>OY969087.1:3177500-4617500 GCA_963697525.1 uncultured delta proteobacterium
GGTGACGCTGTCTGAGCAGGCGAACGGTTCGACACGCTACACGAGCCTGCGCGATCTGGAAGCCGACGAGCTCGTCGTTGGGTTCGACGATCGGTTCTATCCGGAGCTGGTCTACGTGGAGGCCGGGGCGAACCTCTGGGAGACGTTTGCTTCCGTCTCCCCTCGACAATTCGCCATCTCCATTCCGCATACGGCCAAGTTCTTCCCGGAGTTCCCGGTCTTCGCCGAGGACTACGGGCGGTTGTTTCCCGTGGCCGAGGGAGGCCGCGCGCGGCGGCTTGCGCTGTCCGAACTCGATCGCGACCTGCTCAGCCAGCTCGACGGCGGGGAGGCGAAAACAGGCGGTGGCGTCATCGGCGATACGCTGGCCGATGACTACCGATTCCTCGATGATCTGGTCTTGCTGGCGCGGCTGCGCGCCTGGAGTCTGTGCGACGAGGGCGCCCCCTACGTGGACGCCCAGGCGCAGGAGGGGCAGGAGGACGTCTTCGAGCAATTCACCTATCGGCTCACCGAGCGGGGAGCGGAGTTGCTGGAGACGGGCTTCGAGCCGGGGCGCAAGCTGCCGATCTTCTTTGTGGGCGACGCGCGTTTGTACGCCGGCAAGAAGCCGTGGGTGCGGGTGGTCGACGGCGACTATTGGTGGTTCGAGCGTTTCGACGCCGACAGCTAATCTTGCAACGTCACAGCTTGTCGACGATCTTGTAGCCGTTCGCCTCGAGCGTCGCGCGGAGCTGCTCGATATGCTCGGGGCCGCGCGTCTCGAGGGTGAGCTCGACGTTGGTCGCGCCCAGGGGAGATGCCTCCAAAAAGGTGCGATTGTGGACGACCTGCAAGACGTTGGCGCGCTGGCGGGCGATGAGCCCGAGCAATTCCGCCAGGCTGCCGGGCACGTCGTCGATCTGCAGATCCAGCCGAAACAGGCGCCCGGCGGCGACCAGCCCGCGCTCGATGATCCGCGAGATCACGTTGACGTCGATATTGCCGCCGCTGACGATCGTGCACACCCGCCGGCCGGCGATATTGCTGATTTTTCCGGCGAGGAGCGCGGCGACCGGCGTGGCCCCGGCGCCCTCGACGACGAACTTCTCTTCCTCCAAACACACCAGGATGGCGTTGGCGATCTCCTCCTCGCTGACGGTGACGATTTCGTCGACGTAGCGGCTGGCGTTGGCGCAGGTGTACCTGCCCACCTTGCGCACGGCCACGCCGTCGGCCAGCGTTTGGGCGGCCGGTAACTCGATCGGCATCTTGTTTTCGATGGCCGAGCGCATCGACGGAAGCACCTCCGGCTCGACGCCGATGACCCGAATCTTGGGGTTGGTCTCCTTGAGCGCGGCGCCGATGCCCGAGATGAGCCCGCCCCCGCCGATGGGCACGACCACGATGTCCAGGTAGGGATTCTGCTCGAGGATCTCCAAGCCCAGGGTGCCCTGACCGGCGATGATCGCCGGGTCGTCGAACGGATGGACGAAGCAGCGATCTTCCTGTTTGGCGAGCTCCATGGCGTGGGCGTAGGCGTCGTCGTAGTTGGCCCCATGAAGCACCACCTTGCCGCCGAAGCGCTTGGTGCGCGTGACCTTGACCAGCGGAGTGCCCTCGGGCATCACGATCTTGGTGTCGATGCCCAGACGGGTGCCATGGAAGGCGACGGCCTGAGCGTGGTTGCCCGCCGACGAGGCGATCACGCCGCGGTCGCGGTCGTCCTTGGACATGGTCAAAAACTTGTTGGCCGCGCCGCGCTCCTTGAAACTGCCGGTGCGCTGCAGGTTGTCCAGCTTCAAAAAGACCTGACAGCCGAGCTGTTGGCTGAGGTTTTCGCTCTGGTGACACGGCGTGATATGGATCGCGTCGCGAATGCGCTCGCGGGCGGCCTCGATGTCGGCAAAATGGACCAGCAGACGCTCGTCGGACGCGTCGGTCGCGGGCGTGGACGTCTCGGAGTTCGTGTCGATGGTCTCGGAACTGTCGGCAGCCATGGGAAGCCTCGTGGGTCGAACGCTTGTTGATGTTATGGGCGGCAGCGGTCCATGCGTTCAGTTCCGCCGGGCGGCACTGGCGACATGTACCACGCACCATATATGATCGGCGCCTACCCGAGCATCTCACATCGGGTAACAGTTGGGCGGCGTCGGCGATGCCGGTATCTATACAGTTTCACGGACTGAGGCACCTCGCAATGCAGCGACTGTATCCCGCGTTGGTTTCGCTTTTGGGCGCCAGCGGTTTGGCGACGGCGTTGGCTTATTTCGTGGGGGTTTATCTGTGCTTTCAGCCGGAGTGGAAGAGCTGGTCGACCTTTTTTATGGCCCGGGCGATTCCACTGTTGGTGGTGCCCTACGCGTTGTTGTTGGCCTATCTGTATCTGCGCACGCGCCTGGGAGCCTGGTATCTGGAGCACCGGGGGGCGCAGGCGGCGATCGAGTATTGTGAGGCGCGGCTGAGCCACAATGTGGCGCGGGGGCGCACCGAGGCGCTGATCAACCGGGTGACGCTGGCGCGGGCGTACGTGCGCCAGGGCGATTACGCACGCGCCCGCCGGGAGCTGACCACGGGGTTGGCGGTGCCCACCAAGGGCGCGCAGGCCCTGGAGATCCACCGCTGGTTGATGGAGTGTGCGCTGCGCACCGAAAACCTGGTGCACTGCCACGAGGCCGACGAGGCGGTGGCCGACGTGGCTCGTCCCAAGGAAGCTCGTGCATACATTCTTGCGTGTCGTGCGGAGCTCGCGGTGCGCGAGGGCGCGCGGTCGGACTACGACGAGGCGATCGAGCAAGCGCGGTGGCTTCGCCCGGATCTTCCACGCGTGGTGCTCGCCGGGGTGCTCGGCGAGTTGCGCTTTGCGCGGGGGACGCTGGACGCCGACGCGATCCTGGCCGAGCTGGACGAGGTCAGCGACGCCATCGTCCGCGAGATTCCGGGGCGTGAGGCCGAGCTGTTGGCGTTGCGCGCCGAAGTGCACTATACACGCGGAGAAACCAAGCCGGCCCGGCAGCTCTTGGAACGCGCCGCTCAGGCCGGCAGCGATACCCGCTCGCAGTACCAGCTTCGGCGTGTGCGCGAGCTCATCGAGGCCTCTTGACCGGCGCAGCTTGTCGGTGGGGCCGTCACCATTGGCTCTTCGAAAACGGGACCGACCATGGAAGTTGCAAATAATCGCGTCGTGGGCATCACCTATCTGCTGTGCGACGGCGACGGCGAAGAACTCGAGCGCCGCGAGCCGGACGAGCCGTTCTACTACCTGCACGGGCACGGAAATATCATCCCCGGCCTCGAGCGGGCGCTCGACGGCTCGCAGGAGGACGAAGAGTTCGACATCGAGCTCGATCCCGAGGATGCCTACGGCGAGTACAACTCCAATATGCTCCAGCGGGTGCGCCGCGAGGAGTTTCCCGAGGGCATCGAGTTGAAGTCGGGCACGCCCATCCAGCTCATCCCCGAAGAGGGCGGCGCGGGCATGATCTTCTACATCAAGGAGGTCAGCGGCGACGAGGTCATCCTCGACGGCAACCCTCCGCTGGCCGGCAAACAGTTGCACTTCACCGGTCAGGTCGTGGAGGTGCGCGACGCCACCGACGAGGAGATGCAGCACGGCCACGTGCATATCGGCGGCGATCACCACCATCACTGAGTTTCCGGCGGCGGCACTGTCCATGAGCCACTCATCGCAGCAGCTTCGTGATATTCTCGAGCGCACCCACCGCATCGCCGTCATCGGCATGAAGCCGGCTGGCGCGGCTTTTAGCGTGCCGGCTTATATGCAGCGGCACGGCTACGAGATCGTCGCCGTCAACCCCAACTATCACACCATCGGCAGCCACGCAGCGGTGGGATCGGTGGCCGAGGTCGACGGGCCCGTCGACATGGTCAACATCTTTCGGCGCTCCGACGCAGTCGCCGGCCATGTCGACGAGATCCTCGCCATGGACCCGCTGCCAAAGACAGTGTGGATGCAGTTGGGGATCCGCAATGATGCGGCCGCCGAGCGGCTGCAGGCCGCGGGCATCGATGTCGTCCAGGACCGATGCCTCAAGGTCGAGTACGCGCGCAGCGGCCTTTGACGCAGCAGCCGCCGTGGACTCAGGGGGCGCTGACCGTCCATTTGACCGGGGCCGGCCGGCTTAGTTTGGAGCCCTCGCGCTCCACGGCGAGCGCGTGCGTGCCCGGCGGGACATCCCACCACAGAAGCGTCAGCGCGGCGTCGTCGTTCAGCGCGACCGAGCGCGTGTGCACCGCGCCCGCCTTCTTGGCGCCCGATTTGGGGCGCACCGTGCCGGTAAACGCCAGCGTCAGCCCACGCACCCTGTGTTTGCTCGGGTTGTAGACGACGAGCTGGCCCGACCCGTTCCACCACCACTGCACCTGGCTCATCTGGGACAGATAGGTCGTCGCCTGTGACAGGTCGGTGACCAGCAGCGGTGTCTCCTCGTGCCACAATTCCATATCTGCCAGCGAGCCCGCCAGCGGCTGGGCGACCGTCCAATTACCGTCGCGTTCGGGGTCGAGCAGCGACTCCTTGGCCGCGCCGATCAACGGGTTGCGCGTGGCCACGAGCGGCGCAGCGAAGACACGAGCGCCGTGGGTATCGACCAGCACGGAGAGCCCCTCGGTCGATAGCCCCCGGGAGAGCAGTTGCGAGCGGCGGCCGTCGAAGGCGTGGGGGAGGACCGTCGCAGCGAGCGCGCCGCGCGCCAGCCCCAGGGTGCTGCGCCCTCGCCCGGTGTCGGCGTCGGCAATGAGCGTGGCCGGCACAGGGGCTCCCTTCGCGCCGACGAGCTGTGCGCAGCTCGGCTTGGCGAGTACGCGGCTCGCGCTCAAAGGCCCCTCGGCGGTGGCCGACCGTGCCGCGAGCTCGACGCGTGTTCCCGCCAGCTCCTTGGCCAGCGCGGCAACCTTGGGATCGCCGGCAAATTGTTGGGGGACGACCACCGTCGCGCCCAGCCCGTGGCCGAGCAGCCCCCCATTCCCGTAGCGCGGGTCCTGGGGGTTGGAGTGTCCGTAGATGAGCGTACGTGCTCGCAGCACCCATCGTTCGGCGTCGCGCGCAGCCACTCGGGCGAGTTCGGGGTCGGCGAGGTGGGCCGGTGTGTCGAAGACGGGCACGAGCAGCGCCTCGTTGCCCGCGGCGAACGGCCAGCGGAACGCCGAGCTCGTCTGTCCGATCGTGACCACGAGGTGGGCGTCGAGATCGACGGTGAGCTTATCCGGCGCCGCCTCACATGCCTGAAAGCCCGGGTGGCGCGACGCTGTCCAGAGCCGCAGGGCAATCTCGTGCTTGGTCGGGTCGGCCTGCAGCGCATCACCGCTCCAATTCGACAGCGTCAGCGTGGTATCACCGCTGTGCCAGCGCACCGGGTGGGGGAGCAGGTCCGCGCTCCGCGTCGGGCTGAGCGTGCGCAGCTCGCCGTCGGCAAGGCGGAGCCCGAAGGCGATGTTGCCGGCGAGCGCGTGCGCGGGGACCCCGCGCAGGTGGAGCGCGAGGTAGGCGTTGGGGTTGCCGTCGACGAAGGTCCATGTGGCACGCGCCTTGGCCGCGCCCAGGTGGCCGTCGGCGACCACGGACACGCGATGTTTCCGGTGAACGACGTGCCACCCGGACAGCGATAGTGCGTCGGACGCCGGCGTCAGGAGGATCGTCTCGCCGCCTGCCAGGCGGAGGGCCGGGCCGTGGGCGGCGTCGACCGCCACGTCACGCTGGGCGGCGTCGTCGGCGTGCTTCCACGGCTTCAAGGCAACGCCCGCGTCGGCGCCCTTGGAGGGCCTATCCGACCCACCGCCCCTCGACACCAGTACACCTACGAGCGCGGCGACGATGCCCAGCACGACGACGCCGGCCACGATCAGGCGAGTTCTTGAACTGCTTTCGGTCATCTGCAACGGCCTCACGGCGGAAACCCGGATCTATCCCGAACAATCTACCAGCACCGCCGGGCGAACCAAAGAAATGAGCGTCACGCTCGCCGCCGTGGCCACCCCGAGGCTCGAAAACACAAAGTTTGAAACGATGCGGATTGTGGTACAGTGACCACAAGAGTGATGTCGATGATACTCTGGGGATCGAGCCGTACTCATGACAAAGATCAAGCTCAGCCAAACCCTCAAATTCTTGACTGGCCGCCTCAATACGATCACCGGCGGCGAGCTCGACTTCGCCCTGGAGCTGGGCAAGAATATCGTCAAAGCGGGTGAAGAGCTCGAGGCCAAGGCGACCCTCAAATGCCCTCAGAAGGCGCGCTCCATCGACTACGTCGCCATCAGTCTGGAAGGTCAGGTCCAGCGCGACGGTCAGTGGCAGGACTTCGTCAAGACGGCCGAGGTCGCCCAGGACATCCGGCTGCCGGCCGACTACGAATTCGTCATCCCCATCGTGCTGCATATCCCCGAAGACGCCGTGTATACCCAGGACGGTGCCCACTGGCGCCTCAAGGCCAAGGCCGCCGTCGATACCACCATCGATCCGCGCGCCGAGGTCTCCTTCGAGGTGCGTCCCTGAGCGTGGTGGGCGCTACTCGGCGACCACGGGCTCGGCGGCCGAGGCGTCGTCCTCGTCGTCATCGCCCGTCGGCGCCAACATCAGCCCCAGCGGGGCCCCCAATAAAATGAGGATGAGCCCGGCGACGACAAAGCCGTTGTCGAAGCTCAAGATCTGCGCGTTGAACGCCATGACTTTGGCCAGCAGCATCGTGGCCTGACGTTGGCCGGCGCCGAGGTGTTCGCCGATCCACTGGGTGGTGTGGTGAAACCGGTGGGAGGCCATCGGCATGAGCGCGCCCAGGCGCACCATGTGGACCTTGGCGGCGTGGGACACGTAGGTGTTCAGAATCGCGATGCCGAACGAGCCGCCCACGCGCGAGGCGACGTTCATGAAGCTCGACGCCGTGGGCACGACCTCGTTGGGCACGGAGTTCAGCGCCGCGGTCATCAACGGAGACATCAACAAGGCGAGACCGACCCCGCGCACCAACTGCGGGCCGATGATGCCCCAGGCGCCGGTCTTCGGGTCCAGGTTGCCGAACATGACCAGGGAGATGCCCGTGATGGCGGCCCCGGCCGCGACCAACCAGCGCGCGTGGAATTTATCGGTCAAATGTCCGGCGATCGGCATACACAGCCCCACCATGATCGCACCCGGCATCAGCCACAGCCCCGTCTGGATGGTGGTAAAGCCCATCAAGTTCTGCAAAAAGATCGGCAGCAGGAAGATCCCGCCGAACAATCCCATCGAGCGCACCGCCGCCAGGACCAACGCCACCGAATAATTGCGGTAGCGAAACAGGCCCAGATCGAGCAGCGGATCTTCGGCGGCCAGCTCGGTGGCGATGAACATGACCAGGCCCACCACCGACAGGCTCACACAGGTGATCACGTACATCGAGGTCCACCCCTCGCGCTCGCCGTTGGCCAGACATAGTAGCGTCGAGATCAGGAACATCGCCAAAAACCCGTAGCCCATCACGTCGAAGGAGCGGTTGGTGCGCTTCTTGGCCGGCGACAGGTCCAGGATGAACGTGCAGGCGATGAGGGTGAGCACCCCGATGGGCAAGTTGACCGAGAAGATCGTGCGCCAACTGAACCAGTCTGTCAGGTAGCCGCCCAGCGTCGGTCCGATGGCCGGGCCGATCATGATGCCCGTGCCCCAGATCCCCAGGGCTTTGCCGCGCTCGTGGGGTTCGAAGAGCTCGGTGACCATGGCCATGCTCATGGGGCGAACGGCGCCGCCGCCGATCGCCTGCAGAATGCGCGCAACGATCAGCGCGTGGTAGCTCCACGCGACCGCGCACAGCCCCGAGGCGAGGGTGAAGATGAACAGGGCGATCAAGTACAGGCGCTCGTAGCTGAACCGGTCGGACACGTAGCCGATCAGCGGCATGGTCACCGCCGAGGCGAGCATGAACGCGGTGGAGACCCACTCGATCTGGTCGCGGTTGACCCCGAACGCGCTCATGATGTTGGGCAGGGCGACGTTGACGATGCTGGTGTCCAGGGCGGCCATCAGGGTGCCTGCCATCAACAGGCCAAGGACCAGCCAGCGGTGTCGTTCTTCGGCGGAGGTTTTGCTCATGGGGACGCGGGTGACTGCTCGGTCAAGCATTGAACTGACGAGTTCAACCTATAGAACGCACAGTCATCCCGCAACCTTCCCACTCCGGTCGCGCCTCCTGGTGGGCTGGCGGCGCTTGCGGCAAGCAATCTGGCCGGTGTCGGTGGTGCTCAGGGCCGGTGTTTGACCTCGATGGTGGTCGACTCGGCCAGCTCCAGGTGGACCTTTGTGCTGGGCCTGAGCTCGAAGAAGGTGATCTCGGGCTTGGCGCGGATGCGCCACGGCCAGGACGCCGAGCCCAGCCCGCGGCTGATGTACAGGTAGCTCTCGCCCAGCCGGTAAGGCCCGGCGTAGTATTCGGTGCCGAATTGAGCGGCGATGCGGTGGGTGAGGCCGGGCACGTTGAATTGGAAGCCGTGGGTGTGCCCGCTCAAGATGAGGTGGCCGCCGCGCTCGGCGCACGCCGGCGCGATCGCCGGCACGTGGTTCAGCGTCAAACAAAAGCCCTCGTCGCGGTAGCCGTCGAAGGCGGCCTCGACGTCGGCGTGGCGGGTGACATGGTCGTCGACCCCCACCACCGCGATCGATTCATCGCCGTGAGCGAAGTCCAGCCATTCGTTGGTCAACAGGGGAATCTCGGCGCGGCCAAACTCGTTGACGACCTGCTCTGTGCTCGCCCAGTGATCGTGGTTTCCCAGCACCGCATACATCGGCGAGCTCAGGTGGCCAAGCGTCTGCAGGCACGGTCGGATGTCGTCGGTGTTGTACCCCACGTAATCGCCGGTCAGGGCGACCAGATGGGGCGCCTGCTCGTTGACGTACTCGACGATCTGGCGCAGGTGGCGCGGTTTGACCCAACGGCCCAGATGGATATCGGTGATCTGGGCAATGCTCATCTGGTCCAACCCCTCGCTGATGCGCGGGTGGCGCAGAATGAAACGATTGACCTCGACTTCCTTGAGAGGGTTGATCATCGGGACGTACCGTCCTAGTTTGTGCGCCTCGCAGCGAAGGGGCTGACGAATTTCTGTTTACACAATGTGCCCGCTTAGGCTCGCTCGACAAGAAAATCTGCACTCCTCATTTGCACAAGGTTCGCCTCAATGCCGTACAATCCGTCGAATCCGCTCATTGTCCAGTCGGATCGAACCGTTCTTTTAGAGACGGCCAACGACAAGTTCGAGGAAGCGCGCGACGCGCTGTCGATATTTGCGGAGATCGTCAAATCCCCGGAGCATATCCACACTTATCGGGTCTCGCCGCTGTCGCTGTGGAACGCCTCGGCGCTGGGTTATAGCGCCGATCAGGTCAAGGATCAGTTGGCCAAATACAGCAAGTACGACGTACCCGACAACTTGCTCTTCGACATCGACGACTTCATGTCGCGCTACGGGCGCATCAAGCTGGTCGCCGAGGACGGGGACCACTGGCTGGTCTCCCATGACCAGGTCCTCCTCGAGGAGGTCGTGCGCCAGAGGCGCGTCGAGCCGTTCATCGAGGGAGGCGTGCGCAACGGGCGCGTCAAGGTCACCAAGGACCAGCGCGGCTTCGTCAAGCACGCCCTCATCCAGGTGGGCTACCCGGTCGAGGACCTCGCCGGCTATGTCGAGGGCGATCCGCTCGAGATCAGTTTGCGCCAGCAGACCACCCAGGGCAAGGAGTTCGGGCTGCGCGACTACCAAAAAGAGGCCGTCGACGCCTTCTGGGCCGGCGGCACCGAGCGCGGCGGCAGCGGGGCGATCGTGCTTCCCTGCGGCGCGGGCAAGACCATCGTCGCCCTGGGCGCGATGGACGTGGTCAAGGAGCATACGCTCATCTTGACCACCAACGTCACCGCGCTGCGCCAGTGGCGCGACGAGATCATCGACAAGACCGACGTCGACCCCGATCTCGTCGGTGAGTACTCCGGCGAGATCAAAGAGATCAAGCCGGTCACCCTGACGACCTACCAGATCTCTGACCTACCGCAAGAGCAAGGACTCCGAGTTCAAGCACTTCTCGCTGTTCAACGAGTCCAACTGGGGCCTGATCGTCTACGATGAGGTCCACCTTTTGCCCGCGCCGGTGTTCCGGGCGGTGGCCAACTTGCAGAGTCGGCGCCGGCTGGGGCTGACGGCGACGTTGGTGCGCGAGGACGGCAAGGAAGACGAGGTGTTCAGCCTCATCGGGCCCAAAAAATACGACGTGCCCTGGCGCGTGCTCGAGAAGAAAGGGTTTATCGCCACCGCCGAGTGCGCCGAGATGCGCGTGCCGTTTCGCGACGACGACCTGCGCCTGACCTACGCGCTGGCCGAGCCGCGCGAGAAGTACAAGCTCGCCGCCACCAACCCGGCCAAACTCGACGTCGTCCAGATGCTGTTGGACCAGCACAAAGCCGATCAGGTGCTCGTCATCGGCCAATATCTCGACCAGCTCGACGACATCCAGGAGATGACCGGTGCGCCCATCATCACCGGGCGCACCCCCCAGTCCGAGCGCGACGTGTTGTACGAGAAATTTCGCAGCGGTGAGGTGCCGGTGCTGGTGGTCAGCAAGGTCGCCAACTTTGCCGTCGACCTGCCCGACGCCAACGTCGCCATCCAGGTCAGCGGGACCTTTGGAAGCCGCCAGGAAGAGGCCCAGCGCCTCGGGCGCATCCTTCGCCCCAAGGAAGATGGCAACGAGGCGCATTTTTACAGCGTGGTCACCCGCGACTCCACCGAGCAGGAGTACTCCAACAAGCGCCAGCTCTTCCTGACTGAGCAGGGCTACCGCTACCACATCGAGACGGTGGAGTAGGGCGCAGCGGGCGGCGAGTTCACTTTTTCTCGAGCTTGTCGCCCCATTTCTGGGTGTAGCCGAAGGCGATGTGGACGGGGGCGTTTTTCCCCTGATCGTCGTCGGCCATTATCTGGTATTTCTGGGCGCGCATTTCGACCATACCCGGGTGGGGCACATCCACGGAGAGCTTGCCGGCGAATTGGCGGAAGCGCTCGCGCACCTGATCGAGGCGAATGTCGTCGCGCTTGACCTCGAGGGTGGCCACTTTGTCGCCGATGCGCGGCCAGAAACCGACGCGGATCGACGAGATCGGCCCGCGCGGCTTGTCAAAGACGCAGCCCTGGAAGGTGGCGTCGCCGCCCAAAAAGCCGTTGTGATACTCCATGGTCTTGGGGCACAGTTGGCGCAGTTTGGCCAGCGCCGCCTTCTTGTCCTGTCCCAGAAAGATACCGTCGAGGCCGCGCAGGGTGGCGTGGTCGTGCTCGGTGGCAAAGATCGGCGGGGCGTCCTTCAGGATCGCCTGCTGCTGCTCGGGGCTCGGCGGCGGAAGCTTGCGGTCGCACGCCGCCAGGGCGAGCGCGGGGAGGAAAACTGCGAGGAGTAGGCGTTTCATGAAGTTCCTTGGGGTGCAGAAGCAGTCTTCGGCCAGTTTCAATATCACCATCAACAACCAACCTCCAAGACTCAACAACGAACAGCGCCATGGCAATCCAGACCTACCACGGCGGCTGCCATTGCGGCCGTATTCGCTTCGAGATCGACGTCGACCTGGACGCCGCGGAGATCCTCGACTGCAACTGCTCGATTTGCTCAAAAAGGGGCTTCTTGCACCTGATCGTCGCGCCCGACAAGTTTCGGCTGCTGGGCGGCGAGGACGCGATCGTCGAGTATCGTTTCAACACCAGGCAGGCGGTGCACAAGTTCTGCCAGACCTGCGGGATTCATCCATTCTACCAGGCGCGCAGCCATCCTGACGATATCGACGTCAATGTGCGCGTTTTGGAGGGGGTCGACGTTGGGTCGCTGACCATCACCGCCTTCGACGGGCGCAATTGGGAGGCGAACGTCGCCGACCTCCAGTAGCCCGACGGGCTCAGCCGGCGATTTTCTCCACGCATTTGAGGATGTCTTTGGCGATGTCGCGCCCGGTGGCCTGCTCGATGCCCTCGAGGCCGGGCGAGGCGTTGACCTCGATGACCAGCGGGCCGCGCGCGCTGGGCAACACGTCGACGCCGGCGATGCGAAGGCCCAGGGCGTGGGCGGCGGCCAGCGCGGTGTCGCGCACCTCCTCGTCGACGGCGATCTTGCGGGTGGTCCCGCCGCGGTGGACGTTGGCGCGAAACTCGCCTTCCTGGGCGGTGCGCTCCATGGCGGCGACCACCCGGCCGTCGACCACGAAGATGCGCTGGTCGACGCCGGTGCTCTCCGCGACGAATTCCTGGACGAGCACGTCCTCGCGCAGGCTCCACAGCGTCTCCAGGGTGGAGACCGCCGACTCGACGGTGTCCACCTTGATGACGCCCACGCCCTGGGTGCCCTTGATGAGCTTGAGGATCGCCGGCGGCCCGCCGACCTTGACGATCAGCGCGGCGATGTCCTGGGGGTGTTTGGCCTGCAGCGACACCGGGATGGGCACGCCGGCGGCGGCCAACTCCTGCAGGGCGTGCACCTTGTCGGCGGCGACCATGGTCCCGAAGGCGGGGTTGAGCACGGGGATGCCCTGCAACTCGAGCTGGCGAAGCAGGCTCAGGCCCCACGAGCTCGACCCGCCGCCGATGCGCGGGATCACGCAGTCGAAGTCGTCGAGGTGCAGCCCGTCACGCTCGGTGGTCAGGCTGGCGCCCTGCATGAAGATGGCGCAGTCGTGGGGATCGACGATGCGCACGTCGTGCTTGCGCCGCCGGCCGGCCTCGGCCAGGCGTCGGGTGCTGTAGAGAGTGCGTCCGCGCGACAGGATGGCAATCTTCATCGACCACTCCTCGCTCGCCTGGGCGGGGCGACCGCCGCAATGCCGTCGTCAGGAAAAAAATGAGCGCGCCAGTATCAACAACAACAACACGATCGCGCAACTGACCGCCGCCACCAGCACGAACCCCAGCACGGACTTGCTCAGGCTGTCCTGGTCGCCGGGCGCCGGGGCCTGCGATGACGCCGGCATGTTGGCGAACGACGGCTTGTCGCGCACCTGGGTCGGGGCGGTCTCGGAGACCGGCGCCGGCCCAACGGCGCTGGGCGGCGCCACCGCCGGCTGCTTGACCGTCTGGGCGAGGTCGACGTCGTCGCCTTCGCCCTCGACCAGCGCGCTGAAGGCGCCCAGGGCCTCCTCGGCGCTGGCGTAGCGTTCGCCCGGATCCTTGGCGATCATGCGCGCCAGCCACGGCTGCCACAGCTCCGGGCAATCGCAGACGTCCAGCGGCTCGGGCTGGATGAGCAGGGCGAGGACCTGGTTTTGCTTCTCGGCGTCGATGCGCGAGCGGCCGGTCAGCCATTCGGCGAGCACCAGGCCGAGGCTGAACAAGTCGGCGCTGGCGTCGGCGGGGTCGCCCACGGCGATCTCCGGGGCGCAGTAGCGCGGCGTGCCCACGAACCCGCCCCCGCGCGTCTTGACCAGCGTGATCCCCTCGTCGGGGTCGTCGTCGAGCAGTTCCTGGGCCTTGGCGATGCCGAAGTCGAGCAGCTTGGCCTGCTCGCCGTCGGGCGAGTCCACCAGGATGATATTTTCGGGTTTGATGTCCCGGTGGAGCACCTGCTTTTGATGGGCCGCCGACAGCGCCTCCAGCAGTTGCTTGACCAGGGGACGCACGCGTTGGGAGTTGGCCGGCCCCTCGTCGGCGAGCACCTGGTCGATGGAGTGCCCCTCGAGCAGCTCCATGACCATGAACCGGCCCTGGTCGCTGACGCCGACGTCGTAGATCTCGACGATGTTGGGGTGGTCGATGGCCTCGAGAATCTCGGCTTCCTGGCGCATCCTCGCCACCGCCGCGGGATCGCGGCTGCCGGCATCGGCGCGCAAGATCTTGACGGCCACGCGCCGGCCGCCGTGCAGATCGTCGGCGGCGACCACCTGGCCGAAGCCGCCGCTGCCGAGGTGCTCGGTGATGCGGTAGCGCTCGGCGATGACCTCGCCGACGGACAGCGGCTCGGCGTCAGTGGCCGGGGGCGTCGTTGTCGAAGTTGGCTCGGGCGCCATTAGATCCGCGCAGGTCTTGATGGGACGGGGCGGGCGCGCCGCCATGGCGGGCCGTAAGGGAATGATGGCCCGATTCGCGGTTGGTTTCAAGGTCGCTGTCGCTGGGCGCGGCATTTGCGTTGCCGCGCAGGTGCCGCGGGGCACGACGCCTGCGCGGCGCGGGAATCTTGACCGTATACGCGGCCCGTGTTATTTCAAAAGGCGGCAAGATCATGCTCAAATTCTGGCGTGAATGCAGCCGCTTGGAAAGCGCGCGACACTGCCACACACTCGCTGCAAGGAGTCTGCATGAGTCCGACGGTTCTGGTCGCCGATGACAGCCGAACAATTCGCCAAGTCGTCGAGATGGCGCTCAAAGCCGCCCCGTTTGAAGTCGTCGGCGTGGGAAGTGCTCGGGAGGCGATGGAGGCCGCGGGCCGTGCGCCTTCGGTGATCCTGCTCGACTACCACATGCCCGATGGCAGCGGTTTTGAGGTGTGCCGCGCGCTCAAGAATAACGGCAACACGGCAAATATCCCGATCATCATTCTGGGAGGCAATGCCCACGGCTTCAACGAGGAGGCCGCGCGCGGAGCCGGGGCCGACGACGTGGTCATGAAACCGTTCAAGACGGACACGCTGCTCAATGCCATCGAGGCAGTGGCGGAGATGTCGCAAACGGCCCAGGCAGCGCCGTCGAGCGCGGCCGCGGGAGCGCCGCCAGCGGCGCCCACGCCCACGCCCGGTCAGCATAACGCCACGCCGCAGCCCTCCGGGCCACCGGCGACTCCGGGTGGGGGCCCGACCCAGTCGGCGCCGAGCCGCCCGCGCATCCCCGTCGACGACAACAGCGGGGCGCGTCGTCCCACGCCGCGTCACGACTCCGGCAGCCAGCCGCGTCTTCGCACCGGCGGCAGCCAGCCACGGATGCGCACCACCGAGCAGAGCGGCAGCCAGCCGCGCATGCGCACCACCGAGCAGAGTGGCAGCCAGCCGCGCATGCGCACCACCGAGCAGAGTGGCAGCCAGCCGCGCATGCACACCGACGGGGCCAGCCAGCCGCGCATCCCCGACGCCAATCAGACCCGCGGGGGCAGCCAGCCGCGCATCTCGACGCCGGATGTCAACGCGTCGACGCGTGCTCAGGAAGTCTCCCAAAGCGGCGCCGCTCCCACCGGCGGGACCACCAACGACTCGGGCGTGTCCAATATCGGCATGAGCCGCGCCGAGATCGAGACCATGGTCAAAGAAGAGGTCAAGCGCTCAGTCAAAGCGCAGCTTCCCGGCCTGCTTCGCAACATCATGGGCGAGGTCTTCCAGCAAAAGGTGCTCCCCAAGTTGCTCGAGCACGGCGAACAGCGCGTCGATGCCATCGTCCAGCAGCGCCTGGGCGAGCAGATCCGCGAGGCTGTACGCGTCGAGATCGAGCGGCTGCTGGCCGAAGATTGACGCTTGGCTCCAGCACCGCTCGACAAAAACCCGCCGGCCGGCGGGTTTTTTGTTGCGCCGCGCTCGCCGGGGGCAACCGGTGTCGGGCTTGACCCAGCTTTGCTCCGATGGATAAAACCCGACGGGTGAATACACTGTACGAATTACGCGCCGCGTGCTTTCGCGCGGCGACCAAGGCAACGAGGACGACGATATGAAGATTGATCAGAATTACGATCCGGTCGAAGTCGAATCCGACTGGTACGATTTCTGGGTGGATCGAGGCTATTTCCACGCCGACGCCGACAGCGACAAAGAACCGTTCACCATCGTCATCCCTCCGCCCAACGTCACCGGCAGCCTGCATATGGGCCACGCGCTGTTCGTGACCCTGCAGGATATCCTGACGCGCTGGAAGCGCATGCAGGGCTATGAGGCGCTGTGGCTGCCGGGCACCGACCACGCCGGCATCGCCACCCAGGTCATGGTCGAGCGTCAGTTGGCCAAGGAAGGCAGCACCCGCCACGACGTCGGGCGCGAGAAGTTTTTGGAGCGCACCTGGTTGTGGAAGGAAGAGCACGGCGGCCAGATCATCAACCAGCTCAAGCGCATGGGCGCCTCCTGCGACTGGGAGCGCGAGCGCTTCACCCTCGACGAGGGCCTCAACAAGGCGGTGCGCGAGGCGTTCGTCGAGCTGTACGACCAGGGGCTGATCTACCGCGACCTGCGCATGGTCGACTGGGATCCGGCCGGCCAGACGGTGTTGAGTGACCTGGAGGTCGACCGCGAGGAGGAGAACGGCAAGTTCTGGTACCTGCGCTACCCGCTGGCCGACGGCTCCGGGCATATCATCGTGGGGACGACGCGCCCCGAGACGATGCTCGGCGACACCGCCGTGGCCGTCCACCCCGACGACGAGCGCTACCAGGACCTCGTCGGCAAGATGATCGATCTGCCCATCGTGGGCCGCAAGATCCCCATCATCGCCGACAAGATCCTTCCCGACCCGGAGAAGGGCACCGGCGCCGTCAAAGTCACCCCCGCCCACGACCCCAACGACTGGGAGTGCGGCCAGCGCCACGATCTGGAGGTCATCCAGGTCATCGACTTCGACGCCAACATCAACGAGAACGCCCCCGAGGCATTCGTGGGCCTGGATCGCTACGAGGCGCGCACCCGCGTGGTCCAACACTTCGAGGAGGCCGGCCTGCTCGAGGGCATCGAGGACCGGCCGTACTCCCCGGGGCGCAGCCAGCGCACCGGTGTGGTCGTCGAGCCGCTCCCCATGCTGCAGTGGTTCGTCAACACCGAGCCGCTGGCCAAAAAGGCCATCGACGCGGTGGAGACGGGCAAGACCGAGATCATCCCGCCGGTGTGGAAGAAGACCTACGACCACTTCATGTACAATATCCGGCCGTGGTGCATCAGCCGGCAGTTGTGGTGGGGCCACCGCATCCCGGCGTGGTATTGCCAGGAGTGCGACGAGGTCATCGTCGCCCGCGAGACCCCCGACGCCTGCTCGGCGTGTGGCAGCCAGGACCTGGAGCGCGACCCGGACGTTCTCGATACCTGGTTTTCCAGCGCCCTATGGCCGTTCTCCACGCTGGGTTGGCCGGATAAGACCCCGGAGCTCGACAAATTCTATCCCACCCAGGTCATGGAAACGGGCTTCGATATCCTGTTCTTCTGGGTGGCGCGCATGATGATGATGGGCCTGTGGTTTATGGACGAGGTGCCCTTCGAGCAGGTCTTCTTGCACGCGATGGTGCGTGACAGGGAGGGCAATAAGATGTCCAAGACCAAGGGCAACGTCATCGACCCGCTGCACATGATCTACGGGGCCGATCCCGAAGATCTCGACCCCGAGGTGCACGCCGAGCTGTTGCGCCAGTATCCCGACGGCGTGGGCGCCCAGGGCGCCGACGCGCTGCGCTATACGCTGACGATCTACGCGGCGCAGGGGCGCGACATCAAGCTCGACATCAAGCGCATCGAGGGCTACCGCGCGTTTTTGAACAAGCTGTGGAACGCGGCGCGCTTCGCGCTGATGAACCTCGAGGGGTACGACGCACCGTCGTATGCGACCTATACGGACGCCTGGAACGACGGAAACCACCCGTTCGACGCCAGCGAGCTGTCGGTGGCCGATCGCTGGATCGTCAGCCGGCTCGACCACGTGGTCGGCGAGGTCACCGAGGCGCTCGACGACTTCCGGTTCAACGACGCCGCCCAGCTTCTGTACCAATTCGTCTGGCACGAGCTGTGCGACTGGTACATCGAGCTGAGCAAAGAGGTGCTGCACTCCGACCGCGGCGCCACCGCCGCCCAGAGCAAGGCCGCCCGAGATACGTTGACCTACGTGTTGGACACCACGCTGCGGCTGATGCACCCCATCTCGCCGTTTATCACCGAGGATATCTGGCAGGCGCTTCCCCACGCCGACGACGCTCCCGACAGCATCATGGTGGCGCCGTGGCCCGAGGCGCGCGGCCTCGACGACTTCGACGACGCCGCCGACCAGATGGACCGCGTCATCGACCTGATCACCGCCATTCGCGGCATCCGCGGCGAGACCAACGTCAAGCCCGGCCAGGTCATCGACGAGGTGTTCTTCGTGACCGACGACGAGACGGCGCGCGCGGCCATCGCGGCCGGCGACAGCTACATCCAGCGCCTGGCCAAGGCCGACACCATCAACGTCATCGGCTCCAATGAAGCCGGCGACGTCGAGGGCGCGGCCACGGCCGTTCGCGGCAGCGTCGAAATTCGCATCCCCTTGAAGGGGTTGATCGATCTCGACGAGGAGATGGCCCGCCTCGAAAAAGAACTGGCGCGTGTGCACAGCGACATCGACTATGTCGACGGCAAGCTCGCCAATCAGGGCTTCGTCAACAACGCCCCCGAGCATATCGTCCAGCAGGAGCGCGACAAGCGCGAGCAGTACCTCGAGGAGAAGGCGACGCTGGAGGCATCTCTGGAGGAGCTTCGCCAGTTGAAGTAATGGCTGACACCATCGACGACATGCAGCCGGACCTGTGGGAGTGGGCGGGCAAGGAGGTCGACGCCCTCGACGAGGTGGCCTCGCGAGGCACGCTCGACCTGTCGGAGCTTCCCGGCGAGCTGCGCGCCTGTCGGCCCGAGGCGCACCGGCTGCACGTGCGCCTCGAGCAGTTGCTCGGGGTGGTCGACCTGATCCTGACCGACAACCGGCGGCGCATGCTGTCGTCGCGTCGGCGGCGCAATCGCCAGGAGATTCGCGCGCACCATATGTTCGTGGGCTGCTGCGAGCGCACGGTGAAGGCGATCGCCGACCTGGCCAGCGGGCGCAAGGGGGCGCGGCAGCATATCCAGCAATATATCCGGGAGAACCGCGAGGCGATCAGCTTCGCGCCCGACGACGACGAGCTGCAGGCGCGCGGCCAACACTTCAACCTGACCGGGATCCTCGCCGAGGTGTTGGAGGCGGTCGACCATCCCGCCCTCGACGACATCGACGAACTTCATATTACCTGGGGCCGGCGCGGCCGGGGCACCAAGAGCATCCGCTTCGGCAGCTACGACTTCGACCGCAAGCTTATCCGCATCCACCCCGCGCTCGACCGCAAGTGGGTGCCCCGGTATTTCGTGGCGTTCATCGTCTACCATGAGGTGCTGCACGCCATCTTCCCGCCGCGCGAGGCTCAATCGCGCCGGCAGGTGCACACGCCGGAATTTCGCGCGATGGAAAGACAGTTTCCTGACTACGACAGAGCGATGCAGTGGGAATCCGCCAACCTTCGAAGGATCCTCGAACACAAATGAGTACTCTGCGCAAAACCTCGGGCCGCTGGTGGATCTTGCTGTGTGTCTTGGGCGTGTGGGGCGTCCTGTTGGTGCAGTCGTGTGACCGCGACGCCAAGCGAAAGGACGCCAAGAGCTCGGTGACCGAACCCGACCAGGGCGCCGACGACCACGCCGACGCCCCGGCCGGGGCCAAGGCCAAACCGGCGGCGGCGACGTCGACGCTTCCCGGAGAGGTCAAGCCGGGCAGCGTCCAGCCGACGAGTCCGGGCCCGAAGGCGCCGGCGGTGTTTTTCCTGGCCGGCCTCAAGGGCTACCTCGAGCCGTGCGGCTGCAGCGCCGAGGTTCTGCAAGGGGGCATCGATCGCATCGTGGGCTACGTGGACGCGGCCCGAAAGCTCTACCCGGATACGACCATGCTCGACGCCGGGGATATGCTCTTCGAGTTCGCCAAGCTCGAAAAGAAGGCCGTGCCCCAGGACAAGGCCAAGGCCGACGTCATCGTGGCGGCCGAAAAGGCGCTTCATACCCAGGTGACGGTGCCCGGCGAGCTCGACTTCGCCCTGGGGACCGACTTCTATCTGACAAAGATGAAGCAGGCGGGCGTCGAGCCGATCGCGGCCAACCTGAGCATCGCCGGCAAGGCACTTCCGGCGACCAAGCTCATCGATGTGGGCGACATCAAGCTCGGCGTGGTCGGCGCGGTCAATCCCGAGCTGTACAAGGCGGTGAAGAACGTCTCGGCGAGCGACCCGAAGCCGGCGGTCGAAAAGGCGGTGCAGGCGCTAAGGAAGCAGGGCGCTACGACCATCGTGTTGGTGATGCACGGCGACCTCGGCGCCACCAAGAGCGTGCTCGCCAAGGTCGCCGGCATCGATTTTGGCATCGTCGGCCACGCCCCCCGGGAGACCGACCAGGTCGAGACCGTCAACGGCGCGCACACCCTGGAGGCCTTCGACCAGGGGCGGTATCTGGGCGTGCTCAAGCTGTACCAGCGCACCAGGGGCGGCGCCTACACCAACGCCGGGGCGGGCAGCCGCACCGAATTGGAGAAGGTCGAGCGCCTGATCAAGCACAAGCGCGAGCAGCTCGAGCGCTTCCCGCCGTCGGCGCGCCAGAAGAGCCCGCCCATCGTCAAACGCCTGCAGGACGACATCGACCGCTTCCAAAAGCGCGCCGAGCAGTTGCGCAACGGCACGGTCGACGTGCCCGCCAAGGGCAACGCCTTCATCTATCGTCCCATCCCCATGAGGCCGGGGCTGCCCATCGACGAGGCCATGGCCCAGCGTCGAAACGCGTTCAACGAGCACCTGCAAGCGCTGCAGATGCAGGTCGAGCACAAGGTGCCGCCGGTGCCCAAAGGCCAGGCTTTTTACATCGGCTCGAATCAGTGCGCCAACTGCCACCCCACCGAGCACAAATTCTGGGAGACGACCAAGCACTCCCAGGCGGTCGCCACGCTGCAGAAGCGCAACAAGCTATTCGACCAGCAATGCATCGGCTGCCACGTGGTCGGCTACGAGAAGCCCGGCGGAAGCGTCATCGGCAAGCTTCATTACAAGGCCCAGCTCGGCGGGCGCACCATCGAGAAGAACCTCGAGAACGTGGGCTGCGAGGACTGTCACGGCCCGGGCTCGACGCACGCGCTTCACCCGGTCGACAAGAGCGGCAAGCCCCAGAATATCAACGCGACGCCCGATGTCACCGCCTGCCGACAGTGTCACGTGCCCGAGCACTCGCCGAAGTTCAAATTCGACGCGTACGTCAAGGACATCACCGGCCCGGGTCACCCGATGAAATCGAAGTAGCCGTGAGCTCAGCTCGGCCAGTTGGCGCGTCCACCGAGGTCGAGGGTTTCGACGCCGGCGCGGCGCAGCAGCTTGGCTGCCCGCGCGCTACGCGCGCCCGACGCACAACAGACGACCACCGGGGCGGGCTTTTTCTGCAGGCGATCGATCTGTCCCGATAGCTCGTGCAGGGGAATGTTGACGGCTCCCTTGGGGTGGTGGGCGGAGAATTCTTGGCGGGTGCGCACGTCGACGAAGGTCGCACCGCGCTCGATGGCTCCGAGAATCTCGCGGCGCTGCTCCGGAGACAGCGCGCGGCTCTTTCGGATCACGTAGGAGACCAGCAATGCCAGCGCAACTGCGATAATGATCGTGGTGGTGCTCATTACGACCTCGATGAAAGTCTGAAACCTGGTGCAGGCCCGCTCGAGCGGGGCCCGCCATCACGACCTTGGGATGTCGGAAGTTGATGGGGGTTTCAGAATCACTGCGCCCCGGCGGTGGCGGCAGGCGCAAAGGCGGCGCGCAGAACCGCTTCGGCGGGCTTGCCGCGCGGGGAGAACCCGTCGGGTCGGTTCTCGCCGGTATTCGGATCGGTAAAATACTTCCACAGATAGACCGCGGCGACGTCCTTGTGGGTGGCGAGTTCGTCGAACAGCGCGCGATAGGCCTGCGCCTGCAGCGCCTGGTCGACCGGATGCTTATCGCTGTGCTCGGGCCAGCCGAACGGCTTTTGCACGGCCGTGGGCGCGGAGCGGTAGCCCGTCTCGACGATTTCGAGCGGCCTGCCGGTGCGATGCGCGATCGCCGTCCAGTGCTCCAGGCGCGCGCGCAGGGCCTTGCGCAGTTGGGCCACGGTCGGGTGGGGCTGGTCGGTCAGCGGCGGGTAGAATTGGACGCCCACGGCGTCGAGCTTGCGCCAGATGCGCTCGGGGACCTCCTCGTCCCAATTGGCGCCGTAGGTCAGCTTGCCGTCAAAGACCTTGCGCACAGCAGCGATGGTGGCGGCGAAGGCATCGGGGTCGGCTTTGACCGCGCTGACGAGCTCCACGCCGACCACCAATTCCCCGATGCCCAGCTTCTGGGCGAGCCGCGCGTAGTAGGTGATGAAGTCGCGGTACTTTTCCCACCATTGTCCCCAGGCGGGTTCGCCGTGGGCGTCGACCGGCGCGATTTCGCCGCGCCACTTGCCCCCGCGGACCCACAGGTGGGGTTTGAGGACCACCCGCATCCCCAGCGCATGCGCCTGCGCGGTGACGCGGCGAAGCCGCCCGGCGCGCTCGCCGCTGGACGGCATCGCGTCGGAAAATTCACCGTGGATATCGGGCGTATGCAGGCTGGACATCCATCCAAACGGCGTCAGGGAGACCGACTGGACGCCCAGGTGGGCGAGGTGTGTCAGGGTCTTTTCGCAGGTGTCGGTGCCGTAGCCACGTCGGCCGCCATCTTGCCAGGTATGGGCCAGGCAGACGCCGCGCTCGACCGTCGGGGGAAGGGCGGTCGTCTGCGTCGGCCTCGGTGCCGGTGGAGGATCGGGCGGCGAGGGCACCGGTGCGCTTGAGGGCGAAGGCTCTGCGGGCGCTGGATGGGACGACGGTGCGTGAACCGGCGGCGGGTGGTGACATCCGGCCAGCACGATGGCCGCCCACAATAATGCGCAGCCACGGTAGTTCACGTCAGCCGGTGCAGTTTAAACGCAAATTCGGGTTCGTGGTATTGCAGGCCGAATAGGCGGTCGAGGATGAGCCCGCCGAGGTCGTAATTGCCCGGGGGAATGCGGTTGAAGTCCAGGCCCGCCAGGCCGTCGAGGGTGGCGCGACTCGCCTCCAGAATCGCGTCTTCGTCGAAGGTCGCGAGGTAGTCGGCGGCCTTCTGGCGAAAGAAGCGGCGGAAGGCTTCCTCGAAGATCTTGTCGATGAGCTGGGTGTCGGACATCGTGCGCCGATACAGCAGGGGCATGAGGCGCACGCTGTTGAGGTCGAATTTCTGCTCCGTCCAGTCGAAGAACACGTCCAGATAGGGTTCCAGGCCGGTGTCGCCGACGGCGCGCAGCACGAAGTAGCAGGCCTTGATCTGGCGCACGATATACTGCTTGACCGTCGCCGCCGAGATATGGGCGAGCACCCGCACCCTGGGCGTTTGCGCCGAGGCGTGGGCTGGGCGCCAACGCTTGGGCGGAATGTAGCGCAGGAAGACGTCGTCGGCGTCTTGGCGATGCGACCCCGCCGCAAGCTCTCGCCAGCGCTCGACCTCGACGGGCTCGCGGGTGAACAGGTGAAATTTGATGTGCAGCGTTTGCTCGAGCCATTCGGTGGCCTCGAGCCAGCGGGTGTCGAAGTCCTCGATGCGCACCCGCTGCTCGAACTCATTGATCAACGCCTGGTTGATGAGGTGGCGTCGCCGGATGCCCAGCCGAAGGATCATGTCCTCGTAAAACAGGTTGCGGTCGTTGTTGACCCGCGTCGGCCGGTCGGTTTGAAAGAGTTGGAGCAGGATGCGCGCCTGACTGAAGGCGCCCTCGTTGAACTTCTGTTCGACCAGGGCGAGTAGCTCTTTGGCCTTGTCGTCGAAGTGCAGATCTTGGACGAAGTAGCCGAGCAACAGGTCGCGCGCGAGCATGGTCTCGGCGACCGACAACTGCATGTCCAGGGGAAGCCGGTCGTTTTCGATGAGCAGGCCCAGGAAGATGCGGCCGGCCTGAAGCACCTCGGAAGAGTCCAACCGCGGCGGTGGCGTCGGGCTGGGGGCGGGGGCGACGTCGGCGATGTCATCGACATGGACGGCGCCCTCGGCGTCGTCTGGTGGCGGAACTTCCACGGTCTGCGAGTCGTTGACCTCGTCGGCGTCGGCGTCAATCTCGTCGGCGTCGGCGTCAATGTCGGTGTCGGCTGCGTCATCGCGCGAGGCTTCATCGTCTGTAGCTTCATCGTCCGAAGCTTCATCGTCGGGGGCGCTGTTCGCCTCGTCGCCGGCCTCGTCGCGCTCAGGCGCGTCGGCCGGCTCGTCGTCGGGCGCAGCGTCGGGTGCCTGGGGTGGAACGGACGCCTCGGCGACGTCGGCCGCCTCGTCGATGACTTCGACCTGGTCGCCGTCGACCTCCTCGACAACTTCTTCGATGACCTCGGAGGCCTCGACGATCTCGTAGCCCTCGACGTCGTCGACCGGCGCCGGGGGCGGCGAGGGGGCGGCGAGGGCAGGGCTCTGGTCGTCGGCCAGCGGACAGTCGACCTGCTCGGTCCACTGGTCGGGCTTGGTCAGCCGCAAGATCTCGGTGATGACAAGCAGCAGCGGGTCGTGGTCGGGACAGTCGTCGAGCTGGTCGTGCGCACGCGAATACACCTGGTCGAGCAGGTGATCGAGGTAGCTGCCATCGAACTGGTGTTCGGGGGCGGTTCCCTTCAGAAATTTGAGGAATTTCTTGAGCATCGTCACGTCACGACGGCGCGTGAAAATTAAAGAAGCGACCGGTGCCGCTCTGGGGCCCCTGTGACCGCTTTTGAGTTGTTTCAAAAGCGCCACGAGCGTTCCATATTCCTGCACGCTGCGCAAGGTGAATCGCGCCGGCGAACAGGGGACACACATGGCTAGGTTTCCATACCGACGGTCTCGAGGCCGTAATCCTTGATCTTGTAGAGCAGCGCGCGGTGGCTGATCTCGAGAATTTTGGCGGCGTTGGTGCGATTGCCGCCGGTCTTTTCGAGGGCTCGCCGGATGAGGATGCGCTCGAGGGCGGTGCTCATCTTCTTGATCGACAGCTCGTCGCTGCTGAACAGTTGTTTGAGCTCGTCGTTGCTGTCGAGGATGCGCTCGGGCAGCACGGATTCGTCGATCTGAGGGCCATTGGCCAGTACCACGCCGCGCTCGATGCAGTTTTGTAGCTCACGCACGTTGCCCGGCCAGTGGTAGTCGAGCATGATCTTCATGGCCTCGGGGTCGACGCCGGCCACCGACGTGCCCAGGCGGCGGTTTTGATTGGCGATGAAGTGATCGACGAGCAGCTTGACGTCTTCGGCGCGCTCGCGCAGTGGCGGCAGGTGGATGTTGATCACGTTGAGGCGGTAATAGAGGTCCTCACGGAACAATCCCTCGTCGACGCGCTCGCCGAGGTCGTGCAGGCTGGCGGCGATGATGCGCACGTCGACGGGGATATTCTTGGTGCCGCCGACGCGGCGGATTTCGCCCTCCTGGAGCACCCGCAACAGCTTGACCTGCAGGTTCATGGGCAGCTCGGCGATCTCGTCGAGGAAGAGCGTGCCGAGGTGGGCCGCCTCGAAGAGGCCGCGTTTGTCCTGGGTGGCGTCGGTGAACGAGCCGCGCACGTGGCCGAAGAGCTCGCTCTCGAGCAGGTTTTCGGGGATGGCGCCGCAGTTGATGGGCACCCAGGGGGCGTCGGCGCGCGGCGACAGGTTGTGGATGGCGCGGGCGACGAGCTCCTTGCCGGTGCCGGACTCGCCGGTCAAAAGCACGGTGGACTTGTAGCCGGCGACCTTGGCGACGGTCTGGTAGACCTGCTGCATGGGGCCGGACTCGCCGATGATGCCCTGGAAGCCACCGCCGGCGTGGAAGCCGCGCAAGGCCTCGTTTTCGCGCTTGAGCTGCAGGCGCTCTTCGGCCTTGGCCAGGGTCAGCAGGATCTCGTCTTTTTTGAACGGCTTGTCGATGTAGTCGTAGGCGCCGCGCTTGAGGGCGTTGATGGCCATCTCGCGGTTGCCAAACGCGCTCATGGCGATGGTCGTGGTGGCCAGGTTGCGCGAGACGATTTCGTCGATGAGCTGCAACCCGTCCATCTTGGGCATGCGCACGTCGCACAGGGTCAGGTCGAACTCGTGCGCGAGCAACTCCTTGAGGCCCTCCTCACCGTCGCCGACCGTGCGCACCTCGTAGCCCTCCTTGTCGAGCAGCACCGACAACATGTGCCGGATGCTCTCCTCGTCGTCGACCACAAGTATGCGCAGCTTGTCCATAGGTACGGCTCGAAAGACACGTCAATATCGTGAGGGAGATGGTACCAACTCCATGTTCCGCCATCGCCCCGCGCGCGTCAATCATCCACGACGCTCCCTCCCCCCCGAAACGGTGCCATGCACCCTTACGAACGGCCATTCATGCGCCTGCGAGGCGGGTTGACGAGGTGATCTGCTGATGGTTCGAGCCTCGTCAGCACGCTTCGAGCGTGCTTTGTCGCCAAACCGGCGAAGCTGGCTTCATGACCCAGAGATTTTGGCGGGGATTTCGGCGTGCAGGGCGCGCCTCGCGGTGCGGAGGGCGCACCGATGCGCTCGCCGGTGGAGTCGGCGTTTGAGGTAGGAATCGAGGCTGGGATACAGCGGAACGTGGCGGCGCGGGCCTCAGCCCTCGGCGCTCAGGTCGGCAAACGGCGCCGGCACAGGCGGTGCGCCGATACACCGGGTGTGCCCCGGCGGGATGGTGCCGTAGGGAAAGCTGATATTGGTCTCGCCGTCGCGCCAGCGGCCGCTGGCCTTCTTGTAGGCGTCCATCGTCTCGTACAGTTGCTCTCGGTAAGCCTTGCGCTCCTGCGCACTGCTGCAGTGGCACAGCGGGCGGGGCGACTTCTTGGGGTCGTTGGGTCGGTCCCACCACTTCGTGGCCAAGATCTTACGCGGCCCCATACACTTGTCTTGCCTGTCGGCGCGCTCCTTTTGAAGCTTCGTCGCCGTCGGCTCGATATGCTCGCAGACCTTTTGCTGGGCCTGCTTTGGTGGGAGGTCCTTGAAGGTCGGCAGGGTCGTAAGCTCGAGTTCGAACTCCTTGTAGGCCTTCTCTTCGGGGGTGTTCTCGTCTTTGCGGCGAAGCCTGCGAAGCTCGTCGCGGTCGAGCCACTTTCCGACCATGGGCTCGGCGGTGGCGTGGAAGTCCCAGGAGCTAACCCCCGGCCAGTGCTTGATGTGGCGCACCAGGTCGTCGTTGCAGGGGTTGTTGAGGGTGTAGTCGAGCTTGTCCAGGAGCGCCTCCTCGTCGAGGATGGGCTCGGCGCTGAAGCGGCGCGAGAAGAACTTGCCGTTGCGACTGCGCAGGCGGTTGATCTCGCGGGCGATGTCCGCCTGAAAGTCGCGCATGAACTCGCTCATATTCATGAACGGGGCCTTAACGAGCATGTGGAAGTGGTTGCTCATGAAGACAAACGCGAACAGCTGGACGTGGTGGATGGCCACGGCGCGGGCCAGACAGCCCAGGATGATGCGGTTGACCTCCTCGCCGGGGGCCATCAAAAAGCAGCGCTGAAAGCAGGAGTTGGTCACAAAGTAGATGGTGTCTTTGTCGAAGGTGCGGATTTTGCGTCCCATGGTGGTGCTCCCGAATGAGGCGAAGTGATCGAAGAAGGCCCTCATAAGGGTTTTCGGCAAAAGGGGGCGAATCGTTGCGTACTTTCTTGAAAAAAGTGGGGCGGGAGGGGGAGGCGCCGGGTGGGCAGAACGGGCGCACAGGCGCATGAGACGGGGCTCGTCAAGGTGCATGGCACCTTTACGGGGTGGGGCAGGGAGCGTGGCGCGTGGGTGTTGCTCGCAATTGGTGGACCGATCGGTTAGTGTCGCCATGTTGAGCAAAACCGACAGATTGCGTGTGAAGTGTGCCGCGTGGAGGGCGATTATGAGAGCACGTGCGTTGCGTCTCCTGGGGTTGTGGGCGGTGGTGGTCGCGGTGGGATGTTCCAACGGCAGCGGTGGGACGGGGCGTCAGGCCGGTCACGATACCGGACCGCGGGGCGATGCCGGTGTCGATGCCGCCGTCGACGCTGCCGCGGACGTGGCCGACACGGCGCCCGACGCCGGGGTCGACCGCGCCGACATCGACGCCCAGCTTCGCCGCCCGGTGACCGTCATCACCGATAAGTTCGGCATGCGCCACATCTTCGCCACGTCCCTCGAGGACCTGTTCTTCATGAACGGGTATATGTACGCGACCGACCGGTTCATCCAGATGGAGTTCTACCGGCGCGTCGCCACGGGCACGCTCTCCGAGTTGTTCGGCACTTTGTCCAACAGCGCCGTCAAGACAGACGTCCTCATGCGTACCCTCGGGCTGAAGCGCAGCGCCAAGAAGTACATCGCCGAGCACTACGACCCCAACGACGAGACCTACCAGGCCATCGACGCCTACTGCGCCGGGGTCAACGCCTTCATCGCCAAGTACCGCCACGGCGAAGTCAGCCTGCCCGGCACCATGGCCCATATCATGCCGCCGTCGTCCGTGCGCGACTGGGAGCCCAGTGACGTCTTGGCCGTCGGCCGACTGCTGGCGGTGCAGTTGACCTACACCGCGCCCACCTGGATCAAGGCCCACGCCGTGCGCCAGTCCATCCTGGATACCTTCAAGGCCGACGCCGCCGACCCCAAGCTGGCCGCGCGCCACGGCTTTTTGGCCGACGTCATGCGCACAGCCCCCGCCTCGACGACCACCCAGATCGACGGGTTTCCCACCGATGGCAAGAAAGCGATCCACCTTCCCGCCGCCTCCTTCCCACCGGCGCCCACGGTCTCCAAGGACGTCCTCCAACACGCCATGGCCCTGCACCAACCCCTCGACATCCCCGGCATGGCCCCGCTGGACATCTTCGGCGTCCGCGACGCCTTCAAGCGGGGCAGCAACGACTGGGTGCTCTCCGGCGACCGCACCGCCAGCGGCTACCCCAACGTCGCCAACGACCCCCACCTGGGGCTGTCGCTGCCGACGATCTTCTACCCCATCCAGCTCGACCTCGACCACGACATCGACGGGCGCAAGCCCCTACACCTGGTCGGCGCCGGCATCCTGGGCGTGCCCGGCATCGTCGTCGGGCGCACCGACAAGGTCGCCTGGGGCACGACCGTCGGCTTCTACGACTACGTCGACGTCTACGACGAACATATCACCGGCCATTCCGACGACGCCCAGGCGCCTACGGTGGCCTTCAAAGGCAACCAGGTGCCCGTCGACCGCATCCACGAGACCATCAACATCGGCACCTTCGGCCACGTCACCGACCACACCGACCTGACCCTCGAGGTCGTGCCCCACCACGGCCCCATCCTGCCGACGGTGGTGGACGGAAAGCCCGTTGCCCGCACCTCCAACGAGGCGCTGTCCATCAAATGGGTGGGCCTGAAGGCCGACAATGATTTCAAATTTCTGATGGGGCTGTGGCGCGCCAAGACCCCCGCCGACGTCGAGCAGGCACTCGATTACTACACCGTCGGCTCGAGCAACTTCGTCTTCGGCTTTACCTCCGGTGACATCTTTTACTCCGGCCAGTCGCATATCCCGGTGCGCGAGCCCGGCGCGCTGACCTACGACCCCGTCGACAACCCCACGGGCAACGCCCCCATCTTCATCCTGCCCGGCGACGGCAGCGCCGAGTGGGACGGCTTTTTGCCCGACGAGGACATCCCCCACGCCTACAACCCCCAGAAGGGCTATATCGTCACCGCCAACAACGACCAGGTGGGCACCACCCTGGACAACAACCCGTTCAACGATGCGCATTATCTGGGCGGGTTTTACGACCTCGGTCTGCGCGCCGAGCGCATCACCGAGCGACTGACCAATGCCACCGGCGAACGCCCCGCCGGCCAGAAGTTGACCCTGGCCGAGCAAACCGCCATCCAAAACGACGGCTACGACAAGGTCGCCGAGCACGTCGTGCCCCATATGGTCGCGGCCATCGACCGCGCGCTGGATACGACCATCGATGCCAGCCAGGACCCCGAATTGAAGGCGCTGCGCGACGAGATTTCCGGGCGCGAGGCCGACCTCAGCACCCTGCGCGACCTGCTCGACGGCTGGGATTACCAGTCCCCGGCCACCCGCCAGCCCACCGGCGACGATGTCCAGCGCAGCGCCGCCGCCAGCCTGTTCAACGCCGCCATGGTCTACCTGCTGCGCGACGTGTACGGCGACGAACTCGGCCAGTTGGGCTACTACCACAACCACCACTTCTCGATCCCCTCGCCCGACCAGATCTTGACGCGCTCGCTCATCTACCTGCTCGACGACGCCCAGCACGCTCAGACCTACGACGCCGCCACCGGCGACTCCACGGTCTTCGACGACCTGAGCAGCGACCTGACCGAGACCCGACTGACCATGCTCGTACGCGCCGTGCTCGCCGCGCGAGACCGCCTGGCCAGCGGCGCCGCCCTGGCCAGCGTGTGGGGCCAGGACATCCCCTCGCCGGGCTCGGGCGACCCCAGCACGTGGGTGTGGGGCAAGATGCACGGGCTGAGGCTCGACAGCCTCGTGCCCGCGTCGACCTCCAATTTCCGCCGCCCCTCGCCCGACCGCGGGCTGCCGTTTTACGAGCGCTCCGGCGGCGAGTTCGCCGTCAGCCCCTGCGACCACGGCTACGACGACTTCAACTTTACGTGCACCGGCGGCTCGTCGCTGCGCATGATCCACGACATGACCCCGGACGGGCCGGTCACCTACAATGTGGTCCCCGGCGGCTACTCCTCCGACCCCTCCAGCCCGTCCTACGACAGCGAGGTCGAGCGGTGGAACCGCGCCCAGCCGCGCAAGCTCGAGGACGACCGAATCCAAGTTGGAGGCCGACGCCGCCGACGTGAGCGTCTACGGGCAGAATTGACGACAGACCTGATGGAAATCAGTTGGCGCGGGGACGCGCGAATACAAGCGCGAAGGTCGAGCCCTCGCCGGGCGTGCTCTCCAGGCGGATATCGCCGCCCATGCGCCGCATGATCCGCAGGCAGATCGCCAGGCCCAGGCCGGTGCCCTCGCCGGGGTCTTTGGTGGTAAAGAAGGGGTCGAAGACGCGCGAGCGGGCCTCGGCGCAGATACCCGGCCCGTTGTCGCGCACGCGCAAGACGATCTCGTCGGCGCTGACCTGCGCGTCGATGTCGATGCGCGGCCCGTCGTCGACAGGCGTGTCGGTCTGCAACGCATCGACGGCGTTGATGAGCAGGTTGACCAGCACCTGGACAACCTGGGAGCCGACCGCCTCTACCGACGGAAGGTCTTTGTCGAGGTCATTGGCGATCGCGATCGCCCGCGCTTTGGGCTGGGCGCGCACCAACTCCAGCGCCTCGGCGACGCATTGGGACAGGGCCAGCGGCTCCAGGATGGGCTCGGCGTCTTCGCGGCTGTAGTCGAGCAGGTTGCGGATGATCTGGCGGATGCGCTCGACCTCCCGCTGGCTTCGCTGGACCATATCCCGGTTGGTCTCGGCGTCGAGATCGCCCTCTTCGAGCAACTCCAGATAGCCCGAGATGGCCGCCAGCGGATTGCCCACCTCGTGGGCCACGCCGGCGGCGAGGTGGCCGACGCTGGCGAGCTTCTCCGAGCGGATCAGCGAGTCCTGGGTGGCGCGAAGTTGTCGGTTGGCGAGGTCGAGCTCCTCGAGGCGGCGCTCGAGTTGTTCGCGACCTCGGCGAAGCTCGTCGAGCATCTGGTTGAATTGGTGGCCCACGAGGCCGAACTCGTTTTTGGGCAGCACGGTGATGGGGCTGGCGAGGTCGCCGCGCGCCGCCCGTTCGCTGGCCACGCCGATGGCGCGGATCGGTCGAACCACCAAGAAGGTAAGGAAGGCGTAGCCGATGACCAGGATGAACAGGGCGTCCAGGCCCAGGTAAAACAGCAGCATGCGCCGGGTGGCCGTGAGCTCGTCGTTGATCGGCGCGAGCGAGCTGATGGCCACGGCCGCGCGCCCACCGTCGCCGATGGGGGCCAGGGCAACCTCGTGGGGCGTCCCTCGCCAGGCGACGCGAAAGTGGGCGGGGCGTTTGCGACCGGCCGCCGCCGAGATCCGGTGCGCCAGCGCCGGGGGCATCGGCCCGCTTCCCTCGACGCCGTCCGTGCCGGCCACGCCCGCCCAGGTGAGCTTTTCGGTGTCGACGAGCTGTCGGCCGAGGTCGGCCGGCGCCATGTGATGGTCGGACACGCCCCGGGCGAGCAGGCGCGCCTGGTTCTGGGTGCTGTCGACGACGGCGCGGTGCAACTGACGGCGCAGCACATGCAGCGAGAACGCTGCGATGAGGCCGAAGGCCGCCGCCACCAGCACGCAGAGCACCAGCAAGAGCTGGGCGCGCAACCCGCCGGGAAAGCCCCGGCGCCTGGTGGGTTGGCCGACCATCACCAGGACCCGAATTGGTACAGGTAGCTCATCGACAACGCCGCGGGCAGCAGATTGCCCAAGAAGAGGTGCTCGAGCGCCGCCAGGGCGATAAACGGGCCGAAGGGAACCGCCAGGCCGCCGGCCGCAGGCGCGCCAGCTTGTGCGTCGGCGCCGTCGTCGGACGCCTCGACGCTCGCTGCGTCGGGCGCCTCGAGGTCGACGACGATGTCGGCGTCCATGTCAGCTCGCACAGGCGCGTCTGCGACCGGCGCCGCCTCGGCGTCGGCGCCTGCCGGCTCCTCGTCCTCGTCCTCCTCGAAGAGTTCGGCGCTGTTGCGCACCAGGCCGCCGCCAGCGAGCATGGCGATGCCCGCCGCGATCGTGCCCTGCAGGCTCGCCGCAAAGAACACGAAGATGACCGACGGCCACCCCAGCCACGCCCCCACCACGGCCATCAGGGTGACGTCCCCGCCGCCGATGCCGGCGACGCCGCGAATGGCAAAATAGCCGTAGAAGATGACCACGACCGCGCCGCCGCCGAGCACCAGCCCGATGACGCTCTCCCAGATGGTCACCGGCGGCCAAAACCCGCTGAGCGAACCCGGCCCCAGCAGAAAGTTGAACAGCAGCGGGGTCGCCACGCCCAGCACCATCCCCGGCAGCGTGAACCGGTGGGGGATGAGAAAGTGGTCGAGATCGACGAAGGTGATCACCACCATCAGGCAGACGAAGACGAAGTACAGCCCGAAGGGAAGCAGGTAATTGATCGCCGGGGTCTGCTCGAAGGTGGCCACGGTGGCGAAGGCGGGGTGGGCGATCTTGAACCACAGGGCGGCGGTGAGCACGCCGGTCAGCCCTTCGACCAGCGCGTAGCGCGCCGGGATGGGTGTCGCGCAGTTTCGGCACTTGCCCCGAAGCAGCACCGCCCACGAAAAGATCGGGATGTTGTCGTACCACCGGATGGGCTGCTCGCAGACCGGGCAGCGGCTGGGTGGGTGGACGATGGACAGGCCGGCGGGCACCCGATAGATGACCACGTTGAGGAAGCTCCCCACCACCGTGCCAAGGACGAAGGCAAAGCCGGTGAAGATCCAGAAAATCGCGTCGAGAGAGTTCATCGGCAAGGCTGGCCGCAGGTGACGGCGTAACTGTCGGGCTCAGGAGGATGTTGTAGCACGGCGTTTCTTCTTGCGATAGCCGCGCCCGAGGATGAGCAGGTGCAGGCTGATGAGCCCGCCGCTGATCACGGTGGCCACGCCCGCCCAGTCGAGCCCGCCGACGTGGCCGCGCTGGACCAGCCCGGTCGCGTTGGCCACCAGTTGAGGCTGGGCGCGCTCCCAGCACAGCGCCGCCAAAAGCGCGCTCAGCCCGACAACGAGCAGAAAGGAAAAATATTTCAGGATGGTGCGCCGGTAGTGGTAGGCGACCCCGTAGATCCACTCCCAGAAGAACAGCATCATCCACGCCAGGGCGACCGGCGGCGCCGACCACTCCTTTGCGTCGATGGCGAAGTTGGCGGCGAGGCCGGCGCCGATGAAGCAGGCGATGTAGGCGGGGTAGGAGAGCCAGCGCAGATCGACCAGCCCCGGCAGCACGCGTTGGCGTGGAGCCGGCCGGTCGATCTCGTCGCTGCCGAGCACCACCCGCGGCAGCTCGACGGTGCCGCGCAGTGAGTGCTGCTCGTCTTCGTCACCCTTGGTCAACCTTGGTCACCCTTCAGGGAATGATCTTGTCCATCATGCGCGGGAACGGAATCGTCTCGCGCACGTGGTGCAGCCCACACATCCAGGCCACGGTGCGCTCGAGGCCCAGGCCGAAGCCCGAGTGCGGCACCGACCCGTAGCGGCGCAAATCCAGGTACCATTCGAACGCTTCCAGGGGCAGGTTATGTTCCCGGATGGAGGTCTCCAGCCGCTCGACCTGCCACTCGCGCTCGCCGCCGCCGATGATCTCGCCGTAGCCCTCCGGGGCGATCACGTCGACGCACAGCGCCTTGGACTCGTCGTCGGGGTCGCGGCGCATGTAGAACGCTTTGATGGCGGTGGGGTAGCGGTGGACCATCACCGGCTGGTCGAAGTGCTCGCCCAGGATGGTCTCGTCGGGGGCGCCGAAGTCGTCGCCGTACTCGATGTCGCCGCCGTTGGCGTGGATGATCTCGACGGCCTCGTCGTAGCTGATGCGCGGGAAAGGCTTTTGGACCTTCTCCAACGGCGCGGTGTCGCGCTCGAGGACCTCCAGATCCTGGCGGCAATTGTCGAGCACGCGCCCGACGATGAACGACACGAAGTCCTCGGCCAGGTCCATGTCCTCATCGAGCTCCATGAAGGCGACCTCCGGCTCGACCATCCAGAACTCGGTCAGGTGGCGGCGGGTCTTGGACTTCTCGGCGCGGAAGGTCGGCCCGAAGCAGTACACCTTGCCGAAGGCCATCGCCCCGGCCTCCATGTACAATTGGCCCGACTGGGTCAGGTAGGCCTTCTGGTTGAAATATTCGGTCTCGAAGAGGGTGGTGGTCCCCTCGACGGCCGCCGGGGTGAAGATGGGCGCGTCCACCAGCTGGAATTTGCGCTGGTCGAAGAAGTCGCGGATCGCCCGGATGATCTGGTGGCGCACGTGCATGATCGCCACCTGGCGAGGCGTGCGCATCCACAGGTGGCGGTTGTCCATCAAGAAGGCGACGCCGTGCTCCTTGTGGGTGACCGGGTAGTCCTCGGTGGGCTCGGCGACGACCTCCAACTGCTGGATGCCCATCTCGAAGGGGATGAACGGGGCGCGATCATCGGCGCGCACCTCGCCGGTGACGATGATGCTGGTCTCCTGGCGCAGGTGGTTGGTGGTGTCGAACAATTCCTCGTCGACATCGCCCTTGAACATCACCGCCTGCATAAAGCCGGTGCCGTCGCGAAGCTCGAGAAAGTGCAGCTTGCCGCTCGAGCGCATATTGTACAGCCACCCCTTGATGGTGACGCTCTCGCCGACGTGATCGGCGATGTCTTCGATGTAGACGTGTTCGGCCATGGTCAAAGGCTCCTTCGAAACTGGGTTACTCCACATAGCACTTAGACAGCGCGACGATTAGCACGCCGGCCACGGGTGCTGCAAGATATGGTGGTCATCTCGGACTTGAGTCGGAGATTCCCCCCGTGCTACCCAAGCGCGGGCAGCACTGGGTCCACTTCTATGGGCTGTACGATGACCGAGAACAACGCGCAGCAGGTTCATGTAGACGCCGGCAGCACCATCCTGGTGACCGGGGCGGCGGGCGGGGTAGGGCGCCACGTGGTGCGCCAGGCGCTCGACGCGGGCCTGAAGGTGCGCGCCGTCGACCGGGTCCGGGCCGTCGACGCCCACATGCACGGGCTATTCGACCCCCAACAGGACGTCGACTGGCGATTTGCGGAGCTGTCGGCCGCCGACCTGGACGCGCTGGTCGACGGCTGCGCGGCGGTGGTCCATACCGCCGCCTGGGTCAGCCTCTCGGAGAGCTACGCCGAGCTCGCCGGGGTCAACGTCGAGCTGGTCGACGAGCTGTATCGGGCCTGCCAGCGCCACGAGGTGGGCCACATGGTCCATTTTAGCTGTGGCGACGTCTACCTGCCCCAGGCGGGCCTGCGCGCCGAAGACGACGTGCTCGCGGCCAGCAACGCCTACGAGCAGACCAAGATCGACAGCGAGAAGGTCTTCGCCGCCCAGCCGACGACAACCCACTGGACGGTGCTGCGCCCGGCGCTGATCTACGGGCCGCACTGCTCGAAGATGGGGGCGAGTATCACCACGTTGCCCCCGCTGTTGCGCGGGTTTATGCCCTACCTGCCGGGGGTCACCGGTGGGCCACGCACCAACTGGTGTTATGTGGAGGATGCTGCTAGCGCCGTGCTCGCCGTGCTGGCCAATCCCCAGGCCTACGAGCGCACCCTCAACGTCGCCGACGACACCCCGCTGGGCTTCGGGGAGGTGGTCACCTCCATCACCGAGGCCTACGGGCTGGAGGTCGGCCCGCTGGTGCCCTTTCCCAACACCACGCTGTGGACGGCGCTGTCGCCGCTCATCGACCACGATTGGATCTTCGACCTGTCGCGCCAACTGCTGCGCGGTCTGTGGAGCCGACTGCAGCACCAACAAGATCTGCAAAGTCCGCTGCGCCCGCGGGTGGACCGAAACGCGCTGTTCTATGTCGAAAAGGACAATATCCTTGGGGCCGACGCGCTCAAGGAGCTCGGCTGGCAGGCCAAATACACCGACTTTCGCCAGGGCATCGTCGAGACGGTGCGCTGGTATCAGGAGCATGGCTGGGCGCCGCGCTTCGACACCGAGACGCGCGTGCGCCTCAATGACGAGAAGCAAAACGTCGGGTTTTGCTACAAGGAGGTCCTCGAGGGGCGTTGGAGGCGCGCCGGGGGCGGCCAGGAGGGCCGGGCCCGGCTGGTGCTGCGTGCCGACTTCGCCAACGTCGGACGACTGGCGCGCGACCTCGAGGGCAATATCGACGGGCATGTCACGCTCGAGGGGCTGGCCGACCGCGCCCCCGTGCGCGGCACGGTGCGCGTGCGCCTGTTGTCCGAGGACGGCATCCACTACGAGATGGGCTTCGACGCCGCCGACGGCCGGCCCCACCGCATGGCGTTGACGCGCGCGTTCGACGTGCTCCACCCGGTCGATTCGCTGACCGAGGTGGCCGGTCAGCTCACCGACGGCCAGGGCGAGGTCGCCGGCGACGTCCACCTGAGCTTCGAGCTGCGCTCACAATTGGTCCCCACCCTCGCCAGCGTGCGCATCGTCCACTGATATGACCTCGACCTACGAGTTGCGACCGGCCCTGTGGGAGTCAGCGACCCGCGCGCAGTGGGACGACTGGCATTGGCAGCAGCAAAACCGCGTGCGCACCCTCGACCAGCTCGCCGAAATTGTCGAACTCACCGCCGAGGAACGCGCGGCGTTTGCCCAGAGTTGCGGGGCGTTCCGCGTGGCCATTACCCCCCACTATGCCGCGTTGATGGACCCGCAGGACCCGCGGTGTCCGATTCGCCAGCAGGCCGTTCCCCAGCTCGGCGAGCTCGCCGAGTACGACTTCGAGCTCGACGATCCCCTGGCCGAAGAGGCGCATATGCCGGTGGCCGGCATCACCCATCGCTACCCCGACCGGGTGCTGTTTTATGTCAGCCACAATTGTCCGGTGTACTGCCGCCACTGCACCCGCAAGCGCAAGGTCTCCGATCCCAGCACGGCGGCCTCGCGCGCCCAGATCGAGGCGGGGCTCGCCTATATCCGGCGCACCGAGAAGGTGCGCGACGTGCTCGTCTCCGGCGGCGACCCGTTGACACTCAGTGACGAGCGGCTCGCCGAGATCTTGCGGGCGCTTCGCGCCATCGACCACGTCGAGGTCATCCGCCTGGGCACACGCAACCCGGTCACGCTGCCTCAGCGGGTGACCGACGAGCTGTGTGACAGGCTCGCCAGCGTCGCGCCGATCTACGTGCACACCCACTTCAATCATCCGCGCGAGCTGGGAACAGACGCGCAGGCGGCCTTGCAGCGGCTGGTGCGTGCCGGATGCGTGCTGGGAAACCAGATGGTGCTGCTCAAGGGCGTCAACGACGACCCCGACACCGTCATGGCGCTCAACCGCAAGCTGCTCCAATGCGGCTGCCGGCCCTACTACATCCTCCAATGTGACATGGCCCGCGGCATCACCCATTTTCGCACGCCCTTGCGCACGGGGCTGGCGATCATGGACCACCTGCGCGGGCGCATTGGTGGGATGGGCGTGCCCGATTTCGTCGTCGATCTGCCCGGCGGCGGCGGCAAAGTCGAGCTGGTGCCCGACTACCGGGTGTCGCAGCGCGAAGGACGCCATGGGGAGATCGTCTCGTTTCGCAACTGGGCCGGCGACATCTTCGACTTCGTCGACGTGGATGAATAACTATTCGAACAACGTCGATCGCGCACAACCTCCTGTACTGTGAAAACATTTCGGGGCCGCTGAAGAATCTGCGACATTATTGCCCGACCGATCGCGTCGCGAGGAGGTTCTAGGGGCCGGTGGGCCATGGCATGGTCATTGCTTCTTCCGAGAGCGGGAGCAAACGGACGAGTTGTGGCGCTTGGTTTCGTTTGAAATCAAAGCAGCACTTCGTTAGGATGAATGAAAGTGTTCCCAGTTATCGTCCGTTGCGGCGGATTTCGTTCGATCAAATGGCACCAGCCGGCCTGTGCGTTCCTTTCGGCGGTGCCTAGGCCAGGGGATGGCAATGCGCAGGAAGTGGATACTGAGCACGGTGATTTTGGCGACGATCGGCGCGTTTTCCGCCGGCTGCGGATCGGATAAGTCGCCGCCCCCCAACAGCATCTCCCTGAGCAATAACGGCAACCATGTCGACGTGGGGGACACGTCCACGCCGGACGTGGCCGACGCGGGCAGCGACGCCGCCGACGGCGGGCTGGACGCGGCGATGGACACCGCCGGCGATGCTGCGGACGTGCCGGGCGACGCGGCCGACACCGCGGCGCCGGATGGGGGAAGTTGCCCGGGCACGCCGTGCCCCGGCGACAAGACGTGCGTGGGCGGAAGCTGCGTCGACGTCACCCCTCAGACCGAGTGCAGCGCCGCCGAGGACCTGGGCACGCTCAGCGTGGGAAGCACGCTGACGGCGTCGGGGTCGCTGGTCGACGCCACCGACGCCATGCAGGCCTCCTGTGGCGACTCCAACTCGGGCGGCGAGAAGGTCTTTCACTTCCAGACGGCCGACGACAGCCGGATCAATTACAAACCCACCTGGGCGGGAAACTTCGCCGGGGTGGTCGACTTCCGCACCACCTGCGACGACGCGTCCACGGCGCTGGCGTGCGCCGGCGACCAATCGGCCATCGGCTTCGTGCCCGCGGGCACCGACGTGTACATGGTCGTGGAAATGGCCCAGGGCGTCGCCGGCAACTTCACCGTCGACCTGACCGCCAGCGCCCAGAGCTGTCAGCCCGGCGATCGCACCTGCTCGTCGGGGCAGGTGGAGGTGTGCAACGCCGGAAGTCCCAACGACACCTATGGCTGCGCCGATGCGTGTTCGTCGTCGGGCGACACCTGCACCGGCGATGTGTGCGCCGACGCGATCACGGTGAGCCAGACGCAGACCTTCACCGGGGATCTGGAAGCCTACGCCAGCCAATTCGACTTCGACGGGGCCGCCGGTTGCACGAACGCCGGGGGGACGAATATCCCCACGCCGGGCGCCGACATCGTCTTCAAGCTGCCCAACCTGACCACCTCGGATACGGTGACCATCGACGCGCAGACCAACGACACGAACCTCAACCGGATCTTCGTGCTCAAGGATGCCTGCACCCAGCCCTACGCCTGCGAGCAGGTCGGTGGGGCCAGCGAGAAGTTCGACTTCACCCCCAGCGCCGACGGCACCTACTACGTGGTCATCGACAAGTCGACGAGTTCCGGTGGCCAGTTCAACTACAGCTTCACGTTTCACTAAAGCCGCGCTGCATGATGAGTGATGGATACCCTCGATGCCTCCGAGAAATGGTCATGGCGATATTGCGACAGAAGTTGGTCACGGCGTGTGTAGCGGTCCTCGCGGGCGGGGTGGTGACGGCCATCGCCACGCCGGCCAGCGCGGTGTGGAAGTACTCCGACCCGTCGGGCAATACGTGCAACCCCGACGTGGGCTCGGACGTGACCACGCTGCCGCCGCCGCGGGCGTTGATTATGCTCGACCGAAGTGGGTCGATGAACTTCAGTGTGGACACGAGCTGTGGCAGCAACGATTGCGGCGCCCCGTACCGTTGGCCAACGGCGGTCAACGCGATCGACGCGCTCACCCAGGACCTGACGGCGCCCGATCCGGATACCGTCGAATTTGGCCTGGGACTGTTCACGACCAAGGCCGTGTTCGACTCCACCTTGGATATCAGCGAGCCGGTGCCAGGGGGGCCAAACAATCACGATCCCATCATGAACGTGCTCAACAACACCGGCCCGCAGGGGCTGACGCCGATGGCTCAGGCCATTGATGCGATGAAGACAAGCTCGACGATCCAGAACGCGCCGGGGGCGGCGGTGGGCGTTTTGGTGACCGATGGCGAGCCGCAGATGACTTATCCGCAGACGGATGCCCAGGCTCAGAGCCTACGCGACCAGGCTGTTCAGTCCGCCTGTGGACATCGCGCCGTCGCGCCGATGTACGTGATCGGTTTTGGGGGAGACACCGACACCGATTTCAACAACGTGTTGGCCGCCGCCGGGGGCACGGGCAGTTGCACCGGCGGGGATCCCTGCGCGGCGGGGACCAACCAGTACGACGCCAGTGCGTGGACGGGCAACTGCACCGGCGCCTTCCAAGCCACCGACCAGCAGGGGCTGATCAACGCCTTTTCGTCGATCTCTTCGCAGATCTCGTGCACCTATCCCATCAGCGCGTTTACCTCGTCGAGCACCCAGCCGTGGGACGATCCCAACCAGGGATGCGCCAACAACTATTACGAGTGCATCAATATCAGCCTGGGCGGCACCACCCGGGTCTACAATATCAGCGATCCCAACCAGACCCACGTCGGTTGGGAGTTTACCTCCTCGACCCACGATACGATTCGCCTGCTCAACACCGACGGGGGCGCCGACCAGGACTATTGCGCCAAGATCCAATCGGGCGACGGTTCGGTCATCAACCCGTCGGGCAACGACGTTTCCATCAAGCTGGCGTGCATGTGCCAGCAACCCACCGGCAACTCCTGCTCCGACACCGACTTCTGCTACAACGATCCCGCCGGGTCGAATTGCGGCAACCTGCCCGGCGCCTGCGACTGCCCGGTGGGCACCTGGTCGTGCCAGCAGGGCATCGACGCCTGCCAGCAAGACGTGCCCTGCGGCCAGGCGCTGGTCGACGATGGCACCAGCGACTGCACGGCCGGCCAAGGGGTGTGCCAGCAGACCGGCTCGTTCCAGTGCACCGGCGGGCCCAACGGCGACGGGCAGGGCGGTACGCTGGCCTGCTCGGTCAGCGGCGACCCCAGCCAGGCCACCGACGAGGTGTGCGACGGCAAGGATGACAACTGCAATGGCGTGGTCGATGACATCGGCAGCGGCGTCTACTGCCATGTCGACGCCGGTCTGGACGCCAACGCGATCGCCAGCGAGACCAACCGCTGCAAGATCGGCATCGCCTCGTGCGGCTCCGACGGCACGCTCGATTGTCAGCCCCTGAGCCCCATGCCCGAGGTGTGCAACGGCATCGACGACGACTGCGACGGTCACGTCGACAACCTGAGCACCAGCCGCGACTATCTGTCGAGCGAGGGCATGAGCTATCCCACCCTCGAGAGCCACGGCGCCCAATTCGCCGGCGCCTCCTGCTACGACCGCGACCTGTGCATGTGCACCAACGGCCACGACACCATCGAGGGCGCCGACTTCGCCAGCTACCTCGACGCCTGGGCCAAAGATCCCTCCGCGCCCAACCCCGTCTGCTCGTGCGGCGGCAACTGAGCCCAGCGCGATCGTCCCCACCCATGGTCGCTGCCTCGCAAAGGGTCGCGAGGCAGCGACTATGAAAAAATTTCACATCTAGCGCACAAGATGCACGCCTGTGGGCAAGTTATGTCTTAGATCCGGCCCCAGAGGGGCTGGCGCAGGGGGCGGGGTGTGGCATGTTTTTTGCTTATTACATACTCTGCCACATAACGTTGAGTAATAAAATAGGACTACCGGTTTGAGCCTAGAAGGAAGATCCGTTAGGCTGAAAGTAGAACGTTTCTGAAAAACCACAGTGGCGGTGTGCTTTCAGTCGCTGGTGCTCGCCGGTGGATGTTCTTTTAGACAAGGCTTTCTTTACAAGCCAGGTGAATGCAATGAGGACGAATCCTAGATGGGGTATGGCGGTACTCGCCGCCGCCGCCCTGATGATGTTCGGCGGATGCTCCGGCGGGAACAACGGATCCGGCGGAGGCACGACGGTCCTTCCCAGCCCCGATACCGGGGGGGGGACGATCGACACCGGCCAGCCCAGCGACGCCGACCATGCGAGCGATGCCGGTCCGAGCGACGACACGGGGCCGACCCAGGACGCCGGTCCCACCAGCGACGCCACCTCGTCGGACGCCAACACCGGCGCCGATACGGGCAACGCCGACACCTCCACCGGGACCTGCCCGGATACGCCGTGCACGGGAGGCCAGGTGTGCGTCAACGGCGCCTGTGTCGACCAGACCCCGCAGGCCAAATGCAGCGGGGCGACCGACCTGGGCTCGCTGGCTCCGGGGGCGTCGGTAACCGCCTCGGGCACGCTCGCAGGCGCCACCGATGCGCTGGAGGCGGCCTGCAACGACCAGAGCGGCAAGCCCGAGCAGGTCTTTACGTTCACGGTCACCCAGGACAGCCGGGTGGACTTCGTGACCTCGTTTATGGGCAATTATTCGGCGGTGGTCGACTTCCGCACCACCTGCGACGACGCGACCAGCGCGCTGGGGTGTCACTCGGGCGATGCGGCGCTGCCGTTTGTGCCGGCGGGGACCCAGGTGTTCATGGTCGTCGAACTCTCGCAGGGCAACGGAGGCCAATTCAGCATCGATCTGTCGGCGAGCGCGGAGACTTGCCCCTCCGGCCAGCGTAGCTGCACCTCCGGCGAGCTCAAGGTGTGCAGCGGCGGCGGTCAGAAGCCAGAGCTTTGGCTGTGGCGACACCTGCTCGACGGCGACGGCGTGTGCCGGAAACTCCTGTGGCGACGCCATCCAGGTCACCCAGACCCAGACCTTTACGGGCGACCTGGGGGCGTATTCGAGCACCTTCGATTTCGACGGCGCGTCGCTGTGCCAGGCGCCCAATGGCTCGAGCATCCCGACGCCGGGGGCCGACGTGGTCTTCGAACTGCCCAACCTGACCACCAGCGATACGGTCAACATCGACGCGGTGAGCAACGACAATAACCTGAACGCCGTCTTCATCATGAAAGGCGGCTGCGGTCAGCCCCTGCAGTGCTCGCGGGTGGTCGGTGATCAGAGTGCCTTCGATTTCACGCCGGCCTCCGATGGGACCTACTACGTGGTCATCGACAAGACCACCCAGTCGTCGGGCCCGTTCTCCTACACCTTCACCTATAAGTAGGCGGTCGAGCCCTCGAGTCCAATGGCTGATGCTGTGAATGACATGCACTGGGAGCAACGACGATGACAAACAAATCCAGAAGGTTCGCCGCGGTATATGGGGCCATGTTGGCCGCGGGCCTCATCTTGGGCAACGCTCCACAGGCCCAGGCCACTTGGAAGTGGAAAGATCCCACGACCAGTCAGGATTGCAACCCCGACGGCGGCTCGGACGTGCAGACGCTGCCACCGCCGAGCGTCATGATGATGCTCGACCAGTCGGGCTCGATGGGGCCGCCGAGCACCGGCGGCGAATGGCTGGACGCGACGGTTTGCCCCTGCGATTACACCGCAACCGTTCGCGACTGGGATTCGTGCAACTATACCGGCGGCTATTATTGTTCGTATAGTTATTGGCATTATTTGTCAGGCAATTCGGCGCGTTGCACAAGCTGTTCGACAGCGTCCGAGTGCGTGTCGAATGCCGACAGTATCATCGACCCCTATGTGCGCCACTTTTGTGGCACCTCGCAGGTGTCGGCCAACTTCGTTCAACAAACGACGATCAATGACACGATGTGGGTCGCCGGTGATGCGACCAATGCGAGCTGTCAGCGGGAAGTCACGGGTGCTTTCGCCGGCACCTACTCCGATTTCGATGTGACGGCGACGGTGGGCACATGTCAGCCGGGCTCGGCCACCAAGTGGGCGATCGCCCAGAGCTCCATCGACGCGGTGGTCGCGGATATGACCAATTCCGATCCCGACGAGGTCGAGTTCGGCCTGGGATTGTTCCATGGCAGTGGCGCCACCATCGAGACCGAAGCTGCTCCCAACAACGGCCCGACCATCGACTCGATCCTCGGCAGCAATGGACCCGGCGGCGGCACGCCTACCGAGACGGCCATCGACACGATGAAGAATAGCTCGACGATTCAGAATGCGCCGGGCGCCGCGGCCGGCTTGCTCATCACCGATGGCTACCCCAGCAGCAGCGATTGGGATGGCGTTGTCCAGGCGGCCTGTGAGCATCGGGCGGTCGCGCCGATGTATGTCGTCGGTTTCGGCGGCGGTACCAACGTCGCCTTCAACGACGTATTGGCGGCCGCCGGTGGCACGGGAACCTGCGACAACGGCGGTGACCCCTGCGCGGCGGGCCCCGATCAGTATTCCGCCAGCCATTGGCAAGGCAAGTGTACCGGCAGTCGCCAGGCCGACGACCAGCAAGCGCTTATCGACGCCTTGTCGGCCATCGTCAACCAGGTCTCGTGCACCTTCCCGTTGAGTGCCTTTACCGGCGGCTCGTCAACCCAGCCGTGGGACCAGTCGCGTCAGGGATGCGCGGCCGACGACTACGAGTGTCTGAAGATCCTGCTCAAGGGCTATCAACGATTGCACTACGTCAGCTACAGCGGAACCCTGGGTCCCGACGATGGGATTGGATGGCGGTTTGGCGATGCCAGCCACACCACGATCAAGATCTTGAACCAGAGCGACGACAGCCGGGTCACCGGCGACTACTGCAAGAATATCCAGGACGGCCTGGTCACTAACCCCAACGGTAACGACGTCTCCATCCACCTGGCGTGCATGTGTCAGCAGCCGACCACCCAGAGCTGCGGCGGCAGCGGGCACCTGAATGACTTCTGCTACCGCGAGCCGTCGACGTGTACGCCACCGGGGGCCTGTGAGTGTGGTGTGGGCACCTGGAGTTGCACGCAGGGCATGGACAGTTGCGACCAGGCGACCTCGTGCAACCCGGATCAGCTCATCGACGCCGATCAAGTGGGCGATTCGTGCACCGTGGGCCAGGGTGTGTGTGCCGTCACCGGTTCGTATTACTGTGCCTCGGACGGCAGCGTGCAGTGCAGCGCCACGCCCAACAACGGGGCGGCCACCCAGGAGATCTGCGATGGCAAGGACGACAACTGCGACGGCGCCGTCGACAATGTCGGCTGGACCGGCAGCACGACCTGTCATGTCGCCGGCAATTGCGTCTACGTCGATGGCAAGCTCGTCGCCTCGGCCACCATCAACGATGGTGGTGTGACAAGCTCGATGACCTCCGATTCGTCCTGCCCTCAAACCGACCAGACGATGGCCGACGAGACCAATCGCTGCAGTGTCGGCTACGCGGCGTGTTCCAGCGGCGGCAACGTGCAGTGCGAGCTCCTACAGCCCATGCCGGAGGTGTGCAACGGCCTCGACGACGACTGCAACGGCGGCGTCGACAACCTTGGCGACAGCCGCCATTACCTGCAATCCAATGGCTATGGCTCGTACCCGTCGTTCCCCAGCGAGGGCAATCAGTTCTCGGCGGCGGCGTGCTTCAAGCGCGATGTATGCATGTGCGACAACGGACATGATGCTATCGCCGGTGCCGACTTTACTTCCTACCTCAACGCCTGGGCGAAGGATCCGGCCAACCCCACTCCGCAGTGCTACTGTGGCGCAGGGTTGAGTCAGTAACCCGCCCAGCAGCCCACACCTGCCCGCAGCCGGCCGCCATCTCCCCGGGATGGCGGCCGGCGTTGTTTCTTGAAGTTCACGCGGGCAACTATCTGAGATAGATCGTAAAAATTGAAATAAGTGTTTGAGATCTGCGTCTCATAGTAATATAATTACCTCCGGGGCGTATTTCTTACATGATGAAAGATAAATAAATTTCACGGCTGATACCGGCCGGATTCGGTAAAATGTAAGGACGACCCCTTCTTGGCTTGAAGACAACCAGGTGAAGACAATGCTCGCACGGTTAAAGCTTGGGGCGGCGCTACTCGGTAGCGTCGCCCTTCTTTGGTTTGGTGGATGTTCGGGAGGGAATGATGGCTCCGGTGGGCCCACCACCGTGCTCCCCAGTAGCGGCCACGATGCTGGGGAAGGAGGCGGCTCGGCGAGCGACGCGGCGGACACGACCGACGCGACCAGCCCCACCGATGCGCAGGCCGGCGATGCCACTCAGCAGACCGACGATGCCGGCGCCGATGGTGGCACAAGTCAGCCCGATTCCGACGCCGGCAGCACACAGGCCGACGCCGACGCTTCGTCGGGGACCTGCCCGGATACGCCGTGCACGGGCGGCAAGGTGTGCGTCAACGGTGCCTGTGTCGAGGAGACTCCGCAGTCGAAGTGCGGCGGCGCCACCGATCTCGGCTCACTGGCTCCCGGGGCGTCGGTGACGGCCTCGGGCACGCTCGAAGGCGCCAGCGATGCGCTGGCGGCGAGTTGCAACGACCAGAGCGGCACACCCGAGCAGGTCTTTAGCTTCACGGTCACCCAGGACAGCCGGGTGGACTTCGTGACCTCGTTTATGGGCAACTACTCGGCGGTGGTCTCCTTCCGCACCACCTGCGATGACTCGACCAGCTTATTGGGCTGTCACTCGGGCGACGCGGCGCTGCCGTTGGTGCCGGCGGGGACCAAGGTGTTCATGATTGTCGAGCTCTCCCAGGGCAACGGCGGCCAGTTTAGCATCGACCTGTCGGCGACTGCCGAGAGCTGCCCGGCCGGGCTGCGTAGCTGTACCTCCGGCGAGCTTAAGGTGTGCAGCGGCGGCAGTCAGAAGCCAGACCTTCGGCTGTGGCGACACCTGCTCGACGGCGACGGCGTGTGCCGGAAACTCCTGTGGCGACGCCATCCAGGTCACCCAGTCGCAGACCTTTACCGGTGACCTGGGGGCCTATTCGAGCACCTTCGACTTCGACGGCGCGTCGCTTTGTCAGGCGCCCAATGGCTCGAGCATCCCGACGCCGGGGGCCGACGTGGTCTTCGAACTGCCCAACCTGACCACCAGCGATACGGTCAACATCGACGCGGTGAGCAACGACAACAACCTGAACGCCGTCTTCATCATGAAAGGCGGCTGCGGCCAGCCGCTGCAATGCTCGCGGGTGGTCGGCGATCAGAGCGCGTTCGATTTCACGCCGGCCTCCGATGGGACCTACTACGTGGTCATCGACAAGACCACTCAGTCGTCGGGCCCGTTCTCCTACACGTTTACCTACAAATAGACCGACTCATCCTTCCCCCGCCACATGAATATGGTGGCCTAAACGGCACTTGGAGCAATGAAAATGACAACACGCGGCACCAGAACAGTTGGGGGGTGCCTCGCCTTATTGGTCGCCGGCCTCATCTTCGGCCACGCCACACAGGCGCGTGCAAATTGGAAGTGGAAAGATCCCACCACCAGCCAGGCCTGTAATCCCGACGGCGGCTCGGACGTGCAGATGCTGCCGCCGCCCAGCGTCATGCTCATGCTCGACCAGTCGGGCTCGATGGGCTGGATGGACCCTATCAGTTCCACCGTGTGTCACTGCTCGTATACCGCGAGCGTCCACGACTGGAATTATTGCGACTACACCAGCGGCGAGTACTGCTCGAAGGAATGCGGCAGTTGGTTCACGTTTTGGGGGCACAAGTTGTGGTGTTGGTACTACACGGATGCGTACCATCCGGTAAGTAACCTGTCGTCAGCGTTCTGCGGCAAGAATTGTACGAGCGCGTCGGATTGCATCAGTCGCGCAAATAGCCTGGTGGGAAACCAGGTGAGCAACTACTGCGGAACACGTAACTTGTCGGCAACACTGCGTAGCTACAACCACACACTTTCAGGCGGTTTCAACGCCATCGGCGCGGACTCGTCGGCCATGTGCGGCAACCTCGCCGACAGTAGGGTCTCCGGCTATTCCAATGACTACAGCATCACCTCTGCTTCCAGCGACTACTGTTGGTCGGCCACGACCACCAAATGGGAAGTCGCCAAGAGCGCGATCAACGCCGTGGTCTCGGACATGACCAGCTCCGACCCCGATCAGGTCCAGTTTGGCCTGGGGCTGTTTCATTACAGCGGCGCCTCGATCAAGACCAACGCCCGGGCCAATAATGGTCCAACTATTGCCTCGATCCTCAAGAACAACGGCCCCGGCGGCGGCACGCCGACCCGCGCGGCGATCGACACCATGAGGAATAGCGCGACCATCCAGAACGCCTCGGGCGCGAAGGCCGGCGTGCTCATCACCGACGGCTACCCCAGTAGCTCGTGGGACAACGTCATCGCGGCGGCTTGCCGGCACCGGCAATCGGCCCCCATGTACGTGGTCGGATTCGGTGGTGGCACCAACGTCGCCTTCAACAATACGTTGGCCGCCGCCGGTGGCACGGGCACCTGTCAAAGCGGCGGAGATCCCTGTGCGGCGGGCTCGCACCAGTACAGCTCTTGGTACTGGGACGGAAAATGCTCCGGAAGTAAACAGGCCGACAATGCCCAGGCGCTGATCAACGCGCTGTCGCAGATCGTCAACCAGGTCTCGTGCACCTTCCCGCTCAGCGCCTTCACGGGGTCTTCGTCGACCCAGGTGTGGGATCAGTCGCGCCAGGGCTGCGCCGCCGATGACTACGAGTGTCTGAAGATCATGTTGAAGGGCTACGAGCGGCTGCACTACGTCACCTACAGCGACCCGACGGGGACGGCCGAGATCGGCTGGCGATTTGCCGACAGCGCTCACAAGACAATCAAGATCTTGAACCGCGCTGACGACAGCCGGGTCACCGGTGACTATTGCAAGAATATCCAGGACGGTCTGGTCCACAACCCCACCGGCAACGACGTCTCCATTCACCTGGCCTGCATGTGCCAGAAGCCCACCTACCATGGCTGTGGCGGCCAGGCCGATTTCTGCTACCGCGAGCCGTCGACGTGTACGGGGCCGGGCACCTGCGAGTGCAACGTGGGCACTTGGAGTTGCAACCAGGGCATGGACCGTTGCAACCAGGCGAGCTCGTGCAGCGCCAGCCAGAAGGTCAACGCCGGTCAGGTCGGCAACTCGTGCTCGGCGGGTCAAGGCGTCTGCGCTTCGACGGGCGCGTATTACTGCGCCTCCAACGGCACCGTCCAATGCAGCGCGACGCCCAACAACGGCGCGGCCACTCAGGAGGTCTGCGACGGCCAGGACGACAACTGCGACGGCATCGTCGACAACGTCGGATGGACCGGCAGCACGATGTGTCACGTCACCAGTAACTGCGTGTACGTCGACGGCAAGCTCGTCCATTCGGCGACCCTCAACGAGGGAAGCTCCACGAGCACGATGACCTCGGCCTCGAGTTGTCCGCAGACCGATCCGTCCTTCGCCGACGAGACCAACCGCTGCAGCGTCGGGTTTGCGTCGTGCTCGAGCGGCGGCAACGTCCAATGCGACCTGATGCAGCCGATGCCGGAGGTGTGCAACGGCCTCGACGACGACTGCAACGGTAGCATCGACAACCTCGGCGACAGCCGTCATTACCTGCAATCCAATGGCTACGGCTCGTACCCGTCGTTCCCCAGCCAGGGCAACCAATTCTCGGCGGCGGCGTGCTACAAGCGCGACGTGTGCATGTGCGACAACGGCCACGACTCCATCGCCGGCACCGACTTTAGCTCTTACCTCAACGCCTGGGCGAAGAACCCGGCCAATCCCACCCCGCAGTGCTACTGCGGCGCCGGGTTGAGTCAGTAACCTTCGCTAGTCGTGGCGACGTGATGTGGCTGGCCGCGATCTCCTCGTGAGATCGCGGCCGGCGCCGTTTCTTGCGCCGCGTTTGCCCTCCGCTATGATGAGGGCAGTCGCAGTGAACGGAGAAAGCAGTGCGTTGTCAGAAGTTTGGACGAATGGGGACGAGGATGTGGGGCGTGGCGTTGGCCGCCGCGCTGGTGGTGGGGTGTTCGACCGGGTACGACGCCTCGCGTATTCGAAAGCCCGACGGCGATCTCGTCACCCACCGGGTGGCCAGCGGTCCCGACGGGCGCAAGCATCGGCTCAGCGGGGACGCGAGCTGGTACGGCAAGCAATTCCAGGGGCGTCTGACCGCCTCCGGAGAGCGCTACGATATGTATCGATTTACAGCGGCCCACAAGACCCTGCCGTTTCACACCATCGTACGGGTCATCGAGCCCAAGTCACACAAGTCCGTGGTCGTGCGCATCAACGACCGGGGGCCGTACCACACCGGACGGGTCATCGATCTGTCCTATGCGGCGGCGGTGGATCTGGGGTTGGTCAAGCACGGCGTGGAGCACGTCGAGCTCAAGGTCTTGCAGTGGGGGGATGGGTCGCGGGTGCACGCGAAGAAGTGATCTGCGGGGGCGTGGAGTGCCACGCCCCCGCAGATCGAGCGGGTTACTTGATGCGCTCGAACAGCCCGGCGGCGCCCATGCCGCCACCGATGCACATGGTGACCACGCCGTAGCGGCCGTCCTGCTCCTCGAGGGCGCGCAGGATGGTGCCGGTCATGCGCGTGCCCGACACACCCAGCGGGTGGCCCAGGGCGATGGCGCCGCCGTTGACGTTGAGCTTGTCCATGTCGATGCCCAGCTCGCGCGCCGAGTACACCGACTGGCTGGCGAAGGCCTCGTTGACCTCGAACAGGTCGATGTCGTCGACGGTCAGCCCGTGCTTGGCGAGCAGCTTGCGCGTCGACGGCACCGGGCCAATGCCCATGATCTCCGGGGGCACGCCGGCGACCTGGAAGCCACGGTAGTAGCCCATGGGCTCGAGGCCGAGCTCATCGGCCTTCTGCTTGGACATCACCACCACGGCGGCGGCGCCGTCGGTCAGCGGGGAGGCGTTGCCCGGGGTGACCGTGCCGTTCTTGCGGTCGAAGACCGTGGGAAGCTTGGCCAGCACGTCCATGGAGGTGTCCGGCCGGGGGCCGTCGTCCTTGCTGACGGTGACCTCTTTGGGGGTGCCGTCGTGGTTGATCACCTCGGTGTGTACCCCGATGACCTCGCCCTGCATGAAGCCGCGCTCCCAGGCGTCGACCGCGCGCTCGTGGCTGCGGAAGGCGAATTGGTCCTGGTCCTCACGGCTGATGTTGAAGCGCTTGGCCACGTTCTCGGCGGTGGTCCCCATGGGGATGTAGATCTCGGGGTGCTCCTCCATCATCGTGGGGTTGGCCGACGGCTTGTTGCCGCCCATGGGTACCATGGTCATGGACTCGGTGCCCCCGGCGATGGCCACGTCGATGGCGCCGATCATGATGCGCTCGGCGACCTGCGAGATGGTCTGCAGCCCCGAGGAGCAAAACCGGTTGACGGTCATCGCCGGCACGGTCTCGGGAAGACCCGCCATCAGCGAGGCGATGCGGGCGACGTTCATGCCCTGCTCACCCTCGGGCATCGCGCAGCCGAGCACCACGTCTTCGATGTCCTCGGCTTTGAGGCCCGGGGCGCGCTCCAGGGCGGCCTTGATGGCCTCGGCGGCCATGGTGTCGGGGCGCGTGTCTTTGAGAAGGCCCTTGCGCGCCTTGCAAAAGGCCGTGCGGGCATACGAGACGATGACAACTTCTCTGGTTTCCATTTCGGATCTCCGTGTATCTGTCGAAACGCCGTTGATTGTAACAAACGGCGTCGCGTATTTGTGCCTATTAGTTACGCAGCGGCTTGTTGTGCATCAGCATATGCTGCATGCGATCCTGGCTCTTCTCCTCGCCGCACAGCGACAGGAACGCCTCGCGCTCCAACTCGAGCAGGCGCTCCTCGCCGGTGAGCACGGCGCGGCTGGTGTCGCCGCCACACAGCACGTTGGCCAGCGTCTTGCCAATCTTGCGGTCGTAGGCCGAGATCTGGCCCTGACCCTCCATGCTGTACAGCATCATGTCGATGGTGGCGACGCCGTCGCGGCCGGGCAGGCGGAACTTGGTCTCGCGCGGCGGCTTGAAGCCGCTCTCGTACAGGCCGATGACGCGCTGTTTGGCCTGGTGGAGCCGGTGGCCGGCGTTGAGCGAGATAGTGTCAGTCTCCTTGAGGAAGCCGGCCTCGCGGGCCTGCTCGGCGCTGCGAGACACCTGCGCCATGCCGATCTGCATGAACACTTTCTGCAAAAACGACAGCGCCTCGAAGTCCTTGTCGGCCGCGTGAGGCCCGAAGATGTTGCGCATCAGGGCGAGGTTGCCGCCGCCGCCGGGGATCAGCCCGACGCCGACCTCGACCAGGCCCATGTACAGCTCGCCGCTGGCCTGCACGGCGTTGGCGCCCAGGGTGACCTCGGCGCCGCCGCCCAGGGCCATGCCCTGCGGGGCAGCCACGACCGGCTTGGACATAAAGCGCATGCGCTGGTTGGCGTGCTGGAAGCGGTCGACCATCTCCTCGATGTCGTCCCAGTTGCCCGCGCGCGCGTTCATCAGCACCAACATCAGGTTGGCGCCGGCCGAGAAGTTGTCGGCGCCGTTGCCGATGACCAGCCCGCGCCAGTCGCCGTTGTCGACCTCGTCGGCGGCGCGCTCCATCATCTCGATGATGTCGTTGTCCACCGAGTTCATCTTGGTGTGGAACTCCAGCAGGGCGACGCCGTCGCCCATGTCGTAGAGGCTGGCGCTGGAGTTGCCGTCGACCTTCTTGTCGGAGCGCTTGAGCACCTCGATGCTGACTTCGCGCTCGTCGGTGGGCACCGGCTTGTAGGACTTGGAGTCGGGGTCGTAATACTCGCGGGTGGCGCCTTCCCAGCGGTAGAACGACTCGTGGCCGGCCTCGATCATCTGGTCGACCCAACTGGGCAGCTCGATGCCTTCTTGCTTCATCTGGTCGACCGACCATTTCAGCCCGATGGCGTCCCAGGTCTGGAACGGTCCGAGCTTCCAGTTGAAGCCCCAGCGCATCGCCCGGTCGACGTTGACCACGTCGTCGGCGATCTCACCGAGGCGCCGGGCGGTGTAGGCCAGCGAGCGGTAGGTGGCCGCGCGGGCGAAATCGGCGGCTTTGTCCTCGCCCTCGCGAATGACGTAGCGGATCTTGTCGGCCGCCGAGCCCTTGGCACCCGACAGGCTGGAGAAGTCGCTCTTGTCGCGAAGCTCGTACTCCATCTTGTCGGGACGCAGCGCGCAGATGCCCTCGTCGGTCTTCTTGTAGAAGCCCTGGCCGGCCTTGCTGCCCGTCCAGCCCTTGTCGACCATCTCGCGCAAAAAGCCGGGGACCTCGAACACGTCGCGGTCTTCGTCCTCGGTGAGCGTCTCGTAGCAGTTGTCGGCCACGTGCACGAAGGTATCCAGCCCGACGACGTCGCCGGTGCGGAAGACCGCCGACTTGGGCCGACCCATGGGCTTACCGAAGACCTGGTCGACGTCCTCGATGGTCAGCTCGAAGTCGCCCATCAGGTGCATGATGCTCATGATGCCGTGCACGCCGATGCGGTTGGCGATGAAGTTGGTGGTGTCCTTGCCGAACACGATGCCCTTGCCGAGCACGTCGCGGCCGAACTCGACCATGGTGGCGGTGACCTCGGGGTCGGTCTTTTCGGCTTCGACCAGCTCGAGCAGCTTCATGTAGCGCACGGGGTTGAAAAAGTGCGTCACCAGGAAGCGCTGCTGGAAGGCGTCGTTGCGCCCCTCGAGCATGCCCTCGATGGACAGCCCGGAGGTGTTCGACGTGATGATCGTCTCGGGGCCGGCGTGCGCCTCGATCTTGGCGAAGGTCGCCTGCTTGATGTCCATGCGCTCGGGCACCGCCTCGACCACCCAGTCGGCGTCGGCGAGCACGTCGAGATCGTCCTCGATATTGCCGGGGGTAATCAGGCCGAGATCGCGCTTGGTGAACATCAGCGCCGGCTTGCTCTTCTTGATCAGATCGATCGCGCCGGTGGCAATCTTGTTGCGAAAGGCGGGATCCTCGGGATTGTCGCCTTCGCCCGGCTGGGGCACGATGTCGAGCAGGTGACAGGGGATGCGGGCGTTGGCCAGGTGCGCGGCGATGCCGCGTCCCATGACCCCCGCTCCGATGACGACCGCCTTCCGAATGCGCTTGGTAGCCATAGACTTGCTTCCTTTCCGTAAGGTCGTTGAAACGAGAAAAAATTCATCAGTTGCGAGACACGCACGCGCGCCGACAGATTCCACCGGCCGACGCACGAATCACGCGCAAATGAACGGTGATTCAGCGCCTTCCTTATAGTTGGGTGAGCGCAGCCCGGTCAAGCGTTGGGCAGTTCGCGCTCGGCTGGACGCGACCGGCACGAGCGCCTAGTGTTGGCTCGCACGCGGTTCACCACATGTAACCACAACTAAGCAGGGAGCTACCATGAATCTGAACGACGTCGAGATCACCTGGCTGGGCCACGCGACTTTTTTGTTCGAATACGACGGTAACAAAATCCTGCTCGATCCGTGGCTTGCGGGCAACCCCAAGTGCCCGCAGGAGTACCACGACCTGGAGCCCGACCTGGTGCTGATCACCCACGGCCACTCCGACCACATCGGCGATGTGTTCAGCGTCGCCGAGCGCTCGCAGGCACAATTCGTGGGCATCTTCGACCTGACCAGTTGGTTGGCCACCAAGGGGATCGACGGCGAGCGTCTGGTGGGCATGAATAAGGGCGGCACGGTCGATCTGGACGACTTCGGGGTGTCCGTGACCATGGTCGACGCCCACCACTCCTCGTCGTTTGCCGACGAAAACGGCCGGCCCATCTACCTGGGCGAGCCCGCCGGCTACGTCATCGAATTCGACTCCGGGTTGAGCGTGTACGCCGCCGGCGACACCTGTCTCTTTGGGGACATGGAGTGGATCGCCGAGCTGTACGCCCCCGACCTGGCGATCCTTCCCATCGGCGATCACTTCACCATGGATCCCGTCCAGGCGGCCTACGCCGCCGAGTTGACCGGCGTCGAGGCGGTCATCCCGTGCCACTGGGGCACGTTCCCGCTGCTGACGGGCACGCCCGAGGACCTCGAAGAGGAACTCGAGGCGCTGGAGGTCGATGTCGACGTCCTCGCCATGGAGCCCGGACAGACGCTGTCCTAATTGAGCTTGAATTCCCGGCCCGCAGCGACTAGCAAGAGCGCGTCGCCGGGCCGGGCGTCACGGGAATTTCACGCCAGCCAGTGAGTTTAAGCCAATGATTGAGCCGGAAGAGATTGTCGCCAAGATTCAAGCATCTCTGACGGATGCCGAGGTTCACGTGGTGGACCTGACGGGCACGCGAGATCACTATCAAGCCACGGTTATTTCGCAGGAGTTCGCCGGCAAGCCACTCATCAAGCGCCACCGCATGGTGTACGCGGCGCTCGCCGACGAGATGAAGGGCCCCATTCACGCCCTGACCCTCGAGACGTACACCCCCGAGCAGTGGCAAGAGCAACAGTAAGCTTGGCGCACCCTCGCTGAACACACGTTGTTGGAGGAAGCATCATGAGCGACGAAAAGAAAAAGATTTCCCTGCCGATCGCCGGCGCCGAGTCCGCCCCGGCCGAGGCCCCCAAGAGCCGTCAAGAAGGAGGCGACGTGCTCTCGGAGATCGAGAAGATGGTCACCGAGAACACGCTGGTTCTGTTCATGAAGGGCTCGCCCCAGCAGCCGATGTGCGGTTTTTCGGCGCGCGCCTCGGCGGTGTTGTCGTCGTACGGTCGCCCGTATTACGCCGTCAACGTGTTGGCCGACGCGGAGATCCGTCAGGGGATCAAGGAGTACGGCAACTGGCCGACGATCCCGCAGTTGTACATCGGCGGCGAGCTGGTGGGCGGCTCGGACATCGTCATGCAGATGCACGAGTCCGGCGAACTCGACCAGATGATCGCGGAGGCCTTCGGCGACAACGCCTGAGGCCAACAGGCGGCTGTCCCGACGCCTCTTGACATGGGGCGGCTGCCTCTCTAGTGTTCCGCACCTTCCGAGACCTTGCCGACGCAGGGCCTCGTATATTTTGCGAGCCGGGGCGCCCGCCAGTAGATTCGGCGCCCACAAACGAAGTTGGTTTTTCCAAGAGACGACTAAGGAACGATGCCTGTACGACTTAGACTGCAGCGGCACGGCGCCAAGAAGCGCCCGTACTATCGCGTAGTGGCCACCGACAAGCGCAGCCCGCGCGACGGCCGTTTCATCGAATTGCTGGGCACCTATGATCCCCTCCAGGAGCCGCCGCTGGTGCGCATGAACAGCCAGCGCGTGGAGTACTGGATGGGCGTGGGAGCACAGCCCTCCGAGACCGTGCTCTCGCTGATCCGCCAGATGCGTCGCGGCAACGTCGTCGACCTGAGCGAAGAGGGCGCCGACGAGGCCGCCCGCAAGCAGCAGGCCGACCAGAAGCGCCAGGCCCAGGAGGCCCTGCGCGCCAAAGTCGCCGAGGCGTCCAAAGAGGCCAAAGAAGCAGCCAAGGCCGAAGAGGCCAAGGCAGCTAAAGAGGCCAAGGCGGCCAAAGAGGCCAAGGCGGCCGAAGAGGCCAAAGCTGCGGAAGCCAAAGAGGCTGAAGAAGCCAAAGAGGCTGAAGAAGCCAAAGAGGCTGAAGAAGCCAAAGAGGCCGAGGCTGCGGAAGCCGACGAGGCCAAGGCTGACAAAGCCGGCGAGGAGTCCGAGGAAGCTTCCGACGAGGAAGAGTAATCGGATCGGCGCCTCGTTGGCGCCTGCCTACAGCCCCTAACGCTCCGGAGATCTCACGATGGCGGCATCTGATAACGACGTGGCCGAAGCCTACCGCGACCTGGTCGACTACGTGGTCGGGTCCCTTCTCGACGAAGGCACCGAGTATCGCGTGGAGGCCGAGGAGTCCGGCTCGAAGCTCGACATCAAGATCTTTACGCCAGACGACGTGCGCGGCCGTGTGATCGGCCGCGGCGGGCGCATCGCTCGGGCCATGCGCAGCATGGTCGCCGCCGCGGACATCGCCGCCGATCTACAGATCGGCGTGGATATCGTCGACTGATGGAGCCGGACGACCTCATCGCCATCGGCCGGTTCGGCCGCGCGCACGGCGTGCGCGGCGAGGTGCGCTTTTTCTCGCAAAACCCGCAATCCGACCTTCTCGAGGACGGCTTGCGGGTTTTCGTGCGTCGGGACGGCTCGGCCGTGCCGTTGACGGTGGCGAAGGTGCGCCACAGCGCCAAATTCGACATCGTGGGGCTCGACGAGATCGACGGGCGTGACGCCGCCGAGGCGCTGACCAACCTGGAGGTATTCGTCGAGCGCGACGCGCTGCCCGAACCCGACGCGGACGAAGTTTACCTGAGCGATCTCATCGGCCAGCCAGTCGCGATCATGACGGGCGACGCCGACCAGACCCGGCCGATTGGCCGCGTCGGAGGGTTCTTCGAGACCGGCGCCAACGACGTGATGGTCGTCGAGCTCGCCGACGGCGACACCCTGTACGTGCCCGTCGTCGACCACGCCATCGCTCAGATGGCTCCCGACGCCGATGTCGTCCTACAGCCGCTCGATGAGTGGGCCCCCGAGGACACCGAACTTCCCGACGATTGAACGCCCGGCCGCGCCCAAGGTAGCAGACACGCAAGGCGGGGCCGAACTCCGAGCCTCCGCTCCAAGCCCCGCGCCGAAGGCGCCAAGCCCCAAGCCCATCCATGAAGTTCCAGATCCTCACACTCTTCCCCGAATTCTTCGACACCCCGCTGTCGACCAGCATCCTCGGTCGTGCCCGCGACAAGGAGTTGGTGGACTACGCGCTGGTCGACATCCGCGACTTCGCCCACGACAAGCACCGCACGACCGACGACCTTCCCTACGGCGGCGGGGCCGGCATGGTCATGAAGCCCGAGCCCCTGGTCGGAGCGCTGGAGTATGCGCGCGAGCAGGATCCGCAGGCGCCGCGCATTCTGCTCAGCCCGCAAGGCGAGCCCCTGACCCAGCGTGTGGCCGAGGAGTTGGCCGGCGAGTCCGGCGTGATCTTGACCTGTGGGCGCTACGAGGGCGTCGACGAGCGGGTGCGCCAGGGATGGATCGATCGCGAGATCTCCATCGGTGACTACGTTCTGAGCGGCGGCGAGCCGGGGGCATTGGTCCTGGTCGATGCGGTGACGCGTCTGCTGCCCGGGGTGTTGGGAAACGAGGACTCCATCCGCGAAGAGAGCTTCGCCCAGGGCACCCTCGAATACCCCCACTATACCCGCCCACGCGAGTTTCGCGGCCATGAGGTGCCCGAGATTTTGTTGAGCGGCAATCACCAGAAGATCGCCGAATGGCGCCGCCAGCAATCCCTCGAGCGTACCCGGCGACGACGTCCGGACTTGCTCGACGAACCCAATGAGTGAACGTGCTTGCAAAGGTGTCGGCGACATGTTACATCTCCCCGCCCTCTGGCGAGGACCCCATAAATCGAACGACCGCCTCAACTGGTGGAGACGAACCATGAGTCTGATTGATAAGATTGAGCAGCAGCAGCTTCGCGAGGACATTCCTCACTTCCGCTCCGGCGACACCGTGCGCGTCCACCTTCGCATTCGCGAGGGAGACAAAGAGCGCGTCCAGGTCTTCGAAGGCGTGGTTCTGGGCCGAAGCGGTTCCGGTCTGAAGGAGACCTTCACGGTGCGCAAGATTTCGGCCGGCGGCATCGGCGTGGAGCGTATCTTCCCGGTGCACAGCCCGCGCATCGAGAAGATCGAGCTCGCCCAGATCGGTCGGGTGCGCCGCGCCAAGCTGTACTACCTGCGCGAGCGCACCGGCAAGTCGGCGCGTATCCGCAGCAAGCGCGAGCGCAAGGGCGTCTGAGCCCCGATCTCAGCGTAGGCATCTGTGCGAGAGCCAGCATCCGCCGTGGGCGGATGACTGGCTTTTCGCGTTTGTCGGACCGGTCTGTGACCGCCAACGCGCGGAGCGGTAGACAACCGGGTCCTACGGGCGTTAAAATGCCAGCATGAGAATTCGCGAGATTATTTTTCAGGGTGTGTTGGGATGTGACTCGCCGGTGCGTCTGGCAACGGCGCCGGGCGTCGACCGGATGAGCCTTCCCTCGGGTCTGAGCGCGCAGGACGTCCACGGGCTGTTGTTGGCGCTGTTTTTCCCCGAGCGCGTGCCCTCGTCCCTGGCGCAGCAATTGAGCAGCGGCAGCGTCAAGCTGGCGGTCGTCTTCGAGCAAGACGGTAAGGTCTACCGGCTGTTGCGCCGCAGTGAGACCAGCTCGTTGCGCCTGCAGCTCAAGGAATCGAGCGGTTTTTCGGGATTGGCCAAGGGGCGCGAGGAGGCCGAGCGCGCGCTGGCGCGCACGCTGGGGCTGCCCGAATTCGAGACCTTCGCCGCCGTCAACCTGTGGCGCTTCGATGACGACGAGCTGTTTGCGCCCGTCGGCGGCATGGCCGCGCTGGGAAGCCGTGGCAAAGAACTCGTCGAAAAATATCGTGCGGCGGTGCGCGTCGAAGCTCTGGAAGACCGCATCAAGAGCATCGAGGGCGAGATTCGAGGAGCAGCGCGCGGCGCTGGGGAAGGGCGCGCGCATCGAGGAGAAACTCGAGCAGGCCCGCGAGAAGTTCGACGAGCTGCAATTGCGCGCGCTCTCCGACGATGATCTCGCGCTGCTCGCCGAGCGCGACGAGCGCTATGCCGAGTTCGACCACCAGCTCGACCGTCTGCTCTCCCAGGAGGAAGAAGAGCGGCGCGACGTCGACAGCAAGCTGCCCGATCGCCCGTGGATGGTCCCGCTGTTCTGGGCGGGGCTGGCCGTGGGGCTGGCGGCGCTGGCGACCTCCATCGCCATGAACGACTCGCTGCGCCAGGTGGCCGCGGTCAACGTGGTCGGCTTCGGCATGGTCGCCTGGGTGTTGCTCAAGTACTTCACCGATCTCGAGCGTGCCAGCGTCCATCAGGTGCGCCTGGAGTCGATCAAGCGCCGGCTCAATCAGGTGCGCGAGGAGGAGGTGAGCTTTCGCGAAAAGATCAACCACCTGCTCATCCACGCCGGCGTCGAAGACGAAGAGCAGCTCTTCGAGCGGGTCGAGAAGACCAAGAAACTCGAAGAGATCATCGCCCAGCTCGAGGATAAGGTCGCCGAGGTGCGCCGCGACCCCGCCCACAAGGCCGCTCAGCGGCGCATCGACGAGCTCAAGGCCGAACTCCAGAGATCGGGAAGCCGAGCGCGTCTTGCTGCCCGAGGTCGTGTTGTCGACCTTCCAGTTGGAGAACGACCTGCGCTCGCTGGGGATTCACCCCAACGACGCCCTGGCCGACGACGACGAGGACGAGGAGGCCGACGTGCCCGAGACGGCCTTCGGCCGGCTGAAGCTGGCCGCCGAGCAGACCTCCCAGTGGCGCGCGGGCGAGCTCGACCAGCGGGTGCGCAAGATGTGGGGCAAGATCTGCGGCCACGTGCTCAACGAGAAGTTCAAGGGCGTCGATCTCGACGAGGACGGCGCCCTGCGCATCCGCAATATGAGCCAGGATCAACTGGATATGTGGCGGCGCACGCGGGCCTCCGAGGAGCGGATCGTCGCCGCGGCTTTGGCCCTGGCGCTGCATGTCAACGGCCCCGACAACTCCGAGCGGCACATGGAGACGGTGTGGATCGCCGATCCCCGCGATGACTTCGGCTCGAAGGTCGCCGAGGCGTTCGACGACGTCTTCGAGAGCGCCGCCAAGAAGAGCCACATCGTGTTGTGCACCCAATAGACGCTGCCCGTCATGTCCCAGCAATCCCTCTTCGGTCATAGTGAGCCCACCATCGGTGAGTTGGAGCAGTGGTGCGTGCGCCAGGGCTACCGCTTCATCGTCGGAGTCGACGAGGCCGGGCGTGGCCCGCTGGCCGGTCCGGTGTACGCGGCTGCCGTAGCGCTCGATCTCGAGGCCCTCGACGAGGCGTGGCTCGAGGGGCTGGACGACTCCAAGAAGCTCGACGACGCCGCCCGCGAAGCCGCCTTCGACCTCATCGAGGCCTCGGCGCCGGCGTTTAGCATCGCACATAGCGACCACCGGGTGATCGACGAGATCAACATCTTGCAGGCCACCCACCGCGCCATGGAAGAGGCGGTCGGGCGGGTCTGTGAGCAGCTCGAACATCGCCCCGACTACGTCTTCATCGACGGCAATATGCCCGTGCGGCTCGACCTGCCCCAGCGCGCCGTGGTCAAAGGAGACGCCCGCAGCCGGGCGATCGCCGCGGCGAGCATCCTCGCCAAGGTCACCCGCGACGCGGTCATGCGCGAGCATCACGAGCGCTGGCCGGAGTACGACTTCGCCAGCAACAAGGGCTACCCCACCAAAAAACACCGCGCGGCCATCGCCGAACACGGCCCCTGCGCCATCCACCGCCTGACCTTTCGGGGCGTGCGCGAGCACGTCGACAAGCTGCGACCGTAGAAAAGCGGGCGCGAACTCCCCCTCGAGAAGCCCCTCCGACGGCGTTTTTCGCATTTTTCGGGCGAAACGACGCAACGATTCGCCCGTCTGCGCCGAAAACCAGAGTAGCGGGGCGCACAAGCTCTGCGCGCACCATTCGACGACACGAGGAGGGCACTATGGCGACGCAACACGAGGACGAGGGCGAGGAGATCGACCCGCGCCGGGCGGTCGGAGCGCACGGCGAGGAGTTGGCCGCGCAGTTTTTGATCGGTGAGGGCTGGGAGATCCTCGAGCGCAACTACACGCTGAAAGTTGGCGAGATCGACATCATTACCCGACGCTTCGAGCGCCGGGGCACGCGCACCGAGGAGACGCGGGCGATCGTCGAGGTCAAGACCAAGCAAAACCGCCTGGGGCCGCCCCCAGAGGCGAGCGTCAACCGGCGCAAGCGCGGCCAATTGGTGCGTCTGGCCAAGTTATATCTGCAGAAGGAGGATCTCAGGGAGGTCAACGTGCGCTTCGACGTCGTCGCCGTGGACCTGAGCCAGGACGAGGCCCAGATCACTTATTTCCCGTGCGCCTTCGACGCCGACGGCTGTGTGTGGTGAGCGGGTGCCTTCGCGGGCGTCTCGTCGGCCTTCTTGTCGGCGGCCTCTTGGGCGCGCTTGGCGTCGTAGGCCTCGAGCTTCTTTTTGTAGACCTGCTCGAAGGGCGTGCGCTCGATCGAGTGCATGATCCGCTGGCGAAGCATGTAGGCGGTGGGGTCGGTCTCGTGACCGTTGGCGTCGAGCTTGGTGGGAAGCCCCTCGAGGTGCAGCACCAGGTCGCCCCATTGCTCGAGGTAGATGCGCTCGGCCTTATCACCCTTGCCCACGAGCATGCACACCGACTGGCCGTACTTGCCGCGGTTGTGGCTCAGGCGCGCGTCGGGAAAGCGCACCTTCTGCATGTGGACCAGCGCGTCGAAGTATTCGTGGGCGTCTTTGATCGTGTCCCACTCGCTGAGGTGGGTCAACAGGACGTGGCCGGCGTCATCCTCGAAGGCGCGCATGCGATCGCCGCCCCAGCCGGTCATGGCGCGGTCGACCTCGGCGCGCCCCTTGGCGTCGCTGTCGCCGTGCAGCAAGTGTTGCTCGAGGACCAGGCGCATCTGGTACTCGCCGAAGACGCTGTCGTAGATGAGCTTTTGGTGATCGAGCACCGGGTCGGTCTGGAAATCGAGCTCCACCGGCTCGTCGCCGGCGAAGTAGCGATCGGGGTGCAAGATCTGCTCGGTGGACACCGGCGCATGGCGATAGACCTTGTTGACTTTCTTCCAGGTGTGGCCGGCGCGTGCGGCGATGACGAAGCGCATTCCCCCGAAATAGGGAAACACCAGCATCTTTCGGACCATGCGCGGGGCGTCGGCCAGCGCCGACTCCGACAACTGGCTGGGATCGATGGGGGAGTTTTGGGCGGCGCCCTTGGGCACCATCTTTTGCAGCGCGCCCATATCCTTGCGCGACAATTGCTTCAGGACGTTGGCCATCATGGGGATGTCGACGACGCTCTTGACCTGGCCGCGCGGCAGCACCCCGTTTTCGTACAGCGAGAAGTCGATCATGACCACGCTGGCGTCGCCCTCGATGAGCGCCGAGCGCGCCAGGGCGAAGTCGCCGTTTTCCTTGCTGCTGATGGGCTCGACCATGCGCTGGATGTCGAAGTGCTGGTCCTGGATGGCGTGGAAAATTTCGTGGGCCATCGCCGGGCGTTGCAGCTCCAGCGGGATGCCCTCCATGATATACAATTTCTTGGTGTTCTGGTCGTAAAAGCCGGCGATCTGCTCGGTGAGTACGTCCAGCAAGGTCTGCTTGTAGTTCAGGTCGGCGGGCATCAGCCCCAGCTTTTTGAAGACTTTGGCCTCGTTGGCGACGTCCTCGTCGGTGACCTCTTCGCCCAGACGCTTGATGAGCGCCTTGCGCAGTTGCTTGCGATTGCGCAGCCCCTTGGCGATTTGGTGTTTGAGCGACAGGCCCCGGATCGCCCCGACCTGCTTGGCGATCGCGGTGGCCTCATTGAGCAGCTTTTGACCGCTGGCCGTCTCACCTGGGGGATGGTCTTTGGGGGCGTCGGTGTCCTCGGCGTCCGCTTTTTTCGCCTGCGCACCACCGGCCTTGGCGGGGGATTGGGCCTGAGCCAGCGCCGGGCTCAGGCTCAGCAGGACCACGAGAGCGGCGGCGATGCGATGGGCGAGGCGGGGCGTCGACATGGCGAACATCTCTGCGAGGGCAATCGTTCAATGCGACGCGCCACGGCGCGGGCCGGGCGCGAGGGGCGCCGCCCGCGCGATGGGAACGACGCGCGTGCGCTGCTGGGCGTTTATAGCTCTGTGGCGGCCCGCATAAAAGGGCGCTGTCGCCGGGACGACGGTGGCGATTGCGCCGTCGAAGTGAGATTTGATAGAAAATGTGCTAGACAGTTGGAGTTATTTCTTGAAAATGTAGCGTAGCATGCTATGCCGAGAGGAGAGCACGCGATGGCACGTATGGCTTTGCCAGTGACAAAATTGATCGAAAGGGCCGCACGGGGCCGTTGACCGACACGTTGCCATGCTCCGCGACATAAAGCTGTGCACTGGCTTGTTGCGATGACCCCGGGCCAACCAAGGTAAGGAGTAATGATGAAGCTCAAGAGTCTGTTGATCGCGCTGGTCGCTGTCTCGTTCTCGCTGGCTACTGCTTGCAGCAGCAGCCAGCCGAAGCCGGACACCGCCCAGGAAGATGCGGCCAAAGAAGCCCCGGCCAAAACCGAGCAGAAGGCGCAGACGGAGGCCCCGGCCGCCGACGACGCCGCTGCCAAAACCGACGACGCTGCCAAGACCGACGACGCCGCCAAGAGCGACGACGCCAAGTCGGACGACGACAGCGACGACGCCGCCGCGAAGGACGACGCCAAGTCGGACGACGCTGCTGCGAAGACCGACGACGCTGCTGGCGCCGACGCTGCCAAGACGGCCGCGAAGACGGACGACGCCGCCGACTCGACCGGCAGCAACTAAGCCGCACCCCGATTTTCGGGACCGAGAAAGCCGGCGCCGATGGCGCCGGCTTTTTCCGTTCTTGGACCGTGACTGCGTCAATAAATTGCGGGTTTTCTCCGGTTCGACGTCGTGGGCGTGGTAACTGAAGAAAGTGGCGCCGCACGCGCCCAAGAGCGACCTTGACGTGGGTGTGGAATCGAGTGCATCCTGCTGACAACATGATTTCCCTTGTGTCATCTGGTGTGTGGAGGAAGGCGGATGCAGCGATGGCGTCACTTTTTAGGAGGTTCACTGCTCGTAGCGGCCTTGCTGGCTCTGGCAGTGAGTCTGGCAGCGTGCACCAACGATCTGTACGCGAGCTGCGACCTGGAGCAGGGCAGCCTTTGTGCTGATCCTCAGGCCAACGTCAGTTGTGTCGAAGAGCAAAACCTGCAGTGCGACACACAGATCTGTGCGCGCTACAAGGGCAGCAAGCCTTTCTGTACCACGACGTGCCAGACGGACGGGGACTGCGTCGCCGGCAAGTGCCGCGAGTTCCCGTTTGGCTCGAACACCAAGTACTGTGTCGAAGACTCGGACGTCTAATGCACGGCGCTCACGCGTTCGGCGGCTGCGCTGGTCGGATGCTCGGCGCAGTGCTGTGTGTGCAGAGGTCCTTGTGTCTTGCCTAGTCGATTTTTTTCATGGAGCCAGACCCATGTCGAAGCGCTACCTGAGCGGTTTTCTCGTTGTCTTAGCCGTCCAGTTGGGGTGCGTCACTGTTGCCAGCGCCCAGGACACCATGTCCTTCGGCACCGACGAGGTCCAACAGGAGCAACAGCAGCAGGCCAAGAAGAGCGGGCCGTACGGCAAGTTCTTGGACGAAGGCAAAAAGCTGTACAAGGCCAAGAAATATCCCGAAGCCAGCTTGATGCTCTACAAGGTCACCTCCGCCAAGAACCCCGGGGCGGAGGGGTATAAGCCCGAGGCCCAATACGAGCTGGGCAAGACCCTGTTGCGCATGCAGTTGTACCAGGGGGCGTTGAGCTATTTCGGCCAGATCGTCGACGCCGGCGAGTCCCATCCGTACTACCTGCCCACGCTGCGCGGGCTGGTACTGCTGACCGACGCCATCCCCGGTGACCCCTCCCTGATGGAGCGCCTGGCGCCTTATTCGAGTTACTTCCCCAAGGACGTGCCCGAGAAATACCGCGACCAATTCGCCTACCTGGTGGGCCGGTATATGTACCGGCAGATGAACTCCGACGAGGCGCTGCGCCTGCTCACGGCGGTCAGCAAGCGAAGCAAGTACTACGGTAAGGCGCGCTACATCGCCGCGATCACCCACGTGCGCAACTACGAGGCCAAGCCGGCGGTCAAGCAGTTCAAGCAGGTGTTGTCCTTCCTCAAGTCCAAGGACGACGTCGGCGATCTGACCGCCGACGAGCAGGAGTTGCTCGAGCTGACCACGCTGGGCATGGCCCGGGTGTTCTACTCGACGGGCGACTACAAGCTGAGCCTAAAATACTATTCGATGATCGATCGGGACTCGAAGCGCTGGCCCAACGCGCTATTCGAGTCGAGCTGGGCCTATTTCCAGACCGACGATTACAACAAGGCGCTGGGCAACCTGCACAGCCTGAACTCGCCGTTTTTCGCCGACGCTTACTTCCCGGAAGGGCCGATCTTGTCGGCGGTGATCTACTTCTACAATTGCAAGTACAAGCGGGTGCGCGCCGCGCTCGACGACTTCGACTACTACTATGCCCCCCTCAAGGACGACGTTCAGGGGGTGCTCGACGACCATAAGGATCCCACCGAGATGTACGAGTGGCTCGAGAAGCTCGACAAGGGCAAGGTCGACTTCGATCCCGAGGTCTACCAGATCCTCAACGCGGCTCTCGACGATGCTCAGGTCCAACGGAAATTCGAGCTGGTCGCGACCACCAAGCGCGAGAAGGAAAAGATCGGCACCATGTCCAAGAGCTGGAAATCCAGCCCCCTGGGCGCCGCCCTGTTGCAGGACGCGCAGTTGGCGTTGAGCTTTTCCAAAAACGATGCCGGCACGCTCGCCCAGCAGCGCCTGCAACGCGTGGTGCGCGACCTCAAAGGGTTGATCCAGCAAAAAGAAGAGATCAAATTCGAGGTCGCTCGCGCCGAGCAGGGCCAGATTCAGGCCGACATTCGCGCGGGCATGAACGTCAAGGGCAACGTCACCAAGGCTCCCACCGTCAAGGTCAATGACGAGCAGATGTACTGGACCTTCGATGGGGAGTACTGGCGCGACGAGTTGGGCGCCTACGTGTTCAATATCAACTCGGAGTGCAGCCGCTGACAGCGCTTGTATGGTTTGGCTTCAAGGAGCACCACATGATCACCTCGTTTGACCACTCGTCGAGTATTAGTGCGCGGCGCTGGATCGCCTCCTTACTCGTGGTCGCGTTTGCCGCGGTCGTCCCGGCCGCGGGATGGGCGCAGGATAGCCCGCCCGAAAAGGACAAGAAGGAAGCCACCGTCAAGGTCGAGAAGGCGACCGACCAAAAGGCGCGGCCCACGCTCAAGCACGAGAGCCACGGCCCGAGCAAAAAGATCAAGGCCAGCTCGACCATTCCCTCCAAGAAGGTCGAGAACGTCCGCCGTCTCGACGAGCAGATCGTCCAGCTCAAAAAGCTCATCGATGGGTGTACCGACGGCGACGCCAAGTGCGCCGAGTACCTGTTCAACCTCTCGGAGATGTACTGGGACAAGTCCAAGTACTACGAGCTGCAGGCCTACCAGAAGCAGGACCAGTGTTACGCCCTGGAAGACAAGGGGCAGAAGGCGCGCGCCAAGAGCTGTCGGCGCCAGATGAAGCAGATGCTCGACGAGTCCCAGCGCCTCAAGACCGAGGCGGTCAAGCTGTACGCGCGCATCTACAAGAACTACCCCAACTTCAAAGATCTCGACAAAGTCCTGTTTTACCTGGGCACCAACCTGCAGTCGATCGGCAAGCAGGAGCAGGCCCTGACGATCTTCAAGCGGCTGATCCGCGACTTCCCCAACACCAAATACGTGCCCAACGTGCTGCTGTCCTTCGGGGAGTATTACTTCAACAAGGACGACGCCGAGAGCGCGCTCAAGGCCTACCGCAAGGCCGCCGAATACAAAAACTCCGACGTGTACGCCTACGCGCTGTACAAGGAGGGGTGGTGCTATTTCAACCTGGAGCAAAAAGACCGGGCGCTGGACACGTTCATCAACGTGATCAAGTACTCCGAAAAGCACCCCAACCAGGAGAATAGCAAGGCGCTGATCAAGCAGGCGCGCAAGGACATCGTGCGCACCTACGCCCACGTGGGCAATCCCAAAAAGGCCATCCCCTTCCTCAAGGACATCAGCGAGGGGGACAAAGACACCTGGCTCAAACTCGCCGAGCGCCTGGCCATCCAGTACGGCGACATGGGCAATGCGCGCGACTCCACGCGCATGTACCGCCAGCTCATCAAGCTCAACCGCTCCAGCGTCAAGACGATCGACTACCAGTATGAGATCGTGCGCAACCAGACCATCTCCAACGCCTACAGCAAGGCGGCGATCAAGGAGTTGATCCGGTTGATGAAGCTTGTGCAGTACGCCGACAAGGGCAAATTCAAGGATACCAAAGAGCAAAACTATGCCCGCAAGCGCAAGCGCGTCGAGTCGCTGGTGCGCCAGTGGGCCACGCAGTACCACCGCGAGGCGCAGAAGACCAAGAACAGCGACCTCTATGCAATGGCCTACTTCCTGTACAAGAATTACCTGGAGACCTTCCCCAAGTCGGACAAGGTCTACACGATGACCTTCTTTTACGGCGAATTGCTTTACAAACTGCAGCAGTGGGAAAAGGCCGCCAAAGCCTACGAGCAGGTCATCAAGATCGACCCCAAGGGCAAGTACACCGAAGACGCGGTGCACGCCGCGGTGCTCGCCTATTTCAAGATCGTCGACACCTCCGAGGAGCAGGCGCAACTGGGCGGCAAAAACAGCATCGCCAACGTCGACAACGGCGATGACAAGGGCGACAAGAAAGACGGCAAGAAGGCCCAGGCCAAAAACGAGGTGCCCAAGCCCAAGAAGATCCCCGAGCTGCACCAAAAGTTCATCCACGCGCTCAAGCGCTATATCAAATACGCCCCCCACGGCGATCGCATCGTCGACGTCAAATACAACCTGGCGCGCACCTATTACGACTTCAACCACTTCAAGGAAGCGGCCAAGATCTTCAAGGACATCGCCTACCACTATCCCAAGCATCGCCTGGCGGTGATCTCGGCGAACCTGCACCTGGACACGCTCAACCTGATGAAGGACTTCGACGGGCTGCACAAGGCCGTCGAGGAGTACATCAAAAAGAAGCCCATCGACGACGAAGCGTTCATGGACTCGGTCAACAAACTCAACGTGCAGATTCGCTTCAAGATCTGCACGGTCCACGACAGCAAAGAGGAGTGGAAGCCGGCGGCCAAGTGCTTCGTGAAGTTCTACCGCGATTTTCCCCAGTCGGATTACACCGACAAGGCGCTGTACGACGCCGCCCTGGATTTCGAGCATATGCGAGACCTGGGCAAGGCCATCAAGGTGCGTGTCTTCTTGCTGCGGGCCACGCCCAACTCGCCGCTGGCGCCCAAGACGCTGTACGACATCGGCGGCAACTACCATGCGCTGGCGGTGTACAGCCGGGCGGCGAAGTTCTACGAGCTGTTCGTGGCCAACTTCCCGCACCACAAAAAGGCCGAGCCCGCCCTGGCCAACGCCTCGGAGTTCCGCTACGGGCTGGGCGATTACGACCGGGCGATCAAGGACTACGAGTACTATCTGAAGCTATTCGGCAAGTCGAAGCCCGACCGCGCCGCCATCGCCTACTTCCAGATCGCGCGCATCTACCAGAAGCAGGGCGAGAAGAAGAAGGCGTTCGAGCAGTACAAGCGGTTTTTGCGCGAGTTCAACCACGACAAGGACTACAACCGCATCCTCAAGGCCCACGCGTCCATCGCGATGTACTATTGGAAGAGCAAGGGCTGGCGTAACCGGCGCCGCGCGCTCAAGGAGTTCAAGCGCACGCTCAAGATCTACGACTCCCTGAGCAAGAAGGCTCAGGAGAAGTTGACCGACGGGCGCGACGCCGCTGCCCGCGCCAAGTTCATGATCGGTGAGGATGCCTTCGAGGAGATGGCCAAGATCACCATCAAGTCGGCCAACGAGAAGCAGCTGCAGAAGCGCATCTCCAAGAAGATGAAGGTCGCCGAGAAGGCCAAGAAGATCTTCGAGCAGGTCATCCTGTTCAAGCGGCCCGACTGGGCGATCGCCGCGCTGTATCGCATCGGCGCGCAGTTCCAGAACTTCGCCAATACCATCCGCAACAGCCCGGTGCCCAAGCGGCTGAACTACGACCAGAAAGAGATCTACAAGGGCCTGCTCGAGGACCGGGCTACCCTGGTGGAGAACAAAGCGGTCGACGCCTATAAAAAGGCGCTGGCGGTGGCGCTGAAGGCCAACTGGTTCAACAAATACAGCAAGAAGGCCGAGATCCAACTGGCCAAGCTGCGCCCGCGCCAATACCGCAAACCCTCGGAGCTGCGCGCCGAGCCCGACCATCTCAGCCCCGGGTTTATGCGCTCGGCGTTCATCACCAAGATCAAAGAAGAGGACCGCCTGCAGGACTTCAACGAGAGCAACGCTGGCAACGCGGCCGACGATGCCGTGGATTCCTCCGACGTCAAGCCGGCGGATGACGGCGCCGCCGACCAGCATAAGGACGCCTCCTGAGGCTGGCCGCGCGCGTAGTTGTCACGGCGGTGCACGCCGTGGATGAGGTTCGAACCATGCGAGAAACGACTCTGATATGATGCGACTCAAACAAATGAACGTCCCCGGCCTGCGCCGCGCCGCGGCTGCCCTCATGGCGGCCACGATGATGATGGCTGCCGGTTGTTCGACGACCTCCGGTGCGAAGAAGGCCAAGGCCGGTTCGCACCTCGCGCAGGGCGGCACCCGAAGCGTCGACGCCAAAAAAGAGTTTTTGGACGCGGTCGCCATCTACCAGAAGAAGGGCGACAAGGGCATCGACGACGCCGTCTCGGCGCTCGAAGATGCGGTCGACGTCGACCCCGGCTTCGGCAAGGCCTGGTTCGACCTGGGCGTGCTCTACGAGAAGCAGGGCGAGAAGGACGACGCGCGCGCGGCCTACAAAAAGGCCATCAAGACCGCGCCGAAGCTGGGCGCCCCGCACGTCAACCTGGGGATGATGGCGCTGGATGCCGGCAAGGTCGAAGAGGCCAAGCAGCACTTCCGCGACGCGCTCAAGGCCGAGAACTACAACCCGGCCGCCCACAACAACATCAGCGTGTTCTACCGCCAGAAGAAGGACTTCCCCAACGCGGTGCGCCACGCGCGCTTGTCGCTGGCCGGCGACGCCAGCAACATCAACGCCTACGCCAACCTGGCGCGCATTTACTACAAGCGCGGCAACTTCGACGTGGCCAAGCTGGTCATCCTCAACGCGTTGAAGATGGACGAGGGTAAGACCGACGCCGATCTGCGCAATATTCTGGGGTTGGTGGAGCTGGCCAAGAGCGACGTCACCGAGGCGATCCGCCAGTTCAAAAAGGCCCTGGAGCTCGACCCCCATCATATCCCGGCGCGCATGAACCTGGGGGCGGTCATCCTCAGCGTGCGCGACTACGACCGCGCGCTCGAGCACTTCAAGAAGGTGCTCGCCGAGGATCCCGACAATATCGAGGCCAAGATCTCGATGGCCGTGGCCTTGCGCGGCAAGGGGGATCTGAAGGGCGCCGAGAAGATCTATCAGGAGATCCTCGAGGATCATCCCAAAAACGCCATCGTCCAGTTCAACCTGGGCGTGCTCGAGCACGAGCACAAGGCGCAGGACGCCGTCGCCGGGGTGGGCCGCAAGGCGCCGCCGCAGGCCAAGAGCGACGATCCCGTCGCCCAACTGGAGGCGAGCGCGGCGACCACCCAGTGGAACGTCGAGAACCTGGAGGCGGCCATCGATCACTACAAGAAGGCCATCGAGCACTACCGCAATTTTTTGGCCTACGACAAAAGCGGCAACGAGAAGTGGCATAAGGAGGCCAACGAGCGCATCGGCCAGGTCGCCAAGATCATCAAGGCGACCAAGGAGCAGATCCCGCAGTTGAAGTCCACCGTCAAAGAGCTGCGCGATCAGGCCAAGCAGTTGAAGGCTCAACAGGCGGCCGATCAGAAGGCGAAGCAGGAGGCCGAGCAGAAGAAAAACGCCCAGCCCGACGCCAAAGGCGCCGACAAGGCTCACAAGCCCGGCGGGGACGCCACCAAGCAGCCCAAAGCCGGCGACGCCAAGAGCGCCGCGCCCGGCAAACCGGAGGCCGCCAAAGGTGGCGGTGGCGCCTGATTGATGTCACTTCTCATCAGCCCCACAACGCCCGCTAGAGCAATTAGCGGGCGTTTGTATTTGCAATGTCTGAGACCCGCAGGTGAACTGTGCGAAGTGGCGGTTAGCTTTGCGCCCGGGGGTGGCTGTGGTACATTGAGACAGCTAGAAAAACAGGTGCCAAAAAATTAGTGTGACGATCGGAACTTTTTGAGGAACGCGTTGTCCAACGACCACGAACCGATCACAGGACCGGCCGAGCGACCGGTTGTCCATTGGTGACTGCAGGAGCAGCCATGTTGAACAAACTCATTGTGCTCGCAGGACTTATCGTCTTTCTGATCCCGGCGGCGGCGGCCGCTCAGGACATGCCCAAGCCCGAGGTGGGGCGTGGCCAGCAGGGAGGCAACGTGCAGTACAAAAAAGAGACGGTGTACAGCTTTTCGGGCGACGACGTCAGCGGCAGTCTGGTCAAGCCCGACGGAGAGAACATCACCGGACAGACCCACGGCAAGACCAGCAGTCTGATCAAGATCCGCTCGGACTTTATCCCGGAGATGCTGAAGTCGGTCGAGGAACTGTGAGCCCGGCTGAGGCGAGGGTGGCCGAGGCCGGCCTGCTCGCCCGCGCCGCAGCGTGCCGGTGTGGGCTTAGCAGTGCGCACACTAATTGAGGGTAGCACCACTTTTGAGGGACAAGGCAGCGATGAGTCAAGACAGCGTCATCCTTCGCTTTGAGATCGTCCGCGACGGCGAAGTTGAACGGACCGAGGAACTCGACCAAGACGTCATCAAGATCGGGAAGTTGGCGAGCTCCCATCTGCGTCTGGAAGATCCCAACGTCTCGCGCATCCACGCGGTCATCGAGAAGGGATCGAGCGGCTCGTACAGCGTCATCGATCTCGGCAGTGCCTCGGGGACTTTCGTCAACGGTGAGAAGGTCACTAAGACCGAGATTTCCGGGGGCGACGAGCTGCGCTTCGGCGATACGACGGTGCGTGTGGACTTTGTCGAAGCCAGCGCCGCGCCGCAGGTCGCCGAGATGGAATTCGGCGGCGCCAGCGATGCCACCCAGGTGACCGACGGTCTGGCGCAGAAGCTCGACCAGGATCGCCAGCGCACCGATGGGGCGGGGGCGCAGGCCGAGCAGCAACCCGCCGCCGATCAGGGCGCGGCCGCCCAGCAGATCACTTTGGAAGACGGCACGGTCGTGCAGCCCTACACGCAGTTGGGCTACTACGACGAGCAGCAAAATTACATCCCGTATTGGTACGACGAGCAGGGCCAGTACCACGCCGGCTACGGATACTACGACGAGGCCGGCACCTGGCAGGTGACCTTCGGTTATTACAATGCCCAGGGCGAATGGGTGGCCACCGAGGAGCCGGTGGGCTTCGTCGGCCAAGGCGAGGCCGACACCGCGGCCTATCAGGGCCCGTCGGACAGCGAAATCTACCAGGAGGGCTTCTTCGAGGCCTCGGGCGGCGACACCTTGGAGGTCGCCCTGCTGTGGGCCGACCAGGTCCTGTCGGTGACCAGCTTCCCCAGCCCGCGCACGGTGACCATCGGCGCCGACCGGGAGAACGACTTCATCGTCGAGGACGCCGGCTTTGGCGAGGACATCAGCTTTCCGTTCATCGCGTTTCGCGACGGCGCCTACTACCTGACGTTCACCCAGGCGATGGCCGGGTTTCTGCAAAACGGCGAGCAGCAATATTCGCTGCAGGAGGCGGTCGACCAGGGCGTCGCCAAGCAGAGCGCCGAGGCCCCCGGGGCCTTCGAGGTGGCCATCGGGGTGCGCAGCAGCGCGCGCGTCGACGTCGGCGGCATGACCTTTTTGGTCCACTTCACCAATATGCCCACGCTCGTCAGCGGCGGCATCTCCATCGACACCGAGCCGCTTCCCTACCTGGGCCTGAGCCTTTTGGCGCACGTGCTATTTTTGATGCTGGCGATGACCCTTCCCGACGATGCCAAGAGTCTGGACCTGGACGGCTTCCAGGCCAACGACCGCTTCGTCGAGATGATCATGAAGCCGGAGCAGAAAGAGGACAAAAAGCCCGACTGGCTCAACAAGAAGGACCAGGGCGACAAAGAGGCCGCCGCCAAGCATAAGGGCGAGGAGGGCAAGGCCGGCAAAGAGGACGCCAAAGACACCAACAAGCGCATGGGCATTAAGGGGCCGCCGGACAACACCGAGCTGCAGATCCGCAAGGCCCATGACACCAAGGTGGCGATGAACGCCGGCGTCATGAAGGCGCTCAACTCCAACTCGGTCAGCTCCATGTGGGGCAGCGGCACCCAGTCGGTGGGCAGCGACGCCATCAACGCCATCGGCAGCATCAACGGCGACGCCGGCATCGGCACGGCCAAGGGCTTTGGCGGGCTGGGCCTGTCGGGCTCCGGGCGCGGCGGCGGCGGCATCTCCGAGCGCGGCATCGGCATGGCCGCGGTGGGTACCTCGGGTCGTGGCGGCGGCGGCCGCGGCGGGTCGGGCTACGGCAAGGGCGCCGGCAACCTGGGCGAGAAGGATAATAGGCTGCCGCAGGTCATCCCCGGTAAACCCCTGGTGACCGGCTCGCTGGACAAGGAGATCATCCGGCGCGTCATCCGCAAGCACCGCCGTGAGATCGCCTTCTGCTACGAGAAAGAGCTGCAGAAGAACAAGAACTTGGCCGGCCGCATCAAGGTCAAGTTCACCATCTCGGGCACCGGCAACGTCATCGCCGCGCTGGTACGAAGCAGCACGATGCACAACCGCACCGTCGAATCCTGCGTGACGTCCAAGATTCGCCGGTGGGTGTTCCCCGAGCCCAAAGGCGGTGGCATCGTCGTGGTCAACTATCCGTTCAACTTCAGCAGGCAGTGACGCTGCCGATCTGCTGAGCAATCCTGGCGCGCCCGTGCTCCGAGTCCAGAGCCCGGGCGCGCTTTTTTAGTGCTCGTTTAGTGCTCGTCGGCGTTTAAGATGGGGTCTCCGTGATGACATACACTCGACAGTCACCTCTGGGGTGGTTGGTGTGCGCGGCGGTCGTGCTGGGCGCGTGTGGCTGTGCGACGAACGCGGGTCAGACGCGCGCGACGCGCTCGCGGCCGACGCTGCCCCCGGCGGTCAGCGATCACAGCACCGCCCCCGCCGGCGCCGACGAAGCGGCGGTGCGCCCGCGCGTCGAGGTCACCATCGACCAGGCCGACGCCGGCGGATTGCACACCGTCGGGGCGCACAAGGTGCTCGTGCGCGAGGGGCGGCGCTGTTATCGGCTCGCGCTCAACAAGGACCGCAAGCTGCAAGGAACGCTGGTCTACGAGGTCCTGATCACCGGCAACGGGCACGTCGGGGGCGTCGACAAGCTGTCGACCAGCGCGCCCAGCCAACGCCTGGAACACTGCGTCGAGTCGGCGATCGAGGGGCTTCGCTTCGACGTCTCCGCCGCCGCGCAGGCGATGGTGCACCGGCTGTATATTCGCCTGGACGTGAGCCGCGAGGTGTTCGACCCCGATCGGCCCCCGGTGAGCGTTCGCTGACGACGCGGGCCCGACGAAGCCTCGACTCGGAGGTTTGGAGTCGACGAGGCGGAGATCTCGGGCAGGGAGGTTGCGAGGCGAAGCGCCGGGGGGTTATGATGCATGCAGAATAGCTTGCGTAAATGAATTCACAGTCGAACCGTCCGCACCGACTCCAAACGACGGGAGAAACGCGTTATGGAAGATGCCCTGCGCGCGAAGCAACAGGCTTCGCCACGACTCCTGGGTGCCCTGTTCATGGCCCTGGTTCTGATCATGGCCACCGGGTGCAGTCAGGACCGCGCCAAGGCCGTAGACGAGATGAACAAGGGGATTGCCGCCTACCAGCGTGGCAGCACCATGGAGGCGATCAAGCACCTGAAGAGTGCCGACAAGCTCGACCCCACCTATGCCAAACCGGCGTTGTACCTGGGCCAAATTTACCACCAGGACATGCACGAGTTGGACAACGCCGAGCAGGCCTATCGCGAGGCACTGGGCCGTGCGCCCAAAAATGCCAAAGCCGCCTACAAGCTGGGCGCGGTGTTGTCGGACAAGAAAAAGCCGGCCGAGGCGGCCTCCTACCTGGAGCAGGCGGCCAAGATCAAGCCCGACTACGCCAAGGCCTGGTTTCGCCTGGGCTTGGCCCAGGAGGCGCAGGGCAAATACCCCGACGCGGTGGACAGCTTCATGAAGTCCATCCGCGCCAACGCCCGCATGAAGATGGCCAAAGACGACAAGGGCGGGCAGGCCTACAACGCGCTGGGCGACCTGTACACCCGGTTTGGCTTTTACGACAAAGCGCTCAAGGTGTACCAAAACGGCATCCTCAACAACGGCAAGGTCGCGCAGCTGTACGCCGGGCGCGGCGTCGCTCAGTTGCGCCTCAAGCGCTTCAAAGACGCCGAGCAGAGCTTCGAGAAGGCGCTGCAGCTCGACTCGACGGACCTGTCGGCGAAGTTCAACCTGGCGGTGGTGCGCAACGAACTCGGCGAGACCGACGGGGCCATCAAGGCGCTGCACGAGTATCTGGACAGCGCCCAGGATGAGTCGCGCCGCGAGGCCGCCCAGGGGATGTTGATGAAGCTCAAAGAGAGCAAGAAAAAGGCGGAAAAATAAGGGGGACGCGACGAGGCGATTGTCCGAAGGGATGGATTGCTCGCACGCCGTGGGCTGTGCTATACCACGGGCAACGCTTTTCGCGCGAACCGCAACCGCTCCCCCAATGCCACTCGGCATCAACCCGAGGATCGAGTGACGCGTCGCACGCAACCCAACCCGCAGATCTTTTGTCGGCCCAGCCGCGGCCGAGTCATGCCGGGTTTTCCGTCGTCTCGACGGCGTATCGTCTTCCTCCAGAACCGCCCCGTGCACCCGTTGGCCCGGGGCCGACAAACTGAATCATCAAGGTAAGTTGACAGCTCATGGATCGTGAGACTCAGATGCAGGAACTCCTTTCGCGACTCGCCGCCGATCCGTACGACTTGGGACCGGTCAGAGAGCTCGAACGGCTCTACGAGGCTGACATCGAAGACTTGATCGTGGGCTTCCACGAGCAAGCCGAGCAGGCCGACACTCCCGATGTGGCCGCGCGCATGTTGTTGGAAGCCGGACGCCTGACCGCGATGAAGCTCGGCGACCTCGAGCGCGCCCTGCAGTACCTGTCGGCGTCGCTGGAGTGGGGCGAGGACACCTACGTGTCCATCGAGGCGCATCTGTTCAATATGGCGCTGCGCGAGCAGGTCGAGGAGCTGCTGGGCTTTTTCACCGAGGCGCTCGAGCATTTCGACGACACGGCCTACCAGAGCCGGTTGTACATGCGCATGGGCACGATTCTGGGCGGGCTTCTCGGCGACATGGAGGAAGCCGGCAACGCCTTTGTCTACGCGCTCGAGCTCGACCCGAGCAACGTCGCCGCGCGTTGGGCTCATCAAGATCTGGTGCGCGACCAGCAGGACTGGGCCAAGCTGGCCGAGTTGCTCTACGCGGAGGTCGAGAGCGGCGGTGAGCCCATCGACCAGGCGCGTGCGGCGGTCGACCTCGGCCGCGTCTACCGCGATCAACTCGGCGACGCCGACGGCGCCGTGCAGTGTTTCCAGATTGCGTTGGAGTTCGACCCCGACAACGCCGACGCCCGGGGCGAGCTCGGCGACGAGGACGTCGAAGCGGCGGCGGAGAATCCGGGCACGATGGAGCTCGACGAGGCTATGCTCCTCGACGAAGCCCCGGTCGAAGAGGCCGCTGACAACCCCGGCACGATGGAGCTCGACGAGGCCATGCTCCTCGACGAAGCCGAGGTGAGCGACGCGCCGGAGGTGCCCGCCAATCCGGGCACGATGGAGCTCGACGAAGCCATGCTCCTCGATGAAGAGTCCCTCGACGCCGACGGCGAAGGCCTCGCCGAGGTGTCCGGGCCCCCGGCGATGCCGCCGAACGACGAGTTCGACCTCGAAGAAGAGTCGGTCGAGGACGAGGAAGAGGCCGACGAGGACGATGCGTTCGACCTCGAGGAAGAATCCGACGAGGAGGAAGCCCAAGAGGCCGACGAGGACGAGGCGTTCGACCTCGAGGAAGTGTCCGACGAGGAGGCCGACGAGTTCGACCTCGAAGAAGAATCGGCCGACGAAGCTCCGCAGGCCGACGACGAGGCGTTCGACCTCGAAGAAGAATCCGACGAGGAAGTCGCCCAGGAAGCCGACGAAGAAGAACCCGACGACGAGGCGTTCGACCTCGAAGAAGAATCCGACGAGGAAGCGCTCGACGAGGAAGATGCCGACGAAGCCGACGCCGAAGAAGAGCTCGACCTCGAGGAGGCCGACGAGGTCGACGCCGAAGAAGAGCTCGACCTCGAGGGGGCCGACGAGGTCGATGCGCAAGACGACGTTCTCGAAGCCGAGGCGGCCGACGAAGCGCTCGACGAGGGCTCCGAGATCACCTGGCGCGATCGCTTTGACTCGTTGCTGGCCGACGCGCGTCTGGCCGGCGACGGTGAAGAGGCGCTCACGCTGCTCGCCCGCGCCGCGCGTATCGAGTCGCGCCATCACGAGGGCGACGACGACGCGTTGAGCCTGTGGGACGCGGCTGTCGAGCTGGGAGTCGGCGGCGACTTTTTCCGCCGCACCAGCTACCTGTGGCAGGAAAAATCGTTCTGGCAGCAGGTCTTCGATCGCGTCGAAGACGACGCGCTCAAGGCACGTATCGCCTTCTTCGAGATCGGCGAGCAGGAGCAGGCGCGCGAGCACGCCGAGGCTGCCGGGGACGACGAGATCCTGTCGGCCCTCGACGACCTGGAGGCGGCCACCGATAATTGGCGCAAATTCCAGCGCTCGCTCGAGCAGCGCCACGCCGAGCTGGAGGGCGACGAGAAGGCCCACCGGGTCTACTGGCATATGGCCAATATGGCCGTCGCGCTCGACGACCTCGACAAGCAGATCGACGCCCTGCGTCGCCTGGACCGCCAGGTCGACGACCCGCTGGTCAGCAACCGGCTGAAGGTGCTGTACAAGCGCGCCGAGAAGTGGCCGATGTACGTCGATCTGGTCAAAAAGGAGGTCGAGGCCCTGCCCGAGGAGCGCGCCCTCGACAAGATCGACCTGTTGCACGAGGCCATCCGGGTCTACCGCGACGAGATGAATCACGACATGATGGTCGTGAACACCTACAAAGAGATCCTGGACATCGACCCGGAGAATCTCGAGGCGATCGACGCGCTCATCGAGATGTATGACAAGATGAATCGGGCCTCCGAGCTCATCAACATGCTCCAGGAGAAGGCCGAGCTGGTGCGCTCGGACGACGCCAAGGTCGAGATCCACGAGCAGATCGCCCAGCTCTTCCTGGAGAAGTTCCGCAACCAGGCCGAGGCCATCAAGTCCTACGAGGCGATCCTCGAGCTTCGCCCGCACCACGCCGGCGCCATCACCTTCCTCAAGGAGATGTACGAGAAGCGGCGCGACTGGGAAAAGCTCATCGAGGTTCACAAGCAGGAGATCGAGACCTTCGAGACCGACGCCGAGAAGGCCGAGGGCTTCAAAGAGGTCGCCCAGCTCGCCACCGACCGGCTGCGCAATCCGGAGGTGGCCACCGAGTTGTGGCTGGAGGTGCGCCAATTCGCCCCCGACGATCCCAGCGCGCTGGACGCCCTGGAGACGCTCTACGAGAAGAGCCGCGACTACGAGAAGCTCGCCGAGATCTTGGAGACCAAAGGCGAGCAGCTCGAGGCGGGCGACGAGAAGATGAAGCTCTTCCAGAAGCTCGGCATGCTGTACTCCGACCGGCTGGAAGATTCCGAGCGGGCCATCGCTGCCTGGCGAAGCGCGCTCGATCTCGACCCCGAGGACCTCAAGGCGCGCAAGGCGCTCGAGCGGTTGTATATCGACAACCGCGACTGGGATGCCCTGGAGGCGTTCTACGCCGAGAGCGACGCCCACCAAGATCTGGTGCGCGTGCTCGAGACGTTGGCGGGCACCATCAAAGAGGACGACATCAAAATCGAGCTGTTGCTTCGGGCGGCGCGCATCTGGCGCGAAGTGCTCGAAGACACCGGCCGCGCCGAGCGCGATCTGGAGCGTGCGCTGGGCATCGACGAGCGCAACGAGCAGGCGGCGCAGCAGCTCGAGCCCATCGCCCGCGAGAAGCAAGACTACGAGCGGCTCAAGGAATGCTACCAGATCATCCTGGAGCACCGCGACGAGCCCGAAGAGCGGCGCGAATACCAGCTCAAGCTGGCGGAATTGCACGCCGACCAGCTCGACGACCCCGCCGGGGCGTTCCGCTGGTATGCCGAGGCCTTCCACGACGACCCCAGCGCGACCGATGTGATCGAGGCCCTGGAGCGGGCCGCCGCCAACGCCGGCGTGTTCACCGACCTGGCCGACGCCTACCGCACGGCGCTGGAAGACGAGCACGACCTGGAGACGCGCCAGCGGCTGCGCCAGCGGTTGGGCACGGTGCTCTCCGAGCAGCTCGAGCAGCTCGACGAAGCGCTGGCTCAATTCGACGCGGTTCTCGACGAGGAAGAAGACAACCTCGAGGCGCTGGCCTCCATGGAGAGCATCTACCGGCGCTCGGAGCGCTGGGATGAGCTGATGAGCGTGTACCGGCGCCGCCTGGATCTGACCGAGGTGGTCGCCGACCAGGTCCAGATTCTGCAGGGCATGGCCCAGATCGCCGAGGTTCAAGCCGACGACGTGGCCACGGCCATCGCCCGGCTGCGTGAGGCCCTCGAACTCGACGAAGACAACGAGATCACCCTCGGCGAGCTGCACCGGTTGTACGCCGCCGAGGAGGCCCACGCCGATCTGGCCGAGATCATTCGCCGCGAGATCGCCCTCATCGAGACGCGCGCCGAGCAGCGTCAGGCCGTCCGGCCGGGCGTGCTGTCGGTGGACACATTTTTGAACGGCGGCCAGCCCGTGGCCGTCGACGCCGACGCCGAGGTCGTACCCGCCGACGAGCACTTCGGCGCCGACGAGGTGTCGAGCGCCGACGAGGACGCCGACGAGCCCGGCCTCGAGGAAGTCTCCTCGCAGGCGCTGGCCGACGGGGGCTCGGAGTCGAGCCTGGTCGAGCAGAGCGTCGACGAGTTTGCCGAGGAGGTCTTCGACGAGCCCGCCGGGGAGGACGTCTCCGAGTCGTCGCTCATCGAGGAAGCCTCGGAGGCCGCCCTGGACATGCTCTCGGAGGCCGAGCAGGAGCTCAGCGAGGCCTCGGAGGCGGTGGCTGGCCAAGCACAGGCGACCTACACCGAAGACGAGATCGAGCGCCTGGTCGGGCTGCGCTTCGAGCTGGGGGTGGTCTGCAAGCTGTACCTGTCGGAGGACGAGGAGGCGGTCGAGTCGCTGGAGTTCGTGCTTCTGTGGCGCCCGCTTCATCACGAGGCGCGCGACGCGGTCGAGAGCTACCTCGACGACGCCCAGTTTCGCGAGAGCGTCGCCCATAGCCTCACCCCGGTGTTCGCACTTCAGGGCCAGTGGAATCGCCTCATCGACGTGCTGCATATTCAGGTCGACACCGCCGAGGAGGACGCGCAGAAAGTCGAGCTGCTCGAGCGCATCGGGCGCACCCAGATCGAGGAGCTGGGCTACCACGCCGAGGCCTTCGACACCTACGCCAAGCTGCTTCGGCTGCAGCCCGAAAACGAGACCGCGCGCGTGCAGCTTCGCCGCGTGGCCGGACCGATCGGCCGCTGGCAGGAGCTTATCGACCTGTTCGAGGAGTTGCTGCCCGAGATCGGCGACGACGAGTTGCGCATCGCGTACCTATTCGCGCTGGGCGAGATGTACCACGAGCATCTGGGCGACACCGACACGGCCCAGGGCCTGTATCACCAGGTGCTGGAGGTGCGACCGGATTCGGCGCGTGCGCTCCAGGAACTCGAGGGCGTCTACGCCGACACCGAGCAGTGGAACGAGTTGCTCGACGTCTACCAGCGTGAGCTGGAGTTGGCCGACACCGAGGAGGAATCCGAGGCGCTGCAGTTCAAGATCGCGGTGTTGTGGGAGCGCCTGCTCGACGATGCCCAGCAGGCGATCGCCGTGCTTACGCAAATGCTCGAAGATCGCCCGGACAACGTGCGCGCCGTGCGCATGCTCGGCGATCTGTATCGCGGCCAGCAGATGTGGCAGGAGTTGGCCGACAATATCCGCCGCGAGCTCGAGCTGGTCGACGAGGACGAGGAGAACGACGTCAAGACGCGCCTGGCGGCCGTCCACGAGCATCACTTGATGGAGTTCGACCGCGCGGTCGACCTGTACGAGGAGGTCCTCGACGACGAGCCCACCAACCCGGCGGCGCTCGAGGCGCTCGAGCAGATGATGGACAAAGAGCAGGCCCCCTCCGGGCGCGCCAGCCGCATCCTCGAGCCGCTGTATATCGAGCGCGACGACTTCGAGAAGCTCATCCACGCCCTGGAAGTCCAGGTCGACGCCAGCGAGGATCCCGACGAGCGCGTCGAGCTGCGCCACCGCATCGCGGCGCTGCACGAGGAGCGCGCCCACCGCGCCCAGGACGCCTTCGAGACCTACGGCAAGGCGCTGCGCGACCGGGTCGACGACGAACAGACCCTCGACAACCTGTACCGGTTGGCCGAGCAGTTGGGCAATTGGCAGGAGCTGGCCAGCCACTTCGAGGCCGAGGCCGACTTCCAGGCTGACCCCGACGTCAAGCGCGACCTTCTGTGGCGCGCCGCCCGGGTGTGCATCGAGCAGCTCGACGAGCTCGAACAGGCCACCTACCTGTTGCGCCGCGTCCAGGAGCTGTTCCCCAACGATCTGGAGACGGTCGAGGCCCTCGAAGAGCTGTACCGCCAGATCCAGAACTTCTCCGAGCTGGTCGACGTGTTGGTCACCAAGGCCGAGCTGGTCGAAGCGGAGCAGGACAAAAAGAACCTGCTGTACCAGGCGGGCACGACCTTCGAGGACGTGCTCGAGCAGCCCGAGGACGCCGTGGGCGTCTACCGGCGGGTGCTCGAGGTCGACGACGCCGACGCCCATGCCATCGATCGCCTCGAGGTCATCTTCACCAACCTGGAGCGCTGGCAGGAGCTGCTCGAGATCTACCAGCGTAAGCTGGAGCTGGCCGACAACGACGAGGCCCGCAAGGATCTGCTGTACGCGATGGGCCCGATCTATCGCGAGCATCTGGACGCGCCCTTCGAGGCCATCGAGAACTACCGGCGCATCCTCGAGATCGACACCGACGAGCTGGCCGCCCTCGAGAAACTCGACACGCTGTACGGGGAGACCGAGCAGTGGAACGAGCTGCTCGAGACCCTCGAGCAGGAGATCGAGCTGGTGGCGATGGTCGAGGACAAGCTCGACCTGCGCTACCGCGTCGGCCGGCTGTGGGAGACCGAGCTGGGCGACGTGCTTCGCGCCGTGGAGGTCTACCGGGGCATCTTGGCCGACGACTCCCGCCACGAGGCGACCACCGAGGCCCTCGAAGGGTTGATCACCCGCGGGGAGTACGAGGTCGAGGCCGCCGAGGTACTCCAGCCGATCTACGAAGCGGCCGACGAGTGGCAGAAGCTCGTCCGCGTCTACAAGCTGCTCATCGAGGCGAGCCACGACCCCGAGCGCAAGCTCGAGCTGTACCGCGAGGTGGCGCGCATCTACGAGGAGAACCTGGACAACCCCCAGGACGCCTTCGAGACCTACGTGGAGGCGCTGGGAGTGGACGCCGCGCGCACCGACGTGCTCGAGCATCTGGAGCGGCTGGCCGCGGGCCTCGATGTCTGGGAAGTGCTCATCGACCGGCTCGACGACACCCTGGCCGAGACCACCGACTTCGAGGCGGTCAGCGAGCTCAACCTGCGCATCGCGCGCATCTACGAAGAGGAGCTGCAGCACGCCGAGGCCGCCATCGAGCGGTTCAACCGCGTGCTCGAGAGCGAGCCGGACAGCGAGAAGGCCATCCTGGCGCTCGACCGGCTCTACCAGCGCGAGGGCCAGTGGGAGAACCTGGCCGAGATTCTGCAAACGCGCATCTACAACACCTCCGAGCCCGACCAGGCGCTCGAGCTTCGGCTGCGCCTGGGCATGCTGCATCAAGAGGCGCTCGAGCAGCCCGACGAGGCCATCGAGGTCTACCAGACCGTCCTGATGGACAACCCGGACAATCCCCAGGCCATCCAATCGCTCGAGCAGATGTTCATGGCCGGCCAGGCCGTCCAGAAGATCGCCGATATTCTCGAGCCGTATTACCTGGAGAAGGGCCAGCACGAAAAGCTCGTCGAGATCTATCTGCAGCGCCTGGAGCTGCTCGACGATCACTTCGAGCGCTACGAGCTGTTGATGCAGGTGGCGCGCATCTTCTTGCACGAGCTGCAGGACGAGACGCGCGCGCTGCAGGCCTACGGCTCGGCGCTGTTCGAGAAGCCCGACGACGCCGAGGTGCTCGAGCGCATCGAGGAGTTGGCCGAGAGCACCGGGGCCTGGGGCGACGCCGCTGGTTTTTACGTGGACGCGCTCGAGCGCGACGACCTGGTCGAGGAAGACGCGCTGACGCTGTGGTTCAACCTCGCGCGAGTGCTCGACGCCAAGCTCGGCCAGATCGAAGAGGCCGAGGGCGCCTACCTGCAGGCGCTGGAGATCGACCCCGGCGAGCCGCGCGCGCTCGAGGCGCTCGACCGCATCTACGAGCAGCAGGCGCGTTGGCAAGACCTGGCCGACATCCTCCAGCGGCGCATCCAGGGGCTGTACGACGAGGAGCAGATCATCGAGCTGAGCTTTAGGCTCGCCCAGATCTTCCAGCACAACCTCGACGAGGCTCAGCGCGCGGTGGACACCTACCGAAACGTGCTCGACATCCGGCCGATGCACGAGGACTCGCTGCGCCAACTCGAGCATATCCACCTGGAGCGCCAGGAGTGGGACGAGCTGTTCGACGTGCTGCGCCGCCGCGCGGAGAACACCCACGAGCCGGAGGTCAAGATCGAGCTGTTCGCCCGCATGGCCAACCTGGCCGAGGAGATGCTGGAGCGACCGCTCGACGCCATCGACCTGTGGAACGAGGTGCTCAAGCTCGAGCCCACCGACCGCGACGCGCTCGGCGAGCTGCAGCGGCTGTACCTGGACCAGGAGCGATGGGACGACCTGGTCAACGTCCTCCAGCAGGAGGTCGACCTGACCCAGGATCCCCGCGAGCGCCTGGAATTGTACGACTCGCTGGGCACCATCTGGCAGGATAAGCTCGACAACGAGCTGCAGGCGCTCGACTGCTGGCAAAGCGTGCTGGGCATCGACCCCGCCCACCTGGGCGCGCTGGAGGCGCTGCGCGACATCTACACCCGCCAGGGCGACTATGCCCAACTGGCGGGCATCGTCGCCCGGCTTATCGAGCACGAGGGCGTCGAGTCCGAGCGCAAGCTGGCGCTGTGGATCGAGCTCGGCGAGATCTACGGCGACATGCTCATGCAGCCCCACGATGCCATCGAGGCGTGGAAAAACGTCATGGCCATCGACCCGGGCAACGAGCTCGCCCTGGAGAACCTCGAGCGGCTGTACCTGCAGGAGAGCATGTGGCAGGAGGCCGCGCAGGTCCTCGAGGTCAAAGTCGATCGCCTGGACGACGACATCGATCGCATCGAGCTTCTGACCCAGATCGCCGACATCTGGGAGAACAAGTTGTTCGAGCCCAACGCGGCGGTGTCGTTCTACGAGCAGATCCTCGAGATCGACCCCACGCATATGCCCGCCAGCCGCGCGTTGGAGAGCATCTACACCGAGCAGGCCACCCCCGAGGCCTACCAGAGCCTGGTGGAGCTGTACCTGACGCGCGCCGAGGTCGTCGGCGACGATCCCTTCGAGCGCGTGGAGACCTTGCGCGCGGCGGCGCGGGTCTTCGAGCAGTACCTGGGCCAGCCCGAGAGCGCGTTGCTGGTGCAGTTGTCGGCGTTCGGCCCGGAGACGCTGACCGACGAGCAGCTCAATCACGACCTCGAGCGCCTCGCCGATCAGACCGGCCTGTGGGACGAGTTGGTCGGCCGGGCCACCGACGTGTTGAGCGAACTCGACGACGGGCTCGACGCCGCCGACCTGCATCGGCGCGTGGGCCACTGGTACGCCGACAAGCTCGACCAGCCCGATGACGCCGTCTACCACCTGCGCCGGGCGCTGGGGATCGAGCCGGACAACGTCGACATCCTCCAGAGGCTCGAGCCGCTGTACCGCGGCCTGGCCGCCTGGCCGGAGCTGGCCGACGTCATCCATCGACGCATCGATCTGACCAACACCCCCGACGAGCGCATCGAGCTGTGGCGTCGCCTCGGCGAGCTGTACGAGATGCAGATGGCCGAGATCGACGAGGCCATCGAGGCCTACCGCCAGATCTTGATGCTCGACGAGACCGACATCCTGGCCATGGAGTGCCTGGAGCGCATCTTCGAGGCCTACGACCGCTGGGAAGACCTCATCGACATCCTGCGCCAGAAGTCCGAGGCGACCTACGACCCCGATGCCATCGTGGGCATCAAGGTCCAGATCGCCCAGATCTTCGAGCAGCATCTGCAGGACGCCCATTCGGCGATCGACGCCTACCGCGAGGTGCTCACCGTCGATCAGACCCACGCCGACTCCCTGCAAGCGCTGGAGCGGCTGTACCTGCACACCGAGCAGTGGAACGAGCTGCTCGACGTCTACGAGCAGCGCCTGGGGCTGACCCACGAGCCCGACGATCAGGTGGCCATCTACGGCAAGATGGCGGCGGTCTACGAGGATCAATTCGAGGATCCCGAGAGCGCCATCGAGGCCTACAACAATATCCTGATGGTCGACCCCGCCAGCGAGGCGGCCATCCAGAACCTCGAGCGGCTGTACCGCAACCTGGAGCGCTGGTTCGACCTGGTCGACGTGCTCCAGCGCCACGTGGAAGTGGCCGACTCCGACGCCGTGCGTGTGGAGTTGCTCAACGAGTTGGCCCGCGTTCGCCGCGATCAGGTCCAGGACCCGCACGCGGCGGTCGAGGCGTTCATGCAGTCGGTCGAGCTCGACGCGCGCCAGCCCAACGCCTACCTGGAGTTGGCCACGCTGCAGGAGATGACCGACAACTACGAGCCGGCCGTCGACTCCTACGGACGGCTGGTCGACCTGCTCGACGACAACGACGAGCGCGCCGAGATCTACACCCGGATGGGCGAGATCCTCGAGCATCAGTTGCTCGACGACGAGCGCGCCGAGGACGCCTACCTGCGCACCCTCGAACTGGCGCCCGGCCACCCCGAGGCCATCGACGCGCTGCGGCGCGTCTACGAGCGCAAGGGCGATTGGCAGCCGCTGATCCGCGCGCTCAAACAGGCCGAGGACGCCTCGCGCGACCTCGATCAAAAGGCCGAGTACCTCGCAGAGATCGGCAAGCTTTACGAGGACAAGATCGACGACCGCGTCAGCGCCCTCAACTACTACGAGGCCGCGCTGGAGAATAACGCGCGCAACGTCGCCGCCGCCGAGCCGCTCATCGCCATGTATATGCGCGAGCAGCGCTGGGAGCGCGCGGTGCCGCTGCTCGAGCTGGTCATCGAGGAGTACAAGAAGAGCGACGCCGAGTCCGAGAAGCTCCACGGTCTGCACCTGCAGGCCGGCCAGACCTTCCACCGCCTCGAGCAGCGCGACAAGGCCCTGGAGCACTACCGCGAGGCCTACGAGTACGACTCCAACGACTACGAGACGCTCAAGGGGCTGGGTCACCTGCTGTTCGACAACGAGGACTTCGAGAAGGCCGCCACGGTCTTCGAGAACCTCGAGTTCCAGCACCTCGACAAGCTCGCCACCGACGAGATGGTCACGCTGTACGAGCGCAGCGGACGCATCCGGCGCCGCTTCGGGGAGAACCGGCGCGCCATCGAGTACTTCATCAAGGCGCTCGAGATCGACGGGCACAACCGCCCGGTGCTCGAGGCCCTCATCGAGCTGTACGAGGAGCAGGAGAACTGGGAGCAGGTCGTCGAGTACTCGCGGCGGATGCTGGAGACCGAGCAGGAGTCGGCCGCGCGCTTCGCGCTGCTGACGCGCATGGGCGATCTGCTGGCCAAGAAGGTCGGTGACCGCAACCGCGCCGTGGCGGTCTACCTGGAGGCGCTCGACATCGAGCCCGAGAGCATGTCGGTGCTGCGCAAGCTGCTCGACCTGTACACCAAGACCAAGCAGTGGGTCGAAGCCGTCGAGATCTTGCAGCGCCTCATCGAGGGCGAGACCGACGCCGGCCGCGCCGCCAAGTACAATTACACGGTGGGCGTCATCTTCCGCGACGAGATCGGCGACCCCATCGAGGGCGTCAACTACTTCGACGCCGCCCTGGACGCCGACGTCAAGATGCTCAAGGCCTTCGAGGCCATCGACCGCATCATGACCGAGGCCAAGGAGTGGAAAGAGCTCGAGCGCGCCTACCGGCGCATGCTGCGCCGCGTCGCCGAGAACGACGACGGGTCGATGGAGAATATCAAGGTGCTTTTGTGGACCAACCTCGGCGAGATCTATCGCAGCCGTCTGGGCCACGTCAAAAGCGCCATCGGCGCCTACGAGGCGGCCGTGGGGCTGAACCCCAACGACCAGAAGTTGCGCCTGATTCTGGCCGAACTCTACGAGAAGAAGGCCGGCGACCCGGAAGGGGCGATCAACCAGCACAAAGAGCTCATCAAGCTCGATCCCTTCCGCATCGAGAGCTACCGGGCGCTGTTCAAGGCGTACATCCAGAAGAAGCAGTACGACCGGGCCTGGTGCATGTCGGCGACGCTGAGCTTTTTGCAGAGCGCCAACGAGCAGGAGGAGAAGTTCTACCGCCAGTACCTGGGCCAGAACCTGCCGGCGGCCAAAGGCCAGTTCAAGCAGGAGCTGTACCGGCTGTTGTACCACCCCGAGCAGGAGATGCTCATGAGCTTCATCATGAGCATCATCGGGCAGGGGCTGCGCGGCTACTACTCCAGCAGCCTCAAGAAGGGCCCGTGGGGGCTGCATCCGCGCAAGGACAAGCTCGACCTCGACCAGCAACTGTTGTTCTGCAAGATCTACAAATACGCCGCCCGCACCGAGGCGCTGATCCCGGCGCCGGAGGTCTACCTCAAGCGCGATCAGGCGCTCGGCATTCGCAACGCCAACGCCCCCACGCCGGCGGTGGTCATCGGCGCGGACATGATGCAGGGCAAAGGAGATCGCGAGCTGGCCTTCTTGGTGGGCAAGCAGTTGTGCTGGATGCGCCCGGAGCACTACATCGGGTCGGTGGGCTTCCCCACCGAAAACCTCAAGCTGCTGTTCATGGCCACCATGCACATCACCGACCCCAGCCTCGGTATCGGCCAGCAACTGGGCGAGCAGGGGGCCAAGGTCATTCAGGAGCTGCAGAACATTCCGCCCCAGATGCTCACCCAGGTGCGCAAGTACATGAAGCAGTATCTGGCGCAGGGTAAGAACCCGAACCTGTCGGCCTGGCTGACCCATGTCGAGAATACCTGCATCCGCATGGGCCTGGTGATGTGCGGCGACCTGCACGAGGCGGCGAGCTGCATCAAAAACGACACCAACCCGATCGGCAAAGCCACCGTCAAAGAGAAGATCCGCGAGATGGTCCTCTTCTCCATCAGCGACGAGTACTTCGAGATTCGCCAGCGTCTGGGCCTGGCCATCGGCTGAGCATTGGCGAGCTGATTCGAGGGCAATCAAACGCAAAAGGGCGTCCCGACGGGGCGCCTTTTTGCGTCACCTTATATTCGTGAGCCCGACTCATGCTCATCGTCTGTCCGACACCCATTGGAAACCTCGACGACACCACGCCTCGCCAACGAGACGCCCTCGCCGGCGCCGACGTCATCGCCTGCGAGGACTCCCGGCGCACCGGCAAGTTGCTCGAGCTTCTGGGGATTCCCAGGACCGACGGCAAGCCCCGGCTGGTCAGCTATCACGAGCACAACGAGGAAGCGCGTACCCGGCAACTGTTGGCCGAGCTTGGCGATGGCAAACGGGTGGTGCTCGTGTCGGATGCGGGCACGCCGACCATCTCGGATCCCGGCTATCGGCTGGTGCACGCCGCCGCCGACGCCGGCATCGAGGTGGTGGCCTTGCCCGGGCCGGTCGCCGCGACCGTGGCCTTGAGCGCCTCCGGGCTGCCCACCAACCGCTTTTTCTTCGAGGGCTTTCTTCCCAACAAAACCAAGGCGCGCCAAGAGCGCCTGCAGGTGCTACGTGAGCTGGGCGTGACCGTGGTGCTGTACGAGTCGCCCTATCGCGTCGTCGAGCTCCTCGAGGACGTGGAGGCGGTCTTCGGGGCGGGCCACGAGGTATGCGCGGCGCGCGAGTTGACCAAGATGCACGAGGAGTATCTTCGCGGCGCCTGCAGGGCGGTGCGCACCGAGCTCGCCGGCCGCGAGATCCACGGCGAATTCGTGGTGCTTCTCGCGCCGTTCAGCGCCGAGGAGGACGGCGAGGACATCGACGCGCAGATCGACGCCAAGATCGCCGAATTGCTCGACCAGGGGATGCGCCCACGGGGGATCAAAGAGGTCGTCTCGGAGCTATTCGCCGTGCGAAAGTCCGAGCTCTACGAGCGCATCGAAAAGGTGAAGAAGGTGAAGAGGGGAGACAACGGGTAGCGAAGCGGCTCTTCGCTACCCGTTGTCCGTCTCGCTCAGAACTGCAGGGCCGCGTTGATGATGAACGACCACTGGTTGTCTTTCTGAATGCGGAAGCGGTTGCCCGACGAATCGTAGGTGGGGTTGTACACCGGGTTGCGCTCGTATTGGGCGTCCGGGCCGGTCAGGTCGACGGTGTTGTCGGCGGTCGCCTCCTGGGAGTTGGCGATGTCGCGGCCGGTGCGCGCGTTGGTCAAAAAGTGCTCCTGGCGGTGCTTGAGTTTGACCTTGGCGTTGAGCTGGAAGTACTTCGACGGCTGCAAATAAAAGCCGAGCTGGCCGGCGAAGGTCCCGTAGTCCTCCACGGTCATGATGCCGTTGGTGCTAAACGGGATGGTCTTTTGCTGCTGGTCGTTGAGCGTGGTCAGGTCGTAGACCGGCTTGGGGTCGGCGTTGGACGGCTGCTGAACGATCCAGGCGCAGGCGACGTCATTGGGGTTGGTCAACTGGCCCTGAGTATCGAATTTGGGCAACACCTGGCTGACGGTCTTGTTGTTGCACTGGCTGTTGACCATGTGGTCGTACAGCGGGGTGTAGTCGCGGCCCTCGCTGACGTAGCCCATGGTAAAGCGAAGATCGATGGCGTAGCGCTCCCCGGTCTTGTCGTTCTGGTAGGGGATGAACTCGCTGCCGATGGTGACCTCACCGCGCATCGGCGGGTTGACGAACACCTGGCCTTGGTTCTGCGGGTCGGCCTGGCGGATGGGCGAGTCGCTGGCGGCGATCGGCAGGAAGTATTCCAGGCCGAAGTAGGGGTTGACCCAGTCGAATTGCTTCGAGGAGGCCAGCTTCCAGTGCAGGATGTGCTCGCCCAGGCCCACGTCGGTGTCGTTGGCCTCTTTGATGGGCGCGATCGGCATGGTGTACTCCATGCCCACCAACAGGGTGGCCTTGGTGTCGTCGCGCTCGTCGTTGAACGGCGCCCAGAACAGGCCCACCGAGGGATCGGCGAAGCCGGAACGCTCGATATACCGGTAGTCCTTACTCAGGTCGAAGAACCGGTACATGTTGAATTCGTCGAACTTCTGGACGGTCTGCTGGTAACTATCCTGCGGAGAGAAGACGTCCTGGGCGCGCTGCTGGACGCGAGCGTTGGACGGATCCACCGAGGAGTTGTCGGCGTTGACCTGCTGATCGGCGATGCTCGACTCGTTGTCGTACTTGAGGCCCGAGGAGCTGCTGATGACGTAGGGCACCTTGATGCGCAGCTCGAGATCCTTGTACAGCCCGGCGCGCAGCGTCAGATTGATGCGGCTCTGGGTGTATTTGTAGGCCATCTCGCGGTTGTACACGATCGAGGGATCGCTACAGCGGCCCGGATCGACGACCACGCGCGGGTTGTTGGCGACGTTATCGGACTCGTTGGGCACGCAAGGGGCCTCGCGCGCGATTTGAGCGGTGGCGATGTCGAAGCGAAAGGAGGGCTCGATATTGAAATCGAACGGATCGTAGGTGCTCTCCTTAAAATCGTCGAAGTCGTCTGCCGCGTCGAGCAGGTCGGTATATTCTGCCGCCCGGGCCACCGTCGAGATAAGCAGTAAGCTGACAGTGGTGGCGCAGAAGGCCGAGGCAACAACATGACTACGCATAAAACATCTCCTGACAGGCGCGTGTGCTACATTCAAAAAAACTTTGAAAGGCACCCCGGATCATCAACGTAAAGAGACCCCGGAAGTGCTATCAGCCACCCTATAGGGTGTCAAGTTTAGGGGGAAGTGACGCGCGACGCAAAGATTCTGCGCGATCAGCCTTGCATTCTGGGCGCAACGATGATCATATGCGCCCCGAACGGTCATGTTGGGCCCCGCCTGGCCACGCCTGCCGGCGGTCGGTGAGGGGTTCGAGAAAAAAGTTTGCGCCCCCGTAATCTGTCGGCCAAAATGTTGACAGTATGAGGGTTGGTGTGGTTCAATGATCGAGTGAGGAAACACCTCCAGTTCTGATGCTGCAAGCCGGGTTGTATCACCGACGCCACGTCATGATCGTGTGCTGTGCGGGATTGCGTGTCTCTTAGAGACCGAAGGGCCAGCATCGAGCAAAATCGTCCTTTCCCCCTACTTTAGCGCCGTCGTCAACGCTGTATGAGCCGCGAAGTTGTCAAGAAGTCACCAGGAGCCCTTCTCAAGGACGCCCGCAATGCTCTGGGGCTGAGCCTCCAGGACGTGGCCGCCATGACGCGCATCCCGCGCACCATGCTCAGCCATCTGGAAGCCAACCGCTACGACGAGTATAGCGCCGACGTATTCGTGCGCGGTCACCTGCGCAGCTACGCCCGCGAACTCAAGCTCGACCCGGAGACGATCATCCAGGCGTTCGATCGCCACACCGGTCGTCGCCCAGAGCCGATCGCCGAGGTGCCCGAGCGGCGCATGGCGGCGCGCAAGTCGATCTCCAAGGCCAAGAAGCGAGCCAAAAAGCAGGTCGCCGGCTTCGGATCGCAGATGACCGGATGGACGCGCGGCGTGCGCGCCTCCCACGTGGTCGCCGTGGGCCTGGTGCTCGTCTTCCTGTTCATCGTGGTCAACTTCTTGACCGGGAGCCGCGCCACCGCCAAAGATTCGGCCCATTTCCCCACCGCCAGCGAGCAGCAGTGGGAGGTCGAGCAGGCCGCGCAGGAGACGCGGTGGGCGCTCGAGCAGCCGGCCGACAAGGGCGACGAGACCGCGAGCGATTCCTCGGGTCACTAGGACGTTAGCCTCGACGACGAGATTTGGAAGCTGGCTGTCGCTGATCCGACTGCCAGCTTTTTTTTCGGCATGCGTCGCACGCCGCCACCCTGTGGGTCTGCCATGAAACGCGAGTCGAATAAGGTTTTGACCACCTCCGTGGCCAAGCTGCTCAGGCGCAACGCCACCCCGCAGCTCGCCAAGATCATCGCGCGCACCCATCCCGCTGACCTCGCCTACACATTCAGCTCGCTGACCCCCGAGCAGCGCCACGCGTTTTTCGTGGTGGTCGAAAAGACCGATCGCGAGCGTGCCGCGGAGGTGTTGAGCGAACTCGAGCCCAATATCCTGGTGCCGTTTCTCGAACAGATCGACGATCGCAAGTTGGTCGACATCCTGGAGTTCATGCCCTCGGACGACACCGCCGATACCCTCGATCTGGTGCGCGACGAGGAGCGCCGCGACAAGCTCGTGGCGATGATGCGCAAGGAAGATCAGGCCGAGACCGAGTCGCTGTTGGCCTTCGACCCGGAGTCGGCCGGCGGGCTGATGTCGACCGACTATTTTGCCCTCGAGCAGCACACCACCGCCCAGGAGGCGCTCGAGCAGTTGCAGAAGGAGGCCGGCGAGGCCGAGGTCGTGTTCTACCTGTACGTGGTCAACGAGCACGACACTCTGGTGGGCGTGGCCACGCTGCGCGAGTTGGTGCGCGCCGAGCGCGACAAGCCGCTCAAGGAGTTCATGATCCCCGACGTCATCCGCGTGCGCGTGGACACCGATCAGGAAGAGGTCGCCCGGCTGATCGCGCGCTACAACCTGGTGGCGCTGCCGGTGGTCGACGACAACAACCGGCTGGTGGGGATCGTGACCGTCGACGACATCATCGACGTCATTCGATCGGAGGCCACCGAGGACATGCTGTTGATGGCCGGTGCCGGCCAGGAGGACGTCGGCCGGTACAACTCGGTGATGTTCAGCTTCCGCGCGCGCTGGCCGTGGCTGCTCCCGAGTTTTCTGGGCGGCGTCTTCGCCATGTTCGTGGTGTACAACTACTCGGGCTCGCTGCTCGCGATGATCCCGCTGGCGGCGTTCATCCCGGTGATGATCGGCATGGCCGGCAATATCGGCACCCAGTCCTCGGCGATCGTCACTCGCGGGTTGAGCCTGGGCAAATACGACTTCGTCGAGCTGGGGCGCGTCGTGCTCAAGGAGCTCGTCGTCGGCGCGCTGCTGGGCATCTCCTACGGCATCTTCATCGGCGCCATCGCCGGGGCGCTTTTCTGGAAGCAACACGGCTTCCCGCAGACCTCCCCGTGGCTATTCGCCGCGACGATGGGCACCGCCATGGTCGCGGCCATGGCCGTGGCCGCCATCCTGGGCTCGCTGGTGCCCATCTTGTTCAAGAAGGGAAACCTCGACCCGGCCACCGGCAGCGGACCGCTGGTGATCACGGTGATCGACGTGTTGGGGGTGTGGATCTTCTTCGTGATCTCGGTGGCGATGCTGGGGCTTTGAGCCGCGCTCTACCAAAAGCCTGGTTCGTCGGGCTCCTCGGAGGGGGCCGCCGCAGGTTCGTCTGCCAGCGGCGCGGCGGGCGCATCGTCACCAAGCATGGCGGTGTCGTCGTCGCGGTCTTTAAACTCGCCGAATAGACTCCAACCGAACATCGCCGAGAACAGTAGGTAGAACCCCACCACGCTCAACACTCCATCTTTGAGCCAGAACACCGGGCTGTCGCTGGACACACCGCTGCCATAGCGACTGCTCGCGTGGCCCGAATGAACCTCGAAGGCGACCAGAACCAGGGCCACGACACCGGCGAATCCGCTCTTGAGACGCTTATCGTCGATGCCAAACACGGGCTACTCCTCGGTCGCAGGGATGGTCAGCTCCCCAAGTCGTTGAACTTCTGCGCCAATGTGCGTGCTTCCACGATATTATCTTCGATGGAGCAGTAGGTCCAGCCGCCGTAGCGCCCGATGGAGTGCACCCCGCGAAGCTGCAGCATCGAGCTGTAGTGGTCGAACGCCGCGCGCGAGTCCTGGGTGATATGCACGTAGGCGGGGTCGAGCACGACGTGGTGGTCGGCGACGAGGGTATGATCTTTGACGATGCCGGCTTCCTTCAGGTCGTCGAGCACGCGCTGTTTCATCGCCTCGGCGTCGACCTCGGCGTCTTTGGGATAGCCGATCTCGACGTACAGGCTCATGCGCTCGTCGCCCAGGATATTGTCGTAGAAGCCCACCCGGTAAAACGCGTACTTCTTCTCGGGCAGGTAGATCCAGTGGACCCCCTCGGGGCCCTTCTTGTCGAAGCCCAGGTTGAAGCACAACACCTTGTTGTAGGTGAACACCTCCGGGTCGTGCTCCAGGCCACTCAACGCCAGAAGACGGTCGAACGGGGCCGACGAGATCAGGTATTCGAACTCGATCTCGTCGCCCTGAGCAGTCGTGGCCACTTTGCGCTCGAGGTCGAGGTCGACCAGCCCCTGATCGAGCAGGATGCGCTCGTCGGGCACCTCCGAGGCGAGCGCGTTGACGTACATGATCGCGCCGTTTTTGGGGTAGGTGAACGTCGCGTTGTACGAGGCATTGTCCGGCCGGCGCATATTGCGCACGATGTCGCGAAGGTCGGCGTACGGAAAAAAGCGGCCCATCGCGTCGCGGTCGAGCTCCTCGAGGTCGCACGCATACAGCTTCTCGTTGTAGGGGACCAAAAACTTCTCGCTGATGCCCTTGCCGAACTTCTCGTAGAGCATGCCCTTGAAGCTGTCGGCGGCGAACGCCTCGTCGAGTTCGTCGCGAAAGAACAGGTCGTACAGACACTCGACGAAGTCATCCTTGGCGAGCTGGTGGATATTCTTCTGGAAGGGAAAGTCGACCAGCGCGTCCTTGTAGATGATCTGGGAGTTCTTGACGACGGTGGTGACCTCGTCGTCGGGCATGCGATCGCGCAAATACTGTTCGATCTCGGGGCGCTTGAAGTGGAAGAAGTGGCCCGAGAAGTCCCAGACGAACCCGTCTTTTTTGACCGTCTTGCACCACCCGCCGATCTCGGGCTCGCGCTCCAAGATCAGGTAGTCCTCGGAGTCGATGAAGTTGGCGAAGGCCAGGCCGGACATGCCGGCGCCGATGATGAGGTATTTGGTGTGCATGGTTGGTAGTGTGTTGCGGTCCGTGCTGGCAGGGCCTGTTCGAGGCTCCAACCAACCAAATACCAGCCACCTTTACAAGAGTGCAATTGCGTAGGCTGCTCGCCACGGCAGGTTCGATCAATGATCGCCGCCGCAGTAGCTACACGGCCAATCTGGGAGCTTTGAGCGGTTGGCGGCGCGCGAACGAGCGTATCACCCCCTTTCCCCCACGGCGGCGGGCGCGTTTTTCGGTGCCAGATCTCTTCCAGGTCTGGCTTGCCGCAGCGCGTGCGCTGCGAGCTCGAGCACTTCCTGGGCGCTAAGCTCATCAGCGTCTTCGGAGCTGACAAAGTAGCGGTTTCCCACCGAGGACTTCTCATCCGAAGCGGTCACCCGCTCGATAAGGTTTGTGCGCCCGTAGGCCGAAAGCAGCGCGCCCAGCGTCAGCTCGATGGTCGTCCACTCGTTGGTGTGGCCACGGTGCTCTTGGACAGGCGGGTGGCTAAAAGGCGCTTTCGGCGCTTCTCGGCGCTTCTCGGCCTTGATGTGCCGATGAAGACAGCGGCGAACCGCGCACCAATCGACCTTCTGCAAGGCCAGCCCAAAGGCATTGTCCGAGACGCGCTCTTTGAGCCCGATGCCTGCGCGCACTGCCAAGCGAAGCTGCTCGCTTCGATGCTCGACTGCCCGAGTCGAGCGCGCGTTGCTCGAAAGCGCCAGAACGCCCAACTTTAGAAGCGGACATTGGCATCGACGGTGTCCAAGCTTAGCCCGCAGGGACGCCGTCACTCTTTCTTGGGGATCAGGATATGAAAAATCGTTCGGTGGGTCGATCCCTCAGCCGTGGCCGGATGCCGGAGCCGTGGCCGGATGCCGGAACCCGTGACCGTGACCAGAAGCCGGGGCCGTGACCGGAAACCGGGACCGGAAGTCGGAGCCGGCCGTCGGCTCGGCCCGCCTCGTAGAAAGGGGGAGAAGCCGCATCTCGCTAGCTGCCGATTCTGTGCGTCCCGCGGGACAAGCCACGCGGGGGCGCTAACTGCGAAAAAGATTCGAGGCCCGATCGCTGAGCGAACCTGCTCGCCACGGAGGGCTAGTCCTAGAAGGACACCTGCAGGCGGGCGGCGGGGCCGCCGTTCATCCAGGCGGGGGCGAGCTTGGCCTGGACGCCTTCGCCGTTGATGTCGTCGGTGGCCATCAGGACGACGCCGCCGGTGAGCATCGAGCCGCCCACCGCGTAGAGGGCGAGCACGAATTTGCGGGTCTGGTCGATCTGGTTGCGCAGATCGCGGTACTGCTGGCGGCCGGCGCGGGCGGTCAGCGAGTCGTACTGGTTTTGCTGGGCCATGGTCTGGAAGTGGTACAGCAGGGCGCCGGTGAAGATGGAGGCGCCGGTGCCGGTCAGCCCCCATGCCAGCCGGTTGGTCGGTGAGTCGCGCAGCTCGCGCCGCTCGATGGCCGCGGGGGCATGCACCCGGGCATCGTCCCGGGGCTGGCCGTCGAGCCAACGCGGCGCCGGGCGGGCGACGACCTCGCCGATGATCGCGCTTTGCTGTTGGATCAGGGTGTGGCGGTCGGCGCTGATGGCGGCGTCGCGCCCCGACGGAAGGTCGAAATTATCGGCGCGCCGGGCGCTGCGGTCGCTATCGCGCAGCCGCAACAGCTTGACGGGCTGCTCGGCAAACGCCGGCGCGGCCAAGAGGCTCGCTGCCAGCATCGCCAGCAGGCCAAACATGCAGGCCAGATGGCCGTTGGCTCGTTTGGCACATGCGCCTGTCAACACCAACTCCTCGCTCGGGTGATCGGGGCGTGGCGAGAGCTCCCGTCGATGGGGCTCACCAGGGCTGCAGTCATTAATAGTGAATGTCGCTAATATCCAAATTACCATAAGTCTGCGTGGTTGTCCCGAGGCAAATGGCAATTTTGGAGTAAAGCTTATCCACTGTCGTGTCGGTCTCGCCGTACTCTGGAAGCTAAGCCGCCGGCCACGTGCGACAACCCGAGTGCTTGTGCCGGCGTGGTTACGTTTGATAGGAGAGGAGCCGCCACAGGGGCGGATATCTAACTTTCCTTGCCTGAATGAGGGACGAGGATGCATCCAAATATGAGCAGCACTCGGGGGCGTTGGGCGACGGCCTGGCGGTTGTGGGCGGCCGCGCTGATGTTGGTGACGGCGCTGGCGGCACTGGCGGCCTGCGGGACGGCGACGGACAATCCCAGCGATTGTACCGCCGACGAGTATTACGACGACGCCACCAATCTGTGTACGGCGTGTCCGGCGGCGGTCGTGCCCGATTGCCAGGCCGGCTGCGGCTTCGAAATCGTCAAAGACGACCGCGGCTGCCCGGTCGCCCAGTGTGTCGAGCAGTGTCAATGCGGGGCCGGGGAGTTCTTCTCCCAGGACACCCTCACTTGTCAGAAATGCGCCGACGCGGCCAACCCGCCGCCGGTCTGCGCGCAGTAGTCACTCCCCTGAGGTTTCATGGCTGTCCAGGCGCCCCCAGCAACCCCGACCGAGGTCGACCCCGCCGAGCGCGACGCGATACGCGCCGCGCTGCTCGATTGGTACCGTCGCCACCGCCGCGAGCTTCCGTGGCGCGAGGTCGACGACCCGTACGCGGTGTGGGTCTCCGAGATCATGCTGCAGCAGACCCAGGTCGCCACCGTCCTGGACTATTACGAGCGCTGGATGGTGCGCTTTCCCAGCGTCGAGGCCCTGGCGCGCGCCGAGCGCGAAGCGGTGCTCGAGATGTGGGCGGGGTTGGGCTATTACCGCCGCGCGCGCTTCTTGCACGAGTCCGCCAAGACGGTCGTCGAGCAGATGGACGGCCGCCTGCCGCGCACGGCGGCGGGGCTGAAAAAACTCAAGGGGGTGGGGCCGTATACCGCCGGCGCCATCGCTTCGATTGCGTTCGGGGAGGCCGAGGCGGTGGTCGACGGCAATGTCGAGCGTGTCCTGGCGCGGGTCTACGCCATCGGCGGCGATCCCAAGGCGACCGCCAATCAGAAGATGTTCTGGGCGCTGGCCGAGCAACTCGTCGACCCCGGGGCGCCCGGCGACTTCAACCAGGCGCTTATGGAGCTGGGGGCGACGGTGTGCACCCCGCAAAACCCGGCGTGCCTGTTGTGCCCATTGCGCGAGCACTGTCGGGGCTTCGCCCAGGGTGATCCCAGCGCTTATCCGGCGACGCGAAAGCGCACCCGACAGCGCCCGGTGAGCGTACGCACGGCGGTGGTGACGCGGCCGGGCGACGCCGGCCGGGAGTTTCTGGTGGTCAAGCGGCCGGCCGACGGGTTGCTCGGCGGCCTGTGGGAGTTTCCCAGCGTCGAAGTCGACGCTAAGGACGCCCCCGCGGGCGCGATGGCCGCGCTTCTTCGCGGCGACCTCGCCCACCCGTCAGCGGCCGCGGCGGCGCCTGAGCCGCTCGGCGAGCTGGTCCATCACTTCTCCCATATCCGGATGACCATTCGGGCACATACGCGCCACCTCGACGGCGAGGCCGCCGTGGCCGAGCTTGTCGACGACCCCGAACAGCCCGTCCAGTGGGTGGTCGGCGCCGAGCTGGAGTCGCTGGCGATGTCGGCGGCGATGCGCAAGGTCTACGAGCTGTACCGCCAGGCTGAACCGTCTGGGTGACGTTCGCTCAGGGCGTGGCGGCGATGGACTTGAAGCGGACCTGAGACGCGCCGCCGGTATGGGGCGCGACCTCCTCGTAGGCCAGCTTAGTGGACCCGTCGGCGCCGACGGAGGCGGCGACGAAGTGTTTGGCGGTCGTCGACGGGTCCACAAGCGTCTCGACGCTTCCCGGCGCGCCCTTGGTCATGGGCACGCGCTGGACCGACCACGAATCGCCCTCGAGGGTCTGGTAGACAAGCCAGGCTTGGGCGCCGTCGTCGACCACCGTGGGCCGCCACGACCAGCGGTCGTAGGGGCCGTCGGCGTCGACGAGCTGCGCCGGCGTGGCGGTGGCGGTGCCGTCGGAGTTCGCTGTGAGCATTGCGTAGGCCACGCGCGTATTCGCGCGGGTGGCGCGGGCGTCGGTCCAGGCCACCGCAAAGGTGGCGTTGAGCAGGTGGCGGATGCGCGGCGTGGAGTTGATGGCCTCGACGCCGCCGGGCACGGTGTCCAGCCGCAGCGGCTGCGACCAGCTCAGGCCTCCGTCGGTGCTCACCGCCGCCCGGATCTCCCACTGCCAATCCTTGAAGTCCATCCAGGTCACCGCGATCGCCTGAGACGACACGGCCACGCGCGCGTCCCACTGGTCGGCGCGAAGCCCGGGGCGGTCTTGGGGGCGCGCTTCGATGGCGGTGTCCACCGACAGTTGCTCGAAGGGCGCGTCCAGGCTCGTCTGGGCGTAGTAGGCCCGGTTGGCGTTGCCCACGCGTTTGATCCAGCTCATGTGCAGCAGGTTGCCCTGAACCTGAATCGACGGGTGGAAGGCCCACTGGCCCACCTCGTCGGCGGCGATGACCTTATGTGTGCCCGCGAAGTGGTCGGTCTGGGTGTCGAAGGTGGTATAGCCCAGCCGATTTTCGCCGTCGCCGATGAGCTCGGTGACGATGTGGAGCTTGCCGCTGCCCGCGGCGATGGTCGGGCGCACCACGTCGTAGCCGGCAAACTCCTCGGTGGCGTCCGAGGCCAACGCGCCGTCCTGGTAGACCTGCACGCGCAGGCGGCGCTGGCCGATCTGGCCGGCGCTGGAGACGACGTAGGTCTTGGCGCCGATCACCGCGATCTGCGGGTGGGTTTGCACGGAGATGGGGTAGGCCGAGGGATCGGGTCCGTGCAGGTCGGCGGCCCACATGCCGTCGACGTAGTCGCCCTCGCGCGGGTCGCCCGAGCCGGGCAGCAACTTGGCGCCGTCGGCGCGCAAGTCGGTGCGCCGCTGCGCGAGACTCATCGAGGGGTTTGCCTGACCGGGGTCGTCGAACGCCCACGGGCCGATGAACGTATTGCCGGCGAGCGGCCCCGGCTGGCCCACGAAGGCGGCGGCGCCGGCCTGGCGGCTGGCCTTCTCGATGAATTGGACCTGACCGTCGGCGGGCAGCTCGAAGAAATTGCCGGTCAACTGCGCCACGTAGCCGTGGGTCGCCCGGGGGCTGCGTTGGACCAGATTCCAGCCGGCGAGCATGAAGACATCGGGCTGCCAGCGCACCTGCTGGGTGGGGGGCATCGTCGGCGGCAGCGGTTTGACCCACCCGCCCACGAACGCCTCGGGCTGAAAGATGATCTCGGCGCCCAGGTCGTCGAGGCGGTCTTGGACGTCGGGCATCCAGGCGGGTTTGGAGATGACCACGCCCGTGCGCCCCCACGGGGTGTCCATCAGGTGGATGTCGGTGAAGTCGCCCGGGGCGATGTTCAACTGGGTGATCTCGGTCTGGGTGACGTAGGTCTTGAGGGTCTCGTCGACGACCTTGCCGTCGGGGCCGAATAAGATCTGGCGGTTGTGCACCTTTGGGCTGGTGGCCACGTAGGCGTATTGCAGGTCGGGGTAGTCCGGGTCGCCCACGCGCGCGACCAGGGCGGGGTCGGTGGTCTTCTCGAAGTCGGGCAGATCGACGGTCACGGACACGTACAGGTCGTAGCGGTCGGCGAGCTGGCCGAAGGTGTCGTAGGTGGCGCGCACCACCGTGTCGGTCAACGCCAGCAACAGCCGGTTGGGGATGCTCGTGTCCGGAAACTGCTCGCCGTAGTAGCCAAAGGCGTCGGTGAGCTTGCCGACCATGCTGGTCAGGGCCTGGGTGGACTGGGCCATGTGGCGGGCGGCGTCGGCCTTGGGGCCGATGAGCAGCATGGGCAGGCTCATCGACTCGGGAAACACCACCACGTTGGGCAGATGCGGGGCCCGACAGGGCAAGACCTTTTCATGGATGAGCTGGTGAATATGCTCACGAAACGTTCGCTGCGAGGTCAGCGCGCCGAAGTCCAGCCGGTAGCTGGGCACGAAGATGCGCGCGCGCACCGTGGCCCCGTCGGCCCCGTCGTTGACCACGGTCGTGGGGCAGTCGGTGGGCGGGGCGCCCAGATCCGCCAGGCTGGGGTCATAACCCCCGCCGGCGTCCGCGTCGGGGCCGGAGTCGCCGGTGGCATCGACGCTTGCGGCGTCCACGCCGGTGTCGTAGGACGCATCGCCGCCGGCGTCGCTCAGGCCGCCGGCGTCGCTTGCCGGGTGGGCTTTGCCATTGGTGGCCGAGTCGTTGCCGCTGCACGCGTTGAGGCCGACCGAGAGCACGGCCAGCAACGCCAACGTCGCGAGGCGCCGGACTGTCACTACATTCGCAAACAATAGGTTCATCGCATCTCCGCCCGGCAGGTGGCTGCACTGGTACGGTTGAACAGCACTCGATGTCATCCCCACTACCATATTGGGGGAAAACTGCATCGCATCACAAGAAACCAGGCGAAATCGGCCTGTGTCGGGCCCTGTCGGGCCGCGCCGCCACGGCAGTTGGCGTAGCATCGCTTATGACCGTATGGTAAAATCAGCGTCCCATTCGTGCGATTGATCGATGGATATGACAGAGACGGGGTCGAAAGACAGCAAGGGGCAAGTCGTCAGCCTGACGGTGGTCAGCGGACCGGATGCGGGCATGCGCCATGCGTTCGCCGCGGACACTCGGGTGGGCGTGGGCCGGGGCTCGAGCAACGACTTTGTGCTCACCGACGGGTTTGTCTCCAACCAGCACGGCGAGCTTGCCTTCGAGGATGGCGAGCTCATCTACCGGGACTTGCAGAGCCGCCACGGCTCGCTGGTGCTGGTCGACGACGTCTCGCTGCATTTGCAGGACCGTCACAAATCCAGCCGCGTGCGCCTCACGCACGGCGCGGAGATCCAGGTCGGCTGCACGTTGATTCGCGTGCATATGGAGGACGACGAACAGCTCGACGACGACCTCGACGACGACCTCGTGGACACCGAGGTCATCAGCGTCGACGAGGCGGGCGGGCCGACCGAAGAGATCTTCAGCCACAGCAGCAAGCTGGAGGGCGGGGCGCGCGAGACGATGATCACCACCGCCATGCGCGGCGTGCAGTCGATCCCGCGGGACCTGGCCAGCAGCGACGATCGTTCGGCGATTTTGTTTCGCCTGGCCGGCGAGCTCAACAGTCAGACCCAGCTCGACGACATCCTCGACCTCATCGTCGAGGCCATCTTCCACGCCTTTCCGGCGGCCAACTTCTTCGCGATCACCCTGGCCGACGACCCCGACGAGGTCAGCTCGGCAAGCCCGTTTGTGACCCGGGTGCGCGGCCGTCTGCCCGGCCAATCCGACGACGAAGAGCCCATCCTGAGCACCAGCATCCTGCGTCAGGTCATCGAGACGCGCGAGAGCGTGTTGTTCGTCAAGGATTCGCTGGGCGACAATGTCAGCCAATCGATCCTCGACGCGCAGATCACCGCCTGTCTGTGCGCGCCGCTCATCGGGCAGCGCTCGCTGCTAGGGGTCATGCAGGTGGACACGCGCGGGGTGGGAAGCCTGTTCTCCAAGCACGACCTCAACCTGTTCAGCGTGTTCGCCTCCAACGTGGCGTTCGCCCTGGAGCGGGCGAAGCTCTCCGAGAATATCGTCGAGATGTTCGAGAGCTTCGTGGCTGCCAGCGTCAACGCCATCGAGGCGCGCGACCCCACGACCGCCGGCCACAGCGAACGCGTGGCCGACTACACCCTGGAGTTGGCCGGGGCGGTCAACGGCATCGAGACGGGCGTGCTCTCGGAGATCTTTTTGGATCGCAGCGAGCTCAAGGAGCTGCGGTACGCGGCGCTGCTCCACGACTTCGGCAAGATCGCCGTGCGCGAGAGCGTGCTGCGCAAGGGCAAGCGCCTGCCGGATCTGCACCTCGATCTCATCGCCCAGCGCTTCGAGATGATCAAGGCGCTCAACTACCAGCGCCTCATTCGCAAGACCTTCGGGGGGACGAGCGATGCGGTCGATCCGCGCCATTTTCACGAGGTGGAGCACCAATACGATCAGTATTGTGCCGAGCTCGACGCCACCCTGGAATGGTTGATGGGGGTAGCCAGCGCGCCGTTTCTCGAGGACGGTGTCATCGAGCAGGTGCGCACGCTTGGCGAGCGCCATTATATCGACGCCCGCGGGGAGCAATGCTCATTTCTGAGCGCGGAAGAGGTCGAAAACCTGACCATCCGCAAGGGCACGCTCAACGAGCAAGAGTGGGTGGATATGCGCTCGCACGCTCGGCGCAGCCAGGAATACCTGGAGCGCATCCCCTGGAGCGACGAGCTCGAGCGGGTGCCGTGCATCGCCGGTGCCCACCACGAGAAGCTCGACGGAAGCGGCTACCCGCTGGGGCTCGAGGCCGACCAGATCGTGCCGCAGGTGCGTATGATGACCATCGCCGACATCTTCGACGCGCTCACCGCCGCCGACCGTCCCTACCGCAAAGCGGCCAGCCCCGATCGCGCGGTCGAGATCCTGCGCCTGGAGGCGGCCGACGGCAAACTCGACACCGACCTGGTCGAGGTCTTCGCCGACCGGGTCCTTCCCATCGTCGTCGAGCGAATCCCCCATCATTGATGATCAGGGGCTGGCGGGGGCCTTACCGTTGCTCAGCTTGGCGCCTTTGGGCAGCGAGTGCGTCTGGGCGAGGGCCTGGCGCAGGTCGTCGAAGGCCGCGTCGACACCCTTTGAAAAGCCGGTGATCTGCAAGATGTCGCCGACGACCTTGACGCCGGCGTCCTTCTCGGGGTCGAAGTCCAACAGCGCCTTGCGAAGCTTTTTGACCTGCGAGTCGGGGGTTCCCGGCGGTACGACTACCGTGTCCTGGGGTACGTGGCCGGTGATGGCCAACTGGCGAATCTTGCCCACGGGGATGCCGAATTTACCGGCGGTCAGAAACGAACCCGAGTAGGTCGCGGCGGCGTCGCACTTGCCGGCGAGCAGATCGCGCAGCACCTGGAGGTGGTTGCCGCTCCAGACCTCCTTGCCGATGAATTTTTTGGGGTCGTGGCCCTGGCGGCGAATGTAGGCGTGGGGCAAGACATTGCCGGTGGTGGAGTCGTGGTCGGTGAAGCAAAAGGTCTTGCCTTTGAGGTCGTCGAGGCTTCGCACCGACGAGTCCATGCGCGTCAGCAACAGTCCATCGCTGGAGGTGGCCCCGCCGAATTGGCGCAGGGCGACCAGCTTGATGCGCGGCTCCTCGGCCTTGGTCTTGACGTACAGAAACGGCGGCAGCATGGCCACGTCGAATTTGCCGTGTTGGACGCCTTGCGAGAGGGTTTCGTAGCTGTCGGTGACCTCCATATGCACCGGACGGCCCAGCGTCTTCTGCAGGTAGGTGCGGATGGGCTTGATCTCGTCGCGCAGCAGCTTGGGCGTGGCGATGGGCGCCCAGCCCACCCGCAGGGGGTCGCCGATGAGGATCGGCCCGTGCTTTTGGCTCTTTCCGAACAGCTTTTGACCGGTCGCCGAGTCCTTGAACGCCGGCCAGGCGACGACGGCGGCGATGGCGATCATCGCCAGGGCGCCGCTCACCCACCACCAGGTGCGGTTGGCCTCGGGGGTGTCGTCGAAGCTCTGGGGGGCGAAGCCGGGGTCGCGCCCGTCCTCGGTCAGCGTGGCGGTGGTGCGCAGGTCGGACTGCGCGTTGGGCTGGGAGTACGAGCCCGAGTCGGACTCGTCGAACGGACGGATCCCCGGCGGCAGGCTGCCGCTGCCGGTAGGCGAGCGGCGAAGCCCGGGCACCGAGCCGCTGCCGGTGGGCGAGCGGCGAAGCCCGGGCACCGAGCCGCTGCCGGTGGGCGAGCGGCGAAGTCCGCCGTGCGAGCCGCTGCCGGGCGTCGACTGGCCGGGCCGCTCGACGACGGTCGCCAGGTGGTCCTGGTCGCTGCCGGAGTTCGACACCTGCGAGCGCGAGTCCGAACCGGTGACGTGCAGCAGGGCGCGCCGCTCGTTCGACGTCAGCGAGCGCTCCAGGGCGTCCTGCATGGTCGACTGGCGCTCGGCGAGCTCGCGGCCGGCGATGCGCGACAAAAAACCGGTCAGTACATCCTCGCCGAAGGCTAGCCCGCTGGCGCGGCAGGCCTTGAGCAGGTCGGAGCGCAATTGCTCGGCGGTCTCGTAGCGTTGGTCGCGGTCTTTGAACAGCGCCTTGAGCACCACCTGGTCGATCGCCTCGGGCACCGCCGGGTTGTACAGGCTGGGCGGCTCGGCGTCCTCTTGGACGACGGCGCGCATCATGTCGAGATCTTTCTCGCGCTTGAACAGCCGCCGTCCGGTCAGCGCCTCCCACAGCACGATGCCCAGCGCGAAGATGTCGGCGCGCCGGTCGAGCTTCAGGCCCTTGCACTGCTCCGGGGACATGTAGGCAAATTTGCCCTTGAGGTGGCCCGAATTGGTCGCCTCGATGCCCTGGCTGGCCTTGGCGACCCCGAAGTCGAGCACTTTGACGAAGCCCTCGGTGGTGCACATCAAGTTGTGCGGGGAGACGTCACGGTGGATGAGCTCGAGGGGATTGCCCTCCAGATCGCGCAGCTCGTGGGCGGCGTGCAACCCGCGGCAGGCCCGGTCGATGACCGACACGGCCACCTCCACGGGAAGCTCCACGCCGTCGCGCTCGGCGAGTACCTGCATTTCGCGCACGGTGCTGCCGTGGATATACTCCATGGCGATATAGTAGCTGCCGTTCTCCTCGCCGAGCTCATAGATCTGGACGACGTTGGGATGGTTGAGACGGGCGATGATGCGCGCCTCTCGCAAAAACATCTCGATGAACGAGGGATTGTCGGCCAGGTGGGGCAGGATCCGCTTGATGACGACCAGCCGCTCCAGCCCGGCCAGACCCCGTTCGCGCGCCAGAAACAACTCGGCCATCCCGCCCGTGGCCAGCTTGGTTACCAGTTCGAACCGGCCGAGCATGTGCGGAGTTGTGGTCGGGTCAGACACAAGTGCCTCGGGCTCGTCGTATGCCCCGGTGGAGAGTGAGCAAGCTTGCAGATCGTGACGTAATCATCGTAATCGGAATCGACTCGTTCGCAAAGTATCCTCATGTTACAACGGGATCACCATGAAAAGGATTTCATCGATCGTGGCCTTCGGATTGTTCGTCGCCCTGGTGTTGAGCATCGCGCCGGGATGCCGCGCCCAGGAGTGCCAGAAGATGAGCCGGTGTTGCGCGGCCATCAAGGACCACAAGGGCGTCGGCAAGGCCTGCGGCAAGATGACCCAGGGCCTCAAAGACCCCCAGGAGTGCCGCAGCGTCGTGCAGGCAGCGCAGGCGATGTTCAAGAAACACGGTGAAAAGGTGCCGGCGGCCTGTCAGTAGCGGGAAGGACGATGTCGCAGTCAAGCAGTCGCATCGACGCAGCGCTCGAGGAGTTGCAGCACACCCGCGGGTGGAGCCCGCTGGGTGAGATCGGCGACGAGGGCGAGGCGCGCCGCTGGCGTGTACGTGCCCACGGCCAGCCGGCGCTGCTGTATATGTGGCCCGACCCCGCCATGGCCCATCGTTCGGCGTGGGCGCATGGGGACGCCGTCGGCGATCACCTCTTCGTGGTGCCGCCGTTGATCGAGGCCGGTCACACCTGGTGTCTGGTGGGCGACGTCGACGGCGTGCCGCTCCCCGACTATCTGGCCGGCGAGGGCGCGAGTTCGTTAGTCGACCTCGGCGGCGAGCGCGCCCGGCTGATCGCCCGCGCGATCGGCCAGACTGCGCGCAAGCTGCACGAGGTGGACGTGCCCGCCGAGTTCGGCGACGTGCTCGAGGGCGGGCATCTCGAGCGCGACGGCACCCTGGGGCGCTGGAAGACCTTCAACGGCTATTGCGCCCACCACCTGGAGCGCTTCGCCGAGCATGTTCGCCACGCCGAGGTCGGCGACGCCACCCGCGCGCGGCTGCTGACCTCCATCGGCGATTTGCGCAACCAGCTCAGCGCCTTCCACCCGCGCCACCCTCCCAGCCTCAACCACGGCCGGTTGATCCCCGCCCATCTGTGGGTCGATTCGAGCGGGCGCGACGTCGTCGGGCTGACCGGCTTTAGCCGCGCGCGGCTGCTTCCCAGCGAGGCCGATCTGGCGCCGCTTTTGTGGCTGTACGGATTGGGCGACGACGACGCGCTGGTGCGCGCCTTTTACTCCGGCTACGGCGCGGCCCGCACGATGGATCTACAGCGGCGCGAGCGCTTCTACCGGCGCCTGGTCGCCCTCGAGGCCCTCGTCGACGGCGGCGAGCGCCGGCTGGACGACGGCCAGCTCGTGGAGCTGGCCTGCGGGGCGTAAGGAAAATTGACCACCTTGCCGATCTGCGAACGTCAATCGTGTCTGGTTTTACGAAGGACTTTCGGTTTTTGAGGACCCCCCACTGCCTCGCGCGCAGTTACAGCGCGAGGCGATGGGGGTCCTCGGAAACCAAAAGCGTTATGTGAATGTGCTCATAACGCGAGGAGCTCGACGACGATCTCGTCGCCCGCGTCGAGATCGGCGACGCCCTCGTCGACGATCCCCAGCGCGTTGGCCTGGCAGAACAGCCGCAGGTTCCCCGAATCTTGATTCTGGGCGGGGCGGAACACCGGGTGGCCGGCGCGTGTGGTGTCGAGCCAACCGCTCAGGTAGGCGCGACGTCTGGGCGTGGTGTGGACGGCCTCGGCGAGCGTGGCGGTGACGCGATCGAGGCCGAGCTTGGCGTCGGGCACGCCCTGCAGCGCGGCCAGGGCGGGGCGCACGAATTGGTGGAAGCACACAAAGCAGGAGTTGGGGTTGCCGGGCAGGCCGATGAGCCCGACGCGGCGTGCGCCGACGTCGCTGGTGCCGAAGGCGAGCGGCTTTCCGGGCTTCATGCGGATCTTCCAGAAGTTCATGCCCCCGGTCAGCTCGTCGACGATGTGGCGGGTCAGGTCGAAGTCGCCCACCGACACGCCGCCGCTGCTGACCACGAGGTCGGCGTTTTGGACCGCGCGCTGGAAGGTCTGGCGGATGGCGTCCTCGTCGTCGGGCGCGATGGGCAGCACGAGCGGCTCGGCGCCGTGGGCTTGGACGAGCGCCTGGAGCATGTAGGCGTTGCTGTTGACGATCTGGCCGGGGCCGGGGGCAGCGTCCAGATCGACGAGCTCGTCGCCAGTGCTCACGATGGCCACGCGCGGGCGGCGCATCACGCTGATGACCGAGCGCCCGAAGCTCGCCAGCAGTCCCGCGTCGGCCGGTCCCAGGGTCGCGCCCGGTTCCAGCACGACCTCGCCGCGGCGCATATTGCCGCCGGCCTTGCGCACCCACGCGCCGCGCTCGACCTCGCCCATCTCGACGACGCGCACCGTGCCGGCGTCCTCGTCGACCTCGCAATGCTCCTGCATGACGACGGTGTCGGCGCCGTCGGGAAGCGGCGCGCCGGTCATGATGCGCGCGGCGCTGCCGGGCTCGACGCGAAATTCGGCCATGCCGCCGGCGGCGACCAGCCCGCCCAGGCGCAGCGTGGGCGCCTCGCCTTCGAGATCGTCAAAGCGCAGCGCGAAGCCGTCGCGCGCCGAATTGTCGAAGCGCGGCGAGTTGGACGGGGCGGTGATGGCCTCGGCGAGCACCCGACCGGGGGCGTTGGCCAAAAAGACGCGCTCGGCGTCCAGGGGGGCCAGGCCCTCGAGGATGTGCTGACGGGCTTCTTCGACGGTGATGAATTGCTTCATGTGCACGGTTGTGCGTTGGAGTACAGCGCCATGTTGTTGGACTGGTCGCCGCCGGCCTTCGAGGAGTCCTTGGCCGGCTTGGCGTCCTCGGTCGGCGCGCTGTTGGAGTTGGACGTGTCGGGCTGGGTCTTGCTTGGCTGGGTCTTGGTCGGCTCGGCGTTGTCAGCCGGCGGCTCCTTACCCTCGGCGCCCTTGGGGAGCTGCGCCCAGTCCGGGTTGCCGCAGGGGCTGTTGGCCAACTTCTCCGGGCTGGGCTTTTCGACCTTGGGCGCCTTCTGGGCCGAAGGGGCCTTTCGGAGCGTCGTCTTCTTGGCCTTCGACCCGCTCGCGCAGGCCGACGCCCCGAAGGCGAGGGCGACCAGGAGGACGAGCGCGGGCATCAGGCGAAATCGGTCAACCATGGGGTTGCTCCCGTGTAGGTGCTGCTAGTTGCTGCCGCAGCCGGGCACGGCGCCGTCGCTGCGGTGGTCGATGTCGAAAAAGAAGTTGTAGCAATACTCCGCCTTGACCGTCTGACCGAAGTTATACCGGTTGGACAGGATGTACACCGGATCGAGCAACCACTGGCCCTGGTTATCCTTGCCGGCGCTGGGCAGCCAGTAAAACGGCGTGCGCCCGAAGCTGGTGTCCGCGTCGCTCTGCAGCCGGCGCGGCAGCACGTGGGGCTGCTGGGCGGTATAGCCCACCGGGCGGGTGTCCCCCAGCGGGGTGTACACGAAGGGCACCTCGAAGAGGCCGTCGCTGGCGTAGCTGCCGCGAAGCGCCCACAGGCCCTTGGCCAGGGGCACGAGCTTGTAGGACATCTCGGGGATGCCCGTGTCCTGATTGGCGGTCGCCTGATCGTAGCTCTGAGCGGTGTCCCCGGCGCGCAGCACCACGCCGTTGGCGCCCTGGAACTGCCCGGCGTTGTGCAGGCAGCGCCCGTTGGCCCCGGACTTGACCCAGTTGCACGTGTAGTGGATGCCGGCGGGCACGAACATCGGGTAGTGGGTGCCGTCTTCGAGCTTGCTGGCGTCGAAGGTGTCCAGCGTGCGGCCGCTGACCCCGCCGCCGGGCAGGGTGATCCCGCTGCCCGAGGGCTTGTAGGCCAGGGTAGCGTCGCCCGAGTCCATCAGTTGGACGCCGTCGGCCATCAACAGATCGCCCGAGGCCTTGTCGACCACCAGCGCCACGCCGGCGAAGTCGTGCTCCGAGCGCTTATGCGCGTCGGCGTCGTAGCGCGACGGGTAGTACAGGATGTAGTGCAGGAAGTAGTACTGGGGCGTCTCGGTCACGTTGTAGTAGACGCTGGCCTTGGTCTTGGTCTGGGCCTTTTGCGAGTTGACGCTGTTGTTGGCGGCGTTTTGGTCGCCGTCGAAGTCGATGCGCGTGGGGATGTCGCCGTTGGGCCCGGCACCGTTGGTGTCGGCGATGCCCTGGTAGATGACCGGGGCGTAGGTCTTGGCCAGTGCCGTGTAGTCGCTCGGCTCGTCGTAGGCGGTATAGAAAGTCGCCGTAAACTCCGGGCTTACGCCGTTGCCGGAGGGGTCGCGCGCCAGCGAGTCGACCTTGACCCGGTAGCTCGACGCCGCCCGAAGCGGCGCCTGTGGGGTGATCGTGGCGGTGTGGGTGGCGTCGTCGTAGTCCACGGTCGTGGTGACGTCGCGGTTGTTGGCGTCGCGCAGTGTCAGCGAGTAGAAGTTGATGGAAAACGGGTCCATCGCCTCGCTGAAGACCACCTTGATGGTCGTGTCCAGGGCCACGCCCTTGTCGCCGTCGGCCGGCGTGGTGCTCTGCACGCTGGGCGCCGAGTTGTCATTGCCCACGTCGTCGAAGACGTCCTGGTCGACGTTGGTGTCGGCGGTGGAGCCGGCGTCGGTGGTGCCGGCGTCGAAGTCGGTGCGCCGGCACACATTGTTGGCGCACTCGTAGGGGCCGGCCGGGCAATCAGCGGCGGTCGTGCACTGGGACTGCTGCTGGAAGACGCACTCACCCTGCAGGCAGACCTCGTCGGCCGCACATTGATCGTTGTTGGTGCAGCCCTGATTGCCACCGTTGCCCCCGGACGAGTTGTCCGAGCACGCGGCGGCCAGAGCCACACAAAAGGCGAGCGTGATAAAATAAGCCAGGCGACGACAACGAGACTGCATGAACCCTCCAGCGAACGTCATTCAGACAGCGATTATACCCGCATGCTTGTAGCAAATTTGGCCGCGCGAAGCCAGTCGTCAGGTGGCAGAAGCGTCCGGCTCCTTTACTGCTTGGGGATCTGCTATTTGAGGGCGGGTGGATTGGGGAGTTTGCGCGAGGCGATAGTCTGGTCGCTTAGCGACGTGGCTATCGGCCAATCGCGCCGTGTCGCGCAAACGTTTCGTATCGTCCGCCCTGTAATAATAATTTCACTCAAATAGCACCAAGCCGGCCCGCGGAAACGGCGGAAACAGCGCAAGCCGCGGGATCCGCTGGTCGCGGCAGCTCTGAGGGATGGCGCGAAGGCGGCGCGAAAGGCGCGAAAGATTGGGTGAAGCGCGGAAACCGTGTTGCGCCTTATGCGCACACACTCAATTGAAAAGAGGCTGGTGGCTCAGTCGAGCCGACGAGGGTCGCCTTCCGGATGCATCTGGTGGGGCAGATATACCTCCCACACTTCGGGGTTTTGCACAAAGCGCGTCAGCCCCGCCCAGTGATTTTGCATGTACTCGATGGCACGGGAGTGGGCGTGATGATGTTCCCGGTGGCGAGGTCGAGCACTCGTCGTACGCTTCCCCGCCAGTCGTAGATGATGCGGTACCACTTCCAGGTCCTGCCATCGGCCTTCCGCGAGTACATCAGGTCGGGCGCGTGGTCGTCACGCTAGAGTTTCGAATTCTTTGTAACCTGAAAAATCACGGAAGTGGCGCGCGTATAGATCCGTATAATCAGAAAGTGTGTCGTCGAGCACCGCTGAAACGTCAACAATTTGCTTGATCTGCCACGAGATGGTCTCGCCATCCTCGTTGGTATAACTGAACGGTTGAGTCTCTTGACGGAGGCGCTCTCGTGCCTCGTCTTCCGATGCAGCCCTCACGAGAAGGAAGGACTCCTCGTAGAGAGGCTGGTAATCCGCTTTCTTCGCGGAAGACTCTAAGATGATGATGCAAAAGAAGAAGTCCCTCAGATCACACGTTGGCTGTGTAGATGCGTTCATTTGTCAAACCGTTTGTCGTTGAGCAATTTCCAAGCCTTCTTGCACTTTCTCTTCTTGCACTTCCGAATCTTCCCCACGGTCCAAGATAGGATCTCCCTGGGAAATTGCCGACGGATCGACCCCTTCTTGCAACGGCCGATAAAGCTATTCGCCACTTCATCGAAGTTATCTTTAGCGCGACAATTACGGCACGGATTGTTTGATTCTGAAACAGGTGGTTCCGGCCGTGGCAATCGCGGGCCCTGAGGAGCCGACCCGCTCGGATCGACGAAGTTGACCGGATCCTGCAGCACGTAGCCATACAGATTGGTGTCGCTGCCGGCGAAGCCGATGGGATCTTTGTTGGTCCACCGGCCGGTGAGCGGGTCGTAGTCGCGTGCTCCGAAGCGTACCAGGCCGGTTCGTCCTTTACATGGGGCTCTGCTCCGGGTGCTCCTTCCACACCTCATTCACGCGTTCTTTGAGGCCGGCTAGGTAGACTCTTCGCAAGTCCTTCTCGTTTGCTGGAAGCTCTATGTCGTCGAGGTGGTAGTAGCCACAAACCGAGTCGAGTAGTTCGAGCGCCTCCGGCGGCCATCGCGTATTATCGAGGTCGTGCGGGAAGTCTGCAATCAAGGAGATGCCCGCCATCACGCACCACATCAAGTAAGCTTCATGCTCTTCGTTCGATGCCGGGTCGACTTCGTTCAAATATTGAAGGTAACCCGAGCAAATCTTGTCGAGGTCACGGCTCTGCGCTGGCTGTGAACTCACTCGACGAATCAGGGCTTGAGTGCGGAGGTTGAACCGATAAACCTCGTTCAAGCACTTCCACCGTGCAACTCGCTCCAGCGTCTGGGCAGTCTTGGAAGGGCTTCGGACAAAATCGGAGGCAACCGCAACGAGGAACCCAAATCCAATTAGAAAATTGTTCCACATCGGTGAGCCTCACAAACTCTTGGCAAGGTCTACACGGGGGTTAGTGGTGCGGACGTGCGTTCTTCCATTTACGACCTGCAGCCTCGACGAGGCGGACCAGATGCTCGCCGCGCAATTGCGTGGAGTCGTCGGGAAGAGCTTCATCGACATCGTAAAGGCTAGAGATTTTACGCAGTAAATCGAGAGCCTGTGGCGGCCAAGTCGGATCGGGCATTTTGTCGGCGTTGTCGCCCAGCCACTCGAGGCTCACAAAGATTGACCCCATTTCCCAGTAGTCTTCGTCCTGAAGTCGCTCGAGGTCGATCGCGTTCAAAAAGATGAAATATTTTGAAAGAGCTGCTTCGGCAACGCGGGCACTCGAAACAATTGTCCTTCGGTGAAGCAACAAAAAGAGGAGGAGGTGTCGCTTCTCGAATGACCACACGCGCCACCGTAGAAGTCGCTCAATAAGTGCAGCGGTTCGGTCTGGGCTTACGAACTCGTCCAAGATTGTCGTACCTAGTACGAGGACCGCGGAAAATAGTCCCGACATTTTCATTCTCCTCGTGGACTCAGTGAAGCGTTGGCCGAAGACATAGAGTTTTTGCTAACGAGCTAGCTTGATGCGGGCATTTGGAGCACGGGACCTCATCATGGGCACCAACTGGGCCACGACGGGTGCATTCCTTGAACACAGGCGGCCAGACATGTCCCGATGCAACTTCGATCGAGTCCGCTTCGCGCCAAACACAGACCCGAAAGTCCACTGCATATGATAATTTGGGTCGTTTTCGGTCCGGGAAGACTTGTCTGCGCCCCGTCCTGCTTCTGTCCTATCTTGCAAGGCGGCGTCGCCGCCAATCCACTTGGATCGACGAAGTTGACCGGATCCTGCAGCACGTAGCCATACAGATTGGTGTCGCCGCCGGCGAAGCCGATGGGATCTTTGTTGGTCCACCGGCCGGTGAGCGGGTCGTAGTCGCGTGCTCCGAAGCGTACCAGCCCGGTGTCGGGGTCGTACAGCCCGCCGGCGAAGCCGGAGGGCTGGAAGCCGGAGCCGGAGCCGGAGCCGTGGCCGGGGGCCGTGGCCTGATGCCGGGGCCGTGGCCTGATGCCGGGACCGGAAGTCGAAGCCGGGACCGGAAGTCGGAGCTAGGCGCGCTGCGCGCGCCTCGCACGGAGGGAGGGAAAAAAGCCGATTTTGGCTAGCATCCGATCTAAGCGTCCCGCGGGACAAGCCACGCGGGGGCGCTAACTGCGAAAAAGATCTGAGGCCCAATCGCCGAGCGAACCTGAGTGCGGTGGCAGATCTCGGCGCGGGCGGGTTGCCACTGCGTCTCAAGTGCGATAATTCCCTCAAGGCGCTCGTCCCACGGGAACAACACCCACGGGTTGCTGCGTTGCTCACCTGGCCGTTTCTGCTCCGTTCACCGTTTTGGAGAGCCGCAACCAGGCATGTCCTCTTACGAATTATTCATCGCGCTCAGGCACCTGAAGAGTCGGCGCAAGAGCTTCTTGTCGACGATCACGATCATCGCCATCGTCGGGGTGTTTTTGGGGGTGATGGCGCTGACCAGCGTCGTGGCGGTCACCGGCGGCTTCCAGCAGGCGTTTCGCCAGCGGGTGTTGGGGGTCAATAGCCATATCCTGGTGATCAAATACGGCATCGACTTTCGCGACTATCGCGACATCGAAAAGAAGATCAACAAGGTCAAAGGGGTCAAGGCGACCAGCCCGTTCATCTTGCACGAGATGATCGCCACCCATGGGCGCAAGACCGCCGGGGTGCTGATCAAGGGCATCGAGCCCAAGACCCTGAGCCGTGTGAGCGACCTGCCCAAATACACCGACGAGAAGAACACCCTCCAAAAGCTCGAGTTCAACCGCTTTCCCAAAGACGGCAAGAAGCAGACGCCCAAGATCCTGTTGGGGAGCACGTTGGCCAAAAAGATCGGCGCCAAGAAGGGCGACCTGGTGCGCCTGACCAGCCCGCTGGAGAGCCTCGACCCCGACCAGTGGAACGCCGAGGGGCATAGCCCGTCGACCAACCAATTCCAGGTCGCCGGCACCTACACCAGCGGTTTTTACGAGTACGACAATCGCCTCGTGATGGTCGACTACCGGGCGTTGCAGGACTTCTTCAACCAGGGCGACGTCGTCACGGGTATCGACGTGCGCGTCAACGACGTGTTCCACGTCGACCGGGTGGTCAAGCGCCTCAATAAGGTGCTGCCCGACGGGCGCTTTCGCGTCATGGATTGGAAGGAACTCAACCACAACCTGTTCACCAGCCTGAGCCTGCAGCGGTTGGTGCTGGCCATCCTGTTTTTGTTCATCGTGCTCGTCGCCAGCTTCAACGTGGTGGCCACGCTGATCATGATCGTGCTCGACAAGCGCAAGGACATCGCCATCCTCAAGTCCATGGGCGCGACCCACTGGGGGATCATGAAGGTGTTCATCCTCCAGGGCCTGATGATCGGCGCCGTGGGCACGATCACCGGGCTATTGGGCGGGCTGGTGGTGTGTATGATCGTCAAGTACACCGACTTCGGGCTCGACCCCAGCATCTACATGATCGACCACCTGCCGGTGAAGATCGAGCCGCTGGAATTCCTGGCGGTGGGGGCGGTGGCCATGGTGATCACGCTGATCGCCACGGTGGGGCCGGCGTGGGGCGCGGCGCGGGTCAATCCGGTGGATGGATTGCGCTACGATTAGCGGCGATCGCGGGAGCGGCTCACGCCGCCACGGGGTAGCGCATCGACTGGGCGACCTCGCGTGCCTGACGGCCGTGCTCGTCGGCGCGCGCCTCCTGTCCCAGCGCGCGGTAGGCGCGCTCCAGGTTCAAATGACTCAGGTAAATGTCGCGGGGGACGGCGCGCGCCAGCGCCCGCTCGAGGCTCGTCAGCAGGTGGTCGAGCGCGGCCTCGGGGTTCTCGCCGATGACGCAGGAGGCGGTGGCGTCCAGGTCGCGGGCGCGCTGCTGGCTGTACAGGTCCTCGTGGTGTCCGGCCAGCGCGATCAAATGGCGTGAGACCTCGATGGCGACCTGGTATTCGCCGGCGTCCAGCGCCGTGGCGGCTTTCTCGCGCACCAGCTCGATGCGCAGCGCCGTCAGCCCGTAGCACTCGGCGTTGGTCACGGCCTCGTCGAGCACGGCCAGCGCGTCGTGGTGTTGGCCTCGGGTGGAGAGCACCTTCGCCCGCGCCCACAGCGCGCGGCACTCCACCGGGGCGAGCTCGGTGACCTCGGCCAGCCGGTCGAGATCCTGGCTGAGGCGCTCAGCGCGCTGGAGCATGCCGCGATCGGCCCACATATGGATGGCGCGCTGCAGCATCACCGAGCGCGAGCGCAGGTCCATGCGGTAGGTGCCCCAGCGGTTGTACAGGTTCATCGCGCCTTCGAGGTGGCGTTTGCTCTGGAGGGTGTCGCCGTAGCGCTCGCACCAGCCGGCCAGCGCCAAAAGGCTTCGCGCGAGCAGGTCGGGGTCGTTGAGCCCGCGCGCGGCGTTGGCCGCCCGGCGAAAATAGGTGCGCGCGTCGTCCAGGTCGTCTTGCTGCATGGCCATCTGGCCGAAGAGCAATTGGCCGCGCACTAGGCCGCGCTCGTTGCGCATGGTCTCGGTCAGCGCGGCGATGGGCTCGAGGCTGGCGCGCGCGTCGTCCAGCCGCGACAGCTCCAGGGCGAGTTCGGCGCGCGACAAGATATAGCCGATGCGCGACTGCGGCGAGCCCAGCGAAAATTGGGCGAGCAGGTCGGCGACGTGGCGAAAGAAGTCCAGCGCGATGCCCAACCAGCCGTCGCGCTCCAGCCAGCGGCTATACGCCTCGGCGAGCGTGAGCATGCGCCGGCGGTCACCGGCCAGGGCGTGCAGGCGCAGCAGGGTCGGGGTGAGCCGGTCGATATCGCCGCGCACGACGCGGTGTTTGTAGTAGCGAGCCACGGCGCGCGCGGCCTGTTCGATGGCGGCGCGCTCGAAGCGCTGCTCGACCCAGACGTTGAGCTCGGACAGCCCCGCCAAAAAGACGCCCGTGCGCGGCAGGCGCACCGCGCCGGTGTCGCTGAGCTCGCGCAGCGCGTTCATCAGCCGGTCGCCGGGCAGCGAGAGCACCTGGCTCAGGTCGGCCTGGGACATCGGCTGGCCGGAGACGGTCAACACCATCAGGATATTGGCGGCGTCCTCGGAGATCTCGCGCAGAATGCCCAGCTCGGGCGCCGAGCCGCCGACCACCCGGATGGCCTCGAGGTCCTCGGGTTGGCCGACGTCGAACGCCGAGCGCATCAGCTCGTCGGTGCGGGTGATCATCACCAGCATCACCGGCATGGTGCCGATCTCGGCGACCACGTCGCGCAGCACGTCCATCGTCAGCCCGTCGATGCGCTCGACGCGGTCGATGACCAGCACGACCGGGCCGGTGCGGCAGAAATCGCGCAACAGCGCCAAGAAGAGCGAGGCGAAGTCGGTGCGGCGCTGCTCGTAGCCCAGCCGTGGCATCTGGCGCATGCCCCACAGGGCGCCCAGGGTTTCCACGGCGCGCTCGCTGACTCCGGAGAGTTGGGCGAGGACCTGCAGCGCGGCGCGCCGATGGTCGGTGGTGCCGGCGACGGTCTCGTGCAGGCAGCGCAAGATCAGGTCGCTGAGCACCCCGAAGGGCCGGTAGACGTCGTCGTCGGTGGTCTGGATGCCGAACGCCTGGGTGTTGCCCCGCCAGCCGAGCACGTCGACCAGCCGGTCGGATAGGTATTCGCGTCCGGAGCCGAATTGCCCGGAGACGAGCACGGCCTTGCCGTTGCCGGCGCGCGCGGACAAAAAATGCTCGCGCAGCGCGCCCGGCAGCGGCGGCGAGTCGTCGCCGTGGCGATCGGAGAGCATCTGCTGGATCTTGGCCGACGGCAGATCGGAGTGGGTCGGCGAGGACACCTCCGGGATCGCCGGGCCGACCTCGGCGCCGCCCTCGACGAAGCTCTCCACGATGCTACTTTCGGTGAGCACCCCGGTCAGCTCGGTGATGCTGATCTCGTCGAGGCCGACCTCCTGGGTGGCCTCTCCCGGGGCGATGCGCTGCTCCTGGCGGCGCAGCTCCTGGACCAGATGCCCCAGCGAGCGGCTGTCGGCGCGCAGGTTGTTGCCGAACAGAAAGCCGATGAGCTCCTCGTAGATCTGCCCGGCGCTGGTGGCGCGCCCGGCGGGATCGGGCACGAGCATCGACTCGACGATCTGCTGGAGTTGGCGGGCGAGCTGGACATGCTCGGTGATCGGCGGGACCTGGCCGGAGCGGGCGCGCTCGGCGAGCTCCTCGCCGGCCAGATGCGCCCAGGGATGGCTGCCGGCGAGCATCTCGTAGAGCACCAGCCCCAGGCTGAAGATGTCGCTCTGGCGGGTGTGCTCGCCGCCACGGATGACCTCCGGGGCGGTATACAGAAGCCGGCGGCGGGTGTCGTCGTCATCGATCGTCGGCACCAGCTCCATCGCCTTGGAGATGCCAAAATCGGTGATCTTGACCTCGCCGTCGTACGAGATCATCACGTTGGTCGGCGACAGATCCCGGTGCAGGATATTGAGGCTGTTGAAGTTGAAGTCTTTGCGCCGGTGGGCATAGTCCAGCCCCTTGGCGACCTCGCTGGCGATGAAGATGGACAGATCCTGAGGCCACTCCTGCCCGCTGCGATCGGCCAGGCGCATCGCCCGGGCGAGGTCGAAACCGTTGACGAATTCGGTGGCGATATAAAATTGGTCATTATCGTCGGTACGCCCGAGATCGTAGACCTGCACGACGTTGGCGTGGGACAGCGCCACGGCGCGTTTGGCCTCGTCGATGACCGTGTCCACGAACGAGGGCACGCCCACGAACCCGGGTTGCAAGACCTTGACCACGAGGATTTTCTCGAAGCCCTCTACCCCGTGGCTCTTGGCCTTGTACACGTCGCCCATGCGGCCGTGGGCCAGGCGGGCGATGAGCTGGTATTTGCCGAAATCCTGGGGTTGGGCGAGGCGTTCTGTGCGACCCATGCAGTCGACTCCGACGCAGAGTTGTTGGACAGCAAATCAGTTGGCGACGAGATTAGCGCAAATTGCCTACGGTGTCAGGTATCTGGTATGACCGCAGGCGCCAAGCCCGGCGCCGCAGGCGCCACGACTCGCGCCGCAAGGCGCCACGACCCAAGACTCGAGCGATGAACAAGCCCAACCGAGACTATTACGACGAATTCGCCGACTGGTACGAGCGCGGCCGCGACCGCGGCTATCACGCGATGATCGACGACCTCGAGGTCGACCTTCTGGCCGGCCGCGTCGACGGCAAGGACGTGCTCGAAGTCGGCTGCGGCACGGGCCTGATCCTCAACCGCGTGGCCACCCGTGCCCGACGCGCCGTCGGCGTCGATATCAGTCGCGGCATGCTGTACCAGGCCGCCGAACGCGGCCTCAACGTAGCCCAGGGCGACGTCACCGCGCTGCCCTTTGCCGACGAGTCCTTTGACGTCGTCTACAGCTACAAGGTGCTCGCCCACGTCAAGGATATCGACCGGGCGCTGCGTGAAATGGCGCGGGTGACCCGCCGCGGCGGGCGGCTGTTGCTCGAGTTCTACAACCCCTACAGCCTGCGCTACCTGGCCAAGCGCGCCGCCGGGCCGGGCAAGATCTCCCAGAGCACCGACGAGAGCGCCATCTACACCCGTTGGGACGGGGCCATGGACCTGACCCGGCGCATGCCCGAGAATTTGCGGGTGGTCGACTTCGCCGGCATCCGCATCTTTACGCCGGCGGCCGCCGCTCACAAGATCCCGCTGGTCGGCCGGGTGTTGCGCAAGCTCGAGTTCGCCGGGCGCGACAGCCTGCTGAAGTATTTTGGCGGCTTTCTGGTGGTCATCGCCGAGAAAGAGCACGGTTGAGCCGGCGCCGACCACGGTTTCCCAACTCGCGCCGAATGCGATAGAATGTGGGGGAAACAGCCTTCTCCTCGACCCGACAGACCGAACGTGAAGAAGCGCACGCTTATGGAGTCAGCCGGCACCGATCCGCTGTTCGACGAACAGGGAACTCTCCGCGAAGAATTGTTCTCAGCCGAGAGCCAGAACGTCCTGCAAGCCATCCAGCAATGGTTGGCCGAGGTGGATCGGCGTATGTTCTTGCCGCTCGATCTGCTGATCGTGCTGCTCGAGCGCGGCCACGACGAGCTCGGTGGGCTGGTCGCCCGCGGCACCGACGGCGTCGTCGAGGCGCACGACGTGCTCGAGCGGCTCAAGCTGTTGTCGCGCGAGATCGAGGAGGATCCCTCGGAGCTGGGCCCGGTGCTCGAGCGCACGTCGTTTTCGCGCGGGTTTACCCGGATTTTGGCCGAGGCCTGGCAGCAGGCCCAGGCGCGCAACGGCGATCTGGTGCGCGAGATGGACATGGTGCGCAGCGTGACCTGGCGTACCGAGGCGGTGGAGTCGGCGTCGGTGCGCTGGGCAATCCGTCGGCTCAGCGAGGGCAAGGGCGACCAGCTCTTCGACGAGAAAGGCCTGTTGCGCGAATCGATGTTCCACGAGTCCACCTGGCATATCCTGCAGGGGGCGATGAAGATCGCTGCCGCCCATGGCACGCCATTTCTGGGCACGCCCCACCTGATCGCGATGCTGTGCTCGGTCAAAAACTCCACGGTGTGGCGATCGGCGAAGGCGCGCGGCCTCGAGCCGGGGCGGCTTCGCGAGGAACTGCTTCGCCTCATCGGCAGCAAGCCGAGCTCGATCCCCGAATTTCTGGTGGGCCGAAAGACCCTGACGCCGCGCATGATCCGGATGCTGTCGTTCTCGGCCAAGCAGGCCGCCAGCAATGAGGTCACCGAGACCCACCTCATCGAGGGGTTCTTGGACGACGGCGGCTCGAGCCTCGAGCTGGTTCAGGCGTTGGGCCTGGAGTCGGAGATCCGCAAGGCGCTCGGCGAGCCCAAGGTGCTCGAACGGGCGATGCCCATCGAGGCGGCCATCGAATTCGCCGCCAAGCGCCACCCCACGCCCACCCTGGACATGCTCGGGCGCGACCTCACCGAGGAAGCCCTGGAGGGAAAGCTCCCCGAGATCGTCGGGCGCAAAAAGGAGCTGCAGCGGGTGGTCAACGTGCTGCTTCGCCGCGAGCAGCGAAACCCGCTGTTGGCGGGGGAGGCCGGTGTGGGCAAGACGGCGCTGGCCGTGGGGCTGGCCCAACGCATTGCCTCGGGCCAGGTGCCCCGAAAGCTGCAGGGCTACCGGGTCATCGAGCTCAACGGCGCCAGCCTCATGAGCGGCACCAGCTACCGCGGCGACCTGGAGTCGCGCATCAAGAGCCTGCTCGACGAGGCCAGCAAAGACGTCATCTTATTCATCGACGAGGCCCACGCGGTGTTCGCGCCGCGTTCGGGCAGCAACACCCCCGCCGAGGTGCCCAACCACTTCAAGCGCGCGCTCGCCTCCGGCGACATCGCCGTGGTGGGGGCGACCACCGAGGCCGAATACCACCGTTGGTTCGAGCAAGATCCGGCGCTCAAGCGTCGCTTCGAGCGCATCGAGATCAAGGAGCCCTCCGACGAGGTCGTCCGCACGATCCTCGAGACGTTGGTCCCCGATCTGGAGCTGGACTATGACGTCGAGGTCGACGCCTCGGCGATCGAGGCGGCGATCGAGTTGTCCGTGCGCTACCTTCCGGAGCAGCGGCTCCCGGACAAGTCCAAGAAATTGCTGATGGACGCGTGCATCGCGCGCGCCAACGACCTGGTGGGCGGCGACGAGGATGACGACGATCGCGCCGCGCGCGAGGTCACCCGCGATGACGTCGCCCGCCAGGTGTATTTGAAGACCGGGATCCCGCTCGACCGCCTGCTGCGCGGCGAGATCAACTGGTGGGTGGGCATCGAGGATCGGCTGCGCGAGACCGTCGTCGGCCAGGACGGCGCCATTCGTCAGGTCGCCCACGCGCTGGTCAGCAGTCGGTTGCGCAACGCCAGCAACAACCGTCCCATGGCCGTGCTGTTATTTGTCGGCCCACCCGGCGTCGGCAAAGGCACGCTGGCGCGGGCGCTTGCCGAGGAGATTTTCAACGACAAGGCGGCGATGCTGCGCCTGGATATGACCGACTTTCAGGAGCCCCACAGTATGAGCCGGCTCATCGGCTCGCCGCCCGGTTATGTGGGCTACGACGACGAAGACCTTTTCGTCACCCCGTTGCGCCGCCGTCCCAGCAGCGTCGTGCTGCTCGAGGACTTCGACAGCGCCCACGAGCGCATCCAGGATCGCATCCTTCGGTTGATCGAGGAGGGCGAGATCATCGATACCCGCGGGCACCGCGCCGATGTGCGTAACAGCCTGTTCATTTTGACGATCAACGCCGATATCGAGACGTCGGCCAAAAGGATCGGCTTTGCCGACGGGGCCGCGGACGCGGTCGTCGGCGCGCATGGCGACGAGACGGCGTTCGACGCACTCGACAAGGCCCTCGCCGCGCGGCTGCACGACTGCGTGGACGCCGCGGTGGCGTTTCGAGCCCTGGGAGGCAGCGGCGAGTCGCCGGCCATCGAGCTGCTCGAGCGGCGCCTGGAGTCGTTTATCAGGGCTATGCGCAGCGAGTACAAGTTGGACATCGTCGTCGAGCAGTCGCTGCGCGATCGCCTCTCCGAGCGCGCCGCCCAGATGTCGGATGCGCGCACCATCGAACAATTGGTCAGCGAGCACCTGTACACCCCGGTGACCGAGGCGCTGCTGCGAGGCGAGGGCGGCAGCCACCCCCGGCTGGAGTGGGACGAGGAAAGCGGGCGCGTTCAGGTCACCGCCTCCTCGGACGACTCGTCGGACGCGCTGGACGTCGACGCGGAAGGTTAGGCCACAGAGGTGGACCTATTCTCGGTTCAATATGCGGGGAATCTGGAGGCGCACGCTCAGCAAAGGCGCGCTCAGGACTGGTGCAGCGCCTGGGTGTCTTCCTCGAGGCTGCTCACCGACGATTCCTGATCGAGGCTCGTCGTGTCCGATTCGCACGCGGGATCGTCGGGAGGGGGCGGCGTGGACGCGCCCGCGTTGACCTCTTCCTCGAAATCCATGACTTCGGCGAGCAAGTTGGCTCCACAGCTATGACACCGAGCGTGGAGAATCGAGCGGCCGCCCATGATCAGGCGAACGTCATCTTCACCACACTTGAAACAGCGAACTGTGACGACCAACTTGTCCTCCTGGCGCGGGCGTGGCGGCGGGGGTTGAGACCGGCGGAGATCGGCGCGGGAGCGCCGATCCTGTTATTAGACTAATTTACCGGGCCGGGTTTAGGCAAGCCGAGCATTCGGCCAGCGCCGCGTGGTGCTCGGGGCGCGCAGTCGAGGCGTGCAGATGTTTGGGGGCCGTGGGCGGAGGCTTGGGAACGCGAAAGACGCCCTCCCAGTGGTTCCAGCGCAGGACGACGGCCTGATCGGTGAGAAGCTCGCCGGCGTCATTCGCCGGAATCCAGCGGATGAACCGGCTCTTCTTGCCTCGCAGGACCTCGAAGGTGCCCGTGCGACGCACCTTACCCTTGGCGTCGCTCATCGCCAATGTGCGCACGAAGATCCGGCCGATATACGAGCCGATGACCTTGAACACGCCCACTTTGTAGGCGTAGTTGCCCTGTTCGTCCTTCTCCCGCCAATGCAACATCAATTGCAGGGTGCCGTCCTGGACCAGGCGCACGGCTTCGATGCTCTTGGCCTTGTCGAGCTTCAGAGCGGCGAGCGCTTTGGGCGTCGCGTCTCCGTGCAACGCGACGTGCGCGATGCGCTCCTGAGCCCCGTAGACCTCGATCTCCTTGCCGGGTTTGACCACCACCAACTCGTCGCCCTCGTTGGACGAGAAGTTGCCGGTAAAGACGGCCGTGTGGGCGTCATCGCCGAGATCGACGCCAAATTGCTCCTGGAGGCGGTCGAAGGCGGCGGCGTCATTATTGGCCACACGCGCGCCGGCGACGCGGGGGTCGACGACGTCGAGCGGGTCGCCCTGTGGCTCGGCGGGCGCGTTGTCGCGGGCGATGGTGCGCAGGGCGGGCTGAGCGTCGTCGTCCTGGGGATTGGTCTCGGCGCGTGCCACGTCCATGGCGGTGGTGGTCGCCTCGTGAGAAGCCGCCAGCGCCGCGAGCATGGGGGTCGCGTCCTCGGCGGCTTTATTGTCCTGGGTTGGTTTGGCGCAATTCTGCGCGCTGGGGTTGCGCGCGCAGTCACAGACGTAGGGCTTGAGAAAGGCGCGTACGCTTTCGCAGCCGGTCGCGGTCGTCAGAACCAGGGCCAGAATTACGAGGCGGGAAGTTTGGGAGACTGCTCGAATCACGGCGATTGGATGGCTGATGGTACAACGGGCGCTCGACGAGCGCTTCCATCAGGTTATCGGACGAAATGACTCGGATCGCAAGAAAAACTGCGTGAGCTCACGGGTTGAGCATCGCGAGATCGAATTTGGCGTCCTCTTCACGGCCCCAGTAGCGCAGATACACCTTCTGCAACCCGACCTGGGTGGTGCCCAATTCCTCGGCGGTGGCGATGGACATGTCGAGGATCCCGCGCCAGTTGACGTCGCGCGAGCTGGAGACCTTGAACGTCCAGTTGCCCTCGGGGGTGCGCAGGCCGTAGGGCCCACGATCGTTGATGCGACACCACACCCGCCGTCCGTTGGCCGGGTTCTCGATGAGCACGACGGTGTTGAACGGCAGCCATCGATGGGCGCAGGTGAACTTCGACGGGTCGAAATCCTCGCCGTTGGCAGTCATGTCGCCGTGCCAATTGCCATTTCCATACCACGACGCCAGGCCGACCTGCTGGACGGGCGGGACCTCGGGTTGGGGAATGTCGACCCCGCCTTTCGCCTGATAGTGGGCGAACATCGCGGTCAAGACCATCAATTTGATGACAGGCATGGCGTTACCCTGTGGTAGTGGGCCATTCAGATGCAATCTATCCCGAAGTCTCGCCCATTTCAATGAGTCGGCGTGACATTTCCTGGGAACGCATACAAAGGCAAAAACATCCTTGTTGCCTCACTCTACCAACCAATGCACCTCGTGAACTAAGTCAAGAGGGCTGGAAGGCGCTCTCGATAGCAGACTCGCTGGCGAAGGTAAAATGGCTTTTGGGTGGTCTGGGCAAGAATCGACGCCCGTGGGTCGACCACGCCCGATCTAGCGGGCACCGATCGGAAACTAACGCGGCTGTAAACCCCTGCCAGCGTGACGCAAATGTGAACTTCCCTTGACAGTAGCCACACAAATGCGGTTGAACGTAGCGACTCAAAAAAGCTAGCAGACCGGTTTGTCACCGGTGGCACGAATCTTGAATCTATAGAGCCACGTTAACATCTGATCGCGACCCCGTCGCGCGATGATAGTCACAACACAGCGAGCAATGTGCTCAGACGTCCGATGAAGGAGGACTTGATGCGACGAATTGGTGGATGGTCCATGGCTGTGAGCCTGGTCCTCGCCGTACTTCTGTCCGCCCTGGCAGCAGGGTGTGCACAGGATGTCGGCGATATCGACCGCACACAGGCAGACAAGATCAAGAAGTCATTGTTTCAGAACAATGACGAGTGGTATTACCGCCAGACGGTAATCGATACTGACATGCAGGGCTCGGTGATCGCCGAGGGAACCGAGTCTTCGCTCAAGCGTATCCGCTGGGAGATCACCGAGGATACGCTGTATGCGTTCTCGTCGGTGCCCCTGGCTGATGGCATCGAGGCCCCTTACCAGGATTCTTCCTCGAAGCGCCTGGGCGCGGTGGCGGCGTTCCCGATCACCGACCACTTCGACGTACAGCGTCAGTACAACCCGCAGACCGGCGAGCAGACCAACGTCATCGTCGAGAACCGCAGCGACCGTCCCTGGTACGACCGCAAGTATATGCGCGTCGACTGGAGCACCAACCTGGTCGACGGCTTCGGCATGTTCGTCAACCAGTTGGGCACGATGGCTTCGACCGCCTACGATGTCCCGCAGGACGACAACCACATCGATCCCGACCGGGCGCGCATCGGCAAGAACTACATCGACGTCACCACCCAGTACACCTTCGAGCCGGACATCTACGCCTGTGCGCTCAACGTGGGCGCGCTGGACACCATCTATAGCTGCGAGGGTGGCAAGCTTCGCGTGCGCAACTCGTTTATGCGCATCAAGGATCACAAGAAGACCTTCCAGCCGTTCATGCTGACCGACAACTATTCCATCAAGCCGGTCGACGATAACGGCAACACCCAGAACGGTGCGCTGTACACGACCACGGTCTTCGACCCGGTCACCCAGTACTATATGGAGGTCAAGTGCGACCAAGGCACCAAGGACTTCCTCAAGCAGCAGTACGGCGATACCGACGAGAACTGCGAGCCGGCGACCTTCGACCTGTTCGACCGCTTCGGCTACTTCCGCACCCAGCGCATCAAGTGGAACGACGCCTACCCGGCGCGCGACACCGATCGTGAGTACTACGCCAACCACTGGCAGATCTGGAAGACGGCCTACGACAAGGACGGCAACCTGCTCGACCCGGCCAAGCGCGATCCCAAGCCGATCGTGTACACGCTCAACGCCGAGTGGCCCAAGGACATGATCCCGGCGGCCACCGAAATCGGGCGCCAGTGGGACGACGCCATGCTCGACGTGGTGCGCGTCGCCCAGGGGCTGGACTCCAAAGACAAGGTCAAGCAGGAGCTGACCGACCTGTACGGCGACCCGCGCATGTTCAAGGTCGTGCACAACAACTGCATGCCCGACATGCTCGCCAAGTGGCATGACAAATATGCCGCCAAGCACGCCGGCGACCGCATGAACGTGCAGAAGTTGTTCGATGACGCCGTCTCCGGCGGCGGCTCGTTGGAGGATAACCTGTGGGCGATGCCCACGCAGTCGCGCGTGGAGCTGTGCGCCCAGGTGGAGTACGCCACCGAGTATCGCAAAGACGCCGACGCCCAGTTCACCTACCAGCGCACCGGCGATCTGCACTACAGCTTCATCAACTGGGTCCACGAGTACAACAGCGGCTGGCTGGGCTATGGCCCGTCGGCGGCTGACCCGCTCACCGGTCAGATCATCAGCGGCAACGCCAACCTCGCCGGCCCGTTCCTGCGCCACGACGCGCAGCGCTCGGTCGACATCATCCAGTACATCAACGGCGAGTTGAGCAAGGATGACATCCGTTACGGCGACAACGTGCGCAAGTACTTGCAGCAGGTCGAGAGCAACACCCATCAGCAGCAGCTGACCGGGCCGCTGCCCGCCGCTGCCAAGCAAGAGCTGGCCCGTCGCGCCGGGCACAACCCCGCCGACATCAGCCCGACCGATTTCCGTGAGCCGCCCACCTTCGCCCAGCAGGACGACTTCATCAAGAAGTGGGGCAAAAAGCGCATCGAGGCCGAGGCCAACCGCCTGTCCAAGGCGATCACCGAGGCCAAGAAGTCGGACACGCGTCTGATCGACTTCTACAACAAGCCGGAAGTCAAAAACTTCATGATGCACGACGCCGACTTCCAGATGGCCGTCAAGGCGCTGGCGCGCGAGAACTTCGGGCCCAACCCGACCGACGACCAGCTCCACCAGGCTTACCTGGACATGGCGACCCCGCAGGACTTCGCCCGTCGTGAGCAGCGGTTCACCCGCTTTTTGGCCGAGAACAACATGATGGCCCCCCAGAACCTCAACCGTGAGGTGGACAGCCTGGTGACTTATGATGGCGTCGCCCAGGCCTTCAAAGGCATGGACCGGGACGCGATCAACAAGTTCATGCTGTACAGCTCCACGGTCGGTACCGCCCTTCACGAGGTCGGCCACACCCTGGGCCTTCGCCACAACTTCTCGGCGAGCATGGACGCGCTCAACTACCACGACGGTTTCTGGAAGATTAAGCGTGACATCCTCGACGGGACGCTCAACGCGGTGCCGCAGGCCCAGGCGACCGATTCCGACAAGGTCGTCATCGAGCCCAACGGGGCCGTGCACATCAGCGACCCGCAGTTGGCCGCGAAGTACAGCGACAACCCCGACGTCAAATACGTGAGCACCGCCGAGATGCGCCTGGGTTCGATTATGGACTACACCGGCGACATGACCGGCCGCTTCGCCGGCCTGGGCAAATACGACAAGGCCGCGGTCATGTTCGTGTACGGCCGCCACGTCCAGGAGTGGGCGGACGACGTCAAACTTCCCAACCTGCTGTGGTACGAGAAGTGGACGCGCGACTACACCAAGCTGCCGTTCATCTACGCCGACAACCCCTCGAGCAGCGACCCCGAGGTCGAGAAGACGGGTATCGACGTCATGCTCCACAAACGCAAATGGGTGCCCATCAAATCGGCCATCGCCGAGAAGCGTGACGGCATCCTCGCCAACACCAAAAACTGGCACAACGGCGAGCTGAGCCGCACCAACAAGCCGTACATCGACCGCACGGTGCCCTACAACTTCTGCTCCGACGAGTATATGGACTCGCAGCTGGGCTGCGACGTGTTCGACTGGGGTGCCAACCAGACCGAGGTCGTCAACCACCAGTTCAACACCTACCGGTTCCTGCAGCCCTTCTGGCGCTACAAGGGCCACAAGATCGACGAGCTGGGTAACCTGTACAACCGCTATATCAGCCGCGTGCAGCGCACCTTCCAGGTCGCCGAGCGTCCCTTCCGCTACTACTCGATTTACCAGTGGTGGGACCTGGGCTCGTACACCGACGACCTGCAGCGTGCCTCCATCGACGCGCTCAACTTCTACGCCGAGGTGCTGGCCACGCCCCAGCCCGATCGCTACTGCAAGTGGGATCCCACCAAGTCGCGCCTGGTCTCCAACGACATTCCCCAGGAGAACTGGTACTTCGACCTGACCGGTAAGTACGTGCCCAATAGCTGGAACACCGACCAGACGCAGTGCGCCGATCACATCGACATCGGCCGCGGCGCCGGCGAGTACTACGGCTTCGACTTCACCAACGAGTACAACTACCGTATTCGTCGCGTGGGTACCTACATCGACAAGTCGCTGGCTTCCCAGGAGATGTTCAACATCAGCGCCAACTACGCGTACAGCAGCTTCTTTACTGACGCGCGCGCCACCAACATCTCGTACTGGACCCTGTTCGACAATCAACTGCGCGACTTCATGCGCGGGGTGATCCTGGGCGATTACACCGGCTTTGCCGGCCGCTGGGACAGCACCAAGCAGCAGTACCAGGCCCCGGTGGTCGTAGATATCAACAGCTTCGGTACCGGCGACCAGCCCTCGCAGCCGAAGAACAACGAGATCTACACGCCCATCTCCTTCAACCAGGAGTTCAGCACCGTCGTCGGCGGTCTGCTCAACGCGAGCTCCTGGGAGGACCGTCAGGCGGACTTCAGCAACTACCTGAAGGTGGCGGTGACCAACGACGAGTTGCAGCCCTTCCCGCAGAGCACCGACGTGGCCAAATTGGTCCACCCGGTCACCGGGCAGATCTACCAGGCGCCTCAGACGGCCGACGGCAAGTCGATCACCTACGAGTTGATCCAACACGCCAACGACCTGAAGACCAAGTGGCTGGCTGCCAAGGCTGCCTTGGACAACGCCACGCCTGGCACCGACGACTACAACACGAAGTGGAAAGAAGAGCGTGGTTACGACCACGCCTTCGAGGACACTGTCGCCAAGCTGGACATGATTCGCTTCGTGTTCGACGCCGGCAACGTGTTGCGCTGATACCGACGCTCACCAAGGTGAGCGGATAACCCACGGGAGGCCGCGTTCGGGCAACTGAACGCGGCCTTTCGTGCATGTTGCACCAGCTAGCTTTGACTTGATTCCCAGGTTTGGTTACACCTCGACCTTGTTCAGTTACACCTTTAGCGGATGGTACCGATGATGAGTCTGACGAAGCGATCGTTTGTGGTGGCCGTGGCCGGCGCGCTGACATTGGCGGCCTGCTCCGGCGACAGTGGCAGCACCAACAAGGCGCTGGACGCCGGCGCCGACGCCCAGCAGCAAGACGCGGCGACGAGCGCCGACGTCGGGTCCGCCGACGCCGGCGTCGACATCGCCCCCGACACCGGCACCACCGCCGACACCGGCTCGGCTAGCCAGGAGACCATCTGGGTGCCCGATTTCACCTACCAGCGGCCGCTGGCCGGCGCCGGCGTAAGCGTCAACGTCATCAACGGGCGCATCGGCAAGATCGAGAACGGCAACTCGCGCACCGTCACGATGACCGACGCCCAGATCAACGGGCTGACGCAGGATATCCTGACCAAGGAGACCCGCGACAAGATGCTCAACGGCTGGGACTGCGGCGACTCCGGCCCGATCAACGGCCAGCAATGGCAGTTCGAGGCCCGCGTGCTCACCGACCCCGACACCAACCAGTACTCCGACCGCATCAACATCGACGTCACCGGCTGCGCGGTCGCCGACTCCACCGAGCCCGACGCCGCCCGCGTCCAGGAGATCATCCAGTACCTGGACAACCTGCGTGACAACGCCGGTTTCTGAGCAAGTACCCACCAGGCGCCCCGACGAGCCGTCCCGCGGCCGCGGGGCGTCAGTCCTTGTCCGCTGCGGCTTGCCGGTAGCGCGCCGCCACTTGGCGCTCGTTCTGGCGGGCAAAATACGTGGAAACGCGTTCCAGAAAGTCCTTCGGCCAGCGCCGTGCGAGATCCGGAAGCGCCTCGAGGGCGTCACGCCGAATGATTGTGCGCGCGCTGGGCTGCTTCGGCAGCGGCAGGTCGTAGCGCACCAAAAGCCACGTCAGGTAGACGGGGAGTCCGTCCGGCGGCTCGCCGGGGTATTTAGGCGAGTACAGGCGTAGCGCAAGATCGGCCGCACGCCCGGGCTCGCCGCTTTGCTCGAAGGCGCGCAGCACGTTGCGCGAGATCATGCCGTGCTCGTACAGCGGCGTGAGGCCGCGGCGATAATATTGGGCCGCGCGTTTGGGCTGGCCCCGGCGCAGGTACCATTTGGCGATCATTTCATAGGAGCGGGGGGCCAGCGGCACCTCGGCGATCACCGGGTCGAGGAGGGCCACCGGATCGCGCCACCGGGCGGCTTGCACGAACGATAGCAGGCCCAGTAGCAGCGCGGTCACGACAAGGACCACCGTCCAGATGCGGCGAGCATCGTTGCGCGGGTCCAAGTGACGTTGGGCGAAGGCGCCAGCGGCGACGGTGAGCCCCAGGAGCGGCAGGTACATATAGGTGTCGGCCGTGAACCGTGGCAGGACCTCGATGCCCGAGGCGGGGAGATAAAACGCCCAGAACAGCGCGAGCCCCCCGAAGACCCGTCGGTCGTTCCACCACGCCCAGATGGTGGCGCCCACCATCAACGCCCCGAGGACGGTGCCGCCAATCGCCCGCGCGGTCATCACGTTCGGGCTCGGGTAGTACATGGGCTGCAGCCCTACAGGCACCACCACGTGGCTGAGTTCGACCCAAAGCGCCGCTGCGATACGCTGCAAGCGCTCGAATATGCTGATTTGGTAGGGGTCGAAGGCCGTATTCGCCGGTCCCACGAGGTGATGTTGGTCGATGAGCGCAATCGGCACATAGATGGCGATGAGGGCCACGCAGCACGCGATGGGAATCCAGAACCGCGGGTTGCGAGTCGAGCGGCGCGGGTTCATCCACAGCCGAAGCGCCATCACGCCCGGTAGCGCGGCCGCGCCCGGACGACTCCCAAGCGCGAGTACGAACAGCGCAACCACCAGGAGCGCGCGTCCCAAAGTTGGCCGCTCGAGGTGGCGTTCCCACACAATCAGAGCGGTCAGGGTAAAGAGCCCGAGCAGCACGCCTTTCAGGTTGGTCAGCCATGCCACGCTTTCGGCCAGCAGTGGATGGAGCCCCCAGATCGCGGCGGCCATCAGCGCGAACCGCTCGCTTTCGAGCCACCGCCGCGCGAGCAGAAACGCAGCCACGACGCCCAAAAGATGCACCGCGACATTGAGCCCATGGGCAGCCGGGACCAGAGCGGCGCTCGGCAATTGATGCGCAAAGAAATACAGCAGGGTCGGTACGGGCACGGGGTAGCCCAACGCCGGGGTCAGCAGGCGCTGGGTCCACGTCGCTCCCATCCAATTGCGCGAGGCCGGATTGTCCAGCAGGTACAGCCGGTCATCCCATACGTACAGCGGCGCAAAGTGCACGCATTGGGCATACACGGCGCCCACCGCGAGCACCAAGAGGGCCACGTACAGCCACGAGCGGGGTCCGAGCTTGGAAGTTGAGACGGAGTCCATTCCCGGCAAGACCATGGACAAAAGGATGGAGGTGACTGGCCGGCGCCAGTATCGCACGATAAGGGCGCTTCGCTCCACTTCAATGCGCTCGCCACCCAGAGCGGCGCGTTACCTGCCGCGTGAAGGCGGCGAGCCCGTGCGAGCACGCCGGCGGTACTTCGAAGCGACGTCCGGTTGCCCTTGGCGAGCAAAGTACTTGGCGACGCGGTCGAGGAAGGCGTTGGGCCAGCGTTTTGCCAGGCCCGGCAGCGCCTCGATGGCGTCGCGGCGAATGATCTGGCGTGCAGCGGGCTGCTTCGGCAGTGGCAGGTCGTAGCGCACCAATAGCCAGGTCAGGTACGCGGGAAGGCCATCGGGCACCTTGCCTGGGTATTGTGGGGCATAGAGGCGCAGCGCCAGGTCAGCGGCGTGTCCCGGCGACCCGCTCTGCTCGAAGGCGCGCAACATGTTCGTCGAGACAAGGCCGTGCTCGTACAGCGGTGTCATGCCGCGTCGGTAGTAATCGGCGGCGAGTTTGGGATGGCCCCGACGCAGGTAGCTCTCGGCAATGACGAGGTAGGGGCGCGGCGCCGACGGAGACTCCGCGATCACCGGGTCGAATAGTGCAACCGGGTTTCGCCAGCGTGCGGCTTGGACGAAGGACAGCGCTGCCAGCAGCAACGCCACCGAGACCAGCGCGGTGTTCCAGAGGCGGCGTGACTTGTCGCGCGTGTCCGCATACCGATCTAAAGAGGCGCTGGCCGCGATCGTCAGCCCGAGCAGGGGCAGGTACATGTAGGTGTCGGCGGTGAACCGCGGCAGGATGTCGATGCCGGAGGCGGGAAGATAAAATGCCCAGAACAGCGCGAGCCCCGCAAACGCCCGTCGGTCGTGTCGCCACGTCCAGACCGTCGCGCCGATCAGCAGCACGCCCAAGACGGTGCCGCAGGCCACCCGAGTCGTCATGACGTCGGCGTTGGGGAAGTATAGCGGCTGCAGCCCGACAGGGACTACTGCGTGGCTGACCTCGATCCACAGCGCCGCGAGGATGCGCTCGACGCGGGCCCATAGACCAAGATTGTACAGCTCGATGGTCGACGTGGATGAATCCACCAGATGGTGGTGGGCGATCATGGCGGTGGGTACATAGACCGCGACGACGATGACGCAGCACGTCAGGGGCGCCCAGAACTTCGCGTCGCGCCACGAGGAGCGCGCGCGCATCCAGAGCCGGAGCGCCATCAGCCCGGGCAACGCGGCAGCGCCCGGGCGGCTGCCCAGGGCCAGCACGAATAGCACCACGGTTCCGACGGCGCGAAGCACGCTCGGGCGGTCGAGCTGGCGCGCCCACATCAGAAGGGTGCATAGAGCAAGTAGCCCGAAGAGCACCGTTTTCAGATTGGCCAGCCAGGCGACACTCTCGGCGAGGAGCGGGTGCAGCGCCCAGAGCGAGGCGGCGACCAAGGCAAACCGCTCGCTTTGAAGCCAGCGCCTCGCCAGATAGAACGCGGCCGTGACGCCGCACAAGTGCACCGCTAGGTTGAGTCCATGCAGGGTAGGGACCACCGCTGGGCCCGGTAGTCGACGCACCAGAAAATAAAGCAGCGTGGGCAAGGGCAGGGGATAGCCCAGCGCCGGGGTTAGAATCCGTTGGCTCCACGTGGCTCCCAACCAGTCGTGTGCCGCCGGGTTGTCGATCACATATAGCCCGTCGTCCCAGACGTCGAGGATGGTGAAGTGCACGCATTGGGCGTAGACCAGCCCGACTGCCACGAGCAGACCGGCGAGGTAGAGCCAGTGGCGGGTGTTCTGTTTGGAAGCAGAGACGGAGTCCATTCGCGGAAAGGCCACGGACAAGTAGACGGGACGTGCGATCAGCGGGCCCCATTATCGCACGAGCCAGGCCATCGCTCCACTCCCATGGGCCCACATTGCGCGGTTGACAGGAACTCGCAGACATTTCACTGTTTTCGATGGAGCGCGCCGACCATGTGAGCCCCGATGTCTTCCCACTTCGATCCCGTTTCGTTCGACGCTGTGTCCGAGAGCCATCCAACAAGCGGCCTGTTTGATGGCGACCTGTCGCAACGCCAGGCCACGATCGCGCTGACGGTCATCCTGGTCGTCGCCGGCGCCGTCTTTAGCCAGGCGATTGCCTACGGGATCATTCCGAGCTGGGACGACGGTGCGTTCGTCGTCAACCGCCCGGAGATCCAGCATTGGTGGAGCGCGACCTGGCGGCAGCGTCTGCTGACTCCCGAGATCGGCTACCCGCTGCCCGTCCCCACGTTCATCTACGCCCACGTCGAGTGGCTGTTCGGAAAGCAGGCGTTTCACGTCCTGCACGCGCTGAGCATCGCCCTTCATTTGGGCAACGTCGTGTTGGTCTACGCATTGGTGCGCCGCTGGTTCGACCGCCGCATGGGCGTGGTCGTCGCCGGCCTGTGGTCGGTGCACCCGCTGGTGGTGGAGACGGCCGTGTGGCTGACCGACCTCAAGATGGTGTTGGCGGGCACGTTCATCCTGGCGGCGATGCTCGTCTGGCAGCGGGCCGTCCTCCAGCGAGACGACGAGAGCCCCCCCTGGCGCGGCTACGTGGCCGTGGCGGTGCTCTTCGTGCTCGCCGGAGGCTGTCGCCCGGACGCGGCGGTACTGCCGGTGGTACTGGCGTTGCAATGCGCCACCACCGACGCGCCCCTCGCCAGCCTGCGCCGTCACGGGCGCACGCTCGCCGGGCTGCTCGTCCTCGCCGCAATGCTGGTGGTGTCGTCGGAGCTCAGCCACAGCGGGATCGTCAAGACCTCGGTCTTCCACGAAGATGGCCCTGTGGCGGTCGTCGCGCGCGTCTTCCACGCGTTGCAGCTTTCGGCAGGGCATCTCTTGTGGCCAGTGGATCTGCAGCCCGGCTATTTCCAAGACTTCGGCGAGGGCCTCCTCGACTCCCTCGGCGGCATCGCCGTGTTGGTCGCGCTGGTGGGCATCATCGGGGCGCTGGTCGCGCGCCACAAAACGCGCGTCGCCTTCGCCTGGGTGTTAGCCGGCGTGTTCTACGCCCCGTTTTCCAACCTGCTCTTCCTGCCGCGGTTTACCGCGGACACCTATCTCTACCTGGTCAGCTTCGCCACCTTATGCGGGCTGGCGGCGCTCGCTCGCCTGGGGCTCGGGCAGATCGAAGACACCGAACGGGCACGCTCGACGCGCCTGGTGGCAGGCGTGGTCGCTGCCGTGGTCTTTGTCGGTTTCGGGACGCTGACGTTTCGTCAGGTTCGCCGTTGGCAGAACGGGATCACGCTGTGGCAGCCCGTGATGGACGAGCAGCCACGCGTGCCGCGTCCTTACTTCCACGTGGGCTACGAATATGCCCGGCGCGAGCAGTGGAAGGCCGCGCGTGACGTGCTGATGAAGGGCTATACGGTCCTGCGCGCCAGCCGCGACATCCCGGAGTTCATGCCCACCGTGCTGCTCAACACCGGCGAGCCTGAACGTGCCGCCGACGTCGCCTTGCAGGCGCTGATGGTCAATCCCAAGCCCGACCCCAAGCTCAATAAAGTGCTGCTGGAGACGCTAGTCTCTCACAAGCTTGCGCTGCCGGACGCACCCGAGGCGTTGGCGCAGATCCGTAAGTCCATCGCCGCTTACTTGAATCACGCGAAGTGGGCGGACCAGAAGAACGTGGGCACCGGCTTCGGCGCCTACTTCATCAATCAGGGCCATCCCGAACTGGCGGTCCCGTTCGTCGACCTTGCGCTGCATCGCAAACACCCCCATTGCGTGGCGTGGAAGCTCCACGCGGCGCTCCCCGTGGCGTTGCAGACCGAGGACCCGGCGCCCGAGGCGCCGACGCGGTGTCACTGATTCGGGTGATACCAACGGCCGTGGGGCCCTGCCCATTGCGCGTAAACGCATCCGATACTACCATCGTCGCGCGCGCTTCGGCGCCTCCACAACGTTGCTCGAAGTGCATGCGAACGCAGTCGCAGCGCCGAAGAAGCAGTACGCTCGGGACATCCGCTGATGAGTCAAATGGACAGCGACAAGCCCACCACGGCTCGTATCGTCGGGCCGAGTCTACGTGTGTGGCTAGCGTTGGGTGCAGGAACAGCGGCTTTAGTCGCACTTCCATTTCTAGCGACCTCCATTCCTCCGATCTCCGACCTTGCGCAAAACGTCGCCCAGGTACGCCTCCTCATCGAAGCCTTGGGCAACCCCTCCTCGCCGTACACAATTCATTGGCTGACACCGCATATCCTGGTGTACTTGCTGATGGTTCCACTGTGGAAACTGTTGAGCCCGTGGCACGTGGGCCCGGCGACCATGGTGATGTTGGGGCTGTTGTGGGTGGGGGCCTTATTTGTGCTCACCCGCCGGCGCGGGCGTCCTCCGGGGGCAGCCATCCTCGCAAGCCTGTTCTTTTTTGGGATTTCCACCTATTGGGGCTTTCTGACGTTTCTGTTGGGCCTGCCGATTTTCCTGGGATGGGTGGAATTAACGACGCGTGTCGAGGGCCGTCGAGAGCCCTCGCCGACAAGCTTTGTGTTCCTGCTGATCGGCGCAGCACTGCTGTATCTGACGCATATCCTGTGGTTTGGTGTGGGGCTATTGTGGCTTGGCGTGGATACGCTCTTGTTTCGACGCGATTGGACGCGCGCGATCACAAGGTTGATAGCGATTTTGCCGCCGCTGTTGCTCGTGGCATTTTGGTATCCCAGGCTATCTCACAGCGGTTTTACATCCCGGACGGCGTGGAGCACGCTACCGACCGGGCGCCTCAGCTTCTCCTGGTGGGGGAACTCCGCCCTCGGTGGACTGGGCGGCTGGATGGACTACCTGGTGGTGGGCGTCGTGTGCGTGTGGTGCGCGGCAGGACTCTGGTCCCACCGTCAGCGGCTTCGCGAACACGTTGACATCGAACTCCTCACGGCTTCGGCGCTACTGTTCGCGCTCACGGTATTTCTGCCCAACTACATGCAAAATACCATTGTCTTTGCCGGCCGCTGGGCGGCGGGGGCGATGATCCTTTTGTTGCTTTCGCTGCCGTCACCCGACCTCAAGCCCAGCCTGCGCTGGGGCGGGGCGCTGGCGCTGGCGCTTGGCTTGTCGATGACGACTGCGGCACGTTGGAAGGCCCTCGAGGTCAACGAACTCAGCGGCCTACATGACGCTGTCAGCGCACTTCCGGACAATCCCAGGGTGATCGGACTGAGCTTTCGGAAACGCAGCGCGATCATCTCGGGCAGTTCCATCTACCCGTGGAATCCGTTCCTGCAGATGTTTGCCTACGCTCAGGTGGTCCACGGTGGACGGTTGAACTTCTCGTTTGCCGAATTTGGCTCGATGCCCGTCGTCTTCCGCGACCTCGGCCGCGGCCACAAATGGACCTATGGGCTGGAGTGGGAGCCTGGAAAGGTTCGCCGAAGCGACTTCTTGAACTTCGATTATGCCCTGGTCAACGGAAGCAAGGACGTCCAGCAACGTGCCGCCAAGATCCCCGTGCTCGAGCAAGTCACCAAGCGCGGTTCGTGGAGACTGTATCGAGTTCGCAAATGACCCGACGTAGTGCATACATCACGTTAGCGGCCGAGGCCGTGCTGGCCACCGTGATCGTCGCGTATCTGGGCTGGCGCTATCTGCTGCTGCGCGGTTTCCCGCTCGACGATGCCTGGATTCACGCGGTCTACGGTCGTTCGATCGCGCGCGAATTGACATTGGCCTATAACCCCGGCGAGCCGGCCACCGGCGCGACCTCTCCGCTGTGGGCGGCGATCGACGCGTTGCCCCACCTGGTGTCGGCCAACGTGTCGGTGATCGTCGCTCTCATCAAGCTAATCGGCTGGGGCTTTCACATCGCGACGGTGTTCCTGCTCTTTGCCGCCCTGGATCGCGACGAGGACAGCCGGTTTGTGGCTGTGCTGGCGGCAACTACGGTGCTATTTCACCCGGACCTGATCGCCGCCAGCGTGAGTGGGATGGAAGTCTCGCTCGCCACCTTCGTCGCCGCGCTGTCGGCGTGGGCGTGTGCAACCAGGCGGCCCGTCATCACCGGTGTGGCGGCGGCCGCCGCCGCGGTGGCGCGCCCGGAAGTCGCCGTCTTTGCGTTCTTCCTTCCGACGCTCGTACTTTTTCGCGACCGGCGGCGCGAGATGATTCGTCATCTAGTCGCCGCGACCCTGGGAAGCGCGCTGATCTGGGGGGCGCTTGTCGCTCGTAATATGCACGTATCCGGGCTTCCGCTGCCGGCGACTTTCTACGTCAAGGCCGGGCGAAATTCTCCGGGAGTGATCGCTTCGCTGGCCCAGGGATTTTCCCACCAATTGGCCCAATTCCCCGTGGTGGATTCATCGATGTTGCTGGCGCTCGGCGTCGTGGCCGCGGGCTGGGTGCTGTACAAGCGTTCCAACCCGGAGGCAGAACGACTGCCGGCCGCGCTGATGCTCGCCGGCGTGGCGTTCTGTGCCATCTCGTTCGTGCTCGTCTACCCGGTCGATGTCGGTGCGTTCTACCACCAACGCTATGTCCTGCCAGGCGTTCCCTTTGTATTGGTCGCGCTGTGGTTTCTGGGCTGGACGGCTGTTCGGGACGTCTTCGGCGAACGCCGCACAAAGCCTGTCCTGCTGGCCCTGGTGGTGCTATTCGGGGCATCTTACGCGCTCGATCTGCCGCGACGGATCGATCATTTGGACAACGACGCTCATAATATCGACGACGTCCAGGTCGCCATTGGCAAACAGCTTGGCGACGCCTCGGCCGACCAGGCGGTTTGGCTGAGCGATGCCGGCGCCATTCGCTATTTCGGCAACGCGTACGCGGTCGACCTGATGGGATTGAACTCGTTTCAGATGCTGGGAAAGGGGAGGGACCCGTTTCTTCAGGCCCATCCCCCTGCCTTTTTCCAAATCATGCCCGCGTGGGCGCATCTCGACCCCGACTCCCACAAGTCCTTTCCCTTCAAGGTGTTCAAGACGTCCTCGCCGTACACGGTCACAGGGAACCGCGCGATGGGCGTGCAACGCCTCGTCGCCTGCAAGCCGGCGCAACACCGTGGATGGGTCCAGCTTTTTGGACAGTCGATGAACTTTCAATGCGCCGAGTGACGGCACCAACAGACATGGTCGGACCAGGTAAGGAATCTAGGACACGGATGGACAAATGGACTTGAGTGAAGTGTCTGACAATATGGAGCGCCGCCACCCGTGGGAGACCGCGCGTGAGATCGCATTGCGTCGCATTCTCGCCGACGTGCGCCTGACCGGCCCGGTGAAGGTGTTGGACTTTGGTTGCGGTGATGCCTTCACCGGTGTTCACGTGACGCAGGTCTGGCGAGAGGTCGAGATGACCTCGCTAGACGCACACCTGGGAGAGGCCGATATCCAACAGTTGCAGGAGCGGCATCCACAGGTGCGTTTTTGCAAAGATCTCGACCAGATAGAGGACGAAGTCTTCGACATCATCTTATTGCTGGATGTGCTCGAGCACGTGGAAGCCGACCGGCACCTCTTGAGAGAACTGGTCGAAAACCACCTGGCAGGCGGATCATACGCGCTCATCACCGTGCCGGCTTTTCAAGCGTTGTTTAGTGAGCACGACCGTCGCTTGAAGCATTTTCGACGCTACAACTTGGCCAGCTTGCATGCTTTGGCTCGTCACGGGGGATTGCAAGTGCAGTCGTCGGGATTCCTCTTCGGCTCACTGCTGCCCGTGCGTGCGCTATCGGTTCTTTCCCAGCGACTACTGGGATTGCCGTCCGACGAGCCGCAAGGTGTTGGCGGATGGACGGGGGGAAAGCGGCTGACACAGTTGATTGAAGCCGCGCTCCAATGGGATAACTCTGTAATGCTGTCGCTGGCCAACAGTGGTTGGAAGTTGCCTGGCCTGAGTGCGTGGACGCTATGTCAAAAGACCTGCTGCTCGTGATCCCCTGTTATAACGAAGCTCGCAGGTTGGACGTTGACCAGTGGGCCTCGGCGTTGGCCGCCCGCCCGTGGTTGCAGGCGTTGTTCGTCGACGACGGCAGCACCGATCACACCCACGAGGTGCTCGAGGCACTGGTCGACGAAGTAGGCGACCAGGCGAGCGTGCTGCGCCTCGAACAAAATCAGGGCAAGGCCGAGGCCGTGCGGCAGGGAGTTTTGGCTGCCCTACAGCGACAACCCCACCTTCTTGGCTATTGGGACGCCGACCTTGCAGCTCCCATCAGCGAGCTCGACGGTATGCGCATGGAGTTGGACAAGGGTGATGTCGAGTTCGTCCTCGGCTCCCGCGTCCTAATGCTTGGGCGGGGTATCAAGCGCCGCTGGATACGCCACTACCTCGGGCGGTTCTTCGCCGCCTCGGCCAGCCTGGCGCTCGATCTTCCCGTTTACGATACCCAATGCGGTGCGAAAGTGTTTCGAAACACGTCGCGAATGAGTTCGGTGTTCCGCGAGCCGTTCATCAGTCGTTGGATTTTCGATGTCGAAATTCTCGCGCGACTAATCCGGCACACCGACGGTGACTTAGTGGCGGAGGGCTGCGTCGTCGAGTATCCGCTAAATCGCTGGACCGACGTCGACGGCTCCAAGGTGCGCTTGGCTCATACCTTTCGCATTCCTCTGGAACTCTTTCGAATCTGGCGCTTGCGTCGCGCCTGACATTGGGCGTCAAACTGGTCATGGCGACTGGGGCTTGGCGCGCACATAAATGTCGAATTTCCCGAGGTGTCCCTGCCGGTGATATGCCTTGAAGAAGGCGCGGAATCGGGGGATGTGCCAGAAGTATTCGACGAAGTCAAAGCTCGTGTAGCCCAGGGCCTGTTTGTTGGGAGATCTGTCGTCGAGAATGACGAGCGGGGGGTGAGCCTGGAGGTCATCAATGACCGAGGAAACGAAGTACTTCTCAGTTGTTCCCATCTGGTCGGGCTGACGATAAGGGAACGGCTTGGGAAATGCTGGCGGTGATGGATACAGGCCCGGCACAATCCACAGGCAGCTAAAGCGGGAACTTGACTGCACGCCGGCAATATTGATGGCCGGGAAGGCCGGGGCCACCGATGTGGACATGACGAAGACATAGCCCCCGTGAGCGCGCTTACGCAACAGATTGGCCAACTTCACCCTGGGAACAGTCGTGTTGTCCGCCTCCAGTTGCACGGTCTGTGTGATGAACGCTCCGCCAGCCAGCTTCAATGACGCCGCGAGCACCAGCAGGGGGATGACGTCGGGAGGGACGCGAAATATGGCCCTCCAACTATCGGTGTACATCGACGCACTCAGCAGCAGCAGCGCTATCAGCCACCAAATGGCAACGTTGGTGGGAACGAAGTGATACGAAAAACCCATGCCCTGGCCGACAGCAATGCCATAAAAACAGAGGGCGCTTAGGAGAGTTATCGACACGAGCCGCTGCATTTTGGGATGGACGTGCACCACCATCCACACCACCACAACCGCCAACAGCGGTAGAGCGCGGTGAGCCATCGGAATATGGCCTTCATAGGCCTTGTATACGTTCAACGTGATCGGAATTGTGTCGAGCCATCGGGGAGTGAACAACACCACAGCGCCGATGTAGATGGCTCCCAGGGCCGCGATAAGTTGATTTTCGCGGCGCCTCCATGGGGGACGTCGACCATCACTTTGGGTGCGCTGTGTCCAATACCGGTATCCCTCGACGGCCAGCCATACGAGGGCAAAATGAGGCTTTAAGGAAATGGCGAATGCCAGCCCCACCGCGACGGCCAGCCGAAGTCTACCAAACGATGGCTCCGACGGATCATCGGTCAGCGCGGCCAGCGCGAAATAGGGTAGAAATGCAATGACGACAAGGTGGTCGCGCTGGCCAAAGTCATAACCAGGGAGACAGCCGAGCAGGGCAAAGGCACTTGACGCCACCGCAACGGCAAGTGTCTTATGCGAGTGCTGGGTGTCCGTGGCGACGAAGACGACGGCGGCGGACGCCATGCATCCCAGCAACACAACTGCATCATAGACGACGATCGGCGCAAGGCTCGTCAAGTGGGCCAACCCAACGATAGGGACGCATGCCCAGTAAATCAGCGGCGGATTGTTATCCATGACGCTCTCTGGAATGCTTCCGCCAGCTAGTAGCTTATCCGCGGCAGTCAAGATCCAGGCAACATCATGATTGAACCCGCGCAGGTTCTGCATATGCACCACCACCGAGGCGACCACTGCCACGCAGCATAGCACGGCAAGGGCCGTGCTAATGTAGTCAACTGCGGTCGCGCTTTTGGCCGCGGCGTCTCCGCACGCTGGGTTGCTCATTGGATTTGCTCCATCGGTGATGAGTGCTTGCCTGGTTTGGCCGGCAACCGGCTCTAGGCCTTGCCAGTGCAAGCTACAATAGCACGCCGCCGGGAAAAAGTACGTTCAGTTGGTCCAACTGGATCTTGGCAATCGGTGGCGCAGAGCGTTTCTCTTCCTATCAAACAGCCTCTTGGTTATGCGTTTCTCAACAAGCTGGCGTGACGTTGGGGCATTGATTGTGATGGGGGGGGGCGCGGGAGCTCTGTCTGTCACTCAGATCGCCAACGCCGATATTGGGTTTCATCTGGCCACGGGGCGCGCGATTCTGGCCAGCGGCGCGATTCCGTCGACCAACGTGCTCTCCTTTACCCAGCCCCACCACACCTGGTTGCTGCATGAGGCGGCGTCGGCAGTCGTCTTCGACCTGATTTATCGCGCCTGGGGATTCGCTGGTCTGGTCGTCCTCAAGGCGGCTGTGGTCGCCGTGACCTGGGCGATGGTATACGCGGCGGCGCGACGTTTGGGCGCCTCGCGGGGGGCGACGACTCTGGCCGGTTTGATGGCGATGGCCGCCGCGTCCATTCGCTTTATGGTGCGCCCCCAAATCTTTTCGGCGTTGATTCTCGCCGCCATAATGCTGTGCGAGGCGCACCGTCAGACGCTGCCCGCCGGAAAGCGGCGGGGGGGGCTGGTCGCGCTGCAGGCGTTGCTGGTTGCCGTGGGGTATCAGCTTCATGCCGGCGCGATTTTCTCGGTGCTGTTCCTGCTCGCCATGGCCGCGGGCGAAGCCTTCCGTCGTTTTGGACTGGGCGAGCCCCACAGTGGGGCGCTCGGGGCACGGGGTTGGAGTTGGAGCCCCGTTGTGGCCGCGGTCGCGGGCGTAGCTATGGCGGCGCTGGCCCTGTCGATCTATCACCCTCACGGCGCACGGGTGATGCTCGTGCCTTTTCAACTCGGTGGCAGCACTGAGTTGGCCAAACACGTCGTGGAGTACCGCGCTCCGTATAAGTTTCCGCTGAGCGTGACCTCGTTTTACTGGTTGCTCGTGGTCGCGAGCGTCGTGGCAGTGGTGACTCGCTGGCGGCGCGGCCATCCCGGGTGGGTGGTTGCGGTGGTGGGCCTGCTCGTTTTGTCGCTTCGCCACATACGCGTGGTCGACTCCTTGGCGATTGTGGCCACGCCGACAGTCGCACTGGCGGCGACGCGCGGGCTCGCCAGCGCGCGGGTGCGCAGGCTGCGCCGACTGCTACCCGTGCTGCTCCTGGCGCTCGCCTGTACGGCGTTCGCCTACCGGTGGGGCATGGTTCGTCCAGGCCTGGGGGTGGACCGCCGCGTATGGCCAACCTCGATCTTCGATTTCCTCGACGCCCACGATATCGTTGGGCCGGCCTACGTTATCGACGGGTGGGCGGGCCCGTATCTCGGCCGTTTTTACCCCCGGCACAGAGCCTTCTTCGATCCCCGCTTCGAGGCGTATTCGCCGCAGTTTGTCACTGATGTGTACAAGCACATTCGTTACGGTCTTGATGGATGGGAGACACTGCTCGATCGCTACGGCGTGCAAGTGGTGGTCCTTCGCTACACGTCGGCCGGCGAAGCTCATTTTCAGAAGGGAAGGCCAAATCTTCGCCAGCGCCTGGTCGCTGATGGGGACTGGGCGCTGGTGTATTTCGACGACCGCGGGGAGGTGTTCGTCCACCGTGAGGGGCGTTTTGCTCGTGTCGCCAACCAGCTAGGCGTGCCCCACGTTGACCCCGATCGACTTCAATTCGACGGGGCAAGGCCGGCAGCCTGCGCCGACGCTTTGCTGGAGGCGGGGCGTCGGTGGCGACCGTCGGCGCGCCTGTGGTTGTTGACCGCGGTGGCGTTGGGCGATGCCGGTCGAATTCATGAGGCGAGGGCATTGCTGGAGCAGGGCGCGAAGGTTTATCCTTCTGATGGTCGATTCGCCCATCTGATGCAGCAATTACCCCACCCAAACAAGTAAGATGGAGTAGGCGATGTCCGCCCGGCCAACCAGACTTGTCGACCACCTTCGACTGCTGTTGTCCCCAGCGCAGCGCGTCTGGTGGTTGGCTGTGTGGGGCCCGGTGGCACTGTACGTGCTCGTCTTGAAGTGCTGGCGCATCGCGAGCCTGGACCAGGCCGTTTCACTGTCCACGTCCGTGGACTTCATTCGCTCGGAACTCTTCTGGTGTTTGGCGCTGGGAGCCTTTGGGTTTGCGGGCTTCTGTCTGGCGCGATCGCGCCGAATGACTCGTCTAGTTGGGTGGACATTCCAGGGGATCGCCATTGTCGTGGCGGTTGCCAACATCGTCTCTCATAGATTCTTTATCGCGACCGGCTCGACGATGGATTGGAGCCTGCTCTGGTTTGGCCTTCGACACTTCTTCAATGCCGAGAAAGTGATCAGCAGCGAGGTGCCGTGGGCGACGATAGTGACGTTGTGCTCGAGCGTCGTCTACCTGCTGACGGTACCGCCACTGCTCGCCCGTCGTGCACACGACACTGATGAGCAGGCCTTCGCATCGCCAACTCGGCGTTTTCGACGAGTAGCGGCGGGCGCCATGGCCGTCGCGTTGATGAGTCTCGGGGTGGCAGTGCTGCCCGCGACTGGGCCCAACGAGAGCACCGGATTCGTCCGCGAGCCGACCCTGGAGTTGGCCCTGTCGGCGCTGTGGAATGACACGGTTGCGGCAGCGGGGGGGAAGACCTTCTTCGATACCTCCAAGGCGCATCTGCAGAAGAGCGACGGCAAACCGCCCAAAAACGTCGTGCTCATCTTTTTGGAATCGACGCGCGCCTCGGCTACCAGCGTCTACAACCCTGACCTCGACACAACGCCCTATCTGAAGTCACTGGCCGACTCGAGTACGGTGATGCGTCAGGCCTACGCGGTGATGCCGCACACCTCGAAGGCGCTGGTCGCGATGCTTTGTGGTATCCCGCCCGAGCCGACCATGCAGCTTGTGGAAGCCGCCTCCGGCAACATTCCCGGCAAATGTCTTCCAAAGCTGCTCGCCGAACAGGGCTATCAAACGGTGTTCATGCAGGCGGCGACCGGGCGCTTCGAGCACCGCAAGAAGCTAGTCTCGACGTTGGGCTTCGACGACTTCTTTTCGCTCGAAGACTTCGATACGACCGGGTTCGACCGGGTCAATTACTTTGGCTACGAAGACAATGTCGTGCTCGAGCCCAGCCGAAAGTGGCTTCAGAAGCACCGGGGGAAGCCGTTTTTGGCGACCTATATGACGCTCACGACCCACCATAAGTACCGGCCGCCACACCGCTACGGATTTCACGACTATGCGACGGACGCGACGTTCAATCGCTATCTCAACGCGGTGAACTACCTCGATCACTTCGTCCACAATCTCATCGAGCAGTACAAGGCGCTCGGTCTCTACAAGTCGACCATTTTCGTCATTCTGGGAGACCATGGGGAAGGCTTCGGTGAGCACGGCCGCTACCAGCACGACGATGTCATTTACCAAGAGGGGATACACATCCCCTGGTTGATCCATGGCGCCACCACTCCCAAGGGGCGTGGTGCGATTGCGACGCCGGTCAGCCAGCTCGACCTGGTCCCCACCGTCTTGGACCTGCTGGGCTTCGAGGTCCGCGACGCCCAATTTCCCGGGACCTCGGTGTACGATGCGCCGGCGGGGCGACCCATGTTCTTTTCGTGCTGGTATGCGGACCGGTGCATCGGGATGATCCAGAATGGCTACAAGTTCATCTATCACTACGGCGATCGGCCCGGGGAACTATTCAATCTGGGTAATGATCCAGACGAGCGCCATAGTATCGCCCGCAAGCATCCCTATCGCGTCGAGCAGATGCGACGGATGGTCCTGACCTGGAAGAGGCTGGTGACCAATGCCTACGAGGGGGGCGCGTCCGTGCCATCGAGGCATCAAGATGGCCCCTCAGGCGTGCCTGGTGACGTAGTAAGTCGGCAGCCTCCCGACGTCCCGGTTCGGCGAGAGCTGACCTATGGGGAGCGCATTCGATTGTTGGGCTACCACCTGAGTCGGTCGACGGCCTCGCCGGGAGAACAGGTAGAAATTACCCTGTATTACAAAGTCTTGAAGGACATCAAAGCAACGGCCGGAGTACGCTACCGGATTGTCGGCAAAGGCGAAAACGCGCTGCTCCCACATCAACCCTTGGCGGCCCGCTATCCGCTGTGGAAGTGGGAAAAGGGCCAGTTCGTTCAAGACAAGTTCACGATGACAGTGCCCCAGAGTTGGACCGCTCCCAACCTTCGCTTCCAGATCGAATTCGGAACCATCGGCGCCCACCGGTGGCCGGTGCGAACGCCGAATGCGTCGGATGGCAGTCCGGTCGTGTTTTCGATCGACGTGAAGTGACCTCACCTCGATACTTTGTCGTTATTTTGTGTCGTCGATGGGAACGTCCCAACCGCGCTGGTGGAAGTAGCGCTCGAGGCGACTCGGTGGGATCTCGCGTGCCCCGAGGCTTCGCGAGCGCCATTGGGCGACCATCTGTTCGACGAGCGGACGGTTTTCTACCGTGGTCGGCAGCGGAAGGTCATGGCGAACCAAGAAGCGCAACGTCTGGAGCGGCAGCTCGGCGTCGCCTCCGTACATTTCGAGCACACGCATCGTTGCATCGCTCGCGAGCGCCGGGCGGTTAGCGCCCAGAAATGCTTTGGGCGCGAAGCGAGGGAGCTGTCGGCTATGGCGCAAGACCGGCCAAGCCCGTTCGAGCAGGTCGGCGGCGTCGCCCGAGCGACCGGCGAGGTAATCCTCGAAGGCGATGAGACTGTAGGGCAGGGCGAGCCGTTGGGGCGCACCCAAAAGCGGCGCCCACAGCGCGCGTGTCGACGACCAGCGGTCGACCTGCGCGGTGGACAGGACGACGCAGGTCACCACCCATGCTACGAGCAGCGCATATGCGCCTGCCGGTCGTCGTGTGCGCTCGGCGAGCAGGTTCGCCAGCCAAGAGACGCCCAACGCGATGAGCATGGCGAGGCCCACCGACGGCAAGTACAGGTACGTGTCCGCAGTCACACGCGGAAGCGGCGCGAGATTGCTGTACGGCAGGTAGGCGATGACGAACAGGCCCAGCGGCAGGGCCAGACGGGAGCGACGCACGATGGCACGTATCAGCGCCGACACCACGACGAGCGCGCCCACAGCGCCCAGAAGTGCCTGAGCGTCGAAATGTTGGAGTTGGAGCGGATAATACGGCTGCAAGTTCACTGGAAAGACGTAGTGGGCCAACTGGCTGCCCAGCGATGCGAGCACGGTGACGAGATAGCTCCGCTGGGAAAAGCCCTGCCGGCCATGCGCGAGAAGCGATGCGTGCATCTCGAAGGCGAGCACCGCCCAGCCGATGCAGATCACGCCGACGACGCCAAGGGGCATGAGTGTTGGGGGTTTCCGGAATCGCCTTGGGTCCGATATCCATGTGCGAAGCAACAGCAACCCGACCAACACGACCGCCGTCGGTTTGCTGGCCAGAGCGAGCGCAAAACCCGCCGCGACCACAATCAGGCCGCGCCGGTGGGCGTCCTCGACGAAAACCTCCCAGCCGACGAGCGCCAGCAGAATGCCGCACACGACCAACACTTCCTTGAGGTCGGTCGCCCACATTACGCTCTCGACGGTCACCGGGTGAAAGCACCACAGGGCGGCTGCCATCAGGGCGAGCTTCTTTCGGCTGAACCACCGCCGAGCCAGCACGAAGACCAATGCCGCGTTGGCTGCATGCAACATCACGGACAACGCATGAACCAGTCGCGCTGACCATCCTGCTCCGAGGTGCCAGAACAGGGCGTAGATGGCGGTGGGCAGAGGAAGCGGATAGCCCAAATGAGGGGTCAGCAGGCGCTCGTACCACGAGTGGGCCAGCCAGTCGTGAACGAGCGGGTTGTACAGAATATAGACGGGATCGTCCCACATCACCCAACCGTGGATGATGCCGCGGCCGAAGACGGCCACGAATGCGAGCGCGAGCACGACGAGCATCAGCGTCCACCGGTTGGACTCCGGTTCACCGGACCCTGCCGTCGTATCGTGTCGGTCTGGCGCGAGTGTGTGTGGCGGGAGGTTCACTGGTGCGTTGCTCCTGCGGCGCTAGAGCAGCGCTTGGGCCTTGGCGGCACCCATGATCGGTCGGCGTTTGCGGGAAAGTAGTGAACAAGCTTCCACGCCGCGCAGTGCGGCGAGGGGGATGCAAATTCGCGTTTCAAGAAAACGCGCGCGTCGTCATACCGATGGAACCGTGTCAGATACATGGCAATGCTCAATCGGTTTCGGCTGCTGTTCATGAAGTCGTCGCGTCGTCGGAACCGCTCGATGGCGCGATCGACAAGTGGCTTTAACGCGGCGGTATCGGGAGACACGCCCAGTTGCACAACCAGTCCCAAGAAAACCTCGAAGTGCTCATCTTTGGGATGATTGGCGGGACGAAGCGCTTCGGCTGCTACTCCAAGAGCTGCCTGCGGGTGACCTGAGCGAGCGACTGCCACCGGCATAAAGTCTGGAAAGTGATGGCTCGCGCGGAACACCGGCAGTCCGTCATGAAGCACGCGGGCTGCCTGCTTGTATTGCTTGCGATCGAATAGCGCCTCGCCGACCAGCGCATATGGTTGCCAGGCGCTTGGGTAGCGCTCGATCATCGGTGCCCACAGCGCGACGGTGCTTTTCCAACGGTCGAGTTGGCGATAACTCGTCCATCCGAGCACGGCAAACGCAGCGGCCACTGCACCGACTATGAGCCGACGGCCCCGCGCTTGGTGGCTACCAGCACCGGCGAGTGTTCTCTCGACCATCGTGACGATGAGATATAGCGGGCCCACTTTGATCAGGTAGAGATACGAGTCCATCATGACCCGCGAATGATGCACCAGATTCGCAAATGGCGCATATAACACTGCGGTGAGCGCGAGCACGAAGAGCGCCTCATACGTGCCCCGTCGCCACAGCGCCCACGCCAGCACGAGCGTTGCCGCCAGCAAGCACGCTCCGGGAATCAGCGCGATCCAGTCGGGATGTGTTGCGATGTAGTAGGCCGGTTGGAGGTCGAACGGTAATGCAATATGGCGGGCCGCAAACTCCAGGCCGCGCAGGATCTGTGCTGCCCTCGCCAGGGGAAGATCGGAGGTCGTTGGGCCGGCGCCTTCCAAGGCAGCAAGCCCCATCTTGGCCACCGGCAAATACACGAGCCACGTCACCAACATCGGCCCTGCAATCCAACGAAGGCGTCGCACGGCTCGCTTCCAACCCAGTACACGTACTGCCTGGACCAACAGAACAACCGGCAGGACTCCCGCATCGGGTCGGCAGCCCAGGGCGAGCAGGAACGAGCCGAAAAGTATGAGGCCAGTAGCCGGCGATAGACCGTGTCTGTCCGATGCGTCCGGCGGCTGTGCTCGAATCTTGGCGAGGTGGCGCTCCCAGGTGTTCATCGCGACGAGTATCAACATCGCAGCGAGCAACGTTTTCAGCTCAGTGAGCCATGCAACCGGCTCGACGTTGAGGGGGTGGAGCGCCCACAGCGCGGCGACGAACAGTGCTGTACGAGACCAGCTCCACCGCCGGATCAATGTGAAGACCAGCGCGACATTGACCAGGTGAAGGCTCAGATTGAGCCCATGTAGAACGCCGATGAAATTCGAAGGGAAAAGTAGCCTTACCTGCGCGACGAGAAAGGTGGGGACCGGTGTGGGATAGCCCGTGCGCGGCGTCCAGAGGCGCTGCTGCCAGGTGGCTGCCCACCAATCGCGCACCTCGGGCCGCGAAAGTATATAGAGGCCATCGTCCCAGTGGGGCAGTACCCCAAATTTCAGCGCACGCCCGTATACGAGCGCGGCTGCCAGCAGGACGAGCGCGAGCCCAACCCAATCTTGGCGCCACGCCGGTGTTTGACTTTGGGTCGAAGACATCGTGGCCCCGGTAAGGCGGTCAGGTTAGACGAAATCACGGCGCGAAAAGACGACCATGGTGCACAGCAGGACGAGCCCAGCGTAGGCCGAAGCATACCACGCGGCCGACAGGACGTACCCCGATGGAATGGCCATCGAGTAGGTCAACTCGGTGGACAGGTCGAGTGCCTGGAGGTTGGGGAGCACCACTTGCAGCACGCGCACGAGCGACGCCGCCGGGTTGTGGGCCTTGTCGAGCATTTGATAGACGGCGTCCAGATGACTGAACAGGTGGCCGACGATGAAGATCGCCGTGGTGATCATGCCCGACAGCAGCGGCGACGAAAAACTCGCCAGGAACAGCGCCACCGCCGTGACGATGGCCATCTGGCAAAAGATGCCAAAATAGGCCCAGCCCATCGTGCCGGTGATCTTGGCTCCCTCCAGGGCGAGCACGCCGGCGGACACACCCCACAGAAAGGTCGTGACCACGGCCAACAGCAGCATGATGCCCACGAATTTGCCCAGGATAAACTCCCAGCGGTGGATGGGCTTGGATAAGATCGTGTAGATGGTGCGCCGATCGATCTCCTCGAAGAGCAGGGTCACCGACGAATACACCGCGATGATCGCCGCGAAGACGGTGGAGGCAAACAGCGTCAGATCGCGCACGACTCGAGCTTCCTCGTGCAGGCTCATCTGCGCGAGCACCATGCTCGCCAGGATGATGAGCACGGCGAAGAAGGTCAGACTGCCGAAGACCTTGTTTCGGATGGCGGCGCGAAAGGTATTGGTCGCGATGGCCAGGTTGGCGCGGGCCGATTGCAGTGCACGAGTGCTCATGGCAGCAAAACGTCGTTGCTGGAAATTCTACTGAACGGTGTCGGTGTCTCTCAAAAAGACATCCTCGAGATTTTCTTGCTGGGAGGTCACGGAGTGAATGCTCCCGCCGGCCGCGATCAGCCGGCCGATCAGGTCGTCGACATCGGCATCGCCGGGGCCACTGAGCACGACCAGTTGCCCCTGCATGTCGGCTGAAAAAGACGTGGCTACCGTCCGGGCCTCGTCGAGGCTAAGCCCCCTGACCTGGACCTCGACGCCGATCTGGCGCTGGCTGGTGAGCTCGTCGAGCGCGCCGATTTCCTGAACCTGCCCGCGGTGCATCACGGCCACGCGGTCGCAGACGGCCTCGACGTCGGGCAGAATATGGCTGGAGAAGTACACCGTCTTCCCGTCGTGCTTGAGCTGCAAGATGAGATCGCGCACCTCCTTTCGCCCGACGGGATCGAGCCCGCTTTGAGGCTCGTCGAGGATGATGAGCTCCGGGTCATTGATCAGCGCCTGGGCGATGCCCGCGCGTTGGCGCATGCCTTTGGAGAATTTGCGCAGCGGGCGGTCCTGGGCGTCCTGCAGCTTGACCATCTCGAGCAGGCGGTCGGTGCGCTTGTCGATGACCTTGGTGGGCAGCCCGTGCAAATGCCCGTAGTAGCTGACGAGCTCGCGGGCGGTCAGGTGTTCGTAAAAGTACGGGTTCTCCGGCAGGTAACCGAGCTTTCGGCGCACGTCGACGCGGGTGACGGGCTCGCCGAACATCTCGACGCGTCCCTTGTCCGGAAAGATCAGTCCGGTGAGCATTTTCATGGTCGTGGTCTTGCCCGCCCCGTTGGGGCCGACCAACCCGAAGATCTCGCCGCGGTGGACCGCGAAGGAGACACCGCGCACGGCTTCGACTTTCTTTCGCCAAAAGCCGATGCGAAAGGTTTTTTCCAGCGCGTCGGCGCGCAGCAGGACCTCATGACTCATGGCGTACTCCCGTGACGGCAATCCACAGGTCCAACGGCAAGTAGCTACCCGCTTTGCGGTGGGCGTTCTCGAGGCGCTGGCCCAGCTCCCGCTGCCGGTCGGCCAAGGTCGATTCATCGACGCCATGTTGGAGCAAGAAGGTGTGGAGGCGCTTGCGCAGGTCACCGGTCGAGGTGGCGTAGAGTCGCAAATAAAACTCCCGCTCGTCTTGGCTAAGCTTCTTAGACGAACTCGACATATCCGCGCTACTGGCCGCGCCGAGCTGGCGCTCGAGCTGACGTTTTCGCTGGTAGAACCAGCGCAGTACGAACGCAATGTAGTGCGGCGTCTGCTCGAAGAGCAGGGCTTGCTTCAGGTACTTGATTCCACGGCGAACTTCGCGAAGTCGACGCTGGGGGCGAGCATTCCAACTATGCCCCAGGTAGCGCAGGCCGGCGGCGAGGGGCAATTCGTAACGGTCGGGGTAGTACTTCATCCCGCGGCGAGCGAAGCGATTGCACTCCTCGATGACATTCTCAGGGGTTGGATAGTGAATGCTCAGGTACACGCGCGGATACCAGTCGTAGATGCGATAAAAATAGGGGTCGAGACGCGTGGTTGCCCAGGACAACTCTTTGAGTTCGGGGACTCGATGGCCAAAGGTGTGGCGATCCCCGAAGTACAGCACCGCACGGATCCAAGAAAGATCGGCAGCGAACGTTCGATGGTTCAAGAAGAGTCCCGCGGTGACCCGAGTGGGCAGCACCAGGTGCCCGGCATCATCATGTGGTGTGTACGAGCGATACTCGACATGGTTCAACGACAATCGGGCGAACAGGAAGTTGAGCGCGAGGAGCGTAGCCAAGCTGGCGAAGAGGGCGATCCGGATTGGTCTGCTTGTGCTCAGTTGACGCATGAATCGGGAGGGGGCAGGAGACGCCAAGGCCGCGACATCCGCACCGCCAGCGTACTACATGGGCCGGGCGACCCACAATAATGAAATACCCCCTGCGGAAACCTCCGCAGGGGGTGTCGCGCCCACACAGGGCGCGCCAAACTCATCCGAGGATTACTCGAACTCGTTCTGCAGGTAGCTCGGGGCCACCACGACCTCCTGAGAGGTCGAGTTGATGCTCATTTCCTGGGTGACCAGGTGGTTGCCGGTGTCGCCCGGGTTGAAGTCGGCCTCGGCCTCCAGGGTCACGTGCGCCGACGAACCGGTGCCGGTGGGCATATAGCGGTACTGGAAGTACAGCGGATCCTCGAGCGAGATGTTCATCTTGTTGAACGTCTCTTTCGCGTAGTTGCTCGTGCCGCCGCTGTTGGTCTGGATGTCCGGATCCAGCTTGGACCCACCGGTCGGGATAGCCGACAGCGCCTTGTAGGTCACGCCCGTTTTGCCGGGGAAGACGTAGGTCGACCATGGTACGGGATAGCCGTTCGCCGACGCGTCAGCGCTGTGCCAGGGCTGGTCGGGGGACTTCTTCTGCTCGGAGGTGAAGTACGACGCCGCACCGTCGGTGAACTTCTGCATGATCTGGGTGGCCTCAGCGGCCTTGGTGCTCTTGATATACTTGATGAACTGCGGGATCGCGATGGCGGCCAGAATACCGATAATCGCGACAACGATCATCATCTCGACGAGGGTAAAGCCCTCTTCCTTATTGGAAATCTTCTTAATCAGGTCCTTAAGCATCTTCTGCTCCTCTCAATGGGGTTGGCACCGAATTGTGTGAACCAAGGCCGCTGTTCGTTGGCAAGTCCTTGTCGGTGCATAGTTACTGCAAGTATCTTGCCAGCCTAAGGTGAAAGCAATTTTTTTTGTTCATCGCTTCGTTGGCCCCTCTCACTGCCGTCTTGGCGGGGCAGGCGGGGGCGCTCAGTGCCGAGAACTGCCAATTTTTCGATTTGCGGTGACGCTGGGTGTCACCGGGTGACAAAAATTGTCAGTCGCCCTCGTTGATGACCATCGGCTCGGGAATCCCCGTGTAGTAGAGCACCGTGGTATTCTTGCTGACGCTCGAGTTGAGGTCCTGCGACACGGCCACGGCATACCAGATGGTGTCGAATGTGGGAGACGTGGCGGTGCAGATCGAGCAGGTCTCGTTGGGCTTGCCGGCCTCGGTCTTGATGGTGATGCCCTCGTTCTTCAGCCCCTTTTTGTCGAAGCCCAACAACAGCTTCCATTTGGGCGAGGCCGTGGTCTCATCGTAGGTGATCGGGGAGTTGGACGTGCCCAGATAGTGGCTGTTCTGGGATTTGTACTGCTCCTGATCGTTGGAGACCTCCATGGCGTATTGCTTGAGCTTTCCGATCTTGGCTCGCTTGATGTAGCGCATGTAGGCAACGCCAGCGATGCCCGCCAGGATGCCAATGATGGCGACGACGATCATCATCTCGACGAGGGTAAAGCCTCGCTGCGATAGTTGGCGGGTGAACCGTTTCATCAGGCAATCCTCTCACTAGGGATTTGCAACGCTCGCTGTCCGAACTGTGAAGTATCTTCGTTGAGGCCAGTATAACTGTGCAGCAATATCCGCGCCAGTGGTGATCATGGGCCACGCCGGTCAGTCGGCGTCGCCCATTCCGTACTTTTTGAGCCGATAGCGTAGGCTCCGAAACGTGATGCCTAGCAGCTCGGCGGCGTCTTTTTTGACGCCGTCGGTGCGCTCGAGGGCCTTGGTGATCAGCGAGCGCTCGAGCTGCTCGACCATGCCCTCGAGGTCGAGCCCCTCGGCGGGCACTTCCAGCTCGTTGGCGACCCGCGAAAACGTGTCTTCCTGCAGATTCGGGGGCAAGACGTCGACGCCAATCATGTCGCTTCGGGTCAGCGTGACCGCGCGCTCGACGATATTTTGCAGCTCGCGGATATTGCCGGGGTACGAATAATTGAGCAGCAGGCGCATCGCGTCGGAGTCGACGCCCTTGATGTCGACGCCCATCCGCGAGGCGTAGTCATCGACGAAATGCTCGATGAGCAGCTTGATGTCGCCGCCACGCGCGCGCAGAGGGGGCAGCTCGATGGGGATGACGTTGAGGCGATAGTACAGGTCCTCGCGAAAGCGCCCCGCCTCGACCTCATCACGCAGGTTCCGGTTGGTCGCCGCCAGGACGCGACACTCGACGGAAATCTCGCTGTGGCCGCCCACCGGCCGCACTTTGCGCTCCTGGAGCACCCGCAGCAATTTGACCTGGGTGTTCGGGGGCAATTCGCCGATTTCGTCCAGAAATACGGTGCCGTTTTTCGCCGCCTCAAAGAGCCCGACCTTGTCGTTGGTCGCGCCGGTAAACGCGCCTTTCTTATGTCCGAAGAGCTCGCTCTCGATGAGATTCTCGGGGATGGCGCCGCAGTTGATGGGCAACAGCGGACGATCGGCGCGCTCACTCTGGTGGTGGATGGCGCGGGCGACCAACTCCTTGCCGGTGCCCGACTCTCCGCTGATGAGGATGGTGGTCTGGCTGTTGGCGACGCGCGAGATCATCTCGAAGACCTGCTGCATCGGCTTGGAATGGCCGATCATCTCGCCAAGTCCCTGCTGATCTTCCAGGGTGCGCTTGAGGTAGAGGTTCTCGCTGACCAGGTCGAATTTTTCGAGGGCGCGCTCGACGACCACGCGCGCCTGGTCGACCTTGAAGGGCTTGGTGATATAGTCGTAGGCGCCTTCTTTGACCGCCGAGATCGCCGTCTCCGGTGTCGCGAAGGCGGTCATGACCACCACCTGGCAGGCGGGGTCGATCTGTTTGACCCCGCGCAAGACATCCAGGCCCCCAATGCCGGGCATCTTTAGATCGGTGACGACCAGGCTGAACCGCTGCCCCTCTTCGAGCAACGCCAGCGCCTCCTCGCCGCGCTCGGCGACGACGACCGCGTGACCTTGCTTTTTGAGCATGATCGACAAGAACTCGCGCATGCTCCTCTCGTCGTCGACGATGAGGATGGGCCGTTCCACCGATGGTGTCGAAGTCTCGTCAATCATGGCTCAATCATACTGCGGTTGGAGTCATCCAGCGAACTTTCTTGGTGGGGCCTCTCGTCGGGCGCTTTGGGGAGTTCGATCTCGAAGCGCGCGCCGGATAGGCGGCGGGGTTCGACCACCCGGATGCGCCCGTCGTGCTGCTCGACCAGTCGATGAATGGTCGCCAGGCCCAGCCCGGTGCCCGTCTCCTTGGTGGTGAAGAACGGCTCAAAGATGCGTTCTTGGACCTCCGGGTCGATCCCCGGGCCGTCGTCTTCGATGGCCACGCACCATCCGGTCGTCTTCTCGCTCACCGACAGATCGATTCGGTGCGGCGACGCCTGCTCGTCCATCGCCTCGCGGGCGTTGTTGAGCAGATTCCACAGTACCTGGCGGAACGCCTCCCGGTCCACCAGGGCCGGCGCGCGGGTGACGTCCTCCTCGGTCTGGAGCTCGACGACCGTGTGGGCGTCGACGTGGCGGTTGCGGAACAATTCGAGGACCTCGCCGATCAATTCCAACAGGTCGGCGGACGAGATATCCAGCGGGCGCGGCCGGCTATACTCCAGAAAGCTGGTCAGCAGCTTGTCCAGCCGCTCGACCTCCCGCACGATGATGCGCATGAGCATGGCGTCGTCGTTGCTCAGATCGGCCAGCGACCCGAGCATCTCGACCGACCCGCTGATCGACGCCAGCGGATTGCGGATCTCGTGCGCCATGGCCGCCGCCAACTCGCCGATCGCCGCGAGCCGCTCGGAGAGCTTCTTTTCGCGCTCGAGCCGCTTGACCAGGCTCAGATCCTGGAAGATGACGATGCGTCCGGCAGCCTCCCCGCGCGAATCTCGCAGCACCGAGACCGAGAATCCCAAATACACCGTTTGCCCGTCGGGCCGCGTGTAACTGCTCTCCAGCCGGGGATCGTCGGGTTTGGACGGCGGGCTATCGTCGGCGTCGAGCGCGCGAAGCGTGGTGCGCGACTGCGCCAGGCGCGCGGCTAACTCGGGAAACACTTCGGCGAGAGGGCGCCCGTAGACCTCCTCGGCCCGGCGCGCCGTGATCGTCTCGGCGGCGTGATTGAAAAAGATGATCAGCCCGTCGGCGTTGACGGTCAAAAGCCCGCTGTTCAGGCTCGCCAGGATATTGGCGTTGAGCGCCCGAAGTTCCTGGATGCTCGACTGTTGGCGCTCCAACTCGCCGGTGACCTCGCCGAGCCGCTGGGCGAGGTAGCCGGCGAGGACGGCGACCAGGAAGGCGGCCGCCGAGTTGATGCCCACCTCGTAGATGGTTTCGCCGACCGAACGCTGCGCTCGAAGCGCCTCCAGCGCGGGCACGTCGAGGACGTGCCAGGCCACCAGAGACAGAAACACGAACACGGCCGAGGTCGCCCCCGCTGCCAGTCGCGCGCCGCGGTGCCCGGTGACGATCGCCGCGTTGATGATGTTCAGGTAGAACAGGAACACGAACAGGCTGTCCAAACCGCCCGTCGCAAACACCAGGACGGCGGTGATCAGCATGTCCGCGGCGACTTGCAGCTGGGCGAGCAGCCCCAGGTTGCTCATGCGCCGCAGGCCGATTGCATACAGGATCGTCAGCAGGTAGGTGCCCACGATCAGCGACAGCAACGTCAGGTTCTTGGGGTTCGACAGGCTGGACAGCGCGCGCACGTCGATGGCGATCGCGCTGCCGAGCAGCAGCGTGACGATGACGACTCGAAAGGCCATTATGCCTTCGAGTCGCTCGCGCAGGGGGATCTGGTGGCTTTCCAAGGACGCGGTGGTCATGAGCACTCACCGGCCTTAAACGCCGACCGGTGAAGGTGACGCTCGATCATGCTCCCTTGATGTGGTCCGCCATGGTGAAGATGGGCAGATACATCGCGATGAGCAGGCCACCGATGATGATGCCGAGAAACACCATCATCATCGGCTCGAGCATGGACGTGAGGTTGTCGACGGCGACGTCGACTTCGTCTTCGTAGAAGTCGGCGATTTTGGTGAGCATGGTATCGAGCGCACCGGTGGATTCACCGACACCGATCATCTGGACGACCATGGAGGGGAAGACGCCCGTCTCCATCAACGGGTCGACCATATTTTGACCCTCGCTGATGCGCTCGCGCACGTACATGATCGCCTTGCGGATGGTCATGTTGCCGGAGGTATTCGCCACGATCTCGAGGCTGTCGACGATGGGCACACCCGACGAGACCATCGTGCCCAGGGTGCGCGTAAACCGCGCGACCGCGGTTTTACGCACCAGCGGACCGAACAGCGGGACCTTGAGGATGACATCGTCGATGATGGCGCGGGTCGGCTCGTATTTGAGCAAAAAGGCGATGCCCGACACCACCACGATCAGCCCGGCGATGATGAACAAAAAGTTGTGCTGGGTGAATTTGGATAGGTCGATGACGAATTGGGTGGGCCCGGGTAGCGAGCCACCGCCCATGTCCCGGAACATCGCCTGGAATGTCGGGATGACCTTGTAGAGCAAGATGATCACGACGACCACCGCGATGCCCATGACGATCGTGGGATAGGAAAACGCCGATCGAATCTTGCGGCGCAACACCGCCGCCTTCTCGATCTGGACGGCCAGCCGGTTCATGATCGTGTCCAGAATACCGGCGATCTCACCGGCCTCGATCAGGCTGGTGTACAGGCTGTCGAACGCCCCGGGGTGTTTGCGCATGGCGTCGGCCAGCGTCGAGCCGGCCTCGATGTCGCTGCGCACCTTGTCGATGATCTTTTTGAACTTCGCGTGCGGCTCGGCGCCGCCGAGCAATTCCAGACACTGCACCAGGGGAAGGCCGGCGTCGATCATCGTGGCGAACTGGCGCGTAAAGACGACCAGGCTTTTGATGGGCACGCGCCCACTGCCCACGCTGATGCTTTTGGAGCCGGACTTCTTTTTGACCCTGGACGGATTGATGTCCTGGCGGCGCAGGCGGTCCTGAACCTCTTCGGCGGTGGTGGCCTTCATCTCGCCGGACTTTTCCTCTCCAGCGGGGGTGGTTCCTTTCCAGACGAAAACGGGCATGGCTCAATCCTGAAAATAAGTGTCGCCGGCGCTGCGCCTTAGTTCAACATGGGGCGGGGCGCCTGTCAAAAAAGCAGCGCTCAGGTGTAGCGAATCTTGGAGTTGCGCCCGCCGCGCGAACTCTTCGTTTGGCGACGCGTTTGCGCCCCGCCACCCTCGTCAATCATGGTGCGCAGCTCGTCCGGATCGGTGCTGCGGTTGAGGGCGTCTTGCAGGGTCACCTGGTTGTTGCGGTACAACTTGTACAGCGACTGGTTCATGGTCTGCATAAAGCTCTTGGACTGGCCGACCTGCATGGAGCTGTAGATCTGGTGGACCTTGTCCTCGCGAATCAGGTTGCGAATCGCCGGCGTGGGAATCATCACCTCGACGCTGAGCACCCGTCCGTTGCCCGAGGCGTGGGGGATGAGCTGCTGGCTGACGACGCCCTCGAGCACGAACGAAAGCTGGGCGCGCACCTGGGCCTGCTGGTGGGGCGGAAACACGTCGATGATGCGGTTGATCGTCTGCACACACCCGTTGGTGTGCAGGGTGGCAAAGGCCAGGTGGCCGGTCTCACTGATCGACAGCGCCGCCTCGATGGTCTCCAGGTCGCGCATCTCACCGATGAGCACCACGTCCGGGTCCTGACGCAGCACGTAGCGCAGGGCGGTCTTAAACCCGTTGGTGTCCGCGCCCACCTCGCGCTGGTTGACGATGCAGTTTTTGTGGGGGTGCAGGTACTCGATGGGGTCTTCGATGGTCAGGATGTGCAGGCGCTTCTCCTCGTTGATCTTGTTGATCATCGAGGCCAGGGTGGTCGACTTGCCCGAGCCCGTCGGCCCGGTCACCAGCACCAGTCCGCGCGGCTTGTCGGCCAGCGCGCCCACCACCGCGGGTAGTCCCAGATCTTTGAAGCCCAAAATCTCGAACGGAATCTTGCGGAACACGCCGGCGACCGCGCCGCGCTGCATGAAGATATTGCCGCGAAACCGGCTCAGCCCCTTGACGCCAAAGGACAGGTCGAGCTCGCTGTCAGTCTCGAATTTCTGCTTCTGGCTGTCGGTCAGCACGCTGTAGCACAACTGACGGGTCTCCTGCGGGGCCAGCTTCTTGGTCTTCAGCGGGACCAAGGTGCCGTCGATGCGCAATTGAGGCGGCGAACCCACGGTCACGTGCAGGTCGCTGGCTCCCTTGTCGACCATGATTTTCAACAACTGATGCAGATTAGCCATGGAGCTGTGCCGTTAGCGTTGAGTCAGTGCGGAAGTAAGGCCCCCGCGGAATCCGTGGACGCGACGCGGCCGGTGGCCGACGTCGATCAACCGTCCGGAGCGGTGTTGCGGACCACCTCCTCGGGAGTGGTCACGCCCTGGAACATCTTCTTGATCCCCGCCATGCGCAGGGTATCCATGCCCATCCGAACGGCTTCGGCCTTGAGCTCGGCCGTCGAATAGCCCTGCAGGATGTATTCTTTGAGCTCGTCGTTGCACCGCAGGACCTCATACAGCGCCACGCGGCCCTTGTAGCCGCTGTCACCGCAGGTCGCACAGCCGCGCCCGTGGTAGATGGGCTCGCCGATGCGATCCTCGGGGACCTGCATGTCCAAGAGCGTCTCTCGGGGCACGTCCATCGGCTCTTTGCAATCCTGACAGATGCGCCGCGCCAGGCGCTGGGCGACGATGACGTTGAGCGCCGAGGTGACCAGGAAGGGCTCGATGCCCATGTTCAGCAGACGGTTGATCGTGCTGGGGGCGTCGTTGGTGTGCAGCGTGCTGAGGACCATGTGACCGGTCAGCGCGGCCTTGATCGAGATCTCGGCGGTTTCGAAGTCGCGAATCTCGCCGACCATGACGATGTCGGGGTCCTGACGCAGAAACGAGCGCAGGGCGGCGGCGAAGTTCAGCCCGATGGACTCCTGCATCTGGCACTGGTTGATGCCCTGCAGGTTGAACTCGACCGGGTCCTCGGCCGTCGAGATATTCTCGGTGACCTGGTTCAGCTCGCTCAGCGCCGAGTACAGGGTGGTGGTCTTACCCGAGCCGGTCGGCCCGGTGACCAGGCACATCCCGTAGGGCTGGTGGATGGCGGTCTTGAACCACGACAACGGCACGCCCTCGAAGCCCAGCTTGGTCATGTCCAACTGCAGGTTGGACTTGTCCAGCAGGCGCAAGACGATCTTCTCGCCGAACAGCGTCGGCAGGACGCTGACGCGGAAGTCCATCTCCCGGTTGCGCCCCATGCGCAGCTTGATACGCCCGTCCTGGGGCAGCCGGCGCTCGGCGATGTCCAGGTTGCTCATGATCTTGAGGCGCGAGGTGATCGCGTTTTTGAGCTTGGGCGGCGGGCGCATGACCTCTTCGAGGACGCCGTCGACGCGGAAGCGCACCCGAAAGTCCTTCTCGTACGGCTCGACATGGATGTCGGAGGCGCCGCGTTTGATGGCGTCGACCAACACCAGGTTGACCAGCCGGATGACCGGGGCGTCCTCGGAAGCCTGGGCCAGGTCATTGACGTCGACGGCGCCGTCGTCGTCGTCGACATAGTCGACATCGTCGATGTCGAGATCGCCCAGGATCTCATCGTAGTCGTATTCGATGTCGTTTTTGACACCGTAATACTCATTGATGGCGTCTTCGATGGCCGATTCGCTGGCGACTACAACCTCGATGTTGTAGCCGGTCATGAATTTCAGGTCATCGATCGCGTAAATATTGGACGGATCGGCCATCGCCACCACGAGGGTGGCCCCGGAGCGGTTGACCGGCATGCACTGGTGGCGCTCGGCGACCTCGCGCGGGATCAACTGTACGATATTTTCGGGGATGTCGATCTGCGCCAGGCTGACCGAGGGCACGCCGTAGTGCTTGCTCAGAAACGAGGTGAGATCGCCTTCCTCGACGTAGCCCAACCGGGTCAACTCGTAGCCTAGCCGGCTGCCCTCGCGTTGAGAGCGTTGCTGGGCCTTTCGGAGTTGGTCGGGAGAGATGACCTTCTCCCGCAGGAGAAGTTCGCCGAGACGGTCCTTGGAGTCGTTCGACATATGGTCGTTGCCGTTTACGGGCTGGAATGAGGCTGAAACTACAACTTCGCGTGCCGTTGGCCCGACGGCACCCAGGGCCCGCAGTTGGTCCGGGGCATTGCGGCCAAACTCGCTCAGGTTGTTGGCTGAAGCCGTTTACTGTCGTCGACACTATCAGCCAAACCCCGGGTATGTCAATTTGCAGGGGGGCGATCTGCGCAGGTTCAGCGCCGCTCGGCTTACCGACCGCGCGGGTGTTGCTGACCCTGGTTCTTTTGTTGGTGGGCGCCCTTGGACGGGGCCACGCAGACCTCGTCGGCACCACACTCGAGCCGAAAGCTGATCGTATCGAGGATATTGCCGCCACAGGCCTTGGCGACCGCGCGGCGCTTGCATTCATCGAAACGCTTGGCGTCGATGCGCCCGTCGCTGCACTGGTCGGCCGGCCACAGATCGTTGTAGGTGCTGCGCACCTGGGTGACGCAGTCGTCGGTGTCGGCAAATTGGGCGTTGGCCCCGCCGATGGCGCCGCATTTTTTCATCTGGGAGCAGACCGCGTCGGCGATATTATCGCGATAATCCGCGCGGGTCTTGTGGCAGCCGACCAGGCCCCAGCCGGCGAGCAGGGCGAATGGGACCAATAGGGTAGCTCGTGTCATGGATCGTCTCGTGGATGGAACTCTTGGCACTGCGCACGGTGTGGCCGCCCCCGAATCGACCACCGGTGCTTACCTGTTCTAACGTAGGAGTTCCGCATCGCCAATCAACGGCGTGTCTCGAGGCGACGGCGCCCAGAAGTTGCAGACATAAAAAAACCGCCAGCAGAATCTGCTGGCGGTTAGTAGCGGGGGCAGGATTCGAACCTGCGGCCTTCGGGTTATGAGCCCGACGAGCTACCTGGCTGCTCCACCCCGCATCAAGCGAGTTGCCTTGCGGCGCATCGAATTTTCAAAGAGACCGGCGTCGTGTGATGCTGGTCAGTAGCGGGGGCAGGATTCGAACCTGCGGCCTTCGGGTTATGAGCCCGACGAGCTACCTGGCTGCTCCACCCCGCATCACGTCGTTTCGAGCCGTGGCTTCCAACGACCGGGTGGCGGAAGGTAAGCGAGGTGAGCGGCCCTGTCAAGCGCCTTTTGGCGAGTCGGTGTGATCGGCGTTGATCGGCGCGACCTTGATTGCCGTCTGGACTCACAGCAGGTCGACCGACGAACGATGAACACCCCCGATCGTCAGCGGACGTTTTGCGCCAGCCTCGATGCACAGGCAAACGCAAAAAAAGAGAGCGGGGCAAAACCCCGCTCTCTAGGTAGGCCGTCCAGACGGTTCGACTAGACGGCGGCATAGGTCGGCGCTCGGCTTAGTAGCAGGTCATCTGGTCGACCGACAGCGCCAACGGGTTGGTGCCGCTGAGCCGAAGTGCCTGCAGGTAGTTGCCGGTCTTGCGGATGGTCAGCAAGTGATCCGTGCTGGCCTGGTTGGGATCGTTGACGTGCGTCGAGCCCCATTGGGTCGACCCACTCGACGAGGTGCCCTGACCGATTTTGTTCAGCTGGCTGCGGTACGGGTCCATGTACCAGCCGAACGGCGAGTAGTTGGTGGTCGGGCCGCCAACAACCATCGTCGTCCAGCTCCTCGCCCCGATGTCGGCGGCGAAGAGATCGCGGCTGACGTAGTCGTAGTTGTTCGACGAGCCGATGCCGAAGCTCTGGCCGAAGGTGTAATTCGACCTCATCTCGCGCAGCGTGACTATCTTGGTGAGGTTGTCGTGCAACGCGAATACGGGGTGGCCGTCGACTTCGGCGATCACGGGGTGTTCGAGATGGCCATTGGGGGTGCTGACCGTCAGGCCCGAATGAAAGATTGGCGTGGGCCGCGAGCCGTCCCATGTGTCGACCACCCAGACAGATCCCGCCGTGCGGAAGGCCAGGGCAAAATAGTCATTGGGGTTGGGCGAGGGGCCCAACTCCACACTATGGGGCTCGGACAACGTGTTGACGATCATGCCTTCGCTCGACGTGGCTGACGACGAGGTGAAGCTCGACGGAAGGGTGCGCCAGCCGATGGCGTATTTGGTGTTGTCGCGAGGATCGATCCGGTTGTAGACGATGTCCCAAAAACTCGTGGTCGCGTTCGCCTGGTGGTGGTACAGCGCCGCGTCGAAGCTGTCGGTGGCACCCTGGGCCGTAAAATTATTGGCGGGGTCGACGGTGACCTTCTCGACGGTGTGGGCGGGACCCGGCACCCAGCGCAGCATGTGCAGGGTGTAGGAGGTGTGAAACGAGCCGTTGAAGAAGGTCGAGAAATCTTCGCGCACCAGCGCGGCACAACTGGTCCCGTCCCAATCGACGTCTTCGATGCGATAGCTCGTGCTGCCAAAACATACGCCGCTGCACGTGCTCATGGTGACGGCTATGCCGGTTCGGGAGCTGTTCGCGTCGATGTGGTTAAAGACGACCTCTCTCTTGGTCACGTTGTTAATCGTCGTCTGCGCCAACGAGGCAACGCAGAAACTATCGTCGTCGGCCGGAGTGGCCATGATCTGGGGGGGCAGGGAAGGCGAGGCGCTGCCCGTCAGGGTGAAGTCTCGGCCCGGACCGATGGGCTTGACCTCGTCGCTCTGGCCGTTGCAGTCATTGTCTTTGCCGTCGCATAAACCGGGGGCGCCGGGATAGACGGTGTCGTCGGTGTCGTCGCAGTCGCCGGTATCGGCACCCGAGTTGCACAACGAGGTGTCGGCGGTCACGGTCATGGACGCATCGCACCAGCCGTCATTGTCGTCGTCACAGCCGTTGTCGACGGTGCCGTCGCAGTCGTTGTCCAGCCCGTCGCAGGTCTGCTCGGGGGTCTCGGTGGGCGTGCCCGGGGCGGCGTTGCACTCGGTGCCGCTGCCATCGGCACTACACACGTAGGTGCCCGTGTTCTTGCACAGGCCCTGGCCGACGGTGCAACTCGAGCCCTTATTGCTGAAGGTTTCGTCGATATTGCCGTCGCAGTTGTTGTCCACGCCATCGCAGAGCTCGGCGATGTCGGGGTTGCGGTCGGCATTGGCGTCGTCGCAGTCGCCGCCGCGATCCACAAAGCCCGACGGGGCCTTGCAGTCGGTCAAGGTGATACCGTCGTTGCCATAGGTGTCGTTGTCTTGATCCTGGTAGTAGGTCTGGGTGGGCAGTCCCTCATCGACGTTGCCGTCGCAGTTGTTGTCGGCGCCGTCGCAGACCTCCGCGGCGTCGGGATTGATGGCTGCGTCGGTGTCGTCGCAGTCGCCCGCCTGGTCGGTGTAGCCGGTGGGCTGGTCACATTGAGCCTTGGTGTCCGAATCGATGCCGTAGTTATCGCCGTCGGCGTCCTTGTACCAGGTGGGCGGGTTGGCGACGTCGTCGACCTGTCCGTTGCAGTCGTCGTCCAGGCCGTCGCAGATCTCCACGCCGCCGTTCGACGGCGTGCACTGTAGCTCACAGCCGTCTCCGTCGGCCTGGTCCTTGTCACCGTTATTGTCCAGGTATCCCGGCTCGCATTGGATGTCGCAGGTGCTGCTGGCGCAGGTGGCGGTGGTATGAGGCCCCCCGGTGCAGGCGTTGTCGCAGGCGCCGCAGTGGTCGACGCTGGTGGTCGTGTCGACACACGAATCACCGCAGAGTTGCTCACCGTTGGAGCAGGTGGTGCCGGTATCCTGCGAGGTGCCAGTATCCTGAGACGTGCCGGTGTCTCCGGACGTGCCCGCATCCTGGCCGGTCCCATTATTGCTGGTGCCGGTTTGGGTGTTGCCGGTGCTGCTACTCCCGCACGCCGCCAGCGAGAAGCTGGCGGCGACGCAGACAATTGTCACTAATCTTCGCATTACGAACGACATCAATAAGCTCCTGCAATTAAAGTAGGGAGACCTAATGGCTCTCTGTGGGGTGATATGCAGGAGACTAGCGCGCCGGTTTTTGTCTGACAAGTTGTGTGAGCGTCCAGGGTGTGAGCGGCGTTGATCGGTAGACTTCGTGTTCATGCGGCCAGACGGCGTTGATTTTCCCATGCCCAGGAATCATCCCACCAGCCATTGGCGCGCAGTGTTCTCAGGCGATGATCACACCGTTGGCGAGTTGGCGCCGACAGGGCAAAATCGCCTGTTCAGTGGTGCTTTTTTCCCGGCCCGTGGGTGCGCACATCGTACTTGCCGTGGCGCTCTCGGCGGGCGCGCTCGCGCTTCTGGGCGGTGCGGCTGAGCTTGGCGCGCTTGGGCAGTTGGGCTTCGACCTCCTCGTACAGCCCCTCGACCTCTTCTTGGAGCAGCGGGCGATACGAGCCCGCCGGCACGCCGTCGAGGGTCAACGGCCCGATGGCGTAGCGTCGAAGCTTCATGACCGGGTGGCCGACGGCCTCGCACATGCGCCGGATCTGACGGTTTTTACCCTCCGAGATGATGAACTCCAGCCAGGTGTTGTTGCCGTTGTCCTTGACGACCTGGATATGGGCGGGTTTGGTCATCACCCCGTCGAGCTTGACGCCGCTGCGAAGCGTCTCGAGCCTGGGCGAATCGTTCTTGAGCAAGCCGCGCACCTTGACGGCGTATTGCTTGGTGACGTCGTGGCTGGGGTGGGTCAGAAGGTTGGTGAGCTTGCCGTCGTTGGTCAAAAGCAGGGCGCCCGAGGAGTCCCAGTCCAGCCGGCCCACCGGCCAGATGCGCGGCATATTGTCGGGCAACAGGTCGGTGACGATGGGGCGTCCCTTCGGATCGTCGAGGCTGGTGATGTAGTTTTCGGGCTTGTTGAGCAACACGTACACGTATTGCTGGGGCAGCTCGACCACCTCGCCGTCGACGCGCACCTCGTCTTCGCCCGGCACCACCTTCGAGCCCAGCTCGCGGCATACCTCGCCGTTGACCTGCACGTGGCCCGACTGCATGAGCTTTTCGCCCTTGCGACGGCTGCACACGCCGGCTTTGGACAAAAACTTCTGAACCCTCATTTCATTTGGCATGGATCGATCCTCACAAAAGTTGTGCTGAGCGCCTCGCGGCGCGACGAATATTCTGCCCCTGTCATTGGCCTAGATGCGCGCGTTGTCAAGCGTCGGCCGAACGGATAGGCGGCGATGCGCCCCAATAAACGGGCCGATCGGGCCCGCTATTCCTCGCCCGCGTTCCCATCGCCGCCATCCCTATCGCCGCCATGCCTATTGCCCGCATCCTGGGCGTCGGCCTCGGCGGCCTCGGCGAGTTCGTCGGCGTACATCTCGTGAAGGGCTTCGATCTCCGATTCGTCCAGGGTGGGGAGATCGGCGAGGCTATCCAGGCCGAAGAACTCCAGGAAGCGGTCGGTCGTGCCGTAGATATGCGGCCGGCCCAGGTCGTCGAGGCGGCCGATGGTCTGGACGAGATCGTGCTCCTCGAGCGTGCGAATGACCCCCGAGGAGTCCACGCCGCGGATCTCCTCGACGTCTGCGCGCGTCAGCGGCTGCTGGTAGGCGATGATCGCCAGGGTCTCCATGGCCGCGCGCGACAGTTTGCGCGGCTTGGCCTCGTACATCTGCAAGATGGTGTCTTTGAACGCTGGGTTGGTGCGAAGCTGCATGCCGCCGGCGACCTCCACCAGGTGGATGCCGCGGTGGGTGCCGCTATACTCCAGGCGCAGGTTCTCCAGGGCGCGCTTGAGCAGGTCTCCGTCGACCTCCGGCAGGCACTTCTGCAGCATCTTGCGGTCGAGGGGCTCGTCGGAGGCCAATAGAAGCGCCTCCAGGGCGGCCTTGACCTTGTCGATGCCATCGAGCTCGACCGCCTCGTCGTGCGGCGCCTCGGCGTCGTGCGCCGTCGCCTCGGCGCCGCGATGCTCTTCGCGGTTACCGTGGGCCTCCGGGGTCGGCGGGGTCGCGCCGGGGGATGTGTCGTTGGGCTCGGACATCGGCTAATGAGGGGCGTGGCTCAACCCTGGGCGGCTTCGGGGAGCTCGAGCGTCTGGCTGACTTCCATGATGTTGATGACCGCGCGCTCGACGTACAAGCGCTGCTCGCCGATGCGCGTCTGCATCAGCTTGACGATCTTGCGCTTGGTCATCTCCAACAGGGCCAAAAACGTGGTCACGACGCGGTAGCGGGTGAAGTCGTGCTCGGCGAATAACTCTTCGAAGCTCACCCGCGGCTTGTCCTGCAGCAGCGTGGCCACGTCGAGCATGACACTTCGCAGCGTGAGCTTCTCGCGGGTCATCTCGACGACCCAGTTGGCGTTTTTCTTATTCTTTTTGACCAGCCGTTTGACCGCGTCGACCAGCGCCGTGATGCCGGCGTCGCGAAGCTCGGGCGGGCCGGTCATCTTCTCGAACTCCGGGGCCAGCCGGCGGTGGGTGAACACGTCCTGCTGCAGCTTGGGCAGCTCGTCGAGCTTGCCGGCGATGAGCTGGAACTTCTGGTGCTCGATGAGCCGGCGCACCAACTCCTCGCGCGGGTCCGGGCCTTCCTCTTCCTCGTCCTCGTCGACCGGAAGAAGCATCTTGGACTTGATGTAGATGAGTGTCGCGGCCATCTCCAGCCACTCACCACCGACGTGAAGGTCGAGCGCCTCCATGGTCTCGACGTGGCGCAAGTACTCCTCGGTGATCAGCGCGATGGGGATGTCGAAGATGTCGACCTCGTGCCTTTTGATGAGGTCGAGCAGAAGGTCCAACGGACCCTCGAACGCCTCCACACGAACGGCCAGTTCCTTCGGAACCCCGTCGTTCGGCCTCACTTCGCCGTCAATGACTGCCTCAGTTGCCATACCGCCTACTACCTACTTCTCCGTGCCTCCGCGCCACTCGATCACTCAATCACTCTCAAGCACGAGGATGGTGTTCGTCGTACATGCGCTTCAATCGCGCCTGGGCCACGTGCGTGTAGATCTGAGTCGTGTTGATATCCGCATGCCCCAGCAGCGTCTGCACGATTCTGAGGTCTGCGCCGCGTTCGAGCAAGTGTGTTGCGAAGCTGTGGCGCAGCTTGTGTGGGCTGATCGGCTTTTGGATGTCGGCGATCTGCGCGTACTTCTTGATATTTTTCCAGAACCCCTGGCGCGTCATCGAGCTGCCGCGGCGCGTTACGAATAGATACGGCGTCGAGCCCGGCCCGCCGCAATTGGCCAGAAGACGGCCGCGCGTCAGCTCGACGTAACTGTCGATGGCGTCGATGGCCACCTCGCCAAGCGGCACGATGCGCTGCTTGTTGCCCTTGCCGATCACCCGCACATAGCCCGCCCGAAGGTCGACCTCGCGCTGGACGAGCTCGCACAACTCGGTGACGCGAAGCCCGGTGGCGTAAAGCACGTGAAGCATCGCCCAGTCGCGGTGTCCCTCGGGGGTGGTGCGATCGGGCGCCTCCAGAAGGGTCTCGACCTCGTCGAGCGTGAGCACCTTGGGCACCCGCCGGCCGTATTTGGGCATGTCGACCTTGCTGGCCGGGTCCTTGTCGATGACCTCCTCGCGGCGAAGGTGCTTGAACAGCCCGCGCACCGACGACAGCTTTCGCGCCACCGTGCGCGTCTTCAGCCCCTGGTCGAGCAGTCCCTTCATAAACCCACTGATATGCAGCGCGTCGATGCCGCGCACGTCGCCGTCGGCGCCCTTATCCTGGCAGTGCTCGGCAAATTGGCGCAGGTCGCGTGTGTACGCGTCCAGCGTGTTCTGGGACAGGTTGCGCTCCACCTTCAGGTGAAACGCGAACGAGTCGATGGCGGCGTCGAGGTCCATGACGGTGTCTCCCGGTGCGAGGCTGCGACAATCCATGGTCGCACACGGGGAAGCATAGATCGAACCCGCCGCGATCGCACGAAATTGGAGCGCAGTGTCGGTGAGAGGGCTTCTAGCCCTCGGAAACAGGGCTGCAAGTCCTGGCGCCCACGCACCCAGGACCTCGCTAGGCCTCCTCCTCCAACGCCGAGTTGCGCAGCGCGTCGACCAGGGCGTTGATGACCTCGCCGATGCGCGCGTCGCAGAGTTTGCCGCCGTCGACCTCCTCGACGTAGAAGGTGTCAATGATCTGGGTGCCCAGGCTGTCGACCTTGGAGACGTGAGTGCTCGCGCCATGCTCGTAGAGGGTGCGCGCGATCTCGTAGAGCAGGCCCATGCGGTCGGGGGCGCGCACCTCGATGACGGTGAATGCGTCGCTGACGTCCTGGCGCGCGTCCACCAGGGTCTTGACCGGTGGGGTGGGGCGGGGCGCGAGGCGGGCCTCGGAGATGCGCTTTTTGAGCATCGACTCCACCGAAACCTCGCCGTCGAGCACGGCGACGAGCTTGTCCTCGAGGCGCTCGAGGCGGCGGGGGTCGACCGGCGGGCGGGTCTCGCGCTGGGCGAGCAGCGAGCCACGCGGGGCCGACTGGCTGGCCTGGAAGATGTCCAGGGTGCGCCCGCCGGCGGTGGTCACGATCTGGGCGGCCATGATGTTGAGGCCCGAGGCCGAGATCACTCCGGCGATCTTGGCGAGGGTGCCGGGCACGTCCTTGGCGCACACGATGATCTCGGTAACCCCGCGCTCCAGAAGCGGCGTGAAGCTCACCGCCGCCTGCTCGCTCATGCCCGCGCGGCGGTAGGTCTCGAATTGGCGAAGCAGCGCCTCCGGCGCCGTCGAGGCGAAGTGATCGGTGGGCACGTCGCGCACGAACGTGTCGAGTTGGCTACGCAGCTCGCCGAGGGTCATCGTGGGGCCGTGCAGCTTGGATTGCAGGAGCTCCCACAGCGCCTGGCGGTGCTGCTCGACGATCGCCTGGCGGTCGCGCCACAGGCTCTCCAGGCCGTTTTCGAGTGCCTGGCGAAGCCGGTGGTACAGCTCGGTGATCAGCGTGGCGTTCCAGTCGGTCATCACGTTGGGGCCGACGGTGGACATGTCGCAAAAGGTCAGCGCGGTCAGCTCGTTGAGCGTCTCCACGGTGCGCACGCGCCCGGCGAGCTCGCGCACCACCCGCGGGTCGGACAGGTCGCGGCGGCGGGCGGTGTCCGACAGCGTCAGGTGCTCACGCACCAAAAAGGCCAGTTGGTCGACGTCGCCCGACCCAAGCCCGAGGCGCTGGCCGATGTCGTTCATCATCTCGGCGCCGCGTCGGCTGTGGTCGCCGCCGCGATTCTTGCCGATGTCGTGGAACAGCGCCGCCAGCAAGAAGACCTCGGTGCGCTCAATTTCGGCGGCGATCGCCGCAAATTGGCGCCAGCGCAGCGATTCCTTGTCGGGGGCCCCGGCGACCAGCGATCGCGCCTTCTCCAGACATTTCAGCGAGTGAACGTCGGTGGTGTACACGTGGTAGACGTCGTGCTGCACGTGGCAGACGATGGGCTCGAACTCGGGCACCAAGTGGGTCAACAAGCCGTTTTCGAGCAGGCGCTCGGAGGTCTTCGGCGAGGTCCGTGGGTCGGTGAGCAGGCGGCGAAATTCGGCGTTGAGCGCGGCGTCGGCGCGCTGCTCGTCGCCCCAAGTGGCCACGCTCTGGGCGATGCTCATCTCCAGCATCGGTCCCAAAAGAGCGTCGTGCGCCGACGCCAGTCGAAGCGCCTCCACGACCTCGGTGGGGGGGAGCGTGCGCACCTGGAGGGCGTCGCGCCCCGCATCGACGCCAGGGATAGCGTCGCTCCAATGATCGCGCAGCGTGAGCTGACCGTTGGACAGGCTGAAGGTCTCGCCCACGTCCACCGCGCGGCCGCCGCCGCCGTCTTGCCAGCGGCGCAAAAGCCGCTGGGTGAGCATGCTGATGGCGCGCGCCTCGCGGTAGTGGCGGCGCATCAACGCCTCGGCCAACCCGCTGGGGTCGGCGGTGGCATCGTCGTCGGTCTGCAAAACGGCGGCGGCGATCTTTTCCTGGTCGGGGAAGGTCAGCCGGTCGTGCTCGCGGCCGTGGGTGAGATGCAATAGGTGGCGAAGGCGCATGATCCAGCGCAACCCGTCGCGATATTTGTCGCGAAAATCCGCGAGCCATCCCACCTGAGGGCGCACCTCGTCGCCGGGCTCGAAGCCCCAGCGCACCTGCCCGGCCCAGTGGATGCAATTGAGATCGCGCAAGCCGCCTTCGCCGGCCTTGATGTCCGGCTCGAGCAGGTAGACGGTCTTGCCGTTTCGCTCCAGGCGGGCCTCGTAGCCCTGCATGAGCATCTGGACAAAGCCGATGCCGTCGTCGTCGCCGCGTAAAAAGGCCGCGGCTTCGTCGGCGCGTACCGTCTCCCAGCCCACCGCATCGGCCTCGCCCAGCGCCCGCGCGTCGAGCAGCGAGACGGGCGTGCGCGGGTCGACCTCGAATTCCTGGCGGGTCTTGTCGGGCGTGCGCACCGAGTGGCCGAGCTTGAGCTTGGCGTCGCGGCACCAGGTCATGAACCGCTCGACGCCGTCGTGCAGCTCCTCGGCGCCGAACAGATCGGCCTCGCCCAATTCGATCATCAGATCGATGTCGCTTCCGAAGCTCAACTCCCCGCGTCCGTAGCTTCCCAGAGCGAGCAGGGCGCTGTGCTGGTGGACGGCGGGCGTGGTTGCCGCCTGCCACACCGCCAGAATGAACGCGTCGGTCACCTCGGCGAGGCGGGCGGCGATCTCGAGGCTGTCCGCGCCGGCGAGCGCGGCCTCGGCGAGCTCGGCGCGCTGGTCTCGAAAACGAGCGGTGGCCTCGCTCACCGGCGGTGGAGTGTCGCTTGTCGTGGATGTCATGAAAACACCTGGTGGTCGGGGTGCAGTTGGCATTCCGGGGCCGATTCGCTACGCTGCGGCGCAACTGCACGCTCGCGCTCCCAGCTACATCCCACATCGGAACCATAGCAAAAATGGACGTCTCTCCAAGACCCTATCTGACGGCCGAGTTGCCCGGCACTGGCGGCGACATCAAATGCGAGCTCGACGACTTCGAAGTCGAGGAGGTGCCGCTTTACGAGGCCAGCGGCGAGGGCCAGCACGCCTACCTGTGGGTCCAAAAACGCGGCGTCTCCGGCCAGCATATGCTGGGGGCGATCGCGCGGCACTTCGGGGTGCGCAAACGCGACATCGGCGCCGCGGGGATCAAGGATAAGCACGCGCTGACGCGTCAGTGGGTCTCGCTGCCGTTTCACGAGATCGACGCCGACGATCCTGCCGAATTGGTGGGATCGATCGACGAGGGCATCGAGGTGCTCGACGCCACGCTGCATCGCAACAAGCTTCGCACCGGCCACCTCGCCGGCAACCGCTTCCGGGTGGTGCTGCGCCATCTGGAGGTGCCCGCCGAGCAGGCCCTCGAGCGCGCCCAGGCGGTGATCGACGTGCTCGCGGCCGTGGGCGTGCCCAATTATTACGGCCTGCAGCGCTTCGGCCACGACGGCGAGACCCTGCGGCTGGGCGTGGGCCTTCTGGAGAATGATCCGGAGGCCAAAAAAAGCATCGGGCGCAATCGCTTCCTGAAGCGCCTCAGCGTCAGCGCGGTGCAGAGCGAGTTGTTCAACCGCGTGTTGGCCGCGCGTGTCGAGCGAGGCCTGCTCGACACGGTCCTCGACGGCGACGTCGTCCAAAAGACCGACACCGGCGGCGTGTTCGTCGTCCCCGGCGACGAGCACGCGGAGTGTCAGGGCCGCTTCGATCGCGGCGAGATCGCGCTGACCGGGCCCATGTACGGTTCCAAGATGATCGCCCCGGAGCGCGACGCCGAGGTGTTTGAGTCGTCGATCTACGCCGCCAGCGGCTTCGACGTCTCGCTTTTCGAACACCAGACGCGCCTCGCCTCGGGCACGCGCCGGCGTTTGCTGGTCGATCCCGGCGAGGTCAGCGTCGCCATCGAGGCGCGCGGCGACGCGCCGGTGCTCGTGGTGGGCTTTTTCCTTCCATCGGGCAGCTATGCCACGGTATTATTGCGTGAAATTACCAAGCAGACCGTGGTGGATGACGAGGCGGGTTAAACCTCGACTCATCCAAGCTCGGTCCATTCGAATCATCTAACCTGCAAGACGGCGTTGAGCAGTGGAACAGAAACCGGCCCTCATTTCGCGTGACGAGTTCCTCGCGCTGGCCACCCGAGCTGGCTTCGAACTCAGCGACGCCGACCTCGCCCAGCTCACTCGGCGCAACCTGTTGCGTCCCTGGGCGGATCGCGACACACGCACCGACCGATTCCACTGGCTCCACCTCTACCTTCTGGCGCGCTACTTCGACGCGGTGCGTCCCATCCGCCACCCATGGACGACGGTGGCGCCCGAGCTCACCTTGCAAGGTGTGGCGCAGGAGGCGCGGGACATCCGCGACCTCGTTGCAGCGCTGGTTGTCGACGCCGGCCAGCCCGACCTCGACGTGCTCGCCGAGGTGGTCGACGGGTTGCGCGCGCGGGCCGAGCGCATCGACCCATTCGGGCCGCTGAACGCGGTGGTGTCGCTGCTGGGCCCGCAGGCCGTCGAGGAGCTTCGCGGCGACGGGCTGGCGTTCGTCCTCTTCACCCGGCTGGCCGAGGCGCTCGAGGCCCATTTGCCCGACGACCAAGAGGTCGAAGAGGGCGAAGAGGTCGAAGAGGTCGAAGAGGTCGAAGAGGGCGAAGAGGTCGAAGAGGTCGACGAGGTCGACGAGGTCGAAGAGGTCGAAGAGGTCGAAGAGGTCGAAGAGGTCGAAGAGGTCGAAGAGGGCGAAGAGGTCGAAGAGGTCGAAGAGGTCGAAGAGGTCGAAGAGGTCGACGAGGTCGTGAAGTCGGTCGATATCATCGAGGACGACGCGGCCGTCCCCTTGACCGAGCAAATCGTGATCGACGAGGAGCCCGAGGAGGACGAGCCCGCCAACGTTTTCGCGCGCGACACCTCCCAGGCGACCTCGCGCACGGCCGACCTACAGACTCGCCTGGAGCGACTGCGCAGCCACGACAAGGCGGTCGCGCGCAAGCGCGCCCGTACGCCGGAGCCGACGGCGCCTGTCACCGACGAAGCGCCGTCGGAGCCCGAAGAAGAGTCCATCCACGAGCGTATCCAACAGCTCAATCGGCTGCGCGAGCAGTACCTCGCCGAACGGCGCTGGGAAGATTTGTCCAAGCTGTACGAGGACGGCCTCGAACTCTTCGTCGACCCCATCGAGCGCCAGCAGGTCTTGCTCACCCTGGCGTTGGTCCACGAGACCAAGCTCGACCGATTGGAGGACGCGTTCGACAAATTCGAGGCCGCCTATCTCACCGGAGGCGGTGTGGAGGGGGCGGCGAAGGCGCTCGAGGGGCTGGCGCGACTGGGCGGCCAGCCGGGGCTCGACGCGCGCTGGGTCGAGTTTCTCGAAGATCGGCTGGGCGATGAGGGCCTGGCGGAGTCGCGCCGGCCCGAGTTCCAGCGCTTGCTCGCGCTGGCGCTGCACCAACGCGAGGAGTACCAGCGCGCATTCTTCACCTACACCGCCTTTTTGGCTGAGGCCGCCGCCGACCAGGTCGACGAGAGCGCCCTCGACGACCTCGAGAAGCTCGCCTCCAGTGTCGACGCCGAGCAGTTGGGCGACTTTTTCGCCGACGTGTTGAGCCACCGGCTGCCCGACGAGGTCTTCGAACCCATGGCCGTGCGTGCAGCGCGTCATCACGCCGACCACGGCGAGGTCGGCCTGGCCATGGAGTACTACGAGCGGGTGCTCGACCGCCTGCCGGACCACGAAATCGCCTTTCACAGCCTGGCGCAGTTGTACGAAGACGCCGGACGCCTGATGCGGCTCAAGGCATTGTACGAGGCCAAAATCGCCCGGGCCGGCGAGGGCGCCTCGGCGTCGCTGGCCTCGGAGTTGGCCCGTATTCAACAACTGGTTGAAGCCGCGGCGCACTGACGTGAAGAGGCCGGCCTGAACGGGGCTAAATGGGCGGCATTTTTCTCGGAAATGTCACTGTTAAAACGTGCTTTACATTGACATCGCGGCGCCATCGGCCATAACTTTCCAAAGGCGTGCACGGTTGCCCCGCGCCCTTAGCGGACGTGTTTAGACGCGTCCGCAGCATCGAGACGGCGGAGTCTTGCCTCTAACGGAGAACGCCTGATGAAGTGCCCATCCTGCAGCGCTCCGGTCGATCCGACCGTGAGCGTGTGTCCTCATTGCGGTCATCAATTTGACCAGCAAGGCACCGCCAAGCGTACGATGATGGGCCTTCCGTCGATGCAGCGCGATGAGCCGGACAATCAGGAGCCCACCCAGGAGCGCCCCCGCAGCACGCTATTCGGCATTCCGGCGGCCACCGGTAATCGCCCCCCACAAGGGGAGCCCGAAGGCCTGTCCGAGAGCACCTCGCCATCCCAGGTCGACGAGCAAACCCTGCAGGAGTCGGACGCGTCGACGCGCGTCGTCTCCGACCTCGACCTCGACGGGGTGTTGGACGAGATGCCCGCTTTTGATGAGCCGAGCGGCGGCCAGCGCAGCTCACACGCCACCGAATTTGGCCTGCCCGCGCTGGACTCCGGCGAAAGCGGCCAAGGCGCGCCCGCCAAAGCCGCTCCCCAGAATAGCTTTGCCTCCGCCTGGGGGCTGGATGAGGAGAGCAGCGAGCCGGAGAGTTCCTCGACCCAGGTCGCCGGCGCTTCGCTGGCGCAGGCGATTTTGGAGAGCAAGCAAGGCGCCACCGGATTCTCGAAGTCGACGGCCCCCTCGGACGCCCCCGTCCACGGCACCTTGATGGGCATGAGCCTGGGCGAGGAGCCGCCGGCCGAGGACTCCACCCAGGAGGTGCGCCGAAGCAGGCTGGAGGCGTTGAGCAAGGCGGCCGCCGCCCAGAGCGCCGCCGAACAGGAGGAGCCCGAACCGCCATTCGAGCAGGACGACGATGCCACCCAGGCGCTCGACCCGGAGGCGCTCGCCCAATTCGAAGAGCGCATTCAGTCGGACCGGCGAAAGCAGTTGCTCCAGAAGCTGCGCGGCGACAAGACGTCGGGGGCCGACGATGCGGCGACGCCCACGCCCACCCCGGTGCCGCACGCCGACGAAGTGCCGCGCAGCACCGCCAAGGGAATCCCGGCGGCGCCCTCGCAGAACGACACGCCCATCCCGTCGTCGGCCAACGCGTTTTCGCAGCCCGAGCGCGAGCGCGTGCCCAGCGGGCCGCGCTTCTCGATCCCGTCGCCGTCATCGAAACCCGCGGAGCCCGAGGAGCCCCAGGAGCTGACGGTCGAGCCCCTCGAGCCGCTCGACGCCCTTGACGAGCCCGAGCCGCGCCCCAGTTTCGGCGGCGGCCAGACGAGCTTTCCTGTAGGCCCGTCGTCGGCCGGACAGTCCGCCGAGTCGGCGGAGCCGGACCTGGAAATCCCGGTCGTGCCGGTGGAGCCGGAGGTCGCGGTCGACGAGTCGGTGTCGACCGACGGCGACATGGCGTTTGCGCTGGGTGATACGGGCGTATTGTCCGGCGATGACGCCGACGTGGAGCCCGCGCCGGCTGCGGCTGGCCAGGGCATGGGCGAGATTCGCGCCTTCGACGACGCAGATGACGGCGGGGAGCCGATTTTTCCCATCGACGCCCAGCCGACCTCGCAGCCTGCACCGGTCGATCTAAATCAGGAGGTGTCGCCGGCGACCCCCCAGCGCACCTCGCCCAATTTTGGCGAGACGCCCGCTCCCGGCACCTCCGTCGATCAATGGGCGAACCCCCAGCGTCCGCCAACCCAGCAAGCCCAGCAAGCCCAGCAAGCTTTCCAGGCGCCCCAGCAGCGGCAGCCCGCACAGGGCGTCCACTCCCAGCAGTCGCAGCCCCCGGCGCCTTCGCCGGCGGCCCAGCCGCCCCAGGCCGATGATCCCACCGTCAAGCTGGTCAAAACGGTGCGCTTGCTCTTTGGTTTGTTGGGTGTCTTGTTTCTGATCGGCGCCGCGGTTGCCGGAACCGTCTTCGCCGCCATGACCGCGGCCATCTTTCTGGGCGTCGGCGGCGTCCTGCTGCTGGCGTGTGCGGCGGCGTTTCCCCTCGTGCTCAAGTTGGTGAAGTGAGCATCCTCGTTCAAAAATATGGTGGGTCCTCGCTCAGCGACCTCGAGCGGCTGCGCGCGGTCGCCGACAAGGTCGTGGCCACGCGTGAGGACGGCTTCGACGTGGTCGTGGTGGTCTCGGCGATGGGCGACTCCACCGACGAATTGTTGGAGATGGCCCGGCAGTTGGCCGGCAATCCCTCGGGGCGCGAGCTCGACATGCTTCTGTCGGTCGGCGAGCGGATCTCGATGGCCTTGCTGTCGATCGCCATCCAGGAACGCGGCCACGAAGCCGTCAGCCTCACCGGTTCGCAGTGCGGCATTATCACCACCCATAACCACTCCAATGCGCGCATCATGGATGTGAGGCCCTTCCGGGTCCAAGATGAGCTGGAGATGGGTCGCGTCGTCATCGTCGCCGGCTACCAGGGCACCAGCTACCGCCGCGAGGTGACCACCCTGGGCCGGGGCGGCAGCGACACGACCGCCGTGGCGCTGGCCGCGGCCCTGGGCGCCGAGGCCTGCGAGATCTACAGCGACGTCGAGGGCGTGTTCAGCGCCGATCCCCGGGTGGTGTTGTCGGCGCGTCAACTCCTCGAGCTCGAACACGAGGAGATGCTCGAGATGGCTCGCTCCGGGGCGCGTGTGCTCAACGAGCAGGCCGTCGAGTTTGCCCGTCGCTCCAAGATCGCCCTGTACGCGCGAAAAACTCACGGCCCGACCACCCGCGGCACGATCGTGCGCCCCGACGGCTTCGCCGAGCGCGTCGAGCGTGCCGAACGGGGCCGGCCCGCCGCCGCGATCAGCCATATCGGCGATGGCCTGTGGATCTGCGCCGACGACAGCGCCGACGCGCTCGCCGATCTCGTCGGCGAGCGCGACTGCGTGATCTGTGACTGGCAGCCCGCGCAGAGCTGCCGGGTGTTCCTGAACACCGATAACCTCCACGACCGCGCGGCGTTTACCGAGGCGATCGCCGCCCTCGGTGACGACGTGCGCGTGCGCACGGCCGGCCTGGTCAGCGCGGTCGGGCAGGGGATCGGCAGTCAGCCTCGCTGGGTCCAACTCGGGCAGCACGCCCTGGTCGCCGCGGGGATCGCCGTCGACGCGGTTCACGTGAGCCTCAGCCGCCTTTCCTGGGTGGTGGCGACCGATGACGTGGAGCGGGCGGCCAACGCCCTCCACGACGCCCTCATCGACTGATCAATTTCCCCAATTTACTGGCTAGAACAAGCCAAAACGCCGATTTTTCGATCGATCGGCGCGGTGTAGGATTACACAAATACTGTAATCGCATTTACACTAATTTTACATATACTGTAACGGCCGCGAACGCGCTTTCGGCCGGGGGCTGGTCCATCTGTGATCCCGCACGGCGGGGGGCTGATCAGGCCCGCGACGTCGCCGATCCCGGGCGCGCCATCGTGCACGGCACAAAAAAAACCGGCGCCTGGTGGCGCCGGCTGCGGCCCTGTGGCCTTTCGTGTGCAAGGTAAGTCGGAAGGATTCTAGGAAGGTTCCTGGAAGGAATTCAGGAAAGAGTCATGGAAAGAGTCTTGATATGATGCAACCTACCTCGCACACGAAAACCCGCAGGGCCTGTAGACGTCATAACTGAATGACCGGGAGCACGTCAATGTTATTTCAGTTTTACTGTAATTTGTCAATAAGACTGTAAAAGTTTCTGCCATCAGCGTTCGAATCGTTTCATTGCTCTCGGTGCTACCACTGGAACGGCTCGAGAGCGAAGACCTATTCCAGCCAACATCAGATATTTGGGAAGTGTATTAGCAGCGGAAATTCAGAAGCGGACTACTCAGCATGAGCTGACCTTCGATGCGGAAGGGCAACGGCGGTCGCGTTTTGTGGCCCGAGGCGCTGATGCCACCGCCGGCGACCGAACCGAGGCAGTTGACGGCTCCTGCGTCGATGCCCACATGCCGCGATTATAACCCGGCGAACGAAATTCTAATTCCGAAGAGCATCGAATCAAGCCACCGGCGCTCTATGCTCCGGCCAGCGCGATCTCTTTTACCGACCGTCACTTACAACCGAGCTGGGCGCCGATTTATTCGCGCGGCCTTCGCGATGGGCGCCGGACTGGCCGTTGGTGACGTAGAACAACCAGGCGAGGTTGCTGAGGATGAGCACGACGATCGCCACGGTCAGCAGGCGATCGGAGGGGCCGGGTTCGCGCTCGCGCGGCGGTGCCGCACGCTGCGAATCAGCCGAGGCATCGGCCTCGACGGGGGTCGCACGAGGCGCGTCCGAGGGCGCAGGTTCGGCGGGCGTCGCCGGCGCCGCCGGCCGAGCCTCCAGGCCGGCCGCCTCGGCCAACGCGTGGCTCAGCGCGGTCACGCTGGCAAAGCGCGCGTCGGGATCTTTGTGCAGCGCTCGCGCGACGACGGCGCTGATCTCGGGGTCGATGCCCAATTCGTCGAGCGGGCGGGCCTCGTCGTTGCGAAGCTTCAGGATGCCGTCGCTGGCGTCGAGTTCGTCTTCGAAGAACGGGTGGACGCCCACCAGGCACGTGTAGGCGATCACGCCCAGCGCCCACACATCGCCCGCGACGCTAAAGCGCGCCGAGGCCGGCGCCTCATCGACGTCGGCGCCGGCGAACATCTCCGGAGGAAACGCCGCCACCGCCTCACAACTCATGACCACGTCGTCGGTTTGCAGGATCTCGGCCACGGTCACGGCCAACTGGAAGTGGCCGAGACTCGCCGCTTGGAAGCGCCCGTCGGGCACGAAGATCCACCGCGGCGAGACCGATCCGTGGGGGATGCCCGCGCGGTGGGCGGGCTCGAGGATGTCGGCCAGACGCGCGATGAGCGCACAGGTCGCCTCGGGGGTGAGCGTCCCCTCGGCGTCGAGCACGTCGGTCAGCGGCTGGGCGTCGACGCGCTCGCAGATGACGAAGGGCACCCGGCCGGCGAGCTCTCCGTAATCGATCACGCGCAACACGCCCGGGCCGTCCAATTGGCTGGCGATCTTGGCGGATTGCTTGAGCCGGTCGAACAACGCCAGCTCCGCGCCCACCCCGGACAGGCCGTCGTAGGCCTTGATCCACACCGTCTTGGCGAAGGGATCTTGCTCGCCACGGTAGACCGTGACGAGCCCATAGCGCCCCGCGCGCTGGACGACGTCGTAGCGATGCTCGAGGGCAAGCGTGCCTCCCTGCAGGTCTTCCATGGCAACTACTTCCTATCGCGGGTGGATGGCTGGGCGTTTGGTGCCGGCTCGGCGGCCGGTCGGCCCATCTTTCGCGGGTCGCTCACACCGGTCAGCGTGCCGTCGGCGTTGCGCACCACGATCTGCACACTGTTGAAAGCACGCTTGACCACGAGCTTATGCCCCCACTTGCGAAGCTGGTCCTTGCCGCCGAGCTCCGGCTCGACGAACAGAATCTGGGGGCGCCACTGGTCGTGGATGCGCGGAGCGGCGATCGCCTCGGCGGGCGTCATGTTGAAGTCGATCAGATTGACCAGCGCCAGCAGCGTGCCGGTGATGATGGTGGGGCCCCCGCTGGCGCCGCCGGCCATAAACGGCTGGCCGTCTTGCAGGACCAGGGTGGGGCTCATCGAGCTCAACGGGCGTTTCTCGGGGGCGACGGCGTTTTGCCCGGTGCCGATCAGCCCGTAGTTGTTGGGCTTGCCGGGCATGGGGGTGAAGTCGCCCATCTCGTTGTTCAAAATGATGCCGTATTTGTCCACGTACACCATCGAGCCGAAGCTGGTGTTGATGGTCGAGGTGCACGCCAACATGTTGCCCTGGCCGTCGATGATGCTCACGTGGGTGGTGCCGTGGTCCTCGGGCAACTGACGGTGGGTGCCGTAGGCGTCCACCGGAAGCACGCCGTGGGGCTTGATGGTCTTGCGTAGCTTGGTGGCGTAGTCCTTCGAGATCAGTCGATCGATGGGGACGTCGACGAAGTCGGTATCCCCCAGCCAGCGCGCGCGGTCGGCGAAGGCGTGCTTGAGCGACTCGCTGATCAGGTGGATGGACTCCGGGTCGACCCCGTTTTTGCCGAAGTGCAGGCCCTCGAGGATATTGAGCGTCTCCACCAGGGTCGTGCCGCCCGAGGAGGGCGGCGGCATGCTGAAGATCGTGTAGCCGCGGTAGGTGCCCTCGATGGGCTTGCGGTGGGCGACGCTGTAGGCGTGCAGGTCCGCCGGAGTGAACACGCCGCCGGCGGCATCGACCTCGTCGACGATCGCCTGGCCCACGTCGCCCTGATAGAAGATGATCGGCCCCTTGTCGCGGTACATCGCCAGGGTCTTGGCCAGCGCCGGGCGGCTGAGCTTGTCGCCCTTGGTGGCCCAATGGCCGTCGACCTTGAACAGCATGGCCAGCCTGGGGTGCTCGGTGAGCTTGTCGGCGGTTTGCTGCAGGCGCTCGGCCAGCAGCGCCCCCGCCTTGTAGTGTGTGGCGACGCCCACCGCCGGGTCGACGACCTGTTTCCACTTCAGCTTGCCGAACTGCTTTTGCAGCACCCACAGCCCGGCGGGCTCGCCGGGCACGCCCACGGCGGTGCCGCCGCGAAGTTGCAGCATGGTCTCGGGATGGCCGTCGACCACGAACATGTCGCGGGTGGCCTTCTTGGGCGCCTTTTCCCGAAAGTCGATGACGTGGACCTCGCCGGTCTTCTGGGGGCGGTACAGGCAAAAGCCGCCGCCTCCCAGCCCGGAGGCAAAGGGGTTGAGCACCCCGTTGACCAGCAAGGCGGCGGCGCCGGCGTCGGCGGCGTTGCCTCCCTCGGCGAGCACCCGCGCGGCGATGCGCGAGGTCTGCGGCTGGTCGGTGGCGACCACGCCGCGCTTCGAGGTGACGGATTTTGCTTTATTGGGAAGCGGCGCTTCCTGGGCGCGCGCAGTGACGGGCGAAGCCACCAACGCGCAGGCGAGCAGCAGACCAAGCAGGCGGTTGTCTTTCATGATCGTGTCGGTCCTCGTACGGCGTACACACTAATGGAGCCGACTCCTCTTGTAATGAGAAAGGCGGCGTCAACGCAAGGCAGGTCGCGCCCCCGGGTCGGCGGCGTTGATGGGGTCACGGCACGGCTTCTTCGAGCCAGGCGTCGACACGCGCGCGGTCCCACGGCTTCATGCCGCGGGTCGCCATATTGCGAAGCAGCGCTTCCTTGAACACCTCGAAGGCGTGCTCGCCGCCGTGGTCGTCGACGTCGCTGCGGTACCTGCGTGAGTCGAAATAGGTGGTGAACGGCTCGTCGATCGGACACAACATCGCCTCGTGGAACCACTCGAACGGCTCGTGGGGGTCGTCGTTGCGATCGACGACCATATTCCAGTGAATCGCCCAGCTGGCCAGCGCCAACGACTCGTCGAGCTGGGCGAGCACGTCGCGCTCGAGCGCGCGAAAAGCGCCCTCGGCCCTCGGGTCGACGTACTGGAAGGTCAGCCCGTACATCGAGGCGTTGTGGAAGTGTGCCGGCACCGTCAGCAGCCCGTGCAACCCCAGCCGGCGGCAGGTGTTGCGCAAGATCTCCATGACCTGTTCGCCGACGCCCAGCCCCGGGCGGGTTTGGCCGGGAAGGGGCAGGCGCTCGGCGTCGAAGCTGGCCATGGGGTTTTGCATCAACAGCCACTGCACCGAGAGCACCGGCGCGTACTGGCTGCCCAACTGCTCGGCGAGGCTCTCCTCGAAGTGGAGCACCCCGCGCGAGGCGACCAACTCGAGCAGCGGCTCCTCGCACTGGGGCAGCGTGCTCCAGATGCGAAGCATCTGCTCGTCGGGATCGTCGAGGCGAAGCTCGATGTCCAGCTTCTGAAACCCGCGCTGGCGGATATCCCGCAGGATGCCGTAGCGCTCCAGGGCGAGTTCGAGGCCCTCGGGAGTGTAAAACCCCAGCCAGAGATCGGTGTCGTAGTCGAAGAGATCGCCCAGGTCCAGGTCGTCGAGCTGGCGCATCCCCCGCTGCAGTTCGACGCGGCTGAGCGACTGGTAGATGCGCTCGTAGCGTTTGTGAAGCTTCGACATCGGTTCGGCCGCGGCAAGGTCAGTCTCAGACGGTGCATCACTGCGGGCTTCGGATCGGAGCGTCGACCATGAGACGCAATCACGAGCAACCTAGATACTATTCCCGCGGCGTCGAGCCGCGGCGTGACCGCTGTCCGATGGGCGCAGCGCGCACCGTGACGTAGATTTCGTCCGAAGGTGGCCCGAATTGTAGCGTATCTCCGGTGTGCGATGCGAGCGCCACTCGATAGGCGTAGACTGCCCCGGGCTGAACATGCCGATCGACGAAGACGCCACCGGCGCCGGCGCCCACCTGGGCGATGCGCTCGACGGGGGCGTGCGAGCGAAGCACGTCGCGGCGAAAAATCAGCGCGCCCGCACGCCCCGTCGCCTGCCAGTGAAGCTCGACGCTGCCCGCCAGGTGGCTCTGGGCGCGTACGTTTGCTGGGCGTGCCGGCGGCTTCTGCCACGCTATCCGGCGCGGGATGGAGCGCTCCAGGGTCTTTCCGGGGGCGTCATTTGCCGAGGCGCGCAGGCGCACCTGATAGGTGGTGGTGGTGTCCGCGCGCATCGCGCGATCGAGGAAGGGCAGCCCTTTGCCGGCCAGCGCCTTGGCCAGCCGCGCGTTCAGCCGCACGCTCCGGTAGACCTGGGCGGGCTGATCGTCTTGGCGGCGCAAGATCTCCAACCAGCCGTCGTTGGGGGGCGTGCACCCGCACCTCAGCCGAAGCACCAGCCCGTTGGGGCGACCCTCGACGGGCTCGACGCGAAGCGCGTGCTCGTTGGTGTTGGGGGGCGCGGCTGGCTGGAAGTCCACCGGCGGTCTCAATGCCGCGCATCCGCCCACCAGCAGGGCGGAGATCAGCACGAGGACCGGGCGGGAATAATGCAACGTCTACCCAAGGGCACTCAGAACAGCCAATCGAAGTTCGCCTGCGCCGTCCAAGCGATGCTGGGGTCGAAGGCCTGGCCGTATTGGGCAGGCTGGTTGCCGTAGGGCACCAGCCGGCGGCTGTTGACCTGGGCGGCGAGTCCGGAGAACGGGAACAGGATGCCGCCCTGCAACTCGGCGCGGAAGTTGTGGAACTCCAGGTAGCGCAAGGTGCCGTCGAGCTCGAGGCCCAGCCAACGGTTGCCGCCGGAGGCCTGTCCGTTGTCGATGACCGCCGAGGGGGTGCCCGCCGGATCGACGGCGGCCGACCCGATGGCGCTAAAGTCGGCCTCCATGCGGCTATCCGGGGTCTGCAGGAAGCGAAGCTGCGCCCAGGGCTTGACATAATAGGCGTTGGTGACCGTGCCGATGACCTCGCGGAACAAGATCAGGTCGACGTGGTAGTTGGGGCTGAACTGATAGAAGTCCAGCGAACCCGGGCCGGGGACGACGTTGCCGTTGTTGTCGGTGACAAAGCCCCAGTCGGCGCGCGGGCCACCGGAGGCGTAGCCGCCGTCGAGGCCGAAGCGCACCGGACCCCCCAGGTACAGCTCGCTCTGCAGGGCGACGCCGATATTGCTGATGCTGTCGGACACGCTCTGGCGAGCCGCGCCGGTGCCCTGGCTGGTGCACGCTTCCTGATTGTTGGTGCGCGTATTGCTGTTAAAGCAGTTGACGGCGGTGCCGCTGTCGGTCTGCCCGACCGGCTCCCGCGTGGAGTTATCGATGCTTCCGAACTCGCCGACCGCCTCGACGCCCACCCGCGCCAGGGTGTTTTGGTCGGGGTTGTACAGCAGCTCGAACCACAGATCGGGGATGTACAGGCTCATCCCGCGGTAGACCAGCGTGCCGCTGTCGAGGCGGCTGAGATCGCCGGTGGTCTGTGAGGTCAGTGGCTGGCCGGAGCTGAAATAACCCGACTGGTTGCGATAGGTGAAGTAGATCCCGCCCTGGTAGACCGGCTTTTTCTCGACCTTGAGCCGGTGCGCCCGAAGCTCCTTGTCCTCTTTGGACACCGGCGAGTGGAAGAGGGCGATGGTGTACTGGTTGGCGTCGTCGGTCTGGCCGGCGTCGTAGGCCTGGCCGCGGAACAGCATCGGCTGGGTCGCGATACCCTCGGAGGGGAAGTCGACCGTCAGCCGGGCGTACACCTTCCAGATGTGGGTCGTGAAGGCGACGCGGTCGATGGGATTTTCGACGTCGCAGTCGATGCAGTCGCCGTCGTTGGCGAAGATGCCCAGGCCCCATTGGTCATCCATGCGCCCGGCGCGAAACGTGCCGAAGAAGGCGTTGACCTCGGCCCAGGCCTCGTTGAAGTGGATCAGCGGCACGCTGTGGTCGATGCCGGCGACGCCGAAGTACTGGGTGTTGCCCATCTGGGTGCCCAGCACGACGTTGTCGAGCAGGTCGGCCTCGATGTGCAGGCGCAGCGACTCGGTGATGTTGATGGTCGGCTCGAGGCGCAGGCGCATATTGGTCGACCAGCGCGTGCTCGCCGACGAATCCACGTTCGCGGTGCTCTGGGGATTGCTGGTGGTGAACGCCTCGACGGGCGGCGGCACCGCCGAGGTGCCCTTGGTGTCGAGGTCGAAGTTGACGTTGACGTTGCTGCGCAGTCGGAAATACCCGTTCCAGTCCACGTACGGATAGACCTCCGCCGGGGTGATGCTCTCGAGCACGCCTTCCTTGATATCTTCCAGGGGGACGAACTCGTCGTTGCCGTTCTTCTTGGCGAGGTCGGCAATGGGGCTCTTCTTATTGTTGGACGGCGCCTGCGTCTTGTTGGGCGCGGCCGGGACCGGCTGGATGGGCTGTTGCTGTTGGGGCGCCTGGGGCGGCTGTCCTTGCTGATCGGGTTGCTGGGGCGCGGCGTTGGGTTGTCCCTGCGCGTTGCCCGCCGGCTGGCCCTGCTGGGCCGGCTGCTGGTCGGGCGCGGTCTTGGAACCGGCCGGTTCGGCTTGGCCCTTCTGATCGGCCTTTTTCTGGTCGGCCTCTTTCTTCTGGTCGGCCTTTTTCTGGTCGGCCTTTTTCTTCTGGTCGGCCTTTTTCTTCTGGTCGGCCTCTTTTTTCTTCTGGTCGGCCTCTTTTTTCTTCTGGTCGGCCTTCGTGGAAGAGGGGGCTTGTTGTTGAGCCGCGGGCGCCGTTTGGTCGGGCGTCCCTTGCGCGTGGGCGGCGGTCGAGCCCGCACAAACCAGCAAGGCAGTGAGCAGCGAGCGGAATATCAGTGAGCGGTCCATTCAAAATCCGTTCGAAGAGCGTCCGAATTTGCGCCAGGCCAGCGCCAAGAAATCACTGCACGAGCCATACAGACTACAGGAAGGGTGCAGTAGCATGGCGATTTTTTCAGTGTCAAGCTGGGCGCCCGTACCTGAGGCGCTCGCAGGCCCGCAGCGTGCCGAAGTTGTGGCGTTGTGTGAGCCGCGCCGAGTGTGCCATGTTGGGCGCGCATTGGCGACCCCCATCCCACCGAGGCAGAGATGCTGACCAAGATCGACCATATTGGAATCGCGGTGCGCTCGATCGACGCGCACATCGAATTGTATCGCGACGCGTTCGGCCTAGAGTTCGAAGGCACCGACGTCGTCGAGGCGCAGGGCGTCAAGGTGGCCTTTTTTCGCATCGGCGAGTCCATGATCGAACTGCTCGAGCCGCTCGACGACACCGGGCCGATCGCGCGCTTTCTGGCCAAGCACGGCGAGGGCGTCCACCACATCGCCGCCGGATGCGACGACATCGAACAGGGCCGCGCGCGCATGAGTGAGCACCAGATTCGGCTGCTGAGCGACGAGCCCCTCGACGGCGCCCACGGCAAGCTCATCAGCTTCATGCACCCGCGCGACACCGGCGGCGTGCTCTTCGAGCTGACCCAGCGCCGCGACGCCGGTCACGACGACGAGGCGTAAAACGCGCACCCGTCGGCCAGCGGGCACTCCGCGCAGGCCGGCGAGCGCGCGTGGCAGATCTCGCGGCCGTGGCGCACCAACACCATATGGGCCGAGTAGTGGTCTTCGGGCGGGATGCGCGCCTCCATCAGGGCGTGGGCCTTGGCGCTGGAGGTGGACTCGTCGATCCAGCCCACGCGCTTGCAGATGCGCAGGATATGGGTGTCCATGGGAAAGGCGGCCATGCCGGCGGCGTACATCAGCGTAAAGGCCGCCGTCTTGGGGCCCACCCCTCGAAACGAGGTCAGGTAGTCGCGTGCCTGGTCGACGCCACGCTCGCGCAAGAACTCCAGCGAGTGGCCGTGTCCTTCGGCGTCGAGCCGTTCGAGCAGGGCTTGAATGCGCGCGGCCTTCTGGCCGGCCAGCCCCGCCGGGGCGATGACCTCTTCGATCTCGGCCTGCGGGGCCCGCTGGATGCGCCCCCAATCGCCCAAATAGGTGTCGATGAGCTGGCCAAACGCGCGCTGGCAATTGGCGCGGGTGGTCTGTTGGCTCAGAATCGTCTGGACCAGCACCCCGAGCAGGTCGTCGGGGCCGTCGTAGTGGGGCTTGCCCCAACGCTGGTACAGGCGTTGGAGGGCGTCGGTCGGTGTCAGCGTCATGGGCGAATGGCGGGGGGGCGAGGGGTTGGAGGCGCGCGCCGGGAATAACACGGGACTGTTGATGGCTGTTGCGCTGGGAAACCCGTCCGGCACGTTTCACATCTGTGGCGACTTTACGTAACATAAAACAGGCACGTGCGGTATGTTCGCCGGGGCCGGTGCGGTGGCGATGTTGACTTCCGCCGACCGGGTGTGCACCTTCGAGCCCACCAAAGCTCTAAGGTGGAATGAATGCCTCGTCCGCAGACGTTGATAATGACGAGGCGCAAGGCGGGTGGTGCACCGGCGATTTTCTTCCCGGCGAGCGTTCACTGTCCTACACTGGTGGTGGACACGCGCGCTTCACACCGTTCGTGCGAGCTAGACGTGCCCGGCGGGCTGCCCTAGGATGCGACCTGCGCGTGTGCGTCCCACAAATTTGATAACGAGATCGAGCCGCGAAATTCTTCAGCGCCCAGCCGGCGCTGACCCCGTCGTCAGCCGGCCGAGCGCTCCGATAGCAGAAGGTGTCAGGAGAGACGTTTTATGAGCCCGAAAGAGAGCCTGCTTCACAAAATTGGAAGCCATCAGGACATCGAGGAGTACCAGCACCTCCACTGGGAGGGTAGCTTCGAGGACTACCTGGATGTGATTCGGGAAGACCCGAATGTGGTGCGCACCGCCTACCAACGACTGTACGACATGGTGCTGTCGTACGGAACCGAGGAGTACATCGACAACAAGAAAAAGATCGTCAAGTACCGCTTCTTCGACGATCCCATCAACAGCGGGCGCGACGCCATCTACGGGCTCGACATTCCGCTGATGCGCCTGGTCAATGTGTTCAAGTCGGCGGCCAACGAGTACGGCACCGAAAAACGCATCATCTTGCTGCACGGCCCGGTGGGAAGCTCCAAGTCGACCATCGTGCGCCTGCTCAAGGCCGGCCTGGAGGAGTACAGCAAGACCGACGCCGGCCGGCTGTTCACCTTCTCGTGGACCATGCCCGAGGAGCTGCAGCATCTGACCGGGGGCCAGGAGGAGATGGCCGACCCGATGAACGACGCGCCGCTCAAGCTCATCCCCCTGGAGTGGCGTGACAGCGCCGTCGAGGAGCTGGGCCTGGAGGGCTCGCGCTACCGCATCCGGGTGGGCGGCGAGCTCAACCCCGCCAGCCGCTTCATCTTCAAAGAGCTGATGAAGCATTACAACGGCGACTGGACCCGGGTCATGGAGCACGTCAAGGTGCGCCGCCTGCTGTTCAGCGAGAAAGACCGCGTGGGCGTGGGCACCTTCCAGCCCAAGGACGAGAAGAACCAGGACTCCACCGAGCTGACCGGCGACATCAACTACCGCAAGATCGCGGTGTACGGCTCGGACTCCGACCCGCGCGCGTTCAACTTCGACGGCGAATTCTGCGTGGCCAACCGCGGCATCATCGAGTTCGTCGAGATCCTCAAGTTGGACGTGGCCTTCTTGTACGACCTGCTGGGCGCGACCCAGGAGCGCAAGATCAAGCCCAAGAAGTTCGCCCAGACGGACATCGACGAGGTCATCCTCGGCCACACCAACGAGCCGGAGTACCGCAAGCTTCTGAACAACGAGTATATGGAGGCGTTGCGCGACCGTACGGTCAAGATCGACATCCCGTACATCACCAAGTACTCCGAAGAGATCAAAATCTATAAGAAGGATTTCAACAACGAGAAGGTCAAGGGCAAGCATATCGCCCCGCACACCATCGAGATGGCGGCGATGTGGGGCGTGCTCACGCGCCTCGAGGATCCCAAAAAACACGACCTGACCCTGTTGCAGAAGCTGAAGCTGTACGACGGCAAGACCCTGACCGGCTACACCCAGGACAACGTCAAGGAGCTGCGCAAGGAAACCGAGCGCGAAGGCCTCGAGGGCATCAGCCCGCGCTATATCCAGGACAAATTGTCCAACGCGCTGGTCACCGACAAGACCGACAGCTCCATCAACCCCTTCCTGGTGCTCAACGAGCTCGAAGGTGGGTTGAAAAATCACGGCCTGATCAACTCCGAGGAGGAGCGCAACCGCTACCGCGAGCTTCTGGGTGTGGTGAAGCAAGAGTACGAAGACATCGTCAAAAACGAGGTCCAGCGTGCCATCAGCGCCGACGAAGAAGCCATCGGCAAGCTGTGCGCCAACTACATCGACAACGTCAAGGCGTACACTCAGAAAGAAAAGGTGCGCAACAAGTACACCGGCCAGTACGAAGAGCCCGATGAGCGTTTGATGCGCTCCATCGAGGAGAAGATCGACATCCCCGAGAGTCGCAAAGACGACTTCCGTCGTGAGATCATGAATTATATCGGGGCGCTGGCCATCGAGGGCAACCAGTTCCAGTACGACACCAACGAGCGGCTGCACAAGGCCCTGGAACTCAAGCTGTTCGAAGACCAGAAGGACTCCATCAAGCTCGCCAGCGTGGTCTCCAACGTGGTCGATAAAGAGACCCAGGAGAAGATCGACATCGTCAAGCAGCGCTTGATCAAGCACTACGGCTACAACGAGGAGTCGGCCACCGACGTGCTCAACTTCGTGGCCAGCATTTTCGCCCGCGGCGACTCCAAGAAGGAGGATTGAGCGGGTGGCGAACCGACGATGGCGCAGCGCGGGGGAACTCGCGCTGCGCCGTGTCGTATCTGCAGCGTTTCGAAGAGGGTTTCAACCCGATAAAGGCGTATGACTGAACTGAATAAAATCAAACAGGATCACCGCCGCTTCAAGCAGATCGTGCGCGGCAAGATCAAGCGCAACCTGCGCAAGTACATGAGCCAGGGCGAACTTACTGGCAAGCAGGGCAAGGATGTGGTCAAGGTGCCCATCCCGCGCATCGATATCCCCCGGTTTCGCTTCGGCAGCAAGAATACCGGCGGGGTTGGCCAAGGCGAAGGTGAGCCCGGCGACGTGCTCGGCCAGGGCGACGAAGCCCCCGGCCAGGGCGGCGAGGCCGGCAGCGAAGAGGGCGAGCACGGCCTGGAGGTCGACGTCTCCCTCGACGAGCTCGCCGAGATTATGGGCGAGGAGCTCGAGCTGCCCAATATCGAGCCGCGCGGGCGCAAAAAGATCGAGACCATCCGCGAGAAGTACAGCGGCCTGCGGCGCACCGGCCCCGAGAGCCTGCGCCACTTCAAGGCGTCGTACAAAGAGGCGCTCAAGCGCCAGATCGCCCTCGGGGAGTACGACCCCGACAACCCGATCATCATCCCCACCCGCGACGACGTGCGCTACCGCTCCTGGAAGGTCACCGAGCTGCCCGAATCCAACGCCGTCATCGTGTACATGATGGACGTGTCCGGCTCGATGGGCGACGAGCAAAAGGAGATCGTGCGCATCGAGTCGTTCTGGATCGATACCTGGCTGCGCAGCCAGTACAAGGGCATCGAGAGCCGCTACATCATCCACGACGCCACCGCCAAGGAAGTCGACCGGCACACCTTCTTCCACACCCGCGAGTCCGGCGGCACGATGATCTCGAGCGCCTACAAACAGTGCTTGAAGATCCTGGAGAAGGAGTACCCGGCCGAGGAGTGGAACGTCTATCCGTTTCACTTCTCCGACGGGGACAACTGGTCGGTCGACGACACCGCCGAGTGCATGAAGATCCTCAACGAGGGGATTTTGCCGCGCTCCAATATGTTCTGCTACGGGCAGGTCGAGTCCCCCTACGGCTCCGGTCAGTTCATCAAAGATCTGGGCGAGCAATTCGAGGGCGACGAGGAAGTCACGCTGTCCGAGATCAAGAACCGCGACGCGATCTACGACTCGATCAAAGAATTCTTGGGCAAAGGCCTCTAAGCATTATGCGTACCGTCAAGACAATCCCGCTGCACCTGCGCGAGATCATCCAGCACATCCGTCAGGTCGCCAAAGAGGAGTATGGCCTCGATTTCTTCGAGACCATCTTCGAGATGGTCGACTATAAGCAGATGAACGAGATCGCCGCCTACGGCGGCTTTCCCACGCGCTACCCCCACTGGCGCTTCGGCATGGAGTACGAGCAGCTCTCCAAGAGCTCGGCGTACGGCCTGTCGAAGATCTACGAGATGGTCATCAACAACGACCCCTCGTACGCCTACCTGCTCGAGGGCAATAACCTGGTCGACCAGAAGACGGTCATCGCCCACGTATATGCCCACGTCGACTTCTTCAAAAACAACTATTACTTCTCCAAGACCAATCGAAAGATGGTCGACGAGATGGCCAACCACGGCGCGCGCATCCGGCGCTACCTGGACCGGCGGGGGATCGAAAAGGTCGAGAACTTCATCGACACCTGCCTGTCGCTGGACAACCTCATCGATTACTACAGTCCGTTCATCGAGCGCCGCCGTAAGGACGAGCGCGACGACGATGATTCGCCGCGGGGCATGGAAATCCCCAAGTTCAAGGCGAAGGACTATATGGATCGGTATATCAACCCCGACGAGTATATCGAGCAGCAAAAGCGCCGCCTCGAAGAAGAGGCCGAGCGGCGCAAGAACTTCCCGCGTGACCCCCAGAAAGACGTCATGCTCTTTTTGCTCGAGCATGCGCCGCTGGAGGGCTGGGAGGCCGACATCCTGTCGATCATTCGCGAGGAGGCCTACTATTTTGCGCCCCAGGGCCAGACCAAGATCATGAACGAGGGCTGGGCGAGCTTCTGGCACTCCAAGATCTTGACCGAGCGGGTGCTCAACGACTCCGAGATCATCGACTTCGCCGACATCAACTCCAAGGTGATGTTCAGCGCCCCCGGCCAGCTCAACCCCTACAAATTGGGCGTGGCCCTGTACCGCGACATCGAGGAGCGCTGGAATAAGGGCAAGTTCGGCAAGGAGTGGGACGAGGTCGACGACTTGGAGCGCAAGGCCAACTGGGACAAGCAATTGGGCCAGGGGCGCAAAAAGATCTTCGAGGTGCGCAAGCTGTACAACGACGTCACGTTCATCGACGAATTCCTCACCGAGGAGTTCGCGCGCGAGAACAAGATGTTTACGTTCGGCTACAACCGCAAGACCGGCAACTGGGAGATCGAGAGCCGCGAGTTCCGCCAGATCAAACAGAAGCTCCTGACACAGTTGACAAACTTCGGCCAACCCTTCATCTACGTGAAGGACGGCAACTTCAAGAACCGCGGCGAGCTGTTGCTGCATCACAAATTCGACGGCACGCCCCTGCGTATCGACTACGCCCAGGGAGTCCTCGAGGCGCTGCAGCGGGTCTGGAAGCGGCCGGTCAATATCGAGACGATCGCCGACGACAAAGGGATCTTGCTGTCCTACGATGGCACCGATCACAAGCAGGCGTCGTTCGACTACGAGCCCATCTAGTCTGTTGATGAAGTGACGATGGCTACACCGACTGACATCACCCAGCGCGGCCTCGAGAGGCTGCGCACCGCGGGATTTCGCCTGACACCGCAGCGAAAGGCGATCCTGCAGGTGTTCGACGGCGAGCCCGAGCACCTCACGCCCCAGCAAATCTTCGGGCGTCTGGAGGATTCGGTGCCCAGCCTGTCGCTGGCGACGGTGTATAACACCCTCGAGTTGTTCGAAGACGTCGGCCTGGTCATCCGCTTCAACGCCCACGACGGGCAGACCTATTTTGATCCCACCACCGAGCCGCACCACCACGCGGTGTGCGACAACTGCGGTGAGATCTTCGACGTCCAGCTCGAGACCGACTCCCTCCAACAACTGATCTCCACCTCGCGCACGCTGCACGCCGGCGACACCGAGTTTGTCGTGAGCCAGGCCACCGTCTGGCTCCGCGGTGTCTGTGCGGCCTGCCAGCGCTAGCGCCGCGTTTCAGGGCCGCCGTGTTCTACAAAAAACTGGTTCGCCCCATCTTATTTCGCGTCGATCCGGAGTCCATCCACGGGCTGGTCATGCGCCTGTTGCATGTCGGGCTCGGGCTGAGGGCTGTCCGCGGCCTGGTGCGCCGCAGCCTGTCCGTGCGCGACCCCGCGCTCCAGCAGACCCTCTGGGGATTGCGCTTCGACAATCCCGTGGGGTTGGCGGCGGGCTTCGACAAGAACGCCGAGCACTTTAACGAGTTGGCCGCGCTGGGGTTTGGCTGTATCGAAATCGGCACGGTCACCGGGGAGGGCCAGCCTGGAAACCCGCGCCCGCGCATGTTTCGGCTGCCGGCCGACGCCGGGCTGCTCAACCGCATGGGCTTCAACAATCAGGGCAGCGCGGCGGTCGCCGCACGGCTGGCCTCGGCGCGCATCGAGCCGCTGTTGGGCGTCAATATCGGCAAGACCAAGGCCGTTCCGCTGGATGATGCGCCCGCCGACTACGAGAAGAGCTTTCGGCGGCTATTCGATTTCGCGCGGTATTTCGTCGTCAACGTCAGCTCGCCGAACACGCCCGGGCTTCGAAAGCTGCAAAATAAGGAGCCGCTGGGCCGGCTGCTCGCGAACCTCCAGCAGCTCAACGACGAGCTCGCCGCCGAGCGCGGCCAGCAGCGCCGCCCGCTGCTGCTCAAGATCGCCCCGGATATCACCGACGGGCAGCTCGACGACATCCTCGAGGTCATCGCCGAGTGCGGCCTCGATGGCATCATCGCCACCAACACCACCATCGAGCGCGACGCGCTACGCACGCCCGGGCAAAAGAATTGGGGCTCGGGCGGCGTCTCCGGACGGCCCGTGCGCCGGCGCTCCCTCGATCTCATCCGCCAGATCTACCGCAAGACCAACGGCGAACTTCCCATCATCGGGGTGGGCGGCATCTTCACCGCCGCCGACGCCCTGGAGACCATCCGCGCCGGAGCCAGCCTCGTGCAGGTATGGACCGGGTTCATCTACGAGGGTCCCGGCGCCGTGCGCCGCATCAACCGCGGCCTGGCCAAGGCGTGCCGCGACCATGGGTGGGCGAGCATCACCGACGCCGTGGGGATCGATGCTCACGGCGACGCTCTTTCCCCTGCAGCCTGAAAAAATACAAACCTGGATTCGAGTTGCGCTTCGAGTTCCGCTATACTGCTTGTAAGTGGCTATCACCACAGCAGCGACTCTTCGCGAGGCGAACTCGAATGGGCGCATCATCACGCAACGCATCGAGCGTGCGCGCCGCCACCCTGGGGGCGGTGATGGTGACCTGTAGTGTGTTGGCGGTGACGCTGCCCGGAGGCGTTCAGGCCCACGGGCGCGACGCCAACGGCAGTCGCATGCTGGCGCGAAGTATCGCGTTCCCCTCGAGCCACGACGATCACCTCGCTCCGCCGGGCGACGCCGTCGACTGGCGGTTCTTCCAACTGTCCCGCGCGGCCAATGTCGCCATTGATGTGTCGTTTAGTGCGCGGGACGCGGACGGGGCGGTGCATCTGACCGGCGCGACCGGCCGCGACATCGCCTCGGCGAGCGCCCGCGGCGCCAAGGTCAGCGTCACCCGCAGGCTCGCGCCGGGCGTTTACTACGTCAGCGTCGCCGCCCGCACGCACACCGGCTATACCCTGTCGCTGCATTGAGCCGGTTCTTCCTCTCATTTCGCCGCTGTCGAAAGACGCCGAAACCCGCGCGCCTGCTGGACTCTTGGGGTTCGCGTGCGTAGGTTGCTGCGCGAATTTCACATAAGTGCAACCTCCGGGTCATCTGGAGGGATTATCACCGAGAACCACATAACTCGAACCATTGGAAGCAAATATGCACGAGCAGGCCATGTCCGCCGAGAAGCTCTGGGAGCAGGTATCCAGCTCGCAGAGCGCGCTGTTGGAGCGCAATCACTTCGACATCGACGAGTTCCTCGACCTGCGGCGGCGGTATCTGGCCGGCGATCTCAGCGGCGAAGGAAACCGGCTGGAGAAGACGGTGACGGCGCCTCAGGGCGATGACGTGCGCGTGTTGCCCGAGCGCGACACACAGCAGGCCCGCGACTTCATCGATTTGGGCAAAGAAGCCCTGGCCAACGGCGAGGTCGGCATCATCGTGCTCAATGGCGGCATGGCCACGCGTTTTGGCGGCGTGGTCAAAGGCTGCATCAACGTCTTCGACGACCTGTCGTTTCTGGGACTCAAGGCCCTGGACGTGCGCCGTCACGGGGCGGGCACCAAGATGCTGTTGATGAATAGCTTCGCCACCGACGACAAGACCGAGGCACACCTTCGCGAGCACGATTATTTCGGCCTCGCCGACGACCAGATCGTCGCGTTCAACCAGAACGTGAGCATCCGCCTGACGCCCGACGGCAATCTGTTCCGAACCGACGGTGAGGACGTCTCGTTGTATGCGCCCGGGCACGGAGACTTGCCGTCGGCGGTGGGCCGCGGGGCGCTGCAAACGTTTCGAAACGCCGGCGGCAAGTATCTGTTGATGTCCAACGTCGACAATGTGCTGGCGACCATCGACCCGCTGGTCGTCGGCATGCACGTCGACGCGTCGAGTCGGGGCGCGCAGATGACCGTGGAGGCCGTTGAAAAGAAGCCCGGCCAGGTCGGCGGCTTCGTCGCGCGCGTCGATGGCGCGCCCCAGGTCGTCGAGCATTTCCGCCTGCCCGACAAGAGCCTCGAAGACGATCTGCGGCTGCTGAATACCAACACGTTCATGTTCGACGCCGACGCGCTCGACGACGACTTCGACCTGACCTGGTTCGTCGTCGACAAGAGCGTCGACGGGCGCACAGCCATCCAATTCGAGCGCCTCGCCGGGGAGCTGTCGGCGTTTTTGAACACCACCTTCGTGGAGGTGCCCTCGACGGGCGACCAGTCGCGCTTCCAGCCCATCAAGCGGCGCGAAGATCTCGAGGAGAATCGCCAGCGCCTCGAGCGCCTGGTACGCCAGCGCGGCCTGCTTTGAGTTGGCGGCCCGACCAGGTTCGATCAATGATCGCCGCCGCAGTAGCTACACGGCCAATCTGGGAGCTTTGAGCGGTTGGCGGCGCGCGAACGAGCGTATCACCCCTTTTCCCCCACGGTGGCGGGCGCCTTTTTCGGTGCCAGATCCTTCCAGGTCTGGCTTGCCGCAGCGCGTGCGCTGCGGCGGGACGCCTTTTCGAAAGAGTGACGGCGTCGACTGCGGGCTCAGTCGTCGAAGGCGTCAAACGCCTCCATGTCCAGCAGGGGTTCGCACAGCACCAAGAGTGTGTGCTCGATGACCATTTTCCATGTCGGTTTGAGCCACCTATCGCCGTGGGTGTAGCGGCTCAGTGACCTCAAGATCGCCAGGATGTTGATGGCCATCGCGCGCATCAGGCACGCCGTCACTCTTTCTTGGGGATCAGGATATGAAAAGTCGTTCGGTAGGTCGATCCCTCAGCCGTGGCCGGATGCCGGAGCCGGGACCGGATGCCGGAGCCGGGACCGGAGCCGTGGCCGGATGCCGGAGCCGGCCGTCGGCTCGGCGCGCTGCGCGCGCCTTGTAGGGAGGGGGAGAAGCCGATTCTGGCTAGCCTCCGATCTAGGCGTCCCGCGGGACAAGCCACGCGGGGGCGCTAACTGCGAAAAAGATCTGAGGCCCAATCGCAGAGCGAACCTGCGTGGAGGCATGAAGACGCCAAGACCCCGAATCCATGGAAACACGGAGCGAGCACATCGAGCAGCCTTGGGGGCACCGAAGAATGCGGTCGCTTATCTACGCTGCCACCGCCTCAGCAATACCGTGCGCACCTCCTCCGTGGTCTCAGTGCCGCTCCATGTGCTCTTTCGTGGCTTCATGGACTCGCGTGCCTCCGAGCCTCCGAGCCTCCGAACCTCCGTGACTCCGAGCTTCTGCGATGTCGGGCCGAGGGCCCAACAACCGACTCGGCGCGCTGCGCGCGCCTTGTAGGGAGGGGGAGAAGCCGATTCTGGCTAGCCTCCGATCTCAGGCGTCCCGCGGGACAAGCCACGCGGGGGCGCTAACTGCGAAAAAGATCTGAGGCCCAATCGCAGAGCGAACCTGGCGGCCCGACACGGAGCAGCGCCCAGAATTTGTACTGCTTTGAGCGACATGTTACGTTTTTTGCTCCCACTTGTGATATTTCGAAGCGGAGCTGATTTATGAAGTGTAGGTATACCCTGGCAGTGCTGTTGTGTGCGGCGCTCGTGGCGTTCGCCGGCTGTGGAGACAACTCGAACGGCGGTAGCGGTGGCGGCGGAGGGGGTAACAACGGCTCCGGCTCGGTCACCTACCAGCAGTTCAAGACCCAGGCGTTGGACAAATTCGCCAAGGTCATGTGCTCCGGGGTCTATGATTGCCCCGAGAAGCAGTCGCCGGCGTATGTGATGTTTGCCGGGCGGTTTGCCGACAAACAGGCCTGTATTGCCGGGGTGGCAGACGCACTCCATATCCAGGTCTCCGATCCGGAGGCCGACGCCGCGGTGCAGGCCGGGCGGGTGACCTTCAACGCCGACAAAGCGTCGGCGTGCCTGGCGGCTATCGATCAGATGATGGCCAGTTGTCCATCGCTGTCCGACATGCAGAATATCGATACCCTGGGGGCCTGTGCCGAGGTCACCACGCCGCAGCAAGCCGAGGGCGAACCCTGTAATAACAACGACGAGTGCGTCGGCGGCTTGTGCGAATTCTCGTCGGGCGGCGAGTGCTACGGCACCTGCACGACAGCTCCGAGCCCCGCCCAAGAGGGCGACAGCTGTGATTCCGCGACGTGTGCCGATGGGCTGGTCTGTGCCCCCGATGCCAGCGGAAACAGCTCGACGTGCATCCAGCCGGGCTCACGCGCCGAGGGCGAAGGTTGCGAGTTCGGTACCGGGGCATGCCAGGACGGTCTGGTGTGCGGGCTGGCCGGCACGTGCATGCAGGCGGCCTCCTATGTCGACTCGGGGGCGACGTGTAACTTCACGGACGCGCCGTGCAAGGCGGGCCTGGTCTGCTCCGATATGCATGCTTCCGGACAGAACTACGAAGGCACCTGCTCGGCTCCCCTAGGTCAGGGCGGCTCGTGTCAGACTACCTACCAATGTCAGGTGGGGATGTACTGCAAGATGGGCAGCGCCGGCTCGGGCACCTGCGAGACGCTCAAGGACAACGGCGCCTCTTGCGAGGCGGGCTCGGAGTGCTCCAGCGGCACCTGTGGCCAGGACGGCACCTGCGCCGCGCCCGGCGGCAACGTGTGTGAAATCCCGGCGAGCAGCAACGGCTGACGGCTTAGTCGACGCGTTCTGAATGAGGCGGCGCCCCACTTCGGCATATAGCCGGGTGGGGCGTCGTCGCTTTGGGGGCCGAGAGCGAAGACAGCGTTGCTGCAGTGTGCAATATGCCGCTGATCGGACGCGCGAGTAGGGCAACTGCACCAGGGTAGGGCAACTGCACCAGGCGTTTTCTCGGTGCAAGATGGGGGCCCGAAATTTGTGGCGCGAGGAGCGCCATGCTAGGGTGAAAATTCAGTCCACGAATGATAATGAACGGGCGCGAAGCGCTACGCTTGAGAGGTGACCGATGATGAAGTGGAAGATGATAGTGGTCGCGCTGGTATGCGCTTCGTCGATGGCGCTGGCTGGCTGCGGGGGCAACTCCGGGAGCGGCGGTTCTGGCAGCGGCGGCGGAGGCGGTGGCGGCTCGGCCCAGAGCTACGACAACTTCGTACAGACCTCCCGGGGTAAACTCGTCAATCTGCTGTGTTCAGCGCTGTACGATTGTCCCCAAAAACAGGCCCCCACCATCGTGGTCTTTGGCGGGCGCTTCGATAACAAGCAGGACTGCTTGAGCCACGCCGCTGATCTGTTCGACATCAGTAACGCCAATCCGCAAGTCGAGGCGTCCCTCGAGGCGGGGCGTTCGACCTTCGACAGCGCCAAGGCACAGTCGTGTCTGTCGAGTGTCCAGCAGCTTGCGTCGAGCTGCCCGTCGTTTTCGAAGATCGCCAGGCTCGTCAACCAGGGCGCGTGCACCGAGATCGTCACCCCGAACCAGCAGGAGGGCGATAACTGCGCTTCCGACGACGAATGCGTCAGCGGAAACTGCGACCAATCCGCCTCCATGGAATGCTATGGCACGTGCGGTGCCGCCGCGCAGACCGCCGGCGAGGGCGAAGATTGTACGGGCAACTGCGCCGATGGGCTGGTCTGCGCGGACAAAGCCGACGGCTCCGGGTCCGTGTGCGTGCAACTGGCGTCACGCCAAAGTGGCGAGCCCTGCGACGGAAGCGGCCTGCTATGCGCCGACGGCCTAGTGTGCGGTTTGGACCAGACCTGCGGCCAACCGCCGGCATACAAGGACAACGGGGCGACGTGTAACTTCACCGACAGCTTCTGCAAGCCCGGCTTGACCTGCACCAACCTCACGGGCACCAGTGCCAGCAACATATCCGGCACTTGCGGACCGCTGGTCGCCCAGGGCGGCGCATGCCAGCAGGCGTTTCAGTGCAAGGCCGGGCTGTACTGCAAGACGGACGGCAGCCAGCAGTCGGGCACCTGCGCGCCCCTGGAAGACGAGGGCGGAGCGTGCCAGTCGGGCGATGAATGCAGGGGCAATCTTAGCTGTGACAACTCCGTATGCACCGCCCACCAAAATGACGTTTGCGAGGTTCCCTCCGCCACCGCAAGCGGCGGCGACGCCGGCCCCGGAACCGAGACGGACGCGGGCATGAGCATCGACGCGGGTTGAGAAGCGCTCCCCGAGCCCCACGATCGTGCCTCCCGCTGCGAGCTCGTCTGCGGCGGGGCACACGCTCGTCCTTGCTCACACCCGGTTACAGCATATTGACCGGGTCGACGTCGACCACGATACGCACGTCGCGATACGGTGACTTGTTGGGCTCGAAGTGGGCCACCCCGTTGAGCATGGCGATGGCCAGCTTGCGCACGGCCGTGCGCGACCGACTCTTGAGCAGAAGCTGCCAGCGCGACTTGCCCTTCAGGCGGCTCAGCGGGGCCATCGCCGGGCCGAGCATGAACACGCTCTCGCTCAGTTTTTGGTCCTCGCGTAGTGCGCGGCGCGCGGCGGTGGCGTAGTCGCGGGCTGCCTGGATGCAGCGGCCCTCGCTGGCGGCCTCGAATTTGACGGCGATGAGGTGGCCAAACGGCGGGTAGGACAGCTCCTTGCGAAGCTGGAGCTCGCGCTCCGAAAAGCTCGCAAAATCGTGGTGCATCGCCGCCTGCAGGCTGTAATGGGTGGGGTTGAACGTCTGGATATACACGTGGCCGGCATCGTCGCCGCGCCCGGCGCGCCCGGCCACCTGGGTCAGAAGCTGGAAGGTGCGCTCGGCGGCGCGAAAGTCCGGAAAGTTCAGGCTCAGATCGGCCATGACCACGCCCACGGTGACCACGCCGGGAAAATCGTGTCCCTTGGTGACCATCTGGGTGCCCACCAAGAGATCGACCTCCCCGCGGCGAAACGCGCCGATGGTGCGCCGAAGGCCCTTGCCGGTGCTGGTGTCACGGTCGAGCCGGGCGATATTGGCCCGCGGAAACAGCTCGGTCAGATGCCCTTCGAGCTTCTCGGTGCCGGTGCCGCGCCGGTTGATCTTCTGGTCGCCACACTCCGGGCACACCTCGGGCATGCGGATGGCATAGTCGCAGTGGTGGCAGCGCAGCGACTCCTGGTGGCGATGGTAGGTCAGCGAGACGTCGCAATTCTGGCATTTGAACACGTGCCCGCAGCTCTGGCAGATGACGCACGGGGAGAAGCCGCGCCGATTCAAAAATAGAATCGCCTGCATCTGGTCCTGCAAGGTGCGGTCGACCGCGCGCACCAGCTCGTGGGAGAGCACGTCGGAGGGGCCGGGCGGGCCCTGGTCCTGCTCGCGCAGATCGACGATGTCGACCTTGGGCATGGGCCGCTGTGCCACCCGCTCGGGCATGTGCAGGTATTTGAGCCGGCCGCTCTTGGCGTTGTGATACGACTCCAACGAGGGCGTGGCGCTTCCCAACACGATGCGGGCTTGCTCGAGCTTGCCGCGCACCAGCGCCATGTCACGGGCGTGGTAGCGCGGGCCCTCGCCCTGCTTGAAGCTGGTGTCGTGCTCCTCGTCGACCACGATGATGCCCACGTTGGTCAGCGGGGCGAATAGCGCCGAGCGCGCGCCGATGACGATGTCGACCTCGTTGCGCTTGATGCGCCGCCACTGGTCGAATTTCTCGGCCGGGGTCAGCCCGGAGTGCAACACGGCGATTTTTTCGCCGAAGTAGCCGCGAAAGACGGCGACAAATTGGGGGGTGAGCGCGATCTCGGGGAGCAGCACCAGCGCCCGATTTCCGGCGGCGAGCTCGGCGCGAATGGCGCGCACGTATACCTCGGTCTTGCCGCTACCGGTTACTCCGTGGAGCACGAAGCCCTGGAAGGAGCCCGCCTGACGCGCGTTGCCGATGGCGTCGAGGGCTCGCTTCTGCGCAGGCGTGAGCACATGCTCGTCGGGCTGCCTGACCGGCTCCTGTTCGAAGGGATCGCGGTAGACCTCTTCCTCCCAAACCTCGATGAAGCCGCGCTCTTCGAGCCCGCTCAGGCTGCTGTACGGGCTGGAGACGGCCTCGCGGATGTCAGCCAGGGCCACCGACTCCTCGCCGTCGAGCAGGTCGAGGATGCGCGCCTGCTTGCTGCCCACGCGCTCGCCGTCGTCCGGGTGGCGCCGCAGGCGGTAGAACTTCTCGGTGCGCACTTTGACGCTGGCGTCTTTTTCCTCGTAGGACACCTCGACCAGGTCGAACTCTTCGAACTCGCGAAGCCGCGTGTAGGTCAGCCCGCTGTCTTCTTTGAGCGCTTTGACGGAGACGGCCGCGGCGGCGTCGCGCAGGTGCGCGACGACGCCGCGAAGCTCGTCGTCGAGGTCGTCGGCCGCGGCGGCGTCGCGCAACCGGTAATGCTTCATGCCCTCCAGGCGCACGAACGACGGCAGCGCCAGGCGCACCACCTGCCCGATGGGCGCCAGGTAGTAGTCGGCGATGAATTGCAAGAAGTCGGTGCCGCGCGCGTCCAGCAAGGGCTCGGCGTCGACCAGATCGATCAACGGCCGAATCTTGGACGCGATGGACTCGTCTTCGAGCGCCGCGTCGACCTGCATGACCAGCCCGGTCTTGGCGCGGTTCCGAAACGGCACCTGCACCAGGTGTCCCGGCTCGACGATGCCTTCGAGCGCGACCGGCACCTCGTACGTAAGCGCCTTGAATAGGGGGATGTCGACGGCGACCTGTGCGTACACGAATGTCAGGGGGAGCTAGGGGAGAAATTGATGCCCCGACAGAGTAGTCCACCGCTGGCGTGTACGCAATCGGGGAGCCGGCTCAGGCCTCGCTCGTCGCCGCGGTCAGCGCGTCGTCGAGCGCGGCTGCGCGCCGATAGGCGTCGCGGTCGCTGATGCGCGCCCAGTACTCCTCGAACTCGGGGCGTTTCTCGATGGTGCCAAAGCTCAGTCCGAAGCCGATCTGAGAGCCGGCGTAGACGTCCGCGGCCGAGAATTTGGCGCCGGCCAGATATGGATGCAGGCTGACCGCATGTGACAGCGTGTTCAGCGTCGTCTCAAAATCCCCGTAGCCCACCGTACCGCGGCGCTCGGCGGGAACCTCGAACCCCATCGCGCGATTGGTCACCGCCGCTTCGATGGGGCCGGCGGCGAAGAACAGCCAGCGGTAGTACGCGCCGCGCTCGGCGGGCGCCGGCGCCAGGCCGGCCTCCGGGAACGCGTCAGCCAGATACGCACAGATCGCTGCGCATTCGGTGATCACCTGCTCCCCGTGCACCAGCGCGGGTACCTTGCCCATGGGGTTGATGGCCAGGTACTCGGCCTCCTTCATCGTCGTGCCGTAATCGAGCACCTCGGTGCGGTAGTCCGCGCCGACCTCCTCGAGCATCCAGCGCACGATACGGCCGCGTGAACGCGGGTTGGTGTAAAATACGAGGTCTTTGGCCATGATTGTCTCCAGACAGTAAAAGTGACCTTGGGGTCTGAATGTTTGTGCAGTGTGTGTCCGAAGTCAAGCACCGAACGTTTTACCACATCGGAGTGCGGCAAGTGCGGCGCGTGGTCATTTGAAGGCGGAAGATTCGGTGGTACCGTTGGGCTTTCGAGTACCAAATGGAGGTTGAATGGTGAATTGGCGAGTGCGGTCGGCTGTTTTGGTGGTTGTGGCGACGCTGGTTGTGGCGACGCTGGGCGTCATGGGCTGCGGTGACAGCTCGAGCGGCGGTGGCAGTTCCCACGCGGTCGACGTGGGAAGCTCCGACGCCGGGGATCTCGACGCAGGCAGCTCCGACGCCGGGGGGCTCGACGCCGCTGGTGGCAACGCGGGTCGAGCAGACACCGGGGCGGATACGAGCGCCGATGACGCCGGCCGCGACGCGGCCCCTCCGATGGCACTCGCAGAATTCGTGGCCACGTTCCAGCAAGAATATGTCGACGCGCTGTGCAGCGCCGTGTACGACTGCCCGCAAAAACAGCCCCCGCTGGTCGTGCAGTTCGGCTCGCCATTTGGCGACAAGGCCACTTGCATGGACCACGTTGTCCAGGTCTTTCACTTGCGAAACGAACCGACGATGGGCCCGGCAGTCGCCCACGGGTGGGCGGACTTCAATGCCGACAAAGCGGCAGCCTGTCTGGATGCCCTCCAGCAGTTGGGCTGCGCAGCTCAGTCGGACATCACCCGTCTGTTGAACTCGGCTCCTTGCAGCGAGGTGTACACTCCCAAGCAGGCTTTGGGCGACGACTGCAACCGTGACGACGTGTGCATCAGTCACAACTGTCACAGGGACTCGGCGTACTGTACCGGTGTCTGCCTGGCAGCTCAGGGCACCGCTGGCTCCGGCGAATCATGCGACTCGACGCCGTGTGAGTCGACGTTGGTCTGCGTTCCCCTCGCCGATGGCACGACACGCGATTGTCTGGATCTTCATTCGCGCCAAGAGGGTGATACCTGCGCCCCGAACGGTTCGTGTGCCGATGGCCTGGTCTGCGGCCTCGCGAATAAGTGCATCCGGCCGCCCAACTACGTCGGCGAAGGCAGCACCTGCAATCTCTCCGATACCTTTTGTAACCCCGGCCTGATCTGCGACGGCGTGCACTCGACTGGCACAGGCGTGGAGGGGACGTGCGCCCCGCCGCACGCCGAGGGCGAGCCTTGCCCCTCGGCGTTGGCCTGCCAGTACAACTTGCTGTGCAAGGTGCCCACCGGCGGGACCGCGGGCGTTTGCACGCCCCACGCCGTCATCCACGATCCCTGTTCGCGGGATGCGGACTGCCAGGATGGGCTGGTGTGCCACGGCGGAGTGTGCTCGAACCCGCCGGTATGCCTTTAGGTGCCTGCAGTGAGGTCCGCTGCTACCAGGCGAACAGAACATCGGCCGTGGGCAACGTGCGCGTGTCCCAGCCGAACGGATAGCTGCCCACGCTGAACAAAAAGCCGAGTTGGACCCGAGTGCGTGCGGTGAGATCCAAGAAGGCCTTGCCGCTTATCTCGAGGGCCATGTCGCCAGCCTCGGGCATCCAGAAGGTCTGCATGTCGAGCTCGGCTCCCAGCATGTTGAGGTCCTCTTGGCGAGGGCCATCTCCCCGGAAGTGTCGCTGCAGTTGGATGCCGGCATAAGGCGTCCCCCAGGAGTGCAGCGCCGCGGTGCGCGGGTAGACGAAGGGGAAGTCGATCGTGGGCATATGCGAGTCGCCGAAGCGCGGCGCCACCAACAAGCCCGCCTGCATGCTCACGCGCAGGCCGCCGGCCACCTTCGCCGTGGCGATGACCGCGTCGTCGAGCACGACGGCCTGGGGCACCTTGGCCGTCGCCGGCAGCACGCCACCGGCGCCGCTTCGCGACAGGGTTCGCAGCAGCATCGTGGGATAGGTCAGCGCGTGGGTGGTCGCGACCTCCCAGGTGTCGGTGTTCACCCAGCGGATCTTGGCGCGCACGTTGGGCGCAATGAGGTCCCAGCCCGGATGGGTCGACACCTCCACGTGGTCGTTGAGCCCGTAGCGAAGCGGGCCGAACACGCCCATCTCCCAACGGCCCTCGGCGACGGTAGACGCGGTACCGCTGGTCCAGCGGTCCTGGGCCGAGGCGGGCGTGGCGACCCCCAGAAACAACGCCGCCAGGAGCGCGGCGATCGGAAGTGTAGGTCGGCGGGTCATGGCAACTCCAGGGTGACGCTCAAGGGGGCGTGGTCCGACAGCGGCATGGTCTCCATGCCTCCGTGGTCGACGTCCTGGTGGACGAGCCCGGAGCCGGCGACGAAGCTCGCGTTGGTGAACAGATAGTCGAGCTTGCGGTTCCAGAAGCCGTCCTTGTTGACGGTGTGGCTGAAGTACTCGGCGTTGTTCTGCCGGTAGTCGTCCAGCGAAATCGCCGGCTGGAAGTCCTGGTACATCGGGTCGAGCCAGCCCTTCTCCGGCCGGTAGTCGTCGGCGGTAAAGTCCGCATCCTTACACACCGAGTCGTCGAAGTCGTGCCACTTTTGAGTGCCTGGCGGCAGGGTGTTGAAGTCGCCGCCGCCGACGAAGACCTCGCCGGCGTCGTCCAACTCCTGGAGGCGCTTGTGGAACAGGTCGAGCTGCTTTTTCTTGGTGCCGTCTTTGGAGTACGCCGAGGTATGCGTCACCAGCACCCAGAACGGCTTGTCGCCGGCCTGAACCTGGGCCTCCAGGATATTTCGGCGAAGGTAGAAGTAGCGCGTCAGCGCGTCTTGCTCGCTGATCAGCGGCAGCGCCCGGCGCGTGCCGTCGGTCAGCGGCCACTTCGACAGGATGGCGTTGCCCGAGTTGACCCGCCCGAGCCCGTCGCTGGGCACGTAGTCGGCCGACCACTGGGAGGCGTACACGGCGTAGTTCAAGTCGGTGTGGTCGAGCAGCCACTGCAACTCGTCGACGTAGGCCGCGCGCTTGGAGTCGACGTCGACCTCCTCGAGCGTGAGCACGTCCGGGTCGACCTGGCGAATCTTCTTGGCCAGCCCTTTCAGGTTGTGGATGACCTCGTCGTGGGTCATCAAAACCCGCTTGCCGTAGCAATCGAAGAAAAAGTCGATGCGCCCGCCGCCGAATTTGACGTTCCAGTCCATCACGGTGACATCGCTGGGCGTGTCTGGAACGTCGGTGAGCTTTTTGGCCTTGTAGGTCATCGCCGGCTCGATGTCGGCGAAGGTGGTGTCGAAGGGATCGCATCCGCCGACCAGCGCGGCACCGACGAGTACCGTGCAGATCAGCGTTAAAGGTCTGTAATACTTCAAGATTGACCCTTGGTAGGAAGAGTCCGAGGTGGACGTGAAGGGAACCGGGCGACGATCTCACGGCCGACTAGACGTGTCAATTTCGTGAATTATTCATCGAAGTCTGTTGAATCGCGTGCATGTCGACTCAGAGAGCGCCCATTCGGGGCAGGAGAGCACGCCCTGCCGAAGACCGAGTCCTTGGTCGTCTGGCTCGCCGAGCGCGAAGCCCAGCCGGTCGACTAATCGTCGCTCCAGCGCTTCCAGAGCTCGCTTACTCGCTGTCGGCCCATCTTCTCGAGCTTCTCGATATTGTGCTGTGGAATGGACTCGGGATCGGGATGGCTGGCGACCCCCTCGCTGATCTGCGCTTCGCGCAGCAGATGGACGATGGGGTAGGGTGATCGGTTGGTATAATTCTCGAGCGCGTCGGGCTCGGCGCCCTCGAACTGGTACGCCGGGTGAAAATGGGCGACCTGCAAAATACCCTCGGCGCCGGCCTCCTCGAGCAGCGCCTCGACCACGCTCACTGCCTCCAAAAACTCGTCGAAGTCGGCGAGCGCCCGCGTGAAGACGACCAGCGTGGTGGCGATGTCGTCGGGCGCAGCCTCGAGCAACCTGTCGACCTCACCCAGCGTCGCCTCGACGGCCTCTTCGAAGCTGGCCGCGTCCGCGAGGGCGATGCGCACCTGGTCGTGCACATACACCTGTCGGGCGAACGGACATAGGTTCAGCCCGATGACCGCATTCTCGAGCCACTGTTGCACGCGGTGTATGGTGTCTTGCCGGGTCTTGTGGTCGCTCATTAGACGCCTTTGTGATCGTTTGACGAAGGAAATCTAGGCGCGCTGCTCTTGATTTCCTTTCGCCAACGGGTATGATGGCAACATATTTGTTGGCAACAAGATTGTTGGCGATGGCGCGCTGGTCGCCATCCGTGGGACGAGATTTATGCCATGAGCGACAAACGTCTGAAAGGCCAGGTGGGCAACTGGGTCGCCGGGGACACGTTCTGGGACCGCCACGACGAGATCGCGCTGCTTCGCGACCACCTCGAGGGCGGCCGACACGTCATGATCATCGCGCCCAGGCGAGTGGGCAAGACCAGCTTGATGCGCGAGGTCGCCAACCAACTGCAGGACGACTTCTACTCGGTTTTCGTCGATGTGGAGGATTGTCGCGACCCCGCCGACGCCATCGTGGCCATCAGCAAAGAGACCCGCGGCGAGGCCGGGCTGTGGGCGAGGACCCGCGAGGCGTTTCGCGACATGTTCGCCGCGATCACCGACAATGTCGAGTCCATGACCCTGGCGCAGCTCTCGGCCAAGTTCAACGACGCCACGCTGGGCCGGTGGCGCCATCGCGGCAGTCAACTGCTCGCCGCGCTCGCGGAGGCCGACAAACCGGTGGTGTTGTTCATCGACGAGCTGCCTATCCTGGTCAATCGCATCTTGAGCCGCGGCACCGGGCGCGTCAGCGACGAGGGACGCGAGCAGGCCGACGTATTTCTGTCGTGGCTGCGCTCCGAGGCCCAGCGCCACCAGGCGCGGCTTCGCTTCGTCGTCTCCGGATCGATTGGCTTCGGGCCGGTGTTGGGGCGCGCGAAGCTCAGCGCGACGATGAACTACTTCGTGCCCTTTCATCTGGACGCCTGGGACGACGCGACGGCCCAGAGCTGTCTGCGCGCCCTGGCCAATCACCGCAGTCTGAGCTTCGTCGAAGGCGCCGAGCGTGACGTCACCGAATTGTTGGGCTTGTGTATCCCCCATCACGTCCAGGCGATCTTCGACCTGTTGTACAGCGAGGCGCGCCGCGACCAGCGCTCGACGATCGACCCGTTCGACGTCCGCCAGACCTACCAGCAGCAGATGTTGAGCAGCCGCGGGCACGTCGAGCTCAAGCACTACGAGGAGCGCCTGGCGATGGTGCTCGACGAGGACCTATTCCCGCTGGCGCTGGACATCCTGACCGGGGCGGCCGTGTCCTCGGAAGGGCTCACCAGCAAGGACGCCAACGTGTTGTGGCGCGACGTGCGCGGCGCGCCGCACGACGCGGCCGACGATCTGCGCACGATCTTCGAGATTTTGGAGCACGACGGCTACCTGGAGACCAACGGTCAGCGATGGAGCTTTCGGTCGAACCTGCTCAAGGACTGGTGGGAGGCGCGGCACGCGGCGTTTTACGTGCCTGCAGCCGAGCGGGAGGTGTGATGGCGACGCGACCGTTTGCGAATAATCCGGGGTTTTTGCCCGCAGACGAGCTCAAGCGCTCGTTCGTGGTCCACCGCCCGGACCTGGCGTTGCTCTTGGAGCTTTTGCGCGACCAGGGCAGCGGCCCCAACCAGCACGTGCTCATCGTGGGCCCCAAGGGCATGGGCAAGACGACGCTCGTGCGCGCGCTGGTGGCCGAAATTGCCGACGACGCCGAGCTTGGAGCCAAGTGGCTGCCGGTCGTCTTCAGCCATGAGGTGCCGGCGGTGACGTCGGTCGGCGAGCTGTGGCTCGAGGCGATTCGCACGCTGGCCGACGTCGACGACGAGGTTCGCTGGAAGGCGGTGTATGACCGGCTCCTCGACGAGCGAGACGACCGGCGCCTGCGCGAGCGCGCGCTCGAACAGCTTCGCTCATTCTCCGAAGAGGCCGGCCGCCGGCTGCTCTTCGTCATCGAAAATATGAACGTGCTGCTGGGCGAGCAGCTCTCCGACGACGACGCGTGGACGCTTCGGCACACGCTGCTCAACGAAGAGCGGTTCATGCTCGTGGGCACCGCCACCACCCGTATCGACGCCATCGACAACGTCGAAAAGGCGATGTTCGAGCTGTTCAAGATCCACCGGCTGGCCCCGCTCGACGCCGACGGCTGCCGGGATCTATACCAGGCCATAAGCGACGTGCGCCTCGAGGGGCGCCGGATTCGGCCGGTGCAGTTGTGGACGGGCGGAAACCCCCGTTTCGTGTCCATGATGGCCTGGTTTGCGCGTCAGATCCCGCGGCCCACGCTCACCGAAAATCTGCAGCGGCTCGTCGACGAGCACACGCCCTTTTTCAAGAGCACGCTGGAGGCGCTGCCCACGCTCGAGCGCAAGGTCTACATCAGCCTGGCCGAGCTGTGGGGTTGGTCGACGGCGCGCGAGGTCGCCCGGCGCGCGCGCATCGACGTCAACAAGGCCAGCTCGTATCTGGGCCGCCTGGAGAGCCGCCGCGCCGTGGACTCACGCCGCGACGGCCGGGCGAAGTCTTACCGGGTCAGCGAGCGGCTGTTCGTCCTCTACCTGCTGCTTCGCAGCCCCCGCGGGCAGGCCAAGCGGCTGCGAAGCCTGCTCGAGTTCATGGAGGCGTTCTACGCACCCGACTCGCAGGAGCAAGTTGCCCAGGTCCTGGAATCTGCGGGCGACGGTCGCGGCCCCGAACCCGTGCTCGTTGCCCGGCAGATGGCTGCCGGCAAGGAGGTCGAGGTCCCTGAGGAGCTTCGCCGAGTGGCCGAGGACGTTCGTGACTATCTCGATGAGATGTCGGGGGGCTGAAGGTAGGCGCTTTGCGCCAACCCTCAGCTACCGAGGCCGAGCATAATGCGCTCGGCGCGGCGCCTGAAAGTCGGCGCCTCGAACGGCGACGCGGTCGTGCCGTATCAGTCCGCGAAGTCCTGCACCCACAGCTCTTTGCCGCCGCAGACGGTGTGACCGACGCCGATGCGGTGGAACTCCTCGCGCAGGATGTTGTCGCGGTGGTGGGGACTTTTCATCCAGGCGTTGTGGGTCTCCTGGGGCGTGTCGGTGCCCTGGGCGATATTCTCGCCGATGGCGGTGTATTTGACGTGTTGGGCGTCGATGCGGTCCTTCATCGTGCGCCCGTCCAGGGAGGTATGCGAGACGTAGTTATGGGCGCACATCTCGTTGGCGTGGCCCTGGGCGGCGCGGGCGAGTTTGTCGGAGTAGAACAGCGGGTCCAGGCCGTGGGCGTCGCGGGCCTTGTTGGCGAGCTCGACGATCTTGCATTTGGGCGGGTCGGTGCACTTTTGGCGGAGCTCGCGGGCGGCCTTTTGCTGCTTGGCCTGCTCGACGGCGTCCGCCGGGGTGATCGGGGCGGAGGCGCAGCCGACGACGACGACCAATAGTGCCGCGAGTGTGTATTTCATCGCTATCCCCCCGTGACGGCGACATCTCCCAATAGTTCGCGGCGCGCGTCGCGCCTGGCCTTGTCGATCCACTCCGAGTCGCGCAGCACGTCGCCGAAGCGAAATTCGGGAAGCCCCGCCTGGCGCACGCCCAAAAACTCGCCGGGGCCGCGGATTTGCAGGTCGACCTCGGCCAACTCGAAGCCATCCTCCGTGCTGGAAAACGACGTCAGGCGCTCCTCGGCGTCGTCGGTCAGCCCGAAGCCGGCCAGTAGGATGCACATCGAGTCGGCGCTTCCGCGCCCGACGCGGCCGCGAAGCTGGTGGAGCTGGCTCAGCCCGAACACCTCCGGGCTCTCGATGATCATCACGGTGGCGTTGGACACGTCCATGCCTACCTCGACGACGGTGGTGGCGCACAAGACCTGGATGTCGCCTTTGGCGAAGCGCTGCATCGTGCGGTCCTTGGTCTGGCTGTCCATGCGTCCGTGCAGGATGCCCACGCGAAGCGAGGCCAGCGGCCCGTTGGCCAGCGCTTCGGCGGAGTCGGTGACGTTGCGCCGCCCGGCGACCGCCTCGCTCGCCTCCACCATCGGGTAGACGAAATAGGCCTGCTCGCCGGTCTCCTCGACACGTTGGCGCACGTAGTCGTAGACCTTCTGGGCCCGCGAGCGGTCGCGCAAAAACGTGCGGATCGGCTTTCGGCCCGGCGGCTTCTCCCGAATGACCGTCAGGTCGAGGTCGCCGAAGACCGCGTGCGCCAACGAGCGCGGGATGGGCGTGGCCGTCATCGCCAGAAAGTGCGGGTCCACGCCCTTGCCCAGCAGTGCCTGTCGTTGCTCCACTCCGAATTTGTGCTGCTCGTCGACGATGACAAGGCCCAGAGCGTCGAAGTCGACGTCGTCCTGGAACAGCGCGTGGGTGCCGATGACCAGGTCGATGCGCTCGTCATCGTCGCCGAAGAGGCTTTGCTCGGGGCGTTGGCGATCCTCGGGCGCCTTGAGGCGCTCGAGCACGGCGTTGCGCTCGCCGGCGGGCTGCGAGCCGGTCAACAGCGCGATGTCGATGCCCAACCCCTCGAACATCTCCTGGGCACGCCGCAGGTGCTGCTTGGCCAGAATGTCGGTCGGGGCCATCATCGCGACCTGTTGGCCGCTTCCGATGGCGATGGCGGCAGCCATGAACGCCACCACCGTCTTGCCACTTCCCACGTCGCCCTGAAGAAGCCGACGCATGGGCGCGCGCCGGCCGAGGTCCTCGGCGATGGTGGCGATGGCGTCCTTCTGGTCGCCGGTCAGCGCGAACGGCAGTTTGCGCACGAAGTCGCGCCCCAGCTCGCGCTCGGTGCACCGCGGGGCGTTGGCCGCGCGCCGCTCGGTGACGTAGTCCTCGGCGAGCTTTCGCTGCAGCGTGAAAAACTCCTCGTAGACCAATCGGTTGCGCGCGCGGTCGAGCGCGGCGCGAAAGGCGTCGGTCGTGTCGAACTCGCGGATCATGTGGATGGTCTCGAGCGCCTCGCTCACCCCGGGAAGCCCGTGGTGCTCGAGCAGCCGGCGAGGCACGATGTCGACCGCCCGGGGCAAGAGCAACTCGGCGGCCTCGACCAGCGCCGAGCGCAGCGTCGCGTCGCTGATGCCCTCCATGGAGGTGTACACCGGCTCGAGGGTCACCGTGGGTTCGGGGCGCGCGGGCGTCTTGGTCCCGACGACGTCGAAGTTCGGGTGCGCCAGCGTCGGGAGTCCTCGGTCCCACTCGATCTTGCCGTCGACGTACAGCCACTTGCCCACCTCGAAGATGCGGGTAAACCCGCGCCGGTTCATGTTGAACCAGATGAGCTTGAACTCGTGGCCGTCGACGTCGAGCAGCACCTCGACGGGCGCGCGGCTGCGCTTGGGCGGGATGTTGACCCGGCAGATCTGGCCGTGAAATTGGCCGTAGCCCGCCCGGCTTCGCACCATACGGTCGCCGGAGACGTGCCGATAGATCGGTCGGTATTTGCGCGGGATGAACAGCAGCAGGTCCTGCGCGGAGAAGATCTCGCGCTCGCCGAGGCGCTCGGCGGTCTTGCGCCCGATGCCGGCGAGGTCGGTGAGCTTGACGCCGGGGTCGACCTCGAATGTCAGATTGAAACGGCCCGGTTCCACGGTCATTGTCTTTCGGTTCTGGGGGCGCGTTGGTTGCTCAGGCGGGCGGCCCGCTCGGCCACGGTGTGGCCGGCGCGTCGGCCCAGCCAGGGCGCGAAGATCAGGCGCTCGCCATTCTTCCAGTAGATCTTCTGGAGGACGTCGTCGGGCAAGTGAATGGGGTGAACCTTCCAGTCGCCCTGAATGGGAATGGGATGCGCGATGGCGTCCTCATCGGACTCGAAATAACGCCAATGCTGCCGGTAAAAGTCCGGGATGTCGGCGAGCGTGGGCGGCTTCTTGCTCACGCTGCCCAGGGTGACGCGGTATTGCAGGCCCGAGCCCGCCGGCCGGGCCATCAGACTCAGGTCGGTGGCGAACAGGATGCGATCCTGGTGTTTGAGGAAGAAGTCTCGCACCTTCGCGGCTTTGTGGCGCCCGACCTCGGCGATGCGCGCGGCGACGTCGATGACCACGTTGGGGTGCGCGTCGAGCAGGCGGTCGACGTAGTCCAGATCCTCGGGATTGTTGGCGATATGCAGCAAGATGAACGTGGTGTCCGGGTGCCGGCTGACTACGCGGTCGCGCTCGGCGAGCAATTGCTTTCGTGACGGGTATTGGTCGCCGTAGAAGCTCCAACTGGGCGCGAGTTTCAGCTCCGCCCAGCGCTCGTTTTGGGGCCCGGGCTTCTCGAAAAACGCCTTGGGGTCGCCGGTGTGGATGGCCACCGGTACGCCAAGTTTGCCGGCCTGCGCCCACAGCGGGTCGAGGCGCTTGTCGTCGACGCGCAGCAGCTTTCCGTCGGCGGTTTTGACGCCCAGCCCCAGCCGTTTGAAGATCTTCAAGCCCGCGAAGCCCTCGTCGACCGCCGACTTCAAGTCGCGGGCGGCCTGCTGGCCGAAGTCGGGGTCGTCGACATGTCGCCAGTCCATGTTGAAGAATAGCGCGATGCGCCCGGGGTATTTGTCGGCAGCGCGCAGGTCGGCGTGTCGATAAGCGGGCGCGTGGCCGCCGCTCAAGTTGACCACCCGGTAGATATGGCTCTGGTCGAACGCCTTGATCGCCAGCGGGTAGGCGTACATCGACAGGTGTGTGTGCGTATCGTTGGCCTTCCACTTGGGCCCATCGGCCACGGAAGGCGCAGCATGAGTCGGCGCGGATGTGGCCGATTGGGCGGGTTTGGTCGCCTGGGGCCGTTTAGGGGCGGCGTGTTTGTCGCATCCCGACGCCGCGCAGACGACGAGTCCAGCCAACACGACAATGAAGGTCAGTCGTCGCACAGCGTCCTCCGCGATTCACTCAATCACTGCAGTAAAGCAGTTCGCTCGATCACTCGATCACTCGATCACTTCAAACTCAACTCTGCATCCGTCGGGCGTATATAGTTGGGCTCGAGCGCGCCGACGTCGGCGACGTCGCCGCGCCGGGCCTTCTCGCGCCCGAGCAGGGCGATGGCGGCGGCCGACGGGGCGTCCGCGCGTGGAGGAAGAACGGTGACGTCTGCGCCCGGCCAGTCGGCCAGATCGTCATATTTGCGCGGTCCATCGCCCAGCACGACCACGGGTCTGGACTGGGCGAGTTCGAGGACGCGCTCGCGCATCGCCGCCGGTGCGGCTGTGCGGTCGGGGTCGACTTGAACGAGCGCGCCGTCGGTGAATGAGTAGACGCCCGCGTAGACCTCCTGGCGGCGCGCGTCGTACATCGGACACACCGCCGCCTGCGGGTGTGCCTGCGCGGTCTCCAGCGCCAGCGCCGCCAGCGTGGACACGCCCACCAGAGGCACGTTCTCGGCGCGCGCCAGCGACTTGGCGATGGCCAGCCCGACGCGCAGGCCGGTGAAGCTGCCCGGGCCCACACCCACGGCGACCAGATCGAGATCGGCGGTGACGATGTGGTGCTCCTGGAACATCTGGTCGATATGCACCAGCAGGCTGCTGCCGTGGTTGAAGCGCACCCGGCGCTGGGAGTGTTCCAGCACCGTCTCACCATCGAGCAGCGCCAGCGACTGGGTGCGCGTGGCCGTATCCAGCGCGAGTACCCGCCCAAAGGCGCGCTCGGCGCTGGCGCCATCCGTAGAGTTGGCCGTGCTCATATGCTGTTGATCCACTTGGCGATGGTATCCCAGTTGCGCTCGATGTCGTTTTTAAAGGCAAAGATCATCAAGAAGACGATCAGCGCGATGCCCACATAGGCGGCGATCTGGCGGGTGCGGAAGCTCAGCGGGCCGCGCTTGACGCCCTCCATGGCATAGAGCACCAGGTGGCCGCCGTCGAGCACGGGGATGGGGAACAGGTTGATCAGGCCCAGGTTGATGCTGATCAACGCCATCATCTGGACGAACGGGCCGAAGCCGGCTTCGCCGGCCTGGGCGGCCAATTGTCCGATCATGATCGGGCCGCCGAGGCTCTTCGAGCTCACCCGGCCCTGGGCCATGCGCACGTAGCCCATCAGGGTCATCTCGCACCAGTTCTTGGTGTTTTCGACCCCGTTGTTGGCCGAGTAGGCCAGCCGCTGGAAGAACGGAAAGTCGATCTCGTCGGGCTTGAGCCGGTCGGCCAGGTGCTGCCAGCCGATGTAGACCCGGTAGGTCTCGGTCTTGCTCTGGCCGGCAAAATGCTGGATCTCGGGGCGAAGCGTGGTGGTCCTTGGCTGGCCGTCGTGCAGGTAGGTCAGCTTGTAGGACAGCTTGACGTCGACCTTGTCGGGGTCCTTCTTCTGGGCGGCGACGATCGCCTCGTTGGCGTCGTTGGTGATGCGCTGGTCGAGCATGCTCATATTGCTGAACGTATGCCCGTCGAGCGTCAGAAGCTTGTCGCCGGTGTGCAGGCCGGCCTTGGCCGCCGGCGAGCCCTTCTTGACCTTGGACAGGTACATCTCGGCGTCGTCGATGCCCAGCGTATAGGTGCCGTCGACCTTCTGGGGCACCGCGCGCACCGTGATCACCCGTTGCGAATAAAAGTGGGCGTAATCAGTGTCGATGGGCTGGCGGCGAAGCACGCTGAGTTCGAGGGGCTTGCCCCCGCTCTGGCGGATCTTCGACTCCAGCTCGTCGAAGCGGGTGATGTGCTCGCCGTTGACGCTGACGACCTTGTCGAAGGTGTGCAGGCCGGCCTTGGCCGCCGGCGAGGCCGGGTCGGAGATGCCCAGGGTCGTCCCGTACGGCTGCAGGTGAATGCCCAGCATGCCGAAGGTGCGCTCGTTGAGGCCCAGGTAGTCGGTGCGCGTCTTCTTCTCGGGCTTGATGCGCACGGTGTGGGAGGTGCCGTCGCGCGTGTACGTCAGGTCGACGGTGCGATCGTAGGTGTCCTGCATCACCTCGGTCAGCTCGTGCCAGTAGGTGATGGGGTGGCCGTCGACGTTGGTGATGTGGTCGCCGGCCTTGAGGCCCACGTGGGCCGCGGGGGTCTCGGCGAAGACCTCGCCGACGACGGCCGCGGGCACGGTCGCCTGGCCCATGGAGAAGACGAAATAGATGATCATCGGCAACACGAAGTTGGCCGCCGGGCCGGCCAGCGTGATCAGCGAGCGCTGCCAGATGGGCTGCATCATCAACGCCCGGTCGCGCTCGTCCTCGGGGATCTCGTCGAGCTCGTCCATCTCGAAGCCGAGCATCTTGACGTAGCCGCCCAGGGGCAGCCAGCAGATCACATACTCGGTCTCACCGTAGGTGAACCCGACGACCTTGGGGCCAAAGCCGATGGAGAAGCGCTCGACCTTGACACCACATGCCTTGGCCACCAAAAAGTGCCCCAGCTCGTGCACGAAGATGAGCACGCCCAGGAGTATGGCTGCGTAGATCAGGCCCATATGAGATCACGTATGCTCATTGATTGGCCTTGCACCGAAGCACGCTGGGCTCAGTGCAAGACGTGGGTAAAGAAGATGTAGAACCAGGGCGAGGCAAAGATCAACCCGTCGATGCGGTCGAGCATGCCTCCGTGTCCGGGGATGATCGTGCCGCTGTCTTTGACATCGTGGGCGCGTTTGATCAGGCTCTCCGACAGGTCTCCCAACTGTGCCAGGATATTGGCCGGGATGGCCAGCGCCACCACCTGCCACGGCTGCATGGCGATCCAGGCGTGATCGTAGGCGAAAAGGTAGTTACACAAAAACGCCACCCCCACGCTGGCAGCTAGCCCGCCGAGCGCGCCCTCCTGGGTTTTGTTGGGGCTGACGGCCTCGTACAACTTGCGCTTTCCGAAGAAGCGTCCGGCGAAATACGCGCCGGTGTCCGACGACCACACCACCGCCATCACCATCAGGATCCAATACGGGCCCGCGTTACCCGAGTCCCGCACCAGCAGCGACAATGTAGTCAACACCACACCGCCGTACAGGATTCCTGTGACGCTCGAGCCGATCTCGTGGCTGACGCGGGTCTGGTCGGTGTAGGTGAATAGGAACACCAAAAACACCACCAGCACCGACATCGCCGCCGCCTCGGTGAACCAGGCGGGCTGGAAGTACAGCGTCGTCGCCAGCCCCGCGGACAGCAGCGTGGAGACGATCTTGCCCAGCCGGTTGCCGTCCCCGTAGGTGATCGAGCAATACTCCCACACCGAGATCATGCTGGCAAAGGCCACCAGCAGGAACGTCGCCCAGGGCGGCGCGGCGAAGATAATCGCCAGTAACAGTGGGATGGCCACTATGGCGGTGAGCACCCGCGTGACCAGATTCGAACTCTTTTTTGCCATGAATAAGACGTCGGATGAGAGCGAAATCGGCCCGTTTCGCCACGGGCCGCGCCGCTAGCGCACGAGTCCGTGCACTAGAACATCAGTTGTGGAGGTTTTGTTCGACCTCGGCGATCTTGTCGGCGATGGCCGTATTATTGGGCTCCATGCTCTGGGCGAACTTCAGGTTCTGCAGAGCGCTGGCGAAGTCGCGGCCGGCCAGGTCACTCTGGGCGAGTTTGAGAAATTTCTTGGACATCTGGGTCTGGCCCAGCTCCATGAGCGACTTCGGCCCGGTGGCTTTGCCGGCGGCGTCCTCCGAGCTGAGCCGCAGTTGGCCCTGGGCAAGCGCGCCTTCGTATTTGGCCCGCAGCTTGCGATCGGCGAGCACGTGGTACGCCTCGGTCATCTCCTTGTAGAGCTGGGTGGCCTTCTCGTGGATGGCTTTGCCCCACTTCTCGTGGCGGAATTGCCGGTAACGATCGGGGTGGTAGCGCTGGCTGAGCAGGTCGTAGGCCTTGACCAGGCGGTGGTGCGGCGCCTGCTGAGAAATACCCAGAATTTGAAAGTAGTTTTGCTGGTCGATGCCCTCGAGTCGGCCCTTGAGTTCGCGAAAGAACATGCGCCACTGCTCGAGGTCATGCCCGGAGACGTCCGGGCCAGCCAGTTGGTTGAGGGCGTTGCGAAATACCGGGCCGGGCACCGGGTACTTCAGCGCGCGGTCGAACGGGCCCTCGGCGGGCACCGAGGCGCCGGCCAGCCACAACACCGCCGGTCCGTCCGGCTGCTGGCGCAACTGGGTACACAACTGCGCCGCACTCCCGTCGGCCAATTGCTCGTGCACGATCGCCACGGGCACGTCGCGCCCGGCGATCTTGGCGGCGATGCCCGCACCGGTCTTGGTGGCGATGGGCTTGTACTTGCCCTCGGGCAAATCGGAGACGATCTTGCGCAAGAGGTCGACGTCCCCGCAGGCGATGAGAATCTGTTTCATCGAAAACTTCCGCGTTCCAGAACCTGTAGACTTCGTCGCAGGCTCCTTTATAGCAGCGAACGCATAAAAACGTAATTGAGTGATTGCGTCCAGCCCGATCCCGGCGTGATCGTCACTCAGCGAGCTTGCGTGGCAGCGATCCACGTTGATAATGTCCACGCGTAGCGACTACCACTACGGAACTATAAATCATGAACAACAAACAGGTACGCAAGGCCGTCATTCCCGTGGCGGGCTTCGGAACACGTCTCCTCCCCGTGACCAAGTCGGTCCCCAAGGAACTCTTGCCCATCGTCGACGTACCCGCCATTCAGGTGATCGTCGAGGAGTGCATCCAGTCGGGCATCGAGGAGGTCATCTTCATCACCGGCCGCGGCAAGGGCGGCATCGAAGACCACTTCGACTATCACTACGAGCTCGAAAAGCTGCTCGAAGAGCGCGGCAAATACCAGGAGCTCGAGAAGGTGCGCCAGATCAGCAGTATGATCCGCACCATCGCCGTGCGCCAGAAAAAGCCGCTGGGCCTGGGCCACGCTATCTACTGCGCCCGCGAGGTCATCGGCGACGAATATTTCATGGTGCTTCTGCCCGACGACATCATCTCCAGCGAGCCGCCGTGCACCCGCGAGATGATCGACGTGTTCGAAAAATACGGGCAGGCCGTCGTCAGCCTGATGCGCGTGCCCCAGCACGAGACCCATCGCTACGGCATCGTCACCGGTGAGTCGTGGGCGCCCGGCCTGCACCGCATTCGCACGCTGACGGAGAAGCCGGCCCCGGAGATCGCCCCGTCGGATCTGGCCATCATCGGCCGCTACCTGCTGCCGCCGACGATCTTCGAGTATCTGGCCGCGGCCAAGCCGGACAACTCCGGCGAGATTCAGCTCACCGACGCGCTGTCTCGCCTGGCGCGCGAGCGGGCCCTGGTCGGCTATGAGTTTACGGGCATGCGCCACGACATCGGCGACAAGTTGGGCTTTTTGACCGCCAATATCAGCTACGCGCTGCGCCACGAGGAGATCGGCGAGACGCTTCGCGCTTATCTGCGGCGCAAATTCGAGGCCGGGGAGTTGGAATGAACCCGGTGCTGGCCCTGCGACAGCGCGGCCGCGCGCTCGTGGCCGCGACGGTCGGCTGCGCGCTGCTGCTCGCGGCGGCCACGGCGCTGGCGAGCGTGCCGCCGTTGAAGGTCGCCGCCGCCCGGCAGGCGTCGCTGCGCCACAAGGCCAAAAAGGGCGGGGCGGTCGACCTGTCGGTCACCGTCACCGCCGGCTCGCTGACGAGCTACCAGGCAACCGGGCTGTCGCTGGGACATGGCAACGCGCTCACCCTCGCCGCGCCCGGCGGGCAGACCTCGCTGAGCATCGGCCCCGCCGCCTCGTTCCCGTGGAAGGTCGTCTGGGCGCTGCTCTCCTCGACCCATCCCCTCGCCGACATCCAGAAAGACGCGGGCACCATCGACGCCGCTCACGCCCGCATCGACACCATCGACGGCCACTTCGTGTACGTGTACGGGTCTTTACCCCAGATCGCGCTGAGCCGCGATTTTAGCCATATCCGGGTTATCCGGGCGCACGCCGGCGGCAACGACTGGGAGTTTCGCCTCTCCGGCGACCTCGGCGTTGCCGGCCTGCCCGAGCGCATCAATATTGTTCGAGCGGGTGAGCCTTATGCCAGCGTGGAGCTGGCACGGCCGGACTCCAAGCACGACCAACATTAGACGCGACCATAACGGGAGGAACGATGGAGATCACCATGGCCGGTACGAAGCTCGCGCTCGTCCAGGGCGACATCACCGAGCAGAACGTGCACGGGGTGGTCAACGCCGCCAACTCGTCGCTGATGGGCGGCGGCGGCGTCGACGGGGCCATCCATCGCAAGGGCGGCTCGGCGATTCTGGCCGAGTGCAAGGAGGTCCGAAATCGACAGGGCAAGCTGCCCACCGGCCAAGCGGTGACCACGACCGGCGGGGATCTGCCGGCGCTGAAGGTCATCCATACCGTCGGCCCGGTGTGGAACGGCGGCGAGCGCGGCGAGGCCGACAAGCTCGCCGACGCCTACCGCAACAGCCTGCGCGAGGCGGTCGAGCACGGCCTGGAGACGGTCGCCTTTCCGTCGATCTCGACGGGCGCTTACGGCTATCCCATCGAGCAGGCCGCCCAGGTCGCCTTGGACACGATCCTGACGTTTATGGAGGAGCATCCCGGCGAGCTGCGAGAGATCAGGATGGTGTTGTTCTCGCCGGATGATCTGCAGGTATACGAACAGGCGTTGGAGAGTTTTAGCTGATCTGGCGCCGCTTGAGCAGCAGGGAGTTGCTCACCACGCTCACGCTGGACATGGCCATGGCGCCGGCGGCGACCGCGGGAACGAAGACGCCCAGCGCGGCCGCGGGCACCAGGATGGTGTTGTAGGCAAACGCCCAGAAGAGGTTCTGCTTGATCTTTGCGTAGGTCGCCCGCGACAGCTCGACGGCGCGGCGCACGCCCTCGATATCACCGGAGATGAGCGTGATATCGGACGCCTCGATGGCCACGTCCGTGCCGGTGCCGATGGCGATGCCCAGGTCGGCCTGAGCCAGGGCAGGGGCGTCGTTGACGCCATCGCCGACCATCCCCACCACGCGCTTGGGGCCGCCGTCTTCGGTGGCGCTCTGCAGCTCTTTGACGGCGTCGGCCTTATCCTCGGGTTTGACCCCGGCCTTGACGTGATCGGCGGGGATGCCGATCTCGGCGGCGACGGCGGCGGCCGTCTGGGCGTTGTCGCCGGTGATCATCCACACATCCACGCCGTGCTCGGCCAGCCAGCGCACGGTGGCCGGGGAGTCGTCTTTGACCTCGTCGCGCACCCCGAACAGGCCGAGCAATTGGCCGTCTTCGGCCAGGGCGACCACGGTCTTTCCGTCGCGCTGCATGGTCTCGATTTCTTCGACGGGCCCGTCGTGCTCGTCGCCCAGAATCCACGACGGCTTACCGATGCGCAGGTGGCGCCCGTCGATGACGCCCTCGACGCCCTCGCCGGCGACCGAGTGGAAGTCGGCGACGTCGCTGGGCTCGATGTCCTCGTCTTTGGCCCGGCGCACGATAGCCTGGCCGATCGGGTGCTCGCTCGACGCCTCCAGCGAGGCGCCCAGCCGCAGGAATTCGTCCTCACTGACGCGGGCGCGCACGTCGGTGACGGCCATCTGCCCGGTGGTCAACGTGCCGGTTTTGTCGAAGACGATGGCCTGCATCGCTCGGGCCTGCTCGAGGGCCTGGGCGTCGCGGATGAGGATGCCCAGGTTGGCGCCCTTGCCGGTGCCCACCATGATGGCGGTGGGCGTGGCCAGGCCCAGCGCGCAGGGGCACGCCACGATGAGCACGGCCACCGCCGGCAGCACCGCCGCCCCCAGGCTCGCCCCGCTGAGCAACCAGCCGACGAAGGTGACGATGGCGATGCTGATGATCGCCGGCACGAAGATCGCCGAGACCTTGTCGGCCAGGCGTTGGATGTCGGCCTTGGACTCCTGGGCGCGCTCGACCAGCTCGATGATCTGGGCCAGGGCGGTCTCGCCGCCCACGCGGCTGGCGCGAACGACCAGGCGGCCGTCGGTGTTGATGGTCGAGCCGATGACCTCGTCACCCTCGGTGTGGGTCACGGGCACGGACTCGCCGGTGATCATGGATTCGTCGAGGTCGGCGCGTCCCTCGACGACGACGCCGTCGGTGGGGATCTTCTCGCCGGGCTTGACCAGCATCTCGTCGCCGTGCTGGAGCTGGTCGACGGGGATCTCGGTCCACTCGCCGCTGCGCCGCACCCGCGCGGTGGTCGCCGCCAGGTCCAACAGGGCCTCGATAGCCTCGCCGGCGCGGCCCTTGGCGCGCGATTCCAGCCATTTGCCCACCGAGATCAGCGTCAGGATCATCGCCGCGCCGTCGAAGTAGACGTCGCCGCCGGCGATGGTCCGGCCGGCCAGTGCCGCGATGGTCACGATCATCGAAAAGCCCCAGGCCACCGAGGAGCCCAGCGCGATGAGCGTGTCCATATTGGCGCGAAAATGCTTGAGATTCTTCCACGCGCCCTCCAGGTAGGGCCGGCCCACGTAGACCATCACGATGGTGGCCAGGTAGCCCGTCAGCCCCAGCCGCCAGGTGTTGGCGTCGGCGACCAGGGAAAAGTCGAACCAGCCCGGCCCCATCTGCAGCAACAGGATGGGGATGGTGAGCACAAGGCCGGTCAACCAGCGGCGCTTCCACTGCTGGGCTTCCTCGGCGCGTCGCTCGCTCATGCGCATGCGCGACGGCTGGGGAGCGGCGGCCGCCGGGGCGGCCTCGGAGGTGGTGGTGGGCGAGTCGACCTCGCGCACCTCGTAGCCGACGTCTTCGACGGCCTGGCGAAGGCGGTCGAGGTCGGCCTGGCCGGCGCGGTCGTTTCGAAGACGCACCGAGGCGCGCTCGGTGGCGAAGTTGACGCGCACATCGTCGACGCCGTCGACATGGCTCAGCGCGTTCTCCACGCTGGCCACGCACGACGCGCAGCTCATGCCGCCGACGTTCAGGCGCACTTCGGCGCCGCCAGCGGCGAGGTCCGGTGTCGTGGGAGCGTGGTCGTCTTCTTGTTGTTCTTCTTCTTGTTGTTCTTCTTCTTGGGAGGGCTGGGCAGGCTCGCCGTGCTCGTGCGCCTCGACGTCGCTTTCGTCGGACTCGTCGCTCTGGTCGGCGTCGTCGGTCGGCTCCGGCGCCTCTTCCTCGACGTCCTCGTCGGGCTGCGCCTCCGAGTCCTCGAGCGCGGCCGGGTAGCCGATACCCTCGAGGGCCGCGGTGATCTCGGCGGCGACCTCGTCGGCGGAGCGGGCCTCGTCGTCACGCAGATCGACCACGGCACGGTCGGTCTCGTGGTCGACGCTGACCAGGGGAAAGTCGCCCACCGTCAAGATCGCATTGTCGACCCGCTCGCTGCACTTGCCGCAGGTCATTCCGTCAACTTTGAACCTCAAGGTCGTCATCGAGAACCGTCACTACCTGCAAAACATGACCACTGGCATCTTGCGCCGGTTACACAACGGTCTTAGGCGCTCGCTTCTTCCTGGCGCGCCGGACGTTTGTAGCGCTGCCATTCCATGGGCGGGTTGTTGCGCACTTTCAGGTAGATGATCAGGCCGATGGTAAAGATCGCGATGGACACGTATTGCGCCGGGGTCAGCCCCAGATAGCGCGCATCGCCGCCGCCATAGACGTAGGCCTCGGGCTGGACGTGGAGCACCTTGAGGAAGACGTCCACAAAGGCGTTGACGTGAATGTCGCCGGCGGCGCGACGCGGCCAGACGCGCATGAAATCCAGGATGAAACGCACCGGGGCGTACAGCATGAACACCACCCCCAGGAAAAAGCCCTTGGGGCGGGGCTTGCGGTCCAACCAGAACACGATGGCGATGATCGCCAGCCACCACCACATCTCGTAAAACCCGAGATCGTGGCGCAGGTGGCCGTCGGGGAAGATAAACGCCAGCGGCCAGCCGTCGGGGGCGATGGCCCCGGGGTGGTCGTGCACCGAGGAGCAGCCCATGCGCCCGAAGAAATAGGCGATGGGGATGCCCCATGCGGCGTGGTCGGCCCACTTGAGCAGATCGATGTCCTTGTGGGTGGCCTTCCAGATGAACACGGCGATGATGCCGCCGATCAAGCCGCCGTAGCTCGAGATCGACCCCCACACTTCGAAGATGACCATGGGGTTGGCGGCCACGCGTTGGGGCTCGTAGGTGATGACGTTGAAGATGTGCGAGAAGATCCAGCCGAACACGATCAGGAAGATCCCGAAGTTCTGGACCTGCTCGCCGCTGAACCCCATCTTCTTTTCACCGCGCCAACTCGCGGCTGTCAGGCACGTGATCAGCCCGATCGCGACCAGCATTCCGAAGGAGTGCACCTGCAGGGGCTTGTGGATCAACGGCAGGTCTTTGACCAGGGTCCACGGCCCAGGATGCCAGTAGGGCAGGGCGGCGATGACGTTCATATTCGACTCCAGGCGCGTATCTCAGCCAAAAGTGAGGGCCCACAGGGCGTGACGCTGAGCGGCACTCGTACCGCAGTTGCGCCATTACCTCAACATTGGGTCGCCCTCACAACGCCTGAGACGAACAATTTATTTGGTCAACGCCGATTTCGCCGCGCGCGTTCCATCTCCGCCTCGAGGTAGTCTCCCCATGTTTTGAGCCGCCCGGCGCGGTAATACGGGGGCGAATCTTCGCTGGGGTGGCGCACCACCCAACGCTGCGCGCCGCCGGGGTCCGACGCCGAGATCGTGGTCGCGCCCATATTGATGACCGAGGTGTGCGCGTCGGTTTCGACGCGCGCGCGATCCCCGTAACGGCCGTATCCGCCGCTGTAGCCATAGCCGTGGACGCCGCACCCGTGGGCGTACCAATGCATCCCCTCGCCTACGCCTCTGCCGCTGCCGTAATCGGCGGACTCGCCGGCAAAACTCTGCGCGAATTGCTCGTCGGTCAGCGTGATGTCCTCGTCCAGATATCCGCACGCGTTGATCAACACGCTGGCGAGCGCGCATCCCAGCACCCATTTGATTCGCATCGCTGCTCCTCGCTCCGTCGCATGGTGGTATTGGTATGGACATCACCGCCGCAAAGAAGTTCCTCACGAGGCCGGAAACCTCGTCCGGTTCTTGACGCCCGTGGCCGGATTCTCTAAACAACTAGGCAAGTTCTGGTACATAGACCGCGGCGGATTGTAGGCCGCATTCGAGGCTCTCAACCTCCCACTCTTCGAGGAGTCTGATCATGCAACAAGGGGAAGTGCGCAATCCGGTCACGGTTCTCATCCTTTCGCTGGTGACCTGCGGGATCTACGCGATCTGGTACAGCTTTTTCGCCCTGCCCGATGATCTCAACCGCGGGCTTGGCCGCGAGGATTTCAACGGCGTCAAGGAGCTGCTGCTCACGCTGGTGACCTGCGGGATGTGGGGCTTTTATTATTGGTGGCGTGTCTCCGAGGCCCTCGTCGAGGTGCAGCGCGCCTGGGGCGTCGAGCCGGCGATGGATGCACCGATCATCTTCGTGATGATGTTGTTGGGCATCGGGCCGCTGTTCGTCCAGCAGGGGCTGAACAACGCCTGGGAAAACGGCACCCCCGGCGGCGCCGGCCACGGCAACCCGCAGGGCTTCTGATCGCAGAGGACCTCCGACGGCGGGCGCGCGTAAGGCCCGTCGGCAGGCGCTCGCCACTCTTTCCCGGCGTCTCGATGGGGGCCGGGGGTGCGAGCGCCTTTTCTATTTCGGCCTGGCATCTTATGTTAGGCGGCGGACGAATACGCAGGTCGGACGAGTCATGGAAGCGACACACGGGTTTTTGCAGCTCGGGACCCCGCTGACCGCAGCCCAGCGCCGAAAGGGCTGGGCGGTGGTGGGGCTCTTTGTCGCCTTCATCGTCGCGACCCAGGTATTTCCGTCCTCTCCGGTCAACGGCGTGACGCTGTGTCCGTTTCACCGCCTGACCGGCTACGATGGGTTCGGATGTGGGATGACCCGCGCGTGCGTCGCGTTGATGCACGGCCAGGTGGCGGCCTCGTTGACGTTTCATCCCTTCGGTATCTTCTTCGTGCTCGGTTTTGCCGCCACCGCGCTCGATCGGCTGGTTCAGAACCTGGTGGGCTGTCGGATCGACTATCCCGGCCGGGCGTTCTGGAAAAGTAAAGATAATCCCGTTTTAATTGGGTGCCTCATCGCCGTGGTCGTTTTTGGAGTCCTTCGCTTCGTCTTGGAAGTCAGCGGATTCTTGACGCCGATGTGATGTAGGGTTAGCTGTGTTGGACGATTCAGAGAATGCCAAAAATGCTGGAGAGGCGGGTTTCGTGCCCGGTTTCGCACGGCGCACGCCGGCTTCGGCGAAGGGAGTGAGTGGATGAGTGGTCGTGACTTCGAAGGGAAGATTCGCACTGCCGGGCGCCGGGGGCGGTTTCGCGCGCTGGTGATCGCCGCGGTGGTGGCCACGTTCGCCGCACCGGCGAATCTGGCCGCTCAGGGGCTTCCCTCCGCCGATAAATTGGGCACGGAGAAGCCCACCGACGAGAAGGTCGCGCCTCCGCCGGCCCCCGAAAAGACGCCCGATGCCAAGGCCGATGACGCCAAGGCCGATGACGCCAAGGCCGACGACGCCAAAGACGCCGACGCGGCCGACAAAAAAGAGGCCAAGAAGGCCGAGGATGGCGCCGACAACAAAGACGCGGCGGCCAAGCCCCAAGAGGCCAAGTCCACCGAGGCTCCGCCGGCCGATCAGCAGGCCGACGACACCGACAGCCACCTCATTGGCCCGGGCGTCAACCTCGAGGGTGCGCTGGGCTTCCAGCACATCACCTCGGCAGCCCCCGGCAAGTCCAACACCTATCACGTGGCCTTCCTGGGGGCGTTTACCAAGGGCTCGGATGTCATTCGCTACCGCGATGAGAACGAGTTTTTGGCCGGCCGACTGCTCTTCCAGGCGAGCATCCTCAAACAACTGTCCGCCGAGCTGGGCGTGCAGGCGACCAATAACGTCAACACCTTTGGGCGCCCGCAGACGATGCTCGCCCAGGGCGACCTGCACCTGGGCGTGCGCGGCCACCTGGTGCCGCGCAAGGGCGTGTACGTCGCCGGCGACCTGACCGCCTATTTGCCCACCGGCTTTTCGTCGGCGGGGTTGCAGGCCGACGCCACCAGCGTGCGCCCGCGCCTGCTGGCCAGCGTCGACCTGGGTGAGTTTCTGCCCAAGGCCGGCGGCAAGCGCGTGCCGCTGATGGGCCACTTCAACTTCGGCTATCTGTTCGACAACACCTCCAACCTGGTGCCCGACAATATCCGGCCCACCCGGGTGGAGCGTTTCGCCCACCAGCTCAGCAGCTACGACTACTTGCAGTTCGGCCTGGGCTTCCAATACGCGTTGCCGTATGTGTCGCCGTTTTTGTCGTGGAACCTGCAGGTGCCGGTCAATGCCGACAGCGGGGCCTGCGCCGAGGCGGCGCCGCTGCCGTGCGTGTCCGAAAAGGGCTTCGCCGCGTTCCCGGACACGCTGAGCATCGGCGCGCAGGCCGAGCCCATCGAAAACTTCGGGCTGACCGCCGGCGTGGACATCGGGCTGACCAGCGAAGACGTCGCCGGCATCCCGGTCACCGCCCCCTGGCAGGTCGTGCTGGGCGCCAGTTGGGCCATCGACCCCGAGCCCAAAATCCAATACGTCGAGAAGGTCGTCGAGAAGGAAAAAGTCGTCGAGAAGATGCCCCCGCAGGCGTTTGTCGTGGGCACGGTCACCGACAAGAAAACCGGCGATCCCGTCAGCGGCGCGACCATCACCTACGACAAGCCCGACACGACCAAGACGCCGCAGGCGACCGGGCCCAACGGCCTGTTCCACTCCTACGGTTTCGCTCCGGGCAAAGAGGTCGCCCTGACGATCACCCACCCCGATTATAAGACCGCCGAGGTCAAAAAGACCCTCGGCGACGAGGGCGAGACCAAGCTCAGCGTCAAGCTGGTGCCGATTCCCAAGCGGGGCACCGTCGGCGGCGTGGTTATCGACCACAACGGCAAGCCCATCGCCCACGCCCTGGTCAAGCTGACCGGCCCCGACCAGGCTCAGATCACCGCCGGGCCCAAGGGCAAATTCCAGAAGGAGGTCAGCGCCGGCGCCTACACCGTGGCGGTCAGCGCCGACGGCTACCTGACCGGCGGCCGCGACGTCGACGTCGCCAGCGACAAAGAGGTCCAGCTCGAGATCACCCTCAAGCCCGAGCCCAAAGAGAAGCTCGTCGAGGTCAAGAAGGACCGTATCCGCATCAAAAAGAAGGTCTTCTTCGAGACCGGCAAGGCCAAGATCCTGCCGCGTTCGTACAACGTGCTCAACCAGGTCGCCTCGGTCCTGCTGGAGAACCCGCGCATCAAGAGGCTTCAGGTCGCCGGCCACACCGACGACGTGGGCGCCGAGGACTACAACCTCGACCTGTCCCAGAAGCGCGCCGACAGCGTGGTGAAGTACCTGGTCGAGCAGGGCATCAGCCCCGACCGGCTCAGCGCCAAGGGCTACGGCGAGTCGCAGCCGCTGGTGCCGAACGTCTCCGACCGCAACCGCTCGCTGAACCGCCGCGTCGAGTTCCGCATCGTCGACCAGGGTCTGGACAACGCCGACCAAGGCCCGTCCTCCAACACCGGGGACCAGAGCGCGGCGCCGGCCGAGCCGAACAAGGGCCTCGGCGACGAGGTTCACGGCCTGTAGAGCCGCGCCGGCCTCAGCCTCGGTCGCGGTACATGATGAGCGCGCCCTCGCGATCGACGTCGATGCCGACCAGGTCGTCCACGGCGCCGGTGACCGTTGTCCACACCCCGTCGGGCAGGCTGAGCAACCCGCAATGGCCCAGCCGCGTCGAGCAGACCAGGTGGCGCCCGTCGCTGGTGAGTGCCATCGAGTCCGCCCCGGAGGGGACGCACACCGTACAGATCTGCTCACGCGGCGCGGTGAGCGTCCACACCTCGATGCGGGTCGAATCCGTGTGTATCCCCACGCGCTGGCCCGAGGGCGACATGCGCACCGCCTGGGCGGGCGTGCCGATGGGCAGGGGGTGCCAGGTATAAGCGGCGTCCTCGCCGCGGTCGGCCACCAGGACCTCGCCGGCTCCACTGACCAGGGCGATGCGCCGCGCTGCTTCGTCGCAACTAACCGACTTGACGCAGGCCCCCTGGGGATCGGTCCACAGGAGCTTGCGGTGGTTGAAGCTCAGCGAGAACTCGTGCAATTGGCCATGGCTGGTGGCGATGAACGCGGCGTCGTCGGCCAGGGTGATGGCGCAGGGGCACCCCTCCAATCTCAGATCGATGGCCCACTCGGTGGCGAGGGTGGCGTCGACCAACTTCAACTCTCCAGCTTCGTGCAGGTAGATAAGCCGATCATCGCCGGTCAGCGCCCGGGGGCGGTCGACGACCGCGCTCGGCACGTCTACCTCGCGAACCGAGTTGGTCCCCAGCGCGCGTATGATGTCGCCGAAGTGCGGGACTGCGTCGGCCGCCGCCGTGTCGGGAAAGACGGGGTCGACCCCGTCGAGCGGGTCATCTTCTATCTCTACGGTGTCCGCATGAGAGCGCTCGGCCAGCGTGTGTGAGTCCGCGCGAATCGATCGTCGCGCCATGACGTCGAGCAGCGCGTCGATTTCGCTGATCAGTTGGGAGAGCGTTCGGGGGCGCTCTCTGGGGTTTTTGGCCAGCAGACGCGCGACCAGATCCTCGAGGGCATCGTCGAAGCTCGCCTGCGGGTGGGCCTCGCTCAACCGCATTGGCTTGTGGCGCATGTGAGCGGTGAGCACATCCGCGATGGTCTCGCCGCCGAACGGGGGGCGGCCGGTGAGCATGAAGAAGAGCACGGCCCCCAGCGAGTAGATGTCGCTGCGCCGGTCGAGGGGCTCACATGCGGCTTGCTCGGGGCTGGCGTAGGCGGGCGTGCCCACGAAGTTGAGCATCGCGCCGGCGTCCTTTTGCAGACAGACGATCCCGAAGTCGAAGACTCGGGTGAAGTCCTCGCCGCTGGGTAAGGGCTCGACCATCAGGTTCTGGGGTTTGAGATCGCGGTGGATGAGGCCGGCCTCGTGGGCCTCGTGCACGCCGATGCAAGCCTGGCGCAGGATGCGCAGCGCGCGCACGACCGGCAGGGGCCCGTGCACGCCCACCAGATCGCCGACGGTGCGACCTTCGACCAGATCCATCACGATGCCGATATGATGGTCGCCGAGCTCCAGCACATCGAACAAGTGGACGACGTGCGGGTTCTTGAGGCTCGACTGGGCCTCGATTTCGCGGCGCAGGTTGTGAAGTGCGCTGACCCGGGTCGTGTCGACCACGTTCTCGCTGGTCAGATCGACCACCTTGAGCGCGAATGAACGCGACAATTTCCGGGAGGCGGCGCGGTAGATGACCCCCACCGATCCCTCACCGATCCTGCGGTCGAGCAGGTAACCGTGTGTCACCTTGCCCAGCCACGGATCGGAGCAACCCTCCAGGGGTGGCCACCCCTGGGCCGGCGGCGAGGCGTGACAGTCGACGCAGTGGGGGTCGGCGGCGCGCCTCAGCGCCTGGCATTGTGGGCAAAAGTGCTCGGGCGCGTCGATGGACCCGCCATAGGGCGAGCGCGGTGGTGCGCCGTCGCTTTCCAAAGTCGATACCGTTTGAGTGCCCATCATGACCCCCGGTGGAAAAGTTCCGTCGCCCATCAGGGCATCGCATCGTGCAGGGACGCGCGCCGTGGAGGCAAGGGGTTGAGGTATTGGCCGTATTTTCTTTGTTAGCGTAACTGTGCGTGGGGGCGTGTTTCAAATTAAAACTTCGTAAGTGCCCGTTTTTTTGCGTCTATTTTATGGTCGCCACACGGCGGGAAGGGAAGAGGCGGGCGGCTTGTTTCGCAACGCGTGGCTCGTCTATGGTGGGCCGTCGGTGGGCATCAACCCTTCCCAAGATCCGTCAAAGACAATGGCAAAAGCGCGCAGCATCTATGTCTGTCAGTCCTGCGGTCACGAGCATCCCAAGTGGTCGGGCAAATGCATGGGCTGCGAGCAGTGGAATACTCTGGTCGAGGAGGTGCGCGGCGGGAGCGCCGACATCTCCAGCGCGGGCGCGCCGACCCCGCGCGCGGGCTACGGGGCCGAGGGCGGCGCCGAGCCGGTGCGCATGAGCCAGGTGCAGTTGACCGACGAGAACCGCGTGGTCAGCGGCATCTCCGAGTTCGACCGGGTGCTCGGCGGGGGCTTCGTGCCCGGCAGCATCGTCTTGCTCGGCGGCGACCCCGGCATCGGCAAGTCCACGCTGTCGTTGCAGGTCGCCGGCCACTTTGCCGGACGCGGCATGGACGTGCTGTACGTCTCCGGCGAGGAGAGCCTCGCCCAGCTCAAGATGCGCGCCGAGCGCCTGGACGTCGAGGCCGACAATATCTGGGTGGTCGGCGAGACCATCCTGGAGCGCGCCGAGAAGCGACTGCGTGACAAGATGCCCGACCTGTTCGTGGTCGACTCCATCCAGACGCTGTCGACCGAGCGGCTGACCTCATCGCCGGGAAGCGTCGCCCAGCTCCGGGAGGTGACCAGCGCGCTGACCCAACTGGCCAAGGGGCTGAACATCCCCACGGTGCTCATCGGCCACGTCACCAAAGAGGGCGCCATCGCCGGGCCTAAAGTGCTCGAGCATATGGTCGACACGGTGTTGTACTTCGAGGGCCAGCCGGGCATGAACTACCGGGTGCTGCGCGCGGTCAAAAACCGCTACGGCTCGACCAACGAGATCGGCGTGTTCGAGATGCGCGGCTCGGGGCTGCACGAGGTGCTCAACCCGTCGGCGATGTTTCTGGCCGAGCGGCCCGACAAGGCCTCTGGGAGCGCGGTGGTGCCCATCGTCGAGGGCACGCGCCCGCTGCTGGTCGAAATCCAGGCCCTGGTCACCCCGTGCAACTACGGCCCGCCGCGCATCACCAGCATCGGCGTCGACCAGAACCGGGTGATGCTCATGCTCAACATCATCGAGAAGCGCACCGGCCTGAAGGTCGCCGGCCACGACGTCTTCGTCAACGTCGCCGGCGGCGCGCGGGTGGGCGAACCGGCGGCCGACGTGGGGATCGCCGTGGCGATCTTGTCGAGCTACCTCGACCGCAGCGTGCCCTCCAATATGGTCGCCTTCGGCGAGGTCGGGCTGACCGGCGAGGTGCGCGCGGTCACCCAGGCGATCGCGCGCATCGCCGAGGCCAAAAAGCTCGGCTTCGAGCGCAGCGTGCTGCCCCGGGGCAACGTCTCCGAGATCGAGGAGGTGACCTCGCCGAGCAACGCCCCCTTCGAGGGCTTCAAGCTCGATTTTGCGCGCACCCTGGCCGATGTCATCCGCGCGGTCTTCGGCAGCGACGTGCTTCGCTGAGGCGTTTGCGCTAAAATCTAGCCATTCGCACCACCAACCTCGGCGTCGCGACAGGCTGTGAGCATTCAACTCGGCCAATTCGACATCACCAGACGGATCGGGCGCGGGGGCATGGCAGTGGTCTTCGAGGGAATCCACCGCCGGGACCGCCAGAAGGTCGCCGTCAAGGTCGTCACCGCCCAAAAAGCGCGCCAGCAGCGCTATCGGCGCGCGTTTCACAACGAGGTGCGCAACGTCGCCCGCCTCAACCACCCCCACGTCGTCGAGGTGTACGACGTCGGCCAACTCCCCCAGAGCTTTCAGCGGCAAACCGACGGCAAGCTCATCGCCGGAAGCCCCTATTTGGTCATGGAGTACGTCTCCGGGGGCACCCTGTCGGAGTACGCCCCCGAGTTGGATTGGTACGGGATCAAGCGCTTCCTGACGAGCATCCTCGACGCCCTGGCGCACGCTCACGCGCGCGGGGTGATCCACCGGGACTTGAAGCCCGACAACGTCCTCATCGACGTCGACCAGCGCGGCCAGTGGCAGCCGGTGCTCACCGATTTCGGCATCGCGCGCGCCCTCGACAAGGAGACCTTCGAGCATAAGGGCGACGTCGACGAATGGATCACCGGCACGCCCAAATATATGGCGCCGGAGTCGATTCGCGGGCTGTGGCGCGAGCAGGGGCCGTGGACCGACCTGTACGGGCTGGGGTGCATCGCCTGGTGGCTGTGCGCCGGGCAGCCGCCGTTTTGGAGAGGCGGCACCACCCGCATCTTGCAGGACCACGTGTACACCCCACCGCCCAGGCTCGAGCCCAAGATCGACGTGCCCGAGGGATTCGAGAATTGGCTGTGGAAGATGCTCGCCAAGGAGCCGCACGAGCGCTTCCAACGCGCCGCCGACGCCGCCTACGCGCTGTTGCGACTGGGCACGGCGATGGCGGGGCAACCGCCCCGGTCGACACACGCAGGCGGCCCCGGCGACGAGCCCACCCAGGTCGACCTGGGGGCGCAGCGCTTCGGGCAGGGGGACGACGCGCAGGATACGGTCGTGCTGCCCGCCGACACCTGGCAGGAGCCAACCGACGAACAGCTCACCCCGGCGGCGCGCCGCGCCGACGCCGAGAGCAGCCTCGCCGAGCCCCCGCCGTTTTTCCCCACGTGGCGCCTGGACAAGCATGCCGCTGGCGCCCCGATGCGCCTGAGCGGGGCGGGGCTGGGTCTCTTCGGGCTGCGGGCGATCCCGATGGTCGACCGCGAGCCGTCACGCACCCTCGTGTGGGATACGCTTCGGCAGGTCCACGACACCCGTCGGGCACGCCTGCTGGTCGTGCAGGGCCCGTTCGGCTGTGGCAAGAGCCGGTTGTGTGAGTGGATGTGCCAGCGCGCCCACGAGCTCGGCTGCGCGGAGTACTTCCGGGCCACCCACAGCCCCACCAAGGGCCCACTCGATGGGCTCGGGCCGATGCTGGCGCGCTTTTTCCGCTGCGCGGGCCAGCGCCCGGCGGACATCGCCCAGTCGGTCTATCAGAAGCTTCGCCACTTCGACTCCGGTGGGCAGATGGCGGCGTATCTGGCCCGCGCCATCGCTACGGTGATCGCCCCACCGAGTTCGGACGCTCCCGCGCGACGCGACGATCCCAACGATTGGACCGGCGTCGACTTCAGCAGCCCCGAGGAGCGCTACGCTGCCGTGGCGCGCGTCCTGCGGGTCATCGCCCGCCGGCGCGCGGTGATGGTGTGGCTCGACGACGTGCAATTCAGCGCGGACACTCTCGACTTTGCCCATTATCTGCTGGAGCACGGCCAGGACGGCGACTTCCCCGTGCTCGTCATCGTCACGGTGCGACCCGACCTGGCCTCCGAGCACGCCCACCTGGCGCAGCGGCTCGACGAGGTCCTCGCCCACCAGGGCGCCCAGTCGTTGGAGTTGGGGCCGCTGGCGGCCGACGATCACCGCCAGCTCGTGCGCACGATGCTGGCGCTCGACGACGCGTTGAGCAGCGAGGTCGCCCGGCGCACCCAGGGCAACCCACTCTTCGCCATCCAACTGGTGGGCGACTGGGTCGACCGAGGGCTTCTCGAGGTTGGTCGACGGGGCTTTGTCTTGGGCGACGGCGCGCAGGCGGCGGTGCCCGACGATATCTACGCGATGTGGCACCAGCGCATCGACAGCCTGCTCGAGCACTTCGAGCCCCGACGCCGCGAGGAGGTCCAGCGCGCGTTGGAGCTGGCGGCGGTGCTGGGGCTGGACGTGGCGACGCGGGAGTGGCGCACGCTTTGTGAGATGGATGGGATTGAGCCGCCCGACGGCCTCATCGACGCGCTGTGCGCGCTTCGGCTCGCCTATACTGCTGCCGACGGTTGGTCGTTCGCCCACGGCATGCTCGCCGAGAGCCTGCACCGCGCGAGCCGCGAGGCCGGCCGCTGGCAGCGCGACCATCGGCTGTGCGCGCGCATGCTCGCCGAGACCTACGCCGAGGGCGCACGCGGGGTGAACGAGCGGCGCGCGATGCATCTGATCGCGGCCGGTGAGCAGGAGGGCGCGCTCGCTCCTCTGTTGGCGGCGGCGCGCGAGGCGCTTCGCGCCGGCGACTACGACCTGGCGCTGCGCCTGCTCGACGAGCACGAAGCCGTCAGCGGGCGCGTAAAGTTGAGCCCCAAGGACCGTCGTGTGGCCGAAAACCAGTGCGTGCGGGCGCGCGTGATCATCGAGCGCGGCTCGGAAGACGACGCGCTGTCGATCGCTCAGTGGGTCGAGTTGGTCGCCCGCGAGCAGGGATGGCCGACGTTGCACTGCGAGGCGCTGCTCATTCGTGCCACAGCCCTGCGCCGCCACGGCAAGCTTCGCGAGAGCCTGCAGCTCAACCGCGAGGCATCGCAGGTGGTCTCACCCGACGACGCGGCCTCGTGCGGGCGGGTGTGGGCGAGTGAGGGGTTCACCCACACACGCCTGGGAGAGCACGCCGAAGCGATGGCATGCTTCGAGCGCGCCATCGCCGCGGCCACGCGCGCCGGCGACGCACGGCTGACCCAGCGTTGTCTGGTCAACCTCGTCTTCATCAATATCCAGCAGGGCCAATGGGACGAGGCGCGGCGCAGCGTCGAGCGCACCCAGGAGTTGTTGGCCGGGGCGCGTACCCCCGCCGTCGAGGCGCACTGTTGGAACGCGCGCGGCGAGATTGCCCGGTTTCACGGCCGGTGGAAGGAGGCGCGGCTTAATTACCGGCGCGCCGCCGGCATCTGGGGATCCATCGGCCACCTCAATGCCTACGTCGCCCGGTGCAATCTGGCCATGGTGGAGCTGGCCGACGCGCGGTTTTCCGACGCGCGGGCCGCTCTGAGTGAGGTGCGTCCCGCCTATGCCGGCCACGGCTATGAGGTCGGCCTGCCGCTGGTCGACCTGGGCCTGACTGCCTGCGCCGCCGCCTCCGGCGACTGGGCTGCCTTCGACGAGCACCTGGCGCGGGCTCAGCGCCTGCTCGACAAGACCGGGCGCATCGACCGCGAACTCGCCTGGTTGGCCGACCTCGCCGGCGACGTCACCAGCCGCCAGGGCGCCTCCACCCGCGCCCTCGTTTTGTACGACGTCGCCATCGCCCAATGGCGACGCCTCCGCGAGCCCGACGAAGCCGCCAAGGTCGAGGCCAAGCGCGCTTAAACGGTCCGATCTCCCATCGGCGATTCGCGGCCATTCCTGCCCCAAAACGATCCTGGATTCCAAACAGAGATTCGCAAATTCTTTCGGATCTTTGTGTTTTTTAAAAAGCGTGCGTTCCGAGTGGCTTAGGTGGTCTGAGGGGCGGCGCGTTTGAATTTTTTTCAAGAAAGTACGCAACGATTCGACCCATTTTGCCGAAAACCATATCGAGGGGGGCGCTGTTGTCTTGGTCGCGGTCGGCGCCCCAAAACTTGGCAGCTTTTGATGGGTTGAATCGAGGTCATGATGGTCAATCGCACGAGCGTTCGACTTGGCATTCTCACGGCGTGTCTGTGGCTCGGAGCCTGCTTCTCCGGCGGTAAGGTCGTCGACCAGCAACAGGACGTGGGAAGCTCTCTTACCGAAGACGGCGGCGTGGCCGATGGCGGCGCCAACGGCACGGGGACGACCGCCGACGCTGCGGATACGTCGCCGGCGGATACGGCGCCCGCCTGCGCCGACGGCACGAAGATGTGTGGCGGCCAATGCGTCGACACCTCCACGGTCGACAACTGTGGCGACTGCGGCGTGAGCTGTCAGGCCGCCGGCGACCACACCGTGGCGGCCTGTCGAAGCGGGGCGTGCGCCCAGGATTGCGAGGCCGGCTGGGTCGACGCCGACGGCGACTCGAGCAACGGCTGTGAGCTCGAGTGTACCCCGTCGAATAACGGCATCGAAATCTGCGACGGCGTCGACAACGACTGCAATGGCGTGGTCGACGATGGCTTCGACACCGGGCCATGCACCGTGGGCACCGGGGCCTGCGAGGCCACCGGCAACTATGTGTGCAGCGATGACGGTTCATCGTCGTCGTGCGACGCCACCGCGGGCACTCCCAGCGACGAGGTCTGTGGCGACGGTGTCGACAACGACTGCGACGGCCAGGTCGACGAGGACGACGCCGTCGATGCCCAGACCTGGTACGCCGACAGCGACGGCGATGGTTTCGGCGACCCCTCCACCGGCGTTCACCAATGCGACGCACCGGCGGGGGACGTGACCGATAACACCGACTGTGACGACAGCGACGCGAGCGTTCACCTGCAGATGCAGGGCTATGCCGACCAGGACGGCGACGGCTTTACCACCGGCGGCGTACAGACGCTGTGCACCGATGGTTCGCTGCCCGCCGGCTACGTCGACACGCAGCACGCCGGGGACTGCGACGATAGCGACGACGCCGTGAATCCCGCGGCCGACGAAGTCTGCGGTGACAGCATCGACAACGATTGCGACGGCCAGGTCGACGACCCGTCCGCCGTCGACGCCAAGACCTGGTACGTCGACTGCGACGGCGACGGCTACGCGGCCGACGTGGGCGGAAGCCGAACGGCCTGCACCAAGCCGGCCGCACCGTCGGGCTGCAGTTCGAGCAGCGCCAACTGGACCGAGACGAGGCCGGGAGGCACCAACACCGACTGCAACGACGCCGTCGCCGACGCCCACCCCGGCCAGACCAACTACTTCACCAGGCCGATGAGCGCCACCAACTTCAACGCCAAATGGGACTACGACTGCGACGGTGTGGCCACTCAACAGTACACCGGGACAGATGGCTACTGTCACAATTGCGATCTCGGGACCAGGCAGCCGGGGTGGGTGGACAGCTTCGCGCCGTCCTGTGGCCAGTCGGCCGATTTCCAGGACTGCGGATATCAGATGTTCCAGGGAAGGCTTCAGTGCGATGATAGCTTGCAGACCGGCAAGAAACAGCCCTGCCGCTGAACGCCATGATTGGCAGAAATGCTGTGCCACTTGGAAAGGAGAGTTGGACGTGCAGACCAAATTACTAGTGTTTTTCAGTCTATTGGGACTCGTGTGTGCGCTGACGGGCTGCTTCGACGCCGGTACGACCGAGGGGCCTGGTTCGGGTCGCGACGCTTCGTCGACGCTGGTGGGCGACGCGGCCCCGGCCGACGCCGCCGTCGATGCACCTGCGCCCCGCATGGACACCGGCCCCGCGCAGGACACCGCTGCTTGTCCCGCGACTCAAAGCGAGTGCGACGGCCAGTGTGTGGACTTGAGCTCCGACCCCGATAATTGTGGCTCGTGTGGCCACCAGTGCGAGACGAGCGCGGCTCACAGCGTGCCTGCCTGCCAGGACGCGGCCTGCGCGTCGCAATGCGAGGCCGGCTGGGTCGACGCCGACGGCGATGACACCAATGGCTGCGAACTCGCATGTACGCCGTCGCACAGCGGCATCGAGATCTGCGACGGCGTCGACAACGACTGCAACGGCGTGGTCGACGATGGCTTCGACACCGGGCCGTGTACCGTGGGAGTGGGGGCCTGCGCGACCACCGGTCAATACGAATGTGTCAACGACCAGACCGCCCAGTGCAACGCCACCGCCGGCACGCCCGGCGAGGAGGTCTGCGACGGCATCGACAACGACTGTGACGGCCAGGTCGACGAAGACGCCGCCACCGACGCAATCGTGTGGTACCTGGACGCCGACGGCGACGGCTACGGCGATCCGTCAGTGCACAAGCGCGCCTGTGACCAGCCCAGCGGTTATGTCGCCGACGGGTCCGACTGTGACGACTCCGACCCGTCGGGGTTCGCAGCCGTGCTGGGCTTTGCCGACGCCGACGGCGACGGCTACACCGACGGGGCGGTGCAATCTCTGTGCACCGACGGCACCCTGCCCAGCGGCTTCGTCGCCACGCAGATGGGCCAGGACTGTGACGACACCGACGCCACCATCAACCCGGGCGTCGACGAGGTTTGTGGCGACGGCGTCGACAACAACTGCGACAAGAAGATCGACGACTCCACCGCGGTCGACGCCAAGACCTGGTATGTCGACTGCGACGGCGATGGCTACGCCGCCGACGTCGCCGGGGCGCGCACCGCCTGCACAAAGCCCTCCGCGCCCACGGGTTGTTCGTCGTCGAGCGCCACGTGGACCGATCTCCACCCCGGCGGTGGCACCACCACCGACTGCAACGACGACGTGCGCGAGGCGCATCCTGGCCAGACCGCGTGGTTCGACCATCCCATGGGTTCCAACCCCTCCAGCGTTCAGACGCCCGATTGGGACTACAACTGCGACGGCACCATGAACTTTCGTTGGTCGAACACCGGGGCCACCTGCCAGTCCGCGGGCGCTGTCGGCAACTTCCAGTGCGATGGGAGCGCGGGCTGGGTCTCGCAGTACGTTGAAGCGTGTGGTTACCCCAACGATTATCAGATCTGCCAAACTACGGGCAGGAACTGTGTGGGCAGTTATTGCACGTCCTACTCGTGCGACAGCAGTATCGTCCAGCGCACCCAGACGTGCCATTAAACGGATTTCTCATCGGAGCCAGTGACTCATGTTTCGATCTGTTCGACTGGTTGTATTCGTCCTCTGTGCCACGTTGATCGCCGCCCCGGCGCTCGCCCAGGAGCCACCCGCCGACGTCAACTACCAGAAGGCGCTCGTGGCCGAGAAAGACGGCCACTTCGACCAGGCGCTCGACTTCCTCGAGCAGGCCTACCGTGCCGAGCCCAAGCCGCGGTACATCCACCGGCGGATCTTGGTGCTCGAGAAGATGGGCGAGTACAAGCTCGCCCTGGATGTGCTCGAGGACTATCGCCAGAAGTTGGTCGACGCGCCCGACGTGCACAACCTGGCCGTCCTCGAGCAGCGCCTGCACCAGGAGCTCGCTCAGAAAGCCGCCGGCGGCGACGACCGGGCGCACGCCGACGTCTTCGGCTGGTCGCTCGTCGGTGGCGGCGCCGTGCTCCTCGCCGGTGGCGTGGCCTCGCTATTCTACGCCGAGGGCGAGGCCGAGAAGCTGCGCTGCTCGCCGGGGTCGACCGCCGCCAAGACCGGCTGCTCCGGCGTCGACGCCTACGGCGCGATGTCGGCCAACGAATTCGACCAGAAAAGCGGTCACGTCACCACATTTCGCCTGCTGGGAGGAGGCCTGAGCGCCGTCGGCGTCGCCGCTGTTGGCTGGGGCATTTACCGCCTCGTCGACACCGAGTCCTCCGCGCAGGCCGACGCCGGCGCCGCCCGCACCCAGGTGCGCGCGACATTCGACGCGCGCGGGGGCGCGGGGCTTGAACTCCTGCTGCATTTCTGAGTATGGTGGGCGCGACTTTCTACATCTTATCTCCCGCAGTACCCGCGACACGTGACGGGGGGAGACCACGACTCAATGCTGAATGGATGGAGCCATGCTTAGCAGATCTGCGTCTATTTTCTTGTTGGTACTTGTGTGTGCGTTTGTTCTCCTGACTTCGGCCTGCAGCGACCCCGGCCAATACGGCGACCGCGACGCCAGCGTCTCCGGTGACACTATCAGCGACGCCGGCGGCGACACCCCCACGGCCGACGACGCCACCTCGAATCCCGACACGCCCCCGACCACCGACACCGGCCACGACACCGCCGCCCCGGACACCGGCCCGTGCGGGCAGACCTGCGCCGATCCCACGCCGAAGTGCGACGAGCAGAGCGGCGAGTGCGTCGCCTGCACGCAGGACGCCGACTGCGGCGCGGACAGCCACTGCGACCCGGACACCCACGAGTGCGTCGAGTGCTACCAGAACGACCAGTGTGGCGCGGTGTGCGACACGAGCACGAACACGTGCGTCGAATGCCTGGGCGACGGCGACTGCACAGACGGCAAGGTCTGCGAGACGAGCGACAACACCTGCGTCGAGTGCCTCGCCGACAGCGACTGCACCGACGCGACCAAGGCGCGCTGCGACACGGCGACCAACACCTGCAAGCCATGCACCGACAGCACCCAATGCGCCGGCGTCGCCGGCGCGGGCATCTGCGACGCCGACAGCGGCCAATGCGTCGAGTGCACGGTCGACGACGAGAGCGCGTGCAACGGCAAGTCGTGCGACCCGGCGACGAACACCTGCACCCAGACCGACCTCGACAGCGTCGACGCCTGCGGGCAGTGCAAGGCCGACAGTGAGTGCCACGCGGGGTATCGCTGCATCCCGATGAAGTTTCAGGGGACGGATTTGCCGGATGGGTATTGTTTGAAGACAGTCGCCAGCGGCTGTAATCAGCCATTCACGGGAATTGTAGAGCGCGCGAGTCTGTCGGGCGCACCGGCGGAACAGTATTGCGGTGTGGTTGAGTCGAAGACCACCTGCAAGGCCGTGTTGGATATGATCAATAATGTTGAATGCCCAAACGGTACAGACGATGAGTGTGGGCTTCCGGGCATGAACGATGGGCGGTGTGAGACGGTGAACGGCCTTACGAATCACTGTACTTACTCATGCGCAATAGGCGCTCGCTGTCCCAGTGGCACCTCATGTGGCGGCGGTGCATCTGCAGACGACTATTGTGGCGGGTAGAGGTCTAGCACCCACGCACTGCGGCGCTTCGACTTTCCGGTAAGGTGAACTCAGAGAGTCACGAATGGTAAAAGCTTGCCGGTGTGAGAACCCTGCCGCCTAACGACGTGAGGCGCTTTAGGAGCGAGCGGTTGCCTTGTTGTGGCGCAAACAGTCGCTGAGGCTGCCTCCGGGCACCATAAGCGTTGATGGAGCCACCCCTCCCCGAAGCGGGGAGGTGGCGGCGAAGCGAAGCGAGCCGTCGGAGGGGGTGCCGGACGCCCGTAGGTTTCGATAGCGAGACTGGTCGACATTTCGATCCCCCCTCCGCCTCGCAAACAGCGCTCGGCACCTCCCCGCCTCGGGGAGGGGTGGCGAGGCGGCGGTGGTTGCCGAGTTGGAGGAGGGCGTTTGAGCTATTCGCGCGCCCAGCGAGACACGTTCGGGGCCGCAGAGCGACCCCGGCGGCGCAGAGCACCGCGGCCCGCCCAAGGTGTGGCGCGCACGCAGAAAGTAGCGGGGCGCGTCGCAATAGGCCCGAAGCGCCATCGGTGAGAGGGCTTCTAGCCCTCGGAAACAGGGCTGAAAGCCCTGGCACCAACGGATCTACGACGGCCTCGGCCACGCCCGCAACGGCCGACGGTGTCGGGGGGCGTTTGCCCCCGCGGCGGAGGCCACAAGAGGTAGCAACAACGCACTAAAATTCAGTCTCTCGCAGTCCCGGAAGCGCCGGGGGGAGTCTTGTACTAACCCGATGGAGTAATCGATGTTTGGCAAGATAGGTTCGTGGATCGCGCTGGCCGGGATATGTGGAGCGATGGGGCTTTTTGTGGGCTGCGGCGGACACGGTAAGTTCGTCGACCAGGACGCGGGCGTGACGTCGCGAGATGTTGGGGAGACGACGGTGAATGACGCCACCTCGAATTCCGACACCGACACTCCTCAACACGCCGACACTGGCCACGACACCGCCGCCCCGGACACCGGCCCGTGCGGGCAGAGCTGCGCCGAGCCCACGCCGATGTGCGACGAGCACAGCGGCGAGTGCGTCGCCTGCATGCAGGACGCCGACTGCGGCGCCGACAGTCACTGCGACCCGGACACCCACGAATGCGTCGAGTGCTACCAGAACGACCAGTGTGGCGCGGTGTGCGACATGAGCACGAACACGTGCGTCGAATGCCTGGGCGACGGCGACTGCACAGACGGCAAGGTCTGCGAGACGAGCGACAACACCTGCGTCGAGTGCCTCGCCGACAGCGACTGCACCGACGCGACCAAAGCGCGCTGCGACACGGCGACCAACACCTGCAAGCCATGCACGGACAGCACGCAATGCGCCGGTGTCGCCGGCGCGGGCATCTGCGACGCCGATAGCGGCCAATGCGTCGAGTGCACGGTCGACGACGAGAGCGCGTGCAACGGCAAGTCGTGCGACCCGGCGACGAACACCTGCACCCAGACCGACGTCGACAGCGTCGACGCCTGCGGGCAGTGCAAGGCGGACAGCGAGTGCCACGCGGGGTATCGCTGCATCCCGATGAAGTTTCAGGGGGCGGACTTGCCGGATGGGTATTGTTTGATGGTGAAGCCGACAGGAGGTTGCCAAACGAATCCATACCCGCAGTCGATAGGTCGGGATTCTCTTTCGGGGTACAGTGGCGGCGACTATTGTGCGCCTCGAGAGGATAAGACGACGTGCCAAGCCCTTCTTGACCATCTGTCGGCACAGTTGACCTGCACAGCCAATGACAACTGCGGGGTCTCTGGTTTGGACGACGGAGTGTGTGTCACTGCGTTTGGATATTGCACCTATGACTGTGATTTCGACTCCGAGTGCCCGGGAAAGTGCACCTCCGGTCTGTGCGAGCGCTCAACGAATTAGCGGGGTTATTGATCGCAGTATGTCTGGAATGGGAGAGCTTGTATCCCCGAGATACGTTCGGGCCGCGGAGCGACCCCGGCGGCGCAGAGCGCCGCGGCCCGCCTGCGGTGTGACGTGCGGGTCGGATAAGTCAGGAGCGCGGGCGGCCTCGCCCGCAATGGCCGACGGTGTCGGGGGTGTCGTTTACCCCCGCGGCGGAGGCCGCAAGAGGTAGTGGAAGTACAAAAAATTCAGTCTCTCGCAGTCCCGGAAGCTCCGGGGGGAGTCTTGTACCAACCCGATGGAGTAATCGATGTTTGGCAAGATACGCTCGATAGTTTTTATGGCGGTGGCGGCCGTGGTGGCATCCGGCTGCGGAAACCAAAAAGATTCCGCGCAACACGACGACGGCCACGCCCTCGAGGACGCCGGCCTGGACACCCCCACCGCCCACGACGCCACCTCGAATCCCGACACGCCCCAGACCGCCGACACCGGCCACGACACCGCCGCCCCGGACACCGGCCCGTGCGGGCAGAGCTGCGCCGAGCCCACGCCGATGTGCGACGAGCACAGCGGCGAGTGCGTCGCCTGCATGCAGGACGCCGGCTGCGGCGCCGACAGTCACTGCGACCCGGACACCCACGAATGCGTGGAGTGCTACCAGAACGACCAGTGTGGCGCGGTGTGCGACACGAGCACGAACACGTGCGTCGAATGCCTGGGCGACGGCGACTGCACAGACGGCAAGGTCTGCGAGACGAGCGACAACACCTGCGTCGAGTGCCTCGCCGACAGCGACTGCACCGACGCGACCAAGGCGCGCTGCGACACGGCGACCAACACCTGCAAGCCATGCACCGACAGCACCCAATGCGCCGGCGTCGCCGGCGCGGGCATCTGCGACGCCGACAGCGGCCAATGCGTCGAGTGCACGGTCGACGACGAGAGCGCGTGCAACGGCAAGTCATGCGACCCGGCCACCAACACCTGCACCCAGACCGACCTCGATAGCGTCGACGCCTGCGGGCAGTGCAAGGCGGACAGCGAGTGCCACGCGGGGTATCGCTGCATCCCGATGAAGTTTCAGGGGACGGATTTGCCGGATGGGTATTGTTTGAAGACAGTCGCCAGCGGCTGTAATCAGCCATTCACGGGAATTGTAGACCGCGCGAGTCTGTCGGGCGCACCAGCGGACCAGTATTGCGGTGTGGTTGAGTCGAAGACCACCTGCAAGGCCGTGTTGGATATGATTAATAGCGTTGAATGCCCAAATGGAACCGATGATGAGTGCGGGCTTCCAGGAATGAGTGACGGCCAATGCAAAACTGTAAATGGATTATCAAATCGTTGTTCATATTCGTGCTCCGGTAACGGTTTTTGCCCATCCGGGTTCGCCTGCGGTGGCGCTACGGCTGGTGACGGCTTCTGCGGAGGCTAGCTAGCTAGCGAGAGACCACGTCTATCACGCTTCATATGGTTGAAGCGTTGGCTTGCCCCTTTGCCACCCCTCCCCGAAGCGGGGAGGTGGCGGCGAAGCGAAGCGAGCCGTCGGAGGGGGCGCCGGAGGGCCACACGTCCCAAGAGTGAGACTGGTCGACATTTCGAGTCCCTCCGCCTCGCAAACGGCGCTCGGCACCTCCCCGCGTCTGATCACAAATCGGCTCAGGAGGTCGGTTTGTGACGTGAACCTGAACGCGCACGTGCACGTGAACCGCTGTTTGACGGGCAGGGACACCGATAATCTCGAAACCGTGCGAACCAGCGCATTCGCCCAACCTGCAGAGCCATGCAGCAAACGATCTTATTGCAGCTAAACGGCCGATCACGACTACGACTACGACCACGATCACGATCACGATCACGGGTCGTGGTGCGTCGGATCGGCAAAATATGATCAATAGACAGCCGCTTCGGGGAGGGGTGGCGAGGCGGCGGTGGTTGCGCAGTTGGAGGCGATGAGCGTGGTTGCCTGGGCGAGCGCTTAGACATTTGGAACGCCCAGCGAGACACGTTCGGGGCCGCAGAGCGACCCCGGCGGCGCAGAGCACCGCGGCCCGGCTAAGGTTGTTGCGCGCACGGAAGAAGTAGCGGAGCGCGGCTCGTGGAGGGGAAGCCCGTTTAGGTTTAGGTTTAGGTTTAGGTTTAGGCTTAGGTTTTGTTGCCGAGGGCTAGAGGCCCGCGATCGCGAAACAGAGAAATCAATTCTGCCAAAATTGAAAATCGCCCCGTGACGGCCGTCGCGAGGCGATTTTTTGGGTCGGGGACAACTTTTTTTGAAAAAGTACGCAACGATTGGGCCTGTTTTGCCGAAAACCATAATGAGGGGGTTGCGCGACCCTCGCTGTGAGGAAAGACAAAATCTGGCAGACGAGACGACGATGATGATGAAAAGGATCATGCTGGTGGTGGCCTGGGTGGTGTGCCTGAGCCCGGCGGTGGCGCGGGCGCAGGCGGCCAAGAAGGAGGCCACGACGCACCGGGTGGCGGTGGTGGCTCTGGACGACGGCGCGCGGTCGGGCTCGTTGATGCAGACGGTGTCGGGCCTGCTGGACCGGGCGCAGTTCGACGTGGTGATGGGCGAACGGTTGCGTCGGGTGCTGGCCCAGCGGCAGGTAGCCAAGCCGCGCGCGGCGGTGGCGGCGAAGTTTGCGGGGATGGCCAATGTCATCGCCGACGGCGTCGAGCAGTTCTTCTACAAGGGCAATCAGGCCGCCATCGACAAGCTCTCGCCGGTGTTCGACATGGGCATGGCCGACCTGGAGGTGCTGGCGCGCCGGCCGGATTTCGCCGCCCAGATCTATCAGGCGGGCCTGGTCATGATCCGCGCCTATAAGAACCTGCACCAGGAGGAGAACGCCGAGGCCGTCGCGCAATTGCTGGTCAAGTCGCTGCCGGGCCTGGAGCCCTCGCCGGCGACGGCGCCGCCGAAGATCATCCGGTTTATCAAGTCCGAGCGCGACAAGTTGGCGCAGCAGAAGACCACGCTGGCCGTCGAGATGGTCGACGACCACGACTGCACGGCCTATATCAACGGCAGCCCGGTGGAGGCCAAAAAGCCGTATCCGGTGGCCGGCGCCACCAAGTATATGGTCACGATGGACTGCGGCGGCGCGGCGGCGCCGGTGTGGCAGTTGACGGTCGACAAGGGGGCGGCGGTGGTGGCGCCGGTGGCGCCGTCGGATCCGCTGGAGGTCGTCATGAAGAGCGGGGATTTTCGCGAGCGCCGCCGCGCCGAGGCCTATCTGCGGCTGGTGGCGTTTTGGGGCGATGCCCCCCGTGTGCTCGGGGTGACGCGAGCCGCGGCGGCCCACGCCGACGAGACGCTCTTGTTCGTGCGCGTGGACCACGACGGCAACGCCCAGTGGAGCGACAGCACCGACGAGCGCGCCATCAGCCGGGGTTTGGCGCGGGTGCTGCCGTCCTTTCACCAGACCGGCGCCGGGGTGCAGCCGCAGCCGGCCGACGCCAAGGTCGATTGGGTGGGCTGGTCGCTGGTCGGCGGCGGCGTGGCCCTGATGGGCGTGGGCACCTGGGTGGCCGTGGCCGCCGAGGGTCGCGCCACCCAGGTCGAATGCTCCCCGGATACCGACTATGGCACGTCCGCGAGCGACTGTAAGGGGGTCGATATCGTGCGCTTCGCCGACCAGAGCGAGCTGGACAAGGCCGAGTCCCAGGTGACCTGGGCGCGGGTCGCCGGCTACGGGTCGTTGGCCGTGGGCGTGGGGTTGAGCGCCTGGGGCGTGTGGCGGCTCGTCTCGCCGGAGGCGCCTGCGGCTGGGGGTGCGGCGGTGTCGGTGAGCGCCTATCCCACCGCGCGCGGTGCCCAGGCCAGCGTGCGCTGGCGCTTCTGAGCCAGGCGACCTCGCACGCCTTCCGATCGAACAGTGGGGCTGGGCATGATCGCGGGTATTTGGTAAGCTCGCGAGCGTGAAAATGACCCATTCCGAACGCCTCGCCCCGAGGCGGCTTCGCGCTGGCGGAACGATATGCCCACGACCGACTTTTGGCTCAACGACCAATTCATCTCCACCGACGCCCCCCAGGGGTTGCTGCTGCTGGATTTCCTGCGCAAACGCGAGCGCCTCACGGGCACCAAGGAAGGGTGCAAAGAGGGCGATTGCGGCGCCTGCGCCGTGCTCATCGGCGAGCTCGATGATGGTAAGATCCGCTACAAGCCGGTGACCTCCTGCCTGGTGCCGCTTGGCGAGATGCAGGGGCGCCACGTGGTCAGCGTCGAGGGGGTCAACCTCGACGGGCTCTCCCCGGTCCAGCAGGCGATGGTCGATTTCGGCGGCAGCCAATGCGGCTATTGCACGCCCGGGTTCATCGTGTCGATGACCTGGTATGTGATGGCCGAGCAGGGCGAGCCCACCCTGGAGGGGATGAAGCGCGCCATCAGCGGCAACCTGTGTCGGTGCACCGGCTATGCGTCGATCAACCGCGCGGGCCAGCAGATTGTCGACCGCTTCGCCGACAGCGGCCAGTGGCGCGACATCTGGACGGCCGACGATCGCATCCAGGCGCTGGTCGACGCCGAGATGCTGCCGGCCTACTTCGCCGACATGGCCGAGCGCCTGGCCGAGATCGACGCCCCCGAGGCGGACACCGGCGGCGACGTGGCCGACTTCTTCGTCGCCGGAGGCACCGATATCTACGTCCAGCAAGGCGAGCGCATCCCCGGGGCGAGCGTCGCGATCCTGAACCATTTCCCGCAGATGCGCGGGGTGCGCGTCGATGACGACCATGTTCGCGTGGGCGCGCTGACGACCTTCGAGGAGTTCGCCGCCGACGCGCATATCCAGCAGCTCATCCCGCGCATTCAGGACCATATGTTCCTGATCGCCTCGCTGCACATCCGAAACCGGGCCACTCTGGGCGGCAATATCGTCAACGCCTCGCCCATCGGCGACGTGACCAACCTGCTGCTGGGGCTGGGCTCGAAGCTGGTGTTGAGCGACGGCGACAACGAGCGCGTCGTGCCGATGACCGAGTTCTTCCTGGACTACAAGGTGCTCGACCGCAAGCCCGAGGAATTGGTCACCGAGGTGCTCATTCCGGTGGCCGAGGGCGATACGCGGGTCAACTTCGAGAAGGTCTCCAAGCGCAAGGCGCTGGACATCGCCAGCGTGTGCAGCGGGTTTCGCTGCCGCGCCGACGACGACGGCGTCATCGAACAGGTGGGCATCTCGATGGGGGGCGTGGCCGCCACCCCGCTGTACCTGGCCAAGACCTGCGCCTTCCTCGAGGGCGAGGTCATCACCAACGAGACCGTCCAAAAGGCCGCCGCCATCGGCATGAGCGAGGCCAGCCCCATCAGCGACGTACGCGGAAGCGCCGACTACAAGCGGCTGCTGGTGCGCCAGTTCATCATCGCCCACTTTACCGAGTGTTATCCGGAGCGCGTGCGCGTCGACGACCTCGCCAGCTAGCCGATTTCGATTGATTAAACGACATGGATTCACCACAGAGAACACAGAGGGCACAGAGGGAAAATAAGGCCGTCCTCTGTGTTCTCTGCGACCTCTGTGGTGAGTTCCTGACCCCCGAACCCCGAACAAGCTATGAGTAAGCACCTCGACGCTCCCTTTCATACCCGCGGCGAATCGCTGTACGTCGACGACAATCCGCCGCCCAACGGCATGCTGCACGCGGCCGTCTTCGGCTCGCCGGTGGCCCACGCCAAGATCCGCGCGCTGGATGTGAGCAAGGCGCTCGAGGCCGACGGGGTGGTGGCGGTGTTCACCGCGGCGGATATCCCCGGCGACAACGAGATCGGCCCGATTTTGCAGGGCGAGGTGCTCCTGGCCGTAGACCGCGTCGAGTATATCGGCCAGCCGGTGGCGGTGATCGTGGCCAAGACTCCCGAGATCGCCCGCGACGCGGTGCATCTGGTGGAGATGGAGCTCGACGAGCTTCCGGTGGTGGTCGACCCGCGCGAGGCCCACGCTAACGGTCAATTTATCGCCACGCCGCGCACGTTCTCGTTGGGCGACGTGGATGCGACCTGGGATCAGTGCGACGTGGTCGTCGAGGGCGAATGCGAGATCGCCGGCCAGGAACACCTGTACCTGGAGACCAACCGGGCGCGGGCCATCCCCGAGGAGGGCGACCGGGTCAAGTGCTACTCGTCGACCCAGAGCCCGTACGCCGTCCAAAAGGCGTGCGCGCGCATCTGCGGGGTGCCCCAGCACAAGATCGAGATCGACGTCAAACGCCTGGGCGGCGGCTTCGGGGGCAAGGAGGACCAGGCGACGCATTGGGCGTGCATGGTCACCCTGGCGGCGCGCACGCTCCGAAAGCCCGTCGAGTTGGTGCTCCACCGCCTCGACGACATGCAGATGACCGGCAAGCGCCACCCCTACGCCGCCGACTTCAAGATCGGGCTTGGCGACGACGGCACCATCGAGGCGTTCGAGTGCAAGCTGTACCAGAACTCCGGGGCGGCCGCCGACCTGTCCACCGCGGTGCTCGAGCGCAGCCTGTTCCACGCCACCAACTCCTACAATATCCCCAACGCGCGCATCTACGCGGCGCCGTGCAAGACCAACCTGCAGCCGCATACGGCGTTTCGCGGCTTTGGCGGCCCGCAGGCGATGTTCGTGGTGGAGGCGGCGCTGGCCAAGGCCGCCGAGACCATGGGCGTGAGGCGCGAGGAGTTGCAGTACAAAAACCTGCTCGCCGAGGGCGACGTCTTCCCCTACGGGCAGACCGCCGAGCGCGTGCAGGCCAAGGTGTGCTGGGAGGACGCGGCCGACACCTTCGACCTGGACGGCATGCGCGCCGAGGTCGAGGCATACAACGCCTCGCACGCCGCCACCAAGAAGGGGCTGGCGGCGATGCCCATCTGTTTTGGCATCTCATTTACCAAGATCTTTTTGAACCAGGCGTCGTCGCTGATCCACATCTACACCGACGGCAGCATCAGCGTGTCCACCGGCGGCGTGGAGATGGGCCAGGGCGTGACCACCAATATGGCCGAGATCGCGGCGGCCGAGTTCGGCATCAGCCGCGAGCGCATCAAGGTGGAGTCGACCAACACCACCCGCATCGCCAATATGTCGCCCAGCGCGGCTAGCGCGACCACCGACCTCAACGGCAACGCCACCATTTTGGCGACCCACGAGATCCTGGAGCGTTTTCGCGCGATGCTCGCCCCCGAGCTCGACTGCGAGCCCGAGGCGATCACCTTCGCCGACGAGACGGTCTTCGTCGACGGTGAGGCGACCGAGTGGGGCTGGGAGGAGGTGGTCAACCACGCCTACGTCAACCGCATCGGGCTGTCGGCGCACGCGTTTTACGCCACGCCCGACATCTATTTCGACACCGACAAGGAGAAGGGGCGCCCGTTCGCCTACCACGTGTACGGCACGGCCATCATCCAGGTGACGGTGGACTGCATTCGCGGGCGCTACGACATCGACACGGTGCGCGTGGTCCACGACCTGGGCCGCCAGCTCAACAAGGTCGTCGATCTGGGCCAGCTCGAGGGCGGTCTCGCCCAGGGTCTGGGCTGGATGACCCTCGAGGAGCTGGCCTACGACGAGCGCGGGCGGCTGTTGTCCAACGCGCTGTCGACCTACAAGGCGCCGGACGTCTACGCGCTGCCCGACGACTTCCAGATCAAGATGCGCACCACCGACAACCCCCCGGGCCCGCGCGGCTCGAAGGCCGTCGGCGAGCCGCCGTTGATGTATGGCATCGGGGTGTACTTCGCCATTCGCGACGCCATGCGCGCCTTCGCCGAGCGCGACTACCCGTTCAAGGCGCCGATGACCCCCGAGCGAGTGCTCATGGGGCTGCACGGCCACGTACTCGACGCCGGCGGCACCGAGGTCGACGAGGCCGACGCCGCGCAGCCGGTGGCGCTCGCCGGCGAGTAGTTCGAGGCGCCTTGGCAAGGCGCTCGATTTTATCAGTCACGAGCAGGCATGGAATTCTGGTCGAAACTCTCAGAGCATCTCGCAACCAACCAGCCAGCGTTCGTCGCTCTGGTCGTCGACAATACGGCGCATTCGCCGGGCACGCGCGGCGCCAAGATATTCGTGCGCCCCGATGGCACCACCGAGGGAACGATCGGCGGTGGCGTCATGGAGGGCGACATCATCGCTCGGGCCACGCACGCGCTCGACGCGGGTGCGTTCGCGCCCGAGTTTGACACGCTGTACCACCGCAAGAAGGGCAAGGGGACCAAGTCGGGGCTGGGGTGCGCGGGCCACCAGACCAACGTGTACTTTTTGTGCCAGCCCGAGCGCGACGCCGCCATCGTCGCGGAGGTCGCGCGGCGTGTTCAGGACGACGAGGCGGGGCTGCTCCAGATCGGGCCGAGCGGCATGGCGCTGGTCGACGAGGGCGTCGTCGAGCGCGAGCGCGCGCCGGTGCGCCTGGTCGCAGACGGCGACCCGTGGCGCTACGAGGAGCAACTGCTCAACTGGAAGCGCGTCGCCATCCTCGGCGGCGGGCATTGCGGCCGGGCCTTGTCGCGGGTGCTGACCAATTTGGGCTATGTGGTCACGGTCTTCGAGACGCGTGCGCAGGTCTTTACCTTCGTGGACAACGAGCACGCGCGCTACCGGGTGGTCGTCGACGACTTCGAGGAGGCGGGCCCGGCGATTTCGCATCCGGAGCTCACCCACGTCGTGGTGATGACCCGCGGCCAGCCCGGGGATGTGCGCGCGCTTGTGGGCACCATCGATGGGCCCTTTCCGTATATTGGCGTGATGGGAAGCCCGGCCAAGCAGGCGATGATTCGGCGAGACCTGCTCGCCCACGGCGTCGACGAGGCGCTCATCGATCGGTTGTATGCGCCCATCGGGCTTCCCATGACCAGCAATACGCCCGAAGAGATCGCCATCAGCATCGCCGCCGAATTGCTGCGCGAGCGCGAAGCGCTGTTTCCCCACGTGCGCCCGTCGCGGCCGACCCCGCCAAAGCCCGCAGAATGAGCCCGTAGGCCATCGGGCGAGCTTGACCGATCTTTGTACTCGCTCGGCGTTTCTGATGACCCACGTGGCGCTTCCCGAGTTGCAAAAGACCGGCGGCCACGATGTGGCTGTTCTCAGTCGTTTCTTGGCATCGGCTCTCTCGAGCCCAGGTAGCCGAAACCGGCGGCGAGGTACATGCTCAGCAGCGCGATGGCGGTGGCGAACCAGAAGGTCGCGTAGCTCAGGTGGCGCTCGGAGGTCAGGTAGGGGTGGGTGATGTAGTCGAAGCTGGCCACCGGGTAGGGGTTGCCGGAGTGCTTGGGCCCCAGGATGACCACGGTGGGCTGATCGGGCATGTCGAAGGGCAGCGCGTCGGAGACGGCCTTCAGATCGAAGGTCTCCCAGTCGGTGGAGTGATTCTCGAGGACGACCTTGCCGGCGGCGAGCCGTTTGCGCATGTCGGTGTCGGCGATGATCTGCTCGGGCTGGTCGACCAGGCCTTCGAAGATCTGTGGCTTGTCCGACGGCGGCGTCCGGGCGAACCTCTTGGCATCCTGGATGTACACCCAGCCGCGGTTGACGAGCACGGCGCCCTTGCCGGACTCGAAGCGCAGCACGCCGCCGATCCAGTAGCCGGGCTTGCCGTTGTGGAAGCGGTGGGCGAACAAAAAGGTGTAGTGGGGGTCGAGGTGGCCGCGCAGCACCACCGGCTGGAAGGGGCCGGTCTTCTTTTTGAACTCCGCCAGCGAGTCGACGCGCACCGGATCGCCCTTCATGCGCTGGTGGCGCTCGGCCTCCAGGCGCAACTTCTGGCGGTAGCGACCGAATTGCCAGGTGCCCAGGCTCAGCAGGATCGCCAGGCCCACCAGGGTGGCGGCGGTGGGCCAGAAGCTCGTCTGGAATTTGGGCCGGTCTTGTCGAGTCACGATGCCTTCTGGGTTACTGACCGTAGACGCGCACGATCATGGAGATGGCCACCATGGCGACGATGACCGCCACGATGATCAGGCCGGTGATGCGGTTTCGCCGCTTGACCTCCTCGGTGGGCTCGGTAAAGCGCGATTTCGACGGCTCGTTGGGCTGGTTGGACTGTTCGCTCATTACTCGATTCCGATGGCTTTTTCGGCCTTGAGGGCTTCTACTTCCGCCTGCGCCTTGGTGCGCCCGGTGTCGGGGCCCTTGGAGATGAAGAAGGTATAGGCGATGGTGACTTCCTTGATGTTCTTAGGGATATCCGAGTCGAACCAGAACAACACCGGCATATCGCGGGACTCGCCGGGTTTGAAGGTCTCCTTGGTGAAACAGAAGCACTGGATCTTGTGAAGATAGGGCGCCGCCTCGGCAGGCACGATGTCGTAGACCGCCTTGCCGGTGATGGTGCGGCTGGGGTCGAGGTTCTTGGCGTAGAACTTCGTCATCTTCTTCTCGCCCGGGTGGACCATCACCGAGGGCTCGTCGGGGTGGAACTCCCAGGGCAGCTCGCGGTTGACCGAGGCGACCAAGCGCACCTTGAGGTTGCGCGACTTGTCGACCTTGGTCTTGGGGACGTAGGTCTCGGAGGTGCCGTTGTCGACCGACGAGCCGCCGGGGTCGAACAGCGGTTTGCACACCAACTGGTACAGGGGAATCGAGCCCCAGCCGAAGGCAAACGAGCACGCCAGGATGATCCCGGCGATCTTGAGCATCTTCTTATTCTTGGCTGCGGCGTCTGCTTGCGGATCCGTGGGGCCGTCGGCTTCGGCGGGCGACTCGGAAGAGGGCGTTTCGTGGGGTTCTTCCATGGTTTCTTGGGGGCGTAGGGAAGAGACACGCCGCCTCAAGGGGCCGGTTGGGTCCCGAAGTTGGCGGCAGAGCTGCCACTGTGGCCAAAACGCAGGTGTACGGTGTCTTGTTCCCCGGAGGAGGTGGCGCCGTCGGCCTGCAAGCTGGCCACGTAGCGTTGCTCGGTGAAGTGCTGAGTGTGGAAGCTATCAACGGACATCGCGCCGAACAGAAGCGCGAGGTAGGCGATCGAATAGGCGAAGGTGCGCTTGGCCCAGCGGTCGGAGCTGTCGAAGGCGGTGCGGATGCAGCAGTAGGCGAAGCCGGCGCCCAGCAGCACGGAGGCGGCCAGGTAGATGATGCCCATCTGGCCCTCGATGGCCAGCAGGGTCGTCGCGCTGAGCAGCAGCATCATGTACAGCAGCATCTGGAATTTGGTGACGTACTTGCCCCGAACCACCGGCATCATGGGCACGTCGGCCTTGTGGTACTCGACGTCCTTGTACAGCGCGAGCGACCAGAAATGCGGCGGCGTCCACAAAAAGACGATGGCGAAGATGATCCAGGCGGTCACGCTCAACCCGCCGGTGACCGCCGCCCAGCCGATCAGGGCGGGGAAGGCGCCGGCGCCGCCGCCGATGACGATGTTGTGGGGCGTGCGCCGCTTGAGCCACATGGTGTACACGAGCACGTAGTAGGCGTGCCCGCAGATGCCCATGAGCGCGGCCAGGGGGTTGACGAAGTAGGCCAGCAGGCCCACGGCGAGCAGGCCGAGCAGGCCGGCGAAAATGGTGGCGTGCAGCGGCTGGATGCGACCGCGGGGAATGGGGCGATTCTTGGTGCGCTCCATGACCGGGTCGATGTCGCGATCCCAGACCATATTGAAGGCGTTGGCGCTGCCGCAGACCATGGCCGTGCCCACCACCGTCCAAATCACCACGGACAGGTCGGGCATGCCCTTGGCGGCCACCAGCATGGTGCAAAAGGCGGTGAGCACCAGCAGGCGCAGAATACCGGGCTTGGTCAGGCGGTAGAAGTCCAGGAGCGTGTGTATGGCGGATTGGGCCGGATTGGAACTGTGAGTGGCAGTACCCATGGCAGGGATCCCGATCTCAGGAAAGCGCGGCCGGCGTCGAGCCGGCCGCACGCGGGGTGCTTCAGCGCGGCCAGGGGAACAGGCCGATGGTCAAAAAGACCGAGAAGATAAACGGGGCACAGGCGATCAAAATGATCGAGGGGCGCTCGCTGACCAGGTGCATGTAGTACCAGGCGACCAAAAAGGTCTTGGTGACCGCCAGGCAGATCAGCAAGATGACCTGCAGGGTGCGCGGTTCGAAAAAGAGCACCCCGGGGAATTTGCCCAGCCCGACGATGGACGGCTCGGGGACGATGACCTCACAGATGGTCAACGCCAGCAGGGCCATCCACACGTACATGTAGTCGGCTTTGAGCCAGGAGATGCCCAGCCAGCTTTTGGATTCGACTTCTTCGAGTGTCTGCATTGTTCAATACCAGTGTACTTGGACCGCTTCGAGTGGTGGAACGTGGCTGTGGGCTGCCGTCAGATCAGGTAGACGAAGGTGAAGACCAGAATCCAGATCAGGTCGACAAAATGCCAGTACAGCCCGGCGATCTCGATGAGCGAGGAGTTCTTCTGGGTGATCTTGCCGCGCTTGAGGGCGATGTACAGGATGATGTTGTACATCACGCCCACGGAGACGTGAGCGCCGTGAAACCCGGTCAGGCTCAAGAAGGTGGAGGCGAAGTTGGCGTTGTACTGCACGCCGTGGCCGCCGATGAGGTAGGGCCACTTCTCCAAAATCAGGTGCGTCCACTCGAAGCCCTGGATGCCCAAGAAGGTCAACCCACCGATGATGGTGACCAGCATCCACTTGCGCGCGCGGTCCAGGTTGCCGCGGATGGTCTCCGAGAGCACGTGGACCATGGAGACGGAACTGCAAATGAGCACGAAGGTGTTGAAGGCGGTCAACTGAATGCCCGTCACCCCGAAGGTCTCATAGGGGTTGGGCCAACCGCTGCCCGGCGTCCAGCGCAAGCGCGCATACCCGGCGAGGAACCCGGCAAAGGTCATGGCATCCATGACCAGGAAGGTCCACATGCCGATCTTGCCGTTGGTGACTCCCAGGGATTCGACCCCGGTATTCGGTGAGGCCTCGGTGGCTTGATGCGTTGCCATGGTTAAACCTGTTACGTCGATGATTCGCTCCGGCGCGCCGGCCGGGGCTGGCCTATTCGGTCAATTCAATAAAAAGCGGTTATTCAGCGGGCACCGGCTCGGCGAGCTCGTCGGTCTCCCGATGGGGCTCGCCAGGGCCGTGATGGCGGATCACCGGCGTCCACACCGGCGGCTCCGGGAAGTTGTGGTGCTGGGGCGGCGAGGTGACGTGCCACTCCAGGTGCGTGGCGTCGACCCAGGGATTCTCGTCGACCTGCCGGCCGTATTTGAGGCTGTACAGGAAGTTGAACAGCCAGATGAACTGCGAGCCCACCAGCACGAACGCGCCGATGCTGCAGATCATGTTGATGGTCTGAAAGTGCGGGTCGTAGTCGAAGTAGCGCCGGGGCATGCCCTTGACGCCCAGGTAGTGCATGCCAAAGAAGGTCACGTTGATGAAGATGGCCGTCATCCAGAAGTGCACCCGGCCCAGCCGCTCGTTGTACATCTTGCCGGTGAACTTGGGGTACCAGTAGTACAGGCCGGCGAAGATGGTCATCACCGAGCCGGCGACGAGCACGTAGTGGATGTGGGCGACGACGTAGTAGGTGTCCTGAAGTTGGATGTCGACGGGCACGGCGGCGACCACGACACCGGACAGCCCGCCGATGGTGAACATCGCCAAGAAGCCCGTGGCGAATAGAAGGGGGGTGTCAAATTTGAGGCTGCCGCCCCACATCGTGGCCAGCCAGCTAAAGATCTTGATGCCCGTGGGCACGGCGATGAGCATGGTCAAAAACATGAAGCCCACGCGCACCTTCAGGGCGATGCCGGTGGTGAACATGTGGTGGCCCCACACCAAGAAGCCCAGCACGGCGATGGCGGCGACCGACCAGGCCATGACCGAGTAGCCGAAGATGGGCTTGCGCGAGAAGGTGGGGATGACCTCGCTGATGATGCCGAAGCCCGGCAAAATCATGATGTACACGGCGGGGTGCGAGTAGAACCAGAACAGGTGCTGGTACAAGATCGGGTCACCGCCGCCGCCGGGCGAGAAGAAGTGGAACGCGCCCGGGAAGGTGCGCTCGAGCTGGAGCATGAGCAGCGCGCTGGTGAGCACCGGGGTCGACGCCAGGATCAGGAAGCTGGTGACCAGCACCGTCCAGGTGAACAGGGGCATCTGGAAGAACGTCATGTTCTTGCAGCGCATGTTGAAGATGGTCGCCAGGAAGTTGACCGCGGCCATCGTCGAGCTGGTGCCGACCAGGATGATGCCGATGATCCACAGGTCGGCGCCCAACTGCGGGGAGTACACCGAGGTGGACAGGGGCGGATAACCGGTCCAGCCGAAGCCGGGCGCGGTCATGAAATACGAGCCCACTGCCAACAAGCCCGCCGGCGGCAGCAGCCAGAAGCCGGCCAAGTTGAGCTTGGGAAACGCCATATCCGGCGCGCCCACCTGGATAGGCACGATGAAGTTACCCACACCGGTAAACAGCGGGATGATGAAAAAGAAGATCATCACCGACGCGTGCATGCCCGGCAGAGTGGCGTAGAAGTCCGGGCCCATGAAGTCCGGGCCGGCATGGAACAGCTCGGCGCGGATGATCAGCGACAAAATGGCGCCGATGACGCCCATGGTCAGCGCGAAGATGACGTACATCACGCCGATGCGCTTGGCGTCGGTGGTGAAGAACCACTCCTTGACGTATTGGAGCGCTGATTCCTTGCCCTTGTCGGACAGCGGGGAGAGATAGCCGTATTTGCTGTGAGTCGCCATGTTACTTCGCTCGTGTAAAAGGTCCGAGTTCGCCTGCGCTTGTCGGATACTCTACGTATGCGTTGACAGTCATTGTTACTACTGCTGGCCTTTGCGGATGCGCCCGACTTCGTGGGGCTGCACGGCGCTGGCCTTGTTGCCAAAGGAGGTGCGGATGTAGGTGAGCACGCCGGCGATCTGGCGGTCGGTCATCGACGCGCCCATCGGCGGCTGCGCACCCGACCAGCGGTCGGTATCCAGGCCCTTGTCCAGGATGGTGACCGACTTCTTGATGTCGCCCATCACCGTGGGGTTGTGCACCAGCGAGGGCGCAGCGTCGCTGCCCTTGCCGTCGGCGCCGTGGCAGCTGGCGCACGCCTTGTAGACGCGCTCGCCGACCGCGGTCAGCTCGTTGGTGGGAACCGGTTTGGCACCGCCGGCCGGGAAGGGCGGCATGCCCAGGCTGGCGCGGACTTTGGCGACCTCTTTGGCGGTGACTTTGCCGCCCTTGTTGCCCCAGGTAGTGCGCTCGTAGGTGGCTAGCGCCGCCGCCTGAGCGTCGTTGAGCTTGCCGTTGAACGGAGGCATCACCCCGTTGTAGGTCGTGCCCAGGACGTTGATGGAGCCCTTGCGCCCGCCGAGGATGAACTTGATGTGCTCGTCTTTCTTGGCGGCATCATTGGTATACGGAGAGTTCACCAGCGGAGGATAAGTCCCCGGGGTGCCCTGGCCGTCCATGCCATGGCACGGCGAGCAGTTCTTCTGGAACAGGGCTTTGCCGTCGACCTTCGCCGGGCCCACGTTGCCGCTCTTCTTGTCTTTGAGCCACTGCTGGAAGGAGCGGTTGGTCATGGCGACGACGCGGAAGTACATATTGTAGTGGCCACGCCCACACAGCTCGGCGCACATGCCGCGGTACTCGCGGGCGTCATACTTCAGATACGGGTCATTCTCGGGATTCTTCGAGGCGCTCAGGTACTGGACCTGCTCTTCCAACTTGGCGTTGGGCGCCGTCGGCTTGCGGTAGAACATCTGCTGGTCGGTGGGCGTGAAGTCCAGCGTGAAGTAGCGCCACCAATCCGCGCGGGTGGTCACCCAATCGCTTTTGGGCGGCGTCTGCGTACGCCGCACGCTGGCGTTGGCCGAGTTGATGGGGCCATCGGCGTTGAACCAGAAGTAGTTGAACCGGCCGGGTACGGCGTCGATCTTCGTGCCCAACTCGGGGATGAACAGGGAGTGAATGACGTCGCGGGAGGTCACCTCCAGCTTGACGTTGGTGTGCGCGGGCACCACCAGGTCGTCGCTGACCAGGCCGCCCTGATCGGGATAGCGAAACTCCCAGTTCCACTGGTAGCCGATGGCCTCGACGGTGATGGTGGTGTCGGGGATCGTCTCGACCTTGAACATCACGTTGATGGTCATAAAGCCGATGAACACCTGCACCGCCAGGGCGGCCAGCGTCCAGGTCAACTCCAGCTTGAGGTTGCCATGGATCTGTTTGGGCCGCTCGTCGTCGGAGCGGCGCCGAAACTTCAAAATGGAGATCGCCAAGGTGCCCTCGACGATGATCATGATCACCAGGCAGATCTTGGCGATGGTATTGTACAGCTGGGTGATGTCGCGTCCGCTAGGAGAGCTCAACGGGATAAAGTCACCGGAGCCCGGGATGGCGAAGGCTGCCAGGGGCACCAGCAAGGCCACCAGGACGATGGTGGCGGTCAGAAGAGCTTTGCGGAGTCGTGTCGGTTGTTTGAGAACGCTCATCGTGTCTTCTACTTCGGTATGTGGACTCGACGGCCCGTCAAAATCAGTTACGGGGGCAACAAAAGCGCCGTGTCGGTACACCTTGGCGTGGCGTTGGCTACTCGAACCACGAGGCGCGTCGGCGCAGATGCCCGGCCGCCGTGGCGACCGCGCTGGCGGTCGATATGATCGATGTCATGGGGACGTTCCCAAGTTTGGCCTATGCTCTGAATCGTCCCCGATTCTGGCGTGCTTACGGTGCATAAGCCAGGGGTGAAAGTCAACCCCGATCTGGCGTCAGCAAGTCGGCATATTCCTTGGGCGAGACAGCGGTTGCGAATTCGCAAAATTTGCGCCCACGGGCGCAAGTTTTTCCTGCGTGTGGCGCGGCCTCGAATGCAAAAAAAGGAGCAACCCGAAGGTTGCTCCTGGTGAGGCCTGACGCCTCGTCGTTACTGGCCGGCTCCCTGGGGCTGGCCGCCGCCGGCGCCCTGTGCGTCAGCAGCGCCCTGGGGGGCTGCCTGTCCCTGTTGGGGAACGGGCTGACCCTGGGTGTCGGCGGGCGGCTGAGCGCCGGCCGGCGCCGGCGTGGCCGGCTGGGGCGACTGTACGGTGATCTCCACCTTCACCCTCGAAGGTGGCCACGTAGGCTTGCAGATCGCGCCAGTCCTCCTTGGAGAGCAGGGCGGCGGCCGTCATGCTCGGCAGCGAGGAGTGAACTCCGCCGTAGGAGCGCGCGGCAAATTGGTCGGCGGTGCCACCGGCCATCGCCGGGACCAACCGATCGAGTTTGATGTAAAAGTACGGCGGCTGCGCGCCGTAGGGACCTTTGCGCAGGCCCGCGCCGCCCACACCGTGGCAGGACACGCAGTTTTGGACGTAGACCTGCTGGCCGTGCTGGCGATCGGCGTTGGGGCTGAGTTTGACCGGGCCGTACTGGGCCAGACGAACGAGGCGAGCCTCGGCCTGGTCCTTGACCATCGCCTTCATCGCGGCGGCGACCGGGATGGAAGCGGGCTTCTCCGGGGTGCTCAGCGCGCGGCAGGCGGCCACGATCTGTTTCTCACCGGACTTGACCTCCACGCTGTCGGGCACCCAGTGCAAGATCCACTGCACCAGGGCCCACCGGTCCTTCTCGGGCAAGTTGGCGAACGAGGGCATCGAGGTGCCGGCCACGCCGTTGGTCAGCGTGCTGAAGATGCTCAGCGCGCTGGGCTGGTTGGTCCACTCTTTGGCGTTCTTGGTGTGGAAGTTACGCGGCTTGGGGTTGAGCGATGCCGCCGCCGGACCGTTGCCCAGGCCTTTGGGGCCGTGGCACGAGGTGCAGTTCTGCGCGAATAGCTCGCCACCGTGCTTGAGCTGGGCCTCGCCCTGAGGCTTGACCTTCTGGGCGATGGACTGCTTGATCTTGGGCTCGCACACACCTTCTTTGGCGCGCTCCTTGGCCTTGGCGATGATCGCCGGCGGGTCGGTCAGACCCTTGGTCGGCCCCAGGCTGCGCACGTAATGCACCAAATCCCAGCGCGACTGGTACTGCATGTACTGGTACTGGGGGTGGGGCGGCACGGTCTGGCCCTGGGGCAGCGGGCCGGGCAGGGCGTCGTCGATGCCGAAGGTGATCGTGTCGTACATCTGGATCGGCCCCTTCGCGTAGCGAAAGTTGGCCTTGGTGAAGTCGACCGTCTGAAAGGTTTGTCCGGGGGCACCAGCCAGCTTGACGCCGCTCATCCCCTGGCCATTCTTGCCGTGGCAGGTCGCGCAGTTTTGCTGGTAGAGCGCCTTGCCGCGCTCGACCTTCTGGGGCGTGGGCACCAGCATCTTCTGGAGCTCACGCACGCCAATGCCCTGCGCGTTGACCACCGGGGCCAGCACCGAGACTCCGCCCACGACCAGGGCGACCTTAAGAAGTTTTGCGAGTGTTTGGTCTTTCATATCTTTTACTTCGACGATGGGGCTGGCTTACGGGCCATCCGCTCGATCTCGAGTTCAGTCTTCTCGTTCAATTTTGCGATCATCAGCCTGCGGCATCGGCTCGATGTCTTCTTCGGGCTCGGGAAGCTCAGCGTGCATGTGATGGGGCAGCGACTCGTGCAAAAACGGGTCTTTGATGGGCACGATATTCGCCGAGGACAGTCCTTTGCCCACCGAAATCATGAACACGCCCACGAAGCCCACCGAAATCAGCAGCTCCAGCCAGGGCACGTGGACGTGGACCTCACCGCCGTAGTTGACGAAGGAGACCCACCACCACACCTCGAAGAGCATGGTGAACACCAGCCCATAGCAGGTGTAGCGCAGCACGTTGTACTTGTTCTTCTTGTTGTTCTGCGGCAGCAGCGCGAAGAACGGGATGATGAACTTCACCGAGAACATGGCGATGAACCATCCCCAGCCGCCGGCGTCGGCGATGCGGTGGACGAACCAGGTGACCTCTTCGGGGATGTTGGCGTACCAGATGAGCAAAAACTGGCCGAAGGCGATGTAGGCGTAGAACACGGTGAAGGCAAAGACGAATTTGCCCATGTTGTGCACCTGGGTCACGCTGATGAAGTCACCGAAGTGACCGTCGTCGCGCAGGCGCAGCATGATGATCGTGATCAGCGCCAGGCCCGCCTGGAAGAGGGCGGCAAAGGCGTAGACCTGCCACATGGTGCTGAACCAGTGCGGCTCGAGCGACATCACCCAGTACCAGGCCATGAACGAGAAGGTGATCGTAAAGGTCACCATGAAGATCGCGCTCAAGACCTTGTTGCGGTTGGTGATCTGCGGGTCGCCGGTCTCGTCCTGCTTGACCGAGCCGCGCCGCATCGCCCAGAACAGCGCGTTCCAGATGATGAACGCGACCACGGTGGTGAAGGCCAGGCCCTTGAAGTTCAAGAAGCCCGACTTCAACTGCAACACGTGGTCGTGGGCGGCCTCCGGCGACAGCCACTCGAACAGGTGGTGGGCGCCGGCCAGGGCGATGAGCCCGAGTACGAAGGCGGGCACCAGGTAGTAGCCCATGGCCTCAGGGATGCGTCGGATGGACGAACTCCACCCCGCGCCGCTCAGGTATTGGGTGCCCACGAAGAACGGCCCGCACAGGCTCAGGCTCAAGGTGAACCACCAGCCGATGAGGTACCCCTGCCAGGCCCGGTCGGGGTTCCAGGCCAACCCGATGCCAAAGGCAATCAACCCAATGGCGATCATCACCACGCCGTAGACGTAGTAACTCTTGCCGAGTTCGAGGTTCTTCGGAGGGGTTAGATCGTGGTGATCGTGTTCTGCTGCAGCCATGGCTTTCGCCTCGCTCACTCAATCAGATTCGGATACTGCCAGCCTTCGGCGCTGCCGCCGGCGTCGTGCCGGGCGGTCAAGCGGCGTTACTTCTCGCTTACGAGTTGCTGGTCCTGCGGCTCCGGGTAATAGGCACGCTGTAGCACGCGTAGATAGTTGATGATCGCCCAGCGCTCGATGGGGTAGAGCTGGCTTTTGTAGCTCCACATGCGCGCCTGCCCGTGAGTGATCACGTGGTAGATATGCGCATCGGTGAAGTTACGCGCCCGCTGGGTCATCAGGCTCGGCGGGTTGGGAAACTTGTTCTTTCCCACCACATAGCCGTGGCCCTGACCGTCGGGACCGTGACATACGATGCAGGTCGTGTTGAAGGCGAGCTGCCCGTAGCGCAGGGTCTCGGCGTTGATGGGCACCGGGTTCTTCAGCGCGAGCTGAGTCTCCTGCGGGGCCCACTCCAAGATGTCCGGCGAGTACGACACCGGCACCGTCGCCGGCGGCGGCACCCGCATACTGTCGGGCTGCTTGCCGAATTGGGGCTGCGGTTCCTGGGCCTTGTACGCCGGCGACGAGTGCATGTCCTGGACGGGGTTAAGCTCGCCCCAGGTGGTGTTGTCACCGGCGGGGATGCCCACCTCGACGCAGGCGCTCAGGCTGGCACAGGCCAACACGATGAGCGCGGCGCGCACGGTCATTGTCTTTTTGCTCACGTAGCGCATGGCTTAGACGTCCTTGACGATCTTTCGGACTTCCAGCGGATTGAGGTCCTCGAGGAACTCGATGGCCTCGTCCAGGTCGAATCGTTCATCTTCGGCCGAAATCCACAGCACGAACCGGTCGTTGGTGATGCTGGGATCGATGATCAGCGGCTTTTTGAAGCAGCCGGCTGCCTTGAGCATGACCACCGCAGTGGTCACACCGGCGAAGAGCACGGTTAGCTCGAACATAATCGGCACGAACGACGGCCACGGGGCGAACGGCTTGCCGCCGATAATCAGTGGCCAGTCGAAGGTCATGGTGCCGAATTCGAGCATGTTCGCGCAGATAAAGCCGGTCAGGCCCGCCGCGAAGGTCACCCAGGGAATCCAGGAGCGGCCCAGGCCCATCGCCTCGTCCATCCCGTGGATGGGGAAGGGCGAGAAGGCGTCGAACTGCTCGTAGTGCGAGTCGCGGGCGTATTTGGCCGCGGCCAGCAGGTGCTTGGGATGGTCGAAGAAGGCGGCGACGCCCTCGAGGTGACGAACCGCGATGGGCTCGCCAGACGAGTCGACCTCGACCTCCGAGTCTTCGGCGAGCTCCTCTTCGGGCTCGGACTCCTCGGCGGCGGCTTCAGCAGCAGCGGATTCGGCTGCCACTTCGGCTTCTTCGGCCTCTTCGGCAGCTTCCTCGGCTTCTTCAGAAGCTTCCTCGGCCTCTTCGGCCTCTTCAGCAGCTTCCTCGGCCTCTTCGGCAGCCTGTTCGGCTTCTTCAGCCTCTTCAGCAGCCTCTTCGGCCTCTTCAGCGGCTTCCTCGGCCTTTTCCTCGTCGCCGTCGTCCTCCTCAGGATCGTCGGCGTCTTCGGAGGCCTCGGAGGTTTCCTCGGCGTCGGAGGTCTCCTCGGCGTTCTCGGCTTCTTGCTGCTCCGAGGTGGCGTCGGACTCTTCGGCGGCCGTCTCTTCGGACTCTTCGGTGAGCTTGTGCTCGTCTTGCTCTTTCATGTCGTCTTTATTCTCACCCACGGGCGGCCTCCTTTCTCCTCTGACGGTCGATATCGACGGCCTTGTCGTGGTTCATGACTGCTTTGACTTCGAACATGGTGATGGTCGGAAGCACGCGGCAGAACAGCAGGAACAGCGTCAGGAACATGCCGAACGAGCCGTACAGCAGCATGAAGTCGACGGTCTTGAACTGGTAGATGTCCCACACGCTCGGCAAATAATCGCGGTGCAACGAGACCACGAAGATGACGTAGCGCTCGAACCACATGCCGATGTTGACGCAGATCGAGATGATGAACAGCAGCGGGATATTGCGCCGCGCCTTCTTGAACCAAAGGATCTGCGGCACGCCCACGTTGTTGCCGTACATCAGCACCGCCGCCCACCAATAGGGCCCGAAGAGCCGGTTGGCGAAGTGGAAGCGCTCGCCGGTCTCGCCGGAGTAATAGGCGATGAAGAACTCGGTGGCGTAACAGGTGCCCACGACCAAGCTGGTCAGCAAGACGATTTTGGCCATCGTCTCGACGTGGTTCATGGTGATGTAGTCTTGCAGCTTGAAGACCACGCGCAGCACCAGGGTGAGCGTAAGCACCATACCGAAGCCGGAGAAGATGGCGCCGGCGACGAAGTAGGGCGGGAAAATCGTGGTGTGCCAGCCGGGGATGACCGAGACGGCGAAGTCGAAGGACACGATGGTGTGCACCGACAACACCAGCGGGGTCGCCAGGCCGGCCAACATCAGGTAGGCCGACTCGTAGTGGCGCCAGCCGCGGTTGCCGCCGGTCCAGCCCAGGCTCATCAGCCCGTAGATTTTCTTGCGGATGGGGTGCTTGGCGCGGTCGCGGATGGTGGCCAGGTCGGGGACCAGGCCGACGTACCAGAACACGATCGAGATGGTCGCGTAGGTCGACACCGCGAAGACGTCCCACAACAGCGGGGAGTTGAAGTTGACCCACAGCGGCCCGCGCCCGTTGGGCAGCGGGAACAGCCAGTAGGCAAACCACGGACGGCCGGTGTGCATCAGCGGGAAGACACCGGCGACCATGACCGCAAAGATGGTCATCGCCTCCGCGGAGCGGTTAATCGCCGTTCGCCACGTCTGGTTGAACAGGAACAAAATCGCCGAGATCAGGGTGCCGGCGTGGCCGATACCGATCCAGAAGACGAAGGTGACGATGAACACGCCCCAGCCGATGGGGTGGTTTAGGCCCGTCGTCCCGATGCCCACGGTCGTGCTGCAGGCCAAGCCAGCCAGAAAGACCATGAACAGGAGAAATGAGGGGACGAACAGAAACCACCACAGTTTCGTGGGAAACCGCTCGGTGTGGCCAGCGATGTCGTCGGAGACGTCGCTATAGCTCTTGTTTCCGGTGACCAGCGGCTCGCGCTTGGCCTTCGGTCCCCCGAGGGGGCCTTCACCCTCGTGGTAATGCGGTAGTCCGGTGAGTTCGCTGCGTTCCATGCCTAGACTCTTTCGAGCGAGAGAATACGACAATACAAAGTCGCGCGCCCGTCTTTCAGGGCGCGCACGGTGCCTTAGGCCTCTTCAGTCTGGGTGTTCCAGATGCTGGAGAGGTAGGCGATGGACGGTCTCGTTCCAACGTCGGCCAGTACCGCCAGGGCTCGCGGAGAGCGGTGGTTCTGGGTGACGACGGCTTGCTCGTCGAGCAAGTTCCCAAACTTGATGGCGTCGGCCGGGCAGACCTGCTGACAAGCGGTGACGACATCGCCGTCATGCAACTTGCTGCGGCCTTCCTTCTTGGCCTGCCATTTGGCCCGGCGGATGCGCTGGACGCAAAAGGTGCACTTCTCCATGACGCCGCGGCTGCGCACGATGACCTCGGGGTTCATGCCCAGAGGCAGCGGCTCGGCGACGTTGAGGCGGGCGTGCTCCTTCATCTCGGGGAAGAAGCGGGCCATGAAGCTGTCGCTGCGGTCCTGCGAGTAGTTGTACCAGTTGAACCGGCGCACCTTGTACGGGCAGTTGTTCGAGCAATACCGCGTCCCCACGCAGCGGTTGTAGGCCATCTGGTTGAGGCCGTCGCTGCTGTGCATGGTGGCCGCGACCGGGCAGACCGTCTCGCAGGGAGCATGCTCGCAGTGCTGGCACAGCATCGGCTGGTGCAGCACGCGCGGGTTGTCCATGTACTCGGCCATGGCCACGTAGGGGTGGCGGGCGAACATGGGATCGTCGGTCGGGCTGTAGCGCAGCTTGCGGAACTCGGGGTCCTCGCCGGGCAGCTTGTAGTAGCGGTCGATGCGCATCCAGTACATCTCGCGCCCCTCGATGATGCCCTGACGGCCGACCACGGGGATGTTGTTCTCCTCCTGGCAGGCGGTCACGCAGGCATTGCATCCGGTGCACGTGGTCATGTCGATGGACATGCCCCACTTGATGCCGCTTAGCTTGCGGTAGTCGTGCTCTTCCCACAGCGTCTCGAGCTTCTGGTGCTTCTCGACGCCGGATTGCGGGTCCTTTTGGTACTCCGCCAGGGTCGCCGTGGCGATGATCGGGCGCTGGTGCAGGTCGATGACCTGCGAGCCCTGCTCGACGGCCAACACCTGCTGGTCGCCGGTCTTGGCCAGCTTGACCGGAAAGCCGCTCATGATCTGGCGGCCGTCCTTGACGTGGGTGAGCTCGAAGCCGTTGACGCCGATGTCCGAGCCGACCACACCACAGCGGGTGCGCCCGTAGCCCAGGGGGATGGCGACGACGTCGTCGTGCACGCCCGGCTGCATCAGCACCGGGAAGAGGCGCTCGTAGCGCTTGCCGCCGACCTTCAGGCTCATCTTGACGATGTCGCCCAGGGCGAGGTCGGCTTCTTTGAAGGTCTTGGGGCTGACGGCGATGTACGAGCCCCACGCATGCTTGGTGATGGGGTCGGGCAGCTCCTGCAGGTGGCCGTCGTTGGCGTTGCGCCCGTCGTACAGCGGCAGGCTGGCGAACATATGCAGCTCTTTGCTGCTCAGGTCGCCGGGCTTGGTCGCCTGGGCCTTGGGCATCGCCTTGGGAAGGGCGCGAAGCACCCCGGCGACGTTCATGCTGACGCGGTGGTGGGGCTTGTGGGGCACCACGAACACGCCCTTGCGCAATGCGCCGTCCCAGAATTCGTCGAAGCTCGCGAAGGCGTCGGCCTTGGGATAGATCTTGGTGCGCCAGTGCTCGCGCAGGTAGCGGTACCAGGCGCCCGGGTCATGAGTGGGCGCGTGGCCGGCGACCTTGGTCTTCTGGAAGTTGCCCTCGTTTTTCTCGAGCTCGGTGATGCTCTTGGGGGTCTGCAAGAAGCGTTTGAGCTCGGGCACGAGTTGGTCGCCGAACCACACCATCAGGCTCTCTTCGAACGAGCGGGTGTTGTACAGCGGCCGGATGGTCGGCTGGCGAATGGAGTAGACCCCGGTCAGCGGGTTGGAGTCACCCCACGATTCCATGTCGTGGTTCCCGGTGGCCAGGTAAGTGGCGTAAAACGCGGTCTCGTCGACGCGGTCGCTGGTGCTCACGACCATGGGCACCTTGGCGATGGCCTTGGCGATGCCCACCTCGGGGGGCGCCGCGTAGACCGGGTTGGTGCGGTCGATGATGAGCACGTCGACCTTGCCGGCGTCGATGTCTTTGACCAGCGCCTGCAGGTCGCCGAAGCCGCCGACGGCCTGGTTGCTGGGCACGTCGCGCTCGACGGTCGCGCCCACGTTGCCCAACAGGTAGTTGAGCAGGTTGACGGCGGTCTCGAGCTCGACACCGTTGTCGGTGGTGCTGGCCTGTCCGCCGGCGATGACCAGGCTTTTGCCGCGGTTTTTGGCCAGCTCGGCAGCGGTCTTCTTGATCACCTCGGCGGCCACGCCGGTCTTGTTGGCCACGGCCTCCGGGGTGAACGCCTTGAGGGCGCCGCGCACCGCGGGGTTGCCCGCCGGGCTGTGCTGGGCGACCTGTTGGGCCAGCCCCATGGCCACGTACGGTAGATCCGAGTAGCGCACCATATAGCGGTCGTCGGCGTTCGAGCCGGTCAGCGACAGGTAGCCCTCGAAGGCGACCAGCCGGCTCATGTCGGCGCCGGGTTTGCGCCGCGACGAAAATTGCTTGGTGAACTCCACCGGTGACAGCCAGGTGCCCAAAAAGTCACTGCCCAGCGAGACGACCACGTTGGCCTGGTCGAAGCGGTAGTGGGGCACGTGCGGGAAGCCGTAGGCCACGTTGCTGGCGGTGATCAGCGCCTGAGAGGTCAGCGGATCGAAGGTGTAATGCTTGGCGTTGGGCAGGGCGCTGGTGATCTGATCGATGAGCGCCTGCTGAGCGCTGCCGGTCATCGTCGAGGTTAGCAGGCGAACGCCGCCGCCGCTTTTGACCTTGTCCAGCGCCGTGATCACGGCGTTGTCGACCGAGCTCCAGTCCAACTCCTCGTTGCGGCCGTTTTTGGCCACTTTGAGCGGGCTGCGCTGGCGATCGGGGTCGTAGAGGCGACGGTAGGCCGCCTGACCACGCGCACAGGTCGCGCCCCGGCTGACCGGGTGCTCGGGGTTACCCTCGACCTTGATGGGTCGGCCGGCGCGCGTCTCCACGAGTACACCGCACTGCGCGGAGCAACCCGAGCAGACGCTCGCATAGTAGTTGGCCTTGCCGATGCGGATGGTCTCCGGCCGGTCGACGTAGGGCACGATGTTTTCTTTGGGATTGCGGCACGCCGCGCCGGCCATGGCGGCCGTGGCGGCAGCGACGCCGGTGATCCGCATGAACTCACGGCGCGAGACGTGCAGGTCGTCGGACCCGTCGGAGAAACTGACGGTGACGCCGCCGTCTTCGCGGCCGCGCATGGTGATCTCCGCGCCGGGCTGAGGCTCGTGTCTTGGGAGATCGGAAGCGTTTGGCTTTTCACTCATGACGACAATCTTAGGTGTTACGTCGAGGCGAGCCGTCGGGCTGACCTCGACTGTGTGATGAGCTGCTGAAAAACCTTCAGCGCAAAAGGGCGGGGGCCGTCGGCGGTCGTCGCCGCGCTCGGGCGCCAGCCGCGCTCAATAGTGGCAGACCGCGCAATCGACCGGAGCGTTATTCTCCGGCTTGCGGTGGCAGTTGACGCACCAGCCCATGTTAAAGGCGTTTTGCGTCGCGACCACGTCCATCGTGTTGACCTGACCGTGGCAATCGGCACAGTTCAGCCCGCGCATGATGTGGGGCTGGTGGCTGAATTTGACCAGGTCGGGCAGGTCGTGAACTTTGACCCACTTGATGGGCGTCCCCGTCTGCCAGGCCTTGCGCACCTTTTTGATCTCCTTCTTGTAGAAGGGGGTGCTGCCTTCGACCTGGCTGTGACAGTTCATGCAGGTATTGACGCCCGGGATCGACGATCGCCGACCTTCGCCCGGACTGACGTGGCAATACTTGCACGGAATCTGGTTGACCCCGGCGTGGACCTGGTGACTGAAGGCAATCGGCTGCTTGGGTGCATATCCCTTGCGGGGATTGACACAGGCGGCAAAACCAATCAGGAGCGCCAGGATGAATATACCGAGTACGGAGAGGAAGCGGGTCTTCATGAGAACTTGCATGCTGACTCCAGGTGACGACATCAGGCGGCCGCGGGATCGTCTCGCGGGCCCGTCGAAAACCGGCCCTTCTATCCCATCACTGGAACGGCTTGTCAACAAAGACTTCGGGCCCGGAATACGCCTAACTTGACCGCGCGGCCGGGGGGCGAAACTGGTGCGCCGAAGACCGAAAAGCAAGCGCAAAACCTGCGCGCTTGCCGAAAATATTGCGGTAGGCTGGCGGGAAAATGAATCACAATTCATTGGCCCCACGCAGCCCAGCAAGGGGGTACCACTTCCGATACGGTTTGGCTAGAAAGAAGTTGGGCTATTTGGGGCCCGATGGGACGGCAAAAGCTGCGGGGGCGATCACGCCGTTTTGGGCTGGACGCCGAAGTCGGGGCCGGTGGTCGACCACCACCAGGCGCCGGCGAGCAAAAGCACGCCACCGGCGGCCCAGAAGGGGGCCTGGGGGGAGACGTGGCGGAACAGCAAGCCGCCGAGGGCGGGGCCGAAGATGCGCGCCAGGCTGCCAAAGGACTGCAGCACCCCCATGACCTTGCCGGTCTGGGTGGATTTCTGGCTCAAGTGGGAGGTCATCGACAGCACGCCCGGGTGGACGAAGGCGCGCCCGACGGTGGCCACGCCCAAAAAGGTAAACAGGAACCACAGCATGTGCTCGCTGGGCGTGAGCACCAGGCCCACCCCCAGAAGGAGCACGCCCAGGCCGGTCATCGTGCGATCCCCGACCTTCTTGGACAGCCGGCCCACGCCACCCTGGACGATGGCCATGAGCAAGCCCAGGCCGGCAAAGACCAGGCCCACCTGTTTTTCGTGCCAGCCGTAGATCTTGTCGGCGTACACGAAGAAGGTGCCCTCCAGGATGGTCACCGCCAGGGTGTAGAAGAAGAAGATGGTGCACATCACCGCGATCTTGCGCCGCTTGAGGTGGTTGGCGATCGCCTGGAAGCTGATCTTGACGCGGTTTTCACGCCGCTCGCCGGCGTCCTGGGTGGGCTCGACGAGCAGGAAGACGCCCACCAGGGCGGCGAGCACGTAGATGGCCGCGCCCACGGCGAAGGGAAGGCCGCTGCCCCACAGGCCGGCGCCGGCCTGCTCCATGGTGCTGATGGCCGCGCCCAGCCCGGCGCCCACGGTAAAGCCGATGCCGAAACTGATGCCGATGACGGCCATGCCTTTGCTGCGCGATTCGGCGTCGGTGGCGTCGGCGATGAGCGCCGAGGCGGTGGCCACGTTGCCCGCGCACATGCCCACGAGCAGGCGCATGATGTACAGCACCAGCAGCGATGGGGACAGGGCCGTCAAAAAGTCGAAGACCGCCGCGGTCAAGAAGGTGGCCAGCAGCGTGCGTTTGCGCCCGAAGCGATCGGAGATCCCGCCCCACACCGGGGCCATGATGAATTGGCCCAACGCCTGAATGGCGTACAAAAAGCCAACGTCGACGGCGGTGCCCCCCAGATCCTTGGCCAGGGCCGGCAACACGGGCACGGCGATGGCAAAGCCGATCAGGTTGAGCAGCAGGACCGGAAACAGGCGCAAGACGGGGCGTTTCTTCTTCATGGGATGGCTCGGCACACAATGGACTCGTCACAATGCTCGCGTCACAACGACGCGTCTGGGGCAGGCGCGACGGCAGTGGCTGGGGGCGAAACAACTCTATAGTGGACCAGCCTCCGCGAGGGCAAGAGCGCAGGAGCAGGCGCGCATATTCCCGATCCGGCTGGCAGCCGGGCGAGGGTGGTCGTTTCTTGACAGGCCTGCCCAAAAGTGTCGATATGAATGAGTTCTGGATTGAGATTCAAACGCGGGAATAAGCCGTCCGTTGATCCTATATTAAGATTGGTGGATACCCACGTGGGGTGCCCCGGGAGAGCAGGCTGGCCTGTGCTCCGTCATTACACTCGAGTGGTCGAGACATTTTGGACTCCGTGTTACCGGACGTCGTCGGAATTGTGCTGTGTCTGGTGGGCTCGGCGCTATTTTCGGCGACCGAAACGGCGTTAACCTCGCTGAGCGAATCGCAGGCGCGAAGGCTCGTCGAGGAGAAGAACTCGTTCGCGCTGCGCGTGTGGCGCCAACGCCCCACGCGCGTGCTCACCGGCCTGCTCATCGCCAACAGCCTGGTCAACCTGACGGCGGCCGCCCTGACGACGCACGCGGCGGCGTTGCTATTTACCGGGGCGTCGAGCACCCGTTGGGTCATCCCCGGCGCGGTGGGCGCGATCACCTTCCTGGTGCTGACCTTCGGCGAAGTCACCCCCAAGAGCATCGGCAAGCGCAGCGCCCAGAGGTTGGCGCGCCCGCTGATGTCGCTCTTCTTGGTGCCCTATGTCCTGTTGTGGCCGATCACGATCGTGTTCGCGCTGCTCGCGCGCGGCGTGGTCGGCCTGGTGGGCGAAGACAGCGAGCCGGGCACCCCGTTCGTCACCGACGAGGACCTCGAGTACCTGATCGATCTGGGGGCACGCGAGGGCAGCTTCTCCGAGGATCGCGAGCGGCTGCTGCGCTCGGTCTTCGAATTCCCGGACACGCTGGTGCGCGAGCTGATGGTGCCGCGCACGGATGTGCAGGCGCTGTCGCTGACGATGAGCCTCGACGAGATCATCGACACCCTGGTCGCCTGCGGGCACAGCCGCCTGCCGGTCTACGAGGGCAACGCCGACGAGATCGTGGGGTTGTTCTACGCCAAGGACGTGCTCACGGTGATGGCCAGCGGGCGCGCCGAGCGCTTCCACGTGCGCGACTACCTGCGCCGGCCGTACTTCGTGCCCGAGACCAAGCGGGTCGACGAGCTGTTGGCGGAGTTTCAATCCGAGCGGCTGCACATGGCCATCGTGGTCGACGAATTCGGCGGCACCGCCGGGTTGATCACCCTGGAGGACATCATCGAGGAGATCTTCGGCGACATCCAGGACGAGTACGATGTCGAGCCCGCCCAGATGGTGCGCCTGGACGCGTTTTCGGTGCGTGCCGACGCGCGGGTGCCCATCGACGAGATCGAGGAATTCTTCGGCATGGCCTTGCCCGATCACCCCGATTACGAGTCGCTGGGCGGCTTCCTGATGACCCAGGTGGGCGGGGTGCCCGAGCGCGGCCACGAAGTGCTGTGGCAGGGGCTACGCTTCCGGGTGTTGGACGCCGACCCCAAAAAGGTTATTACGGTGCTCATCGAGCAGATCCCCGACGCCGGCCTCGAGCGCCAGGAGTTGGTTTCCTGAGCGCGCGTTCCCACGTTTTGCATAAATCCGTCGGGGCGGCGTCGAAGTAGTTGAGTTGGGCGATCGAATCGTTTTTCCGCAAGCTTTGGAACAGTCGATGATGAATCAGTCACCGAGCAAATGGCAGTCTTCCCACCGACGCCGCCCGCTGTTGATCGCGCTGGCGGCGCTGGGCGCGGCGCTGTGCCTGAGCGTGCAGCCGGCGTCGGCTCAGCAGAAAGCCGGGCCGGCTGCCAAGAGTCAGCCCGCCAAGAATCAGGCTGCCAAGAGTCAGGCCGCCAGCACCCAGGCGCCGGCGGGCATGTCCGCCGAGGACGTCGCCCGGCGCGTCCAGCAATTCTACAAGAAGACCAACGACTACCACGCCCACTTCAACCAGACCTACACCGACGTGGCCGCCGGCTCGAGCAAGAAGAGCCACGGACGGGTGTACTTCAAGAAGCCGGGCAAGATGCGCTGGGACTACTACAAAAACGACGGCACCGGCCGCGAGAAGGTGCTCGTCAGCGACGGGGCGAGCTTCTGGATCTACGAGTACCAGTTCAAACAGGTGTTCAAAAAATGCCTGGCCGAAAGCCAGTTGCCCACCAGCCTGAAGTTTTTGATGGGGCAGGGTGATCTGCTCAAGGAGTTCAACGTCTCCTTCGACAAGCGCTCCACGGCGCGAAAGCCGGTGCTCGATCTGGTGCCCAAGAAGCCGACGGCCAAATATACCAAGCTGGTCTTCGAGCTCGATCCCAAGACCTTCCAGGTCGACAAGACCACCATCTACGATCCCTACGGCAACACCAACGAGATCGAGTTCTCGAAGGCGCGCATCAACAAAAACCTCCCCGACAGCGGCTTCGAGTTCAAGCCGCCCAAGGGCGCGCGTTTGCTCAACCCCCAGAAGAAGTGCGAAGGGGCCAAGCAGTGAGCGTGCCCGACATCCTGTGTCATCCCGACGCCGACAAGAGCTGCGGGGCGTGCTGCGGCATGTACAACCATGTCGACAGCGCGTCGGCGCCGGTGTGGGCGCGCCTGGAGCGGCGCACGCGCGCGTTTTACGCCCAGGCCGACGTCGCCGACGCCGCCTCCCTGCAGGCGTTTCGGGCGCGTTGGGAGGAGACACGGGCCTCGCACAAGCTTTTGAGCGGGCTGCCCAACTGCCCGTTTCTGGGGGTGTTGGGCCTCGATGACGGGGCCGGCGTTGCCGTGTCCAAACGCAAGGTGGGCTGCCTGGTCCACCCGTTGCAAAACGACGGGGTCGACGGGCGCGATTGCGGGGTGTACGACCGTCACACCTGCGAGGACTACCTGTGCGCCGCCCACGACCTGCTGCGAGATCGCGAGAAATTATTGGTGCTCCAGGCCGTGCGTGATAGCTACCTGTACGGGTTGGTCATCACCGACGTGCGCTTTGTGCGCGAGCTATTGGCGCTGGCCGCCGATCACAACGGCATGGAGCCGCCGACGCGCTGTCTGCAGCGGGCGTCGGCGATCGAGGCGGCTTCGGCCTACTTCGAGCTCAAGCGTGACTGGCCGTATGCCGCTTCGGACGGGGTGTTCGGCCAGATGCAAGCCGGCGAGGGCCTCGAGACCACCCGCCGCGAGGGCCCATCGGCGCGCCTGGGCGTGCCACCGGACCGTGTGGAGGCCGTGCTGACCTGCCTGGGCACCGTCGTCGACTCCGTCGAGGCTCTCGAGCAGGCCCGTCAGGCCGCCCACCAGCGGGTCGATGCATTCGCGCGAGCCGTCGCGCTCTGACCAAACGCTCTGAACACCATCGATGGAATTTCCCGTGGATCCCGGCGCTTTTGATGGCACGTACATCCTGGTGATGCTGTGTCTGCTCGCCGCTGCGGCATTGTTGGGGTGGGTCCTTCTCGGCGACTGAGCGAGAGGGGGCAGGCGAGAAGTTGGCCGGGCGGGGCGTCGCCTTTGGTTTGACGACGGGCACGCCGGGTACTACACAACCTCTCGCAGTAACGTTGACCCTCGAAGTAGCGCGGTTTCGTCTTGAACCATCCGACCGAATCAGAGGCACCGGTAGCGGCCGCGACGCGGCAGCGCTCGCCCCAGCGTTTGTGGCCACTTTTTGGCGTGGCCCTCATCCTGATGGCGCTGGGTTACTACCTGGCGATCACCCACCAGCACGACCCCGATCGCAGCGACGCTCCGCCGCCCAAATTCACGGCGTTGGTGCCGCTGGACGTGTCTCAAAAGCTCATCGACACCAGCGACGGCGCGCTCACGCTTCGCCACCGCACCCACCAGGACAATAAGTATCGGCTGCTTCTACGCCAGGCGTCGCGCGACGAGCGCCCGGGATCCAAACCGAGCACGCTGACCACCCATATCGAGTTGGGCGTGCACGACGGGGTCACCGACGCGCAGGCCGGGCGCTTCGAGCGCAAGGGCGTGCTGGCGATCACCCGGCACTACGACCACGCGAAGGCCGACGTGGTCGACGGCAAGGGCGAGCATATCGGCGCGGGGATTACCTCCCAGGTCGAAGACCTGGTGCGAGGCTCGGTCACCCGCTCGTACGTCGCCGCCAATGGCGAACCGGTCGACTTCGAGTGGCGCGCGGTGCCCAACCCCCAGGCGCGTCGCATGCTGTTTTTGGTCCGCGATGCCCAGACATTCCTGACCCCGCGCTTTTTCTCCGGGGCGGTCAATCCCGGCGACACGTGGTCTTACAAACGCCCGTTGACGGTCGATTCCAAGAAATTGGGCGTCAAGGCCGACGGTCAGGTGACCATCGAGGATCGCTTCGTGGGCACGGTGACGATCGACAAGCGCAAGGTGGCTGTCATTCGCCAGACCCTGCACGGCAAGGTCAGCGGAAGGCTGGACACCGATAAGGCCAACGCCGCCTTCGACCTGACCGGCGACGGCAAGGGTGTGGAGCTCGTCAACGTGCACAACGGCAGTGTCTACGCCGCCGATATCAACTTCCAGCGCAAGCTCACCGTTCGCTCGCACGCCGGCAAGGCCAAGGCCTCGGCGCCCATCGTGCAGACCAGCGACATCTTCATGGGCATCCGCCCCGACGGCGGCGTGGCGTTGCCGTCGGTGTCGCCGTCCAACGGCGGCGCCGACCATGGCCGCAAGCTCGAAGCCGCCAAGGAAGCGTCGAAGACCGAATAGAAACAGGGTCACGACCCCTGCCTCGAAGTGATCTCACGGGGGCACGGACCCTGTGTCGAGGCCGGTGTGCGGGCCTAATTGTGTGTATGGGCGTGCCTTTTTCAATGGCATATGCGTTGATTTTGGCGGGCATGTGTGGAATCTTTGGAAGCCCACCAGCGAGGTACCGGGCCTAATTGTGGGCGGTCTCGTCGGCCCTATTTTTGCCGGATCGTGAGGGCACTGGTATCGTGCATCTCATTAGCGGGTGGTTATACCGCGCATCGTTACGCGACTATATGAGCGAAAACACCAAAAACGACGTGCGCTCGGGCGACGAGAGCAAGTCCATCTACGAGACGTTGGAAGCGGACGTGCTCGAGGAGAGCAAGCACCGGCCGAATGCGCGGACGAGCGACGTGGCCGTGACGGCCGAGTTCGACTATATCGACGACTGGGACGACGACAGCGAGGCCTCCGAATCCTCGGGGGACGAACCGCCCAAGCACAAGAACGAGGCGGCCAAGGCGGGCATCAACCGCGGCGGGCGCAAGAGCAAGAAGCCCAACGGCAGTCAAGGGCCGATCACCCGCGCGCTCAACGACTTCGATCTGTCGCTCGATGAGGACGACGAGGACGACCAGCCGCCCAGCGGGCCGGAGATTGCCTCGCTCGATCCCAACCTGAGCAGCTCGGCCTTCGACCGGCGCGACGGCAGCGGGGCGGCGTGGGGCTTCGACCAGCCGCAGGTCAGCGGCGTGTTCAGCCGCTACGAGGAAGAAACCGGCGACAACTCCTCGGAGGACGACTTCGATCTGTTCGACGAGGATAACGGCCCGAAGCAGCGTGAGCGCACGCTGCAGGATATCGTCAGCACTCACGAAAAGCAGATCCGCTTGTTGGAGAAGCGCCTGGCCTACCAAAAGGAGGTCATTCAGGTGGTCTCCGAGCTGCTGGTCGAGGCACGGGTCGTCAGCAAGCGCGAGCTCAAAAAGCGCCTGCGCGCGCTGCGCGACAAGCAGAGTTAAAGCACCCTTACTCCGGTTTCCGAAGTAACCGTGCTTTAGTCCCCCTGGGCGGTCAGTCCCACCGCCAGATCCACCGTAAATAACGAACTATTCAGCCCGAAGATGGGGTGGTAGCCGCCGCGCACCATCAGATCGATGGGCGCGAGGCGGTAGCGCACCTCCACGGTCGCCCCGGCGGCGCCGTGATTGACGTCTGGTCCCGTCAGGCGCACCAGGCTGTTGGAGACCAGGCCGACGTGGCGATAGTCCAGCCCCACGGCGACCTCGGTGGGCCCGACCGCGAAATAGGCCAGGGGACCGAGCGCCACCGAATACATCATCAACTCGTGGGACAGCGGGGGAGCTTGCTGGGTAGTCAGGAAGTAGCTCGCCCCCAACTCGACGCGGCCCCCGAAGTGATCGCTGCGAAGCTCCTGGTCGATGGTGATGCCGATGCCACGCTTGGTGTTGGCGCCGAGCTCGCCGCTCAGAAACCGCCAGCCCACGCCCAGGTTGACGCCGGCGCGTGGCGGTGCGGCGTGGGCTGGCGCCAGATCGATGACGAGCACCAGGCTGGCCGCGAAGACGGCGGCGAGTAGGCGGCGCCGGCCGAGCACGACCAGGGCGACCAGTCCCAGCACGCCGGCCAGCCACGAGAGCGGGCTGATCGGAGTCTGTGAGCAGCCCGAGGCCGTGGGCGGCGTACAACTGCGCGTGGTCATGTCGCAGGTCTGGTTGTCGGCGCAGTCGGAGTTGTGCAGGCACTCGACGCAGCGCCCATCGGCCTGGCTGCACACCCACACGCCGCTGCAATCGTCGTCGGAGCGGCACTCCAGCGGTTCCGAGCCCAGCGAATAATCCAGCGTCGCCTGGCAGGCGTCGCATTGGATCGCCAGCGTAAAGGATGTGTGCGTAAACAGCTCGTCTTGGACGAAGCGATCGGCGACGGACTCGCCGGCGGCCAGCGTGTAGCTGCGCGAGGCGACCACCGATGGAGCGTCGCCGGCGCTTCCAGCGTCGCCCGCATCGCTGGTGCCCACGTCGGGCGGGGCCACGTCGGGCGCGGAGGCGTCGGTGTCGGTGCCTGCGTCCAGCGACACGCCCGCCGGAAGCGTGGCCCGGACGGTGATCCGGGCCTGGTCGCTGCCGAGATTGGTGAGGCGAAAGTCGACCCGATCGGCGCCGATGGCGGCGGTGCGGCGAAGCAGCACGTGGTCCGGGCAATCGGCAGTGCCGGGCAGGCATAGCTGGCCGGCGGCCAGTTCGTCGGATGGCCCGCTGGGGTCGTACGGGTCCGAGCAGCCCGCCAGCGCGACCAGCGCCAGGCAAAGGGCGGTCAGGACGCCCACCAGCCGGACGCGCGGTTTGTCGCGCTGTACGTCTACGTCGCTCATTCCTCGAATTGCTTCCACACGCCGGGCAGGTGTTTGGCCAGGTCGACCGCGGCCATGCCGCGCTCGCCGAGCTCGTCGGCAGCGGCGTCGCCGGCCGCTCCGTGAGCATACACCGCCAGGCAGACCGCGTCGAAGGCATCCTCGCTGGCCTCGGCGAGGCGGGCGGCGACGATGCCGGTGAGCACGTCGCCCACGCCGCCGGTGGACATGCCCGGATTGCCGGTCGAGTTGACGCAGACGCGCGCCGGTTGATCGTCGGAGGCGGGGGCGGCCATGACCGTGGCGGCGGTCTTGCACACCACGATGCAGCCGGTCTCGTTGGCGAGGTCGACCGATTTCCCGACCGTGTCGGCGGTGATGTCCGCGATGGTACACCGGCTCAGCCGGGCCATCTCGCCGGGGTGGGGCGTCAGGACGACGTCGGCGCGCTGGGCGAAGGCGCGCAGCGGCGCGTAGTCGTCGAGCTGGGAGAGCAGGGTGAGCGCGTCGGCGTCGAAGACCGCGGCGGGGACCTGGCTATTCAAGACGGCCTCGAGCGCGTCGTTGGTGCCGTCGTTGGTGCCGATGCCCGGTCCCATGCCGATGGCGTCGACCTGGTCGAGGAAGTCCATCAAGCGCTCGCGGCAGCCGCCGTCGGGCACGTCGCTGAGCATCGGGGCGGCCATGGCCTCGTTGACGGTCGTGGCGATGCGCGGGATGACCTGGGCGTGGGTGCCCACGGTGAGCAGGCCGACGCCGGAGGCGAGCGCGCCGCGGCAGGCCAGGAGCGCCGCGCCGGTCTTCTCGTGGCTGCCGGCGACGATGAGGAGCTTTCCGCTGTCACCTTTGTGGTAACTCGCCGGCCGGCCGCCCATGCGCGTGGCCGTCCAGCGCGCGTCGATGAGCTCGGCCTGCCAGCCGACCTCGTCGACGACCGCCGGCGGGATGCCGATGTCGATGACGTGCAGGTCGCCGCACAGCGCGCGGCCGGGGTAGACGGCCTGGCCGAGCTTGACCTCGCCGAAGGTCGCGGTGACGTCGGCGTCGACCGCGCAGCCCATGACCTGGCCGCTGGTGCCGTTGACCCCGCTGGGGATGTCGACCGCGAAGGCGAACGGCTGGGCATTGATGAAGTCGATGGCCGCCGCGTAGCGGCCTTTGACCTCGCGATCCAGGCCCGTACCCAGCAGCGCGTCGCACCACGCCAGGCAGTAGCCGAATTCGTCGAGGCGCTCGCGGGCCTCGTCGGGCTCGCAGTCGCCGAGCTCGACGAGCGGGACGTTCAGCTTGCGCAAGATCGCCAGATTGGTGGCCGCGTCGCCCTTGTAGGAGTCCGCGGCGCTCATCAACACCACCACCGGCTGGTAGCCGTCGTTGGCGACCATGCGGGCCATGGCCAGGCCGTCCCCGCCGTTGTTGCCGCCGCCGCACAGAAAGCCGATCGGGCCCAGGGCTCCGGAGGGCAGGTACTCGTACAGCGTCTGGACGGCGCCGAGCGCGGCGCGCTCCATGAGCACGATGCCGGGGATGCCGACCTCGTCGATGGCCTGGCGATCCATCTGGCGCATCTGTTCGGGGGTGACGAGTTTCATGGTCGCCTCTTTGTTCGCGAACACGGGAGTGCGGCTGCGAGGGGCTCGTTAGGCGTTCGATCGGCCCAACATCAACGCGTCGATCATCTCGGCGACGGCGCGCTCCAGGCCGACCAGGCTCGCCCGAGCGACGATGCTGTGGCCGATGTTGAACTCCTCGAACTCGCTGATCGCCGCCACGGGCAGCACGTTTTTGTAGTCCAGCCCGTGGCCGGCGGCGACGATCATATTCAACTCGGCGGCGTGCCGGGCGCCGGCGGCGAGCCGGGCGAGCTCGGCGTCGCGGTCGAAGTCGGTGGCGCGCTTGCGGTTGGTGAATTCGGCGGCCGCCTCGCAGTAGTCGCCGGTGTGCAGCTCGACAATCTCGGCGCCGATGTCGGCGCTGGCGTCGATCTGGTCGAGGTCGGGATCGATGAACAGGCTGATATGGGCGCCCGATTCGCGCAGCCGCTCGACATAGTCGGCCAGCCGGTCGTGATTCTGCGCGACCGCCAGGCCCCCCTCGGTGGTTTGCTCCTCGCGCTTTTCGGGCACCAGCGTGACCATATCCGGCCCGATGGCACAGGCGATCTCGAGCATCTCCTCGGTGGCGGCCATCTCCAGGTTGAGCCTCGTCCCGACGGTGCGCCGCAAGATCTCGACGTCGCGGTCCTGGATATGGCGGCGGTCTTCGCGCAGGTGGACGGTGATCTGATCGGCGCCGGCCAATTCGGCGATGCTGGCGGCGGCGACGGGGTCGGGATAGTGGGTGCCGCGCGCCTGGCGGATGGTGGCGATGTGGTCGACGTTGACGCCGAGTCGGGGACGGTCGAGATGCATGGGGGGCGCTCCTTGGTGGGAAATGTCAGATGGTCACAACCATGCAAACAGCTAGCGTTTGGGGTGGGGCGTCGTCAACCGAGGGTAGGCGCGAGGCTTTGGCCTCACGCCTACCCTCGGCTACAAAGGCCGCGTTGAACGGCACGCGGCGCGCTTCGCCTTCGGCTACGCTTGGAAAAAAGGCGCCGTTGTTCAGGTGCCGCGCCGAGCGTCGTTTGCTCGGCCTCTGTAGCGGAGGGTTGGCGCGTAGCGCCTACCTTCCGAAGACGTGCGAACCATCGAGGCCCATGTCGGCATTCATGCGCCGATCTGGCGGCGCAGGCACGCCGCTAGCTCCTCGGCGTAGCCCTTGACGATGGTCTCGTCGGGCCCCTCGACCATGACGCGGGCCTTGGGCTCGGTGCCCGAGTAGCGGGCCACGATGCGGCCCTCCTCGCCGAGCTTCTCCTCGATCTTGACCAGCTCGCTCTGGAACTCCTCGATGCCGTCCAGGGGGGGCTTTTCGCGCACTTTGACGTTGACGAGCACCTGCGGGTAGGGGGTGATGACCTCGCTGAGCTCGCTGAACGGGCGCTGCTCGCGCTGCAAAATCGCCAGCACTTGCAGCGCGGCGAGCATGCCGTCGCCGGTGGTGGTGTGGTCCAAGAAGATCAGGTGGCCGGATTGCTCGCCGCCCAGATTGAAGCCGTCGTTGCGCATCTTCTCGACCACGTAGCGGTCGCCCACCTGGGTGCGCACCACCTTGATGTCGCGGCGCTTCAGCGCGATCTCCAGGCCGATATTGCTCATGACCGTGGCCACGAGGGTGTCTTTGGCCAGCAGATCGCGCTGCTTCATGGTCATGGCCGCCAGGGCCAGGATGCTGTCGCCGTCGACGATGGTGCCCTGTTCGTCGATGAGGATGACGCGGTCGGCGTCGCCGTCCAGGCAGATGCCGATGTCGGCGCGGGTCTCGCGCACCCGCCGGATGGTCGTCTCCGGGTGGGTGCTGCCGCACTCGAGGTTGATATTGATGCCGTCGGGGGTGTCGCCCACGGTAAACACCTCCGCGCCCAATTCGCGCAGCACGTCCGGGGCGACCTTGTAGGCGGCGCCGTTGGCGCAGTCGATGACCACGCGCACCCCCTCCAGGGTCAGATCCTTGGGGAAGGTATTCTTCAAAAAGACGATGTAGCGCCCGGTGGCATCGTCGATGCGCGTGGCTTTGCCGATGCCCCCGGATTCGCAAGCCGGAGGACGGTCGGCCAGGACCATGCGCTCGATGATCGCCTCCTCGGAGTCGGGCAGCTTGAAGCCGTCGGAGCCGAAGATCTTGATGCCGTTGTCCTGATAGGGGTTGTGGCTGGCCGAGATGACGATGCCGGCGTCGGCGCGCATGCCCGTGGTCAGAAACGAGATCGCCGGCGTGGGCAGGGGCCCGACCAACTGGACGTCGGCGCCCATGCTGGTGATGCCCGCGGCCAGGCCGGACTCGAACATATAGCCGGACAGGCGGGTATCTTTGCCGATGAGGATGCGGGTGCGATGGCCGGGCGGCTTGCTGCGCCGCGAGGCCTTCTTGAAGTGGTGGGCGATCGCCTGGCCCAGGCGCACGGCCACCTCGGGGGTCATCGGGTATTTATTGGCGACGCCACGAATGCCGTCGGTGCCAAAAAGCTTGCGTTCAGTCATAGCTCGAATCCATGGAAGTCAGCGTCAGGTCTTGCAGACGGTGTCCTCATGTCGATGAATAGAACCGGATGTTATTCACTCCGAAGGTCGACGCATCGGCGAGGCCGAGCAAGTCGATGGTTGCAGCGATGCACCCTCGACGGGCACTGTAAACGGCTTGACTCGGCGGTTCAATCTTGCGCGTGTTGTTGAGCTTGTTTGGGGGCGAGGTGCACCCGGAAATAGCGCGGCTGCTCGCTGACCAACTCCACGCCCTCGGGCTTGTTGCGGATTTGGACCTCGCGCTCGACGGTGCGCGGCCCGCTGGCGTGCTCGCCGGACAGGTCCAGCGAGGCCAACAAGTCGTTGCGGTCGAGGTGGTCGAGGATCGCCTTGGGCCCGCGGAAGGTGACCGTGACGTGGGTGGGCTTGACCGAGGCGACCAGCGAGGAATCCGCGTTGACCGGCTCGACCTTCAGGCCCGCGAAGGTACGCTCGACCTTCTGGGCGCCGATATGCACCGAGGCCACCAGAGGCTCGTCGAGGTGGTATTCGACCAGCGGATCTTCGATGCGCGGGCGGGCCTCGGTGGTAAACGAGGCGGTGTGTCCCTGCACGTCGATGGGCTCGGTGGACACCGCCGGGATCTTGGTCAACGAGCTCTCCGGCCCGGAGATCTCCAGGCGCTCGGGGGTCAGCTCGGTCTTCTCGAGCTTATAGCCCTCGGGCAGGTCGCCGACCACCCGCGGGCGAATGGCCACGATCTTGGTGCGGCGCTTCTCCAGGTGAAATTGGACGACGTTGGGTTGGACATCCACTGCGCGCAGCCCCGGGGGCAGGTCGACCATGTCGGGGGTCAACGAGATCCGCCCGCGCATGCCCATATCCGGGTCGATAGGCACGCGAATGGGCTCGAGCTGGGAGGATTCCAGCCGGTTGAGGTTCGACCACTTGCCGCGCACCGTCACGGTGATCTTGGTCGGGGGATCGTTGACCAGCACCATGCGCGAGGGCACGTCCAGGCGCAGTTGGGTGTAGCGGGTGCGCTCGACCTCACGGTCGACGCTGACCCACAAGTACAGCGCCAGGGTCAGCAGCAGAGCGATCACCTTCAGGTGCAGGTTCTGCAGGAAAATGCGTCGGATGAGCCGGTCGAGCGTCTGTAGCATCAGTCGGCTGCCTCCCCCGGTGTCGCCTCGCCGTCGGTGTCGGGGCGATGCCGGAAGCGGTCGAAAAAGCCCGAGCCGCGGGGGTTGGCCTGGCTGGCGCTGAAGATGCGCTGCAGAAGGTCGCGCATCTCGTTGGCGTCCAGGTCGCGGTACAGCTCGCCGAGGTAGGCGATGGAGATGATGCCGGTCTCTTCGCTGACGATGATCACCGCCGCGTCGGTATCCTCACTGAGGCCGATGCCCGCGCGGTGACGCGTGCCCAGGGCTTTCTCGACGCGGGGGTTGTTGGTCAGCGGCAAGAAGCAGCCCGCCGCGGTCACGCGCCCCTTCTGAACGACCACCGCCCCGTCGTGCAGGGGGTTTTGGTGCTCGGGCACGAACATGCTGAACAGCAGATCCTTGGAGACCACCGAGTCGACCTTGATGCCCTCCTCGGTGAAGTGGGTCAGGTCGGCCTCGCGCTCGACGGCCATCAACGCGCCGATCTTGCGCGTCGACAGCATCACCGACGCCTTGATGACTTCCTCGAGGACCTGGGTCTCCTCGAAGGCGTTGGTGCCCGTCAGAAAGGAAGTGCGCCCGAATTGGGCCAGCGCCCGGCGGATATCGTGCTGGAAGATGATCACCACGATGATGATGAAGTTGGCGATAAACTGTTCGATGAACCAGTGCGTCGTGGCCAGGTTGAGGTACTGCTCCTGGCTGATGACGAAGAACATGATAATGACGACCAGCCCGAACAGCATCTGCACCGCACGGGTGCCCTTGATGAGCAACAGGATGCGGTAGATGACGAAATAGACGATCGCTATGTCGAGCAACAACAATAGCGCGTCTTTCCATCCCTGGACGCGGAAGATGTCGAGCAGTTGCTCCATGGGTCGGGCTCGGTGGCCGCTGCGCGACGGCCGTCAGTCAACACATTCTAATATCGCACACCGTGATCTATACCGGTTTGGTACGCCAAAGGCCAATTTTTAGCAGTTTCGCCCCTTTTGGGCAGGCGCATCCCCGCCCGGGGCCTCAACATCCGGCGATAGCTTCGGCGATGCGGACCACGTCGACCATGTGCTCGACGTCGTGCACCCGCACGATGTCGGCGCCGGCATAAAGCCCGCAGGCGACGCTGGCCGCGGTCCCCCAGACGCGCTCGGGCGGCGGTTTGTCGAGGATCTTTCCGATGAAGCTCTTGCGGCTGGGGCCCAGCAACAGCGGGCAGCCCAGGTCGAAAAACCGGTGGAGTTCGCGGATCAGTCGGTAATTCTGCTCGACGCTCTTGCCAAAGCCGATGCCCGGGTCGACCACGATCTTGTCGACGTCGATGCCCGCGCGGTGGGCGAGGGCGAGCCGGTCGACGAAGTACGCGTGGATCTCGTCGACGACGTCGTCGTAGCTCAGGTCGTGTTGCATGGTGCGGGGCGTGCCCCGAATATGCATGAGCACCAGCGCCGCGTCGGCCTCGGCGACCACCGCGGCCATCTGCTCGTCGAAGCCCAGCCCGCTGATGTCGTTGACGATGTGGGCGCCGGCGTGGCAGGCAGCCCGGGCGACCGCCGACTTGGAGGTGTCCACCGAGATCAGCGCGTCGGTGCGCGCGGCCAGCGCCTCGATGACGGGCACGACCCGGCCGATCTCCTCGTCGACGCCCACCGCGGCGGCCCCCGGGCGGGTGGACTCGCCGCCGACGTCCAGGATATCCGCCCCCGCCTCGGCCATGCGCAGGCCGCGCTCGACGGCGTCGTCGCGGGCGAAATACTCCCCACCGTCGGAAAACGAATCCGGGGTCACGTTGAGGACCCCCATGACGTAAAAACGCCCGCCGAAGGCGAGCGTGCGATCACCGACCCGAAGGTCTGGCAAGTCCGGTCGAACAGTGGGGCGAGCGAAGAAAGTCATCAGGCATTGAGTGGGGCGACGTCCAGGCGTGGGTCTGCTTGGGACCCACGCCTGGACGGAGCGCCGTCAGGAATTGGTCGAAGGGGCCAGGTTGCCAATGCTGCCCTGGTTCTTCTTGTCCTTGAGATTGGTGGTGAAGCCGGTCTTGGGGACCCGCTCCTCGTCGGCGTTGTCGCGCTCCTTATCCATCTCGGCGCGCCGATCGCGGATGCCCTCCAGGCTCTCCTCTTCGAGCAAGATCTGGATGTCGGTGGCGTCGAGGGACTCGAACTCGAGCAGCGCCTGGGACATCAACTCCAGCAGGTCCATATTGTCGCGCAGCAGTTGCACGGCCAGGTCATGCTGTTCGGTGACGATGCGCTTGACCTCGGCGTCGATCTCCTTGGCGATGGACTCGCTGTAGGGGCGGTGGGTCGACAGACCGTTGCCCCCCAGGAAGGGGTTGTTGTCCCCGTCGATGTAGGCCAGCGGGCCGATGCGGTCGCTCATGCCCCACTCGCAGACCATCTTGCGGGCCATGTCGGTGGCCACCTGAATGTCGTTGCCCGCGCCGGTGGTGATCTCTTTGAAGACCACCAGCTCGGCGGCGCGCCCGCCCATCATCACCGCCAGACGCTTGAGCACGTAGTCGCGGCGCATCGTGTGGCGGTCCTCGTCGGGAAGCTGCTGGGTGACACCCAGAGCGCGTCCGCGGGGGATGATGGTGACCTTGTGGACCGGGTCGGTGCCCTCTTGAAGCAGCGCGACCAGGGCGTGACCGGCCTCGTGATAGGCGGTCACGCGTTTCTCGGCGTCGGTGATCACCGCGCTCTTGCGCTCGGCGCCCATCAACACCTTGTCCTTGGCGTCCTCGAAGTCCTCGAGGGCCACGCGGTCCTTGTTGCGCCGGGCGGCCAGCAGCGCGGCCTCGTTGACCAGGTTCTCCAGGTCGGCGCCCGAGAAGCCGGGGGTGCCCCGGGCGATTTTCTCCAGCTCGACGTCTTTGGCCACCGGGGTGCGGCGGGTGTGGATCTGCAAGATCAGCTCGCGGCCGCGCACGTCCGGCGGCGGCACCACCACGCGGCGGTCGAAGCGCCCCGGGCGCAACAGCGCCGGGTCGAGCACGTCCGGGCGGTTGGTCGCGGCGATGAGGATGACGCCCTCGTTGGATTCGAAGCCGTCCATCTCCACGAGCAGTTGGTTGAGGGTCTGCTCGCGCTCGTCATGACCGCCACCGAGCCCCGAGCCACGCTGGCGGCCCACGGCGTCGATCTCGTCGATGAAGATGATGCACGGCGCGTTCTTCTTGCCCTGGTCGAATAGGTCGCGCACGCGGCTGGCGCCCACGCCCACGAACATCTCCACGAAGTCCGAGCCGGAGATCGAGAAGAAGGGCACCCCCGCTTCACCGGCGACCCCGCGTGCCAGCAGGGTCTTGCCGGTGCCCGGCTTGCCCATCAACAGCACGCCTTTGGGGATGCGTCCGCCCAGGCGGGTGAACTTCTTGGGGTTTTTGAGAAATTCGACGACCTCCTGCAACTCCTCTTTGGCCTCTTCGATGCCGGCGATGTCGTTGAAGGTGATCTTGTTGTTGCTCTCGTTGAGCAGCCGGGCACGCGACTTGCCAAAGGTCATCGCCTTGCCGCTGCCTCCCTGGAAGTGGCGCATCACGAAGATCAGCGCCAGCACGAGCAGCAGCAGCGGGATGCTGGTGACCAAGATCTGCTGCCACATGACGTTTTCGTCGGACTTGGCGAAGCTAAACGCCACGCCCTTGGACATGAGCACGTCTTGCAGGTCTTCACCGACCGGGCCCACCGTCTTGAAGTGGGTCTTGCCGTTGTGTTCCTTCTTGGCGAATTCCTTGTCGAAGGTGCCGGTGACCTCCAGATCTTTGATCTTGACCGAGTCCACCTCACCGGCCTGAGCCGCCTGGCGAAATTCGCTGAACTTGATCTGGGAAGAATCGACCGTGTGATCGTTGAGGATGTTGAAGATGATGATCCCCAACACGATGAGAACGCCCCAGATGATCCAGGCGCGCAATGGGACTTTGTTTAGCACTTTGGTCCTCGGCTACTGATTAGTTCCACCGTGCAAACTCGAGCGAGCGCTAGTGACTCGCCCCGGGTTCGGCAAAGGCCGTCGATGGCGGGCGTGAGCGTACAGGTGGCGGTGATGAGCCAGGGATAGCTCCACTCCCTTGCTATAGCATCTCACCCCCAGCAAGTTCAACCACTCGACCGGGAGTTCCCCGCGCAACGCACCAGGCTGGACGGCGGCCGCTCAGCAAAATCTGAGGCGGCCCCATCGGTCCGGTCGAGCCGGACGTCGCTCCGAGTTCTGTTGGTGCAGCGATTACCTCATGCTGCACGGTACTAAATGGCCGCTCGTAGTGGATTATTTCAAGAATACTGAACGCCCGCCGGATTTGGCGAAGCCCCGGCCAGCGCGTCGAAGATGGAGTTGGGCGCCGCTCGCCACTCCAGGCGAGTCGGCGGCACGCTCGAGGCCGGCCCGACGAGGCCATCGGCGTGGCGCAGCCCGCAGATCCAGGCGAGGTCGCCGGCGCCGCGCGCCGCCACACAGGGCCACTTCCAGCGAAACGCCGTGGGCACGCCCGCTTCTCGCAGAATATCGGCCACCGACTTGTGGTCGCCGCTCGGCAGTCGGAGGCGATCGCCCGGACGCGGTCCGCGCAGCACCCAGCCGCCGGGGGCCTCTCCCGGATCAACGAGGATCGAGCGGGGCGACGCTGTCGTGCCGGCGCCGACGTCGGCCACGCGCCACTGCAAGCGCGAGCCGAACCAGGCGATCTCCGCTCCGGGCCCGGTGAAGTCCAGCGCCATCGACGTCGCGGTGCGCTCGCCGAGGTGCTGCCCCCCGCGGTCGTAGGCGGCTTCCACAATGGCCAGACCACGCTCGATGTGAAGCACGGCGCCGCGCACGGCCAGTCGGGCGCGGCGCGCCTGTGTGATCGCGCGCGAGGCGTCGTGCAGATGGTCGTGGCCCAACTGTGCGCCCGCGTCCAGGCGGCCCGCCGCCCGCTTGAGGGCCAGCGCGACGACGGCGTGGGGCATCGCCTCGAGCGGGGCGGTGCGAAAGACGACGGTGTCGGGGTCGGGCGCCTCCAGCCAGCCCGCCTCCAGGCATCGGTCGGCCAGAATCTGCAGCGCGCGGCGTTCGCCGGCCAGGTTCTCCAGCGTGTCGAGCATGGGCTGGCGCAGGCGTCCGTCGTCGGTGAGCGCGGGGAGTACTTTTTGGCGCAGGCGATTGCGCTGGTAGAGATCTTTGGCGTTGGTGGGGTCGGTGCGCCAGGATAAGCCCCGGGCGCGGGCGTACTCCTCGATCTGGTCGCGCCAACAGCGCGACAGCGGTCGGGCGAGGGCCAGGTCCGGCCACGACAAGATAGGCGCGTGCGCCTGGCGAAGCCCCGAGGCCAGCCCACCGGAGGAGCTGCCGCGTCGAAAGTTCAGCAGCGCCGTCTCCAGGGCGTCGTCGGCCTGGTGGGCGGTGACCACCATCCCCAACTCCAGGCGGCGCGCGGCCCTGGCGAGCGCGGCGTAGCGTTGGACGCGTGCGTTTTCCTGGATGGAGCCGTGGGGCTCCACGTCGAGCGTTTCGACCACCAGCGGGACGCCCCAGCCCCGGGCGATGCGCTGGCAAAACGCGGCGTCGCCGCCCGACGAAGCGCGCAGCCGATGGTCGACGTGGGCGGCGGCGAGCTCGATGCCTCGAGGGCGTGCCCAGCGGCGCATCAGGTGGAACAATACCGTCGAGTCCACACCACCGCTGAACGCCACCAGCACGCCGCGGCGTGCGGCGTCCTCGTCCAGGCGCAGGTGCTCCGGGCTCAACTCAGTGATCATCTCCGTGGGCCTCATCGCCACCGCTTTTGTGGGTGTGGTCCAGATAGCTGGCGATGGCCGGGGTCGGGATCGCCAAAAAGACCTTGGCATTCTTGGGGTGACGAAAGGCGTTGAGACAAACGAGGTAGCCATCCTGGGAGACCAGCGGGGCGCCGAGGACGCCGGGATAGCCGGTCTGCCAATAATAGGCGAGGGCAGCGTTGTCGGGGTGGGTGGGCTGAATGGAGGTGGCCGTCAGCGAGTCGCCGGCGTAGGGGCTGTAGCCGTAGATGCGAAACAGCGCCTTATGCTTGGCGTCGAATAGGGGGACGCCGGTGGGCGGCACCTTGAGTTTGTGGGCCTTGGCGTTCGACGAGTCGCTCTTGGCGTCGACCAGCGTGACCAGGTTGCGGTACTTGTCGGCGTGGCGCGCGGCCACGGGAATCAACTCGTCGCGGTGCTCCTCGAGCCACTTCTGGTTTCCCGAGCCCGCCGTGACCGAGGCCAGGCTGCGCCGGCGTGTTTGCCAGCTCGTCTTGGCGCGGCTCGCGCCGATGTGATGGCCGGTGGTGGCCGCGGCGCTCGGGGGCACGACATAGACGTGGTCGGCCTTGCGCAACCAATTGAGGGTGGTCACCAGCACCGGCGCCTTCTTAGGGGCGTCCTCCTTCCTCGCAAATTTGCTCTTGGTGTCGGTGTGTGTGGGCGGAGTGATCCACACGGCGTGGCCGAAGTAGACCATCGGCACCTGCCGATAGGGGCGCGGGGGCGTCTGCACGACGACGACCTCGACGACGCGGCTGTGCAGGCGCGCGGCGATCTTGCGCAATTGCGCGCGGCTGGCCGGCTTGGGCAATTGGTCGCTCTTGGTCCGAATGGCGATGTGTGAGCCCGGGGCCTTGGTCTGGGGCAGGTCGATCGGCCGGATCCGTTTGATGGTGACGTTGTCGAAGTTCTGGATGAAGCCGCCGCGATGCTCGCTCGATCGGGGCACGTGCACCTCCTGGGCGTGGGCGCCGGGCGAGGCGACCAGCACCAGCGCGGCGCCAACCATGGCCGCCATGGCCAGGCGGGCCGTCGTCGCGCCGCAGGGCAGCGCGGCTCGAAGGGGAGGACTCGAAAAAAGCGTGGAACTCATCGCGGTGGCCGTTGTCAGAAGCATTCGAGAGGCCGACAGGTGGCCTCGACGTTAGGTCATAACGCCCCGTCGTGCAATTTCTCCCTGGTGAGAGAGACGCCACGGGGCGGAAAAAACTTCAGAATTCGTGCGATGTTCGATAACGTCTGCGCCATCGGGCATAGCGCGGCTTGACGCTACAAAGCCGACTAAGTATGTTGCCTTGCACTTCTGCGGTTCTCCCAAGTCTGCGCCCCATGATCGGGCTAGTGTTGGGTTGCCGCGGACGCAAGCTGAATTGAGACGCGACCGCCCAGAGAGCGGTTTTGCTCAGGGAGCATTTCTGGTGAAAAACGATCATAGTCTCCGAGTTGCGATCGTCTGGAATGGGACGGTTTTTCAAGAGCGGACCTTCACTCAGACGAGCGAACCCATCATTCGGGTGGGTGACGATGACAAGAATGCCTTTAGCGTGCCCGCCCCCGGCGTGCCCGCGGCCTTCGAGATGTTCCAACGTCTGGAGGATGGCTATAAGGTCCGCTTCACCACCAAGATCGATGGCACCTTGTCCATCGGCGGCGATGAATGGGATCTCGACGAGCTTATCGAGGACAGGAAGGCGACGCGCGTCGACTCGGTGAGCACCGAAGAGGGCTCGGCCGACGTCTACGAGGTCGAGGTGCACGACGGTGACTGGGGCATGCTTCGCCTGGGCAACGTCAACGTGTTCTTCCAGTCCGTGGTTCAGAAGGAAAAGGTCGGCGGCCGCGGTGTTCGCGGCATGTTCGAGCCGGCGGTCATCGGCATGGTCGCCCTGGCCGCGGTGCTGCAGATCGGCTTCTTGCTGGGCGCCTTCCTCAGCTACGACGTCAACGCCAAGCTGACCGACCGCGAGATCCCCGACCGCTTCGTGGAGTTCTCCGTCAACGACGTCGACGATCCCCTCGAGGAAGAGGACTCGCCCGAGCCCGAGGAAGACACCACCGGCAAGAAGGCCGGCGGCGAAGAGGGCAAATTCGGCGCCGAGGATTCCGACGTCCCCGAGTCCAAGATTCCGAAGGTCGACGGCGAGATGGTCGACCAGATCGACGTCAAAAACATCGGCGTCAACAAGGCGCTGGGTTCCAAGATGCTCGGCTCCGGCCCGCTCAAGAACATCTTCGGCAACCAGGAAGGTTTCTCCAATAAGATGAACGTCGCCATGAGCGGCGAGGGCGGCGAACTCGTCGTCGGCCGCGGCGCTGGCGGCATGGGCATGCGCGGCGTGGGCAAAGGCGGCGGTGGCGAAGGCTTCGGTCGCATCCACGGCCTGGGTAAGGTCGACACCGGCGGCGGCAAAGGCACCGGCGCCAAGATCGGGCGCAAAAAGGCCCGCAAAGTGCGCCCGCACCTGAGCCACGGCGCGCCCAAGATCGGCAACTTCTGCGACAAGGGCAACATCCGCCGCGTGGTCGGCGCCAAGTCCAACGCCATCAAATACTGCTTCGAGAAAGAGCTGCAGATGAACCCCAAGCTGGCCGGTAAGATCATCGCCCAGTGGAAGGTCGGCCTCGACGGCCGGGTCATGAGCTCCTCGATCGCCAGCTCCACCATGCATAACCGCAAAGTCGAGGGCTGCATCGCCCGCGTCATCAAGCGCATGCGCTTCGAGAAGCCCGACGGCGGTATCTGCATCATCAACTACCCGTTCGTCTTCTCGGGTATCAAATAAGCTGGTCGTAGTTTCGCAACGGCAAAAAGCCCACGACTCGCAGCGAGTCGTGGGCTTTTTGCGATCAGTGACCACTCGATTGTTCGATTACTTCCCGAGAAGCTCTTCGAGCTTGCCCGAGTCTTTGAGCGCCTTGACGTCGGTATAGCCGCCGACGGATTGGTCATCGATGAAGATCTGGGGGACCGTGCGCATGCCGGTCCGCTCGACGAGCTTGTGACGCGTCTCATCGTCATAGGTCACGTCGATCTCCTCGAACTCGACTCCCATCTCCTGGAAGAGTCGCTTGGCCATGTTGCAATACGGACAATACGTGGTGCGGTAGATTTTTACGTCAGCCATGATCTCACTTCAGTTGTGGGCCTTTCTTACATCTAAACTCAACTAACGACGTCGGGACAACATTTCAAGGCCGGCGTATCACCACAGAGGTCACAGAGACCACAGAGGAACGACAAACTACTTTTTTCACCGCAAAGACGCAGAGGCGCAAAGAGCTGCTTTTAAATATTGCCTTCTTTGCGTCTTCGCGCAGGTTCTCGTGGCGGTGGGCGACGTAGGACAGGGTGTTCACCACAGAGGTCATAGAGACCACAGAGGAACGACAAACTACTTTTTTCACCGCAAAGGCGCAGAGGCGCAAAGAGCTGCTTTCAAATATTGGCTTCTTTGCGTCTTCGCGCCTTTGCGGTGAGACATGCCGTTCGCAGTCCTGGTTTTACTCTGTGCCCTCGGTGACCTCTGTGGTGAACAACTCGTCCTACTTGACGCGGAAGGGCATCAGGGCGAGCACCGGGTCGTGTTCGAGCATGGCCGCGAGGGTGGCGGGCTCGAAGGCGCGGGCGAGCCAGTCGGGGATATGGGCGCTGACCTCGGTCTGGATCGATCCGCGAAGCGCGCTGCGCAGATTCTCGCGGCGGTGGGCCACGTACGACAGCGAGGCCTTGTCGCGGGGCATGTCGCATAGCTCGCACAACCGGTCGACGGCGACGTCGATGCCGCCGATATGGTCGACCAGGCCGCGGTGGCGCGCGTCCTCGCCCAGGTAGACGCGGCCTCGCGCGTAACGGTGTAGCCGGCGCCGGGGCAGCTTGCGGGCCTGGCCGACGCGTTGCAGGAACCGACGGTAGAAGCTGCGCGCGTCGTCGTCCATGCGCTGCATCATCTCGTCGCTCAGCGGGTGGGTCAGGCTCGAGAAGAGGTCGGCGTCGTGCTCGTAGATGGACTCGAAGTTGACGCCCAACTTCTGGGGAACGCCGGGGACCGACATCTTGCCGGTGATCACGCCGATGGAGCCGGTCAGGGTGGTGCGCTCGCAGATGATCTCGTCGGTGCCCACCGCCAGATAATAGCCCCCGCTGCCGACGACGTCGGAGCATTGGGCGACCACGGGTTTGGTGCGGCGCAACTGTTCGATGGCGTGCCAGATGATGTCGCTGGCGAGCGCGCTTCCGCCCGGCGAGTTGATGTGCAGGATGGCGCCGGCATAGCGGCGGTTTTCGCGGATACTGCGCAGCGCGGGCAGGACTTCGTGCGGGTCGATGACCACCGAGCCCTGACCGGGCACGCTCATATTGGGCATGACGATCATGCCTGTCAGGTCGAGCACGGCGAAGCGGCGCGGCCGGCGAAAGAGCGGGCGCCACTGATAGCGCTCGGGCGCCGAGTCCAGATAGTCGGTGGCGTTGGTGAGCACCACGCCCTTGTCCTTGTGGCCTTTCTTGGCTTTCTGGTCGGGGTCTTTCTGGTTGGGGCGCCGCTCGAGGCGGCCCACCGGCGTGGTCTCGCGCGGCGAGTCCAGCCAATCGGAGAGCGCCTCGCGAAAGACCTCGCCGTCGACGAAGCCCTGGCGCCACGCCTGGCGGGTGTCCATGGGGGCCTGGGCGAAGAGCTGCTCGACCTGCGCGGCCGGCAGTTGCCGGCGCTCGCCGATGCGCGCGAGCATCTCGCCCTTGAGGCGATCGTAGAGCGCCTGCATCATCAGACGCTGGGCCTCGGTCATATGCTCGTGGATGAACCGGTGGGAGGCGGTCTTGAACTCGCCGATATGCACGAATTGGGGGACGACGCCAAGCTTCTCGAGCGCCTCGTGGGCGAAGTACTGGTCGAAGCGCGGCCCGAACGAGTACAGCCGCCCGGCGGGGCTCATGACGATGTCGTCGGCGGCGCTCGCCAGCAGGTAGTCGCGTGTCATCGGCATCTGAGCGTGGGCGACCAGGTGCTTGCCGGCGTCGCGAAGCGAGTCGAACAGCCGGTACAACTCCTCGAGTTGCCCGTGACCCATGGCGGTAGCCTCGGGCACGAGGACCACCCCGGCGACGGTGTCGTCGTCGCGGATGCGCTCGATGGATTTGCGCAGCTCCAGAAACGACGGCTTTTGCTGGAAGTAGCGCGCCAGGCCCGTGCGCGGGCCGAACGCGTAGCTGCTCTCGAGCTTGAGGGTCAGGTAGAGTTTCTTTTTGCGGCGAAAGAAGTACCCTAACTTGAACCAGAACCTCGACCACAGGTGGACGAGCAGCGAGACGAGGTTCCACACGAGGATAAAGGGCGCACGTAGCATGGTCGACATATCCATCAGGGAGTCATTTTTGGGCGCCTGGGACCCACGCAATGTAGACAGCGCCCGGGACGATGTCGAGTGCGACGCGCTTTCGCGATGGTCGGTGGGCCGCTGGGCGCTGGTGGTGCTCGCCGTGGGCCTGTGGTCGCTGGGGGCGCCGGGGTGCGTGCAGACCGCCGAGTGTAACGCCACGGTCCATTGCCCTTCGGCTCAGGTATGTTACCAGTACCAATGTCGCCCCAAATGCGATACCCAGCAGCAATGTGCCAGCGACGAGGTCTGTACCCCGTGCAAGCCCGCGGGGTCATCGAACGACCAGGGCGAGTGTTTTGGCGAGGACCTGCGCGCTTGTGTGCCCAAGACGAATTGAGCCGGTGGGTCCCACCGGTGCCGCAAAGGTGATCTAGCAAGCATGTCGCGATTGATCGACATCGAGTTGGCCGCGCGTCGGGTGTGTATTATTTTCCCGTACGATCCCAACCTGTTGCCGGTGGTGCGCTCGCTTCCGGGCCGCTGGTTCGACGGGAGCACCAAGAATTGGTACGTGCCGCTCGAGCACGTCGACCATGTCATCGGCAAGCTCTCCAGCCATCACTTCAAGTTGTCGCCGGACCTGCGTGCCTATTGCGACAGGAATGGTCGTCCGGTCGACGAGTTGCTCAACTCCGGCGGCCAGCCAAACAACGGCGCCGGCAAGGTCCCCGAGGGCACCTATTCGATCAGCCAGCTCAACGAGGAGGCCAGGGCAGTCCTGCGCGACAAATTCGCTGACGACGTCTGGGTGGTCGGCGAGGTGCAGAGCTACGAGCGCAACCGCCCCGGCCACCACGCCTACTTCGAGCTCGTCGAGCGACTGGCGCCCGACGAGGACCCGGTGGCGCGCATCCGGGCGGTGATGTTTCGCGACGACCACCGCAAGGTGCGCGAGGCGTTGGCCAACTCCCCGGAGACCATTCGCCTGCGCGACGGGCTGGCGGTGCGCCTGCAGGGGCGCGTCGACCTGTACGCGCCCCACGGCTCCTACCAGCTCATCGTGCGCGGGGTCGACCCGGCGTACACCACCGGTGAGATCCACCAGAACCGTGAGCGCATCCTCGAACAGCTCGAAAAGCTGGGCATCCGCGAGGACAACCAGAAGCTCGCCTGGCCGCGCTGCCCGCTGCGGGTGGGGCTGATCACCAGCTTCGAGAGCGACGCCTACAACGACTTCGTCCACGAATTGGCGCGCTCCGGGCTGGGCTTCGAGGTCACCGTCCACGACGCCAACGTGCAGGGAAGCCAGACCGAGCCGTCGGTGCTTCGCGGGTTGAACTACTTCGCCGAGCGCGCCGACGATTTCGACGTCGTCGCCATCGTGCGCGGCGGCGGGTCGCGCTCGGACCTGGCCTATTTCGACACCGAGGCCATCGGTAAGGCGGTATGCGCGCATCCGCTCAAGATCATCACCGGGGTGGGCCATCAGCGCGACCAATGTCTGTTGGACTTCATCTCCGATTCGCAAAAGACGCCCACCGCCGCCGCCAGCGCGTGTGTGCGCCGCGTTCAGGAGTACGCCGAAGGCGTCGAGGCGCTGTTCGAGCGCATCGCCGAGAGCGCGGCGGCGGGCGCGGCCGAGCAGATGAACCGGCTTCGCCAGGCGTCGGTGCGCCTGGAGCGCGCCGTCGAGCGCTGCTTGAAAGTGGAGACGCGCCGCCTCGACCGGGTGCGCTCGGAGGTCACCTATGCGGCCAAAGACCGGCTGGTGGAGGCGACGCGGCGCCTCGACCGGCTGCAGCGAGCGATCCCGTCGGTGGCGCTGGCCCGGCTGCGCCGCGACCGCCAGAGCCTCGACTTTGCCCGGCGGCGCCTGTCGCCCGATCGTCTGGAGCGCCGTTTGCAGCGCGAGATGAGCGGCCTGGATATGCTGCGCCGCCGCCTCGAGCGGTTGGCCGACGATACCCTCGCCGACCAGCAGCGCCGCCTGGCCGAGCATCGCGGCCGATTGCGCCTGCTCGACCCCCAGCGCGTGCTCGAGCGCGGCTTTGCCATCGTGCTCACCGCCGATGGCGTCGCCCGCCGGCCCGAGGACGTCCCCTACGACGCCGATCTGGAGGTGCGCCTGGCCGAGGGGACGGTGACCGTGCGTCGACGCGCCGAGCAACTAGAACTAAGCGACGATTCCGACTGATTGACTGACGTCTGCCGAAAGGACCACGAATGGCAAACAATGAGACCAAGGCGGCCGCCACGGACGCCGATGAGATTCGATACACCGAGGCGATGGACGAGCTCGAGGCGCTGCTCGACGAGATCGACAGCGACGGCGTCGATCTCGACGAACTCGCCCGCAAGGTCGAGCGCGCCTCCAAGCTCATTACGGTGTGCCGCGACAAGATCGAGAACACCGAGATGCAGGTCAAAGCGATCATCGACGGGCTGGAGAAGGTCCAGGTCGGCGTCGATGGCGCGGGAGAAACGCAGTGATCGAAGCGCTGGGCGACAGGCTAAGTGATCTCTCCGAGCGCTACATGCCCGAGCCGAGGTCGCCGAGAAGGGCCATTTTTTGGCCGATGTCATCGGCGTCATCCCCGTCGAGCATACCCTGTTCAGCCCGCTGAACTTCGCGGTCACCGGAAGCTTGCTGGTGCTCATCCCGTTGTTGTTGTGGCGCATGATGCCGCGCGATCCCGCCAAGATGGTCACCTATCCGCTGGAGGCGCGCGAGGCCGAGCACGACGACGACGCCGGGGCCGATGCCGCCACCAACTTCGTGGGCGTGCTCGAGCAGACCCGGTTGGTCAACCTGACAATCGGCTTGCTGCTGGTGGGCGTGCTGGTCGACTATTTCGCCAAGCGGGGCATCGCCGGGTGGAACCTCGACGCCATCAACCTCATCTTCTTGACGCCGGGCATCTTATTGCACCGCTCGCCGGCGAGTTACGTGGCCGCGGTGGCCGATGGCGCCAAGGGGTCAACCTGTTCGTCCCTTCGGGCGGCTGCCAGTGGGCGGTGACGGGGCCGGTGATCATGTTGTGGCTCTACCTATTCTGAGTCCTCACAAAACCTCGACGCGGATCGTGGCCACGGCCTTCAGCGAGGTGTCGTCGTCGGGGACGCTGCCGCTCGCCTCGGCCTCGAGCTTCATGCCCTTTTCGACGTAGGCCTTCAGGTTGACCTTGTCCTTGGTGTTCAGCGAGATGGTCTGCTTGTCGCGGGGCACGTCCTTGATGGTGGCCACCAGCTTGCGATCCATATCCTTGGCGCTGGCGTAGATGTTCAGGCTGTCCAGGAAGTTGAAGTTGTCGGTGTCGCCCGGGGGCATCTTCGTGTCGGTGATCTTCAGCTTCAGATCCTGCAAAAACACGCCGCTGGCGCCACTGGCGTCGTGCTTGTTGAGCTGCTGCTGCAGGTTGATGTTCAGCTTGAGCGGCTCGCCGAAGGGGTTTTTGATGGGCAATTGGCCCAGGCCGCTTCCCTGGACGGTGACCTCCTGGCTGTCCTGCGAGAAGGTGAACGACACCAGACCATCGCCGCAACCCGACACAAAGGCGGTCAGCACAACGGCGGCGAGTACGGCGAGCGCGAGGCGGGGCGGGGAGTACTTCATCTTTTCAAAGCCGGCTTCGAGTTTAGTGATCAAGAAGGAGCATCAATGCTCCTCGATAAGATGATCGTCGATCCACACAAATCAAATAGACGGCCGCAGATCAACCCAAATTCAGTAACTTTACGTAGGTCTAGCTTGTCAAAGAGTGGTGAAAACAGGTAGAGTTTGCGCAGATTTTCGACTCGCCCCGCCAGCAGGCGTCCCGCACGCGTATGAAATTTTACTGCGACAGTTGCAACACCAAGTACGGAATCGCCGACGAAAAGGTTCGCGGCAAGGTACTCAAGGTGCGCTGCAAGAAGTGTGGCAACGTCATCACGGTGCGCGAGAATGCCCAGCCGGCGCACGCGGCCGCCGCGCCGCCGCCCGCACCGGCGTCGCGCCCGGGGTTCGATCCGGCGCGCGTGCCGTGGCACTACTCGATCAACGGTCAGAGCTTCGGTCCGTTCGACTACGCGACGCTTTGCGGGCGCTTCGCCTCCGGCGATCTCGGCGACGAGTGCTACGTGTGGACCGACTCGTTCAGCGGTTGGGAGCCGGTGCGCGCCGTAAGCGCGTTTGCGGACGCATTGCGCGAAGGACAGAGCGTCCGACCGCGCAACAAGACGATCGGCGTGTCTCAGGCCCTCGAGGCGGTCAAGCCCGAGGATCTGCGCAGGCACCAAGAGGAAACGGCTCAAAAGGCCGAGGAAGCACGAAAGGCCGAGGAAGCACGAAAGGCCGAGGAAGCACGAAAGGCCGAAGAAGCACGAAAGGCCGAAGAAGCACGAAAGGCCGAGGAAGTACGAAAGGCCGAGGAAGCACGAAAGGCCGAGGAAGCACGAAAGGCCGAGGAAGCACGAAAGGCCGAGGAAGCACGAAAGGCCGAGGAAGCTGTCCAGCCCGACGATGCGGGGCCGACCGAACTTCTAGCCGACGACGCCAAGGAAGCACCAGCCGACGCGCCCGCAGAGGCCGACGAGCCCGCACAGAAGGAGGCCAGCAGCCGAAAGGACCGCCTGGCCAAGCTGCGCGCGCGCCTCAATTCGTCGCCGGATATTCCCGTCGTCGGCACGGACGAGGAGCCCGACCTCTTCGGCGACGACCTCGCCGCCGACGGGGGCACCGAGCAGACCTCCGAAGCCGACGCCGACGCGCAGCCGGACGAACCCGCCCACGACAAGCCTATTTTTGGCGATGAGTCCGACGCCCTCGGGCCCACGCTGCCCATGGGCGACGAGCCGGCGGCCAACCTCGAAGTCGAGGAAGATCCGGGCACGCAGAGCGGCCTCTTCACCGACTTCGACCCCGAGGCGAAGGCGGAGGCGTCCACCAGCGCCGATGGCGCCGACGAGCCGGATGACTCCGACCATATCCCGTTTTTCCCGGAGGCCCCAGAGCTCAAGGGCGATTCGTCCAAGGTCAAGGACAGCGGGGGCGAGTCGGAGGGCATCACCGGCAGCCTGCTGATTCAGCTCGACAAGATTCAAAAGCAGGGGCGCGGCAAGAAGTTCGCGCTCATCGCCGCCGCGATTCTGGTCATTGGCGGCGTGACGGGCACAGCCGTGTACATGGCCGGTAAGGTCAAGTCCAAGCCGAAGGTGGCTGCTGCCAAGGCCAACCCGGCCGACGACGACAACGGCGATCTCGTCTTCCACACCTATTCGAAGGACGAGCAGAATAAGATCTTGGTGCTGGACAGCCAACACGTCGGCAAGAAGCCGGCCAAAGAGGAACCCGCCCAAGAGAAAAAGCCGGCTGATCACCCGCGGCAGCGTCTGGCGCAAAACGAACGGCATCAGCCGGCGCACGAGCGCCAGCGCGGGGCAGAGGCGCTGCACCTGAAGACCGGCGGCGAGCCGTCGCTGAAGGACGCGCTGAATTCGGCCACCAAGAAGGGCTCGGACGACGAGGGATTCCACTCGACCATCGACAACGGTTCGGTGGCCGGGGCCAAGCTGGATTCGCCCATCGCCGACTCGGACGCGTTCAACTCGCTGACGGCCATCCAGTCCGATGACCGCCACGACCCCATCTACAAGCCCACCGACGCGGTCAAGAAGCGCCAACAGGCCAAGGCTGCCAACGGCATGAAGCTGACCCGCAAGCAGATCAACCAGGGTATCAGCACGATTCGCCGCAGCGTGGGCATCTGTCGCCAGCGCCACATGCGCCGGGGTCAGCCGCTGGATGCGCGTAAGATCTACCTGACGATCACCGTGGAGAATACCGGTCGCGTCAGCGCGTTCGACCTCGCACCACGGCGCATCCAGAACACCGAGTTTGCCCGGTGCATGAAGTCGCACCGCGGCCGCTGGCGCTTCCCGTCGTTCGCCGGCGAGGCCCAGCGCATGCGCGCCCCCTTCGTTCTGCAATAGACAATCAATCCGCGGCAGTGGCCGTGCGCTCGATGCGTGTCTCCAACAGCTCGATGTCGACGAGCGCGGCGCGATCGTCGGAGGCGACCGCGGCGCTCCTGGCGTTGTGAACCCAGGTGCGTGCGGCCTCGATCCCTCCGAAGCGCCACAGATCCTCGGCGATGTCGAGGCGAAGCTCGGCGTCGTCGGGAAACTCGGCCACCAACTCCTCGAGGGCGGTCGCGTCATCACCGGTGGCTACAAATTCGATAATTCCCTTCAACTCGCGTGCCTGGATGTCGCTGTCCCAGCGCTGCAGGTGGACGCGTAGTTGCTCGAGCGCCTCGTCGAGCCGGCCGGCGTCGGCCAGGTCGAGGGCGACGCCGCGCGAGATCTCCGAGTAGATGATCACGGGGTGTTCGGCCTCCGAGGCCAGCAACAGGCGCGCGGTGTCCAGGTAGCGCTCGACCTCGCCCAGGCGGCGCCACGCTCGGGCCAGGGCCCAGCGGTCGAAGTCGTCGAGGGCGCTCGGGTCGAGCGCGTCGAGCTCATCGGCGCTGGCGTGGACGATGCCCTCATGGCGGGCAATCTCGGCCTGGGTCATCACGTCGGCGACCTCATAGGCATAGCCGAAGGCTTGATCAAGGTACTCCGGGTAGTTGTCCTCGATCGAGCGATGGGGTCGCGGGGTGTGGGAGGGGCTGGGAGCTTGCTCGTCCATGAAAAAACCTGGTTGATTCAGTGGTTGGTAGCCGTATGGGGTGCGGGCTGCGGAAACATCTTGTGAAACGGGCTGTTGGCCCGTTTGACGGGCAGCAGCCGGGAGCCTTCCTGCTGGCCGCGGTCCAGCCAATGCAGCCCGGCGAGGTCGAAGATCGTCGACGGGTCGAGCGTCTTGGCGCCAGCCACATAGGTATCCCACAGCTTGACCGCCGGAGAGCTTGGCGAGCCGGAGACCTCCACGAGCGCGGCGCGCAGGTCGGCGGCGTCGTAGAGTCCGCCGCCGCGCCGGCGTCGCGCGAGCAGCCGGGCGACCCAATCCTGCAGGCCGATCCGCCCCTGGGAGCCGCGCAGCAGCATGGCATCCAGGCCGACGCCGAGCAACACCCCCCGATCGTAGGGCAGGCGGGCGCGGTCGGTCTGCGTCGAGCGTTGCCCGCGCGCGGCCGGGTTGCGCTCGTAATAGCTGGCCGAGCGCGACAACTCGCGCAGCACGTCCGATCGGCTGAACAGCCCCAGGCTGGCCAGCGTCTTGATGGCCATATAGTGGGTGATGCCCTCCTTGAACCAGCGCGTCTGGCGTTCGGCGGCCGGCTGAGGCGTCAGAAAGTGGCCGTTCCACAGGTGGAAGGCCTCGTGGGCGAGCAGCAGCAGGGCCTGATCGTCGAGCGGCTGGTCGGCGGGGATCTCGACGACGAACCCGCCACGGCGCCCGACGCCGCGCCGCTCCTGGCTGCCGCCGGAGATGGCGCGCACGTACGCGCTCACCGGCCCGACGTCGCCGAAACGCTGGCGGTAGGCGCCCAGCAGTTGGGCGATGCGCGCGCTGAATCGGCCGCGGTCGACGGCGACGGCGGGGTCGAAGCCCACGGTCAGGTTGGAGGCATGGGCCCCGGTCGCCGGGTGTTCGAGGTGCAGCCCGGGACCGGCGGCGATGAACGCGTCGCGCAGCGCCCCGGGCGTGGCGGCCAGGTAGCCGTGGACGGTGGCGCCCTCGACGGCGTGGGAGGCGCGCGCCTGCACCTGCTTCCAGGTGGCGAGCATATGCCAGCTCGACGGGGCGCGCACCTCGATGGGGATGTCGCGCACCTGGCTGGAGATCTGTTCGCTGGGCAGGATCAGAAACGCCGGGCCGTAGGCGAAGAGCACGCGGTCGAAGTAGCGCGGATGAAACCGCTCCAGGTCCGCCTTGCGCCGGCGCAACTCCACGGCGTAGTCGAGCTGGACCCACTGTTCGTCGCTGGATTCGACGTCGATGCGCCCCTCGCTGCGGCTGATAGTAAAGGCGAGGGGGCCGTCGGGGCCGTGCGCCCCCTGGATGCTGATGTCCTGGGCGTAGTCCGAGCGTCCCGCCCATTGCCCGGGAAGAAAAAGGAGGTGCGCTGCGGCGGATGCAGCAGGCGCACGTGCACCAGCAACCGGCGCGTGCCCACCTCGATCTGGTACCACAAGACGCCGTGGCGCAGGTGTTCGGCCGGGTGGGGGCGCGCCGGTTCTTCGTCGGGAGCCGTCCCCACCAGATGCTCGAAAGTGTTGTCGGGCGTGGGTTTGCCGCTCTGGCAGCCCCCGAGCACGGTCGACAGCATCAAGAGCAGGGCGAAGAGTCGTCGCTCGGCCCGCGCCCACACCACCACGCCTCCGGCGGTTTGGCCAGGTGTGGCGCCGGGCGTCGGGCCGACTTCGGACAGCGTTGAGGGGGGATGTGTCATTCGGAATGTAAGCTTGTTCGTCTCGCAGAACCGTGGTTATATAAACCGACCAAAGACCCAGCCTTGTCAAGCTTATTGCTACCGAGCCTACGCTGACCTGCCCATGCATCGCATCCTCATAGTCGACGAAGACGAGCACCTGCTGTGGGCCCTCGAAAAGAATCTCTTCCCCGAGCGCGACGACCTTCGCGTCATCACCGCGACTGACGGTGAGGCGGGCATGGAGATCCTCAAAGGGGGCGACGTCGACCTGCTTGTGTCGGACATCAAGATGCCCGGCAAGGTCGACGGTTTCCAGTTAATCCTTCGTGCCAAGGAGATCGCCCCCGACGCCCGTGTGGTCATCATGACCGCGTTCGGCTCAGGGCGCATCGAGAGCTTCGCCGACCGCATGGGGATTACGCACTACATCGAAAAGCCGTTCAATATCAGCGAATTGCGCGATATGGCGCTCGATCTGCTCGACGAGAAGGAGGGCTTCCAGGGGATGCTCTCCGATCTGGAGCTGACCGACATCATCCAGATGCTGTGTCTGGCCAAGCGCACCACGCTGCTGCACCTCAAGCACAAGGACCACCGCGGCAAGATCGTGTTCGACCGCGGCGATCTGGTGCACGCCGAGTTCGACGCCGAGGAAGGCGCCGTGGCGGTCTACCGCATGTTGGCGCTTCGTCAGGGCGACATTTTCATGGAGTCCGACGCCGACTACGACGAGCGCACCATCCATATGGGCTGGCAAGATCTGTTGCTCGAGGCGGTCAAGCGCGCCGATGAGCAGCGCCTGGCCGAGGGGAACGGGGTCGAGGAAGACAGTTCGACCGACGGCACGCCGTTTGCGAGCTTTCGGCCCAGCGAGTCCGCCGAGATCGATCTCAAGGCCGTCGAAGAGGACGCCGCGGAGCCCGACGCCGATACCACCGGCGACGACAACACCGATCGCCTGACCGGCGATTCCTTCTTCACCGAGGAGGAGCTCGAGGAGATCGGTATGGCGAGCTCCGAGGCCATCGAAAGCGCCGATGTCTTCGGCAGCGATTCGCAGGCGTCGGAGCTCTCCGAGGCCTCGGAGCCCGACGTGGAGCCTCCGCTGCTGCATATGTCGGAAGCGTCGGAAGAATCGGAAGCGTCGGAAGAATCGGAAGAATCGGAAGAATCGGAAGAATCGGAAGAATCGGAAGAATCGGAAGAATCGGCAGCGCCCGAGACGCCCGACCCGATCGACGAGGACGCGCTCGCCGCCGACGGTGGTCATGCGCTCGGCGACGAGTCCAGCGGCCCGGAGGTGCTCGAGGAGGTCGCGCCGGCCCCGCTGTCGGCGATGGGCGTGCTCGAGGATTTCGTCGAAGAGTGCACGCACTTGCGTCTGACGGGCATCTGCGGCCCGAACGCCGACGCCGCCGCCAACTTCGTGGAGGCCCAGCGCGCCGGCAGCCACGAGCCCGACGCCATCTCCACGGGCGTGCTCGGGGTCGTCGAGAGCGCTCGGCGCGTCGCCGCGTCACTCGAAGCGAACACCGATACACACGAGGTCCAGTTGACCCTGGTCGATGCCTACGTGGTCATGCGCCGCGTGGGCGACGGAGCTCATTTCCACTTCACTGTGGTCGATCGCGAGGCGAGCCTGGGCGTGGTGCTGGTGCTCATGCGTCAATTCGCCGAACGCCTGGCCGACGTCCTCGCCTAGCTGACCCCAAGCCCAACGACCGCCATGTCCGATCTGTTTAGCGTACTCGAAGATCTCTCCGCCCAGCTTCCCGGCTGCAAAATGGCCAGCATCGTGGATCTGGAGTCGGGGATGCAGCTCGCCTGTGTCACACAGGCCGACGCCGCCGGGGCGGCGGGCGCGGATGCCTTTCAGAGCGAGCTGTACCGTCGCGTCGAGCAGTTAGTGCCCTCGCTGGGAGCCGACGGCCCGTTGGAGTCGGTCGTGCTCGAGTCGGGAGAGACGACCTTCGTCTCCGAGCCTATCGGGGGGACGGGGTATTTCTGGCATGTCGCCACCGCGTCCAAGACCACGCTGGGGTTTACCCAGGCGATCATGCGCAAGTTCCGCACCCGCATTCTCGAGAGCGTCACCGCGCTGGTAGGCGATTGAGGCCGGCTTATTGAGCGGCGCCCAAAAACTCGTCGCCGTCGGTCAACGGCAGGCGCACCGTCACGGTGGTGCCGCGTTTGCTCGACCCGTCGAAGGACCACTCTCCTCCCACCCGCTGCAACATCTCGCTGGCGTTGGTCAGCCCCAGGCCCAGGTGGCCGGCTTTGGTCGTAAAGAAGGGGTCTTCGCAGCGATCGCGCGCGCTGCGCGGCATGCCCGGCCCGTCGTCTTTGATGCGGAATTCGACCAGATGCTCGTCGATCTGTTCGATGAAGATGACCACGGCGTCGTTGCGCGAGCTGGCCTCGATGGCGTTGGTCACCACCGGCAACAGCACTCCCTCCAGGATACTGGCGGCGATGAACGCCTCGTCGTCGGCGCTCTTGACCTTGCATTTGACGGGGATATTGCCGCGGCTCCACGCCGCCAGGACGTCGGCGAGTTCGAGGACGCGCAGCGGCTGGTCGGACTCGGCCCCAAACAGGTTGACCATCGAGGTCTGGCCCATCTGGGCGACGGCGGCGCGCAGCTCGTCGAGCCCGTTGATCATGCGCGCGCCGGTCTCCACGGCGGCCTCGGGCACGTCTCGTAGCACCTCGGCCAGGGCTCGGATGCCCGACAGCTTCTGGTTGAGGAATTCGGAGACGGTCGTCTGCACGTCGCGCAAGATCTCGCGGCGTACCCGGCGCCGCTCCCATTCGTAGCCCTGAATGACCGCGCTCTCGTCGGTAATGTAGAACGTACAGGCGCGCCCCTTCTGGTTGCCCTCCACGGCGGGAAGGCTCCAGTAGCGAAAGCCCTTATTGCCGCTGAGGCTGCCGTTGACGGCCACGTGGTATTCGATGACGCCGTTGGAACGGCGCACCACCCTCGAAAAGCTCATATACGGCGGGTCGTCGGGATCGAAGAGGTGATAGATGGACGGCGCATGGCGGCTGTCGACCTCGAGGATGTCGAAGAAGAAAGCAGGCGCCTCCAAGATGGTCCCGTCAGGGCCCAACACGAGCAGGCCGCCGGGGAATGGATTTCGCGGTTTGGAACTCAACGTTTCATTTGGTCGGCGTAGAGTGGACGGGCAACTCAATCATAGTGATACGTCACGCCAAAACTGGCCAGTTGAAAACTCGACGACCAAGTGCCGTCATTCTGCGGGTTGGTCGGCAGATGGCCGTCGGTGCAGCCAGCGTCGGAGTAATTGGGGCCATTACAGCCCGCCAGCGGCGCTTGCTCGTAGATCTTGCCGTCGGTGACGTGGCGGTCGGGCGAAAAGACGTGCATGTAGGCGACGTCGAGGTCGAGGTGGTTGTACACCCGAAAGGTGGCCCCGGCGCCGGCGGCGATGCGATTCCAACTGACGAAGTCCAGGTTGGTGTATTGGGCGGTCTGCGCGCCGGTCTCATAGTAGCCACCCAGGTGGCCGATGAGCCAGGAGTTGACCGCGTAGCTGCCGCCGAAGCGGAAGCTGTAGGTGTCCTGGTAGCCCTTGGTCTGGTAGATCGTGCTCAGGTCCTGGTTGACGTCGCCGGCGATGTGGACGTCGCCGGCGGGGGTGATCTTGAAATAGTCCACCCGTGACCAGTCCTCCCAGACCATATTGAACTCGACGTCGTAGCGCGGCAGGTCGGCGTCGCCGGGATCGGTGCCCGCCTCCATGCCGAAGCCCACGCGCAGCGACCCCGCCTGGGCGGTGTTGAGGGTCAGCCCGTTGTCGGTCAGGTTGCCCAGGTTGGCGTTGGGGGCCTTGGTCATGGTGGCTGTGCCCGTGGCCTTCCAGGAGATCGGCGGCCGGTAGGAGGCCGCCAGACGGAAGCCGTGGTAGTCGTAGGCAAGGCCGGCGACGCCGGTAAACGCCCAGTCGCTCAGTCCCTTGCCGGTGAACACGGAGTCGTTGCCGGGGTCTTCTTTCTTCTCCTCACCGATGGCGCCGTGGACGGCCAGCGTAAAGTCGCTGGTCAAGTAGCTGGCCATGCCCGACAGGCCCACGCTCAGGTTGCCGAAGCGGCCCAGGTGGAAGCGGTAGCCCGCCCCCACGGTGGTGTAGATCTCGAGCAGCGACGAGTCGACCATCATATAGCGCCCGGCGCTGTTCGGGTCATAGCTGCAGCCGCTGTCGCTCTCCTTGCCGTAGCAGCGCGTGCCGTAGGCGCTGGGGCCGAAGACGCCGGCCGCCAGGGTGAAATCATCGGTCCCCAGATCCCAACTCGCCGTCAGAAACGGCGCCGGGAAGATGCCCGCCTTATTCTCCACGGGCTCGAAGCTCTGGCCCTGTTGGAGGGGATCGCGCTGGAACTTCAGGTTCATGTTGACGAGGTTGGCGTCCAGCAACACCTGGGCGCCGCGCGCCCGCGGTAGCAGCGCCGGGTTGAAGTACAGCGCGCTGGGGTCGCGTTTGTTGACCGCGCCGGTGCCACCGCGGGCGACCGACTTGGTGGTGTTCTCGGGGACCTCGAAGCCACCGGCGAACGCGCGGGTTGCCGGACCGACGACCAAGGCGACGCTCGCCGCGGCCAACAAGGCACGGGCGAGGCGAGCGCGACGCTTCCGGGACAGATCTACTGCGTGGTTCACGGGGCAACCCTTCCTATTCGCTGGTTTCCTGTTCGGTCGCCTCTTTGGGGGCGTCCGCTTCGTCGGCCTCATCTGCGTCGTCGGCCGCGTCCTCCTCGTCGGTCCCGGTGGCGGCATCGCTGGCCTCGGCCTGGTCGTCGTCGTCGTCCTCAGACGCGTCGTCGTCAGCGTCCCGGACGTCGTCGGCCGCATCGGCGGCCTTGAGCTCCGCCAGGCGCGCCTCGCGCGAGGCCAGCACCTGCTCGATGCGCTCGCGCTCGGCCTTGAGCGACTCGATCTGGGCCTCGACGTCGTCGGGGTCGTCGATCGCGGCGAGGTCGTCGAGCGGCGGCGCGTCGGAGTTCTCGCGAACCTCGTCGAGCTTGAACACGTTGGTCGTCGCCGTCTCCGAGAAGTCGTCGCCGCCGGCGGGCGCGTCGGCGTCGGTCTGCTGTTCCCATTGGTGGACGGTGTTGACCAGGTGGTTGATATATTCGTCGCGCTCGCTAAGGGCGGCCTCGGTCTGGCGCAGGACCTGGTCGAAGTCGCGGCGCACCTGGTGGTAGAGGTCCGACAGATGGGCCATCTGCGATTCCAACTCGACCACCCGGTTGGGCTCGCCGGCCGCCGGGCGCCGCGGGGGCAGGGTCGGGCGCTGGTGGACGGTGGTGGGGGTCTTATCCCAGTCGCCCCCGGGGTCGAATTCGCGGGTCAGTGGTTCGTCGTCGTCGCTGCTCACCGGCTCGTCGAGCACTTCCTCGAAGGCGGAGGGCTCGCCGCCGATCGATTGGCGCACCTGCAGATCGTCGATCATCTGCTCGAGGCGCTCGACGATATTGTAGTAGGGCAGCCGGATCTCGCGCAGCGGGGCCGGCGGCAGGTGGGCGTCGCCGCAAAAGAAGATCTCGACGGCCGGAGCCTCGGCGTCCTCCGAGCTCAGGTGGCGGTCGACGGGGATCCACTGGCCAGCCTGGCGGGGGCGCTCGTCGGTGTCGTCACTGCGCCAAAGGCCGCCATCGTCGCCATCGGGAACCCGGCGCATTTGCTCGTCGTCGGCCAGGTCGGCGTCGGCGAGGGCGTCGGGCTCGAACACATAGCTGATGTGGGGGCGCTGGACGATGCTGGCGATGGTGTCGAAATATTGGGATAGCTCGCCGATCTGGGGCACACGCTCGTCGCTCTGCCCGATGGCCACCTGGTTGGACGAGCTCGCATAGCCGTAGCGCGGCAGGAGCGACTCCAGCCCGGCCACCTTGGTGCGCTCCAGGGCGCAGATGTACTCGCCGCCGTCGCGCAGTACCCGGCGCACCTCCATGAGCAGGTTGGGATCGGTGATGGGGCTGGCCGGATCCAGGCAGACGACGACGTCGAAGGTGTCGTCGGCGAATTCGAGCTCTTCCCAGAACATCACGTGGAATTCCAGGCCCTGCTTGTCGTGTTTGATGCGCGCCAACTCCAGGACCTCGGGGCGATGGTCGACCCCGTCGACCGACTCGGCCCCCAACTCCAGCAACAACGACGAGCCGATGCCCGTGCCACAGCCGATGTCGAGCACTCGGCTGCCGCGCACGCGCTCGGCCAGCAACAGATAGCGAGGAAGCAGGGCGTGCCACTCACCATCGAGGGTATGCGTTCCAAAATAGCGATTCATGGGCCTCTGGGTTGTGCAGGTCAGACGCGCACCGCCACCGAGCGGAGCTGTGCCGGCGCACAAGGGTCACGGTGGGGAGTCGAGTTTCGGTCAATGATTCCGGCGCGATTATAGGCAGAAGGCGCCGGTTGACGCAACGTGTGGCAAGGCGGGCACGCGTTGGGCGCGCAACGCGGGGGGCAGGGCGTGGGTGGCCGGGGGAGGCCGCGTCTGGCAGGGACGTTCTAGAAGCGAAGTCCCCACTCGGCACGGTAGCGCAGCCAGCGGTAGGTCAGCCAGGCGGTCGCGGGGGCGCCGGCGATCAGAAACCACGGCGACACCGCGAGGACGAACATCACGGTCAGCGACGCCGAGCCCAACGCGGCGTAGCCTTTTTGGCGGGCGGTCTGTTTGGTCAACTCAGTGCGTCTCATACTTTCTCTCCCTCGACGTAGTAATGGAGTCGAGCACTGCGAGCCGGTCTCACTACGCATTGTCAGTCCCAGCATCGTGGCGTCAAGGGCCGTCGAAACAAAGTTCGCCGTGTGCCGTCTGCCCGTACCACGCCCGCGAATTGACATTGCCGGCGCGGCGATGCAAGGTCGCCGCCGATCACCGAGGGGGTGGGTCGCCCCCCGCCCGACCGCAGACGCAACGACGACGTGAGGATCGCCGATGGTCATGGACAAGATCGCTTTGCAGGCGCTCAAACTACTGCCCAAAAATATGGTTAGCCGCGCGTTTGGCTCGGTCGCCGAAGTGGAGTTTCCCACCCCGGTGCAGTCGACGGTCAACCGGGTATTTGCCGAGTTTACCGGGCTGGATCTGAGCGAATCCGAACAAGACCCGGACGCTTACCCCAGCCTCAATAAGTTCTTTACGCGCAAGCTGCGTCGGGGAGCGCGTCCGGTGGCCACCACCGAGGCGTCGGCGAGCGTCTCGCCGGTCGACGGGGTGCTGAGCAATTTCGGGCCCATTGTCGACGACACGCTCATCCAGGCCAAGGGCCGCGAGTACCGCCTGGTCGACCTGGTCGACAGCGGTCGACAGCGCCACGTCTTCGACGGCGGCCACTACGCGACGTTGTATCTGTCGCCGCGCGACTATCACCGCATCCACAGCCCGACCAGCGGGACGATCTCGCACCTGAGCTACATCCCCGGCCATCTGTTTCCGGTCAATCCCTTCGCGGTGCGCAACGTCGACGAGCTATTCGCCGTCAACGAGCGCCTGATCTCGTACATCGACAACCCCAAATTGGGGCGGGTGGGCGTGGTCAAGGTGGGCGCGACCTGTGTGGGGCGCATCGGGGTGTCCTTCCACGACATCGAGACCAACCATCGGTTCCGCCGCCGCCGCGAACTCGAGCTCGACGAGGCCATCGAGATCGGCCACGGCGACGAGCTGGGGATGTTCAATCTGGGGTCGACGGTCATCGTGCTCATCGAGCACCCGGACTTTAGCTTCGAGCCCACCCTCGCCTCCGGTCAGCATCTCAAGATGGGTCAGTTGCTCGGACGGGTGTGAGCGATCGCCCCGGATTTAGCAGCTGCCAAAGACTTGTTAGACTTCCGGGGGTGCGCTACACTTCACGGGCATTTGATCCGCGTCTTACAGCGTTCGAGGCCACGCCAGTTCGATCCCCCAGGGACCTGCGGCGCGGGCCCGCATAATATCTGCGGGGATGGGTTTCCCGTCCCCGATGTGCCTGTCGGTCGAGTCAACGCACGAGGAGCCTGAATCTGTGCCGAAGTCTGCTGATGAAACCGCTGGGATGAATGAACGTCTCAGTGAAGATAGCGACGTGATCGAGCTCACCGACGAGGTCGCCGCCACCGGAATAGGGGGGACTGGCGCCAGCGAGCGCGACGCACAGGACGACCTGGATGCGTTGACTCGCGAGATGCCCGAATTTCGCGTGCCGGATCAGCCGGCGGCCGGGGAAGCCGGCGCCGATGATAGCGAGGAGATCATCGAGTTGCAGGAGCCGGTCGACCCCGAGGCGGCCGTGCCCTCGGCGGCGATTTTGACCGGTCGGCGAAAGAACCGGCCGGAGGCCACGCCCGTCGATTCCGATGACGATCTGCGCGCGACCGTCGTCATGGAGCAGGAGCCCGTCGCCGAGGACGATGAGTCGTCGCCGGCCGCCCATGCCTCCGATGCCGATGGCGCCGACGCCCAGCCCGCCGACGCCTCCCAACCCGAGGCCGACGAAGAGCCGGCGTACGACCGTCAGGAGATGGTCAAGACGATCCAGATGACCGCCATTGATCGCGGCGAGTTCGAGCGCCAGATGCAGGCGCGCGATTTCGACGGCGCCGTGCTCTTGCTCGACCATAGCAGGGCGCCCGATGTGTTGGTGTTTCCGCCGCGCGTGTTGACCACGCGTTGGCAAGAGGGCGGGCCGCTGCTGCGCGCCGGCAAGGTCTCACTGCCCGATGAGGAGCCCGCCGCCGAGCCGGTGCCCGCCGACGCGGGCGAGTCGACCGAGCCGCTCGAAGAAGAGGTCGTCGAGTTGCGCGCCGAGGCCAGCGACCCCGACCCCGATACGGTCGATGACGAGCTGCCCGAGATCGACCCGGACGCCGTCGAGTTGGAGCTCGACAGCGAGGTTGTCGAGGACGCCGAGGTCAAACCGCCCCCGCAGCCGGCGCCGCCGCCCAAGCAGCAGGCCACGCCGGCGAAGGCCGCCAAGCCCGCCCAGGAGGATGACCCCGAGCTGAGCGGGCTCGTCCAAGAATTGCTCGACGAGAGCAAGCAGGCGCGCGAAAAGCAACGGAAAAAGTCCAAAAAGCCGCGCTCCCCCCGGGAGACCTGGTTTCAGAAGGTGTTCACCGACGAGTACCTGCGCACGCTGCCCACCGATATCCACCGGCAGACCAAGCGCGAGGCAGACTTCATCGAAGAGAGCTTCGCGCTCGGCGAGAACGCCCGCGTGCTCGACCTCGCCTGCGGCTTTGGTCGCCACGCCATCGAGTTGTGCCGGCGCGGCCTGGAGGTCGTGGGGCTGGATCTGTCGATGCCCCTGCTGCAAAAGGCGCTCAACGAGGCCCAGAAGCAGTCTCTGTCGATTAAGTTTTTGCACGGGGATATGCGCGATCTGAGCTTCGAGCAGATCTTCGACGCTTGCTACGTGTGGCAGACCTCGTTTGGCTATTTCGACGACCAGACCAACTTCCGGGTGCTGCGCGGCATCCACCGCGGCCTGCGCCCGGGCGGTCGGCTGCTCATCGACGTGCTCAACCGCGATCACATCGTCACCGACATGCCCCATCGGTTGTGGTGGGAGGGCGTCAACTGCGTCTTCCTCGAGGAGGTCGAGCTCGACCACCGCACCAGCGTGCTGCACACCAAGCGCTCGTTCATCTACGAGGATGGCACGCCCCCGTTGGAGCAAAACACCTACATCCGGGTGTACGCGTTGCATGAGCTTCGCCAGTTGCTGCAGGCGGCGGGCTTCGTGGTGCGCGAGGTCAGCGGCGAGCTGCACCACCGCGGCCAATTCCTGGGCCCGGCCAGCTCGCGCATTATCATCCACGCAGAGAAACGCCCGCCGAAGGGCGGGCGCAAGTGATCAACGTCGAGCTGGCAGCGAACGCTAGTTGCCGTTTTCAGCCAGCACGTTGATGTCGTCGAGCTTGTCGAGCAGGATCAGCCCGTCGCCGGAGTTGACGAACTGCTGGGCCATCTTCTTGTAGCTCCCCTCGAAGACGTGGGTCTCGCCGACTTTGACCTTGGCTTTCTTGAAGAAGTCGCGCTTGAACCCCACCACCGCCAACTGCTTCTCGGCACCTTTCTTATCTTTGATGATGAAGTGAGGCTCCAGGCAGGTCTCGCCCTTCTTCTTCGCCTTGGCGGGGTCGCAGTCGCCGTTGATCTTAACGATCACGCCCTTGACGCGCACCTTCTTGTCCCAGTGCTTGTCCTTGTATTGGATCAGCCCCTGGACGCGCAGCGTGCCGTCGTCGTTTTTCTCGGGGATATTGAACGCCGAGGCCGGCGGGGGGGAGGGCAGATCCACCTGCGCGGGGGGCAGGTTGGGATCGGCCTTCTGGCCGTCGTCGGCGTCCTTGGACTTGTTGCAGGCGATCGCGAAGGTGACGGCCAGCACCATCATCACCAGGGCAGAAGCGCGACCGATCGTCTTGCCAAAAACCATAGACTCATCTCCGTGGTTCGTGGAGGCCTCGCCGCCCCGGTATACCAACTCGCGGCGCTTACTTACGCGCCGGCTCGGCGGTGAGGTTGACTCCGTTCCATTCCTGATTGTTTATCGCATTGATGATGTCATAAAAGTAGTCATCGCGCACCTGCACGAAACTATAACTACTCTGGACGGAGATGTCGCCGAAGTCCTCGGGGGCAAATCCCGACATAAAGCAGATCATGTCGAGCAGCTCGCCGGCGTCCTCGAAGTGGTCGCGACCCACGTTCATGTACATCTTGGAGGTCTCGAACGACGGTGTGCTCGGCGCCGCCGGGGCCGGTTCGGGCGTCGCGGCCGGCTTGGACTGGCCGTTGCGCTTCTTGGCTCCACGCGAGCCGCGCTTGCTGGATTTGCTGGATTTGCTGGGTTTGCTGGCTCTGCGGGATTTGCTGGCTTTGCTGGCGCGGGAGCGCTTCTTGCCGCGGGAGCGGCGGCGCTGGGAGCTCTCCTCGGTTTGCTCGGCCTCGGCGGTTGCCGTTTCGGCCTGGCCGCCTGCGCTGGAGCGCTTCTTGGCGCCACGGGAGCGCCGACGCCGCCGCTTGGGCTGGTCGGCGGACTCGCTGGCCTCGCCGGCCTCGCTGGCCTTGGCCGTGGTCGTGCTCACCTCGGCCTCGGCGGGTGCGGGCGCCGGCTTCGAGTCGCGTTTCTTGCGCCGGCTGCGCCCCTTCTGGGCGGGCTCGGCTTGGGCCTTGGTCTCGGCGGGCTCGGCCTCGACCTTCGCCTCGGCGGGCTCGGCCGCAGGCTGCGGGGTGCGCGGCGTCGCCGCGGTGGACGCCAGAGTCGCTCGACCGGTGATCACGTCGCGCTTTTGCGGGTCGCGCACCACGATGTCGGCCAGCGACAGCATTTTGGCGAGCATGCGCACGCGCTGTTCGACGGCCTCGGCATCCTCCCCGTCGACGTCGGTTTCGAGCAACTGGCGGGCCATGCCCAGCTTGCCGCCGTAGGGGATGCGCGACAGATCCATGATCTTCGCGCTCAACGACTCCAGCCGGCCGCGCTCCTGGGCCTCGACGATCTCGTCGGCCGAGGGAAGCTCGCGGTGGGTGATCTCGATGTCGTACAGCGACATGATGTCGAAGTGAGTGGCCATCTCGGCCGGCGAGACCAGGCTGACAGCGCGGCCGGTCTTGCCGGCGCGCCCGGTGCGCCCGGTGCGGTGGACGTAGACCTCCGCCGAGCTCGGCAGCGTGTAGTTGAACACGTGGCTCAGGTCGGTGATGTCGATGCCGCGGGCAGCGACGTCGGTGGCCACGATGAAGTCGACCTTGCCCTCGCGAAGCTCGCCAAGCGTCTGCTCGCGCTGCTTCTGGGGCAGATCGCCGTTGAGCACCTTGGCGCGGTAGCCGTGGCGCTGCAAGAATTTGGTCACCGTAAACGTATCATCGCGGGTATTGGCGAAGATGATCGCGCTGTCGGGAGATTCGTACTCCAGCACGCGGATGAGGTCGCGCTCGCGGCCCACGCCCTTGACGCGGTAGTACACGTGGGTGACCGCCTCGGCGGCGACGTTGTCCCCGGACAGGGTGATGTATTCGGGGTAGTATAGCATGCCCTTGGCCAGCGACTTGATGGCCTCGTCGACCGTCGCCGAGAACAGCAGCGACTGTCGCTCCTCGGGCAGAAACTCCACGATGGCGTTGAGCTCTTCGCGAAAGCCCATCGACAGCATCTCGTCGGCCTCGTCGAGGCATAAGATGCGCAGGTTGCTCAGGTCGATGGAGCCGCGCTTGGCCAGGTCGAGCAGTCGGCCCGGGGTCGCCGCCACGATCTGAGCGGTCTCCAGGGCCTTGTACTGCTCCTCGTAGGAGGCGCCGCCGTAAATCGCGGTGGCGGTCAGCTCCTTATACTGGGCCAGGCGGCCGAACTCCTTGCACACCTGCTTGGCCAACTCACGCGTCGGCGCCAGCACCAACACCTCGACGCGGCCCGGATGGGGCTCGAGCATCTCGGTGGTCGGCACGGCGAAGGCGGCGGTCTTGCCCGACCCCGTCTGCGACTGCACGATGAGATCGATGCCGGCCAAGATCAGCGGGATGGACTCGACCTGGCAGGGGGTGGGGCGCTTGTAGCCCACCGCGCGAAGGGCCTTGAGCATCTCGTCGCTCAAGTAAAAATCTTCAAAGGACTTCTCGACGGTTTCTACCATGCTCTCACGTGTGCGATAGAGGCTTGCCTTATACGGGTGGCCGGTCGCAGCTACCGACGCGACGAGGCCCGACCTTGGCTAGACCGACCGCCGGAGCGGGCGAAAGTGGCGTGAGCGCCATCGAGCCATTCAGGGGTCAGGACTCGGCTGGGTGGTGAGGATACGAACGACCGTCCGGGGTGGCGCGACGGCCACGACCCGGCATTGTCTGGCATTCAATATAGGAACTGAGCACGTGACGCAAGGCCGGACGGCGATCATACCCTCCTCGCAACGGTGAACGCGGCCACTGAGGGCGCGAAATGCGGCTCGCTGCACGATCGGTCGACGCCTCAGGGGATGGTGTCGAGCTCGATGGGGCGGCAGATCAAGCGGACATTTCTAATCTGGCCGCGTTTGTACGTGATATTGCCAAAGGCGCCATAGACCACGACGGGGACATTTACGGCCTCGATTCCGACCGCCACCTTATCGAAGGGACACTCGGTATTTCTGGTGACCACCTGGTCGGTCAGCCCCACCGTGGTGTCAGAGTATGCGACGTTGTAGTCCACCGTCGCGTCGGACTGATTTTGCGAGGGCGGGTTGATGTCGACGTCGTGGCATCGAACCGTCCACTGCTGAATATAGCTGCTGCCGTTGATGGGGCCGGCGGTAATCTCCGTAATATTTCCCGCCGGGTGTCGGGAGGTCCCCGGCGAACAATCGATTTGTTCCAGATGGGAGAGGTTGCCGTCGGCGCGTCCGCCGATCCAATTGAGTGGGCCGACGTTGCTATCAACGCTGGTCTGAAGTTCGTCGGCCCCATCGCTGGGGTCCCCATTGGAGTCATACAGCGACAGCTTTCGACAATACGGATGGAGCCCGGCGATGAACGGGCCTTGCGGGTAATTGGTGCTAGAATCGCTCTGGTCGATTTGGACGTCGAGCCGGCTCATGACATACCCCTGCGGGCATTCTCGGGACGAACCATTGGTCGACCTATTCGGGTCGAGCCAACTGCTGTAGACGACACTTCCGACACTTCCGACAGTGACGCCAGTGGGGCAGCCCTTGTCGACGGAAGTCGACGAATCGCAATCGTTGTCCAGCCCATCGCACATCTCGACGGCGTCGGGGTGGGTGTCGGGGTTGTCGTCGTCGCAGTCGGTATCGTCGCGGACATAGCCGTTGTGGTTGGTCAAGCAGGCGAGCACCGCGGTGTTCGGATCACCGTAGCCGTCTTGATCGGCGTCGAGGTAGTAGGGGTCGCCGTCGGTGGCGCCGAGTTCGTTGATGTCGCCATCGCAGTTGTCGTCATAGGACGTCGAGCACAGCTCGTCGACTCCGGGGTGGACATCGGAGCGTTGATCGTCGCAATCGCCTCCCTGTGCGACGTAGCCGGACGGTTGAGTGCACGACAGCTTGGTGTCGGCGTCGTCGCCGAATCCATCGCCGTCGCCGTCACGGTACCATGTGGGGGCGTCGACGGCGCTGGCTTCATTGGCCTGGCCGTCGCAATTGTCGTCGAAAGGTGTGGAGCATAGCTCGTCGGTGTGGGAGTTGGCGTCGGCATTGGCGTCATCGCAATCCCGTTGATTGTCGACGTAGTCCGTCGGCTCCGAGCAGGCAAAGCGCGGTGGGGCCGACGCGTCGCCGTCCCCGTCGCCGTCGGTGTCCGGGTAGTAGGCCACATACCCCGAATTGGCCGGCGGCTGCGAGTCGGGCCAATCCTCGTCGGTCTGACCGTCGCAATCGTTGTCCTGACCGTCACACACCTCGGCGCTGGCGGTCGTATTGGACACGCAGACAAAGCCGTTGGCGCCGTCGCATTGCCAGGAGCCGGCGGCACATACCCCCGGCTGACCAGTATCGCAATTGGGGTTGTCCTTGGCGATGTCGGCGGGGTCGTCGACGGTGCCGTTGCAGTCGTTGTCCAGGCCGTCGCAGACCTCGGCGGGCGCGTTCGGGCCGGGGTGAGCATCGGCGCCCACCACCGGGTCGTCGTTGCAATCCTGAGCGTTATGAACATATCCGGCGGGCGCCTGGTCGGAGCAGGCGTAGGTGGAGTCGCCGGGATCGCCGTAGCCATCGCCGTCGGCGTCGCGATAGTAAGCGCGGCTGGGATCGGTGGCGGCCAACTCGCAACCGTTGGAAAGGTCGCCGTCGCAGTCGGCAAAATCGGGCATGCCGTCGCCGTCGGTGTCGTCACAATTGATCTCGCAACTGGGCACGGAGGTCTGGCCGGATACGATATTCTTGCACACTTGTCGGGCGTGACCGTTGGGGACCGCGCCGGAGCACGTATCGAAACATGCCGAACAGTGCTCGGCGGGATAATGGGCGGTGCCCACTTCTTCGGAGGCGTCGCTCAACCCGTTGCAATTGAAGTCCTGCTCGCCGCAGGTCTGCGGAAAGGCGTGGTCCATATGGTCCGGATCGAAATAAGCCTTAGCGTTGTGATCGTCGCAGTCGATGGGGGTGACCGGGTCGATGCCGTCGCCGCAAAGGCCGTTGCCGAAGCCGTCTCCGTCGACATCCTGGCAGGCCGTGCACGTATCCAGAATCGGGCGGCAAAACGCGTCGCCCTGGTCGTCTTGGGCATCGCAGGTAAAACCGGCAGGGCAGTCGGTGTCGGCGCCGCACGGGGTCAAGCACAGCCCGTTTTCGCCGTCCTGTGCGGGGGCCTTAGACATTGGATTCCAGCAAAGCGCCCCACCGCCGGCGCAGCCGTCGGGCATCTGGCAGCGCTGGCAAAACGAGTCGTCGATGGCCGGGTCGAGGTGGACGGGGGGCCGACAGATCGCGCCGAAGGGCCGGCCGGCCGTCTCCTCGGCGGGGTCGAGCCAGTCGGCAAACTGGTCAATCGTCGTGCCGGCATCTTGGCCGGCGTCCTGACCGGCATCCTGGTCGTCGTTTCGGCCGAGGTTTTGAAGGGGCGGCACTTGTTCGGGATAGGGCGCCTCGCCTAGCACGACAATCTGGCAGGTATGCGGGGCAGGGTCGGAGACCTCGCCGTTGACGCTCAGACTGGCGCATACCGCCGCGTTGTTGGTGCAAACTTCGGTGCATATCCCCTCGCCGGGGGCAAGCTGGGGAAAAATCTCGCTCAATGGCACGGTGTCCGAGCCGTCGGGGTTTGGTCGGTTGAGCGGCACCTCCTTGACGCAGCTACCCAGCCCCACCGGACAATCGACGTCGCTTTGACAGCGCCGATAATCGGCGAGGGTGCGACGGGAGGGGGAGGCATCGACGTCCGCGTCGCCAGCGGCGTCGGTGCCGATGTCGGCGTCAACCGCCGAGTCCGCAGTATCCGAAGCATCCGAGACGTCCCGGACGGCGACGGCATCGGTCGCCTCGACGTCGCCCGCGTCAGCGGCACTTATCGTGCCGCTGTCGCCGCTGCTTGCCGACGATCCGGGGTCCGAGCTGCAGCCGGTGGCAGTCCTGCTGGGCAGCGCAGCGGCCGCGGTCGGTGCAAGCAAGTCCCTGTGGACAGTCCTGATCGCTCGCACATGCGCTGGCACACCAGCCCTCGAAGCAATACATCCCGGCCGCGCAGTCCCGGTCGATCGCGCAGCCGCGCTTCGAATTTGTGGTCAGCGGGCGCGCCGGTGCCGCTTCGACGGGTTTGGAGGTGCTTGTTGGGTGTTGGCTTGGCTGCTGGCCGCAGCCCCACAGCATACACGCCATCACCAGAATAAAGATGATTCGGCTCGCGTGCCGTCAAGGTTCAACGCATTGACGGAGTGGCATAGTTGCGATCCCCCAGAAGGGAAGAGAAGGTAGCCGGCGGGTGGGTGAGTTTATCTGAGGTTTGCTTTCAGACAACAAGTAAGAGTAGCGATGCGGTTCGCACAAGTCAGTTAGTTAAAAACGCAAGGCCACGCGCGTATTCTGCTGTGTGGTAGGCGAGCAATCGGCTCACTTTTCGGCGTCGAGGTGGCTGCGAATGCGCAACAAAAGCTCTCGAGTGGGCTCGTCGAGCTTGTCGAGGTCGTCGCGAAGGGCGCCGACGACTTGCGGCGCCGGCGTTGCGGCCGGGTCGGCAGCCGGGCCGTGGCTCTTGGGCGCGGGTGGCAGCGACTCGACGACGAAGTCGAGCTTGTCGACCGGCCAGGGAAGAAGTCGGTGGATGCGCGCGTGCAGCCGACGATGGTTTCGCCGCGCCTCTTTGAGCCAGGCCTCACTGGCCACCCCGACCGTCAGAGTGCCGTTCGCGTAGCCCAACGGCCGCGTGCGGTGGCTCAGCGGCTCATCCAACAGCGTCGGCCACACCTCGCGCAGCAACCCGACCGACGGGCCCTCGGCCCGCGCATTCTCGGCGCTCGCCTCTAAAATAGCGCGCAATGTCTTGGAGAGCATCGGGGGCCTCGGCCTTCTGATCGGTGTGGGCGACGGCGACGATAATCGAGGGTACGTGGCTGCGCGTGCGCCATCAAGCAAAGCGGAGAAACGAGCAACGCGACCCCCGGAATGAATTCCGGGGCTATTGTTGGGAAAGGCGGATAAATTGCAGCGAAGCACGATCGCGCGGTGGTCGATGTCCGCGGCAAGCAAAGCGGAGAAACGAGCAACGCGGAAATAACTAAGCAGTTCCAAAAATAGCCCCGGAATTCATTCCGGGGACACCGTCCGCGGCAAGCAAAGCGGAGAAACGAGCAACGCGACCCCCCGGAATGAATTCCGGGGACACCGTCTGCGGCAAGCAAATTGGTCATGGAGTAGAGCAGGAAAACGCCGTGTCGAGGGGCGCGATGAAAAAAAGCATTTGTAATTTCGACAATGATCCGTTAACCACTCTCACCCGTTTTCGGTCCCGGTCCGGGAACGTTTGTGCCGATAAGCTCGTTTATCGCGTGATTTCGATAGATGGGCGGTTCCGACCGCTCACCAAAGAGAGGACGTTATGCCAAAAATGAAGACCCATCGCGGCGCCGCGAAGCGATTCAAGATCACCAAAAATGGCAAGGTCAAGTATCGCCGCGGGTTTCGTAACCACATTTTGACCAAGAAGAGCAGCAAGCGCATCCGTCACCTTCGCAAGGACAGCTACCTGTGCGAGTCCGACGCCAAGCGCATCAAGCAACTGCTCCCTTACAAGTAATTTCCGAGGTGCCCCAATGCCGCGCGTCAAACGAGGAACCAAAGCTCGCCGCCGCCGCAAAAAGATCCTGAAAGCCGCCCGCGGCTTTGTGGGAGGCCGGCGTCGACTGTTCAAGAATGCCAAAGAGACTGTCCACCGCGCGTGGGTGTATGCCTACCGCAACCGTCGTCAGCGCAAGCGTCAATTCCGTCGGCTGTGGATCACCCGCATCAACGCGGCCGCACGCCAGAATGGCATGAGCTACAGCAAGCTGATGGGTGGGCTGAACAAAGCCGGCGTCGAGCTCGACCGCAAGGTCTTGGCCGACATGGCCGTCTTTGACCCCAAGGGCTTTACCCAGGTCGTGGAGACGGCGCGACAAGCTCTCGGCTGAGACACAGCCCGCATGAAAGTTCGCGTCGCCCCGCTCCGGTCACCGTTGCGGGGCGTCGCCGTTTCTTGTACATCACGCCGGCCATGCAGGGTTGGTAACCATTCACACCCCCCGAGGCCCCCGATGAACGTTTCGGAACTCGAACAAAAGCTCGACGAGCTCGCCCACGAGGCGGTCAGTGAACTGAAGCACGCCGAGCGCAAAGAAGACGCCATCCAGATCAAAAACCGCTACCTCGGCCGCAAGGGCGGGGTGCAGGAGTTGATGAAGCTCATCCGCGAGCTTCCCAACGACCAAAAGCCCGCCGCCGGCCAGGCCTCCAACCGCGCCAAAAGCGCGATCCAAGGGGCCTACGACGAGCGCGTCGACCAGCTCGAACAGCAGGAGCTCGAGCGCCAGCTGCAGAGCGAGCGCATCGACGTGACGCTGCCGGCGCGCACTCCTCAGGTGCGCCCGGGCCACCCGCTGGTCGAGATGGAGCAGGAGCTCATCTCCATCTTCGCCGACATGGGCTTCGACGTCGCCGAGGGGCCGGAGGTCGAAGAGGACTTCTACAACTTCGAGGCGCTCAATTTCCCCCACGATCACCCGGCGCGGGACATGCAGGATACGTTCTTCGTCGAGGACGGCCGGCTGTTGCGCACGCACACCTCGCCGGTGCAGGTGCGCACGATGCTCGCCTACGAGCCGCCGGTGCGCGTGATCTCGCCGGGAAGGGTCTACCGCTGCGACGCCGACGTCACCCACAGCCCCGTGTTCCACCAGATCGAGGGCCTTTTGGTCGACGAGGACGTCACCTTCGCCGACCTCAAGGGCACGCTGCACCACTTCGCCGAGCGGGTCTATGGGCCGGGCACGCCGGTGCGCTTCCGGCCGAGCTACTTCCCGTTCACCGAGCCCAGCGCCGAAATGGACGTCGGGTGCATCTTCTGTGAGGGCGCCGGCTGCCGCGTGTGCGGCCACACCGGCTGGCTGGAGATCTTGGGAAGCGGCATGGTCGACCCCAACGTCTTCGAGGCGGTGGGCGTCGACGCCGACAAATACACCGGCTTTGCCTTCGGCATGGGCGTCGAGCGCATCGCCATGCTCAAGCTCGGGATCAGCGACATCCGTATGTTCTTCGAGAACGACGTTAGGTTCTTGAGGCAGTTTTAGCCCGAGGATCGTCGCCTTTATCGCTAAGCCCCGTATCGCTAAGCCCCGTATCGCTAAGCCCCGTATCGCTAAGCCAAACACCAAGAACCAACGACCAAGAACCTAAGACCATGAAAGTAAGCTGGCAGTGGCTCCAAGACTGGGTAGACCTCGACGGCCTCGACGTCGACGACGTCGTCTACCGACTGACGATGGCGGGACTCGAGGTCGACGGTGTCGAGCGCATCGGCGAGGGCGCCGACGACATCGTGGTGGCGCGGATCGACCAGATTCGCGAGCACCCCAACGCCGACAAGCTCGTGCTATGCGACGTGTCCTACGGCGACGCCAACATCACCCAGGTGGTGTGCGGCGCCAAAAATATGGGCGAGGGCGACTTCGTGCCGCTGGCGCTTCCGGGGAGCACCCCGCCCGGGTGTGACTTCGAGATCGTCGCGCGCAAGGTACGCGGCGAGATGTCCAGCGGCATGCTGTGCAGCGCCGCCGAGCTCGACCTCGAGGAGGACTCGGCCGGGCTGCTGATCCTGCCGCGGACCCTCGAGCTCGGTCGTCCGGTCTTCGCGGCCATGGACCTCAAAGACGTGGTCATCGAGATCGATCTGACGCCCAACCGGCCCGACTGCCTGGGCCACCTGGGCGTGGCCCGCGACCTCGCCGCGCTGTACGGGCGCGAGATGCGTGCCCCCGAGGGCTGGGACGCGCCCGCGCCGTGGGAGTCGGTCGAGGCGCCCGCGGCGACCGACGCCGCCGGCCTGGTGGTCGAGGACGCCGACGGCTGCCCGCGCTACCTATTCGCGGTCATGGAAGGCGTGAAGGTCGGGCCCAGCCCGGCGTGGCTCAAGGCGCGCCTAGCGGCGGTGGGGCTTCGCAGCGTCAACAATATCGTCGACGTGACCAACTACGTGCTGATGGACCTCAATCAGCCGCTGCACTCCTTCGACCTGGACAAGCTTCGCGGCCCGGAAATCCGGGTGCGCCGGGCTCAGGCTGGCGAGACGATGGTCGGCATCGACCACAACGACTACGAGCTCGACCCGGCCGACCTGGTCATCGCCGACAGCGAGCGGCCGGTGGCCGTGGCCGGCGTCATGGGCGGAGAGGCCACCGAGGTGGGCGAGGGGACCTCGCGCATCCTGCTCGAGTGCGCCTACTTCGACCCCACCACGGTGCGAAAGAGCGCCAAGCGCCACAACCTGCACACCGACTCGAGCCACCGCTTCGAGCGCGGCATCGACCCCGCGGGGCTGCCACGGGCGCTGGCACGCGCCGTCCGACTGATGGTGCGCGCCCAACAGCACCTCGACGCCCAGCCCACCGTGCGGCTGGGGGTGGCCGAGGCGAAGGCGTCGGGCGTGGACGAGCCGGCCAGCACGACGCTTGCCAAGGGCCGCCCGAGCCGCGTGCTCGGCGTGGCGTTCAGCGAGGAGGACGTCGCCGCGCATCTGCGCGCCATCGGCGTCGAGCTCGACGATCAGGGCGATGAGTGGGCGTGTACCATCCCGACGTTTCGCCCGGACCTGACCCGGCCCATCGACCTGGTCGAGGAGGTCGCGCGCCTGCACGGCTACGACGCCATCCCGGAGACGCTGCCGCGCTCGCCGATGGGCTACACCCATCGTGTGCGCGAGGACGCGAGCGAGCCGGAGACGATCCTGTCGCGCGCCGACCGCGACACCCTCAACGCCATGCGCACACAGCTTTTGTCGTTCGGCGTCTTCGAGGTGGTCAACTACGGGTTCATGTCGCCCGGCGATCTGCAGGCGCTGCGGATCCCCGAGGACAACCGCCGTCGCAACACGGTGCTGTTGGCCAATCCGCTGGTCGCCAGCGACTGCTTCATGCAGACAACGTTGGTGCCCGGGCTCCTGGACAACCTGACGACCAACCTCGCCCACCGCATCGACGATGTGGCGGTCTTCGAGTTCGGACGGCGCTACTTCGCCGACGGCGAGCGCGCCACGCTGGGCCTGTTGCTCAGCGGGCGCAAGCAGCACCACTGGAGCGGGGACGCCGCCTGGGATTATTACGATCTGACCGGCGTCATCGAGGCGATCAGCAGCCCGTTCGCCACCGACGCGCTCACCTGGCGGGTATCCGAGCCCGCCGAGCCCTACCTGCACCCGGGCGTGCAGGCCGAGTGGAGCGACGGCGACAACGTGGTCGCTCGGGCGGGGCGCCTGCACCCGGCGGTCGCCGCCGACCTGGAGATCGACGCCGAGGTCTTCGTGGCCGAGGTGTACATGGATACGCTCTTCGAGCTGGGCCGCGGCGAGTCGACGTTCGCGCCCATTGGCCGCTTCCCGGCGGTCAACCGTGACTTCGCGCTGACCTACGCGCGCGACGCCCAATACGCCGCGCTCGAAGACGCCATCGATCGCCTGGTGGCCAGCGACGAGCAATTCGCCGCTATCTTCGAGTCCTACGATCTTTTCGACGTGTACGCCGGCGAGCAGGTCGCCGCCGACAAGCGCTCCCTGGCGCTATCGGTGGTGTACCGATCGCCCGAGAAGACGCTGACCGACCAGGATATCGAACACGCCGACCAGCGCCTCATCAGCTGGTTGGACGACGAGGTCGGGGCGACGCTTCGTTGAGCCTTCACTTTTCTTGGTGAATAATTGCTGTTGAATTCCGGCGCCTTCGCAATCTTGCTCCTTGAATAAATTGCCCGCAAACGATAGAAAATGCGTGGTTGATTGATGGGTGACGGGGGAACGCGTCGCTCGCCGATCGGCGCGATCTTTTCCACATTGGACGTTTGCGATTTATTCAAGGGAGTAGTCCATGACGATGACAAAGGCTGGTCTTGTGGACACCGTCTACGACCGCGTCGGGGTGACCAAAAAAGAGGCATCCGACTATGTCGACACCGTCCTCGAGACGATCAAAGAGACCTTGGAAGAGGGCGAAGAACTCAAGGTGAGCGGCTTCGGCAAGTTCGAGGTACGCCACAAGGGGGAGCGCGTCGGGCGCAATCCGCGCACCGGCGTCGAGATCATGATCCCCGAGCGCAAGGTGTTGCGCTTCAAGGTTAGTCAAGTGCTCAAGGACGAGCTCAACGGAGATGCCTAGGTCGATTGTAGACCATCGTCACGTTGTAGCCGCGCAGTACAGGAGTTCGGATGAGTGAATTGGACGCCATCTCCATTCCCGACAAGACCTATTTCAAGATCGGCGAGGTCGCCAAGCTGCTCGACCTCGAGCCGTATGTGTTGCGCTATTGGGAGAGCGAATTCGACGTGCTCGCCCCCGACAAGACCGACAGCGGCCAGCGCATCTACCAGCGCGCCGACATCGAGCTGGTCTGTCATATCCGAAGCTTGCTGTACGACGAGATGTTCACCATCGCCGGCGCGCGCCGCCAGCTCGAACTCGAGCGCGAGGGCAAGCCGTGCTACGCCAACGCCGAGGTTGCGGCCGAGGCGGCGGGTGAGCGCGAACAGCTCGAGCGGCTGGAGAGCGAAAATGACGAGCTTCGCCAGGCGGTCGAGCAGCTGAACGCGCAGCTCGAGGAGCACAAACAGGCCGACGTGCAGCCCGATATGTGGCAAGAGCGCGTGGCCGCGCAGAGCAGCCAGATCGACGAGCTGGAGCGTCAGCTCGCCGAAGCCCGTCAGACCATCGCCACGTTGGAAGAGCGCCAGTCGGCCGGTGGCCTGGGCGTCGACCCGCGGATCTTGCAGGGCCTCCGCCAGCAGGTCGAAGGCCTGGCGAGGCTGACCCAGAGGCCCGTATGAGGCGGGTGACCTGCGGGAAGCTGGACAGTGAATCATGAGCGCGAAGCCGCGGCCGTTGGTCGCGGCTTTTGTTTTTCTTGCAGATTTGTCGTCAGATGCGGACACGTGTGCACGCATCTTGCACGTTTTTAGGCCCGACAGGCATGTGAGAGGCGTCGACGCGCAAAATCTTGCGTTCCCACGATGGGAGCGACGCCGGTGGAAGAAGAAGATGCTGTCGGACGTTTCACGGGTGTAAGTGCGGACGACACGCCGCGCAGGGCCGTTTCGGGAGGTCTGATCGACCCCTCGAACCGCTGGCGCGGGCAGCCAAGTCGGCGTCGATCAATTGCATGGATGCGGGCGCGAAGTGGTGTAAAGTTTTCACACACTATGACATCGGTGTCATAGCGCGTGCAGCGGTGAACGGATCGGTAGGCTTCTTTGAAGGGCAGGGCGAACGATATGACGGAACGATCGCAGGTGATGGATTCAGCCGGGGCCGTTTCCAAGCAGTCTGGGGAGACCGAGCGCGAGGATCTGATCGCCGAGCGCAAGATGCGCCGCAAGCGCGCGCGCCTCAAGCGTACCACGGTAGAGAGCTGGCGAGATCTCGACCCGGTCAAGATGTACCTCAAGGGCATCGGGGAGGTCAGCCTGCTCGATCGCGCCGGTGAGGTCGCGGTGGCCAAAGAGATCGAGGCCGGCCGCGAGCAGGTCTTCGATGTCATCGTGCACAGCACCGCGGGCATCGAGATGATTCTGGCGCTTCCCGAGCGTCTCAAGGCCGGCACCGCCCGCGCCCGCGAGGTCTTCGAGGAGTATACCCCCAGCGCCGACGACAGCGATCTGCCGGTCGCGCCGTCGGTGTTCGAGCGCTTCGAATATGTCGAGCGCGCCTGGGCGAAGGTGTGCAAGGCGCAGGACCAGCTCGTCGAGGCGCTGGAGGCGCAGGCCGACGACGCCGACGTCACCAAGGCCGAAAAGAAGCTGGCGCGCGCCCAGAAAAAGCTCGAGCAGTCCATCCACGACGCGCTGTTGTCGCAGCGCTTCTTCAACGAGATCGCCAATCGCTTCAAGGATGCGATGGACAATATCGTGCGCTGCCAGCGGCGCATCGAGGAGCGTTTTCGGCGCGCGTACGTCGCCCGCGCCGAGCTCGATGAGTTGATGCAAAAGCAGCGCGACGGCGAGAAGATCGACTACGCCAAGCTGCCCTTCGACGAGCGCTACCTCGAGCAGACCCGCCAGGTCATCGAATCGTCGCGCAACATCATCGACAGCATCGAGCACGAGTTCCACCTGTCCTCGGCACGCCTGGCCGAGCTGGTAATGCGCATCAAAGCTGGGGAGCGCCGCGCCGACCGCGGCAAGGCCGAGATGATCCGCGCCAACCTGCGTCTGGTGGTCTCCATCGCCAAAAAATACGTCAACCGGGGCATGCACTTTTTGGATCTCATCCAGGAAGGCAATATCGGGCTGATGCGCGCGGTGGAGAAGTTCGAGTACCAGCGCGGCCACAAATTTTCGACCTACGCCACCTGGTGGATTCGCCAGGCGATCACGCGCGCCATCGCCGATCAGGCGCGCACCATTCGCATCCCCGTGCACCTCATCGAGACGATCAACCGCATCTCGCGCACCTCGCGCGAGCTCGAGCAGGAGCTGGGGCGCGAGCCCAACGCCGAAGAGATCGCCGCCAAGCTGGACATGGACATCGAGTCGGTGCGCCGGGCACTGCGCATCTCGCGCCACCCGGTCAGCCTGGAGACGCCGGTGGGCGACGAGGACGACAGCCAACTGGGCGACTTCATCGAGGATGAAAAGGCCGCCGATCCCGCCGAGGAGGCCTTCGCCCAGAACCTCAAAGAGGAGACCCAGGAGCTGCTGGCCTCGCTGACCCCGCGCGAGGAGAAGATCCTGCGCATGCGCTTCGGCATCGGTGAGAAGACCGACCACACCCTCGAAGAGGTCGGCCAGGACTTCAACCTCACCCGCGAGCGCATCCGCCAGATCGAGGCCAAAGCGCTGCAGAAGCTTCGCCAGCCGGAGCGGGCCGAGGATCTGAAGATTTTCTACGAGAATTGAGCAGGTAGGATCTTACCACAGAGGACACAGAGGGCACCGAGGAAAGAATAATTAATTCATCCTCTGTGCCCTCTGTGACCTCTGTGTTGAAAACATTTTTCTAGGGCCCCATCCCGACCCATTCGTCACCGCCCGGACCGACCTCCTTCTTCCAGATCGGCACCACCTCTTTCAGACGATCGATCGCCCACTGACAGGCGGCAAACGCGCTGGCACGATGGGGGCAGGAGACGGCAATGACCACGGCCTTCTCGCCGATGTCGAGCTTTCCGTAGCGGTGGTGGATGGCCACCTGGGCCTCGGGCCAGCGCTCGACGAGTTCTTGGCCCGTCTCGACGAGCTTGGCGAGCGCCATCTCCAGGTAGGTTTCGTACTCCAGGAAGTTCACGGCGTGGTCGCCGGTGTGATCGCGCACGACGCCCTCGAAGAGGACGATGGCGCCGGCCTCCGGCCGTTCGACCAGGCTGCGCACCTGCAGGGTGTCCAGTTGGGCGAGCGTGATTCGAAACGCACCCGTCTCGTCGGCCAACTCCGTGGATTCGTCGTCACCGGCGCCGCCTGAGACCGGCGGGATGAGCGCTATCTCGTCGTCGGGGCCGAGCGGCGTGTCGTCGTCGGCGAAGTCGCGGTTCACAGCCACGCGCACGAAGTTCTTCATGCGTTCGAGCCCCGGGTGCGCGGCCTCGAGCGCTTGCCACAGGTTGGCCACCACGGGCTTTTCGGCGTCGACCAGCAGGGTTTCTTCGGTGAGGCCGAACCGCTCGCGCAGGCCGGCGAAGTATTTCACGGTGATTTGCATGGCGTGAGTCCCGCACAAAAATTTTGACAGTTCCTCAAAACCCTTCACGATGGGCACATACGTCGCACGGATGCAACGCCTGTCGACCATGGAGGGTTCGATGTCTTCTGCGATCCACCGACATCCTCGTCTGTCGCCCGATGAGCCGGAGCCGACGCTCCGCTACGGGGACACCTTTGGCAATTACGTCATCAACGGCTTCGCCGGCAAGGGCGCGACTAGTTATGTGTACGAGGCGCGGCCCCGTGACGCCTTCGAGCCCGTCGCCGTCAAGGTGCTCCACCCCCATCTTCTGGCCGATCCCACCAAGCGGCGCAAGTTCTACCGCGAGGCGCGCATCATGATGCGCATGCGCCACCCCAACGTGGTGCGCTTCAAGGAGATCCTCGAGATCGACGGCCATCTGGCCTACGTCATGGAGTATATCGAGGGGGTGACGCTGGAGAAATGGATGGAGTCGCACGCCCAGCAGGCCGACCAGTTGGAGTTGGCCTGCCTATTCTGCGATATCCTGCGCGGGTTGAGTCACGCGCACCGCCACGGCGTCGTCCACCGGGATATGAAGCCGGCCAACGTGCTGATCACGCCGCATCAGGGGCGCTTCGTCGCCAAGATCATCGACTTCGGCCTGGCGCGCTTTGCCGACCAACCGCTGAGCCAGCAGGAGCGCTCCAAGATCGCCGGGACGGCCGCCTATATCTCTCCGGAGGAGGTCACCAACCCGGACAGCGTTTGTCACTCGAGCGACCTGTACAGCCTGGGCGTGATGCTCTACGAGGCCGCCTGCGGCCGGCGCCCGTTCGACGGAGAGTCGCCGCGCGAGCTGCTGGAAGCCCACGCCCACCACGAGCCGGTGCGCCCGCGCGAGGTCAACCCGGCCATCTCGCCGGAGTTCGAACAGGTCATCATGCGCACCCTGTCGAAGCGCCCGGAGACGCGCTTCGAGTCCGCCCCCGAGATGATCCAGGCGCTGGAGACGGCCATCCAACAGGCGATGCGCGCCGAGATGGAGAAGGTCGTCGCCGAAAACGCGCCCACCACCGAGTGGAGCCGCGACGCGGTGGCCTCGCCGTCGAAGCGCCAGAGCGCCATGTTGCTGTACTTGATGATGTGCATGCGCGCGATGTTTACCGTGCTTGCCTCGTCAGGGGCTGACCCCAATGGGAGCGACCCCCATCACCTCAACCGCGTGCCCGACCCCAATTTCAACCTTCCCATGCCCTGAATCCACCTCCAAACGATCGATGTAGGGGCGTTTGTGGCCTTGAAGCTACGAATTTCGCCAAGTCCACTTCGACGCACCGACGATCGGAATCTTCAAAAATCGGCCTCTGGTGGCCTTCTGGGCGCGTTTCTGTGCTACAATGTAGGTGTGCTTGACTCTGAAAGCACTTTCGGTAGAGTTGGCACGCTCGACGAGCGGGTAATTTTGCCGTGTCTTTTTCGCGTCGCAGTTTGCGCGGAACAAGGGGGCTCTGGCATCTGCGCTCGTTGACGGGTGGGGGCGAGACAAGAGATTGGCCACATCTAGATATTGTTGGCGCCGTGGGTGCCCCAGTCGGTGGCTGTATTCAGGGAACTGCTTTAGGTTAGGTGAAAGATGAAGCAAGTGAAGAACAACGTGATTATTCGGCTTTTCGCCGCTCTATGTCTGATCGCCGGCGTCTCGGTGGTGGGCGTGGCGTGCGGCGGAAGCAGCAACAACGGCAACGGCGGCTCGAACTGCCCCTCCGGTCAGGTCTCCGCGACCGTCAACGGCCAGGACGGCTGCTACACCCAGTGCTCCTCGGACACTGACTGCACCAGCGGTGGCACCTGCACCAGCGGCGTGTGCGTGGCTAACAACAGCACGAACAACGGCACGGGCACGAACAACGGCACGGGCACCAACAACGGTACCGGCACGAACAACGGTACCGGCACGAACAACGGTACGGGCACGAACAACGGCACGGGCACGAACAACGGCACGGGCACCAACAACGGCACTGGCACCGGCACGATGAGCTGCTCGGAGCTGTTCGACTGCCTGGGCCAATGTGCCCAGGGTGACACCAACTGCCAGCAGCAGTGCGCCTCCAACGCCACCGCCGACGCTCAGACTCAATTCTCGGCCCTCAATCAGTGCCTCACCGATAACAACTGCTCCGACGCGTCCTGCGCGACGACCAATTGCAGCAACGAGATCAACACCTGCGCGGGTTGCGCGTCTGGTGAGCAGACCGTCCCCCAGCTTGGCTTGTTGACCTGCGTCACCACGTGCAGCGCCGACTCGGATTGCGGCACCGACTCCATCTGCGAGCAGCCCATTTTGGCCCCCGACGCCCCCAAAGTTTGCTCGCACGATATGAGCAAACTGGGTGACGCCTGCACGGCGGACACCGATTGCCCCACGCCCGACGCACCGGGTGCTCAGGGAGGCTGCGTCACTCAGGACAACCAGCAAAACCCCATTCCCGGCGGTGAGTGCGTCGCGGTTGGCTGCGATACCAGCGCCAGCCCCTACGGCGCCAAGAACGGCTGCGGTCTGGCCGGTTACTGCTATGCTAGCCAGGGCAGCAGCATTTGTCTGAAGCTTTGCAGCAGCAACGCCGACTGCGCGCGCAGCGATAGCGAGAGCTACTCCTGCTACGTTCAGTCGAAGTTGAAAAACGGCGCCAACTTGGGCATTTGCCAGGCTTCCTGCACCGGCGATGCCGACTGCAAGCTCAGCGATGGTACTCAGGGCCGTTGCAATAGCGGTGGCTCCTGTGACTACCCCTGCACCATCCACAACAGCGATGGCAGCACCACCAATTGCGAGGCCGACCTCGGTGGTACCTGCGACAGCGACAACTTCTGCGTGTTCAACTAATCAGTTGACGCACACAGTTGCCGAGTGGGCGTAGTCCTCTACGCTCGCTCCAACCGAAGGCCGCCGGTTTTTCCGGCGGCCTTCGGCCGTTCTTGGGCTTCGAGCGGGAACAGAGCCGCCACCAAAAAGATCGCCGTTGCACGGCCTTCCTGGGCCGATTTTCGAAGTTTTTTGAAAAAAGTACGCAACGATTTGGCCATCTCTGCCGAAAACCATAATGAGGGGGTGTGAGAACCCCTCGTTGCTGGATGATTCGATGGAGACGATATGGCGACGGCAGCAAGCGGCGGTATCACGGGATTTCTGACCAAGCACAGCGACCTGGGCCTGGCGTTTTTGGTGGTGGGCATCATCGGCATGATGATCGTGCCGCTTCCCACCTTTCTTCTGGACATCTTGCTGACGCTCAACATCACCATCGCGGTGACGTTGTTGATGGTCAGCCTGTACATCCCCAGCGCCATCAAGATCAGCGCGTTTCCCTCGCTGCTGTTGATCACGACGCTGTTTCGCCTGGCCCTGGAGGTCTCAGCGACGCGGCTGATCTTGCTGTACGCCGACGCCGGCGAGGTCATCAAGTCGTTCGGCAACTTCGTGGTGCAGGGCAACTTCGTGGTGGGCGCGGTCATCTTTCTGATCCTGACGCTCATCCAATTCATCGTCATCGCCAAGGGCTCCGAGCGCGTCTCCGAGGTGGCCGCGCGGTTTACGCTGGACGCGATGCCCGGCAAGCAGATGTCCATCGACGCCGACCTGCGCGCCGGCGCCTTCGACCTCGACGAGGCCCGCCGACGCCGTGCGCTGGTCCAAAAGGAGAGCCAACTGTACGGGGCGATGGACGGCGCCATGAAGTTCGTCAAGGGCGACGCCATCGCCGGCATCATCATGACCACCATCAACATCATCGCCGGCATGGTCATCGGCATTTTGATGAACGGGATGTCCGCCAGCCAGGCCGCCTCGACCTACACGCTGCTGACCATCGGCGACGGATTGGTCAACCAGATCCCCGCGCTGCTCATCTCCACGACGGCCGGCATCATCGTCACCCGCGTGGCCTCCGAGGAAGGCGGCGCCGACCACCTGGGCGGCGAAATTTTCAAGCAGATCATCGCCCAGCCCAAGGCCATGGCCATCGCCGCGGGTATGCTGGGACTGCTCGCGCTCATCCCCGGCCTGCCGACGCTACCATTCTTGCTTATGGGCAGCCTGGTGGGCTCGGCGGCGTGGGCGCTGCTTCGCGCCGGCGGCGACGGGACGTCGATGTCCGACGAGGAGGTTCAGGAGGTCGAGGAGGTCGAGCAGGAGGCGAAGTCGGGTGCGCGCCAGGCCAGGGCGATGATCCCGGCGGTGACGCCGCTGAGCCTGGAGATCGGGGCGGCCATCGCCGCCGACATCGAGGGCGAGCGCGAAGATTGGCTGCGCGACATGATCCCGTCGATGCGCGAGGGCGTCTTCCACGAACTGGGCGTCAAGGTGCCCGGGGTGCGCGTGCGCGCCGGCTCAAGGCGCTGTCAGGCGCGCCAATTCGTCATCAGCATCGACGAAGTGCCCGTCGACACCGCCGACATTCCTGCGGGGCGCGTGTTGGTCAACGAAGATCCGGCCAGCCTCAAGGTCTTCGAGGTCGAGGCCACCCCTGCCCAGCACCCGGTCACCGGCCAGCCGGCCGCCTGGATCGCCGCCGAGGATGCCGAGACGGTGGAGTCGGCCGGCTACACCACCTGGGATGCCGCCGGCTACATGCTGCTGCGCCTTACGGCCGCGCTCGAGGAAAACGCCAGCGACTTCGTCGGCCTGCAGCAGGTCCAGCAGATGATCGACCAACTCGAGGGACCGTACCCGGCCACCGTCCAGGAGGTCGTGCCCAAGCTCATCGCTCTGCCGGACCTGACCGACATCTTGCGCCGCCTCGCCGAGGAACATATCTCGCTGCGCAACTTGCCACGCATCCTCGAGGTGCTCGCCGACCGCGCCCAGGGCATCAAAGATCCGGTCGCGCTGACCGAGGAGGTGCGTGCCGGGCTGAGCCGCTACATCACCCACAAATACGCCGGCAGCGACGGCTCGGTCGTCGTCTACGTGGTCGACCGCGAGGTCGAGGAGACCGTGGGCAACGCGATTCGCCAGACCGAGCAGGGCAACTTCCTGGCCCTTCCCCCCGAGGTCACCCAAAAGATCATGCGCGCCGTGCGCACCCAGGTCGAGAGCGACGTCAAGGCCGGGCGCGACCCCATCATCCTGACCGACCAGCGCGTGCGCCGCTACGTGCGCAAGCTCGTCTCCCTGGAGGTGCCCGCCGCGGTCGTGCTCAGCTACCAGGAGCTCGACCCCGCGCTGCGCATCCAGCCCATCGGGCGCATCGAGCTGGGGTGAGACGGGCAAAGGAGGTTGACCTGGCGAGGCGAGCATCCGTGGTTTGGGAGGATTTTCCAAATGCGCCGAATGGGCGGGAAAGGCCGGTCACGGTCACGGTCACGGTCGCGGGGAGTGCGAATGGGGTGGTTTGGAGAGTGGTTGGGATGTGGCCGAATGGGCGGGAAAGGCCGGTCACGGTCACGGTCACGGTCACGGTCACGGGGAGTGCGAATGGGGTGGTTTGGGAGGATTTTCCAAATGCGCCGAATGGGCGGGAAAGGCCGGTCACGGTCACGGTCACGGTCACGGGGAGTGCGAATGGGGTGGTTTGGGAGGATTTTCCAAATGCGCCGAATGGGCGGGAAAGGCCGGTCACGGTCACGGTCACGGGGAGTGCGAATGGGGTGGTTTGGGAGGATTTTCCAAATGCGCCGAATGGGCGGGAAAGGCCGGTCACGGTCACGGTCACGGTCGCGGGGAGTGCGAATGGGGTGGTTTGGAGAGTGGTTGGGATGTGGCCGAATGGGCGGGAAAGGCCGGTCACGGTCACGGTCACGGTCACGGTCACGGGGAGTGCGAATGGGGTGGTTTGGGAGGATTTTCCAAATGCGCCGAATGGGCGGGAAAGGCCGGTCACGGTCACGGTCACGGTCACGGGGAGTGCGAATGGGGTGGTTTGGGAGGATTTTCCAAATGCGCCGAATGGGCGGGAAAGGCCGGTCACGGTCACGGTCACGGTCACGGGGAGTGCGAATGGGGTGGTTTGCAGAATTTCACGATAATCATACTCGGAGCTAGAAATGCTCACTCATGAAAAGCTGGAAGTCTACGGTGTGGCGAAGCAGTTTTTCGGCCACGCATCGTCCATTCTCGAAGAGCTTCCTCGGGGTCATGCTGAGTTGAAGGACCAACTCAATCGCGCGGCGACCTCAATTCTGCTCAACATCGCTGAGGGAGCCGGTCGAACGCGCCCAAAGGACAAGTCGCACTTCTATGTGATTAGCCGCGGCTCAGCCCTCGAGTCTGCCGCGGTGTATGATGCGCTGGAGACGCGCGGACTGATTGGTTCCGACGAGGCCAAGCGTGGAAAGCACCTGGTCGAGCGCATTGTCTGCATGCTTACCAAGATGATTAGGTTCGACTGAGCTAGCCCGAAGGACACAAGAGGTCGACCTGGCAAGGCGAGCATCCGTGGCCGTGGCCGTGACCGTGACCGGCCGTTTGAAGGCAATGAGTTCGTATCGTCGAACTGTCGCGTATGGGCGAAAGTGGTGGTTTGGAGAGTGGTTGGGATATGGCCGAATGGGCGGGAAAGGCCGGTCGCGGTCGCGGTCACGGGGAGTGCGAATGGGGTGGTTTGGAGAGTGGTTGGGATGTGGCCGAATGGGCGGGAAAGGCCGGTCACGGTCGCGGTCACGGTCACGGGGAGTGCGAATGGGGTGGTTTGGAGAGTGGTTGGGACGTGGCCGAATGGGCGGGAAAGGCCGGTCACGGTCAGGGGAAAGGCCGGTCACGGGGATTGCAACGGACTTTTCGTGCCCATAAGATCTCCGGGCAGCCCTTCCTCTCGCGTTTTGTGAACGACCGGCGGATTGTAGATGACGGTGTCAGCCCCAACCTATCGGTGCGCCCTCGTGGCGCTGGCTTTGGGGCTTTCTGCTTGCCACGACGCCGGCGCAGATGGCGAACAGACGGCGGCGCCCGCGAGCGTGCGCATCACGGTCAGCGAGGTGGACTCGCGGTTTTCGGCGCGTGAGGACTTCATCGCGGGCGGCGAGATGCAGATTTCGGGCGAGCCGTTGGCGGATGCGATGGGGCGCGATCGGGGTAATTACAGCCGTATGCGCGTGCCCACCGACATCTACTACGACACGTCGCCGCTGGCCGATGGGCCGTGGATCGACCTGGCGGGCTACTCCAGCGCGGTCGAGTCGTACGAGTACTCCAAGCAGCCCATGAATAGCCTCGCCTTCGAGTCGGGGGCGGGCACGTCGCTGGTCTTCGGGCCGTTGGTCAATCCGCAAGGGGTGGGCGGCGAGGAGGCGACGCGACTGTTGGCCGCGCGTATCGAGCGGTTTGCCAGGGAAAGCCACGCGTGGGGGCGCTACGTCTTTCCCGCGGGCACCTTTCCCAGGGACAACCCCAGGGCGGGGGATACCAACCCGTCGGGGGATGGCGACCCCGCGCACAACCCGCTGGGGTGGCCGGGGATCTGGCCGACGACGCACGTCTTTCGAAGCTTCGACCCCGCGATCGACCCCACCAGCGAGATCGCGTTGCAGTGCTCGATCAGCTCGGACGACGACCCCAACGCGGCGTCGAACGCGCTGACCTGCCCGGACTACGAGTGCGACCTGACCAGCCTTCAGTTGCCCGACCGCGCCGCACAGGTCGACGCTGTCGTTACCCCGGGGGCCGACGGGTTCAGCGCCTGGAAATACGGTCTGTGGGTGATGAACTACCTCGAGATCATGCACGACCCGGCCGAGGCCGCCGTGGCCGGCGTCGATCCCGACAAACTCGCGGAGGTGGGCGCGGACGACAACCAGATCGCAGGGGTCGACGACGCCGGCGTGGCCACCGGCGCCGGTACGTACCTCGGATCGAGCGACATCGAGGGCTTTCAGGCGGCGCTGTTCATCGACGAGGTCGACAACCGCGCGCAGGATTGGCTCGAGCACCTGACGACCTCGGACGGCCAGCATCTCGACGGCTTCGCGTCGTTGCGGGACGCGCTCGTCTACGACTATCGGCAGCCGGCGCGGTGGTTTGCGGGAGAGGTCGCGGTGAGCGAGGCCGACGACCCGAGCGGCTTCCCGCGCCCGTCTTACTCGCTGTCGGCGCCGACGAGCCGCGCGCTCGACCTGGTGGGGATGGCCATGGGGTATTCGCAGTTCTATGCGCTGACCGACACCGCGAATGCCGACGTCGGCGGCTCGCAGCCAGCGCGGGCCTATTTCGACGGCGATCCCTTCGCCGCCGACGACCAGGCGCCCGACGCGGAGGCGACGCTGCACGACCGCTCGCTGGGAATCATCCGGGTGGCGGTGGTCAACCTCGACCGGTTCCACACCGACCCGGAGACGGGTTATCTGGTCGATGAGGTCGACTTCGACGGCGCGAGCCCGACGCGAGGAGCGACCGTGTCGGCGACCACCGCGGCCTACGCCGTGATCGGGCTTCGCACGGTGCGCCGCGCGTTGAGCTCGAACTTGCAGCTCTACTCGAACAACACGCCCGACGCGTCCGTCCACGTCACGCCGTTGGACGCCACCCCCATCCATTATCCGTCGGATAGCTCGCAGACCTTCACGGCGCGGCTCGACGCGATGATCGAGGCGCAGTCGGAGTTGCTCTACGACCACCTGACCGACGCCGACGGTCGTGCCTACCTCGGGTGGAACGTCCGGGACGGCGCGCCGACGGACGACGCCGAGCATTTGGATGCGTACACTGCGGCCGTGCGCGGGCTGTTCGCGGCCTACCTCGCCTCCGGCGACGTGCGCTATCGGGATAGGGCGCTGGCGGTCTTCGAGCGCATGGAACAGTTGTTCTACGACCCGCAGGCGCGGATCTATTCGGCGACGCCCGCCCCGGCGGATTCGGTCACCTACACGCCGCTTCGCTTTGCGCTGCTGCAGAGCACGCTTCGCGACGTGTACGAATTGTACGCGTCTCGACCCGGTCACGCCGCGCTTCGCGCGCAGATCGAGTCGCGCATCGGGCGGCTCAACAAGCTCGTGCTCAACGGCTGGGATGACCGCAACCATGACCGCATGGTCGATTGGCCAGACGAGTGCGTCCGCATGGAGCAGGACCTGCCACGCGGCGGCCTGCAGATGGCCGAGCGCACGCTGACCGGCGAATTCGGCAGTTTCGAGACCCAGCCGCGCCGCTACTGGGCACGCACGATGACCGCCGACCGCGACATGGACTGCGTTCCCGAGGTCGACGACGCCCACCTGCCGGCGCAGCTCGCCGGTTCGGTCACCTTCGAGATCGCCCGGGAGTACGATGAGTGAGTCGCGGACAGCGGCGCCGTGGGTCGCCTGCACGCTTGTTGCTTGGCTGCTTGTGGGCGGATGTGCGCCGTCGTCGAAGCGCTCGTCTGCCCGAGCGGCGACGGGCGCGGCCGCACATTCCTCGTCGATCGCCATCGACGCGCAGGGGCAGACGCTCTTCGCGGTCAATCCCGAGGCGGACTCGGTGTCGATCGTTTCGGTCTCCGAGCATCGGCTCGAACACGAGGTCTTGCTCGCCGATTCGCGGCCGTCGGTCGACCCGCAAAGCGGCGATTACACGCCCCGGATCATGCCGCGCGCGCTGGCGCTGAGCCCCGACGGCCAGACGCTGTATGTCACCGGCGAGCGCTCCGGAAGGCTGTACGCGGTGGACGTGGCTGATTCGTCGGTCGCCAGGAGCGTGAACGTCGGAAGTGAGCCCGTCGGGGTGCTCGCCTCGGCGGATGGCGACGCGGTGTACGTGGCGTGCTCTCAGGATGGCACGGTCGCGCGCGTCGATGCCAAAAGCTTCCAGGTCACCGAGAGCGTCGCTGTCGGACAGAAGCCGTGGGCGCTGGCCCTCGCCCCCGACACGGGCCACTTGCTGGTCAGCCACTTGCTCAGTGGCGAGGTGAGCGTGCTCGTCCCCGACTCGATGAAGGTGCTCGAGACCTGGCAGGTGCCCGATCGCCCGCCGCGCGGCGACCGCCGGCTGGCCCACGGGGAGGTGCGCGGCTCCTACGACCTGGCGGCGCGCCCCGGCACCGGCGAGGTGTGGGTCGTCCAACAATTGCTCGCCACGGACACCGCGCAGCCGGCGCTGGATTTCGAATCGACGGTGTTTCCGGCCGTCTCCGTGCTCGGCGGCGACGGAGCATACCAGTACACGCTGTCGACGGACGCCGCCGACGTCCCCGGCATCGACGGGGCGTTTTCCGACGTCGTCTCCGAACCACGGGCGCTGCAATTTAGCCGCGATGGCGACTACGCCTTCGTCCTCGACGCCGCCAGCGAAGACGTGTTGGTCGTCGACGCCGATCTGGGCACCGAGGTGGCGCTGCTCAGACCGCTCCCCGGCCATCTCCCGCAGGGATTGGTCGTCTCGCCCGACGGCGACACGCTGTACATCGACGAGGCGAACACGCTCGATATCGCCGTCGCCAAGATCGAAGAGACCGACACCGGCGTCTCGCTCAGGCTGCAGCCCGACCCGATCGCGAAGCTCGCCGACGATCCCATGCCCGCCAAGCTTCGCTTGGGCGAGCACCTATTCTATTCGGCCAACAGCGACGAGTACGCGATCACGCAAAACCACTGGGTGGCGTGCGCCAGTTGCCACATCGAGGGACGAAGCGACGCGGTCACCTGGCGCTTCGAGGTGGGCCCGCGCGATACGCCCTCGAACGCGGGCGGGACATTGGGGACTGGTTTTTTGCTGCGAACCGCCGACCGCACTCAGGTGCAGGATTATTGGCAGACGATCAACGTCGAGCAAGGCGGCCAATTCGACCCCGATAACCCGGCGCAGCGCGAGCTTCTGGATGCGATCGCCGCCTACGTCAACCACGCCATTCCGTTGCCGGTGCCGCCGCAGACCGATCCGGCGCTGGTCGAGGAGGGGCGCGAGCTCTTCGAGAGCGCCGAGGTCGGCTGCGCCACCTGTCACAGCGGGCCGCGCTTGACCGACTCCGGCGAGGGTAATCCCGACCTGGACTTGAGCGGACCCATCGAGCTGCACGACGTGGGCACCTGCGCGACGGACACGGAGTTCGACGACCGGGAGCACGTCGACATCGACGGAGAGCCCCGGGCGGCGTGCGCGTTCGACACACCCTCGCTCAACGGGGTGGCCGACAGCCCGCCGTATTTTCACGACGGAAGCGCGGCCACGCTTCACGACACGCTCGAGATGACCCGCGGCACCATGGGCGACATCTCCGGGCTCTCGGAGCACCAGATCACCGCGCTCATCGAGTATATGCGTTCACTTTGACCGGCCCAAAGCGGCATCCGTATGGCACGTATCGACAATCAAAGCCGCCTTTGGCGCTCGGTTTGGCTCGGCTGGCTGCTCGTGGCGGGTCTGAGCGCGGCGTGCGGCGACGGCGCGCAGGGGCCCGCCACGTGTCGGGTGAAGTATCGGGGGAATTTTGCCGCCTCGGAGGCCTCGGACGCGGTGTGCGCCCACTTAGTCGCGAGCGACGACGCCCATCCCGACGACCTGTCGCTGCGCGTCGAACTTACGTCCGCCGAGCCCGACGGGATCGACTTCGAGGCACAGATTTACCTGGGAGCGCATCCCCAGCCGGGGCGGCTCTCCTCGCGCAGCGTCGGCGCGCGGTGGTCGGCGCTCGGCAAACGCGGCGAAAGTGGGTGCGCGTATAGCGCGGGCGATCAGTCGGTGCCCACGGGAAGTTATACGCTGAAATTGACCGACGTGGACGCGAAGGGCGCGGCCCATGGCACCTTGCACGTCGAACAATCGCTGCACGCCCCGCTGGGTGTCGACTGCGGGCCGGATGACGCCGAGACGGTCGACGTGGCATTTTGATCGACTCACTTCGAGACGCGTTGCTTCTGGGCGGTTTTGGCGCCGCCGTGGAACGGCTTGAGGCCATCGGGGCCGGTGAGGGTGCGCGCAACCGCCTGGGACATATTGCGCCGGCCGGCATCGGCGGTGGGCTGGTCGGTGTCGGTCTGCAGCAGCATGCGGTTGAACCACATGGTCTCGCCGGTGGGCGCGTAGACCAGCTTGGCCTGGAAATGGCTGACGATGCACGGGGTGGGGCCGTCGGACTTCGAGCTATCCGGCCGCGAGACCACCGCGTGGGAGTTGTACTTGGTGGCGTCGTCCTGACACTCGGTGCGCGTGTGGTAGACGACCTCGCCGAAGAGCAGCGCTTCGGCGGGTAGTTTGCCCTGCTGGTAGAGCTTTTGCAGCGTGGCGACTTCCAGCGCCGGGGCGCCGCTTTGGCGCGCGGGCTCAAAGTAAAACGACAGGTCGTTTCGCAACAGCACCCCGTCGTCGAAGGTGTGGGCCACGCCGGCCTCGGCGAGTTGTTGGCGGAAGGCGCGCGGCTCGATGACCTCGAAGCCGTCGGCCTTGAGCGCCTCGACGGCGGCCTGCTCGCTCTGGTGGAGCAGGTCGGCCAATTGTTGGTCGCTGAGGCTGAAGTGGCTCAGCGAATAAAAGGGCACCACCGCCACGCGATGGACCTTCTTTTGCTCGAACGCCGGGCGTACTCCGGTTTTCGGCGCCGTCGCACACGCGCTCGCCGCCATCACCATCAACCCAACGAGGGCGATCTTCACCCGATTCATCGCAGATTTCATCATGACATTCGACCGGATGCCGGAAACGTTCATCACAAGAAGCTGGCTATATAATTTAGCATAGACACCTCGCTGGATTCTCCCATCAAATGGCGGGGTCTGGGCCGCTGCAGAGTTGCGGAGCGGGCCATCTCTTGTTACCACTTTCGGGTGCGCGATCGTGGGATGGCGCCCCGACACACCGAACAAATCTTCCGCCCGCCCGACGGAGTGGTGACGTGATCATCTGCAAGAATTGTGGCCGCGAGAACGAGGACGAGTATAAATTCTGCCTGGGATGCGGGTCAGCGCTGCCCAAGCCCTCCGCCGAACCGGCCCAGCCGGAGGCGCCCAAGATGATCGACTGCCCCCACTGCGGCACGACGGTGCCCAGCAACTTCAAGTTCTGTGGCGCCTGCGGCGGGGCGATCAGCGCGCAACCGGCCCCCGAACCGGCGGCGGCAGCCCAGCCGGCACCCGCCCAGCCGGCGCCCGCGGCGGCCCCGGCGCAGCCCGAGCCTGCCCCGGCCCCGGCGCCGACCCCCACGCCGGCGGGTCAGGCACAGAGCGCGCCGAGCAAAGACGTGGCCGGTCGGCTCATCGTCATTCGCCCCGACGGCACCGAGGGGGCCGAGATCGCGCTGACCTCCGGCGAACACACCCTCGGGCGAAGCAGCGACAAGAAGGCGTTGTCCAACGACCCCTTCCTGTCGCCCACCCACGCCACCTTCTCGTTTACCGGCGACGGCTTTCGCGTGCGCGACGAGGGCAGCCTCAACGGCGTGTTCGTGCGCATCCGCGACAAGGTCGAGCTCGCCCACGGCGATTTCGTTCGCATGGGCCAGGAGCTGCTTCGCTTCGAGCTGATGTCCGAGGTCGAGCCGGTGCATGCCAAGACCGAGGAAAATATCGAGGTCTCCGGCAGCCCCGCCGACAAATTCTGGGGTCGGCTGTGTCTGATCGCCGGCCCGGATATCGTCAGCCGGGCGTTTCCCCTCAAAGACGAGGCGGTGACCATCGGGCGCGAGACCGGCGATATCCTGTTCCGCGACGACGGCTTCGTCTCCGGCCGGCACGCCAAGGTCGGCCGTGAGAACGGCAAGCCGGTGCTCGAAGATCTCGGCAGCAGCAACGGGACCTACCGGCGCATCCGTCAAGAGACGCACGTCGATGACGGCGACCTCATCTTGATGGGCCAGCAATTGTTCCGCCTGGTGGTCGTCTGAGCCTCAGGCGCCCCAGCCAATCCTTCGCAAAAACTTTTCGATCGCCCCGTTGACCAGGTCGGGCAGCTCGATCGGGCCGACGTGTGTGCCGCCGGGCAGCACGACGAGCTCGCTGTCGGCGATGCGCTCGGCCATTTCCTCGGAGCGGTACAGCGGGGTCAGCTCGTCGTTCTCGCTGGCGATGACCAGCGTGGGCACCTCCACGGTGTCCAGGATGTCCTCGGCGGAATGCTCGGCCACGGCGCTGAGCAGCGACAAGAATACCTGGATGTCCATGTCGGCGACGTGCTCCAGATAGGGCAAGAAGTCGACGCCGCTGGCCAGCCGGGTGTTCACCGCGGTGGCGGTGGCGATGAGGTAGCTGAGCTTGCTGGGCACGAACGTCTGCCAGAACGCCTGGGCGGCCTCGGGGGCCGAGTCGACCAGCTTGCGCAGGTGGGGCAGGGCGTGGGCGAAGAAGTCGGTGTTGTACAGGGTGTCCAACGGGCGCTTGTAGCTTCCGCAGATGGGGATGAGCGCGGCGATCCGCTCGGGCTCGAGCGCGTAGTACTCCAACAAGACCTGCACACCCATGGAGTGGCCGGCGAGCACGGCGCGGTCGATCTCCAGGGCATCGAGCACCGCGCGCAGGTCGCGGGCCATCTGATTGATGTTGAGCGTGTCCGGATTTTCGGGACGATCGCTGAGCCCGTGGCCGCGGTAGTGCCAGCGCACCAGCATATAGTCGTCGATGAACTCGTCGATGAGGTACGGCCAGATGAAGCCGTCGCAGGCCAGGCCGTCGCACAGCACCAGCGCCGGGCCCTGGCCGGCGGTGCCGTACCAGATCTGGGTGCCGTCGTCGGCGGTGAGGAAGCTAGTTCTGTCCACGGAATTCGAGCAACTCGGAGAGGGAAAACAGGCGGTGGAGCTCGACGCCGGCCTCGGCCAGGCGCTCGGGACCGCCGGCCTCACGGTCGACCACGCACACGGCGTGGTTGACCACAAAGCCGGCGTCGCGCATGCGCTCGATGGCGGTCAGCGTCGAGCCGCCGGTGGTGATGACGTCGTCGACGGCGACGATCTCATCGCCCGGCGAGACGGTGTCCGCACGCTCGATGAATTGCTGGGTGCCGTGGCCCTTGGCCTCTTTGCGCACGATGATGGCGCCCAGGTCGACCTGGTCGTGTTGCCAGGCGCTCAGCGAGATAGCGGTGACCAGGGGGTCGGCCCCCAGGGTCAGCCCGCCGACGCCCGCGGCCCCAGCCGAGGCCTGCCGCACGAGCTGCCACAGGCCGCGGCCGATCAACTCGGCGCCGCGACCCGACAGCACGGTCTTTTTGACGTCGACGTACACCGACGCCGACTTGCCGCTGGCCAGCTCGAAGTCTCCGGTGCGCACGGAGCGCTCGCACAGCAAGCGGGCCAACTGGTGGCGTTGTTGCGAAGAAAACGACATGGATGACTCCCGTCGAAAAACGCTCAGTCTTCGCCGGCGTTTTGCAGTCGCTCGATGAGCTCGTCCTTGGTGCCGCTGACCTGCAGGTCGCGCTCGCGAAGCTCCTCGCGAAGCTCCTTGACCGTCAGGTCCTGCAATTCGCGCTTGGACATGTCGGTGACGTCGGGCTCGCCGGCTTCCTCGGGCTCCTCCTCCTCCTCGACGACCGTGGTCGTGGTGGTGGTGGTGGCGCTTTGGGCCTCCACCGGGCGCGTGGCCTCGGCGCTGTACGGCCGGGTGGTCGCCCCGTCATAGGGGCGGGTGGTCGCGCCTTCGGGGCTGCGAGCGCGGCTGGTGGTCGCGCTGGTGCGCTGGGCACCCGAGCGCGCCGACGACGTGCGGCTCGTGCTGGGCGCGGGCGCCGCGCCTTCGAGGTCCATGACGACCTCGCCGGCGAATCGGGCCCCGTCGGCGATCTCGATGGCGGGCGCTTCCAGAGAGCCCACCACGCGCGCCGAGGCTGCCAGAAAGATACGCTCCTGGGCGACGATGTCACCCTCGACGGCCCCGATGATGTGGGCCTGGCGCACGCCGATCTGGCCGCGCACAAAGCCGCCGTCGTCGACGGTCAAGGTTTCGGTGAGTTCGATTTCGCCGTCGACCCGACCGTGGACGGTCACGTCCGCATCGCCCGCGATGCGTCCGTCTATACGGGTGCCGGCGTCGATGATTGTCGGATCTGCCATGGTTTATTCCACGTCCATGTCGATGTGACCTTTGAAGCTGGCTCCGTCGGCGATGAGGATGCGCGGCGAGCGAATGTCGCCGACCATCCGGCCTTCGGGACGGATCTCGACGCGCTCACCGGCGGCGATATTGCCGGTGACGCTGCCGCTGATCTCGACCTCGTTGCTCTCGATGTCGGCCTCGACCACGCCGTCCTCGGCGACGGTGACGGCGGCGTCCAGGGCGATGCGGCCCTTGACGGTGCCCTCGACGACCACGGGGGCATCGCCGGAGATCTCTCCGTCGATGACGATGCTGCTTCCAATCACGGTATCTGCCATGGGTATTTACTCCTCAAAAAATCATGAATCGGTCAATGTCGCGACGCTCGCCGGGCTGCTCAGCCCTCGGGCAGGGATACATCCATGTCGATGTTGCCCCGAAAGCGCGCGCCCTCCTCGATATTGATGCGAGGGGCCCGGATATTGCCGGTGACGGTGCTGCCGGCGAGCAACTGCACGATGTCGCGGGCGACGACATCGCCTTCGAGGTAGCCGCGCACCGACACCGAGTCGGCCTCGACGTCGGCGACCACCCGGCCCCCTTCGTCGACGCTCAGACGGTTATTCAGCGCGATCGTTCCCTCGATGGTGCCCTGGACGGTGACCTCTTCGTCACCGGTCAGCCGGCCGTTGATGGTGATTTGAGCGCCGATCGTACAGCTATCTGCTGGAGCCATCAGTCTTATCTTCCTAACAATAAAAAGGATTGGTTGGGCGGACTTCCTAGGGGTAGGTCGAACCCGCGCAAAGCGAGGCGATCTCGAGTGCGCTAGTAGTTAACATTGAAATACCGCAGATTCAAGATTTACCCGATATAGGCATGCCAGAGGCGGGGAAGGCTTGTTTCTGCTCGCTTTTTCTCTATATTCCCGATATCACCGTCGGATTATAGCTCGCGACAACGCTTTTTGGGGTGGAGTGCCTGTGTGAGTCGCGCATGAATGAACTGGTAGTGAATCAACATGCATCAACAGGTGGAGAATGAAATGAAATTATTTACCAATGGAGCATCCTGCCGAGCGGTAGCGGTGCTGGTGGTGGCGTTGTTGGCGTTGACCGCCGCCTGTGCGCCCAGTGTGCCGCAGGACAAGGATGTCGTTCGCTCGTCAGTGGTCTTCGACTCGACCAACGGGGTCATTCCACTGCCCAGCGATCTGGCGCTGGAAGCCGATGGCACCCTTCCCAACCAGACGCCCACGCTGCCCCAGGATCAGCAGCAGTCGGCGCAGGCGGACTTCTACAATTACCTGGACACGCTGCACGGCTGGCTGCCGTCGACGCCGCTGACCATCCCGGTCGACGGCCCGGTCGACCCGGCCTCGCTGAGCCCGGACGTGGTCAAGGTGTTCAAGTTCACCGACTCGGGCTACGAGGTCGTCGAGGTCAGCGACGTCAGCTTCGATGCGGCCAATAACCAGATCGTGGTCACCCCCGCCCAGCCGCTCGCGTTGGGCACCCAATACGGCTACGTGCTCACCCAGGGGGTCAAAGACCCCGACGGCAATCCGTTCGTGGCGCCCCAGACACTGTTTTTCGCGCTGTCCAGCGAGCCGCTGGTCGACGACCAGGGCAATATCACCAACGACCTGCTCGCCCAGGCGGCCACCAAGGAGGAGGCCCAGCAGCTCGAGCAGGTGCGCCAGTTGATGGCGCCGGTGGTCGACGCCGCCGTCGCCGAGGGGATCGATCGCAGCCAGATCATCGCCGTGACCGCCTGGCATACCGCCACCGACGCCTTTACCGTGTTCGACCCCACGGCCGGCCAGGTGCCGTTCCCCAACGAGTTCGTGCGCACCCAGGATGACGATCCCAACGTCGACCTGCCCGTGCCCGCCAACGCCGATCAGCTCACCCAGTTGGTCATCAACACGCTCAACCAGCGCGACGGCTTCTCGGTGACCGCCGACGGGTGGATTCCCGTCGAGGGCGCCCCGCTGGACCCGTCGACGGTGACCACCGACACGATCCCGGTGGCCTGGACCGAAGGCACGTCGGTCAACGTGTACCCGGCCGACCGCTACCAGGTGACCTACCAGCAGGACATGTCCATCATCGACTACGGGCCTATCAACAAGCCCTTCGAGCAGGACAAGCTCAGCGCGGGGCTGGTCTCCACCGGCGTCAAGGACGTCAACGGCAACGACATCAAGCCCACCCCGGCATTCGTCTTCTTGCGCAGCAAATTCCCGATCTACAAGGACGGCCACAGCACCGTCGACGTGCTCGACGACGCCACCGCCCAGCAACTCGAGGCTGCCCGTCAGGCCTACAACCAACTGTTTTTGGCGGCGGTGTTTTTGGGCTTTACCGACCGCAGCCAGATCGCCAACGCCTGGGCATTTACCACCGACGAGTCCACGCTGTACCAGCAACAGCTCAGCGCCAAGGCCGAGACCCTGGCCAACGCCAACGGCTCGCCGTCGGCCCAGGGCGACCCGACGACGGTGCAGACCTCGCCGTCGGGCATGCCCGACGTGGGCATGCTGCAGGAGGCTGCCTACACCACCGAGTTCTTCCTCAACCCCAGCGACCCACACACCTTGCTGGACACGCCCACCGAGCAGCCCGTGCCGATCACCATCGCCGTGCCCGACAGCAGCGGCGATTGCGGGGCGGGCCCGTACCCCATCGTCATCATGGGCCACGGCCTGGGGGGCAAGCGCCAGGATATGATCGGCGCGTTCTCCGACATCCTCGCCGCCAGCCCCTACTGCATGGCGTCGGTGGCCCTGGACTTCCCGCTGCACGGCGAGCGCACGCCCTCGGGCAACACCAGCGGGCAGAATTTCCTGTCGGCGGACGCCCCGGCGACCATGAACAACTTCTTGCAGGCCGCCGCCGACCTGTCGGTGCTCACCGAGGTCATCAAGGACAATGGGCTCGAGGGTGTGCTCGACGCCGACAACACCACCGACTTCATCGACGAGTCCAAGATCGGCTACGTCGGCGTCAGCCTGGGCTCGCTCATCGGCACCAACTTCGTGACCACCGACGCCGACGTCACCGTGGCTGCGCTCAACGTGGGCGGCGGCAAGCTGACCGACATCGTGCTCAACGGCTCCATCGGCCAGGATATCCTGACCCAGCTTCCGGACTCGCTGCAGCCGGGCACGTTCCAATTCTTCCAGACCTTCGCCTTCCTGCAGTGGATCGTCGAGCCGGTCGACCCGTGGACCTTCGGGCCGCACGTGCAGACCGACCCGTTGGCGTCCGTGACCTACGACGCCGGCGCCGACAGCTACAGCACCGGCGAGGCGCTGCCGGCCAACGCGGTGATGCTGCAGATGGCCGGCCAGGACCAGGTCATCCCCAACTCGGCGACCGAGCGTCTGGCCGCGTCCATCGGGGTGTCGCTCGACGACACCACCTTTCCCAACGCCGAGCACGGCTTCGTGTTCGGCACGGGCGACGCCGCCGATTGCGCCCGCCAGCAGGTGGCGCAGTGGATCTCGAGCGGCCTGAGCGGCGATGCGGCTTTGACCAGCGCCGAGCAGAACGCCTGCGGTCTGGGCGGCCAGTGAGGCAACAGACACCGGTGACCTGGCCGGCCACCCGCCGGCCGGGTCGCCGGGAAGACGACCCAATTTTAGTGTGTATATGACGGCAGTTGTTTCGTTGTCCCCAGCGAGCCTGCCGCCGCGATATGAGGAGAATGTTCGATGAAGTGTGCGAAGTGTTTTAGTGCCGCGCTTTTGGGCGTCGGCTTATTAGCTTTGCCGGCCACCGCCTCCGCGGCCGGCTTCCAATTGACCGGCCAGAGCGCCACGGCCACCGGCATGGCCGACACCGGCGTGGCCAACCCCAACGAGCCCGACGCCAGTTATTACAACCCGGCGAGCATGGGCCTGAACACGGGCTTTAAGGTGTACCTGGGCGACACCATCGTGCGGCCGAGCACGACGTTTTCGCCCAAAGGTGGCGGCGCCGAGATCGACACCAAGAGCCAGACCTTCCCGCCTCCCAACTTGCACATCAGCTACGACGACATCGCCAAAAGCGGCCTGTCGTTCGGCGCCGGTGTGTCCTTCGCCTACGGCCTGGGCATTAGCTGGCCGGACCACTGGGTGGGGCGCACCAATATCAAGAGCCAGGAGCTGCAGACGGCCAATATCAACCCCAACCTGGCTTACAAGATCCCGGGGATGAACCTGTCGGTGGCCGCCGGCGCCCAGATCATCTTCGGCTCGGTGGACCTGCAGCAGTCGGTGGCCTTGTCCAAAGACCAGTTCGTCGAGGCCCACCTGGGCGGCAGCGGCATGGGCTTTGGCGGCGTCGCCGCGGTGATGTACCAGCCCATCGACAAGCTGACGCTGGGCGTGCAGTACCGCAGCCGGGTCAAATTGAACTTCGACCAGGGCAAGGTGCACTTCTCCGGCGAGGAGAATACGCCGTTCAACACGGTGTTTCGCGACAACCCCGCCAGCACCTCGATGACGCTTCCCGACCTCATCGCCGCCGGCGTGAGCTACCAGCTCGACAAGTTGTATCTGGCCTTCGATTTCAACTACACGATGTGGAAGACCTACGACAAAATCGTGCTCAATATCGACACCGGCGGAGACAAGAACGCCATCGACCAGCTCACGATCGACAACCACTGGAAGAACGCCATGGCCTTCCGGCTGGGCGCCCAGTACGACGTGGTCGACAACGTGTCCGCCCGCCTGGGCGTGGCCTACGACATGACGCCGATCCCGGACAGCACGGTCAACGCCTCGCTGCCGGGCAACGACCGCATCTCCGGCTCGCTGGGCGTGGGCTACACCTACAACGGGATGCGCACCGACATCGCCTACGAGATGGTCCAGGCGCTCAAGCGCACGATCGACAACGGGCGCGCCCCCACCGGGGATTATTCGACCACCGCGCAGGTGCTTAGCGTCAACGTGGGCTACGGATTCTAAGCCGGTCCATTCGCACGCACCGAGACGACCCCCGTCAACGACCGTTGGCGGGGGTCGTTGCGTTTGCGGGACGGCGGACCAAGGCCGCGCACGGAGGGTTGTGAGGTGTGTTTCCCTTCACCTAGCCGCGTATGATCCTATGTTTCAAACACATACCGGATAAATGTTGCTACATCTTCGGTCGGCACTGCGAGGGAGACGATAATGACCTGTGTGAAACGTGTGGGCGCAGTCGTATTGTGGCTTTTGATCATCGCGGTACCCCAAGTGGCCTTCGGGGCGGGGTTTCAGGAGACGACCCACAGCGGCGTGGCTACGGCGATGGCCAACGCCGGGGTGGCCAACCCCAACGAACCCAACTCTAGCTTCTTTAACCCTGCGGCGATGTCGTATCGCGACGGGCTGCATGTATTCGCCGGGCTGACGTTGATCCACCCGACGATCACCTACAAACCGTTCGGCCCCAACGCCGACTCCCAGAAGGTGGAGACGCAGCCCAACATCTTTCCGCTGCCTTTCCTCCACCTGGGCTACGCCATCACCGACGACCTGTCCGTGGGGCTGGGGCTGACGGCGCCGTACGGGCTGGGGGTAGAGTGGCCGGACAATTGGGTGGGGCGCACGACCAACGAGTTCGTGCAGATCGCCAGCTTCAACCTCAACCCCAACATCTCCTACAAGTTTGGCGAGACCGGCCTGTCCATCGCCGGTGGGGCGCAGTTTGTTTACAGCTACGTCGATCTTCGGCGCGACATCGCCCTGATCCCCGACGTGTACGTCCAGTCGCAGCTTGGCGGCGACGGCTGGGGATTCGGCGGGGTGGGAGCGTTGATGTATCGCCCGACGGACGCGCTGACGCTGGGCGTGCAGTACCGCAGCCGGGTCAAGGTCAACTACAACAACGCTCACGTCCACTTCGAAGGCGAGGAGAATACGCCGTTTTACGCGGTGTTTCGCGACAACCCGGGCAGCTCGAGCATCACGCTGCCGGACACCCTCACCGGCGGCATCAGCTACCGGTGGACCAAGCTCTCTTGCAGGCCGAGGCGGCCTGGACGCTGTGGAGCACGTTCGACAAGGTCGACGTCAACATCGACACCGGCGGCGACCCGCAGGCGATCAGCGGGTTTACGCTCGACGAGAACTGGAACAACTCGTGGACGTTCCGGCTGGGCGGCGAGTACAAGATCATGGAGAACCTGCCCGTGCGCCTGGGCGTGGCCTACGACCTTACGCCGGTGCCCGACAGCACGGTCAGCGCCATTCTTCCCGACAACGACCGCGTCGATGGCACCATCGGCTTTGGCTGGGGGTGGGCGCGCGATTGGAACCTCGACCTCGCCTACGAGTTGGTCTACGTGGTGCCCCGTGACGTGCGCAACCCCGACGGGCCTCCCGGACGGTATCAGAGCTGGGGCCACGTGTTCAGCTTCGACGTCGGCTACGGCTTCGATTGATCACTTGCTCGCCGATGACGCGCAGCCCTGGCCAAAGGGCGCGCCGTCGGCGCAGGTCCCCGGACTGAGCAACACATCCGGTGCCAACGTGCTGTGAGCGACATAATTCGCCCCGTCGAGTTGCGGTGACAAGGTCAGCGCCTCGGCCGGGGCGTTTTCGTAGGTCAGGCGGCCCAGGACCTGGCCGTCGGCGTCGGCGATAGCGACGCTGCCGCCACCGTTGGCGAAGGCGAAATGCCTCGGCGCCACCCGAACGAGCACGTCGCCCAGATCGGGCGGCTCGCCGCCGCCGAAGACCACCGCCGCCTGGTGGGCCGGCAGGCAGGTGGCGCCGAAGCTGAATTTGTCGGTCGACCCGTTGCGCACGCTCACGCCGGTGATGTCGAGCACATGGTCGGTGCGGTTGACGAGCTCGACGAATTCGTCGTCGTAGGCGTCGCGCACGCCGTCACCGTTGGCGTCGCCCTTGGCGCCCGCGGGCACATTGACCAGCGCCTCGTTGAGCACGAGGTCGTCGGGCCCGGCGGGCTTCCCTCCTCGCAGCCCATTGCGACCGGCTCGCCGGCGTCGGAGGCGGCCACCATCGCCGTGGCGTCGGACGTAAATCCGACCGCAGGCACGCACTTCCCGATTCGACAAAAGCGCCCCTCAGCACACTCCGAGCTTCGCTGGCACTGCCAGTCGGGCTGCGAGACGCACCCGGCAAGGCACAGGCATGCCAAGAGGGTCGCTGGAAACGTCATCGTGGTGGTCGTGGTGCCCATCGCCGTCAGTGCTCCTTGCGGGCCTTTCGCAGCGCCCGCGAAAACCAGCCGTTCGTCATCGCGTCGAGTCGGGCGGTCTGCCGGTCGACTTGGAGGCGCAGGTCCAGGCGCTTTCGCCACTTGGCCGATGGCGTGAGTACGAGCTCGATGAGGTAGCGCCGCCGTTGGTAGTAGGCCTCGCCGACGGCAACCAACAGCTTTTGGCGCGCCTCGCGGCGCCGACGCACCTCGCTGGCGATGCGGGGCTCGCTCTTGTCGTAGATCAGCCCGCTCAGGTCCCACTGGAGCTCGACCGAGTAGATGGAGCGAAGTCGGCTATCGGCGACGACGTAGTTCATGGCGCTGTCGCGCGACATCTGACCGGTGTCCTGGGTGGCGAGTTCCTCGCGGTAGCGCGACTCACTGTCGTTCTGGTCGAGCCAGTCGACCTCGCCGTCGACGTCGGGCAACAGGTGCGACCAGCGCGCCCGCGACGACCATTCGTCGAGGTCGTCGGCCGCGTAGCCGTAGGCGCGAAGCGCGGCCTGGCGCACCCGCTCGACGGGCGGGTCGCGCTCGATGATGCGCCGCACGGCGGCGGGCTGAGTTTGGGCGCGGGCGGTCGTCGGAAGCGCCAGCACCGTCATGGAAATGGCGAGCGCGCAAGCGGCCGCCTCGATGTATCGGCGATGGCTCATGGCAGGCCTCCAGAGTCGGTGGGGGCGTCCATGATGGCGCGGCCGAGCGGCACGCAGGGCGACGAGCGCAGGGGAATGACTGTTTCGCCGGTATCCTGAACGAACGAGTCGGCGACCGCGGCCAGATCCCATCGCAGGCTGAACTGCCAGCCAAACGGCCGGTCGTCGTAGTACGTACGCTGCACTGGCTGAGGCGTCGGCGCCGGGGCGTTGGTCAGGTCCGACTGGCGGGTAGTCGGGGCCTCGTCGCGCTGCTGGCCGCGGGTGTCGACGTGAAACCAGATGCGCACGGACAGGCGCGGCGCGAAGCGCGCGGCCATCATGCGAAATGTGGGCGGGCGGGTCCGGTGCGTGAGCGTGACGTCTCGGCACTTTCGCGTCCGCGCCCGGGCCGCGCTCGGGCTAAGCGTGACGAGTCCGGCGAGTAACGCAACCAGGTACGTGCATGTTTTGGTGTGTGTCATCGCGAAATCCTCGTGAGTCGATAAGCGTGCAGGGCTCTTTGTGGCCCTCATTACGGTTATCGGAGAATTTCGCGAATCGTTGCGTGATCTGGGGACGTCGAGGGGCTGGGGGCGCCGTCGAAACGTGCGGGTGGGCTAGATTTGGTGCGGCGATCGTTGGGGCGTGAGTTTTTTGGGCACAGGGGCCGATCTCTGTTCTGGTCTGTTCGGGTCTTTTGGTTCGAGGCGTGGGACTTGTGGTTGCCTTATTGAGGGGCGTTGTTAGCCCCACTTTTCTTGCAGCGCGTCGACCACCTTGCGATGTAGCCCACCAAACGACGAGCCCGACAGCCCGGCGATGACGTCGCCGGGCTGGGCGCGCTCGGCGACAAACGCGACGATGTCGTCGACGTCGGCGATGAGGTGAGTCTCGGGGCCGAGCTGGCGAATGGTCTCGGCCATCTCGTCGATGTCGATGCGCTCCTCGGGGGCGAGGTTGTCTTTTTTGGCGAACGGTTTGGACAGGACGACCACGTCGGCCTCGGCGAACGCCGGCGGGTAGTCGTCCTGGAAGACGCGGCGGCGCGAGGTGTTGCTCTTGGCCTCGAAGATCGCCCACAACCGGCGGTCGGGATAGCGGCGGCGGAGCGCTTCGACGGTCGAGCGCACCGCCGTGGGGTGGTGCGCAAAGTCGTCCATAACCACGACGCCGTTGACCTCGCCGACGATCTCTTGGCGCTTTTTGACCGACTTAAACCCGGCGAGGGCGTCCTTGATGACCTCGACGGAGATGCCCTCGTCGAGGGCGATTCCGGTCGCCCCCAACATATTGCGCACGTTGAACTCGCCGACGCACGGAAGCTCGAAGCGCCCGAGCGACTCGCCCTGGTAGACGACCTCGGCGGCGGTGGGATCGCCGTACTCGATGTCGCGGGCGTACAGGTCGTTGTACTCGCCGAGCCCGAAGGTGTTGCGGGTGGCCTTGGTGTCGTCGGAGACCTTCAGCGCGCGCTCATCGTCGCCGTTGACCCACAGGCTTCCGTCGGCGGGGATCATCTCGACGAAGCGCTGGAAGACCGACTCGATCTCGCCGATGTCGGCGTAGATGTCGGCGTGGTCGAATTCGATATTGTTGATGGTCGCGCGAAACGGCTTGTAATGCCAGAACTTGGGCACCTTATCGAAGTAGGCGGTGTCGTACTCGTCGCCCTCGATGACGAAGATGTCGCCGTCGCCCAGCCGGAAGTTGGAGCCGAAGTTGCCGGTGATGCCGCCGATCATAAAGCCGGGGTCGCGTTCGGCGAAGGCGGTGATCCAGGCGAGCATGCTGCTCGTGGTGGTCTTGCCGTGGGTGCCGGTGACGACGAGGGTGCGCTTGTCGCGAAAGAAGAAGTGTTTGAGCGCCTCGGGCAAGCTCAGATGGGGCAGGCCACGCCGGCGCATCTCGACGGCGTCGGCATATTCGGCGCGGCAGACGTTGCCCACGATGACCAGATCGGGGTCCCAGTCGAGGTTGGCGGCGTCGTAGCCGCGCATGATCTCGATGCCGCGCTCTTCCAACCACGTGCTCATGGGCGGGTAGGCCATGGCGTCGCTGCCGCGCACGGTGAAGCCGCTCTCCACGAGCATGGCCGCCAGGCTTCCCATGGCGGTGCCGCAGATGCCGATGATGTGGATGGTCTGGATGTCGTCGGGGAGGGCGGGAAAGGGACGCGGGGCGTCGGCGGTCATCGGGGACTCCGTGAGTCTTGGCGCGGAGGCGCGGATTCGGAGGCGCGGGGCCTAGTTCAGGCTTCTTGTTCCTGCGTTTGAACAAACGCGTCGAACTGCGCTCGTTGTTCCGCGTCGAGCTCGGAAAATTCGAGGCGCATGCCGCGCTCGCGGCGCGGGGCCTCTTTGACCTCGATGACGGTGGCCTCGAGGCTGTGGGTGTCGCTGCTTTCCGGGTGGACGATGTCACAGAGCACCGACGCGCCGGTGGGGCTGAGCTCGGAGGTGCGCACGAAGATGCTTCCCGTCCCCAAGTCGCGCGCCACGAAGGTATGCAGTTGCTCCATCGAGCGCATATGCACGGTGACGCGCGGCGTGTCGAGGTCGCGTACCCGATCGCGCGCGTTAGGATCCTTTTCGTACTCCTCGGTGATAAACGCACGCCATTGCTCGCGGGTCTGCTTGCCCACCGAGTACAACTGAATGCCCATGCCCGGCGTCTTGCCGCTCTCGCGCGCCTCGACCGGGTTGACGGTGTGGGCGACCAGCCCGAGCATCTGCAGCGGCTCGGGATCGTCGGGCAGGTGCGTCTGAAATCGCACCAATTTGCGGAGTTGCAGCGGCTCTGGACAGGCGACGAACACGCCCCGATACGAGGCGTTGCTGATCTCGTAATTGAGCTCGCCGTCGGGAAGCTGCAGGATGACCGGCAACGAGATGTTGACGCGCGGCTCGCGGCGCTGGCTCTTCTGGCTCATCGATGTCCCTCGCGGGTCGGAGATTGGGTCGCTCGACCATCATAGGAAAGACGGCGCGCGAGGGGAAGGTTGATCAGGGGTTCAGGGGTTCAGGGGTCCGGGGGTCCAGGGGGTCCGGGGGTCCAGGGGGTCCAGGGGGTCCAGGGGGTCCAGGGGGTCCAGGGGGTCCAGGGGGTCCAGGGGGTCCAGGGGGTCCAGGGGGGCCAGGGGTCCTGGGGGCAGGGGTCCTGGGGGCAGGGGGGGCGGGTTTTAATCGACCAGGGACTTGCCGGCGGCGAGGTAGGCTGCCCAACTCTTGTCGAGGTGCAGGCGCTTGTGCTCGACGTAGCCGCGAAGCAGCTGGTAGGGCAGGCTTTGGACGATGGCCTTGTCGCCGTCCTTTTTTAGTCCGTCGAGCTGGCGCTCGGCGTATTTGTAGTAGCGGAGTTTGGTGAGCAAATAGGCGTAGAATAAGCCCTTTTCGCCGTCGTAGCCGTCGCGCGGCGGGTGCTCCTGGCTCTCCAGGTAGATCATCGCCTGGGTTTGCTTGGCGCCGCTGACGGTGTCGATGACCATCTTGTGCATCGTCGAGCCTTTCTTGGGCCAGGCGCGCACCATGGCCTCGTCGAGCTTCAGGCCGGCGGCGTGCCTGACGAGCTGGACCTGCTCCAGCGCGTCGTAGGGCGTGGCGAGCGGTTCGGGGAGATCGTCGAGATCGGCGTATCCGGCCTGTTTTAGTAGTATTTTTGCGAACTTAGGCTTTCCGGCGAGCCACTCGGCGCGCGCCAGGCTGCCGACGTTTTGGGGCGTCCAATCGGCCCCGTCGGGCCAGCCGTCGAGGTAGGAGCGGATGTCGCCGTAGACATCATGGTGGAAGAAGCGGTCGGAGAAGTAGTGCTGGCTCTTCTTGTACAGGATCAGGTCTTTGGGAGCCTCGAACTCTAGGACGCCGTTGTCGTCGGTGTTCAGCTCGGCGCCGGCGGCGAATTTCTCGAGCTCTTTCTGGCTCATGAACATCAGCCCGTAGAGTTGGTCGGGGTGCTTGATCCCGACGCGTTCGAGTTCTTTTCGCACGCTGGGGATCTTCCAGGCGCGCTTCCAGCCGCCGGCGGGGAAGGGCAGCGGTTCGTTGCTGCCGATGAGGATCATGTCGGTGGCTTTGGGCATGGGGCTGAAGGCCTGCACGTGCGGGAAGACCTTCAAGAACGTCGCCACGACCCGGCGCACGTTGATCGGGCGAAGCTCGTAGAGCTGGACCCACTGGCTGAACACGCCGCCCTTCTTGAGGTGTTGGCGCGCCCGGCGGAAGTGCTCGACGGTAAACAGCGAGCTGACGCCGGCGATCCACGGGTTGGACGGCTCGCTGACGATGACGTCGTAGCGCTCGTTGGTGTACTGCAGGTAATTGCGCCCGTCGCTCTCGATGATCTTGGCGCGCTTGTCCTCCATGGGATGGTGGTTGACGTGGTTGAAGAATTTGGAGGCGCCGAGCATCGACTGTTCGATCTCGATGACCTCCAGCGACTTCAGCGGCCACTGCAGGCTCGCACCGGCGGTCACGCCGCTGCCGAAGCCGACCATGGCCGCGGTCTCCTGGCCGATATCCAGGCTGTGGTCGCCGGAGCGAACGACAAACGGCATCAACCCCACGATCACCTGGGTGGCCATGTCGGCGCCGTCGGAGGCCTCGGGCTTGCCGTTGGCCTTGAGCGTGACGTGGTGGCCGCGCTTCTCGACGGTGGTCGTCGCCGTCAGCCCGTCCTTATAATACAGCAGCTTGGGGTGGTCTTTGGCGAGCTTCTCGGGGGTGAAGAGGTCGCGCGCCCAGGAGACGCGAAACAGCCCGCGCGTGAGCGCCACCCGGTCGATTTTCGGGGCGAACGCCTCGGCGCCGATGGCCACCAACGCGGCGACGACGACCACGGCCAGGCGTGACTTTCTGGGGTTGAGCCACGACTCCAGGCCGCCGGCGCCCACGGCGACGGCGAGGTTGATGGCGATAATGACGGCGATGCCGGTGTTCAGCCCCAGCAAAGGCATGACGACGAAGCCGGCGGCGAAGCTTCCCAGAATGGAGCCGGTGGTGTTGAAGGCGTAGGCATTGCCCACCAACTTGCCCGAATTCTCGCGCTCGCCGACCGCCGCCCGGATGACCAGCGGGAAGCCCATGCCCTGCAAAAACGTGGGGACGAGCACCACCACGCCCACCAGAAAGAAGTAGTAGACGTAGACGTCCATCACGCCGTGGATCTCGCCGCGCAGCCGGTAGAACAGCCACGTGGGCAGGTGGTCGAGCACCAGGTAGGCGAGCGTGGCGCTGATGGCCACGCCGAATTGGGTGACCGCCAGCCAGAAGAGCGGGCGCCGGATGCGCTTGATGATCGGCGAGATGGCCGCGCTTCCGGCGGCGATGCCGACCAGAAAGCCGGTCAGGATGACGGTAAACGAGTAGGTCGAACTGCCCAGAATGATCACGTAGGCCCGCGTCCACAGCACCTGGTAGCTCATGGACACGCCGCCGGACAGCGCGAAGAGCACCAGCGCCACCCAGACCGCCCAGCGCGGCAGGGCGTCGGCGGTCTCCGAGCTATGCTGAAGCTCGTCGAGCTCCACGATGTCGACCTCACGGTCGACGAAGTCGCCGGCCTGAAGCTTGTTGAGCCGAAGCTTCGCTACCGTCAGCACCAGCGCACACAGCCCGAGGTTGGACAGCGCGAAGGCCAGGTTGGTCGTCGACAGCCCCAGCGTGGGAAGCAGCACGAAGCCGGCGAGCATCGAGCCGATGCACGCCCCGAAGGTGTTGACCCCGTATAGAAGTCCGATGCCGCCCTGGAACATCTTCTGGTGGCGCGACACCCACTGGCTGACCAGCGGAAGGGTGGCGCCCATCAAAGTGGTTGGCACCACCAAGATGGCGAAGACGGCCACGAAGCGAAGCAGGCTGAAGACGTAGAAATCCTCGATGAAGTGGTCGAAGATGAGGTTGTACACCGACGGCAGCCCGGCGAGCAGCAGCGGTACGATGAGCGCGTACAGCCCCACGCCGCCTTCCAAGAGCCCGTAGACCATCAGCGGGCGTTCCAGCCGGTCGGCCACCCGCCCGCACACATAGCTTCCCAGCGCCAGCCCGCCCATAAACGCCGTCAACAACGTGCTGATGGCGAAGCTCGTGGACCCGAAGACCTGCATGAGCATGCGCTCCCACAGCACCTCGAAGACCAGGCTGGTAAACCCCGACAGGAAGAAAAACAGGAAGACGATGCGGTACAACGGTGCACCTGGCGACAGGGGGAACTCGGCGGCGAGGCGCCCCGGCCAACCGGGCGGAGCGCGCTCGGCGCCTACTATAAGCCGCCTGCGAGGGTCTGTCAGTTGCCGTTCAGCGCCGACTTGACCGCCTGGAGCAGCGGGTCGCGATGCCCGGCGGGGGCGTCTTTGACGTAGCCGCCGCCCAACTCCCAGACGATGGCCCCGCCCAGGCCCTGCTGGCGCACGTAGTTGATCTTTTCGGTGATGGAGCGCTCGTCGTCGAAGGAGACGAACTTCTGGGGCGTCTGGTCCTGGATGGACAGGTAGGCCGCGTGGGCGTCGGGGTCCCACCGGTAGTAGGTGGAGAAGTCGTAGTCGGCGATCAAGTCGTGGTAGGCGACGTTGTCATCGACGGTGGGCGCGGTGGTCCAAGATTGGCGCGGTTCGTAGACCCCGCCGGACCACACGTAGCCGTAAAAGTCGATGCCGATGCCCAGCTTGGCGGCGGGCACGCCCGCGTCCATAAAACGGCGCACCTCGCGCTCGACGCTGGGGACCTCCTGGCCGGTGCTCGGGAAGGTATAGCCGCCGTTGGACAGACAGGAGTTATGCCAGGTCACCCATCCCTGCCAGGCGCCGCTGAAGTCGTAGGTCATCAGGTTGATCTGGTCGAAGGCGTCCTGCAGTTCGTGGAACAGCGCCGCCTCCCGGCCCACGGCCGCAGTGAGCCTGGGCCTGGAGAGCATCGGCGTCGTCTTCGATTGCAGCGCGGTGTGCAGCTCGTGGATGAACGCCTTGAAATCGGCCTCGTCGGCCGAGCGAATGGGCTCCATGTCGATGTCGATGCCGTCGAAGCCCCAGTCGTCGAGCAATTGCACCAGGTTGGCGACGAAGTCCGAGCGCACCCCCGAGGCGATGGCTGCGGCGAATTCGTCGTGGTTTCCGGCGCCGCCCACGCTGATCAAAATCGGCTTATGGTGGGCGTGAGCGGCCGCCACGATCGCGTTGATGCGGTCGGGGTTCATGTTCTGGTACTGCGCCACGGGGCCGAGGCTGCCGTCAGCGTTGACGTGCATGGCGAAGTAGATCATCTGGGTGAACGCGTCCCAGTCGATGGCGTCGGTGGGCAGATTGCCCCAATTGCCCCCGGGAGGTGCATAGTGGTTCCAGGAGGCAAAATAGGCGCTGATCCAGATGTCGTGGCCGTTGCCGGTGGAGGTGTCGGCCTGCGAGGCGTCCGCCGGAGAGGTGTCCTGCGACGGCGCGCCCCCATCGTCGGCGCCGGCGTCGGCCGACTCGGAGGCATCGGCATGGGCGCGGACGTCGGCGGCGGTATCGGGCTGTGAGGAGGCGTCGGCCAACGCGTTGCCATCGCCGCCTGCGTCGTTGGCGTGGGCGCCGCCGGAGGTCGAATTCGTGTCCGAGGAGCAGCCGGCCAGGATGCCCAGGGAGCTCAGCAAAACCAGACACAGAGTCAGTGAGCGCATCGAAAGCCTCCAGCAAAGTCGAGGTTGAAACCGGACAGCCAGTCTTTTTTGGGGCTTCGGGCAAGCTACATTAAGAGCGCCGCTGGGGCAAGGTGTTGACCGATCGGTGGGCGCGGGTGCTTGCTGCGGCTGGTCACCTCGGAGCACGATCACGGCTACGATCACGATCACGACCACGCCTACTGCGTTGGTTTGCGCAGAGGCAGAGGCTATGGTGTGTCTCGATATGCTCAGCAAGCTGACCGTGGACACCCGCCGAGAGGTACCCGTGCAATCGCGCCCCTTCGAACAAGTCGCCTTCGAGGATTTGCCCGACGAGCCGCGCCGGCCGCATCCATATTACGAGATGGACGCGCGCATGGTCGAGGTCGACGACGCGCATTTCGGCTCGATGAAGGCCCACGTGCGCACCTTCGGCAGTGGGCCGCCGCTTCTGTTGGTGCACGGGTTGATGACCTCGAGCTACTCGTGGCGCTACGTGCTCGACTTATTGGGCGAGCATTACACGCTGTACGTGCCCGATTTGCCCGGCGCCGGGCGCAGCGAGGCGCCGCTCGAGGCGAGTTACGAGCCGCGCGCGCTGGCGCGCTGGCTGGCCGCGCTGCAGCGGGAATTGGGCATCTACGGATGCCCGGTCATCGGCAACTCCATGGGCGGTTATGTGTGCATGTGGCTGGCGCTTCTCGACCCCGACTCGATGAGCAAGTTGGTCAACCTGCACTCGCCGGCGGTGAAGCTGTGGCGCTTCCAGGCGCTCAAGACGGTGATGGCGCTGCCGGGAACCCGGCGTTTGACCGCCTGGCTGGCCGGGCGCAACCCGGAGAAGTGGGCGCACCAGAACGTCCACTACTTCGACGAGAGCCTCAAGTCGCGCGAGGAGGCGCGCGAGTATGGCCGGCCGCTGGGGACCGAGCAGGGCGCGCGCGCCTTCGTCAAATACCTGACCGATACGATGCACCCGCGCTACTTCGACGCGTTCGCCGGGCAACTGGCCGACCGGCGCGCCGACGGAGGGTTTCCGGTTCCGCTGTTGCTGGTGTACGCCCGCCAGGACCCGATGGTGCCGCCGGTCGTCGGCGAGAAACTCGCCCAGATGGTGCCCGATGCGCAGATGATCTGGCTGGAGGACGCCTCTCATTTTGCCCACGTCGACGCTCCGGAGCGTTTCGTGGCGCCGGTGTTGGAGTTTTTGGGGAACGAGGGTGAGTCGGGCGAGTGAGGTCGGCGTTGCACCGCGACCGCGCCGTGAGTATGTTGGCGCGGTACGATCGAAATTCTCCCCGACAAGGGCGCACCATCATGGCCACAGATCTTCACCAAGGCTTCCCCACCGACAACGCCTCCTGGGACCTCGACAGCATTTTCCCGGGCGGCGCGGGCTCCCAGGCGTTCCACGAGGCCGTGGACTCCTTGGCGGCCGACCTCGACGCGATGTTTCCTCACATCGGCGAGCTCGTCGGCTTGTCCAAGGTCTCCAAGCTCGACGACGAGGAGCTCACGCGGTGGGTACGCTTTTTGGAGGAGTTCGAGCGGCTCATCGACCGCACCGGTGAGGCGCAATCGTTCGCCGCGTGCATGGCGTCGGCGCACACCGACAAGCCCAAGGCCATGCGCTTGCCCATTCGTCTCAACGCGATCATGGCGCGGATCAACACGTTGCGTGTGGAGCTGGAGGCTCACTTTCGCGGTGTCGACGACGCCGTCTTCGACCAGATCGTCGAGCACCCCGACTTGAAGCGCAGTGAGCTGTACCTGCGCGAGATTCGCCGGGACGCGCGCCAGAAGATGGAGCCGGAGTTGGAGAACCTGGCCGTCGCCCTCAACCGCGACGGGCTGCACGCCTGGGGTCAGATGTACGACCGCATCAGCGCCGACATCCGCGTGGTCGTGCCCGACGAAGACGGCGGCACCAAGGAGGTATCGGTCGGTCAGGCCAAGAATATGCTGGACGACCCCGATCGTGAGGTGCGCCGGCAGGCCTTCGAGGGCTTGCAGAACGCCTGGCAGGCCGAGGCCCCCACGCTGGCGATGGTGCTCAATTCCATCATCGGTACCGAGCGCACCCTGTACAGCCGGCGCGGCGGCGACGAGCTGACCATGCCGCTGCAGGCCAACCGCGTCGAGCGGGACACGGTGGAGGCGATGTTCGCCGCGGCCGCCGAATATAAGGACGTGCTCGTCGAGTATATGCACGCCAAGGCCGAGCTGTTGGGCATCGACCGGCTGGCCTGGTACGACGTGGGCGCGCCCGTCGGCGAGGCGACCGGCGAGAAGCTGTCCTACGAAGACGCCCAGCGCTTCATCATCGAGCAGGTCAGCGATTTCTCCGAGCCGATGAGCGCGTTCTACCAGCGCGCGCTCGCCGAGCAGTGGGTCGAGGCCGAGGACCGGCCCGGCAAGGCCCAGGGCGGGTTTTGCACCGGGTTTCCGGTCTCCCAGCAGATGCGCATCTTTATGACCTACGGGGGCACGCCCAGCAGCGCCCAGACGCTGGCCCACGAGTTGGGTCACGCCTACCACGGTTGGTTGATGCGCGACCTGGGTGCCTTCGAGCGCGACGTGCCCATGGGCCTGGCGGAGACGGCGAGCACGTTGTCGGAGGCGCTGGTGGAGTCGGCGGCGCTTCGCCGCGCCGAGGGCGAAGCCAAGCTTCGGCTGCTCGACGAGCGACTGCAGCGCGCGGTGGCGTTCTTGATGGACATTCCCGCGCGGTTTCGCCTCGAGCGCGCCATGCACGCGGTGCGCGAGGCCGGTGAACTCGATGAGGACAAGCTCACCGAGTTGACCACCGAGATCTTCGGCGACTGCTACGGCGAGGGCGTCAGCGGCGTCGACCCGACCTTCTGGGCCTCCAAGCTGCACTTCTACATCACGTCGCTTCCGTTCTATAATTTCCCGTATACCTTCGGCTACTTGTTCTCACGCGCGGTCTACGAGCGTTCGCGCCAGGAAGGGCCGTCGTATGCCGAGGTGGTCGACGACCTGCTGGTGGACACCGGCCGGCTGACCGCCGAAGAGATTGGAAAGCGCTATTTGGACGCCGAGTTGACCGAGCCGGAGTTTTGGCGCAACGCCGCCCGCGCGGTCCACGAAGACGTCGCCGAGTACAAGCGGCTTGTGGCCGAGCACGGCCGATAGGTCATTCGTTAACCTCCATTAATGAGGGTGAGCCGATGAAGTCTCCGAAGTTCGAACGTCGAGTCAATGTGCCCGGGCAGCAGCCGCAGGCGGCGTCCGGGGGTGGTGGGTTTCCCTGGGGTAAGGTGGCCATCGGCTGTGGCTGCCTGACGCTGTTGGCGATCGTGGTGATGGGCGTCGGCGGCTACTTCCTGTGGCGCAAGGGCTCGGAGATCGCCAAGAAGAGCGGGGTCAAGGACATCGTCCAGGCCGCCAAAGAGGCTCAGGACGACTCGGCATCCGGGGGCAGCGGCGACGACGCCGACATCAAGGCCGAGGCGCGCAAGCGCAAACAGGAGGCGCTGGACGCCAAGAAGATCCGCGAATACGTGCGCAAGCCGCTGACGCGCAAGGACGTCGACGCCTACTTCGACTTCGTGCACAAGTGGCAGAACAACCCGGCCTACAAAAATTGGGTCGTGGAGTTCAAGAAGATGAAGGACCTCGACAAGAAGAACGACGACTCGGTCACCGGCCAGCTCCAAGCGGTCGGCCAGACGGCCAAGTGGATGAGCGCCGCCGACAAGGTGATGAAGGCGTTCGACAAGCAGGTGCGCGACTCCGGTGGCTACCAGCAGTATTACGGGCGCGTCATTCGGGTGGGCGGGGTAGTCGCCGCCGCCGACCGCATCACCAAGACCAACAAAAAGCTCAAGGACGCCAACGCCGACGCCGTCGCCGACGAGATGCTCACCGAGCGCCCCAAGATCGCCAAGCAATACGCCAAGAATATGAAGCAGGCCAAAGAGGCGCTCGCCGAAGCCAAGAAGGCCCAGAAGGCCGGCAAACAGCCCGATCCGTCGAATATGGCGGCGCTGGGCGGCCTGATGAGCGTCTTCCAGGGGCCGGGGACCATCGCCCTGGCGCGGATGCCGGAGCAGTCCTTCCAGACGTGGAAGTCGCTGTCGCCGAAAGAGCGCAAGCGCCTGCGCGATTCGCTGACCGATTCCATCGCCCCGGGTCCGTGGTTCGGCCTGTTTGCGGTCAACCCGGCGGCGCTGGTGATGTCGTCGTATATGGCGGAGATGGATACGTTGAAGGGGGAGTGATCGAGTGAACTGCAACGGCAACTGCGGAACGGCAACGGCAACTGCGGAACTGCGGAACTGCGGGTGTGTGTGGTAGGTGGTCGGGGGAATGTTGAGGGGAACCGTGCGTTGTGTGCACGGAAGAGCGAGAAACGGAACGAAGTAGTATTGGAGAACCAATGTCGCAGACGAGTTACACCATCGCGATGATCGGAGCGGGCCCTGCTGCCCTGTACTCCACGGCCAAGCTGACCGAGGCCGGCCACGATGTGGTCATCATCAACCGCGATATCAAGCCCGGGGGGCTGGCTGAATTCGGGATTTATCCGACCAAGTACAAGATGAAGCGCGGCTTGCGCACGCTGTTTCGCCAGATCTTGTCGGATGACCACGTCCATTATTTTGGCAACGTCAGCGTGGGGATCGACGCCGATCTGACGCTGGAGGACATCCACGAGTTGGGCTTCGACGCCGTCGTGGTGGCGGTGGGCGCTCAGGGCACCAAGTGGCTGGGTCTGCCCGGCGAGGAGGCCGAGGCGGTCTTCCATGCCAAAGATCTGGTGTACCACTACAACGCGCTGCCGCCGTTCAGCGAGCAGGAGTTCGCCGTCGGTCAAAACGTGTGCGTGGTGGGCCTTGGAAACGTGTGCCTGGACATCGTGCACTGGCTGTGTTGCGAGAAGAAGGCTGAGACGGTCACCGCCGTGGCGCGTCGAGGTCCCGCCGAACGCAAGACCACCCGCAAGGAGCTGCGCATCATCAGCGGCGCGCTCGACGTCGAGCAGTTGCGCGCCGAGATCGATGCCATCGCGCCGGTGATGGAGGCGGTCGGCCAGGATCCGGACAAGGAATTTGCCGCGCTGACCAAATATGTGGAGATGCCCCTGGAGACCGAGAGCCCCACGCGGTTTCGCATGCGGTTTTTGCGCAGTCCCAAGTGCATCGAGGTCGACGACGACGGCCAGGTCACCGGGCTGACCTGCGAGAAGACGCGCCTGGTCAAAGCGGGCGGGCGCATCGGCATCGAAAAGCTCGGCGAGGACGAGACGCTGGCCTGTGACACGGTCATCTTCGCCATCGGCGACAGCATCGAGCCGACCATCGGCCTGCCGGTCGACCCCCAGTGGAAGAATAGCTTCGCCACCGTCGAAGAGCCCTGGGAGGCCCATCCCGACCGGCCACGCTATATGGTGGCCGACGTCGAGCGCGGCCAACCCATGTGGGGCACCTTCGTGGTCGGCTGGGCGCGCCAGGCCTCCGACGGACTGGTCGGCAAGGCCAAGGCCGACGGCGAGCAGGGCTGCGAGGAGATCCTCGCCTATCTCGACGGGGAGTTCCCCGAGCGACCGGCGGACAAGCAGGCCAGTACTGCCGACATCGTGGAGTTGCTGCTGACGCTGCTCGACAGCCGCAAGGTCGACGTGGTCGACTACGACAACGTCTGTCAGCTCGAGGAGATCGAGCGGCAGAAGGCCGAGGAATACGACATCGAAGAGTTCAAGTTTACCAGCCGCGACGAAATGCTCGAGCTGGTGTGCGATTCGTAAGGCTCCATCGTTCGTGAAGATCTGGCTTCCGTGAAGATCTGGGCACCGCAGTTATGAAAAGTAAGTACGCTGTCGTTCTCGTTGTCGCATTGGGCATGGCGCTGGCAGGTTGCGCGAGCAGCTCGAAGGCCGCCCAGTCGGACGCGTCGGCTCAGAAGGTCGAAGGTGAGCCGCCGAACGGCGCCGCCGACGCGCCGCACGCGCTCCCCAAGGGACCCGCGGTCGAGGTGGGCAAGGCCCACGTGGACCAAGAGGCTTCCGAGACGCAAGGCGACACCGCCGGCGGGCCCGACGCGGCCGATGCGGCGGTGATCAGCCGCGCGCAGCTCGACGCCTTCATCAAGAAGGGGCCGTCGTTTGCGCTCACCCAGGTCAAGGTCGAGCCGGCGCGCACCGACGGTAAGTTCCAGGGCTTCGAGATCGTCGACATGAAGGAAGGCGCGCGCAAGGCGCTGGCTCCTCAGGTCGTCAAAGGCGACGTGATCACCCATATCAACGGGGTGCGCGTCAAAAAGCCCGCCGACTACCTCAACGCCTGGAAGCTCTTGGAGGATATCTCCAAGATCCGCATCGATTTCGTGCGTGACGGTCAGGCCAAACACGCCACCTGGCGCGTCCAATAAGCCCCTCCTAACTTGCGCCGGCGGCCACGATGCACGACGAGGACTCCGAGACGACAGACCCGGGCGCCGGGCGCTTCTCCCGCGGAGGCGCCTGGCCGGCGCTCATCGTCGCACTTGGCCTGTCGCTGTGGGCGCAGATCTTCGCGCTGCCGCTGCTCGACCAACTCCACTTTGCCGACCAGGGCGTCCAGACCCTCTTGGTCTACCTGATCGCGCCGGCGGCGCTGCTCGCCGGGGTGGCGATGCGCGCGGCGCCGATGACCCTGCTGGTCTTCCCGTTGTGCTTCGTGCCGGGCATGCTCTTGTTGCCCGGGCGCAACCTGCTGGAATTGCAACAGGCGTCGAGCATGGTGCGCATCGGCGTGACCCTGGCGGCGTTCATCGCGGCGGCCGCGGCCGGACATGCCCGCCGGCAGACCGTCGGCCAGGAGGTCGACGGCGGGGCGGGCGTCCCGCGGCGCGTCGACGGCATCTACCGCTTTTATTTTGCCCTTCGCGGGGCGATCTTGCTGGGGTTGTTGGCCGTCATTCAGTGGGCGACCTTTCGGGATCGGGCGATTGCTGCCACAATTGCCCAGCATTACGGCGACAAGCCGCAGAGCGCGGTGATGTTCATCGGCCTGGTGGGCTTTTTCGCCTGGTGTGTGGCCGCGTACACGATGTTCTTCGTGCCGATGATGAACCTGGAGTACGACGTGCGCAAATTGTCGCGGGCCATCGATCACATGGCCGACGGCGGCCGGCGCGCGCGCTGGCGGCGCATCGGTACGTTGGCGGCGCTGGCGGTTGGCGCCGTCGCCGTCGCGTGGGCCTTAACCTGATTCGACCAATGTCATGAGATCGCTCGTCTACGAAGTGCTGGGGCTGGGATTGCTGGTCAGCAGCCTATTCTTTTTCTACCGCAGCATCGTCTTCCTGGCGCAGAAGGACTATGTGGCCGGCCTGGCGGTGGTGACGGTGGGCTTTTTCGTACTTCGCGCGGGCACGGAATTGGGCAAACTGGCGGTGTTGCTGCGCCGCGAGGATTCGAGATGAGGCGCTCGAACCACGACGACCGGAGGTGGCGGAGGGCGAAGCACGCGCTGGTGAGCAGCGCGCTGGTGGCGCTGACGCTGGCGGCGCTGACGCTGGCGGCGGGATGCTCGGGGCCCAACCCCGCACATCCTCCGGCCGACGAGGCCTTCCGCACCCTCGACGCGCGCCCGGTGAAAGCGGCGGTCGCCCGTGTCGACGGCCACCCGATTTCGCTCGACGAGTTTCAGGCGTTCTGGAACGCCCACCCGAAGATGACGCGCGACGAGGCGCTGGATGCGCTCATCGACCGCCAGGTGCTCGTCGACGAGGCGATTAAGCGCGGCTATCTGACCCGCAGCCATTTGCAGGTGACGCGCAAGCAGGCCATGGTCGAACAATTGCTCGCCGACGACGTCGAGGGCCCGGCCTCGAAAGACGACTTGTCGGATAAGGACATCGATGATCTGGTGAGCAAGCTGCGCGCCCAGGTCGGCCATCCGCCGGGGCTTCGCGCGAGTCACCTGCTCATCATGGTGCCGCCGGCCGCCCAGAAAAAGGCCTCCAAAAAACAGGTCGCCCAGTGGTTTTCCCAGGCCAAGGACTGGCTGGGCACGGTGCGCGACGACTTGCCGGAGGCGCCCACCGCCGATGACTTATTGGCCGCCAAGGCCCGCTTCAAGGGCAAGCTTCCCAAGCCGCTGTCGGTCCAGGTCAACGTCCATATGGTCTTTCCCATCGAGCCGGGCCCCCAGTATGGCCACGATCTGCCCGACGGCTGGCATCCGGTGGTGCCGGCCTTTCGCGAGGCGGCCACCGAGATGGCGAAAAAGGGCGAGTTTGGCGAGATGTCCGACCCCGTCAAGACGCACTTTGGATGGCATCTGATCGTGCCCGAGAAGGTCTATCCCGCCATGATTGGCGACCCCGAGGCGATCCGCCAGGTCGCCGTCGCCCGCCTGCTCGAGCAAAAGCGGCGAAAGCGCCTGGCGAAGCTGACCAAAAAATGGCTCGCCGAGTCGCAGCTCGAGACCTACCCCCAGGTCATCGCCGACGCCGAGAAGAAGCAAAATTAGGCGACTTTAGCGTCGCACCACGCCGCTCAGGGAAGCTCGCGGTAGACCTCACTGAGCGGGCGGCGCGGCGTCTCGAAGAGATCGCGGCTGGAGTGGCCGACCCACACGAAGGCGACGATCTCTTCATTCTGCGCGTCGATCCCGGCAATCTCGTAGGTCTCCGCGTGACGCGTGACCGCGCCGGTGGCCCACTTCGAGCCCACGCCTTCGGCCCACAGGCACAGCATGAAATTCTCGATGGCACACGCGATGGAGGCGTAGTCCTCGCGGCGGCGAAACTCGTCGTCGGCGAGCACCTGGGAGACGATGAGCAGCGCGGCGGAGTTGGCCAATTTGGCGCGCACGAGCTCCTCTTGAGCCGTCGAGAACTCGCGTCCCTTGGCCTCGGCGGCCTCCCGCTTGATGCGAAGCCCCACCTCGACGATTTCGGCGCGCGCCTGCGGGCCCACCCGTGTAAACCGCCACGGGTTGGTCAGCTTGTGGTTGGGCGCACGCAGCGCGCCTTCGAGCGCGCGCTCGATGCAGCCGTCGGGGATGGGCTCGGTGCTGAAGCGCTGGACGGTGCGCCGGGACAAAATTGCTTCGCGAACGTTCATCGGATGTCCTGCGGTCGATTCGGGTCAAAAACGAAGCGAATGTGAGGTGTTGTTACGTTGCGCGTTGCGCGCCAGGTCGCTATACATGCACGAAGAACAAACACGCAACAAGACTTGCGAATGGTCTGCGGTCGACGTCCTCGTCAAACCTGGTTGACGCAGGCTGCAAGCAACAGGAGTGAGAAAATGAAAATTGGTGTCCCCACAGAGATCAAGAACAACGAGTACCGCGTCGGGTTGGTCCCGGCGGGGGTGCGTGAGTACAAGCGTCACGGCCATTCGGTGGTCGTGCAAAAAGGCGCCGGGGAGGGAAGCGCCATCCCCGACGCGGCCTACGTGGAAGCAGGCGCCGAGATCGTCGACACCGCCGAGGAGGTTTGGCAGTCGTCGGACATGATCGTCAAGGTCAAGGAGCCCCTGGCTGCCGAGTACGGGCGCATGCAGCCCAACCAGATTATCTACACCTATTTCCACCTGGCGGCGGTGCCGGAGCTGGCCGAGGTGCTGCTCGACAAAGAGATCGCCGCGGTGGCCTACGAGACCATCGAATTGGACGGCGGCAAGCTGCCGCTGCTCGAGCCGATGAGCGAGGTCGCCGGGCGCATGTCCATACAGGTGGGCGCGCGCTGCCTGGAGCGTGAGTTCGGCGGCAAGGGCGTGCTGCTCGGCGGCGTGCCCGGTGTCGCTCGCGGCAACGTGGTCATCATCGGCGGCGGCACCGTGGGCACCCACGCGGCGATGATGGCCGTGGGCATGGGCGCGCACGTCAAGATCCTCGACATCGATCTGTACCGGCTGCGCTACCTCGAGGAGGTCTTCGGCAACCGCATCCAGACCCTGCACTCCAACGCCGACACCATCGCCGATCAGGTCCAGCGCGCCGATCTGGTGGTGGGCGCGGTGCTCATCCCCGGCGCCAAGGCGCCGCACCTGGTCACCCGCGAGCTTCTCAAGGAGATGCCCCGCGGCAGCGTGGTCGTCGACGTCGCCGTCGACCAGGGCGGCTGTATCGAGACCTGCCACCCGACCACCCACGACGATCCCACCTACGTGGTCGACGACGTGGTTCACTACTGCGTGGCCAACATGCCCGGGGCGGTGCCGCGCACCTCGACGTTCGCGCTCAACAACGCCACCCTCAACTACGGGGTGACCATCGCCAACGAGGGGCTGGCCAAGGCCATGCGCGCCGACAAGGTGCTCGCCAAGGGGCTCAACACCTACGGCGGCCACATCACCCACCCCGCCGTCGCCGACAGCCTGGACAAGGAGTACGTCAGCGTCGAGAGCGTGCTCGCGTGAGCGGAGCATTTTGAATGTCTGACCGAGCCGGCTCGTCTTGTACGATGAGCCGGCTTTTTTGCGGCCCTTGCATTCCGACGACGATCGCGCGATGGTGGCGTCGAGCGCCTCATGCGCTGTAAGCGGTTGGAATGGCTCTTGTTTTTGTTGTGAAGGCAAACCTGAACAAGAACACATCGACAAGAAAATCGGGGAATTTCCCCCGGATTCGGCAGACACATGAAATAGAATGACCGGTAGCTGCAGTTGTACCCTTCGAATGGTGACACTGCGTGCGGCTTGCAAGCACAGTCATTCTGCGCGAACTTGAGAGAAGACATGTTCGGAACAAAGCGATCGGAGAAGGACCAGGCATTCCAGCGCGAGGCGATTCCTCATCTGGATGCGTTGTACGGCACCGCTCTACGCATGACCAAGGACGAGCAAGACGCAGAAGATCTCGTCCAGGAGGCCATGCTCAAGGCGTATCGCTACTTCGACAAGTACGAGAACGGGACCAATTGCAAGGCCTGGCTGTTCAAGATCATGACCAATACCTTCATCAATAGGTATCGGAAGTCCAAGAAGCGCCAGGAGTACCTGGTCGACGATGATTATCGTCCGCTTCAAGAGCGCGCCGAGGCCCCCGAGCGCAATCCCTTCATCGACGAGTTCGACGATGAAGAGAACCTGTACTTCAAGATGTTTGGAGACGAGGTCAAAAACGCGCTGGAGACCATCCCGGTCGACTTCCGCATGGTGGTGTTGTTGGCCGACCTGCAGGACTTCGCCTACAAAGAGATCGCCGAGATCATGGATTGCCCCATCGGCACGGTCATGAGTCGACTGTATCGTGGGCGGCGCATGCTGCAGGCGAAGCTCGAGGAGTACGCGGTCAAGGAAGGTTATATTAGCGTCACGGACGACGAGGCCGCCGACGAAGCGGCCCAGACGGAATCGAAGACGACGGATCTCGAGGAGTATCGCCGCCGGCGCGCCGAGGCGTAAGCCCGGTCGGCATCTGCCGGGGCTCTACAAAAAGAAGTGGTAGTGTGAGCCCGCGGTAGATTGATCTTTTGGAGAAGGACAGCAATGAATTGCCAGGATTTTCAGCTCTTTGCGGACGCCTATGTCGACGGGGAATTTAGCGACCGGGAGAGAGCAGAAATCGAAGCGCACCTGCAGACGTGCCCGACGTGCCGAGCGCAGGCCGAGTCCAAATTCCGCTTCAAAGAGCAGTTCAAGAAAGTGGTGGGCGCCGAGGTTGCGCCCGAAGCGCTGCGCGCCCGCATCATGGAGGGCCTCGGCGAGGTCGACCGGGAGATGCGCCGCGAGCGGCGCCGCAACAGCCCGATGCTGCGCGTCGCGATGGTCGCCGCCCCGTTGGCCGCCTCCGTCGCCTTGATGGCGCTGTTTTTGCCCGAGTTGACCGTCATGCCCGCCTCCAGCGAGCAGCTTCCGGTCATCCAGAACACCGTCGACTGGCATAAGGGCAACTTCCCCATCGAGGTCACCGGGCCCAAGCCGCGCGAGGTGGCCCGCTGGTTCCGCGGCAAGGTGGACTTCCCGGTGCGCCTTCCCACATTCCACAATAGCCACGTGCACCTGGTCGGCGGACGCATCGCCCAGATCAAGAACCACCGGGCGGCCTACGCGCTGTACGACGTCGACGGCGCCCGGCTGAGCGTGATGATGTTCCACGGCAACGACTTCAAGGTCCCCAGCGACAAGATCCGCAAGATCGGCAAGCGCGACGTCGCCGTGCTCAACGACGACGGCTACGAGGTCGCCGTGCTCGAAGACGGCGGGATCACCTACACCATGACCAGCGACCTCCCCGAAGACGAGATGCTCGAGTTGGTCAAGTCCGCCATCCAATAGCGAAACGACGAGCACACGCCTTGCCTCACTGAGGCTTTGGCGCTACGACTAACGGCATCGAGCACTGATCCTTCCAGGAGCTTCGATGCCGGCACCACATTATCGTGACATCAAGGTGGGGGTCATCATCGACCCGCCATTGGCTGACGAGGTCGACGCCCACGTCTGGGCCGATGCGATGTATCTGCGCCGCGGCGCCGGTGAGAGCACCGCCCATGCGCTGGGACGCTTTCTGGACGGCGCGGTCGACCTGGTGGTCGTCGCCGGCGGCGATGCGCTGCTCGGCGAGGTCGTCAGCATCCACCGACGCGAGTTTCGACAGCATCCCACCGCGCTGCGTCTGTTCGCGGTGCGCGCGGGCAACGTGCACACCGTGGCGCACACGCTGGACGCCCCCGACTTTACCCCCCGCACATTTCGCCGACTCAAAAGAGCGTTGATCGACGGCAAATTGCAGCGACGGCTCGTGCCCACCTTGAAGGTGTCGTCGTCGGCGCGGCCGGCGGCGCACTACGGATTTTCGTTCGGCGCTGGGCTTTTCTATCGACTCTTCGAGGCCTATCATCGAGCCGGCGCCTCGGCGGTGGGTGCGCTCGCCACGACGTTGGGCGGAGTCGCTCGCCAGGCGTTGATCGACGGCGGCCAGGCGCTCGAGCCGGTGCGCGCCCGCGTGACGCTCGATGGCCGACCCGTGCGCCGAGCAGGTCGGCTATGTACTGGCGAGCAGCCTGGAGCGCTCGTGGCTGGGCCTGGACATGACCCGCCAGAAGATGGGCGTGCGCCTGGGTGACTCCGGCAAGGAGTTGCTCGGCGAGGTCGCCCGCAGCCGCGCGCTGCCGCGATTCGTGCGCCCACGCGGCCACGTGCAGGCCTTCGAACGCCTGCACATCGACTGGTCGGCGGGCTACGTGCTCGACGGCGAGCTTTTCGAGCCCGCGCGACCCTACGTCGTGCAAGTCAAACAGGGACCGGTGGCCCATTTTGCCACCCTCTGACCCATCGAGATTAGGACCAAAACAGATGGCACATATCGAGTTCAAGCCCCCCAGCGATTTCGTCGCCGCCGACGGCGGCGGTGGCGGTAAGTCCAGCGTGTGGAAGTGGGTGGGGATTGGCTGCGGCGGTTTGGTGCTCGTGGTGGGCATCTTCATGGCGCTGGGCGCCTGGAAGACGGTGTCGTGTTGCAGCAAGGCGGTGGACTCGGCGCGCCAGAGCGCCAAGGCGAGCAAGTTTGGCCTGCAGGCCGCCCAGCAATTTGCGACCGGCAACGTCGAGGCCATGCGCGCGGCGATGTCCGACGAGGCGGCCACCCAATGGCCCGCCGACCGGTTGACGTCCGCACACGACAACTACGCCGCCTTCCTTGGCCACTCCAAGGGGCGGGTGGGCGGCATGCATTTCCAGCAGCGCTCGCTCGACGCGCCGCTGCATCTGACGATGACGGTGGCGTTTGCCCAGCCGGCGGGCACCGAGCAGCTCGCCGTGATCATGGATATCTTGAGCAAGGGCAAGGGCAAGACCCAGCACTTCGTCATCGACTCGCTGAGCTTCGACAAGCGGCCGCGCGAAATAAGATCGGAGCCGCCGGCTGTTGAGGTGCGTGCGTTCCACGACGCGCTGGACAGCGGCGACTATAAGGCCGCCTACCGAACGATGAGCGCGGCGTTCGCCAAGCAGAGTGACCAGGCCGCGTTTCGCCACTTCGTCCAGGAGCAACAGCCGGTGTTTCGCCACGGCGACGTCCACGTGGCCTCCATCGAATACAACGGCATGCGCGCGCGCCTCATCGCCAGGCTGAGCGGCGAGGGCGGCAAGCATGCCCAGGTGGAATACCTGATGGTACGCCGGCCCGGGCCCATCCCGTTGTGGCGCATCGAGGCGATCACCCCGTCGTACGACACCGCGCCCGCCAAAGGCGCCTCCCCCGACGCCGGGACGGCCGGTGTAGGCGAGGCCAAATCCGCGGGCGAAAAAACGGCGCCCAAAGGCGCCCCATCGAAGCGCAAGGAATCGGTTAAGATACCGAAAAATCAGAAATAACCTTGATCATTTGTCGTCGCGCAATTTTGGGCGTAGACTGCCGGTCAAAGTAGGAGCTGCCCCGGTTGAGGAGTGGCATCGCAACACGCCGAACCAAGGAACTTTAAGAAATGTCCAGTGAAGAAGCCGTACAAGAAGCAGGAGCCGCCAAATCCGCCAGTGATCTCGAGGACGCCAAAGAGGTCGTCCTAGCCGAGCCTGAAGAGGGCGGAGGGGCGCAATTCTACCGTACCCACCAAGCTCAGGTCGCTCGAGCGGTCTCCGAGATCGGGCTGCAGGACCACGTTCGCCTGATCCTCAGCGAGCCCAAAAACGAGATCATCGTCAACTTCCCGGTGCGCATGGATAACGGGCGGTTCAAGCTGTTCACCGGCTACCGCATCCAGCACAACAACATCCTGGGGCCGTATAAGGGTGGGATTCGCTACCACCACGACGTCACCCTCGAGGAGGTCAAGGCGTTGGCCTCGGTGATGACCTATAAATGTGCCCTGTTGGAGGTGCCGTTTGGCGGCGCCAAGGGCGGCATCCGGATGTCGCCCAACTCGCATTCGCGCCACGAGTTGGAGAATATCACCCGCCGCTTCGTGCATGACCTGGGCAACAATATCGGGCCGGAGTACGACATCCCGGCGCCGGACGTGGGGACCAACAGCCAGATCATGGTCTGGATGATGGACACCTACATGAATATGCACAACCAGATCGATAAAAACGCCCAGAAGCGCATCGTCACCGGCAAGTCGCTGGCCTCCGGGGGCAGCCGGGGCCGCGAGAAGGCCACCGGCCAGGGCGTGGTGTACTGCATCCAGGAATGGGCCGACGAGCGCGGTTTCCGCCTCGACGGTTGCAACTATATTCTGCAGGGCTTCGGCAATGTGGGCAGCCACGCCGCTCAGATCATGAGCCGGCTGGGCGCGGTGCTCGTGGGCGTGCAGGATCACACCGGCAGCATCTACAACCCCCAGGGCATCTACCCGCGCAAGCTCATCGACCACGTCAATAAAGAGGGCGGCATCCGCGGCTACGCCGGCGCCGACCCCATTGACGGCGACGAGTTCTGGGGTGTCGACTGCGATATCTGCATCCCGGCGGCGCTCGAGCTGCAGATCACCGAGGAGGTGGCCAAGAAGCTCAAGTGCAAGCTGGTCGTGGAGGCGGCCAACGGACCGACGACTCTGCCCGGGGAGGAGGTTCTCAAGAAGAAGGGCATCGAGGTCATCCCCGACGTCATGGCCAACGCCGGCGGCGTGGTGGTCTCGTACTTCGAGTGGATCCAGAACAAGCGCTCGGAGTCCTGGCAGCTCGAGGAGGTCGACAGCCGGTTGCTGTTCATGATGAAGCGCGCCTACCACGAGATGCGCGCCTTCGCCCGTGAGCATGGCACCGACAACCGCACCGCCTCCATTGCCGTGGCGCTCAACCGGCTCAACGCGGTGTACACCGAACGAGGAGTCTTCCCGTAATGACCGAACCCGGCCCGTCGGAGTCGTTGATTGGCGTCGATACTGGTGGCACGTTCACCGACGTCATCCTACGCGAGTCCACGGGCCGGGTGCGCGTTCACAAACTCCTGTCGACGCCGTCCGATCCCTCCCAGGCCATCGCCGACGGCGTGGCCCGCGTGCGCGCGGGCAACCCACCCCACATCGTTCACGGCACGACCGTCGCCACCAACGCGCTGCTCGAGCGCCAGGGCGCCCGCGTGGCGTTCGTGACCACGGCCGGCTTCGAGGACGTGCTCGCGCTGCGCCGCCAGAACCGCCCCGAGCTGTACAAGTTCCACATCGAGCTGCCCGCGCCGCTGGTCGCGGCGGCCGACTGCTTCGGGGTGTCCGAGCGGCTGGCCTACGACGGAGACGTGCTCGAGGCGCTCGATGAGCGCGCCCTCGACGACCTCGTCGCCAGGCTGGTCGACGAGCCGTTCGACGCAGTCAGCGTCTGCCTTCTGCACGCCTATGCCAATCCCGCCCACGAACGCCGCGTCGGCCAGGCGATCCGCGAGGCGCTGCCCGAGGCCCACGTCTCGCTCAGCCACGAGATCTTGCGCGAATTTCGCGAATACGAGCGCGCCTCGACGACCGCGGTCAACGCCTTTGTCGGCCCGGTCATGGCGCACTACCTGACCGCGCTGCGACGCCGCGTGGACGCCGGGCGCATCGAGATCTTGCAGTCCAGCGGCGGGCGCTGCGAGCTGGACTATGCCGCCCGCTTCCCGGTGCACACGGTGCTGTCGGGCCCCGCAGGCGGGGTGGTGGGCGCGCTGTCGGCGGCGCGTGAGGTCGACATCGAGCGCATCATCACCTTCGACATGGGTGGGACCTCCACCGATGTCAGCTTATGCGACGGGGACGTCCTGCTGACCAGCGAGGCGGAGATCGGCGGGCTGCCCATCCACGTGCCCGTCATCGACATCCACACCGTGGGCGCCGGCGGGGGCTCGATCGCCTACGCCGACCCGGGCGGAGCGCTTCGGGTGGGGCCCAGGAGCGCGGGGGCCGATCCCGGCCCAGCGTGCTACGGGCGTGGGGGGCAGGAGCCGGCGGTCACCGACGCCCATGTGTTTCTGGGGCGGGTGCGCCCCGATCGCTTCCTGGGCGGCGACATGAACCTGTCCCCGCAGGCCTCGCGAGCGGCCATCGAGCGCCTGGCGCACACGCTGGGGCTCGGGGCCGAGGAGACCGCCCACGGCGTGCTGGACGTCGCCGACGCCACCATGGTGCGCGCCATCAAGGTGATCTCGCTGGAGAAGGGCTACGACCCCCGTGAGTTTTGCCTGGTCGCCTTTGGCGGCGCCGGCGGTATGCACGCCTGCCGATTGGCGGCGACGTTGGATATCCCGCGGGTGCTCGTGCCCCGAACCCCGGGGCTGCTGTCGGCCTACGGGATGCTCAACGCCGACTCGCAGCGCCTGTACGGACGCTCGCTTTTGCGCCCGCTGGCGCAATTTGTCGACGGGGGCGACGCCGTCGAACAGATGCGCGACGAGCTCGCCGCGCTCGCCGAGCGCGCCCGGGTCGATCTGACGGGCGACGAGGCCTCTGCCGGGGTCGAGTTGGAGTGGTCGCTCGACCTTCGCTACCAGGGGCAGAGCTTCGAGATCGGCGTGCCCGTGGACTGGTCGGCCGGCTCCGACGTGCTGGGCGACCCCACCGAGGAGTTCGAGCGGCGTCACGAACGCCTGTACGGCTATCGCGCCGAGGGCCGTCCCGTCGAGCTGGTCACACTGCGGCTTCGAGCCTACGTGCCCGCGGCGCACCCGCCGCTGGGCGAGGTGCAGGTCGCGGGCGCCGACGCCGAGGCTCTGGCCGAGCGCACGCGCGCCGAGGTGGGCTTCAAGCAGGGGACGTTTTCGACGCCCATCGTCGCGCGTCCGCAGCTCGACGAGGGCGAGGCCTTCGACGGGCCGGCGGTCATCACCGAGTATAGCGGTACGACCGTCGTGCCGCCCGGCTGGCGCGTCCAGGTCACCTGCGGCCACCTGCTGCTGACCCATCTCGAGCAGGCCGAGGAGGGGCGATGAACGCCATCGAGCTGGAGATTTTTCGGCATCTCTTCGCCTCCATCGCCGAGGAGATGGGCGTGGCGCTGATGCGCTCGGCGTTTTCGCCCAATATCAAGGAGCGGCGTGACTTCTCGTGCGCCATCTTCGACGCCTCCGGTGAGATGGTCGCCCAGGCGGCCCACATTCCGGTGCACCTTGGGTCGACGCCGCTGTCGGTGCGCGCGGCCATCGACGCCGTCGACATGGGGCCGGGCGACCACGTCGTGCTCAACGACCCGTACGCCGGCGGCACCCATCTTCCCGACATCACGGTGGTCTCCCCGGTGTTCGACGCGTCGGGAGCGGTGCGGTTTTACGTGGCCAACCGCGCCCACCACGCCGACGTCGGCGGGATCACCCCCGGCAGCCTGCCGCTGTCGCGCCATATCGACGAGGAGGGCGTGCGCCTGGCGCCGACGCCGTGGAGCCGCGAGCTGGAGGACCACATCGCCTCGGAGAGCCGCACGCCTCAGGAGCGCCGCGGCGACCTGCGCGCGCAGATCGCGGCCAATTTGCGCGGGCGTCAGCGCCTCGTCGAGCAGCTCGAACGGCGCGGTGAGGAGGTCTATCGGGCGTCGCAGGCCCTGCAGGACTACAGCGCGCGGTTCATGCGCCGCATCATCGGCGAGTTTCCCGACGGCGAGTGGCGCTTCGAGGACGTGCTCGACGACGACGGGCAGGGAAACGGGCCGCTGACCATTCGCTGCCGGCTCGCCATCGACGGTGAGCACGCCGTGGTCGATTTTACGGGGACCGACGCCCAGACCGACGGGCCGGTCAACGTGCCCCGGGCGGTGACGCTATCGGCGGTGCTGTACGTGTTTCGCTGCCTGGCGCCGCCCGAGCTTCCGTCCAACGGCGGTTATATGCGCTGCGTGGAGGTGGTCACCGAGCCGCAGACGCTGGTGGACGCGCGGTACCCGGCGCCGGTGGCGGTGGGCAATGTCGAGACCAGCCAGCGCATCACCGACACGGTCATCGGCGCCTTCGCCCAGGCGATGCCCGGGCGCATGCCGGCGGCGTCGTGCGGCTCGATGAATAACGTGATGATCGGCGGGATGGACCCGCGCGGCCCCGCGCCGCAGCCGTTCGCCTACTACGAGACCATCGCCGGGGGCAGCGGGGCGGGGCGCGACTTCGACGGCGCCAGCGCGGTGCACACCCACATGACCAATACGCTCAATACCCCGGTGGAGGCGCTCGAGCACGCCTACCCGTTTCGCGTGGCCGCTTACCGGGTGCGCCGGGGATCGGGGGGCGACGGGCTGCATCACGGCGGCGACGGGGTCGTACGTGTCTATGCGTTCGACTCGCCGGCGACGGTCACGTTGATGACCGAGCGGCGCGACCACGCCCCCTGGGGCCTCGCCGGCGGCGATGACGCCCAGAAGGGTCAAAATGTGCTGGTACGCGACGGGGAAGAGACGCGACTGGCCAATAAATGCACCGTGGAGGTCCGGCCGGGCGACACCATCATCATGAAGACGCCCGGCGGCGGCGGCTACGGGAAAGCCTGACCACGCTCAGTTCTTGGGGGTAAAGCGGAAGGGTTTGTTCACCAGGACGGTGCCCCCGCTGGGGCTGGGGAACAGCCAGCTTTTGGCCTCGCGCTCCATGCAGTGCAGCGCGGCGTGATCGGAGATGGCGTGGCTGCGCGCCTTGACCATGGTGGTGGCGCCACCGCGGCCCACGCGCACCGTCAGGGTCACCTTGCCCTGCAGCATGGGATCGCGTTTGAGACCGCGCTCGTAGCATTTCTGCAGCGCGCCGCGGTGGTTGGCGAAGACCTGGTTGACCCCGTGGACGTCGATCTTGCCGGTGTCCTTGGGCTGGGGGGCGCGTTTGACGTGCGGCCCGTCGACTTTTTTCTCTTCGCCCTCGAGCTCGGCGGTCATAAACCGCGCCTTGGTCACCCGGTCGAAGGCGACCTGGTCGCCCAGGACCTTGGCCTTTTTCTTGGCCTCGGCGAGCTCTTTGGCGTGGGTGTCTTCGGCGGCGTCCGGTTCAGCCTTGGCCGAAGCGTCGGCCTGGCCGGCGTCGGCGGACTTGGCTTGCTCGGAGTTGCACGACGAACAGGAGCTGCACGACGCCGAAAAGACCGTGGCGAGGACGAAGGCGATGAACAACGGACGGGACAGAGCTTTCATGCGATGATCTTTGAGACAACGACGTAGTTAGCTTCCCCCCGACCCGGCTAGACAGCCGTCTGGACAAGTGGGAAATCCCTTGGTTTTAGGGGCAGACCCCTCGATGAGGCCGGTGACCTCGCAGGCAGCGTACAATGCCTCGGTCGGTGTCGCAAGTTTTGCAAGCGAGCGCGGCTTGAAGGTTGGGCCGCGATGTGATTAGTCGTGAAGCGTTCAGCGACTTCGAGGAGCCAACGCATTATGAAGGAAACACAGCGCATCACCATCGAACGGCTGGCCCACGGCGGCGACGGCATCGGCTATCTGGAGGATGGCCGCATCGTGTTCGTGCCGACGACGCTTCCCGGCGACGTGGTCGACATCGAGCTGGTCCAGCTCAAAAAATCGTTCGGCAAGGGGCGCGTGCTCGAGGTGGTCGAGCCGGCCGCCGAGCGCGTGGCCTCGGAATGTCCGTATTTTCCGGCCTGCGGGGGCTGCCAGTTCTGGCATACGACCTATGAGAACGAGGCCGAGCTGAAGGGCCGGGCCGCCTGGGAGACCATCAAGCGCATCAGCCACCTGGAGCTTCCGGAGGCGCGCATGGTCGCCGCCCCCGACGACCGGCGCTATCGCTCGCGGGTGACCTTTCACCGGGCGCCGGGCGGCGAAGGGCAGGGCTTTAAGATTGGATTTTACCGCGCCAACAGCACCGAGTTGCTCGACATCGAGGATTGCCTGATCACCGAGGGCATCCTCAACGAGACGCGCCGCGCTCTGGAGCCGGCGCTGCGCGACGTCGGCGAGTGCGACGTCATCTTGGAGACGGCCACAGACGACAGCGTGGCCGTCACCGTCATGCCCGAGCGCAACTTCCGCACCAAGCTGCCCAAATCGCTCAAGCACTTCGTGCAGACCCTCGAGCAGAACCCGCTGGTGCGCGGGCTGCGGGTGGTCGGCGACGACGAGGACGTGGTCTTTGGCGACATCACCGTCGACGGCGAACAGGTGCTCGCCCACCCGCCGGTGGACAACGCGCACCTGCCGTCGGCGAATTTTCGCCAGAGCTATCGGCGCATGAATCGGCGCCTGGTCGACGAGGTCTGCCAGGTCATCGACGCCGCCGAGGCGACCTCAGTCGTGGAGCTGTTTTGCGGCAACGGCAATTTTGCGTTCGCGCTGCCCGAGCGCGTCGAGCGTCTGGTGGGGCTGGAGGCCAACGAGGCCGCCGTGGAGAGCGCGTGCGGGCTGGCGCGCCTGGCCGGGCGCGCCGGCTTCGAGTTTCGGGTGGCCGACCTCGCCGAGGGCTTTATGGAGGCGCTCGACGAGCCGCTGGGCGACTTCGACGTGCTCTTGCTCGACCCGCCGCGGGCGGGGGCGTCGCAGGCCTGCGAGGAGCTGGCCGGGCGCACCGATCTGGAGATGGTCGTGTACGTGTCGTGCGATCCGGCCTGCCTGGGCCGCGACCTCAAGAAGCTCGACCAGGGCGGCTGGACGGTCGACTCGCTGACGATGTTGGATATGTTCCCGCGCACCGCCCATATCGAGACGATCGCGGTGCTTCGGCCTAATCGCCCTTAGGCGCAGAGGCGTCGCCGGTGTCGGCGGGGGAGCCGGCGTCGGCGGCGGGAAGCTTCTTGGCCAGGGCGTCGACGCGGGTATGCGCCTGCTTTTCAGCCTTTTGGACCTTCTGGCGAAGCTCGCTTCGCTGCTTGTCGATGTTGACCTTGGGGGCGGGCGCCTTGGGCGAGTTGTCGCAGGCGCACGCCAACATGCCCAGCGCCAGACAGGCGCCCAGCAACAGCCGGTAGAACGTGGAGGGCAGTCGAACTTCGCCCGTGGTCGCGAAGTTCATAGGCTCAGGAGGCTTTGCGCTTGATGGACAGGTGCGGAATTTCGTCCTGGGCGATCAGACGGATCAAATTGACCAGCGGGTCGAGCAAGCGTCCCAGGACCGGGAACTCGTCGATATCGCCGTCCCAAAATTGCACGGCACTGTAGGTGCCGGCCGCCTGATCGGCAAAGCGCATATGGATATTGGTCTCGCCGTCGTCGCGCGTGCGACGCACCGGCGCGGCTTCCCAGAAGGGGTTGACGCGCAAAATCTCGTAGAACCTGACCAAATCGTTTTTGCTGAGCTCGACGCTGAATAGTTTATTTTCGTCGCCGCGCTTCCAGCTTAACAGTGTCCAGCCCGAACCAGCGATCTGCAACGTCGTCAAGCCGAGGGTGTCGTCGTTGCCCCCGACCTGGCAAAAGAAGTGGAGGCCGCGAGTATCCTGCGCTTCGGCGACTTCGTCGAGTCGTCTCTCCAGGATCTCTTTTGGGTCTGACACAGAGACATCTCCGCTGTGAGGTACTCCGAACTAGCATCGTTTATAGTTCTGCGGTCGATTCTGCGTCAAGCGTGGTGGAATTCATTGGCAATTTCAGCCGGTTCAATCTTCCACGCGCCCGCAGGCGGTGGCGGTGGAATTCTGCCCCCGACTAGTGGTAACACTTGGCGCCATCGCACGCGGTGTGGGCGATTTGGCTCGAGGCACCGCTTATTTCTCCTGGAACCAGTAGTTTCACATCGGAACGACTAGCCCATGTCTGAGAACGACAACACTTCTAGACACACCCCCGACCAGCGCACGCCCATCACGAAATTGAAGTGGTTTGAGCCGGACACCAAGCCCTGGTGGAAGGACCGCTGGTTGGTGCTGCTGATCGCCGCGCTCATCTTTTTGCCGCTGTTGGGCCACTTCGGCGCCTGGGACCCCTGGGAGACGCACTACGGCGAGGTCGCGCGCAACATTTTGGAGCGCAACGACTGGATCAGTACCTGGTGGGGCAGCCACTGGAAGGACGCCAGCGGGGCCTCGGAGGGAAATTATTTCTTCTCCAAGCCCATCTTGCTGATGTGGATGATGGCCCTGGGCATGCAGATCTTCGGGTTTACGACCTGGGGGCTGCGCATCGGGGTGGCGCTGGTGAGCATCCTGGGCATCGTGGTGGTGTACTCGATGGGGGCGAGCGTCTACCGGCGGCGCACCGGCTTTTTGATGGCCGCCGTGGTGGGCACCTCGCCGCTGTGGGTGATGCTCAGCCGTCAGGCCCAGACCGATATGCCCTTCGTGGGGCTGATGATCGTGGGGATGTGTTTTTTCCTGATGGCCATGTTCGGCAAGGATCGAAACAAGCCTGCCGACCTGTTCTCATACGTGCTGTCGTTTGGATGGTCGGGGATTTTGGTCATCCCCCAGGTGATCCTTGTGCTGGTGGGCCTGTCGCGCTGGCGCGGCGGGCCCAACCCGTTCATGGAGTCGTTTACCAGCCCGCCCACCAAGGGGATCACCTTCGGGGCGGTGGCCCTGGGGGTGGGCACCGTGCTGTTGCTGGTGGGCCTGTTCAAAGGACGCGTGGAGGACGAGCGGGCGCGCAAGCTGCGCCGCTGGTTTAGCCTGGGGGCGCTGGGCGTGGTGTGGGCGCCGCTTCTGGTGCTGCTGGGAATCATCCTGGTCAACGGCACCTCGGCGGGCGCGGACTTTCGCGGCTGGTTTGTCTGGGGTCCCACGCAGGCGTCGATCTATGCGACCTGTTTCGGCCTGGTGGTCTACCTGGCGTTTGCCCGCCCGGTGGTCGAGCGCCGGCGGGTCTTCCTGATGGCGTTTTACGTGTTTTTGGCCCTGGCCACGATGGCCAAGGGGCTGCTGGGATTCATGCTGCCGGGCGCGGTGCTGTTCTTCTACATCCTGATCACCCGCGAATGGCGCATGCTCAAGCGCGTCGACCTGCACCTGGGCATCCCGCTATTCGTGGCCGTGGGCTTTCCGTGGTACGCGGCGATGCTCATTCGCCACACCCAGGGCTTCTGGAACCGCTTCTTCGTCCACGACCACTTCAAACGGCTGGCCGGCGGGGTGCACCACCTCGATGACGGCAGCTTCGAGTATTTCATCCAGTGGCTGGGCTATGGGATGTTTCCGTGGGTGGCGTTCATCCCGGCGGCGCTGGGCCATTTCTGGTCGGGCAAGGGCCTGAAGATGGAGGATGACCGCGGCCGCGCCACGCTGATGCTGCTGCTGTGGACGGTGCTGGGCTTTACGCTGTTCACCCTGGCGAGCACCAAGTTCCACTATTATATCTTCCCGGTGCTGCCCACCATGGGCATGCTCATCGCCCTGGCGCTCGACGACGCGCTCGACCGCGAACTTCCCCATCCCTGGCCGCTGTATTTCATCGGCATCGGAATCTTGGGCATCGTGTTGTGGGATCTGCTCAAAGATCCGCAATTGCTCAAGAATATGTTCACCTACAAGACCGACCGCAAGTGGGAGATGGCCTGGAACTCCGGGTTTCGCTGGACGATGTTCGCGGTGAGCGTGCCCGCCATCGCGGGCACCATCTTGCTGCTGGTGCGCAACCGGCTGGTGCGGCGGGCGAGCATCGCCGCCATTTTCGTGTCCGCCACGGCGTTTGCGTACTTTTGTCTGGACGACTACATGCCAGAGATTAGTAGTACGTGGAGCCAGAAAGGGATCTGGGATGCGTACTACTCCCAGTGCACCCGCGTGCCCGGCCCGCCCGGGGCGCAACGGTTCAAACGCTTTTGCAAGCAGCCGGTGATGGCCTACAAGCTGAACTGGCGCGGCGAGACGTTTTATACCCAGAACGAAGTCATCCCCATTCGCGACGATGACGACTGGGATTACTTCGTCAAGCAGGACAGCAATGAGACCTTCTACGGCATCATGGAGTGGGGGCGCTACCATGGAGGCTTCCAGCGCGCGCTGCCGGCCAAGCTCAAGGGCAAGACGTGCGTGGTGTACAACCACAACCTCAAATTCGTGCTGATGAAGGTTCCCTGCGCCAAGGACGACCCCGATCGCGTCGCCGACCACTATGTGCGCGTGCCATGATCGCGATCACCGGGGCGGCCCTTCCAATTTTGGTGCAGAATTGCTACGTTCCTGACGCCCTGAAATCGGGAAAATTGACCGCCGGGTCGGCGGTTCACATATCGCGCCCACTGAGGGCATGAGTACGGTAAAATCATACTGCTAAACGGAGACCGCAATGGCAGACGCGAAGTTGATCTTGAACGGTGAAGAGTACGAATTTCCCACGCTCGAAGGTTCCGAGGGCGAGCGCGGCGTGGACAACCGCAAGCTGCGCGCTCGCACGGGGACGATCAGCTACGATCCTGGCTACGGAAGCACGGGCTCGTGCAAGAGCGCGATCACCTTCATCAACGGCGAGGAAGGCGTACTTCGCTACCGCGGCTATCCCATCGAGCAGCTCGCCGAGAAGGTCAGCTTCGAAGAGGTGATGTACCTGCTCATCTGGAGCAAGCTGCCCAACCAGAGCGAGCTCGACGAGTTCAAAGGCAAGCTCGCCGAGCACGCCCAGCTTCCCGAGGGCGTGGTCGAGGTGCTCGACAACCTGCCCGACGGCGCCCACCCCATGACCATCGCGCAGACGCTGGTGGCCACGCTGGGCGACTTCTACGATGACGACTCCGACGAGGAGACCGACATCATCCGCCTGCTGGCCACGATGAAGGCGCTGGCGGCGTATCCGTACCGCAAAAAGAAGGGCAAGCCCTACCTCAAGGCGCACACCGACGCGAGCTACGCCGGCGACTTCGCCCACATGGCCTTCGACGAGTCCGACGACTACGAGGTCAGCGATGTGCTCGAGACCGCGCTCGACAAGCTGCTCATCCTGCACGCCGACCACGAGCAGAACTGCTCGGCGTCGACCGCGCGCATGATCGGCAGCGCCGGCTCGAGCCTGTACGCCTCCATCTCCGGGGCTATCGGCGCGTTGAGCGGCCCGCTGCACGGCGGCGCCAACCAGAAAGTCATCGAGATGCTCGAGGATATCCGCAAGAGCGGGCGCAGCCTCGAAGAGCATATCGACCTGGTCAAGGACAAGTCCTCGGACGTGCGCCTGATGGGCTTTGGCCACCGCGTGTACAAAAACTTCGACCCGCGCGCCAAGATCCTCAAAAAGTCCGCCGACGAGCTGCTCGACGAGCTGGGCGTCGAGGATCCCGAGCTCGACCTGGCCAAGCGCCTCGAGCAGGTCGCCCTGGAGGACGAGTACTTCGTCCAGCGGCGCCTGTACCCCAACGTCGACTTCTACAGCGGCACGATCTACCGCGCGCTGGGCATCCCCACCAACATGTTCACGGTGATGTTCGTGCTCGGCCGCCTGCCCGGCTGGATCGCCCAGTGGAAAGAGATGCGCGACGACGACGAGCAGCGCATCCACCGTCCTCGCCAGATCTACATCGGCGAGAACAAGCGCGACGTCACCCCCATCAGCGAGCGCTGATTGTGTCGCGCTGAAAGCAGGATGTGATGAAAAGGGCCGCCCGGTGGGGCGGCCCTTTTTTGGTGGTGGTGTGGTCTATGTTTAGGGAGCGCCGCTGACCTGGCCGTAAGTGTCCTTTCCCCAACAAGCGACGGTGGCGTCGGTCCGGAGGGCGCAGGTGTGGAACTGGCCGGCGTCGACCTGGGCAAAGCCGATGCCCGACGGGGGGCTAGACTCGCCGTCGGCGTCGTATCCCCAGCAAGCCAGGGAGCCGTCGGTCCGGAGAGCGCAGGTGTGGTAGCCGCCGGCGCTAACCTCGGCGAAGTCGGTACCCGAAGGCGCACTTGTCTCGCCGTTGCCGCCACTTCCCCAGCAAACGATGGAGCCGCCGGTCTTCAGCGCACAGGTATGATGGTCACCAGCGCTGATCTGGGCGAAGTCGGTGCCCGACGGGGGGGTTGCCTTGCCGTAGCTATCATCTCCCCAGCAAGCCAGAGAACCGTCGGTCTTGAGGGCGCAGGTGTGGTAATAGCCGGCGCTGACCTGGACGAAGTCAGTCCCCGAGGGCGGGCTGGCTTGGCCCTGGGTGTCGGAACCCCAGCAAACGATGGAGCCGTCGGTCTTCAGCGCGCAGGCATGATAGTAGCCGGCGCTGACCTGGACGAAGTCGGTGCCGGCGGGAGGGCTGGCCGAGCCGTAGTTGCCGGTCCCCCAGCAAGCCAGGGAGCCGTCAGTCTTGACGGCGCACGTAAAGCTGAAGCCGGCACTGACCTGGACAAAGCCGGTGCCCGAAGGCGGACTGGCCTGGCCATAGAGGTCGTGGCCCCAGCAAGCCAGGGCGCCGCTGGTCGTGATGATGCAGCTTTGGTCGATACCTGCGGCAACATGGGCCTGGGGCAATACGTCCACGACAAAGTCCATGGTGGTCACAGTGGAGCCGTCGGTCGCGGCGATTTCGATGGTGGCCGCGCCGAATACGGCACCGGCGGCGATGTCGATGGTGCGATTGGCGCCGCTGCCGCCCAGGGTGATATTGCCGTTGGGAATCACCGTGGTGTTCAGCGACGAGGCGCTCACCGATACGTTGTTCAGCGGAGTGTCGACATCGCCGACGGTAAACGAGAGCGCCCCCGTAGACTCGCCGAGCAAGATGTGCTGACTGGCCACCGTCGAGATAGTGGGCGGGTCGTTGACCGCGGTGACGGAGACGTCGAATTGCGTCTGGGCGGTGAGGGTACCGTCGCTGACGGTTAGCGTGATGGTGGCTGCGCCGTTGTGGTTCGCCGCTGGCATGAGCGAGACGGTGCGATTGGCGCCGCTGCCGCCCAGGGCGATATTGGCGTCGGGGATGAGCGTGGTGTCGCTCGAGGCGGCCGTCACGGTAAGCGTGTCGCTGGGGTCGGCATCGCCGACGGTAAAAGAGAGCGCCCCGGTGGAGGTGTCCTCGGAGATGATCTGATTGGCGACGCTCGAGATGGTGGGCGGGTCGTTGACCGGGGTGACGGTAAGGTTGAATTGGGTCTGGGCGGTAGCTGCGCCGTCGCTGACCGTCAGGGTGATGGAGGCGGTGCCATATTGGTTGGCCGCCGGAGCGATGTCGACGGTGCGGTCGGTGCCGCTGCCACCCATGGTGATGGCAGCAGTGGGGACGAGGGTCGTGTTGGTCGACGAGGCCGTGACCACCAGGGTCGTGGCAGCGTTGTCGACATCGCCCACGGTAAACGAAAGCGCACCGGTGGAAGTGTCCTCGTCGATGGTCTGATCGGCCACTGTCGAAATGGTGGGCGGATCGTTGACCGGGGTGACGGTGAGCACGAAATGCGTCTGGGCGGTGGCGGTGCCATCGCTGACGGTCAGGGTGACGGTGGTCGTGCCGTATTGGTTGGCCGCCGGCGAGATTCTGACAAAGCGGCTGGTGCCGACGTTGACGCTCACGATGAAGTTGCTGTTTGGCACCAGTGTCGTGTTGCTCGACGAGGCGGTGACGATGAGCGTGTCACCCGCGTCGGGATCGCCCACGGTAAATGAAACCGGCCCCGAGGAGGTGTCCTCGTCGATGGTAAGGTCGGCGACGCTGGAGATGGTGGGCGGGTCGTTAACCGGCGATACAGTGACGTCGAACTGCGATTGGGCAGTGGTGGTGCCGTCGCTGACGGTCAAGGTGATGGTGGCGCTGCCGTTCTGGTTGGCCGCGGGTGTGACCGAAACGGTGCGATTGGCGCCGCTGCCGCCCAGGGAGATATTGGCGTTGGGGACGAGCGTGGTATCGCTCGACGAAGCGTTGACGGTGAGCGTGTCGCCGGTGTCGACATCGCCAATCGTGAACGCGAGCGCGCCGGTCGACGTGTCCTCGTCGATGGTCTGATTGGCCACGGTCGAGATGGTGGGCGGGTCGTTAACCGGCGATACAGTGACGTCGAACTGCGATTGGGCAGTGGTGGTGCCGTCGCTGACGGCCAAGGTGATGGTGGCTGTGCCGTTCTGATTGGCCGCCGGCGCAATGTCGACGGTGCGATTGGCGCTGCTGCCTCCCAGGGTGATATTGGCGTTGGGGACGAGGGTAGGGTCGCTCGAGGAGGCGGTGACCGTCAGGGCAGTCACGGCGTTATCAACGTCGCCGATGGTAAACGCGAGGGCGCCGGTGGCGGTATCCTCGTCGATGGTCTGATTGGCCACTGTCGAAACAGTGGGCGGATCGTTGACCGGCGAGACGGACACGACAAATTGGGTCTGGGCCGAGGAAGTGCCGTCGCTGACGGTCAAGGTGATGATGGCCGAACCGTTCTGGTCGGCCGCCGGCGTAACTTCGACGGTGCGATCGGCACCGGTGCCAGTTAGGACGACATTGGTGCTGGGAAATAGGATTGGATTGGTCGAGGCGGACGTGACCATCAGGGACGCCGCCGGTGTGTCGACATCGGCGACGGTAAAGGGCAGCGCCCCGGTAGAGGCGTCCTCGTCGATGGTTTGAGCGCTGACTGTCGTGATCGTCGGCGCGTCGGCGACCGGGGTGACGGTGACGTCGAATTGTTGCTGGGTGGTATTCTCGCCGTCGTCCACCGTCAGGGTGATGGTGGCGGTGCCATTTTGGTCGGTTGCAGGCGTGACTTCGATGGTGCGGTCGGCGCCGGTGCCGCCCAGGGTAATATAGGAATCGGGAATCAGCGTGGTATCCGAGGAGGCCGCGGTGACGACCAAATCGACGGCGTCCGTCTGGTCGTCGGCGACTGAAAAGGACAACGCGCGGGTGGACGTGTCTTCGTCAATGGTCTGGTCGGCGATCGATGAAATCGTGGGCGGTGTGTCGGTCGACGTGGTGTCGGCTGTGCCAGTGTCGGCCGTGCCAGTGTCGGCCGCTCCCGTATCGGCCGTTCCCGTATCGGCTTGGCCACCACTGTCCGGATGCATCCCAGCGTCTGCGTCACCGAGCGTGTCGGCTCCGCCATCAGCGTGCATATCGATGTCGCCGCCGCCGCCGTCTGCGTAGCCGCCGATATCGGCTTGCTGCTGAGTGTGGTTGCCGCCGGTGTTGTCGTCAGAACAACCGGCTGCCAGTGCGAACACGGCGACCAAGAAAACCACCAGATATCGCTGTCTCATTGAAGTTCGCTCGCAGATGTGTACGTCGGGGAAGAGACGAAGCTACCGAGTGTCCCGCCGCGGAGCAAGATGTGACGAGCGAAAAATTTCGGACATTATCAGCCGCCCCACGAGGTCTGTCGGCCACCCCAAGAACGAAGAAAGCCCCCGCGTGCGTCACGCGCGCGGGGGCTTCGCTCGACTATGCGATCACTCGATCACAGCGGGATATTGCCGTGTTTCTTCGGCGGGTTGTCCACGCGTTTGTTCTGCAGCATCTCGATGCTGCTGATCAGGCGCGGGCGGGTGTCGATGGGGTCGATAACCTCGTCGATGTAGCCCATCTCGGCGGCCTTGAAGGGGTTGGCGAAGGTCTCGCGGTACTCCTCGACGAGCTCGTCTTTGCGCTTGGCCGGGTCGGCGGCCTCGGCGAGTTCCTTGCGGAAGACGATGTCGATGGCGCCCTCGGGGCCCATGACCGCGATCTCGGCGGTGGGGTAGGCGAGGTTGATGTCGGCGCCGATATGCTTGGAGCTCATCACGTCGTAGGCACCGCCGTAGGCCTTGCGGGTGATCAAGGTGACCTTGGGTACCGTGGCCTCGCTGTAGGCGTACAAAAGCTTGGCGCCGTGCTTGATGATGCCGCCGTACTCCTGGTCGACGCCCGGAAGGAAGCCGGGCACATCGACGAAGGTGACGATGGGGATGTTGAACGCGTCGCAGAAGCGCACGAAGCGCGAGCCTTTGAGGCTGGTGTCGATGTCCAAGCAGCCGGCCAGGTGGCTGGGCTGGTTGCCCACGATGCCCACCGAGTGGCCGCCCAGGCGGGCGAAACCGACCACGATGTTGGGGGCGTATTGCTTCTGGACCTCGAAGAAGTAGTTATCGTCGACCACCGTCTCGATGATCTCGGTGATATCGTAGGGCTTCGAGGGGTTCTCGGGCACGATGCTGTTGAGCTTCTCGTCGCGCCGGTTGGGGTCGTCGTCGGTGGGGACGTACGGCGGGTCCTCGGCGTTATTGGACGGGATGAACGACAGCAGCTCGCGGATCTGGGCGATGCACTCCTCTTCGTTGTGGCTCTCGAAGTGGGAGACCCCGCTTTTCTCGCTGTGCACGTGCGCGCCGCCCAGCTCCTGCTTGGTCACCTCCTGGCTGGTGACCGTCTTCACGACGTCGGGCCCGGTGATGAACATGTAGCTGGAGTCCTGGACCATGAAGATGAAGTCGGTGATCGCCGGGCTGTACACCGCGCCGCCGGCGCAGGGGCCCATGATCGCCGAGATCTGGGGGACGACGCCGCTGGCCTGGACGTTGCGGTGGAAGATGTCGGCGTAGCCGGCCAGGCTCTGCACACCCTCTTGGATGCGCGCGCCGCCGGAGTCGTTGAGCCCGATGACCGGGGCGCCGCATTTCATCGCCAGGTCCATGACCTTGCAGATCTTCTCGGCATAGGCGCCGCTCAAGCTGCCGCCGAAGACGGTGAAGTCCTGGGCGAACAGATAGACGGTGCGCCCGTCGACCTTGCCGTAGCCGGTGACCACGCCGTCGCCGGGGATCTTCTTTTGGTCCATGCCAAAATCGGTGCACCGGTGGGTCTTGAGCTTGTCGAGTTCCACGAAAGTGCCCGGGTCGACCAGCAGGTCGATGCGCTCGCGAGCGGTCATCTTGCCGGCGTCGTGCTGGCGCTTGATGCGCCGCTCGCCGCCGCCTTTCTCGGCCTGCTCGTTGAGCTCTTGGAGTCGCGCTCGTGTGTCACTCATGATGTTTCCTCCGGAAGTGATCGAGTAATTGAGTGATCGAGTGATCGAGTGAACTACGAGTGCGTAACTGATTAACTACGACTGCGTAACTACGACTGCGTAACTACGACTGTGCAGGACTCGATGACTCGATGCCTCAATTGCTCAATCATTCTCCTTTTAGTGCGTTGTTATAGATATTGACGTACTCGGTGGCCGAGTGGCCCCACGAGAAGTCTTGCTTCATGGCGTTTTCGACCAGCGGGCGCCACTTGCGGTAATTGCGGTAGCGTTTGGTCGCCCGCACGATGGTCTCGCGCAGGGCATCTTCGTCGTAGTCCTCGAAGATGAACCCGGTGCTCAGTTCCATGTCGTCGCCTTTGGGGTCGACGACGGTGTCGGCCAGCCCTCCGGTGGCGTGCACGATGGGAAGCGTGCCGTACTTCATGGCGTATAATTGGGTCAGCCCACACGGCTCGTAGCGGCTGGGGATGACCAACAGGTCGGCGCCGGCCTGCAGCTTGTGGGCGAGCGCTTCGCTGTAGCCCACGTGGGCAGCGACGCGCTTGGGAAATTTGTGCGCCAAATCGCTGACGGCCTCGGCGTACTGATTGTGGCCTTCGCCCAAGAAGATCAGTTGGAAGCCCTCGCGCTCGTCTTCGAAGCTGTCCATGAGCTTCTCGACGGCCGGCAGCAGGATATCCAGGCCCTTTTGCTCGGTGAGCCGTCCCACGAACGCCAGCAAGGGCAGGGTGGGGCGGATGGGCAGCTCGAAGCGGTGCTGCAGCTCGGCCTTGTTGCGCCGCTTGCCGTTGAGGTGCTCGAGGTCGTACTGCACCTCGATGTAGTGGTCGACGTCGGGCGACCAGATGGTGTAGTCGGCGCCGTTGAGCACGCCACTGAGCTTGTCCTTCTGCTCGGCGAGGATGTCCTCGAGGCCAAAGCCGCCCTCGGCGGACTGGATCTCCTCGGCGTAGGTGGGGCTGACGGTGGTGACCTGATCGGCGTGGACGATGCCCCCCTGCAAGAAGTTGATGGCGTCGTCCTGGCGAAGCTCGCCGGCCTTGTAGAACTTTTTGGGAAGCCCGGTCTGCGACAGGGTGTCGGCGTCGAAGCGGCCCTGGAAGGCCAGGTTGTGGATGGTCAGCACCATGGCCACGTCGGCGAGCTCGTCGTCGTAGTAGTGGTCGCGGTAGATCGGGGCCAGGGCAGTGTGCCAGTCGTTGCAGTGGATGACGTCGATGGGCACGCTGGTCTGCAGCGCGAACTCGACGATCGCCCGGCTGAAGAACGAGAAGCGTGCCGGGTTGTCGGCGAAGCCGGCGTCCTCATAGCCGTACAGCTCGTCCTCGCGGCCGAAGAAGTCGTCCTGTTCGATAAAGAAGATGCGCACGCCGCCCTCGGTGCGCCCCTCCCAGACCGCGGCCTCGACCTTCTTGCGGTATTTGCCCAGCCGGGGCACCTGCAGCGGCTGCAGCCGGCGGGCCAGGTGCAGCTCGTCGGGGTCGAGGTGCTTGTACAGCGGGGTGATGATGGAGACGCGATGCCCCAGCGCCACCAGCGCCTTGGGCAGGCTCGCGGCCACATCGGCCAGCCCGCCGGTCTTGGAATAGGGCGCCACTTCGCTGGAGGCGAAGAGGATGTCGAGGGTGTCGGCGGCGCTGGGTTTGGTCGAGCGCGGCGTGCGAATCAGTTGAGCAAGGTCCATAAGCGTGTTCTTCTCAATCAGTCGATTTCAATGTCTCGGAGATGTTCGGCGGCGCTCTCCGGGGAGGTGGGGTTGATATAAAACCCGGTGCCCCACTCGAAGCCGGCGACCTTGGTGAGCTTGGGAATCAGCTCGAAGTGCCAGTGATAGTGGGACAGATCCTCTCCGTTGGGAAACGGGGCCGAATGCAGCATTAAATTGTACGGGGGCCGGTCGAGCGCGCGGTCGAGCTTCAGCAGCACCCGTTTGAGGATGGCGGCGACGCTCGTAAAGACGTCGTCCCCGCCGTGTTCATACCACGGTTCGTGCGCTCGCGGCAGGATGCACAACTCGAAGGGAAAACGCGAGGCAAACGGGGTCAGGGCCACAACCTTGTCGTTGGCGCAGACCACGCGGGTGCCGTGGTCGAGTTCCTGGGCGAGGATGTCGCAAAAGATGCATCGGTCGTGGGCCAGAAAATAGCGTTGCGAGCCGATGAGCTCCTCGGACAGGCGTTTGGGGATGATCGGCAGCGCGATGAGCTGGCTGTGCGAGTGCTCGAGGCTGGCGCCGGCAGGCGCGCCGTGATTCTTGAAGACGACCGCACACGCCAGGCGCTCGTCCTGGCGGCGCTGGTCGATGCGCTCCTTCCACGCCCCCAACACCGCGGCGATGTGGGGCACGGGAAGCTGGGCCAGGTCGAGCACGTGCTCGGCGCATTCGATGATCACTTCGTGCGCCCCGATGCCGTCGAGCCCCTCGAAGAGCCCCTCGTGGTGAGCGTGGGGCTCGCCGGTCGGCGACAGCGCCGGAAATTTATTGGGCACCACCCGCACCGACCAGTCGCCGGCCGCGTCGTCCTGGGCGAGCCGATAGGTCGACAGCGCCGGGGGCGTCGAGGCTTCGTTGCCCGCGCAAAACGGGCAGAACGCCGAGCGCACATGTTCGGTCTCCACGTGGTATTCGCGGGGCCTTTTGGCGCGCTCAGTGGCAATGATGACCCACCGCTCGGCGATGGGGTCTTTGCGAAGCAACGGCATGACAGAGCGTCTCCTGACGGGCGGACACAACCAGCGCGCCCATGGCGCGCGTGGCGTCCTCTATAAATGAGCGCTCCCCAGAGTGCAACTGCACGCCGTTGTCGGCGATCATTCGTCGAGCCGGTCTTCGAGGTCGCGCACCATCGTCAGGGTGTGCGTCAGATCGCGGATCTCGGCGCGCTTGAGATCGATGTCGCGGCGCAGGTGGTCGCGCTTTTGCTCCAGCGCTTTCAGCTTGGCTTCGATGCTGGTGACCACCGCGTCGAGATCGGAGTCGGACTCAGTCTTATTGGCCATGATCAATCCTGTTGAGCAAGATGGGAAGACATCGGGGCTTAACTTGCAAGCTGCCAGCGGCCGCGGCCGACCTTGGTGACCACGCCTTCGTCCTGAAGGGTGGTCATGACGGCATAGGTATAACTCTTCATGCCGTCGGTCAGCTCACCTTCGACCTCTTCGAGAACATTGAGCACATCGACGGTGCGAAAGGTGTCCCCGCCGCGGCCGATCTTGTTGCAAATCTGCTCGATCTGATGGCGTCGCGCCCCCCGCGCCGGCCGGCCGCTGTCGGCGTTGACGTCGACGGCTTCGATGTCGGCGGCCACGCCGTGATCGTGCTCGTCGGGCAACTCGCCGCGCAGGGTGCGCCGCAGGTTGGCCAACGCTTCGCGGGTCTCCTGGGTCTTGAGGTCGTAGGAGTCGAAGCGCTGCTCGAGGTCGGCGAGTTCTTGGCGGGCTCGCTCCAATCGGGCTTCCAGCGCCGAGATGTCGTCTTTGAAGCTGATGGGCTCGGACATGGTGGGGGATCTTTTGGTTTATGAATACGTAGTAAGAAGTCGCCACTCAAAGGCGGTTGCGCATTTACTTAAAAGCGGGCGCGAAACCTAAGCCGCGGGGGGCGTCGATTCCATAAAAAAGCATATAAACACGATATTAGATCGATTTCAACACAATACGTCGTCACATTTGACAAACAAGTACATCAACAACCCTTGGCGGCGCCGGCACGTGTCTATGTTGCCAATGTGGCGCGTAGGGAACTGCGAGACAGCGTGGCGACGAACGCGCGCCTCGCGACTGAACAAATTCCGAAGTGTTAAGCGTGCCGACGACGTTTCGAGGAGGAGATCATGGCAGACGGAAGACCAAGAAATACACGATCGAGCGCCGCATGGGTGTGGGTCATTGTGGGCATCATCGCCGTGGGCCTCATCATCTGGTGGATCGCCGCGGCGGTCGATAACAATAACAACCAGTATACCTATGGTGATCATAACGGGAGTGCGGTGGGGCAGAACACCGCCCCGGCGACCGGAACACAGCGAGAGGATGAGGGCCAGCCGCTGGGACAATCGCCGGCCAACGCCATGAACAACAACAATCAGGCGGGAGCGACCAACCAGCAAGGCAGCGCCGGCCAGCAAGGCAGCGCCGGGGCCCAGGCCCAGGCCGGCCAAGCGGGCCAGACCGGCCAGACTGGGCAGACCGGCCAGGCGCAGCCGCCCAACCAGGTGGAGGCATTCAATACCTGGAATCAGCAGCAGAAAGGCCAGTATACGTCCAACTCGGCCAACCAGGGCGTCGACCGGCTCAATCGCGCCGTGGAGAGCGTGATTATTTTGTACGGCAAGCGCCAGCCCCAGGCCGGCCAGCAGGCCGGAGGCGGTCCGGCCAACCAGCAACTGCAGAGCTCTCAGCAGAAGTTCAACCAGTCGAGCCAGCAGTTGCAGCGCGCCCAGGCGGCTCAGCAGCCGGCGGCGTTCAAGCGCGCGGCCCAGAATATGGTGGGCGTGCTCGACGAACTCCAGCGGCGCTCCAGCCTGACCCAGGTCAAGCAGCCCCTGGCCCAGCTTCGCCAGTCGGTCCAGCAGCTCGACGCTAACAAGCCGTTGAGCCAGCAGCAACAGCAAGTCCAGCAGTTCTTCAATCAGAGCTCGCAGGTGCTCAACCAGTTCTCCCAGGGCTTGCAGGGCGGCCAGCCGGGCACCCAGACCGGTGGTGGTCCGGCCGGCCAGCAGCAGAACAACCAGCAGCAAAACCAGATGCAGCAACCGAACGACCAGCAGCAACCGAGCAATAGTGACTACAACCAGTAGGGTTGCCGTACAGTCCAATCCGCCGGCCTTCGAGCCGGCGGATTCGTTTGAGCCACCGACCACCCGGCAGCGCCGTCAAGTGGGAGGAGCGATGAGGCGATCAAGGCGCACAGTGGCTGCGGTGCTGACCGTGGTAGCGTTGGCGGCCGTCGGCGTGGCCTGCCAGAAACGCCACAATCCCCAAGGCCGCGACGCTGGTTCGACCCAGGCGGCGTCGTCGCAGCCGTCGAATCGAGCGTCGGAGGGTGCACCTCCTGGTCAACAGGCCCGGGCCGGTGCCTCCGGGGGGCAACATGCGCAGGGAAGTCAACGGCCATACGTCTACGGCCCACATCAACCGAGCTCCGGGCAACCGGCCGGCGGCGCGGGCGGCGTGCGCGGCGGCCGGGCTCAAGTCGACCAGTTTCACGCATGGGTGGCACGACCAACGTCTGCCCGACAGGGAACGCCGGCGCAGGCCAGCAAGGGGCTGCATTTGCTCGAGGCGGCGCTGTCGGGGCTCGTGCACCAGGGGTTTGTCTATCAGAGCGATTCCGGCCATGGCGTGCCTCGCCCCGACGTGGGGTTTTACCGGCAACAACTCACCGCGATTGCCCATTACGCCGGGCTGGTCGGCCGCACCCAGCCGACCGGTGGGCAAACGCGCGACTTCCGCGACGGCGCGTTGGCCGCGGCCAACCTGCTGGAATCGATGCAACACAGCCGCTTCCGGTCGATGCAACCAGACGTCCAACGGGTGCGTGAGGCCGCCGAGCAGCTCGACGTGGGCCAGCCGCTGGACAACCAGACTCAACGAGTGGGGCAATTCTTTGGACAGACCGACCGCGTCGTGCAGGCGATGGCCCACCGCTTGTGGCCGGCGGCGACCGGTGGGGGCCCGGCGGGGGACGCGCACTCGGGCCCCGAGCATGAGGAGCCGACCAGGTAGCAAGGATTCACAAGTTGCCAGCTCCGGCTGGCAGAGTCCCGCCGTCGCTTCGGCGGGGGAAGTACCGCGTTCAGGGAAGCGCGTGGCGGCAGGCGCCGCATCATGGCCTGCCGCACGGCGCGACGCCGTCAGGCGCCCCGGAACGAACCGCCAGCGCTCGGCCCGCGAGGCCGGCGCATGACGCGGGAACTTAAGGAGTAGTCTTAGCAAGCAACCGTAACAGGAGGACGATATGCGTTCACTCTTGAAGAATACCGTAGCATTTCTCGCCGCCGCCTCCCTTGGAGGTGCGGTGCTGTTGAGTGGCGGCGCTGCCTTCGCGCAGGGCCAGCAAGACCAGCAACAGCAAGATCAACAACAGCAAGACCAACAACCGCAGGACCAGCAGGAAGGCGTCCAGCAGCAAAACGGCCAAGAGCAAGGCGGCCAGGGCGAGCAGCAGCAGGGGGTCCAGGGCCAAGAGCAGCAAAAAGAGGCCCAACCCACCGGCGGTGGGCCGTCCGAGCAGCAGCAGATGCAGACCAGCAAGCAGAAGGCCAAGTTCTTCCATGACTGGGCCCGCAGCACCAAGCCCGGCCAGGCCTACAGCGTGTACGCCGTCCAAGGTCTGCTGCTGATCCACAACTCCCTGGGCGGCATCGTCCAGGACATCCAGGCTCAGCCCGTGGGTGGCGGCCCCAGCGAGCAGCAGCAGCAAAGCGCGCAACAGTCGTTGCAGAAGATCAAGCAGAATCATCAGAAGATTCAGGATCTGGCGCAGAAGCTGCAGGAGACCGGCGACATCACCGTGCGGCCCCAGCAGTTCCACGCGGCGGCCTCGTCGGTGGCCGAGGCGCTCAACGCCCTGCAGCAGATGCGCTTCCCGAAGCTGTCGAGTGACGTCAAGAAGGTGCGCCAGACCGTCGCCAAGATCGACGTCAACAAGCCGCTGGCCGCCCAGAGCAGGAACGTGCAGCGTTTCTTTACCTACTCGTCCAACGCCATCACCAAGATGTCCGACGAGCTGCAGAAGAAGCAAGTCGGCGGTGGTCCGGCCGAAAAGCAAAAGAGCAATGAGCAGATGGAGCAAAACAAGGAGCAAAACCAGCAAGAGCAACAGCAGGGTCAGCAGCCCGGCGAGCAGAACCAGCAGGACAACATGAATCAGTAAGGTTGTCAGGCGGTTAGGGCGGTGGTGGCGTCTGAAGACAGGCGCCACGGTCGTCACACCCCGTCGAGAGCGCGCTCTCGGCGGGGTGGTATTGTAAGTGATTGTTCTTGTTGTGTTCTTCGCGTCGAGCCGGTGTGTACATTTGCCCGGTGAGGGCCCGATCGGTGAGGTCGGGGCCGCACGAGCATCGACAACACCGCATCGTGCATTGTCCATATGAGTGAGGAGGAGACATGAATCGCCTTCAACGCAGACTTATCGCGCTTGCGGCGACGCTGGCGCTTGCGGGCTTTTCGGTCGCCTGTCAGAACCGCCAAACCGGCCAGCAAGACGCCGGGGGCCAACAGCAGCAGCCGGCCACAGGCGCCGACGCTGCCGGTGGCGCGCCCGGGGCGGCCGGGGATGCCGCCGGCGGCGCTGGTGGCGCAGCGACGACCGATGGCGGCGGCGCTACGACTGATGGTGGCGGTGCTGGCTCGACCGACGCAGGAACGGCCGGCGATGGCGGCCAGCAGCAGGGTATGCTCGAAAACCAACAAAACGATCAGAACCAGCTCGCCCAGGCCGGCCAGACCGGCCAGATGGGCCAGACCGGCCAGGGCGGGCAGATGGGCCAGACGGGCATCCCTGCCACGATGACCCCGCGCCAGCAGGTCCAGTTTTATTCGCAGTGGGCCAACTCGGAGCAGGCCGGCCAGCATTTCGACGGCTATGTCAGCTCGGGGCTCGCGCTTCTGAGCCAGTCCGTCAACTCGATCGCCTCGCAGGCTAAGAGCGGCCAGCCGCAGCCCGGCCAGGCCCAGGGCGGGGGCGCCCAGGCGACGGGTGGTCAGGGCCAGATCAACGCTGCCCAGCTCCAGCAGCAGGCGCAGTCGCTCGAGCAGGCCGCCCAGCAGATCGAACAGACCAAGTCCATCATCCAGCACCCGGAGATGTTCAAAAAGGCCGGCGAGACGACCGCATCGATGCTCAACGAGCTGCAGCAACAGCAGCAGTTCTCTCAGATCAGCTCGCAGGTCTCGAGCGCCCGCGACGCGATCCAAAAGATCGATCCGCTCAAGCCGCTGGCGACGCAAAAGGACGCCGTGCAGACCTTCTTCAAACAAAGCGCCAATGCGCTCGACCAGGTGTCCCAGCAGATCGAGAAGGGCGCGGTCGGCGGCGGGCCGGGCCAGCAGCAAGGTCAGCAGCAGAATATGGGCCAGCCCGAACAGCAGGACCAGCAGAATATGGGCCAGCCCGGCCAGCAGGAGCAGCACAACATCGAGCAGCCCGGCCAACAGCAAAATGACATGGGCCAACCCGAACAGCAGGACCAGCAGAATATGGGCCAGCCCGGCGAGCAGGGCGGTGACGCGTCCTGATTGAGGTAGGGCTTTGAGCTCACCCAACAACAAAAGCCCCGCCGGCTTGGTGCCGGCGGGGCTCTTGTCTTTTTATGGTGGCCAATCGTGCTCTAGAACTCGTTGTACTCCAGCGCGACCTTGAGTTCGCGGGCGTGGTCCCACTTGAAGCGGCCGTGGAGCATCACGAAGGCGCGGTCGTAGTGGTCCGACCAGTCGATGAGCTGCTCCATGTCGAACTGATCGAATTTGCGGCGCAAGCCGGCGCGCTCGGTCAGCACCCAGGCGGTGTCGCCGTGGGTCAGGGGAATCTCCTCGCGGTAGGCGATGAACGGATCGTAGGCGTAGACCAGGCCGATGTCCTGGGCGAAGTCGCGCGTATCCCGCAGCGACCAGGGGCCCTGACTCTGCCAGATGACCGCGGGCTTGCTCTGCGCCGCCAGCTCCTCGGCGACGCGCTCGAGCAGCGTGCGCGAGACGCTTCCCGGGGAAAACTCGGCGGGCGTGGGTACCACGATGGCCTTGGCGGCCAGGGCGTGGGCTCGCTCGATGGTGGTCTGCCAGCCGCGGCGGGTGCGCTCGTCGAGCTGGTCGGCGCCGCGATCGCTGAGGCGGGCTAGCCCGTCGACGAACTCGGTGTCGGCGCGAAGCATAAAGCAGAAGCCACGCGGGGAGTCCACCCGCCAGCGGTTGAGGGTGGCCGGCTTGGGCGGCGCGTCGAACGAGTCGACGTCGACCTCCAGCGCGTTGCACAACTTGAAGTAGTGTTTCCAGCCGCGAGCCAATTCATCACAGCCGTAGTAGAGTTTGCCCATGGGCTCGAATCCGTCGCAAGTTCGGCGTTGTCAGAGTGGAAAACGGCCCGACGCCGGTGGGCGGGCCGTTTGACCTCGTCGTTCGTCTAGCACATACGCGCCAGCTTACTGGAAGGCAAGCACTTCTTTTTTGCCGTGGGCGCCCGCCAGGCTGTCGACGCGCTTCAAAACCTTGTCGCGCTGGCTCCAGAACACGCCCAGCCTGGCCTTCTCGGCCGCGCTCGCATGGGGGAACAGCATCTCGGAGACGACCTTGGGGTCCAGAAGGCGCAGCGAGGTGATCGTGTCCTTGCTGAAGCGACTGGTCCAGTGGAAGCGGCCGCGCACCCGCGTGGACGCCCTGGGCTCGAAGGTCGTGCCGTTGTCCATGGACACCAGGTGACCGTCGGCCAGGTGAAGGTTGGTGCCCCAATTTTCTTCGCCGCGGCGAAAGCGGTCCCAATTGTTGGTCAGGAAGTCGAAGACGAGCACCGACGACAGCTCGCGAGCGATGACCCGAAGCTTGGTGTCGCCGAGTTGGGCGGCCAGCGGCTTGTACAGGCCCCCGGGCAATTTCGCCACCGACGCCAGCGCTTTCTTGGCGGGGGTGTCGTACATCTTGGCGGAGGCACCGGTCGCCAGCCAGTGGCGCCACATGTCGGTGTGCTCGATCGGGAAGCGCGCCGGAGTCGCCACGGCGTCCTGCAGCGCGCCATAGACGTACTTCTTGCCGTCCTTGCTCACCCAGCGGAGCGACGAGACGAGTTGTTTGGTGTTTCCTTTGGCGTGCGCGGTCAGCTTGGTCAACGTGGATTTGTCCATGCGCGCCGGCCGCGAGCGGGGCACCTCGAAGTTGCACGCCATGATCTCGCAAAGCCGCCAGGCGGCGATGTCGGAGCGCCAGCCGTCTTCCCAACCGCTCTGCGACGGTTTGAACGCAAACGTCGGCGAGCCCGCGGACGCCAGGCTCAACACCACACGCTTGCCCTCCTTGTGGGCCGTGGCCGAGTCGGCCTGTTTGCCGGCGGTGATGTCGACCACGTGATAGTCGCCCAGCCGGGGGTCCTCGGCGAGCGCCTTGTTGAAGAGCTTGTGGAAGTCGTGCTTGCTCTTGCCCAGTTGGATGCCGGCGATGGCCACCGCGCGAGCGTCGGCGTAGCGCTTGGCGGCGACGAGCTCGTTGGCATAGCGGGCGGCGAAGTCGGCGTCGTCGTGGTGGCTCTTCCACAACACACCGAGGATCTTGGTGGCGCCCTCGTGGTCGCCGGCGGCGACGAGCTGGTCGGCGACCTTTTTCTGCAAGGCCGCGTCGTTGGGATCGACGCCGAGGGCCTCGTCCAGAGCCGAGGCGGCGGCGGTCACGGCGGCGGCGATTTCCTTGGAGTGATCGGGCGCGGCCGACGTCTTGGGCTTGGGTTTGGGGGCCGCTGCCTTAGTCGGCTGCTTGGCCGACGACGTGCCCAGCAGGCTGTTCAGATACGGCTTGCCCATCGGGGTGAACGCCAGCGCGGCGATGCCTCCCACCACGATAGCGGCCACCAGAATGGGCAGCCAGGTGCGCATCGAGCCGCCGGAGGTGGCACCGGTGGGCGTCTCGTCGGCGACCTCCGGTTCCTCGAACTCGACGTCATCTTCGTCGACGCCCAACGCGTCGTAGTCCAATTTGATGGACGTGTCGGACTCGTCGGTGGGGACGTCGGACGGCTCGTCCTCCGGGGCCGCCGCGCCAGCGCCGGTAGCCTCGGGCGTGGGCATCGGCGGTGGTGCGGCGTCGGCCGCGGCGACATCGTCGTCGTCGTCGAAGAGATCGCGCGCCGCCGCCGCGGCCTCTTCCTCGAGCTCGGCGTCGAGGGTGGGGATGTCGTCGGCCTCGTCGACCGCGTCGGCCTCGGCGAAGTCGCCAAAGTCGATGCCATCCTCGACCTCCTCGACCGGCGGCGTAGCCGGCCTGGGAAGCTCGTTGACCCGCCCGGGAAGCTCGTTGACCCGCCCGGGCAGATCGGTGTCCTTGGAGGAGCCCGACTCGCCGTCGGCGGAGCGAAGCCTCGACGGCTTGCCATATTTGGCGAGCAGGTCGTGGGCCTCGCGCGCCATCTTGCGGCGCAACTCCTTGAACACCGGATGATCGGCGATGGGCATCCAATCGCCGTCGGCCTCGGCGATCTGCTCGGCGCCCAGCAGCACGCCGCGTTTGACCAATTGGGTCAGCCCCTGCTTGTCGATGGGCTCGTAGACGATGTCCTCGACGCGCAGGCGGTAGGTGCCCTGGCCGAGCACGTCCTGGATTTCGGCGGTGGGCAAGCGGATATAACCGCTGCCGCGGCGCTCGCTGGCGGCGCCGGGTTGTTGGTTCTCGGCGACGCGTCGCCGCAGCAATTCGATCATCGTCGAGTCGCCAGAATCGAACGCCGGGGCGTCGTTGGCCGACGAATCGTTCTCGGCCCCCTTCTTGATGGCCCGGGCGGTCTCGTTGGCGAGGTCGTCCAGGGCGCGGTCGAGATCGACGGCGGAGCGTTGGGCGGCCGCCGGGGTCTCCTTGGAGGCGTCACTCGGCGAGGGCAGCTTGATCTTGTCCTTGCGCTGACGCGCCTTCTTGAGCAGCGCCGACAGCGACGGCTTGTTGGACGAGTCCGGGACGCTGGCGCCATCGTTGTTGGCGGTGCGCGGCGCCGTGCCCAGCGGCTTGGTCGCCTTGTCCTTGGAGCGCCGTTTGAGCTTCTTCTTGATCTTGATCTTGCCCAGCACCATTTGGCCGGGGGCCTGGTCGCTGTCGGAGTCGTCGTCGCGCTCGACCGTTTCCAGGCCGGCGGGCGCTACGATCGCCTTATTCTCCGAGGTCTGGCGCAGGTGCACGCTGGACTCGGCGGTCTCGCGCAGATGATCGCTGGCCTCGTCGCCGTCGTCGTCGTCTTCGACGACGCTCGATTCACTGCGGATCTTGGCCAGCAAGTCGCCGTCGACCACGGCCGTCTTGTCGCCAACCTTTCGGGAGCCGTCGATGGCTGCCAGCGCCGATCCCATGCCCAAAAACGTCGATTTGGGGTTGCTCTCGCTCAGGCCGGGCGACGCGGAGACGTGATCGAACTCCTCGTCGTCGGTCACCGCGTCGGTGCGGTGCGGGGTGACCGGCGAACCCGAGATGGTCCGGGATCGCTTGGTGGTGTCGCCCGAGGAGGACTTGCCGAAAACCGCCGCCTGGGGGGCATTGCTCGCCGGCTTGTCGGGCTCGTCGCGCCGGATGTTTTCCTCCACCACGGGGATACTTTCGGCGCATTTGGGACACGGCACCGAGCCTTCCGGGAGCCGTCCCTTCTTGGGCTTGAGGCGAAACTGCGTACCACACCCCGGGCACGCGATCTTTACGACTTGGGGAGTTTCTCCCATGCGGACAACTCGAGCAATGGGTTCATCGCATCGGCCACGGCGCTCAGCGGTCGCACGAGCGCAAGGCCCCTGGTCGGCACCGTCCGTGCGGATGCTTTGAACAGAGCAAATTTGCTGCACCCAATGTATCGCACCAAAGCGATAGTCTCAACTTTCTCGTGCTCGGAATCCGCGTAGCGCGGCGAGGAAAACTACAACCGGCCCCAATGACGTCGAAGCGTCCACTCCGTGCCCAGGAGGCCGAGGATGATGAAAAAGACCACCGAGCTGTCCCACAATTGGATGACGCGGCGGCGATTGACCTTGACGTAGCGCGGCGGCTCCAGGCGGATCGACGAGGCGTTCAGGTCGGGAAGGACGGTGTGGTAGCCGTGGGAGGCGCGCGCCAGCGAGGCCAGCAGGTGGGCGCGGGGGATGATCTCGCGAAATTCGTTGACGTCGGGCACCGACAAAAAGATGTCCTGGGCGCGCAATTTGCCCGCTTTGGTCTTGGCCTGGGCGATCAGGCGGTACACGCCGGTCTTGTCGACCGGAATGGAGACCACCGCCTTGCCGTCCTGGTCGGTGGTGAACTTAACCGTCTGGATATGTTTCTGGGGCGGCAGCTTGTCGGCGCGCGGCTTGGACAGGTCGCGACGCAACACCTCCAGAGTCCCCGGGGTGTTGGCCGCGGGGGTGTAGTCGGGCTTGGAGATGTGCACGGTGACCTTGGTGTCGTCGCCCGGCGGGTGGATGTCGCCGTGGGCCTCGACTTTGATCAGGTTGAGCTCGGGGTCTTTGATCAGCCAGCGAATGGCGCTGTTCCAAAACACCTGGTACTCCCGGCCGACCCCGCCATTGCCCACGTGCTCGAACGCCCAGCGCCAGGTGGAGTCCGAGGTCAACGCCATCGAGCGGCCCTTGCCCACATCGGAGACGGCGATGACGGGCATGGGCTCGCCGTTGAACGTCAGTGAGGGATGGGTGGCCAAGACCGTGGCGTTGGGCTTGGCGCCGGTGACGATATTGGTGCCGCGCATCTGGGGCAGTTGGCTCCAGATCTTGACGTTGGACTGGGGATCGAAGGCCAACTGGGTGATCGGGTGGTGCAGGCCGGCCCGGGTCAGGGTGGGGCGGAAATGGGCGGGGTCGATGTTCTCCTGGGCGCTTGCGCCCGGGGGCAGGTACACCGGCAAGATGTCCTCGATGGGGGTGCGCGCATAGCCGCCGCTGCCAAAGGACAGCTCGCCGCCGGTCATCACGAAGCCGCCGCCGTCGCGCACGAAGCCGGCGATGCGCGACAGGTACCGGCGCATATTGTAGGGGCCGAAGTTGAAGTTCTGGAAGATGATGAGATCGAAGCTTCCCAACTCCTGCTCGAAGAGCTCGCGGGTGGGGAAGGGGATCAGGCTCAGCTCGTCGTTGGGCACCAACTGCACGTTGGAGTCGGTGCGCAGGATGAAGAAGCTGACCAGGTCGTAGTTGGGGTTGCGCTTGAGCAGGCGGCGCAAAAAGCGCTCGTCCCAGCTCGGCCGGCCTACCACCTGCAGCACGCGAATCTTGTCGCGAATGACGTTGAGCAGGAAGTGGTTGACGTTATTCTCGGTGAGCACCTCCCCGCTGAACTCGGGCACCGACACCGTGTAGATCTCTTTGCCCATATGCTCGGGGACGAATTCGAAGCTGACCTTGTAGTCGGTCTTGTCCGGGTTGACGCTGACCTGGCGGGTCTGCAGAAGCTTGCCTTCGCGGCGCAGCTCCACCGGGAAGGTGGTCTTGCCCATGCCAACCACCTGCAGGTCAACGTCGATGCTGACCTTGTTGTGCACGAAGGCGAAGTCGTCGTGGAGCACGCGGGTGACGGCCACGTCGCGAAGCCCCTGCGAGGAGGCCGTGGCCAGCGTATTGATGGGGCTGTCGAGCTCGCCGACCAGGCCCAGCGTCCCCTGGTCGATGTCCTCGCCGCGGTGGATGCGCCGGCCGATCGCCCCGGTGTCGATGCCGTCGGAGACGACGATCACCCCGCCGAGGTTCTCGGTGCCCAGTTGATCGCGCACCTTGGCCAGCGCCCCGCTCAAGTCGGAGGCGTCATCGGTGGGCTTGGCCTGGCCGAGCCCCTTTCGGGTCGACGGGCGCATGCCCTCGCCGAAGGCGAAGAAGTGGAAGTTGTGATCGCCCTTGGTGCGCTCGATGAGCGGGGCGAGGTCGTCGAGCGCCTTTTGGGCGCGCCCGTAGCGCGTCTGGTCGCCGTCTTTGGTGGCCTTGAGGCCCATCGAACGGCTGGTGTCGACGAGCACGGCGACGTCGTTTTTGACCTTGGAGATATGTTTGAGGTCGACGGCCGGCTCGAGCAGCATCATGACTGCCAGGGCGTAGACCGCCGCGCGCAAGCCGACCAGCAGCCAGCGTCGCCGCGCAGAGAGGTTGCGCAGATCGTAGGCGCTGATGGCGATGACCAGCACCCCGGCGATGGCCAGGATGGCGATCCAGGTCGGGCTCCAGTCCCCCAACCAGAGCACGTCGCCCGCGTTATAAGCCCCGAGGTCGAACATGAATCAGTCCACCTTCCACTGGCGGCGCTTGAGGATGAAGGGCACGTGTACCTGGTCGGCTTTGTAATTGATGCACAGGGCGTACATCACCAGGTTGATCCCCAGCCGAAAGGCCATCTCGCGCTGCTGCTCGCCGCCGGGGGTGACCGAATACTGCCAGTTGCCGAAGTTGTCGCGCGCCCACGCCCCCATCAGATCGTTGGGGCTGACCACCGCCAACAGGCGGTCCTCGTCGAAGACCCCGCGCATGCGCGTGGAGACCTTGACCCGCCCCACGGGCTCGTCGATCAGATAAAACGACTTGTACAGCACGTGGTCTTTGGGAATGGGGGCGAGCTTTTTGTGCGGCAGCACCCGCTTGAGCATGCGCTCGACCGAGGCCGTAAACGGCCCGGAGCGCACGCCTTCGGCCGAATCGATGATCAAAAAGCCGCCCGCCTTCATGTAGGTGCGCAGGTTGCCCACCACCTGGTCGTCCAGCGGCGAAAACGCCGCGTCTCCGGCCATCGCCAACACCGGACGATCAAATAGGTCGCTGGACGCGCCCGTCAGCGTGGGCACGTCGGTGTCGACCTTGATGCTGGTGCGCTTTTCGACCTCCAACAGCAGCCGGCGCAGCGCCGACGGGCGCGGATCCCACCCCGCCTGCGCGTATTTGAGCTTGGCGATGGTAAAGTGGGTGTCCTCACCCATCGCCCACAGCTTGCCCGGCGCCAACACGCCCAGGCCGGCCAGCGCCGCTGATTTTAGGAAGTCTCGTCGGTTCATGATGTGGTCGGTCAGAGAAGTGACCCGCTCGGTCACCTGGTCTGAACACAATGTGAATGCCGAAGCATTCCGATGTTCTCGGGCGATCGGGTCGGCAACGCGTCGAAGAAGCCGTGGAGCCAGCGTTCCCTTCTTATCTTTTGCGTTTGGCGCAGGAAGTCAATGTTCCTGTGGTGAACAGGGTACTCGTGAATTGTATTTTACAATTTCGGCGCCGGGCGCTATGGATTGTGTTATACAATTTTTCGAGCCTTCGATTCCCCAGGTGTGTACCCGATGCAGCAGGACAAACCCAGAACCTTGGTCGACGACCTCGTGGTCTCACTCTCGCGCGAGATTTTCCGCGGCGAGTACCTCCCCGGCGAGAAGCTGGCGCCGCTGCGCCGGCTGGCCAAAAGCTTCGAGGTGACCGTTCCCACTGCCCAGCGGGCGGTCGCGCGCCTCGAAGAGATGGGCCTGGTCGAAGCACACCAGGGAAGCGGCGTGCGCGTGCTGGAGCCGCGCACCCACGTCGGGCCGAGCGCGCTGCCCTATTGGATCGACGCGGTCTCCGATGTGCCCGACGAGGCGCGCGCGCTGCTGGAGGACTTCCTCGAGCTTCGCCGTCGCCTGGCGGTCGACGCGCTCATCCGCCTGCGCCGCGCCGAGGGGCCGGTGGCCCGCGAGCGCGTGCTCAAGGCGGTCGACGCGCTCGCCGAGCGGGTCGCCGACCCCGACGCCGATCGGGCGTCGATCGCGCGCGCCGACCTGGCCGTCGCTCGGGCGGTGTTGCGCGCACACCCGCAGATCGCCTACGCGGCGGTGTTCAACGTCCTCGAGCGCCTGTTGTTAGCGCTCGAGCCGCTGCAGCGCGCGATGTACCGCAGCCCCCAGCAGAGCGTCGCCGGCTACCGCGCGGTGCTCGCGCTGTTGGACTCCGGCCAGTCCGACGCCACCATCCGCGTGCTCGTCGAGGCCCAGTTGCAGGTCGTCGACGAGCGCACGGTCAACCGTTTCCTTTCCATCCTCGCCGACAATCAGGAGGACGCATGACTTGGCTTCGACGCTTCTGGAGGCAACCGTGTCGACGGTATCGCAATTTTCAAATCATGTTCTTGGTGTTGTTTCTCAACTTCGCCATCCCCACGTTGTCGTACGCGTTCACCCCGGCGAAGGCGATGGCGCAGTTCGGCCAACTCAACGTGCTGTTGGGCGGCGTCGCCTACCGCATCCCCGAGGCGCAGAGTCACTTCTGGCGCTATCTGGGCACGGCCAACGTCGCGGCGCTGGCGTTTATGTGCTTTCTGCTGCAGTTCGATCTGCGCCGGTACCGCCCGGTGCTGGTGGCGCTGACATTTTTGAAGGCGACCGCGGCCACGCTGTGGCTGGTGGGCTATGTGCAGGCGCCCCAATATCCGGCGTTCTTGGCGGCCGCCGCGCTCGACTATGTGACCAGCGCATGCTTTGTCTTCTTCGCCACCCGCGCCCACGCCGCCATCGAATCGGTGCCCGACGCCGCCCTGGTGCCGCGCCCCGCGCTGCAGACCCCGCTGGGATGGACCCAGCTCGAGTTCGGGTGGGCGCGGGCCCTCTTCGAGGGGATGATTCCGGCCGACGAGGCCGCCGAACTGGTCTCGGGCGACGAGGCCGCCTCCGACACATTCTGGCAGACGCTTCGCCGGTCGGCGCCGCCGCTTCTGGGCTTCGGGTTTCGCGCGTCGGTGTGGATCCTGACCTGGCTTCCCATGCTGGAGGGCTACGGTTTCAAGAGCTTTCGGCGCCTCGAGCGGGCGAAGAAGGACGCGTTCTTGGCGCGAGCGGCCAACTCGCGCTCATTTTTGGTTCGCCAACTCGTCACCACCGTCAAGCACCTGGCGTGCATGGCCTACTTCGGTGATGCAGGCGTGCGCGGACGCTTCGAGGGAGCCCTGCCATGAAGGTGCACGACGGAGCGGACATTACGCGCGACCACCCGATCGACTGCGACGTCGCCGTGGTGGGAAGCGGGCCGGCGGGCTCGGCGGTCGCGCGTCACCTGGCCGGCCAGGGGGCCGACGTCGTCGTGCTGGAAGCCGGCGCGCATGTGCGCCCGTCGCACTATCCGGCGGACGCCTTTTCGGCCATGGCGGCGCTGTATCGCGGGCTCGGCGCGACGATCACCCGCGGAAACCCGCCCATGCCTTACGTGCAGGGCAGGGCGGTGGGCGGCACCTCGGTCATCAACGGTGCGATCTCCTGGAGGCTTCCGCGCGATGTCTGGCAGCGCTGGTGCGAGGACGACCCGGCGTTGGCCGACGCGCTGGCCTGGGAGCGCCTCGAGGCGGTGATGGATCAGGTCGAGCAGGATCTGAGCATCGCGCCGACCGACCCCGCCATCAGCGGGCCCAACAACGATCTCATGGCCCGCGGGGCCGACGCCCTCGGCCTCGAGCACCGCCGAATTCGGCGAAACGTCTCCGGCTGCCAGGGGCTGGGCCGCTGCCTCGAGGGGTGCTCGGCCGGGCGCAAACTCAGCATGGACCGCTCGTACCTCGCCGAGGCCAGCGAGCGCGGCGCGCGGGTTTTCTCGTCGGTGACCGTCGACCGCATCGTGTGCCACCAGGGCAGGGCGGTGGGGGTCGAGGGGCTCGCCAGCGGCGGCGGACGGGTGCGGGTGAGCGCCGCCAAGGCGGTCGTCTTGGCCGCAAGCGCCGTGCATACGCCGGTGCTTCTGATGCGAAACGGCATCACGCACGGGCCGGTGGGCCGTCACTTCCAATGCCACCCCGGCGCGTCGGTGATGGGCCGCTTCGCCGAGCCCGTGCGCATGTGGACCGGCGCCACCCAGGGCCACGAGGTCATCGGGCTTCGCAAGGAGGGTATCAAATTCGAGGCGCTGGGCCTCGACGTCGCCCTGGCGGCCAGTCGCCTCAAGTCGGTGGGGAGCGCGCTGACCGAAGAGCTTGGCGACCTCGACCACCGCGCCTGCTGGGGCGCCGCCATCAAGGCCGAGGCCCACGGCCGCGTGCGCCCCAGTGGTACCGGCGAGCGCGTCGACTTCTCGCTGACGCCCGCGGACATGGACAAGGTGCGCCGCGGCGTGGGCGTGCTCGGCCAGATGATGCTCGCCGCCGGCGCCGACTACGTCAGCCCCGGCGTATACGGATGGGCGGATAAGGTCGACGACCCCGACGAGATGGCCCGCTTCCAGACCGACGGCCCCCTCGACCCCAAAGCCTACACCATGGTCGCCACCCACATGTTCGGCACCTGCCGCATGGGAAGCGACCCCAAGACGAGCGTCGTCGGCCCGGACTTTCGCCACCACCGCGTCGACGGGCTCTACGTCGCCGACTCCAGCGTGTTTCCCACCAACACCGGGGTCAACCCCCAGACCTCCATCCTGACCATGGCCACCGTCTGCGCCCACAACGTTGCCGGGCGCTGACCTCGTTGCTATCTTGAAGGCCGACGTGACCGGATTCTTCGATTGAGGAGTGTGGCAAGATGGCGATATCCCCGGACATTGCAGGCAAGCCGCATTGGACGGTTCAGGACTACTTCGCGATGGACGACGAACGCCGTTGGGAAGTGATCGACGGAGACCTGCTCATGGTTCCAAGTCCGAATATCTTTCACCAACGTTCGATCTCGAAATTGGGAGCGTATTTGGCGATTCATGTCGGCGAACATGAGCTCGGCGAGGTGTTCGATGCGCCGTTCGACGTGGTGCTTTCCGAGGACACGGTGGTTCAGCCCGACTTGACGTTTGTACGCAGGGACCGCATTGCCGAGCTGTACGATGGCCACTGCATCACTGGAGCCCCCGATATGGTCGTCGAGGTGCTGTCGCCGGCGACAGAATCGCGCGACCGACACCGCAAGCGCGCGCTGTACGCCGAGGCGGGAATCCCGTGGCTGTTGTTCGTCGAGCCAAAGGCTCGATTTGTCGAGGTGCTGCACCTCGACGACGAGGGCCACTATACCATCGTGCAGTCCATGGCCGACGACGATATCCTTCGCCTCGAATTATTTCCAGACCTGGCAATCGACCTCTCCAAAGTCTGGTTCAAACTTCCCCAAGACTAAGTACGACCACGGAGACCTTTCGATCAGCGAGTGCACTTGTCGAGCAGCTCAGTCGTCAAAGATCGCCGACTTGAGCGCCGACAGATACTTCTGGTTTTGCTCCTCGCGCTTCTCGGCCAGGCTCGCCGCGGAGGCGGCGCGGTGCCATTCGAGGGTTTCCTCGGGAATCTCTTCCAAGAAGCGGCTGGGCTCGCGCTCGTCCTGCTGGCCGTAGCGGGTGCGCACGGCCGCCGAGGTCAGCGTCAGGTGCTCCTTGGCGCGGGTGATGCCCACGTAGGCCAGGCGGCGCTCCTCGGCGATGCCCTGGCGGTCGTCGAGGCTTCGGCCGTGGGGCAGATACCCTTCCTCCATGCCCACCAAGAACACGCAGGGGAACTCCAGGCCCTTCGAAGAGTGCAGCGTCATCAGCTTGACGCCTTTTTTGTCCTCGGCGTCGTCGCCGGGGTCGGAGCGGTCGAGGATGATGCGGGTGAGGTATTTTTGCAGCGTGCCGCCGCTGGCGTCTTGGTAGGACGACAGCGACGACAGGATTTCCTCGACGTTGTCGACGCGGCGGCGGGCGATCTTGGGGTTCTTCTCACTGCTGCGGATATAGTCGACCATGTGGGTGCGCTGCAACAGCTCGCGGCCAATCTCGGCCAGGCGCATGGTGGGGTCTTGCTCGGCGGCCTCGAACTTCTCGCTGAAGTGGTCGAGGATGTCGATGAACTCGGCGATATGCTCGCTGACCTTATGCCCGATGCCCTCGACGTGGGAGGGGTCGTCGGCGAGCTTACACAGCGCCTGGTGGAAGCTCCAATCGTTGTCGTGGGCGAAGTCGCTGATGCGCTCGAGTAGCGTCGGCCCGATGCCGCGCGGAGGTACGTTGACCACTCGGCGGATGCTGACCTCGTCATTGTGGTTGATGCACGCGCTCAGATAGGCCACGAAGTCCTTGACCTCTTTTCGGTCGAAGAACTCCTGGGAGCCGAGCACCGAATAGGGAATCTGGTAGGTGCGCAGGGCCTCCTCGAAGAGGCGCGCCTGGGGGTTGACGCGGTATAAGATGGCGCAGTCGCGGTAGCGCAGCTCGTATTTGAGCCGGTAGCGCTCAATCTCGGCGGCGACGAATTCGGCCTCCTCGCGCTCATCCTCGCATTCGACGTAGCGAAGCTTCTCGCCGTCGCCTTTGGCGCTCCACAGCGCCTTTTCCTTGCGCACGGTGTTGTTGGCGATGACGGCGTTGGCCGCGCGCAAGATGGCGTTGGTCGACCGGTAGTTTTGCTCGAGCTTGACGACCTTGACGTCGGGGAATTGCTTTTCGAACTCCAGGATATTCTCGGCCACCGCCCCGCGAAACCCGTAGATGCTCTGGTCGTCGTCGCCCACCACGCACAGGTTGAGGTGGTCTTTGACCATCTCGCGCAAAAACAACAACTGCGTCATATTGGTGTCCTGGTATTCGTCGACCATGACGTATTTGAACCGGCGGGCGTACTTCGTCCGGATCTTCTCCTCTTGCTGGAAGATGACCACCGGCAGGCAGATGAGATCGTCGAAGTCGACGGCGTTCAGCCCCTTGAGGGCGCGCTGGTAGTACGAAAACACCTTCTGTGCGTAGGGCATCAGGGGGTCGAATTTGAGCTCGGGAAGCTCCTTGGGCTCGCAAAACCCCATTTTGGCCTTGCTGATCAGGCTGGCGATGCGCCGCGGGTCGACCACCTTGGGGTCGAGCTTGAGCTCGTCGAAGGCGCCCTTGATCACCGAGGTCTGGTCGCCCTGGTCGAGGATGGTAAACGGCTTTTTGAAGCCCAGCGCGTCGATGTCGCGCCGCAGGATGTCGGCGCCCAGGCTGTGGAAGGTCGACAGGTAGGTCTTGTTGGCCAGCTTCGGGCCGGTCAACTGGGCCACGCGCTCCTGCATCTCGGCGGCCGCCTTGTTGGTGAAGCTGACCGCCAGGATGGACTCGGCGGCGACGCCGCGCTGGATGAGGTAGGCGATGCGCGTGGTGATCACGCGCGTCTTGCCGCTACCCGCACCCGCCAGAATGAGCAGCGGCCCGTCGATATGGGTGGTCGCCTCGCGTTGCTGCGGGTTGAGCATGCCCAGGTTGAGGTTCATCATGACGGCGTCTCGACGGTGGCGAAAACCATGATTCGTGTGTAAGAAGTCGGACCGAGCCTCGGCGAGTTGATTTTTTGCGGGCTCGAAGCCGACAACCGCAGGCGATGCAGCGCATCGTCGAGGATTGGCGGCGAAGAGGCCGTGAAAATCAGCCGCCGACGGCGACGGGAGATTTCTTACACACGAATCAACCATGAATCCGGCCACCCCAAAAAGGCGGCCGCGGCGCGTTGCGTGCGTCGAAGAGTAAACGGGCTGACGGCGCCGGCGTCAACGTTCGAGTTGCTCGCAGGTGACGTCGACGCTGTCTCGGGGCGGTGATACAGTAGAGCCCGTCCGTGGCAGCAAGCTCGAAGAGACAGCATTCCGAACGTGTTCAGCCGACGCCAGCTCGTGGGGGCCACCGCGCTGCTTTTCATCGTGGACGCGGCACGCCAGCTCATGCTGCTCCCGACGGAGTGGTCCGTCCACGACTCGATCGTCAAGGCGTTGGCGGTCAACCTGACGATGCTGCTCGGGGACGTGGGGCTGATGGGGCTGGTCGCGCTCGCGGTGTGGCTCGCCGTGCGGGCGCATGCCTGGCTGGTCGCCCGCGTCGGTCGGCCTCGGTCGACCAGCGCGATCATCGCCGCGGCGTGGGCGCTGCCGCTCGCCATCTATTTCAGCGCCGGACGTGGCCTGGCGCGGCTGATTCCGCGCTGGGCGAGCCTGGCGCTCCTCGAACTCCTCATCGCGGCGGGGCTGAGCGTGGGCGCCTGGCTGCTCGTACAGGTCATCGGCTGGATCGACGCGCGCTCGGGCATCAAGCGCCAGCTCGCCACCCTCGGCCTCGTGGCGGCCTCGGTGGGGTTGCTGGTCGGCGATCGCTACGTCCTTTGGGGATTGTACCCGCCGTTTCACCTGGTCGTGGCCGCGGGGGCGGCGCTTGTCGCCCTGGTCGCTTTTCGTGAGCCCCAAGCGCCGGCCGGCGCCGAGCGAATACGGGCGTTGGCCGCGGGGGCGATGGTGGTCGTCGCTCTCGGGTCTTTGGCGGTGGGACGGGCGCACTATCCGCTGATCTTTACCCGCGCGCTGCTCACCGGCACCGGTAGCCGGCATTCGGCGCGGTTGCTGGGCTGGCTGGAGGAGTTGGGGGCGACGCCGGTGCGCGCCGAAGCGCGGCGCGCGCCTGGACACAACGACTCGTCCGGGCTGCAGCCGGGCGCGGTCGCCCCGAACGTGATCGTGGTGTCGGTCGACGGGGTACGCGCCTCCTCGACGGGATTTCTGGGCCACGGACACGACACAACGCCATTTTTGGACAAGTTCGCGGCGCAGTCGCTGTTGTTTCGGCGTGCTTACTCACCGGCGACGAACACCGCCGATACATTGCTTCGCGTGCTCACCCACGGGACCATTGGCCAACTCCAGGGCGACGATGTCGACCACCCGGAGCAGTCCTGTCGTCGATTCAAGCATCCCACGGTCCTCCCGCAGATCTTCAACAAGGGAGGCTATCGCAGCGTCTGCGCGGTCACCTATGCGCGTGCCCAACTCGCCTGCGTGGCGCGGCTGTGCAATGTCGGCGTGGACTCGCTGGCGCGTCGGCGCGTCTTCGACCTGGTGCTCGAGCAGATTCGCTCGGCGAACAAGCCGGTGTTTGGCTTCATGCATCTGCTCGAGACCCATTTTACCTACACGGGCTTCGACCACAGTATCGTCGCACAGACCCCGGGCTGGAGCCGCTACGAGCGCTCCATCCGCGGCATGGATCGGGCCGTGGGCGAGTTCGTGCGCAAGGTCGAGCAGGTCAGCGACCGCCCGGTGATCTGGGTCTTCGTCGCCGACCACGGCGAGTCCTTTGGCGAGCACGGCTATCATCACCACAACTCGTCGCTCTTCGAGCAGCAGGTGCACGTGCCCCTGCTCATCCACGGGCCGGGCATCACTCCGGGACAGGTCCGCCAACCGGTGAGCACCGAGTGGATCTTCGATACGCTGCTTCCCCTGGCCGGACGGGCGCCCGCCGGACCGACGCTGCCGCTTCGCCCGGGGGCGTCGACGCCGCCGGTATTCTTGCACAACGCGCGCTGGTACGGGGTGGTGCGCGGGCGGTTCAAATACTTCGAGGATCGCTCGACAGGGGCGCGCTGGCTGTTTGATCTCGCCGCCGACCCCGGCGAGGCGCACAACCTGGTGGGCGAGCAGGCGGAGCGCGCCGCGCGGCTGGAGCGCCTCGTGCGCCACCACCGCTTCGACTGAGCGGGCCGAAGGTGGCCCTTTGTTTGTTGAGATCGCTCACACGATCTACTAGTGATGTATTATCGTTTTGGGATCTATCGAGAAGAAGGGGTTTCGGCCCCGCCAAGCTTGCACACGGAGTAGCGGTAAGATGTGGAGAGGTAGACTGACGTATTCGTTGTTATTGCTCATCGCCGCGTGCACGCTGGTGGTGTCTGGTTGTGCGGCCGACTCGGCCACGGGCAAGGACGGCTCGTGCGTGCTCAACAGTGACTGTGCCACCGGCGAGATCTGTGCCTCCGACCAGACCTGCGTGCCGGTCAGCGGCGACACCTGCGAGCACGATTCGGATTGTACGAACGTGCCCCAGCCCAACTGCATTGGCGATCAATTGACTACCTACGGTGGCATCTGTTCAGCGACCAGCGAGGTGCCCACCTGCGATTACGTCGCCGTCGACTCCCAGACCTGCAACGCCGGCTGCTCCAACGGGGCGTGCAACCCGGACCTGTGCAAGGACGTGGTCTGCGATACGCCGCCGGATGCGATCTGTCAGGACGCCACGACGCTGAAGACCTACGAGTCCAACGGCACCTGCGCGCAGGGGGATTGCTCGTACACCTCCAGCGAGCAGAGCTGCGTGTATGGCTGCATGGACGGCGCCTGTAACCAGGGCCCCTGCGACCAGCAGGCCTGCAACACCCCGCCGGCGCCCGACTGCGACGGCAACACCGGCCGGGTCTACGCCGACAGCGGCCAGTGCGTCGAGGACAACGGCAGCGCGACTTGCCAGTACGACGTGACGTTCAACGACTGCGACTACGTCGCCGGCACCTGCGACGCGAGCACGGGCACCTGCTCGGGCGGCGTCACCGAGGTGGGCGGGGCGGTCATCGACGAGATCATGGTCAACCCCGACGGCCTGTCCGACTACGACAGCGAGTGGTTCGAGGTAGTCAACACCAGCGGGGCGGACATCGACCTGACCGGCTGGAAGATCCAGAGCGGCTCGGCCAGCGGCACCGACGAGGAGCACGCGCTGACCAGCCCGCCGGCGTTCCCCGACGGGGCGCGGCTGGTCTTTGCCAACGGCTCCGACCCCGCCGGCGACGGCTCGGTGACCCCGGACTACGTCTACAGCGACATTTCGCTGACCAACACCTCCGATTGGATCAAGCTGGTCAACGCCAACGGCGACACCGTCGACTACGTCTTCTGGGAGGCCGGCTCGGTGATCGCCGGCAAGTCGCGCAAGCTCGACCCCAGCGCGCCGATGACGGCGGAGGGCAACAACGATTTTGCCAACTGGTGCCCCGAGCTCGACACCCAATACGGCACGGCCGGCAACTACGGCACCATCGGCGACGCCAACACCGCCTGCAACGCCGATCCTTGCTCGGGCTTTAGCTGCGTCAAGCCCGCCGACTTCTGCAATAGCGCCGGTAACGCCGTGCAATACACCGCCGACACGGCCACCTGTCAGGTGTCGCGGTTCCACAACCCGTACTGTGATTTCCAGCCCACCGAGGTCCAGTGTACCGACAGCGAGTACTGCCTGAGCGGTGTCTGCCAGGCGATCAACGGCACGCTCCCCAGCCCCGGCGACGTGATCTTCACCGAGTTCATGGGCGACCCCGACAAGACCAACGACACCGACGGGGAGTACATCGAGCTGTACAACACCACCGACCAGGACCTGACCCTGTTCACGCTGACGGTCAAGGACAACGAGACCGGCTCGAAGGCCAACAGCTTCGTCATCGAGGACCCCAACGCGACCATCGCCGCTCATAGCTACGCGGTGCTGGTGGCCAACACTGACAGCACCGCCAACGGCGGCATCTCCGGGGGCTATGCGTTGGCCGACAGCCCGCTCAAGAATAGCCCCGGCGCCTCCGGCCTGGTCATCAGCCTGGTGCGCCGCGACGGCACGGTCATCGACGACGCCTACTACGGCACGCCGGCCACGGGCGCGTCTCAGCAACTGAGCCTTGACGCCTACACTGGCAGCGCTACAAACATCGCGCAGGCCAACGACGACGCCACCCACTTCTGTGCGGCGACGTTGGCGTCGACCGGGTATACCTCCGGCGACCTGGGAAGCCCGGGCGCGGACAACGAGACCTGCCCGGCCCCGTAGGCGAGGCGGCCTGATTAGGATCTGGAAGCTTCAAGATGCCTCGGTCGTTTCAGATCGAGGCATCTGTGCATCTACCGAGAGACACCACCATGCTCACCCATCCCAAAAAATACGACGCCATCGTCATCGGCGGCGGCCACGCCGGCTCCGAGGCGGCCAGCGCCATGGCCCGCATGGGCCTGCACACGCTTCTGTTGACGATGAACATCGACACCATCGGCCACATGAGCTGCAACCCGGCCATCGGCGGGGTCGCCAAGGGCCACCTGGCCAAGGAGATCGACGCGCTGGGCGGGGTCATGGGCAAGATCGCCGACGCGGCGGCCATCCAGTACAAGCGCCTCAACACCAGCAAAGGCCCGGCGGTGCGCTCGAGCCGCGCGCAATGCGACATGCGCGTGTACCGCGCGGCCATGCAGCAGGAGTTGATGAATACGCCCAACCTCGACATCAAGCAGGGCCGCGTCGAGGATATGAAGATCGTCGAGAGAGACGGCGAACTTCGGGTCGTGGGAGTCATGTCGCACCTGAACGTGTTCTACGAGTGCGACGCCGTGGTCATGACCACGGGGACCTTTCTGCGCGGGCTGTGCCACGTGGGGCTGGACAACTTCAAGGCCGGCCGCGCCGGTGACGAGGCCAGCTACGGGCTGGCTGAGACGCTGCAGAATCTCAACCTGGAGATGGGCCGGCTCAAGACCGGCACCACGCCGCGCCTCGACGGGCGCACCATCGACTGGGCGGGGCTCGAGGAACAGCCCGGCGACACGCCTCCCCGGCGGTTTTCGTTCTACCACGAGCCCGAGATGCTCGAGCAGGTCTCCTGCTACATCACCTACACCAACCCCAAGACCCACCAGGTGATCCTGGACAATACCGATCGCTCGCCGATGTTCACCGGCCAGATCGAGGGGATCGGGGCGCGGTATTGTCCGAGCATCGAGGATAAGGTGGTGCGCTTTGCCGACAAGGAGCAGCACCAGATCTTCCTGGAGCCGCAGGGCCTGGACACCCACGAGATCTACCCCAACGGCATCTCCACCAGCCTGCCGCTGGACGTGCAGATGGCCATCTTGCGCACGATTCCGGGGCTGGAACACGCCGAGATCATGCGCCCGGGCTACGCGGTGGAGTACGACTGCGTCAACCCCATCCAGCTCGACCCGACCCTGGAGCTACGCGGGGTGGGCGGGCTGTTTTTGGCCGGCCAGATCAACGGCACCTCCGGCTACGAGGAGGCCGCCGCCCAGGGCCTGATGGCGGGCATCAACGCCGCCTTGCAGCTTCGCGGCGCCGAGCCGTTCGTGCTCGGCCGCGACGAGGCCTACATCGGCGTGATGGTCGACGACCTGGTCACCAAAGGGGTCGACGAGCCCTATCGCATGTTCACCAGCCGCGCGGAGTACCGACTGCTGCTGCGCGAGGACAACGCCGACTGGCGACTGTCCGGCCACGGGCGCGAGCTGGGCCTTCTGGGCGACGAGCATTGGGCCAAATTCGAGCAGAAGAAAAAGACCATCGACGAGGTGCGCCGGGCGATGGCCGAGACCATGATCGGTGGGTCCGCCGAGAACGAGCAGTTTCTGCACAGCGTGGGCGTGGGCACCGCCAGCAACGGCGTCACCCTCGAGGACCTACTCAAGCGCCCCGACAATAGCCTGGCCGACCTCAAGCCGGTGGCCGCGCGGTTTGCGCCCGGGCTCGACCTCGACGCCTTGAGCGACGAGGTAGCCGAGGCCATCGAGATCCAGGTCCAATACCAGGGCTATATCGACCGCCAGCTCAAGCAGGTCGACAAACGCCGTGAGATGGAAGAGGCCAAGATCCCGCGCAACCTCGAGTACGCCGACATCCACGGGCTGTCCAACGAGGTCGTCGAGCGCCTCTCCAAGGTGCGCCCGACCACCGTCGCGCAAGCCTCACGCGTTCATGGCATCACGCCGGCGGCGATCTCAGCCATACTGATCCACCTCAAGAAAACAGCTTAGGGTTCACCACAGAGGACACAGAGAAAGGCAAAGGGAACTCTACGAATTACCCTTTTTGTTTTCGCAGTCCTCTGTGTTCTCTGTGCCCTCTGTGGTGAATACGCTGTTAGTGTTTGCGGAAATCGGGCGCGTCCAGCTCGATGAACGTCGACATCTCGTGCAGGCGGCTGTAGATGCGCTCGCCGATGCGCTCGCGCAGCGACTCCTGGACCGCCTGGTGGCGGAAGTCGTCGGCGTTGGGGTCGAGCTTGGCGGCGCCGTGGGCGGCCAGCGGGTAGTTGGTCGTAAATAGCGTGGTCAGCTCGCGGTTGTAGCGCTTGGAGATGATCTCGTCGATGATCGACAACTGCCAGGCGTTGTTGCGCCCCTTGCCGAGCTCGTCGATCGCCAGCACGGGGACCTCCGAGAGCGGCCCCAGGATCTGGGACTCGCCGCGGCCCTGGTCGAATTGTTCGCGGATCTCACTGAGCAGGTGGGTGAACTCGATGAACCGGCTGGCGATGCCCTTCTCCAGGGTGAGATGCCGGATGACGGCCGCCAACAGGTGCGTCTTGCCGGTGCCCACCGCCCCGCAGAGCAAAAATCCCTTCTCACCGGGACCGAACCCGGTCACCCAGCGGTGTAGCCGAAGCTTGACCTGCTGGAGGTTTCCAATGGGCTTGCCGGCCGCGTCGGTGGTCTGAAAATGCTCGATGGCCGCGGTCAGATGGTTGTAGCGCGCGGGGATGCGCGCCTCGTTGAACGCCTCGATGCGGTGGTCGAGCGTGCCGCACATGCGACAGCGCTGCACGAAGCTGTAGCCGCGCTCGTCGGTCACATAGGTGAACTCCTCACCGTGGCAGGCCGGGCATACGTCGAAGCAGCTCCGGCAGCGCTCGGCGAACGCCTGATCGCCGCGCCGCCCGATGGTGTAGCGCTTCTCGTGGCAGCGCTCACAGGGCTCGTTGTACTGGTCTAGCGAAGTCAGTTCGGACATCGGCGGGGACAACCTCGAATTCTGCAAGAAACTCTATGATGAGGCTATCAGTGGGGGCAAATGATGGCAACGATAGCTAGGCAATAGAAAACCCGGGGTCGCCCCCGGGTTTCTCACTCAACCGCTCAAACATTCAGCCATCAGTTGATTCAGGCAAGTTTGGGCAAAATCCTTTGTCTTATCACCAACTTTAACCACCACGCTGTGTTGGCAAGGGTGAAAAGCGAGTTTTACTGAATGTAGCTCTCGATGCGCTGGCGAATGGCCGGATATTGCTCGGCGTCGGCCAGACTGCGCAACACCTGGAAGCCAGCCGTGCCGCCGAAGCGACCCAGGGCCACCACCGTGGCCATGCGTACGTCGCGGTGGCGGTTGGTGGCGTACTGCTTGATCTTGGCGACCCCTTGCTCGCCGGTGATCTCGGCGTAGGCCACGATGACCGCGGGGAACAACTTCTGGCCCGGGTGCATGTGGGCGAGCATATGCGCCACGGTGTGCACCGCGCGGGCGTCCGTGCGGTACAGTGCCAGGGATTGAATGGCGCGGTTGCGCACGCGCATGTTGTGATGGCCGGTGGCGACTTCGACCAGGTCGGCGACCGGGTCGGGGGAGAACTGGCGGAACTCCAGGCGGCTGGGCACGAAGGCGTCCTGGCCGAGGAATTGGAGCATCATGTCCAGACTGTCAACCTCGTCGGCCTGGGTCTTGCCGCCGGGCAGGTAATCGGCCGAGGCCGTGCTGGCGAAGCCGAAGGTCAGGGCGAGGGCGATGATGAGGGCTTTGAGCATCTTCATATTGTATCTCCAGCGTATCTTCGAACGCTTGTTTATATGGGTCGTTCCGGTGCTTCGCACCTATACCCAAGCGAGATCCATGCCAAGATCTGGAGAAAATTCTTGACCTCATCGAACCGTCTGAAATTAAAGGGGAAAGACGGTGTTAGGGGGTTGGTTGGGAAAACCAGGCGGCGGGCGGGCGCGTTCAACCGGCAAGGGCGGTTGCCGGCTGGGTGGAAGCTGGAGTAGCCACCTGGCAACGACGGTGCACAAAAAAGCGGCGCGGCCCCGAAAGACCGCGCCGCTGAGCGCTGTGCGTCGACGAGTCAACGCATATGAAGCGTCCTACGGGCAGGTGGCCGAGGCCGACGGGGCAGTGCCGAACTCACTGAAGTCGTCCTTGGCCTGCGTGGTGTAGTAGGCGGTGACGTCGAACGGGTCCACCCCATAATAGGGCGTGAGGTCGCAGCGACGGTAGGTGTGGTCCGCCCAGATCTTGCTGCTGGGCTGGACCGCCGACTGCCCGAAGGCATCGGTGACAGTGTCGCTAGTCGGGTTGTAGTCGCCCGAGCCGTCCTCATCCTTGTAGATGATGTAGCGGTCGTCGCCATTGTGATAGATGGTGCCGCTGGTCGTATCGCAGCTCATCGCCGCGTCCGCCTGGGAGTTGCACACCGTGATCACGTCGCCGGCGGCCAGGGTCCCCGACATCAGGAAGTCGCTCGAGCAGGTGGTGTCACTATTGCTGAATCTGCAAATGCCGTAGTTCGACAGGTCCATGTCGCTCGCCTCGCAATTGTACAGCTCGAGGCCCTTATTGAAGCTCGAGCCCTCGACGTACTCGCTGATGAGCAAGCAGGGGGTGCTCGGACCGGTGCTCACGGTGACGTCGGCGGCGGCGCTCGTCGAGCCCACCGTGGCCGTGACCGTGTCGGTGCTGGCGTTGGCGCCGGCGGTGATGTCGAAGTCGACGCTGCGCTGGTCGGCGGGCACGGTCACCGTCGCCGGCGCGAAGACACCGGCGGTGGTGGTGATGGTGACGTCCTGGCCACCCGAGGGCGCGGGCACGTCCAGGGTCACGGTCATCGTGGCCGTCTGGTTGACGCGCACGGTCTGGCTCGTCGGGTCCAGTGAGGTCACCGAACGCGGGGTGCTGTCGTCGTAGATATGCACCGTGGAGGTAAACTCGTCGGCGGCGACCTTGGCGGTCACCGTCGCCGAGGTGCCAGCGGCGCCCCCGGCCGTCAGCAACGGCTGGTAGTCGGTCTGGCCGGGCTGCGCGGTGATGGTGGCCGGGCCGCTGACGACGGTCGAGTCCGAGTAGATAAAGGCGATGATCGACGACTGCGCCGGCGGGTGGCTCAGCGTGGCCGTCAGCGGCGGAATGGTCGCGCCATCGGTGGTGCCCGCCTTCAAGTAGACGTCCTGCGGCAGGAAGCTGACCAGCGCCGGCGGCCCGAGGATGACGTCGTTGGCGTCGCGTGGCTCGACCTTGGTGTTGCTGAACGAGTAGACCAGCGGGCCGATGAGGGCGTCGAAGCTGTCGCCGACCTGCGGGGCGGGCGTGATCAGGTAGAGCAGGTCGTCGACGCGAAGCCCGCTGTCGACGGCGAACTCATTGTACTGATCGGGGGCGCTGGCGACGGTGACGTTGTTCACCCGCACCAGCACGTTGAGGTAGTCCTGGGCGTGGGTGCCGCCGGTGGCGATATCCGCCGGGTCGACCACCACCGGGTCGGGCAGGGTGTTGCCGCTGGAATTGATGGTCAACTTGTCGGGGTTGGTCAACTGCGGCGCGCCGCCGTACTCGTCGACCATCGCCGAGATGTCGACGTTGTCGCCGCGCTGCGGGAAGTTCGCGTAGCCCTTCATGTACACGTAGATACCGCTGTGGGCGATGTCGGTGTAGTCGGTGGCGTCGGTGGTGTACTGAATGAAGATGCCCTGGGGATCTTCACCGGGGTGCTGGTTGACGGCGGTGACCACCGCGTCCTGGATGAGGACCTTGTCGCCAGTTTGGGCGGCGCCGGACCACACGTCGTAGATGGTCGCCGGGCAGCCGGTGTTGCCGGGGTTTGCGAAGTTCGGGCAAGTGTCGCAGGCATCGCCGATGCCGTCGGAGTCGCTGTCGGCCTGGTCGGCGTTGGCGATCGCCGGGCAGTTGTCGGCGTCATTGGCCGTGCCGTCGCCGTCGCGATCGTTGGGGTCGAAGGGCTGGCATTGGTCGCCGTCGTTGAGCGGGCAGGGGTCGCAGGCGTCGCCGATGCCGTCGCCGTCGTAGTCGGGCTGGGAGCCGTCGTCGAGCGGGCGCGGCGGGTCGAAGATCGTCGGGCAGACGTCCTGGGCGTCGGGCACGCCGTCGCCGTCCTGGTCGTCGGCCGTGCTCATGCCGTCGTATTCGTTGGGACGCATGGGCACGCAACTGGGCTCGTTGGGCGGCGTGTCGCAGTAGAACGGCTGGTAGTTGCCATTGGCCGCGCCCAGAATCGTCGCCCAGGAGGTGCCGGTGTCGCGCTTGGCGCAGATGAGTCGGGCGCCGTCACACACCGAGATGGACTCGCAGTCGTTGATCTCGGTGCTGGGGACCAGCGCCTGGACCACGTTGGGCTCGCCGACCAGCGGCTCGCCGCCGCGCATGACCAACTGCACGTCACCCACGCCGGCGTCGATGACCGCGCGGTAGTCCTGGTGGTCGGTGGCGTTGTAGATCGCCAGGTCGGCGATGTAGCCGGTTTTGATCTTGCCCAGCTTGTCGCCCACCCCCAGGGCGATCGCCCCGTTGATGGTGGCCATCTTCCACAGATCCTGGTCGCTGAAGTGGCCGTCGTAGTCGTTCTGGTTCAAGTAGTCGGCGCATTGCAGCTCACGCAGCTCGTTCATCGACCCGCTGATCACCCAGTCGGTGCCCAACGCGATGGTCACCCCGTAGTGGTCGTAGGTGACCACGTCGGCGGTATTGCCGTACAGGTCGATATTGGTGCGCGGTGACCACACCAGTTGGGCGCCGTTGGCCGCGAATTCGGCGATGTCCGCCGCCGTCAGCCCGATGCCGTGGATGATGGAGGTGTTGTCCGCCAACAGGTCGTGGCCGCCGTTGGCGTCCGACGACAGGCAGGAAAACTCGTTCTCGGCCTCGGCGTCGATGCCCTCGGAGACGTGGGGCAGGTAGATGTCGTTTTGGAGCACCGAGGTGCTGTCAATGCTTGGATAGCCGCAGCCGTTCGACAGCAGGCCGCCTCTGGTGTCCGACAGCGGGAACGTCGAATAGTCCACCGACACGTTGATGCCGCCGGTGTCGTTGACTTTGTCCAGGTTGCGCACGAACCCGGCGGCGCCGCCCGAGCCGGCCATGCTGGTCACGCCCGACAGCATGTGGCGCAGCTCGCCGAACAAGACCGCGTCGTTGCTGTAGTCGCTACCATCGTGGTGGATCTTGGTGTGGCCGCGCGCGCCGGTGCGCCAGTCGGTGCGGTGGTCGTAGCGCTCGTCGCCGTGCGGGGCGGGCTTGGCCGTCGACCACCCCAGGTGTTCATGGGGGTTGATGAGCCCGGGGCTGACCACGCTGTCGGGGCAGGCCACCACCGTGGCGGTGTTGGCATCGGGCTGAGAGCCGCAGTCACACCCCACGCAGGTGATGGTGGCGTTTTGCTGGCTGCGGTCGATGAGCACCTGGCCGTTTTTGTAGATCTTGTCGCCGGCCAGCACCTCGCCCTCGACCATCACCAGGCTCGACGAGCCGCTGGTCGTGCTGCAGGCGTCGCCGGCGCTGGGTGTCGGCAACGTGTTGTCGCAGGTGATGATGTTGGCCTGGGGCGTGCCGCCATCGGCGTCGGCGGTCGCGTCGGGGTTGGTGTCCAGGCCGCCGTCGCCAGCGTCGAGGGGCGCGTCTGGATTGACGTCGCCCGAAATATCAGCGTCCAGACCGGTCTTGTGGTGGCCGCCGGTGTCCCCCGAACAGGCGCCACAGACCAGCAATAAAGACGTTAACAGTGGTAAAAATCGTCGAAAGGCGGGGCTCATCATCATACCGTAGTTAAGGCTATCCCAATTCTTCCGCCCCGCACCATATCATTACTTCACTTGGAAAGGCAGTCGTACTTGCGGGGATATGACCAATGGCTTGCTTGCGTCGGCCGATTGGACTCGCCCCGCATCATCGGTGGCCCGGATGGTGACCGTGTAACTTCCCGGTGTCATGTTGGCGAACGTCTTCTTCCAGGTCACCCAGATATTTTGCCACGGCCAGGGGTCGCCGGTCTGGGCGGCGGCGTCGGCGGCGGCGCGCGCGCTCGATGGAAGCTTGTTGAGCATCTCCTGCTTGCCGATGATCGTGGCCGGCTCGAAGGGCCCGTCGTTGATGGACAACTCCACCTTGGTGACGCGTTGGCCGCCGGCAAAACTCGCCCCGGCGATGGTCACGTTGGGCCCGGCGATTTGGGTGGACACCGACGCCGGGTCGGTGATGATGCTCGCCAGCGAGATCCGCCCGGGGTCGTCGATACGCTTTTGAATCTCGGGGGTCACCGACGGGTTGGTCGCCGGGTTGAAGCGCTCGGTCTCGTAGGTGCCGAAGATGGCGTTGCTGTGGGTGGCTTGCAGTTTGGTCAGCCATTTGACGTTTTTGTAGCCCCACATCTCGGGCACGACCAGGCGAAGCGGCCCGCCGCGGTACTGCGAGATGGGCTGGCCGTTGATGGCATACGCCAGCAGCGCCGGCAGCGGCGACGGTCCCGCGTCCATGGCCCGGGCGATGGGCACGTTGCTGGTGAAGTCGTCGGCGCCGAAGACCCGGATCTTGCTGATGCCCTGGGCGCTCACCCCGGCGTCTTCGAGCACGCGGTGCAGAGGGATGCCGGTGAAGATGCCGTTGGCGACCAGCGTGGTCGTCGTCGAGCCGATATTGGCCCCGTAGACGCAGCGCATCGTCTTCCACATGGTCATCTCGTGGCCGTCCTGCTTGTACTGCTGCAGGTCGGCCATGGTCACCTTGCCCAGTGTGCCCGAGTCATTGGCGATCTCGAGCTGCCAGTTATTGGCGTTGATATTGGGCGCGTCGCTCTTGCTGATGCCCTTGCCGCTCTGCCAGTACCACGAGCCGTCGACCGCCGGGGTCATGAAGTCGAGCGCCGAGCCCGAGACCTTGGACTGGAAGTCGAGCGTCTCGCAGCCCGACAGAAAGCGCACGCTGACCAGCGCGACCGCGCCGGCTCCGAGTCGTTTGAGAAATTCGCGTCGATTGGTGCTCATATTCCTTCCTTCGGCCCTTATTTCGATTGACCCAGGGTGGTGTCAATGGCGAAGCCGATGCTCACCTGGTGGCTTTGCAGCGCGTTGACGCCCATCAAAGTGTAGCTGTAATTGAGCTGGATGGCGTAGTCGTCCATCACCTTGAAGATCACGCTGGGTCCGACCTTCGTGTAACTTTGCGTCAGCGGAGTCAGTGAGATCCCCTCGATGGCGACCGGGCTTCCCAGCCCGTAGACGCCGTCGACGACCCCGCGCAGCCAGATCCAATCGACCGGCGCGTAGCCCACTTCCAAAAAGTAGGGAATCTCGGCGGGGTAGTTGATCTGCGCGTCGGCGCCGGTCTTGCGCGAGCCGCGCAGCCGGTAGCCGACCTCGCCGGAGGCGTAGATGGGCAGCGGATAGAAGCTGTGGCCCAGCAGCAGGCGCGCCTCGTACTCGTTGACTCCGTTGCCCAGCGTGGCCGCGCGTAGCTCGGGGGGATCGGGCGTGTACCCGGTGGGGAACTTCGCCCCCAGATAGATCGAGGTGACCAGCGGGCCGCCCAAAATCTGGTAGCGCGCTCCCAGCCGAAAGTCGCCGAAGCCGCGCGCGATGCTGTGGACCTCGGTGCTGTCCAGGGTGACCTGCCGAAAATCCGTCGAGCCCACCAGCGTCAGCTTGGGCAGCAGGCCGAACTCTGCATACAGCGACGAGCTGTACGACCAGAAGCTTCCCTTGTCATCCTCGCTGAGCAACTGAAACGTGCCACCCGTCTCCTTATACTGCTTACTGGCCGTTTCCGCGCCCAGCGTCAGTTGCATGTACAGCCCGCGATCTTCTTGAGCCCAAGCACCGGCGTACGCAGTCGAAGTATACAATAGAGAATACGCCGACAGCAGCACTACGACAGGTAATTTCCAGTGTTTCGACGGCACGGTCGCATTCCTCCGGAAGGGTGTCAGTATACGGGCCATCCAGCGACACCCTATAAAAATCCCGCCATAATTTCACCAAAAAATCGGAAAACTTCCGATTACTTCTTTGTCATGCGCTGCACGATCACGCTGCTGGCGATGATAAATTGGCCGGGCGCGACCACGAACAGGAAGTAGGGAAGGGCGTGGACGAAGGCGAGGAGCATGGCGAAGAAGACGATAAAGTCGTTCTTTGTCAGGTACTTGAAGTTTGACAGCAGCGTGCTGAGGGCCGACGGCTCCTTGTCGTCGTCTTCGAAGCTCCATTCGAAGGCGAGCAGATCCCCGCGCTTGTGGGCGATCAGCCAGCTATAGTAGGCAATCATGGACACGATCTTGCCGCATACGGCGATCGCTCCCAGCCAGAGCCACACCGACGAGTCCAGCCCGGCGAACGGAAAGGCCCAGGTGCGCCAGGCGCCGATGGCCAGTCCGCCGTAGAACAACACGTCCTTATTGTCGTCGCTCAACGTATCCAGCCACTCGCCGAGCAGGCTGAATTCGTAGCGCACCCGGGCGAGCTCGCCGTCGACCCCGTCGACGATGGAGTTGAGCTGGTAGGCCAGCCCGGCGAGCACGAACCATTTGTAGCCGCCGATGCCGGCAAAGATGGCCGCGATGATCCCCAGGCTGAAGGTGACGATGGAGATGTGGTTGGGCTTGATACGCGTCGCCGCGATCGTGCGGCTGATCGAAAGGCTGATATAGCGATTGAGGTGGCGCGAGATGATGCCGTCGATGGGCTTTCGGCAGCCCATCCACAGCCGATGCGCTGCGTCTTTGGCGCTCGCCTCGTCGGTGACGCGCACCTGCCACTTGTCGGTCGACGCGCATTCGGCCTGCAGGTCTTCGGGCTGCTCGCCGTCGCCCACGAGCTCGAAGAAGCGCTCGGCGCCCACCTCGAGCACGTCGGCGAGCTCGCCGCCTTCGGTGCGCGCGGTGTAGGCGAAGTCGCGACCGGCGTTGTCATCGTGCCACGCGTGGATAAGCCCGCGGTCGTAGACCGTCGACGAGCGCACATAGAGCACCCCGTCGATGCTGTCCAAAAAGGGCTCGATCGCCTCGCTGCTCTCGCGCATCACCGCCACGGGAGCCGTCGCCTCGACCGGGCGCACCAACACTTCGATGCCGAAGTCGATGTCGGCGGCCAGCGCGGCGATCTCGTCGGCGTAGTCCTCGCCCGCCGCGATGACGGCGTGCGAGCAGTCGCTGACCGCGGCCAGGCGCACGGCCCGCTCGAGCAGCGTAAGCCCCGCCACAATACGTCCGGGCGGAGCTTGGTCGGTGTGATGCGTCGCGTCGATGAGTGCAATCCACTTCATAGCCGCGAACTTATAGTGGGTGGAAGGGCCTCGAGGCAACCCCGTCGTTGAATGTGGTGGTCGCCGGTGGCGTGGAAATAGTTTTTCATGCAAAATGCTTATGGTTACAGTTTTTCATAGACTGGGATCATTTTTCGCCCAGGTCGCGGCTACGGCCAGTATTTCAGCAGGAGCGACAGGATTTCATGGCAGGCTCCGAGCACATTCAATTTCCCGGGCCGACGACCTTATTTCGAGATCAGCGCTTGCCCGAAGAGGCGACGCCAGCGGGATACGCGGCTCTGATCGACGCATACGGGTTAAGAGCGCCCTTGCCTCGCCGACTCTTCGCCATCGGCGCGCACCACCGGATCGTCGAGGAAGACGGATGGCGGCTTTTGACGCCGCGCCACGCGCCTGTGGCGAGCTTGGAGGGCCACCTTACCTTTGCGCTCAAGTACGAAGGGCTGGATCTGTGCGTGCTCGCCCGCCTTTTCGAGCAAGTTGCGTCCGAGTCCATCGAGCTAATGGTACGCGAAACACCGACAGGCAGCTATGCGCGCCGCGTGTGGTTTTTGTACGAGTGGCTCACCCAACGTCGACTCAATCTGCAGGACGCGGCTCAGGGACGTTACGTGGACGTGGTGGACCCGGAAATTCAATACGGTAGTGAGGGTGAACGGTCTCGACGCCACCGAGTGAATAACAACCTGCCGGGAAGCCCAGCGTTTTGTCCGCTGGTATTTCGCACGGAGGGCCTCGACGACTTTTCGGCGATGAACCTGGCTGACAAGGCAAGAGCCGTCATCGACGATATTCCCCGCGACCTCGTGGCCCGCACCGCGGCGTTTTTGTTACTGAAAGATTCGCGATCGAGCTACGCTATCGAGGGGGAGCAGCCTCCCCAAGACCGTCTGCAACGCTGGGGGCGTGCCATTGGCCAGGCTGGAAGCCGCCCGCTCGATCGCGCCGAGCTGCTTCGGTTGCAGAAACTGGTCATTGGGGACGCGCGCTTCGTGCGCCTTGGATTGCGTGATGAGGATGGATTCATCGGCGAGCACGACCGCCTCAGCCGGATGCCTATTCCGGAACATATCAGCGCTCGCCCGCAGGACCTCGATTCACTGATTGATGGCGTGCTCGACTTTGCTTCCGGCCCCGCCGGCGAGCTCGACCCGGTTGTTGCCGCCGCCGTCTTGGCGTTCGGGTTTGTGTTCATCCATCCGTTCCAGGATGGAAATGGGCGTGTGCATCGCTACCTGATTCACCACGTCCTGTCGCGCAGGGGCTTTCACCCGCCGGGGATGATTTTTCCGGTGTCCGCGGCCATTTTCGACGACATCGACGGCTACCGACGTGCTCTCAATGAATACTCGAGCCGCGTGCTGTCGCTGATTGGATGGCGGCCCACTGAACGCGGCAACGTACGTGTGCTCGACGAAACGGCCAACTACTATCGCTATTTCGACGCCACGCCCCAGGCGGAGTTCCTGTATCGCTGCGTTCGCAAGACTGTCGAGCAAGACCTGCCGCAGGAGACGGCCTTCTTGCAACGCTACGACGAGTTCTCCCGACGCGTGCAGCTCCTCGTCGACATGCCCGACAATACCGTCGACCTACTTTTTCGTTTTCTCGAGCAGAATGAAGGGCGCCTATCTCGGCGAGCGCGCACGGGGGAGTTTGCCCAACTCGAAGATGATGAGGTGACGGCGGTAGAGGCGATCTACGCGGAGGCGTTCGGGCAGGAATAGGCGGGGCGCCCCCAGACCGCGGGCATCGGCAGCCTGGGGACTTGTGGCTTAGCGCAGCGCCTGGCTGTACAGCCACTGCAACGCGTCCTTGTCGTTGGAGTCGACGGCGAGGAACTCCACGCCGTATTGGCGGCGGTCGGCGCCGTCGACGAGGCGGCGGATGACGCCTTCGACGTCGACGCGAGCGTGGTCGCCGTCACCGATGACGGTGATGCTCATCTCGACCAGCGAGCCCACCTCGATGGTCGCCTCGGTCTTCAGAAGGCAGCCGCCCAGGCTGATGTTGAGCACCTGGCCGAAGATCTCGCGCGGGCCGCCCTCGATGGTGACCGCGGCGATGGCGCGCACCGGCGCGCGCCGAATGCGCGTCTGCGGGCCCTGTTCGAACATCACCGCGCCGGGACCGTGGCCGATGGACATCGACTTCTGCTTGGTCTTGTCGTCTTCGAGGGCGCGTTCGAAAATATTGGACAACTGCATGGGGACTCCGTGTCGTGGTGGACGCCATCCGTGGCATCCTGGCATAAATGCCGTGTTTTGAAGTTATGTCACAGTGGATGTCCTACATCCTCCGTACGATTCGGACTCTACCGGACAACGGGAACGTGGCAAATTTTTTCTACCATGTGGTTCCATGAACAAGCTCAACACTAAAAAGATAAACCCGCCCGCCCATCTGGGCGATGACGACCTCGTATACTTCGCCGAGCACTGCGAGGGCGGCCGCTTCTTCAATCCCTGGGGTGAGCTCAAACCCGGCAAGCCCCTGGAGTTGCTCAAGTGGCAGTTTAGCTCCAATCCCTGGTCGGATGAAAAACGCCGCGAAGAGCCGCTCACGCCCGTGAGCGACGCGCTCGCCAAATTCGAGGAGTTACCGTCACCCAAGGTGTTGTGGATCGGACACGCGAGCTTCTTGATCGAACTCGACGGCTTTCGCGCCGTGGTCGACCCCATCTTCGGCGGGGCGAGCATGTTCGTGCCTCGAAAGGCGCCCACGCCCTTCGACCTCCAGGAGCTTCCCCGGGTCGACTGCGTGCTCATCACCCACGGTCATTACGACCACCTGGACCGATCGTCCCTCAAGGTCATCGCCGAGGCGCAGGGGCAGGGCACGACCGTGATCACCCCGCTGGGACTCGGTGGCGTCATCCCGCCGGGCTTCGAGCGCGTCGTGGAGTTGGACTGGTGGCAGATGGTCGACCTCGACGGCATCGACATCTCGCTGGTCCCCGCTCAGCACTGGCACCGCCGCGGCGCCTTCGACACCAACCGCGCCCTGTGGGGCGGCTATGTGATCGAGGGCTCCCAGACGCTGTACCACGCCGGCGACTCCGGCTATTTTGGCGGCTTCGAGGTCATCGGCGAGGTCTTCGACGAGATCGAGTTGGCGATGCTGCCGGTGGGCGCCTACGAGCCGCGCTGGTTCATGCGCCCCCAGCATATGAACCCCGAGGAATCCCTGCAGACCTTCGACGACGTGGGCGCCGCCCAATTCGTGGGCATGCACTGGGGCACCTTCGACCTGACCGACGAGCCCCTGCGCCAGGGGGCCGAGCGCCTGCAGAAGCTTGTACGGGACCAGAACAGGGCGCAGGAGCGGTTCCACCTGCCGCTTCCGGGCGGCAGCGTGTCGGTGGGGTGAGTTGCCATGGCCTACTTGGCTCCCGGTACGGCCGTTCCGCAGGGTCGCAGGGTCACGTCGAAGTGTCCTGCTTGCCCGAACCTGACCAGCACCCGCTCGTCCGCTCGGCTTCCGTCGAAGTCGAAACGGCCCGGCCCGTCGACGCTCAGGCAGACGTCGTCGCCCAGGTGGCGCGCCGGCGCGTATAGTACCAGCGCGGCGTCGGTGGGCTCGCCGATGCTCAGCGACACGTGCAACGTGTGGGTGTCGAACTCGTAGTTCAACGAATCCAGGTCGCCGGGTGTTTGGATGGGGTAGGGGCGCGACAGCTTGTCGAGGACGTCCGCGCGAACGCTTCGATCGGCGTTGAGCAGTGCCTGAGCACCGTCGTTGTTGTCCTGGCCGGTGTCGCTGCCGGCCTGCGAGAAGGACCAATACGACGAGCCGACCATGTATTTGTCCTCCAACTGGACGTGGGTCTGCAGGTCGTCGACCGCGCCGTCGAGGTTCAAGTTGACCCCCCACTCTCCGTTCCACAGCGGCAGGCCCAGGGCGGCGGCCTGCTCGGCGGCCTTGGCGAAGTCGCGCCGCTTGTGATCGTCGGTGACCCGCTGGTGAACGACGTAAAGCTTTAGCCAACCCGAGTACAGATGGGGCGCGAAGACCAACTCCGGGTCGATGTCACCGAGCGGCTCGGTGTCCATCGTCAGAGTGTCGTTTCGCTGGATGGGCGCGTCCATGAACATCAGGCCGGTGGCCCCGCGTTGACGCAGCCTCGGAACGATGTCTCGGAAGGCCGGAAAAATTTTGTCGCGCCCGACGTGGCTGCCGGTGCCCTGCGGCTCGTTGATGACGTCGTAGCCCAGCAGCGCCGGGTGGTCGCCGAAGCGGTCGATCACCTGTCCCCAGGCCTCGATAAATGCGTCCAGCAGACCGTCCTCATTGGCCCACAGTCGGTCGAAGAGCTCCCAGTGGCCCAGCGCGGAGGGCTGATAATCTGTCGGACAGGTCCAGTCGGGCGCACCGTTGGCCGCCGACCGCAGGGCGGTTCCCGGGGCCTGGCTGCATCGGCCCCACAGGTCCTGGTGCCACTCCAAGATAACCGTCAGACCCGCCTTGTTGGCGCGATCGAGTACGTCGCCGATCTTGTCGAGGTATTGGGCGTCGTAGTGGCCGCGCTCGGGCTCAATCTTGCTCCACGAGATGGCCACGCGCAGCGTCGTGAAACCCCAGGAGGCGATGTCGGCGTAGTCGCCGGCTTCGACCTGGCGGCCCTGGTAGTCGACGTCCTGCAGCGCGTGGTGTTCCAGTCCGCGCAGGATGACCCGCCGCCCGTCGGCGTCCACAATGTGGCGGTGGCGAACCGTCAGAGGAAGGAAGTGACCCGGGTCGAGCTGTGCAGCCACGCCGCCTTGGGCGCTCACGCGCCCGCTGACGGCCACATTAGCGGCGTCGGTGCCTGCGTCCGCCGTCATCGGCGCCGAATTCGGCTCGCTGCCGCACCCCGCAACGGCGATCACCGCCGCCACACCAAGACTCAACGTCCACCGTCTCAAGGACATGACTCACTCCGTTCCGTAGAATTGTGGAATTGTGTTACACAATTTGGCGAGGCAGAGCAAGCCACGGGCCGGACGAGTTCGCTGTTCGGGCTTTTCCATCTCGAGCAGGTGACAACAATTTGCCCCATCAACCATTTGGGTGGAGTGAGACGCCCCTCAACATCACAGGGCGAGCGGGGCGCGCAGGTTCGATCAATGATCGCCGCCGCAGTAGCTACACGGCCAATCTGGGAGCTTTGAGCGGTTGGCGGCGCGCGAACGAGCGTATCACCCCCTTTCCCCCACGGTGGCGGGCGCCTTTTTCGGTGCCAGATCCTTCCAGGTCTGGCTTGCCGCAGCGCGTGCGCTGCGGCGGGACGCCTTTTCGAAAGAGTGACGGCGTCGACTGCGGGCTCAGTCGTCGAAGGCGTCAAACGCCTCCATGTCCAGCAGGGGTTCGCACAGCACCAAGAGTGTGTGCTCGATGACCATTTTCCATGTCGGTTTGAGCCACCTATCGCCGTGGGTGTAGCGGCTCAGTGACCTCAAGATCGCCAGGATGTTGATGGCCATCGCGCGCATCAGGCCCACGACGAGCACCCCGTCGGGGTGTTTGGTCCAGGGCGTTCGCCTGGCGTCTTCGTCAAAGATGGCGTCGGCCGTCCAGTGCCCCTCGTTCTCACAGCGCCAGTGGGCCCTGGCGAGCTCGAGCGCTTCCTGGGCGCTAAGCTCATCAGCGTCTTCGGAGCTGACAAAGTAGCGGTTTCCCACCGAGGTCTTCTCATCCGAAGCGGCCACCCGCTCGATGCGAAACACCTGCCTGGCGCCCGCAAAGCCGCACGTCTCGTCGAGCGTGCGGCGCCACACGCTGTAGCAGATGGTCTGGCCACGCTCGTCGTGCTGGCTGCGAAAGCAAGTCCTGGTGCCGCCAAGATGTGCCATCTCGGCGCGCGCGCGCTGGTGCAGCTTACCCTGCGCCTGTTTGATGGCCATGAAGTAGTCGACCTCTTGCCTGGCAAGCAGTGCTGCGGCCTCGGGCGTGGCGTTTCCGGCATCGACGGTCACCCGCTCGACAAGGCTTGTGCGCCCGTAGGCCGAAAGCAGCGCGCCCAGCGTCAGCTCGATGGTCGTCCACTCGTTGGTGTGGCCCTTGATGGGCCACTGGTCGATGACCAGCGCCGCCTCCGACGAGATGAGCGTGGCGCGGTGGACGCGCACCAGCCCGCGAAGCTTGCCGTCGGTCGACTCCTGGAGCTGAACATAGGGAAACAAGGTGTTCAAGGCGCGGCGAAGCTCTTCGGCACAAAGGCTCGGGGCGTCGAGCTCGCTGGGCTTGCCGACGAGGGCTCGCAGCTGCTTTTCATCGAGCGTGGCGACGTGCTTGCCGTCGACGGCCACGGTGCTCTTGGACAGGCGGGTGGGCAAAAGGCGCTTTCGGCGCTTCTCGGCCTTGATGTGCCGATGAAGACAGCGGCGAACCTCGCACCAATCGACCTTCTGCAAGGCCAGCCCAAAGGCATTGTCCGAGACGCGCTCTCTAAGGCCGATCTCGGCGCGCACCCCCGGGCGAAGCTGCTCGCTTCGATGCTCGACAGCCCGCGTCGAGCGCGCGTTGCTCGAAAGCGCCAGAACGCCCAGCTTTAGAAGCGTCGCCAGCGGGTGGATGACCCAGGCCTGCTTTCGCTTATCGCCAACTCGCTCAAAGCCAGCGTCTTTGACCCGGCGCAAAAACCCCTTGGGTGTGGTTGCTTTTCTGCATATCTTCATTGCTGCCATATCATCCTCGGTTTGGAGGGACATTGGCATCGACGGCGTCCGCGTTTGCCCGCAGGGACGCCGTCACTCTTTCTTGGGGATCAGGATATGAAAAGTCGTTCGGTAGGTCGATCCCTCAGCCGTGGCCGGATGCCGGAGCCGGGACCGGATGCCGGAGCCGGGACCGGATGCCGGAGCCGTGGCCGGAAGCCGGAGCCGGAAGCCGGAGCCGGCCGTCGGCTCGGCGCGCTGCGCGCGCCTTGTAGGGAGGGGGAGAAGCCGATTCTGGCTAGCCTCCGATCTAGGCGTCCCGCGGGACAAGCCACGCGGGGGCGCTAACTGAGAAAAAGAATCTGAGGCCCAATCGCAGAGCGAACCTGCGTGGAGGCGTGGAGGCATGGAGACGCCAAGACCCCGAATCCATGGAAACATGGAGCAGCCTTGGGGGCACCGAAGAATGCGGTCGCTTATCTACGCTGCCACCGCCTCAGCAATACCGTGCGCACCTCCTCCGTGGTCTCAGTGCCGCTCCATGTGCTCTTTCGTGGCTTCATGGACTCGCGTGCCTCCGAGCCTCCGAGCCTCCGAGCCTCCGTGACTCCGTGACTCCGAGCTTCTGCGATGTCGGGCCGAGGGCCCAACAACCGACTCGGCGCGCTGCGCGCGCCTCGCGCGGAGGGAGGGAGAAAAGCCGATTCTGGCTAGCAGCCTGCGGCATAAGTCGAGGATTTCGGCATACAGTCGCAGCATGATCGCAGTTTTATCAGGCGATTGTCCATCGAACAGACGCGCAACAGCGGGCTCGGAGTGTGCTCAGCGTCGGCGCAGGACTTCCATGGGCCGTTGCGGGTAAATGCCACGTATACAGCGGTACCTTAAGCCGGCATTCGTGCTGTTGGCCTGGTACGCTCCCCCTGACTTTCGGATGGGCTTTTGCCGTTTATGCCGCCGAAGCGAAGACGTCGTGCGCCACGTCCTTGTCGGCGAGCCGACGCGCCAGAAGCGTCAGGTTATTGACCATCACGATGATGTACGCCTGCAGTTCGGCCGAGCCCAATCCCCACGCCATCGCCTTTCGGGCGCCGCGGCGCACGGCTTCGTTGATCAGGCGCTCGCCCTGGCTGCGCTTCTTGTACTGCCGTTTTGTCTCGGGCTTTTCCCACTGGGCCCGTCGCTCGCGTAGTTGCTCTTCGAGCGGGTGGAATCGTATCCGTGGATTACCTGTGTCTTTGACGGCCTTGCACTTGGCGATAAATGGGCAATCGACGCAGCCGTCTTTCGGCCAGATAAACCTGGGGGCTCTGCGCCCGTTGATGGCTGGCTTCACATACCTTATATCGTCGCTGATCTGGCCGTTGGGGCAGATACTTATGCCCCTTTGAAGGTCGATGTCGAAGGCGGCCTTGCCCAGCGCAGCGCTTTCCTCGCCGCCAGCAGGCGGCGGGGCGATAATCTCGACACCGCACAGGCGTTGTGCATCGACGCAAAGCGCGACCGAGCCGTAGGCTGTATCGCCCAAGACCACCTCGATCGACGCGCACAGCTGCTTGGCGCGCCGTATCAGCCGAAGGGCCGGTGTGCGGTCATGAAAGTTTCCAGGGGTAACCGCCAGCGACACGATCAGCCCGCTGATGGCATCGCCCAAAACGTGCAGCTTGAATCCGTTGAACCTCCTCGAATTGCTCTTTCGACCATGGCGCGCCTGCGGGTCCTCCAGACTCAAGAGCCTGCCGGTGGCGACTCTTTCGGCCACTGTCAGATTGCCCTCGGGCGTTGCCTCCAGATTCTGCTCGACGACCGTCATCAGATGGCGGCAAAGCTTCAGAATCTTCTTTCGCTTGCCACGCCGGCACGTCTGGATGCCTCTGCGCACCTTGTCAACCAGGTCGACCGCCCTGTTGGCAAGCTGAGTGATGAGCTCGTTCTGGGCATCTTTGTCCTTCCAGTCGATACCGAACGCGCCCTTGATGCTCGGGGCAAGGACGAAGTCGACATCCCAGTGCCGGGCGAGCTTCTCGAAGCTTTGACGTGTGCCGTCGGCCCACAGACGCGTCAACTTCTGGATGCCCTCGCCCACAAGACGCACGGTGTCGGTGACGGCGCCATAACACCACATCGGAGTGGAGTCGTTGACCCAGATGGTCTCGTCTTTGAGCACACCGGCCTTCTGGGCAAGTCGGACGATGTGCTCGTGAAACAGCACAAATCGCGGCACATTGGCCTCGGGGTGGCGCTGGCGCAAGAACTTCTCGAAGTCGCGCACCGTTTTCTCGTCGGGCGGCTCGACGTCGCAATTGACCCCCATCGCTGCGCGCCACTTCAGGTCAGTGCGAGCGCGCCGACACGACCCGCGCCGCGACACCCCGGTTTCACCAAAGCGAAGCAAGACAAGCGTCATGAGCACATCGGCCGGCCAAGCCTTGCGGCCCAAGCGACTCTCGCCGCGCCATCCCCTGAAAAGCCATCGTGGAAAGAGCCGCGAGCGATATCGAGCCAGAAGCCAGGCAAGGCTGCCCTCATCGAGCAAAGATGGACACACGAATTCGGGGCTAAAAAACGACTCTTGATTCAGTGAGCGCAACGCCATCGAACACTCCGTTTAGTGCCGCTTGCCCCGCCGCGTTCATTCAAGCATAGTCGCATTTGACAGCCTTGGGGCGTGCGTGTTTCTTCTTAGGCTTCGACACCCCAAAAAGATCAGGTCGCACCAAGGCTGTCAACCTCTTAACTTCCCGCGAAATCTACACAAACCCCACCAATCCGCTAAGTGATCGAATTTGCTCTGGATTTGAATTTCTCCGCAGGCTGCTAGCCTCCGATCTAGGCGTCCCGCGGGACAAGCCACGCGGGGGCGCTAACTGCGAAAAAGATCTGAGGCCCAATCGCTGAGCGAACCTGGCGGGGCGCGGCGAAGCAGTAGTGGCGTGCTTGGCTCCCACCACGGCCGCTGCTAGATTAGTGAAGTAGACATTCGCTCTATCTCCGCAGGCATCGGCACGACCGTGAACACCAGTGAATCCAACAAAAGCGCGCCTCACCAGAGTGCGGTGGTGTCGGTGTTGTCCGAGCAGATTCCGTCCCTGCGGTTTGCGTATGTCTTTGGTTCAGCTGCGCGAGACGCACTGCGCCCGGACAGCGATTATGACGTGGCATTGGAGGCGGCAGACGAACTCGACGTCGAGGTCCTTATACATCTGTCGGGTGTGCTCGAGTCCGTGGTCGGCCGGAAGGTCGATGTCGTCGATCTGCGCCGCGCAGGTCCAGTACTAAGGATGCAGATTCTGACCGCGGGCCATCTCGTTACGTGCATTGATCGTCGCGCCCTCGCAGAATTCCAGATGTACACTCCAGCTCAATACGAGGACTGGAAGCATCTCAGCCGCCCGCTCGAACAAGCTCTGATTCGACGGTTCCAGTCATGACGTTGCTCTTCGACGAAGACATCGTGTTGGGGAAACTCGCCAACATCAGCGAGGCTCTCGACCGTATCGAGCGCGTACGCCAGCCCGAGGCCGGATTGGCGGACTGGATGGTCGATGACATGTACGCCCTGTACCTCCAGCGGGCCGTCGAGGCGTGCATAGACCTTGCCAATCACCTGATTGCGTCAAACAATTGGTCGACCCCCAAGAGCGCCTCGCAAGCGTTCGAGATTTTGCGCGACCACGACGTATTCGAAGACGAGTTCACTTCGACGTTGGTTTCGATGGTCGGCTTTCGCAACGTCGCAGTCCATGCCTATGGCACGCTCGATCCACAGGTCGTTCGGGGTATCGTCGCCAATCACCTCGAAGACTTTCGCAGGTTCGCTCGCCGGATCGTCGAGCTTACCGTTGGATAACGGATAAGTCCCAAGTCCTTGTCGCTCTCGGGAAGCCGAGGTCGGCGCGGCTGAGCCGTACTTACACCGGCATATTTCCGTGCCGCTTGGGCGGCATCCAATCGCGCTTGTTCATGAGCACGCGCAGGTACCGATACAGCTTGCGCCGGGTCTCGTGGGGCTCGATGACCGCGTCCAGGTAGCCGCGTTGGGCGGCGATGGAGGGGTTGAGGAATTTCTTCTCGTACTCGCCGATGAGTTCGTCCTGTTTGGCCTGCGGGTCGTCGGCGGCGGCGATCTCGCGGCGGTTGAGGATCTCCACGGCGCCCTTGGCGCCCATCACGGCGATCTCGGCGTGGGGCCAGGCCAGGTTGATGTCGCCGCCGACGTGCTTCGAGCTCATCACGATGTAGGCGCCGCCGTAGGACTTGCGGATGATGACCGACAGCTTGGGCACCGTCGCCTCGCAGTAGGCGTACAGAAGCTTGGCGCCGTGATCGATGACGCCGGCGTGCTCCTGTTGGCGGCCGGGCAAGAAGCCGGGCACGTCCACCAGGCTGATGATGGGGATGTGGAAGCCGTTGCAGGTGCGGATAAACCGCGAGGCTTTGCGGCTGGCGTCGATGTCCAACACGCCGGCAAGTTCGGCGGGTTGGTTGGCGATGATGCCGACGACGTGGCCGCCGAGGCGGCCGAAGCCGACGACGACGTTTTTGGCCCAATGCTCGTGGACCTCGAAGAAGCTCTCCCGGTCGCAGACCAGGTCGACGAGCTTGCGCACGTCGTAGGGCTGGCGGGTGTCGTCGGGCACGATCTCGTGGAACGCGGGGTCCATGCGCTCGACGTCGTCGTCGGGCTCGATAAACGGGGCGTGCTCGCGGTTATTCGACGGCAGGTAGCTCAAAAGTTTGCGCACATTGTCGATGGCCTCGACGTCGTTCTTCCAGGCGAAGTGGCTCACCCCGGTCTTGTGGGCGTGGGTGATGGCGCCGCCCAGCTCCTCGACGGTGATGTCCTCGAAGGTCACCGTTTTGACGACCTTGGGGCCGGTCAAAAACATGAAGCTCGACCCCTCGACCATGCCCACGAAGTCGGTCAGGGCAGGGGAGTACACCGCCCCGCCGGCGCAGGGGCCGGCGATGAGGCTGATCTGGGGGATGACGCCGCTGGCCTGGACGTTGCGACGGAAAATCTCGCCGTAGCCGCCCAGCGCGTCGACGCCCTCCTGGATGCGCGCGCCGCCCGAGTCGTTGATGGCCACCAGGGGAGCGCCGGCGCGAAGCGCCAGGTCCTGCAGGCGAGCGATTTTTTGAGCGTGCGCCTGGCCGAGGCTGCCGCCGAGCACGGTGCGGTCCTGGGCGAACGCGTACACCGGTCGGCCGCCGACCATCCCGCAGGCGGTGACCACGCCGTCGCCGGGGATGCGCCGTTTGTCGAGCCCGAAGTCGTGGACCCGGTGGGTGACCTCGCCACCGATCTCCTCGAGGGTGCCGTCGTCGAACAGACGATCGAGGCGAGCACGGGCCACGCTGACCTTGCGCCGGTTCTCGACGATGGCCGCCCGCTGGTCCCCTCGGTCCTGTTTCGGCTGTTCGGCTGGTTCCTCGACGGGCTGCTCGACCGACTGTGCGTCGGCCTCCTCGTCGGTGTGCTCGGGCGAGCTCTGTCCCAGGTTCATGTCCGTGCTCATATTGCTTGCTCCCGTTAGGGTTATGACGTGTCCTACTGAAAAGAGACCAGCGCATCGCCGGCATAGACCGTCTGGCCCACTTCGATGGCGATGTCGCCGACGGTGGCGTCCATGGGCGCGCTCAGGGTGTTCTCCATCTTCATCGCTTCGATGACCACGACGGGATCACCCTCGCGGACGCGCTGGCCCGGTTCGACGAGCACCTCCAGGACTATGCCCGTGATGTTGCTGTCGAGGGTGTCGATACGCACTTCCCAGTTGGTGTCGAACTGGCTGTCGTGATCGAGGACGACGTCGCCGGCGTGGTCGACCTGGACGTGGGAGACGCGCTCACCATCGTCGAGCAGGAACTTCGTGTGGTTCTTATCAAGATGGAATTTGCGTACCTCGCCGCCGATCGCAAACAGGTAGCCGCCGTCGGCGGCGCGCCCGCGCATCTCCAACTCGACGCTGTCCTGGTCGCCCACATGGGCGAGCCACACGCCGCGTCGGGTCTGTTTGAGTTCGACCGTGAGGTCGTCCTGACCCTCGATTTCAACCAAGTAAATCATCGTTTGTGTTCCTTCGCTTCGTCGATTGGCGCGATACTCCCTGGTGTGGAACGACAACATCGCGCTCATTGCTTCCACGGGGAGAGTTTTTCACCCTCGACCTTGTCGGCGCCGAGCTCGGGTTGTTCGAGCAGGCCCTTGTGTTTGAGCAGGGCGGCCACCGCGGCGACGTCGACCCAGGCGCTGCGCGTCGACGCCGGCGTCGACGTCTCTTGCTTGTCGTCGGCGCTGCTCGCGGTGGCGAGCCAGGCGCTGGCGAAAGCAAACGTGCCATCGACGTGGGCGCGAACCTCGAGCGCCTGTCCGCCGAGCGCGTCGTACGCCTCGCGAGCGCGCCCGTCGAGCTCGACATGGGCGACGAACTCGTCACCGTGGGCCTCGAGCGCGCTGATCCCGACCTCGCCGGTGTTCAGGTGGAGCCCCAGCCCCAGCGCCTTGCTGATGGCCTCCTTGATGCTCCACAGCGTGGTCAGCAGCACCGACCGGCGGTCGGCGCTGCCGGCGGCGTCGAGCGGAAGCTGCAGGGCACGCTCGGCCTCGGTGAAGTAGTTTTTGGCGAAGGCGTCGTCGCGCACCTCGATGAGCTCGAGGTCCACGCCCACCCGGCTGGGCCGGCCCGGCCCGGCCAGCGCGGCGATGGCCACGCCGTTGGAGTGCGTGATGGTGATCTCGGGAAGCGCGGTGTTGGCGAGCTGCTCGAGGGCCTTGCCGCGAAGCTCGACAAACGGCGCGCCGTGCTCGTCCTTGGCAATGATGATGTCGGCGAGCACCGGGCGCACCCCGTAGAAGTTGCGCAGGTGGCAGCTCACCAGATCCTTGGCGGCTACGCGGGCGGCCAGCCACTCGCCGCGGCGGGTCTCGCTGCGAAGCCGCTGGAAGGCGGCCTGCTCGCTGTCCGCCAGGATATCGGCCGCGTCGAGCCCCATGTCGTGGAGCATCAGCTCGGCCTCCGGAAAGGTGAACCGACGCACGGTCAGTCGGCGCGGCTCGAACTCGCCGAATTGCTCGTCGTCGGCGAGCTGGCGGTGGCCGATGAGCTCGACCTTCTCCATAACCTGCAGGATGCGCCCGCGCTGGGTCAAAATCTCGACGTCGAAGGCGATGGCGTGCTCGGAGGCGTCGTCGCGGTGCCGGCAGCGAACGCAGATGCCCTCGCCGGGCTGGGCGACGCCAAATTGCATCGAGCGGCCGATGGACAGGGGCAGGTAGCTCAGCGCGTTATTCTTCATGCCCCACAGCCCGGCCGTCTGCAGCGCCATCTCGCGCACCATCGGATCGGTGACGAAGACATGGCCGTTCTGCGAGGCGGTCAGCCGTCCGGTGGGCTTCCGCCCGTAGCCGATGACGACCTCCTCGCCGACGTGCAGCACTTCCTCGAGCACCTGGAAGCTGCCGGTGTGGAAGTAGCGCCGGTAGATGTCGAGTTTGTGGGGCCCGGCCTGGAAATCAGCGTGGGGGTCGAGCACCAGCGGCTGCGGCCGGGTGGTCTGCCCGCTTCCGATGGTCACCCGCGCCGAGAAGTGCTGTTTGCGAAGCGTGCGCCCGGTCTTCGACTCGCGCACCGTCTCCAAGATGACGTCGATGACGGCGTGCTTGGAGGCGCGTTTGCTCACGGTGGCGGTGGCGATGACGCGCAGCGGCTCGCCGTGGTGGAATTTGATGGCGCGCTCGAATTTGACGTCGCGCACCTCCAACACGTCGCCGTCGACCAGTTGGCTGGCGGCCTCGACCATGAATTCGTAGCCCATCACCCCCGGCAGCACGGGCACGCCCTGGTAGACGTGGTCGTTGAGGAAGTAGTCGCGCTCGGGGTCGAAGACCCGCTCGACGACCACCCGCTCGGTGTCCTGCTCGGCGACGCGGTCGACGAAGACGAGCTGGTTGGTCTGCAGCACCTGTTCACCGGTCAGCGCCGAGCGCTCCAGGGCGGCCTCGCCGGCCATCTCTCCCAGCGCTCCGGCCACCAGATACTCTCCGGTCAGCCCGCGCTCCATGGCGTTGGCGACGATGGGCGCGCCGATATGCGGCGGCAAAAATTGGACCCCGCGCGCCTCCAAGATGGTGCGCATGGAGCCGTGGGTGGCCATGCCGACCTCGTCCCACGCCGTCCAATCGATGGTCAGCGCGTGGGTGTCGCTGGTGGCGTTGATGTGGGCGACGAGCTTGTTGAGCACCTCGTTGGCCGCGCTGTAGTCGACCTGCCCCTCGTTGCCGAAGCGGCCGGCGACGCTGGAAAAGGTGATGAAAAAGCTCGGCTGGTGCGCCTCGACGGCGTCCCACAGGTTGAGCCCGCCGAGGGCCTTGCCGCGAAAGACGCGGTCGAAGCTCTCCAGGTCCTTGTCGGCGAGCAGCTTGCTCTCCTCGACGCCGGCGGCGTGGATGACGCCGTCGATTTGGCCGAAGCGCGAGGCCACCCGCTCGACGAGCGCACCCACGCTGTGCGGGTCGGCCACGTCGCACGAGAAGTACTCGGCCTGGGCGCCGGCCTGGCGCATGCGCTCGAGGTTTTGGGCGATGGTGATCTGCGACTCCAGCGGCTTGAGCTCTTGCTGGACGCGCACCGGGGTGACGCGCTCGCCGCGCGCCTCGATGCGCTCTTTGGCCTTGCGCTTCTCGTCGGCCAGGTCGATGCCCAGCGGGTTGGGGTGCGACAGCTTCGAGCGGCCCACCAGGGCGAGCTTGCAGCCGAAGCGCTCGGCCAGATCCAGGGCAACCTCGGCAGTGATGCCCTTGGCGCCGCCGACGACCACGACCACCGAGTCTTTGGTGGGCGCGTACGAGTTGGTGCCCCCGTGGCCGCCGATGACCTCGGCGTCGACGATGACGGGCACGTAGCGAACTCCGCCGATCAGGCCGAGCTCGAGGGACGGGGCGTCCGCGTAGGCCTCCGACAGAATCTGCAGGCCCAGCTCGGGATAAAAGCCCTCGCGGGCGACGTCGACGACGCGCACGGCGGCGTCTTTCCACTCGCGGCCCAACGCCTTGGTCAGCCCGCACACCGAACCACACAGCGGAAGCGGCTTGGTCGAGTGGTCGAAGCCCAGCCGGCCGCCCATGCCCGTGATGGACACGAAGAGCTGGTCGCCGGTCGGCTGGCCGCCCAGGTGCTGCTGCCAGGCGCGAGCGATGTGATAGGTCTTGCGCGCGGCCTGGTAGACGGCCTCCGCAGAGTCGGTCTCCTTGCCGTAGCCCACCAGGTTGATGATGCCGTCGACCTTGCCCAACGCGTCGAACTCGCGGCACAGCGCCTGCTCGTCGAGCAGGTTGCACACCGTGTCCTCGTTGGTGTCCAGCGGGCTGCGGTTCGAACTATCTTCGATGACCTCGACGTCGGCGCCGCAGCGCTTGGCCGCGCGCAGCATCGTGTTGGTCACGAGCATCGGGCCGCCGAAGATGACCACTTTCTTGCCCGACAGCCGCTCCTGCAGGTCGAGCAGGTCGTAGGCCGCCGCCGTATGCGCCTCGACGACGATGGGGCGAGGCTCGAAGACCTTGGGATTGACGTCGGCCTTGGGCTTGGCCTCGGCGGTGGCGCTGGCCGGCGCCGGCTGCGTGGCCGGGGCCGCCGGCTGAGCGGGGGCCTGAGCCGGCTGGGCCGGCGCCTCGACGGGCTCGCCGCCGCCCGGAGGCGTGGGCTTATCGTCGGGCTGGCCCTCGACCAGCCGCAGCGTGCGCTCCTCGACCGACAGCTCGGGATGGGCGAACCCGCTGACCTCGGCCAGCCACTGTTGGTAGCGCGCCTCGTCGAAGATGCGGTCCTCGGTGCGCGCCCGGAAGCGCAGCAGCGCCAGGGCGAGCTGGCTGCCGAAGCCGGCGGCCAGCCGAAGGGCGTAGTCCACCGGGTACTCGCCGCCCTGGCTGAGCCGAAGGTCGCCCAGGTTGGGGTCGGGCTGCTTGAAGTTGGCGATATGGGGCACGCGCTGCTTCTGCAGCGTCTTGATGGCGAGCACGTCCTCGATGCCCGCGCCCATGGCGTGGCCGGTAAAGCCCTTGGTGTTGGCCACCACGATTTGGTTGGCCTTGTCGCCGAAGTTGTCGCGCAGCGCGGCGATCTCGGCGTCGGCGCTGCCGCCGCGCGCCGGGGTGTAGGTCTCGTGGGAGACGAACACCGTCTTGTCGGCGATGTCGGCGCGGTTGAACTCGAAGGCGCCCTCGGCGCGCTCGAGCAATTTGCCGACCTCACCGGCGATGTGGCTGACGTCCAGGCGCGTCGGGTGATGGGCGCTGTTGACGAAGTGGGTGGCCATGACGTCGGCCAGCGGCTCGACGCCACGCGCCTCGGCCAGGCCCTGCTCCTCGATGACCAGGGAGACCGCGCCCATGCCGATGATCATGCCGTGGCGGCGCTTGTCGAAGGGCAGGGCGGCCTCGGCGACGTCGCCCTTGGTGGTGGCGGCGCCGGTGGCCAAAAAGCCGCTGCCGACCCAGTCCATCAGATGTTCGCCGCTGGCGTTGTCGGCGCTGATGATCACCACGCGCTTGCAGCGCCCGGCGCGGATCCAATCCTCGGCCATCGCCATCGCGGTGGTGGTCGACGCGCAGGCGTTGTTGATGCGGGTGTTTGGCCCGCGCGCGCCGATCATCTCGGCAAAGCGCGCGTTGGCCATGCCCAGCACGCGCACCAAAAAGCGGTGGTTGAACTGGTAGTCCTCGTCGTTGAAGCGCTTGGTGACCTCCTCGACCAGGGCGTCCTCGCCGGCAAACGCCGACGCGAAGATGACGCCGGTCTCGTCGCCCACGCTCTCGGGCAATTGCCAGCCAATGGTCAGCTTCTTGCCGCTGCGCGTCTCGCGGTAGCGCGGCACCATGGGCAGGCCGGCGTCGCGAAGCGCGTTGATGCCCGCGGCGATACCCAGCTGGCTGGTCTCGTCGAGCTGCTCGATCATGCGCTTGGAGATGCCCCACTCGGTCAAGTCGACCTCGCCTAGCGCACGCCCGGCGAGCTTGATGACCTCGGCGACGTCCTCGACCTCGACCAACTCACCGCCGCCGTCTTTATGCTTTTGCAGGCGGACGATGTGCTTGTTGACCATCTCCCGGCGAATGTCCATGGGGATATCCCCGATGAAGTTCTCGCCGGCGAGCAGTTTGTCGACGGCTTCGTCGTCGAAGATATTCTCGAGGCCGGGAAGCCCCAGCGCCGTGCCCGTCACCGAGATGCGCGCGGGGATGGCGTGCTGGACGGGCTGGTATTTCTGGGTCGGCGAGGCCTGCACCTCGCGCGCCGCCGCTTGTGCCGGCGCGTCGACGACGGCGCGTGGCGCCTGCGGCGCGGGACTTGGGGCTTGGGTCGTTGCGTTGGGGGTGGTCGCCTCGATTGGAGCGACGCCCTCTGCGGCGTCGTCGCTGGGCGCTTCGCCCAGCTTGGACTCGACGTAGTCGGCCATGGCGTCGAGCGTCGGGTAGTCGGCGAGGCGGAAGCTTTCGTCTTTCGGCAAGCCGAAGTGCTCGCGCACGTCGGCCATGATCTCGGCCTGCTTGACGGTGTCGATGCCGAGGTCGGCCTCGAGCTCGAAGTCGAACTCGATCTCGTCGGGGTCGTAGCCGGTCTTGTCGCACAGGACCTGGAGCATGGTGTTCAGGATGTCGTCGCGGCTGAAGTCAGCCTGCGGCTGGCGTGGCGCCTGCGGCGCGGGGCTTGGGGCGTGGGTCGCCTCGATTGGAGCGACGCCCTCCGCGGCGTCGTCGCTGGGCACTTCGCCGAGCTTGGACTGGACGTAATCGGCCATGGCGTCGAGCGTCGGATAATCGGCCAGGCGGAAGCTTTCGTCTTTCGGCAGCCCGAAGTGCTCGCGCACGTCGGCCATGATCTCGGCCTGCTTGACGGTGTCGATGCCGAGGTCGGCCTCGAGCTCGAAGTCGAACTCGATTTCGTCGGGGTCGTAGCCGGTCTTGTCGCACAGGACCTGGAGCATGGTGCTCAGGATGTCGTCGCGGCTGAAGTCAGCCTGCGGCTGGCGTGGCGTCTGCGGCTGGCGTGGCGCCTGCGGCGCGGGGCTTGGGGCGTGGGTCGCCTCGATTGGAGCGACGCCCTCCGCGGCGTCGTCGCTCGGCACTTCGCCGAGCTTGGACTGGACGTAATCGGCCATGGCGTCGAGCGTCGGATAATCGGCCAGGCGGAAGCTCTCGTCCTTGGGAAGCCCGAAGTGCTCGCGCACGTCGGCCATGATCTCGGCTTGCTTGACGGTGTCGATGCCGAGGTCGGCCTCGAGCTCGAAGTCGAACTCGATCTCGTCGGGGTCGTAGCCGGTCTTGTCGCACAGGACCTGGAGCATGGTGCTCAGGATGTCGTCGCGGCTGAAGTCAGCCGGCGGCGCCTCAATTGGAGCGACGCCCTCCGCGGCATCGTCGCTGGAGGCGACGCGCTCCTCGTTCTTCCACACGCCGTGGGCCCACAACTGCGCCAGCGCGTTGTTCAGCGACGGCACGCCACCCTCTTTGGGATGGTTAGTATAGGTCGACAGGTGGTCGCGTTTGCCCAGCGTGGCGTCGACGAAGGTGGTCTGGGCGCGCTTGGGGCCGACCTCGATGAAGATGCGCCCGCCGGCCTCGTACATGCGCTCGAGCAGGTGGATATACTCCACCGGGCTGGCGAGTTGCTCGGCGAGCAGGTCGCGGATTTCGTCGGGGTCGGTGGGGTAGAACTCGCCGGTGACGTTGGTCAGAATCGGCACCTTCGGGGTGTGGATGTCCACCCCGCCGAGGTGCTCGCGAAGCGGGCCGCTGGCCGCCGCGACTACCTTGGTGTGGAAGGCGTGGCTGACGTTGAGCATGTGGACCATGTGGCCCTGCTCCTGGAAGATGTCCACCGCCTTTTGAACGGCGTCGGTCAGCCCGGCGATGATGGTCTGCTTGGGGCAGTTTTTGTTGGCGCAGACCACGTAGCCGTCGATCTGGGCGAGGACGGCTTCGACCTCGTCGACCGGGGCGGGGATGCTCGCCATCAGGCCCTTGTCGCCGTTCATGGGCGTGGCCTTGGCCATCTGTGTGCCGCGCGCGGCGACGGTGCGAAGCGCGTCGCCAAACGACATCACGCCGGCGGCCACGCAGGCGCCGTACTCGCCGAGGCTATGGCCGGCGACCATGTCCGGGCGCACGCCCAATTGGTCGAGCACGCGCAACAGGGCGATGTTGACGGTGAGCACCGCCGGCTGGGTGACCTCGGTCTGGCGAAGCAGATCCTCGGCCTGCTCATCGCTCAAGTCGGCGGGGTCGGGGAAGATGATCGAGGTCAACTTGCGCCCCAGCAGGGGCTCCATGATGGTGTCGGCCTCCTCGAACGTCTGCTGGGCGACCGCAAAGCGGTGGCGCAGGTCCTCGAGCATGCCGATATACTGAGCGCCCTGGCCGGGAAAGAGCATCGCCAGGCGTCCGTCGGTGGAGCTGCTGCTCAAGAAGATGCCCTGGTTGGACAAGATCTTCCAGCCGCGGCCGCGCTCGAAGGCGCGCTGGATGCGGCTGACCTGCTTTTCGAGGCCTTCCTGGGAGGCGTAGCTGATCGCCAGGCGCGCCGCGCCCTCGGGAAGCTCGAAGCCGTCGGTCTCGATGGGCAGGCGCCACGGGGTGGTGGCGGCCAGCCCGCGCTGCTCGAAGTCGGCGGCGAAGCGGTCGAATTGGGTGTGGACGTCGGCTTCGCTGTCGCCGGCGAACATCATGATGCCGTCGGAATGCACGTCGATATTTCCTCCGCGGGCGTTGGCGTCGTCGTCGGCGCCGTCACCCGTTGGGGTTGTTTGGGTTGTTGTACTTGTTGTGGTTGTGGTGCTTGAGGTTGTGGTGCTCGCAAAGGTGCCGCCCGAGCCCCCCGGGGGGAGGTACTCCTCGAGGGCGACGTGGAAGTTGGTGCCGCCAAAGCCAAAGGCGCTCACGCCGGCGCGCCGGGGCGTGCCTTCGCGCGTCTCCCAGGGCTGGGCCTCGGTCTGCACACGCAGCGGCGTGCCGGCGAGGTCCAGGCGGGGGTTGAGCGTCTCGACGTTGATGCTCGGCGGCAGCATCTTGTGTTTGAGCGCGAAGGCCACCTTGACCAGGCTGGCGGCGCCGGCGCCGGCTTTGAGGTGGCCGACCATCGACTTGACGCTGCCGATGCCCACCTGCTCGGCGCCCCATGCACCGTCGTCCTCGGCGAGCACGCTGAGCAAGCTGTTGACTTCGACGGGGTCGCCCACCGGGGTGGCCGTGCCGTGGGCCTCGAATAGCGAGACCGATTTGGGCCCGAAGCCGGCCTCCTGGTAGGCGCGGCGCACCGACAGCTTCTGGCCGATGGGGTTGGGGGCGGTGATGCCCTTGCCCTTGCCGTCCGAGGAGCTTCCCACCCCGCGGATAACCGCGTAGATCGTGTCGCCGTCGCGCTCGGCGTCGGCCAGGCGTTTCAAGATGACCACCGCGCCGCCTTCGCCCATGACGAAGCCGTTGGCGCCGGCGTCGAACGGACGCGAGCCGTCGGGCGACAGCGCGCCGATCTTGGAAAATTTGATGTAGGTGGGCGCGCCCATGCACCGGTCGACGCCGCCGGAGACGGCCATGTCGAATTGGCCGCTCTGCAGTCCGCGGATGGCCGTGTCGACGGCCGCCAGGCTCGAGGCACAGGCCGCGTCGGTGGTGAAGTTGGGCCCGCGCAGGTTGAACAGCGCGGCCACCCGCCCGGCGACCACGTTGGCCAGCTCGCCGGGCATGGCGTCCTCGGTAATCTTGGGCAGGGGCTCCTGAAAGCGCTTTTGCAGCGTGTCCACGACCTGCTCGATTTTCGCCTCCCCCAGCTCGCCGCGCACCGTCTCCAGAAGGGTCATGCGCACGGCGTGCTCGATCTCCCAATAGAACGCGCGCAGGTTGGTGCGGTCGCGCAGGTCGCCGCCCATGGCGTTGCCCAGGATGACCGCGCAGCGCTCCCGATCGAAATCCTTGTCCAGGTAGCCCGAATCCTCCAGCGCCTCGTGGACCGCCTCCAAACACAGCGTCTGGGTCGGGTCCATGCTCTTTACCACCAACGGCGGCAGCCGATATTTCTTGCGGCCGAACTCGAAGTCGGTGATCCACCCGCCGATCTTGCTGTAGGTCTTGTCGGGCGCATTGGGATCCGGATCCCAGTACAGGTCGGGGTCCCAGCGGTCGCGCGGCACGTCCACGATGGCGTCGACGCCCTCGAGGATATTGTTCCAGAACGCCGGCGCGCTCTGGGCGCCCGGCATGCGGGCTCCGATTCCTACGATGGCCACGGCCGTGTCGGCGTCGGCGCGGGAGGGGCGGGTCGTGCTGGTCATAGGCCTTTCCTGATGCGTTGTTCCAGTTCGTCGAGCCGTGCGCGCCGGAAAGATGCGCTGACGTGCAATGGAACTGAATGCCGATTCACTTCAATTGCTTGCCAATCATACCCGGCGGTAGTGCGCAAACCTGAAAAGGGCAATAGCGTAAGGTTTAATGATTCGCAAGGTTAATTTATTCGAATTTTTTTAATCAAAACGACCGTCCAGTCAGAACGTTTACTGAGTGAGGATTCAGTCAGCATACGCGCGTGCGCTGACTGAGGGTTCAGTCAGACGGGGTTTCCACTCAATAATGACACCGCGAATATGTTGAAAGGGAAGCGGGCGTCTTGGTTGGGTTAGGTTGGATTTTTTTATGTTTATTTGTGTTGATAAGGTTCCGTTTTTGGCTGGTTTGTGTTGAAAACGATGTGTTTTTGGGAGGCTTTGTAAGCCAACCACACCTCACCCACGCCCCATTTTTTGGGGGGTGGATTCTCGAGTTGCCACTGCGATTCCCCGATGTTATCGTCGCCTCATCGAACGAAGAATTATCCACGGGCATTTCACGAGGGCGGTGCAACGATGGCAAGAGGGGAGATGGGGATCCGCACGGTGTTCGTCAACGATCGGGCGACGTCGCGCCAATTACAGAAGGCGCGGCTGGTGGTGCTCGAGGGGGCCGACGCCGGCAAGACCTTCGAGATCAGCAAGAGCAAGGTGTACGCGGGGAGGGCCTCGGTCAACGACTTCATCCTCAAGGACACGTCCATCAGCTCGACGCATTTCGAAATCCGCGCCGAGGAGGATGGCTTCTTGCTGCGCGACTGCGGCTCGACCAATGGCACCAAGCTGGGCGGCTGCCGCATCAAGGAGGTCTACCTGGCGCCCAACGCGACGTTTCGGGCGGGCAACACCACCTTGAAGCTCGAGCCGGTCGACGAGGTCGTCGAGATTCCGCTGAGCGCCGACGAGCATTTCCAGGGGGTCATCGGCCGCTCGGTGGCCATGCGCGAGGTCTTCGCCACCCTCGAGAAGGTCGCGCCCTCGGAGCTGACGTGTCTGATCGAGGGGCAGACGGGCACCGGCAAGGAGCGCATCGCGCGCGCCATCCACGACGCCTCGCGTCGTCGCAAAAAACCCTACGTGGTGCTGGATTGCTCGTCGATCCCGCGCGACCTGATGGAGTCGTACGTCTTCGGCCACGAGCGCGGGGCGTTTACCGGCGCCCACGAGCAGCGCACCGGCGCCTTCGAGCAGGCCGAGGGGGGCACGCTCTTCCTCGACGAGATCGGCGAGTTGGACATCTCGCTGCAGCCCAAGCTGTTGCGCGTGCTGGAGAACCGCGAGTTCAAGCGTGTCGGGGGCAGTCGCACCATCCGCTCGGACTGCCGCGTGGTCGCGGCCACCAACCGCGACCTGCGTGAGATGGTCAACGAGGGGACCTTCCGCGAGGACCTGTATTTCCGCCTGTCGGTCATCCAGATCCACTTACCCCCGCTGGTCGAGCGCCCCGAGGACATCCCGCTGCTGGTGGAGCACTTTCTGGACCAGGAGGCCGAGCGTCGCCCGGACAAGCAGCGCGCCCGCATGACCGCCGACGCGCGCGACGCGCTGATGGGCCACCTGTGGCCGGGCAACGTGCGCGAGCTCAAAAACGTCATCGTGCGCGCCGCCAGTCTGTGCTCACAGGGGGTCATCGAGCGCTCGGATCTGCAACTGCGCAGCCAGCAGCTCTCCCGGCCGGTGCTGCAGACGCCCGCGCTGGCCAACGACGGCGGAGGCACGCATCTGAGCGTAGACCTGTCGCTGGAGTATAAGGAGGCCAAGGAGCGCCTGCTCGACCAATTCGAGCGGCAGTACCTGGAGCGCATCTACGAGCTCAACGACGGCAATATCTCCCAATCGGCCCGCGAGGCGGGCATCACGCGCTACCACATGCGCGAATTACTCAAGAAGCATGAGCTGAAATAGGGGTCCGGGGGTCCAGGGGGGCCAGGGGTTGAGGGGTTCAAGCGTAGCCAAAGGCGAAGCGCGCCGCGCGCCGTTTGCGCGGCCTACTTAGCTGAGGGTTGCACGAGGCCTTTAGCCGAGTGCTACCTTCAGAGGCTATTCGTCGTCTTTGGCGAGGCGGGAATGCTTCGAGGGCACCGGCCAGCCCTCGAGGAACAGCGGCAGGCGAGCGTCGTAGTGCTGGTAGACCGCCAGGGCCAGCTCGATCATCGCCGGGGCGTCGCTGACCTCGAGGGTGCGCAGGATCACCCCGCGGGCCTCCAGGCATTTGGCGCGCTCGATGGGGTTGTCGTAGCGCAGCAGCAGGCCGACGGCCTCGTCGAGCGCCTTGAGCGCCTTTTTGGGGTGGCCGCGCAACAGCTCCATGCGGCTGATGAGCCGGGCGACTTCGGCGCGGGTGACTCGTGGAAGGATGCCTCGGTAGCTCTCCAGGGTGCCCACCGTGTCCTTGAGTCGCTCGAGCGTCTCGGTGTGGCGGCTCTCCACCAACGCCTGCTCGCGCTCGGCCAGCGCGGCCAACGCCTGGCCCAGCGACAGCGACAGGGTCGCCGCCGCCCACCCATGTTTGAGCAGGCCCGAGCGGTGCATCTTTTCGGCGAGCACGTCGAGCTGGCCGACGGCGACCTCCGGGCGACCCAACGCGATGTTGAGCCGGGCGCTCATGCGCGCCACCCACACGTCGGCCAGGTCGGTGGGCGTGTCCGCGATATACTCGCGACAGCGATCGAGCAGGTGCTCGACGTGGCCGGTGCGCCCGGCGAGCAGGTGGGTGGGGATGAGCACCTGGTGGGCGCGGAAGCTCACGTAGCGGTCGCCGCGCCAGAAGTGCAGCAATTGGCGGGCCAGAAAGTCGGCGTCGCCCAGTTGGCCGCGGTCGAGCAGCAGGCGGGCGAGTCCCAGCTTGAGCAGGTGGCGGTGGTGCAGTTTGCGCCGCCCGGCGCTGCGCAAATATTTGGCGGCCATGTTCAACCGCTCGTCGGCCTCGTCGAATTGACCGCGCAGGCGAAATTGGTCGGCGCGGGACAGCTCGCACAGCCCACGAAGCTCCCAGTCGCCGGCGCGCTCGACCAGCGTGGCGGCGTCGTCGAGCCAACCGGTGACCCGCTCGTGGCGGCGCGCCCCCTCGTACTGCGAGATCTGGCGAGCCAGGTACATGCGGTCCAGGCCCACCAGCCGTGCGTCACGGGTGCCCTTGGCCAGCACCGACAGGCGGGTGCGCAGGCGCTCGGTGTTGGCGGGGTCGAGCAAGTCTTCGACGTCGAGCGCCAGCCGATACAGCTCGGCGCGCAGGGTCTGCTGCTTGGTGGCCGTGCCCACCTGGACGCGGTCGGTGGAGTCCGACCAGCGTCCGGTGGCGGCCAGCGCGCGGTCTTTGACCTGGCCCAGCCGCGTGAGCAGCCCGCTGCGGTAGTAGTGCTCGCCGAAGATGCCCAGCGCGTCGTCGAGCGCCTGACGGGCGGCTTGGTGGCGCCCGGCGCGCACGCAGGCCTCGAAGGCCGAGCCCAAATAGTCGGCGCGGGCGATGTCGTTGGGCGGCTCGGCGGCGACCTGGCCGTATAGGTCGGCAGCGTCGTCAAAGCGGTGGGCCAATAATTCCAGGCGTGCGTGCTCGGCCATCGGCCGGGTGCCCGGCGTCAGGCTGACCACGCCGCCATGCGCGCTGAGCCAACGCCACAGCTTGGCGGCGCGGTTGTAGGCGAAGCGCTCCTCGGCGGAGGCGGCCGCGCGCAGCGCGGCGTCGGCGGCGTCGCGGTTCTGCCCGGCGCGCAGCAGGTATTCGAAGCGCAGCTCCTCGGCCGCCGGCCAGCCGCGGCGCACCCCGTCGGCGATGCGCTTGCACAGGTGGGCGTAGCGCTGCTGGCGTAGCTGGCCGAGGATGAACTCCCGGTAGCTGTTGTGGGCGACGGTATAGGCCACATCCCAATGATGGGAGTCGATGCGCTCGACGAAGCGGGTCTCCAGCAGCCTGGCCAGCGCATCCTGGGCGGTGTTCTCGACGGACTGTCCCCGGCGAAATTCCTCGTCCAGGATGGTCGCGATCATGGTGCCCGGCAGGGGGATGGAGGCCACCGACAACACCTCGAGGACGAAGCGCTCGCGTCGGTTCAGCGCCTCGATGCGCGCCTCGATCATCTCGGTGAGCTTCTCGGAGACCGGGGCGGTGCGGGCGGGCATGGGCACGGCTTCGTCGGGCTCGACCTCGTCGGGGCGAGCCTCGTAGATGAGCTCTTCGAGCAACAGGGGGTTGAACTCGCCGCGTTTGAGCACCCGGCGCTGATCCTGCAGCGACAGGTGCGAGCCCGCCGAGATGACGTATTCGCGCGCCTCATCCTTGGAAAAGCCGCGGACGTCGAGCCAGCGCACCGGCGCCGGACAGGTCTGAAGGCCGGTCAACAACGGGTGGTCGCTCGAGCCGTCGTCTCCGCCGCCCAGCCAGGTCCCCAGCACCATACAGCGCAACCCGCGCGGCTCGCCGATGAGGTCGAGCAGCAGCCCGGCGCTGTCCCAACTGGCCCAGTGCAGGTCGTCCATCAACAACAGCAGCGGCCGTTGGGTGGACAGTCGGCGCAGCAGGCTTCGCAGGCTGTCGATGACGTCCAGGCGGGACAGCTCCGGCGCCGGAGGATCATCGGGGCGGCCGAGCACCGGAAAGAGCAGGGCGGATTGGCGCCGACAGGCGTCGACCTTGTGCTGGATGTCCTCGGGGAGTTCCTCGAAGATCTGGTCGAGCTGGGCGGCGAGTTCGTCCCACGCCTGATAGATGAGCGACTCGCGGTTGTAGCACTTGCCGCGCAGCACCAGCCAGCCGCGCCGCGAGGCCAGGTAGGACACCGCCTGCGAGATGGCCGTCTTGCCCACGCCTGCCGGTCCGCGCAGAATCGACACTCCCAGCCGCTTGCGCTGGTAGCACTGCTTGGCCTCGGTCAGGATGTCGTCGATGAGGTCGGAGCGCCCGAAGAAAAACTCCTGCTCGGGCACCGCCGAGGCGGGGATGCCCACGGCGTAGGCTTCGGAGTACTCGACCAACTCGCGCACGTCGCTCAGCGGCGGGCGGCGCGTCGGATTCTTGTCGAGCAGCCCGTGGATGATGTCCGCCCAGGAGGCCGGGCAGCGCGGCTCGAATCTCCGAGAGCGAGCGCGGCTCGACGTTGAGCTGCTGGTCGCGCACCGCCTCGGTGTCCCCCGAAAACGGCGGCTCGCCGCTGATGGCCTCGAAGAGCACACAGCCCAACGCGTACAGGTCGGCCTGGGGGCTGGACTCGTCGAAGCTCAGCGCCTCGGGCGCGCGGTAGGTACAGGTGTGGGCGACCACTTTCGCGGCGGCGGGCTCGGCGGCCTCGGCGACGTCGAGCTCCTGGAGCACGCCGTAATCGGTCACCAGGCAGCGGCCGCTGGCATCGACCAGGATATTGCTGGGCTTGAGGTCGCCGTGGTGTTTGCGGAACCGGTGCAAATGCTCCAGGGCGTCGACCAACTGCGGCAGCAGCCGCTCGAGGCGAAGCAGCACCAGGTCGAGGCTGACCTCGCGCGGCTCGGAGCTCTCCGAGGCGATGCGCGCGACGATGTCGGCGGCAGATTCCTCGTCGTCCAGCCCCTCGACCTCCGCCGAACTCGGCTCGAGGAGTTCGCCGGAGACGACGTCGTCGCGCTCGCCGTCGGTGGTGTCCTCGGCGGGTTCGCTGGCCGCCGCCAGCCCTTCGGTGGTCGGCTCGTCGACGGCGGCGAGCTCGCTGGTGTCGACCTCGAGGTCGGCGTCGAGCTCGATGGTGCCGCTGTGGGGAATCTCGTCGGTGTCGGTGATCCCCTCTTCGGCGCGGTCCTCGCGCTGGGTGAGCGCGCGCATCTCCTCGGCGCTGGGCTCCTGGCGCAGGTACGTCAGCAGGTCGACCCCGTCGATGAACTCCGACAGCAGGTAGTGGCCGTCGTCCAGCTCGACGTACTCTCGCCAACTGGCCAGGTGGGGGTGGTTGAGCCGGCCCAGCGCCTCGAACGCGCGGCGAAACCGCGCGGGGTCCTGCGGGCGCAGGTGGACCAGTCGCTTGACGGCGACCGCCTGGCCGGTCTCGCGCTCCAGCGCCTCGTACAGCGCACCCATCAGCCCGCTTCCCACCTGTCGGATGAGATCGTGGCGCGCTTCCAGCTCGAATGTGGGCTCGTTTTCCACCGGACGGTTCATTGCTGTAAGTCCGTGTCGAAGGCGGACTCCTCGTCGGCCAGCGTCCAGGCCTTGGGCAACAGGCTGTTCAGCCGGCCGCCGCCGTCGTCGCCGGCGCGAAACAGGCCCACGCCCAGGACGACCTCCTCGATGCCCGCCAGCACATACCCGGTGCCGGTGCACAGCTCGGCCTGCTCGGCGCCAAGCTCGATGGGCTCGCGGCTCAAAAACGCGTCCGCCTGCGCGCGGCTCAACGCCACCCGGTTGCGCGTGGCCAGATGGCCAAAGCTCATGGCCGCGGCCGTGGTCAGCTTGGGAAACTTCATGCGTGTGCGCACGAAGCTCATGCCGATGACGTCGGGCTGGGGCCGCTCGGGGGGCGCGTGATCCCGGCGCACCAGATGCAACGCACGCCGGTTGGGCCGGATGATGAGATAGTCGTCGAAGGCCCGGCCGGGAATGCCGAAGCGCTGCTCGATCATCTCCAGCCAGGGAGCGCGCTCGACGATCTCGGCGTGGCGTGCGATGGCCTCGCGCGCCCTCTGCAACTCGTCGGACGCCTCGCTGGATTTGGAATGCTCGGAACTCATGGTCATACCACCGCCGTCTTCTCGAGCAGGGCTACAAAGAAGCCGCCGGTATCATTTTGATGCGGCCAAATACGCATGGCGTTGCTCAAGTCGGCCGACAGCGTGCGCCCCTGCCACTGTGTAAGCCCCGGCGCGCACGTCAACCCGCTGATCCGTGCCGGTAGCACGCGCAGCGCGTCTGGCCCAAATGTGGTGATGATGTCGTCGACGACCAGTTCGTTTTCCTCGGGCGAATACGTGCACGTCGAGTAGGCGATGCGTCCGCCCACCTTGCACAGGCGAACGGCCTTGCGCAGCAAGGCGCGTTGGGCGCCGCCCACCCGGGCGTAAAACGACTCCGAGGCGCTGGCGATGGCCCCGGGGTGCTTGCGCGTGGTGCCCTCGCAGCTACAGGGCACGTCCACCAGCACCTTGTCGAACAGTCCGCTTTCCGGCGGGTAGTTGGCTCCATCATAAGCCGTCACGCTGGTATTGACTACCCCGAGGCGATCGATCACCCGGCGCAGGGCGCGCAGACGGTAGCCATTGCGGTCGTTGGCCACCAGCGTGCCCCGGTTGTTCATCGCCACGGCGAGCTGGACGGTCTTGTTGCCCGGCGCCGCGCACAGGTCGAGGACGCGCTCGTCGGCGCGCGCCTCCAAAAGCATCGGCGGGATGAGCGAGACCTCCTCTTGGACGTGGTACAGCCCGGCGACGTACTCCAGCCGATTGCCCGGGTGGACCTCGGCGGGCAGGCGAAACGCCCCCGGGTACCAGCCGATGGGTTCGACCGGAAAGCCGCCCGCGCGCATCCACTGGGCCAGGCGCTCGGCGCTGGTGCGCAGGGTGTTGGTCCACACGCAAACCGGAAGCGGGCGCTTTAGCGCGTCACAAAACGCCTCCCAGTCGTCGACGATGGGGCGGTAGCGCTCGAAGATGCCGATGTCGGGGGGCTGTGCGTCCATCACGGGGCGTCGTCGTCGAAGAAATGGGCCTGCTCGAGCAGCCGACGCACCCGCGTCAGCGGAAGGCCGACGATGGCCGTGTAGTCGTCGCCGGCCATCGAGTGAAACAGGCGGATGCCGCCGGCTTCGATCTTATACGCGCCGGCGCAGTCGGTGGGGCGGTCCTCGGCGACGTAGGCGGCGATTTCCTCGCCGCTCAACGGGCGCATGCTCATGCGGTACTCGGCCAGGTCTTCGAAGGTGCGCCCGTCGGGGCAGACCAGGGCGACGGCGGTGAGCAACTGGTGGGTCTTGCCGCTGAGCTCGGCCAGTTGGCGCCGGGCGCCTTCCTCGTCGCCGGGTTTGGAGAAGCGCTGCTCGCCGAGCGCGATGACCTGGTCGGCGCCCAGCACGTGGGCATCGGGGTGACTGAGCCGGATCGCCCGGGCCTTGGCCAGCGCCAGGCGCTGCGCGGTCTGGGCGGGCGATTCGCCGACGAGCGCCGCCTCGTCGAGATCGGCCGCCTCGGCCTCGAAGTCGACGCCCAACCGCTCCAGCAACCGCCGCTTGTACCGCGAGCCCGACGCGAGCACCAGTATCGGGGGCGATGAGACGTTTTGTGCACTCATTTTGTCGCGTGAGTTTAAGTTTGGGGATTGGGGCTGCCGAGTCCTTTCGTTATGATCGACGAGAAATGATCAACCAGGAACCCCGAAAAGACCATGACCAAACGTTCCGTACTGCTCGATCGCCTCAACGAGGTCCACGCCTTCCCCGGTCCCTACATCTTCAAGGTGATCGGTGCAAACTCCGACGAGTTCATCACTCGCGTGGTGCAGGTCGTCATCAATGTGCTCGGTGATGTCGAGCCGGACATCTCCACCCGCGAGAGCTCCGGGGGCAAGCATGTGTCGGTGACCGTCTCGGTGGAGGTGCCCAGCGCCGAGGGAGTGCTCGACGTCTACGCCGGCTTCAAGGAGATCGACGAGGCGAAGTTCGTGCTGTGAACCCGCCGCGGACCGGGGGGCGCCGATCAGAATAGATCGTCGCCCTGTGCCTTGCCTTTGCCGTCGTCTTTGGCGGAGCCGTCACTGTTGGCGTCCGACGACTTGGCAGCGGCGCCCTTGTGTCCGACCTGGAGCAGGCCGCCGTCGTCTTTGGCCTGTTTGGCCGGCGCGGCGGGCTTGGAGGCCGGAATATCCTGCTCTTTGGAGCCCCCACCGTACAGATCCCAGGCGAATAAGCCGGCGCCGCCGGCCAGAGAGACGGCGCTGAGGGTGTACATCAGGTTGGCGCCGAACTGGGCGCTCTTACCCTGATCGACCATCTTGGGGTCGACGCTCCCCAGCGCATTTTGGCGGTCCTGCAGGGCGGAGTGGGTATCGCTGGCGTGCATGCCCAATACGATGCCGCCGATGAGGAAGCCCGCCGAGGCGCCGGCCAGGCCGTAGGATACGGTGCGCAACATGCTGGCGTGGCCGCCGGACTCTGCCAGCGGGGCCATGGGCACCATGATGTGGGTGAGCTCACCGCTGGTGACGTCGACGCTGCCCTTCCAGTGATTGCCGTCGGCGCCGATGACCGTCAGCTTGTGCTTGCCGGGGGCGAGGGAGACCGGCTGGGTCATGGGAAGCGAGACGGTGCTCGCCCCGTCGATCTTGACCGTGCCGGAGCGCTGGTCGGTCTGCACCTGCAGCCGGCCGGGCAGGGCAAATTTGACCGAGGACTTCTGCTCGGCCTTGACCGTGATCGTCTTGGTGGTCGCCGCCATGCCCGCCGGGCGGGCGGTCAGCGTGTGCTTGCCAGGAAGCAGCGACAGCGTGCACGGGGTCTTGCAGCGCGCGGAGTCTTCCTTGTCCACGTAGATCTCGACCCCGGTGCGCGTCGCATCGACCTTGATATTGGCCATCTGGGCGGCCATGTCTTCCTGGATCTGGATGATCGACTCGACGACCTGGTCGGCGTTGGGCGCGTCGGGCAGGGCGTTGAGGTATTTTTGCAAGTAGGTTTCGGCCTTCTTGAGCTTTTTGGCTTTCCAGTACGAGTGGCCGATATTGTACAGCAGCTCACTTCGCTTGGATAACTCGTAGGCCTTCTCGAAGGCCTGCGCGGCTTCGAGAAACTTGCCGTCGTCGTAGTACTTCTTGCCGGCATGGAACTGCTTTTTGGCCTTTTCAATATCCGCGCGCGACTGGGCCGCGACGCTGGCCACAAACGGGGCCGGCCCGCAGAGCACAATGCCCAGTGACAGCACAGACGCCGCCAGCAGACGGAAGACGGAGAATCGGATCTGGGGGGGACTGCCCTTCATAGGGTCTACTCGTGACGCGCTGTATACGTTGGCATCCGCTTGGAATCATCCGAAGGGATCAATGATCTCTTGGGACTTCTTGCCTTTGTTTTTGTCTTTGGTCTTCGACTTGGTCTTTTTCTTGGGCGCCGGCTTCTCGTCGGGAGCGTCGTCGAATAGCGACGGGGCCTCATCGCTGGGTGGCGGCGCCTGGCCACTGGGATGAGGCTCGGGTTTGGGCGCAGCCGGCTTCGGCGGGGCCTTGCTCGGCTTCTTGTCGGGTTTGGGCTGCTCGACGGGCGCTTTGTCATGCTTGTGGGTGGCGGCCAGGGCCTGCTGAGCACCGGGCTTGGCGGCGTGAGCCGTGGGCGCCGGCTTCGGCGCCGGCTTCGGCGCCGTATGGTCGGCCGGCTTGGGCCTGGCCTTTTCGGCGGGCTGCTCGTCGGCGGCGGCGGCGTCAATCCCGGCGTCCGCCCCGGCGCCATCGCTGGCCACCAGGTCGATGGTCTGGTCGATGTCGGAATCGGGCACGACTTCGAAGGCCAGCTCCTCGTAGCCATCTTTGCGAAGCGTCAGCTCGATGGGCTTGTCGCCGCGGCGAAGCACCAACTTGGTCGGCGTCGTCCCCAGCTCGTCGTCGCCGCGGAACAGCGTGGCCTTGCTAGGCCGCGAGTCCAGCGAGACGTGGACCATCGGCGAGGGCGCCGGGGCTGGCGTCGGCGTGGTGGCGCTCTTGGCGCTGGCGGCCACTTTGGGGGCGGGCGCCGGCGTCTCTTTCTTGCCGCCGAAGACGACCGCGTAGACTACCAGCCCGACGATGACCACCACCATCACGCCGATGGCGTAGACGGCCGCGGGCGGCCCGCTCTTGGTCTCCCCGGCAGCCCCGCGCGCCAACTCCTCGGCGTCGAGGTCGCCGGTGATCTCCTCCTGGTTGGTCTGGGTGCGCATGGCCCCGCCCGGTCCCAGCGACGCGGGCTGCGCCGGCGGGCCGGGGGTGGGCGGCGGTCCCTGGTTGGACGCGCGCACCCGCTGGCGGCCGGGGTTCGAATCCTCGACGGAGACCGGTTGCAGCTCGGGGATGTCCGCGCCGCTGGTCAATTGTCCGGTGCCCACCGCGTTGGCCGACGGGGTCTCCGGGGCGACGCCTTTGGGGCCCGAGATATCCTGGGCATCCTGGCGCTGCTTGGCCGCCTGGGAGAAGTTGTCCTCCACGAAGCGGCTCAACCGGTTGACCGTATAGCCCGGGGCGATGTTGTGCAGCGCGCGCTCCAGGTCCTGTTTGGCCGAGTAGCCATCCTGGTAGCGCTTGTCCGGGTCGCGCTGCAGCAGGGTCATCACGATCTGGTTGACCTCTTCGGGCACCGCCGGGTTGAGCTGCCTGGGCGGGACGATCTCCTTGGAGAGGATGTTGTTGTAGATCTGGAATTCGTTCTCGCCGCGGAAGGGCAGCTCGTAGGTGAGCATCTTGTACATGCACAGGCCCACCGCGAACAGGTCGGCGCGCCCGTCGAGGTCCTTGGCCATGGCCTGCTCGGGGGCCATATACAGCAGCTTGCCCTTGATGACGCCCATCTGGGTGTGGCTCTCCTTGACGGCGGCCTTGGCCACGCCGAAATCGATGAGCTTGACGTCGCCGGCAAAGCTGATGATCACGTTGTGCGGGCTGACGTCGCGGTGGACGATATTGAGCCGATTTCCCTGCTTGTCGGTGTTGGTGTGGGCGGCGTGCAGCCCGGCGCACATGCAACTGCCGATGTAGACCGCGTGCGGGATGGGCAGGTATTCGCCGCGCTTCTCCAGGGTCTTGATGATCCCGGACAGGTCCAATCCATGGACGTACTCCATGGAGATGTAATAGGTGTCGTCGATTTTGCCCAGATCGTAGACCTGGGCGATATTGGAGTGGCTGATGCTCACCAGGATGTTGGCCTCATCCTTGAGCATGGTGATGAATTCTTCGTTTTCGGCCAGGTGCGGCAGGATCTTTTTGATCGCCACCGTCTTCTCGAAACCGCCAATGCCGGGCATCGTGGCGCGATAGATCTCGGCCATGCCCCCACGCGCGATGAGCGTGTGCAGGGTGTAGTTGCCAAACTGTTGTGGCAGTTCCTCAGCCATTGCGTCTCAGTCTTACGTCCACCATTGGGGGTGGTTGTTCACCGGCTTCGCCGGGTGCACGTTCATCACCGTCGGTTCACACGAATACCATCTCGAGGCCGGCTTCCCAACTTTCATCGCCCCTAGGGGGTGACCGGGGGCGCGGTCGCCGGCTCGGGCACCTGGGCGACCCAGTCGATGTCGACCAGGTCGTCAGCGCCGCTGGCCACGGCGTACCAGCGTCGCGAGCGCGGGTTATACAGCCAGACGCCAAAATGGCTCTGGTCGTCGGCGCGCGCCGCGACGAGCAACTGCCCGCTGGCTGTGCGCACCGCCGAGTCCACCTGGGTGGTCCCGGGCGGGCGGAACTCGCCGACGCTGGTGCCGTGGACGACATAGGCCGATGTTCCATCGCCCTTGGATGCCTCACCCACCATCACCAGCGTGCTTCCATCATAGCGCAAATTTGTCGGATTTTTTACCCCCGTCGTGGCCGCGCTCAGGGTGCCGTCGGTCACCGAGACCGTGTAAGCGCGCCGACAGGCATCGCAGCCCGCGGGCGCCGCCAGGAAGGCGGCTATGCCGCCGGCCACCGAGGGCGACGATACGTCGCCAAACATGGTCACCAGCGGGGTGACCGTGGCGTCGCCGACGTTGATCATCGACAACTGCCAGGCGCCCGTGGTCTGCTGGTTGGCATGGGCGGCGACGATCGACGAGAGAACGCCGGCGCTTAGCCCGCCCGGCGCCGGGGCCGCCCCGCGCAGGGCAACGCCCACGTCGAAGGTCTGCGCCGGCGCGGTGGCGTTGGGGTCGGTCGAGATCAATTCCACGCCGGTGGCCGTGCCCGGCTGGCCGTCGAGGGCGAAGATCTGCTGGCCGCCGTCGACAAACCGCGGCTGGTAGGCCGTAGAGGTGTCGCCGGCCAGCGTGGTGGCGTTGGCGGCGTCGTCGACCGGGGCGTACTGCACGCTGCGCGTCGAGCCGTCGTCGCGCACCCACGAGACCACGCCGGCGCCCGGGAAGCTCAACGGGTCCAGCGGGTCGGTGCCCGCGGCGGCCTCGTCGGAGTCCTTGTAGCCGTCGCTGTCGTCGTCGGTGTCGACGGCGTTGTTCAGCCCGTCGTTGTCGGTGTCCACCGGCATGCGATCGGCGCTGTTGGGGATGCCATCGTTGTCGATGTCATCGTCGGACTCGTTGGGAGTGCCGTCGTTGTCGGTGTCCAGCGCCAGGGAGACCTCGGTGGCCCCGTCGTCGGCCAGAGTCTTGTCCGAGTCGTTGGGGGTGCCGTCGTTGTCGGCGTCGGCGTCGCAGGAGTCGCCGATGAAGTCGAAGTCGGCGTCCTTCTGGTCGGGGTTGGCCGTGCTCGGACAATTGTCCAGAATATCGCCCACCCCGTCGCCGTCGCCGTCGCGCGCATCCGTGCCCGGCAGGCACGGCAGGAAGTATTCCTTGGCGCTGAGCTTGGTGGGGTCGTCGGTCGAGCGGTCGACCACCAGGAAGCTCGGCGAGCCCGGCACCGACACGAAGTGGGGATCGTTGGCCGCCAGGTTGAGGTCGAACTCGTTGATGCGGGTGACCGAGCCGCTCTGCAGGTCGATGCGCACCGCCGAGCCCACCGCCCGATCGAAGGCGTACAGCACCCCGCCCGTCCCGGAGACGATGAAGGGATCGAATTGGCCGGTCGCCGGCGGCTCGCGCGCCGGAAGCTGCACGGTGGTGATCGAGGCCGACCGGGCGTCGGCGCTGACCCGCAGCAGGCGCATCGCGCCCAGGGTCGGCATCACCTGGGAGTAGAAGATGACCTCGCCCTGCATGGTCACCGCGGCATGCCAGGCGACCCGGTCGTAGGCCATGCCCCCGGTCACCCCTTCGTACTGGTGGGTGGCGGGGTTGTAGCGAAGCAATCTCCAGTCGTTCGACGACGACGAGGCGTCGTGGCCGTAGCCGAAGACCAGCGTGTAATCGTCACCGGTGGTGGCGATGACCTTGTCGTACAACCCTCCGGTATACTCGGCATCCAAGGTGGTCGTGCCGTCTCGGCCGACGACGACCTGCTCGCCCATTTCGGATTGTCCCGCCTGCAGGGTGCCCGGGGTCACCAGATAGCGATCGCCGGTGCTCGGGCCCACGGCGCGGTCGAAGGCGGCGTAGGGCAGGGTAGTGGGCTGGCTCCAGGTGCCCGCGGCGCGGTCGATGATGGCCAGGGTGTCCGCGGGCGTGCCGTCGTCGTTGAGCCCGCCGAGCACCGGCACCCAGTCCAGGGTGGTGGTCTCGGGCAGGGCGAATTTGGTCGCCGGGTAGGTCACCGTGCCATAGTCGAGCACGCCGCTGTCGGCGTTGGCGTGGCACAACGGATCGCTGTCACAGGCGTCGCCCTGGCCGTCGCCGTCGCGGTCTCGCTGCATGGGGTTGGGCTTGTCGGGGCAGTTGTCCTCGCCGTCGGGAATGCTGTCTTTGTCGCTGTCCGGCAGGCACGCCCAGCTCTGGTGGGGCCGCGCCCCCAGATCGATCTTGTCGGCCACGGCCACACATTGCAGGTCGTCGCGCCCGGCGACGCCGTCACAGCTTTTGGCGGCGTCACAATCGGCCACGCACTGCATCTGGCCCGCCCACATCTCGCACGAGCTGCCGTCGGGGCAGGGCGTGTCGGCATCACAGCCGCTGGTGCAGTAGCCCTGCACGCACGTCGAGCCATCGGCGCAGTCGCCGTCGGCGGTGCACGCCGCGCCGATGGCACCGGTGGAGCCCGATGCGTCCGTGCCCGCGTCGGTGTCGGCGTCGGCGCTGCCTCCATCCGGCCCGGACGTGGCGTCGCCGGTGGCATCGCCGGCGTCGGTGATGGCGCCGTTTTGGGTGTGGAACTGGTCGAAGTCGAGGAAACACCCCGACGAGACCATGCTCGCACAGACGAGGAGCGCCAACAGGGCGCGGGAGACCCACCGTTTTCGCCGCGGCGAGGGTGGGCAAGCGTGATTGATTGCTGACTCGATGTCCGCCATAGAATGCTTCGCGGAGAGACAATTTCGCAGTGATTTACACGGTAGCTCTGGGGAGCCATCCTAACACGCCACGCCACACGAGTACAATAAGGCCCTCTGAAAAACTCGGCGGGCCGCGACATGGTCTAACTGATTGGGAAGGCTCGTATTATGTCCGTATTCAGCGGGCGGCCGCTCGATGCGACACGCAACGATCGGGTCAGGATTGCCGAAAACCAAGAAGGAGGCAGCAATCGATACTCGTCAGTGAAGCGGAGGCAGCATGTGGAAGAAGACACTCATGTGGTTGGACGCGCTGGTCACCTCGGGCGAGCGCCCGGGCGTCTACTGGGACACCCGGCCGCCGACCAGTGACGGCATCGTCATCGAGATGGCCGCTGGCGCGCACATCCGCGCCGACGCGCTCGCCGACGCCCGTCTGGCCGATACGATAACCCTGGAACGATTGCGCGACGTCGTGCGTTTCTGCGCCCGACGGGGATTGCCGGTGTCGGTGTGGCACCTCACCGGCGTTTGGCAGATTCCCGCCCGCGTCGAGCGCGTGGCGGCGTACGTGAGGCGGCTGGCCGAGCAAGCCGCGCCGGCGCACCTCTGGGTGGACACCCACGGCATGCCCGCGCGCTACCGCCAGCGCCTCGAGGCCCACCTCCGCCGTCAGCGCTGCCATCTGTGGTAGCGGCCCGATGGGCGGGGCTTGTGATTGTCGCCGCGGGGCCTATGATGGCCGGCGTCGTCCTCCACTCCCGTGCCGCTCAGGAGACGCCTTATGAACGTCGACATCATCGCCAGCGACCTCAGCGACAATTTCTTTTACGTGATCGCCGACACCACCGGTCGAGCCGCGCTTGTCGACCCGGTCGACGGCGACCAGGCGGTCGCGTTCGTGGAAGCGCGCGGCCTGGAGCTTCGCTGGGTGATCAACACCCACTTCCACCACGACCATATCGGCGGCAACGACGCGGTCTTCGCCCGCTTCGCCGCGGCGAGATTGGTGGCGGGTCGGCGCGACGCCGAGCGCATCGAGGCCCAGCAGACCCACGAGGTCGACCGGCGCGTCGGTGGCGGCGACGTCATCGAGGTGGGCGATGTCCGCCTGGATGTGCTGGATACGCCCGGGCACACCCCCGGTCATATCAGCCTGGCCGGCGGCGGCCACGTCTTCAGCGGCGACACCGTATTTGTGGGAGGCGCCGGAAACTGCAACTTCGGCGGCGACCCCGGCGTGCTCTTCGAGACCTTTCGCGACGTGCTCTGCCAGCCGTCCGACGACGACGTGTTTTATCCGGGCCACGATTACTCGGTACGCAACCTGGAGTTCGTCCTCTTCCTCGACCCGCACAACGCCCGTGCCCAAAGCCTGTTGGAGCAGGCGCGGGGGACGCCGGCGGACGATATCTTTTTGACGACCTTCGGCGAAGAGCGCGCCTATAATCCGTTTTTCCGCTACGACGACGCCGCGCTCGCCGAGCGCGTCGCCGGCGAGCACCCCCAGATCTTCGAGCGCGAATTGCAGCGCTCCGCCACCCGTGAAGAGGCGGTCTTCCGCACGGTGCGCGAGCTTCGAAACCGCTGGTGAGGGATGAACCCATGAACACGCAATACGTCAAGATGCTCATCCTGGGCGCGGCGGTGGTCGCCTTCGTGGCCGTGCAATTCGGCCCGTGGCACCTTTCCGACAAGCCGGGTGTGGCCCAGGCGGTGGTCGATCTCAACGGCGAGTGGGTCGACCGGCCGGCGCCGGACTTCGAGCTTCCCAACGTCGACACCGGCCAGAAGATGTCGCTGTCCGATTTTCGCGGCAAGGTCGTCTTCTTGAACTTCTGGGCGAGCTTTTGCGCGCCCTGTCGCCAGGAGATGCCCAGCATGGAGCGGCTGGTGCGCGAGTATCAGGGCCAGGGCTTGGAGATGGTCGCCGTCAGCCTCGACCCCAACCAGCAAGACATCACCAAGTTCATGGGCGAGTTTTTGCCCGGCCAGCACAGCGCTATGACCGTGTTGTGGGACTCGACCGGCGATACCAGCCACGCCTACGGCACCGAGCTCATCCCCGAGACGTACATCATCGACAAGAACGGGCGCATCGTCGCCCGCTTCGTCAACGCCTACGACTGGACGCGCCCCGAGGCCAAGCAGCTCATCGAATCGCTGTTGAACGGGCGCAGTTAGCGATAGATCAGAATTTTTTGGCCGGGGTGCAGCAGGGTGTGGTGGCGAAGCCGGCGGTTCCACCGCTTGAGCTTGCGCACGGTGGTCTTGTAGCGGTGGGCGATGAGCCACAGGCTCTCGCCGGAGCGCACCCGGTGCCAGAACCTCCCGCGACCCGACCCGCGGCTCCTCTTGCGCAGCCAGGCCTTGTATTCGTTGCTGCCGATGACGATGGGCTTGACCTGGGACGCGGCGCTTAGCGCCACCGAGTCGACCTTGCGCGAGCGGGGCAAAAAGATCTGCAGGTACAGCCCTTCTTTGAGGTGGGCGTTGGCGTCGAGGTTGTTCCACAGCACGATGTCGGCGGGGTTGACCCCCAGGCCTCGTCCCAGCGCTTTGAGCGTATCGCCCTCGTTGACCCGGTAAAAATAGCGCTTCTTGGTGGGGTTTTTGAACTTCTTGGAGGGCAACAAGATGACCTTCTTGGAGTGCCTCTTCTTGGACGGGCGCCAGGTGCCAAGTGCCTTTTTGGGGATGACCAACTCGGAGTCGAATCGGGGGAGTTCGCCCTGATCGAGGCCGTTGGCCGCCCGAATGACGCGCGGCGGGACGTGCAGCCGCTCGCCGATCATGCGCACCGTCTCGCCGAAGCGCACCCGGTAGGTGGTGTGCTCGGCGCCTTCCTCGGCGCGGACCTTGTCGAATTTGGCCACGAATTTCTTGGTCGTGCCCGCCGGGATGCGCAGGCGGTATTTCTTCTTGCCCGGCGGGGTGTAGTCACGCACCAGCTCGGGGTTGAGCTTCTCGAGGCTGTCGACGTCGCTGCCGATCGCCTCGGCGATCAGGCTCAGACGCGTGCGCGGGGGCACCTCGACGACGTCGAAGTCGAATTTGGATTTCTCCTCGACGACGTCCAGGCCGAAGATGTCGGCGTTCTTGGCCACCAACCCGGCGGCGATGACCTTGGCGACGTAGCGACGCGTCTCGTCGTACATGCCCTTCTGGCGGCAGATGAACCAATAGTCGTTGGAGTTGTACTCGCGGATGGTCTTGGCGACCAGCCCCGGCCCGCCGTTGTAGGCCGCCAGGGCCAACGGCCAGGAGCCGAATTGGTCGTGCAGGTAGGTCAGGTATTTGGCCGCCGCGCGGGTGGCCTTGACGGGATCGCGCCGCTCGTCGACGTAGGCGTCGACGCGCAGCCCCAGGCCGCGGGCGGTCGACCGAATGAACTGCCACAGCCCGACGGCGCCCGCCGGCGAGCGCGCCCACGGGCTAAAGCCGCTCTCGATCATGGCCACGTACACCAGGTCGTGGGGCAGCCCCTCCTGGTGCAGGGTCTTGAGGATCAACGGGGCAAAGCGGCCCATGCGCTCGAGCCAGCGCGCCAGGATCGGCTTGCCGTGGCCGTCGAAGAAGTCCAGATACGCGCGCACCGCCGGCTGATTGTGCCTGACCAGCCCCAGCACCTTGGTGCTCTGGAAGCGCTTCTTGACCGCGGGCACGTCCAGCAGCTTCGAGCCCGTCGGGGGCATCGCCGCCAGTTGGTGCAACTGGGCGACGTATCCCAGATCCTCGTGCAGCTCGCTGAGGGTGCCGCGAAACGGCGCCAGGATCTCGGCGTCCCAGTTGGGATTGCGACCAGCGAGGACCGCGTCGAGGTTCTCTTCCTCGAGTTGGGCCATTTCGGCGACTTCTTTGTAGTCCTCGGCGCCTTCCTTGGCCCCCAGTCCGGCCGACTGGGCCGCGTCGGCCGAGGCGTCGAACGCGGCGGAGGCGGCGTCGTAGACCGACTGCTGGGCGACGGCGGCGGGTGAGTCGTCCTGGTCTGCGTTTTGCTGGGCGCGGGCGGCCCCGCTCACCACGGTCAGGCCCACGAGCAAGCCGGTGGCCAGGACGCATCTACATACTTTTCGTTGAAATATCATGGATATGTACGGCTGGAGATCTCATTCGGCGCCATGATACCCGCCTGAAGGAGCCGATACAACCGTAGGAAGTCGTAAGTTGCAGTTGAAGACGTGGGAGAGGGGGAAGTGGGGGGCCGAGATCGTCAACAATTTTGCAGCGCAGCGTCACCTGTGCTACCCGTCAGAAGTGGCGATCCCGCGGTGCGGACGTATTTGGTGGATCCCTGCACTCATGATGGCGAACGCATGCTCGATAAATTAAAGGCCGGGGTCGAGGCGGTGGGCAACGCCACCATCGGCACGATCGAGCAACTCGGTCAGATGGTGATCATGCTCGTCGAGGCGCTGGTGTGGGCGTTCCGGCCTCCCTACCGGCCGCGGATCTGGTTCCAGGCCCTGGAGTTGGTGGGCGTGGGCAGTCTGCCCATCGTGCTGCTGACGGGGGTGTTCAGCGGACTGGTGCTCGCCTACCAGGCCGACTACGCGTTTCGGATCTTCAACGCCCAGACCCTCGTCGGTGGCACCGTGGCGGTGTCGTTGGTGCGCGAGCTGGGACCGGTGCTCGCCGGCTTGATGGTCGCCGGGCGCACGGGAAGCTCCATGGCCACGGAGCTGGGGACCATGCGGGTCACCGAGCAGATCGATGCGATGGCGGTCATGGCCGTCAATCCCATCCAATACCTGGTGACCCCCCGGCTGCTGGCGAGCATCATCATGCTGCCGGTGCTGACCATGTTGTTTAACCTTGTGGGCATCGCCGCGGCGTATTTTTTGTCGGTGCGGGTGCTCGGCACTGACCCGGGCATCTTCGTGGCCAAGATTCGTCAATTCGTCGAGCCCCTCGACTTGCTCAAATCGGCCATCAAGGCTGCCGCCTTTGGCATGGTCATCGCTCTGGTAGGCTGTTACAAAGGATTCTACGCGTCCGGGGGCGCCAAAGGGGTCGGGGAGGCGACAACCTCCTCGGTGGTGACTAGCAGCGTATCGATTTTGCTCATTGATTACCTGCTCACGGTGCTGATGTGGGATTGAAGTAAATGAAGTTGGACAACGTCATTACACCGTTCAAGGTCGGCCTGCTGGTGCTGGCGGCCGTGGCCGGGACAATCTTCATGATCGTCGAGCTGACTGGGGGCAGCGCTCTGGGCGATCAAGAGGGCTACCAGGTGTACGCGCTCTTCGACGACGTCACCGGGCTGGCGGTCAACTCGCGGGTGATGATGGCGGGAATCCCCGTCGGTCACATCGACTCGATCCGCCTGGATCACAACCGGGCGCGCGTCGACATCAGCATCACCAAGGACATCAAGCTCTACCAGGGGAAGAAGCAGTCGTCGGGCTGGTACAAAAACGGGGCGACCGTCGCCAAGAAGCAGGCCAGCCTCATCGGCGATTACTACCTGGAGGTCGCCCCGGGCACCACCGGCGAGGTGCTAAAGGACGGCGATCAGATCCACGACGTGGTCGAGGCCATCGGCCCGCAGGATCTATTCGAGCGGTTCAATAAGATCACCGGTGACATCGAGCGTATCACCCAATCGCTGTCGGCCGTGTTCGGCGGCGAGCAGGGCCGCCAGAAGATCGAGAAGATGATGAGCGACCTGCAGCAGATCCTGGGGACGCTGCGCAACTTCGTGGGTCGCAACAGCGCGCGCCTCGACCGGGTGGTCGCCAACGCCGAGTTGACCAGCCGGGACATCCGCCAATTCGCCCAGGCGGGCACCAAGTCGATGAGCCAGATGATCGAGGACGCCCGCCAGGTCGTCCAGGAGGTCAAGTTCATCATCGGCCAGTCGTCCGGGGATTTGCAGGCCGGCCTGGGTACCCTGCGCGGCACGCTGTCGCGGCTGCAGTCGACGCTGGATTCGCTCAACTACAGCCTGCAAAACGTCCAGGACATCACCGACAAGGTCAACGAGGGCGAGGGCACCATCGGCGCGTTGGTCAATAACCCGTCCATCGCCAACAAGACCGAGCATATTTTGGCCGACGCCGAGGAGTACACCAACCGGCTGACCAAGCTCAAAACGATCGTGCAGTTGCGCTCGGAGTATTATTTCGAGCACCAGCGCCTCAAGAATATCGTAGGGCTGAAGCTGCAGCCGGACCTGAACAAGTACTACCTGTTGCAGTTGGTCGACGATTATCGGGGCAAGTCCGAGGTGGTCCGCCAGGACGTCAACACCACCAATTCGGGAAGCCAGGACCCGCTGTATCGCACCACCACGGTCACCACGACCAACGACTTCAAGTTCAGCGCCGAGCTCGCCCGCGGCTGGCAAATCACGCCGTGGATGACCCTATTTGGCCGCTTCGGCATCATCGAGAGCACCGGCGGCCTGGGGGCGGACCTGTACCTGACCAAAGACCAGGACCTCGAGTTGCAGGCCGACATCTTCGACTTCACCGTCGACAAGAACCCGCGGCTTCGGGCGATGGCGGCGTACAAATTCTTCCAATATGCCTATATCATGGGCGGCGTGGACGACGTGCTCAACGACACCGGGCGGGACTACTTCCTGGGCGTGGGCCTGGAGTTCAACGACGACGATCTCAAGGCGATCATCTCGACGACCGGCGTGCCCAAGCCCTGAGGGCAGGGCGCGCGCGCCGACGCGGGTGGAAGGATTGGCCCGCGTGGCGTGTTGATCAGGTTGTCGACTTCCAACGCATCGTGTCCCCATGGGCTTATTCGACCGACGCACCTTCTTTGTCGCCGCGACCGTGGCCACCGTCGTCCTGGGCGGCGCGGTGGTGTGGGCGCAATCGAGCGACGATGGCGTCGTGCTCCACGAGTATTTCAACCCCTGGGACGTCGACCTGAGCGGCACGTCCTCGGGCGCCAAGAGCGAGGCGTCTGGCGTCAAGCCCGCCGACAATCACGCCAAGGCCGTCGCCGGCGATCCTCCCGGGCTGTCGGTCAATCCAGGCTCCGACGAGGTCATCTTCGGCGCCAACGGCCCCGTCGACCCCGGAAGGACCTCCACGCCGTATGGTCCGCTCGACCCCGAGCACCACTCCAGCCGGCTGGACGACGCCACCGACCGGGTCGACCAGCTCGATTACTACGCCAATTTCGAGCCCAGCATCGTCCCCTACAAGCGCGGGGTCGTGCAGAATAAGGTGCAGTACGCCGACGGCGACTATTCGCTGACCTTGCAGACCCACGGGTTCTCGCGGGTGCGCGTCGAGGGCGGCGACCCCCGCGCCGACGAAGACGTCTTCTGGGGCTCGTTTTTGCTGCGCGCCACCAGCGGTAAACGCCACCCCTTGCCCAGCGTGGCGCCCTCCCAGCGCATTCTGGACATCCAGACCGAGCCGGAGGTCGCCGTGAAGGTGGTGCGTGACGACGCCGACAACTTCTACGTCATCCCGCGCTACGACGGGCTGCTGCGGCTGAATATGCGCATCGCCGCGCCCCGGAAGTATTTCGGCGGCGCGCTGGCCGAGGACGTCCAGTGGAGTGACTTTCGCGAGCGCACCCCCGCGCTGCCTCGCCCGGTGCGCGCGGTGGCCGACCGGGTACTCCAGAGCCTGAGCATCTCCAAGACGATGCGCCCGATCGACGCGCTCAACGCCCTGGTCGAGCATTACCGCAACTTCGAGGGCCGACCGTTTCCCGACAAGCTTCGCGGCAAGGATTTATACGCCTCGATTTCGCGCGCCCAGATCGGCGTGTGTCGACACCGCAGTCTGGCGTTCGTCATCTCGGCGCGCGCGCTGGGGATTCCGGCGCGCTACGTGTACAACGAGGCGCACGCCTTCGTGGAGATCGACTGGCCCGGGCGCGGCTGGCGGCGCATCGACCTGGGTGGGGCGGCCAATCAGATGAACTACACCGGCCGCGCGGGCGGGACCGTGCACAAGACGGGCCCGGACAGCTTGCCCGAGCCTCCCAAGTTCAAGGCCGAGCAGGAGCGCATTCGCCAGCGTGGCGGGGCGTCCAGCGCCGACCAGAGCCAGTCGGCGCAGGCGTCGCCCGGCGAGTCGTCGTCCGCGCCGGCCGATGGGTCGGCGTCTGGCCAACGCCCCGGGCCCGCTGCCGACGGGCCCGCCGACGGGGCCACAGCCGACGCGCCCACGCCGCCAGGCGCGCCAAACGGGGCCAATCCGTCCACTCCACAGGCCGCGCACGCCGCCGATGAGCCGCCCGCGCAGGCGTCATCCGACCAGCGCACCCCGGTGCATATCGACGTCCAAGCGGACACCTCCGAGCTGTTTCGCGGCAACGCCCTCGGGCTTCGCGGCAGCGTGTTCTCGGAGCGCGGCGAGCCGGTGGCCGACAAGAACCTGCAGGTGTACCTGGGGCCGGTGGGCGGCCACTCGGCCGACGGATTCATTCCTCTGGGGTCGCTGCACACCGACAGCCGGGGGCGCTTCCACGGCAAGCTGGCCATCCCCGAGAAGGTCGCCATCGGTCGCTGGTCGGTGGTGGTGCGCTTTGCCGGCGACGAGCATCTCCAGCCCGCCCAGGTCGAATAGGCATCATCGGCCCGCCGGGGCGTCCCGCAACAATGTGTGGGACCATCCGACGGCGCCCCCGCGGGCTTGTCCCACGGGAGGCAAAGATCGGCCAGCTAAGCGAGGCGGCGCCTGCCGGCTGTGAAAGCCTCGCGCGCGTTTCTGATTCACCCGCGGGATGAACCCGCGGGGGTCTTGCGGAGCAAAAGTCTCCCGATGACAGAACCGCGCCCAACCAGCCGCAGGCGTCTTCCCTCCGACACCGATTCGTGGTAGGTGTAAAGACACGCTGTAACAGATTAAACGCGAGCAGACTTGTTGGTCATTGTCCCGACGCTGCCGTGGCACGGGTATGCGGTGCGTGTCGTGCGGGGGACGCCTTGCCGATGAAGGCGGTGCGACGTGAAGCTGGCAGAACTTCAGGGAGAGACCCTGGCTGGGCGGTTCCGCCTCGAGGAATTGCTGGGCCAGGGCGGCTACGGAGCGGTCTTCGAGGCGGTGCAATTGTCCGTGGGGCGGCGCTGTGCCGTCAAAGTGCTCTTTCCCCACCTGTGCGCCGACGAATCCACCGTGGCGCGGTTTCGCACCGAGGCCAAGACGACTTCCCGACTGACCCATCCCAACAGCGTGGTGTTGTACGATTTCGGGCGCGATGACGATGCCGGGCTGCTGTTTCTGGCCATGGAGCTGCTCGACGGGCGCGATCTGACCACGGTGTTGCGCTCGGAGGGGCCGTTGGGCGTCGAGGAGACCGTTCACGTCGTCGAACAGGCCGCTGGCAGCCTGCAGGAGGCCCACGACCTCGGGCTGGTCCACCGCGACATCAAGCCGCGCAACATCATGCTGCTCGAGCGCGGCAACGACCCCAATTACGTCAAGGTCATCGACTTCGGCATCGCCAAGGTGCTGGGAAGCAGCCGCATGACCGTCAGCGACCTCACCCAGACCGGCACGATCATCGGCACCCCCAAGTACATGGCCCCCGAGCAGATCCGGGATGCGGCGATCGACGGGCGCACCGATCTGTACGCGCTGGCCATCTCGACCTACCAGATGCTCACCGGGCGCACGCCCTTCGAAGAGGGCACCGCCATGGAGATCGCCGGGCGCCAATTGGCCGAGCGCCCGGAGCCGCCGCGCACCTTCCACCCGGGGCTCGCGCTCACCGACGCGTTCGAGGCCGTGCTGCTCAAGGCGTTGGCCAAAAAGCCCGAGCACCGCTTCGACACGGTGACCGAGTTCGCCCGAGCGCTTCGCGCCGCGCTCGACGCCCGCGCCGTGCCTGCGCTGGACAGGCCCGGGCCGACGCAGGCGCTCGACAGCGTCGCGGGCATGCCGCCGATGGCCGCCGATACGTTGGACGATGCGACGCCCAATGACCTGCCCGCACCTGCCGCGGTCGACATCGACAGCGGTCAGATCAGCGCCGTGACCACCGAGCCGAATGTGGTCGACGACTCCGAGCACACCCTCGCGACCATGGCCATCGCCAACCCGGCGCGGCCGGGGAACGACATCGGGGGGCAGAGTGACGGGAGCACCGCCGAGGTCTCCGTTCAATCCGACGGCGGGCCGGGCGGCTCCACGAATAGCGGCACGTTGACGGCCCCGCGGGGAAAGCGCGCGGTGCCACCGGTCGCGTGGGCGGCCGCGGCCGCGCTCGTGGTCGTGGCCGGCGTGACCTATTTTGCGCTGCGCGCCGGCAGCACCGCCAGCGCCGCGCCCACGTCGGCCCCGATGGCGGCGGCCACCTCGACACACGCGGACAACGCTGGCGCGCCCACGCCCACGCCCACCGCGGTTGCCCCGCGCGCCCAAAACGGGGCCACATCGGCCGTGGCCGCGCCGAAAGACGACGCATCGCCGCCCGACGTTGTGCCGAAGGCCAAGCCTGCGCAGGCGAACGCGGAGGCGGCCCCGCCGGCCAAGTCGGCGAAGGCCGACGTCGACGCCGGGCGCCGCGACGCCGGCGCCAAGGCCAAGCCCGCAGCCCCAGACAAGGCCAAGGTCGCGCCCAAAGCCGAGCCCAAGCCCACCCACCACGTCGCCCGCCACGCCGTGGAGGTGCGGGTGATCCCGTGGGGGACGTTATATGTCGACGGCCACAAGGTCGGCGGGGGCACGCGCCACTCGCTGCGGCTGCGAAGCGGCCGCCATCGGCTGGTCCTCAAGCAGTCGGGCCAGGAACGCGCGCGACGGATTGTTGACGTGTCTTCGGGTTCATCTAAAATCATCGAGTTAGTCGCACGATGATATCCTTGCTTCCGGACGGAGACGATGTCGGATCTCGACCAGGCCAACGACGCCGCTGCAACCACTTCCGATACCAGCCTCTTTGTCGAGGACTTCCAGCGCTTCAAGGCCGAGGTCACCAGCCTCTTCGAAGCCAGCGAGTTCGACGCCGCCATCGCCCGCCTCGAGGAGGCGAGCGCGCACTCGGATTCATCGCGTTATCTGGACGAAAATGTGTGGCTGTACACCCAGATCGGCCACCTGTACCGCGCCTTCGACCGCGAAGACGACGCGCTTAAGGCCTACACCCAGGCCTATGAATTCGACCCGCGGGCCATCGAGGTCCTCGAGCCGTACGCCGAGATGCTCTTGGCCGCCGACGACGGCGAGAAAGCCGCCGACGTCCTGCGCTCGATGCTGGTCCACCACAAGCGCGACCTCGACGACGAGCGCATCTGCTGGGTCCACCGCGAGCTCGGACGCCACTACGAGGAGACGGATGACCTGGAAAAGGCGCGCCACGCCTTCGAAAAGGCGCTGCAACAAGCCGCCGACGACCAGCTCGCCCTGACGGGGCTGTTGCGCGTGGTCGGGGCGGTCGGAGAGCCCGCCGACGTCATCGAGGTGCGCCGCAAGCTGATTAAGTCGCTGGACAACGACCGCGCCCGCTCGATGGCGCTGGTAGCCATGGGCGACGATTGGAAGGAGAAGTTCAACGACCCGTGGCGCGCGCTGGACACCTATGAGGAGGCGCTGGCCGAGGACGCCGAGAACAAGCGCGCCCTGGAGTCCATCGCCGCCGTCGCCCGTCAGATTGGCGACTGGCGCCGGCTTAGCCGGGCGTACTTTACGCTGCACCGCCTCGCCGACACCCCCGAAGAGCAGGCCAACTGGCTCATCGAGTCCAGCAAGGTCGCCCGCCAGGAGCTGTGGGAGCCCGAAAAGGCGCTCGCCGGCTTCCGCCGCGCGCTCGATCTCGACCCGACCCGCCTGGACGCCTTCAAGGTGGTCACCTCGCTGCTGGTCGACGCCAAGGACTGGACCGGCCTGGAGGCCGCCTACTTGCAGCTCATCGCCGCCAACCAGGATCGCGACGAGCCCGACCAGAAGCTTTTGGCGGTGCTGTGGCAGAAGCTCGGGGACCTGTACTTGAACCACCTCGAGCGCCAGGCCGAGGCGCTGACCGCCTACGACCAGGCCTCGGATCTGATGCCCCAAAATCAGGGGCTGCACGAGCAGGTCGCCGAGCTCGCCGAGGGCGACGCCGATCACGCCGACGTGGCCCTCAGCCACCTGCACGCGATGCGCGAGCTCGATCCCTCGCGCATCGACGTCCTCGATCGCATCGGCCGAGTTCACCTGCGCCGCAAGGAGGTCGACCCGGCGTTTTGCTACCTGCGCACCTACGCCTACCTTGGTGGCGAGCTCGGTGAGAAGGCCAGCGGCTTCGTCGCGCGCATCAAGTCCCCCATGGTCAAGGTGCCCAAGCGCCCGTTGACCATGGACTTGCTCAAGCGCTTCGTGTTCAGCACCAAGATGCAAAACGACATCTCCCGGATCTTCGGCACCATCAAGCCCGCCCTGGTACAGTGGGTGGGCGAGAGCCGCTCGAAGTACGGGCTGAAGCGGCGCGATCGGGTCAAATTCAAGGAGCAGCTCGCCTTTAACAACCTGTACAAGCAGATCGGCGCCTCGTTGGGCTATGAGGAGCTGCCGGAGTTGTGGCGAAAGCCCGACCAACGCGGCCTGATCAACGGCGCACTGGTGCCCGAGGGCATGATCGTGGGCGACGAGCTGTTGGGAAGCGGCCGCGAGAAGCATATTGCCTTCATCGTGGGCAAACAGCTCTTCTTGTTCCTGTCGCCGTTTTACCTGGCCGCGATCCGCCCGATGAGCGACCTGCAGGCGTTCTTCTTGCTCGCCGCCGCGCTGGTCAAGCCCGAGCTCGACTTCGACAAAGACGAGCACAGCAAGCGCGCCTTCAAGGACCTCAAAAAGAATGTGCGCGGCGATGACCTGAGCCGGCTGACCCACGCCGTCAATAAGGTCATGGCCGCTCAGGGCGACATCGACCTGGGCACCTGGCTGGAGTCGGTCGAGGACACCGCCAACCGCGTCGGCTTCATCTACTGCGACGATCTCGACGTCGCCGCCGACTACCTGCGAAACGAGCCCCAGCGCATCGGCATGCGCTCGGTCGACGAGCGCATGCAGGCGCTGGCCGAGTACGCCGTCAGCGACCGCTACCGCACGCTGCGCCAGGAGCTCAACCTGGCGGTGGGCTGACGTGCAAAACGGGCCTGCTGCGCCAATTTTCGAATAACTCCCCGCACATCCCGGTTGACTTGCCGGCCATTTGTCGCATAACCCGGGGCCGCGTCCGGGACCGTCGTGTCGTTACGCCTGGACTCCTGGACCCCTGGATCCCTAAATCCCTGCAGTATCCCCATGAAAAATCTACGCAATATTGCCATCGTGGCGCACGTCGACCACGGTAAGACCACCCTGATCGACGAGATGCTCAAGCAGTCGGGCACCATCGACGCGCACCGTGAGCTGGCCGAGCGGGCCATGGACACCAACCAGCTCGAACGCGAGCGCGGGATCACCATTTTGGCCAAGTGCACGGCCATCGACTACGGGGACACGACCATCAATATCGTGGACACCCCCGGCCACGCCGACTTCGGCGGCGAGGTCGAGCGCGTGCTCAAGATGGTCGACTCGGTGCTGTTGTTGGTCGACGCCTTCGAGGGGCCCATGCCCCAGACGAAGTTCGTGCTCAAGAAGTCGCTGCAGCTCGGCCACCAGCCGGTGGTGGTTATCAACAAGATCGACCGCCCCAACGCTCGTCCCGACGCGGTGCTCGACGAGGTCTTCGACCTGTTCGTGGACCTGGGCGCGGCCGACGAACAGCTCGATTTTCCGGTCATCTACGCCTCCGGAAAGGAAGGCTACGCGGTCATCGATCCCGCCGACGAGCCCAACGATCTGGTGCCGCTGTTCGACGCCATCGTCGAGCATATTCGCCCGCCCAAAGACGACCCCGAGGCGCCGCTCAAGATGCAGATCGCCACGCTCAACTACGACGATTACATGGGGCGGGTGGCCATCGGCCGGGTCTTCGCCGGCAAGATGCGCGTGGGGGACAACGTCGTCATCGCCCGGCGCGACGGGTCGCGCAGCAAGGCGCGCATCACCAAGTTGTTTGGCTTCAGGGGCCTCGAAAAGGTCGAGCGCGACGAAGTCGGCGCCGGCGAGCTGTGCGCGGTCACGGGCATGGAGGCGATCCTGCCCGGCGAGACCATCTGCGACCCCGAACACGTCGCGCCGATGGAGATGATCGAGATCGACGAGCCCACGCTGTCGATGATCTTCATGGTCAACGACAGCCCGTTTGCCGGCCTGGAGGGTAAGTTTTTGACCAGCCGCCAGATCCGCGAGCGCCTCGACCGCGAGCTCGAGCACAACGTGGCGCTGCGCGTCGAGGACACCGACCGCCCGGAGGCCTTCAAGGTCAGCGGGCGCGGCGAGTTGCATCTGTCGGTCTTGCTCGAGCAGATGCGCCGGGAGGGCTACGAGCTGCAGGTCAGCCAGCCCGAGGTCATCATCCACACCGACGAGAACGGCAAGAAGCTCGAGCCCATCGAGGAGGTGGTCATCGAGGTCGACGCCGACTACTCGGGCACGGTCATCCGCAAATTGCAGGAGCGCAAGGGCGAGCTCACCCACATGAGCCAGAACTCCGACGGCAGCCAGCGCGTCGAGTTTCTGGTCCCCGCGCGCGGGCTCATTGGCTACCGCTCGGAGTTTTTGACGGACACGCGCGGCACCGGCATCATGCACACCAATTTTCACGCCTACGACGCCTACCGCGGCGACATCGAGCGGCGCCGGGGCGGGGCGCTGGTGGTGCTGGAGAAGGGCGAGACCACCGGGTACTCGCTCAACAACCTGCAGGAGCGCGGCGTGTTGTTCATCGGCCCCGGCGAGCAGGTCTACGGCGGGCAGGTCATCGGCGAGAACAGCCGCGAAAATGAGCTCGTGGTCAACCCCTGCAAGGGCAAGAAGCTGACCAACGTGCGCGCCTCCGGCAGCGACGACGCCTTGATTCTGACGCCGCCGACACGACTTTCCCTCGAGAAGGCCATCGAGTTCATCGCGACGGACGAGTACGTCGAGATTACCCCCGAGGCGATCCGCGTGCGCAAGTCCATCCTGCACCACGGAAAGCGCAAGGCCGCTGGCAAGTAGACGACCCGACGCCCCGATCCCGCGCCCCCGGACACCCTGAACCATGCACTTTGCCTGGTACATCTACCCGTTGATCTTGCTCGGCGGCGCGGTGGCCGGGGCGATCAATACCCTGGCGGGCAGCGGCTCGCTGGTGACCCTGCCGTTGCTCATCTTCTTGGGCCTTCCCGCCAACGTGGCCAACGGCACCAACCGAGTGGGCATCCTCCTGCAATGCGCAGTGGGCGTGGAGACGCTTCGGCGCGGCGGCAAGCTGCGCACGAAAGGCAGCCTGTGGTTCATCGTGCCCACCATCTTGGGCGCCGTGGTGGGGGCGGCGGTGGCCGCGCAGATGAGCGCCAACGAGATGCAGACGGCCATCGGGGTGGTCATGGCGGGCATGCTGCTGGTGATCCTGGTCGACCCCAAAAAATGGCTGCGCGAGAAGTCCGAGCTTCACGAGGGCCGGCCACGCTGGTGGCTGCTGGCGGTGTTCTTCGTGGTGGGCATCTATGGCGGGTTCATCCAGGCGGGCGTGGGGATCATGATGCTCGCCGCGCTGGTGCTCGGCGCCGGGTATAATATCGTCGAGGCGGCGGCCCTCAAGCTGCTCATCGCCGGCCTATTTACCTCATTTGCGCTGGCGGTCTTCGTCCTCAACGGCCAGGTCAACTGGGCCTACGGCGCGCTGATGGCCGTCGGCCAGAGCGTCGGCGCCTGGGCGGCGGCGCGCTTTGCCGTCAAGAGCGAGAACGCGGCCGTGTGGGTGCGCCGGCTGCTCATCCTCATCGTGGCAGTCTCGATGCTCAAGTTCTTCGGGGCGTTCGGCTGGCTTGGCCACGCGTTGGGCGGGGCCTAGGACGCTGTGGCCTCGTGGCCGCAACTTTGCGCAATATCTCACCCTCCACATCCGTTCTACTTACAGAGTCCAGCAGTTCGGACGACATGCCCGATTCTTGGTGCGATGCATCGTGGAATTCGGGAGCCAAAGTCGTATACTGAAGTTGCACGTTCCAGAGCCGTTCATCTTTCCCTTTCCGAAGGCGGATCGACACGTGGAAATCATCAAGTACGACGAACTCACCGACGATTCCAACCGACTCAACCAAATCGTAGACATTCTCGACCGCGGCGGGGTCGTATGTATGCCCTGCAACGGCACCTATCGCCTGCTGGCCGATTTAACCGACGAAGACGCCGTCATGAGCCTGATGCAGGCCAAGCGGCGCATCTCCAAAGCACCGTCGCTGGTGTTCGTGGCCGACGAGACGATGCTCGCGCAGGTCACCGATGATCTCGACCCCAAGGCCAGCCAGCTCATGAAGGCGCTGTGGCCCGGACCGCTGACCATTCGCTTCGACGCCTCGCGCGATCTGCCCCGCCAGGTGCGCAAGATCCTGGTCAAGGCCACCGGCAAGGTGGGCGTGCGCGTACCCGACGAGGACCTGGTTCGCCAGGTCGTCGAGGCCCTGGGTCGGCCGGTATTCGTCTCCAGCGCGAATAAGGAGAACAAGCACGGCGAGACCTCTCCGGCGCAGATTCGCCAGAACTTCTTTGGGCGCATCGCGCTGTTCGTCGACGCCGGCGATCTCAAGCCCGGCGACAGCTCCACGGTCGTGGAGGTCAAGGGCGGCAAGGTCAAGGTGATCCGGGAGGGCTTCGTCCCCGCCGAGAAGGTCACCGAGGCGGTCGGCTAGCCAGAGCGACCCAGCCATAACGTCAAAAAAGGCGCGGGCATCATCGCGATGCCGGCGCCTTTTTTGTGTTCGGTGGGGATGGGTCGTCAGTCCATGGCGACGGCTCGTTGGCCCCGGAAGGTCAGGTTGAAGCGCGCCGTCATGTTGCTCCCGCTGGGATCGTTGGCCTGCGAGACGTTCAAGATCGCGTCGTACTCGAAGGTGAGCACGCCCTGATCACTCAGGATACCGGTACCGCTGATGTTGGAATAGCGGGCGGTCGAGCCATTCTGGGAGCTCGTGCAGGGCTGGTCGAGCAGGACGAAGTGGCCGGGGCGGCTGACCTGAGCGTGGACGGTGCAAAAGCTGTCGGCGCCCTGGATATCGATGAGTAAGGTCGAGCCCGTCCCGCGGCTGATGTTGACCATGACCTGCTGGTTGTCGACGTTCTGCGGGTCCTGCCCATCCGGATTCACGGTGCCGGACACGCGCATATCCCACATGCCGATGAACGCGGTGACATCGGACGTCGTGCTGGCGTCTCCGCCGTCGGTGCCGTTGCCGACGTCGACCGCAGGAGTGGCGTCGGTGTCGGTGTCGCTCCCGGCGTCCGGGCTCATATAATGGTGGGCGACGCTGGGATCGAGGCAGGTCCCTTCGTAGCACAGCCGGCCGACGCGGCACTCCGAATCCGACGCGCACCCCGCGTCATTGAAGCGGTCGGAGGTGCAGCCGGCGGCCAACGAGACCAACGCGACGACGGAGGCAACGGCGAGCAGGGACGGCAAGCAACGGGTATTCATCTCAATTCACCTCGGCAGTTCTATTCGGACGCGACCACCATAGAGAGGTCGTCGACGCGGGGCAAGCGCCCGACGGGGCTGGACATTTGACGCGCGTTGCCTATCTTTTGGCGCGCCAATTTCTGGAAATACCCCTTTGGATACCTAGCAAACAGGAGTGGAGTCCATGAGTGAGACGAAGCAGGTCAAGCAGTTCGAGGCCGAGGTCAGCCAGCTTCTCAAGCTGATGATCCATTCGGTGTACAGCCACAAAGAGATTTTCCTCCGTGAGCTCATCTCCAACGCCTCCGATGCCATCGATCGGCTGCGCTTTGCCGCGCTGGAGGATGAGACGCTCTTCGAGGGCGACACCGATCTGAAGATTCGCGTCACCTTCGACGAAGACGACAAGTCGATCACCATCACCGACAACGGCATCGGCATGAGCGCCGAGGAGGTGACCGCCAACATCGGCACCATCGCCAAGAGCGGCACGCGTGAGTTCATCGAGCAGCTCTCCAGCGGTGACAAGAACGACGCGCGCCTCATCGGTCAATTCGGCGTGGGCTTTTACTCGGCGTTCATGGTCGCCGACCGCGTCGAGCTGCGCACCCGCCGCGCCGGCCTTTCGGCCGACCAGGGCGTGTTGTGGGAGTCGGACGGGGAGGGCGAGTACACCCTCGAGACCATCGAGCGGCCCCAGCGGGGCACCGAGATCAAGATCTTTTTGACCGAGGACGACACCGATCTGCTCGACGGCTACAGGCTTCGGCGCATCGTGCGCAAATACTCCGACCACATCTCCTTTCCCATCGAGATGCCCGTGCCCGCCGACGCCGAGGACGAGGAGGGCGAGGAGGCCGACAAATTCGAGACGGTCAACCAGGCCTCGGCGCTGTGGACCCGGCCGCGCTCGGAGATCACCGACGAGGAGTACAAGGAGTTCTACAAGCACGTCGCCCACGATTTCGAGGACCCGCTGACCTGGACGCACAGCAAGGTCGAGGGGATGTTGAAGTTCAACATGCTCTTCTACGTGCCCGGCCGGCGCCCCTTCGACATGAACACCAACTACGAGGGCACTCGCCACGGCATCAAGCTGTACGTCAAGCGCGTGTTCATCATGGACGACGCCGAGATGTTCATGCCCCGCTACCTGCGCTTCGTGCGCGGGTTGGTCGACTCCGACGACCTGACGCTGAACGTCTCGCGCGAGTTCCTCCAGGAGAACCGCACGGTCGCCTCCATGCGCAAAACCGCGGTCAAGCGCGTGCTCGACATGCTCGAAGAGCTCGCCGAGGATGCCGATAAATACGAGCAGTTCTGGCAAAGCTTCGGCTCGGTGCTCAAAGAGGGCGTCATCGAGGACGCCAAAAACCAGGAGCGCATCGCCAAGCTGCTTCGCTTTGCCTCGACCCACGACGACGAGCAGACCCCGCGGGTGACACTTGCAGAGTATGTCGAGCGCATGAAGGACGGGCAGGATAAGATCTACTACGTGACCGCCGAGTCGTTCGCGGCCGCCAAGAATAGCCCGCACCTGGAGGTCTTCCGCGACAAGGGCGTCGAGGTGCTCTTGCTCAGCGACCCGGTCGACGAGTGGGTGGTGGGCCATCTGCCCGAATTCGACGGCCACGAGTTGCAGTCGGTGGCCATGGGTGACGTCGATCTCGACTTTGGCGCCCACGTGGACACCTCCGACGAGGAGAAGACCGACGAGACGCCGGAGACGCCCGAGGAGCTCGAAGGGCTCATCGCCAAGATGAAGGAGACGCTCGGCGAGCGCGTCCAGGACGTGCGCATTTCCAAGCGGCTGACCTCCTCGCCGACGTGTCTGGTGGCCGGCGAGGGCGGGGTGAGCGCCAACCTCGATCGCATCTTGCGCCGCGCCGGCGAGACCAGCCCGGGCTTCGCTCCGGTGCTCGAGCTCAACGCCGATCACCCCATCGTCCAGAAGCTCGCCGAAGAGACCGAGGACGCCAACTTCGACGACTGGACCCAGGTGCTGTACGACCAGGCGCTGCTGAGCGAGGGGGGCAAGCCCGACGACCCGGCGACGTTTGTCAAACGCATGAATAAGCTGCTGGTCGATCTCATGAAGTGAGCTCGACCGTGACCGAGTGATCGCTCACTCACTCAAAAAAGATGCACAAAAAATCGGCCTCCGTGCGACTAACGAAGTGAACGAGCTTTTTGGCAGCTCTTTCATCCGAATCGCAATGACTGTGTGATGAATCCACGGAGGCCGACGATGCGGCGCTTACTGTTTGTTATCTCAGCTAGTTTTCTGGTTTCGCTCTGTCTGCAGGGCTGTATCGTCACCGAGACCGGTGGCAACTGCGACGGCGCCTGTCTATTCGACAGCGACTGCTCGAGCGGCGGGTCGTGCGTCGACGGATTTTGCACCGTCCCCGACAATTCCGGTGGGCTGAACCGGCCCGACGCCGGCACGGATACCTCGAATCAACACGGCGGGGGGACCTCGCAGAATGAATGCGCGCACAACAGCGATTGCGCGAGCGACGAGATCTGCGTCGACGCCACCTGCGAGCCGCGTGACGCGAGCGCGGGCAACGACGGCGGCGGCAGCGACGGTTGCCCGGACGCCACCGGTGACCAACCCGTATGTGGCGACACCGCGAGCTGCGTCTTCGACAACGAGTGCGGCGCCGACGGCCGGTGTGTCGACGGGACCTGCTATCAGTCATGCACCACCGCCGACGTATGCGCTCACGGCGAAGTGTGCTCGCAGGGCTATTGCGCGCCCGATCCCACCGGGGGCAACGAGTGCGTGTACAACGACGATTGCGCCAGCGGGACCTGCGAGAATGGCTACTGCCACAACAGTTGCCAGGACGACAGCCAATGCGCCCAGGGCGAATGGTGCGATGGCGGCCGCTGCGTCGCCGACCACCGTCCGCACCCCCAGTGCCGCGTGTCGGCGGATTGTGACGCCGGGCTGACCTGCGTCAACGCGCGCTGCCGCGCCGCGTGTACCTGCAGCGCCGATTGCGGCGGCGGCGCGAACTGCGTGACCGGCTACTGCATCCCCGACAACGAGCAATCCCCCGAGTGTGTCTCCAACGCCGATTGTTCCTCGGAGACGGCTTGCGTCGATTGTTCCTCGGACGCCGTTTGCGCCGATGGTCTCTGCACGGTTGCCTATTGAGGGGTGATTGGCCATGATCGTCGCGATCACATCACCAATGCCGACCCTGTCGACGAGCGGGCACGTGAAGGCCGAATCGCAGACGACATCCAGCAGCGCCTCGCCGGAGCACTCCGGCGAGGTGCGCCGCTGGGTGGAGGCTGCCGCCGACGGCGATATGCAGGCGTTTCGGCGCCTGTACGACCGGTTTTTGCCCTACGTGCGCCACAACGTCGGCCGCCTGCTCGGCCCACGCCCCGAGGTCGACGATCTCGTCCAGGACGTCTTCGTCGAGGTCCACCGCTGTCTGGGTGATTTCCGCCACGACAGCCGCTTCCAGACGTGGCTGTACCGAGTGACCCGAAACGTCACCATCTCGCACCTGCGCAAGCGCAAGAAGACCGTCGAACTCTCCGAGCTCCAGCCGCTTCGGGCCAACGCGCGCACGTTGTCGAAGATCGAGGCGCGCGACCAGGTCCGCGCCCTGTACGCCGTGCTCGACCAGGTCTCGGTGGAGAGTCGCGAGGCGTTCGTGCTCTTCGAGGTCGAGGGGCTCAAGCTCCGTGAAATCGCCGAGATGACCGATAGTCCCATCAACACCGTCGCCGCCCGGGTGCGGCGCACCCGCGAGCGCCTGCGCACCTTTTTGGAAGCGTCGCACGCCCAGGAGCGGCCATGAGCACGCCGCACGACATCGACTGCGAGCGCGTGCGCAAACAGGCGTATCGCTATCGGCGCGACGAGCTGTTGGGCGTCGAAGTGGCCTCCATCGACGAGCACCTGCAGGGGTGCGCGGCTTGCCGCGATTACTACGAGCGGCTGGGCATCTTGTTGAACGCCGCGTCGGCCTGGAACCCACGGGACGACGCCACCGACGCCGACGACCTATTCGCGGGTATCGCCGGTCGCATCGAAGCTGACTCGGTCGACGACGAGGCGTCGCAGGACGCTCCCGACGAGCCGGTCGTCGCCGACGACCTCGCCCGGGAGTTGCGCCCGCGGCGCTGGATCTTCGCCGTCGCCGGGCTGGCCGCCGGCGTCTTGCTTACGCTCGCCGGCGTATACGCGTTCCAGCACGTCGGGAAGCCGACCGGTGCTGCAACCACAGTCGCCGAGGACTCGCCGGCACCGCCGGCCGATCGCGAGGACGACGCCCCCGCGGCCTCACACCCGCCGTTCGCGAAGCTCGCGCGCGAACACTCCGGCACCAAGCAGGTCAAGGTGTTTGCGTCCAACGGCGCGCACTGGTCATTGCACGGAAACCACGATCTGACGCTCGACGTCGACAAAGGAACGCTGCTGGTGGAGTTCGTCCCCGAGGGCGGGCGCACCCTGCACGTCCACGCACCGGATTTTTCGATCAAGGTCGTCGGCACCATCTTTTACGTCTCGGCCGACAAGCGTGGCCCACGCGCTGGCGTCCTCGCCGGCAAGGTCGAGGTCGAGCGGCCCCACGGCAACGAGCCGCCGACGCCGCTGGTGGCGGGTCGTGAGGTCGACGCGGACTTCCAGCCGGCCGACATGCCTGCCGCGCGAACCAAGACGTTGGCGAGCTACGTCGACGTCCAGGCTCATTTGAAGAAGCTCGCCGCGATTCACCGCGAGGCGCGCGTCAAGAAAGCCCACCACGGCCACGCCCATCCGGACAATGGGGTGAGCACGGCGGTGAAATCGCCAACGTCTACCGCCGCCGAACATCACCTGCCGCCGGACCTCGAGCGGCTGCGAAGCCGCGCCGAGCAGGCCACCCGCCGCGGAGAATACCAGGAGGCGGTGCGCTGCTACCGGCGACTGCTCGAGCGCTTGCCGCCGATGCACCCCATCGCCGCCTCCGTTCATCTGGACCTGGCTCAGATCTACTTGCACCGGCTCAACAGCCCCGGGCGTGCGGCGCCGCACCTGCGTATCTTCGTCGAGCGGTGGCCCACGGACGTGGCCGCGCCGTCGGCGCGTCGTGAGCTCTGCAAGATCGCCGAGGAGACCGGCAAGCCCGAAGTGGACTGCGAGCGAGACCCATGAGGCGCGCATCCCCAGTCCGCGGCGCGGCTGTGATCGGGGCGCTGGCGGTGGCGCTGACGACGCAGTCCGCGCCAGCGCGCGCGGATTCGCCTGCCGAACAGGTGATCGTGCTCGATGCCTCCCCCGACTGCGCGACCGACGTGCAAACGCGTCACCTGGCCGAGGCGGTGGCCGCGCGCGTCCCCAACACCCGGGTGGTTCGCCAGCGCGTCGACGCGCCGACGGCCACGTTGGCCTGGCGGCCCGACCCTGAAGGCACGTGTCACCTGGCCATCAGCGTCGGCGAGCAGCGCTCGACGCTCGCCCTCGACGCGCACGCCGACGAGACGCGGCTGCGCAACGCTGCCAGCCGCGCCGCATGGCTGATCTCGGCAAATATGCCGGTGAGAGCCGCGAAACAGAAACCGGAGCCGAAACCCAAGCCGGAGCCCGAGCCGAAGCCGGGGCCGAAGCCGAAACCGAAACCGAAACCGAAACCGAAACCGAAACCGAAACCGAAACCGAAACCGAAACCGAAGCCGGAGCCGGAGCCGAAACCGAAGCCGAAACCGGCATATCGAACGGCTGCGCTGCACGCGTCGCTCATCCCGTTCATCGAGCATCCCACCGGGCCGGGTAGCGACATCGTATCGACATATTCGTTCAATCTGGTGGGCTACCAGGCGGGCCTCGAGGGGCTCGAGTTGGGATTCATGCTCAATATCGAGCGCGAATTCGCCCACGGGCTGCAGGTGGTGTTCGGGGGAAATATCGTCGCCGGGGACGTCGACGGCGTGCAGCTCGCAAACGGGTTCAACTGGGCGGGAAGTGTCTCCGGCGCACAGATGGCCATGGGTCTCAACGTCGCCGCCGGCCCCGTGGACGGTGCGCAGGCGGCCGCCATCAACCTCGCCGGCGATGTCAACGGGCTCCAAATCGGCGTGTTCAACCTGGGAAGCAGCGTCGACGGCGTGCAACTTGGCCTCGTCAACATCGCCCGCGACAGCGACGTGTCCGTGGGCCTCGTCAACATCAACTACGGCCGCCCGCTGTACGTGACCACCTCGATCAACGAGCTTGGCCTGGTGCAGGTGGGCCTGCAACACGGCAGCCGCTACGTGCAGTGGAACCTCGCCGTCGGCTACGCGCCGTTCGGCGCGCGCATCGGCTCGGCGGGCGTGGGGCTTGGCGGACACATCCCCCTGGGCTCGGTGTACCTGGAGGTCGGCCAGATGGTCCACGCCATCGCCACCGCCGACGGCCACGCCGGCGGCATCCTCGCCCAGACCCTGTTGACGCTCGGCGTCCCCCTGGCCGATCGCCTCGCGATTTTCGGTGGCGTCTCGTTCAACGGGCTGGCCACCGAGGCCATCGACAGCACCGGGCGCACCCTCACGATGCACCAAAATATCATGGGCTTTGCCACGATGAACGGACCCACCCATTGGTGGATCTGGCCGGGCGCGTTCATGGGGCTGCGCTTTTGAGCGCGCCTTAGTCCCCCAACGCCTCGCGTTGCTGGGCGGCCAGGGCCTCGGCGAATCCAGCGCGTTCGTCTTGGCCGGCGTCGCGGGCCAGGCGTGCGGCGGTTTCACTCAGCGTGAGGAACGCGTGGTCGACCAGGCGGGCGGTGGCGAGTTGGGTCTCGAGTTGGCGAGCGTGGTCGTCCCAGGTGGGCCAGTCGTGGCGGTACGCCGCGCAGCACAGCAGGCCGAGCAGGGTGAAACAGGCGTAATGGGTCTGGCCCCGCCGGCTAAAGTGGCGCAGCAGGCGCTCGAAGAGGGCTTCGGCGCGGGCGTATTGCTCCAGTTGCACCTCGGTGATGGCCACGCCCATGCGCGCCAGGTTGGTGCTGTGTTCGTCGATGGGCTGGTAGACGGCCACGCTCTGCAAGAAGCGTCGGCGGGCGGTGGCCGTGTCTCCCTCGAGGCGGGCGACCTCGCCGGCGTAGAAGTGGCACTCGCCCAGCAGGCGTTGGTTGCCGCTTTGCTCGGTTAACTCGATGGCCCGGTCGATGCATCGCTTGGCGGCCGCGAAGTCCTTTTTCGCCGCGTGGATATTGCCCAGATAGACGTGGCATTGGGCGACCAGCGACAGGTTGTCGTCTTGCTCGAATAGGTCGCTCGCCCATTGCAGCGCGGCGATGCCTTCGTCGTAGTTGGCGTTGGCGTAAAAGCCCACGCCGAGCTCGCCAAGCGCGCGGGCGAGCCGGTCGCGCAGCCCGAGTCGCTCGAAGATGGCGGTGGCCTGCTGGTAGGCGTCGATGCTCGCCTCCCTCTCACCGGCGTGCGACAACAGCACCCCGCGCTCGACGAGCGCGACAGCGCGCTCTCGGTCGTAGCCGTGGCGGCTGGCCACATCCAGAGCGCGCTCGACGTGGGCGTTGGCGGTGTCGAAGTCGCTCTGGCGTACATCCAGCTTTTCGCGAAGCAGCCAGTTCTGCACGCGGCACACGTGCTCGTCGTCGAGGCCCTCCTCGTCGGCCAGGCGCTCGCGGCGCCGTAGAATCTCGCTGGCCTGGTCCAGCTCGCCGAAATCGCGCGCCTCTTCGAAGGCCTCGTACAGCGCCTCGAAGGCCCGCGCAGTCTGCCCGGCGCTGATGTAGTGCTCGCCGAGGCGGCGTTGCAGGCCGCGGGTGCGCTCGGGATACAAGTCGACGAGCGCGTCGGCGCAGGCGCGATGATGCGCGGCCCAGCGCTGACGGCGGCGGGCGCTGCGCTCGAGCACGTCGACGACGAAGCGGCTGGCGAACGCCCAGCCGCCGTCGTTTCGCCGGGCGAGGCCGTGCTCGATGAGGGCGTCGAGCGCACCGGCCGCCGGCCGCGACCCGGCGCGCGCACAGGCTGCGTACCACTCCTTGAGGGTGACGTCTCCGCCGAGCGCCGCGGCGATCTCCAGGTGGTCTCGCAGCGCGTCACGCTGCTCGCCGGGCTGCTGGGACAAGAAGTGCTCCAGGCGCTGGCGCCACACGTGGTGCAGGTCGTCCGGGAGGCTGGCCACGTGTTCATCGCGCCGGCGAAAGCCGTCGGGTCCCAGCTCGAGCATCTCCTGCATGACCCAATCGCCGACCGTCTGGACGGCAAACATGGGGTTGCCAGCGCTGCGCGCGACGACCTCGCCGGCCAGTCCGGCGTCCAGGTACAACAGCCGCTCGACGAGCTCGCGTTGGTGGGCATCGGACAGCGGCCCCAGCGCGCACGTCGCCACCCGGTCGTCGTCGGCGAGGGCCTCGAGGTGCGCGCGAAGCGCCTCGTTGGTCGCCACCGCGTCGTCGCGCACCGTGGCGACCAGGTGGATGCCCGCCTCGAGGTCTTCGTCGAGCAGATGACGCACGAACCCCAGCGCCTCGTGGCCCCACTGCAGGTCGTCGAGCACGATGACCAGCGCGCGCTGCGTCGCCAGGCGATCGAGGAAGTTCGACAGCACCGCGTAGCGCTCGCCCACGTTGCTAAACGCGTAGTTCGCCGCCGGGTCCATCTCGCCGGAGGTGTGCGGGTCGAGAAGCTCGGTCAGCGCGGCCGGCTCGATGATGCCCGGGCGACCGGTCACTCCCAATTGCTCGTAGAGGCTGCGGATGCGCGCGAATACCTCCTTGGGCTGCTGGCCCACGCAGCGCAGGTAGCGCGCGACCATCGCCGCCAGCCCGTCGGCGGGGCTTCCCATGGGGCTGTGGGTGGCCTCGAGGATGTCGGCGGCGCCGACCTCGTGGGCCCGACGTGCCAGCCAACGCGCGAGGCGCGTCTTGCCGCTGCCCGCCGGCCCGCGAAGCACGGTCAGGCGCGTGGCCGGGCCGTTGACCGCGCCGGCGGTCTGCTCCCACAGCACGTCGCGCGGCTGGTCGCGATCGACCACCGGAATGATGCGCAGGCCGTACATCCCCAGGCTCGCGCCCACGGTGCTCAACGCGCGGCGAAGCGGCTCGGCGCCGCGCCAACTCGGTGGCAGGGGCGGGCGGATGATCGGCGCCGCTCCGGCGTCGCCGCGGCGCAGCTGCGACGCCTCGCGCGCCAGGTCCTCGGTGTCGATGCGCACCGTCTGGGTCAGCGGCCCGAGCGTGTGCATCATTGCCGTGGGCTCGTCGGGCGCCGCCGTCATCAGCTCGACCACCGGGGCGTGCGCCTCGTCGGGCGCCTGGCCGAGCGCGAGCAGCGCGTGGGCCGCGTCGGCCGCGCGCCGAAAACGCTGCGCGGGGTGTTTGGCGAGCATGCCCACCAGCCACTGCGAAAAGCCGTCGGGCACCGGCACCGTGGGCGCGAACTCCGGCAGATCGTCGTCCAGGTGTGCGCGCAAAATATCGTCGCTGCCGCCGGTAAATGGCGCCCGCCCGCAGGCCATCTTCCAGGCCAGACAGCCCAGCGCGTACAGGTCGGTCCACGGTCCCTGGTCGCGCCGCTTGGCCAGCACCTGCTCGGGGGCCATATACTTGGGCGTGCCGGTGGTGTGCTCGGTCCACGCGTCGGGTTGCTCGTCGGTAAACCAGGCCGAGATGCCGAAGTCGACCAGGCGCACCGACAGCTCGTCGCTGGTGGCGTCGACGAGCACATTGCTGGGCTTGAGGTCGCGGTGGATGATGTCCAGGGCGTGGGCGTGGGCGAGCGCGTCGAGCAGTTGCAGCAGCACCTGGCGAAGCTCCGGCCAGTCGAGCACCCCGATCTTGGCGTCCAGCGTGGGGCCGTCGATCAACTCCATGGCCAGGAACGGCGACGACGCCTGGAAGTGGCCCCCGGAAGCAGCGGCTGCCTGCTCGGAGATCACCCCGCGGTCGAGGATCAGCGCGATATGAGGGTGGTTGAGCCGCGCCATCGCCTGGACTTCGCGGCGAAACGAGCGCCGGTAGCGCTGGTTACGCGCCGCCGCGCTGGTCAGGACTTTGACGGCGACCTCGCTTTGGTGGGTAACGTGGCGGGCCAGCCACACCTCGCCCATGCCCCCGTGGCCGAGCGGGCGCTGTAGTTGGAATGGGCCGAGCTGAATGGCGCTCATCGCTCGCTGTCACTCCCGGCGAGGGTCAGTCGGAGGCCTCGTCGGTGTCCTCGTCGGACTTGTCGCTCGACTGGTCACCCGACTGGGCAGGCGCGCCAAATTGGTTCATCAAGAACTCGTCTTCCGCGCCACTCTTATTAAGTGGAGCATACGTGGTCGGGGCGGTGCCCGACAAGAAGACCTCTTCGATACCGTCGCCGCGCGCGAGCTTGCCGGTGGCGGGGTCGATGGTGGCGGTGGTCACGCCCGAGGGGGGCATCTCGAATTTCTTCTTCTCCAGCCCCTTGTGGATGGCGTTCATATAGTCGCGCCAGATGGGGCCGGCGTCGCGGCCGCCGTACTCGCCGTGGCCCAGCGGGTGGTTGTCGTCGAAGCCCATCCACGCTCCCGCCACATACTGGGGGGTAAACCCGATGAACCAGGCGTCGCGGCTGTCGTTGGTGGTGCCGGTCTTGCCGGCGAATTCGCGGTGGAAGCCGCGCCGCAGCGCCCCGGCGGTGCCGCCGCGGCGGTGGCCGTGGCTGTCGACATAGCCCATGGTCACCGCCGTCATCAGGTCGGTGATCATGTAGGCGACCTCCGGGGAGAGCACCCGTTCGAAGTGGGTCTCGAAGGTGTCGGTCTCGCCGTTGGCCGTCTCCACCTTCTTGATGAACCGCGGGTCGGCGTACATGCCGCCGCTGGCGAAGGTGGCGTAGGCGTTGACGATCTCGAGCGGGGTGAGCTCGCTCGAGCCCATGACCATGGTGTAGTTCTGCACGATCGGGCTCTTGATGCCGCATTTGCGCGCAAATTTGGTGGCGAGGTCGATGCCCACGTCTTTGAGCACGCGCACCGCGATGACGTTTCGGCTCGCCCCCAGGCCCTCGCGCACGCGGATAGGGCCGCGCCACTTGCCGTCGGAGTTATGCGGCGACCAGCTCTTGCCGCCGTCGAGCTTGAACACCGCCGGGCTGTCCAGATAGATGGTCGCCGGGGTGATGCGCTTGGACTCCAGGCCGGCGCCGTAGACGAAGGGCTTGAACGTCGAGCCCGTCTGGCGGTGCATCTGGGTGGCGTGGTCGTACTTCTCGTAGTCGAAGTCGTAGCCGCCCACCATCGCGATGACGTCGCGCGTTTTGGGGTCGATGGAGACCAGGGCCGACTGGGGCCCGGGGCGGAACACCACCGGCACGCTTCCTTCTTTGTCGGGCTCGGTGGCCAGCGGCACCACCTGGAGGACGTCGCCGCGGGCGAACTTCTGGTCGAGTTTCTTGGCGTCCTTGCCCTCGCCGAGGATGCGGCTTTTCGGGCGCAGCAACAGCCGGGCAGGCACGTCGCCCAGGCTCAACTTGACCAGATCCTTTTTCGGGTCCACCGAGACGACCACCGCCTCGTAGTACTTATCCTTGCTCAACCCATTTTTGGCGAGCTCACCGGCCTGCTTCTTGATGAACGCGTCGATGGCGTCTTTGTGCAGTTTGCGAATGGGCTCGAAATAGCCGCGGCGGTGGTCGAAGTGGCGAAGGCCGGCGCGCAGCGCCCCCTGGGCGGCGCGTTGCTTGTCGAGATCCAACGTGGTGTACACCCGCAGGCCGCCCGTATAGACCTTCTTTTCGCCGTATTTGTCGATGAGCAGCTTGCGGATGTGCTCGACGAAGTAGGGCGCCTCGCCCAGGTGCGGAAAGCTCTTGGAGTAGGGCACCGTCTTGATGGGCGTCTTGACGGCCTTGCGGTAGGTCGCCTCCTTGATAAAGCCCTTCTCCCATAACTGGCGCAGCACGTAGGCGCGCCGTTTCTTGGCGCGCTTGGGGTGTTTCTTGGGCGACAGACGCTCGGGCGACTGCGTCATGCCGGCGAGCATCGCCGCCTCCGGCACCGTCAAGTCCTTGGCGTCCTTGCCGAAATAGTAGCGCGAGGCCTCCTCGACGCCGTAATTGCCCCCGCCCAGATAAATCGTGTTGAGGTACAGGTAGAGGATGTCCTCTTTGGTCAGGTTGTTCTCCAACTCGCGCGCCAGGATGATCTCTTTGATCTTGCGCTTGATCTTGCGCTCGGGGGTGAGCATCAGGTTTTTGACCACCTGCTGGGTGATCGTCGACGTGCCCTTGAGGCGCACGTCGTAGCGAATCGCGTAGTAAACCGCGCGTACCATGCCCAGGTAATCGATGCCGTTGTGAGTCATGAAGTCGGCATCCTCGGCGGCCATGAACGAGTAGCGCACGATGTCGGGGATCTGGTCCATGGGCAGGACCGTGCGCCGGCCGTCGCGGGCGACGAATTCTCCGATGAGCTCGCCGTTGGAGGCATAGACCCGCGACAATTGCTTGGGCTTGTAGTCCTCGCGTTTGACCAATTTGGGCAGGTCGCGCCCGTAATAGTAGAACAGCCCGGCGACCGCGCCGCCGCCGACGATGGCCCCGATGAGCCCCAGCAAGAACATCCACTTGATGAGCTTGCGGAAGAGGCCGCCTTTCTTGGCCGTTTTGCCGCGTTTTTTCCCGGTACTGCGTCGATTGCGAGCCATAGCCGACTATTTCAAGCGGGGCGGGGAGTGCTGTCTTATCGCTGATAGGGTGCAACTCGACCGACACCCCCGAGCATTCCCGGGGTGTTGGTCGAGGCGCCCGGATTTCAACATGGATCGCCGGGGATGTGAAGAGCCCAATGCCGACGGGTGGAGTAACATTCTTCCATCCCTGACGCCGACGTCCGAGCCGGCGTCGTGCCGCCCCCCTCACGACGGCACACGCCGCTGGCACGCACCTTGCTCAATACAATTACGATTCGAAAACAATTTGATTCGATGGCTAAATTGGAGGCGATGATGCGAACGAAACTCACCTCGGCGGTCTGCGCCGTCTTGTTACTGACGAGCGCGTGCCAGGGGATGACCCTGGGCGAGAACGACGCCGGCAAGTCGACGTATATGGACGACGGCTATTTTAGCGGCGACCGGCACACGGCGACGGGCTCCATCGCCGTCAACGCGCGCACCGAGGTCTCCTACGTGCTTCAGAAGTACCGACCCAACGTCGACCGGGACGTCCAGCCCGCCGATGGCATCAAAAAGCGCCTGCTCGCCGTCGACCCCGACACCGCCAACGTCGACGTGGTCACCGATTTGAGCGGCCGCGATGATGTGCGCATGATTTTCCCGCAGGACCGCATGCTGCTGATGAGCCAACCCGCCGACGGCGACGGGCCCAAGCAGGATAGGCTGTCACTCATCGACCCGCGCACCCACCGAATCCTCCGAAATCGCACCGTCGACGCCTGGTACAACGGCACGCGCCTGTCGCCCAGCGGGCGGATCTTGGTGGCCGGCGACAATAACAAGCACGACATCCCGATTCACTTCATCGACACGCGTACCCTGGGAAACGCTGTCATCGATCACGGCGGCGACTGGGCCGAGGCGATGTGGACCAATAAGAGCGACAGCCTCATCGGCGTCATCGAGCGCGGCCCCGCCGACGACAAGAGCGTCGAGCTCGACCTGTGGGACCTGGATCACTTCTCGCTCGACAGGGATGCGCACAAACGCTGGTGGAAGCACCCGGTGCTGCAGGCCAAGCTCGAGCACTTTCGCCACGACATGCTGTTCTCGTTTACCTGGATCACCGTCAGCCCCCACGACCATTATGCGTCCATTCCGCTGCGCCGCGTCGAGCCCGACGGAGCGGAGAGCTATGCGCTGGCGATCTGGAATCTGGACGATGGCAGCGTGCGCACCATCGCCGACGCGCGTGGCCCGGCGGCGTTCACCCCGGATGGCTCCAACCTGGTGGCCTACGAGAAGCGGCCCGGCCACGACGACGCGAGTCTGTTGGTCATCGACCCGACCACCGGCGACTACGACTCCTACGATATCCCCGGCATCGTCGGCCCGCAGTTCTTCGTGACGCACGACGGAAACCGCGTCGTCGTCGCCTCGACGCTGACCGGCCACGGCCTGGTGCTGTACGACCTGGACAACCTGCAGGCGACCGAGGTCTCCGACGCGCAGCCCCAGCATACCACCCGGGGGCTGCGCCTGGCCGACGTGCGCTCGACGCGCTACGTGGACATCTCCGACAAGCTCGCCCGCGACCAACTGGCTCCGCAGCGTCGACAGGTGGGCGAGCCCGCCTTCGAGGTCGACGACTCGCCGATTCGCAGCGTCCCCAACTCGAATATCTCACTGGACGAATTCGTCAGCCGCACCAGCCACGGCGAGCTGTGGCTCGTCGACAGGCACCAACTGTATCGGCTGGACTATATGCACGGCAGCTTCCAGCAGGTCGAGCTTGCGGCCCGGCCGCTGCACATCAACCGCCTGCCGCGCCGGGACCTGCTCGTGCTCGACGACGCCAGCCGCGCCCAACTGCTGTTCTACTCGCCCGGGGATCGCCGCGTGGTGATGCGTGCCCATCTGCCGGGCGAGTCGGGCTGGTAGGGTCGCCCCGGGCGCCCTATACTGCGGCGGAGTCACCAACTCTCATTGCGAGGAAGCGCCGTATGTCCGCCGAAGCACCACGAGCCGCCGCCGTCGATATCTCGCCCGAGCGTTTGCGCGATTTGCAGCACAATGTCGAGACGGTCTTCCAGGGCAAGAGCCGGGTGGTGCGCCAGACCATCGCCTGCCTGCTGGCCGGCGGCCACCTGTTGCTCGAGGACGTGCCCGGGGTGGGCAAGACCACCCTGGCGCTGGCGCTGGCGCGAAGCCTGGGGCTGAGCTTCCAGCGCATCCAATTCACCAGCGACCTGCTGCCCAGCGACATCGTGGGCGTGTCCGTCTACCGGCCAGAGACCGGCGAGTTCGAGTTCAAATCGGGTCCACTCTTTGCCGGCGTGGTGCTCGCCGACGAGATCAACCGGACCACGCCGCGCACCCAGTCAGCGCTGCTCGAGGCGATGAGCGAGGGCAAGGTCAGCGTCGACAACCTCACCCACGAGCTTCCCGACCCCTTTCTGGTCATCGCCACCCAAAACCCGTTGGAGCATCACGGCACCTACCCCCTGCCGGAAAGCCAGCTCGACCGCTTCTTGATGCGCCTGTCCATCGGCTACCCGTCGCGCCAGGTCGAGCGCCAGATTTTGCTCGAGCGCCGGCTCGCCGAGCCGGTCCACGACCTGTCGGCGGCCCTCGAGGTCACCGAGTTTCGCGCCCTGCAGAAGCGCGCCGCCGGCGTGCGCCTCGACGAATCGCTGGTCGACTACCTTATGGCGGTCGTCGAGCAGACCCGCCGCGACACCCGGGTGCGCATCGGGGTGAGCACCCGCGGCGCGCTGGCGCTGTCGCGTGTGGCGCGCGCCTGGGCGCTGTTGCAGGGCCGTGACTTTTGCACCCCCGACGATCTGCGCGAATTGTTCGTCCCCTGTTTTGCCCACCGCATCGCGCTGGCCGGCGCCGCCGGCGACGCCGATAAGGAGCAGGCCGAGATGGTCATCGAGGACATCGTCTCCGACATCGCCGCTCCCACGTGATCTTTGCAATTCTCTTTTTTGGGAGGACGGCCGAACGTTGAGTGCGTAGCTCGCGAATCCGCGTTGAACCGTGCGCGCTCGCTGCGAACAGGTTCGTATAGGCGTTTGGCTGGCGGCGATGAAGGCGCCAGCAGGGTCTTTCCCCCGTTCTTGTCACTAAGGGGTACGAAGTAATAGCAGTTTCACGATGGCTCGAAGCTCGAACGGGCTGCGCAAGGTCAGTTGGCTCAGTAGCACGTCGGCTGCGGCCCGACGACGGAGCCCACGCCGTCGCTGTTGATGCTCAACGTTCCGTAGCAGCCCATCCATCCCGCGCAGAAGTCCTCACAGGTGGCAGATGCGCGATCGCAAAAGCTCTTGTCCCGGTAGCACGTCAGGAACCGACCTCGGTAATATGACGGCCGCGTGCTGCAGGCGTCGCCACACTGCTGGCACGTGGGGCCGTGCCAGCTTCCCATGCACACGCAAGTAAAGTTGTTGACGCCGTCCGTGCATATGCCGCCGTTCTGGCAGGGGTTGGGGCTGCAGTCATCGATATTGGTCTGGCAGGTGGCCCCGGAGAAGCCCGCCGGGCAATCGCAGGTAAAGTCGTCGACGCCGTCGGTGCAGGTGCCGCCGTTCTGGCAGGGATTGGGGCTGCAGTCATCGATATTGGTCTGGCAGGTGGCCCCGGAGAAGCCCGCCGGGCAATCGCAGGTAAAGTCGTCGACGCCGTCGGTGCAGGTGCCGCCGTTCTGGCAGGGGTTGGGGTCGCAGTCATCGATATTGGTCTGACAGGTGGCCCCGGAGAAGCCCGCCGGGCAATCGCAGGTAAAGTCGTCGACGCCGTCGGTGCAGGTGCCGCCGTTCTGGCAGGGGTTGGGGTCGCAGTCATCGATATTGGTCTGACAGGTGGCCCCGGAGAAGCCCGCCGGGCAATCGCAGGTAAAGTCGTCGACGCCGTCGGTGCAGGTGCCGCCGTTCTGGCAGGGGTTGGGGTCGCAGTCATCGATATTGGTCTGACAGGTGGCCCCGGAGAAGCCCGCCGGGCAATCGCAGGTAAAGCCGTCCGCGCTGTCGGTGCACGCCCCCTCGTGCATGCACGGGTTGGGGACGCAGTGGTCCGAATCGGCCACGTCTGCATCGGCCGCCGCGTCGGCCGTCCCCGTGTCGTGACCTCCGTCGTCGATTCCCGCATCCAAATTGGTGTTGCCGGACATATCTTTCTGCGAATTACCGCAGCCGCCGACAACCAGGAGGACGGCTAACAAGAACAGAGTGATGCGCATTGTAGGGCCTCCAAGAATCTGTGTAAGGCAAACCAATCGACGCTGTGCAGACATACCATGTCTTCGACAGTCGCATAAACCATAGTCGGCCGTGCGTGGGCACGTCTTGTCTTCGCACGCCAACTCGTTTCGCATTTTGCGCCAATCGGCGGGTTCGCCTTGCTCGCAGGCGGTCGTCGAGCTTGCGCTTGGCAGCGGGTTGGGTGTGGTCGGGCCAGTTGTCAGGGACAATGATTCTGACCGTTTGAGAGCTACTCGGACAGACGATCTCTTTGGCGTTTTCGCTCGACGATGCGTTGCATCGCCTCGCTGCAACGCCTGCGACCTCGTCAGCCCGAGCCACTCTCAAACAGTCGAAACCACTGTCCCTGACAACTGGTTGTCAGGGACAGTGGCGAGAGAGCGCCAACTTGTGGAGAGAACTCGGAGAGATCGATCCCGGCATGCCCGAAGATCCTCGCTCGAAGCACGCCCGGCACGATTCGAACTTGTGACCGACCGCTTGGTCAGCCGGCGCTCGGCTGCGCGCCGCCGGATACCTGTAGGGTGTCCGCCTCGCGGACGGCGTGCTCGTCGGGCTGAATACCGCTGCCCTCGCGGCGAGCGTGTACCTGGGTGTACTCGGCGCCGAAAAAGAAGATCTGCGACGAGTAGTACACCCACGCCAGCACCGCCAGCAGCGAACTCGCCGCCCCGTAGGCCGATCCGAAGCTTCCCTGCGACAGGTACAGGCCCATCAAGAATTTGCCGATGACGAAGAGCACCGCGGTGATAAACGCGCCGAACCACACGTCCGACCATTCGATCTCGACGTCGGGCACGTATTTGAACATCAGCGCGAACACCAGCCAGATGATGGCAAACGAGCCGAAGGCGTTGATGAGCTCCCAGAACCACGCCCCCGCAAACACATTGCCCAGGTATTGCTGAATGCCGGTCAAAAACGTGCTCAGGCCCACCGCCGCCAGCAGCAGGATGCCTACGGCAAACACCATGATGAACCCGGTGATGCGCTTGCGGGCCACGCCTTTCCAGCCGGCGTCGGGGTCGACGCGCACGTCCCAGATGCGGTTGAGCGCGGTTTGCAACTCGGAGAACACCTTGGTCGCGCCGATGATCAGGATGACCGAGCTGAAGATGGTCGCCAACACGCCGCCGCCGGAGGTGCCGGCGTTGGCGATGGCGCTCTGGATGACCGGGGCGCCCTGAGCGCCCACCATCCCGCTCATCTGCTGGGTCAGTTCGCCGCGCGCGGCCTCCTTGCCGGCGACAAACCCCGCGATGGCCAGCGCCAGGATCATCAGCGGGGCCAACGAGAAGACCGCGTAATAGGCCACCGACGCCGCCCAGGTCTGGGCGTCGTCGTCCTTCCATTCGGTGTAGGTCGCCTTGATGCGATCCTTGTATTTCGCCATGCGTCCCATCGGCGCCACTCCCTTGTTGGTCATCTTTTGGTCATCGTCGTGTCGAAACACCTTCGGTCGCAATATAGGCGCGTCGAGACGTCCGACAGCCTCGATTCGGGCCGGCCCAGGTTCGAACAATGATCGCCGCCGCAGTAGCTACACCGCCAATCTGGTAGCTTTGAGCGGTTGGCGGCGCGCGATCGAGCGTATCACCCCCTTTCCCCCACGGTGGCGGGCGCCTTTTTCGGTGCCAGATCCTTCCAGGTCTGGCTTGCGGCAGCGCGTGCGTTACGGCGGGACGCCTTTTCGAAAGAGTGACGGCGTCGACTGCGGGCTCAGTCGTCGAAGGCGTCAAACGCCTCCATATCCAGCAGGGGCGTCGCCAGCGGGTGGATGACCCAGGGCTGTTTTCGTCTGTCGCCAACTCGCTCAAAGCCAGCGTCTTTGACGCGGCGCAAAAACCCCTTGGGTGCGGATGCATTTCTGCGTATCTTCATTGCTGCCATATCATCCTCGTTCAGGAGGGACATTGGCATCGACGGCGTCCGCGTTTGCCCGCAGGGACGCCGTCACTCTTTCTTGGGGACCAGGATATGAAAAATCGTTTGGTGGGTCGATCCCTCAGCCGTGGCCGCATGCCGGAGCCGTGACCGGAAGCCGGAGCCGTGACCGGAGCCGGGACCGGAAGCCGTGGCCGTGACCGGAAGCCGGAGCCGTGACCGGAGCCGGGACCGGAAGCCGGAGCCGTGGCCGGAAACCGTGACCGGAAGTCGGAGCCGGGACCGGAAGTCGGAGCTCGGCGCGCTGCGCGCGCCTCGCATGGAGGGAGGGAAAAAAGCCGATTCTGGCTAGCCTCCGATCTAGGCGTCCCGCGGGACAAGCCACGCGGGGGCGCTAACCGCGAAAAAGATCTGAGGCCCAATCGCAGAGCGAACCTGCGTGGAGGCATGGAGACGCCAAGACCCCGAATCCATGGAAACACGGAGCGAGCACATGGAGCAGCCTTGGGGGCACCGAAGAATGCGGTCGCTTATCTACGCTGCCGCCGCCTCAGCAATACCGTGCGCACCTCCTCCGTGGTCTCAGTGCCGCTCCATGTGCTCTTTCGTGGCTTCATGGACTCGCGTGCCTCCGAGCCTCCGAGCCTCCGTGACTCCGAGCTTCTGCGATGTCGGGCCGAGGGCCCAACAACCGACTCGGCGCGCTGCGCGCGCCTCGCGCGGAGGGAGGGAGAAAAGCCGATTCTGGCTAGCAGCCTGCGGAGAAATTCAAATCCAGAGCAAATTCGATCACTTAGCGGATTGGTGGGGTTTGTGTAGATTTCGCGGGAAGTTAAGAGGTTGACAGCCTTGGTGCGACCTGATCTTTTTGGGGTGTCGATGCCTAAGAAGAAACACGCACGCCCCAAGGCTGTCAAATGCGACTATGCTTGAATGAACGCGGCGGGGCAAGCGGCACTAAACGGAGTGTTCGATGGCGTTGCGCTCACTGAATCAAGAGTCGTTTTTTAGCCCCGAATTCGTGTGTCCATCTTTGCTCGATGAGGGCAGCCTTGCCTGGCTTCTGGCTCGATATCGCTCGCGGCTCTTTCCACGATGGCTTTTCAGGGGATGGCGCGGCGAGAGTCGCTTGGGCCGCAAGGCTTGGCCGGCCGATGTGCTCATGACGCTTGTCTTGCTTCGCTTTGGTGAAACCGGGGTGTCGCGGCGCGGGTCGTGTCGGCGCGCTCGCACTGACCTGAAGTGGCGCGCAGCGATGGGGGTCAATTGCGACGTCGAGCCGCCCGACGAGAAAACGGTGCGCGACTTCGAGAAGTTCTTGCGCCAGCGCCACCCCGAGGCCAATGTGCCGCGATTTGTGCTGTTTCACGAGCACATCGTCCGACTTGCCCAGAAGGCCGGCGTGCTCAAAGACGAGACCATCTGGGTCAACGACTCCACTCCGATGTGGTGTTATGGCGCCGTCACCGACACCGTGCGTCTTGTGGGCGAGGGCATCCAGAAGTTGACGCGTCTGTGGGCCGATGGCACACGTCAAAGCTTCGAGAAGCTCGCCCGGCACTGGGATGTCGACTTCGTCCTTGCCCCGAGCATCAAGGGCGCGTTCGGTATCGACTGGAAGGACAAAGATGCCCAGAACGAGCTCATCACTCAGCTTGCCAACAGGGCGGTCGACCTGGTTGACAAGGTGCGCAGAGGCATCCAGACGTGCCGGCGTGGCAAGCGAAAGAAGATTTTGAAGCTTTGCCGCCATCTGATGACGGTCGTCGAGCAGAATCTGGAGGCAACGCCCGAGGGCAATCTGACAGTGGCCGAAAGAGTCGCCACCGGCAGGCTCTTGAGTCTGGAAGACCCGCAGGCGCGCCACGGTCGAAAGAGCAATTCGAGGAGGTTCAACGGATTCAAGCTGCACGTTTTGGGCGATGCCATCAGCGGGCTGATCGTGTCGCTGGCGGTTACCCCTGGAAACTTTCATGACCGCACACCGGCCCTTCGGCTAATACGGCGCGCCAAGCAGCTGTGCGCGTCGATCGAGGTGGTCTTGGGCGATACAGCCTACGGCTCGGTCGCGCTTTGCGTCGATGCACAACGCCTGTGCGGTGTCGAGATTATCGCCCCGCCGCCTGCTGGCGGCGAGGAAAGCGCTGCGCTGGGCAAGGCCGCCTTCGACATCGACCTTCAAAGGGGCATAAGTATCTGCCCCAACGGCCAGATCAGCGACGATATAAGGTATGTGAAGCCAGCCATCAACGGGCGCAGAGCCCCCAGGTTTATCTGGCCGAAAGACGGCTGCGTCGATTGCCCATTTATCGCCAAGTGCAAGGCCGTCAAAGACACAGGTAATCCACGGATACGATTCCACCCGCTCGAAGAGCAACTACGCGAGCGACGGGCCCAGTGGGAAAAGCCCGAGACAAAACGGCAGTACAAGAAGCGCAGCCAGGGCGAGCGCCTGATCAACGAAGCCGTGCGCCGCGGCGCCCGAAAGGCGATGGCGTGGGGATTGGGCTCGGCCGAACTGCAGGCGTACATCATCGTGATGGTCAATAACCTGACGCTTCTGGCGCGTCGGCTCGCCGACAAGGACGTGGCGCACGACGTCTTCGCTTCGGCGGCATAAACGGCAAAAGCCCATCCGAAAGTCAGGGGGAGCGTACCAGGCTAACAGCACGAATGCCGGCTTAAGGTACCGCTGTATACGTGGCATTTACCCGCAACGGCCCATGGAAGTCCTGCGCCGACGCTGAGCACACTCCGAGCCCGCTGTTGCGCGTCTGTTCGATGGACAATCGCCTGATAAAACTGCGATCATGCTGCGACTGTATGCCGAAATCCTCGACTTATGCCGCAGGCTGCTAGCCTCCGATCTAGGCGTCCCGCGGGACAAGCCACGCGGGGGCGCTAACCGCGAAAAAGATCTGAGGCCCAATCGCAGAGCGAACCTGCGGGCCGGCCCTGCCGCGGAAGTTTGCACGGGCCTTCACAATCGGGCATACTGGAAGTAGCTGAATTCTCTGCGAAAATTATTTGGTAATGCTCTTGAGGGAAGGAGTGTGTGGCGATGATTAAGAAAGTGGAATACGGCCTCGCGGTTCTCATCATCGGCGGGCTTGTCAGCTTGCAGGTCGCCTGCGGCTCGGATCAGACGTCCGGGTCCTGGTCGGTCTCCGAGGGCAACGGTGGCCAGACGGCCTACGGAAGCGATACCACGGTGGTGACCACGCCCGGCAAGACCGACTCCTCGGTCATCGTGACCGGCGATCCCAATAAATGCGTCAAGGTCGACAGCAAGACGTGCGTGGATCTGGCCACGGCCAAGCAGCAGGGCGGCCAATATTGCGACGATCCCAACGCGCAGGCCGACGTCATCGTGGTCGACGGGGAGGTCGCCCAGGTCATCTGTTACCCGCCCAAGGACAACGGCACCGACATCCGCCAGACCAGCCAGGACGCCAACGGCAACACCCAGGTTCCCCAGACCGACAGCGGCACGGTGGTCACCTTCGGTCAGGACACCAACGGCAAGCCCATCGATGGGGACATCAAGCTCGACGCCGAGCGCACCACGCTGTACGGAAACGGCCCCGACAAGACCATCATCAACGGCAACCTCACCGTCGAGTCCAATAACGCCCGTGTGCGCGGCATGACCATCACGGGCAACGTCGAGTTCCACGAGAACTCCAACGACTCGGCGATCTCGTTTTGCAGCATTCAGGGCAATCTGCACGTCAAGTCCAACGGCTTCACCGCCACCAACTGCCAGGTCTTCGGCAACGTCAAGGTCGAAGGCAACGGCGCGACGCTGGTCAATATCGGGGTGGGCGGCACCTGGGACGTCAAATCCAACGCGACCTGCGCCGGGTGCTACTCGTTCGACGACGCCAACGACGACAAGCTCGTCCAGACCGACGAGATCGGCGACCCCATCGACTGCAGCCAGCACTGAGATGGGGCGGTTCAGCGCGACGCGCGCCGCATGGTTTTGCGAATGGCGCGCACCAGGTCGCGCAGCCCGTCCATCTGCTTGAGGCCGGGCTCGCGGCCGCCGAAGCGCGCGGCGAGGTAGCGCTGACGGAAGGCGGCCAGGTCGCGCGAGGCGGCCGGAAAGGCCTCGCCGAGCCGGCGTAGGTAGGCGCCGGGGCCCTCGTCACGCCGACGAGGGTGACCGGCGCCCGCGCCCGCCTGCTCGACGCGGGCGAATAGCTGCGCCAGCCGCGAGCGGTGGGCGTGGCGCGACAGCGACCCCAGCACGATGCCCAGCCCCACGCTCCCCAGGCCCACGGCCGCGCCACCGATGCCCCAGGCGGCGGTAAAGCCCTCGAACCACATCAGCCACAGCGCCATCGCCGGCGGCCACACCAGGACCATCAACACGACACGAAGCCGGCTTCGGCGCCCGATCGCGCTGCGCGAGCGCCACACGCCCAGCCCAAACCCGACCACCAGGCCCAACCACATCAGGTAGGGGCGCCAATCATGCGGCGAGGATGCCTCGTCGCCCTGGTCGCCCGTGGAGTCGTGGCTCAATCCGCTGCCCTTGGGCGACAGGAAACGCCCGAGCTTTTTGGCCATCTCGATCTGGGATTGCAGGTCGTATTCGATGACCCACTTCATCCAGTTGAGGCGCAGGTCGTCGTAGGTGTTTCGATACCAGGCGACCAGGGGGCTGGGCTCGGTGGGGATGACATCGATGGCCGGCGTCGGGTCGATGGGCGCCCAGCCAAAATGGGGCACATACAGTTCGACCCAGGCGTGGGCGTCGCCCTGACGCACGGCCAGGTAGTTGCCCACGCCGTTCCACCGGCCGCCCAAAAAGCCGTTGACCAACCGGGCGGGCACGCCGGCGGCGCGAAGCATCAAGATCGCCGTCGTGGCAAAATACTCGCAGTGGCCGCGCTTGGTGTCGAAGACGAAGCTCTCGATGGGGTTGTCGCCCTGCACCGCCGGCAGGTCGGTGGTGTAGTGGTAATTCTTCTGCAGGTAGTCGACGATGGCCTCGGCCTTCTCGTAGGGCGTGCCCGCCCCGGCGGTGACCTCGCCGGCCAGATGCAGGAAGCGCTTGGACATCTTGGGAAGCTGCAGATAGTGCGGGTCGGGGCCGCGGTGGCGCGCGTCGAATTGCTGGGTGCGAAGCTCGTCGACCCTGGGTTTGCCGAGCACGCTCAGGGTGTACGCCAACCCGACCTGGCTGCGCACGGTGTGATGCAGGTCGCCGTAGGCGTCGATGGTCACGTTGCCCGAGCGTGGATTCCACGGCACGCGTAGGTCGTCGCTGCCAAAGCGCACGTCGCCGATGGGCCACAGCCGCGGCAGGATGTCGATCCCCAGCGGCTCGAGGTAGATCTCGACCTTCTCGGGGCGCACCGCCCGGCTAAGCCCCTGGTGCCACTCCGGGTGCACCCGGCTGACCTCGTAGTGACTGCCCGAGCGGGGCAACAGGCGCTCGCTTTCGTTCCAGGTGCGCGACCAGTCGGTGCCGTCGTAGTGGTCGAAGGTCATCGTGCGCCAGTGCAGGCTCTTGTAGTTCGCCGGTCGTCCGTCGGGAAACTCCACGTGCATGACGACCTCGGGATTGTCGCGAATCTTGCCGTGATCGCCGAGTTCGACGGTGTCCGACAGCCCCTTGACGGTGACCTTTTCGCGCGTCTTGGTCACAAAATAGCCCAGCCCCACGCGCGGAAAGGCAAAGAAGATCCCCAGGCTGGACGCAAAGATGATCAAGCTGATGGCCCCCAGCACCAGCACGTATTGACGGTCGAAGGGCGTGCGCTCGGCGCTGGCCGAGACGTGCTGCTCGTCGAGCTCGGTGGTCAGGTGGAACAGCGCCAGGCTGAAGGTGCCGGCGATGACGTACATCCCGAACAAAATGCCGTAGGTGACCCCGTCGTTAACGGCGGTGGCCGCCGCGAAGATCAAGAAGCTCAGCGCGTATAGTTGCAGGTCGTCGCGTCGGCTGAAGCGGCTGAATAATTTGATCAGCGCCAGCAACAACACGAAGCGAATGGCCGCGTCGATGACGCTGACGTTGGTCAGCGCGACCTGCACGCCGGTGACGGCGACGAATACCAGGATGAGCGCGTTCCACCAGCGCGCGCTGGAGGCGTCGAAGAAGCCGATCTTGTCGGTGTACCAGCTCGCCAGCATCCCCACCACGAACAGCGCCCCCATCACCGGGCCGACGCCGCCGCCGGAGGCGACGCACAAAAAGCCGACCGCGACGACGGCGTACAGGCTGAGCTTGTGTAGCCCGGCCAGTCGATTCTGCAGCGCCAAATTCACGTCCGGTCGGCTCCTTTGGGCTTCGACGCCGACACCGCGCCGTCGGGTTTGTCCAGCGGCAACACCAGGTCGAAGCCGGCGCCCACGGACTGAGCGGGCGTGGATAGCCCCACCAGGATGCGTCCGACCGCGCCGCGCTCGGAGGCGCGTGCTTCCGACGGCTCGCCGACGGGCATCGGGCGCAGGTCATCTTCGAGCTCGACCAACGCGAGCGTGGCGAGCATGCGGTCCATATGGTTCGACTCGTCGGAGGCGGGCACGTGCTCGTCGAGCGTGCGCAGCCCGACGCGGTAGCCGCGGTGCGACAGCTCCTGCAGCAGCCCGGCGACCCGCCCCAGGCCGCGCTCGAACTCAGGCTCGACGAGGTGCCGGCGGCGCGCGGGCTCGCCGGTGCAATTGAGCAGGCAGACCTCCACGGCGCGCTGTTCCTGGCGCTCCGACTCGCGCACGACCACGTCGCCTCGGCGCGCCGAGCTCTTCCAGTGAATCAAGCGCTGGTCTTCGCCGGGCCGATAGTCGCGCAGGCCAAAATACTCCTCGCCGGCGCCGCGCTTATTCTGCGAGACATCGCCGAAGCGCGCGCTGACGGTGGTCATCCACTCGTCGATGGGCCGGGCGGCGGGGTAGACGACCACGTCGGCGGGCTCGTCGAGCTCGCGGCGCTTCTCGAACAGCCCGAAGGGAAAGCGGGTGACGATGTCGACGCCCGGAAGCCGGTAGCGCCCGCGGCGCGGCAACAACCAGCGCGCCTCCAGGTCACGGCGCTCCCCGGCGTCCAGGCGCATGGTGTAGCCGTGGGCGACGATCTCGCCGAAGTCGGTCTTCTCGCGGGTTCGAAACTTCCAAAACTTCCACCACGGCACGCGCCGCGGGCCGATCTGCCGGCCGCGCAGTGGACCCTGGGTGCCGCGGGCGTTGCGCTCGCAGACCTCGATGCTCAACGAGGGAAAGCGCGATGGGTTGTGCACGCTGAACCGGCCGGGGGCGGGTGTGTTCGCGAAGATGCGCCGCGGGGCGACGCGTTCGGCGTGGATGCTGCGAATGACCCGTTCGCTGAGCAGGCCGCTGGCGGTGATGAGCGAGAGCATCATGCCCAGCAGCAAAAAGAGCAGGTTATTGCCGGTGTTGATGGCGCCAAAGCCGATGCCGATGGTCAGCAAGACGAAGTACTTGCCCGCGCTCGTAAACGTCAGCCGCCTGGGCGGGCGCATCACCCGGCGCAGGCGCTCGCGCCAGGTGGACTCGGCGGCGTCGGTGGAGGTCGGATTGTTGGCCAGGGAACGACTCATGACTTGGGACTTGGCGCCTGCGGCGCGGGTCTTGGAGCGCAGGCTGCTAGCCTGCACTGTGCGTTCGCTTATTTGGGCGGTTGCAACCCGGCGCATAGGCCGTTTTTGAAGTCTGCGGTAAACTTGACAGGAGCATTATAACCCAGACGAACGGAGTCGAGCACCCACCCGTCGTTCTCCTTATGCGGGAAGACCGCGGCGGCCTTCTGACAGGCGACCGGCACGCTGGCGGACTGCCGCCAGCTCGCGCCGAGCACGCGCGTCGCCTCAGTCGCCGGGCTTTTGGGGGCGTCGGCGGCGAGTTCGCTCATCTGGCGCTCGTACTCGTCGACCTTTTGCTGTTGCAGAGCGATTCGCGCGAGCTCGAAGCGCGCCGTCTGAGCGAGCTGCTCGCGCATCGCCCGGGCGTACGTGGGGTCGTTTCCAAGCTGGCGGGGCAGCTCTCGAAGCTTGGGGCTCGTGATCACCTCGCGAAGGTCGCGCTTGGCCTGCTCCAGGTCGCCACGCTCCATTTCCACGAGGGCGTCATGTAGGCGAAATAGCCGCAAATCCGACGACGCCCACTTGGTCTGCCCGGGTACCATCTGCCCGGTGGCCTCGTCCCACCTCCATACCACCGTAGCGCGGCGCTGGAAGAGGCCCGCGCCGGCCGAATTGACCATACCGCCGGAGATCGCCAGCGTCGAGCGGGGATGCTTCGCCTTGCTGTCGGGCGAGGGCACAAGCTCGATCTTCTGCGGCAGGCCGGCCGCCCCGTAGCCGCTGGCGTCGCTGCCGGTGTCCATGATCTGGCGGAAGGGCTTATCACCCTGGGCGCTATACGCCTTCACGTCCTTGAAGCAGGTATGCGCGCCGCACTCCTTGAGGGCGACGATAAGCTCGGGATGTCCGTCGCCCGTCAGGTCGGCGGGGTCGACGAGCTCGGGCGCAAATCGCGGCGACTCGGCCACCTTGCTCCACCCGTCGCCGCCCCACAGCACGCCCACGGTCCACTTGCGGTGGTCGGCGCAGCTTTCCGGCGTGCAATCGGCCAGAAAGACCACGGCCAGGTCGGGCTTGCCGTCCCCGTCGAAGTCGCCTTTTTCGAACTTCAGGCGATGGTGGCGCAGAGACGACGGCTTGGTCTTGTCGAGTTGCTTCTGAATCCACTCGGCCGATTTGTGGTGGGCGCGCGCCGTCACCAGCCACCTGGCCACCTTGTCGGACGACGCCTTCATGCCCGGCGGCTGGCCAATTTTGGCCTCGGGTTTGAGCTCGGCGCGCGCGATGGCCGGGGCGTGCACTTTGACGTGCGAGCCAGCGTCGCTGGCCACTTTTTTGGCGGCGCTCACCGTCTGCATGGCCCCGTCCACGGCGGTGTGGGCGGTCTTGCCGCCGACCTCGGCCGTCTCGACATTGGGGGCCGGCTTGGCCTTGGCCGCGCTCCGGGCGCCGTCTTGCCAATTAGCTTCGACCACAGGGCGAGGCGTGGTCACGCAGCCGGCGGCGAAGGTGAGCGAGCCGAGCACGGCGCACGATAGGGCGAGGCGGATAGATTTCATCGAAGGCCTTCCGGGAAACACAGGAGAGTCGGGCCGCAGACACCGTACAGGTGTAGCCAACTCTGGCGGGTTTTCAACACCCGAGGAGAAGAGGAGGCCCTGCGGAGGTTGGGGCGCCAGCTATTGTAGTAATTAGAATTTAAGGGCGGACGATTCGCAACGTTTGCGCGAAGAGTGTGCCATGCAGATTAGCCACGGTCCTATTGCCCAGCGCCACCGGCTCGCGCAAACGCCGCGGATCGTCCGCCCTGCAATAGCCGTTCGCGCGCCGTCCAGCGCCACCAATAGCCGGCGTGCATCGTCTGCAAGGCGCACTCACTTGAAAAATCGCGCGAAGAGTGTGCCATGCAGATTAGCCACGGTCCTATTGCCCAGCGCCACCGGCTCGCGCAAACGCCGCGGATCGTCCGCCCTGCAATAGCCGTTCGCGCGCCGTCCAGCGCCACCAATAGCCGGCGTGCATCGTCTGCAAGGCGCACTCACTTGAAAAATCGCGCGAAGAGTATGCAATGCAGATTAGCCACGGTGCTATTGCCCAGCGCCACCGGCTCGCGCAAACGCCGCGGATCGTCCGCCCTGCAATAGCCGTTCGCGCGCCGTTAAGCGCCACCAATAGCGGGCGTGCATCGTCTGCAAGGCGCACTCACTCGATCTACCCCCAACCCCGCTCAGCCGAACTCGGCGATCAGATTGGCCACCAGCGCCGTCCAGCCCGTCTGGTGGCTGGCGCCCAATCCCTTGCCGGTGTCGCCGTGGAAGTATTCGTGAAACAAGACGTAGTCGCGAAAATGGGGGTCGTTCTGGAAGCGGTCCTGCTCGCCGAACACCGCGCGGCCGTCTTCGCCGCGCTTAAAGATGCGCGTCAGCCGGCCGGCGAGCTCGCCGGCGACCTCGGCCAGCGTCATCTGCTGGCCCGAGCCGGTGGGGCATTCGACGGTGAAGTCGTCACCCAGATACTCGTGATAGCGCATCAACGACTGCACCAGCAGGTAGTTGATGGGAAACCAGATGGGCCCGCGCCAGTTGGAGTTGCCCCCGAACAGCCCGATGCGCGACTCCGCCGGCTGATAGCTGACCTGGTGAATCTCGCCGTCGACCTCCAGGCGATAGGGCGCGTCTTTGTGGCGCCGTGAGACCGAACGAATGCCGTAGTCGGACAAAAATTCGGACTCGTCGAGCATGACCTCGAGGATGCGTTTGAGTCGGTCCGGGTTGACCAGCGCCATGAGCATGCGCCCTTTGTGGCCCGGCCGGCGCATGGTGGCGACGTCCTGGGCGAGCTCGGGGCGGTTCTCCAGCAGACCGCGACGCCGCCGCGCGAAGTGCTCGTGGGGCTCGATCATGTCGGCGTCGAACGTGGTCGTGGCAAAGAGCGGGATCAGCCCCACGATCGAGCGGATGCGCATCGGGAAGTGGTCGTCGCGGTTGAGCCGCAGCACGTCGTAGTAAAAGCCATCCTTGTCATCCCACATCGAGATGTCGTTTTCGCCGCGCGCGTTCATGGCGTGGTCGATGAAGATGAAGTGCTCCCAGAACTTGCTGGCCAGGTCTTCGTAGACCGGGTTGGTCTGGGCGAGCTCCAGCGCCATATGCAGCATATTCAAGCTGTACATCGCCATCCAACCGGTGCCGTCGGATTGCTCGATATGCCCGCCGGTGGGAAGCGCGCTGCTACGGTCGAACACGCCGATATTGTCCAGCCCCAAAAAGCCGCCCTCGAACAGGTTGTCGCCCTCGACGTCCTTGCGGTTGACCCAGGAGGTGAAGTTGAGCAGCAATTTGTGGAACACCTGCTCCAAGAAGGCAACGTCGCCTTCGCCCGTCTGGCGCCGCTCCATCTCGTAGATCTGCAGGGCCGCCCAGGCCTGCACCGGCGGGTTGGCGTCGCCAAACGCCCACTCGTAGGCCGGCAGTTGCCCGTTGGGGTGCATGTAGCGCTCTTTGAGCAGCAGCAAGACCTGCTCTTTGGCGAATTCGGGATCGACCAGCGCCAGCGACACGCAGTGAAACGCCAGGTCCCAGGCCGCGTACCAGGGATACTCCCACTTGTCGGGCATGGAGATGACGTCGTCGTTATGCAGGTGCGTCCAGCGCTTGTTTCGCCCCTGTTTTCGCTGCGCGGGCGGGGCGGGCTGGCCGGGATCGCCGTCGAGCCAGCGCTCGACGTCGTAGTGATAGTGCTGTTTGCTCCACAGCAGCCCGCCGATCGCCTGGCGCATTACCTGGGCGGTGTCCTCGTCGACCGACTCGGGGGTGATCGACTCGTAGAACGCGTCGGCCTCGGCGCGACGCTGCTCGACGACCTCCTCGAAGTCCTCCAGCCAATTCGACGGCGCCCGGTCGGTCAGCCGAAGGCGCATGTGCACGCACTCACCGGGCTCGATCTCGTGGCGGTAGTGAAACGCCGCCTTGGTGCCCACCTTCTCGGGGTTGACCGCGTCCGGGTTGCCGTGGATGACGAAGGAGTGGAACGCGTCTTTGACGTACGGCGAGTGGTTGGCGACGCCCCACAGTCGCTGGTAATTGCTCTCGTTTTCGGTGAATAACACCTCCGGCGAGCCCTCGGCGACCAGCCAGCGCGGCCCAAAGCCCACGTCGCTCAGGCTCACGCCCACATGGCCGTGTTCGTCCTCGTCGAGCGCGCTGATGCGCGGGCGCTCGCACTCGGGATCCCACGACCAGAAGTTGCGGTACCACACCGTCGGAAGCAGGTGCAGCGCGGCCGGCTCCGGGCCGCGGTTGTACGCCGAGATCTCGATGAGGATATCGTCGGTGTCGGCCTTGGCGTATTCGACGAAGACGTCGAAATATTTGTCGCCCTCGAACACCCCCGTGTCGACCAACTCGTACTCGTCCCTGGAGCGGCCGCGCCGCCCGTTTTCAGCCACGAGGTCGCCGTAGGGAAAGGCGCGCTGCGGGTACTTGTACAGGTAGCGCATATGGGAGTGCGTCGGCGTGCTGTCCAGGTAGTAGTAGTACTCCTTGACGTCCTCGCCGTGATTTCCCTGCGCGCCGGTCAGCCCGAACATGCGCTCCTTGAGGATGGGGTCGGCCTCGTTCCACAGCGCCAGCCCAAAGCACATCACCCCGTGGTCGTCGCACAGGCCGGCCAGCCCGTCCTCGTTCCACCGGTAGGTACGCGACCGGGCGTGGTCGTGCGGAAAATAATCCCACGCCGTGCCGTTCTCGCTGTAATCCTCGCGCACCGTGCCCCAGGAACGCTCGCTCAAATACGGCCCCCACCGGCGCCACGCCGCCGTGTCGTCCCGGCCCTCGAGGATCCGTTGTCGCTCCGCCTGTCCGTCATCTGACTTGGTCATCGCTCGTCGTCCCGTAGTTGAGCAGCAAACGGGGAACAGCGTTTTTCACCGCAAAGGCGCGAAGACGCAAAGATGCTTAAGGTTGTTCTTCGCGTCTCTGCGCCTTCGCGGTGATCCACGCAGTTCGCCCTCACGCAGTTAAGCAGCAAACGGCGAACAGCGTTTTTCACCGCAAAGGCGCGAAGACGCAAAGATGTTTAAGGTTGTTCTTCGCGTCTCTGCGCCTTCGCGGTGATCCACGCAGTTCGCCTTCACGCAGTTAAGCAGTTGCAGTTCACTCGATCACTCGATCTCTCTCGCCATGCGAAGCGTCTCGGCCACCGACCACGCCTGAAACGGACACCCTCGCGGCGTATGCGGCGCCTCCGCGTCGGCGATCTCGGGCACGTGGCCGCCCCAACGATTGGCGACGGCCAACAGCGGGCCGATGAAGCGCTCGCGCGCCTCTTGTCGGGCCGCCGGAGCGTTGTCGCGCACCCGCAACCACGCCTGGACAAACGGGCCCGCCAGCCACGGCCACACCGTGCCCTGGTGGTAGGAGGCGTCGCGTTTGGCCGGTCCGCCTTCGTAGTGCGGCACATAGCCGGGCTCGTCGGGGCCCAGCGAGCGCGGCCCCATCGGCGTCCACAGGTGTTCTTCGACCACGTCGACCACCTGCCGGGCGCGCGCGCCGTCGATGAGCGGCTCGCGCAGCCCGCCCACCGCGAAGAGCTGGTTGGGCCGAAGGCGCGCGTCGCAGCGCCCGGCCTCGAAGTCCACGTCGACCACATCAAAAAGCCAGCCTTTGTCGGCGCACCAGAATTTGTCGGCGAAGGCCGCGCGCGCCCGGCTTCGCAGCTCGGCCCACCGGTCGGTCCACCCTGCGGCGATGGTAAGTGCGTTGATCCAGAGTGCCTGGATTTCGACCGGTTTTCCGACCCGGCCCGTGATGGCGCGGCCGCCGACGCGCGCGTCCATCCACGTGAGCGCCACGCCCGGCTGACCGCCGGCGATGAGCCCGTCGTCGTCGGCGTGAATATTGAAGCGCGTGCCCGCCTCGTAGCCGGCCAACACCTGCTCGACGGCGTCGACCAGGCGGTCCTGTTCGACCTGGGAGAGGTCGAGCTTGCCGGCTTCGAATGCCTCCAACAGCTCGCCAACGCAGATGACGAACCACAGCGACGCGTCGATGGAGTTGTACTCGGGCTCGGCGCTTCCGTCGGGGAAGAGGTTGGGCAGCATGCCCTCGGAGACCGCCCCCGACCACTCCAGCAAGATGTCGCGGGCGATCTGGAAACGGCCAGTGGCCAGGCACAGCCCGCGAAGCGAGATGAACGTGTCGCGCCCCCAGTCGGTAAACCACGGGTAGCCCGCCACGATGGTGCGCCCGCGGCCGCGGCGCACCAGGTACGCATCGGCGGCGCGCTCGATCGCCGAGTCGAACTCGGCGCGGCGCGCGCGTTCCGCGCGTGTGAGCGCTGCGGCATAATTGAGCGCGGACTCAGTAATGTCTGGCGCCGCGTCGCCGCCGTCGAGCACCCACACCGCCGGCTCCTCGGCGAGTTCGAAGTGATAGACGCCCGGGGCGGCCAGATCTTCGACATGGTCGAGGCCACGCTCGTTGTCGATGGCGTACTCGAAGTTTCGGTACCAATGCGGCTCGTGGGCGTATTCGCCGTTACTCAAAACCGACACGGCGGGAACACCGGGGTAGGGCGTCCACACCGCGAGCTCGCCTTCCAGGGTGGGCTGGAAGTCGAAGGCGGGGTTTTCATGGTGCAGCGAATGGTAGTCGCGGCCGCATAAAAACGGCCGCACGTCGAGCTCCACGCGTCCGTCGCCCTCCTCGAGGCGCCAGCGAACGATGGTGCTCCCGGTCTCGCGGGCCACCAGAATCTCGTGCTCGATGACGGTGCCGTCGGGCAGCTCGAAGCGCCAGATCGGCCACGGGTCGATGGAGAAGTCGGCGATATGCTCGGCCCCGTCGGGCGCGACGACCGACGGGGCATAGCGCTGAGAGCTCAGCGCAAAGCGGCCGGCGGGCGTGGTCACGAACGCGTCGAAGCCGCTCACCAGCACCATGCGCCCGGTGGGCGGCGTCGCCGCGTGCACCAGCAGGCCGTGGTAGCGGCGCGTGCGGATGCCGTCGGCCGTGCCCGAGGCAAACCCGCCACGCCCGTCGGCTTCCAGCCATTCTGCTGAGTCATTTCCCACGTGTGTCTCCTCAACCCGCAAGACCGCTCAACCCACCGAGTCGGCGATGGAGATGAGGTTTTTGATGCCGCCGGCCTTGCCCGAAAGCAGGTCCTCGTGATCCTCCATCGTGAAGCGGCCGGTGATGAGCGACTGGATGGTCTCCGGCCAGCGCTCCTTGAAGGCGGTCAGGTGCTCGACGGCGCTCTCGAAGGCGCCGCGCCCGGCGTTGACCGTGCCGAAGACGACCTGGTTTTTGAGCACGAAGCGGCGCATCAGGTCGTCGGCCTCGATCTCGATGGGGCCCTTGCGCCCGGGCACGCCCGTAAAGCAGAACACCGCGTTGGCGTCGAGCACGTCGAGCAGCTCGAAGGCCAGCGAGGAGGCGCCGGTGGCCTCGTAGACCATGTCGATATGGGAGACCGCGTCGTTGAGATCGTGCGGGCTGACGTCCTCGCCGGAGATGTAGTCGCCGCCGAAGGACTCGACGAGCTGGCATTTCTTCGAGCCCACCGGCTCGCGCGAGTACACCGTGGTGTGGAAGCCCTCGGTCGTCAGAAGCATCGCGCCCAGTAGACCCACCGGCCCGGCGCCGAGCACCAGGGCGTGCAGCGGGCGCGCCTTGACGTCATCCTCCTCGCGGCACGCCCACGGCAGCCGCTCCTGAATGTCCCACACCTGGGCGACGGCCTTCTCGGCGATGGTCAGCGGCTCGGTGAGTACGCCGATCTCGCGAAGCTCGTCGGGAAGGGGCACGAAATACTCGTACTCGTCGACCACCCGCTCGGTCATATAGCCGTGGCGGCTGTTGATGCCCCGCTCGGTGAACTCGCCGGTATAGCAAAAATCCTGGTGGCCGCGCTGGCAGGCCACGCACCCGGGCATATGGCACGGCCGGCGCACCATCGGCACCACCAATTGGCCGACCTCGAGGCCGTCGACCGCGTCGCCCACCTCGACGACGCGTCCCAGCGCCTCGTGGCCCAGGATCAGGTAGTCGGAGCCGTCGGGCGGCGTGCCGTAGTCGAAGCGGGCGATCTCTTTGTCGGTGCCGCACACGCCCACCTCGAGGATCTCGACGGCGACCTGCGTGGGCGATTCGATGGAGGGCATCGGCGCATCGTCGATGACCGTGATTTGCTGGCGATCGGGAAAGACGGCAACAGCTTTCATGGTGGCCTCATCAGTTTCTTGTTTTGGGGACGGCCAGTCATAACTCTCTGCGCGCGCGACATCAAGTCCGTTGCTCCGCTCCAAGCCCCGCACCGAAGGCGCCAAGCCCGATGCAGGCTAGCAGCCTGCGCTCCAAGGGCGCTAAGCCTCACTCGCCCCGCCCAAGCTTCTGAATGGCCTTCACCCGCCGGCCCGCCACCTTCGCCAGCCGAAGCACCGACGTCAGCGAGCCCATCGAAAACTCCACGAGCGCCTCGCCGAGCTCCTGCAGGTCCTCGTTGGCCGGGAACCACCACGGATCGGGCTTGGTCGATTTGTCCACGAACACCGTCCGCGGGCGCACAAACGTGTGGTAGGAGAAGCGGCTCGCGGCCACGCCGGTGCCGGTGTCTTTGACGCCGGTCCACGGCACGTTGGCCATCGAGCCGACGATGGCGTGGTTGTTGACCAGGGCGACGCCCACCTGCAGGCGGCGCGCGATGCGCTGGCCGCGCTCGAGGTTTTTGGTCCACACCGAGCCGTTGAGCCCGTAGCGCGATTGGTTGGCCTTCTCAATGGCCTCGTCGGCGTCTTTGACGCGCACGACGGCGATGACCGGGCCGAAGGTCTCGTCGGTGACTATGTCCATCTCGGCCGAGCAATTGTCCAGGACGGTGGGCTTGTAGCCCAGCCCTTTGCCGGTGGGCTCGCCGCCGGTGACGAGCTTGGCGCCCTTGTCGAGGGCGTCTTTGACGTGCGCCTCGACGATGTCGAGCTGCTGGTGATTTTGCAGCGGGCCGATCTCGCAGATGTCGGCCTCGGGGGTGACGCGCACCTTCTCGACGACCTTGCCCAGGCGCTCGACGAAGGTGTCGGCGATGCTGTCGACGACGTAGACGCGCTCGATGGCCGCGCAGTTCTGCCCGCAGTTATGTAGCGCCCACTGGGCGATGCCCACCGCCGTGCGCTCCAGGTCGCAGTCGGCCAGCACGATGGCCGCGTCCTTGCCGCCGAGTTCGATCGAGCAGGGGATGAGCAGCTCGCCGCAGCGTGCGGCGATCTTTTTGCCGGTGGGGACCGACCCCGTAAACGTCAGCGCGTCGATGCCCGACTCGATGAGCGCGCTTCCCACCTCGCCGCCGCCCTGGACCACCTGGACCAGGTCGTCGGGCAGCACCGCCTGGCACTGCTCGGCCAGCCACGCCCCGGTGCGAGGGGTGAACTCGCTGGGCTTCAAAATGACGGCGTTGCCCGACAGCAGGGCAGGGAAGAGCGGTTTGTAGAAGATCGACAGCGGGTAATTCCACGGCGCGATGATGCCGACCACGCCGCGCGGTACGGACTCAATGACCGCGCTTTTGCCGGGGTAGGCGATCTTGGAGATCTTGACCTTGACCGGTTTGAGCGCCGCCTTCGCCTCCGCGGCGGCTATTTTGGCGTACTCGCCGATGCCGGCGACCTCGTTGACCAGGATCTCCGACGGGTTCTTGCCGGTCTCCTCGGCGACGATCTGGACGATCTCGTCGTGGCGCTCGAGCACGCGCATGGCGAGCTTTTGCATTGCCTCGGCGCGCTCGTGCAGCGTGGTCTCGAGCCACTCGTTCTGCGCGGCGCGGGCGCGCTCGACGATGGCTTCGAGGTCGTCGGTGGAGGTGGGCTCGACGGGTTCGAGTTCGTCGCCGGTGGCCGGCGAGTAGGTGCCCGCGGCGGGATAGGTTTCGGCAGTAGCGGTCATGGGGGCTGGCCTTGGTTCGAGTTGTGCTGATGACCCGGGGAGTATGTGACCCGACAGTCGGAATGGCAAGGGTGCAACGCGTCACGGATTCTGTTGTTTCCATTTTGGTATTGCGTTGCTCGTGCAGAACAAAGGCCGTTTAGGTTTAGGTTTAGGTTTGGAGCCGTTGCCGGATGGTGGGCCTTGCTCGGCTGCGTCGTCTCGCTTTGACGCCAATAACTACACCGGCAGCACAAGTGCGCCCAGCACATGAAAGCCCACAGAACCTAAACGTAAACGTTAACCTAAACGGCTTTTCCAACGGCAGGCCAGCCCAACCACTCTTCCCTCCGCCCCCCTACTTCCCCCACGGCAGCCGAAACTGCCCACCCCACGCCAATCCCACGCTCACCGTCAGCCCCTGCGGGTAGTCGCGCCCGGCGATCGGGTAGCGCACCGACGCGTCCAGGGCGAGCTCGGAAAGCGAGTTCGAAAACAGCTCGCCCCACTTGATGTAGGTGCCCGCCCACAACTCGTGCAGTTGGCGTATCTGCTGGATGTCGCCGGGGCCGCCGCCGCTCAAGTCCACCGTGCCCGTGCTCCACAGCCCGGCGTAGCCGCCGCTCAGCCACAGCCAGCTCAGCGGCCCGCCGCCCACGCTCAGGCCCAGCTCGGCCTCGTCGCCAGGGTCGATGCGGCGGGTGGCGTCCTGGAACTCGAAGCGGTGGCGCACCAGCGTGCGCAGGGTGACCTGCATGCTGTGGGTCGGCACCCACGTCGAGGCCTGCTCGAGGGCGATGTCGTATTGGCCCTCGGTCAGCGGCAGGCTCTCGGTGGATTTGGGCAGCGGGGTGGTGGGAATCTTGACCTGCAGGCCCAGGCTCGTGGCGATCGTGGCGGGCGAGGGCACGAGTTGGTATCCTGCTGCCACGAAGACGTCACCGGTGCCGATGGCGCGCGAGTCGTACTCGGTGTTTCGGAAGTGGACCTGCTGGACGGGCGCCATATAGGCGTCGATCTGGATGCGCTCGAGCGGCGCGAATACAAGGTTGACGCCCATCGAGTGGGTGTCGACCTCGCCCATGGTATTGTCGTTGAACGGGCGCACATCGCCGATATGCACCCCGTCGAAGGTGTTGCGGTCGAGCACGCCGGCAAATTCCTTGTCGGCGTGCCACTGCGCGTAGCTGAGCTTAGCCCACACGTGGCCGGCCGGCGGTGCGAAGCCGTTGGTCAACATGAACCCGCTGGCGTGAGCGGGCGAGGGCGCGACGAGAACGAGCACACAAGCGGCGGCCGCGGCGGCGAGGGCGGCGCGGGAGCGGACAAAGGGGCGCATGAGCCTCTCCAGTCGGTTGGAAAACAACGCGGTACCTTTATAACATTGACGCACTCGAAGCCGAGCCAGATTCAGAAAAAATCTTGAATTTCTTGAAACGTAGCGGCTCCGCAATGAGTCGTTATCTATAGCCCCGTCACCACGAGCAGCGCTGGAACCCGCACTATCGAGGTAGCCCATGACATTGATCAAGATACCGCGCGGCTGGGAACTTCCGGAGAGTGAAGCGACCGACCGGCGCCACTATGTGAACCGTCGACAATTCATCAAAGGTGCCGGCCTCGGGGCCATCGCCGCCGGGATGACGGCGTGTCGCGTGGAGACGATCACCCGGTTCAACAACAAGGACGCAGGCGACGCCTCCACCTTGTCGTCGGCCGACGCCAGCCACGACGCGAGCTACCTGGGCGATGTCTACGACCCGGCCGATTACGGCGATCTGGGCCAGGCGTTCCTCGACGGCATCGACGACGTGCCCACTTCGTTTAAGCCGGCGCCGCGCAACCTCCGATACACCGTCGACCACGACCTGACCCCGCCCGACGTGGTCGCCCAATACAACAACTACTACGAGTTTACGGTCGCGAAGGACCGCGTCTGGCAGCTCGTCGGCGACTTCAAGACGCGCCCCTGGTTGATCGACGTGGGCGGGATGGTCCACAACCCCAAGACCTATGACATCGACGACCTGCTCGAGCGCATGCCCTCCGAGGAGCGGCTGTACCGCCACCGCTGTGTGGAGGCCTGGGCGATGGTCGTGCCGTGGACGGGCTTTCCGCTCAAAGCGCTGCTCGACGAGGTCCAGCCGATGGGAAGCGCCAAATACGTGCGCTTCATCTCCTACCAGAACGCCGCCACCGAGCCGGGCATCACCGACTACCCGGGCTACTCCTGGCCGTACTTCGAGGCCCTGCGTCTCGACGAGGCCTACAACGATCTCACCCTGGTGGGCACCGGCCTGTACGGCCACCCCCTGCCGCGCCAGGACGGCGCGCCCATTCGCATCATCCTGCCGTGGAAATACGGCTTCAAGTCCATCAAGAGCATCGTCAAGATCGAACTCACCGAGCAGCAGCCGCCCACCTTCTGGCACACCGCCGTGCCCAACGAGTACGGCTTCGAGGCCAACGTCAACCCCAACAAGCCCCACCCACGCTGGTCGCAGGCCCACGAGCGCATGATCGGCAGCGGCGAGGTGCGCCCCACGCGCATCTACAACGGGTATGCGGAGTACGTGGCGGGGCTGTACGACGGCTGACGCGCCGCGTGCGTCCGAGCCGCAGCGTCGCCCCGACAGAGCGCTACTCCCGCACGCCCCGCGACGTATGCCCGGCCTGGTGGAGCACTAACGCCACCACCTTGCCCGAGTCGTCCTTCTCGAAGTCCACCTCGGCATCGACCGCCCGCAGGAAGAACTTCGTCGGCGACTCCGGATAGATCCCAAATTTTGGCTGGTTGGTCGCCTGCACGAACAAACGCCCATTCTCGTAGGTGACCGCGACTTTGAACTGCGGGGAGAACGCATAGGTGCCCACGTACGTCTTCAGGACCGCGGGCGCCACGTCGACGACGTGAGGCAGATCCAACGCGGCCGGCTTGCCGCGCAGTACGTCCAACACCGCCGGGCCGAGCTTGTCGACCGCCGGCGTCTCGGCGTTTGCGAGCACGACCACGCCCACGTCGTCCTGTGGGCTAAAGCCGATGAAGCTGTGGAAGCCGCCGGTGCCCCCGTTATGCCACACGACCCCGTCGGGGCGGATGATCCAGCCGAGCCCCATGTGGCCCTCGACCTCTCCGTGCGCCTGAACGCGCGGCTTCTGGGTCAAGCCAATGGCGTCGGCAAGCTCGCCCTTTTGGTGCATATTCGCGCGCAGAAAATCCACCATATCCGACCCCGTCGACCGGATGCCGCCGGCGCCCACGAGCACGTCGAAATTCCACGCTTCTGCCGGGTTCCCATCGGCGTCATATCCCTGGGCGAAGCGCTGCTGTTGCGCCTGCGAAAGCTGCACCGACGTCTGCGTCAGCCCCAGCGGGCCGGTGACCACATCGGCGAGCAACGCCTCGTAGCTCTTGCCGGCGGCGCGCGCCAACGCGTGCCCCAGCAGTCCCACGCCCAGGTTGCTGTAGGCGACCTTTTCGCCGGGCGTGCTCACGAGCTGCGCCGAGTTCAAATACGCGTACAGCTTCTCGGCGGTATAGTCGGCGTAGGGGTTATGCGGGTCGGCCGGCGCCAGGTTCGTCGGCAGGCGCGGCAGCCCCGAGGTATGCGTCGCAAGCTCCACCAACGTGATCTGCTTGCCGTCCTTCGACGGCACCGTCACGCCGTCGGGCAGGTATTTCTGCACCGGGTCATCGAGGGCCACCGTCCCCTCGCCGACCATCTTCGCCAGGATGATCGAGGTGAACACCTTCGAAATCGACCCGATCTCGAACTCCGTATCCGGCGCCACGGGCGCATCGGCACCGGCGTTGCCGTACGTGAGCACCTTGGTCCCCGCCGGCGTCACCACGCCCACGACAAGCCCCGGCGTCCACCCCTCGTCGACCATCTGCTTGGCAAATCCGTCGACCATCTGGCCTTGCTCATCGGAGAGCACCTTGCCCGTATCACCTTGCTTCGTCGACGGCGTCGACGCCGCGCACCCCACGAGTGTCAGTGAGCAAAGTAGGCCCAATATCATCGCGCGCATTTTCACGTTTCGCCTCCATCGTCGACCGTTGTCGCTGCGTCGCCATGTCATAGCGCACCTTTGGGCTCAACGCACGAAGATGGCCACCCACCTGACCTTGCAGGACGCGTCGTAGCATTGGGAGGCGGCGTCCTGCATCAGCCCGTTGTCGTTGCACGGCCAGTTGCCGGCCGTGCAGCTCTGGGGCGTCAGGTTGCTCAACTTCACCATGGAGTGGTCCTCGGTGATCCAGGTGGATTGGCCGCCGGGGGTGTTGGTGAGCCCGTCGACCCAGGCGTCGGTGGCCAGCAGCGAGATGGCGGTGTTCTCGTTGTGGCCCGGGAAGCAGTCGGCGTTATTGTCGAAGCCGCGGTAGGTGTAGCCCAACATCTGCATCTGCGTGGGCGTGAGGTTGGTGCCGAAGTCGGCGCCCGAGCGCATCCAGGTGGTGTTGCAGCTCGTGGGCCAGTTGGCGGTGATGTGGGCGTCGTAGGTCTGATTGCCCAGCAGTCCCAAGAATCCGAAGGTGTACTCGGGGTTTTCAAACATCAGGTCATCGCCGGCAACGGTGGTCCAGGCGGGCGACTTGTAGTCGACGCTGTAGCGCGTGGCCAGCGTGCCGAAGGTGGACGCATCGGTCATCACGGCCAGGGAGTTCCAGTCGCGCACGCCGTCCGAGTTGACCTCGGTGCCCAATAGCGTCCAGCCGCCGCCCTGGGTGGTCATGTCGCAGTACACGTCGAAGCTGGTGCTGCCGTTGGGCGCAATTGTGTAGGTCCCGCTGCCGTGGCTCATGCCGTTGTTCAGCACCTCGAGGCAGGAGGCAGGCATACGGCAGGAGGTGCCGTCGCCGACGTAGCCGGAGTTGCAGGCACAGGTGAACGAGCCAGGCGTGTTGGTGCAGGTGGCGTTGGTGTCGCAGTTGTTCAGCGAGGGATCGGAGCACTCGTCGACGTCGGTGCAGGAGGTGCCGTCGCCGCTGAAGCCGGAGTTGCAGGCACAGGTGAACGAGCCGTCGGTGTTGGTGCAGGTGGCGTTGGCGTCGCAGTTGTTGAGCGAGGGGTCCGAGCATTCGTCGACGTCGGTGCAGGAAGTGCCGTCGCCGCTGAAGCCGGAGTTGCAGGCACAGGCGAACGAGCCGTCGGTGTTGGTGCAGGTGGCGTTGGCGTCGCAGTTGTTCCGCGAGGGGTCCGAACACTCGTCGACATCGGTGCAGGAGGTGCCGTCACCGCTGAAGCCGGAGTTGCAGGCGCAGGTGAACGAGCCGTCGGTGTTGGTGCAGGTGGCGTTGGCGTCGCAGTTGTTCAGCGAGGGGTCGGCGCACTCGTCGACGTCGTTGCAGGAGGTGCCGTCGCCGCTAAAGCCGGAGTTGCAGGCGCAGGTAAACGAGCCGTCGGTGTTGGTGCAGGTGGCGTTGGCGTCGCAATTGTTGAGCGAGGGGTCCGAGCACTCGTCGACGTCGGTGCAGGAGGTGCCGTCGCCGCTAAAGCCGGGGTCGCATGTACAGGACCATTGTCCGGCGGTGTCCTGGTTGCACGAGGCGTTGACGTCGCATAGGTCGCACTCGGTTCCCTGGCAGCCGGGCCCTTGGCCGTAGCCGTTGCCGTCGGGATCATCGCAGTAGTCGGCGGGAACGCAGGTGCCGTTGAAGCATGACGTGCCTTGGCCCGGGCAGGAGTCGGTGCAGTCGTCGGTGCAGATCATTTTGTCGCCGAAGCTCTCACAGCGATTGGTCGCGCACTCGCTGTCGTCCGTGCATGCCTCGCCGATTGCCTTGGGAGGCGGCGCGGTGTCGACGGCGGTGTCGGCGCCAGCGTCCGCGGTGTCTGTGACGTCGGACGTGTCCCCCGCGTCCACGGTGCCTCCAGCGTCGCTGACATCACCGGTGTCGCTGACACCACCGGTGTCGTGGCCACCGAGGTGGACGGTGCCGCCGGCGGAGTCGCCGCAGCCGGTGGCGACGGCGAGCATGAGAGCGAGGAAGAGCGCGGCGAGGAAGGCTGGCGTGGACGTCTTCATGGTTGGACCGTGGATGGAAATTCTCGCGACTGATCTAAGTACAAAAAATCGATATTGGCCATTGTGCCACAATTGGGCGGGCGAGAAAAATGGTTGTGAGGGGGCGAGGGGTTAAGGCGTTTCTTGGCTGGGGGGTGTGGGCTGCTTGAAGAGTGTGGGGGCTTGCTGTTGGAGTTGGTGGGCTTGTTGGCGGGCGACTTGGTTTTCGGGGAGGTCGTCTTTGGGGGCGTTGACGACCTGGGCGAGCAGGTCGTCGTAGAGGCCGCGGTCTTTGGCCAGAGGAGCGTAGTATTTGGCCTCGAGCAGCTTGTTGGGCAGGTAGTCGGGGGCGAGCTTGATGGCCTGGTCGAAGCGGGCCTTGCTCTTGGCGGGGGCGGCGGCGTAGGGGAGCGTGGCCCAGAAGATGCCCATGAACCGGTGGCAGGCGGCGTGGTCGTAGCGCTCGTCTTTGGTGCACACGAAGTCCATGATGGCTTTGATGTCGTTGCTGCGCGCGAGGATGGTGGCGGGGCCCTCGAGCAGGCCCCAATTAGCCAGGTTGGCGGCGTACCAGTACAGGGCGGGAACGGCGGTTTTGTCGAGGGTGGCCAGGTGCTTGGACCAGGGGTCACCCTCGGCGACGGCGGCCGCGGCCGCCGGGGCGCGCAGCGCGATCGCCTTCTGGGCGGCGTCGATGCCGGCCCGATAGGCCCGCATTCTCTGCTCGGCGCTTTTTGCCTGGGCCTTTGGTGGCCTGGCGACGCCGGCCTGGCTCGCTTGGCTGGGCTTGGCCGCGGCACCCGTTCCTGCGACGTCGTCATGCAGAAACGCGTCGGCCACAAAGAAGTGGGCACGGGCGAGGTGCTCGTAGACGCGGGCGTGCCGCTGTGTTCTGGCCTGGTCGGGGAGTCCGGCGAGCTCGATGTCGGCGGCCTTCTGCCACAGCTCGATCGCCTGCTCGGCGTCGGCGCGGTGGGCGCGCTCCTTCCAATGCGCCTTCGCCTGGGCAACCAGGCGGTCGAATTGGGCCGACACGTTGTCCTGGGCGGCGGCGTCGCCATCTTTGGAGGCCGAACGGTGCGAGGTGGCGCAGCCGGGGACGAAGGCGAGGGCGGCCAGGACAACGAGGACGACGCGCATGGGCTTATTGGGCTTCATGTCGAGCTCCTTTCGGGGACTGCGAAACGATAGACCAGCGCGCAAGAGGGGTAAAGCTAGCAGCCTGCTAGACGCTCGCGCACGTCTCGCGTATGTTCACCCGGCCAGTCGCACTCCGACGCCGTTCGGCGAGGTCGAAGATGTCCGTCAACCAGACCCAGATCGAGATGCTGCGCAAGTTGCTCCGCCACGGAGCGACCGAGCGGGTCGTGCGCATCCTCGACCGGTTCCGGCCCGCCGAGATCGCCGACCTGTATGCGTTTTTGAGCCCGGCCGAGCAAAAGCAGCTCACCGGCGTGCTCTTCGAGCGCCACCTGGCGGCGGCGACGATCAGCGAGCTTCCCGAGCATATTTTGGTCGAGCTTCTGGGGAACCTGCCCGACGAGCGCATCGGCCAGTTGCTCAACCGCCTGGCGCCCGACGACGCGGTGTTCGTGGTCGCCAAGCTCGACGAAGAGCGCGTCGACGAGGTGCTCGCCCGGGTCGACCCGCTGCAGCGTGAGCGCATCGAGCACTCCCGGGCCTACCCGGACGAGTCCGCCGGTCAGTTGATGACCAGCGAGATGATTCGCATCGAGGAGGACACCACCGTCGACGAGGCCATCGCCATCATCCGGTCGATGGGGTCGACCTCGGAGTTCATCTTCTACGTCTACGTGGTCAACGAGGCGGGCACCTTCCTGGGCGTGGTGCCCATCCGCCGGCTGATCGCGGCGGGGCCGGAAACGCCCATCAAAGACCTGATGGTCCCCGACCCCATCGCGGTGCACGCGACCGACGACCAGGAGGATGTGGCCGAGATCACCGCGCGCTACGACCTGTTGGCGGTGCCGGTGGTCGACGACAACTTCCGGCTGCTGGGCGTCATCACCGTCGACGACGTCATCGACGTCCTGCAGGAAGAGGCCACCGAGGATATGTACCTGATGCAGGGGCTGTCCGAGGAGGACCGGGTGTACGCGCCGGTGTCCCAGTCGGTGCGAAAGCGCTTCCCCTGGATGGTCATTAACCTGGCCACCGCTTTTTTGGCCGCCTCGGTGGTCGGGCTATTCGAAAAATCCATCTCCGAGGTGGTGGTGCTGGCGACGTTCATGCCCGTGGTCGCCGGCATGGGCGGAAACGGCGGCACCCAGACCCTGACGGTGGTCACCCGCGGCATTGCGCTCGGCGAGTTGGACTACGCCGAGGGCATCCCCGCGATCCTCAAACAGGTGGGCATCGGCATCATCGTCGGCGGGGGCATCGGCATTCTGACCGGGCTGATCGCCTGGGCGTGGAAGGGCATGCCCTATCTGGGGCTGGTGTTGTTTTTGGCGATGCTCGTCAACATGACCATCGCGGGGCTCGCGGGCGCGGCGGTGCCGTTGGTGCTCAAGGCGCTGCGCATGGACCCGGCGATGGGCAGTGGGGTGCTGGTGACCACGTTTACGGACGTGTCCGGCTTCTTTTCGTTTTTGGGGCTGGCGACCTTGTTCATTGAGCATTTGAAGTGAGTTTTGGGTTGGTCATGCATACAACATTGCCACATGAAGCGCGGGTGGGGGTCGAGGCGTTCGACCTCGCCGACAATCTCGTGGGATTGGTCCAGGGGGTGTTTGCCGCGATGGACTATGTGCTGGCCGACGAGCGGCCCGAGCATTTCGACTTCGACGAGTTGTTGTGCGCGTCGGCGGTCGCCTTCAAGAACTACGTGTACGAGCCGCAGTACAACCAGTTGGAGGATCCGCAGCTGTACTCGACGCTGGGCGAGTGGGTGTGCAACTACGGGCCGTTCGAGGCGATCAGCTACTTTTCGGGCTGGGACGTCAAGGAGTTCAACGGCATCGCGCGCAACGACTTCTGGAAGCTGCTGCAATTCGAGATCGCCAGCGGCCGGCCGGTGACCACGCTGGGGGTGGGACAAGGCGAGGTCGGGCCGGTGGTGGTCGTCGGGTATTGCTACGAGCCGCGCCACCAGACGCTCGACGTGGTGCGGCCGGGGCTCGACGACATCGCCACGGTGGACGTGACCGGGGTGGTCGACTTCCAGCTCGACGAGCCGTCGTTCACTAATTGGATGCTCATCGCGCGCCCCTCCGAGCAGCCCGAGTGGGCCTCGTCGCACACCCGCCAGCGGCTACGCGCGCTTCGGTGGGCGGCAGCGCACGCGCGGCGGGGGAAGGAATTTAGCCAAGAGACGCGCGAGAATTACGCGCCCGGTCTTGCCGGGTTCGACTCCTTTTTGGACCTGCTCAATCGACTCGCCGACGGCGGCGAGGGCCCGTGGGGCACGGCCGACGGGGTAGGGCGCTACGTGCTCGCCCACGTCGACGGGCTTGTGCGCGCACGGCGGGCGGCGGCGAAGCGGCTGCCGGTGTGGGCGGCTGCGTTCGTGTCGGACTCGGAGTACGACGTGGAGGTGCGCCGCACGGTCGTCGATGCCTTCGCCGAGGCGTCTCGAGCCTACGAAGAGCTGAGCGACCGGCTCGGCCGATGGCTGCAGGCCCACCGCGGACCCGAACTTGGCCTTGAGGCCTTACACCAACTTCGGCGCGCCTACACCGACGCCGACGCGTGCGAGCGTACGGCAGTCGGGGCGCTCGAGCGCGGCCTCCAACCGTTGCCGCGAGGGCTGTGAGACGGGGCCGAGCGCGCGTCTGGAGCACCTTTCGCGATTGACAGTTGAGGGGGCGAGCGTTATGCCGTCGAGCATATAGGATTTAATGGAACCTTTGCAGGTGCCCGGTTGTTAGAACCTTGGGGTGGCCCGGTCTGACTGTACGCAGCACGTTGACCCGCCCCCGCGATATTCAAACCACACGATGGACGGTCCCGCATGTCGAAGAACGAGGATGTTGACAGCGGGCAAGCGCCGGTGGCCAACACGGTGTCCCGAACGGGCGACCAGCCCGACACGGGCCCGAAGGCCCCCGTCGCTTCCGACGCCGGCCGCCACGATCTGCCGGTGGTCGGCATCGGTGCGTCGGCAGGGGGCATCGGTGCCACCGAGGCCTTCCTGGCGGCGTTGCCGGCGAACCCCGGCATGGCCTTCGTCGTCGTCCAGCACCTCGACCCGAGCCACCACAGCGAACTTCCCAGTGTTCTGTCCATCCGCAGCACGCTGCCGGTCGAGGCGATCGTCGACGGCGTACATGTCGAGCCCAACCGCGTCTACGTCGTACCTCCCAACCATGCGCTGACCATCGAGGAGCGACGCCTGCACTTGCACGCCTTCGACGCCCAGCGCGGCCAGCGCACGACCATCGACAATTTTCTGAAGTCCCTGGCAGCCGACTGTGACGTCAATTCGGTGGGGGTGATCGTCTCGGGCGCCGGCAGTGACGGGGCCAGTGGGATGCGCGCGATCAAAGCCCGCGGCGGGCTGACGATGGTGCAGGACCCGGTGGAGGCGGAGTACGCCTCGATGCCGGCGAGCGCCATCGACGCGGCCGCGGTCGACATCATTTTGCCGGCCGCCGAGTTGGCCACGCGGCTGGTGTCGATCGTTCAGGCCGAAGGGCGCATGGAGTCCGACGAGGGGCACACAGGACCCGACGGCAACGCCTTGCGAGGCATCCTGTCGCGGCTGCAAACGCTCACCGGTCACGACTTCTCGCGTTACAAGCGCCCATCGCTGCTGCGGCGCATCGGGCGTCGGGTGGCTGTGGCCAAGTGCTCGAGTTTGACCGAATACCACCGTTATTTGCGCGGGCATCCAGCCGAGGCGACCGCGTTGATGCGCGAGTTGCTGATCACGGTGACCGACTTCTTCCGCGACCCGGAGTCGTTCGACGCGCTCGCCGACCGCGTCATTCCGTCGCTGTTCGAGGGCAAGAGCGAGCGAGACGCCGTGCGTGTGTGGGTGGCGGGGTGTGCCAGCGGCGAGGAGGCGTACACGCTGGCGATGCTGTTGCACGAATATGCGGCCACGCTCGAGCGGCAGGTGCCCATCAAGATCTTCGCCACCGACATCGAAGAGACGGCCATCGAGGCCGCCCGGGCAGGGGTGTATTCGGCGGTCGCCCTGCAGAATGTGCCCGTGGAGTACCGGGAGCGGTACTTTCAAGCGGAAAACGGCGACTTTCGGATCTCCAAGGAGCTGCGCGACCTGGTGCTGTTCGCCCGCCACAACGTGTTGCAGGACCCGCCGTTTGCCAACCTCGACCTGGTCAGCTGCCGCAATCTGCTCATTTACCTCAACGCCGACGCCCAACGCACCGCCTTCGAAGTGTTTCACTACGCCCTGGGCGATGACGGGTACTTATTTTTGGGCGCCTCGGAGTCGCCGGACGCCTCCGCGGGCCTGTTCACCACCTTCGACCGCGGCGCACGCATCTTTCGGACCAATCCCAGCAAACCGCGCCACCTGCCGGTCTCCGAGCTGTCCATCCATTCCTTCGAGGGGATGCCCGAGCGCATGCGCCGAGAGCTGCCGGCGGCGCCGGAATTCAGCTACGCGCGGTTGCACCAGCAGTTGCTGGTCGCGCGCTACGCTCCGGCGAGCCTGCTGGTGGACCAGGGGTACCGGGTATTGCACGTCTCGACCAGGGCGAGTGCTTACCTGAAGGTGCCCGAGGGGGAGCCGTCGTATAACGTGCTCGACCTGGTCGACCCCGAACTGCGCCCAACGCTGCGCGCAGCGCTCTTTCAAGTGTTGGGCAAGGGCGAGACACCAGACGTGCAGCGCGTGCGTCTCTCCGGTCCGCCCGGCCGTCTCATCGACCTGCGCGTGCGCCCGGTCGTTGGCGCGGACACCACCCAACGCTTGGCGCAGGTCGTCTTCGAAGATGTCGCGAGCGTGGCGCCCGCGCGTCCCAAATCGGTGGAGGGCGCCAAGCTCGAACCCCTCGTCGAGCGTCTCGAAGAAGAGCTCGACCACGCTCGTGCCCAGCTCAAGGCCACCGTCGAGGAATACGAAACCGCCACTGAGGAGCTGCGCGCCTCCAATGAGGAACTGCTGTCGATGAACGAGGAGCTGCAGTCGACCGCCGAGGAGCTCGAGACCAGCAAGGAAGAGCTGCAATCGATGAACGAGGAGTTGTCGACGGTCAACCAGGAGCTCAATAGCAAGGTCCAGGAGCTCGATGAAGTCAACAGCGACCTGAAAAACCTGCTGTCCTCGACCAACATCGGCACGCTATTTCTCGACCGCGGACTTCGCCTCAAACGCTATACCAAACCGGCCACTGAACTGTTCAACCTGATCCCGTCGGACGTGGGCAGGCCCATTGCCCACGTTACCCATATGCTCGATTATCAGGGGTTGGCCGACGACGCCGCCCAGGTGCTGTCCGACCTGACGCCCGTCGAGCGGGAGACGCGCTCGGAGGATGGCCATTGGTTCATCGTGCGACTGCGCCCGTATCGCACCATGCGCGACCAAATCGACGGGGTCGTGGTCACCTTCGTCGACATCACCCAGCGGCGCGCCGAGGAGCAGGCAGTCATCGAGGCGCGCGACGCCGCCGACCGGCTCGCCCAACTGCGGGCGGCATTTCTGGCCAATATCAGCCACGAGATTCGCACGCCGTTGACCAGCATCATCGGCCTGTCGCAGGTCCTCGGCGAGAAGCTCGATGAGCGCAACCAGGAGATGGCCCGTCTGATCCACCGCAGCGGCCAGCGCCTGCTGCAGACGCTCGACTCGGTGCTGGACCTGTCCCAGATCGAATCCGGGGAACTGCGCCCCAAATTCGAGCAGGTCGACGTGGTCGCCCACGTCAATGACTCCGTCGACATGATGCGCCCCATGGCCACCGACAAGGGACTCGACCTGCGCTTCGAGCCCCACCAGGACGCCTTCGTGACGGTCACCGATCCGGGCTTCTTCTCGCGCATCGTCGACAACCTGTTGAGCAATGCCATCAAGTTCACCAAGCAAGGCCATATCCAGGTCGACCTGCGCTGTGAGCCGATGCTGTGCGTGCTGGAAGTGGCCGACACCGGCATCGGCATCGGCGAGGACTTCCTGCCGCAGCTCTTCGACAAGTTCAAACAGGCCGACACCGGCACGAGCAAGATCTACCAGGGCTCCGGGCTGGGATTGAGCCTGGTCAGGGAACTGGTCGGACTCTTGGGCGGCTCGATCACCGTCGACAGCATCAAGGGACAGGGAACCACCTTCCGCGTCGAACTGCCCAACAGAACCCACGCCGCCACCCGCTAAGATTGGACAACGAGTAATTCATGCAGACCACACCGCCGCAGGAAAACACCACACGGCCCGCCATTCTCGTGGTCGAGGACCATCAAGAGACGAGGTTCTTTCTGCGTGTGGCGCTCGAGGATAGCTACGACATCGACGAGGCGGCCAGCCCCGAGGAGGCCCTGGAGGCAGCGCGCCAGCGCCAGTTCGACGCATTGCTCATCGATATTTCCCTGGGCAGCGAGGTCGACGGGGTCGATCTGGCGCGTCGGCTGCGCCAGAGCTCCGAATACGCCGCCACGCCCATGGTCGCGATGACCGCCCACCTGGTGCTCGACCGTGGCACCAGCTACCTCGCGAAGGGATTCGACGAGTTTCTGGGAAAGCCCTTTCGTGTGGAGACCCTGCGCGAGATGCTCGCGGGGCTGGTCCGCCGCTCCGACCCCGCCGAGACGCCTCCCTCCTAGCGCAACTGAGCGCACTCATCGCCGGGGCTCGCCTCATCAATGAACAACGGAGTCGGCGCGCTCGAGCCATTCGAGCATCTGCGTGGGGCTGCCGTCGCGGATCACCCGGTCGAGGACGGTGGCAATGACGCGGCGCTCGAGGTCGGGGTCGACGGACTCGCCGTCGTCGATGGCGCGGCGGGCGGCCCGAGCGGCTTGCTCGTGCATCGCGCAGGCTTGCAGATTGGCGGCGAGGTTCCACCAGCCATAGCTGGGCGCGGGAGCGTCGGGAAGCCAGCGCGCCAGGATCTCCCCGGTCGACTCGGTGACCCGGCGCCTGGTGGTGGCGTCGACGTCGCCGTCTTCGTCGAGGCGGCGAATCAACGGCAAAAGATGGGGCCAGAGCAGGGCGACCGGCTTGAGGTCGGCGCGCGCAAACGACTTCGCGTCGCGGTGAAACCGGCCCTCGAGCTCGCCCAACGAGGTGGCCAGCCGGGCGACGTCGCCGGCGACGACCGCGGGCAGCGCCTCGACGACGAGCGCTCCGATGGGAAAAGAGTCTCGCAGGCGCGCGATGCTCGCCTCGTCGGGCTCGGTGGCCTCGTCGCCATCGAAGATCCCCGCGACCGCCCGGCAGAATTCGATGGCGGCGAGCTGTGCCTCGCTGGCCTCCTCGGCCAGGCTCTGGGCGAGCAGGTCGGCGGCTTCGCCGGCGCGGGCGAGCGGCGCGGCCGCGACGCCTTCGAGATGTTTGCGCACGCTCAACAAGTCGGTGGGGATGCCCAACTCGTCGGCCAATCCGTCGAGGCGGTCGATCTCCAGCGGCTGCAGCTCGATGGGCGCGCAGTCGAGCAGGTAGCGCGCGGCGCCGCGGGTGTCTTGGGCAGGCTCGTCGTCACCCTCGGCGACGGCGATGACCTGGTCGGCGGCGCGTACGCGGTCGAGCCAGAACGGGCTATGGGCCATGCCCACTGCGTACCACAGCGAATCGGCGCGACTGAGCTCGGCAGGATCGATCTGGCGCAGCAACGCGCGGCCGCGCTCGCGGTCGGTCGAGGAGCGAAGCAAGGCCACGCCGGCGCGAAGGTGTGCGCGCTTCGCCAGCGCCTCCTCGTCCACCGCGTCGGCGAGCTGAGCGGCGCGCTCGAATTGCGCGGCGCGCTCGGCCGCGGGGCTGTCGGCCTGGCCGTGCTGGTGCAGGCGGTCGGCGAAGTGGGCCGCGGCGTAATTTCCAAGCGGGCAGGTCGGAAAGATGGTCGCGACGAGGTCGCCAAGACGCTTTCCGGCCGCGAAGCGGCCGCGGCGGTCAGCCTCCTCGAGGGCATCGGCGAGCTTCCAGGGCATCTCGTCGGGCCGGCTCGACGGCCAGGCGCGGTGCGACGAGCGCTCCAGGATGGGCGCGGCCGCGTCGACATCGTCGGCCATCACCCCGAACCAGGCGGCCGCGTACAGCAGCTCGCGCCAGGCCTCCCGGGGCACCTCGACGCCCGCCACGCGGTCGGCCAGTCGCGCCAACATGTCGATGGCGCGCGTCCACTCGCCGTGGTCCATCGCCCGGTCGATGGTGGTCAGCGAATAGGTAATGCGCGCGTTGGCGAAGATGCCGTCGACCTCGTTGAGCAGCGTGGCAAACGAGGGGATGCGCTCGTTGTCGGTCGTCGCGGTCATCGGCGTACCAATCCCAGGGTCGGAAGTTCCTCGAGGCGTTTTTCGACCCGCGAGGCCGTCTCGGCCAGTCGGGCGAGCTTGGGCTTGAGTTCGGCGGGCTCGCCGCCGGGATCGAGCGCGTACAGCGGCTCTTCTACCTCGTCTTCGAGCTCGGCGCGGAGGCGCATGAGCTCGCGACGCTGCAGCTTTTCGGTCTCGGGGTTGGTGGACAGCGTGAACTCGTCGATGGACTCCTTGAGCTCGGCGACGCGCCTGCTAAGCCCCAAGTACAGGCGTTGGACGTACTCGGGCGTGTTGGTGGCGGTGAAGCGGTACTCCTCCTGGGCGAGGCTCTCCCAGGTGGCCTGCACCTGGTCGAAGACCTGGCTCCACGCCTGCTGGTCCTTGGCCTGCCAGGCGGCGTCGGCCCGGGCTTCGACGTCGCCCAGGTGGCCGTGCCAGGCGTCGATGTCGCGGCCCAGCGGGGTCTTGTCGCCGCCGCGATAGACCACGCGCTTGATGGCGTTGAGCAGCGTGACGTAGCGCGGGTAGGCGGGGGTGAGCTCGGCCTGGCGGTTTCGGTAATCCTCCAGGACGCCCTCCAGACGGTGGACCAGCACCTGCAACTTATGCGGGTCGGTGCGCGCGGTCTCGCGAATGCCGGCGACGAGTGGGTCGACCCTGCGGGCGAAGAGCTTGGCCTCGATGCCCCACAATTTGTCGCGGGCCTGCTCGGTCTGGTCGAGCAAGTCTTCGATGGCCGGCCAGTCGCGCAATTCGCGCGGGGGCGGCGCTTCGATCTGCGCCCAGAAGGTCTGTCCGCCGACCTCGCCGGTGGCGATCATAGTCATGGACTCGTCGACCTTGATGGTCAGCTCCACCGGCGTTCCCAACTCGGTCTCCGGGGGCACCTGCAGGTGGATCGTGCGGATGGGATAGCGGTTCTGGAACAGGCGCAACAGCACCGCGCCCGAGCGGTCGGCGGTGTAGAATTGGTGGGTCTTCTCGGTCGGCAGGCTCGTACCGCGCGGCACCAGCAGGAAGCGATCGGCGCCGTCGTCGCCGGCGACCTCCAGGAAAATATCCTTGGCGAGCACGGTGGGGTTGGACAGCGCGCTTCCGGTGGGGCGGTAGGGCGCGTCGGTGGCCAGGCGCTTCAAGAAGATGTCGAAGCCGGCCAGATCCTCGCCGCCGCTGTCGCAGAATTCCAGACGGAAGGCGTAGCGGCCGGGCTCGGCGAGCTCGACGGCGTCGAAGTCAAAACCAATGGCGTCGCCGCGCTCGGCGGTGCGGCTGACCGCTACGACCTCGCCGCCAGGGGCGATGAGCGCCGCCGAGTGCACGCCCTCGGGCACATCGCCCGACAGGCTTCCCACCAGATGCGGCGAGCTGCTGCGCGTCGACAGCGACGACGTCACCGTCAACTTGAGCTCGTCGCCGCTCGGTTCTTGCTCGACCCATTGGACTCCGGCCAAGTTGGCGGCGTGAATGGCCGCGCCCAGGCCCACGCAGGTATCGGGCTCGTCGATGAGCGGGCGGTCGGCGCGCGCGCCCTCGTCGCCGCACAGCGCCTCGGCGACCTTTTGCTGGACGAGCGGTACGTGGGTCGAGCCGCCCACGAGCAGCACGTAGTCGATGTCCGACAGGCCCACGTCGGCCTGATCGACCGATTGCTCGAGGGCCCGGTGGCAGGCGTCGATGGTCTGGTCGACCAGATCCTCGATGAGCTCCTCGAAGTCGACCCGGCCCACCTCCATGTCCAGGGTGACCGGCTGGCCGGCCTGGTCCTCGAAGATGTCGCGGCGGCCGACATATTGGAACTCGCTGGCCGTCAGCGCCTCTTTGACCTCGCGGGCGATGCGCTCGAGGAGCACGAAGCGCACGCGGTCCTCGGCGTCGTTGGCCAGGTCGAGGTCGAGCTCGTAGCCCTGCTCGACGAGGTGCTCTCGGAAGAAGTCGGCCAGCCGCCGGTCGAAGTCGTCGCCGCCCAGGTAGTTGTCCCCGTCGATGGCGAGCACCTGGTATTCGCCCATCAGCGAGCGAATGATGGACACGTCGAAGGTGCCGCCGCCGAGGTCGTAGACCAGAAAATTGCCGTCGCCGATGCCGTTTTTCCACGCGTAGTACATCGCCGCGGCGGTGGGTTCTTGCAACAGGCCCAACACCTCCAGCCCGGCGAGCTCGCCGGCCTTTTTGGTCGCTTCGATCTGGGGGGCGTCGAAGTAGGCGGGCACGGTGATGACCGCCCGTTCGATGGCGAGCTCGTAGGCGTCGGTGTTATCGGCGACGTAGGCACGCATCTCGTCGACCAGCCGCTCGAGAATCTTGGCGGAGACCTCCTCGGGCAACAGCTCGTTGGGTCCCACCGACACCGTCTGCTGGGTGCCCATCTTGCGCTTGATGGAGGCGACCGGCTGGGGCTCCATCACCCGGCGATTCCACGCCTCGTAGGCGGTGATGAACGCTTGGGTCTGCGGATCCCAGCCGACCATCGACGGGAAGGTTTTGCGCCGAAGTCGGTCCTGCAAGAGCAGCAAGTCGTCGCCTTCGGGGCGCATCAGCGCGATGGCGGAGTTGGTGGTGCCGAGGTCGATGCCGACGGGACGATTGATCATGGTCTTGGCGCCTTGCGGCGCGGGTCTTGGCGCCTTGCGGCGCGGGTCTTGGCGCCTTGCGGCGCGGGTCTTGGCGCCTTGCGGCGCGGGTCTTGGCGCCTTGCGGCGCGGGTCTTGGCGCCTTGCGGCGCGGGTCTTGGCGCCTTGCGGCGCGACGATACTTACTCGCGCCCGATGCTTTCCGATTTGAGTGCGTTGAACCCGCTGTCCGGGCGCAACAATTCGGGGACGCGCGCGGGGCAGCCGAACTCGAGCAGAGCGTCGGCGACGTTGGCCTCCAGCTCGGGCGGCTCGCGGCGGTCGACCACCGGGGGCACGCGCCGGCGCAGCTCGTCGACGGGCTCGGCGCCGGTCTCCGCCGTGCGCGGGTGGGCGAAGAACGCCCACTCGATGCGGTCGCTGTCCTTGAGGGTGAGCTTTCGCCACAGGGCGCGCAGCTCGGTTCGCTCCTCGGGCGGCAGGCGCTCGGCGAGCCGGCGCAGCCGCTGGGTGAGCTCCTCGGGGCCCAGCGTGGGGTCGAGGCCCAACTGATCGAACGGGTTGTCGGAGGAACGGTCGTCCGTGCTCATTGGGGCACCTCGGCGCCCAGGCGCTGGGCTTCGGCGAAGATTTCCTGGCGGTACTCGACGATATTCTCGTTGCTGGGAAAGAGCTGCTCGGCGTCATCGAGCAGCGTGGCGGCGTTCTCGACGATGGCGTGGACCCGGCTCGACGCGCTGGGGAAGACCCTGACGGCGCTGGGCATCAGGCGCATGCGCACCAGGAGCGTGCTGACCTCGCGAAGCTTCTCGTAGGAGAGCATCATCGAGGCATTGCGGTGGCCGGGGCACACGCCCAGGGCTCGCCCGAAGAATGCCTCACGCTCGCCGTCCTTGCTGGTCTGCTCGCCGCAAAACACCAGGAAATCGGCGCACGTGGAGTTGTGGCCGAACGCGTCTCCGCTGTTGATGAAGTGCTCGAGGCGGTCGCAAAACGGGCGGGCCAGGCCGAGCAGCGTGCCCATGATGGTCTTGGAGTCGTCGATCTCGAGCTTGCGAAGCTTCCAGCCCACCTCGACGGCCGCATCGGTCACACGCGCGGCCACCGTGGCGTCGATAGGCAGGATCGCAAAGACCTGGCGCGCCCATTCGAAGGCGCCGATGACGGCCGACGGGTCGTCGCCCTGCAGGTCAATGGCGTCGACCAGGCACCCAAAGCGAGAGAGCAAGCTGGTGACGGTACGGCTGTGCGCCAACTCGACGTGCTCGCGAAGCCCGTCCAGGGCCGGGTCGGCGGTGCCGGTGGCCTCGAGGCGTTCGCCCAGCAACTCGAGCGCGCTCCAGGCAAACCGCGCCTGGCGCCGGTCGAGCGCGCGCTCCGGCGAGGCGTCGTCCAAATGAAGCGCGTCGCCCAGCTCGCGCTCGCGCTGGGCGGCCAGTCGCACCAACAGCCGGCGTCGGGGCGTGGCGTCGCCGGCGCCCAATTGCGCCAGCAGCGTGTCGACGTAGTCGGTGTCGAAGACGCGCAGCCACGCGTCGACGCACTCGCGCCAGGCGTAGCGGGCGACTTCCAGATCCTGGGCGGCGACGAGGTCGGTGCAAAACCGCTCGAAGAGCAGGGCGTGATGGTGGTCGGTGCGCGGCGAAAAGCCCGCCTGCACCGCCCGGTACCACACCCGCGGCCAGGCGTTGGGATGATGCAGTTGGGGCTCGAGGATGGCCCATCCGGGGTCGCCGCGCAGCGATTCCACCCAGTCGCGCAGACGACGCGCGTCGTCGGCATCGGCCGAGCAGCGCTCGAGCGACAGGCGGGCGAGAAGCGCGGGCACCACCGCCTCGGCGCGCAGCGCGTTGAGCAATGCGCGGTGGTGTGGGGTCCACAATTGCACCGTCGCCTCTCCAGAGTGTGTGTCAGCCTCGCTCATGGCACCTGTGCCTTAGCCGGCGCGTCTGGTGTCACCGGTGTTTCGAAAACAAATATCGTACAACAGCCGTTCCATCACCGTCTTGTCATCCAACCCGGTGGACTTTAGCGCAAGATCGACCTGAAGAAGCCGCCCACGAATCGCCTCGATCTCCGCAAGGGGAAACTTGCGCGCGTGGCGCTCGTAATCCTTCAAAAAATACGGCGACACCCGCACGGCGCCAGCCTTGGCGTTGCGCGGTTGATTGCGCACCGACGGGTCGTGCAGCTTGGCGACGATGCGAAAGTGGCGCGCCAGCATCGCCACCGTGCCGATGGGGGACTCCCCGTTTAGTAGCATGCTGTCCAGGATGTGCAGGGCGTCTTCGAATTTGCGGTCGCCGACCGCGTCGGTCAGGTCGAAGACCGAGCGCACCTTGGTGTTGGCGACGACGTTTTTGACCACGTCCTCATCGACCAGCCGCGGCGACTCGTCGCGCGGGCCGATATACAGGTCGAGCTTGTCCAGGGCGCTGTCCAGGGTGGTCAAATCGGTGCCAACCGCCTCGATGAGGTAGGCGGTGACCGCCGCCGTCAGCCGCAGCTCGCGCGAGGCGGCGTGTTTCTGCAAGATGGCGCCGACCTCGTTTTCGTACAGCGCGGCGAATTCGCAGGACATGCCGGCCTTTTTGAGCTTCTTGACGATCGACTTGCGCCCGTCCAGCGACTTCTGGGCGGTGCGCGCATGCACCACCAGGCAGGTTGTCGGCGAGGGGTCGTCCAGGTAGCTGCCCAGCTCTTCGAGCTCGGACATGGGCAACTCCTGGGCGTCGCGCACCACCACCAGCCGGCGCTCGGCCATCATCGGCAGCATTTCGCAGGCCGACACGATGGCCTCGCCGGTGGTGTTGCGCCCGTGGAAGCTGTCGAAGTTGAAGTCGTTGGTGCCCTGGGGCGCGGCGTGGGCGATGATGGCGTCGACGGCCTCGTCGAGCATGAAGGTCTCTTCGCCCCAAACGAAGTAGACTGGCGCCGGCTCGCTCTTTTTGAGCTGGCGAAAGAAGTTGCGCGCGTTGTCGAGTTTTCTGCCCATCGAGCGGACGTCTCTTGGCTTTGGGATCCGTGTTGGCGCCGGCGAGCGTGTGACGGCCGGCGGCGCCCATCTTCTAACACAGGTCGGTGGCCCGGGTCATCGCCGCTGATGGCGCGACCAGTGGGCGAGGTCGGCGGCGATGGCGTCGAACGCGTCGAGCGCGGCGGCCTCCTGGATGGCGGCATGCGCGCCGGACAGCGACGCGGGGTCGTCGACCCGGGCCGACGTCGTAAAGTGGCCGACGGCTTCGAAGCGCTCGACCACCTGCGCGTCGCGCACCAGGTTGCACCGAACGCTCGCGCTGGCAAAGAGCGCCTGCTCGAAGCCATCGACTCGGGCACTCGCCACCGCGCACGCGAGCCTGGTCGAGCCCGTTGAACCCCACCGGGCCGCGAGGCCGTGGCGGGCGATGGAGTCGACCAGCGCCCGGGTCAGACGCGCGCCGTTCATCCCCTGGTCGGCGGCCACCGCCACCGTGCTCACTCCCAGCGCGGGGGCCCCGGCGGAGGCTTGTGCGGCGCTCACGTCGTCGACATAACCGTAGTGCGCGCACCCCGCTACGAACAGCGCCAGCGCCCACCCGCCGATCGCGTGCGTCCACTTCACGCTCTTCCTCCGCCAAACCGTGCACCCCCGTGACAGTGTGGGGGCGCATTGGACATCGTCAACCTCATGGACCCCCGGTGATACCATAACTGACGTGGGGCAGCGAGGTGGTCGGAATTTTTTAACCAATCGTAATTTCAGAATGTTTTATGTTGATGTATCATTATATGCAACGAGATTCGTTGACATACGCCGCACGCCACGGGCCGGCAGTGCAGATGGCTTCTTCGTCGTTCCCAGGAGTTATGATGGGACGCTTTAGCGACGTGCCCATTCCGCTGATCGACCAGCCGTTCCTCGATTACTTCGTGCCCGCCTCGTTGCGGGGCACGGGCTCGTACGATGAGTTGCGCGCCCGCCTGTTCGGCCTGTCGCTGTTGGCGCTGTGGGTCTGGGCGCCGGTATTCGTCGTCGTCCACCTCGTCTTCCAACACTACCTTCTGGCAGGTATCTCCATTGGATGCACGCTCGCCGGCGTGCTGATGTTGGGGCTGGTGCGCTGGTCGGGCTCGCTGGCGCTGGCGGGGAACGTCTTGTCCGCGCTGATCTGGTTGGATGTGACCATCTTCGCCCTCATGCTCGGCGGCCTGCATTCGCCAGCTCTGTTTTGGTACACGATCGTGCCGCTGCCGGCGTATATCTTCGGCGCGGGTCGGGCGGCGAAGGGGTGGTTGATCGCCGCGGTGGTCGGCCCGATCCTCTTCCTGGCCCTCGACCAGGCCCATGTGCCGCTGCATTCGTCGATGTCGGTGAGCGATGGCTCGCTGATGTGGCTGCTGTCGGTGGAGGGCGTGGTCGTGCTCGTGCCGGTCTTGTCGTCGATGCACGCGGGCCTGCAGGCCTGGTTGACCCACGAGGCCAAGGAACGCGAGATCGAAAAACGCGCCGTCGAGCGCGAATTATTGCACACCCAGCAACAGGTGCTGCACCGCACTCAGGAGGGCCTGCGGACCCTGGTCGAGCGCTCCCCGGACGGCGTGGTCGTCTATCGCGAGGGGCGGATTCTGGCCACCAACCCCGCGTTTCGCCACATGATGGGCGAGGACGACGAGCAGGCGTATCTGGACGCGGGAGTCGATGAGTTGGTGTCCAGGGAGGCGCGCGCCGACGTCGAAGATCTCATGAAGCATATCGCAGACGGCGCCGCCGTGCCCTACCGGGAGGTGACGCTGATGGGGCGAGACGACGCCACGCGTGTCGCCGAGGTCACCGGATTGAGCGGGGTCTTCGAGGGAAAGCCCGCCGAGTTCTTGCTGCTGCGCGACATTTCGGCGCGCAAAAGGCTGCAGAGCCGGGAGATGCAGCTCGACCGCATGAACGCGGTGGGAACATTGGCCGCCGGCGTAGCCCACGAGATCAACAACCCGCTGGCCTACGTGCACTCCAACACCGAATTCTTGCTCACCCAGACCAAGAAGTACCGCCACGCCACCTCGGAGGTCGATGCGGCGAGCATGTTGAGTTACGGCGACGTCACCGAAGCCCTGGAGGATATCCGCGAGGGGACGAGCCGCATTCGCGGCATCGTCTCCGACCTGAGTACGTTCTCGAAGTCCGATCAGAACGCGCGCCGCCCGATCGATGTGCGCGAGGTGCTCGAGTCGGCGATGCGCATGGCCGACAATCAGCTTCGCCACCGCGCCCGGTTGGCCACCGACCTGGCTGATGTCCCCGCGGTCGAGGCCAACGAGGCCAACCTCGCCCAGGTGTTTCTCAATCTGCTGGTCAACGCCGCCCAGTCCATTCCCGAGGGCGCCGCTGAGGACAACGAGGTGGCGGTCGCGTTGTCCCACGACACGAGCACCGGTCGCGTGGCCATCGAGATCCGCGACACCGGCGTGGGTATCCCCGAGGAGGTGCAAGCGCGCGTCTTCGACCCGTTCTTTTCGACCAAGGGCCAGGATGAGGGCATGGGTCTGGGCCTGTCCATCTGTCGAAACATCATTCGCGACCACGCCGGCGAGATCTCCTTTGCCAGCGAGCCCGGCCGGGGGACGACCTTTCGGGTCGAGCTGCCCGCGGTCGCCAAGCGTGCGGAGGTCTCCCAGGAGTTTCGCTCCCCGTTCATCGCGGCGGGGCTGTCGGGGCGGGTGTTGATCATCGATGACGAGCCGCGGGTATGTCGCACCCTCGAGCGCATGTTGCGCGCAAGCTACGAGACTACGACGGTGAACAGTGGGCGCGAGGCGCTCGACCTGCTCGAGCACGACCGTCGCTTCGACGTCATCGTCTGCGACCTGCTCATGCCCGACGTCACCGGCGTGGACATCTACGAGACCATGACCGCGCGCTACCCGTTGCTGGCCGAGCGCACCGTGTTCATCACCGGGGGCACGTTCACCGAGACGACCAGCGCGTTTGTGCGCAGGACCGACCGGCCGGTGGTGCTCAAGCCCTTCGACATCACCGATTTCCGCGAGGTGATCGACTCGGTGGGGGCCCATCCGCCCGTGGTCGCTCGGTGAGCCGATGACGGGCGCGGTTTGATAATCGGAGTCGCTGACACTGTCCGGGCGTACAACGGATTCGACCAACGGACGATGATGACACTCGGTGGGATTGGTGGGACTTGACTGTTGGGGAAGGCGATGCTAGGGAACTGCGTTCCATAATTGGCCTCGTCGTCCGCCGCGCCGGGGCCCTTGTGATGATTGTTCCGGGCGACGGCCCGTACGAAAAAAGCCGAGCGAACCAACAACGCCTAGAAGGAGTGCATCGTGCCGACACATAAGTCTGCCGAAAAAGGATGCGTCAGAACGCCAAGCGGCGCCTGCGCAACAAAAACGTCCGCAGCCGCCTGACCACCTACACCCGCAAGTTCGAGGAGACCCTCGAGGCGGGCGACCTGGAAGCCGCCGCCGAGGCCGTGCGCCAGGCCGAGGCCACCTACGACCGCGCCGCCGCCAAAGGGGTCATCCCCAAGACGCGCGCTGCGCGCAAGGTCTCGCGGCTCAAAACGCGCCTCAACAAGGCGCAGGCCGGCGAGTGAACCTCATCTAGAGCTTCACCCGGCAGCGACAATCGAAGTCCCGCGGTATCGCCCGCGGGATTTTTTTTCGATCCGATGCCAGTGCGCCCTCAGGGGACCGGGCCGTAGGGATATTTGTCGCGGTCGTTGGAGAAGTAGCGCGGCGGTTTGCTCACGGTGAACTGCCAGGTGCCGTCGACGTGCTCGGCGACGACGCCGTTGTCGCGCACGCTGACGATCTTGGCGTCGACCAGGCTTCCCTGGACGATGTCGCCGTCCTGGTCGCCGATCTGGTCGAAGACGACCGTGCCCACCAGGCCAAACGACTCGCGGATCTGCGGGCAGGTGTGGTCGAAAGAGATCTGGCCGCGTACCACCGGCGGGGTCGCGAAGCGCTCGTCGCCCTGGATCAACTCCAGGGGGTTGGACAACGCAATGGGCTCGCCCAGGTGTTGGCGCACGTAGTCCGGCTGGTAGACCTCGAAATACACCAGATCGCTGAGCGAGGGGAGGCGATAGTCCGTCTGGAAAAACAGCCCGATGCTGTTGATGCGCGCGCGCGCCGCGAACAACTGCGGTTCGATGGGCGAGGCTTTGGAGATGCACTGCTGGTAGCGCTGGACGCCGGAGACGGTGAAATGACCGGTGTCGTCGTTGGCACACGCGCCCACACCGATGGCCAGGGTGGCCAGCACCAGCGTGAAAAGCCATCGATTGTGCCGTGCTCGTGACATCGTCACCAACGCCTGTCGCTTGGGGAAGATGGTGAGAAGCGCGTCGGTCGGCTCCGCCAACATGATGCGCCCCAACATGATGCGCCCCAACATGATGCGCCCAATGGGGCCGCGATTCAACCGAAACTCGGTCCTCGCGGGGTGTGCACCCGCTTCGGGCCCCCGCACACCCGGGCGTTGACAGGCGGTGTCGAGGTCTTACGTTGTCCACGCTATTGTTTCCCGAGCGTCTGCTCGGACCACTCGCTGATCGCCGCTCGTCGCGGAGTAGTTGATGAACAATCTGCAAAATCGCGGGCCCAATCCCAACCGCAATCCCAATCAGGACGGGGATGAATCATCGGGGCTGTTCACCAGCCGCATGACCTGGATTCTGCTGCTGCTCGTGCTGGGCGTGATGTTGGTCGTCCACCAACTCCAGCAGCCCGCCGGCAAGGTCATTCCCTACAGCGAGTTCAAACAGAAAGTGGCCGCCAACGAGGTCGCCTCGGTGACCTTCAAGGACCAGCAGCGCGTCATCTACGCCAAGCCCACCAAGGAGGCGTTGGCCCAGGCGCGCAAGGCCGGCAACAAGGACTTCGACGTGTGGCGCACCGTCAAGGTCAAGGACGACTCCACGTTGATGCCGCTGCTGAACAAGCACAACGTCGAGATCGACGTCCAATACGATTCCGGCTGTGACGGGTCGTTTTTCTGGATCTGGGTGGCGCCCTTACTCCTGCTGTTCTTGTTGTGGAGCTTCTTTATGCGCCGCATGAGCTCGATGGGCGGGCCGAACTCGCCGGCGATGCAATTCGGCAAGAGCAGGGCGAAGGCCTACAAGGAAGAGGGCACGGGGGTGACCTTTGCCGACGTGGCCGGCTGTGAGGAGGCCAAGGCCGAGCTGGCCGAGATCGTCGAATTCCTCCAGGAGCCCGAGAAATTTACCCGCCTGGGCGGCAAGGTGCCCAAAGGCGTGTTGCTGGTGGGCCCGCCGGGCACCGGCAAGACCCTGCTGGCGCGGGCGGTCGCCGGGGAGGCGGACGTGCCGTTCTACAACCTGAGCGGGTCGGACTTCGTGGAGATGTTCGTGGGCGTGGGCGCCGCGCGCGTGCGCGACCTCTTCGAGCAGGCCCAGAACAGCGCGCCGTGCATCATCTTCGTCGACGAGCTCGACGCCATCGGCAAGCAGCGCGGCGCCGGCGGCTACCAGGGCAACGACGAGCGCGAGCAGACCCTCAACGCGCTTTTGGTGGAGATGGACGGCTTCGACTCGCGCAGCGGGGTCATCCTGCTGGCGGCGACCAACCGCCCCGAGATCCTCGACCCGGCGCTGCTTCGCCCCGGGCGCTTCGACCGCCAGATCGGCGTCGACCGCCCCGACAAACGCGGCCGCCTGGCGATCCTGGAGGTGCACGCGCGCAGCATCATCATGTCCGACGGCGTCGACCTGAGCGTGGTCGCCGCCCAGACCCCCGGCTTTGTCGGCGCCGATCTGGCCAACGTGGTCAACGAGGCGGCGCTTCTGGCCGCCCGCAAGGCCAAGGACGCAGTGGAGATGACCGACTTCCAGGAGGCCATCGAGCGGGTCATCGCCGGCCTGGAGATGAAGAGCCGACGGCTCAACGAAAAGGAGAAGAATATCGTGGCCTACCACGAGTCCGGCCACGCCATCGTCGCCGCGGCCCTGCCCGAGGCCGACCCGGTCCACAAGGTCAGCATCGTCTCGCGCGGGATGGGCGCGCTGGGCTACACGTTGCAGGTGCCCCTGGAGGACCGCTACCTGATGACGCGCAACGAACTGCGCGACAAGATCTGCGGGCTTTTGGGCGGGCGCGCCGCCGAGACCATCATCTTTGGCGACATCTCCACCGGCGCGGCCAACGACCTGCAACGGGTCACCGACGTCGCCAAGCGCATGGTGCGCGACTACGGTATGAGCGAGATCCTGGGCAATGTCAGCTACGGTGAGGAGTCCAAGGGCATCGTCAACCCCTTTGGCGGGCCCGAATACTCCGAGCAGACCGCCGTGACCATCGACCAGGAGGTCCACAAGCTCATCGAGGGCCTATTTGCCAAGACGGTTGCCATTCTCGAGCAGAACCGCGATCTTCTCGAGGAGATGGCCGAGTACCTCAAGGAAAACGAGGTGCTCGAGGGCGACGCTCTCGAGGAGATGCTCGGCCGCGCGCGCCCCGTCGATGAGCAACGCCCGCTTGCGGGCAGCGCCCGCACCGGGGACGCTGAGCCCAACTGATCGCCGCGGTACGGGTCGGAGTCGATGACCGTCGATGTAATCGTTGTCTTCTTGTTCGTCGTGGCCGCCTTCCTCGGCTGGCGCAAGGGCGCCGTCTCCCAGGTGGGACGAGTGGCGGCGGCCGTGCTCGCCGTGGTCGGCGCGCCCTACGGAGCGGTGGTGGTGCGCGAGGTCATCTTCGCCGACAGCCATTGGTCCAAGCCGGTCGTCGCGGCCACCTCCCTGCTGATGGCCGGGGTGCTCATCTACCTGGCCATCGCCGTGACCGGCTGGTTGGTGGTGCGCGCGATGCGCGCGGCCAGCGAGAACCTCACCTACCTGGACCGCCTCGGCGGCAGCGCCATCGGCGGGCTCAAGGGGCTGGTGCTCATCTATTTCGTGCTCACCGTCTTCGTGCTCCTCGAGGTGCCCACCGAGACCCTCGACCCGTCCAACGCGATGCATCTGCGCGGCGGCCTGGCCACCGCCTTCGTCGAGCAGCACAATATCCTCGCTCCCTGGCAGCTTCCCGAACTCTCCAAGCTGCACGCCGCGCTCAAGGTGCGCTACTACGCCGAGGCCCTCGGCCGCCAACGCGTGCTGCACGACCATCCCAAGGCCGCCGACTTTCTTCGCCGCGACGCCATCACCGCACTGAGCGATGACAGCGCCTTGATGCAGGCCGTCGTCGATGACAACTACGCCTACACCCTCGCCGACCCGCGGGTGCGCGCCGTCTTGGCCGATGCCGACATCACACCCACCCTGTCGGCGGTGGATTGGCGCGCGCTGCTCAAGGAAATCCAGAGCCCGGTAAATGGCTGAACTGCAACGCAACTATCACGACTTTGTAAAAAGTTGCGTCGGCCATTGACATTTACCCACCGTACTCATAATTACGCACAGCCCTTATGAAGGGTCACGACAAGCAGAAACCGGAATTTCTCGGTCTCTCATAGAAACCGTCGACTGCGGGCAAGCAAGCCCCACAACGTGATTGCAGACAAGGAGGCTGGCGATGGGGTTATCGAACTAATCCAGAAGGTATTCGGCTCTCAGGCCATCTCGAGTAACCCGTACGTCAACGCTACCACCGGCGAGGCGAACCCTTATTCGAGTGGAATCGTGTTTTCGGGCCGAACTCGTGTCGAGTCGAAGCGCGCGCTTCTGCGCTACTGGTCGCAAAATCACCAGTCTCTCGGAGTCGACTTCCGGGAGTTGCAGAACCGCTGCCGCATCCTCGACGACGAAAAAACCATCGTCCTGGAACAGGAACTCTGAGCTTCGAAAGAGCCCAGATGACAAAAGGCGCGTCGACGTTACCGTCGGCGCGCCTTTTGTCATGTTCGGAGGGTACCGCCGGGCGACCTACAGCTTCTTTTTGACCAGGGCGAGGTAGCGCTTGGCGGTGCTGTTGTTGGGGTCGTTTCGCAGGGCGCGCTTCCAGGCGTTGTGCGCCTCGCGGTAGCGGCCCAGCCGGTACAGGGTGCGGCCCAGGCTGATGTAGTAGCCGGCATTACTCGGCGCCAGTTGGGTGGCCTTCTTCTGGTGGCGAAGCGCCTGCGAGTAGGCAGACTTGTCGAACAACAGGTCTCCCAGACCGGCGTGCGCGCGAGCGCTCGACGGCGAGCGCGACAGCGCCTCCTGGTACAGGCGCATGGCCTCACTTTTTTTGTTGGCGCGCTTGGCGGCCGCGGCGTCGGTCAGGATCGCCGAGACCGAGCGCTTCTTGGGTTTGGGCGCCGAGTGGCTCGCGGCGCGCTTGGGGGCCGTGCCGCGATCGGAGCTGTGCCGGTCGTGATGGGTGGCACGGCGGCTGCCGGCGGGCTTGTCGGGCTTGGCGGTGTGGTCGTTGGCGGCGGTCTTCACCGGCTCTTGCGCCGACTTTTCGGGCGATTTGGTCGGAATCGGGCACCGCCGGGGCGCTTCCGGCATCGGCGGCACTCGCCACGGCCGGGCCGACGTCGGCCCCGCCCGCATCAGCCGCGTTGGCCGTGTTGGCGGCTTCCTCCGTGGCTTTCTTATCCTGCGCCGCCGGTGCTGGCTTTGAATCGTCGTCGGCTTTGGCCGGGTCGTCGTCGGTCGTCGGGGTGTCCGTATCGTCGGCCGCGGCCTGCTCTTGCTTGGCCTTGCTGGGGGTGTCGCCGCCGCCGAATTGGGAGTAGATGACGATACCCAGACCACAGACGACGAGCAGGCCCATGACGCCGAAGGTAATCGTTTTTCGAAGCGTTTCGGAGCGGTCGAGGTGTTCGTCGACCAACGAGCGGTCCCACACGTCATCGGCGTCGGAGGAGAACCAGTCGTCGGCGAACTCGCCGCCGCCGTCGTTCTCGACCTCGACAAAGCCGATGTCGGCGGGATTGGCGGCGGCTTTGGGCGCTCCGGACGGTGCAGAGACCGTGCTATCGGCCTCGTCGGCCTCGTCGGTCTGCTCAGAGGCGTCGGTCTGCTCCGTCTCGGCCGGTTCGTCGTCAGCCTCGTCGGCCTCGTCGGCCTCGTCCGCCTGCGTGGAGGCGTCGGTCTTATCCTCGTCTTGCGGCGCCTCGTCAGCCTTGTCATCGGCGTCCGCATTATCGTCAGCGTCCGCCTTGCCGCCGTCAGCCTCGTCGGCGTCTTTGGCGCCCGTCTCGGCGGCGAGCTTACCCCAGCCGTCGTCGACCTTGCCCATCAACAGCGTCGACTTCGACTCGGAATCCTCGCTCGAGTCATCGTCGGCCGTCTCGTCGTCTGACTTGGCCTCACTCTCGCTGGAATCCTCAGGGGCCTTATCGCCGGCGTTTTCGGCGTCGTCGTCCGCCTCGGCCTCGGAGGCCGAGCCCATCATCAGCGTCTTGGAGCCGCCGTCATCGGTCGGCTCGGTCTGACGCCTGTCGTCGAGCTCTTTTTTGCCGGGGAGGGAGGGCGGCTTGGCTTTGGCCTTGGCCTTCTTGTCGTTCTTGGCGCCCGCTTCCTCGGGCTCACCGTCCTCGTCGGCGACGAGCAACTCGGGATCGTCGATGATGATCGAGGGCGTCTCGCCGTCCTCGTCACTCGCGGCCGCTTTGGTGTCGTCGTCGGAAGTGGTCTCGTCGTTCGCGTCGGCCTTCGTCTCGTCGTTGGCGCTCATGGCCACGGCGGGCATGCCGGCGATGGTCTTTTTGTCGCCCGACGACTTGTCGTCTTTCTTGGCCTTCTTTTTCTTCTTCTTCTTTTTCGGCTTGGGAAGCGTGAGTTTCGCCTCCGAAGACGCCTCGCCGAACACCGCCGATGTGGCGGTTTGCAGCGCCGGCGCGATGTCGTCGGGCCCCTCGTCGAGCATCGATCCCAGCGCGGCGATGGCCGCCTGCGGGTTTTGAAAGCGCCGCTCGGGAGCCTTCTTCCACATCATCTCCAACACGTCGTCGATGTCCGGGTGCAACCCGGAGCCGCCGCGGGCGATGGACAGCTTGAGCGGCTTTTCGTGCAGGTGGCGCTTGAGCGCCTCGTCGGGCGACTTGGAGGTGAACGGGGGCTTGCCGGCGATGAGCTCGTACAACAGCATGCCCATCATGTAGACCAGCGTGCGCTCGTCGGCATCGGAGGCGTCGCGAATGGTCTCCGGGGCCAAATAGGCGGTGTAGCCCAGAAAATCCTCCGGGTGTTCCTCGGCCCAGTCCAGCGGACGCTCGCGGTGCGACAGCACCCCTTGCGCCCATTCGCCGAGTTGGATGCTCCCCTCTTGCAATTTGGTGACGAAGATCGCCTGGGAGTGCAGCCCGAGGTGGACCAGCCCCTGGTCGGCCAGATACTGCAGCGCGCGGCCCACCCGGCAGACCAGCCTCACGGCGGTCTGCCAGTCGAGCGCCTTACGCTCGTCGAGAAGCGACTTGAGGCTGGGGCCTTTGGGCGCCTCTTCGACGACATGGGGATGTTCGTCGTCCAGCTCGACCGAGTGCAGGCTCAGAATTTCGGGCGGCAACGGCCCGTCCAGCTCGGCGCGAAGCTTGTCGAGGGCTTCGGCGCGCTCAGCCTCGGGGCGAAAGCCCTGGTTGAACACCGTCACCCGCACCGGCTGGGCGTCGGGGGCGAGTTCGCCGGCGTAGCGCTCGCCGAGGTCGTCGCAAAACTCCAGGCGTTCGAGGTGAATGTGCTCGGTCAGATCCAGGCCGGTCAGCTCCCCCGGGGACAGATCCCGGGCCGCCACCAGCTTGGTTCCATCGTTGGGGCAGAACGCCTCTCCCCCATCGAAGCGAGCTTGACACTCTGGACAGACTTTCACCTATTCGACTCCAGCGAAGTGGATCACGAGTAGAATCAACGGCGCAACATCGCCACGGAGGAGCGCTCCAGCCGGCGTCGGGATTTGAAACGAACGCCCGCGGATGTTAGGAGCCGTTGCGTTTCGCGTTGCCATTGTCCCAGTGATAGCAGATCCCTGTCTGCTGCGGTACTGCGGATGCGCGGCGCCTTGGAGGCGGCTGCGCATCCCCTTTTGGCTCGACAGGATAGCGGACGCGTGCAAGATTGTTAACCCGGTTGTTCATAGACGACGAGACGGCCGGAATTTCCCGTAGTTCAGTGGCCACGCGGGTCACATACTCGCCCGTCACCGGTGGAATTATCCATGAGTACAGATACTAGCCTGGTTCAACGGCTCAGCCCTCAATTGAGCGGCAAGCAGCGCCGCCACCTTCGTTCCCTGGGTCATCCGCTCGACCCGGTGCTGATGGTCGGCCAGCGCGGCATCTCCGACAACCTCATCGAGAACTTCGAGGCCCAGATTTTGGCCCACGAGCTCATCAAGGTCAAAGTCCACGAGGCCGACGAGATGGACGAGATCGCCCAGGCGTTGCACGAGGCCACCGGGGCGCAATTGGCCCAGAAGATCGGCAAGATCCTGTTGTTTTATAAGCCTCATCCGGAAAACCCGAAGATTTCGCTGCCCGCCTGAGGTTTCAGGGCATCGTCTCCGCAGTCCGCAGAGCCTGCTATGATTCTCCAGTTGAATTCGGAACATCCCCAGCCGCGTCGGGTCGACCAGATCGTCGAAGTCCTGCAGGACGGAGGACTGGTCGCCTATCCCACCGACACCGTCTACGGCATCGGCTGCGACATCTTCAACAAGAAGGCCGTCGAGCGCTTGCACCGGCTGGTCGCCGACATCAAGGGCTCGCCGGACCACTCCCCGCTGTCGTTCATCTGTCGGGACTTGAGCAATATCTCGGAGTACGCCCTGGTCAGCGACTACGCCTACCGCACGCTGCGGCGCATGCTCCCGGGGCCGTATACCTTCGTGATGCAGGCGACCAAGCTCGTCCCCAAGGTCATGCTCAACAAGCGCAAGACCGTGGGCATCCGTGTGCCCGACCACAGCGTACCGATCCGCCTTGTCGAGCGCCTGGGACACCCCATCGCCACCACCAGCGCCACCCACGCCGACGGCGACCTCATCCCCGACCCGTGGACCATCGAAGAACTCTACGGGCACACCATCGATCTGGTCATCGACGGCGGCTACGTCTTCCCCGAGCCGTCCACGGTCATCGACTTCTCCGGCGACTATCCCCAACTGATCCGCAAAGGCAAGGGCGCCGTCGGCGACCTGGAATACGTCGAGCTGATCTGAGCCTAGCTCAACGCTGCGGGGTGCTCGCGGCGCCGTAGAACGAAATCCCGGAAAATGTGTGCACCAGCGTGCCCTGGCCGGTGGCGACGTCGATGTCGATGAGCTGGCCGCTGTCGGTCAGCCCGTACATCTTGCCCCAGGCGGCGGTCAGCCCGTAGACCGCGCGATAGCCGATGGGCCCGACGGTCTGGGCCCGGCCGGTGTGGCCGTCGATGAGCACGAGGAGGTCGCCATTGAAGCTGTTGTCCGAGCTCATGTACAGCGAGTTGTCCTTGTTGACCACGCAGTCGCCGCTGGAGTTGTAGGTGCCGCCCATCGAGCCCACCGCGGTGGCCGCGCCGGTGCTCAGGTCGACGGTGTACACCTGGTTGCCGGCGGTGATGAAGGCGGTGCCCTCGTTGTTGATGGCCAGCCCGTTGGGATTGCTGGCGATCCCCAGGCTGCCCACGCTCGTCCAGGTGCCCGAGCTGGCGTCGAATTTTTCGAGATCGGTGGGCGTGATGCCGTACAGCGTGCCGTCGGGGTGGGTGTCCATGTCGAAGAGCCCGGGCACGTTGCCGACCTCGGTGGCGGTCATCGCGAAGGGGTCGACCTTGTAGAGCTTCGAGGACGATTGGGCGTAAAACCAGCAGTCCAGCCCCTGGTTGAGATGGCCGTCGCAGTCATTGTCCAGCGTGTCGCAGACCTCGGGCATGCCCGGGGCGACCGCCGGGTTGTTGTCGTCGCAGTCGGTGCCCCCGCACGCCGAGTCGGCGGCGCCGTCGTGGTCGCGGTCGGGGCACGACCCCGAGGCGTCCGCCCCCGAATTCGTCCCGGTGTCGGCCGCGCCCGCGTCCGGGCCGGTCTGGGCGCCGGAGTCGGCGCCGGCCTGCGCGCCACCCGAATCTGAAGTGCCGTCGGATGCGTCCAAGGAATGACCGGCTTGCGCATGGCATTGACCTGTGAGCGGGTTTCGGGTCTGGCCGGCCGGGCAATCGTTGCCGGTTTGGCCGCCGCCCGTGTCGCTGCCACAGCCGACGACGGTCGCCAAAGACGCGGCCAGGATCAGCGCGAGCAGCGCGCATAGGGGAGAGCGAGTCGGTTGCCACAGCATTTGAAATCCTTGCGACGGCCACAGGTGCGGGGTATTTCGTGCAGGTCGGCAAAAACTACCACAAGGAATGAAGCGCATGAAGGCACTCAAATTACAGTTCCTGGACAATTATCGCGACATTGGCCTGCTGGTGATGCGGGTGGGGCTGGGCATCGCGTTCATCATGCACGGCTGGCCGAAGATGGCCGGCGGCCCGGAGGCGTGGGCGGGCTACGGCGCGCGCATGGCCGCGGCTACCGGGGTGAACTTCGCGCCGCATTTTTGGGGCTTTATGGCGGCCTTTGCCGAACTGGGCGGCGGGATCTTGCTGGTCCTGGGCTTGTTGGCGCGCCCGGCGGCATTTCTGATGTTGTGCACGATGATCGTCGCCTTTCTGTGGCACCACTCCAACGGCGACGACTTCAAGGTATACTCGCACGCCCTGGAGGCGGCGTTTACGTTTTTCGGGCTGCTCTTCGTGGGGCCGGGCAAGTACAGCGTCGACGCAAACCTGAAGTGAGATGGTTGAAGCCACGCCAGGCCTCGCTTACATTTCGAGCGAAAGTTCCTCGTCCACGTCCACCTTCTCCAGATGCCCTCCAGGCAGCCACGGCACCCGATGAAGAAGAGCTTCGAGACCGTGTGGACGTTGCTGCGCGACACCTACCAGGAGTATCAGGGGGACAATGCCGCGCTACTGGCGGCCTCCATCGCATTTTACGCGGCATTCTCGGTCGCTCCCCTGTTGATCATCGCCACGGCCATCGCCGGGTTCGTCTTCGGCCAGAAGGGCGCCGAGGCCGAAATCGCCGAGTACCTGCAGCGCTTCAGCAGCCCCCAGACCCAGCGGTTTGTCCTCGACCTGGTGTCCAACTGGCAGGACAAGACCACCGGGTTGGTCGCCACCTCGCTGGGCCTGTTGACCATGGGCTGGGGCGCCTATCGCTTGTTCATGGCTCTGCAGGGAGCCCTGAATATGATCTGGGGGGTGCGCCCGCGCCTGGACCTGGGCTTCAAGGACTGGGTGCGCATGCGCCTGATGCCTTTTGCGATGGTGCTGCTCATCGGCCTGCTGTTGCTCGCCTCGATGATCGCCTCGGCGGTGCTGTCGACCATCGAACAATTTTTCTCCCATTCCTTTCCGTTGCCCACCGGCCTGGCCAGCGCCATCAACTTCGTGGTGTCGTTTGCCTTGATCACCGTGCTGTTCGCGGCGGTGTTCAAGGTGCTGCCGGATGTCAAAATTCAGTGGAAGGACGTGTCGGTGGGCGCGGCGATTACCTCCTTGTTTTTCGCCATCGGCAAGTCACTCATCGGCCTGTACCTGGGCCACACGAGCACCACTTCGCTGTTCGGGGCGGCGGGGTCGTTGGTCGTGCTTCTGTTCTGGGTGTACTACTCGGCGCAGATCTTCTTCGTGGGCGCCGAGTTCACCCAGGTGTACGCGCGCCTGCGCGGCAAGCAGATCCAGCCCGACAAGCGCGCGGTGCGCGTCGAGCGCGCCCCGTCGACCGAGCCGACGCTGCCGTCGTGAACCCGGATCAGGCGGAGAAGCGCTTCTCGAGCTGACCCTTGAGGATTTTGCCGGTGGGATTTCTGGGGATCTCGTCAATCAACTCCCATCGCCGCGGGATCTTGAAGCCGGCGAGGTGCTCGCGGGCGTAGCGCTCGAGATCGTCGACGTCGACGCCGTCATCGTCGGTCACGACCACGGCCACCAGCGTTTCGCCCCAGTCCTCGTCGGCCACCCCGATGACCGCGGCGTCGGCCACCGCCGGGTGGCGCACCAGCACGTTTTCGATCTCGACCGGATAGATGTTGACGCCCCCGGAGATGACCATGTCGCGGGCGCGTCCGGCCAGATACAGGTAGTCGTCCTGGTCCAGGTACCCCAGGTCGTCGACCGTGACCCAGTCGCCCTGGCGAATCTCGTCGGAGGCGCGCTGGTCGCCCAGATAGCCGCTCATGGCGTGCTGGTTTCGCACCCAGATCTTGCCGACCTCGCCGCGGGGCACCTCCTGCATGTCCTCGTCGAGCAGGCGCACCTGTTGGCCGGCCAGGGGACGGCCGACGCTGCCGGGGCGCTCGAGCATCTCGGTGCCGTTGATCAGCGTGACCCAGCCCAGCTCGGTGGCGCCGTAAAAATCGTAGATCGTACGCGCCCCGAAGCGGGCGATGGCGCGCTCGCGTAGACTGCGCGGGAAGGGCGCCGCCCCCGAGATGAGCGCGCGCAGGTGCGGCGTGGGATGTTGGCGGTGGACCTCGTCGGGCAAATCGAGCACCCGGCGCAGCATGGTGGGCACCATGAACACGTTGTTGATGCCCTTCTTGGACAGGCTCGCCAGGGTGTCCTCGGCGTCGAAGTGCGGGCGCAAAAACAGCGTCGCCGCCAGGGCCGTGTTCAGCAGCGTAAAGACCTGGCCGCCGCTGTGGTAGATGGGGGCGACCACCAGGTGCTTGTCGCCGGCCTGCAGCGGCAAGCCCTCGAGGATACGGGTGAACTCGAGCACACCGTATTTGCCAAAATTGCGCACCGTGCCCTTGGGCTGGCCGGTGGTGCCCGAGGTGTACACGATATTTTCGCTGTCGTCGCGGTGCAGCAGCCGCCTGGCGCTGCGGGCGAACTCGACCGAGGCGTGCGCGATGAGGTCGCGGTAGGACAGCACGCCCTCGGGTGGCGTGTGGTCGCCGACCAGCACGATGGTCAGGTCGAGGTCGCGTCGCGCCTCGCGCAGCCCCAGCGCCGCCTCCAGCGCGGTGGGCGACACCACCAGGATGCGCGCCCCGCTGTGCTGGACCTGGTACTCGAGCTCGTCGCTGGTCATGCGGTAGCTGGCGTGCACGCCCGCCGCCCCCAGCCGAAACAGGGCGAACCAGCACACCAGGTACTCCACCCGGTTTTCCATCATCAAGACGACCGGGGTCTTGCGGCCCACCGCGAAGCGCCGGTGCAGGGCGTTGCCCACCCGGTTGATCTCCTCGTTGGCCTGGGCGTAGGTCAGCCGGCGCTCCTCGTCGACCAGGGCGAGGCGGTCGGGGTGGCGCCGCGCGTGGATGGCGTGGACCGAGCGCACGCTGATGCCGTGGCGCAGCGCCTCGCCGAGCATCTCGGGCATCTGAGAGGCGACCACGTCGCGCAGCAGCCCGCTGTGGCGCGCCACCTGCACCAGGCGCTTGCCTGCGCGCACCAATGTGTCTTTTCCGGCTTCGGTCTGACTTCGATCCATCGGACGCCTCGTCGCTTGGGTGGTCTGGTGAGGCAGGGTACTGGCCCGGCCACCGGTGTCAAACCCGCGTGCGCCCCGGCGGATCTTGTGGCGGTATTGGCATCTTTTTTCGAATGAAAGTAAGGTAAGCGCTGTTCCAGCCAACTGAGCGAAGAAAAGATGCTCCGTTCAACAGGGGCTTTCCCTGCGGAGCGTTTGGAGCTGTGTAGCGCGTGTCATGACCCAGACAATAACGCCCGATACGAGCGACAGGCTCGACATCCCCGGGGTTCAAATCCTCGAGGAGATCGGCCGCGGGGCCCATAGCGTGGTGTTCCGCGGGCGCATCGGCGGACAGTTGTGCGCGGTCAAGGTACGTCGCGATACGCCCGAGGCCGACGCGCAGCGCTGGCGGCTGCGTTATCGACGCGAGGCGGCGGTGCTCGCGCGGTTCGCTCATCCGGGGCTGGCCGCGATCATCGAGGCCGGCGAGACGGCCAACGACGCGCGCCCCTACTTGCTCATGGAGTATGTCGAGGGGGCGACCCTGGCCGAGGTGATCGCCGAGGACGCCCCGCTCGACCAGGCGCGTGTGGTGGCGATCGCCACGATGGCCGCCTCGGCGCTGGCCGAGGTCCATCGCCACGGATTGGTCCATCGGGATATCAAGCCCGGCAATATCCTGGTGCGCGGCTCCGACGGCGCCATCAAGCTCATCGACTTCGGCTTCGCCACGCGCACCCGCAATCAACAAGGTGGGCGCGCCGTGGTGGGCACGCTTCGCTACAGCGCCCCGGAGCAGACCGGCATGCTCCAGCGCCCGGTCGACGGGCGCTCGGATCTGTATTCGCTGGGCATCGTTCTATACGAGTGCGCCACCGGCCGGCCCCCCTTCGGCGCCGACGAGGCCTCCGAGTTGGTGCGCCAGCACGCCGTCGACGCGCCGGTGCCCGTGCGCCAGCACAACGACGCCATCAGCCCGGTCCTCGCCCGCATCATCGACAAGTTGCTGGCCAAAGACCCCGACAATCGCTACGCCTCCTGCGCGGCACTGCTGGCCGACCTCGGCCAGATCGAGCGGCTCGAGCGCGTCTGGGCCGACGGGGCTCCCCTGCGGTTGGGCGAGCACGTCAATCCCCTCGAAGAGCGCCCCCAGTCGCCCATGGTCGGGCGTCATCGGGAGTTCAGCCGCCTGGAGTCGGCCTGGCTGGCGGCGCGCTCTGGGCGCGGCCAAATTCGCTGGGTCACCGGTCCCCCCGGCTCCGGAGCCACCCGTCTGGTCGACGCGCTCGCCGTTCGCGGCATGGCCGACGGGGCGTTTGTCTTTACGGTGCGCTGTGACGAGGCCGATCAGACCCCGTTTGCCGCGATCCGATGCGCCGGCGAGGACTTTATTCGCGTGCTACACAGCTTGCCCTCGGAGAAGGCGACGGCGTGGATGGCCCACATCGAGGAGGCCACCCAGGAGCATATGCCGCTGCTGGCCGGACTGATCTCCGACGCCTTCGATCTGCCCGACGCCGCGCGGCGCTTCGTCGCCGAGGACCCCGGCTCGCCGACGCGCTACGCCGACGCCATCGCCTCGTTCTTCGTGCACCTGGCCAGCGCCGAGTGGCCGGTGATGTTCGTGGTCGACGATATCCCGGCGATGGACGACGCCAGCCGCCACGTGTTCGCGCAGATCGCCTACCGCCTGGAGCGCTGTCACTTCTTGCTGGTGTGCACCGCCGACGCCGACGACGAGCAGGAGGCGAGCCCGGCGAACGTCCTCGACCAGATCGACACGCTGCCGTTTGCCTCGCTGCGCGTGGGGCCGCTCGACGAGGAGGCCGTCGGTGAGCTGGTCGCCGAGCAGTTGGGGGGCAAGCGTCTGTCCGAGCGGGTCGTGCGCCAGATCACCGCGCGCACCCAGGGGCTGCCCCTGGCGGTGCGCGAATACCTGTTTGCGATGTTGGAGGCGGGCCTGCTTCAGCCGACGCGCACCGGCTGGCAGGTTGATTCCAGCGGGTTTGCCGACCTGGAGCTTCCCGCCGACGTCACCCATCTGATGCTGCGACGCCTCGTCGAACTCGACGACGTGTCGCGCGACGTGCTGCGCGCAGCCGCCGCCGAGGGCCAGCGCTTCCATCTGGGCCTGTGCGCGCGCTACTCGGGCCACGGGGCCGCCGCCGTCAGCAAGGCCATCGGTCGGGCGGTGGCGCTGCGCCTCATCGAGCACGCGCGCGACGACACCTATGCGTTCGTCCACCAGCGTGTTCGCGCGGCGCTGCTCGACGAGCTGGACGCCGCCACCACCCGCGCCGTCCACCAGCGCATCGCCGAGAGCCTCGACGATCCCGATGCCGATGGGCACACCCACCTATTCGCCGTGGCTCGCCACTATGCGCTCGGCGAGGTCGACGAGCACCGCCCCCGGGTCTACCAGACCAACCTGCAGGCGGGCCTGGTGGCCCTGCACAACCACGCCTTCGAGGAGGCATACGAGTTCTTGAGCACCGCGCGCCGCGTGGGGGCGCCGGCCGACGATGATGACACGACGTCGCCGCTCGCCCGGGCGCTGGGCGAGGCCTGCGCCGGCTCGGGCCGCGTCGATGAGGCGCTGGCGCATTTCGACGGGGCCACCGACGCCGCCGCCACGCCCGTCGAGCGCGCGCGGCTGCGCGGTCGCATCGCCCGGGTGCAGATGGCCGCCCTGGAGATGGACGACGCCTGGGCGCAGGTGCATCGGGCGCTGGCCGAGCTGAACAGCACCGTCTCCAGTCTGTCGGTGGTGCGCGCGTTGGGCACGCTCGTCGCCTGGCTCTTCGCCTGGGTGCTCGCGCGGTTTCCGAAGCGCACACGCCCCGCCGAGGCCGCCTCCCCGATGATGCGCCTGCGCGCTCAGCTCTACGAGACCGGTGCGATCACCGCTTTTTTCCGCCTGGACCACGAATTGATGGGCGCGCTGGTCATCCGCGCGCTGTACGCCGCGCGCCGCTTGCCCGATTGCGGCGAGAAAGCGCGCGCGTTTTCGACCTACGCGGCGGTGCTGGCGATCCTGGGGCGCGCTGACGCCGCCCGGCGCTACGCGGCGCGGGCGCGGGTCATCGCCGAGGTCCTCGACGACCGTTCGGTGATGGCGCGGGCGCGCTGGTTCGAGGCGACGACCTACGAATTTTTGGGCGCGCCGCTTCGCGCCGAGCACCTGCTGCGCACGACGATCGCCGAGTTCGGCCTTTGGCTGGAGCTGTGGGAGTACGTCATCGTCTGCGGCGAGCTGGGCGGCCTGCTCCTCGACCGCGGCTACGCCGGCGAGGCCGTCAGTTGGGGGCGTCGCATCCTCGATCGCACCGAGGCGGGCGCGAGCCACGGCGAGGTCGTCCACATGGAGCGCGTCTACGGGCTGTACCTCATCGCCTGCGCCAAGGCGTGGGGCGGCGAGTCCATGGAAGCGCGCAAATACGTCGACCGAGCCCACACGTTGTTGGACGGGCGCGAGACCGTCGGCCTCGGCGAGGCCAGCGCCGTGGGCTACGAGCTCGCGGTTCACTACGAGTGTGGCAATCGAGGCCACGACGTCGACGCCTTGCTCGACAAGTGGGCGGGCTTCGGGCTGGTGCCCGACCGCACGCCCCATCAGATTCGCCGGTTCTACATCTATCAGGCCTACGTCTGTCTCGACCGGCTGCGATGGGCCCGTAAGTTCGACAAAAGGGCGGCGCGCGTGCGGTTTTTGGCCGCCCTCGACGAGTTGAGCCTGGCGGCCGATACGCCCAAATTCATGACCCACCTGTGCGTCGTCCGGTCGGAGTGGGAGGCTATGCTTGGCCACACCGAGCGCGCCGACGCGCTGCTGGCGCGCGCCGAGCTTTTGGCCGACGAGGCCGACAGTCCCTGGGGCAGCTTCGAGGTCGACGTGCGTCGCGCGCGCCGGCTGGCCCAGCAGGGCAACCAGACGGCGGCGCTTCGCCGCGCCCAGCGCGCTCACCGGCTGGCGGTCGAGCGCGGCTGGAAGTCGCGCGCGCGAGACGTGCGCGCCGACTTCGACTTCTTCGACACCACTGCCTCCAACCTGGCCACCACGTCGCGCTCGCGCGGGCGGTCGCATTCGGCCTCCGAGGGCTCGACCGACGCGCAGTCGCTCAAGCTGCAGCGCTACCTGGAGGCGTTGTTGCAGGTCGCCGTGGCCTCCGGCACCGTCTTCGACCCCGAAGAGCAAGCGCGCGTGGCGCTCGACGAGATCGTGCGCATCTTCGGCGCCGAACGCGCCTTTTTGTTCAGCGATCACGGCGGGCTCGACGGTGGGGCATACGGCGGCGAAGCGCTGCATATGGTCGCCGGGCGCGACATGCGCGGGCGCGACCTTCAGGATTGCGGCGACTACAGCACCAGCGTCCTCGAACGGGTCTGTCGCGAGCGCACTCCCGTGGTCAGCACCGGCTCGGACGAGGGCGAAGTGCTCGCCAGCGCCAGCGCCGTGCACCACAATCTGCGCAGCATCATGGCCGGCCCGGTTCAGATCCAGGATCATTTCCTGGGGGTGGTCTACGTCGACAGCCGCATCGCCCGCGGCGTGTTCGCCCGCGACGACGCCGAGATCCTGATGGCCATCTCCAGCCACATCGGCATCGCCCAGGAGACCGCGCGCGCCGCCCGTCTCGAGGTCGACATCGCCTCCGAGCGAAAAAAGCGCGAACTCGCCGACGTCATCCGCAAGACGACCACGGCGATGACCGCCACCCTGGACCTGTCCAAGGTGTTGCAGCGGCTCATCGAGGGGGTCGAGCGGGTCATCGCGGCCGACCGGGCGGTGGCATTTTTGCTCGAAGGCGACCGCCTGGAGCTGTTCGTCGAGCAGGGCGAAGACGGCGAGACCATCGGCGATGCCTCCGACTGGGTCTTCGGCGACCCGCGCATCGAGCGCGTGCTGGAGACGATGCGCCCGCAGATGTCCGGGCAGGGCTCCGAGCTCGAATCCCAACTATCCGGCGCGTTCAGCGAGGTCGACGGCGAGCAGTCATGGCTAGGGGTGCCCATCGTCTCGCGCGGTGAGCTGGCCGGCATGATGCTCGTCGAGCGCGACGAGCCCGACGCCTACGGACTCGACGACGTTCAACTGGCCCTGGCGCTGGCCGGCCAGGCCGGCATCGCCATCCAGAACGCGCGACTGTATGCCGAGGTCGAGCGTCTGGCCGTGCTCGACGACCTGACCCAACTTCCCAACCGGCGCCGGCTCTTCGAGGTCGCCGAGGAAGAGTTTCGCCGGGCGCGTCGCTACGAGCATTCCCTGTCGGTGATCATGATCGACGTCGACCACTTCAAGCAGGTCAACGACAGCTTCGGCCACGCCATCGGCGACGACATCCTGCGGGAGGTCTCGCGCCGCTGCGTCGAGGTGCTGCGCGAGACCGACACCATCGGGCGCTACGGCGGCGAGGAGTTCGTGGTGATCATGCCCGAGACGCCGCTGGACAAGGCCTGCGAACACGTCGCCGAGCGGCTGCGCGCCGCCGTCGCCAAGCCGCCGGTCGACACCGGCGCCGGCCCCGTCAACGTGACCATCAGCCTGGGCGTCGCCCAACTCGCCTCGTTCGACGACACCATCGACGACCTGATCAACCGGGCCGACGCGGCGCTGTACGACGCCAAAGAGGCCGGGCGCAACCGGGTCCGGCGCTCCTCAGCTTGATCGCGCGCCACCCGGCGTCACATTCAAAGTGGGGCTATACTGTTGCTTCAAAGGGGAGGGCGCCATGTGCACACGACGCAGTCTCAGCACAATCGCGGCCGCACTGATGCTTGCCGTTGCAGCGCCGGCGTGGGCGCAGCAAGCTGGAACGAACGGTGCGCCGGTCGTGTCGGTGCAAAACGCGCCGCACGTCCAACCACAGCAGCCGGTGGTCATGGACACCCAGATCGGCCAGAACGCCACCGAAGCGCAAAAGCGCGCCCGGCTCGAGCGGCAGGTCGCCTCCCAGCTCGACCAGGCCACGCGTGACAGCCTGCAATTTCAATCTGCGCTGCAGGATGTGCAAAAACAGGTGGCCTCGATGCAGTCCCGCGACGACGTGGCCGCACCGTTGAACAAGCTCCAGCGCTACCAGCGAAACGCCGCCACGTTACACGACGAGTTCGAGGCCGTCCGGCAGGGATTCCAGAAGCTCGACCGGCCGCATGACGCCCGTAAGGCCGGTCAGATGGTCTCCGCCATGGACGACTTGCAGCAGCGCCTGGCCCTGCTGGGTCTGGAGTTGCAAAAGCGCGGGGCGAAGGCGCGCGAGCCCAACGCCCTCGAATTCAACCTCTCGCTGCTCGAGCAAAGCCTCGAGGAGTTACCGCAATTCGTGCCCGCTCAATTCGGCGGCGGTCCGCAAAACGCGACCATTCGCCCGCCCCAGAGCGTCACGCCCGAACAACAGGTCATCCAGCCGTCGTCGGGGACGGTCCAACCCGAGCAGCAGGTGATTTCGCCGTCGTCGGGGACCGTGGCCCCCGAGCAGCAGGTGATTCCGCCGTCGTCGGGGACCGTGGCCCCCGAGCAGCAGGTCATCCCGCCGTCGTCGGGCACAGTGGCGCCCGAGCAGCAGGTGATCCAGCCGTCGTCGGGGACCGTGGCCCCCGAGCAGCAGGTGATCCAGCCGTCGACGACCGTCCCGAGCCGTTAATCTTAAATTGTTTAAATAGGCGGGGTAGCGCCCCCGTGGACGACGTCGATGTCCTGAACCTTGGTCGACTGGCGACGTCGAGAGACGGCCAGAGTGTAGGCGCCGAAACCTCGACCACCGGCGTGGGAGCCGGCCTAGTTAGTTAGCGTCCGGGAACCCCGGACCGAGCGACAGCGAGATGATTTTGATGAGCTGGGCACTTTTCGAATCCCGAGGAATATCCGTAGGTTATTTCGAGTGGTGAGAAAGTGCCCAGGTCGCAAAATCAGCCGCTGTTCGCGAAGGGAGGGGTTTCCGGACGCAAACTAGTTATACAATTAAGATTACAGGTTTCACGGTCGGCGAGGACTCATGACACGAAGCCGCGCGCATCAGCCCTCGTTGACGAGGCGCAGTCCGCGCGCCTGAGCTTTTTGGGAGGGGTTGATCTTGGCCTGGCGCGCGTCGACGTCCATCAGGGCCAGCGCACTCTTCAGGTCGCTCACCTGACCCGGGGCCAGGCGCATGCGCCGGTGGGTCAGCCAGCCGAAATCGTCGGCATAGCGCTGAAAACGAAGCTCGAGCGTCGGCGTCGACCCCTCTTCGGCGACCTGCACCAGCTCGATGCGGCTATCCGCCTCGTCGGCCGCCAATACTCCGAGGGATTTTTCGATGGTCATGACTGCTCCAGGGTGTGGCATACCTCGCGCGGACCGATCCGCGCAGCGCAACTCCGATATTGATAACGATTTTCAATAACTCGTCAAGTCTCGCGGTGGGTAAACTCCTCAACTTGCTGGGTTCTTCCCGATTGCTCGGCGGGCTTTCGTGTGCCGGGGCAAGTCGTGGTAAGATCGGGGTCGGATCCATGATTTGCAGGAGGGTGCATGCACATAAGACCAGGCTTGATTGCGAGCGTGCTCGTCGCCCTCGTGGTGCTGGCGAGCGGGTGTGACACCCTCGAGGGGCTGTTGCACGGGGCGCCCGACGAGCCGGCTCACCCGGCGCAATCGATCGAGTTTACCGTCGACGCCCACGGCGTGTACTACGCCACCCAGGTCGGCCCCAAGCGCCTGTTGCCCGCCGATCGGCTCTCGCGCGTGGCCATCGCCGACCGCGCGGCGGTGGTCATCCAGATCCCCGGCAAGACCCCGCGCTTGTCCGGCCGGCATTATGCGGCCGAGTTGATCGACGCGAAGTCGGGCGACAAGCGCACCGCCAGGCTTTTGTCCGAGCACGAGATCCTGGCACGGCTGGCGCTGGGCCGACGCGCTGCAAACACGGCCATCGACGTGCGAGTGGCCGCCGAGGCGCTCACCGGCGGCCGGCCCGACGCGCCTCCGGTCGCCCACGAGGCTCACCGCGACAAACACGCGTCGGCCGCCAAAGCGCCGGCGGCCAAGCCCGCTGGGGCCGCCGGGGGCATCGCGCTCGAGCTCGACGACGAGAAGGCCATCAGCCTCTTTGGCGACGCGCGGGCCTCCGGCGACCGCGGGCGCGTCGAGACCGAGACCCGCGACGGCCAGACGATTCAGATCCGCCGGCTCAACGTCGCCAGCGCCGCTCCGGTGCGCTACGGGCGCGTCGCCCCCAAGCGGGGCAGGGCGCCGGTCCCTGCGGACGCCTCCTGGAAGCCCGTCACGGTGTACTACGCCAAGTGGTGCGGCGTGTGCCACAAGGCGATGCGCTGGCTGGACGCTCACCACGTGCCCTACAAGGCCGTCGACGTGGAAGCGTCGAAGTCCAATGCCGCCGAGATGGTGCGCTTTTGCTCCCGTCACCACGCCTCGGCCGGCTCCATCCCCACCTTCCGCATCGGCGACGCCATCATGCAGGGTTGGAACGCCCAGCGCTTCCAACAAATGGCCATGCTCTGAGGCGTGGACTGACGCCAGACCGATTGCCGCCGCGCGAGCCTTGCGCACGGTGGGGCCTGCTGCCATAATTCGGCCACTCAGCAGATTTATCGCCCGACGCGTGCCCGCCTCGTCGGGCCGCGAATCCCCGGGAGTGGACCTCGATGAGATTTTGTATGTTTGGAAGCGCGACGCGTTCGTCGGCTGGGTGGCTGTCGATGGTGGCGCTCATGGCCGTGGCGCTGTCGGGCTGTAGCTTGCAAAAGATCACCGTCAACCAGACCGCCGACGTGCTGTGGAAGGGGCGCACCGCCCTGGAGAGCGAGCCCGACCCGCAGTTTGCCCGCGAGGCGCTGCCGGCGAGCCTCAAGACCGTCGAGACGTTCTTGGTGAGCTCGCCGCACAACCGCAAGCTGTTGCGCATGCTCGCCAAGGGGTACTTTTCGTACTCGTTCGCGTTCTTGGAGGGCGACCTGATGCGCCTGCAGGCGTCGGGGGCCTCCGACGAGCAGCTCGACGCGGTGCGCCGGCGCGCGGTCATCCACTACATGAAGTCGCATCGCTACGGGCTTCGCCTGCTCGACGACCCCGCCTTTGCCAAGGCGGCCGAGTCGCTCAACCTCGCCGAGGTCAAGAAGTTGCTCAAGGGGATGGACAAAGACGACGTCCCCGGCCTGTTCTGGACCGCCTACGGGTGGGGCTCGGCGGCCAACCTCGCCCAAAACGACGCTGATCTGGTCGCCGCGCTGCCCATCGTCCAGGCGATCATGGAGCGGGTGGTCCAGCTCGACGACCGCTTCTTTTACGGCGGGGCGCACCTGTTCTTCGGTGTTTATTATGGGAGCCGCCCGCCGATGTACGGCGGCAAGCCCGCGCTGGCCAAGAAGCACTTCGAGGAAGCGATGCGCGAGTTCGGCGACCGCAACATGCTCATTCCGGCGCTGTACGCCCGGTTTTACGCCACCGCCGCCGGCGTCCAGGACCGCAAGCTCTTCGAGCGGCTGTTGCATATCGTGCTCGACAAAGACGTCTCCAAATATCCCAAGCTTCGCTTGAACAATGAGATCGCCAAGCGGCGGGCGAAGTACTGGTTGGCCCACGAAGACGACCTGTTCTACTGATCCGACGGAGTGACCATGACATCGACGAACTCTCGCACCCTTCGCAAGGTCGCACTGGGCCTGCTCGTCAGCCTGTGTGCGTTGGTGGTGGGCGCCGGGCCACTGGCCGCCCAGGAGGCCAACAACCAAAAGCACGTGCTCAAGATCGCCACCCTGGCGCCCAAGGGCTCGAGCTGGATGAAGTCCTTCGAGAGCGCCAAGCGCCAGATTAAGAAGAAGACCGGCGGCAAGGTCACCTTCAAGATCTATCCCGGCGGGGTCATGGGCGGTGAGTCGGCGATGGTGCGAAAGATGCGCACCGGCCAGCTCGACGGCGGGGCGGTCACCAGCGTGGGACTGGGCGAGATCGACAAGAAGATGCTCGTGTTGCAGTTGCCCCTGACCTTCCACAGCGCCAAAGAGCTCGACTACGTGCGCGACAAGATGTCGGGCACCTTCGAGAAGATTCTGGCCGACAAGGGCTTCCAGTTGTTGACCTGGGGCGACGTCGGCTTCAACTACCTGTTTAGCCAGACCCCGGTGGCGCGCCCCGAGGACATTCGCAAGACCACCCCGTGGGTGTGGGACGCCGACCCCATCACCAAGGCGGTCATGAAGGTCATGAAGATCAACGCCGTCGAGCTCAGCGTGCCCGACGTGCTCCCCAGCCTGCAAACCGGCGTGATCAATGCCTTTTTGAACTCGCCATACGGCGCGGTCGCCCTGCAGTGGTACACCAAGGCCAAATACGTGACCAACCTGCGCCTGGCGGTGACCATCGGCGGGGTGGTGATCACCAAGAAGGCCATGGCCAAGTTGAGCCCCGAGCAGCAAAAGATCGTCACCGACACCTTCCACGCCGAGGGTAAGAAGCTGCTCGCCCAGATTCGCAAGGATAACCAACAGGCCATCCACACCATCCAGAAGGCGCGCATCAAGAGCGTCAAGCCCACCCATATGAAGGAATGGTTGGACGTGGCCCAAAAGACGCGCGCCCAGCTTACGGGCACGCTCTTTCCCAAGGCGTTGGTCGACGAGATGCTGAAGTACCTCAAGGAAGCGCGCTAGACTGCCCATGTTCGAGCCGCTGTTCAAGCTGGAGGACGCGCTGCTGCGTGTCGAGAAGTGGCTGTTGGTCGTCGGCGTCCTCATGATGCTGCTGCTGGCGGTTTACACGGTGTTCTACCGCAATTTGCTGGTCCCCTGGCAAAACCACCTGCGCACCAGCGGTCCGCCGGTGGTGCAGCCGGCGCCAACGCCGCACGCGAGCCAACCCGAGCCCGCCGAGAAGGCCAAACCGAGCGCGAACGAGGGTTTCGGCGGGGGATTTGGCGGCGGCTTTGGGGATTCGGCGGCGGGCAAGGACGACAAGGCCGACAAGCCGTCGGACGACGCCGCTGGTGGCTTCGGCGGCGGCTTCGGAGATGCCCAACCGGACAAGGCCGACAAGCCGTCGGGCGACGCCGCCGCGGGCGGCTTTGGCGGGGGCTTCGGAGACTCGGACGGGGAGAAGGGCGACAAGGCCTCCGACCAGGCCGGCGGCGGCTTTGGCGGCGGCTTTGGCGGCGGCGCCGACCAGGAAAAAAGCGCCGAGGCACCTACGAAGGCGTCGGCGTCGCCCAATAAGCCCGAACCGCCCGCGTCTCGGCCCGCCGAGCCGCTCGGGGGACCACCGCCACAGGGATCGGTGGCGGCGCGCCTCATCGACGTCATCGATGCGGTCAAATTCAGTTGGATCGACGTCTTCTTGCGCCAGTTGGTCATCATCTGCGGCTTTCTGGGCGCGATGCTCGCCACCCGCAAGCGCACTCACATCACCGTGGACGCGGTGGGAAAGCTGCTCAAAGGGCGCACCGAGCACGTCGTGCACACGGTGACCAACCTGGTCGCCACCGCCGTGTGCATCATGCTGGCCATCTCCGGCAAGGACCTGGTCGCCGTGGGGCTGCAGTACCCCGAGCGGCTATTTTCCTGGGCGATGACCTGGCAATTCCAGCTCGCCTTTCCCATCGGCTGGGGCCTGTTGGCGTTTCACTTCTTCATGCGCGTCATCGAGTCGGCGGGGCTGGCCATCCACGGCGAGCCCGACGAGGGTGACGGCGGCGCCCAGCCGCGGGAGGGCGCCGCATGATCGTCGCCCTCGCAGGTCTCGCGCTGGTCGTTCTGGCCCTGCTCGGCGAGCCCCTATTCGCGGTGCTCGGCGGGCTGGCGTTGGTGCTATTCGCCTCGTCGGACACCGGCATCGTGGTGCTCACCGAAGAGCACTACAAGCTGGCGACGAGCCCCCACCTGATCACCATCCCGCTGTTCACCCTGGCCGGTTATTTGATGGCGCGAAGCAAGGCCGCCGACCGGCTGGTGGGCGTCAGCGACGCGCTGTTGGGGTGGATGCCCGGGGGCCTGGCCATCGTGGTCATCGCCTCGTGCGCGTTCTTTACCACGTTTACCGGCGCCTCCGGGGTCACCATCATCGCCCTGGGCGGGCTGCTCTATCCCATGATGGTCGCCGACGACTATCCCGAGCGGTTCAGCCACGGGCTGATCACCTCCAGCGGGTCCATCGGGCTTCTGTTCCCGCCGTCCTTGCCGATCATCTTGTACGGCATCGTGGCGATGACCAGCATCGACAAGCTGTTCTTGGCGGGCATCCTGCCGGGGCTGTTGATGATCACGGTGCTGGGCGGCTACTCGATGTGGGTCGCCCGCCACTCCGAGGTCGAGCGCACCCCCTTCGAGTTCGACCGCGCCGTCAAGGCGCTGTGGCGGGCCAAGTGGGAGATCTTGGTGCCGGTGGTCGTGCTGGTGAGCATCTACGGCGGGTTTGTGACCATCGCCGAGGCCTCGGCCATCGCCGCGCTGTACGTGCTCATCGTGGAGGTGTTCATCGTCAAGGACATCGCCCTGGTTGCCGACGACAGCGGGCGCGAGGACCTCGCCTCGGTCATCCACGAGGCGATGATCATGGTGGGGGCCATCCTGGTCATCTTGGGCGTGGCCATGGGGCTGACCAACTACCTGATCCAGGAACAGGTCCCCATGAAAATCCTGGGCTTTATCCAGACCTACATCCACAGCCGGGTGACCTTCTTGCTGGTGTTGACGGTGTTTTTGCTCATCGTCGGCTGCATGATGGACATCTTCAGCGCCATCGCGGTGGTGGTGCCGCTGATCACGCCCATCGCCGCCCAATACGGCATCGACCCCGTCCACCTGGGGATCATCTTTTTGGCGAACCTGGAGATTGGCTACCTGACGCCGCCGGTGGGACTGAACCTCTTCATCGCATCACTGGCCTTCGACAAGCCGGTCGTCTACCTGTATCGCACCGCGCTTCCCTTCCTCGCGTTGTTGTTGGCAACCCTCCTCGTGATCACCTTTTGGGAAGACCTCTCCTTGACACTCGTCAGGATGTTGGCCGGGGGCTAACGGCTCGTCGGCGTGCGTCGTCCAATTGCGTCAACTGAACGAGGTGGCTAATGGCGGAAATGACACAACAGGAACAGGGCGGCGACCAGGTGGGCTCGACCGAGCGCAGCACCATGCAGACCACCCACGACGACCAGGCTCGGGGCTACTTGGAGAGCCTGGCCGAGGGCGAGTTCATCGCCGAATTGCAGAGTGCGCTGAGGCACGCTCACCGGCTGACCAAGAAGGATTGGAAGATCGTCATCACCCGCGACGAGGTCGAGATCGACGCCCAGCGGCCGCCGGCCAAACGTATCAAGCTGCCGCGGCCCAAGACCTTGCAAGACTGAGCGCGTCGCTTACTACTACAACGTTGTAGTGTTACGGGGCGGGCTTGTGCATCAATTCGATGTCGTCGGCATATGGCGCGCGCTCGCCGCTGAGCAGGTCGGCGACGGACTGGTCGCCGAACAGGTGGTAGCGCACGAACGCCAGCGAATAGGTGTTGATGATCTTGTAGGCGCGCTCGGGGTCGATGAACCCGTCGCCACACCCGTCGTTGTCGAGCTGCTGGAACCCACCCACCAGATCGCACATATTGGAAAACGTGAAGTGGCCGGCCTTGAGGATGTTGATGCGCAGATGCTGGCTTCCCTGCATATGCTGCCAGATGGGGTCGCCTTCCTCGTCGTTGGGCAGGGTGTGGTCCATGCCGCCGGTAAACATCAGCGTGGGGGTCTGCATGGCGGCCATGCCGTCGCGGAACACCTGGTAGCCGCCGGGCGCCTGGGGAATGGCCACCTTGATGCGCGGGTCGTAAAACCCGTCGCGAAACAGCTGCTGCCAGTCCTCGCGCCCGTCCAAGATGCCACAAAATTGGGTGGCGTTGGGATCCTGCTGGCACTCGCTGACCAGGTCGTCGACGGCGAATTGAGCCCCGGCATTGGCCAGCGTGGTAAACGCCCCGAAGCTATGCCCGCTCATCACGATCTTGTCCGGGTCGGCCAGGCCCGCCAGGGGGTCGTCGGCGGGCAGGTCGAGCATATAATCGATGACCGCGCTGATGTCCTGCGGGCGAAACACCGCCGAGGTCAGGTCGATGGCCCCCTGGGTGTCGCGCACAGTGTTGCCGGTGTGGTCGGGGGCGGCGACGATCCAGCCGTGGCTGGTGAAGAATTCCGTCATGAAATAGCTCTGCTCGGCCAGGCTGCTATTGCCGTGCGAGAACACCATCAACGGCGCGGGCTTGTCGACCCCGACGCTGGCATCGGCGAAGACGTTGTCGCGGCGAAACAGCCGATAATAGCGCGCCGGGGTGCCGTCGGTGTCCCGGGTGGGATACCACACCGCCAGGCGCAGCGTGCGCGGCTGGTCGGTGCCCTTGGCGTCGTAGGTGACCTCGCGCTCGGTGTAGCCCACGTGGTAGGGGCCGGGCTGGTCGACCGGCCAGGGCCGGGGAGGAAGTTCGCTGGCGGCATCGGCGGTGTCGCGGGCGGCGTCTGAGCTGGCGTCGCCCAGGCCAAGGTCGCCGGCGTCGGCGGCGTCGGCGGTGTCGGCGCCGGTGTCGGCGCGCAGGTCGGTGTGCGTGCCGCCGCCGGAGGTGTCCGAGCCGCAGGCGGCCAGGGTCAGCATCACAGCGGCGAGTAGTGCGGCATGGCGGCGCATCATCGAAGTCCTGCGAAAAGGCGGTCTTAAAAATCTGCTCCAGTCAGTGCTCTCACAGTACTGAGTTTGCCGCCGTTCCTCAATGCCGGACCGGCCCCGTCGCCTCGCCCCGGTAGCCCTTTTGAGGTGCGAAGCACGCAGCGGTGTTAATAATTGGAAGAGAACCGGTGGGGTCGGCGCCGGTGCCCGTTGACAGCCTCTTTGGGGGAAAGTATTTGTGCCGCGGCTCTTAGTGGTGAAAACTGCAAAAGGGTCTGGCCCCGCTGTTCGAGATGCGGTAATTATAGAGTAATCAGAGGAGCGATGGACCGCACGAGACGGGCAGGGGCGCGGGTTCTCGGGATGGACGGCGGTGACGATCGCCGCTGAACGCGACCCGGGTGAACTATTTGCGGCCCGTCAACGGTTATCTCTACAGGCGGATGCGCGCTCGAGCGCGCCATGCGCCGCGAGCGAAGTGAGCCCGCAGGGGTGGTTTTCTCACAAAGGTGATTTGGACGATGACGGCCAGCGATAAGCAGTCAACAGGCGGCGGAACTCCCCGCGAGGAGAGCGCCTTTCATGCCCAGGGCGATGGCATCCAGCAAGGCCAGGTGCCCGAGGGCGCGTTCTATGTGCCGGTGTCCGTGCTCAACCCGCCCAGTCTCATCCAGAACGTCCTCGAGCGTTTCCAGGTGGGCACCGTCGGCGAGTTGCTCGAGCTGAGCGACGACGAGTTGCGCGAGGCGCGCGGCGTGGGGGCCAAAAAAATCGAGGTCATCAGTGACCTCAAACACCGCGCGCAGCGCGAGCTGGAGTTCGACCAGCACGGGTTGAGCGAGGCCAGCGAGACCCAATTGTTGAGCGATCGCCTCGACAATATGGGCGTCAATATGAACGAGCCGTGGGAGCGTGTGCTGCGCGTGCTGCCCACCCGGGCGCGCGGCGCCTTCGAGAGCGTGGGCTACGGGTCCATCGGCGACCTGGTCGACGCCTTCGAGCGCGGCGAGCTCAGCCGGCTTCCCAACTTCGGCCCCAAGACCCTCGACCGCGTCGAGCAGATCCTGGAGACCATCGCCAGCGAGGGCCTGGAGGCCTACCTGTTCGGCGAGCGCGGCCGGCCGCAGTCCATCGACGAGCTGGTCGACCAGGCGCTGCAAAGCCTGGAGAATAGCGACCGCGACATCGTGCGCCGCCGGTTCTTCGCCGGCGACACCTTCGGCGAGATCGGCGATGACTACGGGGTGAGCTTTCAGGCCATCCAGGCGCGCTTCGACACGCTGGTCGAGACGTTGTCATTTCGCTTCGGCCCGGAGGCCGAGGTGCTCGTCGAGCCGCTGGTCGATGCCTGCGACACCGCCGGAGGCTTGCTGCCGGTCGAGCGCGTCGAGGAGGTCACCGATCTCGACGACCTGCGCGAGGTGCTCTTTGCCCTGCACATCGCCGGCCTGGCTGACTACCGCATCTGGCAGGCGGTGTTTTTGACCCCGCTGCACCAGAGCGACATCGACACCAAGCTGCGCGCGCTGCGCGACGCCATCGTGGAGACCGGCCGGGCGATGCTGCCCTTCGAGCAGGTCAAGACCTTCGCCCGCCGCGCCGGCATTCGCCTGGAGCGTCGCGGCCTGCAGCATCTTTTCGAGGTCGCCTGGCAGGTCGATATCGCTCAGAGCGGGCCGATTCGCAACCCGTGGGCGCGCCGCAGCGACCACGTGGCCAACGTGCTCGAGGACGCCGGGCGTGCGATGACCGCCCAGGAGATTCTGGAGCGGCTGGAGACCAGCGAGGAGCACGAGCACGGCATCGATGAGATCAGCGAGCGCGCGCTCAACGGGCTGCTCCACCGCCACGAGGACATCTACACCATCGAGCGGGGCACCTACGTGCACGCCTCGGCGCTGCCCGTGGGCCGCCAGGCACTCAACGAGGTCGTCGACTGGTGCGTGCACCGTCTGGAGGGCGAGACCGGCCAGATCAGCACCAAATACCTGCTGGGTGAATTGGAGGAGGCCGGCCTGGCCAAAAGGGGCCTGACCCCGTACCTGCTCAAAGACGCGCTGAGCCGCCACCCGGAGGTGCTCACCTTCAAGAACACCTACCTGGTGGCCCACGCCGAGACCTTCGAGGAGAGCGGCAAGACCCTGGCCGACCGCGTCGAGGCGGTGCTGGCCGAGGCGCGCACGCCGCTGACCGTCGAGGACGTCATCGACCGGCTGCCCGAGGGCATCGACTACCACCGGATGTCCATCTATACGACGCTGCTGTCGGCGCCGTTCTCGCTGAATATGGGCAATAACCGCTTCGTGCACATCGACTTTGTGGGGCTGAGCGAAAACCGGCGAAAACGCCTGCTCGATGCGGTGTACGGCCGGCTGCCCGATGACGGCACGCCCATGTCCTGTCAGGATTTGCTCGACGAGCTGGGCGACATGCCCGAGGCGCGCGCGCTGTCGATTCGCGAGCACGGCTCGGGTCTGCTGTGGGGGCTGCTTCGCGAGGACGAGCGGGTAGTGTGCGGGCCGGGCGAGTTGGTCGCCCGCGACATCGGCAGCGAGAGCCAGCACGTGCTGCGCACGGCCATCGGTCAGATCGTCGCCGAGCACGGCGCGGCGTACCCGCGCGAGGTCCGCAGCGAGCTTCGCAGCCAGTACGGCTACGGCGGCTCGGATTCGGCGGTGTTCGGCTCACTGACGCGAAGCGCCGAGGAGGGCCGTCTGCTGCGGCTTCCCGAGTCGCTGTATGTGCCGGAGGGCGATGACGAGGAGATCCTCGACAATCTGTCCAACCGGGACCGCGAGATCGTCAAACTCGCCGCGAGCTCCGAGCTTGCGGAGTCGCCCCGGCGCGTGCTCGACCTGCTCGAGGCGTACTACGAGCGCCACGGCCACGTCGCCGAGCGCGATCAGGTGCGGGGTGCGCGCAAGTAGACGATGGCGAAGATCACCCTCGGCATTCTTTCGGACACCCACGGCTGGCTCGACCCCGAGTTGGTCGACATCTTCGGCAACCAGCACGTCGACCAGATCGTGCACGCCGGCGACATCGGCAAGCAGGAGGTGCTCGACCAGCTCGGCGAGCTCGGCGAGGTCCACGTCGTCAAGGGGAATATCGACGGCGGCGACCTGCGCTTTTTGCCCGAGGAAGTCACCTTCGACGTCGGCCCGCGCCACTTCGCCATGCGCCACATCGCCGGCTCGCCGCCGCGGCCGCGCAAGGCCGCCCGCGAGCTCATCGGCCGCGAACGCCCCGACGTCTTTATCTGCGGCCACAGCCACATCCCCGTGGTCGGCCGCGTCAACGGCGCCCTGTGGATCAACCCCGGCGCTTGCGGCCGCATCGGCTTCCACGACCAACGCTTCGCCGCGCTCCTCCACGTCGACGAGACCACCGGCGAACTTGAGATGGACCGCATCCACCTCGGCCCCCGCGCCACGCTCGCCGATTGACGTGGCCGCCAATCAGCGAACTGCCCCCACCCCGCCGCCCCCCAAAACGGCAAAAAACGGTGTCAGACACCGTCACAACCCAGCATCCATGCGCCTCAGCGCCCGATCGCCCTCCTCCCCCAACACCCCCCTTCGCAAAAAACTTGGCCCGATCACGCAACGATTCGCCCCTTTTTGCCGAAAACCATAATGAGAGGACGAACGATCACCTCGAACCTATGGAGCCACTCAAATGGGACATCGACTGCGTCATTTCGAACCCGGTATCATCTATTTCATCACCATCCGCTGCCTGCAGCAGCGCTACTTCTTTCGCCCCGGCAAGGACGTCAACACCATCATCGCCAACGTGCTCGCCTACGCCGCCGACCAGCATGACGTCGATATCTACGCGTTTGTGTTCATGTCCAACCACTTCCACCTGATGGTCGGCTCGCACTCCTGCCAGATCCAGAAGTTCATGCAGCTCCTCGACACCGAGCTCGCCAAGCAACTAAACGCCCACTGGGGCCGCTCGGGCTCGTTCTTCGAGAGCCGCTACAAGTGCTCGCCGATCCTCGACGACGACGAGCTGTTGAACAAACTTCGCTACACGGTGTGTAACCCCTGCGAGTCCAACCTGGTCGCCCATCCCAAGTTCTGGCCGGGGCTGTCCTCCTGGGACCTCCACGAGTCGGCAACGCCGCTTGTGGGACAGCGCGTCAACAAAAAGGAGTACTGGCGGCTTCGCCGAAAAGACATCGACCACGCCGAGGCCGAGCGCCGCGCCATGGTCGACTACGAGCTCGAGATGGCCAAGCTTCCCATGTGGAAGGATTTGAGCGACGAAGAGTACAACCACAAGGTCTTGGAGGAGCTTCGCGACCACGCCGAGCACCTGGCCGAGCACCGCAAAAGCGGGTGCGTGGGCGTCGAGAAAATCCTCGAGCAGAACTGGTACGACCGCCCGCAGGACTCCGAAAGCTCTCCGTGTCCGCTGTGCCACACGACCGACCCGAAGCTTCGCGAGGAGTACACAACAGCGTATTGGGAGATCCGCGACCTCTACAAACAGGCCGCCGACAAGTGGAGGGACGGCAAGACCGACCTCGAATTTCCCAACGGCACCATCCCGCCGGGCCACCGCGAGTGCGTCGGCGCGCCCGAGCCGCGCGAGGAGCGCCTCGGCTGAGGCCGCAAACTTCCGGGAAGTCCCACAACACGACAAGAAACTCCGAACACTCCCGTCCGGGCAGCGTTTGAGCGCACAAGTCTGCCGTTCCCGCGCCTACACTCGCGCCAGGCCCGCCGAATGGCCGGCAGTCGTCGCGTTCGCGGCCTCGACCTTGCCGCCACTCACTCGTTCCGCACCGGAATTCGAAGAAAATCGCCAGGCGCGGACGTCTTACGCCGCCGATATTGACCGCAAACCCGCATGTTCTGTGCCCCTCACGGTGTCTGACACCGATTCGTGGTGGACACCGATTCGTGGTGCTGGTTGGTGCGGCCTGAGCTCATTGGAGTTGGCTTTGCATTGTGTTGTGTCGCTGGTATAAGAAGGTGTTGACCGATCGGTAAATTATGGAGTGTGGATATGCACAAGTGGACGAAGACATGGGCGTTTGTGGCCATCGTGGCCTTGGCCGCGGCGGCGGGGTGTTCCGATGACTCGGCGGCGGGCGCTAACAACGGGGGAGGGCGACCGGCGACGGACGCCTCCACCGACGGGATGCAGGGGGCCGATGCCGGCGATGTGGCCTCCGATACGCAGGCTGCGCAGGATGTGGCTACGCCTCACGACAGCGGCCACGATGTCGCCCCGGCCGACTCGGGCGTCGATGTGGGCGCGGACACCAGGCCGCAGGATGCAGGCGTCGATGCCATCGCGGACGCCTCCATCGACGTGTCGCCCGATGTAGGCATCGACGTAGGCACCGATGCGAGCAATCCGCCCAAGGGATGCGCGGGGACGGGCGTCGTGGGCACCACAGTCGCGCTCGACAGCAACGGGCCGCTCGGCCAACTCTACTCGCGCGCGGCCTTCGACGGGCAGGGCGTGTGGGTGACCTACGTGCGCCCGGAGAGTTCGACGGACTCCACCGAAGACCTCTATGCGGTGCGGGTGCTCTGCGACGGCACCGTCGACGTCGACCCCTTCCGAGTCAATACGTCGGCTCTCGGCACCCAGACTCGCGACTTCTTGCCCGGCATCGATGCCCGCGACGGCAACGTCTATATCGCGTGGTTGGAGAGCGACAGTAGCGGGACCAACACCATTCGCTTCCGGTCCTTCAAGGCTGACGGTACGCCCCTGATGACCGACGAAACGGATATCACGCCGCAGGATACCAATGGCGACGACGCAAGCATCCCTCAAATCAAAGGGTCGCCGGACGTGGCCGCACTTCCCGGCGGGGGCGCCGTGGTCGCCACGCCGTATTTCAACAACAGCTTGAGCCAGATCGCGCTGCAAAAAGTCAACGACAACGGCGACCGTGACGGTGCCTATTTCGATGCCTACAGCAGCACGGAGGCCGACCAGAGCGCACCGTCGGTGTCCACCGAATCGGCCACGAAAGTCTGGGTGTCCTGGTCCAGCCAAACCGGCGGGTTTGGTGGGCCGGCCCAGGTGGTGTTCCGCTCCGTCGACCTGGCCAACCCCACGCAGACCGCGCCGACGCCGGTCGGTGGCAACGGCAACACCTACCAGACCGTCACGGCGTCTGCCGTTCCCGCGGCGTTTGCCGAGCCCATCACTCCCGCAAGTCCAGTGTTCCTGGCCCATATGACCGACGCCTACGCGATGCGTGTGATGAGCACCGGTACTGCAAACTACAGCGGCGTGAAGATGAGCGCGTCGGGGCTCAATCTGTGGGTCAGCGCCGCCAGCGGTCCCAATGGCGGCGGCGCGCTCGCCTGGTATCATGCGGCCGCCGGGGTTCTCAAAGACGAGGTCGTCGTGCGCCCGTTTACCTACACCGCCTCCGGCGGGGTCAGCGCCGGGACGGCGACGACGCTGCCGCTGTACGATTCGACCAATGACTACGCTCACTATCCCGACGCCCCCTCCATCGTCCACCTGGGCGCCGGCGTGTACTTCGTGACGTGGAGCGAAGGGCCGGCTAATGGGGGCCAGAGCCACGTCTACGGCCGGTTCATTCAGCCCTGATCGCCCCGAGGAGGCCGCCGCCCGGACCGGCGGCCTCTCGGACGCTTTCGCCACCCAACGCCACTACGAGGACGGGATCATCGAGTTGAAGCGCGCCCGGCGGCGTGGCGTTGCAGGTCATCGACTTTAGCCCGGAGACCGGCGACGCGACCGTCGCGCTGGGCGTGACGCCGAAGGGGGGTGCCCGGCCGCGTGCGGTGGTGAGCGGCCGCCTCAGCTCCAGTTGACCGTGATGCCCTCTTGCTTCTGCTCGGCCGCCGGGGTGGTGTGCCGGTCCTTCCAGCTCTCGTCGACGAGCGCCTCGATGGTCAGCGGCTGTGGGCCGCTGCGCTTCTCCCAGGAGTTCTCCAGGTGGAGCACGCCGCGCGGGCAGACCTCCTCGCAGATGCCGCAGCCCACGCAGGCCGCCCGGGTGAAGTCCTCGTTTCGCTGGGCGTACGCCCGTACGTCGATGCCCATCTCGCAGTACTTCGAGCACATCCCGCACGAGATGCACATATTGTCTTTGACGGTGATGCGGTAGCGGCCCTTCTTCTGCATCAGGCCCAAGGCGGCGGCCATGGGGCAGAAGTAGCGACACCACACCCGCGTGCCGCCGATGGGGTAGAGTCCCACGCCGATGATGCCCGACAGAATCGTGACCACCACGATGCCGTACCACGACTGAAATTCGCCGGCAGTGGCGTGAAGGGCGGGGTGATCGTTGCCCACGAAGTAGCTGGCCACGACCAGCGCGGTGACCACGAACGACAGCACCATGGTGATGTGGATGGAGTACTTCTCGAAGTTCCACGCCGCGCTGGACTTGCTGGACAATTGGCGCCAGGGATCGCCGAAGGTGTTGGCCAACCCGCCGCAGCCGCACACCCACGAGCAGTACCAGCGCTTGCCGAAGAACGTGGCCATCAGGGGCACCAAGATCAGCGCGCCGGCGATGGACCACACCTTGAAGAACAGGGGCCAATGGGCGATGTGCGAGGGATAAAAATACTCGATTTTGAGCGGCCAGAGGTAGCTCAGGTAGACCTCGGGCTGGTGGAAGAATTTGAGGATCATGGGCACCGAAAACGCCAGGGTGGCCTGCATGATGATGACCACGGTGGTGCGCACGATCTGGTATTTGTTGTGCCGGTATTTGCGCATCACCCGGATGCCGCCGGCGGTCACCGCCAGGGTGTACAGCAGCCCGTACAGCGTCCACTTGCTGCCCAGGTGCAGCGCTTTGGCGGCGGGGTCGAGCCAGCTCGTCTTGTACAGAATGATGTAGAAGCCGAGCAGCCCGATGCCCAGAAGCCAGGCGGTCACGCCCCGGTGGGTGATGTCGTGTTTGAGCCAGCCGATGGTTCCTTTCTGTCTCATCAGGCGACCTCCTTGTCGATCATCTTGTGCAGGGGTACGCGGCCGAACTCGACGTCGAATTGGGCCTCGCTCAGGTGTTGTTCGACCCAGTCGACGCTGCGCCGCTCGTGGATCCACTGCTGGAGCACGCGGTGGTCGAAGCGCGAGCCGAGCATGTTGAAGCCGACGACCTCGCCGTCGGCGTTGGCCACGACGCGGTGGCTGATGGGCTTGCCGGGCATCCGGCGAAACAGCGTGGTCGTGCCCTCGGGCATGTCCACCACGTCGCCCACGGTGGTAAACTCGATGTCCAGGAACTTGGTGGAATTGTAGAAGATCGGCGGGTGGTATTCGACGGACTCGCCGACCATCGACAGGCCGGCGAGTTTGCCGTGGCGCTTCGCCGAGTACCAGATGGTCTCGATGAGCCCGCCCGGGCCGGTGTTGAGCTTGCTGGCGAGGTCGATCTCGACGCAGTCGCCCGCCGCCCACACGTTGGGCAGGGTGGTGCGAAACGACGGATCGACCATGATACCGCGGTTGATCGCCGGCGGGGTGCTCACCGCCTGGAGCCACTCGACGTTGGCGGTCACCCCGATGGCCACCCCCAGCATCTGGCAGGCGATCTCGTTGTCCAGGTTGGTGCGCACGGCGCGCACCCGCCCGGCGTCGTCGACCAAGATTTCGTCGAGCTCCTCCTCCATGCGCAGATCCACGCCGTGTGCGCGGATATGCTCGGCGACGATCTCACCTTCCTCTTTGCCCAGCGCCGCCGGCCAGAACCAGGGCTCGCGCACCACGAAGGTGACGTCGACCCCGTGGTAGACCAGGCTCTCGACCAGCTCGATGCCGATGAGCCCGCCGCCGACGACCACGGCCTGGTCGGTCGACCAGGTCAGCCGCTCACACGCGTCCAGATCCTGCATGGACACAAAGTGCACCAGGCCGTCGTCGACCGCGTCGAGCCCGGCAAATGGGATCAGCCGGGGCTTGGCGCCCACCGCCAGCAGCAGCCGGTCGTAGTCGACGGTCTCGCCACCGGCCAGCGTCAGCCGCTGGGTAGCGGCGTCCAGGTCGACGACTCGATCGCACACCAGGTCGATGTGCTGTTGCGCGTAGACCTTGCGCTCGTAGGGTTCCAGATCTCGGCGCTCGAGTTTGTCCATGTAGGCGTACATCAGCGCGGTGCGCGAGAAGAAATACTCCGTCTCCTCGCTGATCACCGTGATCTGGGCCTGGGCAGGCCCGCAACGCTGACGGATGGCAAAGGCGGCTTCGATGCCGGCGACTCCGTTGCCAACGATGACGTAGTGCATGGCAGGTATCCTTGCTGGTCGCGACCGATGCCCTCAGGGGCGTCAGTGTGTATTCAAAAGTCCATTTGTTTCGTGCTCAATCTTTCGCAACATGCTGCGAAGGACAAGCTTTAGGGCGCAATTTTGTGTCATGAGCGTGTATTCTGGCAAGTGACAAAACTGCCATGGTTTCGTTCGAGTGTGGCAGAACCCCGCGGGGGCGACAAGCGCGGCGCGCCGGCGGGGCCTCGAGAACACCGCCGTATGCCCGGCGGCGGCGGTCTTGAAAACACCACCGTTATGGGTCATACTCGCACCTAGATTGCCTCTGTCTACATTTGTCACTCCTTTACGACCTCGCCGCACGGCGGTCGAGATTATGGGGCCTGGAGTGTTTGTCATAAACGGATGCGCGAAGTATCGATCGAATGAGTGATTACCATCCCGACGATCCAACCACAGACGACGCGAGTGGCGTAGGCGGAGCTATTCCGTTTGCCACCATTGTCGAGACCATCAACGATGGCATCTTGCTGCTCAAACTCGGCGGCGAGATCATCTATGCCAACCTGAGTATGGCCAATATGCTCGGCTACACCCGCGAGCAGATGGTCGGCAAGATGCTCTTCGACTTCATGGACGACGACTGGGCCGATTTTGCCCGCAACAACCTCAAGCGCCGCAAAGAAGGCGTCGAGGAGATGTTCGACCATAAGTGGCGCCATCAGCAAGGCCACGGAGTATGGACGCTGGTATCGGCCAAACCGATGCATAATAGTGACGGCGAGCAGTGGGGCTCGCTGGTGGCGATCCAGGACATCTCCGAGCGCAAGGACATGGAGGAGGAGATTCGCCGCGCGCGCGACGAGCTCGAGCTGCGTGTCAAGGAGCGCACCCTCCAGTTGACCGAGACCAACGAGCGCCTGCAGCGCGAGGTCGAAGAGCGCCGCGTCGCCGAGGAGCGCGCCCTGGAGGCCAGCCGGGCGAAGAGCGCGTTTTTGGCCAATATGAGCCACGAGCTGCGCACCCCCCTCAACGCCGTCATCGGATACACCGAGCTCATCCAAGAAGACCTGTCGTTGGGCGACGAGGATCTGGAGGCGCTGCCGCTGCAGAGCATCCAGAGCGACCTCGCCAAGGTCCACCGCGCCGCCAAGCACCTGTTGGCGCTGATCAACGACATCTTGGATCTGTCGAAAGTGGAAGCGGGCAAGATGGACCTGCACGTCGACGAGTTCGACCTCGCCGAGCTCATCGACGAGGTGGTGGACACGGTGCGCCCGCTGGTGGCCCAAAACGGCAATCGCATCGTCAATGCCGGGGGCGGCCCCACGCTGCTGGCCGCCGATCGCACCAAGCTCAAGCAGGTGTTGCTCAATCTGGTGGGCAACGCGGCCAAATTTACCGAGGATGGCCAGATCACGTTGGGGGCGGCGAGCGTCGAGGTCAACGGCGCCGACGGCGTGCGCCTCGACGTCGCCGACACCGGCATGGGCATCCCCGCCGACAAGATCGATCGGCTGTTCGAGCCGTTCACCCAGGCCGACGAGTCCACCACCCGACGCCACGGGGGCACCGGGTTGGGGCTGACGATCTGCAAGCGGTTCTGCGAGATGATGGGCGGGTACGTGCGCGTCGACAGCGAGGTTGGCCGCGGCACCACCTTCAGCGTCTTCTTGCCCACCGCCGAGCCGGCCGGACTTTCCGAGGGGTCCAGCGTCCTGTGGAACCCGGCGCTCAACGCCCAACTTCATGCCGACGACGCCGACGGGCCGACGGTGCTGGTCATCGATGACGACCCCAACGTGCACGAGTTGATGCGCCGCTTTTTGGGGCCGCGCGGCTTCCGGGTGTTCTCGGCGTTTCACGGCGACCAGGGCCTCGAGCAGGCCCGCGAGCTTCGCCCGGACGTGATCACCTTGGACGTGATGATGCCCGGCAAGGACGGCTGGTCGGTGCTGTCGAGCCTGAAGTCCGACGCCGTTCTCGACAATATCCCGGTGGTCATGATCACCATGATCGACGACAAGAGCATCGGCTATGCGCTGGGCGCCTCGGATTACCTGGTCAAGCCCATCGAGCGCGACCGGCTCATCAAGGTGTTGTCGCGCTTCCATCCCGCCCGCGGCGGCCGGGCGCTGGTGGTCGAGGATGAGGCCGACATTCGCGACGTCATCGCTCGCCACCTGGAGCGCGCCGAGTGGAGCGTGCAGACGGCGCCCAACGGTCGCGTGGCCCTGGAGATGCTCGACGACGAGCGCCCCGACGTGGTGGTGCTCGACCTGATGATGCCGGAGATGGACGGCTTCGAGGTCGCCGAGATCATGCGCCAGGAGCCGCGCTGGCAGGATATCCCCATCGTCGTGGTCACGGCCATGGACCTGGACGACGCCGAGCACGAGCGCTTGCAAAATTCCGTCGAACGCATTTTGAGCAAAAAGGTCAGCTCCATCGATCAGGTCATCATGGAGGTCTTGACCGTCACCGGCGAGAGCGCGTCTGCCAAGGCTGACGCTTCGTCGGCGGCTGCCACCAAGGAGCCAATCGAATCCTGAATCGACCTGGTAATTCAACACGCACAACGGAGAAAGCATGCCCAAAGCACAGACAAAGGATGGCCTCGACATTAGCTACCGTGTCATCGGCGACGGCGACCAGGACGTGGTCCTGGTTCACGGCTGGATGGTCTCCGGGGCGGTCTATGACGACCTCATCGACGCCCTCGACCAGGAGAATTGGCGGCTGATCGTGCCCGACCTGCGTGGCACCGGCGAGTCCGACAAGGACACCGAGGACTATTCGCTCCAGAGCTATGTCGCCGACGTGCGTGCGGTGGCCGACGCGGCCGGCGCCGAGTCGTTCGCGCTGGTGGGCCACAGCATGGGCGGCCAGATCGCCCAGCTCTTCGCGGCCACCTATCCCGACCGCGTCGAGCGTATGGCGCTGATCAGCACGGTGCCCGCCTCGGGCATGGAGCTTCCCGATGAGGCCAACGAGCTGTTCTTGAACTCCGGGGAGAATCGCGAGGCCCAGGGCGCCATCCTGGGGATGGCCTGCCTGGACCTCGACGACGCCACCCGCGAGCGCTTGCTCGACGATGCCGGCCAAATCCCGGCGGCGTGCATCCGCGAGTCGTATCTGACGTGGACCGGGGCCGATTTCGCCGACCAATTGGGCAATATCACCGCCGCGACGCTGGTGGTCGCCAGCGACGATCCGTTTTTGCCCCAGGAGTTTCTGCAGGCGGCGGTGGCCGATCCCATCGCCGGCGCCGAACTGGCCTATATCGGCGGGGCCGGCCACTACATCCAGGTCGAGCGCACCGAGCAGACCGCGCAACTCCTGGAGAGCTTCTTTGGTGAGGGTTGATTGATGAGGGGAGGGGTGAGGCCCGGGAGTGGGTTCTCCCGGCCGGCCCCTCCATTGGCGAGTACCCAACGCGGAGGATGGATGGACTGAGCGCAGGGATGTTTCGACGTAATTTGTAATGGGACCCGTGTGAAGGGAATCAAAAATGAAGTATTCGTTGAAAGTAATGGCATGTTTGTTGGCCCTCAGCCTATTCGGGCTGGCAGGATGTAGTGAGGCGCTGTCGCCCGACGGTGGCTCGACGGGCTCGACGCGCACCTCCACACAGGCGCTCGAGCACGGGCACCACGACGGTGACGAGGACGGGATCCACTACGCCCGCACCCTGATCACCAGCGCATCGCCTACCGGGTGGTGGGTCATGGCCACCAGGACATCATGTTGGTGCACGGGTGGAGCGTGACCGGAATGGTCTACGACAACCTCATTCCGTACCTGCAGAGCGAGGATTACCGCCTGCTCATCCCCGACCTTCGCGGCCACGGCAACTCGTCGAAGCCGGGAAGCGGCTACAACCTGGACAATTACGTCGAAGACGTGCTCGCCGTGGCGCGTGACGCCCACGCCGGTCGGTTTATCCTGGTCGGTCACAGCATGGGCGGCGCCGTCGTCCAGAAGCTGGCCGCCGAGCGTCCCGGTCGCGTCCAGGCGCTCATCCTGATGTCGGCGGTGCCCGCCTCGGGCTTCCCGCTGCCCACCGCGTACTACAACCTGTTCCGCGCCTCGTCGACGGATGCGTCGCTGCAGGCGTTCATCTTCAATATCTCCTCGGTGGATCTGCAGCCCGCCGATCTGCAGCACCTGCTCGCGGCCGCGGCGACCATCGACCCGGAGGCGATTCGCGAATCGCTCGACGCCTGGTCGTACGCCGACTTCGCCGACGAGCTCGACGCCATCAAGGTGCCCACGAAGGTCATCGTCTCCGACGATCCCTTCCTCAACGCCTCGATCGAGCAGCAGACGATCGTCGATCCCATCGGCAGCAACGCCAGCCTGACCTACTTCCCGGGGTCGGGCCACTACATGCTGGTCGAGGATCCGGCGCACACCGCCCAGGCGATCAACGACTTCATCTCCAGCATCCCGCTGGGCAGGGGCCATGGCTGTAATCGTCCCTAGTTGTACCGCCTAAAGATAACGGCGCCCCGATTGTGTCGGGGCGCCGTTGTCTCTCGGTGCACCAGAGTTACGTCTCGTTTGGAAGAATCATGCGTAGTTGGAAGAAAATAGCCTATCAAATCGCCGCGCTCGGAGTGGTGGCCGTCGGCGTGGCCTTGTGGAAGCAGGCCTTTGGGGCCGCGGCCCTGCTGGGCTGCGCCTCGGCGCTGGTCATCTGGCAGGTCTACCGCATCCTGTCGCCCTACGAGGCGGTGGTGGTGGCGGTGGAGCGCCTGGCCGCCGGCGATCTATCCCAGCCGCGACTGACGGTGGGCTCGGGCGCCGAGATGGGGCGCATGGCCACCGCCTTCAACCAGTTGCTCACCCAATTGCGCCTGCTGAGCGAAGAGGCCACCGAGCTGGCCAACGGCTACATCGGCGTGCGCGCCCTGCAGGATCGCGTGCTCGAGACCGGCCAGTTGTCGGCCGTCGACCTTCCCACCAGCGCCAGCCAGGGCGATTCGAACCGCAGCTTCGCCGAATTGACCAACCAGTTGCGCCGGCTGACCGTCAAGGCGCATATCATCGCCAATGACCAGTTGTTCAACCCGGCGCTCGACGAGCAATTGCCCGGCGAGCTGGGCGAGGCCTTCGGCATGATGGTGAGCAACCTGCGCACCTTGGCCGAGCGCGCCGAGCAGATCGCCGGCGGCGATCTGACCTCGTCGGTGGAGGGCGACGGCGACCTGACCGGGGCCTTCAACACCATGGTCACCGGGCTGCGCGAGTTGGTCGAGGAGATCACCCGCAGCGCGCTGCAGGTGGCCTCGTCGACCGAGGAAATGCAGCAGGTGCTGCGCGAGCACGAGGCCTCGGCGCGCCACCAGGCCGAGCGCATCGGCAACGCCCAGAGAACCGTCGCCGAGCTGTTGTCCGCCGCCGACTCCATCGCCGACAACGCCCACCAGGTGTTTCAGGCCGCCGAGGACACCCGCGACCAAAACCGCCACATCGGCATGCGCATCGACGAGCTCAACCAGTTCAGCGCGCGGATCACCGAGATCCTCGAGCTGATCCGCAGCATCGCCGACCGCTCGGACCTGCTCGCCCTCAACGCCAGCCTCGAGGGCGCGCGCACCGGCGAGGCCGGCAAGGGCTTTGCTTCTGGTGGCCAACGAGATGCGCCGGCTGGCCGAGAATACCAAGGAGTCGGTGGGCAGCATCAAGATGCTCGTCGACGATATCCAGCAGTCCACCCGCGCCACGGCGACCGCCTGTCGCGAGGGGCTGTCGCGCTCCGAAGACACCACCGAAGCGGCCTTAAGCATCAAGGTGGTCACCCGCGACCAGCGCGAGAATACCGACGAGGTCAACCGGGCCATGGAGGATCTGTCACGGCTGATCACCCACGGGGTCTCCGGCATCCGCCAGGTCACCGTGGCGGCCTGCGAGTTGGCGTCGCTGTCGGAGTCGCTGCGCGAGATGGTCGATCGCTTCGATATCGGCGATACCCAGGCCAGACTGGCCCAGTGGGAGGACTCCGAGCCCACGCCCAATTCATCGGTTCCCATCGGCGCCGTGCGCGCCGGCTTGCAGTGACCACTTTTGCCTGCAACTTACGAGACGACGATGACGAAAATTCTTCTGGTTGAAGACAACGAGATGAACCGCGACATGCTCGCCCGCCGCCTGCAGCGGCGTGGCTATGAGGTGGTCGTGGCCCAGGACGGCCAACAAGCCGTCGACATGGCGCGCGCGGAGACGCCGGACCTGATTCTGATGGACCTGAGCCTGCCGGTCATGGACGGGTGGGAGGCCACGCGCACCATCAAGGCCGACGACGCTCTCGGCGCCATTCCGGTCATCGCCCTGACCGCGCACGCCCTGGAGAGCGACCGCACCAAGGCGCTGGAGACGGGGTGTGATGCCTTCGAGACCAAGCCGGTCGATATCACCAGCCTGCTGGCGACGATGGGACAGTTCCTGAATCGTTGAGGCGCGGCCCGACGCCTTGTCAGCGCTCTGTGGAGCGCTCCAGCAGCGGGGCGATGGCGTCGACGTACTCGATAAACTCCGACAAATCATCGAAGCGATCGTCGGGCTCTTTGGCGAGCATATGCGACAGCAACTCGTCGATGAGGCCCATGCGCGATTCCTCGTGCCCTTGAGATGCGAGCTTGGGGATGGGGGCGCTCAGGTGTTTCTTGAGCACCTCGATGGCCGTCTGGCCGGGGTAGGGCGGGGCGCCCTGGACCATGTGGTACAGCGTGGCCCCCAGCGCGTAGATGTCGGTGCGGTGGTCGATGGCGGCGTCCTCGCGGATCTGCTCGGGCGCGCTGTACAGCGGGGTGCCCACGTACTGGGCGTCGGCGCGCACGTAGTCGAGGATCTCGGCGATGCCGAAGTCGAGCACGTGGGCGAAGTAGCCGCGCACGGGCAGTTTTTCGACCATGATATTCTCGGGCTTGACGTCGCAGTGGACCACGCCCAACTGGTGCGCCTCGTGCAGCCCCTGGGCGACCTGGCGGGCGATGTCCAGCGCCTTGGGCGGCGAGAGCTTGTCGATGCGCGCGAGGATCTTCTCGAGGCTGTGGCCGTGCACGTAGTCCAGGATCAGCGCGAAGACCTGCGGGGCGACCTCGACGAAATCGTTGATCTTGACCACGTGGGGGTTGGACAGCTTGGAGATGACCTCGACCTCCCGGCGGGTGCGCTCGCGGATATCGTCGGGGCTGACCCCGGCGGGCAGGTCGGTCAGCCCGACGAGCTTGGCGGCGTACTCGCGGTTGAGGTCGAGGTCGCGCGCCTGGTAGACCGTGGCCGCCGCGCCCTTGCTGATGAACCGGGTCAAAAAGTAGCGCCCACCGATGATCGAGCCCAACCGCGGGAAGTCGCTGTTGGCGACCTCGTCCCAGCCCTCGGCGGGGCGCTCGCGCTGGCATACCGAGCACGACGGCGCCTCCTCCGACAGGCTGCTGCGGCAGCGGCTGCAATAGTAGCGGTTGTGGCGGTGGCGGGCCGATTCGTTGCCCGTCAGCTTGCGAAACCCACCGCTTCGCGACAGCTTGGAGCGCTTCTGAATATTGAGGTGGGTCTGCAGGCGCGCCACCAACACGTCGAACTCCATGCCCTTGATGACGTAGTCGTTGGCCCCCATCTTCAGGGTCTGAACCACCGTGCTGCTGTCGCTTTTGGCCGTCTGCATGATCACCGGCAGATCGGTCAGCGCTTGTTCGCTGCGGATGCGCTCGAGCACCTCCAACCCGCTCATGCGCGGCATGACGATGTCCAACAGCACCAGGTCGTAGGAGTTCTGGGCGATCTTGGCCAGCGCGTCGGCGCCGTCGACGGCCACCGACACCTCGAAGCCGCGCTCGCCGAGGCGAAGCGACAGGACTTCGCGATTCATCTCGCTGTCGTCGACAACCAGGATGTGGGCCTTGGTGTTGCTCATCTTTGTCAGTCCGCAGGGGCAGTGGCGGGGGGTGATCGGCCCGCACACAAGATCGTTGGTAAATCGAGCGTCGCCCGAATTCAAGCTCCACCTTGGGGGCGCGCCCGCGATTTTGCACGTCCTTGATCTGACAAGCGCGGCCCCCAGCCGTTACAATAACAACATAACGTGCCCAATGGGCAGCCTCGGCATAAAAATGCGCACGTCACGCCCGCCAGGCGGTGTAAGGATTCTAACTGGAAAGCTTCTTGCATGGTAGGCGCATCGTTAGGAAACCTAACGTGAGCGGCCGCCGGGCGGTGCGCTCTCGGGTGAAGTGAACAGAGGATTGGCTAGTGGGTTGCCAGAGACATAATCGGCAAATAATGGGATGGAGCAAATCTATGGTGTGTTCTCGACGACACAATTTGATCACTGGGTTGGTTACACTGGCGCTGGCCGCGACCACCGTCACCATGGCGAGCGGTTGTGTCGACCAGGAGCCGCAGGAGCCCCAGGAATTGGCCACCGTGCGCCAGGGCATCAAAGGCGGTACGGAAGACACCCAGCACTCGGCGGTGGTGGGCATTTTCCTGCGCACCGGCGCGCTGTGTAGTGGCACGCTCATCGCCCCCAACCTGGTGCTGACCGCCCACCACTGCGTGGCGCGGATCTCCAGCGAGCAGGTGGTCTGCGGGCAGTCGACTTTCGGGCAAAAATACCCGGCCAACTACCTGTACGTGACCACCCGGTCGCGCATGAGCCAGAACGCCGGCGACTACATTCCCGCCAGCGAGGTGATCGTGCCCGACGGCAGCAACGACATGTGCGGCGACGATATCGCGCTGCTGGTGCTGTCGCGCAGCATCCCGTCGTCTCAGGCCGTGCCGATCACCCCGCGCATCGACCAGCCCGTGAAATACGGTGAGACCTACACGGCCATCGGCTACGGCGCCACCGGCGACGCCAGCACCGGCGGGGCGTCGGGCGCCGGCGTTCGCCGCATCCTGACCGGCTTGAAGGTGAGCTGCAACGGCGACGTGTGCCCGTCGTATACCTCGGTGCAATCCGACGAGTGGCTCGGCGACGCCGGTACCTGCCAGGGTGACTCCGGCGGGGCGGCGCTCGACCAGTACGGCCGCGTGCTCGGCGCGCTGTCGCGCGGCGGGCAGGGCTGCACCTCGTCGATCTACTCGGGCGTCTCCGGCTGGAGCGATTGGCTGCGCCAGAACGCCCAGCACGCCGCCCAGGTCGGCGGATACACCGCGCCGGGGTGGGCCACCAGCGGCAACACCACCGACGCCGACGGCGACGGGTTGAACAACTCGCAGGATAACTGCCCGAACGTGTCCAACGCCAGCCAGACCGACCAGGACCACGACGGCATCGGCGACGCCTGCGACACCGACGCCGACAACGACGGGATCTCCGACGACCAGGACAACTGCCCGCTGGTCAACAACCCCAACCAGGCCGACCGCGACAACGACGGCACCGGCGACGCCTGCGACGACGACGCCGACGGCGACGGGGTCGCCGACGCGCAGGATAACTGCCCGTTCACCGCCAACCCCAGCCAGTCCGACTTCGACAAGGACGGCAAAGGTGATGCGTGTGACAACCACGACGACTCGGTGGTCGTCGTCAAGCATTCCCCGGGCAAAAGCGGCGGCGGCTGCTCGGCGACCGGCCAGGCCGGCCCGGCCAACCTCTTCGCCGAGGGCTTCGCGCTGCTGATGCTTCTGGGCGCGGCCAAGGTGCGCCGTCGGCGCAACTAAGCGAACCCTTCACAAGCTTGGACGCCCCGGGATCGACCCATCGATCCGGGGCGTTTTTTTATGGGTCGTGCACATCGGTCGGCGCCGCGCGGTCGAGCTTTCGCTGCAGCGTGCGCCGGTGAATGCCCAGCCGGCGGGCCGCCTCGCTGATATTGCCGCCACAGTCGGCCAGCACGCGCTGGATATGCTCCCACTCGGCGCGGTCCAGGGTGGGCGGCTCGTAGTCGCGTTGGGGCTGTTGCATCGGCGGCAGGCGACCGCGCTCGAAGGCGGCCAGGATATCGTCGGCATCGGCGGGCTTCTGCAGGTAATTGAGCGCCCCCAGGCGCACCGCGTCCACCGCTGTGGCGATGCTGCTGTAGCCGGTCAACACCACGCACTCCAACGCTGGCCGCTCGTCGAGGGCGTCGCGCAGCAATTCCAGTCCACTTCGCCCGGGCATGCGCAGGTCGATGACGCACAGCTCGATGGGGAGCTTTTCGATGATGATCATCGCCTCGTCGTAGTCCGCGGCCCGATGAATTTCGAGCCCGCGGCGCTGCAGAGCGCGGCCCAGATGTTTTCGAAAGCTGGCATCGTCATCGACGATCAACAGCTCTTTGCCGGCGAAGTCGATGACCTCGGCCGTTCCGTCGGCGGGCTCATCCATCGATGGCTCCTGGCGCTCGTAGTCGTTTGGGCAATTGCATGTGCACGGTCGTCCCGCGCCCCTCGTGCGAGTCGATGGTGAGGTGGCCGTGGAGGGCATCGACCAGCTCGGCGACCAGATACAGCCCCAGGCCCATCCCTTCGCCGGGCTCGCGGGTCGAGAAGAACGGTTCCCGGGCATAACGGCGGGTCTTCTCGCTCATTCCACACCCCGTGTCGCGCACGCGGAATTCGACGCAGGTGGCGCCGTCATGCACGCTGAGGTCGACGATGGCGTCGTCGTCCGAGGCGAGCAGCCCGTTGTCAACAAGTGCGGTCAGATTCGCGACGAGGGCGTCGAACGGCGCCTCGATTCGACACGCCTGCGGCAGCTCGGCGTCGACCGAAACGCGCTGGGGGGCGCGGCATCGGCGCTGGGCCGCCAGCGCAGCGTCCAACGGGTCGACCTCGCTGATGGAGCGTCGGCCGGCCTGGCCGGCGTCGGCGGCCATCCTGGCCAGGATCTCCTCGCAGCGGTCGACCTGGTGTCGAATGACACCGGCATCCTCGGCAAACTCTTCTTCGCCGCGCTGCTCGGCCAGACGTTTGAGCTCGTTGGCGACCACGGCGATGGTCGAAATGGGCGTGGCCAATTCGTGGGCCGCCCCGGCGGCCATCCTCGCCAGCGCTGCCAGCTTGTCGCGCCGCGCGCGCACCTCGCGCATCTCGTCGAGCTGTTGGCGACGCCGGTCGAGCTCGGCACGGATCATGGCGATGAAATAGGCGATCATCGCTCCGGTGACGGCCAGGGCGAACCACATCCCGTACAGATGCTGCTGGAAGCTTCCGTGGATGGCCGAGGGGGCCCATCCTACCCCGATCGCACCCAGGTACAGCGACCCGTAGCCGGCCACGGCGACGCCGGCGACCACCCAGGGGCCGCGGCCGGAGAGCATCAGCGCCCCCAGCGAGATATACAATACGTACAGGAAGCTAAACGGGTTGGAGGCGCCCCCGGAGACGGCCAACAGGTCGGTAAACAGCAGCAGGTCGACCACCAGCCCCCAGAAGGTCCAACGCTCGATATTCTCGACATGCGCGCGCCCGGCGTACAGCGCCAGATTGGAGGCGGCCATCGCAGCAATGAGGCTGACGGCCGCGCCCCACGAGATCGGAAAAGACATGAACGTGGCCACGGTGATCACCAGCACCACCTGGCCGAGCAGCGCTCCCCATCGCAAGCGGATGAGCGCAGACAGGCTCAAGCGCCGGGTTGGCTGGGAGATATCGTCGACCATGAACCTACCTGAGCGAGGGGTGCGACATTTTGCCACGTTGAGGGCTGCTGAAAACACCGACTACGATGGTTCGGTCAATCGGGCGGTGTATTCGAACGAGGCACATAAGGGGCGCTATTCCGTTGCCGACTCGCCGACTCGCCGACTCGCCGGCCGCCGCCGCTCGCCTAGCATCGTGGGGTGTACATCATGCAGCGCAATTATACCGGACTTCTCGTGGCATTGCTCCTTATGGGCGCCGCGTCGTCGGCTTACGCCGAGGTCGGCGTTGGCGACCATCCCAAGCTTCAGGTGGTCAACCTCGACGGCAAAGCGCTCGACGTGAGCAAGATGCACGGCGTGGTGTTGGTCGACTTTTGGGCGACCTGGTGCGCCCCCTGCCGGCGTGCCTTCGGGCAATACGCCAAAATGGCGCGTGACTTCGGCCAGGACCAATTCCACGTGATCGCCGTCAACATCGAGGGCGACCCGGCCAAGGTGAAGCATTACCTGGCCGAGCACCCGGTGCCGTTTGAGGTGGTGCTCGATCCCGGCAGCAAGACGCTGGCGCGTTTTGGGCCGTCGGCTCTGCCCGCGGCGTATCTCATCGGCGCCAACGGCACCGTGCGCTACACCCATATGGGCTTCGACGATGGCGACGCCGCCGTCATTCGCAAGCACGTCAAAGCTCTCCTTGGCCGTCCCACCAACCATGAGTGACGGGACCACCCCACGCCCAGCAGAGCACCTCAAAAGGTGTACTGGACAAACGCCGACAATACCGGCCCGACCGTCTGGACGCCGTTGAGCTTGGTATAAACGGGCAGCTGGCCGCGCAGGTGCAGCCACAGGCTGTCGGTGATGCGGGCCATCGCCCCGGGGGAGGCTGCCAGCACCAGCCCGCCGGTGTTGGTCTGAGCGTCGCCGTCGGCGCTGTCCTTGCCGTTGAACCGCCCGTCCACGCCCAACTCCAGCGCCAGCCAATCCAGGGGACGCCACTGGCCGCGCACGGTCCACAGCAGTGCGGGCGCGTATTGATAGTCGTAGGAGTTGGTCGTGTGATAGGTGGCGCTGACGCTGCTGTACAGGTTCCAGGGATCGCGGTGGTAGGCGTAGACCAGGCCGACATACGGGCCAAACGAGCCCGTGCCCAGTTGGGCGTGGTCGTCGATGCGCTCCCCGTCAGCGGTCTTGTCGTTGGGCCCGGTGGGCGCCGACGTGCCCGCAAACACCCCGAAGCTCTGGCGTGAGCGCGCCACGAAGTCGGTGTTCTGCCATAGGAACAAGCGCCCGCTCAGCTTGATGTCGCCGAGGCCGAGTGCGGTCACGCTTTCGGCCGGCTGCGTGCCGCCGTCGAGGCTCCACGCCTTGCGCATCAACGGGACTTGCAAGACCAGGTTGAGGTTGTCGGTGGGGCTGTACACTACCGTGGGTCGCAGAGTTTCCTGGACGAGATGTTCGGTTTGCGACGGATCGTCGTCGCTCTGGGCGCTGGCCTTCAACCACTGGGCGCCCAACGACAGGCGGATGCGGTTTTTGGTGGGCATGGCGTCAGCGGCGTTGACCAGCGGATCACCACAGCCGCACACCGAACAGGCGTAGGTCGGCTGGGCGGGCACGCTGAGGCCAACGACGGCGGCGACGAAGGTGCCGATCACGGCAGAGGTCTTGGGGGTCATCGTGTTCTCCAAGCAGAAATGCTCGTGGGGTGTGACTCCTCGCGTGGGGGAGAAGGGCCCGGAACCTGGTCATATGTGGTATCAGGCGAGGATATTTGGGCAATGTGGCAAATTGTCGCAGGCCCCGCGGGGAATGCGGACCTGTTATCGGCAGTAGTAAGAGCTTGACAGCCCGGCGAACCAGTCCTTACTACTGGGGATGGTAGATGTGGACGCCCCACGGAGGATCCCGTGTTCAAGAAGATTCGCCTCAGACCGGAAAAGCAGGGCACGCAGGTCGCGCTATACGACCTGGAAGCCGATATCATGGACGTCGTCTGGTCGAACGGGTGGGCGCAGTTCGCGGTGCGCGACGTCCTCGACGTGCTCCACGAGGAGCGCGACATCGCCTATACGACGGTGATGACCACGGTCAAACGCCTCTTCGACAAAGGCCTGCTCGAGCGCCACAAGGACGGGCGACGCTACCTGTACGCGCCGGTGATGGGCCGCGACGAATTTCACGCGCGCATGGCCGTCGAGGTCATGCGAAGCCTTCCCGAGGCCGGGCGCGACGCGGCGATGTCCGCGCTCATCGACGAGGTCAGCGACACCGAGACCCTCGACCGACTCGAACAGCTCATCGCCGCCAAGCGGCGCGAGGCCGACGACGATGACTGAGCTCGTCCACAACGTGTTGGGGGCGATGTGGAGCTTCGCGTTGATGTCGGCGCTGCTCACAGTGATGGCGCGCTGGTGGTTGCGCCGGCGCCTCGACCGGCTGCGTCATCCCGCCGAATTCGACGCCTCCGCGGTGTACCTGGCGCTGGTGGTGCCCGGGCTCATGCCGGCCATCTGGCTGGCGTCGGGCCTCGTCCACCTCGAGCTTCACGGCGCGGCCGGCCTGGACCATGATCCGCTGGTGGCGCTGTTGGGCGCGCGGTGGCACTACCTGCTGTTGGCCTCCGGGGCGCTGGTCGTCGTTGGGGCCCAGTTGGTGTCGTTGTGGCGGCGTTGGCGTCCGTCGGGTCACGCGCACACGCCCAATTCGGTAGGCGCTGCCAGCCGCCGCGTCGACCGAATGTGCCGCGAGCATTCCGAGCTCGCCGCGCTCGCCGAGCGCGTGCGCGTGGTCGACTGTGGCCGGCATATCTGCGCGACGGTGGGCTTGCTGGGACAACGCGTCGAAATCGCCGCCAGCCTCGTCGAACGGCTCGACGACGACGCGCTGGAGGCGGCACTGCTGCACGAGGCGGCGCATTTCTCGCTGCACGACCCCACGCGAAGCTTCCTGTTGCTCGTCTCCCAGATCGTCAATCCGTTTTCGTGGCTGATGTCCACAGAGGTGGGCGCCTGGCGGTTTGCCCGCGAGGTCGTCTGCGATGCCCACGCGGTGGCCTGCGGAGCGCAGCCGTGGTCGGTCGCCGAGGCCATCGTCACCGCGGCGCGTGCCGCTGTCGGCGCGCGTGCGGCGGCTTGCGCGCAGCTGTGTGGCGCGCGCACCGATGCCGTGACTGCGCGCATCAATTTGCTGCTCAGCAAGGAGCGGCCCGAGCACCGGTGCACCAACCCGGCGAGGGTGAATCTTTTGGGCGCCGCGGTCATCGCCGCGACGCTGCTGTTGCCCCATTTACTCATGGTCCGATTCTGGCTCGTTTGAGCCCGCTCGCGCACTCGCTTGGAGCCGGAGACCCTACTTTTGGGCTACTATTGGCCGTAATACTACCGAAGGTCGCATATCGTGACTGAAAAACTACAGTTGGATATCGCCGTACTGTTGCCGGATATCGCCGATGAGCGCGACGCGTGCGTCGAGCGCCTGGACGCCATCCTCGGCCAGAAGAAGGGCGTCAGCCGCGTGCACGTGCTTGCCGACGCCGAGCCGGCCAAGCTGTGTCTGCACTACGACCCGGAGGTCATCAGCCTGACGCGGGTTCGCGAACTCGCCCACGCCGCCGGGGCTGAATTGACCGAGCGATTCGGCCACTTTCTTGCGGAGGTCGCGGAGACGTCCCGTCCGCGCCAGGCGAGGGCGAAGGCGGACCGGCTGCTCGAGGTCGACGGGGTGCTCGAGGCCGAGGTCTCCGGGGCGGGCGCGGTGCGGGTGGAGTATGACCGGGACGTGTTGTCGGAGGAGCGGCTGCGCGAGGCGATCGCCGAGGTGGGGCTGCGGGTTGCACGGGAGTTTTTTGGGGCGGGGCACGGGCACGATCACGATCACGGCCACGATCACGGCCACGATCACGATCACGGCGACGATCACGATCACGGCGACGATCACGATCACGGCGACGATCACGATCACGATCACGATCACGGCCACGGGGGGCATGGGCATAGTCATAGCCACGGGGCGTCGGGGTTGGAGCTTGGGTTTGCGTTGGTGTGTGGGGCGTGTGTGCTGGTGGGGTGGTTATTGCCCAAATTCACCACGGTGTCGCAGCCTTGGTTGGCGCTGGTGCCGCTGTGGGCGGCGTATTTCTTCGGCGGCTTTTTTACGGCCAAGGAAGCCGTCGAGCATATTCGAAACGGAAAGTTCGAGATCGACTTTCTGATGCTGGTCGCCGCCATCGGCGCCGGGGTGCTGGGTAAGTGGGTGGAGGGCGGATTGCTCCTCTTTTTGTTCAGCCTGGGGCACTCGATGGAGCACTACGCGATGGGGCGGGCGCGCAAGGCCATCGAGTCGCTGTCGGATCTGGCGCCCGAGTTCGCCACCGTCGTTCGCGGCGGCACGGATGTCGTCGTCGAGGTCGACGATCTCAACGTGGGCGATCACGTGCGGGTCAAACCCAACGAGCGCATCGCCGCCGACGGCTTCGTCGTCGAAGGCCAGAGCGCGGTCAACCAGGCGCCGGTCACCGGCGAGAGCGTGCCGGTGGATAAACAAGCCGTCGACGACGTCGCGCGCGCCGCCGGGGCCCCCGACCAGGTGGCCAAACGCCACCGTGTGTTCGCCGGGACCATCAACGGCTCGGGCGCCCTGACCATCCAGGTGACCAAGCGCGCCGCGGAGAGCGCGTTGGCCCGCGTCGTCCAGATGGTCGCCGAGGCCGAGACCATGCGCTCGCCCACCCAGCAATTTACCGACAAATTCGAGCGCTATTTCGTCCCCGCCGTGCTCGGGCTGGTGGTCGCCTTGATGTTTGTGTGCTTCTTCGTCGACGAGAGCTTCGGCGCGAGCTTCTACCGTTCGATGGCCGTCCTGGTGGCGGCGAGTCCGTGCGCGTTGGCCATCGCCACGCCCAGCGCGGTGCTCAGCAGCGTGGCGGCGGCGGGTTGGTCGGGCGTGCTGGTCAAAGGCGGCGGGCCGCTCGAGCATCTGGGCGGGTTGAGCGCCATGGCCTTTGACAAAACCGGCACGCTGACCGAAGGCGCGCCCAAGGTCACCTCGCTCGAGCCTTACGACGGCGCCGACGCCAACGATCTGCTGGCCGTGGCCGTGGCCGTCGAGCGCCTGAGCGACCACCCGCTCGCGCGCGCCGTGGTTCGCTACGGCGACGACGAACTCGCAGGTACGCACGTCGACAAGGCGACTGACCTCGAGAGCCTCACTGGGCGCGGCGTACGCGCTCGCCTCGGCGACGACGACGTGCTCGTGGGCAAGGCGCAGCTCTTCGAGGAGGTCGGCGGAGCGGCGCTTCCCGACAAACTTCGCCAGCAGATCGGCGAGTTGGAATCGAAGGGTCAGACGACCATGATCGTGCGCCGCGCCCAGCGCTACCTGGGCGTCATCGGCCTGATGGACACCCCGCGTGAGGGGGCCAAAGAGATGCTCGCCAGGCTTCGCGAGCTGGGCATCGAGCACATGATCATGATCTCGGGTGACAACCAGACCGTCGCCGACGCCGTCGCCGAACAGGTCGGCCTCGACGAGGCCCGCGGCGACCTGATGCCCGCCGATAAGGTCGCCGCCATCAAACAGCTCGAGAAAAACGGCAAGGTCGCCATGGTCGGCGACGGGGTCAACGACGCTCCCGCGATGGCCAACGCCACCGTCGCCATCGCCATGGGCGCCGCCGGCTCCGACACCGCGCTGGAGACCGCCGAAATCGCGCTGATGGCCGACGACTTGAGCAAACTTCCCTACGCAGTGGGCCTGAGCCGAAAGACCAGCACCATCATTCGCCAGAACCTGTGGATCAGCCTGGGCATGATCGTCGTACTCATTCCCGCTACCATTGCGGGGCTGCACATCGGCCCGGCGGTGGCGCTGCACGAGGGCTCGACCATCCTGGTCGTGGTCAACGCGCTTCGCCTGCTCGCCCACCGCGACTAGATGCGATGACCAACGTCCTTCACAATATCGTGGCCGCCGCCTGGAGTTTTACCGTGGTGGCGGGCCTGCTCAGCGTGCTGGCCAAGCTCTGGCTTTCGCAGCGCCTATCGGCGCTCGACCATCCCGCGGACTTCGACCGCCGACCGATCTTTTTCGCGCTGGTGCTGCCCGGGCTCCTGCCGCTGATCTGGGTGGCCTCGGAGCTCACTCATCTCAAAGACTCCGGCGCCTTGGTGCGGGCATGTTGCTCGGTGTTGGCGGTGTCGGGCGAAACGTGGCTAGAGTGGGTCTTCGGCGTCGGCGCGGTCGTGTTGGCGCTCGTTCAGGCCGTTTCCCTGGGCCGACGCTGGCGGCGCACCCATCGAGCGCATCGGGCGACGTCCAATCGAGCGTGCGCCGAACGGGTGGCGCGGATCTGCGCGGCGCACTCGGAGCTGGCCGAACGGACTTGCCCGGTGCGCGTTGTCGACTGCCAGACACACGTCTGCGCGACCATGGGGCTGTTCGACCAGCGCATCGAGATCGCCGCCAGCCTCGTCGACAAGCTCGACGACGCCGCGCTCGAGGCTGCGTTGCTCCACGAGATGGCCCACGCCGCGGTGCGTGACCCGGCGCGCAACGTCGTGCTGCTGGTCTCGCAGGTGCTCAACCCGTTCGCTTGGATCCTGTCGCCCGAGGTCGCCGCGTGGCGCTTTGCCCGCGAGATCGCCTGTGACGGGATGGCGGTGCGCTGGGGCGCCCAACCTGTTTCCGTGGCCCAGGCCATCATTACGGCCGCGCGGGCCATCTCGAACGTGCCCCGTGACGCCTGTGCCCATATGTGCGGGACCCAACCCGATGCGCTGAGCGCGCGCGTCGGCCTGCTGCTCAACGACGCCGCCCCGAGCGCCTCCGACCATGCGATGCGCCCGCGTGCAGTGGGCGCGACCGTGTTTGTTGCCAGCGCGGTTGTGCCTCATGTGCTGGGTGTGTGGATCTTGTCGTTTCATTGCCTCATCGAACAATCCCTCCACAAGCTGGTCGCGTTGGTGTGAGCGCGCGGGCGTGCCGGGAAAACCCGGCGCCCAACTCGCGCGAATGCATTAATTACTATTGTAGATAGTAGTTCTTGACACGCCGCCGGGCCCTATCTACTATCGCTGGTCGTAGACTGTACTTACTATCTTCGGTAGTAGATATGCATGACCACCAAAAAAGTGCGGCGCTGCCGCTCGCGGCCTTGGCGTTTGTGCTCGCCTTCGCAGCCCAGCCGTCGGTGGCGAGGGCGCAGCAAAAGCAGCCCGCGCCGCGGCAGCAAGTGGCCGAGCAAGACCAGCGCCGCACCGCTGACGTCCTCGCACGATATACGGCCGACTTGGGTCAGGCGATGAGCTTGAGCGAGCTCTTGAGCTTCGCTCAATCCCACGCTCCGCTCATCCAACGAGCGCGCAAGCGCGTCGCGCTGGGGCAGGCGTCCATCGCGGGCGCTCAGAAATTCCAACAGTTCAACCCCGAGATCGAGGGCACGCTCGCGGCGGGCCTCGACGACCCCGGGATTAATCGCTACGAGGTCGGCCTCAAGCAGCGCCTCGAGGTCTTCGGCCAGCGCGGGTTGCGTCTCGAGGCGGCACGTCGCCAGAAGCGAGCACTCGTCGCCGAACTCGAGCAAGGCCAGTGGGACGTGCACCAGCAGGTGCACCGGCTCTACCGCGTCGGTCTGGTTGGCCAGCAGCGGGTGGGCATCGAGCGCGAGACGCTCGAGTTTACCCAGCAGCTTCTCGAGGTCGCCCAGCAACGCTACGACGCCGGTGAAGAGCCGCAGACCTCGGTCGTCGTGGCGCGCGCCGAGATTGCCCGGGCTCGCCAGCGCCTCGTGCAGGTGTGGACCGGCTATCGGCGCACGCTTGGCGACCTGGGGGCGACGGTGGGTTGGGCGCAGGACGCTGTGCCGCGGCCGGCCGGCCAGCCGAGCCGGGCGCGCCGCGCACCCGCCGCCGAGCAGTTGCTCGCCAAGGCGTACGACAAGGACCCTCGACTGGCCGTGCTGCGCGCCCAGCTCGATCAGGCGCAGGCCGACCTTGCCTTCGAGCAGCGCAAGGCGTGGCCCGACCCCGTGGTCGGGTTGGGCTTCGAGCGCGAAAAGCTCTCCGAAAATGAGTTCGAAAATAGCCTGCTGGTCAGCCTGGGCGTGCCGCTGCCGCTTTGGGACCGCAACCAGGGCGGAATTGCCGCCGCCAAGGCGCGTGTCGGCATCTATCGCCAGGCCATCGAAAACCGCAAGGCGGTGCTGTCCAACCGGGTGCGCAAGCAGGCCGACAGCGTCCAGAGCGCATACACGCAGGCCCAGATCTACCAGCAGGAAGTACTGCCGGCGCTTCGAACCCAGCTCGACATGCTCCACAAGGGCTTCAAGCTCGGCGAGATGAGCCTGCTGGACGTGATGAACGCGCGTGACCGCCTTCTGGCCGTCCAACGCGAATATCTGGACGCACTTCAGGAGTATTACGTGGCCGTCAGCGACCTGGAGAAGCTGCTCGGCGCGCCAATCTGGAAATCGGAATAGGGACACCAACCGTGACATATCGACTCATCCTCAAACGCTACCTCATCATCGGTGCGATTACCGGATTTGCCGGTCTTGGGCTGGCCGGCAGCGCCGGCTGCTCGAGTTCGTCGTCGCCCGAGGCCACCTCCCCCTCCAATCAGGCGCATGCGGCCGAGGGGGGCGCCGAGAAGGGCGACGACCACCACGACGCGACCCCCGGCCAGGTCCACCTGAGCTCCGAGGCCGTCAAACAAGCAGGCATCAAAGTGGCCACGGCAAACGGCGGCAGCCTGCGCGACGGTGTCTCGGCGACCGCCATGGTCGAGCATGACATCGACCGCTTGGCGCATGTCTCGCCGCTGGTCGCCGGGCAGATCGTCGACATCCGCGCCTCGCTGGGAGAGCGGGTCGAGAAGGGCCAGACGCTCGCCGTGATGCGCAGCGTCGAGCTCGGCGAGGCCCGCGCCGCCGTCCAGGAGGCCAGGGCGGCCGAAGACGTCGCACGCCAGAACTTCGAGCGCGAGCAGAAGCTGGTCGAGAAGGGCATCGCCTCCAAGCGCGCGCTTCTGGAGTCCCAGGGCACCTATGAGAAGGCCAAGGCGCGGCTGCAGGCAGCCGGAGCCCGCCTCAGGACCTTGGGCGTGTCGGGAGGCAGCGGGCCATCCTACCCGCTCAGGAGCCCCTTCGGGGCCACGATCATCGAGCAGCACGCCTCGCTGGGCGAGACCAAAGACCCGGGGCAGGAACTCTTCGTCGTGGCTGATCAGAGCAAGGTGTGGGTCATCGGCCAGGTTGCCGAGACCGACGCCTACCTCGTCAAACCGGGCATGAACGCCCTGGTCACCCTCGACGCCTATCCCGGTCGCACCTGGAAGGGCACCGTCGATTGGATCGCCAGCACCATCGATCCCAAGACGCGCCTGCTGTCGGTGCGTGTGGAGTTGGATAACCCCAAAAACAAAGTCAAGCCGGGGATGTTCGGCACCGTCGAGCTGTCGGCGGCGGATTCGAAGCGCAACGTGGCCCTGGTCCCGGTCGACGCCGTTCAGGACATCAACGGTAAGAAGGTGGTGTTCGTCCCCGGCGACGAGACCGGCGCGTTCGCCGCGCTCCCCGTTCAATTGGGCAGCGAATCCGGCGGACTGGTCGAAGTGCTCCACGGCCTGAAGCCCGGCGCCAAGCTCGTCACCCAGGGCGCCTTCGACCTCAAGGCGACGCTGACGGCCCGCGGACGAAGCGCCGGACATCACGACTGAATCGTTCGATCCGTTTGGATATCTGAGCCCCCAACGCCTCGCAACCAACGCTCGGCACCTCCCCCAGGCGGGAAGATGTCGCGAGTAGCAACTCACTTCGGTCCCGAGTTATGATTGACAAACTCATCGCAGCCGCACTTCGAAATCGCCTGCTCGTCCTGGTGCTCACCCTGGGCGTGCTGGGCATGGGCTACTGGTCGTTTCGCCAGGTGCCGGTGGACTCGTTTCCGGACGCCACGCCCACGATGGTCCAGGTGTTTACGGCCGCTCCGGGCCTGTCGCCGGTCGATGTCGAAAAGCAGATCAGCTACCCCATCGAGATCTCGATGTACGGGCTGCCGGGCCTCGATCGCGTCCAGTCGACGTCGGTCTTCGGGCTAAGCCGGGTCAATATCTACTTCGAAGACGGCACCGACTACTTTTTCGCCCGGCGCCTGGTCACCGAGCGACTGTCGAAGGCTAAGAGCGCCATCCCCGGGGGACTTGGGGAGCCCGAGCTCGGCCCGATGACCACCGGCCTGGGCCAGATCATGATGTACGTAGTGCGCGACAAGAAGGGCGGCGAGGACTACTCGCTGACCGACCTGCGCACCGCCCAGGACTGGATCGTCAAGCCCATGTTGCGCACCACGCCCGACGTCACCGGGGTGCTGTCGGTAGGCGGCCACGAAAAGCAGTACCAGGTGCGTCTGGATCTGCAAAAGATGCTGGCGCGTGAGATCAGCGTCCAAGACGTCTTCGATGCTCTCAAGTCCAACAACCGCAACGTGGGGGCTTCCTTTCTGGAGCGAGGTGGCGAGGAGTACATCATCCGCGGCTATGGATGGATCGATCCCGGCGAGAAGGGGCTCGAGGACATCGCCGATATCGTGCTGCGCGAGCATGAAGGCTCGCCGGTGTATATCTCCGATGTGGCCGAGGTGACCTATGGGCGGGCCATCCGCCGAGGCGCGTTGGTCGCGCAGGGAGATGAAGGGGTGGGTGGCTTCATCATGAAGCTCATCGGCACCAACTCCGAGGAAGTGCTGCAAAACGTCAATACGAAAATCGCCACCATCAACAAGGCGCTGCCCGACGGCATGGAGATCAAGCCGTTTTACTCGCAGGCGCAGCTCGTCGAAAAGGCGATCGGCACCGTCAAGGACGCGCTCCTCGAGGGCTCGATCTTGGTGCTGATCTTTTTGTACCTATTCATGGGTAACCTGCGCTCGACGCTCATCGTGATCGTGACGCTGCCGTTCTCGGCGCTGATCGCCTTTATCGGCATGCGCGGCGTTGGTCTGTCGGCCAACCTGATGAGTCTGGGAGGCCTGGCCATCGGTATCGGCATGATGGTCGACGGCGCGGTTGTCGTCATCGAGAATATATTCAGACACCTGGAAGAGCGCGCCGAGGACGAGCACCTATCGATGGTGCGCCTGGCCCGCGAGGCCACTCAAGAGGTGGGCCGGCCGGTACTCTTCTCCATTAGCATCATCATCATCGTCTTCTTGCCGCTGTTCACCCTGCAGGGCGTCGAGGGTAAGCTGTTCAGCCCGATGGCCTATACCATTAGTTTTGCGCTCATCGGCGCGCTGATTCTGGCCCTGACGATGGTGCCCGTGCTGGCGAGCTATGCCTTCAAGTTGGGGGATGCCCACGGCGAGCCCAGGCTCGTCATGGCCCTCAAAAAAGTGTACGTGCCGCTGGTCGAGGTGGCCGTCGTCCACAAGAAGAAGGTGTTGGCCCTCGCGGTGCTCGCCTTCGTCGCCAGCCTGGGGCTGTTTCCGCTGCTGGGAAGCGAGTTTGTGCCCACCCTGCGCGAGGGCACGCTGGTCGTGCGCTCCGTGCTGCCGGCGTCGGCCAACTTGAAGACCGCCATCGAATACAGCAAACGCGAGGAGCGCGCCATTGGGGGGTTGCCCGAGGTCACCGGGGTGTACTCGCGCGTCGGCCGCGCCGAGGTCGGCGGCGACCCCGAGCCGGTCAACGTCGTCTTCTCGGTGGTCAACCTCGAGCCCCTGGACAAGTGGGAGAGCGGTCGAAGCTACGAAGAACTCGAGTCGGCGGTCGCCGAGCGCATCGAAAAACGCGTGCCCGGGTTGACCAGCAACGTCAGCCAACCCATCCAGCTTCGCACCGACGAGCTGCTCAGTGGGGTGCGCGCTCAGGTCGTCATCAGCATCTACGGCGACGACCTCGACAAGCTCGCCCAACTCGGCCAACAGATCGCCGGCATCGCCAAGACGGTGCCCGGCGCGGTGGACGTGCGCGCCCAGCAGCAGGGCGGCAAAAACCAGATCTTGATTCGGCCCGACCGCAAGAAGCTGGCGCGATTGGGCATCTCCACCGACGAGTTTTTGGACTTCGTCAAGATCGGCGTCGGCGGCCAGACCGCCGGGCAGGTCTTCGAGGGCATCCGGCGCTTCGGCATCTTCGTGCGCCTCGAGGAGGGCCAGCGCGACCAACTCGCCAAACTACGAAAGCTGCCGCTGCGAACCGGCGAGGGCGCGCTCATCCCGCTGGGACAGGTCGCCGATTTCGACGTCTACCAGGGGCCCAAGGTCATCAGCCGAAACAAGGCCAGCCGGCGAATGTACGTCCAGCTCAACGTGCGCGGCCGCGACATGGGCAGCGTCGTCAAAGACATCCAGAAAAAGGTCGACGCTCAGGTCGACTTCCCGCCGGGCTACTTCACCGAGTACGGCGGCCAGTTCGAGAACCAGCAGCGCGCCATGAAGCGGCTGTACATCGTGGTGCCGCTGACGATGCTGCTGATCTTCTTCATGCTGTTCATGGCCTTCGGAAGCCTGCGCTACGCCTCGCTCATCTTCATGAACGTGCCGTTTGCCGTCATCGGCGGCGTGGTCGCCCTGTACGTGGGCGGGCTGTACCTGTCGGTGCCCGCGGCGGTCGGCTTCATCGCCGTCTTCGGCGTGGCCGTGCTCAACGGCGTGGTCATGGTCGACTATATCAACACGCTTCGGCGCCGGGGCATGAACAAGCTCGAGTCGGTCATCACCGGGGCCACCCACCGGCTGCGACCGGTGCTCATGACCGCGACGGTGGCCATCCTGGGCCTCGTCCCGCTTCTGATGGCCGATGACATCGGCTCGAACGTCCAGCGCCCACTGGCCGCGGTGGTCGTCGGCGGCCTGGTGACCTCGACGGCGCTCACGCTGCTGGTGTTGCCGGCGGTGTACAGTTGGTTTGGCGGCGACGACGAGGAATTCGAGTTGTAACCCGACGGTTCTCGGTGCAGTGCTCTTGCTGCCCGAATTGGGCTTTGTTAACGTCCTCGCTGATGGACTCGGCCGCCCAAGTCTCTACCTGCGACCATGAACATTCTGCACGGCAATCTGGAACTGCGCGTCGTATTTACCCGCGTATGTAGCGTCGTGCTAGTGGTGCTCGCGTCGGGCGTGCTCATGTCGCCGGGCTCGCTGGCTACTCCCCACAAACTCACCGTGCGTGCTTCTGCGTCGACGGCGCCTTCCATGCGCGGCGATGATGAGGCTCCGTGTGAACTCCCAGACGACAACGGCCATCACAGTGATTGCTGCGACGCCGTCCTCGACCCACTCGATCCTGCGTTGATGACGGCGAAATTGACTCGGCGTCCCTCCAAAGTTGGCCCTCCCCAGGTTTCCACTCTTGTGTCGACCGACTTTGCGCTCGGCATCTTCAAGCCACCTCGTCACACCTCTGTCTGACACGCGCACTTTAGCACCTCCGCCTATCGGATCTTAGGTTCAACGGACGCGCCAGGCCGCTGACGACGCCTGTTTTCGCGGATGTCCGAGTCTGGGGCTGCGCCTGGTTGCGCAATCCCGCGGGAGGTGTTTGACGTCTGGGAAGTGGAATTCTGAGGAGTAGGATCATGTCATCGACGAACACCGTCAGAAAATCCGACGGGCCCAATGGACTCATGGAGTGGACCTCGGTCTACTTCAACCGCATGCGCGAGCTGTCCGGCTTTCTGCTCGCCGGCACCATCGCGGCGCTGGTGTGGGCGAATATCGACCACGCCTCCTACGAGCATTTCATCGAGGCGCCGTTGTTTCACAGCACGTTGCTCAACCCCGAGGGCGGGGAGGTGAACTTCCACTTCCTGGTCAACGACATCTTCATGGTGCTGTTCTTCGGCATCGCCATGAAGGAGGTCTCCGAGAGCTTCTTGCCCGGCGGCGCGCTCTCCAGCCTGCGCAAGGCGGCGATGCCGGCGGTGGCGACCGCCGGGGGCGTGCTCGGACCCATCGCGGTGTTCTTCGGCCTGCACGCCTTGCTTCGTCCCGAGCCGTCGTTCGCCGGCGGCTGGGCCATCCCCACGGCCACCGACATCGCCTACTGCTGGCTGTTCGCGACCTGGATCTTCGGCAAGCGCCACCCCGCCGTCTCCTTCTTGCTCGTGCTCGCCGTGCTCGACGACCTCATCGGCATGACCATCATCGCCACGTTTTACACCCCGCAGGTCCACCTGCCGTGGTTGGGCCTGGTGCTGTTGGCGATGCTCGTGTGCGAGGTGCTTCGCCGAAGCGGCGTCAAGAGCTTCTGGCCCTACGTGCTCGTCGGCGGCACGCTCGCCTGGTTCGGCCTGGGCTATACCGGCGTGCACGCCGCCCTTGCGCTGGTGCCGGTGGTGCCATTCATGCCCCACGCCGAGCGCGACGCCGGCCTCTTCGAGGGCTTCGACGAGCCCACCAGCCACGACACCATGAACCGATTCGAGCACGCCTTCGAGCCGGTGGTCGACGTCGGGCTGTTCGGCTTCGGCCTGGCCAACGCAGGCGTGCTGTTGAGCGGCGAGGCGTTCGCGTCCTCGGCGACCTGGGTGATCCTGGCGGCGCTGCTGATCGGCAAGACGGTGGGCATCTGGCTGTTCAGCGCCGCCGGCAGCAGCCTGGGGCTGACGCTGCCCAAGCATATGGACCTGCGCACGATGGTCGCGGTGGGCATGGTCGCCGCCGTCGGCTTTACGGTGGCGCTCTTCGTCACCTCGGTGGCCATCGGCACCCGGGCCGTGCCCGGCGAGCTTGGAGGCATGCTCAAGCTGGGCGCGCTGCTTAGCTTTGCGGCCGGGCCGCTGGCCTTGCTGGTCGCGAAGGCGACACGGGTGGAGAAGATTGGGTGATTGGCGGGTGGGTGGTCTGCGTAAGGTGCTTGACGTTGATTTTGAAAATCACTATCAATTTCAATGTTGCATCTCCGACGTCGTCTTCCCCTGGCCCCCCTCGATGCCATGAACATCGCCTTCCACAACACCCGCTTCGTTCTCGCGGCAACATTATTCACCGCGTTTGCGGTGCTCCTCGTGCCCAAGCAGGCGTTGGGCGCCGGTGGTTATCGCACGGATGGCCATCGGCTGGTTGGCTTGCTCGACTACGTGGCGGCCGATTACGGGGGAGCGGTCGAGGGTGGAAAGATCGTCGACCAAACGGAGTATAAAGAACAGTTGTCGCTGCTGACCGACGCCGAGGACTTGATCGGCCGGCGCGGCGACGTACCCGCGCAACTAACAACCGCCATGGACAAGCTCGAGGCGCTGGTGCGCCACAAAGCCGACCCCGCACAGGTCGGCGAGGCGGCGGGGAGGGCGCGTCGTGCGGCCATCCAGTATTTTGGAATTATTCTGTATCCGAAGTCGACGCCCGACCTGAGCCGCGGTGAGCAGGCCTACGTGCAGAATTGTGCCTCCTGCCATGGCAAAGACGGTGCGGCCCATACGCCAGCGGCCACCTCGCTGACACCCAAACCGGCCGATTTCACCGAGCCCAAGCTTCGCTCGGCGCTGTCGCCCTACCGCGTGTTCAACACGGCGACTTTTGGCGTCGAGGGCACCGCGATGCCCAGCTTCAAGAGCCTTTCGGCGACCCAGCGCTGGGATGTCGCGTTTTACGTGATGTCGCTGGCCGACGGGGCGCGAGAGTCGGCTGCCGCAAACGATGTGCGGCTGCCCGAAGGCTTCGAGGTCAACATCAAGATGCTGGCGTCGATGAGCGACGCGGAGTTGGCCGCCAAGCTCGAAGAGGCCGGCGCCGAATCCGGCGACATCCCGGCGATGGTCGCGCGCTTGCGTCTCCAGCCGCCCAAGGCGGCTCTTCCCAAGCCGACCACCTCGCTCGGCATCGCCCAACGGCACGTGGCGGCGGCCCGTGAGGCCTGGAAGGCCGGACATGTGCCGCAGGCACGAAAGGAGTTGTTGTCCGCCTATTTGGACGGCTTCGAGCAAGTCGAGAGCCGACTGGGGAGCGTCGATTCGGGGCTGGTTTCCAAGGTGGAGAACCAGTTCATGGCGCTGCGCGCCGCGCTGCGAAAGGGCAACTCACAGGCGGTCGACGATGGCTTCGCCCAATTGGACAAGTCGCTCGAGCGCGCCTCGCAGACGCTGGACGCCGACGCATCGGACGCGTGGACATCGGCGGTGGCCAGTGCGCTCATTCTGTTGCGCGAGGGCCTCGAGATTATCCTGCTGCTTGCGCTGCTGCTTGGCATGGTCAACCGCCTGGGCTTCGCCGAGGCCAAGAAGTACATCCACATCGGCTGGATTGGTGCGGTGGTGGCCGGCGTCGGGACCTGGGTGGCCGCCCAGAAGATCATCACCATCTCCGGGGCAGGGCGCGAGGTTCTCGAGGGCGTGGTGGGCGTATTCGCCGCGGTGGTGCTCTTTTCGGTGAGCTATTGGTTCTTGTCCAAGGTCCACGGTGAAAAGTGGGCCAAGTTCATCAAGGAGAAGCTCGAGCAGCGCATCACCTCCGGCAACCTGTGGGCCATCGCCGGCCTGAGCTTCTTGGCGGTCTATCGCGAGCTCTTCGAGGTCATCCTGTATTTCCAGGCGCTGTTTTTGGAGTCCGGCTCCAAGCCGGCGCCGATCTTGGGGGGCGCGCTCGTCGCCGGGGTGCTCTTGGCAGCCATCGCCTACCTGATCTTGAAGGCAGGCACGACACTGCCGCTCAAGCCGTTTTTCGCCGTGAGCGGAGCTGCTCTCTACACGCTGTCTATCGTCTTGATGGGCAAGGGCTTACATGCGCTGATCGAGGGCGGCATTCTGCCGGTGGTACGCGTTCCCTTCTTCGGGGTGTCTTGGCTGGGGGTCTACCCGCAGGCGATCACCTTGGCCGCCCAGGCCGTTCTCGTGGTGCTGGCGGTGGTGTGGGTGGTCAACGCGCGAAACGCCAAGGTGTTCCAAGGCTAGAGTTGAAGCCTGCATGCCACACTGGGGTTAGGTGAAATTCGGAGGCTGGCGGACGTCGACGTTGTGGCGCTTCTCACCTCCCGGCGCGGGCAACAAGCGCGCCGAGTTGCCGATGAAGACCAGCTCCGAGGTCACGTGGATGAACGCCGCCACCAACGGGTCGAGCAGGCCCAACGCCGCCAACACGATACCCAGCGTGTCCACGGCGATGGTGCCGGCGAAGTTCGCCCAGATGATCTTACGGGTGCGCCGGGCGGTGGTCAGCGTGTCCACGAATTTGACCAGATCGTTGCCCAGGAGCACCACGTCGGCGCTCTCGCGGGCGACGTCGGTGCCCGAGCCCATGGCGATGCCCACCTGCGCTTCGGTCAGCGCAGGAGCGTCGTTGACCCCGTCGCCGACCATGGCGACCCGGCGGCCCTCGCCGACGAGCTTTTGGACGTAGGTGCGCTTGTCCTCAGGTAGCAAGTCGGCGGCGACGGTGGCGATCCCCAAGCGCTCGCCGACGGCCTCGGCGACGGTGCTGGTGTCGCCGGTGAGCAGGACGACCTCGATGCCCATCTGAGCGATGGCGTCGACCGCCTGCATCGCCTCGTCGCGCACGCGGTCAGCGATGGCGATGGCGCCCAGAAGCTCGCCGTCGTGCGCCACGAAGACTTCAGATGCCTCCGGGTATGCGGCGAGTAGGTCTTTGGGCACGGTGACGCCGTGTTCGTCCATCAGAGCGAGGTTTCCGACGAGCACGAGCTCGCCGGCGACGGTGGTGTCGATGCCGCGCCCGGGGGTGTAACCGAAGCGCTCGGGCTCCTGGGGCGTGCGGCCGCGCTCGGTGGCGTAGGCGACGATCGTCTCGGCCCAGCGGGTGCTCCGAGCGAAGCTCGGCGGCCGCCGCGGCGTCCAACAGGTCCATGGGGTCGACGCCGTCGACAGGAATCAGCGCCTGCAACTCGGGCGCGCCGTGGGTGAGCGTGCCGGTTTTGTCCAACACGACCGTGTCGACCTGGCCGAGCTGCTCCAAGTACAGCCCGCCTTTGATGATGGCGCCACCGCGCGCCGCGCGGCCGATGCCTCCCAAAACGGCAAGAGGCGTACCGGCGGCGATGCCGCAGGCGCCGGCGACGATGATCACCGAGATGGTCGCGCGCACGTCGTGGGTGATCAGGTAGGTGAGCACCGCCGCGCCCAGGGCGAAGTAGACCAGATAGCCGGCCATGCGGTCGGCCAGGCGCTGGACCGGCGCGCGTGAGCGCTCGGCCTGCTCGACCGCCTCGATGATCTTGCCAAAGCTTGTGTCCCGCCCGACACGCTCGGTGCGCACTTCCAGAGCGCCCGACTGGTTGATGGAACCGGCGAACACGCTCTTGCCGTCGGACTTCTCGACCGGCATGGACTCACCGGTGATGCGCGATTGGTCGACAAAGGAGTGCCCGCCGATGACCGTGCCGTCGATCGGAATCAACCCACCCGGGTTGATCAGGACGGCGTCGCCCTCGACCAGCTCGTCGGCGTCGATCTCTTTGGCGTCGCCGTCGCGACGTACCATCACCTTGCGCGGCAGGAAGTCGAGCAGGTCGTGAATGGCCTCGCGGCCGCGCGACACCGTCATGCCCTCGAGCACCTCGGCGACGAGCACGAACAGCATGATCACCAGCGCCGTAAAAAACTCCGAGATCGCCGCCGCCGCCACGATGGCGATGGTCATCGACAGCTCCATCGTCATACGCCGCGCCAGGATATTCTCGAATGCCTCGGTGTAGATCGGCCATCCGCCGATGAGCAGCCCCGCAATCCCTATGACGCTGATGCCGGCAACCGGCTCCCACACCCCGAACCACACGGCCGCCGCCGCCGCCGCCACCACCACGATGCGCAATTGTCCGGCGAGCCCGAAGCCGTGGTCGTGATCGTGGTGATGCCCGTGATCGTGATCGTGATCGTGGCCGTGATCGTGATCGTGGCCGTGATCGTGATCGTGATCGTGATCGTGGCCGTGATCGTGATCGTGGCCATGATCGTGATCGTGATCCTGCGCTGCACTCATCTCAATCTCCACGCTATTTCAGGTACGTACGCACCACGCCGATCAACTCCTCGGCCGCCTCCAGGCGCTCGTCGTCATCCGGGTCGGCGACGTGGGTGCGAATATGGTCTTCGAGCACCTCGAGCATCAGCCCGTTCATCGCCCCGCGAACCGCGGCGATTTGGTGGAGCACGGCCGTGCAGCCGGCTTCCTCCTCGAGCGCGCGTTCCAGGGCGTTGACCTGCCCGGCGATACGCCGCACGCGGCCAAGCAGCTTCTTTTTGCCTTCGATCGTGTGACTCATGACGGTGTCCTCGCGCATGAAGCGCTCGTCTGCTGGACTCCGAATACCATAGGGGGGTAGGGTATACCAGCTTCCTCAGGATGCACTTGGACCACGGTTTGGATCAGCGGATGGACGAACCACAAATCAGCGAGATGGAGCGGAATATCCGGCTCTATCCGTGGTACGCGGCGCTGTTCAACGCCTACTTTTGGATGCCGGTCTTCTTTCTGTACTTCGGCGAGCATCTGCCGCTGGCGCGCGTGCTGCAGCTCGAGGGGATCTACTACGCGGCGGTCGTTCTGCTGGAGGTGCCGTCGGGATACTTCTCGGACCGCATCGGCCGCAAGACCACCCTGTTGGTTTCGTCGGTGTTGCTCGTCGCCGCGTACCTCTTGTTCTTCTTGGGATCGGGTTTTGGTGTCTTCAGTCTGGCGCAGGTGCTGTTGGCCGGGGGCATCGCCTTCAACAGCGGCACGGACACCTCGTTTCACTTCGATTCGCTGGCCGCTGTGGGCCGTGAGGACGATTACAAGGAGCGCGAGGCCCTGGTGGCACGCAACTCGCTGGCGGCGACGGGGCTGGCCGCCCTGGTCGGCGGGGCGGCGGCGGCGCTGCAGCTTCGCCTCGCCTACGGGCTCTCGGCGTTGGTCGCGTTGGCGGCTGTGGGCTGCGTGCTCTTCTTCACCGAGCCGAAGCACCAATCGAGCGATCCCACGGCCAATTTCATCGGCCAGATCCGAAACTGCCTCGCTCACCTGAAGCGACCGGCGCTGGCCTGGCTCTTCGGCTTCGCCGTGCTCGCCGTGGTCATCAACCACGTTCCCTACGAGTTTTATCAGCCCTACTTGGAGTTACTCGGCCAGCGCTTTTCGCTGGGCGCGGACACGGCCCTCGCCACCGGCGCTCATATGGCGGTGGCGACGCTCCTGGGGGCGTGGATCGCCCGGCGAAGCGCGCGTATCGATGCCCGCCTCGGCACCGGGCGAACGCTTGTGCTCGCCGGGCTGATCCAGCTCGTCATCATCGCAGCGATGGCGTCGGTGCTCGACGCCGCCATCGTCGCGCTCATCTTGCTGCGAGAGGTGCCCAGCGGACTGTACAAGGCGCCGCTCAACGCCGCCGTCACCCCGCGCATCCCCCGCGGTGAGCGCGCGACCTACCTTTCCATCCAGAGCCTGGCGGGTCGGCTAGGCTTCTCGGCGCTGCTGACCAGCTTGTCCGTCAGCGTCAACAACACCCGCGCCAGCATCGACAACTGGTCCGAGCTCTCCGACATGCTCTGGATATGCGCGGCGGTGGCCGCGGCGGGCGTCGCCGCGCTGGCAGCGGCGCTGTCGCGGGTCGAACTCCGGCCGCAGGCGAACGAACTATCCTCGCATTAAGCGCCTTCGCCCAGTCTATGTCGGATCATGCGCTCAGCCCCATTTCTGGCCCAGCGCGTCGATATTTGCTTTGCCGAAGTCGTCGGGGGTCATACACACCTGGAAGTGCACGTGGGCGTTGAAAGTCAAAAAGAACGGCTCGGCGAGTTTGGGGACCTGGGCCATCTCGTCGATGTCGACCACCAGCAGGGCGCCGCGGTGTCCGTCGTGTTCGGTGAAATATGCCGTTTCGGGCCGAAGCTCTTCGAGAATCTGACTGAGCTTGTTTTGGACCGTCCCCTCGCGAACCAGGGTGTTGAACGGCTCGTGGGGCATCTCGACGTTCAGTAGAATACGCATCGTGTTCTCGCTGTGGTGGAGAGTCGTTGGGGATGTGACCTGCTGCGGAACCGTCGCATTCAGGGCTTTGGGCCGCTGGGTGGCCGTCCTGGGCGAGTGTCCCAACGAAAAAATAGGGCCGGCCTGCGGGGCAGCAACGGCGTGGAAAGTATGCTCGTCGGCCTCGCATTGGGCGCGGGGGAGAGGGCAGCCGGGTGACTGGACGCATGTGTTGCTGTTTCATACCGTCTGGGCTCGCAGCGAGCTGGTGGCGTTGCTTTCGTGGGGTTGAAAACTTTAGGTTTTACAGTGGCTTATGCTATGCTGTAGGGTCGGGCGGGTATGGCTCGATCTACTCCGTTCATCTTACAGCTTGGGAAACGTATGACAGCGACATCGGCCCGCCTCGCGCGGGTCGTCTGGTTCGTCGTTGCCGTCGCCGTGTGCCTCGTCAGCGAGAGTTCGGCATTCGCCGTTCGGCCGGAGGCTAACCCAAGCCTCGCCCAGACGACGGGCTTGCCGCCCAACCTGAAGCTCAAGGGCTTTCCCATCGCGGCGTACACGCCGGAGACCAGCCTGACCTTTGCTGGCTTCGGCCTGGTTCTGGCACCGCCGACGGTGGGCGGACCCAACGCCCACACCTCGACACTGTTGGCCGCCGGGGCATACACGCTCAACGGCCAGTGGATGCTCAACTTGTCGCCAAACCTGTATCTCGACGGGGGCAAGTACAACGTCAAATCGTCGCTGTCGCTGTTGCACTGGCCGACGGACTTCTTCGGGCTGGGCTCGAATACCGACGAGGCCAATAAGGAGAAGTTCAACGCGACGGCCATCGTCTTCGACACCGTCGCCAAGCGCCGGCTGTGGGACCCGCACCTATACCTGGGCGTGGAGTACGAGTTTTCCTCGCGCAACATCGACGCGCTGCAGGACGGCCCGATCATGGCCCACCAGGTCGTCGGCAGCGAGGGCGGCAATATCTCCGGGGTGGGCCTCAACCTGACCTGGGATACCCGCGACAACTGCTTTGCCGCGACCCAGGGCAGCTTGCTGCAGGGGTCGGTCATGACCTACACGCCGCTGTTGGGGAGTGATTTCCAGTACACCCGTCTCAAACTGGACGCGCGCCACTATTTCGACCTCGGCCACGACCAGGTCTTTGCGATGCAGGGCCTGTGGGAGAGCCATATCGGTGAGGTGCCGTTTTATAAGCTGGCCAAACTCGGCGGCCAAAAGCGGCTTCGGGGCATCTACAAGGGCCGGTTTCGCGACAAGAATATGCTGCTGTTGCAGGGCGAGTACCGCACGCCGCCGCTGTGGCGGCTCCGTCTGGCCGGCTTCGGCGGGCTCGGTGAGGTCTGGGGCGACAACGGCGCCTTCGGCTTGGGTGCGCTCAAGTGGTCGGCGGGCGTGGGGCTTCGCCTCGCGGTCGACAAGAAGCAGGGCGTCAACGTGCGCGCCGACTACGGCTGGTCGCCGGACGGAAATGGGTTCTATCTGAGCATCGGCGAGGCGTTCTGAGGCGGTGCGCCGTTCGCGGCGAGGCGCTTGGAATTACGACCGTTGTCGGCGGCGAAGCTTCCACAGGTACAACGCCGGCACAGCGACCAGGTTGAGCGTGGTGGCGGTGAGCAGGCCGCCACAGACGATGAAGGCCATGGGCGCTTCCAACTCGCTGCCGGCGGCGTCCAGCGAGGCCGCCAGCGGCAACAGCCCGAAGAAGGCCGTCGACGCCGTCATGATGATGGGCAACAGCCGCTCGCGTGCGGCCTGCAAGATGACCGACTCGGTCTCCTGGCCGTGCTCGTCGATCAGCGCGTTTTTGTGGGCCACCAACATGATGCCGTTTCGGCTGATGATGCCCGACAACGCCACGAAGCCGATGAGCCCGGCCATCGAGAGGCCGTCGGGCAACAGCAGCGCGGCGGTGGCTCCGCCGACCATCCCCAGGGGCAGCCCGGCGAGGACGACGGCGGCGTCGACCACCGAGCCGAACGCCATCCACAAGAAGGCGAACATCGCCGTCAATACGAGCGCGGCGATGAGCACCAACCGGCCGCCGGCCTGGCGGCGCTCGGCGGCCTGGCCGGCGATCTTGAAGTCGATATCCTGGGGCACGTCCTTGCGGGCGAGCACCGCGATGCGCTGGGCGACGTCGGTGAGCTCGGCGGTGTCGGCACGCGCGGCCACCGTCACCACGCGCCGGCCGTTCTCGTGGTGAATCGCCGGCGGCTCGACGCCCTCGTCGAGCGTGGCGAAGCTCGACAGCGGCAGCGCCGTGGTCGGCGAGATGAATATCGGCAGGTCACCCAGGGCCTGGCGGTCGCGGAACCGGTCGCCTCCGGCGATGACCACCGGCACGGAGAATCCGCCGCGGGCTTTGACGTCGGTGACCTCGATGCCCTGGCGCCAGGCAGCAGCCGCGTCGATCACCTCGCTTCGGCGCGCACCGACGCTGGCCAGCCGCGCCTGATCGATGTGTAGGTCCAGCGTGGGCACGTCGGCGAGGGAGGCGGACCGCGCCGCCTGCACGCCGGGCACCTTGGCGATGGCGGTGATGAGCTTGGAGGCTGACGCCTGCAGCGCGGACAGGTCTTGTCCGTACAGTTTGACAGCGATGGGCGCCCGCTCGCCGGACAGAAGCTCGTTGATGCGCTCGCCGAGGAATCCCTCGACGCTGAAGCGAATGCCAGGAAGCTTGTTCATCTTGGCGATGATGTCACCGACGACCTCGTCAGGATCGCCGCTGTCTTTGGGCAGCACCAGGTCGAGCTCCATGCGGTGGACGGGCGCGGCGTCTTCGTCGAGGCTCGCGCGGCCGATGCGCGCGGCCACGTGGGGCACGCCGGCTTCCTCGCGTAGAATCTTGGAGACGCGTCCGGCCAGACGGGTGGTCTCCTGGAGCGACGTGCCCGGTGGGGCCGAGACCTCGGCGATGAGCACGCCCTCGTGAAACTCGGGCAAAAACCCGCCGCCGAGCATCGGCAAGATGACCAAAGCAGCGATGCCCGCCACCGCCGAGACAAGCACGATGCGGCCGGGGTAGGCGCGAACCACGCCGAGCACGCGCTCGTAAAATGAGCGAAGCAGCCGTGTCAGCCGCGGCTCTTCGCTGCCTTTATCGGCGAGCTTGGGCAGCAGAAGGGCGCTGAGCGCTGGAGTCACCGTCAGCGCGACCACCAACGAGGCCGCCACGGCCAGCGCGTACGCCTCGGCCAGTGGCGAGAAGATGCGCCCGGCCAGGCCTCCCAGCAGCACAATCGGCAGGAGCACCACGACCACGATGAGCGAGGCGTAGACCACCGCGCTTCGCACCTCCGAGGAGGCGTCGCGGATCACCTCTAGCACGGGGCGGGGTGAGCCGGCGCGCGCGTTTTCCTTGAGCCGTCGCCAGATATTTTCCACGTCGACGATGGCGTCGTCGACGACCTCGCCGACGGCGATGGCCAGCCCGCCGAGGATCATGCCGTTGATGGTCACGCCCATGAGCAACAACACGGTCACCGCGGCGACGACCGACAATGGCAGTGCGGTCAGGCTGATCGCCGATAGCCGCGGGGAGCGAAGCAGCAAAAAGAGCACGAGGATGACGAAGAACGCGCCCAGGGTCATCGCCCGCCCCACCGAGAAGAGCGACGTGTCGATGAAGTCGGCCTGGCGAAAGGTGGGCGGTTGGCGCCGGGTGCCCGCCGGCAGCTTGGCGTCCAACTGCGCGAGCGCGTCTTCGACGCGTTTGGTCACCTGCAAGGTGTCCGCCCACGGAAGCTTGTCGACCTGGATGTAGATGGCTGGCTTGCCGTCGTATAACGCCGAGCCCACCGGCGGCTCCTCGCCCATGGTGACGTCGGCGACGTCGCTGACGCGCACGGGAAGTCCGTGGCGCGTGGTGATGACGGTGTTGGCGATGGGCTGCAGGTGGCCCAGCAGCCAGAAGCCGCCGGTGCGCACGGGCTCTTGTTGGGGGCCGGCGCGGGTGTGCCCCAGCGCCGCCAGGCTCTGGGCCTGGGCGAGCGACTGCTCGAGCTGCGAGAGGGTGACGTGGCGCGCGAGCATCTTGGCCGGGTCAGGGCGCACCTCGATACGCGCGGCGGCGCCGCCGTGGACGGTCACCCGCGAGACCCCCTCGATGGCCTGCAGGCGAGGTCGAAGCTTCCACTGGGCGAAGCGCCACAGCTTTTCGAGCGCCTCGTGGTCGCCCTCGGGGGCGGTATAGGCAAATTTGACCACCGCGCCCACCGGGGCGGTGATGGGGGCGAGTCTGGGGGCGGGCATCTCGGCGGGGAGCCGCTCGCGCGCGTCGGCGATATGTTCGCTGACCAGTTGGCGGGCGCGGAAGATATCGGTGCCCTCCTGGAAGGTCAGGTCGATGACCGACAGCCCCGGCGAGGAGGTCGAGCGCTCGTTGGTCACGCCGGGGATGCCCAAAAGCGCCTGTTCCAGCGGAGTGGTCACCAATTGCTCGGTGTCCGCGCTCCCCAGCCCGGGGGCCTCGGCCTGGACGACCACCATGGGCGGGGTGAAGTCGGGCAGCGCGTCCAGGTGGCCGCTTCGCGCCGCCCAGGCGCCGATGGCGACCAGGGCGAGCGCGGCCAGTAGCACCAGGTAACGATTCTTGATCGAGCCGCGGATGATGGCGTCGAATAACGCGCTCACGGCGTCTCCTCTTTGGAGCCCTGGGAGGCGACCGTGGCGATGTTGGCGCGGCCCAATTCACCGAGCAACGCCGCTGCCCCGCGGCTGACGACTCGCGCGCCGGCGGACAGGCCGCTTCGTACGATGACGCGGTCGCGGTCGCGCGCGCCGAGCTCGACCTCATGCGGCGCGAAGTGATCGTCGTCGACCTGCACGAAGACGAGGTGCTGGTGGCCGCGGCGCACGACCGCGTCGATGGGCACGATGACGCCGGAGGCGTCGTGGAGCACGTCAACAGCGAGCGTGGCGCCCGGCGGCAACTGCCGAGAGGCATCTGCGCGCGCTTGCAGCCGGTCGGTGCGGGTGCCGTCGGTGCCGATGGTCTGGCCACGGCTCAACAGCTTGGCGGAGACGCGCTCGGAGACGCCGTGCACCCGATACCCACTGCCGATGGGATCGCCGGGTGGCACCGCCAGGTTGATCCAACGCGGCCCCGGGTCGACGAGGCGTGCGAGCACCGCTCCTTGTTCGACCAGCGAGCCCGTGTCGCTCGCCAGGCGCACGACGGTGCCGTCGATGGGGGCGCGCACCGTGAGTTGGCCGCCACTGAGGTGCCCCAGCGCCGCCTTGGCGCGCGCCAGGCTCGCCACCTTGGCTTGTTCGGATTCGAGATCTGCCTTCGCCTGAGCTCTTTCGGCGTCGGTCGCCAGACCCGTCGAGGTTAGCGCCGAGAGGCGTTGGAGGTCGCGCTTTTTAGCCTCGACCTGGGCGCGAGCACCCTCGATTTCGCCCTGGAGGCTTCGCCGCTGGGCTTCCAGACTCGCACGGGAGGCGGCGTCGACCAGCGGCTCGATGACGACGAGGCCGTCCCCATGGTCGACGCTGTCGCCCAACGTCGCCGGCGTCTCGACCAGGCGGGCGGTGACCGGGGCGACCACCACGGCGTCGTCCTTGGGCCGCGCGGCCACCTTGCCAAAGCGAAGCGCCGTCGTGGTCAGCTTGCCCCGGGTCGCCGACACCGTTTTCAGGTCCAACGCCGCCTTCTCGGCCCGGGTGAGAACCACCCGCCCGTGGGCGTCGAGGCGTTGGATATGTGGCGCCTCGTCGTCGTCGTCCTCGCCGCGGCCGGCGTTGCACGCGGACGCAGTCGTGAGGACGATAATCAGCAGCCACGTCCATTTCATGTGAATCCTCCGCGCGTTGCGTCGATCGGGGCGGCGAGGTCGTCTGGGCAATCCTCCAAGGCGTGTCGTCGTTCTGTCAAGCTGCACGACACCAGTCAGTCGGCGCACAGGCGATTTGACGGACCTTGCGCCTGAGGTAGACTGTAGGCGACATGCCCACTCCCGTTGCATCCTCCCAAGTTGTGCCGTGAACATTCTCGTAATCGAAGATGAGCGAAAGACTCTCGAGTTTCTGACCCAGGGATTCCAGGAGGCGGGCTTTGCCGTGGAGACCGCCCGCGACGGGGAAGCCGGGCTGGAGAAATGCGTCGACGGCGCCTTCGATGTCGTCGTGCTCGACATCATGATGCCGGTGCTCGACGGCTGGGAAGTGCTGCGCCGACTGCGCCGCTCGGACTTCCAGACGCCCGTGCTCGTGCTCACGGCGCGCGATGACATCGACGATCGCGTCAAGGGCCTGGACCTGGGGGCGGACGACTACCTCATCAAACCGTTTGCCTTCTCAGAGTTGTTGGCACGGGTGCGCTCGCTTCTACGCCGCTCGGAGCCGGGGCGCGCCGCGACGGTGACCGTCGCCGACCTGCGCGTAGACTTCGTGCGCCAGCAAGCCTGGCGGGCCGACGACCTGCTCGACTTGTCCGCCCAGGAGTTTCGCTTGCTGTCGTTTTTGGTGATGCGCCGCGGGGAGGTCGTGTCGCGCTCGCAAATTCTCGAGGAGGTGTGGGATATCGACTTCGACCCGCACACCAACGTGGTCGACGTGGCCATCCGCCGGCTGCGCAGCAAGGTCGACGACCCCTACGACTCGCGCCTAATTCACACAGTGCGCGGCGTGGGTTACAAATTCGAGCGGGAGGGCTTATGACGGCTCGTCCGCCGGCCGATGATCGAGACCCCGAGGCGAAGAGGCCCACCTCCATCGCCGTGCGCATGGCGGTGACCTACGCCGTGTCGGCAGCGGTGATTCTGGCGGCGATCATCGTTCGTGCTCTACGTGATGCTCGAGCGCAACCTGGACCGCTCCCAGCAGGAGTTTTTGAGTGACCGGATGCACGTGTTGCAGACGATCGACTCAACCTCGGAGTCCATCGAGGAGGAACTCGACGAAGAGGTGCACCAGGAAACAGCCACGCATCAATACCTGCGTTTTCACACCCGCGTGCTCTCGGTGGAGAGCGACGGCCACCGGCGCATCCTCGCCCAGACGAATAACATGCGTCGGGCGTTGCCCGCGCAGGTGTTTCCGCCGGCACCTCCGGGGGACGAGCCGCGCGTCGAGCACTGGCACGATCCCCGCTCGCAGCGCGACTTTCTGCTGATGGTGGCGCACGCGCCGTGGCGCGTTCACGCCGGCCGGGCGCCGGTCATCCAGATGGCGCTCGATGTCACCCCCAGCAGGCTGACCCTCGCGGAGTTTCGCCGCGTCCTCGCCATTCTTCTGGGCATCGGGGTCATGCTGTCGACGGCCTCGGCGCTGTATCTGGCGCGCCGGGGGCTGCGTCCGCTCGACGAGATCACCCACGCTGCCGAGTCCATCACGGTCGATCAACTGGGCGAGCGCATCGGCCAGCGCCCATGGCCGGCCGAGCTGCGCGCGCTGGCCAGTGCGTTCGATACCATGCTCGAGCGCCTCGACGACTCGTTTACCCGCCTGTCGCAGTTCTCCGCCGACCTCGCCCACGAGCTGCGCACGCCCATCAATAACCTGATGGGCCAGACCGAGATCGTGCTGTCCCAGGACCGCTCTCCCGCGGAGTATCGAGATGTGCTGGGCTCCAACCTCGAGGAGTTGGGGCGGCTGGCGGCGGTGGTGGAGAATTTGCTGTTTCTGGCCCGCGCCGACAACGCCGAGCAGGTGGCCAAGCGCGTCGACTTCGACGCCGGGGGGGCCATCGACGCCGTGCATGCCATGTTCGAGGCGGTCGCTGAGGATAAGGGCGTGTCCATCGAGCGCCGGGGCAGCGCCACGGTGGCCGGCGAGCCCATGCTCGTTCGCCGCGCGCTCAGCAACCTGCTGGACAACGCGCTCGAGCACACGCCCCCCGGGGGACATATCGAGATCGTCGCGCGCGAGCAGGCCGACGGCGCCGAAATTGTCGTGCGCGACGACGGCGAGGGGATTGCCCCGGAGCACCTGCCTCATGTCTGCGAACGGCTCTACCGCGCGGATTCCTCGCGCGGTGACGGGCGTGGCTCCAGCGGGCTGGGGCTGGCGATCGTGGCGTCGATCATGAAGCTGCACGGCGGCGAGATCTCCGTCGACAGCGCCGCTGGACGCGGCACCGAGGTCACGCTGCGTTTCCCGATCCCCGCCGCATCGTAACATTTTCCATCCAAACATGACTGGATTGTAACCGCCCTCGGCGTGCGCTCGCGGCCGGCGGTTGGCATTCTTTGAGTGCCTCGCTTGGTTACCTCGAGTCAACAAAGTCGTCCTCGACGGATCCACCAAACGTGGCGCTCCGCGTTTGCTCGAGGGCCGGCAATGCCACTGAATCACGACGCACCCGATCACGCATCGACCTCTCCCGGTACCATCACCCGCGGGCTGTTGCTGATGCGGCGCAACTTGCCCACGACGGTGCTGATCATCGCGACGCTGACGGCCCTGGCGGCGTATTTCGCCTTCGACCTGAGCGTCGATACGGACCTGTCGCGCCTGCTGCCGGCGTCGAGCAAGACGGTCCAGGGGCTGCATGAACTCGAGAAAAAATGGGGCTCGGAGGCCCGCGTCAGCATCGTGTTTCACGGCGCGAAGCCGGCCAAGCTGCGGCACGCGGTCGACGCCTTGGCCGCTGTCGTGGCCAAACGCGACGACGTAGTGCGAGTGCAGGCGCACCGCCCGGTCGAGTTCCTGAAGCGTGAGCGGCTGCTATACCTCGACCGCGACGACCTGGGTACCATCGCCAAGCGCCTGACCAAACGAGTGCGTTGGGAGAAGGCCCACGCTAACCCGCTGTTTGTCTCGCTGGGCGACGACAAGCCGCCGTCGGTCGACTTCGCGCAAATCGAGCACAAGTACGACAAGCGCGGCTATGGGGGCCAGGACATGGCCCGCTACTTTCACGACGACGCCAAAAAGAACTACGTCCTGTTCGTCTACCCGAAGTTTCCCCCCTCCAATCTCGAGCGCGCGTCGGTCTTCTTCGACGACCTCGAGCATGTCCTGGACCACGAAATCGCGCGACGCTCGCTGGGCGTCCACTACGGTATCGCCGGCATGTACAAGGTGCGCGCCGACCAGCAGGCGGCGCTGAGCCGGGACTTGCCGGTCTCGTTGGTGATCGCGTTCGTGGGCGTGATGCTGTTTCTGTGCCTGTATTTCCGCAGCCTGTTCGTGCCGCTGGTCGTGGTGGCGCCTTTGATCATCGGCACGGTGTGGGCGTTCGGGTTTGCCGGGCTGGTCATGGGCAGTCTGAACGTGCTGACCGCGTTTTGCGGAGCGATTTTGCTGGGCCTTGGGGTCGATTATGGCATCCACCTGGTGTCGCGCTATCGCGAGGCGCGCGTCCACCACGAGCCCATCGCGGCGCTGGCCGAGACCTACGCGACCACCGGCAAGGCCAGCCTTTATGCCGGGCTGACCACGCTTATCGCCTTTGGGAGCCTGTCGGCGACGAGTTTTCGGGCCTTCTTCGAGTTCGGAATCCTGTCGGTCGCCGGGCTGTCGTTGATCCTGGTGGCCTACATCTTCGTGTTGCCCTGCGTGCTGTTGCTGCTCGCGGGGACGCGCTTCGAGCCCAGCCCCCATGCACCTCAGGGAGTGCGCTTGCCGGGGTGGCTGGGCGGCCGAAATCTCGGGCGCGCGCTCTTGGTCGTGTCGGTGGCGCTGGTGTTGGTGGCCACGTTGGGCATCGACAACGTGCGCTACGATTACCAGATGCACAGCGTCCAATTAAACGATCTGGATTCGGTGCGCCTGGACGCCAAGGTGCGCGACATCGTCAAGCTGTCGCGCTTCCCGGCGGTGGTCCTCGCCGATTCGGCGGCCCACGCGCAGCGAATCGCCGCCGAGCTTCGCCGACGTCGCAAGCAAATGCCCGAGGGGGACAGCGTCGCGCGCGTGCTCACCGCCGACGACCTGCTTCCGAGCGACCAGGCGGCGAAACTTCGCACCCTCGAGACGCTCGCCCATACCCTCAATGGGCTGCCTGAAAAGACACTTCACAAGCATCACAAACTCGCCGATCTGCGCGCCGAGGTCGACCGATTGGTCGCCCAGGGCAGGGTGCATTTCGACGACTTGCCGCGGTCGATGAGCGCGCCGTTTCGCCGCCGGGACGGCGTCCAAAAGGCGGTGGTGCTCGCGTTTCCCTCCTTTGCCATCAACGACGCCCGTCCCCTGGAGCGCTTCGCCAAGGTGGTGCGCGGCTTGCCCGGGCCGCATGGCGAGCCCGGCGCGGTCGACGGCGTCTGCCAGACCTTGCTGCTCGTGGACATCCTCGACCTCGTCAAGTCGGACGCGCCGCTGATGTTCGCGCTGACGCTGATCGGGCTGCTCATCTGCGGGGTGCTCGGCTTCGGCGAGGCGCGCGGGGTCCTGGTCATGTTCGCCACCCTCAGCGCCGGCATCTACGTCGCCCTTGGATTTCTGGGGATCTTCGACGTCGCCTTCAACTTTATCAACGTCCTCATCTTACCCATCTGGTTGGGCCTGGGCGTCGACGCATCCTTTCATCTGATGATGCGCCGACGCGAGGCCCCTCACGATTGGAACGGCTATTTGGAGACCAACGGCGCCGTCGCCGCGGCCTTCATCACCAGCACCATCGGCTTCGGCTCGATGCTGACCACCGAGCACGAAGGCCTGTCGTCGCTGGGCGCGGCGGCGGTCATCGGATTGTCGGCCATCTTGGTCATGAGCTTGCTGGTGCAGGCCGTGCTCTTCGTCCATCACGAAACGGGCGAAGATGCGTAGCAAAGACGTCTTTGAGCGCTCCCGGTGCGTGCGTTGCGTTTGGCCTCCCACCTCCAAGGAAAGGCAATGAGTGCCCACATTCTGGTCTACATGGCAGTCGCTTTGGCGAGCGTGTCCCTGGTGGTGACATGGCTGGTCTCCGCGTCGGTGTTCTTCAACCAGCCGACCCCGCCCTTGCGAGGCGAGCTGTTGCCCCCGATATCGGTGCTCAAGCCGCTCAAAGGCGTCGACGATGGGCTATGGGAAAACCTGGTGGCGCTGGCCGAGCAGGACTATCCCAACTTCGAGATTCTGCTGGGCGCCGCGGACCGCGACGACCCGGCGCTGGCGTTGGCGAGGCGATTTCAGCGCGAGTACGACCACCTGGACATTCGCGTGATCGTCTGTGAGCGCAACCTCGGGTTCAACCCCAAGGTCAGCAACCTGGCACAACTCACCGAGCACGCCCGACACGACCTGGTGCTGGTCTCCGACTCCAACGTACGCCCGGCGCCGAGCTACCTGCGGGCGAGCGCCACCGAGATCATGCGCCCCGGGGTCGGGCTGGTCTCCAACGTGCTCGTGGGCACCGGGGAGCGCTCGATGGGCGCGTTCTTCGAGAATCTGCACCTGAACTCGTTCGTCGTCGCCGCCATCTGTGGTGGTGACCGCGTGGGCCATCCCTGCGTGATCGGAAAGTCGATGTTACTTCGCCGATCGGACCTCGAGGCGATGGGCGGGTGGCTGTCGGTCGCGGATATCTTGGCCGAGGACTATGTGCTGGGAAACCGCTTCCACAACGCCGGCTTTGAGGTCGCGCTGTCGGGCCACACCCTGCCCACGGTCAACGTTGATTGGAGCTTTCGACGCTTCGCCAATCGTCACATCCGCTGGGCGCAGCTCCGCCGGCACATCTCTCCGCTGGCCTTTGTGGGTGAGCCGCTGCTCAACCCCGTGGCCTTCGCCGCGGCCGCGTTGCTGTTGATGGCACCAGCGGACATGTTGGGCACGCCGCTGAGCGCGGCCATGGTCGCCATCGTGGGGGCAAAGCTTCTGTTGGACGACCTGCTGTATCGGCGGTTGCGCGGCCAGTCTATCGGTCTGGAGGGCGCGATCTTGGCGCCGGTGAAGGACGTCGTGGTCTTCGGGCTGTGGGTCATCGCCTCGGTCAAGCGCACGGTGAGCTGGCGGGGAAACCGCATGCTCATCGAAAAGGGATCGCGGGTGTGTCCGCTCGACGAGCCAGCGTCGCGCGAGCCGGCCACGCTCGACGAAGCGGCTTGAGCCCGGGGCGTCGGCAAAGCGGCAATGGCGTTTAAACTCGTGGGATGATTGTGGCATAAGGAAGGGGCAGTCCGCGTTAGCTCGATGTAGTGTGACTCCTGCTGGGCGAACGACTTTCGGTGACGCTTTCCTACCACGACATCCCGCTCGAACACTCCGCGTTCGGCGAAGAGCTCTACCTGGAGGGCCGGCGTTTGGTCGCCGATGAGGACGTGCGCCTGCACGAGCTGGTCTGGGACGCCGACGAGGTGTTGTGGGACTGGTTGATGGACGCGCGGCGCATGCTCAAAGGCGCGCCCAAGTCGCTGTGGCCGCTCGATTTCGGCCACCGGGAGTATTACCTGGTCAAGCCCGGGGTCTTCGAACTCATCTGGGGGATGCGCCACGCCTCGCTCGAGCGCGATCTCGACCCCCATATGCGGGTGTGGACCAACGGGTATCCGTGGCGCATCTGGCGCGTGGCGCGCGAGATTCCCGGCTTTGCCACATTGCTGGGCCCGCCGGCCGTCGAGGCCGACGACGACCACGCCGCGTTGACCGACCACCCGCGCATCTTCTATCGCACCGACTACGCCCGGGTCGCCCACGACCTGCTCGACCCACAGCGCTTCTCCGAGCTGCTGGCCGACGTCCCCGACCACGTGCGCGCGCTGGTCAGCTCCCAATTCGAGCGCGACCCCTTCGATTCGAGCTTCAAACTGCCGGAGCTGGCGGCCTTGCGCGGCAAAGACGGCTTTGCCCAGGCGCGCGTGCTGGTGGATGACGCGCGGCGCAACGTCGGGCGATTTGTGGCCTCGGGCCGCCACGGCATTCACGTGGTCAGCGAGTCGCCGCGGCTCATCTTCGGCACGCTGCCCAACACCGTGTGGGGGGATCCGCGCGCGGCGCTTCGCCGCCTGGCCAACCGCATCGCCCACGAGATCGCCGGGGCCCTGGTGCGCGTGCTCGCCCACGAACACCCCACGCGGGTGGCGGTCGCCTCCGCCGAGCTCGCCCGCGGCTACGCGCCGGTGGAATTTTACGTCGACATTCCCGACCAAATGATCCGCCGCGAGTGGATCGACCCGATGCGAGAACTCAAGCGCACCTGGCGCCGTTGAGGCACCCGCTGCCATTTGTTATTATTCTCGTTAGTAACGAGTATTCTAACAAAATGTCCGACTTTGCCGCGGCCTGATCTGCGGCAGGTGAGGTATGTATGGGTGCGTGGTGGCGGTGCACGAAGCGTCGACGAGCGGTCTGGCAAATGGTGATGGTGCTGACGGCCGCGGCCGCTTTGGGCGGTGGGTGCAGCTTCGACGGCACCGCCAAGCCGCTGCCGTATAGCGTCGACGGCGGCGACACCGGCGCGACGGACGTGTCGGACGCGATGAGCGGCGACGCCGTCGGCAGTGACGTCTTGGACGCCTCCGACGCCCAGGTGGGCGACGTTGTTGCCGATGCCGGCGATACCGCGGACGCTGCAGACGCCGCTTCCACGCCTCTGTGCACGGTCTCGTGCACCAGCGACGACGACTGCCCCGGCAGCCGAAACGTCTGTGTCAGCCTGCCCGACGGCAACTTCTGTACACACGCCTGCGGCACCGCCAGCGATTGTCCAGACGGCTACGACTGTTCCGCCGTAACCAGCGTCGACGGCCTGCCGCGTCGCCAGTGCATGCCGAGCTCGACCGTCTGTGCGGCGTGTTTCGACCAGGACGGCGACGGCTACGGTCTGGGCGACGGGTGCGTCGACGCCGACTGTGACGACACCAACGCCGACGTCCATGCGGGCGCCACCGAGCAATGCGACGGGGTGGACAACAACTGCGACGGCACCGTCGACGAGGGCTGCACCTGCGCCGACGGGGATACCCAGTCGTGCTACAGCGGCCCGGCGGGCACCGAGGGCGTGGGCCAGTGCCACGTGGGCTCGCAGACCTGCTCGAGCAATGCCTGGGGAAGCTGCAGCGGCGAAAAGACCCCCGACGCCGACGAGACCTGCGGGGACAACATCGACAACAACTGCGACGGGTCGGTCGACGAAGGCTGCGCGTGTGACTTCTCGGGCACGTCGACCGGCGTGTGCGCCGACGGCGTCATCGACGCCAACGGCAATTGCACCGCTCCGGCGGGCTACGAGGCCACCGAGACGAGCTGTGACCAGCTCGACAACGACTGCGACGGCGTGGTCGACGAGGGGTGTGCCTGTGATTTTGGCGGCACGTCGACCGGCGTATGCGCCACGGGAAGCGTCGACCCGTCGAGCGGCGATTGCACCCAGCCGGCGGGCTACGAGGCCGACGAGACGAGCTGCGACGGGGTTGATAACGACTGCGACGGGACGGTCGATGAGGGCTGCGGCTGCCAGTACAATGGGCTGGCGGTGGGGGTGTGCGCCGCCGGTGTCGTCGGGGCAAACGGTAGCTGCGAGGCGCCGGCGACCTACCAGGCTACCGAGACGAGCTGCGACAGTGTGGACAACGACTGCGACGGCACCACCGACGAGGGGTGCGCGTGCGACTTCAACGGCACGTCGACCGGGGTGTGCGCCAGCGGGGTCATCGCCGCCAACGGGACCTGTCAGGCGCCGTCGGCGTATCAGTCGAACGAGACGAGCTGCGACGGTGTCGACAACGACTGCGATGGCGTGGTCGACGAGGGTTGTTCGTGCAACTACAACGGCTCGGCCGACGGTGTCTGCGCCTCGGGCACCGTGGACGCCTCGACCGGCAACTGCGCCCAGCCCGCCGGCTACGAGAGCACCGAGACGAGCTGCGACGGGGTCGACAACGACTGCGACCAGGTGGTCGACGAGGGATGTAACTGCATCGATGGACAAACCCAGTCGTGTTACAGCAGCGCGGCCGGGACGGCCGGCGTCGGCCAGTGCAAGGCAGGCAGCCAGACCTGCTCGGGCGGCGCCTGGGGAAATTGTGTCGGTGAGGTCGTGCCCACCGCGGAGACCTGCGACGGGGTGGACAATAACTGTGACGGACTGATCGACGAGGGCTGTTCGTGCAATTACAACAGTTCGGCGGTGGGCGTGTGCGCGGCCGGCACCAACGACGGCAGCGGCACCTGCCAGGCGCCGGCGAGCTATCAGGCCAACGAGACGCTGTGTGACGGACTGGATAACGACTGTGACGGGACCACCGACGAGGGCTGTTCGTGCAACTACAACGGCTCGGCGGTGGGCGTGTGCGCCAACGGCGTTGCCGACGGCAGCGGGGGCTGCCAGGCGCCGGCGACTTATCAGGCCACCGAGACGAGCTGCGACGGGCGGGACAACGACTGCGACGGCGCGGTCGACGAGGGTTGTTCGTGCAATTACAACGGCTTGGCTCAAGGGGTATGCGCCACCGCGACGCGCGACAGCTCGGGCGCATGCCAGATGCCCGCGGGATATATGGCCGACGAGGCGGGCGCGAGCTGCGACAATCTGGACAACGACTGCGACGGGACCACCGACGAGAATTGCTGTAGCGGCGTCGATCCCAACAGCGCGGTGACGGTGACCAGCGGATGCCTGACCGACGGCACCGGGGCGGAGTCGGCGGTGGTCGTCGACCTGGTCGACGCCAACGGCAACCCGGTGACCGGGGCAAGCGTTACGATGACCACCACCGCCGGGACCCTGTCGGCGGTGCAGTCCAGCGGCAACACCTACTGGGCGGTGCTTACGCCGCCGGCGACCTCGGGCGTGTCCGCGGCGAGCGTGACGGTGTCTGCGGCCAACTCCTGCAGCGGGCAGGCCGTGCAGATGAGCACGACGGCCACCGTGGCGCTGGCCGCTCCCTTTACCGACACCGCCGGAGGCGCGGGCGGCTGCTCGGTCGACGGCAATATGCGCGTGCGAGTGGTGCGCGCCGAGGACGGCACGCCGGTGTCCGGCGCGCACGTCATGATCGGCAATCAGCAGGACACCGCCGCCTACGCCGACTCCTACGGTGCTTCGCCGAGCGCTGCCAATACGGCGACGACCGACGCCAACGGCTTTGTCGAGTTCCACGACTTTGGCAGCGCGCTTGGGGCCCCCGTGATGGTCACCGCCGGAGCCACGGGGCGCGCCTACATGACGATGGTGGGCATCGACGCCTCCGACCTGGTGTTGCCGCTCGAGCAGGTCGACCCCAATACGCCCACGCGCACCTACGACGGCGACTTCACCAGCATCGACACCGGCGGCAATATCGACGTGGGGTTCATGTTGTCGGACGTGACCATCGACACCATCATGAACTTCAACCTGAGCACGCTCCTCAGCGACAACGTGTGCTATCGCTCGGGGAACTTCTTTTTGGGCAATACGAACCTTCCGGGCAATGTGTACATCCCCTCGCAGAGCCTGGGGCTTTTGGGCTCGCTGAACAAAAAGTCGTATGTGTCCGCGCCCGTCGAGGATGGCAATCACTACCTGACCGGGGTCAGCGGAGAGACGACCAACTCCGATGCGGCGAGCGGGGATATCTTCCAGATCTTGAAGAACCTGAATTTCCAGAAGGTGGGGACACTCAACACCGACGTCAACGCGAGCGCGACTACAAGTGGGGTCAATATCGACATGACCAACGCGCTGACCGACAACGTGAGCTGCGACATCGCCAACCAGCCCGCCGACAGCGACGTCTTCTGCCTGATGACCGGCGATTGGGATTCGAAAAACGACGCCACCATTCCCATGGGGGCAGGGCGGCTGTTTTTGATGGGGCTGCGAGTCGATGATTCGTCGCAGTACAGCGGGCCGTTTACCATCAACAACGTCAGCACGGTCACGGCCACCGGGGAGTTCACCAACATTCAGTATATGGGCGTGAGCGTGGCCACCTATTTGGACCAGACGCCCACGCCGCCGGCGGGCACCGAAAACGGCACGACCATCGTGGCGCGGCGCGATCCCAGCCTGGTCGATGGCAATGGCGGGTCGCTCAGCTTCGACGACTATATCCCGATTCGCCCGCTGACGCGCACCGGCGACCAATTCCAGGCGGCCGCACTGACCGGGACGAGCTATCCGGCCGCCGACCTGACGCGCACGACCATCCGCCAGAAGATCACCCAGAGCTACTCGGCGTGTGGTAGCAACGACAGCACGCGCACCGTCTACCACACGCTGTGGACGGTCTACACCGACGGCGCGACCGATGCCTACACGCTACCCACGCTGCCGTCGGGCTGGCCGCGCGCGGCCGACAACGGGCTGATCGACCCGGCGGCGACCCCCGAAAACGACGTGCTCAACTGGATGCACGTCACGCTGCACGAGGGGCTGGACAGCGCGTTTGACTACGATGCGCTGGTGTTCGACCACATCGGCCGCGACGTCACCCACGCCTCCATCAACAACCAGGACTTCTAGGAGCCCGCGTGCGCTGCGTCCCGGCGGGCGCCGGGAGGGTGTGGACGCGGGCGGTCGGCAAGGCCTCGCCCAAGATGCCTGATTGGCGCATCTCCGGGATGGGCACGCTGCCGGGGGGCCCGGCGTCGCGCTCGATGACCTTGATGGGGTCGTGGAACTCGAGCAACTCGGCGGCGCGGGGCACATCGGCCTCGTCGACGACGACCGTGACGCGCGCGGCCGGTGCGGGCGGGGCGCTTCCCGTGTGAATATGGCGGTGTTCGTAGCCCTCCGCCGATAGATCGAGCATGGCCTGCTGGGCGGGCGCGAGATGTTTGAAGGTGGCAATGAGGATCTTCATGGGGCGCCTCACGTGCGTGAGCATGGAACGTGCACCCCAAAAGATAATGCCGGACAACGCCGGCGCAACGCGCCTGAGGGGCCGGCTGGCACGCTCGCCGCAAAGATGGACTGGAATTTTGTGGGGGTGTGCGAAGTCTTTGTACGTGCCGCGACGACACTTCACGCCGCACTCTGTGCCCGAGGCTGTGCCATGGAAGAGTCCCACCACTATACGATCGACCAGGCGTTCCAATGCATGGAGACGCTCAACGACGGCACGCGCGTCTTGCTGCGCGCGTTGCGCCCCGCCGACCGCGAGCTGCTCGCCCGTGGCTTCGAGCATCTCTCCGAGCAATCGCGCTACCAGCGATTCTTGGCGATCAAGCCCAGCCTGTCGACCAGCGAGCTGGAATATCTGACCAACGTCGATGACGAGCACCACATGGCCATCGGCGCGGGGATTCCGGCCGACGGTGAGCCCGAAGAGCCGCTGGGGGTTGCGAGGTTCGTGCGCTACCCCGACCAACCGGAGGTTGCGGAAGTGGCCGTGACTGTCATAGACGAGTATCAGGGCAAAGGGCTTGGTCGACTGCTGCTGGAGTATCTCGTCGAGGCAGCCCGGGAGCGCGGGATTCGCACGTTTCGCGCCGATACCTTCACGACCAACCTGCCCATGCGCGCGCTTTTCGAGGAAATCGGGCCCAACGAAGTTCTCGAACGCGCCGGTCCTGTGATAACTCTGGATATCGCGCTGGCTGACTCCGCGCAGGACGCCAGCCCCCAGCCGCGCTCGTCGGGTTGAGCGCGTCGCCGGGGCGTTTGTAAGCGCGCACCGAACCAAAGAGAGCCGTTGTGAACGCAGTACAGCTGGAACAGGACTCCGTGGACGCCTTTCGCAAGGTGCCCAAGACCGGAGTCATCTTCGTGATGACCGAGGCCGCCCGGCACGGCTACCGCCCTGAGGATCCGGGGTGGACGAACTTCGGGCAGGGCCAACCTGAAACCGGCGTCATCCCCCATGCGCCCGGGCGCATCGAGGCCATCGACATCATCGAGGCCGACCACGAATACGCGCCGGTGGCCGGCCTGTGGGAGCTGCGCGACGCGGTCGCCAACCACTACAATCAGCTCTACCGGCGGGGCATGCCCAGTCAGTACTCCGCCGAGAACGTGTGTATCTCGGGGGGCGGGCGCGCCGGGTTGACCCGGGTGGCCGCGGCTCTGGGGACGATCAACCTGGGCCACTTTCTTCCCGACTACACCGCCTACGAAGAGCTGTTGGGGCTGTTTCGCCTGTTTACGTCCATTCCCATCCTGCTCGACCCGCAGCGCGGCTACGAGTTCGGCATCGACGAACTCGAAGAAGAGGTGCTCGGCCGCGGGTTGGGGGCGCTGTTGTTGTCCAACCCGTGCAACCCCACCGGCAAGCTCATCGGCGGCGAGGAACTCGACGCCTGGGTGTCGATGTCGCGTCGGCTCGATTGCACGCTCATCCTCGACGAGTTTTACAGCCACTATATCTGGAACGGCTCGCCGGCCGAGGCGACGGCGGCGCGCTACGTGGAGGACGTCGAGGACGACCCGGTGGTCATCGTCAACGGGCTGACCAAGAGCTGGCGGTATCCCGGGTGGCGGGTGTCGTGGACGCTGGGGCCGTCGGAGGTCATCGAACGGCTGTCCAGCGCGGGAAGTTTCCTGGACGGCGGGGCGAGTCGACCGTTGCAGCGCGCGGCTGTGCCGTTGTTGGAGGAGCAGCACACCCACGCCGAGGTCAAGGCGATCCAGCATACCTTCCGCGCCAAGCGCGATATGCTCGTCGAGCGGTTGCGGGGCGTGGGCATCAGCATCGAACGGCCGCCCGACGGCACGTTCTACGTGTGGGGCGACGTCTCCAATCTGGCCGAGGGGCTCAACACCGGCATGGAGTTCTTCCAGCGGAGTTTAGAGCACCAGATCATCTGCGTGCCCGGCGAGTTCTTCGACGTCAACCCCGGGCAGCGCCGCTCCGGGCGGCCCAGCCGGTTTCGCAACCACGTTCGGTTCAGCTTCGGGCCGCCGCGCGAGTCGCTCGCGCGCGGCTTGGATCGCCTGGAGAAGATGATTTCCGGGTAGCGATGCACAAAAGCCGCCTCCTTGTGCGACTAACTCTGTGAAGACTCGAAATAGACTGCTTCACGGAGGAACGGAATGCGAGGACGACTGTGTCGATGGGTGATCGCCGCGTTGATCTTGTTGGTATCGAACACGGCCGCCGCGGACAACGGTGGCGGGGCCACATCGGAGTCGTCGGATTGGCTGGCGTTGGGGGTGGGCGCGCGCGTGGGCGGGTATGGTTTTCGCGACGTCACCGACGACGGCCATCTGCGCTGGGACGACTGCCGGATGAACGGCGTCGGGGTCTTTGGCACCGTCGACTTCGGCAAATACCTATTCGGCGAGATCTCCGCCGACTACTACCATGCCATCGGGGAGGTCATCGCCGCGGGCATGGATTGGCAATCCCTCTTCATGCTCGGCGCCGCCGGGGTGCGCCTGTTCCCGGACGTCATCATCTCCCCGTTTATCGAGGCCGGCGGCGGCGCGGAGTGGACCAAGATCACGGTGGGAGGCGGCTCGGATGTGCGCGTACTCCCCACCGGCTTTATGGGCGTTGGCGGCGAGTTCGACGTGTGGGACATCGGCCTCGGCACGCAGCTTCGCGTCTTCGCCATGGGTGAGCCGGTCCACGGCGACGCCCCCGGCGGCCATGCCCGCGCCTCGCACATGAACCTCGACGGCACCACCGCCATTGACATCGAGTACCAGGTTGCCGGCGAGCTACAGTTCTACGTACGGCGCACCTTCTGACGCCCACCGCCACCCCGCCCAAACACGGTGTCAGACACCGTGATAGGCACAGAATATGCGGGTTTGCGGCCGATATCGCCGGTGCGAAACGTCCGCGTACTGCGATTTTCGTCGAATTTCGGCGCGGCATGAGCGTGTGGCGGCAGGGTGGAGGCCGAGGACGCGACGACTGCCGGCCATTCGGCGGGCCTGGCGCGAGTGTAGGCGCGGGAACGGCAGACTTGTGCGCTCAAACGCTGCCCGGACGGGAGTGTTCGGAGTTTCTTGGCGTGTTGTGTTACGGCCCGCCCAAACACGGTGTCAGACACCGTGATAGGCACAGAATATGCGGGTTTGCGGCCGATATCGCCGGTGCGAAACGTCCGCGTACTGCGATTTTCGTCGAATTTCGGCGCGGCATGAGCGTGTGGCGGCAGGGTGGAGGCCGAGGACGCGACGACTGCCGGCCATTCGGCGGGCCTGGCGCGAGTGTAGGCGCGGGAACGGCAGACTTGTGCGCTCAAACGCTGCCCGGACGGGAGTGTTCGGAGTTTCTTGGCGTGTTGTGTTACGGCCCGGCGGGTATCGCGCTTAGGCGAGGTCTTCCTCGCGCGGCTCGGGCGCGCCGATGCACTCGCGGTGGCCCGGCGGGATGGTGCCGTTGGGAAATTCGAGGTCGGTCTTGCCGTCCCTCCACTTGTCGGCGGCCTGTTTGTAGAGGTCGCGGATCTCCCAATACGTCGTTGTGTACTCCTCGCGAAGCTTCGGGTCGGTCGTGTGGCACAGCGGACACGGAGAGCTTTCGGAGTCCTGCGGGCGGTCGTACCAGTTCTGCTCGAGGATTTTCTCGACGCCCACGCACCCGCTTTTGCGGTGCTCGGCCAGGTGCTCGGCGTGGTCGCGAAGCTCCTCTAAGACCTTTTGGTTGTACGCCTCGTCGCTCAAATCCTTCCACATGGGCAGCTTGGCCATCTCGAGCTCGTAGTCGACCATGGCGCGGCGCTCGGCCTCGGCGTGGTCGATGTCTTTTCGGCGAAGCCGCCAGTACTCTTTTTTGTTGACGCGCTGTCCCACAAGCGGCTTGGCCGACTCGTGGAGGTCCCAGGAGGACAGCCCCGGCCAGAACTTGGGATGGGCGACCAGGTTGGACTCGCAGGGGTTACATACCGTGTAGCGAAGTTTGTTCAACAGCTCGTCGTCGTCGAGGATCGGCGAGCACTTGTAGCGGCTCTCGAAGAACGAGCCCGAGCGGCCCCAGTGGGCGTTTAGTTGCTTGGCGAGCTCGGTGTCGAGGAGCTGCATGAACTTCTGAATCTGGCAGGAGTGCGAGCCGACCATCAGGTGGAAGTGGTTGGACATGAACACAAACGCATAGATATCGACGTCATGCTGGTCGGCGGCGTAGGCGAGGACGTTGGCGATGATGGTGTTGACGTCCTTGCCGGGGCGAAAGAAGTAGCGCTGCTGCAGGCAGCGGATGGTGATGAAATAGATGATACCGGGTTCGAAATGACGCAGTCGATTTCCCATTGGGGTGGCTCCATAAGTTCGAGGTGATCGTTCGTCCTCTCATTATGGTTTTCGGCAAAATGGGGCGAATCGTTGCGTGATCGGGCCAAGTTTTTTTGCGAAGGGGGGTGTTGGGGAAGGAGGGCGATCGGGCTTCTGAGGCGCATATATGCTGGGTCGTAACGGTGTCTGACACCGTTTTTTGCCGTTTTTTGGGGGGCGGCTGCTGGAGGCTGTTTTGTAAGCAGGTGGTGGCGGAATTGACGTGGAGGCAGGCACGTCGACATTTGATGGTTGGCGGGAGATTTGTGTCAGCCAGAGGAGGTCGCCATGCTGCGCGAGATCGACTGGGTACTCGGCAAGCTCGATTGGATGCGCGAGCACAAGATCTGGCCCAATGGTCTGCGCTACCTGTGGACCGATGCCTTTGGCGTGGTGTTGCTCGTCTCGCTCTTCGAGGAGCTCGGCGAGCGCCGGTTCCTGGATCGGGCCGAGTGGGTGGTCGCACAGGTCGACCGGGTGCTCGGCCGGGCGCGGGGTGTGCGCATCGGCGAGCAGCCCGAGCGCGACGGGCAGTATTTCCACTACCTGGCGATGTGGATCTACGCCCTGCGCCAGCTCGGCCGGCACAAACCGGAGTACCACGACGAGGCCATCGCGTTGGTCCGCGAGATCCACGCGCGGTTTGTGCGCCCCGGCCGCGGCGTGGTCTGGAAGATGCTCGAGGACCTCTCCGCCCCCTATCCCGGGTATGGCTACGGCGCGATGGACGCCTTCCACGGCTACGTCGTCTACCGGCTTATCGACGACGACGGCGAGCTCGCCGCCGAGATCGAGCAGATGCGCGCCATCGTCGACCGGCAGTACGAGCAGTTGACCCTCACCCAGGACCTGGGCCTGGGGATGATGTTGTGGATGACCCACTTCTTTCCCGACGAGCCCTGGGCCCGCCTCCAGCGCCAGCGCAGCCTGGACGTCCTCGACGAACTGTGGATTGACCCGCCCGGCTTCTTCTGCCGACACCCCCACATGCGACACACCAAGTTTCGGTTCACCAACTACGGGGTGTCGGTGGGCTTGCAGTCCGTCGGTGAACACGCCGAGCGCGTGCGACAGCTCAACGACTTCTTCGAGACCTACACCTCCGGCGACGACTACGACACCAACGCCATCACCCACGTCATGGCGTGCAACTCGCGCTTGCCGGGCCGGCTCGTCGCCCGCCCACAAGCCGCCGGGTCGAGTTTGGAGGCCAGCCCGCCGTGACTACGTTCGCCCCCGAATAGGCGGCGCCCGCGTGGTCGCCAACTCGAAGACGTTTCGGCGAAGTCTTTGCCCGAGGAGTCCGTGATGAACGCCGGAAAACTATGCACCCGTGGTGTCCAAACCTCCGCGCGCGACCTGAGCGTGGTCGACGCGGCCATTCGCATGCGCAACGCCCACGTCGGCGACCTGGTCGTCGTCAAAGACAAGGACGGTCACGACTTTCCGGTGGGCATGCTGACCGACCGAGATATCGTCATCTCGGGGGTGGCCACCCGCGGTGGCGACGTCTCCCGGCTGACCGTCGCCGACATTATGACCGACGTCATCATCCTGGTGCGCGAGGAAGACGACCTCGAGACCGTCCTGCGCACCATGCGTGCCAACGGCGTGCGCCGCGTGCCCGTAGTCGACGCCAACGACTCCCTGGTCGGCATCATCGCCTTCGACGACATCGTCGGCTACTTCGCCAGTGAGATGCGAAACCTCGCGCGCGTGGTCTCCAGCGAAAATCTCACCGAGCGCCGCCGCCGTCCCTGACCGTCCCCTGCGGCGGCGGGCGGTGGGCGGGTTCGCCGTTTTATGCGGCGAGATGCGCGTTTGGTTTGAGGCAAGCCACGACTGCTGCTACCGTGAGGGCCGCGTACCCTCATCGTAAATATATTTGCGTCGCTGGCGCAGTCGCTGGAGTGGAGTCCGACGTTGCATCGCCATCTGAATACCTGTGTCCTCATCACCGCCGCGTTTTTTGCCTGCTTCCTCACGGCCACCACGGCCAGCGCGGCGACCTACGCGGTGCGCACCAGCTCTCAGTCCGGCGGGCCGGCGTATGCCCCGGTGACCCTGTCGGGCGCCACCAGCCTGTCGTTGGGCGACGACGCGCTATCCTCGTCGATCAACATCGGATTTTCGTTCGAGTTTTATGGGGTCAGCCATTCGACCTTGCTGGTCGGCGCTAACGGCTTCGTGACCTTCGATACCAGCGCGACCGCCAGCGGTTGCTGCCACGGCCAGTCCCTTCCCGACGCGACGGCCCCCAATGACCTGATCGCCTTATGGTGGGAGGACCTCGACCCGAGCGCCGGCGGGACCATCCGTTATGCCACGGTCGGAAGCGCCCCCAACCGCACGTTCGTCGTGGAGTTTTCCAACGTGCCCCACTGGAACAACGCCAGCGCCACGGTGAGCCTGCAGTTGCAACTCCACGAGACGACCAACGACATCGAAATCCACTTCACCAACGCCATCGGGGACTCCGGCGGGCATACCGTCGGCGTGGAGAACGCCGCCGGGGACGCCGCGACAACCTTTCTGAATTCGGTGGCCTCACCGTCCACCGAGTACCACACGGCGGTGCTGTTCTCGCGCGATCTGGACCACGACGGGGTGGACAACTCGTCGGACAACTGTCCGGAGACCGCCAACGGCGCCCAGACCGACACCGACTCGGACGGCACCGGCAACGCCTGTGACGACGACGATGACAACGACGGCGTGCCCGACGCTCAAGACGACTCCCCGCTGGACCCGACCGTGTGCCGAGACAGCGACGGTGACTCGTGCGACGACTGCGCGCGCGGCGTCGATGGGTTTGGCAGCGCCAGTGATGCCGACCCCGCGAACGACGGCACCGACACCGACGGCGACGGACTGTGCGACGCCGGGGACCCCGACTCCGACAACGACGGCGTTGCCGACGGTTCCGACCCCGCGCCCACCGACCCGACCGTATGCGGTGATACCGATCTGGACACCTGTGACGACTGCGCCGTGGGCGTCGACGGGTTTGGCCCGGCCGCCGACGCCGACCCCGGCCATGACGGACCCGACGCCGACCACGACGGGTTGTGCGACGCCGGCGACCCGGCGCCAGTCGCCACCAACGACACCTATGCGCTCGACGAGGACACCACGCTGACCGTGAGCGCCGCCCAGGGGGTGTTGAGCAACGACGCCGACGCCGACAACGATCCCCTGACCGCCGCCAAGCGAAGCGGCCCCAGCCACGGCACGTTGACCCTGAGTACCAACGGCTCGTTCACCTACACCCCCGACGCCAACTATCACGGCGACGACTCGTTTACTTACGTCGCCAATGACATTACCTCCGACTCCAACGTGGCGAGCGTCTCGCTGACCGTGCGCAACGTCAACGACGCGCCCGTCTTCGTCGATCCCACCCCGACGAGTTCGCTGGGCGCCCAGGAGGGCCAGGCGTTGGCCTTCAATCTGGCCGCGAGCGATGCCGACGGCGACACGCTCACCTACGCGGTGCGCGGCCTGCCCGGCGCGGCCAGCGTGGACGCAAGCAGCGGCGCGTTTTCGTGGACGCCGACCTTCGCCGACGGCGGCACCTGGGTGGCCACGCTGGTCGTCTCCGATGGCACCGTCGAGACCACCAGCGACCTGACTATCGACGTCAGCGTGGTCGACAAAGACGCCGACGGCGCCGCCGATCACGGCGAATCGGGCGTCGGACTCGATCCCACCGACCCCGATACCGACGGCGACACCATCTCGGACGGCGACGAGGTGGGCGATATCTCCTCGCCCACCGACACCGACGACGACGGCACCATCGATGCCCTGGACGACGACTCCGACGGCGATGGCGTCAGCGACGCCGACGAGGCCGGCGATGATGACCTGGCCACCCCGCCGGTGGATACCGACGGCGACGGGACGCCCGACTTTCAGGATACCGACGCCGACGGCGACGGGGTCAGCGACGACCAGGACAATTGCCGCGTCCAGCAAAACGTCGATCAGGCCGACGCCGACGGCGACGGCAAGGGCGATGCGTGCGACAGCGACGATGACAACGACGGCCTGGCCGACTACGTCGAGCCGGGCGTGGGGCTGAACCCCACCAATCCGGACACCGACGCAGACACCATCTCCGACGGCGACGAGGTCGGCGATATCTCCTCGCCCACCGACACCGACAACGACGGCATCATCGACGCCCTGGACGACGACTCCGACGGCGATGGCATCAGCGACGCCGACGAGGCCGGTGACGACGACCTGGCCACCCCGCCGGTGGACACCGACGGCGATGGCACGCCCGATTTTCAGGACACCGACGCCGACGGTGACGGCGTCGACGACATCAAGGACAATTGCCGCCTGGTCGCCAACGCCGACCAGGCCGACGCCGACGAAAACGGGGTCGGAGACGTCTGTGACGGCGACCAGGATGGCGACGGGGTCGACAACGACAGCGACAATTGCCCGGCGGTGGCCAACGCCGACCAGGCCGACATGGACCAGGACGGCAAGGGCGACGCTTGCGACGGCGACGCCGACGGCGACGACGTCGACGATGCGGGCGACAATTGCCCGGGACTTGCCAACGCCGATCAGGGCGATGTCGACGGCGACGGCACCGGCGATGCCTGCGACACCGACGCCGACGGTGACGGATTGGAGAACACCGCCGACAACTGCCCGTTGGTCGCCAACGCCGACCAGGCCGACATGGACCAGGACGGCAAGGGCGATGCCTGCGACCCCGACGACGACAATGACGGCGTCGCCGACAGCGCCGACCGTTGCTCGTTGGAGGCCGGCGGGGGCGCCGACGGCTGCCCGAAGCTCGGCGCGGAGGCGGCCGGCTGCGGCTGCAACAGCGCCGGCGCCCCCGCCGACGGGGCGCTGGCCGTGCTGATGATCGTCGGGCTGGCGTTCGTCTCCCGCCGCCGCCGGCGACGGCGTTGACCTGCCGGTCATGCGACCTAACTTTGGCAATGATCGCAGCGCTTTAGGCGGCCAATGGGGCCGCCGAGCGCACCGCGAGAATTCCCCCGAGGAGGTCGCCATGCCGCACCCGCGTATTCCCGGCTACGATTACGGCTCCGACAACCTGGAGCGCTCGCCGATCAGCGAAGAGGAGTTCTCCTATCTGCGTCGCACGGTGCGTTTTACGCACGACGACAAGGAATACCTGGAGATGGCCGCCGAGGTGCTCGACGGCAAGCTCGATGAGATCGTGGAGGTCTGGTACGAGTTCGTCGCCGACAACGACTTCCTGTTGGCCTACTTCAGCACGCCCGGCGGTGAGCCCATCGAGGAGTACCTGGAGCGGGTGCGCCCGCGCTTTGCCCGCTGGATCGAGGACACCTGTCTGCGCCGCTACGACCAGCAGTGGCTCGACTACATGCACGAGATCGGGCGGCGGCATACCCGCCAAAAGAAGAATCAGACCGACCAGGTCGACGCGGTCGACCATATACCGCTGCGCTATGTGATCGGGTTTATCTACCCGATCTCCACCACCATCAAAGAGTATTTGGAGGAGAGCGACCACAGCGCGCACGACGTCGAGCGCATGTACGACGCCTGGTTCAAGTCGGTGATCATGCAGGTGGCGCTGTGGAGCGAGCCATACGCGCGTGATGGTTGGTTCTAGCCGATGGCCCGACGGCCTCAGGTCGGCTCGAGCTCGCGATCGGCGTTGCGCCGGTTGCGGTTGGCGACGTTGTAGGCGTCGACGATCGCCCAGATATTGATGATCCAGCCCATCCCGAAGGTCAGCCACAGCACCCAACAGGCCACGAACATCACCAGGCCTTTGCCCACCTGGCGGTTGTAGATCTGGCCAGTACCCACGATGAGCACGCTGAGCAGGCCGGCGATCATGGGGTCGGCCTGGCGATGGCGGATCAAGTCGCGGTGCTCGTAGCGCGCCATGCGGGTATCCCGCGGAGACTGCCACGGCTGCTGGTGGGGCGCGCCAGGGTCATGGTGGCGAGGATGATGTGGCGCGGCACCAGGGGGCGCCGGCGTCGCCGACGGCCCGTCGTACGGTGGCGTCCATCGCTGGGGGAGGTGAGCGGAGCCATCGGCTCCCGAGCGGTCATCGGGGGCCGCGAAGCCGTAGCCGCCGGCCTCGCCGGGGTGGCCGACCGTGCCATCGCAGCCATCCGGCGCCACGGCCGCCGGGGCGGGGCGTCGGGAGGGCTGGAAGGGCGGCGCGGCCGCCGGTGCGTGCCCGACCGCGCCGTCGGCACCGCCGGGCTGGGCCCAGTCAGTGGCCGAGGCCGCCCCGCGAAGCCGCGCGTGGCCGTCGGCGCCCAGGCTGTAATACAACTGGCCGTTTTCGTCGAAGTCCAGGTCCAGCAACGAATGCTTGACCATCTCGTCGAGCACTTGCTCGGCGGACCGACTGGTCACGTCGAGTTCGTAAGCGACGAACGACGGGGTCAGTGGAATGTCGCCCTGTTCGTCGAAGATCGAAAGGACGCGGTCAAATCTGCGATCGGTTTGGTACATAAGTCAGCCGCATCGGAACTCGAATTATCCGCGCCTGGCCCACGGCGGCCTGCCGCGGGGCGTGTGGCGCGGTGCACCACTCGCACAGCCAGTCTGCCAGTGACACGGTGGGCGTGCAAGCGCGCTGATAATTCAGTGAATTTGTTTGCGAATGCGCTGGCGTACTTCAAGCATGCGCGGATCGGGTCGATGGCCGAGTTTTCGCTGCCAGAAAATATACTGCTCGCACACCGCCAGGGCCTGGTCGGGGCGATGTCGCTCGACGAGCAACTCGGCTAACTCACGGTAGGGAGGACCGGCGATACCGCCGACGCGCGATCGCTGGGACTGCTGGAGGGCCTCGATAGCCCGTTGGTAGCTAAATTCGGCGCGATCAGTGCATCCCCTCCGCCGCAGAGCCCTCGCCTCGGCCAGGGCCTCCTTATAAGCACGGAAGGGGCGATCTTCTTCCAAAATCGGCGGCGAAAGTGTGCGCGAGGGCAGGGAGAGCGCCGTGGTGGGGGGATCCTCGGGATCCATCCACATGACCATCGCGATGAGCACGGCGATGAAGATCACGATGAGCAGTGAACTGACCATCGCCTAGCGGGCCGAGGACGGGTTCAAACTGGCGTTGAGATCGGCGTCGCGCCCGATGTGCACCGTCGCCGCCACGGCCTGATGGTCGGACAGGTAGGTCGTGCCGCAGGCATCATTGCGAAGGGGCACGGTATGCGCCTGCACCACGTGGACGTCCAGGTCCGGGGCCAGCCGCGGTGGGCCGAAGTGCATCACGTAGTCGATGCGCATGCGCTCTCGCCAGTGGGTGTCGTCGTTGGGGCTCAGGCACGGCTGCATGGTCTGGGCGGTGCAGTTGTAGGTGTTGATCGGGCGCGTGCCCCGGGCGTCGAAGGTCCACGGACCGGAGAGCTTGCGCAGCGCATCGACCGGGAAGGGCCGGCACGTCGCCCGGCACAGCGCGCTGTGGCACTGGACGCAACTATTGCCCAGCAGTCCCATGATGCTGGCATACTCGGTGGCCTTGCCCGAGCGTGGGTTACGCGGCGCCCAGCGAAGCCCGTTGAGGTTGAGATCGCCCATCAACAACGTCGGCCAGCGCCGGAAGCTGGGATGGGAGGCAAAAAAGTCGTGGATCTGCTCGAGTTGGCTGCGCCGAACCTCCTTGGCGTTGGGATCGCTGCCCGAGTTCAGGTGGGTGGCGAGCAGGTTGACTTTCAGATGTCGAGAGACCCGAATGAGCGCCCACACAAACCCCTTGGTGGCCAGGCAATCGTTGAACTCACCGCTGCAGCGGTGGAAGCGGTGAGCGCTCCATTCCTCGATGGGGTGGCGGCTGAGCACGGACACGCCCCCGTTGGTGCGAAAGCCCTGGGCGGTCGGCAGCGAGAGCAGCCGGTAGGGGAAGCGCTTGGCGACGATATCGGAGAGCTTGGAGACCGCCTGATGGTCGAAGGTCTCGTCGAGGACCACGATGTCGCGCGGCAGGGGCTCGGTGGCCAACCGCTGGGCGATATGAGTGGCCCGGCAGGTGTTACGGTCGCCCCAGCTCACCGGCGGCGGTCGCAAAAACGTGTTGTAGGTCAGCAGCCGTAGGCTCTCGTGGACCGGGTGTCGGTCGTTGATGTCCACCTTGTGTCGGTGGGTGTCCAGGTCCCCGGTGTGCTGCTCGGCAGCGCTGAACGAGTTCAACGCCAGAAGCAAGACGATGCTAGCAATACCAAACTCTCGCATGAGAATGCTCCAAAGACCGGCGTTCCGGCCGTCCCCTCATTATCCCCTCGCGCGCGCAGAAATCGGTGTGGCGACGCCGATCGACCGCGACGAGGAGCCCCCTCGCAAACAAGTGTGTTACATCTGTTGAATATGGGCACGTGGCCCGGGATTCCCACCCCCCGCAGGGCGGATGATGTCGCCTACGTTCGTCCATCAATACTGCGCCGCCATCCCGTTGGCGCCGGCGTTGCCCGAGGAGGTGCCGCCGCGGCCGGGTTGGCCCGTGGTGATCGTGTTGGTGGCGGGCATCGTCAGGGTGGTGTTGTGCCGATAGACTCCGTAGGAGTCGCCGCCAGCACCGCCGCCGCCGTTGCCGCCAGTGCCGCCCCGGCCGCCGTCGCCGCCGCCGCCGCCGGGGCCGACTTCACTGGGGCAGGAGCGGCCCCCGGGAAAGCCGCTTCCGCCGCTGCTGCCCGTGCCGCCGTCGCCGCCGATGCCCCCGTCGCCGCCGTTGCCGGCGGTGATGACGTTCTTGGTCAAGGTGATGCCGGTAGAGTGAACAAGAAAGACCCCAAAAGAACTTCCCCCGGCGCCGCCGCCGTGGCCGCCCAGGCCACCGCAGCCCCCACCGCCGCCGCCGCCGCCGCCGTCGCCCGGGCCGTCGATCGCAAAGGTGCCGCCCTGGCCGCCGCCGCCGCCGCCGCCGCCGCCGCCGTCTCCGTGGGTGCCGTCGGTGCCGTCTTTGCCACCGTCGCCCACCCAGAAGCCGTTGACGACCTGGCCGCCCGAGCCGCCCTGGCCGTTGGTCCCGTTGTCCCCCGGGTCGCCGGGGTCGCCCGGGCCGCCGCTGCCGCCAGGGTTTCCCCCGGGGCCGGCGTAGCCGCCGGCGATGTTGAGCTTGCCGGTGGCGCCGGGCTGCCCGTCGTTGGTTCCGGGGGCGCCGCCGTGGCCGCCGTTGCCGCCGGTGCGACCGCAGTCGGAGCGGCCGCCGGCACCGCCCTGGCCGTAGTCGTAGCCGTCACAGGAGCCGTCGCCACCGCGGGCGCCGTCGAAGCCGCGCCCGAAGGCGTCGAAGCCGCTGGTGCCCTGGGCGCCCCTGGCCCCGGCGGCGGCGTTGCCCGCCCGGATGCGGCTGTTCTGGATGGTCAGCCCGCCGCAGTTGTTGCAGTACACCGCGTAGTTGCTGGCGCCCGGGGTGGTGGCGTCGGCGGTGACGATCTCCAACATCCCCAGGGTGGTCGCCGAGGTGATGTTGGCGCCCTGCACGGCGATCATCTTGCCCGAACCGCCGGAGTAGACAATCTGGGAGGTGCCCCCGCCGGTGCGCGCCCACTGGTTCGTCGCATCATAGCCGCCCAGAATGGACACGCCGTCGACCAGGTGGACCTGTTCGCCGTAGGTGCCGGTGGCCACGAAAATCTGGTCGAGCCCGCTGGTCTGCTGGGCCATGGTCAGCGCCGCGCCGAGACTCGCCAGGGGGGCGTCGCGGGTGCCGGCGGCCGAGTCGCTGCCGGTGGTCGCCACGAAGATTCCCCGGGAGGCGTCGCCGTCGATGCCGTCGCAGTTGGCGTCGATCCCGGCGGCATCCGGCGGGTCGTCGGCGCTTTTGAAGGTGCATTGATATTCGCAGCCGTTGCTGGGATCGCCGTCGAGGTCGACCCAGCCGCTCATACACCCGTCGAACGAGCATTGGCCGCTGGTGCACGAGGCGTCGGCGTGGGCGAAGCCGCAGCTCTGGCCACAGCCGCCGCAGTTGCTCAGATCGGTGTCGGTGTCGCTCTCGCATCCGTCGCCGAGGTCGCCGTTGCAGTCGGCGTAGGGCGCTTCGCACGCCCCGAAGGTGCAGGTGCCCGTGGCGCATTGGGCGGTGGCGTGGTCGAAGGCGCAGCTCTGGCCGCAGGCGCCGCAGTTGTCGAGGCTAAACAGGTGGGTCTCGCAGCCGTTGGTGGGGTCCTGGTCGCAATCGTCGTAGGTGTTGGCGCAGGCCCCGACCGCGCACACCCCGTTGATGCACGCGGCGGTGGCGTTGTCGACGGTGCAACGCTGGCCGCAGCCGCCGCAGTTGGTGGGATCGCTGCCGGTGTCGACCTCGCAGCCGTTGGCCAGATCGCCGTCGCAATCGGCGGTGCCCGCCGCGCAGGCTCCGTAGGCGCCCGATAGGGCGACGGAGACGGTCTCCGGCGCCGAGCCGCCCACGTCGACGAGCACCTCGAGGGCGTCCGCCTGGAACGGACCCGCCTGGCCGGGGCCGGTGACGCTGACCTGCAAGAAGAGCGAGTCGCCGGCGTCGAGCTGCGCAGGGAGTTGTGCCTCGCTCGCCGTGGGCGACGCGCCGGTGGTGTAGCGCAGCGGGTGGACGTCGAAGTTGGGGTCGGCGATAGTCGCCTGGGTGAGCCGCACGCCCGCCGCGCCGGTGTTGTCGATGCGCACCAGACGCGAGACCGTCTCGGCGGCATAGACGGTGCCGAAGTCGACGGTGGTGTCCGTGGCACAGTCGTCCCAGGGCGCGGCCTCGCCGAGCACGCACGCCGCGTAGGCGACCTTGCCCGCGGTGTCCTTGGCACCGGCCCCATCCACGGTCGAGCCGCCGTCGCGCGCGCCCGTCGCATCGGCATCGCCCGCGTCATTTTGGGTGTTGGCGGACTGCCCGATATCGGCCTCGGCGCAGCCAAGCGCTGTGAAGACGACGAGACACGCGATCATTCCGAGAGTGCAGTGCGACCGTGTCATGGCGGCCTTGAATAGGGGATGAGCGTGAACAGGGCTGGGTTTGATGATACTGAAAGTGCACACCCCGAGCAAGAACACGCCTTGTGCTTTCCACCCGCTGCCGGCTCCGCTACTCTGGGGCCGAACGATTCAACCGATCGCGATTGGCGGCAGTATGAACTTCGCGTTTTTCAGCCTCGAATTTTGCCTGGTCAGCGCCTTGTTGTTGGGCGCCTATCGGCTCAAGGCACGGCTGGGCATGAGCGCGGTGGTCGCGGTAGTCGCGTCGATGCAGCTCTTTCAGGCCGTGCTCGCCTCCAGCTACTTTTGGACGGTCGGCGGCGGACTTCGCGTCAACCCCGGCTCGGCGATCCTCTTTGCCGGCAACCTCGCGGTGTTGCTGTACGCCTTCGCCCGCGACGGCATCATTCAGGCGCGCACGGTGCTGTACGCGGTCATCATCGGCAACCTGGTCCCGGCGGCGTTGGGCGCGGTGGTGGGCTGGCACGCGGCGACGGTCGCGCCCGTGGCGCTGATGGAGCTGCCCTCCAGTCTGCTGGGACGCGGTCTGGCGGCGTCGGTGATCGGCATCATCGTCATGTACTTCGACCAGCTCATCGCCATCCTGGCGCTGAGCTGGCTGCGGCGCAAATTCGCCGGCGTCCCACTCGCCATTCATCTGTCGGCGGCGCTCGTCCTGGCGCTGTCCTTCGACACCGCCGCGTTCGTGTCGGCGCTGTTTTACGGCGCGCCTAATTACAGCCAGATCCTCGTCAGTGGCCTGGTCTCCAAGGGCGTCGGCGGGTTGGTCTATGGGCTGGTGTGGGGGATCTACCTGCAAAACCACAGCGCGTTCGAGGACAACTCCTCGCGGCAGCTCCTCGACATCCTCTTTTTTCAAGAGGACCTGTCGGCGCTGCGCGAGGCGGCGACCACCGATGCGATGACCGGGCTGTTGAACCGGCGGGCCTATGAATTGGTCGTCGGCCAGTTGCTGCAGATGCACAGCGGGGCGAGCGCCGAGGGCTTTGCGCTGGTGTTATGCGACGCCGACCGGTTCAAGCAGGTCAACGACACGCTGGGTCACGCCGAGGGGGACCGGGTGTTGAAGGATATCGCCGCCAGCGTCCGGGCGGCGGTGCGCGAGGAGGACTACGCCTTTCGGCTCGGCGGCGACGAGTTTCTGGTGGTGTTGCCGCGCTCGGGGCTGGCCGAGGCGCGCGACGTCGCCTCGCGCATGAGCCGATTTCGCTTCGCCCACGACCGACTCGAGCACCCGGTGACGCTGACCATCGGCATCGCGGCGTACCCCGACGACGGCATCACCCGCGACGACTTGTTCGAGGCCGCCGACCGGCGCCTGTATCAGGGAAAGACCCAGGGGCGAAACCGCATTATCGGCCACGTCGCGCAGGCGTGATGCGCCGGCGCTCCTGCGACGGCGTCCCCGGGACGGTCACGACGATTCCAGCTTCTGGAGCAATATCTCGCAGCCGGCGACGCGGTCCGGCGCCTCGATCTTCCAGTGGTCGCGGGCGAGCTCGAGGGCGCTTCGGGCCAGCCGGTCGCGTCCGCCGCGCGCGGCGGCCTCCCCGAGGTGTTGAGCGAGCAGGGCGAGGTCGTGGGCGTAGTTGATGCGCCCGCCGATGCGCTTTTGGGCGGAGTCGAACAGCGACTGCGCCGCCTTCCATTTGCCCTGCGCCGCCTCGCAGGCGGCCACGCCCACGATCGGCAGTCCCATCCACAGCCGAAAGTCGTGCTTGTCCATGCAGATGCGGCTGTCGCGGAAGCGGCGGTGGGCGGCCTCGAAGTGGCCGCGCTGGAACTCGGCCATGCCGATATTGTACAGGCAGACGCAGGGCAGGCGGATCGCGCCCACGCCGGTGCTCAGGGCGTAGGCGCGCCGGTAGTGGTCGATGGCTTCGTCGAGGTGGCCCTCCAGGCGGCGAAGCTCGCCCATATTCGACCACGCCTGGGCTTCATTGACCGGCGAGAGGTATTGCTGGGCGGCGCGCAGAAACCGCTGGGCGTGAAAGCGCGACTGCTCCAGGTCTTGCTGGGGGCCGGCCAGGTAATACTGGGTGTAGCGCTCGTGGATGAGCGCCCGGTGGCGCTGGTCGTGGGCGGCGCTCAGCCGGCGAGCCTGCTTGAGGGCGTGCAGCATTTCGTTGAACCGGCCCACGCGGCGTTGGGCGGCGCTCATGCTCAACAAGGTGTCCACGGCCTCCTCGGCCATGCCGTTTTCCTCGAAGATGGAGCGCGCCGACTCGAAGGAGTCCAGCGCGTCGGCGAAGTTGCCGTCGTGGGCCAGGGTGCGCGCCTCCTCGAGCAGGGCCAAGCCCAGCTCGCGCAGCCAGCCGTGGGCGCGCGCCTGGTCCATGGCGCGTTCGATGAGGGCGGCGGCGGCGTCGCGGTCGTGGGCGTGGCGGTACTGGCGCATCAAGTAGGCGCGCTGCAGCCACGCCTGCACGCGGCGCACGTCCGGGCCCATGTCGAGCTGCTCGCAGATTCTGGTCGACCCGGTCGAGCACCTCCAGGCCGCCCGGGCAGTCGTCGGTCTGGCGGGCCTCGTTGGCCGCCGCCAGCAGCGGCTCGAGGGCCTCTTCGAGCTCGCCGGCGCGGTAGAGGTGGTCGCCCCAGCGCCGCCACACCCCGGGGGTCTCCAGCCCGTAGAGCTCGTCGAGCATGATGATGCAGTTGTGCTGGTGGTAGACCCAGCGGTCGGCCTGCTTGGCGCCGCGCTCGACGACCTCGCGCAGCGCCCCGTGCACGAACGCCCAGCCCTGGGGCTCGCGCACCGCCAACTTGTGGGTGACCAGGGCGGCGACCAGGTCCTCGGGGACCTCCAGGCCCAGATTTTTGCAGGCGGTGCGCCACTCCATCCAGGCGACCTGGGGGCCCAGGGCGGCGCCGACCTCGATGACCTGGCGCACCTCCTCGGCGCGGGCCGGGTAGCGCTGCTGCAGGAAGCGAACGATGCGCTCCTCGCACAGCTCGGTGAGGTCGGCGGGCAGCGGGGCGGCGGCGCCCTCGCGCAGCGCAAAGCCCTGCGGGGAGGGCACGAGCACGTCGCGCTCCACCCAGTCGCGCACCAATTGGACGGCAAATAGCGGGTTGCCGGCGGTGCGTTCTTCGACCTGCCAGGCCAATTGCGGGCTCAGCGTGAGCAGGTGCTCGATGAGCTCGGCGTGGTTGGGCGAGGGGAGCGGGCCGAGCTCGATGTCGGTGACCTGGTCGCGGCGGGTCAACGCCTCTAGGCGGTCGGCGATCGCCGGGCGTCGCGCCAGATCCTCGTCGCGCGCCGTCAAGATGAACAGCACCGGGGTGGCGTCGTCGGCGTCGAGCACGTACTCGACCATACCCATCGCATCGGTCGCCCACGGGATATCGTCCAACCAGACCAGCGCCGGGCGCTCGGCACACAGCGCCTCGACAAACCGGCCGATGACGGCGTGACGATCGCGTTCGGAGCGCACGTCCACCGAGGGGCCGTCGAGCTGGTCGTGGGCCGCCCCCGGGCGCAAAAATTCGGTGATGCCCCGGGCGGTGTAGTCGAGCAGGTAGGCCTCCTCCTGGGGAGCCTCCAGGGCGAAGAGGGGCTCGAGCTGGGTGCACACACGCCGGTAGATCTGGGCGGGGGCGAGCCCCCAGGCGCTCAACGGCTGCTCGAGCATGCGTCGAAGCGACTCCGCCGGCGGGGTCTGCGCGCTGTGCTGGGCGGTCAGGATGCTGGCGGCGCCGACTTCGTGGGCGCGCTGGCAGATCCACTGGGCCAGCCGGCTCTTGCCGGTGCCGGAGGCGCCGCGCAGGACCACCGCGCGCGGTCGGGGATCGTCGACCAGGGCGCTGAGCTGCTCCCAGATCTGGTCGCGCTCGCTCTCGCGGCCGATAAACTCCACCTCGCGCAGCCCGAACAGGTTGAGCCCGGCGCCGATCAGGTGCATACCCGGCTTGGGCGGGGTCTCGCGCCGCCAGGTCGGCGGCAGCGGGGGCAACTCCCAGCCGGGCTGCTCGTCGCAGGCCAGCTCGGGTGCGGGCAGCCGACGCCCGCCGTCGAATTGCTCGCTCTGGCGCCAGTGGGACTTGGGAAACGACAGGTGGTCGGCCCCGGCGCTGTCGGCCACCTCCAGGGTGGGCATCTGTTCGACGTAGGTGTCGCGGGTCTCATCGAGCGTGGCGCGCACCTGCTCGTTGGCCAACTCGGCGGTGGACGGGCCGATGTCGACGCTGTCGGCGCGCTCGACCGCCTGGGACACGGCCCCGTGGGTCGACAGCGGGCGGCTGGGCAGCTCCGGCGCCAGGCGGATCAGCGCCCAGGCGGCGTCGGCGGCGCGGCGAAACCGGCGGTGCGGATCTTTTTCCAGCAGGCGCATCACCCAGGCTTCGAAGCCCTCGGGCACCGCAAAACGCGTGCTCATCGGCGGGGGCGCGTCGTCGAGGTGGCGCATGGCCAGTTTGACGAAATTCTGCTCGACAAACGGCGGGCGCCCGCAGGCGAACTCGTAGGCCACGCACCCCACGGCGTACAGGTCGGTCCACGGGCCGTAGTCGCGCCAGGAGCCCTCCAACTGCTCGGGCGGCGAGTAGTCCGGCGAGCCCCGATAGATCCCGTTTTCCTGGGTGGTGGGGCTGCTGTACGGGTCGAGCGCGTGGGCAATGCCAAAGTCGGTCAGCTTGTAGCGCACCCGCCCGTGAGGCGTCGACGCCAGCAAGATATTGGTCGGCTTGACGTCGCGGTGAATCACCCCGCGGGCGTGGGCGTAGCCCAGCGCGTCGAGCAATTGGAGCAGCAAGTCGCGCAGCTCGGTCCACCCCGAAATCAGGTTGAGGTTGGTCAACGAGCCCCGGTCGGCCAATTCCATGGCCAGCATGGGGCTTCCGGCCACCAGAGCCCCGTCGGAGGCCCGGGCGGTGGCCGTCGGAATGGTGCCGTAGTCGTACACCGACACGATCCCTGGATGGGCCAGCCCGGCGACCGCCTGGACTTCGCGCTCGAACTCCTCGCGAAAGTCGGCGTCGCGGGCGGTCGTATCCGACAGCGCCTTGATCGCCACCGCGATGGACTGCTCGCGGTGGATGGCCTTCCACACCGCGCCCATCCCGCCGCTTCCCAGCGGTTCGATAAGGTCAAATGGTCCCAGAGGTATCGCCATAAGTGGGCTTCCCAGACACCTAACATCGTGGTTCAGGTCGTTGATTGACTTACTGCAGAAGCTAACCCCATTGGCCGACGCCGACAATGCCCACGGTGCCAAACCACGATTGTTTCGGTTGTCTCGGCGTCTCGGCCACGGCGAGGCAGTTGGGTTGGTGGTTTGAACGCGTTGTGTGATATGTAGGTGGGCATGGTGAAACGGTGTTTCGGGCACTCGATGATGGGCGGCGCCGCGTCATGACATTGCATCGCTTTGGCTCAACCGTGGTCTTGCTGGCATGGGTATGCTGGTGTGGCGGGTGTGCGAGCGCGCCCGCCGCCGGGCCGCGCAGGCCGTTGACCGGCGACGCCCTCGCGCAGGTCCACCGCGACATCACCGAGGCCCACGCGCGCCTGGATCTCGTCGCCGCACGTGAGGCCGCCGCCGACGGTCGTTGGAACGACTGCGAAACCCTGGCTCGCCAGGCCTACGCCTCCCAAGAGTACAAGGCCGAGGCCGGCCGCCTGTTGGGGGAAGCGCTGGGAAACCAGCGGCGTTTTCGCGAACAGCTCGACGTCTACCGCCAGGTGCGCGCCCTCGACCCCGACGCCATCCCCGACGCGGAGTACGTCGAGGCGTTGGTCGGCGTCATCGGAAAGACGCGCTACCGCCGGGCCGACCGGCGTCTGAACTTGCGCCTGCAGGTGGCTCGACTCGATCCATCCAACCCCGCCGGCTCGTTGAAGGCGATTCGCCAGGACATGGCCAGCGCCATCGACGAGGCCTATCAACACCGACAGTGGAAACAGTTGCGCTCGCTGACCGAGGCGCTGCGCACCTCACCACCGCCGCCCGGCGAGGCGTTGGCGGCGAGCACCACGCTGGGCGTCGACTGGATGCACGCCATCGCGCTGTACGAGATCGGTGAGAAGGCGCGCGCTCGGCGCGAACTCGGCCGCCTGATGGCCCCCGAAAGGGTCCGGTCGATGTCGCTCATGGGGCTGGCGCGCTTGGCTGAATTCTTCGAGGATATCGGCGAACACGCCCAGATTCTGCGGCTGTACGACGTCGCTCTGGCAGACGCCTCCATGCCGCACTCGCGGCGGCGCCAGCGCCTGCTATACATCTTCGCGACGTATTTGCTGCACGCCAATGTGCCGGCGAACAAGCGCTGGGGGGAGGCGATACTTCGCGAGTATGTCGCCGTGGGGACCTCCCCGCAGATCGCCAAGCCCGACGCCTGGCTCGCCAATCAGCGCCGGCAGGTCTTCCGTCGGGCGTATCAGTTGGCCTCCGGCTCGGGGTTGGACGCGCTCGCCGGCGAACTGTTTACCGAGAGCATCATGAACGGGACGCTCTCCCAGTACGACGCAGAGGCCTATTTTCGGAGCCTGGTCTTTGCCCAGAAGCTCGCCCAAGCTCACAGCCTGCTCGACAAGTACCTGCGCGGCCACCCGGGTGTTCGTTCCCTGCGCGATGTCGCCGAATGGGCCATTCGCGCGCATCAGTGGAAGTGGGCGTTCGCGTATACCAACAAAGCGCTTCGCCAAAAGCCGGGGAACGTCGAATTGTGGCTCGACCTGGCCCGCGTGGCCGCCAAGGCCAACGATAAGACAGCCCTGAAGCGGGCTGCCAGGCAGTTGGGGCGGATGAAGGGGCTGTCCGACTCTGACACTGCCCGGGCTGTCGACATCTTCCAGACCGCAGGCATGAGCGGGCGCGTCGTGGCGTTGCTCGAACGCCGGCACCGGCGCCTGCCGGGCAATGTGAACGCCACCTTTGCGCTGGTCAAAGGCCTGGTCAAGGCCGGCCATAAACGACGGGCGAAGGCCGTGCTGCTGGAGACGGCGCGACATACGAGCGGGGACTACTACTCGCTGTCATCGTTGGCCAGCCTCGCCTCGGCCCAGCTCGACGACGCCACGGCGTTGCAGGTCTACCTGACGGCGGGCGACAAGCTCGACGCGCGCACGCGGATCGCCGCGGCCGAAGTGGCCATCATGAGTGGCGACCTGGATACGTTCGACCGTCTGGTCGGCCAGATCGAGCACGGCAACCCCAACCCCGAAGATCTGTATACGCTTTGGGGGGTGGTTTCCCATACGCCGCACGACAAACGGCGTTTCGAGGTCCTCGAAGCGTTGATCAATTCGGTCGGCCACACCCGCTTCCCCCAACTGCGGACCACATTGCTGCGTCACTACTTGAAGGTGGGCCGCACGGCCGACGCCTTCGCGCTGTGGGACGCCGACCGGGCGATGAGCGTGGCCGACGCGATGTACGAAATGAGGCACTACACGGTGTCCGTCGACGTCGCGAGCCGGCGGGCGCTGCTGGCCGAATATCACAAGCGTCACCCCCACGACGAGGTGTCGGCGGCGGTCCTGCTCAAAGTCGGCGAGATGTATCGGCAGGCGGGACGCGATGTGGCGCGCGAGCCGGGCAATGGCCCGGAGGCCGACAAACTGCGCGCGAAGGCGCGCGACTACTTCGCGCGCTGCCTGAGCAAGAGCGCCGCGGCCAATAAGAGCCTCCTCGAGCTGGCCGGCTTCTTCGACCGCGACGGGTTCGACGGCCTCGCCGAGCACGCCTACCTGGCGAGCGCGCGCCTCAACCCGCACTCGGCGGAGGCCTGGCTCGACTACGCGAAGTTTCTGCTGGCCCACGGGCGCTACGAGGCCGCCAATCAGGTGTTCGTGCGCTACGTCCAAGAGGGGCGCGCGACGCGGGCGGAGTCGTCGATGATCGCCGCCAAGACGCTGGCAGCCGACGGCGATCACGTCCACGCCGAGGCCTTTTTCCGCGCCACGTTGCACTATGCCAACCACCACAAGCTGTCCAAATCCGAGCAACGCCGCATCCTCATCGAGGTCGGCCGCGGCCTGGGCTCGATATATCTGGACGATGGCCGCGTCGAGGATTTTCTGGAGCTGACCTCGGACTATTACGCCAAATACACCGGGCGCCACCCCTATTTGAAAGCGACCGACCGGCGCATCGACCTCGACGGGTTGTCGAGCCACGGCCTGCTCGCCCAATTCGTCGCCCGCCTCGATCGGCTGGCGCCGGAGAGCGCGGTCGTGCGAAATCATCGTGACCAATATGCGCGCGCCCTGTGGGCCGTGGGACGACGCCGTGATGCCTGGACACAGTTCCAGAAGAGCGTCTCGCCGGGATACGGGTCTGGCTATCGTTGGCTGAAGATCGCCAGATTTCTGGACAGCCACGGCGGCCACAAGCTGGCCGCAACGGCCTGCGATCGGGCGGTGCGCAACAGCAAGGGATACGGCAGCGTCTCGGCGCTGGCGCGGCGCGCGATGTTTCTGGTGCGCCAGGGCCATTTCGAGGCGGCCATCGCCGACTATTTCGCGGCCGCCAGGGCCGGCCTTCGCTCGAAATATGCCTATCGGGCGATGCTCGAGGAGTTCGCGGCGGTCGGCCAAGAGACGTTGGCCCGCGCGGCGGCGCTTCGCGACGACAGCCCGTTCAAGTCCCTCGCCAAGCAGCAGCGCCCATCGCAGGGTGTGCCCACGGGCTCGGCCGCCGAGCTGGTTCGATGGGCCGACCATCAGGTGAGCGCCGGGGCGCAGTGGCTCGACGTCGGCGATGCGTTGCTCGGCGCCGGACGTTTCGGGGCGTTGGCAGCGGTCATCAACGCGCGTCTGGACAAGGGCGACAACGACACCGCCGCCGATCTGGCGTGGACGGCGCGAGATGGGCTGGCGCGCATCGACGCGCTGGCGCCGATCATCGAGCGGCTCAAAGGCCACGTCGCTCGAAGCAAGTCCAAATACCTCGCCGAGTTGCTCTTCGAGGAGGAGCTTCGCGCCGGGCATCCCGCAAAGGCGCTGTCCGTGCTGGAGCGCACCGGCCTCGCCAGGACGGAAGCCCGCGCCAGCCTGAGCCTGGTCGTCGGTCGGCAGAGCGGCCCGGATGCAGGGCTGACGAGGTTGTTGGCGCGGCGCCACCGGTACCGCTACTTCGCGCACCTGCCGATGAACCTGGAGTTCCTTCGTCTGGGAGGCGACCAGGCCATGGAGTCGCTGCTCGAGCAAGTGGTGCCGTTGATGGCCGCGAATAGCCGCCTTGCCGTCGCCTACACCAATCTGCTGCTGCGCACCCGTGGAGTGGGCCACGCGCTGGCGTTTTTGCGCTCGCTGCTCGCCTACGCGTCGACGACGCCCTCCAACCACCTGCAGCGCGTCGATCCGATGCGCGACGTAGCACGGGGGCTGGCGCTGCTGTACTCGGCCGGCTACACCGACGAGGTGCACGCGTTCGTCATGACGCTCGACACGTCGGCACGCCGGGGCGCCGGCATGCGCCGGTTGATCAGCAACGTGGCGCCGGAGGCCAAGCCCGCCGACGAGCACGGTGCGTCCAGCCACTCGACCCGTGTCGGCGACGCCGTCGCCCGCGCCGACCGGCTGATCGCCGCCGGCGAATACGAGCGGGCCAGGGCCGTGCTCGACGGTGTGACGCACGCCGCCGTCGGGCGCGGCCACGCGCGCTCGGTGCGGGCGCGCCCGGCGCTGGTCGTGGAGTGGGTCAAATTCTACGCCGAGTCCGGCGACGAGCGCGGCCTTCGGCGGCTGCTCGACCACTGGCAAGAGCGGGCCGCCTGGCATCCAGACGCAGTTCGCAGCCTTATCGGCGCGTTGAAGGCCAACGGGTATTTCGAGCAGGCGGCGCGGGTGGCCCGCGATCGCGCCGAGCGAACGCCGACCGACCACGCCATCGAGACGGCGCTGGCGGAGTCGGCGCGGGTGGGTGACCGCGACAGCGTCGAGCGGCTGCTGCCGCGGTACTGGCGCCAGGTCGGCGAGCGCGGCCAGCGCTTCGGCCGGATCAATTATATCAAGGACATCGCCATGTCCTTCGATCCAGACATCGCCCGGGTGATGCTCCAGCCGTATGTCGACGCGGCCCCCGCGGTCTATGGTCCGCGCGTCGCCCAGATCATCGTCAGCGTGCGTGCCGGCGACGGCGCGGCGACGCGCAAGGCCATCGCCCGTTTCGTCGAGCGCTACGGCGCCGAACAGCGCGCGGTGGATCTGTTGGTCGACGCGCTCGACCGGCAGCGCGCCTTCATGGAGATCGTGCGTTACCTCGCGCCCAAGGTGCAGGCATCGGGGTTGTCGGCCGCGGCTGTGCGGACGGTGGCGCGCGCCCACCTCGAAGTCGGCTTCGTCGACCGGGCGATGCACTTTTTGGACGCCCTGGTCGAGCGGGCGGCCAATCGCGAGGCGCAGGCCGCGACGCTGGCCTACGACCTCGCCGTCGACGGCTATCCGCAGGCGGCGGCGCGCCTGGTGCGGCGGGCCTTCAAGGAGGGGGGCAAGCTGCCGGCGTCGTGGCTCGCCCGCGGCCTGGTCGGGCTGAGCACGAACAGCCCGACGGCGGCCAAGGATCTCGCGCACGGGGTCGCGCCGCGCGTCGGCGACGCCCAGTTGCTCCAGGACATCGCCACCGTGGCCCTTCGGGCCCGGCGCTTCGACATCGCGCGCACCTACCTGACCCGGCTGCTCGCCTTGCCCGGCCGCAGCTTTCGTGTCCAGGAGCACCCGTTGGCACGCGCCATTGTCGCGATCCGCGAGGCTGGACAGGCCCGCTGGGGCGTGCGCTTTTTGGACAAGGCCGTCCCCGGGCTGCTCGACGCCGGCTATTTCGTCAACAGCCCCCGGTGGAGTCTGCTCATCGGCAGCTTGCTGACCCAGGCGCATCTGCTGCACCGCGCCGATCGATGGTACGCGCAGTCCGTCGCCTATAGCCGCCTGACGGGCACCCAGACGCTGTATCTGCCGATGATGCTGAGCCGGCGCGCGCTCAACCAGGCGGTCAACGGCGGAGACGCCAAGCGCGCGCTCCGGTGGGCACAGCAGGCCCAGAAGTCGACGTTCGGCACGGACAGCAGCGTGCTCGTCTGCCTGGCCATCGCGGCGTACAAAAACGGCGATGTCGACCGCGCCACGAAGGCCTACCGCATGGCCAAGCGCTTCGGCTTCGACGACCAGCGCAACTTTGTGCCGGTCGCCGAGCACCTGGCTCAGTTGGCCGCCCGCGGCAGCACCAGCGTCGACCCTCCCGGTGGCGTATCCCGTCTGCTGGGCCGGCGCACCCTTCAGTTCGTCCCGCAGGGACTGCTCAGCGGCAGCAACTCCCACCTGCGGCCTTACCAGCCCCAGCGCCACCACTATTATACGTTTTGACCGGCGCGCTACTCGCGGCTGAAGCGAAACGGGTAGTTGACCGTCACCAGGCCCCCGCCGGTCGGTGCGGGGAAGTGCCAGTGGCGAATCTTATTGCTCAAGCACGCGGCCACTGCCGGGCTATTCATGGTGTTTTGGCGGGCGAGGGCGGCGATGACGGCGCCGTCGCCCGAGATGGTGAATTTCATGACGACGCGTCCGGACAGGCTCGGGTGCGACTGCAGCTCCTTCTGATAGCAAAAGCCCAGCTCGCGGCGGTGTTGGCGCACGACGCGTCGGATGATCTTGCGGTCGAGCCCGCCGTCGATGATGGGGCGGCCGGGGACGGGTTCGGGGAGCTTCTGACGGTGGTCGCCTAGCCCGGGCCGGTGGTGTCTGTCGCGCTCGCCGCCGCCGCGCCCGTGGGTGTGAACGCGCGCGAGGCCGAAGCTTTCGTCGTCGCCCGGGCCGCCGCGGCCGGTCCCCCGAACGCCCAGACCGCCGGTTCCCTCGGTGGGTCCGACGTCGGCTCCGCCCATATGGTTCAGGGCGTTGTTGGCCTCCGAGCCCACCGAATCGCCGCTCGCGCCCCACATTTTTGCCGTAGACGTCCCACCGAACGCCGCGATTACCCCGGCGTTGGCCGCCACGGCCTTGTCGCGCGCGTGTCTGAGGCGTGGGTCGGCGTTGTCCGGTGCTCGCTCGATCGCCACGCGTTTGTGGGAAGGCGCAGCGTCGGGCGAGCCCGCTGCACCCTCGTCGCCCTTGTGGCCAGCGGCAGCGTCGGTGCCCTCGTCACGGGACGGTTGCATATGCACCTCGCGCGGCGGGGCGGCCTCGGGGATGGCGGCGATACTCGCAAATGTGTCGCGCTGGGCGAGGCCGTCGAGCTCCATGGTGGCGGCGCCCGGGGGAACGACCATGACGAACAGCAATAAGAGCGCGTGTAACAACGCGCTTAGCCCCACATAAGGGGCCGACTCCGTGTCGATCGGCGGGCGGCGGGCGAGCGCGAGAGACATCCCGCGCGGATCCATCGTGGCAGTGGTCATGGCAATATCCTCTCGGGTCCATTGGCAGTACCCGTTCGACAACGCGCGGCGCGGAAAGTTCCGGGCGCCACCCGGTCACATCAAACCCGTGCATCCGTACGCGGAGTGGCCGTAGCTGGCGTTTCTACGCATGTGATGCGGAGGCATTTCCCTGAAAAGCGAGGCGGGTCGCCACCTCGAGCGCCCCCGTGGGTTTAGCCCCACGGGACGCCAAGATCGTCGGCTAAGCGAGGCGGTCTGCTACCCCCGAAAAAGCCTCGCGCGCGTTGCCGAAGCGCGCGCAATGCCCCAACTGACCCACCGTCTGGGCTCCTCGAGCCCTCCCCCATGAAACCAACCAAGACGCACCTCGGCCGTGCCCTGGGTCGTCCGCCTTTCACGCCGATATGCGGCGAGGGGCGGGTATCGGACCGGGCCGATGGCGTTGTTTCGATGCGACGGTTGCGCTTCCGTGAGGGCTACCTCTTTGACGGCGCGACGCTGGGTTAGACGCCACGTCCTATTCGGTGCCCTCATTATGGTTTTCGGCAGAAAGGGCCGAATCGTTGCGTCCTTTCTTGGCCGATCGGCCATCGAGCGGCGTCTGGGGCGGATTTTGGATGGTGAGTTGTGTTTGGGTGGCTGCCCTCGTAGCTGACGATCGGATTCACCGGCGGGATGAATCCGCCGGGGTCTTGGAGGGGAAGACGCCCGTTCGTAGCTGACGACCTGATTCACCGGCGGGATGAACCCGCCGGGGTCTGCACGAGTCCAGAACCACGGACGATCTGATTCACCCGCGGCATGCGGCCGCGGGGCGCTCCCCGGGTCCAGAACCACGTGCCTCCACGCCTCGAAGTCCCCGGTTACACAACCGCGCCCCAAAGACGTGACCTGCGTGCGCGTTGCTGTTACCCTCGCACTATGTGGGATTAATTCCGTGAAAATTACGAGGAAACAGATGACGCGACGGTTCTATGTGTTGTTGGTGGGGTGTCTGCTCGCCGCCGGCTTGGGCTGGGGGTGCGCGGGGTCGACGGATCCGGGGACGGGCACGCAGACCAACAATAGTGTGTCCGCCGAGACCTGTGAGGATAAGGACAACGACGGCTACCTGGGGCTGACCGCCCAGTGCGAGAAGGGCACGGACTGCGATGACTCGAATAACACCATCCATCCGGGGGCCGAGGAGGTCTGCGGAGACGGGCGCGACAACGACTGCCAGCACGGCGACGAGCCGTGCCAGGCGACCTGTGTCGATCAGGACGGTGACCGCTACGGCGACGGCGAGGGGTGTCTGGGGCCGGACTGCGACGACACCAACCCCGATATCAATCCGCGCGCCCAGGAGGTGTGTGGAAACGGCGTCGACGAGGACTGCGACGGCACCGACAACGCGTGCCCGACTAACTGTACCGACGACGACCGCGACGGCTACGGCATCGCCGGGCACAACACCGACTGCCCCAGCCAGGGCGTCGACTGCGACGACACCGACGACACCATCAACCCCGACGCCCAGGAGACGTGCAACGGCATCGACGACAACTGCGACGGCAACGTCGACGAGTGCCCGCAGGACGGGGCGAGTTGCTCGGGCACCGGGCCCGACGCCACCTGCAAGGTCGCCATCGGCGGCACCTGCCAGACCGACGACGATTGCGCCGACCCGGCCCGCTGCGACTCGACGGTGTCACAATGCCGGCTGCCCGAAGGCGAGGCGTGCACGGCCGACAATGAGTGCTTGAAGGGCTACGTGTGCGACAGCGGCAAGTGCAGCGGCGACTTCTGCGCGATCACCGACTGCGCGAGCAGCTTGGGCTATTGCGACGCCAACGCCGAGCGCTGCGTGGAGTGTCGCTACTGGGACGCCTCGAGCAATTATGGCGACGACGATTGCCCCCAGGGCGAGGGCTGCTCGCTGGAGGGCTTTTGCGGCAAGGTAGTGCATATCGCGGACTCCCAGCCGGTCACCGGTCACGAAACCGTGACCAACGACATCTACGAGATGTCCATCGCCGTCGCCGATTGCTGGAAGGACAAATACCATTCGTCGAATAACGACCTATGCGCCATGCTCTACGTCGACAGCGCCGTCGACAGCCCGCTGACCGAAAACGAGCTCGACGACGCGTTCACCTCGGGCAAGCTCGACTTTCTGACCCAGGATCGCTACGACGCGCTCGACGACGTGTGGGGCCACGGCTGGACCAACGTCAAGAATATGGATTGGCGTGCCGACCCCCAGCCGGACAGCTTCTTCGAGTATTGCATCTGGTACGACACCGCCTGGACCGACGATGTGACGGTGGGCAAATGCACCGATTACGCGCCCTGAGGCGACGGTCGTCAGAAGACTGCGCAGGGAGCCCGACCGAGCAGCTATTTCCCCCCGGAATAGCTGCGAGGTCGGGCTCCCTGCTGTTGGGCTCCACTCTTACGACGTACGGCACGGGAGCCGCCTTTGGGGCATGGGGTTGGCCCGGTGGTGTGGGCCCGAACCCCGTGGTTGCCCTACCTGGGTGACTTTTCGAAGGGGTTGGTCGCGCGAAATAGCGCCGGTCGACGGTCCCAATGGGTGCCGTGGACATATTCGTGCGGATACTCCACCCCGCGGCTCTGGGCGCGAGCGGCCTGATAGGCGCTCCACATGCGCGACAGAAGCTCCTCGACGCGCGCGTCGACCATGCCGAACTTCTTGCCGATGCGGTAGCACAGCTCGACCTGGCGCTCGTCGGGCCCCGAGCAAAACACCGTGACGGTGAACATGCACATCACGTGAAATTGGGCGATGGGCGAGCGCAAGCGCCGGCACGCCGACGCCAGCAGGATGCCGAAGGCGTGCGGGTGGTCGAATAGGCTGGCCACGCGCTCGTAGGATGTATCGATATGGGCGGCCAGGGCCGCCCGGGCCGTTTCGTCAAAACCACACAACAGCTCCAACCAGGCCTCGACCAGGTTGTCGTAGGTGTCCCCATCGTCCGCCTTGCTGCCGAGTTGGGTCAGCGCCACTAACAATTCGGCGGCGGCCTCGGCCTCCGTGTCGTCGAGCATCCGAAGCCGTGTCCAATCCGGCAGAACATCGCGGTACAGGTCCACGAAAATCATGCGCCACCTCCCAATAGCGTAGTTTGCTAGAATACATCGGCCCGACAGCGACCCCTGCAGATGCGCCGCGCGGCTCCCCTTGCCGCGCCGACACGCCGGCCAAACCGGCGCCCCCAGAGAGTTTTTCCCCTTGCTGTCGGGCTGTAATGACAACCTAGCCACAGATCATCAGGCGACGAACAAGTGGTTGCGCAGTTGTAGTTACGGAGGTTGGTTGCCAGGGACGCGGGCACGGGAGTCGAAACAGGGATTCGCTCTGAATGAAGCCAGCTACTTTGTCATTTCGCAGACCCTGGTCGATGGGCCGAAAGAATGACAGGCCAATTGGCCGTGCTCGAATGAAACGTCGTCACAGCGAGACTCGTCGACTCGAGTATGAACCTGATCCGACACGACCTTGAGGCGGATGATGCGGTGATCGGCATAGCCAACGTAAACGTAGCGAAGTTCGGAGTCGAGCGTCAGAGGCGCTTCGGAGAAGCGAAACGGATTACCGTTCGCCCAGGCGTCGGCTCCGCACGAGTAGCCCGCACTCATATCTGCGTCTTGTCGTTCCTTCGACGTTGCCCCTGTGAAGGCGCCACATTGTACGGTTCTCGGCGGAGTCTTGGTCTGAATGATCTCGTTGGGATGGCATTGGTCGTCGGACGACCCGCAGCCGACTTGGCCCAGAAGAAAAATAAGAAGAAACCAGGGCGTGGTCCTCGTACTCATGGTTTTCAATGGCACGGAACCGCAGCGGTCCCCCAATATAAATGACGATTGTGCACTTAGTTTATCAGCGGGGTTCTGAATTAGTAAGTGAAAAATCGCAGTAGTGTGTGATCGGTTTCCCCCGGTGTGGATCACACACATCCCAGTAGGATGCGATCATCGTCCGTCCGTTGGTCTACTCGTATGGGTGCGGACGGGTGCGGACGCCTATCAGCGTCGACCGCGCTTCGGGTGCTCCGATAACTCCGCTTGTCCGTTGGCTCAGCTCCCTGCGAGGTCGACAGTGCGCGTGAACGTGGCCTTTGAGGTCTGCGGTGCGAGCGGTAAGGATCGAGCGAAGCTGTGTCGTTTTGAGCGTTCGCGCAAGATCTTTGCCGAGCACCTACTTCTACAGGTTCTGGGGGACCCAGTCGTCGGCCGTTAGCGCACGGTAGGTCTGGCTGTCCTCGTCGTAGACGTAGATGGGGTCGTCGATGGCGCCGGGGTCGGCGCCTTCGTCGCGCAGGCCGAGGGTGACGAATTTGAAACTGTCGGTGCGCTCGAGTTTGTCGACCAGGCGCACGAACCGCGGCCGGGCGGCCGGGAAGAGGTGCTCGCCGACCAGGGCGAATAGCGCGTCGCCGTCGAAGTCGGCGCCGTCTTCGAGCTGCATGGCGACCATGCCGGCGCGGCCGTCGTAGTCGGGAAGTTCGACGCCGTAGGCGACGCACATCTTGCAAAACGGGGCGGCGTCGACGACCTCGGCGACCTGTTCGGTGGAGACGTTCTCGCCGTGCCAGCGAAAGGTGTCGCCGATACGGTCGACGAACCAGTAGTCGCCGTCGGAGTCGCGGCGCAGGATGTCGCCGGTGTTGAACCAGGCCTGGTCGTCGGCGAAGGCGTCGCGCACGATCTTGTGCTCGGTCTGCGCGTCATCGAGGTAGCCGTCGAAGTGGGCCAGGGGGTGATCGTCGGTGATGCGGGCGATGAGCAGGCCGGCTTCGTCGTCGTCGACGCGCTCGAGGCGTCCGTTGGCGTCGCGAAGCGGGCGGCCGCTGGCGGCGTCGTAGCGCACCAGGGCGATCTCGTCGGTGCCCGGGATGGGCCGGCCCACCGAGCCGATCTTGCGGCCGTCGAGGTTGGCCAGGCACAAATTGCCCTCGGTGGAGCCGTAGAATTCGAGTACGTCCACGGGGCCGAAGCGCTCGTCGAGCTCTTGCCACACCGCCGGGCGCATGCCGTTGCCGACAAAAAGGCGAACGGGGTGTTGGTCCTCGTTGGGCTGCTCGGGGGCGCTGACCAGGTAGCGGCACATCTCGCCGACGTAGAAGACGACGGTGGCGCCGTAGCGGCGCACCTCGGGCCAGAAGCGGCGCACCGAGAACTCGCGCGCCAACGCCAGGCGCGCGCCGCCGATGAGCGCGCCGCCGCAGGCCACGAGCATGCCGGTGGCGTGGTACAGCGGAAGCGCGCAGTAGACGGTGTCGTTGGGCGAGAGCCGGCAGGCGGCAGCCGTGCCCAGGGCGGCCATCGCCCAGCGGCGGTTGGTGATCTTGGCGGGCTTGGGAAGCCCGGTGGTGCCGCTGGTGAAGATGAGCATGGCCAGGTCGCCGGCGCGCCCGGGGTTGGCGACGACGCCCTCGGGGGGCGCGTCGACGGCGGGGTCGAGGCGCGCCTCCAGATCGATGACGCCGTCGGGAAGCGAGGCGTCGGCGTCGTCGCTTCCGAGCACGCCCACCGGGCCGGCCTCGAACGTAGCGGCCTGCTGGACGTGTTCGTGATCGCAGATGAGCCACTCGACGGCGCCGGCGCTCAACGCCTGGTCGAGCGACGCGCCGCGAAGCCCGGAGTTGAGCAGCACGGCCACCGCGCCCAGCCGGCTGATGGCGGCCACCGCCGTCAGCAGATCGGGGTGGTTGTCCATGAGCACGCCCACATGCTGGCCGGGGCGCGCGCCGGCGTCGGCGAGCACGGCGAGCAGTTGGTTGACCCGGGCGTCGGCCTGGGCGTAGGTGAACGCGCGGCCATCCCACAAAAAGAAGGTCTTCTCGGGGATGGCGTGGGCCTGCTCGGTCAGGGCGCGGCCGATATTGACCGGGGAGTCGTCCTCCAGGCTCTCCAATTGGGCGAGCCGGGGCAGTTGCCAGCGCAGGGTGTCGACGATGTCGCCGACCTCGCGGGAGACGTCACCGAGCTTATGCCACAGCCCGTCGGCGAGCACCGTGGCCACGTCGTACAACATGCGGGTGCTGGACGGGTCGTCGCTGCGCTGGGCCAGGGCCGTGGCGCGCGCGCTGGCTTCCTCGTCGCCGTCGTCGTCGAGCAGGGCGGGGCGGGTGTCCACCGCCCCGGATTTCCAATGCACCCAGTCGACCACCGTCGGCCACACCTGGCCCATGGCCGTCGAGCCGACGACCAGGCCGAAGTGGCCGGCGGGCACGTCCAGGCCGTGGATTTCGCTGTTGGGGGCGGCTTTCTCGATGGCGCGCACCGACGGCGCGCGAGCGATCTCGTCGCGCTTGCCCACGAAGTAAAGGATGGGGGCGTCGATGTCGGCCAGGCTAAATGTGCGCCCGTCGACCACGAAGCCGCCCGAGGTCATGCGGTTTTCGACGATGACCTGGTCGACGAAGTCGCGAAGCGCCTCGCCGGGCCAGGCGATAAAGCCGTCGCCGCCCAAAAAGCGCCGCTTGGGCTCGCGTTTTTCGAGCGCCTCGCGGTCGTGCAACAGCCCGAAAAACGACAGGATCTGGCTGATCTCCTTTTGGGGGCTCAACAGCTTGAAGCCGTTGCTGGTCAGCCAGCCGGGAAGCCCGTCGATGTGCTCGAGCGGGCCGGAGATGCCCTGACGGGCGACCTCGATGAGCCGGGCGGCCACGTCGTCGTGCATCTTGACGGGAAGGTTGCGCCGGATGTCCACCGGACTGCCGAAGGTGATCAGCGAGGCCAGGTTCTTGGAGCGCCGGTAGCCGGCGGCCTGATAGCAAAACATCCCGCCCTGAGAGTAGCCCACCAGGTGGACGTCCTGGCCGGTGTGGGCGTGCACGAAGTCGATGGCGTCGTCGACCGCCAGAATATGGTCGTCGAGGGTGCGCTCCAGGCCGTCGTCGTCGGCCAGGGGGTTGCCGTAGTCGACCAGCCACACATCCAGGCCGCTGGTGCCCATAAAGTTCACGGCGCTCAACTCCGGGGAGATGTCGTAGACCTCGGAGGTGACCATCAGCGGCGGCACCAGCAGCACCGGGGCGACCGGTTGGTCGGCGCGCTCGGCGTGGTAATGGCGCAGGCGGTGGGCGCGGCCCTCGGCGACGACCTCGTAGGGTGCGCGGTAGGGTGCGCCCAGGCGGCCTTTTTTGAGGATGGTCAGCGCGTTTTTGGCGCCGGCGCTCACGCGGCGCAGCACCTTGGGCACGGTCACGGACTTACGAGATTTTTCCGCCATGGGTTACAGCTTGCAGATGATGGAAGGTCAATTGGTGCGCAGATACCAGTCGTAGGAACTGCAGTTGTCCAGGTTGTTGTCCAGCGCTGTGTCGTCCGCCTCGCACATGGTTCCCACGGCCGCGCCGTTGCACGGAGGGCCGTCCTGGCCGCCGATGGGACAGGTCTCCAGGGGGATGAACGTGCCGAAGCTGGTAGACGTGCTCGTCTGGCCAAAGCCGTAATCGATCTTGGAGGCGCTGATGTTGGCGCTCGACGAGATGTCGGCATTGGTGATGGTGCCGTCGGAGATCTTGGCCGAGGTCACCGAGTCGTTGGCCAGTTTGGCATTGGTCACCCCGCCGGTGGCCAACTCGCGGGTGCCGACGGCGCTGGCCGCCATATCGGTGCCGGTGATGGTACCGTCGGAGATCTTGGCGGAGGTCACCGCGTTGTTGGCCAGGTCGGCGTTGCCCACCGAGCCGTTGGCGATTTTAGCCGAGGTCACCGCGTCGTTGGCCAGGTCGGCGTTGCCCACCGAGCCGTTGGCAATCTTGTCGGTGGTGACCGCGTTGCTGGCGAGCTTGGAGTTCGTGACCGAGCCGTCTTGGAGCATGGCGGAGTCGATGCCGCCGGCGGCCACGCTCAAATTGGCCGCGCCGCTGTTGGCGCCGCCGGTCAGCCCGGCGCCGGCGCTGACCGCGGTGATGTCGCCGCCGCTGTTGGCGTCGGTGCCGCAGACCACCGTGCCGTCGGCCAAGATGCCGGTGATGTAATCCTTGCCGCCGGTGCCGTTGCACGCCCCGCTGACGCGGCGCTGAGTGGTGGTGTAGTCGACCGAAAATGCTCCGCCCGACAGCGACAAGCCCGTGCCGGCGGTATATTGGGTGTCGGCGTCGTCGGCGCAGACCATGGAGGTGCCGTCGGATTTGAGCACCTGGCCGTTCGGGCAGGTGCTCAGGCCGACGTGGTTGTTGCCGTCGATCTCGAGCGGCGCATCGGCGGCGAGCTGGGCGTCGGGGGTGCACTCCCAGGCCGAGCCGGTCCACTTGAGGATGGAGTCGGTCGCACACGTGCTGGTGATGCTCACCTGGTTGTTGCTGTCGATCTCCAGGGGCGCGGCCGCCGTGTAGGTCGTCGGCTGGAAGTCCGAGGCGGAATGACCGTCGAGGGTCTTGGCGTCGTCGGCGTGCGCGGCGCTGAGCGCGCGAGCGGCAAACGGCACCGTCGCCAGGCGCTGGCGCGGCTGCAGCTCGTCGCCGCCGTTGATCTTGACCCCCAAAAACAGGTCCTCATGGTCGGTAAAGATGCTCAGATCGAGCGCGGTGTTCTTGCCCAGGTAGGCCGTCAGTGCGCCCTCGTTGGCCTGCACCGTCTGCGTCTCGGTGTACAGCACGGTGCCGCCGGTGGCGGCGTCGTAGATGTTGAACTCCAACTCCACGTCACCGTCGACGGGCACCCCGGAGGTGTCCGTCAGGTAGGCTTGGACCGGGAAATAGCCCGGCACTTGCGCAAAAGCCGCCGTCGGCAGGGCCAACAGCAGCAGGGTGACGAGCACGAATAAAGTTTTGAACCTCATGGCTTCTCCAACCATCTTCTCGGCGTTGCTTCGACGTTCGTTCGACACGACCACGCTCACGGGCTCACCGGGCCAAATCGCAGGCGATATTGGCCGTTGGAGGCGTTGCCGCGGGGCATCGGCGCGCCGAAGCTCATCTGCAATTTGAATTGGGACGAGGTGGAGAGTCCCCCACCGGAGGTCGAATGGTAAAATTGGGGCGGGTGGTAGGTCGGTCCGCTATCCTTCTCGACCTGACCGGTATCCTGAAAGGCGACGTCTCCGCCGCCACCGCGGCCGGCGTCGGCGTCCGCGCCCGAAAGCGTGCCGGTATCGCCGCCGGTATTGGTCAGCGGTGGGTCGGTGCTCGCGCACCCGGCCCATAAGAAGGCCGCCAATGAGAGGACTGTCAGGGAAGCGCGCGTCAACATCGCCATCGTCCGCTACGGTGCAAAAAGTCGGATAACTTCTCTTACCTTAGCGGACGACGCGCGTCGATGAAAATGGAAAGCTTACATGCGCACGGTCGGCAGCGGCACGGCCGCCTCGGGGCCGAGCACGCGGAAGGTGAAGCTCTCCTCGATGTATAGGTTGACCTCGTCGGCGTCGTGGTCGAGGTAGCCGACCGAGAAATCGCGCCCGACGCTCAACTCGAAGTCGCCGCCGCGCATGCTCAGCACGGTGGCGCCCTCGACGCCTGGCGCCCACACGACGGGGCCGTCGAGGAGGCGTTTGATGTCGCGGATGATCGGGTAGCCGTCGACGTGGGTGGTGGACAGGGCGGTGTAGCTGTCGCGGCCGACGACGATGGCGTAGGGGCCGCCGACGCCCTCGATGCGCAGGCGGTCGAGCGCCTCGGCGACCAGGCGGGGGAAGCGCTCGATGCCGTCGCCGTCGGCGGCCTCCAGCGCGCTGCTGACCTCGGTGATGCCCTCGATGCCCGCGCTTTGCCAGCCGTGGAAGACGCTGCGGTCCTCGACCAGGGCGGCCTTGCGCGCGGCGAAGGTCACCGGCTCGAGCTCGGGGTCGTTGGCGCCGCGGGCGGCCGCCTCCAACTCGCGGCGTGACATCTGGAAGGGCACGCGTACCTCGACCAGAGGTTGGACGCGGCGAAGCCGGGCCTCGGTTCCCTCCTCGGGGGAGTCCTCGACGTCGTCGACGCGCCCGAGGTTGACCGCCGACTTTTGCCAGCCGTGCGGCCCGGAGAAGTCGACGACCTTGCGGGCAGCCAGCGTGCGCTCGAGCACGCGTTTGGCTTCGCGGTCGATCTCGGTCCAGGCGTCCTTGGGAATGGGGGCCATCTCGCGCATCAAATCATTCATTAGCTATGTCCTCTCAGGCTTCCGATTCCAAGCGAGCCATCGCTCGACGTCTCGTCGGCCGACGAGCCGCCGCCTTCTTCGGCTTCCTCGATGTCGACGATGCTCTCTTCGGTGAATAGGTAGGTGCGCAAGACCTTGTCGAGGTCGGCGTCGCGCCGGCGCAGCCACTCCAGGGCCATGGCGGCGTGTTCGCGCTCCTCGTCGCGGTTGTGGGCGAGCAGGGCGGCCAACTCCTCGTCCTGGGTGGCGTCGATGCGCTGCTGGTACCAGTCGATGGCGTCCAACTCTTCGATGAGCGAGACCAGCGCGCGGTGGCGCTCGATGGTCTCCTCGTCGAGCGCGTCGGCGGACTCGTGCAATGTCGAGCTCGATTCGGCCATGATCTTCTTCCTCGTCGGTGATGGGCATCAAAAGGGATGGTCACGTGGGCGCTCGGGTCAAGCCGGGGGGATCGAAGACAGCCCCAACGGATTTTTTCGCTCTCGGCAGAATAACGTGTCTGTGGCGTTCGTTGGTGGGGTGTAATTTATTGACATTATTGTAATTTTCGAGTTCGCAGTCCTTCGGTTGTGAGACGTCGAAACCCAAACTGCCGGTTCCCGATGGAACCAGGAGACGTTGCCATGTGGCTCATTGGACGAAAGCGAAAATCAGACAAGCCTCGAACACTCGCCGAGCTGTTTGGCCAGGCGCGCCGCCAGCGTCAGTGGACGCGCCACGAATGTGCGCGGCAGGCTGGCTATACCAACGTGGCCAAGGGGTGCCGCAGGCTGTGCGAGATCGAGCGCGGCGAGGTGATCTTCGCCGACGAACGCGTGCTCGCCCGGTTTGCCGCGGCCCTGGACATCCCCGACGAGCAGGTGCGCCGGTCTCAGCGCCTGGAGATCGAGCGCCACGACGAGGTCGGCGACCCGCAGATCCTGGTGCGGTGGGCGCCCCAGATCACCGCGCCGCTTGCCTACGATGGCAAGTCCGAGCCGCGCCGGGTGATCAACTTCGCCACCCGCTTTGCCCGGCAGAACCAGAAGGAGGTGTGCGTCAAGTTGAGCGAGGTGCGCGCGGTGCATATCCGCCCGGACGGCTCGCGCACCGAGCAGTTGCAGGTGCCATGGACGTGCCTCGACGGCGACTTGCCGCGCGCTGCGGCCGGCGTGGTGGCTTGACCGGCACGCCCCCGCAAGCAGATTTGACACTGACGTGTACGGTGTCGGATCGGGCGGCGGGGGCAGCCATGGGACCATCTAGTCGACGAGTTTTGCGCAGCTTGTTTTACTTCGTCGTGGGGCTGGCAGTGACCATGCTGGTCGGGGGGGCGTTGGCCTACGCCGCGGCGATGTAGCTGGCGAGGTCGATGACCCGTTTGGCGTAGCCCCACTCGTTGTCGTACCAGGCCAACACCTTGACGGTGTCGTCGCTGATGACCTTGGTCGAGGCCACGTCGACCAGCGCCGAGTAGGTTGAGCCGATGATATCCTTGGACACCAATTCCTCCTCGGAGACCCCCAAAATCCCGCGCATACGCTCGCTGTGAGCGGCCTCTCGAAACGCCTTGTTGACGCTGTCGACGGACACGGGACTCTCGGTGCGCGCCACGAAGTCGATGATCGAGCCGTCGATGACGGGCACGCGCATCGCCAACCCGTCCATCTTGCCGGCCAGTTGCGGTAGCACCTCGGTGGTGGCCACGGCCGCGCCCGTGGTGGTGGGCACGATGGAGGTCAGCGCCGAGCGGCCGCGCCGCCATTTCTTGTGGGGCAAATCGACGATGGTCTGCGAGGAGGTCACCGCGTGTACGGTGGTCAGAAAGCCGTTGACCAGGCCGAATTGGTCATCGAGCACCTTGGCCACCGGCGCCAGGCAGTTGGTGGTGCACGAGGCGTTGGAGATGACCGTGTGCTTGTCGGGGTCGAAGGCCTGCTCGTTGACGCCCATGCAGATGGTGACGTCGGCGCCCTTGGCCGGGGCGCTGAGGATGACGCGCCTGGCCCCGGCGTCGAGGTGTTTGGCGGCGTCCTCCCGGCGGGTGAACACGCCGCTGGATTCGACGACGATGTCGACCCCCATCTGCGCCCAGGGCAATTCGGCGGGGCTGCGCACGCTCAAAAAGGGAATCGCCCGATCGCCCCAGTGCAGCTTGCCGTCTGTGGCGCGCGCGTCGACCGACGGGGAGGCGTGGGCGGAGTCGTGGCGCAACAGGTAAGCGAGATTGTTCAGGTCGCTGACGTCGTTGATGGCGACGATGTCCAGCCCGTCGGCCTCCATGAGGTGGCGAAAGGCGAGGCGGCCGATGCGGCCGAATCCGTTGATGGCGACTTTGGTGGCCATGATGGTCTCCGGGGGTAGGCGTGGAAGGCTAGGGTGGTCGGTGGTGCCAACGACGAAGCCCCCGGCCGCCGATTTCGGCGGCCGGGGGCTGGCGTCGTGCTGGGGAGCAGCGATTGGCCACGCGATCAGTAGACGGTGTCGCTGTCCTCGTTTTGGTCACCGGGCCGTTTTTGGGGCTCCTGCTGCTGGTTCATGTCGTTTTGCCCCGGCTGCTGCTGCTCTTGCTGCTGCTCCTGATGTTCGTTTTGCTCCGTGCCGGGCTCGACCTTCTCGCCGGGCTCCTCGGGCTCATTTTGCTGATGAGGCGTCTGCTGGTCGTTCTGCATCTGCTTATTCTTGCCCGGACCACCGCCGACGGCCTCGGAGGGCTTGACCACGATCTCGACGCGCCGGTTCATGGCGCGGCCCTCCGGATTGCTGTTGGAGGCGATGGGGCGGCTTTCGCCAAAGCCCTCGGTGTTGATGCGGTCGGCGTCGATGCCGCGGGAGACCAGGTAGTCGCGCACTGAGTCGGCGCGCTCCTCGGAGAGGCGCTGGTTGAGCGACGATGGGCCCTGGGAGTCGGTGTAGCCCTCGATGGTGATCTTGGAGTCGGGCTTGAGCTTCAGGGCGTTGGCCACCTGCTGGAGGCGCTGGCGCGCGTTGGGAAGCAGCTTGGACTCGCCGACGGAGAAGAGCACCGAGTTGTCCAGGGTGATGACCGTGCCGCGGTTCTCCTGGCGCACATTGGCGACCTTGTTGAGCCGGTCTTGCAACTCGGAGACCTGCTGCTCGGCCTGTTTGCGCCGCTGGATCTCGACGTTGAGCTTGGCGATGGCCGCGTCATAATCCTGCTGGCGCTTGCGCATCTGCTCGGCGTTCAGGTTTTGTTGCTGCAGCTTCTCTTGGGCCTGCTCGAGCTGCTGGCGCTTGGACTCGAGTTGCTTCTCGTTCATCTGGGCGAGTTGGCGCTGGCGCACCAGCTCGCGGTGCATCTGCTCGGTGCGGGCGACGAGTTCGTTTTGTTTGGCCTTGCGCGCGCTCACCAGATAGTTGACCCGGCCCTGGGCCATGGCCTCCTGGGAGCGGCGAAGGGCGATGTAGGACAAGGTCTTGGTAATGTCGGCGTCGCCGCCGTTTTGCTTGTACGACTTCTCGGCGCGCATCAGCGCCGTGCGGGCGCTGGCGAGTTGGGCGGGGGCGTATTGGGCCGCGTTGCTCTGTTGGGCCTGCTTGTAGACCGCGCGGGCCTTCTCGAGCTGCGGTGGCGGGCTGGTGGCGCACGCCCCAAACAGCAGGCTGAGCGCGGCGACCAATCCCGCAATTTTGAATCGATGAAAGATACTCACAAGGTCCTCCTCGTTGTCAGTCTCGTGCCGTGCGTCCGTCGGAGCCGCGCAGGCGGCCAGCAACGGTGGTCTATTGGGCCTGCTGGTCGAGCTGCTGGATGCGCTGCTGGATCTGGCGCACCTGCTGGACCATCTGGCGTTCCTTGGCCATCGTCAGCGCGAGGTTCGCGTCGGCCTGCGCGCGTGCTAGGGCCAGGCGCGCCTGATAGTTCTTGCCGTTGTCCAGCGCCTGATCGGCCTGGTCGACGGAGTCCTTGGCGTAGCTCAAATACAGTTGAGCACGAGGCACGCGACTGGCGCCCATGGCCTGAGCGGCGCGGATGGTCTCGCGGGGCTGTGCGTATTCTCTGGCGGTGACTTGATTGGAGCTAGTGGTGGTACAGCCGACCAGCGGCACGAACACCAGCGCCAGCGCAATGAGCGGGATCGAGAGTATTCGCTTCATACAACCTCCTCCTTCGGTCTCGTCGGGATTCCAAGCCTGCTGCGGCACCTGCCGCACGCCGCCTAGGCCGCGTGCGGCCAGACGTCCTGGAGGCCGCCCCCCACACCGTCACGACCGATGCAGACAGCGCGACCATTTCGGGCTTACCCGCAAACTCGAAGTTAAACACTTGCAAAGGCCGACAAGTAATTGAAAAGATGGAGGAAACTAAGATCGTGGGCTCAGGAATGCGGAGCGGTGGAGGCTGCGTTTTGTCTTCAAAGCCGGACGCCGCACGTGCCGGCGCCGTGATCCCCTAGTGAAGTTAAGCGGCCGATCCATGCTCGACACCATTCGATCCTTTGTGGATACCCTGACGCTCAACGTGCGCGCCGCCGATGTCATCGACGTGCTGCTCATCTCCGCGCTGCTGTACGCGCTGCTGGCGTGGATGCGCCACCGGGTCTCGCGGGTGGTCGGCTTTGGCATCGCTTCGGTGGCCCTGGTGTACGCCCTGGCCCACGTGCTCGATTTGTACCTGACCTCGATGGTGTTTCAGGTGGGGTTGACGGTCATCGCCCTGGCGATGGTGGTGGTCTTCCAGGATGACATTCGCCGGCTGTTCGAGCGGCTGCGCACGCTGAGCCTGGGCGAGGCGCGCAGCGCCAAGGTGCCCAGCGCGGCGCTGGATACCCTGGTCGATGCGGTCGGCCAGTTGGCCGCGCGGCGCATCGGCGCGCTGATCGTGCTGCCCGGCCGCGAGGGCGTCGAGGTCCACCTGCACGGGGGCGTCGGCGCCGACGCCGCGCTCAGCGTGCCGTTGTTGATGAGCATTTTTCATCCCAAGACCGCCGGCCACGACGGGGCGGTGGTCGTGCGCGACGGGCGCATGGAGCGCTTCGCGGTGCACCTGCCGCTGTCCACCCACCTGGGCAAGCTGGGGCGCGGGGGCACGCGCCATGCGGCCGCGCTGGGCCTGGCCGAGCGCTGTGACGCCTTTGTGATCGTGGTCTCCGAGGAACGCGGCACCGTCAGCGTGGCCCGTGAGGGCCAGTTGATCCAACTCGACGCCGCCGCCGAACTGCGCCCGCTGGTCGAGCAATTCGAGAACGCCGCCCCGCCGGTGCAGCGCCAGCGGCGCTGGCCGCGCTGGGTCGCCCACAATCTGCGCCTGAAGTTGGCGGCGGTGGGCATGGCCTCGATGCTGTGGTTGCTGTTTGCCTACCGCGTCGAGACCGTCCAGCGCACCTACGAGGTGCCCATCGAATACCGGGGCCTGCCGTCGAATTGGTACCTGCAGGATCCCAAGCCCATCTCGGCGCGCGTGGAGTTGTCCGGCTCGGAGCGCGCGTTCGACGACGTCAAGCCCTCTCAACTCAAGATCTCGGTCGACCTCAACCACGTCCAAGAGGGCGCCCAGCAGGTCGCGCTGACCGCCTCGGAGATCAACGTGCCCACCGGCGTCAACGTCAGCGACTTCGAGCCGCACGCGCTGCGCCTCAAGGCCCATCGGCTGGTCAAGACCCAACTGCCCGTGCGCGCCCACCTGCAGGGCAACGTCGCCCCCGGCTTCAAGCTCGACAAGATCGTGACCGAGCCCGGCCGCGTCGAGGTCCAGATTCCCCAGTATATGCAGGGCTATGTCAACGAGTTGCCCACCGAGGCGATCAACGTCAACGGGCTGCATCAGTCGACCAACGTGAGCACGCGGCTGGTGGCCTCCGACCAGATCCGCTTTGCGGGCAAGCAGCCGCCCAAGATCAAGATCCACCTCGAGATCAGCAAGAAGGCGCCCACCCAAACGCTGCCGGCGATGAGCGGTCCGGGATCGTGAGGCTCAGCCCGCCCGCGAGGCGATTTCGATGGCGGCCATCTCCAACAGGTCGTCGTCGTTGGCCCAGGGTAACAGCCGAAGCAGCCGCAAGATGAGATCGCAATGCAGGGCGTGGCGATCGTTGTCGGCGTCGGTGCCCTGGTGGTCCAACCACCAATACCCCTTTGCGGTGTACACGATCGTCTCGTAGTCCTCGGTGGGAAACACCCAGAAGACCAGCGCGTCGTCGTGGGCGCGCACCTCCACGGAGTAGTCGACCTCGACGACCTCGTCGCTGAACTGGGCGCCGAGTCGCGGATCGTTGTAGCGGTCGAAGACGCGCTGCAGCTCGGCGACGGCCTCCGCGGCGGTGGTGTGCCGATCGAGCACTGCGGCGGCGCGCTCGGCGACGGCGTCGCGCAGCCCGCGCATCGCCACGACCCAATCCGCCGGGGTCATGTCTTCGAGTGATGGAAGCATCTCCATAAAAACCCCTCCTATGCGCGCCGATCGAGATGTGGCGCGCCTTCTGTCGAGGTAACGACCACGTCGCGCCCAAAACTCCCGCCGGCCTCAATGTGGTCAAATGTGTGCATTAGAAAAGATCGCCCCGAGAAGGCCTTATGGGGGCGATTTTGGGGGTGGCCACGCAACGCAAACGTTCATTTTGCCGATAACCATTATGAGGCCTGTGCAAAGGCCTGGATGGATAATCGACACTAAAACTACGCAGGAGAATGAGCCATGCGTTTCGAGATACAGGTTGTGATGATTGCAAGCATCTTGTCGTTTGTCGCCGCCCCCGGTTGCTCGTTGGTCGACGAGCCCGCCGACGGTGCGCCCGCCCCCCACAGTGCCACCCGGGTGCAGGCCGATCCGGTCTCGGCGGCTGGCCACACCAGCAGTGTTCACCGGATCCGAAAGCCGACGCGTGGTTGTTCGAGCAGCGCCGACTGCCCGGCGTTGGCCCACGCGCTCGCCTGGTGTTCGCCCCAGGGGAGCTGTCAGTACACCTGCCGGCCGGGCTTCGGCGACGCCAATCAGGAGGCGCATGTCGACGGATGTGAGTGTCGCGAGCGCCACGGGGGCATCGAGCAATGCGACGGTGCCGACGATGACTGCGACGGGCGGGTCGACGACCCCTTTGCCGGAGGGCGGGTGGCCGCCGGGTACGGGGTGACGTGCGCGACGAGCCGCCAGGGGGCGCTGCGCTGCTGGGGGGCTGCGACGCCTGCGCCGGGCGATGGTCTCGGCGCGGTGCATCTGCACGCGCTCAGCGTCGGCGAGCACCACGGCTGCGCCGTCGGGGAGGGCGGCCAGGTGTATTGCTGGGGCGACAACCGCTACGGGCAGGCCGCGCCGTCCCAGCAGCGCCGCTACGTCGACGAGCTACACCCGGTGGCGCTGTCGGGCGACTTCGTGAAGGTGGCCGTCGGGGAGTTTCACAGCTGTGCGCTGTCGCGGGCCGGCCAGGTGTATTGCTGGGGCCGAAACGACTACGGCCAGCTCGGCATCGGCACGGTCTCCCAGCGGGGCGCGCCTCAGGCGGTCGCCGCATCGTTGGCGTTTGTGGACGTGACCGCCGGTCAATTTCATAGCTGCGCGGCGAGCGCCGGCGGCCAGGTGTTGTGCTGGGGAGCGAATTTTCGCGGCCAGGCCGGCCAGGTCGACACCGCCGCGGTCAACGTGCCCTCGCCGGTGGCTGCCCCGGAGGCGTTCTCGGCGGTGAGCGCCGGGGCCAATCACACCTGCGCGCTGACGCCCAGCGGGCGCACCTATTGCTGGGGGGACAACGAGCACGGCCAGTTGGGCGACGGCACCCGCGAGTCGCGGGCCACGGCGCGCGCGCTGGTCGACGAGGTGCACTTTACGTCCGTGAGCGCCGGGGCCGAGCATACGTGCGGGTTGACCGACACCGGCACGCTGTTCTGCTGGGGGTCGAACGCCTCGGGGCGGCTGGGGCTGTCGCAGCCGGCGCGCTCTTCTCGAGATGATGGGGCCGCGCTTCGGCCGATGCCGGCGGCGACGCGGGTGCGCTTCGAGCGCATTGCCGCCGGGGGCGCCCATACCTGCGGATTGGGCCGCGACCACCACCTGTACTGCTGGGGCCATGGCGCGGACGGCCAGTTGGGCGGCGATGCCTCGTCGTCGCGCAGTCCGCGCCGTACCGACTGCCGGTAGCACCGCCCGCGCGTCGACACTTCTGCCGCGAGAAATGTCGGCGCGCTGTGCTTACCTTCCCCAGTGCAGTAGTCTGTGTTGGAGAGGGCGCCAGCGGGCGCAAGCTCACGGGGAGCGCGTGATGATGAAGATCAGCCTTTCGGACTACATTCGTGACGTCCTCAAGGACGAGGAGCCGGTGTATTTCGTCGACCCGGACGGCGACGTTGACGCCGAGACGCGCGTATGTCCCGGATGCGCCGGCAAGGGACGCTACGTGGGCTTTCGCTGGGTCGAGGATCCCTGTGAAGTGTGCGGCGGCTCGGGGCGGGTGCGCAAAGACCTTCGCGACGCCGACTAGCCGACTACCCGATGGGCCACCACTGGTAGAATAGGCCCAGCATCACGCCGTAGAACAGCATCGCGCCGAGCAGCATCAGCGGTGTTCGCCGGCCAAAGTTGGTCAGCGCGGGGCCCGGGTCGGCATGCTTGCCCTGGCGCATGCCGTGATGGACGACCCCCAGGCTGCTCATCAACATCAGCATCAATCCGAAGCACACCGCCCCCCAAAACAGCCCTGTGACCCAGAAGGCTCGCCACCCGAATAGCGCCATGGTGTAGACCCACGCGATGGCCATGAGCACCCCGGCGCCCATCTGCAGGATGATGCCCAGCACCCAGGCGACGTCGGCGCCGGGCTGGGCGAAAATGCTTCCGAGCGTCTCCAGGAGGTCGAAGTGGGTCCACCGGTTGAGCCGGGCGGCCATCAGGCCGATGGTGATGGTGAACGTGGCGATGCCCCCCCAGACGACGGCGCCGATCCAGTCGACCGCCGTCCAGCCGTGGATGGACAGGCTCACGATGATCAGCGCCGCCGGGGTGCCCACGGCGGCGAGCAGGGTCAGCGTGGAGCGGCGCAGCGAATGCGCGCACAATTTGTCGGGCGTGCCGCTGATGATCGTGGTCATCGTGCCTCCTTGGCTCGGCTCAGCGCGGTGAGGGGGTGGACAAATCTCGGGCCTGCGCCTCGGTCAGCTCGCCGTCGGGCATGACGCGCGCGTCCCGGCAGCCCCACCGGTCCACGTCGACCGAATATTGCAAGCGCGACAGCAGTGTGCCCCGGCACAGGTCGGTGTGCGGGGCGGGTTGCTCGGTCTCGGCCAGGGTGCGCCGCAGCAGGTCGTCCATGACCGCGGTGGGGAGGGTGTCGCGGGCGGCGGGGTAGATGAACCCGAACAAGATCAGGTGGCTGAGCAGCACCCGCCAGTGGTCGGCGAAGCGATCGAGCAGGCGCTGCCAGTCGAGATCTTCGGCGCAGCAGCGCAGCAGATGGGCGACGTCGGCCCCGTCGTAGCGGTCGCGCTCCATGATGTAGGCCTTCGACCAGATCATCTCCTCGGGCGGACAGATCTGGGCGCGCACCCCGAAGACGTCGCGCTCGACGGCGTGGGTGAACCAGGAGTCGTCGACGCGGGTGCGGGCGTTGCCGGAGTTGAAGATCAGGTCGATAAACTCCTCGCCCCAGTAGGCCTTGGCCAGCCAGACCTCCGACTGCATGACGGTGTCGAACCCCTCGGCCTCGAGCACCGACAGGGCGCGCTCGATGTCGGATTCCTTGAGAAAAATGTCGAAATCCTTGGTATGCCGCTCCACCCCCGTGTAACAGGCCAGCCCGTAGGCGCCGGCGACCAAGAACGGCACGTCGTCCGCCTGCAGGGCCGTCATCGCCTGGGCGGCGATGGAGACGCCGTCTTCGGGCAGGGTGCCGACGCCGGGCTCGTGATTGGAAGACATGCAGTACCTCTGCAACATACGTGAACTGACGGTGCCTCGGGCGCGGTCGGTGCGTGCGGGGCCCCGCCGGCGCCCCCATCCTCGTCGCACCTCGCCACGTGCATGTCGCAAACCTAAACACGGATTTGGTCGCGCACCGCGGGGGCCGCCGGCCCGGTTTGTTTCGATGGGCGCGCGCGTACCTTTCGGCTCGAAGAGGCGAGGCTTGGAGTCCACGAGTTTGCGGAGCACCCGATGAGCGCCGACGACACACTGCGAATCGCTGCCATGGCCGATCTTCACTACGGACGCGGCCATCGAAATCGACTGGTCGAGACCTTCGCGCAGGCCTCGCAGGCCGCCGACGTGTTGCTGCTGTGCGGGGACTTGACCGATCACGGGCGGCCTCAGGAAGCCGCCATGCTCGTCGAGGATGTGCACGCCAATGTGCGTTGTGACGTCCTCGCCGTGCTCGGCAACCACGACATGGAAGGCGAGGACGAGGACGAGTTGGTCGGCGTGCTCGAGAAGGGCGACGTGCGCGTGCTCGACGGCGAGTGCGCGGCCATCGGCCCGGTGGGCTTTGCCGGCGTTCGCGGCTTTTGCGGCGGGTTTGGCAACCGCTCCATCCATCCATTCGGCGAGCGCGAGCTCAAGGATTTCATCAACGTCACCGTCGAAGAGTCGCTCAAGCTAGAGACGGCGCTGTCGCGCCTGGACACCGACTATCGGGTGGTGCTGCTGCATTACGCGCCCATCCGCCAAACCGTCGAGGGCGAGCCGCTCGAGATCTTTCCGTTTCTGGGGGCCAGCCGCCTCGAAGACCCCATCAATCACTACGAGGCCGACGTCGTCTTCCACGGCCACGCCCACAAGGGCGCGCCGGAGGGGCGCACCGCCAACGCCATCCCGGTGTTCAACGTGGCGCTGCCCGTGTTGCAGCGCTGCTACCCCGACCAGCCGGCCTTTCGCCTCTACGAGATCGACCTGAGCTGACGACCCTGCACCGCGACGTGCAGCACAACGACGTCGACGGGGGAGGTGTCGGGGCGCCGATTCGCCGCTGGTCGGGCCTGATTTCCAAAGAAAATTCAATCCCTCCCCTTTAATCATCGCGCAGGTCTCTTAACTTGTTCAGTAGAGGGCCCCAGATGTAGTACAATGTCGCCAATTGGGCGATGTTTGAGCACGTCGTGTGCACGCGACTGTCTTATTCGTTCGTTGATTGTGCATTAATTGATTGAGGCGCGGGTCAGCGCCGACACATCGAGTTCGGGGGGAGCAGCATACGCTCGGGGGACGAGCGTGCTTCCGGTGTCCGGAGTCGACGGGCTGGCTCGGCTTCAAAGGGGGAACACTATCGTGAAGCACGAACACCGCAAGTGCATGTCTGTATGGATGGCGTCGCTGTTGACGCTGTTCCTCGTAGCCGGAACCGGCTGTGGTAATGTCGATGATACCACCCCACAGCCCGCCAATGACTCAGCGACGACCTCCGGCGCCATGGGTAACACCTCGTGCCGGACGATCGACCACGACGTGGTCATCCGAACCCGCGCGGATTTACAGCGCTTCGACCGGCTGGGATGCTTCCGCATCCAGGGACACCTGTTCATCCGCAAGACCGCGCGCATCAAGAATCTGGATGCGTTGCACGGCCTGGTGGCCGTCAGCGGCTATATCGGCATCGCCCGTAACCTCAAGCTGCGCACGGCCTACCTTCCCAACCTGGTCAAGGTCGGCCAGGGGCTGGTCCTCGAGGGCAACCGCGAGTTGACCGCCATCGCCATGCCCAAGCTCGAGGCGGTGGGCGGCTACCTGCATATCTTCAACAACCGTCGCCTGAAGTCGGTGAGCTTCAAGCGACTGCAGAAGGTGGGCGGCGACGTCATCTTTGCGAGCAACAACTCGTTGGTGAAGCTCGAGCTGCCGTGCCTGAAATGGATCGGTGGCAAGTTCATCTTCGAGCACAGCCGCACGCTGCGGTATCTGTGCCTGCCCCAACTGCAGCACGTCGCCCACAGCTTCATCGTCCACTTCAACCCCGGCCTCAAGGCGCTGCTGGCGCCCAACCTGAAGTACGTGGGTCGCCGCCTGGAGATCCAGCGCAACGAGTACATGGTCAAGGTGGACCTGAGCTGCCTGACCAAGGTCGGCGGCAATATCCTCATCGTGTACAACCTGAAGTGGTCGCGCTGCCAGATCGCCAAGCTGCTGCGCCACATCGATTGCAGCGGGCGCCGCATCGTCCACGACAACTACGCGGTGTGCCGCAAGGCGCACATCGATCCGCCGAGCTGGTGCTCGACGAAGGCCTGTCGCAAGTGCCGCGATGGCCACTGCCATCCCAAGCCCGGCGACGATGACGACGAGGGCGGCAAGACCTGCAAGAAGCGCTGCGCGCAGACCTGCCAGGCCAAGGCCTTCCGCGTGTGCAAAAAGCAGGGGGACGACGTCGTGCTGATGTCGCAGATGTCCGGCGACGACGACCATGGTCGCAGCTGCTTCGAGCGCGTCTTCGCCCAGTGCAACAAGGCCTGCTATCGCTCCAAGTGCAAGGGGCATGGCGGCCACGGCGACGACGACGACCACGGCGGCAACAAGATGTGCATGCCGCGCTGCAAGCAGAAGGTGACCGCCTGGTGCAAGGCCAAATGCCACGGCAACGGCCGCTGCATGGGCAAGTGTCGCTCGACGGCCAACAAGTGGTGCAAGGCCAAGTGCAAGCGCGGCGACTGCCGCAAAGGCGACAAATATGGCAAAGACGGCCGTTACTGCCACCGCCGTGGAGATGACGATGACGGCGGCTACAAAGGCGATGACGACAATCGTGGTGGCCACAAAGGCGACGACGATGACGACGACGGTCGTTCCAAGGGGGATTGGGGCCACTACCACGCCAGTGGTGACTGAGTGCGTCACAACCCGAGCATGATGACGGCGTCGCGATGACGCCGGCACGGCCGGAGGGCAACCTCCGGCCTTTCTTTTGCCACTCGGCTTCTAGTTCACCGGAGGCAAAAACAAGGTTTCCCCCCTTCACAACCACAAGCGCCGGTTTAGATTGTTCGTTAGAGGCCTCAATGTAGGGGGGTGTCGCCGTTTGGGCGACATCATCGTACACCGTGCGAGCACGGAGTGATTGTTCGGTTTACTCGCATTCGAAGGAGTACGCAGTGAGAACTCGCACAAGTACCTATTCGCGCTTATTCGCCATCGTTTGTGCTTTTCTGACTATGGGTTTGGGGCTGGTCGGCTGTGGGGAAGCCGGCACGACATCGCCCACCGATTCCGCCCCCCAACCATCGACGTCCCAACCGGCGGCGCTCCAGGCGCGCAGCGGGGACTCGGCGCGCTGCCCGGTGATTCGCCACGACGTGCGCATCACCAAAAACAGTGACCTGCAGGCCTTCGCCAACCGCGACTGCTTTCGCATCCAGGGTCACCTCTTCATCCAAAAGACCGACGATGTCCAAAACCTGAGCGCGCTGGCCGGACTTCGCAGCGTCAGCGGGTATATCGGCATCGCGAACAACACCGCCCTCAAAAGCGTGGTGGGCCTGACCAACCTGCGCCACGTCGGCCGCGGCCTGGTCATCGAGGGCAACCAGACGCTCGAGCACGTCAAGTTCGACATGCTGCGCTACGTGGGCGGCTATCTGCACATCTTCGACAACAGCCAGTTGAAGTCGGCCGTCTTCCCCTGGCTGACCACGGTCAACAGCGACGTCATCTTCGCCGGCGTCGACAGCATGACTCGCCTCAAGATGCCCATGCTGGTGACCATCTGGGGTAAATTCATCTACGAGCACAGCGACGGGCTGGACTGGCTGTGCCTGCCCAAGCTGATTCACGTCGAGGGCAACTTCGTGGTGCACTTCAACGGCGGGCTGCGCGGCGTGAGCGCCCCCTGGCTCAAGAGCGTGGGCGGCGACATCGAGGTTCAGCGCAACCCCAAAATGAAGCGCTTCTGGGTGCCCTCGCTGGTGCGCGTCTTCGGCGACGTGATGATCGTTCACAACGCCAAGCTGTCGAGCTGTCTGGTCAACACGATCACCGACGGGCTGGACATAATCGGTGGCGACGTCATCGCCAACAACAACAGCGAGGCGTGCACTACCGACTTCACCGAGCCGCCCCACGGATGCGGGGGCGTGTGCATCGACGTGGGCCACCGCGGCGAGGAGCATCGAGGCAAGGACCACGATAAGGAGCGCGGCGAGCATCGCGGCCACTGGGGCGACGCCGGCGACCGTGGCGAAGGCCACCACCGCTGGGAGCCGCCGCACGAGGTCACCAAGCTTCCCAGCAAGGACTGATGGAAAAAGGGCCGGTTGTGCAGTCCGGCTCGATTGAACTCGCGCTCGCAGCGTGAGGCCTCTCCCGGCCCCGGTTAGACGGGGCCGGGCTTTTTTTATGGCCGCCGCGTCGTGCGCACCAGCCGTCCCGCACCCTCGCCGGGATAGACTCGGCGGTTGGCGCCGGGCAGGGCGAAGCCATTGAGGAACAGCCGGCGGGGGGCGTCGCTTTTGTTGGGCCGGCTGCCGTGGATGACGTAGGGGCCAAAGAAGACCACGCTTCCCGGCTTCATCGTGAGCTGGACGGCGTCGTCGGCGCAAACACTCGCCGCCGGCAGCTCGCCGGTGTGCTCGTCGGGCCAGATATGCCCCCGGGTGTGGCTTCCCGGGATGAACTCCAGCGGTCCGTTGTCCGAGCGCATCGCATCGACGGCGACGGCGGTCTCGATGAAGCTGCCGCGCCCGTCGAGATCCGTCCACAGGTCGGTGCCGTAGCGCCGGTGGACGCTGTCCTGATGCCACTGGAAGTCGACACCGTCGCCGGGGAATTTGAAGTGCGCCTGGTTGATGAGTTGCTCCATCTCGGCGGCGCCCATCAACTGGCCGGCGACGTCGACCAGGCGCGGGTCGCGGCCGAACTCCGAGAGCACCGGCTCGGCGGCGCCGCACCAGACCACCCGCTTGATGGCGACCGGCTCGACGGCGAGGTCAGGGGCGCCGGGGTCGACCACGAATTGGGCGCCGTCGACCATGGCGGTCTGCGTCAAGGTGCGCGCCGTGGCGGCGAGGCGCTCGAACGCCCGGCGCATCGCCTCGACCTCGGCGGCAGTAAAGACGTCCTCGACGACCACGTATCCCTGGCGCTCGTAGTCCGCCAACTGCGCCTTCGAAAGCAACGCTGTCTCGCTCATCGACACCGCTCCCGTGGAGGAAGGAAAGAACATAGATGGGTATGGGGTTGTTCGCTATTATATCCACATAACGCACGAGCTGGACCAACTAGTCCCGAAACGCGGTGGAGTCGGACGTGCCGTGTGCGATACACTCGCGTTGGAAACGCCTTCTCGACCTCCAGAGGTTCGTTTGTGAGTGAGTTCAACCCCAGCATGTTGCGCGGGTGCATCCTGGCCGTGGTGAGTGTTGTGTGCATCGGTGCGTGGAGCGGGGTCGCCAGCGCCCAGGGCCAGCCCGACGAGGCGGCGACCGACGAGGCGCCGGCGCCCACCAAGGCGACCAAGCCCACCAAAGCGGCGCTCGACCTCAACGACCACGGCGTCGAGAATATCGTGGCCGGCAACTACGCGCGCGCCGTCGCCCAGTTAGAGGAAGCGGTGCTGCGTGGCGGCGAGTTCAACATCATCTACTTGAACCTCGGGCGGGCCTACCAGAAGCTGGGAAACTGCGCCAAAGCGCGCGCCGCGCTGGCCAAGGCCAAGACCGCACCGCCCGTCGACGACCCGCCGGCGAAGCTGGTGGCAAAGAAGGCCGACCAGTATCTGGCCGAGCTGCCCGACAGCTGCGCCGACGAGCACAAGGCGACGGCGAACGGGCAGGGCGATCGGCACACCGCGCCCAAGCCCGACCCGGCCGACGCGCCCGCCGGGCGCTCCGGTCAGGCCGTCGCCGCCCAGACACCTCCGCCGGCCACGCCGCCGGCCGCGCCGCCGTCGGTGCGCGCCCAGCACCCCAACCTGGCGTATCTGGAATTTGCCGGCCACGGCCTCGTCCCTACCCTCAACTACGAGCGCTTTTTCTGGCAGAACGCGACCTGGCTCGGCATCGAATTCGACGCCAGCCTGGGCATCGGGGTGGGCTCGCTGAACAAAAAAATCTCCTGGGGCTCGTCCTCCCACAAGCTCAGCGGTACGGCGGTGCCGGTGTTCGCCTCGGCGAGCTTCCTGGGTGATCACCACAGCCTGTACGGCCAGGTGGGCGTGAACTTTTTGGACGCCAAGATCGACGAGGACGCGTCGGCGTTTCTCGGGTTGCCGTACCTGCAGGTCGGCTACCAATTCCAGGGCTCGAGCGGCTTCATGCTGCGCGCCTCGGGCACGGTCATGCCGGTGGTCGGAGGGACCCTGGGGTTGTCGGTAGGCTGGAGCTTCTGAGGCCGGCGCGAGCCTCGCTCGACGATACTGGTGTCCGCGCGCGGCTTCGCGTTATAATCGAATGGGGCCAACGTTACGGACTCCCACGTTCCCGCACCACCCGTGGCACAGAAGATGGACGACGACATCCAATGGGAAGAAGTCTTCTTCGACGGTGACTTTTTCGTCAACGACCAGCGCGGCGCCGAGCGCCAGGGCGCGCAGGTCAAGATCGCGTACGCCTACGATGGCGTCCAGTACAAGGCGATCACCGGCGATATCAGCGGGGGCGGGCTGTTCGTGGCCACCGAAGAGTTGCTGGCCAAGGACGCCGAGTTCAAGTTGGTCTTCTTGCTGCCCACCTGCGACGAGCCGCTTCGCGCGATCGGCCGGGTGGCCTGGCTGCGCGAGCAACCGGGGGGCGAGCCCGACGAACCGCGCGGCTTCGGCGTGGAGTTCTTGACGATCAGCGACGAGGCCCGCGACCACATCGCCACCTTCCTGGAGTTGCGCTCGGCGCTGCTGGTCGACGAGTGACTGGTCACTTGTCCAGCACATGTCGGTCGAGCACAAACGTGGTGAACGTCGCCTTGAAGACGACCGTGTCATCGACCTGGGCGGTCGCCTCCACGACGCGCTTTTTGCCGGCGTCGTCGGTCACCGTGGCGTTCGCCACCACCATCTGACCGACACTCACCGGGGCGAGAAAGCGCGCATCCGCCGCTCCCAACACGACATTGGGGTCATTGACCGCCAGCATGGCGGCGTAATCGGCCAGGCCGAAGACGAAGCCGCCGTGCACGAGCCCGCGCTCGTCGACGGCCATCTGGTCAATCGCCGTCATTTGGACCGCCGCCCTGCCCGGGCCCAGATCGACGGGCTCGCCGCACAGTCGGGGATCGATGCGAAGATGGGTTTGGGGTTGTTCATTCATCAGCAGCCTCCCGTTGAGGTCTCGAGGGGGTGGACGGGACGTTTGTCGATTACGCACTTGTTGTGCCAGTGGGTCGTGGTCACTGTCCAGTAGGAGCGCGTCGCCACGTCAACCACTACTCCGACCGGGATCCATTGTGCAGACCCACTGGTTTGTGCCCGCCGTGCTGGCCGCGCTGTTCTACGGCGTCCAATCGGCCTACCTCAAAGCCGTGCTGTCGCGGGCCAACCAGTTGCTGGTCGCCTGGGGGATCTTTTTCTTCTCCCTGCCGGTCTACGTTGCGATGTTGTGGTGGAGCGGCATCCCCGAGGTTTCTCCGGGGTTCTGGGCAGCGCTGGCGGTGAGCCTGACCGTCAACCTCATCGCCTGGCCGCTGTTTGTGCGCGCGCTGCAGATCTCGGACATCTCGCTGGTGATGCCGCTGGTGGCGTTCACGCCGGTGTTCGTCATCGGTGTGGAGTATGTCTTGCTGGGCAACCTGCCCCACGGCCTGGGCCTGGCGGGCATCCTGCTCATCGTCGTCGGCGCTTACGTGCTCAATCTGCGCAAGGGCATGCGCGGCGTCTTCGAGCCGCTGGCGACCCTGGCCGCCGATCGCGGGGCCATGTACATGCTGGCGGTGTCGGCGCTGTGGAGCATCTCGGCGACCGTGGAAAAGATCGCCGTGGTCGACGCCTCCCCGGCGTTCTACCTGACCTCGTTGGCCTGCGGCTTCTCCCTGGTCTTCGCTGTGCTCATCGCCACGCGCGTCGAACATCCGGCGCGCGAAGTTCGCGCCCATGGACTCGCTCTGCTGGGCGCCGGGCTGCTCACCGGACTGATGGCCGCCTTCCAAATGTATGCGCTGGTGCGCACGCCGCTGGTCAACTACGTCATCTCCATCAAGCGCGCCGGCATGTTCGTGAGCGTGGCGGTCGGTTGGCTGGTCTTCGGCGAGAAGAATATCTTCTTCCGAGTTCTCGGCGCGCTGCTCATGATCGGAGGCGTGGTGCTCATCCGCATGGCCTGAGTACGAATCGACGCCCGAGGCAACCACTGGGGCGGCTTTCACGCGGTCAGGATGATCGGCCTTCGGTCGGTGACTACGACGGTGTGTTCGTACTGGACGGCGCGATGGCCGCCGAGCGTGCGAAGCGTCCAGCCGTCGGCGTCCTCCCCGACGCCGGTGGAGCCCTCGCTCAGGAATGGCTCGATGGCGACCACCATCCCCTTGTGAAACCTCCGGCGGTCGTTCGAGGGAGCACAGGGGATGAAGTCGGGATCCTCGTGGAGCGAGGTCCCGACGCCGTGGCCGGCGAGATCGGCGATCACCGTAAGGCCGCCGCGTCGGGCGACCGCGCCGACGGCGCGCCCGAGTTGGCGGAATTCGACGCCGCTGCGCACCTGGCCGAGGGCCGCCGCGAGGGCGCGCTTGCCGGAGCGGCATAATTCCAGTCCGCGCCCGTCGACGTCGCCCACCGGAAAGCTCGCCCCGGTGTCGGCGAAGTAGCCATCGAGTTCGGCAGAGACGTCGATATTGACCAGGTCGCCGTCGGCGATGACCCGGTCGGAGGGGATCCCGTGAGCCGCCACGTCGTTGACGCTGATGCACGTTGCCCCGGGAAAGCCATAGGTCACCTCGGGCGCCGAGCGCGCGCCATATTCGTCGAGGCACGCCCGCCCGATGCGGTCGAGTTCACCGGTGGTGATGCCCGGGCGAAGCGCCGCTGCCATGTGGCGGCGGGCTTCGGCGACAACACGCCCTACCGCCCGCAGCTTCGCGAGTTGTTCATTGGTTTCGATGGTCATGGCGATCTCGGGAAGTTGGGAGAACGGTCGAGCCTGAATCTAGCTGCCCTGAATCTAGCTGAAAGGGGGCGGTCGTGCCACCACAGACGGGCAATCTTCCAGGGGCGAGCCCCCTCAGATCTCCAACGGGTCAGCCGCATTTTACCCTCAGTTTTCCGAGGCGGCCGCCCCCCACGGGCGCTCGGTGAGAAGACGCCATGGCGCGTAAATGACTGGAAAATAAGCGTGTTGGGTGGGAGAATGAGCATATTGGATAGAATGGCGTTCGCTGGCATCGCTCTTGCTGCCAAGTGATGTGCGAAATCATTGTTGTTGCTTCGCGGTAACGGCTATGATGAGGACCGTGATGAATTCGACCGTTATTTGGACCTGCTCGACCGGAGACTGACCGTGAATACGACTGCTTTGACGCAATGGATGGCCGCCGCCGTCGTCGCCGCCTGTTTGGTGGCGCCGGCGAGCGCGTTCGCCTCTTCGGACTGCACCACCGACGCCGATTGCGGCGATGGCTTTACCTGCCAGGAAATTCAAGAGCCGTGCCCGGCGACTCCCTGTCAGGTCGGCCAAGACTGCACCAACAACTGCCAGCCGACCACGACTCACCAATGCGAGCCCGAGCCGCCGGCCTCGTGTACCTCGGTGAGCGACTGCTCGGGCAACGACGTCTGCGTGACCTACTCCTGGGAGGAGTGCTCGGGCACAGCGGTCGCCTGTGCCGATGGGAAGGACTGCGACGCCGGGGCGGCGCCGGATACCTCATGCACGACCCACACCGAGGGGTACTGCCTGCCGCCGTATCTGGCGCCCTGCACGACGGCCTCCGACTGCGGCGCGGGCTTTACCTGCGAAGAGGAGCAGAGCTGCGTGTGCTCCGGTAGCGGCGGGTCTGGCAGCGGTTCGGCGGGATCGTCGACCGGCACGTCGACCGGCGCCGATCCGGCCACGCCTGACGCCGGCATGGCCGACGCGGGCTCGGGCACGGCCGACGCGGGCACGCCCGAGGATAACTGCTCCTGTCAGGGCACCGGCACCAAATACTGCAAGCTCATCGAGACCGAGTGCACCAACGACACCGACTGCCCCGGCGACATGGTCTGCGCCGACGGCCCCGACAGCGCCTCCTCCACGACCTGCTCGGTGAGCTCCGACGGCACCACCGACTGCCCGGACGCCGGCACCTCCGGGTCGGCCACCAAATACTGCATGCCGCCCGACTACGAGCGCTGGGCGGGCGCGAGCCGCGGCGGCGGTGATACGGCGGCCTATGAGCCCCAGTCGGGCGCCTCGTCCAACGGCGGTTCGGGCACGAGCTCCGGCAGCGCCGAGCACTCCGAGCATGTCGTCGACGTCGACCGCGGCGGCCACAGCACGGCGAGCAGCGGCGGCTGCTCGAGCACCGGCATGGGCGGCGCGGCCTCGGGGTCGTTGGCCGGCTTGGCCCTGTTCTTCCTCGGCCTGGTGGGCATCCGCCGGCGTCGCTGCTAATCCCGCCGCCCCGCCACGGGGCGCTGCCCGGTCGATTTTGCGTCGACCGGTTGGCGCTCTGTGGCGGGTGCGTAGCTTTTGGAAGCAAATTTGGTAGCGTTGTCGCTCCAGATAGCGGCCAGAGGCCCCCATTGACTCGACCAGATTCAGCCCAAATCCTGGCGCGTGAGCAGTTGGACGCGCTTTTCGAGGCCCTCGCCGACGAGGGCTTCGACGTCGTCGGCCCGACCATCCGCGACCAGGCGATCATCTACGACCATATCGCGGGGGTCGACGACCTGCCGGTGGGGTGGACCGACGAGCAGGAGGCGGCGACCTACCGGCTGCGCCGGCGCGGCGACGAGGCCGTCTTCGGCTACAATGTCGGCCCCACCGCCTGGAAGCGCTTCTTGCGCCCACCGCGCCAGACCCTCGTCGGGATCGAGCGCGGCGACGACGGCAGCGTGCGCTTCGAGCCCGCTCCCATTCCCCAGACGCGCTACGCGTTCGTCGGGGTTCGTAGCTGCGACCTGAGCGCCATCGGCGTGCTCGACCGCGTGCTCACCCAGGACCGCTACGAGGACGTGCGCTATGCGGCGCGGCGCGCCTCGCTTTTCGTCGTCACCGTCAATTGTGCCGACGCCGGAGGCACGTGCTTCTGCGCGTCGATGGGCACCGGCCCGCGCGCCCCGTCCGGGTTCGACGTCGCTATCACCGAGGTGCTCGAGCCGGCACATCACTTCGTGCTCGAGGCCGGCAGCAACGCCGGTCGTGCGCTCATCGACCGTCTGCCCACGCGTGCGGCCAGCGCCGACGAACACGATGCCGTCGACGAGATCTGCGCGCAGACCACCGCGAAGATGGGCCGGCACCTCGAGACCGATGGCATCCGCGAGATGCTCCAGGACAACCCCGAGCATCCCCGCTGGGACGACGTCGCCCAGCGCTGCCTGACGTGCACCAACTGCACGCTCGTATGCCCGACGTGCTTTTGTACCTCGGTCGAGGACTCCACCGACTTGTCCGGCGCCCACGCCCGGCGCGAGCAGCGCTGGGACTCGTGCTTTACGATGGACTTCTCCTACGTGCATGGCGGCTCGGTGCGCACGACCAACAAGGCGCGGTATCGCCAGTGGATGACCCACAAATTGTCGACCTGGTACGACCAATTCGGCTCGAGCGGCTGCGTGGGCTGCGGCCGCTGCATCACCTGGTGTCCGGTGGGCATCGACATCACCGAGGAGGCCGCGGCCATCCGCGCGACCACCGAGACGAACTACGGAGGAGGCGCCCATGAATGACCCGTCCGAGACATCCCAGGTCGAGCAAGCGCTGCACGAGCACTTCTTCGACGGCATGAGCGAGGCCCAGCTCGCCAAGCTGGTCCCGCACGCCCAATGTGTGCGCTTTTCTGCCGGCGACTATGTATTTCGCCACGACCAGGCCGCGGACGACTTCTACGTGCTCACCCGCGGAAAAATCGCCCTCGAGCTCGCCTCGCCGCGCGGCCCCCACGTCATCACCACCCTGGGCAGGGGAGACGTGCTCGGCATCTCGTGGCTATTCGCGCCGCATTTCTGGAAGTTCGACGCGCGCTGCGTCGACGATTGCGCGGCTGTGCGCCTCGACGGCGAGGGCGTGCACGCCGAGTTCGACGCCGACCCCGCGCTGGGTTGTGAGATCTATCGGCGCTTCGGCGCGCTGCTCGCCAATCGTCTGCAAGCCACACGCATTCAACTGCTCGACGTCTATGACTGAAGTCAGAATCCATACGCCGGTGATGCTTCCGGTAGCCCATCGGGTTAGGGGTGTGCGCGACGAAATCGCCGGCGTGCGCACGCTCGTGCTCGAGCCGTGCGACCCACAGGCCAGCGTCGCCGGCGAGCCGGGACAATTCGCCATGTTGTACGCCTTTGGTATCGGCGAGATCCCGGTGTCGTACAGCCGCACCGACGTCGACGGGCGCCTCGTCCATACCATCCGCGATGTCGGCGCGGTCAGCCGCGCGCTGGTGGGCGTCCAGTCGGGCGACGTCATCGGCGCGCGCGGCCCCTTCGGAACCTCGTGGCCGCTCGAACATGCCCGCGGCCGCGACGTGGTCATCATCGCTGGCGGCATCGGGCTCGCGCCCCTTCGCCCGGCGATCTTGCATCTGCTCGCACATCGCGCCGATTACGGTCACGTCGCCATCCTCGTTGGTGCGCGCACGCCCGACACCGTGTTGTACCTCGACGAGCTGTACGACTGGTCGCAGCGCGACGGCGTGGAGGTCTACCGCACCGTCGACGCGCTGCGACGCGGCACCGACGACGTGCTCACCTGGACCGGGGAGGTCGGCGTGGTCACCGAGCTCATTGGGCGCATCGGCTTCTCGCTCGACAACGCCGTCGCCATGCTGTGCGGCCCCGAGGTCATGTTTCGCTTCTGCGTGCGCGATCTGCGCGAGCGGGGTATCGGCCCACGCGACATCTTCGTGTCCATGGAGCGCAACATGAAATGCGCCGTCGGCCACTGCGGTCACTGCCAATACGGGGCCAAATTTGTGTGCAAGGACGGCGCGGTCTTCTCGTATGACCAGGTCGACAAACTCTTCGACATCCGCCAGATATGAACGCGTAATGCAGGCTAGCAGCCTGCGCTCCAGCGCCAAGCCATGACACCACCGACGCCCAAACTCGCCGTCTGGAAATTCGCCTCCTGCGACGGCTGCCAGCTCTCCGTGCTCGACCTCGAAGACGAGCTGCTCGTGCTCGCCGGCGCCATCGACATCGCCTACTTCAAAGAGGCGACCCGCGGCGAACTCGAAGGCCCCTACGACGTCTCGTTGGTGGAGGGGTCGATCACCACCGAGCACGACGCCGAGCGTATCCTGCAGGTGCGCGCGCAGTCGAAGTTTTTGGTGACCATCGGGGCGTGCGCGACCAAAGGCGGTGTGCAGGCGCTTCGAAACTTCGCCGACGTGGGCGACTACCTGGACATCGTGTACGCGCGGCCCGACTACATCTCGACCCTGGCGACGTCGACGCCCATCGCCGAACACGTCCAGGTCGATTTCGAGCTGCAGGGCTGTCCGATCAACGAGAACCAACTCGTCGAGGTGCTCACCGCCTACTTGCACGGGCGCAAGCCGCAGATCCCCAATCACAGCGTTTGCGTCGAGTGCAAGCTGCGCGGCACCGCCTGCGTGATGGTCGCGCAGGGCATTCCCTGTCTGGGGCCGATCACCCACGCCGGCTGCGGGGCCATCTGCCCGTCGTACCACCGCGGCTGCTACGGTTGCTACGGACCGATGGAGACGCCCAACCTCGTCGCGCTCGCCGACCAATGGCGCGAGCTCGGCTGCGACGAGCGCGACATCACCCGCGCGCTGCGCACCTTCAACTGCTGGGCCCCCGAATTCCGCTCGTTTACGAGTGGCGGGGACAAATGAAATGGGAACGGCACGTTCACCACAGAGGACACAGAGGGCACAGAGGGAAAAAGGCATGTTAATCGTGAAGAGCGCAGAGGGCGCAAGGAACTGCAAAGGAAAATACGTTTGGAGCTTTTCTTTTGCGAGCTTCGCGAGCTTTGCGGTTAAATGGCCTTTTTCTTTTCCCTCTGTGTTCTCTGTGTCCTCTGTGGTGAATCCCTAATCCGGAAGAATCGATGACCGACGAGAAGAAAACGCGCACCATTCAGGTCGACTACCTCGCTCGCGTGGAGGGGGAGGGCAAGCTGTACGTGGAGCTCGACGGCGGGGAGGTCGGCGAGGTGCGCCTGGACATCTTCGAGCCGCCGCGCTTCTTCGAGGCGCTGTTGCGTGGGCGCGACTTTGTGGAGGCGCCCGACATCACCTCGCGCATCTGCGGGATCTGTCCCATCGCCTATCAGATGAGCGCGGTGCACGCGATGGAGGACGCGTTGGGGGTGGACATCGAGCCGGGGGTTCGCCAGCTTCGACGGCTCATCTATTGCGGCGAGTGGATCGAGAGCCACACCCTGCACATCTACATGCTGCACGCGCCCGATTTTTTGGGCTACGCCGGCGCGGTCGACATGGCCAAGGACCACCCGGAGGCCGTCAAGCGTGGCCTGGCGCTCAAGAAGGCCGGCAACGAGATCCTGGCGACGCTCGGCGGCCGCGAGGTTCATCCCATCAACGTGCGCGTGGGCGGCTTCTACCGGCTTCCCACCCGCGCCGAGCTCGGCCACATCGCCGATCAGATGCGCCGGGCGCGCGACCTGGCCCAGGAGACCCTGGAGTGGGCGGCGACGCTGGACTTCCCCGACTACGAGCGCGACATCGAATTCGTCGCGCTTCGCCACCCCGACGAGTACCCGTTCAACGAGGGGCATATCGTCTCCGACCGCGGCCTCGACATCACCGCGCACGACTACGACGACCACTTCGAAGAGATTCACCTGCCCAAGTCGACCGCGCTGTATTCGGTCCACAAGGGACGCGGCACGTACTTCGTGGGTCCGATGGCGCGCTACAACCTCAACCGCGACCTCTTGCCCGCGTGGATCCGCGACCTGGCTGAGGAGGCCGGCCTGGAGGCGCGCTGCACCAACCCGTACAAGAGCATCCTGGTGCGAAGCGTCGAGGTGCTCTTTGCCTGCGACGAGGCGCTTCGCCTCATCGACGCCTACGAGCCACCCGAGGCGCCCGTGGCCGACATCGAGCCGCGCAAAGCCGTCGGCTTCGCGGCCACCGAGGCGCCCCGCGGCCTGCTGTACCACCGCTACGAGCTCGCCGACGACGGCACCATCACTGACGCGCGCATCGTCCCGCCGACCTCTCAGAATCAGCACGCCATCGAGGAGGACCTTCGCGGCGTCGTCGAGCAAAATATCGCCCTGGGCGAAGACGAGCTGCAATGGCGCTGCGAGCAGACCATCCGCAACTACGACCCGTGTATCTCGTGCGCGACCCACTTCCTGAACTTGCAGATCGACCGGTAGACGCACCACAGAGGAACGGCGAGAAAGGCGAGGAACGGCGAACAACATATGTCACCGCAAAGGCGCAGAGGCGCAAAGAACAGCAGTTTAAATAAGAATCCTTAGCGACTTCGCGCCTTTGCGGTGAAAAATGCAGTTCGCAGTTTTGCTGTTTGGAGACGAGGTAGAGAATGCTCGTGATTGGCATAGGCAATCGCCACCGTCGCGACGACGGGGTGGGGCTGGCAGTGGTGACGGCGCTGCGCGAGCGGGCGTGCGAGCAGATCGAACTGGTCGAGCACTCCGGGGAGGCATCGTCGTTGATGGCGTTGTGGGAGGGGCGCGAGACCATCGTGGTCGACGCGACGTCGTCGCAGCGGCCCTCCGGCGCGATTCGACGTGTGGATCTGCTCGAGGAGAAGCTCGCCGCCGACGTGCTCGCGACCTGCTCGTCGCACGCGTTCGGACTGGCGCAGGCGGTCGAGCTGGCCCGCGCGCTCGGACAACTGCCGCCGCGGCTCGTGCTCTTCGGCATCGAGGGCGGCGATTTTGGCCACGGCGTCGGCCTGTCGGATGACGTTGCCGGCTGCGTGGCTATAGTCACCGAACGAATTTTGGAGGAGCTGCAATGCACGAGATGACCCTGCTGAGAGACCTGCTTCACAAGATCGAGGCCATCGCCGAGCGCGAGGACGCCGAGCGCGTCGTGGGCGTCAAGGTGCGCATCGGCGCGCTGGCCCATATTTCGGGCGAGCACTTTCGGGAGCACTTCGAGGAGGCGACCGTCGGCCACGTCGCCGAGGGCGCGCGTCTGGACGTCGTCGAACTCCACGACGAGACCGACCCGCTCGCCCAGGAGATCGTGCTCGAGAGCATCGAGGTCGAGGATTGAGATGACCCGCCGCGTGCACATCCACATCGACGGCACCGTGCAGGGCGTGGGCTTTCGCCCGTTCGTCTATCGGGTGGCCCGCGACCTGAGCCTGGGCGGCTGGGTGTGTAATAGCTCGCGCGGCGTCGACGTGGAGTTCGAGGGCGTCGACGACGCGGTCCAACACGGTCTCGAGCGCCTGCAGCGCGACTTTCCGCCGCACGCGACCATCACCGCGTTGACCACCGACGAAAAGGCGCCGCGTGGCGACCGAGAGTTTCGCATCGTCGCCAGCGACGCCGGCGGCGGCTCGACGTCCGTGCTGCCCGATCTGGCGACCTGCAACGATTGTCGCAATGAGATCTTCGACGCCGAGGACCGGCGCTATCGCTATCCATTTACGAACTGCACCAACTGCGGCCCGCGCTTTAGCATCATCGAGGCGATTCCCTACGACCGCGCCCAGACGACGATGCGCGGCTTCAAAATGTGTGAGGCGTGCCAGGCGGAGTATGAGGACCCACTGGATCGGCGTTTTCACGCCCAGCCCAATGCCTGCCCCGATTGCGGCCCGCGGTTGGCGCTTCGCGACATGTCTGGTGCCGTGGTCGCCCGGCGCGACGACGCCCTGACGCAGGCGGAGCAAGCCATCCGCGACGGCGCCGTCGTGGCCATAAAGGGCCTGGGCGGGTTTCACCTGATGGTAGACGCGACCAACGAGCGCGGCGTCACGCGGCTTCGCCGACGAAAGGGCAGGGGCGCCAAGCCGTTTGCGGTGATGTTCCCGTCGCTGGCCGCCCTCGAAACAGCCTGTCGGCTCGACGAACCCGAACGTGCCGCGGTCACTGGCCCCCGCGCGCCCATCGTGCTGTTGGACCGGCTGGCTGCGAGCTCGGTGGTCGAGGCCGTCGCTCCGGGCAATCCCAGGCTGGGCGCGATGCTGCCGTACACGCCGCTGCACCTGTTGTTGCTCGCCGACCTGAGGGGGCCCGTGGTCGCCACCAGCGCCAACCGCTCCGACGAGCCCATCTGCACCGACGGCGACGAGGCCGTCGAACGTCTCGCCGGCATCGCCGATTGGGTGCTCGACCACGACCGGCCGATCGTGCGGCCGGTCGAGGATTCGGTGGTGCAGGTGGTGCTCGGCGAGTTGCAGGTGCTGCGCTACGCGCGCGGGTTTGCGCCCAGGACGGTCGCTCGCGTGACGACGGCACGGAGGCCGTCGCTCCAAGAGGGCGGCCAACGCATTGGAGCGACGCCGTCCCCGGCGTCGTCGGCGATGGTCGGCGCCGGACGCCAACCCCTTGGAGCGACGCCGTCCCTGGCGTCGTCGGCGGCGATCGTCGCCGCCGGTGGCCACCTCAAAAGCGCGGTGGCGCTTCTGCGCGATGGCGACATCATCCTCGGCCCTCACATCGGCGACCTCGACACCGCCGAGGCCGTCGACGCCTACGATCGCCTCTTCGACGACCTGCCACGTCTCCACGCCACCACGCCGGCAGCCATCGTCCACGACCTGCACCCTGACTATCACTCGACCGTCGTCGCGCGCGGCAGCGGGCTCGACACCCGCGGTGTACAGCACCACCACGCCCACGTCGCCGCGGTCATGGCCGAGCACGGCCTGGACGGCGAGGTCCTCGGCGTAAGCTGGGATGGCACCGGCTACGGCACCGATGGCACGGTCTGGGGCGGCGAGTTTCTGCGCGCGAGCCGCGCGGAGTTCGACCGCGTCGGGCACCTGCACCCGTTTCGCCTGCCCGGCGGCGACGTGGCCGCTCGCGAGCCGCGTCGCGTGGCCCTGGCGACGCTCGTCGAGGCGTTCGACGAAGTGCCCATAGGCGCCGTTCCCGCGCTCGCCGAGGCGTTCGGCGAAGCCGAGTTCGACGTTCTCCATGCGATGCTTACGCGCGGCGTGCGCAGCCCGGTGACGACCAGCGCCGGGCGCCTCTTCGACGCCGTCGCCTCGATCCTGGGCCTTTGCCAGACCATGAGCTTCGAGGCCGAAGCCGCCATGGCGCTGCAATTTGCCGCCGAGCGCGCCGGCCGCACCGTAAGCTTGCGCGCGAACGTCGACGACGGCATCCTCGACTGGCGCCCGATGCTACGCGACCTGCTCGATGCCCTGGAAATCGGCACATCTTGCGAGGTCCTCGCCCGCTCGTTCCACGCCGCGCTCGCCGACGCCATCGTCGACATCGCGCGTTGGACGGGCGAAATGCGAGTCGTGCTCGCCGGCGGCTGCTTTCAAAACCGCCTGCTGCTGGAGATGACAGTGACGCGGCTTCGCCATTCCGGCTTCGCCGTCTATTGGCCCCAGACAATCCCCGCCGGCGACGGCGGCCTTGCCGTCGGCCAACTCGCCGCCGCCGCATCCCTGAACCCCCGGACCCCTGAACCCCCGGACCCCTAGACCCCCGGAACCCCGCATCCCCGGACCCCTGGACCCCTAGACCCCTGGACCCCTAAACAACCCATGTGCCTCGGCATCCCCGGAAAAATCATCGCCATCACCGCTGACGAGCCCCTCCGACAGGGGCGGGTGAGCTTCGGCGGCACCGTGCGCGAGGTCTGCCTCGCCTACACGCCCGGGGCCGACGTCGGCGACTATGTCGTCGTCCACGTCGGCTTCGCCATCAGCACCGTCGACGAAGCTGAGGCGCAGCGGGTCTTCGACTACCTCGACGAGCTCGGCGAGCTCGGTGAGTTGAACCGCTCGGCCGACGAACGGGAGGACGCGTGAAATACCTCGATGAATACCGCGACCCGCAGGCCGCCCGCGAACTCGCCGACGCCATCGCCCGGCGCGTCACCCGGCCGTGGACGATCATGGAGATCTGCGGCGGTCAGACCCACGCCATCGTCCGCTTCGGCATCGACGAGATGCTCCCCGACGCGATCACGCTGGTCCACGGGCCGGGCTGCCCGGTGTGTGTGACGCCCATCGAGCGCATCGACCGTGCCCTGGAGCTCGCCGCGCGTGCCGGCGTGACACTGTGCTCCTTTGGGGACATGCTGCGCGTGCCCGGCTCCGACGAGGATTTGTTCAGCGTCAAGGCCGCCGGCGGCGACGTGCGCGTCGTGTACTCGCCGCTCGACGCCGTGAAACTTGCCGAGGACAACCCCGAGCGCGAGGTCGTCTTCTTCGCCGTCGGCTTCGAGACCACCGCGCCGGCCAACGCCATGGCCGTGCTCGAGGCCAAACGTCGCGGACTTGCCAACTTCTCGCTGCTGGTCTCCCACGTGCTCGTTCCGCCGGCGATGGAGGCGATTTTGGGCGCGCCCGACAACCGCGTTCAGGGCTTTTTGGCCGCCGGCCACGTCTGCACCATCATGGGTTTTGAAGCCTACGAGCCCATCGCGAAAGAGTACGGCGTGCCCATCGTCATCACCGGCTTCGAGCCGCTGGATCTGCTTCAGGGCATCCACATGTGCGTCGCCCAACTCGAGGAGGGCCGCCACGACTGCGAGAACCAATACGCGCGCTCGGTGCGCCGGCAGGGAAACGCCCCGGCGCTGGCCGCCGTCGAGGAGGTCTTCGAGGTCGCCGACCGCGACTGGCGCGGCCTCGGAAGCATTCCCACCAGCGGGTTTCGGCTGCGCAGCGCCTACGGCGAGTTCGACGCCGACCGCAAATTCGACTTCGCCGCGCATTCGGCCAAAGAATCCGACGAGTGCATCGCCGGCGAGGTGCTGCGCGGCGTCAAAAAGCCGCGCGAATGCCCCGCCTTCGGCACCAAATGCACCCCGGAGCACCCGCTGGGCGCGCCGATGGTGTCGACGGAAGGCGCCTGCGCTGCCTATTACAAATTTCGCAACTTGTAGATGGTTTTTTCACCACAGAGGGCACAGAGGCCACAGAGGAAAGGCGAATAAACCGCGAAAGGCGCAAAGTACACAAGGCAAAAACACGTCTGGATGTCATCTTTGCGGTTAAAATTTCATGCTCTGTGCCCTCTGTGTCCTCTGTGGTGAATCAAAACTGGAGGTATGGCCATGCAATGTCCCCTGCCGATACGTGACTACCCGCGCGTCCTGCTCGCCCACGGCGGTGGTGGGCGGCTGATGCACGAGCTCATCGGGGAGCTGTTTCAGGCCGTCTTCGACGACCCGGCGCTCGCCGCGGGCACCGACAGCGCCGTGGTCGACTTCGCCGACGGGCGCCTGGCGATGACGACGGATTCGTACGTGGTCAAACCGCTGGAGTTTCCCGGTGGGGATATCGGCGCGCTCGCCGTCAACGGTACCGTCAACGACCTGGCGATGTCCGGGGCGACGCCGTTATACGTCAGCGTGGGGTTCGTGCTCGAGGAGGGCCTCGAGATGGAGTTGTTGTGGCGTATCGTGCGCTCGATGAAAGCCGCGGCCGACGCCGCCGGTGTGCGCATAGTCACCGGTGATACCAAGGTCGTCGACCGTGGCAAGGGAGACGGGGTGTTCATCAACACCACCGGGGTGGGGCGCGTCGCCGGTGGTGTCGACATCGGCCCCGGTGAAGTTCGGCCGGGCGACGCCGTCGTCGTCAGCGGCGATGTCGGCCGACACGGCATCGCCGTGATGGCCAAACGCGAGGGCCTGGCCTTCGAGTCGCCCATCGAAAGCGACTGCGCCGCCCTCGCCGACATGGTCCGCGCCATGCTCGACGCCGGCGTCGACCTCCACTGCCTGCGCGACCTCACCCGCGGCGGGCTGGCCACCTGCCTCAACGAAATTGGCGGCACGGCCGGCCGGCGTATCGAGGTTCGGGAGGACGACGTCCCCGTCGACGAAGCGGTGCGCGGCGCCTGCGAGATGCTCGGCTTGGACCCGCTCTATGTCGCCTGCGAGGGGCGCCTGGTCGCCTTTGTCGCCGCCAACGACGCGCCACGCGCCGTCGAGACCATGCGCGAGTTCGAAGCAGGCAAGGGCGCCCGCATCATCGGCGCCGTCGGTGAGGAGACCGACGGACGCGTCGTCGCCCGCAACGCCTTCGGCACGCGCCGCGTGCTCGACGTGCTCAGCGGCGAGCAACTGCCCCGCATTTGTTGAAAGTGATTGAGGCCTACTGCGCCACGTCGCTGGTCTCGACGCGCTCGTCGAGCAGCTGTTCGACGCGGTCGAGGAGGGTGTCGAAGCCGACCGGCTTGCCCAGAAAGGTGGTGTTGGCGGCCTGGAGCGCTTGCTCGACCTCGGGGTCGTCGTCGCTCTTGCCGGAGGTGAAAATGAAGGGTAGGCCGGGCTGTTGTTCGCGCAACTGCTCGGCGAGGGCGGCGCCGCCGACGTCGGGAAGGCGCAGGTCGCAGATGACCAGGTCGAGCTCGGCGCCATGCTCGCCGACGATGTGTAGGGCGGTGGCGCCGTCGCCGGCTTCCAACACCTGAAACCCCTCGTCTTCGAGCAGCTCGCGGGTCGTCCAGCGGGCGGTCTCGTGGTCCTCGACCAGCAGCAGGGTGGGGCGGTCGGAGTCGGCGGGCCTGGTCGAAGGCGCGCTTGCGATGGAGGCCACGCTGAATTCGTCGAGCGCCGCCTGGCTGGCCTCGGCGAGCTTGTCGGGATACAGCGCGCGCTGGACCTCGAGCAGCAGCGCCTCCTCGGAAAACGGCTTTTGCAGCGAGTCGCAGCCCGCGGGCAGCCGCCCCTCGGCCAGCAGCTTGTCGGTCGGGTGGGCCGACATAAATAGAATCTCGATGCCGGGGTGCAGACTCGCGATCTGCGCGGCGATCTCCGGGCCCTTGAGGCCGGGCAGGGCCATGTCGGTGACCAGCAGGTCGATGGGATCCTGGGCGCCTTCGGCGACCGCCAGCGCCTCGGTGCCGTCCTTGGCGGTCATCACGTGGTAGCCGCCGCGCTCCAAATACCCGCGCACAGGTCAGCCTTACCAGTGATTCGTCCTCGACGACGAGCACCGTCTCGCCGTGGCCTTCCAGGGGCATCTGCGGGGGAATGATCTTTTCTTCGGGCTCGTCGAAGGTACGCGGCAGGTAGATGTCGAAGCGGGTGCCGCGGCCGGGCTCACTGTCGACGGCGATGTCGCCGTGGGACTGCTTGACGATGCCGTAGATCGTCGACAGCCCCAGGCCGGTTCCCTGGCCGACGTCCTTGGTGGTGAAGAACGGCTCGAAGATATGCTGCAGGGTCTCATCGTCGATGCCTTGACCGCTGTCCTCGACGCTGAGCACGACGAAGGAGCCGGCGTCGATGTCCCCGGCGAGCGCGCCGGCTTCGTCGACCTCGACGCCCCGGGTGGTCACGCTGATCTTTCCGCCGCGGGGCATCGCGTCGCGGGCGTTGACCACCAGATTGATCAGAGTCTGCTCGATCTGACCGGGATCGCAGCGCACGTAGAGCCGCTCGTCGCTCAAGCGGATGTCGAACTCGATGTCCTCGCTCAACAGCGGGCGAAGCAGGTTTTTGGCCTCGTCGACCACCGTGTTGAACTCGACGACCCGGGGTTGGGCGTCGCGTTTGCGCGAGAACGCCAGCAGTTGGCGGGTCAGCGACGAGCCGCGAAGCGCCGCCTTTTTGATCTCTTCGATGTAACGGCGTGCGGCGCTGGCGGAGTCGAGTTTGGACAGCGCCACGTCGGTGCAGCCGGTGATGCCCATCAGCAGGTTGTTGAAGTCGTGGGCGATACCGCTGGCCAGGTTGCCGATGGCCTCCATCTTCTGGGCGTGGCGCAGCTGCTGCTGGGTGCGCTGCAGCTCACAGGTCTGGCGCCACTCGCGCAGCGTGCGGTCGGCGACGTGGGGCATATTGCTCAGCGATTCGGCGCTCTTGACCACATAGTCCAGCGCCCCCGCCTTGATCGCCTCGACGGCGACGGACTCGTCGCCGTGGCTGGTCATGACGATGACCGGATAGCTGTGCTCGAAGTCGGCCGCCCCGGGGATGAGGTCGATGCCACGTCCGTCGGGCAAAAGCAGGTCGGTGATGACCAGAGACGGCGCCTGCTCGTCGAGTGCCCGGCGCGCGCTCGCCAGGTTGGCCACCACGGTCAGGTCAAACTCATCCAGACGGGGCTCGAACGCCCGCCGAATCAGCTCGGCGTGGGCGAATTCGTCTTCGACGATGAGTACGTTAACCATACGTCACTTCTTCTCCACGCTGGTCACCTCCGGAGGGCGGTTCCACGCCAGCCAGAAGAAGCCCAGATCCCGAAGGAGATCGACGAATTTGGAGAAGTCGATGGGTTTGACCAGGTAGGCGTTGGCGTTGAGGTCGTAGGCCCGGGCGATGTCACTCTCCTTCTCGGAGGTCGTCAACACCACCACGGGGATGCGCCGCAGCTTCTCGTCTTCCTTGATCTGGCGCAGCACATCGAGCCCGTCGACGCGGGGAAGGCGCAGATCGAGCAGCACCACGTGCGGACGCGGGCTGACCTCGGGGTCGGCATAGTCCCCGCGGCGGTACAGGTAGTCCAGCGCAGTCTCCCCGTTGTCGACGTGGGTGATGGTGTTGGCGACCCGGTGGTCTTCCAGGCTGCGCATGACCAACTCGGCGTGGTCGTGATTGTCCTCGACGAAGAGAATGCGCAGCGGCTCGGCTGCGTTGGGCGTCGGCTCAGTCATCAACTGCCTCACTTCGATGAATCAATTGCCCTCAGCGGGCTCCGTGGTGGGGACCTTAAGTTTGGATTGGGGCAGCGTAAAGCAAAACGTCGCCCCGTGGCCGGGCCCCTCGGACTCGACCCAGAATCGTGCCGCCGTGGACCTCGATGATGCGGCGCACCAGCGCCAATCCCACGCCGGTGCCCTGACGCGAGGGGTCGAGCTGCTCGAAGAGCCCGAAGACCTTCTCGAGGTACTCCGGCTGGACGCCCATGCCGTTGTCGCGCACGAAGCAGACCGTGCGCTCGCGCCCGTCGGCGCCTTTGTCGTGGCGCACACCGATGTCGATGCGCGGGTCGGGCTGGTCGCCCATGAATTTGATGGCGTTCTCCACGAGGTTCTGGATCACCTCACGCAGGCGGACGCGGTCGCCGTAGACCGTGGGCAAGTCCGCCGAGACGTCGACGTCGACCCCGCCGGCTTCCAGGGGCCCCGACAGAAGACCCACGGTCTCCTGGGCGAGCGCCTCCAGCGCGACCCACTCCGAGGGGTTGACCACCCGGCCGATGCGCGACAGCTCGAGGACCTCGTCGAGCAATTCTTTCATCTTGTCGGCCGCCCCCGCGATACGCTTCATATCCGAGGGCATCCGGTCGTACTTTTCGTTTTGGATGTCGCTCTCCAACATGCCCAAAAAGCCCTTGATGGTGATCAGCGGACTCTTCAGGTCGTGGGAGACGGTGTAGGTGAAGCGCTCCAATTCGGCGTTTTTTTGCTCCAACTCGTTGATGAGGCGCTCGCGCTCCAGGCGGTCTTCGTGGCGCGCGGTCACGTCGCGCACCATGCCGTTGAAGAAGCGCTCCTCGCCCACCCAGAACTCGCTGACGGCGAGGTCCATCGGAAAGGTCGACCCGTCCTTGCGCAGCCCCATCACCTCGCGTCCGATGCCGATGATGCGCTTCTCGCCGGTGTCGAGGTAGCGCTCCATGTAGCCGTCGTGCTCGCGACGGTAGGGCTGAGGCATCAGCATGTTGATCTTCTCGCCGATGACCTCCTCAGCCTGGTAGCCGAAGATGCGCTCCGCCGCCGGGTTGAACGTCTGAATGACGCCGTCGCGGTCGATGGTGATGATGCCGTCGACCGCCGAGTCGACGATCGCGTGCAGATGGGCGGTCAGGTAGGTCTCGGATTTCCCGGGAGTCGATTGCAGCCCAGATGTGGGAGTTGGTTTGTCGGTCACAGCAGGAACTACGTGGTTGGGGGGCCTGTTTTGATAGCGTTTGCGGCGACGGCCGCTTGCGCGCGTCAGCCTAGCATATGCTGGCGTACGACGCACGAACGATGGCGCAAATTTTTCACGATGCCATCGCCCGCCGCGCGTGCCTCCCGACGTGAACTTTCGGCGCGGGGGGCCTATTCCGCGCCCTCGGCCTCCGGCGAGGCCTCACGCCCTATTTGTCGACCACCTTGAAGGGAATGGAGATGACCCCGAAGCGTCGGCGCGTCTTGGCGTCGATGAGCGTGAATTGCAGCCGCACCTGCGTCGGCTGCGGCTCGATGGCGTCGAGGTCGGGGAAGTACACAAACCCGGTGATGCGCCCCTGCGGGTCGAGCACGCCCTCGGGGAGCGCGCGGGTGAGCATGTCCTGGGTGGGCAGCTCGAATTGGACGTACAGCGGGTAGTAGGCCGAATAATACGGCCCGTAGAAAAATGGATCCTCCCAGACCCCGAAAGCGGGATACCACGGGTGCAGGCGCGGGGCGACGTAGAAGCCCGGCGCGTTATACGCATAGCCGATCTCCTGGGAGACCTTGCCCTTGATGTTGAACGGCGGAAGCGCGGCATATTCGACCCCCCGCCCGGTCACCAGCCGAAACCCGTCGTAGCGCAACAGCAGCTCGTGGCCGCTGCCGTTTTCGACGCGCACCAGCACGGGCGTCAGCTTTTTGTTCAGGTCGGTGGGCGTCCAGCGCCAGGCGTTGGGCTTGGCGACCACGGTCACCCCCTGAACGGTGTCCGTCGGCGCGCTGCCCAGGCTGGTCTTCTCGATGTGAGCATCCGGGGCCGGACGAAGCTCCGGCTGGCTGGCGCAGCCCAGGGTCCACAGGGCAAAGCTCGTACACATTAGCAGGGTGATCGTCGTGCGCATGGTCTGCTCCCGGCTCTGGGCCAAATGACACATCACTCCGTCACTGCACTGCCTGGTGCTCGAATTTGAGCGTTACTCTGGATCTCGACACGCTCGCCCGGTCTGCAAGAGGCGCGTGGCTTCGCCCGAACTGTTTTCGCGAGTGTTAGGAGATCTTCCAGAGCCGCGCGGCGACGTGGCGCTGGAACGTGGGCACGGCGAGCTCGACGGGCTTGCCGAAAGTGCCCACGGTGGTGGTTTTCAGGAGTTGTCCGGTGGTGTCGTCGAGCCACTCGACGCGCCACCGCCCGGCGGGAAGGTCCACGTCGACCGTCAGATCGCCCACGTCCTGTCCGTAACCCGTGCGCGGACCCATCACCCACAGCCCCACGGCGCCCTGGCCGCGAAGCGTCCACAGGCGCGCGCCGTCCCTGTCCAACGCGACCACGTCGTCGGCGCGCAGCGGCGCGCGGCCGAGCAGGGGAGTCAGGAGGCGGTGTAGGACGTCGAAGTTGTGGGCGCGCTTCGGGGTCATCAACTCGTCGGAGTCGACGTTGAACGCCGGCGCGCTGTGGGCGAGGACGCCGGCGCCCGAAAAGGTCGCGCTCCACAGGCCCACGTGGGTGTGGTCGTAGGTCGCCTTGTCCTCGCCACCGTAGGCGAACTCCCCGATGAACACCGGCTTGTGGTATTTGCGGGTGCGCGCGATTTTGGTGGACATCACCCGGGCGAGGTCGTGGACGTCGTAGACCTTCGGGCCGTACAGGTGCCACTCGACCAGGTCGTCGGCCGGGCTCGACCACCAGCGCGTCTCGTCGCCCTCGATATTCCAGTGCAGCCCCACCGAGCCCACGGTGACCAGGTGGTCGTAGGGATCGACCTTGGCGAGGCGGTGGGCCAGATCACGCGCCCACGGGGTCCAGGCGTCCTCGGGAATCTCGCCGTCCCACTCCGGCTCGTTCAGCAGGTCGATGGCCAACAGGTTGGGCGAATACCCCCAGCGGTCGACGATGTAGCGGATGCGCTCGAAGGCCTGCTTGCGCACCTGAGCATCGTCGAAGAAGGCGAAGCGGTCCTTGGCCGGCCCGCCGCGTTCCTTCGAGTAGGGGTTGTCCTGCCAGCTCTTGAAGGGGTCGTGGGGGCTAAACCCGATGGCAAAGGGGGTGAGGATCACGTAGACGCCGTTGGCCTCGGCGGCCTCGAAGATCTTGTCGAAGCGCCGGGCGACCTTCTGGTCGAAGTGGCCGACCTCCGGCTCCAGGCAACCGGGTTGCACCCCGTCTTTGGCTTGCTCGTTGTCGCAGTCGGAGAAGACGAACACGCGCAACGTGGTCATGCCGTGTTTGGCCATGTAGCGCACATACTGGCCGATATCCTTGTGCTGGTAGTTCCACGAGGGGTCGTAGATATTGATGCGGTTCTCCCCGAGCATCACAAAGGGGCTGCCGTCGTCGAAGGCGAGGCCGGGATAGCCGCCGCGCGGATCGCGGTGCACGAAGCCCTTGCGCCCGGCGTCGACCGCGCGAAACTCGCCCCGGGCGAGCGTCGCGCCGCCCGCGTCGACCACGGTATAGCGGTAGTCGCCGAGCTCGACGGGCGTAAAGCGCACCTTGCGCGCGGCGCCGTCCTCGAAGGACTCCACGCGCACGACGTCGCCGTCGGGTTCGACGAAGCGCGCCGTGGCCGGCTGCGGGCCATCGTCGACGGTGAGTTCGACCTTGGCGTATTGCTCGACACCGCGAAGCGCCGCCGCGGGTGTGTTCGCGGGGCGCGCGGGCGCGCCGGCGCAGCCGGCGGCGCCGAGCACGAGCAGGGCGACCAGGTACTTCGTCCGAAAAATGTGCATGAAATCTTCGCGCAGGCGGGAGTGCAACGGCTAACTTCTGCCACGGTTCAATAAGAACCGTTGTGCGAAAATTCCGGGGGATGTCAGTGGGTTGTGGTTGGTCGGCTTACCAGACCGCGCCGTTGTCGTCGGCGGCGGGCTCGGGCTGCGGTTGGTGGGTCTGGCGCTCGGCCTGCTTCCTCGCCTCGAATTCGTCCAGGTAATGGGTAAGCCGCGGACGAAACAGCAGGTAGAGGATGACCGACGGGGCGGCGAAGATCGCGTAGTACATCAGCTGGTGGGAGAGCATCGTCAACACGAACCCGTCGATGGCGACGGCCTCGGACATTGCCCACGACAGGATGCACGTCGAGAAGTACTTGGCGGACAGTGCATCGGCCGTGTCGATGGTGCCGTTGCGAAACGGCGTAAAGAAGGTGATCCGGCGCAGCCAAAACACCGCGCCGACGGTCGTCAAACCGATCGCCCCGAAGGCCAGGCGCAGCGTGTCGATCGAGCGAGCGGCCGGTTGCGGCGTCGAATCCATGCCGACGACGACGTACAGCACCACCAGGTAAATCACGAGGGTCATCAACATGGCCCCCCATACGATCCAGACTATCAGCGGCGACGCCGGCTTTTGCTGCTTCATAGCTACTCCTTGTCGGTGGCGCTTCGGATTATCCAAAATGGCGTCGTCGTGCGCAACTGCCCGCCTCGCCGGTGTGTTCGGCGTCACCCGCGCGGCCACTGCGCCTAGCGGGATGGCGTGGGATGAAATTTCTGCGGGTTCGGCTCGCTTGACGTTTAAAATCATGCAAAAATGACCGCATTGGGTTGAGTGCCACGTTACATTAGGCGAAGGACGTTTGTTGTGCTGATCGCTGTCCCGATGAGACGCCGCGTGCTTGGGGCGGGCCGCGTGTGGCCGTGTCTTCTACTGGCGATGGTGACGGCGGTGTCGTTGCTGGGGGCGTGCAACAACGACCTGCACGTCGACCAGGAGCTCTTCGCCTGCACGCACGACAGCGACTGCGCCGACGGGATGATCTGCCGGGGCCAACGCTGCCTGGATCCCCAGGTGTGCGACGACTATTGCAACCAGTATTTCGACCTATGCCACGGGGTCGTCTCGCCCCAGCGCGACTACAAGGACTTCGACGAGTGCCTGAGCGTGTGCGAGACCATTCCGCAGTTCGACAGCGATGACAAACAGGCCACCGGCAACTCGCTGGACTGTCGCTTCTATCACCTGGACAACGCCCGCAAATTTGGCGCCAAGGTCCATTGCCCCCACGCCTCGTGGGACGGTCGCGACGCCAGCGGCAGTGCCGTGTGCGGCAGCGGTGACTCCAAGCGCTGCCTGGCCTATTGCGCCGATTATATGGACGGGTGCGCCGATGAGCCGGTCAAGCACTTCGACGATGCCCAGCAGTGTTTGCAGCGCTGTGCTTTGTTCCAATCGGGCAACGGGATCGACATCGGTCCCACCTCGGATCCGCTCAGTTGCCGGCTGGCCCACGCCGTCAAGGCGTTCAACGGCAACGAGCCGGAGTTGAACTGCCCGGTCGCCGCCCCCGACAGTCAAAAGTGTAAGAATCTCATTCACTAGCCGGAAGGGACTCGATGCCCCTGGACTCGAAGATGAACGCCGGGATGAAACGACGGGATCGGTGGGTGGTCACGATGGTGCTGGCGGTGGCGCTGAGCGTCGCCGGGCTGGTCGCGTCGTCGCCGGCCAACGCCCAGCAAAAGGTCGAGCACTATGCCAAGGCCCAGGCCAGCCCCGACCAGGTCAAGCTCAACAGCGCCGCCGTCGAGGCGATCCTGGCCAAGGACTACGCCAAGGCCGCCCGCCTGCTGGAAGCCTCCATCGAGCTCGGCCCGCTCAACGTCACCTGGCTCAACCTGGGGCGCGCCTACCAGAAGTTGGGCAAGTGCAAGAAGGCGCGCAAAGCCTACCTGTCGGTGGTCACGGCGCCGGCCGTCGCCCAGCCGCCGTCCAAGCTCGTCAACGCCAAAGCCGAACAATACCTCGACGAGCTCGACACGCAGTGCAAGGCCGAGGAGAAGCCCGGCGCGACCGCCAAGGATGGAGGCGAGGCGCAGCCCACCAAAGCCGCGCCGGCCGCTAAGGCTCGGGCAGACGCCGGCCCCAAAAAGGCGGCTGGTGCGGGGACGGTCACCCCACCCCCGGCGCCGCCGTCGGGCGGGTCGAGCACGCTCGGATGGGTGGCCACCATCGGCGGCGGGGCGCTGCTCGTGTCGAGCGGGGTTTTCTACTGGTTGGCTCAGAAAGACTACGGCGAGGTCAACGACGCCCTGGACAATGGCAGCGTGGTCGGCGACGACGCCGCGCTGTCCTCGATGACCCAGCGCCGAGCCGCCGACCTTCAGGACCAGGGCGACCTCTTCAGCACGGTGGCGTTGTCGACGGCCATCGCGGGTGCGGCGGCGACCGGTTTTGGGGTGTACTGGCTGGTCACCGACGACGGCGCCACCGAGGTCAGCCTGGGCGCCGGCGCCCAAAGCGTGTCCGTGAGCCTCTCAGGACGCTTTTGAGACAGCTTTGACACGCCCGTCCCACGTTGGACGGCCGATCATCCCACGTTTCCAGGTTAGTTGTCCCACAGGGCGGCGTAGTGGGCGCGAAGCGCCGCGTCGTCGCCCACGTTGGCGCTGGCGGCGCCGATGAGGTTCATGACCTCGTCACGCGAGATCTTGACCGGCTGGCCGGGCTGGAACATGGCGTCGTTTCCCTCGGCGTGGACCAGCGTGCGCGCGGCCATCCACAAGGGCAGCAGACAGAACAGCCGAACGCCGGTGGCCGACGCCGGGATGGCCAGGGTGTACTCGAGGGCGTCGTCGAGCAGGGCGCGGGCGCGCTCGAAGACCGGGGCGACCGCGGCGTGGGCCTGGGCGCGATGGTTCGACTCCACCATCTCGGCCGGGCGCAGCCCCTGCGCCTCCCACAGGGTGCGCGGGATGAAGCACCAGCCGCGCTCCAGATCGTCGGTCTGATCCTTGATGATATTGACCATCTGCAGGCCCAGCCCGAAGCTCTCGGCGTGGCGGCGCATTCGGGCGGCGCGCTCGGCGTCGATCTCGGGCAGAGCCGCGCAGAACAGTCCGGTCAGCAATTGGCCGACGGTGCCGGCGACGAAGTAGCAATACCGCTCCAGGTCGGCCAGGGTGGTCAGCGCGACCACCCCTTCACTCGATTGGCGCCGGTGGCCGAATAGGCTCATGCCCCGGACCATCTCGCCGACCCATTGCACGCACACCTGCTGCATGGTGGCGGGCAGACGCTCGAAGACGCCCAGGACCCGGTCGAGGTTCGCCGCCAGCTCGATCTCGGCGTCGCGTCCCCTCAACTCGTCGGTCAAGCGGGTGAATCGCTCGGGAGGAGCGCCATTTTCGAGCACGTCCAACAGCGCCGAAAACAGCGCGTCGCGCCGTGCCATCGGCAGAGCGCCGTCGTCCTCGATGGTGTCGGCGATGCGGCACAGCAGATAGCCACAGGTCGTGGCCACGCGAAGCTCCGCCGGCAGCATCTCGATGGGCCGCGAGAACGTGCGCGACACCGCCACCAGGCTCTGCCAGCAAAAGGCCCAGTGGTCGTCGTTGGGGATGCTCTGGGGAGGCTGTGGTGGGCAGATCTCGGGGGCGCTCGTTGCCGTAGTCGTCATCGTTGCCTCGACGTCGATTGATAACGTTTCTTCCCGCCACCGTAGGGGCTCGAGACGGGCGCGTCTATTCTCCACGTGTTGGAATAAGCCCGGCGGGGGTGGGCGCGCTTGAATTCGGTGGGGATTTGCGGCAAAATGGCCGGCGTTAAGTTTAGTGACTACTTAGTCGGTTTTGCCTGGTTGGGAGAGTGCTATGAGACGCGTTTGCGCGCCGTTGATCGTCTGTTTCTTGGTCGCCCTCGCTGGCTGTGGAAGCGACACGAGCGCTTCGGGTCGCTCCGGCCACGCCACCGGGGACGTCGACGCCGGGGACGCCCCGGCCGACGTCGCCGTCGATGTCGCCCCCGACGCCGCGGACACCCGCCCACCGAGCACCTACGGGTTGCCCGACGGCTCCCAGACGAGCACCGACGGCCAGCACGTCATCTTCATCGACATCGACGACCACGGGCTCAAAGGACTGTGGAATGCCGACGCGCCCAACCTCAAGGGGCTGATCGCCCGGGGCACCTTCGGATACACCCGGGTCATCATCCCCACCCACAGCAACCAGAGCAATATGGCCCTGCTCACCGCCCAATACCCCGACGGCAACAACGTGCCGCACAACTCCTGGCTCAACCGCGCCAACGGGTTCAAGCAGGCGGTGTCGGTGGGCTCGCTGGGCATGGGCGACTACGGGCTGTGGGACAAAAACCCGCTGCGTACGCGCAGCCAGAGCCTGTACACGCTGGCCAAAGAGCAGGGCGACCATCCCATCTACGTCGGCCCGATGCCGCCCTTCGAGGTGGGCGCCGACGAGGTGCACCTGACGATCACCGGCAAGCAGATCGTCGGGCTGAATATCGGCATTGGCGGCATCACGCCGGCGGTGGGGCGCACGCTGCTCAAGACGGTCTTCCACTATCCCAGCGACGTGGCCAACTCCTACAAATTCGACAGCTCGTCGGACAGCAACGAGACGGTCACGCATTTTACGCTGCGTGACGCCGCCGACGTCATTCGCCACACCGACGCCAACCACCCGCTGCCCAAGTTCATGTTCATCTGGGACTTCATCGCCATCGACGGCAACCCCACCAACGAATACGGCGCCGACGGCGAGCACCTCCAGCAGATCATCGCCGACTACGACGACGGGGTCGGCGAGCTGTTGAGCGCGCTGCAGGCGTCCGGACACCTGCAGGACACCAATATCGTGTTCACCCTCGACCACGGCAAGGTCGACACCCACAACCAGGTCAACCTGGGCACCCGCGGCGGCGGGCTGATCCGCAAGGGCAACGGCCAACTCGGCGATCTGGTGGACGCGCGCAGCGACGAGCTGGGCATTACCACCAGGGATTATGCCATCCTCAACGAGGACGGCGACGCCCAGATCTACGCCAAGGTCGACCACGCGGGCACGCCCGAGGGCGCGCAGCGCCAAAAGGAGGTCACGCACGCGCTTTTGAAGGTCATCCAGTCGGGCGACATCGTCGGGTTGGACACCACGCGCACGCTGACCGCCGACGGTGCCATGGGCACGCGCCGCTTTCACGACTATCGCGACGATAGCCCCAACCAGCCCGACATCGTCGTCTTTCCCAAGCCTGACTGGACGCTCAATAAGGTGGACAAGTTCAACGGCGATCCCGGCCCGTTCAAAGAGCACACCGACTATCCCTTCGGGCGCCACGGCGGCTTTAGCGAAGACGAGCTGTACGTGCCGCTGATCATGGCCGGACCGGCCTTCAAAGAGGGCAAGCTGCTCGCCCATCCGGTCAACCACCCCGATGTCGCCGCCACCGTGGCCTACGTGCTCGCCCACAAAAACCTCCAGGGGGCCGAAGGCTCGCCGATTCTCTCGGCAATCAAGGGCTACCCGGGCGACCTCGTCGACCAGCCCTCGGATATGACGACCACCCGCGACACGGTGCTGCATAACAGCGGTTTTCACGGCGCGGTGAACCTGGTCGCGGCGCCCGCGAAGTCCGCCGTGATCATCGACGTGGCCGGGCTGTATTACGACGAGGTCTTTGCCGACCCCGACATCCCCGACGCGGCGGCGAGCCCGCTTCGACGCCTCGCTCAGAAGGGCACGCTCTTCGAGAACTGCAAGCTTCGCTACCGCGACTGGCCGGTCAACGAGTACGAGGGCCTGACCGGCGGCTACCCCGTCCAGGATCCCTGGATTCCGTTCGCCACCGACGACCCCGCCATGGACGTCTTTCCGGGCTACGGGCTGTTGAAGATCCTGCCGGTCGACAACTTCGTGGCCGACCACAGCGGCTACGCGGTGTGGCACGGCGACGAGGATTTCGGCACGCCCAGCGTCTTCGACGCCGCCAAGCACATGGGCCTGTCGACGGCGTTGTTCGGCGCGGTCGATTTCCAGGACCACCATATCGACGCCGGGGCAATCGACGACCAGGAGGCGGTCGACGCCGACCAGCTCGCCGGCAAGGTCGGCGACTATATCGCCCACCACGACCGCGCGTTGGTCGTGGTGTCGCTCGGCGGCGAGCGCGCCGGCGACCGGCACAGCGCGACCGCCGAGCAGCAATTGGCGACGCTGTCCAAACGGGTCGCCGACATCGCCCGCGCGGCCGGCCCCGACACCCTGGTCGTGGTGACCAGTCGCGGAGCCACGCCCATCGACGACGCCCAGGCCGACTTCTACGGGCCGGGGTCGTCCCAGCACGTGCCGCTGATTTTGGTCGGCCCCAACGTGCGCCAGGGCGTGATCACCGGCCAGCCCGCGCAATCCTCCGACCTGCCCGCGACCGTGCTCGTGGGGCTGGGGGCCGCCAGCCGGACCGACTTTGCCGACGGCACGTGGGCGGCGGGCGATCCCATCCACGGGGTGCCGCATCCCACGCCCTCGGGCGCCACCGGCGGGCACGCGCTGCTCAGCGCCTTCGAGTTGTCTCCATGACACGTGCATCCCTGCGGCGCACCATCGGGTCGAGACCCGGTTGGGGGTGCCGTCGTGCGTAAGTTTTTGAAATCATTTGGGAACAAATCCGGGGCCTGGGATTGATCTGGTAGGATGGTCTTCGGCGGACGCACCGATGGTGGCGTGTCCGCGCGTGCATCACAGATAGGTAGGTCTCTCCCCTCGGAGTAGTTTTCATGACGCGACGTCTCTTGGTCATGCTCTCATTGTTGGCGTGTACGGTCGGACTCGCCGCCCCCGCGGTGGCCAACCCCGGGGCCGATTCGCCCGACAAGAGCGGCCGGGCCGCCCGGCACAGCCGCCCCAAGCAGGTCGACAAGGTCGTCCACAGCCTCGACGAGTCGTTGGGGCTTTCGGCGGGCCAGAAGAAGCGCGTTCGACCCATCGTATGGCGGGCGTATGAGCGCATTGTGGCGGTGCACGCGAAGTTGCACGACCACCCCAAAGCGCGCGCCGCGGCGGTGCACCGGGTGGTGGATTCGGCCTGCGACGCCATCGAGGACCTGCTGAACTTCGGCCAAAAGCTCAAGTTCAAGCTGGTGCGCCAGAAGGTCAACGAGCGGGTGGCGCGCGCCTTCTTGTAGTCCCCAATAAAACCAGGTGGATAGGCCTTGAGATACCGCTCGGTCCTCTTATCTTCAGATCAACGTTCTTCAGGAAGTACAGCGTTTGAGATCACACTGATCTGCGGCTAAAGGGGGAGGTATGTCGGGGGGAGAGGTCTGTCGATGGCACGTGCGTGCACGCCTGGGTCTGGCGATGGTCCTGGTCATGTGCGGCACGTGTTGGGGCTGCGACGGCGGGGGCCAGGAGGCGTCGACGTGCCGCGCGCTGGGCGAGCAGAATGCGCGCAACGTGTGCAACGCGTTTGCGCCGCGCCTGGACGCTGAGGAGGCCGCCGAGGCCAGCGACCTGGTCTTGCGCAGCTTCTGCGGGGGCCGTGAGCGGCGCGTCGCGCTTCCCATCGCGCGCTCGTCGCAGTCGACGCCGGCCGCTCAGGTGCGCGCGACGCTGGTGCGCGCCATCGACCAGCGATGGCATCTGGCGGGCAGGGCGGACGGAGACTGCGTCTTTAGCGTCGAGTTGCTCGCGCCCCGCGGCGACCGCACGGATATCGGCGGGCTGAAGATCTTTCAGACCTACCATCCCCAGCGCGATGCGTTGGCGGTGTTGCGCCGGCCGCGCGAGGTGGTCACGCCGCTCGACTTTTCCACCGAGCCGCCCCGCACCTCGGTGGAGGCGTTGGGACGGCTGCCCCAGCTCTACCCGCACCAGCTTCGCCACCGTCGCTACCTGCAGCCGAACACGCCCGTCCAGCCGATGACCGTGCGCGGCTACGTGCTTCGCAAGGGCCAGCTCGCCGCGTTTCGCTACCATCGGGTGCGCGCCCAGCGCGTCGACGACCAGGCGTTGGTCGACGCCGTGCACCGCGCCGGCCAGTGGTTCGAGACCATGCGCGACACCAAGCACGCGCGGTTTTACTACGAGTACGACCCGTACACGGATACGCACGTCGACAGCTCGTACAATCTATTGCGCCACGCGGGATCGACCTGGGCGATCTTGCAGGCTTACGGGCTCACGCGCGACAAGAAGCTTCGCGCGCTGGCCAACTACGCGCTCGCCTGGCTCGAAGACCATAGTCGCACCGAGAAAAAGGACGGGCGAACCATCCGATATCCGGTCTCCCCGCAGAGCAAGGAGGCCAAGCTGGGCGGCGCCGGGCTGTGGCTGTTGGCCCTGTCCGAATATACCCGGCTGACGGGCGATACCAGCCATCTCGAGCTCATCCAGCAGATCGCCAATTACATCTATCTGGCTCAAGATCCCGCCACCGGGCGGTTCAACAGCTACCACGACGCCGACGGCCTGCGCGTGCCGCAGCGCGCGTCCGATTATTATCCGGGCGAGGCGATGTTTGGGCTGCACCGCGCCCGGCCGTTTCTGTCCGACATCCCCGTGTGCGAGGTCAGCGAAAAGGGGCTTCGCTACCTGCTGGCGCAGGCGCCTCACAAGTTGCCGGTCAACCAATATCGCTTCGTCAACCAGTGGAACGTGTACACGATTCGTGAGCATCGGCGCGATTGCAGCGACACCCAATTCGATTGGGTGTGGCGTCGCGACCTCGACCATATGCTCACCCACGCGGCGACCGTCGCCCAGGCGCCGGTCATGGCCGGCGCCTACCGTGCCGACGACGGCAGCCTGTCCACCTCGCCGACCCGCCTGGAAGCGCTCAGCGTGATCTGCACCGAGCTCGGCCGCCACGACGCGGCCGTGGCGGCCAAATGCGACCCGGTGCTGCGACGCGTGGCCGGCATGCAACTGAGCTTCCAGCACCGACCGGCCAATGACTGGCTGTGGCCCGACGCCAGGGCCGTCGACGGCGGATTCGCCCATAGCCTCGACGACGAGACGATCCGCATTGACTTTACCCAACATCACCTGTCGGCGATGTACAATACGATCGACTTTCTGCGGCATATTTCACCACATAAAAATTCGGGGGCGAGGGCGTCGCTTTTGGGTACCAATCAGGGTTGGCCATTCAATCTCGTGGGCGATTCGGTATGCGGGAGGCATGGGTCGGGCAAGTGCTTGTGATTAAACGTGTATTTGCGCTTCGTATGGGTCCCTGGCACCCGAACGAAGTGGGGGCGGGCGACCTCCGGCAGGTATAAAAATAAACGGAGAATAGTCCTAAAATCGCGCAAAATGTGCGTTTGGGCCGTTGATTGAGGCGGGGTTCGCGTTCATTTTTGTTTCACTTATGACGGGTGAGTCGGACAGTGAGCATCGATGATGGACGGGCCAGGCGTTTCAGACCCTCAGGCAGCAGTTCGGTCGGCGCGCGAGGACGCGCCGCCCCACGATATTCTTGTCATTGATGACGATCCCGCCAACCTGACGGCCATTGAGGTCGCCCTCGGCGAGTTCGGCCGGCGCATCGTCAAGGCGCGCTCGGGCCGCGAGGCGCTGCGCTATTTGCTCGAGCAGGATTTTGCGCTGATCTTGCTCGATGTTCAGATGCCCCAGATGGACGGCTTCGAGACCGCGCGGCTCATCCGCAGCCGCGAGCGAAGCGCCCATGTTCCGATCATCTTTGTCACCGCCCACACCCGCGACGATCGCGACGTGCTTCGCGGCTACCGGCTTGGCGCGGTCGATTTTTTGTTCAAGCCCATCGTGCCCGAGGTGCTGCGCGCGAAGGCCGCCGTGTTCGTCTCGCTTCAGGAGCGCACCGAAGAGGTGCGCCGGCAAGCCGAGCGGCTGCGGCGCATGGAGCGGCGCGAACTCGAGCAGAAGCTCGCCGACGAGCGCCAGCGATGGGAGACCGAAAAGCTACGCGAGGAGAACGAGCGCAAAGACGAATTTCTGGCCATCCTGAGTCACGAGCTGCGCAATCCGCTGGCCTCCATCGTCGCCGGCCTCGAGTTGATGGGGGCGTTGGAGTTGAGCTCGCCGCAATTCGACAACGCCCACGCCTTGATGAACCGGCAGGTCAATCACCTGACCCGGCTGGTCGACGACCTGCTGGACATCTCGCGCATCTCGCGCGGCAAGATCTCCCTCGACACTCAGCGCGTGGATCTGCGCAGCGCCGTCAACCAGGCGCTCGACGGCTCCCGGCTGGTCGCCGCCGACCGTCACCGTCACGTCAACGTCTCGCTACCCGAGGACCCGGTGTGGGTCGAGGGCGACCGCGACCGCCTCATCCAGGTGGTCGCCAACCTGCTCAACAACGCCGTGCGCTACTCCGAGCCAGAGGCCGCCATCGACATCGAGCTTCGGGACGACGCCGGCCACGCGCGCCTGCGAGTGAGCGACGAAGGCTGCGGCATCGAGCCCGATATGATCGATCATATCTTCGATCTTTTCGCGCAAGAGCGCACCGACGGGCGTGGCCTGGGCCTGGGTCTGGCGCTGGTGCACCGGCTGGTCCAGATGCACGGCGGCGAGGTGGTCGTGTCCAGCGACGGGCGTGGCCAGGGCGCCGAGTTCGAGATTCGGCTGCCGCTGGTCGTGCCGTCCGCCGAGGACGTGCTGCGCAAAAGTGACCCCGGAGTGAACCTGTCACAGGACCACGTGGCTTTGCGCGTGGCGCTGGTCGACGACGACCACGACGTGCGCGCTCCCATGTGCTCGCTGCTCGAGGCGTGGGGCCACCAAGTGTCCAGCGCCGAGTGCGGCTGCGACGGGGTGGACCTGGTGGTGCGCTCGCGTCCCGACATCGTGTTGATGGACATCGGCATGCCCGACATCGACGGCTACGAGGCCGCCAAGCGTATTCGCGAACATCTATGTGATTCGACGCCCCGTCTGGTCGCCATGACCGGCTATGGAAGCCCGAGTGACCGGGAATCCTCCCGCCGGGCGGGGTTTGATGCTCATCTTGTCAAACCGGCGCGCCCCGATGACCTGCGCCGTGTGCTCCAGGGAACCTACGATGACGACCTCCACTGAGATCGAGACGTCCAATACCTCTGTTCCTCCGGCGCCGACGGCTTCGCCCGAAGACCTCGACGCCCTGGATAAGGGAGCGTTGCTGGCCGCGCTGCGCAAATTCCAGCGCGGCGACTTCTCGGTGCGCTTGCCCGACTCCATGACCGGGGTCGACGGGGAGATCTGCTCGGTGTTCAACGAGATCGCCGAACACGCCGAGGGCCTGGTCACTGAAATCGGCGACGTGCGCGAGGCGGTAGGTGTCCAGGGGCGCACCGAGCGGCGCGTGCGGGGCAACGGCGCCTCCGGCGGCTGGTCCAGGCTGGTCTTCTCGGTCAACGAGACCCTCGACGACCTGACCAGCCACAGCGACGAGATCGCCCGCGTGGTCACCGCCGTGGCCAAGGGCGACCTGACCCAGACGGTCGACATCGACGACGCCGAGACCCAGTTGCAGGGCGATTTCTTGCGCCACGCTCGCGCGGTCAACGGCATGGTCGACCAGCTCGCCACCTTCGGCTCCGAGGTCACCCGCGTCGCTCAGGAGGTCGGCGTGGAGGGCAAGCTCGGCGCTCAGGCCAAGGTCCCCGGCGTCAGCGGCGCCTGGAAGGAGCTGACCGACAGCGTCAACCTGATGGCGTCGAATCTCACCGCCCAGGTGCGTGAGATCGCCCGCGTGACCACCGCCGTCGCTCAAGGTGATTTGACCAAGACGGTCAATATGGAGGTCAAAGGCGAGATCCTCGAGCTCAAAAACACCATCAACACCATGGTCGACCAGCTCGGCTCGTTCGCCGACGAGGTCACCCGTGTCGCCCGGGAGGTCGGCAGCGAGGGCATATTGGGCGGCCAGGCGCGCGTTCGCGGGGTCAGCGGGGTGTGGAAGGAGTTGACCGACAACGTCAACTTGATGGCCTCCAACCTGACCAGCCAGGTGCGCAACATCGCCGAGGTCTCCACCGCCATCGCCGAGGGTGACCTGTCCAAAAAGATCACCGTCGAGGTCAAAGGCGAGATGCTCGAGCTCAAGAACACCATCAACAAGATGGTCGACCAGTTGAGCTCATTCGCCGACGAGGTCACCCGTGTGTCCCGCGAGGTGGGCACCGAGGGTAAGCTGGGCGGGCAGGCCGAGGTCACCGGCGTCAGCGGGGTGTGGCGAGAGCTGACCGAGAACGTCAACTCCATGGCCCTCAACCTGACCAACCAGGTGCGCAATATCGCCGAGGTCATCACCGCCATCGCCGAGGGCGACCTGTCCAAAAAGATCACCGTCGACGCCCGCGGCGAGATTCAGGCGCTCAAAAACACCATCAACGACACCGTCGACAAGCTCAACCACTTCTCCGCCGAGGTCACCCGCGTCGCCCGCCTGGTCGGTACCGAGGGCACCCTGGGCGTGCAGGCCGAGGTCAAGGGCGTGTCGGGCATCTGGAAAGAGTTGACCGACAACGTTAACACCATGGGTCGAAACCTCACCGACCAGGTGCGCGACATCGCCGAGGTGACCACCGCGGTCGCCAACGGCGACTTGTCCAAAAAAATCACCGTGGAGGTGCGCGGCGAGATTTTGCAGCTCAAAAACACCATCAACGCGATGGTCGACTCGCTGAGCTCGTTCGCCGACGAGGTCAACCGCATGGCCCGCGAGGTCGGCACCGAGGGCGTGCTGGGTGGCCAGGCGCAGGTCCACGACGTCAGCGGCATCTGGAAGGAGCTGACCGACAACGTCAACTCAATGGCCAACAACCTGACCAGTCAGGTGCGAAATATTGCCGAGGTCGCCACCGCCGTCGCCAGCGGCGACCTGTCCAAGAAGATCACCGTCGACGCGCGCGGCGAGGTCCAGGACCTCAAGGAGACCATCAACAATATGGTCGACCAGCTCAACGCGTTTGGTGCCGAGGTCACCCGCGTGGCCCGCGAGGTCGGCGTGGAGGGTAAGCTGGGCGGGCAGGCCGAGGTCGAAGGCGTGCGCGGTATCTGGAAGGAGTTGACCGACAACGTCAACCTGATGGCGTCGAACCTGACCAACCAGGTGCGCGACATCGCCGGGGTGACCACGGCGGTCGCCAACGGCGACTTGACCCGCAAGATTACCGTCGAGGCGCGCGGCGAGATTCTCGAGCTCAAGAACACCGTCAACACGATGGTCGACCAACTGAGCTCGTTCGCCGCCGAGGTCACCCGCCTGGCAAGCGAGGTCGGCGTGGAGGGTAAGCTGGGCGGCCAGGCGGACGTGCGCGGCGTCAGCGGCACCTGGCGCGACCTGACCGACGCGGTCAACTCCATGGCGACCAACCTGACCGACCAGGTGCGCAACATCTCCCAGGTCGCCTCGGCCATCGCCGAGGGCGACCTTCGCAAGAAAATCGTCGTCGACGCGCGCGGCGAGATTCTCGAGCTCAAAAACACCATCAACACCATGGTCGACCAGCTCAACAGCTTCGCCGAGGAGGTCACACGTGTGGCCCGCGAGGTGGGCACCGAGGGCAAACTGGGCGGCCAGGCCGAGGTCGAGGGGGCCCGTGGCATCTGGAAGGAGCTGACCGACAACGTCAACTCCATGGGCTCGAACCTGACCGCCCAGGTGCGCGACATCTCCCAGGTCGCCACCGCCATCGCCCAGGGCGACCTGGGCCGAAAGATCACCGTCGAGGTGCGCGGCGAGCTGCTCGAGCTCAAAAACACCATCAACGGCATGGTCGACCAGTTGAGCTCGTTTGCCGACGAGGTCACCCGGGTGGCCCGCGACGTCGGCGTCGAGGGCAAGCTGGGCGGGCAGGCCGAAGTCCGCGGTGCCAGCGGCATCTGGAAGGAGCTGACCGACAACGTCAATATGATGGCGTCGAACCTGACCGACCAGGTGCGCGACATCGCCCGGGTGACCACCGCGGTGGCCAACGGCGACCTGTCTCAGAAGATCACCGTGGAGGTCAAAGGCGAGATTCAGCAGCTCAAGCACACCATCAACACGATGGTCGACCAGTTGAGCTCGTTCGCCGACGAGGTCACCCGCGTGGCCCGCGAGGTCGGCGTCGAGGGCGAACTGGGCGGGCAGGCCGAGGTGCGCGGGGTAAGCGGCACGTGGCGCGAGTTGACCGACAACGTCAACGTCATGGCCCGCAACCTGACCGAGCAGGTGCGCGGTCTGGCGCGGGTGGTGACCGCGGTCGCCAACGGCGACCTCAAGCAGCAGTTGCAACTGGACGCCAAGGGCGAAATCTACGCGCTCGTCCAGACCATCAACGACATGATCGTGACGCTGTCGACGTTTGCCGACCAGGTCTCCGGCGTGGCCCGCGACGTCGGCGTGGAGGGCAAGCTGGGCGGGCAGGCGGACGTGCCCGGCGCCGCCGGTATCTGGCGAGATTTGACCAACAACGTCAACGAGTTGGCTGGTAACCTCACCCGCCAGGTGCGCGCCATCGGCGACGTCGCCACCGCGGTGACCAAGGGCGACTTGACCCGGACCATCGACGTGGAGGCGCGCGGCGAGGTCGCCGAGCTCAAGGACAATATCAACCAGATGATTCGCACCCTGGCCGAGACGACCCGGGTCAACCAGGAGCAGGACTGGCTCAAGACCAACCTGACGCGCTTTACGCGCATGCTCCAGGGCCAGCGCGACCTGCTCACGGTCGCCCGCCAGGTGCTCGACGAGCTCGCCCAGACGGTCGACGCCCAGCACGGCGCGTTCTACATGATGCAGCGCGACGAGGAGGGCGAGCCGGTCCTGAAGCTCTTTGCCTCCTATGCGTTCTCGCGGCGCAAACACCTGGCCAACGAGTACCGCCTCGGCGAGAGCCTGGTGGGCCAGGCGGCCATGGAGAAGCGGCGCATCCTGATCACCAACGTACCCGACGACTATGTCGTCATCGGCTCGGCGCTCGGCGAGGCCACCCCGCTGAACATCGTCGTGGTGCCGGTGCTCTTCGAGGGTGACGTCAAGGGCGTCATCGAGATGGCCTCGTTCGACGAATTTACGCCCATCCAGGTCGCCTTCATCGACCAGCTCATCGAGAGTCTGGGCATCGTCATCGCTACCATCGAGGCGACGATGCGCACCGACGAGCTGCTTCGCCAATCCCAGGCGATGGCCCAGGAGCTGCAGGCCCAGCAGCAGGAGCTGCAGCAGACCAACGAGGAGCTCGAGCATAAGGCCCAGCAGCTCACCGCCCAGCGCGACGAGGTCGAGCGCAAAAACCGCGAGGTCGAGCTCGCCAAGCAAGAGCTCGAGGAGAAGGCCGAGCAGTTGGCGCTGACCTCGAAGTACAAATCCCAATTCCTGGCCAATATGTCCCACGAGCTGCGCACCCCCTTGAACAGCCTGCTGATTCTGTCGCGCAAGCTCTCCGAGAACGTCGAGCACAACCTCAACGGCCGCCAGGTCCAATACGCCCACACCATTCACCAGGCGGGCTCGGACCTGCTGGCGCTGATCAACGAGATCCTCGATCTGGCCAAGGTCGAGTCGGGCACGATGACCGTGGAGGTGCGCGACGTGCGCTTCCAGGACCTGTACGAGTACGTCGACGGCAGCTTCCGCCAGGTGGCCAAAGAGCGCGGCTTGAACCTGTTCATCGAGATGGACCCGGAGTTGCCCGCGACGGTGCGCACCGACGACATGCGCCTGCGCCAGGTGCTTCGCAACCTGCTGTCCAACGCCATCAAATTCACCGAACAGGGAAGCGTGACCATGCGCGTGCGTCCGGCCGTCGATAAACGGTGGAACGTGGGCAACGAGGGGCTCGGGGCGGCCGACGGCGTGATCTGCTTCGAGGTCGAAGACACGGGCATCGGCATCCCCGAGGAGAAGCAGCAGATCATCTTCGAGGCGTTCCAGCAAGCCGACGGGGGCACCAGCCGCAAATACGCCGGCACCGGTCTGGGCTTGTCCATCAGCCGCGAGATCGCGCGCTTGCTCGGCGGCGAGCTGCAGGTCGAAAGTGAGCCCGGGGTGGGCAGTACGTTCCGGCTGTACGTTCCTCAAACGTATCGCCGCGTGGAGACGACCGGCCGCTCCGGACGTCTGCAGGGGATGGGCGGCCAGGGCGTGGGCGGCCAAGAACACATGCGGATCGCCGTCGAGGATCACAGCGCCCACCAACTTCGCGACGACCGCGATATCATCGAAGTCGGCGATCGCGTCCTGCTTATTGGGACGTCGCAGCAGGCGCTGGCGCGCCGCTTGCTGAGCGCCGTGCGCGTCAATGGGTTCCGTGGCGTATGGGCGGCTGACGGCGCAGCCGTACTCACGGCCGTCTCCGAGTTCAAGCCGGACGCGCTGGTCATCGATCGCTCCCTGGTCGATATGGACGGGCGCGTGCTGCTCGATCGCCTCAAACGCGGCCCGCACACCCGCCACATCCCCGTCTGCCTGTTGTCGGAGTCCGCGGGCAGCGCTCGCCGCTGTGGTCTGGGGGCCTGGGACGTGGTCGCCCGCGACGCGAGCGCCGAGGCCTTGGAGCAGACCATCGGCAGTCTGCGCGACTTCGTGGAGCGCTCGACCGCACGGCTGGTGTGGGTGGGGGACGCCGATGACGCCCTCGTTTCGCTGGTCGCTCAGGGCGATGTGGACGTAGCCACGCTTGCCTCATTCGACGAGGCCGCCGTCGCGTTGGAGGATGGTCCCCTCGATTGCCTCGTGCTGCGAAGCGACGCGATGGCAGAGGACGTCGAGCCGATCGCCCACGCCGTTCGCGAACACCCCGCGGCGCGCCGCCTCGGGGTCATACTCTATTGCCCGGAGGGCGCGGACGTGCCCGCCGCCGACCTCTCCGAGCTCTTCGAGCCCACGCTCGTTCGCCTGGCAAAGACGCCGGAACAATTGGCCTTCGAGGCCGCGCTGTTGCTCCACCACCAAGACAAGTGGCTCGACGACCACGCCAGCCAGGCCATCGAACAGATCGTGCGCCGCCCGCCCGAACTCCTGGGCAAGCGGGTGCTCGTGGTCGACGATGACGTGCGCAATATCTTCGCCATCACCGCGCTGCTCGAGGAACATGGCCTGGAGGTCGTCTTCGCCGAGAGCGGTGAGGAAGGCCTGGAGAAGCTCGTCGAACGGCCCGTCGACATCGTCCTGATGGACATCATGATGCCGGGAATGGATGGCTATGAGGCGACACGTCGCATCCGGGCGTTGTCGGAGCTGAGCGAGCTTCCGGTCATCGCGCTGACGGCCAAGGCCATGGCCGGCGACCGGGACAAGTGCCTGGAGGCCGGCGCGACCGATTACGTCACCAAGCCGGTCGACGCCGAGCATCTGGTGTCGATGCTACGTGTTTGCCTGGCATAAACCGAGCTTCCGAGCCTCCGAGCCTCCGCTCGATCACTCGATCACTCAGTCTGTCAAAAGACGTAGACCCGTAGCAGCGCTAACAATCCCACCAGGGTCACGTAGACCAGACACGGCCCCGCCAGGCGCCGCAAAATGCTGCCTTCCTCGCCGGCGACGCCCACCGTGGCGCCGCCGGCGATGATCTTGGAGGGCGCCACGATGCTGCCCACGCCGGAGCTGGCGTTCTGCGCGCCCAACAGCACCAGCGGCGGCAGCCCCAGGCGGGTGGCCGTGGCCAGTTGGAACTCGCTGAACAGGATGTTGGAGGTCGTGCCCGACCCGGTTACAAAACTTCCCAGCAGGCCCACCCACGGGGCGAACAGCGGCCACAGGCCGCCGGCGACCTGGGCGGCGAAGGCGGCCAGGGCGTCGATCATGCCCGTGTGCGCCATCACCCGTGACAGCCCGAGCATGGTCGTGAGCGCCAGCGCCACCGGCACGAGCTGGATGACGGCCGCGCGCAACGAATCGCGCACCTGTGACAGGCTCGCCCGCTGGATGAGCGCGCCGGCCAAAAAGCCCACCATCAGCAGCGTTCCAGGGTGCGACAACGGCTCGAACTTGCCTTCGAACTCTCCCCACAGCGTCCACGACCAGTTCACCAGCCCGAGCGCATCGCCCACCGGTGCGACGAGCCGAGTCGCCAGCACGAGCGCGACGACGAGCAGATACGGTGAGGCGGCGCGCCAAAGACCGCGCGCGTCGGCTTCGGCTGCGTTCGCCTCGTCGTCGGTCGTGCGGCGTCGATGCGCCAGTCGGTAGAGCCCCACGAACAGCAGTCCGCCGCCCAGCGCGCCGCCGAGTGTAGGAAGCTCCGGGCCGACAAAGCGCGCGATGACGTACATGGGCACCAGATAGCAGACACCGGCGAGCAGCGCCCAACCGAGCAGCGCCTTATTGCTGTGTGTGGCAGCTTCGTCCTCCTCGTCGCGCGTGGCTCCGGTGATGACACGCACCATGGCAGCGAGCATGAACAGCCCGAGGACGACGTGAAAGCTGGCCGCGGCCCCGCTGAGCTGGCGCGCCGTCTGGGGCACGAGCTGTGCCTGAGCGAGGGTGACGATGCCCACCGCGCCGAACGACACGCCGATGCCGTGGCCGATCATGGTCGCGACGACCGCGTCGACCGCGCCGAAGCCGAAGCTGACCAAAAAAGGCGCTGTCAGCGCCACCGAGGTCCCAAAGCCTGCCGCGCCCTCGGCGAAGAGGGCGAAAAACCAGGCCACCACCAACGCGATGACACGAGGATCGTCGGAGATGCGCGCCAGGGCCGCGCGCAGGTGGTCGATGGCGCCAGTGCGCTCCTGGAGTTGGAAGATGCACAGCGCACCGAAAATGATCCACAGGATGGTCCCGGCCGTAAAAACGCCCTCCAGGCCGGCGCCCAGCAAGGGAAGGGCGAGGCCGGGCGCCTGGCGGAGATGCGGCTGGAAGTAGGTAAGTGCCAGCACCACGCTGGTCAGCAGACCGGCCGCGCCCGACAACGCCGCGGAGCGCTTCAGCCCGATCATCATGGCCAGCACGACCAAAATGGGAAGCACCGCCAGGGCGGCGTCGAGGAGCATCATCGAGGCTTACCAGCTCGAGCCCGCGCCGCCGCCGCCGGAGCTGCCGCCGCCGAAGCTGCCACCGCCGCCACCGAATCCGCCGCTGCTGCTCGAGCTGGTTCGCTGGATGCGCGGAATCGTGACGTTGTGGGAAGAGTGATAGTCGCAATTCGCGCAGTCGACGTCGATGCGCTTGAGCCCAGTCGACATCGTCGTCGGCGATCGAACGACGGTGCTGTTGGTGAGCGACGTCTTGAAGCCACACTGCCGGCAGCGCGAATAGCCCGAGAACCATTTGCTGTCTCGTAGCATGCGGTCGAAGCCGCATTCTTCGCAATAATAAAATTGGTAGTCGACCGAGCCCAAGGCCTCCTCGGTCTGCTGGCCCTCAGAGAGCTCGTCGTCGTCCTCGTCTTCGGGAACCATCGTCATGCGCAGCTTGCAGTGCGGACAAGTGCGGTCGAGGCGGTATTTGTAGTACATGCCCCCACCGGCCACGACGGCCAGACCGGAGAGGAAGCCAACGAGCCACCAGGGTGACTCTTGATCGTCCGACGGGGCGTCGACGTGGCCCAGAGGCTGCCGGTGGGAAAGTGGCATGGTATGCGTCGCCAACTTACCGCCGGCCGGGGCGGCGGATTGCCCCTGGGAGCGACGAATCCGCGCGGCCACTGCCTTGACGCCATTTTCGAGCCCCTCGCCGAAACGATGCTGCTTGAAGTAGGGCACCATCTGAGCGACCTGCATTCGCTTGAGCCAACCGTCTGGAAGCACGGCCTCCATACCGTAGCCCGTCTCCATCTCCAGGCGGTGGTTCCCCATGACCATCAAGATCAGCAAGCCGTTGTCTTTGTCGGCTTTGCCGATTTTCCAGTAGTTGAACAACTTAGTGGCGAAGTCCTTGGGCGTGGCGGTGTCGACGTGGTCGACGGTGACCAGCGCCACCTCCGCGCCGGTGTCATGTTCGAGTTGGTCGAGTCGGTTGTTGATGCGTCGCTCGACGGCGTCGGGAATGACGTTGGAGGTGTCGCTGACCCAGGCGTTGTGCTTGCGTGGGTTGGGGACCTGGTCGACGGAGACGGCAAACGCCGGGGCGCAGATGAGCAGCGAGAGCACCACGAGACTAGCGGCGAGGTATGTCCGATGCAGCGGAGTAGGTTGCATGACGGCTCGTCGGGTCGAGGGTAGGGGTTGGTCGGCCAGGGCGGTTATTGTTTGGGCATCGGGATATGTGCAGGAAGCTCCTGCGAGCCGGTCCACAACGAGACGGGAAAGCTCGCCGCGCGCTGGTTGTAGCGGGAGACGAGGGCGTCGAGCCGCTTGGTCTCGACGCGGATGCGGTTCTCCGCCCCGACGATCTCGGCGTCTTTGTCCACCGAGTCGGGGCGCCCGGCATAGTGCTTCTCAACGGCTTTCTTGCGGGCTCGAACGTTGTCGACCTGGGCTTGTTGGGCCTCGATGGCGGCGTGCAACTCGCCGAGATCGGACGCCTCGCCTCGCGACCATAATCCGACGAGCGCGACGAGCACCACCACGGCCGCCGCAGCGGCGAGCACGACCTTGCGGCGGGCGCGGCTTTGGCGCTGCTCGATGCGCTTCTGTTTGTCTTGCTGCTCGCGTTGTTCGGCGAGCTGGGCGCGGGCTTGCTCGATGTATTTGGCGGGGATGTCGAGCTCGCCACCGATCTCGGCCATCTCCTCCGCCGAAAGGCGAGACTCATCCTCACTGCGCAGCCGCTCGGCAAGCGCGATGACGTCGTCGACGTCGTCGTAGTCGGTCATGCTGGAGTTTTGGTCACTCATGGCATCTATCTTGCCATATTATCGCTGGTTGCGCATGTGGTTCGCGACCCGGGCGATGCTGACCTCGATGTAGCGGCGAATCTCGTCGTCTTCGACCGTCTCCGCGAGTGCCTGGCTCATGCAAAGCATCCACTGGTCGCGCTCGCTGTCGCCGATGGCAAAGGGCATATGCCGGGCGCGCAGCATCGGGTGGCCGTACTCTTCGACGTACAACGCGGGGCCGCCGAGCCAGCCGGACAGGAACATGAACAGCTTGCGCCGCGACGACTTCAGGCTCTTGGCGTGCAGCGCGCGGATGCCCTGCGCCTCGGGCAGCTCGTCCATCAGGTCGTAGAAGCGGTCGACGAGGCGGCGTACGCCGTCTTCGCCGCCGATGAGTTCGTAAGGAGTGGGTTCGTCGAGGGACATGGTCGTTACGTCGCTGAAGTTCGGGCCCGGTCAACTCGGGAGGCAGTCAAGCACACCCCCGCAGGCGCGTCAAAGTGGATCGACCGTGCGACGGGCTGCGTGGCTCAGAGCCGCAGCGAGGACAGCTCGCCCGCGTCTTCCAGGCCGCCGTGGTCGATGTCGAAACGGAAGGTGGTGCCTTGTCCGGGGGTGCTGTCCACCCGAATGGTGCCGCCGAGCGCTTCGACCAGCCGCTGGGTGATCGTCAGGCCCAGCCCGAAGCCGCAGCGCTTGCCGTTGGCGTCCTTGCCGCTGGTGACGAACGGCTCGAAGATGCGCTCGATCTGGGTGGGCGTCATGCCCACGCCGGTGTCGTGGACGGCGAATTGCAGGCGGGTGGGCTGGGCGTCGTCGACGCCGACGTCCAACCAGACCCGGCCGTCGGCCGGGGTGAACTTGATGGCGTTGCTCAGCAGGTTGACCAGGATCTGGCGAAGGTGAGTGGCGTCGGTGAACACGATGCGCGGCAGGGGCGTGAGGCTTGCGAACTCCAACTCCACGTCGACCTCGTGGGCGCGCTGGGCCATCATGACCGCGACATCGTCGAGCAGCGCGTCGATGGCGATACGCTCGCGCTGGGTGCTCAGCTTGCCCTCCTCGATGCGCGATAGATCGAGCACGTCGCCGAGCACGTCGAGCAGGTAGTCGCCGTTTCGCAAGATGGCGTCCAGCAGCTTGAGGTGGCGTGGGTCGTCGATCTCGCGGCTGAGCAATTGGCCGTACCCCTTGATGACGGTCATCGGCGAGCGAATGTCGTGGCTGATGCTCGCCAGGAATTTGGTCTTGGCCTCGTTGGCCGCGCGCGCGGCCTCCATCTCGCGAAACAGCGACTTCTCCTGGCTGACGTCGCGCTCGACGATGGACGCGCCCACGATCTCGGCGTTGTCATCGTAGATCGGCGAGAGGGTGCGCTCGACCTCGACATGCTGACCGTCGCGGGTGACCACGCGGGTCTCCACGGTGGGTACGCGGTGGCCGGCGCCCACCCGCACGAGCGCTCGCTGAAAATCGTCGGCGTGCTCGTCGCCGACGACGGCGCGCGCCGGCTCGCCGAGCACGTGAGACGGCGACCAACCGTAGAGCCGGTGGGCGGCGACGTTCCAACTGGTCACGTCGCCGTGGAGGTCGACCGACCAGATGGCGTCGGTCGACGATTCGACAATCGCTGCCAGGTGCGAGGCGGTCAGCGCCGCCTCCTTGCGCTCGGTGATGTCTACACACGTGCCTACGAACCCCACGAAATCCGGGCCCACATACCGGGGCACACCCGTGCTCAGCAGCCAGCGATACACGCCGTCGTCGCGGCGCATTCGATACTCCATGGCGAATTCTTCGCGGTGCTCGAAGGCGTGGTAGTAGGTGGCGGTGCTCTCCGCTCGGTCCTCGGGGTGGATGGCGGCGATCCACTGCTCGATGACGCCATGTTGGTCGCCCAGTCCCGTGAACTCCTGCCAGCGTTGGTTGACCCAGGTGCACTCGCTGGTCGCGTCGGTCTGCCACAGCATCACCGGCGCCTGGTCCATGACCTCGCGCAACAGCCGCGCCGAGTCCGCCTGGCGCTGGACGTTGAGGTGGAGCAGGCTCTGCTCGATGATGCGCGCGGCCTGGGCGACGAACGCCAGCCGGCTAGGCGTGCCCTCGATCATGCCCACGCTCAAGTCCACCGCGCCGATGATGGCGCCATCGGCGTCGTGGATGGGGGCGCCGGTGCAGATGGCCCCGTGGAACGCCTGGCAGTAGTGCTCCGGGCCGACCACCGCCACCGGCCGATCGGTGGCCATGGCCGTGCCCGCGCCGTTGGTGCCCATGGTGTGCTCGCTCCAGTCGTAGCCCGGAATCAGCCCCTCGCGAACCATCTTGTCGGGGTCCGAGCCCGTACTCGCCAGCACGATGCCGTCGCAGTCGACCACGTAGACCACGTGCGCCAGGGTGCCCATGGCGTGGCTCATCCACTCGAGTTGGGGGCGGGCGAACTCCACGAGATCGTGGCTTTGCTCGAGACGCCAGGTCAGCTCGGCCTCGGAGACTTTGACCAATTGGGCGTCTTGGGCGCGCGCCGCGCCGTCGCTGGAGCGCAGCCATGACTCGCGGATGGTCGTTCGCACCGAGTCCCCGGCACGCCGTCCGTCCATCGACCGCAGCCACTCCCGACGCACATCGCTCAGATCGTCGACGCGCGGGGGGTGGTCGTCGAGAAGCACGGGAGCCAGCGCTGACGCGCGTCCGCGAAATCGAGCCCCCGTCTTCGATGGGTCTTGTCTTTGAGCACACACGTCACGCCCTCCTCGGAAGTGAGCAACGGGAACGTCGAACGTCCCATGGGTGTGGTGCCTATTAAATTTGTATCAACCGGGTAACATTCCTGCCGGCGCAATCTTGCGCGTTGGTCCAGGCGTGGCGTTCACGGCAGCCAGGCGCGTGGGCTCGGGAACAACTTCTTCTTCTTGTCCGTTTTCTCGAGCAAAGATGGTGCCCAGGCACGAGATTTCAACGGTGGAGTCCATGATGAGCGACGAGAACGCCCTCGAGGGCGCGATTAACTGGGAAGCCTACGAGGAGCAATTGGCCGAGGGAAAGCGCAACGTCAAATTCGGGGTGGGCGTCGGGGTGGTCAGCGCCGCGTCGCTGGCGCTCATCGGCACGACCTGCCCGATGTGCGTCTTCGTCGCCCCGGCGATGGTGGGCGTGGGCCTGTGGAAGACGCGCCAGGCCAAAAAGAAGCTCGCCGAGCGCGACGCCGTCGCCGACACCCCCGAGGTCAATCAATGATATCGTGGTAGAGCGACTGCATCATCTCGGCCAGGCTGACCGTGGCCAGGAGCGTGCCGACGGTGCGCCCCAGCTTTCGGTTGGCCAGGTAGGTGCCGATGAGCGCCGTGGCCGCCCAGGTAGTGGTGCAGTACGGGCAGGAGAGCAATTCGCCGATGGCCTGACGCATCACGCCGCGGTCTTTGCGCGCGCTCTCGACCGACTCGCCCGGTAGCGCTCCGGTGGTGCCGTTGTACTCGGTGAACGGCCGGCGAAACACGGTGGTGACGCGGTCCTTGCTGACCATCCGGGCGAGTTTGTGGCTGCCCACGGCGAGCACGGCGAGGTCGAGCGGGTGGGCACGTTTGAGCAGCCGGCCGGTCTCGGAGGCCCACACGAATAAGCTGGCGGCGCTGACGCTGTAGGCGCCCACCAGCACCGCGTAGCCCTTCAGTGGCAGCGGCGCACGGCCCAACTCACCGGTCCACTCCGGGTTGCGCTGGTCGGCGGCGCGCCGATCGGGGTCCGGCCGGTCGTCGGGCGACGGCTGTCGGGTCTGTGTCGTCATGTCGGTCACACTGACTCGGGGCGATGAACGTCGAATCCGCTCCAGTGTAACGATAAGCACCGCCGCGCGTTCGTGGATGCACTCGGCCGGGGCTGTCTACTGAATTTTCAGGTACGTGATCGTGTCGCGGCTGGGGTCGTAGACGACCACGTGCGGCACCCGATTGGCGTCGACGGCGATGCGCGGGTAAAACGCCCGGTCGACCCCGGTGATCTGGTCGTGTTCCCAGTCCACCCCGTTCCAGCGCGCGTAATACAACGGGTTGTCGTATTGGGTGGCGCCGTTGGCCATGTAGATCACGTGCGGGTTGCCCAGCGAGTCGACGGCGACGTCCGGGGTAAACCCGTGGTTGGCGTTGGCGACGATGAGGTCGTCGCTCCAGTTGCGCCCCTGCCGACGCAGCAGGTGCAGCCCGTCATTGTTGGAGTCCTTGCGGTAGGCGATGACCGGTTCGTCGTCGGGGCCGACGGCCATGCCGTGGACCTGGGAGACGTCTTGGCCGGGCGTCTCGTAGCTCCAGGTGCCGCCGGCGGACTTCTCGGCGACCACCAGTGTCTTATCGAGGCCGATCTGGAACGACGCGATCGGCCGCCCGTCGCTGGTCACCGCCAGGTTGACCCATACCGGCGGGTTTGACCCCGGTAGCGTGAGGTCCTCGGTGCTCAACTGTCCCTGCGGGGAGCGGTAGGCGTACACGACGCGGTCGCCGTAGCCGACGAGCGCGATCATGTGTACGCCGCCCTGGTCGTCGACGGCGATGTCGTCGTAGCCCACCGACGGCGGGTTGCTGATGAGGTCCTCGGAGTGCCAGCCACTCTGGTCGCGCCAGAAATGCTTGAGGTACTGGTAGCGCGCCAGGATGACATGCGGGTTGCCGTTGGGCCCCAGCGCCAGGCGCACGTTGCTCGACAGCGACTGCGAGACGGTGGTGACGTCCTGGCTCATCCACTGGCCGTTGACCGGCTGGGCGTATTTGACCGTGTTGTCGCTGCCGTCCAAAAACACGATCGCCGGGGTGCCTTGGTCGTCGACATCGATGTCGAAGCGGTTGTGGCTGTACGCCGTGCTGCTGAACGCCTCCTGCTGAGTCACGTTGCTGCAGCAGGAAGGAATGCAAGCCTGTGCGCCGAGGTCGCAGTGGGCGCCGGCGCCGCAATCGACGTCGCCCAGACACTCGACGCAGCTCGACGTGGAGGTGTCACACACCATGCCTCCCGAGCAGTCGCCGTCGCCCAGGCAGTCCACACAGGTGCCCGTGCCGGGGTCGCAGACGGTGTCTGCGCTGCAGCGCACGGAGGCGCAGGGGCCCGGCGGGGCGGTGTCGACGCCCACATCGGCCGGGGCGGTGTCCGGGGCCACATCGGGGGCAGGTGCGGTATCCTGGGCCACGCCGACATCAGCGGCGTCGTGCGCGTCGGCCGCTCCCGCATCCAGTGGGGCCGTGTCGCTGGTGCCGATGTCCTGGCCGCTGGACGAGCCATCGCCGCCAAATTGAGCGTCATTGGCCGCGTCGCCTTGCGACTGAGCGTGGCCTCGCGGATTGATGTCGCTCGACGCACATGCCGACAAGCCGGTGCAACCGAAGAACAATATTGTCAGCAAGACAACCAGGCGGGATGACTTCACGAGACGCTCCTCGAGACTGGCCACAAAAATTTCGGGTTGATGCTTGTGTCGTTGGCCCGAATGTACCAATCCCGGCGCGCCGGAGCAAACCGAACGGTTAAACTCTCCCGAACCCGCTTGAAATCAGCCCAAGACCGCCCGATTCAACGTCACGCTGATCGGACAGTGGTCCGAGCCCATCACCTGGTCGTGGATGTCGGCGCCCACCAAAAACTCCATGGCGCCGGGGGAGGCGAGCACGTAGTCGATGCGCCAGCCGACGTTGCGCGCCCGGCAATTTCCCCGGTAGGTCCACCAGGTATAGTGCTCGGGCTCGTCGCAGACGTGGCGGAAGGTGTCCGTCCACCCGGCGTCCAGCCAGTCTTGGAAGGCCTCGCGCTCCTCGGGGCGAAAGCCGCTGGTCTCGGTGTTGGACTTGGGGCGCGCCAGGTCGATGGGCTTGTGGGCGGTGTTGAAGTCGCCCATCACCAGGATGCGCTCGCCGGCGTCGACAGACGGTTGCAACAGGTCCCGAAGGTGGGCGTAGAAGTCGAGCTTGTAGGGGATCCGGCTCAGGTCCCGGTTCGTCCCGCTGCCGTTGGGAAAGTAGGCGTTGACCACCTTGAGGTCGCCGAATTGCGCGATCTGGACGCGCCCCTCGCGGTCGAAGCGCTCCTCGTCGACCGAGGTGAGCACCTGGTCGAACTCCACCTGGGAGTACAGCCCCACGCCGCTGTAGCCCTTCTTGCTCTGGGCGGGAAAAATATGGGAGTGCCAGCCCTGAGGGTCGCGCACCTTTTTGGGAAGCTGGTCCTCTTCGGCACGCACCTCCTGCAGGCCGACGATGTCGGCATTGGAGCCGTGCAGCCAGTCCAAGAAACCCTTGCGGTGGCAGGCGCGCAGCCCGTTGACATTCCAAGAGTAGATATTCAGCGAGTCGGTCATGATGATGGCGTTACGTCGGGGAAACTGAGCGTCGCCAAGCATGCGACTCTGGCGCGAGGCGTCAAGTCACAACCGATCGCGAACCCGGTTGGCAGGGGGACACCGAGCTGCACTTCTCGGTGCCCCTGGCGCGCAAGGGCGACTGACGCAGGTCAGCGTCGTCGACGCCAGGCGGCCAGGCCGCCCAGCACGAAGACCAGGTAAAGAGCAGCGTCGGGCTGGGGAAGGCCGTCGTCGGTCGACGAGCAGCCGCAGCCCTCGGAGGCGGCGTTCGAGCTGCCCTGGGTGGTCTGGCTTCCCCCGGCGTCGGCTCCCATGCCGCTGTCGGCTCCCATGCCGGCGTCGGTTCCCGTGCCCACATCGCTTCCCGCGCCAGCGTCGGCTCCCATGCCGGCGTCGCCGCCTTGGCCGGCGTCGGCGTTGGCGCCGGCGTCGTCGCCGCTGCTGGTCTCGATGGCGCAGGTGCTGCTGCAGCCGTCGCCGTCGTCGGTGTTGCCGTCGTCGCACTGCTCGACGCCCGCCTGCAGGTAGCCGTCACCGCACGTGGCCGCCTTGCATTCCACGGTACACGTGTCGGTGTTCGAGCCGTTGCCGTCGTCGCATTCCTCGACGCCGTCGTTGACGATGCCGTCGCCGCAGGCGGCCTTGCGACAGGTGCTCAAACAATCGTCGTTGTCGCTGGTATTGCCGTCGTCGCAGGCCTCGCCGGGCTGCTGGTAGCCGTCGCCGCAGCTCGAGCGCACGCAGGTATTCAGGCAGTTGTCCAGGTTGCTCAGGTTGCCGTCGTCACATTCCTCGCCGGCTTGCACCTGCCCGTCGCCGCAGGTGGCCTGCTTGCACTGGTTGGTGCAGCCGTCGTTATTGTTGGAGTTGCCGTCGTCGCAGGCCTCCACCCCGGCGTGGGTGTAGCCGTCGCCGCAGGTCGCCAGCTTGCAGCCGGCGACGCAGGCGTCGGTGTTGTCGGAGTTACCATCGTCGCACTCTTCGACCCCGGCGTGGGTGTAGCCGTCGCCGCAGGCCGCCAGATTACAGGAGTTGAGGCAGTCGTCGGTATTGCTCAGGTTGCCGTCATCGCAGGCCTCCGGGCCGTTGGTAACCCCGTCACCGCAGTGAGCGCCGAGCCCCGAACAATCGGACTTGCAGTGGCCGTAGGTGCCGTTGTCGGCCCCGTCGTCACAGGCTTCGCCAGTCTGGACGGTGCCGTCGCCACACGAGGCCGTCTGGCCGGTACAGGTGGCGTTGCAATAGCCGGCCGTGCCGTTGTTGGGGCCATCGTCGCAGGCCTCCGGCCCGTTGGTCGTGCCGTCGCCGCAGCGGGCGCCAAGCCCCGAACAGTCGGCTTTGCAGTGGCCGTAGGTGCCATTTTGGGCGCCATCGTCGCAGGCCTCGCCGCCGCCCACGGTGCCGTCGCCACAGGTGCTCGTGGCCCCGTACTCGTAGGCGCCCATGTCATACTCCGAGCCGTTGAGCCCGTCGCCGTTGACCGGGCGCGCGTTGCCGCCGATGTCATGGTTGGGTGCGTTGGAGCTGGTGCCCGTGTCCACACAGGGGCTGGTCGAACTCAGCGAGTAATCGCTGGGAGCGCTGGCGAACAGCGGGTTGGCCGACAGCATGCCGCTGCCCGATGCAATGGAGCGCAGGTCCCCGCTGGAGTTCCCCCAGGCGTCGGAATACGACACGTCAAACGAGGCGTAGCTCGACGAGCTTCGCTGAAAGCCGTAGCCGCCATTTTGAGTGGAAATGGTGTTGGTGACCACCCAGGAGGTGTTGGTCGTCGAATAGCAGTACAGATAGACCCCCGAGCCGTTGTTGCTGTCGATGGTCGAGTTACGCACGGTCACCGAGGTGTTTTGCCCGGACTCGCATCGCCCGTAGATGCCCGATGAGCTGTTATGTTCGATGAGAGCGTTGGTGATGGTCGCCGAGCCCGCCGACTCGATTTGCAGGCCAATGTGACAGTCGTGGACATGGACGGCGTCGATGGTCGCCGCCCCCGATTCCACGTGGATGCCGCTTCGGGTGATGTTGGTCAGCTCCGTATAGGTCACCGACGTCGAGGCGGCGTCGCGCGACGAGACGCCGTTGGTCGCGTCGCGGATCACCGCGTGGTCGATGCTCGCGGTCGCTCCCGAGGCCACGATGACGCCGTTCCACGACCCCGCGGTCGTGCCAACTCCCTTGAGGACAACCGGCGCCGCCTCGGTGCCATTGATCGCCAGGGTGCCCTCGACGCGCAGCTCGGGCATATTGGGGTTGTCGCCGCTCGCCATGATGTCGTTGGAGGTGACCTCGATGGTGGCGCCCGCTTCGATGGTGAGGGTGACGCCATCGGCGACGGTCAAGTCGCCGGCAACGCGGTGCGGGCTTCCCGCCGCGCTCAGCGTGGTGTCTTGCCACAGCTCGCCGTACAACCCGGGGGTAGCATCCGAGCCGTAGGGCACCGCGCCGATGTCGTCGCCCACGTCGCTGGCGTTTCTCGCCGGGGAGTTCGACGTCAACGTGGGGTCGGTCGACGAGACGAACAGCGGGTTCGTCGACAGGTTGTGCGTGCCGTTGGGCACAGACTTGTAGTCACCGCTGGAGTTGTCCCACGAGTCGGAATAGTCGATCGAAAAACTCGCGTAGCTCGACGAGCTTCGCTGGAAGCCGTAGCCGCCATTGCTCGCCGCGATGCTGTTCTTGACATGGATGGCCCGGCTCGTGGTCGAGTAGCAGTACAGGTAGACGCCGCTGCCGTTGTTGGCCCACACCGACGAGTAGTCGATGGCGATCTCGGTTGCCCCCGCCCGACTGACAGGTCGCGTAGATGCCGCTCGAGGAGTTGTGGTGGACGCGTGCCCGGGTGATGGAGCCGCCGCCAGTCGCGTCGAAGCGAATGCCGATGTGGTTGTCGTGCACGTTCAAGCTGTTCAGCGTGGGCGAGCCGTCGGCCACGCGGATCCCCTCGAGGTTGTTGTCGTGGATATCCAGGTGGCTAAGCGTCACCGAGCCGGTCGCCGCGGTCGAAATGCCCGTTCGCGCGTAAGCGACCTCGGCGTGGGCGATGTTGACGCTGGCGGCAGCTGCCTTCAGCTCGATGCCATACCAGGTGCCGGCGACTGCCGAGCCATCACTGGTGAACACGACCGGCTGAGCCGCAGTGCCGTTGACGTCGAGCGTGCCCTGGATGATGAGTTCCGGGCGGTTGGGGTCGGTCCCCGAGCCGAGCAGGTCGGTCGAGGCAAAGCGCACCTCGACGCCTTGTTCGATCGTCAGGGTCGCGCCGCTCTGGATGGTCGCGTCGCCCTTGACGATGTACGGCGAGCCCGACGCGGTCCAGGTCTGGTTGCCCAGGTTGCCCCCGCTGATGGTCGTCTGGGCGGCGGCCAGGTGTGACCAGGCGGTCAGGGCGATAAAACAGGCGAGTCCAGCGCAGTGCACACTGCGTCGCACACGATTCATGAAACTGCTCCACGTCATTGGGCGTCTATGTTCAGCAACAGCAACACCATGAGCCAATGGGCGGCGGGGAGTCAACGCGCAAAACTTGGTGAGGTTGCGCGGCGTTGGTCGATTCGGCAGAATCAGCGCAGTTGATTACCAGGAGGCTCTATGCGCATCCCATTCTGCAAGATGACCGCGTCGGGCGCGCTTGCGTGCAGTGTGCTGGCGCTCTCCGGCTGTGCCACCGGCGAGGCCGACCGCGAGATGATCCCGGTCGAGCGCGTCGTCAGCTACAAGGAAACCGCCGACGTTGGGCACGGCAGCGTGGTGTTGGGCTCGGTGGCCGGCGCGAAAAATCCGTTCGCGCGCAAGTGCCGCAAGTACCGCGAGCACGTCCAGACCGAGCGCACCGTCTTCGGGGTGGCTGCCACGGTGGGCTTGCTGGGCAATATTTTGGGCTTGCTCTCCAAGGATAAGACTGCGCAGACCATCGCCGGTCTGGCTGGGGTGGGCGCGAGCTTGACCGAGGCGGGGGCGGCGACCGCCGAGGAGATCACGACCAACAACGCCGAGGAGAAGGGCTGCTGGATTCCCCAGTAGCCCTGCTTCCGCGCATTCTGTCTCAGCACCTGGTCGACCGATGGCGTCGTCGACGCGAAGGACGCCGGGCATGCGTTGGCCGCCTCTGGTGCGGGTGAGCGCGCCCAAAGAGCACGAGTCCAGGATGATCCACGCTGACGTCGCAGCATCACTTTTTCTCCACGATGAAATCGGCCATATGAGCCGTCGTTGGAAGCTCGGGCTGGCCGTCGCGGGCGTCGTGGCGCCGCGCCAGTGTCTTGAGGGAGTCGAGAATCTGCTTCGAATCCAACGGTTTATCCGAGGTGATGAAGAAGAAACGCTCGAAGCGCGGAGCATCGTCCAACTGGTAGCCAAAGTCGAGCGCGGTGACGCTTTTTTTCAGCCGCGTCTTCCCCGCGGGCGCGCTGGGGTAATGCAAGGTGACCGCTCCGCGTCCGTCGACCGAGGCGATGACGCCGAAGCGTTGGCCCGCTGCGCTGTATTGGATCTGCAGCGTGTCGCCGGCGTGGGCGACGGCGCCGTCGTTGAGCCGCTCGGCCTTGCCCTGGGCCTTGCGCCACAACACCAGCTTGGGCTGCGCACCTTTGAGGCGCACGGCGTCGGCGCTGCCATCAGTGCCGCGGCCGGGATGCACGCGAGGGGGCTTGGGCATGGTGAACACGATGAGCGCGGCGGCAGCCGCCGCGAGCACGGCGAGGCCGCCCCACCAGCGGTTCGGAGAGGTGTCACGGCGCAGCGCACGCTCGACGTCACGCTCGCGCACCTTCTTGCGTTCCTCGAGGCGCGCCTCGATGTGCGAGGCCATCATCTCGGCGGGGTACTCCTCCAAGAGGGCCTCGTTGGAGGCACGCAGCCCCGCCAGGCGCTCGTCGACGTCGTCACCGGCGGCGGTGAGTTCGGCCTCGATCCGGCGGCGCTGCTTGTCGCTGACCTCGCCGAGGGCCAGGCGCTCGAGCCAGTAGTCCGACACCGCGCGGCCGTCTTTTTGGTTGTCGTCGTTCATTGCTTGCTCAACCTCGTAGCTCCAGTCCCTGACGCTCCAGCGATTCGCGCAATTGCCGCAGGCGCTTTCGCACCCCCGACACCGACATGCCCACCGCCTGGGCGACTTCCTGATAGGTGCGATCTTCGAGCCAGTACATCGCCGCGATCTGGCGCGTCGACGGCTTCTCGCGCCGGAAGATGCGCTGCAGGAAATTGCGCGCCTCGACACGCTCGCCGGCGTCGGAGAGGTGGGCAATCTCGTAGACCAACGGGTCGATGGTCACCTCCGGGCGGCGCGACGACGCCCGAATTCGGTTGAGGCAGACGTTCGTGGCCATCCGGTACAGCAAGCTCGACGGAGCCTCGTCTTCGAGACTGTCGGCGTACTCGAGCACCCGCACAAACGTCTCCTGCATGGCGTCGAGGGCGTCGTCCTCGTGGCGAAGCAGCGCGCGGCAGCGGCGCAGCACCATCGGCCCGTAGCGCTCGTAGTAGTCGGTGGTGTTGATGGTCATGTCGGTTCGCGTCTCTGACAACGGGCGTTCGTCTTATCGAACACCATCGGGCTTCCAAAGTGTCACTTTTTTGACGGAGGGCGCCGCGAACTCGTCCGAGTCGGTGTATGGGGAACGCAAAAAACCCCCGGTCGTCGTAGCGACCGGGGGCTCTCTTTATCTACTGGCTGACGCCGTGGTTCAGACTTGAACCACGTTGGCAGCCTTGGGTCCTTTGGGGCCCTGCTCGACCTCGAATTCCACCGCCGTGTCCTCCGCGATGGTTTTGAACCCGGACTGGCTCAGGGCGCTGAAGTGCAGAAACACATCCTCGCCACCGTCGTCACGCTCGATAAAGCCGTAACCCTTGTCCTCGTTGAACCACTTCACTCTTCCTCGAATCTTCTGCGACATTCTGTCCTCGTATGCTCATGCTGCAGTTAAGCGATTTGGCCCCACCCCATCTCCAAGGATCAGGGGCAAAGGCCGTCGAAAAGGCCACTCACACCGTGCGAGCGCCCGTCTCTCGTGCGCGCCAGTTCTACCGGGAATGACCAGTCTGTTCAGGCAAATCGGACAAGGAAGGGCGGGAGGTACTACATTCCAAACACTTCCAGATATGCATGATCAAACGGCAACCAGATATTCTACAGGCTCTCTTCGAGAGATGCGCGGGATATGTCCCGTCGGTACTTAATGCCTAACAGGGGTCATGGGAGAAATCAAACGGAAAACCCAGGACGGTCAGTCCAGCCAACTCAGCCAACTCACCGGCAGGATCTCACGCCCGGTGATCTTGCGGTAGCCGGCCTCGAAGCCCACCGCGAAGGCGACCATCCCGCCGAGCACGATGAGGTGGCTGGGCTGGTGGGCGCCCACGTACCACAGCAGCGCGCCCAGGGCGCCCAGACAGGCGGCCATGCCCACCCAGGAGATCCAGGCGTGGCTGTGGGTCTTGTCGGCCATGCGCGCATTGGCGGCGTTGACGGCAGCGAAGATCAACAAGAAACCGGCGCTGCCCATCGTCGAGATGCTCGATAGGTCGAAGAGGTTGGTCACCAGCAGGGTCGCCGCGGCGCTGATTAGCAACCCCTCCAGGGGGCGGTCCCAGATCTTTCTCTCCAGGCCCTCGGGCAGCTCGCCATCCTTGGCGATGATGTAGCTGACGCGCATCGAGCCGTAGAGGGTGGCGTTGATCGCCGAAGCGGTCGACAACATCGCGGCGATGGCGATGAGCGTAAAGCCAAACTGGCCCAGGAAGGGGCGCGCCGCGGCCGCCAGGGCGTAGTCTTTGGCGGCGGTGATCTTGTCGACGCTCAAATTGCCCACCGTGACCGCCGCCACGAGCACGTACAGCACGATGACGAAGCCCACGGCGCCGAAATACGCCCGGGGCAGGTTCTTTTGGGGGTCGCGTACGTCCTCGGCGGTGTTGGCGATGAGCTCGAAGCCCTCGTAGGCCAGGAAGATGATCATCCCGCCGGCGACCAGCGTCAGCGGGCTCGACCAGGCGGCCGGGGCGAATTTCGACGGCTGGACGCTGAACAGGCCCACCCCGACGAACAGGCCCAGGATGGCCAGCTTGAGCCCCACGATCCACTCCTCGATCTCGCCGACGATATTGGCGCTCAACGCGTTGAGCACCGTCAGAAGCACCACCGCCGCGCTGGCGAAGACGTGATGCCACAGCGACTGGTGGGACCCGGACATGAAGCTCGAGGCGTAGCTGCCGAAGGCGAAGGCGTACAGCGACAGCATCACCACGTAGCTCAACCACAACAGCACGTTGGTGCCGCCGGTGAGCAATCCGGTGCCGAAGGCGCGGTTCAGGAATTCGACCGTGCCGCCCTGGCTGGGGAAGGCGACCGACAGGCGGGAGTAGGCATAGGCGGTCAGCAACGCGACCAGGCCGGCAATGGCAAACGCCACCGGGGCACCGCCCCGGGCCAGATGGACGGACAATCCGAGCACCGCGAAGATGCCCCCACCGACCATGCCGCCCACGCCGATGGCGGCGGTGGACCAGAAACCAATTGATTCGTCGCTTGCCTGGGTGTCACTCATACTGCCGCTCACCGCCACGATTCAGCGCTCAATAGGAAAAACGCGACAGGCAAGCTAGGGCCCGCCCGCGCCGTGTCAATTAGGGTAGCAGCGTTGGCTAGGCGTCGAATAGGGGCGATTGGGCCCATTGGCGCGGCCAGGGCTCGCCGCGGTTGGCCTCGACGGGGCGGCCGTCGTCGCTGGTGGCGAAGTTGCCCACGTCGCCAAAGGCGCGCTCACGATTGACCTGTTCGCCGCGCTTGCGAAACGGCATAAAGTGGGCGTCGTGTTTGACGCTGATGACCTCGTGGGGGCCGGGGCGCAGGTCGACCAGCGCGCCCTTGCGCCCGGTGTTGAGCAACTGCTCCTCGTTGCCGATGGGATCGGCGATGGTCTTGGCCTTGAGCGTCCACACCAACAGCGAGGTGGGGTGTTTGTCGGGAAACTCCGATGCCAGCAGGTCGGGGTGGTCGAAGAACTCCTTGCCGATGTCGTTCTGGTTGACCGGCCCGGCCATCAGGCAGATGCCCGCCAGAAGGTCACAGCCCTCGGGGACCTCCACGCAGCCCATGAGCTCGGCGACCAATGCGCTGCGCGCCGCGGCCGCGCCGGTGGCGCGCACGGCGACGTTCCAATCCAGCCCGGACGCGTCGATCTCGTGGCGGTCCAGCCCGCCCACGTAGATGCGTTGGCCGGCCAGGGCGAACGCCTTGCGACCGCGGGCGGCGTTTCGGCTCAGGGCCTTGGCCGTCGCCAGATCCGCCCACAGCGGGATACCATCGACGACACGCTCGGTGACCTCGGCCAGCGATTGGCGCACCTCGCGCAACCGTCGCTTTCCGTTGGGCGTGAGCACGTCGATGCGCTCGAGCAGCAGCAACTCCTTGCTGCGCTCCCGCGCGCAGCCGGTCCAGTGGACGAACGCGTTGTAGGCCGCGCGGCCGGCCATGACCGTCAAGTCGTCGGGCACGTCCATGTCCTGGCGTTGTTGGTACTCGGCGGGGGCGCTGTCCTCGGCGTTGACCCCCGGCTGAATGCGCTCGCTGCGAAGGGCGAGCAGGTTGGCGCCCACCTTGCGGTACAGGTCGGCGTCGAGGGCGGGACGCTCCTCGTCGGCGACGGTGCCCATCTGGGCGACCAGGGCGACGCGCCAGCCGCGCGCCCGTTCGCCCCAGCTCAGCCCGGCGAGCTTCTCGATGGCGGCGATGACCCCCCGATTGCGCTGGCGATGCTCGCCGACAAACGGCGCCGAGAACACCTGGGCCTTGCGCCGCCCCGCCGAGGCGATGACCGCGGCGCGCTCCATGGCGTCGGCCAGAATCCCCACGTGTAGGTGCTGCAAATAGCCGATGGTGGGGATGTCGTCGGCGTGGCGAAAACGCTTGTCGAGCGCGCGCTTGAACACCGTGGCGACGCTGGTGATCGGCCGGTGGCCTACAAACGTCAACAGCAGCGTAAATGGTGTGCGGTACGGCCGGCAGAACACCACGTGGCTGTATTCGGCCCCGTTCAAGACGGGGGCCTCGCGGTCTTGGAGCCGGCCGAGCAGGTCGGCGAGGGTGCGCGAGTCCTTGGGCCCGAGTACGACCTCGCGATGGCCGCGGTAATTGGTCGACTGGCGCGAACTCATCACCCCCAGGGCGGTCTCCTCGAAGATCTCCTGCTCGGTGACCGGCTGCGGTGGGTCGATGAAGCGCTCGGGTCGTGGCAGCGCGAGCAGCTCGACCAACTGGTCGGCCTCCGCGCGGCTAAACGAGACCCGCTTGCGATAGCCCACCGGCGAGGCCGATTCCAGCCGCTGGGGCATGTCATAGCGCGTCTTCTTTTGGCCGGGTTGCGCAAAACGCATGGGGCGTTTGACCCGCTGGTCGGCCGGTGGCGCCTCGATGGGGACGACGTCGATTTCCTTTTGGTCGGGCATGGTCAGACTCGGGGACGCAAGCAGAGCGATTGGGATGCGATAGGCATATCCATACCCCAACACGAACGCAGATCAAACGCCACCTATTCGCTGACGGGCCCCTGTGCGGCCACGCCGCCAACAGTGATCGCCGCCGTTGTACCGCGCGTCGATGCGTCTAGGTTGTATGTGGTAAGTGCCTGAAATGCCTTTATTTTCGTGGCGTTTCCGGCGAGTTGGATTGGCCGTCGAGAACAGTACGGGAGGAAGTCATGGTCGATACGTACGAGCAACCTGAAGGCCGTCCGGAGCGAACCAGGCGCACAGGGGGCGGAGGCGGCGGATACGCCGGGTGGATCTGGATCCTGATCGCCGTCGTCGTGGCGGGCTTGTTGATCTGGTGGATCGCGGCGGCGTGGGACAACGACAACACCGGCGCGTACAACAACAATACGCGTCCCAACGGCACCCAAACCCAGCCGTACAACAAGTAGCCCAACGTCTTTGCACCTTCCTGCCCGCCTGGCGTTCGCGCGGGCGGGCGCGTGACCGGGGGATTGACCTGGGGCCGGGCGCCGGGAACAATGGCCCTGGGCGCGGCGATCGAGATCTGTCTTGTCACCATCGCGACTGCCTCGACCCCCCGAACTCTGCCCTTTTCTGCGAGGGGCACGGGCTCCCATCACTGATCGACTCGTCGCCGAGGTTCGAGTGCGAAGTCGCTGGAGCAAGGTGCCGCGCCTGCACACCGCCGATCACCCCGCGCGGGCCGTGACCTGGCTGGAATTGTTCGTCGACGCAGCCTTTGCGGCCGTCATCGTCCAACTCGGCCGCCTCCTGGCCGCACGCGTGGAAGTCACCCATACAGTGCTGGCGCCGGTGGCCGGCTTCGCCGGGCTGGTTGTCGTGCTGTGGGTGGTGTGGAGTGCGCTGGTCTTCCTGTCGAATCGTCTGGCGTTTGCTGATTCCATCCAGCGGATATTGGTCTTCGTCGAGGTCTTTGCCGCGGTGCTGGTGGTGGACGGGGCGGCCAGCCTCGGGAGTGGCGAGGGCCATGCGCTCTTTGCGCTGTCCTATGCGCTGGCACTGGCCGTCATCGCGGTGATGTACGCGCGCGCAGCCCGTCGGGTCGAACAGGCGCATAGCTACGGCCGTTACTGGACGGTGGTGTACGCGCTCAGCGCGCTCGTGTGGGCGGCGTCGGCGTGGCTTCCTGCGGCATGGGCCTACGCGTTGTGGGGAGTCAGCGTGTTTGCGACGTTGTTCTCGCCGATCAGCAAGCCCTCGCGCGCCCTCGCCGAGCGGTTCCCGGTGGATCTGCGGCATTTGTCGGAGCGCTTCGGCTTCTTTGTGCTCTTCGTGATGGGGGCGAGCCTCGTGGAGGTGGTGGCTGTCTGGAGTGCGGGGGCAGTCGCCCCGGGCGGCCGAGTCGTTCGGGCGGCGGTGATCGTGGTCTTCGCCTGCACGGTGTGGTGGATGTATTTCGACGACATCGCCGGCTCTCAGGTACGCCGAGCGCGGGGCAGTTGGATCGTGTGGCTGTACGGCCACCTGCCCCTGACCGTAGGCGTGGTGGGCTTCGGCGCCGCCGTCGCCGCGGCAATCGGCATCGACTGGAGCCGCCCCGCTGACCCCGCGTGGCGCTGGATGACGGCGGGCTGCCTGGCGCTGGTGTTGTTTGGCGTGGGCATCGTCGACTCGGTGACCGAGCGGCGCGACGCGACCTTGAGCGACCGTGCACGGGTCAATTTCCGGTTGGCCTCGGCGGTGGTCGTGTTGCTCTTCGGCCAGATCACCCACGCGATGACGGCCGGCGTGTTCGCAGGTGCGATGGTGGCCGCCGCGCTGGCCCAGATCGTCTTCGACCTGGTGATGGCCCCCAACCAGCGGGCAGCGACGGCCGAGGAGGCCGACGCGGTCCTGATCGCCGAGCTCGCCCGACGGCGTCAGGCCGGCGAAGCGCCCCGGCCGAAGGAGGCTCGGCGGCGCCTGGACGAAGCGGTGCGCAAGGGGGCGCCGGCCGAACTGCGCCGCGATTTGTACTTTTTCTTGATGGAGGGCTCCTGGACCCGGCTTTTGTTCGCGTTGGGATTTGTCTACCTGTTGGTCAACGTGATCTTCGCCGGTTTGTTCATGCTCGAGCCGGGCGCGATCACCGGCGCGGACACCACCTCGTTTGCCGACGCGTTCTCCTTTAGCATCCAGACGATGTCGACCATCGGCTATGGCGCGCTGTCCCCGGCGACCGGCTACGCCAACTTGCTCGTCGCGATCGAAGCGGCGGTGGGCATTCTGGGGGTCGCGTTGGCCACCGGGATCATGTTCGCCAAGGCGTCGCGTCCTCAGGCGAGCGTCTTGTTCAGCCGGCCCATGGTCATCAGCCAGCGCCACGGCAAGCCGACATTGATGTTTCGGGTGGGCAATGCGCGCGGCAACGAGGTGGTCGAGGCCGCCATCAACGTGTCCGTGCTTTGTGACGAGGTCTCGCCGGAGGGCCACCATTTGCGGCGGATGCACGATCTGCGGTTGGTGCGTGATCGCTCGCCGTTCTTTACGTTGAGTTGGCTTGTCATGCACGAGATCGACGAGGACAGCCCGCTGGCCGGCGTCGACTGGGCCAAGCCCGACGCGGTGATTCTGTTCGCGGTGACCATGCGCGGCCACGACGCGACCTACGGACAGACCACCTTCGCCCGGCGTATTTACGAGCCGGGCGACGTCCAGGTCGGCCATCGCTTCGTCGACGTGATCAGCGAGACCCCCGACGGCCAGATGATCATCGACTTTACGCACTTTCACGACACCGTTGCCGACGAAGCCGCCTCGACGCAGGCGTAGCGTGAGCGTACGTCGCCCTGTGGCAGCGCCACAGCCGAGCCTAGCGGCGCGTGGCCCCGCCGAGCTGGCCGCGCAGGTCGGTACGGTCCCAGTAGTGGCGCTCTTCCTCGATGCGGTTTTTGGCCAGCACCGAAATGGTCGCGCCGCGCAGCAGGATGCGCCGGCCGGTCGCCTCCAGGTCGTCGAGCCGGCCGGTGTGGGTGGCCTCGATGGTCCACTCGGACGCCACCATATTCTTATCGCTCAAGACTTCGTGCAGGTAGAGATTGAGATTGGGAAAGGCCTCGCGCAGGCGTCCGACGAAGTCGCGCACACCGTTGTGGCCCTCGTAGATCCCGCCGGGGGCGCGGACCGTGGCGTCAGGCCAGTAGTGCTGGTCGACCAGGGCCAATTCCCCGGCGCTGTACAGACGGTGGGCGTTGTCACGGATGATGTTTTCGTGAAGTTCGTTGCTCATGACTAACCTCCCCAGGGGCCGCAAGATGGCCGGAATCGTCACATGAAAGGTAGTCGCGTGGGCGGCCAGCGCAATCGGGGGGCGGTCAGCGCGGCCGAGTGGGGGGACCTACAGGTCGAGATAGCGCCGCGAAATGATGATCCAGGCGTACAGCGCCACCCCGCTGGCGATGGTGCTGACGATGAAGGCGGTCATCAGGCCGATCTGCGCGCCCACCCACCAGCCCAGCCAGCCTCCGACAGTCAGGGCGACGAATTTCATCAAACGGTCCATAGCAGCTCCATTGGGCAAAGATGCCCGGTCAGTGATCCGCGGGGGCGTCGAGCAGCTCGAAGACACGTCGCCAGGACGCGGGGCTGAGCAGGTAGCTCAAGTGGGTAAAATCATCCATATGATAGCAGGTCGCCGCCGACCACGCAGCTGATTCCGGCGGAAGGATGGTCGCATCGGAGCGGCTCCACAGGGCGACCAGCCGCGGGGCGTCGGCGTCAGACCAGAAATCCTGGCGGTCGAGCCGGGCGCAGATGTCCGAATGTGGGCGCAGATCCAGCGTACGCGGCGTGGCCGCCAGCCGTGCCAGGTAGGTACCGCGGTGGGGCGTGGCCAGGGTAACCAGCGTGCCCACCCGTCGACGAATGGTGACGTCGTCGAGGGCGAGGCGGGCGATGATGCCGCCCATGCTGTGGGTGACCACGTCGACCTTATCCGACGGCGTGGCCGCGCTGAGCTCGGCGATGAGCTCGGCGAGGTCGTCGGCCATCTCTGGAAGCGAGGTGGCCGCGCGCAGATCGAACGAATGGGTTGCGGGACCGCCGGCGAACGCCACATAGCGCTGCATGGCCGCGAAATTCGTGGGATGCCCGCCCAGGCCGTGGACAAAAATGATCGGGTTGCGCCGGTCGGTGCGGGCGTGTTGGGGGCGTCGAGCGCGCGGGGCGAGCGCCATCAGGCCGACCAGCGGCGCCTGGAGTGCCTGGCGGCGAAGGTCGGGGTCGACGGCGCGGTAGGCGCTGGCGACCGAGCGGCCGACGGCGGCGGTGCCGGCGCCCACGGCGCGCCCGGCCAGGGTCAGGGCACCGGCGATGTCGGCCCAGGCCGACGAGCCGGCGGGCTCGTCATCGGCGGGTTGGCGCCGGCCCGCGGGCTCGATGTCGGAGTGGTCTTTGGTCACGTCGTGTCTCGTCGAGGGGGCGTCGGAGCCGGGATGCAAGGAACGCGTAGTGCCAGTCAAATAGTCCCACAAGCAAGCCACGTGCGCCACCGGCGCCGGCGGCGCGCTTGACGGGGTGTGCCGCGGCGGCCTACATGCGGAGCACACTGGCTCTGTGGCGTTTTCCCCTGAACGAGGATCAACTCGATGAATCCAGCAGTGTGGGTCAAATTCGGCCGCTTTCGCGTCAACCTGGCGCAGGTGGCGGTCATCGAGCGCGATGTCGACGTGTTGCGCTTTTACGCCGCCGACGGCCGCGAGATGTTCGTGCGGGCCTTCGACAGCGATCGGCAGGCCGATCGAGTGCTCAAGGAAGTCTTCAAATTCGAGGAGTTACGCCTGATCAACGCCTCCTACGAGGGTTCGGAGCCGTCTGCTGGGGCGGCGTCGACGTGACGTGCCCTGCGGGCGCGTCGATGTTATGATGGAAGGGACCGACACCGCGACCCCTACCTGGGAGACCCCCATGTGCCTTATTTGCGTTGAGTTTCAGAAGCAGAAGATGACCACCGGCGAGGCGCGGCGAGCGCTCGGCGAGATGGTCGAAGGCCTCGAGCCGGAGCATGTCGAAGAGGTCGAGGAGATGATCGAGGAGGCCGAGCAGGAGGAGGCTCGTGCCGCCGACGACGAAGACGACGCCTGAGCCCGCCGCGCTGGGCGGTGAGCCCCGGCTGCGCGAGACCACGCGCTGCGAGAACCTGCACCTTACGAGAACCGAGTCATGACCAGCGTGTTTGCGCGCAAGGTCGTCAATCACCCGTGCGACCGCGACGTGTGGGTGGAGGCCTTTCGCGAGAGTCGATCGCAGACGGCGATGGGGCCGCATAACGTCGAGCTTGTGGACATCGCCGATGATTATGCGGTGTTGGAGATGCCCATCGACGACGCCGCTCGTCAGCCGTTCGGGTTGTTACACGGCGGGGTGAGCCTGATGCTGGCGGAGACGGCGGCGAGCATGCACGCCTGCTGGGGCATCGATCTGACGACGACCGCCCCGGTGGGCATCGAGGTCAGCGGATCGCACTTGAGTGCGGCGACCGAGGGCCGGGTGCGGGTGACGGCGACGGTGGTCAAGCGCGGGCGCACGCTGATCCGCCACCGCGTGGAGGTGGTCCACGTGGAGACCGGGCGGGTGTTGAGCGAGGTGCGCGTGACCAACCTGTACACCAGCCGCTGAGTCGGGCGGCTTATAATCCCATCTGTTTGGCGATGATTTCTTTCATGACCTCGGTGGTCCCGCCGCCGATGGGCAGCAGGCGTGCGTCGCGGCTGAGGCGCTCGACCAGCGATTCGCGCATGTAGCCCATGCCGCCGTGCAGCTGGACGGCTTCAAAACAGACGTCGACGGCGAGGTCGGCGGCGATATTCTTGGCCATGGAGACCTCTTTGACCAGGTAGTCGCCGGCGTCGACGCGGGCGGCGATCTGGTAGACGAAGGTCTTGGCTGCGGTGATGCGGGTGTGCATGTCGGCCAGCTTATGGCGGGTGACCTGGAAGCCGACGATGGGGCGGCCGAAGGCGGTGCGCTCCTGGCAGTAGGCGAGGGATTCGTCGAGGGCGAGCTCGGCGGTGGCCACGCCGTAGGCGGCGAGGGCGAGGCGTTCGTTTTGGAAGTTGCGCATCAGCGTCGGGAAGCCGGAGCCCTGGGCGCCGACGAGGTTTTGGACGGGCACGCGCACGTCGTCGAAGCCGAGCTCGGCGGTGTCGCTGGCCCACCAGCCGTGTTTCTTGAGGGGCGCCGAGACGCGGACGCCGTCGCGGTCGGTCTCGATGACCAGGAAGCTCAGCCCGCCGTGGGGGTCGTCGCCGGTGCGCACCAGGGTGGTCAGAAAGTCGGCGCGGGTGCCGGAAGTGATGAACATCTTGGCGCCGTTGACCACAAAGTGGTCAGCGTCGAGGCGCGCACGGGTGCGCACACCGGCGACGTCGCTGCCGGTGTTGGGCTCGGTGATGGCCAGGGCGCAGATCTTGTGGCCGGCCAGGGCGGGGCGGGCGAAGGTGTCGATGAGGTGGGCGTCGTCCGACTGGACGATGGGCGGCAAGGCGATGCCCAGGGAGCCAAGGCCGGCAGCGACGCCGGTGGAGCCGCCTTGCATGAGGCCTTCGATGACCATGATCATGTCCATGGCACCCCCACCACTGCCACCGATCGCTTCGGGGAAGCCGACGCCGAGGATGCCGGCCTGGGCGGCGCGGGTGTACAGGTCGCGGGGAAATTCGCCAGCCTCCTCCCACTGGTACGCGTGGGGGCGGATGTGGTCGCGGGCGAAGCGCCCCGCGGTGTCGCGGACCATGCGATGGGTGTCGGTCAGGAAGGTCTCCAGCAAGCTCATCGGGCGCTCCGGGGGCGACGGGGGAACCGAGTTACGAGTGTGCGACGGAGGGACGCCATGACGCAAGACCCTGCGCGCACAGAAGACGTGGCATGTCGGGGCGAATCGCTGTACAACTATAGATACGTCCCATTTGCCTCCCGGTCCGTGTTCTACGAAGGGTGTCCATGTCCGATTCTTCCGAGTTCGAAACCCTTTCGGGTGCCAGTGAGGTCAGCATCGAGCGACGCGCCAGCGAACGTAAGCTCGTGCGCACTGCGGTCACCATTAGCTCTGATTCCAACCTCTACGTCGGGTTCTCCGACGATATGAGCGAGGGGGGGCTATTCGTGGCGACCCACGAGATCCTGCCGATTGGCGATGTGGTCGACCTCGAGTTCGTGCTGCCGGGCGACGACGAGCCGATCTGCGTGCGCGCCGAAGTGCGCTGGCACCGAGCATTCGCCGATCTGGAGAACAACGTGCTGCCGGGATTCGGCGCCAAATTCATCGACCTGGCGCCCGACGACAGCGCTCGCCTCGATGAATTCCTCCAAACTCGCGAAGCGATGTTCCACCCCGAATGATCCCCCACCCAAAAGGTGCCATGCACCCTTGCGAACGGCCATTCATGCGCCCACCCAAAAGGTGCCATGCACCCTTGCGAACGGCCATTCATGCGCCTGCGAGGCGGGTTGGCGAGGTGAGTCGGCGATGAGTCGAGCCTCGTCAGCACGCTTCGAGCGTGCTTTGTCGCCAAACTGGCGAAGCTGACTTCATGACTCGACGATTTTGGGGGAGCTTTCGGCGTGCAGGGCGTCCTTCGCGGTGCGGCGGGCGCAGCGCTGCGCTCGCCGGCGGGGTCGGCGTTTTTGGCAAGACTCGAGGCTGGGATACAGCGGAACGTGGCGGCGCAGGCGTCAGCCCTCCGCGCTCAGGTCAGCAAACGGCGCCGGCACCGGCGGCGCGCCGATACACCGGGTGTGCCCCGGCGGGATGGTGCCGTGGGGAAAGCTCAAGTTGGTCTCACCGTCGCGCCAGCGGCCGCTGGCCTTCTTGTAGGCGGCGATCGTCTCGCGCAGTTGCTCGCGGTAGGCTTTGCGCTCCTGCGCACTGCTACAGTGGCACAGCGGGCGGGGCGACTTCTTGGGGTTCTCGGGCCGGTCCCACCACTTGGTGGCCAAGATCTTACGCGGCCCCGCACACTTGTCTCGCCTGTCGGCGCGCTCCTTTTGAAGCCTCGTCGCCGTCGGCTCGATATGTTCGCACACCTTTTGCTGGGCTTGCTTTGGCGTCAGGTCCTCGAAGTTCGGCAGGGTCGAAAGCTCGAGTTCGAACTCCTTGTAGGCCTTCTCTTCGGGGGTGTTTTCGTCTTTGCGGCGAAGCCGTCGAAGCTCGTCGCGGTCGAGCCATTTGCCCACCATGGGCTCTGAGGTGGCGTGGAAGTCCCAGGAGCTAACCCCCGGCCAGTGCTTGATGTGGCGCACCAGGTCGTCGTTGCAGGGGTTGTTGAGGGTGTAGTCGAGTTTGTCCAGGAGGGCCTCCTCGTCGAGGATGGGCTCGGCGCTGAAGCGGCGCGAGAAGAACTTGCCGTTGCGACTGCGCAGGCGGTTGATCTCGCGGGCGATGTCCGCCTGAAAGTCGCGCATGAACTCGCTCATATTCATGAAGGGGGCCTTGACGAGCATGTGGAAGTGGTTGCTCATGAAGACGAAGGCGAAGAGCTGGACGTGGTGGATGGCCACGGCGCGGGCCAGACAGCCCAGGATGATGCGGTTGACCTCCTCGCCGGGGGCCATCAAAAAGCAGCGCTGAAAGCAGGAGTTGGTCACAAAGTAGATGGTGTCTTTGTCGAAGGTGCGGATTTTGCGTCCCATGATGGTGCTCCCAAATGAGGCGAAGTAATCGAAGACGTCCCTCATAAGGGTTTTCGGCAAAAGGGGGCGAATCGTTGCGTACTTTCTTGAAAAAAGTTGGGTGGGAGGGGGAGGCGCCGGGTGGGCCAATCGGGCGCACAGGCGCATGAGACGGGGCTCGTCGAGGTGGGTGGCACGCTTGCAGGGGGGGCTGGATACGCGTGCGTTTGGGTGGTGTTCTCTGTAAGTGTCAGCGAGCACCAATAGGGGCGTCAGCGATTGAGACGCGCGGCGATCGACCGAACGACCCATCGAGGCGAAAACCGCACCATCGCTGCCCCCATCTTGTTGACCAGGCCGGGCACCGCCACGATCTTGCCGCGCTGCATCGCCTTGTAGGCGTGTCGCGCCACCGACTCGGCCGTGGCGACTCCAGATTTGAACAACAACGTGTCGTTGTTCGAGGCCGCCTCGGCAAACTCGGTGTCGGTCGCCCCTGGGCAGTGCGCCGTCGCCGTGACGCCCGTGCCCTCGAGTTCATGGGCGATTCCCTCCGTAAACGACAGCACATACGCCTTGGTCGCGTAGTACACCGACATATACGGGCCGGGCTGGAAAGCCGCCGTCGAGGCGATGTTCAAAACGCGTCCGAAGCCACGTTCGACCATGCCCGGCAGGAAGAATCGGGTCAACTCGGTCAACGCGACCACGTTGACCCGCACTTGATTGACCTCGCGCACGCGGTCGAGTTCGTGAAACGCCCCGTTGCTGCCAAACCCGGCGTTGTTGACCAGCACGTCCACCTGCACCTCGCTATCCGACAGCCGATCGAACATCGCCTGCCGCGCGCTGGCCTGCGCAAGATCACACGGCTCGACGCGCACCGACGCGTCGTAGGTCGATCGAAGCTCGTCCGCCAACTCGTCCAGGCGTTCCTTACGCCGGGCGACCAACACCAAACTGAAGCCGTCGGCGGCGAAGAGGCGGCACAACTCCTTACCAATGCCGCTCGATGCTCCAGTGACCAGGGCTGTCCTTCTCGAACGATGCGGTGCGTCGGTCATCGTAGTTCTCCACGGGAATCGCAAGCCGATTCGAATGCTGTCGCTGGGAGGGTAGACGGTGTCAGGGACCGTGTCGAGAGGCAGCCAGCATGGTGCCAGGGACCCTTACGAAGCGCTCGTTATGGGGCTGAGGGCGGGACCTTGGGGGTGAATTGGCTCAGGTCATGGATGCCCAGTCGCTGCTCGATGGTGGCGACGCGCGTTACATAGTCTTTGAACCCATCCTTGCCGAATTTCTGGTGCTCGATGTCTTCGAAGCGCTCGCCCAATTCGCGGTACTCGCTCGGGGTGACGACGCCTTTGAACGCCGGGAAGACGACCGTGTCTTCCCGGGCTTCGTGCGGCCGGTACATGCGCTGGTAGCTGTGGATGGCAGCAAGGACGGCCTGGCGCTTGGCGCTTGACGTGGCTACATCGGCGCCATTGGACAGGATGACGTCGGTCACTGCCCGGCCGCGATTGTGCTGCAGCCGTAGGGTCTGGACCGTGGCGACCAATACCCCTGCTTGATGCAGCCGAGGGAAGACGAAGCGCTCCTCGATACGCTCGTGGTACTCTTCGACGAAGCGGCGCACGACGTGGGCGGTGTCCATCAGGGCGCCATCGGGCACGCTCTCGCCGTCGGCGAGCCGCCGCGCGATGGCGTCGTAGCACAGAAGGCACCGTTGCAGGAGCCCGTGCTCGCGCATCAAATCCTCATTGGGCGTGACCGGGATGTTGGCCCCACCGCGCTCGTTGCCCTCGCTTGCGGCTCCCCCGGCTCGGTGATCCGTGGTGCTTACGTGGGAGCAGCCGGCTATCAACAGAGCCGGCGCTCCCAGCAGGGCCGTGTGAAGAAAGTCGCGGCGACCCGTCGCGCGGTCGCCTGCGTTGCAGTCGCGTTCAGACATGGGCACCTCGTGGCTAGCGGCGGCGCTGCGCAGGCAGCGCCACCGTGCGTCGAATGATATGTCGTCCTTTCAATCAACGCGCCCGCCCCAAGAATTCAAGCTCTCCACACCCGTCGAATACGAGTGCGACGGGGTGCCAGGGACTCGTACGAGGTGGCTACGACGGGGCGCCAGCGGGCACCAGTGCTCACCGCCGGTAGAAACTGTCGGCGTCGGTGTGTCCGAGAATCGGATGCGGGGTATACGGCTCTTCGAGGTGGGCCATCTCCTCGTCGTTCAGCTCGATGTCGAGCGCGGCGACGGCTTCTTCGAGCTGGTACATTTTGGTCGCGCCCACGATCGGCGCCGTCATGCCCGGGCGATGCAGCAGCCACGCCAGCGCGAGCTGGGCCGGCTTGACCCCCTTTTGCTCGGCCATCGCCTCGACACGGTCGAGCACATCGAAGTCGCTTTCGCTGTAGTACATATTGTGGGCGAAGTTGTCGCTCTTTGCCCGTTTGGTCTCCCCGCCCTCGGGGGTGCGCGAGCGGTTGCCGGCCAAGAATCCTCGTGCCAGCGGGCTCCACGGGCACAGCCCGACGCCCTGATCGGCACATAGGGGGTTCATCTCACGCTCTTCCTCGCGGTAAACCAGGTTGTAGTGGTTCTGCATGACCACGAAGCGGTGCCATCCGTGGGCGTCGGCGGTGAACAGCATCTTGGCGAATTGCCAGGCGTACATGCTCGAGGCACCCAGGTAGCGTACCTTGCCGGCGCGCACCAGCGAGTCCAGCGTCTCCAGGGTCTCCTCGATGGGCGTCGAGTAATTGAACCGGTGGATGTACAGGATGTCGATGTAATCGGTGCCCAGCCGCTTCAGCGAGCCGTCGACCGCGGCGATGAGGTGCTTGCGCGACAGCCCGCGCTTGTTGGGGCCGCCGTCGCCGGTCGAAAAGTACGCCTTGGTCGCCAGCACGTAGTCCTCCCGGCTGTCGGTGAAGTCGCGCAGCGCCCTCCCGACGACCTCTTCGCTCACCCCCGCCGAGTACATGTCGGCGGTGTCGAAGAAGTTGATGCCCGAGTGCAGGGCGCGCTCGATAAACGGGCGCGAGGCCTCCTCGTCGAGCACCCAGTCGCGCCACCGCGGAGTGCCGTAGCCCATGGTCCCCAGGCACAGGCGCGAGACTTCCAGTCCGGTATGTCCAAGCGTGGTGTACTGCATCATCTATCTCCCTTTAACCCAGAAGGTGACATCATCGCAAAGTCGCGGCCCCCGAAACGCGCGCCTGTCTTTCTAGGACACCGCGCGGTGGGCTGTCACGCGCCGAAGTGAGCCGGTGCGCTAGCGAGCTTCGGGAGCTTGTGCGAGTTCGTCGTCGGCCACCTCGTAGAGGCGCGCGTAGGGCGACTGGATGCGGTGTCGCCGGAAGGCGAGCTTGACGCGCTCGGTCACGTCGGTGGCGTAGGCCTTCTCGAAGCGCGCGTCGACGACGTAGGCCTTGCAGGTCACGCGGGTGACGAAGGCGTAGCTGACCTCTTCGTCGCGCACGCGCATGACCACCGGTTTGTTCAAGAAGACGTACTTGGAGGTAACGCACGCCTCGTAGACGAGCTTTTTGACCAGGTCGATGTCCTCGTCGACGGCGACGTAGAAGGTCATCGCGACCATCATGTCCAGGTCGCCGTCGTTGGCCGACGAGACCTGCTCGGTCAGGAAGCGGTTGTTGGGGATGGACACCAACCGCCCGCCCAGCGTGAACACACGCACGGTGCGCAGCCCGATCTCTTTGACCTCCCCGTAGGTGTCTGCGAAGCGAATGCGGTCGCCGACCTGGAAGGGCTGGTCGACCAGGATGAGAAGCCCGGCCATGACCGATGACACGGTGTCTTTGAGGGCGAACCCCAGGGCGAGGGCGAGCGTGCCCATGACCCCGATGGCCGCGCTCTTCTGGTCGGCCAACGCCGTGGCGACGGCGAGGTAGGTGCCCAGCACGAACACCGCCAGGCGCACGAAGCTCGACACCTTCTTGACCAGCAACCGACGCTTGGGCAGGCGCGTCCCCAGTCGCTCGAGGCTCGAGGCGATGAGACGGTTGATGGCCCAGCCCACCACGACGATGAGCACGGCGCTGACGATCCGGTCGACCTCGACCGACTGCAGGGCGCGCGCCACGTCGACCGCCTCGGGGGCGGCCTGGGCGAGGGTGATGCAGGCTGCGGGCATCATTCGACCTCCTCGACCCCGACGGGATACTCGCGGGCATAAGGCGCCTGGATGCCGTGGCGGCGAAAGACACGCTTGACCCGCTCGGTCACGTCGGTGACGAAGTCCTTCTCGAAGCGCGCGTCGATGACGTAGGCCTTGCAGGTGATCACGGTGGCGAAGGCTGTCTCCTTGGCGACGTCCTCGACGAGCATGACCACGGGCTGCTCCAAAAAGACGTACCGAGACGTCACACAGGCCTCGTAGACCAGCCGCTTGGCCAGGCGAAAGTCCTCGGTCAGCGCAACGTAAAACTGCATCGAGACCATCATATGAAGCGTGCCGGCGTTAGCCGAGGCGACCGCTTCGGTCAGAAATTTGTTGTTGGGGATGGACACGGTCTCGTCGTCCGGCGTGCGCACCCGCACTGCGCGCATGCCGATCTCGGTGACCTCGCCGTAGACGTCGCCGAATTGGACGCGGTCACCGACTTGGAAGGGCTGGTCGATCAGGATGAGCACCCCGGCCATGATCGAGGAGACGGTATCCTTGAGCGCAAAGCCCACCGCCAGCCCGAGCGTGCCCACCACGCCCAAAACAGCGTGTTCGTGCTCGCCGAGCAACGTCGTCACCGCCAGATAGAAGGCGACGACGAAGACGCCCAGGCGCACGAAGCTCGACGCCTTCTTGAAGGCCAGGCGCTGGCGGGCGTTTCCCTCGCCGAGGCGGTCCAGGCCGGTTTTGACGAAGCGATGCACCCCGTAGGCCGCGCCCACGATGACCAGCGCGCCGAGCACCCGGCTCCAGTCGAGGAGCTCGAGTGTCTGCACGGCGTTGGGGGCGCTCGGCAGGTTCTGGGCGAGCACCGTGAGGCCGGCGATGGTGGTCGTGTGCAGCATCGCCTCAGCCGTACAGGAAGTTGGAGTTGGACAGGTGCTTGAGGACCTGGCGCAAGAAGAGCGGGGTGAGCCGCGCGCGCCCGCTGTCGCGGTCGACGCGGACGACGCGCTCCTCGGCAAAGTAGTCTAAGGCCAGGCTGCAAAAGCCCAGCGGCACGTTGACAATGCGCGCCAACTCGGCGGCGTCCAGCTCGCCGTGCTGCGCCAGCGCGCTCAGCAAAAACCAGTGGTCGTCCGAACAACGGGTGAGCTCGCGAAGCGACGGGCGCCGAAATAGGCCGACCTGCAGCGCGTTGGCCTCCTCGCCCGGGCGCAGGCTGCGCAGCCAGTACTTGGTAGCCACGCTCGGGTTACCCCCGCAGAACTCGTGCAGGTAGCGGAAGTAGCCGTTGGCCGTCTTGACGACCTCGAAGAAGTAGTCGTGCAGGTCGACCTCGGCGCGCGTGCTCATCAGGTCGTTGAAGCTGGGCGCGTAGTTGGTCTGCGCGTTTCGCTTCTCGATGAGCTGCTGGATTTCGTCCTCGGACCACGCCTCCAGGGTGATGAGGTCGCCGAAGTAGTATTCGCGCGAGTTGATGCGGTTGGCGTACGTCCAGGCGAAGCGGTTGAAGGTGAGCACGAAGAAGTGGGTCGCGTCGCACAAATTGACGATGTCGAGCAAGGTGTCCAGGCTGTCGAAGCCCTCGATCTCGCGGGTGAACGCGTTGTGGCAGTCATCGATGAGCACCACGCGCGGCTCGAGCTGGCGCAGCCGGGCGATGAGCGCCTCGGTGCTGGCCGGGACGTCGTCGAGTTCGAAGATCTCGGCGACGAATTCGAGCACCTGCCGGGGGCGGCGAAGCTTATGGGTGAGCGCGGTGTGTACGACGCGAAGCGGGGCGCGGTCGGCCAGTTGCTCGCCAAGCGCGTGCAGCAGGGTGGTCTTGCCCACGCCGGGTTCGCCCAGCAGCGTGACCGAGCCCTGGCGCGGGTCGTCGCGCCAGCGATCAAAGCGCGCAAAGACTTTGTCGGTGTAGGTGGTGCGTTCCACCCGATAGGGCTCGTCGACCAGCGGGCGCGACTCGAAGACCGACACGTAGTCGGGCGGCAAGCGATCGATGCTCGAGGCGTTGTCGGCCTCGGCCTCTTCGTCCTCGTGGGATTGCAGCTCGATCTTGGTGCGAAAGGCAAAGGTGCTCGCCCGTTTGGCCCACCGGGTGTCCAGCAGGTAGCGCCGCGCGATGATGGCGAGCTCTTTGGAGACGACGTACAGCGAGGCGGCTGCGATGACGAGCACGCCCCAGGGGCGGTCCTTGTGCTTGTGAACGAAGGTGGCCACCCCGGCCAGACGGTCGCTGGCGAGCTGCTCGAAGCCCGCGGCAATGTCGTCCTTCCACTGGGAGAGCACCCAGTACAGCACGCCCACAAAGCCCCAGACGGCCAGCTCGTTGACCAGCCACCAGATGACGGTCACGCCGGTGATCGGCTCGAGGAAGCTGGGCAAGTACTCCGACATCAACCAGAAGACGAGGGCGACGCGCACGCTGTGTACGAGCTTTTTGGCCCGGGGGAGCTCGATGACCAACAGGTCGGCCACCGCGGCGACTTCGTCCTCGTCGATATGGTCGAACTCGACGGCCGACGGGTGCGCCTGGGCGTGGCGGAACCACCGCGGCAGCACCATCACCTTGGCGGCCTCGATGACCAGCCAATAGACGCATACGGCGTCGATGAGCCACACCAACGCACGAAACTCGACCAGGGTCGCGGCCACATAATGGGCGACATACACCGCCGCGGCGAACACCACGGCGGGTTTGCTCAACGCTCGCAACAGCTCGGCGGCTTTGATGATCGGGGTAGGGTGGCGCATCAGGAAGCGCCGCCGGAGCATCGCCTCGCTGAGCCGGTCGACGAGGCCCGGCGCCAGTCGTAAGAAGACGCGTCCCAGTACGATGACCAGCGCCAGTCGCCACAGCAGGCCCCACAGCCACGCCCACAGGTCGACGGCCAGCGCGTCGGTCTGCACGGCCTGTTCGAGGCGCTCGCCGGTGCGCACGGTGACCCCGTCGATCCCGCTTTGCAGCAGGGTCAAGGCGTCGTGCCAGTTGGACTGGCGGTCGAGCGCGAAGAACGCCGCGCGCCGCTGGTCGCTGATGCGGTCGAGCAGCGACTCGATGGTGTCGGTAAAAAAACCGGTGTGGGCGCGCAGCACACGCGCCCGGTGGCGGTAGGCGGCGAGGATAGCGCGTGCGCTCGCCAGCGCTTGTTTGGCGCGCTCGACCTGGGCCTGGGCCACCGCGACCCGGTGGGTCCACACCGCCGAGCCGCCTAATTGGCTCTTTCGCGCCCGCTCGGTCGACAGCGCCGCCTCGGCCTGATTGAGCGCGCGCGCCGCCTTTGCGATCGGCGCCTTGGCATCGTGTACCTGGCCAAGCGCGTCTTCGAAGTGCTGGTGGACCTTGCGGCGAAGCGCGACGAGTTGGTCGAAGACGGGATCGACCTGGGCGCGGCGCTGCTCGGGGGAGAGGTCGTCGGCGAAGGCGTCGATCTTCTCGAGGATGCGCGCCTTTTCGTTGGCCAGCGCATCCATCTGTCGGCTGGTGTGCCGCTTGATTGTTGCGAGCCGCGCGGCGTCGGCCTTTTTTTCGGCGCGCGCCTCGGCGGAGATGCGATGCTCGCGCGCCCGAAGCGTTCGGATGGGGTTGTCCGGCGAAGACTTGCTCTGGGCATAGGTGGGCGCAACGCCGCCGATCAGGCTCGCGAGCAGGGCCAGACAAATGATGAGACGCTGCGCCATGGGGTGGACCGCTCCCAGATAATCCAGTGATCCTACCGATTAACACCGGATCGGGGCGCGCACAACTTTTCGGCAGCTGCTCGGCGATGTGCTCCCTATTTTTCGGAGTGTCGGATAATGATTATCTTCTCGTGCTTCTTGCCGCTCGGTGGCGTCGGGTGGTCAGGCTTGGACACCGGCTTGCACGTAAACTTGTCAGTCGTGGCAACCTCGCCTTTCTTCAGATGTTGACATGTAGGCTGGCCCATCCAAATTTCGAGGTCGGGTTTGGTGAGCGCGTGCGGCGGTACGTCGCCGCGTTTGACCGTGCGTGTCGTCACATTGTCTGGCATCAACGTCGAGCCGGGCGACATGTCGCGGGTGAGCACGAGGATGGAAACCGTCTTGCTGCCATCGGACGTCGGCGCCGTCGCGGCGCCATCGCGGTCCGGTTGGGCGGAGGCGGATTGTCCCCGCGGTGCGGTCTGGATCGGTTGCTTGCAGCCTTTGAAATCGTCTTCGCGAAGGGCGTGACCCTCATCCACGTTTCGACAGACCACCGCGCCCAAATAAATCGGAAATTCGCCCTTCCAGACCGCCTTCGGTGGCATGTCGCTCTTGCGGATCTTGCGCGTCTCCACCCGGTCCTCGGTGACGGGTGTGCCCGCGGGGATGTCCCGCGCCAAAAAGATGACCGAGACGGTCCTCTCGTAGCTCGAATGTGTGGTTGAGCGTGGCGCCTTGGCATCGCTCGTTGGCTGGGCGGAAGCCGAGGCGACAGTCGCCGTCTTCTGAGATCGGTGTTCGACGGCCGGCGCACCTTTGTCCCTGCGTTGCGCCTGATGGTCACATCCCGTCGCGAAAACGACGCTTGTCAGGATGAGCGACAATGCCAGCGGAAGAAATCTTGGCGTGACGGGGTTGGACGCGGCGGCAGCTGAGTCGAGCATGACGGCACTCCCGAGATTAGATAGGGTAATCCTCTGTTGAAAGCCTCGCACGAACGCACCACGGGTGTCCACCGCGCATGCGCGTTCGACGTCTGGCAATGCGAGAGGTAGCAACCCATCGAGGAATTGAGTTGAAACGACGCGCATGGATGGTGACGGGGGTGGTGGCGCTGTTGGCCGTGACGGCCGGCGTCTGGTGGATGATGTCGACGGGGCCGGGGGCCAAGGCGCCCGCGCCTCATCCCACCCATGATGCCTCGGCTCGCGCGCATATCGCCGGCGAGGTCGTCGACGCCACCGGAAGCCCCATTGCGGGGGCAGTCGTCGATGCCAAAGAGGGGGCGTCGACGCCGACCGGCGCCGACGGGCAGTTTCGCCTCGATGACTTGAAGCCGGGCACCTACCATCTGGACGCGCACGCCAAGGGGTTTGTGGCTGGTGGGCCGGAGGCGATGCGGCGGGTCGAGGTCGTGCTCTCGGCGGATGAGGGCAAGCCGGAAGTCGACGGATTGCAACTCGTGCTCCGGCGCGCCGCCGCGGTCCACGGGCGGGTGGTCGCCTCCGGCGAGCCCGTCCAAGACGCCACCATCGGCATCTACTATCTGTCCGCCGAGGGACTCACCGGTGGGCTCGACCCGTACGTGGTTGATGAGGCCGCCCATACCGACAAGGACGGGCACTTTGCGCTCGACGGCATTGCTCCGGGACGACTGCAACTGCTCGTCGAGGCGCCCAACTACGCGCTGGCGCAGAGCAAAAAGCTGCTGCTCGAGCCCGGCGAGACCGACTCGGATCTGGTCGTCGACCTCGCCCCCAGCGCGACGGTGGCCGGCGAGGTCACCAACACCGATGGCGAGCCCGTGCGGGCCGACGTCGTCTTGGCCGGCGGTGCGCTGGCCAGCAGCCGCAAGGTGCACGCCGGGGCCAACGGGCACTACGTCTTCCACCACCTGCCCGCCGGAACGTACACCCTGACCGCCCGCGCGCCGGGCTATCGCATCGAGCATGTCGACTCGGTGGAGGCGACCGTCGGCAAGGCCACCGACCAGGACGTCGTCATGCAGGCTGCCAGCGGCATCTTCGGACAGGTCGTCGCCTCCGACGGCGCCGGTGTCGAGGGGGCGTTCGTGTTGCTCCGGCCACCCAAGGGCCGCTGGAAGGTGCTGCGCACCGACGCCGACGGACGGTTCCAGTGGGACGAACCGGCGGCGACGGCCTACTCGGCGACGGCGGTTTCGGCCCACTTCGCCTCCTCACAGACGCGTCAAGTCGAGGTCGGCGAGCCCGCCACGCTGCGGTTGGGCGGAAGCGGTGCGGTCAGCGGGCGTGTGGTCGGCCCCGACGGTCAGCCAGTGCAGGCCTTTTCGGTCGGGGTGGGGTCGTTCGAGGTCGACGGGCCGCGTCCGTACGGGCCCCGAAGCGTCGGCGTCGAGCAGGTCAACGATTCGGCGGGGCGGTTTCGCTTCCAGGCGCTCCGCCCGGGCAAATATTGGTTCCGAGTGCAGACGACGCGCTACGCGTCGGCGACCTCGGCGCCGGTGGTGGTGACGGCGGGCCGCGAGTTCTCCGGGTTGACCATTCGAGTGGGGCAGGCCGGCACGATCGCCGGCACGGTTACCGACAGCGCGACGGGTAAGTCCATCGGCGGCGCCAGTGTGGTGTTGTTCGACCCCGGGTCGCCGTTTTCGGCCAATAAGACGCGCACCGACGCTCGAGGTCGCTTCCAACTCGACGGGGTGCCGCCGGGGCGGCGCAGCCTGCGCGTCAGCAAGAAAGGGTATCTTGCGACCGTGTCGGCCGGCGTCCACGTCGCCGCGGGCGAGCAGGCCGCGCGCAATGTGGTCATGCGACGCCAGAAGCCCGGCGAGCGCATGCAGTTTCAGGGAATCGGCGCGATGCTCGGAAAAACCGACGACGGTGTGCTCGTGCGTGGGGTGTTCCCCGGCCATCCCGCCGCCCAGTATGGCCTGAAGCGCGGCGACTATATCCGCGCCGTCGACGGCCGCTCCGTCGAGGATATGCCGCTGTCGGGCGTCATCGAAAAGATCCGCGGCCAGGCCGGGGTCCCCGTCGAGCTCGAGGTCGAGCGCAAGGGAAAGGGGCGCTTTACCCTGAAGATCGAGCGGGGCCAGGTCGTGGTGCGCCGCTAGCGAGGCTCGTCGACCCGGCAGCACGTCTGGCGCAAAGTTTCAGAATTTTTCATTCGCCAGATAGCTGATATGCCGCAACACTGCCGATTATTGGAAAGGGTGCGTTGTACTGGTAATAATGCGGATCAATAGCAAGAATTGGTTTTTTAAGTGCGGTTTTGCGTGCTCGCATGCGCCGCGACATCTCGAGGGTTGTGTCATGAAGTATATTCGAAGCGTGTCCGGCTGGATGACGTTGCTGTGTGCGTTGTTTCTCGTCGGGGGCGTTTCCTGCAGCAGTCCCCATGGAAGCTCGGGAGGCGGCCGTGTCGTTATCACCACAGACGCGGGCGGCGGCGCAGATACCGATCCCACCCACAGCGATCCCAATTGCGAGCCCGGTCAGGCCTATTGCAGCGACGAGTGTGTGGATTTGAAGTCCGACCCGCTCAATTGCGGCTCGTGTAGTAATCGTTGTGCCGATGGCCAGGTATGCGTCAATTACGTCTGCCAGGCCCAACCCGGGGATTGCCCGGACTATCAGTGTCCGGGCCGCAGCTACTGCGACACTGACAGCGGTAAGTGTTTGCCCGGATGCAACGACGACAGCCAGTGCACCGGTGGCAAGACCTGCAATGCCGACTCCCACGCGTGTGCCTGTTCGGACGAACAGCACGTATGCGGTGGCCAGTGCGTTCAGAGCGATGCCGTGCAGACGTGCGGCGACCGCTGCCAACCGTGTGCAACCGATCCCAACGGGACGGCGAGCTGCGTCGATGGCGCCTGCCAGCTTGCGTGCAAGTCCGGCTACAAGCTGTGCAACGGCACATGTGCCGCCTGTCCTCAGGATGCGACGGAGACGGTATGTAATGGCGACCAATGTGTGGCCAACGCCTGTGGGCAGGGCGCGCGCGCCTGTCAGGGCCAGTGCGTCTCGTGTCCCAGCGACCCCAACATGCAGTCGACCGAGTGCGATGGCGCCCAATGCGTCCTCTCGACGTGCACCTCGGGCTACCACGTGTGCGGCGGCGCGTGCGTGAGCGGCGATTCGGTCGACCACTGCGGCGATAGCTGCCAGGCGTGTCCCACCGACCCCAACGGCACGGCGAGCTGCGACAGGCAGACATGCCATCTGCAGTGCAACGCCGGTGCTCACCGATGCGCGAACGGGTGTTGCATGTGGAGCGCTCAGACCATCGATACGGTGGGCTCGACGGTCACGGCCGCCTCGATCGCCATCGACTCCCAGGGCAATCCGTGGGTGGCCTACGCCACCAAAGATAGCGCCGAGCTGAAGGTGGCGCACTGGGACGGTAGTCAGTGGCAGATCGACTCCGTCGATACCGACGTGTACCTGTCTCAGTACTACGACACCGGCCCCCACATCGCCATCGGACCCGCGGACAAGGTGTTCGTGGAGTATCCCAAAACCGTCGGCACCAGCAGCCACGAGGTGGACCTGGCCGAGCGCAACGGCGCGAGTTGGACGACAGGCGTGATCGGCGTATCGGGCATCTACGCGGACAATCGAGTCTCGTTGAAGGTCGACTCCGCCGGCGCGCCGCATCTGGCGTACATGCGCTCGATGCCCAGTGGTCAATCGTACGGGGTCGGATACGCGGTGCGCAACGGCTCGACGTGGAATGACGAGGTCGTCAACTCCGACACCGGCTCCTTTGGCGGGCGTCCCTCTCTGGCGCTCGATTCCAACGATCAACCGCACATCGCCTACTTCGACGCCAACGACTACCGCCTGTATTACGCGGTGAAGTCCGGCTCTCAATGGAGTCGCGAGGACGTCGGCTCGGGCGGGTACGACAATTCGATCGCGATCGACGACCAGGGCCGCGTCGGGATTGTGTTTACGGACATCTCTCCGGGCACGGTCTACTATGCCAGCCCCAACTCCAGTGGTTGGTGGGACGTGGAGTCGATCGATCCCATTTACGAGGACGGGCTGACGTTGGCCTTCGACGCCGCCGGGCATCGCCATGTGGGGTATGCGAATCGCGACAGCCACGAACTCGACTACGTCCGACCGGCAGCGTCGGGTTGGGACGTGCAGTCCATCGACGTGGCCGGCACCACCGCCGATAGCCCCGCCATGGCGGTGACACCGGCAGGCGATGCCATGTTCGTATTTCACGCCGGCAACGACCTCAAACTTGTGCGTTGACACCTAACCCAACGCATATGGGAAGAGCCCGCGTTTTTGCGCGGGCTCTTTGTCTCTGGGGCAACTCGGCGGTGGCGAGCTATGCTCGGTGGGCGATGGCCAGTCGGTAGGCGGCCAACTCGTGCGCTGGGCCAAACGGGCGGCGCACTTCCAACTCGAAGCCGTGGCGCCCGAGCACCTCGCGGGCTCGCTCGAGGGTAAACGTCAGGTAAAACATGATGAATGGGGGCTTAATGACGGCGTTGCGCGCGTGCATCACCGCGTTGAAGCCGCGGGCGAATAGCCACGGCCGTGACAGCACCGGGGGCATCGAGCGTGTAATGAAAAGGAAGCGGCCGCCGGGTTTGAGCGCGCGGTATACGCGCTCGGCGAAGCGGTCCTGTTGGGGCTCGAGGATGTGGCCGAACGCCCCGCAGCAGGTCGCCACGTCGAAGGCCTGGTCGAAGTCCATCTGAAGCGCGTCCTGCTGCATCAGGCGAACCTCGGCGTCGCCGTCGGCGTCGGCGAGCTGGCGGCGCGCCTCGTCGAGCATGCCCTGCGACAGGTCGATACCGGTGACGTCGTTGGTGCACACCGGTCGCAGGTGGCGCATGACCGCGCCCGTGCCGCAGCAGATATCGAGCGCGCTGTCGACCGGGCCGTCCTCGGCGACCGCGGCGGCCAGCGGCGTGAGGAGCCGGTCGGGGGTGCGAAACGGGGTGTACTCGAATTTCGAGGCCAGCAGGTCGTAGCCGCGGGTGGTCGACGACAGCGCCTGGTGGGCGAGCTCGAAGACGGTCGGTCCATCGGGGTGGAACATGGTCGGCACCTTCAATCGACGTCTCAGTGGGGACGCCTCAGTGAGGTTGGTCGGCCGTCGGCATGGCGAGGCCGACAGGCTCGAAGTCGATGGTCATCTCGGGCGTGACTTCGAAGATCGACCGCTCGGGGACGCGCTTCCAATCCTCGTCGGTGATGCGCTCGGAGGCAACCTCGAACGAGCGATACACGGTGGGATTCTGGGTGTCGGCGTGTTTGTGGCCACACGTCGGGCACGTGCTGTTGCCGCGCGTTTGCATCCACCATAGCGAGCGCCCATAGCGCACCCCGGCGAGCCGGTCTCCCTTGGCCCAGATAAAGTTGAGCACCGGCGCCTCGTCGGCATCGACCGCGCGGCACCAGTCGATGACCTGGCCGAGGGTCGTTCGCAGCGCACGGGGCATGGAGGTGTCGTCGCGCTCGTAATTGGTCAGCAACAGGTGGAAAAAGTGCTCGCTGTCAGTCGAGCCACGAATGGCCCGGCGGTGCTCGGCGGACATGGCCCCGCGCATGCGCTCGCCGACGCGGTCCATGTGCGGGATATGGCCATTATGGGCCAGGATCGAGCCTTCGTAGACGAACGGGTGGGTGTTGACCAGCGCGGGTTCGCCGACCGTGGCGCGACGGATGTGGGCGATGGCGGTGCAGGCCTCGACGGCGGCGGCGTCCCTGCGAAACTCGGCGTCCTCGGCGGCCGGATCGACGTCGCGCTCGACATGAATGCCATCGGCGTCGACATAAGCGATGCCCCAGCCGTCGGGATTGGAGAGGCCGCGCGCGTCGTGGGCGGCCTGACGAATCAGCGCGTTTTGTGCCTCGATCAGCTCGCATTTGATGCGCGTTGGATGGGTGGCGGTCAGGCTGTACAGTCGACACATGGGGTAAATCGTCGCAGGGGGACGTGTTAGGCTACAGCGTGGCATGGACGCGGCGGCGGCTCAACTGCCCCGACGGTCGGCTCCGGTTTCCGGTCCCGGCTCCGGCATCCGGCTCCGGCATCCGGTCCCGGCTCCGGCATCCGGCTCCGGCATCCGGCCACGGCTCCGGTCACTCTTTCGAAGAGACGACCCGCCGCAACGCACGCGCTGCGGCAAGCTAGACCTGGAAGGATCTGGCACCGAAAAACCAACCAAGGCGCAATAGCGGCTCGTCTTGAATTGAGCTATCCTACGGGCTCCGAGTAATAAGTCGAGTGGATCTGTGGTGGACGATACGAATTCGATGATGATGGGAAATGTGCTCAGAACGAGTAGGGCGGCGTTGCGCTTGGCCGCCATCGTAGTGTTGGTCGTGGCGGCGGTGGGTTGCTCCGACGACTCCCAGGGCAAAGGCGGCGGCCAAAGCCGCGCCGACAGCGGCGTGTACGACGCCGCGGCCGAGGACACGGGGACGGTCGACGCCGGTGGTTTGGACACGGGCGCGGTCGACGTGGACGCCGGGACGATGGACACTTCTGATGCTGGCGACGTCGGCGTCGATGCGGGCCCGCCGGCCCCCAGCCAGCCGTGTCGCACCGAGATCGACAATAACGGCGACGGCAGCCCCGATCAGATCCGGCGCATGACCTTCGACGACCAGGGACGGGTAGTGCGCACTGAGATCGATCAGGGCGGCGACGGCACCGTCGATACCGTGCTCGGAACAGAGTTCCGGGACGGCGAGGTGATTTCGCGCACGGATAACGACGCCGACGGCACCTGGGACCGCGTCGCACACTCCTATTTCGATGACCAGGGGCGATTGATCCGCACCGAGGTCGATCAGGACAATGACGGCACCATCGACAACATCATCACCCATACCTTCAACGGCGACGTCGAGACCGTCGCGTACGACTCCAATGCCGATGGCACCCCTGAAAGCTCTCAAATCTACGTGCGCGACGCCGACGGCAATATCACCCGGCAGGAAAGTGATGATGCGCAGGGCACGCCCCAGAATATCACCGAGACGCAGTACAACGCCGACGGGAACCCCACGGTGCGCACCGAGGACTCAAATGGTGATGGCACCGTGGATTCACGCACGACCTATACCTACGACACGCAGGGGCGCTTGACGCGCACGGCGGTCGACGACAACAAGGACGGCACCGTCGACAGCGTCACCACCCACAGCTACAGCACGGACGGCAACACCGACACCCTGGAGACGGACTCCGACGCCGATGGCACGGTCGACTCCACGAGCGTGACCACGACGACCTACGATGATCAGGGGCACGTGACGCGCGTGGAGGTCGACGTCGGTGGTGACGGCACGATCGACCACTGGCACTCGCAGACGTACGACGATCAGGGGCGGCTGGTTCATCGCGAGATGGACATCGACGACGACCCGCAAGCCGACATCGTCGAGGACGACTTCTATACCTGCCAATAGCGGCGGTCAGGTCATCACGGTCAGGCGGGGATCCTGGGGGCCGTCGACCGGTTGGACGTCGACGCCGTGGCTGGTCAGGTACTTGACGCCATTGGCGCCGGCGTAGCCGCCGCCGACCACGATGACCTTGGTGATGCCGGCGTGGTGGATGAGCTTGGCGCACATCATGCACGGCTCGCCAGTTACGAAGATCCACGCGCCGCGGGTGGACACGCCCGAGGCCGCGCAGTTGCAGATGACGTTCATCTCGGCGTGGTGGCAGCCGATCTCCATGCGGGTGCCCGACTCCACGCCCTGGGTGTCGCGCAGGCACTCGTCGCCGCCGCACAACTCTCCACCGCCGCGCGGCCCGCCGTTATAGCCGTCCATCAGGACGACGTTGCGCTCCGGATCGAGCAGCAGGGCGCCGAATTTGCGCCGCGGGCAATTCGACGCTTTGGCCAGCGCCAGGCATTGTTCGATTCGGATGCTGACATGCTTCTCTTTCATGATGACTTCGGCTCCATTGAGGTTCGGCCGGGTGATCCTACGAAACCCTCCCCGAGATCAACAGCCGATTCTGGAATCCCACGCCCGAGCCCGCCCTCCGGGGGTCGCTCGCCGGGAGGCCTCGCCGCATCGTCGGGGTGACATGAAAAGGCTGCTTCTTCAAGGACTTGTTGAGTCGTCGCCTATCCTTATCTTCGCCTCTGGGTCGGAAACTAAAAGGTGTTGTTTGTCAGGGGGTTAACAATGTCGGACGCGCTCGTCGAGTGCGAGCGCGGCGGCGTGCATCTGTGGAACAAACGCACGTCGTTTCGGTCATACTCCGCCGGAGAGGACAGAAGTGCGCCGCAGTATGGCGGTGGCGCTGTCGCTCTCCAACAACGGGGGGAGCATGAGCAGACTGAACGCCCGAGCACTACCTTTGGTGTTGGTCGCCTGCGTGGCCATGTCGTCGAGCCTGATGACGGCGTGCAGCCAGGCGAGTGACGCACCACAACCCAGCAATTCCACCGCGCAAAAGCAGTCCAACGGCACGTCCTTCGACGGAGCAATCCCGCAGGGGTGCCAGGTCATTGAAGACACCGTCAATATCCACTCCCAGGCCGATCTCCAGCGCTTCGCCGACCTCGATTGCTTCGTGGTCGACGACCACCTATTCGTCCAGGATTCCAGCGACATCACGGATCTGAGCGCGCTGCACGGCCTGCGCGCGGTCAGCGGGTATATCGGCATCTCCGACAACGACGCACTGCAGAGCGCATCGCTGCCCAATCTGACCGAGGTCGGCCAGGGCCTGGTCGTCGAGGGCAACGGCGCGCTGACGAGCCTGTCGGCGGACGCGCTGACCACCGACGCCGGCGTGTTGCACGTCTTCGGCGACGCCTCGTTGGCATCGGTGAGCTTCGCCTCGCTGACCGGGGTGGGCGACGACGTCATCTTCGCCGGTCTCGATGCGCTGACCAGCCTCGATCTGTCGCGCCTGGCGATGGTGTCGGGCCGTTTTCTGTTCGAGCATAGCAACGCGCTGCAGTGTCTGTGCCTGCCGTCGTTGGCCCAGGTCGCCAAGGACTTCGTGGTTCACTACAACGGGGCCCTGGCGAGCGTGTCGGCGCCGCAGTTGAGCGCGGTGGGCGGCAATATCGTCGTGCAGCGAAACCCGCAATTGCAGGTGTTGGACATGCCTGCCATCAGCAGCGTCGGCGGGGACTTGCAGGTGCTGGCCAACCAGAAGTTGGCGCAATGCGCGGTCGACGATGTATCCGCGGCCGTACAGTCGCTGGGTGGCAATATTCGCACCGAAGGCAATAGTTCGACGTGTCCGCAGCCGGCGCTGACCCCGCAGGAAGTGGGGTGCGGGGCCTGCGCGCCCGGTCCGTCGCCAGAGAGGCCCGACGCGGGGCAACCCGATGGCGGGGGCCTGCCCGATGCAGGCATGGCCGACGCCGCGCAGCCCGATGTGAGCCAACCCGATGCTTCGCAGCCCGATGCTGCACAACCCGACGCTGCACAGCCCGACGCGGCACAGCCCGACGCGGGCGCGCCGGACGTCGGAGACACGGGTCAGCCGGACACCGGCGGAGGCGGCGGTCCGGCCGACGTCGGCCAGCCGGACACGGCCCAACCGGATACCGGCCAGCCTGACACTGGCGGCGGGGGAGGCGGTGGCCTGCCCGATACGGGCCAGCCGGACACGGGTCAGCCGGATACCGGCGGAGGCCAACAAGGGGGACTAAGCATCATCAGCGCCTCGCTCGAGGACAACCCCAACAGCACCATCAGCACGTATCTGAACGTGCAGACGTCGACCGCGGCGTTTTTGGAGGTCCAGGCGCGCAGTTCCGACCACAACTTCACTCTGACCTTCGACCGGCAGGCGCTGGCTCAACGCCACCAGTTGCTCATCGGCTTTCGCGCCCAGCACACCTACCAACTGACGGTGCGCGCCTACACCTCCGGCGGGGCGCAGGCGACTCGTCAACTCCAATACACCACCGGCGCGCTGCCGTCGGACCTGGACAATATCGACGTGACCGTCGACAAGCCCAGCCAGATGGCCTCCGGGTTCACGCTGTTCAACCTGTGGCGCTGGAGTGGCCCTGGCCAGTTGGACAGCTCGGTGGGTTATATCGTGGCCTTGGATAACGAGGGTAAGGTCGTGTGGTACTACCAGGCGACCAACCGTCCCACGGCGGTGATCGTGCTGCAAAACGGCGATATCGCCTACAACTGGGGCTTTGGCCACATCGTCGAGATCGATCTGGCCGGCAACGTCGTGCGCGACTTCAGCTACCAGGACCTGGGGCTGAACGCCATCCACCACGACGTCTACCAGATGCCCAACGGCCACCTGCTGACGCTGAGCTCCGAGGTTCGACAAATCGGCGGGTATACCGACGATCAGGGCAACCCGACGACCTACAACGTGGTCGGCGACGTCATCGTCGAGTTCACCATGGCCGGTCAGGTGGTGCATAAATATCACCTGCTCGACTTGCTCGACCCTCACCGGATGACGTCGAGCTTCGACGCCACGTTCTGGGATAGTTGGTATGGGGAGTCGACCAAGGACTGGGCGCACGCCAACTCGGTGGTCTACGATCCGCGCGACGACAGCTACATCGTGTCGCTTCGCCACCTCAACATGGTCGTCAAGGTCGACCGCGCCACCGGCCAGCTCGTCTGGAGGTTGGGCGAGAACACGGACTTCAGCCTGACCTCGGGGGACTGGTTCTACCACGAGCACGCCGTCGACCTGCTCGACAACGGCAATATCATCATGTTCGACAACGGCAACGGTCGGCCGGGGCTGTCGCCCAGCGAGTACTACAGCCGGGCGGTCGAGTACTCCATCGACGCCTCCGGGGCGAACCCCGCTACGGGTAGTCAGGGCACCGCTCAGCAGGTGTGGCAGTTCCAGGATACCCAGCCGTTTTATTCGAGCTTTTTGGGCGACGCGAACCTGCTGGACAACGGCGACGTGCTCATCGCCGACGGTGGGCGCTTCGAGGACATTGGCAGCGCGCAGAACCTGGCGACCGCCCGCCTCGTGGAGGTGACCCACACGGCCAATCCGCAGAAGGTCTTCGAGGTGTACTTCCACGACTTCACCCCGCCGCAGATCGGCTACTCGATCTATCGCGCGTTGCGCGTGGACCTGTTGGGGGTGTTGGAATCGAAGTAGCAAGAATGCACTAAGAAGTGCACTAGGATGAGCGTGGTGCCGGGGGGCAGGAGCGTCCCCCGGCACGTACGCCATGGCAACAGGAAGTCGACTACCACTGCTTCAAGGCGGTGACCTGCCGGTGTGGAGCACACACACCACGTGTTCGCCGCCGGTTGCGTTGCAGGCCATCGGCTGCGAAACTCGATGCACCTAGCCCCGTGATTGGAGGGGATGCCATCGAGAACAGGAGACTGCAATGCAAGGCTTCAAGTGGTTACGCACGTCCATTTGCGGATGTGCGTTTTTTGTTTGCATGCTCTACGTCGGCACTGCGACGGCCCAGAGCTCGCTTCTAAGTGGATTCGGGCACGGGTCCAAGACCAAGCCAAAGCCAGCGCCACCGACGAGTTGCGACCAGCCGAGTACGCTCGTCGACAGCGCTGAGGACCTCGCTGCGCTGGGCAAGTTGGGCTGTACGAGCATGGCGGGCGACTTGGTCATACGCGGGCGAGGGGTCGGTGCCTCGGATCTGTCTGCGCTCGATGGGCTCCAGGAAATTGAAGGGAGCCTGACCATTCGAGGTATCCCCACGTTGGCGTCGCTTCGCGGGCTTGGCCACTTGCAGAAGATCAAAGGGTCGCTGTTTCTCGGAGGGACCGACCGCCTCGCTAGCCTCGACGGGCTCGCCGGGCTCGAGTCCGTAGGCGGCGATCTCACCATCGCCTACGAGGCGACGCTGGGCGCGCTCGACGGGCTCGGATCGTTGCAGGCGGTGGGCGGAAACTTCACGCTCGTCGGCGATTTCAAGCTGGCCTCACTCCACGGCGCCAAGGGGTTGAAAGAGGTCGGGGGCGTCGTTCATTTGGCCTACCTTCCGGCGCTGAGCAGCCTGACGGGAATGCCCCTGCTCGAAAGCGTTGGTGGCCTGCGGATCGAAGGGCTTCAAGCGCTCGCCACGCTCGGCCGTTTCGGGAAACCCGCCGCCATCCACGGCGCGCTCGAGGTCGTCGATAATCCCAACTTGGCCACAGTCACCAAGGAGGCTGGTCCGAGCAAGGTCGAAGGAACCGTTCACATCGCGCATAACGGCGGCTTGGACAAGTGCGCAGTCGATGCCCTGTTGGAGCAAAGCGGGCGCGCCGCATCCGAACAACGCGTGACCCTGGAAGATGTCTCGAGCGAATGTGGAGGTCAGCGATGAATCGCGCGATGAGAACGCTTGTAGCGGCGAGTCTTGTGATGGCCTCGTGCACGACGCCAACCCCGACCAAGGCCGACAAGACTGCGTCGGAGCCTGACAACCGCCCCGATCTGGGCCAGAAATTTCCCGGATTTTGCACCAAGTCGGTCGACAAAGCAGATGATGGCGCCATCGACAGCTATACACGCCAGATCCTCAACAAGCAGGGTGACCCGCTGGTCAAACTCGTCGATTCGAATGGCGATGGTGTATTCGACCGATCGCAGGTGACTGTGTATGGCGCAAATCACCAGCGATGGCGGGGGCAAACCGATCGCCACGCCGATGGAAGCTTCGAGTCCAGTTATCCGCCGATAACCAAGCCCAAGGATGACCGCTACTGGTTGCTGCGCCCGTACCTGGTGGGCATTCAGGGCGGCGAGCCGGTGCTCGATAACACCGGCCGGGAGATCGGCCAGCGCAAGTTGCGCAAAACGCACGATTCCGCGTCGGTCAAGGGGAAGGTGTCCGCATATCGATTCGACGCAAACGGACGACGACGCGCAGAGTTTGTCTTCGCCTACGAAGGAGACAAGGCCAATATCCCCGAGGTCTCGAAACTGCTGGAAAACGTCAAACTCGACAAGGCGGCTGGGCTATGGCGCGTCACGAACGCGAAACTCGTGCGCGTGCACCTGCTGTCCTACCAGGGCGATACGCGCAATGTCATCGCCGAGGCGACCTGGGCGACCTCGGGAGCCAGCGACATTCCGACGATGAAACACACGCTCGACAAGGTGGGCCTCGACGAGCCCCACACGCTCGTCGTGCGCAAGAGGGCCAACGCGCAGGTCATGGTTGTCTCCGAGCCTCAGGCATGGAGGGAGACGCTCAACCAGCTCGTGGTGCGAGAGGTCAATGCGGCGGGTAAGATGACGCGGTTTCGCTACTACTCACGTCAACAGGGACATGCCAAGGACGACCCACCGAGGCTCTGCGCGAACTTGCTCGTCGACCAAGAGTATGATGCTCAGGGCCACATGGTGCGCCAGCGTTTCGACAAGCATGGCCGAGACGGGCGCTCTGGACTCGATGGCGTGTACGACTCGGTTTTCCTCAACACGATCAAACACGGTCAGGTGGTGGAGCATCGCCACGCTATTGCCTCGTGGCCGGCGGGCACGGATACCGAGCGCATTCCCCTGGACTGGCGCAGTGTGCCGCTCGCCTCGGCGACCGGGGAGACCAAACCGATCGCGCCGTCTCTGACTACAGACACGCGCACGACGTCATTGGTGGGCAAGTCCGGCAACGTCCTGCGAAGCCGTCGGACGAAGCAGCTGGGAATCACTCGGTATACCTACGACCAAAACGGACGGCTGTCGCGCGTGTGGGCCGACGGTGGAATCGGCGACGCGCTGAGTCATCCCCGGCTAGACGGCGTGGCTGACCATATCGATGAGGTGACCTACGACTCCAACGGTCGAAAGATTGAGAAGGTCGTGTACGTGCACAACAAGAAGGGGGAGAAGGTCATCCAGAAAAAGATCTCCTTCGACTACGACGAGCACGGACGGATGAGCAAGGCGACGACCGAGCGGCTCTACCCCAAGAAAGTCCAGCCGATTGTCAGCGACGAGCGTGAGTATGACGACGGCCATCTCGCCAGGGAGGTAAAAGCCCACTGGTCGCGCTGGTCGCATGGCGCCACGAAGACGACCGATACCTTTGCGTACGACGCCAAGGGGCGGCTCATCCGGCGCACACGTAGTTCCCCGAGGGGAAAATCGCCACTTATTACACGCTACGAATACGACGATGCCGGCCACGTGGTGCGCGAAACTCAGACGCGCGGAAAGGGCAAGATCGTCCAACGGGTCGAACACTCCTACGACAAGGATGGCAAGCGCAGCATGTCGAAGTATTTCAAGCGGTCGAGCTATCGGGACAAGACGCTGCGGCCCTGGTACGTCGCCAAATTTTCCTACGATAGTGACGGAAGGTTGATCTCGGAGACGCAGTCCAAGCCTCCCAGAGTGGTCACCTTCGGCTATGATTGCTTCGCCAAGAAGTGAGGGCCGGGGCCCCGACGGCAAACCGCGGGGCCCCAAGCAGCTTTCCACGACAACGTCTACGGCGTGCCGAAGTCCTGGGTCCACACGTATCCGTAACTGGATTGTGCGTCGTAGGCGTATCCCACTCCAATCTCGGTGTTGTTGCTCATGATGTTGGTGCAGTGACCCGGAGAATTCATCCAGCCGGTGACGACGCTCGAGGGAGTGTCGTAGCCGGCGGCGATATTCTCGGCCGCGCTTCGCCATCGGTAGCCGGTGGCGTCGATGCGGTTGGTGAATGTATCGCCGTTGAGGCTGGTGTGGCTGAAGTAGTCCTGCACGGCCATGTCCAGCGAGTGACAGCGCGCCGCCTCGCGCAATTGGGGATTGCTCGTCAAGGGGGGCTGGGGCGCGAAGTAGGAGGTGTCACAGGTCGCACCGGCAGCGCGTTGCTGATTGGTCAGTTGCAAGACCTGATCTTCGAAAGCCACCCATGACGCCGGCCAGGTCGACGCGTCACGGCAGTCCAGGGCCGGGGAGGGCGATGTCCCGGAGTCCGGTGTCGTAGATGCCCCGGAGTCCAGTGTCGCAGACGGAGAGCCTGCATCTTGCGTATGGCGGCTCCAAGCGCCGGCGTCCCAACGATTGGGGCCGGACGAACTCCGAGACCCCCCGCCCACGTCTGGCTGCGAACTCCCGGTGTCCTCAGATGAGGGGCGGGCCGCGTCGAATGTGCGCGCGTCAGGCGTGTCGGCGTCGAGGTCGATAGCGGCGTCTACGCCCGGTACCCCTGCATCGACGGTCGTGTGATCGGGCGTCGTTGAGCCGTCGGGGCTGCCCGCATCGACGCTGGAGGCGTCGTCGCTCGATGTCGACGGCGGCAATGCAGCGTCGTCGTCGGCTGTGGTGTGGCCGGTGTCTGGCGAGGGCGAACCAGCGGTCGAATCACCGGCGTGCGCGGCCGAGGAGGACGCCGGTGTGGCGGCGTCGCCACAGCCGGTGAGCACCAGAAGAATCATCAGGCAGAGGGAAAATCCAGCAAAACGGGGGCGCGGCGAAACCAAGGCAGTCTCCAAATGTGGGCACCGGAAACGAAGTCATCCCAACTTCTATCTGATACCCAGCTTAAAAGAGAGTGTTGTGATCTCGCAAGTTATTGAAAAATAAGGTTTTTGGTTGATCTTGAGGGCTCTATCTTGCCTTGCCGTCGAGCTCGGGGAACCGAGTTTTTGCACGGGCGTTGGTCTTCTCGACGGAGGTCGCGATGGAGCGCGTACACATCGAAACGAACGCGGGCGGTTGGGTAGAACTCGACGAGGATAACCTGGGGGCATTTGGCGGAAGGCTGCGCGGCCAGTTGATTCGGCCGTGGGACGGCGGCTACGAGGCCGCGCGCAAGCTGTGAAATGGCATGTTCGACCGGCGCCCCGGCCTCATCGTGCGCTGCGCGCACGCCCGCCAAGCACGCCCGACATTGAGCCGGCATGCTCGACGTGGGCCTCAGGCTTCGCCGGCGTCGAGGCGGCGTCGGCCTTCGGCGAGTTCGCGCTGCTGCTCGGCGTCGACCTCGGGGTAGTGCAGGTCCAGGCCGACGAGCGCGTCGCGCACGATGCGCGCCACACACAGCCGCATATAATCCTTGTCGTCGGCGGGAATGGCGTACCACGGCGCCTCCGGGCGGGAGGTGGCGTTGAGGGCGTCCTCGAATGCCTCCATATAGTCGGGCCAGCGGGCGCGCTCGTCGAGGTCACCCAGCGAGAATTTCCAGTGTTTGTCGGGACGGTCGAGGCGGCGCCGGAAGCGGTGGGCCTGCTCGTCGCGCGAGACGTTGAGCCAGAACTTGAGCACCATCGTGCCGTTTCGGGCGAGGTGCTTTTCGAGGTCGCGGATGGACTCGTAGCGCTGCTGCCACAGCTCGTCGAGTGGGTCGGCGGCGATGCCCTGGGCGTCGAGAAACTCGGGGTGGACGCGCACGGCAAGGACTTCCTCGTAGTAGCTGCGGTTGAAGATGCCGATCATGCCGCGCTCGGGCAGCTTACAGGTGGTGCGCCACAAAAAGTCGTGCGCCAGCTCGCGCTGGGAGGGCTTCTTGAACGAGTGCACCCGAATGCCCGCCGGATTGACCCCGGCGAAGACGTGGCGAATGGTGCTGTCCTTGCCGCCGGCATCGATCGCCTGGAAGACCAGCAGCAGTGCGACGCGCCCGTCGGCGTAAAACACGCGCTGCAACTCGTAGAGCTCGTCGACCACGTCGTCGAGGCTGTCCTCCAGGTCGTTTTCGCTGGGAACATCCTCGGGCGGGGTCGTGGGGCTTTGGGCAACGCGAAACGTCTGATCAAACGGGACCAGGTACGGGCTTTGGGGGATGTCGAACATGGGAGCGCCGGGGTGGAGCGTGGTGGACGATGATCTTGATTTAGCCTGCCTCCGTGTGAAGCTTCAACCCCAGTTCGATGTACCCGTTTCATGCATGACGACTTCCGCGCCCGATGCGTGCAGGCGGGGCGAGGCCAGCACGTTGCTACTACGAGGACTCTCTGATGACGAACGAACGCCGCGAAATCTCGCAAGAAGAATGGTACGGACGTACCCTGCCGGTCGTGCCGCAGCCGCCGTCGGCGCCGTCGAAGCGCCCGGGCGCCCCAGGGACCGAGCTGCAGCGCCGCGTCGAAGGGCTGTGCCAACAGCTCCAGCATACGCTGCAAGGCGAGGTCCACTTCGACAGCGCCCACCGGGCGATGTATTCGGCGGATTCGTCGAACTACCGGTTCGTCCCGCTGGGTGTGGTGTATCCGGAGAGCCTCGACGACGTGGTCGAGGCGGTCAAGACCGCCCACCAATTCGGGGTGCCCATCGTCCATCGCGGGGCGGGCACGTCGCTGGCCGGCCAGACGGTCAACGCGGGGTTGTGCATCGTGAGCAAGCCCGGTCTGGAGAAGTTCGACATCGACCCGAGCGCCAAGACCGTCACGGTGTATCCGGGCGCCATCGCCGACAAGGTGCGCGAGGCCGCCGAGGAGTACGGGCTGACCTACTCAGTCGACCCCGGCACCCACGAGATCTGTACGTTTGGGGGCATGCTGGGCAACAACTCCGGCGGGATCCACGCGCAGATGGGCGGCGGCATCACGGTGGACTTCGTCGAGGAGATCGAGGTGGTGACCTACGACGGCGCGCGCTTCTGGGTGGGGCCGACGACCGAAGAGGAGCTCGACGAGATCATCGCCGCCGGCGGGCGCAAAGGCGAGATCTACGCCCGACTGCGCGACCTTCGCGACCGCTACGCCGACCAGATTCGCGAGAAATATCCCGACCGCGAGAAGTTTCCGCGGTTTGTCTCCGGCTACAACCTCTACGAGTTGTTGCCGGAAAACGGGTTCAACGTGGCGCGCGCCCTGGTGGGCTCCGAGGGGACCTGTGCGACGATCTTGAGGGCGCGCATGCGCCTGATCAAAGGTTACCCCTACCAGGCGCTGTGTCTGCTCAACTTCTGCGACGTCCCCACCGCCGCCGAGTGGGTGATGCGCATCCGCGAGTATGACCCGATCGCGCTCGAGGGGATGGATCCGAAGCTGCTGGAAAACAACCGAAAGAAGGGCATCAACCTCGAAGACGCCGACCAGTACCCGGTGGCCGGCGGCTACCTGATCGTAGAATTCGGCGGGGACACCAAGGCCGAGGCGATGCAGAAGGCCGAGCATCTGGCCGAGTCGCTCGAGCCGGGCACCGACGGCTACGAGGGGGCGATGGTCATCGGAGACCGCTTTCGCCAAAACCAGATCTGGAAGATCCGCGAGTCTGGACTGGGCTCGGGGGCGCGCATCCCCGGCGAAGGCGATAGTTGGCCGGGCTGGGAGGATACCGCCGTGGCCATCGAGGACCTGGGCGACTACCTGCGCGATTTGAAGGCGCTCTTCGACAAATACGGCTACCAGGCCGGCCTGTACGGCCACTTCGGCCAGGGCCTGGTGCACTGTCGCATCAACTTCGATTTGAAAAGCGACAAGGGCGTGCGCGACTACCGCGAGTTCATCGAGGAGGCCAGCGACGTCATCGTCGACAAATACCAGGGCTCATATACCGGCGAGCACGGTGACGGCCAGGCGCGTGGCGAGCTGTTGGTCAAGCGATTCGGCCCGGAGTTGATGGACGCCATGCACGAGTTTCGGGCGATCTGGGACCCCGATGGCATGATGAACCCGGGCAAGGCTGCCGCCTATGCGCGCCCCTTGGACGCCGATCTTCGCCTGGGCGCCGACTACGAACCCTGGGAGCCGGAGACGCACTTCAAATTTCCCGAGGACGACGGCAAATTCTCGCGGGCGACGCTGCGCTGTGTGGGGGTGGGCAAATGCCTGCGCGACTCCGGGGGCACGATGTGTCCCAGCCACATGGTCACCCATCAGGAGAAGCACGCCACCCGTGGGCGCACACGGCTGCTGTTCGAAATGCTCAACGGCGAGGAGACGCCCACCTCCTGGGACAACGAGGACGTGCGCGAGGCGCTGGACTTGTGCCTGTCGTGCAAGGGGTGCTTGAACGATTGCCCGGTCAACGTGGACATGGCCACCTACAAGGCCGAGTTCTTGTCGCACTACTACGAGCACCATATGCGCCCGGTGGCCTCGTTCTCCATGGGGCTCATCGACCAGTGGGCGCGCATCGCCAGCACGATGCCCCAGGTGGTCAACACCCTGGGGCGCACCCCCATCATCGCCGACCTCGGAAAACGCGCGCTGGGCATCGCCACCCAGCGCACCCCGCCGCGTTTTGCCAGCCAGACCTTCAAAGACTGGTTTAAGGACCACCCGAGCACGCGCACCGAGAATGCACCGCCGATGGTGCTATTTGCGGACACGTTCAATAACCACTTTCACACCGGTAATCTCAAGGCCGCCGCGCGCGTGTTCGAGGCGCTGGGCTACGACGTCCACGTGCCCCAGGCGCACCTGTGCTGCGGGCGCCCGCTGTACGACTACGGCATGCTCGACACCGCCGAGAAGTACCTGAACAACGTGATGAACGGCCTGCAAAAATACATCGACGACGACATCCCGATGGTGGTGCTCGAGCCGAGTTGTGCGGCGGTCTTCCGAGACGAACTGGTCAACCTGATGCCCGATGACGCGCGCGCCCAGAAGCTGTGCGAACTCACGCACACCTTCGGCGAGTTCTTGGAGAAGGTCGCCCCTGACAAGACCCTCCCCAAGTTGGAGATGCCCGCCAAGGTGCACACCCACTGTCACCACACCTCGGCGTTGGGCGTGGAGTGCGAGCGCAAGGTCATGAAACGCATGAACCTGGACTTCGAGGTGCTCGACACCGGCTGTTGCGGCATGGCCGGCTCGTTTGGCTTCGAGGCCGGCGAGAAGTACGACATCTCCAAGAAGGTCTACGAGCACGACCTGCAAAAGAAGCTCAAACAGAAGCTCGAGACCGGCGACTTGCTCATCGCCGACGGCTTTAGCTGTCGCACGCAGATCCAGGAGTTCGAGGGCCGCAAGGCCAACCACCTCGCCCAGGTGGTCTACCTGGCGATGTTCGGCGGCGAGCAGTAGGCCCGCCGGCCGCGGAGCGCAGGCTCAGTTGGACGGAAAGCACCACTTGTCATTGCTGCCGCTAAACGCGATCGCCTGGCAGGTCTTCATGCCCGCCGGGCAGTCGTCGGCGGTGGTGCATGTGGTCGAGCACAGCGAGCTGGAGTTGCCGGTGATGCAGATACCGCTGGCGCATTCGGGGCCGTCATCGGCCTCGGTGCAGGTGTCGCCGGCGGCCTTGGTCCCGCGCGCGCCGCTCACGCAGCATGCCACCGGCGCGTCGGCGGTGCCGACGTTGTCGCAGCGCTCGCTCTGGGCACAGTCGTAGTTCGAGAAACACGCCGAGGCGCCAATCTCATCACAACTCTGCACCGGACCGGTGTCCGCGCCGGCGTCCAAGGCGTCGGCGTCCACGGTGCCGGTGTCCAAGGCGCCGGTGTCCAAGGCGCCGGTGTCCGTGGTTGCGTCGGCGGTTGCATCCGGGCTAGCGTCGGCGGCGGTGACGGCCGCGTCCGACCCGGCATCCCGCACGGCGGTGTCCGGGGTCGACGAGGCGCCGGAGCTGTCCGAGCAGCCAGTGAAGACGAGCATGCAGCCGACGAGGACACTTGCGAGGCGTGTGGACTTCAAGACGGAACTCCGAGTGTTGACATGAGCGATCGTGGTGGTCGCGATGAGTCACGAATTATTCGGTGCTCCGCCCCACAGCGCAAGCGCCGAAGTACAATAGGAGAGAGCGATGACCATCTGGGTGGACGCCGACGCCGCGCCGAACGCGGTCAAGGATATCCTCGTGCGCGCCTCGCAGCGCCGCGAGGTCGACGTGGTCCTGGTGGCCAACCGCTGGTTGCAAAAGCCCAAGGCCGCACGCATCAGCGTGGTCACCGTCGCCGCGGGCGAGGACGTCGCCGACGATTACATCGTCGAGCACTGTGCCGAGGGCGACATGGTGATCACCTTCGACATCCCTCTGGCCGCACGCGCGGTCGAGAAGGGCGCCACGGTGGTCACCCCCCACGGCAAAGAGCTCGATGAGGGCAACGTGCGCGAGCGGCTCAGCCGGCGCGACTTCTCACACTACCTGCGCAGTATCGGGGTCGAGACCGGCGGGCCGTCGGCCTTCGGCAACACCGAAAAACAGGCCTTCGCCAACGCGCTCGACCGATGGCTGACCCGGCAGGGGCAGTGAGCCCCTCGTCGCAGTGATGACCTCGGGCGCGCGCTACGGCGTCGAGCCCAGGGCCTGCTGCAGCGGGCAGTCGTCGGGCTCGACGGCCTCGCCGTTGCGATACCGTGCGAGGAGCTTGCGCGAGCGCTCGGCGAGCTTGCGGCGCACCTCGCGGCGCTCGCCCTTGATGCGCGCAATGGTCATCGTGTCGTAGGCGGTGGTCTGGTGGCGCATCCAGGCGATTACGGCCGCCTCGGCGCGCCAATCGAGGGAGATGCGCTTGGTGCGCGCGACCGTCCCACTGCCCACGGGGACGGCGTGGTCGGTGACGGCCTTGGCCATGGCCTGGGCCAGCTCGGCGTGGTCGTCGTGGAAGGCCAGGAAGTCGAGCACCGCCTGGTAGAACTCACGCGCGTAAGCGCGCTGCTTTTCGTCGCGACGCCTCTTGTCGGCGGCCCGTTTGCGCTTGTACTCGGGGGTGGCGCGCATGGCCTCGATGTCGGCGCGGATGCGCTCGATCCGCTCTTTGGGGGCCCACACGCCCTTCGAGTAGGTACGACGTCCCTTCTTGACCTGCACCGTCCAACTGGGCCCGGCCTCCTTGACCCGCCGGGTCAGGGTGGCGTCGCCGGGCTCGAGCAGCTCCCAATCGTCGGGAACCTTCATGCGACGGCCCTCCTCGTTGCGCACGTAGCGGGGGCGGGGGCCGGGCGAAACAATGCGAGACTTGTCGGGCACGGGGAACTCCTCTGGGAACAGCGAAAGCATCACGGTGGCCTGCGTTGGCGCTGAATTATGCGATGTCCCAGCTCCATGTAAAGCGACTGGTAGATCGATGGCTCGCGATTCGATACGATGGCCGCTCATGACACTGGTATCTGTGACTGGGCGCGGCCCAGAATTGTTTTCCGCGAGGATATGCTGATGAAGAATGCTGCACTGAAGCTCGTCGTGCTGGTTGTGTTCGCCCTGGCGGCCGCCTGTGGAAGCGACGGCGGGTCCAATAATGGCACGACGTCGAACAACGGCACCTCCAACAACGCCAGCGCCGACGCCGGGGGCAACGACGCCACCACAGGCGGGGGCGATGCCGGCCAGCAGGGCGACACCGGCGGTGGCGGTAGCGGTAGCCAGGGATTGACCCTGTCCGGGCAGACCTGCGACTCGATGGACTTTACCGCGTGTGGCGGCGACCTCGTGGGTACCTGGGCGCTCGACGGTGGCTGTGTAACTCCCACCGAGCTGCCCCAACACCCGGACTGTTCGGGGGCGACCATCGACGTGTCCATCAACCCGTCGGGAGATATCACCCTGGTCGACGACGGCTCGTACACCGTCAACAGCATGAACTTCGACACTACCTTGGATGCCACGGTGCCCAAGTCGTGTCTGGCCTCCGGGGAGACCTGCACCGACAACGGGATCGACCAGGAGGGGACCGACAACGGCGACTCCTGTCAGCTCAGCTACGGGCACGACGTGTGGATTCGCAACCCGGGCAGCTACACCGTCGACGACTCCACCAACAAGGTCGAGCTGACTCCGGAGAGCGGGTTTGGCACGCGCTCCTTCGAGTATTGTGTCGACGGCGATACCCTCACGCTGCACCGTCTCGACGGGCAGTATCACGACGCCTATCTGACGCTTGCGCGCCAGTAGATGGCGTCGGGAGCAGCCCGCGTGCGACGTTGATGCGCGCACCGCGATGCTCTATCCTGCGAGCCTGTGGTTTGAACACACGGCGCTCCTCTTTTGGGAGCGCCTGCTACGTTTCACTGCGAACGCGGTTTACGCGATGTTCTTTTGCCGTTGTCGAAGCTTGTCGATCGTCGCCCTTGCGGCGCTGGTGTTGTTGGCGAGTGCGCCGGCGTTTGCCCAGGATAAGGTGCCCCACGCACATCCGACCGCCGAGCAGGCCCAGCTCAACGACCACGCCGTCGAGGCGATGATCAGAAGGGGATTATGCTCGCGCCGTGGCCCTGCTCGAGGAGTACCTGCTCACCAGCAAGTCCAACGTCGCCTACCTGAACCTGGGCCGCGCCTACCAGAAGCTGGGCAAGTGCCAAGAGGCCAAGAAGGCGCTCGAGTCGGCGCTGACCGCGCCCGTCGTCGACAAGCCCAACCCCAAGACCGTGCATAAGAAGGCCCATCAGTTCCTGGCCGAGCTCGACAAGAGCTGCGCGAGCTCGTCGCCGACCAAACAGACGGCTCAGACGACCCAGAAGCCGCCGGCCAAAGACGCCACACACACGGCGACGGCCAAGTCGGGCAAGGACACCGGCAAGGTGGTCGCGCCGCCGGCGGCCGCGTCGGCGGAGTCCTCGACGTCGACCTGGGGCTGGGTAGCGGTGGGGACGGGCGTCGCTCTGGCCGCCGGGGCCACGGGATTGCACCTGGTGGCCAATTCCAAGGCCGACGAGGTCACCAACTTTAATGGCGCGGTCAATATGAACCTCACCCAGCGCGAAGCCAACGACGCGCAGGACTCGGTCGATACCCTCAACACCGTCTCCCTGAGCATGGCCGTTGTCTCGGCGGCGGTGGTCGGCACCGGCGTCTACTTGTTGCTCGGCCACCACGAGGCCGCCCCCGCGTCGGACGGCACGGTCGCCGTCGGCGTGGGCGCTGATGGGAAAACCGGTCAGATCACCTGGCAGTCACACTTCTGAGATGGGTCGCACCGCATCATCTCTCGGCAGTCGAGATACCATGACTCGCAACGCACGAAGCTGGGCCGTACTCGCCGCGGGCGTCTTGCTCACCGCAGCCGGATGCCACACCGACCTTCACGTGTCGGAGACGCATTTTCACTGCAACACCGACGGCGATTGCATTGAGGGCTGGACGTGTCCGACCGACGGGGACGGCCCGCACTATTGTCAGCCGCTGGGCTCGGCGGATGCGTCCGCGGGCGACGTCGCCGATGCGGCCGACGCGCCGCCCCTCGATACCGGTAGCGTGGATGCGTCCGATACTGGCGATGTGGGCGTCGACGTCGGGCTGGATACCTCGGAGACGCCAGATGCCTCGCCCGACGTGGCCGTTCCGGTCGATGTCGGCACCGATACCGGCGGCGCGAGCGGGTGTACGGCGCCGATGAGTTTCGACAAAATCGTGGTGGGTAACCAATTTACCTGCGGGCTGCGCGCGTCGGGAGCGTTGTATTGTTGGGGGGCGATCCCCAGCGCGATGTATTTCTCCGACACCCCAAAGTTGATCTCGCGCGGACCGTTCACGTCCATCACCGCCGGCTTCGACCATGCGTGCGTCTTAGACGCCACGGGCAAAGCGTATTGCTGGGGGCACAACACCCACGGACAATTGGGCACCGGCGATCAGCAAGCATCGAGCACCCCCGTCGCCGTCAAGCCGCCGGCGTCGTCGAGCGACCCGTTGGTGTTCGCGGAGTTGGCCGCCGGGCAGGAGTTTACCTGCGGGATCGACGCCGGCACTCGTCACGCGTGGTGCTGGGGTCGAAACCGGTACGGCCAGGTGGGCGCCGACCCGACGACGACCGCGGGCAATGGCGATGACTCCTACCTTCCAGTGCAGGTGTCGGCACCCGCCAGCAGCAGCAGCGGGCGACTCGAATTCAACCACATCGCCGCGGGGTCGATCTCGGCGTGTGGCATCGACATGAACTCCAAGGAAGCGTGGTGTTGGGGGGGCAACAACGCGCGTCAATTGGGCACCCTGGGCACCGACCCCAAGCAGTACCAGCCGGTCCAGGTCGACGGCGGTCACTCCTTTCTCGAATTGGGCCTTGGAAATGAGCACGCCTGCGGGCGTGATGACAGCGATCACGTGTGGTGTTGGGGGCTGACTGGCAGCGGCCAGTTTCCGGGGAATTCGAGCGCGACACCCGTGGAGATACGCGACAGCGCGGGGGGCGCCGAGGTCTCGGCGACCGCCCTCGCGGTGGGCGGCGATTCGACCTGCGCGATTAGGAAGGGCTCCGGTGATGCCCTTTGTTGGGGATTGAACGACGTCGGAGAACTCGGCGACGGCACGATGGACAAATCGCCGTACCCGGTGACCGTCAAGGATTCGCCGCAGTACAACTTCGGCCAACTGAGTTTGTCGGGGTCGACCAACAGCTCCGCCGGCGACTTGGTGCACGTATGTGCGCTCAGTGAGACGGGCAGCGCCGCGTATTGCTGGGGCAATCCCGGTGACGGCGGGTTGGGCAACGCCAACCACGGAGCGGGGACAAATCCGGTGCCGGTGCCCGTTGGCGTCGATTGCCCGACGCCCTAGGACGCTTGATTTCGACGAAATCGCACGAAGGTGAGCGCGAACAGTGCGAGGTAGCCGGCGGCCAGCACGCCTGCCTCGACCTGCAAGGCGACGTGCTTGTAGGGCACGTCGAATCCGCGGGCGAGGTGCAGCAAAAAGCCCGCGCTGACGCAGGCGGCGACGGGATAGAAGCTCAACTGGGCCACGAAGCTTCGGCGAATCGTCGCCGCGTGGTCGCGCTCGTCCTCGGCGGCCTTGGGAAGGTCGAAGCCCGCGGGGTTGTCCATCAACGAGAACGCCGGAAGCTCGTTGGAGGTCATCTGCACGGCGTCGTCGACGGCCGCTTCGGGCACCACACGCAGCGGAAGCTCTCTCTTATAATCCAGGTCTTCGTCGGCGGTGTGAATGTGGACCACCAGTCGGCAACTCACGCTGTGGTTCTTGGTGTACAGACTGTAGGGGATGTCGTCGGGTAGGCGGATGTCTTCGACGAAGTCGGCCGCCTCCTCCAGGTGGACGTCTTCGCTTCCCTGGAAGGTGACGGTGTGCTGGGAGACGACCTCGTCGGTATGCACTTTTTCGGGACGGCGAAACTCGGCGTTGCCGTCGACGTGCACGTGGTTGCTGCCCTCGACGACCTCCAACGTGGCGGAAATCGCCTTCAGGGTCACCGGCAGGTGGATGGGCAGGTGCACCCGGCAGCGCACCGAATCGCCGGGGGCGGCGGCGTCGCGGTCGACGTTGCAGTCGACGTCGCCGATGCGCTCGGCGGCGACCGCCATGCCGGACATCCGTCCCAGAAGCGGAATCAACACAAAGCCGCCCACAAATAAGACCAACTCCCAGAACATGCCGTCTTTGGGGCGGGTCAGAATGGCGCTTCCTCCCCACACGGCCAGCAACTGGAGGATGAGCACGGTGATGGGGCCGACCAGCGGTGAGCTTGCGCCCTGGCTGGTGCGCAAATCCGGCGTGCTCTGGGACTGGGGCACGGCCCCGCCTTGCCTGGGGTCGTAGGTTGTCTCGTCACCCGGCAGTTGGCGGTAGCGCGCCAGGGCGTGCGGGGCGCCGAGCATTCGGTTGACGCCTTCGGCGTAGACGGCCAGGCGCCAGCAGGCGTCGAACAGGCTGCCGTCGTAGTCGTACGGCGCCCCCTGCGCGGGCAGGCAGAACTCGAAGGCGTACTCCTCATCGGCCTGCCACACGCCGGCCTCGCACAGGACCGCGGTTTGGCCCTGGCGCACGTCCAGGCAATCCTCGGTCTTCAACAGCTCTCGCCAGTCCAGCGACTCCTCGGCGTGACTCAGCGAGCCCGCGCTCCACCACTGCTCGAGGACCAGCCGCTCGCAGGTCAGGTCGGCGCCGGGACGCACGACGACGCGGCCGGTAATGTCTTCGCCGGTGTGATACTCGGCGGGCTGTCGGTCGAACTCGATGCAGATATCGTCGGAAGCCATGAACGGACCTCACCGTGCTTCACGCGCCCGAGCAGGACGCCTACGTCATTATATGAGGGCGAGCATAGCGCCCTTGGCTTGTCGTCGCCAAGGGCGCTGGAAAGATGGGGGGAGGGAAAATGGCGGGGTGTGGGGAATGCGACGGGGTAGGATCAGTTGCGGCGCAGCTCCCAGCGAAAGCTCACGTGCACGTGCGGGTCGGCCTTGAGCAGGCCGAACATCGCGCTGGGCGGCTCGATGCCGAAGTCACGCATATTGAAGCGCTGGCGTCCGTCGATCTGCAGGTGGTCGTCGTCCGGGTGGGTGATCTGGATGCGCACCTGCACGTTTCGGGTGGTGCCGGCCAGGGTGAGGTGGCCGGAGGCGATGGCGCTCACGCGCCCCGGGCTGGCCTTCTGGGCCGACCAGATCTTGTCGAGCCGGTAGATGATGTAGGGGTTTTTGTGGGCGCGAAACGCCTCATACATCGCCTCGCTCATCCGCTCGCTATCCCCCTTGAGGGAGCGCACCGGAATCTTGACCAGAATATGAGGGTCTTTGGTGGCGGCGAACAGCGCCATCCAGCTTTGATGCGCCTCCGCGGCGGTCTTGAAGATGGCCCGCCCGCGGATCTGGGTGCCTTCGACGGTCCAATCGGTGATGGTCGAGGTGCCGTTGATGACCAGGCGGTTCCCATGGCGGTCGACGTCGTAGTGAATGGCCTTCGTGGGGGGCGTTTGCGCGGTGGCCGACACGGCGACGAACACGCTGCACAACACCACTCGGAAGAACGCTTTCGAAGTCTTGGCATACATGGGAAACCTCCTGACTCATCCATTCAGGGCGAATCTCGATTCGCCGGTACGACGGGTACGGCTCAGTTCTGCACCAGGACCCAGTGGAAGGTCACTTTGACCTTGGGGCCGGTCTTGAGCATGCCCAGCATGGCTGTGGGCGGGTCGATGCCCCACTTGCGCATGTCCAGGCTGTGGTGGCCGGCGAACTCCAGGCTTCCGTTGCTGCCGCGGGTGATGCGCAGGTCCATGGTCACCGGGCGGCTCTTGCCCTTCATCTGCAGGGTGCCGGTGGCGCGGGCGTCGACGACGTCGTTGGAGATGGTCTTAACCGCCCAGATCTTGTCCAGGGTAAAGGTGATGTTGGGGTTTTTCTTCGTGTTGAACGCCTCGTACATATTGTCGTCCATGCCGCTCTCGCCGCTCTTGAGCTTGCGCACCGGGATGGTGGCCACCAGGCGAGGGCTGGGGTCTTTGGCGGCCAGCCAGGAGGCGTTGGCCAGCGGCGTTTGCGGGTCGATCTTGGCGGGCAGGTCGATGCTCCCCTTGATGACTTTGCTGGCCACCGACCAGTCGTGCAGGCTGGAGGTGCCGTCGACCTTGACCGTGTTGCCGTTGGGGGCGCTGGTCAGTTGAAGGGCAGCCACCGAGGTGGCGAGGAGCAGGGCGACCAGGGTGGTCAGCGAGGCGAAGACAAGTCGTTTATGGCGTTGCATGGCGAAACTCCTGAGTGCTCGAGACACGGCGATAGAACTTGTTAGTCAGCCCCCGCCGGCGCCGTTGGGCGCCGGCGGGGGGTGGGGATTAGAACTGGTAGGAGGCTTCGAAGACCGCTCCGTTGAAGGAGGGGTTATGCCAGGCCTCCACGTCGCTCACGTTGCCGTCGGCTTCTTTGAAGTCGGCGTAGCGCTGGTAGACGTACTCACCTTTGAGCAGCAGCCCGTCGATGAGCCAGAAGCCCAGGCCACCTTGCACGCGGTCGACCTTGCCCGAGGAGTCGTGGTCCTTGAGCTTCATGGCCCGCGCTCCGCTGTAGCGCGCGGCGGCATAGAAGTCCTTGTTGAAGTGCCACACCAACTCGGCGGTGTGATACTCCCAGCTCTCTTTGGGGGTGCCGGCGGCGTCGCCGTTGGTGTCACCGTCCTCGGAGTAGCCGGCGTTGCCGTACACTTCCAGCGGTCCCCAGCGACCGGTCAGGTCGAATTGGCCGGCCATCACTTTCTGGCCGTTGGCCAAGAGTACCTGGCCCGGGGAGTGGCCGCCGGCGAACAGCCCGGAGTAGGCGCCACCGGTGCGGTTGCCGGTGAACAGGCGCGACTTGGTGCCCCCGGTGGGGTAGCCGGTGCCGTCACCGGTGTGGTCAGAGTAGTAGCCCGACAGCGCCAGGCGCAGCGACTCGAGCGGGTAGGCCCACAATTTGGCGTGCGCCGCGTAGCCCTTGCCGTCGTTGAAGCCCGACTGGGTGTCGCCGTTGCTCACGCCGAGCAACCAGTTGACGCGGTTCTCGTCGTTGAACACCTCCACGCCGATCTCGGTCGTCTCCGGGTCCACCACCGAGTTGCCGATCAACGGGTTGTTCTGGGTGCGCGCGTTCGCCGAGCGACGGTAGGTCTGGTCGCCATAGTCGATCTCAAAGGCACCGGCCTTGACGTTGATGTAGTCGAACAAAAAGTCGGTGGGCGCAAACCCCGCCAGCGGACCGGGCAGGTGGCGCAACAGGATGAAGCCCTCGTGGCCGTAGGTGGTCGTCTCGTGCTCACGGCTGGCCAAAAACAGGTCGAAATACACCTCGACGTCTTTGTCGTAGGTCGCCAGAAACTCGATGTCACCAAAGGGCGTCTGCAGCCCCGGGGTCAGCCCGTCGAGCTTGACGTGCTGGGTCTGGTCGGTGCTGTGGTCGGTCACAAAGGCACCGGACTGGTTCAGCGCCTGGAAGCGCGACGCGGTCAGCAAGCCCATGTTCAGGGTCAGGTGATCCTTCTTGCCGATCTCGAAGGTCACGTCGTTCTTCTTGCCGATGTCCGGGTACAGCCGGTTGAGCTCGGCGTCGCGCCACAGTTGGGTCGAATCCTGCTGGTGTTGCTCGACGAACCCGGGGTTGTCCTGCGCGGCGGCCGGCGCGCTCAGCGCCAGGCCCAGCGCCACGACGGCAGGCGAAACAAGCATTTTGTAGTGATTCGTTTTGCGGGTCATGGTGGTCCTCACTTCCAAACAGACTGGGTGGTGCGGTGTTGGTCGCCGCGTTGTCGGTACTCGTCCTTGGTGGAGCGTTTGCGCTCACGGGTTGTCCTCACTTCAAGGCGCGTACCAACTTCGAGAAATCGGCAAAATTTTCTTTTCGAGCCCGAAAATAACCCCTCGAACGCCCTATAGTGGTGGATGAAGAAGCACGAAGAGGCGCACGCCTGCTGGAGAAGCGCGCGGTGAGGCGGATAATTTGCGCGGAAGGGTGATTATACGCAAATTTTGCGTTATCGCGTTTGGGAACGTTTATTTTGTGTGGTATGAAAATTTGTTCAGGTATATAAAGGGGGGCGAGCCTTGTGTTCATCCCCAGGACCGTAAGAGGAGACAGACGCCATGACCATCGAGCCGCATAGCAACGAGACGCAAACCCGCTGGGACCGAGGTGAGTTTCAGGTGATGATCATGTCGCCGCAGTCCAGCCGCCCGCTGGGGTTTTGCAACGGAGAGAAGGCCGACGAAGCCGAGATTCAGGAGCAGGCGCTGATGGAGGGCGCCGAGGTGGTCATCGACAAGAAGGTGCTCAAAACCGGCCGCCAGGTGTGGACCGTGCGGCCGGTGTCATCGTTTTGAATGCGAACACTCATACAAGGTCGCGGCCGCGGAAGTGGCGCCAGGCGGCGAAGAGTGTGCCGCCGCCGACGATCGTCGGCCAGCCCAGCCCGATGACGGTCAGCCAGGTCGCCCCCAGGCGGTTGACCAGAAAGAAGCCCACCGGTCCCAGGATGCTCAGTTGGGGCTCGGCCGAGGCCAGCAACACGAAGCGCGACGACTGCACCGGGTTGAGCACGGCCAGGGCGAAGACCGTCTGGGGGTTGAGCCGCCACTGCAGCATCATGGCGATGAGGCCGAAGTCGAGCAGGGCGACGCCCGCCGCCCACGCCACCAGCGCGTAGATCAGCGCGCGCGACTGGTTACCTGCCACCGTCGACAGCAGCAGGCCGATGCCCACAAATGCCACGATCAGCGTGCTGCACGCGCCGATCATGGTCACCAGGTAGTGCCACGGGACCTGTTGGCCGAGCACCAGGTTGCCGAATAAGCCCACCAGGACGGCCAGCGCGATCAGCGGGCCGATCAGCGCGATCAGCCGGCTGATGGCCACGCCCAGGAAGTAATCGCGCCGCGACAGCGGCTGGCTCATGAGCAACTCCAGCGTCCCGTCGTCGCGCGCCGAGGGCAGCACCTGGGCGGTCGCCGACAGGGCCAGCAGCGGCAACAACAAGATGATCGCGTGCGAGAAGTTCAAGAAGACGCGCCCCAGGCCCGTAAACCCGAGCACGCTGGACTCGCGCATGCCTACCAAGACGAAGATGCCCATGAGCACGCCGTAGACGACCAGCGTGAAGCTCAGCCAGCGCGAGCGACGCACGCCGGCGAGCTCGAGGCGAATGACGTCTGCGATGCCTGCGAAGCGTTTCATCGTCCTTCCTCATGGTTGGATGCGGCCGGTTTCATGTTCATGGCGTGCTTCATCGACGCGTCGTGCTTGTGGGTGGCGACGTAATTCGACGCCTCGCCAAAGCTCATCGCCTCGGGGTGGTTGACGGCCTCGACGGCCGCCAGCCCATAGCCCATCGGGGTGGGCTGTTTGACGGGAATGAAGCCCACGTTGCGTTGGTCGAGCCAGCGGTCTTCGGTGTGATGGTGGAAATAGGTCGCCTTGATGTCGGGCGCGTTAGCCATCACGAAGGCGAATAGACAGCCCGGGTCATCGAAATTGTAGATCTTGCCCTGCTTGGTCTGCAGTTGGGCAGCGAAGCCGGGCTCGCCGATATGCATATGGCAGTGGTCGCAGGCGGTCTTGTCCCACACGATGGGCACGACGCCGTCGACCGGGCGCTGGAGCACCCAGGTCATGGCGGCGACCAGGGCGACGAAGATGGTGGCGGTGATGACCAGCTTTTTCATTGGTCGGCTCCATGGATGGCAGGCGCAGAGGTGGCCGCGGCGCGCGGCTCCACCTGCAGCTCGCGAACGTCATTGACGACGATATCGTCGAGGCTCGAGCCCCAGCGCCCGATCAGGGTCTCGACGGTCGACAGCTTGTCTTTCCAGGGCAAAAACGCCACCCACCGGCCCCCGGCGAGCTCGCGAAAGCCGTGGTCGACGAGCCAGGACTCCAATTCCGGGGCGACGTCGGTCGCCTCGCGGCTGGCGCGCACCTCGATGGCGGCGCGCCCCATCGTCGAGACGATGTCCTCGACGGGCCCGTCGGAGACAAGGTGGCCGTCCTCCAGGGCGACGATGCGGTCGATGAGGTGGCGCACCTCCTCGAGGCGGTGGCTGCACAGCACCAGCGTGGTTTGAGGGTCGAGGTCGGCGCATAACTCGAAGAATTGGCGCCGGGCGTCGGCGTCGAGGCTGGCCGACGGCTCGTCCATCACCAGCAGTCTGGGTTGCGCCGCCAGGGCCAGGGCGATGAGCAGCTTTTGCTTCATCCCCCCGGACAGGTCGCGAAACGGCTTGTGGGCGTGGGAGGCGGCGTCGAAATCCAGCGCAAGGCAGATGTCGACGACCTGCTCGGGGGCGACCCCGCGCAGGTGGCTGACGGTGTCGACCAACTGGCCCACGGGCACGGCCACCTGCGGGGCGATCTGGGGCACGTAGGCGACGTGCTCGGCGAGGGCCTCGCGCTGGGTAAACGGAGACCACGAGCCCACGCGCACTTCGCCGTCGGCGCGCAGCATGCCCATGAGCACGCGGATGAGCGTGGACTTTCCCGAGCCGTTGGGGCCGATAAGCGCGACGCGCTCGCCGGGCTCGACCACCAGGTCGATGTCGTCGAGGGCCACGCTGGGGCCGAAGGTCTTGACCACATGTTGTAATTCGATGCGCATCGCATTGCCTCTTGGAGTTGGGCGTCGGCTAAACCAGGTCAGTAGCCCCGTCGCGGTTTGCCCGCTTCGGGATGGATGGGCTGCGGTGTCTTCAGGCCGTCGGTGTCCACCAGGTGCAGCACGCCCAGGCGTTTGCGAATGGACGCGAAGCTGTCGACGGCGTTGGACTCGCCGACCACCTGCATCAGCGGGTGCGCGTCGCTCATCAGCTTGTGCGGCTGATACATCGGCGAGACCCTGGCGGCCGTTTCGATGAGAAACATCGCCGGGGCGCCCATGAACACCGCCAGCTTGGGGTAGCGGTCGAGCAGCTGGTTGGTGACGGAGCGCGACTCGAAGGGCACGTCGCCCACGCCGTCGTCGTTCAGGTCGTAGCCAGCGTACTCCCCGTAATAATTGTGGTCCCAGGTGATGTGAGTCGCGTCGCCTTCGCCCTCGATGGACATCATGGTGATGTTGTCCTTGAAGGTGTTGGCCACCAGCGTATTTCGCACCGGCGGGCTGTGGTAGGTGAAGCCGACGTTGTTGAGCCGAAAGTCGTTGTAGGCGTACAGCACCGTATTGGCCTCATCGAGCGGGGCAGTGTCGCTGTAGACGCCCACGGCGTTGTGGATGAATTCGTTGCGGGTGATCTCGAGGTTGCCCGACTCCTTGAGCCCCAGGCCCACCCCGGAGGCGCCGTTGGAGTCGGCGAGCACGTTGGAGTCCAGGCGGATATTGCGGCTGTACATCACGAAGACGCCCACGACGTTGCGCACATAGCGGTTGTGTTGGACCAGGTTGCGTGAGCTGTACATGAAGTGGGTGCCGTAGCGGCCGTCTTCGACGAGGTTGTTCTCGATGACGTTGTCCGGCGAGTACCACACCACCAGATCGCGGCAATGATGCAATCGGTTGCCGCGCACCAGCGAGTGACGTGCCTCCCACAGCCGAATGCTGTCGCCGCGAATGCCCATGGCCGTCTGGCGCCGACAACTGATGTCGTTGTCCAGCACTCGAAGGCCATTGGCCTGCTGGACGGTCACGCCGTAGAGCACGTGGCGCATGGTCATATGCTCGACGTGCACATCGTCGGCCTTGGCCACAAAGACCCCGGCGTCCTGTTTCCGGCGAAGGTCGCCGGTGCCGGAGATGGTAAAGCCACGAAAGGTGACGTGGTCGGCGTGGACCGTGAAAGCCGAGCCGTGGCCGGGATTGACGATGACGGCGTCCCGGGGGCCGACGAGGCGCACGGAATGCTCGATATGAAACGTGCCCTGGTAGCGGCCGGCCTGCAGGCACAGCGTGGCGCCGTCGGCCGCATGGTCGATAGCCTTCTGCAGGTCGTCGCCGGGGGCGACCTGATGGCAGGTCGACGGGCCGGGGACGTCGGCGCGCCTCGCCGCGTCGGGGCCCGCCGACCGCGGCAGGACCGCCGCGGCACTCTGGGCGGTGGTGTCGACCGAGTGCTGGTCGGACAGGCCCAGCCCCAGCAGGACGGTGGCGACGACGACGGCGCCGAGGGCATATGTGCGTTTTGCGACCATGGTGGTCTCCAATAGCGAGCCGAAGAGGGTGTTATTCGGCGCCCGCGGCGTGAGCGCCGTGTTTGGCGATGGCGTCGGTCGACGGCTGAGTCACGGTCGCGTTTGGGCAGACTTTGCCGCAGTAGTCGTGCAGCGGGCAGCGCGCACACACCCGGCGTCGCAGCAACCAGGCGCCCGCCACGGCGGCGACGGCGGTCAGCGCCAGGTAAAAGCCCACCGACGGGGCGGCAAAGGTGCTGAATTGGCCCACGTGACCCTCGCCCATCAGCGTGGGCGTAAACGGCGGGATATTGATGGGGGCGCGCGGGTCGAGGTGGTTGCCGAAGGTGTACAGCCAGTAGAAGCTATCGCCCAGGAATCCCAGCGGGAACAGCACGCCCGGGACCACCGACAGCCACGAGTACTTGCGCCCGGGCACGAGCGTCAGCCCGGCGACGGACACGCCCAGCAAGCCAACGGCCCACACCGCCTCGTGTCGCTCCCAAATCGCGGCCTGGGTCAGCGAGCGCATCCCGATATAGTGGTTGAGCTCGTTGATCTCGTGGACATCGCCGGTCAGGTGACTCAGGAAAATATTGATCGTCAGCCCGTCGGGATATTGGGGGGCGAGCAGCGTAAACTTCCAGTAGGCAAAGAAATAGGAGGCGGCGTACAGGCCCACGGCTACCAGCGCCAGACCACCGACCCCCCAACGCTCCAATTTGTCTTTCTTCCTCATGTCCAACATGGCTTTTCTCCAAGTCCAGGGTGGGGCGCCCGCGAACGGACGCCCCGCGCTCAACACTTACTTCTTGTTTTGGGTGGCGAGGTAAGCCAACAGGGCCTTGGCCTCGTCGGGGGTGACGTTCAAATTCGACATGGGCGTCAGGTACTTTTGCAACAGTTGTTCGGCCGTCGGGTCCTTCTGGAGCATCTTGTCGGGGTGCATGATCCAGCGCGCCAACCACTGCGGTTTTCGCCGTTCGGTCACCCCGGCCAGCGGGGGGCCGACCAATTTGGTGTCCATCTTGTGGCAGCCGCCGCATCCCTTGGAGTCGAACAGCGCCTTGCCCTTGGCGGCGAGGGTGGCGTCGTGGGGGATGGCGGTGATGCCGCCGTTGTCGATGGAGGTCGGCCCCATAGGGCCAACCTTGCCATCGTCGGGTTTGTCGGCCGTGGGCGTGGGGCTGTCGTCGGCCGAAGCCGGCGCGCTCGCCGTCGGCTGGCTCTTGCCATCGGCCTTGTTACAGCCGGTCGACGCCAGCGTCGCGGCGCTGACCACGCCGGCCAGCAGGAGAAGCAGAAATCGGTTCTTGAAAGTCGTCGTATTCATCGTCGGTCCTCTTGCAAATACTCCATGGGGACAAGCGCAACGGCGAAGGCCGGCCTCACGCCGGCCTTCGCCCAGTGTTGGCTTAGTCAGCCGTGCCATTGGGCTCGACCAGCAGATAGCCGGCCATCTCCAGGTGCAACGCGCTGCAGAATTCGGTGCAGTAGAACGGGAACACACCGGGGACGTCGGCCTTGAAGGTCAGGTTGACCTCTTTACCGGGCTCGAGGCTGGTGTGGATGTTGTACTTGTCGACGGTAAACCCGTGGGTGGCGTCGCGCGCCTGCTCGATGTTGGTCAGGTGGATGTGCAAGGTGTCGCCCTGCTTGACCCGGATGATGTCCGGGGTGAAGTGCGAGCGGATCGCCGTCATGTACACATGCACCCCGTCCTCGCGCCGCTCGATGCGCTCGTGGCCGGCGGTGGTGGCGTCGGGATCCTTTTTGCCCTCCACCGGGTTGGTGCCGATGGGATACAACTTCTCGGCGTGGATCTTGTCGGCCTTGATGATCTGGGCGTAGTGCGGCTCACCCAGGGGGATGGGCAGGTCGTACAGCTTCTTCATCTTCTTGCCCCCGATGTCGATGAGCTGGAAGTTCTGCGGCTCCAGCGGACCGACGTTGGTGAACCGGTCGATGGCCCATTTGTTCAGCGACACCAGGTACTTGCCGTCGGGGCTGACCGTGTCACCCTCGGCGGCGGCGATGTGGCCGACGTTGTAGTGCACCGGGATCTTCTGGATGAGCTTGAGCGGGTGCAGCGACCACTTGGCCACCTTGGACTCGATGAACACCGAGGTGTAGGCGTTGCCCTTGTCGTCGAACTGGGTGTGCAGCGGGCCCAGGCCGATCTGCAGTTGGCCGCGGATGGCGTCCTTGAACGGCAAGATGGGCACCCCGTAGGGGTCTTTGCCCTGGAACTTCTTGTCGTCGATGAGTTTCTTGATCTTGTTGAACTCGTAGACGGTCACGTGGGTGTCGAGCTTGCCGGAGACGACCATCTCCTTGCCGTCGGGGGTCACGTCGACGCCGTGGGGGCTTTTGGGCTCGGGCACGAAGTACAGGATGCCCTTGTCGATGGCCGTCTTCAGCGGGATGACGCGCATGCCGTTGATCATCTCGACGTTGGCCGGGTCGCTGGCGACCTTGGCGGCCTTGCGCCAGGGGATGACGTTCATCAGGTCCATGTCGTTTTGCGACGCCCCCGATTCCAGCGGCGGCTGCTTCTCGAGGTCGCCGCCGTGGGCGCGCTCGGTGTCGAAGGTGTTGATGAAGATCCAGCCGTCGCTGACCTTCTTGCCGGCGTCGGACAGATCCTGCATGTACGGGGGAAGCTCGATGGCGAAGGACTTGGACTTGTCGATGCGGCCCTTCTGGCGGTCGAATTTCCACAGCACCACCGCCCCGCGGTACTTGTCGTTGTAGTCCGTCAACGGGGCGTATTTGCCGCCCAGAGGCGCGGCGTATTGGGAGCCCTCGATGACGTAGTCGGTGTCGGGGGTCACGAAGGTGCCGCCGTGGTCGGCCTGCATCAGCCCGGAGCTGACGATCTGCTTGGTGGCGAAGTCCTTGAGGCTGATGACGGCGATGCGCGCGTTGGCCTTGTCGTTGATGAACAGGTATTGGCCGTCGTAGTCGCCTTTGGTCTCGCTGAGGGCGGGGTGGTGGGTGTCCCCCCAGGTCAGCTCCTTGCCGTTCTCCGCTCCCTCTTTGAGGATTTTGTCGGTGTCGTCCCCATAGCCGTAGCCCTGCCAGGGCTCGGGGGTGAACACGCCGATATATTTGAGGATGCGCATGCTGGGGATGCCGATGACCTCGACCCCACCGGATTGCCCGCCGGAGGCAAACATCAGATAGGGATCGTGTTTGCCGGTGGGGGTGTAGGTCTTGAGCGCGGCCTTGACGTCGTCTTCACTGAGGTCGCGCGCCTTCATCAGATCGGGGATGGACTCGGCCGAGGACGTCGCGCTCGCCGGGCGAGCTTCCTTCTTCTGACCGCTGCATGCGTCGACGATGGCGATCGCTGCCAGCGAGGCCACCAGCACAATCGCCAGCCATTTCCAGCGCCGCCGCGGGGAGGGCGGGTTTTGCTTCTTCCACGAGTTCATCTCACGACTCCTTGTTCATGCGAAGAGTTAGCGGTCGTCTCCACGACGCACCGCCTGGCATTGAACGCCAACGGATGCACCGGCGAAAAAACTCGCCGCCGTGCGGGGTTTGGTTGTCCGCCGGCGCTCACTCACGATCTCGATCGCCTGGCCCGGAGCGGCGGCCTACGCCGCCCCCCAAATGGGAGCGACATGGGGCCACCGGAATCACCTGACTCCAGTGGCTGCACTAGCCTCTCAAGCACAAGGCGTGCCAAACCGTGAAAAGCCGGCCGTGAGTACGTCAGTAAGCACTATGAATGACGGGAATACTCGCCCGCGGCGGGCGAACGTACACCGAGATCGCGAAGGAGGGCGCGCAGATTACGCGTAAACAGGGCGCAACATCTGCATCCGAAGGCAGTGTAGCGCAGATTTTTCAGCCATTCGGGGAATAGTCGGCCGGGCAGGGCGGCTCCCGGTCGTGTTACCACGTTGGAGGACGAGGAAACGTGGCGGCAAGGCGCAAAAAAACCCGGCCATCGCTGGCCGGGTTTTCCAGAAGTCCGAGCGCCGGGCATCCTCCCCCTGCGCTCTGCTTCCCCCTGAGTTGGAGGCCGCGTCTCAGTCGAGGCGGCCGTCGATGTCGCGAAGCACGGTCACGCGGTTTTTGTGCGCGGCCTCGTAGCGACGCACCTTCTGCAACTCGTAGGCGGACAGCCCGTCGAGCGCGTCGCTGACCTGCCCCACATTGAGCGCGTCGTAGTCGGCGACGGGCGGAAGGTTGACCGCCGCGCCGGCCTGCTCGGCCACCCGCGCGCCCTCGCGCAGCGGGGCGGCGCTGTCGCGGGCAAAGGGGACCTTGTCGAGCAGCTCGGCGGCGGTCGACAGCGTCGAGGCTCCGGCCCCGTACAGCCGCGTCAACGAGGCGTCGCGCAGCCGCTCGGCCACGTCGATCACCTCCTCACGCTTCTCGAGGAGATCGTGCTGCAATTGCACCAGGTGCTGCTTGGAGAAGTTCAACCTGGAAAGAGGTGACTGTGCCATGTCCATACTCCGTTTCTGAACATCTGAGTTCATGAATCTCACCGCCTCTGTGGGCCGATGAGGTGTCCACCTTAACTTATGACGCACCGCGTCACAAGTGTTTTGACGCACCGCGTCATAAGGCGACCTCGCCACCCCGGCGAGCCTACGCTTCCTCGTCTTCGCCGGCGTCGGCGCGCACGCCCCCCTCGACGAACCCCTCCTGTTTGAACGCCGCCTTGGGGTAGGCGTAAAACCCCTGGCCGGTCTTGGCGCCCAGGTGGCCCTGGTCGACCCGGGTCTCGAGCAGGTCGAGAATTTTTCGTGCCTTGGGGAAGTTGGCCATCGGGCCCATGGCCTGCGCGGTGATGTGGTGGACGAGGTCGACGCCGATCATGTCGATCATGCCAAAGGGGCCGATGGGCATCTTGGTGATCCCCATCCAGGCGCGGTCGACGTCCTGCGGGGAGGCCACCTCGTTGGCCGCCAGGCCCAGCGCGGCGTTGAGCAGCGCCTCGAGCATGGCGTTGAAGATGTAGCCGCGGCTCTCCTTCTCGATGAGCAGGGGGATCTGGCCGATGCGCCGGGCGAACGCCATCAGGCGCTCGGTGGTCGCGGGGTCGGTACCCGCATGCGGCATGACGTCGGCGATGTTGGCGTGCCACACCGGCGGGTGGAAGTGCAGGGCGGCAAAACGGTCCGGCCGCCCGGTGGCCTCGGCAAACTCCGACGGCAGCAGGGTGGACGTATTCGTCGTAAACAGCGTGTGCGCCCGGCACAGCCGGTCGAATTGACCAAAGACCTTGCCTTTGAGCTGGGCGTCCTCCGGGATCGACTCGCTGACCAGGTCCACGCCGTCGGCCGCCGCCTCCGGGTCGGTCGTGGTCGTGATGCGCTGGCGCGCCTCGGCCGCCTGCTCGTGGGTCAGATGACCGGTGTACATCAACTGGGCGGTGTACTGACGGATGCCCTGTTGCGCGTCGTCGAGCGCGGCCTGGTCGACGTCGTAAAGGTGGACGTCCAGGCCGTGCATGGCGCATTGCAGGGCGATCTGGCGCCCCATGGTGCCCGCGCCGATGATGAGAACGCGTTCAATCTCGTCTTCCATGATGATGCTCCGGTAAGTCGATTTAAAGTCAGGGCGTGACGTTGTGGTATTAAAGCACTATTACTCCGAAACCCGGAGTCTTGGCGTTGCCAGACCAGCGTCTGTTGATTTGTCCTCAATCCACGGAGCGCTGCTACGCGTCAATCGGCCAAATCAACATCCATCTGGCCTGGCTATGCCAATTTCTCCGGGTTCCGAAGTAACAGTGCTTTAGTTCTTCGCCGCGGGTTTGCTGTCCGAATTGAGCACCCAGGTGCACTCGCAGGCCTGGTAGCCGTTCGCGCACGCCTTGCACTCCTCGACATAGGTGGCCCGCTTGCCGCAGCCGCGCACCCCGCGGGTACGGTCGTCCAACTTCACCACGGTGAGCTTGTTCACCGAGCAATCGAGGTCGAAGGACGCGCGCTTCTGGATCTGCGCGGTCGTCGCCCGACCGGTGGCACAAGCTGGCAGGATGGCGATGGCACAGAAAACAAGCAGCAAGGTCGCAATACGGCGCATGATTCACTCTCACGAAGGGGGAGCCCTTAGGCTCGAGTATTTAGTGTCTGTTTGGTTGGGAATAGGTAACACTAGAGTTGAGACAGCGCAATTGTGACCGCTCGTCTGGGTGGGGCGCCTACCTCGAAAAGTGCTCGACGAGCACGTCGAGGAAGGCCTCGACGCGGTAGGGGACCAGCCGGCGGCTGGGGTACAGCGCCCAGATGCCTCCATTGGGCGGGATCTGGCCGTCGAAGAGGCTGACCAGCCGCCCGTGGGCGAGGTCGTCGTCGACCATATAGAAGGGCAGCATCGCCAGACCGGTGCCGGCGAGGACGGCGTCGCGCATCACGGCGAGGTTGTTGGTCGACAGCGGGCCGGTCACCGAAATGGCCTGCTCGCCGTCGTCGGTGTGGAAGCGCCAGGTGCGAAGGGGCTCGTAGTCGACCGCGCGCAGGCACTCGTGCTCGCGCAGGTCGCCGGCGGCGGTGGGCGTGCCGTGGCGCTCGAGGTAGGCCGGCGAGGCGCAGAGGCGGTAGGCGTTGTCGCTCAGGCGCCGGGCGATGAGTGATGAGTCGTCGAGCGCGCCCACCCGGATGGCGACGTCGTAGGCTTCGTAGACCAGGTCGACGACCGAGTCGGTCAGGTAGAGCTCGACGTCGACGTCGGGAAAGGCCTGGCGATAGGCGCTGACGACCGCGCCCAGGCGCGTCTGGCCGAAGACGGTCGGCGCGGTCACGCGCAGGGTGCCGTGGGGGTTGTCGGCAAGCTCGACCAGCCGCTCGCGGGCCTCGTCGACGGCGTCCAAGATCCGCCGGCAATCCTCGTGGTATAGCTCGCCCTCGGCGGTCAGCGACAGGCTGCGCGTGGTTCGCTGCAACAGGCGCACGCCCAGCTCCTCTTCGAGGTTGGCCACCTGTTTGCTCACCGCTGAGGCGCTGATCTGCAGCCGGCGTCCAGCCGCCGCGAAGCTTCCCTCCTCGACGGTGCACACGAACAACTTCATTGCGTGAAGGCTCTCCACGGCTCGCTCCTGGATGCTGGAGGGATTCGTTCCACATTGGAACGGGTCCTTCAACCGGCGGCCATCTTATCAGAAACCCGCGCCATATCTACGTTGGACTGCGCTGGCGATGAGCCACTGGCGACCCCTCCAACGATGAGGATGAGATGTTGGACGCGCTGATTGATATGGCCTTTTTCTCTTATGTCTGCGTGGCCCTTTACGTGGGCTCGTACTGGGTGCGCGGCAACACCGCCGCGCTTCGCGCGCTCGTTTTGGAGGGTACGGATCATGAATGACGCCAACACCCGTGTCGCCATCGTCACCGGCGGGAGCTCGGGCATCGGCGAGCAGACGGCGCTGCAACTGGCCGAGCGGGGTCACCGGGTGGTGATCACGGGGCGCGACCGGGGGCGCCTCGACGCCGTGGCCGCACGCTCATCGCGCATCGTGGCAGTGCGCGCCGATATGGCGAAGCCGGCCGACCTCGACGGCGTGGTCGCGCGCGCCCTGGAGGCGTTTGGGCGCATCGACATGCTCGTCAACAACGCGGGGATGTTCACCGCGGGGCCGTTGGAGTCGCTCGACGCGGTGACGTTGCAGCGCATCTTCGCGGTCAACGTCATCGGCCCGGCACTGCTTAGCCGGCTGTGTGCGCCGCACCTGGAGCGCACCGGCGGCGCCATCGTCAACGTCACCAGCACGATGGCCCATAAGCCGGCGCCCAACGCCTCGGCCTACGCCGCCAGCAAGGCGGCGCTCGAGCAGTTGACCCGCAACCTCGCCGCCGAGCTGGGCCCGCGGGGCATCCGCGTCAACGCGGTCGCTCCCGGTCCCACCCAGACGCCCATCCTAGAGCGCTCGGGCCTGCCCGCCGATGCGATCGAGGCGTCCAACGCGGCTATGCGCGCCAAGATGCCGCTGGGCGAGCTCGGCCAACCCGAGGACGTCGCCCGCTGGATCGTCGCCCTCGCCGAAAACCCGGCGTGGCTCACCGGACAGGTGCTGTCGGTCGACGGCGGGCTGTCGGTGGGATGAGCGGTGGCTGGGAATCTTCGGCATGAGTCGGGAAGGTCGTCATCGTGAGCGCCCGCTGGTCCACCAGATTTGCTCGGCGGGGATGCGCTCGAGAAGCCCGTCGCCGTAGACGTCGTAGCGCTCGAGGCGGTCGAGGTGAATGTAGCCGATGTGGCAGCCGCAGGTGGCGTTGGTGCAGGCACGCTCGCCGAGCGCCTGGTCGAACTGCGGGTCGTAGATATTGCCGATGACCCCCTTGATGAAGTGACAGCGCCGCGCGTCGCCGTCTCCGTCCACCGAGAAGACCGACGCGCCCGCCCGGCACAGGTGGCCCTGGCTTTCGTGGTAGACGGTGTTGTCGCGAAACAGCGGGTCGACGCGTTCGATACGCGCGATGTCCTCTTCGGCGTAGTAGTCGGGCTGTCGCTTGTAGGCGTTGACCCACAGGTAGACGTCGTCGGCGAGCTCTTCGCGCAGCGCTTCGATCTCCTCGAAATGCTCGCACATGCCCACCACGCCCACGCTGTAGCGCACGTGGCGCGCGTCGAGTTCGCGGCAGCGCGCGACGAAGTCTCGGCGTCGGGTTTGGCTCGGGTGAAACGTCGCCCACAAGGCGAGGTGGCGCTTGTCGGCCCGCTCGACCCATCGAAAATCGGCGTGCGACAGGTTGGTCTGGATGGCGACCTTGCGCACGTTGGGAAGCCGGCTAAGCCGCGCCATCGCCTCGCGGTAGTGACGGCGGATGAGTCCTTCTCCCCACGGGGTGAAAAGCACACCGATGTCGCGGTCGGAGCGGCCGGCGACCCAGGTCACGAAGCGGTCGAGCTTGTCGGCGTCATCGGCGAGCTCGGCGCGAGTGTTCCTGGTCTTGGCGAACGGGCAGTAGTCGCAGGCGTAATTACAGCTCGACAGCGGCCCGCGGTACAGGATGGACCATTTGTTGGGGGCGCGTGTCATCGCAGCTCGTACTCCTCGGCGAGTTGGCGCATCTTCTGGGAGAACAACCAGGGACCGATGACATCGGAGCGCTCCACGCCGCGTGCGTTGAGGCGCAGCGCGTCCTGGTCGGGGGCGAGCAGGTCGGCGTCGCGAAGTTGGTCGAACTCGGGGAAGTCCTGGTCGACCTCGCTTCCGAAGTTGCGTCGGTACATCGCGGGGTCGAGGCCCTCGCGAGAGAGCACCGACAGGATGACGAAGCGGCGCTTTTGCTCCTCGTCATCGAGCTCGACGCCGTAGTCGGCGCGGGCGAAGTCGGCGTCATCGCGAGCGACGAAGTCTTCGATGATGGCCAGCCGGCCGCGCCGCCCGACGGCGTACTCGCTGCTGTAGTGCAGCCCCCGGGTGTAGGAGCGCGCGCCCGCTCCCAGTCCCACCATGCCGTCCTCCTGGCAGCAATACACCGGCCCGTCTGTCGACGGCGCGTCGACTCGCCTGAACATGCGCATCGAGACCTGCTCGTAGCCGCTTTCGAGCAAGAAGTCGCGGCCCTGGCGGTACAGCGCGAGCCGGTGGTCGTCCCAACTGCGTGAGGAGTTTCCAAGGCCCGTAAGTGGGCGCACGTACAGCGGGTACAGGTAGATCTCCTCGGGGTGGAACGACAGCGCTTCCGCTAGCGAGTACCTCCAGCTCTCGTCGGTCTGCTCGGGCAATCCGTAGATGAGGTCGAGGTTGAGCGTGGGGACGTCGCTCGCCGAGATGAGCTCGAGCGCTCGGCGCGCGGTCTCGGTCCCAACGGGCCTGCGCGCGGCCCGGGTCTCTTGTTCCACGAAGCTCTGCACGCCGATGCTCACGCGCTCGACGCCGTGCGCCTCGAGCACCGCGAGCTTCTCGGCGGTGATCGTCTCCGGGGAGGCCTCCATCGAGCCGGGGATGCGGGCTGTGTCGTGGCCGATGAACTCCTCGAGGAGCTCGAAGAGCCTCGCCAACTGCCCGGGTTCGAGCTGGGTGGGCGTGCCGCCGCCGACCGCGTAGCGCGCAAATCCGGCGTCGTCAGCGAGCGCCCCGCGCACCTGGGCGGCTTGGCGCTCGAGCGCGTCCAGGTAACGGGTGCGCAGGTCGTCTTTGGGCTTCTCGATGGTGAATAGGTTGCAAAACCCGCAGCGCATCTCGCAAAACGGGATATGCACGTACAAAAACAGCGCCCGCTGGTCTTCGTCGCGCCACAACTCCTCGAGCGGTCGAGGCGGGTCCAGCGGACGATAGGTCGTCTTATGCGGGTAGGAGTAGGCGTACGACTGGTACGGCGAGCCGTCGAGTAGGTCGGCGAGGTGCATCGATTGGTCTCGCGTTGGAGTCATGTCATAGGTCCGCGGGGGTGAGCAAAAAGTCGGCATAGGGCACCTCCAGCACCGTGGGATGATTGATGCGATGGCCCCAGTAGCCGTCCTCGCCGTACGCGGTGCCGTGGTCGGCGCATACGATGCCGAAGGTCGGCGCTCGACGCCGAAGCGCGCGAACGAGGAGGGGGAGCTGGCTGTCGACATATGCCAGCGCCGCCTGGTGGGTCGCCATCGAGTCGCTGTCGCAGCCCGGCAGGTAGTGGCAGTTCGGCTGGTGAATCGCCGAGACGTTGATGAACAAAAAGACGCGTCGGGTGTTCGGGATGTCCGCGAGGCGGTCGGCGGCCAGTCGAAACTGATTGGCGGTCGAGTCTGGGTCGGTCACGCCCAGCGACGGCGACCAGTGGCTCTCGTCGAACATCTCGGGGAAGACGCGCCCGATGGCGGTCTTCTTGTTGAAAAAGCCCACGCCGCCCACGCACATGGTGTGGTAACCCGCCGCCGAGAGCGCCTCGGGCAGGGTGGGGCAGTCGAACACCCAGGTGGTCTCGGCGGTGGTTTCGCTGCCGGGAAACTTGGCGGCGAAGAGTCGCGTGTGGGCGGAGCCATCGGCCGGCGTGGGGAGAAAGCCGGCGAAGAACGCCTGGTGGGCTGGAAACGTGAAGTTTCCGGGCGTGTGTCGGCGCTGCCAGCCGTCGTCGGACAACAGCTCGGCGAAATTGGGCGTGCGGCCCGCTCTCCAGAGACTTCTGAGCGGCGTCGTAGCGAAGGGTGTCCAGCGTCACCAGCACGAGGTCGTGCGAGCCCACGATTTGGTTCATGTCGCGCATGGTACTCCCCAATGCAACGCCAACCGGGGCAAGCCCAACACTTCCCCGAGTTCGGCGAGATGCTCGATGTGCCAGTCGGCGACCTCGTCGACCGAACCCAGCGGCCTCAGGCGTCCGACCCGACACGTGCGTATGCCGACGGCGGCCGCGCCGCCGATGTCCCTCGCCAGGTCGTCGCCGACAAACAGCACCATTTCGGGCGGTAAATCCAGCCAGTTGAGGGCCATCTCGAAGATCGCGGCCGACGGCTTGGGGGCGCCGACTTCGCCCGAGACCAGTACCAGCGGCTCGAAGACGTCGTCCAGACCGGCCCGCTGGAGCTTGGCTCGCTGGGTCCGGCTGCCGCCGTTCGATACTAACCCAATGGGGTAGAGCTGGGCGATTCGCTGCAACAGCGCGCGCACCTTCGGGACCGGTTCGACATACCGCACCAGGTCGGCGCGAAGCTGCTCGCCGAGGGCCTCGGGGCTGACCTGCGCGAAGGCGAACCTCGTGCACATCCACCGGCAGAAGTCGGCGCGCGGGCGGTAGCCGTGAGCGTCGTAGGCCATGACCTCGTCGAGCGCGTGGCGGCGCACCTCATCTGCCACGCCGAGGCGCTCGAGCCACGTCGCCACTGCACACCGCATCGCCCGGTCGCGATCGATGAGCGTGTTGTCCAGGTCGAAGAGGACGGCTTTCGGTTTGGGGTCGCTCATGGTGGGCTCCCCGGCTCGTCAAGCAGAGCCGAAATTTCGGCCTCGTAGGTGCTCATGCCTCTCCAGGTGATCCTCGGCAGGAGGTCGCCAAAGGCGTTTGCTTCGCAGACGGCGAACGTGCGCATGCCGGTGGCGACGAGCATGTCCACCGCGACGTATAGCGAGCTGTCGAAACAGGCGGCCGCGCGCTCGGCCAGCCGGCGCGCTTGTTGCCAGCGCGCCGCGCCCAGTTGTGCGACGAGGCGATCGAGGTCGCCGCGGCGATTTCCCAGGTGCAGGTTGGTCATGGGCGATTGAGCGATGCGCACCACGCTGTGGGCGCAACGCCCGCCGATGACGACCATGCGCAGGTCGAAGGTGCCGCCCTGGGCGGACGCCTTGGGAATCCATCGCTCGGCGTGGGCGCGCTCGGCGCAGATCAGGTCGACCAGTTGGCGAATCTCGCGGGGGTCTTCATAGCGCTGGATGGCGAGTGAGTTGTACAGCCGGGGGCCCTGGGGTGTCTGGACAAGCTTGGCCGACGTAATCGCCTGCTCGCGCATCTTTTGGACGCGATAAGCGGCCACACCGGAGGCCGACGAGCCATGCGCGGGCTTGAGAAATACGCGATTGATGCCGCGCTGGGCCATCAGGTCGCGAAGGTCGTCGTAATTCGCGGGTTGGCCGAGCATAGCCGGCACGTCCACGCCGGCAGCGGCGAGGCGAGCCTGGCAAGCAGGCTTGTCGAACAGAAGCGCGATATCCTCGGGCGCGTTCATCAACCTCGGTCGATCGCCGCCGAGCTCGCCGAGGCAGCGGTCGACGTGTTGGAGAAGCGAGCGCCAACCCAGGTACCACTGTCGTCCCAGGTAGACCCGGCCGAAGTCCTCGGGAAGCGCCAGCGCGTCGGCGGGCTCGATACGCGAGTCTTCAGCGACGTATGCGCCGCGGGCGACCAGGCGTTTGAAGACCTCGAAGTTCTCGGCGGGGGACTCGATTCGAAGCACGTCGCAGCGCGACAAGCGCTCGCCGAGGTCGGCCCGGCCGCCGAGCAGATCTGCATAGGAGAGCACTTCTGCCGACGGCAGACCTTGTGCGGCGAGCGCCTCCTTAAACAAAGAGACGCGCCGATTGTCGGGATTTGCCAGCAGGAGAAACCGCATGCGTCGAGTTATTCGGAGACCTGGCAGTAGGGCTCGTCGTCGAAATAGTCCTCCGCGAACGCCTGGTGCACGTCGACACCTTTCTCAGCCAGCCGGCCGAAGTAGGCCGGGTGCTCGACGAAGTGGTGCTGGACGGTCAGGCTCTTCAGGTTGGCGTAGCGCGGGTGGGTGCTCAGGATCTCGGCGCCCTTGTCGGTCAGCGTGCCCATGGACAAGTCGAGGTGTTCGATCTGGTCGAGCAAGGGGGCCTCGCTGAGCGCTTGGACCAGGTCGTCGGTGATCATCGCGTTCATCAGACCCAGGCGGATCAGCTTGGGAAAGCCCTCGCCCGAGAACAGCGGCGCGAACTCCTCGGTGGTCGAGTCGAATCCGTAGTACGGCGAGCCCAGCCACATCTCCAGGCTCTCCAGAGAGGGAAGCTTGGCGTTGACGATATCGGCGATGGGCTGCGGGCTCAAACCCCCGGTCTCGATGGTCAAATGGCGCAGGTTTTGGTGGCGGAAGTCGCTAAATCGAAGCCCTCCGTCACCGCGAACTGTCAGGTCCTCGAGTTGGGGATACGCCTCGAGCAGCGGGCCGAGGTCGCTCTGGCTGATCCACGAGATCTCTTGCTCTTCGTACATGATATCGCCGAAGAACAATACGCGCAGACTCAGCAACTGTTCGCGGTGATCGACCAGCGCCTGGACGACCGCCTCGCTGCCGCCCATTTCGAAGTCAAAGACGCCGATGACGATCTCCTCGACCAGATCGCTCCCGTCGGTCGCTGCAAACTTCGCGACGCGCGCGCCCAGGCTGCCACCGTTGTCGTAGTCATCCCACGACAGCCGCAGGCGATACACGTAGTCAGCGGGCTCGATGGACTCGCCGGCGACGAAGTCGACCACCGGCTTGCCGTCCAATTCAGAAAGGTTCTCGTAGATCATCGCCATCGCCTCCGGGCGTGGAGCATGGGGGAGACCGAGCTGGAAAATGCGCGCTCCGACGCTAGCCTCGGGGGCTGCCGGTGTCAATCGCGCGACCGTTCACGTCGAGCGGGACGTTGGGCCGGAATTGGTTCGTGGCGCAGCAGGGGAGGCCGAGGTCATCGGGATTCGTTCCGAAGTGGAACGGGCGCATCAACCGCGGGCCATCTTATCACCAGCGATGGCTGCATCTAGGTTGGACTTCGTCGCGACGACTCGTGCCGGGTCGGCCACCCGGTCTTCGCCTGTTGTCCACAAATTCGAACGTGAGAGATGATCGATGAAAGTCTACGCAATTGAGAATGAGTTTGGCCTCGAGAACCTTAATCAGAGCACGCGCCCGATGCCCGAGGTCGGGCCCGGTCAGGTGTTGATCGCCATGAAAGCGGTGGCGGTCAATCGGCGCGACCTCATCGTGCTCGACGGGCGCTACAAGCGGCGGCTGGAGCTGCCGTTGATCCCGTTTTCCGACGGCGCCGGTGAGGTCGTCGAGGTCGGCGAGGGGGTGACGCGCGTGCAGGTCGGCGAGCGCGTTATGCCCATCTTCGCCCAGGATTGGATCGCCGGGGAGCCCGCCGATGAGAAAATGCGGCGCATGTTGGGAGGCCCGCTCGACGGGGTGCTGGCCGAGTACGTGGTCGTCGACCAGCAGGGCGTCGTCACCATCCCCGAGCATTTGAGCTACGTCGAGGCGGCCACGCTTCCCTGCGCAGGCGTGACGGCGTGGAACGCGCTGGCCGAGCACGGCGAGGTCACCGCTGGCGACGTGGTCGTCACCCAGGGCACCGGGGGCGTGTCCATCTTCGCGCTGCAACTCGCCCAACACCTGGGCGCCGAGGTCATCGCCACGTCCAGCTCCGACGCCAAGCTCGACCGCGTTCGCCAGCTCGGCGCCGCCCACGTCATCAACTATCGCGACGAGCCCCAGTGGAGCGACGTCGTGCGCGAGATCACCGGCGGGCGCGGCGCCGACCATATCATCGACGTGGGCGGGCCGGGGACCCTCGCGCAATCGATCGCGGCGGTGCGCACGGGCGGTCACATCACCCTGATCGGCACGCTCGGAGACGCCGCCGAGCCCGTCAATTTGCACCCCGTGCACCTGCGCAATATTCGCCTGCAGGGCATCGTGGTGGGAAGCCGCGAGATGTTCGAGCACTTCACCCGCGCCCTCGAGGCCACCAAGCTGCGCCCGGTGGTCGACCGCACCTTCGGCTTCGTCGAGGCCAAGCAGGCCCTCGAGTACGTGCGCGCCGGCGGGCACCTCGGAAAAGTCGTGATCGACCTCGAGGGTTGAGGGGCATCGCAACACCCGGCTCGATCGACTCACTTCAACGCTTTGTAGCTCACCGTGGTCTCGACGCCGTGGTAGAGTTTGCCGCCGACCTCGACGTGCGGATAGATGAAGTAGTTGAGCGGCCGGGTATGCTGGTGCGCGCCGAGGTCGAGGTCGCGTCCCACGGTGAACTGAACGCGGTCGGCGGGCTGGGTGCCAAAGTAGGTGTCGTGCATCTTGGGGTGCTTTTTGGCCTCGGAGGCGTCGATGGGCACCCAGCCGACCTTGGGTAGGTAGAACTTCACCCAGCAGTGGTAGCCGGCGATCTTGCCGTGGTCGCGGTCGGTGGGGACGGGGAAGCCGATCTCGAAGCGCGCCGGGATATGCTCGTGCCGAATCAGAGAGGTGAACAGGGCGTGAAAGTCGGTGCAATTGCCGTAGTGTTTGCTGCACGCCCAGTAGGTGTCGCCATTTCCCCAGCCAGTGCCAACTTTCTTATACTCCATCGTGTCGACGACGTAGTCGAAGATCTTGCGGGCGCGCTGGGCGAGTGTGTCGTCGGCCTTGATGCCGGTGTCGCCGATGACCTGGCGCACGATCTTGGCATCGACGGGCACCCGCCGGTTGGCTTTCAAAAAGAGGTGGAACTTGTCGAGCTGGCCGGGGGCGTAGGCGTTGCCAGCGCGCTTGTCGATGTCATCTTGGACGAGCTTTCGGCGCGCGACCCGGTAGGTCACCGTGATTGTCAGCGGCTTGTCGGGCAGTGCGTCGAGATGCGCGTGCCAGAAGCGGTTGTGATAGGTCTTCTCGGTGCCGAACTCGCCGCGCATGGGTGAGTGGACGTTGACGGCTTCGACGTCCTGCTCGGGGGTCGACTGGGCGATCGGCAAGAAGACGTCGACCGGACCGTCTTTGTCGCCAGGGGTGATCGTCGCGCGGTAGACGAGCTCGAGCCGGCGTCCCTGTGTCTGGTGCTCGTGTGAGCGCTGGGGCGCGGGCGTGGCGGCATCGACGCGGGCCGCCGACTTCTTAGGGGCTCGTGGCGCGCTAGCCTCGGCGGCCTGGGCCGTCGACGGCGCGTCGTGGCAGGCCACGGCGCCCAACGTGCAGCAGACAGCGAGCGACACCAATAGGGGGCGAAGGAGGGTCGGCTGTGAAGTGGCGGTGATCACGGATAGCTCATCGCTGGAGAAATGCAACGAGGCATCGAAGGACGCTGGCGCTCATTCGATGCCAAGACGTTGTAGTACTAAGCTCGTATCGCGGCTTTGCGCAAGCGTCCGCGGCACGTAGGTTGATGCGGTCTCGAGCCGAGGATGATGACATCATGGATTTTTCGGACAATCTCTTCCCGCTCATCAACGACGTGGCGCTGCGCAAGGTGACCCCGTACCGGGCGCGGCTGCTGGCCAAGGCGCAGGGGACGGTGGTCGAATTGGGAGCGGGTAGCGGGCTGAACTTCGCCCAATACGATCGTCAGCGCGTCGATCGGATCATCGGCATCGAGCCCGACGACACGATGTGGCGGCGCGGCGAGGAGCGCGCCGGCGAGGCCGGCGTGAGCGTCGAGCGCGTCGTCGCCTTCGGCGAAGATCTGCCGCTCGACGACGAAAGCGCCGACACCGCCGTGAGCACGTTTGTGCTCTGCTCGGTGCGCGATCCTGCCAGGGTGCTCGCCGAGCTGTACCGCGTGGTGCGACCCGGCGGGCGGCTGTTGGTGATGGAGCATGTGCGCCACCCCAAGCGTTGGCTCGCAGGCTGCCAACAACTGGTCACCCCGGTGTGGAAGCGCTGCCTGGCCGGCTGTCACCCGGGCCGACCCCTGCAGGACGCTCTGGCCGAATCCGACTGGGAGCCGGTCGACGTCGACTTCGTCGATCTTCCCGGGCTTCCGAGCATCGTCAGCTACCACCTCGTCGGGGAGTACCGCCGCGGGCAGGATTGAGCGCGAATTTGCGTGAAATCAATCGTGGAGGCGCTGCTCGAAGTCGGTAATGAGCTCGGAGATGGCGCCGCGGCGCTCGGCGGCGCAGATAGTCATCTGTAGCATCTCGACGCGCGTGGCGAGCTCGCCGAGGATGTCGGCGAGCTCGTCCAACTGGGCGCTTTGGGCGGCGTCGCGAAGCTCGCCGAGTTGGGCGAGCAGCGCCTCGTCATCGCTGGTCGCGTCGGTATAGTCGGCGAGTGTCGCGTCGGCGGCGCGCCGCACCAAGAACTCCCGAAGTGCCACGGCATTGTTGTGCTCGCGGTCTTTGGCCGCAAAGACGAGGACGAGGTCGCCGCTGCGAGCAGGGTCCACCAGCGGCGTCCAGGCGCTCTCATGGGCGTCGAGTTCGGCGAAGTAGCGCTGGCGAAACTCCTGCCAGCGCTCGGGGCGGTGGCCGAACCACTTGCGCAGCTCGTTGCTCGGGGCGACGTCCTTTCGCCATTCGTCGAGTTCGATCGCCTCCTTTTTGACCCCGCGAGGCCATAGGCGGTCGACGAGCACGCGTGTGCCCCGGCGGCGCTCCTCGTCGTAGGCGCGTTCGAGTTCGATAGTCATGTCGATGCTCCGTTCGCAGCCGGGAGAACAAAAACATCCAAAACAGAAACTAGTCCCCAAAATCGACGTCTGGTGGCCATTCGGGGCAGATTTTCCAAAAAATACGCAACGATTGGGCAAGAAGCGCCGAAAACCAGAGTAGGACCTTGCAAATATACTGTCACCTTTGCGAACGGGAACTACTCCATGGCAAGACTCGGCGCCACACTCATCTTCTTTGCGGTTTTTGGATTCATCTCGCTTCTCATCTTCGGGGCGTTTGTCGCGGTGATGTTGAAGCTCTTGAAGGGCGCCAAGCGTTCGAAAAGCGAGTGGCGTCAGGACGCCGCCAGCCTGGGCATGACGCTCGAATATGGCCCGCCACGCCGTTTGGTCGGTAATCATAAGGGCGTCGCGGTGCGGGTCACTCGTATCGCCGAACGCAAGCATCAAATGATGGGCTCGAACACGCGCGTCGTCTACTATAGCCTCATCGAGATGAAGCTCGAAAACCCGCATCCACCGGGGCTTCGCATCGCAAACGAGGGCATGGGCACCAAGCTCGGCAAGATGTTCGGTGCCGAGGATATCGAAATCGGCCACGAGCAGTTCGACAGCGCGCTGCGCGTCCAGGCCGAGAGCGAGGAGCAGGCCCGCGCCTACCTCGACAGACCCGGGGTCGTCGAGGCGTTTGGGCGCCTATACGGGATTGGCCAGCACCTTCGGCTCGAAGCAAGTGTCCTATCCGTGCGCTTCCAAGGTGTGCGCCACGGGCTAGCGCTTCGCCAGATGCTCGACATGGCGACTGCGCAGGCACGCATCATTGACGACCGTGTTGCGCAGGGGCCTCGACAGGCGTCCGCATGACCGAAGAACGAGATTATTCGCTCGAGGTGGGTAGTTTCGAGCCGGCCGGGCGGATGTGCGGGCTTGGGCCGGCGACCTCGGGGAGGCTGTCGTTGAGCTCGAGATAATGCGCTTTGAGCACCTCTCCCACCTCGTCAAACCACGACGCGTGGGGCGAGGTCGCCCGCCACTGCAGCGTCAGGATGCGCCCGGGCGGGGACTCGTTGGGAAAGCTCCGCATGATAAGGCCCTGTCCCGGACGAACCTCGGTGGCGAGGGCGCTGGCCGGCAGCAGGGTGGCGCCGAGCCCGCTCTCGACCATGCGCACCAGCGTCGACACGCTCGCCGCGGTCACGGAGGTGGCCGGCGGGGCGCCGGCGAGCGCGCAGACCTCGATCGCCTGGTCGCGCAGACAATGGCCGTCCTCCATGAGGATGAGGCTCTGGCCCTCGATGTCGTGCAGTTGGACCTCTTGGGCCACGTCCAGCGGGTGCCCCGCCGGGGCGACGAGCACGAACGGCTCGACGATCAGGTCGGGGCCGGCCAATCCCCGCTCGTCAAACGGGCGCGCCAGCAGCCCCAGGTCGATCGCGCCAGAGTCGAGTTCCTCGAGGAGCACGTCGGTCTGCAGCTCTTCAATCGCAAACGACACCTCTGGGAAGAGTTGGCGAAGCCTCGCCAGAAGTCCGGGTAACCCGTAGGGAGCGACGGTCGGGATGACCCCGAGGCGCACCGTGCCGCGTGGGCCGCCGGCGAAGGCGTGCGCCGCATTCACCAACTCACGCGCGTCGAGCAGCAGCCGGCGAGCGCGTGCCACGATTTCTTCGCCGGCCTGCGTGACGAGCACTCTTGGGCCGGGTGCGCTCAAAGAGCTCGACGCCGAGCATGTCTTCGACTTCGCGCACCTGCTTGCTCAGCGCGGGCTGGCTCACGCAGCATTGCCGGGCCGCCTCCACGAATTGGCCGGTGTCAGCGACCGCGACGACGTACTCGAGTTGTCGGAGTGAGGGAGTCATGGCTTGTATAACTTTAAGTTATGGAGTCAATGAAATCAATGTCTTTGAAGTAATGCTTTGTGGTGCCTACAACATAACTCGACACACAATGGCGTGGGTCCATTCCCGTTCAAGAAACTTTGCAGGCAACAGGAGACGAACATGACGAACGAACACAGCAAATGCCCGGTGATGCACGGGCCGAACCGCGAGAAGGCCGGCGCCGACTTCTCGATCCAACATTGGTGGCCGAATCGTCTGGACTTGAAGATCCTCGCCCAGAACGGCCCACAGGTCGATCCCATGGGCGAGGCGTTCGACTACGCCGAGGCGTTCGAGTCGTTGGACTACGACGCGCTGAAGGCCGACCTCGAAGCGCTCATGACCGCGTCGCAAGAGTGGTGGCCGGCGGACTATGGCCACTACGGGCCGCTATTCATTCGGATGGCCTGGCATAGCGCGGGCACCTACCGCATCCAGGATGGCCGCGGCGGCGGAGGGTCGGGGAGCCAGCGCTTCGCGCCGCTCAACAGTTGGCCGGACAACGCCAATCTCGACAAGGCGCGCCGGCTGCTGTGGCCGATCAAGAAGAAGTACGGCCGCAAGATCTCGTGGGCCGACCTGATGCTGTTGGCCGGCAACGTGGCCCTGGAGTCGATGGGATTGGAGACCTTCGGCTTCGGTGGCGGGCGCGAGGACGTCTGGCAGCCCGAAGAGGACACCTACTGGGGCCCGGAGACCGAGTGGCTCGGCGACGAGCGCCACCGGTCTGGCGGCGAACTGGAGGGGCCGTTTGGCGCCGATGCACATGGGCCTGATCTACGTGAACCCGGAGGGACCCGGCGGTGAGCCCGACCCGGCGAAGGCGGCGAGCTACATTCGGCAGACGTTTGGGCGTATGGCGATGAACGACGAGGAGACCGTCGCGCTCATCGCCGGCGGACATACCTTCGGCAAGACCCACGGCGCCGTCGACGCCCAGTACATCGGACCCGAGCCCGAGGCGGCCTCCATCGAGGAGCAGGGCCTCGGCTGGACCAACTCCCACGGCAGGGGCAACGGCGCTGACACCTGGACCAGCGGCCTGGAGGGCGCGTGGACCAACGAGCCGACCCGGTGGGACAACGGCTTCTTCGACAACCTGTTCGGCTACGAGTGGGAGCTGACCAAGAGCCCCGCCGGGCGCGTATCAGTGGCAGCCCACCGACGAGTCTGCCAAAAAGGCCGTGCCCGATGCCCACGACCCGTCGAAGCGCGTCGCGCCCATGATGGCCACCACCGACCTCGCCCTGAAGGTCGACCCGGTCTATCGGCCGATCTGCCGAGCGGTTCCACAACAACCCGGACGAGTTTGCCGATGCCTTTGCGCGGGCGTGGTTCAAGCTGATTCACCGCGACATGGGGCCGGTGTCGCGCTACCTGGGCCCGGAGGTCCCCGACGAGGAGCTGCTGTGGCAAGACCCGGTGCCCAAGGTCGACCACGAGCTGGTCGAGGCCGACGAGGTCGCCTCGCTAAAGACCGCCATCCTGGACTCCGGGCTGTCGGTCTCCCAGCTCGTCTACGACGGCGTGGGCGTCGGCGTCGACCTTCCGCGGCAGCGACAAGCGCGGCGGCGCCAACGGGGCGCGCATTCGCCTCGCGCCGCAGAAGAGCTGGGAGGTCAACCAGCCCGAGCAGCTCGCGAAGCGTGCTGGAGACCCTGGAGGGCATCCAGCAGGACTTCAATGCCTCGCGCACCGACGGCAAGAAGGTGTCGCTGGCCGACCTCATCGTGCTGGGAGGCTGCGCTGCGGTCGAGAAGGCCGCCAAAGACGGCTGGCTACGACGTGGAGGTGCCGTTTGCGCCGGGGCGCACCGACGCGACCCAGGCGCAGACCGACGTGGAGGCCTTTTCGGTGCTCGAGCCCAAGGCCGACGGCTTTCGCAACTACCTCGGACGCCGACCAGCGCCGCTCCGCCGAGGAGCTACTGGTCGACAAGGCGCAGCTGTTGACCCTGACCGCGCCCGGAGATGACCGTGCTCGTCGGCGGCATGCGCGCGCTCGACGCCAACGTCGATGGGTCCAAGCTGGGCATGTTCACCGACCGGCCCGGGAAGTTGACCAACGACTTCTTCGTCAACCTGCTCGACATGAACACCAAGTGGCAGGCGTCCGACGACGCGAAGAGCGTGTTCGAGGGACACGACCGCGCCACCGGCGAGCATAAGTGGACGGGCACGCGCGTCGATCTGGTGTTCGGCTCGAACTCCGAGCTACGCGCCATCGCCGAGGTCTACGCATGCGACGACGCCCAGGAGAAGTTCGTCCGCGACTTCGTCGCGGCGTGGGCCAAGGTGATGAACCTCGATCGCTTCGACCTCGCGTGAACCGGGGGGGGCAGATTTATGAAATACACTTTGTCATCATGCAGTTATCGCCCCCCAGGCAGCAGTACGCTCGGCGTGCCCCCCTCGAGTATTTCGTATCCGCCGCTGTGTCGAGCGAAGCCACATTCCTTGTCCACGCATGCCGTTATTCTCCAAGACGTTCGCATCAGCCGCCGTTGGTGCATTTGGGCTCGTGACCATCTTGCGGGCTCGGTGCACGACAAGGTGCTCGACGCGCTCGAGCACGAGCTCGATGCGAAGTTCGACGGAAGCTTCCATGCCAAGGCGCTCACGGGCTCCTTATTGTGGGGTTTTACGGCGCACGACCTGCAGATACGCGACAAGAGCGGCAAGCCGGTGGCGCGTGTCGACGAGCTGCGGGTGGACGCCTCGGTCTTCGAGATGCTCCAGGGCAGCGTGCACTTCGACCACGCTCAATTGGTGCGGCCCGTCTTCTACGTGGAGCGCGACGCCGATGGCACCAAGAGCATCGTGGATGCATTCAAGGCGCGCCGGACGCACGCTCGGCCAAGCGCGCGGCCGCAGCCGCGGGCCCGGCCGCGGCCTCGGGCGCCCGGCAAGGTCGTCTTCGAGATGACACACGCCCAGATTGTCGACGGCAAGCTTATCTACAGGGACGACCGCCCCGGAAAGCCCACGCGCAGCGTATCGGTCGGCGGACTCGAGACCACCGGCAAGTTTCGTGTATTGGCCGGGAAACGCACCGTCACGGAGATCGACCGTCTCAACGCCGACGTCACGTCCACCGAGATCCCAGAAGGACATCATGTGAAGCTGGGGCGCGCTCGGGTCGATACCGGCCCGCAACGGTGTGCCTTTGGTGCCGCCCGCGCCGTCGTCGATGGTCGGTGGCACGTTGACGACCTGCACGTGGCTGTTCCTCGGGGCGATGCAGCACCGGGGGGCGAGCGGATCGAGCTGCGCGGTCGGGCTTCGTCGTCGAAGGCGGGGTGGCTGGGGGTGAAGGGCTACGTCGACCCGAGCGACAAATCCTACAAGTTGGCGCTGAAGGCGAACGCCTTCGAGGTCGCACGTTGGCCGGGCGCGCCGGATTGGAGTTGGCTCGTGCTCGACGGGCAGGGCACATTGGCGGGCCGGGGATGGTCGCGCGATTTGATGGAGGCGCGTCTCCACTGGGCGGCCAGCAACGTGGAGTTGGGCGGCGAGCACGTCGACACGCTTCGGCTCGACGCCAAGGTCGCCGACAAGCGGCTCGACATCGACAAGCTCGACGTCGAAGCGGGCCGCTCGTCGGTGCGCGCGGCCGGCCACCTGACCGAAAGCGGCGCGTTTGTCTCGACGATCAAGGCGCATCTTCGCGGCGGCGCGTTGACCAAGGTGCTCGAAAAGGTCGGCCTGCGCCGGGCGAGGGCGCAGAAGTTGCGCCTCGCCGCCAACGCCACCGGTACCGTGGATCTCTCGACGGGCGAGCCCGCGGGCCTGCTCGACCACGCCCATATCGACGGCAAAACCGTGCTCGACAAGCTGCGGGTCGACGACGTTCGCGCGCGCCGCGTGACGGCCGATTTCGACCTGCATGGGCCGTTCCCGCTGGGAAAAGGGAGCGTGGGCGTGTCCGTGCGTGGTCTGCACACGCCCGACAAGAAGGTCGAGCTCGGCCGAGTCAAGCTGCGCCTGCTGGCCGACCGAAAGTATCGGCTCCACGCCAAGAGCGACGTTCACCTGCCCCTGGGAGTGTCGCTGCCGGTGGACCTGGACACCTCCGGCCGCTACGGACGCAAGCTGGATGCCCTCGCCGTGGACAAGCTCGTGCTGGGCCGCTCGGGCATGCACTGGAGGATAAAAAAGCCTGGGCTGGTGCTCATCAAAGACGACGCCGTCGCGTTGAAGTCGCTCACGCTCCGCCGCTCCCGCGAGAAAGTGCGCCTCGACGGCACGTACGGAAGCGGCGAGAAGAACTCGGTGGCCGACGTCCTGTCGCGCTTGAAGAGCGCGCAGCTACGCAGCTTTCTGGACCTGCCCGCCGACCTCGTGCGCGGGGCGCACGACAAGGTCCTCGAGCCGGTGGGCAAGGGCATCAAGCACGTGGTCGTCGACGACATCGGCCGCGGCATCCAGCACATCTTCTGAACGACGGCTCAGGCCGCGCGGGCGTGACCGGGCGTCGGAGAGTGCGACCCGGCGCCGTCGAACGCCACGATCCACAGGCCGTGGATGAGCCCGGGGAAATAACCCAGCAGCGTCAGGATGACGTTGATCCAAAAGTGGGTGGACAGCCCAATTTTGAGAGCGACGCCGAGTGGGGGAAGGAGAATGGTGAGGATGACGAGGAGTACTTTCTTCACAGGACACCTCCGTGAATGCGGAAAGATCACCTGCCAAAAGTGGGCGCGCCGGGCGCGGGTGCAAGGCGATTTGTCGCCCCTCAGGGACAGGTTAAGGTGTCGTTATTTCTGGAGATTGTGACCGCGCCGGCGATGTCGGTGATGCCGATGCGGTCGCGCAACGCCTCCGCCTGGCAGGTGGGCAGCACCCGATTGTCGGTGACGTCCAGGTTGCCGCCGACGGTGTCGGGGCCGGCGAAGCCCGAGATGTCCAGTTTGCCCACGATGGCCGGCACATGCTGGCTGTTATAGGTCAGGCGCAGATCGCCACCGACGCTGTCCAACGACTGCAGGCCGGTGATCGTGTCGAGCAGGTCGTTTCCCTCGATCGCCAACTCCCCGGCGACGCTGGTCAGGCCGTCGAGTCCGTCGAGATTGGTCAGCGAAGAGAGGGTGATCAGGTCAACGTCGCCGCCGACCGAGGTGATGTTGTCGAGCGCCGCCAGAGATGTCACGGAGTGCGCGCGTTTGATAATGAGGTTGCCGTTGATCGAGGTGAGCCCCTCCAGGCCCCTCAAGGTTGTGAGGCTGAAGCAGTGGTTGATGGACACGTCGGCGCCGACCGACGTCAGATTGCCGAGCGCGGCGATGTCGTTCAGCAAGGTCATGTCGCGGAGGGTGAGCGACCCCCCGATGGAGGTCAGATTCTCCAGGCCGTCGAACGATTTCAGTCCCCCGACCGTTTCGAAGTCCAGGTCGCCGCCAATATGGGTCAAGTCGTGTAGTCCTTGAATCGAGATCAACAAATCGCACGACTCCAGGCGAAGGTCGCCGCCCACCGAGGTCAGCCCGCCCAGGCCCCACAGCGATTTTAGGTGCCCCACGATGCGCACGTTGCCGACGACCGTCGCCAGATTGTCCATCCCCGACAGACTGGCGCCGATGCCTTGCCAGATGGTCAGGTCGGCGGGCAGGGAGGTGATATTCTCCAGGCCGGTCATGTCCATGCACTCGGCGCAGTCCAGGTACACGGAGCTACCCAGCGAGCTCAAGTTGTGCAGGGCACCCAGGCTGGCGAGCCGGGAGCCCATGATGCGCAACTCGCCGCTGACGTTGATCAGGTTGTCCAGGCCGTCCAGCGAGGTCATCGCGTCGTTGTCGTCCACCGTGAAGTTTCCGCCGACGGACACCAACGACCCCAACCCGGGCAGCGACTCGAGCGCGTCGTTGTTCTCGACGGTCAGGTTGCCGGTGAACGAGGCTATCGCGTCGAGGCCTTGCAGTGAGGTGAGCGCGTCGTTGTCGCCGATGTAGACGTCGGCGGGGAAGGGCGACGGGAGGTTATCGAGGCCTTGCAGTGAGGTGAGCGCGTCGTTATCGCCGATGTAGATGCCGCGGGTCACGGTGGTCAACTGCTCGAGGCCATGCAGCGAGGCCAGAGCATCGCTTCCTTCCAGGTGCAGCTCGCCCACCGAGGTGAGGGCAGACAGCGCCTGGATATCAGCGAGCGCGGCGTTGCCGGTGACCCGGAGGGTGTCCACGGAGGTGAGGTTGTCCAGGCCTTGGAGCGATTGCAGCGCGGGGTTCGACGAAATCGCGAGGGTCGCGCCGAGGCTAGTCAGCCCAGAGAGACCGGTCAGGTCGGCCAGCGCATCGTTGCCGGTCACCGTGATCGAGCCGTCCACCTGGGTCAGGCTCTCGAGCCCGTGAAGCGAGGTCATCTGGGGGTTGTCGTGAAGCTCGATATCCCCGCCTACCGAGGTGAGGTTCGACAGGCCGACCAGGTCGGTTACGAGCGTGTTGTGGATGCTCAGGTTGCCGGTGATGGCGCTGCAGCCCACCGCGCCGAAGACGAGCACCTGGCGCTCGGTGGTGGCGGTGAAATCACCCTCGAAGGTCGTGCAACCGTGGGTGCCGGGGATGACACTCTGGGACCCGTCGTCGCAGGTGATTTGAGTCGCCCCGCTGCTCAGGACGGTCGCCGAGCAGCTCGCACCGTTTTGGCCATCTTGGCCATCCTGCCCGTCAGTGAGGGTGACCTGGGTGCCGTCGGCGCAGGCGATCGACTGGGAGCCGTCGCCGTTGTCGACCGCGGTGCACGCCGTGCCGTCGGCGCCGTCGGCGAAGTCGACCGAGGAGCCATCGGCGCAGGCCATGGTGTAGGTGCCGTCGTGGTGGTCGGTCAATGTGCACGCGCCGCCGTCTTGGCCGTCGGTGAGGGTGATCGAGGATCCGTCGGCGCAGGCGATGGTGTGGGTGCCGTCGCCGTTGTCCGTGGCGGTGCACGCCGACCCGTCGGTGACGGTGACCTGGGAGCCGTCGGCGCAGGTGATGGTCTGGGAGCCGTCGCCGTTCGAATTCGCCGCGCAGGTCGTTCCGTCGGCGCCATCCTGGCCGTCGGTGACGACGACCGAGGAGCCGTCGACGCAGTCGATGGTGTAGGTGCCGTCGTGGTTGTCGCTGGCGGTGCATCCGTGCCCGTCGGCGCCATTCGGGCCGTCGGCGCCCGCGGGACCGTCGGCTCCGTCCAAAATGGGCGCCTCGGTGCCGTCGGGGCAGGCGAGCGTTCGCTGACCGGCCTCGACGACCAGCCTGCAAGGCCTCGCCGGCGCGACGTCGCCGCCGCAGCCGATGAGGCCGGCCGACAGGGTCGCGGCGGCGAGCAGGCAAAGGAGGTATCTATGCGTTCGCATCATCGAACTCGGTTCTCTTCAGGGGTCAGGGGCACGTCGCGGCGCTGTCGTTGGCGTAAATGTCGACGCCGCCGATATTGCTCACGCCGATTCGGTCGCGAAGGTCCTCGATTTGGCAGGTCGGCAAGGTGGAGTTGTATCGGAATCGAAAGGCGCCGCCGATGCTATCCGGCCCGCTAAATCCGGTGATGTCGGTCAGTCGGTAGTTGGAGATCACCCGCAGGGATTGGCCGATGCTGGTCAGCGAGGCGAACCCATCGATGCGCTCCAAAAGAGCGTTGCTGCGGATCTCCAGATCGCCAGTGATCGTGGTCAGGGCGCCGAAGCCCGAAATCGCGGCCAATTCCGGGACGCTGTCGATGACCACGCTGCCGGCCGACCCCAGATTGTTCAGCCCCGACAGGTCGGACAGCACGGCGTCCTGGGTCAGGTTGAGCCCGCCGACGCTGGTCACGTTGTCGAGCCCGTTCAGCGAGCCGAGCGCGTCCATGTGGGTGATCGCCAGGGTGCCGCCCACGCCGGTCAGGCTTCCAAGCGGCGCCAGCGAGGCCAGATTGGGCTGGTAGGAGATCTCGACGCGGCCGCCCACGTAGGTCAGGTTGTCCAGGCCGCTCAGGCTCGTCAGCGCGTCGTTGCTGCTGACGGCGAGCGTCGAGGTGAGCCTGTTCACCTTGCTCAGAGCCGCCAGGGAAGCCAGCGCGTCATTGCCTTCCACGCTCAGACCGCCCAGGTTGCTCAGGTTGTCCAGGCCGTGCAGCGAGGTCAGCGCGTCATTGGAAATGAGGTTGATGGCGCTGGCGCTGGTGACGGCATCGAGCCCGGTCAGGTCGACCAGGGCGTTATTCGACTGCACGGTCACACCGTGGTCGATAGTCGTCAGCCCTGGCATGCCCGCCAGGGAGGTCAGCGACGGGTTGTCCCGGATCGTCAAGAGGCCGCCGACCGAGCTCAAGTTTCCCAGACCGCTCAGGTCGACGAGCGCGTCGTTTCCGCGGATGTCGAGCTTGCCGGTGACCGTGGTCAGCGCGTCCAGGCCGCTCAACGATGGCAGCGACGGATTGCTCCACACCTTCATCCAGCCGCCGACGCTGGTCAGGTTGTCCAGGCCGGAAAGGCTGGTCAGCGCGTTATTGGATTGGATGAACAGGTCGTTTTGCGTCGAGCTTAGTCCCTCGAGGCCCACCAGGTTGGGGAGCGCGTCGTTGCCGACGATCCGCAGCCGGCTGCCCAGCGTCGTCAGATGGGCGAGCGCCGAGATGTCGGCCAATTGAGCGTTTTGCTTCAGGCGAAGCTCGTCGCCGATTGTGGTCAGGTTGTCGAGGCCATGGAGCGATTGGAGCGCGTCATTTTGCTGGATCTCGACGTATCCGTCGACCTGGGTGAGCCCGTCGAGCCCGCTCAGGTCGACGAGCGCACCGTTGTCGGCGATCTCCAGGTAGTCGTCGATGGTCGTCAGGGCGGACAGCCCGGTCAGGTCGGCGAGGGATGCGTTGTGGTTGATGTCGACCCGCTTGGTCACGGTGGTGAGGTTGTCGAGGCCGTCGAGGGACACCAATGATGCGTTGTCCTCGACGGTCAGCCACGCGTGGAGCTGCGTCAGACCCTCGAGGCCGTGCAGCGACACAAGCGCGTCGTTGCCCTTGATCCACAGGATGTCCCCCAGGCTGGTCAGCGAGCCCAAGGCCATCATGTCGGCGAGCGCGGGGTTTCTGAAGATGTACAGCGCGTCGCCGACGTGGGTCAGGTTGTGCAGCCCGTCGAGGCTCGTCAGGTTGGCGTTGTCTTCGATCTGAAACATGCCGCCGATCCAGCTCAAGTTGTGAAGGCTGTCGAGGTTGGCGACCTGGATATTCTTGAGCTCGACGTTGCCGGTGACCCGGGTGCAGCCGAGTTGCTCGAAGATCAATAGCTCGTTGGTGTCGGTGATGCGCAGGTCGCCGTCGAGGGTGGTGCACAGGGGCTCGTCGGGGAGCGTCGTCGAGCCTTGCGACCCGCAGGAGATGGTGGCCGTGTCGTCGGGGTTGTCGACGACGGTGCAGTCGGCGCCGTCTTGGCCGTTCTGGCCGTCTTGAGGCGCCGCGAAGCCGACGTTGGTGCCGTCATCGCAGGCGATAGCGTAGGTGCCGTCGCCGTGGTCGACGACGGTGCAGGACGTACCGTCTCGGCCATCGGCGAAGTCGACGTTGGTGCCGTCGTCGCAGCTCAAGGTGTAGGTGCCATCGCCGTGGTCGGTGACGCCGCAGCCGCTGCCGTCTTGGCCGCCGGTGACGACGACCTGGGAGCCGTCGGAGCAGGCGATGGTGTAGGTGCTGTCGCCGTTGTCGGTGGCGGTGCAGTCGTTGGGGTCGGCAAATGTGGTCTGGCTGCCGTCGGTACAACCGAGGGTGTGTGTGCCGTCACCATTGTCGGTGATCGTACAGGAAACGCCGTCGCGGCCGTCTTGGCCATTGGCGACCGTGGCCTGCGAGCCGTCTTGGCAGGCGATCGTGAAGGTGCCGTCGCGGTTGTCGACCGCGCTGCAGTCGGCGCCGTTTTGGCCAACAGCGCCGTTTGGGCCCGTCTGGCCGGTTTCGCCGCCGGTGATGATGAGGTCGCGCCTTCCCGGGCAGGCCAGGCGCGCGCTATTCGCGTACTGGGTGACGTGGCACTCGCCGGCGCCGTCGTTCGGGCCGCAGGCGGCTAGCACGCTCAGGGCACACAGGCAGGCCAGCAGACCGCATCGATGTGTAAGATGTCGCTTATTCGCGCTCATACGTCGTGCCTCTAGGGGCAGGTGGCCGTGTCGTCGTTGCCGCTGGTCCGGGGGGCGTAGCTCAGGTTGGAGGTGTCGATTCGGCTGAACAACGCGTCGACCTGGCAGGCGGGAAGCACCGGGTTGTTCTCGACATCAAAGATCGACGTGAGGCTCACAGGCCCCTGCATCTGGGTGATGTCGACCAGCGAGGCGTTGTCGACGATGGTCAGCGTCGACGCGCTCGTCTGGGCGAAGCCGCTGATCTGTTCGAGCGCGTCGTTGCCCTCGATGTGGACGGCACCCATGGTCGCGGCGGCGTTGATGCCGCCGATCTGGACGAGCGCATCATTGTTTTGGAACATCAATTGTTTGCCCACGCTGATAAGCCCGCTCAGCGCGGAGACGTCGGTCAGCGCCGCGTTACTCATCACCCTCAAGTCGCCAACCACCGACGACAGGCTCTCCAGGCCGTGGAGGTTCTGCAGCGCGGAGTTGTTGCGAATGGTCACGGTGTACAACCGGTCGTCGACCGCCGTCAGGTTGTCCAAGCCGCTCAGATCGACCAGCGCGGCGTCATCCCAGATATTGAGCTGGCCGGGGATGCTGGTCAGGCCCTCGAGCCCGCGCAGGTTGGGCAGTTGGGCGTTGTGGATGATGTAGACGTCTTGGCCCACGCTCCCGAGGCTCGCCAGACCACCCAGGCTGGTCAGCGCGTCGTCCTGTCCCACGGACAAATTGCCCCCGATGGTGGCGAGGCTGTCGAGGCCGTCCAGCGCGGCCAGGGCCGGGCATTTAGCGATGGAAAAATCACCGCCAACGCGCGCCAGGGCCGCGAGCCCGCTCAGGCCGGTCAGCCCGGTGTTGTCGACGAGTGCGAAGGCGCCATCGACCTGGGAAAGCGAATCCAGCCCGGCCAGGTCAACCAACGCCGGATTTTGCTGGATCAGCACGTCGCCGGTGATGCGGGAGAGGCTGGAGACGCCTGTCAGGTGTGTCAGGGCGTCGTTTTGGCGGATGGTGAGGTTGCCGTCGAGGGACGCCAGCGAGGAGAGCCCGGTGAAATCGACGAGCGCGGCGTTGTCACGCACCTCGACGTCCCCGGTGATCGTGGCGAGCGCAAATAGCCCGCTGAGCGACTCGAGCGACTGGTTTCCCCGCACGCGCATCCCATCGTCGATGTGCTGGAGCTGGTCCAGGCCGTCGAGGCTGACGAGCGCCGGGTTGTCCAACACGTCGACCCTCCCGCCGACGCTGGCGAGGTTGGTCAGCCCGTCGAGGTTGGCCAGCGCCGCGTTTTCGTCGACGACCAAGTTGCCGGTGACCGAGGTCAGGTTTTGCAGCCCGCGCATGTCGACGAGCGTGGAGTTGGCGCAGACTTTCAGGTAATCGCCGACCGTCTGGAGGCTGGCCAGCCCCGTGAGATCGGCCAGCGAGGCGTTGTCGCGAATATTGAGGTAGCCGGTGACCTGGCCGAGGTTGTCCAGACCGGCGAGCGTTTCGAGGAGGGGGTTGCCCCAGATGTCGACGTGTCCGGGGACCGAAGTCAGCCCCTCCAGGCCGCTCAGAGAGACGATGGCGTCGTTGTATTTGACGTCGACTGAGCCGGCCACCTCGGTGAGGTTTCGCAGCCCCGACAGGTTCAAAAGGTCGGAGTTGTGCTGGATGATGAGGTCGCCGCCCACCCGGGCCAGCGCCGACAGAGGTTCGAGGCTGGTCACAGAGGTGTTCTCGACGGTCAGCGACCCCGAAATTTCGCTGCAGCCGAGCTGGGCGAAGACGAGCAGGTCCATGGCGGTGTCCAACGTGAGATCGCCGGTCAGCGTGGTGCACCGCTCGCCGCCGCTCACCGTGGCCTGGGAGCCGTCTTCGCACGAGATCGTCGAGGTGCCGTCGGCGTTGGCTTGCACCGAGCAGCTCGTGCCGTCTTGGCCGTCCTGGCCGTCTTGGCCGTCGGAGAGGGTGACTTGCGAGCCATCATCGCACCGGATGGTGTGGGTGCCGTCGGCGTTGTCGTTTGCGGTGCACGACGTGCCGTCTTGGCCATCGGTGAAGGTGACCTGGGAGCCGTCCTCACAGGTCATGGTGTAGGTGCCGTCGGCGTTGTCGACGACCGAGCAGCTCGCGCCGTCCTGGCCATCGGTCAGGATGACCGAGGAGCCATCGTCGCAGCTCACGGTGTAGGTGCCGTCGTGGTTGTCGGTCGCGGCGCACGACGAGCCGTCGGAGACGTCGAGTTGGCTGCCGTCGTCGCATTTGAGGACCTGGTCGCCCTGGGCGTTTTCCTGCAGCGTGCATGACGAGCCGTCGCGGCCGTCGCGGCCGTCGGAGACGACGAATTGGGAGCCGTCGTCGCAGCTCACGGTGTAGGTGCCGTCGTGGTTGTCGCTCGCGGTGCACGAGGAGCCGTCCGCGCCGGCGGCTCCGGCGGAACCGGCGTCGCCGGCAGCTCCATCGGGAACGCTGGCGTGGGAGCCGTCGGGGCAGGAGATCTCGATGCTGTTTTGGCCGCGGGTGACCGAACAGGGCTTCGCCTTCTGCGAGCCGCCGCAGCCGCTCGTCGCAAAGAGGGCGACGAGCGCAGAGAGCAGGACCGCCAGGACGACAAGCCAATACGCATGAGGCCGTTGGTACATCCTGTGCTCCTGCTCAGGTGAGCGTGCCCCCACCCGATTGCGGGAGTTGTGTCTCGTCGAGATGGATTCAGGGTATCCAGCCACGCGAGCGGGGTCAACCCGTCAGGGGCCCGTTGTGCAGGCGGCGACCTGTTCGGCGAGCACGCGGTCGGCGGACTCCTCGAGGAGCTTGTCGCTGAGTCCGTCGAGTCGGCGGCGAATCTGGGCGCCGATGCTGCGGGCGGCGTCTTTGTCGAGTAGTCCGCGCGCGGCCAACCACTGGGCCCACGGGACGGCGGCCATCGCCAGGGCGCCCATCGCGTGGGGACGGTTCTGCGGCCACATATGCTTTTCCTCGAGGACGTACTCGGCGAGCGCGAACGGGTCGGGGGCGAAGACGGGCGTTTTGGCCAGATAGCGGCGAAGCGACTTGCCCGCTTTTGACATACCGGTCTGGCCACGCTTCTTCTCGATCTCGGCCCAGTTCAGGTAGCTTCGAAGCTCGTCGACCGCCATCAGCGCGCGGCAGGCCGGCCAGCCATGCTCCTCGACGAGGTCGCGCGCAAACCGCGTGCACAGGTCGTTCAGGGCGGGCTGCTGGGCTTGGATATCGCCGGAGAAGTCGGCCTCGGACACGGTGGGCTCGACCTCGCCGCAAAACACCTCGACGAAGCGTCGGTCCTCGTCTTCGTCGTCCATCGCCTCGAGGAATAGCCGGGCCGCCGGCAGTTCGCGCACGCGCTCCCAGTCGAGAGCGTCGTCGTGGTCGCGCGCGCTTCCCACGCTCGCCAGAAAGCCGCGGTAGGCGTACTCGTGCTTGAAGGAGTATAGGTCGGGGTGCTCGTCGCGCATCGTCGGCCACACCTCGGCCATGACCTCGGCGAGCACGCCGCCGCGCCCGTGGTACATGACGATGTCGCTGTCGCGATAATTGGCAGTGAACGAGTCCAGCACGCGCTCGAAGGCCTGGCGCAGCACGACGTCGAGGCCATCCAGGTCGAAGGCGAGCGTCGCCGTCATCCTCGCCGTGTCGGCCATGTCGCCGGCGTCGTACGACCAGGAGTGCGGCCGCTCCTCGCGCAGCAAGTCGACGAGGTCGCACACCTCGCGGCCGCGGCCCGCCAACAGCAGCGGCTTGCACAGCGCCTCCAAGAGCTCCTCGGTCCACATCGCGTCCATGCATTCGTCGCCGACAATCTTGTCGCGCGCCATCTGCAGGCGACGGTCGAGCCCAGCCTCTTCGAACTCGTCGAAGAACTGCCGATATTGCTCGAAGCCCTCTTCGGTGTCGCAGTCTTCGCCGGTCAGGCCGCTAAAGTCGATCATGGGTCTCCTCCGTGTTGTGGTTATGGCAAGGCATCATGCACGCTTTGGTAGCAGATTGCACGATGCTTGTATGCGTGCACTTCGGAACGCGGTCGTCTCGACCGCCGCACCGACCCGTAGTCGTAGTACGGTCATGTTCGTCACGATTCGTCCATATTGAGCATTACGCGCTTGGCGGGGGACGCTGGATACGCGGGGGACGCTGGATACGCGGGGGACGCTGGATACGCGGGGGGCGCTGGTCGCGGCAGCGCTGATGGATGCCGCGGAGGCGGCGCGAAAGGCGCGGGAGATTGGGTGAAGCGCGGAAGCCGTGTCGGACCTGTGCGCGCATTCAATCCTCGAGTCACGTATGAGCAAAGAACACAGCGCCGCCGCGAATCTTCCGCGGCCACCCGCGCCGCCTCCGCGGCATCCCTCAGCGCTGCCGCGACCAGAGGATCCCGCTGTTCCCGCGAATCCCGCTGTTCCCGCTGGATTCGCTGTTCCCGCTGGATTCGCCGGGAACTATGGCGAATGCCTAGGGAGCTGCCCGGTCAAGCCTGGCGACGAAATCGTCATGAAGGTCGCTTTGGCCGGTGAGCGAAGTCGTTTCGTCTGTGACGTTCGATGGCGGTAGCCCCTCACCCGTGTCAGGCAAAGCTGAGCGCGGCGTCGGCGATGGGCGCGAGCCGGAAGAGGGCGCTGTCCAAAATATAGTTTTGGTACAGCCGCCAGGGCAGGCGCTCACCCTGTTGGGGGAGTTCGTCGAGAGCGCGCAGCACGTAGCCCGAGTTGAAGTCGATCAGGGGGAGGTCGGCGTCGTCGGTGTCGGCGAGCCGGGGCACGCAGACCGAGTAGTCGTGCTCGTCCAGGGTGTGATCGGCGTTGATCGGTAGACCTCATGTTTATGCAGCTCGACGGCGTTCATTTTCCCATGCCCAGAAATCGTCCCACCAGCCGTTGGCGCGCAGAGTTCGCAAAGCGCACATTGGATTGAGATTCTGTTCTTTCCAGCACGCGCCGGGCTTTTTTAGTCGGCCCTGCGGCACGGTCTTATGCGCGCTCTCGACTTCGCCAGAGCCGATCGGCCAGTCCTTGTCTTCGTAGGCCTGGTAGTCGACGCAGTTGTAGAAGCGTCTCAGGTGCTTGATGAGTCGACCCAACCGCTCGTAGGCGCTCGCCTCTTGCGAATCATCTGCGAGCTCGGCGACCACCTCTTCCATCTGAGTGTGACGGTCCTGGTTCTGGGCAAGTACTTGGTCGACGTGCCCCTTATGAATCGTATCCATGACCGCGTCGACCCAGGTATCGATGGGTATGTCGAGTGCGTCCACGTCGCTCAGCAGTTGGGCGCACTCGTGCACATGACTCTTTAGGTGCGGGCGATCGAGAATGAATTGGAGGTGGGGAAACCACATCTCCAGCGCCTCCTTGAGGCCGATGCCGCCATCGCCGGGCGCGATAACCTGCGTTTCAAAGCCTAACCCGTGCTCGCAGGCGGCTGCAAAGAGTTGTTGGGCAAGCTCCTCCCAGCTTCCTCGTCTGCACACGTAGGTTGGCTCGACCTGACCTGGTCGACGTGCCAGCCCCGTACGCACTTCCTTCCACTGCTCGAGCCTGACGATCTTGTCGTCCTCGACCTCCTCAAGACGAGCTAACTGCTCCTCATCCTCGCACTTTTTGCGCGCCTCTTTGGCCGTCATCAGCTCTCCGCAGCGAATGTGGCATCCATCCGCCTCCACGAGCATCTCCTGGGCGGGCTTCCGCGTGGCAGTTGGCTGCTGATAGGCCTTCTGGCTCTGAGCGAATCGCTGTTCGATGTAGGCCTGTGCCGCCTCGGCGACGTCCATCGTCCGGCTCCTGACGGTGGTCCGGCCCATATGCCAGCCGTAATGCTCGAAGAAGCGGTCGGTGCTCTTCTGATAGGAGTTTTCGGCTCCAAAGTCGCTCACCGCCCGGTCGACCGCGTCGCTGTAGCGCTCGCCCTCGACGCCCAGATGCTCGCGCATCGGACGGGTCGACTCGCCGGTTTCTGCGTTGCGCAAGTATGCAGACTCGAGCTGGATGGGCCCATAGATCGTCTTGAAGGTCACTGTCGGCCGGCGCTCGACCGTCATTCCTTTTCGCTTGGCTTCTTCGATGAGCACCGCGCCGATGATGGTGAATAGCCGAATCATCATTCGCCCTCCGACCTCAAAGAGCACCTGCCTGACCTTGGCGTCGAGTTGTCGGCCTTCCTCGATCAGGTCGTCGAGGTCTTCGAGCATCGCGTCGACCAAAATTTCGCTGGCATTCTCGATAGCCTTCCCATACTTTTTTTCGTCCATGGCAATGTCCTCGGGTTTTGAGCACTTCGGTGACTCACGACAATTAGCACCGAGGATGTTGCCATTTTTCTTGCGCAAGAAAACCCTGCCGTTGCCCGCGCGGGGCGACGTGTGCCCGTGAACGTGAACGTGCACGTGGCCGTGAACCGCAGTTTCACCTGCTTGGCTTCCGCCGGAAACGACACCGCTCCGAGCGCTCGACACTGCTCGACTCGCAGACCTACGCCCCATCGACCATTTTTGCAGTCAAACAGCCGTTCACGTGCACGTGCACGGCCACGTTCACGGGCATCATCGACCTCGATTGCCGCTTGGGCTCACAGCGAGTCCACCAACGGACGATGATCACACCCGCTCGTCCATATAGTCGAGCAAGCGACAGGTCCACTGGCTGATGAGCTCGCATTTGAGCGTCCAGGAGGCGTTGGTATATCCCACCGACAACACCGCGTTGGGCACGTCGCTGAGCATTGCGCCCTTGTACATGGTCGCCTCGCCGGGATGCACGGGCTCGCCGTCGACCTCGATGGTCGCGCCGCCGGCCACGACGACGTCGAGCCCGGTGGCGCTGACGATGATGTCGGCGTCCAACTGCGCGCCCGAGCGAAGCTCGATGCCCGTCTCGGTAAACGTCTCGATATGGTCGGTCACGATGGACGCGCTGCCGTCGCGCAACGCGTCGAACAGGTCGTCGTCGGGCACGAAACAGACGCGTTGATCCCAGGGGTCGTACGATGGGTTGAAATGGGTGTCCACGTCGACCACGTCGCCGACGGCCTCGCGGACCAGGTCGGTGATGAAGCGGCGCGCGCTTTGCGGGAGCCGGCGCGAGTACTGGTAGAAGAGCATCATGCGCAGGATATTCTTCCAGCGCGTGGCCGCGGCGCCCAGCTTGTCTCCCAATAAGCGAGTAGCCCATCGGGCGACATTATCTTGCTCCGGCATCGACATCACATAGCTCGGCGAGCGTTGCAGCATGGTCACGTGAGCCGCGCGCCGAGCCATCGAGGGGACGAGCGTCACGGCGGTGGCGCCGCTGCCGATGACGACCACGCGCTTGTCCGCGTAGTCGATGTCCTCGGTCCACAGTTGGGGGTGGATGAGCTCGCCTTCGAAGCGGTCGGCGCCGGGAAAGTCCGGCATATAGCCGGCCTCGTAGCGGTAGTAGCCCGTGCAAAACCACAGCAAGCTACACGTGTAGCGCTGCTCCTCGCCGCTGTCGGGATGCCGGCAGAACACTGTCCATCGCGCGTCTTCCGAGGACCAGGAGACCCGCTCGACGCGGTGATGGTAGCGAATGTAGGGAGCCAGGCCGCACTCGTCGACGGTGTCGTGGAGGTAGTTCAGGATCGACGGCCCGTCGGCGATAGCCTGCGGGTCGGGCCAGGGCCGAAACGAAAACCCGAGCGTGTGCATGTCCGAATCGGAGCGAATCCCCGGATATTTGAACAGGTCCCAGGTGCCGCCGAGGTCGGCGCGGCCCTCCAAGATGACAAACGATTTCGCCGGAGAGCGCTCTTTGACGTAATAGCCGGCGCAGATGCCGGACAAGCCGGCGCCGATGATGAGCACGTCGACGTGGGGAGTGTCCATGGGGCCTAACGTGGGTTGGAGGTGTGTTGGCAGGATTTGGTCGGCGGGCGCCAACATTTCACGAGGATCATACTCCACGAATGGAGCGGGGCAAGGGTGGGGAAGTTGACATAAGAAAAATTATCGGCGTATCGGTGAGACTGGCCAGCATTTCGTGGAGGTGCGCCCGGCGGCGCGGCCAGCGGCGAGCTCGGCGTCACAGCAGCAGCGCGTGGATCGTGATTGCGCTGGCGGCGTGTTTGGGGATAATTCAAACTCATGAAGCCAGCTTGATAGGTTCTCTTGTGCACCCACGGTAATCACCGCTCGCGAATTCTACACGCGAGCGTGCAATAGGATGTTATGAACGCTCCGAACAGCGCGTCGATCTTTCGATTTCGCCCAACCCTCATGCCCAGAACGGCGGCTTGCGTCGTGACCGTGCTCCTGATGCTGGGCATGGCCGCGTGTTCGTCCGACGGGACGAGTTCGTCGCCGGGCACCACTGATGATGCCGGCCACGACGCCGTGGCGGACGCCCTTGGAGATGCCGGTGCTGGCGCCGACGTTGGTTCAGACGCGGCTGCCGACGTCGGCGCAGATACCGCCGCCGATGCCGGCGCAGATACATCGTGCTCGCTGACCATGTGCGGAAGCGACTGCGTGGACACCAGCACGAACCTCGACAACTGCGGAGGCTGCGGCAACGTCTGCGACGGCACGTGCACCGACGGGCGCTGCGTCGTTCAACTTGCCACGGACTCGGGGAACGCCACCGGCATCGTCGTGGACGCCGACCACGTTTATTGGGAGGTCTATAAGCCCAATGACGTCACGAGCGCGCTGATGTCGGTCCCCATCGACGGAGGCGCCGCCGCCGCCGTGTCCACGCAGCCGGGCTTTCCAAGCGGCTTGGCGATCGACTCGCAAAATGTGTACTTCTCGGTCTACACCAGCCCCGGCAACACCCCCACGGCGAGAATTTTGAAAGCTCCGCTGGCCGGAGGATCGACCGCCACGGTGGCCACGGATGACGTGCTCCCCTACGACCTCGCGGTGAGCGGCGACAAGCTCTTCTGGACGGCCCAATTCCAGATTCGGTCCGTCGGATTGTCCGGCGGGACCCCGGTGCAATTCGCGACGACCGATGGGGACGCCTACGCGATTGCGACCGATGATACCAACGTTTATTGGACCGACGCGTCGTCGGGCGAGATCTGGAAGGCCGCCCTGGCTGATGCAACGACGACCAAGCTCGCCCAAGACCAGGGAAAGCCCCACGCCATCGCGGTGGACGCCAACAACGTCTACTGGACCGACACCGAGAAGGGCACGGTCATGAAGCTCGCCCTGTCCGGCGGCGCGGCGTCGACCCTGGCCACCGGCCAGAACAAGCCGTGGGGCATCGCGGTGGACGACACCAGCGTCTACTGGGTTAACAAGGGCGACGGCAGCGTGATGAAGGTCGCATTGGACGGCGGCGCCACCACGACCCTGGCCACCGGTCAAGGCGCTGTGTTGTCGATCGCGGTCGACGACACCAGCGCGTACTGGACGGTCGGCGGCGGCGTCGCCAAGGTCACGCCTAAGTGAGAGACACCCGTCGAACGGTGTCCCTGGGTTGAACGCGGCGCGCTCGTGCTTAGGCTCCGCAGCCTCGGGCCACAATCATCAGTGGCATGTCCAACATTCGTAACTCCCAACGGGACGGCTATGTCGACGCACGAGCACGATTCGATGAGCGAGCAAGATCGGCAGTTTGAGACCCTCCAGCGCGAGATCGCGGTGGCGGCGCGCGAGCAGGGCGGCGACCCCGCCGCCAACTTCCGGCTGCGCTATGCGATGCGCCGCGCCGAGGACGCCCATATGCCCGAGGAGAGCATCGAGCGGGCGCGGCGGCAGGGCACCGGCGAGGCCGACGGCCCCAGCCTGCAGGAGGTCACCTTCGAGGGCTACGGCCCCGACGGGGTGGCCGTGCTCGTCGAGGCGATCACCGCCGATGTGGCCCGAACGGCCTTCGAAATCGAGGAGCTCTTCGAAGCCCACGGCGGCAACCTGGGCGACGACGGCTGCGTTAGCTGGCAGTTCCAGCGCCGAGGCCTGGTGCGCGTCGACGCCGACGCCGTCGACGACGAGGACGCGTTCATGCTCCAGGTCATCGAGATGGGCGGCGACGAGCTCAAAGAGCCGCTATTCGACAGCCGGGACCAGGGGCGGGTGCCCACCTATCGGGTCTATTGCGACCCCACGGACGTGCGCCAGCTCGACCGGACGATGCACGAGGCCGACTTCCGCGTTCACACCGCCGGGATCATCTACGAGCCCACTCAGCGCGTCGATCTCGAGCCCGCGCAGGCACGCAACTTCCTCAATTTCTTCGAAAAACTCCTCGACCGCGAGGACGTCCAGCACGCCTACGCCAACTGGAGCGTGGGTTGAGCGACGGTGCGACCTTCGGGCGCGCGGCGTAGGGGCGAAAAGGGGCGGGCGCGCGGACCAAATCAGCCACCTCAGCGGCGACAGACATAGCCGGCCGCTCCACGAGTTGCCGGATTGGTCGTATTGGACATGGGTGTCGACAAAGTGGCCGAGCTTCACCGGAGAGGACGCCGACCATATCCACAGACTCGCGTGCCTCCGAGCCTCCATTCGCTAGCGGCCGATCTGTGCGTCCCGCGGCACAAGCCACGCGGGGGCGCTAACTGCGAAAAAGATCCGAGGCCCAATCGCTGCGCGAACCTGATGGCCAGCACGAGCCCGGCGACGCGCGCCATCGACCGGCAGCCATCGGTGCGCTACAGTCGCAGCGTCGCAGACCATCCCCAATATTGGCCCGGCGGGCGCCGAAGACCTTCGCCGGGTCGTTTGGACCTCGCACCCACGAGTATCCGGAACGATGACCGACGATCTCACAGGAGCTGTCGAAGAATTGTACCGGGTGTTCGCGCCTTATCGACGAACGCCGATGGATGAGTACTGTCCGTGTTGCGTCAACGAGGATGAGTACGCGCGGTTGGTCGACCTCGAGCTTCGAGACGTCACACGCGAGGCCATCGACCAGTATATGTGCAACGCCATCTTTACCTGGGGCAACGTCAATGGCTTCAAGAGGTTCTTGCCGCGCATCTACGAAGTGTTGGCCTTCGAGCGCCACGGTGCCTTCTCGGCCAGCGGCATGTGGTCGCCGATAAAACGGTTGACCTACGCCCACTGGCAGGACTGGCCGACGGTCGAACGCGACGTCATCGAGCGGTACCTCGACTTGCTCTGGCTGAACGTGCTGGACGGTAAGCCGTCGCCGCCCGGTGGCAATACGGCCCACGACGCCGACGACATCTTCGACGGACTGGCCATCATCTTCGACGACGTGCAACCGTTTATCGATGTGTGGCGAGAGAAACTTGCGCGGAGCCTGGGCGCCGCCGAGCGTTTCGCCGAATTCGTCCGGCTCAACGATGACTTTTTGCTCGAAGGCAAGCCCCTCGGTTACGGAGAGTGGACCGCGGGGGCCGACGCGATGGTTCGAGAATGGCTGCGCGACCCCTCGCTGGTCCGGGCACTCGACAACTGGCTCTTCGACTGTGACGACGACGCCATTTTCTGGCGCATCAGCGAGGCCATCGACGTGCTCGAGTCCTATCGGGAGAGGCGGTAGAGTTCGCCGCGTGGTCGAACACTCCCGTGGTCGAACAATCATTTGCGCCGTTCAGGGACAGTCGCACACCTGGTGAGTCGCCGACGGGGCGCCGGAGCTGCAGACCCAGCGTTCGCGGGTGGTCACGTCGGTGCCTGGGATATCGGCGCAATAGCCGTTGGAGGGGTCGGGGACGCTCGCGCACACGCCGGAGTCGGGGTCGTCGGAGGCGACGCAGAAGGTGGAGGCGAAGCCGGAGCGGTCGGGGCAGCATCCGTTGCAGCCGAGCGTGCAATAGCCCTGAGGGCTGGACGGCGGAATGTGACACGAGCCGGAGATGCCGCCCTCCGAGAAGTTGCACTGGCAGTCGTCCGCACAGGGTGTGCCGACCCAGGGGCCTCGGCTCAACTGGGGTGGTTGACCGGTCTCGTCGACGTGACCGGTGCCGACGACCAACTGCCACCAAGATATCGTTCCACGCCAACGCTTCGTCGTCGTCGCTGTATTTGCGGCGCAGCTCCGCGATGCGGTCTTCCATGGGCGTGTAGAAGTCGGCCCACCAATCCACGTCGGGCAGCGTGAAGTGACCCACGAGCGAGAAGTCGCTGTCGTCGATGATTTCACGTACATCGTGCGCCCAAGCCATGCTTGGATAATCCTCGAAGCTTGCTCGAACGACGGAGGGCGGGTGCTCTCTTGTCCAGACCGCTTCCGTGAACGCGAAATACCCGCCAGGCCGCACGATCGGATGGTAGATGCGCAAGGCGTGGTCGACGCCAATATTGTACAGAGCACCTTCGGACCAAATGTTGGATGTGCGGGCACACCCAATACTGTATCGTTTGTGGAGTTTGGGTAACCCTGTCCTTGCTGCGCGCGCGAATTTTTTCATGAACGTCATCCAGCAATATTCTTCGACTCTGCGCCTCTTTCTTGGGGCGACGCTCATCATCGTCGGCGCCTGGGGCTGCGGCGATGGCGGTTCGTCACGCCCGCCGGCCAAGAAAGGTTGCCAGGCGGGCACCTCCGGCGCCGACTGCTCGCCGTGCGCGCCGGGAAACTACTGCGCCGGAGGCGCCGCGGAGGCGGTGCGGTGCGCCGAGGGTACCTGGGATGACGACGCCGACGCGGCGACAGAGTGCGTCGCGTGGACCCAATGTGCCGCCGGTGAGTTTGTCGGCGCCCAGGGAAGCGCCACCGAAGACCAAACCTGTGAGGCCTGCGCGTCGGGTACCTACTCGGACACGGCCAACGCCTCGTCGTGCAGCCCGTGGACGCAGTGTGTGGCGGGCGAGCACGTCGACGCGGCGGGCACAGCGTCGAGCGATCGCACCTGCCAGGCCTGCGCCAGCGGTACCTACTCGGACTCGGCGAACGCCGCACAGTGCAGCGACTGGACGGTTTGTGCCGATGGCAAGATCGTTGCCCAGGAGGGCGCGGACACGATCGATCGCCAGTGTGAACAATGTCCAAAAGGGCTGACGAGCAGCGGACCCAACGCAACTTCGTGTCATTTCCCGCGGCTGTCCAGGATCTTCGCGAGCATATCGCGCGTCTGTGGGATCCGAAGCAGCGACGGCGGAGTCATCTGCTGGGGCGACGACACCAACGGTGAGGTCTCCGATGTCCCCGTCGACGTCTCTTTCGACCAGGTCGCTGAAGGCATTTATCACACCTGTGGGCTCCAAAGCAGCGACGGCGGGGTGGTCTGCTGGGGCAGCGACGAGCGCGGCCAGGTCTCCGGGGCGCCCGCAGGCGTCTCCTTCGACGACATCTCCTCGGGCGAAAACCACACCTGCGGCGTTCGGCACAGCGACGGCGAGGTCGTATGCTGGGGCGACGACACCTTCGGTCAGATCTCCGGGGTACCCACGGGTGTCCCCTTCGACCATGTCTCCGCGGGCCTCAAGCATACCTGCGCCATCCGACGCAGCGACGGCGAGGCCGTGTGCTGGGGCGACGACGACAAGGGGCAAGTCTCCGGTGTGCCCACGGGCGTCTCCTTCGACGACGTCGCCTCGGGCTTCAAACACACGTGTGGCATCCGAAGCAATGACCACCACGTGGTGTGCTGGGGCGACGACGAGCGCGGGCAGGTCTCGGACGTTCCATCGGACACGGCCTTCGATGACATCTCCTCGGGCGCAGACCACATTTGTGGCATCCGAAGCAGCGACGGCCACGTGGTGTGCTGGGGCGACGACAGCTTCGGAGAGGTCTCCGGCGCGCCCGCCGACGTCGCCTTCGACGACATCTCCTCCGGTGGCTACCTGACCTGTGGCATCCGAAAAACAGACGGCGGCTTTGTGTGCTGGGGCGAGGACAGCGTCGGCCAGGTCTCGGGGGCTCCCAACTTCGCCTCCTTCAAAGACGTCTCGTCCGGCGTCGGACACACCTGTGCCATTCGAAGCAGCGACGACGAGTTGGTCTGTTGGGGCCAGGACATGTTCGGCGAGGTCTCCAACACCCCCGCCGGGGTCGCGTTCGACCACATCTCTTCGGGCGGCGAATACTCCTGTGGCATCAAGAGCAGCGACGGCGCGGTCGTTTGCTGGGGCTATGACCGCTTCGGGCAGGTCTCCGGGGCGCCCACCGACGTCGCCTTCGACGATGTCTCCTCGGGCCCACACCACGCCTGTGCCCTCCGGCGCGAAGACGGCGAGGCCGCCTGCTGGGGCAACGACGACTTCGGCCAGGTCTCGGACGCTCCAGCCCTCGTCTCCTTCGACCAGGTGGCCTCGGGCGAGTATTTTAGCTGTGGTATCCGCACCGTCACCGGCGGGATCCTGTGCTGGGGCAACGACGACTTCGGACAGGTCACCAATGCTCCGGCCGCAGACGTCGCCTTCGACGACATCTCCTCGGGCGGGGCACACACCTGTGGCATCCGACGCGTCGACGGGGAGGTCGTGTGCTGGGGCAGCGACAGTGACGGCCAGGTCTCCGGCGCTCCCGTCGGCGTCCGCTTCGACCACGTCTCCTCGGCTGCCCTCTATACCTGCGCAATCCGCAGCAGCGACGGGGAGGTCGTGTGCTGGGGCAGCGACAGGTATGGCCAGGTCTCCGGGGCGCCCACCGGCGTCGCCTTCGACGAGGTCTCCTCGGGCGATCTGTACACGTGTGGCATCCGCCGCAGCGACGGCACTCAGACCTGCTGGGGACAGGTCGTCTACAACCCCAGATAGTCGCGTAAACGGGTGGCCGGCGTTCCGCTCGCCGCCCCGACTCGAGACAGCTTCGACACCGCCCAGATTCGGGTTCTGGAGGTCAGTAGCCGCATTTCTGGTGGTAAAACTGTGTCTTGCACTTGTCGTAACAGGACGTCATATGGCTCGCGTAGGTTTCGACAGCGCCGACGCCGGAGCATGACTCCAGGAGTTCGACGCACTTCGGATCCTCCGGGTTCCCGTCGGTCCCCACGACCTCGGCGGCACACGTCCTGTTCTTCTGTTCGACACAGTACAGTTGGGTCTCGCTTTGACACCGTGGATAGCACTGTTTGTCGACGGAATGGGGGTCGAGCCGGGCGACACAGCGGCTGCGCTTTTTGTCGAGGCATCGGCGCATCTTTTGACCGATGAGCGAGGGCGAGTGTGGGTCGCGCACGACACCGTTGGCCGAGATCGTCATGTTGGCTGCCCGCGAATTGATGAGTCCGGCGGAAGGCTTGCCAGCCTGCTCACCGATCTCGAGTTGCGCGGTGCGCAGACCCGCTGGCAGGTCGTATTGGAGGGCCTGCGGCGACGGCGAGGGGGCGTTGCGGCTGGCACGCGCTCGGAGGATGTCGGCGTCGGAGTTCAGCGGCGGAAGCACGGCCGATATCGTGACCTTGCCGCCGCACGCCTTCGACAGATCCTCGAACTCCGTGCGCAACGGAATCGAAACGATGTACCTCCCCTGGGCATCGGTGTGACGACCGCGAAGCAGATACTTGTTGGCGCCGTGGGTGATGTGCAAATCGAACGTCAAAGACACAGGCCGACTCGCGCCGCAGTATTTCCAGGTCTTGCTCGGCGCGATGGCGGCGGCAGGCATCGTTTGAGGCGACGAGGACGTGGTGAACTTGTCGGGGGGCAGGTAGATGAGCGCGCCCAGAGCAGCCGACGACAGGCCCGTGTACACAAAGACGTCGGTGATGGTCGCCATCGGCTCGTTATCCGACAGTCCGATGACGTGGTACATGCCCCCGATCGCCGAAAACAGGCCGCCCAGCGTCAACATGATAATGCTGCCCGTGCGCCACGACTTGGAGTAGTCGCGCCGATGAACCGTCTCGCGCTTTGTGGTGACGGTTCCCTGATGAACGTCGGCGCAGACACCTCGCTCCCAGGTGGAGACGGTCATATAAAGGCCGTTATCCTTGATCGCGATGTCGCGCTGGACCGCGACCTGAACCTGTCGCGGCGACTGCAGCGCGAAGGACGTGTCGGCGTACCGAGTGTAGGACATCCGACTTGGATAACAGCCGGCCGAAGACGCGAGTATCGCAGCAACGGACAAGACTGCGACCGAATTTTTCACTTCATGACTCCAAAAAGGGATGTTCGGAAGAATATCTTCTCGGAGTCTGGTGGTAAAGCTTTAGTCGGCTTGCTGACCCTGTTTTTTAACGGTCGTTCAGCGTGTCGAGACGACTCAACACCGGGTCGGGCAGTTCGAGCGCGGCGGCGGCGACGTTGTCGCGCAGGTGCGCCACGGAGGACGTGCCCGGGATGAGCAGAATATTGGGGCTGCGCTGCAGTAGCCAGGCCAGGGCGACTTGCTGGGGTGTGGCGTCGAGCTCGGCGGCCACCTCGTCGAGCAGGCTCGACTGGATGGGGGAGAAGCCGCCCAGCGGGAAGAACGGCACGTAGGCGATGCCGTCGGCGGCGAGCGCGTCGATGAGTTCGTCGTCGCCCCGGTGCACGAGATTGTAGTGGTTTTGCACGCAGACGATGTCGCAAATGGAGCGCGCCTCGGCGACCTGGTCGGCGGTGACATTGCTCACGCCGATATGCTTGACGAGCCCCTGCTGTTGCATCTCGGCCAGCCGGGTGATCTGGGGCGCGATGGACCCTTCGCTGGGGCCCATGCCGAAGATGGCGCGCAGATTGACGACGTCGATGGCGTCGAGCTCCAGGCGCTCGAGGTTGTCGTGGACGGCCGATTCGATCTCGTCGGGCGTAAACGCCGGATTCCAAGAGCCATCGTCGCCGCGCCGGGCGCCGACCTTGGTCACGAGGACGAGGTTCTCCGGATACGGGTAAAGCGCCTCGTGAATCAGCCGATTGACCACGTACGGGCCGTAATAGTCGCAGGTGTCGATATGGTCGACGCCCAGCTCGAGCGCCGCGCGCAACACGTCCTTGGCCGCCTCCTCGTCGTCCGGCGGCCCGAAGACGTGGGGGCCGGCGAGCTGCATGGCGCCGTAACCCATGCGGGCGACTTCGAGATCGGTGCCCGGAAATGTGAATCGGCCGGCGGCGTCTGCTGGGAAGGACTGTGGCATCGAGAGCTCCGAGTTTTGAGAAGGTGGTCGCGACAGGGAGACTACAGCAGTCCGGTCCCGGCTGCACGCGTGGGCACAAAAGGACGCCGTGGTCTCGTTCATCGCGGTTGCTCGGCCGGTCTGTAGATGACCAGAACAGAGCCATCGTCGAGCGGTGTTGCGTCGACCAGGTCGAAATCTTTTCGCTCCTCGAGAGGATCGAATAAGTGTTCGCCGAAGTTTACCACCACCGGATGTACTTTTATCTGATACTCATCGATGAGGTTTGCCGCGGTCAGTGACCGCACGAGCACCGGACTCCCGAAGATGATGATGTCCCCACCGTCGCCGCATTTCAGGCGGGCGATCTGCTCCTCAATATTCTTTCCGGTCAACTGTTGAGGAGCCTCAAATTCTCCCCATCTCAGGTTGCCTATTGGCCGGTCACCGGTGACGACCAGCTTGTGGGCGCTATTTATCTTCTTGCCCAGGGGTGAAGCGTTCATCGATGGCCATTTTCTTACGAGATCTTCGTAGGTGCCACGGCCGAGCAAAATGGTGTCGACTGTCTCCATGACTCTCAATAGCCAATCACCGCGTGTTTTGAAGCTCGCGTCGGCTACCCAGACCATAAAATTGGTCTTGTCAGTGTTGGGATCCCCGGTGACTACGCCGTTGATTGTGCTGTGGATGAATAGTTTGATTTGACGCATCGCAATGTACCTGTCTGTTGGTTTTGCCCCAGTGCTCGGCCACAGCGAAAATGCTCGAGTGAGACAAGTCGCTATTGCACGGGCGGGCGCTCGTCGTTCCAATGATTCATTTTGTAGTCGAACGAGACGGCGCCACTTCGACATCGCCGCCAGGATTTTTTCGAAGGGCCAGGGCCGCGCCCATGGCGCGTCTGTAAGCGGCCGATACTTTGTTCAGTGCCTGTGGACGCGACCTACCGTCCTGCATACACTCCTGTGGGCATCTGCGACAGATGAGCACGCGCCTGCAAATTGGACGAGGAACACGAAAGAAATCTCATGAGTCGAGACAGCGAGGTAGCACCGGATAGCACCGCAGTTCGCACAGCACTTTGGCGAGCATTGCACCTTCGAGTCGACGATGGTCCTCATGTCATCGAGGACGATGTCGGCCGTGAACTCGTCGCCCCGCCGCCAGATTGGACCGACCGCCCGGACATGGCGGCGCCGTGGACGCGGGGCATTCGTGCGTCGATCGTGGCGCGGGCCAGATTTATCGACGATCTCGTGCTGCAAAAGCTCGACGAAGGCGTCACCCAATACGTCATTTTGGGCGCGGGTCTCGATACCTTTGCTCAACGCCGGCCCGACAGCGCCGCTCGTCTGAGCATCTACGAAGTCGATCGGCCCGGGGCTCAGGCCTGGAAGTGCCAGCGTCTGGCCGAACTCGGCTTCGACATACCCGGCAGCTTGCATTTCGTGCCCGTGGAATTCGAGGCCGGGATGTCGTGGTGGGAGCAGTTGGTCGCGGCGGGCTTTGACGCGGATAAGCCGGCGGTCTTCGCCTCGACGGGGGTGAGTATGTACCTGAGCGACGAAGCAAACGCGGCCACGCTGCGTCGCATCGCATCGTGCGCGCGGGGAACGGCGCTCGCGATGACGTTTCTGCTCAGGTTTGATCTGGTCGACCCGCAGGATCGTCCGATGGCAGAAGCGGCAAAGCGCGGCGCCGAGGCGTCGGGAACGCCGTTTGTCAGCTTCTTTACCCCACAGCAAATTCTGGACATGGCACGCCAGGCTGGGTTCGCACAGGCCGAGCACGTATCGGCGTCGAGCTACGCCCAGCGATACTTCGCCGGGCGCACCGACGGCCTGCAGCCGGCAAGCGGCGAAGACCTGCTGATCGCGATGGCCTAAGACCCGTGGCTGCGCTTCGGACCGGTCACCCGGCCGGAAGCGCAGCCCACCTCCTGGGCGTCGACTAAGGCAGTTGCGTGCACATGCTCCCGACCACGAAGGCGTCGGGCACGCGCACCAAGAGGCCCTCGGGGTTCGGCGGGGCTGGACTCGCAAGGTTCTTGACGGCGATGACGATCTCGTTGTGGCCAGCCTGGTAGTAACTGCTGCCCCAGGTGCCAAAGTCGACCGAGTCAGCGGTCTGGTAGCTCGAACCGTCCGGGGCCGGGGGCGTGTACTCGGTCACCTCGCTGCCGTTGATAAAGATGCGGGTGACCTGGTTGTCGGCCCACAGATCTCCGCGCAGGGTCGTGGCCAACGCCGCGTTCGCGCTCGCGATGTCGAACGTCGCGCGGTAGTAGCGCAGGCTGGCGATGAGCGGTGTGGGGTGGGGCGAGCAGGCGTTTTGGGTGGCGTCCCACCCCGTCGTGTTGATCCACTGGGCGGGGGCGGTGGCGTCCGTCCAGGCGCCCGCGCACTTGTGGATCACCGTCGTTGGGCTCCAGCTCAGACCGCTGGGGAGCGTGGTCGGCGTCGAGCCGTCGGAGTTCAGCGACCCTTGGGCCCACTGCCAGATGGGGTCGGTGGCGCCGGCTTGAAGCTGGTCGCCCTGGCCGTCGGAGCCGGTGTTCAGGTTGATGGCATTGGCACATGCCCAGCCCGGCTCGATCTTACAGGCTGACGAGCAGCCGTCGGCGTCGTCGGTGTTGTTGTCGTCGCACTCCTCGCGCCCTTCGATGACGCCATCGCCGCAGGTGGAGACCCGGGTGCAGGTACTCGCGCTCGTGAACGCGTCGGGCACGCGGACCAGCAGCCCCTCCGGATTCGGCGCGCTCGGACTCGCAAGGTTTTTGACGGCGATGACGATCTCGTTTTGGCCGGCCTTGTAGTACCCGCTGCCCCAGGTGCCGAAGTCGACGAAGTCGGCCGTCCGATAGCTCGAACCATCTGCCGCCGGGCGCTGGTATTCGGTCACCTCGGTGCCGTTGATGAAGATGCGGGTGGCCTGGTTGTCCGCCCACATCTTTCCACTCAGCGCGGTCGACGAGGCCGCCTCCTCGCTGGGGATGTGGAAGGTCGCGCGGTAGTAGCGCAGGCTCGCGCTGAGCGGAGTAGGGTGGGGCGAGCAGGCGTCTTGTGTGACGTCCCAACCCGTCGAGTTGATCCACTGGGCGGGGGCGGTGGCGTCATTCCACACGTCGAAGCACCTGTGGACCACGGTGGTCGGGCGCCAGTTCAGATCGCTTGGCAGCGTCGCCGGCGTCGAGCCGTCGGCCTCCAGCGTCCCCTGGGCCCATTGCCAGACGGGATCGGTCGCACCGGGTTGGAGTTGGCCGCCCTGGCCGTCGGAGCCGGTGTTGAGGTTGACGGCGTTCGTGCAGCTAAAACCCTGCTCGATTTGGCAGCTCGACGAACAACCGTCGGCGTCATCGGTGTTGTTGTCGTCGCAGGCTTCGTCGCCTTCGATGACGCCGTTGCCGCATACGGGCGTCGGATTGACGCCGGTATCGCGTCCGATGTCGCTTCCTGTATCGGCGCCGGCATCGCTTCCGCTATCGACGCCGGTATCGCGTCCGATATCGCCACCGCCCACGTCTTCAAGCTCACCGCTGTCTTGCGTGCTGCCGGTGTCGTGCGTGCCGACATCGGTCATGCCGGTGTCCGCATCGTGAGGCGTGGACGGGTTGTCCGAACATGCGGCGCCAAGAGAAATCATCAGTCCGACGAGAGCCACTACTTTGAGACTGCGCATCGAGGTACTCCGTTCGAAGGTTTGTGAGGTGGCAAAGCGGGTTTATCGACGAACTTCAAGCTCGGAATGGCTGTCCCAAAACTCACGACACGTCTGGCTTGTCGTCGCCGGCGAGTCCTTTTCCCCTCGTCTGTAGGTGATTTTCGAACACCCACATGTCATCAATGCTGTTGAACTATTTTAATTTGTACTTGATGTTTTGAGGGGGCTCAATAGGAATCCTGCAAAAAGTGAGGATCTTCCCGTGACCCCGTCATTCGAAGAGTGTCAGACGCCATGTTGGCCAGCATTCATGAGGTGTCGCGGCCCTCAGGCAACGTGGGCGGCTATTGGATGCCCCGCGCCGCCGTTCGTACACAAGCGCCATCTGCGACCACGGGTGGAAACGCTAGATCGGCGCGTTGCCGTAAACGGGGTGAGTTCGATAGAGTTGCGCGAATCCAACGGGAGGCCGTGATGAACAACACCAGTGTTGATTCCTACCTCAGCGACGGCTGCGGCCGCTGCGACAAATACCAGACGCCCGACTGCAAGGTGCACCAGTGGACCGATGCCCTGGTGGCGCTGCGCGAAATCTTACGCGATACGGAGCTCGACGAGGAGATGAAGTGGGGCTCTCCGTGCTACACGCTGGGCGGCAACAACGTAGTGATGATCACGTCGTTCAAAGACTTCTGTGCGCTCAGCTTCTTTAAGGGCGTGGCCCTCGACGATCCCGAGGGCGTGCTGCAGGCTCCCGGGCCCAACTCGCGGTATATGCGCCTGTTCAAGTTCACGTCGGCCGCCGAGGTCTTCGACCAGAGAGATCAGGCCCGGTGGTTCGTCGAACGGGCGATCGAATTCGAGCGATCCGGCAAGGAGGTGGAGGTCGACGATTCGCTCGAGCCGATGCCCATCGAACTCGAGCAAAAACTCGAGGCCGACGCGGAGCTCAAGCATGCGTGGGAGTCGCTGACACCCGGTCGGCAGCGCAGCCACATCCTGCACGTCTCACGCGCCAAAAAGAGCGAGACGCGCGAGCGGCGGGCTGGAAAGTGCGCCCCCAAGATCCTCGCCGGCATGGGCTACAACGAGCGATGATGTCGCCGGTCGGTGTCGACGGGTTGGGGAATCGAATGGGCGAGGGCGGCCGCCGATTCGAAAGGTCGCATGACCCGTCAGCGTCGATATGGCGATCCCTCAATCCATCACACGCGGGCTCATCGCCAACACTCCCACATACCGGCGACCACGCGCTTAGCGTGCGCGGCCTCGGCCCGCACGCTTTGTGGTGGCTGTATTTTACGAGCCTCGGGCCTTGGCCCGTGGTGGGGGTCGACGTGGCAACGTGGTTCTTTGGGGCTCCCGCCCGGCAGTGCGCGCGATGTCCGTCCTCCCGGGCCATTCGCCAAACGCAGAAGACCCGGCCGAAATCGGCCGGGTTTTCTTGAAGTCGGAGCGCCCGGATTTGAACCGAGGACCCCTTGCACCCCATGCACCGAACGTCATTTAGGTCATGGGGTGCAAGGGCTCGTGTTTACTGCGGTTTCGCGATTTTTTGGTTTCGGCCGCTTCAACGCTCATGAAGTCGGCGTCGAGCCGGGCTCGCTTCGCCCGCAGAGGCCTCGGTACACGGTGTGACACAGCTCGTCGACGAGTTCGCCGGTGTCGAAAGTTGCCGAGGCGCCGCGATAGTGAAAGCGATGGAGAGTGATCGCCACTCCGCAACAGTGAATCAGCGCCGACTGCGCGGCCGTGCGCGGTGAGACGCCGTCGAGGAGCTGGCCGCGCTCGCGGCTTTCATCGAGCCGTTCCACGAGGGCGCTGACTACCCCTTCGGCGATGGCACCCATGCGCTGCTTTCGAACGGGCGTGTCGACTCCGCTGGCGACGACAGTCAAGACGAGCACCAGGCGGTCGAGGTGTTTTTGGTAGTGGCTCCGAAAGCGGCGGATCAGGGTGACGACGGCGTCCGGGCCACCGTCAGCCTGTTCGATCGCCTCGATGAAGGCCGCACTGTCTTCGGTGGCCAGCTCGGCGGCGAGCTCGAAGAGCAGGTCGCCCTTGCCGGCAAAATAATGATAGAGCGACGCCGAAGTCAGCGCCAACTTGTCGGCGACGGCGTCCAGCGAGAAAGCGTCGACACCGCGTTCTTCGAGGACCTCGCGGGCAGCCTGCAGGATTCGAGCCCGCTTGCGAGAGCGCCGGCGGGCCAGACGCTCCTGTCTTTGTTGCTCTTTGGTCGAGGGTTCGTCACTCATTTCCGCCGTCCTCTCCAGCAGCCACACACGTCCCGCGGACGAGCTCGCCGGTCAGTTCGTCGAGTAGCTCGTCGAACTGTGAACCCACGCTCCAGTCCTGATGGCTGGCACAGTAATACGCGTACGTGAGACCGTCGGCGATCACCTGGGCAACGTTGCTGCGCAGCCGGGGGCGAACCTCGGGTGCCGTCAGCCGGTCTTCCCCATCACTGATGAGCTTGCTCTCCAGAGCGTCGAATAGCCGCGCGAGCTCTTTGAACAATGCCTCTAACATCTCCGGGGGTAACTGCTCGGGCCGCGGAGCGTCCAAGCCAAAGACGAACCAGAGGGGCCGCCAGTCGTCACGGAACGGCTCGACGTGGCTTCGTACACTCGCCTCGAGCGCCTCCGCGCTGTCGCCCGCCTCTTCGGCGGCCTGTGCCGATCGCTGCAGAATATCTAAACCCACGGCCATGGCGACGTGTTCGAGTAGATCGCTTTGGGACGAAAAGTAATTGTAGATGTTGCCGTCGCTCATCCCCATGCGCTCGGCGAGCGCGACCACCGAAAAACCCCCGATGCCCACATCGTCGATGAGCTCGATGCTCGCGGCAACGATCTCATCGCGCATGTCTTCTCGGCGCCTCTCCTTGAGCCGCCGTCGCCGGCATTGCCAACTATCCATATGCTCGCTCCTGGTCTCGCCTTGCAAATCGCTAGAACTCCAGCCTTTCGAATATCAACTTACTTGACATGGCGGGATTTATCTATAGCCTCTCAGGTGTAGTGAGACTGATTAAAAAAACCAACCGCACCTCATTTCGATGCGCCCATTTGCTCGGGGCGTCCCGGAGGACATTGATGGCTGTTGCTCCCTCGACGGAGATGAACATGCGACAGGAAGCGACCGCGCTGACTCTTTATCTGTGGTCGGTGTCGCCCTTCGTCAAAAAGGTACAGATGATTCTGGGATACAAGGGCCTTTCGTATCAGAAGGCCCACATGCCCGTGACCTCGCGGCCGTTGCTGCAGAAGCAAGTGGGCACCCAACAGGTTCCGGTGCTCGCAGACGGCGACACGTGGATCAGCGACTCCACGGACATCGCGGTGCACCTCGAAGAGCTGTGTCCCGAGCCGACGATCTACCCGGTCGACCCACTCGAGCGCGAACAGTGTTTGCTCCTAGAGGATTGGGCCGACGAGACTCTGACGATCCAAGCGCACTGGGCGATGTGGTGCTGCGCTGACAATGGGATGGAGATCCTGAAGACCGCCGCCGATGAGGCGCCGTCGTTTGGCTCTTGGATTGCCTGCCAGGCCGCCAGCCGCCTGCTGCCAGGTGCATTTCGTAAATTCGAGAAACGCCGTGGAGGCCCGGAGAAAATGCAAGCCTTCTTCGAGAGACAGCTCGACATGCTCGAGCGCATGCTCGCCCGGCGCGAGTTCTTGTGTGCAGACCGGCCCACCGTGGCCGATTTCGCGGTGGCCGGGCAGTTGGCCAACTTTCTTATCTATCCCGGCGGCGAGAGCGTGCTGGAGCGCTCGAACCTTCGGAGGATGGTCGAGACACTGGTCGGTTACATCGATGAGGACGCGCAGCTTGGCCGCCCGACTCTCACTGAAGGCGCATCTCCATCTAACGCGCATCATTCGTGCCTTACATAAACAAAGACGACAAGCGCCCTTGCGTGGGGCCAATGGTGAGTAATCGATGAAATACCTCAAGTGGCTAGGTGTCGTTGTTGTCGTCCTCCTGTTGATGGGAGCCGCCGGCTACGGGTACGCGAGCTATACCTCGGGAAATCTTCTGTCGAAGACCTACAAGACCCATCGGGTCGATTTCCCGGTGCCGTGGCCGCTGACCAAAGAAGAGGCCGCCAAGGTCCAGCAGGCCGACCCCAAAGCGGACCTGAAGGCCGTCGCGCTGCAGCGCGCCCGCAAGCGCGGCAAGCACCTGGTCGAGGCGCGGTATGTGTGCGTGGAGTGCCACGGCGGGGACTTCGGTGGGGGCACCATGGTCGACGACCCCGCCGGCATCGGCTCGCTTCACGGGCCGAACCTCACCACCGGAAAAGGCGGCGTCACGGCGGACTTCACGGTGGCCGATTGGGATCGCATCGTGCGCCATGGAGTCATGCCCGACGGTACCCCTGCACTGATGCCGTCGGGGGACTTCCAGCATATGACCGATCGCGAGCTGAGCGACATCATCGCCTACGTGCGCTCGCGTCCGCCCGTCGACAAGACCATGCCGCCAAACCACCTCGGTCCTCTGGGCAACGTGTTGCTGGCGGTCGGTAAGATTAAGCTGTCGGCGACGGAAATCAATGACCACTTCGCCGCCCACCCCAAACTACCGCCCACGGCAGCGACCAGCGCTGACTTCGGAAAGCACCTCAGCCAGGTATGCACGTCGTGTCACGGCTCGGACTATCGCGGTGGGCCCATCGCCCAGGGCCCGCCGAGCTGGCCGCCGGCCTACGACCTGACCCGGTTGAACAAGTGGAGCTTCGAGCAATTCGAGGCGGTGTTGCGCACCGGCACGCGTCCCGACGGTTCCAAGGTCAAGGCCCCGATGGACAACATGGTCCTCTACGGCGCGAAAATGACCGACACCGAGATGCACGCGCTATTTGCCTACCTGAGTTCTCTAAAGCCCCAACCGACGAAGAAGTGACGCCCGACCAAATCGGCCCGCCTCACACTGTCTGAGTTCCATGCGTGCAGGAGGACTCGGGCCTGGAAGCGCAGCCCCTTGCTTCTTTTCCGCCGGCACTCCTTCGATTCGTTGAATGCGTTGCTCGTAGAGCTTGGGTCGAACCGTAAGGAGATTGGGCGGATTATCGCCGAGGGTTAATTCGGCGCAGCCCGCACGGCTCCGCTCGCAGATTGTTATGGACGGATGCGCCGTGTGATGTTGTTGGCGTGCGTCGCTGCCACGCCGACCCCCACCCCGGGCCTTGGCCCGGGGTGGGGGTCGGCGTTAGCCAGTTAATAAGCGGCTTTCAGGTATCCTGATGCCGCGACTGCATCGCACACGTAGCTGAGCCAAACCGGCGCCGAGACAACAATCGTCTACTCGCCTAACTAACTCGCTTTCAAGCAACGACACTAGGTCGCGCTCGCGGTTGAAGCCCCGGGCTTCAATCAGGTCAACTCGTCGCGTCGCTCGGGCAACCATTTGTCGAGCGTCGACCATTTGTCCCCCAACTTCCCTACGCTGGCGCTTCGGTCGGATGGGGCTACCAAGGCCTTCCTCGGCGACGCCTCGTCGGTTGGCGAACGCCCATTTGCTCGCTCGGCGAAATATACTATATTTGATATACGTTGGATGCGTGAGAGTACCTGAAAGTCCGTAGGAGTCGGATGTCCGATGATGACAAACCGCTGATTTGGTTGGCTAACTCGGTGACAACGCCACCCATGTCGACGCCAGCGAGGCGAGAAACAGGATTCTTACTGAGGCTCATCCAAGGCGGCGACATGCTCTCGATGCCCGAGTCGCGCCCGATGCCGTCCATTGGCCCGAGGTGTCACGAGCTTCGTGTCGACGACGAGCCTAACGGTGTCACTTGGCGAATCTTCTACCGCATTGATTCGGATGCCATCGTGATCGTTCATTGGTGCAAGAAGAAGACGCAAAAGACTCCAAAGAAGGACATCGACCTGTGTAAGAAACGCCTGGCGCGTTATGACCAACACTCTTGACGGAGCACACGCAATGGATAAGGAAAAGCGCGAAAGACTCGAAGCCGACGGTTGGAAGGTTGGTACGGCGTCGGAGTTTCTCGGCCTTACGGAAGCTGACGAACTGTTCATCGAACTGCGCCTGGCGCTCACCAAGCATTTGCGCCAGATGCGCAAGGCGAGGGGCGTGACACAAAAGCAACTCGCCGAACGGCTGGGCACGAGTCAACCGCGCGTCTCGCAGATGGAAAATGGAAACGAGGACGTTTCCTTCGATTCGTTGATCGCGTCCCTCGTGGAGCTTGGGGCGAACCGTCAGGAGATCGGGCGGATCATCGCCGAGGGTTGATTCCGAGATGAACTGCAGTCGGTCGTCGTGCCGAGCAGTCGAGAAGGCGGAGCTATTCATCTCGGTTGCTCGGAGAGGCGGTTGTACGGGCGGATCCCTCTAGGATTTAGAGGATAGACGCCGCGACGATGCCGTTCAACGAGGTCAGGTGGAGGTGTTGCGGACCGCGCGCCGATCGGTGTCGACGGGTTGGGGAATCGAATGGGCGAGGGCGGTCGCCGATTCGACAGGTCGTATGACCCGTCAGCGTCGGTATGGCGATCCCACAATCCATCACACGCGGGCTCATCGCCAACACGCCCACAAACCGGCGACCACGCGCTTAGCGTGCGCGGCCTTGGCCCGCACGCTTCGTGGTGGCTGTATTTTACGAGCCTCGGGCCGTGGCCCGTGGTGGGGGTCGACGTGGCAATGTGGTTCGTTCGGGGTGAGATACGCGAGTTAGCGCCGGAGGCGCGAAGGCGGGCCAGAGTCCCGCGCCCCGGCAGTGCGCGCGATGTCCGTCTCGGTCGCTTCGCTCCCAGCGTGCTTCGGTCGGATGGGGCTACAGAGGCCTTCCGAGGCTACGCCTCGGTCGGCGCGCTTCGCCTACGGCTGCGCTTGTTTGGGTGAGCCCGGGACGCCTGCCCTCAGCGATGAAGCCGAGGCCGACATGCGGCTGAAACTATCTACTCGCCGAGCTCGTCCTCCAGCAACGACAGTAGTTCGCGCTCGCAGTTGAAGCCTCGGGCTTCGATCAGGCGGACAGCTCGGCGGGCAGCTTCCCTTTCGCCTGCGTCCAGATAGGCCGCCAAATGCTTCAGGTCGATGGCGTCTTGTGGGCGTGTCATGGGGTCTGCGGACAAAAGCTTCAGCGCGAACAAATGCCCGGGGCGAGCGACTGGAACAACGACATCGGGGGCAATTTCGAGGGACCGAGCGTCGGCGGCGAGTTCAGGTTCGATGCCAGACGAAGCGAAGAGCAGGTCGATAACGATGCCGTGCGCGGCCCCGGCGCGATGGGTGCGAATCGTGGCGAGGCGATTGGTGGAGTCCTGCTCGATCACCGACTCGATGACGAAGCCGGACGCCGACCAGGCGTGCGCAAACTGCTCGGCTTCGGCGTCATCTTCGACGGCGACCGCGATGTCGATGTCTCGGGTGAAGCGCGGTTCGACGTAAGTCGAGACGGCGAGTCCACCAATCAGTGCCCACTTCTTGTCGAGCTCGGCGAGGACGTCTGCCGCCCGAGCGAGCGTCTCGAACAAGTTGGTGGTCATGATCGGTCGAGGGTAGAGGGGTCGAGGTGACGCCAGGGGCTGCCGTCGTAACCGGAGTCCGAGCGCCTCACCAACCACTCGTCGAGTCGTCGATGGATCGAGGTCTCATCCTCGTCCGGATGGTCTCGGCGCAGCTGAGCCAGGCGCATTTGAATGCCGGACTCCGCAAGATCGATTGCCGTCCGGAGGCGCTGGGCGCAGGCTCTATCCTCTTGATCGTTCATCTCGGTAGCTCGTAAGGGCGGTTGCGGGGGCCGGTAGCGCTACGGTTCTGAGGATAGGCGCGGCGACGATACCGGTTAACGCGGCCCGGACAGTTGGCCTTCGGATCGTAGTCCCGACAAGCGTAGCCGACAGGCGAAGCGCGCCGAAGCGTCGTGTGCTGAGGCCTTGGCCGGGTTTCTCGAAATCGGAGCGCCCTGATTTGAACGGAGGACCGCTTGCAGCCGATACACCGATCTTCATTTCACGGATGCAGTTTGTCACGTCTCATCCGGATAGAGGTCATCGAGGCTCCACAGCACGACTGGTAGCCCTTCCTCCTCGGCGCGCTCCCGAAAACCGTCCTCGAACCCACCCGCTGCCGCATATAACAACATCGAGCCTTCTTCCAAGGCTTCGTGGGCCCAGCGATTGCCCGAGTCGGCCAGCCGCTGCAGGTCGCGCATATGGTTGCGGTGTATGTCGGCTCCGATGGGGCTGCGGTTTCATTTGATGGCGCCAGTGAGCATGCCGCCGCTGGTCAGGCGGCTCACAATATCCATCTCGACGCTCTGGCCGGCGCGGTCAGTTCCTTCCCAGCGACCCCACTCTCGAATGAGATCGAGGCCGCGCGGCTTACGCAATCGGCAGTAGGCTTGTTCGACGATGCGCTCGAACAGATGCCCCATGTACTCGTCGAGTTCGGGGGCCACGTGCGCCTCCCAGACATCGGCCGGGTCGCTCGTCTCCAGCGTCGTCTCAAGGCGTGTGACAAATTCGTGGTAGAACCGAAACGCCGGGTCGGCGAGGCGGTAGCGCCAGGGAGCCGTGCGCCCGGCGTCGAAGTTGCGCTGCCTGGCGACGTATCCGAGCTCGACCAGACGATCGACCTTCTCGCGCACGGTGGTGTGTTTGGCCAGCCCCGCGAGGTCGGCGATTTCGCTGAGCTCGGTGCGTCCGCTCCCGATGGCATGCAAAATCCCGATGTACTTGGGGATGTCGCGAAGTCCCTGCTCTTGAAGGATGGCGGTTTCGATCTGGCCGCGGACATCTCCTCGGGGTGAAAGCATCAGGCGTATGACGTTCTCGGCGAAGGGGCGGCCGGTCTCGACCGATGCAAGGTAGCGCGGCATTCCTCCGAACACGCCATAGGTGGACGATTTTGCTCGGGCGTCACGGTCGACGCCGTGAAGTAGAAGGCCTGGTCTGGCTCCCACAGGTGCGTCAGCAGGTAGGTCTTGCCGACTCGCCGCCGCCCGTACACAAGCGCCATCCGCGGCGCAGGGTCTTCGGCGAGTTCGCGGAGCCTTTCCTGTTCTCGTTTTCGGTCGGTTATGATGGAATCCATCGTCTGCTCAGCTTTAGGGGCTTAAGCCTATAGGTGTGTAACACTATAGAGTCAAAACAGGCGAGTAAAGATAAAATGCCGGGGGAATCAACTACTTGCCACGGTTTTCGTCGACCACTTGCGGGGCTCGTAAAGTACAGCCATATCGAGGCGTGCGGGCCAAGGCCGCGCACGCTGCGCAGGCTGTCGACGGTTTGCAGCGGGACCGAGCGCCGATCGGTGTCGACGGGTTGGGAAATCGAATAGGCGCGGGCGTTCGCCGATTCGACAGGTCGTATGACCCGTTAGCGTCGATATGGCAATCCAACAATCCATCACACGCGGGCTCATCGCCAAACCGCCCACAAACCGGCGACCACGCCCTTAGCGTGCTCGGCCTTGGCCCGCACGCTTTGTGGTGGCTGTATTTTACGAGCCTCGGGCCTTGGCCCGTGGTGAGGGTCGACGTGGCAATGTGGTTCGTTCGGGGTGAGACACGCGAGTTGGCGCCGGAGGCGCCAAGGCGGGCCAGAGTCCCGCGCCCCGGCAGCGCGCGCGATGCCCGTCGTCTCGGGTCGATTCGCCAAACGCAGAAAACCCGGCCGAAATCGGCCGGGTTTTCTTTGAGTCGGAGCGCCCGGATTTGAACCGAGGACCCCTTGCACCCCATGCAAGTGCGCTACCAGACTGCGCCACGCTCCGAGTTGTGCTGCCTGGGGGACGTGTCCCTCAGGGGAGGGGATACCTAGCCTGCGATGGCGCGGCTGTCAAGCCATGGTGTAAACTTTTGTCGGGTCCCGGTCATTTCCGATTAGTTGGCGTGGGCGCGTGCGGCGAGCTGGTCGAGGAGCTCGGCGGTGCTGGCGAGTTGGACGAGGACCTTTTGGCGTTGGGGGCCTTTGGGGTCGTGGTCGAGTTTGACCGTGAGGGTCTTGCTTTTGAGGCGCACTTCGTTGGTGCTCTTGGCCAGGTCGGACAGGTATCTGGCGAGGGTGGGGTCGTCGAGCAGGCGGGCGGCGTCGTCGGGTTGGGTCGAGGCGATGCGGTAGGTCTGGTCGATGTCGGGGCGGCCGAGGTGGACCGGGGCGCCGGTGAGTTGGGCGTCGGGTGAAGCGGACCGAGATGTATAATGGGACGCGCCGCGCACTTCAAATATTCAGCCGGGGCGCGCTGCGGGGCCCCTCGCGGGGCGGGGGCCATGGTAGGGGAGGGCGGCGGGGAAATCGGTGTTGAAGTTTCGCAGGTCAGACGCGATAGTATTCGCGCATGTTGGCTGTTGCGGAAACGGGGATGTTCACGTGAACAAAGTTGTAGCGATTGCAAACCAGAAAGGGGGCGTGGGGAAGACGACGACGTCGGTCAATCTGGCGGCGTGCCTGGCCGAGGAGGGCTGTCGGGTGCTGCTGGTAGATATGGATCCGCAGGGCAACGCGACCAGCGGGCTGGGGATCGACCGGGCGGCGCTGGAGCTGTCGACCTACGAGTTGTTGATGGGCGATGTGGAGCTGGCCGAGCTGGTCATGCCCACCGACGAGCCCAATTTATGTCTGGCGCCGAGCACCACCGATCTGGCGGGCGCGGAGATCGAGCTGGTGTCGCATTCGACGCGCGAGTTTCGCCTGCGCGACGAGCTTCGGCACGCGCCGGTGGAGTTCGACTTTATCATCGTCGACTGCCCGCCGAGCCTGGGGCTTTTGACCATCAACGCGCTGGCCTGCGCCGACACAGTGCTCGTGCCCATCCAGGCGGAGTACTACGCGCTCGAGGGCGTGGGGATGCTCAGCCAGACCGTCCAACTCGTCCAGGATTACCTCAACCCCAGGCTGACCTGGGAGGGCGTGCTCCTGACGATGTACGACGGGCGCACCAACCTCGCCGAGCAGGTCGCCGACGAGGTCAACCGCCACTTCGGCGACCTCGTGTTCAAGACCATGATCCCGCGCAACGTACGCCTGAGCGAGGCACCGTCGTACGGCGAGCCCATCATCCGCTACGACGCCGCCTCGCGTGGGGCGAAGACCTACCAGCGGTTTGCGCGCGAGTTTTTGGACCGCAACCACTTTCGGCCGAGCGGGCCGGTCTCGGCCCACGCGTAACTTGGAAAGTGATCGAGAGATCGAGTGATCGAGTGATCGAGTTTGCTCGGAGGCTCGGATAAGCGGAAGCTAGTCGGCGGAACGTTTGGGCAGTTGCCGTTCACTCGATCACTCAATGACTCGATCACTCGATCACTTCAAAGACATGACTGATACAAACGACAATGGTAATTCGTCGCGCCAGCGCCGTCGGGCGCTCGGCCGCGGTCTCGGGGCGTTGATCCCGCGCCAGCAGCAGGCGGGAAACCCGCGCGAGTACCAGTACCTGGACATCGAGGATATTCGCCCGGCGGAGTCCCAGCCGCGGCGCGACTTCGACGAGGCCGGGCTGCGCGAGCTGTCGGCGAGCATCGAGGAGAGCGGGGTCATCCAGCCGCTGGTGGTGCGCCAGGTCGACGACGGCTACGAGCTCATCGCCGGGGAGCGCCGCTGGCGCGCGGCTCAGATGGCCGGCGAGGAGCAGGTGCCGGCGGTGGTCAAGGAGGTCAGCGACGCCGAGGCGTTCGCCCTGGCGCTGGTCGAGAACGTCCAGCGCGAAGACCTCAACCCCATCGAGGAGGCCTCGGCGTTCGCGCGCCTGCTCGAGGAGTACGATTTCACCCAGGAGACGCTCGCCCACCAGGTGGGCAAGTCGCGCTCGGCCATCGCCAACGCGGTGCGCCTGCTCACGCTGCCGCAGGCGGTGTGCGACATGGTCGCCGCCGGCGAACTCTCCGCGGGCCACGCCCGCGCGCTGGTGGGCCTGGAGCCCGACGTCGCCCGGCGCCTGGCCACCCGCATCGTCAAAAAAGGCCTGTCGGTGCGCGAGGCCGAGCAGCTCGCCAAGGCCATGAAGGGAACGGGCTCGCCCGAGCCCAAGCGCGCCTCCAAGCCCACCTACCGCGAGGACGCGCAGACCCGCCACATCACCGAGCAACTCCAGCACGCGCTGGGCACCAAGGTGCGGCTGCGCGACAAGCACGGCAAGGGCAAGGTGGAGATCTTCTTCGACGACTACGAGGTGTTGCAGGCGGTGTTGGACCGGTTGGGATTGGGAGAGTGATCGAGTGATCGAGTGGAGGCGCGGAGGCGTGGAGCGGTTGTGGCGAACGGAGCGAACGATATTGTGACTCAGTTGCTGTCGCATGTGCGCCTGCCAAGACTCCGCACCAGCCCGGGCGCTCCGCCCGGCACCCTGTTGGACGTGCCGGAGGCCCCGCCGGCCAAGATTCGGCTGCTCGCCTACGACCCGGAAAAACACGTCGAAGCCGACCTCGACGACCTCGAGGATGTGTCTGGCTATCTGGAGAAATACGACGTCGTCTGGCTGGACATCGAGGGCCTGGGCGACGCGGACCTGCTCGAGGATGTCGGCGAGCTATTCGAGTTTCCGCTGCTCGCCCTCGAGGACGTCCAGTATGTGGGCCATCGACCGAAGGTCGAATTCTTCGACGAGCGTGTCCAGTTGCTGCTCAAAATGCCTCATTGGCGTGAGACCCTCGACATCGAGCAGGTCAGCGTGTTCGCGGGCCCCAACTTCGTGGTCACCTTCCAGCTCGCCGACCGGCCGGCGGACTACTTCGAGCCCATTCGCCGGCGCATCGTCTCCGGGCGCCAGGTCATCCGCAACAATGGCGCAGCCTACCTGGCCTACGCCATCGTCGACCGCATCATCGACGCCGGCTTCCCGGTGCTCGACCATTTTGCCGAGGTCTATCACGCGCTGGAATCCGAGGTGATGGAGCCGGCCACGCGCGACCTTCTGATGCGCATCCACGCCATGAACGGGCAGTTGCTCGTGCTTCGACGCGCGCTGTGGCCACACCGCGAGATCATCCAGCAACTCCAGCGCCACCCGGAGAGCATCTTCGACGACGACGTCGCCCCCTACCTCACCGACTGCCTGGATCACACCGTCCAGATCGCCGAGCTCGCCGAGTATTACCACGCGCTTGGCTCCCAAATTCTGGACTTTCACCTGGCGCTGGCGGGCCACCGGCAAAACGAAATCACCAAGGTGTTGACGATCATCGCCACCATCTTCATCCCGCTGACGTTCATCGCGGGCGTCTACGGGATGAACTTCAATCCCGAGAAATCGCCCTGGAATATGCCGGAGCTGAACTGGGCGTACGGGTATCCCCTGACGTTGCTTGTGATGTTCGCGATTGGCGTGGCGCTCGTGATTTACTTTTGGCGGAAGGGGTGGATAGGCCGGGAGTGAGTGATCGAGCGATCCAGTGATCGAGTGATCGAGTTCTTGCGCGGAGGCTCGGAGGCGCGGAGCGGTCGAGCCGTTGCTGTTGACTCGAACACTGGATCACTCGATCACTCGATCACTCTCAAACCGGCCGTACGCCCGATTTGCGCCAGGGGCGCTCGACGTGCTTGTTGGCGGCGAGTTTGAGGCCGCGGATGATGTAGTCGCGGGTCTCGCGGGGGTCGATGACCTCGTCGATGAGGCCGCGGCCGGCGACCTTGTAGATGTCGATGTGGGGCTCGATCATCTGGATCATCTGCTGTTTCTGGGCGTTGAACGCCTCCTCGTCGACCTCGCCGCTCATCTTGTTCATCATGCCGCGCGCGAAGATCTCGACCATGCCGCCGGGGCCCATCACGCTGATCTCGGCGGTGGGCCAGGCGACCAGTAGGTCGGGCTCGTAGGCCTTGCCGCACATGACGTAGTAGCCGGCGCCGTAGGCCTTGCGCACGATGACGGTGATCTTCGGCACGGTCGCCTTGGAGACCTCGTAGAGCATCTTGGCGCCGTGGCGGATGATGCCGGCTTTCTCGACGCGGCTGCCGACCATGAAGCCGGGCACGTCCTGGAAGAAGGCCAGGGGGATGTTGAACGAGTCGCATAGGTTGACGAAGCGCGCGGCCTTGTCGGCCGAGTCGTTGTCCAGCGCACCGCCCATATACTTGGGGTTGTTGGCGACCACGCCCACCGTCTGGCCGCCGATGCGGGCGAAGGCGGTGACGATCTGGCGGGCGAATTTGGGCTTCATCTCGAAGAGCTCGCCGCCGTCGACGACGTAGCTCAACAACTCCCTCATGTCGTACGCGCGCCGGCGGTTCTCCGGCAGCACGTCGAGCAGCTTCTCGCGCAGCTCGCCGCCGGCGTCGCGCTCGGCGTCCCCGCTAAACTCGACGCTGTGAGGCTTTTCTTCACAGTTCTGCGGGAAATAGCTCAAGTACTCCTTGATGGCGTCGAGGCATTCCTCGTCGGATTTGTACATCTGGTCGGCGACGCCGGACTCCTTATTGTGCACGCGCGCTCCGCCCAGCGCCTGCTCGTCGATGTCCTCACCGACGGCGGCCTTGACCAGGGGAGGGCCGCCCAGGGCCATGAAGCTCGTGTCCTTGACCATGGGCACGAAGTCGGCCAGGCCGGGCACATACGCGGTGCCGGCAGCGCCGGGGCCGACCATCGCGGCGATCTGGGGCACGACGCCGGACATGGTGACCTGCTCGCGGAAGAGGTAGCCGGAGCCGGCAAACAGCGTGATCTGGTCAAAGTCGATGCCCGAGCCGGCGTGCACGCGCGCGCCGGCCGAGTCGATCAACCAGATCATGGGCACGCGGTTTTTGAGCGCGAACTCGCGGCAACGGGTGACCTTGGCCTCGTTGACGTCGCCGATGGAGCCGCCGAGCACGGTGAAGTCGTAGGCGGCGCATACCGCCACGCGCCCGTTGATCTCACCCCAACCGGTGACCACGCCGTCGGCTGGCGAGCGCACGTCGTCCTGCGCGACGGGCTTGCCGTTGGAGTGGAAGAAGCCGTGCAGGCCGAACTCGGTGAACGTGCCCTCGTCGAACAGGTAGTCGATGCGCTGGCGCACGTCCCGCTTGCCCTTCTCGTGCTGGCGCGTGACGCGGCGCTCGCCGCCCATCTTGTAGGCATCCTCACGCTTCTCGGCGAGCTCTTCGACGAGCTTGCGCATGGTTTCGTTCTTCTTGTCTTTGGCCATCGGGTCTCCTCGCGATTCGGATCATTTGCCTCAAAGAAAGTCACACGGCAGGGTATACCGCATTGTGTTAAGTTAGTAAACACTTACAAGCTGGTGTCGATCGTTTGCGCGAGGTTGAGGGGGGTCACCGCACAGCAACCACGCCGTTTTTCGAGTATCGCTCGTACGCCCGTTTGATCTTCGGTAAGTGCGTGCGCAACAGCGAGCGCGCCCGCGCGTCGGCGCTCGCGCCGTAATGCGGCCGCAACGCGTTGGCCAGGTGAGGCTCGATGTCGGCGAGCGTGGCGTCGCCGCGGCGGCCGACCCGGTCGAAGACCTCGTCGGCGACCGCGGGGCCGGAGTTATACCCGATGTACATCAGGTAGATGTTGCCGTCGTAGCGGTTCGCGAGTCGTTTCACGTACAGCGCGCCGGCCCGAATGCTGCGCGCGGGGTCGAAGCGGGCGTCGGTCAGGTCGCAGGGAAATTGGTCGGCGAGCTTGGCCGGGTCGACCTCACCGGTCTCCAGGGCGCGGCGCGTCTGCGAATCGACGCGGCACTGGCCGTCGCAGTGGCAGGTGTACACGCGCCCGGTGCCGAAGACCTTGCGGTAGGGGCGGCTGCGGGCGGTGCCGGCGCAAAATTGCATCAGCCCGCTGCAGCCCGTCGTGCTGACGGCGAATTGGCGGCCGGCCGACTCCACCCACATGAACGCTTTGACGAAGGCGAATTCTCGAGCATCGCCGTTCGACACGCCCGCGATCTGTGCGTCCCATCGGTCCATCAGCGGCTGCGGGCCGCTGGGTAGGGGCGGGGTGATGGGCTCGTGGCCGTGGGACAGGCCGGGGCGCTCGCCGGTGGCCGCGTCGACGTCGGCCTCGGAGACGCCGCCGGTGGCCTTGACGGGTTTGGCATAGATCTTTCGGTACAGGCCCACCACCGAGTCGGCCACAAACCGGCTGGCGGTGCCGTCGGCCAAGTTGGCGGCGCGCTCGAGCCACGACCGTGAGGTAGTATACGTGGGCACGAGCGTGGGCTGGAGCACGAACGGCACCAGCAAGAGCGTGACGGTGAGGCTGAAGATGGCGTGGCCGACCAAGCGCAGGCGGCTGCGCTCGCGGGTCAGGTACGCGAAGACGCCGGCGACCCGGTCGAAGCCGTGTTCCAGGAGGCGCTGAACTCGCCCCAGCGGTCGGCGCAGCACGAAAATGAGGACGGCGTGGAGCCCGACGAAGGCGAGCAGGCGAAGCCACAAAATGCCCGTGGTGCCGTGGGCGTCGGACAGCGCTCGCCACCACGCGTCGGTGGTCTCGAAGCCATTGTGGTGGGCGAGGAGGTCGAGGCCGGCGTGGAAGCCGAAGGCGACCGCGGCGAAGAAGAGTACCCAGGCTAAGAGGTAGGTTGCCAGGATATCATACAGCCCTTTGAGGATGCGCGCGATGACTTTGATCAGTTTCATTCGCCGTTTCCGTGCGTCACAAGCAATGTCATGATTGCAGAAACGGCGCACAAAACAATTCGATCTAATTTGTGTCCCAAGAAGGACAACGAGGCTGCCGGATATGTCCCGGCAGCCCCGCCGCTAGTCCGTCCCCACTCCAAACCGATGGGCGGGAACGCCCCCAGGCGCTAGCGCGTGTCCACTTGTATGTGCCCGCCGTCGCCGGAGGCACAAATTTGTCAGCCGCGATTGCGAGGCCTATGGTCTGCTCGGCCGCGGTTGGTATGCGTTGCGTAATGACTAGGTCGCTTAGTTTTGAACCTAGGGAGATCGCCAGATAGGTCAACGAGAAAGGATTGAAATTACAAGAAAAACAACCGCCGGCGACGAATCGCCGGCGGTTGTCATCAGCGGTGCAGGCGGCGATCAGGGCACCGGACACTGTCCGGCGCAGTCCTCATCGATGAGCCCGTTGCAGTTGTTGTCGAAGCCGTCGCACACCTCGTCGTGCGGGATGCAGCCGGGCGTGCAGCCCTCGTCGATCTCGCCGTTGCAGTTGTTGTCGATGCCGTCGCAGTACTCCGGAGACTGCGCGCAGATGGACTGGCTGCAGTTGGTGCCCAATCCGTCGCAGGCGTCGGTGCCGTTGTCGTAGCAGCTATAGTCGACCTGGCAGCTCTGGCCGTTGAGAATCTCCACGCCGCCGCAACAGCCCCAGCAATCGCAGCCGGGCTGCGGGTCGCAATCGGCGTCGTTGCCGGCGCCGGTGTCACCGTCGAACAGGCACTCGGTGACCTTGCCGGTGTTGCTGTCGACCGCGGAGTTGTCCCCGGCGATGCAGGTGGGGTGCGAGCCGGCCACCTTGGTGCTCTCGGAGGTGTCACAGGGGCTGACGCAGCCGGGGTCGTTGGCGTCGAACAGCCCGTCGCCGTCGTTGTCGATGCCGTCGGTGCACTCGGTGCCGCATTCAGCGGGCCCGATGTCCACCCAGCCGTCGCCGTCGTTGTCGATGCCGTCACAGCAGGTCGAGGTGCCGGCCCATTTGTGGCAGCGGAACTGGTCCCACAGGTCATTGCGGCGGGTGGGAATGGCCTGACAGATGGGCAGGTCGGCGCAGGCGTCGCCGACGCGGTCATTGTCGGAGTCGGCCTGGTCGGCGTTGCTGACGCTGGGGCAGTTGTCACAGGCGTCGCCGACGCCGTCACCGTCCCAGTCCTGCTGGTTGTCGGGCACGATTACGCACATGTCGCAGGCGTCGCCAAAGCCGTCGCCGTCGAAGTTGGCCTGGTCGGGGTTGTTGACGGTGACGCAGTTGTCGCAGGCGTCGCCGATGCCATCGCCGTCGGCGTCGGCCTGGTCGGGGTTGTTGGTGGTCGGGCAATTGTCGGTGGTGTTGCCGACCCCGTCGCCGTCGGTGTCGTCGTCACAGGCATCGCCGATGCCATCGCCGTCGGCGTCGGCCTGGTCAGGGTTGACCACCGTGGGACAATTATCCGAGGCGTCGGGCACGCCGTCGCCGTCATCGTCGTCGTCGCAGGCGTCACCCAGGCCGTCGCCGTCGGAGTCGGTCTGGTCGGGGTTGGCGATGAGCGGGCAGTTGTCGTTGACGTCGTCGACCCCGTCACCGTCCTTGTCGGGGTCGCAGGCGTCGCCCAGCCCGTCGCCGTCGGTGTCGGTCTGGCTGGGGTTGGCCACCAGCGGGCAGTTGTCGCTGGCGTCGGGCACGTGGTCGCCGTCGTCGTCGGGGTCGCAGACATCACCCACGCCGTCGCCGTCGAAGTCGGCCTGGTCGGGGTTGGCGTCGCGCGGGCAGTTGTCGGTGGTGTCGCCGACGCCGTCGCCGTCGTCGTCGGAATCGCAGGCGTCGCCGATGCCGTCGCCGTCGAGGTCGCCCTGGTAGGGGTTGGCCACCAGCGGGCAGTTGTCGGCGGGGTCGAGCACGCCGTCGTTGTCGTCGTCGGAGTCGCAGGCGTCGCCCACGCCGTCGCCGTCGGTGTCGAGCTGGTCGGGGTTGGCGGTCGCGGCGCAGTTGTCGGAGGTGTCGGGCACCCCGTCGCCGTCGTCGTCGGTATCACAGGCGTCGCCGATGCCGTCGCCGTCGAGGTCGCCCTGGGCGGGGTTGGCGGTGTCGGGACAGTTATCCGCCGAGTCGGCTACCCCGTCGTGGTCGCGGTCGACCTTGGAGTCGCAGGCGTCGCCGATGCCGTCCTGGTCGACGTCGATCTGGTCGGGGTTGGCCACCACCGGGCAGTTGTCGGAGGTGTCGGGCACGCCGTCGCCGTCGTCGTCGGGGTCACAGGCGTCGCCCAGCCCGTCGCCGTCGAGGTCTTCTTGCAAGGGGTTGGCGATGAGCGGGCAGTTGTCGTTGACGTCGCACAACCCGTCGTTGTCGTCGTCGCAGTCACAGGCGTTGCCGATGCCGTCGCCGTCGGTGTCGAGCTGGTCGGGGTTGGCCACCAGCGGGCAATTGTCGGCGCCGTCGTTGGTGCCGTCGCCGTCGTCGTCGGGATCGCAGGCGTCGCCGATGCCGTCGCCGTCGGTGTCGGTCTGGTCGGGGTTGGCGATGAGCGGGCAGTTGTCGTTGCGGTCGTTGATGGTGTCGCCGTCGTCGTCGGTATCGCAGGCGTCGCCGATGCCGTCGCCGTCGGTGTCGAGCTGATCGGGGTTGCTCACCGACGGGCAGTTGTCGTTGGCGTCATTGATGAGGTCGCCATCGTTGTCGGGGTCGCAGGCGTCGCCGGCGCCGTCGCCGTCGCCGTCGATCTGGTCGGGGTTGGGATTGAGCGGGCAGTTGTCGCTGCTGTTGGAGACCCCGTCGCCGTCGATGTCCGGGTCACAGGCGTCGCCGACGCCGTCGCCGTCGGTGTCGAGCTGGTCGGGGTTGGCCACGTTCGGGCAGTTGTCGTTGGCGTCGTCCACCCCGTCGCCGTCAGTGTCCGGAGGGACCGTCACCGTCATATTGGGCGGCGCGATCTGCGGGTCGGCCGGCGTCAGGGGCGCCGACGTGCGCGCGTCCAGCCCGGCGTCGCGCTCCCCCAGGTTGGCGTCCACCCAGGCGTCGGCCAGGCCGTTGGCGTCGGGGGCGATATTGTCGCGCCCGCCGCCTCCCGGTGAGTTGGTCGAGTCGCTGCCACATCCGGCGATCGCCATCAGCGCTGGCATGCAGCAGATAATCCACCACTTCCTCAATCCCCATTGCATCCTCATGCTTCCTCCCCAAAAGTTGCGCAATTGCCCCAAGAAATCAGTAGTCGCGGGAAGTCCCCCGCGCCGCACGGCAGGCGCAGTTCCCCAGTTCGTCGACGTCGTTCGCCTTCGCGTGGGTGTCTACGACGCTACGCTGCTCTGCCCGCGCGCCGGAAGACGGCGCCCCTCACAGAGCATCCCCAACGTGTCGTTGAAAATGATGGCGTTGTAAGTGGTTCGACTTGCTCTGGAAATTAAGCAGGTGCGATTGCGCGTCAATTGGAAGAGGCGATTCGTTGAACGCGCACGCTGGCCTGTTCGCCGGGGCGCAACATCGGGCGGGCGGCTTTGCCGCGCAGCCGGGCGGGCAGGTCGACCTGGTCGACCTCGGTGTGCTCACCGGCCTCGAAGGAGATCTCGGTGGCCACGTTGTTGGGCACGCTAAGCAGGCGCACGACTACCGTGCGGTGCGCCCCCGGGGCGAGCTTGGGCAGGTCCCAGCGGGCGTAGACCGCCGAGGTCAACGAGCCCTTGGGCTCGCGGTGGAATTTGATCTCGGGCTCGCGCGCCCGCGGCTTCTCGCCGACGACCTCGAATTGCAGCCCGTAGAGCACCCGCCGGATCCATTCGTCGCCGGCGAGTTTGGCCTCCGGGCCGCGCAGCTTGCCGTCGTGGTTCAGGTCGAAGCGGCGCACCAGCACCTGGCCCTTGTCGTCTGGCGGCTCCAGGTGCTCGACGAGCACCTCGACGCGGTCGGCGAGAGACCTGCACGGTCAGCGTGCGCTCCTGGGGGAGTTTGTGGGCGTCGGCGGTGGTCACCCCCACCAACAGCACCGCCAGAATCACCAGGGCGGGATGTATGCGGAATCGCTTCATGGCCAACTCAGTAACTATGCCAACTCTCGAAGACGGTGCGGATGTCGCGGTGCTCGCCGGGGGTGCGCACGAACGCCTTCTTGAAGTGGCGCTTGACCTGGAAGGGCATGCGCACCGCGTCGAGGCGCTTGAGCTTCAGCGCATCCGGCCCCAGCAGCGCGTTGGGCTGGTATTTGCCATTCGAGCAGCTCTCCAGCGGCGGCTCCGGCGGGGTGAATTTGCCGTCGGTGTCCGTCCCCTGGTCGTGGATGACCCAGATGGGGTTGGTGAACGCAAACGGCGTCAGCCGGAAGGTCTGCGGCGGCGACAAGCCCTGGACGTTGCCGCCGAAGCCAAACGCGCCGGCGATGCTGCCGACGGCCTTGTCGAAGGCCACCTCGGGGATCTCCATGGGCGTGTACACCGGAAACAGCCCGCTATTCTCCTTGCCGTAGACCTCCAGGACGAACCAGGTGTCTTTTTTGAGGTCGACGTCGACGGTGGTCTCGAATTGGTGGTGGTCGTCGAGCTGGAACTCGTAGACCGTGGGCGTGGCGTCGTCGTCGATGGTCGCCGGCTCGCCGTTGGCGATGATGCGGAAGTGGTCGGCGCTGACCCAGTCGGCCGCGCGCACCACCACGTGAATGGACACCTTATTGTCGTCGACCTTGGTCTCGTCGCCCACCTGGGCGCCGTTGATCTCCATGTAGGCGAACGGGCCGTTGGACACGATATTGTGGTGCGCCTTGAGCGCGCGCACCACGTCCATGTCGGTGACCTTCTGGGGGTCGTCTTTGCCCACGTACAGGAAGTTTCGCGGGCTTCCGGGCTGGCGAAATTCGGGCTTGCCGGCGGCATGGCTGTCGGAGTTTCCGGTGGCCGTGTACTTCTTGTAGACCGCCGCATCCGGGGCGGTGTCGTCGCCGCGCACGAAGTCGCGCGGGTAGTTGAGCGTGTTGTACCAATCGTCGAGCCCGCCCGGGAAGGCGACCTCGTCGCCGTCGCACATCACGTCGCCTTTCTTGTAGCGCTGCTTCAGCTCGGGCATGCCAAACGGGCACCACTCGTCGATGGTGTGGCCGGCGATGGGCCAGTTGCAGTCGGCGTCGCCGATATTGTTGTCCGAGCAGAATTGGGTCAGCGCGTCCTTATGCTCCGAGGTGCACACCTTGGTGATGATCTTCTGGGCGACGTCGGCCGGCCAGGGGTGGTCGGCGTCGCCGTAGGGGATACGGTAGTGATGCAGCAGGTCTTCGCGCTTGCCGTTGAAGATCTCGATGGCGTCGAAATCCCAGCTAAAGGTCGTCTCGAAGCGCTTGTCGCCGCGGCACTCCACGCCGTCGGCGTCGCAGTCGCGCATGAACGCGTTGCCGCTGGGGGTCGACACCGTGTTGATGAGCTTGTCCTGGGCGGAGCTCGAGTCCTGGAACTTCAGGGTCACCTTCGTGCTGAAGGGATCGACGTTGTACTGGTGGAAATAGCCCAAAATCGAGTCGCGCGGGTGGTTGACCTGGATGATCGTATCGTCCGGGGAGAACTCGCCGTGGGCGCGAAGCTCGTCGAAGATCTTCTGGGGCGGCAGCCGCTGCCAGGGTACCGAGCCGCCGTTGATGCTGCCCACGTCGTAGTTGAGCGGGAAGGCGCCGAAGTGGCCGAATTCGAAGGTGGTCAACTCCACGCCCACGAGTGACTTGAGCCACGGCTGCAGGTTGTTGCGGTAGATATAGGGCAGATAATCCGAGATGTGGTTGTGGTCGCTCGCCGACACCACCTCGACCCCCTCGGCGGCGATGCTGACCACGCGCTTGTTGAAGTCCAGCCCGCTGTCGATGGAGCCGCGCGCGTGCATGTGGAAGTCGCCGCTGACATAGCCGGTGGTGTCGACCTGGTGGTCGAGGTTGAAGTTGAGCCGGCGCACCTGACCGGGGGCGATGGTCACCTGGCCGCGCTCGCCCAGCCCGTACTCCAGCCCGTGGGAGGCGTACACCGTATAAGTGCCCGGGCGCACGTGCATGTGGACGACGCCGTCGGACGACGAGTAATCGACCGCCTCCAGGTAGCGCAGCGTCGAGGGATCGCCGTGCTTGTCGGGGATCATGTCGCTGGTGCGCCAGGACTGGCCGGCCTCCAGATCGTACAGGTAGTAGCGCTTGAGCAGGTCGCCCTTGTAGGCGTGCGTGCCCACGACCATGAGCTTGCCGGGCATGGGATTGCCGTCGGCGTCCATGATGTGGGCCTCGACGGTGCCGTACGACGGTGACTTCGGGCGCAGGTAGACCGACTTTTGGGCGACCTCGAAGGGCACGTAGTCGCTCAAGGGACGCCCGTCGCCGCGGGTGCGGTAGCAATAGTGGCCCGGGGCGAGGGTGAATTTGAAGTAGCCGTCGGCGTTGGTGAAGGCCTGGCTGTAGATGGTCGGCTTCTTGGCGTCGGCGCCCTCGCCGTCGACCGTGCATCCCTCGGCCGGGTCGCTCACATCCGTGCGCGCCTGGTAGATGAGCAGAGAGGTGTTCTTGCCCACAGGGGCGCCCGACCACTTGTCGTAGACGCGCCCGGCGACGGTCTGGGTGTGGACGTCGCGAATCTTGTAGATCTCGTCGAGGATGCTGGCCACGTCGCCGTCGCCGACGATGAGGTAGTTGGTGAAGGTAAAGCTCTCACCATCTTGCAGCGTGGTGGGCATGTCGTGGGTGAGCACGCCGCCGAAGCCCGAGGCGTAGAACATCAGCAGCATGTCGTCGGTGGCGTCGTCGCCGTAGATGTCGCCCTTATTGTGCACGAAGTTGCGCTCGGGGGCGTCGCCGGCGATGAACCCGTAGTTGGCCCCGTGGGTGTCCGAGGAAGCCACGAAGTTGGTGACTTTGCCGGGGAAGGCGGGCAACTGGACGTTCTTTTTGTAGGCGTCTTCCAGGCCCCAGCGCAGGTCGTAGCCGATGCCGGGGATGAACAGGTGGTTGAGCTTTCCGAAGCCGAGCACCGCGCCCAGCGGCACGCTAAAGCCGCTCAGGTCCAGGCCCAGGGCGCCCTGGATGGCGCCGACGATGCTCTGCTTTGGAAACGCCAGCTTCGAGCCGCTGATATTGGTCAAGGTGCTCTCCACCCGGATATGGCGCGCGCCGGGCTCGAGGATGTAGCGCACCGAGAATTGGACCAGCGGGTCGCCGTCGGAGTTGGCGGGCTCGCCGCGCAGCACCGAGCCGATATTGGCGTCGTAGCTGTTGACCATCGCCTGGTTGATGAACCGAAGCATGGTCACGAACTCCCCGCCGCGCCCGCTGACCTCGACGACGGCGGCCTTGCCGTCGGTGCCGTCGTTGATCACCTGGACCTGCTCGGGGTCGAGCATCTCCAGGAAGTAGGCCGGGAAGAACTCCCCGAAGGTGTCCTGGCCGTTGCCGCCTTCTTCGTTGCGGTCGGTGTTGGGGCGCACCAGGTCGGCGTCGATGAGCGAGCCGCCGAACAGTCCGCTGCCGCTGGCGTAGCCCTTATCCTCGACGACGACGCGGATCTTGTCGTTTTCGAGCAGGTAGTCCCCGATTTCACCCAGCGCGGTGGGCCCGCCGATGAGCTCCTGACGGCTGGTGATCTTTTTGGCGCGGGTGTGCGGCTGCGAGGTGCCGTCGGGCAGACACGCCGAGTAGATCGCCAGGGCGCCCAGCACCAAAAAGGCCAGGGCGGTCAGGCTAAAGAGGCCGCGTCGGCGACGCGACGAGCTGCGTTGTTCGTCTTGCTGCATGGGTCAACCGCTCGAAATTGCTGGGGCTTTGCTGGTTACCACTGTACCTGAACGAGGGCGTCAAAGCGATCGTTGTCGATGGCCCGGTCGGCCTCGCCTGTGAGCGTGTAGTCGACCATCACGCGCACCGGATAGGTCTTGGCGTTATAGTTGAGCCCGATGGTGTGGTAGGTCAGCGCCTCGAAGGCCGGATCGACCGTCTGCGTGAGGTTGGTGGCCGGATCATAGTAGGCGAAGCGATACGCCGGCTGCAGCCCCCAAAACGGCTCCTGGTAGGCGACCTGGACCTGGTAGCTGCGCGCGGTGCGTGTGGGCTCGTTGGGGACCGCGGAGGCCGGGGCGATGTCGACCTGGATGACGTTGGACAGCAGGGTAAAGCCGGCGATCTTCGCCGTCAGGTCGGCCGTCCAGCCGGTGCGCGTCTCGCCAATCTGGTCGGGCAACTCGCCCAGGAGGCGGTCGTTGAAGTACACGCCCGCGCCCAGGCGTACGATTTGGCCCCAGTGCAGGTTGAGCCGGCCCGAATAGGCCAGCTTGTCGTTATCGTTGACGCTGACGCCGGCGCGCGTGCCGTTGGTCACCGCCGCCGCGTAGCTGATGCCAAAGCCGTTGGGGTCGCCGAAGTAGATCGGCTCGGAGTCCAGGCGCACGCCCACCTCGCGCCCCAGGCTCAGGCCCTCGCGGTTGGGTCCCTCGGCGCCGAGCACCCCGCGATTTCCCACCGAGCGCTCGATGAACAGAATATTGGCCGTCGAGATGAGCTCTTCGATGTCGAAGGGCACCTTGAATTGGCCGGCCGAGGCGCGAAACATCCGGTTGGGATGGTAGTACAGGTAGCCGTCCTTGAGCAGCGCGGCCAACTGGCGCGCCGGGCTGTTGACGTCGCTGGTGCGCAGGGCGTCGGCAGCGTCGATCTCGAGCTGGAAGCCCAGCCCGTTGTGCAGATAGCCGTCGAAGCCCAGCCGGGCGTCGGCGATGGAGAAGCCGTCGTGGCGTCCGAATTGATTGAAGGTGGGGTCGTTTTGGATCGCCGTGTACTGCGTGCGCACGTAGCCGAAGAACTCCACGCTCCACCCGGCGCCCTTGTCTCCCTTATTGCCGGAGACGACCAGACCGCCCAGCGCCCCTTTGGGGTTGTCGGCGGGCAGGTCGTCGGCCTTGGTCTTGGCGGCGCCGGCGGATTGGCTGGCCTGCGTGTCCTGGGCGAAGGCCGGGGTGGCGACCAGCCCGCAGGCCGCCCCCGCGCACATACAAAGCAACAGCGTACGCAATCGAGACATCTCTTACTTCCTCGAAAGGGCGGAATAATCAACGTTGTTCGATGTATACACCTGGAGCGCCGGAGTCGTCCACCACAGGCGCGTGACAACGGCGTGACGACTTTGTCGAAAATCCCCAAAAAGAAGCTTGACGAGGGACCGGGCGTATGTAGAATCGCACGCCCTCACGGGTTGCAGCCCGGGCGACTGGCGCTGCGCTCACTCGGGAGGAGTGGCCGAGTGGTTGAAGGCACCGGTCTTGAAAACCGGCAACGTCTTTGGGCGTTCGTGGGTTCGAATCCCACCTCCTCCGTGCGGTGGATTTGCCGGTTGAAGTTCTTTGAAAATTCGGGTCTGCAGTCTCATTCGCAGATCCAACGAGGAGAGGTGGCCGAGTGGCTGAAGGCGCTCCCCTGCTAAGGGAGTATACGGCTTAAACCGTATCGAGGGTTCGAATCCCTCCCTCTCCGCTGGATGGACGGCCAAGATTTGGCACGAAATCCAAATTAAGGGTTGCAAAGCTCCGAAAGGGGTAGTAATCCGGTGGCCCGCCGAAAGGCGGTCGCAAAACCCGCACTCGTAGCTCAATTGGATAGAGCAACGGTCTACGGAACCGTAGGTTGAAGGTTCGAGTCCTTCCGAGTGCGCTTTTTGAGGGCTGCGGCCCTCGCACAGGAAATGCCTGCTGGGCATTTCCTTTTTTTCGCAGACGTACTTTCGATCGTGGCCAGTGACCAAGATTTCATGGAGCTAGCGATCGCCGAGGCCAAGAAGGCCTGGGACATCGGCGAAGTACCCGTCGGTGCGGTGGTCGTCTGCGACGGTCAGGTCGTCTCCCGCGGGTTCAACCGCCGGGAGACATGGCAAGACCCCACGGCTCACGCGGAGCTCATCGCCATCAGGCGCGCTGCCCAGAAGCTCGGCTCCTGGCGGCTCAACGAGTGCACCGTGTACATCACCCTCGAGCCGTGTCCGATGTGCGCCGGCACCATCGTCAACGCGCGAGTCGCGCGGGTGGTCTACGGCGCCCGGGACCCCAAGGCCGGCGCAGCCCGGACGCTGTTTGCGCTCCTGGAAGATCCGCGGCTGAACCATCGGGTCGAGGTCACCGAGATGTGTCGCGCCGAGGAATGCGCGGCGCTGCTGACCGATTTTTTCGAAGAGATTCGCCAACGCCGTAAGGCGGAAGGCGACTAAAAGGGTCTTTGACAGCGAAGAGTGAGCACGATCAGTCACACGGAGCTCTCCGTTCTTACGGAGGGGTGGCCGAGTGGACGAAGGCGCCTGATTCGAAATCAGGTGTGCCGTTAAGCGGTACCGTGGGTTCGAATCCCACCCCCTCCGCTGGAGAGGTGGCCGAGTGGCTGAAGGCGCACGCTTGGAAAGCGTGTATACTGTAACCCAGTATCGAGGGTTCGAATCCCTCCCTCTCCGCTGACTTGACCCCTTTACAAAGGGCAGAATATTTCCTAAGTCTGCCCCAGCACTGTTCGACCCCTGAGCGGTCAGCGGGACCACCGGTTCGGCACCCCGTCAGGCCCGGGAGGGAGCAGCGGACCGGACACGGGGTGTCCGCTGACCGCTCAGCGGTCGAGCAAATTTAAAAAAGCCCGCCGATTTTTCGAAATCGGCGGGCTTTTTTGCGTGCGGCATAGCCACGCACCGAAGCTAATGCCTGCGCGCCACAAAAAAGCCCGCCGGCAGTTAAGCCGGCGGGCTGACGACGGCGCGGAGGCCGTCGCTCCAATTGGTTTCAGCTCAGTAACCGCGTTGGGCCATCTCGTCGCCCATGCCCTCGTCCTCGGCGGCTTCGGTGGCAATCCCGGAGCGCTGGATCTCGACGTCGAGGGTGCGGTTTTCGATCTTGTCGATGATCTCGTCGCGCACCGCGTCGGGCGTCATCGTGCCGCGGCGTCCCTCGGAGTAAGAGCGCACGGCGACGGTGCCTTCTTCTTCCTCGCGCCCGCCGATGACCAGCATATACGGGATCTTCTGGGTCTCGGCCTCGCGGATCTTGAAGCCGATCTTCTCGCTGCGGTCGTCGACCTTGACGCGAATGCCGTGGTGTTTGAAGTCCTTGGCGATCTCCCAGGCGTAGTCGTTTTGCTCGTCGGTGATCGTCATGATGGCCACCTGGGTGGGCGCCAGCCAGGTCGGGAAGACACCGGCCAAGTGCTCGACCAGGATGCCGATGAAACGCTCGAGGCTGCCGGCGAGCGCGCGGTGGATGACGATGGGCGTCTTCTCGGTGTTGTCGGCGCCGGTGTAGCCGAGCTGGAAGCGCCGGGGCAGTTGGAAGTCGAGCTGGATGGTGGCGCACTGCCAGCTTCGTCCCAGGCTGTCGCGCACCTGGAAGTCGATCTTCGGGCCGTAGAACGCACCGTCGCCCTCGTGGATCTGATAGTCGCGCCCGTTGGCCTCCAGCGCGCTCTTGAGCGCGGCCTCGGCCTCGTCCCACAGCTCGGGGGCGCCCATGAAGTCGTCGGGGCGCGTCGAGACCTCGATCTCGTACTGCATGTCGAATAGCCCGTAGGTCTCGTCGACCATCTCCAAAAGCAGGCTGATCTCGTCTTCGACCTGGTCCTCGGTCACGAAGATATGGGCGTCGTCCTGGCAGAACTGGCGCACGCGGGTGGTGCCGCTGAAGACGCCCGGCAGCTCATTTCGGTGCAGGGTGCCGAATTCGGCGACGCGCAGCGGAAGCTCGCGGTACGAGCGCTTCTCGCTGCGGAAAAACAGCATCGTGTCCGGACAGTTCATCGGCTTGAGCCCGTAGGTCTGATCGTGGGACTCGAAGGTGAACATATTGTCCTTGTAGTGGTCCCAGTGGCCGGACTCCTCGAACAGCTCCTTGTTGTAGATCAGCGGGTGCATGATCTCGACGTAGTCGTTCTTCTGCTCCAACTCGCGGAAGAAGTCCTGGATCTGGCGGTACATCTGCCAGCCCTTGGGCCGCCAGAACACCGAGCCAGGCGAGAGCCGGTCGAAGTCGAATAGGTGCAACTGGCGGCCGAGCTTGCGGTGGTCGCGGCGCTTGGCCTCCTCGAGCATGAACAGGTACTGGTCGAGCTCTTCCTTGGTCGGAAACGCCGTGCCGTAGATGCGCTGGAGCATCTGGCGGTTCTCGTCGCCTCGCCAGTAGGCGCCGGCGACCTTCTGCAGCTTGAAGTGCTGGCAGGCGCCGGTCGATTCGACGTGCGGGCCGGCGCACAGGTCGGTGAACGGCCCGTTATGGTAGATGGAGACCTCTTCGTCGGCGATGCCGTCGATGAGCTCGAGCTTGTAGGGCTGGTCCTTGAAAAACTCGCGGGCCTTGTCCTTGGCCCAGAACTCGCGCTCGAAGGCCTGGTCCTGCTTGACCACCTGGGTCATACGCCCCTCGATCTGGCCGAAATCGTCGGTCGAGATCGGGCGTGGCAGCTCGAAGTCGTAGTAGAAGCCCTCGGCGATGGGCGGCCCGATCGCGAACTTCGCGTCCGGGAACATCTGCTGGATCGCCGTGGCCATGATGTGGGCAGTGGAGTGCCGGACGCGGTACAGCAGGTCCTTTTCGCCCGATCCCCGTTTGTTCTGATCGCCCATATCGGCTCCTCTCGAGTCGTTAGACAAAGAAAATGTAGTGCGTTCACAGTAAAGCGGGCGTGGTCGGCAGTATTCCCGCCAAGACGGCCCTCGATGGCAGTCTTATTAGAAATGCCGGCAGGCGTCCAGTCATGGGTTGGTCGCGCGCCGCCGAATCCAGCTTGACGAGTTTTGCCCGATCCCATTGAATAGCGACCGCAGTCGCGCTGTTGCTTTTCTCGGACTGGCTACATGTGGTATCCGGCCCAAGGCGACTTTTGTTATCGACATTAGACGGATCATCCTCATGTCCTATCGACTACGTAGTTCGTGGTTGGCGTTCGTAGCGCTGCTGGTGCTGGTTCCTATCGGTGCCTGCAATTGCAACAATTCCTCGTCGAGCACGGCGAAGGAAGACACCAACCAGGCCAAGAAGTCTTCGGCGGTCACCCCCGACAAGCAGGGCAAGGCCGAGGCGGATACCGGCAGCAAAAAGGAGCAGGCGGCCGATCAGAAGGCCCCGCCCACCGATATCTACCCGGGGATGAACTTCGGCATGCTCAGCGCCAAGGCGCGCACCAAGTTCGTCAAGATCGCCAAGGCCGAGGTGTGCCCGTGCAAAGACTCCACCCAGAGTCTGCACGAGTGCCTGCAGGACGAGAAGACCGCCTGCGACCTCGCCAAGCAGGTCGCCGGGCTGATGGCGATGGGCATCCAGCAGGGCTACAACGAGACCGACATCCTCGATAAGGTCACCGAGTTCACCGACGCGGCCAAAAAGCACTACGACTTCCAACTCGCCGGCGTGCCCCACAAGGGTCCCAAAGACGCGCCCGTGCAGATCGTGGAGTTTGCCGACTTCCAGTGCCCCCACTGCAAGGCGGCGTCCCCCGTCATGGAGAAGATGGTCGAAAAATACGGCAATAAGGTCGTGTACTACTTCAAGCAGTTCCCGCTGCAGAGCCACCCGGCGGGGTCGCTGGCGGCCCACGCCGCGCTGGCCGCCCACGAGCAGGGCAAGTTCTGGCAGATGGCCAAGCTTCTATTCGCCAACCAGCGCACGCTCAACCCCGACGAGATCAAGACCTTCGCGCGTCGCATCGGCATGAACGTGTCGAAGTTCGAGAAGGACATGAAGTCTCAAAAGGTCGACTCCACGGTGCGCCGCGACCGCCAGGAGGGAGACGAGGCGGGCATCAACGGCACGCCCACCGTCTACATCAACGGGCGTCGCTACCTGGGACCGGTGGAAGCCGAGCCACTGTCGCAGGCGATCGACGCCGCGCTGCAGTCGGCCCAGAAGGGCGGCGCGCAGAAATAGGCCCTTTGTTCGGTGCGACGGCATCCCTGGCCGTCGGACATTCGGTGCGACGGCATCCCTGGCCGTCGGACATTCGGTGCGACGGCATCCCTGCCGTCGTGGGCCGTAAAAAGCCGTTCAGCGACGCGCGCCGTGGGCGATCCAGCCCTCCACCAGGCGCAGCTCGTCGCGAGGCAACTCCTCGCTGCCCGCCGACCACGGCGGCGGCTGAGGGGTGAACTCGATGTCCGGATAATCCCACAACAACTTGCGCATCAGGTACGAGTCGGGCGCATCGCCCGGGCGCACCAGGTACAGGTCCGTCTCGGCCGACTTCTCGCCGACCAGGCTGTCGTAGGTCAGCGGGTTGAGCTTCCACTGCTTGTCGCGGTGGCAGCTCGTGCAGCGCTGCTCGAAGATGGGTTCGATCTGCGACCAGGTCGCGTCCGGAAGCGCCACGGGCGCGCTGGCCTCGACGTCGCGCGAGGCCTTGAATTGCGGGGGCGTGACGGGCGCCAGATACGGCGCGCCGGTGGCGCTGGTCAGCTTGTCGAGGATGGTGAAGTCGTACACCAGGCCCGGCTCGAGCGCCGACCACGGGTGCCACACGATGGTCTTGTCGGTCATGACGTAATCGGCGTGGCCGTACGCCTTGACGCCCCCGGAGGCCATCGCGGCCAGGGAGTGCGAGCGAAACGAGTCGTCTTGCAGGTAGTCGTTGAAGGTGATCGAAATCGTGGGCTGCAGCGCCACGTCGGTCGGGCCGTCCGACGCGGAGGTCGGCGAGATGTCGGTGATCTGCAGCCAACGGTCGTAGGGGCCGGGCAGGGCGATGGGCTTGCCCTGCGCGTCGGCGGGTTGGGGCGGGTTGACCGGCGTGCACGCGCCCAGCGCCACGGCGGCCATCAGCAATGTCGAAGAAGCGCGAATCATGACCCGCCCATTATGACCTACACGCGGATCTCCTTCCAGCTTCCCTCCCAGAACTTCCAGGCCATCACCGAGCCCAGCCCGATGACGTAGCACGAGCCGGAGAACCACACGCCCACAAAGCCCAGGTGCAGGACCACCGAGAAGATGTAGGCCAGCGGTACCAGGCAGACGCTGTGGAGGGTGAACTCGGCGATCATGACGAATTTGGTGTTGCCCGCCCCGAACAACGCCTGGGTCAGGATGAGGGCCATGGCGATGAACATCTGCAGGGCGGCCATGATGCGAAGCCCCGGGATGGCCGCCTGGATGACGATCTGGTCGTCGCTGAGCAGGTCGAGGAAGGTCTCCGGGAACAGGATCGCCAGCAGCCCCAAAAGCCCGAAGAAGTACATGCCCACCTTGACCGAATCCCACCCGTAGGCCTCGGCCTCGGCGTATTTCTTCTCGCCCATCGACTGGGAGACCAGCGTGGCGGTGGCCTGCCCGAAGGCGATGCAGGTGACAAAGCCGATGCTCAACAGGTCGATGATGAGCTTGGCCGCGGTCGCATAGATGGGCGGGCGGCTCCACATGACCGTGTTGGCCCAGTCCACCGTAAACACCCGCCCGGCGAAGTTGCGCACGTGGGTCACGGCGGTGTGCAGGGCGGGCACCCCGCTGGAGAGTTCGGCGCCGTAGAAGTCGGCGTGGCCCAGCGCGCCCAGCACGGCGTGCTCGTCGAGCAGGGCGATGATCTTCAGAAACATGAGCACGCCGCCCATCACGAAGATCTGGGCGGCCCCGCTGGGGAAGCTCAGCTTGGTCATGCGCCACATGACCGAGGGGCGGAAGTTCTTGAGCCGGTAGAAGCGAAACTTGGTGCGAAATTCCTCGCGAAACGTCCAGGCGATCATGATGCCCAGGCCCACGAACGTCGAGATGCAGCTCGCGATGGCCGCGCCGGTGACGTGGTAGGCGGGGATGGGCCCGATGCCGAAGATCAGCGAGTAGTTGAGCACGATATTGCACAGGTTCATCACGATGCACGCGTACATATGCACTCGCGTGCGGCCCAACCCGTCGAAAAAGCCCTTGTAGGCGGTGGTCGCCACCATCGCCGTGACCCCCAGCACCCGCACCTGGGCGTAGGGGATGCCCAGGTTGAGCACGGCCTCATTGGAGGTCAGAAATCGGAAAAAATAGGGAATGATATACCAGCCAATGACGGTAAAAATAATCGATGCCCCGATGGACAGGGCCACGCCGTTGGCCAGCACCATGCCGGCATGCTCGTGTTCGCCTTCGCCGACGCGGCGCGCGCTCATCGCCTGGACGCCCACGCCGATGGCCGACAAAAACCCGCCGATGCTCCAGAAGATGGGCAGGCTGAAGCCCAGCGCCGCCTGCCCCGGAATGGAGTAGCTGGCGTCGAGCTTGCCCACGAAGATGGTGTCGACGACGTTGATGCCCGTCTGGGTGAGCATCGCGATCATGATCGGGGCGGCGAGCCACACGATGCGTTTGGATCGCTTTAGGTCAATGGCGAGAGCACTCATAGTTACTACCGAGGACTGCGGAGGCGACGCGCGCAGGCCGGTCGGTGCACCCAACCTGGTGCCAACCCCTGCATCGCGACAGCGTTTCTATGTGAGGATGCCCGAATGTTCAAGGCGGCGCGGCCACGCGTTGGGGGCGTGCGCGAGCAGGGGCCGAGCCGTCCCTTGACTGGGCGATCGTGACTCTAGTACCGTCCCTGCGTTCAATGGTTCGAGTTGTTGATGTTTTCCAAATACGCCCGTGAGGGAGCGCTGACGATGGATTGGAAACGACTGAGTTGGAGCCTCGGAGCTGCATTCGTGCTGGCCATTTTGCTGGTGCAGACCGGCTGCAAGCCGGACTATCCCAAGTGCGAAACTGACGATCAGTGTGCTTCAAGCGAGAAGGGCCAGGCCGAGGGGAAATTGTACTGCGTCAATGGCTTGTGCCAGCAGTGCCGCACCGATGCGAATTGCGGTGATCCTTCGATGGAGTGCAACGCCGGCGTCTGTGAGAAGATTCCGGGCTACTGCACCGGCACCTCCGACTGCCCGGGCAACCAGAAGTGCCGCGACAACAAATGTGGCCCGGAGTGCATGTCCAACGACGACTGCTCGGGCGACCAGATCTGCAAGGGTGGAAACTGCGTGGCCAAGCCCGAATGTTCCACCGACGCTGACTGCAGCGCCGATCAGATGTGCCAGGACGGCAAATGCGTGGCCAAGCCGGCGGCGTCGTGCACCATGCAGACGGTGTACTTCGCCTACGATAGCTCCACGCTCAGCAGCGACGCGCGCGACAAGCTGGTCAGCAACGCCGACTGCATCAAGAAGAAAAACGAGTCGGTGCGCGTCGAGGGCTACGCCGACGAGCGCGGGACCAACGAATACAACATCGCCCTGGGTGAGCGCCGGGCGCGCAGCGTGCGCGACTACCTGGAGACGCTGGGGGTGAGCGCGTCGAATATGAGCACCATCTCCTACGGCGAGGAGCGCCTGGCGCGCCAGTGCGGCGAGCAGGGGCCGCCGAGCTGTCAGGCGGCCAACCGCCGGGTGGAATTCAGCGTGCAGTAAAGACACGGCTGTCGTCCCAAGCACGGGCCCGGCGTCGCCAGCGCGACGCCGGGCTTTTGTGCGTGGGCCGATGGCTCTGTTGTGTCCAACTGCGATAGGTTGTAACAGTCTACAGTGCGCCGACGGGGCGCATGCCGATGTTCCCAATTCCCACCAGCTTTGTACGATGAACACGACCGCGATCAGATACGTTGTCCTGGCGCTCGTCTCCCTGATGTTCTCCGGCTGTGTCACCGCGTCTACCGGCGACAAGATGCAGCAGGACATCGAGGCCCTGCAGGCCCAACAAAAGAGCATGCAGGAGAATTACGATGCCGAGAAGACCCGGCTGACCAAGATGATCGCCTCGGCGCGCGAGGACGTCACCGAGCTCAAGAAGGTCCTCAAGCAGGCCCGGGCGCTTCTGCAGCGCAACAACGCCGACCTGGGCGTCGAGATCCAGAAGAACCGCGAGGAGCTCGACCGCCTGCGCGGCAACGTCGAGGAGCTCGAGTTCAAGCTCAAGAAGGTCAACGAGGACCTGCAGATCTTCAAAGAGGACACCGACCGGCGCTTCGCCGGCAGCAACGCCGGCTCTAACCTTCCCAAGGAGCCCGTGCCACTGTTCAAGGTCGGCAAAAAGGCGTTCGACGCCGGCAAAAACGACCAGGCCCGCAAGGCGTTCGAGACGTTCGTAAGCAACTTTCCGACTCACGGCAAAGCCGCCGAGGCGCAGTATCTGCTCGGGCAGACCTACTTCAAGGAACAGCAGTGGGTGCGTTCTGTGTTGGAGTTCGAGAAGGTCGTCAAGAAGTACGACAAATCGACCTACGTCGACGACGCCATGTACCACATCGGCGCCGCGCTGATGAAATCAGGACGCTGCAAGCAGGCCAAGGGGTGGTTCCAACTGGTGATCAGCGAGCACGGTAACTCCGAGTGGGCCAGCGACGCGCGCCAGAAGATCAACGCCATCAAGTCGGGCAAATGCCGTTGAGGCGCCGCTCGCCGCGCTCCCGATGGCGTTCAGAACCAGGGTAGACAACCATGGAATTCGACATCACCAGGCGCTGGATCTTTGCGGCGCTCGTAATGGGAGTCGTTCTCGGCGTTTTCCAGTACCAGTGCGACTCTCGACGCATGCGCGCTCAGGACGCTGCCGAGGCCAAGGCCGCCAAGCCCACCCCCGACGAGCGCCTGGCGATGCTCGGCGCCCACGCCGGGGTGCAGAAGGCCCAGCGCATGGCGGTGTACGATGCCCTGCGCGAGGTCAACCGCCGCCTGGAGGTCAAGCAGCGCAAGCACGACACCAAGGCGCCGTCGGCCGACCAGACCGACGTGATCTCGATTTTGTTCACCGCCAATAACCGCGGCGAGCGCGAGGACTGCGGCTGCAGCCACCATCCCATGGGCGGGTTGAGCCGGCGCCAGACGATGATCGAGCTGGCCAAGGACCCCGAGTCGCGCGAGGCGCTCAAGTGGTGGGGCCGCGGCCTCGCCAAGACCAAGGCGCGCTTTGTGGTCGACGCCGGCGACCTGATGTACCGCTCGGCGACCCTGCGGCACAACCCGCCGGGGCTGCAAAAAGAGGCGCGCGAGCAGGCCAAGGCGGTCGCCGCCGCGCTGGCCGCCGACCCGCCGGACGTCCTCAACGTGGGCGAATTGGACCTGGTCTTCGGCCTCGATACCTACAAGAAATTGGTCCAGCCGGCGCACCTTTCGGCGATCTCGGCCAACCTGTACACCACCGACGGCAAGCGGCCGTTCGCCGGCCACAAGGTCGTCGAGCGCGGCGGCAAGAAGGTCGCCTTCATCGGGCTCACCAAGGCCAAGCCGCTGGTGCACGAGTACTTCAAGAAGCGCGCGCTGGTCGTCAAACCGCCCGAGAAGGCCTACCGCGCCGAGCTCGCCGCGCTGCCCGACGACGTCGACCTGGTGGTGCTGTTGAGCAACCTGGGCGTGCGCGACACAGCCACCCTGGTGGAGAACCTTCGCCACGACCACAAGCGCGTGGACGCCGCCATCGTGTCCAACTCCAACCGCCTGACGCGCGAGCCGGTGTGGGCGGCCCATATCCCGGTCGTCGAGCCGCTCAGCCGGGGCAAATACCTGGGCCGGCTGGAATTTCGCCTGGGCAAGACCCCCGGCGTGGCCTACGCCGACGCCATCGAAGATCCCCGCAAGGTCGTCCAGGAGTACCGGCGCGCGTGGACCGGGTATTTCGAGGCGCGCAAGAAGCGCCTGGACACCGAGCGCACCATCGTCGAGAAGAAAAAGCACCTGGCCGAGGCGAAGACCGCGCTCAAAGACGCCCCCGACACCGCGCCGATGGATATCGACGCCGCCGAGCCGCCCAAGACCAAGAAGCAAGTCCAGGCCGACATCGCCCACACCAAGTCGCGCATCGAGTATCTCTCGAAGCTCGTCGACACGCTCGACAAGCGCGTCGAGACGACCTCGCAGACGCTCGTGCACCGCGGGCGCGACCTGGGCAGCATCGACGACCTGGTCAAATACACCGACGGCGACGACTGGGCGACGGTGCGGGTGGTCCCGCTGGCGATCAAGATCCCCCAGGACAAGCGCGTGCGGCATATCCTCGACCGCTACGTTCGCAAGTAGGGCGGGGAAGGGGACTCACCACAGAGGGCACAGAGGACACAGAGGTTGTTAAAGGTCCTCTGTGCCCTCTGCGTGCTCTGTGGTGACAAAAACTCTTATGGTTGGGGCATCTCGGGCAGGCCGCCCATCTCGTCGATGATCTCTTGGAGGTCCTGGTAGCCCTCCTCGACCTCGGCGCGCGGCAGGTTGCCCTTCTCGAGGCGGGCGTCGGCCTGCTTGCGGGCGTTCTCGTAGAACATGACGCCGCGCTGCACGATCTCGGGGTGGTTTCCGCTGACCTCCATGCCCTTCCACAGGGCGTCCTCGGCGTCGGCGAACAGCCCGAGTTGCTCGTTGTAGGAGATCAGGTTGATCTGGCTGACCACGTAGATCCCCAGCACATCCTGACCGAGCACCTCATAGGCATCCTCGGAGAGCTCCTCGGCGTGTTTGCCCCACTCCAGGGCGCGCTCGTGCTCGCCGGCCTCGAAGAGCATCACGCTGAGGCGCTGGCAGGCCTGGGCGGCCTGAGGCAGCCCGTTTTGGTCGCCGTGGTCGGACATCTGGCGCGCCAACTCCAGCGCTTTTTCCATCGCCTCGGTCGCCCGGTCGTAGTGGTCGCTACGCGCGTCCAGCAGCGCCATATTTTGGTAGGCGCCCACCGCCAGCGAGTCGACGGTTTCGTCGCCGTCGGCGCGCACCGACGTGACCAACTCGACGGCGCGCTCGTTGAGGCGTTTGGCCTCGACGACGTCGCCCTTGGCCGCGGCCACGCCCGACAGGTTCAGATAGGTCGCGGCGGCGTTGGAGCGAAAGTCGACGTCGCGCTCGAGCAACTCCTCGCAGATCTCGAGGGACTTCTCATGATACCGGCGCGACTCGTCCATATCCTCCTGGCGCTGCGCGAGCACGCCCAATTCGTTGTACAGTTGAGCGCGCAGCTCCAGCGAGCCCTCGGGGGTACCCGGGGACATATCCAACAGCGCCTCGGCCTCGCGAAGCGCGCCTTTGGCCACGTCCACCTGGCCCTGGCGCATCAGTTCACTTCCCTGTTGGACGAGGTTGCGGGCGGTTTCGAGTTCGCGTTCTTGCCAATCAGTCATGGTGGGTCAGGGGTCCAGGGGTCTAGGTTCAGGTTTGATTTCACCACAGAGGGCACAGAGGGCTCAGAGGACAGCACTAAAACGCTTTCCCTCTGTGGCCTCTGTGACCTCTGTGGTGAACATGAGCTTTTGGTCTTAGCGGTATTGGGCTTTGAGCCAGACGTGGAAGGTGACGTTGCCGAAGCGCACGGCGTCGCCGTTTCCAAGCTGGCGTGGCCGCTCGATTTTCTTGCCGTTGACGAAGGTGCCGTTGGTGCTGGCCGAATCCTGCAAGAAGATCTTGGCGTTTCGGCAGATCAGCAGCGCATGGTTCCAGGAGACGGCCGGTTTGTCGATGACGATGTCGTTGTTGTGCCCGGCACCCAGGGTGTTGTCGCCCTGGTGCAGGGTGAAACGCTGGGCCGGTACCTCCGGGTCGTACAAAAAGCCGTAGATGTTGGGGTCGCGCTCCTGGGACTCCGCCGGCAGCACGAACGTGGGGCGTCCGGTCTGCTGGTCGGGGCCGGGGCGGCCCGGCGAGGTCTGGAAGATCGCCGCCGCGCGCGAGTTGGCCACCTTGGCGCGCTCGAAGGATTGGCTGTCATCCTGGTCGAGCATCTCACCGCAGTGACCGCAGAACTCCACGTCCTTGGGATAGATCTGTCCACACTCCCGACAGCGGTTGATGCGGTCACCGCAAAACGCACAGAAGCCGGCGAAGTCGGGGATATTTGATGAACAGCTCGGGCACTTCATCGCGATTCATTGGCATGCGGGCACGACGTCGAAGCCGACGTCTTTCAACGTGAAGGGCTCGGATTGTCCGGGCGCTTCCTTCGAGCCAACCACCGAGACCCGAACCACCCATTGCTGGTCGACGCTGTCGACGTTGGTGGACTGCGGAGCCTGGCCGTTGTTGCTGGCCTGTACAAATCTGCCACATCCCACGTCCCAGTAAAAGACGTGGAGCACACAAGTGCCCGCGGGGGTGGTGGGAACGAAGTCGGTGCCGTCGCCGCCGGGAGCCTGCACGGCCGTGCCGCAATTGGTGGCCTGTTGGCCGTCCCACTCGCAGATCTGGACGTCGACGCGCTGGTCGTCGCCCTCGAGGTCGCTGATCAGATAGGGCACCGACAGGGCGTCGCCCACGCGCTCCAGGGTGGTCGCGCTGGTGGGCTGCGGGGTGGCGGCGTCGAGGCCGGTGTCGGCGCCCGCGTCGGGCTCGACCGAGGTGTCGGCTTGCGCTCCGACGTCGGCCGACGTATCTGCGCCCGCGTCCATGCCCGCATCAATGGCGGCGTCGGTCCCCACGTCCATGGCGGCGTCGAGGCCGGTGTCGCTGCCCGCGTCGGCGACCGCGCCAGTGTCCGTGCCGACGTCGGCGGCCGCGTCGAGACCCGCGTCGCTCGGCGCGCCGGCATCGCCCGCCGCGTCGACGCCCGTATCGGTCACCGCGCCGGTATCGGCGGGCGTCCCGGCGTCGGGGCTCGGCGCCGCGTCCACGCCGGCGTCCGGCAGCGGCGTGCTGATCTTGCAGCCCTCGATGGGCGCGGACAAATTGCCCACCGCCAGGATGCGCGCCGGCGAATTCGACGGCGTGGGATTGCTGCTGCAGGCCGCCGCGGCCAATGACAGCACGCCCCCCACAACGAGTCCGAGGGTGACGAGGCGTCGGCCTGATTGGCGTCGGTGGTTCATGATGCGCTCAGCAGCTCGATCAGTGAATCGTGGATATGGGCGTTGGTCGCCAAAATACTGGGCTCGAAGCCCGAATAGGGGCCATCCTGGATGTCGCTGACGCGCCCGCCGGCCTCTTCGACCAGCAGGTACCCCGCGCCGGTGTCCCAGGGGTTGAGCCCGAACTCCCAGAAGCCGTCCATGCGCCCGGCGGCGACATACGCCAGGTCGAGCGCGGCCGAACCCAGCCGGCGCACGCCGCGCGAACGCTTGGTCACGGCCACGAAGTTGTGCAGGTTGTCGGTCACTCCGTCCGGGGTCACCGGCCGAAAGCCGGTCACCAGCACCGCGTCGTCGAGCGTGGGCTTGTCGCTGACGTGAATGGGCTCACCATTGAGGCTCGCCCCCGCGCCCCGGCGCGCGCTGAACACCTCGTCGCGGTACGGGTCGTAGATCACCCCCACCTGCGAGATGCCCTCGTGCTGCAGGGCGATGGACACGCACGACAGGGGCACGCCGTACGAGAAATTCAGCGTGCCGTCGATGGGATCGATGAGCCAGTGGCGCGTCTTCGAATGCTTGTGCTGGCCGCCGAACTCCTCGCCGAGGACCTCGTCGTCGGGAAACATCGCCCCCAACTCACCGGTGATGAATGTCTCGATGGCGCGATCGACGTCGGTGACCACGTCGTTCTCGCCCTTGGTGGAGACCGAAAAGCCGTGCTGGATACCGCGCAGCATCATCTTGCCCGCATGGCGGGCGATGGCCTCGGCACAACGTTGTTCGATGAGGAGCTCGGACATGTCTCTCGAGTCGGTCACGGACGCAGATCAGTACACGCAACAGATAGTCGCGCCCCGTACACAGCGTCAAGTGCGCAAGTGCGCGGGGGAGGGCTACTGGCGGTCGGGGTGGGGCGGCAAAATCGCCTCGTGAAAGTGCACGCGCAGCTCCTTGATGAGCTCGTTGTCCCGGCTGGGATAGACGCGATTGGTCAGCAGGATGGCGATCAGGCCGCGGTCGCGCTCGATCCACATGGATGTGCCCGTAAAGCCAAGGTGGCCGACGGTGTTGCCGGCCTGAAACCCGCGCCCGGCGCTGCTCAAGATGCCGCTGGGGGTGTCCCAGCCGCCCAGATGGTGGCCGTCGGCGCCGCGGGCCTTCTCCGACAGGCAAAACCGCAAGACCTCGCGGCTGACGATGCCGTCGTCGACCTCCCCGCGGTCGATCTGCCACAGATGGCGGCAGAACTCGAGCAAGTCCTCGGCAGTGCTGAACACACCGGCGTGCCCGCTGACCCCGCCCATGATGTCGGTGTTCTCATCGTGCACCGTGCCCACCACCAGACGCGCGCGAAGCGGACACCTCTCGGTGGCGGCGGCGTCTTCGAGGGGTTGGTCGCCGGCGATGCGGGCGACGTAGCGCGTGTGGGTCATGCCCAGCGGCTCGAAGATGCGCTCGCGCGCCAGATCTTGAAGCGGACGCTCGTAGACGCGCTCGAGGATGCCGGCCAGCAGGATATAGCCCAGGTCGGAGTACAGGTGCCGCGTGGTCGGCCGCGCGTCCAGAGGGGTGCGTGCGATGCGCCGAAACAGCGCCTGACGCGTGGTGTCCGCCATCGCCGGCGAGGGATCGAGCGGGTGGCGAAGGTAGAATTTTTCCCAGGCGGGCAGCCCCGAGGAGTGGTTGAGCAGGTCGAGCAGGGTGGCGGTCTCGCGCTCGTGGGAACCCATCGACCACGCCGGGAAGTGCTCGGCGATGGGATCGGAGAAGCGCACGCGCCCCTCGTCGACGGCTTGCATCATCAGCGTCGCGGTCACCAGCGGCTTGGTCAGGCTGGCGATGTCCATGGGCGTGTCGCGGCGCACGGGCTGGCCGCCGGCGCCCAGATGCGTGCGCCCCAGCGCCTCGTCGAGCACCGTCTCGCCGTCGCTCCAGACCACCGCTTCGATCGCCGAGCACACCTTGGTCTTGCCGAGCTGGTCGACGTCGTCGGCGATCGCCTCTCGGAGGATGCTTCTCGCTTTGTCGATGTTCATGGCTCGCCTCGCTCCACGGTCAACCTACCGCGTCCGCCTCGAATAATAGCACTCCTGCGTGCGCGTCCAACTCTGCGTCGACGCCCATCGGAAACGCCACGTTGCGGCGTCCGTGGCCGGCGGGAAAGTCGGCGACGACGGGGCAGCCAAATTCGGCGGCCAGCTCGGCGACGAACTCGTCGATGGCGCCCTCGTCGACGTACGCGCCGGCGCAGCCGGTGAAGTCGCCCAGGACGATGCCCGCCGGGTGGGCAGCCTTCTCCGAGAGGCGAAGCGTCGTAAAGAGTCGGTCGAGCCGGTAGTCCTCTTCGCCGATGTCCTCGAGCACGAGGATCGCGCCGTTGAGGTCGGGGCAGTGCGCCGAGCCGACCATGCTGGCGACCAGGCTGAGGTTGCCGCCCAGGACCGGCCCGCGCGCTCGCCCGGGGCGGATTGGGCGAAGCCCGCTGAATTCCAGGCGCGAACGCTCGCCGAAGAGCGCGCGGCGAAGCTCGCCGACGCTGTCGTGGGAGTCGTCATCGTGCAGGTGAAAGCTCTTGACCACGGGCCCGTGCAGCGTGGCCAGGCCGCCGACGCCGGCGAGGTACAGGTGCAGCGCCGTGACGTCGCTAAAGCCGACCAGCAGCCGCGGCCGGGCGCGAAGCGCCTCCAGGTCGAGATCGGGCAACAGGCGCATCGCCCCGTAGCCACCGCGGCTGCACAGCACCGCGTCGACCTCCGGCGAGGCGAACGCCTCTTGCAGCGACGCCAGCCGCACACGGTCGTCGCCCGCCAGGTAGCCCGCACGCTCACGGCGCGCGAACACGTCGTCGTGCAACCAGACGTTCAAGCCCCACGACTCCAGCGTGTCGACGCCGTCTTTGAGCAGCGCCGGTGTGACCGGACCCGCCGGGCTGATCACCGCCACGGTGTCGCCGGCCGCCAGGGCAGGGGGGTGTACCAACTCTCTCACTCGATCACTCTCTTACATGCGGCTTGTACTTGACCAGGACCGCCTCGCTCGTGCCGAACTTGGTGTCGATGGCGACCTTGATCGGAAGATGGTTCTCGTCGCGGCTCAGCCACAGATGGCCGGCGTGCTTGTGGGGCACTTTGACGCGAAGGATCGGCTGGATGGGCTTGCCGTGCTTGTTGTGGCGCCGGCGCGAGCGCATGATCTTGCGCACGAAGCTCAGCTTCCAGGCCTTGAACCACCCCATCGGGGTGTACACGTCTTCCTTTCCGACCACCTTCATGTCCACCTGGCTGAGCTTCCAGCCGTCGTAGATGTAATAGGTGAACGCTTGGCCGACCTTCAAGTGACGGTGATCGCGAAGGTCGTACATCCAACTGATCATGTCGTGGGTCGTGCCCGGGATGGAGTAGTTGAAGTGGAAGGTGCGCGTCTTCTTGGTCTTCTCGACCTTGGCGCGGTAGGTGCTGTGGATGTAATCGACCTTGTACTGGCGCGACTTTCCGCGCTCGTGGAACGACTTCTCCGAGCGCAGCGGCTCGTAATTATTGGGGTCCAAAAAGGTGTTGGCGCGGTCGTCGAGGGGATAGATATTGGCGAAGAAGCCCACCGACCGGGCCTTGGCGGAAATCGGCACGTACGACCGATTGTTTCCCTTGCGTAACTTGCCGGCGCGCAGGATGGCACGCAGTGCCTCGGCACCGTTGAGCCGCACCGAGTAGTACAGCTCTTCTCCCGCCCACTTGAACGAGCGCGCCTGGGGGTGGAGCCGGTTGGCGGGCAGCTTGTTGGGCAGTTGGACGCGCAGCTTTGGCGGTTGCATGCGCACCAACGGACGGGCGCCCTGGGCCCGAAGGCTGATGGGCGCGGCGAGGACAAACACAGCCAGTATGGCGATCAGCAGACCAGCCGCGCGCGGGCGGATGGTGTGGAAGAATCTCGTTGGCAAGGAAGCTCGCACTGTCATGCCCCGGCTAGAGGAAGCCCAGTCGACGGTCCGCGTTCGAAAGATACGACGTGTGCGGTCAGGGGTTTGTTCAAATGTGATAACGCAAACGCAGACGTCATCGATTCCTAAAGCCGTGGCCAGCGGAACCCTGCGTACGATGACAACGTCACTTGGCGCGCGCCGCACCGATATGATAGCTGACGAGGTCGCGTGCGACTTCAGCCCCCGTCGTGAAAGTGTAGACGAATGAACCAACCAATGCACGAGTCCAGCACACATTTCGAGGTCTTGCTCGAGCACCTCGGCGCGTATAGCGAGCCGCGCCGCCAGCGGTTGGCCCAGTTGTACGAGGCGCGCTCGGCCGAGCCGATGGACATCGCGCTGCAGTGGTGTCGCCACCCCGACGAGTTTGGCGACGTGCTCGAGCGCGAGCTGGGAGATTCGGAGTTGTGGGGGGTGCTCGAGCAGCTCGTCCAGGAGCACGATCTGGCCGTCGATATCGGCTGGGTCGATCGGGCGGCGCGCGCGAAACTGACCGACCTGGGGTTGCTCAAGACCTCGGGCAAGCGGCGCACGGCCGACCCCGTGCAGTCGGTGCCCGCGGCGGTGGCGGCGATGCTGTCGCCGCGGCTGTCGGGTATTCGACCCACGCTGCCGGTGCTGCTGGGCCGGCGGCCGGCCGCCGAGGTCGTCGCCCTGGCCGACCAATACGCGATCTCCACCGAGGGGTCGACCATCGAGGTGATCTTGCGCATCTCGGAGGTCTTCGCCGGGCCGGACTTCCTCGACGTCATCTTGGCGCGCCTGCCCAACCCCGACTGGATCGGGGCGGCGATGATGACCCTCGAACTCGGGGGGATTTGCTATTGGCGCGAGATCTTCGGACTCGACCTCGACCAGACCAGCAAAGAGGACAACGTCGTGCCGCTGATGCGCGTCGACGAGCGCGATGAGCAGCGCGAGATCGCCGGGTGCCTGCTCGACATGGGCGTGCTCTTCAAGCTCGAGGACGACGAGGCCGACTTCGCCCTGGTGGCGCTGCCCGAGGAGTTGTGGGCCGGGCTGTGGGCGACCGGCCAGTCCTGGTTGATCGACTGGACGGCGATGGTCTTCGCCGAGCTCGAGGAGGTGGCCGTGCGCCAGCCGCGCGAGCCCGCCGGCTGGGATCTGCAGTCGGTGCTCAAGTGGCTCGCCTGCGAGGCGGCCAGCGGGCGCATCGTCGGTGCCAAGGAGCCCTCCGACGCTTCTTTAGAGGAGCTGCGCGAGCGCTCCAGGGGCCTCGACGTCAACTTCGAGGCCGCCTTCGGCGTCGGGCGCGACATGGGGCTGGTCGAGCCAGCCTGGTACAACGGCGACGATGGTGACCTGTGGCAGGTCGGCCCCTTCGCCGACGACATCTTGGCCCACTCTCGCGCCCAATTTACCCGTGAGGTGCTGTCGCATTGGATGCACGGGCGCGTAGGCACCGCCATCGACCGCCACGCCCCCCAGGCGCTGGGGATCGACGAACAGTGGCGCGTGCATCTGCTCGACTTCTGGGCCAACCGCGACGGGCGCCCCCGACCGTGGATGGGCTATGAGGGCGTGCCCCACGTCGAGACCGGCGCGGGGTGCTTGCGCGAGTTCGAGTCGGACGACGAGGACATCACGATGTTCGAGCACGGCCTGCTCATCACGTGCTTGCGCCTGACGAAGCTGCACTTTCTGGACTTGCTCAGCCTGCTCGAGCCCGACGAGTGGTACTCGGTGGCTCAGTTGAGCGAGTTGTTGCAATGGAACGCGTCGGTGGCGATCTTCTCGCAGATTGGGATGATCATTCACGACCCGTTCTCGAGCTTTTATTTTCCCGTGCAGCGCCCAAGCTTTTTGAGTTTCCCCACCCACGCCGACGCCTTCGGTGAGTGGTGCCGCGACATCCTGACCAACCTGCTCGCCCCGCTGGGGCTGGCCGAGGTCTCCGAGGACGGCCAGCGCGTTTGGCTGGACACGCGCCCGCTGCGGATCGAATCGCCGTCGGACTGGCCGGCCGACCCCCGCGAGGAATTTGTGCGCGGCGTGCTCGACGACCCCGATTTCGAGCTCGACATCCCCGAGGCCAGCGACACGGTGCTGCGCTTCGTGCCCAAGGCCCTCGAGCCGGACACGCTCGCCATCGAGATGCCCATCGAAGAGCTTCTGGACGCCTGCGAGGGCCGCCCGGTGCGCGAATTCGACGGCAAGTTATTGCGCCTGGACTGAGTAGGTGCATTTCCAAAGATTGTTCTGGAAAGCGCGCCAAGCCTGACGTTGGAAAAGCCGTTGAGGTTTAGGTTTACGTTCAGGTTTACGTTTAGGTTTGGAGCCACTGCCACAACCTAAACCTAAACCTCAACGTAAACAGCCTTTGCTCTGCATGGTTCCGGCCACGGGATCTCGAGGCGGGCCTTGACGCGAAACAGAATCTCGCCGATTGCTCCGGCGAATGTTAGCAGCGACCGGATTAGAGCAATAGTCACGGCGATCGGCGGTCGAGCTGGAGTCGCCGTCAATGCGCTAAACGAGCTTCTCGGGCACGTCGTCGACGTGAATGGGTTTGTGGGGCTCGATCTGGACGATGACGTCGGTGACGTCCTCGAAGTGGGCTTTGAGGCGGGCTTTGACGCGAAGAAGGATCTCGCCGGCGTGTTCGAGCTTCATGTCCGGGTCTAGCGAGATGTGCAGGTCGACGTGGACGTGGCCGGGCATGCCGCGGCTGCGCACGTAGTGGCAGGTGATAACCTCGGGGATGGCCTCGACGAGCTCACGTACGGCTTTGGGGTCGAGAAACGATGTGTCGACGAGGACGTCGAGCCCCTCGCGAAGCACCCGGTAGGCGGTCATGCCGATGAAAAACATCACCGCCAGGGCGGCGAGCACGTCGCCCACGGCGATGCCGATGTCGACCAGGTAAAGGCCGATGAGCACGCTCACCCCGGCGATGCTGTCGGCGAAGGTATGCGCCGAGTCGGCCTTGAGCAGCATGGAGTTGAGCTTTTTGCCCTGGTGGCGCTCGTAGAGGCTGACGCCCAGGTTGACCAGAAGCGACGCCACGATCACCGCGTAGGCCGCCGGCTCGACGTTGGGGGACTCGCCGGTGGTGGCTGCCTCCCAGACGCCGCGCCCGATCTCCAGAAAGCCCAGCGTGACCATCAGCCCGATGAGCAGGCTGACGGCGACCTCGATCTTGCGGTGGCCGTAGGGGTGTTCGGGGTCGGGGGGCAGGGTGGCCAGGCCCATGGCCACCAGCCCGATGACGTTGGCCAGCCCGTCGAAGACGCTGTCGAAGCCGGAGGCCTGCAGGCTGACGATGCCGGCGTGGTAGCCGTAGATAAGCTTGGCGGCGGCCACCAGCAGGTTGAGCACCATGGTGATCCACAGCACACGGCGCACCGAGGGCGCATTTTCGTGCAGCTCCTCCTCGGTCACCGTTGTCGTGGGCTGCGCGCTCACAAGACCTCGTTACGCCCGCTTTGCTTGAGCTTCTCGACGATCGCTTTGACGTCCTGGGCACGGTCTTTGGGGATGACCAGCAGGGCGTCGGGAGTATCGACGACCACCATGTCTTTGACGCCGCAGACCGCGACCAGCCGGTCGGTGCCCTCGCTGTAGATCACCGAGTCGGCGACGTCGAGCAATAACGCGTCCGCGTCGACGACATTTCCATTCTTGTCGGTGTCGCGCACCTCGTCGACCGCTGCCCAGTGGCCCACGTCCGACCAGTCAAAGGCCGCGGGGATGACCACCACGCCCTCGGCGCCCTCCATGACACCGTAGTCGATGGAGATGCTCTGCACGTTGGCGAATTGCTCCTCGATGACGGCGCGCTCTTTGTCGGTGCCGATGGCCTCCTTGATGGCCATCATCGCCCGGTACATCTCTGGGAGCTGTCGCTCCATCTCGGCCAAGAGCGTCGACGGCTTGAAGATAAACATCCCGGAGTTCCACAGGTACTCGCCGGCTTCCAGGTACTTCTCGGCGGTCGCGCGATCGGGTTTCTCGACGAACTCGCGCACCGGCATCGCCGAGGCGATATGGGCGCCGTCGGTCGCCGGCTCGTGGTGGATATAGCCGTAGCCGGTCTCCGGGCGGTCGGGCTCGATGCCCAACGTGACGATGTGGCCGTCGTTGGCCTTGGCCTCGGCGATGCGCAGGCACATCTCGAATTTGTGAATGCCGCCGATGAAGTGGTCGGCGGGAAACACGCCCATGGGCTCATCGCCGAAGCGCTCGAGCGCGTACACCGCCGCCAGGCCGATGGCCGGCGCGGTGTTGCGGGCGCACGGCTCGACGATAAATTCGACATCCTCGAGCACCGCCTGGGTCGGCTCGACGAGGTGCTCGCCCAGGACCACGAAGGTCTTCTCTCGGGAACTCACCCCCGAGAGTCGGTCGACGGTCGCCGTGATCATCGGCGTGTCGTCCCACAGCCGAACGAGCTGCTTGGGGCGAAGTTTGCGGCTAAGCGGCCAGAATCGGGTGCCGGAGCCTCCGGCGAGAATTGTTGTAATCATGGGGGTTCGGGGGTCCAGGGGTTCGGGGTCCGGCAGGCATGCTGCCTTTCGAGGCGCCGACGTTCGGGCGTCGCGAGACTGCCAGGACTAACCATTACGGCGACGCGGCGCACCTTAGCATGATGTGCGCAGTTGAAAAGAGACGCCGCCCGAAGCCGCAAAAAAGAGAAGTACCTTGAATCTCGAACCAATGATGTTACCATATTGGTAAGTCTCGGGCGACGCCGTTGAAACTCCAAGGATGGAACGACCAGATGCGGATCATCAAGAAGAAGGCCATCCGCGCGCAGTTTACGAAGTATCCCGATGTCGAGGGCCCGCTAAGGGCGTGGGCCGCTGACGTTGAATTAGCTGACTGGCAGAGCCCTAGAGATGTAAAGGCTCGGTATCCGAAGGCGAGCATATTGGCGGACAATCGCTTCGTCTTCGACATCAAGGGGAACCAGTATCGTTTGATCGTTTACATCTTCTTTCCTGCACGACTGGTATATATCAAATTCTTTGGCACCCACGCCGATTACGACAAAGTCGATGCGACAACAGTCGATGATTTCGGCGACTTTTGATGCATAGCAGGCAATTGAGCCAACACGGGCGCAGAGATGCGCGAGGAACGCGGCTATGGATATTCGACCGATCCGAAATGAAGACGATTACGAGGCAACCTTGCGCGAGGTCGCCGGGCTCATGGAAAGCGAGCCGGCGCCGGGGACTGATGCGTTTGACCGTCTGGAGATTCTCGTCACCCTGGTCGAAGCGTACGAGGCAAAGCACCATCCGATTGGTGCTGCGGACCCCGTGGAAACGCTGCGGTTTCACCTCGACCGGCTGGGCTGGACGCAGGCCGAACTCGCCCGCCGCGCGGCGATCCAGCCGACGCATCTATCGGCGGTGCTTAACCGGCGCCGGACCTTGAGCTTGCCGCAGATCAAGAAGCTTAGCGCAGTTCTCGCGATTCCCGCCGACCAACTCATCGAAAACGAATTCATCGAAGACGACGAGCGACCCGCCTTTCGCGCGTGAGGCGACTGCACGTGGATGCCGGTGATTGGAGCCGCGCCACGTCGTGGTATATACTGGCCGACAGCGCCTTTCGGTGTGCATACCCAAGAAAGGCGTTGAACGAGATGGCGCGCCGGTCCTACAGTGGCCGGAGTCGACCCGCCACCTCGAGGTGCCTACCGGAAGAACGTGCATGGGAAAGAGCTCGAAGAAAAAAGTATTTGCCGGCCGCTACGAATACGTCAAACCCCTGGGGCGTGGCGCCGGGGGCTCGGTGTACCTGGCTGAGGACCTGCATGTCGACCGCCGGCAGGTGGCGCTGAAGGTGCTGTCGGCGGAGGCGTGCAAGACGGTGCAGGGAAAGATGCTGCGCCGCGAATTCGAGATCCTGAGCAAGCTCGACCACCCCAACCTCGTCCAGGTCTACGACTACGGAAGCCTGCCGGGCGGCGGGGTGTTTTTGGCCGAGGAGTATATCGACGGGTTCAGCCTGCAGGATGCCCGCGCGCTGCTCGAGCCCGAGGCGCTCATCGACGTGACCTTCCAGATCTTGCTGGGTCTGAGCTACCTGCACGGCATGGGCTGGATCCACCGGGACATCAAGCCGGCCAACGTCATGTTGTTGTGGCTCGACGATGCCTCGGCGCGTCCGATGGTCAAGCTGGTCGACTTCGGCCTGTCGAGCATGAACCCCAAAAAGGACACCCTTCGCGGCGGGACGCGCTCGTATATGGCCCCGGAGATCATCCGTGGGGAGAAGGGCGAGCTGCGCTCGGACCTGTATAGCCTGGGGGTGACGCTGTATTACGCGTTGTGCGGCGTGCTGCCGTTCGGCCCGCGCAGCAAGGAAGATCCGCCGCCGACCGAGGAGGATTTCCGCCCGCCCGAGCCCCATCGGCTCAACCCGGAGGTCCCGCTGGTCTTGAGCCGGTTTACCATGGCGCTGTTGCGCCAGCTTCCCGACTTCGAGTACGCCGACGCCGGCGAGGCCCTGCAGGATCTGGTGCGCGATACCGAGTTTTTGGAGGAGTGGTCCGGCGGCGTGCTCGCCAACTCCCTGGACGTGGCCGCGCCGCCGGTGCTCAAGGGCTACTTCGAGCGTGGCATCCTGCCCGGCCGCGAGGTCGAGCACGAGGAGATCGTCGAGCGCGTGGTCACCGACGAAGGCTCGGGCATGGGCACCATGCAGCTTTTGACCGGTGACCCGGGCGTGGGCAAGAGCCGGCTGATGCGCGAGATTCGCTCGAGCTGCAAGCTCAGCGGCCGCCTGGTGGTCTCGGCGGAGTGTCGCGCGGGCATGCGCCCCTACGCGCTCATCCACGAGCTGCTCACGCGCATCGTCGAGATCGGCGAGAGCCGCGACATCCACCAGATCGAGCGCTACAAGTCCTACCTGACCATCCTCGAGCGCATGTCCCGGCTGGGCAAGGCCGACGACGACGGAGAGCGCATCGACGCCGAGTGGATCCGCGAGGCCTTCGAGGATGCCGTGGTGATGCTCCATCCCCAGAAGGTCGCGCTGTTCGTGGAGGATTTCCACCTGGCCGACGAGTTCTCCCGGGAGTTCGTGGCCGAGTGGTACGCGCGCGCCCAGTCGTTTCATCGCCCGGACATGGTGGCCACGGCGCGCGCCGGGGCGGTGGAGCGCTTCGTGTCCAACTGCGAGGCGGTCGAGATCTTCGAACTCGCGGGGATGAGCCGCTCGGACGTGGACATCTTTTTTGCCGAGCGCATGGGCCTGGCGGATGTGCCCGACGAGTGGGTCGACAAGGTGACCCAGCGCGCCAAGGGCCAGCCGGCCTACGTCGAGGAGCTGTGCCGAAACCTCATCGACCGGGGCATCTTGCACCGGTTGTCGGTCTCCGACTGGGAGGTCGACCTGGACGGCTTGCTCAACTACCAGTTGCCGCGCAACGTGCGCGAGTCGTTCCGGCGCCGATTCGTCGAGGTCAGCGCCTCCGGGCGGGAGTGTCTGGAGATCCTCAACCTGCTGCGCCGGCCGGTGCTGTGGGAGGAGCTGCGCGACATCATCGTAGCCGGCGGGCCGAGCGCGGAGGTCGCCGATCGCACGCTCAAGACGCTGCGCTGGCGTCACCTGACCAAGATCCAACTGACCATGGCCGGGCGCCACGTCAGCCTGCTCGACGACGCCATCGGCGAAGTGGTCGTGGACCTGTCCAGCCCCAAGTGGAATCGGGCGCTGCACCGGCGCATCGGCCAGGTGTTGGCCGAGGGGTGGTCGCAGGGCACCGCCGACGCCTATGAAGCCGCAACGCACCTGCAGCGCGGGGGCCTGGACAAGGAAGCCAGCACCATGTTCGAGATCGCCGGCGACGAGGCCTGGCAGCGCTCGGACTACGGGCGCGCGCTGGAGTCGTATCGAGCCGCCGCCGAGCTGCGCGGCGAGGGGCCGGAGGCTGCGTTCGTCCACCTGAAGCTGGCCCGCAGCCTGCTGGCCGGCTACGAGCCGGCGGCCTGCCGCGCGGCGCTGGCCAAGGCCGGCGAGATCGCCGAGCGCACCGCGCTCGACTGGCTGATCTATTCGGTCTACTACTCCGGCGTGGACATCGCGCTGGGGCTGGGCGACGGAGCGCTGGCCGAGGACTGGCTGGGCGACCTGCGCGACTACCTGCCGTCGTTGAGCTACCAATCCGACGTCCAGGAGCTCGAGGCGCTGTTGATGGCGCGGCGCGGCGACGTCCAAACGGCCGCCGGCAAGCTCGACGCCTGCGCCGACCGCGCGCGCCACTTCGGCAACCTCGCCGGGCTGGCCTCGGCGTTGACCGCCCGCGGCGACCTCTATCATATCGTCGGCGACGGAAAGGCAGCGAGCACCTGCTTCGAGGAGGCGCTGCAGACGGCGCGTGCGCTCGACGATCCCGCGTTGTTAGGGCGCGCGTTGAGCCATTATGGCGCCGCGTTGCGCCGCGCCGGTCGCGAACGGCGCGCCCTGGAGTGTCTCGATGAGAGTTTAGAGACGCTCAGCGACGGGCAGCACCCCGACGAATGGATCGAGGCGCTGCTCCAGATCACCATGTGCAAGGCCTCCCTGGGCGAGGCCGCCGAGGCGCGCCGTTACGCCGCCGATACCCAGATCTTCGCCCGGCAGCTCGACGCACCGTATTTCGAGGCCCGGGGGGCGTTTTTGCTCGCCGAGCTCGACCTGGCCGAGGGCCGCCAAGTCGATAAAGCCCTCGACGAAATGGAGCACCAGCTTCAGCGGTTGAACGAGTTGGACGGCGACGTCTATCACCTCGCCGAGATGTCCATCCGCCAGGCGATCGCGTGCAAGCGAGCCGGCCGAGAGGGGGCCGAACAGTTGCTCGAGCGCGGCGTGGACGCGGCCAAGCGTATCGGCGCCCGGCTGCTGGTCGCTCAGGCTACCTCGACCGACGCCTGAAGCGGCGCGACATCCCCGTCTTTCCCCAATTTTTTCGCCATATAATGGAGTATCCCGCCGTCATGTCCAATGACCACGCACCCAAGCGTTTTCGGGTCAACAATCTCGTGCGCTACCTCGACGAGGACGAGAGCGTCCTGCGCGAGCGCGCCGCCGACAAGATGGGCATCGACACCGCCAATCTCGTCGACTTCGCGCTGATCCGGCGTAGCCTGGACGCGCGCCACAAGCCACGCTTGGTGTACAACGTCGAGGTCGCCGTCGACGACGCGCGAGCGCTGGGCAAGTTGCCCGGAAACGTCCAGCCGGCGCCCGACCCCGGTGAGCTGACCAAGAAGAAGTATACGCCGCGCACCCACGAGCGTGTGGTCGTCATCGGCGCGGGCCCGGCGGGCCTGTTCGCCGCGCACCGGCTGGCCGAGAGCGGGCTCGAGCCGATCTTGCTCGACCGCGGCCAACCCGTCGAGGTGCGCGGCCGCCAGGTCTCCAAGTTGATGCACCACGGCGAGCTCGACCCAGAAGAGCAATATCTGCTTTGGCGAGGGTGGGGCGGGCACCTGGTCGGACGGCAAGCTGCACACCCGCGTGAGCGACGTCCGCGTCAAGCATATCCTGGAGACCATCGTCGAGCTGGGCGGCCCGGCCGACATCCTGGTCGAGGGCAAGCCCCACCTGGGCACCGACCGCCTCGTCGGGTTGTGCAAGGCGTTTCGCAAGCGGCTGACCGAGCTGGGCGCACAGGTGCGCTTCGGCGCGTTCGTCGAGGACTTCGTGGTCAACGGCGATCGCGTCGTCGGCGTGCGCCTTCGCGACGGCGAGGTGATCGACTGCGACCGGGTCATCGTCGCCGTGGGCCATTCGGCCCGCGAGATGTACCGCTGCTATGCCTCCCGGGGGATCGCCATCGAGCCCAAGCCGTTCGCGGTGGGCTTTCGCGTCGAGCACCGCCAGCAGCTCATCAACGAGATTCAATACGGCAAGTGGGCGGACACCCCGGGGCTTCCCACCGCCGACTACCGCTTGACGGCGAACTTGCGCGACGGCGACAAGAAGCGCGGCGTCTACAGCTTTTGCATGTGCCCCGGCGGCCAGATCGTGCCGTCGCCGACCGAACCCGGCGGGATCTGCGTCAACGGCATGAGCCACGCCAGCCGGCGCGGCCACTGGGCGAATTCGGCGCTGGTGGTCAGCGTCGAACCCGACGACTTCGGCAGCTTCGGCGCCGTCGACGGGCTCGACGACTTCGGCGGCGTGCTCGCCGGCATGGCCTTCCAGCGCGAGGCCGAGCGGCGCGCCTATGAATTGGGCGGCGGTGACTTCATCGCGCCGGCGCAGCGGCTGGTTGATTTTCGCAAAGGGCGCACCAGCCGCGACGTGCGCGAGTCGACCTACAAGCCGGGGATTGCCGCCGCCGATTTGACCCGGTGTTATCCGGACTTCGTCATCGAGAATCTGCGCCAAGCCCTCGACCGCTTCGAGCGCAAGATGGGCGGTTATTTGACCAACGACGCCATCCTGGTGGGCGTGGAGACGCGCACCAGCGCGCCGGTGCGCGTGCTGCGCGACGACGAGACGCTGCAGTCGGTGTCCCTGGGCGGGTTTTACCCCGCCGGCGAGGGCGCCGGATATGGGGGCGGTATCGTCAGCGCCGCGCTCGACGGGCTTCGCGTCTCCGAGCGGATCCTCGAGGAGCTGAGCTGAGCTGAGCTGAGCTTGCCCGGTGCGCCGAACGATGATAATTCCAGACGTGGTCACGCCGAGGTGACGAAGCTTGTGAGGAGAGCGCAGTATGGCTGACAACGAACAGAAACCGACCACCTTCCTGCACACCAACAAAGAGCCGGTGTGGTGGGATTGGTGGAGCGAGAATCCCATCGAGATCATCCTGGTGATCTTTATTCTGGTTCTATTTTTCGCGCTGCCGCGCGCTGGCTGTGGGGTGACCAACGTCCAGCCAACGTCGCCGGGCACGCCTGCCGTCCACACGCAGGCCCACCCGTAGCGCTCGTCGCACCCGCGAATACCGCAGGAGAGGCCACAGAGTCCGGCTCTGTGGCCTCGTTGCGCTCTGGGCCTCAGCGTTTTGTCGCGTGAGCAATGTGGCCGGGTCGGTGTTTCGTTTGCTCACACGCCCGTTGTTGGCGTAAGATACGTCAGGCAAGTGTGCGTTCTCAATGAATGGCCCCCGCGCGCAGGCACCCGCTTGGTGTCTGCGAGGACGACGTGCCGTGATGGCACGCCCCCGGTGAGCCCAATCGCTGCGCCGATGCTTCGAGGTGTTTTGATGCGAGACCGATTGCTGATGACCAGGCTATCCAAAGGACTGATGATCTTCGCCGCCGTGCTCATGGCCGCGGCGACGAGTGTGGCGGCGACGCCGTCGGCCTTCGCCCAGTCCGCGAAGAAGTCCGGTGCCAAGGGCTCCAAGAAGAAGGCCCAGGAGCAAACGGCACGCAAGGTCCTGGCGCTGATCAAAGCGGCCAATACGGCCTTCGACGCCAAGAATTACGACGAGGCGTTCGCCAAATATAAGCAGGCGTACGCGTTGTATCCGGACCCGGCCATCCTGGTGCGCCTGGGCAAGACCTCCGAGAAGATGGGCCACACCGAGGACGCCATCCACTACTACAGGGAGTTTGTGCGGATCATGCCCGACGATTCCGCCACCCCCAAGCTCAAAAGCGACATCGCCGCGCTCGAAAAGACGCTGCCGGTGGAGGTCACCGTCAACAGCGAGCCGCAAGGGGCCAAGGTCTACCTGACGATGCAGCGCACCAAGGTCGTGGGGACGACGCCGGCCAAGATCAAGCTCACCCCGGGCAAGCACACCCTGTATCTGGACCGTGATGGCTTCGAGGCGGCCTCCAAACAGGTCGACGTCGAAACCGGCAAACCCCAGCAGGTGAGCGTGGCGTTGAGCCCGGCGCACGTCGCCAGCAAGGACGCCTCCGCGGTCGTCGAGCAGCCCATGCGCGAGCCCAGCAGCATCGGCGTGTACGGGTGGACGGCGCTGGGCGTGGGCGTGGCCACCCTGGCGACCAGCGGGGTGTTTGTGGCGCTGAAGTCCTCCGCCGAGGACAAGGCCAACAACTACGACAAGCGCGCCCCAGGCGCCACGCGCCAGGAGCTGCAGGACCTGGAGGACAACGCCAATTCGTATTACGACACGGCGCTGATCACCGGAATTGCCGGCGGCGTATTGACGGCTGCCGGGGCCGGTCTTTTGACCTACCATTACACCGCCGGCGACAAGGGCGACGAGGTCGCCGTCAGTGTTGGCGCCCGGTTCGACTCCGAACGCGCATGGATCGGGGTCGACGGAAGTTTCTGAACGCCTGTCGAGGGGTTCTGCCAGATCATGCACTCCAGTTTACAGACGATGGTGGCCCAGATTCCGGTCCTGCTTCAGGCCGGCTCGCATATCGATATTGCGGCCGGCGCCGATCAGGGCACGGATTGGGGCACGGTGCTGGGGATTTTCATCGGCGCCCTCGCATTGGTGGCGGTGGTCGTGGTGGGCTACTTCGTGCTCAAGTTCGTGCGCAACCGCAAGGGCTCGTCGAGCCCCAAGACCGCCCCGGTCAACATCATCAGCAAGGAGACGCGTCGGCGGGTCAAGAAGGCCGCCGACCGCGGCGACTACGAGGTCGCCGGCGACCTTCTGGCGCAGGCGGGCGCCCACGAGGATGCCTCCGAGGCCTATGTGCAGGCCGGGGCCTTCATCAAGGCCGCGCGCAGTTTTCACTCCACGGGCAACCTCGCCCAGGCCATTCACTTTTACAAACGCGCCGGCGAATACGAACAGGCCGCGCGGCTGTATACCGAGCGCGGTGAATTTCGCGCGGCTGCCGCCGAGTATCTGCAGGCGGGCGATTTGGAGGCGGCCGCCGCCCAGTACGAGCGCGGCGGCGACCACCAACGCGCCGCCGAAAATTACGAGCGCGTGCGCGACGCCAAACGCGCCGGCATCAACTACGAGAAGGCCGGCGAAGCCCTCAAGGCCGCCGAGTGCTACGCGAAGTATTTCGACGAGCGCTTCGGTGAGGCCGACGGCGACCTGGAGAGCATGGGCGATGCCCGCAAGGCGGCCAAGCGCGCCGGCAAGCTGTTCAGCGAAGCCGACCAGCCCGGGCGCGCCGGCGAGATCTTCCATCGGGCGGGCTACTTGGAGTTGGCGGCGCGTTCGCTTCGCGAATCCGGTGATTACCAGCGCGCCGCCGAGCTGCTCATGCAGGCCGAGCAGCCCATGCTCGCCGCGAAGGTGCTCGAGGAAGGCGGCGAGGAGCAGCGCGCCTCCAAGATGCGCGCCGAGGCAGCCCTTCACGACGGCGACCGCCGCTCGGCGGCCGAGATGTTCGAGGCCGCCGGGGAGTTTCGGCGCGCCGCCGAACTGTTCGACGAGATGCAGGAGGCCCCGCGGGCGGCGCCGCTGTACGAGGAGTGCGGCGAGTACGAACGCGCCGCCGAACTGTACGAGGCCTGCGAAAAATTCGGCCTGGCCGCGCGCTGCGCCGAGCAGGCCGATAAACTCGCCAAGGCCGCCGACCTGTATCGACAGGCCGGGGACGTCGACTCCGAGATCCGGCTGCTGCGAAAGCAGGGCGATTATTTCCGCGCCGGGCGCCTGCTCTTCGAGCATCGCCGCTTCCAGGAAGGCCTGGAGGTGCTCGACAATATCGACTCCACCGACGCCATCTACTCGCGCGCGCTGGAGCTCGCCGGGGATATCTATCAGGGGCAGGGACGCTACGAGAAGGCCTACAGCCGGTATCGATCGGCGCTGGGCCAGCGCGACGCCGAGCCGGCCACGCTGCCGCTATTCTACAAGATGGGCCGCGCGCTCGAGGAAGAACAGGACCTGACCGGGGCGATGGAACACTACAACACCATCGTCGAGGTCGACCCGCACTTCGAAGACGTCGGCTTGCGCCTCAAGGGCATTCGCCAACGCCTTCGCCGCGGCAGCGTCGCCGGCACCACCAGCAGTGGCATCTTCGCCGCCCCCGACCTGGGTGATGGCGCGCTGGCCCGGCGCTACGAGATCATCGACGAGGTCGCCCGCGGCGGCATGGGCATCATCTATAAGGCCCGCGACACCGTGCTGGGACGCGTGGTCGCCTTCAAAATTCTGGGCGAGAACCTTCGCGACAACGAAACCGCGGTCAAGTACTTCCTGCGCGAGGCGCGCGCCGCGGCCGCGCTGTCGCACCCCAATATCGTGACCATTTTCGACGCCGGCGAGCAGGACGGCGAGTATTATATGGCCATGGAGTTCGTCGAGGGGACCACCCTCAAGCAGCTCGTGCAGCGCTCGGGCAAGATGAACGGCAAGAAGTTGCGCTACGTCCTGGTCAACTGCTGCCGGGCGCTGCATTACGCGCACTCCAAGGGCGTCATCCACCGTGACATCAAGAGCGGCAACGTGATGCTCACGCGCGACAAGGCCCTCAAGATCATGGACTTCGGCCTGGCCAAGTTCCTGCGCGAATACCAGAACAACCACACCCAGCAGGTGGGCACGCCGTTTTATATGTCCCCCGAGCAGATCATCGGCAAGGACATCGATTTTCGCAGCGACCTGTACGGGCTGGGCTGCACGCTCTTCGAATGCGCCACCGGCAAGGTGCCGTTTTACAAGGGCGACTTGAGCTACCATCACCTGCACACCGAGCCGCCGCGCCCGCGGTCGATGAACCCGGAGTTGAGCAAGGAGATGGAGCAGATCATCCTCAAACTCCTGGCCAAAGACCCCGACGAGCGCTTCCAGTCGGCCAAGGAACTCCTCGAATCCCTCGACGAGATGTGATCAGCGCAGCTTGCGCATCTTGCGATGCTTCACCGTCGGCATCGCGCCGCGTGCGCGCTGCTCGAGTTGCTGGGCGCGCTTGGCGTCGCCCTGCGCCCGCAGATAGCGCGCATAGGTGAACAGCACCCCGGTGTTGTGGGGATGCGCGCTCAACAATTCCTCGTACAGCTTGGTCGCCTGTCCATGGTCGGATTGGCGCGCGTAGACGTCGGCGAGCTTGAGCGCGGCGATGACGTGGTCGGGGTGGGCCTTGTGCAGCGCTTCGAATAAGCGCTGGGCGTCGTCGAGGCGATGCGCACCCACATACAGCGTGCCCAGGCGCAGCCCCACGGCGGTGTCGTCGGGCGAGACCTTGTGCAGCCATTGGTAGTAGGGCAGGGCGCGCGCCGGCTTGCCGGCGTCATCCCACAGTTGGGCGGCGAGCTTCTGGGCCTTGTGCGACGAGGTCTTCAGGGCGACGGCCTTGGTGGCCAGCGGCGCGAGCTCGGTGGCCATCACGCCGGCCTGACGTCCGGTGTCCACCGCCGCCATCAGGTCGGTGAAGCGCTTGTCGGCGGCCGGCTCCAACTGGGCGGCCTTGGCGCGGTGGTCGAACGCCTCCCGGGGTTTGTTGGCTTTCGCGGCGCGCTGGGCGAGGTGGCGCTCGACGTCGGCCATCAACGCCCGGGTCTGCTCGTCAGGCGCGCCCTCGTCACGGGCGACCTCGAGCAGCGCACGCGCCTCGGTGTACTGGTTGGCGTCGAGCTTGGCGCGCGCATCTTGAAGGTACTTTTGGGCCCCGGGCCTGGGCTTGGGGCGCGCCTTGGGCTGGGAGGCACAGCCGCACACCGCAAAGGCGAGGGCGACAAGTGGAGTTGCGAGGAGTTGCCGATACCGACTACACATGGTGTGAAACCTGTTCTGCAGAGAGCGACCGATGAGTGAGTTTAGTCATATCGACGAGTCCGGCAAAGCCGGCATGGTCGACGTGGGGGGCAAAGAGCCCACCCGTCGCCAGGCCGTCGCGCGCGGATTCGTGTACATGCGCGCCGAGACGCTGGCCGCCATCAATCAACGTCGTATAGTCAAGGGCGAGGTGTTGCAAGTGGCGCGCATCGCCGGAATCATGGGGTCCAAGCGCACCGCCGAGCTCATCCCGATGTGCCATCTGCTGGCGCTGGACAAGGTGGGCGTGTCCTTCAAACCCATGGCCGACGCCGGAGGCCTGGCCATCGAGGCGTTCGCGCGCTGTCACGGAAAGACCGGCGTGGAGATGGAAGCGCTGACGGCGGTGTCGGTGGCCGCACTGACCGTCTACGACATGTGCAAGGGGCTGGACAAGACCATGCATATCGGCGCGATTCATCTGGTCGAGAAGACCGGCGGCAAGTCCGGCGATTTCTCGCATCCCCGACCGCCGGGGCCCGACGTTGATGCTGGCGAAGGCGAGTGGGAGTAGCGCTTGAAGATTTTCGACGCCCAGATTCGAAGTGACGCCTGCAGCGACGCCGACCTGCAAAACCTGCACTACTTCGACACCGAGCGTGCCGTCATCACGGCGCACGCGCCGCGGCCCTTCGAGCGCGCCGAAGATTTGCTGGCCTATTTCGACGAGTTGACCACCGGCGAATACGGCCGCCTGGAGCGATTCGGCCTGCAGCCCTACGTGGCCCTGGGGGTGCTGCCCCCGGCGCGGCCGCGGCGCACCCACTACGAGGTGTGGCGCGAGCTTCCCTACCTGCTCGAGCAGCCCGAGGTGGTCGCGCTGGGCGAGGTCGGCGCCTGGGAGGACAGCGCCGAGCACTGGGAGCTATTCGAGCGCCAGGTCGACATCGCCCGCCAGGTGGGCTCGCTGCCGGTGATCGCCACCCCACCGAGCGACCTTCGGGTCAACATGACCTACAAGATGATGCAGCACGTCGAACAGGTGGGCATGGACCCCGGGCTGGTGCTGATGAACCGCCTCGACGAGCGCCTCGTCGAAACGGTGGTGCACGAGGGCTTCGTCGCCGGCGTCAGCGTCGGCTCTCCCAACCTCGAGCCGCGCAAGGCAGCGGCCCTGCTCGCCGACCTGGTCGACCGGCTGGGCAGCGCCCAGCGCATCGTGCTGGACAGTTCCCTGCGGACCGGCGCGACCGACGTGCTGGGCATCCCCAAGACCATCGTCGCCCTGCAGGACCTGGGCGTCGAGCGGCGCATCATCGACAAGCTCGCCTTTGGCAACGCCATGGCGTTGTTCGTACGCCACCAACATCAACTTGAGTAACCCCTGGGCGTGCCGAGCTTGTCGTTATGGAATGTTTGCACCACATGGTTATGTTACTGTGCTAGTCTTGGCATCAGGCATGTGGCGCTTCACTGGATGGGGTGCGCTGATTTCTTGCCGGAGAGCTTGGGATGTACCGCTTATTCGACTTTTTTCACATCGATGAATACCCCGATGAAGCCGACGGGGAGTTACCCTGGCACTATCCCTATGGGTTGCTCGAGAAGCTCTGGCTGGTCGTCTGGGCGCTCATCGGGTTGACCGGGCTGATCTATCGCGACCAGATCGCGCACAGCAACGAACTGCTCATGGTCAGCATCGGCATGCTCGCGCTGGTGCTCGTCGTCCCCCAGATCACCATTCGCCTGGGGCGGCACGCCGTGCAACTGGGCCGCTTGGGCCTGTCCATCGTCTCGTCGTGGGAGACCTACGAGCGCTCGGCGCAATTCATCGCCGCCTTTCGCTCGACCAGCTACGAACCCCAGATGATCCTCGCCGACCGCCTGCTGTTCGGCGGCAACCCCACCGAGTGGGCCCAACACCTCATCAATCCGGTGCTCACCGAGTACCTGCAGCTCATCTATTTGAGCTATTTCCCGATGCTGCTGCTGGTGGCCCTGACGCTGTTCGCCGCGCGCCAAAACCGCGAGCTATTCCGGTATTTGGTGGCGATGAACCTGGCGATGCTGTCCTGCCACATCTTTTACGTGCTGGTGCCAGTGCGATCGCCGTTCATCATCGCCCACATGGACCAGTACAAATCGCTGCTGACCTACTCCACGCCGCTGCAGGGGTTGTGGTTTACCCACGCGCTTCGAAAAGACCTGCTCGACGCCACCACCATGCGCTTCGACTGCTTCCCCAGCGGTCATACCATGCACAGCATTCTGGCGATGTATTTTGGGTGGAAGACCAACTCGGTGACCCGCACCGTGCTCATCGTGGTGGGGGTGTCCATCATCTTCTCGACCATCTACCTGCGCTATCACTACGCGGTCGATCTGGTCGCGGGGGCGGGCTTCGCGTTGCTGTGGATCTGGGCGAGCGAGAAGCTAACCGCGCGGGCCTACGGCCATGAGCCGGTGCCGCGCCATCAACTCGGCCAAAAGATCTTCTCGGTGCTGCAACAGTGGTCGCAGGACCGGCTCAAATAAGCTCAAAGAAAGCGCTCACATGCCGACGGCGCCGCGCTCTGGTCGAGCGCCTGGCGGCTGACGAGGTCGTCGCACGTCTGGTTGTCGACGGCCGTCTGGCATTGGTTGAGATCGCCGAAGGGGTCCTGCATGGAGCGTCCCTGACGCTCACATACGCCCGCAAGCGCGTCTTCGCAGGCCGACTGGGAGGTGCCCGCGGAAGCAGGCACGTTGCAAAGCTCGGCGCCGGTGACACCGTCGACCTTGCCGGCGCAGCTAAAGCAGCTGGCGCAATGCGTCTGGGCGATGCTGGTGCACGCCGAGTCGATGGTGGTCAGGCACCCGCTCGTCAGCAGGCTGGCGGCGGCCAGGAGAGACAGCGCGAGATGTCGAAGCCGGCAGGAAACCATGGGCGTCACAGGCTCGTGTTGGCGGACGTTGCTCGGGCTGGCGAACCTACCGCATTTGCGCCGAGGAAAAAAGACCGCGTTGCACCTGTGCGCCAGCCCCGCTAGGTTGAGCGCCGGTCACCCGCCGACCGTCGTGGTCGGCCATACTCCCGCAACCCCGACAGTACGTGGAAGACATTCAGACGCCCGGTGAACTCGTTCGACGCTACGAGAGAGGCGCCAAAAAGCGCTTCGGACAGCATTTTCTGGTCGATCCCAATATCCTGGGGGCGATCGCCGACGCCGCCGACGTGGGCGCTGGGGACCGCGTGGTGGAGGTGGGGCCGGGCTGTGGCACCCTGACGTTCACCTTGCTCGAGCGCGGCGCCCGCGTGCTCGCGATCGAATTGGACCGCGATCTGGCGGCGTTTTTGCGCGCCGAGCTCGTGCCCGGCCGAGACCTCGAGCTGGTCGAAGGCGACGTCCTCGCCCAGGACCTCGACGAACTCATCGCCGGGGACGTGCGCTGGAAGTGCGCGGCTAATCTGCCCTACAACGTCGCTACCGAAGTCTTCTTTCGCCTCGCGGCCATCATGGATCGCTTCGAGTGCCTCGCGTTGATGTTCCAGCGCGAGGTCGCCGAGCGCTTCGTCGCCAGGGTAGGGGAGAGCGACTACGGCGTACTCTCCTTGATGAGCCAGTTGTACGCCGACTCCGAAATCGTCATGACGCTGCCGCCGGGCGCGTTTCGCCCGCCGCCGCGTGTGCATAGCGCGGTGGTGCGCTTCGAGCCCGTGCCGGGCACTCGCATTGCCGACGCGTCGGCGCGCGACTTCTTCGTCAAGCTGGTGCGCCAGGCGTTTCAGTCGCGACGCAAGACGCTTCCCAACGCGCTCAAATCCACTGGAATCCCCAAGGACCGGCTCAAAGAGGCCATCGCGGCGGTGGGGCTGGATCTGCGCGTGCGGCCCGAGCGCGTCTCGTTCGACGAGTTCGTCGCGCTCGCCGGCGAGCTTCAGTCCGACGGTGCGTGATATCGAAGGAGGGTGTCGGCGACCTGGCGGGCCTCGACTTCGTAGGGGATCGCCAGGTAGGCGTTGCGATCACCCAGCCCACGCGACAGGTTGAGCGCGTAGTCTCGCACGTAACGCCACAAAAACGGCATGGTGCCGTCGCGCAGGAATTGGACGACGTGGGCGACCTCGTGGGCCACGAGATCCAGCGGAACGCGACCCTCGTCGGAGAAAAACTCGCGCCGAATAAAGACCCGATGGCCCAGGGTGATGCCGCTGGCGCGGGTCTTGAGCGCGGCATAGGCGATGCCGCTGGCCACGTCGCGAACCTCCCCGAGCAGGGGCGTGCGACGGATGAGCAGGCACTCGTCGACCGCGCGCTCGCACACCGGCATGGGGGCGATCTCCGAGGTGGTGAGCGCGCCGAGGATGTAGTGGCGCTCGTCGTCGCTCAGTCGTCGCTCGAGCGTTTGTGTCGCCTGCGGCAAAAGACGCCTCCGATCAATCCCAACATGAGCATCACTGGCGGTAGTGTAGCCGAACGCCCCAGGCCCGTCACGCTGCAAGCGCTGGCGGCGTCGGTCGACTTGGGCGAGCCCCAGCCAAACGAACCGTCGCCCGTCTCCGAGCCGACGTCCTCGTGACGGCCGCAGGTCGAGTGGTACTCGGCGACCGGATACGTTGCGCACAGGCCGTCGATGTCGTCCCGGGCGAGCGTGCGCTTTTTGGTCTCGCCGAGGCTGGCCGACCCGTACATCGTCGCCTCCGGATGGCGACTGTGCGCAAATCCCAGAAAGTGACCAGCTTCGTGGGTCAACGTGTTCTGCAAGTCCGCTTCACCGGGGCCCGGCGTCGGCGTGGTCGCGAAGCGGTAGAACTCGTCGTTGACCTTGATGTCGGCGTCGTGGATGACGCCGGTGTTCGGATCGTAGTTGACGATGGTCGTCGCGAAGGTCGTGGCGCTGGTGCCGTCCCAATGTTGCTCGAAGCTGACGACGTTCCGCCGCTGACCCGGCGGGTCGGCGGCCGGGTCGACCATGCCCCCGTACAGCAACTGGATGCCGCTGCACGCCGGCTTATTCCACGTGTCAAAGGAGGCCTTGACCAGACCCTCGAGCGCCGGCGTGGCCCGACCGTCGGAGCCGCGCGGAAAATCATCGGACCCGTGCTCGTCGAGGTAGAACAGCACGCAGCTATGGTCCCACCGAATGGAGTGTGGAGTCTGGCCCTCCCGACACGGCCGGCTCTGCGTGTCGCAGGTGTAGTTGTGCCGGTAGGCCCACGCGGGCGCACACAGACCGGAGACGAGTCCGGTGGCGAGCAGTGTGAGGACAACTAGGCGATACTTCATGTGTCGGTCGCGCTTGAGTACGGCTTATGGACTTCGACTTCATGCTCGGCGCTCGAACTCACCGCCAGTCTACCAACCACCCCATCGCGTGAAAAATTTCAGGAAAACTATTGTAGTGCGTGTTTTGCTGCATTCAGCTTAAAAGGCTCGGCGCGGCGCCCCCCGAGGGCGCCGCGCGCTATCTTAACCCAAGGGCGCGTTTTTTTGCGATCGTAAAATCATAAATTTGAGTAGCTTAGGACCGCCGTCGCCACAGGCCGATGCCCGCGAGCCCCAGCAGCGCCAAGGCCCATCCGGCCGGCGGGGTGCGGTCGACACCGGTGATGGTGCACGTCCCCGACCCCATCCCCAGGTTGTCCTGAGAGGGAAAGTCGCTTTCGCTCTCACACAGCGACTTGGAGTGGTCGCCGATGGGGTAGGTGGCGCACACGCCGTGGATGTCGTCGGCGTCCAGGCTTCGCTTGGAGGTCTCGCCGACGGGGGCGGTGGCGAACATGGTCGCCTCGGGTTTTTTGCTGTGGTCCAGCCCGATGAAGTGGCCGACCTCGTGGGTCAACGTATTTTGCACGTCGACGTGGTTGGGCTGCGGGTCGTTGCCCGCCGAGAATTGATAAAACTCGGTGTTGACCTGGATGTCGGCGTCGGCGATGACGCCGTTTTTGGGGTTGAAGGTCACGCTGGTCAGCGCGAAGGCGCGGGCGCTGGCGACCTTGCCCCAATTTTGGTTGCGCCAGGCCACCACGTTCATGCTCTTGCTCTGGTTGGGGTCGTAGGAGGCGTCATTGGAGCTGGTCAGCCCCCCGTCGACCAGCATGATGTTGCTGCATTTGACCTTGTTCCAGGTGTTGAACGACTTGTCGACCGCCCGGCGCATCTCCTCGATGTCGGGCACATCGCTGGAATCGCCGTCGAAATTCTTACTGCCATCCTCATTGATCCGATAGCGCACGCAGCGCGCATTCCAGTGAACCGGGATGGGCTTCTCGCCATCTTTGCAGGCGTAGGTGCCCGATTGGGTGCACGTCATCGTCTGGCGGTATCCCAGAGCTGTGGCGGGACACAGCAGCACGGCGGCGAGCCCAGCCAATGAAATCATCCCCCACGTTTTGTGCCTCATTCATCCCCCTGTCCGCGAATCACATCGCGAACCCTTTGTTTAAAGACATCCAGCGGTACCACGCGCCGATACAAGGTGGCGGGCTGTGCTGGCTGGAACGTCGCCCCCGCGGCGTCCTGCTGGTTCAGCGCCTGCCCCTGCGGACTGGTGGTGGTCGTGCCGGTCTGGCGCGGCTTGATCAGCGCCAGATCCCCCAAGAAGGGCACGACATACGGCGTGACGTTGTCCGGGCCCAACGCAATATGAAATTTGCCCTGCGACATCCCCGTGACCACGGGCATGGCGTGGGCGTTGGCTTTCTCCAAAAAGACGATCACCCGCTCGCCGGCCTGGAAGTCGGGGATGCCCGGCACCCAGGTGGCCAGATCGTCGGTGCGCCCGCCCAACTGGCGCACGGTGACCGTGTCGCCGGCCTGGGCGCCCTTGAGCCCCTCTTTGACCGCGATGGTGGTGTAGGTATACACCTTGCCGTTTTCCACCTTGGGCTGCACGCGGGTGACCGTGCCGTCGACGATCTGCTGGGAGTTGGCGACCAGGCTCTCCAGGTCGAGTTGGAGCACCGTCGAGGCCCACGCGCTGCTGGTCACCCCCAGGGTCACCAGCACGCACGCCGCGGCCAGCAGCAGGCGCCGACGTGTGCGGGAGGCGCCGGCGGCGAAGAATCGGTCGAGCAAATCAGTCACTGGCTCAAGGCTCATGGGGTCACTCCTGTGGGTCGGCTGGGGTGGCGCGTCCGGCCACCGCTAGCGCGACGCCTGTTTCAGATAGTCCAGCAAGCGATATTCTAACTGCACGGCGTCAGCATTCTGTTCCGTTGGCGGCGTCGTCTCGCTGTAGCCCAGCGTGCGGTTGCGCCAAAATCCGTCCTGGATGAACACAACCAGCTCGCCGGGGCCGATGGCCTTGTGGCGCGCGACGTCGACGTTGTCTCCCCCCTTCCGGGCAGTGATAAACGGGTTTCCCCACTTAGAAGTTATAGCCAACAGATACGCCGACAACCCCCCGTCGGAATTTTGTCGCCCGCGCGGCAGGCTGGACACCTCCAGCCCGTCGACGTCGACCTGATCGGAGGCCAACGCATGGGCGCCGGCGCTGTGGGCAATGGCCAGGTGTTCGAGCTGCCGCGGGTCGGTGGTGGCAAACGGGTAGTGGTGCCCGTCGACGTCGACTGAGAAGTCCGGCGCCAACTGGCGCAACAGATCGATGGTCGCCGCCGAGATGGCGTCGGCCTCGAAGCTCAACACCACCGTCTTTCCCTGCTCGAAGAACTTCCGGATGCGGTCGATCGCCGGGCAATCGTAGTCCAGCGTGGGGTCCATCAACAGCAGCGCGTCGTCGTCGGGGTCGATGCCCAGACGCCCGTTGGCGGTGACCTCGTGGTCGCGGTTGAGGTTGACGTAAAACGGGTAGTAGCCATCCTCGCCGTTTCGCCCGACCTGGAAGTCGTCGTGGGCCAGATCCAACCCCACGTTCAGCCCCGCCGGCCGCGTCGCGCGCAGGGGGGCAGCGTCTTCCTCGTGGGCCAGCCACTGGAAGATATTCATCATGAATTCGAAGTTGTCGCCGAAGTACAGCCAGGCGTCCCCGAAGATATTCTGGTCGCCGGTGACCACCACGCGCCCCTTGCCGTACTCGCGGGCGGCGACCACGTCGAGCGGGCCGCGCTTCTCGCCGTCGTCGTAGCTCCAGTTGCCGTAGTAGCCGGTGTCGTCGGTCTTGTCCCAGAAGTCCGCGAAGCTTCGCGCGCTGGTATGGGCGATGCCGTAGTCGCTGAACAGCGGGGCGCCGGTCTGCATGCTGATCATGTCGACGCCGCGGGTCAGGTAGTCGCCGTCGAAGTCCCACACCATGATCCAGGCCAGCCCCGCCACGGAGTACTCCGGCGGGTAGTCCACCGCCGTGTCGTAGCCCACCCGGATGCCCATCGGCTCGAGCAGCGGGTTGAGCCGCTCGCTGCTGCGGTACACGTTGGTGTGGTCGGCGATGACGAACAGCCCGCCACCTTGCTTGACCCACTGGCGGATGGCCGTGCGCTCCTCGGCGGTAAAATTGGGGCGACTGTCGTCGACGAGGTTGATGAACAGCACGTCGAACCCGCGCAGCCGCTCGGCCGACAGGGGCATCTGACGGATCGAGCGCACCTTGTAGCCGTGCGTCTTCAGGTGCTCGAAGGCGCGGTAGAATGCAAAGTCGCCCTGGTAGGCGTAGTCCCCCTTGGAGAGCCGATAATCCTCGTGGTTCTGCTTGCGGGAGTGGTACAGGTCGACCAGGATCCACGGCCCCGGGCCGTCGGGGGGCGCGTAGGTCTCGTCGCCGATGCCGCACCCGGCGCTGGCCACACTCATCACCAGAGTGGCCAGGAGCGCGACAACGGGAGAGAGCCTCGATTTCATGGAACTGCTCGTGGGCGGGGCGGGATGCGCTCGTCGGTTATTTGAGCACCTTGCCGATGGTGTCTTTGGCGCGCGCCAACGTCACGCCTTCGAGCATGCGGCGCACCTTGTCGTCGGCGCCGACCAACTCGACGAGGATGTCGCGGTCGAGGGCGACGGCGTCGACGGCGTCGTCTTTGGCCTCCACGGTCGCCGTGGCGTCTTTGCCGCTGAGCAGCGAGACCTCGCCGAAATAGGCGCCCGGGCCCAGGGTCTTGAGCTCGACGTCGCGCGCATCGGCGTGGGTCCATACGCGCACGTGACCGCGCACCACGATGAACAGCGACTCGGCCGGCTGGCCCTCGTCGATGATCACCTCGCCGGCCTCGTAGGTGCGCAATTGCGCGGACTCGACCAGTCGCTGGCACCACTGCTCGTCGAGATGCTTGAACAACGGTGAGTGGGTGATGGTCTCTTCGATCGTCGCGGTCATATGTGTGCTCCACTCGGCGCCGGGGGCGTCGGCTGGTCGTTGGTCGGTGCGTCGCTTCCCTATACGTGGTCGACCCGCCCGCGGGCGGATCGTGCGAACAGTCTAAGCCAATTGGCCGCGAGGTTCTAGTGCTGGCAGCGAGTAATCAGGCCGTGGCGAAAAATTTGGGAGGCGCGCGTGCTCGTGTTATTCCAGATGTACGACATGCACGGTGGCACACCGTGTCTCTACGGACGGAAGTAACGCCAATTGGAGGATCTCATGGAAGAGACGCGCAGGGAGCAGGAGCGCATCGACTGCGATATTATTCTCAACAAGGTCGAGTCCGGCCACCGCAACATCTGCCGGGCGACCAATATCTCGATGGGCGGCATGCAACTGATGCGCCTGTTGGAGACGCGCCAGGTCAGCGAGGATCCCAACGGTCGGATGCGCCTGCAATTCGAGTTGCCCGGCCAGGACGAGCCCATCTGGGTGGGCGCCGAGCGCGTCTATGACGACAACGGTCTGGTGGGCGTGCGCTTTGTCGACATCTCGCACCATCACTTCGTGCTGCTGCGCGAGTGGCTGCGCGGCTGGCAGCCCGAGGTCGAGGAGACGGCGGCCTGAGCGCGCGTGGTCACACCGAGACACAAAAAAGAGGCGAGCCCCAAGGCCCGCCTCTTTTTTTGTGTCGGGCGGATGTGCCCGGCTCAGTAGCGCTTGAGGCTAAAGTAGCCGATGGCAAAGCTGATCAGCCCGTTGGCCCCGAGCCACAGCCGGTCGAGCACGTTCATGCCCGGAATCCAGTGGACGTCGGAGGTCAGCAGGAACGCTTCGGTGAGCAGGAAGCCGGCCATGCCCAGGGCGATGCCCGAGGCGATGTACTTCCAGCGCTTGCTGCCGCCCAGCAGGGCGACCGCGCCCAGCGGAATCAAGCAGCTCGCCAGCAGCGGGTTCTGGTTGAACGCCGGGCCGAGCAGGCCCAGGTCGAGTTCGGCCAACGGGTGGGACAGCACGCTGACCACGCTGCCAACCACGCCGGTGTGGCCGCCGAAGACCAGCGGCAGGAAGAACAGGCCGCTGGCGGTGAGGACGCTGGTGATGATCACCGAGGGCCTAAACCCGCCGGCGATGCCCAGCGCGTCCTTGCGGCGCACGCCCACCAGGGCGAGCAGGGCGAGGATGAGCCCGCCGGCAAAGCGCCACGCTCCCTGGTCGACCACGGCGTCCTCGACGGCCTTGTCGACCTGCATCAGCCCGGCGCCGTAATGCTCGTGGAACTCCTTGGGCGAGTCGTAGCGCTCCTCCAGGGAGTCGTCGGCGGTCTTCTCCAGGACCTTCTCGACCTCGTCGGGGCGGGTGATGCCCTCGGCGATGACCAGCGCGGCGGCCGCGGCCACGTGCGGGCTGGCCATGGAGGTGCCCATATACAGCAGGAAGTCGTGCTGGTCGGTCTTGCCGTCTTTGAGGGTCTCCTGCATGACCCCGTCGGGGCGGCCGTCGCCGTTCTGGTCGACGCGGGTGTTGCCGCCCGGGGCGGCGATGTCGACGTAGTTGCCCCACTGGGAGTAAAAGGTGGTGTTCTTGTCGTATTGGGTGGCGGCCACCGCGATGACGCCCTTGTAGGCGGCCGGATAGCTGGGGGCGCGCTTGCCGCCGTTGCCGGCGGCGGCCACGATGGTCACGCCCTTGTTGTGGGCGTATTTGATGGCCCGGCTCATCACCAGGCTGGGCAGCGGGCCGCCCAGGCTCATGTTGATGACCTCGGCGCCGTTGTCGGCGGCGAAGCGAATGGCGTCGGCGATGTCGCTGACCTGGCCGAAGCCGCGCGAGTTGAGCACCCGCAGCGGCATGATCTTGGCGTTGTAGGCCAGCCCCGCCACCCCGTATTCGTTGTTGGTCGTCTGGGCGATGGTGCCGGCGACGTGGGTGCCGTGGCCGTGGCCGTCCCAGGCGAAGCTGTCGTCGTCGACGAAATCATAGCCGGCCACCGAGGCGGTGCCGTCGAGATCCTTGGGCCGGGTGATGCCCCGATCGGGGGCGTTCTCCATGGCCACCCCCGTGTCGATGACCGCCACGGTCACGCCCTTGCCGGTGGAGACCTTCCAGGCGTCTTCGGCGTGGATCTGCTTGAAGTTCCACTGGAATTGGTACAGCGGATCGTTGGGGGTGGTGTCGGCTTTGGCGTCGCTGGCCTGGCCGAAGGTGTGGTACTCGATATTCTCCTCGGCGGACTGGATCCAGCCGGCCGGCGCCGACTTGGCCACGCAGTCCTTGATGTAGGGCACGGCCCCCTCGGGCACGTCGGCCACGAAGATATTGGCGTCGTCGCTGTAGCGGCTGTTGAGGCGAAGGTTCAGCCCGTTGTGGTGGCCCCAGGCGACGATGTCGGCGTCGGCGACGCTGTCCTTGAAGTCGAAGACGACCTCATCGTGGGTGGGGTCGGTGTCCATGATCGACGAGGGCACCCCCATCTCGATGGCCTGATCGGCGGGCACGTTGCCCGTCCACGGCTCCACGTTGTGCGTCGACGGTGTGGCGCCCGCCAGGCAGGCCTTCCAGTCGTCGAGCGTGCGCCCGCTCGTCGGCGTCTGGGCCGACGCCACCGCGGGTGCTGCCATTGCCAGCACGGCGATCATCGCCGGCATTGTCCCCTTGCGAAGCCATGTCGCTACGCGTCTTCTCACCATTGGCCTGCTCCAGATCGAGTCAGTGGATCTTTTCTCATGGGCCTGACGGCACTGTGTAAAACCTAACAACCGCGTTGAGTACAGCAACTTCGGGCGCAGGTTCTATTCCCGTGGCCGTCCTGGGACCATCGTACCAGTTTGTCGCCGGCAGTGCGAACCCCGAACGCCTCTTGGCGGGCCGCGGGCGGCTGGGCTACGCCCGCGGTTGCGTCCTTGTCCGCCCGGGCGTCCATGCATTAAACTGCCGGAGAGCAGCATCGATCTAAAACTGGAAAAGGCGCCGATGGAACCGACCAAGCTTGCCACCCTCCTGTCCACTATTGATGACGCCATCGCCGAGTCAGCATTCACCCGGGCCCTGCAGCTCATCTTGGCCAACTTCGAGCGCGCCGACGACACGGCGGTGCTTCGCGAGCGCGTGGCGGTGATGCTGGCCTCGCGCGGGCGAAAAAACGAAGCGGTGGGCGTGTGGGACCACGTCGCGCGCCACTGGGCCAACACCGGCCACCCGGCGCGCAGCCTGGCGGCGATCAAGCAGATGCAGGCGCTTCGCCCGGACACCACCGTGCTGCTCGACCACTTTACGGCGCTGTACAATATCCGAAGCCCCTACCTCGACCTGGATGCCCGGCTGCCCGAGCTCGTCCAGGGCGACGCCGAGTTCGTCCTCGAGGTCGACGAGGACGCCGGCGAGGAGGCCGCGCTGCTGGACCGTGCCTTCGAACTGGCCATCGACATCGACACGCTGGTCAACGAACCCCAGCGCCTGCCGCCGCTGCCGCTGCTGAGCCTGCTGCCCTCGGAGACGCTGCGCGCGGTGCTCGATTACCTGGAGTACGAGATCTTTGCCCAGGCCGAGGCGGTGCTTCGCGAAGACCGGATGAGCGATGATCTCGTCTGGACGGTCACCGCTGACTTTCACATCGACAACGACCCCACCGTGCGCCTGCCGTCGGGGGCGCTGCTGGGGTTGAACGCCTTTGGCCGCTCGGCCTCGCCGGCCAAGCAAAACGTGTTCAGCCGCAAGAGCTCCGAGTTGCTGCGCCTCGACGGGGCCGCCATCGAGGCGCTGGACCGCCAACTGGGCGACTTCCACAGTCGCCTGGCCACGCTGCGTCGTCACGCGTTGACCGAGGGACTGCTCGAGCGCCACGAGATGTTTCGCAAGCTCGACGCCGATGCCCGCGTCGATCTGATGCGCCGGTTTACCGGGCTGCGCGTCAGCAAGGGCGAAAAGCTCATCTGCCAGGACGACCAGAGTCCGGGGCTATTCTTGATTCTGGACGGCGAGGTCGACATCGTGCGCAACGAGGAGGGCTGGGAGATCACCATCGCCACGCTGTCGGCCGGCGAGGTCTTCGGCGAGGTCGGGGTGGTCTCGGACAACCCCGCGCTGGCCGGCTGTGTGATGACCACGCCGGGGCATCTGCTGTATTTGTCGCGCGACGATTTTGCCGCCGTCGCCGACGCTCACCCGGAGCTGGCCAAATACGCCGTCACCCTCGCCGGCGAGCGCATGGCGGACGTGGAGACGACCCTGTCGGCCCAGGATTTGGCCGAAGTCGAGTAGCCCCCGTCGATCATGGAAGGCGAGGGCGCCGTGGATCGTTGACACTGCGTGCGGGCAGTCCCTAACATGCCCATCTCAACTGCGGTGCAAAAATCGTAACCCCCTTCTGGGTGACTCGGAGGTTTGAAGATGGCGACAAATGACCAGATCGAGGCCTACCTCATCGAGGCCGAATTCCCGTTCGAGCAGGTCCATGAAGGCCTGTGGCTCCTGCACGATGACACCGACTACATCGACAACATCGTGCTCATCCACAACGATCCGGTGATCACCTTTCGGGTCAAGTTGATGGAGGCCCCCCAGGCCGGGCGCTTGGAGCTGTTTACCCGGCTGCTCGAGCTCAACGCCACCAGCATGGTCGCCGGAGCGTACGGGCTGGAAGACGACGCCATCGTCATCGTGGACACGTTGCAGAGTGAAAACCTCGACTACAACGAGTTCCAGGCCTCGGTCGACGCCATCGCGTTGGCCATTCGCGAGCATTACGAGGAGCTTCGGGAGTTCGCGCCGCGCAAGGCACAGGACGCGGAAGCCGCAGGCGCATAATCCAATTTTGACCCGCCGCGAATAACCGGCGTGGGCTCGACCGTTGGTGTTTTTTGGAGCGTGGTCTCGGGCCGCGCGAACACCCGGCGGGCCGCCACGGGCATCGACGCGGGACGCAGGCACACACAACTCCAATCGGGCGCGTACTATTTAGGAGACGATAGATGAGCATTTTCGGACGGATCGGAACGCTCCTCAAGGCGAATATCAACGATCTCATCAGCAAGGCCGAGGATCCCGAAAAGATCCTCAACCAGTTGATCCTCGACATGAAGGAGCAACTGATCAACGCCAAGAAACAGGTGGCCGTGGCCATCGCCGACGAGAAGCGGCTCAAGAAACAACTCGACTCCGAGCTCCACAAGGCCAGCGAGTGGGAGAAGAAGGCCATGATGGCCGTGCGCGCCGGGCGCGACGACCTCGCCAAAGAGGCGCTGTCGCGCAAGCAGGAGCACGACGAGTTGGCCGAGGAGTACCAGAAGCAGTGGCAGGCCCAGAAAGCCGCCGCCGACAAGCTTCGCGACTCACTGCGCCAGCTCAACAACAAGATCGAGGAGGCCAAGCGCAAAAAGAACCTCCTCATCGCTCGCAAAAAGCGCGCCGAGGCCCAGCAGACCATCCAGGAGACGATGTCGGGGCTCAACGACACCTCGGCCTTCGACGCCTTCGACCGCATGAGCGAAAAGATCGAGCAGATGGAGGCCGAAGCCGAGGCCTCCGCCGAGCTCGCCGAGGGCTTCAGCGGCGACGACCTCGCCTCCAAATTCGAGGACCTGGAAGCCGATCACGGCGCCGACGAGGCCCTGGCCGCCCTCAAGGCCAAGATGGGCGTCTCCGAGACCGCCAAGGAAAAAGAGACCGAGTTTTCCTTCGAGGAAGAAGAGGCCGAAGAAAAGGCCGAGGAGAAGGCGCAGGTCAAAGCCGGCGGCCGCGGAACCTGGGACTCGGACGACTTCTAATCGATGGCTGACCACGACGTAGTAGGCGCTGTATTATGCGCGGGCTTCGGGACCCGCCTTCGGCCGTTGACCGAGGCGCTCCCCAAGCCCCTGCTTCCCTTCCTCAATACCCCCATTGTCACCTACGCGCTCGACCACCTGGCGCGCGCCGGGATCACCCAGGTGGGCCTGAACCTGCACCATCTGGCCGATTCCATTCCCCCGGTCGTCGACCGTATCACCGCCCAATTCGGACTGCACCCGGTGTACGCCCGCGAATGGGAGATCCTGGGCACCGCCGGAGGCATTCGCGGCCTGTGGAAGGCGCTCGGTGAGCCCTCGGCGACCATGGTGGTGCTCAACGGCGACAGCGTGATGAATATCGACCTGGCACACCACCTCGAGGTGCACCGCCAGAGCGGCGCGCGCGCCACCCTGGTCGTGCGCCCCAAGGCCGACGACCAGCCCGGGCGCGTGTGGCTCGACGACGACGGCCACCTGCGCGGGCTTCGCGACATGCGCCACCCCCAGGCCGACGAGGCGTTGACCGAGTACGACTTTACCGGCGTACACTTCATCGAGCCCGAACTGCTGGCGGATATCCCGCTCGAAGAGGGCTGCATGGTGGGCGATGTCTACGGGCCGCTGCTCGAGGCGGGAGCGACCCTCCACGCCTCGGTCAACGAGGGGTTTTGGGCGGCCCTGGACAATCCCAAGCTGTATCTGGAGACCACGCGGCGGGTGCTCGACGAGCCCGAGCTCTTCGAGCAGGCCCCGCTGCCGGCGCCGATGGCCGAAGGGCTGTATGTGTACAACCCCGAGGCCGCCCACGACAAAGCCGGCTGCGCCGGGCCGGTGCTGCTGGGGCTGAGTGCCACGGTCGACGCCGGGGCCAAACTCGGCCCCAACGCCGTGGTCGACGGCGCCGAGGTCTCCGCGGGCAGCGTCGTTCGCAACGCGGTGATCTACGGGATGGGCAAGGTCGAAGGCGAGTGGCGCGACTGCATCGCGGTCGCCGGCAAGGTCGCCCACATCGACTCCTGAGTACAAAAAGGGCGCGGCGCCAACATGGCGCCGCGCCCTCACGAATTCTGCAGGCCGCTTGTCCTGCGACTGTGGTTCCTGCGAGCCTCTACGCTTCTTTTCGCTTTTTGAGCGCCAAGAAGACCCCGGCACCGATGACGCCCAGCCCCACCACCAGCAACAAGATGCCGATCAACGGGCGGTAGACGATCCAGCCGATGGCGATGGTGATGGCGGTCAGCGCCACCGCCAGAATGCCCGACACCACCGTGGTGCCCAGGTCGACCAGCCAGCCGACCACCGGGACCACGCCGGCAATGGCGTCGATGGGGCCGGTGATGAGGTTGAAGCCGAAGAACATCAGCAAAAAGCCCACCAGCCGAAGGATCCACGTCATCATGGCGTTGGCTTCCTCGGCCTCCTTGAACATCTGCTTGGCCGATTTGGTGCCTTTGGAGAGCATGCCGATGGAGCCGTTGAGTTTTTCGTTGGTCCACTTGACCAGCGTGCCCTTCTCGAGGCCGGCGACGACGCTGGCCTTGCCGGGAAGCCCGGCCATGTAGGTGACGCGCACGTCGCCCACCAGCGTCTTGGACGGGTCGCCGTAATACACCTGGTTGCCGTTGAGCTGGGGCTGCATGCCGTTGACCGGCTTGAAGCCCGCAAGCGCCTTCTTGTCGAGCTTGTAGGTGTCGCTCGCCGGCCACTTGGTCTCCAGGTCATGCGACAACGTGTAGGCGCCCAGGGACGCCTTGGCGGCATAGAACGTCGCGCCCTTAAACGGCATGGACGGGTTTTGGTGGCCTTTGGGGTGCTTGAAGTTCGCCGAATTGATGGGGCTCGACGACCACTCCTGGGTGTACCGATAGGTTGTGATCTTTTTCTTGTGGCGCTTCTTGGTCTTCTTGTGCTCCTTCCACTGGTACATCTCGACCTTGCGTTCGAGCATGATCGCGTTGGCGCTGACGCCAAATTGGGTGTCTTGCGCCGGCTCGTCGGCCTTGAGCATGCCGGTCATATGCAACAGGTCTCCCTCATGGGAGGAATCGACCTTTCCGGCGTCTACCGACTGGACCGCGCCGCGGCCGGTGGCCAGGTCTTCGGCGCGGTGGACCGCGCGTCCCTCGTTCCAGAACAGCAGGGGAAAGGCGATGAGCACCATCAGGATGCCGCCGCCGACCCGGGCGAACGAATTCTTGATATTTTCCAGGCAGCCGCCTGCGTCTTCGACGTCGACAAACTCGTCCATATACTCGTCGTCCGTGTAGGAGAAAGTGAGTGAATCCGATTGGTTGATGAGGTGCCATCGTACGCGATCCGGCCGTGCAATCACAAGCGGCAATCGCGATGGGGGCGGGCGGCGGGCAGGCGCGCGTCGACCGGTGCCGATTTGACCGGTGCCGCCCGTCCTCATACACTCGGAGGTAGTGAAGCTGACACCCTCAGAATGGAGCCTGGCACGATGCCGTCGCCGACCGTTGCCCCCGTGCGTGCCCTCGCCGCCGCTACGCTGCTGCTGATGATAATGTCCGCTGGATGCGGCGGCGATAACTCGCAATTTGGCCGGCGCCAGTCGTCGACCGACGCTGCCTCGGCCGACGACGTCGGACAGGACACGTGGTCGGGCCAGCAAGACGTCGACACCGACGGCCTCGACGCCGGTCCCATGGACACGAGCAGCGGATCGGATGCCAACACCGAGTGCCAGTCGGTCGATGAGCCCGACCCGGACCACAAGGACACCAACTGCGACGGCATCGACGGCGACATGGCCACGAGCGTGTTCGTGGCCACCTACGGCGATGATGCCAACGACGGGACGATGTCCCACCCGTTGGCGACCATCCAGGCGGGGATCGACATGGCCGCCCAGGACCCCACCAAGTCGTGGGTGCTGGTGGAGGCCAATATGTTCTCGGAGTCCATCGAGCTGGCCGACGGGGTCAACGTGGTGGGCGGCTACGGATTTGGGTGGACCCGCGACGGCGCCGGGCGCACGCTCATTCGCGGGCAGAACCCGGTCATCCACGCCACCGGGCTGACCTCACCGACCAAGCTCGTCGACCTGGAGGTCGAACACGACTACCAGCCCGACAAGGGCGAGACGGTGGTGGCGGTGTACCTGGAGAACAGCAACGGGGTGCAATTGCATCACGTCAAGATCACCGGCGGGGCCGCCGGCGACGGGGCGCGCGGGGTGACCGGAGCCCAGGGCGATACGGGCGCCACCGGTGGCCCTGGCAACAAGGGGACGGTCCACGGCGGCTTTGCGTGTCCCCACCATTCGGCACCGTCGGTGGGCTCGGGGGCCGTGTCCACCTGCGGCGGCAAGAAGGGCGGCGACGGCGGGGCGGCCGGGCTGGGCGGCGACTCCGGGCATGACGGCAGCCCCGGCGACGGCGGGACTGCGGGCGGCGCCGGAGCGGGCTCGAAGCAGGCCGGTCAGAAGGGCCACGTGGGCGACGCCGGCGACATCGGGGATGCGGGCACGGGGGCGGACGCCGGTGGGCAGTTCGACGGCATGCAGTGGGTGGGAAAGACCGGCGAAACCGGCGGGCAGGGCAGCGGTGGTAACGGTGGCGGTGGTGGCGGCGGCGGCGGCGGCGGCACCAATTTGTGCGATTCCTATGGCGGCACCGGCGGCGGGGGCGGATCGGGCGGCTGCGGCGGCCTGGGCGGCGAGGGAGGCGCGCCGGGCGGAGCCTCGGTGGCGCTGTTGCTGGTGGACAGTCCCGACGTGGTTCTCGACGACTGTGACATCATCGGTGGCCAGGGCGGCCAGGGCGGCGCCGGCGGGCAGGGGGGCCCGGGCGGTGAGGGCGGCCCCGGTGGTCCCGGCGGCAGCGGTGAAGACGATAGCGGCGCGGGCGGGGTCGGCGGCAAAGGCGGGCGCGGCGGTCAGGGCGGCCCCGGCGGCGGTGGTGCCGGGGGCCCGTCGTTTGCGATCTACACGTCGGCGGATCTGAGCACGGACCCCACCACCACGGGGACGACCCTCGAGGTGGGCTTTGGCGGCCAGGGCGGAAGCTCGCCGAGCGCGGCGGGGCGCGGCGCCAACGGAGCGGCCGAGTCCCTTTATGTCGCCCAGTAGGGCGCAGATCAGTCCTCGAATTTGCGCTTGAGGTCGGCCAGGTCATCGCCGCTGTCGTCGCGCGATCGGCGCGGGCGGTCGTGCTGCTCGAGGCGGCGAAAGCGCTCCTCGAGGCGGCGCCGGCCGGGATCGCCGAGGTTGTCGTCGCTCAACTCGCGCATGGCCTCGACCTCGGCCTCGAAGGCGTCGATCTTCGAGCCCATGCGGTCGATCTCGTCGAAGAGATGGTCGTCCTCAAAGGCGCCGCGCGTCGGGGTCGAGCGCGGCGCGGAGGCACCGCGATCTTCGACGCGGCGGCGAAACTCGGCGTCCCAATCGCGCTCGTCGCGCAGGCTTCGCGGCGGACGGGCCGCGGTCGTGCTGCTGGCGCGCAGCCGGCCGCGGGTGCCCTCGAGTTTCATCTCCAGGGCTTCCAGGGCGCTGTCGATATCCTGCAAGTACATGCGGTGTTCTTCGAGCTCGTCGCGCAATTTGGCGGCTTCGTCGAGCGCCTCGTTGCGCACCACCAGGGCGTCGCGGGCGAGATCCTCCTCGCCTTTCTTGAGCGCCATCATCGCCCGATCTTCCCACTGGTCGGCCTTATCGCGTTGTTGGCGAATGGCGGCCACCAACTTGGCTTCCTGCTTGCGCAGCACCACCTTCTGGCGGCGGGCCTCCTTGAGGCTGGATTCCATCTCGCCGAGCACCTGGTTGAGCGAGTCGGGGTGCGAGCCCGAGCGCAGGTCGTTGACGTTGGAGCGAATGATGCGGTTGAGCCGGTTTAGGATGCTCATTTGCCGTCCTCATTTGCGAATGGCGGAGTGGCACTATGGTGCCAGACTTGCTCGCCCGACGCGAGGCGCGCGCGGGTCAAATGTCGGTCACTCGGGAAACAAGTCGAGGTTGACCTCGGATTCCTCGAGCGCGGCGCTGCGCCGGCGGGCATGGCTGTCGGCGCCGGGCTCGGGGACGGCGCCGGGGCCGTCGAGCTCGTCGGCGGGCAGGCGGATCTTCGCCCAACTCGTCTCCGAGCGGTCGGCCAGGTAGAGGCGCTCTTGGAAGAGGCGCTGGTAATCGGTCCACTGGCCGGCGTCGCCGTCGCGGTTGTCGGCGACGACGCTCGACAGCATATTCATGCGGCTGTCGATCATGTCGATCTCGTGGAGCAACATGGCCTCGGGGGTCTTGGGGCGCACCGGCGAGCCGAATTCGAGCTTGCCGTGGTGGCTGAGCACCAGGTGCTTGAGCTGCAGGAGCATCTCGGCGGGCAGCGGGGGGCTGACCTTCTTGGCGATGGCGCTGATGAGCTCGACGCCCTGGACGATGTGGCCCACGAGTTGGCCGGAGTCGGTGTAGCCGAAGGAGCGCCCGTAGCTGAGCTCGAAGCATTTGCCGATGTCGTGGAGCACGCAGCCGGCGATGACCAGGTCCTGGTTGAGCAGCCCGGGATAGTAGTGGGCGTAGTGCCGCGTCAGGGAGACGGCCAGGCGGGTCATCGACAGGGCGTGCTCGAGCAGGCCGCCCACGTAGGCGTGGTGGTTGCCCTTGGCCGCCGGCGCCATGCAAAACTGGCGCATGAGCTGCTTTTCGTCGAAGAGCGCGTCGAAGAAGCGCAACATGGCCGGGCTCTTGATCTCGCGGCCGACGACGTCGTGGAGCTGCTGGAACATCTGGTCCCGGTCCCAGCGCGAGGCGGGCACGAAGTCTTCCAGGTCGACGTCGGCGTCGTCGATGCGTCGGAGGTCGCGCACGTTCAGTTGCAGGTTACCGTTCCACGAGTCGACCTGGGCGTCGACAACGACAAAGTCCTCCGGGGCGAAGCGCGCGTCCAGCGCCTCGGCCTCGTCCCACACCTTGGCGTCGACGCTGCCGGACTTGTCGATAAGCTTGAGCGCCAAAAACGGGTTGCCGCTCTTGGTCGTACGCATGGTCTTGTCGGCGACCAGAAACGTCGAACGAATCTGGTCGCCCTCGGCGAGATCGGTCACAAAAACTTTGTTCTTCATTTACTTGCACCCGGGCGCGAATGAGGGGGATTTATTCGCTTTTTGCCCTTTTATCACACGCCCCGACCAGTGGACAGTTCCTCCCCCCAAGAAAAGGTGCCAAGAAAAGGTGCTGCCAAGAAAAGGTGCCATGCACCCTTACGGGCGGCCATTTATGCGCCTGCGAGGCGGATTGACGAGGCAATTCACCGATGGGTCGAGCCTCGTCAGCACGCTCCAAGAAAAGGTGCCACCCACCTTGACCAGCCGCACATCATGCGGATGAGCGACGGCTCGTGGCCGGTTGAACAAGCTGAGCTGCCGAGAAAAGGTGCCATGCACCCTTACGGGCGGCCATTTATGCGCCTGCGAGGCGGGTTTGCGAGGCGATTCGCCGATGGGTCGAGCCTCGTCAGCACGCTTCGAACGTGCTTTGTCGCCAAACTGGCGAAGCTGACTTCATGACTCGGCGATTTTGGCGGGGGTTTCGGCGTGCAGGGCGCGCTTTGCGGTGCGGCGGGCGCACCGCTGCGCTCGCCGGCGGAGTCGGCGTCGAAGGTGGGAGTCGACGCTGGGATACGACGGAACGTGGCGGCGCGGGCCTCAGCCCTTGGCGCTCAGGTCGGCAAACGGCGCGGGCACCGGCGGTGCGCCGATGCACCGGGTGTGCCCCGGCGGGATGGTGCCGTAGGGAAAGCTGATGTTGGTCTCGCCGTCGCGCCAGCGGCCGCTGGCCTTCTTGTAGGCGTCCATCGTCTCGTACAGTTGCTCTCGGTAAGCCTTGCGCTCCTGCGCGCTGCTGCAGTGGCACAGCGGGCGGGGCGACTTCTTGGGGTCGTTGGGCCGATCCCACCACTTCGTGGCCAAGATCTTACGCGGCCCCATACACTTGTCTTGCCTGTCGGCGCGCTCCTTTTGAAGCCTGGTCGCCGTCGGCTCGATATGCTCGCAGACCTTTTGCTGGGCCTGCTTTGGTGTGAGGTCCTTGAAGGTCGGCAGGGTCGAAAGCTCGAGCTCGAACTCCTTGTAGGCCGCCTCTTCAGGGGTGTTCTCGTCTTTGCGGCGAAGCCTGCGAAGCTCGTCGCGGTCGAGCCATTTGCCCACCATGGGCTCTGAGGTGGCGTGGAAGTCCCAGGAGCTAACCCCCGGCCAGTGCTTGATGTGGCGCACCAGGTCGTCGTTGCAGGGATTGTTGAGGGTGTAGTCGAGTTTGTCCAGGAGGGCCTCCTCGTCGAGGATGGGCTCGGCGCTGAAGCGGCGCGAGAAGAACTTGCCGTTGCGACTGCGCAGGCGGTTGATCTCGCGGGCGATGTCCGCCTGAAAGTCGCGCATGAACTCGCTCATATTCATGAAGGGGGCCTTGACGAGCATGTGGAAGTGGTTGCTCATGAAGACGAAGGCGAAGAGCTGGACGTGGTGGATGGCCACGGCGCGGGCCAGACAGCCCAGGATGATGCGGTTGACCTCCTCGCCGGGGGCCATCAAAAAGCAGCGCTGAAAGCAGGAGTTGGTCACAAAGTAGATGGTGTCTTTGTCGAAGGTGCGGATTTTGCGTCCCATGATGGTGCTCCGAGTTGAGGCGAAGTGATCGAAGACGTCCCTCATAAGGGTTTTCGGCAAAAGGGGGCGAATCGTTGCGTACTTTTCTTGAAAAAAGTGGGGCGGGAGGGGGAGGCGCCGGGTGGGCCAATCGGGCGCACAGGCGCATGAGACGGGGCTCGTCAAGGTGCATGGCACCTTTTCAGGGGGTGGGGTGGGGGGGCAGGCGCGTGCGCGGTTTTCTGTGTGGCGGCGCATTCGGATCGGCGCGGATCGGAACACTCTTTCGGCCAAATCGCGTTGTAATTTGAAAAGACGCGCCGGCATGGCAGAATGGGTTGGCAAGTGCTCGTGTGAAAAAGTGAGATGGTGTTGGGCGACGACGTCGAACAAAAAGTGGGCAGCGATACCGCGCCGGCCTTTCGTCGCGACGAGGCGGAGGACCCGGCGATGGAGGCGACCAGCGCGCAGCCGGCCGGCGAGGCCGAGGACGCGCCGCAAAAGGTCGTCAAGATCTGCAAGAAATGCATGGTCTCCCAGAGCGGCGGCGGGGCCTACTGCGTCAACTGCGGCAGCGAGTTGGTGCCTATCCGCGCGGTGCGCGAGTCGTACGTCGGCGAGATCGTCGGCGGGAAGTACAAGATCGTCGACCGCCTCGGCGCCGGCGGCATGGGCGAGGTCTACCTGGGGCTGAACGAGCCGCTGGGCCAGCGCGTGGCCGTCAAGTTTCTGAGCAAGCGCTTCACTGCCGACGAAGGCATCATCATGCGCTTTCTCAACGAGGCGCGCTCCTACTGCAAGGTCAACCATCCCAACGCCGTCACCCTCCTGGAGTACGGTCAGCACGACGACGGCGCCCTGTACCTCATCACCGAGTTCATCGAGGGCGAAAGCCTCACCGAAACCCTCAAGGAAGTCGGCCCCTTCGCCCCCGACCAGGTCGTCTCCGTCAGCACGCAGATCTGTGAGGTGCTCTCCGCGGCCCACCGCCAGGGCGTCATCCACCGGGATTTGAAGCCCGACAACATCATGCTCATGCCCACCAGCCGCGGTCGCTACGCCGTTAAGGTGCTCGATTTTGGCATCGCCAAGATCGTCGACGACGACCACGACCGCGGCCCGATGACCGAGACGGGCTCGGTCTTCGGCACCCCCGAATTCATGTCGCCGGAGCAGGCGCGCGGCGACACCGCCGACCCGCGCTCCGACCTGTACGCCGTCGGCGTCATCCTGTTCTATTTGGCGACCGGCAAGTTGCCATTCAAAGGCAAGAACAAGTTGGTCGTGCTCAACAAGCAGCTTAACGAGCGCCCCATTCGCCCCTCGGAGGCCCGCGCCGACATCGACGTGCCGCTTCGCCTCGAGGCCGTCATCCTCAAATGCCTGAACAAAGAGCCCGACGAGCGCTATCAATCCGCCGATGACCTGCTCGAGGCGCTCGAAGAGGTGCGCGGCGCGCCCGGCGCATCCGCGCCCGTCCCCGGCGACACCGAGCGGCTGGGCGCGCGCTCCTCGGAGGTCTCGGACACCGCCGCCAACACCCCCTCCAAGCCCCACCGCACCGACGCCCCCGGTGTCCACGACAGCGAGACCAAGCACTACGACTTTGCCGGCGAATTCTTCACCGACCCCGAAGAACCCGGCGCGGTCGACCTCGGCGAGATCGACCACGCCGACGACCCCGCCGGCGGCCTCGACGACGTCGACCTCGCCGGCGAGTGGGCCGACCGTGACGAAGCCTCCGCCTACCAGGCTCCCGGCGGCCCATGGAAGTTCATCGCCGTCGGTTTGGTCGTTCTCCTGGCCGGCGTTGGCGTGGTCTGGTCGCTCCAAGGCGACCCCGGCGACCACCCCGGCGCGGCCGACCCGCCCGCCGGCCCGGCGGTTCAGGCCGCGTCGCACCCCGATATCGACATCGACCACGTGCTGGTCACCGGCCAGGTCCTCGGCTCGCTATCCGCCGCCGAAGACAGCATGCGCCACGCTGACTTTGCCTCGGCCAAGCGCGCCCTGGACAGCACCTATCTTTGGATGAGCGACGACGAACTGCCCGCCAAGGCGCGTCAGAAACGCACGGCGTTACGCGCCAAGATCGACCGGCTCGGCGAGCTCGACACCAAGTTCAACGCGGCGATCGGCGGCCGCGATTGCTCGCGCGCCCGCCGGCTCGCCCACACCATGGCCGGCATCGAGACCTCCTTGAAGACCACGCTCGACGACCACCTCGCCGCCTGCGCCTCGCCGAGCGCCAAGCCCGCCCCCGCGCACCACGATGCGTCGCCCCCGAAGCCCGAGCCGCCGGCACATGCCGCCCCGTCACACACCGCCCCGGCTGCGCACCACCCGCCCAAACACGTCGCCCAGCCCGACCACCACACAACGAAGCCCGTCGACGACTCCAAGAAGTCGAGCTCGACGGGCTCCAACCCGACCAAGTCGGGCGATGAGCATTCGGACGGGGCGCTTCCGCCCAAAAAACTCTAGGAAAGCTGCGGCTACTTGTCCTTTTTGGTGAAGTCCACCACGCCCTTTTTCTTCTTTTTCTGCCCCTTGCGGCGCAAAATGAACTTCGTCTTCGCCAGGATCTTGCGGCCGTAGCCCCGGCTGAACACCATCAGGTATTTGTGGTTGGCCTGGAAGCGCTTGGGGGACAGCTCGGCGTGGCCGGCCAAGATCTTGTCTTTGCGGTCGCTGGGGTAGAACGCAAACGTGTTGATCATCTTGCGATGGCCGGGGTTGGTGATGTCGTAGTAGGTCACCGCCGCCTTGAGTGTGGCCACCGAGCTGGGCAAAAATGCCATGTATTCAAACTGCCAGTCTTTGTCGCCCTTGGCGGTCAATCGATGCGTATTGACCTTCTTCATGTGATGGATGAACTGGTGGTCGCTCTTGAAGCGGCTGGGAAAGCGTTTGGTGCTGATGATGATTCGGCCGCGGAACTTGCGCGCCGGCTTGATGGCAAACGCGGTGCCCAGACCGCCCAGCAAGAGGGCGGCCAGGACCAAAACCGAGATGGCGATGGGGGCAGGGCGCTTCGAGCGCGCGACGACGGACGTGAGCACAGGTCCTCCTGTCTGCGTAACGGGAACAATTGAAGTTGTCACATCGGCATGTGAGTTGGTGATCGAGTGTAGCCGCTTGCCGCACCGATGACAACCGGGGCAGGGGAGTCCAACCGCCTCGCTCGGCGGCCTGGCGGGGGCGATCGAGTTGCGCGGGCGGGGGCGATTTGATACTAAACTGGGCGATATACCGAACGTATCCGGAGATTCGACGCCGCGCCTTTGCCGCCTCCAACGCACCCGCGCCGCGCCCAGGAGAGACAACGTGCTTTGTCATCAATGTGGAAGCCCGGTTTCGCCGGCGGACTCGACCTGCCAGAACTGTGGGGCGGATCTGAAGCGGACATCGCGCCGGCTCGAGTTGCGCTCCGACGGGCTGCGCCGCATGACCCAGCAATTGCGCGCGATCAAGGATGAGGAGCGGTTCTTTCCGCCCAACGAGGACGTTTCCGGGCGCTTCAAACTCGGCGAACTCATCGGCTCAGGCCCGCTCGGGGAGGTCTATCGCGCCCAGGACTCGCTGATCGACGCCGAAGTCGCCGTCAAAGTCTTCGACCCCAAGCTCATCGCCGATCCCCGTCATCAAGAGCAGTTTCTGCGCGTGGCGCGTACCGCGCGCACCATGACCCAGACCAACGTGGTGCGGGTGCATGGCGGCGGCGTGCACAAGGACCACCCGTGGGTGTCGATGCAGGCGCTGGAGGGGTTGAACCTGCGCAAAATCCTGAAGATGCGCCGCCAGAAGGGCGAGCAGTTCACCTTGGCCGAGCTCGAGCCCATCGTCAGCCAGATCACGCTGGCCATCCAGCACGTCAACCGCGAGTTTCCGCTGGGCAACTTAAAGCCCAGCAACATCATCTTTTTGCCCGACCTCATCAAGGTCACCGATCACTACCTGTTTGCGGCGTTCGACCCCCAGTTATTTGCCGAGCGCCTGACGGACAGCCAGTACCTGGCCCCGGAGCTGCACACACCCGCCGACGAGGCGGACCCACGCTGCGACGTGTACAGCCTGGGCGTCATCATCGGCGAGATGCTCTTCGGCCCGAACTACACGCCCGGCTCGCCGACCTCGGATATCCCCCAGGCGGCGGCCGTCGACGCCCTGTGCCGCCGGGCCACCGCCTTCGACCCCGCCGAGCGCTACGCCAGTGTCGAGGAACTCAGCGAAGATTTTGTCACCCTGGTCGACACCGGCCGGCTGCTCCATGAGGCCAAGGGGCAGGGCGCGAGCGTGCCGCCGCCGGCCCCGCTGGATACGCCCACGCCGCCCGATATCGCCAAGCCCCTCGAGGACGATATTGCCACGCGGGAGTACAAGCGCGACGGGGCGGAAGACGACCCCGAGCTGGGCGACCTGCTGGAGACCAACGAGGTGCACCGCGACGAGCTTCCGCCGCCGCCGGCTCCGCCGGGCGCGGCACCTAAGCCCGAGCGTGAGCCCACGGCCACGGCCATCAAGCCCAAGCCGGCCTCGTCGGGGCCGGGGGCCGACGACGACTCCGATTTTCCTTTGCCCCTGCTGCTGGCCGGCCTGGTCGGGCTGATCGCCGTGGTGGCCATCATCTTTTGGATGAGCGGGTCCAAGCCGAGCAAGCGCGTCGAGATCGGCGACTCCGACCAGCCCGTGGCCGACGCGAGCGCCACCCCTGACGCCGGGGCGGTCGCCGCAGCGGACGATGCCGGGGTTGATGCCGCGGCCACGAATCCCAAGCTCACCCAGGCCACCAAACAGGCCGATCAGGTGCTCTTGGCCGCGCGAGGCCAGGCGGTGGTGGCGGCCAAGAAGGCCAAGCCCGAGGCCAAGCAGGGGGGCGACGCCACCAAGAAAGCGACTGAGGTCGCTCAGGCAGACGTGGCCTCCGCGAAGACCACCAAGAAAACCACGTCCTCCGGCGCCACTGCCGCTGCCAAAGGGGCGAAGGCGGCTCAGTCGGCCAAGAAGGCCCAGGGGTCGACGGCCACGTCGGCGAACTCGGGCGCCTCAGCGCCCCAGACCAAGCCCAGCGCCGGCACCAAATGCAAGTCGGGCATGGTGCTCGTCAAATCCCACAAGGGCAACTACTGCATCGACGCCTACGAGTATCCCGGCCGCGGCGTCAAACCCAGGACCCACGTCAGTTGGTTCAAAGCCAAGCAGTTGTGCAACGCCAAAGGCAAGCGGTTGTGCAAACTCACCGAGTGGAAGCACGCCTGCGGCGGCAAATACCCCTACGGCCACCACTGGAATCCCAACAAATGCAATACGGTCGACGAGGACGAGTTCGAGCGCAGCCTGGCGCCGGCGGGCAAATTCTCGTCGTGTCGAAGCTGGACCGGCGCCCACGACATGACCGGCAACGTCTTCGAATGGACCGCCGAGCAGCGGATCGCCGGCGGTGGCTTCGACAGCGGCCCCTCGGTCGCCTCGTGCCGGTATTCGTCGCCCAAGGCCCCGGGATCGTCGTCGGGAAATATCGGCTTTCGCTGCTGCGCCAGCCCCGAGTAGAGTGCTCGGGGATTCATCGTTGCATTTTTAGCTCAACCTGCTAGGAACGGGGGCGACCGCGGCGGGTCGCCCGAAGCGCCCGCCTTCACGACGCGTATGACATCGCAGAGGGTCTGAGATGATCCCCCGCTACACTCGTCCCGTACTCGCCGAACTCTGGTCCGAACAAAATAAGTACAACATCTGGTTTGACGTCGAATTGGCCGCCGTTGAAGGTTGGGCCAAGGAGGGCGTGGTGCCCCAGGAAGCCGCCGATCGCATCCGCGAGGGGGCTTCGGTCGACGTCGAGCGCGCCCAAGCGATCGAAAAGATCACCCGCCACGACATCGCCGCCTTCGTGCAGAGCCTCGAGGAGCAGGTCGGCGAGGAGTACGGCCGGTGGATCCACTTCGGGCTGACCAGTTCGGATATCCTCGACACCACCTTCGCCATCCAGCTTCGCCAGGCCGCCGACCTGCTGCTCGACGATATCGACGCGTTGATGCAGGTCATCGAGCGGCGTGCCTGGGAGCATAAGGACACCCCCAAGATCGGGCGCAGCCACGGCATCCACGCCGAGCCCACGACCTTCGGGCATACCCTGGCCATCTGGTACGACGAGATGCGCCGCAACCGCCGCCGCCTCGAGCAGGCCCGCGAGACGATCAGCTTTGGCAAGATCAGCGGCTCGGTGGGCACCTTCCTGAATGTGCCCCCGTCGGTGGAGGCGTACGTATGCCACAAGGTGGGGTTGGAAGCGGCGCCCGCCTCCAGCCAGGTCATTCAGCGCGACCGCCACGCCGAATTTTTCACCACCCTGGGGCTGATCGCCTCCAGCCTGGAGAAATTCGCCGTCGAGATTCGCCACATGCAGCGCACCGAGTTGCGCGAGGCCGAGGAGAAGTTTCGCAAGGGCCAGAAGGGCTCGAGCTCGATGCCCCACAAGCGCAATCCGGTGCTCAGCGAAAACGTCACCGGCTTGGCTCGTACGATTCGGGGTTATATTACACCCGCGCTCGAAAATGTGGCGTTGTGGCACGAGCGAGATATCAGTCACTCGTCGGTCGAGCGCACCATCGGCCCGGACGCCACCGGGTTGATGGACTTTGCGCTGGTGCGCATGACCAAGATTCTCGACGAGCTGGTGGTCTATCCGGAGAATATGCGCGCCAACCTGGAGCGCACCCGCGGCTTGCCGTTCAGCCAGCGCGTGTTGTCGGGGCTGATCCGCGCAGGCCTGTCGCGCAACGAGGCCTACCGCCGCGTGCAGAGCGTGGCGATGGTCGCCTGGGAGCAGCACAAGGATTTCGAGAAGTTGGCCCGCCAGGACGCCGGGATCACCGAGCACCTGAGCGACGAACAATTGGATGAATGTTTTGACCTGCAGCGTGCGCTGCGGCACGTCGACGATATTTTCGAGCGTGTCTTCGAACAAGCTGGGTCCGCCCAAGGGAATCAATCATGAAACACTTTGATGTCGCGTACGAAGGCAAGGCGAAGCAGCTCATTTTGCTCGATGACGACCCGGACCACTACGTCCAGCGGTTCAAAAACGACGCCACCGCGTTCAACGGGGAGAAATTCGCCCAATTCGACGGCAAGGGCGCGCTCAATAACGCCATCTCCTCGTTTTTGTTCGAGAAGTTGGAAGAGGCGGGCGTGCTCACCCATTATGTCGAGCGGCGAACGACCAACGACATGCTCATCCGCAAGCTCGAGATCGTGCCGCTGGAGGTGGTGGTGCGAAATTTCGTCGCCGGAAGCCTCGGCCGACGCACCGGGCTCAAGGAGGGCAGCGCCGTCGAGCCGCCCATCGTGGAGACGTATTACAAGAAGGACGAGCTGGGCGATCCCATCCTGGCCGACGTCCACGTCAAGCTGCTCGACCTGGTCGACGACGACACCCTCGAGGAGATCAAGCAGGCGGCGCTTCGGGTCAACGATGTGTTGCGCCCCATCTACGAGAAGGCGAGCATTCGCCTGGTGGACTTCAAGCTCGAGTTTGGATTCGACTCCGCCGGCGGCATCGTGTTGGGCGACGAGATCAGCCCGGACACCAGCCGACTGTGGGATATGGAGACCGGCGACAGCCTGGACAAGGACGTGTTCCGCTACGACAAGGGTGAGCTGATCGAGGCCTATCGAGAAGTCGCCCGTCGCCTGGGCGTCGACGTCGCTGTCTGAGACTACGGAGAAGTACCGCATGCCGCACGCACGCATCCTCATCCAAAACAAAGCCGGCGTCTTCGACCCCGAAGGCAAAGTCGTCCACACCGGCCTGGCGCGTCTTGGGCACGCTCAGGTCGACCGGGTTCGCGTCGGCAAGATCATTGACCTGCACTTCGAGTCGGGCACGCGCGAGGAACTCGCCGCCGAGATCGACCAGATGTGCCACGAGTTCTTGGTCAACCCGGTGATCGAAGACTACACCGTCGAGTTTTTGGACGAATAGTCCGGGAACCGACCCTACCTCAAGCCACCAAGACGTCCCCCATGAAATTTGCCGTCGTCGTCTTTCCCGGCTCGAATTGTGACCGGGATTGCTATCATGTGGTCTCCGGCGTGCTCGACGCGCCCGTCGAGTTCGTCTGGCATCGCGACACCGACCTGCACGGGGCGGACTGCGTCATCCTTCCCGGCGGGTTTTCCTACGGGGATTACCTGCGCACCGGGGCCATCGCCAAGATGAGCCCGGTGATGGAGGCGGTGGCGGATTTTGCCCAGAAGGGCGGGCCGGTCATCGGCATCTGCAACGGTTTTCAGGTGTTGTTGGAGACCGGCATGCTGCCGGGCGCGATGCTGCGCAACACGACGCTCAACTTCATCTGCAAAGACGTCCACGTGCGCTGCGTCACGGCGCGCACGCCGTTTTCGTCGCAGTTGGACGCCGGCGGGGTGCTCACACTTCCCATCGCCCACGCCGAGGGCAACTACTTCATCGACGAAGACGGCCTGGCCGAGCTGCGCGCCAACGACCAGATCGTCTTCCAGTACTGCTCGCCAAACGGCGGGGTCGATGAGGAGTTCAATCCCAACGGAAGCGTGGCCAACATCGCCGGCATCTGCAACGTCGAGGGCAACGTCGTGGGCATGATGCCCCACCCGGAGCGGGCGGCCGAGGCGGTGCTGGGCAACGAAGACGGCCTGCAACTCTTTCAATCGGTTGTGACACATTTGGCCGAACGGTGAGGTTGCGCCCGACGCAGTGACGCTGCCACCTTCCCCTGTGATAGACGCGATGGATATCAACGACAAACGTGAGTTCGCCAAGGCCAACGGCCTGTCCGACGAGGAGTTCGACCTCGCCCTCGAGATCTTGGGCCGCGAGCCGACGCTGGCCGAGGTCGGCGTCGTCAGCGCGATGTGGAGCGAGCACTGCTCGTACAAGAGCTCGCGCGTGCACCTGAGCCGGCTGCCGACCGACGGACCGCAGGTCGTCCAGGGGCCGGGCGAAAACGCCGGCGCGGTCGACATCGGCGGCGGGTGGGCGGCGGTCTTCAAGATGGAGAGCCACAACCACCCGAGCTATATCGAGCCGTACCAGGGCGCGGCGACGGGGGTCGGCGGCATCCTGCGCGACGTGTTCACCATGGGCGCGCGGCCCATCGGCAACCTCAACAGCCTGCGCTTCGGCGCGATCGACCACGAGAAGACCGCCCACCTCTTCCACGGCGTCGTCGCCGGCATCGCCGGCTATGGCAACTGCATCGGCGTGCCCACGGTGGGCGGCGAGGTCTACTTCGACCCCTCTTATAACGGCAATATCCTGGTCAACGTGTTCAACGTCGGGGTGTGCAAGAAGGACGAGATCTTCAAGGGCATCGCCCGGGGGGTGGGAAACCCCATCTTTTACGTGGGCTCGGGCACCGGGCGTGACGGCATCCATGGCGCGACCATGGCCAGCCAGGAGTTCACCGAGGAGAGCGAGGAGCAGCGCCCCACGGTGCAGGTGGGCGACCCGTTTCGCGAGAAGCTGTTGTTGGAGGCCTGTCAAGAGCTCATGAAGACCGACGCCATCGTCGGCATTCAGGATATGGGCGCCGCCGGGCTGACCAGCTCCTCGGTCGAGATGGCCGACCGCGCCGGCAACGGCGTGCGCATCGACGCCGACAAGATTCCGGCGCGCGAAGACGATATGAGCGCCTACGAATTCCTGCTCAGCGAGAGCCAGGAGCGCATGCTCATCGTCGTCGAGCGCGGCAAGGAGGCCGCCGTCGCCGAGATCTTCGACCGGTGGGAGCTCGAGTGGGCGCAGATCGGCGAGGTCATCGACGGCGATAGCTTCGAGGTGTGGCAGCACGGCCAGAAGGTCGTCGACATCCCGGTGTCCAAGCTGACCTCCGCGGCGCCCAAATACGACCGTCCGCAACGCCGGCCGGCCTACCTCGACGAGCTGCGCCCCGCCGATCTTCCCGCCGCCGTCGACCTGGGCGAGGCGCTCGGCGAGTTGGTGGCGAGCCCGAATATCTGCTCGCGGCGCTACGTCTACGAGCAGTTCGACCACATGGTGGGCGTGGGCACGGTCGTGCGCCCCGGAGCCGGTGATGCCGCGGTGTTGCGGGTCCCTGGCACCGACCAATCCCTGGCGATTGCCGTCGATTGCAACAGCCGCTTCTGCTACCTCGATCCCTTCGAGGGGGCCAAGCTCGCCGTCGCCGAGTGCGCGCGCAACCTGAGTTGCGTGGGAGCGAAGCCGCTGGGGACGACCGACTGCTTGAACTTCGGAAATCCGCAAAACCCCGAGATTATGTGGCAATTTGCCCGCGCGATCGATGGCATGAAAGAGGCGTGCGAAGCGCTGGATGCGCCCGTCGTCAGCGGCAACGTCAGCCTGTACAACGCCTCCAACGAGGTGGACATCTACCCGACGCCGTCGGTGGCGCTGGTGGGCGGCTACGACGCCAAGCTCGAGGGCACGAAGTACCAGGCGGGCGGCTATGCCACGATGGACTTCAAGGACGTGGGCGACAGCGTCATCTTGCTCGGCGAGACCGACCCCGACGACATCGGCGGCTCGGAGTACCTGTGGTTGCGCACCGGCGAGCTCGGCGACCGACCGCCGCGCATCGACCTGGAGCGCGAAGTGGCGGTGCAGCACCTCGTGCGCGAGCTCATCGCCAACCGACTGGTGCGCAGCGCCCACGACTGCGCCGAGGGCGGCCTGGGCGTGGCGTTGGCCGAGAGCTGCATTGCCTCGCAGGTCGATGGACTCGGCCTGTCTCTGGACATGGCCGCCGACGAGCGCGCCGACCTGCAGCTCTTCGCCGAGACCCCCTCGCGTGTAGTGGTGTCCGCGGCTGCTGGAGACGTCGACGACATCCTGGCGCGTGCCCAGCAGGCGGGCGTGCCCGCCGAGGTCATTGGCCAGACCACGGGGGACGCAAAGCTCACCTGGAAGGACCGCTTGCAGGCCGATGTCGGCGCGCTGACATCCCGCTGGGAAGGCGGCTTGGATCGGCTCAACCAATGAGCGAGCGCGCGATTGTGCGCCCGTGTAGTTTCGTCGTCGATTTTCGTTGCGAAAACGCCTAGAATGCTGATGCCTGCTAGGGCAGGCGCTGAGACACAGCATTTCTGGGACGCTGCATGACCGCACGACAATTTAAACACGTTTTCTTCGCAGTTCTGATCGTTTCCCTTTCGGCGCTCGCCGCGTGTACGCCCGGCCCGCCGCCGGGGTCCTCGAGCACGACCGACGCGGCCATCACCCCCGATGTCGGCGTCGATGCCGCCGACACCGCGCCGCCGCAGACCTCCACGATCACCATCGCCACCTACAACGTGCGCCGACTCTTCGACATGGTGTGCGATACCCATCGCTGTGCGTCGCAGTCGGATTGGGAGCAGACGCCCACCCAGGCCGAGTACCAGGCGCGCATCGATCAAGTAGCGACGGCCATCGACAGCCTCGACGCCGACATCGTGTTGCTCCAAGAAGTCGAGAAACAATCGGTGCTCGATGATCTCGACGCCGCCGTGGCTGACAAGTATCCGATCGACATCCTCGCCGAGACCAACCCACACAACGCCACCATCGACACCGCCGTGCTCGCCCGCGGCCAACTCGTCGACAGCAAGGAATACTACGATTTCCAGAGCCCGGCGGGCGGCCACGATCGCTTCGCGCGCAAGTTTTTGCGCCTCGACCTGAACTTTAGCGGCAAGCGCGTCATCGTATTTTCGGCCCATTTTATCTCCATGCGCAGCGACGACGGCACCTGGCGCAAGGCGGAGGCCGAGGAGGCCCACCGCATCGTCGATCAGGTCGCCGGGGAGAACGACGGGGCGTTGGTGGTGATGGGCGGCGACCTCAACGACACGCCCGATTCGCCCACCTTGCAGGCGTTGACGACAGGAGACGGCGCGCTCGAACGCGTGGCCCAGGACGAGAGCATCAGCCAGGTGTACACCTACGTTTGGGGCTCTCGCCAACAGGACATCGACCACCTGTTGCTCGCACCGACGGCCGGCGGTGACTACGTCGCTGGCAGCGCGCATTCGGTCAACGATCACAGCCCGCAGGCGGGGCTGGGGGGATCGGACCACGGCGCGCTGGTCGCCCGCTTCGAAATGCGGTAAACGAATTGTATGCCAATTGTCCGTAGCGGTGCGTGTGGACGTGCCCTCCCAAGAATGCGCTGTGAGACTGTGATGATTCGACGCCTCGTTCTGCTCTTGTGCTTGTCGTGCCTGGTGACCGTGACCGGTGTTGGTTGCGCCCACTCGCCCCATCGGGGAGAGGGGTCGTTGACCGAGGCGGGGCATCGCGTGCCGGCGTTTTACGACAAAATCCCCGCCAATAGCCCCTACGTGCTGGCGAGCCTCAAACCGTTCCCGATGGACGTTATCGAGCCGTACCTCAAGAGCTATGGCGACCTGACCAAGAGCGTTCGGCAACAGATCAATCAGGCCTATCCCGGCCAGAGCTACCAGGCGCATCTGGACACTCCCGGGAAGTTCATGATCGCCTTGCTCGACGAGGTTTCCAAGGCAGACTCGGTCGAGGGGATGAAGCAGTTGGGCTTGTCGGACCGTCCGGAGATGGCGATCTACGGGATTGGCTGGTTTCCGGTCATGCGCCTGACGCTGGGCAACACCAAACGCTTCAAGGCCACGCTGAGTCGCATCGAGACGAAGTCCGGCGTGCAGGTCGAGATGCGCAAATCGGGCAAGCAGACCTACCGGCAATACGACCTGGGCGGGGACGCCAGCGTGGCCGTGGCGATCACCGATGGCCAGTTGGTGCTGGGGGTGGCGCCGACCGGCCACATCGAGGAATTTGTGGCTTATATGCTCGGCCAGAAGGACCTGGGCCGCACGCTGGCCGACGTCCACGTCATCCAGGACATTCGGGCCAAGTACAGCTTTACGCCCTATGCCGTGGGCTACGTCAACATCGCCGATATCGCGCGCACGGCCTCGGGAGCGGCGCCGGCCGACAAGATCATGGCGGCGGCGTTGAGCTGGGCGAATTATCAGCCGCCCAAGCTGACCGAGGTGTGTCGCAAGGAATACATGTCGCTGGTCGACAAGGTTCCGCGCGCGGTGATGGGCTACACCAAGCTGACCCCGGAGACGATGGAGGTCACGGCGGTGCTCGAGACCAAGGGCGATCTGGCGAAGAGCCTGGCCGCCATTGGCGCGCCCATCCCCGGCTACAGCCCGGCGTTGGTCGACAAGTCGTTTTTCGCCGTGGGCCTGGGGATCGACATTCAGAAGACGTTGGCCTTCGTGCAGCAAGAGGCCGCACAAATCACCAATCATCCGTTCCAGTGCCCGGCCCTGCGCGAGTGGAATCAGATGGCCCAGCGCGCCCAGATGAGCATGCAGATGGTCCCGCCGGTGTTGTCGAGCCTGCGCGGGGCGTTGGCGGTGGTGACCAACCTGCAATTCGACCAGCATACGATGCGCCCGCAGACGATCGACGGGATGGCGCTGGTGCAGACCAACGACCCCATGGGGTTGTTCTCGCAACTACGCCAGATGATCCCGCAGTTGCAAAGCGTCAACGTCAAGCCCAACGGTGTGCCGGTGGCCTTGCAGGCGATCCCTGGGGCCACGTGGCTGCAGACGCCGCATATCGCCATGGACAAGAACACCCTGGCGGCCTCTGCGGGCGTCGGCGTCCAGGACGATATGGCGGTGCTGCTCGAGGACAAGACCGGTGCCAAGACCACGCACACCCCGCTGTTGTTGGTGGCCTACGACTACGGGCAGTTGATGAGCAAATTGCGCGGGTTTGGCGTGGGGGCGGGCGCGGCTAACGGCGCGTTCAACAGCATGATGAGCGCGATGCAGAAGATGTTCGGCACGCTGGTCGCCGAGATCGACGCCAACGACCGCGGTATTGTCTTTCGCTACCGCATCAACATGTTTCCAAAAGGAGCGAACGCAAAGGCGTCGACACACTGAGCTGGTCGGCGCCGCGGTCGAGGTCGATATCGACCTCGCCTGACGCCCCTTCGGATTCCATCGTTGGCCATCGCACCACGGACACCATGCCGCTGAAGTTTTTCATCGACGACGAGATCTTCGAGCGCGTACGCCGCCTGGAGTTGCCGTTTAACCGCTATGGGCTCGATCCGTACGGCGTCTCCCAGGACCACCTCGCCGAATTTTTCACGGTGCTCAATTGGCTGTACCGGACGTATTTTACGGTGCGCTCCCACGGCGTGGACAATGTGCCCGAGCGGGGCCGGGTGATGGTCGTGGGCAACCACTCCGGGGGCGTGCCGGTCGACGGCGGGATGGTCATCGCCTCGCTGTTTCTGGAGATGGAGCCGCCGCGCCTGGCTCAAGGAATGGTCGAGAAGTTCGCCCAGCGATGGCCGGTCGTCTCCCATTGGTTCAGCCGGGTAGGCCAGTTTACGGGGCTTCCGGAGCACGCCGCGCGCTTGTTGCGCGATGATCGCCTGTTGATGGTTTTTCCCGAGGGGGTCCGTGGCACGGGCAAGCTGTACAAGGACCGCTACCAGTTGGTGCGCTTTGGCACCGGGTTTATGCGGCTGGCCATGGAGACGGGGACGCCCATCGTGCCATTTGCGTTTATCGGCGGCGAGGAAGCCTTGCCGACGATGATGCACCTGAAACGGCTGGCGCGGCTGACCGGGGCGCCGTACATCCCCATTCCACCGTACCTGTTGCCGGTGCCGATGCCGGTGCATTGCGAGATCTACTACGGCGAGCCGATGGTGTTCGAGGGTGATGGCAGCGAGGCAGACGAGGTCATCGAGGGGCACGTCCAGCAGGTCAAGGACCGTATCCGCCAACTGATCGAGCGGGGCCGCGCCGAGCGGCGCTCGGTGTTTGGCAGCGCGTACCGCCAGTTGGGAAGCGAAGAGGAGCGGGACCGATGAAGATCCTGATCACGGGCATCTCGGGCAAGCTTGGCCGGTTGGTCGCCGAGCAACTGGTGGAGGCCGGCCACACGATCGTGGGGATCGACCGGCGGCCGTGGCCGGACGCGCCCGACGCGGTGCAGATGTTTCACGCCGATATCCGAAAGCGGCCGGCCGAAGATGTCTTCCGCACCGAGCAGCCGGACGCGCTGGTGCATATGGCCACGGTGACGCACTTTACGGCGGGCACCGAGGAGCGCTACCGGATCAACCTGCGGGGGACGCGCACGGTGTTCGACCACTGTCACCAATACGGGGTCAAGCACGCGATCTTTGTGGGACGGCACACGTTTTACGGGGCGGCGCCCGACTCCCCGCTGTACCACACTGAGGCGGAGCCGCCGCTGGCGGTGTCGACGTTCCCGGAGTTGGCCGACCTGGTCGCCGCCGATCTCTTCGCCGGCTCGGCGCTGTGGCGCTACGCGGAGATGAACACCACGGTGCTGCGGTTGTGCTATACGCTGGGTCCGTCGCGTCGCGGCACGCTGGCCAATTACCTGAAAGGGCCGCGGGTGCCCACGGTGCTCGGCTTCGATCCACTGTATCAGTTCATGCACGAGCGCGACGCCGCCCGGGCGATCTGCCTGGCGCTGTCCCACGAGTTGCGCGGGATCTTCAACGTCGCCGGCCCCCAGCCGGTGCCACTGTCTCTGCTGATCGAGGTGACCGGGCGCGTCCAGATCCCGGTGCCCGAGCCGCTATATGCCCGGCTGCTGGGCAAGTTCGGCTTCCCGAAGCTCCCCAGGGGGTCGACCAACCACATCAAGTACCCCATCGTGGTCGACGACAGCGCCTTTCGCCGGGAGACGGGGTTTAAGTATCACTTCGACGAGGTCCAGACGATGGAGGCGTTTCGCTGGGCCTGAACTGCTGCCACCCCAAAAAAAGGTGCCATGCACCCTTACGAACGGCCATTCATGCGCCTGCGAGGCGGGTTGACGAGGCGATTCGCCGAACAATCGAGCCTCGTCAGCACGCTTCGAGCGTGCTTTGTCGCCAAACTGGCGACGCTGACTTCATGACTCGACGATTTTGGGGGAGCTTTCGGCGCGCGGGGCGTCCTTCGCGGTGCGGCGGGCGCACCGCTGCGCTCGCCGGCGGAGTCGGCGTCGAAGGTGTGACTCGACGCTGGGATACGACGGAACGTGGCGGCGCGGGCGTCAGCCCTCCGCGCTCAGGTCGGCAAACGGCGCCGGCACCGGCGGTGCGCCGATGCACCGGGTGTGCCCCGGCGGGATGGTGCCGTAGGGAAAGCTGATGTTGGTCTCGCCGTCGCGCCAGCGGCCGCTGGCCTTCTTGTAGGCGTCCATCGTCTCGTACAGTTGCTCTCGGTAAGCCTTGCGCTCCTGCGCGCTGCTGCAGTGGCACAGCGGGCGGGGCGACTTCTTGGGGTCGTTGGGTCGGTCCCACCACTTCGTGGCCAAGATCTTACGCGGCCCCATACACTTGTCTTGCCTGTCGGCGCGCTCCTTTTGAAGCCTGGTCGCCGTCGGCTCGATATGCTCGCAGACCTTTTGTTGGGCCTGCTTTGGTGGGAGGTCCTTGAAGGTCGGCAGGGTCGTAAGCTCGAGCTTAAACTCCTTGTAGGCCTTCTCTTCGGGGGTGTTCTCGTCTTTGCGGCGAAGCCTGCGAAGCTCGTCGCGGTCGAGCCATTTGCCCACCATGGGCTCTGAGGTGGCGTGGAAGTCCCAGGAGCTAACCCCCGGCCAGTGCTTGATGTGGCGCACCAGGTCGTCGTTGCAGGGATTGTTGAGGGTGTAGTCGAGTTTGTCCAGGAGGGCCTCCTCGTCGAGGATGGGCTCGGCGCTGAAGCGGCGCGAGAAGAACTTGCCGTTGCGACTGCGCAGGCGGTTGATCTCGCGGGCGATGTCCGCCTGAAAGTCGCGCATGAACTCGCTCATATTCATGAAGGGGGCCTTGACGAGCATGTGGAAGTGGTTGCTCATGAAGACGAAGGCGAAGAGCTGGACGTGGTGAATGGCCACGGCGCGGGCCAGACAGCCCAGGATGATGCGGTTGACCTCCTCGCCGGGGGCCATCAAAAAGCAGCGCTGAAAGCAGGAGTTGGTCACAAAGTAGATGGTGTCTTTGTCGAAGGTGCGGATTTTGCGTCCCATGATGGTGCTCCGAGTTGAGGCGAAGTGATCGAAGACGTCCCTCATAAGGGTTTTCGGCAAAAGGGGGCGAATCGTTGCGTACTTTCTTGAAAAAAGTGGGGCGGGAGGGGGAGGCGCCGGGTGGGTGGAACGGGCTCACAGGCGCATGAGACGGGGCTCGTCAAGGTGCATGGCACCTTTTCGGGGGGGGAGGCGTGGGGGGCGTTTTTTCGTGTGACTTCTATTCGGGGGCGAAGACGTGGGCGGCGATCTGGTCGGGCGCTTCCTCGAGCAGTAGGTGGCCGGCGCCGGCGATTTCGACGCATTGGGCGTTCGGCCATACCCTCGACCAGATCTGCACCGAGTCGCGGATCGCCTCGAAGGTGTGCTCGCCCCAGACGAGCTCGATGCGGCCGGGGAGGGCGGCGAAGCGCTCGGGCCCGCCGATGTCGTCGAAGAGGTGTAGGTACTTGAGCGGCACCTCCAGCGAGCCCCGGCCAAACGAGGCCATCATGTCCGTGTCCGCGCCCCGGTGGTCGGCCAGCGCGGCGTTGGTGATTCGGCGCCCCACGGGATTTCCGAACGCCGAATAGTAAAACAGCCGGCCCACCACCGGCGTCAGAAACACGCGCAGGTAGTCGGGCACGAAGGCGAACGGCTCGAGAAAGATGAACCGATCGAGGCGTGCCCCCAGCAGGCCGGCGACGAACAGCCCGACGACCCCGCCGCTGCAACTGCCCACCAGGGACACCGGCGCCGCACCCACCGCCGCATCGATGGTCGCCACAACCTGGGCGGCCACTTCTTCTAGCTCCCAGCGCTCCGGCGCCGGCGAGCGCCCGTAGCCCGGCAGGTCCAGGCTGACAAAGCGGCGATCAGCCGGGCGTCGCACCCCGAGCGCGTCGAACGTATGGCAACTGCCGTTCCACCCGTGCAGCCCCACGAACACCTCGCCGCGGCTGCCCTCGGTTACGCTCGCCAGCGGCCGGTGCGTGGTCATGTCGTCGCGTTTCGTCATCGATCCCGTCGCTTCTTTGAGTGTGCCGATCTGCCCCCGCGTCGTCGAACGGCCTTGCGAATCCCCAGGGGCGTAGATATCTTTTGGATGCACCTGTCGCGGGGAGGTTACATCGCCCCGCGCCATTCAGCTCCCTCGACCGACCGGGCCCATGGCAGAGAGCTCTCCATCATCCGACCTCATCGACCTGGTTCACCACGAACACGCCCATCTCAACCGGCTGTTCGCCGACATCGGTGAAACCTTCGAGAAGATCGCGCGCGGCGAACTCGACGAGCCGCGGTGCACCGAAGTGCTGGAGACAGCCAGCGACGACCTGCAAATGGCGCTCGACGAGATGCTCCACCACTTCAACCAGGAAGAAGAGGTGTTCTTCGTCGAGATCGAGAAGCGGTTTCCCGAACTCGCCGACGACATCTCGCACCTGGCCGCCGCCCACGAATTGATGTGCGACCGCACCCGCTGGCTGCACCGTCAGCTCAACCAGCCGCGTACCGGCGGCGCCGAAGGGGCCGATGAGATCATGAAGGTCGTCAAGCAGATGCGTCAACTGTTGCGCCAGCACACGACCAATGAGAACCGGCTGTTCGACAGCGCGCTGCAGCGGATGCCCGCCGAGGAACGCGAGGCCCTGCTCGAGGAGATGCGCCGCATCTGAGCATCTGATTGGTGGTCGTGTTGCAGTTCCCCTATCGTTTCCCGTCTTTTCTTGTACACTGGATAGCGAAGCCGACTAGCATGTGTAAGTGAGCAGTGGAAGACGGACCCGCAGACATGGAAACCAACGACGCCCACGAGCGCGCCGACATCGTCTACGGCGAGCCCGCGGCCGAGGACGCCGCGGCCATCGGACGCCTATTCTACGAGGATATGTGCGACCTGGGCGTTCACACCCAGCGCACCAACATGGATCGCCTGGCCGCTCAGGTCATCGCGGCCGCCAGCGACGTGCGGCCCGATTGCCTGTGTCTGGTCGCCCGTCCCGGGCCCGATGGCGAGCCGTGCGGAGTGGTGTTGGCCAACTTTAACTGGTCGCTCGAATTTGGCGGGCAGGCTCTGTGGATCGAGGAGCTGTACGTGACCCCGGCCTTCCGCCGCCGGGGCATCGGGCGTGATCTGGTCGCGCTGGTCCTCGATTTCGCCGAGGACCAGGGCTTCAACGGCATCGATCTGGAAGCCTATCAGGGCAATACGCCCGCATCGATTTTGTACCGCACCTTGGGATTCCACCGACTGGGCCGCGAGCGGTTCTACTATCGGGTGGGCTCCCAGGAGTTTCTCTGATTCGCCCGCTGGGCGAGCCGTTCGACTGACGAGCAGCTCATGTATCGCATTTTGGCATTTTTCGCCGAGGAACCGATTGCCGACCGTCTCCAACAGGCCATTCGGGATGGCCACGATGAGATCGATACGGACCTCATCGAGCTTTCCGTGGCCCAAGAGGCGCAGGAGGCCATCAGCCTGCTCGACAGTGCGCATTTTGACGCCGTGCTGGTCGGCGAGGCCGCTCACGATCTGGACGCCGACGTGCGCCAGGGACTGCTCAGCGCCGGCGGCCGCACGGACACCGCCGTCTTCGCCGTGGGCACGCGCCCATTCGACGAATTGCACGACGATGCCCATTTGGGCGACGGCGGCGACGTCGGCGAGCTGCTCGGCGCTCTGATCAACGCCCTGACACGTGCCCATGGCATGAACGTGCGCCCGGAGTCGAGCAGCTATTTCGTCGCCGACACCCAGGGCCAGCCATATATCGAGCGGGCGGACAAGTCGGTGCGCGGCCTCGCCCACAGCACCTCCCAGGTGGCCGCGGATGCCCCGCTGCCGGCGCGCCTGCTGTTTGTGGGAGAGCCCAGCGAGTTTCGCGACGCGCTGGAGGCGGCGGCGGCCTCGCGCGGCATCGACCTGGTCTTGTTCGACGAGCCGCAGCAGGTCACCATCCACGCCGGCGATCCCGCCATTGATCTGGCGGTGCTGTCGGTCGACGGAGAGCTCAAGCAGACCCGACGGTTGATCCGCTTTTTGCGCGGTCGCCAGCCCCAGGCCCCCTTCGATCTCTTTTTGCTGACCCGCAACGAGGACGACCTGGGCGCCGGCGTGGCGCGCAGCTTCGGGGCCAACGCGGTGCTCGTCCACCCGGTGGCGCCCAACGCCCTGTTGCAGCGCGTGCGCCAGCACCGGCTCATCGAGCGCACCGACATGCTCGTGGTCGCCGAAGATGATCAGCGCGTCGAGCTCTTCGAGCACGCGCTGGTACGCGAGCCGGTCGACGCGGTGTATGTCTCCGAGGTCGACACGGCCGTCGAGTTGTTCGAGTCGTGCAGCCCAGAGATCGTCCTGGTCGACCACCATCGGCTCGGCGAGGCCGCCGCGGAGGTCACCGAGCGGTTGAGGGCGCAGTTTCCGTTCGCCTCGACGCGGTATCTGGGCATCGCTGATCAGGACGCGCCGCTGGCGGCGCCGGCGCGCGCGCTGTACGACGACGTGCTCGACGGTCCCATCGCCCCCCGAGATATCCGGCGCATCGTGCGCCTGCACCTGTCGCGGGCGAGCTACGGGCGCGCCCAACTCGAGCGCGACCGGCTGACCGACGTCAACTCCACGCTGGCGCTGGCCGATGATCTGCAGGCGCAGCTCGATCGCGTCCATGGCACCAAAACCTCGGTGGTGTTGACCGCGGTCGATGTCGACGGGCTGGGCAAGATCAACGATCGCTACGGCCGCCCGGTGGGCGACTCGGTGCTGCGCTCCCTGGCCGACGCGCTGCACGTCGCCGTCGGCGAGCGCAGCGTGCTGTATCGCACCGGCGCCGATGAATTCTTCGTGCTCCAGCAGGCCACCGCCGCCCAATGGCCGGAGCTGCGCGCCCGCCTGGAGCGCGCCCTGGAGGTCTTCCAGCAGCAGACCTTCCGCGCCCCCGACGGCCGGGGCACCTACGCGACGGCGTCGGCCGGCACCATCGTGGTGCCGCCGATGCACGTCAGCGCCGAGGTCTGCCTGCAGAAGTGTTGGATCGTGCTCGAGCGCGCCTCCAGCTCGCTGCGAAACCGCCTGCTGGTCGCCCAACTCGACCCCTCGATGGTTTCTCCCACCGTCGTCTCCCGCGACGGCGCCGACGGCCAGGACTGAGCCGCGCGCGCCGGGCGCTTCCGATCTTGACAGTGCGCACGCCTTACAACTAGCTTCACTGCCGCATTGCCACCTGCGCGGTTTTGCCCTGGGCGCCGTGCCGGATTGGAGGTAATGGAAATTCGGTGTGTGGGTGATTAGTTCGCCTACAAGCCGAGGGATCCTTCGGCAGTCGATCCACCACAGGCTACCAGCTATGGCACTACAGTTCTCCGAAGAGACCGAGAAGCAGTTCGACGAGCTCGTCTCCCGCTATCCCAACACCCACGCGGCGCTTCTGCCCGCGCTCCTGCTGGCCCAGGCCGAGTTCGGCTGGGTGTCGGTGGAGGTGATGGATTACGTGGCCGAGCGCCTCGAGCTCAACCCGGCGGACGTGCTCGCCACGGCCACCTTCTACACGATGTTCAACAAGCAGCCGGTAGGCAAGGCCCACATCCAGGTGTGCACCACGCTGACCTGCGCGATGTGTGGCGGCTACGAGATCATCGAGCACCTGGAAGACCGGCTGGGCATCCGCCTCGGCGAGACCACCGCCGACGGCAAGTACACGCTGGCCGAGGCGGAGTGTTTGGCCTCCTGTGGCACCGCTCCCATGTTCCAGATCACCTTCTCGGACGGCGACATCGAGTACTTCGAGAATTTGACCCCCGAGCGGGTCGACGAGTTGCTCGAGGAGCTCGACGAGCGCCTGGCCACGCTGCCCCAACCTGCCGAGATGCACTGAAGTCGGCCCACGCCATCACTTACGCTCAACGCGCGCGAAGACCATGGAAGAACTCTTTTTGAGTCGAAATTTCGATGTTCCCAACGCCCACACCCTGCGGGTCTACGAGGCCAACGGCGGCTACAAGGCGCTGCGCAAGGCGCTGGAGATGGACGGGCCGAGCATCATCGACGAGGTCAAAAAGTCCAACCTGCGCGGCCGCGGCGGCGCCGGGTTCCCCACCGGGGTCAAATGGGGCTTTATGCCCAAAGAGTCGGACGTGCCCATGTACCTGACGGTCAACGCCGACGAGGGCGAGCCGGGCACGTTCAAGGACCGCTACATCATGCAGCGCGACCCGCACCGGCTCATCGAAGGGTGCATCATCACCGCCTGGACCCTGGGCATCCGCTACGGCTACATCTACATCCGCGGTGAGATGCAGCACGAGCTTCGCATCGTCCAGAACGCCATCAACGAGTGCTACGAGAAGGGCTACCTGGGCAAGAATATTTTGGGCACGGGCATGGACTTCGACCTGTACGTGCACTCCTCGGCCGGCGCCTATATCTGCGGCGAGGAGACCGGCATGATCGAGGGGCTGGAGGGCAAGCCCGGCAAGCCGCGCCTCAAGCCGCCGTTTCCGGCGATCGTGGGCGTGTTCGGCTGTCCCACCCTGGTCAATAACGTCGAGTCGATCGCCTCCGTCCCGTTCATCATCGAGCGGGGAGGGGAGTGGTTCGCCTCGATGGGCGTGGAGAAAAACGGCGGGCCCAAGCTGTTCGGGCTGTCCGGCCACATCAAGAAACCGGGCGTCTATGAGGCGCCCTCCGGGATCACCGTGCGCGAGCTGCTCGAGGAGTACGGCGGCGGCATGCGCGACGGCAGCGAGCTCAAGGCGTTCATCCCCGGCGGCTCGTCGTGCGCGGTGCTCACCCCCGAGGCGCTGGACGCGCCCATGTCCTTCGAGGGCATGCGCGAGTTCGGCAGCACCATGGGCACCGGGTGCATCACGTTTATGGACCAGAACACCTGCATGGTGCGCATCGCCGCGCGCCTGGCGCACTTCTACCACCACGAATCGTGTGGGCAGTGCACCCCCTGTCGCGAAGGCGGCGGCTGGGCCAGCAAGGTGCTCGACGCCATCGAAGCCGGCCGCGGCCGGCGCGAGGACCTCGATCTGCTGCTGGACATCTGTGACAACGTCCAGGGCAACACCATCTGCGCGCTGGGTGACGCCCTGGCGATTCCGGTGCGCAGCTACCTGCAGGTGTTCCCCGAGGAGTTCGAGGAGCATATCAAGAAAGGCTGTTGTCCCTACCCCGTCTGGGGCAAGGGCAAGGGCAGCGGCAAAAAGGTCGCCTAAGCCACGCTCGCACCGCCCGATTGGGCGGGGTCAGGGCTTTGACCTGGTGTGTGAAATGCGCTATCAGACCCGAGCCTGACGCCGCGTCTCTCAGAAGGAGAGTTGTTCATGGGTTTCTGGGAACCCCTATTTTTCTGGATGTTGGCCGCCGGCGCGCTCGCTTCGAGCATCGCCGTGTTGGTCTTCCGCAACCCCCTCTACAGTGCGTTGTCGCTTATCGTCGACTTCTTCTGTTTTGCGGGGTTGTACGTGCTGTTGTCGGCGCACTTCATGGCGGTGACACAGATCCTGGTGTACGGGGGCGCCATCATGGTGCTGTTCCTGTTCATCATCATGTTGCTCAACCTGAGCGAGGAAGACCTCGGTCCACGCCGCTTTAGTCTCCACCAGATTCTGGCGGCGTTTGCGGCGATTTCGCTATTTGTCTTCGCCACCTCGGCGGTGCTGGCTGTGGTCGACTTCCACAAGGTCGACCAGGTCACCGACCAGGCGGCCAAGGCCCAGGAGGTCGCCGAGGACCAAGGCCAAGAGCCCAATCAGGACGTGGAGGTGCCTAGCCGCATCCCCGGGCTGTATGCCTTTGCCTCCGAGGGCGCGGTGCAGAAGCACTACGCCGACCAGATCCACTCGTGGGCCAACGGCACGTCCAACTTCGCGACCAATAAGTTTCGCCGCTACGACAACAGCCAGCCCACTAAGGTGCCGCCGGGCCTGCTCCAAGGTGAGCAGGCGGCGGCCAAGAAGATCGGCCCCAACGGCGAGCCCATCGAGGCGCGCACCAGCGGCGAGCGCGGCACCGGCTCGCTGTTTGGCACCGTCGAGCCGATCAGCCTGCTGCTGGTCAACCGCTTCGTGGTGCCCTTCGAGTTGACGGCCGTGTTGCTGCTCGCCGCCATCATCGGCGCGGTCATCATCGCCAAGAAACGACTGTAAACCGACGAGCCCATCGCGGGTTCGGTAGCCGGCCGAGGCCGGCCAACGCAAGCCATCTGGAGTTGATCAATGACCTGGGAACCGACACTGGCGCACTACCTGATCCTCGCCGCGGCGACCTTCAGCGTCGGCCTGGTGGGTGTGATGGTGCGACGCAACGCCATCACGCTCTTCATGTGCATCGAGCTGATGCTCAACTCGGTCAACCTGACGTTTATCGCCTTCAGCAAGTACCGCGTCGACCTCGACGGGCAGATCTTTGCCTTCTTCGTCATGGCGGTCGCGGCTGCAGAGGCAGCGGTGGGGCTGGCAATCATCATCCATATTTTCCGGCACAAACGCAGCGTCAACGTCGACGAAGCCCACGAATTGCAGTACTGACGGGCCCTTAGGTCCCATCCGCTGCAGATTGACTTACTGCTGGAGCGAGACTCGCTGACATGGAACCGCATCTCACACAGTTTGGAGTGCTCGGGCTGATCGTCCTGTTCCCGTTGATCGGGGCGATCATCAACGGGCTGATCGGCGCGAAGTTGCCGCGACGGGTCGTCGACGTGGTGGCCAATGGCGCCATCTTGTTGTCGTTTCTATTCGCGCTCGTCGCGGTGCTGACGCTGTATCGCCAGGGCGTCAGCGTGACCGAGCACGGCGAGACCCTGCGCCACTTCGGCACGGCCACCTACACCGCCTACGAGTGGATCTATTCGGGGGCGTTGTCGCTGAATATCTCGTTTCTGCTCGATCCGCTCAGCTCGGTCATGATCCTGGTGATCACCGGGGTCGGCTTTTTGATCCACCTGTATTCGGTGGGCTACATGGAGCACGACCCGGCCAAGTGGAAGTATTTTGCCTACCTGAACCTGTTTTGCTTCGCGATGCTCATGTTGGTGCTGGGGGCCAACATGATCGTGACGTTCATCGGGTGGGAGGGCGTCGGTGTGTGCAGCTACCTGCTCATCGGCTTCTGGTACACCGACGAGCAGAAGGCCCAGGCGGGCCAGAAGGCGTTCATCGTCAACCGCGTGGGCGACTTCGCGTTTTTGAGCGGGCTATTCATCCTGTTCTACGAGACGCATACCTTCAACTACCTCGCCCTCGAGCACATCGCCACCAACCCGGCCACGGCCATCAACCTGCTGCCGGTGGCGCTGCCGGCCGCGCTGCTCATCTTCGTGGGCTGCACCGGTAAGAGTGCCCAGATTCCGCTGTACACCTGGCTGCCCGACGCCATGGCCGGCCCGACGCCGGTCTCGGCGCTCATCCACGCGGCCACCATGGTCACCGCCGGCGTCTTCTTGATCGCCCGGCTCAACTTCCTGTTCTCGATGGACCCGTTCATCGGGATCGTCATCGCCACGGTGGGCACGCTCACCGCGTTCTTCGCGGCGACCATCGCCATCGTCCAAAACGACATCAAGAAGGTGCTGGCCTACTCGACCATCAGCCAGCTCGGCTACATGTTCATGGCCGTGGGCGTGGGCGCGTACACCGCCGGCGTCTTCCACCTGATGACCCACGCCTTCTTCAAGGCGCTTCTTTTCCTGGGCTCGGGTAGCGTCATCCACGCGATGCACGAGGAGCAGGACATCCGCAAGATGGGCGGGCTGCGCAAGTACATGCCGGTGACGGCGTGGACCTTCGGGGCGGCCTGTCTGGCGATCTCCGGCATCCCGCTGTTCAGCGGCTTCTTCTCCAAAGACGCCATTTTGTGGGAGGCGCTGTCCAAGGCGCATATCCTGTCGGTGCCCTCGGTGGTCAAGGGCGGGGTGTCCATGAGCCTTCTGACCAACGTGCAGGCAAGCCCCATCCTCAGCGAGGGGCCGGTCGACGTCGCGTCGTGGTCGGTGGGCTTCCACTGGTTCTTTTACATCATGGGCGTGATCACCGCCGGTTTGACCGCGTTCTACATGTTCCGCCTGTACTTCCTGACCTTCGAAGGGAAGTGCCGGGCGAGCGACGAGGTCAAAAAGCACGTCCACGAGTCGCCCACCCCGATGGCGCTTCCGCTGGTGGTCCTGGCCATCCTGGCGACCATCGGTGGCCTGGTCGGCTGGCCGCACTTCATCACGGCCTGGACCGGCATCGAGCACGGCACTCTGCACGATATCATGGAGGCGTTCCCGAACTGGCTCAGTGAGGTGTTCGCCGTGTCCAATCACTACCGCTACTTCGGCCGCTTCGGCGCCGAACCCGACAGCGCGGAGGCCATCAGCGCGGTGGTCAGCGTGGTGGTCGCCTTCTCTGGACTGGGCTTGGCCTGGTTCCTGTACCTGAAGAAGACCGAGCTTCCCGGCGAGATTGCCGAGCGGGTGCGCGGGCTGCACCGGGTGCTTTTGAACAAATACTACGTCGATGAGGCTTACGACTTCGTCTTCGTTCAAGGCGCGATTCAGGTCGGCCGCGGCTGGACCTGGTTCGACCAAAACATCATCGACGGCCTGGTCGTCAACGGCGTGGGCTGGCTGGCCGAGCAATTCGGCAAGATCTTGCGCAACCTGCAGAGCGGCAACGTGCAGCGCTACGCGATTTATATCGCCGTCGCTGTGGTGCTGGCGATGCTGGCCATCCTATTTCCAGGGTGCGCACCGATCTGATTCATGGTCCGCGCCCCATCGCGGCGCGGGTCGGGCCACGCGAGTTTCGTACGGTAACTACCGAGGATGTTGACAGATGCTTGAAGCGACACACATGTTGGGTGCGCTCTCCTCCTTCACGACGCTGGGAGCGGCGCTCGCCCACGGCAACTTTCCCTGGCTGACGGTGGTCACGTTTGCGCCGCTGGTCGGGGTGCTCGCTCTGATGCTGATGCCCCGCGAGCAGAGCGGCGCGCTGCGCAATGCGGCGCTGTTCTTCTCCATCGGCGTATTCATCATCAGCCTGGGCATCCTGCTTAACTTCGACCCCAGCGCACCGACGGCCGCGGGACCGTTTACCTTCCAGTTGACGGAAGGGCCGGTCTCCTGGATCCCGTCGTTGGGGATCTCGTATTCCATGGGCATCGACGGCATCAGCCTGTGGTTGGTGATGCTGACGACCTTTTTGATGCCGATCACGATCTTCTCGACCTATTCGGCCGTCAACGAGCACGTCAAAGAGTATATGATCGCCTTGCTCTTCTTGGAGATGGCGATGCTCGGCGCGCTGATGGCGACCGACGTCTTCCTGTTCTACATCTTCTGGGAGATGATGCTCATCCCCATGTACCTCATCATCGGGGTGTGGGGCGGTGAGAAGCGGATCTTGGCCTCGGTCAAATTCTTCCTGTACACGATGGTGGGCAGCCTGTTGATGCTCATCTCCATCCTGTACGTCTACTTCCAGACCGGCGGCGCCAGCGGCCACTACAGCTTTTTGCTCAAGGACATGCTCGCCGTGCACCTGAGCTACAAGGAGCAGTTCTTCCTGTTCGGGGCGTTCTTCCTGGCGTTTGCCATCAAGGTGCCGCTGTTCCCGTTCCACACGTGGTTGCCGCTGGCTCACGTCGAGGCGCCCACCGCCGGCTCGGTCATCCTGGCCGGTGTGCTGCTCAAGATGGGCACCTACGGCATGCTGCGCTACGCCTTCCCGCTGTTCCCCGACGCCCTCAAGGCGTACGCGCCGTACATCGCCGTGCTGGCGGTCATCGGCATCGTCTACGGGGCATTGGTGGCGATGGTGCAAGACGACGTCAAAAAGCTCGTCGCCTACAGCTCGGTAAGCCACCTGGGCTTCTGCGTGCTCGGCCTCGTGGCCATGACCCCGATGGGGCTGTCGGGCGGCATCTACGTGATGATCGCCCACGGCGTGGCCACCGGCGGCTTGTTTTTGTGCGTGGGTATCCTCAAGGAGCGTCGACACACCAAAAAGATCAAAGAATTTGGCGGGATCGCCAAGAAGATGCCCATCTTTGCGGCCATCTTCGGGCTGATCACCTTCGCCTCGGTGGGGCTTCCCGGCCTCAACGGGTTCGTCGGCGAGTTCCTGTCGCTTATCGGCGCCTCGCAGAGCCACTTTTTGTGGTTCAACGAGCCGCTGGTGTTCACCCAGCCGGCCGCCGCCGAGGGCGCGCGCCAGGCGTTCCACCTGACGTCGAGCCCGGTGTTCCCGCTGCCCAACGCCCAGCAGGCCGGCCCGGAGTTCACCGCGCTGATCTTCGCGGTCATCGCCGCCTCGGGCGTCATCTTCGCGGCGGGCTACCTGCTGTGGATGTTCCGCCGGGTGATGCTGGGACCGCTGAACAACGAGAAGAACAAGAGCCTCAAGGACCTCAACGCCCGCGAGATCGCCTACTTCGTGCCCATCGTGGCCATGGCCATCTTCATGGGGGTGTTCCCGCAGTTCTTCCTGAGCCGGATGGACCACTCCGTGCACCAGTTTTTGCAGTACATGGACAACAACGTCTCGGCGACCGGTTCGGTCGTCGTCGAGCAGACCAAGCAAGAGGGCTGGGTGCCCAAAGGCAAGCTGCTCGACGAGGCGACCAAGGATAGTCAGTAACTCCTGCTCGTCTCGGCGTTAATGGACGCGATCGAGCGGCCCGACGAGTTACCAACCCAGAGTCAGTCATGCTGAATGCACTTTTGATGTCACAGTTCAACGCCCTCGCGCTGCTGACCCCGCCGACCACGGCGGAGTACACGGCGCTGGTTCCGGCGGCCATCGCGGCGATCACCGCGCTGCTGGTCATCCTGATCGATGTCTTCCACAAGGTGGACACGTCTCGGGGCTACCTGGCTTATGTCAGCGCCGTGGGACTGGGGGTGACTATCCTGAGTTGCTGGATGCTGTGGGACGACACGCTGCCGCGCGCCGCCTTCCACGGCATGTTGTACCTGGACAAGTTCACGCTGCTCTTCGCCGTCCTCGGGGCGGCGTCGGGCATCCTGTCGATGATGACCGCGCCGCGCTACCTGAAGAGCCATCTGATGGACCGCGGCGAGTTCTACATGCTCGTGCTGTTCAGCGTATGCGGCATGAGCATCATCGCCGGGGCGGCCGACATGCTCACCTTCTTTGTGGGCTTCGAGGTCATGTCCATCCCGGTGTATTGCATCGCCGGCTTTTTGCGCAAAGACTCGCGCAGTGCCGAAGCCGCGATGAAATACTTCATCCTGGGCGCCTTTTCGGCGGCCCTGATGCTCTACGGCATCGCGCTCATCTACGGGGTGACCGGCACGACCAACCTGGAGTTCATCGGCCAGCACCTGGCCCACCTGCTGAGCAACCCGGCGACCGCCGGCGCCTCCATCGGCATGGTGGTCCTGGCGGTGCTGCTCATCCTGAGTGGGCTCGCCTTTAAGGTCGCCTCGGTGCCGTTCCACCTGTGGACGCCGGACGTGTACACCGGAAGCCCCACGCCGGGGGTGGGCTTCATGGCCACCGCCGTCAAGGCCGGCGCGTTCGCCGCCATGGTGCGCGTGTTCATGATCGCCTTTCACACCCCGGTGCTGCGCGGCGGCTTCTTCGGCTACGGCTGGGTGGACGTGTTCGTCTTCATCGCCGGTGCCTCCATGGTGTTGGGCAACCTGGTCGCCATCACCCAGAACAACGTCAAGCGCATGCTCGCCTACTCGAGCATCGCCCACGCCGGCTACATTCTGGTGGGCTTCATCGCCGCGGGGAGCAGCCCCGAGTACTTCCTGCACAACGATACGGTCATCTTCTACCTGTTCACCTATACGTTTAGCACCGTGGGCGCCTTCGGCGTGCTGAGCTGGTTCGGCCGACGCGGCGAGGCCGCCGAGACCTACGAGGATCTGGGCGGGTTGGGCTTCAAATATCCGTTGATGGGCCTGTTCATGGGGATCTTCATGTTCTCCAGCGCAGGCATCCCACCCACCGGTGGATTCGTGGGTAAGCTGTACGTCTTCCGCGCCGCGGTCGACGTGGGCACCAAGAGCCACGAATTCGCCTTCATCGGCCTGGCTATCCTGGGCGTGCTGTCCAGCGTCGCCGGCGTGTACTACTACCTGCGCGTGCTGGTCTACATGTACATGAGGCCGGCCACGCGCGAGCTGCGCCCGCTGCCCAGCAACGGCGCGAAGTACGCGCTGGCCGCCTGCGCCATCCTGACGCTGTACCTGGGGATCATGCCCGGACGCGTCCTCGGCTGGTCGCGCGAGGCCATCGTCGACTTCAAGGGCGCTCCCGCCTCGGTCCAGCGCGTCATCGACGCCGGCAAGGCCGAGCTCGCCCAGATGAAAAAAGAGCAGGCCGCCCAGGAGTAGACGGCCACGCCCACCACCCCGCACTTCGGACAGCATCAAATTGCCCCATCAACCACCTCCGGTTGATGGGGCAAATTATTGTCCCCTTTCGAGGCTCGAGGCAGCAACTTCACAAAAAGTGCATGCCGACGCTCAACCAGGGAAGGCCGCCTACCGACCCCTTGGGTTGGTCGTATTTGGGTTGAGGCGGCAGATAGAATAGTGCGTACGACAGATCGACGCTCAGTTTGACGCGATCGAGTGCCAGCGGGCCCCAGGGGTGGTCGAAGCCAAAGCGCATCCGCACCCCGGGGGTGACGGTCGTCTGGTTGACCGGAATGGACGGAAAGACCTCCAATCCCAATGAGAGCCACCGGGCGAGCGGTTGTTCGGCCGACACGAACGGCTGGATACGCGTGGGAAGGTGGTCGATAGACGCGCTACCGTCGGCGCACGGCACGACGCCGGCCTGCGTGCCGTTGCCATTGGAAGCGGCCACACCACAGGCGGCGCTGAAGCTGGCCTTCTGGGGAAGGAAGGCGTGGTTGTCGATGACGTACGTCCCCGCCACCAGGTGCGTATCGCCAAAGAAGTGTTTGCCGACGCTGGCCGCCAGAATATTGAACTGCAGGTTCGATCCGCCCACCACCACGACGGCGCCGCCGCCGATGCCGTTTCCCACGGCCAGTGCGCCCCCGGCGCCAACCCCGGCGCCGAAGGCATCGAGAAGGTCATAAGAGATGGCCACCGCCGGGCGCACATCCGTTTCGTCCAGCACTCGCCATTTTAGCCCGACGTCCGCCATCCCAAAGAGAGCTCCGCCCGCCGCTCCCCCCACCATCACGCCGCCGCCGGCCATGGCAAAGGCACCGGCGGCGGGAATGGGCAGCCCACCAGTCCAGACGTCGAGTTGAAGGTGGTCGGTCAGCCCGAAGGCCAAGCGCACCAACAGTGCCTCATCGTCGGACACCGTCACGGCGCCGGCTTCCGTAGTCAGCGGCGTGGGTGTCAGAAAGAGGCGCTCATCGCCGGCACGTCGGTTGGCATACTCGGTGAAGCGATGGGCGATGTGGCGACCCATCGTACGCCCGATGGTGGTGCCGGCAGGATCGGCGCCGCTCGACGGGGAGACCGCGCGCGAGAAGTCCAACTCCCCGACGCGCCGCCCATCGGGGGCGATGAGGTCGGCGTGCACCCCCAGGTGGCCGCGCACGCTGGGATCGACCTCCAGCCCGAGGGTATCTTTGGCGCCGGCGAGGAGCCGTCCGGTCGGTGACGAGGCCATCGTGGGCTTCGTGGCGTCGACGACGTGCAACGCCAGGTGAAACGTGCGCGCGGAGGAGGGCGCTGGGGCGCGGGGGGAGACTGGATGGAGGTCGGCCTGTCGAGCCAGCGACGCCGACGCCGCTTGGACCAACGCGGCCCCCACGGTGGGATTGGGCGCGCCGTCGACGTCGACGGTGACCTCGCGGGCCCTGCGGTAGCGCTCGAGCGCATCGACGTGAACCTTGCGTACCGGACCGTGGGCGCAGCCGGCCAGCCACGTCGTGCATACCACTGCACCGAGCAGGTGCCGCCAGATCACGGTCGACCGTCGGGCAAAGCCAACTTCCTTATCTGCCATCACCATGAGCTGTCAGCTCCGTTTTCGTCCATGCCAGTCGATCACGTGCCCCCACAGGACGGGCGTTACATGCGTTTTATTCGGAAAATTGGCTGGGGCTCCCAATAAAAAAGCGCCCGCTTGTTTGAAGGCGGGCGCTCGGCTTGGGGGAACGATGGCGAATTCAAGCCGCCGGCTTACTGAACTGCAGGGCGACCTCTCCGCCCACGATGATCACGTCGCCGTCGTTCAACTGGCGGTGGTCGCCAATGGCGAGTAGCTCGTCGTTGAGCTGGGTGCCCATATCGGACAGCACATACAGCGTGTAGTTTTTGTTCTGGCGAAAGACATAGCCGTGACGCCGGGCGAAAGCGTCGGCGTCGCCAAACTGGCTCAGGTCGACGACCGGGCCTTCCTCCAGATCTTCGGGATCCTCGTAGACCGTGGGTTCGGCGGCAGCCTCGTCGGCGTCGTTCGCCTCGTCGGCCTCGCTGTCGGCGGTATCCCAGGGATTCTCGCCGTCGGCGTTGTCTTCTTCTTCAAAGCCGAACGAGGACTCCTCGTCGCCGGCGTCGATGGCTTCGAGCTCGTAGGGGGCCTCGTCGGGCTCCTCGTCGAGGGGCTCGAGGGCGTCGAGCTCGAGTTCGACCGACTCGGGCTCCGCTTCCGGCGCGTCGTCGGCGTCGTCGGGCTGGTCGAGGCCGAGCACCGTGCACGCAAAGTCGATGGCGACCTCGCCGAGCTGTTCGCCGTCGCGATACACGCGCAGCGTGGCCAGATCCTGGTAGGGCCCGGGTTGGGGCAGCGGCTCGATGGCCGCGCGCTCGATGCGCTCGGGGTTGAGAATGGCGTCGAGCTCGGGCGGAGGCGGAAGCTCCTCGTCGGCCTCGCTTTCGGCGGCGGCTTCCTCGTCGTTGGGCGCGGCGGGCTCGTCGAACTCGTCGAAGTCGACGTCGCTGTCGGCCGCCGGGGCGGCGTCGTCGGCGTCGCTGTCGGCGCCGAAATCCTCCAGGCCGGCGTCACTGTCGGCGCCGAACGATTCGAAGCCCGAGTCGGCCTCGAGGGCCATGCCGCCGTCGGCGACCAGCTCGTCGTCGTCGAAGGGCGCTTCTTCCTCGAGTTCGTAGGCGGCGTCGCCCGCGGCCTCGGCCTCGGCCGGCTCGGAATCCTCGCCCGCCCATTCGTCAAAGGAGTCGTCGTCCTCGGTCTCGGAGGCTTCGCTGGGGTCGACCTCGAAGTTGTAGCCGGCGGCGAATTCGTCCTCGATGGGCGCCTCGGCCTCCGAGGAGTCCTCCGCCCCCAGGTCGTATTCGGTGGTCAGGTTGTCGTCGGACGCCTCCGACGGGGCGCCTTCGCTGGCGGCGAACTCATCGAGGTCAAATTCGACGGTCTCCTTATGCTCGGCCATATTCGCCGCGGTGGGCTCGCCGTGCAGCGAGGTCTCCTCGGCGCCGGTGTCCTCCAGGAGGTCGAACGCATCGTCGTCGTGGTCGGTCTCGGCGGCGGCCGGGGCGTGAAGCTCGGCGCCGCAGGCATCGCACACTTCGTTCCACGGGTCGTTGGGTGACTCGCAGACGGGGCAAAGGATTTCGTCGGCCATCTGTTTGAATCTCCGTGCGGGGTACGCAACGGCGGCCGTATGCTCGCGGAGAACGAGGTTTTCGGGCCGCACGAGTTGTCGAGTGCAAGACGATTACGCAGCTATCTTAGGCCGCGCGCGCTGGGATGGCAAATCGCATCCGCGCACCCACCGCGACCGACGGGGGCGCTGGCGACGTTGACTCTGCGAGGCGCTCGCACATCTTTGGGTCGAGGAGCACGCACACCAGCGCGCACAAGGCTAGCGCGCAGAAGGGGCGAGTCCATGGCACACCATCCACACAAGCACGACGTGCTGGTCGTCATCGTCGGCCTGGGACGGGTGGGGCGCGCGCTCGCCGCCGAGCTGTCGGCGCTGGGCGACGCGGTGCTGGTGGTCGACGAGCGCGCCGACGCCCTGGACGCGCTGCCGTCGTCGTTCTCCGGCTTTCGCGTCCAGGGCGACGCCGGCGAGCTGGGCACGCTCGAGCGGGCGCGCCTGGACGAGGCCGGGGTGCTCTTCGCCACCACCGACGACGACAACCTCAACCTGATGGTCGCCCAGGCCGCGCGGGTGTGGTTCGCGGTGCCCCGGGCCATCGCCCGGGTGGGTGATCCCGCGCGCCACGAGGTCTACGCCAGTCTGCAAGTGGAGACGCTCGACGCCACCGAGCTCACCGCCCAGGCGTTCATCGCGCGGCTGGACGCGCCGGGAGGCCCCGCATGAGGCTGGTCATCATCGGAGGCGGCAGCCTGGGTTATTATGTGGCCCGCCAGGCATCGGCGCACGGCGACGCCGTGACCATGATCGTGGACACCAGCGCCGAGGCCGAGCGCCTGGCTCGGCGTCTGGGCGTGGTCGCCGTGGTGGGCGAGGCCTCCGATCTGGCCCTGCTCGAGGAATGCGAGGTCGGCCGCGCCGACGCGGTCGTCGCCCTGGGGCCCGAAGACCACGACAACCTCATCGTCTGCCAGGTGGCCCGGCGCTTCTTCGCCGTCGCGCACACCGTCGCCGTGGTCAACGACCCGGACAACCGTCCACTGTTCGAGCGCCTGGGCGTCGCGGCGGCGGTGTCGGCGGCCGAGTTGCTCGGCAGCGTCATCGAACAAGAGTCGACCTTCGAGGGGGTCCACGCCCGCTTGGCGCTGGCGCGTGGGGCGGTCTCATTGACGGAGCTTCGCCTCGACGACGACTCGCCGGCGGTGGCGCGTCCGCTTAGTGCGTTGGACCTCCCCGAACAAGCGCTCATCTCGGCGGTCATCCGCCGCGGCGCCGTGTACGTGCCGCGCGGGCGGCTGGTGCTGGAGGCGGGCGACGAGCTGGTGCTGGTCAGCGCCCGGGCGTGTCTCGATGATGCCTTGCAGGTGCTCGTCGGGGGGGCACAATGACCGATCGCCCGGCGTACCGGGCCATGCTCGCCCACCGGCACCAGGCTATCGTGGGTTATACGGGGCTGGTCTTTGTGGTCGTGGGCCTGCTCGTGGCCAGCCCGCTGCTGCTGTTGCCGTTTGACACCGCCGAGGCGCACCTGTGGTGGGCGTTCGCCGCCCCCGCTCTGCTGCTATTCGTGCCCGGCGCGGTCGCCTGGCGCGTCTTCGCGCCGGCCGAGACGCCGACGATGACCTTTTCGGAGGGCGCGCCCATCGTGGTGCTCGCCTGGGTGGGCGCGATCCTGGTGGGGATGCTGCCGCTTATGTTCGTGCTGCACATGGACTTTACCCGCGCGGTCTTCGAGGCCACCAGCGGCTGGACGACCACGGGGCTGACCGTGGTCGACGTGAGCCGGGCGCCGCGCATCGTGCTCTTATATCGAAGCATCACCCAATTGGCCGGCGGGGCGGGGCTCGCCATCTTGATGGTCAGCGCGCTGCGCGGCCCCACCGGCCCCGGACTGGCAAGCGCAGAGGGGCGCGGCCAGCAGCTCGTGCCGCACGTGGTCGACTCGGCCAAGATGGTCGTGAGTATCTACGTGGTCTACGCGGTGGTGGGCACGTTGGCGCTGTGGGCGGCGGGGATGAACTTCTTCGACGCCATCAACCAGGCATTTACGGCCATCTCCACCGGGGGATTTGGCACCCACGCCGACTCCATCGGCTACTGGAATAGCCCGTGGGTCGAGGGCGTGCTGGTGGTGCTGATGCTCCTGGGGTCGACGAACTTCGTGGTCGCCTACGCGGTGGTGCGCGGACGGTGGCGCGTGTGGCTGAACAGCGGGGAGACCCGGGTCAGCGCCGTGCTGCTTCCCCTGGGGGCGGTCACGATCTTCTTCGCGGTGGCCACGCCCCTATACGCCAACGTCGGCAAGGCCGCCCGCGTGGCCATCTTCGAGACCGTCAGTGCCCTGTCAACCACCGGATTTTCCACGGTGAGTTATGCCCAATGGCACGCGGTAGGCTGGTTTGTCTTGATGGCGTATATGCTCGTCGGCGGGGGCAGCGGGTCGACCGCCGGCGGCTACAAGCAGACCCGGGTGTATATGCTGTACCGGGTGTTCGTGTGGGAGCTGCAGCGCCAGTTTATGCCCCACAGCGCGGTCAACCGCCCGTTCGTCTTGCAGGATGACGAGCGGCGCTTCATCGAGCCCGACGAGCTGATGCAGTTGGTGGGCTTTGGCTTCGTCTTCCTGTTTATCTACGCCTTCGGCACGGCCATCATCATGATGCACGGCTACGCCTTCGCGGACAGCTCCTTCGAGATGGCCAGCGCCCTGGGAACCGTGGGGTTGTCGGTGGGGGTGACCTCTGCGAAGGCGCCCGCCGGGGTGTTGTGGGTCGAAATCGTGGGGATGTTCTTCGGGCGCCTGGAGGTGTTCGTCATCCTGGTGGGGCTGTACCGCATGGGCCGCGACCTGATCGACTGGGTGGGCGGGCGCGGCCGGCGCCGCCACGCGCGTGGCGAGCCAGCCGAACCCGCGTCGACCGGCGCCGATCACTGAGGCGCTCCGTCGCACCAGGAGGGCGCGTCCGGGTCCAACCCGGAGTAGTCGGTGGGCGCGGCCCACTCGCCCCAGGCGTCCTTGGCGACGCCGACGATGAATTTGGTGGCCTGGGTGGCGGTGAGCTGCAGCGTGGCGCCGCCCACCGCGAGGGCCGAGTCGGTCACGCCCACCAGACGCACCGTTCGCGCCGAGGCGTCCACACAGGACTGGGCGTCCGTCGCCGACGCGCAGGCGGGCAGGGTGGTGCCGTCGAGGGTGGCCGTCGACCAGTCGAGCGAGGCGGTGTCGGTCCACCCCGAGCCGGTCGCCGAGGTGCCGTCGTGCGCGGCGAGCGTCACGTCGCCCTGCGCAGTGGGGTACAGCGCCAGGCGCAATTCGTGGTCGACGCTGGACAGGTCGCTGACGCCGGTGGCGTTGCTGCCGTAAAACGAGTCCACCACCTGCGAGAGCAAGGGCAGGGCAGTGCCCGGGCGCACGAAGACGGGGATCTCGGTCACCGGTGCGTCGACGTCGGTGGTCACGGCGTTGCCTTCGGCCGCGCTCGCGCCGGTGACGGGGGCGTCGCCCAGCAACGGCCACCAGTCCTGCTCGGGCAGGGTCACCGTGCGCTGGGTGGCGCCCTGGGTGAGCACCGGGGCGACCAGGAGGTCGTCGCCCAGGAAGAACTCGTACTGCTTGCCGGTCCACAGCGCCGGGCGGTCGGGCTCGACGAGGTAGGGATGGCGCACCATCGGCAGGCCCTTGTCCATCGCCTGGGCGAGCAGCCGCTTGAAGTACGGGAAGAGCAGGGTGTGGATGGAGGCGTAGCGCCGGTAATGGGCGATGGTCTCGGTGTCGCGGTCGAACGACCAGTTGTTGCACTCGTCGCCGCCGTGGTGGGTGCGCATCAGTGGGACGAAGGCGCCCATGGCGCTCCACCGGTAAAACAGCTCCTTGTCGGTGTTGGTGGTCCCCAGCGAGTTGTACCCGGCGATGTCCGGGCCGTAGATGGCCACCCCGGACATGCCCAGGTTGGCGCCGATGGGGATGGTGGTGGGGAAGCCGTCGTCGTATTTCCAGTTGGTGTTCTGGTCGCCGCCCCACATCAGCGGCGCCGTGCCGGCGGTGCCGCCGTTGACCGACGCCCAGCCGCTGCGCACGAAGAACGTCCAGTCGTTCGACGGCGACTGGTTGGCGTGGGCCTCGGCGAGGGCGCGTTTGTTGGCCTGCTGGAAGGCGATGGGGTAGCGGTTGTGCGCCTCCCAGCCGGCCTGGCCGGAGTGCAACTTGGCGTCGACCGGCATCCACTCGGCGTAGTCGGCCATCCACCCGTCGATGCCCAGATCGCTGGCGGCCGTCTTCTCGTAATCCATAAACCAGTTGAGCGCGTCCGGGTTGGACAGGTCCACCATGCTGGTGCGCCGGAAGCCGGGGTCCATGAAGGTGTAGACCGAGCCGTCTTCCTTTTGGATGAGGTAGCCGTGTTGCTTGCCCTCATCCCACATGCGCGTGGGCTGGGGGACGAAGGGGTTGAAGTAGCTCAGAAAGGCGAAGCCGTCTTGGTGCAGGCCGTCGATCTGGTCGGGAAGGTTCGGGTACATCGTCGGGTCCCATTCCCAGGCGTACGACAGCCGATAGCCGGTGCTGGTGGATTCGCCGCCGATCCAGTCCTCGGTCCAGATCGCCGAGGCCGGGATGTCGTTGTCGCGCAGGACGGTCTCGACCTGGTCGATGCGCCACGGGCCGCCCACGGCGTCGAACCACGGGGCGAACACCCAGTCGGGCGGGGCGGGGTCGAGGCGGCCGGTATACTCGGTGAGCGCGCTCAACCGCTCTTTGGGGGTCTTGCCGGCGACGAGCACGAATTTGGGCAGCTTGCGGTGGCTGCGAAGGTAGACGCGGTCCTCGCGGGTCTCGCACAGGTCGATCTCGGAGTAGTCGTCGTGGCCGATGATCGCCGAGTAGCCCGCCGAGGAGTGCCAGATGCCCATGGGGGCGTAGGCCGCCTCCGGGGTGTTGTTCAGCGGGTAGATGCCGCCGTCCTCGGGTTTGCCGTTGCCCTGCTCCTGGGTCCACAGCGGGAAGGTGCGCCCGCGCAGGTTCATGCCGGTGACCTGCGAGCCCAGCCCGAAAAACGCCTCGTCGGGCTGGCAATCCATGGCGATTTCGCCGGTCGTAAGGTCGTCGACGCTGCTTGCCAGCGCGATGCCCAGGTTGGACGCCCCCTCGGCGCTAAACCGAAGCTCGGCGGTGGCCTCGGGACCCACCGACGCGGGCAGCGGCCAGCGCACGGCCACGCCCTGGTCGGTCGGCTCGACCGTCGGGCGAACGCCGCGCACCGGCGTCCAGTCGAGGTTGGCTTTCTCGGAGTCGAGCTCGATCTGAAAGTTGCCGAACGAGTCTTTGACGTAAGCCTGGCCGCTGGCCAGCCGCGCCGGGGTCATGAAGCCGTCGTTGGCATCCCTGGCACACGAGCCGGGCCCGCGAAGCACGGGCGCCGAGCCATCGGGCGGGGTGACCGCCCAGGCGCCGGTGGCGCTGTCGATGCTCACCGTCCACCCGTTGATCGTCGTGGCGACCGGCGCCGCATCGGCCGCCAACGCGGCCGTCGGACACGCGTTCGGGTCGCCGCCCGCGTCGGCGTCGCCGCCCCCGTCGACCTGGGCGTCGCCGGCGTCGGCCGACACACCCGCGTCCTGGGCAGAATGATTGTGCTGCCCGCCGCCATCGTCGCCGCACGCGGCGAGATTGGCGGCCAGCAAGACGATGAAGACGACGGCGCCGAGGTGACGAGACTTCATGAGCCCATGCCTGCTAGGAACTGCTGAGTCAGTTTTACACGCTGACCCATCCAATAGCATCGGGTTAGAAGTCTTGTCGACCGGCGGTTCATTCCGGCGGTGAGGTTCGGAGCGCATCGGCGGTGTGCAGCAATGCTCGTCACAAGGGACACGAATGGGGCGGCCAAAAGGTTACGGTTGGCATGGCCCGTTCGCGCAAATCTCAGGTTTCCGGGGTGGTCGGGCTCCGCCACGCGTCGGCAACGCTGGACTTGTTTGCGGAAGCTGTGCAAGAAGATCCCCACGAACAGCGGCGTGTAGTTCAACCATTGGATGGGGCGGCTGGCCGCCACTCTTGCGAGGACATTCGAATGACTGTCGAAGAATTCGTGGCGCATTATCGAGTAGAATTGGAGGCGCTCCTGGGCCGCGAGCCACAGCCCGAGGAGGGCTACGGCCAGGAAGAACTCGACCGGGCACAGGCGCAACTCGGCCTGGGCATTCCGCGCGTGTTGCGCGGCGTGTACGCGCTTTGTGGCAAGACCGCGGGCATTCACGACGCGTTCAACCGTCTGCTGTCGCCGGGCGAGCTGCACGTGGCCGACGACGGCGCGCTGGTGTTCTTCGAGGAGAATCAGGAGGTCGTCACCTGGGCCATCCGCCCGGAGGCGCTAGGCGAGGAGGACCCCGCGGTCGTCCAGATCCAGGAGGAGGACGCGTGGTATGCGGATACGCCGGCGCTGTCGACGTTTTTGCTCAAACAATTGTACTGGAACCTGGTCAACGGTGCGTTGCCGTATTGCGGGGAGGCACGCGCCTCGTCGGAGGCGTTGTCGCAGTTGAAGGAGCAGTGGCGATGCGCGGTATCTGACGAGGACGTCACTGTGCTGCGCCACGATGACTGCGTGGTATGCCTGGTCGGCGCCCCGCAGGCGCCGATGGTGGTCGCCGGCGCGCGGAGTGAAGCCGGAAAGGCACGGCTAGCGCGAGCGGGGCTCGACCTGGAATAACGCTCGGAAGAGCAATGCCTGGGTTTTCGAGGACCCCCATCGCCTCGCGCGGTACGGCGCGCTCGGCACTTCCCCCGGGGGGAAGAAGCTCCTTCGAGATCGCTAAGTGGTTGCTTTTCGGCGCCAAACAGAAGCGTGGCAAATTGGCGAGGGGCTTTCTCCACAGAGGGGGGCCCCGAAAACCGAGGAGTCGCGCATCGACGCCGTCACCGCCACCGGAGCGGTGACCAACTACGACTACGATCCGCTGGGCGACCTGCGCTCGGTCGACCTGCCCGACGGCACGCGCATCGAGTACGTCGTCGACGGGCTGCACCGCCGGGTCGCCCGGCGCGTCTTCGACGCTCAAGGCACGCTCACCTCCGAGAAATACTGGCTGTACAAAGACCAGCAAGAGCGGCAATCAGGTTGCCGGACCGAGCAGGCGCTGGGCTGCGCGGCGTCTGGCAAAGTTGCGCTGAGGAGACGATGCAGTGGCCATCGTCGACGAGGGGAAACAAAGCCAGCGTCGATGCAGCGCGGCGCCTGCGATGGGAGCGCAGCCTGATTGCCGCTCGAGACCCCATCGCCGAACTCGACGGGCAGGGCCACGTCACCAAACGATTCGTCTACGGCTCCAGACCGCACGCGCCCGACTACATGGTCACCTACGATGCGAGCGGCGCCGAGACCGGCACCTACCGGCTGGTGTGCGACCACCTGGGCTCGGTCCGGCTCGTGGTGGATACGAGCGACGGCAGCGTCGTCGAGCGCATGCGCTACGACGCGTTCGGCAACGTGCTCGAGGACACCAATGAGGGCTTCGAGCCCTTCGGGTTTGCGGGTGGGCTGTACGACGCCAGCACCGGCTTGGTACGCTTTGGGGCGAGGGACTACGACCCAAGGGTGGGCCGGTGGACGGCGAAGGACCCGTTGGGGTTTGGTGGGGGAGATAGCAATGTGTATGTGTACGTGGGTAGCGACCCGGTCAATTCGGTGGACCCGAGCGGATTGTGGTCACTGAACCCGTGGAAATGGAGTAACAATACCCTCGATACTATCGCCAATGCCTCGGGGGGATTCGGCGACGCGCTTACATTTGGCGCGACCTCACTCATCCGCCGCGCGCTAGACATCGAAGACTCGGTCAATGAGTGCTCGGGTGCGTATGCGGGCGGCATGGTCGCCGGAATGATCGCCATGGCGGTGCTCGCACCGGAAGAGGCCGAGCTCGCAGAGTCCGGCTGCTTCGTCGCCGGCACGAAGGTGCTCACCAAAGAGGGCGAAAAGCCCATCGACCAGATCAAAAAGGGCGAAAAGGTCTGGTCGCGCGACCCCGACACCGGCCAATTTGGCTGGAAGACGGTCGCCGACACGATCGTCCATTACAAAAAGCCGGTGCTGCGGCTACAATTGGTCGACGCCCACGGCCACGCCGAGGTGCTGGGCGTGACCGGCAACCACCCCTTCTGGGTGCGCAATCGCGGCTGGACCAAGGCCGAGGACCTGCTCGACCGCGACGAGGTGTTCAGCTCGCGCGGCGGCTGGGTGAAGGTGGGCTCGGCGAGTTGGTTTGCGCATAGCCAGACGGTCTACAATCTGGAGGTCGATGGGTTCCACACCTACTTTGTGGGGGCGAGTGGGGCGTGGGTGCATAACGGTGGTTGCGGGGAATGAAGATTGCGCTCTCCTATGATGAGTATCTGGAGGAGTTTGCCGAATCGATTGGTGGGAGCACTTGGAAAGAATGGGCTGCGGACGATCCTGATGCGTGGAGGTTGAAGCTTATCGAGATTGCGTCGGACCCTGCGAATGAGATCCATTTCAATCTAACCGGAATCGACAGTCCGATGTCTGCGGTAATGCGAGGAGCGAGCGGAGTTGGACGCGCCACTGAACGGGAGTTGGCGCAAGTGTATCAGAACTCGGGCTGGCTGGAGCGGACAACGTTTTGGCGTGGTGGAGAGATTGTTCCAAGCCCGTTCTAATCAGGAGGTGCCGTGTGTACGGTGATCGGACTTTTCAGCTTTGGGAATACGATGTCAGTCTCAGCCGGCTCATGCTGCGCAGTCCAAAGTCGAGTTCTTTCGACACGAATATCGACGTCAAATTTTGGGGGGTGTATTACGTTGATACTCTCAAGACTTTGCACGGCCTGGATATCTGTGAGTCAACGGATGAGGAGAGAGAGCAAGTAGTGGCCGCGATGGGCCATCCGCTCAGGAAAAACGATCAGATATTTGTCCTCGCCAGCGAGGAGCGTCGAAACATCGTGGTGGCCTCCATCATCAAGGTAGAAGTCACTGACAAGGAGTATTACGAACCAGGCCTTGAACGCTATTTTAACCCCAGCGGATCGTGACGGTACGCAAGTAGTAAGGGGGGCGACACGTTTGGACCTGCGCGACATGAGGCACCATCCAAGGGAATGGTAAAACGATGCCGGTGTAACGGAGCTACCTGCCTGAACAGACCCCGTGTCATGCGCCTCAGCGCCCCATCGACCACCTGCGCCAATTCGCGGCCCGCTGTGGGTTACGCGCGGTCGACCAAGGTCTCCCGCGCTCACCGCACAGCTACCGGATCTCTAACGCCCGCAGGGGGCTTGCCGTTCGGCGGCCTAGCTCGACGAGCGCGCGTCGATTCTCGCGTCGCGTCGCGCGGTTGCCTGACGTCGTCGTGCTGGGCAGGGCTCGCGGCCGGCAACCCCCCTGCGGGCGTAAGAGGAGCTGGTAGCCGCGGGTGAGCAGAGCGAGGAATCGAGCCGTGCGTAGCCCGCGGCGGCGGTGGGTTTGGAGAGGTGGGTTGTTTTGGCTGGAGCGGTGTATGGGCAGAGCAACTCCCTGGTTTTCGAGGACCCCCATCGCCTCGCGCTGTACGGCGCGCTCGGCACTTCCCCCGGGGGAAGAAGCTCCTTCGAGATCGCCAAGTGGTTGCTTTTCGGCGCCAAACAGAAGCGTGGCAAGATGGCGAGGTGCTTTCTCCCCGGCGGGGAGATGCCGAGCGCGCCTTACAGCGCGAGGCAGAGGGGTCCTCGCAAACTGAGGAGTCGCGCATCGACGCCGACCGCCACCGGAGCGGTGACCAACTACGACTACGATCCGCTGGGCAACCTGCGCTCGGTCGACCTGCCCGACGGCACGCGCATCGAGTACGTCGTCGACGGGCTGCACCGCCGGGTCGCCCGGCGCGTCTTCGACGCTCAAGGCACGCTCACCTCCGAGCAGCACTGGCTGTACAAAGACCAGCAAGAGCGGCAATCAGGTTGCCGGACCGAGCAGGCGCTGGGCTGCGCGGCGTCTGGCAAAGTTGCGCTGAGGAGACGATGCAGTGGCCATCGTCGACGAGGGGAAACAAAGCCAGCGTCGATGCAGCGCGGCGCCTGCGATGGGAGCGCAGCCTGAATGCCGCTCGAGACCCCATCGCCGAACTCGACGGGCAGGGAAACGTCACCAAACGGTTCGTCTACGGCTCCCGGCCGCACGTGCCCGACTACATGGTCACGTACGACCAAAGCGGCGCCGAGACCGGCACCTACCGGCTGGTGTGCGACCACCTGGGCTCGGTCCGGCTCGTGGTGGACACGAGCGACGGCAGCGTCGTCGAGCGCATGCGCTACGACGCTTTTGGCAACGTGCTCGAGGACACCAATGAGGGCTTCGAGCCGTTTGGGTTTGCGGGTGGTCTGTACGACGCTCAGACTGGGCTGGTACGCTTTGGGGCGAGGGACTACGACCCAAGGGTGGGCCGGTGGACGGCGAAGGACCCGTTGGGGTTTGGTGGTGGGGATAGCAATGTGTACGCCTATGTGGGTAGCGACCCGGTCAACTCGGTGGACCCGAGCGGATTGTGGTCACTGAACCCGTGGAAATGGAGTAACAATACCCTCGATACTATCGCCAATGCCTCGGGGGGATTCGGCGACGCGCTTACATTTGGCGCGACCTCGCTCATCCGCCGCGCGCTGAACATCGAAGACTCGGTCAACGAGTGCTCGGGCGCCTATGCGGGCGGGATGGTCGCCGGAATGATCGCCATGGCGGTGCTCGCACCGGAAGAGGCCGAACTCGCAGAGTCCGGATGTTTCGTCGCCGGCACGAAGGTGCTCACCAAAGAGGGCGAAAAGCCCATCGACCAGATCAGAAAGGGCGACAAGGTCTGGTCGCGCGACCCCGACAGCGGCGAGTTTGGCTGGAAGACGGTCACCGACACGATCGTCCATTACAACAAGCCGGTGCTGCGGCTACAATTGGTCGACGCCCACGGCCACACCGAGGTGCTGGGCGTGACCGGCAACCACCCCTTCTGGGTGCGCAATCGCGGCTGGACGAAAGCCGAAGACCTGCTCGACGGCGACGAGATCTTCAGCTCGCGCGGCGGGTGGGTCAAGGTGGGCTCGGCGAGCTGGTTTGCGCACAGCCAGACGGTCTACAATCTGGAGGTCGATGGGTTCCACACCTACTTTGTGGGGGCGAGCGGGGCGTGGGTTCATAATTCGTGTTGGCAGGATGGACCCGAACTCGCGCTTAAGCATTTCAAGAAGCATGGGTCGGACTTTCCCGATATCGAAAATGCCACACAGTATGTGGACGAGGCGACCGAATTTCTCAACAACCCTCCAGACTCCGCAACTGTGGTTACGCGCCTGAGAGACCGGACGCGGGTTGTCTACGATGCCGTGTCCAATCGACTTGGGTTCATGAATGAAGCCGGCGAACCGGCCTCCTATTATAGGCCGAACCCGGCCGTTCATGGGCTGGGCTCCAATTGGGATTATTTTTTGGCTGTCATTCGCTAACAACGGAGGAAGAAAGTGCCTTGCAAGAGCGACGACGAACGGTTCCGCTGCCGGGTGTGTGGCTTGTGGCACGAAAAACCACCTTGGGGTGACAATTGTGACTCGCCCTCGCACGACATTTGCTCGTGCTGTGGGAGTGAATTTGGATATGAGGACGTGACACGAAACGCCGCCCGGATGAATCGGGCGCGATGGATCGAAGGTGGTGCCAAGTGGTTCGAAGAGAAGCATCGTCCTCAGGATTGGAGCCTCCCGGACCAACTTGACAAGATTCCGGATCGGTTTCGTTAGGTGGTACAATGAAACCGTGCCATCCACCCGAACGGACTGCGCGTCATGCGCCTCAGCGCCTCATCGACCACCTGCGCCAAGTCGCGGCCCGCTGCGGGCTACGCGCGGTCGACCAAGGTCTCCCGCGCTCACCGCACAGCTACCGGTTTCTTTCTCGCCCGCAGGGGGCTTGCCGTCCGGCGGCCTTGCGGGACCAGTGCGCGTCGATTTGCGCGGTGCGTCGTGGGGGTTGGCTGACACGGTCATATGGGCAGGGATCGCGGCCGGCAAGCCCCCTGTGGGCGTGAGAGGAATTGGTAGCCGCGGGTGAGCGGAGCGAGGAATCGAGCCGTGCGTAGCCCGCGGCGGCGGTGGGTTTGGCGAGGTGGGTTGGTTTGGCTGGAGCGGTGTCTGGGTAGAGCAAGCAACTCCCTGGTTTTCGGGGAGTCGCGCATCGACGCAGACCGACACCGCCACCGGAGCGGTGACCACCTACGACTACGATCCGCTGGGCGACCTGCGCTCGGTCGACCTGCCTGACGGCACGCGCATCGAGTACGTCGTCGACGGGCTGCACCGCCGGGTCGGCCGGCGCGTCTTCGACGCCCAGGGCACGCTCACCTCCGAGAAATACTGGCTGTACAAAGACCAGCTCAATCCCATCGCCGAGCTCGACGGGCAGGGCCACGTCACCAAACGGTTCGTCTGCGGCTCCCGGCCGCACGTGCCCGACTACATGGTCACGTACGACCAAAGCGGCGCCGAGACCGGCACCTACAGGCTGGTGTGCGACCACCTGGGCTCGGTCCGGCTCGTGGTGGACATAAGCGACGGCAGCGTCGTCGAGCGCATGCGCTACGACGCTTTTGGCAACGTGCTCGAGGACACCAATGAGGGCTTCGAGCCCTTCGGGTTTGCGGGCGGGCTGTACGACGCCAGCACCGGCTTGGTACGCTTCGGGGCGAGGGACTACGACCCGCGGGTGGGCCGGTGGACGGCGAAGGACCCGTTGGGGTTTGGTGGGGGCGATAGCAATGTGTATCTCTATGCGGGCAACGACCCGAACAATCTCATCGATCCGACTGGGTTGGCCTTTTGGAACCCGTGGGACTGGAGCAACAGTACTCTCGACAAAGCTGCAAACTTTTCTGGAGGAGCCGGTGATGTATTGCTGCTCGGGTTCGGGGACGAGTTGCGCAGGGAGTTAGGCCTGTCGGATACGGTAAATGAGTGTGCGCCAGAGTACGACTGGCAGGGCTGCTGGAGGCGTTACACTCGCTCTGCTCGGTGCGGCAACCGTCTATGAACCATTCACCGCGGCTTCGCAGCCTGTAGTGCATTGGACGACAGCAGAAGCGGCGTCAGCCGGATCGCTCGAAGCAGGGTCGTGGGTCATGACCGGCGGCCAAACACTTAGAAACTGGTTGCTTTCTGGTGCGGTCGAACAAGGGTACGCATTCAGCAATGCAATTACCGAGACCGTTGCTGGTACAACACTACGCTATCCGATTGCGGAAGAGGGACTACTATTCGGCACGCTCAAGGGCTTGATCGGTCAGCGAATTTACGAGCCTTGATGTCACGATGACTTGTTCTGGGCTGCGCCACTTGGCTTGAGGTTATCCGCAGTGTCACATATCTGCACAATCTGGCCGGTTGCTGGAGTTTGGCTGGTCCTTGTCGGTGTTGGACTGGCTCTCGATGCAACGTCAGTCGTTCGTGGGATCAAGAGGAATCTCGTCGGCCACGGACCTTCGGGATTGCCGGCAATTCCCGCCTTCTTCTACGGGATCGGATTTGTGGGGGCATCATTTCACTGTGGTGCCGGTTACATGTTTCCAGCAATTGCAGTGTCGCTTGGCCTGCACACGGTCTTGTGGCTTGGCATCCCGAAATTGCATGCCGTAATCTTGACCCATTTAAACTCAAGTGGCGGAAAGACTTAATGCTTGTTTGGAAATGCCGTCACGACAACTGTGACAAGAACGGGTGTGGGTCTCGTATTTATCAGCGCGTGAGCGCGTAGACATAGCCGCCTGAATTGCGAAGGGGTGCCAGCCGTGGCTAGGCTTGTTTTCGACCAAGAACACAAGCGCCCAGGAGCCACCCCGTGAGTCAAGAGTCGTACGATCAAGAAGAGATTCGCAAGCAGTTGCTGCCGTTTCTCAAGGACCTGGTCGGCTCGGTGCTGGCCGGAATCGGTGCCACCTTCATGTCTCCCCACTTTTTTGGTCGGCGAGCGCAAACAGGGCTCGCACCTGCGCGCCGAGGTCGTGCCATGCTGTCCGCCACATTGCGATGGTTAGTCAACCCAGGTCGCCTCGCTGAATAAGCGCCTGGCCGTCGGAGGAAACGGTGCCACCTGTCCAAACGGGCCCCGTTTCACGCGCCTCGGCGATCCACCGACCACCCATGCCAAGTCGCGGCGGTGGGCGTGGCGCGGTGTTGCGGTTTTGCAGCTCCCCGCCAGATCGGAAAAGAAGGCGTCCGAGATGGCATTGCCGGTTCGCGACGAGGTCCCCCGGCGGCCGGGTGCATTGGGTGGCTATGGCAGAGGTGGTCGATTTGCGTAGCGTCGAAAACCGGCGACTTCGGATAGGGCTACCCAACGCCCACCGCGCTCAGCGTGGGGGGCAGGCCGCAAAGGCGGCCGGGGGCCCTCGCCACGCACCGGCAATGCCGACTCCTCGAGACGATGGACACCGACGACGTGGTCAACCATTGCTCGGGTGCGTATGCCGGCGGCATGGTCACCGGCATGGTCTTCCAGATGGTGCTAGCCCCGGAGGCGAGCGAGGCGGAGGCGGCCGAGCTCGAAAGCGAGGCCGAACTACTCGAAGAGGCGGAGTCGGTCGGATGTTTCGTCGCCGGCACGAAGGTGCTCACCAAAGAGGGCGAAAAGCCCATCGACCAGCTCAAGAAGGGCGATAAGGTCTGGTCGCGCGACCCCGATAACGGCCAATTTGGCTGGAAGACGGTCACCGACACGATCGTCCATTACAACAAGCGGGTACTGCGGCTAGAATTGGTCGACGCCCAGGGCCACCCGGAGGTGCTGGGCGTGACCGGCAACCACCCCTTCTGGGTGCACAATCGCGGCTGGACAAAGGCCGAAGACCTGCTCGACGGCGACGAGATCTTTAGCTCGCGCGGCGGCTGGGTAAAGGTGGGCTCGGCGAGCTGGTTTGCGCACAGCCAGACGGTCTACAATCTGGAGGTCGATGGGTTCCATACCTACTTTGTGGGGGCGAGTGGTGCGTGGGTTCATAATGGTGGGTGCGTTGACCCATATGAGTTGGAGCCCACGCACGGCCGTACCTACTCGAATCGAGAATGGCGCGATTTTCTCAAGGAAGTAGACTCCGATGGGGAAATCAAGCAAGCCATAAAGTACGTAGAGCACGATGGTACGAAGTACGTGGTGGACGGTCACCATCGTTTGGCGGCCGCAAAGGTGCTGGGGTTTGAGTCAGTTCCTGCCCAAGAGGTGGAACTTCCATTCCGAGGATACAACACCGTGGAAGATCTCTTCTGGTGGTAGTACGGCCGCGCATCGCGGCGTGCCGAACTAATTCCGAAACGAGCAATCGATGAGTATCGACTCGAAGGGCATCAAGTTCGAAGTTGTTGTGATCCGCAATCAACTCCTGCGAGGGATGTCCTCCGACGAGACCAAGCATCGGCTCGACGCGATGCTGGCAGAGATTCGATCAGCGTCATCGATGCCTTTTCTTCACAGTTGGGAAATGGGCCTGCAATCTGCGCTCGAGCAGGTGGATGCAGGCAACTTGGGTGCGGCTGCCGTTCAACTCAACGTAATTCACAATCTGCCGCTCTCGCCGAGCGAACTCGACTCGTGGGATCGCGACCACTTCTTTAAGATCGAAATCGGGAACTTAACCGACCGCGCCGAGACAACAATGATCGCGAGGATGATAATGGCGATTGGGGTAGACCTGTGGCACCTCGAACACGACGAGTCGTGAATTCTTGGACAGCGATGAGATAGGGCGGGAGAGGTGTCCGGGGAGAGCAACTCCTGGGTTTTCGAGGACCCCCGCTAGATAACGGTGCCACGGACCCGAACGGGCCGGGGGTTGGCTGACACGGTCATATGGGCAGGGCTCGCAGCCGGCAAGCCCCCTGTGGGCGTAAGAGGAACTGGTAGCCGCGGGTGAGCAGAGCGAGGAATCGAGCCGTGCGTAGCCCGCGGCGGCGGTGGGTTTGACGAGGTGGGTTGGTTTGGCTGGAGCGGTGTCTGGGCAGAGCAACTCCCTGGTTTTCGGGGACCCCCATCGCCTCGCGCGGTACGGCGCGCTCGGCACTTCCCCGGGGGGGAAGAAGCTCCTTCGAGATCGCCAAGTGGTTGGTTTTCGACGCCAAACAGAAGTGTGGCAAATTGGCGAGGGGCTTTCTCCACAGAGGGGGTCCCCAAAAACCGAGGAGTCGCGCATCGACGCCCTCACCGCCACCGGAGCGGTGACCACCTACGACTACGATCCGCTGGGCGACCTGCGCTCGGTCGACCTGCCTGACGGCACGCGCATCGAGTACGTCGTCGACGGGCTGCACCGCCGGGTAGGCCGGCGTGTCTTCGACGCCCAAGGCACGCTCACCTCCGAGAAATACTGGCTGTACAAAGACCAGCAAGAGCGGCAATCAGGTTGCCGGACCGAGCAGGCGCTGGGCTGCGCGGCGTCTGGCAAAGTTGTGCTGAGGAGACGATGCAGTGGCCATCGTCGACGAGGGGAAACAAAGCCAGCGTCGATGCAGCGCGGCGCCTGCGATGGGAGCGCAGCCTGATTGCCGCTCGAGACCCCATCGCCGAACTCGACGGGCAGGGCCACGTCACCAAACGCTTCGTCTACGGCTCCCGGCCGCACGTGCCCGACTACATGGTCACGTACGACCAAAGCGGCGCCGAGACCGGCACCTACCGGCTGGTGTGCGACCACCTGGGCTCGGTCCGGCTCGTGGTGGACACGAGCGACGGCAGCGTCGTCGAGCGCATGCGCTACGACGCGTTCGGCAACGTGCTCGAGGACACCAATGAGGGCTTCGAGCCCTTCGGGTTTGCGGGTGGGCTGTACGACGCCAGCACCGGCTTGGTACGCTTTGGGGCGAGGGACTACGACCCAAGGGTGGGCCGGTGGACGGCGAAGGACCCGTTGGGGTTTGGTGGGGGAGATAGCAATGTGTATGTCGTGGGTAGCGACCCGGTCAACTTTATTGATCCGGCGGGACTCATCACCCTGCAGCAGGTCTCCGACTTTTCCGCCGGTTTTGGAGATACGCTTACCTTCGGGCTGACGCGCCTCATCCGCAAGGCGATGGACACCGACGACGTGGTCAACCATTGCTCGGGTGCGTACGCCGGCGGCATGGTCACCGGCATGGTGTTCCAGATGGTGCTCGCCCCGGAGGCGAGCGAGGCGGAGGCGGCCGAGCTCGAAAGCGAGGCCGAACTACTCGAAGAGGCGGAGTCGGTCGGATGTTTCGTCGCCGGCACGAAGGTGCTCACCAAAGAGGGCGAAAAGCCCATCGACCAGATTAAAAAGGGCGAAAAGGTCTGGTCGCGCGACCCCGACACCGGCCAATTTGGCTGGAAGACGGTCACCGACACGATCGTCCATTACAACAAGCCGGTGCTGCGGCTACAATTGGTCGACGCCCACGGCCACGCCGAGGTGCTGGGCGTGACCGGCAACCACCCCTTCTGGGTGCGCAATCGCGGCTGGACCAAGGCCGAGGACCTGCTCGACGGCGACGAGATCTTCAGCTCGCGCGGCGGGTGGGTCAAGGTGGGCTCGGCGAGCTGGTTTGCGCACAGCCAGACGGTCTACAATCTGGAGGTCGATGGGTTCCACACCTATTTTGTGGGGGCGAGTGGGGCGTGGGTTCATAATGGTGGCTGTGGTAGCTGGGTTGACCGCCTCAAGCAATCGGGGCTGCAGCCAACTCAAAGCGCACGAAGGTTCAATTGGGAAAAATCGATCAGATTGCCGACCAGATGGAAAACGGAGCTTGGGATTGGAGCAAGAGCGAACTCAATCCAATAATACTTTCAGACGACGGGGCGATTCTGGATGGCCATCATAGAGTGGTTGCGGCCTTCAAGGCAGGAATTGAAGCAGAAATCCCCGAAGCTGCGGTTCGCACCATCTCTACCAACTTGCGACCGGTTTACGAGTGGGGAAGTATTCTTCCGTGACAACTGATTCCATCATTTGCCTATCGGGCTCACCCATGGGTTTTCAAACCTATCGCCTCTTTCTGGAAACATCCGCATCCTGTGAGGATGTCCGATGTGAATTGGCTCGAACGAAGTTGGTTCAACACGTCGCTGACAGCGAGGAAGGTGACGCAACGTTCAAGTACGACGATGGAGACCACATCATCATGATCGATGCTGGTTGTTGCGCGAGCGGGAAGGAGAAGCTAGTCCGTGTGGAGTTTGCTTTTATCAATCCACCAACTGTCAAAGAATGCGTTGCTCGCCTGGTCGAAGACCTCGCGCGAGGACTCGATGCGCGAATTCGTGTTTGTGAAGAGTTGCCGCCGGGCGCTCAGTTTCTGTTCCACTGGTCGGAGAAGGAGGATTTCGAGTCCGCGTTGCGCGAGAGCTTTTCCGTCGGCCGTGCAATTTGGGTAGAGATGTATGGTTCAGACGAATCAGTTGCTCTCACACCGCAGGAGGCCACCCAGCGATTCTTAGAGCGACGCTCGTGATGCAAATGGCTGGCGAATCTATCCAGCGAAACGATGCCACGCACCTTTACGGGGCCTTTCGGCCAAGGTCTCTTGCGCTCACCCTCAGGTAGCGGCTTCGGTTACGCCCGCAGGGGGCTTGCCGTCCGGCGGCCTTGCTCGACCAGCGCGCGTCGATTCTCGCGTCGCGTCGCGCGGTTGCCTGACGTCGTCGTGCTGGGCAGGGCTCGCGTCGGGCAAGCCCCCTGTGGGCGTAAGAGGAACTGGTAGCCGCGGGTGAGCAGAGCGAGGAATCGAGCCCTGCGTAGCCCGCGGCGGCGGTGGGTTTGACGAGGTGGGTTGGTTTGGCTGGAGCGGTGTCTGGGCAGAGCAACTCCCTGGTTTTCGAGGACCCCCATCGCCTCGCGCGGTACGGCGCGCTCGGCACTTCCCCCGGGGGGAAGAAGCTCCTTCGAGATCGCTAAGTGGTTGCTTTTCGGCGCCAAACAGAAGCGTGGCAAATTGGCGAGGGGCTTTCTCCACAGAGGGGGGCCCCGAAAACCGAGGAGTCGCGCATCGACGCCCTCACCGCCACCGGAGCGGTGACCAACTACGACTACGATCCGCTGGGCGACCTGCGCTCGGTCGACCTGCCCGACGGTACGCGCATCGAGTACGTCGTCGACGGGCTGCACCGCCGGGTCGGCCGGCGCGTCTCCGACGCTCAAGGCACGCTCACCTCCGAGCAGCACTGGCTGTACAAAGACCAGCAAGAGCGGCAATCAGGTTGCCGGACCGAGCAGGCGCTGGGCTGCGCGGCGTCTGGCAAAGTTGCGCTGAGGAGACGATGCAGTGGCCATCGTCGACGAGGGGAAACAAAGCCAGCGTCGATGCAGCGCGGCGCCTGCGATGGGAGCGCAGCCTGATTGCCGCTCGAGACCCCATCGCCGAGCTCGACGGGCAGGGAAACGTCACCAAACGGTTCGTCTACGGCTCCCGGCCGCACGTGCCCGACTACATGGTCACGTACGACCAAAGCGGCGCCGAGACCGGCACCTACCGGTTGGTGTGCGACCACCTGGGCTCGGTCCGGCTCGTGGTGGACACGAGCGACGGCAGCGTCGTCGAGCGCATGCGCTACGACGCGTTTGGCAATGTGCTCGAGGACACCAAAGAGGGCTTCGAGCCCTTTGGGTTTGCGGGTGGGCTGTACGACGCCAGCACCGGCTTGGTACGCTTTGGGGCGAGGGACTACGACCCAAGGGTGGGCCGGTGGACGGCAAAGGATCCGTTGGGGTTTGGCGGGGGCGATAGCAATGTGTACGCCTATGTGGGTAGCGATCCCATAAATCTTGTCGATTTAACAGGGCGTTTTGGATGGGTGGCCGCCCTCGGTATTGGAGCTGTAATCGGAACAGCAGGATACCTGCTGACAACGCACATCATGGGACGTGAACCAACGTTGATGGGAGTGGGAGCTGCGGCCGTCGGAGGAGGTATTGGCGGAATGGTGTCGTTCGAAGTTGGGGCTGGGATCGCCGGGGCGTTTGCTGGTTCGATGATCGATGGATCTCTCGCGGATATAGTCGGCGGGATTGGAGGCGGCATCGTCGGTGGGGGTACTTCCTACTCAATTGATTCCGCGGTAGACCCGGACGCTAGGTTTTCACTAGATGGTCTTGGTGCAGCCTGTGTCGTTGGCGGGGCCACTGAAGGATTAGGAAGCACGGCAAGCCAGCTGTTTAGCCCCGCCTACTACACACCAGTTCGCGGTTTGGTGACAGCAAGCGAGACACAACAAGCGACTGTGTCTGGGCTTGTCGGGGGCACAGTGGCGATCGGTGCCAGTTCCGGAAAGGCAGAGCTTCAGAAGTCCTCAAGCCAGCGGTAGAATGATGGTGAGGTTGATGATTCACGCTCAATGCTCAACCGTCAATTCCTTCTCATGGAGGCTCGAGCCGATGCAATACCGTGTCGAAGCAACCGATGCGCGGGTCTTGGTGTGTACGGTCTTTCCATTGAAGACTGTGCGTGGCATGTGTGTGTATGGGCTGTGGATCGCAGCTATCTCATTCTTTCTGATAGAGCCATCGCTCTCCGGGCCGAACCCGCGATTCGAATGGCTGCATCCATTTATGCAAGTTGCAGGGGTAGGACTAGCAGTCGTGATTTTCCTGGCTCTTACGTCTCACAACCGCGTGCAGCTAAACTACAGCACCTGTACAATCACGCGGAAGCGCTACGTGGCGTCCATCGCTTACTTTGAGGAAGAAAGGCGCCTCACCAGCGACGAGATGAGTTTGGAAATTTGTTCGGGACCTCTAACTCCATCGACAGCGACTCGCGTTCACCGGGTCTTGCTACGGATGCCCGACCAAGATCCGCTTCAAATCGCCGTCTTGCCCACGCAGAATGGAGCACAGCGTCTCGTGGCGAAGCTTCGAACGGCGTTGAAAGGGCGCCAACCTTGCTTCGATGGAGGTGAGCGGGAAATCAACCCCGCTGGGTCCGGCCATCCGTGATTCGGTATTTGATTGGGTAGGCCGCGAAAGCGGCCGGGCCCTCGCCATACACCGGCACGAAGGTGCTCACCAAAGAGGGCGAAAAGCCCATCGACCAGGTCAAGAAGGGCGATAAGGTCTGGTCGCGTGACCCCCACACCGGCGAGTTTGGTTGGAAGACAGTCACCGACACGATCGTCCACAGGAGCGCCAATCAGTCTGACGAGGGTTCCGCCTCAGCGCCTCATCGACCACCCTTGCCAAGTCGCGGCCCGCTACGGGCCACGCGCGGTCGACCAAGGTCTCCCGCGCTCACCGCACAGCTACCGGGTTTCTAATGCCCGCAGGGGGCTTGCCGTTCGGCGGCCTAGCGCGACCAGCGCGCGTCGAATCTCGCGTCGCGTCGCGCGCTCGCCTGACGTCGTCGTGCTGGGCAGGGCTCGCGTCGGGCACGCCCCCTGCGGGCGTAAGAGGAACCGGTAGCCGCGGGTGAGCAGAGCGAGGAATCGAGCCGTGCGTAGCCCGCGGCGGCGGTGGGTTTGGCGAGGTGGGTTGGTTTGGCTGGAGCCGCGTCTGGGCAGAGCAACTCCCTGGTGTTCGGGGACCCCCATCGCCTTGCGCGGTACGGCGCGCTCGGCACTTCCCCAGGGGGAAGAAGCTCCTTCGAGATCGCCCAGTGGTTGCTTTTCGGCGCCAAGCAGAAGTGTGGCAAATTGGCGAGGGGCTTTCTCCCCGGCGGGGATATGCCGAGCGCGCCTTACAGCGCGAGGCAGAGGGGGTCCTCGAAAACCGAGGAGTCGCGCATCGACGCCCTCACCGCCACCGGAGCGGTGACCAACTACGACTACGATCCGCTGGGCGACCTGCGCTCGGTCGACCTGCCCGACGGCACGCGCATCGAGTACGTCGTCGACGGGCTGCACCGCCGGGTCGGCCGGCGCGTCTTCGACGCCCAGGGCACGCTGACCGCCGAGCAGCACTGGCTATACAGAGACGCCCTCAACCCCATCGCCGAGCTCGACGGGCAGGGGAACGTCACCAAACGGTTCGTCTACGGCTCCCGGCCGCACGTGCCCGACTACATGGTCACGTACGACCAAAGCGGCGCCGAGACCGGCACCTACCGGCTGGTGTGCGACCACCTGGGCTCGGTCCGGCTCGTGGTGGACACGAGCGACGGCAGCGTCGTCGAGCGCATGCGCTACGACGCGTTCGGCAACGTGCTCGAGGACACCAATGAGGGCTTCGAGCCCTTCGGGTTTGCGGGTGGGCTGTACGACGCCAGCACCGGCTTGGTACGCTTTGGGGCGAGGGACTACGATCCAAGGGTGGGCCGGTGGACGGCGAAGGACCCGTTGGGGTTTGGTGGGGGAGATAGCAATGTGTATGTGTACGTGGGTAGCGACCCGGTCAATTCGGTGGACCCGAGCGGATTGTGGTCACTGAACCCGTGGAAATGGAGTAACAATACCCTCGATACTATCGCCAATGCCTCGGGGGGATTCGGCGACGCGCTGTTGTTTGGATTGGGCGACAATATCCGCGGGCTTCTGGGGCTTGACGATATTGTTAACGAATGTTCTCCGGAGTATTTACGCGGAGGAGTAGCTGGTGCGCTCACATCTCTTGCGGTCACTGCCGGCTATGGCGCATATCGAGCGTACCAAATACCATCGGTACTTTATCATTTTACATCCTTCGAAGCGGCAGCGGCAATACTCGAAGATGGCGTGATCAATGTTGGTGTGCGGAATGCATATGGAGAAGGTGTCTATCTCACTCGCTTTGCCAACCCGCTGATTGCGAGTCTACAAGGTGCCGCGTCGACCGAAGCCATAATTGAAGTCGAGACGGAGGGGCTGCAGGTTGTACGTACTATGGTTCCGGGAACTTTTCGGGTTGTCGGAAGCGTTTTCCTTCCATGATTTTCATTGAAGTCAATGTCTTTTGGGGACGTTGCTTGATGATTTCATTGTATAGTGCTCAACGGAATAAGGGTGCTGGGTAAACTATGTTCTCCAACGAGTCTAAAACTGCGATTTCGCGCAATGCCCAGCGTGTACTCCGAGTTCTCGCGTGGGTAACGGGATTGTCCGCTGGAACTGTAACTGCAGTGGCTTTCTGTCAATGGAGCGCGGATGTGGCCCTTGTTGTTCGTGTTAGTATCGGTGCTGTTGTTGCTTTATTTTGCTTTTTTCTTATCGTTCCGCTTGTTGTGGAGCATAGTTATAAAGTTTACTTTTCGATTCTGCAAAAGTTGCAATCCTCTGAGTCTAGCCGCTAGATAACGGTGCCACGGACCCGAACGGGCCGTACGCTTTGGGGCGAGGGACTACGACAAGGCGATGGACACCGACGACGTGGTCAATCATTGCTCGGGTGCGTACGCCGGCGGCATGGTCACCGGCATGGTCTTCCAGATGGTGCTCGCCCCGGAGGCGAGCGAGGCGGAGGCGGCCGAGCTCGAAAGCGAGGCCGAACTACTCGAAGAGGCGGAGTCGGGCGGCTGCTTCGTCGCCGGCACGAAGGTGCTCACCAAAGAGGGCGAAAAGCCCATCGACCAGATTAAAAAGGGCGAAAAGGTCTGGTCGCGCGACCCCGCTCACCCGACACCGGCCAATTTGGCTGGAAGACGGTCACCGACACGATCGTCCATTACAACAAGCGGGTGCTGCGGCTAGAATTGGTCGATGCCCAGGGCCACTCGGAGGTGCTGGGCGTGACCGGCAACCACCCCTTCTGGGTGCGCAATCGCGGCTGGACCAAGGCCGAGGACCTGCTCGACGGCGACGAGATCTTCAGCTCGCGCGGCGGGTGGGTGAAGGTGGGCTCGGCGAGCTGGTTTGCGCATAGCCAGACGGTCTACAACCTGGAGGTCGATGGGTTCCACACCTACTTTGTGGGGGCGAGTGGGGCGTGGGTTCATAATGGTGGGTGCCGAGCTCCTGAATTCTTTGGCGGCGAACTCAACGAGAGTCAGTTTCTAGATAACGCAATCGATTATCTGGGAGAGGGATATACCGAAGAGTCACCAGGGAGGTTCGTTTCGGAGGATGGTTTGCGCCAGGTGAGATACGGTCGACACGAGGTATCCAGTGCTTTGCATCATGCGCACTTTGAGGCCTTTGAACGATCCTATTTTGAGGGCGGTCGCGTTGTCGAAAATACCGCGGTCCGCCTTCTTCCTTGATTGGAGCGGAGACGAGCAATGGAGGAAATACCGCGTCGGCTGTATCGTGTAGAACTTGGTGCGAAGCACGTCCCGACAGGAAAGACACGTCACTTTTGGGAAGGTAAGTTTCTTCCACCGCCGCATGTGCTGGAAATTGCCAGGTACACAGGCGACGACGGCTTTTACCTTTTCTATCTCGACGACGATGGAACAGAAATGACTGACACGTATCATGACTCCCTTGAAGAAGCGTTCGAACAGGCCCGCTGGGAGTTCAACGTGGATCCAGCGGATTGGAAGCGCGTGGATACTTGAAGACGGACACGGACCATAGCCCAGAAGCGAAGAGCAATTGCTGGAAAACGGTGCCATGTTCATGTCTCCCCAATTTTTGAGCGCGCGAGTCCAACCAAGTTCAACGCCTCTTCGGTGAGGGCCTGCCAAGAGGTGCACCGCCAGGAAACGATGCTACCCGCCCGACCGGGCCACGTATCATGCGCCTCAGCGCCTCATCGACCACCCTCGCCAAGTCGCGGTCCGCTGCGGGCTACGCGCGGTCGACCAAGGTCTCCCGCGCTCACCGCACAGCTACCGGTTTCTTTCACGCCCGCAGGCGGCTTGCCGTGTAAGGGCCTTGCTCGGCCATGGCGCATCGATTTTCGCGGCGCGTCGTGCGGTTGCCGGATGTGGCCGCGTGGGCAGGGATCGCGGCCGGCAAGCCCCCTGTGGGCGTGAGAAGAGTCGGTAGCCGCGGGTGAGCAGAGCGAGGAATCGAGCCGTGCGTAGCCCGCGGCGGTGGTGGGCGTGGCGCGGTGTTGCGGTTTTGCAACTCGCCGCCAGATCGGAAAGGAAGACGGCCGAGATGGCATTGCCGGTTCGCGACGAGGCCCCCGGCGGCCTGCGCCGCCGGCACCCCGCGCGGGGCGGCGGGGTGCAGTGGGTGGCTATGGCATAGGTGGTCGATTTGCGTGGCGTCGAAAATCGACCACTTCGAATAGGGCTACCCAACGCCCACCGCGCTCAGCGTGGGGGGCAGGCCGCGGAGGCCGCCGGGGGGCCCTCGCCACGCACCGGCAATGCCGACTCCTCGAGGCGATGGACACCGATGACGTGGTCAACCACTGCTCGGGCGCCTACGCAGGCGGCATGGTCACCGGCATGGTCTTCCAGATGGTGCTCGCCCCGGAGGCGAGCGAGGCGGAGGCGGCCGAGCTCGAAAGCGAGGCCGAACTACTCGAAGAGGCGGAGTCGGTCGGATGCTTCGTCGCTGGCACGAAGGTGCTCACCAAAGAGGGCGAAAAGCCCATCGACCAGATCAGAAAGGGCGACAAGGTCTGGTCGCGCGACCCCGACACCGGCCAATTTGGCTGGAAGACGGTCACCGACACGATCGTCCATTACAACAAGCCGGTGCTGCGGCTACAATTGATCGACACGCAGGGCCACGCCGAGGTGCTGGGCGTGACCGGCAACCACCCCTTCTGGGTGCGCAATCGCGGCTGGACCAGGGCCGAGGACCTGCTCGACGGCGACGAGGTGTTCAGCTCGCGCGGCGGCTGGGTAAAGGTGGGCTCGGCGAGCTGGTTTGCGCATAGCCAGACGGTCTACAATCTTGAGGTCGATGGGTTCCACACCTACTTTGTGGGGGCGAGTGGGGCGTGGGTTCATAATAGTTGTTTTGGTGCAACCACCGAGTATCTAGCCGATACCGGCGTCGCTCAGCGAAGCGATGAGGGGGTGATGGAAGCGTTGTCAGAAGACGGCGTGGAGCTCAGTGGGCAGAGTCCAGACGGTCGCTTCAAGCACTTCCAAGATGCCCATGGGCGAGTTCGGGCTCGCATCGACCCGCCGGATAGTTATACAGATTATCGCCATCTCCATCTTTATGATGAGTTTGGCAGTTCACTGGACGAACTCGGGCGAATAGTCGAGCGGACGTCCCCAGAAGCCCATATTCCTCTTGAGTGATCTGACATGGAATCCGAGAGTTCACCACGCCTGAATGACTTGGACTTTTCAGATGCGGAAATATCCCGCTTTAAGTTGCGGCTGGACGACGAAAGACAATTGCGGATTGTTTTCAGGGACGCCAGTTGTGCGAAATCAAATTGTCCGCAGTTTGTGTCCGGGCGGGTGGCTATTTCCCAATGGCGTAACCTCTCGATCAGCGAATATTTGCATGACGAGGACCGTTGGGTAACGCGGTCTAAGCAAACGGCGGAAGACCTCATCGTTATGAGTCGAGCAACGTCCCGGGATTCCCAACTAGTTCTCGAAGGGTTTGCAAAGCAGAGTGGGCACTGGATGAGGTTCGAATTCCAGGGGCCACAGGTTGACATAAGTCTCGATTCGGCTGACCAATAATCTAGGCATATTTCAGTTTCTGAGGTCGCTTGGACGCGAAATCGTTCGACATCGGCTACACCTACGCCTACCGCGGGCGCAACGAGACCACCAACCCCCGCCAGGAAACTGTGGTGCCCACCCGCATGGGCCCCGTGTCATGCGCCTCAGCGTCCCATCGACCACCTGCGCCAAGTCGCGGGCCGCTGTGGGCTACGCGCGGTCGACCAAGGTCTCCTGCGCTCACCGCACAGCTACCGGTTTTCTAACGCCCGCAGGGGGCTTGCCGTCCGGCGGCCTTGCTCGACCAGCGCGCGTCGATTCTCGCGTCGCGTCGCGCGGTTGCCTGACGTCGTCGTGCTGGGCAGGGCTCGCGTCGGGCAAGCCCCCTGTGGGCGTAAGAGGAACTGGTAGCCGCGGGTGAGCAGAGCGAGGAATCGAGCCCTGCGTAGCCCGCGGCGGCGGTGGGTTTGACGAGGTGGGTTGGTTTGGCTGGAGCGGTGTCTGGGCAGAGCAACGCCTGGGTTTTCGCCGACCCCCATCGCCTCGCGCTGTACGGCGCGCTCGGCACTTCCCCAGGGGGAAGAAGCTCCTTCGAGATCGCCCAGTGGTTGCTTTTCGGCGCCGGTCAGAAGCGTGGCAAATTGGCGAGGGGCTTTCTCCCCGGCGGGGAGATTCCGAGCGCGCCTTACAGCGCGAGGCAGAGGGGGGCCTCGAAAGCCGAGGAGTCGCGCATCGACGCCCTCACCGCCACCGGCGCGGTGACGAGAGAAACGGTACGCCGCCCATCCGAACGGGCTACGTGTCATGCGCCTCAGCGCCTCATCGACCACCTGCGCCAATTCGCGGCCCGCTGTGGGCCACGCGCGGTCGACCAAGGTCTCCCGCGCTCACCGCACAGCTACCGGTTTTCTAACGCCCGCAGGGGGCTTGCCGTCCGGCGGCCATGCGGGACCAGTGCGCGTTGAATCTCGCGTCGCGTCGCGCGCTCGCCTGACGTCGTCGTGCTGGGCAGGGCTCGCGGCCGGCAAGCCCCCTGTGGGCGTAAGAGGAACTGGTAGCCGCGGGTGAGCAGAGCGAGGAATCGAGCCGTGCGTAGCCCGCGGCGGCGGTGGGTTTGGCGAGGTGGGTTGGTTTGGCTGGAGCGGTGTCTGGGTAGAGCAACTCCCTGGTTTTCGGGGACCCCCATCGCCTCGCGCTGTACGGCGCGCTCGGCACTTCCCCAGGGGGAAGAAGCTCCTTCGAGATCGCTAAGTGGTTGCTTTTCGGCGCCAAACAGAAGCGTGGCAAGATGGCGAGGGGGCTTTCTCCCCGTGGAGGAAGAAGCTCCTTCGCGATCGTGCCGTGGCTGGTTTTTGATGCCCGACTGTCTACGGGCCGGCGGGGCCGTCGAAGACGTCCTTGATAAACGGCCCGGTGCTCACCGGATATTGCTGGAGCAAATCCTGGGAGACGGCGCCGTTGGCGGCGATGTCGGCGTAGACGTCGGCGGTGGGGCGCTTGGTGCGCTTTTTGTCGGGGTCGAGGGGGTCGACGCCGTATAGGCCCATCTTCATGCTCATGCCGTGGTTCCACTCGTAGTTGTCGGTGAGCGTCCACACGAAGTAGCCCTGGACGTCGGCGCCCTGGTCGATGGCGCGCCACAGCCAGGCGAGGTGGCGTACGTAGAAGCCCTTGGCGGCGTCGGGGTCGGGGTTGTCGGGGTGCCAGGCGACGCCGTTCTCGGTGATGATGATGGGCAGTTGGTAGCGGTTGTGGGCGAAGTTCACGACGTCGTAGATGCCGCGGGGGTAGGTCTCGTCGGACTGCAAGAGCAGGGGGTTGAACGTCGACAGGGGGGTGAAGTTGGGCATCATCGCGCCGTTGGCGCCGGCGACGGTGATGCGCACGTAGTAATTGATGCCCAGGAAGTCCAGGCGGTTCTCGAGGGCGGCCTCGGGTTGGCCGTGGCCGTCGAGGTTGGTGTCGTGGATGCCCTTGGCGATGGCGTCGAGGAAGGCCAGGTTCCACAGGTAGAACACGTTCTTGGCGGCCTTGACGTCCTTGGGACTACTCGGGTCCTTGGGGCGCACCGGCGCCATGGCGTAGACCAGGCCGACGCGCGAGTTTTTGCCGTCGCCGTCGGCGTCGACGGTGTCGTTGGCCTTGACGGCGTCGTACATCTGGGCGTGCGCCTCGATGAGCGCGTTGAATACGGTGCGCGCGGCGTTTTGGTTGAGGCTGACCGCCGGGGGGTTGGAGCGCTGGCCGGTGGGCTCGAGGTAGCCCGGCAGCACCACCGCCAGCGGCTCGTTCTCGGTCGCCCACAGGTCGACCTCGCCGCCGAATTCGTGGGCGCAGAAGCCGGCGTATTTGGCGATCTCGCGGATGGTGCGCTGGTCGTCGACCCAGCCCTTCTTGGTGCAGGTGTCCAGGTCCTGGTGGCAGCCGACGGCGTCGTGGATCCAGGTGGGCAGCGTGTAGTGGTTGAGCGTGACCAGCGGGCGCAGACCGTGCTGTTTCAGCGAGGCGAAGATCTGGTGGTAGTGGTCGATGGCGTCCTGGTTGGCGATGGCCTTCAGGTTGTCGTAGCCCTCCACGCCGTCGGTGGCCGTCGGGAAGATGCGGCTCCATTCGATGGACATGCGAAACGCGTTGTTGTGCAGCTCGTCGCTGGCGCGCGTCAGGTCATCGTCGTACAGCTCCCAGAAGCCGGGGCCGTGGTCGGGCGGGTCGATGTCGGCGGGGACGTGCGTCGAGGCGTCGCTTTTGATGACGTCCGAGGTGACGAGTTGGTACCAGTCGGAGTTGGGGTCGTCGCACTGGCTGGCGGCCAGCGTCGGGCAGCCCATATCCGACTGGAACCCGGCGATGGCGGTGCCGAAGAGGAAGCCGTCGGGGAAGTCCAACGGCCCGGTAGGCGCCCACGCCTGGGCGGCGTCAGTCGCGTCGGTGGCGTCCGCAGTGGCGTCAAAAGCGCTGTCGCCGGTGTCCGCCGCGGCGTCGCTTTGCGAGGTATCCTCGGTGGCGGCGTCGAGCTTGTCCTTGGAGGTATGGTCGTTCGACGAGCATGCCGACGCGGACACGAGCAGCGAGGCAGCCAGTAAAGCGGTGGCGAGGCGGATACGGCGCATGGGCGGGCTCCGGGACGGAACGATGTTGTTCGAACGCCACGAGTTTAGTCCTGCGGTCAATCCGCTGCAAGCGAGGGCTCAGTCGTCGACTACGTCGCGAAGCTGCGCCTTGAGTTGTTTGGAGGCCATGGCGTAGCCGCCGTCGGCGCCGTCGACGAAGTGGACGTGGCGGCCCTGGTGGTCGAAGACCAGACACGTCATCAGGGCGCTGTCGGCGACGTGCAGTCCGTAGGCGATCGCCCCCCGGCGGCGCTCCTCGGCGAGGCACTCGCGGATGCTGTCGAGCTGGGCGGCGCTGACGTCGAGGACCATGCGCAGCGCGTCGTCGAATTTGCGAAAGTCGGTCTGCTGGATGAGCTCGTCGGGGTAGCGCGTGCCGTCGAAGCCGCCCAGCGCCTTGCCGCGACTCATCAGGCGCCGCCCGATGCCCACCGTGGCGGCGACCTTGGCGCGGTAGAGCTGGAAGCCGGGGCCGCGCGTCTTGCCGGTCATCAGTTTCGTTTCGACGTCCAGGCTGGACAAATTGTCGGTCAGCTCGAGGCTCTCGCGCGCCACCGGGTGCAGGTGGTCGACGGCGTCGAGCCGGCTGACATGCCCCAGGATGCGCCCGTAGGTGGCGTGGCGGGCGTCGGGCGCGTCGTCGAGCGCGGCGACGAGCAGGCTTACGGTATGCCCGTTTCGGCTGGCGATGGGATTCCAGCGGCAGTTGAAGCCCTCCAAGGACGGCTTTCCGTCGGCATCGCCGGACGGCTCGACGCGATAGGCGGCGCCGGCCTCCTCGTCTTTGACCAACTTTTCGGCCACGCCCGCCCCGCCGCCCGCCAGCATCGCCAGGGCGACATGCTCCGAGACCTGATAGCGCGCCACCAGAAGTTGCGCGCCGCGCTCGACGACCTCGGCCACCGGGACAAGTCCCACGCGCAGCTCCAGGTCGAAGCAGCGCCGCGCCAGGCCGGCCAGGCCCGCCAGCGCGCGGCGGGCCGCGTCCTCGAGCGCCGGCGGTATCAGCAGCGTCGCGCCGTCGCCGCCGAATACGTAGGGGATGTCGACCCCGCCGGCGACGTTGAGCACCGTGACGATCGAGCCGGCGCCCATGGCGTTGACCTCTTTGTAGCGGCCGGCCTCGATGGCGCGCGTCGAGCCCTTCACGTCGGTGATGATCACCCGCCAATCGTCCGGGGCAGGGTGGTACGAGCCCAGGTCGGCTACGTCCTCGAACGCGCGCACCGCTGGCAAAGTGGCGAAGAAGTTGGTAGTAGGTTCGGCATTGCTCATGACAGCCAGTTTAGCCCGCTCGCCCACATTGTCGACCCTCGTGGGATTGAAATGGGCCTCGGGTCTTGTTGCTCCCTTAGATGTGGTGAGTTTGAAGCCCGAAGCCGCCGTTGCAATGGGCTTGGATTGTGATTCCACGGAGATGCATTGTGAGTGTCGAAAAGCGATCGAATATTTCGGATAGTCGGACCACCGAATCGAATGACGACGAGCGCCGCCGCGCGCCCCGCGCGCCGCTGGAGGTGCCGGTGGTGGTGCACAATCACCACCCTCACCGCGGCCTGCTCGCCAATCTGAGCCGCTCGGGGGCGTTCATCCATATGACGCACCCCGTCGACGTCGGCGAGTTGGTCGAGGTCGAGTTCAGCGCCCCCGACGGTCACAAGAAGCTACGCGTCCTCGGCGAGGTCCGCTGGAAACACGGCGAGGACGACGCCTCCGGGGGCGTGGGCATTGCCTTTCGCAACCTCGGCGCCGACGGCCTCGAGCACCTGCGCTCGTTCGTCACCGACCTCGACCTCACCGCCTGAGCCACAAGACAAAAGGCGCGGCCCCTTCTCGGAGCCGCGCCTTCTCGAACACTCAATCACTCGATCACTCGAACACTCACACGCAGTGCTCGGGGACCTGGTCGACGAGCACGTCGCGCGGCCGACACCCGTCGGATTCGCCGACAATTCCCTCCGCGGCCATGCGGTCGACCATCCGCGCCGCCCGGTTATAACCCACACGCAGCTTGCGCTGGATCATCGAAATCGACGCCTTCTGGGTCTCCACCACGATGCGCACGGCGTCGTCGTAGTACTCGTCCTTCTCCCATTCCTGCTCCAGCGGGCCATCCTCGTCCTCGTCCTCCTCGGCGAGGATGGACTCGTCGTAGTTGGGCTTGGCCTGCTTTTTGAGGAAGTCGACGATCTGGTGGATCTCGTTTTCGGAGACGAACGCCCCGTGCACACGCTTGAGATTGCTGGTGCCCGGCGGCACGAACAGCATGTCGCCGTTTCCGAGCAGGTTCTCGGCGCCGTTGGAGTCCAAGATGACCCGGCTGTCGGTCTTGCTGGTCACCCGAAGCGCCATGCGCGTGGGGAAGTTCGCCTTGATCAGACCCGTGATGACGTCGGTCGACGGGCGCTGGGTGGCCAGGATGACGTGAATGCCGGCGGCGCGCGCCTTTTGCGCCAGGCGGGCGACGGCCTGCTCGACGTCCTTCGAGGCGGTCATCATCAAGTCGGCGAACTCGTCGATGACCACGACCAGGTAGGGCATGCGCTGATGGCGCGCGTTGCCGTTGCTGTCGATGTCTAGCTCGATCAGGGCCTTGGACTCCTCCTTGCCGTCGAGCTGGTCGAGCTCGGCCTGCTTGGTCAGCCGCTCGACCTTCTTGTTGTAGCCCTTGAGGTTTCGCACCCCCATGTCGGCCAGCTTCTGGTAGCGCCGCTCCATCTCGTTGACCGCCCAGTTGAGCGCCACCGTGGCCTGCTTGGGATCGGTGACCACCGGCAACAACAAGTGGGGGATATTCTCGTAGATGTTGAACTCGAGCATCTTGGGGTCGACCATGATCATCTGGACGTCCTCCGGCGAGTTCATATACAGCAGGCTGACGATCATGGTGTTGACCGCCACCGACTTACCCGAGCCGGTGGCGCCGGCGACGAGCAAGTGGGGCATCTTGGCCAGGTCGGCGATCACGGGCTCGCCCTCGGTGCCCTTGCCCAGCGCCATGGGAAGCTGCATCTCGTTGCCCTGGAAGACGTCGTCGGCGATGATCTCCTTGAGCCAGACCATCTCGCGGGTGGGATTGGGCACCTCGATGCCGACCACGCCCTTGCCGGGGATGGGGGCCACGATGCGCACGCTCAACGCCGCCAGCGCCATGGCCAGGTCGTCGGAGAGCCGGGCGATCTTCGAGATCTTGACGCCCGGCGCCGGGCTGAACTCGAACATGGTGATGACCGGGCCGGGGCAGATCTCGACGATGGACCCGTCGACCTTGAAGTCCGACAGGGTCTGCTCGATCTGGGCGGCCATCTGGCGGAGCGCGTCGGTGTCGATGTCGACGCCGTCGGAGTCGTCGTAGTCCAAAAAGTTCAGCGGCGGCAGCTCGTAGTCGCCTTTCTTCTTGGGCTTGAACAACACGCCGTCGTCATCGTCGCCGGAGAGCAGGTCTTTCTTTTCGCGGGCGCGCTTTTGGGCCTCGCTCTCGACGATTTGCGGGCCGAAGTCGCCGCCGATGGGGCCGGCGGGCTTCTTCTCGGACTGCATGTCAATGACGTCATCGCCGTCGTCGATGTCGTCTTCGTCTTCATCGACGTGGCGAATGACGATGTCGGGAGTGTCGTCCTCTTCGTCGTCGTCCTCCTCCTCGATGTCCGGATCGGTGGCCATGGGCTCGCCCATCTCCCACTCGCCGGAGTCGTCGGCAGGGTCGGGCGCGGTCGTCGACGGCTCGTCGACCTCGTCGTCGACGGCCTCGCCGCTCCCGCCCTTGAACAAGTCCATGAGCTTTTCTGAGAGCTTTCGTTCGACTTCCTCTTCGGCGTCGTAGCCGTAGTCGGCGTCGACGAGCGGTTTGACGGACAGCTCGGCGGCGAGCTTGGCCGGGTCCATATTTTCCTCGGCGGCGCGCTCCAGAAGTTTGCGCCGCTCCTCGGCCACGCGCTCCTTGTACAGCCGGCGCACCTCGCGCTTGTGGCGCATCCAGGCGCCGAAGCGGTGCACGCCGCCCACGATGCGGCGCACCAGCGCCCCCAGGCTCATGTCGGTGGCGAGCATCAAGCTCAACAACAGCGACGCCACGCCGATGATGGAGGTGCCCACGGTGCCGAAAAGCCCGCGCATGACCTCGCCGCTGAACTCGCCGACCATTCCGCCGGGCATGTGGCCAAATAGGGTGTAGTCGACCAGAAATAGGTGGCACAGCGTCGTGCCCGACAGCACGAATAGAAGTTGGCCGCCGATCTCCGACCACTTCCACTCGATGAGCCGGCCGATGATGAGCATGAACCCCAGATACCACAGCAGGGCATCGAAGAAGAACGAGCCCACCCCGAATAGGTAGAGCAGGGCGTCGCCGACGTGTACGCCCACCGGGCCGATGAGGTTGCTCGGCGCCCCGGCGGCGTCCAGGTCGGCCGGATTGAAGCTCACAATGGACAGCAAGATCACCAGCGCGAGCGCCACGAGCACCAGCCCGCCGATCTCGCGCCAAAGCGCCGCCGCCTTATGTGTCGATTTGGTAGTACTTTCTGCAGCCATACAACCCTCCGTGGTCGCCGGCTCCGATCAAGAACTTCCGGAGCCGAGCAAGCTGCCCGCCGTGGCGCGTCCGTGCGCCGCGTTGCACCGTGGATGTAGGTGGATGCAGGCTGGAGCAGCCTATCATGGCTGGCGCGGGAGTCAATTTTGTTGACGGGACCCCCGCGCCTGCGCGCTCGAGAGGCTCACACCTCGTGGACCACCGGGATGACCACCGGCTTGCGGTCGATACGCTTTCGGAAGAAGCGGCGCACGGAGGTGCGCACGGCCTCGCGCACCTCGTTGGAGTCCTGGCGGGCGCGCTCGGAGAGCTCGCCGATGGCGCCGAAGGCGTATCGGGACGCCTCGTCCATCAAGTCGTCGATCTCGCCCTCGCCGATAAAGCCTTTTTGCATCAGCTCGGGGGGCACGGTGACCTCGCCGCTGGCGCGGTCCATGACCACGAAGGCCACGATGATGCCGGAGTTGGCCAGCTTGGCACGGTCGCGAAGGACCATCTCCTCGAGGTCGCCCATATATTTGCCGTCGACGAGCTGGCGTCCGGTGTGCACGTGGCCGACGACGCGGGCGCCGGTGTGGTCGAATTCGAGTACGTCGCCGTTCTCGATGACCTTGCGGTTGGGCACGCCCACCGCCTCGCCGAGGTCGGCGTGGCGCTTGCGCATGCGGTACTCGCCGTGCACCGGCACCAGATACTCCGGGCGCGTCATGTTGAGCATGAGCTTGAGCTCTTCGCGCTTGGCGTGGCCGGTGGCGTGGATGGGAGCGTCGGCGGCGGTGATGATGGTCGCGCCGAGCTTGGCCAGGTTGTTGAGCATATTGTAGATGCCGCGCTCGTTGCCCGGAATCTTGCGCGCGCTGATCACGATGGTGTCGCTGGGCACGACCGAGATCTGATAGTGGTCGCCCAGGCCCATGCGCGTGAGGCTGGCGCGCGGCTCGGCCTGGCTGCCCGTCGAGATGACCAGCAACTCGTGGTCGTCGTAATTTTCGATCTCGCGCGCGTCGATGAGCAAGTCCTCGCCGGGAAGGGCCATGAAGCCCTCTTCGCGGGCGAGGTTGAAGTTGCGGTTGAGGCTTCGCCCGAGCAGGGCGACCTTGCGGCCGTGCTCCTTGGCGAGCTCGAGCATGGCGCGCACGCGATAAATATTGCTGGAAAACTGGGCGACGATGACCCGCCCCTTGGCTGTCTCCAGCACGTCGGAAAGCCCAGCGTGCACCGCGTGCTCGCTGGTCGAGAAGCCCTCGACCTCCGAGTTGGTGCTGTCGCCGAACAGCCCCACCACGCCCTCGTTGCCCAGCGCCGAGAAGCGCCCGACGTCCAGCGTCGGCTCGTATAGCGGGGTCTGGTCGAGCTTCCAGTCGCCGGTGAAGATGAAATTACCCAGCGGGGTCTTGAACGCCAGGCTCATGGCGTTGGGCACCGAGTGGTTGATGTGGACGAACTCCACGGTGATGGGGCCGAGCTCGACCTGCTCGCCGGGTTCGACCGGGAAGAGGTCGACCTCGTCGGCCAGGTTGTGCGACTGCAGCTTGCAGTGCAGCATCGCCAGGGTCAGCCGGCCGCTGTACACCGGCACGTCCACTTCCTGCAAAAAGAAGGGCAGCGCCCCGATGTGGTCCTCGTGGCCGTGGGTCAGCAACACCGCGTCGAGCTTGTCGAGGTTTTCCATCACGTAGGTCCAGTCGGGCAGGACCACGTCGATGCCGTACTCGTCTTCGGGGAAGGTCAGCCCGCAATCGACCATGACCATGGCGCCGTTGCACTCGATGAGCGCGCAGTTCATGCCCACCTCGTCGAGGCCGCCCAGCGGGATAAAGCGCAGGTAATCGTGTTGGGGGGGATCAACAAGCGCCGCGGCGCTCGACCCAGAGTTGTGCTCTTGTTGTTTGTCCGTCATTCGCTAATACCGTGTACTGAAAAGGATGAGAATAGGTGGCGGCCCCCGGAGGAGCCGATCTGTGAATAGCTGTTGAGTGAACTAGGCACGTCGATACAGAAGAAATTTCCCGCAAAATGTGCCTGAGTCGCCTATATCTAAGAGGTGAAAGGACGGATGTCCAGCGGTTACGCGCTCGGATCGTCGCCATCCTTTTTGAGGCAGGGGGTCGAGTCTTGCTGCTCGAGCGGTTCGTCGGGGTTGAGCCACACCGGCTTGTCTTTGGTCTTCTTCTCGGTGCACTTGGCCGGTTCGACGTCCCGATAATGCTCGCACCAAATGCAGTCGTCTTGTCGGTCGAGCATGCGCACGGGAACCTCGGCGCTGGCCTGGGACTTCACGTTGTCAACCCACGCGCGCGGCGTCAGCACCAAGGCCATCCAGAAGACGGTCCCGGCCATGAACAGCCGCAGCATTTTATCACGCACGAGATTCATCAGGCTCAAATGGGCGCCAAGCGCTCGCATTACTCCATCGGTGAACTTGTCTACCTCTACATCTTAAACATACGCACCGGGCGTCAAAAAGATTTATCCTTTTTTCGCCGCGTGTCCTTGGCGCATGTGCGGGCTACCTACTATGATGCCTCAAACTGGGGCCTGATTTCAAGGTTCGAGTTGACAATTCTGCGCAGATTTCGATTTCCACACTCATAGTGAGGACTCCTCGATGACATCAATCGACATGAAGGACGTATTCCAGACGCTGTTTGCCGTGGCCTGGGCCGACGGGCAGTTGCGGGAGCACGAGCGTACCTTCTTGGCCGATCTGGTTCACCGCAGCGCCGCCGGCAGCGAGGCGTTGGGTTGGTTCGACCAGGCGCCGCCCGAGCCCGATTGGCACGGGCTTCGCGCCGACCACGACACCGCCGTGGCCATCGTGCGCCACGCCGCCGACATGGCCGCCGCCGACGACACCATCCAATATCAAGAGACCCAGTTGTTGGAGCGGCTGCGCGAGCAATTGGGCCTGAGCGAGCAGGATTTCCAGGCGATCATGGTCGAGGTCGAGCAGGCCCACGCCTGAGTCGACGGGCGCGGGCAGCCGCCGCGCCCGGATCGGGGGCGCCTTGATTCGCCGGCTTGGGCCGTTGTACTTGTGGAACCCGTTCCACAGACACGAGGACGGCCCCAACGACGGGAGTTGCCGATGTCCACATTATTTCTGACGTACGTGTTCTGCCTGATCGTCGGCGGCGCCTTTGTGGGGCTGTCGGTGCTGGGCGGGCTGTTCGACGCGGACGGCGACTTCGATCACGATCTGGATTCGCACTTCGGCGGCCACCTGGACATGCACGGCCACCTGGATCTGGACGGCGACGGCCACGTCGACCTCGACCTCGATCACGACGGCGACATCGAGGTGCGCATCGCCCCGCGCTACAGCCCCCTGACGAGCTTCAAGTTCTACACCTTCGCGCTGGCCTTCTTCGGGCTGACCGGGGTGCTCTTTACGGTCATGGGGCTGTGGGCCAACGCCACCGGCGTGCTCGTGCTGTCGATCGTCATGGGGCTGATCGCCGGGCTGGCGGTCTCGTATGCGCTGCACAAGGCCAACGCCACCTCGAGCAGCGACGCCATCACCGAGCGCGACTACGTCGGAGTCACCGGCCAGGTGGTCTTGCCGGTGCGCGCCGGCAAACGCGGCAAGGTCAAGATGCACCTCAAGGGGCGCACCATTGAAATGTTTGCCGAATCAGCCGATGATGAAGTCGTGCTCGATTTTGATGAGGAATGTTTCGTATTGGGTGTCGAAGACGGTGTGGCCAAGGTGGTCCACCCCTCGGCGCTGCAATCGCGCAGCGAGAACTAACTGCGCCTAGACGAGGAAGCAACCATGGGTTCGTTCATGCTGGTCGTCGCGGCTGCCTTCGTGGTCGTCGTCGGTCTGATCTTATTCTTCGCGCTGGCCAAGTCCTTCCTGATCGTCGGGCGGCCCAACGAGGTGGTGATCTTTTCGGGCGGCAATTACAAGGCCGCCGACGGCACCACCCGCGGCTGGGACCCGATGTTCGGCGGGCGGCGCTTTCGCGTGCCCATCTTCGAGAAGGTCGAGCGCCTGGACTTGACCGTGATGTCGGTCAACATCCACATCGAGGGCGCCTACTCCAAGGGCGGCATCCCGCTGAACGTGCACGCCATCGCCAACGTCAAGATCTCGAGCGACCCGCGCCTGGTGGGCAACGCCATCGAGCGCTTCTTGGGACGCGACAAGCGCGAGGTGTTGCGCGTCGCCCAGGAGACCCTCGAGGGCCACGTGCGCGGCGTCTTGGCGTCCATGACTCCCGAGGAGGTCAACGAAAACCGGCTCAAATTCGCCGAGGAGCTCCACCAGGAGGCCACCCCGGACTTCGAGAAGCTCGGCCTGCACCTGGACATCCTCAAGATCCAGAACGTCAGCGACGACCGCGACTACCTCGACAGCATCGGGCGCAAGCGTATCGCCGAGATCATCAAGGTCGCCGAGGTCGCCGAGTCCGACGCCATGAAGACCGCCGAGGAGGCCGAGGCCGGCGCCCAGGGGAAAGGCGAGGTCGCCCGGCGAAACGCCCAGGCGCAGATCCAGAAGGCCCAAAACGAGATGCGCGAGCGCAAGGCCCAGCTCGAGCAGCAGGCCAAATCCGAAGAGGAGCGCGCCGAGGCGCGCGCGCTGGCCGCCCGCGCGGAGGCCGAGCAGGAGCTGCAGCAGGTGCGTACCGAGCTGGAGAAAATTCGCCTGCAGGCCGACGTGGTCATCCCCGCCGAGGCTGCCAAGGTCGCACGCGAGCTCGAGGCCGCCGGTGAGGCGGCTGAGATCGCCGAGAAGGGCCGGGCCATGGCCCAGGTGCTGGCCATGATGACCGACGTGTGGCAGGCCGCCGGCGACAACGCCATGGACGTGTTCATCATCCACCGCCTCGAGACGATCCTGAAGCGCGTCTCCGAGGCCGCCCAGCAGGTGACCGTGCGCGAGGTCGCCCTTATCGACAGCGGCGACGGCAAGACCCTGCCCAACTACGTCAGCTCCTTTCCGGCGATCGTCGGCAATATCTTCGACGAGATGCGCGACGTGGTCGGCCTGGACATCAGCGGGGCGCTCACCGGCACGCGCGCGGCGGCCGCCGGGACGAGCAAATCGGCCGCCAAGCCGCGAAAGAGCCTGGATCGCGCCAAGCGCCGCGAGCTGGAGTCGCGCACCAAGGCGCCCGAGCTGGACGGGCTCTCGCCCAGCTCGACCGGCCTGCACAGCCCCTCGTCGACTGATTCGGACAACGCTTAACCGCTAGGTATCGCCTCTGGAAGGCACTGCCCCTGGACGGGCCGCCGGCTGCTGCAGGGTCGGCATTTTCATCGGGAGATTCGTTATGATTGGAGTCATCCTCGGCATCATGCTCGTGCTCGCCATCCTCGGCGGTGCCGGCGCCCTCGCCGTGTCCAACTTGCTCGAGATTTGCGAGCCCAACGAGGTGCTCGTATTCAGCGGGCGCACCTCCGGAAAGGGCTACGAGATCGTGCACTCGGGCAAGAAGGTGCGCATCCCGCTGTTCCACAAGGTCGACCGGCTGGATGTGACCAACATGGTCATCGACCTCAACGTCACCAACGCCTACTCCAAGGGCGGCATCCCGCTGAGCATCAAGGGCGTGGCCAACGTCAAGATCGCCAGCCACCAGCCGCTGATCTCCAACGCCGTCGAGCGCTTCCTGGGCATGACCCGCGAACAGGTCGCCCGCATCGCCAAGGAGACCCTCGAGGGCAACCTTCGCGGCGTGCTCGCCCGGCTGACCCCCGAGCAGGTCAACAACGACCGGCAGACCTTCGCCGAAGAGTTGTCCGAGGAGGCCGAGCACGACCTGTCCAAGCTGGGACTGGTGCTCGACACCCTCAAGATCCAGAGCGTGACCGACGACAAGGGTTATATGGACTCCATCGGGCGCAAGAAGTCCGCGGAGTTGATCATGCAAAGCCGCATCGCCGAGGCCGAGAACCGCTCGGAGGCGGCGGTGCGCGACGCCGACAACCAGCTCAAGAAGGCCATCGCCAAGATCGCCGCCCAGCAGCAGATCAGCAAGGCCGACGCCGACCGGCGTATCCTGGACGCCAAGACGCGCGCCGAGGCGATGGTCGCCGAGGAGCGCTCGCGCATCGGGGCGGCGGTGGCCAAGGCTCAGGCCAGCCTCGACGTCCAGCGCGCCCGCCTCGAGCAGGTCAAGCGTCAGTTGGCCGCCGACGTCATCCAGCCCGCCCAGGCGCGCAAGGCCGAGTTGGAGGCCCAGGCCAAGGCCAACGCCGCCAAGATCATCGAGGAGGGCAAGGCCAACGTCGCCGCTCTGCAGGCCCTGCTGGATACCTGGCGCGAGGCCGGCGACGCCGCGCGTCCGATTTTCATGCTCCAGCAATTCGACGCCATCCTGGACGCGATGATGTCGACCATCCAACAGATCGACATCGACAAGATCACCGTCATCGACTCGCGCATCGACGAGGTCGACCGCGAGGGCTCGATGCCCATGAAAGCGGCCAGCGGCGCCGAGCAGGTCAAGCAGACCATGGGCCTGGACCTGCCGCGCATGCTCCAGGGGCTGGCGGCGATGAACACCAGCGAGGGCTAAAGCCTCCTAGTCGCTGGCGCGTCGGAAATTGGCGTCGATATGCGGCTGGCGGTTGCGAAGCCGGCGCAGCGCGCTCTCGGCGGCCCGGCGCACCGCCGGCTCGTCGGCCACGGCGAGCTGGGCGAGCTGTTTTTTGGCGTTGGGGCCGGCGGTGCCCAGGATCGCCGGAATGACGGCCTCGGCGACGAAGTCGGCCTCGGCGCGCATCAACCGCTCGAATTCTTGCGACAAATTGGGGGCATCACCGGGCGCGCCGCGGCGCAGCACCTCCAGGGTGCGCCGGCGCACGCTGGGATTGGCGTGGCGCAACAGCGGCACCAGCGCGCCGGCGTCGGCCGGATGCCAGCGATCCTCGAGTTCGTAGCCCGCCTCGGGCGTCAGCCGCATCAGCAATTCCAACGCGGTGATCACGATGGGCTGCAGGTCAGTGGAGCGGCGAAGCGATCCCAGGGCGCTGTGCTGGGCGCGGCGGCTGCGCGGGTCGTCGGGTTCGATCAATTTACTCAGCGCGCGCAGCATATAGGCCTCGGTGCGCACCAGGTCCTGATGGTGGTTGTGGCGCCGGTGGCCGTTGATCATCTGGCGGCTGTCGAAGAGCTCGTCGGCCAGCTCGGCGGGCAATTGGTCGGCGACCACCGACAGCGCCTCGGCGGCGGCCGCCGCCGCGGTGTAATCGCCCGAGCGGGTGGCCTCGACCGCGCGCCGGGTCAGCGCCGGCTCGCCCGAGCGCCCGGCGGCCTCCAGCGCGGCCAATTGGATGAACTTGTCGGCGTGCTCCAGCCCCTGGCGGATGGTGCGCACCTCCGAGGGGCGCGCGTCGGCGTGCAGATGCGCGCCCAGCAGGCGCAGGCTGGCGGCGCGGTCGGCGTCCGAGCGCGTCAGCTTGTAGTGGCGCACGGCCACGTCGCGTGCCGACGGCCGGTCGAGCTCCTGGAGGACCTGCAGCCCCACCATGGTGCGGTTGGCGTCCTCGCGCACCAGGGCGCTGGCCAGCTCGAAGGCGTCGTCGCGCTGGCTGAGCAGCTTGACGCAATAGTTGAGGCGCGCGCCGGTGGCGCGGCGGATCTCGCGCAGCAAGTGCTCTCCGCTGAGCTCGCCGGGGTCGTCCTGATGGTTCATCTGTACCGCATCCAACGTCTTTTGGGCGCGCTCGCGCACGAACTCCGCCGGGTCGTCGAGCGCCCCGCGCAGGTGGGGCAGGGCGCGCGCGTCGTCGAGCTTGCCGAACGCCTCGATGACGTAGGCGCGCACGAACGCGTCCGGATCATCCTTCATGTCCACCAGAAAGTCGAAGAGCTTGGCGGTGTGTTCGGGTTGGGCGATGCGCATGATCGCCTGCATGGCCAGCCCGCGCGGGTTGGATTCGGCGGGGTTGGCGCGCTCGTCGAAGACGTAGCGCATCAGAGGCAACAGCGCGCGTTCATCGCCGATGTCGGCGAGCACCTGCACCGCGCCGGTGCGCGTGCGGGTGTTGACCTTTCGCAGGCGCTCCAAGATCGCCTCCACCGCCGCCGCCCCCCCGACGACGAGGCGGTCGCGCACGGCGCGTTGGCGCACCGCGTCCGGGTGGTCGAGCTGGTCGAGTAAGCCGAAGATGTCGTGTCGGTCCATGGCCACGTCGCAACCCCTGGGAAAGCTAGCCCGCCGGCCGGGCGGCAGTGGGCGTTATCTCTTGAACGTGTATAGCCCTAAAATTAATCACTCTTTGGCGGGATTCACGTGGGCCGGGCTCCGGCTTGCAACACCGTGCCAGCAAGGCTACTCTCCCCAACAACAGTGACGAGTGCTGGGAAGAAGGCATGTCTGATCCGTCGGGAGACGGTGGCAAACGACCACCGTCGAAGACAACCAGTCCCGAGCAACAGCCGAACGAGGCCGAGGTGCGCAAGACCGCACCGGTGCTCGACGCGGAGGCGGATCCCATTACCCAGCCAGTGGGCGTGGACGAGGCCGACGATCTCGACAACACCGACGTGCTCGGGCCCGAGGCCGCCGATTTCGCCGATACCGGCAGCCTGGGACCCGAGGCGGCCGACTTCGAGGATACCGACAGCCTGGGGGACACCGGCGTACTCGCTCAGATCGACGAGGAGTTGATCGACGAGGACGCCGCCGAGATCACCGAGGAAAACGCCGCGCGCATCACGGAGAATAATTCGGCGCGCATCACCGTGCAGGTGGGCGACAATGACCCCACCGACCCCCAGCATCGTGTGCCCTCGGGGCGTGGGGGGGGAGCGCCGCCGGCGTGGGATTCGGTCGAGGAGTTGCAGCGCGCGTTGGCCACACCGTTTGACGCCAGCGAGCCCGGCTCCGACCCCACCCTCGAAATCGACGCGGTCTATGCCCGCGCCCGCCTGCGCCAGATGGCCGAGGCCAACGCCGTGGCCGAGGCGTTCGACCCCTTCGAGATGACCGGATTTCGCATTCGCCAGCCCGGCGACGACCCGGAACAGGCGGGGTTGGGCCAGGCGCCGTCGACGGGACGCTTCGAGCCGCCGCAGACCGGTCGCGCCAGCGCGCCCAGGCGCGCCGAGGACCCCGACCAGCAACGGCGCGATTGGAGCCGGCGGCTCGCCGTTGGGCTCGACGCCGTCGACGACTACGTGGCGTTGGAGAGCCCGTGGGCCCAATTCGTCGAGGAGCTTCGCGAAGAGGCCGGCGTCGAGGCCGACGCCCGCCTGCGCTCGAGCTATGTGTTTTTGTTGGCCAATCTGTTGCGCCTGTACGGCGGGATTGGCCCCGAGATCGCCGACCGCCTCGAGGAGGCGGCGCTGCAGACCTCCCGGCCGGTGCGCACGCTTCTGCTCGACCTGGTGGTCAAGCATTGGGCCGAGCCCGACCGGCGCTTCGTCGAGGCGGTCGAGCGCCTCGAGGAGTGGGACGCCGCCGACGAGCCCGAGTCGGCGGCGATGAGGCGCGCGGGCATCGCCGTCGAGCGCCTTGCCAGCGGCGGGGTCGACGGCGACATCGAGCAGCGCCTGGCGCAGTTGGTCTCACCGCCGGAGACGCTGCCCGGCCTGGGGCTTCGCGCCATCCGCGCCCACGAGCAGGGCCACCGGCCGCGGGCTGCGCAGATCTGGCGGCAGGTCTCGCGCCACCTGCGCGAGGAGCCCCGCGTGGTCCTGGCCGACACCGCCGCCTATTTTTTGCGGGGCACCCCCGGCTTTTTCGACTACCTGCAGCGCTGCCTGGACAGCGGCACGGCCACGCGCTCCTTGCTGCTGATGATGCAACGCGAGGCCGCCGCCGCCGGCGATCACCTGCGCGAGGCGGGGGCGCTTCGCCAACTGGTCGCCGCCGACGTGGCCCTGGGGCGGCGCCTGGAAGCGGGCAGCACCGACCGGCGCAGTCGCCTCAAAGAGATCACCGCGGCGCGATTTTTCCGCCTCGCTACCCTGCTGCGCGGCCTTCAGCGCGGCCGGCGCGGGGACCCGGCGCTGTCCAACCTCGAACCCCACAAGGTCGTGCGCGACGCGGTGGCCCTGGTCCCGCGTCACCCGTTGTACCTGCGCCGGCTGGCGCGTTGGGCGCGCGAGCGCGGCGACCTGAACACCTGCGCTAAATCGCTGGGGACGCTGGCGATGTCCTATGTCGACCCGCGCATGGCGGCGCTGGCGCTGGCCGAATTGGCCCGCACCATCCACATCGGCGGCGGCGACGCCAACCTGGTCGACCAATACCTCGATGAGGCGTTGGCCAAGCATCCCGGCTGCGATACCGCCCGGGTGGCGCGCGCCTGCCTGGCGCTGGCGCGCGGCGACCAGGAGCGCCTGGCCCGGCTCGGCGCGCCCGACGAGTCGTCGCTGGTCGACGTCGACTTCGTCGACGAGGAGCGCCGCCTGATCGAGGCCAGCGAGTGGGGCAAGCTCGGCCGGCTGCTCGAGCAGAAGCTGGAATCGGCCGTCGAACCCCGGCGCTGGTCGGAGCTGACGTTTCGGCTCGCCCAACTGCACGGCTGGTTTTTGGCGCCGTCGGGCGATTCCCGGCTGCGCACCGAGTTTTTGGAGCAGGTCCTCATCGCCGACGCCTCCCACCTGTGCGCGCTGGTCGAGATCCTGGATCTTCGCCTGGCCCGGCGCGAATACGCCGAGGCGGCCGAGGTCGTCGAGCGCCTCGCCGAGTTGAGCGCACCGGCGCGCGATCGCGTCTCCTGGCTGAGCGAGCTGGGCGGGCTCATCGAGCATCACCTGGGCACCCCCGACTGGGCGTTCGCTTGCTTCGAGGCCGCCCTGGAGATCGAGCCGGGCAACGACGACGCCTTCTTCGGGCTGTTGCGCACCGACATCTTCTCGAGCCAGGACGCCGTGGCCGGCATCGCGGCGCGGTTGGACGCCGGGGTGGCCGTGCGCGAGGGCGCCGAGCTGTCCCTGGAGTTGGTGTTGCGTGTCGACGAGGCCGCGGCGGCCTGGCAGGCGCTGGACGCGCGCTTTCCCGACCAGCCGTTCTGGCAATTTGTGCGCATGTGTCTGAGCGTCGAGCGCGGCCGGCCGGACCCGGCGGCCCTGCGCGCGCTGCGCCGCATGTGGCTGCATCCCAACGCCCGCCCACTCCTGGGCGTCTTCGAGCGCCATTTCGCTGCCGATACGCTGCCGACCACCGCGGAGCTGTCCCGGCGGCTCAACTTGATCAAGGCCTCGCCGGTCTCCGAGGGGCTGCTGGTGCGCGCGATGTACGACGCTCGCCGGCTGGCCGATGCGGAGCTGTCCGGCATGCTCGCCGCGATCCGCTCGCGGCGCACCACCGACGTCGTCACCCGGGCGACCGATCTGGCGTGGATGGCGATCACGTTTATGTGGCGCGGCGAGGACGAGCAGGCCCTGCGGGTGTGCGAGCATGTGCTGGAGCGCTTCCCGGAGTACGTTCCCGCCCTGAAGTTGGCCAAAATCCTCGCCGAGCGCATGGGGCGCTGGGCGGACGTGGTGCGCTGGTGTGAGCGCGAGGCCGGACGCACCGGCGTCGAGCAGTTGGCCTTCGAAAACCGCCTGCTCGCCTCCGAGGTCCAACGCAAATACCTGGGCGATTTCGACGCCGCCTGTCAGCAGTTTCGCACCGTGCTCGCCCAGGACCCCGGCCATCAGGAGGCCTTCGACAAGCTCAAGCCGCTGCTACTGCAGCGCGGCGAGGTCGACGAGCTGCTCGACGTATACGAAAATCGTGTCCGCCACACCACGTCGGTCGCCGACAAGTGCGAGATGCTCAACGACATGGCCGACATCGCCCTGCACCGGGGCAAAGACCCCCAGGCGGCCATCGGCTACTTTCGCCGCGCGCTCGACCTCGACCCCACCCAGCTTCGCAGCCTGCGCATCCTCGCCGAGCTCCACTACGAGCAAGGCGAGATCGACGAGGCGCTTCGCCGCTATCGCCAGGCGGTCGAGCTGACCGACAACGACACCTTGCTCGAGCGGCTGTGGCTCAAGTTGGGCAAGCTGCTCGAGGAGGCCGACCGCGGGCTGGACGCGCTGGAAGCCTACGAGCACGCGCTTCGCATCAACCCGTCGCGCGCCGACGTCATCCTGGATGTCGCCCGGCTGGAGGCGTCGACTGGCGGGCTGGACACCGCGCTCATTCACCTGCGTCGACTCGAATCGACGGCGTCCAATCCCGAGATCTTGCGCGAGGGACGCGCGCGCAAGGTGCAGTACCTCATCGCCCTGGACCGGCCTCAGGCACAGGTGCTGGGGGCGTTTCGCGACTTGCTCGTGCATCACCCCGGCGACCTCGGCTCGGTCGACGCCCTATGCGAGTACCTCGGGCCCGAGCGCGACGACGACATCGACGAGATCTTTCGAGACGTCGCCTTCAAGTCGCTGCGCGAGATGCAGGGGCGTCCCTTCCAGTCCCATTTTGCCATCGCCCGCCGCCTGGGACACACCGACCGGGCGTTTTGCCTGGCAGGTGTCGCCAAGGTGCTGGGATATGGCTCGGCCCCCATGGAGGCGTTTCACGCCGAGTATGCCCGGGAGCGGCGCTGGCCGACGAAGAATCTGCCCCATGACGTCGTCGCCGAGATCGTGCCCCAATCGCTGCTGCCGCCATTTTTGGCGGTGCTCTCCCACAGCGAGCCGGCGCTGCGCGCGGCGCTACGGGCCTCACCGTTCGTCCAGGCGCGCCGGCGCGCCAAACCGCTGCGCGGCGCCGAGGGGACCGCGTTGGAGATGGCGCTTCGGTGGCCGTCGCTCTACGGGGTCGACGTGGCCCGCATGCTCGAGACCGACGAGATCGACGGCGGCAGCCACGTGCTGTACGACGACGGCGTCGAGGTCATCGTCGACCGCTCCTGGCGACGCGCCGATGACCCCACCGAGTTGCTCGTGCATCTGGGCAAGCAGTTGGCCGCCTGGAGCCTGGGCATCGGCATGTGGCACGTGCTCGATACCAAGACCCGCTTTTTGGCGCTCTCCAAGCTCGTCAGCCACCTGGCGCCGGGGTGGGGCGGGGCGGCTGCGACCCGCGCGGTCGACGGATTGGAGTGGTCGGCCGTCGAGAGCTGGCTGCAGCGAGACGACGCCGACGAGTTGGCCGCTCAGGCCCTGGAACTCTCCGGACGGCTGAGCACGCAGGCCGTCGAGCCGCAATTTCGCATGGTCGAGCTCACCCTCGAGCGCGCCGCCTGCATGGTCCTCGACGACCCCGCCCGTTTCCTGCCCCACACCAAGTACCTGGGCAGCGAGCATGGCTTGCTCCAGCAGCCGTGGAGCTTTGTTTTCAGTAAGGCGTTTGCCCAGATGCGCAAGGCCGTCGGCGTGGCCGTCGTGAGCGGTTGAACGCGCGACCAATCGGCCTCCACTCAACCACTCGAGCGCCATGTCTCTGAAAACCGTCCTTCGCAAGCAGCGAACCATCCGCGCCATCGGCTTCGACGACGCGCCCTTCGAGCGCGGCGCGTCCGCCCCGGTGTCCATCGCCGGGGTGGTGTGCGCGGACACGCGCTTCGAGGGGATGGTCTGGGGCGAGGTCACCCAGGACGGCTTCGACGCCACCGATGTCATCTGTGCGCTGCTGGAGCATGGTAAGTTTCTGCCCCAACTGCACCTCGTCTTGCTCGACGGCATCGCCCTGGGCGGGTTCAACGTGGTCGACCTCCCCGAACTCAACCGCCGCCTGGGCGTGCCCTGTGTGGCGGTGATGCGCGACTACCCCGATTTTGACGCCGTCGAGCGCGCGTTGGCCAATCTCTCCGAGTCCGAACGGCGCCTCGCGCTCATTCGGCGCGCCGGCGCGATCCACCAGGCCGGCCACGTCTTCTTTCAGGTCCAGGGAGCCCCGCCAGAGGCGGCGCGCGAGGCGCTGGCGCGGCTGACCGACACCGGCCACATCCCCGAGCCCATTCGCCTCGCCCACCTCATCGGCGCGGCCGTCAAGACCGGCGAGAGCGGCCGGCGCGCGTGAGCCTTGCGCGGGTTTGAAAATGATGTTTACGACGTAAACAACTTGAGGTGCTCTCGCGCGATCTGGTAAACTTCATCCATTGTCACGCTTTTCCAAACCGCATGGCTGAACTGGAGTCGTACCATGGTCGTGATCCGTCACTTCGTCGCGTCTTATTCGCGTGGTGTCTTGTGGGCCTGTTTGAGCCTGATGCTGGTTGTCGTGATGCTGCCGGCGACGGCGCACGCCATCGGCAATTGCCAGCCCGACACCTGCACGGCCACCTACAACGGTCATACGTGTGAAGGGATGTTGACGACGACCTGCGCGTGTCGTCCGCTGCTTCGCACCTACTATCGCGACCGGGACGGCGACGGCCACGGGGATCCGGGAACCACCGCGCAGGAATGTCTTAACTATCCCGCCCCCAGCGGTTACATCGCCGACAACACCGACAGCTGCGATTCGGACACCAACAACTGGACCAGCGCGTCGTGCTCGAGCTGCGCTGATAGTGACGGCGACTCGTATTACGTGTCCTGCGATCGGTATCAAACGATCAACGGCCCGGACTGTAACGACTCCAACGGGAACGTTCACCCGGGGGCGACGGAGGTGTGCAACGGGATCGACGACAACTGCAACGGCACCAAGGACGAGGGCGTCAAGACGACCTTCTACCGCGACTCGGACAGCGACAGCTACGGCGTGTCGGGCACCACGACCAAGGCCTGCAGCCGGCCCTCGGGGTACGCATCGCGGGCGGGGGACTGCAACGACTCTCGCTCGGACATTCACCCGGGGGCGGCGGAGGTGTGCAACGGGATCGACGACAACTGCAACGGCACCAAAGACGAGGGCGTCAAGTCGACCTTCTACCACGACGGAGACGGCGATCACTACGGGGATGCGTCGACGACCACACAGGCGTGCAGCGCGCCGGCCAACTATGTCGCCGACAATACCGACTGCGACGACACGCTCGACTCGGTCCATCCGGGGGCGACGGAGGTGTGCAACGGGATCGACGACAACTGCAACGGCACCAAAGACGAGGGCGTCAAGTCGACCTTCTACCACGATGGGGACGGCGATCAGTACGGGGACGCGTCGATGACCAAGCAAGCGTGCACCGCGCCGGCCAACTATGTCGCCGACAATACCGACTGCGACGACACGCTCGACTCGGTTCACCCGGGGGCGACGGAGGTGTGCAACGGCATCGACGACAACTGCGACGGCACCAAAGACGAGGGCGTCAAGACGACGTTTTACGCCGACGCCGACAACGATTCGTTCGGCAACAGCGCGTATCCCACCGAAGCCTGTACGCTGCCGACTGGCTACGCCGACAACGCCGACGACTGCGACGATACCAACGACGCCGTCAACCCCGACGCGACCGAGGACTGCGGCAACGGGATCGACGACAACTGCGACGGTAAGACCGACGTGGCGGACGCCACCTGCGACTGCAAGAGCGGGAATACGCGCGCCTGTTACAGCGGGCCCACCGGAACCGAAGGGGTCGGCCCGTGCATCGGCGGCACCGAGAGCTGTGTCGACGGTCAGTGGAGCGGCACCTGCGACGGCGAGGTCACCCCGGCGGCGGAAACCTGCGACGGCACCGACGACAACTGCGATGGCAACGTCGACGAGAACGGCGCCGACTGCGCGGCCGACCAGGTGTGCAACGCTGCCACCTGCGAGCCGGCATGCACGGCGTCGGCCGATTGTCCTGGGGGAACGCTTTGCTATCCCGACCCACTTCGCTGCTTGTCCGACGCCTGCGCCGACGTGACCTGCGGGGCGGACCAGGTATGCGCCGGCGGAAGTTGCTTCGCCACGTGCACCGTGGACTCCGATTGTGACCAGGCCGGCGGTGAATCCTGCTACGACGGCCGCTGTGCCGCCGCGGCCTGCGACGGCATGAGCTGCGCCGTCGAGGAGACCTGCTACAGCGGCACGTGTTTCCAGACCTGCTCCGATTCCAGTGACTGCGCCAGCGGCACCTGCATCGACGGGCGCTGCGCCGACACCCAGTGCGCCGGGGTGATCTGCGCGACCTCCGAAATCTGCGACTCCGGCCAGTGTGTGCCTCGCTGCCAGCAGGACGCCGACTGCACCCAGTCAGGTGCGACCTGCACCGACGGGCGCTGCGTGGTCGACCCCTGCGCGGGCGTCCAGTGCGACACCGGCGAAGCGTGTTTCCAGGGTACCTGCTATGCGACCTGCGCGAACGACGCCGATTGTGGCGACGGATATGTGTGCAACCAGGGCGCGTGCGTGGTGGGCGCGGCGGCCGATGCCGGCGGCGCGGACGCCGGCGGTGAGGATGTCGGTGTGGTGGATGCCGGAGTCGACGCGGGCGTGGCCGACGCCGGCGATGACGCCTCGCATTCGTCCAACGGCGGCGGGCTGAAGACGCAGTCGGCCTCGGGCGGTTGCTCGTGCAACGCCACCGACAGCGCCCCCGGCAGCCTGGCGTTCATGGCGCTGGTGCTGGCCGGACTGGGGCTGACGCGGCGTCGCCGCCGGTGATGGCTAAAAGATCGTCGGTTCCTGGACGATGGGGTCGACGCGGTAGTATTTGCGAAGCTCCTCGTACAGCGCCGGGTCGGCGCTCTGGAGCACCCGCGGCTTCTCGAAGAACACCTCGGTGGCGACGGCGAAGAACTCGGCCTCGTTGGTCGCGCCGTACTGGTCGATGATGTCGGGCCGGCTGGGGTTGTCGCGAAGCTGCTCGAAGTGATCGCCGAGCACGTGCGTCCAGGTGCGGTACTCGGCGCGGTTGTGCAGCTTGGGTGTGCCGTCGAATAGCCCGTCGTTCAAGTCGAGCATATGGGCGAATTCGTGCAGGGCGGTGTCCTGGCCGTCATTGGGAATGGCCACGCCGCGCTTGACCGCGTCCCAACTGAACAACACCGTGCCGAAGTGGTGGGCCATGCCGGCGGCGTGAAACGCGTCGTCGCTCGGCGGCTTGAAGCCCGCCGGGTAGATGCCGATCTCTTTGACCCGGTCGTACACCGCCACCGGCAGCTTGCGCGCCAGCCGGGCGGCCTCGGCGCTGATGACCACCTTCATCTCGTCGGTGACCTCCAGGCCGTGGGTGCCAAACCAGTCCTTCTCCCACAAAAAGATCTTGAGGTGCTTGTAAAACGTCTCGCGCTCGTCGTCCGGCAGGTCGTCGAGCATCGAAAAATGCTCGCGCAAGATCGCCTCCCACTGGTCGGGCAGCGGGCGCTCGTCGAGCTTTTTTCGGCGCCACTTTTTGAACAGACCGAACATGGCGGGCCTCGGCCGTCGAAGGATGAACATCCGCGTAGAATCCGTTACCCTGCCGTGGGCAGTTGGATTCGTGGGTAACTCAGAGTAGGGTGCACGTCATCGTCATGCAACGCGAAGGGTTTGTCATCAGGGAGCCGCAGGCTGGGTGGGGCACAGACGCGGACAAGAGCTTGCACGTGGTGTTGTATCAGCCACAGATTCCCGGAAATACCGGCAATATCGGCCGATTGTGCGCCGGCGCCGACGTCTGGCTGCACCTGGTCGAGCCGCTGGCGTTCGACCTCGACAACAAACATCTTCGCCGCGCCGGCCTGGACTACTGGCCGCATGTCAAGTTGTGCGTGCACCCCAATTTCGAGGCCATCGAACAGACGTTTCCGCGCCAGCGGATGTGGTTTTTCTCGAAGTACGCCACGCATAATTACGCCGAGGTGGACTACGAGCCGGGCACGGTGTTCGTCTTCGGGCGTGAGACCACCGGGTTGAGCGATGACATCATGCACCGCTACGAAGACCGGATGCTGCGCATCCCGATCACCGACAAGGTGCGCAGCCTGAATTTGTCCAACGCCTGCGCCGTCGCAGTCTACGAGGCGCTGCGTCAGCTCGAGTGGGCGCCGCTGTCGGGCTAATCGACGTCAGGGGTCGAACGAACGTTGAACACCAACTTTGGCAAATACGAGCTGGTCGACAAGATCGGCACCGGCGGCATGGCCGAGGTCTTTTTGGCCAAGAGCTTTGGCGCCGAGGGGCTGCAGAAGACGCTGGTCATCAAGCGCATTCTGCCGGAGTACTCGGAGAACGAGCGTTTCATCGAGATGTTCATCTCCGAGGCGAAGATCGCCGTGCAGCTCAACCACCCCAACATCGTCCAGATCTACGATTTCGGCAAAGTCGACCACGACTTCTACCTGGCCATGGAGTACGTCGAGGGCTACGACCTCGCCCAGGTCCTCTCGGCTTGCTCGCGGGCCAAGGCGCCGCTGTCCATCGGGGAGGCGGTCTATGTGGCCATCGAGGTCGCCAAGGGGCTTCATTACGCCCACGAGCGCAAGGACGAATATGGCGAAGGGCTGGCGATCGTCCACCGCGACATCAGCCCCCAGAACGTGCTCGTCTCGCGCGATGGCACCGTCAAGATCGTCGACTTCGGCATCGCCAAGGCCACCAGCGTGGCCGAGGATGCCCCTCATCTGGTCAAGGGCAAGTTCAGCTACATGAGCCCCGAGCAGGCCCGCGGCGGCGCCGTCGACGCGCGAAGTGACCTGTTCAGCCTGGGCGTGGTGCTCTTCGAATTGGTGTGCGGGAGGCCGCTGTTTCGCCAGACCAGCCAGGAGGAGACGCTCAGCCTGGTCAAGTCGGCGGTCGTGCCGGATATCTCGAGCCTCAACGCCGACGTGCCGCCCCCGCTCGAGCACCTGCTGTACAAGGTGTTGGCGCTCGAGCCCGACGAGCGCTACCAGTCGGCTCGCGAGCTGCAGGTCGAGTTGACCCGGGTGCTGTATGCGCTGGGAGACATCCACGACGCGATGACCCTGGCGAGCCACCTGCGCCGGGTCGAGGCGCATACCGACCAAGCCGGCGACGTACCCGCCAGCGGGGTGGTCGAGCAGACGGCCAAAACCGACGTACTCACCGCCGGCGTCGCCACCACCGCCCCGCGGGGCGCCGACCATCGCACCCCGGTCAACAACACCCTCGTGGTCGCCTCCGAGTCGACCCGGACGCCCGCGGCCGTGCTCACCCGCGAGCGCAAGGAGGTCGTGGTCATCGCCGGGGAGGTCATCGGCCTGCTGGAGCTACGCTCAAGCACCTCCGACCCGTCGCGCTGGCTGCAGGTGCTCCAGGAGTACACGCGCATCGTCGACTCCATCGCCTTCAAGAGCGAGGGTGTGGTCCACCGGGTCAACGAAAATGACTTTGTCATCGTGCTGGGCATCCCCGTCTCCAGCGAGAACGACGCCGAGCGCGCCGTGCGCGTGGCCATGGACCTGCACGAGGCCATCGCCGGCATGAGCTTTAGCCTGGACAGCCCGCTGCAGTTGGCCATCGGCGCCGGCGTCGCCGAGGTGCTCATCGAGCGCGGCGACGCGCCCTCGGATTACCAGTGGTCGTTTTTCGGCGCCTCCGAGGAGGTCGCCGTGCGCCTGGGCCAGGCGGCCATGGCCAAGGAAGTGCTGCTGGGTGGGCAGGTCTACCGGCGGGTGCGCCGGGAGTACGAGTGCGAGACGGTCGACCCGGTGCGCTTCGAGGACGCGCACGGCGCCGAGCGATCGCTGCAGCCGTATCGCTTGCTTGGCCGAAAGAGCCAGCGCGCCCAGATCGACGAGTTGCGCAAGAGCTACCGTTCGTTTCACGGCCGTGAGTTGCCGCTGCGGGTGCTGCGCAACACCTACCGCCAGACGCTGCTTCGCGGCGAGGCCGCCGGCGTGCTGCTGACCGGCGAGCAGGGCATCGGCAAGTCCACGGTGGTCGAGGAGTTCCTCGCCGGCCTCGCCCCGCGCGACGTGCGCGTGCTGCGCGGAGTGATCACCCCCTTTGAGCGCGACGTGCCCCTGGGCGCGATGGCGGAATTCTTAGCCGAGATGATGCGCCTGGGTCCGCGCGACGACCTGCGCCAGTTGCGTGACTCGCTGCGCACCCGCGTGGAGGCGCTGTTCCCCGAGGAGGACGCCCAGGAGCGCGAGTTGCTGTTGCACTCGCTGGGCTCGATCTTCAACGTCAAATACCCCGGCAGCCGCTTTCGCGAGCTCGACGGCGAGGAGCGCCGGGCGCGCAAATACCTGTCGGTGACCAAGGTGTTGCAGCGCTTCGCCGAGCGAAAGCCGGTGGTCCTGGCCATCGACGATGCCCAAAACCTCGACGAGTCCACCCTCGAATTCGCCACCCAATTCCTCAACTCGCGCCGGGACGCGCCCGCGTTTTTGGTGGCCACGGCCAACCCGTCGCGGGTGGCCGACGACGAGGATGCCTGGCATGCCTTCGTTCACGCGCGCCATCTGGTGGTCGAGGACCTCGGCGAGCTCAACGCCGACGCCGCTCGTGCGCTGATCAAGAGCTTGCTGCGGGTCCACGGGGTCTTCGACGAGCGCCTCATCGACGAGGTGCTGCACCGCTCGGGGGGCAATCCGCTGTTCATCAAGGAGGTCGTCGAGGTGCTGCGCGACCGCGGGTTGCTCGACGACCCCGAGCAGCTCGAGCAGCTCGAGGCCAGCGACGAGAATCCGCAGTGGCTGCCCGCGAGCGTCGAGGGGCTCATCGGCGCGCGCATCGATCGGCTGGAGCTGCCCGTCAAGGTGGTCTTGCAGAAGGTCTCGTTGCTGTGGTCGCCGTTTTCGGTGGCCGACGCCGAGTTGGTGCTCGACGCCTCGCCGGCCGACGCGCTCGAGGAGCTCGTTCGCCTCGAGCTGTTGGAGCGCGCGGACAGCCGCGGCGCCATCGCCGCCGACGGCCTCGACGCCTCGCCGACGCCCACCGAGGCGCGCTCGTACCGGTTTTGCAACGCGCTCACCCAGGAGGTCGCCTCCCGAAGCCTGCTTCCCGAGGAGAGCCAGCAATTGCACCAAAAGATCGCCGAGCATCTGCAGGCCAATCACGGCGAGCACGGCATCGCCGACAACGCGCTCATCGCCAAGCACTTCGACGGCGCCGGCCTGCGTGAGCAGGCGGTCGCCTACTACAAAATGGCCGCCGAGGAGGCATTTCGCGACTTCGGCGCCGCCGAGTCGCTGCGCCTGTGCACCAAGGTGCTCGAGCGCGCCCAGTCCGACGACCAGCTCGTCATGGAGATCCTCGGCCTGCAGGAGCGCGCGCTGCACGAGCTCGGCCAGATCGACAACCAGCGCGAGACCCTCGACGAGCTCCACGCGCTGGTCATGCGGGTGGGCACGTCCGACGAACAGATCGACGTGTTGTTGCGCGAGGCGCGCTTCTTCATCGACCAGGGCGACTTCAGCACCGCTCGCGAATACGTCGAGCAAGCGCGCGAGCTGGCCCATGCGATCGGCAGCGACCTGGGCCGGGCCAACACCTGGCAGGTCGAGGTGCTGATCCTGATGAACGAGGGCAAGCGCGAGCCGGCATACGCGCTGCTCGAGAAGGCCATCGCCATCTACGAGACCCACGACGGCGCCGAGGCCGTCGAGGGGCTGGCGACCTGCCACAATCTGCGCGGGATTCTGCTGCGCCAGTCTGGGCGCCACCGCGAGGCGCTGGCGGCCTACGAGGAGGCGCTGGAGCACGCCGAGCGCGGCGAAATCGGCAAGCAGATTCGGCTCTTGCTCATCAACGCCGGCGTGGCGCTGGTCTACCACGGCGAGTTTACCCAGGCCATTGAGCGCTACGAGCGCGCCCTGGAGCAATGCCGTCGCCTGGGACACCGCCGCGACGAGGCCAGCGCGTTGGTCAACCTGGGCCACGCCTATTTCCTGATCGGCCAGATCGACCAGGCCGTGCCCAAGATTCAGCGCGGCGTGTATCTGGCGCGCAAGACCGGCGCCAACGGCATCATCGCCGACGGGCAGATTTCACTGGGTCTGTGCTACCTGGAGCGCGGCGACCTCAACGCCGCCGACCATGCGCTGCACGAGGGGTTGCGCATCGCCGATTCCATCCCCAACGTCTACCTGAGCATTCATGCCACGCTCGCCCTGGCGGAGGTGCGCCTGGCCGCCGGCAGCTCCGACGACGCCCGGGTGGCGCTGATGCAGGCCGAGGACGCCCTCGAGCGCAGCCAGGCCGCCGAGATGGCCTGGGGCATCTCCTACGCCAACTCCTTGATGGCCCGGGCGCTGCGCATCCTGGGCCGGCGCGACGAGGCCATCGCCAAGTCCAAAGCCGCCGTCGACATCATCGACGACGGCGAGATCTATGCGATGGACACCATCCTGTACTTCCACACCCAGATTTTGCCCGACGAGCCCGACAATCGCGAGGACCGCAACCGGGCCATCGCCCGGGCGCGTGACTTCGTCATCCACCGACGCGACCGCATCGACGACGACGCGCTTCGCCAGGCGTTCATGAGCCGCGACATCAACCGCAAGATCATGAACGTGGCGACGCTGTTGTTGGAGTAGGAAGCGGGGCGCGGCAAAGAGGCCGCGCCCGCGCTCGAGATCAGGAGGGAATCGGGCACTGCGAGGCTGTGTCGGCACATTTACTGTCGACGCACAGGCCGCTCTGGCATTCCGCAGCGTAGTGGCAATCGGCGCCGCTGGGCTTGGGCCGGGCGCAACTTCCCAGGCTCGCGGACGTGGCGCCGTCACAGAACAGGCCCGCCTGGCAGTTATCCGAATACATGCAGGGATCGCCGACGCCGGCGGGAGGCTTGCACGTCCCCACGACCGCGTCGGTCGAGGCGTACAGGCACAGCGTGCCCGGCTCGCAGGTATGCTCGGTGTCGCAGGCGTGTCCCTCGGTGACGAACGAGAACGCCTCGCACGTTTGATTGACGCACTGGGCCGTGCCTTCGCACAGGGAGTAGCTGGTGCACGACTCACCGATGGCGCGGCTGCGCGGGGCCATGCAGACTCCCGAGGCGTCCCCGTCGAGAATCATACAGGTATTAGCGCCGCATTCGCGGTTGCTGGTGCATTGGGCGCCCTCGGTCTTGTCGGTCTCGCAGACGTTTGGGCTCTGGGAGTAGTCGCAGTACTCTCCGTCGGCGCAGGTGCTGCCGCCGCAGTTAGACGAACGGGTCGTACAAGTGCCCGAGCAACTTCCGCCGGTGATATTGCAATAGGCGTCGCCGGCGCATTCGTGCGAATTGATGCACGAGCCACCGTCGCCGATGGTACCCTGCAGGATCTTCGACTGATCGCAGGGGCCATCGGTGGTGAACAACACGGCCGGGTCACACATCTGATCCTGGGACAAGCCGGCGACGAAGTTCAAGCAGGCAGCGGCATTCTCGCTATCATAAATGATGCGCCCCGCGTCGATCAGGCGCTGGTAATTGGCCGTGTCCTGATCGAACTCGGCGCGAATGGCCGGATCCTGCGCCATCTGATCGAGGCAATCCTGCTCGGATGCATAGCGCGAGCCGACACCAACGTCGCCAACGACGGGCGACTGACACTCCCAACTGATTTGGCAAAATAGCTTCGTCTGCAGCTTGACGACGTCCTCGCGGTAGGTTTGAAAGGCGACGTCGTTGGGGTAGGTCGTGCCGCTGTCGGCCTGGCCGGCGTCGGCGGTGTCGGCCCCTCCATCGGCAGTGGTCGCGTCCTGACCGGACCCGGCGTCGCCGGTGTCGCTCGCCGTGGCAGCGTCGCTGCCCGCGTCCGCCACCGTGCCGCCGTCGGCTTGCTGGCCCGTGTCGCTGGTCGTGCCGTTATTGGAATTCGAGCTACTCCCGCCTCCACACGCTGTCGCGCCAACCGCCACGCACGTGAGTGCGACAATCATCCATTTTCTCATCACTGCCTCGCTTCTCATTCAATCAAATAGGGCATCGGAACTGGGCTGCACGCCCCCCTTGCACATTCCGTCTTGTCTCCATGCTCAGATGCGACATCCTCACTCGTATCGCCATCGCATGTCAAATTGACGCCAGCAGTCGAGTCGAGGTTGCGGCGCGTGCTGCGTCTGGTTATTTGGTACTGCGTGGCTTCACGGAGAGCTTTCGGCCTGTGAGGGGGCGGCCTCCTGTAAACTCACGGATTTCGCACATGGACGACGAACAACAAACGCTCGATAAGGCCCTCGGCGTGAGCGCCGATGAACGCGAGCAGTTGCGCAGCGGCGTCATTCCGCCGCGGATACGCGCGCGTCTTCGCCGACGCGGCGGCGGCGCGCGCCCGCCCGGCCTCTTGCTGGTGCTCGCGGCGGCGGCCGCCCTCGGGGTATGGGTCGCGAGCGGCAATACGCTGCTGGCGCTTGCCATTGCCCTGGTCGCGGCGCTTCCCATGACGGTGCTGTGGCTGCGCGATTGGCGTCGTCGGCGCTCGGTGGCGCAGGTCGTTCCGGAATTGAGGGTGTTCGACGGGCGTGTGGAGACCCGTCGCGCCTGGCATTTTGGCTATGGCGAGGTCTACTACCTGTGGAGCGAGGTCGCTTTCATTACCGGCGAGCACGCCGGCGAGGAGGTGTCGTTGGGAACCCAGATCGGAAAGCATGTCATCGAGGGACCGATCCGCATCTGGGTGGCCACAGTGGTTCTGGGCCCGGGCGCGGTGGTGCCGTTTTATGACCATCCGCTCGCCATCGAGCTCCTAGAGGGTGCCACGCTCGATGAGCGCGCGCCCGCAAACCCGCCGCCCGACGAGCTCTATTTGACGAACGTTCCCGCCGATTGACCGGACTGGTTTCACGAAGAACTTTCGTGGATGTACTTAAGCTTGGGGAAGGTCGAACTCGACGACGCGAATCTCCAGGCGCTGCATATCCACCAGCAAGATCCCGTCGACCTCGTAGGCGCAGCGATACTCGAGAAGCTGGCGCCGGGTGGCCGCGGTGGTGATTTGAGGAGCTTCGGAGCCCATTTTGACCTCAGCGATGTAGCGCTTGCCGGCGCTCTCGACCAGGTGGTCGGCGCGGATCTCGATCGGATGGGGCTCGCCGTCGATCATGACCTGCCAGGTCGCGCGTACCTGGGAGTCGACGACCCGGAAGCCGTGGCGCTCCAGCAGCCCGGCGGCGGCCTTCTCGCTGCGCGACGCGGCTTTGCCGCGGCGCTGTGCTCGCCAGGAGCGAAACGCGCGGCGCACAACGCGCGCGATGACCAGCAAGATGAGCACGGCGGCGAACACCGCCGAGAGCAGCCAGCCCATCTTTGCCGGGACGAGGTGCAGGAGCCTGGTGACGGCGCTCACCGCCAGTCCTTGCCGGCGCGGAGCGCCGCCAGCGCGTCGGCGAAGTCGGCCGGGTAGGGCGCTTCGCAGTGGACGTGGCCGCCGTTGGGGTGGTCGAAACCGAGCTCACGTGCGTGCAGCGCCTGCCGGTCGATGATGCTCGCCGACGAGGTTGCTTTTCCGCCGTAGACCTGGTCGCCCAGAAGAGGCGCGTTGGCCTCGAAGAAATGCATGCGGATCTGGTGGGTACGCCCGGTCTCCAACCAGCATTCGACCAGGCAGGCGCCCGAATCATAGCGCTCGACGACCTTGAAATGAGTGATCGCCCGACGCTTGGCCTCGCGCCGGCCGGTGAAGCGAAACCGGTTGTGGGGATCGCGGCCGTGGAACGTATCGAAGGTGCCCTGGTCGTCGAGCCCCGGCCCGAAGACCAGCGCGTGGTATTTGCGCTCGATGGAGTGCTCGCGGAATTGGCGCGCCAGGAAGCGATGGGCCTCGTCGCACTTGGTCACCGCCAGCGCACCGCTGGTGTCTTTGTCCAGCCGATGCACGATGCCCGGGCGCAGCTCGCCGCCAATGCCCGCCAGATCGTCGAAGTGGTACAGCAGCGCGTTGACCAACGTGCCGTCGGGGTGACCGGGCGCCGGGTGGACGACCATCCCGGCGGGCTTGTCGACCACGGCCAGGTACGCGTCGTCGTACAGCAGATCGATGGGGATTGGCTGCGCGCGCAGGTCGGGTTCTTTGGGGAGATGAAACTCCCAGCGCACGAGATCGTCCTCGCGCAAGGCGTAGCCCGCCTTGACGTGGTCGCCGTTGACGGTGATCTCGCCGGCGTTGAGGCGCTTTTTGACCTGGGAGCGGGAGAGGGGGGGATCGTCCTGGTCGGCCAAAAACACGTCCAGGCGCGTCCCCTCGTCCTCGGATTCGACCACGAAGCTAAATGTCGTAGGTCGGCCTACCAAATGTCGCTATCGATGTGGGCGGTGTTGGCGAAGACCGTGTCGATGAACGCCTTCTCGAAGATATTGGTATTGTTGACAATATCGGCGCTGACGTAGGCCTCGAAGTGCTGGCGCGCCTCGCGCATCACGTCGGCGAGCTCCTCGAAGAGGTTGTCGTTTTTGATGCCCCGCTCGATCTTCTTCTGAATGTCGGGGTAGATGGCGATATCCGAGGCGATGACGCGGGCGCGCCGCGCCGCCTTCTTCGGGTCGTTGACTTTGGCCATGTCGCTGTCGCTGTCTGGTGTTGGGATGGTAACCGCTTGTGAGGATAGACCGGACCGGCCAATCCTTCAACATCTTTTGACGGGATCACTCCTCGAGGAAGCGGAAATACTCGTCGATGAGCGGCTGCGCCTCGACGTCGAAGATGCGCGCGATTTCGCGCAGGTAGCCGCGCAGATACACCGGGCGGGGCAGCACCTCGAGATCGGCGTCTTCGATGGCCGCCAGGTATTTGATGCCGATATGGGTGCGCAGGCTGAGCTCTTGCAGGCTCAGGTCCGCCTGGCGACGCAGCGCCGCGATGACCTCGCCGGGAGACTCACTCTGCTTGCGCAGCGCGTCGACCTCGGCGTCGGCGGCAGGGACTTCGCCCTCGCCCTCGTCGGACACCTCGTCTGGCGGCGACGCTGCCGCCGGGGCGGGCGCAGCGGGCTGGTTGTGCGGGGTCTCCGGCGTGGGATTGGCCGGCGGTGACGACGGCGGGTTGGCCTCGGGAGGCTTGGCATGCCGTGGTTGCGAGGCGCCCTCGGGGCGCGGGGCGCGTTGACTTCGCTGGCGCGCGCCGACGCCTCGTCGCCCGGGCATGTCGCGCAAGGCGGCCTGGACCTGCTCGGGGCTGAAGGAGTCGCTGGGCATCGTGAGCACCTGGCGGTACAGCGTCTCGAGCTGCTCGGCCACGCGCGGGCGCTCCTCGGGATCGCTGAACACCAGCGAGATGCCCTCTTCGCGCCGGTAGCCCTCCCACAGCCGGCGGCAGTGCTGGCGGACTTCGTTGCGCCCGGTCTCCGGGCTGATGCCCAGTTGCAGCGCCGGATGGGCATGCGCATCGCGGGGCACCGGGCGCGGGTAGCGCGCGTCGACCAGCGAGATGTCCAACAGGTTTTTGGCCAGCGCCTCGGTGTCTTTGGACAGGGCTTCGTCGCCGCGGCCCGGACCCAGGCCGGTGGTGCGCCGGTTGTAGAACCAGCGCCGATCCTCATAGTCCACCGAGGCGAGCACCCGAGGGAAGATGTTGAGCTCCTGGTGCCAGGCGTGGCACAGCACGTAGCCCAGGTCACGCTCGGAGCCCTCGCGCACCAGGTTGACCACCAGGTAGGCCTCGAAGCGCCGCCCGGTATCCAACACCACGTGGCTGGCGTGCTCGGAGCCGCGCGCGCTGTCCAATAGGCTGTCCAGGTTCATATTGAGCGGCTGCTCATACAACGTCTCGAGCACGTCGTCTCGCGCCTGGGGCGCCTCCGGGTGATAGCCGATGGCCTGGTAAAAGGCCGAGCGCAGGTATTGGGTGGACATGCGCACCGCCGCCGGCTCCGGCGAGCACACCAGCACCGGCACGTCGCTCAGGGTGAACAGACCCACGTCCAGCGGGTCGAGGCCCGGCGACAGGTCGATGAGCACCCAATCAAACTCCAGCTCGTGCATCTGCGCCAACAGGATATCGGCGCCCAGCCGCGGGCGCACGAACGGGAAGTGGCGCGCCGCGCCGATATTGGCCAGCCAGATATTGGCGCTGCCAGTGGGCACGATAAAGTCGGCCACGTGCGATCCCTCCTCGCCGATCGGCGGGACAGTCTCGTGGCGAAAGTCAAAGCGCGGCTCCTCGGCGTGCAGCAGCACGTTGAGCGTGGGACACGACCAGGAGGCGTCCAGGCACAGGACCCGTTGGTTTTGACGAGCGATCGAGCGTGCGACCTCCGCGCACAGCGTGCTGCGTCCGGTGCCGCCCTTTCCCCCGCCGAAAGCAACGACCTTGGGCCTGTCGGAGTGCAGTTTCGGGCCAATTCGATTCAAGGTTCCCTCTAATGGCTTCAAGCACTTGGCAAGGGCACAATCCCACGATAGGTTATGAGCCCGCGGCATCAAAACGGCGCGAGGTTGTGCCCCGCACAAAATAGTCGGAATCCAGCCAAATTGGAACTCTTACGTTTGGGACCGACCTTGGGGCCAACTCCATATGAGTACTCATCCGGCAGAGCAGGAAGGTGCATCAGTGGCGAAATTGATCTATCAGGATCCCGATTCCGGACAGGAAGTGTCGGTCGACATCGGCCCGGGCTTCCCGGAGGTGACGATCGGGCGCAATCCCGGCAATATCGTTCGGATCAACAATCCTTCGATCTCTCGCAAGCATGCCAAATTGGTGTTCGACGCCGGCCAGGTCACCCTCTACGACCTGAACAGTTCCAACGGCAGCTACGTCAACGGAAGCCGCATTCAAAACCAGGCGCTCGTCGACGGCGATCGCATTCGCTGCGGGGAGTTTCCGCTGGATTTCATCGCCGCCGCCGAGCCCGCCGTGCTCGACGTCGAACCGGTCGACGAGCCCCAGGGGGGAACCTTCGGCGGAAACGGCTTCCAGCAGCAGAGCCCGTCGTCACCGGGCTTTGGCGGAGGCAATCAGTCCTCGCCGGGCTTTGGCGCAGGCAATCAGTCCTCGCCGGGCTTGGGCGCAGGCAATCAGTCCTCGCCGGGCTTTGGCGCAGGCAGTCAGTCCTCGCCGGGCTTTGGCGCAGGCAATCAGTCCTCGCCGGGCTATGCCCTCAACTCGGACGCCGGTTACGGAGGCTCGGCCGAGGGGCTCGTCGAATCGTCCGGGTTTGGCGCCGAATCGGTCGCCGGCGGGGCGCCGCCGCCCGCGCCCGGCACCGCCGACGGCGGCTACGGCGGGTCCATTCAGGAGTTCGGCGAAGACGACTACGCCGAGCCCGTCATGTTGGGCGACGGGGACTTCGAGGAGCTCTCCGACGACGACGTGCAGCCGGCAGATGCGGCCTCCACCCTGGCCGAGAGCGGCATCCGCGAATACCGCGAGGAAGACGACCCCTTTAAGAGCGAAGCCTACTACGCTCAGCCCGAAGGCGAGGGCGATGACGAGTCCGAGCCGCAGTACTACGGCGATGCCGACGACTACAATGACTACGGCGACGCCGGCGACTTCGACGATTATGACGATTACGACGACGGCCCGGACACCGCCGCCGAGTCGGTCGAGCATATCGAAGAACTGTACGACGATACGACCAACGCCCCGCCCGAGACCATCGCCAAGGGATTGGCGGCCGCCCGCATGATGGGGTCGTCCCAGCCGGATGAGGCGGTCGACTCCGCCGAACTCGAGGAGTTGCGCCGACGCGTCACCGAGCTCGAACAAGAGCGCGACGCGCTGCACGATGAGCTCGAGGCCAACGCCAAAGACCCGGGAGGGGCGGCGCAGCTGCAAATCGACCGGCTCCGCAAGGAGCGCAACCGCCTGTCCGAGGAGCGGCGCAATCTGATGCGCCAGCTCAAGGAGACGCGCGCCGAGCTCGACGAGCGCCCGGACATCGAGGAGGTCGACCAGCTCCACGAAGAGCTCGACCAGGCGCGCGACGAGGTCGACGGGCTGACCGCCGAGTTGGGCTCCGCGCGCGAGGACGTGGAGATGCGCGACGAGACCATCGACACCCTCCAGGCGCAGATCGGCGAGTTGGAGGCCGAGCTCGACGAGGTCTCCGAGCGCTTCGCGGCCACCGAGCGCGAAAAGCTCGAGGTCGCCGAGGAGAGCTCGCATCTGGGCACCCAGCTCAGCGAGGTCCAGGAGAACCTGGAGAGTTTCGAGCAGCGCTATCGCCAGGCCGAGGAGACCATCGCCGAGTTGGAGACCCAGGTCGCCCAATTGCAGGACGAGCGCGACCAGCTCCAGCAGACCCTCGACGAGCGCGACCAGACGATCGACGAGCAGCAGCAGCGCATCGACGCGCTCGAGTCGCAGATCGACGACCTGAACGCCCAGCTCGCCCAGCTCACCGAGTCGACCGACGAGCTTCGGGTGCGCGCCGACGCGCTCGAGGCCGAGCGCGACCGACTCCAGCAGACCCTCGACGCCCGTCCCACCGATGACGACGTCGCCTCCCTGCAGCAGCGATTCGAGGAGACCAGCACCGAACTCGACGAGGTCAGCGCCGAGCGCGACGGGCTGATCAGCCGCCGTGACGAGTTGGAGGCCGAGCTCGCCGACACCCGTGAGCTACTCGACAACCTGCAGGACCGCCTCGACGTCATCAGCGCCGAGCGCGACCGCTTGCGTCGCGAGCGCGACGACCACAAGCAGGAAAAGGAGGCCTTCGCCCGCGAGACCGACTACCTGCAGAGCAACCGGCGCAAGTGGGTCGAGCAGATCGAGGAGCTCGAGGCCAAGGTCTCCGAGTTGGAGAGCGACAAACGGAAGAAAAAGAAGATCTTCGACGAACTCTCCGGCGACCTGCGCGGGCTGGTCAAGAAGAACCGCGACCTGCAGGAGCAGCTCGGCCAGGCGCAGAATCAACTGGCCGACGGGCCGACCGCCGACGATGTCGCCGAGCGCGACGCCACCATCGCCGAGTTGCAGGAGCAGCTCGACGAGGCCCAGGCGAGTCTGGCCGACTTGGAGCGCGATTCCACGGACCTGACGCGAGAGTTGGGCGAAATCGTCGAGGAGCGCGACGCGCTGCGCGAGCAACTCGACGAGTCCCAGGCGGCCGTCGAAGAGCTCGAGCAGGATACCACCGAGCTGACTCGCCAACTGGGCGAGATTGTCGAGGAGCGCGACGAGCTCCAGGGGAAGCTCGACAAGGTCGAGGAGGAGTTCGACGAGCGTCTCGCCGCGATCGAGGCCGAGGCCGACGAGCTCGAGGGGGCGCAGGACGCCCAGATCGACGAGCTTCGCGCCCAGCACGCCCAAGAGTTGGAAGAACTCGAGGCCGAACACCAAAAGGCGATCGAGGCGGTCAACGCCGAGCGCGACGAGCTTCAGGAGCGTCTCACCGAGCTGGAAGCGCGCCTCGAAGAGCTCGAGGGCCTCGAAGATGCCGGCGCCGATGCCGCCGAGGCGCAGGCCGAACTGGAGGAGCGCGTCGCCAAGCTCGAAAAGGAACTCGCCGACCGCGAGTCCACCCTCGCCGAGCTCATCCTCGAGCGCGATCGCCTCGAAGACCAGCTCAAGAGCCAGGCCAGTTGATCGGGCTCAGTCGCTGTCCAGCTCCCAGCGGCCGACCAGAGGGCGGTGATCGGAGGCGTCGATCTCCTCGAGGATCTGCGCGCTCGTCCACCGTCCGCGACTGGCCAGGATGTAGTCGATGCGCACCATCGGCTCGGGGTTCGGATAGGTGCCCCCCTCAGTCAGATCGCCGGCGTCGCGCATATTGTCCTTGAGCGCGTGCATCCAGTCGGCGTCGTCGACCTCGTTCAAATCTCCCAACAGCAAAGTGGGGTGGCCCGCCGCGAGCACCCGGCCGGTGAGCTCGACCAGCTCGGTGCCGTGCACGCTGCGCTCGGCGTCTCGGTGCGATAGGTGGGTTGCGATCACCGACAGCGGTCCCTGATCGCTGTCGATGCGCACCACGAGGGCGGCACGCGGCTCGTCGATCTCCTGGGTGAAGCGGAAGATCTGGTCGACGTCGATGGGCCAGCGCGACAGCAGCGCATGCCCGTACCGGTGGTCGGGGGCTTCCTCGATGGTGGTCACGTAGTGGGCGTGCTCGAGGTGGGTCGTGTCGCGAAGTTGGGCGGTCGTATCCCCCGACGGCCCCATGGTCCAGTGGTGGCCGACCTCTTGGAGGGCGACGATGTCTGGCTGATGTTGCCGGAGGATGCCGGCGATGGCTTCGACGCCTTGCTGGATACCCAGGCGGATATTGTACGTCATGACTTTCACGCGGACTCCTTGTGCGTAGCGCTGGACTGCTGCACCTGGTGACCCGTTTGTTGGGCTCGTAACGGCAACCTAATCACGAATGTCGCCCCGTGACCCTCCGAGGCCTGCACGCGGATGTGTCCGTGGTGCTCCTCGACGATCTGTTGGGTCATCGCCAACCCCAGGCCGGTGCCGTTGGACTTGGTGGTAAAGAACGGCTCGAAGATATTGTGGCGCTGCTCGGCGTCGATGCCCGGGCCCTCGTCGGCGATCTCGACGCTGGCCTGCTCGGCGTCGACGGCCACCGAGACCGTCACCGTCGAGCCTCTGGGGCTGGCCTCGATGGCATTCTTGATGAGGTTGAGCAGCGCCTGGCGAAGTTGATTGGGGTCGGCCCTCACCTCGATGGGCTCGTCGGTGATGTGTACGTCGATGTCCACGCCGGCCTGGCTCCATTCGAACAGGTGGAAATCGACCAGGCTCTCGACGATGTCGCGCAGATTGCTCGGCTCGAGGTTTGGCGAGGGCAGCCGGGCGTACACCAGGTACTCCTCGGTGATGTCGCGCAGGCGATCGACCTCGTCGATGATCGTCTCCAGCAGCGGCATGATCTCCTGGTCGTCGGCCTCGATGCCGCGCTCGATGAGGGTGTCCTGGAGCATCTCCGAGTTCAGGTTGATGCTCGACAGGGGGTTGCGAAGCTCGTGGGTGATCAGGCTGGTCATGCGCCCGACGGTGGCCAGGCGCTCGGATTTGAGCAATTGCTGGTGCTGCTCACGCAGCTTGGCGTCGCGCTGGGCCAGGCTGGCGGCCATGGAGTTGAACTCGCGGGTCAGCATGGTGATCTCATCGCCGCCCGTGCGCCCCTGGGCGATGCCCTCGATGGGCCGATAGTCGCCCTCGCCGATGCGCTTGGCGGCCTCGGTCAGCGTGGTCAACGGGCGCACGGTGACCAGCACGGCCACCAGCAGTCCCAACGCGACCAGCAGCGCCAGCGCGCTCAGCGCCCCCAGGGCGTACAGGCTGGAGCGTTGGCTGTCATTGGCCTGGGTGAGCGCGGCGTCGGTGGTGGCGCGCAGGTCGCTGCGCAGCGAGGCGATCTGGGCGTCCAGGTCGCGCACGTCGGTGCGCAACTCGGCCTGCAGGTCGATGAGCTGCTGGGCGTAGGCGTCGGGATGCTCGCGCGGCTTGTCGTCGAGCACCAGGTTGGTAAATCGCTGGAACCGCCCGGCAAAGCTAATGGCGTGGCTGCGCAGGTCGGCCAGCCGGTTTTCGAGGTCGTCGACGTGGTCGGGGCGCCCGTCGGTCAACTCGGCGAGGTTGGCCTGGCGGGCCATCGTCTGGGCGCGCTCGAGCTTGTGGGTGAACCGGTCGGGCAAAAAATAAATGAGCCGGGTCATCTGCAGAGTGCGCCGCAGCACCAACTGGTCGCGCTCGTTGAGCACCACGTTGAAGCTCTTGAGGTCGGTCTGCACGTCGCTGAGCAACAGCGAGATGGGCACGACCGTGTGGTTGAGCTGCTGGATGCGCCCGTACAGCCGCTGCGTGCGGTAGGTCCCGTACATCAGCACCGCCGTAAAGATCACCACGACGGCGGCAAACGCTACAAAGATTTTGGTCGCAATGCTCAGCCGCATGGGATGTCGGGGTCGGGGAAACGCGGCGCCGCCAGGGGCAATGGGCTTCGGCCAGAGCATAGCGCACCTGCGCGGTCAGCGCGATCGGCGCGTGAGGCTGTGCGTATGCCTGCGACGATGTATTCTGTGAACCGACATCGGCGCGGTTGACGCTGAAAATTGCGCCGTGCTATCCAGTAGTCCCGAAATGGTACACTTGGTGGCAGGTTCTGCGAGCCAACCGCCCGCCCCACCCAAGCTGACGTCGCGCGCACCGAACCTGCCCAAATGAGTGACGATTGCTTGGCCACGCGCCGGGAGTTTCGACCGACATGAGAAAGTCTGCATCAAACGGTGTTCTTCGGCCGGTGGTGGCCGCGCTCACCGCCGTCGCTTTTGTATTCTCCCCGATGGCGGTGCTCGCCCAGCAGCCCAAGGGGCCGACGCCCAAGCTGTTCATGCTGCCCACTCAGGGCGTGCGCGATCAGGTGTCGAGCATCATCCCCGAGCGCATCGGCGAGATGATGCGCTCCCAGCTCAAAGACCAGCGCAGCGTCGAGCTGTTGCCCACCTACGACAAGCTGCAAGAGCAGGGCGGGGGGCGTGCCAACGCCGCCCTCGGCGAGGCCCAGCGCCTGTATACGGCGGGCATCGGCTTGTTGACCGCCGGCCAGAACAAAAAGGCATCGAAGAGCTTCCAGAAGGCCGTCGATATCATGGAGCAGAATATCGCCGACCTGCAAAACTTCGACATGCTCGCCGACGCCTATAAGAATATGGCGCTGGCCTACTTCAACGCCGGCTTCGACTTCGACGGGCGCAAGCGCATGAAAGTCTTCGCCTGCCTGCGCCCCAACACCAAGCTCGACAAAGAGAAGTTCCCCAAGGAGCTGCGCAAGGTCTTCGCCCACGAGGCGCACAAGGTCACCAAGGGCGGCCCCGGCAAGCTGGAGGTCAAGACCAAAGGCGGCGCTCAGGGCTTGGTCTACGTCGACGGGGTCAGCAAGGGCAAAACCCCGGCGACCATCACCGACGTGGGTTATGGCTACCACTACCTGGTCGTGCGCTCGCCCAACGGCAGCGTGTGGTCCGACCAGATCCGCGTGCGCGGCCGCGGCCGCCGACAGACCTTCAAGGTCGAGTTGGGCGGCGGCGCCAAGGCGGCGGGTGATGCCAAGGGCGATGATTCCAACCAGCCGGCGTTTTATTCGGGGCTGCTGAGCTCCATCAAGAGCGGCAAATTCGCCAGCAAGGAGCTCCAGCCCAACCTGTCGGAGCTGAACACGCGCACCGGCGCCGACTTCGTCGCCTGGATCGCCATGGCCAAGAAGGGCAGCGGCTACGCGGCGGTGCCTTTTGTCTACCGCGCCTCCGACGGGCTGATGGTCCAGGGGGAGCCGGTGGAGTTCAATATCGAGCTGTCCAACCTTCGAGTGGGCGTCAGCCAACTGACCCGCACCATCGTCAGCCTGGTGGGCACCATGCCCGAGGATAAGGCGGTGGCCTCGGTCGAGCTGGGCGCGCCCAAGAAGAAGCCGGCGCCCACCCATACCGAGCAGGCCAGCGCGACCAAGCAGGCCAGCGCGACCCACGAGACCGCCGGCAGCGCCACCAAGCAAGCCGAGGTGGTGGCGAGCAACGAGCACCACGACCAGGCCAAGTCGGACACGGACAAGAAAAAGTCGGTCGAGCCCATCGAGCCGCCGTCGAAGAAAGAGTCGAATAACGATAAATGGTGGCTCATCGGCGGTGGAGCGGCGGCCGTGCTGGTCACCGGGCTGGTCATCGGCGGCGCGGTGTACGCGTCCGATAGCGGCCCCACGCAAGCCAAGAATTTTGACGCACAACTGTCGTGGTAGTGCATCGCGCGCCCGGAAACACTGCGGGCACGGCAACGCCGGCGCCAGAAACAAGAACCAAGAGCCAGATCCGAATGATGGTTAGTTTACGAAGGTTTGTGCCGCGAGCTGCCGCCCTGGGGGCGGCCCTCGCGCTCGTCGTTGGCTGTGGCGATAGCGTCCAGCGCCAGCCCAAGCTCCACGTCCAAGTCATCGGGTGGGGCCCTGGCGACGACGGCAGCGTCGGCTTCCAGGCGCGCTTGCCCACGTTCAACGCCGAAAACCAGGTGCAGGTCAGCCTGACGCGGCCCACCGCCGGGCAGGTTCTCGGCGTCAAGAGCTTCGCGGCGGCGGCGCGCTCGGCGACGCTTCCCAAGCTGCACTTCGGCACGGGGATGCGCCTGGAGTTTGCCGTCAAGGATGGCAACGCCCAGACCCTCGCCGCCGGGGCGACGCCGATGTTCGACTTCCAGAAGGGCGACATCGTCCAGGGATTTCGCATCCAGGTCGACCCGGTCAACGACTTCGCGCCGGTGGGCTCGGTGGTCAAGAGCAACGGGCGCAGCCAGCTCACCCAGAGCCGCATGGACTACCGCGCGGTGCGCTCCATCGATCAAAACCGCTGGTTGGGGCGCATCGGCCACGCCACCGTGCCCACCGACGGAGCCAACAAGCTGCTGGTGGTCGGCGGCGCCGACATCGACCAGGTGCGCCGTCCGGGTACCATGCCTCAATTCCGCACGGTGCATGACGACCTGATGGAGTTCGACCCGGCCACGGGCTACTTCACGGACCTGTCCTACGATTCGAGCACCGGTGCCGCCATGCCCAACGGGGCCGACCGCCTGCTCGAGGCGCGCGCCTTTCACACGGTCACCCCCGTGGGTCACAATAAATTTCTGGTCGTCGGTGGCCTGACCAACGGGCCGCACCCGCTCAACTCCATCGAGCTCATCGACCTGAACGCCGCCCCGGGTACGCGCGTCCAGCAGCTCATCGATTCCAGCACCGGCAGCCCCGCTCAACTGCACCAGGCCCGCGCGTTCCACACCGCCGTATACCGCCCGGCCGACAATACCGTGGTCGTCGCCGGCGGCATCGGGCAGGGCGGGGCGACCAACGTGCTCAACTCCGTGGAGTTCATCCACCTGGACACCGGCAGCGTCGAGACGGGCCCGAGCATGGCCCACCCGCGCGCCGAGGCCCAGGCGGTACTCATGAACGACAACTCGACCATCTGGGTGCTCGGCGGCCGCGACGCCACCGGAGCGCTCAAGTCCACCGAGGTCATCCAGGCGGCCGGCTCCACCGGTACCGTACAGCCCGGCGCGACCATGAACGAGGCACGCTTCGGCTTCAAGGCGCTGCGCATCACCCCGGGCAACCAGCGCATCGTGATGGCCCTGGGCGGCTACACCGACCTGGACGGCCACACCTCCGACACCTTCGAATTCGCCAACCTCGACCGGCAGAGCTTCTTGTCGGCGCCCGGATGGCACCTCAACAACAAGCGGGGTAACCCGCAGGCCGTCGAGCTGCCCAACACCCACAATATCGTGGTGCTCGGCGGGCGCGACGCCAGTGGAACGCGCGTCAGCGCCGCCGAGGTGCTCCAGTTCCAGGGGTTGACCGAGAACAACCCCTACACCGCCCAATCGACCAATACCTCGTCGGTCAACGACCGCGCCGACAGCACCGCTACGCTGTTGAGCAACGGCAAGATCGTGCTCATCGGCGGCATCGGCAAATTCAACGGCAACGTCACCACGTTGGACAGCGCCGAGTACTTCACCCCGCTTGACCCGCGTCAGGCGGCGGTCACAGTGAATTGATGCGTGTGGCATAGGTTGACGCCCGCAAGCGTCCCTGATAAGTCACAGCGCTCCCGAGCCGGCTGCTGCTGGCTCATGGGACAACTTGATTTTTACGCCGCATTCGATAAACCGCAGGAGAGACGATGTCCGAAGAAGAAAAGAACACCGAGGAGACCACTGACGAGCAGGCAGAGCGCGACACCGGCGGTCAGAAGATCATGTGCTTCGTCTCCAAGGAGATGGTGCCGATCAACCAGACCGTCGAGCTGGAGTATATGCCCGGCAAAAAAGTGCGCGTGATGCCCAAGTATGTGAAGTTCGAGCTGGAAGAATCGGGACTGTGAGTCGATGGACTCCCCCGACGTGACCGACGCGCCCGCGCCCGGAGTCGAGACGCTGCTCGACGAGGCGCAGGCGAACTTCGAGCGGGGCGATTATGCCCGTGCTGGCGAGCTCCTCGGCGAGCTCGACGCGCGCGAGCTGAGCGTCGCCCAACGCACCCGCTACGAAGTCCTCGAGCGCAAGCTTCTGCCCAAGCCCCTGGGTGTGAAGCTTGCGCTTTTTGGTGTGCTGCTCTTTGTGGGCCTGACCGTCCTGGTCTTGGCTGTGTAAGCCCGTGACACTTTGATCCACCCGTTGGCGTGTCGAGCCATGCGCCACCTCGTCTGGAGGTAGGCGCGAGGCGCCGACCACCAGCTAGAGAGGCCAAGTAAACGACGCTTGGCGCGCGTGCCTTCGGCCATCTCCCACCTTTATCCCACCGCCATCCCACTTTCGTCCCACTTTGATCCACGCGCAGATCTGCACCCCGTTCAGAACACAGCAACAGGGGGTTGCAAGAAAAATTTTTTGGCCTGTGGAAAACCCTGTGGAAAACATTAAGTAGTTGAAAAATAAGTGGAAAAGTGACCTGTTTTGGGGCGTGTGGATCGTCTCTGTTTCCAGTTGATCCGGGTCACGGCTAAATTATTGATTAACTTTCTTGACGGGGGATCATGCCACCCTTATAGTGGGTGCCAGTGGGACGAATTCCCATAGCGTGGTAACGGGTGGATGCCCCACGGCGCGGTCGGGCCACGGACGGCTCGATTGGTCAGGATGGCCGGAGATGCAAGGACGTATCCCGGTCAGCGGTATTACCTGTCGACGTTTTTTGGGCGTGGCGTCATGTTTCGAGGCCAGTATGAACATACGATGGACGCCAAAGGCCGCGTCAGTTTGCCGGCGAGGTTTCGCGAAGTACTCGCCGAAATGGACGTCGAGGGTAATAACGCTGACCGGGTCATCCTGACGCGTAACTTCGAGAAGAGCCTGGAGCTGTATCCGTTGGATAAGTGGCTCAACTTCGAAGAGAAGGTGCGCTCACTTCCACAATTCGACCCCAACGTTCAACGCGTGTTGCGCGTCTTCGTTGCCGGCGCGGTGGAGTGCTCGCTGGACAGCCACGGCCGGCTGCTCATCCCTCAGCCCATGCGGCAATTTGCCGGCTTGGAGCGCGAGGTGGTCTGGGTCGGTCAGCTCGAGAAGGCCCAGTTGTGGTCGGCTCAGCGCTGGGATCACGCGGTCGAAGCGGCGTTGGAAGACGCCGAGCAGTTGCAGCAAAAGGTCGCCGAATTCGGTCTGTAAGACAGGATGTCGACAGCCGGGCGGTGTGCCGGGCTTCGAAGGCGGACTGCTCTCAAATGTTCGATGCCGAAGATTTGCGAGCAGTGCGGGTTCGAAAGCCCAAAGAGCTACGACAAGTTGCAAGTTGACTCACGGACGAGGCCGTTACGCCTCCACGCGGGACGAAGGCTCAAGGACGAGTCACCGGGAGAAGTCTTCATGGATGAAGCGCGCGCCTAGACATCGCGCGGCCCACGGATGGGCGTTTCACTTCTTTCGCACAGTCTCGAACGAGCGACCTTTGCCAGCGGCGGGCCTATCTTTCCAACGGGAAGACCGGGTGTGTTCGGCAATGGTCTGTTTATGACGAGAGGGTTCTGTGCCCCATCAATCCACATCCAGATCTGCCTCCTATGGCACCGAGTACCACGTGCCCATCATGGTCGCCGAAGTGCTCGAGTACCTGGCCGTCGCGCCGGGCGGGCGCTACGTCGACGGTACGGCCGGTGGGGGGGGCACACCGCGGCCATCTTGGACGCCTCGGCGCCCGATGGACACGTGTTGGCCATCGACCGCGACCCGCAGGCCATCGCCGAGGTCGGCGAGCGTCTCGAGGGGGCGGGAAAGCGGCTGAAGCTCGTGCAGGGCAACTACGGCGACGTGCTCGATATCTGCCGCAGCCAAGACTACTCGCCGGTCGACGGCTTTCTGGTCGACGCCGGGGTCAGCTCTCACCAGTTGGATGAAGCCGAGCGGGGCTTCAGCTTCAGCAAAGAAGGCCCGCTCGATATGCGCATGGGGCCGGACGCGCCCACCGTCGAGGAGTACCTCGGCGCGGTGGACGTCGACGAGCTCACCCGCGCGCTTCGCACGTATGGGGAGGTGCGCTCGGCGCATCGCGTCGCCCGCGCCATCCTGGGCGCGTTCGACGCCGGCGAGCTCGAGACCACGGTCGATCTGGCCAAGGTCATCGAGAGCGCCGTCGGCCACGGCGCCGGAAGTGGTCGGGGCACGACCATTCATCCGGCGACGCTGGTCTTTCAGGGGCTGCGCATCGCCATCAATCGCGAGCTCGACACCCTCGAGCGGGCGGTCCAGGCGGTGCCCGATCTGGTCCGAAGCGGCGGGCGCGCCGTGTTCATCAGCTTCCACTCGTTGGAAGACCGGATCGTCAAGCATGGATTTCGTGACCTGGCCACCGACTGCGTCTGCCCGCCGGACCTGCCGGTGTGCGGCTGCGACGCGGTCGCCCGGGTCAAAGTGTTGACCTCCAGGCCGGTGTACGCCGCCGACGACGAGGTCGAGCGCAACCCGCGCGCCCGCAGCGCGCGGCTTCGCGCCGTCGAAGTGTTGTGACCGTTGTTCGAAGAATGGAAGGCAAGTCGATGAAAAAGATGGTGTTCGAGGGGTTGGGCGATGGCGCCCGTATCCTCAAGGTGTTCGTAATCGTCGCCATTCCCGTGGCGATGTTGATGTTTCACGTCTTCAACCAATACCGCATCACCAAATTGGGATACGCGGTCGCCGAGCAGGCCCATCAGCACCGCCAGCTCATCGAGCAGCACCGCAAGCTGAGCATCGAGGCGACCTACCAGGGCCGCAGCGAGCGCATGTTGGCGCTGGCCAAGCAGAAGTTCGGCCTCGAGCCGCTCAAGCCCGAGCAGGTCATCGAGCTCGACTCGCAGCAGTTGCACGGGGCGTCGGCCGAGCAGGCCTCGCTGGACATTGCGACCCATTGAATGACTTCACCACAGAGGACGCCGAGGAAACGAACTTTTCTCGGCGTCCTCGGCGGTGACATCGAAGTTGGTTGAGCGATGAGTGGTGATTCGACAGATCGGCAAAAGTGGGTGCGGGTGCGCATGGCGCTCGTGGTCGCGCTGTTGGTGTGCGGGTTGGCCACGGTCGTCGGCCGGGTGTACTACTTGCAAACGGTCAAGGCGAAGAACCTCAACGAGATGGCCGACAGCCAGACCGAGCGTTCCATCGAGATGAAGGCCAAGCGCGGCAGCATCGTCGACCGGCGCGGCGTCGAGATGGCCGTCTCGGTCCAGGTGCCCAGCATCTTCGCGCGCCCGCGCCACATCAAAAATCCGCGGCTGGTCGCCCGCCAACTGATGCCGCACCTCAACGTCCCCTTCAAGACGCTGGTCGACAAGCTCGAGTCCAAACACGGGTTCGTGTGGCTGCAGCGCCAAGCCAAGCCCGATTCGGCACACGCCATTCGCAAGTTGCACATCGACGGCATCGGCATCACCACCGAGAATAAGCGCTACTACCCGCTGCGCGAGCGCGCCGGACAATTGCTTGGCTTTGTGGGCATCGACGGCAAAGGCCTCGAGGGCCTCGAGCGCACCCTCGACAAGAAGCTCGCCGGGGGCACCTTCGAACTCGACGGCATGCGCGACGCCCACGGGCGCACGCTGCTGACGCGCGACGTGCCCCAATTTCGCAAATTCGAGGGCGACAGCGTCGAGCTGACCCTGGATACGCGCATCCAGCGCGTCGCCGAGCAGGCCATCGCCGAACAGGTCAAAAAATACGAGGCCAAGTGCGGCTACGCCGTGGTCATGGACGTGCACACCGGCGAGATCCTCGCGCTGGCCAATACGCCCGCCTTCGATCCCAACCATTTCGGCGACTACACCTCCAAGGACTGGCGGCTTCGCACCATCACCGACACCTTCGAGCCGGGCTCGACGTTCAAACCCTTCGTGCTGGCCACCGCGCTACAAAAGGGCACGATCACGCTGAACTCCAAATTCGATACCGAGGGCGGGCGCATCAAGATCGGCCGCTACCACATCCGCGACAGCCACGCGCACGGGATCCTGACGGCCGCCCAGATCGTGCAGGTCTCGAGCAATATCGGCGCCTACAAGATCGCCCAGACGGTGGGGCGAAACGGCTTTTACGACGGGATTCGCAAGTTCGGCTTCGGCAGCCGCACCGGACTGGGGCTGCGCGGCGAGCAGCCTGGCCTGGTCTGGCCGCCGGACCGGTGGGCGGAGGTGACCTTCGCCAATATGGCCTTCGGCCAGGGCCTGACCGTGACGCCTCTGCAGCTCGCCACGGCCATCTCGGCCATCGCCAACGGCGGCATGCTCATGAAACCGCGCATCATCAAGCAGGTGCGCGACAAAGACGGCAACGTCGTCGAGCAGACCCATCCCACGCTGGTGCGCCGGGTCGTCTCGCCGAAGGTCGCCCGCGAGACCGCCTACGCCATGAGCATGGTCACCCTGGATGAGGGCACGGGCACCAACGCTGCGATGAAGCACTATACGGTGGCCGGCAAGACCGGCACCGCTCAAAAGGTCAACCCCAAGACGCGCCGCTACGATCGGCATCTGTGGCTGGGAAGCTTCGTGGGCTTCGCCCCGGCCGAGAAGCCCGACGTGGTCGTGCTGGTGATGATCGACGAGCCCCAGAAGAGTCACTACGGCGGAGTGGTCGCCGCGCCGGCGGTCAAGCGCATCCTCAAAAAGGCGCTGTCGGTGCGCGGCGTCATGCCGCTGCCGGAGGCGGAGCGCTTCCACTTCGACGAGGAGGGCGACGAGAAGAAGGCCGTGGCCAAGGTCGATAAAGCCGACCTCGCGCCCAAGCTTCCGGACAACGTGGTCACCCTGCCGACGGTGCACGTCGACACCGATGACGCCCACGCCGACGCCGACGATGGCACCATGCCCGATTTCAGCGGGCTGACGCTTCGCCAGGCGCTGGCGCACGCGAGCAAGCTGGGCGTCTTGCCCGACGTCGACGGTTGGGGCAGGGTGGTCTCGCAGACCCCGGCTCCCGGCCAGCCGCTGGGCGATGATCGGCACGTCACGCTGGTGCTGTCGCCGGCGACGCGCGGCGCGCTTATCGCCGAGGAGCCCTCGGCGGGGTCGGCGCAATAAATTCGGCCGCGGCTGCCGTTGTACTTCGTGAGCCGTCGAGCAATCGACGCAATTGCCACTCCACCATTTGCGAACCTGCGCTGGGCCCTGGTTTCGATGAAATTAACGGCGCTACTCGAACAGATCAGCGGACTCGAACTCGCCTCCGGTCAGGCGCACGGCGTGGAGGTGTCGACGGTGACGTTCGACTCCCGCCAGGTGGGGCCCGGGGCGCTGTTCGTAGCACTGGAGGGAAGTCGCGCCGACGGGCATCGTTATGTCGAGGCGGCCGCTCAGGCGGGCGCCGCCGCCGTGCTCGTCAACCGGGACCGCCTGCCGTTCGAGGTCGATTGCCCGGTGCTTAGCGCCGAGGACACCCGTCAGATTCTGGGGCGGGTGGGCGCGGCGTTTTACGACTCGCCAAGTGACAAGATGCGCGTCGTGGGCGTGACCGGCACCAACGGCAAGACGACCACCACCTGGATTCTGGACGGGCTTTTTCGCGCCGCCGATAGCAACGGCGGCCTGCTCGGCACCATCGCGTACCGCTGGGGGCGCCACGAGCAGCCGGCGGTCAACACCACGCCCGAGAGCCTCGTCGTCCACGAATTGCTCGAGCGCATGCGCCGCGATGGGGTGTCGCGCGTGGCCATGGAGGTCTCGAGCCACGGCCTGGCGACCCATCGGCTGGGCGGAGTTCACTTCGACGCGGCCATCTTTACGAATCTGACCCAGGATCACCTCGATTTTCACGGGGATATGACCGCCTATCGCGACGCCAAGGCGCGGCTTTTCGACGCGCTGCTTCCCGAGGCCGCCGCCGCCGGCAAGACGCCCACGGCGATCATCAACGCCGACGACCCCAACGGGGCCTGGTTCGCCGAGCAAGCGCGCTCGCGCGGTGTGCATACGGTGACGTTTGGGCTGCACGGGCCGGCCGATTGGCGGGCAACGGACGTCGTGCAGACGCTCGACGGCGCGCGCTTTGTCGTCGATGGCCCGCACGAGCGCTTCGCGGTCGAGAGCGCGCTGTTGGGCGAGTTCAACGTCTCCAACGTGCTCGCGGCGGTGGTCGCCGCGCGCGCCGTGGGCGTGCCCGTCGAGGCGATTCGCGACGGGCTGCGCGGGCTCGAATCGGTGCCCGGGCGCATGCAGCGCGTCGAGAGTGACGCCGGTCCGGCCGTCTTCGTCGACTACGCGCACACCCCCGATGCCATCGCCCGAGCGCTGGCGACCGTGCGCCCGCTGGCGAGCGGTCGGCTGTTCATCGTCTTTGGATGCGGCGGCGATCGCGACCGCGACAAGCGCGCGCCGATGACCCGTTACGCCTGCGAGGGGGCCGACCTGGCCGTGCTGACCTCCGATAATCCGCGCAGCGAAGATCCCGGGCGAATCATCGAGGAGATGCGCGGCGGAATCCCCGCCGGCGAGCCCACGCTGAGCGAGGCCGACGAACTCGCCGAGGCGCCGCGGGGCGCGTGGATCGAGGCGAACCGCGGCCGCGCGATCGACGCGGCTATCGCCGCCGCCGGCGAGGCCGACGTCGTACTCATCGCCGGCAAGGGTCACGAGACCTACCAGGAGATCAACGGCGAGCGTCTGCCCTTCGACGACGCCCAGCGGGCGCGGGCAGCGCTGGAGGCGCGCGCCCAGGCGCCCCCCCAAACACCCCACAGCGACGACATGGCACAAAAGACAACCGCACATCCGGCCAACGGCGAGCGGCGCATCCGCCGGTGGACCCTGGCCAAGATTGCCGAGGCCGCCGGTGGCCGCCTCGAGGGCGCCGCCGTCGACCAGCACGTCTCGCGCGTGTGCTCCGATACTCGCAGCCTGCGCCCGGGTGAGCTCTTCGTGGCGCTTCGCGGTGAGAATTTCGATGCGCACGACTTCTTGGATCAGGCCGAGGCCGCCGGCGCCGCCGCCGTCATGGTCGACCGCACCGATGGCGTCGAGACGACGCTCCCGCGGCTGGTCGTCGACGATACCCTCGCCGGGCTGACCCGGTTGGGACACGCCGTGTGGCGCGAGGCGACCGAGGCGGGGCTGCACACCATCGACGTGACCGGCTCCAACGGCAAGACCACCGTCAAGGAGATGCTCGCGCTGTTGTGGGGAGCCCACGGCGAGGCGTTCGCCACGCCCGGCAACCTCAACAACCATATCGGCGTGCCGCTGGTGCTGTGCGACTTGCCCGCCGAGTGCGAGCACCTCATGGCCGAGATGGGGGCGAACGGCCCCGGAGACATCTCCCACCTCATCGCGATGGCCCCCGGCTCCGAGCGCATCATCACCTCCATCGGCATGGCCCACATCGAGGGATTCGGGTCGCTGGACGGCGTGCGCCGGACGAAATCGGAGATCTTCGAGGGCGCCGACGCGCAGACGACGGCCATCGTGCCGTTTTCGGAGGTCGACAACCTGATCGGCGACGACTTCCCCGGCCGCGTGATCACGGTCGGTTTCGAAGAGGAGGCCGACTTGTCGGTGCGCCTGCTCGAGGCGAGCGGGCAGGGCGGCGAGGCGCTTCGCTTCGAGGTTCGCCACGGCGATGATCGACTGGAGTTGAGGTTGCCCCTTCCCGGCAAGCACCACGCGCTCAACGCGGCCACCTCCCTGGCCACGATGATCGCCCGGGGCGTGGTCCCCGACCAGGATTTGTGCAACCGGCGACTGTCCCACCTGGCGCTCCCCAAGGGGCGCTGGCGGGTGGTCGATGTCGGGGATGTCCGCATGATCGACGACGCCTACAACGCCAATCCGTCGAGCGTGACTGCCTCATTCGACGCGTTTATGGAAACCCCGGACCCAGAGGAACGGCCGCGCGTGGCCGTCATCGGCGAGATGTTCGAGCTGGGCGACGACGCCGAGGCCATGCATCGCGAGGTCGCCGCGACCGTCGCGTCGCGCGCCGACCTCGACGCCTTCGTCGCCGTCGGGCCCTATGCCGCCCAGATGGTCGAGGCCGCACGCACCAACGCCGCCGGCCAATTAGAGGCGGTCGGCTTCGAGACCGTCGAGCAGACCGCCGACTGGCTGGCTCGCCGCGGCCCGGCGTTCGTGTTGCTCAAGGCCAGCCGCGGCGCGCGGCTCGAAAGGGTGGTTGACCTCGTCGCGGCAAAAGGCGAAAACCGTCGCGCCACAAAGTCGTAACATCCTGAAACTAGAGCGCTTTGAGCAGCCGTAGATGGTTTCAGGCTTCTCGGGTGTTAACGTCCCCGTCGCATCGGTAGGACACGGCCATGCTTTTCGAACTCTTTTTCTGGCTCAAAGATCAGTTCGGACCGCTGAACGTCTTTCGATACGTCAGCTTCCGTACCGTGGCAGCGATGATCACCGCATTGCTGCTCAGCCTGTTCTTATATCCCTGGTTCATCCGCAAGCTGCAGATGCGCCAGATCGGCCAGGTCATCCGGGACGACGGCCCGGAGAGCCACCTAAGCAAGGCCGGCACACCCACCATGGGCGGCGTGCTCATCCTCTTCGCGGTGGTCACCTCCACGTTGCTGTGGGCGGACCTCAAAAACCCCTACGTGGGGGTCGTCCTGGCGATCACGGTGCTCTTCGCGGTGGTCGGCTTCTTCGACGATTATATGAAGCTCAGCGGCCAGTCCTCGGCGGGTCTGTCGGGAAAGATTCGCCTGCTCGTCGAGTTTGGCATTGCCGGGGCGGCCATGCTGGTGATGTCCCATTTTTCGATCTTCGACTATTCGACCACGCTGTATCTGCCGTTTGTGAGCACCGAGAAATTTGCGCTGCACCTGCCGCTGTGGGTGTACGTGCCCTTTGCCCTGGTGGTCATCGTGGGCACGGCCAACGCCGTCAACCTGACCGACGGGCTCGACGGATTGGCCATCGGCCCGGTGATCGTCGCGGCGGGCACGTTTTTGATCCTCGCCTACAGCTCGGCGACGGTGCTGGGCTACAAAGAGGTGGTCAACGGCGTCGCCGTCATGCACAAATTCGACCTGGCCAGCTACCTGATGATTCCCAAGGTTCAGGGCGCCCAGGAGTTGGCGATCTTCTGCGCCTCCATCATCGGGGCGGGCATCGGATTTCTGTGGTATAATAGCTTTCCTGCGCAGGTGTTCATGGGCGACGTGGGAAGCTTGTCGCTGGGCGGCGCGCTGGGCACGCTGGCGGTGGTGACCAAGCACGAGTTGCTGTCGACGATCATCTTCGGCATCTTTTTGGTCGAGGCCATCAGCGTCATCACCCAGACGACCAGCTATAAGCTGACCGGCAAGCGCGTGTTTCGCATGGCCCCCATCCACCACCACTTCGAGATGAAGGGGTGGCCGGAGCCCAAGATTATCGTGCGTTTTTGGATCATTGCGATATTGTTGAATTTGATCGCGCTCGCCTCGCTGAAGTTGCGCTGAGCGAGCGCCCCTGGCGGCAGGACGCCGCCTGACGTTTGTGGCACGGAGGCCACCATGAGTACCGACCTTCTCTCCACGCTCGCCAACCAACAGGTGGCGCGGGCGCGCGATGCCGAAGACTCTGGGTCCTGGGATATCTGGCTGCTGGCGACGGTGTTCGTGCTCGTCGGCTTCGGCCTGGTCATGCTGTACTCGGCCAGCGCCGTGATGGCGGCCGACAAGTTCGGCGACGACCTCTTCCTGGTCAAAAGTCAGCTCGAAAAAGTCGTGCTGGGCGTGATCATGCTGTTCGTGGGCCTGCGGGTCGACTACCGCTGGTACAAGCGCCTGATCTACCCCATCTTGGGGGTGACCGTGGTGATGCTCGCCCTGGTGATGATTCCGGGTGTGGGCACGGTGCAAAACGGCGCGCGGCGCTGGTTTAGCATCGCCGGCATGAGCTTCCAGCCTGCCGAGGTCGCCAAGATCACCGCGATCATGTTTTTGGCCTACTCGGTCAGCAAGAAGAGCGGGCAGATGGACAAATTCAGCGTCGCCTTCATCCCCCACGTCACCGTGGTCGGGTTGATGGTGGCGCTTCTGATGCAGCAGCCCGACTTTGGCAGCTCGGTCATCTTGCTGACGATGATGGGCACGCTGCTGTTCGTCAGCGGGGCGCGCCTGATCTACCTGAGCGGCTTTGGCGTCGCCGGCGGCGTATTGGCCTTCTTTGCGATCACCCACCGCGCCTATCGTATGCAGCGCGTGCGTGCGTTCCTCGAGCCCTTCCAGTATCGCCATGGCATCGGCTACCAGATCAGCGAGTCCCTCATCGCCATCGGCTCCGGCGGGTTGACCGGCCGCGGGCTGGGCGCCGGCACCGGTAAGTTGGGGTATGTGCCCGAGCTGTGGAACGACTTCATCGGCACCATCGTCGGCGAGGAGCTCGGTCTGATCGGCATCATCGTGTTGGTCGTGCTGTTCATGGTGTTTTTGTGGCGCGGCACGCGCATCGCCTTCGAGGCGCGCGATGCCTTCGGGCGCTACCTCGCCTTCGGGATCACCGCGTTTGTGGGCGTCCAGGCGGTCGCCAACCTGTGCGTGGTCACCGGCCTGCTTCCCAACAAGGGGCTGACGCTTCCGTTCGTCAGCTTCGGCGGAAGCTCGATGATCATGGCCCTGTTCGCGGTGGGCGTGATGCTGAATATCTCCAAAAGCCAGCCCGATTATTGGGAGCTCGACCGCGAATCGCGCGAGGCGCGGCGCTCCGATCGGCGCTGGAGGCGCAAGAGGCGCAAGATCCTCGGCCGCCGCGACGACCTTCGAAACGAGCTGGGATTGGATTGATGGCGCTGTTTTCAAGCAAGAATCGCGACAACCGCGTCGTCATCGCCGGCGGCGGCACCGGCGGCCACCTATTTCCGGGCGTGGCCGTCGCCGAGGCCATCCAACAGGCCGACCCCTCCATCGACGTCGCCTTTGTGGGCACTGAGCGGGGCATCGAGGCCCGCGTCATCCCCGAGCTGGGCTACGACCTCGAGCTCATCGACGTGCCCATGCTCAAGGGCGGCGGGGCGATGGGCTGGATGAAGGGGTTGAGCAAACTTCCCTTCAGCGGCCTGGAGTCGATGGGGGTATTCAAGCGGCTCAACCCCGGATTGGTCGTCAGTGTCGGCGGTTACGCCGCCGGGCCGTTTACCATGTTGGCCTCGGTACGCGGGGTGCCCACGGCGCTCATGGAGCAAAACTCGATGCCCGGCATGACCAACCGCCTGCTGGGTCGGGTGGTCGACCGCGCATTTTTGACCTTCGAGGAGAGCCGCAGCCACTTCCCCGGGGTCGACTGCGAGGTGGTGGGCAATCCCATCCGGCGAAGCCTGTTGGAGTTGTCCGAGCACTTCGCCTACGCTCCGCCGACTGACCGCGACGAATTTCGCATCCTGATCATCGGCGGAAGCGGCGGGGCGGCGAGCTTCAACAGCTCGCTGCCGGCCGACCTGTGTGCCCTGGGCGAGCTCGCTGGCGACGTGGTCGTGCGCCATCAATGCGGCAAGGGACGCCAGAGCGAAGTCGACGGCGGCTACGACGACTTCCAGGGCGAGGCCGACGTCGTCGAGTTCATCGACGACATGGCCGCCGCCTACGAGTGGTGCGATTTGTTGATCTGCCGCGCCGGAGCCTCGACGATCGCCGAGGTGCTCGTGTTGGGTATCCCTGCGGTGTACGTGCCCTTTCCCTTCGCCGCCGACGATCACCAGACCAAAAACGCGCAGACGATCGCGCAGGCCGGGGCGGGCATCGCCATCGCCGACGCCGAGATCGGCCAACAGCGCGCCACCCGTCTCATCGCCGGGTTGATCCAAAACCCGGTCTCGCTCGAGAATATCTCGGCCAAGGCGCGCAATCTCGGCCGACCCCACGCCGCCGAGAAGGTCGCCCAGCGATGCATCGAGATGATGCAGCGGTGAGTTGATCGCGCGTGATCTGTGAACGCAGTTGGGAATGCGACGCTGGGCGCTCGGTATTTTGAGCAGTGGTGTCGACGGTCGACCCGAGTGCTCGGACGCTGTCTTCGCGATTTTTCAACCATCGGTTCGACGCTGGCGTCCGTTAATTTGAGGCGCTACTTCAGCGTCCGGAAATTTTACCAAGAATCCACATGAACAAGAGCGTTGAATCTGAAGTGGAACTTAAAGGTATCTTGGCTAACTGACCGAAAAGTAGGCGCTTTAGGTTTGTGGTCGCTTGGCGCGAAGGTGCTTGCGGCCTCGATGCTTTGTTGTATGCTGACACTTGTCTTTGAGGACATATGCCGGAACAAAAGCGTAGTTCAACGGGATCCGACCGACCGCAGCAATCGATGACAGATGTTGTCAGGTACGAGCCAGGCGAGAGCCTACTCGAACTCGCTAGCGAAGGACGGATGGGCGCGCGACTGAGGTTCAACGAACCCCTGGCGAAGCATTGTTCTCTTCGCATCGGCGGCCCGGCCGCTGTCTGGGCCGAGCCCACTAATGTCGAAGAGATCGAGGCGCTGGCCAGGGCCGGGCGCGCCGAAGGGCTGGACCTGACGGTCGTCGGCCTGGGAAGCAACACGTTGTTTCCGGACCAGGGAATCGAGGGCATCGTCATACGCATGAGCGGCGAGCTCGCCGAATGGAGTATCGAGGCGGGCGAGGGCGACACGGCCCAGATGTCGGTAGGAGCCGGCGCGGTGAACGCTCATGTGGTTCGCGCCTTGCACAAAGGCGGCTGGGTCGGCGCAGAATTTCTGGCGCTGATCCCCGGCACCTTCGGCGGCGCGGTGGCGATGAACGCGGGTACCAAGGACGCGGAATTATCCGAGGTGCTCGTCGACGTCGACCTCGTCGAGCCCCGCGGTGAACGGTTTCATCGACGCACGGTGGCACGCGACGACCTCGGGTTGTCGTATCGCCATTCGCAACTGCCCGAAGGGGCGTTGGTCGCCGGTGGAACAATTTTGGTTCACCGGGGTGACGTCGATACGGCCCGTGAATATGTTCGCACAGATAAGGCGCGGCGAAACCGCACTCAGCCCTACAAGCTGGCGAGTGTGGGAAGTACCTTTGCCAACCCAGACGGAGATTATGCCGGACGGGTCATCGAAGAAGTAGGCCTGAAGGGTCACACCATCGGTGGAGCACGGATCAGCGAGCTTCACGCCAACTTCTTCATCAATGACAATCAGGCCAGCGCCGCCGACTTTTTGGAGTTGATGGCCCTGGCCCGAAGCCGGGTTCGACGCCAGTTCGGCCTGGAGCTTCGCCCCGAGGTTCAATTCGTCGGCTTCGACGGGTTTGCACGTATGCTCGAATACGAGCGTCGAGTGGAAGAGCAAGGATGCTAGAACACATCGACAAGACGCGGTTTCGCGGTCAGAAGGTCGGCGTCATTACCGGAGGCCAGTCCTCCGAGCGCCCCATCAGCCTGAAAACAGGCCAAGGGTTCGCCGACGCACTGCGCGAGCTTGGGTACGACACGGACGTGTACGATGTCCCCAAGGATTTTGCTCGTCTGGCCGCGGACAAACCGGCGGCGGTCCTTCTGGGGTTGCACGGCGGTGCCGGGGAGAACGGGGTGCTCCAGGGCTATCTGGAGGCGCTCAATATTCCCTACACCGGCAGCGGCGTGCTCGCCTCGGCGCTGGCGATGGACAAGGGCCGGGCCAAGGCGGTGTTTCGCGATGTCGGCGTTCCCACGCCCGCGGGGGTGCGGCTCCGCGGGGTGGGCGAGCTCGACTTCGAGGCGATCAACGCCCAACTGGACACCCTCGGCCTGCAGCTTCCGCTGGTGGTCAAGCCCAACGACGAGGGCAGCTCGGTGGGCGTGCATCTGTGCGCCGAGGAGACCGACTTTGCCGAGGCGCTCGACGATCTGTGGAATCGCGAGGTCGGCGAGGGCACCCCGGCGATCTTGGTCGAGCAATTTTTGAACGGCGCCGAGTATACCGTGGGTTTTTTCGACGAGGTCTGTTTGGGATCGATCGAAGTCACCCCCGGAGAGGCGTTTTACGATTTCAAAGCCAAGTACGAATCCTCCGAAACCCGCTACGAACCTGTCGTGGACGGGGAGCTAAAATCGCGCCTTGAAACCATCGGCCGAGATGCCTACAACGCGTTGGGCTGTCGGGGCGTCGCCCGGGTCGATATCAAGGCAAACGAAGGGCCCGACGGGCTGGAATTATACGCCCTGGAGGTCAACACGATCCCCGGCATGACGGCCACGAGCTTGGTGCCCAAGCTGGCTAAAAGCCACGGGATTTCCTTCGCCGACTTTACCGAGTACATGCTCGCGGCGGCGGGGGTCGACATCGGCTGGGGCTGAGGTTTACTTCCAGTCGAAAGCAGTTGCAAAATTTGCTGAAAGAACGCTCTCACGGATGAGAGTTGGCTGTAGCTTCACGGATGAAGTTGATGTTTGGCTTTCGCTCCACAAACCGCAGACGTCGCCCCCTGGGCGAGCGAGTCAAATCGCTCGGCCGCGGGGTTGGAAACCTTGGTCGCAAGGCGCTTCCAGTGGCGTTTCTGTTGGCGGTGGCCATCGGCTTACCCTACGGCATCTTTCACGCATATATCAGCACGGTGACGGGATCGTATTTCCAGCTCGCGCAGGTGGAAGTGCACGGGCTCGACCATGTCGAGCGCGGACCCCTGCTCGAGAAGGCGGGGTTGTTGGTCGGGCTCAATATTTTCGACGTCGACCTCGATCGCGCCAAGGCGGCCATCGAGGCCGAGCCCTGGGTGGCTAGCGCCACGCTGGAGCGTCGACTTCCCGACCGGGTCATCGTCCATGTCACCGAGCACGAGCCGGTGGCGGTGGTGGTCGACGAGCGCTACCACCTGATCGATGCCCACGGCCGGGCCTTCAAGGTGCTCGATGGCCATGATCTGGTCGGCGAGTTGATGGCGCTGCCGCTGATCACCGGCCTGGAGGCCGCGCGGCTCGACGAGCCCACCGGCAAGGCGTTGTTTCACCAAGCCTTGGATGTGGCCCATATGTACGCCGAGATGGGGCTGACCAAGTGGGAGCCCCTCAGCGAGATTCACATCGATCCGGTGCTCGGCCTGACGCTGGTGACGGCGGATACGGGCATCGAGATTCGGTTGGGCAACGGGCGCTACCGGGAGCGCCTCGAACGACTCAAGGTCGTTCAACGATCCATCGCGCAACGCGCGATGGAGGTCGACTACATCCTGTTGGATCAGGAGTCGGATTTGAGTCGGGTGGCAGTTGGACGCCGGCATCAACCAAGGACTGGTGATGGTGACGGCTCGCGGGTCAACTAAACCCCAATATTAACCAAGGATAGGCGCCTGCGGCACCGAGCCGCTGCAGACGGTCGCAACCACGGAAGGGAGCTAAATGGGACGCAGAGACGAAATTATCGTTGGGCTCGATATCGGCACGACCAAGATCGCGTGCATCATCGGCGAGCTGACCGACGAGGGGATCGACATCATCGGCATCGGCAGTCACCCGTCGACGGGATTGCGCAAGGGCGTGGTCATCAACATCGACGCGACGATCAACTCCATCGCCAAGGCGGTCGAGGAAGCCGAGTTGATGGCTGGCTGCGAGGTCAACCGGGTCTATGCCGGCATCGCCGGCGGCCACGTCAAGGGCTTTAACTCGCGCGGCATCGTGGCGGTCAAGGATAAGGAAGTCCGCCGCACCGATCTGGCGCGGGTGGTCGACGCGGCGCGCGCGGTGGCCATGCCCATGGATCGCAAGGTCATCCACGTCATCCCCCAAGAATACATCATCGACGAGCAGGACGGCATCAAGGAGCCGCTGGGCATGACCGGCGTGCGCCTGGAGGCCAACGTGCACATCGTCACCGCCTCGGTGACCAGCGCGCAGAATATCGTCAAATGCGCCAACGCCTGCGGTCTGGAGGTCGCCGACATCGTCCTCGAGCAGCTCGCCAGCTCCGAGGCGGTGCTCAGCGAGGACGAAAAGGAGTTGGGCGTGGCCGTGGTCGACGTCGGCGGCGGCACCACCGACATCGCCATCTACAGCCAGGGCAGCCTGGTGCACACGGCCGTGCTGTCCATCGGCGGCAACCACCTGACCAACGACATCGCCGTGGGCTTGCGCACGCCGATGGCCGAGGCCGAGCGCATCAAGCAAAAGTATGGCTGCGCGATGACCGACAAGATCGCCCCCGAGGAGACCATCGAGGTCCCGTCGGTCGGCGGACGGCCCCCGCGGGTGCTCAGCCGCCAGATCTTGAGCGAGATCATCGAGCCGCGCGTCGAGGAGATCTTCGCCTACGTGGGTCGCGAGCTCAAAAACTCGGGCTACGAGGATCTCATCGCCAGCGGCGTGGTGATCACCGGCGGGACCACCATTTTGGAGAATATGCCCGAGCTGGCCGAGGAAGTGCTCGGCCTGCCGGTGCGCCGCGGCGTGCCCAAGGGCGTGGGGGGGCTGGTCGACGTGGTGCGCAATCCCAAATTCGCCACCGGTGTGGGCCTGGTGCTCCACGGCTCGCAGCAGCCCGAGCACGACGTCTTCTGCGCCGAGGAGCCCGGCTTTTACCGCCGCTTCGCCTCGCGCGTCGGCCAGTGGTTTGCCGAGATGTTCTGAGTGGCGGATCGGCACGGCGTTGCGACGTTGGACCGCTGTGTTGAGTTGCAGCCGTGTCGACTCGAGGAGCTGTTCTTGGTTGTTGGCCTTCACGATCCGCAGGCTTTTGAACCATCTAGCTGCACGAGTTTGCGTAGGGTGTCGACGCCACATTCAGGCGGAGAAGCGCGGACGGCAAGAACCAAGAATCGTGGCGAGAATCGACTTCAATACATCGCCGCAAATGCGGTACGTAAGCCGGAGAATGTCCGTGAACGCTGCAAGAACTAAGAACATGACGAAAAGCATAGGCTGAGCGGGACGCCCATCAGCCTCGAAAATCAAATGATCTCCCCAAAGCCATGCGCTCAGTCTTGAAGGCTTTGGGGGCCAGTGTTATCTTCGCCCCACGCCGCTAAACGGGGCGCCGAACTAGCCGTTGCACGTCTTGCGTTGTAAGCACATCGGGGTATCTCACCATGCTCGAATTCGATGACGACCAGCTACCAGAATCGGCCAAGATCAAAGTGATCGGGGTCGGTGGAGGTGGGGGCAACGCCATCAACACGATGATCACCGAGGGGATCGACCGCGTAGAGTTTATCGCGGCCAATACCGATCTCCAGGCGCTCGAAAACAACCTCGCCACGGTCAAGGTCCAACTGGGGGCCAATCTGACCAAGGGGTTGGGAGCGGGAGCCAATCCCGAGGTCGGCCGAAGCTCGGCCCTCGAGGATCAGGGGCGCATCGAAGAGGCGCTTCGTGGCTCGGACATGGTGTTCGTCACCGCCGGCATGGGCGGGGGCACCGGCACCGGCGCGGCGCCGGTCATCGCCAACATCGCCCGGGAGATGGGCGCGTTGACGGTGGGCGTGGTCACCAAGCCGTTCCACTTCGAGGGGCGTCGGCGACGTCGCCAGGCCGAGATTGGCATCGACAATCTGGCCAGCGCCGTCGACACCCTGATCACCATCCCCAACCAGCGTCTGCTGGCGATCGCGGGCGAAGACACCACCATCTTGGAGGCGTTTAAAAAGGCCGACGAGGTGCTGCTGCACGCGGTACAGGGGATCAGCGATCTCATCACCGTGCGCGGCCTGGTCAACGTCGACTTCGCCGACGTGCGTACGATCATGAACAGCAAGGGCCTGGCGCTGATGGGCACCGGACGCTCCAGCGGGCAGGGCCGCGCGTTGGAGGCCGCCGAGATGGCCGTCTCCTCGCCGCTTCTGGAGGACGTGTCCATCGAGGGCGCCACCGGCATCCTCATCAACATCACCGGCGGCTACGACCTGACCCTCAAAGAGATCAACGAGGCCGCCAGCTTCATCGAGGCCGCGGCCGACGAGGACGCCCACATCATCTTCGGCAACGTCATCGAAGAGGATATGCGCGACGAGATCCAGATCACGGTCATCGCCACCGGCTTCGAGCACACTCGCGGCCAGGCCGACGAGGCTGCCGAGGCCAACCGGGCCAAGGAGCGCAACGCGCGGCGCGCCGCGCGTCAGGCGCGCCGCGAGCCCAGCGAGGCCGATCAGACGGCTCCCGATGCCGAGCAGCCCGCCGCCGAGCGGCGCCGCCACATCACCACGGGCAGCTTCGAGGCCCAGGAGCGCGAGGAGCCCGACGACCGACGCGCCAGCTTTATCCGCACCCCCAGCGGAAGCGTGCGCCCGGCCACCGGCGGGTTGACGCCCACCGAAGAGGAGCAGATGGACGTGCCCACGTTTCTGCGCAAACCCAAGCGCCGCAACGACGGCTGACAAACCGACCACCTGCTTGCAACAACGAGCCTGATCGTGGCTTCAGCCCAACTCGACAATATCGTGGTCGTCCTGTGGGAACCGCAGGACGACATCAATATCGGCAATACGGTTCGCGCCTGTAAGAACTTCGGGGTGACCGATATTCGGCTGGTGCGCCCGCGCCAGGCCGACCCCCAGCGCATCGCCATCAGCGCGCCCAAGGCCGACGACGTCATCTCGCGTCTGCGCCGCTGCGCCGATCTGGAAGAGGCGCTCGACGGCTGCGTGTACGCCATCGGCACCACCGCGCGCCCGCGCCACCAGGAGCGGGTGTTCACCGAGCCGCGGGGCGCGGCGATCAAGGCGGTGCAGATGGCCGAGGCAAAGGGCAAGGTCGCCTATGTCTTCGGCCGCGAGGACTCCGGGCTGTCCAACAGCGCGCTCGATCGCTGCCACTCGGTGGTCACGATTCCCACCCGCCCGGACTATAGTTCGCTGAATCTCGGCCAGGCCGTGCTTGCTCAACGTCTGGGAGGTCTTTCGCATCGCCCAGGGCATCGGCGTGGAGGAGCCCGACATCCAGGTCGCCCGACCCGATAGCGCCCACCCGCCGGCGAGCCTGGAGACCATGGAGCATATGTTCGGGTTGGCCGAGCAGGTGCTCGACGCGGTGGGCTTTTTCAAGACCCGTCCAACGAGCATATCATGCGCACCGTGCGCAGCGTGTTGATGCGCGCGGGCCTCGACACGCGTGAACAGTCACTGTGGTTTGGCATCTTTCGCGAGATCGCCAACTACATCGCACGCACTCAGTCGGCGGACTCGAAGCGGTAAAACGCCTGGTAGTCGACCCCATTGATAATCCGAGCGGGTTCCCCCTCGGCGCTGATGCGCAACAGGTAGTTGGCGGCGGCGTCGACGGGAACGCGCACCTGGTAGTAGCCCTCGACGGAGGCCGCGCGGCGCAGCGTGGTCAGCCCGCCGGGGGTTTTCTCGAAGAGCACGACGTCGAGGGCGGGGAGGTCGCCCACAGCGACGATCTGCGCGGTCAGCGTCCCGCTTTGCGGCGGCGGGTCGAGGGCGATCCAATCGACCTCCCAGGACTGGTCGAGCGGGCATAGCGCCAGTCGCTGGACGGTGTTGGTGGGCACGGAGACGGCCGTGTCGGCGGTGCGATGGGTGCCGGCGTCGGCGCAGGTCATCGGGTCGAGCACCTGGGTGCGCAGCCGGTAGGAGCCCGACCGGGCAAAGCGCGAGCGCACGCGCACCAGGTAGTCGCCGGGCGCCCCCACGCGCTGCATGCGAAGCTCGTCCGAGGCATTGGCGCCTGCGCCGCCCAGCGAATACACCTGGTCATCGGGCGTGTACAGATCGAGGGCGACGTCGGCGGCGGCGTCCGACAGCGTCACGCTCAGCCCCTGGCGGGCGCCGAGGTCGCCCAAGACGAACCAGTCCGGATCAGCGCCGCACAATTGCAGGGCGAGCTCGAAGGGGGCGTTGGAGTCGGTGGGAAGGACGACCGCCTCCGAGGGCGTGTCGTTCTCCTCGGAGGTGTCGTCGCGGCAGAAGGTCTGGTCGGGGTTGCGCTCGACGCTCAGATCATAGCTCTCGGCCTGCATGGTGGTGCCGCGGATCTGAATGGCGACGGTCTGGGCACGCTGCGAGACCATCTCGAGGGTGGTCAGCGGGCTGGTCTGCTGGTTGGAGGCGAGCAGCGTGCCATCGGGGGCGTAGACAAAGATGTCGAGATCGGCCGACGCCGCGTGCTTCATGCGCAGGCGCAGCGTGTCCGACGAGCGCAATTGCATGCTGAACCAGTCCGACTGGCCGGGACACAGCTCCAATTCCGTATAGCTGCCCGGGCGAAGCGCGGCCGCCTGGTCGATGGATTGGTTGGGGGCGTGGATATCCTCCTGACAATCGCCGCCGACGCATACGCCGGTGGCCACGTCGCAGACCTCGCCGGTGGCACAGTCGGCGTCGGCGGTGCACGGCGGCGGCTGGCAGACGTGTTGGATGCAGACGCCTTCGGCCCGGCAATCCTCGTCGGTCTCGCAGATGGGCTCGGCCTCACACGACGAGCCGTCGCGGGTCTGCTGGCAGATCTGGCCCAGTGGGCATTCGTCGTCGGAGTGGCACTCGTCGCGGCACTGCCCGATGGTATCGCCGACGTTGCCGCGGCAAAATTGGCCGGCGGGGCACGCGCGATCATCGCCGATGCGACACCCCGATCGGCACTCACCGGAGCTCGAGCAATAGAAGGACACCGGGCAGTCGCGGTCGTTCGCGCAGTTCAGCGGCACGCATTGGCCGCTGACGCGGTCGCATTGCTCGGCCGGCGAGGTGCACGGGTCGATCTCGCAGTTGAGGCGCGCCTCGCAATAGCCGGTTTGGGCGTTGCACACCTGCTGGGCCGGGCAGCTATTGTCCACGCAGCGCGCGCCCTCGGAGCGGCACACCCCGGTGGCCGGATCGCAGACCTTGCCGTCCGGGCAGCCCGCCTTGGTACACGACTGCACCAGCTTTTCGCACTTGCCCGTGGTCGCGTTACACTGCAAGTTGCCGGTGCAGCCGACCTCGGTGCACGAGTAGTCGGGAAAACAAGCCGCAAGGCTGGCCGCAAGGGCCACGGCCGTGGCGATGATCAGCCCCTCGATGAGATGTCGACGCGCGTCCTTCATTCTGTGGAAAGACTACCCGACAATATTGTGCAGAGCCAATCGTGACTAGATTGGAAAGTGATCGGCGGAGCTAGGAGAGGGCGCGCAAATCCGGCACTATTGAGCCGAGGGGGCGCTGGGCGCGGGCTCATAGCAGTAGCCCACGGAGTTGCCCTCGTAATTGTAGTCCTTGCGGCAGGCGAAACCCTGACGGCAATTGCCCGCGCTCTCGCAGGGGGCCATGCAGTAGCGGGTATCGCGGTCGAAGACCACGCAGATGGACGGCGAGGGACAGGTGCCCGGATGACAATTGGGGACCAGGCAGTAGCCGTCCTGGATGGTATTGTCGCACACGGCGCCGACGCCGGAGGGGCAGTCCGAGCCCGTGGAGCAAGCGTCGCCGATCGACTTCGAGCAGCCGCTCAGCAATACGAGCAGGGCGACCACGACGAGCATGGTCAGTTGAAAATGCGGCTGCTTGTGGAAGAGAAGTCTAACCATCGCGTGTTTGTGTGAACGCAGCAGGTGAAGGGACGACACGTCCCTGCTTGTACAACCGTTGCGAGCCCATGGCAAGATGACCCAAAGACCACGGCACGACAAGAGAAAAGCAGTACTGGTAGCCGTGGGCGTCTCTGTCCTGGCTCACCTGGTGCTTCTTGTCGTCTTTTTGCCGCCCCAATGGGCTCCCTGGCACCCCAGGCCCAAAAAGAAGCACAAATTCGAGGTCACTACCACCGTCGAGGAGGTGCCCAAGCCCGCTCCTCAAAAAAAGGCGAAGGCCAACCCCGACAAGATCGTCGAGGCCCAGCCCAAAAAGCCGATCGAGCCCGACAAGGCCAAAAAGCCCAAGGAAAAGAAAAAGCCCAAAGACCTCAAAATCAAGATCAACCGCAAGGTGGTCCAACAAGAGACCAACCACAAGCACGCCAAGGACGCCAAATACCTGTCGCAGCACGCCAATAAGGTCAAAAAGGAGACCCGGGCGCGCAAGACGACGACCAAGAATGTGCTGCCCGGAAAGACCGTGCCCAAGAAGGTCGAGGAGTTGACCGGGGGCCGCAAAAAGATGCACAAGGCCAAGGAGTTGGCCTCGCGCGCCGAGCCCACCAAAAAGCCCAAGCGCCATCTGCCGTCTCGCCACAAGCCGTCGACGCCCACGCCGCAGCAGGAGGCCGCGCCCAGCAAGAAGAAGGAGGCGCAGGCCGAGGAGGGCATGACCCAGGCGCGCAAGCAGTCGGTGCGCTCGCCGGTCATCCGCAAGCGGCGCGGCAAGGTCAGCCCGCAGCAGCTCTTTCAGCCCTCGGCGCAGGATTACAACAAGGTCTTTGGCGAAAACGACAAGAAGCTCGCCGGCCAGATCGACCACCACAAGCCCGGCCGGCGGTTACTCGCGGGCTGGAAGAAGCGCGAGAAGGCCGTCAAGGCGAGCCTGCAGAACAATATCGTGGAGGTGCGCCCGGGCAACCACACCGGCGTCAACGCCGACCCGGCGACCTACGCCAACTATATCGCGCGCATCCACCGCAAGATCCACGCGCATTGGGGGGCGAGCTACTTACCCATGCTGGACAGCCGCTATGGGCCGAGCAGCCCGCTGAGCGACCCGTCGCTGGTGTGCAAGCTGGAGTTTGTCATCGACGCCAAGTCCGGCCACGTCGACGAGGTCAACATCGTCAAATCGTCCGGCCAGCTCATGTACGACGCCGAGGCGGTCAACATCGCCTATATGGTCGGCCCGCACCCCAACCCGCCCGGCGAGATCGTCAGCCCCGACGGCAAGGTCTACATCCACTGGACGTTCTGGCGCGACCAGCGCCAATGCGGCCCGTTCGGGGCCAGCGTCTACATCGTCAACAATATGAAGGACCGCGGCGGGCGCAGCGCCCGCGTCAAGGTCCAGGGCGGCAGCGGGCGCTCCGACGGCGGCGGCCAGCCGTCGCAGGCCGGCGCGGCGAGCGGCGAGTAGCGATCGGTTGGCGGCGCTGTGTTCTTTGCGCATACGGGAGTCGGGGATTAAACGCGCGCGCAACGCCCAACACGCCTTCCGCGCCTCACCCAATCTCCCGCGCCTTTCGCGCCGCCTCCGCGACATCCCTCAGCGCTGCCGCGACCAGCGGATCCCGCTGCTTCCGCTGATCCCTATTTGACGTTGCTCGGACGAATTCGCATTGCTCACCGGACATATCAGCCCATCGAGCGCCTTGCTCTCCAACTGCCGGTCGCGGCCACGACATCTGGGGCCGACGAGAATCTAAAGCAAGTTCTTGAGCCACCCAAAGGCCACGAACGTGCCGATGGAGCTGCCGATGGACGAGAAGACGAACACCAAGAGCACGCGGCCGAGCTTGTTGGTCCACCAGCCCTTCCAGTTGGAGATGTCGTCGCCGATGGACTCGAAGTCGCTGACTTTGGGGGCGGCGACCATGGTTTGAACCAGGGCGGTGACCATGCCGGCGCCGATCGTGGGGTTGAGGGAGGTGATCGGGGCGGCGACGAACGCCGAGACGACCGTCAGAGGGTTGCCGAGCGCGAGGATCGCGCCCAGCGCCGACAGCACGCCGTTGGCGAGCACCCAGGCCAGGGCGGCGGTCTTGAACTGCTCGGTGTGGCCGTGGAAAAAGCCCCAGATAAACAGGCCCACGACCAGGGCGGGCAGCAGCCACGGCAGGATCTTGGTGGCCGGGTGTTTGGGCGGGACATGCTCGATTTCGTCGATGTCGAATTCGGGCTCGTCGTTGTGGATCTGGCGCAGGATGCCCGGTTTGTGGGCGGCGCCGACCACGGCGACGACCTTGGTCGCCTCGAGTTGGGCCAAATGATACGACATATAAGTGTCGCGCTCGTCGACCAGCACCCCTTTGACGTCGGGCATGATGTCGCCCAGCTCGCCGAGAATGACCGAGATATTCTGCATCTGGCGCAACTGTTGGAGCTCGTCTTCGTCGACTTCGCTCTTCTGGAAGATCCCCATGACCAGCAGCATCGCCAGCTCGGCGCGCCGCCACCAGGGGGTCTTTCGCCAGGCGCGCAGCAGCGTGGTGCGCACGTTGCGGTCGATGAGCTCGACGCGCATCCCGTTGGCCTCGGCGGCGTCGATGGCCGCCTCCATCTCCGCGCCGGGTTTGACGCCGGTGTAGCTGCCCATGCGCTTCTGGAAGGCGGTCAGAGCCAGCCGGGCGAGCAAGAAGGTCAATTGGCCCTTCTTGATCACCTCCAGCAGGTTGAGATCCTCCCAATTGGTCTCGTGGCGCAGCGAGTTGAACCGCTCCTGGTCCAGCTCGATGGCCACCACGTCGGGCTTCTCGTCGGCGATGACCTGGCGGACCAGGTCGACCGATTCCTTGGAGATGTGGGCGGTGCCGATGAGCACCAATTCGGTGTCCCCGACCTGTACGCGCGTGATGTCGCCTTCAGTATTTTCCAGGACGGGATCGTCTGTAGTCGGTTGGTTCATGGTCGCAAAGTAAACGTGATAGCCACGAGCCTCATGTCAACAACGGCTGGTCGTACAGGATTCCTCCAGGTTTGGGAAGGATGGCAACCGCGTCACAGTTGATCCGGGGTGCGCAAGCGCTTATACAACTGAATACTGATTCACGAGTCCCCCTCACCTCAAGGAGACCCGCATGTCCGGCAGCAACTCGAACCCTCTCCTCCGGCTGGCCTTGCCCAAGGGGCATATGCAGACCGCGGTCTTCGACCTGTTGGCCGAGGCCGGCATTCGCCTGCGTCATGGCAGCCGCAACTACCGGCCCACGATTTCGTTGGAGGGGGTGGAGGTCAAGCTTCTCAAGCCGCAGAATATCATCGAGATGTTGCACCTGGGCTCGCGCGACATCGGGTTTGCCGGGGCGGACTGGGTCGCCGAGCTGGGCGCGGAGGTCGTCGAGGTGCTCGACACTGGCCTCGATCCGGTGCGTCTGGTCGCCGCCGCGCCGCGCGCGTTGCTCAACGCCAACGGGGGCGGCTTGCCCGAACGTCACCTGGTGGTGGCCTCGGAGTACGAGCGGCTGACCCGCAATTGGATTGGCCAGGAAGGGTTGGATGCAAGCGTTGTAAAATCGTTTGGCGCCACCGAGGTCTTTCCCCCCGAGGACGCCGATTGCATCGTCGACAACACCGCCACCGGCTCGACGCTGGAGGCCAACGACCTGCAGATCGTCGGGGAGTTGTTGCGCTCGTCGACGCGGATGTATGCCCACCCGGGGGCGATGGAGGATCCGCAGAAGCGCGAGGCCATCGAGCGCCTGGTCATGGTGTTGCGCTCGGTGCTGGAAGCCCGCGCCCGTGTGATGGTGGAGGTCAACGTCACCGCCGACCGCCTCGAGGAGTTGGTAAGTGTGCTTCCGTGCATGCGCGAGCCGACGATTTCGCCGCTGCACAGCCAGTCGGGCTACGCGGTCAAGGCGGCCGTGCCGCGCGAGGTGCTGCCGACGGTGATCCCCGAGCTCAAGGCGCACGGCGGGACCGACATCGTGGTGACTTCGCTGGCCCAGATCGTACCATGAGCCCATTGAAACCATCGCCGGCCATTGCCGGCATCACGGCCTATGCCGTGCCGCGGCCGCCGATCCCGGTCGACCTGTACCTGCACGGCAACGAGGGCCCCACCCCGCCGGCGTCGGTGCTGGCGGCGATCGAGGCGCGCGGCACCGACCTGCTGCGCGACTATCCGGACGCGTCCGCGTTGGAGGCGCTCATCGCCGCGCGCAACGGGGTCGACACCGACCGGGTGATCGTCACCGCGGGGGCCGACGACGCGCTCGACCGCATCTGCCGGTCGATGTTGTGCGCCGGGCGAACCCTGGTGTTGCCCGAGCCCACGTTCGTGATGTTTCGCCGCTTCGCGGCGCGCGCGGGTGGGGAGGTCGTCTCGGTCGACTGGCCGACAGAGCGCTATCCCACCGACGCGGTGATTGAGGCGATCGACGAGCGCACGGCGCTGGTGGCGATGGTCACGCCCAATAATCCCACCGGCGCGGTGGCGAGCGCGGAGGATCTGCGCCGGGTGGTCGAGGCCGCCCCCAACGCCCTGGTCATCGTCGACCACGCCTATGTGGAGTTCGGCGAGGACGATCTCACGCAGGTGGCGCTCGACTATCCCAACACGGTTATCACCCGCACGATGTCCAAGGCGTGGGGGATGGCCGGGCTGCGGGTGGGCTATGCCATCAGCAATCCCACCGTTGTCGGGTGGTTGCGCACCGCGGGGCTTCCCTATGCCGTGTCGGGGCCGTCGCTGGCGCTGGTGGCTGACCGGCTCACCGGGGAACACGCCGATATCGAGCAATTCGTCGAGCGCGTCAAAGCAGAGCGCGCCACCCTCGAGGTGCTTCTGAGCGGGTTTGGCGTCGAGATCACCCCGTCGCAGGGAAACTTCGTCTTCGGGCGCTATCCGGATGCCCTGTGGACGCGCGACGCGGTGGCGGGGCTGGGCATCATGGTGCGCGCGTTTCCGGGCGACGAACTGTTGAGCGACGCGCTGCGCATCACCTGTCCGGGCGAAGACGTCCATCAACGCCGCCTCGTGCATGCGCTGCGCACCATCTTCGAGCCGGAGGCGGTGCTCTTCGATCTGGACGGGGTGCTCGCCGACGTCTCCCGGTCGTATCGCCAATCGATCATCGCGACGGCCGAGACCTACGGCGTCACCCTGACCCCCGAGGACGTCTCGGCGGCCAAGGCCGAGGGCGACGCGAATAACGATTGGGTGCTCACTCAACGCTTGCTCGCCCGCCACGGGGTGGACGCAGATCTCGATGAGGTTACCGATCGCTTCGAGCAGATCTACCAGGGAACCAGTGACGAGCCCGGGCTTCGGCGCACCGAGGAGCTGTTGGTCGCGCCAGAGTACCTCGCCGGGTTGGCCGAGCGATTCTGCCTGGGCATCGTGACCGGCCGGCCGCGAAGCGACGCGGAGCGGTTTCTGGCCGACAATGGGATCGCGGCGTATTTTGGTGCGGTGGTCTGCATGGAAGACGCCGCGCTCAAGCCCGACCCCGAGCCCGTCGAGTTGCTGCTCGACAAGCTGGGCGTGGGGCGCGGCTGGCTGGTGGGCGATACGCCCGATGATGCACAGGCGGCGCGCGCCGCCGGGGTGCTGCCGATCGGTGTGGTCGCCCCCGGGCACGACCACGACATCCTCGAGCCCGCGCTGACGCACGCGGGGTGTGCGCGAGTTCTAAGCCGCGTCGAGCAACTCGATGAGATATTGCCATGAGTGACCGCGAGTCCAGAATCGAGCGCACCACGCGCGAGACCGAGATAAGGCTGCGCCTGAACCTAGACGGCGACGGCCAGGCCGACGTAAGCACGGGTATTGGATTTTTCGACCATATGCTCACGGCGTTGGCCAAGCACGGCCGCTTCGACTTGAGCCTGGAGTGCGACGGGGATCTGCACGTCGACGACCATCACACCGTCGAGGACTGCGCCCTGGCGCTGGGACGCGCGTTTCACGAGGCGCTCGGCGAGCGGCGGGGCATCGAGCGCTTCGGACACGCCTATGCGCCGCTCGACGAGGCGCTCGCCCGGGTGGTGGTCGACCTGAGCGGGCGCAGCTACGCCGTGGTCGAACTGGGCCTCGAGCGCGAGGCCATCGGCGGGCTCGCCTGCGAGAATATCGGGCATTTCTTCCGCTCGTTCGCCGCCGAAGCGCGTGCTGCGGTTCACGTGGACGTGTTGCGCGGGGAGAATGACCATCATCGCGCCGAGGCCGCCTTCAAGGCGCTGGCGATCGCGCTTCGCAAGGCCGTCGCGGTGACCGGGACCCAAGACGTTCCCAGCACCAAAGGGGTTCTGTGACATGGTATTGCTCGCGCGACCCAAGCAGGTGAAGATCATCCGTACGGGGGTGGCCAATATCGCCTCGATGATGGCGGCGTTTCGCCGTCTGGGGGCCGAACCCGAACTCACCGACAGCGTCGACGCGGTGCGCGACGCCGAATTCGTCGTGCTGCCCGGGGTGGGCGCGTTCGCGGCGGGCATGGCGCGTCTGGGCGAGTTGGGCATGGCAGAGGCGCTCGTCGAGCGCATCGAGGCCGGGCGGCCGGTGCTGGCGGTGTGTCTGGGGCTGCAGCTATTATGCGCCGCCAGCGAGGAGAGCCCCGGCGTGAGCGGGTTGGGCGTGGTGCCAGGGACCGTGACGCGGTTCCCCGACACGGTGCGCGTGCCCCAATTTGGCTGGAACCGCCTGGACGCCGAGCAGGGCTGTGACTTGCTCACTAGCGGGTATGCCTATTTCGCCAACTCCTACCGGCTGACCGAGGTGCCCGACGACTGGTGTGTGGCCTGGGCGCAGCACGGCGGCCGGTTTGTGGGCGCGATGGAGCGCGGTACGCTGCTCGCCTGCCAATTCCACCCCGAGATCTCGGGAAAGTGGGGTCTGGGGCTTTTGGAGAGGTGGTTGCAATGCTGACGGTTCGTATCATTCCGTGCCTCGACGTCAAACACGGTCGGGTGGTCAAGGGCGTGAAATTTCAGGGGCTTCGCGACCAGGGGGCGCCCGACGAGCTCGCGGCGGCCTACGAGGCGCAGGGGGCCGACGAGATCGTGATGCTCGACGTGTCGGCGACCCCCGAGGGCCGGGGCACCCAGCTCGAAACCGTGCGCAAGATTCGCCAACGCCTGTCCATCCCGCTGACGGTCGGCGGGGGCGTGCGGGCGCTGGACGACGCCGCGCACTTGTTGAACGCCGGCGCCGACAAGGTCTCCATCAACACCGCGGCGGTGACCAACCCGGACATCGTCGACCAGATGGCCGAGCAATTTGGCAGCCAATGCACGGTGATCGCCGTGGACGCGCGCGGTGACGGGCAGGGCAGTTGGGAGGTCGTGGTCAGCGGCGGGCGCAAGCCCACCGGCATCGACGCCATCGAGTGGATTGGCGACGTGTACGAGCGTGGGGCGGGCGAGATTTTGCTGACGAGTTGGGACCGCGACGGCACGCGCGCAGGCTACGACTTGGACTTGCTGGAGGCGGCGTCGACGGCCGTGCCCATTCCCATCATCGCCTCGGGAGGCGCGGCGCACGCCCGGCACCTGGCGGAGGCGTTCGACGCCGGCGCCGACGCGGTGCTGGCGGCGTCGATTTTTCACGAGGGCGACTACACCGTGGGCCAGGTCAAGGACGAGCTGGCGGAGCGCGGCTTCGAAGTGCGACTGAACCCCTGAACTCCTGAACTCCCGAACTCCTGAACCCCTAGACCCCTAGACCCCTACCAAATGATCATCCCATCCATCGACATCATGGACGGCCACGCCGTCCAACTCGTAGGCGGCAAGGAAAAGAAGCTCGACGCCGGGGATCCACGCCCGTTGATGGAGCGATTTCGGCTGGCAGGAGATGTCGCCGTCATCGACCTGGACGCGGCGCTGGGCAACGGGTCGAACGCCGATCTCATCCGGGAGCTTTGCGCGATGGGTCGGGTGCGCGTGGGCGGCGGCATTCGCGACGTGGACGCCGCGATTGAGTGGCTGGACGCCGGGGCGGACAAGATCATTTTGGGTACGGCGGCGCGGCCAGAGATCCTGCGCGAACTGCCGCCCGAGCGCGTGATCGTCGCGTTGGACGCGGTCGACGGCGAGGTCGTGGTGGAGGGCTGGCAGACGAAGACCGGGCGCGGCGTCATCGAGCGCATGGCAGAGCTCGACGGGCTTTGCGGCGGGTTCATGGTCACCTTCGTCGAGCGCGAGGGCAGGCTGGCCGGCACCGATCTGGAGCGCGTCGAGCAATTGGTGGAGGCGGCCGCGGGGGCACACCTGACGGTCGCCGGTGGGGTGAGCACCGTCGACGAGATCGCCCAATTGCACAAGCTGGGCGTGGACGCGCAGGTTGGGATGGCGCTGTACACCGACAAGATTCACCTGGCCGACGCCATCGCCGCGCCGCTGTCGTCGGACCGCCCCGACGGGCTGTTCCCGACGGTCGTCTGCGACGAATATGGCAAGGCCCTCGGGCTCGCGTATTCGAGCCGCGAGAGCCTGCGCGAGGCGGTCGACCACCAGCAGGGCGTCTACCAGTCGCGCAAGCGCGGGCTGTGGCATAAGGGCAAGACCTCGGGCGCGGTCCAGGACCTGTTGAGCATCGACCTGGACTGCGACGCCGACGCCATTCGGTTTCGCGTGCACCAACACGGACCAGGATTTTGCCACCGGGATACGCGCACGTGCTGGGGTGAGGACGACGGCCTGACAGCGCTGGAGCGCACGCTGCAGAGCCGGTTGGAGAATGCCCCGGAGGGTTCGTACACTAAGCGACTATTCGAGGACCCAGAGCTGTTGGGCAAGAAGCTCGTCGAGGAGGCGCGCGAGCTCATCGAGGCGGAGACGCACGACGAGGTCGCCTGGGAGACCGCCGACGTCATCTACTTCGCGCTGGTCGCCGCGACCAAGGCGGGCGTGAGCCTGCGCGACGTCGAGCGAGAACTCGATCGCCGGGCCCTGAAGGTCACGCGCCGCAAGGGCGATGCCAAGGAGTGAGCACCATGAACACCAAACGTCTCAAATTGTTGGAAGCCGACGAGATTCCCTACCTGCGGCGCGACGCGGTCGACGCGGAGACGCTTCGTCAGGCTGAAAAGATCGTCGAAGACGTGCGCGAGCGCGGCGAGGAGGCGCTGTACGAGCACGGCATGCGCCTGGGCGATATCCAGCACGGTGAGCCCATGGTGTATATGCGCGAGGAGCTCGAGGCGGCCCTGGACAGCCTGCCCGAGGCACAACGGGGCGTGCTCGAGCGCACGGCGGCGCGCATCGAGGCGTTCGCCAGGGCGCAGCGCGCTGCGATCACCGACCTGGAGGTCGAGATTCCGGGCGGCCGGGCAGGGCACGCGGTGGCGCCGGTGGCCCGGGCGGGGTGCTATGCCCCGGGGGGCCGCTTCCCGCTGCCGTCGTCGGTGCTGATGACGGCGTGCACGGCGCGCGTGGCCGGGGTGGAGACGGTTTGGGTGGCTTCGCCGAGGCCGGATCAGGTGACGTTGGCGGCGGCGGCGGTCGCCGGGGCGGACGCGCTTTTGGGCGTCGGCGGCGCGCAGGCCATCGCGGCGTTCGCCTATGGCGCGGGCGAGGTGCCGGCGTGCGACGTGGTGGTGGGGCCGGGAAACCGGTGGGTGACCGCGGCCAAAAAGCTCGTGAGCGGCCGGGTGCGCATCGACATGCTCGCCGGGCCGTCGGAGCTGGTCGTCTTTGCCGACCACACCGCCGATCCGGTCACGGTGGCCGCCGATCTGCTCGCGCAGGCGGAGCACGACCCGGACGCGCTGCCGGTGCTCGTCTCGCTGGACGACGAGCTCGTCGCGGCGGTCGACGCCGAACTCGTGCGCCAGCTCGACGTGTTGCCGACCAAAGAGACGGCGGCCGCCGCGCTCGAAAACGGCTTCGCCGTCATCGCATCGGACATCGCCACCGGCGTCGACCTATGCGACCGCATCGCCCCGGAGCACCTCGAGCTCATCCTCGAGGATGCCCCCCAGGTCGCCGAGCAGGTCAACCACTACGGCGGGCTGTTCATCGGCCATGGCACCGCCGAGGTGCTCGGCGACTACGGCGCCGGCCCCAACCACACGCTGCCCACCGGCGGCACTGCCCGCTCCGTGGGCGGCCTATCGGTGTTCACCTTCCTGCGTGTGCGCACCTGGATGGAGCTCGACGACGTCCGCGCCGGCCAGGAGCTCGTCGACGACGCCATCGCGCTCGCGCGCCTCGAAGGCCTCGAGGGCCACGCCCGCTCCGCCGAACGGCGCAAAACCGACGATTGAGGTATGGGTGCCATGCACCCTTACGAACGGCCATTCATGCGCCTGCGAGGCGGGTTGACGAGGACATTCGGCGATGAATCGAGCATTAATCGAGCCTCCTCAGCACGCTTCGAGCGTGCTTTGTCGCCAAACCGGCGAAGCTGGCTTCATGACCCAGAGATTTTGGCGGGGATTTCGGCGTGCAGGGCGCGCCTCGCGGTGCGGAGGGCGCACCGATGCGCTCGCCGGCGGAGTCGGCGTTTCAGGCAGGAATCGACGCTGGGATACAGCGGAACGTGGCGGCGCGGGCGTCAGCCCTCGGCGCTCAGATCGGCAAACGGTGCGGGCACCGGCGGTGCGCCGATGCACCGGGTGTGCCCCGGCGGGATGGTGCCGTAGGGAAAGCTGATGTTGGTCTGACCGTCGCGCCAGCGGCCGCTGGCCTTCTTGTAGGCGTCCATCGTCTCGTACAGTTGCTCTCGGTAAGCCTTGCGCTCCTGCGCGCTGCTGCAGTGGCACAGCGGGCGGGGCGACTTCTTGGGGTCGTTGGGTCGATCCCACCACTTCGTGGCCAAGATCTTACGCGGCCCCATACACTTTTCTTGCCTGTCGGCGCGCTCCTTTTGAAGCCTGGTCGCCGTCGGCTCGATATGCTCGCAGACCTTTTGTTGGGCCTGCTTTGGTGTGAGGTCCTTGAAGGTCGGCAGGGTCGTAAGCTCGAGTTCGAACTCCTTGTAGGCCTTCTCTTCGGGGGTGTTCTCGTCTTTGCGGCGAAGCCTGCGAAGCTCGTCGCGGTCGAGCCACTTTCCGACCATGGGCTCTGAGGTGGCGTGGAAGTCCCAGGAGCTAACCCCCGGCCAGTGCTTGATGTGGCGCACCAGGTCGTCGTTGCAGGGATTGTTGAGGGTGTAGTCGAGTTTGTCCAGGAGGGCCTCCTCGTCGAGGATGGGCTCGGCGCTGAAGCGGCGCGAGAAGAACTTGCCGTTACGGCTGCGCAGGCGGTTGATCTCGCGGGCGATGTCCGCCTGAAAGTCGCGCATGAACTCGCTCAGATTCATGAAGGGGGCCTTGACGAGCATGTGGAAGTGGTTGCTCATGAAGACGAAGGCGAAGAGCTGGACGTGGTGGATGGCCACGGCACGGGCCAGACAGCCCAGGATGATGCGGTTGACCTCCTCGCCGGGGGCCATCAAAAAGCAGCGCTGAAAGCAGGAGTTGGTCACAAAGTAGATGGTGTCTTTGTCGAAGGTGCGGATTTTGCGTCCCATGGTGGTGCTCCCGAATGAGGCGAAGTGATCGAAGAAGGCCCTCATAAGGGTTTTCGGCAAAAGGGGGCGAATCGTTGCGTACTTTCTTGAAAAAAGTGGGGCGGGAGGGGGAGGCGCCGGGTGGGCAGAACGGGCTCACAGGCGCATGAGACGGGGCTCGTCAAGGTGCATGGCACCTTTTTTGGGGGGGCGGGGGTGGGGGCACATGCGCTGTTGGCGTAAACTGATGAATTAGACGTTCCAGTACATTCGGAGCTGCTGGCGCGCCCGCACCACGGCGGCGTAGCCGTACTCGGAGGGGTCGGCGTCGATGGTGTAGGATGCTCCGGTGAGCACCTCGGTGCAGCGCAGCACGCTCTCGGAGAGGCCGTCGAGGTCGTAGCCGCCCTCGAGGATGAGGGCGAGGCGCCCGCCGGCGTAGTCGTCGGCGATGCGCTGGACCTGAGTGCACAGCGCGCCGAAGCCCTCGGCGGTCACCTCCATGCCCCCCAGGGGGTCGAATTCGTGGGCGTCGAACCCCGCCGACACCAGCACCAGGTCGGGCTCGTAGGAGTGCGCGATGGGCTCCAAGACGGTGTCGAACGCGAATTGGTAGTCCCCGTCGCCCATCCCCGCCGGCAGCGGCACGTTGACCGTGTACCCGGCGCCGTTGCCGCGCCCGGTCTCGCGGGCCTCGCCCGTGCCCGGGTAAAACGGGTAGCGGTGGGTGTTGAACACCAGGATGTCCTGGCGGTCGTAAAACGAGTAGTGCGTACCGTTTCCGTGGTGGACGTCCCAGTCGACGATGAGGATGCGCTTCATGCCCAGGGACTGCGCCGCATGGGCCGCGGCGATGGCGATGTTGTTGAACAGGCAAAACCCCATCGCTTTGCCCCGCTCGGCGTGGTGGCCCGGCGGGCGCACCAGCGCAAAGGCGTTGACGCCGGGGTTTTCGTGCACCGCCTCCACGGCATCGATCGCCGCGCCCGCGGCCATATACGCCGCCTCGACGCTGCCCGGTGACACGATCGTGTCGGGGTCGAATTGGCCCGAACGCCCCCGCAGGCCCTCAATGCGGTCGACGTATTCGGCAGCGTGCACCAACTCGACCTGCATGCGTTCCGCCGGGGAGGGCGTCTCCCACACGACACCGTCGAGCGCCGCCGCGCTCAGCGTGTCGTGAATCGCCCGCAGGCGATCTGCCCGTTCGGGGTGGTGCGGCCCGGTGTCGTGGGCGAGCATGGCTTCGTCAGAGAACAGTACGGCTTGGCGGGACATGGGAACTCGTCACTGGCTGGCGTTCGGAACAGCGTCGGACGCGCCGACCAACAGGGCGCGCGCCGGGGCCCCACAAACTTATGCGCGCGCCGCCTTCGCGGCAATGTCGCGCGGCGCTGTGTCCGACCAGGGTTTGTGCTATGATGAATGGGACACAATTTCTGTTACAGGCGATCCACGAGGCAGTCGGCCATGACCTGCGACCCGACACACCGTGCCCTCGACGCTTCCGAGCTCGAGGATCTGGCGATCTTTCCACTGCCCGACGGCGTCCTCTTTCCGCACACCACCATCCGCCTGCACATCTTCGAGCCGCGCTACCGTCGGCTGGTGGAGGACGCGCTGGACGCCGACGCCCCCATCTCCGTGGCGATGATCGACGCCAACGGACGCACCGATCCCTGGGGTCAGCCCTACGTGCATCCGGTCGCCGGAGCCGGCGTGATCATCGCCCACGAGCGTCTGGCCGGCGGCCGCTACAATATTCTGGTGCGTGGCGTCGGGCGTGTGCGCGTCCTCGAAGAACTCGACGTGGCCACGCCCTACCGGCGTGTGCGCGCGGCCATGCTCGCCGACCAGGTCACCGACGCCCGCAAGGCCGACCTGCTGCTCAAGACCATCCAGAACTGTCTGTTCAACGTCCAGACCAGCAATCCCCACGTCGTCGAATTTCTCCTGGAGGCGTTTACCGACGCCCACACCATCGGCGCCGCCGCCGACATCCTGGCGGCGGTCGTCTTCGGCGACTCCCTGGCTCGCCAACGCGCCATGAGCGAGGCCGACGTCTGCGTGCCGACTCGAAGCGATCCTCGCCCGCCTGGTCGACCTCGTCAGCGTGCCCTCGCACGAGGCGCTCACCTCTGCCGAAGCCGTCAATTGACCCAACGCCTACTTCGCGGCCACTTCCCCGAAGGCAGGCGGGGAGGGCTCGTCGAGGTCGAAGGCGTATTGCAGCCGGTACAGCGTCTCGTAGTGGCCGCCCTCGTCGAGCAGCTCGCGGTGCGAGCCCTGCTCGATGATCTCGCCTTTGTGCAGCACGATGATGCGGTCGGCCTTCTGGATGGTCGACAAGCGGTGGGCGATGACCACCGACGTCTGGCGGGCCATCAACTTGTCGATGGCGTCCTGGATGAGTGCCTCGGTGTCGGTGTCGACGTTGGCGGTGGCCTCGTCGAGGATGAGCACGTGCGGCTTTTGGACCAGCGCGCGGGCGAAGGACAGCAGTTGCTTCTCGCCCGACGACAGGTTCGAGCCGCGCTCGGCGATGCGATGGTCGTAGTCGTCGTCGTAGCGGGTGATCATGGGGTGGGCGTGCACGATCTGGGCCGCTTCGACGAGATCCTCGTCGCTGACCTCCTCGTCGCCCAGGGTCAGGTTCTCTCGGATGCTCCCGCGGAATAGGAAGGCATCCTGGAGCACCGCGGCGAACGCGCGTCGGTATTCGTGGACGTCGAACTCACGGATGTCGACGCCGTTGATGAGGATGCGCCCCCGCGTGACGTCGTACAGGCGCATCAACAGGCTGATGATGGTGGTCTTGCCCGCGCCGGTATGGCCCACCAGTGCAACTTTCTCGCCCGGTTTGACCTCGAAGCTCAGGTCGCGAATGACCCACTCGTCGTCCTGATAGGCAAACCAGACGTTCTCGAATTGGATATGAAAATCCTCGGTGGGGATCGGCGTGGGCTCCCCCGGCTGGCGGATATGCTCCTCGGTGTCGAGCAACTCGAAAATGCGCTCGCTGCTGGCCATCGCGCTCTGCAACAGATTGTACTTTTGGGCGAGGTCGCGAATGGGGATGAAGAACTTTTGCATATACTCGATGAACGCCACCAGCACACCGATGGTGACTATGCCCTCGAGGACCTGGCCACTGCCGTACCAGATGATGGCGCCCACCGTGATCGAGCCCACCGCCTGGACGACGGCGTACAGGATGGCGTCGTAGCGAATCGATCTCAGGTTGGCGTCGCGGTAGTCCTCGTTGATGTCGCGGTATTCGTCGGCGCTGACGTTCTCGCGCACGAACAGCTGGATGCTCTCCATGCCGGTGACCGTCTCCTGCAGGTGGGCGTACAGCCGGGCGATCTTGACGCGAATCTCGCGGTAGGCCTTGCGCAAAAAATGCCGACAGATCGATGTCGCCAGCACCAAAAACGGCACCACCACGAAGCTCACCAGCGCGAGCTGCCAATTCTTGTACAGCAGGATGACGACGATGGCCGTCAACGTGATGATGTCGCCGACCATCGTGATCATCCCCGAGGCCAGCGCCTCCTGGATAGACTCGATGTCGGTGGTCATCCGCGTCATCAGCCGCCCGGTGGGGTGGCTGTGAAAGAAACTCAGCGACAGCGATTGCACGTGGTCGAAGACCTTCTGGCGCATGTCGTAGATCGCGCGCTGGCCGGCCTTCTGCATCAGATAGAACTGCAAAAAGCGGGTGCCCGCCTGCACGAAGACGGCCGCGCCGAAGCCGACGATGAGCCAGGTAAGCCCCTGGTATTTATGCGGCACCAGGTAGTCGTCGATGGCCATCTGCAGAAGCTGGGGCTGCACCAGCCCCAGCGCCGAGACCACGGGCAGCAAGACCAGACACAAGAAGAAGGTGCCCTTGTAGGGGCGCATAAACCCCCACAGGCGCTTGACCAGCGTCAGATCGGTGGTCTTTCCGAGCTTTTGCTCTTTGAAGGCCGAACCGATGGCGGTGCTCTGCGGGCGCTTGGTCTTTTTCGAGTCGCCCGGCGCGTTGCTTGTGGATGTGTCGTCTTGCTGACTCACGACTGCAGGCTCTCCTCGAGGCGTTGGCGTTCACACATCTCGTAATACGTTCCTCGGGCTCTCAGCAGCTCCTCTTGCGAGCCCGCTTCGACGATGCGCCCGTCTTCGAGCACGAAGATCTTGTCGACGCGAGCGAGCGCGTTGAACCGGTGGGTCAAAATGATGCTGGTGCGGTCCTTCATGAGCTCGTCGAGGTGGTCGAGGATGACCCCCTCGGTCTTGGTGTCCACGGCCGACAGCGCGTCGTCGAGGATCAGAATGCGCGGGTCGACCAGCAGCGCCCGGGCGATGGTCACGCGCTGTTTCTGGCCGCCCGACAGGGTCACGCCGCGCTCGCCAACCAGGGTCTCCAGGCCCTTGGGAAACCCGGAGATATCCGGGGCGAGCCCGGCGACCTCGACGGCCTGCTCGATGCGCTCGGCCTGGTCGACGCCCTCGCGTCGGTCGCCGGCCATCAGCGCCCGGGTGGGCGCCGGCCGGTGGACCGTCTCGTCGTATTCCAGCGCGTCGATGCCAAAGCGCACGTTTTGACCGATGGTCATCGAGAACAAAAACGGCTCCTGGGAGACAAACCCGATCTCGGCGCGGGTGTCGCGAAGGGCGACCTTGTCGAGCGGCTCGCCGTCGAGCAGCACCGTGCCCTTGGTGGGGTCGTAGAGCCGGGCGAGCAGCTTGACCAACGTGGTCTTGCCCGAGCCGGTCTTGCCGACGATGGCCACCGTCGAGCCCGCGGGCACGTGCATGTCGATGTCGTGGAGCACCTCGACGACGTCGTCGTCCGGGTAGGCGAACGAGACGCCCTCGAGGCGCACCTCCCCGCGGGCGACGCCGGCTTCGAGCGGCGGCAGCGTGCGCTTTTCGTCGTCCCCGGGTTCCTGAATGGCGGGATCGATCTGCAGGATCTCCTGGATGCGCTCGAACGCCGCGAGCCCCCGGTTCCACACCGAGAAGACCCAGCCCATCGAAATCGTCGGCCAGGCCAGCGCCACGACATAGGAGTTGAACTCGACGAACGCGCCGATCTTCATCTGGCCGTCGATGACCATGCCCGTGCCCACGACGAGCACCATCAGCGTGCCCACCCCGGCGACCATCTGCATCAGCGATTGCATGCCGCCGCGGATGGTGGCGAGCTTCATGCTCTTGCCGAAATACTCCTCGTTGAGCTGGCCGAAGGAGGCCATCTCGCGGTCCTGGATGGCGTAGCACTTGACCACCGACACGCCGCCGAGGTTCTCCTGAACCTTGGTGGAGATGTCCGACATCTGCGCCTGGACCACCTTGGTCTGGGTAAACATCGCCCGCATGATCTTGAGCAGCACGAACAGGATGACCGGGTAGGGTGCCAGCGACACCAACGTGAGCTTCCAGTTGATGGTCGCCATGCGCGTCATGGCGATGCCGTAGGCGATGGCGGTGTTGATGATCGACAAGAAGCCGATGGCGTACAATAGCCGCACGTAACTGACATCGTTGGCCGAGCGGCTGGTGATGTCCCCGGTGGCCATCGAGCCGAAGAACTTCGCGCTCAATTCGCCGAGCTTGCGGTAGATCTCGTTGCGCACATCGAATTCGATGTAGCGCCCGGCGTTGAAGATGAAAATGCGGCTGAAGATGCGCGCGATGCCCCCACCGACGGCAAGCGCGACGATGATCAGCGCGATATGCACCAACTGCGAGCGCACCCCGGCGATGCCCGCGGCGGTGTCGGAGGCGTCGCGCATTATCTGGACCGCCGAGCCGATAAAGTGCGGGATGGCCAGGTTGAGCACGTTGGTCAACGCCAGAAACAGCGCGCCGATGGCAAACCACCACTTGTAGCGCTTGAAGTGCTCCCACAGGCGTTGGTTGCGCTCTCTGCGGTCGATCGCGGGGCGATCGGAAATGTCGGGGGCGGGTTTGGCAGTCATACGAACGTCAAAAAAGGGCACCGGTGCGGGCAATTAACGCACGAGCCTTTAATCATGTTCCAGAAGATGGGCAAGTGCGGGAGAAAGCCGGGGTGTGATCATCGTCCGTCGGTCGGCGCCCATGAGTCCGAGCTACGGGTCGAGAGGGTCAGCGCACGCGCAGGCCGATGCGGTCCCAGCGAATGGAGCCGTCGGGAGCGGTCGACCAGAAGATGTAGCGAGGGATGCCCACCAGGTCGTCGCCTTTGACCTTGCCGAAGTTGCGGCTGTCGCGGATTTTGGTGTGCTCGCCGTGCACCGGAACCTGGCTTCGGTTGTCGGCCAGCAGGAAGTATTCGTCGGATTCCAGGCGGGTGGGGGGCATGGTCAGCTCGGAGAAGACGCGCGGCGAGACCGAGATGACGTAGCGCTGACCCTGGTTGAACTCGACCCAGGCCAAGAGGCCGTTGTCCTTGTCGAGCTCGGCGTGGGTGATCTCGTCGTCTTTGAGGGGGGCGCGGCCGACCTGCTCGTCGTTGACGTACAGGGTGTTGCCCTCCATGCGCACGATGTCGTTGTGCACGCCGACGATGCGCAAAAACTCCATGGAGCCGCCGTCGGGGTCGGTGGTGGCGACGATTTCGCCGCGCACCGGCGCGTCCTTGTGGAAGGCGTTGAGGTCGGTGAGCACGGTGTCGCCCGATTGAATCGTGGGGTACATCGCCGAGCTATGGACCGTCTGCAGACGCCACAGCCGGTGGGTGGTGAAGTTGAGCGTGAGTACCACGGGCACCAGAAAGCTCACCAGATAGGCCACCAGATAGATGGTCCAGTGATTGTAGCCCTTGAGCACGTAGTCATCGCCGGCCTCGTCGGCCTGCTTGCGCACGTCCACGGCGAGGAGGGTGGCGAAGATCAGCCAGCCGGCGACGAGCACCAAAAACGGCAGGATTGGAAAGAATTTGAGCACGCTGAAGGCGATGACGAAGACCTCCAGGGCCAGCAAGAACAGCAGGTTGAGGGTCAGCCCTTTGACCAATTGGCCCACGTAGACGTAGCCCAGGCCCGGACATAGGTAGGTCAAAAGGACGGCCAGCCACCGTTTGCGGGGCTTGGTCTCTCCGTTGTAGGCAGTTTCGGCGGTGGTCACGAGTCGGTGCTCGAAGGGGTTTGGGAGCGGCCCGTAAAGACGGTCGTTACTCTCAAAATGTAGTTGCCCGTCCAACGCAGGTCAATTGCTGCGCAGCACGCACAACGTCAGCGCGTCGGCGCGCATTCCGTGGCGGCTTCAGGCGCGCGGTGCGCGGGCGGGCAAACGCCCCTTGACCGAGGGGCTGACGCGGTTAGGCTCTCAGCGCCGATGTTGCCAACGCCGAGCTGGACTGCCGCGCGCCGACGCCCGAGCGTCGTGGGCCTGGCGCCAGCGTACAGGCCACTACCAATTACGTTTTACGTTCCGTGACGCCCACGCAAGCCCTCGCAGGTGCCTTCATGAAACTCGACTTCGTTCAACAACTGGTCAAACCGGCCGACACCAAGATCGTCATGCTCGTCCTCGACGGGCTGGGAGGCCTTCCCAGCGGCCCGCAGGGCCAAACCGAGTTGGAGGCGGCCAACACGCCCAACTTCGACGACCTCGCCCGGCGCGGGGTGTGCGGGCTGCACGTACCGGTGGGCGCGGGGATCACCCCCGGCAGTGGGCCGGGGCACCTGGGACTGTTCGGCTATGATCCCACCGAATACCAGGTCGGCCGGGGAGTGTTGTCGGCTCTGGGCGTCGAGTTCGACCTGCAGCCCGGCGACGTGGCCGCGCGCGGCAACTTCTGCTCGGTCGACGACCAAGGGCGGGTGACCGACCGGCGCGCCGGTCGCATCAGCACCGAGAAAAACGAGCAGTTGTGCGAACTTCTGCGCGACATCGAGCTCGACGGCGCCGAGCTGCACATCCAGACGGTCAAAGAGCACCGCATGCTGTTCGTGCTGCGCGGCGAGGGCCTGTCCGACGAGATCGAGGATACCGACCCCCAGGTGACCGGCAAAAGGCCGCTCGAGCCGGTGGCCCGCGCTCCCGAGGCTGACAAGACGGCCCGGCTGGTCAGCCAGTTCTTGGAGCAGGCCGCCCAGAAGCTCGCTGACCACCATCCGGCCAATATGCTCTTGCTTCGCGGCTTCGCGCAAAAGCCCGACTGGCCGACCTTCGAGCAGGGCTTCGGGCTGCGATCGGCGGCCATCGCCAGCTACCCGATGTACCGCGGCGTGGCCAGCCTGCTGGGCATGCACGCCCTGCACGCGCCGGCGACGCTGGCCGAGAAATTCGAGCTCGCCGCCGAGCGCTGGGATGACTTCGACTTCTTTTTCATCCACAAGAAAAACGTCGACAGCCGCGGCGAAGACGGCGACTTCGAGGCCAAGGTCAAGGCCATCGAGGAGGCCGACGCCGCGCTTCCCCAACTGCTGGAGCTGAAACCCGACGTGGTTCTGGTCACCGGCGATCACTCCACGCCCGCCCAGCTCGCCTACCACAGTTGGCACCCGGTGCCGGTGGTGCTGTGGTCCGAGCAATGCCGCCCCGATCCGGTGGAGGCCTTCGGCGAGCGTCCCTGCCTGGGCGGGGGGCTGGGGCCGCGGCTTCCGGCGGTGGAGCTGATGCCCCTGGCGTTGGCCAACGCGATGCGCCTGGAGAAGTTTGGCGCGTAGCGTGGCGCCTGCGGCGCGGGGCTTGGGGCTTGGCGCCTGCGGCGCGTGTGCATAGCTTTGTCGGGCGCCGGCGTGAGCGGGGCGTGTACAGGTCAAACCGACGCGTCCGGGCGCATCGAGACTCCCGCTACGGGGGGAATGAGAGGATGAACCACACCGACTCAGGTTCGAGGAGTGGTGTACACAAGTTGAAAATGGGGTTGGTCGAGCTATGCCGATGCACGCTGGACGCGCCCGCCGAGGTTGAATTGCTGAAAGGCGCCGTCGATCTGCTGCGCGCACCGCTGCAGGCCGACGGCGTCGCTGCGTTTCGCCGCTCCGACGACGGCGCGGCGCTGGAGGTCGTCGCGGCGGCCGGCGTGGACCCGAAACTCGTGGGCACCCGTCTGGTGGATGTGGGGCAGGGCACGGTCACCGATGTGGCCCTGGACCACGACGGCCCGGTGATCATCAACGACGTCGACGCCGACCATCCCTATCTTCCCTCCCCACTTTCCCAGACACACGCCTTTCGCTGCAGCGTCTCGGTGGGCCTGGCCATCGACGGGCGCTCCTGGGGCGTCTGCGAGTTCCACTGGCGCCAGTGCGAGCAGGTCTCCGAGGGGGTGAGCGAGCTGGTCGCGTCGGTCGTGGGATTGCTCACCAAAGGCCTCGAGCGCATCGAGCGCGAACGCCAACACGCGTGGGTGGTCGAGTCGGTCGGCGAGGCCATCATCGTCGCCGATCCCAACCGGACGATCCGTACGGTCAATCCCGGGCTGTGCGAGCTGACCGGACGCCGCCAGGATGAACTCGTCGGCCGACCGTATGACGAGCTTTTCCTCGATGCGTGCGCGCCGGTGCTCCAGGAGTTGGAGGCCGAGCTCGAGCGGGACCGCCAGGGGCGCATGCGCCTGCTGATGCACCGCGGGGGCGGCGGGGTCGCGGTCACCGAAGTGTACGCGCGCCGTGTCGACCACCGGGTGATGTTCGTGGTCGACGACATCACCGAGATGACGCGCACCGAGCACGAGTACCGCAAGTTTTACCTGATGGTCGAGCACGCCCGGGACATGATCGGCCTGTCCGACCTCGAGGGCCACGTCACCTACCTCAACCCCGCCGGCTATGCCATGGTCGGACTCAGCCCCGCGCAGCTCGCGGGCCTGAGCGCCGACGACTTCGTCGCCGAGCACGAGCGCGAGCGCTTCTTCAACGATATCCTGCCGCAGGTAGTGGATGCAGGCATCTGGGACGGTGCGATTGATATCCGCGACTTCGGCGCCGGCACCGTGCGCCAGACGCAGGCGACCATCGTGGCGCTCACCGACCCCGAGACCGACGCCCCGGTGGGCTACGCAACGGTGTTGCGCGACGTCTCCGAGCGCGTACGCCTGCGCGACCAACTGCGCCAGTCGCAAAAGATGGAGGCGCTGGGCCTGCTGGCCAGTGGCGTGGCTCACGACTTCAACAACCACCTGACGGTCATCAAGGGGTACTCCGAGCTGCTGCTCACCTCGATGCCGGACGACGACCCGCGCCGGGCTCAGCTCGAGAAGGTCGAGCAGGTCTCGGTCAAGGCGCAGCGGCTGGCCGACCAACTGCTGACGTTTAGCCGGCGCAAGGTGCGCCAGCCGCGCGTATTGGATCTGAACGAGGTCCTCACGGGCCTGCACGACATGCTCCGGCGGCTCATCGGCGAGCATATCGCCCTGGATTTGCAGGTCGGGGACCAACCCGAGTACGTCGAGATCGACCCCAGCGACATCGAGCAGGCGGTGTTAAACCTGGCGGTCAACGCCCGCGACGCCATCGAGACGACGGGCACGATCACCATCCGCGTGCGCCCGCCGTGGAACGTCGAGATGGTGGAGTTGGACCACCTGGCGCAACTCGGCGAGCACCCGGTCGTACTCGAGGTGCGCGACACCGGCCAGGGCATCCCGGCCGAGATGATCGAGCATCTCTTCGAGCCGTTTTTCACCACCAAGGACCCCAATCAGGGCACGGGACTGGGGCTGGCGACGGTGCGCCGCATCGTGGCCGACGCCGGTGGTGAGGTGCGGGTGACGTCGCGGCCCGGCTGGGGCAGTTGCTTTAAGTTATTCTTTCCGCGCGCCCAGCGGTTGCCCGAGCAGGGCGGTGAAGCGGCGCTGGACGAGGCTCGACTCGAGGGCGACGAGGTCATCCTGGTCGTCGAGGACAACCTCGACGTGCTCGGTTACATCACCGACGTGCTTCGCCAGCACGGCTACGATGCGATGGGGTGCGCCGACGGGCACACGGCGGTCGAATTGCTCGAGCTGTATCACGACAGCATCGACGCGGTGATCAGCGACGTGGTGCTGCCGCGGCTGTCGGCCTCGGAGCTGCGCGAAAAACTCGTCAGCCGCTACCCCGACATCCCGATCGTGCTCACCTCCGGCTACTCGGACTACGAACAATTCCAGGCCGACGAAGACCTGCGCGACCTGCCGTTTGTGGCCAAGCCGATGACCGCCACCGAGCTGTTGGGCCAGCTTCGGCGTGTGCTCGACCAGCGTGGGTGAGCGTGTCCGTCAGCCGCCGCGCTGCTCGATGCTGCGGCGTAGCTGCTCGAAGAGCTCCTCGGTCGTGGCCGCCGAGGGCGGCTCGGCGGCCGGGGGTTCTTCGGGCTGAGCGGCCTCGCGCCCCTGGTGAGCGCGGCGCTCGACCAGCTCGGTGAGCTGCTCGAGGTACTCGTCGTGGTATTGCTCGGGCTGCCACTCCTCGGTCATGCGCTGGACGAGCTCGGTGGCCATCTCGACGGCGTCGGTGGTGATGTCCAACTGGCGCGGAGTCTGCGCGGGCACGTCGAGATCGCCGGGGTCGCGGATCTCGCGCGCAAAGCGCAGCAACTGCAGGGTGAGCACGCCGTCGTGCAACATGGTGGCGGCCAGGTGCTCTCGGCGGTGCAACACCACCTTGGCGATGCCCACCCGCCCGGTGCGCTCGATGACCTCGCGCAGCAGCACGTAGCTGCGCTCGGCGCCCTCCTGCGGGGCCATGTAGTAGGGCTTGTCGAAGAACACCGGATCGATCTGCTCCACGCGCACGAAATGGCGGATGTCGATGGTGTGTTTTGCCTGCGGGTTGGCCTGCTCGAAGTCCTCATCTTCGACGACGACGGTCTGCCCGTCGACCTCGATGGCGCGTGCAATCTCGTCGGGGCGTACCTCGCGGCCGGTGTCCTTGTTGATCTTCAGGTGGCCCACCGGACGTTGGTCGCGCCGGTCGATGAGGTGAAAGTCGAGCTTTCGTCGGCGCGTCGCCGAGTACAGGCGTACCGGGACGTTGACCAGACCGAAGTTGAGATGACCCTTCCAGATGACCTTCGGCATGGGGACACTCCGGGTGCGGGAGACGTGGATGCCGACACGTTCAAATCTTTGCAGAAGATAGGTCCGGGCAAGTTCGCCGGGCGCCGACGGCGGCGCGATTGCGCCGATCGAGCCCACGTTTACATTGAACATCCAGCAGCCCGAGCCAAGCGACCGCCGGCCTGCTCGGTCGGTCATTTCTCAGCGTGGTGGAGACCTCGTGCGTGAAACGTCGCCCATTTTGAGCGCCGGCCACAATTGTTGGCAGCAGGCCAGGGCCGAGCGTTTGGCGGTCTTCGACGACTCGGCGAGTTTCTTCGAGGCCGCCGCCGACGCCTTCGAGTGCGCTCGACATACGGTCCTGATCGTGGGGTGGGATTTTCACTCGCGCGTCAGGCTGCGTCGCCGCCAGGACGACGGGCGCGATCTGCTCGATTTGTTGGTGGGCCGGGCGCGCGAGCACCCCGAACTCCAGGTCCGCGTGCTCATCTGGGACGAGGACGTCATCTACAGCCTGGAGCGCGAGATGATGCAGCGGCTGCGCTTTTGGCGGCGCGCGCCGCCCAACGTGCAATTTTGCCACGATGCCACCGCGCCCACGGGCACGGCCCACCATCAAAAGCTCATCGCGGTCGACGGGGGGCTGGGCTTTGTCGGCGGCGTCGACATCGCCCAGCGACGCTGGGATACGAGCCAGCACCGCGTCGACGATCCCCGCCGCAAGACCCCCAACCGCCTGCCGTTCGGGCCCTTTCACGACACCCATACGCTGGTCGACGGCGAGGCGGCCGAGCTCGTCCTCGAGATGGCTCGGTGGCGCTGGCGCCATCGGACCGGGGAAGCGATCGAAGCGGCGGCCGGCGCCGAGGCGTGCTGGCCGGCGTGGCTGTCCCCGGATTTCGAGCAGGTGGACGTCGCGCTGGCGCGCACGTTGCCGACGTGGCTCGCCGAGCCCGACGTGCGCGAAGTCGAACAGCTCTTCGTCGATTCCTTCAGAGCCGCTCGCGACGTCATCTACCTGGAGAACCAGTACCTGTCGTCGACCAAGCTGGTGTCGCTGCTGGCCGAGCGGCTCGGCGAGGACGACGCCCCGGAGGTCATCATCGTGTTGCCGCGCCACGCCGCGGGGCTCATCGAGGAATCGACGATGGGCGTGCTGCGCTCGCGGATGGTGCGCCGCCTTCGCCAGGCGGACAGGGGCGGACGGCTGCGCGTGGTCTATCCGGTGGTCGAGCAACAGGGCAAGCGATGTGAGATCTACGTGCATGCCAAGGTGTGCATCATCGACGACCGCCTGCTGCGCGTGGGCTCGGCGAACCTGACCAACCGCTCGATGGGGGTCGACAGCGAGTGCGATCTGGTCCTGGAGGCGCGCGACGACGCGCAGCAGCGCGGCATCCGGCAGGTGCGAAACCGCCTGGTCGGCCATCTGGTCGGCCTTGGCGCCGACGCGGTGGCCGCGCGCCTCGACCAGGTCGGCTCGCTGGGGGCGCTGGTCGACGGCGCCGACCACGGGCCTCATCGGCTCGAGCGCCTCGAGCCGGCGTACTCCGAGCAGACCGCCGAAGTGTGGGGCGAAGAGGCGTTGATGGATCCGTACGACCCGCTCGACGCCGAGAAATTGGCCGAGCGACTGTTGCCGGAGTCGGTGCGCCAGAACCGGGCCACCCATGCGCGTGTCGCGTTGGTGTTGGGGCTATTGCTGCTGTTGGCCGTGACCTGGCATTGGACGCCGCTGGGCCAGTGGCTCGACCCGCGTGCGCTCGCCGACGCGGTCAAGCCGCTGGCGAAGCTGTGGTGGGCGGGGCCGGTGGCGACGTTGGGGTTCGTGCTGCTCAGCGTGCTCGCCTTTCCGGTGACGGTGCTCATCCTGGCCACCGGCTTTGTCTTCGGTGCCTGGTGGGGCACGATCAGCGCCATCGTCGGCAGCATGCTCAGCGCGGTGGTGTCCTATTGGCTCGGCGACCGCATGGGCGCGAGCGCGGTCGACAAGTTGGCCAGCGGCAATCTGCGCCGCATTCACAAGTGGATCTCCGAGCGCGGCGTCTGGTCGGTGGTGGTGGTCCACCTGATCCCGGTGGCGCCGTTCGGCGTCATCAATTTGGCCGTCGGTGCCTCGGAGATCCCCTTTCGCGACTTTATGTGGGGCACGTTCATCGCCATGGTGCCGGGGATTATCCTCAAGGGTCTATTTGGCGGCCAACTCGCCGATTTCATGGCCCACCCGGACCCGTTACGGCTGGTGATCCTGGGTGCGATCATTGCGGTCTTTGTCGGGGCGGGCGCGTTTATCTCGCGATGGGTGCGCGGCAAGGCCGAAGCCAAGGAAGTCGTGAGCGACCCACCCCCGGAGGCGCCCGCGGCCCCCCTCGATGCCGCCGAGACGTGATGGTGCGCCTGGTAAGCTATAATATCCACCGATGCGTGGGCCGCGACGGGGTATACGACGCCGGGCGCGTCGCGCGGGTGCTCGAGCCGCTCGAGGCGGACGTCGTCGCGCTCCAGGAGGTGGACACCGGCGTGAATTCAGACGGCGAATTCGGTCCGTTGGGGGAGCTGAGCCGACGGCTGGACATGCAGGTGGTGTGGGGGCCGACGATGACCCGGCGGGACGGCGCGTACGGCAACGCGTTGCTTACCTGCCGACCGATCGCGCAGGTGCGCCGCCACGACCTGAGCGTTCCCGGCTTCGAGCCGCGCGGCGCGCTGGACGTCGACCTCGGCGTCGACGGGCGTTCGCTACGTGTGGTGGCTACCCACCTGGGGCTCAGTGGCCGCGAGCGGCGCGTCCAGATCGGCCGGCTGCTAGGGATGTTGTATAGCCAGCCCCATGGCCGCGCGGCGACGCTGATGGGCGATTTCAACGAGTGGTTTCGCTTCAGCCGCAACCTGCGACGGCTCAACAGCTACCTGGGCTGGCATGCGCGCCAGCCGACGTTTCCGGCGTCGCGGCCGATCTTCGCGCTCGACCGCATCTGGGTGATGCCCAAAGCGGCGCTCGTCGAGCGCGGAGTCGCCTCGCAGGCGCCCGCGCCTGCCGCCTCCGACCACCTTCCCGTGTGGGCCAATCTGTCGCTCTAAGAGCGCAGCCCGGCGGTCAGCCCGACGGCCAACCCCAGCCCCACCGCGGCCACGCCCAGCCCGGCGCGGTGTTTGGTCGCCCACAATTGCAGGCTGCTGTGGCGCAGGCTCTTGTCGCCCTCGAAGCGCCCGTGGGCGCCGGGGTCGCCGCCGACGGGCTCCCACAGGTTGTCGGGGCGGTCGGGATTCTCCAATTCGTCGGTCTGCTGGCTCTGGTAGCCCGTGCGCGCCAGATACCAGTCGGCAAACCACGGGGCGATGCGGTTGCCGAAGACGGTCTTGACCGTCGAGGCGCCCACGTAGATCTCGCGGCGCTTGTTGTGGGCGGCGTAGACCACCGCGTCGGCGCAGACCTCGGGCTCGTAGATCGGCGGCACCGGCTGGGCCTTATGGGGCAGCCGGCTTTTGACCCAGTCGAATTGCGGGGTGTTCATCGCCGGCATATGCGCGATGCTCAACCGAATGTTGCTGTTCTCGTGGAGCAGCTCGGTGCGCAGCGACTCGAAGAAGCCCTGCACGGCGTGTTTGGAGGCGCAGTAGGCCGCCTGCAGGGGAATGCCGCGCTTGGCCAGCGCCGAGCCCACCAGCACGATCGATCCCTCGTTGCGCGGGCGCATATGCTCCAGGGCGACCTGGGTGCCGTAGACCATGCCCAGGTAGGTGACCTCGGTGACCCGGCGGAACTCCTCGGGCTTGACCTCGTGGACCGGGGCGAACACCGAGGTCATGGCGTTGTTGATCCAGATGTCGATGGGGCCGAACTCCTGCTCGACGCGTTCGGCGGCCTGCTTGATCTGGTCGTAGTCGGCGACGTCGGTGGAGATACCGATGGCCTTGCCACCGAGCTCCTCGACCCGAGCTTTGGTCAGCTCCAGGCGTTGCTCACCGCGGGCGAGCAGGCCGATATGCGCCCCCTGACGGGCGAACGCCTCCACAATGGCGCGCCCCAGGCCGGCGGTGGCTCCGGTGACGACGACGACCTCTGGTTTGGTGCTTGTGCTCATAGTTGGACCCCGAGACATGTGCGTTCAAAATGGGTTGTTGGGATATGGACTCTAAGCACGAGCGCGTCGCGTAAAACCCGGCTGCGGTGTGGCCTTCATTTGTCGGGGGAATAGATGCTATACCAGCGGCATTCCATGCCTCACCGGCAGTGTTTGGTCGAGACGTGCCCCCATATCCTTCAGCGAATCTGGATGCAGTGATGAGTGAATCGAGCGCCGATGCTGTTCAACAGAGCGCCAACGCCGAGATCAAGTTGGCGGCGCCGTCGTGGATCGTGTTGATCCTGCTTGCGCTGACGCCCCCGCTCTTTGCCACCGGCTTTAGCAACTTCGAGCTGTTCAAGGAGCTCGTGTTGGTCGGCGGCGTGGGCCTGGCGCTGGTACTTTGGGGGATCCAGGCGCTGCGAAACCGGGCCGTGTCGATGATGGCCGGGCGGGTCACCGTGTTGATGCTCGTCTTCGGGCTGTACACGCTGGCGGCGTGCCTGTGGGCGGACAACCAGCTGTTGGGGCTTTGGCACTCGCTGCACTTCGTGGCTCTGGCCGGAGTGGTTCTCATCATCACCTCGCCGGTGGGCCGGCCGCTGCGGTTTTACGACTTTGCGGTGGCCACGGGCGTGGGCGCGGCCATCGCCGGCATCTTCGGCCTGCTCGACCTGGCCGGCGTGGGCGTATTTACGGTGGTGTGGAATCCGCCCGGGGCGACCGGCGCGTTCGACGCCATGGAGTTCGCCGGCGCCTATTACGTGGTCGCCTTGCCGATCTTGTTGGGGGCCATCTTTCGCTTTCCGGGCCGCTCGCGCATCTTCTTTGCGGTGTGCTTCGGCCTGGCCGGGTTTCACTTCGCGCTGACCAGCGGGTGGGGGTGGGGCGCGATTTTCGCGGCGGTGTGTGTCGCGGCGGTGCTGTTGGTCTTTGCCTTCCAGCGCGCCGAGGCGGTCATGGTGCTCACCCCGGTGGTCGTGCTGTTAGGGGTCATCGCGGTGTTTCTGGCGATCGCGCAGTGGGGCTTGCCCCAGCCGGAGGCGACGAGCTACGCCACCAGTCTGCCGTACGTGCTCCAGCCCGAAGAGGCGGTGCCCAACAAAGCCACCAAGGCGAGGGTGGAAAACCCGGTCTTCTCGGCCGACCGCACCGAATCGGTGCAGAGCGCGCTGGCGCGCTCCTACCTGCTCGACGTGGGCACCTCGCTGTTCTCCGAGCGACCGATCATCGGCCACGGCGCGGGCTCCTGGTGGCCGCTTCAGACCAAGAGGCCGCATATCGACCATCCGTTCGTCCAGGGGATGTTCGCGACCTATCCGGCGTTCCGAAGCCCGCATGACGGCGCGATCACGCTGCTGGTGGAGTACGGACTCATCGGGTTGGTTCTGTTCGTGTTGTGGCTGGCGGCCGCGTTTGCGGTCACCCTGGGCGCCCTGGGGCGGCGCACCGAGCGCGTGGGCTGGATCACCGAGCATTGGGCGCTGCTGACGGCGGGGCTGGCGGGGTTGACCTTCATGCTGTTCACGCCGCTTCTCGAGCTCGCGCCCGCCGCGCTCACCTGGGTGGGGGCGATGGCCGTGCTGACCCGCTTTTCCGCCTCTCTCAACGACTTTCGCGGTTGGTCGAGCGTGTGGGCGGCGCGCACCGGCGAGGAGGGCGGCCCCAGCCCGGTCACCGGGGCGGCGGTGCTGGCCATCTTGATCGGGGCGGGCATCCTGGTGCCCACCTTCCTGAACACCGTCGCCGGCTATTATCGTGGCCGCGCCGACCAGTTCATGCTCGATACGTTGTACAGTCGAGCCATCGCGTCGTACCGCCAGGTCGACGATTGGTATCCGGCCTTCGGCGACGTGCCCTTGAATATCGGGATCGCCAGCTCGCGCACCGGTGAGCTCGACAAGGCGACCGACGCGGTCAAACGCGCCGTCGAGCTTCGCCCCTACGACGTGCGTGCGCTGGTGCTGCGCGGCCGCGTTCAGATGGGCACGTCCAACCGGGTGCCGACCATTCGGATGGGCAAGCGCGCGCTGGCCGCCTTCCCCAATAGCGTGGCCGCCACCGACCTGCTCGTGTCGGCCTACGACGTCAATGGCCACTACAACGAAGCCATCAGCCAGGCCGACGACTTCCTGAAGCGCGACCCGCCCAAGGTCGTCAAGGTCAAGCTGCACATGCTCGCCGGCGACATCTACAAAGAGGTGCTCAAACAGCCGGCCGAGGCGGCCAAGCACTACAAGCAGGCGCTGCAGATGGTCGAAAACCCGCAGCGACGCGCCAAGCTGCAAAAGAAGATCTCGGAGCTCGAAAAGGCGGTCAAACAACAGCGCCGTATGCGCGAGGGCAAGTCGCCGGTGCCGGGGCCGTCGCCGGCCAGGAAGCTGCCCCAGCCCGAGCCGGTCGCGCCCACGAAAAAGGCGCCGGCGCCGCCCAAGAAATAACGGGACAGCAGCAGCTCACTCTTTCCAGAGGATCTTCCAGGGCCGCCGCTTGATGGTGCGCAGCAGCTCTTTCATGTCGTCGTACATCTCGCGGTCGGACAAAAGTTGGCCGACAGTGCCCTGGCCGGATTCGACGCGGTGGGTGATCGTGCTGGCGTCCTTGGAGACCTGTTTGAGGTTGGCCGTGCTGGCGTGCACGTTGTCGATGGAGTCGTCGATCTTTTGCTCGTTGTCCGCCACGAGGCGCGCGGCCGAGTCGCTGACACGCCGCGCGTTGGCGGTGGTCACCTTGACGTCGTCCATCACCGGGGCGATGTCGGCGTCGACCTGCGCCGAGATGTTGCGCGCGTGGTGGGCGGTCGCCCCGGCGTCGTCGAGCATGGCGCGCATCTTCGAGCCGTCCTGGACGGCGAAGTTGAGCGCCGCCAATAGCTTGGCGGCCTCGGCGGTAGTCATGCGCGTGTTCTTGATCGTGCCGTCGATATCCTTGCGATTGTCGCTGACCACCCCGTCCAGGTGGCCCATCAGCGAGGCGGTATTCTTGATCAGGTCTTTGGTGTCGACGTCGGGGTCGTTGAGCAGATCGGTGAGCGTGTCGAGCAGCTCGGTCGCCTTGGAGACGATGACGTCCATGCGCGGCGGCTCCATGCCGTGCATGATCGCGCCTTCCTCGATCTGCGGCGAGTCGAACGAGTTGGTCTCGATCTCGATGTAGGGCTCGCCGAGCACGCCGCGACGGGTGATCACGAAGTTGCTGTCCTGGCGCACCGCGTCGGCGTAGTTTTTGTCGATGTGGATGCTCGCGCGCACGGCCACCGCCGGCGCGCCCTTTTTGGTCTTGTTCTTGTTGGGTTGGAACTTCAACTTCTGGACGTTGCCCACGTTGATGCCCGCGATGGCGACGTCGGCGCCGGGCTTGAGCCCGCCGGCGTTGTTGAAGTCGACCTTGAAGGTGAACCCGTCGGACATCGAAAAGTCGCCCAGCACGAGCACGAAGGCGACCAAAAGCGCCAACGAGAAGAGCACCAGGGCCCCAACCTTGACTTCAATGGAGGTTTCTTTGTTCTGCATCGAGACCCAGCATTCCAGCGGAAACGGCCATTAACCTCGCCCATCTTGGTCCAGAACGCGCCACAGCGCAAGACGGAGGTCCGGGCCCGGATTAGTTCGGTTCTTCCATGGGGCCGTCGGGGCGGCCCTCGATGAATTGTTGGACCACGGGGTGGTCGGTCTTCTTGAACGCCTCGGGGGTGCCGTCGAGCACCAATTGGCCCTTGTAGAGCATGGCGATGCGGTCGGCGATGCCGAAGATGCTGCGCAGATCGTGGGAGATGACGATGCTGGTCACGCCCAGGTGGTCGGAGAGGTGGCGGATGAGCTTGTCGACCATCGCCGCCGAGATGGGGTCGATGCCGGTGGTGGGCTCATCGAAGATGACGTACTCCGGGTCGAGGGTCAGCGCCCGGGCGATGGCGACCTTTTTGCGCATCCCGTCGCCGAAGTCGGCCGGGTAGCGGTCGGCGTAGCGCTGCATGCCCACCTTGCGAAGCTGCTCCATGGCCTGGACTTTGGCCTCCTCATCGGTGACGTCGCGGTGCTTGCGGATGGGCAGCATCACGTTTTCGACCAGGGTCATCGAATCGAAGAGCGTGGAGTTCTGGAACACCATCCCGCAGCGCTTGCGGATGGGGTAGAACTGCTTTTCGGTGTAGTCGGTCACGTCCTCGCCGTCGAGGTACACCCGGCCCTTGTCGGGGCGAAGCAGGCCCACCAGGTGCTTGACCAGCACGCTCTTGCCCGCGCCGGACTGCCCGATGATGAAGAACACCTCCCCGGGCTCGACGGTCAAGTCGACGCCGCGAAGCACGTGCTTGTCGCCAAAGCTCTTGTAGACGCCTTTAAACTCGATACTACCCATGGGTCAGGGGTCCGGGGGTTCGGGGGTTCAGCGGTTCAGCGGTTACCGCGAAGCTGTTCACTCGATCACTCGATCACTCAAAAGCCGTACTCGAAGCCGAGGCTAAAGCGGTGAAATGACCAGTTGCGCTCGGCCCACGTGCTGTTGGCGTCGAAGGAGGTCGGCCGGTCGAGCCCCTGGATGATCGGGGCGGAGTAGCCGGCCTCGAGCAGCAAAAAGTGCTCGTCGTCGGTCCAGAAGTATTTGCCGATGCGGATCTCGCCGCCGAGCACCTGCAAGGGGGCGTCGGTCATCTGGACGCGAAATAAGTGCAGTCCGGCGGTGCCCACCAGGCCCAGATCCTCGCCCAGCGGCAGCCACTGCATGTACAGGCCGAGCTGCCAGGCGAAGTTCTTGGACGACGGGGCGTGGCCGTCTTGGTCGGCGGTGTTGTCGTTGAGCCACTGCAGGCCGGCGCGCGCTTCGGCGGACATGTAGAAGTTGCGCGCGACGATCTGGGTGATGCCCAGCTCGGCCATGCCGGCCGCGGTCAGCGCCGTGGTGCTCAGCCCCACCGAGCTGGCAGTCTCGTCGTGCAAAAAGCCCGGGTTGAGGCTCAGGCCCACCGTAAAATACTGCATCCCGCGCTTGGGAAGCTTGATATTGTCGGCCCATGCGCTCGACGGCGCCATGACGGCTGCGACCAGCCCAATGGTGCATAGGAGCTTGAGGAAACCTTCGAGTTTTACTTTATCATTCATGTGCTGCGTGCCTTGCCCAGACAAGTGATCCCCGAGTCGATGCGTGCATCGCCGGGTGCTCACATCAGCGACTGGACGACATAGCCCAGCCCCGAGATGACGAAGTCGAGGATGACCACCGCCAGACTGGCGTTGACCACCGCGCGGGTGGTCGCCCGGCCGACCCCCTCGCTGCCTCCCACGACCGTCAGGCCGGCCTGGCAGGCGGTTACCGGCACGGCCATGCCGTAGGCCAGGGCTTTGATCAGGCCGATATTGACGTCGAACCAGCCGATCATCTGGCTGTTGAAGAAGGTGCGCAGGTTGACGCCGAAAAAGGAATGAGCGGTCGCTGCCCCCGCGATATAGGCGACGAGTACGGCAAAAATAGTCAACACGATCATCATGATCGTCGAGGCGATGAACCGGGGCACGACCAGGTAGTCGATGGGCTGAGCGCCGCTCATGCGCAAGGCGTCGACCTGCTCGGTGACTACCATGCTGCCGATCTGGGCGGCCATGCCCGTGCCCACCCGAGTGGCGATCATCATGGCGGTGATGGTGGGGGCGAATTCGCGCAACAGAAGCTGCAGGAACAGCGCGCCCAGCAGGGTCAAATCGCCGGTGATCTTGTTGGCCTGGTAGCCGGCCTGGAAGATGAGGATCATCCCCAAAAAGCCCAGCGTCACCGCGATGAACACCAGCGAGCGGTTGCCGATCTCGTGCATCTGGGCGACGACCTCGTGGCGGCGGCGCTCGCCCTTTTGGCCGTTGATGATGTAGTACAGCGTCAACCACAACACCCGGAAGATGTCGTGGACGGTGCGGTAGACCTCGAGCACCGGCGCACCGATGCCCGCAAGCCCGCGGGCGAGCGCGCCGGGAGAGTCGGCGCTGCCGGCGGAGGGCTCGTGCGTATCGGGGGGAGGAGAGCTCATCGAGTCACATCACCAAAAACGTAATGAAATAGTCGAGCACGAAGATGGCGATGGCGCTGCCGACCACCGAGGCGTTGACCGAGCGGCCCACGCCCACCGCGCCGCCGCGGGTCTTCATGCCGTAGTAGCACGAGATGATCGCGATGGCGTAGCCGAACACGATCGCCTTCCACAGCCCGTGGGTGAAGTCGCCTAGGTGGATATACTGCACGATGCTCCAGGCAAAGAGCTTCATGTCCACGCCCAGCAGCACCTGGCTGGTGATCGCCCCGCCCAGCAGGGCGGTGAAGTCGCCGACGACGACCAGCAAAAACATCATGACCACCATGGCGATGACCCGGGGCATGACCAGGTAGCGCACGGGATCGATGGCCAGCGCGCGCAGGGCGTCGACCTGCTCGGTGACCTTCATGGTGCCCAACTCGGCGGTGTTGTTGGCGCCCACGCGCCCCGAGAACATCAGCCCGATCATGATCGGGCCGACCTCGCGCAACACGCTGTAGCCGGCGCCCCAGCCCAGCAGCCCGTAGGCGCCGTATTGCTGGATGTACATGCCGCTCTGGATGACCATGATGGCGCCGGTCAGCACCGCCGTCACCACCACGATGGGGAAGCTCTTGACGCCCACGCGGTAAAGGTTGCGCCAGATCTGGGGGCGGTCCAGGTGCCAGGGGGCCGCGTTGACGAAGACCTGGCCCATCAACACCACCAGGCCGCCGACGTCGTCCGCCCAGCCCAAAAAGCGCTCTCCGATGTAGGCGAGGGGATTGATCATCGTCTAGCCAAGCTCGTCGTCACTGAAGCCGTCCCAAAATTGGCGCACAATCTTGAGGTCGGTCTGCTCGATGTCCTCACGGCTACCATAGAACACAAGGTGGCCGTGTTCGAGCATCGCAAAATGGTCGCAGATATCCTTGATGCCCTCGATGTCGTGGCTGATGGTCACCGAGGTGGTGCCATGCTCGTGCTTCATGTGGGTGAGCAGGCGGAAGATCTTCGAGCTGGTCACCGGGTCGAGGCCGGCGGTGGGGTCGTCGTAGATGAGAATGGGCGGGCGCTGGATGACCGCACGCGCAAAGCTCACCCGCTTTTTCATGCCCCCGGACAGCTCGTTGGGAAATTTGTGGGCGGCGGTGGGAAGCCCGATCTCGCGCAGCAGGTCGTCGACGCGCTGGTTGATCTCGTCCTCGGCGACCTTGCCCTCCTGGCACAGCGGAAACGCGATATTCTGGGAGACGGTCATGAAGTCGAACAGCGCGTAGTTCTGGAAGAGCATCCCCAGGTGCTGGCGAAACTCGGCGAGCTCGGTCTCCTTGAGGCTATGTACGTCGGTGCCGTCGATGATCACTCGCCCGCTGTCCGGGCGGATGAGCCCGCAGATGATCTTGACCAGGACGGTCTTGCCGGCGCCGCCCGGGCCGATCAGCCCCAGGTTACACCCCTCGGGCACCTCCAGGGAGACGTCGTTGAGCACCGGGCGGCCCAGGTGGGTCTTGGTGATATTCTCGACCACGATCATTGGGCGGCCCTCCCGGCGAGACGGCGCTTCGCCTGGCGCACGTAGCGGCTGTGGGGGTAGTTGGCCATGAAGTCGCGCAGGCTCTGCTGGTAGGCCGCCGCCGGCCCCTTTAACCGGTGCGCCTGGACGAGATTCCAGGCGGCGTCGTCGGCCTGCAGGCTGGTCGGAAAGTCGTCCAGGTACTGCTCGAAGTTGGCGATCGCTTTGTCGTAGTCGCTCACATACAGCAGGTAGATGAGCCCGAGCTGGAAGCGGGCGTCGTTGGCATATGGCGAGCTGTAGTCGCCGACGAACCACGAGTCTTCGACCATGGCGGCCACGCGCTGGAGCAGGGCGATGGTCTGGGGCCATTGCTCGCGCGCGGCGTAGATCTGGGAGGCATCCCACAGCGCGTCGTCGGCCAGGCCGCCGTCGGAATAGCCGTCGTAGACGCGCTTGAAGTAGAGCAGGGCGGTGTCCTTGTCGCCGGCGTCGGACAGGGCCTCAGCGAGCTCGAAGAGCAGGTTGTCCGCCGCCGGCTGGTCGCCGACCCGGGCGACGAGCTTCTCGAAGTCGCGCCGCATCGCCTCATAGTCGCCGGTCTGGCGGTAGTATTTGGCCAGGTCGCGCACGGCGAATTCGGCGGCGACCGAGCGCGGAAAGCGTGTGATCGTCTTTTTGAACGCGGCCAGCCCGCGCGCCGTCTGGCCGAGCTTTTCTTTGGCCAGGCGCCCGGCGCGGTACAGCGCATAGGCGCCGGCTTCGTCGTCGATCGGCTTGCTGGAGATGCGCTTGTAGCGCGCGATCGCCTGTTTCCAATCGGCGCGCGCCTCGGAGATGCGCGCCAGGGCGCTCAGAACGTAGCGGCGCGCGTCCCGGGTGGGCGCGGTCTTCAGAAGTTGCTGATATTGCTGCTCGGCGCGGTCGAGCTTGCCGGCATCTTGCAGGTCGCCCACGGCGAGGACGCGGTCGTTCCAGCGGTGCGCGGGGCGGTCGTGGCCGCATCCCACCCCCAGCGCGGCCAGGGCAAAAACCACGGCCAACAGGAGGCGAGTCGGGTTGTCGAGCGTATCGTGGATCAAGAGAACTGCATCTAACGGACGCACCGCGTTGGATTTTTGTGTGACTTCACGCCGGCCAAATCGTATAAAATCATAGCAAAGCGCGCCACCTGCTTTGGGACCGGATTTTCGCCGAAGCCTCGGCTGCGCACGACCAGCGTCCGAGAATGCAGTAGCAGTCTATGTACCGACTACCCGCAAAATTTACGCCCGGCCGCCTGCTCGTTGTGGCGATGCTGGTCGCTATCGGCGCCTCCTTTGTAGAGCCATCGACCTCGGTCGCACAAGAGCAAGGCGGCGCAAAGAGCGCACCGGCGGCCTCGGGCACCCCGCAATCGGTGCAGGCGGCGGCCGCCGGCGACGCTGACAAGGCGCCGGCCAACCCTCCACAACCGTCCGCCGCCGAAAAGAAGGCACCGACGACGCAGTCGAGCAGCGTGCTGGGCACGCTGGCGGCCCAATACGCCATCAGCGGAGACGAGGTCGCCACGCTCGATCGGGTCAACGCGCTCATCGCTCGCACTCGCGCGGTGGTCGACGGGCTGCAGGCGTCGTTGGAACGCACCTCCAAGCGCACCGACGCGTACAAAACCTCGGCCAAGGTGCTCGACGAGCAGCTCGCCGACAAGAGCCTGCCCAAGCCCGCCCGTAAGGGGCTGGCGCGAAAGTCGGCGGTCGTCCAGGCGCGGGTGGCCGTGTCCTGGGCGGTGCAGGCGGCGCTGCAGCCGCCGATCAAGCAACGACGCGCGCTGGTCGATTTGCTCGGTGAGCGCGCCGAGAATTTGCGCCGCGCCGCCCAGGGGCAGGCCGCGCAGGCCAGCCAGCATAAGGAGCGGCTGCAGCAGGCCGAAGCCGCCGAGAAAGCCGCGCTCGAGCAGGCCCAGCGCGCCAAGGCGCGCGAAGCGCGCGAGCGCGACGAACAGGTACGATCGCTGATCGCCTCGCGGCGGGCCGTGCTCGAGCAGACCGCCCAGGTCGCCCGCGACCAGAGCGACCAGATCCAGGACGCCGCCAGCCGCCGCGCCAAGCGCGTGGAGACCTTTGCCAGCCACCGCGAGGATATCGAGGCCAAGCTGCAGGGGTTTGTGCGCCAGCCCAGCCCGGAGTACGCCAAGAAGATCGTCGACCCGGTGTTTCGCCAGGTCCTCAACCACCGCGACGAGGTGCGCCAGGCGCTGCTGCGCCACGAAAACCAGCTGGAGACGGCGACCGACAAGATGGAGAAGGCCAGCGCGGGCATCACCGGCGCCCAGGCCAAGCTCAAAGAGGCCCAGGACGGGCTGACCGAGATCGGGCGCACCGCCGTGGGCGAGCAGAAGGTCGAACTGGCGCGGGCGCGCCTGGCGCTGCGCAAGCGCCAGCTCGAGGCCGCCCGCGACATCGCCCAGGCGCGCCGAAAGCAGCTCCAACTCGATCAGGACCAACTAAACTACTACGACCGCGCCATCGAGCGCCTGCTGCCCAAGATCAGCGCCCCCCAGCGCGACCGCTTCTACTCGGTGTTCGACGACATCAACTGGCAGCGCGCCTGGTTCGGCGTGCGCCAGGCGTCCGAGCGCGCCTTCGCCATCTTGCAAAAGCGGGTGAGCCAGGTCCTGGCGCTGCCCGACCACCTGACTTCGGTGAACCTGTGGGGCTGGGTCATCGGCTTTTTGGTGCGGCTGTTGGTGCTCGGCGCGGTGATCTACGTCGGTCAAAACTACACCGATCCCGTGGTGCGCAAGCTGACGAGCTGGGCGCTTCGGCGCCGCTTCTTCCAGCGGCGCGCCGCGCTGACCATCAAGGGCGCCGAGGTGCTGCGCTCGGTGATCCGCCCGGTGGTGCTCTACCTGGTGCTGAACAACCTGACGGCCTACCTGGTACACGCCTTCCCCGAGCTGGTCTTTCTGACGTGGGGCGTGGACGCGTTTTTCCTGTATTGGGTCATCATGACCCTGGTCAAAGTCATCGTCCTGCCGCGGCGCTACCGCGAGGAGGCCGGTACCTCGCCGGCGCCCGACCTGGCGCGGCTGGGCGCCGACCCCACGCGCGCGTCCATGTCGGCGGTCGACGTCATCTCCATCGAGCTGACCCGGGCGCGCAAGCTGGTGCGCAGCGTGCGCATCATCTTGATGTTCTGGCTGCTCGAGCACTACGTGCCCCAGGCGCTGGAAGCGCTGCTGGGCCACTCGGTGATCACCTGGCTGGTCAAGACCTGCTTTGTCTGGGGCCTCATCCTGGTGGTCTACCTGGTGTTGACCACCTGGAAGGATGACATCGCCTCGATCTTCGAGCGCATGGCCAAAGACCGGCTGCCGCGCTCGGTGGAGTTCGTCAAAAACCACAAGGACCGCATCTACGGGGTGTTGGTCATCGCGGTGGCGTTTTTCTACGTGGCGTTTCGCGAAATCGGCAACTTCGCGCGCTCCCAGGCCAGCGACACCGAGTGGAGCAAGCGGGTGAGCAACTTCGTGTTCCGCAAGCGCATCGAGTTGCAGCATAAGGAGCGCGAGGGCGAGCATATCTCGGCCGAGAGCCTGGTCGCGCCGTTGCCCCAGGACTACGCCGACTTCTTCGAGCAGTCCCCGCTGGACGACGAGCATTTCAAGGTCCAGCGCGACGACCAGGTCACGGTGGTGGTCGAGGAGGTGCGCTCCTTCCTCGACGGACGCCCGCAGGGGTCGCTAGCGATGAGCGCCGAGCAGGGGATGGGAAAGACCAGCCTGCTCAAGGATATTGGCCGGGCCCTGGAGCGCGAGTTTCCGGGCGTGCGGCGCATCCAGACCGAACTGACCTCCAAGGTCGTCGGCGAGCAGGACGTGCTGGCGTTCGTCGCCGAGCTCTTCGACGTGGGGGAGGTCCCCGCGACGCGCGTCGAGCTGGTGGCTATACTTCGCGACATGGACCGGCGCATCGTGGTCATCGACGACTGTCACCACTTCTTCGTGCGCGAGATCGGCGGCTTTTCCGGGCTGGATACCTTTTTGGAGGTGGTCAACCTGACCGACGACGTCCACTACTGGGTGCTCACTTTCAACAAATATGCCTGGAACTACATCAACCGGGTCTCGCCGCGAAAACACTATTTCGGGCGGGTCATGGAGGCGCGCGCGTGGACCGAGCGCGAGATTCAGGAGCTCATCCAGCGCCGCAACGCCCTGACCGGTCGGGACATCAGCTTCACCGACCTGGTGATCACCCACGACGAGGGCGAGAACGACTTTTACGAGATCATCAAGACCGCCAACGGCTATTTTCGGCTGCTGCACGAGTTCTCCGGCGGCAACCCCATGGTGGCCCTGGAGTTCTGGAAGCGAAGCGTCAAGTCCGACGGCGACGGCATCATCCAGGTCAGCCTGTTTAGCAAGCCGTCGATGCGCCCGGTCCAGCAGCTAAGCGACGAATACCTGTTCGCGCTGGCGGCGATCGCCCAGCACGGCGCGCTGGGGGCGGGCGAGCTGGCCGAGATCATCAACTCGGAGCGCGCCTTCTGCGAGATGGCGCTCAACTACTTCGAAGAGCGCGACATCGTCGAGCTCGACGCCTCCGGCAAGCGCGCTCATATCAGCCCGCTGTATTTCCGCCAGGTGGTCAAGCAACTCGCCGCCTCGAACTTCCTGTGGGACTAGCTATGCTCGACGCCATGCTACAGTTGCCCATCGTCGCCCAGGCCGACCCTCAAACGGTGGCCAAGTTGGCCGAGAAGGCCAACCTTTTCGACTTCGGCAAGATCGCCTGGGCGATCATCATCATCGCCGCGGCCTGGGGGCTGAGCCGGCTGGTCCAGGCGACCCTGGACAAGCTCGGCGAGGGCCAGGCGAAGCGCCGGCTGTTGTTCAAGAAGATCGCCAGCCTGACGCGGGTGGGCATCTTCGCCTTCGCCGTCTACATGGTCGTGATGACCTTCTTCGACGCCCAGGAGGACAAGACCGCGCTGCTGGGCCTGGGCGGCACGCTGGCGGTGACCATCGGGTTTGCGCTCAAGGACACCGCCTCCAGTGTCATGGCCGGCATCCTCATCCTCATCGACCAGCCGTTTCAGGTCGGCGACCGGGTGACCTTCGGCGACACTTACGGCGAAGTGACCGAGATCGGGCTGCGCTCGGTGCGCATCGTCACCCTGGAGGACAGCGAGGTCTCCATCCCCAACAATAAATTCTTGACCGAAGCGGTCAGCTCCGGAAACGCCGGCGAGCTGGACATGATGATCGCCATCAAGTTCTACATCGCCATGGACGAGGACTTCGACCTGGCCCGGCGCATCATCTACGAGGCGTGCGTGACCTCGAAGTACGTGTATCTAAACAAGCCGGTGATCATCACCATGAAGGACGACATCACGGGCATGGCGTTCTCCACGGTCATCCAGTGCAAGGCCTACGTCATCGACACGCGCTACGAGAAGGCGTTCGAGACGGACGTGACCGCGCGGGTCAAGCGCGCGTTCAAGAAGCACGGGCTCAAATATCCCAATTTGGGCGTCTCGCAGGTGGCGTGAGGCGTGGCGCCCTTGCTTGGAGCGACGGCCTCCGCGCCGTCGTGGGGCGGCGCGGATTAGCGGCGGCGCCGCTTCCGTAGCGCCAGCCCGCCGCCGAGCAGCAAGAACACAAGCGATGCATACCCGCCGGCATTGGTGTCGCCGGAAGTTCCCACGCTGACACAGCCGCAGCCGGTCTCGGCTGCACCGTTATGCGACGAGGTCGTTCCGGGGGCGTCGGCGCCGGCGTCGTCGGAGACCTGCGACCCATCGAAGTCCAGGCCGGCGTCGCCCACCGAGGCGCCGGCGTCGGTGCCCGCGCTGGTGTCGGCCCAGCCGCCGTCGCTGCTGCCGTTCGAGCCGCCGTCGGTCGCGCCATTCGACCCGCCGTCGGTGCCGCCGTCGGTCGCGCCATTCGACCCGCCGTCGGTGCCGCCGTCGGTTGCGCTACTCGAGCCGCCGTCGGTGCCACCGTCTGCGGCCTGTCCCGCGTCGAGCCCGCCGTCCCAGCCGCTTCCGCCTGCGTCCGCGCCCGTGCCGGCGTCCATACCGGCGTCGACAAAACCGGCGTCGTTGCCGGCATCGCCGCTGCTCGAGCCACAGGTGTCGGTGGGGTCGGAGGGGCACAGGTCGCAGGCGTCGCCGATGCCGTCGCCGTCGGTGTCGGTCTGGTTGGGGTTGGCCGTCTGGGGGCAGTTGTCGGAGGGATCGCCGACGCCGTCACCGTCGGCGTCGGTCACGTAATCGGTGGACACCGAGTTGGTCTGGAAGCTGAAGTCGTTCAGCCCCACCCGGTAGTCGACCTGAGCCTGGTTGTCGTAGGTGCCCAGGCTGCCGAGATCGACGGTGACCTGCACGTCGCCGGCGCTGCCCGCGGACAGCGAGTACAAATTCCAGGTGACCGTGTTGGTGGCGCTGTCGTATTGGCCGCCGGCGGTCGCCGACACGAACGTCGCTCCCGCGGGCAGCGTGTCGCTGATGGTCACGCCAAAGGCGATGCCCGGACCGTTGTTGGTGTAATCGATGGTGTAGGTGAGCTGCGAGGACACCGTCTCCGCGGGCGCCTGCTTGGCGACCTGCAGGTCCGGCTGGCCCTCGGCGGTGGCGCAGGGCGCCTCGAACAACGAGTTCAAAAACAGGCGCGTGCCCTGGGTCTTGTCGTTGTTGGAGATGGGAAGCTTGGTGTCGTAGCGGTGCCCGCCCAGGTAGCTGACCTTGCCGATATTGTGCCCGTTGACCTGGCAGTCCGGCGAGTCCGGCGAGCAGGTGCCGTCGAGGTAGCCGGTCATCCAGATGTCGTTGACGCCCTCGGGAGTGCCCGCCTCGGTGATCATGGTGATGCCGCCGGCCTTGTAGGTGTCGCCTGCGGGCAGGGTATAGGCGGGCTCGCTGCCGCCGGTGGTCCCGAAGTTGCCCGAGATCTGGACGAACGGCGACTCCGGGTGGAACATATCCACGTTGTGCGGCGAGCTGCCGATATTGAACCCGTTGGGGGTCAGAAAATGGCCGTAGGTGCTGTTTTCGAAGGCGTTGACCGCCTGACACTCGGCGAAGAAGTGAGTGGGGTAGCCCAGGAAGTGGCGCACTTCGGCGACGACCTCGGGGTTGCTCTGAGCGGCGCGCACGTCCCAGTGCATGGACATGAGCTGGCAGTAGACGGGGTTGCCGTTCTGGTCGAACAGCGCCCCGTCGTGGTGCGACGATGACGTCGGCCCGGCGACCTCGGTGGGGTCGAGCATGTCGGGGCTGGTGTCCGGCCAGGTATAGTCGAGGGTGGAGTCGGGGATGCCCGCCGCCTCCAGATAGCCACGGGCGATGTCCTGGTTGCCGTCGGCAAACATGCCGATGGTGGGCGCGACGACCAGATGGCGAGCCTCGTTGGCGGTAAACGACGCGCTGGCCACGTGCACCACCGGTTGGCCGCTGTGGGCCTGCTGGAAGGCGTCGATGAGCGGGCCGGCCGCCGCCGCGTCGGCAGCGTCGACGACCCACGGGCCACCGCTGTAGTCGTATTGCGTGATGGCCGCGCCCGAATTGTAGTCGGTCGCCGAGGCCGTAAAGTCCGTGCCGTTGAACGACTTGGTCGGACTGATGACCCACGATACGGCGATGTCGTGGCGCAGCAGGTCGTAGACCAGCCCGTACGCCAGCAGCATGCCGTTGTCCTGGTAGGTCGTGTCCATCGGGATGATGAGCGAGCCCGCAGCATACGTACGTGTCTGCGCGGTCGCCACAGACGTCCACGACAGAACAAACCCGAACAGAGCAAGGCCAATAATGCGTTTCATACTGAAATTCCGAACGAGAGATCGTGTTGCAATTAAAATATCACGGATTGCGCGGCAGATAAATGGTCTTGACCTTTGCAGGTGGCTGGGCTAACACTCCGCCCTCCATTCGCCCGTCGTGGGCGGAGGGATGATTAGCTTCGCCCCCGCGGTTCCGCGCGGAACTCCTGCTCCAATGCCCCCCTGGGTACGAGTGGTGAGGGGTTTCTCCAACACAGCAGAGGCTACCGATGCGCAAAGGATTGATCGGAAAGAAAGTGGGCATGACCCAGGTGTTCGACCCCAACGGCATCCGTATTCCGGTGACCGTGGTCGAGGTGGGCGGCAACGTCGTCATCCAGAAGAAGAGCCGGCACGGCAAAGACGGCTATGCGGCCGTCAAGCTGGGCTTCGGTGACGTCAAAAAGCTCGAGAAAGAGGGCACCGAGCCCAAGTGGCGCCTGGCCAAGCCCCAGGTGGGCATGTTCGCCGCCGCCGGCATCGACGCGCCGCGCAAGCACGTGCGTGAGGTGCGCGTCGACGAGGCCGACCTCGACCAGTTCGAGGTGGGCCAGGAGTTGACCGCTGCGCTGTTCAACGTCGGCGAGTACGTCGACGTCACCGGCACCAGCAAGGGCCGCGGCTACAGCGGCGTCATGCGCCGTCACAACTTCGCGGGTACCAAGGCCAGCCACGGTGTCCACGAGTTCTTCCGCCACGGCGGTTCCATCGGTATGTCGGCCGACCCGGCGCGCGTGCTCCCGGGCATGAAGATGGCCGGCCAGTACGGCAACGCCAAGACGACCGTGCAGAACCTGCAGATCGTCGAGGTACTCCCCGACGACAACGCCGTGCTCATCAAGGGCAGCGTGCCCGGCCCCAACGGCGGCGTCGTGTTGCTGCGCACCGCCACCAAGAAGTACCACGGCTGAGTCAGCGCGCCGTGAGGCGACATGATGAAAAGGCCGCGCCGGTTTTCGGTGCGGCCTTTTTTATTTGGGGGGGCGGCCAATGTTGAAGTTGGGCGGCTATGCATATTTGACACGAGTGTGGCGCCGTCGATAATGTTGAGCGCTGATTGAGACGGAGCATCCTTGCCGCTGTCACCTGCTAAGGTGGGAGAAATCCGGCCAAAAACACGCCATCGGAGTCTCATGGCACGCCTTCCGGTGACGGCAGGGCAGATCGTGACGGGAACATGACCTCGAAGAAGCTCAGGAAATACCTGGCTTATTACCAGAAGACCCTCCGCGAGGAGCCCGACAATATCGAGGCTCGCTTGCGGCTCGCCGCGATCTTTCGCGACATGGGCCGCGAAGCGCACGCCATCGACGAGTACGTGACCGCCTCGAAGCTTCTGGCGCGCGAGGGGCTGCCGCTCGAGGCGATCGCCGCGTGCAAGGCGGTGCTCGAGCTCGACCCCCAGCATACCGAGACCCAGCTGTTTTTGGCCCGGATGTATGCGCGGGTGCCCGACGCAGCCGGGGGCACGGCGCGCATCGCGCGCCCCGTGGAGTCGGCCGCCCCGGCCGCGCGGCGCATGGAGTCGTCGGAGCCCAAGGCCGTGCCCGGCACCGACGAGCTGCCGATCACGCTGAGCCAGCCCAAACAAACGCGACAGAAATCCGCCTCCGATGGCGTCCTCACGGCGGTGGGCCCGGGGCCCGAGGACGAGACGGCGGTGTCGTCGTCGGGGCTGATCGAGCCGAACGATCCGCCCGAAGAGCCCACCGCCGTCAGCAGCGGGCCCGAGGTCGACACCCTCGAGGAGACCCGGCAGGCCGACGCCGCCGAGTTGCCCGACCTCGAAGATCTGCGCGTGACCGAGGAGCGCGAGGAGACCAAGCAGCTCGGCGCGGTCAGCCGCGTGCGCAACGACGTCTCGCCCGACGAGGACGAGCGGCGCACCGTGGAGATGGCGGTCACTGACCGCGAGAGCGTCATGCGCGCCATGGCCGGTGGCGGCCGCCGCGACGACGAAGGCGACCTGCGCACCACCATCGACGTCGAGGACGACGACATCCTCGCCGAGCAGCATATCGACGAGCCCGCGCACGACGACGCGCCGCGGCGCCGGCGAACGACCTCCTCACTGGACGTGGAGACGCCCCTGGAGCCGACGCGCGAGGCCCGCATGGCCACCGCGCATGGACTTCCAAGCATGGGCGACGGGCCGATCACCCGCGAGCTGGTGGCGGGAGCCGGCGACGACTGGGAGGAGACCTTCGAGGTCGGCGTCTTCGACATGGACAGCCTGCGCCTGGACGGTGAATCCAGCGGCAACTGGGATGACCTGTCGTTTTTGGACGAGCTCGACGAGCCCGACACCTCGGAGCTCACCTCGGGCCTGGTGAGCAGCCCGGAGGCGTCGATGCTGCGGGTCAGCCGCTCGGAGCTTCCCGAGATTCCGCTGTTCAGCCAGCTCGACCCGTCGGTGTTCATGCAGTTGTTGCGGGTGATGGACCACCGCGAGGTCGCCGCCGGTACGCCTATCGTCGAGCCCGGGCGCACCGAGCGCAGCCTGTACATCATCGTGCGCGGTGAGGTGGTGGTGACGCGCAACCTCGACGACGGCACCACGGTGGCGTTGGCGCGCATGGGGGAGGGCGAGTTCTTCGGCGAGTTTGCGCTGTTGACCGGACGCAGCCAGATGGCCACGGTCAGCGCCGCCACCGACCTGTCGCTTCTGGAGGTGCGCGAGGACGTGCTCAACGTCATCTCCGAGGACCACCCCGAGATCTGGGATGTGCTGTGGGACTTTTACCACGCGCGCATGCTCAACAATATGCTGGCCTCGAGCTCCATCTTTCGCAGCCTCACCGACGAGCAGCGCCACGAGTTGGCCTCGAAGTTCACCCTCGAGGAGGTCCCCAGCGGCGAGCTGCTGCTGGGGGAGGGCGAGCATGACTACGACCTATACCTCATCTGCAACGGTCAGGTGCGCGTCGAGCGCCCGGTGGCCGGCGGACCGCCCCGCGAGATCGATCTGTTGCGTGAAGGGGAGTTCGTCGGGCTGATCTCGAGCGCCGAGGAGGAGCCGGTGGTCGCCAACCTTCGGGCCACCCGCGATACGACGCTGCTCGTGCTACCTGGCCACGAATTTCGCAAGATGATCAAGCGCTCGCCGCTCATCGAGCGCGAGGTGCGACGGGCCGTGCGCGAGCGCAAGGCCATCGCCGGGCGCTACACCAGTGGAGTGACCAGCTACGCCGAGCTGGGGCTGGCCCACCATCACGCCGATTCGGCCGACTGAGCGGCTTTTTCCTCGCCTTTGGCCGCCGAGTAAAACATCACCGCGCCGTAGGTGGCGAAGTGGACGTCGTGAAACGGCGCCTCGCGAAGCTCACGTGTCAAAAATTCGGGGGTGCGAAGCAGCGGGTAGACCCCGTAGCGCTCGTAGCGGTCGAGCAGCGTGTCGGCCACGCCTTCCTGGCCGCGCACCAGCGCCGAGCCCGTCATAAAGCCGTCGTCGCGCAGGCACCGGCCGAACTCACGCAGCGTTTGCGGGCGATTTTCGAAGGTGTGCAGGCCGTTGAAGCTGATGAGGCTGTCGACCGCGCCGTCGCGAAATGGCATATGCTGGAAGCTCGCCCGGATCAGGTGGACGTCGTGGTCGCTGCCCTCGAAGCGGCGCGCGGCCTTGCGCAGCATCTTCCAGGATTGGTCGACGCCGATGACGGTGACGTCGTGGTAGTCGGCGAGCACGCGGTCCAGGGGCGCGCCGGTGCCCACGGGGGCGGCGACGAGCACGCCGCCGTTGCCACGGCCGACGGCCTGGTTGGCCATGTCGACGTAGCGCAGCGGGCTGCAGCGCCACACCCCCAGGCTCATGACCGGGGCGACCAGGTCGTAGACGCCGGCGATCAGGTTGAACAGCGTCTCGGTGCGGTAATTGCCCGGCGCCGGCATCTTGTCGGGCGGGGTCATGTCGATGATGCCATCGACGATGGGAAAGCGCTGCTCGCAGCCCGCGCACACCAACGCCGGGCGGCGGTCACTGCCGATCTGCAGGTGGGAGTCGCCGCACGAGGGGCATTGCAATAGCTCGAGGATCGACCGGGACAGCATCTGTTCAGTCCTTGCAGTACTTGTCGGAGAGGTTGTCGACGCGCGCGAGGTTGTCGGAGGCGTCGAGCTTGTCGTAGATGCCGTGCAGCGCGTGCAGCGCCGAGCAGTCGAACGGCTCGAGCTTGATGACCTTCTCGTAGGCGTCGGCGGCGGCGCGACGATCGGGTCGTCGCCGCTCCAGGTAATAGCGTCCGCGCGCCGCGTTGAGCGGCGGAAAGTCGGCGTCGCCACGCTCGGCGCCACGATGCAAGTAGCGCCCCACGAAGTGATGCCTCCAGCCATACTTGCTCGCCCAGGCGAGCGCAAGCTGCGTGTACGCCTCGGAGGTGCGCCAGGGCGGCACCACGACGTCGTCGAATTTGCGGAGCGCCAGCCCGAGGTTCTCACGCGCATCCGAAAACCGGCCCTGACGGCGGCGAATTTCGCCGAAGATCGACCAGGCCACCGGCTCCCATTCCAGGTCGGTGAGCTGGGTGCGCACGACCTTCTCGGCGCGCTTGTAATTACCCAGCCGCGCCAGGGTCTGGGCGAAGTACAGCGCGGCGCGCCCATCCTGGGGCGACTGCTCGTGGGCGCGCTGGAAATATCCCACCGCCGAGGTGTAGCGCTGGCGGGTGAACGCCAGGCGGCCCTCGGCCAACAGGTGCAGCGTGGTCTTGGCCGCCGGCGTGCCCGCCCAGCGGTTGATCTCCTTTTCGGCTTTGTCGGTCTGGTACAGGTCCAGGTAGGCCAGCGCCTGGTACTGGCTGATGCGCGGCTCGTCGGTAAAGATCTTGGCCAGATCGGCCATCATGTCGACGACATCCTGGGCGTGGCCGCGGCGAAGCTCCAGCTCGGCCATCGTCAGCAGCCCCGGCAGGTAGCGCCCGTTGAGCCGGCGCGCCTTGCGACAACTGATGGAGGCATTCTCGCCGTCGCCCGCGAGCATCTGCTGGCGACAAATATCGTAGCGCAACACCGCCTCGTTGCCCCCGGCATCGATGGCCTCGGTGAGCAGCTTGTGGGCGCGCTCGAGCATCGTCGAGCGCGCGTCTCGCGAGTGGGTCACCCGCGCCAGGTGCAGCGCGGCCAGCGCCGTGGCCCGCAGCACGTCCGGGTCGTCGGACATCTTCTTCGCCAGGTGGGCGAGCTTGGCGGGCAGGTGGTCGTGGTCGTCGTTATTGGCCAACTCCCGGGTCATCAGGTGGTAGGCCTGCGCGGCGACGAACTCCTCGTTTTTGGCCGCCGCCTTGTTGAAGGCGTCAGCGGCCTTGTCGACCCGCCCGAGGTCGACCTGGGCCAGGCCCTCGATCCAGAAGCCCGCGCGCACCCGGCGCTTTCTGCTCTTTCAACGCCTGCAGCGCGGCCTGCGGCCGGCCGGTCAGGCGCAGCAATTCGGCGCGGCGCAGGAGCAGGTCGGGGGCGTCGACGCCCTTGGACTGGGCGTTTGCGATGAGCTCGAGCGCCTGGTCGAGGCGCCCGCCGCGCAGGTACAGCTCGATGAGCGGCGCGTACACCGCGCCGCGCTCGGGCACCGCGTCGATGGCCTTGCGGTATTGTTCCTCGGCGTGCGCCGCCTGGTCCTGGGCGACGTAGATGTCGCCGCGGGCGATGTGGGCCTTGGCCAACTGCAGGGGCGACGCCTTTTGCTGTAGGGCGCCGAAGACCTCGCCGAGCAGCTCGGCGGCCTGTTTGGCGGCGGCCTTGTCGTGGTCGTGACGCAGCGTGTAGCTGCGCCGGATGCGCGCCGAAATATGGTCCGGGCTGAGCTGGTCGAGCAGGTGCTTGTAGCGCGCGTCGGCGACTTTCTTGGAGCGGTGCTCCTCGACGAGGCCCAGCACGAAGTGTTGATGGGGCGTCGGCTTGGTCAGCTTGCGCAGCGCCTTGGCCGTGCGGGCCGCCGACTCGAAGTTGTGGGCGTCGAGCTGGGCGCGCGTGAGCACGACGTCGAGCGGGGCGAGGTCGGGAAAGGTCGCGTGGGTCTTGTTCAGCAGATCGATGGCCGCCTGGGCGCGTCCCTGCGCCAGCAGGCGATAGCCGCGGGCGACGTCGACGCGCGGGTCGCCCGAGACGGCCGCCTCGGCCTGGGCGATGGCCGCCTTGGCGCCGCGGGTGCCCAGGTGCTCGTAGCGGTACTCCATCATGGCGGTGACGGCGGCGTGCTCGGCGATGGCGTCGGCGCGCGCGTCCTTCGCCCCGCCCATCAGACCCACGCCGGAGAGCAACCCGTCGAGGCTGGCCCCCAGAAAACTATGGGCCGCGATGGCGCGCTGCAGCGCCTGATCCCCGGCGACGTAGCCGGCGTAGGTATCCGGCAGCGTCCGCTTGCGGAAGTCGGTCACCTGCGTCGCGATGGCGCTCTCGGCCGACATGCTCGCCGCGAAGCAAAGCCCGCCCACCACGAGCAGCAGGCCCACCGCCACGAGCGGCACGATCTTGGCGGCGTGCTCGCGCAGCAGGCGCCCGACGCTCGTGCCGTGGTTGGTCGCCCCGTCGCTCGCGCCTGTCTTTTGGTGCATCGGCGTCGCCGCGGGTTGCGCGGGCGCGCCGATGGCCCGTTGGGGACCGGTGGGGCGGGGCGGAAGCGGGCGCCTGGCGGCGTCGTCGAGTTCGAGGTTGGCCGGTGTCGAGGACGCCGGTGGCAGCGACGGTTTGGGCGGCGTCGATGGCTCGGGCGGCGTCGAGAGTTTGGGGCGCGGCGAGCCCTTGGGGCCGACCACCGCGTAGCCCTGCTGGGTGAGGCGGCGCTTGCGCTGCTTGGTCGGCGCCTCGATGCGCGTGGGCGGCTCGGCGGGGAACTCCTCGTCGGGCGGCTGCTGGCCGCGGGCCTCGCCCGCCGGGGGCAGCGCGTGGTCGACAGTGAGCATCTCCGTATGCTCGTCGTCGAAGTCGTCGTCGGCCAGGTCGTCCGCGTCGTCGTCGTAGCGATGGGTCTCGTGAAACCGCGGAGTGTGTTCGGGGGGAGACGGCCGCTCGGCGGTGGCGCCGGCGCGCAGTCGGTCGAGATCGAGCGCGCCGGTGGCGTCCTGGGGATTCGCCGTGTTGCCCAACCCCCACTCGGCGGCGACGTCGGCGTCCTCGCGGCGCACCACGTGACCGGTGGCGTCGGGGTCGGTCGCGGCGTCCTCGTCGACGGGCACGCCCAGGTCGAGCAGCAGGTCGTCGAACGAGCGGTCGGCCAGGTCGTCCTGGTAGGTGTCGACCAGGGTGTCGAAGATGGCCGGCGTGCCCCCGCCGCCGTAGTCGTCGGCCTCGTCGGGCAGGTCGAACGAGGTCAGGTTGGAGAAGGTGCCGTCCTCGAAGATCGCCGAGTCGCTGGCATTGTCGCCTTGTTGGGCGCCCGAGGGCATCGGCGGCGGGCGCCTTGTCGGCGTGCGCGGCTTGGTGGTCGGGTCGATGGCGGTGGTGTCCGGGTCGGTGTCGGCGCCCATCGGCGGCATCGGACCGGTGGCCGCGGCGCGCGGCTCGGTGGTGTCGCCGACCGAGCCGTCGAGCTGCTGCTCGAGCTTGAACACGCGCAGGCGCGACGCCCCCAGTTTTTTGGCGCGCTGCAGGGTGCGGGCGGCCTGGGCGTGATCGCCGGCCTTGATCTGCACCTCGGCCAGCAACAGCACCGTGGGCACGTCGGTCGACTGGGGGCCGACGAGCTGATCGAGGACCTGCGCGCTGCGCTGGAAGCGCCCGTATTTGAGGTGGAGCGCGGCCAGCGACTTGCACAGGTTGGGCGCCGCGTGGCGGGTCACCGCCTCCTCGAGCAGAGCACACGCCTTGTCGGCCTCGCCCTGGATTTCCAGGGCGCGCGCCGTCGACAAGACCGTGGTTTCGGTGGCGGGCAGCGAGTCGAGCATCTGCTCGTATTCGGCGCCCAACTGAGAAGGCTGCATAAACCCGGGGGGAACTGAGGCGACGCCGGCGCGATCGGCGGCCGGCGCTCACCGCGCTCGTGTCGTGTTCATCATGATGTCGTCCACCGGAAAATTAACACATCGCGGGTTCGGCTGCCACCACGCCCGTCGGCCGGCGCGGGCTTTTCGGGGCACACACGCCGATTTTTTGACGTGGCCGCTGGCTGCGCTAGGCTGGGGCGTATCGATGAGCGCACGGATCGCGCACCAGCTCAACTCCAAGGAGGAGCCGATGAGGTTCTCAACTCGCCGCAAACTCAGCCGTACATTGCTCGCCGCCGGTATGATCGTGGGCCTGTCGCCCGCGCTTGGCGCCTGCGGGGACGCCGCCCAACCGCTGGGCGCGGGAAGCCTCAGCCTCAACTGGCAGGTCAGCCCCGAGGGCTGCGCCGACGCCGGGGTCCAGGACGTCGAGGTTCGCCTGCAAAACGCCCACCGCACCTACTCGCAGAGCTACACCTGCACCGACGGCGAGGCCATCGTCGAGGGCATTTCGCCGGCCAACTACAAGTTGACCGTATTGGGCCTGGACGCCGGCGGCCACGAGACGTTTACGTCGACGCCGCGCACGGTGACCATCGGCGCCGAGAAGCTCAACCAGACCGACCCCGTGCGCCTGACCGCCAAGCCGGCCGACGTCGAGGTCGCCTGGCGCTTCGGCAACGGCAAGGTCTGCGGCGCCAACGGCGTCTCCACCGTCGAGGTCGCCCTATACGACCACGCCGACTACGAAATGGCCCGCCAGCAATTTAGCTGCGACAAGGGAAGCGGGCTGGTCGAGGGAATCATCGCCGGGGACTACATCGTTGAAGCAGTCGCCGAGGGCAACGACGCGACCTATCGCGGCGTGTCCGAAACCACGCTCAAGCGCGGCGACCACGGCATCGTCGACGTGGCCCTGGACCAACAGTAGTACGCCCCGAGAGTGATATGACCGACGCGAAAAGCAGCAACGCGCACCTCTTCAGCCCGCTCGAACTACGCAGCGTGCGCCTGCGAAACCGCATCGGCGTCAGCCCGATGTGCATGTACTCGAGCGAGGACGGCTTCGCCAACGACTGGCACCTGGTCCACCTGGGCGCCCGCGCCGTCGGCGGCGCCGGGCTGGTCATCGCCGAGGCCTCGGCGGTCAGCCCGGAGGGGCGCATCAGCCCCACCGACCTGGGCATCTGGAAAGACGAGCATATCGAGGCGCTTCGCCGCTGCACCGACTTCATCCACGAACACGGCGCCGTCGCCGGCATCCAGATCGCCCACGCCGGGCGCAAGGCGAGCACCACCCAACCGTGGAACGGCCACCGCTACCTCGACGAGGCCGAGGGAGGCTGGCGGCCCATCGTGGCCCCCAGCGCGATTCCATTCAGCGACAGCGCGCCGACACCCGACGCGCTGGACACCGCCGGCATCGAGCGCATCATCGACGCCTTCGGCCAGGCCGCACGCCGCGCCCGCGAGGCCGGCTTTCGCTTCGTCGAGATCCACGCCGCCCACGGCTACTTGCTCCACGAATTCCTAAGCCCCCTGAGCAACCAACGCACCGACTTTTACGGCGGCAGCTTCGACAACCGCACGCGCCTTGTGCGCGAGGTCGTCGACGCCGTCCGCCAAGAGTGGCCCGACGAACTCCCCCTGTCGGTGCGCGTCAGCGCCACCGACTGGGTCGACGGCGGCTGGGACGCCGACCAAACCGTCCAACTCGCCGCCACCCTCGAAGAGCGCGGCGTCGACATCGTCGACTGCTCCTCCGGCGGCATGGTCCCCAACGCCCAAATCCCCGTCGGCCCCGGCTACCAGGTCCAATTCGCCGAGCGCGTACGCCGCGAAGCAAACATCCCCAGCGCCACCGTCGGCATGATCACCGAGCCCACCCAGGCCGACGCCATCGTACGCCAGGGCAGGGCGGACCTCATCCTCATGGCCCGCGAATTCCTGCGCCACCCCCACTGGCCGCTCGACGCGGCACGTGAGTTGGGCGTCGATGTGGAGTGGCCCAAGCAATATGCGCGGGGAAAGCGGGGTTGAGCGGAAGAGCAGGCCTTGCAGGTCTCTCACGTCAGCTATTGAGGTAGAATTATTATTGAAGGGCGGACGATTCGCGGCGTTTGCGCGAGCCGCACGCCATGCAGATTAGCAACGTGGCTACTCAGCAAAACGACCGTCACGCGCAAACGTGGCAAATCGTCCGCCCTGAAATGCTAGATACTAAAATAGCGGGCGCCACAAGCCTGCAGGGCGAACGCCGTGCAATTAACCACGCAGCTCTCCAGCAAGACCGCCGCCTCGCGCGTCCCCACAACCACGGCCGACAACCGACCCGGGCCGCGGGCCTCCCGGCCCGCCGCGGCCGCCTCCGACGCCGCCTCGCGTGTCCCCACGACCACGCCCAATAACCGAGCCGGGCCGCGGGCCTCCCGGCCCGCCGCGGCCGCCTCCGGCGCCGCCTCGCGTGTCCCCACGACCAAGCCCGACAAGTGATCCGGGCCGCGGGCCTCCCGGCCCGCCGCGGCCGCCTCCGGCGCCGCCTCGCGTGTCCCCACGACCAAGCCCGACAAGTGATCCGGGCCGCGGGCCTCCCGGCCCGCCGCGGCCGCCTCCGGCGCCGCCTCGCGTGTCCCCACGACCAAGCCCGACAACCAACTCCAAGCAACACGATCAAAAATTCTCCCATCCTACCCTTGCCATCACACGCCATCACGCTCTAGACTTGTCGACAATTGACAATCCAGCAATTTGGGCGGGGCGCGCCACACCGCTGTTGCCCGAACGCGCGTGGTCACCACTCCAACGTCGAAGTAACGCCGTATGACGAATATACCCGACTGGATCTCCTCGGGCCGCCAGGCCGAGGGGCTCTCCCACAGTCAACTCGCCGCAAAGATCGACGCCGACGAAGCCGACGTGAAAGCCTGGGAAGCAGGCGAAGGCACGCCGACCGTGGCGCAGCTCAACAACCTGCGCGAGGTCATCGGTGCGCCCGGGAGCGTCGCCAAGACAGCGAAGAAGAAGGCCGACAAGGCTGACGAGGGCGGCCGCGACATCGACTTCGAGCGCAAGTTGTTCAAGGCGGCCGACAAGCTTAGAAACAACATGGACGCCGCCGAGTACAAGCACGTCGTGCTCGGGCTGATCTTCCTCAAATACATCTCCGACGCGTTCGAGGAGCTGCACGAAGAGCTCAAAGGCGAGCCCTACGCCGACCCGGAGGACATGGACGAGTACCGGAGGAAGAACATCTTCTGGGTGCCGCCGGAGGCGCGCTGGTCGTACCTGCAGGCCAGCGCCAAGCAGCCCGAGATTGGAAAGCTCATCGACAACGCCATGGTGGCGATCGAGCGCGACAACACGACGCTCAAGGGCGTGCTCCCCAAACGCTACAATCGCCCCGCGCTGGACAAGCACACCCTCGGCGAACTCATCGACCTCATCGGCACCATCGGTCTGGGCGGCGAGCGCAACCGCTCGCGCGACATCCTCGGGCGGGTCTACGAATACTTCCTGGGCGAATTCGCCAGCGCCGAGGGCAAGAAGGGCGGCCAGTTTTACACCCCCCGCTGCGTCGTGCGCACGCTGGTCGAAATGTTGGCACCCTATGGCGGCCGCGTCTACGACCCCTGCTGCGGCTCCGGCGGAATGTTCGTGCAATCGGAGAAATTCATCGAGGAGCACGGCGGCACCCGCCGCGACATCAGCGTCTACGGCCAGGAGTCCAACCCCACGACCTGGCGGCTGGCCAAGATGAACCTCGCCATCCGCGGCATCGACGCCGACCTGGGCGGCGAGCCCGCCGACTCGTTCCACAGCGACCTGCACCCCGATCTAAAGGCCGACTACGTCATCGCCAACCCCCCGTTCAACGCCAGCGAATGGGGCGCCGGCCGCCTCGAAGGCGACGCCCGCTGGCGCTACGGAAAGCCGCCCGCCAACAACGCCAACTACGCCTGGATGCAGCACTTCGTTCACCACCTCGCGCCCAGCGGCCTAGCGGGTTTCGTGATGGCCAACGGCTCCATGTCCACCCAGACCAGCGGCGAGGGCGACATCCGCCGCAACATGGTCGAAGACGACCTCGTCGACTGCATCGTCGCGCTGCCCGGCCAGCTCTTCTACAGCACCCAGATTCCCGTCTGCCTCTGGTTCCTCGCCCGCAACAAGAGCAACGGAGGGAAGAAAAACTTCCGCGACCGCAGCGGCCAGGTCCTGTTCATCGACGCCCGCAAGATGGGCGAGATGATCTCACGCACCCAACGCGAGCTCACCGACGCCGACATCCAAAAGATCGCCGCCACCTACCACGCCTGGCGCGGCGACGCTGCCGACCAAGCCAGTTTTGGTGCGAGGGCATCTCTGCCCTCGTCCGGCGAAGCCGGAACCATCGTCGAGTACGAAGACATCAAAGGCTTCTGCAAATCCGCCACCCTCGCCGAAATCGCCGAGCACAACCACGTGCTCACCCCCGGCCGCTACGTCGGCATCGAGGAGCTCGACGTCGAAGACGACGAGCCCTTCGAGGTCAAGATGGAGCGACTGACGGAGGCGTTGGCGGGGCAGTTTGAGGAGGCGTCCAAGCTCGAGAATGCCATCCGGACGAACCTTCGGAGGCTTGGGTATGAGTGAGTCCTGGCAACAGACTAACTTTCAGTCGCTTATAGATCGTGGCCTGTTGGACATCGGTGACGGTTATCGCGCGAAGAATGAGGAACTCGGTGGCGACGGGCCAATTTTTCTGCGCGCCGGCCACGTTACTGACAGTCATATCGACTTTTCTAATGTGGAGCGTTTTCGGGCGTCCTTGCGCGACCGAGTAGCCTCAAAGATGTCGCTTCCAAACGACGTGATCGTCACGACAAAGGGCAATAGTACGGGAAGGACTGGGTACGTTACGGCGGAAATGCCGCCTTTTGTGTACTCGCCGCACCTCAGTTACTGGCGTTCGCTCAACACCGAAAAGCTTGATCCGGTGTTCTTGCGCGCATGGTCGGATGGCGCGGAGTTTCAAGATCAATTGGATGCCATGAAGGTTTCAACTGACATGGCTCCCTATCTGAGTCTTCGCGATCAGCGGCAGCTCAAGATCAACTTGCCGCCGCCGCAGATTCAGCGTGAGATTGCAGCGCACATCGGCACCCTCGACGATAAAATCGACATCAACCGCAAGATGAACCGCACGCTCGAGGCGATGGCCCGAGCCATCTTCAAGTCGTGGTTCGTCGACTTCGACCCGGTGCGCGCCAAGCTGGCCGGCGAAGAGCCCGTGGGCGTCGACGCCGACACGGCCGCGCTCTTCCCCGACCGCCTGGTCGACTCGGAGTTGGGCGAGATTCCGGAGGGGTGGAAGGTCGGCAAACTCGGCGACGTGATGAAGAAGGTGACCAACGGAGTGGACCCTACAGAACTTCCGCCGGAAATACCTTACATCGGCCTCGGAGACATGCCGGAAGGCTCGATTGCGCTCGAGGAATGGGGACATGCGGAAGACGTAAACAGCCGCAAGTATCACTTCGAAAAGGGCCAGATTCTGTTTGGCCGCCTGCGCCCATACTTCCGCAAGGTAGGCATCGCACCACTCGATGGCATTTCGTCAACAGACATCCAGGTCGTCGTGCCGAAGAAGGAGCACTGGTACGGCTACTTGGTCTGTCAACTGAGTGATAAGATCTTCATCGATTACTGCACCAACGTGTCGAGCGGGACGCGAATGCCTCGGGTGAAGTGGGCGGATATGCAGAAGTATCAGATTACGAAGGCTCCCGCTGAGATTATCGATACCTTCAACCGGCTGGTGCAGCCGATGTTCGACCGCGTGGTACAGAATATCCACGAGAGCCGCACGCTGGCGCAGTTGCGGGATGTGCTGTTGCCAAGGCTTCTCTTAGGAGGATGTGGAGGGAAGACCAGGTGATCGGACGAAACAGCGGGTCTTTGGCTGACCAACATAGGCACCGCAAATTAGGCAGTTTTACCACCTTGGCGCTGCTTGCTGAAGACTCCGTGCCGCGAAGGTGTTTGTTGTTTGTCTTAGTAAACAGGTTCAATTTTAGAGGCTATTCAAAATGGGTGTGAATCGGGGTGCTGAATACCGGAGAGTTGACTTCCAGATGCATTCACCACGCGACCGAGGATGGAGTGGTGAAGGGCCTCTAGGGGAAAAACATACGCGCGCCGAGAAAGTTGAAGAGCAACGGACTGAATGGGCAAGCGATTTCGTCGATACTTGCCTCGAACGCGGTTTGCGGGCTGTCGCCATAACAGATCATCATGAAGCGGTGATGGTTTGGTATGTAGTCCGAGAAGTCGAGAGTCGTCGAGCGATTGACGGTGAATGTGACCTGTGGGTTTTTCCGGGTATCGAACTAACGTGTGCGGATCGTGCTCAAGCACTGCTGATATTTGACGCAGATATCACACCAGGGCAGGTGGAACGTGCCCGAGGCAAGCTCAATTTGCCTATTGAATGCAATATTTTGGACGCAAAAGGAATCGCGGTAGAGTTGTTGCAATGCAATTTGAATGACCTACAAGCAATCTTGTCTGACGACGAAGAGTTGGCGGGCCGGTTCATCATTATTCCACATGCTGGTGAAAATGGTCATAAGACGGTCTTGGCTCGCCAATTCCACGCCCGTTTTCGAAAGATGCCGTACTTTGGCTGTTACTCCGATGGTCAACATTTCTCCGAGCTCAGCTCTCCGCAGCAGAAGAAGTTAAACGGAGAAGACCCCGCCTGGGGCGATCAGAGGCGGGTCCTTATATGCACTTCCGACAATCGATCTGCAGGATATGAAGCGCTTGGTGAGGCTTGCTCTTGGCTAAAACTTGCAGAGCCAACTGCAGAGTCGATTCGGCAAGCGTTTCTCGCTCCCGATTCTAGATGGTCGGAAGCCGAGCCTGATCTGCCTTCACTCGTACTCGACTGGATTGAGGTGGATGGATCGATCGTACTTGAGGCTCAGCGGTTACACTTTAATTCACAGATGAATTCGTTAATTGGTGGGCGAGGTGCCGGCAAATCAACTCTTTTGGAATACATTCGATTTGCCCTCGGGCGATCGGCGTGGGATGAGAACTATGATGAGCCATCTGACGAAACTGTAGAACGCCGAGCCAAGTTGTTAACTAGAACGCTTCAAAATGAAGCGAGGGTGCGTCTCTGCCTCCAATATGGTGGGACTGCCATCCTGTTAGAGAGGACAAAGTCGAGACACCAGAGCATCGATTATACAGTCGGTGGAATCACTAAGTCGCTGTCGCCAGAAGGCGTCCAGCAGGAAATTGAGGTGCAGGCATACAGCCAAGGCGAGTTGTCCAGCCTTGGTGCTCAAGGGGCAAAGCAGCGGCTACTTGATCTGCTTATTGCTACTGTAGTTTAGCGGTTACATCAGCGGAAATGTAGGAGGTCAGCGCACAAAAACAGGCGGCGTAAAAATCGCGTCGAAGACGCCTGTCTGATGGTTATCGTTTGAGGTGCTCATGCCAAAAACGAAGACCAGGACAAGGAGGTCCACGATGCGTCTTCCTACGCCGCCTGCGGCTACCATCATCGATACGGCCGCCCCGTTCGACAAGTTCTTTTCCGAAACTCGCTTCCAGTATTTTTTGGCGTTCATGACCACGATCTGCCAATCCGAGCAAGCGCGCACCATCACCGAAGTGCAGCGCACGGCGGCCTTCGATCGGCACTACTGCCGCTTCTGGAGCTTTCTGTTCGACGGCGAGTGGCACGAAGACGAGATTCGCAACACCCAGGTCGACGCCGTCGTCGACCTCGGCGCCACCACCGAGCTGCCCGACGGCCGCCAGGTCATCGTCGAGGCGACCGACGATACGCTCAACCCCAAGCCGTTCGGCCCGAAGATGTTCGGTGTGGCGGTGCATCACAATCATGCTGCCAAGGCCCATCAGTCCAGCTACGTCTTGAGTCACAACCACGTGCTTCACGGCCTCATCCCCGACGCGCTCAACCCAAATGGTGCGCGCTGCTACGTCACCGATGCCGAGCTGTTCGTGCCGATGGACGAAGCAGAAGAGTCCGGCCACGACAGCCTGGCCTACGAGACCAAGCTTCAGCTGGGCGCCCTGATGACCCATCGTCAGGCTGACTCGTTCGAGCCAGATATGGTGCGCTATCAGCTCGTCGACGCGCTGTACGTCAAAAATCCGTTTCTGGAAGCCATCAGACGCGACCCGATGTGCCACGTCATCGGCCGGCTGCAGAAGAACCGTGCGCTGTTTGAGCTTCCGCCGAAAAAAGAGCCTGGCACGCCCGGTCGCGCCAGAAAGTACGGCGAGCGCTGGGACTGGCAGGCCGCTTTCGAAGCCGAGTCGTCCTGCTGTGAGCTTTTACTCTACGGCACCAGGCGCAAGCTCAAGGTGCTCTCCAAGCGAGTCAAAATCCGAAAGTATGACGACGAGGTGCTCGTCATCGTCAGCCAATTTGCCGACGATCCGCGCTCCAAGCCGACGCTGTTCTTGTGCACTGACACCAGCCTCGACGCCCGGGTGGCGCTGAGGCTATATGCCGCGCGATTCAGCCTCGAAGAGGCCATCAAAGACCTGCGCCAGGCAACCGGCTTTGGCACTGAGATGGTGCGTGGACGCCGCCAGTGGCTGCGTTACGTGCGCATGTTTCTTCTGGCCCAGTGTTGGCTGCGAGCCTTGGCCGATCATCAGCCCGAGACGGTGGCAAACCGCGTGCGCGACCCGTGGCGAAAAACCCAAGAGCGTATGGCGATCGGGCAGGTCAAACAGGCGCTTCGCTACGAGAGTCTGACCGGTAATAGGGTTTTGGCGAGGTCGCGGCCGGCTCGGAAACTATCGAAAACATCGGGGCGTGCTACTGGCAGCTCTCGAACTACCGCCACATCGCCCCCCAAGCCGTCGCCAAAGGTGCGAGGGTGTGGGTGAAATGGCGAGATGTAACCGCTAAACTACAGTATTGCTAACATTCATTCAGAACGCGCAAGCCGTCGTGAGGAGCGAGATGGGCTTGCGCGTCAATGCGCCAACACCCTTGGTCAGCTTGAAGACCATTGGACAGCGATTGAAAAGAAGCGGCAACTTTCAGCTGATGTGCAGACTCTCCAAACACGACTGTCGGATCTAGCCGACAAGTTGGGAGACGTTCCAGATGAAGTGCGAGAAGTGCTGAGTGGCCACTCCGCCTATCGCTCCGCCGATGCCGCTATCGGAAAAGGCATTGAAACAGTAAAGACACGGTTGGTAGCGCTGCAGGAGGAGTGGAAAAGAGCGATTGCGGATATTGAGGCCGCTTCCAGTGAGCTAAGAGCGCATGATTTCGATGCTACCACAGCAACGGCGTCGGCGATGACTGACCTGGTTCAACTTCTCGAAGCGGAGAAGAAGTCCTTTGAGACCAGAGTGAAAGAGCAACTACCATCTATCACTACGGAGCACGGTGATTGGGCTGATGACTTAGCTCAACATGAGCAGGAGTACGAGGAGGCGTCGAATCGGATAAGCTCACACGAGAAAACACTTCGGCAGATAGAGCGTTTAGAAGAAGAACTCTCGAACAAGCGGTCTGAGCTCGCGAAAATAGGCGATCGCTTGGCCTTGGAAAATCCGCAACAAAGAGTTGGCGATTTCATTAACCAGCTGCGCGAGTGCGACCAAAGTTTGGTTGCTTTGCAACAATCAGAACTTGAGAAACTCGAAGACCTTTCGAACGGTTTTGCGTCGGCTCATCTGCAGCATCCGATCGAGGTAGATACGGTATTCGAAACGCTTCGAAATGCGCTACGTGGCTCAAATATGCAGCGAAATACCATCCGAGAGCTTTTGAGAAGTCACGTCACCGAAGGAGAGGGTATTGCTGCATGGTGGGAGTTGATCGCTGATCTCGTGGAACTCTGGCGGTGGGCTACACAGCACCAGTGCGGCGAAGAGCATAAACCGGTGACCACTTGGGAAGAGTTTTACACAGGTGAACTGTCGAAATTAGCCTCGGCTTTGGAGCCTGCGGAATTGTCCGCGCTTGTGCGACTTCCGCTTACTCCGAAGTTCGAAGTCGAACTTACACCGGATAGGAGCGCGGTCGATTTTCAAAATGCATCTCAGGGTCAGCAGGCTACAGTACTGTTGCTCACGCTAATGAATCAGGAACTCGGGCCACTGATTATTGATCAACCCGAAGATGATCTTGATAACAGAATCATCAACCGAATCATCGAGGCCATTCGAGCGGCAAAGCCACAAAGACAGCTGATTTTTGCCACGCACAACGCAAATTTGGTGGTGAATGGCGATTCCGAGTTGGTCGTCGAGTTGGAAGGCGGGCGGATAAGCCAGCTTGGAGCGATTGATACCGCAGGTGTGCGTGAGTCGATTACGCAAACACTCGAAGGAGGAAAGCGAGCGTTTGAGCTTAGGCGGATGAAGTACGATTTCTGACGTGTGCTGAAGGGAATTGTGAGTTTTTATCCCCCAATACATGCGACCCGAACGACCTCTGGCACCATTCGAGTACGCATAAATGTTTGACGATACGAATGAAGAGGATTCGTGCGAGATAATTGCACGGTTGGCAGTGGCTCGGCTGAGGACTAACGGGAGACAATATGATTCACGCGCGGCAGCTCGAGCGGCTCTATCAAAGCTACGGCTTCTCCGTCCATAAGGTCCCGGGGAATCCTCCATTTAGGGTGTTCCTGTACGGCCACGGTGAGTACTTCAACAACGCTGAAGTCGTGCTACTCGAACAGACGGACGAGTTTGATAGGGTTTGCACAGAGCTTGAGGAGGCCGGCTACAGCTACCGAGTAAAGTACTATGAGTCTTTTGATGAGGCGCGGGAGGAGCTCTTTAAGGGCTTTTTCGGTGCTGACGGAGTTCGCGAGCAACTTCGGACTGCTTATGAGCGCTTTGTCACCCAGCAATCCGATTACCTTCAGGCTCCTTACGAATACGTTCATGTGCCGTACCGGGCACTTCGACCATATCCTGGCTCGTACGAAACGGTTGTTGATGCGCTCGCGTCGGCGTTGACTGAACCGGGGCCGCGTCTTGTGATTCTGGAGGCGGCGGCTGGCTACGGAAAAACATGCACTGCGTTCGAAGTGCTCAGGCGGTTGCTCGATATTGCTCAGGATAAGGTGCCCCTGCTGACCGAACTCTCACGAAACCGCGGGGCAAGAGAGTTCAGGTACGTGTTGCTCGATGAAATTGATCGAAATTTCTCTCACCTTCCTTCGACATTAGTCACGAAAGAAATCCAAAACGGGCGGATCCCGCTTATCGTTGACGGATTTGATGAACTGCTGGACCGCTCTGTGAGAGAGAACAGGTTCGACGAAATCGAGCCGATGCTGGATACACTGGCGGGTTTGCTGCGCCAGGACGCAAAGGCGATCGTAACTACTCGACGAACAGCAATTTTTGCATCGAGTGATTTTCATACATGGGCTGACAGAGAAGGGGCCGATTTTTCGATTTGCCGCTATGTGCTCAGCGAACCAGAGGTTGAGCATTGGCTCGGTCACGAGCGTAGACATCTCCTAGAGGACGCGGGGATTCCGTTACGGCAGCTCTCGAATCCTGTGTTGTTGGCCTTCCTTCGCGCTGCGAATGACAGCGACTTCAGTGAGCTGGTCGAGACGCCAGAGGAAATTGTCCAAAACTACTTCGAGCGTCTTCTTCGAAGAGAGCAGGTCCGCCAGAGCCTGAAAATGGAGCCAGATGAGCAGAAGGCGGTCTTCTACTCTGTCGTGCGAGATATGGTTGAGCAAGACTACGATTCTGCAACTCCCGAAGAAATCAGAGAGCTGATTGCCACGAACAACCTGGAACTGCTTGAGAAGGTGAGGCAACGGTACATTGGAGAAGAGGTGCTGCAGGTGGAGGAACTCGTTGACAAGCTTACTGTGCATGCCTTTTTGAACCGTCCGGGCGCAGATACGGAAGCAGTAGGGTTTGTGAATGACTTTGTGCTGGGATCGCTTGTCGGCGATATCATTTGCGCCGACGCTCAGCCCAAAATTGCTCGCGATGATATTGTTGAGGCGGAAGAACCGGAGTCAGGAGACGGTAACCAAAAGCCGAAGGAAACCAGCGGTGGTGCCTCGCCCGCCGCTGCCCAGGAGGAATCTGAGTGGCTCGGGCCAGAACAATTTGTCGATAAAGCAGTGACGGCGTACGGCGCGCGAGCACAGAGTGAGCGAACGCGCATCCACCAATTGCTGATGTTTGCGTTTCATTTCTTTGAGCCGCAGAAGGTTCTTCAGTGGGAGCTAATCCTCCGCGGCAAGAGTACTCGCAATTACAATGGCGCTACCTTCTCAGGTTTGACGCTCACAAATAGTGATCTTGGAGCACATGGCCGCTTCGAGAATTGCGTTTTCGCTGATTGCAGATTCCATGGCGTTAAGTTTCACCTAGGAGCCTTCATCAACACTGGCTTCGCTCAATGTGAATTTTATGACTGCAGGTCGACGGGCGACGTTGTCGAGGGACATGGTCGCTGGATAGTTGCGCCGTCCGGTGATGTCGACTTTGCCGAACGGCTGCAAGAGACTCCCACCGCGTTCACGGAAGAGAACTCTCCCGACTACGAGCGTCACATCCTCGAGCGGTTCTGGCCAATCGGAAAGCAGCACTTTGAGCGCACTCGTGCACTAAACACACTATTCATGGGCCGTCCGTCCAACGAGAAACCTGCCATTCGTAAGGCACTGGACCAACTTTGCAAGCGCGGATTGGTTGAAGTCCAAGGCACCACCGCGTTCTTGAATACTGATAAGTTGGCGGAAATTCGAGAAAAGCTGGACCGAGAGGGGGGGCATGACCACTGCTAATATTCTGAAAAACGTATCACCGACTGCTGAAGATCGTGTTGCCAGGCTACTCGCTGAACGTATTGGTCGGTGCTTGAGCCATGCAGGGTTATTGTTTCGCCGATTCCATCGAGCCAAGAGCAGTTCTTCGCTGTTGCGCAAGATTGAGTCGAGTCCAGGGAAGTACAGCGAGAGCGGCAAGAAGATTCAGGACCCGTACGGAGTGCGGATCGCCGTGTACTTTGCGGATGATGTGGGGATCGTCAGGCAAGTGCTGCTGCACCTGTTCGGCACCCCATTGGACGTATCAGAAGATCAACACGATGCTCAGACTTTCGCGCCTGCGCGTCTGAACTTTGTTTTTCCGTTGCCGGAGGATTTGAGCAATGACGGACACCTTCATCGGCATTCTTTGGTTGACCAGACTTTCGAAGTCCAGGTTCGAAGTGTGCTTTCTGAGGGTTGGCATGAGGTCGAGCATGATTTGCGTTACAAATGTGCCGAAGACTGGGAACAGCATCACGATCTCTGGCGTGCGCTAAATGGTATCCTCGCGACGCTGGAGACGTGTGACTGGTCATTGATCAAGCTATTCGACGATGTTGCCTATCGTCATTACAAGGATCAGAACTGGCTCGCGATGATTCGGACGAAATTTCGAATTCGATTGGTAGATAGGCCACTTTCTGCGGCCATGGTGGCACTCTTAGCTGAAGACAGAGGTGTCCGCGGAAAGAGACTTTTTCGCGAGCCTCGCGAGAGGTTGCTGAGCCGCCTTGCTGCTACTCATATTCGCCTCCCGCTGACGCCGGAGAATGTGATTCACATCGTTAATTCACTCTATTGGCAAGACCCAAAAGTCGGTGCAATTGCTAACAGCATTGTAACACAGAGGCTTGCGGAGCATTGAATAACGGGCCTTCGGCTCGCGAGTGCAACCAGCATCCCAAGGCGAAGGTCGATTCGCATGTGGACGAGGATGACCTCGCTCGCGCGGGTCGAGCAGGCGTATGGTCTAGCTAGCTAGCGATCGATGGGTGCGAGGTGGCGAAGCTTTCTGACGAGGAGCTGGCGGCGCTGACGAAGTACGGCCGGTTGGGCAACTGGCCGATTTGCTGTCGGCGCACGAGGTGCGCCTGGCGGCCGACAAGGACTTTTTGGAGTGGTTCGTCGAGGATGCCTGGTCGATCGTGAACACAGTGGCGCCGGTGGTGTTGGCGATGGTGTAGGTCCTCGCCTCTAGACTCGCCGAGAGGCGGCGAGTTAGGTTTGGTCTATCCATCGGACACCGGCTTGAAACCAGCAGCGTGCAGCCTCGTATGTCGTCTCGGGAGAGAAGACCTCAGAAGACGCTTGAGCCAAACGTCTCGAGCTCCATCTCATTCGAATCCTCCTAACCTCCTTGCAGTTCTATGCGCCTCATCGAACCTCCAATGCGACTACACGCGACCGAATTTCGCGGCGTCATGGATGAGGGCGTGAGCTGCCCGCTGTTCGTGGTAGCCTACCCAGAGGACTGGTCAGACCCCTATGAAACTGTCCTGAAGCTTCGCAATCCCGCGGTTGTGGGCTCGCAGAATCATGGCGGAACGGCGCTCGCGTGCGAACTTATCTGCTCGATGCTGGCGCGCGTCCTTGGTCTCGACGTTCCGGACTATGCAATTGTCGAGGTGTCAGAAGAGTTCGCGACGGCCGTCGCCAACGCTACTGTGCGCAACCGCTTGCGGCAGAGCACGGGGGAGAACTTCGCCACCGTGTATCTGGAAGGCACACGCACCTGGCATGCCGAGAGGCAGACGCTCGACGCGCAATTGAGGGGCGTATTGGAGAGCGTCATTGAGTTCGACAGTACCATCGTCAACGGGGATAGGAATGGCGGGCAGTCCAATCTTTTGTGGGATGGTCTCAAGTATTACCCCATCGACCACTCGCTCGCGCTTGGCGTGCATCGTAAGAGTGAGGAAGGTTACGCGCGGTTCCTCGAAGACCCCCTGCTGCCCGATCAGGCCATCGAGGCGCATGTATGCTTCCAGCTTCTGAAATGGTGTAATGGCAGCTTTGATTCGCTGGCGCAGAAATGGAACAATTTGCCCGTTGACGAGATTCTTACAGAGATGCGAGACGAATTGCCTGCTTCCTGGGAAGGAATGGCGGGCAATTACGACCGAATTTTTGACTTTCTGCAAAGGCGAGAACACCATTTCGAGGGGATAGGCGACCAACTCGTGAGGCTCTTGTTATGAAGACTTACCAGTACAGCATTCTGCGCTATCGACGCAGCAAAAGCGCGGGTGAGCTTGTAAACATCGGCCTCGTAATGGCGGTCCCGGATGATGGCGCGGTGTTTCACTATGTCACGCCGAGGTACTCACGCCTGTCGGACTTTTTCGGCGGGTTCGACAGTGAAGGCTACCAGCGACTTCTTGCCGAGCTCCGACGGCATTTCGACGATGTACTCCAATCAGCGGCTGGTGAACCGCGTCAGCTCGATCTGAGCGAATATATTGCCACGCGAGATCTGGAGCAGCCGTCACTCGACGAGCTGCGCACGGAGCTCATTCCCGAGGCGGAATCTTGCTTTGTCTGGTCTGACTTCATGAGTGGGATTCACCCTCGGCCGGAGACAAGGTTCCGACAGCTTCGATACGAATTCATCGGGCGTCATGAAGAAGCGCGTAAGAGCCGCGAGCGCCGAAACGAAAACAAGATTCAATCCACCGTGGTCCAGTATCTACGCCACTCGCGTTTCGCGCGTCACCTGGTGTTTGACAAGCGTCTGCGCGGCAAACTGGACGTTGAGCACACCTTCCCGGTCGCCTGGCAAAACGGAACGACTCAAGTCATCGACGCAATTTCGTTCGACTACAAGAACAAAGAGTCGATCAAGAAGAAGGCCGACCAATGGTGTGGCACGCTGTTCAACCTTGCCGACAACGGTGAGGACTTCCGGTTCACGGGTGTGGTTGCGCCTCCTCCCGAGCGTGACTTGTTCGATGTCTTCGACCAAGCTTGTCGACTTATCGGTGACATGGAGCAGACCCGCGATCTCATCGAAGAAGAACACATCGAAAGGCTTGATGCAGAACTTGCCGCGGATTTGAGCTAGTGGTGTCTAGCCGTCGCCCGCTGCTCTAACCCGACCCTTGCCTAGCGTTTGTCGAGGCCCGAATGGTTCCTGGCATGCCCGTCACCCCGCGGCGGGCGCGGCCAACCCACCCCAGGAGCTGCGCCATGCCACCCCTCCTCCGCTCGCGGCCGCTCGCGGGGAGGTGCCTTGCGCGCTGTCCAGCGCAAGGCGGAGGGGGCGCCAGCTACTCGCCGATTCGAAGCCACAAAGAGCAACCACGCGCCGATTCGAAGCCACGGGTTGGCAAGGAGTTGCTTTGCGACGCGCCCTTGGACCGACTCCCAGCGTCGCGACGCGCGCTCAAAGACGCGCGCGCCGCCTCCCCGCGAGCGGGTGAGTGTGGCGAGGTGCGGCGTGTTTGCCTTTAGCTCAGCGCGTCGTTGGTGGCGGCGTTGTTGAAGGCGCGTTTCGTCGTCTCGACTCGCCATGTCGGGCGAGTTAGGCTCTTGCGGTGGTTCGCCTTCCTTGCCGACTGACAGATGAGCGACTCGAGCAGGAAACCCTGCAAAATTCGTGTTCATCCAGAGGCACGCGAAGTGCTCTTCGTGCAGCACGGCGTGAGTCGCGTCATTCGCAAGACGCACTCGGATGTGCTCGACCGGATGGACCGGGCGCAACGCGATGCGCTCCCGCGCTATCGAGAGAACCCGAAGTACATCACACGGGGCGCGCCGGGTGGCGGCGAGGTGGAACGGTGGCCGCAGGTCGCGGACGTGGTCTACTGTGGCGGTCTCGTCTTTGCCGAATGCATGGCGGAAGAGCAACGCGGTAGCACTGACCTCATGCATGTTCGTCACCGAGATGGCAGTGAAGCACTTTATGCGCTCCAGGACCTACAGGTCGTTCATCACAACATCGAAGGCATGCTCCAGGCCATCATTGAGATGCCTTCCGATATCGATCTCGATTGCAAACTTGTCCTCGGGCTGCACGAGCGAATCTTTGGCCGGCTCTTTCCGTGGGGCGGACACTACAGGACGAGTGGCGATATCGTGGTGGGCAGGAGGGAGTTCGACACCCCGGCGCCCCAGGTCGTACCGATGTTGATGATGCAATTCGAGTCGGACCTGCGCAGAATTCGCAAACAACTGCGCGAGGAGTTCGGCCCGGTGCATCCAGTCTATTGGCGCGAACTTGTCCGAGCCGGTCCCGCTCGATTGGGATGTGTTGAGTCGTAGCCAACTGCGCACCGACAAGGCGTTCGAGGCCGCCAGGTTGGATGGAGGCGACCTGTGGCCGCTGGCGAAGCTCATCTACAAGGTGTTCTGTGCTTCGGCGAAAAAGCTAAACAAAAAGCCCCCGAATTGCTCATTCGGCGGCCGTGGATGCTTGCGAAAGGTGCGTGACTGAGTTGCTAGCGCTCGTCGCGCGGCACTCGCGGGAGGTCGCGTGGACTGCCTGCTGCATAGCTCGCACGCGATCGATAGATGCCCTCGATCCGGTCCGACCCTCGAATCGACGACGTGAGCAACTCATCAACTCGCGCGCGATGTTCCCGATCGACGCCCGCATAGAGTTTCTCACGAAAAGTCTGCGTTTCGTAGTTCGAGGATTTCATCACGCCGCCTTTTGCAAGAATTCTGCGGAGCTCCAACTTGATGACTCCACGCCATACAATCTAGGCCTTCGAGCACCGTCGGTCAACGTTGCGCAATGTTGCGCAACACCGGCTGGGCGGCTTTATGCTTGCGCGCCCCCTCGCCCAGCGCGATACTGTTTCCGTTCACCAAAGCCGTCCTGGGGAGCAGTAGATGTCCGCAGTCGATATGTCCGAAGATGCCGTCGAGCAGAACGCGCTCGAGCAGTTTCGCAAGCTCGGCTGGCAGGTGTTGCATGGCCCGGAGATCGCGCCCGGCGAGCGAAACGCCGAGCGCGACGACTACACCGAGGTGGTGTTGCGCGGGCGCCTGGAGCGGGCAGTGCGCAAGCTCAACCCCGACGTTCCCGCCGACGCACGCGAGGAGGCCATCCGGCGCGTGCTGCATCCCGAATCGCCTTCCGTAGTGGAGAACAACCGTCGTTTTCATCGGTGGTTGGTCGATGGGGTGGGCGTGGAGGTATTGCGCGAGGACGGGACGCTGTCCGGCGAGCAGGTCAAGTTGATCGATTTTTCGGAGCCGGCCAATAACGACTGGGTGGCGGTCAATCAGTTTTCCGTGAAGGAAGGTCAGAAGACGCGCCGGCCGGATATCGTGGCCTTCGTCAACGGGCTGCCGCTGGGCGTGTTCGAATTGAAGAAACAGGGCGACGAGAACGCGACCATCCTCAAAGCCTACCAGCAGGTCCAGAACTATAAGGACATCATCGGCTCGTTGTTCGTCTACAACGAGGTCAATGTCATCTCGGATAACCAGTGGGCGCGTATCGGCTCGCTGACGGCGCCGGTCGAACGGTTCATGCCGTGGCGCACGATTACGGGAAAGGAAGAGGTGCCCACCGACCTGCTGCAGCTCGAGCCGTTGGTGCTTGGCGTGTTCGAAAAGGAGCGGTTCCTGGACCTGGTGCAGAACTTCGTGGTCTTTCAGGACTCGAAGAAGGGCACGGTCAAGATTCTGGCGGCCTACCACCAGTTTCACGCGGCCCGTACGGCTGTCGAAAAGACGGTGGAGGCCACGCGCCACGACGGTGACCGCAAGGCCGGGGTGGTGTGGCATACGCAGGGCTCGGGCAAGAGCTTTACGATGACCTTCTACGCCGGAAAGGTCATCGGGCACCCGGCGATGGCCAACCCGACGTTGGTCGTGATTACCGACCGCAACGACCTGGACGACCAGCTCTACGGCACGTTCGCGCAATCGAGTGAGCTGCTGCGCCAGACCCCGGTGCAGGCCGAAGACCGCGACCACTTGAAGGAGCTGTTGCAGCGCGCCTCGGGCGGGGTCATCTTTACGACCATCCAGAAGTTCTTCCCCGACGAGAAGCACGCTCGCCACCCGCTTTTGACCGAGCGCAAGAACGTCGTCGTCATCGCCGACGAGGCCCATCGCAGCCAGTATGGGTTCATCGAGGGCTTCGCGCGGCATTTGCGCGACGCGGTGCCGAACGCGTCGTTCATCGGCTTTACGGGAACGCCCATCGACCTGGAGGATCGCAGTACGCGCACGGTCTTTGGCGATTACATCAGTATCTATGACATCGAGAAGGCCATCGAGGACGGCGCGACGGTCCCGATTTACTACGAGAATCGGCTGGTCAAGCTCAAGCTCGACGCGGACATCGCCGACGAGATCGACCGCCAATTCGACGAGCTCACCGAGGGCACCGACGAGGATTTTCAGGAGAAGCTCAAGGCGAAATACAGCACGCTCGAAAAGCTCGTCGCCCACCCCAAGCGCATCGAGCAGGTCGCTGGCGACTTGCTGCACCACTTCGACCGGCGCGTCGAAGCGCTCGACGGCAAGGCCATGATCGTGTGCATCAGCCGGGAGGCGTGCGTGCGCATGTACCAGGCCATTGTGGGGCTTCGGCCCCAGTGGCACGCCGAGCGAGACGAGGAGGGCGGCGTCAAGGTCATCATGACTGGCTCGTCGAGCGACCCCAAGAACTTCCAGCCGCATATCCGCAGTAAGGCCAAGCGCGACCTCATCGGCGAGCGCTTCAAGGACCCGGACGACGAGCTGGAGGTGGTCATCGTATGCGATATGTGGCTGACCGGCTTCGACGCGCCGTGCGCCCACACGATGTACATCGACAAGCCGCTGCACGGTCACAACCTGATGCAGGCCATCGCCAGGGTCAACCGCGTGTTCCGCGACAAGCCCGGCGGGTTGGTGGTCGACTACATCGGCATCACCAAGAACCTCAAGAAGGCGCTCAAGACGTATACGGAGTCCGGCGGCAAGGGGAAGCCCCAACGCGAAGTCGAGCTCGCCGTTGAGGTGATGCTCGAGAAATACGAAGTATGCCGCGGAATGCTGCACGGCTTCGACTACTCGTCGTGGCTGGACCGCACGGTCGAGAAACCCGGGCAGCTCGTGATGTACGCCGCCAACCACGTGCTCGACGTCGACGACGGCCGCGAGCGCTTCTCGAAGGCCGTGCGCGATCTGTCGAAAGCCTACGCAATAGGCGGCGCCGAAGACGAGGCGGAGAAGATCCATGACGAGGTCGCCTTCTTCCAGGAAGTGCGCGGTACCCTCATCAAGACCGACCCGGACACCGAGATTCGCCAAGAGAAGGTCGACCACGCCGTCAAGCAGCTCGTCTCGGCGGCCATTGCCTCCGACGAAGTCGTCGACGTGCTGTCGATGGCGGGCCTGGGCCGGCCGGATATTTCGATTCTGTCCGAACAGTTCTTGAGCGAAGTCGCCGGGATGAAGCAGAAGAACCTGGCGCTCGACATGCTCCGAAAGCTGCTCAAAGAGGAGATTCGCACCAGCGCCAAGACCAACCTCGTACGCTCGCGCAAATTCTCCGAGATGCTCGCCAGCGCCGTACTTCGCTACCAAAACCGCTCCATCGAGGCCGCCCAGGTCATCGAGGAGTTGTTGGGCATTGCGCGTGAGATGCGTGAAACCAACGAGCGCGACCGCGAGCTCGACATGAGCCCCGAGGAGGTCGCCTTTTACTCCGCGCTCGCCGAGAACGACAGCGCCGTGGAGGTGATGGGCGACGACGTGCTGCGCGAGATGGCCTCCAGGCTCACCGAGATCGTTCGGCGAAACGTTTCCGTCGACTGGATGCGCAAGGAGTCCGCGCGGGCGAACCTGCGAACCCTGGTCAAGCGCTTCCTCAAGCGCTACGGCTACCCTCCGGACATGCAGAAGCTGGCCATGGAGACCGTCGTCAAGCAGGCCGAGATGTTCGGCGACGACTGGGCGACCAGTGACGAGTCCGCGGCGCCGAACACGCCGGCAGAACCCGTCGAGTATCCCTATCCGGTCGTGGCCGACGAAGACGCCAGACCGTTCGAGAATTGCGTCCCGCTGCTGAGCCTGAAGGCCGCCGCGGGCGCGTTCAGCGAAGCTCAGACCGTCGGCGAGTTTTCGACGCAGTTGATGTTCGACGGCGACACCGAGTGGGTGAAATTGCCCGAGCACTTGCGGCCCCAAGAGGGCTTTTTCGTCGCGCAAGTCATCGGTGAATCGATGAACCGGCGTATCCCGAATGGGTCGTATTGCCTATTTCGGGCGAATCCGAAGGGCTCGCGAAACGGTAAGGTTGTCTTGGCCCAGCACCGCGACGTCCACGACGCCGAACTGGGCGCCGAGTACACCGTCAAGGTCTACCGCAGCGAGAAAGAGCAGCTCGACGACGGGACCTGGCGCCATACCGAAATCCGGCTGGAGCCGGATAGCTCGGACCCGAGCTTCGAGCCGATTGTGATCCGAGATGCCCAGCCGGGTGAGTTTCGGGTGTTGGCGGAGTTGGTCGAGGTGATCGAGTAGCAAAGCGCGAGGAAATGCCTTCTCGCCACACCGGAGCTCCTGAGCCCATGCATGTTGCGGCGTTGTCACAGGGTGGTCCCGCCACCTAATCGTTGAGAAAGCAGCATGAGACCAGCTGCGTCAGCACCCTCAGCGTTCCCGAGGCTCTTCCATTCGCTATACTGTCCGATATCAGTGCCGAGCAACTCGGCAACCTCGAAATCGTCGAGTCCCGTCTGTTGCTGGATTGTCTGAACGGCGGTGACAATGTCGTGCTGGCTGATTCTAACTGGCCTATTCGGTGAGACGACGCCACCAGTCAAATGCTCGGGTTTGGGACGGTCGGGCTTAGATATGTACCGGCGCGCGTTTATCTCGTCCTCGTCGCCGATGAGTTGCTCACCGACCAACTGCAGCCCGATCGCCGCCGGCCCTGTGACTCCTTGAGATTTCCATTCGGAGAGGGTGTCTTCATCCACGTGAATGGTGGTTGCAATGGCGCCTTCGCTGAGCGGGATCTTTTCGAGAAGCTGCGCAATTGCCTCTGACGGAATATGTGCGGGGGGGATTTGGGCCATGGCTTGCCTCCATTTTGGAGCGTCTGACGTCAGGTTTCCGTGAGTTCGGCTGTTTTGCGGGGCCATTCCACGAATGAGTTTCGCGTGAACAGCCGCCGTGCAATCCGACGCCGGTTATGCGGGAAAGCCGCATAACCTCAGCGTCCTTGCCTATACGTTCACACTTGCGAACACGACCAGCGTGACGGCACCAATTGCGAAACCGGCCAAGGCAATCCAGTTGAGCCAGGAAATCCCGATGTTTAGTTGGTTCCGACGAGCAGTGGCATGGTCGAGGTATTGCTGGTCGGCGTCATGTGTCCCAAGGGCAAGCCTTTCCGTTTCGTCACGGCATTGAACTTCGACATGATGGACCTCTCTTGTCAGTGCCATTCCGACTATGTTGGCGATAAGTCCAACAAGGAAAGCAATGCTCGAAACAGAGAGCCAGGCCGTGTGGGTAACGCCAGGTTCCAAGAACTCCAGCAAAGCGACTGTCAAGCCCAGCGCGGCAGACGTCAAAGTGATCAGCGTTCCGTCGAACATCTTTGCGTACTCGATCTCACGATCGAGGAGGAGTTTTCGCTCGTCGCGGTAAGCCTCGTCGCGACGTTGTTCTTCAACTGCAGTAGCGGCTCCTTCTGCTTGGTTTTTGCCAGCAGTCATGGCGGGTTCCTTTATCAAGTATCGGTTTAACGAGGGATGTCGCGACCGATCATACAAAAGAATTGTCACCATCGAGTCATTGACGAGGCCTGTACTCCGTCGGCGCTGCGTCCAGTACGAGTGCAAAAAGGGTGAGCGCCCATCTTCCCTGAGCCCGGCAGCCACATTAGTGACGTGGTTCATCAGCGAGTCGCCCACCTGGCGCAAACGTGTCCGCGCGTCGTTTCCGCGAGGCGTCCCGGGTCGATTCGGACAACGATCCCCCCGGCCCACTCTTGTCAGGCTGAACCACGTGCCTCCTTTGACGCCCGGGCCGTGGAGAAATGCGCCCACTGGGGATTCCGACCGTTGAGGCGCTCAAGCTGGTGTTGGAGCCGCTATTCGAGCGGGAGTTTTTCCGCCATTCTTACGGATTTCGGCCCAAGCGAGGTGACCGTGCTCAGCGCAACGGCCTGTGCAAGGTCGACGGCGAGTTGCGCGCAACGGTCGCGGCACTGGTGCTCTTCGGTACCCGATTTACGCTCGAGAACAAGATGTGGATCTCGTCGCGCATCGACTACATCCGCATCTACGGCACCGACTGCGCGGCCTCGGCCGACACGATGCAGACGCAGAAGTTCTGGGCGCCGCTGGTGGTCACCATCCCGAAGGTCGTCGACGCCATCGTCGGCGAACTCCCCGTGCGGATGGCTTTCCCCGCCGATTCCATCAGACGTACTGAGGAATCCCTCATTCCCCAATTCGTCCTGCGTGAGGCCGTAGTCAACGCCGTCATGCACCGCGACTATCGCGACGCGAGCTCGGTCAAAATTATCCGCTGCAGCGACCGCATCGAGATCCGCAATCCCGGTCGCTCTCTCAAGCCGGCCGATCAACTCGGCCAGGTCGGCTCGAAGCTGCGCAATCCCGACATCGCCCACATCCTCTACCAACTTCAACTCGCCGAAGCGATGGGCAGCGGCCTACACCGCATCAAGGCCGCGCTCGCGGAACGCGAGTTCCCCGACATCCGAAGCAGGCTTATCGAGCAGTTGGAGCAAATGATGAATGAGCGTCAATCGGACTGTTCAACGCATGCCTATTGCTGGCCGCGCAATGCCGCTGCACCGAGGTATGGCTGTATGACGACCGCATGGAGGTTCTCAACCCGGGGCGGCTCATGGAGACCGTTTCGATCGAAGGCCTGCGACGGCAGGAACGATTTCACGCCAGCCGAAACCCTCGCCTGGTTCGGGTGCTCGTCGACCTTGGCTACATGCGCGACCAGGGTGAGGGAATCCCGCGGATGTTCTACGAGATGGAAGGGAGTTTCCTGCCCGACCCGGAGCTCGAAGAGACGCCGCACTCCTTCGCGGTCACGCTGCGTAACACACTGGAGTTGAGCGAGGCCGACCGCCGGTTCATCGCGCGACTCGACGGTGACGAACTGTCGCAGGAGGAGTTTCGCGCGCTGCTCGAAGCGCGTCGCCATGGACAGGTCGACAATGCGAGCATGAGGCGCATTGCCGGGCTCGATACGTTGGAGGCGAGTCAGCTATTACGTCGTTTGCGAGACTCGGAGCTCCTCGAGCTGCATTCAGCAGGCCCCGCCAGTTATTACACGTTGCACCCGGATATCTCGGATCGTGGGGGGCTCGAGGCGGATCGTGGGGGGCTCGAGGCGGATCGTGGGGGGCTTCGCCGCGATCGTGGGGGGCTCGAGGCGGATCGTGGGGGGCTTCGCGCCGATCGTGGGGAGTTGACTGGCGAGGAACGCGAAATGGTCAAAAATTTGGGTAAGCGCCCGCGCAAGGAGAAGCTGAGGAAGGCCATCCTCACGCTCGCTAGCAGGCGGGCTTGGCGGCCCTCCGAACTCGCCGAAGTCTTGGGCAATCGCAACGCCAGGCGTCTCGCGGAAAGGCACCTGTCGCCAATGTACCAGGAGGGGCTCTTGGAGCGCACAAACCCCGAAAACCCCAGTGATCCCAATCAAGCGTATTTTGCGGCCGAGGTAGAAGTGCGTTCGAAGTCAGCCGAGGACGATGGATGAAGAAACACCTCGAGAAGAACTTCGAAGACGACATCGAAGCGCACCTGGTCGCCAACGGCTACCGCCGCGGGCACGCCTCCGACTACGACCGGGAGCGGGCGCTGTTGCCGAAAGAGGTGGTGGAGTTCGTCGAGGCTACGCAGCCCAAGCGCTGGAAAAAGCTGCACAAAATCCACGGGGCCCAGCTCGATAAGAAGTTCGTGGGTGGGTTGTGTAAGGCGCTGCGGAAGCAGGGCGTGCTCGATGTGTTGCGGCGAGGGTTTCGGTTCTATGGGCAGCAGATGCGGGTGGCGTATTTTCGGCCGGCGCATGGGCTCAACCCCGACGTGTTGGAGAAGTACGAGCAGAACCGGCTGACGGTGGTTCGGCAGCTCCACTACGACCCGAAAAACGACAATAGCCTGGACCTGGTGCTGTTCTTAAACGGCATCCCGGTGGTGACGGCCGAGCTCAAGATGGAGCTCGCGGGGCAGACCTTCCGAAACGCGATTATCCAGTACAAAAAGGACCGGGACGCGAAGGCGCCGATCTTTCGGTTCAAGGAGCGCGCGCTCGTCCACTTCGCGGTCGACTCCGACGAAGCCCACATGGCCACCCGGCTCGCCGGGCAGAGCACGTTCTTCCTGCCGTTCAACAAGGGCTATAACGACGGGGCGGGGAACCCGCCGGTGCCGGGAAAGCACCGCACGCACTATCTGTGGGAGAAGGTCTGGGAGCGCCACAGCCTGCTGCAGATCATCGGGCGGTTCATCAACCTGCAGAAGGACGACGAGACCGGGAAGGAGACGATGATCTTCCCGCGCTACCACCAGCTCGACGCGGTGCGAAAGCTCATCGGGGCGACGCTGGAGAACGGGCCGGGCGAGAACTACCTGGTGCAGCACTCGACGGGGTCGGGCAAGTCGATGTCTATCGCGTGGCTCACCCACCAGTTGCAGTCGCTGCACGACGAGCATGACGAGAAGATCTTCGACTCGGTCGTGGTCGTGACCGATCGGCTGGTGCTCGACAAGCAGTTGCAGGACACGATCTACCAGCTCGAGCACAAATCCGGGGTCGTCAAGCGTATTGACCAGGACTCGACGCAGCTCGCGGAGGCCCTGGAGTCGGGCGCGCCCATCATCATCACGACGCTGCACAAGTTCCCGTACGTGACCGAGAAGATCGGGGAGCTTCCGGGCAAGGCCTACGCCGTGGTGGTCGACGAGGCGCATAGCTCGCAATCCGGCGAGATGGCCGCGGAGATGAAGAAGATTCTGTCGGGCGAGGTCGACGAGGAGCTGCTCGAAGAGTTCGAGGCGATGCAGGAGGATGGGTCCAACGCCGACGTCTACGCTGCAGCCTTCAAGGCCGCGCTATACCGTGGGCCGCGCGAGAACCTGAGCTTCTATGCGTTCACCGCGACCCCCAAATACAAGACCCTCAAGATGTTCGGCCACACCGACGCCGCCGGCAAACCCGACGCGTTCCATCACTACACGATGAAGCAGGCCATCGAGGAGGGTTTTATCCTCGATACCCTGCAGTACTACACCACCTACGACACCTACTTCGGGCTGGTGAAGAAGATTGAGGAGGACAAGCGCCTCGACAAACGCAAGGGCTCGAAGGCGCTGGCTAGATTTTTGAGCCTGCACCCGCACAACGTCTCGCAGAAGACCGAGATCATCGTCGAGCACTTCCAGCGCAACACGCGCCAGAAGATCGACGGCCGCGCCAAGGCGATGGTCGTCTGCGGCTCGCGCCTGCACGCCGTGCGCTACAAGCTGGCCTTCGACGAGTATGTGAAAAGCCACGGCTATGACCTGGGCGTACTCGTTGCGTTTTCCGGCACCGTCGAGGACCCCGACACCGGCCAGAGCTACACCGAAGAGGGCATGAACGGCGGCATCAAGGAGGGCGAGCTGCCGCGCAAATTCGACACCGACCGCTACCGCATCCTCATCGTGGCCAACAAGTATCAGACCGGCTTCGACCAGCCGCTCCTGCACACCATGTACGTCGACAAGCGGCTCGCCCACATCCAGGCCGTCCAGACGCTGTCGCGGCTCAACCGCACCACCAGCGGCAAGGACGACACCTTCGTGCTCGACTTCGTCAACAAGCGCGAGGACATCCTCGAGGCGTTCAAGCCGTTCTACGAGCGCACCACCATCGACGAAGACATCGACCCCCAGAAGCTCTACGACCTGCAATACGACCTGCACGAGTACCGCATCTTCCGCCAGGAAGAGGTGGAAGCCTTCGCCAAGGTCTTCTTCAAGGACAAGGTGTCCAAGGCCGACAACGCTCGCCTCAACTCCCACCTCGACCCGGCCGTCGACCGCTTCAAGAACCGCGACGAAGAAGAGCAAGACGACTTCCGCGCCATGCTCAACAACTACCTGCGCCTGTACGGCTTCATGGCCCAGGTCACCCAATTCACCGACGAGCAGCTCGAGATGCTCTACGTGTACGGTCGTTTACTGGCGCGGAAGTTGCCGAAGCGCAACGAGGACACCGAAGACGTGGATATCTCGGATGACGTGGCGCTCAAGTATTACCGAATCCAAAAGACCGGGGAGGGCGCCATCGACCTGGAGGGCGGCGGCATGGTGTTCGGGCCGCACGAGGTGGGCACCGGCGCGAAGACCGAAGAGCAGCAGATCGAGCTGAGCCGGCTCATCGACGTGCTCAACCAGCGGTTCGGCACGGAGTTCACGGAGGCCGACCAGCTCTTCTTCGACCAGGTAGCCGCGGTGATGAAGGAAGACGCCTCGGTGAAGCAAGCCGCGCTCGCCAATAGCGAGGAGAACTTTCGGTATCCGGCACGCAAAAAGCTGGAGAGCGTGTTGATCGACCGGCACCAGGAGAACGCGCAGTTGGTCAACCGGATTATCGGGGAAGGGGAGTTCGGCGAGGCGGTGATTCGGCTGTTGCTGAACCGGGTGTATGAGGAGGTGAGGGAGGAGGCGGGGTGATGCGTGGGAGCATTGTGGTACTTATCTGCAAATCAATCGCAAGTCGCGATTCAGGATTACAGGTCTCCTTGCTCGACTCGCCCGGCCGGGCGAGCTAGGCTCGAGTGCCTGAGGACGCATTCTCTGGAGCCGCAGCATGCTGAGCACCAACGACATTAAGGAGGAACTGAGCTACGCATACGTCCATGCCGTCGCGAGCAAGACGGCGTTTTCGTGCGACCGGGTGTCTAAGGACCGGGATAGCATCGACGTTACGATTCGCGCGAAGGGCAAGCTCGCGCACGATTCCAAGGTTCACTCGCCGGTTCTCGATCTGCAGCTGAAGGCGACGTCCAACGCGACTTTCCGAGATAGACATGTCGTGTTCGACCTCAAAATGAAGAACTTCAATGAGCTGCGAGTGCTGTCACATAACCAGCGCTTACTCGTCTTGTTGGTGCTGCCGGAGAATGAAGGCGAGTGGCTCGAGTTTGGCGCCGAACAGCTTGTCTCGCGTCGATGTTGTTATTGGTACAGCTTGCGCGGGGCCGAGGATATCGACAACGAAACGAGTCGGCGCATCGAGATTCCCCAGATGCAAGTGTTTTCGCCGGATCAATTGCGAGAGCTGATGGTCAAAGCGTCGCGCTACGAGGAGATCGGCAATGAGCTATAAGGGCTTAGAGCGACATCTCGTTGAAAAGGTACTGGCAGCCGACGTGCGTCACTACCTGCTCGCGAACGAATGGCGCCGAGTACCGGATCTGCCTGATGAGATTGCGGTGTTTCGACGCGACGGCGACGAACAGGAGGTTGTCGTGCCCATGGCACGCAGTTTCCCGGAGGAATACTACCGGCGGATGGCCGAGGCGGTTAGCGATATTGCCAGCTATGAGGACCGCCCGGCCGAACATGTGCTCAACGACTTGCTCACGGGCCCGGCGGACGTCGTAAGGTTTCGCGTAGACGACCCTTCTGTTGCCGACGGCACCATCCTGATTGAAGATGGGTTGAACCTCTTCGGCGGAGCGAAAAAGGCGCTACTCGCCTCGGCTTGCGCGGTGGTCGAACCGCAGGCGTACTATGCGCGATTGAGCCGCGCCGAGGCGTCCACCTTCATCAAAGCGTGCCGAATCGCAAGTGAGCCGGGAAGCTTCATTGCGCGGGTGATCTGTCCGCTCGACGCGGTTCCGTCCGAGGCGACCGAAGAGCAATTGGCCCTGGCCGATGAAAATGGGGAGCGCCTCGATGCGGTCCCGTTTACACGGAAGGTCACCGGGGCGCTGATGCAAGCTCTCGACGCGCTCGTCACGGGGACGAATCGTGACTCCACGGAGTCGCTTTTTGAAAACCCGGCCGAACAGCTACTGAGCGCCAATCTGTGCGATGCGCTCTTGGAGATGCAGCCCGCCGGGCGCAGCTCGTCGCTGACCGTTGCGTCGCATTGGGCTGCCCGACGACGTCCGTCCAACGTGGCGAGGTCGTGTGTCGAGCTTCGACCCGAACACTTCGATGTCGTCGAGCAGCTGGCCAATCGACTTCGGCCGCAGCGTGAGCTGGAAGAGAGTGCATTTGTCGGTACGGTCATCGAACTGGCGGGAGCGCCCGGCGCCGATGGACGTCCTCAGGGGCAGGTCACCCTTCGGATACAAGACGGCGAAGATTTGCTCACGGCCAGAGTGAACCTCGAAGCCGACGACTATCAAACGGCGGGCCGGGCGCACTTCGAGAACCGGCACATCAAGATATGGGGCACGCTTCGCCGCCGAGCGAGAATTCATCAGATTACCGCTTACGAGCGCTTCAGACTTCTCGACCAGTCGAATGAGGAGCCCTCGCCGTAAGCTCGTCGATGACGATAGCAAAGCTACTACGAGCGCGCGGCGTCTGAGTACGCCCTGCAGGTCTGCCACGCCCGCTATTGAGGTGAAATTATTATTGAAGGGCGGACGATTCGCTGCGTTTGCGCGAGGCGCACGTGGTGCAGGTCAGTCACGTGGCTAATCTGCGAGGCGCACGTTTCGCAGCGTCGAGTCGCTCGGACGGCCGGCTCGCAGAACAGCCACGTGGCTACTGGCGAATTGCACCGACACGCGCAGACGCTGCGGGTCGTCCGCCCTTATGAAATAGCGGGAGCCGCGAGCCTGCAGGGCGCACGGTCACGGATTTGCCCATCGTGGCAGGGCGCGTCGACGTAGTCCCAGTACGGGTCGCCGGGGCGTGGTTGGCTTTGAGGACCTGGTAGGATGGCTGCGGGGGGCGCGATGTGCTGGCGGATACGTTCGCGGCCCATTTGCTGCGTAGTCATGGAGATACGTCGCCTCCCGGGCGCCCAGTGACGGGCCGAGCGAGTGGCGTTCCAGGTTCCAGGTGATCAATTTCATGGTTGGGTTGCTTCGGCTGGTTCCTTATTCTTGGCGAGCATCCGCTCGACCATCTCCCGCAACTCACTTGCCAACTCGCGGCGGCTGGATCGCAAATCGCGGTTCAAGTTCACAAATCTGGCGTGAATCTGCTGGGGGGCGTGTGCTCCATCGACGAGCGGCAGGTCGAATACCTGTGTGTCCACCGGAGCGGCCGGCTTCGGGTACAGCAGGACGTTGTGCTGTGCGCCGTAGGTGTGGGCGTAGGCGAACAGTTGGAAGAGGTCGTTGCGGGATACGCCCTGGCGGCCGCCCTTGTTGGCGGAGAGGCGCTTCCACTTGGTATCCATGACCAGGCGGCGGTCGCCGCGCTCGATGAGCAGGTCGGCCTTGAGGGCGAGGGTTTTCTTGCCGTGCTTTCGCGGGCGGTAGCCGGGCGGGAGTTCGTCCGGGGGACGGTAGACGAGGTATTGCAGGCGGTCCTTCGACTGGGCGAAGAGCTTGCAGTCGTCGAGGGGGCCGGTGAGGACGTAGCGGCGCAAGAACTCGGCGATGAAGTTCTCGTAGACCACGTTCATGTCGAAGAGCAGCGAGAAGGTGTTGGTGGCGCCGGCCTGGGCAGTGGGAGAGCGGCCGGTGAGGACAATCCGGCAAAACTCGAGCAGGTCAGCGAAGCGCTCGTTTTGGCGGGTGATGATGACCTTGTCGAAGTGGTGGCGTGCCACGGCGATGTCGGTGACCTGGTCGAGGAGTATCAGGCAGTAGCTGAGCTGCTCCTGGGTCTTGGTGGCCGTGGTCGCTTCGAATAGCCGGTGGCAGGCGGCCTTGAAGATGCGGTTGAGCGTGGTGTCGGGGAGGAACTCGTCGTGCTCGACGAAGAACCGGTCGCGGCGAGCGATGTTGTGCTTGATGTGCTGGGAGAAGGCGAGCTTTCCCTTGAGCACGGGCAGGTTCTCGCGACGGCGTACGTAGTTGTGTTGGCGGCCGCGGTTAAGCTCGACGAAGAGGCGCTCGGCGAAGATGGCGATGAGGGTTTCGAGCAGGGGCGCCTTGCCGATGGACTGTTCGGCCAGGTCTCGCTCGCGCAAGGGGAGCTTGCCGGCGAGCATGAGCATGTACAGCAGGTTCTTTCGGGCGAATCGGGTGGGCGTCTCGGAGGAGCGGGGGGCGATCTTCGGCAGCACCTCGACTGATAGGCCGGGGACCTGGATGACGCCGACCCACTGTTGGGCGATGGCGTAGCCGCGGCGCCAGTCGAAGATCTGGTAGAATTCGTTCTTCGCGCGCGCCTCGTCGTAGTTTCGCAGCCGTCGGAAGTGCACGTCCGACAGGTACAGCCGTCCTCCCCGACGTGTCCCCGTCGCCACGTCGGTGGAGCCACGGTACAAGCGCGTATGCTCGTGTACGGCGATTCGGCGCATCAGTTGGGCTCTCCCGAGTAGACGCGCTTGTGGTAGTTGGCGAGGTAGTCGCCGGAGAGCACGCATTCGAAGAAGGCGCGCAGTTCGGCGACGTCGAGCTTGCCGCCAGCGAAAATCGGGTTGATCGCGAAGCTCTGCTGGTCCTCGAAGTCGTCGTGGTCCATGCCGAGCAGACCTTTCTCACGAAGCGAACTGACCGCAATCATCGGAGCGACGTAGCCGTCGATGTCGGTCGCGTGGCCGTCGGTGCGGCCGGGCTCGCCGCGTTCGTCGTACGGGCAGCCCAGCGCCAGGCAGATGCGCTCCCAGGATCCATAAAAATACTCCTGAAGCAGGGGGATGACCGATTCCAGGAAGACTTCTCGCAACGTCTCGTAGCCGGTCAGGTTCAGGAAGTAAGAGTGGCCGAGCTGGTGGTCGTCGTCGTACAGGAAGCGAATGCGCGCGTTGATATTTTCGAAGACGGCGACGACCAGGTTGATGAAGGTCTCCTTGCCGCCGGGGACCTCATCGGTAACGGATGCGTGCAGCGAATCGCGGATCACCGTCCAGTCGGGCAGCATCTCCTCGAAGGTGAAGCGGCGCCGGAGGGCCACGTCCATCAGCGCAATGGAGCGGTCGGCGGTGTTCATTGTGCCGATGACGTGCAGATTTGGCGGTATGCCGAAGCGTTCCTTGGAGTAGGGCAGCTTGACGATGAGCTCGTCCTTCGCAGTGAGTCGCTTCGACGGTTCGAGCAGGGTGATGAGCTCGCCCAGAATCTTGCTGATATTGCCGCGGTTGATCTCGTCGATGACGAGCACGTAGTCCGGCGCATCCGCGTAGTCGAGCGAGACCCCGCTACGCTCGCCGCGGGCCAGCACGTCCTTGAGGAGCTCGACGCGCTGGTCTTCGGTCAAGTCCTGGTCGTCGGCGGGATTTGTCTGTTCAGCGAGGGCGAGCAGCTCGAAGTGCACGGCCCACAGCAGGTTTGCGTGGCACCCGCCGCCGGTGCCCATCTCCCGAGCGATGATATTCGAAACCATCGTATAGCTATAATCGGCGTAGTCTTCTGGCAGCGCGTCGCGGTTTTCCCAGAGCGCTCGCGCATAATTCTTCGACGAGCCCAACTCCACATCGGTGACGCTAATACCACCATGCTCACGCACGATCTTGCGAGCGCGCAGGTTGTTCTGAGAGGTCACGGACACGGCGTATTCGCGGCCGCTGTAATCTTTGAGCAGGAATGGCGCGTCTGGGGCATCCTCAGCGACGCGGACGCGCTCCAGAAGCTTTCGCCACAATACCTCGAAGGTCACGTCGGACTCGGGCACGACCACGCCGGCGGCCGCGGCTCGTAAGGCGATGCTCTTGAAGCTTCCCGCCTCGCAGCGGTACCTCACGTCGCCACCGTCATCCTCGGCCTCGGTCATCACCGGGCGGATACCCTCGACGAACTCCTCGTAGGCGTACGACTGGTGAAAGGTGACGAATTCAATGCGTCCCTCGGCGGCGAGGCGGCGGTATTCGGCCTCAATCTCCTCGCCGCTCATTTCGGTGTCCGGGCGCAGGCACAGGTCGACGGCGCGGCGCGCGGTGCTCCATGTCTTGCCGGTACCGGGAGGGCCGAACAGAATGATGTTGCTCGCCCCTTCGATTGGAGCCGTCTCCTCGTCTTCCTCGTTCCCTTTATCCGGTGCTGGCTTGGAAGATGGATCGTCCGAGGGCTCGTCGACGATGGGCGCATTTTCAATCTGCTCGAAGGTCGCGCGGTCCAGCTTGATGAACGTTCGTCGCCACCCGGGCTCGTCGACCTGACGCACCGTGGTATCGGTCCACTCCACCGGGATGCGATGTGGGTGATGTTCGGCGGACGCATCGTAGTAGTACGGGCCGGTGACCACGCCGACGCCGATCACCTTCGAGATGCCGTCGTTGGCGACGACGATGTCACCCTCCGACATGCGCGAGAACCGCCAGACCTGATTAACCGCGGTCTTGGTGAGGTTGTCGTCACGTGCGACATATTCGTCGCGGCGCGCGTTGAACTCTTTGCGACTCAGGTCGGAGACGTCGCCGATCTCTCCCCAACCAATGGCGATGAATCCACCCTCGCGGCATTCATCCCACAGCCACGCCTTTGCCCCCGGGGCGACCTTCCAGTACTTGGCCTCCGGCGTGGAGTAGTCGAATTTCTTTTCGGCCGCTAACCAGTGCGTCAGCATGTCGAACACGTCCGCCGGGTGATAGGCGTCGAGCCCATCGGCAGACAGTTCGTCGGTCGCCTCTCGGACGAGGTGGTGCAATTCCGCGTTGGTCTCCGGATAGTCGTCCAGATTGGAGCGAAAGTCGGAATTTGCGAAGTAGTTGAGCGCGCGCCGCGACTTGTTGTTGATGAGGAAGAAGTCATCGGGGCGCAGGGCGTTCAAAATCGGCGACAACGTTCCGCTTTGAAATCCCGTGCTCACCGAGCTTTCGGAGAACTCCTTGCAGGCATCGGCGAGCTTGTTGGGCGCGTCGACGCAACGCTTCACGAAGCGAAGGATCTCGCTGCTGACCTGGGGCCATTGCTCGGGCTTGGTCCAACCGCTGCCTTCGTACCACTCCTTGATGTCACGCGTGATAGACGGCGCCACGTGGATCCAGCGATTGGTCTGACGATTATGGTGAGTGTTTTCATGCGGCAGCAGCTTCTCGAGGACCATGTCGGTGATATCCTCGCGGCGCTCCTGTGACCGCAAGATCTTGTCGTAGTTCTCCTTCGCTTGCTCACGCTGTGGCGCATAGCGCTCCAGGTGCGCCTTCCAGTCGAAGGTGTCGATGCACTCGGCGAGCAGCTCTTCGAGCTCCGTTTTCCTCGACGGAGCCAGGACTACTCTTTCGGGCGGCTCGCTCAGGTCGATAGCGAGCTGGGAAAAGCGCGCGACAAGGACCTCCCATTGCTCGGGGGTGACCGGAAAGTTGGTCCCCTGCCAATAGTTCAGGATCGAGAGGTCCGTGAGCGCGTCAACGTCGTGGAGCTGGTCGTAAAGCACCGGCGGTTCGAGCACGGCTTCGAGCTGTAGTGGCGCCAGGTACTGAGACACCGTGCCGCCGAGATGGCGTCGAAAGACGTCGCCATTGACGCGCGCCACGCCATAGATGCCGCGCTCGCGCTTGCCGCCGCCGCTCGCGCTCCACAGCAGGACGATATCTCCGAACTTGACGCCATCGCGGTATTGGTTGACCCGCCATTCTTCCTGAGTGCCCGGGCGCATCTTCTCGAGCTCGGCCGGCAGGTCGTATTGATTCGGGTTGGCTTGAAAAATCCAAACGGAGCGGCTTTCGTCATCCATCGTGAAAACAACCGAGGTATCGTGGAAGGTGGCCCCATGAATATGGCGCAGTTGGGTTGTGCCGGAGCATATAGCGGAAAGGTGGGTTTGGAAAGGTGGACGCCCGATTCGCTGCGTTTGCGCAAAGCGCACGTGGTGCAGGTCAGTCACGTGGCTAATCTGCGAGGCGCACGTTTCGCGGAGTCGAGTCGCTCGGACGGTCGTCTCGCAGAACAGCCACGTGGCTACTCAGCAAATCGACCGTCACGCGCAAACGCGGCAAATCGTCCGCCCTTAAATGCTAGATACGAAAATAGCGGGCGCTGCGAGCCTGCAGGGCGTTCTCCAGCCGAAGAGTACGCCTTGCAGGTCTCCCACGCCCGCTATTGAGGGTCGGGTCGCCCCGGGGCGCCAACGCCCCGGGGCGACCCGACAAAATAGCGGTAGTCGGCAGCTTTCCATCGCTTTTGATCGTTTGAACGCCTTTTGTCGACTAAACGAAACATTGGCGGTGTGATAGTGTCGGCGGCCGATATTGTGTTCTGAACGGAGGAAAACGATGAAGGTTGAAGACTTCTTGGGTCGTGGTTGGCAGAAGATGGACGAAATTACCTGGCACGAGCGTCAGAAATATCGCGCTGGGGTTTTGGAGGCGTCGGCGCGCGCCGGCGTTTCCTGCGAGGAGCGCGTGCTCGCCGAGATCGCTCGCTCGGAGAAGGAGGGATGGGATACGGCCGAGCAGGGCTTTCTGCAGAAGGGCGACCTCCTCTTCGAGGCGTGGGCGGCGATGCGTGCGAGCGAAGATCCGGAAGCGTTTTTTGGGCAAATTGAAGCTACCCTTGCGCCACAGGGCGGGCCCGAGGACGTCTATTGCCTGACGGGGCTGCGCTGGGGAGACATGTTGGGACGCGTGGGACGAGACGAGGAGGCCGAGACGTGGATCGGCGCGGCCCTTGGCAACGCCGCCCAGGTCAACGTGAATAACCGAATGCAGGTCCTCAACGAAATCGACAAGCTCGGTGTCGACGGCACGCAGAAGCTGTGGACGGCGTTCTTCGGGGAGCTGCCTTCCTACAAGATTTGCAGCCTCGTCAAGGAACTCCTCGCGGCGGGTCATGTGGAGCGAGCGCTTCTGGCGGTGCGAAGCCGCGACGACCTGTCTGCGTTCGATATCAAAGATTGTGCCCAAAGCATGGCCGCCGCGGGCGAAGTGCAGGCGGCGCTGGACCTCATGGGGCAACTCGATGCCGCGGACGTACTGCGTGCCGCGCAAACGCTGATCAAGTTCGGCGAGCCGGGCGTCAGCCACCTGCTGTCGATCCTGGACGACCAACCAGCCAGCTTCGACCGCTACAATGCCTTTAAGGTGCTCGCCGAAGAGCTCGACGATGCTTCTTACGCCGCCAAGGCGGTCGAGAACTTCGAGGCGGTGGACGAAGGTGGCTACGGCGCCGACACGTTGGCTGGCGTTGCGCGGTTGTGCCAACGCTTCGACCTGCCCGAATTCGAGAGTACGCTCACGCGCTTCTTCGAAACGTACGAAGCGCTCGACGAGGAGGGCCGTGCGCGCTACCAGACTTGGGCGACGGACTCGCTTTGCGCCATGGGGCCGGCCGTCGTCGAGCGCTTCTTGTCGATGGCCGCCGACCCCGAGAAGTTGCAGGAGCGCATGGAGCAACTGGGGGCGACGGCCGAGGCCGAAGGGGAACCCGACGCAGGTGCGGCGGCGGCGACGAAGTTGAACACCTGGAGCCAGCCCGAGAACCCGGCGCCCGATGATGCTGACCCGGTGGACGACGTCATCGTGGCGGCAACCGAGGATCGGCAACCCGAGCCGGCGGAACGAGCGCGTCGCAAGGACCTGGCCGTCCGGGTGCTCTGTCGCCTGGAGCGCCTCGATGAAGCCGAGGCGATGGCTCGAAAAATCGCCGAGGAAGGTAAGCGGACCAAGGGGATTCGTGACTTCGAGCGCGGCGCGTTGATGACCGTGGCGGCGGGTTTCGCCACGCAAGGCGACTACGCCAAGGCGGCCAAATTGCTCGGCGAGGCCGAAGATGTGACCGATAAGTTCGGCCTGGGTGAGGCCAAAATTTACGACGGTTGGTTGCACACCCTCGAAGCGGTCTCCTGATGAGCGCGCGAGGCGCGCTCTTCGCGGCGTCGAGGCGCCCGCGGGCCTCGAGATGCGAACGCTCTGCGTGAAGTCCTACTTGTGGCAGGTCTTGTCGCAGTTCTTCTTGTAGCCGGCATCGCAGGAGGCCTGGTAGGTGCGATTGGCGTCGGCGGTTTGGCCGCGGGCGCATAGGACGTAGGCGAGGGTGTCGAGGATGGGGCCGGAGGTGGGGGCGAGCTGGGCGGCGTGGCGGGCTTGTTGCTCGGCGGTGGCGTCGCAGTTGCCCTGGTCGTGGCAGCGGTGCCAGGCCAGGGAGTTGCAGGCGTTGGCGTCGCCCATCTGGCAGGCCTTGGCGGTGTATTGGGCGCCTTCGTCGGGGTAGGCGCGGCGGAGGGCGCTGCCCAGCGCGCGGCAGGCGGCGGGGTCGTCGTCCTGGGTGCACTTGGCCTCGTATTTGTCGCGCGCTTTCTTCGCAGACCACTCGCTGAAGCGGTAGCTGAAGCGTTTGCGCAGGTTGCTCTCGTAGTCGTGCATGTAGTCGCCGACGCCCTGGCCGCGGGGCGTGGGCAGGACCTGGGTGAGGTAGGTGCCGTCGTCTTTGCCGCCCAGTTGGGTCGAGCTCGACGAGTACGACTGGCCGAAGAGGTCGCCGGCCTGGGGGCACTCGTCCTCAAAGGAGATGTCGCGGGCGGAGCGGTCGTCGGGGAATTGGATGACGCAGGGAAACTCGGAGCAGTCTGCCTTGGCCTGCGCGGGGAAGACCTTGGGGCACTCCTTCTCGAGCCGGTCGACCGCCTCGGTGAACTTCTCGGGCGTAAAGACGGGGTCGAGGCCCTTGGGAAACTTCATGGGGTTGCCCGACGGGGAGTCGGCGCCGCTTTTCTCGACGAGGTCTTCGAGGAAGTCGACCAGCTCCTTGTTCTGCTCGCCGGCGGCCAGCGCTTTCTTGCGCTCGGCGCGCACGGCGGCGAGGGTGCGCCGGCAGGTCTCGCGGTCGAAGTCGTCGTCTTTGGCCGCCTTGGGCTGATTGAGCTTGGCGCGGTAAGTGGGCACCTTGGGCTTGGTCGGAGCCGTGGCCTGCTTGGGTGGCACGGGCTTGTCGGGGCGTTTGGCGACGGCCAGGGCAAGGCCGGCGCCGACGATGAGGCCGAGCAGAAAGCCGATCAGTATGTTTCGCATTGTCTGTTTGGGGGAGGGGTTAAGGGGGGGAGTGGTTTCTTGGATGAGCGTTTGTAGCGGTTTGAGGGGATGTTGGCACATCCGAATCAGCCGTATCAGCCAATCCCCGAATCCGCGAATCCCCCAATCCGCGAATCAAAGCAATCAGCCCCATCAGCTCTTGGTGCCCACGTAGATGTAATTCACCCCGAACATCGCCGGCTCGGAGGTGATGCGCTCGAAGCGGCCCGTCGAGCGCATCATCTCGACGAAGTCGTCGCCGTAGGGGAAGGCGTCGGAGGTGCGCTGCAGGTAGCGGTAGGCGTCCTTGTCGGCGCCGACCATGCCGCCGATGGTGGGGATGACCCAGCGGTTGTAGGCCAGGTAGAACGGGCGCAACACGGCCGGGGGCTGGCCGAATTCGAGCACGACCAGGCGTCCGCCGGGGCGCAGCACGCGGGCCATGCTGTTGATGGCGCGCACGGGGTCGTCGACGTTGCGGATGCCGTAGGCGATGGAGACGATGTCGAAGGACTCGTCCTCGAAGCTAAGGTCCTGGGCGTCTTCGACGCGCCACTCGATGTCGAGGCTCTGGTCGGCAGACTTCTGGCGGGCGTGCGAGAGCATGTCCGCGTTGAAGTCCGTGCCCACGACGCGGGCGTCGGGGCCGACGGTCTGGTGGAATAGAAGCGTCAGGTCGCCGGTGCCGGCGGCGCAGTCGAGCACGTCATCGCCGGGCTGGGCGCCGGAGAGCTTGACCGCGCGGCGGCGCACGCTCTGGTCGGTGCCCATGGAGATGAACCGGTTGGCCCGGTCGTAGCGGTCGGCGATTCGCGAGAACATCTGGTTGACTTCGGTCGACATTGGTCGGGGGTCCAGGGTCTAGGGGTCTAGGAACTGCGATTTTCACCACAGAGGGCACAGAGGGCACAGAGATTTTATTTTTGTTTTTCCTCGGTGGCCTCTGTGACCTCTGTGGTGAGAAGAATCTTCCTAAAAAGTGCGGCCGACGGCGTGGGCGACGGGGCGCACGCGGGCGACGAGTTGTTCGAACTGGTCGGTGGTCAGCGCCTGGTCGGCGTCGCAGCGGGCCTGGGCGGGGTCGGGGTGGACCTCGACCATGGCGCCGTCGAGGCCGGCGGCGGCGGTGGCGGCGACGGCGCCGGCGAGCAGATCGGGGATGCCGATGGCGTGCGAGGGGTCGACGACGACGGGCAGATGCGTCTGCTGTTTGGCCCACATCGCGCCGGCCAGATCCAGCGTAAAGCGGGTCTCCTCGCCGAAGCCGCGGATGCCGCGCTCGCATAGGATGATGTGGTCGTTGCCGCCCTTGGCGACGTATTCGGCGGCCATGAGCCACTCGGTCAGCGTGGCGCCGAAGCTGCGCTTGAGGAGCACGGGGCGGTCGGTGCGCCCGACGGCCTCGAGCAGTGCGAAGTTTTGCATGTTGCGCGCGCCCACCTGGTAGGCGTCGACCAGGGGCTCCATCTCGGCGACCATCGCCGGGGACATCACCTCGGTGACGAACGGAATGTCCGAGCGGCGCGAGGCGCGCTGGAGCATGGACACGCCCGGCAGGCCAAGGCCCTGGAAGCTATCCGGCGAGGTGCGCGGCTTGAACGCGCCGCCGCGCAGCACGCGGGCGCCGAGCGTGGAGACGGCGTCGGCCGCCCGCTCGATCATCTCCTGGGATTCCACGGCGCAGGGGCCGGCGATGAGGACGAACTCCTCGCCGCCGAAGGGGACGTCGCCGATGCGCACGACCGAGCCGTCGGGGTGGGCGGCGCGGCCGACCCGGCGAAAGTCGGTGCCGGCGTCGGGCACGGCGCACTCCGAGGAAGTCTGCAGGGCGAGCATGGTGGCTGTGTTGTCGCGAAACATACGATTCTCATTCGACGCGGGGAACGTGCGCGTCGGCCTCGGTGAGGAGGCGGCGCGCCTGGTTTCTGCGAACTTTTCCCGAAGGTGTTCGCGGGATCTGCGCGATCAGCCGCCAGCGTCGCGGCACCTTGAAGGCGGCGAGCTGGCTGCGGCAGCAGGATTCCAATTCGTTGATTAATTCATCGGTTTGCGTGTCGTCGTGCCGGGGGACGACCAGGGCGGCGACGACCTGGCCCCATTCGTCATCGTCGATGCCGACGACAGTGGTGTCGGCGACGGCGGCGACGCGGCGAAGCACCGTCTCGACCTCGTTGGGGTCGACGTTCTCGCCGCCGGTGACGATGAGGTCCGTTTTTCGGTGCTCGATGTGCAGGTAGCCATCGGCGTCGAGGCGGCCGACGTCTCCGGTGCGAAACCACCCGTCGCGGAAGCGCTCCCGGTTGGCCTCCTCGAAGCCCAAATAGCCGTGCGTGAGCATCGGGCCGCGCGCCCACAGCGCGCCGGCCTCGTCGGGGGCGCACCGCGAGCCGTCGTCGCGCTCGACGCGAAATTCGACGCCCACCAGCGGGCTTCCGGCGGTGGCGAGCAGGCGCCCGGTGGGGTCGTCGTTGGCCTCGTGGGGCGACAGCGTGGCGAGCTGGGAGCCGGCCTCGGTCATCCCGTAGGTCGGAAGCGCCGGAATGCCGCGCTCGCGGGCCTGGCGCAGCAACTGGGCGTCGATGGGCCCGCCGCCGACGAGCACGGCGCGCAGCGTCGACTCGATGGGGCCGTCGGTGGCCTCCAACAGGCGGTAGACCATCGTCGGCACGAAGGAGGCGAGGGTCGCCGGTCGCGCGGCCAGCATGTCGAGGATGCGGTCGGCCTCGAACTTTTCGACGAGCTCGAAGGACGTGCCGTAAATCGCGCTGCGCAGCACGATGGCGAGCCCGCCGACGTGGCAAAGCGGCAGGCAGCACAGCCAGTGGTCGTCCTCGCACAGCCCCAGGCGAAGCGCCGAGGCGGTGGCGCTGGCCATGTGGTTCTGCACGGTCAGCGGCACGGCTTTGGGCGTGCCGGTGGTGCCCGAGGTGAACAGCACGGTCATGATGTCGTCGACGTCGACGTTGGCAGGCGCGCACTCGGCGCCGGCCGGACCGCTCAACTCCTCGAGCGGCATCAGTGGTACGTCCACCCGGCTCACGTCGGAGTCGGCGTCGACCAGGAGCACATCCAGCGGCAATGCGTCGAGCTGGAAGGCGAGTTCTTGTTCGGTCGTGCTCGGGTGCAGGGGCACGAGCGTCGCGCCCAACCAGAAGGTGGCGTGGGCGGCGAAGACCCAGTCGATCGACGTCGGCGCGCGCAGCCCCACCCGCGAGCCACGGCCGATGCCCATGGCCTTGAGGCGCGCAGCGCGGCGCTGGACGCGCTCGACGAGCTCCTCGTAGCTAAGGGTGGTGCCGTCGTGGGTGAGCGCGGGCGCGTGGCGCCGATCGAGCCATCGTTGTGCGAGCCAGGGTCTCATCGGGTGGGCCTCCCGTGGGCGGCCCGCGGGCGCGGCTCGAAGCCCACACCCGGGCCCGGGCGCAACACCAGGCGTCCGGCTTCGATGTGGTCGGGCTCATCGGCGACGTCGCGCGCCAGCCAGGGCCCGGTGGCCAGCCCGTGCGGGCCGGGGATGTCGGGATAGGCGGCGGCGAGCTGGGCGATGGCGCTTCGGCCGATGGCGGACTCGATGAGCGTGCTCAGCACCACGCGTACGCCGCGCTTGTGGGCGGTCTCGATCAGAGCGGCCGTGGGCAGAAGCCCACCAAGCGCCGACGGCTTGAGCACGACCGCGCGGATCCGGCCCGAATCGATGAGTGCTCGCGCCCGCTCGATGGGCACGCAGCTCTCGTCGGGGGCGATGGCGACGTCGCAGTTACCCACGGCGTCGAGCAGCGCGTCGAGGTCGTCGGGCGCGACCGGTTGCTCGACCAGGTCGACGGAGCCGCGCGAGAGCCCGCGCAATAGGTGGATAGCGTTGCCCGTGGTCCAGGCGCCGTTGGCGTCCAGGCGTATCTTCATCGACGGGCACGCCTGGCGCACCCGGCCGATGCGCGCCAAATCGGCGACCATGGGCGCCGCGCCGACCTTGAGTTTGACGCATTCGTAGCCCTCATCGGCGGCGCGGCGCGCGCGTTCGCAGGTCTCGCGCGTGTCGACGGCGCCGATGGTGTATTGCACCGGCACCGACGCCAGCGGCAGCCGGCCGCGCCCGGCGATGAGCAGGCGACAGATCGGTGCCTCGTGGAAGCGTGCGATGGCGTCGAGCAGCGCCAACTCGACGCCGAAGCGAAGCGCCGGGTGCTCGGCGAGGCTGGGAAGGTGCGCGTCGAGGTCGAGCACGGAGTCGAAGTCCACGCCGTTTGGCAAGTCGGTGAGCATCGTCAGACACTCCTGGGCCGTCTCCGGGCTCCACCCGGGAAGCGGCGCCGACTCGCCGTAGCCCACGACGACGCTGCGCTCCCCGAAGCGCACCGTCGCCTCGATGATGACGACCTCGCGGCGCTCGAAGCGCGCGCTGCTCGTCACCAGCGGTTGGGCCAGGGGCAGCTCGACGACGCGGCCGGCGAGCTGCTGGAGGTGAAACGGCGTGTTCATGGCATTTGTCCCCCTGCCAGGACGATGCCGACGGCATAGAGGAGGCCGTACAGCGCCAAGAGTTGAGCCGTCTGGGCGAGCAGGGCGTTGAGCTGGGTGCCGGACTTCTGCCAGATGGAGCGCACGCGCACCACGGCCAGCGGCAGGCTTATCAGCGGCAGCAAGATCCACGCGTTCGCCCCGAGCGTGGCCCATTGAACCAGCGGTACGAGATAGGCGCCCAGCACGATCAGCGCGTATTGCCAGCGCGTCGCGCTCGCCCCCAGGCGCACGGCCAGCGTGCGCTTGCCGGCGATGCGGTCGGTGTCGATGTCGCGGTAGTTGTTGACGACCAGGATGGCCGTGGACAACAGCCCCACCGGGATCGAAGCCATCAGCGCGGTCGTCGACCACTCGAGCGCCTGGACGTAGTCCGTGGCGGTGACGGCGACCAGCCCAAAGAAGACGAAGACGAACACATCGCCCAGCCCGTTGTAGCCCAATGGGTAGGGGCCGCCGGTGTAGGCCAGCCCCGACAGGATCGACGCGACGCCGATGGCGAGGATGGGCCAGCCGCCGAGCCAGATGAGGTAGGCGCCCACGAGCGCGGAGGCGCCGAAGGTCAGCGCCGTCGCGCGGCGCACGGCTTGCGGCGAGATGAGGCCCGACTGGGTGACGCGCGTGGGGCCGAGGCGGTCCTCGGTGTCCGCGCCTTTGACGTGATCGAAGTAGTCGTTGGCGAAGTTGGTGCCGATCTGGATGAGGCTCGCGCCCAACAGGGCCGCCAGCGCGGGGCCGGCCGAAAACGCTCCCTCGGCGATGGCTACGGCCGTGCCCACGATCACGGGCACGATCGCCGCGGCCAGCGTCTTGGGCCGTGAGGCCATGATCCAGGCCTGTGTCGAGGACGGTCGCATGGTTTCAGTGGTCGACATCGGCTCAATTTCTCCTGTCCGCGAGCGACTGATTGACGCGCTCGGCCACGGCCGCGCGCACCTGCTCACGGCGTTCCTTATCACCGCGGCGGTCGGTACACACGCGAACGATCTGGACGCGCGGTGCGCTCAGCGATTCCTCGACGGCCGCGCGAAATTGCGCCCAGTCGCCGGGCTCGACGAACTCGACGACCTCGACTCCGGCCAGCGCGTGCCGGTCGATGGGCGTGCGCTCGGTGGTGGCGAAATGCTGCTCGTGCACCTGTTGGAAGCGCGCGATGGGCAAATACTCGAAGATGCCGCCGCCGTCATTGTCCACGACCACGATGGTCGCGCTCAGCCCGAGTTCGGCTGCCAAAAGAAGGCTCCCCACGTCGTGGCGAAGGGCGACATCGCCGGTGACGATGACCGTGGGTTCGGACGTCTCGGACCGCCTGCCCGCGGCGACGCCGAAACCGGTCGAGACGATGCCGTCGATGCCGTTGATGCCACGGTTGAAGTGGATCTTTAGGTTTTGGCGAGCGTGGGCCAGGAATGTGTCCAGGTTGCGAATGGGCATGCTGTTGGACACGAAGAGGCCGGCGCGGTCGGGAAGCAATTTCGCGAGTTCGGTCCACACGCGCGGGGCGCACAGCTCGTCGATGTTGGTGGTTTGTTCATGTAGTGCTTGAAGGGCGGTCTCGTCGGCGGCGCGGTGTGCCATGAGCCACGGCGAGTCGACGCCAGGGATGGCGTCGCACCGAGTGTTCGCGCCGAGGAAGAGCGCGCGCTCGTCGCACGCGATCTGCCAGCCGACGAGGTGGTCGGGGTCGGCCAACTCCGGGTTCGGGCTGACGACGACGTGGTCGACGCCGGCGAGCCGGCGAACGAGCGCCTGGGACGACCAGAGCAGGGGAGCGCGCCCCGTGCGAATCACTAAGTCCGGCGCGCCCACCTGCTCGTAGAGCGCGCTCGCCATTAGAAAATCGCCCGTGGAGACGACGTTCGACCCGCGCTCGCTCCAGTGGCGAAGGCCTGACGTGGGCTCGGCGACGATGGGCGCGCCGATGGCGCCCGCGAAGTCGCGAAGCGCCTCGCGATACGACTCGCCGCGCGGATTGGCGCCGGCCAAAATAAGCGGTCGTTGGGCGTCAGCGACGCGCGCGGCGAACGCCTCGACGGTGGCGTCGTCGGCGGTTGGTCGGCCCGTCGCGACGGCGAGGAACGGGCGACCGTCGGGACGTCCGTCCACGGCCAACGGGGCGTCGTCGCGCAGGCTCGGGGGCACGTAGTCGCGATGGTCGGAGTCGACCTCGATGGGCTCGAGGGGCTTTCGAAACGGCACGTTCAGGTGCACGGGGCCTGGCTGCGGGCCGGCGGCGCGGGCGAACGCGCGGCAGGCGAGCGAGCGGGCGTAGCGCAGCTTGTCGGGCGCGGCTTCCGGCTGAGCGAGTTGGTGGAACCAGCGAACGCGCGAGCCGTAGAGGTCGAGTTGGTCCATCGCCTGCGAAGCGCCACAGTCGTGCAGCTCCGGCGGGCGGTCGGCGGTGAGCACGACCAGCGGAATGCCGGCCTGCGACGCCTCGCACACCGCCGGAAAGTAGTTGGCGGTCGCCGTGCCCGAGGTGCACAACAGCGCCACCGGCCGGCCCGTGGATTGCGCGAGGCCCAGGGCGAAGAAGCTCGCCGAGCGCTCATCGATGATGGAGACGTCGTCGATGTCCGGGTGTTCGGCGAATTGAACGACCAGAGGCGTCGAGCGCGAGCCCGGCGAGATGCACACGTGACGAAGCCCGCAGCGCGCGAGCTCGTCGACGATGACCCGCGCCCACAGGGTGTTGACGTTGGGAGCGACCGCGTTGCTCATCGGGGGACCTCCGTCAGCGCGCGCAGCATGGGCTCGAATTTGTCGCGCGTCTCGACCAATTCGCGCTCGACGTCGCTGTCGCGGGTGATCCCCGCGCCGGCGAAGAGCAGCGCCGAGCGCTCGTCGACCAAACCGCAGCGAAGCGCGACGTCGAACTCGCCGTTACCGGAGGCGTCCATCCAGCCGAAGGCGCCCGCGTACAGGCCGCGGTCGAAGCCCTCGAAGCGTCGGATGAGTTGGCGCGCGGTGTCGCGCGGCGTGCCGCAGACGGCCGGAGTGGGATGCAGCGCGTCGACGACCTGGGCGAGCCCGACGCCGTCGCAGAGCGCGCCGCTGATGCGTGTGAGCAAGTGCGAGACGTTGGCGAGCCGGTGAAGCCGCGGCTCGGGGTCGACGGCGACGGTGGTGCAGAGCCGTTCGAGGGCGTCGGCGATCATGTCGATGACGAAGCGATGCTCGTCGAGATCCTTGGCGCTGTCGAGCAGCGCGTGGTCATGTTCGGGCTCGGCGGTGCCGGCGAGGGCCATCGTCTCGACGGCGCCGTCGCGTACGCGCGCGAGACGCTCGGGCGTCGCGCCCACGAACGCGGGAAACCGTCGATCTTGGGACGGCGAGATGGCGAAGAGCGAGCACGACGGGTAGGCGGCCCCGAGCTTGTCGAGTAGATGGTCGAGCTCGAAGGGCGTGGCGCTTTGGACCAGCGCCCGTCGGGCGAAGACGACCTTGGGCGCGGCGCGCTCGTCGGTGACCTGGCGCACGCCGTTTCGAAAGGCGTCCTGGTCGAGCCAGTCGAGGTCACAGGAGGCGGGCGACGCCTCGCTGTCGGCCGGTTGCTCGTCGAGGATCTCGTTTCCAACGGTGCCAGGTGGCGGCGAGGTCGACCTCGGGGGCGGCGATGACGGCCTGAATGACGTCGGCGCCGGGTTTGCGCTCCAGCGTGAGTTGGGGGCAGAAGAGGGCGCTTCGCGAGAACGCCTGCCAACCCGGGAGTTCTTCGGCAGCATCCTGGTCGGGATAGTCGCGGTCGAACGCGGTCCAGCCCATTAGCCGCACGTGCCGGCGCGCGGCTGGCGTGAGCCGGCCGACGAGGCGCTCCATATGCTCTTGAAGGCCGGCTCCAGCCGTGCTTCCCGCGCACGCCACGCCCAGCCCGAGCAGCTCGCCGCCGTCGGGTCCGCGCCGATAAAACGCGCTCGACCGGGAGGCCGCGCGCACGAAGAGCCGGCGCAGGTCGACAGGTTCGACGGCGATGACTTTGGCAGACAGCGCCTGTGTGGTGGGAGGCGGCATCATCGAGCAAGGTCCGTGACTTCAGTAGTGCCAGGGGAACTTTGAGAAGTCCTGGGGGCGCTTTTCGAGGAAGGCGTCGCGGCCCTCCTTGGCCTCGTCGGTCCCGTACCCCAGGCGGGTGGCCTCGCCGGCGAAGAGCTGCTGGCCGACCAGCCCGTCGTCGGGCAGGTTGAAGGCATATTTGAGCATGCGCATCGCCGTGGGGCTCTTGGAGTTGATGATGTCGCCCATCTCGAGGGCGCGCTTCTCCAACTCGGCGTGGGGCACGACCTCGTTGACCATGCCCATCACGAAGGCCTCCTCGGCGGAGTAGTTTTTGCCCAAAAAGAAGACCTCGCGGGCGCGTTTCTGGCCGACCTGACGGGCCAAAAGCGCCGAGCCGTAGCCGGCGTCGTAGCTGGCGACGTCGGGGTCGGTCTGCTTGAACAGCGCGTGCTCGCGGCTTGCGATGGTCATGTCGCAGACCACGTGCAGGCTGTGCCCGCCGCCGACGGCCCAGCCGGGGACGACGGCGATGACCACTTTGGGCATGAAGCGGATCAGCCGCTGGACTTCCAGGATGTGCAGCCGGCCCAGCGCGGTGGGCGTGGCGGCGTCGTCGGCGTCGTATTTGTAGCCGTCCTGACCGCGCACCGACTGGTCGCCGCCCGAGGAGAACGCCCAGCCGCCGTCTTTGGGCGACGGGCCGTTGCCGGTGATGAGCACGCAGCCCACGTCGGCCTGGCAGCGCGCGTGGTCGAGCGCGCGGTACAGCTCGTCGACGGTCAGGGGGCGAAACGCGTTTCGCACCTGCGGTCGGTCGAAGGCGATGCGCACCGTGCCCTTGGCCTCGCCGTTGTCGTCGACGGCCCGGTGGTAGGTGATGTCGCGGAACTCGAAGCCCTCGACCGGCTTCCACGATGATTCGTCGAAGAGTTCGGAAACCATATTGGCGCTCGGCGGCTGATTGTTGGTGTTTGGTCGCTGGCGATGCCGTGGGCGATTCGCCGGTTATGTCTTGACGCCTACTAAACCCCGGTCTAGCATCTTTGGCGTAAAGTTCAAAGGGTTTTGAACAAAGTGAACGAATGATGAATGCTCTCAGCGACGCTGCCGACGTGCACGCTCAAATCGAACCTCGATTCGTCGCGGCCGTCGAAAGCCGCCTGCGCGTGGCGTTGGAACCGCGCGCCCCGCACTCCGAGCGCGGCGGCGATGTGGCCGACCGCCTGTTGTGCGAGGCGTCCCAACATCTGTCCCTGGCCCAGGCCGCCAAGCGCGCTCGCCCGCGCCTGCTGCTGTACTTCGCGCGCGCCATCGGGGCCGAGGCCAGCGATGCGCTGGTGGACACCGCGGTGGTCGCCGAGCTCATCCACACCGCCAGTCTGATGCACGACGACGTCCTCGACGAGGCGACGGTGCGCCGCGGCCAGGACAGCGTGAACGCGCGCTGGGGCAATTGCGTGGCCGTGCTCGGCGGCGACGCCATGCTATGCACGAGCCTGCAGATGCTCGAGCCCTACGGCATGACGCTGATGGAGCGCGCGCTGGAGGTCGTCGCCGAGATGACCCGCGGCGTGGTCCTCGAGGTGCAGGCGCGCGGGCAGACCGACGTGAGCCTGGACACCTGGCGGGCGATCGCCGACGCCAAGACGGGTATCCTATTCGGCTGGTGCGGCTGGGCGCCGGCGACGCTGGCCGACAAGCCCGACGTCGCCGACCGGTTCTGGCGCTGCGGCCATCACCTGGGCGTGGCCTTCCAGTTGGCTGACGATCTCAAGGATTTGACCGGCGCCGACCACAGCAAGCATCGCTTCGTCGACATCCGCACGCGCACGCCGGCGTTCCCGCTGGTGTGGGCGATGGGGCGCTCGCAGACGGTGCGCGCGCGGTTGACGGAGCTGTGGACGAGCGACGAAACTATGAGCGCCGACGAGATCCACGCCGCCGGCGCGCTGGTGCTCGAATCCGGCGCGCTGGAGGCCACCCGCGAGGCGCTTCGCGCCGAGATCGACAAGGCCCTCGACGCCCTCGGCGAGTACGCCGGCCAGCCCGGCGGCCGTGAGATCGCCGGCTTCGCCATGCAATTGCGACAACTCCTCGAGACGCCCCCCACATGATTGACATCGACGTCGAAGGCTACGAGCCCCTCGAGCTCATCTTCCTGGACACCCACCTGCCCAAACCCCTGGGAGAGCTCGAGACGCCGCCCGACGTCATGGCGCTATTCGATCTCGACGCCGACGCGCCCCTGTCGACCGATGACGAGGTCGTCAAGAAGGTGCGCGACACCTTTCGCCACGGCGGCTTCAAGCCCAAGGGCCGCGACAAACCCGCCGCGGAATTTCTCACCAAGGCCGTCGAGAAGGGATGGCTGTCGCCCGACGACGGCATCAACTTCTGCGTCGACATCCTCAACGCCGTCAGCCTGCACAGCGGGCTTCCCATCAGCGTGATCGACGCCGACCTGCTCGCGCCTCCGCTGAAGATTGCCATCTGCGAGGCCGAATGCGAGTACGTGTTCAATCCCTCCGGCCATACCATCGACGTGACCGGCCTGGTCACGCTGTTCGACGCCGACGGCCCGTCCGGCGGCCCCGTCAAAGACTCGCAGCGCACCAAAACCCACGACGGAACCGTGCGCGCCTTGAGCATCATCTGGGGCACCAGCGAGCTCGCGGGGCGCACGGAGAAGACGGCCACCTGGTACCGCGAACTCTTGGAGAAGGGCGGGGCGGATGTGGAGTTGTGGAAGGCCTGAACTCCGCACGGTCGTGAACGTCACGATTCGCCCACATCGGCCGTTGCACGCAAGGCCCCATGCGCCATCGGTGAGAGGGCTTCTAGCCCTCGGAAGCAGGGCTGGAAGCCCTGACACCAACGGCGCTGCGACAGCCTCGATGACGGGCATCGATCGTGGCGCTCGGGTTATCGAGGACCCCCCATCGCCTCGCGCTGTGACCGCGCGCGAGGCACTTCCCCGAGGGGAAGAAGCCCCCCTGGTGGTTGCGGCGTGGTTGCTTTTCGGCGATTGCGATGTGCCCGTCGGGCATGAACGCGTGATGGGAGATTTGTGGTTGTTGCGTCTCAATCGGAAGGTAGGCGCTCGGCGAACTACGCCGGCGCAACCCTCCGCTATAAAGGCCAAGCTGGACAGCGCTTGGCGCGCTACGCCTCCGGCTACGCTTGAAATGCCTCGAAACGTCCGTTTTGGGCAGGATGAACGAAGGACTTTCGCGAAAACGGTTCGCGGCGCGCTCGTCTCGACCGCCGGGGCTCCCTGCGGACTGATGGCCCCACACATTTTTGCGGGACGCCCAGCGGAGCGGCAGCAAGCAGCCGCTCCGCAGGGGGCGTCATGAAATGTGATCAATTGCCAGCCGGATCCTGGGTGCCAAGACGGCCGGTGCTCAGAAAGGCGAGGGCAAGATGCCCACGCACCGAAGAAACGCGACAACTCCCCAGTTCGTCAGCCACGCCTGGCGCACCCGCTCGTCGAGGTCGTCCGAGCTGTTCCGGCAGGGCTAAAGCCGCAACACGTGCGGCGCCGCAGAGCGAGCGCCGGCGGCCCAGAGGCCCGCGCCCCGAACCGATCGTGGCGTGTCGACAGGCCGGAGCCATCCACGGGCCAAGGCCCTGCGATGTGCCCGTCGGGCATGAATGGGTGATGGGAGATTCGTGGTTGTTGTGCCTCAAACGGAAGGTAGGCGCTCGGCGAACTACGCCGGCGCAACCCTCCGCTATAAAGGCCAAGCTGGACAACGCTTGGCGCGCTACGCTTGAAAAGCCTCGAAACGGTCGTTTGGGGCAAGTTGTACCAGGCGCCGTAGTTCAGGCGCCGCGCCGCGCGCCGTTTGCGCGGCCTTTGTAGCCGAGGGTTGCGCGAAGCGCCTACCTTCGGTTGGCGTCCTCAATCGCCAAACCACGACTGGAGTCCCCACAGGAATTCTGTTATGCGTTCGCAAATTCTAGGAGGGCCCGCCGGGGTATGCTCCTCGGCGCGCCTGCCAGATGTGCCCCTGCGCTAGGATTTCCCCCATGGCATCGAAGTTCAAGAAGACCGGTCTCCCGTCGGGTGAAGCCCTCACCTTCGACGACGTTCTCGTTGTACCCGCGCGAAGCAGCGTGCTTCCCAACCAGGTCGATCTGGCCACCCGGCTGACCACCGACATCGAGGTGCGCATCCCGTTGCTGAGCGCGGCGATGGATTCGGTGACCGAGGCGAATACGGCCATCACTATGGCTCGCGAGGGGGGCGTCGGCGTCATTCACAAGAATATGACGCCCGAGCAGCAGGCCATGGAGGTCCTGAAGGTCAAGAAGTCGGAGAGCGGGCTGATCCTCGACCCGATCACGGTCAATCCCAGCGATCCCCTCGAAGATGCGCTGGAGTTGATGCGCGCCCACGACATCAGCGGCGTGCCCGTCGTCGAGGGCAATCGCCCGGTGGGGATTTTGACCAACCGGGACGTGCGCTTCGCGCAGGATCCCAGCCAGCCGGTCGCCAACCTGATGACCCGCGAGTTGATCACCGCCGAGGAGGGCATCTCCACCGACGAGGCCAAGCGCCTGATGCACCAAAACCGCATCGAGAAGCTGTTGGTCGTCGAGGACGATGGCGAGTTGTTGGGGCTGATTACCATCAAGGATATCCAGAAGAAGGAAAAATACCCCGGCTCGGTCAAAGACGAGCACGGCCGGCTGCTGGTGGCCGCGGCCATCGGGGTGGGCTCGGACCGCGACGAGCGCGCCGAGGCGCTGGTCGACGCCGGCGTCGACGTGCTGGTCATCGACACCGCCCACGGCCACTCCGAGATGGTCATCAAGTCGGTCGCCGAGTTTCGCAAGCGCTACCCGGACGTGCAGATCATCGCCGGCAACGTCGCCACCGGAGACGCCACCGAGGCGCTCATCGACGCCGGCGTCAACGCCGTCAAGGTGGGCATCGGGCCGGGCAGTATCTGCACCACGCGCATCGTCGCGGGGGTGGGCGTGCCCCAGATCAGCGCCATCATGGAGTGCTCGGCGGTCGCCCAGAAGCGCGGCGTACCGATCATCGCCGACGGCGGCATCAAATACTCCGGCGACGTGGTCAAAGCCCTGGTCGCCGGCGCCCAGACGGTCATGATCGGCAGCCTCTTCGCCGGCACCGACGAGGCCCCCGGCGAGCAGGTGCTCTTCCAGGGGCGCACCTACAAGATGTACCGCGGCATGGGCTCGATCGGCGCGATGAAAAAGGGCTCGAAGGACCGCTACTTCCAGGAAGGCACCAACGACAAGCTCGTGCCCGAGGGCATCGAGGGCCGCGTGCCGTATCGCGGCTCGCTGTCGGCCAATATCTTCCAGCTCATGGGCGGGCTTCGAAGCGGGATGGGCTACGCCGGCTGCGCGACCATCGCCGACCTGGGTGAGAAGGCCCAATTCGTGCGCATCACCAACGCGGGGCTTCGCGAGAGCCACGTCCACGATGTGATCATTACGCAGGAAGCACCCAACTATAAACGTGGGTGAGTGACCCGCGTCGGCTTATTGTGAGTGTTCTTGGTTCTTGGTTCTTGGTATCGATGGATGCAGGGCGTTGCTCGTCTGGTGCTGCATTGATCGCCGACCTTCATCGCGGTCCCAGTCGAGCCGCACGTTTCAGCTGGCAAGAACCAAGAACCAAGAACTGGTTCAAACTACCCGAAACCTTCAACGGCCATAACATGAGCGATCTCTCCAACGGCCTCATCATCCTCGATTACGGCAGCCAGTACACGCTTCTCATCGCCCGGCGCGTGCGCGAGATGGGCGTGTATTGCGAGGTGTGGCCGTGTAATGACGAGCGCGTGGGCGCGTTCGTCGACGAGGGGAGGGCGCCCAGCAAGGGCATCGTGCTCTCCGGCGGGCCCAGCAGCGTGAGCATCGAGGGCGCGCCCCGGCTCGAGGGCGGCTTGTTGGAGCTGAGCGTGCCCGTGCTGGGAATCTGCTACGGCATGCAGCTTCTGGCGCACGCCCATGGCGGCAAGGTCGAGCCGGCCGAGGTCGGCGAGTACGGGCGTACGACCATCGAGATCGACGAGCCCGTCGGGCTGTTCCACGGCTTCGACGCCGGCGCGGAGCTCGACGTGTGGATGAGCCACGGCGACTCGGTCGTCGAACCGCCGCAGGGCTTCGAGCGCGTCGCCTCGACCCATAACGGGCTGCTGGCCGCGATGGCCGACACCGAGCGCGGCTTCTACGGGCTGCAGTTTCACCCGGAGGTCTCCCACACCGAGCAGGGCGAGGTGTTGCTCGAAAACTTCGCCTTCCACGTCTGCGGCTGCCGCGACGACTGGAATATGTCGAACTTCCTGGAGACGCATATCGCGCAGATTCGCCAGCAAGTGGGCGAGGACGAGCGCGTGATCTGTGGGCTCTCCGGGGGCGTGGACTCCTCGGTGGTCGCGGCCATGCTGCACAAGGCCATCGGCGAGCGGCTGACCTGCGTGTACGTCGACAACGGGCTGATGCGCCACAAGGAGACCGAGAAGGTTCGCACCGTCTTCGAGGACCACTTCGGCGTGGACTTGCGTGTGGTCGACGCCAGCGATCGCTTCCTGGATGCCCTCGCCGGGGTCGACGACCCCGAACAGAAGCGCAAGATCATCGGCAAGACGTTCATCGACGTCTTCGAGGCCGTCGCCAACGACATTCCCAACGTCAAATACCTCGCCCAGGGCACGCTGTACCCGGACGTCATCGAGTCGGTGAGCGTGCGCGGGCCGTCGGCGACCATCAAGAGCCACCACAACGTGGGCGGGCTTCCCGAGCAGCTCAACTTCGAGCTCATCGAGCCGCTGCGCGAGCTGTTCAAGGACGAGGTGCGCGTGCTCGGGCGCACGCTGGGGCTGCCGGCCGACATGGTCGACCGCCACCCGTTCCCCGGCCCGGGCCTGGCCGTGCGTATCCTGGCCGACATCACCCGCGAGCGCCTCGAGATCGTTCGCGCCGCCGACCACATCTTCATCGAGGGGCTTCGCCGCGAGGGCCACTACCACGACGTGTGGCAGGCGTTCGCGGTGCTGCTTCCGGTGCGCACCGTCGGCGTGATGGGCGACCAGCGCACCTACGACCAGGTCATCGCGCTGCGCGCGGTGACCAGCCGCGACGGCATGACCGCCGACCGCGCGCACCTGCCCATGGACTTTTTGGGGCGCATCAGCGACCAGATCATCAACGGCGTCAAGGGCGTCAACCGCGTGGTCTACGACGTCTCCAGCAAGCCTCCCGCCACCATCGAGTGGGAGTAGGTTGAACCTTCCGGATGACTTTCTTGGCCAGTGGAGGTTTCGTGTTCTACACTGGCGTGGGAGTGCCTCCGGAGGTCCAGATATGTCTCGAAAATTGTTGCAATCGGTGGTTGGGTCGTTGTTGGTCTGTGTGGCGACGTTCGTTGCGTCGCCGGCCAGCGCGCAGAGCGCCAAGGTTCCGCCGACGGCGCGCGACGTGCTGCCGTTGATCACCGAGCAGGTCGCCGTCGACCAGGGCGCCACGCCCACCGTGCGCTACTGGTGGATGACACCGTCGAAGCCAGCGTGGACCGAGTCCGACAAGCTCGTGCGCAAGATCCTGACCGACAACCATGTCGATCTGGTCGGCCTTTCGGGCAACGTGCGCATCTCCAAGATCTATCGCACCCCCAACCTCTCGCAGGCGAACGCGGCCGCGCTGGGCTCGCTGGTGGGGGCCAAGCGCGTGCTCGTGGGCACCATCTCCTACGAGCGCAAGGCGCCGGTGGGGCCGCTGGGCCTCGAGCGGGTCGCCGCGCGCGCCGACGTCAGCCTGGTGTCGGCGCAGACGGGCGCCGCCGCCGTGCTCCATCGCTTCACCGTGCAGCGCGAGGGGTTCGCGGGCACCGCCGCCAAGGCGCTGACCAAGGCGCGAACGGCCACAGCCCAGGCGCTGGGCAAGCTCATCGCCAGCACGCTGATGCGTGGCCCGGGCCCGGTGGGCGTGCAAACCGACGAAAAGCTCATCGCCCTGCGCAACGCCGAGAACGGCAAGGTCCTCGAGCAGATCACTCAATTCCTGCAGGGGCTCGACCAGGTCGACGAGGTGCGCGTTCGCTGGGCCTCCGAGGGCGTCATCGCCCTGGAGGTCAATCCCGGCAAGAAGGATGCCCCCGACGCCATCGACTACGCCATTCGCGCGTTGAAGAACCAGAAATTCGACGGGTTCGCGCTCGCCCCGGACAGCCAGCCCAGCGCCCAGGGATTGGCGGAGTTCGACGTTTCGCAGAGCGATCAGGGCCAATTTTAGCGCTTCCGTCGCCGCGGCCATCCTCGAACACAGGAAGACAATATGACGGAGACACCGCAGCGCGACCCGGAAGCCTCGAGCGTGATCGCGCCCTCGGCACACCACCGTATGACCCCGTCGGACCAATGGGGACGCTACAGCCGCTACCTGTTTTTGCTGGCCAAGCTGCTGTTCGTGGGGTTGATCGTCGCCCTGGTTTATCTGGGGCTGATGCGGCTCAGCTCGGTGCTCTTTCCCATCTTCATCGGCCTGCTGATCGCCTACTTGTTGGACCCGGGGATCGACTGGCTCGAGGATCGCGGGGTCAACCGCACCGTCGGCATCGTGATCTATTTGTTTGTCGGACTGCTCGGCATCGTCGGCATCGTGCTGTTTTTGTACCCGACGATCGCGCGCCAATTCGGCAATATCGCCGAGCGCGTGCCCCAACTGGTCGACCTCATCCAGGAGCGCACGATTCCCTGGGTCGAAAAGACCTTCAAATACCACGTTCCCCCGACCTTCCAGGATGCGTTTTCGCAGTACGGCGAGCAGTTCAAGCAGGCGGCGCCGGACATGCTCAAGCGCGGCGGCACCTGGCTGTCCGACGTGGTCACCAAGACCAGCGACATCGTCAGCGGGCTGGTGAACCTGGTGATGATTCCGGTGTTCACGTTCTATTTTTTGCGCGACTTCGACACCATGAAGGAGCGCGCGGTGACGCTGCTTCCGGAGTATCGCCGTGAGTTTCTGCTCAGCCGGCTACGGCTAATGGATCACGTGGTCGGGGAGTGGTTCCGCGGCCAGATCCAGGTGGCGGGCATCCTGGGCGTGCTGTACTCCATCGGGTTGGCGTCGGTGTTCGGCGCGGTGGGCATCGAGCCCACCAGCGGCATCGCCATCGGCATCGTGGTGGGCGTGCTCAACGTCATTCCGTATTTCGGTGTGCTCATCGGGATCATCCTGACGGCGCTGGTCGTGCTGCTGGAGTGGTCGGGCATCGGCGCGGTCATCGGGGTGACGGTGGTGTTCATCGTCGTGCAGTTACTCGAGGGCTACGTCATCACGCCGAAGATCGTCGGCGAGAAGGTGGGGCTGAGCCCGGTCACCGTGATCATCGTGTTGTTGTTGGGCGGCGAGATCGGCGGGCTATTGGGCGTGCTGTTGGCGATCCCCATCGCCGGCGCGTTCAAGGTGATCTTGCCCGACCTCATCGCCTACTATCGCACGACGCCGTTTTATACGGGCGCGTCGGTCCACCCGGCGTTCGCCGCCTCGATCGCCGGTGGGGTGGCTCCGCAGCCGCCTGGGGGCACTGATGGCGTGGTCGACTTGTCGTCGGAGCCGGTCGCGGAACCGGTCGCGGAACCGGTCGCGGAGCCGGAGCCGGAGCCGGAGCCGGAACCGGAGCCGGAACCGGAGCCGGTCGCGGAACCGGAGCCGGTCGCGGAACCGGTCGCGGAACCGGAGCCGGTCGCGGAGCCGGACGCGGAGCCGGAGCCGGACTCGCACGAGGCATGAGCAACTCCTATTTGTCAGGAGCGTACCTTGGCGAGTAGACTGGGTTGGAACCGGACCGGGACTCCCGTCCGTGGGCGAGTTACTCAGGCATTCAGACTCTATGTCCGCCGACCCGACTGATTCGAAAAGCCAGCAGTTGCGCGATCGCCTTCGCGCTGTGATCACCTCCGAATTCGAGGATATGGAGCCCGACGACGTCGCCTCGGTGCTCGCCGAATTCGTCGACGATTTGCGGCAACCGGAGGACGACGTCCCGCCGACGATCAGGGTCGAGGAGTCCTCGGCCGCGGCGTCGTCGTCGGCGACGGTGGCCTCGTCGGCCGCGCAGGTGGGCAGTTGGACCAAGAGCCTGACCAGCCGTCTGTCTCAGGCGGCGACGCCCACCGAGACGACCAAGAGCGGCGGGTTTCGCCAGATCTTGCTGTGCGCCGAAGATCCGGTCGAGGTCGCCGGTCTGTTGCATCAAGCCCTGGAGGTCGGCGCCATCCTGGTCGCGTTCGACGACGAGCCCCAACTCAACGATCTCATCAACGTCGATCTCGAGCTGCCGCTGTCGCAATTCGCCGTGGAGACCCAGGGCCGGGTGGTGCACACCTCGCCGGCGGGCACGGCCATCGAGGTGTCTCAGTTGAGCCGCGAGGATCGCGCCGCGCTCGAGACCATCCTCGACGACTACCGCGACTACCTCGAAGGCGCGCACTCGCCGGCGGCGGTGGCGCCCAGCGGCGACTCCAGCGCCCAGTCCGCCTCCACCGAGGAGTCGTCCATCCCCAGCACGACGGTCGTGCCACCGACCTCGCGCACCCTGCAGGGGCCGCCGCCGGTCAAAATGACCAGCGTGTCGAGCACGGGGTCGGATGCCGAGGAGATGGCGGACAATGTCTTTGCCCGCCACAAGCGCCCGAGCACCAGCGTGGTGTTGGGGGCGCTGTCGCCCAACCGGGGCCCCGGCGAATTCGCGGTGCGCCGCGAGGTCGAGCTGACCGATCCCGACCTGCGGGTGCTCACCTCCACCCAGCGCGCTCTGAGCGATGACCCGTGGGAGGGCAAGACCTTCGGCCCGGAGGCGTCGTGGATCGAGCCGACCGACGAGCCCGATCGCGTCGAGGCCCTGGCCGGTGAGCGCATTCTGGACGTGCTCCTACAACTGTCGGGCAGCGGCTTTACCGGGTTGCTCGAGATCGAGGGCGACGATTGGCAACGCCAGGTGTATTTCGACGGCGGGCTGGCCGTCGATGTGACGCGCAAGCCGCGCGTGCCACGCGAAGAGCTCGGCCTGATGCTGCACATGGCCGACCGCATCGACGAACAACAGTTGGGCATGGCCGCGGCACATGCCGAGGAAAACGACACCACCTTCGAGCGCAGTTTGCTCGAGCTGGAGTTGCTCGACCACGACCGCATCCGTCATGCCATCGCCGGACGGCTGACCTATTTGCTGCGCGTCATCAGCGACGTGCGCGCCGGTGAGGTGCGCGTGTTCGACAGCGACGCGCTGCCGGCGGGGTATCTGCCGGCGCCGCCGCTGCGCGTGCACGTGCCCGTCGAGCGGATCATCTACAAGCGCCTGTTCGAGAAGCTCAAACTGCTGGAGACCGACGAGCGCGATGCGTTGATCGCCGAGCACCTGGATACCTATCCGGAGGTCGCCCCCGACGACCGCGACCGCCTCGAGCGCGCGGTGCTCAGCGACGATCACGCCCACCTCGTCGAGCAGATCATGCACGGGCGGCGCCGGCTTCGGGAAGTCTTTACGGAGAGCAACCTGTCGCCGGCGGAGACCTTCGCGGTCGTCTATGGGCTGCATCGCATCGGCGTGCTTCGCTTCGACACCTCGCTGCACCAGACCATCGTGCGCGAGCGCTTCCGCGAGAACGTCACCGTCAAGTATCTGAGCGTGCACAAGGCCAGCTATTTCGAGGTGCTCAACGTGCACTGGTCGAGCTACGACGAGGTCATCGAGAAGGCCTACAACGAGCTCATCGAGCAGTTCGACCCCGACAGCGTGCCCGAGGCGATGGAAGAAGAGGTCCACCAGCGCGTCGTCGAAATCCGCGACCGCATCGAGTCGGCCTTCCGGGTCCTCGCCGAGCGCGACCAGCGCCACGCGTATCGCAAGCGGATCATGCCGGAGTATAAGCTCGCCCACGCCATCCCGCTCTTCCTCAAGCAGTCGGAGCTGGCCGAGCGGCGCTCGCAGTGGTCGGAGGCGCTCGACTCGCTGCGCCGCGTGCTCGAGATCGAGCCCGACCACGAGAAGGCCAAGCTGCGCTATTCGCGCATCCAGCAAATGCAAGACGGGCGTCTTTCCGCCAATCCAGCCGAGTCTAACTTCTGATCGGCGTCGTCGCCTGATCCGCCTCCTCGCCCATGGATCGACTCCAATTTCTCAGCGGACTTTGCTTTCCGAACGATACCAAGATCCTGTTCTGGGTATTCGACGGGATCGGGGGGCTGCCGCGCCCGAACACCGGCCGGACGGAGCTGGAGACGGCCGAGATCCCGCACCTGGATGCGTTTGCGCAAAGCGCGGCGTGTGGAGCGCTGGAGCCGTTCGGCGCGGGGGTGGCCCTGGGCAGCGGGCCGGGGCATCTGGCGTTGTTTGGCTACCCTTTGGAGTCCTGCGAGCTGCCGCGCGGGGTGTTGGAGGTGCTCGGCGCCCAGCGCTGCTACCACCGCGGCGAGGTGTGCGACGACTTCGCGCTTGGGCCCAACGACCTGGCGATGCGCGGCAATTACGCGACCCTCGAGCAGGTCGGCGACCGGCTAGTGGTCGGGGACCGGCGCGCCAACGATTTGAGCACCGAGGAGGGCGACGCCGCCTCGCAGGCGTTGAGCGCCGCCATCGATCTCGAGGGAAACGAGGTATTTGTGTTTCCCGGCAAGCAGCACCGCTTCGCCGTGGTCATTCGCGGCGCCGGGTTGAAGGGCGGGCTGAGCGACGCCGATCCCCAGCGCTCCGGCCTCGCCCCGCGGGCGGTCGAGGCGCAGCGCCCGGAGGCCCAGCATACCGCCGACCTGGTCAACGAATTCGTGCGCCAGGCGACCGACGTCCTCGAGGGACGCCCTCGCGCCAACACGGTCCTGGTGCGCGGTATCGGCATGGCGCCCGAGCTTGCCACGCTTCCCGAGTTGTACGGGCTGCGCTGTGCCGCCATCGCCACCTACCCGATGTATCGCGGGATCGCGCGTCTCATCGGCATGGACGTGCTCGAGGTGCCCGGCGGCGACCACGAGGGGGAGTTGGCCGCGCTGGAGCAAAATTTCGAGCGCTACGACTTCTTCTACCTGCACATCAAAGAGGCCGACAGCGCCGGGCACCGCGGCGATTTCGACGCCAAAGTCGCCGTCTTCGAGGAGTGCGACGCGCTGTTCGAGCGTGCCCGCGCGATGGGCTTCGACGTCATCGTCGTCACCGGGGATCACTCCACCCCCAGCGTGCTCGCACGCCACTCCTGGCATCCCGTCCCCGCCGCGTTGTGGTCCAAAAACGCGCTCCCCGGACAGACGAGCGCGTTCACCGAGCGTGAATGCATCAAAGGCACGCTCGGACGGCGTGCCTCATGCGATATCCTCTCCCTCGCTCTGGCAGAAGCCGGCCGCCTCGCCACCTACGGCGCCTAAACCCTCCGCGCCTCCGCTGCTCCGCGTCCGTTCACTCGATCACTCAATCACTCGATCACTCGATCACTCACAACGGCGTGACAAACGTATTGAGGCTATCTTTCGCTTTCAGGTTAGCCTGGAAGTTGCGCGCTTCGTCCATCGTGTGGAACTTACCCACGCGCACTCGATAGAATTTGCCCTTGCCGGGGATGGTCGCCGACACCACGTGGGGCTCGAGGCCCATCTTGCGCAGCCGCTCCATATGCGCCTTGGCGCTTTCCAGGTCGGGGTGCGCCGCGACCTGAAGCGTATAGCGAGCGGCGAGCTTCTTGGCGGGCTTTTGGGGCGCGTCGTGATGCTCGGCGGCCTTGTGGCTGTCGTGAGCCGCGGGCTTGGCCTTGGGCGCCGGAGCGTGTTTGGCGGGGGCGTGCTTGGTCGGGGCGTGCTTTTTGGACGCCGCCTTTCGCTCGGAGGACAGTGAGACGTCGTCTTTGCGGGTGAGCTGGTCGAAGAAGGCAAACGTCGTCTTCTTCTTGTGCTTGGCCTTGTCTTTGGCTTTGTCGGCGTCGTCCTTGTTGGCGGTATCGCCGGGCACGTCGACCTGATCGGTGACGGCCACCAGCGGGGCGAGTTTTTCACGGCGCACCAGCCGCTCGCCGGTGATCAGGCCTGCGCTGAAGACGATCGCCATCAGAACGGTCCAGCCGAGCAGGCGTTTGAACTTGCCGCCTCCGTCATTGCTGGTTCGTTTTCGACTCATGGTACGTGTGGGGCCGACAGGAAACGTGGGTCGCGTTGTCTATCCTACATCCACGGTGTGGGTAAAGGCCAAGCTACCACGGATGGTCCAATCGACAAGAAAATTCCGCAGAAATGACCGCGTGCGCGCCCTATTCGGCGGTGCGACGGCGCTCATCGAGCCCGTAGATGCGCAGCGCGGGGGCGTCGGCGTCGATGTCGACGACGTCGCCGATGGAAAAGGCGTAGCTGATATGCGGACCATCGACGAAGACGCGCCCGTCGTTCATCTTCGAGATCACCTCGAAGCGCTCGCCGATCGGGCGTATGCCCTTGAGAAAATGGTAGTTTTTGTCGCGCATGGGGTAGGGCTCGCGCACCAGATATTGCAGCCGTCGGCTGTCCAATGGCAGCACGTAGCCGCCCGCCGAGCGGATGGCCGCGGTCGAGCCGGCCGGCGTCGACACCCAGATCCCGCTGGACTTCTGCTCCTCGGGGGCGTTGTCGTCGATGGTCAGCAGGTAGTGGGACACCGCCGCGGGGTTGGAGTGGGTGATGAGCACGTCGTTGAGCACCGGCACGCTGGTCACCTCGTTGTTGATGCGCGCCCGAAAACGTCGTAGCTCGAAGGCCTGCCAGCCACCGTCGACCGTGCGCTCGATGAGCACCGGGAAGTCGTCGGCGGTGCCCGCGCAAAAGTAGCCGATGCTGGCGTGGGGATCAGAATTGATCGCCAACAGAGGCGTGTCGGTGATGCGATGGGAGATATCCAGCACAGTGCCGTCGCCGCCCACCGTCACCACCAGGTCGAAGCCCTCGATGGCGTCGATCTCGCCGCGGTAGCGCTTCTCGAAGTGCAGTCCCTGGGAGCTGAGGTGCTCGCAGATGGCGTCCAGGCTGCGTGTATGCGCCTCGTGGGAGCGCTTCAGCGAGCGTACGCTGATGTCGCCCGCCGAGACCAGACGTGCGACGCCCTCGTCGTGCTCCTCGAGCACGTACTTCTCGTAGGCGCTCTTCTTGTGCACCACCAGGATGTGCGGGTTGCTGTTCACCGTCTCGCTCTCGTTGGAGTCGACCAGGCCACCTTTTGGGTATAATTCCGGGCTCCGATTGTCGCAAGCGGTAAGCCAAACCTACCGTATGACTTGCGATTCCTACGGCGACGTGATAGCAGTTTTCGCGGCTTTAGTTAGTATTTGCTCACCAACCACCTAAGCAAGGGATAGCACCATGGCGACTGCAAAAGAAATCTTCAACGAGACGCTGCCCGAGAAGTTGGAAGGCAACGACAAAATCCAGAGCATCAACTCCATCTACCAGTTCAATATCACCGGCGACGACGGCGGCTCCTGGTCGATCGACTTCAACAAGGATAGCGACTACGTCAGCGAAGGCGAAGCCGACGATCCTGATGTCACCATCGAGATGAAAGACAGCGACTTCGTGGACATGTGGAGCGGCAAGTTGCCCGGTCCGCAGGCGTTCATGATGGGCAAGATCAAGATCCAGGGCGACATGGGCCTGGCGATGAAGCTGCAGTCCTTCATGGGATAAGTCACCGGGCTCGAGATTTTCGAACCTGATGCACTTTGGAAAGGGCGTACTCGAAAGGGTGCGCCTTTTTTTGGTTGAGGTTGAGGATGACGAACGACGATTTGTGGCTCTCCGATCTGAAAGTGTTGGACCTGTCGCGGCTGCTGCCGGGGCCGTTTTGCACGCTGCTGCTGGCCGATATGGGCGCCGACGTGCTCAAGATCGAGGCGCCGTCGGGCGGGGATTACGCGCGGTATTACCCGCCGGTGGTGGGCGATTACGGGGCGTTTTTCGCCGGGATCAACCGCAACAAGCGCTCCCTGTCGGTCGACCTCAAGGACGAGCGCGGCCTGGGCATCGTGCGAAAGCTCGTCGCCGACGCCGACGTTCTGGTGGAGTCGTTTCGCCCCGGCGTGATGGACCGGCTGGGGCTGGGCTACGAGGCGCTGTCCGAGCTCAACGACGGGCTGATTTACTGCTCGATTTCGGGCTACGGGCAGGACGGCCCCATGAAGGAGCGCGCCGGCCACGACCTCAACTACCTGGCGCGCGCCGGGCTGCTCGAGCAAAACGGGCGCGCCGGCCAGATGCCGAGCGTTCCGGGGTTCCAGCTCGCCGACATCGCCGGCGGCGCGCTCTATGCAGCCGTGGGGATTTTGAGCGCGCTGCATCGGCGCGACCGCTCGGGTCACGGGGCGCATGTCGACATCAGCATGACCGACGGGGCCCTCAGCTTCCACCTGCCCCTGCACGCCCAGTTGGCCGCCGGCCAGCCCCAGCCGCGCGGCGCCACCATGCTCACCGGCGGGCTTCCCTGCTACAACGTCTACGAGACCCGGGACGGGCGTTTTCTGGCGGTGGGGCCGCTCGAGCCGAAGTTCTGGATGGGCTTCGTGCAGGCGCTTGGCGCGCCCGAACTCGCCGGCGAGGGCATGAACGCCGGCGCCGCGGGCGATGAGACGCGCCAGAAGGTGGCTGAAGTGCTGCGCGAGAAAACCCTCGAAGAATGGGTGAAGGTTTTCGAGGCCGTCGACGTGTGCGTCGAGCCGGTGCGAACGCCCGCCGAAGCGCTCGAAGACGAGTTGTTTCGGGCTCGCCAGATGTTCTTTGAGATCAACGGCGTCCATCAAACGCGCACGCCGTTGACCCCCGCCGAGCGCGAACACACGCCCGCACCAGGCCTCGGCGAGCATACCTCCGAGGTCCTCGAGGCGCTGGGCTACGGGGCTGACGCGATTGGCGAGTTGAAGCAGGCCGGGGTGGTGTGAGCGCGATCAGTTACGCAGATCCAAGATGAACACCCCCACGTTCTCCGGCCCCCAGGTGACCTGCGTGGCCGGCTCGGCCTCGAGTTTTTTGTGGGTGACGCCGCGCTCGCGAAAGCGCGCCTTCCAGGGGTGTCTTTTGTCCGCGAAGTTCAGCGGGGGGATGTAGCGCGAGCGCACGTAGGCCTCGAAGTGGGGCCGAAACGGGCCGGCGTCGAGGCTTTTGGCGCCGATTTTGGCCGCCGCGGACTCGGCGACCTCCACGGGGAGCACGTCGTCGCGGCTGGCCGGGTGCCCGGCGGCGATGGCGCCCCCGAGCAAGCCGGCAAACCAGTTGTAATAGCTGCCTTCGAAGGGGTGGATGGCCACGGTCGCCAGCAGTCCGGGGAGCACGAAGAGTCCCAGGAGTCCGCCCACGACCACCCGGCGCATGCGCACCTTGGCCTCGCGATAATCGAGCCACTCGAGGGCGAGGCCGAGCAGAGTGGACAGGATGGAGCCGGCCAGGATCGCCAGCACCGGTGCGGCCATGAGCATGATGGGCACACCGCCGACGGTGCGGGTGCGAAGCGCCCAGGGCAGGCCGATGATGAAGATGAGCGTCATCACGCTAAAGCTTCGCGGCATGGCGAAGCCAGACGTGGTCGACGGCTCCTCGACGAAGATGCCGAAGTGCTCGGTCGCCGGCAGGATCAGCGCGGCGACCACCCCGATGACCACCTGGGGCGGAAATTCGTAGGACATCCACACCAGGCCGGTTGCCAGCGGCGGCCGCCCGCTGGTGTAGGTCGTCCCCTCGAAGAGCACCGGGGTCCAGTCGGCGAGCAGCGAGTGGCTCAAGAAGGTGTCCCAGGCGCCGGGCAGCCCGTCGGGGTGGATGCCGATGGCCAAGAAGAACAAGCTCGGCAAGACCACCACCCCGACGGGGGCGAGGACCAGCGCCAGCGGAACGGAGGTCTGCCCGATCATGCCCCGCGCGTCGGGATCGGCGGTCTGGCGCCAGAATCCGCGCACGGCGATGACCACGATCAGCCAGGCGAAGACCCACAACATCGTGGGCGCCCACATCAGGGTGAGTACAGCGGTCAGCCCCACGTACAGCAGGGTGGTCCACCAGCGATACTGCGTCTTGGTCGCCAGGCGCAGCACCCAGCACCACACCAGGAGCACCAGCGAGGCGTCGCCCACGGTCGTCGCTGCCCCGGCGACCATGGGGATGCCCAGAAAGATCCCCGTCGCCAGCAGCGCGCTCGCCGGGCCGCCGGCCGCCTCGGCCATGCGCCACACCGCCGGAAGCGCCAGCGAGACCGCCAGCGCCGACATCACGCCGAAGGCGAGGATGGGATTATGGGTGACGGCGGCCACCGGAATGGCGAGCAGATCGACCAGCGGGTGGGGGCTGGTGAGCACACGCGCCGGGGCGTGGTCCATCAGCGCCTTGTTGGCCGCGTGCATATGCTCGAGCAAATCCAGCCCGGCGGTTCCCGTGCCGCGCACACCGAGCACCACCAGGTAGAAGAACAGCCCGGAGGCGACCAGGATGAGCGGGCGTAACTTGTTGGTCAGCGCTTTCACTGTACATCCTCCCAAAAGAGCACGTCCGGCTGCCAACGGAAGTCTGAGAGGTCGCACGTGCCGTTAGCCTTGAAGACCACGCCCTCGTCGGCGAGCAGGCGGCGTTGCAGCTCGGCGCGGGCGATGTCGCCGCGTGACGAGATGCCCCCGGAGGCGTTGATGACCCGGTGCCAGGGGACGTCGACGCCGTTTTGCAGGCTGTTTCGCATCAGGCTGCCGACCGCGCGGGCGGCGTTGGGGCTGCCCGCGTACAAGGCGAGCTGGCCGTAGGTGACCACGACCCCGTCGGGGATCTGCTGGGTGAGCCAGTAGACGCGGTCGCTGAACTCGTCGAGCTCCTCGCGGATGGCCTGCAGCTCGTCGTCGGATAGGTCGGGCAGTTCGCGCATGGCCTTATCGAATCGTAAATTGCAGGGCGACGTTGGCCGAGGCGAAGGCCAGCGTCGAGAAAAAGGCGTCTTCGGTGGACTCGCCGACGCTGACCGCGCGCCGCGCGGCGTCGGCGCGTCGGCCGTAGTGGCCGGTGGCCAGCGCGTGCAGTCGCGCGTCGACCACCAGGGCCACCCCGTCCAAAAATTGGATGGTCATGCCCAGCCCGCTCGAAGCGGCCAGCCCCAGCCGGTAGGGCCCCGCCGTACGGGTGACGTGGGTGATGACCAACTGGGCGCCCACCGGCACGAAGACGTCGAACGCCTTGCCCGGCCAGAAGAATCGGTAGTCACCGCCGAGCCCGAAAACAAGCAGCGTATTGCGGCTGTTGGTCGGGATGGTCTGGTCCAGCGCGGGGCTAATCTGCTGGTAACCCACGCCGCTGTCGTCGACGGAGCCATCGGGGCGCACGCGCGTGATCGGCAAGCTGCGATCGCCGCGATGGTGAATCTCGTTGGCGGTCAGGTCGAACCAACTCACGCTCAGCCCCGCGGCGATATTGGACGCGATCAGCCGCAGGGCCACGCTGGTCCCCGTGCCCGTGGTCACGTCGGCCAGCGACGGGCGCAGCAAAAAGCGGCCCTGGTCATCGGTCTGACTGCGGTCGACGGTGGTGACGACTTCGTTGCGCAGGTAGGAGGTGAGCCCGGCGGCCGTGCCGGCCTCGACCTCCACGCCGAATTTGGGCGGCGCGGCGCAGGCCGTGGCGCTGAAGCCGGCGACGACAACGCCGGTCAGCAGTACCAGGCCAACTATATGAGCGGCGGACAGGCGCACGCGCTACTCCACTTCTTTTGTGCCGCAGGCCGACTGACCGGCGCACTTATCGCGCGGCATCCGCAGAAACCAGCTCCAGCGACTGCACCAACGCGTCAATCACGGACTGATTTTTCTCATACAGCGGCGCCGGCGTCGAGACGACAAGCTGGATGGCGCGCTCGCCGCGGGTGATAAATCGGTAGCTCACGCGCATGGGCACGCCGTCGACGGGCGCCGCATCGCGCGCCAGGCGTACGTCGTCGGCCGCGTGCACTTCCTTGTGCGAGGGCACGTGCAGATGGGCGCGTTCGAGCGCGACGGTGGCGTATTTGGCGGCGTCGATGGGGTAATCGAGCTTCTCGTCGAGGATCTCGGCGGTGATCAGATGCGAGGGAAGGGAGACGACCACGCGGTTGGCCTTGTGGTGGTCGACGCGCCAGCGCGCCCGCACGGCGCCGCCGAGCTTGTCGGGAAGCTTCAGGCGCCAGCCGTCGCCGGTGACCATATCGTCGGCCGGCGAGGAGGCCGCCAGCGCGCGGGCCGAGGCGGGGAGCTGTGCGCTGGCGACGACGTGCGCGCGTGTCTCGGCGGTGTGGGCGAGCCCGGCGGGCGTACCCCAAGTCTCGAGCACGTAGGTCTGGCCGGCGGCGTTGGCGATGAGAAGTTCACAGCGCAGGTGTTCGCCGCCGTCGGTCACCTTTGCGACGATTTGCTCGGCGGGCGTGTCTCCCAGATGGGACCGAGAGGCGTCGGTGATGTCGGCCGAGTCGAAGGCTTCGTCGAGCCAGATGGACGCCCAGGTCTGATGGGCGGCGGCGATCACCGGCGAGGGCAGGCGCCGAAGGCGCATGCGCACCGGCTCGATGGGGTGGCGAATCTCGAAGAGGGTGCCCGCCGGGGCCGACGCCGCCTCGCGCACCCAATCGTTGGGGCGGGCCAGGGTGGCGTCGGCGTCCGGGCGGCGCATGCGCTGGAAGGACTGGCAGCCCGCCACGAGCAGGACGGCCAGCCCCACCAATAGCCATAGCGCGGCTTTGCCTCGAAGGTGCTTGAACGACGTCAATTGCATGGCCGCCCGGGGGAGCCAGGGGAGCGTTATTCGGTGCGCTCTTTCATGATGGCCAGGCCCTCCTCGAGCCGGGCCAGCGTGCGCTCACGACCGGCCAAATAGACCGTGGCGAAGACGCCGGGGCTGGAGGTGCCGCCGGTCAGGCACACGCGGGTGGGCTGGGCGAAATGCTTCAGCCCCATGTCGTGCTTGTCGCACTGGCCGCGGTAGACCTGCTCGATGGCCTCGGCGCTCCACTCGTCGAGCCCGGACAGCTCTGCGACGAGGTCGGTGAAGGCGTCGGCGTATTTGGGCTTGAGCCACTTGTCGACGGCCTTCTCGTCGCGCTCGACGCTGTCAGAGAAGAAGTACGCGCTCATCTCGGTCATCTCGACCAGGGTTTTGGCGCGCTCGCGCATCTCCGAGGTGATGCCCACCAGGCGCTCGTCGACCTCGACGTCGAAGCCGGCCTCGGCCAAAAACGGCTGCCAGCGCTGGGCGAGTTCGGCGGGGGTGAGCCGCTTCATCCACTCGCTGTTGACCCACTGGAATTTGACGACGTCGAATTGGGAGGCGCCTTTGCCCACGTGGTCGAAGTCGAAGTACTCGATGAGCTCGTCCATCGAGAACAGCTCCTGGTCGCCGTGGGACCAGCCCAGGCGGGCCAGGTAGTTGTTGACCGCCTCGCGCAGGTAGCCCAGCGCCCGGTACTCGGGCACCGAGGTGCTGCCCTTGCGCTTGCTCAGCCCGGCGACCAGCGGCACGTGGCCGAAGGTGGGGGGCTGGGCGCCCAGCGCCTCGTAGACCGGCAATTGGCGGAAGGCGTTGTTGAGGTGGTCGTCGCCGCGGATGACGTGGGTGATATTCATGGCCACGTCGTCGCATACCACCGTGAAGTTGTAGGTCGGGCTGCCGTCGCTGCGCAGGATGATGAAGTCGTCGAGCTCGCCGGCCGACTTGGTGACCGGGCCCTGGACCATGTCATCGATGGTCAGCTCGCCTTCCAGCGGGGATTTGAAGCGCACCACGAAGGGCTCGCCCTCGGGGTGGTCGTCGCGGTCGCGCCAGATACGCGAGTACGACGACAGGTCGCCGCCGGACTCCAGCGCCTGCTGGCGGCGCTCCTCGAGCTCCTCCTTGGTGGCGAAACATTTGTAGGCCAGGCCCCGCTGGAGCAGGTCGTCGACCTTCTCCTTGTAATAGTCCATGCGCTCGGTCTGGAAGAACGGGCCCTCATCGGCCTTCATGCCCATCCATTCCATCGCCTCGAGGATGGCGTCGGTGTACTCGGGCTTGCTGCGCTCGAGGTCGGTGTCTTCGATGCGCAGGATGAAGGTGCCGTCGTTGTGGCGGGCGTACAGGTAGTTGAACAACGCGGTGCGCGCGTTGCCCATGTGCAAAAAGCCCGTGTTGGAGGGCGCAAAGCGTACGCGAACAGACATGAGTGGCTCCGTCGGTCGGGGCGATTGGTAATGGTTGCGGTGATCGATGCGGCAGCGCCGAAATGATGCGGCGATCCCCCTCGACCTAACACGCTGCGAAAATGGCGGTCAAGCCGGTGGCAGGGCAAAAATCAGCCCGGAAAGCTTCACGCCCGCGGCCTTCTGTGGTTCAATGGGCGCCGAAGTCGGAGCCGAGTTGTCGCCGTTGGAGGCGCCTGGTTGCGTGAAACATGCGAATCATTGTGTGTTCGGGCTGATCCAATACGAGGAAGGCTGATGAAAATTCGTCGGGTGATGTGTGCGTCAGTGGTCGCTGCAATGATGGTGTCGGGCGTGGGTCCGGCCATGGCCGCGAACTCCGCGGCCAAACGCGGCAAGCTCATCCACTATACGGTAAACCCGGGAGACACCCTGGGAAGTATCGCGCTGCAATTCGGCGTGGACTTCGACGATATTCGCTCCTGGAACGATCTCGACGGGCTGTCGGTGCCCCCGGGCAAAGAGCTCATCGTCAAGTCCAACAAAAAGCCCAAGCATAAGAAGCGCCATCGGCTGCTGCCGGTCATCCACGTCATCCGCCGCGGCGACACCTTCGAGGGCATCGCCCACGAATACCACGTCAAGACCAAGAGCGTGCGCCGGTGGAACCGCCACCTCAACCCGCGCAAGCTGCAGATCGGCCAGCGCGTGCGCCTGTATATCCCGGGGCGCGACGGCAAGTCGGTGTCCTGGGGTGAGGCCAGCCACGGCCGGCTGTACAACGGCGTGGCCCTGCGCAACAGCCCGGGACTCGAGGTGCGCAACGTGGCGCGCTCGTACGCCACCCGGCGCACCATTCGGCTGCTGCGCGACGCGGTGGCCGACGTCAAGGCGCGCTGGCCGGACGCCCCGGCGCTGGTCGTCGGCGACCTGAGCTACAAGCGCGGCGGTCGCATGCGCCCGCACGCCAGCCATCAGAGCGGGCGCGACGCCGACGTCAGCTATTATTATAAGGGCGACGTCCAACTGCCGGGCCTGATCCCGATGACCTACGAGACGCTGGACGCGGTCAAGACCTGGCACCTGTTCAAGACGCTCATCGACACGGACAAGGTCGAGTATATCTTCGTGGACCGCCCGCTGCAGCGGGAGCTGTACGAGTACGCCCGCTCCATCGGCTATACCAAGGAGCAGTTGGCGCCGATCATCCAGTACCCGCGCCCCAACTCCGACCGCGAGGGCATCATTCGGTACGTGCACGGCCACGACTCTCATTTCCACATTCGCTTTACATGTGGGCCGCACGACCGTCATTGTGAATGATATTGTTGCGCTGTTTGACCGGCGGGTGCGCCCAGCACGGCGGCCGCGCCAACACTCTTTTGGACCGAGAGAACGCATATGGCCTGGATTGAGGGAACCGAGGAGCAGACCTTCGTCGTCAACGCCCCCTACGAGCAGGTGATCGAGTTTTTCAGCGATCCCGCCATCTTTTCGGACTGCCTGACCGAGGTGGAGACGGCCGAGGAGATCGAGCCGTACGTGTGGCGCTGGGTGCTCGAAGAGAAGTCCGAAAAGGGCATCACCTACCAGGCCGATTACACCGTGGAGTACGAGCGCAAGGACGACCACGTCGAGTGGCATACCCGCGAGGGCAATATGCGCTCGGAGGGCATCTGCCGGTGCAAGGAGTTGGGCGAGGCGCGCACCGAGGTGTTCTATCGGGAGACCATCGCCACCGACCTGCCCATCCCGAGGCTTCTGGCCAAGGTCTTTAGCCCCATCGTCGCCCGCGAGATTCGCCAGGGTGTCGGCGGCTTCTTGGACGCCGCGCGCGCCAAGCTGCAGTCGTAATCGGCGCCCGCGCGGCTCTTTTCTCGTAGTGTGAGTAAAAGCCCATGAGTGGCCAACCAAAGTCGGGACGCTTCGGCCGCTTCGGGGGGCGGTATGTCGCCGAGGCATTATGGACTCCGCTCCAGGAGATCGCCGAGGCGTTCGAGTCGGCGGTGGCCGACGCCGGGTTCATGGAACAATTCGAGGATCTGCTCGACCACCGCATCGGCCGGCCCACGCCGCTGACGCTGTTGGCCAACCTCTCCGAACACGCCGGGGGAGGGCGGTTGTGGCTCAAGCGCGAAGATCTGTGCCAGGGGGGCAATTTCACCGCCAACCTGGCGGCGGCGTGTGCGCTGTTGGCCAAGCGCATGGGCCGCGAGTGGCTCGTCGGCGAGACGGCCACCGGCGAGTACGGCGTCGCCCTGGCGTCGATGGGCAATAGCCTGGGCCTGAAGACGCGCATCTTCATGGGGCGCGAAGACCGCGACTCCGAGCCGCTGATGGTGCGGCGCATGGAGGAGCTGGGCGTGGTGCTGGAGACGGTCGACTCGACGCTTCGCGGGCGCAAGGTCGCCTGCTCGGAGGCGCTTCGCTGGTGGGCTACCCACTCGACCAGCAGCTTTTATTGCCCCAGCTCACTGGCCGCCCCCGACCCATTCCCGCGCATGAGCGCGTTTTTCCTGTCGGTCATCGGCGCCGAGACCCGCGTGCAGGTCAGCCGGCGCGGGTGCAACCCCGAATACGTCATCGCCCCGGTGGGAAGCGGCGGCTTTGCCGCGGGATTGTTCGCGGAGTTCATCGCCGACGACATGGTCCAATTGGCCGGGGTGCAGTCCGCCGGCGAGGGCCTGTCCGGGCGCCACGCCGCCAGCGTCGTCGCCGGGCGGCCCGGTGTCTTCCAGGGGACCTACTCGTTTTTGCTGCAAGATGACGACGGTCAGGTGCTCTCACCGGCGAGCATCGCCGGAGGCCTGAGCGTGCCCAATGTCGGCCCGCAACACGCCCAGTGGGCCGAGCAGGGGCGCGTGCATTATGTCGCGGTCACCGACGAAGAGGCCCTCGAAGGGGTGCAAAAATTGTTGGATTTCGAGGGGCTGTTGGTGTCTCTGGAGGCTGGCCACGCGCTGGCCTACGCCCTCAAATTGCTGCCCACGCTGGGCGAGGATCAGGACGTGGTGGTCGGCATCTCCGGCGGGGGCCTTCGCGACTTGCCCAGGCTGGCCGACTGTGACGAGCCGGGAGGCGAGCGATGAACGAGCGACTCGCATATATTTGCCGGCGCGCCAGCGACCAGAAACAGCGGATCTTGATGACCGCGCTGGTCGCCGCCGACCCCTACCTCGACGCCACCCTCGACTATATGAAGGTGCTCGCCGACGAGGGCGCCGACGTCATCGAGCTGATCTTTCCGTTCTCCGACCCCACCTACCACGGCGCGGTCATCCAGCGCGCCTCGGCGCGGGCGATCCGCGAAGAGGTGACCTGGGACGAGATCGTGGAGTTGGGCCAGAAATTTCGCCAGACGCACGAGACGCCGGTCTTCTTTTCGACCTACTACAATCGCATCCTGGCGCGCGGGGTCGACGCCTTCGTCGACTGCCTCATCGAGGCCGACTTCGACGGCGCCATGGTCACCGACTTGCCGTGGGAAGAGGGCGGCGAGCTGCGCGAGGCGCTGCGCGCTCAGCACCTGACGCTGCCGTCGGCGGTGGCCCCGACGACGACGATGGAGCGCTTCCGCGAGATCGCCGCCGGCTCGGAGGGCTTTCTGATCTGGACGGGCCACTCCGGCGGCGAGCCCACCATCTCGACCGAGGCGTTCGACGAGCGCATGGTCGAGTTCCGCGACAGCACCAGCCTGCCGGTCCTGGCGTCGATGAAGATCTCGACCGGCCACGACGCCCAGGCCATCGCCGCCAATTGCGACGGCGTGCTGGTGGGCTCGGCGCTGGTGTGGCTCATCGAGGGCCGCGGGCCCAACATCACCGACAGCCTGTCCCAATTCGTCGGCGAGCTACGCCGCGGGGTCGACCAGCAGCTCGAGCCGCCCGAAGAGGACGGCTCGTCTGATGGCGAGGCTTAGTACTACAACGTCACTTTCCACGCGGCACCTCGTCGGCCCACAGAACCGATGCCTGCGTTCATCCTCCTCGACGATGCTCAGCCGCATCGCCTCGTCGTCTGAGCCTTGGCCTCGGCCCAGTGGTCTCGCCGATGGCGCTCACGCCGAAAGTGACGTTGTAGTACTAGGCCAAATCAACGTTTTATCAGGGGGATTCGGGCGTGAACGTGATGTTGTCGACCCATCCGCTGTGTTTGATGATGTGGTTAGGGTCGTAGGTGTGGCTTCCCCGATACGCGTACTGAAACCGCAGGACGTGAGTACCGGGCGCGAGCACCGGCGTCGTCACCGTGGCCCAGTCGTTGCTGCCCGTGAGCGCACCGGCATTATTGCTGATGTCGCAGCCGGTGACGGTGTCCGTACACTGAGCAGTCGCGGTGGCGTCCAAACAATAGACCAGTGTATCGTCACTCTCTCCTTTCGAGCGCCATTCAAACGTGAATCTGCCCGCTCTTGGTGCCGTGACCGGGATTTCGAGCCAGTTTTGGGGGTATGTCGAGTTTCCCGAGGCCGCCAGTGCGGTGTCCGACCCGTCGCTGGTGTAGCTCCATGGTAGCCCGCCCGGGGTGCTGCTGGTGCAGACGCCGTACGGAAGGTTGTAAAATGGTGCGCTGTAGTCTTCGAACCTGATTGGCGCCAGGAGCACGCGCTCACCAACCTCGCTGGTGGCGGCGTCGTCGAGGTACTGAATCAGCAGGTTGGGGGCGTGGGAGGAGTTAGGTCGAATGACGAAGATGTTGGCGACCGTTCCCGCCGCAAACAGCGGGCCGTTGATCATGAAGTCGTAGGTGTCGCCACTGGCGTCTACCAGGCTCAGCCCGACGCGGTCTTCACCGGTCACGAGCGTGGCGGCCGACGGCGTGCCGAACGCGGCGTCGGAGAAGATGGCCTGATCCGACCCCAACGCGAACACGTCGACCGTATCGTCCAACGCGTCCGCATTGATGAGGCGCAGCCGTGCCGACGCGCCGGGGTCCGAGATGTCGTCGTCGAGCCTCAGAAAGCCCAGAATCACTGGAAGTACTTGCGTTGGGAACCAGCGGGTACGCAACGAGGGTCGACTGCGCCGCGACTGGAAAGTCAATCGGATCCGTCGTCGTAGAGACGAAGCCGTCGTATTTGATATCGAACCTATGCGAGCCGCTGTCGATGATGGTTGGAGCGGTCGGCTGGTCCAGGTGTGCGGAGGCGATTGGTTGCGTCTGGCCCGATTCGAGCACCTCGACGTCGGTCCAAGGGGAAAATAGCCATACGGTGCGCATGGTGTTTTGAGCGAGCACCTGGTCGACGGTGAACTTGGCGACGTCGACCGAGCAGCCGTCGGAAGCGACCAGAGCCAGGTCAAATGGACCTCCGGACAGCTTCGGGGTCAGGCGAAACTCGCCCGCGGAAGCGCCGGGAGCCATCGTGAAGCCTCGTCCGGCAAGGTGAATCTCGACACCGTCGGTCCTGTTGAGCGCGACCGTCAGCGGGGCGCTGGGGTGTTGCACCACGAAGGTCTGGTCGGTGCCGGTAATCTCGCCGATCGCCAGGGGCTCTCCGCAGGCGTCGGCGGGTGGTGCGTGGCGACAAATGTCGGTCGAGGTACCAGCGATGACCTCGTCGGTCGACAGCGCGCCATTGGCGTCTGCGTCCAGGCCGCTGATGATGCGCACCCCGCCATTCGGACAGGCGTCGCCCGGCTCGATGGCCTCGGTCTCGACCAGGGAGTGGGCCCCGGGCGCGCCGGCATCGCCCGCGGGGCCGAGCGGTCCCTGTGCGCCTTGTTCGGCGCCGCCACACGCAGAGAGCGCGCCAACCAGGCAGAGGGTCAGGATGCAGCCGGTCGCTTTGTTATCGAACGGTCTCATATGGTGACTCCGTGCTGCTTGCTCGTATCGCTGATCGCCATCTGGCGCGGGAGCATGGGGCCCCTCGGGCGTACTTGGGTGAGCGCGGGCTGAACTTCGTCGATCGTGAAGCTTTTGACGTCGAATGAGCAGCCATCGGTGGCCATCACAGCGACCTGAAAGGGGCCGCCGACGGTTTGCGGCACGACGGTGAATTCGCCGGGGTTAGCGCCGGTTTTGAACTCGAGGTCGGGCGCCACGAACTTCAGCTCGACGCCGCTCGTCGTGCTGAGGTGGGCGGTCAGCGGGCCGCTTTCGACGCCGGCGATGAAGGTCTGGGCGGTGCCGGTGATGTCGGTGATAGTGATCGTGTTGTCGCATTTGGCCGCCGGCGGCGCGCAATACAGCGTGGTGCTGCCGGCGGCAATTTCCTCGTCGGAGAGCTCGCCGTTGTGGTCGGCGTCGACGCCCGAGACGATGCGGGTGCCTCCCGCGGCACAATCAGCGCCCGGGGCGACCGACTGGGTTTCGACCAGCGAAATGGCTGCGGCCTCGCCGGGCTGGCCAGGCTCGCCCGCCGGCCCCGCCTCGCCGGGACGGCCCTGGTCGCCGCCGCAGCCGGCGCCGGCGACGACGAAGAGACAAATCAGGCAGGTTCGAAGGGATAGAATTCTCATTTCCATACTCTCAGCGGCGAAAAGCAGACATTCTGCGTGAGCTTGCTCGACCTCAAGCACCGGCGACCGTCGCGATGGTCACGGTGGCCTGGTCGAACGAGCAGCCATTGGTGGCGACGACGGTGATGAAAAACGGCCCGCCCTCGGTGAGCGGGGTGACCGTAAATTCCCCCACGTTCGCCCCGGCGGTGTAGTCGAAGTCTGGCCCCAGAAAGACCAGGCGGACATTGGTCGTCGTGCTCAACTCGACGGTAAGCGGCGAGCTTGGCTGGCCGACGACGAACGAGGCATCGGCGCCGTTGACGCCGTCGATGCTGACGACTTCCGAGCACGCGGGCTGCGGCTCCACATTGCATTGGACGGTCGAGTTGCCGGCGGCGGCCTCGTCGGCCGACAGGTCGCCGCTGGCATCGGCGTCGACGCCGGTCGTGATGCGCACCCCGCCGGCCGCACAATCCGGGCCGGGCTCGATGGCTTCGACATCGACGAGCGAGGTGGTGCCGGGCGCGCCGTTTTGGCCGGCCTCGCCGGCTGGTCCGGCTTCGCCGGGGGCGCCCTGTGAGTCGCCGCAGCCGGCGAACACCAGCGTGGCGATGAGCAGCGCGCCGATAGGCCACGAGTGCTTCTGTGTCATCGAACTTCTCCGTGTAAGGGGCGCGATGGGCGAGGTCGCCCACCGCGCCAAGGGTGTATCGAGACGGGGGCGCCCGAGGGTTTACGGGCGGGCGACCGAGACGTAGTCGACGCGCAACAGCACGTCGTCGATATGGTCGAGGACCAGGCCGTTGCTGCCGTCCCGACTGATCAACGCAGCCGGGATGAACAACGCGTAATCGCCGTACAGCCCGCGCGCGGCGAGCTCGCTGGTTTCGCCATTGGCGTATTGCGGGTCTTCGAGCGCGGCGCGGTCGACGCCGAAAAACGCCTGGATGCGCGCCCTGGAGAAGGCGTCGGGGCCGCGCTCGACGCCCCAGTCCGAGCCGACGTCTTCGCCGACGCCGGGCTCGCGGAACAGGTTGCGCGTCGGGCTGACCGAGGCGAGCTGGAAGGGCTGGCCTTCGGGCGCTTCGCCGCACCACTGGCTAAAGAAGGTGTTGCGCTTGAGCACGTCGAGGCGCACGAACGAGGTGTCCGAGCCGTGGTACAAGTCGTCGCCCAACAGCGAGGCGTTGACCGACCAGAGCCGCTCGGCGCAGTCGGTCTTCGAGTAGATCGACACGCCGTTGGTCGGCAGCCCCAGAGCTTGCAGGGGCAACAGCGAGAAGGGGATGCGCTGGCCAACATAATCGCCCTGATCGTCGTACTGCGCGTAATGCTGGGAAGTGAGCAGCGCGTGGAACCGCTGCGCGGCGCTCATATGGCGCAGCTCCTCGGGCCAGTCGCTGCGATCGCCGACTTGCAAGATGTCGTCGCGCAGGCTGACCACGGCGCTGAGCTCGGCGGGCCGGCTGCCGGCGACGCTGCGGGTGCCCGAGGTCGTCCAGATCTCGTCGAGGATAGCTTGCAGGTCGTCGGGGACCTTCGCCTCATAGACCTTTTGGCGAAGCTCGGAGGAGACCTGGAACTCGTATTCGACGGCGCGCACGGCCAGGTAGGTTGCGCGGCGGGCGAGCTTGAAATTGCGCGTGTACCTATTGATGCGCTCCGAATACCACGGGTCGCCGATGGCCGAGGGCACCGGGAATTGCTTCATCTTTTCGAGGTAGGCGTGCCCGTCGGCCCAGACCTGGGTGGCGTCGCCGATCTGAGCGTCGACCTCGGACTTGGCGCGCGCCAGGTCGAAGACGGCCTTGTCGACCGCGATGGCCGCGGCTCGCGCGCCCACCAACTGCTGCTTGGCGTCGTTGTGGCAGATATCGACCTCGGCGGTGTTTTCAATGCCCGAGATCTTGGAGTCGAAGTCGGATTGGACGTCGTCCATTCGGGCCTGCAGGCCGATGCTCGTGACATTGGCAGCCGCTTCGATTCCGGCCGCCACGCAGGTGGCGCCGATCCCAATCGAAGACGCGATGGCAGCCCAGGGGGTGTCCTTGGAAGAACTCGCGGTGGCAGCGGCACAGTCTTTGACACCCGCGGCGGCCGTCGCAGCGCTGTCGGCGGCCGCCTTGCCGGCGCGCAGCTTATGCATGATCTCGCCGTGACGGTCGGATTCACGGGAAATATCGCCGTTTTTCTTCTCGAGCCGCAGGCAGGACTGTTCGGCGATATCATACGAGTCGATATAGCCGGCGAATTGCGCGCGGGCCTGTTCGAGGTCTTGGGCCGCGGCGACGATGTCGAGGTAGGCTTCGCCCAGAGAGCCGCCCACGCAGCCGGGGGTGTCGAACGGCGAGCGCGGTGGCGGCACGTCGAGGCGCATCTGGGGGAATTGCTGCTGGCAGGCCGCCTTCGCCTGCTTCCACACGGGCAGGGCCGTGCGCGCCTCTGTGGGGATCGATAGGCGCAGCGTGCGCGCGTCGAGCGGGAGTTCGTCGACGTCGAATTTTGCGTCGCAGTGCAGGCACATTCGGGATGAATCGGCCGCGCACGTCTGGAATGACAGATAGCCGCTCGCCGAGGCGTCCGCCGAGGGCGCACACGCCGAGATGAAGTTGCGCACGTCCGCGTCGGCGAAGCCCTCGCCGCCGAGCATGGAGCTCTGCAGCGCGGAGGCCAGGCAGAAGCGTCCGTTGAGGTCATCGTCCGTCCAGCTATTCAGCCATGACTTCAGGTCGTAGGTGCACTCGGGGCTGGCAGTGATCACCGGACAGCGGGCGGCGTCGAAGACATCGCTGGAGACCAAGTCCTGGGAGGACGGGCCACAATAGTCATAGAGCTTGGCGTTGTACTCGTTGCGCACCTTCTCGAGCCACTGCGCGTCGCTTCGCTGGGCGCGCGCCTCGGCGACCTTGCGCTGGGTCTTGTCCACATAGGCCTGGCGGGCGTCTGCCAGTGCGTCCTGCGCCTTTTGGACCATCGTGGGCGCCCAGGCATCGGAGCCCGGGCCCACGCCGGCGATGAAGTCGCTGACCGCGGTGAATCGGCTGCCCGCATCGGAGGCCTGCGACGAGCGAAAGTACAGCGGCAATTGACTGTCGGCGATGCCCAACGGGTTTTTGCCGTCGAGGATATTGTGAATGAGTTCAGACATTTTGGCGCTGGTGGCTTGCAGTCGAGTGCTGCTCAGCTCGTAGGTCGACTCCCAATCCAGTTGCGGGTTGGCGCGGCGAGCTCGGGCGTGCAGATCGGCGGCCAGCGCCAGGGCCACGAGGTTGCGCGACATGAAGTCGCCGATGACCTGCAGGCGCTGCTGGGCGGGCGTGGTATCCGGACGGGCGAGCATGCGGTTCAATAGCTCGTTTTGGCGCACCAGCGTCGACAAGATGACGCTCGCCAGCGGGCGGCTCGCCGCATCCTTCGTGTCGAAATCGGTGTCGAAGAGATGGGCGCGGTAGTCGGGCTGGGCCAACACCGCCGCGGGCGTTTGGAGGACCTCGAAGAGGACATGCTGGGCCAACAAGACATCCCAGCCGTGCAACGTCTTGTCGAGCAGATCATCTTGGTCGATCTCCAATTGGGCGTTGTCGTCGGTGCCGGCCGTGATCGGGCCGATCATCCGCTCGACTTCGGCACTCTCACTTGCCAGGAAGGCGTGTAGGCTCAGCCAACGGCTCAACAGCCGCTGAACGTACGCAGACGCCTTGGCCTGATCGGCCGCCGAGAGGGCGACGCCCTGGCTTCTCTGCGCCTCGGTTTGCACCGCGAGCGCGGTCAACAGTCGGCCGACGTCGACGCAGGACTTGCTTCCGTAGAGTTCGGCGTAACCAGGCCATCCGGTGCCCGCTGCGTTGGACGGCGGGGGCTGGGCCAAGTCGTCCAGCTCACTGAGACATGTGGAGATGGCGTTGGCGAGCTTCCACTGGTCCGCGGTGGCGGTGTCGGCGAGTCGACGGTCGAAGTCGAACGACGCGCCGCGTCCCCCCCAGGCACAACTCAGATCGCCCAGGGCATCGCGGCCATCTCTTTGAAATAAACTGGCCTCGTAAGCTCCAGGTGGGGTTTGAGGGGAGAGGCAGGAGACTTTTTCGGCACAATCCGCCGTGATGTCGGGCATTGTGCATACACCGATGACCTTCATCTCCAGGGCGAGGCTGACGCGGTGCGAGGCGACGAAGCCGTCGTGGAACTGCAAATGGCCATTTTGGCGCCCCGAGTCCACGCTGTAATCGGTATTTTTAATGACGCATCCGGTCGCCTGTTGCATTTGGCTGCAGGTGTCAAACGGGCCCGCGATGTCCCTGAAGGTGCCAACTGTGCCTCCGACGTAGTTTTGCACAGAGAAGTGCAGATCGCGGACGCGGCAGGGCACCGACCGGCCTTGGATGGCTGGGGCTAGCGAGTCGGCCATCGCGAAGCTATTGCTCCCGGTCCATTCGGCCCCGAGGGTATCGGTGAGAATGGTATCGATCGCAGTGTCGAGAGGACGGGGCAGCGTTCGCGGGTGACCGGACGTCAGCCCGTCCGGGGAGAACAACCCGTCGGTGATGTGCTGGACGAACCCGTTGTCGATGCCCCCGCAGACTGCCAGGTTCGCTGGGTCGGCGCCGAGCGCCCATCGTAGCGCCTGGGCGCCCGTCGGCTCGGCGATCGTCGTCTCGAACGCGCTCTCCCAGGGCGTAGGGCCGTCGAGGCGGCCGATTTGGTCGCCAGGAAGGCTCGCATCAGCCGGCAACGGCGGGGCGCTGCCGGTGGTGTCCGCGGTGCGATCGAGCACCAGGAGCCAGCGCACCGTGGGTTTGACCGGGGCGCCGGCACCCTCGTACGACTGGGTCAGCTCCAGCGACAGGGTCGGCCCGTCGGCCAGCACGCGCACCTTGGCGTCGACGGTGTCGCTCAACAGCGCGGTGGTCCGCCCGGCGACCGTCGTGGAGACGAAGGGGTGGACGGCAAAAGCCGCCGTGCCGTCGATGGTCGTGCCGGCCTGGTCGGCCACGTGCAGGGTGCCCACGAAGGTATCCCGGCTGCTCAGGCTATGAAATCGGTCGTCAATGGCGACGGTGAACGTATCGGCGCCGCTCATCCACACGGACGCAGCCACCGGCATGGAGAGGTCCGTGGGGGGCTCGGGCAGGTGGTCGAGATCGCGGTCAGAAGCCCGCCCCGCTCAGGCGCATCGTTCCCTGGTAGCGTCCGGGAAGCGAGGCCACCGGATGCCGGTCGGCTTGGGCCTGCTCCGGTGAGGCCAAGGAAACCGTGTCCGTGTGGCCAGGCGCATAGACGGCCAGCTCGGCGACCGCGTCGGCAGCGATGGGCTCGCCTCGCCGCGAGATGGTGGTGCGAAAGACCTTCAGGCTGATCGTTGCGTCGGCGGACAAGTCCGTCAGCATGCACTCGTAGGTGAACTCGTGGGCGCCGGGACACAGCACCTTCGCGCCCTGATGGGCGTCGAGACGTGCGCGGGGCACGTCGACGCCACCGACGTGCAGCAAGATCTCGACGGCCGAATCATTCGGAAGCACCGCCTGATGCCGGTCGAAGCTGATCCCCCCGCGTGGATTGCGCGACGGAGGTAAGAGCTGATCGGCTTGGTCCTTTTCCTGGCAGCGGCCGTAGGTGTCGCAGACCAGCCCGTCGGCGCAATCCGCATCATTCGAGCACTGGGCGACGCACCTGCCGAGGTCGCAATAGCTGCCGCAAGGGCAACTGGCGTCCGTTTGACACGCGTCGTGACGAGCAATGACAGCCTGGTCGGGCGTGCATTGGACGGCTGTGTGGGTCGGTTGCGACTCCGTAGGGGAGCCGCAGGCGGCCGCAAGAAATAGCGCCACGAGAAGCGCAAACCAATATCTGAAGTGGTGCATCGAGGTTCCGTAAGGACTGCGCAGGGCCGCGCTGACTGTCGTTCTGCCGCGAGGTGAAAAAATATCTGATTTAGGTTAATTGAAAGCGGACTTCTAACAACCTACGCATCGGTAGGTGGTTAATTCGACCTCGCCACGCTGGTTCACCTTCAATCGGCCCAAGATGCCGTTTTGTGCAAACGAACGAGTCTGATGGATATCTCGACCGACCTCGATGCCTCCACCTGGATGACGATCGCGCGGACATGGCAGGCGCTGTCAGAAGTTCCGCCCGCCGAGCCCGACACCGCCCTCGAGCGGCTTTGGTCGGGATTGCAATCCCTCGTGGAGTTCGACGCTTGCTACGTCGTGCTCGCACAGCGCACGCAGCGCACTCGACGCGCCTATCTGCGCGGCTACGTCAACGGGTGGCTATTCGCCGAATTCTTTTACGGACCCGGCGACTGGGAACCGGTGTATCAGGAGGGCTTCGCCGACGACTGGCACGAGCGGCTCGCCGAGGATCCTTGGCTGGTGCGTTTGACCGAGGGGGCGGGGTCGCATCGGACATTGCTGCGCGAGGATTTCTTCAGCGACGAAGAGTGGCAGGAGTATCTGCGCACGTCGCAATCGAGCCTCATCGGGACGACCGAGCGACTCAACAGCGTCTATAGCATCGATGACGACGCCGAGGTGTATCTGGGGTTTTTACGTCGGGGGGCGCAGCGTTTTGACGAGCGTGATCGCGCGGCGTCGCACGTACTTCACCTGGGGCTCGGGCCCCTGTGGCGGCGATTGTCCATGAGCTACGGGTTGCTGGCGTTCCAAAACGTGTTGTCGCCGCGCGGGCGCGAGACGCTGTTGCTGTTGCTGGCGGGGCTCTCCGAGCCCGAGATCGCCGAGCATATGGAGCTGACGCGGGGCACGATCCACCAATACGTGGTCAATGTCTTTCGCAGCATGAACGTCAACAGCCGCGCGGAGTTGATGGCCCGCTGGATGGGCATGTAGGGAGCGCCTATTCCTCGTCGGTCTGCAACTCGTGGGAGAGATGTTTTGGTGAGGCGTCGCCGCTTCGTCGCACCATCCTTTCGATGTCCGGAAGCACCTCGGCGCTGCGCAGGTGCAGGTCGCGCTGGGGGAAGGGAATCTCGATGCTCGCCTGCTCGAGGGCGTCCCAGATGTCGAAATACAGCAGGCCCTTGAAGCGGTTGGGGCTGATCTCGCGGCAGTCGAAGAAGACGAGGAGCTCGAAGTTGACCGAGCTGTCCCCGAAGCCCACCAGCCAAACTTCGGGTTCGGGGTGCTCGAGCACATGCTCGTTGCCACGGGCGGCCTCCAGGAGCACCTCTTTGACCTGGGAGGGCTGGGTGTTGTAGCCCGCCCCCACCGGCACGTGCAGGCGCACGACGCTGTCGCGAAAGGTCCAGTTGATGATCTGGCCGCCCACGATCTCCTTGCTGGGGATGAGCATGTCGTAGTTGTCGGGGGTGCGGATGATCACGCTGCGCGCGCCCACCGCCTCGACGCGCCCGTAGGTGTCGTTGACGGTGATGAAGTCGCCCTTTTTGACCGAGCGCCCGAACAGGATGATGAACCCGCTGATCAGGTTTTCGGTCAGCGTCTGCAGGCCGAAGCCGATGCCCACGCCCAAGCTGGCCAGGACCACCGCGATGGCCGACAGGTTGACGCCCACGGCGGCGAGCACCATCAAGAAGCCCACCACGAAGAGCACGTAGCTCAACAACGTGTTGATGGCGTAGGCCACGCCCACGTCGACCGACAGGGCCGGGTAGACCTTGGCGTTGAGGATGGCCTTGAGGATCTTGATCGCCAGGATGGTGCCAAAGACGATCAGCGCCACCGACAGGATGTTGAACGGGGAGACCTGCACGTTGCCCACGCTCAACAGCGGGGTGCGCAGCAGGGCGACGGTGGCGTCGCGCAGCTCGAGCAGGTCGAGGACGAACACCACCAGCAGGATGCCCCCGCCGACAAGGAGGAACTGCTCGAGGCTGCGGGCGAGCTGCGGGGGGGCGGCCTCGACCTCGCGCTCGCGCGCTTCCTCGGGCTCGATGGGCTCGGCGTGGCGTTGCAGGTAGCGCTTGACGGCGTTGCCCACCACGAAGGCGATCAGCAGCAAGAAGATGATCGCGTAGCCGCGCACCAGGATGAACGTGGCCGCTCGGTCATAACCGGCCGCGCGCATCAACAGCAGCAGCATCGTCACGAACAGCAGCCAATAATAGTAGCGCTCGAGGGTGCGCCGGAACAACGTATAGGTGCGCGACCCCTCGTACTCCGGCAACAAGGTCAACACCGAGGAGCGCAGCAAGAACAGGTAGATGGGGATGAGCGCCACCACCAGTTGCAGGCAGAAGCGCACCAGGTTGTAGACCGACTGGCGGTAGTGAAACGTCTCGATGGCCGCCAGGACGAGCAAGAAGACGAAGATGACCCGCGTCGCCCACACGCTGAACAGCTCCAAGCGGCGCGCGTCGTCGCGGGGAATGCGGATCAGGCCCCCGCTAAAGAAGACCACGAAGGTGGCGTGGATGGCGCGGTACGCCACCGCCAGCCACAGCGCCTCGGTCAGAAACATGCTCCAGGGGGCGCGCTCGGCGAGCGCCTGCACCGGGAAGTAGCTGAGCACCACCAGCACGGCCAACGGGGCCACGCGCCCGGCGACCAGGATGAGCCCGCGAAAGACGCGGGTGGCGATGCGCGACAGGTCGATGTGCACGCGCGCCTGCCAGCGCTTCGACCACGCCAAAAAGGCGCGGTCGAGCAGGGCGAAGATCACCACCAACACCAGCAAGGCGAGCACCGGCAAAAACTGCAAGAAGAGCTCGCGCGCGCTCATCTGGCTGAGGGTGTCGGGCCACGAAGCGACCCGCTCGCCCAGCCCGTGAAGGTCCTCCATGACCTTGCCGGGCAGGTCGGTGTCGAAGCCGAGCTTGCGCCGGCTCAAGAAGTTGGCGTAGCGCTGCTCGAGGATGCGCCGGGCTTTGGTCGCCCCGGGTTGCAGCGAGCGAACCTGCAGGTCGATCGCGCTCTGGGATGCGCTGGCCGCGGTGCTGGGCGTCGAGGACTTGGGCGGCGAGGACTGGGAGGCTGGCTTCTCGGTCGTCTTCTGAGACGCCGCCGGTTGGGCCTCGGAGCTCGTCGAGGCGGCCGCCGGGCCGAGCCCGGGGACGTGAAGGACGTTGCCGTTCGATTGGCAGCCGCCCAGAGTGGGCAGCGCGACTGCGATCAGCAGCAACCACCCCCACAGCCACTGCCGCGCGGGGGAGCGCGTTTTTGACGACGATGTCGGCCGTCGGCATTCGGTTGCATCGAGTGACATCCAAACCTCGTAACTACCACGCGACCCACATAGGCCATGATCCAGCCCATCGCTTAGCAGCATAGCCCATGGGTTGCAAAGCTGCGAGCGGTCGACGACTTCATAAGTTGCTTGACCTTGGGTGGGCTGTTATAAGACACTCCTGTTGGTTTAGCGACGTACCGCCCTGTACCAGTACCGTAAGCGGGTACCTTCGAGAGGAGATACATGATGAAATTCGCCCGATTTTTCAGCACGGTTCTCGTGGTGCTGCTCTTCGCCTCCTCGGCGATGGCGCAGGACACGCAGCAGCCCATCGAGAACGAAGAGTTTGGCGTGACCATCACGCCTCCGGCGAAGTGGGAGGTGACCCAGGGCAACGACAAGGCGGTCGCCAGCTTCAAGCACAAAGGCTCGCAGAGCCAGATCGAGGTCGTGGGCACCAAGCTGATGACCCCGGACGTGGCCGACGTCTTCTTCAAGACGTTCCACAAGACCCTGACCGAGTCGAACTTCGAGCAGGCTTCCCAGGAAGACACCACCATCGGTGACTACAAGGGTAAGCTGACCACCTACAAGTTCACCCACTCGGGAGTGACCCTTCAGGTGGTCATCTTCCAGTTCGTCAAGGATTCCAGCGCCTGGCTGGTCGTTGGCTACATGCAGGACTCCGAGAAGAAGGACTACATGGACGACTTCAAGTCGGTCGTCAAAAATATGAAGTTCAAAGCCAAAGAGTGATCGGCGCCTCGCGTCGACACGATAGCCCCGACGGAGGACGCCGTTGGGGCTATTTTTTTTGAAGAAACGCCTGCGCTCGTACGTTTAATCGCTGTTAGGACGAAACGTGTTGGAGCGTCTCAGCTCCGAACGAGGAGAGGTCATGCAAAAGTGGTTGCTCAATATCGTCATCTGTCTGGTCGGCGTGACCAGCGCGGCGGGCGCGTTCGCCCAGCAGCCCCAGAAGCCGGCCATGCGCGCTCAGGTCATCGTCGACAAGGAGAGCGGCGCCAAGGTGACCCGGCCCGAGGGATGGGTCTCGGCCCAGAAGACCAAAGGGGTGGTGGCCGTGTTTCGTGCCGCGGGCGATTCCAAGGCCCAGATCGAGGTGCGCGTCAGCCCGCACGTCAAGGCCAAGCAACGCCAGTCGTTTTTCGCCTCCTTTCAAACGAGCCTGCAGAAGTCGGGCTTCGTCAAGCAAAACGTCAATAACAAGGCCACCTACGGCGGCAAGACCGGCGTTCAGACCGAGTATGAGGCGACGTCCAAGGCCAGCAAGTTTCGCCTGATTCTGTGGCAGTTCCACCACGGCGATTCCGCCATCCTGGTGGTCGGGTTCTTTCCGGCGTCCAAGCGCGACAAGTACTTCCCCGCCTACAAACAAGTTATCGAGAAGCTGACCTTCCAGTGAGGCGCCAGCGGCGCGCCACAAGCGCCGCCAGCATCAGCACGGCGATAAAGACCGCCCACAACGACATCGGCCGGCGGCGCCACCCGGTGGCGACGGTGCACGTGGAGTCATCCGGCGGAGGCCGAAGCCGGCGGCAGTGCGACTCGCCGGGGCCCACCAGCCCCTCGGTACACACGTAGCCGTCGGGACACTGGTCGGCTTGTGGGTCGCACGCTGTCGTACAATAGCCAACATGATGGGGGTTGTCGGGGAGCACGCAGGTGTCGGTGCAGATGAGCCGGTCGAACCCACAGTCATCACCCAACTGCCCGCGCAGCTCGCGGCATAGGTGCATCTCCTGGACCTGCGCGCAGCTCTCCTGAGGGGGACAGTCGCGATCGCGGCTGCACTCGTCGGGCGGATCGGGCACCGGGTACAGCGAGCACAGGCCCAGCTTGTCGTCGACGGCCAGGGTGCGCTGGCCGCCGTCGGCCCGGTAGGTCGGCGCCATGGTGGCGAGCACATCCTTGGAGTGGGCCAGGCCGAGCACGTGGCCGAACTCGTGGGTGAGCACGCTCTGCACGTCGGCGATGAGGCGGTGGCTGTCGGGGTTGAGCCGGTCGGTCTTGGCCGGTTGGAACGGCTTCGGGTCCACCGACCAGTCGTAGGTGCTGTCGTTGAGAAAGACGGTCTTGTTGGGATACGCGTCCCCGCAGGTCAGCGCCGTCCAACCGATGGTGCCCTCGGGAAAGCAGGCGGTGTTCTGGGGATCGGCGAATAAAAAGGGGACCTCGCCGGGGCCGAGCTCATCGAGGGAGGCGCGCTTGCCCGCGTAGACCATTTTCGCCGACGAACAGGGCACATCGGACCACGCAGCGGCCGCCGTCCGCGCGGCCTGTTCGATGGCATCGACGCTCAAACCCGGCGGCGGATCGCCCAGAAAGACGACCTTCACCGGAAAGTTGTCGACCGGTACCGTAAATCCATTGGTCTCGAAGCGCGTGGCTCCGTACCAGACATCCTCGCCGCGATGCGCCCACGTGCCGGCGCGGGCCAGCGTCGGCGCGCTCGCGCAGACGGCGACGACACCCAACCACACCCCTACATGGATCCAACGGCGCGTCATGGCGCCATTATAGCAGAACTGGTCTGCAAGCCCCACGCAAACACCCAAGGCGGGGGCTTCGGGCCGCGCGCTGCGAAAAAAATTTAGATCGCTTTTGGCGTCCCCTCGTTGAACCCCATCAACGGCAATCAATCCCCGCCCGAGTGGGTCACCGGGCACGGACGACAAGGAGCGACACATGAAACGGCTTGGAACCATCGCAGTCATCGCAGGGCTTCTTCTGGCAACGGCGTTGTTTTACCGACTGCGCCCCGAGCATAAGGACGACACGCCCGACCAGGTCGCCGAGGTCCAGCCCACGCCCAAGCCGGTGCCCGTCGAGCACGCAAAGGCGCCAACGCCGACCACCCACGCGAGCGCCGCGGGCGTGCTCAAGCTCGACGCCGGCATCTCCCACGGGTATCTGGCGAGCGGCAGCCAGCAGGACGTCTACGCGGCGATCGACATCTCCGCCAAGAAGATCGAGGGGGCGACGCGCCCGCCGTTGAACCTGGCGGTGGTCATCGACCGGTCGGGATCGATGCGTGGCACCAAGCTCGACTACGCCAAGCGAGCGGCCATGCGCCTGGTCGACAAGCTGACCCCCGACGACCGGCTGGCCGTCGTCAGCTACGCCACCGGCGTCAGCATCAACATGACCTCGCGCAAAGCTACCGGGGCGGCCAAGGCGAGCATGCGCGCGGCTATCCAGGCCATCGAGGCCGGCGGCGGCACCAATATCTACGACGGCTACGCCCGCGGCGTCCAGCAGGTGCGCCGCTTCAAGACCGACGAGACCATCAATCGCGTCGTGCTGCTGTCCGACGGCAAGGCCACGGTGGGCGATACCAACCCCTACGACCTGCAGAATATGGCCCGCCGGTACCTGCGCCAGGGGGTCTCGCTGACCACGATGGGCATGGGCCTGGATTATAACGAGGACTTGCTGTCGGCGATGGCCGACCAGGGCTCGGGCAATTACTACTTCATCGACAAGCCCACCAGCGTGGTGAGCATCTTCCAATCGGAGTTTCAGGGACTGGCCGCGACCGTGGCCCGCAACACCTCGCTGGTCATCTCGTTGGCCGACGGCGTGGAGATCGAGGAGCTGTACGGCTTCTCGCACGACAGCACCAACAACCAGGTGCTGGTCTCCCTGGCCGAGTTCCAGTCCGGGGAGAACAAAAATATCCTGCTCAAGCTCCGGGCCAACGCCGGCGCCGCCGGCAAGCGCCCGATCATGAAGGTTGATCTGAGCTACCAGGACGTGGCCTCGGACAGCGCCAAAAACGAGCACGTGCGGCTGGCGTCGGTGAGCACCAACGATATCCAAAAGACCACCACCGAGGTCAACGTCGACGTCATCTCGCGTGTCCAGCAGGTCGAGGTCGCCCAGAGCCTCAAGGACGCCATGGCCGCCTACGAGAAGGGCGACGCCCAGCAGGCCCAGCAAGTGCTGCGCCGGCGGCGCCGGGTCCTGCACCACGCGCGGGCGAAGTACCACATCAACGAGCCGAACTTCGCCGCCGCCGAGGACGAGTTGGACAAGACGGCCAACCAACTGGGCAGCGTCCCCTCGGGGTCGTCGAGCGGCAAGCGCATGATCAAAACGAAGAAGGCGCGTGGGCGCATGATCCTGCTCGACTCGACCGCCTTCTAAGACGCGACGTGCCGGGGCTGCCCCCGGCGCCCGCGCCCGCCACCAGCAACTTTCGATGACACGCGAGGATAGAACAATGTCAGCAAGCGCGACACTGCAACACGAAGAGGTTTTCGAGCGACACCTGTTGGGACTGGTCGGCGGGGGCTTCGTCGCCGGCATCGTCACCAGCATTCTACAGATGGTCGTCGGCCGGGAGGTCGAGGCGTTGGGGGCGCTGAGCTTTGCGGCGGTCGTCGGGCTGGTGGTCAACCAGCTCGACCCGCGCGCCGACACCGCCCTGGTGCGCCTGATGTTGGCGTTGATGGGCGGGGTGCTCATGGGCGGGGTGTCGGGGCTGAGCGTCGCTGGCGCGCCCTGGGTGGCCGCGGCGCTCGGCGGCGGGTTGTTGGGGGCGGCGCTGACCTTCGACCGCCCCCAGAGCCGCGGGCGCAAGTGGTTGACCTGGGGGTTATTCGCCGCGGCACTTCCGGCGGGGGTCTTCACCACCCGAACGCTGTTCGACGTGGCGCTATTCAAGCCGCTGGACGTCATGGTGGTCCACCAGGCCTTCGTGGGCACGGCCTGGGGCCTGTTCTTGGCGGTCGCAGCCGGGGCGAGCGACCTGCAATTCGACAAGGATGTCATCATTGGACGCCTCGACGAGGCGATCAGCCGCCACGGCGAGCCGGTGCGCGATTATCTGGAGTCGGCGCGCGACTTGTATCGCCAGATCGTCCGGGAGTGCTCGCGCGCCGAGCACGACGACACTCGCCTGCGGGCGCGAGAGATTGCCGCCGAGACCGTCGCCTCGCTGTTGCGCTACGCCGGGCGCTTCGAGGAGCTGCGCGACACGCTGCGCCGCTCCGGCGGCGATCGTCTTCGCCGGCGCATCGATCGGCTGGATCGCCGGTTGGCGGCGATCGACGACCCGTCGGTCGCCCGCGAACTGGAGACGGCGCGCGCAGAGGTCTACCAGCAGATCCAGATGCGCCAGCGCCTCGAGCTTGCCTGCGCGCGCCTGGAGTCGAGATTGCAACGCAGCGTGACGACCCTGGAGAAGCTGCACCTGACGCTGGTCCAGCACGCCGCCAGCGCGGCCAACGACGTCGGGCTGACCGAGGCGCTGAGCCGCCTCGAGCAGTTGGCCGACGAGGTCGAGCTCAAGAACCTGACCATCGACGAGCTGTGCGAGATGGACGGTCTGGAGAGCGACGCGCCGCGCAATGAGCACGGCGAGTCCGAGGCCGGCTATGACGGGGCGCTTGACGATTCGGCGGCCCAGTCCGATGCTGCCAGCGCTACGGCCAGCGACGTCCGGCGGCCCGAACCGTCGGCGGACCAAGACGAGACCGAACATGAGCCCGTCGTCTGTGAACAAGACGCATCGTGCTGAGATCCACTCCCATTCGACCGCCAGCGACGGGGCCCACGCTCCGTCGCGGGTGGCCGAGCTGTGCGCCGAGGCCGGCGTGACCATCTGGTCGCTGACCGACCACGACAGCTGCTACGGCTGCGGCGAGGCCGCCCAGGCGGCCCAATCCCACGGCATCACCTTCATTCCCGGCATCGAAGTCAGCGCCTACGCCGACACGTCCGTGCACGTGCTCGGCTACGGCGTCGACCCCGACGGTGAGGTTATGGAGCACTACGCCGGCGGGCGCGTCGACAGCCGCCGCCAGCGGATGCACCAGATGATCGAGCGCCTCGAGGAGTTCGGGTTGTCGGTGCAGATGAACGCCGTCGAGCGTATCGCCGGCGGCGGGGTGCTCGGCCGCCCCCACCTGGCGCGTGCGCTCGTCGAAGCCGGCCATGTTCCCAGCGTCCAGCAGGCGTTCGACGACTATCTGCATACCGGCGGGCCGGCCCACGTGACCATGGGGTGGCCGTCGGTCGTCGAGGCCATCGACATCATCCACCGCGCCGGGGGCATCGCCGTGCTCGCCCATCCGGGCAACTACGGCCTCGACGAGGCCATCGCCGGCTGGGTCGACGCCGGCCTCGACGGCATCGAGTGCGTTCACCCCCAGCATGCCCGCGCCGACGAGCGGCGCTACGAACGCCTGGCCGATCGGCTGGGCGTGCTCAAGACCGCCAGCAGCGATTTTCACGGCAATCGCGGCCGCCACAAATATTTCGGCCACGTCGGCTTTCCCGAGCGTTGGCTGGCGGCGTTCCTGGGCCGGCTGGGCGTGTCGGCGTGAGGTCTTAGGCCGTCGATTGATGTTGGCACTTGCACTGTTGGCTGCAGTTTGGTCGAATTTGGCCGACTCGCCCCCTCGGCGCCAACGAAGGGGCGTGACCGCCTTCAAGGACCTCCACGGATCCGACCCGCGATGAGTGACCAACAGCCGAACCCCAGCGCGCCCACCTCCCCGCAGACGACCGACAAGCGTGGCATCATCACGCTGGTGGTCATCTTCGGCGGGCTCTTCTTGATGTTGCTGATCTTCTCCGTCGTCGTCATCGGCGCCCTGGGAGATGGCGGCGATTTTGGGGGCGCCGGCAATCAGATCGGCGTCGTCGAGATCACCGGCGAGATCACCTCCAGCAAGAAGACGGTGGCCGATCTGCACAAATTCGCCCACGACGCCAACATCAAGGGCATCGTGGTGCGCATCAACAGCCCCGGAGGCGCCGTGGCGCCTAGCCAGGAGATGTTCCAGGCGGTCAAGCGCGCCGGCGACCAAAAGCCGCTGGTGGTCTCCATGGGCAGCACCGCCGCCAGCGGGGCCTACTACACCTCGATCGGGGCCAAGCATATCATCGCCAACCCCGGCACGGTCACCGGCTCCATCGGCGTCATCTCGCAGGTCTTCGACGTCAAGGGACTGCTCGACGACCTGGATGTGAAGGTCAACACCATCAAGACCGGCAAGTTCAAGGATACCGGGTCGCCGTTTCGCGACTTCAATACCGACGACCGCAAGTATTTCGACCAGCTCATCGCCGACATCTACGACCAATTCGTCGAAGACGTCGCCAAGGCGCGCGGGTTGAAGGTCGACAAGGTGCGTAAACTGGCCGACGGGCGCGTGTACACCGGTCGTCAGGCCAAGAAGCTCGGGCTGATCGACCAACTGGGCACGTTCCGGGACTCGGTGGACTGGGTCAAAAAGAAGGCCAAGATCACCGGTGAGCCCACGTTGGTTTATCCGGAGAAAGACAAGGCGGGGTTACTGTCGTCGCTCATCAAGGGGGCGACCCAGTCGGCGTTGCACGAGGTGCGCAGCCAGCAATCCCCGCTGTTCGAGTACCGTATGGCTCCCTGAGGTGGCGCCGCGCGCTCGATGAGTAGCGGGGTAAGCGCCCCGTTTGTGCACTGCTACTTTTGCCAATGATTGGTTGCTAATGTTTTTACGACCCCGCCAGGCGATGGGCGCATTCGTTGTCATGTGCGCCGCATCGCTCGTCAATGTGGCGCTCGTCTCCACGGCGCACGCCCAGCAGCCGTCTCCCGACCAAAAGACCGAGCCGTCCGGCGCGCAGCCGGGGGCCGCTCGGCCCAAGAAGGAGCCGACCAAGCCCGACCAGCCCGCTCCCAAGCCCCAGCCCGACCAGGCGCCCAAGCCAAAGCAGCCACAACAGGCGCCCGAAAAGGGCCAAAAGCAGCAAGAGCAACAGCCCGCGCCACAGCCGGGCGAGCCGGTCAAGGGGACCGGCGGCTCGCGCGCCGGCGGCACCGAGAAAAAGCAAGAGCCGGCCGGCACTACCTACTCGCTGGACGCGCTCGTCCACCAGGCGATCACCAACAACGACCTGGTCGCCGAATTCAAGGCCAAGAAAGCCAAGGCCAAGTGGGATAAATACAAGGCCACGCACATCACCTGGCTTCCGTCGATCAAGAGCACGACGCTGGCCTCGGTGGTGCCCGCCAACGCCGACCCCGACGAGATCAACCGAAACTTCTACCAATACGCCCACCTCAATATCGGCCCGTACGTACGCGAAGAACTCGACGTCATCTTGCCGATGTACACCTTCGGTAAGAACGATGTGGCCGAGAAGCTGGCCCATGTGGGCTTACAGAACGCCGACCTGGAGCTGGAGAAAGCGCGTCTGGACGCCATCTACCAGACCAAGCGGGCTTACTGGGGGTTGCGACTGTGGGGGGCGTATCACGACATGCTCCAAGACGGCAGCAAGCTGCTCAGCGACCAACTCTCCAAGATGGAGGAGAAGCGCGAATTTGGTGGGGCGGACTTCGACATCCAGGATTATCGCAAGCTGCAGATCTTCAGCGCGGAGGTCGACAGCAGGGTGGTCGACAACGACAAGTTGGGCACCATCGCTCGCGCCGGGCTGCATTTCTTGGCGGATATCCCCGAGGAGACGCGCATCGAGGTCGACAAGCTCGACACGATGGACAACCCCCCCAAGCTCAAGCCGCGCAACTACTACGTGGGCCAGGCGCTCGAGCACCGCGTGGAGCTTCGCCAGCTCGACCGCGGGGTGCGCGCGCGCCAGCTCCAACTCGAGCTCGCCCGCGACGGTTGGTATCCCAACCTATTTGCGGCGTTTCGGCTGCGCTTTGGTTGGTCGACGGAGAACACCGCCTTCCAGCGCATCTGCACGGCGTCGTCGCTCGACAATGCCACGAAGAATTGCCAGTTTCCCCAGGATCAGGCCGAGGTCAACGGTGCGCCCATCTTCGCCGAGCCCTATGGCGACCCGCTGCACATCTTTTCGATGCAGCTCGGCGTGGGGCTGCGGTGGAACGTCGACCCGTTCCAACAATACGGCGAAGTCGGCAAGAAGGAGGCGCAGTACCACGTGGTGCGCGCGCAGCGCCGACGGGCGCGCAACGCGGTGGAGCTGGACATCAAGAAGCTCTACCAGGACGCGGCCGACGCGCTGGCCAAAATCCAGATCAACCACAAGCGCCTCAAAGCCGCGCAGCGCTGGCGCGACCAATTCGGCCTGTCCCTGCAGACCGCCGGTGCCGACATCGGCGACGCCGTCCAGCCGCTGCAGGCCTACTACGAAGCGCGTGCCAAGTACCTGCAGTCGATCTACGACTATATGGTCGCCCGCGCCGCGCTGGCCAAGGGCGTGGGGGCGCGCGGCCTCAAAGACGACGGGGCAGCTTCTTCGGAGTAAAATCGGCCGCCCGCTGTTGTTTGAATGAAATCGCGCCCCGGACGTCTATTTCCATGAACAGCTCGGCCGGGCTTGTCCCGGGGTAGCGCTCACTTACAGATGGCCAAGACACGCTGGCCGAAGATGCGTCGACCGTGGCGCGCCGGCCGGTTTCAATCGGAGGTAACGATGGTTCGCAAGCTTCAAAGGACACTGACCACGCTGATACTGGCCGCCGGCATCTTGCTGGCGGCGGCGAGTACGGCCTGGGCCGGCCCTCCCACCGAGTTCGTCAAAAAGAACGCCAAGGAGGTCAGCCAACTCCTGCACGAGAAGGAGTCCAAGCAGCGCCAGCAAAAGTTCTCCAAGAAGCTCAATGAGATCGTCGACTTCCGTGAGCTGTCCTCCCGGGCGTTGGGCGAGTACTGGAAGAAGCGCACCCCCCAGGAGCAGCAGCAATTCCTGGACCTGCTCCAGCAACTGCTGGAGGCCAACTACCGCAAGAAGCTCGAGGGCAAGACCCTGGGGCAGGACTACAAGATCCAATACCTCGACGAGAAGACCCGCGGCGACCTGGCGATCGTCAAGACCCGGGTCGCCTGGAAGAACGGCTCGAAGCCGGCCAGCTACAAGCTCATCAAGAAAAAGGATGGCTGGGTGGTCTACGACATCATCATCGACGATATCAGCCTGGTGGAGACCTATCGGGACTCCTACACCGACATCATCAAAAAAGAGGGATGGGATTCGCTGATCAGCCGCATGAAGCAAAAGGCGGCGCAGTTGGATAGCCAGAAAGGCTAACCCGCCCACGAGCGTCACACCCGAGCAACACGCCCGTCAGTGCTTCACTGGCGGGCGTATTTTTTGAACTGGAGGTGCTTGCGCTTCATCTTCGCCTCGACGTCGTCCACCAACTTGAGCGCTTCGGTGTCGTCGGGGCTAAACTTCAGCGCGCGGACCAGCTTGTCGTGGGCTTCTTGAAGCTGCGACGAGCTCGGATGGTGGTGCTTGAGCAGACGGATGGCCTCGTTTTTGAGGTTGTAGGCCAGCGTCTTCTCCACGTGGGCCAGGGTAGGCACGGATTGCTCGTAGGCGACGGTTCCCTTCGGAATCTGCTCGAGGACCTTGCGGGCGTCGCTGTGGCGGCCCTGACCGCTGAGGTCTTCACCTTTGCGCAGCAACTCGGCGGCCTTCATCTCCGTGCGCGCCTGTTCGCGCAGAGATTCGGCCTCTTTATTGTCGGGCGCCAGGGCGAGCACCTCGTCGAACGAGGCGATGGCTTTGGACCACTCCCGCCGGTGCATGTGGGATTTGCCCTCGGAGAGCATCGACGCCGCCCGCGCCTCCACCGATTGCGGAGCCGTCGCCGACGCGGCCGCGGCCTGGGGTTGGGGGGCTTTGTTTTTCTTGAACCAGAACAGCCCGTAGACGATCAACCCGCCCAGCGCCAGGCCGAAGAGCACCAGCACGACCAGGCCGCCGACGAAGGTGATGCGTTTGCTCGAGCGCTTCTTGCGGGCATAGTCGCTGACGTTGACCTGGACATCACCCTCGGTGAAGACGAACTCCACGTCGCCGAATTCGACCAGATCGCCCGGCGTCAGGCGTTTGGGCGACTTCAGGGGCTTGCCGTTGAGCCGGGTGCCATTGGAGCTGCCGAGGTCGACGACGCTGTAGCTGTCGGCCTCGCGCACGATCTTGGCGTGCTGACGGCTGATCGACTGATCGGAGAGCAAGATGAAATTATCGTCGGTGCGCCCGATGGTATTTTCGATCTCGGAGAGGCTGAACTCCTCGCCGGCGAACGCGTCGTTGACCCGCACCAACTTGTGGTGGTCGGAGTTGTTGGCGATGAACAGGGTGTTGAGCACACTCTGGCGGCCGTGTTGGCCGGCGCCCTTGAACTCCAGGTACATGTAGAAGTCGCCGATGCGAATCTGCGAGGCCGTGCCCAGATCGCGGCGCTGAATGACGCGCTGGCCGTCGACGACGACCCCGTTGGCGCTGCCGAGATCCTCGATATAGCAGCGGTCATTCTCGATGAAGATACGCGCGTGCTTGCGGCTGACGCTCGAGGAGGGCAGCACGATGTCACACTCGTCCAGCCGACCAATGACGTAGGACCCGTGGTCGAACGAAAACTGGTCGGCGATCTGGCTGTTGCTGTCTTCAATGGTCAGCGTAAACATGAATCTCGCGCAGCTACAGCCCGTCAGTCACGGAAAATGTCAAAATCGACATCGACGCCGGCGTGGCGCAAATCCTCATAAAACAGCGGAATATACCCGGTGGGGTGGAATTGCTCCTCGCTGCCCTCGACGCGGTGATAGAACACGTCGTTGAGCCGGAAGGCGTCGAGGTCCACACCCTGCACCTCGGTGATCTGGCGCACACGCACGCCGCTGTCGTCGCTGCGGTGAACCACCACGACGAAGTCGACTGCGCGCGCGATTTGCTCGCGCAATCCCCGGGGGCTGATTTCGGGGTTGCCCAACAGGCACAGGCTCTCCAGGCGCCCGAGGGCGTCCGAGGCGCTGGTACCGTGGGTGGTGATCATGCTTCCCTCGGTGCCGCTGGCCGCCGCGGTGACCCATTCGTAGGCCTCCCCGCCGCGGCACTCGTCGACGAGGATCCGCTGGGGATGCATTGCCACGGCCGTGCGCACCAGGTATTTCATGTCGTAGCCGGCGGTGGGGTTGGCCTCCAGGCGCACCACCGAGGCCTGCGGGAGGTCCAGGTAGGTCGACTCCTCGACGGTGACCACGCGGGTCCCCGAGGGGATGAGCTGGGCGATGGCGCCGAGCATGGTGGACTTGCCCGAGCTGGTCGGACCGGCCACCAAAATGGAGCGGCCCGCTTGCACGGCGCGCTCCAAAAACTCACGCATCGCCGGGGAGAGCACCGTCTCGGCGGCCAGCTCGTCGAGCGTGGGATGGTCGGTGGGCGGCTTGCGAATGGTCAGCGCCGGCCCGTCGATGGACAGCGGCGGCATGACCACGTGCACGCGCGTTCCGTCGCTGAAGCGCACCTCGTCGGCACCGATCATCCCGTCCTGCGTGCCCAGAAGGCGCTGGGCGGCGATGGTCAGGAAGTCGGGATGACTGAAGGCGCGCTCGGCGACGACCATCTGGCCGTGGCGCCGAATGAGGATGCGGTCGAAGCGATTGACGTAGATGTCCTGGACGTCGGGGTCGTCGAGGTACAACTCGATGGGGCCCAGACCCACGCATTCGGCGGTGAGCAGGTCGGCCAGGGTGGCGCGGTCCCCCATGGGGTTGACCGTGCCGATGGCGTCGTCGACCTGACGCTCGAACTCGCCGCGCTCGGCGGGGCTCGGCGGGTAATCCAGGGGCAACTGCTCGAAGGCGACCGTCTCGAAGAGCACGCGCGCCACGTCGTGTTGGGCGGCGTGGAAGTCGGCGTCGAACTCCGAGTGCAGCTCGGCCGCCGGTGCCATATTGGCCCGGGGACGCGGAGCTGCGGAGCCGCCGCCGAAGGCAGCACCGCCGCCAGACGGCCGCGGCGAGCGCTGAGCAGGCTCGGGGCGCGACGGGGCGGGCTGACTGGGCTCGGGGGCAGGCGGGGCGCCAGCCGCGCTATTCCGCCGCGGGCTGCCCAGGCCGCTGGCGCTGGGTCCGCCGGCGCTGGAATTGCGCCGCGCCGGGCCCGGATCGCTTGCAGGGGCGGGCTCGCCGCCGAATCCGAGGTCGTCGAAGTCCAACGCCGGTTCGGGCGCCGCGTTCTGAGGCGCGGGGTTGTGCGCGGGCGCCGCGCCGGCCGACGAATGACGTCGCTGCGGGGCGCTGCTGTTGTCACCGACGCCGGGCGCTTGCGAGTCGCCGGCGGCGAAGAGGTCGTCGACCGGACCGGCACCGCCCAGGCCAGCGCCCGGATCTTGGCCTCCGGGAGGTGACGGAGGCATGCCGCCGCCCATATTGCCACCACCCATATTGCCGCCGCCAAATCCGGAGGCGTTCGGGTTGGGCTGGGGCGGTCCCGGCGGTTGCGGGGGGCCCGGGGGCTGGCTGGCCGCCTGCGGAGCGTCGACCTGCAAGATGAAGTCGCCGATGTAAATCTTGTCGTTTTCGGTGATCGGCTGCTGGCCGGTGACCTTGCGCCCGTTGACGTATGTCCCGTTGGTGCTGTTCATGTCCGTAATGACCAGCCCACCGTCGGTGACCGCGATGCAGGAATGCTTCTTGGAAACATTCCCCTTGGGCAGCACGATATCGTTGCCCTTCATCCGACCAATGGTGATCTCGGACTTGTTGAAATCGTATTGGGACTGCTGCCCGCCTTTTTCACTTATCGTGACGATCATCATGAATGGCAGGTTCTCCTAGAGAGGCTGGGAAAGTGCGAATCGATGACTGCTGGCGCCCTGGACAGCAACGCATGTCGTTGAATTGTCAACTGACTAACTTTCGACGTGAAATCGTCGCAGAGCAAGCAATTTCTGTCAAGAATTAGCCCGTTCAGCTCTCCACCGTCGTCTTGGCATCGGTCTCGGACTCGTCGGTCTCGGACTCGTCGGTCGTATCATCGACCTCGGCGGAGTTATCGTCTTCGACGGGCTCGATGGGCTTGCTCGCCAGTTCCTCGGCCGAATCATCGACCTCGGCGGGCTCGCCGGACTCAGATTCATCAGTGTCGGGCTCGCTGACGGCGACCGGCTCCTCCTCGCGCATCTCACGCGGCAGCAAGGGCAGCCGCTCCCACACCGACGGGTCGTCGGGGGCGTACTCCGGGTCGTACAGGTGACAGCGCACGAAGTGGCCGGGCTCGGCCTCCATGCTGCGCGGCGCCACCGAGTCGCACGGGCCGAAGCAGGCCGGACAGCGCGTATGAAAGCGGCATCCCGTGGGCGGATCGATGGGGGAGGGCACGTCGCCCTCGAGGATGACCCGCTTCTTTTTCGCTTTGGGGTTGGGGACCGGAATCGCCGACAAGAGCGCTTGGGTGTACGGGTGCAGCGGGTTTTCGAACAACTCTTTGGTCTCGGCCAACTCGGCGATCTCGCCCAGGTACATCACCGCGATGCGGTCGGAGATGTGTTTGACGACCGAGAGGTCGTGGGCGATGAACAGGTAGCTCAGGTTGAACTCTTCCTGCAGGTCCTGCAGCAGGTTGATGACCTGGGCCTGCACGGAGACGTCCAGCGCGCTGACCGCCTCGTCGCACACGATGAAGTCGGGGTTGAGCGCGAGCGCACGGGCGATGCCGATGCGCTGGCGCTGGCCGCCGGAGAACTCGTGGGGATAGCGGGTGATATACGACGGCTGCAGGCCCACGCGCTCGAGCAGGTCCTCGACGATCTTGCGGCGCTCGTCGCCGCGGGCGATGCCGTGGAATTCGAGCGCCTCGCCGATGATGCTCTCGATGGTCATGCGCGGGTTGAGGCTGGAATACGGGTCCTGGAAGATGATCTGCATGCGCCGGCGAAGCGCGCGCATATCCTCGGTGGACAGGTCGTAGATGCTCTCGTCGCGGAAATAGACCTTGCCGCCAGTGGGCTCGAGCAGGCGCAAAATCGTGCGCCCAGTGGTCGTCTTGCCGCAGCCGGACTCGCCGACCAACCCCAGCGTCTCGTTGGGATAGACGTCGAAGCTGACCCCGTCGACCGCTTTGACGTCGCCGACGTGCCGGCTGAAGATCCCCTGTTTGATGGGGAAGTACTTCTGCAGGTCGCGCACGCGCAGCAGTGGCTCGCGGTCGGTCTCAGCGGACATCTTGGGATTTTCTTTTTTGATGGCTGTGCTCATCGTATCCGTTTCGGCTGTCTAAACCACATGAACCGGGGCTCAATGAAGGTCCGGGATGGCCGGCCGCTCGACCCCGGGCCAAGGCCGCAGGGCAGCGCCGGCGCCGGCTCCGCATATCAGCGCTTCCGCGCCTCCTACTCGATCACTCGATCACTCAACCAGCCAAGGAACCGTCCATCGAGGCGAGGAATTTGTTGGGATCGGCCTTCGCACCGCCGGGCTTGGGCCCGGTCTTGTCTTTGGTGCCCTGGCGGACCTCGTCGGCGTACCAGCACACCGAGATATGCTCGCCCTCCTGATGCTCGACCGGGGGGAGCTGGCTACACTGGTCGGTGGCGAACTCGCAGCGCGAGCGGAACCGGCAACCCGACGGGAAATCCTGGGGCCGCGGGACCATCCCCGGGATGACGTACAGACGGTCAGAGCGCCCGGCGTGGTCGACCTCGACCTGCGGCAAGCTGCTGAACAGTCCGATGGTATACGGGTGCGAGGGGTTCTCGAAGATCGTGTCCACCGAGCCGTATTCGGCGATGCGCCCAGCGTACATCACGGCCACGTCGTCGCAGATCTCAGCGACGACGCCCAGATCGTGGGTGATGAACAGGATGGACATGCCCATCTCGTCTTGCAGCTCACGCAGCAGGTCGAGGATCTGGGCCTGAATGGTCACATCCAGCGCCGTGGTGGGCTCGTCGGCGATCAGAAGCTTGGGCTTGCAGGCCAGGGACATGGCGATCATGGCGCGCTGCTTCATGCCCCCGGACATCTGGTGGGGGTATTCGTCGACGCGCTTTTTGGGCGCCGGGATGCCCACCCGGTCGAGCATGTCGATGGCCAGCTCGCGTGCCTCTTTGTAGGTGACGTCCTGGTGGAGCTGGATGGCCTCGATGATCTGGTTGCCGATGGTGTACACCGGGTTGAGGCTGGTCATCGGCTCCTGGAAAATCATCGAGATGTCGTTGCCGCGCACCTTGCGCAGCTCGCGCTCGCGCAGCTTGGTCAGGTCGCGGCCCTCGAACAAGATCTCGCCGCCGACGATGCGTCCGGGCGGCTGGGGGATGAGCCCCAGGATGCTCAGCGAGGTCACCGATTTGCCCGAGCCGGACTCGCCGACCAGCCCGAGCGTCTTTCCCCGCTCGATCTCGAAGCTCACCCCGTCGACCGACGGGAGCACCCCGTTGTCGGTGAAAAAGTAGGTGCGCAGATCGTTGACCTGCAGGATGGGGTCGTCGCTGACCGATGTGGTGTCGTTGTCTGCCATGAAAGCTTATTTGCGGAGTTTGGGGTCGATGGCGTCACGTACGCCCTCACCGACCAGGTTCAACAGACTGACGGTGACGAAAATTGCGAATCCGGGCGCCAGGATCAGCGCCCACTGACCGGTCTGGCGGCCGGCGGTCAGGACCTGGCCCCAGCTGGGCGCGGTGGTCGGCCCCAGGCCCAAAAAGCTCAACGACGCCTCGATGAGGATGGCGCCGGCGACGCCGAAGGTCGCCGAAACCAGCACCGGGCCGAGGGCGTTGGGCAGGATATGACGGAAGATGATGCGGCTCTCTTTGAGCCCCATCGCCTTGGCCGCCTGGACGAACTCCTGGTTCTTGAGGCGCAGGAATTCGCCGCGCACCAAGCGGGCCACGCCCGTCCAGCCGGTGACGCCGATGATGATCATGATGTGGAAGATCGACGGGTTATCGATGAACCCGCGAATGGTCATGATCAGAAAGAAGGTCGGGAAGCACAGCATCACCTCGACCATGCGCAGGATGACCACGTCGACCTTGCCGCCGAAGTAGCCCGCCAGGCTGCCCAGGACCATGCCGATGGACACATAGATGGCCACGGCGACCACGCCGATGGTCAGCGAGATACGCGTGCCGTAGACCAGCCGGGTAAAGACGTCGCGCCCCTCGCGGTCGGTCCCCAGCAGGTGCGCCCAACTCATCGGCGCCTGCACCGCCTCGGGGTGAGTGTCGCGGTACGAGTAGTGCAAGAAGGGGAACCACGAGCTCACGCCGTCCTTTTTAGACAGGCCCGTGTAGTCGACGTAGGGCAAACTAAAGTGGGAGAAATAGACTGCGGCAGAGACACCCAGCAACACTAACACGGCGATGCTGACATAGCGCATGCGCTTGGTGCGGTAGTCGCGCTTGTCGGCGAAGGTGGCGAATTTCTTGAACAGCACCCATCCCACGAACGCCAGCGGCAGTCCGATGATGAGGACGTTGAAGAAGATGTCGACGCCGCTCTCGAAGAAGTTGGCGTCGAACAGCGCGGTAAACCACGGGAAGTGCACGCCCTGGGCGAGCTTGGGGCCGACCCCGGCGGGCACGGAGATGTAAAACGGCACGTTCATCGCCAACAGCGGCGCGTAGGTCGCGATCAGAAACATCAATCCGATGCCGTACAGGCTGAACAGGCTGGTCGGGTATTTCTGAAACTGTCCCCACACGATCTCCGCGTACGACTTGTACTCCGGGCGCGGCGGTGAATCGGTTGTGGCGTGCTCGTTGGACATAAGTCTACTTGCTCGAATGGAGGTCGCGTAGGCGGCGCGCTCGCGGCGCGCCGGGCGGCGTCCAGGGCTTGGTTCAGTCGAAGCTGATACGCGGGTCGACGATAGCGTAGCTGATGTCGCTCAACAGGATGCCCACCAGGGTGAGCACCGCCGACATCAGCGTAATGGCCATGATCGCGTTGTAATCCTTTAGGAAAATGCTGTTGAGCATATACATGCCCATGCCGGGCAGGTTGAAGACGAACTCCAGGACCACCGAGCCGCCGATGATCGCCGGCAGCAAGGTGCCCAGCAGGGTCAGAATCGGAATCATGCCGTTGCGCACGGCGTGCTTGAGGATGACCATCGGCTCGCTCAGGCCTTTGGCCCGGGCGGTGCGGATATAGTCGGCGCGGATGACGTCCAACAGCCCGGTACGCGCATAGCGGCTCAGGCTGGCCAGCGCCCCGTAGGTCAAGCACAACACCGGCAAGAGCATGTGGTAGCCGATGCTCTTCACGTGCTGGATGGTGGTCATATACTCGACGTTATTGCCCTCGAAGCCGCTGGTGGGGAAGAACGACCACGGATGACCGGTCGTAAACCACTGCAGCAAGAGCACTGCCGTAAAGAAGCTCGGCAGGCTATACAGCATGAACAATCCCGTGGTGACCACCTGGTCGGCGACCGTGTGCTGCTTGTAGGCGCTCCACACGCCCAGCGGCACGCTGATGAGGTAGGCCAACAGAATCGAGAAAAAGCCCAGCACCACCGAGACCTTCATCTTGGAGAGCACCGTCGGTAAAATCGGCTGTTTGTCGACCGGGCTGATGCCGAAGTCGAAGTGGATCAGATTGCCCCAGTACTTGGCGAAGCGGGTGTCGAGAAAGGTGATCGAAAGCTTTTCGCCGAAGTCGTAGGTGAACCGGTCTTTGCTTTCTTTGAGCCACGGGCCCCAATGCTGTTGGAGTAACTCGTCGACCTGTTCGGCAGTTGCGTCAGCGGGAAGCGTCCAGCCGCGCATCTTGTGGTTCATGTCGTACGCTTTGTCGTTGAACGTACGGTCGGCCTTGGTCTGATTTCCGTAGGGATGCTTGAGGCGAATCTGGGCGTTGACCGGCATCTGGTTGAGCGCCATCAGGCGCACATCCAGACGCTTGTCGCTCTTGGCGATGTCGTACAGGTCCAAGACGACGTAGGCGCCCCAATCCTCGATTGTGTTACGCGCGTCGATGACCGCGCCCGCCTTGGGCTTGGCCGACGCGGCGATGCAGTTTTTGAGCTTGGCGCCCTTGTCGGGACACACCGGCCGCTTCTGGTCGGCCAACAGGACCAACTTTTCGCGCACTTCCGAGGGATCGAGGGTGTAGCGGAAGTTCAAGAAGACGGGCTTGTCGAAGTTGAACTGTTCTTTGAAGATCCGGTAACTCTCGCGCGCCTCCGTGGACTTGGCATTTTCAGTGCCGTTGGCCGAGGCCTGGCCCATGGTGGGCTTGCCGGGGGCCAATTGCAGCACGCCGAACACCACCAAAATGATGATGAACAGCGTGGGGATCATCAGGAGGATGCGTTTGACGATATAGGCCGTCATTGCTGGTCGTCGTCTCGAATGAGGTCAGTTACGTCGAGCTCGCCGGGGGCCCGTGCGAGCCAGACGTGCCCTAGCGGCGCGCACCCGATGGCGCGCGCCTCAAACAGCACAGCTTATTGCTTGATCCACCACGGCAGTGACAGCGAAATCGGTCGGATCTGCTGGAAGACGACGTGCTGGAGTTTCGGCTGCCAGGCGATGACGGCCTTGGGCTGATAGAAGAAGGTGTAGGGCTGCTCCTCGTGCAGGATCATGTGGAACTCGCGCAACAACTTGGTGCGCTCCTGCTTGTCGAAGGTCACCCGCAGCTTCTCGATGATTTCGTCGGCGCGCTTGTTGCGGAAGCCCACTCGGTTGGAGCCCTTGGGAACGTCGGCCTGGCTGGAGTGCCACAACTGGTAGGGGTCGTGCGACCAGCCCAGCCCCCAGCCACCGGTGAAGCCGTCGAATTCGCGCTGGTCCATCTTCTTTTGCATTAACGACCAGTCCACGAAACTCGGCGTCATGATCACGCCGATCTTACGCAGGTCTTCTTTGTAGACGGCCAGCCAACTGCGCGTCGTGGGCTTGTCGTAGGCGAGCATGGTGAATTTGAAATCCTTGCGCTGCCCGTCGATCATCTTGTCGAGCACACCGTCGCCGTTGGAGTCCTTCCAGCCGGCCGCAGCCAGTAGCTTGCGCGCCTGGTCCAGGTCGAATTTGTACGGCTTGACGTTGGGGTTGTTGACCGACTGGCCGGGCAAAAACGGCCCGGTGGATTTGCGGCCCAGTCCTTGGAGCACGTTCTTGATGATCGAGTCACGGTTGAGCGCGTGGGTCATCGCCTGGCGTACCCGCTTGTCGGAGAACATGGGCTTATCCATATTCCAACCCAGGTAGTAATAGGCCGGCTCGGTCACAATCTTGTACTTCAGTTTGCCGGTCTTGAACGGGCTGTCGGGGCCGGCATCCAGGATGTCGCTCTTGTACTTGGGCGGCGGCAGGGTGGTCATGTCGAGCTGGTTGCCCTGCAACTCCCGATAGGCGGTGTTGGGGTCCTTGATGATCTGGTAGACGATCTTCTTAATCGGAGGCTTCTTGCCGAAGTAATCCTCGTTGCGCGTCAGGACGATCTGCTTGTCCTTCTCGATGTCGGTGATCTTGTAGGGACCGGTGCCCACGGGATAGCGCGACGCCCAGTGGTTATTGAACTGGGTGCCCAACGTCGCCTTCGGGATGGGGCTACCGTCCTCGTTCTTGGTGTACAACCAGGAGGGCAGCGGGATGCCACCGATGGTGGCTTCCTCGGACTGCTGGACCTTCTTCTTCCAGATGACCTTGAAGGTGTACTTGTCGACCACTTCGGCGTGGTCCATATCCTTGAAGTAACTCTTGACGGCGCCGGCCTGCACCTGCGGGTTCTTGATCATGTCGAAGTAGAACACCGCGTCTTTGGCGGTCAACTCGTGCGGATCTTTGAGCCACTTGTGCTTGGGATCGGACAGATCGACGTTGGGAACCTGCCAGTAGACGCCGTGGCGCAGGTAAATGGTGTAGACCTTGTGGTCGGGGCTCTCGGTGATCTTGTAGGCGAGGTCGCCGACCCATTTGTCCGGATTGGTCAGGTCACGCTTGGCGAAGCCGTTATGCGCGTAGGTCGCCAACTCTTGGACGTCGGCGCCGTTTTCGGTCAGCCAGTTGAAGCCCTTGGGCGTATTGCCCATATGGCGGCGAAGCGTGCCGCCTTGCTTGGCGTCCGGCGGAAACAGCGGCTGCGACGGCGCCGACAGGATATTGTCGGGGTCGTTCAACGCCTTGGCGTACATGTCGCCGGCGTTGGAGTTGCCGGCCTGGCCGCTGACGGTCACTCCCCGCTTGAGCTGCTGGAGGATCTCGGAGTTGGTCTCCGTGAGACTGTCGAGTTTCTTGCGCAGTTGGATGACGTCTTCCTGCGCGCTGTTGGTCTGCACGACGTTAAAAATGGTCAGCAGTGCCAGCGCGATGAGCGTGACGATCAGCGCAATCGTTGCTTTGAACGTTCTGGGCATGGAACTAGGACTCGTCTAACGGATTTAGGGGAACTTCGCCGCTGCGCCTGACGGTACGGGGTGACACGTCGGCGTCACGACGCTGCTTACAAAGCGTTTCCAAAGTCGCCGTACACTACAAAGACGCGGCCGAAAGTGTCAATAAGGCAGGCGGCCCCAACTGCAACTGCAGCAAGTTAAGCCAAATTCCCTTTGAGAACAGCGGGTTAGGTGCGTTTTGCGGGCTCGGAGCGGCTCGCGCGGGCCTCCTCGCCGAGGCGAACGAGGAACTCGGCGAGCTCACAAAGGGGGATGCCGACCGGGCAGATCGCCTCGAGTTCGGCGCAATCACATTGTTCGAGCGCCTCGGCCGACGGCAAGGCGAGCTCGGCCTCGGAGAGGTCGCGCATGCCGCTTTCGGCCAGAAGTTGCGGGCCCATCAGCCGATTGCCGGGGATGGTCGCAAGCTCGGCGCAGACCGCCTCACACAGCCCACAGCCGATGCACGATTGCCATTTGGCGAGCATCTGGCGCTCGCGCTCGGTCACCGGGCTCAGGCCCTCGGGGCCGAAGTTGGCGGTGAAGCGCTCGATGCCGCCGGGGCGGTAGACCATGAACAGCTTGCTGAGCACGTGCAGCAAGAAATGCCAGCCGAGCAGGAGGTAGGCGTGGAACTTCTTCACGAGGCTACCTCCGTACTCGTCACTGCGATTCCAACGGCGGCCAGCGCGCGGCGCGCGGCGATGCGGCCGGTGACCAGGTCGACACCTTCGGCGGTGCCGTCGAGGAAGGGGTTGAAGCCGGCGAGCATGCGCCCGGCGGCGAAGACGTTGTCGGCGAGGGCCGTGGCGTTTGGTGTCAGCGGCCGAAGGTCCTGGTCGACGCCGACCCCGGCGCGAAATAGCGGGTGGTCGCCCCAGGCGTGCTCATCGAGCAGGTGGGGCGGCCAAGCCTCGTCGGGATTGGCCACGGGCGCGGCGTCCAGCCACAGGTCGAGGCCGAGCAGCGGCTCGCGAAGCGGAGCGCGGGTGGGCAGACCGCCGCCAATCCAGCGACCGGTGGCCAGGATAAACGCGTCGGCCTCGACGGTGTCGTCGCCGGCCGTCACGCGCACCAGGCGCTGGCCGTCGACCTCGGCCGCCGTGGCACGCGCCCCGATGGACTCGAGCTTGGGGTGCGCCCGCAAATAGCGGTCGAGGCGCCAGCCGTGGACGGAGTTGCGCGCCGCCGCGGCTTCGGCGACCCGGCATGATGCGGCGCGGGTGATCGCGCCGAAGAGTTTGCGGTGCTCCGCCCAGGTGCGACCGATGCACGGCGGTAAAATGACCAGGTCCAGGCCGAACTCGTCGGCTGCCTTGGCGACGGCGGTCGCCAGACGGTTGGGTGTCGGCTCGAGGGCGGCCGCCAGGCGTGCGCCGACGCGCACCGAGTGTTCGGAAGTGCCGGCGAGTTCGTCGAAGACGTCGACCTCGACGAGGCGGGCCTGCACCCCGTCGGCCGCGTCGAGGGCGGCGACGAGGCGCTCGGGATACCAATCGGCCAGGGCAGGGCAGGCGACCACGCCCACGGACTCGCCGCGGCCCACCGCCGAGGCGAAAACCGAGGTCGCAGCCACGTCCGCCGGGTAGGGTGCCGCGGCTGCCGAGGGCAGCACGACGCCGTCGTCGACGAGCCGAAGCCCCGGATAGCCCAGGTCGGCCGCGCAATCTGTGAGCACGGCGGCGATGGCGTCGAGCGACAGCCCGAGCCTCCAATACGGATGGAACGGGCGCCGGTGGCCCAGCAGGGCGAAGCGCTGCTCGCGGCGCGTGTACACGGCGCGCGGGTTGATCACAGGCGCGCCGACCTGTCCGACCGAGCCCGTCAGGATGTCGCTCGCCGGGCCAAACGCCTGGCCGAGCCCGCTCCACAGCGCCGTGGCGCCGGGGCTGGGCGGGGAAATCATCACCGCGTCGGCGCCCCCAGCGGCGACGGTGGCCGCCGCGGCGTGCGCGGCCAGGCCGCCGCCGATGATGGCGATCTTTGTTTGAACCACGCTCACGCCGACTCCCTCGATGCCGAGGCGTCGGCAGGCGCGGGCACATACGCCTCCGCCGCAGCGCCGACCACCCCGGGCTCGTTGACCAGCGCGTCGGCGCCGGCCCCCAGGGCGCCACCGGCGGCAAAAAACCACGTATGGCCGACGGCTTCGGCGGCGAGTTGCTCGCCTTCGAGCACGCCGCGCCGGTTGTTCCAACGGTTGCGCTGGAAGGCCAGGGCGACGTCGAAGCGCTCGGAGGCCGGCAGGCCGGTCTCGTCGCAGAAGATCTCGGCCGCGCGAAGCGTGCAACTCCACCCGCCGTCGAGCCCCTGGCCCAGCCGGCTTCGCCGCTTGCAGTCGTCGAGCACCGAGACCATCTCGTGGCGCATCACGTAGCGCAGTTCGGCCTCGGTGACCGGCTCGGAGGGGTCGACGATGGACGCCCACTGCGGGTGTTCGCGCATCAGCGCAAGGATCTGGTCGGCGCGCGAGCCGTGACGAAACAGGATGCGTTGGGCGGCGTATTTGTTCAGCCCGACCTCGGCGAAGGCTTCCGGGGTCAAATCGTGAGCCTGACCGCCCGGCAGCGCCTCGTCGGGCGTGCAGCAGCGGCTGTCGACGCCGAGCTTGGCGCAGACCTTGTCGACGGCCTCCTCGCTCATCAGGCGGTAGGCCGCGAGCTTGCCGCCGGCGATGGACATGAAGTTGGGGATGCCTTCCTCGCCGTGGTCGTAGACCGCGTGGTCGCGCGACAGTTGGCTCTCGTATTTGTGGTCGTCGTACAGCGTTGGCCGACAGCCCACCGTGGTGTCGATGATGCGGTGTTGGTCGACGCTGGGAAAGACGCGGCGCACCCCGTCGAGCAGGTATTTGACCTCGTCCTCGAGCACCGGAATGGCGTCGAGGTCGCCCCAGTAGTCGTCGTCGGTCGTGCCGATGTAGGTGACGTTCTGGTGGGGGGCGATGAACATCTGACGCCCGTCGATGGCGTTGGTGATGATCGCGTAGTTGGTCACCCGGCCGGCCAACAGCAGGTGGATGCCCTTGCCGGGCCGAATCCGGCACATCTTGGCGCCCACGCGGTTGGCTACGCGCTCGGCCCAGGCGCCGGTGGCATTGAAGGTGATCTTGGCGTGGACGTCGCGCTCGACGCCGCCGAGGCGGTCACGCACGCGCACGCCGCGCACCGCGCCGCGCTGGCCGGCGCTGCCGTCGTCGCGCAAAAACGCCACCACCTCGTGGTAGTTGTGCACGTCGGCGCCGCGCTCCTTGGCGTCGAGGATATTGATGAAGGTCAGCCGCGGCGAGTCGATGCCCCACTCGTCGGTGGTCACCGCGCCGATGACGTCTTTGGGCAGGCCGGGCTCGACGCTCAGCGCCTCCTCGGCGGTCAACCGGCTGTGGGGCACGCCGCCTTTCATGGGCGCCCAGCGGTCGTAGGTGTCGAAGTACACCTCGGCCAGCTCGATGAGCACCCGGTTGGTCAGGGTGTTGGGGCGCACCGGAAACAAAAACGGCACCCGAAACAGCAAATGCGGCGCGATCTGCTGGATGAGCCCGCTGTCGTAGCACGACTTCTTGGTGACGTTGGGATCTTGCTCCAGGTAGCGCACGCCGCCGTGGATCATTCCGCTGGAGGCCCAGGTTGCCCCGGTCGAAAAGTCATTCTTCTCGAACAGCGCCACCTTCAGCCCCCGCATCACGGCGTCGCGGGCGATGCCGGCGCCGTTGATGCCCCCGCCGATGATGACGAGGTCGTACGGATTGTCGGGTGTGCCGAGGGTCATTCTTCATCCAACTCGATTTCCAAGTGCAGCTCTTCGAGCTGATCGCCTCCCACGTGGCTGGGCGCGTCGCACATGATGTCGGCGGCCTTCTGGGTCTTGGGAAAGGCGATGACGTCGCGGATATTGTGCTTGCCGGTCAGCAGGCTGACCAGTCGGTCCATGCCGAAGGCGATGCCGCCGTGGGGCGGAGGACCGTACTGGAAGGCGTCCATCAGGAAGCCGAATTTGTCGCGCGCCTCTTCCTCGGTAAACCCGAGGATGTCGAAGATCTTCTCCTGAATGTCCTGGCGGTGGATACGTACCGAACCGCCACCGACCTCTGAACCATTGAGCACCAGGTCGTATGCCTGAGCGTAGGCGCCTTCGGGGTTGGCATCGAGCAAGTCGAAGTCCTGCGGGCGCGGGCTGGTAAACGGGTGGTGCATCGGGTGCAGGGTGTCGGTCTCCTCGTCGTACTCGAACAAGGGGAACTCGGTGATCCAGCAGAACTGGTAGTCGCCGTCTTCGATGAGGCCCAGGTCGGCGGCGAGCTTGTCGCGCAGGTGACCCAGGCTGTTGTTGGCTACCTTGCGGTCGGCGGCGACGATGACGAGCAGGTCGCCGGCCTCGGCGGCAAATTTGGCCTCGAGGGGCAGGCGGGCCTCACCCTCGAAGAAGCGCGAAATGGGCCCGGACCAGCCGTCTTCTTTGACCTTGGCCCAGGCCAGCCCCTTGGCGCCGTAGACCTTGGCGTGCTCTTCGAGCGCGTCGATGTCCTTGCGGCTTAGGCTGTCGGCGCCGCCGGGCACGCGGATGCCCTTGACGCGCCCGCCGCTTTGGACGGTGCCCGAGAAGACGCGGAAGTCGCAGTCTTCGACCTCGTCGCTGATGTCGACAAGCTCGAGGCCGAAGCGCAGGTCGGGGTCGTCGACGCCGTAGGTGTCCACGGCCTCGTCGTAGCTCAGCCGTTTGAACGGCGTCTGCACCGTGATGCCGCGCGCCTTCTCGAAGACGGCGGCGACCATGCCTTCACAGATGGTCATGACGTCGTCGGGGGTGACGAACGACATCTCCATATCGATCTGGGTGAACTCGGGCTGGCGGTCGGCGCGCAGGTCCTCGTCGCGGAAGCAGCGCACGATCTGGAAGTAGCGGTCGAAGCCCGAGACCATCAGAAGCTGCTTGAACAACTGGGGCGACTGGGGCAGCGCGTAGAATTTGCCCGGGTTGACCCGGCTGGGCACCAGGTAGTCACGCGCGCCCTCGGGGGTCGAGCGGGTCAGGTAGGGCGTCTCGATCTCCAGAAAGCCGTGGTCGGCCAGGTAGTTGCGCACGATCTGGTTGACCTGGCTGCGCACGATGAGCGCCTCCTGAAGCGGCGCACGGCGCAGATCCAGGTAGCGGTACTCCAGGCGCAACATCTCGTTGGCGTCGGTGTCGTCGCGGATCAAAAACGGCGGCGTCTCCGCCCTGGAGAACACGTGCAGGTCGGTGACCATGACCTCGATCATGCCGGTGGGGATGTCGGGGTTGGCGTTGTCGCCGCGGCTGACGACCTTGCCGACCACGCCCACGCACCACTCCGAGCGCAGTGCGTCGGCCTCGGCGAATTTCTCATCACCCATCTGCGGGTGAAACCGCACCTGAGAAATGCCGCTGCGGTCGCGCAGATCGACAAAGATCATGCCGCCCAGGTCGCGCTTTTTGGCGACCCAGCCGAACAAGACGACGTCTTCATCGATATGCGACTCACGCAACTCGCCGCACATATGCGTGCGATGATGCTCTTCCAGGAACGAGGCCACGGCTTTCCTCCAGTCAGAATCCGGTTCATTTGACGACTACGGGCCGATGACGCCGCGCGTCATACGGTGGATTGGGGAATTAAGCACGCACGCGGGTGCATGTCAACGATTGGGGTGGGCCGGCGGTCGGCGGGCTGGGGCGGGGGCGCGGTTTTTTGGGGCCACGTCGTTGTCTCTTCAGCGGGCGTGTCTAGCTTTGAGGCAGTTTGGAACAAGACGAAAGTGACAACGCTAGCATCCGCAGTGGAGGCGTACGATGACACACGCCAACGCAGGGGCGCTCGATGCCGACGTGGTCATCGTCGGCGGCGGCTTGGCCGGGCTGACCGCGGCGGTGGGCCTGCAGCGCGAGGGGGTCGACGTGGTCGTGGTCGAGCGCGACCGGCGCCTGGGCGGGCGCGCCCAGAGCTGGGTCGACGAGACCACCGGCGACCCGGTGCATATCGGCCCGCATATCTTTCTGACCGAATATCCCAATATGTTCAAATTGCTGGACCTGTTGGGCACGCGCGACAAGATCGTGTGGGAGGACGAGCATTTCATCGTGCTCGCCCACGGCCAGCGCCACGTCGTCCAAGACCAACATCCGCTGCCGGCGCCGTTTCACTTCGCGCCCACGATGATGACCGACCCGTTTTCGCGCACCCGTGACAAGCTGTCGAACTTCCTGGTCACGCTGTACGCCATGCAGATGGACGAGCGCGACGTCATGCGCCTCGACGGGGTCAACGCGTATGCGTTTTTGCGGCGCATGGGGGTGACCAAGTCGTATATCGAGCAATTCTGGTCGTTCGCCTCCATGGCAATCATGAACGTGCCCATCGAGGTGTGCTCGGCGGGCGCGCTGATGCGCTTTTTCCAGAAATTCATCGGCTACAATCAATTTTCGTTCGGCTTCCCCGACGGCGGCCTCGGCGAGCTGTTCGCCCCCGGGGCGCGCCGGCTGGTCGAAGACGCCGGCGGCCAGGTGCGCCTGCAGACTGAGGTGCAGCGACTGATCGTCGACGGCGGGCGCGTAGGCGGGGTGGAGCTGACCGACGGCACACGCATCCTGGCCCGCCATACGATCGCGGCGGTGCCGCCCCAGGTCCTGCGACATCTGGGCCCGCGCCGGTGGAAGGGCGAGCACGAGTGGTACCGCGACCTGGTGCATTTCCACCCATGTCCGTACGTGAGCGTGTTTTTGTGGTTCGACGAAAAGATCACCGACCTTCGGATGTGGGCGAGGACACACGCCCCCGACGATCTGAACTGTGACTTTTACGACCTGTCCAATATCCACACCGGTTGGCGCGAGCGCCCTTCGGTGGTGTGCAGCAACATCATCTACTGCCACCGCGCCGACGGCATGAGCGACGAGGAGATCGTGCGCCAGACCGTCGCCGAGATCGCCGAGGCCCATCCGAAGGCGTCGATGGACAAGGTCGACCACTGGGTGGTCAACCGCATTCCCATGGCCATTCACTGCCCGTTTCCGGGCACCGAGCGGCGCCGACCGCCCACCGACGTGGGCGTCGACGGGCTGGTGCTGGCCGGCGATTTCGTGCGCACCGAGCTTCCCTCGTCGATGGAGAGCGCAGTGTGCTCCGGGTGGATGGCCGCCGAGCAGGTGTTGGCCGAGTTGGGCCAGCCGCAGACGCTGCACGTCGCCCATCGCGAACTCGAGGGGCTGACCGGTCTGGTGCGCCGGGGCTCCAAACTCCTGCCCACCAAGGGAGCACAGACCCTGATGCACACCGTGCGCCGTGTGCTCGACGACACCGACTTCATGCCCAGGCCGCGCGATGCTCGCTGAGCTCAAACGACGTGTCATCGCCCCAATCAGCCGGCCGTTCGACGGGGTGCGAAGCCTGCTGGCGGGCCTGCCCGTCGGCGAGGTCCGCCACTTCGTCGGCGCCCCCGGCGAGCTCAAAAGCCTCGCCCAACTGCAGTTGAGCTTCTTCAACTTTCGCTACGTCCTGCCGGTGCTCCTGGCCCGTCGGCTGGGCCTGTTCGGCGCGCTGGAGCAGGCGCCGCTTCGCCTCGAACAACTCGCGTTGGGGTGCCAGGTGCATCCGGAGGCGATGCATACGCTCACCCGCGTCCTGGAATCCCAGGGCATCGTGACCCTGGAGGACGACCAGGTGGCGATGTCGGAGTTCGCCTCGCGCTTTCTCAATCCGTCGCACCCGGCCAACCTTTTGCCGGTGGTGGATCTGTTGCTGACGTACACGCTGAGCTTCGGCCAGGTCGTCGACAGCGTGCGCAGCGGCCACACGCCGGCCATGCTCGACGTGCGCGCCGACGACGAGACCACCGACGCCATCCTCGACGCGGTCAACACGCATCTGGCCCAGGCCTCGCGGGAGTTCTTCCAGAAGGCCGATCTGCCGCGGATTCGCGACTTCATCGTCGGTTCGATGGGCGTAAGCTTCAGCGCCGAGTTGCTGCGCCAGGAGGGCTGCTCGCGGGTGACCTACGGGTGTCTGGAGCACCTGGTGCGCCGGATTCCGCACCTTCGTGAGCGCTACCGGGTCGACCCCTGCCGGGTCGCGGGCATGCACGCGCACTCCGGCGAGCCCGCCGCCGACCGCTGGGGCACGGAGGCCTTCGACCTGGTGTTTTTGACGCGCAAGATGATCCTCGACCCCGAAAAGCAGGTCGGTCAGAAATTCGCCCGCAAGGCCCTCGACGTGCTCAATCCCGGTGGTGTGGCGGTGTTCTGGGAGGCGGTCCACCCCGAGCGCGGCCCGAGCCCACTTCCGCTGGCGCTGGAGACCTTCTTCGACCTGGGAATGAGCCCGTCGGCGCCGCTCAAGACGCAGCGCTCCTTCGAGCGCATGCTCGTCCACCTGGGCTATGAGCGTGTCGAGTACGTCTCCTGCCTGGGCGGCTCGACGACCTTCGCGGTGGCCACCAAGCCCGATTAAACCGCGTCCGCCTCCGGTTCGGGCTCGACCGGCTCTTCGTCGGCGTCGTCGTCGCGGCCCCAGCGCCGACCGTACCACTGGCTGATCGGCATGGCCGTCAACCCGTGGATCATCACCGAACTGAGCACCACGAAGGTTCCCACCGACCAGATGAGGCGCACGTCTTCGTGCTGCGTGGCATAGGCTACGTAGAACAGCGAGGCCACGCCAATGGGCCCAAACCAACCATTGATGGCGGCGTCGGCCGGGCGTCGAAACGCCGGGGTGAACTTTTGCATGAGCAGCCACCAGGGGAGTCGGCGAAATACCAACACGGCGGCGGCGAAGCCCACAAGGGCCCAGCCGATCGCCAACCACTCGTCGATCGGGGCGACCAGACCAAAGAGCAGGAACGTCGGCAGGATGAAGAAGTAGTGGCTGACCGCGTCGACCGCCTCACGCGACTCCACGCGCTCCAGCGGGGTTACCCGCGCTGAAAAGGCCAGACCGGCGGCGAAAACCGCCAAAATGGCGTCGGCGTCGAGCAGGCGCAGCGCGGCGATGATCACGAAGGGCAGGGCGAGGCGAAAGGCCAACAACGCCTGTTGCTCGATGGTGTCGTATTTTCGGGCCCAGGAGATCAGCCAGCCGGCCACGTAGCCCATCAGTGCCCCGATGGTGGCCGCGCCCAGCACCTCCCAGCCGACCGTGCGCAGTGCCCAGGTCGAAAATGCGCGGCCCTCGGGAAGCTGTGTGAGAAAGATGGGCAGCGTGACCAGCGCGAGCGCCAGACCGTCGTTGGCGCCCGATTCGACCCGCAAGACGTCGCGAAGCCGCGCCGGCAGGTTGCGCTGGGCGGCGTCGGAGTGGACCGCGGTGGCCGACAGCACCGGGTCGGTCGGCGTGATCGTCGCCCCCATGGCCAACGCGAGCAGGAGCGTCGCAGGCAAGAACAGCCAGGCCAGGACGCTCGCCGTCAGCCACATCAGCAGCATGCCCACCGTCAACGACAGCACGATGGAGCGCGCGTGGTCGCGCACCATGGTGAGCGGCATGGAGATCGCCAGCCCCATCAACTCGGCGGCCAGCGTCAGCCGGGCCATCTCGAGCACCTCGGTGACCCCATTTCCCCAGTGCTCGGGGACCATCAGAGCGGTGACGTGGGGGCCGAGCAGAATCCCGAGGGCGGTCACGATCATGATATCGCTGACCACCGTTCGGCGCAGCACCGCCGAAAACAGCGCCGTCAGCAAGATGGCGGCGGTAAACAGCCCCACCACCCAGTGAATCAGTTGCAGACTCATCGACGCGGGTGGGGGCTGGAGGGCAGGGACTCACCGATTCGAACTCACAGGGCGACGCTGTGGAGGCGTTGACGCATCACCACGGCCCAGGCGGCAAAGGAGGTCACTCCCGCCCCCACGAGCATGTGATTCCACAGGACCCACTCGGAGTTCCACGCGGACAGCACCATCGGGGAGCTGAAGATCCACATGCCCAAGAACAGGTTGATCCATTCCTGCCAGCGCCGCGGCCTCGCCATGGCGACAATGGCGAGGATGGCGACGGCGCAGCCGACGATGATGGCATTCCAGGCTAACGCCACGCTCATCCCGCCGTGAGATGTCAGAGGCACAGTAGCCAGCCAGGCGCCCAGCAAGAGATTGATCACGTCAGTCCACTTATTCTCACCACTCATGGTCTACCTCGCTATACTTCAGGGTCTTTACTTCGGGGAATGTCGAACGTGCGCCATCCCCGTGCACAAAACGTGCGTCGTACCCACGCACGAACGTAGAAGCGCAACGGCGCGAAACAAGGGCCGGCGGCCCGCCCCCCGGGAGTGAGGGCGCTGTGGCCTTGACATTGCCACCCCGCCGACCAAGTTTGGGGCTCGACTTCGCGCGACGATCGCGCCAAGGTCGTGCTGGCGATGAATTGAGGTCATTGGACATGTTTATGAGACGAATACTGGTTGGTGTGGGCGCGCTCTGGGCGCTCGCGGTGTGCGCGTATGGTTGTGGTGGCTCGCCGTATTATCTTCCTGCTCCGCCCGCCAAACAGGAGCAGACCAGTGTGGCGGCCAACCCCGCCGAGCAGGCCGAGCTGGACCGCAAACGCGATCTGGCGGCGCGCTCGGCGCTGCTCAAGCTGTACGAAGCGCTCTCCAAGGACCACTTCGAAGAGGCGGAGAAGTATCTGAGCCAACAAACGCGCGACTTTCTGGCCTACGGCAGCGAGACCGGGGATCCCTCGGCGGTGCTCTCGGAGGGCAAGCTGCACCTGCCCAACGGCCAGACCATCGCCATCAACCCGGTGAAGTTTTTGATCGGCGGCAACATCGCCAATATCGAAAACACGATGAAGGGCAAAAAAGAGCACGAGACGTCGCGTCGCCGTGAGTTCTTCGTCATCGACAACAGCGGCAAGCCGCATCGCGTGATCATGATCCTCGAGGGCGACCAGTGGGTATTGCAGAAGACGTCGGTCAACCCGAACGCGGGCTAGACGCCGGGGAGCACGCGGCGCGGGCGCCGGGCGCCGACCGGCTGATGATCCCGGCCAACGAGGCGTCGGGCAAGCTGGTCTTCGACCCGGTCGTACGCCCCAGCGGGCCCAATCGCTTCCAGATCCGCGGACGGCGCAGCCAGAGCGGGGTGATCGCCTGGGGCTTCTGGGGCGGCCTGCTCGCCGTCATTGTGGCCGTCGGCCTGATCGTGAGCGCGGCGAGTATCTACACCTTGTGGGATATCATGGGCGCGGTCTTGGTCCTGGTGGTCGGCGTGGTGTTGTATCGCTTCGGCCCGCGCTCCTCGATGCGCGACGACGTCTTGTGCGAGGTCAACCTCGATCGCGCCACGCTCGCATGGCCGGGGGCCTTGGGGAGTGGTGCCGAGCTGGTGTTGCCGTTTGACGACGTCACCGAGTTGGTCTTCGGGATGACCGATTTCCCGGTGTCCCCCAAGCGCCGCGACGTGAGCGTCCACGCGTTTACGCTGCTGGTGCGCGACGACGCCCAGCGTCTCATCCCCATCATCGAGGCCACGCCCAACAAGGGCGAAGCCCACAATATCGCCAAAATCCTGGCCGACGAGATCGGCCAGCCCATCCGCTACGTGGGCAAGGGGATTCAGTAGATGCGCGGAAGCAGGCGAGCAGCCTGCGCTCCAGTGTGTTGCTTGACGCCTACTAATGCGCGTGGGTATAGACGAGCCGACAGATAGGCCAAAACCCAACTGACAAGGGTAGGTTCGCATGAACATCCATGAGTATCAGGCGAAGCAGATCTTCAAGGACTACGGGGTCAAGACCCCCGAGGGACGCCCGGCGTTTACCGTCGAAGAGGCGGTGGACGCGGCCAAGGACCTGGGCGGCGACCTGTGGGTCGTCAAGGCGCAGATCCACGCTGGCGGCCGCGGCAAGGCCGGCGGCGTCAAGCTGGCCAAGAGCCTCGACGAGGTGCAGCAGCACGCCGACGAGATCCTCGGCAAGACCTTGGTGACCCACCAGACCGGTCCCGACGGCCAGAAAGTGCGCCGTTTGTACATCGAGCAGGGCGTCGACATCGACCGCGAGCTGTACCTGGCCGTGGTCATCGACCGTGCCAGCGGCGGCATCGTGATGATGGCGTCGACCGAGGGTGGCGTCGACATCGAGCAGGTCGCCGAGGAGACCCCCGAGAAGATCCACAAGGTGTACGTCGACCCGCAGGTGGGCTTTGCCGACTACCAGGGCCGCCAGTTGGCCTTCATGTTGGGCCTGGAAGGCAAGAGCGTGTTCAAGGCGGCGGCGTTCATGAAGGGGCTGTACCGCGCCTTCGTCGAAAAGGATGCCAGCCTCGCCGAGATCAACCCGCTCGTGGTGACCAAGTCGGGCGACATCATCGCGCTGGACGCGAAGATGAACTTCGACGACAACGCCTTGTTCCGCCATCCGGACATCAAGGAGCTGCGCGACGAGAGCGAGGAAGACGAGGCCGAGCTCGAGGCCAAGCAGCACGGGCTGAGCTACGTCAACCTCGACGGCAACATCGGCTGCATGGTCAACGGCGCCGGGCTGGCGATGGCCACCATGGACATCATCAAGCACTACGGCGGCGAGCCGGCCAACTTCCTGGACGTGGGCGGTGGTGCCGACACCAAGACGGTGACCGAGGCCTTCAAGATCATCACGCGCGACCCGCGGGTGCAGGCCATCTTCATCAACATCTTCGGCGGCATCATGCAGTGCGACGTCATCGCCAACGGGGTGCTCGCCGCGGTCAAAGAGGTCGGCCTGGACGTGCCTCTGGTGGTGCGCCTGGCGGGCACCAACGAGAAGAAGGGTAAAGAGATCCTCGCCGAGAGCGATCTCAACATCATCCCTGCGGACTCGATGGCTGACGGCGCTGAGAAAGCGATTGCGGCGATTCAATAGCAACCATTTGGTTGAAGGATACAGACGATGAGCATTCTCATTGACGAAAATACCCGGGTCTTGGTGCAGGGCATCACGGGCTCGGCGGGTAGCTTTCACACCTCGCAGATGCTGGAGTACGGCACCAACATCGTGGCTGGCTCCAGCCCCGGCAAAGGCGGCCAGAAAGAGCACGGCGTGCCCGTGTTCAACACCGTCGAGGAGGCCGTCGCCGAGACCGGCGCCGACGCCAGCGTGGTGTACGTGCCGCCGGCGTTCGCCGCCGACGCGCTGTTGGAAGCGGCCGACGCGGGCATCCCGCTGGTCATCGCCATCACCGAGGGAATCCCGGTTCAGGACATGATCACGGTGCGCCGCTACTACCAGACCAAGGGCGTGCGCCTGATCGGGCCGAACTGCCCGGGCGTCATCAGTCCCGGTAAGTGCAAGATCGGCATCATGCCCGGCCACATCCACCAGCAGGGCAACGTCGGCGTGGTCAGCAAGTCGGGCACGCTGACCTACGAGGCCGTCGGTCAGCTCAGCGCGCTGGGCATCGGTCAGTCGACCTGCGTGGGCATCGGCGGCGACCCCATCAACGGCACCGACTTCATCGACGTGCTGTCGATGTTCGAGAACGATGACCAGACCGAAGCGGTCATCATGATCGGCGAGATCGGCGGCACCGCCGAGCAAGAGGCAGCCGCGTGGGTCAAAGAGAATATGACCAAGCCTGTCGCCGGCTTCGTCGCCGGAGCGACCGCCCCCAAGGGCAAGCGCATGGGCCACGCCGGCGCGATCATCTCCGGCGGCGGCGGGACCGCGGCCGAGAAGAAAGCCGCCATGGAGGCCGCCGGCATCGCCGTGGCCGCCACCCCGGCGGAGATGGGCACGACCCTGCAGAGCATCTATAAAGGCTGATGGAGCGCAGGCTGCCAGCCTGCATTCCTCCTAAAAGCAAGGCTTGAAGGCGTGGCGCCGAAATGGTAGGTGCCACGCCTTTGTGCGGCTGTGCGCACCACGAAACGACTTGGAATCAACCCTTTTTCGACGATAACGAGGAGACGACCATGGCTGTCGAGACCACGCTTAGCATTCTGAAACCCGACGCCCTCGAGAAAAACCTCATCGGCCCGATCATCGCGCGCTTCGAGGAAGCCGGCCTGACCCCGGTGGGCCTGCGCATGGTGCACCTGTCGCAGCGCGAGGCCGAGCAGTTCTACGCGGTGCACAAAGAGCGCCCGTTCTTCGGCGAGCTCACCGAGTTCATGACCCGCGGCCCGGTGGTGGTCATGGCGCTGCGTGGCGAGAGCGCCGTCGATCGCAACCGCGAGATCATGGGCGCGACCAACCCCGAGGAGGCCGACGAGGGCACCATCCGCGCCGACTTCGCCACCAGCATCGGTGAGAACACCGTGCACGGGTCGGATTCGCCGGAGAACGCCGAGATCGAGGTGAACTTCTTCTTCAGCGGTACCCAGTTGTTCGACCGCTAATTTCGAAGTGATCAAGTGATCGAGTGATCGAGTGATCGAGCGAAGGCGCGGAGACGCGGAGGCGCGGAATCGCGAAGGTCGTTCACTCGTTCGCTTCCGCAGTAATGCAGTTGTAGTTTACGCAGTTACGCAGTCGTAGTTCACTCGATCACTCGATCACTCACTCACTCGATCACTCCAAACATGGCACACGAACTCAACAAGCACGTCGAAGACGCCATCGCCCAGCTCGAGCAGATCCAGGCAGGTGAGGCATTCGAGCCGATCGATCTGATGGACTTCTCGCACGAGGAGCTCGAGGCCTTCGTCAGCGAGGGGCTCGACGAGCGTGGGTTTCGCGCCAAGCAGCTCTTCGAGTGGTTGTACGTCCACCTCGCCGACGACTTCGACCAGATGACCAACCTGTCGAAGGCGTTTCGCGCGCGTCTGGAGCGCATCGCCCGGGTGAGCCCCATCAAGTTCAAGGGCGCGTTTCCCACCGGCGATGGCACCACCAAGCTGACCTTCGAGTGTGACGACAACGCCATCATCGAGACGGTGCTCATCCCGGCGCAGGGGCGAAATACGCTGTGCATCTCCAGCCAGGTCGGCTGCGCGATGGGCTGCACGTTTTGCTACACGGCCAAGATGGGGCTTCGGCGCCATCTGAGTACCGCCGAGATCGTCGCCCAGGTGGTGCTGGCCAGGCGCCAGCTCACCGACGAGGTCGGCCACATCGGCAATATCGTGTTCATGGGCATGGGCGAGCCGCTGCACAACTACGATAACGTGATCCGTGCCATTCGCCTGCTCACCCACCAGAAGGGGCTGGACTTTTCGCGTCGCCGGGTCACCGTGTCGAGTTCGGGGCTGGTCCCCCAGCTCGAGAAGTTTGGCCACGACGTCGACGTCCAGCTGGCCATCAGCCTCAACGGCACCACCAACGAGCAGCGCAGCAAGTTGATGCCCATCAACGACCGCTGGGGCATCGACGAGCTGCTCGACTGTTTGCGCAATTATCCGCTGGAGAAGCGCGAGCGCATCACCTTCGAGTTCGTGCTCATCAAGGGCATCACCGACCGCCTCGAGGACGCCGAGCGCCTGGTGGAGCTGGTCGCCGATTTCCCCTGCAAGGTCAACATCATCCCATTCAACCCCCACCCGGAGACGCCGTTCGAGACGCCCGATGAGGCCCAGATCGACGCCTTCCAAGCGTATCTGATCGACCACGGCGTGCACGTGCTGCGCCGGGCGACGCGCGGGCGCGACGAGATGGCCGCGTGCGGTCAGTTGGGCAAGCCGGGTGACCGCAAATTGCCGGCGCACTTGCGCAAACGGCTCGAGAAGTTCCGTAACGAAGCCAAACACGCCTAATTTTGAGACTAGACTGTCCCTGTGGCGGACAGTTTTTGCCGAGAGGCTCCCATGAGTTTGCTGGTTGTAGGTTCGGTCGCGTTCGACACCGTCGAGACACCCTTTGGGAAGGTCGACGAAGCGTTGGGCGGTTCGGCGCTGTATTTTTCGACCTCGGCGAGCTACTTCACCGACGTCAATCTGGTCGCGGTGGTCGGCGAGGATTTCCCGGCCGAGACGACTGACTTTCTGGCCTCGCGCGGCGTCGATCTGAACGGCTTGCAGCGCACCGACGGGGAGACGTTTCGCTGGAAGGGGAAATACGGCTACGACCTCAACGAGGCGATCACGCTGGACACCCAGCTCAACGTCTTCGGCGATTTCCACCCGGAGTTGCCCGAGGACTACCGCAACTCCAGCCACGTCTTCTTGGCCAATATCGACCCCGAACTGCAGCTCGAGGTGCTCGAGCAGGTCGACAACCCGGAGTTCGTGGCGCTGGACACCATGAACTTCTGGATCGAGGGCAAGCGCGACGCGCTCATCGAGGTGCTCGGCCAGGTCGATATGGTGGTCATCAACGAGACCGAGGCGCGCCAACTCGCCGACGAGGCCAATATCGTCAAGGCCGGCCAGGCCGTGCTGGACATGGGCCCGAGCTTCGTGGCCGTCAAGCGCGGCGAATACGGCGCGCTGCTGTTTACCGATCACGATCGCTTTTTCGCGCCGGCCTATCCGCTGGAGTCGGTCTACGATCCCACCGGCGCCGGGGACACCTTCGCCGGCGGCCTGCTGGGCTACCTGTCGCGCAACGGCCACCGGGATCCCATGAACCTGCGCCGGGCGATGATCGTCGGCAGCGTGATGGCCAGCTTCTGTGTCGAGGAGTTCAGCCTCCAGGGGCTGCGCGAGCTGGATTGGGACGACATCGTGACGCGCTTTGGGAAGTTTGAAAAACTGGTCAACTTCGATTCACTTGAGTCGCTGTGACCATTATCGCTACAATGGCCGCGTAATCGGTCGACAGCGCAGCGCGGGGCCGACGAGCCTCGCGCTTTTTTTGTGCCTGCCACTCGTTTGGACGCACTCTTTTGGATTTCAGTTTTCAGGAGTCGAAGATGACGCTTGCCCGCACCCTGGTGGCCTCGACGGCCGCCGCACTACTTCTGGTCGGCACTGCCTGCGGCGGTGGCTCGGACACCACGAATAACTCCAATCAAAACGCCGCCGATGCCGGCCCCGACGTCACGGTCACCTGCGTGGGCGACGCCGGGACGGCCGACGACGCCGCCAGCAGCAGCGCCGACGCCGGCACGACCGATGCGGGGGCCCCGTTGCCCAGTGGCTGGCAGTACAAGTCGGAGTACCAGCTTCGCGTCAACCAATTCCAATTCGATCACGGCTCGCCGGCCTTCGGTCTGAACACGTTGTTGAAGACGAACCTGGAGGACCAGTCCAAGAAGTATCCGGTGGTCGTGCTGATCGACCTCAAGAATATCGACACCGACGCCGGGACGCTGTCGATTCGCGGCGGCGCGGGCGTCAAGGCCAACCTGGACTGCGACCCGTCGACCGATGGGCCCTGCGACTACAAGTGGGATCCGGCGACGCCGCAGGATTACACGGAGGGCTCCAAGCTCGACTCGGCCACCGGCCACCTGGACGCCAAGCTCGACAGCTTGCTGTTCATCGCCAGCTTCGAGGTCCATGGCGAGGTCCAGAAGGCCGAGATTCCGATCACCAACCTGACGCTGACCGGTGACCTCGTGCCCGAGGAAGCCGGCAGCGACACGGTGATGCTGGCCAACGGCCACCTGGAGGGAACGCTGACCAAGGAAGCGGCGGACAGCTCCCAGATCCAGCTCGTGCCCGGTCAGGACCCGGTCAAATTGTCGCGTCTGTTGGGCGAGGCGTCGATGAACATCGACCGTGATTGCGATGGCACGCCCGATGCGTGGCATCTGACGGCCACGCTCGAGGCCCACGAGGCCAGCGTGGTGCAGTAAGCACTGCTGGTGCTGGCGCTCGCGGCGCGTCCTGCGCGGCGAGCGCTGGCATCGACCCGTTCATTGCTCGGGGCAGGGGCGCCCGAAATAGTTGAAATAGTGGGGGCATTGGTCGACCTGGTCGGCGACGCCGTCGTTGTCCGTGTCGGTCCAGCAGACGTCACCGACGCCGTCGGCGTGAGTGGCGAGCTGGTCGCTGTTGGGCAAGAGCGGGCAATTGTCCCAGGCATCGGGCAGGCCGTCGCCGTCGGTGTCACCCTGGCAGGCGTCGCCGACGCCGTCGATATCGCTGTCCAGTTGGCCGGGGTTGACCGCCTGGGGGCAATTGTCCTGGGCATCGGGCACGCCGTCGTCGTCGAAGTCGTCGGCGCAGGCAGCGCCGGGCACCTCGCCGCGGGCGTCGGTCACCAGCGGACACGCATCACACAGGTCGCCGACGCCATCGCCGTCGGCATCGGCCTGGCCGGGGTTGGAGCGCTCCGGGCAATTGTCCGCGGAGTCGGGGATGCCATCGCCATCGCGGTCGCCGGCGCACGCGTCGCCGACACCGTCGTGGTCGGCGTCTCGGTTCCAGGGATCGCCGACGTCCGGGCACAAGTCGCAAGCGTCGCCCACGCCGTCGCCGTCGCGGTCGTCCTGGCCGGGGTTGGCCACGCGCGGACAATTGTCGCGCGTATCGTCGACGCCGTCGTGGTCGGCGTCGGCCTCGCAATCCGGCGCGGTCGAGCTCAACGGCCACACCGGGCACGTATCCTCGGCGTCGGCCACGCCGTCGCCGTCCAGGTCCGGCCGATCGCCGACCTCACAGCGGTCGCCAATGCCGTCGGCGCGCGTGTCGCGCTGGCCGGGGTTGGCCACATACGGGCAGTTGTCCAGCGGGGCGCGCACGCCATCATCGTCGTAGTCGCTCGCACACGCCCGGCCCAGAGACGAGCCATCTGCCAACAATTGGTCGGGGTCGCTTACGCGCGGGCAGTCGTCACATTGATCGCCTACGCCGTCGCCGTCGAAGTCGCTCTGCGACGGGTTTTGGCGCCACGGGCAGTTATCGAGCGCGTCGGCGACGCCGTCGCCGTCGCGGTCGGGCACGCCGGGGTCCGCGCAGGCGTTGCCGATGCCGTCGGCGTCATCGTCGAGTTGGGAGGCGTTCTTGATCGTCGGGCAGTTGTCCGAACGATCGGGCACGCCGTCGCCGTCGGTGTCGCGGCGCCAGAAGTTGTCCTGGCAGGCGTCGCCAATGCCGTCGCGGTTCAGGTCGAGCTGCAGCGGATTGGCGGTGGCCGGACAGTTGTCGATGCCGTCGCGCACGCCATCCTGGTCGGCGTCACCGGCGCTGGGACATCCCCCGGCCATGCGCGAGGCCACCGTGGGGCAGGGGTCGCAGGCGTCGCCCAGCCCATCGCCGTCGGCGTCGGAGAGCCCGCCGCGGGGATCGGTCGGGCAGGGATCGATGGAATCCATCCACCCGTCGCCGTCGAAGTCGGGCGACCCGCCGCGCTCGCAGGCGTCGCCCTTGCCGTTGTGGTTTCGGTCGAGCTGCGCGGCGTTGGGTGTGCGCGGGCAGTTGTCACATAGATCGCCCAGCCCGTCGTGGTCGGTGTCGACCTGCAGTGGGTCGGCGAGCATGGGGCAGACATCATTGATGTCGAGCACGCCATCGCCGTCGTAGTCGGAGGTCTCGGTACAGGCCAGCGGCGTGCCCGCGGCGGTGACGGCCTGGTCGGGGTTGGGCACGCCCGGGCAGTTGTCGCACACGTCGCCCACGCCATCGTCGTCGATGTCGGTCTGAGCGAGGTTGGCCAGCGCGGGACAATTGTCGCAGGCGTCGCCCAGCCCGTCGCCATCACTGTCGAGCTGGTCGGGGTTGGCCACCTTGGGGCAGTTGTCCGGGATGTCGGGCACGCCGTCGTTGTCTTGGTCGGGGCCGACGGTCGCGTCGGAGTCGTCGACGGCGTCGGCGACGTCGAAGCCGACGTCGGCGGGCGCGTCGCTTACCTCGGCGTCCTGGGCGTCGGGCGAGGCACTGCCGGCGACCAGAAAGCAGCGCTGCGCCACGCAGCTCTCCTGGGCGCGGCAGTCATCGTCGCTCTGACAGTGCCGCACCCCGGAATTTTGGCCGCCGCCGGCCGGCTGGCTGCACGCGCCACACGTGGCCGCGAATGCCCCGACCAGCAGCGCCGCCATCACTCGTTGCCAGATTTGCTCCATGGACTTACTTCGTGGGAGAGGCCACCACCGTGCTGGGATCTTAGACGGTTCTCCCACGCATGTCAGGTGTGTCCTGGGGCGGTCGGGCGCAGGAACTTGCTTAATTCCAGATTCCGGCACTAGAATAGCGCTCAGTTTCTGCTCGTTCCCGTCCGGTGGGCCTCTGCTGAATGTTCATCAATCGACAGTTTGGCGAATACATTTTGCTCAGGCGCCTTGCGGTAGGCGGTCAGTCCGAGGTCTTTCTGGCGATCAAGGAAGGGCCGGACCACTTCTCGCGCCCGCTGGTCATCAAGGCGCTTCCGTCCAAGTACCGCCACGACCCCAAATTCGTGGAGTTGTTCTACAGGGAGGCGTTTTTATCGGCGCGCTTCTCGCACCCCAACGTCATTACGGTCCATGACGCGCGCATCTTGCGCGAAGAACACTGCATGATCATGGACTTCATCTCCGGGCAGACCGTCGCCGACATCGCTCAGCGCGGCTATAAGGTCGGCCGGCCGCCCACGCTCAACCAGGCCGTCCAGATCATCGCCGACGCCTGTGATGGGCTGCACTATACCCACCAGTTTCGCGATCTGGACAACACGCCGTACTCGGTGGTCCACCGCGACGTCAGCCCGCAGAACCTGATGGTGACCTATCAGGGGGTGACCAAGGTCTTTGATTTCGGCATCGCCAAGATTCAGGAGGCCGACGCTCAGACCGAGACGCTCGCCGGGGGCAAATACGCCTATATGAGCCCGGAGCAGTGCCTCGACCAGCCTGTCGACGCACGCTCGGACATCTTCAGCCTGGGCATCATCCTCTACGAGTTGACCGCCGGCCGGCGCCTATTTCGGCGCGCCTCGCGCGACGAGGTCGTCAAGGCCGTCACCGAGGAGCCCATCGCGCGCCCCAGCGCCTTCGAGCCCGAGTTTCCCCAGTATCTGGAACGGATCATCGTCAAGTCGCTCGAGCGCGACCCCAACCAGCGTTATCAGACGGCCGCGCAGATGCGCGACGAGTTGCTGCAATTCCTGGCGATGCGCTCCGACGGGCGTGTGCGCCACCAGTTGGGCGAGTACGTCACCGAACTCTTCGCCGCCGAGCGCGCCGACATTGCCCAGACGGTGCGAAAGGCCTCGCAGGGCGAGCTAAAGCCCAAGCCCCTGGGCAGCGTGCCGCTCGACAAGCTCGGCCGTGCCGACGTCGACCTCTCCGAGCACGAGCTCGAGGTGCCCATGCCCGAGCCCGAAGAGGACGAGACGCTGGCGCGCAAGCTCTCCGAGTCAGGCTCGTACCGCGCGGTCGCCAATGACGGCGGCAGCCGGGTCGAGACGGCCGAGGTCGACCGCTCGTCGATCATGGTCGCCCACCGCAAGAATAAGAACCTCGCCAACGAAGTGCGCCGCTTGCAGCAGCGTCAGAATGTTCTGATCACGCTGCTGCTGTTCGTCGCCCTCATCGCCGCCGGCCTGGCGGTGTATGCGCACGGTCAGACCACACAAAAAAGCGAGCCGATCGAAATCGGCTCGCCGTAGCTGACGATCTGATTCACCAGCGGCACGAGGCCGCTGGGGTTTCGGTAGTTTGGAGCGATGCCGTCCCTGGCGTCGCTCCAAGCGTTTGGTTAGCTGAGCGCGTCGCGCACGATCCCTTCGAAATTATCGACCGCCTGCTGCAATCCGGCGACGTTGCTGCCGCCGGCCTGCGCCAGGGTGGGGCGGCCGCCGCCGCGGCCGTCGACGTATTGGGCGGCCTTGTTGACGAGGTCGCCGGCTTTGAGGCCGCGCGCCTTGAAGGCTTTGTCAGTGACCACGCAGGCCAGGGCGGCCTTGCCGTCGATCTCGCCGGCCAGCAGTACGACGCCCTCGTCGAGCTGCTCACGCAGCTTGTCGGCGTAGGCGAGCATCTGGTCGCGCGTCTGCACGCCGATCTTGCTGGCGATGACCGTGACGCCGTCGATGTCGGCGGCCTCGAGAGACCAGCTCGCTGGACTCGGTCTGGGCGAGCTTCTGGCTGAGCCGGTCGACCTGGCGCTCGAGCTCGGCGCGCTCCTCGATGAGCGCCTGCGCGCGGCGCAGGATGTCGTGGGTATCCGTCTTGAGGGTCGTGGCGACCTCGTGGAGCAGGTCGGCGTCGTGGCGGAAGCTGTCGAAAGCCGCCTGCTCGGTGACCGCTTCGATGCGTCGGATGCCGGCGGCCACGCCGGACTCGCTGGTGATGCGGAAGATGTTGATGTCGCTGGTGTTTTGGACGTGCGTGCCGCCGCATAGCTCGACGGACTCGCCGGGCACCTCGATGACGCGCACCGTCTCACCGTATTTCTCGCCAAAGATGGCCATCGCGCCCATCTGGTTGACCGCCCGGTCGCGCGACACCTCGGTGTGCACGTTGACCGGGTGCGCCTCGCGGATGAGCCGGTTGACGCGGTCCTCGACCCTGCGAAGCTGCTCGGCGCTCAGCGGCTCGCCGTGGCTGAAGTCGAAGCGCAGCCGGTCGGGGGCGACCAGCGAGCCCGACTGGAAGATGGAGTCCGAGACGATGTCGCGAAGCGCGGCGTGCAACAGGTGCGTGGCCGTGTGGTTGGCCACCGTCTGGCGGCGGAGTTCGTCGTCGACCGTGGCGACAAATTCAGCCTTGAGGGTGGTGTCGGCGTCGACGATGCCCTTGTCGAGCACAGCGGTATGCACGATGCCGATGGGCGCCTTCTGGGTGTCGACCACCCGGAAGACCAGGCTGTCGTCGGTGGCGCGAATGACGCCCTTGTCGCCTACCTGCCCGCCAGATTCGGCGTAGAAGGGCGTTTGGGTCAACAGAAGCTGGTAGCGGTTGTCCTCCAGCGGGCGAAAGCGGGTGATCGACGCCGTCGTCTCCAGCGTGTCGTAGCCCACAAAGTCGCTGTCCCTTTCGTCGTAGACCGTGACCCAGTCACCGACACCGGCAGCCTCGGCGTGCACGTCTTTGCCGCGCGAGGTCTCCTGGTGCTTCTCCCACAGCCGCTCGTAGCCCTGCCAGTCGATGGACAGGCCGCGCTCTTCGGCCATGATCTCGGTCAAGTCCGGCGGAAAGCCGAAGGTCGCGTGCAGTTGGAAGACCTCGTCGCCGGTCAACTCGTCGCGATCCTCGGCGGCGGCGCGCTCGGCGGCCTGCTCGAAGAGCTCGATGCCCCGGTCGATGTTGCGGAAGAAGCGCTCCTCCTCCAGACGAATGAGCTCGGCGGCCTCTTTGCCCATCGCCTCCAACTCGGGATAGATGTCCGAGTAGTTGGCCACGACGGCCTGGGAGACCTGGTGCAAAAACGGCTCGGTCAGCCCGAGCTCGCGCCCGTAGCGCACCGCGCGCCGCAAGATGCGCCGCAGCACGTAGCCGCGGCCCTCGTTGGAAAATTTGGCGCCGTCACACACCGCAAACGTCACCGTGCGCACGTGGTCGGCGATGACCGCGAAGTTCGAGAAGTCCTCGCGGGCATAGAACTCGCCCCAGTCGTCGACGTCCTCGCCGAGCAAATCCACGGTCTTGGCGAAGATGGGGGTGAACAGCTCGGTCTGGAAGATGTTGTCGCGCCCGGCTTTGATCATCGCCACGCGGTCCAGGCCCATGCCGGTGTCCACGCTCTTCATCGGAAGGGGATTGAGTTCGCCGGTCTCGTCGCGGTTGAACTCCATGAATACCAGGTTCCAGATCTCGACGATGCGCTCCTCGTCATAGTCCACGTCGAAGGTGAACTCGCCGAACTCCGGGTGGTGGTCGTAATGGATCTCGGTGCACGGCCCGCACGGCCCGGTGGGCCCCATCGACCAGAAGTTCTCCTCGTTGCCTTCCTCGATGTCGCCCAATTTGAGGATGCGCTCCTCGTCGAGTCCGACGACGTCGCGCCAGATCTCGTAGGACTCGTCGTCGTCCTTATAAGTGGTCACGTACAGCCGGTCGCGGTCGAGCTCGAGCACGTCCAGCACATAGTTCCACGCCCACTCGATGGCGTTCCTTTTGTAATAATCGCCGAACGACCAGTTCCCCAGCATCTCGAAGAAGGTCAGGTGCCGCCCGTCCTTGCCGACCTCGTCGAGGTCGTTGTGCTTGCCGCCGGCGCGGATGCACTTCTGCACGCTGGAGGCGCGCGTGTAGTCACGCGTCTCGTTTCCGAGCAGCACGTCCTTGAACTGGTTCATGCCCGCGTTGGTGAACAGCAGCGTCGGGTCGCCCTGCGGGACAACCGGCGAGCTCTCGACCACGCGGTGGTCACGCTCTTCGAAATACTTCAGAAAACTGTCGCGAATATCGTGTGGGTTCATGATTAGCTGGTTCGTCACGAGGGTGGAAAATAAGGCGATTCGACGGCCAACGCTTCTAGCAACTGTGTGGGCGGCGTGCAACAGGAGTCGCCCCCGGACCGAAGTCCGGGGCTATTTTTGGAACTGCGTAAAGACTTGCGGGTCGAAGTGAAGCCCCGCGGCTTCAGCCCGGGGCTGGTTCATAATGGCAACAAATTCAGTTATATCTCAATTTCTTAAAGCTATACTTGAGGTTCTCGAAAGCAAAACCTGAAGTAAATTCTTGACCCCGGCGCAGATCCCCGTCACTGTGAGTCCGTGAGTTGGAGTTGTTTGCCACGATTTGCGTGAGTTTTTCTGAATGAAAGTTTTGCTCGAGATCCTGGACGACGCGTCGCAACTGCTGGCTGCTCTGGACCGAATCGACGATTTGCGCCCGGAGACGCGCCAGAAACTTGAAGTGTTACTCGAGAGTTTGTGTGAGGAATCGACTCGCCTGCTTCGCGACGAGCAGGCCGAGGGCGTCGAGCCGACGCCCACCAGCGGTGAACGTTTCGAGCGGCGGTGCAGGGAGTGGCTCCTGCAGCGGTCGCTCGAAGCGCTCGCCGCCCAGGACTACGAACGCGCCCTTAAATTCTTGAACGAGGGCGCCGAGACCTTCCCCGAGGACGCCGAATTTGCCAACCATTTGGGCCTGGTCCACTGGGAGCGCGGCGAGTTCGATAAGGCCGCCGACGCCTACGCCAAGGCGATGGCCGCGGCGTTTCCGGTGGCCGCCGACGGCGACATCGACTGGCACGACCCCGCCAACCACGATTATCTGCGCGCGATGGAGGGCCGGGCGCTGTGCCTGACCCGCCTCGACGAGCACGACGAGGCCCTCGAGCTATTCGACGTGCTCGCCAATATGGACCCGGTCGACTACGCCGGCTGCCGTTATATGGCCGGCGAGCTTCGCCACATGCGCGGCGACGTCGCCGGCGCCATCGATGACTACCGGCTCGGCCCCGTCGAGCCCGCCTCACTGTACAACCTCGGCCTGGCGTACTTCCAGGACGGCCAGACCGAAGCCGCCGCCGGCACGTTCATCCGCGCGTTCGTCTCCAACGTCCACGTCGTCCATATCTTCAGCGGTCGTCAGACCGCCGTGGAGAGCTGCGTGCCCGGCTACCTGGGCAGCCGCGACTACGCCATGGACTTCGTCTGCGCCTGCGGCAAGCTGTGGGACGGCCAGTCCACCGCCCTCGACTTCATGGAAACCTGCTACGACCACCCCCTGGTCCAGGCCTACCTCGCCCAATGCCGCGAAGACGGCGGCGACTCCATCCTCGAGCACGAACCAGCCGACCAAGGTCAGGCGACCTGGCTGCAGGTGCTGACCGACGAGACCTGTGTCGACGGTTTGGCGGAGAGCGTGGTCAAGCGATTCAATTCGTGAGCGGCGTTTAATCGCCGCTATCCCCAGTTGGCCTGCCACGATTGAAATTCTGAGGGGCGCACGCCGGGTTCGATCAATGATCGCCGCCGCAGTAGCTACACGGCCAATCTGGGAGCTTTGAGCGGTTGGCGGCGCGCGAACGAGCGTATCACCCCCTTTCCCCCACGGTGGCGGGCGCCTTTTTCGGTGCCAGATCCTTCCAGGTCTGGCTTGCCGTAGCGCGTGCGCTGCGGCGGGACGCCTTTTCGAAAGAGTGACGGCGTCGACTGCGGGCTCAGTCGTCGAAGGCGTCAAACGCCTCCATGTCCAGCAGGGGTTCGCACAGCACCAAGAGTGTGTGCTCGATGACCATTTTCCATGTCGGTTTGAGCCACCTATCGCCGTGGGTTTAGCTGCTTCGATGCTCGACTGCCCGAGTCGAGCGCACGTTGCTCGAAAGCGCCAGAACGCCCAGCCTTAGAAGCGTCGCCAGCGGGTGGATGACCCAGGGCTGTTTTCGCCTGTCGCCAACTCGCTCAAAGCCTGCGTCGTTGACCCGGCGCAAAAGCCCCCAGCCGTGGCCGGAAACCGGGACCGGAAGTCGGAGCCGTGACCGGAAGTCGGAGCCGGCCGTCGGCTCGGCGCGCTAGGCGCGCCTCGTAGGAAGGGGGAGAAGCCGAATCTCGCTAGCTGCCGATCTGTGCGTCCCGCGGGACAAGCCACGCGGGGGCGCTAACTGCGAAAAAGATCTGAGGCCCAATCGCTGAGCGAACCTGGGGCGCACGCGGTATCGGGCGAAGTTGCCTTCGCGAAGACTTTCCAACTCTCAATCGCGACACGATTACATAAATCGCGACACATATTGCGACACGATCGGGGATAAATCGCGACGAATCGCGACGAATTGCGACGAATTGCGACGAATTGCGACGAATTGCGACGAATTGCGACGAATTGCGACGAATTGCGACGAATTGCGACGAATTGCGACGAATTGCGACGCAGGACTACAAGCCATGTTCGCGCCGCACAGCAACCACTGCGCGATCGGGAAGGGGCTTCTTCCCCTCGGGGACGTGCCGAGCGCGCCTTACAGGGCGAGGCGAAGGGGGTCCACAAGAACCGGGGAGCTGCACCACCGACACACATGGGGAAGCGGAGCCGCAAACGGCTACTCCGCCTCCACCGCCGCGACGCCCTCCGGCGCCTGCTGCGCGGTGTCGCCGTCTGGAGCGTGGCTGTCACGGTCTCCAGAGCGCAGCGCGTCGTCGGCGTAATGCACGACACGTTGGGGGAAGGGAATCTCGATGCCGGCGGCGTCAAGCGCCTCTTTGACGGCCACGGTCAGCTCGCTTCGGGCGGTGACGAAGTCGGTGCGGATGACCCAGGCGCGGATGATGAGGTTGATGCCGCTGTCGGCCAGAAGATCGGTGAGCACCGCCGGTTGGGGCTCGTCGAGCACCCCGGGCTGTTGGCGAAGCACGCGCTCGAGCACGGTCTTGGCCTGGCGAAGGTCGGTCGAGTACGCCACTGACACCGGGATGTCGATGCGGCGCACGTTGAACAGGGTGTAGTTGGTGATCGTACTCTTGAGCAGCGTCTCGTTGGGCACGCGCACCACCAGGTTGTCGAAAGTGCGCACCTTCGTGCTCAGCAGGTCGATGGAGATGATCGTGCCGATGGTCTGGTCGATCTTGACGGTGTCGTTGATGGAAAACGGCCGATCGACCAGCAAAAACAACCCGCTGATGACGTTGGACACGCTGGTCTGGGCGGCAAAGCCGATGGCGACGGTGAAGATGCCCGCCGCGGTCAGCAGCCCGGTGAGCTTGACGCCGAGTTGGGTGAGCGCGCCGAAGGTCGCCAGCAAGAGCACCGTGTAGAAGACGAGCTTGGCGCCCACCGCCGCGCCGTGGTCGGAGCCCTGCTGGCGCATGAACCGCTCGACGCCCTTGGCGAGCATGCGCGCGAGCAAAAAACCGAGCACGAAGATGAGCAGCGCGACCAGGTAGGTCTCCAGGTGGTCGGCGCTGAAGATCTGTCCGAGCTGGTGGTTGATGTCGGTGAGTAACTTCATCGCTCAGAATCCAAACTCGAGGCCGGTCTTGCTGCGATAGGCGTGCGAGAAGATGTGGCGCCGCTTGGGCGTCGTATCGGTGCGCTCGCCGTTGAGGTTGTGGAGCGGCACGCAGTCGGCGACTGGGCAGCGCATAAAGTCGAGCTCGGCCTCCTGCGCGCTCAAAAGACGCATACTCACCTCATTGGTGTGGGTGAGGCGGCCGGCCTGGTACAGCGAGACGACCCCGGCGGGTACCATGAACTTGGTGACGACGAGCGGCTCGTCGGTGTTGTTGCGCGTGCGAAGATAGGTGTAGGCCATCAGGCTGCGCTCGTCCTCGGGCGATGCTTCCATCTCGGGGGCGACCGGGCGGGCCAGCGGGGCGTGCGTCCAGTCGCGAAGGGCCGCCTCGCGCTGGACGTCCTCGATGGACGCGCCGTTGGGGGCGTGCACCGAGGTGCAAATTGTGCCGGCGTCGACCGGCCCGTACAGCGCCTTGGAGATGGTCGGCGGGGGGATCTCGTCGATCTTTTTGGTCCCGGACTCCTCGACGATGCCCACCTGCAGGTGCAGCGGAAGGCTGAGCACGCAGCGCGCGGTCGATTTGGCCGGGCACAGCAGTTGGTGCTCCGGGAACACCAACAGCGGGATGGGCCCCAGCGACGGAACAAAGCGCAAGCATTGGGCCGTTTCAGACACGCCGATCAGCCGGGCGTTGGCGGCCTCGTCACCGAATTGGTAGCCGAGCGTCGTGGCGTTGATCCGCTCGACGCGAAGCATCTGGCCGAAGATCTCGGTCGAGATGGTCGCGCCGCGGCTCAATTCGATGTCCCACGGCCAACGTTCGTCTGTTTGGGTTTCTAGGCTCATCTACTCACCACGCGGTCGTTACCCCGCACAACGCGCCTTTTGTCGACTGGTCGTGTGTAATCTACAGTCGGGTTTACATCAACCGCACTCGTCGCCGGCGTGTTCCGAAAATCGCTTGCCGGCGCCTGCAAGCGCGGCTATCTCCAGAGCCCCATGAAATGCCGACACACGTTCATAGCGCTGTTTTTGGTCGCCGCTGCCGGCGGCGTCGGCGCGGTGGTGTGGCTATCACAAGAGGCCAGCCGCGCGCAGCGCGAGCCGGCGCCGCATACGGCGAACGCCCACGTGCCGCCGAAGGTGGCCGACACCGGCGCGACCCGTGCGGACGCAAGCCCCGACGGCCCGGCCGTGCGCTTCGTGGTGCCGGGAGCGAGCGAGTCGGCGGCCGTGGCGGCCGTGGTAGGAGCGCCGGGCCTGTACCCGACCGAAAAGCCGTCGGTCGCCGCCGGCGGGGTGCTCACGCTTCCGGATCCGGCGGCGACGACGTTGTCGGGCAGGGAAGCCAGCGACTACGAGGTCTACGCCCGCACGCTCGACGACGCCCACGCCTACTGGGGCGACGTATCCATCGACGGGGCCGGCAGCGACGCGATTCAGCAGGTCGAACTCGACGCAGCCGTGCCGTTGGACGTGACTGTCGTCGACAAGGCGGGAAAGCCAGTCACGGGCGCTGAGGTGCGCGTGTCTCGCGGGTTGGTCTCGCTCGTCCACCTGATGCAATCGACCAAACCGAGTGGCGCGGCGCATTTCGCCGCCGTCCCGCCAGGCGACTACCGCCTGACCGTGCAGGCGGCCGGTTTCGTGCGCCGCTCGCGCCACCTACTGCACACCGCGCAGGCGTCGAAGGGCGCCGCCGACCAGGTGCGCATGCAGCTCGACCACGGCGCCACCGTCACCGGGCGCGTGGTCGACACCAATGGCAATCCCATTCGCGCGGCGACGGTCCAGGTCATCCCGGTCAGCCCGTTTGCCGACGAGACGGTCGACGCCGAGTTCTTGAGCCAGGTGGGCGTGGCCAGCCAGACGGGCACCGCGGACAAGAAGGGCCATTTCTCGCTCGGCGGCATCGCCGTGGGCGCGGTGCGCGTGCGCGCCGAGGCGCCCGGGTGGACGGCGGGCCTCTCCGATATCGTGCGCGCCGGCCACGGCGGTGTGGTCAGCGCCGGCAAGATCGTCCTCGACCCCAAGACGCTTCGAAAAGACCTGCTCGTGCGCATCAACTCGGATTTACACACCCGTTTTGCCGATGTCGAACTGCTCGCCGAACGCGACGACAAGCCGCACACCTGCCGCGGCCGGCGCATCAAGGCGAGCGACTGGCGTTTCCCCAACTGTGGCGTCGGCAAGCGCACGCTGGTGGCGACGACCGCCAGCGGCACGAAGGTGCGCTGGACGGGAGACTTCGACGAGTCGACGGAAGTCCAATTGAACGCCCCGCAGGCCCTCGGTCTATTTGTGACCGACGCGGCCGGCTCGCCGGTTGCCGGCGCGCTGGTACAGCTATGGCGCGACGACAAATTGGTCTTCGAGGGAACGAGTGACGGCGCGCAGCCCATTCGCGTCGAGGTGCCCGTGCCGTTCGACGGCACGCTCGTCGGCTTCGACGGGCGGCGCGGAGAGGGCAGCACGCCGGTGCACCTGACAGGGCAGGGCGACCAGGGCCGATTTGTCGCTCGCCTCGACAAACCCCTGTTCTCGCCTGGTTTGCCGCCAGGAAATGTGCACGACCAGGCGGCCGTCGAGCGCATTTTGGGCGCGAAGGTCGTGCGCGACACGCACGCCTGGCTGGTCGACATGGTCGCCGCGGACTCGCCGGCCGGCAAAGCCGGCATTCAGCGTGGCGACCGGCTCGTCTACGTGCGAAAGGTGGGCGGGGCCTACGCCGTGGCGCTCGAGCGCGGCGATACACGTTTAGAGGTCGAGCTCACACGTCGATGAGCTTGCCCGTGGCTTCCAAATAAATCGCGTTGAGGTCGGCATACTGGTCGCTGGAGAGCAGCTCGTCGAGCTCGGCGCGGCTCAAATCGCGCTCCACGTGGCCGTCGACCATGATGACGATGCGCGAGCAGATGCGCTCGAGCATGTCGAGGATATGGCTCGACAGCAAAATCGCACCGCCGTCGTCGCAATACTGCTGGAGTCGCTTTCGAATGCGTAGCGTCGACTCGGGGTCGAGACCGACGAAGGCTTCGTCGAGCAAGAGCAGCTCCGGCGGGCCGATGAGCGCCGCACAGATGGCGATCTTGCGGGCCATGCCGCCGGAGTATTCTTTGACCACGCGGTCGCGCGCCTCCACGAGCTCGGTGAGCTCGAGCAACTCTTCGACCTGCTTGTCTTGCTGGGGACCGCTCATCCCGCGGATGTCGGCCACGAAGCGCAGGAACTCCTCGCCGGTCAGATAGTCGTAGAGGTCGAGGTCCTGAGGCACGAAGCCGATGTGGCGGCGCACCTCGACGGGGTGTTCGACGACGTCGACGCCGGCGACCTCGATGTGGCCGTCGTCGGGGGCGAGCACGCCGGCGATGCAGCCCATCGTGGTCGACTTGCCGGCGCCGTTGGGCCCGATGAAGCCCACGAACTCGCCGGCGGCCACGTCCAACGAGAAGTTGTCGACGGCGGTCAGCCGGCGGTAGCGCTTGACCAGGTGGTCGATGTGCAGGCGGATATCGTCGCTCATTGCGTTTGTGCTCTCGAAGTATACGCGCGGCCCACGGCCGCCACATGTCCAATGACCAGCACCGCCACGAGCACCGCCAGCGCCCACAGCGACACGTTCGCCAACGCCACCATGGCGATGGCCAGCAACACGGGCACAAAGAGTTCGGCGATGCGCGAGCGGCCCCACAAGCGCCAGGCGATGGCCATGGCGCCGTTGAGCGCCAGACAGCCGCCCACGGCCAGCGCGGCGAGGCCCAGGCCGCCGGCCCAGTCGGCGTGACGTGCGCCGCGGGCGGCGAAGACGAGCAAGCCATACGGGCCGGCGAAGAGCAGGCATTCGCGCGCGGCGAAGAGCACGGCGGCAGCGGTGTCGGCGAAGGCGGGCAGGGCGAGCAGATTCTGATACGATGGCCGGATGCGCGGCGCGGACAGGCGAATCCAGGGGTTGACCAGGGTCGCCGCGGCGACGGCCGGAAGTGTCACGATGATCCAGGCGGGGAACGCCGCCTCGCTCAGCCGAAAGACGGCCACGCCGCCGGCGAGCCAGCCAAAGAGGTAGCTCCAGCGCGCCAACAGATAGCGCCGCCCGAACTGCAGCGCGTAGACGCGAAACGGCGCGCGCGCCGCCGCCGGCAGCAAGCCCTCGCCGAGGCGCCGCTTGTCGAATTCGCTCGTCTGATGCTTGGCGGCGATGTCGTAGCCGACGAAGTCGGCCTCGTGAAACCGCGCGGTCATCCGTGGGAAGGCGCTAACGAAGTGGCGAAACGACACCACCAGCGCCACCACAAGCGCGATGCCCAGGATGCCCAGCGCGACGCCGAACGCGCGGGTGGCTTCACCCGCCTTGAGGACCTCGCCCAGGGCGAGTTTGGCGAGCAAGATGACGATCACCGAGACGGCCAGGGCGACGCCCGGCGAGTAGATGAACACCTGGCCGCTGCCCCCGTAGATGTCGCGGGTCTCGCCCTTGCGTTTGCCGGGAGTGGCGCCGGCCATTGAAGAGCCGGCGCTCAATTGGACGGCGAAGCCGATGGCCGAGCTCGTCAACAGCCCCAGCACGACCAGCGCGATGCTCGTGCCCGCGGCCAGGCCGCCGCCGTGCCAGGCCAGCGGCACGAAAAACGGGATCAATACCAGCGCCGCCGCCAGAGCCTCGCCCATGGCGGCGAGCAGCCGGTCGACGTACAGCGCGTACAGCCGAAGCGGCAGATGCTCCACCGCCCGGATATCCTTGCGGCGAAACAGAAGCTCCATGATGCGGAAGTTGAGCACCGAGGAGGCCAGGGCGGCCAGCCAGAAGGCGGCCTCGAGCGCGGCGGCGCCGGCCGGCAGCGTGCGGTGGCCTTTGTCCATGCCCACGGCGGTGATCACGTCGGCCGGCGGCTTCATCAGCCCCGGCGCGGCCGCGTTTCCCAGCGCGAGCAGGCTGGCCACGAGCAGCGCCACGAGCACGGCCACCCCCGCCCACCAGCCGGCGGTGTGGCCGGTGAGGCGGTTTCGCAGGGCCGTGCGCCGCGCTCGCATCAGGATGCGCAGGTGTTTCATTGCCCCGACCCGGTGTTGGCGGAGTGTTTGGCGGGCGTCGATCGTTTTAGGTCGCGGCGCTTGTGCGTGCTGCCGACGTAGCGCGGCCGCGGCGTGTCCTTCTGCATCATCACCGCGCGGACCTCTCGGTGGATACAGCGAATGCGAAGTTCGGCTGTTTTTGCTAGAGGACTGTCGGGATATGCATCGAGGAAGGCTTGATAACCGTCGAGCGCGGCGTCATAGTCGCCGTCGCGATAATGCGCCTCGGCATATTGGAATGCCTGGGTCTGGGTATGCTGCGGATCTTCGCAGGCCGTACCCATGACCAACAGCGACACGCACAACGCGACGCAACTGAGCCAACGCCCAAAACGAGTCTGCCGAAAGATGGGAAACAACATCGAAGAGCCGTTGAAAGACCGACACGACCAGCAGCAAGCTGCCGACGAACCGTCTGATGAAGCAGGTGATGAGGCCAGCGCATTCCACGCCGGCTTCGTGGCGCTCATCGGCCAGCCCAATGTGGGCAAGTCCACCCTGATGAACCGGATTCTGGGCGTCGATCTGGCGATCACCACCGCCAAACCGCAGACGACGCGCAACCGGATTCTAGGGGTGCGGACCTTCCCTGAAAAGGGCCAGATCTGTTTTGTGGACACCCCGGGCATCCATCGCTCCAAGAAAACGCTCAACCGGCGCATGGTCGCGACCGCCATCGACGCGATGCAAGAGGTCGACCTGATCTGCCACGTCATCGACGCTGCCGCCTACCTGGCGCAGGTCGAGCGGCTGGGCGAGGGCGAGGTGCCCGACTCGGAGGCGTTTATCCTCCAGAAGCTGCAGGGCGTCGACCAGCCGGTGTTTTTGATCCTCAACAAGGTCGACCTGGTCAAGCATAAGGAGCGCATGCTGCCGGCGATCGCCACGCTGGGCGAGCGCTACGACTTCGCCGAGATCGTGCCGGTGAGCGCGCGCGGCGGCGACAATATCCGCCGGCTGGTCGAGGTGCTCATCGAGCACCTGCCGGCCAACGGGACGCTGTTCCCCGAGGACATGCTCACCGACCAGGCCGAGCGGTTCATCGCCGCCGAGTTCGTGCGCGAGCAGGTCCTCGAGCAGACCCACGAAGAAGTCCCCTACAGCGTGGCCATCGAGATCGAGCGCTTCATCGACAACCGCGCCAAGAATATGCTCGAGATCTCGGCGATCATTCACGTCGAGCGCGACAGCCAAAAGGGCATCGTCATCGGCAAGGGCGGCAAGCGCCTCAAATCCATCGGCCGCGAGGCCCGCTCGCGCATGCAGGCCTTCTTCAACCGCAAGGTGTACCTGGAGACGTTTGTGCGCGTCGAGTCCGAGTGGAGCGAGAACCCGCGCGCTCTCGACCGCTTCGGCTACGAATAGCCCCCTTTTGCAAAACCGCGTCACTGCGAACGACATAGTTCACCGCAAAGGCGCGAAGACGCAAAGGACTGCGTTTGTTTGGTTTTTCTTTGCGCCTCTGCGTCTTTGCGGTGAAAAACGCTGTTCGCAGTTTCCCGGCCCCCTGAACCCCCGGACCCCTGACCACCATGAGCTTTCTAGTTGCTATCGTCGGCCGACCCAACGTCGGTAAGAGCCGCCTGTTCAACCGCATCACCGAGACCGGCGACGCGATCGTCCACGACTTCGAGGGCGTCACCCGTGACCGGCAGTACGCCGACGGGGAGTGGTATGACAAGCGCTACACGGTCATCGACACCGGCGGGTTCGTGCCCGAGGCCGAGGAGGGGATGCTTCGCCAGATGCGCAACCAGGCGCAGTTGGCGATGGACGAGGCCGATCTGATCATTTTCATGATGGACTCGCGCGCCGGGGTGTTGCCCGCCGACGGCGAGATCGCCGGGCTGCTTCGCCAGGCGACCAAGCCGGTGCTGTATGCGGTCAACAAGATCGACACGCCCAGCAACCCCGAGCAGCACCTGGGCGAGTTTTACGAGTTGGGCACCGACCTCTTTCCGATCAGCGCCGAGCACGGCCACGGCGTCAGCCAGCTGATGGACGCGGTGTGTGCGCGCATCCCCGAGGCGGCATCCGCCGAGGAGTACGAGCCGTTTGCGCGCATCGCGGTGGTCGGAAAGCCCAACGCCGGCAAGTCCAGCACGATCAACGCCTTGCTCGGCGAGGAGCGTCTGTTGACCAGCGACCTGGCCGGCACCACTCGTGACGCCATCGACACCCGCATCCGCCGCGGCGACCAGGAGTACCTGGTCATCGACACGGCCGGGCTTCGGCGAAAAAAGAAGATCTCGCAGCGCCTCGAGGAGTACGCCGTCGTCCAGGCGATCAGCAGCATCGACCGCAGCGACGTCGTGCTGTTCGTCGTCGACGCCACCGAGGGTATCACCTGGCAGGACAAAAAGATCGCCGACGTCATCGAAAACCGCGGCAAGGCGTGCATCATCGTGGTCAACAAGTGGGACCTGGTCGACAAGAACACCGCGACCGCCGGGGAGTACGTCCACGCCATCCACCGAGAGATGCCCTTTATGAGCTTCGCGCCGGTGATGTTCATCAGCGCGCTCACCGGCCAGCGTGTCCACAAGATCCTCGACGAGGTCGACAAGGCCTTCGAGCAATTCACCGCCCGCGTTCCCACCAGCGAGGTCAACCGCTTCCTCGAGCACGCCTTGGCCGCCCACACGCCGCCGATGCACAAGGGGCGGCCGGTCAAGTTCTACTACGCCTCCCAGGTCGCCACGCGCCCGCCCACTTTTTTGTTCTCGGTCAACCGCCCCGACGGCGTCAAACCGTCGTATCGGCGCTATCTGGTCAATCGGCTGCGCGAGGCGTACGGCTTCGACGCCACGCCCATTAAGACGGTGTTGAGGGGTAGGGGACAGGAGTAGGGCTCCGCGGGCAGCAAGCAGCCGCTGCGCTGAGGGCTATTCGTAGGTCTCGAACTTCCCAGCCTTGTAGGTCGTCCAGTAGTCGTCGAGCCGCTCGGCGACCTTGCCGCTCAAGATGACCGCGCCCAGGATGTTGGGGAAGGCCATCGACAGCAGCATCAGGTCGGAGAAGTCCAGCACGTTGCCCAGGCTGGAGACCGAGCCGAGCACGATGAACAGCAGGAAGATGACGCGGTAGGGCATCGACTGGTCGGCGCCGAAGAAGTTCGTCCAGCAACGCTCGCCGTAGTAGCTCCACGAAATCATCGTGCTGTAGGCGAACAGCACCACCGCCACCGACAAGATGATGGGGAAGAAGGCGATCTCGGAGCCGAACGCCCGGCTGGTCAGCGAGATGCCCTCCATGCCGATGGTCGTCTGGTCGGCGTACACGCCGGTGATGACGATGACGATGCCGGTCATGAAGCACACGATGATCGTGTCGATGAACGGGCCGAGCATGCCCACGATGCCCTCGCGCACGGGCTGGTCGGTCTTGGCCGCCGAGTGAGCGATGGGCGCCGAGCCGATGCCGGCCTCCGAGGAGAAGGCCGCGCGGCGAACGCCCTGGACGAAGACGCCCACGAGCACGCCCCAGCCGGCTTTGAGGCTGAACGCATCCGACAGAATGATGTGCACGGCGCCGGGAAGCTTGTCGATGTTCATGAAGACCACCGCCAGGGCGGCGACGATGTAGATGGCGCACATCGCCGGCACGATCTTCTCGGCGACCTTGGCGATGCTCTTGATGCCGCCGATGATGACCAGGCCGACCAGCGCCGCCAGAATCAGCCCGTAGACCAATCCCTTGTCGTTTTTGCCGCCCTCGAACGGTTTGGGGTTGGTCACCGTGACGCCCTTGGGGGCCTTCCAGTCCTTGATGGAGCGGCCCTCGATGACGCCGGTCTGCATGACGGTGACGGCGCCGGCGGTGACGTTGTGGCGCACGTCCTTGGTGTTGGCGATGACCGGAATATGGGCGACGTAGTTGGCGCCGTCTTTGGTCCAGTCGGCCGGGGTGATCTTGAAGACGTCGGATTTGACCACGTAGGTCTGCTCGTGGCCCTTCTCCTCGTCGGTGCGCGCGGGCACCTGGAAGCGCACGGCGGTGCGCGGCAGATCCCAGGTCTGCGGGCTGTCGGCCTCGAGCTCCACGCTTCCCTGGGCGGCGTGGCCGTCGAGCCAGGGCACGATATTGGTGATGGCGTGGAAGCTCTGGTTGGCCTGGAACATATTGCCGCCGCCAAACGACGCCCCGATGCACAGGATGCCGAAGATGACGGCCATCGCCGTGCCCAGCGGCTTGAGCGAGGGGCTCAGATCGGCCAGCCCGTCGCGCAGGTAGACCATGGCGCCGCCGGTGACGTTGCCGTTTTTGTCGATGCGCCGGTACATCTGGCCGAGGGTGACCTCGGTGAACTTACTGGTCATGCCGAACAGCGAGGTGACCATCATCCAGAACACCGCACCCGGGCCGCCCAGGCTCACCGCGATGGCCACACCGGCGATATTGCCCAGGCCGACGGTCGCCGACAGCGCCGAACTCAGCGCCTGGAAGTGGGAGACCTCCCCGGGGTCGTCGGGGTTGTCGTATTGGCCGCGGAGGACGTGGATGGCGTGGAAGAAGCCGCGGAAGTTGATAAACTTGAAGCGCAGCGTAAAGAACAGCGCGCCGCCAAAGAGCACCATGACGACCAGGGGCATCTTGTCGAGCACCGGCACCGGCGGGCTCCAGAACAGCACCTTGCCCAGCGGGTCGACGATATAGCCGAACCACTGGTCGATGGTGTGCTGGCCGGCGACGGCCGCGAGCACACCGATGATGATGACAAAGATGACCGGGATCGCGTATTTTTGCGCCTGCTTCATGTCGCTGACTGCGTCTCGAAGATGGAAAAGCCGTCGGAATGACTGACCCCCGAGAGGGGGCAACATCATGCGAACAGCTCGAAATTCCTTTAGAACTCGCAGAGTGATACCACTGCGCGCGCCGTTTCAGCAAGCCTACAGCCGGAAGTGGTAGGTGAGGTTGGCGCCCAGCGTCGAGTAGATGGGGAACCGATCGGGATGGGTCATGGGGGCGTGCAGCTCGATCATGGCGCCCGCCGAGCAGTTGCGGCTGTAGCGCCAGTCCAGGCCGATGGACAGCTTGGCGCCCACCTGCGGCCCCTGAGCGCCGGTGGAATCCGGGGGGCCCTGGGGGAAGTCCTCGAAGGACAGGCCGAGGTAGGGGACGTATTGAAAGACGTCGAGGTTGTAGCGAAACCCGGCGAACAGCCCCAGGATCTCGGCCGACGGGGCGTCGCCGCTCGCAAATTGGTAGCTGGCGTCCACGCCGCCGAGGATGCTCCAAAAATCGGTGATGCCGGCGAGCACCCCAATCTGGCCGCCGGGCCCCCACTGGCCGCTGTCGCCCACGGCGTTGGCGTTGGCGAGCATCAGTTGGCCCCAAACCTGTGCCTCGCCCTCGGAGGCGGCGGCCGGGCGCGCACACAACAGCAGGCACGTCGCGACACAGGCGCCGGCCAGGGCCAGGCGGCGGAAAGCAGCAGCAAATGGAATGGTCATGGAGGACATCGAGTTAAGGTTCTTGAAAAATGCAGCGCCACCGCGTTGGTTGACACTCTGTGGTGGCAACAATATAGTCCGCGACTTGCTGGCCGGGCGGAATTTCGCCGGGCGCCGGCGCGACTTTCGAGGCGACGATTCCAGCCCGCGACAGGCCCGTATGGCCGCATCATCCGGGAATGGCGCAAGGTAAGGAGATAGCAGATGGCAATGAAGATTCGCAAACGTGGCGGCGGCAAGGCCGACCCTGAGGCCCCCGAGGCCCAGAACGGCGCCGCCGTGCCCGATTCCGACCCGGTTCTGGAGGCGACGCTGCGCGGCGCGTCCTGGCTGGAGGACAACCGCAATCTGGTGCTCGCCGGGGTGATCGCGGTGATCGTGGCCGGCGTCGGCGTGTGGATCGGCTCGGGCTATATGGACAGCCAGGCCGTGCAGGCGTCGTCGACCCTGAGCCCGGCGCTGTGGGACTACGACGTCATCACCAAAGACTCGCCGGCGATGAAGCAGATCGAGAAGAGCGAGGTCGTCGACCCGCCCAAGCATACCTACGCAACCGACAAGGCGCGTTGGGAGGCGATCTACAAGCAGGCCGGCGACTCGTTGTCCAAGCACAAGTCCGGCCCGCTGGCCCAGAGCGCGCGGCTGACCAAAGCGGCCGCGGCGATGCGCCTCAAAAAATACGACGATGCCACCAAGCTGTACGAGGCCTACCTCAGCGGTAAGACCGACAAGGCCATGCTGCCGTTCGTCTACCTGGGGCTGGCGACGGCCTACGGCGCCAAGGGCAAGGTCGACAAGGCCGTGGCCAACTACGATAAGCTCGTCAAGCAGGACGACTCCTACGAGGGCCTGGCGATGTACCAGAAAGCCCAGGTCTACGAGGCCGCCGGCAAGAAGGACAAGGCCAAGGAGCTGTACCACGAGATCATCGAGTCGCATCCGAAGACGCCGTACCGCGACGATATCGAACGACGATTGGCGCTCCTCTGATTTTTTGGCTCCACGATGCCATTTTGCTCACGCTTTCGTCTTGGCTGGTTGTTGTTTGTTGGATGTAGCGCCACGCTGCTGAGCGGCGCGCTGGCTGGCTGTGCGAGCAGCTCGCCTGCCTCCAACAAGGGCCCCTATGATGTCGAGGCGTTCGCCACGCGCCCGCACCTCGACATCAATTGGCGCCGCGCGCTCGATCCGCCCGAGATGTGGGCGTACAAGCCGCGCCAATACGCCACGCCGCTGTACCGCGCGGCGACCGACGAACTGTTCGTGGGCACCGACTCCGGTCGGCTGTTCAAGGTGCGCGCCGGTGACGGCAAGGTTCTGTGGCAGACCAAGCTCAACGGACCCATCCACGCCCGGCCGACCTTCGGCGACGCCCGGGTGTACGTGGGCACGCTCAACGGGCGCTTCTACGCGCTCGACGAGGCCAGCGGCAAGGTCGTCTGGAGCACCAAGCTCGACGGCTCGGTCGAGTCACGCGCCGCGTTTGCCCAGGGGCGCGTCTTCTACACCACCAGCAACGACCTGCTTGTGGCCGCCGACGCAGCCACCGGCAAGCAGTTATGGACCTTCAAGCGCTCGACTCCCGAGTATTTCACCATCAAAGAGACCGGCAAGCCGGTGGTCCGAAAGGGCGTCGTGTACTGCGGCTTTTCCGACGGAGTGCTCGCCGCGCTCCAGCTCGACACCGGCGAGTTGGTGTGGAAGAGCGACCTGAGCGGCAGCAAGACGGAGTTTACCGACGTCGACGACGTGCCCATCGTCGCCGGCTCGCGCATCTACGCCGCGTCCTACGACGGCGGCATGTACGCCATCGACCGCAACAGCGGCGAGAAGATCTGGCATAGGGATATCACTGGCATCACCGACTACATCTACGGCGAAGACTCGCTGTACGTGGCGACCGCCAACGGCCATGTGGTCTCGCTGGGCGCCGACGAGGGCAAGCCCGGTTGGAGCTTTCGCTTCAAGAATCACTCGCCGGTCTCCATGGCCGCCACGCGGCTGTACCTATTCGTGTCCACCGCCGGTGGACCGATGTACGTGCTCGACCGGCTCACTGGCCGTCCGCTGATGAACTGGAACCCCTCCGACGGGTTCGACACCCGCATCGTCCTGGGCAAGACCTCTGGCTACGCGTTGTCCAACGGTGGCTATCTGTATGGCTTCGACGTCGCCTTCTGACCAACAAGCCGATCAAATGCGCTCGTAATACAACGTGTGGACGGGGATCCCGTTCGAGATGACGTGGCGCTCGCGGGTGCTTCGCGGAAACGGCTCGATCGGATAGTCGAAGACGTCGACCGGCTCGAAGGCCGGGTGGGCGGCCAGCGTCTCGCGCATGTCGTCGGCGAACGGGCCGACGTCGGTGCGGATCCACAGCTTGCCGCCACAGGCCATCTTCTGGGCGAGCAGGTCCAGAAACGCCGGCTGAATGACGCGGCGTTTGCGGTGGCGTTTCTTCCACCACGGGTCGGGGAAGAGCAGGAACAACTCGGCCAATTGGCCGTCATCGATGACCAGCGGAAGTACGTGGTTGGCGTCGGCGGCGAGGACGTCGGCGTTGTCGACGCCGTCACGTTTCAGCCGCGAGCGCGCGTTTTTGGCCAGGCTCGACCACTCCACGCCCAGGTAATAGCGCTCCGGATGGCGCCCGGCGAGCTCGCTCGAGAACCGGCCGCGGTTGCTGCCGATTTCCATGCTCACCTGCGCGGGCAGATGGGCCTGGCGGGCGTAGGCGCGCACCCGCTCGAGCTCGGCGGCCTGGTACTCCTCGGTATATTTGTCGAAACGGTAGTCGGGATTGGGCACGGGTTTTGTGGGGCGGGCGCAGGGTGCGGCTTAGAGGTCGATTTCCAACCCGTCGCGGGCCACGACCGTGTTGGCGAACAGCTTCTGGCCGCGCTCCTCGACGTGGTCGAGCACGGCGTCGTCGTTGCCGGGATCGTGGTGGAAGAGGATGAGCTGGCCGACGTCGGCGGCCTCGGCCAGGCTCGTGGCGATCTTGACCGTGGAGTGGCCGTAGCCCTGCGTGGGCACCGGCATCGAGACGTAGCGCTCCTCGGTGTACATCGCGTCGTGAATCAGCGCGTCGGCGCCGCGGGCAAACTCGATGAGGCGGCGATCGCCTTTGACGAAGCCCTCGGTGTCCGTGGCGTAGACCAGGGTCTTTCCGCCCGCCGAGATCTTGTAGATGTTGACGCCGGACTTGGGGTGGTTGTAGCCGCGCATGCACTCGACGGTCATCTCGACCGTCTCGGCCGGCGGCACCTCGTGTCGGTGGCGCGGGTGATGCGGTCGGGCGACCACCGGGTCGGCCTGACCCTCGACGAAGTAGACCACGTCGGTCTCGCCCAACTCGCCGAAGTGAAAGTCGGCCTGCATCTCGTAGCGCGGCACCGGGAAGAACGGCGGCGACATGAACGCGTCGATGGTCTCCTGAAAAGATCCAAAGCGCATGTTGTGCGGGCCCATCAGCCAGACGGTGGCGTCGGGCATGTACAGCGGGCCGAAATAGGGCAGGCCGATGAGGTGGTCGAGATGGACGTGGCTGATGAAGATGAAGGTCTCCAGCGCCCGCTGCGTCTGCACGTAGCGTTTGATCAAGTCATCGCTATGCGTGACGATGCCGCTGCCGGCGTCCAGGATGATTTCGCGATCGCCGGCGCGCACCGTCAGGCAGGAGGTGGCTCCGCCGTAGCGCACGTGGTTTTTTCCCGAGACCGGGATACTCCCGCGGCAGCCATAGAACTTGACGTTTAAATCGGACGGCATTTGACTCAAAACGGCGACGGCAATCCAGTGGCAGCTTCAACTCCACACGAGGCGAAGGAACTTGGCGCCGACCCTGGCGAGGCGGCGGGATTCCCCGCGGGCAATCAACATGCCTGAGGGAATATAGCAAGCTGGATTTTGGATCGTCAAGAAATGCAGCCATCCTTCGGTGGCTGTCGAACCACGGAGTTTCATGGATGCGCTGATCGACCTGCTGCCGGCCCAGAGCGTGCTCATCGGTGTGGGCCTGCTCGTCGGGGCGACCACCGCGCTGCTCGTCGCGCGCCGGATGCGCGTGGACCTGGGGGAGGCGTTGGCCGCCTTCGGGCTGTGCGTGGTCGCAGGCGCGGCCCTGGGGCGGCTGGCCTGGGCGCTGCTCGACCCGGCGGCCCACCTCGGGGCACTGGCCGCCCATCCGGCGCTGCTGCTCGACCCCCGAAGCGGCGGGTACAGCTCGTTTGGGGCGCTCGGCGGTGGGGCGCTGGTGGTGGCGTGGTGGCAGTCGCGTTGGGGGCCCGGCCAGCGCGATCGCGCGGCCACCGACCGGCTGGTCTGCGCGCTGGTCCTCGGCGGATTGGCCGGGCTCGCCGTGGCCCGGCTGGGCTGTCTGGCCCACGGATGCGACTTCGGTTGGCCCAGCACGCTTCCGTGGGCGGTGCGTCATCCCGCGGGCACCGACGCCTACGCCGTGCACCTTTTGCGCGGCTGGATCTCGCCTGAGAGCGCGCGTTCGGCGCCGGTTCACCCCTTCGGCCTGTATCTGTCCGTCGGAACTGCGATCATCGTGGCCGCCGCCTCCATGGCCGTATGGCGCGGGCGCGTGGCGCCACGGCTGGTGGCGACGGGCGCTGCCGGCGCCTATCTCGCACTGCGCTTCGGCGTCGAGTGGGTGCGCGATCCCTCCACGGCGCTGATGCTGGGCGGCTGGTTCAATGTCAACCACCTGCTGGCGCTGCTCGGACTGTGCGGCGTCGCGCTGAGCGCGCGGCGTGCACGTGACTTGCAGCATGCCCGACGGTAGGTCATGATTCGACACGTTGGGCCCGAACGTCGGGTATTCCGTCCAGGCCGTAACAGGTACAGCTCCATTATGAGCCGCGTCCTCTTCATTCGCCCCACAGACCTTCAGGATGGGAGCTTCGAGCACGTCGGCGCACGCGCGGACGCGCTGGATTTGGTGCGAGTCGACAACCTGGAGGCGGCGTGGCGCCGACTGGACGCCGAGGGCTTTGCGGCTGTGCTGCTTGCCTTCGACGCCGATGTCGGCGCGTGCGCCGCGCTGCTCGACGAGCTTTTGGAGTCTTGTCTCGACCTGCCGGTCGTCTGCCTGGTGCGCGACGGCGACCACCGCTCGGCCGCCCAGGTGGTGCGCCGCGCGCCCACCGATTTTGTCTTCGCCGACCAATTGCTGTCCGCCGAGGCCCCGGTGATGCTCGAGGCCATCATCGAGCGCGTGGCCAGCCAGGCGCGCGAGGCGCGCCTGCAGCGCCAACTCGAGCGGCGAAACGCCGAGTTGCTCGGGCTCAACGCGCTGGCCAGCGCGGTGTCGAGTTCGTTGAACCGCGATATCATCATCCGGCGCGCCCTGTGGGTGTTCAGCGGGTTGTGTCGGCGTGGAGCGGCCGCGCTCATTCAGCTCGAGCCCGCCCCCAGCCTGGCCCCGCCGGCCGACGAGGGCCAGGTCGACCCGAGGAGCGAGCAAGTCGAGGAAGTCGACGAGGCGGATGTGTCTCTGAGTTGCGCCGGCGAATTTGCGGTCGATAGCCTGCCGGTGTGCGGCGAATTGGACAGCCTGGGGCGTTGGCTCGAGTTGATCCGCGACGACGGCATCGTGGTGCTCGAGGACGTGCCCCAGCGCGGGGAATATCCCGGTATCGAGCCGCTGGTCGATCGCCTCGACGGCGGCAGCGTTAACCTGGTGCCGCTGTGGGGGCAGGGGCGCGCCATCGGCGTGTTGGTGCTCGCCGAACTCGCCCCGGGACTCCACATGCCGTTTACGCGCGAGGCGCTGCGTGCCATGGCCTCCCAGTTGGGCGGCGCGCTGGAGAACGCGCGCCTCTTCGAGGAGGTCACCAGCGCCTACCGCTCGCTGCAGAGCGCGCAGGACCAGTTGGTCCACGCCGAAAAATTCGCCGCCATGGGCGTGCTCGCCGCCGAAATCGCTCACGAGATCAACAACCCCGCCAGCTTCGTCATCAGCAACCTGAGCGTCATGGTCGATTATGTGGAGACCATCGGCGAGTTCCTCGAGCAGTTAAACCAGCGAGTGGCGGCGCAGGCCCCCCAATTGGTCGACGAGGTCAACGCGCTGGCGCAGGCCCACGAAATCGCGTTTCTGCGCGAAGACCTCGACACCTTGCTCAGCCGCAGCCTCGGCGGCATGCAGCGCATCCACCAGATCGTGCAGGACCTGCGCTTTTTCTCCCACGACACCGCCAACGAGCCCGGCTGGGTCGACGTCGAGAGTCTGCTGCAGGCCACGCTCAACCTGGTCAAACACGAGGCCAAGTACCGCGCGCGCCTCGAATTCGACTTCGGCGACGTCCCCCAGGTGTTCTCGGACGCCAACCGGCTCAGCCAGGTCTTCTTGAACCTGCTGGTCAACGCTACCCACGCCATTGACACCGGCACGATCGACGACAACGTGATCTGCGTGCAGACCCATCGCGACGGCGACAACGTGGCCGTGGTGGTTCGCGACACCGGCACGGGGATCGCTCCCGAAATCCTGCCGCATATCTTCGACCCCTTCTTCACCACCAAGGATCCCGGCGAAGGTACCGGGCTGGGGCTGTCCATCTCGCGCGACATCGTGCGCAGCCTCGGCGGTGAGATCTCGGTCAAAAGCGAGGTCGGCAAGGGCTCGACTTTCCAGGTGGTCGTGCCCATCCGCGCCACTAAATTCGAGCAGGACGAGACGCTGCGCGACAGCGGAAGCTACACCTCGGTGCCCTCCAAGCAGGGGGGGGCGTCCGAGGCCGGCGGCGGCGACGACGATGGCGATGACCCGAACGACCAGCGGAGGCAGGGCGTTGACTCCGACGAGTGACCTCTTCGAGGGGATCAGACCCGACTGGGACGTGGTCCACGACCAGCTCTACCTGGGCACCTCCGGGTGGAGCTACGACGACTGGGACGGCGTATTTTATCCGGCGGGCACCGCCTCGAGCGCGCGCCTTCCGCGCTACGCCTCGCGGTTTCGAACCGTGGAGATCGATTCGACGTTCTATGCCTGTCCCAGCCGGCGCACGGTGCAATCGTGGCATCAGCGCACCCCGTCGGGCTTTGTCTTCGCGGCCAAATTTCCCCGCGCCGTCACCCACGAGGCGCGATTGGACGGTTGCGGCGCCGAGGCGGCGACGTTCGTCGACGTGATGACCGAACTGGGCCCGCGCCTGGGCCCGCTGCTGGTGCAACTGCCCCCGAGCTTCACCGTCGATCAATTCGACGTGCTCGCGCGCTTCTTGGAGGGGCTGCCCGACGGGTTGATGTACGCGGTGGAGGTGCGCCACCGGTCGTGGCTGACCGAGGAATACGCCGCCTTGCTCAGACGCTGGAACGTTGCGATGACGTTGACCTGCGGCGGCCATCTCGGCCGTTTCTGGCGGGTCACGTCGCGCATCGCCTACGTGCGCTGGCTGGGCGAGCACGACGCCTTCGACTCCTACCAGGGCCTGCAGCGCGAGCGCGACGAGGAGCTCGCCTGGTGGGCGCCGCGTATGGCGCACTTTTTGGATCGCGGCGGCACCATCTTTGGCTATGCCAACAACAACTACGAAGGTCACTCGCCGCAGACCGTGCGCCGCCTCGAGCGCCAGGTCGAGGCCGCGCTGAGCAACCGCGATACGCTGTCATCCGGTTGACACACCTCGACACCGTAATGCATATAACCTGCGCCCCGGCGACGACTGTCCGCAGGGTGTGCCGGAGACGAGATTTCATCCTTAGCGAAGGTCGAGCCCATGCCGTACGCCAATATTTCCGAAGTCAAAGCCTGCCTGGCCGACTGCCTGGCCTACTGCAAGGAGCACGGCGACGTCGATTACTGCGCCTACTATCTGCCGCAGATCCGCGAGGTGGTCGACGACATCAAGGAGGCGTGGACGACCACCGACCGCTATTTCGCGCAGTGGCGTCGGGAAGCTGGCGAAGACAAGCTGAGCTGGAAGAACGTCGCCAAGCTGTTGCGCGAAGTCCAGGGCCGCCTGCAGCGCATCGACGCGGTGGGCTATCCCGACCGCCGGGTGATGTACTGGGACGAGGAAATCTTGGAGGCGGCGGTGCGCGAGATGATGGACTACCTGTCCGAGCGCAGCGACGTCATCGACTTCGCCGACGACTACCTCAATCGCTTCGATCTGCTGCTCGATACAGCGCACACCGAGCACAATCAGTCCGCCGACGCGCTGCGCTCCTATCAGCAGCATTTCCGCGCGCGGCGCGACACGCTGTCCAACGCCTATCATATCATCGCGGAGTTTCGCGACTCCATGCGCAACCACCTGGGCAAGGACCACCCGGATTACCAGAAGATTCGTTGGGCCTGGTCGGTCTCCCCGGACGAAACCGTTCTCTAAGCCCCCCGCACCATGCCAGATTTGAAAGGACGCGTCGCTCTCGTCACCGGAGGAAGCCGCGGCATCGGCCGCTCGCTTTGCCTGGATTTGGCCGAGCGCGGAGCGCATGTGTATACCTGCGCCCGTGACGAAGCCGGCCTCGCCGAGACCGCCTCGCTTGGGCCATCCGGCGCCGTCACCGCGCTGACGGCCGACGTCACCAACCTCGAAGCGATGCACCGCGTCTTCGAGCGCGTCACGGACGACCACGGCCGGCTGGACATCCTGGTCAACAACGCCGCCATGCTCGGGCCGCGCTTGCCAATCGAGCACGTCGACCTGCAGGCGTGGCGTCAGACGATGACCGTCAACATCGACGGGGTGTTCATCGCCTCCAAGTTGGCCATCGGGCTGATGCGCGATGCCGGCGGCGGCGTCATGCTCAATGTCTCATCGAGCGTCGGCCGACGCGGGCGCGGTGGCTGGGGACCCTACGCCGTCTCCAAACACGGCGTCGAAGGGCTCACGGACACGCTCGCCGACGAACTCGCCGACGACGGCATCTGCGTCGTGTCGGTCAACCCCGGTGGGACGGCGACGCGGATGCGCCACAAGGCCTATCCGGATGAGGATCCCAACACGCTGCCCAGCCCCGAGGAGGTCTCCAAGACGTTCATGCTGCTCATCGAGCGGCTGGGTGTGGAGCAGTCGGGGCGGAAGTATAATTCGCGGGATTTGATGCAGTTCGTGGGCCAGGAGGTGGCGGGAGAGGCGCTGCCGTTTGTGGGGTAGGGGGTGCGCTGGAGGCGCACCCCCGTTCGCCTTAAATCGTCACCGCACAGAACTGCTCATAGTCGATAAACCCGGTAAACTCCGCGTGCTCACCGCAGGCGGGGCATTTGGGGTCGCGGCGAAGCTTCATCTCGCGGAACTCCGTCTTGAGCCCGTCGAAGGCCAGCAGACGGCCGGTCAGCGGCTCGCCGATGCCCACGATGAGCTTGATGGCTTCAATCGCCTGCAGCAGGCCGATGACGCCCGGGAGCACGCCGAGCACGCCGGCTTCCTGGCAGCTCGGGGCGAACTCGGGGGGCGGCGGCTCGGGGTACAGGCAGCGGTAGCACGGCCCCTCGTGAGGCACGAAGCTGGTGACCTGTCCCTCGAAGCGAAACACCGAGCCGTGCACGTTGGGGATGCCCAGATGCACGCAGGCGTCGTTGATGAGGTAGCGCGTCGGGAAGTTGTCGCCCCCGTCGATGACCAGGTCGTAGCCCTCGAAGATCGACAGGACGTTCTCGCTGGTCAGGCGCGTGTTGAACAACTCGACTTCCACGTCGGGATTGAGCGCCTGGATGGTCTGTCGGGCCGACTCCACCTTGGACTCGCCGACGCGCTCGTCGGTGTGCAAAACCTGGCGCTGCAGGTTGGAGCGATCGACCACATCGGAGTCGATGATGCCCAATTTGCCCACCCCGGCGGCGGCCAGGTACAGGGCGGCGGGGCTTCCCAGGCCGCCGGCGCCCAGCATCAGCACCTTGGCGTCGAGCAACTTTTGCTGCCCCTTTTCGCCAATCTCGGGGATGATCAGGTGCCGGCTGTAACGCGACATCTGCTCCTGAGACAGCGTCTTGGCGACGTTGACCGGGTAGCCCGCCTGTTTCCAGGCCGTGAACCCGCCGGCCATCGACACGACGTTCTCGTACCCCAGATCGCCCAGCGCCTTGGCCGCCAGCGCCGAGCGCGTCCCGCCGGCACAGTACAGGATGATCTCCTTTTGGCGGTTGGGCACCAGCCCCTCGATTTTGAGGTCGAGCAGGCCGCGCGGGATGAACTCGGCGCCTTCGATATGACCATCGACGAACTCGTCGCGCTCGCGCACGTCGATGATGACATGCTCGTTGATGGTCTTGTCGGCCTTCCACTTCGTGTACACGGAATCGACGTCCGTCTCACGTATCTGTTCTTTGATCTTATTGACGATATCGCTAATGCCAGCCACGGATTGCTCCTTGTTTGCTCGGTGACGGTGACGGCAAATTCGGCCGTACGGACAACTAATTCATAGCAGGTTGGTAGGGATTGTTCAATGTCACTCGGACATCGACCCTTTGGATGTGTCGGCGTTGGGATTGGTTTCGGATTTCTTGTCCTTGGCGAGCACGTCGTCCAGCCCCTGACGCACCGACTCGAGCGATTGACGCCGCTCGATCATGGTGATGGTCTGGTCGAGCGCGCTCTTGAGGCGAGGATCGGCGCGCTTTTGCCACTCGGTCAGGTCGTCGAGCAGCCCCTTGTCGTTGTAGAAGGCCAGGGCGCGCAGGGCGACGCGTCGCGCGGCCACGGAGTCATCGCTGCGGGCCGTGTCCAACAGGTGGGGCATCGCCTCGGCGCTGCGCCGGCGTCCCAGCGACAGCATGAGGTGGTTGCGAAGCCGCCGACGGGCGCGTGTGCCCTTGGAGAGCTTCGTCCAGCCGTCGTGGTCCAGCAGTCCCAGCAAAAATTTCTCGCCGCGCTGGGAATGGTCGAGGCCGAGCAAGTCGAGCATGGCGACGCGCATATCCAGGTTGATATCGGCATTCTTCACCAGCGAGCAGGCCAACTTCGCGTCGATGCTGCGCGAGGCGCGGTCGAGCGCATGCGCCGCCAGCAGCGACGCTGCCGTATTGGGCTCGTTGCGAAAGCGCGCCTCGAAGGCCCGCGCCGTCGTCGGGTTGTCGATAGCGGCGAGGACGCGAAAGGCGTGCTGCAGGCCCGCCTTCCAGCGCTCGCGTCTGGAATAGGCGACTACGGCGTCGAGCACCTTGGAGACGTCTTTGCGCTGAGACAGCGCTTTGACGGCGGCGATGCGCACATCCGGCGACTTGTCGGACAGCGCGGCGACGATGACCGAGCGGGCTTGGTCGGACGGGTAGCGCCCCAGCGCCTCCACGGTCGCCTTGCGCACCAGCGCGTCGTCGTCCGCCGCATATTTTTGGTGCGCAGCTTTGACGAAGCCGTCGGCGTGGAAGAACTTGGCCACCCGCAACGCCCGCAACATCGCCGGACGGCTGGTGGTATGCTCGAGCAACGCCCCGTAGATCTCGGGGCGAGGCATCGGGCCCTGATCGTTGAAGTGCAGCCGCTTGCCCAGCAGGCTGAGCGCGCGCAGCGCGTCCAGGCCCGCGGGTGTGTTGACGTGGGAGCGCGCGTGCACCAAAAGCGGCTCGACCAGGGCCTCTCCGCCGGCGCCGAGCGCGCGGATGCGCTCGTTGCGAATCATGCGGTCTCCCTGGCCCAGCCGGTCGATGAGTTTGACCAGGTGCTTGGGTTTGCCCACCCGCCCGAGCAGACGAAGCACATCCGCGTACTTGCGCGAGTCCTTCAGGGAGCCATTCTGCAACACAGCGATGAGCCCGGGGGCGGCCTCGGTGTAATGGGCGGCGAGGCTGCGCTTGATCGCGCGGTATTCCGGGGCGTCGGTGTCCGTTTTTCGCAGAAAATCCACCAACATGGGGACCGCCTCATCGGCCGGCAGTGTGGCCATCAGCGGGATGATTCGGCGGCGCTGCGCGGGCGTGCCCTCGCGCACCGCCCGGCGAACCTGGCCGACGAGTTGGCGTTTGATCGTCAGCGCGAGCTCGGCGATGCGCTCTCGGGTGCGGGCGTTTTTCTCGTTGGCGATGCGCGCCACCACCCGCGCGGCCGTCTGCTCGGCATCCTTGCCGTGCAAGACCGAATAGGGAGTGATCTCCGAGATCGCCACCGTATCACGTGTCCAACTCGGCTGGCCCTTGACGCGCGCGCCGCGCTTGGCGTCGAGCACCATCACGCTCATGCACCGTGTCTTCTGCGGCTCGGGTAGATCGATGGTCACGCCCCGGCCGGAGGCGACCATGTCGAAGTCCAGATGGTCCAGCTTCACGATGTAGCGTTTGCCGTTGGACAACCCGATCAGCAGGCGAGTGGGATGCGCAAAGGCGCGGTACAACGACTTATCGCCGCCCAGTCCGGGCACCACGCGGATCGAGCTCAGGCCGACGGCGTCGTTGACCTGGGCGCTGACGAATTCGCCGCGGCCCAGCCCCTTGGCTCCCTCCAACCAGCCGGTGTCGACCTTTCCATCGCCCAATTCCAGCGGACGGATGAGCGCGCCGCGCTCATTGGGGCTTCGCCGATCGCTGGAGGCCGCAAACCACTGGTACCATCCGGCGAGCATCGGCGGCTTGAAATCCGCCGCGCTCGGACTGGTCTCCACCCGCGCGGCGTCGGCGATCAGGCGTTTGATGTCCAATTGCTGCTCGAACTTGCCCGATTGGGGCTTGTAGCGGTCGAAGAGCACCGGATCGGCGGCGGACGCGCCGCAAAAGATGGAGTCGTGGCCGCGATGGCGCCGAATCAGGCTCTTGAAGTTGTGCGCCTTGCGAAATTCGAATCGCTCCCCGCCGTCGAGCACCGAGTATTGGGCGGTGTCCAGGCGTTTCCAACTGGACTTGCCGTGCTCGGTCTGGACCACCCAGACCACCTGAAATTGGGTCGCGGGCGGAGGGGCTTTGCCGTGAACTCCGGGCAGCGCGGCCATGATCACGGCCGTTTTCTGTGGAGAGAGCCTCGCGGCGGCGACCTCGTAGCCGTAGTGAGGGGCGACGATCCAGTCGGGGATGGGCTCGCGCAGGGCGGTGTCTCCGGTCTTGGCGTCGACGACCGAGACCGCCCATTTTTGCTTGGCTACGGTGGGCTCGATGCTCAACCGAACCTTGGTGTTCGGGCCAGGAAGCTCGAACGACGTACGGTATCGCGGCTTCGCCCCGGGTTGCTGGTGCGTCGCACGCGGCCCGGGAGCGGGTTGCTGCGCGCACACCACGCTCGGAATGGCGAGCACACTGAGCAGCAATCCCACGTCCAACAGACGCAAGCGGTAGGTTGAAAAGTTCATCCAATTTCTCAGGCGTGGATTCGTGCCAGCTCGTCCATTGGAGATGGGCGCTCGCCCGTCTCTCGAAACTTAAAGTAATGCTCTAAAACTCGGCCGTGGTCGAAGACGATATCATCGGGAAGCTCCTCACGGGTAAATAGGCGAGCCTCGGCCGCGTCGTCACCGCCCACGGGCTGTTTGTCGGCGGTGGCGGTGAACACCGTTGACATGGTGTGCTGACGTGGGTCGCGCTTCGGATCCGAGTAGACGTACAGCAGTTCTTGAAGCGTGACTTTAAGGTTGGTTTCCTCTTCGGCCTCGCGCACCGCCGCGTGTTCGACCGTCTCGCCCTCGTCGACGAAGCCGCCGGGAATGGCCCAGCCGAAGGGCTCATTTTTGCGCCGGATGAGCACGATACGCCCGCCGATCTCGATGATGATGTCGACGGTGGGCTTGGGATTTCGGTAGTCGTCGGTCATAGCGAAAAAAATCGAATTTTTGACAGAGGGGCCTGGCAAACTTACGGTCTATCACAGCAACAACGCGCGCCGAGGGCGCAAAACTTCCCGAGCGACGATGTCTGAACTCACCGACAACAACCGCAGGTTCATCCTCGCCAGTGGCTCGCCGCGGCGGCGCGAACTGATGCAAAACCTGGGCTTTGTGCCCGAGGTCGTCGTCAGCGACATCCCCGAGCAACGCCAACCGGGCGAGTCGCCAACAGATTATACGCGTCGGCTGGCAGTTGCGAAGGCCGAAGACGTGCGCGACAAACTCCGCGGCCGTGATTCGCTGCCACAGTGGATTTTGGCCGCCGACACGATCGTCATCGTGGACGAGGACGTGCTCGAAAAGCCCGTCGACGCCGACGATGCCGCCCGCATGTTGCGCAGGCTGTCCGGTGATGAGCATATCGTGGAGACCACGTTTTGCTGGCTGCAGCGCTCGACGGGGCGCCAAACGGTGCGCTCGGTGCGCGCCGACGTCGAGTTTCGCGAGCTCGGCGACGCCTTCATCGAGCGCTACGTCGCCACCGGCGAGCCGTCGGATAAGGCCGGCTCTTACGGGATTCAGGACGTGGGAAGCGCGCTGGTGCGCCGAATCGAGGGCTCGTATTTCACCATCGTGGGACTGCCGGTCTGCGAGGTCGTCGAGGAGCTGGAGCGCCTCGGCGGGTTGAGCGGCTTTCCCTTTTCGACGTGACCACCATGGCCGATGACGCCACAACTCAATACGCCCCCGAGGCGCTTCGCGACAGGCTCGCCGCGGTCCAACGCCGCGTCGACGCCGCCCGTGCGCGGGCAGGGCGCTCGCGCGACGCCGTCACGCTCATCGCGGTCAGCAAGACGCATCCGGTGCAGGCGCTGCGCACGCTGTACGAGGCCGGCCAGCGCGACTTCGGCGAGTCCTACGTCCAGGAGTGGCAGGACAAGGCGGCCGCGCTTCCCGGCGATGTGCGCTGGCATTTTATTGGCCATCTGCAGTCCAACAAGGCTAAGTATATCGTCGACGAGGTGACGCTGATCCATTCGGTGGACCGAAAGAGCGTGATGAAGAAGCTCCACAAGCGCTCCGACGAGCGCGCTGACGTGCTGTTGCAGGTCAACATCGCCGGCCAGGAGACCAAGAGCGGCGTCGCACCCGACGAGCTGCTCGAGCTCGTCGAGCTCACCCGCAACTATCCCAGCCTGCGCGTGCGTGGATTGATGACCATCCCGCCCTACGTCGACGACCCCGAGCAAAACCGAGGGCATTTTCGGCGCATGCGCGAGTTGTTCGAGCAGGCCAAGGCCTGGCTTGCCGAGCACGCTTCCGACGACGCGCCCGCTTTCGAGCATCTGTCGATGGGCATGAGCGGCGACTTCGAGGTCGCCATCGAAGAGGGGGCGACGCTCGTGCGGGTGGGGACGGCAATTTTCGGACAGAGGGACTACGACCAATGAGCGAACACACCGACAAGACGGCGCTCGCCGACACGCTGGTGGTGTTGTTGGGCTGCGGACGCATGGGAAGCGCGCTGGCCGGCGGCCTGGTCGACTCCGGGGCGCTCGACGCGCAGAATTTGGTGTGCCTCGACGCCTATGCTACCAAAGCCGAGGCGCTGGCCGGCGAACTGGGCGCGCGCACCGACCTCCCGGCTCACGACGGGGCGCGTCTGTGGATCGTCGCGGTCAAACCCGGCGACGTCGCGACGGCGCTGGCGAGTCATCTGGATACGCTCGAAGCCGGCGACACGGTCGTCTCGATCGCCGCCGGCGTGCCCGTCGCCAGACTGCGCGCGATCATCGGCGACGGCCCCGGGCTGGTGCGCGCGATGCCGAACACCCCCGCGCTGGTGCGCAGGGGCGTCACCGGCATCATGGCCGACGGAGACCTCGATTTGGCGCCGGTGCGCGAACTCTTCGCCAGCGTCGGCCACGTGGTCGAGCTCAAACGCGAGGACCATTTCGACGCGCTCACCGCGGTCAGCGGAAGCGGGCCGGCGTACATATTCACCGCGCTGGAGGCGCTGGCCGACGGCGGCGTGCTCATGGGTCTGAGCCGACAGGTCGCTCGCGAATTGGCCGTGCACACCGTCGCCGGGGCGGCGGCGCTGGTCGAGGCCGACCCCGACGTACACACCGCCGAACTCAAGGACCGGGTCGCCAGCCCCGCTGGCACCACGATTACGGGCCTGGCGGCCCTGGAGAAATTTGGATTTCGGCACGCGCTCATCAGCGCGGTCGAGGCGGCGGCACGACGCAGCCGTCAAATGGGCGAGGACTGAGCAGCCATGGAGGGCAGCAGTATGTTGAAGTTTAGCGCCGAAGATATCGCCAATCAGAGCTTCGAGACCCGCTTTCGCGGCTACGACCGCCAGCAGGTCGAGGAGTTTTTGAACGTGCTCAGCCGCGAGTTCGAGCACCTGGTCACCGAATTCAAGCAGGCCAAGCAGGAGCTAGGCGAGTACAAACAGGAGCTGCGCGAGTACCGCCGCCGCGAAAAGAGTCTGCACGACGCCCTCAACATGGCCAAACAGGTCGGCGAGGAGATCAAGCAGCAGGCCGAGCGCGACGCCGAACTGACCATGGCCAACGCCGAGCTGCGCGCCGAGCGCATGCTCTCGGGCGTCCAAAACCGCGTGGGCGCGCTGCGCGAGGAGCTGTTCGACCTGCAGCAGCAGCGGCTGCGCTGCGAGACCGAACTGCGCAACGTCCTCGAATCCCACCTCAAGATGGTCGACCTGTTGAGCATCCCCGAGGGCGAGCAGCGCTCGTCAATCTCGCGCGCGCCCAAGCCGCCCGAGGCTCCCGAGTATCACGCCGCTGGCGGTGACCCCGAGGTCGACGACATCGTCCACGTCAGCGATTCGGATATCGAGTCCTCCGAGGCCGTCGACGAGGGCGCTTCGAACACCTTTCCGGGGATGGCGAGCCTTTAGTCTATATCCCCGGAATGAATTCCGGGGCTATTTTTGGAACGGCGTAAAGATTTCCGCGTAGCTCTTTCGTGACTCTGTGCTGTCCGCGGATTTCAAAGGCGCGGCGATCGTGCTTCGCAGCAATTGATCCGCCTTTTCCCCCAATAGCCCCCGGAATGAATTCCGGGGTCATTCCAAGACAAAGCGCCGAGGCGGCCAGGCCGCCTCGGCGCTTTTCATCATTCATCCATTCATTGTGACGGTTGCGACATACAGCCAACAAACATCAACCATTCATTTAGCAATACTCGGTGTAGGCATGTTGGTGCGTGTGTGCTCCGTGCCGGGTTATAGCGTGTCAGCCCCCGGAAGACGACCTGCGACTTGCTGCACTTCGCCGGGCGGGCGCATCTTCATTGTGCTGGCCGCCCCGCCTAGTTGGCGGGGACGGCCGAATCATTCATTCAGCCATCCAAACATTCGCTCGCTCCCAGGAGCATAACGCGTGCCAGCGCTGACGAAGGGGCGAGGGCGGGCCACGAGGGGCCGGAAATTCCAGGAGCGGGCTCGTACGTTGTCCGATTACGGGTGAAACTCCGGCGTTCATTCGGACATTGATGTCACGGCGGATAAAAGTTTATCCACTCCGTGCGCCTGGATTGGTTGGACTGGTGAGAGAGAGCGAATGAATCGGCGACGCGTGCATCGAGCATTGCTTGTGGGGATCCTGCTGATCACACTTATGGGCGGCGCGGCGCCGGCGTTTGCGCAGGTGCCGAAAGACCAGATGACCACGACGACGGCGGCCGGGCAGTCGCTCGTCTTCCACCATCTGAAGCGCTACGAGCAGGGCATCGCGCTGCTCGAAAAGGAGGGCCCGCCGACCTACCGGCGCGTCAAGAAGGCGCTGGGCATCGACAAGATGCCTCCCATCGACGTGTGGGTGGTGCCGCGGGTCTCCGACTATTACCAACTGCACAATCGGGTCGATGACGCGCCCAAATGGGCCGTGGGGCTGTCGTTTTCGGGGCGCCACGAGATCATCGTCTCCCACGCCAAGCAGTCGCCGCGTGAGGTGTTGCGCACGTTTTCGCACGAGCTCGCCCACGTCGCCGTCGACCAGGCGCGCGGCAAGACGCCCGTGCCGCGCTGGTTCAACGAGGGGTTTGCGGTGATGATGGCCCAGGAGTGGAACGCCAAGCGCAGCGAGAAGCTGTCACGGGCGGCATCGACCGGCGGGCTCATCCGCTTCGAGTATCTGTGGAATACCTTTCCCAGCCACCACCTGTCGGCCAACCTGGCCTACGACCAGAGCTTCCACTTCGTGCGCTGGCTGCAGCAAAAATACGGCAAGAATTTGTACGCGCGGGTCATGAAGCGGGTGCGCGGGGGCAGGTCGTTTCGCCGGGCCCTGGCGACGGAGACGGGCACGTCGTTTCCCCTGCTGGAGGCGCATTGGCGCCGCTCGTTGACCCGGGGCACGAGCTTCTGGTCCATCCTGAGCGACGACATCGTGGTATTTTTTGGCGTCGGCGTCTTTTTCGTTATAGCATTGGTTGTCGCGCGGCGGCGCCGGCGCCGACAGCTTGCGTCCATGGAGGACGAAGAGGTCGACGACGCCTGGAGTTACGACGCCTCGCGCTACCCGCTTCCCGGCCAGCAGCCACCCGACGATGAGCCGCCGTCATGACGACCGCGCTCACGGGGGCAGACGGCCGCGAGGCGCATTCGCTGTAGAATTTGCTGGACTGCAAGTGCCACGGACGGCACCCGAGGAGCTAAGGAATGGCGCATACGACCCTCGATCTCTCTCCGCCCACAACTCGACGCTCATCCCGCGACGGCGGTCGCTCGGCGACGTTTCGCCGCGCCGACGTCCCCGGTGAGGATTCGTCGTCCGATCTGCGCTCGACGGCGCGGCGTGCGGCGTATCGCCCGCGCGAGGAGGTCGCCGTTCGCCGCGATGTGGTCGAGGACTTTCGAAATCGTCTGGAGCGAGACGCCACCCACACCCCCGATGCCCCGAACGCCGTCGCCGACGCGCTGTTCGGCATCGCGCGCGCCGAGGAGGCGCTGGGGCGCTTCGAGGAAGCGCGCCTGGCGCTCAAGCGGCTGTCCAACGTCGACGAGTTTTCCCCGCTGGTCTGGGCGCTGTCGCGCCGGTTGCACCGCCGGGAAGGGCGCCACCAGGCAGTCGCCGAGACCCTCCACAAAGCAAGCGCGGTCGCGCCTCGGCAGCACGCGCTGTTGCTCGACCTCGAGCGGCTGCGCCAGGAGTGGTTCGACGGCGCGTCGGCCGCCGAGGTCGCCTCGCTGATCGACGAGATGCCGCTCGACGCCGGCGACTTCACCACGCTGTGGCGCACCCAATTGTCGATGGACGCGCTGCTCGAGGAGGCGCGCCGCGACGAGGTGTTTGCGCTGGTCGGCGAGGCCGTCGAGCGCCTCGATGACGTCCACATGCGCGACGTGCTCCGGACGCGCGCGGCCGTGTGGAGCGCGGTATGGGGCGACGTCTCCGGGGCCGTGCGCCTGCTCGAAGGCGTGCGCGGCCGCGGCCACCTCGACGGCGACCTGGGCGAGTTTTTGGGGTCGCTGTACTTCGACCTCGACGACCGCCCGGCGGCCGCGACGCACCTGGTCGAGCTGGCCTCGCGCGGCGAGGTCGAGCCCACCGAGGTGGTCACCGCCGCCATGCTCGAGGAGTCGGTCGGCCGCAGCCCCGCGGGCGCCGACGGCTTGCTCGCCGGTCTGTGCGACGACCAGCCCGAGGATTGGACGGCGCTTCGCACCCGCGAGACGCTCTTGGAGCGCTATTACGAGCGCTCCGGTGAGCTCAAAAAACCGGGCAGCGCGCTCATCGACGTGTTCAACCTGCAGCTCGAGGGGCCGATGTCGACCCACGAGCGCGTCAACAAGCTGACGCGGTTGGGCCGGCTGTACGAGCGCGAGGCCCACCTCGAAGAGGCCGCCGCCGAGGTCTACCGCGAGGCGTTGTCGCTCAAGGCCGACCACGTGCCCGCGCTTCGCGCGCTGGGCCGGCTGTACGCCCGCCGCGACAACTGGGCGGGGCTGGCCGACCTGTACGAGCGCGAGATCGCCAATATGGAGGGCGCCCCCAGCGTGTGGCGGCGCCACTTCCAGCTCGCCGAGATCTACCGCGTGCGCCTGGAAAACGGCGTGCGCGCCCTGGAGCACTACCGCAAGGTGCTCGACCAGCGTCCGCATTATCTGCCCGCGCTCAAAGCCGCCGCCGGCCTGCTCGGGGAGTTGGGCCGCTGGCGCGAACTCGCCGACATGTTCCTGGCCTCGGTGGAGGTCGCGCCCAACCGGCGCCAGAAGCTCTACCTGCTCGACAAGGTCGCCGAGGTCGCCGAAAACGAGCTGCACAACTACGCCGTCGCCATCGGCGCCTGGCAGGAGATTTTGTTGCTCGACGAGCAGCACCCGCGCGCCTTTGCCGCCCTCGGTCGGCTGTATGCGCGCACCCAGAAATGGCACGAGCTCATCGCGCTCAACCTGCGCGAGATCGAGCTGGTCGACGATGCCGAAGAGGAGGCCGTGCTGCGCCAGAAGTGCGCCGAGATCGCCGAGCGTCAACTCGGCGAGCTGGTCACGGCCGAGGAGCACTACCGCGCCGCGCTCGACGTGTTGCCTGATTTTCTGCCCGCCCTCGAGGGGTTGGGCCGTATCTACATGCACAATGAGCGCTGGGACGACATCATCGAGATGAGCGGGCGTGAGCTGCAGCAGACCGACGACCTGCGCGAGGCGGTGCGCCGGCTGGGCGCGCTCGCCGAGATCTTCGAGACCCGCCTGGACCGGCGCGAGGACGCCATCCGCATCTACGAGCGCATCCTCGAGATCGACCCCGCCGACGCTCACGCCCTGGAGTCGGCGATTCGGCTCAATTACGCGCTGGACCGCTGGGAGCGGGTCATCGCGCTGACCGAGCGCAAGCTGTCCACGACCACTGATTCGCGCGCGTTCGCCGCGCTGCACGGCGAGCTCGGCGCCATCGCCGAGTGGCACCAGCAGGACTTCGGCCGCGCCTTTTTGCGCTACCTGGCCGCGCTGGATGCCGAGCCGCAAAACGCCCACTGGCTGGCGGGCGTGGCGCGCACGTGGACGCACTCGGAGTTCGGCGCCGACGAGGTCGCCGATCGCCTCGAGGACAACGTCATGCGCCCGATGGCCGCCGAGGTGCGCGACCGCTACTTCAAGGTCATCGCCCGGCTGCGCGAGCGCGCCCATCACAGCGCCGACGCCAGCCGCGCCTACCGCATGCACGGCGCCTCCGACAGCCTGGAAAACCAGCTCGTCTTGCAGCTCGCCATGGCGCAAAGCGGCGAGCGCGACGTGCTCCACCAATTCCGCCGGGCCAACGCCCAGCACCGCCTGGAGCGGCTGGTCGAGATCAACCGCGAGGGGCTGACCGTGGGCGACGTCGAGGCCATCCGCGAGGCCATCGACACGCTGACGGACACCGAGCGCGAGGTGCTGCTGGCCGAGCTTCCGGTCAACGTCGCCGCCGAGTTCTCGCGCCCCGACGACCCCCACGAGCTTCGCCTGTCGGCCGAGCTGGTGCGCGTGCTCGAGGGCGCGGCGCTGCGCGGCGACGTCGACAACGCGACCACCGACACGATGGCGCTGCGGCTTCGCGGCGTCGAGGCGCGCCAGTCGGGCGACTTTGACGCCTACGTGTTCTGGACGCGCCGCGAGCTCGAGCTGTGTGAGAGCCGCGATTTGAAGGTCTCGCGGCTGACCGAGGTGGCCGAATTCGCCGCCACGCGTCACCAGCGCGACCAGTTGGTCGCCTTCCTCGACGAGGCCGCGCGCACCGCCTTTCCGGAGATGCGCGCGCCGGTCGACGAGGACGATGAGGCCGGTGAGGTCGACCTCGCCGCCGCCGCCGACAACGTCGAGGGCGCCAGCGACGGGCCCACGCTCGACCGGCTGTATCAAGCCATCCGCAGCGCCGGGCGCTGGGAGCTTCTGCGCGACTGCCTCGAGGCGCATTCGACCCGCGAGGGCCTCACGCGCAGCCGCCGGCTCTATCTGTTCCGCACGCTCGCCGAAATTCTGGAAGACGAGCTCGCCGACTTTGAGGCCGCCTCGACCGCGCTGAGCCACTGCTGGCAGCTCTCCGAGGACGTCGACTACCTGCGCGAGCTGGTACGGGTGAGCCTGTCGCGCGGCGACCTCCAACGGGCCATCCGCTTCCAGCAGCGCCACTTCGAGCACGTCGCCGGCGAGGACGGCGACGCCGACGCGCGCACACAGGTCCAGTCGGGCCTGTGGCTCGCCGAGCTGTTGTTGCAGGACGACGAGCGCCTCGAAGACGGCATCGACTGCCTGGAGCATTTGCTGGCGACCTACGAGGAGAACGACTTGTTCCGCCAGGCTCGCCGTCATCTGGCGTACGCCTACTTCGAGATCGGCAACGCCTATCGCGCCGTCGAGCTGTTCCAGCAGGTGCTCGGCGATGAGGTCAGCGCCGAGGACCTCGACGATTGGCGAAAGCTGGTCGACGTCTACCGCGACCAGCTCGACGACAGCGAGACCGCCTACGAGCTGCAGTGGAAGATCGTCCACAGCGGCCAGGGCGGGGCGCACGCGCTCGACGACCTGGTCGACCTGGCGTTTTCGGCCGAGTGCCTCGAGGAGTGCGCCAAGCGCCTCGAGGCGTTGGCCGAGGGCGCCGACGCCGCGCGCCAATACAAGCTTTTGTGGCGCGCCGCCGAGGTGGTCGAAGAGGATTTGATGTGGGCCGAAGAGGCCGTGCGGCTGTACACCGAGGCGTTGTCGGCCTGCCCCGAGCAGGGCGAAGGCTGGCTCGAGTTGGTGCGCCGGCGCGCCTTTTGCCTGGCCCAGATTGCCGGCCGTGAGACCGAGGCGCTCGACGAGTTCCGCAAGCTCATCGACGGCGACCCCTTCGAGCCGACGACCTATCGGGGCCTGAGCGACCTGTTGTCGCGCTCGCAGGCCTTCGACCGGGCGCGCGTGGCCGACCAGATCTTGCGCGTGCTCAACTGCGCGGTCGACATCGAGCAGCCGCGCACCAAGACCGAGCCGTCGCGGGCCATCGACATCGACGAGATCGCCGCGCACCTGCTGCCCCAGGAGTTGGACGCGTCCATGCTCGACGTGCTGCAGTCGGCGATGCCGCTGGTCGAGAAGGTCTGGACCGACGAGCTGCCCCAGCGAAAAGCGCTCGAGGGGATGCGCCTGGCCAAGCTCGACGCCACCGACGCCAAGCACAGCCTGGGCGCCGCGCTGCAGGCCTTCGGGATCACCCGCTTTAAGGCCGAGTCCGGCGACTCCGGGCCGACCACCCCGCAGGTGTTTTCGGGCAGCACGCCCTACGTGTGGCTCAATTGGGAGCAGATCGAGACGATGGAGGCCGCCGAGCTGCGCTTCATCGCCGGCTACTGCGCCGCGCTGGCCTGGTCGGGGCTTCCCGCCTTGCTCGCCGTCGACGGTCGGCGCGTGTGGCACCTCATCGAAGCCGTGCTGCTCAAACAGACCGGGCGCGGCTTCGACGAGCGCGTCGATCTGGCCACCCAGGAGTTGATCGACGAGGTCTCCAGTCCGTTCCACGCCGTCGCCCGGCGTCGGCTGGTGACCGCGCTCGAGCCGGTGGTCGAGCGCTTCGAGGATATCCACTGCGAGGTGTGGCCGCGCGCCGTCGAGCAATTTGCCTGCCGCGTGGGCCTGGTGCTCAGCGGCGACATCAGCGCGGCCGTGCGCGGCTTGCTCAGCTTCCACGGCTGGGACCTGCCGCTGGACGCCCCGGAGACCCAGAAGCGCATCCGGCGCAACGAGGAAGTGCGCAGCCTGATGGCCTACGCCATGAGCGACGACTACCTGGACGCGCGCTACGCGCTGGGGCTGACGGGCAAGCCCAGCCGCCTGGTTCGGTAACTGCCGGCCTCGGGTTGCCTCAGCCCAACCAAAGTTGGTATGTCAAAGGCTGTCCTTCAGCCGAAGTCGAGCCGATGCCGACCACGTCCGTCGAAAATTACCTCAAGGCGGTTTACCACCTGCAGTCGCAGCACGACGAGCGGGTCAAGACCAAAGAGATCGCCGAGCGCCTGGACATCTCGTTGCCGTCGGTGACGAGCATGCTCAAGTCGCTGAGCGATGAGGGGCTGGTCGACTACGTGCCCTACCGAGGGGTGCGCCTGACCGAGCGGGGCGCCAAGGCCGCGCTGCGTGTCATCCGAAGCCACCGGCTCATCGAGGTCTTCCTGGTGCAGACGCTGGGGTTTAGCTGGGACGAGGTCCACGACGAGGCCGAGCGCCTCGAGCACGCCGTCAGCGACCTGCTGATGGCGCGGATCGACGAGTTTCTGGGGCATCCCAAATTCGACCCCCACGGCGACCCCATTCCCACGGCCGACGGCGAGATTTTCCGGCCGGAAGCCATGCCCCTGAGCGACGCCGCGGTCGGGGCGCGCTACCGTGTCGAGCGAGTGCTCGACCAGGAGCCGGCCGTGCTTCGCTACCTCGACCAGATCGGCCTGACCCCCAGCGAGACCTTCCAGGTCGTCGACGTGTTATCGTTCGACGGCCAGATGTTTCTGGATATCGGCGGCGAGCCGGCGTCCATCAGTCGATCGCTGGCGTCGCGCCTTCTGGTCAACGAGATCTGACCTCGGGCTTTTCAGCGGCGCGCTCGCGTCGATAATTGGCGCACGCGACCAATGGTTGGTGTGGGCAAATGCGCAGCGCAGTAGGAGGCCGACATGGCGACCGCCATCGATATTGACGACACGGAGGGGCTCGACCCCCGCGATCTCGATCGCCCGGTGCTGGTGTGGGACGGCGACTGCGGCTTTTGCAAGCGATCGGTGTTCCACCTGATCTCCCAACTGGGCAATCGCGTGCGCTACGTCACCTACCAGAGCGCGCATTCGTTATTTCCGTCCATCGGCGAGGCGCGATTCCGCCAGGCCGTGCATTTCATCGAGCCCAACGGGCGCGTCTCGCGGGGCGCCGAGGCGATCTTTCGCGCCTATTCGTGGCGCCCCCAGGGCAGCCTTCTGCTGGGCATCTACAAGCGCAGTCGTGTCTTTGCCGCTCTCTCCGAGTGGGGGTATCGGCGCGTGGCGCACAACCGACGCCTGGTCGGGCGCATCGCGCGATGGTTGCCTGGGTGGTGAGGAACCGGGTGGTGACGAAATTGGTTGGCATTTTCGGCCCGAGTCATTCGTTGAGGCGGTGAATTCGAGCTCGCTCCCCGGTGTGTCTAGACACACCTGCCGGTGGTCCCTATAGTGCGCCGCGAGCGGCGAGCCAAAATCCGACACCTCTGCTGACGGAGCGCTCCATGGACGTATTTGCCACCCACTTCGAAGCTAATATCGAGAGCCTGCGCCGCGCCGCCCAGGAGGCCGAGCCCAAGCTGCTCGACGGCAAGCGCATCGCGCAGGCGCTGCTCGGCGAGGTCGAGCGTGCTCGCGCGCTGCTCGCCGAGCGCGACATCACGCCGCATTTGAGCGTGGTGCGGGTGGGCGACGACCCGGCCAGCGAGATCTACGTGCGCCACAAAATGCTCGCCTGCGAGCGGGTGGGCATTCGCAGCTCGCACATCCACCTGCCCGCGGAGATCTCCCAGCGTGAGCTCCTCGAGCGCCTCGAGCAGCTCAACGAGGACAGCGACGTCAACGGCGTGTTGCTGCAGTTGCCCGTCTCCGAGCACCACGACCCGCAGGAGGCCATCCTGCTCATCGACCCGCAAAAGGACGTCGACGGGATCCATCCCGGCAACCTGGGCTTTTTGATGGCCGGGCGCGCCGAGCTCGAGCCGTGTACGCCGCGCGGGATCATGACGATGCTGCGCGCCGCCGGGGTCAAGTGCAAGGGCAAGCACGCGGTGGTCGTGGGCCGCTCGATGATCGTCGGGCGTCCGATGACCCAGATGCTGGTGCGCGCCCACGCCACCGTCACGGTGTGCCACCGCCACACGGTGGACCTGGAGACCTACGTGCGCCAGGCCGACATCGTGGTCGTGGCCACCGGGGTCGCCGAGCTCATCAAGGGCGAGTGGATCAAGCCCGGCGCCATCGTCGTCGACGTGGGGATGAACCGCGACGCCAATGGCAAGCTGCGCGGCGACGTCGAGTTCGAGCCCGCCCGCGAGCGCGCCAGCCTGATCACGCCGGTGCCCCGCGGCGTTGGCCCCATGACCGTGGCCACGCTCATGGAGAACACGATCCGCGCCACCTGCGCCCACCACAGCCTGGCGATCCGCCGCGGCGAGGTCTACGAGGGCGTCGACGCCATCTGGGGGCCGCTCGAGCAGGATTGATCAACATTGATCAACATCAATGCCGTCGTCGTTTTGGTGACGTCCAACTTTCACCCAATGTTCGAGGAATGTCGCAATGACTGATGAGTGCAAGCACCTGCCGCTGGAGCATCGCCACGAGGACTTGGGCGCGCGCATGGCGCCGTTTGCCGGCTTTCTGATGCCGGTGCGCTACGAGGGCATCAAGGAGGAGCATTCCGCCGTTCGCAACCAGGTCGGTCTGTTCGACGTCAGCCACATGGGCGAGGTCGAGGTCAAAGGCGCCGACGCCATCGAAGTCGTCGACGGGCTGGTGACCAACGACGTCTCCCGGCTCGAGGACGGCCAGGCGATGTACGCGGCGATGTGCGACGAAGACGGCGGCATCGTCGACGACCTGGTGCTGTACCGGCTGGCTGCCGACCACGTGCTCATCTGCGTCAACGCGGGCAATCGCGACAAGGATTTCGCCCACATGCAGGCCCACGCCCGGGGCAACGCCGAGCTCATCAACACCAGCGACAACTACGTGCAGTTGGCCGTCCAGGGGCCCGAGGCCGAGAACGTCCTCAAGGCCGTCGCCGACGAGAAGGCCGAAAAGATCGAGCAGTTGCGCTACTACCACGCCACCTGGGGCAAGGTCGCCGGGGTGACCGTGCTCATCTCGCGCACCGGCTACACCGGCGAAGACGGCTTCGAGCTGTACATCCCGGCCGACAAGGGCGAGCACGTCTTCGATGCCATCGTCGAACGCGGCCAGCCCTTCGAGTTGGCGATGTGCGGGCTGGGCGCGCGCGACACGCTTCGCCTGGAGGCCAAGTTCAACCTGTACGGCCAGGATATGGACGAGTCCACCAACCCCATTGAGGCGGGCTTGAGCTGGATCGTCAAGCTGGACAAGAAGACCCCGTTCGTTGGCCAAAAGGCCATTCGCAAGGTCAAAGAAGCCGGCCCCCAGCGCCGGCTTCGCGGGCTGGTTCTCGAGGGCAAGGGAATCATTCGCCACGGCTATGGGATCTATGTCGGCGACCAGCGTGTCGGCGAGGTCACCAGCGGCTCGTGGGCGCCCACGCTTGAAGAAAGCATCGGGCTGGGGTACATCGACGTCGACCATGCCGACGAGGCGGTCGTCGAGGTCGAGATCCGCAAGCGGCGCGTGCCCGCGCGCATCACCAAAAAGCCGTTTTACAAGCGCGAGCAATAGGCGTTCGGTTCCGGCCGAGGCTGCACAATTCGTAGTGGCGATTCACAACTCCAGGAAAGTCGAGAACATCATCATGCACATCCCCGAGGGATACCGGTTTACCGACGAGCACGAGTGGGCCCGCCAGGAAGACGACGGCACGGTCACCATCGGCATTTCGTGGCACGCGCAGGACTTGCTGGGCGACATCGTCTACGTCGAGCTTCCCGAAGAGGGCGAGGTCATCGAGGCGGGTGACGAGTTCGGCGTCGTCGAGAGCGTCAAAGCCGCCTCCGACCTGTACTCGCCGATCACCGGCGAGGTCATCGAGGTCAACCACGAGCTCGATGACTCCCCGGAGCAGGTCAACGAGAGCCCGTTCGAGTTGGGCTGGATGATTCGGGTGCGTCCCGACGACATCAGCGACCTCGACGAGCTGATGGACTCGGACGACTACGCCGCGTTCGTCGAGCAGAGCTGAGCGGCGCCCCACGATCGCGCCGCCGCCCGACGGGCAGATAGACGACCGCCGGTGGTGCGCCGCCGGCGGCAACCAGACGTTACCAGGACGCCGTCATGCGCTACTTGCCGCATACTCTGGAAGATGTCGACGCCATGCTCGAAGCTATCGGCGTGGACTCGATCGATGACCTCTTCGCGCAGATTCCCGAGGAGTTTCGCCTCGATCGCAAGCTGAATCTGCCCGAGCCCAAAAGCGAGCTCGTCCTCGAGCGGCGCCTCGGCGAGTTGGCCGCCAAGAATACCGTCGCCGCCGGTGACGCCGTGTCCTTCCTGGGCGCGGGGATGTACAACCATCACTCCCCGCACGCGCTGCAGCAATTGCTGTTGCGCGCCGAGTATTACACCTCGTACACGCCCTACCAGCCCGAGATCAGCCAGGGGACGACCAAGTCCATCTTCGAGTTCCAGTCGATGGTCTCCGAGCTGTTGGGCGTGCCCATCGCCAACGCCTCGATGTATGACGGCGCCCACGCCACCGCCGAGGCGGCCCTGATGGCCCAGCGGGTGGGGCGAAAGCGCGACAAGGTCTACGTGGCCGAGTCCGTCCACCCCGAGTACCGCACGGTCATCGAGACCTACCTGAGCCCGCAGGACGACGCCTACCGCGAGTTTCCCATCGACTGGTCGACCGGCCAGATCTCGGTGGACAAGCTGGCGGACGCGGTCGAGGACCCCAAACAGACGGCCTGCATCGTCTTCCAGACGCCCAACTTCTTCGGGGTGATCGAGGATCCGCGCGCGCTCATCGAGTGGGCGCACGAGCACAAGATCCAGGTCGTCGCCTGCTTCAACGAGCCGCTGGCGTTTGCGCTGACCACCCCGCCGGGCCACTTCGGCGTGGATATCTGCGCCGGGGAGGGCACCAGCCTGGGCATTCCCGTGGGCTACGGCGGCCCGGCGCTGGGCATCTTCGGCTGTCGCGAAAAGCTCGTGCGCAAGATGCCCGGCCGGCTGGCCGGCTACACCGTCGACACCGAGGGGCGCGACGGCTACGTGCTCACCCTGTCGACGCGCGAGCAGCATATCCGCCGCGAGAAGGCCACCAGCAACATCTGCACCAACCAGGGGCTGATGGCGCTGGCGGCGGCCATCTACATGAGCCTGATGGGCAAAGAGGGCATCCGCGAGCTCGCCGAGCTCAATATGTCGCGGGCGCAATACGCCCTGGACGTGCTCGAATCCACCGGGCGCGCCCGCCGGGTGTTTTCCGGCCCTATCTTCAACGAGTTCGTCGTCGAAACCCGCGCTCCCGCACGGGCCATCGTCGCCGAGGCCAGCGCCGACAACATCCTGCCCGGCCTCGACCTGGGCCGCATCGACCCGACCTGGAAGAACTACCTGCTGGTCGCGGTCACCGAGAAGACCACCCGCCACGAGATCGACCAGTTGGCCAGCTACCTGGGCGCGTGACGCGCGGCTGCTTCCAGCGACGCCAATCTCATTTGCCGTAGCTCGCCAAACTCGAACTTGCTAAGCTGGGTTTGGCTTGTCTCGGACGTGCACAGATTTGGCACCGGGCCGGGTGATCCGTTTACCTTTCAGTGAGTTTTGCCATGTTTCCCGAAACTCCGCGTTCCAAATGGACCTTCGAGCAACTTGAGAGAATCCTGACACCGGATGCACTCGATCTGCCGGAGCAACCAAACGTTGTGGCACTGAGGGCGGAGCCGTCCGAATTTGTCTCCGAAGATGCGCTGCGGATATGGGTCGTCGTGCCCGATTCAACGCCGGAAGATCTGTTGGACCTGGAACATCTTCGGCCAATTCGTGATGAGCTCGAGCAAGTATTTGAGGAAAACGGCCTCGCCGTCATTCCAATGGCCAAGTTCCGCACAATTTCGGAATACGAGGAAGAGTCTGGGGAGGCGCTGTGAGTGGTGCATCGACACTGCACACACAACTTTTGCACCAGGCAAAACTTCTAGCGACAAAGGAACCGAAAAAACCGAGACAGGCTAGCCTTCGTCGCTCAATCTCCACGTCCTATTACGCGACTTTCCATTTCCTGATTTACCAGGCAACGCGCAAGGTTGTTGGAACTTCTCACGACCGAAAACCTCTTCGAGAGTTGCTCGCGCGAGCGTACAATCACGGAGAAATGCTCAGCGTCTGCAAGGCATTTCGAAGCGGTGTGCAGGGGCTTCCGAATGCCGTCAAGCGGGCTGTGCGTCCCCTGGCCATTCCACCCGAACTTCGCCGCATTGCCGACAACTTTGTGACTCTTCAAAACGAGCGTCATCAGGCAGATTACGACTTGAGCGCTACCTTTCGACGTCGGGATGCGTTGGAGGCGCACTCACTCGCCAGCGAATGCATTGGGATTTGGCCGAAAGTGAGCAGCGATCCCACGACTGATTTCTTCCTGATCGGTCTCTCTTCCTGGAAGCGGATCAGTCGGCGGTGAGTTCGACTACTAGGTCACCATGATGCAGTCAGTGGCCGTGGCGGAAGATGCGCAGCCCGCGCAGGCCTCCGGTCGACAGATCCAGCAAGAATCCGAAGCTGATGTGGATGAGCCCGTCCTCGTCTTTCATGCCCTCGGGGGGGTTGAGAAACGGGCCGGCTTCGCGCACGGCGCGCACCGCCTCCTTGTCGTAGAAGTCCAGCCCGCTGGGCTTGGAGACGTAGATCGTGCGGATGGAGCCGTCGCTGTTGAGAGTGATCTCCAGGTTGGTAAACCGGTCTTTGACCCCGTAGACCTTCCCGTAGGGGTCGCGACGGCGGTACTCCTCGCCGGGCGACCACTGCTGGGCGACCTGCTCCTTGAGTCGCTCCATGAACGACCAGTAGCGTGAGCGCTTGCGGTTGAGCAGCGTCTTGTCGCCCTCGGGCACGTTTTTGAGGTAGTCGATCTGGCCGCCGCCCATGGCAATGGGGGCGTTTTGCAGCGAGGGAAACAGCTTCTGGGGGTTGACGTGCTTGCCGGAGTTGGGCTTGGAGACGATGCCTTGCTCAGCGGTGGCGGGCTGGTCGACGTCGACCGATTTTTTGTGCTGGTCGGCGGCCTTGTCTTTGGAGGGCTCGGCGTTGGCCTGCCGGTGGGGCGTGGACTTGGGGCGCCGCTCGATGGGCGGGGTCTTGTCGATGGTGTCGGGGTGGTGCTGGGGGCGCTGGGCGCGCGTCACGCTCCGGGCGCCGGGGTGGCTGGGGCCGGCCGCGCCGGGCGTATTGTCCCGCCCGGGCGTGTGGTGGACCATCTGGTGGTCGGTCTTGGAGTCGTAGCGGTCGCGAAACCGGGCCTTGTCGGGCCGCTTCTCGTGCTCGGGCGCGGGCATGCTGATGAACTGGCCGAGCTGATCTTCGTGTTGCTTTTTCTTCTTCTTTTTCTTTTCGGCGTCCTCGTCGACCACCGTCAGCGAGAAGGCGCGGTTGGCGTCGAATTTGGTGGGTTTGAGCCGACGGTGGTCCTTGAGCAAGGGCGGCACGAACAGCAGCAGCGGGATGTGCACGGCGAGGGACACCAGCAGGGCCGCGAGCACGGTTTTACGCGCGCTGCGGTTTCGCGGAAGCTCGAAGGGCTCGTCGCCCGACTGGCGCATGGTCGCTGGCATGGAGAGTGCGTGCGGGACCCGAATGATCAGATGGCAATCGTAGCATTTTCAAAGGTAGGAACAATGCCGCGTACACAAATCATCCACCGCGCCCGCTGCTTGCTTGATGCGTGGGCGCGGGGACTATAGTTTAGCGCCACACCAACGAGTCTGTGGACGCGCGCCCCATAACACGAATACCTGCTGGAGGAGCAATCATGACGCTACGCTACGACGCTTCGGGCCTGAAGCCCTCGGTCATTGGAGACACCCTGGGCGTCTCCGACGACGCCCGCCATCAATTGGACCAACGGTTGGGCGACGCGCTCGACGGGGTGCTCGCCGCCCACGAGCGCGGCGAGCTCGGGTTTATCGACTGCCCGGACGAGGACGCGAGCACCTATGTCGACTGGGCCGACCAGAAGCGGCGCCAGGGGTTTACCGACCAGGTGGTCATCGGCATCGGCGGGTCGAGCCTGGGGGCACGTGCGGTCTACGAGTCGATGGCCGCGCGGCCCGACGCCGGGCTTCGCACCCACTTCGCCGAGAACGTCGATCCGGTGGGCGCGGCCCAGTTGTTCGACGGACTCGACTTCCAGACGACCGTGTTCGTGGTGGTCACCAAGTCGGGCTCGACCGTCGAGACGATGACCAAGTTTTGGTACGCCTGGGACCGCGCGCTCGACGAGGTCGGCGCCGACCAGGCCGCCGAGCACTTCGTGGCGATCACCGGGCCGGACAACGCCGGGCTTCGCGCCATCGCCGATGAGCACGGCTTCGACTCCTTCGAGGTGCCGCCCAACGTCGGCGGGCGCTTCAGCGTGCTCACCGCGGTGGGGCTGGTGCCGCTGGCGCTGGCCGGCTACGACGTCGAAGGCCTGCTCGCCGGGGCGCGCCGGGCGCGCGATGCGGCGCGTCGGCGCGACGTGCGCGACAACACGCTGCTGGAGGTGTCGGCGGATCTGTTCACGCTGTACCAGCGCGGCGTCGATCAGCTCGTCATGATGGCCTACAGCGACCAGTTGCTCGCCATGGCCGACTGGTTTCGCCAGTTGTGGGCGGAGAGCCTGGGCAAGGCGAAAAATCGCCAGGGCGAGGAGGTCCACGTGGGCATGACGCCGATCAAGGCGCTCGGGGCGATCGATCAGCACAGCCAGGCCCAACTGTATATGGAGGGGCCGGCGGACAAGCACGTGGTGTTCCTGGAGGTCGCCTCCTTCGAGCGCGATCTGCGCATTCCCGAGCGCGCGGGGCTGCCCGACAGCCTGGGGCACCTGGCCGGCAAGTCCATGAGCGACATCTTCCACGCCGAGTTGCAGGGCACGCGGCGCGCCCTGCAGGAAGCCGGGCGGCCCACCAGCACCTGGCGCTTCGACGCCGTCTCGGCGGGCGATGTGGGCGCGTTCATCTTCGCCTGGGAGTTTGTCACCGCCATCGTCGGCGAGCTGCTCGACATCAACGCCTTCGACCAGCCCGGCGTGGAGCTGGGCAAAAAGATCGCCCACGGGCTGTTGGGCCGCGCCGGCTTCGAGAAGTGGGCCGAGATGGCCCGCGGCGGAGCCGGGCAGGGCGAGGGTGATGCGATCGGGTGATCGCCGGGGTGCACGGTCCCGCGCGCCCGGTCGTCGGCGCGGCGGGTCCTGCAAAACGATCAAAAGCGCCGAAAACCCTGCGTGGCGCCGAGAAAGCTTTGCAATTGTGACGATTCTCTGATTTAATCGTGAGTGACAAGCATCCTTGGCAAAATTTTTGAATGCCCGTTTGGTGAGCCGCGGACCCCCTTTCGGGTGTAATTCGCGGGAGGACCGTGGCGTCTGGAGCGCAGTAGGACTGTCATCCGAGAGCGGAAGATGGGCAACGACAGTACCGTAGTCACAGTCATAAACAAGCCTCCGAAGCGGGATTCGTCCGGCCAAGAGGCTTGCCTTGTCGTGATCAACGGGGTCGATCTAGGCAAAAAATACAGCCTCGCCCAGTCGGCGACGGTCATCGGGCGCTCGAGCAAGGTCGACATTCAGATCGACGAAGACGCCATCTCGCGCAGCCACGCCATCATCGACAATCTGGGCGACAGCTTCATGGTGCGCGACCTGGACTCGACCAATGGCACCTACGTCAACGACCATCCCATCCGCCAGAAGACCCTCATCGACGGCGATCAGGTCAAGATCGGGCGCACCATCTTCAAATTTCTGACCGGCAGCAACATTGAGGCGTCCTACCACGACGAGATCTATCGTCTGACGACCACCGATGGGCTCACCCAGGTGTACAACAAGCGCTATTTTCTCAAGGAGATGGAGCGCGAGATGAGCCGGTCGCTGCGCTACGATCGCGACCTGTCGCTGATCATGTGCGACATCGACCATTTCAAGGCGATCAACGACACCTACGGCCACCTCGCCGGCGACTACGTGCTCAAGCAGGTCGCCCAGCGCGTGGTCGGCCATATTCGCCGCGACGACGTCTTCGCGCGCTACGGCGGCGAGGAGTTCATCATCCTGCTGCCCGAGATCACCAAGGTGCAGGCGGTGCGCATCGCCGAGAAGATCCGCAAGCTCATCGAGGCCGAGCCGTTCAAATTCGACGGCGTGTCCATCCCGGTGACTCTGTCGCTGGGTGTGGCCGATCTGGCGGAGTACTCGCGCCACGTCGAGCTTCCCCGCCCAACCAGACTGCCGACATCAACTGCTTCGCGTTCATCAAGCTCGCCGACGACCGGCTGTACGCCGCCAAAGAGGGTGGGCGCAACCGCGTGGTCGGCGACTAGCCTCACTCCCCACGAAGGAACCGCGAAAGGCGTCTGAACCGCAAAGACGCAAAGACGCAAAGCTTACAAAAATAAGCAGTTCTTTGCGCCTCTGCGCCTTTGCGGTGAAAAATGTGGTTCGCCGTCGTTGTTCTCGCCGCGACCACTGTGGTGAATCGAGGCGTTTATGGAATCCGGTGGAATTTAATCAGGTTGGTCTCCGAGCCGGCGCCCGCCGGTGAGCCCATCACCACGATGATCTCGTCGCCCGACTGCGCGCCGCGCTCGGTGATCATGAGCTTTTCGACGCGGTGCAAGATGGAGTCGGTGTCCTTGAGCATGTCGATCTCGTAGGGTTCCACGCCCCAGAACATACCCAACTGATTGTACACCCGCGGGTTGGGGGTGCACGCCACGATGGCCTTGGTGGGCCGGTAGGTCATCATCAAGCGGGCGGTCGAGCCCGACTCGGTGAACACGACGATGGCGTCGACGTTGAGCTCGTCGGCGGCGATGGTCGCCGCCTTGGCCACCGCGTTGGGGAAGGTCTTGAGGTGGCGGATGAACTCGGGGGCGCGGTGGCTGTAGGGGCCACGGCCGCGCTCGACCTCTTCGACGATGCTGGCCATCATCTGCACGGTGCGCACCGGGTATTTGCCGGCGGCGGTCTCGCCGGAGAGCATCACCGCGTCGGTGCCGTCGAGGATGGCGTTGGCCACGTCGGAGGCCTCCGCGCGGGTCGGGCGGGGGTGCTCGGTCATGGACTCGAGCATCTGGGTGGCCGTGATCGACAGCCGGCCCATCTCGTTGGCCATCTGGATGGCCCGCTTCTGGATCAGCGGCACCTTCTGGGGCGGCAGCTCCACGCCCAGGTCGCCGCGGGCGATCATGATGCCGTCGCTGACCGAGATGATGTCCTCGAGCTCGTTGATCGCCTGGGGCTTCTCGATCTTGGAGATGATCTTGATCGGATGGGTCTGCTGGGGAATCAGCGCGTGCAACTGGTGGATGTCCAGCGCCGAGCGCACGAAGCTCAGCGCGATGTAGTCGACGCCCAGCTCCAGGCCGAACTCCAGGTCTTCTTTGTCCTTGGGGGTCATGCTCGGCGCCGAGACCGCCGCGGTGGGCAGGTTGATGCCCTTATTGTCCTTGAGCAGCCCGCCGATCTGCACGACCGTGCGCACGTCGGTCTCGGTGACGTCGACCGCCTCGAGGCGGATGAGCCCGTCGTCGAGCAGCAGCACGTCGCCCACGTCGACGTCGCGGGTCAACTCCTTGTAGGTCGTGCCCACCCGCTCCTGGTCGCCGTCGATGTCCTCGACGGTGATGACGAACTCGTCGCCCTCGGCGAGCTCGACGGGGCCATCGGCGAATTTGCCCACCCGAATCTTGGGCCCCTGCAGGTCCTGGAGGATGGACACCGGGCGGTTGAGGTCGCGGGAGACCTCGCGCACGGTGTCGTACATCTTGCGATGATATTCGTGGGTGCCGTGGGAGAAGTTGAGCCGGGCGACGTTCATGCCCGCCAAAATCATCTCTTCGATGGTCTCCGCCGAAGCGGAGGCCGGCCCCAGGGTGCAAACAATCTTGGCGCGTCTCATATCTTTGGTCTCACGAGAGCACGGACAATCTCACGCGACGGGCATCGCCCACCAGCGCGGGCTGCGTCGGACAAAGGTACACATTACTATTTTGGACGCAGCATGCGGATATCAACCACGGCATACCACAAAGTGGTCGGGAAGGTCAGGGCTTAACGCACACGCGCTTGCCGTCGCCGCTGTAGGTGATGCGCGATTTGCAGGTGACGTCGAAGCGGCTACCGTCGGGGTCGAGCGGGCAGGGGCCCGTGCCGCTCTGTGATCCGTCGCCGCACAGCGGGGTGCACTGGTAGGCGCCGCCGCTTTGGAGTTGGACACAGGCGGTGCCCTGCGGGCAGTTGCCGGTGCACTCGGTGGTGCACAGGCCGGTGTCGAAATAGCCCTGCAGGCAGGTGCCGCCGACACAGCCGCTCGCCGAGGTGCATTCCTGGCCAATCGGGAGGGCGTAATCGGGGTAGCAGGCGGTCACGAAGGTGAGGTCGCCGGTGTCGCGGGTGGGCACGGCGACGCAAGCCATGCCGTCGAGCGGGCAGTCCACGTTGCAGGTGGGCATGCAGTGGTCGTAGCCCGCGGCGGGGAAGTCCTGGGCGGACACGCACACCTGCCCGTCGCTGCAACTGCCCGGGGTGCACGCGGTCGTGCAATAGGGGTGGGTGGGAGCGGGGCTGCAGTTGTCGGAGCTCGAGCAGCGGCATTTGCCGCCGGCGCAGTCGCCATCGGCGCTGCACTGGGCGCCGTTGGGCTTGCCGGAGACGCATTGGCCCTGCAAGCAGGTCTTGTTCTGCGCGCAGGTCTCGGTGCGCCAGCCGCTTCCGTCGGGCCGGCAAATCTGGCGGTCATGGCTGTCGGTGCAGTGACTTTCCCCGGCCTGGCAGACCGGCGGCGTGATGCAGGCGCCGTTTTTGCACGTCTTGCCCGAGTCGCACGTCTGACGATTGTAGGCCGTGCCGTTGTTGGCGCATACGCCCACGGTGGCGTCGTCGATACAGGTGTGCTCGCCGGCACAGCATACCCCGCAGACGGGCTCCTGGGCGACGTCGGCAACCACGTCGGCGGTGGTGTCGGCGGTGTCGGTATCGTGGGGGGCGGTGGCGTCGTGTCCGGCGTCGTGCGGGCCGCCAAGGTCGGCGTCCGAATCGGCCGGACCGCCGCTGGCGCAAGCGCTCAACGAGGTCACCACAACGGTCAGGATCATCAACCGAAACAACTGCACGCGTCTATCCCTGGAGTGCGAGGCGAAAACAGATCGGTGCCACATCGTGAAAATCAGATGCACCCAGCCTACGCCGTCCCGAGGCCAATTTCAACGCGTGTTGCTCGCCCACGCCGCCGCGCGGAAAGTGACGTTGTGGTATCAGGCCGACTCGGCCGACGGCGGCGCCTCGCCTTTGGCGGCGGCGGTTTCCTTGGCGGCCGCCGCGGCGGCGGCTTCGGCGGCCAGGGCGTGCTCGAGCAGGTCGACGCGCTGGTAGATCTCCTCGATGTAGCGCTGGTGGCCGGCGGTCTGCGACTGGCCGTAGAACCAGCCGGCGATGCCGCCCAAAATGGCCGCCGGCAGCCGGCCGCGCCCCAGCGAGCCCTTGCCGGAGAAAAAGCCCAACTGGGTGCCGATGATGGTCATCTCCATGGGGAATTCGAGATCGTGCAGAAACGCGGCGAGCTCGTCTTTGAAGCCCGCCAGCCGCGCGGTGGCCGCGCGCTTCTCGCCGCGGCGAAGGTGCGCCTCGATGCGCAGCAGGCGCGTGGCATACTCGCCGATGCGTTGTTCGGTGCGGGCGTTCAGTTTCATGAAATTCGCCATGATGATCTCCGGAAAGTGAGGTGATCCGACCGAAAGTACATGGCCGTTGGGCGGCGGCGCGGCGGGGCCGTGGCGTCGCGGCTCCACCGATCTGCCCATTTTGTCGGGAACGCCAACATAGGTTCACGCTCAGGCGAGTTCAAGTCGGCGCGGCTCGACGCTAGAGGATGCACACAAAAAACGGGCCTGAAGCGCGGTGGCTTCAGGCCCGTTTTGAAGTGGAGCCGAACGGGATCGAACCGTCGACCTCTACACTGCCAGTGTAGCGCTCTCCCAGCTGAGCTACGGCCCCATCTGAGTCGCCTTTGGCGCGGGCTGCGCCGCCAGCGGGACGCAACTTATAGAGCAGGCCCCAAGGGCTGTCAACGACTTTTTTCCGTTTCGGCCGAAATATCCGACGAGGCGCTTTTCGCGCCCTTGTGACCGGCCTTGTCGACCTGCCCGCGCAGGAAATCGACATAGCGATCAAAGTCGGCATCGCGCCGCGACTTGGCAAGTTTTTGGAAGATGGAAAGCGCCTGGTCGATGTCGCCATTTTCGAAGGCGATGACCCCGCGGGCGTAGTCGCTGTCGTAGTGGGGGGAGAGGTTGACCAGTTGGGCCAGAAACGCCTGGCGTTTGTTGGCCGAGTAGCCTTTGGCCATCTCCACGCGCCAGCGCTCCAGGATGGTGGCGCCGTAGGTGGTCATCTGCAGGAACGGCTCGCGCTGGTCGTGGATCACCCAGGCCCAGCGGTAGCGGCTGAGCAGGTCGGCGATGACGGGGGCGTCTTTGAAGGTCCACTTGCCATGCTCGTCGACCAGGCCGCGCTCGACGAGCTTGGGCAAGATCCTGCCGCAGTTGGCGCGGTAGGCGGCGAAGCGATCGGCGGGCGGGTTCTTCTCGGCCGTCTCCAGGGAGAGCTTGCCGCTGGAGACGGCCGCGAGCAGGGCGTCGAGGCCCTTCTGGCATTCTCGAAACATGGGCTCGCCGGTGACCACGAAGGAGTCGTAGCCGGTGGCCGGGATGATGTCGTTGGCCTGGTAGCGCAGCACCAGGCCCAACTTGGAGACGTCCGTCTGGGAGGCGTCGGCCTGGAATTGGATCTGATTGAGCTTGCGCGCGGTGGCCACCAGCTTCTGCCATTTGGCCTGGACCTTCTCCAGGTGGGCGTCGGTGTATTTGGCCTGACGCTCAGCCTGCAGCCGCCGCTTGTTGACCTTCAGGGGCGCGAACCTCAGGTCCTGGGCGCTCACCGGCCGGCCCGGTCCCATGCGCCAGTAGCCAAAGCCTGCGGCGATGAGCGCGCAGATGACAAACCCCATGACCAGGGTGGTGTCGAGGTTGGGCTCGCGCGGAATTTTCGAACGCTTCGGGTGGCTCATGGGTACTCCGTTCAAGGGAGGATCGGCGGGTTTGGGGCCGACCCGATCGGCTGGGCAAACCGTGGGCGGGCTTGTCAGCGCGAAGATGTGCATGCAGATTAAGGGCGTTTGCATCCTCGAATCAATGCGGAAGTCCCTCGATGTCTCTCCAGCGCAAAGTCCACCAGGCCCTCGACAACCCGTTGGTCGAATTGGTGGTCGCCGTTCTCATCGTCGTCTCGGTGGTCTTGGTGCTCGTGGAGGCGTGGATGCGCCCCGGCGAGCCCCACTATGCCGCGGTGGCTCGCGCCAACGACACGATCACGCTGGTCTTCGTCGTCGAGTTGCTCATCCGCTACTATGCCGAGGAGCATAAGGAGCGCTTCTTTCGCAAGTGCTGGTACGACATCCTGGCGGTGCTGCCGGTGTTTCGGGCGGTGCGCTTTTTGCGCGTGTTGCGCCTGCTGCGCCTGTATCGAGTCGGGGTGTTGGTCACCCGTCGGCTGCGCCGCTTCTCGCGCGTCTTTGGCATGGTGCGCGTCGAGTATATCATCATCGGGCTGACCATCGTCACCGTGGTATTGATGGGGGCGCTGTCCATGCGGGTGGCCGAGGGGCGCACCAACCCCAACTTCGCCAGCCTGGAGCGCTCGGCGTGGTTTGCCGTATTGACCCTGGTCGGCGAGGAGCCCATCAGCGGCACGCCCCATACGTCGGTGGGGCGGGCGGTGACGCTGGCCCTGATGCTCAGCGGGATGACCCTGTTCGCGGTGGTCACCGGCACCATGTCGGCGGTGATGATCGACGTGCTCAGCAAAGTGAGGCTGTACGGTATGGAACTCGATGAGTTGGAAGATCACGTGATCATCTGCGGGTGGAATCAGGCCGCGCCGATGATCTTGCGCGAGCTGATCTGCGATGCCAGCTACGATCATTTCGTGATCATCGCCGAGACCGAGGCCATCGCCGAGCAGGCGATCGTGCGCGATTACCCGCATAAGATCGCCACGATCACCGGCGATTACACCCGCATCGATTGTCTGCGCAATGCCCACGTCGAGGAGGCGGCGGCCGCGCTGCTGTTGGCCGACGACACCATCGAGGAGCGCAGCGCCCAGGACCGCGATGCGCGCACGGTGCTGGCGGCGATGCTCGTTGAGAAGCTCAACGAGGACATCTACACCACCGTGCAGCTGCTCAACCGGGACAACGAGGCCAGCCTGCGGCGCATCGGCGTCGAGGAGATCATTGTCACCGAGGAATACGTGGGCACGATCATGGCTACCGTGACGCGCAACCGCGGCATCGTCTCCATGCTCGACGAGCTGTTGACGACGACCTACGGCCATCAGTTCTACCGATGTAAAGTACCCGCCGAGATGGTGGGAATGAATATCGGCAAGGCGATTCTGCATCTAAAGACCGAATACGACGCGACGCTACTGGCGGTCGACCTGCAGACCATTCCGCACTCCGAGGCGGTCAAGGTCAATCCGCCGATGAGCCTGGTGCTCGAAGAGCCGCACTACCTGTTTATCGCCGCCTCCCACCCGATCGGCCGCTGCTAGCGGCGAGGCGGGTCGGGGCCGGATGTGGGACACGAGTTTCTCCAGACACTTGAGGGACGATGCTTACCGAACTTTTGCTAAAGGCCGCGCTCATCGGCGCCGAGTGGGTGCTGTGGTTGCTGTTGGCGATCAGCCTGTTGAGCGTGCTGTCGATGATCGAGCGCGCGATCTTCTTTGTGAAGCGCTCCGTGGACATCCAGCTGTTGCGCACCCGCCTCGAGGAGAAGCTCGCCGACGGCCAGTTCGACGAGGCCGCCGACGTGCTCGAGGCCGACGCCGAGGCCATGGAGGCCCGGGTGGTGCTGTTCGGCCTGCGCGACTGGCGCCGCGGGGCGGCCGCCGTCGAGGACCGCATGAGCGGCGCGCTGGCGACCGAAAAACACCGCTACGAGCGCTTCTTGTCGTTTCTGGGCACCATCGGCAACAACGCCCCGTTCATTGGGCTGTTCGGCACCGTGCTGGGCATCATCGGGGCGTTTCACAACCTGTCGTCGGGCTCGCAGGAGGCCGCCCAGCAGGTGATGTCGTCGATCTCCGAGGCCCTGGTGGCCACCGGCGTGGGCCTGTTGGTGGCCATCCCCGCGGTCGTCGCGTTCAACGTGTTCAAGACGCGCATCAAGAAGTCGGTCGCGCAGACCGATCTGCTCGGGCGCACCTTGCTGGCGTACCTGCGCACGCAGGAAAAGCCCCCCGGGGCCGACGGCACCGCAAGCTGACGCGCGTTCGGTCACTTCCAGGTAACGGATAAACTGCTATGGCTGGGTTCAACACCGGCGGCGACGACGACGTCATCGCCGCCATCAACGTCACGCCGCTGGTCGACATCACCCTGGTGCTGTTGATCATCTTCATGGTGACGACCTCGTATATCGTCAAACAGCAGATCAAGGTCAACCTGCCCAAGGCCGCCTCCGGGCAGGCCGAGGTGCAGAGCACGTTGACCTTCAAGGTCACCGCCAAGGGCCAGTACGTCCTCGACGGCAAGCCCACCACGCTGGCCAACATCGCCGGGGTGGTGCGCCGGCGCAAAAAGGCCGATCCCAAGATCCGGGCGGTGATCGCCGCCGATAAGGACGTCGCCTACGGGCGGGTGGTCGATCTGATCGACACGATCAAGCAAAACGGGCTGGAGAAGTTCGCCCTCAACATCGAGAAGAAGGCCAAGGTCAGCCCGTGAGCGACGCCTCGCCAAAACCCGACGAGCAGGGCGGGGCGGCCAAGACGCCCGCGCTGCGCGACCCGCTCTTCGAGGAGCGCCCGTCGTTGTCCCGACGGCTGCTCTCCGGGGTGGGGGGCCTTGGCGGCGCGCTGGTGTTGCACGTCGTGGGCGCCTTCTTGCTGATGACCCTGGCCCCGATGTGCAACGTGGCGCGCAAAAAGGACGACCAGGACGACGACTCCATCGTCGAGGTCGCCGTGGTCGACGAGCCCGAACCTGAGCCCAAGGTCACGCCGCCGCCGGCGCCCAAACCCGAGCCGAAGCCCGAGCCCAAACCGGAGCCGAAGCCGAAACCCAAACCGAAGCCCAAACCCGAGCCGAAGCCTGAACCCAAGGCCAAGCCGGCGCCCAAGCCCGCGGCCAAGCCGGCCGAGTCGATGAAGCCGGTGCACCTGGAGGGGCTGACCCAGGAGTCGACCACGACGTCGGCGGACGCGCCCGCCTTCAAGATCGGCACGGGCATCAAGACCGGGCGTGTCACCAACAAATACGTCGATCCCAAACGCTTCGGCAAAATCAAGACCGGCAAGGGCGACGGCGACGGCTACGGCACCGGCGACGAGCCCGCGCCGGCCGGCAAGCCCGGCGGGGTGACCCGCAAGCCCAAGCCGTTGAGCCGGCCCAAGGCCGACCCGGCCGATTACCCGCTGGCGGCCAAGCGCCGGGGGATCGGCGGCACGGTGGTGGCCATCCTGACCATCGACCAGAAGGGCAAAGTCGTGGGCGTGCGCATCATCAAGCACGCCGGCAACGGCTTCGACGATCTCGCCGAGAAGACCTTCCGCAAGTGGAAGTTCCAGCCGGCCCTCAAAAATGGCGTGCCCGTGCGCGACACCATCCGGGCGACCCACGTCTTCGAGGTCCAGGACTACTGAGCCGGACCTAACATTCTGAAAAAATTAAGTTTCGGGGTTGCTGCGTCGAAAAACGTGTCTACTTTGAAGAACACGACAAGAAGAAGCTGTATCACGAGGACTACGCATGGGCTGATGTACTGAACAAAGTTCTACTGAACATAGTTGCATGTTTTTTGTTGCGCACTACTTTTTTGTGCAGTACAAAGATGTTCAGGTGATGAAATGTTCAGTGCCCATCGGCAAATCACGGATGATCCCATGCTGTATGAATCCATCACGACCAACGAGCCCGTCGCGGCCCCTGCGGTGCTGCGCCCCTCCCACCACCGCTCCATCGAGCAGATTCTGGCGCGCCGTCAGGACCGGCTCGGCCGGCGCAAACAGGTGTTCCCGCCGGACTTTTTGCACGGGCAAGCCCAACTCGACGAGATCTACGACGCCTTCGGCGAGCGCTGGGTGGAGCGGGCCATTTTTGTCGAGGAGCTTCGCGACGAGGATGGCGACCTGGTCGCCTGGACGGCAGCCTGGTTCGACGAGCGCTTTCTGACCATCGAGCAGGCGGTGCGCGACGAGGTCGACGACCTCGGCGGCCGGCTGGCGGCGCTGATCGCCGGGCGGCGAAGCGTCGTCAAGCTGTGCATCGACGCGCCGCGCTCGGTGCGCGACGAGGAAGACCTGGCCGTGCGCTGCTCGCTGGGCCGGCTCCTGGAGCTCGAGCGCATCCGCCTGGCGGTGGTGCGCGACAAGGAGTTCTCCGACCCGCGGGCGGTGTACTCGCAGCGCGACGACGTGCTGCAGGACTCGCGCACGAGCATGCTGTCGATGATCTGTCTGTGTGCGCGCCTGGCGCGGTGACGGCGATCAGTCCGTCAGCCGAACCCCATCGCCAGCATCGACCTCGCCGATCTGCCAGGCGTCGAAGCCGTGGCTTGTCGCGGCCTCGACCACCTGGTCGGCATCCTGCCGGCCGGTGATCACCGCCAAACCCACGCCCATATTGAACACCCGGTACATCTCATCATCGGCGACCTGGCCGTGCTTCTGCAAAAAGTCGAACACGGCCGGACGGGTCCACCTCTGTCGGTCGATGCGCACGCCCAGGCCGTCGGGCAGGGCGCGCGGCAGGTTCTCGTAGAAGCCGCCGCCGGTGATGTGAGCCAGGCCGTGGACGTCGATGTCGTCCATCAGCTCGGCGACCAACCGGGCGTATAGGCGCGTCGGCTCGAGCAGCACCTCGCCGAGGGTGCGCTCGGCGTCGAGGTCGGGGTAGACCTCGCGCAGGTCGAGCTCGGCATCGCGCACGATTTTTCGCACCAGGCTATAGCCGTTGCTGTGCACGCCGCTCGACGCGATGCCCACGACGACGTCGCCTTGTCGGACGCGCTCGGGCGTGAGCATCGCCTGGCGATCGACCACGCCGACGCAAAAGCCGGCCATGTCGTACTCGCCGGCGTCGTAAAAGCCGGGCATCTCGGCGGTCTCGCCGCCGATGAGCGCGCAGCCGCTCTGCTTGCAGCCCTCGGCGACGCCGCGCACCACTGCCTCGGCCTGTTCCGGGCGGAGCGCGCCGGTGGCGAAGTAATCCAGGAAGAAGAGTGGCCGCGCGCCGGAGGTGATGACGTCGTTGACGCACATGGCCACGCAGTCGATGCCGATGGTGTCGTGGCGGTCGAGGTCGAAGGCGAGCTTGAGCTTGGTGCCCACGCCGTCGGTGCCCGAGACCAAGACGGGATCGGCAGCGCCGTCGGCCAGCGCCCCCGCCTCGCGAAGGCTGAACATCGCGCCGAAGCCGCCGATGCCCGACAATACGCCCGGAATGCGGGTGTCCTCGACCACGGATTTGAGCCGCGAGACGGTCTCTTCGGCGGCCTCCAGATCGACGCCGGCCTGACTGTACGAGGACGGCTTGTCGTTCGAATCGCTCATAGTAATTTCCGGGCTAAGACTTGGAGCGACGCCACGCACGGCGTCGCTCCAAATGTAAGGGCACACGGTTGAGACAACGTCGATCGTTTGCGCTGGGCGCGAACGGCGCGTACTATGCCGATCCGTTCGGCGTTTGAAAAGGCCCACCCGCAGCGTGCAGTCGATGGCAGAACCAAGCAGCACCCGAGCCCATCCCGTAACCAAAAACGAGCGAAAGGGGGGCGTGTGGTGGCCGCCGGAGCATCGCCCCGAGCGCGCGCCCGACATGGTCATCGACGTGCTCATTCCGGCGCTCAACGAGGAACGGAGCCTCGGCCACGTGCTCGACGCGATCCCCGACGGGTGGGTGCGCCGGGTGGTCGTGGTCGACAACGGTAGCACCGACCGCACCGCCGACATCGCCCGGGAGCACGGCGCCGAGGTCGTCACCGAGCCCCAGCGCGGCTACGGCGCGGCCTGCCTGGCCGGGCTTCGCCACCTGGCGAGCGACCCGCCCGAGATCGTCTGTTTCTTGGACGCCGACTTCAGCGACCACCCCGAGGAACTGCCCCGCGTGGTCGAGCCCATCGTCGACGACGCCGCCGACATGGTCATCGGCAGCCGCACGATCGGCGAGCACGAGCGCGGCGCGCTCCTGCCGCAGGCGGTCTTCGGCAACAAGCTCGCCTGTTTCCTCATCGAGTTGTTCTACGGCTACCGCTTTACCGACCTGGGGCCGTTTCGCGCCATCCGCTGGTCGAGCCTGCAGGCCGTGGGTATGGAGGACGAGGATTTTGGCTGGACGGTCGAAATGCAGGTCAAGGCCGCCAAGCTGCACCTGTCCTCGGTGGAGGTGCCGGTGAGCTATCGCAAGCGAATCGGCGTCTCCAAGGTCACCGGCACCCTCAAGGGAACGGTGCTGGCGGGCCACAAAATCCTCTACACGATCTTCAAAGAGCTCGTGCGATGACACAACCGGTCGACATCACGCCAGCGGCGACCCGCGTCGTCGTCTTCGCCAAGGCGCCCACGCCGGGCAGGGTCAAGACGCGCCTGGCGGCCGACCTGGGCGACGAGGCTGCCGCCGAGCTGTACCGGTGCTTCATGGCCGACATCGCCGACATGGTCGCGGCGTTTGGCGCCGAGTCGGCACAGTCAGCGTCGGCCGTCCTGGCTTATTCGGGCGACGCCGACCACGAGGGCTTTTCGCCGTTTCGCGCGGCCGAGTTCGACTTCATCGATCAGGGAAAGGGCGGCCTCGGCGAGCGCCTGACCCGCGTGACGACGCGTTGCTTCGACGAGGGCGCCGAGCGCGTGCTCATCATCGGCACCGACAGCCCCACGCTGAGCGGGCGTCATCTGGCCGGCGCGGTGGCTGCGTTGGAGGCTCACGATGTCGTCGTCGGGCCGTCATTCGACGGGGGCTACTACCTCATCGGGCTGGGCGGGCCGCACGTGGCCGTGTTCGACGAAATCGACTGGAGCACCGCGCGGGTGTTCGGCCAAACAATGGGCCGTTGCCGGCAGTCATCGCTCTTGTGTGAGGTGCTCGAATTCTGGTACGATGTGGACACGTTCGAGGACCTGCAATTGCTCAAAACACACCTGTTCGACTACCTTCGATACCGAGAACCTGGAATCGCGAACCGAACCGCCGAGTTCGTATCGAAGCTTGGCGGGCGGGGACTATTGTGAGGAGTTCACTTGGCGAAGCAAGCGAAAGCAAAGAAATCGAGCGACAAGGGCGTCAAGCAATGCCCTGCGGGTACGGTCTTGTTCCGTGAGGGCGAGTCCGGCAACAAGATGTACGTCATCAAGTCCGGCCGCGTGCGCCTGAGCAAGAAGGTGCAGGACACCTCCATCGTGCTCGAAGACCTGGGCGCGGGGGCGTTTTGCGGCGAAGTGGCCATGGTCAGCGAACAGCCGCGTCCGGTGACCGCGACGGTCATCAAGGACGCCGCCGTCATCCAGATCGACGCCAGCCAGTTCGAGAATATGCTTCGCAGCAACTCGGACATCGCCGTGCGCATGATGAAGCGCATGACGCAGCGGCTGACCCGGGCGCAGTACCGGCTGTCGAACTTCTCGCTGCGCACCACCAAGGGCCGGTTGATGCACCAGTTGCGAAACGAGGTGCTCACCCAGTCGTCTGATGGCTCGCTGCACACCCCGGTGCCCATCCCGGACAATATCGCCAGCGTTCTGGGCGTCGAAATTGGCGAGCTCAAGCGCCTGTTGAGCGGGCTGGTGCGTGACGACCTGATCACCATCGACCAGCGCGGCCATTTCCAGATCGTCGACCCGCCGTCGTACGACCGCTTCCTGCGCTACCTCGAGCTGCACGACCGCTTCGAGTACGACCAATTGTCGTGAGCGACTCCGAAAATTCGGCGTCTCCGGCCGACTGGTCGGGCTTTGTCGAGCGGCTCTATCGCCAGAGTGAGTTCGCCATCGAACTCGGCCTGGAGGCGGTCGGTGAGGCCCTCGAATGTGAGGGCCGCCCGGACCAGACCCACCGCATCATTCTGGTCGCCGGCACCAACGGCAAAGGCGAGACCGCCGCGTTCCTCTCTTCGATCCTGCAGGCCCACGGACTTCGGGTGGGCCTGTACACCAGCCCCCACATCATCGATCTGCGCGAGCGCTTCCGCATCGACGGAGAACTCATGGCTCGCGAGGACGTCCTGCGGCTGGGTCGCGCGGTGATCGAACGCTACGGCGATGCCACGGGCGCTCGACCGCGGCTTACCTTCTTCGAATTGACCACCATGATGGCCGTGCTCGGCTTCGCAGAGAAGGGCGTCGACGTCGGTGTCTATGAGGTCGGCCTCGGCGGGCGTTTGGACGCGACCAACGCGCTCGACGCCCAGGCGAGCGTGGTCACGGCCATCGGGCTCGACCACCGCGAGTATTTGGGCGAGACGCTTGCCGAGATTGCCACCGAAAAGGCAGGGATTTTTCGCGCGGACCGTCCGGCCACCATCGGCCGGCAGGGCCACGCCGAGGCGCTCGCGACGCTGCGCGAGTTGGCGCCGGAAGGCGCGACGTTTTACGGCGACGACTTTTTCGCGGAAGAGGGCGGACGCCTGGTTCTGTCGGAGCCGAACGAATCCCTTCGATGGCGCTCGGGGCTGGCGCCGACGCGGCTGTGGAACGCGGCGTGTGCCGCGCAGTCCGCCGCGCAGTTCCTGGGCGACCAGTTCGACCCCGACCGAGCGCTGCAAGGCCTGGAGGCGAGCCGCTGGCCGGGGCGCCTGGACGCGCGCCGGTTGGTCGCGCCGGGAGAGTCTGAGCCCCACCCATATCTCTTTGATGCGGCTCATAATCCCGACGCGGCCCAGCAACTCTTCGACTACGTCGAGCGCGAGCAAATCGCGGTGGGCGCGGTGGTATGCGCGGCGATGAAGGACAAGGACTTGGAGGGCACATTCGAGCGCATTCCCGCGGATGTGCCCGTGTTTGGCGTCGAACTCGACGCGCCGCGCGCGGCGGACGCCGAGCGCCTCGAGGCTGCGCTTTACGCCAAATCGCTCGTGGACGTCGGCTCGGCCGAGCGCATGCTGGCCAGGGCTCGCCAGACCGCTGACGCATCCGACACCATCTTGGTCTTTGGCTCGATTTACCTGCTCGGAGCGTGCTTCGAGGCGCTGGGGATCGAGGCGGACACGCTTGTGACACACGAGGGTTAGGTGCGCTTTTTTGGAGCGACGGCCGGCTGCTTGCGCTCTCCAACGAGGCTCGTTGCGCTCGCCCATTCGGTGCTTATATTGCCTTACGACCAGCAGCATTATTTCGACGAGCGGAGTCTGCCATGTCCGAAGAAGAAGAAGAGTTCGACAAGCCGGAGGCGACCGACTTTCACGGCCGCAAGCGCGAGCTGCTCAAGCACGGCCTCGAACAGGGGCACCTGACCTGGAACGAGATTCGCCAGGCGCTGCCCGAGCAACATCTGACCGACACCGAGCTCGAGGTGCTCCTATTTACCTGCAAGAATATGGGCATCGAGGTCAAAGGGGACCGGCCGCGTTAGCCAACACCGGACGGTCCCGACGCGACAAAGCCCGACTCTCCTTTGCGGAGAGCCGGGCTTTGTCTTGTCGGATAGAGCAGGGCGCCTCGGGGGCGCCCCGCCTCACACATCAGAAGCTGGAGCGTTTGCCCCAGAATTTGCCGTTGACGTGGGCGGTATAGCTGCTGCTGAACCTGATCTTGACGTCCCACTTGCACTGCAAGTTGGCGGGGTCGTCTTTGCCGAGGTACTCGATGTAGGGAAGCGGCTTGCCCTGCCAATCGCCCTGGTAGACGTCGGGCTGCATGATCTTGCAGTTCTCGCCGTCGGGGGTGCCGATGAGGAAGACGTCGCTGCCGTCGGCCACAAGGTTGGTGGTGGCGTAGTCGCGAAGCTTCTGGGCGGCCTGGTCGAGCAGGTCGTTGCACAGGTTGGTGGCGATCTGCTGGACGTTGGAGCCGCCGCCGACGTGGTCGACGATGTACTGGGACATGTCCTGGCAGGAAATCATCTGCTTGAGGGCGCCTTCCAGGCTGTCGCACGGCTGGTTGCCGCTGGTGCCGCAGTGGTTGCCGAAGACCTGCGGAAGGACCAACTTCTCGATGATGGCGATCAGCAGCGCACCGTAGTTGAGCGAAAGGGTGTGCTGGTTGATCTGTAGCTCGTCGGAGCCAAAGATGGTGCCGTCGAAGGTGCCGTGGACTGCCGAAAGGCCCAACTGACGTGCGCCGAACTCGCGGCGTGCGCACTGAGCGGGGTCGGTGGCGTTTTCACAGCCCTGGCTCCAGGTGAAGATGTAGTTGTTCCAGCTCTGCTCGCCGGAGTCCGCCGGCAGGATACCGACGACATCGCCGGTCGTCTGGTCGATGGAGATTTGCGGGGGCTGGGTGATGCGAATGACGCCCTGGACCTCGAAGTGACGCAGCGTCTGCAAGATGTCGCTGCTGATGTTGACGGCGCTGCTCGCCCAGGCGGGCGCGCTGTTGTCCAGCCAGTTCTGCGCCACGGAGTTGATGGCGTCGCGCACGGCGGCGTTGCCGATATTGGACTGCAGGAAGCTGTTGATGGCGTCTTTGAACGAGCTGTTGGGCAGGAAATTGACCAGAAGCTGAATGATGCCCTGGGTGCCCGAGGGGCAGTCGGGATCGCTGCTGCTGGCCGGGCAGCCGACCACGAAGCTACCCGGGTCGGTGGCCAGGCGACCGATGAGGTCGACGATGGTGCGCACGTTCTGGGGCAGGGTGTCTTCCAGGTTGAACTGGTGGGTGACCTGGTAGGTGCCCACGATATTGGGAATGTGGTCGACCATCGTGACGGTGACGTCGACCGGGCGGCCGTCGGTCACCGGCGGGTTGCCGTCCTTGCAGCCGTAGGCGACTTCCACGTCGCTGTTGTTGAGCGATTTGCCCCAGGCGGCCACAGTGTAGGCGTCGCCGTTGGGACGGTCGGGAAAGATCACGGTGGGGAAGGCGCCGGAGGCGTCGACCAGTCCCGCGCGCTCCAAGACCGCCGTCTGGTTGGGGTTGGCGGTCAGGTCGTCGCACGACACGTTGTCCGGGAAGAGGCGCACGTCGATATTCTTGATCTCGGCGGCACCGCTATGATCGAAGGAGACCCGATAGCTCGCCGAGCCCTTGCTGCTCACGCCGATGGTCCACTTGACCGGCTCGATGGCTTCGTTGGTCGTCGAGGCCGACACCGTGCCGGTGCCGATGACCGTGCCGGCGTTGATCGTCGCCTTGGCGATGCCGTCGCCGTCGGTGTAGGCGCTGGTGGTGCTCAGGGCCAGCTCGGTGCCGCCGAAGTTGCCGTCGAAGTTGACCTGGGCGTTGCTGACGGGGTCGCCGTTGGCGTCGACCAGTTGGACCTTGATCTCACGCTCGGTGCTCAAGGTCATGTCGATGACGCAGTTGGCCTGGCCGGGCGTGCACGGGTCGACGTGCAGCAGTTGGCCGTTGTCGGGAGCATCGACGGGATCGTCGACGCGCCCGTTGTTGGTACCGCCGGGACCCGACGCGGGATTGTCGGTACATCCGACGGCGGTCAGGGTGAGCAGGGCGACCGCAAAGATGGTCGCCAGTCGTCGTGCTTTAAACATTCGGGACTCCTCGAGCCTTATTTTTCGTCTGAACGGAAAAACCGTGGATATTGCACAAATAGGTACGCGGACGCCTTATACTATGCGAAACAGCGTGTCTATTCAAAAGCTTTGTGCGAAATGTACCACGGAGGCCTCAAAGAAGTCCAAGTTGGCGATTTCTGGCCTGTGATCAGTTGATTACAGCAGTTTCTTGACACCCCCACCTCCCATGCTAGCATCGCTGAAGTGAAGCAGATTACTACGACGAGTCGGTTGTGCGCGAGGAGGGTTGCTTGAAGTTGAAGTTTCCGAAGACGCTTCTGTCGGGGCCCATCGGGACCCTGATGGTGCCGACGATCTTCGGCTTGTCTCTGGGGGCGGGCTGCGCCCACCAGCAGACCGTCAAGCCGCAGGTGATGGCTCAGCAAAAGAAGATCTCGCAGTTGACCGCTCGCCTCCAAGAGGTCGAGCGCACCAACGGCCGGCTCAACGTGCGTGTCGAAAATCTCGAGGACCAGCTCTTCCTGCTGCAGGATATGGCCGAGTCCAACCGCATCGCGTTGCGCCGCCGCGGCAAGATCAGCCGCGGGACCGAACTCGCCGACAAGGGCACGCGCGCCAAGGCGCCCGGGCCCACGCCCGAGTCCTATTACGGTTCCGACAGTCCGTACGGCAAAGACGACGACTATCCCAGCCGTGCGGAGCGCAAGCATAGGGTTACGCGTATCCAGTTGTCGCACGAGCAGGCCGGGGGTTACGGCGACGCCGACCCGGCGCCCAGCTCCGGAGACATGGCCGCGCCGTCGTCCAGCCCCTCGACGAGCACCAAGGGGAAGGGCGGCAAGGACGACGAGATTGTCATCACCCAGGATGAGTACAAGAACTTCGTCGGCGACTCGCCGGCGTCACATGGCTCCCACGCCCATTCTAATGGTAGCGCTGCCCACAAGGCGCAGCCGCCGGTGACCGACGAGAAACTCGCCACCAGCGATCACGACACGCCTCCCAAAAAAGACGACAAGCCCGCCCCGGCGGTGGCCACGTCGAAGCGGCCGCTGCAGATCTACAAGGGGGCGCTGGCCGACTATCGCGCTGGTAATTACTCCCAGGCGCTGGCCGGGTTCCAGGCGTTCATGAACGCCGGGCCCAATCCCAACTATCTGGACAACGCGTTGTACTGGATTGGGGAGTGCCACTACGGGCTGGGCGAGTACGACACCGCCACGAAGTTCTTCCAGCGCGTGCTTCGCGAGCACCCCGACGGCAACAAGGTGCCCGACTCGATGCTCAAGATGTCTTTAGCGTACGAGCGCCTGGGCAAGCCGGCGAAGACGCGCGCGCTGCTCGAGAAACTGACGACGCGGTACCCGACCACCAATGCCGGTCGGCTGGGTGCACAGAAGCTCAAGGAGCTCGCGAACTGATCGGGAAGTTGGAATCAGTCAGACGCTCGCCTCGCAACGGAGGCAGCGCCAACCACCAGGAAATTGTCTATGTGGAATAGAGGTCACTTAGGAAAGTTTGACGGGCGAGCCCGGGCGACGCGCCGCACGCTCACTCAGGTTACCAAAGCCCTGGCGGGCGCGGCCGCAGCGGTGACGATGTTGGCCGCCGGCGCGACCAACGCCCACGCCCAGACGTCGTATCAGCAGTCCGGTGACTCCGACTATCACGTGGTCGAGAGCGGCGACACGCTGTGGGACCTGTCCGGGCGCTATTACGGTGACAACTACCAGTGGCCGCGCATGTGGAGCTACAACGCTCACATCACCAACCCCCACTGGATCTATCCCGGCGATATCGTCTACCTGCGTCCGGCGCACAACAAGGCCCAGCCGCAGCCCGGCAACAGCGGGGCGAAACAGGGCACCAAGGTCGTCGAGGAGAAAGCCCCCCAGGGCATGTACCTGCCGCTGGGTGGCTATATCACTAAGGACGAGGCGCCGTACGTCGGCCGCATTCTGGCGTCGCGAAAAGAGGCCAGCATGCTCGCCACGCACGACACCGCCTGGGTCGGCTTTGGCGACGGCGCTTATACCAAAGAGGAAAAGGACGAGATTCCCGAGGACGAGCGCCACAAGGTCAAAAAGCCGGGCGAGGTCCACAAGGGCGACAAATTCGCCGTCGTGCGCGAGGTCGGCACGCTGACCGACGACGACGACAACGTCATCGCCCACAAATACCTGGTCGTCGGCGCCGTCGAGGTCACCAAGACCTCCAAAAAATACTACGACGAGGTCAAAGTCACCCAGTCGTGGCAAGAGATGTACCGCGGCGACATGCTCATTCCGTACGAGCGCCAGCTCGAGGTCATCAAACAGACGACCGCGGCGACCGACGGCGTGGCCAAGATCATCGACACGCTGCAGCCGGGCAGCATCTTCGCCGAGCAGCAGTACGTGTTTTTGAACAAGGGCGCGGCCGACGGCGTGCGCGTGGGCAATCGCTTCTTCGTCTACCAGCGCTTCGAAGGGCTGCACAAAGGCCTGGTGGACAAGCCGCTGAGCGACAAGATTCCGTGGTCGCGCGTCGGCCAGGTGCTCGTGCTCGATGTGCGCGACCACTATTCGACGGCGATCGTGACCGACTCGAAGCGCGAGTTGAGCGTGGGTGACCGCCTGGAGATGTATAACGGTCACTGAGTTTGGCGTGAGTGAGTAGCCCGAAGAGGGCATGTTTGGAGAGAAGCCCCGGTCAGCGATGGCCGGGGCTTTTTTTAGGTGTGCGGGGCCGGAGCGAAGGCTGCCAGCCTGCATTCGGTGACATATTTGTGAGTTTACATAATATACATTATCGGACGCAAAGCCTGTGGAAGCCCCAAGACAAAGGCCGACGCGCCTGGCGTCGGCCTTTTGCCCAACGAGCCTGTTGGCCGCCGGTCTTACGAGCGGAATTTGTCCAGCAGCTTGTCGAAAAATCCCTTCTTGGATTTGCGCTCTTTGCGCATCGAGAACAGCCGCATTTGGCGTTGGGCGACGACGTTCTGGCGGTTGTGGCGAAGCGCCTCGCTGAACAGGCCTTTGGCCTTGTTCATCTGGTCGAGCCCCATGAACACCACCCCCAAGAAGGTCAGAATGGAATCGTTCTCCGGCTTCTTGGCGCTGATGGCGTCGAGCTCGTCGGCGATTTCTTTGGCGCGCGTGCGTTTGAGCGCCTTGCCGTCCTCGTTTTTGGGAATCTGCAGATATTCGGTGTACAGATAATGCGCGCGGTACTCGTCTTCGTCGGGCGCCAACTCGTGGGCGCGCTTGAATTGCTCGTGGGCGCCGTTGTAGCTGCCCGTTTGCAGCATATTCTTGCCGCGGCGAAACGCGCCCTCGGCGTCGATGATATTCTTGATATTCTTGTCGCCCGCCTCGAGCTTGAAGTCGTAATCGGCGCGCTTGTCGCGGTCCGACAGCGTCTGCTGGGCGGTGTTCAGCGCCGCGAAGATCTCCTGGAGCTTCTGCTTGTACTGCGCGTCCAGATCATAGGAGCTGTAGCGGTCGGCGTGCCAGTCTTTGGCCTTGACGCGAAACTGCTTGAGGACGGTCTTGTCGTCGGCGGCGTCGGGTTCGACGTCCAGCAGCTCGTAATAGGTCTGTTCGTCAAGCCGGGCGTACATCTGGTCGATCTTTTGACGAACCTCGTCGATATTGTCGCCCATGGTCCCTCGGTCACACGTAAAAGTCGGTGTTGGCTTGTCGGTTGTCGCCTGCGCGATCTTCCGCAAGACGCTGATGCTCGCCTGACAGGTTATATCGCCCGGTTGACACCTGCAAGGCGCCAGAACGCCCCGAAAACAGGCTGGCGGCCTGCGCGCCATACAAAAAAGCCCCGACGACCGTCGACGGCCTTCGGGGCTTTGGGCAGTAGCTACGGAGGGATTCGAACCCCCGACCTAGCGGATATGAGCCGCTCGCTCTAACCGACTGAGCTACGTAGCCACGAGGCGGACATCGGCTGCGCACCATGCCCGCGGGACGGCGATTGATAGTCGAACAAAAAGCCGTCGTCAAGACAAAAACCGACGAGCGTGCGGTGCATTCCGACAAGAAAATTGACACCCACGGTGGATGTCGTACAACAGAGGTGGAACACCGCTTCTGCACGCACCCCACCGCCCGTCGAGGCCGCCGCGCTGGCGAGCCTTGACCGCGATGGCGACCTTGGCCACATTTAAAGATCCGATGAGAGATTCACACCAGCCTCAGAAGCCCGACTTCTTCCGTTTTGCCGTCTGCGCCGCCGGCCTGTCCTGTTTGGCGGTGGCGTTCACGTCGTTGAGCGCGGGCGCCGACGAGCGCCCGCAGGACCGCGTCGACCAGGCCTACCAGAGCGCCCAGCGCGCCGCGGCCACCGAGAGCGCGCTGCGCCGGCTCGACCCCGATGGAGACGGTCGCGCGAGCATGGCCGCGCGCGCACGTGCCCAGGCCATCGCCCACGCCGCGCGTGCCTTCAAACCGGTCGACGTCGAGGCGGTGCCCCGCGATTGGGTCGAGGCGGGCCTGGACTTGAGCAAGGCCAAGCGCGAAGGCGATCACCTCGTGCAGACGCTTCCCAACGGCGGCAAGGTCTATTTGACCCTCGATCCCGACGTTCAGGCGCATATGCAGGAGGTGTTCGACGACTACAACGTGCCCGCCGGCGGCGTGGTGCTCGTCGAGCCCAACACCGGCCGTGTGCTGGCGATGGTCAGCCATACCCAGCGCACCCCGCCGATCCGCAAGGTCGCGCGCCGCCCGGTGGCGCCGTCGGCGTCGGTCTTCAAGATCGTCACGGCCACCGCCCTCATCGAGAGCGCCGGGGTCAACCCGTCGAATAAGTTTTGCTACCACGGCGGCCACAGCTTCCTGAGCGAGCGCAACATCAAGGGAAGCCTCAAGCACGATCGCAAATGCGCCACGATGGGCGACGCCCTGGCCTGGTCGATCAACGTGATCATGGCCCGACTGGCCTACCGCAAGCTCAGCCGCCAGGATCTGCAGGTGTGGGCGCAGCGCTTCGGCTACAACACCGACATCCCCTTCGAGCTGCCCGTCAAGCGCAGCAAGGCCAAATTCGTCGCCGACCCCATCGAGCGGGCGCGCACCGCCGCCGGGTTCTGGCATACCTATTTGAGCCCGCTGCACGGGGCGCTGATCGCGGCGACCATCGCCAACGACGGCGTGATGATGCGCCCTACCCTCATCGACAAATACGTCGGCCCCTCCGGGCGCACGCTGTATGACTTCGAGCCGCGCGTGCTGCGCCGGGTGATGTCCAAAAAGACCGCCCACATCATGGCCAAGCTGCTCAAGGGCACGACCGAGTACGGCACGGCGCGCCACTATTTTGCCCAGCGGCGCTCCTTTCCCAACGACGTCCAGGTCGCCGGCAAGACGGGCACGCTGTCCAACAAAGACCCCTACCTGGGCTTTACGTGGTTCGTCGGCTTCGCGCACGACAAGCTCGGCCGCCAGGCCGCCGTCGGCGGCCTGGCGTGCAACACGCCCATCTGGCGCATCAAGGGGCCGTGGGTCGCCAGCGAGGCGCTTCGCGAATATTACGAGGTCGTCGATCAGCGCCAAAGCCAGGTGGCCTCGAGCAACTGACGCGCCCGCCTACTCCCGAAGCGCCGCTTCCTGCTCGGCGTAGCGCCTGTCGATGGCGTCGAGCTCGGCGGCGACCTCTTCCCACTCCATCATCAGCGTTTCGACGTCGTCGCCGACCTGCTGGAACTCGCGATTTAGACGAGCCATCAGCTCGGCGTCGTCGTAGGTGGCCGGGTCGGCCAACTGCGCCTCCAGCTCGGCGTGGCGGATCTCGGCGGCCTCGATGCGCTTCTCCACTTTGGCGAGCCGGCTGCGCAATTCGCCGGTCTCGGTGTCGCGCTGGCGGCGAATTTCGGCGGCGCGCTGGCGAATTTCCTTTTTGGTCAGCGAGGTTGTGCTCGCCTGGTCGTCGGCCTCGCAGGCCTGTTCGTCGGCGGCGGCCTGCCGCGCGGAATGCTTCCAGTGGTAGTAGTCGTAGTCGCCCAGGTATTCGGTCAGCGTGCCGTTCTGGATGTGCACGACCTTGTTGACCACGGCGTTGAGGAAGTGGCGGTCGTGGGAGACGACGCAAAAAGCGCCCTCGAAGGTCGACAGCGCCTCCTCGAGCATCTGACGCGAGGTGATGTCCAGGTGGTTGGTGGGCTCGTCGAGCAAGAGCAGCCCGGCAGGCTCGAGCAGCATCTTGGCCAGCGCCAGCCGGCTCTTCTCGCCGCCGGACAGCACGTTGATCGGTTTGTCGACGTCGTCTTCGGAGAATTGAAACGCCCCCAACACCGATCGCACGCGCGGGAAGGCCTCCACCGAGGCGCTGGCCTCCATCTCCTGCAACACCGTGCGTGACAGGTCGAGTTGGTCGACGGAGTGCTGGGCGAAATAGGCGATGTCGACGCGGTTGCCGAAGTCGATGTGGCCGGCGTCGGCGTCCAACTCGCCGGCGAGCAGCTTGAGCAGCGTCGATTTGCCGGCGCCGTTGGGGCCGACCAGCGCGATCTTGTCGCCGCGGTAGACCTGGAAGTCGACGCCGTCGAAGACGACGTTGTCCCCGTAGGCCTTTCGCACCGCCTCGGCCGCGGCCACCCGCTTGCCCACGCGCGGCGGCTGGGGAAACGAGAAGTTGATATGCGGCGTGGGATCGGGGGGCACCTCCACCAACTCGATGCGCTCGAGCATCTTGACCCGGCTCTGCACCTGGGCTGCTTTGGTGGCTTTGTAGCGGAAGCGCTCGATGAAGTCCTCGATGCGCGCGATCTCCTTTTCCTGCTCCTCGCGCTCCTTGAGCAGGCGCTCACGCAGCTCCTCGCGCTGCTCGAGGTAATCGTCGTAGCTTCCCTGGAAGGTGCGCACCGTGCGGTTGGCCAGCTCGGCGATCTGGTCGGTGAGCCGGTTCAAAAAGTAGCGGTCGTGGCTGATGAGCACGATGGTGGCGCCGTAGGACTTCAAAAAGCCCTCCAACCACTCCAGGCTCTCCAGATCGAGGTGGTTGGTGGGCTCGTCGAGCAAGAGCACGTCCGGGTTGGCCAGCAGCAGGCGCCCGAGCAGCGCGCGCATGCGCCAGCCACCCGAGAACTCCTGCAAGGGGCGACCGAAGTCGCCTTCGACAAAGCCCAGTCCGGCGGCGATCTGACGAGCGCGCCCGCGGATGGAGTAGCCGCCGCCGCGGCGAAACCGCTCCTGCAGATCCCCGTAGACGTGGCTGAGCTCTTCGGCGCGCGCCCCGGAGGCCTCGGCGAGCTCGGCTTGCAGCTCGCCCAGGCGCTTTTCGATGGCCAACAGCTCGCGGGCACCGTCGACGATGACGTCGATGACGCTGCCGGTGTGGACCTCGGTGACCTCCTGGGGCAGGTAGCCCACCTTGGTATGCCGGGGAATGATCACGCGGCCGGCGTCGGGGGCCTCTTCGCCGCTGATGATGCGAAACAGCGTCGATTTGCCCACGCCGTTGGCCCCCACCAGCCCGATGACGGCGTTGTCGGGCAGCTTCCAGCTCATCGAGTCGAGCAGTTGGTCGCCACCGTAGGCTTTTGAGATGGAGTCGAGTTGAATCATTGGTAGACCACTGGTACTTTCAACCTAACAAAATCCAGACAGACGCCCGCGCCGCGCCTGGTGACGCGGTCCGCAGGACGGACGCAGCCGGCTCGGGGCGAGTGCTCACCTAATGGAGTCACGATGTTCCGTCGTTTGATCGCCTCATTAATTCTGGTCCTGCTGGCCCTGCCCGCCCTACCCGCCTTTGCCCAAGATGGCAAGAAGGACGCCGACAAATCGGCCGATGGCGCCGAGGCCAGCGTGGTCATCTTGAAGTTCGAGACCTTCAACGCCGAGCAATCGGTGATGGACCACTTTTACTCGGCGCTGCACGACGCCATCGAGGCCCATCCGGGCATGAAGGTCAAGCCCGGCGGCGACGCCACCATCAACGACCTCGTGCTGACCCTGGGCTGCAAAAAAGCCAACGTCAAATGCCTGGCGGGGCTGAGCGACTTCGTCGACGGTGACCGCATCGTCTACGGCTCGGTGCAGCACTCCGAGGATGTCTACTTGTTGACCCTCAAGATGTTCGACTTCTCCAAGGGCGACTTCATCCGCCAGGTCAACGACGAGACGATCGAGGGAAGTGGCGACGAAATCAAGGCCGGGATCGACGCCGTCATCGAGGGCTTTTTATACGGCGACGTCGGCAAACTCGAGGTCAACGTCGCCGGCGCCAAGAACGCCGAGGTCTTATTCGACGGCAAGAAGGTCGGCGTGGCCCCCGTGAGCCTCGATAAACTGCCGTTGGGTGAGCATATCGTCACTGTGCAAACGCCCGACAAGCAGAAAAAGTCCCAGAAAGTCATGCTCCACCGCGACAAGGTCTCCAAGGTGGCGCTGACCTTCAAACCGGCCGTCGCCGCCGGCGGCAATCCGGTGGCCTCGACCAAGAACTACGCGGTTCCCGGCTGGGCGGCCGTGGGCGTGGGCACCGTTGGTCTGGTCGCCGGCATCATCGGCACCGTCCAGGTCGGCAATTACAACTCCGAGGCCCAGAGCATGATCTGTGGCAACGCCCTTTGCCCGTTGGCGCCCACGGCGCGGGCCAACAAGCTGCAGTCGGATATGGACTCGGCCTACACCATGAGCGTCATCGGCTATTCGGTGGCGGCCGTGGGCCTGGCCGCCGGCGGCTACCTGCTCTATGAGACCTACGCCGGCGGCGCGGAGAGCTCGCCGACGCCTTCGGGCGGCGCCGACCACACCGGCGGCCCGAAGGTCAGCTTCAGCCTCGCCCCGCGCACCGACGGCGCGCAGGTCGGCATGCGCGTTGGGTTCTGAACGAATCAATCATAAAAAAGGCCCGCCGGTGTCGGCGGGCCTTTTTTTGTGGGCCTAGTTTGTTGCGGCCAGTCGCTCAGTGGTGGATGACGGCCAGGCCGTAGGCGGCGATGGACTTGACCGCGGGGTCGTCGCTGCCGAGCAGGCCGCGGAAGGTCGCCTCGAGGTCTTTGCCGCCGTACTCGGTCAGCGTCCAGGCGGCCAGGCGGCGGATGCCCTTGTCGCCGCTGGTGCGGGCGAGCTTCTCGAAGAGCGACTGGTCTTTCTTGGCGCGGGCCTCGCTCAACGCGACCAGCAGGGTGCGCCGCACGCTGGCGGGCGTGGTCGTATCCGCCACGACCTTGCGGTAGGTGGGGAACATGGGCTTGCCGATGCGCCGCGCGGTGCTCAGCGCAGCCGCCCGCGCCTGGTCATTTCCATGGGCCAGCAGATAGGCGATCACCTTGTTGCGCGTGTCCGGGGCGAGCTGTTCGATATCGGCCATGAAGCCGTCGGGCGGATTGCGCAGCATCCGGCTCATCTGCGAGAACCCCTTGTGGGGGTCGAGCTCCAGCGCGGTCAAAAACGCCTGCCACTGCACCTTGAGGTTGCGGTCCTGCGCGATGACCTGCAGGGCCTGGACGCCCTCTTTTTTGCCCAGACGGCGGATGCCGCGCACGATCGCGAGCTTGACCTTGGGGTCGCGGTCGGTGGTCTGGAAGCGAAGAAGCTGCAGCGATTTGTCCTTCTTGATGCGGGAGACGGCGTCGATGACGGCGATCTTGACGTCGCGGTCGCGCTCGCCGGTCAGCGCCTTCTGCAAGAAGACCAGTCCCTGGGCGTCGCCGATGCGTCCGAGGCTCTTGGCCGCGTCGAGGCGAAGCTGGCGATTGCCCTCGAAGAGCGCCTTGCCGAGCATGCCCACCATCTTCTTGTCGTGCGTGCGTCCCATCGCCTTGACGGCGACGATGCGCTCGTCGAAGTGAGTGCTCTGGAACATCTTGCGAAGCTTGCCGACCATGTCGTTGCCGCCGCTGGTCGCGGCGAGCTGCCATCCGAGGGCGGACAGTTTTTTGTTCTCGGCGTCCATCAGCGCCTTGGCGTCCTTGGCGGACACCTTGGCGTCGTTGTCGAGCAGGTATTGGGCGATGTCGGCCTTCTTGTCGTCCTTGCTCGCCTTGGCGAGCTCGCCCATCAGGTGCGACACGCCCTTCTTATTGCCGTGTTCGACCAGAAAGCGCGCCGCCTTGTCGGCGATGGCGTCGGAGTGGTCATCGACGGCGCTCTCGACGATGGCCACGGCCTTGTCGCTGCCACCGGGGCGCTGGGCCAGGCCGATCGCCAGCTCGACGCCGTCGGCGCGAATGTCGTCGTGTCGGCTGCGGACCATCTTCTTGGCGTAGTCGATGGCCTCGTCGCGGGCGGTAAACATCGCCGCCTGGACGGCCGCAGCGCGGTCCTTGTCGTCGCGCCCGGTCAGGTACTTACCCAGCAGCGAGTACAGCTTGCCGTGCTGCTGCGCCAGGTAGCGGAAGATGTCGCGCTTGTGGGCCGGGTCCGCCTTGCGGATCAGGTTCGACAGCAGTGGCTCCTCTTTTTTGTCGGGGAGCACGCTGACGATGTCGGTCAACGTCAGGTACAGCCCGGAGTCCTTGGCGAGCTCGGCGACCATCTTGTCGTCGGCGTGGCGGTCGCCGGCAAACCAACGGCCCATCAGCGCCCCCAGGCGAACGCGCTCGGCGCTGTCCTTGGCGAAGCCGGCCAGGTCCTTGCGCGCCTTGCGCCCGCCGACGCGTCCCTCCGTCATCAGCGCGGCCTGCTTGGCCTCGGCGTCGTCGGACCTTTTGTTGGCCGCGACATAGCCGTCGAGTTCCTTGGCCAGACTCTTGGAAATGCGAGCGCTGGCCACCGACGGGACGCCGACCAGCGCGACGAGTAATACAACCACTAGCTTCTTGCTGCTCATGACGCTCGACTTCCTACCAGTGAGGACCGCGGCTGGCCGCGGTCCTCGGTTCGTGGGGATTGACGGCAGCGCGCTGGGGGGCGCTGCTGTGACGACGGAGGGCGCATATTAGCCAAAGTAGCGTTCCATGCGGCTGTCGACCTGCTGGGCGATCTTGCTCTTGAACGGCTTGGCGAACAGCTTGAGGTTGATGTCGACGGTCACGTCGGTGGGATCGACCTGGAAGCGCCCCGAAAAGCCCTTGCCTTTGACGTCGGCGGCCGTGCCGTCGGCGTTCCAGTTGACCTTGTCGATGTACTCGATGTCCTTCTGCAGATCGGAGACGACCTCGTGGACCTTCTCTTTGGCCTCGTCGAACTCCATGCCGTGGCTCTTGCGAACGGTGATGTCTGCCATTGTCGTTCCTCGATTAATAGGGTTGGGAAAGGACCCAAGAGTCCAAACATCTCATGCACATCGCCGCGCACGGAGGTGCGGGCGCCGGGCGAACTTAATCATATCGGCGGGACGGTACCAGCCGCGCTCGCGCTCTGTCAAACTGACGGGCGAGCGCGGGCGTGTCGTAGGTGGGCGAATTACTTGCCCTATGCGCGAAGCGGGTGCTACTGTGATGCGCGAGCAACACAAAGTAATCCGCGAAATTTCCTGCTGCGGGTCTCCAACCGAGGTGCCTATCATGAGACTCATTCGTCATTGCGCGTTCACAGCCGGCCTGGCCCTTGCGACGGTTGGCTACGTCGCCCCTGCGGCGGCGCAGACCATTCATACCTACGGAAATAGCAACAACTCCTCGGCGGGAAGCAGCGGCCAGTCCTCCTCGGGCGGCGGTGGCGGCGCGCAAGCCTGGTATCCGGGCATGCCCGCGCCCAAGCAGCCCCTGGATCAGGGCTCCTCGCAACAACAGGCGTCCTCGCAACAACAGGCCTCCTCGCAGCAACAGGCGAGCAGCAAGGACGGCAAGAAGGGCGACGGCGACCAGATGACGCCGTCGACGCGCATCACCATTTTTTCGGGCAAGCGCCACGCGTCCAACGCTCCGCGGACCACGCTGGATCTGGCCCTCGACCACCTGTATCGCGGCGTCATCCCCGGCACCCGCGACAAGGTCGCCCACCTGGAGCACGCCCGCGAGGAAGGGGCCAATACCAACAACCCCAACGAATTGACCTGGTTGGGCTTTCGCCCCACCGACAAGCATACCCGGGTGTTCTTCCAGACGGCCCGCACGGCCGACTACCACATCCGGCGTCAGCAGGATCCGGCGCAGATCGAGGTCGAGATCGACAACACCAAGATCCCGGCGCGCAACTTCACGCGGTTCATCGACACGAGCTATTTCCACCGCAACGTCAAGCGCATCGAGACCAAGAAGACCGACTCGAAGACCATCGAGATCACCATCGAGCTGGACAAATTCGAGCAGCCCACCGTGCGCCAGGACGGCGATTACGTCTACCTGGACTTCCCGTACACCCCGCCGGCGAGCAAAGACGCCGACGACGGTACGAAGGTCGCCGGTCAGAACCAGGACCAGCAGTGACGTAATTCTTCGAATGGTCCTCGGGAGGCGGGCGCGCAGCTCGTCTTCGGAGGACCGCTGACGTCGACGGGGCCGTATGACACCGCTGTACCGCCCACCTCGTCTTGGCCTCGTGTTCGTCAGCGTCGCATCTGTCCTCACCTTGGGGCTGCCCTGCGCCCCGGCTCTCGCACACTCCCCTGCTCCATCGACCGCACGCCACGGTGCGTGGTTGCCGACGCGCGCCCAGCTCGACGCGGTGGGCCATACGGTACGTGACTTCTCACCGACCCAATTGGCCAATGGGGCCGGCGCGGCGCGTAGCTGCGAGTTCACCGGCGCGCGGTTTACGTGCACCTGCGTGCAGTTGAACACCGAGTGGGGGCGATTTCGCGCCGAGCGCATCGAGGCCAGCCGCGGCCAGGTGCGTGCCGAAGGCATCGACGCCGCCGTCACGGCGGGCGCGAGCGATCCGCGGCGCCCGGGGACGCGTTATTTCGTGGCGCGGTGGACGGTCGACGCCGCCAGGCCGTCGTCTCTTCGGCTGACCGACCTGATCGCCACGTCTGCGCGACATTCGATGGTGCTCGGCGCCGACGCTGCGCGCTCGAGCGGCCCGGGCGGTCCGCTCACCCTGGAGAGGCTGCGCTGGGGCGCCCTGGCCCGCAAACAGACCGTCGGGCGGTGTGGTTGGAAGCGCCCCGGCGGCGTCGCCAAACCGGTGGCGGTCGCACAGCGGGCCGTCTTTGCCAACGACGCCTGGACAATTGACCATTTCTCGCTCGCCGCATGGCCGCCCTACCTCGCCGATTTCCAGGCCCGGCGCCCGGGCCCGGTCAGCGGCTTTTTGCCGCCAACGCTGGTCTACAGCCGCAAGACGGCGAGCCTACAGGTCGCCTACCTGGTGGGCTCGTGGGGCATCGCTCCGGAAGCCGTGGTCGCCCCCGCGCGCTGGTACGGCGCGGGCATCGGGCTGACCAGCGATTCGCGTGCGCGCCCCAGCGGGCCACCTCGGCTGCGCGCCGAGGGCGATTTACTCGACGCCCAACTTCGCTGGTCGCAACAGACCGACGACCTGCGCGCCTCGGCGATCGGGGCCGGCGTGTGGGGAACCCCGTTTGCACACCTCGCCGCCGACCTGGAGGAGGCAGGCGACCCCGCGTTTTGGCGCACGGACCGGTTGGGTCGCGATGCCTTCTACCGGCCGTGGCGGCTCAGCCAGGTGGGTGTGTCGCTGTCGGGGCCGGAGCATGTGTTCGCCGTGCGCGCGGTGCACTCGCAGCCGTTCTCGCCGCCGAATCTGGACAGCGCCGACGCGGCCTATGGCGCCGACCTTCGCCTGGCGGTCTCGCATCGTGTGGCGGACTACGCCGTGGTCGACCTCGAGGCGGCGCATACGAGCTTTTTCGACGGCAGCGACAGCGTGCACGCCACGCTGCTGAGGGCGGGCGCACGTCACGTCTTTGGCTCGTTGGGCGCGGCCTATCTTCGCCCGGCGGTGCGCGGTTGGCTCCAGAGCGGCATAGGCTCGCAGGCTGTGGGGCTGGCATCGAGCACGAGCGGCCAGATCCTCGCCATGGTCGACGCCGGCGTGGCGCTGCAGGGCCGGTTTGGCGAGGTAACTCACCGCATCGTGCCCGCACTCGTCGTGGCGCGTGCGGTCACCGGTTTCCAGCGCACCACCGACGGCGCGTCGGCCGCCGGACTTCCGCTTCCCCTCGCCGTGCAAATCCCCGAGTGGAGCCTCGCCGGGGTCAGCCTGGACCAGCGCCTCGACATCGGTCGCGCGGTCTCCGTCGAGGTGCCCGTGGGCGTCTTTGTGCAGGGCGCGGGCGTCTGGCAGGCGCTGGACAACGATTTGCTGGGGCTGGCCGGCGGGCGAGTGCGCCTCGGGCGGCCATCGGACGGGTTTGGCGGACAGGTGGCGGCGAACGCGGCCTGTGTCGGGGGTTGCAACCGCCTGCTGTGGCAGGTCGGCGCGGCGATCTGGGCGGGTTCGCTGCGCCTTCAGTACAGCGCGAGCCGACTGACCGCCCCGTGGCTCTCTGCGCTGCAGTGGCGTGCGTCGCTCGACGACGGCTGGTCGTTCGTCGAAGGGTTCCAGCGCGTGCTCGCCGAGCCGGCGTCGGCGCCCGGGACCACCCACCTCGCAGGTCTGGCCTGGCGCGCCAATCGCTGGGGTGTCGATGCCCGCGCTTTCTGGGCGCCCGCGCCCGATTCGGTGGGGCTGTCGCTGGGGAATAGCTACCGCTTCCCAGAGCTTGGTTGGTCAGTGGGGGTGCGCGCCGACTGGCGGAATCGTTCCAACGATTGGGGCGTCTTTGTCGGCCTGCAAACGTCGACTGGAACGGCTGGCTAAGCCGGTCTAGCTCATGGCGGCCAGGCGCTGCTTGAGCTTGGAGAGCTTGGGATGTTTGGGCCGCAGCTTTTCGACGTTGTCCAGGGCCGACGTCGCCAGGTCGCCCCGCCCGGTATTGATGCCGAACCGGGCCATGAGCACGAAGATCTCGGCGTTGTCCGGCTCCATTTTGGCCGCGCGCTTGAGCTTGCGGCTCGACTCGTCGACGACCGCGGGGTCGTTGTCGCGCAGCTTGAACTGCGTGTAGCCCAAATACGCCAGGATGATGCCGCGGCTGGGATCGTAATCCACCGCGCGCTGCAGGCATTCTTCGGCCGAATTGAGGTCGCGAAGCTTCAGGTAAGTCAACCCGTCGCGAAAGTAGATGTCGCCCAGGGCGGCGCAGTCGTCGTCCACCTGGGGAAGCACCGGGATCTCATCGGAGGACGAGGCGGCCATCTCGGCGGAATCACCGCCCAGGGCGCTCTGAATCGAGACCATCGCCCGGCCGATGGCCCGGCGAATATCCAGGGCCTTTCGCGTCAGATCCATGTCCCCGAAGCGCTGGAAGTTCTCGGCCCGATAAAACTTCTCGTAGCGCTCGTAGCGCGAGCGAACCTCATCGAGGGAGACGTCTCGGCTCAAGTTCAGGATGACGAACGGGTCATCCGTCTTGGAGATGCGCTCGTAGTCGTCGGTGACCATCGAGCGGATCTTGGTGGCACGGTCGCCGTTCTTCGAGGGGTCGCTGGAGGTGGACATGGCTTTTTGGGTAGGGCAAGGACTACTGGTGGGATCAGTCTAGACGGGTTGGTCCGCACGAGCAACCATCGGATGCGCGTCGAGCGCCGACGGGCCGTCGACCTGCCAACTGCCAAGCGCTATTGGCCTGTCGGGGGCTTCGTGATAGGAGCGAGGCCCCACGACGATGGTTGCACCATCCGCACGATAAAGACGTATGACGAACACGCATACCCAACCTCCCGATCTCGACGCCGTCGACGCCTATGACTACGAGTTGCCCGACGAGCTGATCGCCGCACACCCGGCCGACCGGCGCAGCGCGTCGCGTATGTTGGTGGCCAGGCGCGCCTCCCAGAGCCTCGAGCACCATCACTACCACGATCTTCCGGAGCTGCTCGACGCCGGCGACCTGCTTGTGTTCAACGACACGCGCGTCATCCCGGCGCGGGTGATGACCCACAAGGACACCGGCGGGGCGGTCGAGCTCTTGGTCCTCGACGTCGTCGAGCCAAAGGGCAGCGCGCGCTGGACCGAGCCGAGCGGCGGGCGGCTGGTCTTGGAGTGCATGACGCGAAGCTCGAGGCCGCTTCGGCCGGGCATGGAGCTTAGCGCCGACGCCGCCGACGTGGCCCCCTTTGTGGTGCGTCAGTGGGCGTCGGGCCACGCGCGCGTCGAGATCGCCTGGGATGGAACGCCCGTCGACTTGCTCGAGGAGGTCGGCCAGATGCCCCTGCCGCCGTATATCGTCAAGCGCCGCAAGACGCTCGGCGAGGCCGAGGAGGCCACCGCCGCCGACCGTCGGCGCTATCAGACGGTGTACGCCAGCAAGCCCGGCGCGGTGGCGGCGCCCACGGCGGGGCTGCACTTCAACGACGACATCTTCGAGGCGCTCGACCAGCGCGGGGTACGCCGCGCGTTCGTCACCTTGCAGGTGGGCGTGGGGACGTTTCGACCGATTTCGGCCGATCGCCTCTCCGAGCACGACATGCACTCCGAGGAGTACGAGATCTCGGAGGGGCTGGCCCAGGCCATCGAACAGACGCGCCGCGACGGTGGGCGCATCATCGCCGTGGGCACGACCAGCGCCCGCGCCCTGGAGGCCGAAGCGCGCCGCGAACGGCCCTTCGAGCCGGGCGTGCGCGACACCGACATCTTCTTGTACCCGGGCGTTCCCTTCGAGGTCTGCGACGGGCTGATCACCAACTTTCACTTGCCCCGCTCCACCCTGCTGGCGCTGGTCTCGGCCTTCGCCGGCTACGAGTTCACCCGCAAGATGTACGAGACGGCGGTCGCCCAGCGCTATCGGTTTTATAGCTACGGCGATGGCATGCTGATTCTGTGAGGTTGGGACCAATGGCTGTTAGCTGCGAGACATTTTCATTCGAGGTCCAGGCCACCGACGGCATGGCCCGCGCGGGCGTCATCGAGACCGCCCACGGGCGCATCGAGACGCCGATCTTTATGCCTGTGGGTACCCAGGGCACCGTCAAGGCGATGACCCCGGAGGATTTGACCCAGGAGATCGGCGCGCAGATAATTTTGGGTAATACGTACCATCTGTATCTGCGCCCGGGGCTCGACGTCATCGCCAAACATGGCGGACTGCACGGCTTCATGCACTGGGATCGCCCGATCCTGACCGACTCGGGCGGCTACCAGGTCTTTAGCCTCGAGGAGTTGCGCAAGATCAAAGAGGACGGGGTGGTCTTCCAGGACCATATCGCCGGATCGCGGCATTTCTTCACCCCCGAGAAGGTCATCGAGATTCAGGAGACGCTGGGAAGCGACATCATGATGGCCTTCGACGAGTGCCCGCCGCTGCCGTGCGAGGACGCGTATATGCGCGAGAGCCTGGCCCGGACCACCCGCTGGGAGAAGCGCTGCCTGGAGGCGCGCACCCGCCCGGACTGCGCGCTGTTCGGGATCTTGCAGGGGGGCACCAGCCCCGAGTTTCGCCGGGCCCACATCGATGAGCTGTGCGCCCTGCCCTTCGACGGCTTTGCCATCGGCGGGCTGAGCGTGGGCGAGGCCAAAGACAAGATGTACGACACCGTCGAGCTGAGCACGCCGCTGATGCCGGCCGACAAACCGAAGTATTTGATGGGCGTGGGAAAGCCCGGCGATCTCGTCGAATGTATCGCGCGGGGCGTGGACATGTTCGACTGCGTCATTCCCACGCGCAACGCGCGCAACGGGCAGTGTTTTACCAGCGTGGGGGTGGTCAAGATCCGCAACGCCACCTACGCCGAGGACATGGGCCCGCTCGATCCCAACTGTGAGTGCTATACGTGCCAGAACTACACCCGCGCCTACCTGCGCCACCTGTACAAGGCCCAGGAGATCTTGTCGGCGCGGCTGTGCACGCTGCACAACTTGCACTACTTCCTGGCGCTGACCCGACAGGCGCGCCAGGCCATCGCCGAGGGGCGATTCGAGCAATTTCGCGCCCAATATTACGCGCGCAAACAAAATTAAACGGTCAATGGGCGCGATCGGGCGCCCCTGCAAACGTAAAATCTGAGCAGAAAGAAATACTTACCCGTAGCTTCTCGGTTGCATTGGGCGCGGGCTTGACCTCGATCGGCTCGGCTGCTATTCCCTACGCTCCTTGGAGCGCCTTCTTTTTTGCGGGCGAGCGCCGGAACGTTGGTGCCCCGGCCGTTACGGTTGAAGCACCGCGCACTCGTATCCCCAAGAAAACAGTAATAAGGTAGCCGGAGACAACAGATTATGTGGCAACACCTCATCATTGCTCAAGGCGGCGCTCAAGCACCCGGCTGGGTTCAGTTTATCCCCTGGATTGCTGTCGCCCTGGTGTTTTGGTTCTTGCTGATTCGACCCCAACAGAAGCGTCAGCGCGAGCACGAGAGCTTTTTGAACTCGCTCAAAAAAGGCGATCGCGTGGTCACCGCCGGCGGTGTATTTGGCACGGTCGACAAGGTCGACGGCCAGGTCATCCGCCTGCGCATCTCGCGGGACACCAAGATCAAGGTGCTTCGCCAGCAGATCGAGGGCTCACAGGCCTCGTTTTTGCGCGATGAAGACGAAGAGGAAGAAAAAGAGCAAGAAAGCGACAAGGGCGCCGACGAGGACAATGAGTCCGGCGACGCCAAAGAAAGCAAGAGTTTGTAAGCGAACAACACGTAAGGACGCGCCTCCATCGGGCCTGAGATGCTCGCGGGAGTCGTCGCCGAATCGCCCTCCGAACGGAGCTTCGGACTTATGAGTGGGAAGACGTTTAAATGGAGCATCGTCCTCATCGCGCTGTTGGTAGCGATCTATACGCTACTGCCCAGCGTGCTCGACGGTGCCGATGGTAAGCTCGACCACGACGTCGAGAACTTCAAGGGCCCGGCCGTGCAGTGGATCATGAAGCACGGCAAACCCCTGACCCTGGGGCTGGACCTGCAAGGTGGCCTGCTGCTGCAGTACAAGGTGCTGGTCAAGCAGGCGGTGCAGGACAAGCTCGACCGCATGGCCCGCGACGTTCAAAAGCGGCTCAAAGACCGTGACGAAAACGTCCAGGTCGAGGTCACGCACCCCAAAGAGGCCTACTACGTCGACGTCCAGTTCAAGGACGCGTCGAAGACCTCGCTGATCGACGACGACTTCATGTCGTACTTCACCAACCTCAAGCAGACCGACCTGGGTAATGGCTTGATGCGGTTGAAGATGACCGACAAGTACGTCGAGCAGACCGAGAAGTTTGCCGTCAAGCAAGCCATCGAGACGATCCGCGAGCGCGTCAACGCTCTGGGCGTCGCCGAGCCGAGCATCACCCGCCGCGGCATCGGTGACATCATCGTCCAGCTTCCCGGCCTCAAAGAGGACGACGTCGAGCGCGCCAAAAAGCTCATCGGCCAGACGGCGCAGCTCAAGTTCAAGATGGTCGACGACGACCACACCAACCAGTTCTTCCAGCAGTTCGCCTCCACCCTGCCCGCCGGCTACAACCTGCGGCGCATCGGCGGCGGCTACCTGTCGGTGACCAGCCCGAGCAAAGACAAGCTCGAGCAGTTCTTCAAGGGCAAGACCGACGCCAAGCACCAGATCGGCTATCAATACCACCCGATCTACAAGGACAAGGACAAGAAGGTCGTCGATAAGTCGCGCTCGTACTGGAAGACCTACTACATCTTCAGCAAGACCGAGCTGACCGGCGATTACATCCAGGACGCCCGCGTGGCTGTCGACCAGAAGTTCAACCGCCCCTACGTGGCCCTGAACTTCGACTCCAAGGGTGCCGACCTATTCGGCCAGCTCAGCTCGCATAACGTCGGCAAGCGCATGGCGATCATGCTCGACGACAAGGTCCAGAGCGCCCCGGTGTTCAACGAGGCGATCATGGGCGGTCGCGCCCAGATCACCCTGGGCTCGATGCAGTCGTTCCGCGAATTGCAGCAGGATGCCCAGGACCTGGTCATCGTGCTGCGCCACGGCGCGCTGCCCGCGCCCATCGAGATGCAGTATCAGACGGTCGTCGGCCCGACGCTGGGCGCGGACTCGATTCACTCCAGTACCCAGGCGCTGGGGCTGGGCGCGATTCTGGTCGTGTTGCTCATGCTCATCTACTACCGCGGCTCGGGTATCAACTCGGTCATCGCCCTGCTGCTCAACGTGGTGTTCATCGTCGCCGCGCTGGCCTCGGTGGGGGCGACGCTGACGCTGCCGGGCATCGCCGGTATCATCCTGACCATTGGTATGGCGGTCGACGCCAACGTCATCATCTTCGAGCGCATACGCGAGGAGTTGCTGCGCGGGCGGCCTCCCTTCGAGGCGGTCAATACCGGCTTCGACCGGGCGCTGTCGGCGGTCATGGACGGCAACCTCACCACCGCCATCGCCGGCCTCGTGCTCATGCAGTACGGCACCGGCCCCATCAAGGGATTTGCGGTGACTCTGCTCATCGGTATCGTCGGCACCATCTTCACAGCCGTCTTCGTTTCCAAATTGCTCTTCGACACCTGGGGCGCGAGCCGCTCGGCGGACGTCGACTCGATCAGCATCTGATCGCGTCGACCCCCTGCACTGAAGACTGATAGGCGAAGACAAGCTTTCGAGGAAAAACAGATGTTCGAAATAGTTAAATCAGACGCCAACTTCCCCTTCGTGCCGAAACAACGGATGTTCGTGGGAGTCTCGGTGGTGCTCGTGGTCGCGAGTATCCTGGCGGTGATCTTCATCGGGCCGACCTACGGCATCGACTTCAAGGGCGGCAGTGACATCATCCTGCACTTCGACCAGGACGTGCCCGCCAAGGAGGTGCGCAAAGCCGCCGCCGAAGCGGGCCTGCCCGACGCTCAGGTGCAGCGCTACGGCGAGAAGGGACAGCATACCTTCATGCTGCAGACCCGGGCGGTGTCGGTGATGGACGAGTCCAAGAACCAACAGGTCAAAAAGAACCTGGCCGGCCTGGGTACCCTCAAGGATTGGAACTGGGACATCGCCCAGCCCAACCGCGCCGAGGCGACCTACGCCCAGCCGGTCGATACGGCCAAGATCAAGGACGCCCTCCAAAAGACGGGCCTGCAGAACGTGCAGGTCAAGGATGCCAGCATCGAGGGCATTCACCGCTACAAGGTGCGCTTCGAGGACCTGCAAAACTACGTCACCCGGGCGTTTTCCAAGCACTTCCCCAAGGCGTTCAACCCCTCCCACGGGGTCGAGCGCATGGAGACGGTCGGATCGCGCGTGGGCGCGCAGTTCCGCAACTCGGGCATCAAGTCGCTGTTGATCGCCCTGTTCTTCATCATGATCTACGTCGGCTTTCGCTTCGACATCCGCTATGCGCCGAGCGGGGTCGTGGCGCTTATCCACGACGCCCTGATCACGGTGGGCTTCTTCACGGTCTTCCATTTGGAGATCTCGCTGCCCATCGTCGCCGCGCTGCTGACGATCATCGGTTATAGTATCAACGACACCATCGTCGTCTTCGACCGCATACGCGAGAACCTGGAATCGGCGCCTCCCGATGAGACCATCGAGGAGACGGCCAACCGCAGCATCAACGAGACGTTGAGCCGCACGATCATGACCAGCTTGACGACCTTGCTGGCCGTCATCGCCATCGCCATTTTGGGCGGCGGGCTGATTCAGGACTTTGCCGTCGCCCTCATCGTCGGCATCGTCGTCGGAACGTACAGCTCGATCTTCATCGCCACGCCGCTCATGCTTCGCCTGGACGCCTTCTTCAAGACGCGCCGTGAGGCCAAGGAACTCATGGAGACCCAGAAGGCCAAAAAGAGCATGGTCAGCTAAGGGTCGTTGCACCTCGAAAGCAAAAAAGGCGGCCCCGTCGAGGGGCTGCCTTTTTTTGATCGGCGCCCCAAGGTGACGCACCCGTGGCCTTGTGCTAGGGTTTTCTCTGCTCTCGGTGAAAAAGAAATGACTTCAAGTTGTTTGGTGGAAATTTTTGGATTCCGAACCGACAGAGAAGCCGCGCGAATGGGTGCTGACGCGCTGCAGCGGTGAGCAGTGGAAGACGCTGCGCGCGGAGTTCGATCTCCATCCTCTGACCGCCCAGCTTTTGTTCCAGCGGGGGATCCACGATCTCGAAAAGGCGGACGCCTTTCTCAATCCGTCGCTTCGCCAGATGCACGATCCCTTCACCATGAAGGGCATGAAACGCGCGGTGCGCGAGATCCTGGTGGCGCTCGACGGCGGTGAGCGCATCGTCGTCCACGGCGACTACGACGTCGACGGGGTGTGCAGCGTGTCGGTGCTGTATTCGTTTCTGCGCGCGCTGGGCGCCAACGTCGGCTACTACATCCCCCAGCGCGACCAGGATGGCTATGGGCTCAACCCCGACACCGTGCGCCGCCTGGCCGAGCAGGGCTGCGATCTGTTGGTGACCACCGACTGCGGAGTCTCCAACGTCGACGAAATCGCCCTGGCCCGCCAGCTCGGGCTGCGCGTGGTCGTGGTCGACCACCACAGCATTCCGCCCGAGCTTCCGCCGGCCAACGCCATCCTCAACCCCCTGCAACACGACTGCGACTTTCCCTTCAAGGAGCTCGCCGCGGTCGGGGTGACGTTCAACTTCGTGGTGGCCATTCGCCGCGAGCTGCGCGTGCGCGGGGTCTTCGCGCACGTCCCCGAGCCCGACGTGCGCAACCTGCTCGATCTGGTGGCCCTGGGCACCATCGCCGACGTGGTCCCGCTGGTCGGCGAGAATCGCATCTTCGTGAGCTACGGGTTGGATATCCTCGCCCAGCGAAAGCGCGCCGGCGTGGCCGCGCTCATGGAGCGCGTGGCGCGTCCGGAGAGCGGCGTCAATACCCAGACGGTCAGCTTCGGACTCGCTCCTCGACTCAACGCCGCCGGACGCATGGGGGACGCCTCCATCTGCGTGGAGCTATTGACCACGCGCAGCTATCGGCGCGCGCTGGATCTGGCCGAAAAGCTCGAGGCGCTCAACTCCCAGCGCCAGGAGGTCGAGCGCGGGATTCTGGAGGCCGCCGTGCCCCAGGCGCAGGCCCAGGTCGACGCGCAGCGGAAGATTTTGCTGGTGGCAGGCGTTGACTGGCCGCGGGGAGTACTGGGGATCGTGGCCAGTCGTTTGATGGACCGCTTCCACCGCCCCGCCATCATGGCCGGCATCGAAAACGGCGAGGCCAAGGGAAGCGCACGCAGCATCGACGGGATCAATATTTTGAGCATACTCGACCGCTCCGCGCAGTATCTGAGCACCTACGGTGGGCATACCTCCGCGGCCGGTCTGTCGTTCGCTGCCGAGCATTTGGAGGCGCTGCGCGCCCGGCTCAACGAGGCGGCCGACGAGGTGCTCGCCGACGCGTCGCTGCCGTGTCCGCGCGTGGCCCTGGATGGCTCGGTCGAGCTGGGCAGCCTCGACGATCGCTTCGTGCGCGACCTGGCGCGCCTCGAGCCGTTTGGCACGGGCAACGTCGAGCCGATCTTTTTGGCGGCGCAGAGCCAGGCATCGCGTGTGCGCGTCGTGGGCAGCAATCACCTGCGCGCGCGCTTTCGCGACGCGACCGGCGCCCTGGACGGCATCGGATTTTCGTTGGCCGACCGGGAGCATTTGCTCGACGCGCCGGTGGCCATCGCGTTCTCCCCGCGGTATACCATTTTTCGAGGCCGCGGCCGCCTCGAGATGCACGTCAAAGACATTCGGCGTGCCTCCGACGACGTACCGGACCGCATCGTGCACGTCGACGCCTGAACGCGCACCCTCCCCTACCCCGTTTTGCACCCATGGCCAGACGCCGAACCCGCATTCCACGCCGCCGAAGCAGTCGCATGCTGCTCATCGTGCAGATCATCATGCTCACCGGCGTGCTCGTGTTCATCGTGCTCTTCCGCAAAGCCATCGCCGACGGCGCCGGCAAGGCGTTCGGCGCGTTCGGCTCGAGCGACCTGAAGGTGAAGCATGCCCCGGCGGACGTCGATGCCGGCGATGATGTGGGTAAGTCGATAACACCTTGAAATGATTGAGCATTCGTCCGATGTGCGCACCTTTTTTCCGTAACGTACGCCCCGCCACGGCGCGGCAGTTTGCGACTCGGGGAGGAAGGTATGCGCGGGTTCCTCGATGCATCATCGGTCATCATTTTGGCGGTGCTCATTACCCTGATCGGGTTTGGCATCTGGGCGGTTTTTGCTCCCAGTGAGGACGCGGCGGTGCGCACGCGCCAGCAATATATCCACCCGCGCGCCAAAGCGCCCATCGGCGGCGGGCCCGAGCAGTTGCCGACCATCGAGGCGCCGCCGAGCAATGACCGGGAGCAGACCCGGCCCCACGACGCGGGCGAGCCCCAGAAGACAGCGCCTCGCCCGCGGGCGGCGCCGCCGCCGGGTCAGTCCACGGGACAGGACCCGGCGCCGGATAACGGAGCCAGCGATCCCCCGGACGACCAGGAAGCCGCCTACCACGGCAATCCGGCCCCCACCGACCAGAATTCTCAAACGGACACGGCGGGGCCGGCCGTGAGGTTGCCCCCTCCTCCGCCAAGCTTCGCCGAGGAGGCACAGGCGGCCCAACAACAGGCCGACCAGGCCGAACAGCAAGCACAGGCGGCCGAGGACGAGGCCACCGCGGCTGAAAACTACACCACCGCGCTCGAAGAGGCCCTCCAAGAACAGAGTCAGGCGGAACAAGAAGCTGCTCAGCAGCAGCAAGAGCAGCAACAGGTGCCTCCGGAGGTGCCCCAGTACAACCCCTCGACGAACCGATTCCACTATGAGGTGCCCACGCTGCAGCGGCCCGCTCCGGTCCAGGCGCCCGCGCCCACACGCCCCGGTGAGCATGTCGAGGAGTGCCAGAACTGGTTTTACTGCCAGTGAACATTCGCTCTCGCAGTCGAGGAGGCCCCCATGCGTTGGTCCTCAGTGAAGTTCGTACTCGCCGGCGCGGCCGCCGTACTCGCCGTGCTCATCGTCGGAGTCTGGCAGGCCTCGGCCCAGCAGGCCGACCAGCAATCCGGTCAATCCACCACGCCCACCCAGTCCGGCCAGTCCGGCCAGTCCGGCCAGTCCAGCCAACAGCAGACTGGCCAGACGCCCCCGCGCGACCAGCAGCAAGCAACTCAGGGCCCGACCCACGTGCGCATCATCGACGGGCGCACGTATGTCAACGGGCAGCCGGCCGAGCCCAATGCCGCGCAGAACGCTCAGGGCCAGACGCCCCAGCAGGGCCAAGCCGTCGGAGGCGGCCCCAATGAGGCGCCGGCCGGCCAGGCACAGCCTACGCAGCCCAACCAGGCTTCTCAGCCCAGCAAGACCGCCGCGCAGCAGTGCCCGGACGCCGCCATCCTGATCCAGCGCCAGAACGAGCTCCAGGAAAGCGAGGCCAACCTCAACACCTATTCGCAGGCGCTCGACCGCCGCGCAGCCGCCCTCGACGCCCGCGAGGACGCGCTCAACCGACGCGCCGCGGCCCTCGACCAGCAGGAGGCGGCGCTGACTGGCCAATAGGCGTCCCACATGGCTATTGACCAAACCTCGGTCACGCGCAAACGTGGCAAATCGTCCGCCCTTCAATAGGCGTTCCGCGCCGTTTTGTGTAAACTGCGGGCAGGCTGGCATTCGTCGCGCCGGCTGACGACGCTCGAACAAGAGGTGTCATGTCCGCCGTGTCCACATGCACGTGGTTGTGCTCGATTGTTGCCGCAACCGTTGTGCTCGGCGGTTGCTGGGAGACAGCGGTGCCGCTGCAGCGCTCCTACGACGACCCGTACGTCGCCCTGCCCACGCCCGACGAAGCCAAGCCCGTGACCGACGATTGGAAAGACGGCTACTTCCAGTGCCGCGAGAACTGGGAGTGCCCGCAGTCGACCTTGTGTATTGAGGGTTTTTGCAGCGAGTCGCATTGCAAGACCAACCTCGATTGCCCGACCCAGCGAATCTGCGTGCGCGGCCAGTGCCTTCGCGAAAAGGGCCGGTGACATCGCGGGTCCATCGGTCACGTCTTGCTCATGCACCAACAACGGCGAACCGCGTTTCTCACCGCAGAGGCGCAGAGGCGCAAAGGAGTGCTTTAGTGCCGTCCTTTGCGTCTTCGCGGCTTTGCGGTTGAACACGCTGTTCGCCGTTCGCGGACGTCAGCACATGAGCCCCTACCGTCGCAGTAGCTCCGCGAGGTACTTGCCGGTGTAGCTGGCGGCGCAGTCGGCGACGTCCAGCGGCGTGCCCTGGGCGACGAGCGTGCCGCCGCGGGGCCCGGCGCCGGGGCCCAGGTCGATGACGTGGTCGCATTGGGCGATGAAGTCGATATTGTGCTCGATGACGATGACGGTGTGGCCCAGGTCGACGAGCTTTCGAAGCGCGTCGACCAGGGTGTCGACGTCGAGCAGGTGCAGCCCGACGGTGGGTTCGTCGAAGATGAACAACACCGGCTTGGTGTCGCCGCGCTTTCGGCCGTCGGCGATGTAGGTGGCCAGCTTGAGGCGCTGGGCCTCGCCGCCAGACAGCGTGGCCGTGGTCTGGCCCAGGCGAAGGTAGCCCAGCCCCACGTCCATGAGCGGCTGGAGCTTGCGCACCAGCGGCTTTCGTTTGTGGAAGAACTCGATGGCCTCCTCGACGGTCATCTCGAAGACGTCGGCGATATTCTTGCCCTGATACTCCACGTCGAGCACACGCCGGCCGTAGCGCTTGCCGTCGCATTCCTCGCAGGTGACCTCGACGTCGGCCATGAAATGCATCTCGACGGTGATCGTGCCGGTGCCCTGGCACTTCTCGCAGCGACCACCGGGGGTGTTGAAGCTGAAGTCGCCGATGGACAACCCGGCGACCTTGGCCGCGCGGGTGCCGGCGAAGAGCTTGCGCACGTCGTCGAAGGCGCCGGTGTAGCTGAGCGCGTTGGAGCGGCTGGAGCGGCCCACGGCCGACTGGTCCATGAGCACGACGTCGTCGAAGCCGTCCAGGCCCTCGAGCGCCTCCACGGCGCCGGCGTCGACACCTCCCCTGCCCTTGAGCGCCCGCCATCCGTTGTAGAGCACGTCCTCGCAGAGCGTCGACTTGCCCGAGCCGCTCACGCCGGTGACCACGCTCAACCTCTCGTGGGGAATCCGCACGGTCAGGTCGTCGAGGTTATGCTCGCGCGCACCGACGATACGCACATAATCCGGCGCCGGGGCGGTGATGGGGTCGATCTCGACGCTTCGACGCTTGGCCAGCGTGCGGCTGGTGAGCGTCTCGCGGGCGTGAAACTCGTCGATGGGCCCGGCGAACAGAATCTCACCGCCGCGCTCGCCGCCGCCCGGGCCGATCTCGATGACGTAGTCGGCGCCCTCGATGACGTCCGGGTCGTGCTCGACGACGACGACGGTGTTGTCCAGGTCGCGAAGCTCGTAGAGCACCTCCATGAGCTTGTCGGTGTCGCGCGCGTGCATGCCGGCGGTGGGCTCGTCGAGCACGTACAGCGTGTCGGTGAGCGCGCGCCCCAGGCTCGTGGTCAGGTGGATGCGCTGCATCTCGCCGCCGGACAGCGTTCGCGATTGCCGGTCGAGCTCGAGGTAGCCGCAGCCGATGGTGTCCAGGTAGCGCAGCCGGTGGAGGATCTCTTCTAGGAGCGTGGCCACGCGCATGCGCTGGTCGTCGGGCAGCTTCAGCTCGTCGAAATACGCCCTGGCCTGCTCGATGCGCATCTGCCAGATGTCGCTGATGGCCTTGCCGTGGACCTGGACGTTGCGCGCGCTCTGGTTGAGCCGCGAGCCCTTGCACGCCGGGCAACGGTCGTAGCCGCGGTAGCGCGCCAAGAAGATGCGCACGTGCGTCTTGTACTGCTTGGACTTCAGCCCGTTGAAGAAGCCGCGCACGCCCTTCCAGCCCTGGCCCCCCTCGGTGATGAAGTCCTGCTCGTCCTCCGGAAGCTTCACGAAGGGAATGTCGACCGGCGTTCCCCGGTCACGGCAGATACGCAGCAGCTCCTCGCGGTAGCGCTTGTATTTGGGCGTCTCGAAGCAGGCGATCGCGCCCTCTTCGAGCGACAGCCCCGGGTTGGGGATGACCTTCTTGAAGTCGATGCCCATGACCTTGCCAAAGCCCGAGCACTCCTGGCAGGCGCCCAGCGAGCTGTTGAAGCTGAACAAGGCCGGCTGCGGCTCGATGAAGTCAGTGCCGCAGGAGTTGCATCGAAACGCGCGGTCGAAGACGACCGGCGCGCGGTCGAGGTCGTCGTAGAAGTAGATCTCGATGCGCCCATTGCCCAGCCCGAAGCCCGCCTCGACGGCCTCCGAGATGCGCATCTGCTCGCCGTCGCGCACCTTCAGGCGGTCGATGACCACCGGAAACGCGCTCATGCCAAGGAGTTGGTCGATGTCTGACTCGGTGATGTCGACGGTCTCCCCGTCGATGAACAGCCGGCGGTAGCCCTCCTGGACGAGGTGCTTGAGCACGGCGTGGCGGTGCTCCTCCTGGGGCGCCTCGGCCTCGGCGACCACGATGAGGCGCGTGCCTTCCTCGAAGGATTCGATCTCGGCGACCACCCCGGGCACCGTGTCGCGCACCACCGTCAGGTCACAGTTGGGACAGACGGTCTCACCGATGTGGGTGTAGACGAGTTGCAGGTGGTCGTCGACCTCGGTGATCGTGCCCACCGTCGAGCGGGCGTTGGACACCTCGTTCTTCTGGCGAAGCGCCAGCGCCGGCTGGATATTCTTGACCACCTCGACCGGGGGGCGCTCCATGCGCTGCAAGAACTGGCGCGCGTAGGTCGACAGCGACTCGGTGTAGCGGCGCTGGCCCTCGGCGTACAGCGTGTCGAAGGCCAGGCTGGACTTGCCCGAGCCGCTCACACCCGTGACCACCGTGAGCTGGGCGTGCGGAATTCGGCAGTCGATATCCTTGAGGTTGTGCGTGCGCACACCCTTGAGGGTCACGAACTGAGCGTCGGGCTCCAACGCAGAGACCTCATCCGCGGCGGATGAGGTCCGGTTGGTATCTTCTCGGGCAGATTGGGTCATAAATTACTTCAAATCGATCGGCGGAAACTTCTTGGCGAACGCAGCCAGCTCGGCTGACAGCGCGCGGTCGGAGGCCAGCGCGTTCGCCTGACGGGCGAATTGGGCGGCCCGCCACCAGCGCCCGGCGATGACCTCGTTTTGCGCCAACAAAAAGTCGATGTGGGCGCGCTCGGCGTCGGTGACGTCGCGGGTCTCGGACAAGGCGCGCTCGGCGTAAAGCGCCGCGTCGACCGGGCGAAGCTGGCGGACCATCGACTCCAATCTCAAACGAATCAACATGCCCGGGGATTCCTGGCCCTGCTTGAAGAACGTGGTGCTTGTCTTGTCGATATAGGCGTTGGCCTCGTCGAGGTGGCCGGTCGCCAGCAGGTAGGAAGCGTAGGCGGCCACGTCGGCGGGCGCGTCGGTCTTGGCCGCCTTGTGTTGCAGGCGCGAGGCCTTGCGCTCGTCGAAGGGCTTGTCGGCCTTGGGCAGCTCGCTGATGAACGTCAGGCGCGCCTTCTGGTCGGCGGTGAGCGCATCGGCGAGTTGGTGCTCGATGCCCGCGGCGATGGCGCCGCGGTCGGTGACCTTGTGGGCCTCGTCGTGCATGGCCGCCAGCAGGTGGGCGAACGCGCCGCTCGGACGCTTGTCGTTCTGGGCCGCACACACCGCCAGATCGTGCATCGCCTGCTTGTTCTTGCCTGCGAAGAGCGCGACGCGCCCGGACAAGCACACGGCCTGGGCGCGCGGCGCCAGCGAAAAACCATGGTCGTGGACCCCGCGGGCAACCCGCAGCGCGCTCGAGGCGTCGCCGGAGTCCAGGTAGTACTCGACCGCGGCGCGGTGGGCGGCGATGGTCTCGTGGGGCTTGGCGTTGGCTTCGAGTTTGTCGAGCGTTTTGGCCAGCTTGGCCTGCGCGCTCGACCTCTCGCTGTCTGTGGTGCTCAGCCCGGCGCGGCCGGCCAGCGCGCGCACGCGCCAGGTCAGCGCATCGGGCTCATCGGCGTTGTCGCTCAGGGCGATGGCCTGGTCGAACGCCTGACGGGCGGCGTCGAGCTTACCGGTCTGCACCGCGACTTCCCCGCTGAGGGTGTGCAGGTGGGCGAAATTGGCGCGCTGAGCGCGGCCTGTCCGCTGTTTGGACGGTGTCTTGTCGAAGATCATCATGCCCGAGCCCAGCGCCGCCTGCGCCGACTCCAGAGCGTGGCGCTCCAGGTCGAGGTCGGCGCTGTCGAGCAGCAGGGAGAGGCGCACCGGGCCGTCGGCTTTATTGGCCGTCGCCAGCGCGTTCGAGCGATGCAGCGAGGCGTCCGAGGTGCGTCCGAGCCGATATTCAGCGTCGCTCTGGTACAACAGCACCCGCGCCTCCAGCGGCGCGCTGCCCGGCCCCGCCCGCGACACGATCTTTCGGCCGTCGTGCGCGAGACGCAGCACATCGTGGGGGCGATGGTCCTCGTGGTAGGTCTGCAGCAAGAAGAACAGCAGGTCGCGCTCACGGGCGTATTGTTTGGCGTCGTGGGCGTCTTTCATGGCCTGCTCGCCGAGTTTTTCGGCGACGCTCGTCAGCCCGCGAGCCCGGTAGGTATGCGCCATCTCCTGGAGCAAGGCGGGCGCCTTGGCGGGATCCAGGCCGCTGTGAAGCAGGTCGGCGGCCTTGTCCAGCCCGGTGGAATTCGCCACCGCCGAGCTTGGCTTGACGGTCGGCATGGAGGCGATCGCGTATTGGAAAAACAGGATGTCGGCGGCGATCTTCGGCGAGGTCATCTTCAAATTATCGCCCAGATTCGACGCCAGTTGGGAGGCGGTGGCTTTGGCGAGGTCGACCTCGCCATTTTGCAGGGCCTTGTAGCCCTGGCGAAGCCAGGCGCGAAGCGTTTTCGGGTCGCTGGCGGCCTTGGCGACGGCGGCGTGGCAGGCGTGGCCGAGCGCAAGCGCCTCGCCCGGGCTCGTCTTGCGGGCCAGCGAGGTCACGCCGGCGCCGCACAGCGAGGCGATGGCCTGCGCGCGGCGTTGTTGGACCGCCGGGTCGGCGACGTCGTCGCGCGCCGCCACCAACTGGGCGCCCAACGTGACCATGCGCTGGGGCTTGTCCACGCTGGTTCGGTTGACGATGAGCGCCGCGGCGAGCGCCATGGCCGTGGGGTCGTCGAGCTCGCGGGCGGTGTCGAACTCGTTTTGGAGCTGGCCGGCAAATTCGTCGGCGCCACCGCCCTTCTCGTTGGTCAGCGTCTCGACGATGGAGGCGCGCACGAGTCCCACGGGCTCGCCGAATTTCTTCATGCGAAGCGTGGCGTATTTGGCCATCTTGGCGGCTTCATCGACCTTGCCGGCGGCGAGAAGGTACTCGGCGAGGCGGATCTCGGTGAGCGCCGAAAAGTAATGGGAGCCGTTGTGGTAGTAGCGGCTGCGCGCGAGCCGCGCGTATTCGATGGCCTTCTCGGGTTGTCCCTGCTCGAAGAAGATGTCGGCGGCGGCCATCTCGGTGTCCGAGCGACGAAGCGCGTCGTTGGCCTGGCCGAAGTCCTCGACGGCCTTTTGGGCCAGGTCGACGGCCTCGGCCTTTTTACCGCGCAGGTGATCGGCGCGTGCCGCGATCAGATGGGCGCGCGCGGCGCCGGTGTGCTTGGTGGGGGCGGACCAACTGCGAAAGCCGTCGGCGGCGCGAAGCGCGTCGGCGCGCGCGGCATCCAGGTCGCCTTCGATGAGTTCGGCGCGGGCGAGGTACAGCGCGCGGTCGGCGCTGATGCCTTTGGCGCCGCTGAGCAGCGCGACGCGCGACCACTGCGTTCGCCCGGCCGCGGCCGCAAGCTCGGCCATGCGCATGCTGGCGGCCGCTGCGTTGCCGTAGACCGCCACGGTATTCGACCCCAGCCAATAGTCCGCCGCCAGCGGGCGCCCCTCACGAAGCGCCACCAGCCCGCGCACAGCGCGCTGGAAGGCCTTCGGCCCGGCGATCGCCAGCGGAAGTTCGGCGATGGCCGCCTCCACGCGCGCCTGGTTTCCCAGGCGAACATGGTCGGGGCCGATATTGGCGATGAAGAGCGTGTGATCGACCTGAAACGCCAGGATGTCGGCGCCGGCTTTGCGTCCCACCGGCAACACCGCGTATTTGGACAGCGTTTTCTTGCCGAATTGCGGTCCTTTTTTGGTCTCGACGGTGATCGGTGAACCCGCGGGCGCCTCGAGTTGCTCGTCGGCGAAGTTGACGACATCGAGCTTTCGCGCCCGGCGCGGCCCCTCGGGAAGCAGCAGATAGTGGCGCGTCTTCTTGGCGCTCGGCATCGGGTTGGAGACGTGTCGCACGTGGGCCGAGTCCAGGTCGACGACCGCGACGGCCAACTTGTCGAACGACGTCGGCGTGCGCGGCGCCACCGCGGGCACCGCCACCGCCGTCAGATCTCCGTCGGGCTTGGGGCCCAGCCATGTCACCGGCGTATGCGCGTCACCGTTCCAGATGCCGACGGGATCGCTGGGCTCGACCTTGGCGAGCTTGGACACGAAGTGCGGCGTCGCCCCGGCTTGAATCGCCGCGGCGAACCACGTCGAGTCGACGGGCGTCAGCGGAAGCAATTGGGCGGCGCGCTTGCCCTTGGCGAACGCGTAGAAGAGCTCGGTCTGCCCGTCGTAGGTCACGGTGACGTACGGGGCAAGCGGCGCCTTTTGGGCGGCGACAGCGAACCAGTAGCCGTGGGGATCGACGGCCAGCGAGGCCTTCGGGTTGACGAAGAGCTGCCGGTCGAGGCCTGCCTCCGGGGCGGCCGTGCGGCAGGCGGGCGCGGCCGCGAGCAGCAGGACAAGCCCGAGGAGTCCGAGGTGGCTGCGTTTTGGATGAAGTGTGCGCATTGGATGACTCGGTGTTTGAAACTCGTCGGGTTGTTGGGCGGCGCCGCGTGGTTGCCTCTTGGGGACCTACTCCGTCGGATCGACCTCATCGCGGCGCTGGGGCTCGTCGATGAGGTGGCAGGCGACGAAGTGGCCGTCCTCGGCCTCCTGAAACTCGGGGACCTCTTTTTGGCACCGATCGAAGGCGTAGGGGCAGCGCGTGTGAAAGACGCAGCCCGACGGCGGATTGAGCGGGCTGGGCACGTCGCCCTCGAGCACGATGCGCTGGCGGGTCGCCTCGACGTCGGGGTCGGGGATGGGCACCGCCGAGATCAGCGCCTCGGTGTACGGGTGCAGCGGGTTTTCGTACAGCTCTTCGCCGTCGCACAGCTCGGCCATATGCCCCAGGTACATCACCGCGATGCGGTCGGAGATGTGGCGCACGGCGGCGAGGTCGTGGGCGATGAACAGATAGGTCAGCCCGAACTCGTCTTGCAGCTCGTCCAACAGGTTCATGATCTGCGCCTGGATGGACACGTCCAGAGCGCTGATGGGCTCGTCGGCGACGATGAATTTGGGCTTGCTCGCCAACGCCCGGGCCACGCCGATGCGCTGGCGCTGGCCGCCGGAGAACTCGTGGGGGTAGCGGCGCACAAACCGCGGGTCCAGGCCCACGATCTCCATCAAGTCCTGGACCTGGCGCTGGATGTCGGTGCCGCTGGCCAGCTTGTGGACCTTGAGCGGCTCGGCGATGATGTCGCCGACGGTCATGCGCGGGTTGAGCGAGGCATAGGGGTCCTGGAAGATCATCTGCAGGTCGCGCCGCCGCTTGTGCATCTCGGCGGGCGACAGCTTCGTCAGATCCTCGCCCTCGAAGTACACCGAGCCCTCGGTGGGCTCGTACAGTTGGATGATCGCCCGGCCCGTGGTCGACTTGCCGCAGCCGGACTCGCCGACCAGCCCCAGGGTCTCGCCCTCGTAGACCTCGAAGCTCAGCCCGTCGACGGCGCGCACGCGTTCGACTTCCTTGCGAAAGAACACGCCCTTGTAGACCGGGAAGTGCATCTTGAGGTTGTCGATCTTGACGAGCACTTTGGGCTCCTCGCTCGACTCCTCAGTGGTCTTGCGCCCGGCGCGCTGCTCGGGGCTGGGCTCCACGGACGTCTCCGACTGCTGCATGGGTTCTGCTACGGCTTCAGGCATCGTCGCCTCCCTGCTGTGCCTCGTCGACGTCGATGGTGCCGCCGGCGCGGATGCGCTGTTCGACCTGGTGGACGTGGCCCGGCTCGGCCTTGGTGCCCAGCCCGGCGGCGTAGACCTCGTCGGCGCGCCAGCACGCCGAGCGGTGGCCGTCGCCGAAGGTGGTCACCTCGGGGAACTCCTTGTGGCACTTGTCGACGGCCCACGGGCAGCGGTCGACGAACGGACATCCGGGGATGTCCTTGGAGGTGTCTGGCGGGCGTCCCTCGATGGGAATGAGCTCCTCGGCCCGGCCGCGGTCCAGACGCGGCACGCTCTTCAACAACCCCACCGTGTACGGGTGTGAGGGGTGGTGGAACAGCTCACGGGCGGGCGCCTCCTCCATGATGCGCCCGGCGTACATCACGATGATGCGGTCGGCCATGCCGGCGACCACGCCCAGGTCGTGGGTGATCGTCACCACGCTGGTGCCATACTCCTCGCGCAGGCTCTTGATGAGCTCGAGGATCTGCGCCTGGATGGTCACGTCCAGCGCCGTGGTGGGCTCGTCGGCGATGAGCAGCTCGGGCTCGCACAACAGCGCCATGGCGATCATGACGCGCTGGCGCATGCCCCCGGAGAATTGGTGCGGGTACTGGTCGATGCGCTCGGCGGCGCCGGGGATGCCCACCTTGTCGAGCATCTCGATGGCCTTTTGTTTGGCCGCGGCCTTGCTCATCCCCTTGTGCAGCCGCAGCGGCTCGACGAGCTGCTTGGAGATGCGCAAGAATGGGTTGAGGCTGGTCATCGGGTCCTGCCAGATCATCGAGATCTTATTGCCCCGAATGCGGCGAAGCTCCTTGTCGGACTTCTCGAGCAGGTTCTCGCCGCGAAACAAAATCTCGCCGTCGACGATCTTGCCCGGCGGCGACGGGATCAGCCCCAGGATGGAGATCTGGGTGACGGACTTGCCCGAGCCGGACTCGCCGACGATGCCCAGGGACTCGCCTTTCTTGACCGCGAAGCTCACCCCGTCGACCGCGCGCACCGTACCCTCGTCGGTGCTAAAGTAGGTCTTGAGGTTCTTGACCTCGAGCAGTGCTTTACCCTGCCCTTTGGCGCCAGGCGCCGTGGTTTTGGTGGCCGTTTCCGTCATGGGGGATCAATCCTTGCGCAACTGCGGGTCCAACGCGTCGCGCAGCCCGTCGCCCAAAAAGTTCAAGCTCATCAACGTGATCGCCAGCGCCCCGCCCGAGGCGATGATCACCCAGGGCGCCGTCTCCATGATCTTGCGCCCGTCGCTGGCCAGCGCTCCCCAGGAGGTCAGCGGCGCCTGGATGCCCAGGCCCAAAAAGCTCAAGAAGGCCTCCTCGAGCATGACCGCCGGCACCGTCAACGTGGTGTACACGATGATCGGGCCCAGCGCGTTGGGGATGAGGTGGCGAAAGATGATCGCCGGCTTGGACACGCCGATGGCGCGGGCGGCGTCGATAAACTCCTGCTCCTTGAGGCTGATGACCTGGCCGCGCACGATGCGCGCCATCGTCAGCCATTGGATGGCGCCCAGGGCGACGAACAGGATCATCAGGTTCGAGCCGAAGACCGACACCAACAAGATGACCAGAATCATGAACGGCAGGCCGTACAGGATGTCGACGATGCGCATCATCAGGTTGTCGGTCTTGCCGCCCAAAAAGCCGGCGGTGGCGCCCCAGGTCACCCCGATGAGCAGGGAGACCAGCGTGGCCAGAAGGCCCACGGCCAGCGAGATGCGCGCCCCGTAGACCAGCCGCGTCAGCAGGTCGCGGCCGAGCTGGTCGGTGCCCATGATGTTGGTCTCCGGATGCGGCAGGCCCTTGTACTCTTTCTCGCTGAGCGCGGCGTCATCGTCGGTGTCGAATTTGTTGAGGATGTCGCGCGCCTCGCTGCCGGTGACCAGCTCGATGAGCTTGCCGGCGTGGTCGAAGTCGAGCTTTCCGTCTTTGGCGTCGCACTTGAAGATCGAGCGCGCCTCGATGGGCGCCATGCTGTGTTTTGCGAACGACCAGCGGTTGCAATCGGGGACGAACTCCGGCGGCGGCAGGCTCAGCGGCGCATCGGCATACTCGGCGTAGTCGAGCGTGCCGTCGCCGTTGGTGTCGATGGCGTCGAATTCGTAGTGCCGATAGGCCTGCTCGATCTCCTTCTGGTCGATATAGCCGTCGGCGTTGGCGTCGACCTTCTTGAAGGCATATTCGCCCGTGGGCGCCATCAGCTCAAAGTACGTCGACGGCACGCTGCGCGCCCCCGGGGGCTTGGGCGCCACGAAGGTGTGCTGCTCCTCGAGGGTAAAATGGGTGATATGCGCGGAGATAAAGCCGTAGCTGACCGCGCAGATGATCATGAACATCACGACCAGCGCTCCGGCCATGGCGGCGCGGTTTTTGCGAAGCCGTCGCCAGGCGTCCTTCCACAGGCTCGTGCCCTGGACGAGCTCGGCCGACGGTTGGGTGTTTTGTTCAGTCATAGCTCACCCTCGGGTCGATGACGGCGTACAGAATGTCGACCACCAGGTTCAGCGTCACCAGCAGCGTCGAGTACAGCAGCACGGTGCCCAGGACCATGTTGTAGTCGCGGTTGAGCGCCGAGCGCACGAATTCGCGACCGACCCCGGGAAGCCCGAAGATCTCCTCGACGACCACCGAGCCGGTCAAAAGCCGGGCGAACGCCGGCCCCAAAAAGCTGACCACCGGCAGGATGGCCCCGCGAAGCGAGTGCACCATGACCACCGCCTTCTCGCTCAAGCCCTTGGCGCGGGCGGTGCGGATGAAGTCCTTGCGGATGACCTCGAGCATGCCCCCGCGGGTCAGCCGCGCGATGTAGGCGGCGTAAAACAGCGCCAGCGTGATGCTTGGTAAGATGCTGTCCTTGAAGCTGTCCCACCCGTTGGGGCGAAACCAACCCAGGTTCAGCGCGAAGATCATGATCAGCAGCGGGCCGAGCACGAAGTTGGGAATGCTCACCCCGACCATGGCCACCGTCATGGTGGTGTAGTCGCTGGCCGTGTTCTGGCGAAGCCCGGCGTACAGCCCCGCGGGGATGCCGATGAGCAGCGCCAAAAACAACGCCTGCAGGCCCAACTGAGCGGTAAAGGGCAGCGCCGTGGAGATGGTGTCGAGCACCGACCGGTCGGTCTTCATGCTCTTGCCCAGGTCGCCGTGCAGCAGGTGGTCGACGACGTAGCTCACGAACTGCGTGTCGTGCCACTCCGACGGCCCCAGCACGTGCACCGATCCCACCGAGACCTGGGAGTGCGGCTGCCAGAACTGGCAGTTCGCCACCGGGTCCAGCGGCACGCTGGTGTACACGGGGAAGACGGGACGATCCAGGCGGTTGACCTTGACGCACGCACATGTGTTCGCCTCGCGATCCTTGAGACACGGATTGCTCGGCGCCATGCGCGTGATCCAGAAGGCGGCCGTCACGATGATCAGCAGCACGAAGAAGCTGCTGACCAAGCGTTTGAGTATAAAGCGCGTCACTCCGGCAGGCTCATGTACTTGAGGAGGTGGATGTCGCGGTTGTGCGGCTCGAAGCCCTTGATGCGACGGGCGACCAGAGCGTTGTTGGTGTAGAAGTAGATCGGGATGATCGGCCCCTTCTGAACCAGCAACTGCTCGGCCTGCTGTAGAATCTTGGTGCGCTTGGCGTGGTCGGGCTCCTGGCGGGCCTGCTCGAGCAGTTTGTCGTACTCGGCGTTCGACCAGCCGGTGTCGTTGTTGCCGTTGCCGGTCTCGTACATGTCCAAAAAGGTCATGGGATCGTTGTAGTCGCCGATCCAGCCGGCACGCGCGATTTCATAATTCAGGTTGTCGATGTCCTGCTGGTACATCTTCCACTCCTTGTTGACCAACTCGACGTCGATGCCCAGGTTGCTCTTCCACTGCTGCTGGATGGTCTCGGCGACCAACTTGTGGTTCTGGTCGGTGTTGTACAGCAGGGTGATCTTGGGGAAGGGCTTGCCACCTTTGCCGTAGCCGGCCTCTTTGAGCAGCTCTTTGGCCTTGCGCGGGTTGTACTCGATCTTGGTGGTGGACTCGTAGCCGGCCATGCTGGTGGGCACGTAGGAGGTCGCTGGCTTGTACAGGCCCTTGAGCACGTTGTTGACCAGCGTGTCGCGGTCGGTCGCCATCGACAGCGCCTGGCGCACCTTGGGGTTGGCCAGCGGGGTGTCTTTGGAGACGTTGACCTTGAAGTAATACGTCCCCAGAAGCGGCGCGCGCTGGTAGTCGGGGTGCGACACGAAGCTCGAGATCTGCGACACCGGCAGGCTCGCCCCGCTCCAGTGCAACTCGCCGGCGCGGTAGGCGTTGGTCACCGCCGTGCGGTCGGTGATGATGCGCGCCTTGGCCTGGGCGATCTTGACGTTGTCTTTGTCCCAATAATGCGGGTTTTTCTTGAACAGAATCTCCTGCTGGGGCTTGTAGTCGGCCAGGATGTAGGCGCCGTTGGAGACGATGTGGTCGGGCTTGGTCCAGTCGTCGCCGTACTTCTCGACGACCTTTTGGGGCACCGGGAAGAAGGTGTAGAACGCGGCCAGCTCCGGGAAGTACGGGGTGACGTACTTGAGGTGGACCACGATGGTGTGCTCGTCGGGAGCCTCTACGCCCACGTCCTTCCACTCGCTCTTCCCGGCGTTATACGCCTCGGCGCCCTTGATGATGTACATCATGGCGGCGTAGTCGGCGGCAAACCCGGACTTGTCGGCGGGCATGAGCACCCGCTTCCACGAGTAGATGAAGTCCTGCGCGGTCACCGGGTCGCCGTTGGACCACTTGGCGTCTTTGCGCAGATGGAAGGTGTAGGTCTTGCCGTCCTCGCTGACGTCGTAGGACTTGGCCACGCCCGGGCGCACCAGCTTCGAGGAGTCCTGGATGCCCTTGGTGGTCGGCCCCGGCACGAGCAGCCCCTCGAAGAGCTGCATGGCCACGCGCCCCTCGGGCGCCCCGCTCATCTTGGCGGTGTCGAAGGTCTCCGGGTCGGCGGCGATGGCGAAGGTGAACATATCCGCCTTGGAGCCGGCTTTGAACTCGTCGGCCTTCTTGCCCCCGCCGTTCGACTTGGCCGCGCCGGCGTTGTCCGCCGACGTGTCTCCACCTTTCTTGTCACAACCGCTCAGCGCCACCGCGCCGACCAGCAGCAGCGCCAGCGCCGCGCGGCCGGCGGAGGGAAGTCCTCGAAGTCCAAGCATTTTGTTTTCCTTTGGTTCCGCCTCAAATCGGCTCAATTAGCGGTCCCCCTTGTAGCTAGAAACCGGGCAGAGTGTCAACGATGGGCCGATGTGGGTCGTTTGGGTACATGGCAGCCGTCGCGCCCGGCACGAGCACCGAGGAGTCCATCGTGCCTTCGAGGATCGGCGCCCCATCGAATAGAATCGGACACGAACATGTTGGACTGAGCCGACAAGCCGCCGCCGGTTGGTGGCGAGCATCGCGTGTGCTATGCAACATGCCAAAGATGTATGTTGCAACACGGATAATATTTCTTATGTGAACTTTCCTTCCCGTGGAGACCACCTATGAGGTCGAATCCCCTGCGCGCCCTCCCCTTACGGGATAAGACGCGCTCCGTTTGCCTGGCGCTGGTGATGGCGCTGGTCGCGGGGCTGACCGTCTCGGCCCTGCCCCGCCCGGCTGATGCCAAGGAGCCCGGCGAGCTCATTCAGAAGAAGACGCTCAGCAATGGGATGCAGGTCATCGTCATCCCCGACCCGTCGCTGCCCATCGTGACCATCGAGATGGCCGTCAAGAACGGGGCGATGACCGAGACGCCCAAGCTCAACGGGCTTAGCCACCTGTACGAGCATATGTTCTTCAAGGCCAACGCGGTCATCCCCAACCAGGAGGCCTACCTCAATCGGCTGCGCCAGTTGGGCATCGTGTTCAACGGCTCGACGAGCACCGAGCGGGTCAACTACTTCTTCACGCTGCCGGCCGACAACTTCAAGCCGGGCATGAAGTTCATGTACAACGCGATCACCTCCACCAAATTCGACCCCAAAGAGTTCGCCCGCGAAAAGCAGGTGGTCATCGGCGAGATCGATCGCAACGAGTCCAACCCCTACTTCTGGTTCAACCGGGCCCTGGAGAAAAAGCTCTGGTACAAATACCCGAGCCGCAAGGACGCGCTGGGCACCCGCGATACGGTCGCGGCGGCGACCGTCCAAGAAATGCAGACGATGAAGAAGACCTACTACGTGCCCAACAACGCCGCGCTGATCATCGCCGGCGACGTCAAGCCCGACAAGGCCTTCGCGCTGGCCAAGAAGATGTTCACCAAGTGGAAGCGCGCCCCCGCCCCCTTCAAGAAGCACCCGGTGCCCACCCATCCGCCGCTCAAAAAGAAGAGCTACCTGACGGTCACCCGCGACGTGAAGGTGCCCTACATCCAGTTTAGCTGGCACGGGCCCAGCGTGACCAAGACGCCCAAGGCGACCTACGCCGCGGACGTGCTCAGCTTCATCCTGAGCCAGCCGACCAGCACCTTCCAGAAGGACCTGGTGGACTCGGGGGTGACCCTGAGCGCCGATCTCGGCTACTTCACCCAGGCGCATACCGGGCCCATCAACCTGACCGCCCAGGTGCCGCCGCAGAACCTGCGCAAGGCCATCCGCGCCATGCTCGTGGAGCTGCACAAGCTGGCCGACCCCAACTACTACACCGACGCCCAGCTCGAGAACGCCAAGACCATCCTGGCCGTCCAGGATATCTACGACCGCGAGAAGACCAGCTCGTTCGCCCACACGGTGAGCTTCTGGTGGACCGTCGCCGGGCTGGACTACTACCTCAACTACGTGCCCAACCTCAAAAAGGTCAGCCGTGAGGATATCGCCAAATACGTGCGTGACTACATCATCGGCAAGCCCTACGTGATGGGCGTGCTGCTGTCGCCCGAGCAGCAAAAGCAGCTCGGTTTGACCGACGAGAAGCTCGCCCAGATGGTCCAGGACATCGAAAAGGACATCGCAAAGGAGCAGGCGGGCCAGAAGGCAAAGGGCAACGACAAGGCCAAAGACAGCGGGGACGCAAATGCTAGCTAAGAATCGATACGTCAAACAATCGGCCCGGCTGAGTGCGCTGTTGCTTTGTGGCGCCCTCGCGACCGCCGGATGTTCGGGCACGAAGTCGGAGACCAAGCCCGAAAAGAACGTCGCCAAGCAGACCACGGCGCCCCCAAAGACCGCCCAGAAGACCAACGAGCGGGGCATCCCGCCGCTCGAGCCGCTGGGTATGTCCAAAGAGGAGCCCAAGGTCGAGAAGCTCGGCGAGGTCGACGGCACGGTCGCCTACAAGGTGGGCGACGTCACCGTCATTCATAAGGCGACGCCGGCCAACTCTGTGGTCGCTGCCCGGGTGTATATCTCCGGCGGGGCGACCCACCTGACCGACAAGACCGCCGGCATCGAGCGCCTGGCGCTCAACGTGGCGGTCAACGGCGGTACCGAGTCGCACTCCAAGGACGAGTTCAACTCGCTTCTGGACTCGATGGGAAGCAGCGTGGGCGCGTTCAGCGACCGCGACTTCTCGGGCTACTCGATGAAGTCGGTGGTCGATAACTTCGGCAAGACCTGGGACCTGATGGCCGAGACGATGGTCGAGCCCAAGATGCCCAAGGACGAGCTCGAATTGCAGCGCCAGCGTCACCTGGCCGACATCAAGAGCCTGCAGGAGAACCCCGACCGGTTGGTGGGCTACGTGGCCACCAAGCTTCTGTTCAAGGGCCACCCCTACCACACCCTGCAGTTGGGCACGGCCAAGAACGTCAAGTCGTTCACCCAAAAAGAGGTCGCCGCTTACCAGCGCGCCATGCTCCACCCGGAGGATATGACCATCGTCGTGGTCGGCAACGTCCCCGTGGACGAGGTCCTGCAGAAGGCCAAAGAGATCGCGCGTCTGCAGCCCAAAGCGGGTCTGCCGCACGAGAAGTTGGGGCCCTTCAAGGACACCAAGCCGGCGATGAAGATCGACCAGAAGAAGATCCCGACCAACTACATCTTCGGGTTGTTCACCGCGCCCGCGCCCGGGGACAAGGACTACGACGCGATGCTGGTGGCCGTGCAATACCTGCGCGACCGGCTGTTCCAGGAGGTTCGCACCAAGCGCAACCTGACCTACGCTGTTTCCTCGGGTCTGTCCGACCGTCGGGTCAACTACGGCTATCTGTACGTGACCGCCGTCGACCCGGCCAAGACCATGCCGGTCATCTTCCAGGAGGTCGACAAGCTCAAAAAGGGTGACTTCGACGCCAAGCAGCTCGACGAGTCGCGCAACGTCTTCATCACCCAGCACTATATGGATCTGGAGACCAACGGCAGCCAGGCCTCGCTTCTGGCGCGCTCCAAGCTCATCGCCAATAACTGGAAAGAGTTTGCGGACGCCATCAATCGTCTCAAGGCGGTCAAGCCCGCCGACGTGCAGCGCGTGGCCAAGAAGTACATGAAGGACTACCACTTCGGCATCGTGGGTCCGTCCAAGAAGCTCGACAAAAGCCTATTTCTGAAATGATCGAGCGATTTATCGGCATCGAACGAGGCGGCCCCACGCGGCCGCCTCGTCTTTTGGTGGATGGCACCGCCTTGGACACCGGCCACCGCAAGCGCGGCATCGGCCGCTATGTGCGTGGCCTGCTCGAGGGTATGGAGGGCGCCGCCGCCGGCACCGAACTGGCAGACCTTCTGACCGTGCTGCGGCTGCGAAGCCCAGCGATCGACGGCGCTGGCCCGCCCAGTGCGGACGTCGCCGCGGGGGCGACGCGCCCGTTGAGCTTGCCGCAGTGGTATCTTCGCCGGCCCACCGGCCAGCACCGGGTGCGCTGGGTGGTCAACGAGCTGTTCATGGCCAGCGAGCTGCGCCAGGCCAACGTGGCGCTGTATCACGCCACCGAGCCGTGGTCGGTGCCCATCTCCGGGCGCTTCGCCACGGTGTTGACCTGCCACGACATCATCCCCCTGCTCTTCCCCGAGCATTATCTGAACCGCGAGCACCTGTACTGGCGCGCCTACTACGCCTGGATGGAGCAGACGCAGCGCTGGCAGCGGCTCACGCGCATCATCGCTATCAGCGAGGCGACCAAGCAGACCCTCGTCGAGCGGCTCGCGGTGGACCCGGCGCGCGTCGACGTGGTCCATAACGGCATCGACCACCAGACATTTTCGCCGGTGACCGACGCCGGCAAGCTTGACGCGGTGCGCCAGCGCTACCGCCTGGTGCGCCCGTTCGTGCTGTATCTGGGCGGCTACGACTACCGAAAGAATATTCGCGCGCTGGTCGAGGGCTTCGCCGCCGTCCCCGACACCCTCGACGTCGAGTTGGTGCTCGCCGGGGGCATGGACGACGACACTGCCCGCCAACTCGCCAAGCTCGCCCGACACCACGGCATCAAAAAGCGCGTTCGCCGGCTGGGCTATGTCGACGACGCCGACGTGCCCGCGCTGTACACGCTGGCGCAGGCGTTCGGCTACCCGTCGCTGGCCGAGGGCTTCGGGCTGCAGGCCCTCGAGGCGATGGCCTGCGGCTGTCCGGTGGTCGTCGCCGACCGATCCAGCCTGCCCGAGGTCGTCGGCGACGCCGGCCTGCTCGTCGACCCGCAGGCGCCCGAGGCCATCGGCGAGGCGCTCACACGCCTGCTCGACGACGCGGACGCGCGCCACGAGTACCGGCGCCGCGGCCTGGAACGGGCGGCTCAGTTTTCCTGGGAACGCTGCGCGCGCGAAACGCTAGAAGTTTATCGCCGGGCGTTGTAGTACTGCAGGCCGGCGGGCTTGGGCTGAGTATTGGATTTTGATCTGACGACGGCTTGGCAGAATAGCGCGTTTTTTGACGCGGACTTGACGAGCGTTGACCCTTCCGAGGGTGCGCCTCCTCGAGCGCGCCTTGCGGCGCCTCGAGTGGGCTTACCCTCGGGAGCGTCTGAAACCAAATGTGTTCAATCCGCAAGCCACGTCCCCGTGATCGCACCAAGTACCAGCCAAGGCACCACCCCGCGCACTCATCTGGTTTCTCATTAGCACCGGCGTAGTTATGCCCCGCGTACTCTTTCTGGCCGACCAATTCTCCGACGCCACCCGCACCGCCGGCGAGAAGTACCCCGGTGGCGCCGAGTTGACCGACGAGGCCGCCATCGAGGCGTGCCCGTGGCCTATCGACACGGCCACACCGGCCGAGGTCAGCCCGGCGCGGCTGGACGACTACGACGTCCACGTCGTCGGCAACTTCGAGACGGCGCCGCCCCGGCTCATCAAGGCGCTGGCCGCGCGCGGCCGCCACGTGCTCTTCGAGCACGACGTGCGCATCTGCCAGTGGAACGGCAACTTTCCGTCGGCCTGGGAAAAGCTGCACCACAAGGCGCAGTGGTGCGTGTGTCCGCACCCGAACTTCGCTCCGTTGTACCAAACGGCGTTGGCGACGATCTTTTTGACCCACCGCCAATTGGCGGTCTACCAGGCCAATCCCTTCTTCGCGTCGCATCGGGTGAGCGTGCTGGGCAGCTCGCTGATGAACGACGCCTTCTTCGAGCGCGTCGAGCGCGTGCGCCAGGACCCGCCCGACAAGGATATCGACTGGGCGGTGGTCTTCTCGCGAAATGCCATCAAGGGCTATGAGCCGGCGCTCAGTTATTGCCGCGAGCGCGGCGTTGCGCCGCGGGTGATCCGCGATCTCGAGCCCGACGAGGTGCTCGACGTGCTCGAGCGCACCCGGCGCTTCGTGTACCTGCCGGTGGGCCTCGAGCCCGCGGGTCGTATGTTGCTGGAGGCGCGCTTTTTGGGCGCCGAGGTCGTCAGCAACGCCAACGCCGGGGTGGCCGGTGAGTCGTGGTGGAATCTCGACGATGAGCGCGCGCTCGAGGTCGTGCGCGACGCCCCCCAGCGCTTCTGGCGCATCGTCGACGCCTGGATGAACGAGGCGCCGCAGCGCCCGGACACGACCATGCTTCCGCTTGGAAAGTTCGTGCCCGTGGCGTCGAACGCCGCCTTGCGCATGGCCGAGATCATGGTGCCAGACACCATGATCGAGCGCCTGGCCCGCGACGTCGACCGGCGCGCCCGCCAGACGAGCACGGTCACCGCGCCGGCGCGCTCGATTGCCGAGCTTGAGTAGGCAACGAAGTTCAACTAAATGAAGTCTCACCTTGAGGGCTGATACGTGGCGTGTCGGCCAGCCTGCGGTCATCACCGAGCGTGAAGTACGTGAGCGAGGAACCCCAGACATCCGACCCGGGGGAACAGCCGGACGCGGCCGACGACGATGGCATCTTCGGCAAGAGCGTCACCGGTGTGTTGTGGTCGGGGCTCGAGCGCGGCGGCGACGCCGTCATCTCGGTGGTCGTCCACATCGTGCTCGCCCGGCTGCTCGCCCCAAGCTACTTCGGCCTGGTGGCGATGGCGTCTATCGTCATCGGCTTTATCAGCCTTATCAAAGACCAGGGGTTTAACGACGCCATCATCCAGCGCGAGGAGCTCGACCCGCTGCACCTGGACACGGCCATGTGGGCGATCACCGGCTTTAGCCTGGTGTTGGCCGCCGTAGGGGTGGCCGCCGCTCCCCTGGTCGCCTGGGGGTTCAACGAGCCTCAGCTGACCAATGTCTTTAGGGTCATGGTGCTGACCCTGCCGCTGATGAGCACCTCGACACTTCCCACCGCCGTGCTCAAGCGCGACCTCGAGTTTCGCCCGCTGTCGACACGTGCGCTGCTGTCGAGCGCGTTTGGCGGCGGCGCCGCCGTCACAGCGGCATTTATGGGCGCCGGGGTGTGGAGCCTGGTCATCAACGTCGTCGTCAAGCGCACCATCAGCTCGTTGGTGCTGTGGAAGGCGTGCGATTGGCGTCCGCGCTTTCGATTCTCCAAGGCGCACTTCCGCGAGCTGTTCTCCTTCGGGGCGATGGTCACCACCGAGCGGGTGGTCAACTTCTTCAACCGCCAATTCGACGACGTCATGGTCGGCGCCGTGTTGGGCTCGACGGCGCTGGGCTACTACACCATCGCCTACGAGATTCTCAAAGGCATGACCGACATCCTCATCCGCACGCTGTCGTCGGTGGCCTTGCCCATGTTCTCCAAGTTGCAGAGCCAGACCGAGCGGCTACGCGGGGCATATCTGAGCGCCGTGGAGATGAGCAGCCTGATCTCCTTTCCGGTGTTCCTGATCTTCTTCGCGGTCAGCCCCGAGCTGTTCATGCTGGTCTACGGCCCCAAGTGGATGCCGGCGGTGCCGCCGGCGCGGGTGCTTGCCTTCGTGGGCATGATCCACTCGGTGGCCCTGCTCAACGGCCCGCTGTACCAGGGGCGCGGCAAGCTGCGCCTGAGCCTGGCGTTGACGATGATCAACGGCGTGCTCAACGTCGTCGGGTTTATCGTGGCGGTCTACGCCTTCGGCTCGATCACCGCGGTGGCGGCGTCGTATGCCATCGTCTGCTACATCATGGTGCCGGTGGAGGTCATTTTTGCCGCCAAGCTCATCGGCTTCGGAGCGGCGAGCTATCTCAAGAAGCTCGTCTTCCCGTTGCTGGCCGCGACGATATCGGTGGGCGCCATCCTCGGTCTCAAGACCGTCGTCCCCGCCGATTGGTGGTTGGTGGCGAAGATCCTCATCTACCTGGCCGCTGGCTTCGGTGTCTACGCCGTATTGGCGCTGGGCCTGCTGCCGAAGTCTTCTCGCGAGGTCGTCGCGCGGGTGCGTCGAGAGTTGCTTAGCTGAATGGCTCGTGGCGAGCAGCCGCCTGGCGCGGTCAGCGCGCTCGGACCACGAGCGACTTGTAGACGTCGTGCGTCGCCTCGGCCACCCCCGGCCAATCCCACGTCTTGGCGACCTCGAGGTTGCGCTCGCCGATGGTCTCGAGGCGCTCGCGTCCCATCTTAAACGCCTCACCCATGACCGCAGTCAGCCCCGCCTCGCCGGGTTGGTCCGCGGCGTACAGAAGCTCGCGCTGCTCGTCGAGGATGTCGCATAGCGTTCCCAGACGCGGCGCGATCACCGGGCGCCCAAAGGACATCGCCAGCACGGCGCTCCCCGACGTCAGGATCTCGCGGTAGGGCAAGACCACGACGTCGGCGGCCTGCATGTATAGTTGGACGTCCTCGTCGGGGATGAACTGCGATTCGAAGATAACGTTGGCGCGCCCCCCGATGCGCCGACGGATTTCGTCCTCCAAAGCGGGGTCGGTGACGCGTCCGGCGACCACCAGGACGGCTCTATCGCGCTCGCCTTCTTGCAGGCGGCCTGTCATGGCGTCGAACGCGTCCACCAGCGCCGGGATATTCTTGTAGGCGCGGATGCGGCCAAAATACGTAAAGACCATCTGCGAGGCGTCGAGCCCGAGGCGCGCGCGGGCCTCGTCGCGGCCGACCTCGACGGGATAGCTGCCCACATAGTGGCCGTGCGGGATGACGTGGACCTTGTCGGGCCTGACGATCCCAAAGTCGTCGACCAGCATCTGCTTGGCGGTGTGGGAGTGCGCCAAAATCGCGTCGGCACGGCCCACCACCGTCTCGTGGCAGAACCGGTCAATGCGCGGCTTGCGATGCTCGTGGTTGTGGGAGTTGTGGGCAGTCCACACCACGCGCGTGCCCGCCGCCTGCAGGCCCTGGATCAGCGCGCGCAACCAACCGGCAAGCGCCAAGGATTGAGCGATGGAGCGCGGCGACGAGCTGGGCTGGCCGCGAAGAAAGAACACGTTGAGCCAGTGCAGGTGCAAAATATCGGGCCGTCCGTAGCGAAACAGATCGGCGGTGATGGTCTCCTGAGGCTCGCTCGCACGAATCTGCACACCGCGTCTCTCGAGGTGCTCGACCAACAGGGTCATATACGGGTTGCCAGTCGCTCTGGCGGCCATCCAAACGTTCATCGGGTACCTGGTTTAGGCCGGAGGGATACTTCGGGCCGCCGGGCGGCGCTGCCACCGACGGTGGGGGAACAACGGGCGGGCATCAGGGAAGCGCCCAAATCGAGGTGTCGAATCCGAATTCGTCTTCGAGCCTGGCCAGATCGTCGCGCAACTGTTCGGCGACCCACTGGCGATCGGCGCGCGTCAGGCGTGCTCGCTCGACGGCGGGCTTAGCCTTCTTTCCCGGCAATACCGCCCCCAGCATCCGCTTCCACTTCGCGCCGCCCAACAGGTGGCGCGAGGTGTTGTGGCGCACGTCGGTGTCCACCTCGCAAGGGTGCAAGTCCAAAAAGTCGAACACGCGCGCGACGACGTCTTGGGGCGCCTTGCGCAGTTGGTCGGTGCACAACAACAAAATGTCGTCGCGGTCGAAATGCTCCGTATAGGCGCTCAATTGGGTGGCGTAGCGCGAAAACGCCAGCGCGTGCGGGTACTCCTGGATGGGCTTGCCCGGCTCCAGCCACCCTTTGGCCGCCCCGTGCGTCAGGTGCGACTCGATGCGCTCGAGGGGGTGGCGCATCAAGTAGATGAATTTGAACTCCCTGCCGGTCGAAGCGATGCGCTCGGCCGCGTTGGGAAACTCCGGCTGCTTGGTGTAATGCGTCGAGCCGTCGAGCGCGATCTCATGCTCGGGTTTGAAATCCCACAGCCCCTCATACCACGCCCATCCCTTCGGCCAATTGTGGTCGCTGGCAAAGAAGTTCGGCTCTTTCTCGCGGCAGGAAGCGATCGCCGGGTGGCAGACGAGGTATTCGTACAGGCTCGTCGTCCCGCTCTTCATCGCTCCGATGATCAACGCATATCGCATGACTGCTGTGTCGGGTCCGATTCGAATTGTCGTTAGACGAGGTGACGGTTTTTCCCAATCCACTGCCGGTGTTGCCATCCGTCACCGTTATCTAACATGTCATTGTGCAACGGGTCGAGAGTCCGTGGATACACAGTAGGAACGTGGATACACAGTAGGAAAAGGGGGAGAAGCCGAATCTCGCTAGCTGCCGATCTGTGCGTCCCGCGGGACAAGCCACGCAGGGGCGCTCACGGCGAAAGCGATCTGAGGCCCAATCGCTGAGCGAACCCGCGCGCAAAGTCCGCGCCCATCGGAGTGTTTTGATCTTTGGGCCCACCCGAAGTATGTACACTGTCGATGACCGTTCCACGGCCCAAGCCGGCGGGACGTCCACCATGCAGGAGACTTGCGATGAGCATTCTAGTGACCGGCGGGGCCGGCTATATCGGCAGCCACGTCGCCCACGAATTAATCGATGACGGCCGCGAGGTCGTCATTCTGGACAACCTGTCGACGGGTGTGCGCGAGAATATGCCCGAGGCGGCAACCTTCGTGCACGGCGACGTGGGCGACTACGAGTTGTTGGTGTGCGTCATCCGCCAGCACGACGTCCAGGCGGTGATGCACTTCGCCGGCAGCATCGTCGTTCCAGAATCGGTTGAAGATCCCCTCAAGTATTACTCGAACAATACGGCCAAGACCCGCAGCCTGTTGTCGGCGTGCGTGGCCTGTGGCGTGGGCCAATTCGTCTTCTCGAGCACGGCGGCCGTCTACGGCATGCCCGACAGCGACCAATTGCCGGTCACCGAGACCACGCCCACCCAGCCCATCAACCCCTACGGCAGCTCCAAACTGATGACGGAGTGGATGCTGCGCGATGTCGCCCACGCCCACGACTTTCGCTACGCGGCGTTGCGCTACTTCAACGTCGCCGGCGCCGACCCCAAGGGGCGCACCGGCCAGTCCACGCCCCAGGCGACCCACCTCATCAAGGTGACCGCCCAGACGGCGCTGGGCATGCGCGAGCGGCTGTCGATCTTCGGCACCGATTACGAGACCCGAGACGGCACGTGCATCCGCGACTATATTCACGTCACCGACCTCGCGCGGGTCCATATTCTGGCCCTGCAAGCGCTCGAGCGCGGCGAAGAGAGCCGCGTGTTCAACTGTGGCTACGGCCACGGCTATACGGTGCGCGAGGTCATCGACGCGGTCAAACGCGTCAGCGACGTCGACTTCGAGGTCGTCGAGGTCGGCCGACGCGCCGGCGACCCGCCCGAGCTCGTCGCCGACTCCACCAAGCTGCGCGAGGAGTTCGGCTGGACGCCCGCGCACGACGACCTCGACGAGATCGTCGAAACCGCGCTCAACTGGGAAAACAACGCTTAGCCTTCACTGCAATGAATCACCACACAGGACACAGAGAGCACAGAGGGAGCCCAAAAAGAAGCAGCTCTCTGTGGCCTCTGCGTCCTCTGTGGTGAACCCCTGGCCCCCTAGACCCCTGGAACCTGACCCATGGCTTTCCCAAGTCCGTTTTTTCGCTGGCGCCCCCACCCCTGGCACGGCCTGTCCGCTGGCCCCGACATGCCCCGCGTGGTCCACGCCTACATCGAGATCACCCCCTTCGACTCGGTCAAATACGAGATCGACAAGGAGACCGGCTACCTGCGCGTCGACCGTCCGCAGCGCTATTCGTCGCAGCCGCCGGCGCTGTACGGCTTCATTCCGCGCACCTATTGCGGGCCGCGCGTGGCCGGGCTGTCCAACGAGCGGGCCAAGACCGCCGACCACGACCCGCTGGATATCTGCGTGATCAGCGAGCGTGCCATCAACCGCGCCGAGGTGCTGCTCAATGCCCGCATCGTGGGCGGTCTGCGCATGATCGACGCCGGCGAGGCCGACGACAAAATCGTGGGCGTGTTGGACAACGACAAGTTCTACGAGCATGTCCAGGACATCAGCGACCTGCCCAACGTGCTCGTCGAGCGGCTGCGCCATTATTTTACGACCTATAAGACCGCGCCGGACATGGAGAAGACGCGCACCATCGAGGTCGACGAGATTTACGGGCGCGAGCACGCCTACGAGGTCATCGAGGCGTCCCTGGAGGACTACGGCGAGCAGTTCGGCGAGTAGATCCTTTACCTTCGTGCCCATCACAACGTAGACTCCCGGAAACATCAACCCGTTGATGGATGTTTCTGGAGACTACCGTGCGCATACGCTTCACCCACCTGTTGTGGCCCGTCATCGGCCTCGCCCTTCTGAGTACGAGCTGTTTCTCGGACAATACCCTGCCCAAGGGATTGCGCTCGACCCAGCAGGCCGCGGGGCCGAAGGTCGTCTTCAACCTGGACGCCTGGCCCTTTCCCGACATCCCCTTCCCCAACGACGTGGCCACGGTCGCCGATCCGACCAGTCCGACGGGCAAGCGCATCAACGTCTCCCTGCAGGGGGCGACCCAGGCGGAGACGCAAGTGCGCCAGTACATCGACCGGATGACCGGTTTCGGTGTGTTTACGCCCATTTCGGTGCGCTTCGACGCCCCGTTGGACCTGCAGCGCATCGTCGACCGTCAGCAGGAGCCGGTGCCCGACCTGAGCGACGACGTCGTCTATCTGGTCAACGTCGACCCGGACAGCGACGAGTACGGCCACTTTCAATTGCTCGATATGGGGCGCGGCAACTATCCCAAGACGCTGACCGGACCGGGCAAGTATTTCCAGAATGACCCCCGCTCGCGCGGCACCAACCTGCTCTTCGAGACGATGGACGAGCAGGATACCAACGGCAACGGCAAGCTCGATCCCATGGAGGACACCGACGACGACGGTGTCTGGGACCACCCCAACACCCTGGACAAAGGCGCCGACCCCTACGATCCGGGCGAGTTGCTCGACTTTTACGAGCGCGAGACGAACACGCTCATCCTGCGCCCGGTGTTTCCGCTGGAGGCGGGCACGACCTACGCGGTGGTGCTGACGAGCGACCTCATCGGCACCGACGGCAATCCGGTGCAGAGCCCGTTCGACTCCATCAACCACACGCGCCAGAGCGCCGACCTGGCGCCGCTGCGCGACATTTTGCCGGCGAAATTCCCCCAGCGCTTCGACAAGAACCTCGACAACGTGCAGTTCGCGTGGACGTTTACCACCGGTACTCCCACACGCGAACTGCAGGCCATCCGCGCCGGTCTCTACGGCCACGGCAGCCTGAAATGGTTGGCGGACAAATTTCCCGCGAAGCTCGAGATGCTGCATAACCCCGGACCCGACGACGATCCCACGCCCCTGATTTTTCACCTCGACAAGCTCATCTCGCTGCTCGCGCCCGCTGCCTCTCAGGCGCTGGGTTCGGGCGGAGACCTGCACACCCTGGAGGATTCGATCAAGCAGATCGGCTACATGGTCTCGGGGAGCTTCCTGTCGCCGTATTTCCTGACCGATAGCGACGGGCTCGCCGCCCCCGGCGCCGACGCCACCATCAAGGGGACCAATCCCCAGGACGACGACGAGGTCTTCGACATCGATCTCACCAAGGGCACGGCGCGGGTGCGCCCCGGCGAGGTCACGTTTCACTGCGCCGTGCCCAAGAAACAGCCCGGGCGCGAGCCACCCTACCCGGTCATCATCTACAGCCACGCCATCGGCTCGACTCGCCTGGAGATGATCGCATTTGCCGGACAGATGGCCAAATTCGGCCTGGCGACCTGTACGATCGACGCCGCCGGCCACGGCCTGAACCTGCCGGCGGGCATGGGCGACACCATCGCGCGCCTGGGCAAGAACCTGGGCCTTCCCAAGATCGGCAAGGTGCTCTCCCACGACCGGGCGCGCGACCTGGACAACGACGGCCAGGTGGAGACCGGCGAGGACTACTTCATCAGCAATATCCTGCACTCGCGCGACATGATCCGCCAGACGACCATCGACCAGATGCAGTTGGTGCGCATCCTGCGAAGCTTCAACGGCAAGACCCGCTGGGACACCACCATCGACGAGAACGACCCCTGGATCAAAGACAAGCGCGACCTGGTGGCCGGCTGGGACGAGGACGGCGACGGCAAAGGCGAGATCCGCGGCGATTTTAACGCCGACGGTGTCGTCGACTTCGGCGGCGAGCAGACCTACCTGGCCTGGGGTACCTCGCTGGGCGGGCTGCAAACCGGCGTGCTCGCCGGCATCGAACCCACCATCCGCGCGGCGGCGTCGAACTCCGGCGGCGGCGGGCTGGCCGATATCGCCGTGCGCACCGAGATCAAAAACGTGCGCGTGGGCGTCTTCCTGCCGCTCTTCGGCCCGCTTCTGGTGGGCTCGGCCCCCAGCTCGGACGGCAAGGTCACCGGGCCGATGAAGCTTAGCTGGGTGCTCCCCAGCGGCATCAGCGACACGACCGTACCGTTTGCCACCATCGACGGCATCGAAAACGGCGACCAGATCGTGCTGCGCAATCCCCGGCGCGAAGCTGAGGACTTCATCCCCAAAGACGAGCGTCAGGCGGTGGTGCGCGTGCGAAGCGGGCATTTTCGCGTGGGCATCGCCGCCGATGGCGACAGCGCCACCAAGCGGCGCGCCAAGCTCGGGCTCGACCCATCCATCGACGTGGTCTCCGACATCATGGGCTGTCACGGCGGCGACGCCTGCGGCAATACCATCTGCGGGGACAACAAATTCTGCGCCCCCGACAACACCTGCCAGCCGATCTCGCAATGCGTCGAGCAGTTCAAGGCCGACAACGTCGTCGCCGACTACGCCGACAAGCTGCCGCTGCATACCGCCAGCGACCCCACCGAGTTTGGCGACCCGCTCATCATCGAAGTTCGCAGCGCCGACGGTACCCTTAAAAAGACCATCGACACGTTCCCGCAGAACCTGGTTTTCCAGAATATTCTGTATCCCAAAGGATCCACCCTGGCGGCGCTGCACTCCGGCTGGGGCCTGAAGCGCCAGACCCCGCGGCTTCGCAAGTTCATGGCGATCTCGCAGATGCTCCTCGAGCCCGCCGACCCGGCGGTCTACGCCCACCACTACGTGCAGGCGCCGCTGAAGTACCCCTACGAGACCGACCAGTTCAAAACGGGGTGGACCAATATGCTGGTGTCGGTGACCGCGGGCGACCAGACCGTGCCGGTCAACACCGGCCTGGCGCTGGCGCGCGCCACCGGCGTGCTCGACCCGATGACCAAGGTCGACGAATACGGAACAACTGAGAACCAATTCCTTGTTGATAATTACGTATACGAGGGTATCTGGTGGTTGGATCGCTTCCCGGACTATCCGAAGACGCTGTTCGACGCCGACGATCTCGACCGCGGAGCCTTCCGTTCACCGGCTGACCCCGACAATGACGATCCCAATATGGACGCCAAGCACCCATTGCGCGCCACGGTCCACACCGACCACGGCGTCAGTGCGCTGCGTTTGCCCTACCTCAACGTTCACGGCGAGCACACGTTCAACGTGCCGCGAACCGACCGAGGCTTTGGCATCGCGATGTTCATGACCAACTCGGTGGGCTGGTATTTGGCCAATTACGGCCAGACCATCTCGGACGATCCGTGTATGGAGTCGCTTTTTATGGAGGACTGCAGCTTCTTTGACGCCGACACTTTCCAGCGTCCGGCGATCAAGTAGCGGCGGGGTTCTCCGATTCGGAACCACTTTGCCAAACGATACATGACTAAGACCCACGCAGACACGCTTTACAACGCCTACGACGATCTCGACCCCAAGCGGGGCATCTACTGCAACCGCACGCTGAACCTGCGCTCCATCAAGGCCATCGGCTACGACATGGACTACACGCTGGTGCACTACAACGTGAACCAGTGGGAGGCGCGCGCCTACTCGCACGTCAAGGCCCGGCTGTTGCACGACGGCTGGCCGGTCGAGGAGCTGACCTTCGAGCCCGAACACGTCACCCGCGGTCTGGTCATCGACAAGGAGCTGGGCAACGTCGTCAAGGCCAACCGTTTCGGCTACATCAAACAGGCCATGCACGGCACCCGCCCGATGGAATACGGCGAGATGCGCGACGACTACACGCGCACCCTCGTCGAGCTGTCGGAGCCGCGCTGGCGCTTCCTCAACACCCTGTTTTCCATCTCGGCGGCCACGATTTATTGCCAGCTCGTCGACCTGCTCGACGAGGGGCGGCTGCCCGAGATCCTAAGCTACGAGACGCTGTACCAGCGCGTCCAAAAGACGCTCGACGCCGCCCACCTCGAGGGCGTGCTCAAAGACGAGATCATGAGCGACCCGGCGCGCTACGTCGAGCTCGACCCGGAGATGCCCCTGGCCCTGCTCGACCAGCGTGAGGCCGGCAAAAAACTGATGCTCATCACCAACTCGGAGTGGAAGTACACCGAGTTCATGATGAGCTTCGCCGTCGACCAGTTCTTGCCCGACGGGATGAGCTGGCACGATCTGTTCGACATCATGGTCATCTCGGCGAGAAAGCCGGACTTCTTCATGGGCAACAACCCCATCTTCGAGGTGGTCAACCAGGAGGGCTTGCTCCAGCCGTGCGTCGGCCCCCTGCAGGACAACGGCATCTATCTGGGCGGCAACGCCGCGTTCATCGAGGACTACCTGGGCGTGTCCGGCGACCAAATACTCTACGTCGGCGACCACCTATTTAGCGACGTCAACGTCAGCAAGAGCGTGCTGCGCTGGCGCACGGCGCTGATCATCCGCGAGTTCGAGCGCGAACTCGGCGCCGTGCAGGCCAGCCGGGAGCGCCAGGAAAAAATCGCCGAGTTGATGGACCACAAAAAGCGCCTCGAGGACCGCTACTCCCAGCTTCGCCTCGAGCGCCAGCGCAACAAGAAGGGCTACGCCACCACCACCGACCGCGACCCCGAAGACCTCAAAAACATGATGGTCTCGCTGCGCGAGGAGTTGGTGGATCTGGACAATAAAATCCGCCCCATGGCCATCCGCGACGGCCAGGATTTCAACAGCTTCTGGGGCTATCTGATGCGCGCGGGCAACGACAAAAGCCACTTCACCCGCCAGGTGGAGCGTTACGCGGATATCTACACCTCCCGAGTGTCGAACTTCCTGCGCTACACCCCGTTCATGTACTTCCGCGCCCCGCGCGGCAGCCTGCCCCACGACCACGGCCTGGAGCACGGCGGCTCCGAGGGATTGCGCACCGACTGAGTGAAGAACGAGACTCCCTTCAGAACTTGTCGCTGAACGCGCTCACCGCGTGATGGACCAGACCGGGGGCGTGCTTGCCCAGAAACGCCGCCACTTTGCCGTGGCCGGTGAACGTGAACTCGCGTTTGCGCTTGGCGATGGCGCCCACGATGGTCTTGGCGGCTTTTTCGGCCGGCCACATCAATTGTTGGGGGCGACGGTCCTCCCACTCGTCGTGGTAGTTGCCGTCGTTGTCGACCTGGCCGATCTCGCTGGAGACGAAGCCCGGCTGGATGAGCGTGCAGCTCACGTCCTCGCCGGCCAGTTCCATGGCCAGCGACTGGCCGATGGCGCGAACGGCGTATTTGGAGGCGCAATAGGCGGCGTTGCCGGGGTTGGCGATGGTGCCGGAGACGCTGCCCATCAGAACCACCCGTCCGGCGGTCTTGCGAAGTTCGGGCAGCGCGTGGCGCGCGGTGATGGCGGCGCCGACGACGTTGACGTCGAGCTGGCGGCGCCAGTCGTCGGCGCTCAACTCCTCAACGCGCCCGCCCACGCCGAAGCCGGCGTTGGCGATGGCGACGTCGAGCTGTCCGAAATGCGCGACCACGGTGGCGACCGCGTCGACGACCTGCTCCTCGTCGGTGACGTCGCACACCACCGCGAGGCCGGCGCCCTCGGTCCCGGCGATGGCGTCGACCTGTTCGACGGTCTCCTCGAGGCGCTCCGCCCTGCGACCCGACACGGCCACCCGGGCGCCCTGGCGGGCAAATTCATGGGCGAGCGCGCGCCCAATGCCGCTGCCGCCTCCGGTGATCCAAACGACTTTGCCTTCGAACGTGTTCATCGCACTGCCTCCAGTTTACAATTGCCGATGTCACATGTAGCCATGTAGCACAGGTGCCGACTCCGAGCGAACCCGCCACGCCCGTCGATGAACGACCAAACTCACAACCGCGCTCCCTTCGATTTGCGCCGCCTCTTCGGGCTCGGCCGCTCGGCGCAGGACGCGCAGTCGTTCGACCCGCGAAGCTACTTCAAGGCTTCCTGGCGGCTGGTGCGCCGCCATTTCCTTCTGGTGGCCTTCGAGCTCGCCGCCAACCTCGCCCATACGCTGCTGTGGCTGGGGAGCGCGGCCGTGATCGCGCTGGCGCTTTTCGTAGGCATTCGCGGCGCCACCGCCGCTTCTGGCGACAAGCTGGCGGCGTTGGACGCCTTCGTCGCCCATCTGGCGCGGCCGACCTTCGTGATCGGAGCGGCCGGCCTGATGATGTGCACCTGGCTGACGGCCATCTGTATCGACGCGTTTGTATCCTCGGGCATTTGGGGCACCTTCGCCCAGGCGACGCGCGGCGAGCCCACCCGGCGCTGGCGCACCTTCTGGTCGCACGCGCCCCGTCATTTTGCGCCGGTGTTGAGCCTGCGAGTGACCAGCGTGGCCTGTGAGATCATCGTCGCGCTGTTGGGAGCGATGGTCGTGCTCGGGGCCTTGTTTTTGACCACCGGCGGCGGGCCGCTCGCCCACGCCTCGGTTTTCTCCCGGGCCCTCGCCTGGGCGGCTCCGCTGAGCGTGCTGGCCGCGTTCGCCGCGCTGGTCCGCATGACGACGACGCTCGCCGCGGCGCCGCTGCTTCTGGAGGCGCGCGGTCTGGGCGAGTCCATTCTCCAGGCGGCGACGCTGGTCACACGTCGCTTTATCCCGCTGTATCGCTTGATGGTGTTGGCCGCCGGGCTGATGTTGGTCCCGCTGTTCTTCTACTGGGGCGTGCTCACGTTCCAAGACCTGACGCTGGACGTGGCGGGAATCGCGCCGCTGACCTTCATGTTGCGCATGTTCGCAGAGGTGGTGCTCTTCGTCGCCACCGGAGTGGTCACCGTGCTATTGTACGGTGCACTCTTTTTGTACTACGGGCACGAGATGGGCATGATCGACGAACCCTCCAATGACGATGACAACCAGGCGCGGCACCACTCCACTGGGCGGGCGGTCGCGCCGCCTGACCTGCGTGACCCCAACCTGCGTGACAAGAGCCGCGTCGCGTTCGACGAGCACACCACCCTTGCGGATCTCGTACCCGACGAGTACCCGAATATCATCGACCTGGACGACGTTCTTCCAAAAGAGAGCGAGCATCACCTCGACGAGACTCTCGACGAGGAAGAGCGCGGCACCGATGGCTCCGCAGAAGCGCAGGATGAGGACGAGACGAACGTCGACCCGGACGCTGTGTCTGGCGGCGATATTTTTGATTCCGACGACGACCCGACGACATGACCGTGACTGAGCAATTCGACTCCTGGCGAGCAGTCTTCGAGGCGCGCGACATCGACCTCGAAGAGACCGATGCACCGGCCCACCTCGAGGGTCACGGCGACGCCGAGTGGTTCCAAGCGATCACGCGGTTCACCAAGCGCGGCTTTCTGCGCGTGACGGTCTCGCCGGTGGACGAGTCCCTGGTGATCTACGCGCAACTGGTCATCCCGGGAGCACAGGACGATTACGCTGGCGCCCTGAAGCGTTACTTGAATGATTTGGCCGGCGCCGATTGGTCCGTCGAGGCCGAGGAGCACCCCTGGGCGCTGGAAGTTAAAGCGTTACCTCAAGAAAAGCTCGACGCCATCGTGGATGCCTTCGAGCACGTCGCCGAGCATATTTCGCGGGCCGAAGAAGGCGCACAGCCCGCCGAGTTGGCGCGCGAGTTTGGCAGCAAGACACCCCAGGCCGAAGAGCCCGCGCCACAGGCCGACCAGCCTCAACAGGCCGACGAGGCGTCGGCTCCTGCCTCGTCGGGCAGCCCGTTCGAGTCCATCGGAAACGGAAACGGAAGCGCCGGCCCGACCGGCGCCGCCGCGCTGGCGAAGTTTCGGGTGCGTGTGGTCGACAAGACCGTGCGCATCGAACTCGACCTGGTCGACCCGGTCGACGAGAGCACCGAGAAGCAGCTCCTGGCCGCGCTGTCGCGCACGCTGACCGCCCGCTTCGACATCAAATTGCGCGGACGCGAGTTGGTCGAACGCGACGGGCGCCCCACAGTCGAGCTCGTCGCCGAGCCGGCCACGCTGGGCGCCGCGTCCGCCGGCGAGACCGGGCTTGGCGAGCTTGGGAACGGGCTGGGCCGCTACCTCGAGCGCCTCAAGAAGTTCAACGACATGGGTATGTCGCTGATGGACGTGCTCGCCCCGAACTCGACCGGCGCGACGTCGCGCCGCCGCGCCGAGCAGCCCAGCCGAAGCCGTGCGTACCCGCGCGATGACCAATCGCGCGACGAGGCGCCCGAGCCCAAAGTGCGCCCCCGCGAGGACCGCCGCCGCGCGGAGAGCGACGCCAGCGGCGTCGTCTTTTCCTTTGGCGGTGCCGACCTCGACACCCCCACCGCGGCCACCGACGGGCTCGAACCCGGCAACTACACCGACCCGCGCATCCGCCGCGAGGACGCAACCACCCCCCTGGTCGACGTCGTGCTCCGCCACCCGGGCTACTCCGACAAGAGCATGCGCCAGGTGCTGAGCATCCTGCTCGACATCGACTACTACGAGGCCACCAAGCTGCGCGACCAGGCCCCCTGCGTCATCGCCTGGGGCATCAGCCAGGAGCGCGCCCAGGAGTTCAAGCGCGTCATCGAGCGCGCCGGCGGCCGCGTCACCCTCGTCGAGCCCGATTCGCTGCAGCAGTGAGCGCTTGACGCCGGGGTTTTCCCACCACTACTCTGTCCAGAACGTCTTGAAATCCTTTCGAATCTGGCGTACGTAAAGCGCCCTTTTTCGACAGACTGGACACGGTGTGCGCCATGAATTGCACCTATTGCGGCTATTTCAACGAAGAACCAACCGAGATCTGCGGCCGGTGCGGGGCCGATATGCCCGAGCCGAGCTGCAGTCAGTGCGGCGTGGAGGTCGAGTGGGGCACGGCGATGTGCGACCAGTGCACCAAGCTGTCCCAGTCGGCGGATAAGACGCCCTGCCCGTCGTGCAGCGCGCTGAACACCGTGTCCGCCGAGTATTGCACCTCCTGTGGCACGCCCATGGCGGTGATCACGCGGGTGATGACGCTCAGCCGCGCCAAGGACCGCGAGCCGCTGGAGACCTGGCGCGTCTACGGCATCGAGACCCACATGGTCGGCCGCGACACCGAGATGGACCGGCTGCAGGAGCTGCTCGACGCGGCCACCGACGAGCAGGCGGTCAAGGTCGTGGGGCTGACCGGCTCGACCGGATTGGGTAAGAGCCGACTGGTCGCCGAGTTCCAGCGCAAGCTCGACAGCTCGTTCTCCGAGGCGGTGTTCGTCCAGGCCGCCAGCCGCGACGAGTCCGGCGGGCCGTACTCGATGTTCAGCCGCCTGCTCAAAAATCGCTTCTACATCGGCGAGAAGGACCACCCCGATTCGGCGCGCCGCAAGCTGCTCGAGGCCGTGGCTGCCATCGTCGAGGACGACGACGAGGCCGAGCGCATCGGCCACCTGGTCGGCCACCTCATCGGCATGCAATTCGAGGAGTCGCCCTATGTCCCCGACATTCGCGACTCGGAGGGCGCCTTCCAACTCGACCAGCGAAGCTTCGAGGCGATCCTGGAGTTGCTGTCGGCCGACGCCGCTCAAAACCCGCTGGTCATCGTCCTCGAAGACCTACAATACGCGACCACTCAGACCGGCGCCCTGGTCGACTATTTGACCAAGAATCTGGAGGATCGCGCGGTCGTCTTCGTCTTGTCGTGGAACCCCGAGGAGGTCTTCCTCGAGGACGTGCTCGACGACATGGCCATCGACGAGACCCTCGAGCTCAAGCCGTTGAGCGACCGCGAGGTGCGCGACTTCGTGCGCGACACGCTGCACAAGGCCGACGAGGTGCCCGACGAGCTCGTCGAGAAGATCGTCGACGCCGCCCACGGCAACCCGCTGTCGGTCGAGGAGATCCTGCGCATCCTCATCAGCCAGGGCGTCATCGATACCCGCAAGCAGACCTGGCAGATTCGCGCCGACCGCATCGACGCGGTCGACCTGCCCACCACGGTGGAGGCGACGGTGCGCGCGCGCTTGGCCACGCTGGCCGACGACGAGCGCACCGTGCTCGAGATGGCCGCGGTCATCGGCGACGCGTTTTGGCCCGAGCTGGTGCGCTGCTTGTACCGCATGCGCGCCGACCACGAGGAACACCTGCAGGAGTATTGGACCGACGCCGCGGTGGACGGCCGCGTCGACGAGATCATCGAGAGTCTGGAGCGCAAGGACATGGTGCGCCGGCGCGACGACACGCTGATTGCGCCCCACGAGGAGATGTACTTCAAGCACCGCATCGAGCGCGTGGCCATCTACGAGGACATCCCCTCGCAGCACAAAGAGCGCTACCACCGCATGATCGCGCAGTGGATCGAGCGTGAGGCCGACGAGGACGAGGTGCGCATCCCCGAGATGGTCGCGCGCCACTTCGACAGCGCTCGCTGTCTGGAGCACGCCTCACGGCGCTACCTGGAAGCGGCGCGCAACGCCGCGCGCCACTACTCCAACCGCACGGCCGTCGAGCTATTCACCAAGGGGCTGTCCTACCTGTCGGATGCCGACATCGACCTGAAGCTCGGCGCATTTCACGACCTGGGCACGATTTACGACCTCCTCGGCGAGTTCGACCAGTCGCTGGCCTATTTCCGCGAGATGCTGCGCTACTCGTGGCTTGTGGGGTCGTTGGCCAAGGGCGGGGTCGCCTACAACAAGATAGGCCGCGCCTATCGCAGCCTGGGCGAGTACGACGACGCCCTCGACGCCTTCGAGAAGGCGCTGGTGCTGTTCCGCGACAGCGAGGACACCCGCGGGGTCGCCAGCACCCTGGACGACATCGGCCAGATCAAGTGGGTGCGCGGCCACTACGACGCCGCGCTCAAATACTACTCGGCGGGCTTGCAGCTTCGCCGCGAGCTGGGCGTCGAGCGCTCCATCGCGCTCAGCCTCAACCATATCGGCACGCTCAAGCTGGCGCGCGGCGAGCTCAAAGACGCGATGGTCTACTTCCGCGAGGCGCTCGACCTGCGCAAGAAGGTCGGCGACCGCCAGGGCGTGGCCGACAGCTTCAACAACCTCGCCGCGCTCTGCCTCGAGCGCGGCCAGAACGCCCAGGCGATCACCCTGTTCGAGGAGGCGTTGGCCATCGCGCGCACCATCGGCTACCGCTCGGTGGAGATGATCGTGCTCAATAACCTGGGCGAGACGCTGCTCGAGGAAGGCCGGCCGGGCGAGGCCGAGGAGTACCTCGAAGAAGCGCTCGCGGTCGCCGAGGAGTCCGGCGACAAGCGCGTCATCTTCGACGTGCTTCGCAACCTCGCCGCCGTGGCCGTGGAGAATACCGAGCGCACGCTCGCCCTTGAGCGCATGGACGAGGCGCTCACGCTGGCCGAGCAGCTCGACTCCACCGCGCTGTACGGCATCGCCAAACATTCGCTGGCCGAGGTCCACGCTCACTATGTCGACCACCCGGTCCACGGCGAGTCCAGCCGGACCGACGCCCCCGCCTGCTTCGAAGAAGCCATCGACATCCTCGAGGACGTCGGCAGCGAATCCCAACTGGCCCGCTGCCTGTCGAGCTACGGCGAGTACCTCGTCGAGCGCGGCGAGACCGAGCGCGGCAAGCAAAAGCTCGAGCAGGCTCGCGAGCTCTTCGAGCGTCTGGAGATGAAGACACACCTCGAGGCCACCGACCAGCGCATCGAGGGCATCGCCGAACCGGCTTGACAGAGTTTGGAGGGCCCCGGAGCCTGGCGTCGAAGGGGCCGCAGGCTGGCCGACGACGGCTAGTCGGCGTCGATTCCTCGCCGCTGCAGATATCGGCACGCCGTGGGATAGCCCTTTCGACACGCTATCTTTACCAGTGCGACGCCCTTCTCGAAGTTGTGCCACTCGGCGATCTCTATTGCGCGCTGCAAGCAAGCCCGAGGCGTGCTCGTTTCGCAAAGCCTCTTGCTGTCCCGTAAGTACTTGCGACCGCGGTCGGGCGTGACGAAATAGCGGCGAAACCCGCGCACTCGCCGGCAACTCCGCGTATCGCCTAGCTTGCACGCGCGTTTGAAGAAGTGTGTTGCTTCGACGAAGCTCTGCGGCTCGAAATCACCGTCGAGATGCGCCGAGCCAAGCAGCGCGCATGCCCTCGCGTCGTCTTGCTTCGAACAGCGCGCCTCCACCGACGCACGTTCGGGCGTCGCCGCCAGCCGTTTTTGCTCATCTAGTTGGTCACATGCCGCCTTGTTGGACTGTTGGCACAATCGCTCCAGCAGGGCCGAGGCGCTCGTGGGATCGCGCGGTTCGCCGAGGCCAACTCGCAGAACATACGCTTGCCAGAGGCACGAGTCGCTTGACCCTTGCGCGCAAAGCTTGCCCAGCGCTTGAGCAGGATTGTCACTGAAAAGAGCGTTAATAATCTCGTCGGGCACACCGACCATCTCGGGTTCCCCGGTGTGACCGTCCGGGCCGTATCCCGCCTCGACGTAGCGAGCATAAATTGAAAGGACGACGGAGCAGGCTACTGGATCCCCCTTTCGACACGCTGAAAGAACGATGTCCGCGTATTGACTGGCGTCGACTTGGAAGTCGGCGCGGAAAAACACAGGATTCATCGAAAGGCATCGCCCTGGTTTGCTTGCGCAATACCTGGCGAGTGCCATGAGTCCTCGCTGCGGCGTTCGAGGAAGAAGTTCACCGGTGACCTGCTGACGGGCGACCTCGTAGCACCCGCCCGTGCTGCCCGAGTGACACGCGTCAAGCAGGTAATCCGCAGCGAGCTTCGGCGTTGGATGATCGCTGACGTCGTAAGCGAGCTTGTCGATGAGAGGGATACAATCGTTGCCCCACCAATTGTCGGCTTGAATGCACCGCTGCCGCTTGCTCGCTAGCTTGGGCCTGAGTTTCACAGCCGAGTGTGCGCAGCCAGACGCGCTCAGCGAAAGTAATGCTGCGCCAAGCAGCGCCATCAAAACTGGCCGACCGCTGCGATATGCGTTCGATTCAATTTCCATCAAGCTACCACCCATCTTCCAAGGTCGATTAGATTTGGCCGCTGGATCATGCGGTAGCAGGCCGCGGCGAGCCGATGCAATCGAGAAAATTACCCAACACACCATACCCGCCGGGCGTAAGCACGCTCTCCGGGTGAAATTGCACGCCATAGGTCGCGTGCTCGCGGTGGCGTACGCCCATGACGAAGCCGTCGGCGCGCGCGGTGATTTCGAGGATGTCCGGGAGCGGCTCTTGGGCGACCAGTGAATGGTATCGGCCAGCCTCGAACGGGTTTTCCAGTCCTTTGAAAATACCTTTGCCGTCGTGCTCGACACGGCTTGGCTTTCCGTGCATGGGAGCGCCGTTGGGCCCGACCTCGCCGCCAAACGCGCACGCGATCGCCTGGTGGCCCAGGCAAATGCCCAGAATGGGCACCTTTCCCGAGAAATGGCGGATGGCGGCGACCGAGACGCCGGCGTCGCGCGGGTGTCCCGGCCCCGGCGAGATGACCAGCGCGGCGGGTCGCCAGTCGATGAGCTCGTCGAGGGTGAGCGCGTCGCTGCGGTGGACGACGACCGCGCGCCCCAGCTCGGCGAAGCGGTGCGCGAGGTTGAAGACAAACGAGTCGCGGTTGTCGAGCAGGACAATCTCGCCGCGGGTCTTGTGCGCCCAGCGATCTTCGACGTGTCGCAGGCGGCTCATGGCAACCACTCTCGAAAGCGCGCAGCCCAGGCGTCTCCTAATTCGCGCTCGTCGAGACTGGCGGCCGCCAATGCGCCCAGGCCTGCCGAGAGCAAAATGACCTCGTCGGCGCGTTCGAGCTCGTCGAGCGTCAACTCGCGTTCCTCGATGGGCTGGCCGCGCTCGGCGGCGAGCTCTAGGAGCCCTTCGCGGGTCACGCCGGGCAGGATGCCACGCGCCGCGGGCGTGACCGCCCTGCCCTCGACGATCGCCACGATGTTGGCGGCGCTCGCCTCACCGACCAGCCCCGTGCCCGAGGCCAGAACCGCGTCGTCGAATCCCTGCTGCTGGGCGCGGCGGCGCGCCTCGACGTAACGCATGAAGCTCGTCGTTTTATGCTCGGCCAAAAAATCGCCGGGCAAATAAAAGCCCCGCGCGATGGTCAGGCGCGGTCGCGCCGGGGGCGCCCACGGTCGGTGGCGAAGCAGCACGCTACCCTCGCCGCCAAAGGCGACGCCGTGGCCCGGACGGCTCACCGTCACTCGCCAGACGCCCGCTTCCCGGTGCGAAAGCGAGCGCAGCGCCTCCACGCCGTGCTCGAGCTGTTCGTCGGGATATCCCAGGGCCTTCCCCGAGCCCCGCAGGCGCGCGACGTGCTTGTCCAACCAGCGCACGCTGCCATCGTCGCGAACACGCACCGTCTCGAAGAGGCCGTCGCCGTACAAAAAACTGCGGTCTTCTTCAGTCATCGCAAATCACCTGCTCGAGCGGGCCGGCCTTGACGCACGCCTCGTCATATTCGGCCCGAGGATGGGAGTCGGCGACCACGGCCCCGCCCGCGCCGTATCGGACGGCATCGCCTTCGACGACGGCGGTGCGAATGAGCACGTTGCTGTCCAGGCGTCCGTGGCGGGAGGCGTAGAAGAGGCTTCCCGTGTAGGGGCCGCGCGCGGTTTCTTCGAGCTCGGCGATGAGCTCGATGGAGCGCAGCTTGGGCGCGCCGGTGATGCTGCCGGGCGGAAACGAGGCGACGAGCGCGTCCAGCGCCGAGAAGCCGTCGGCGAGGTCCCCCTCGACGGTCGACACCAGGTGATGGACGCCGGCAAAGCTATGCAGCCCACAGACTTCGGTCGCCTCGACGCTGCCCAGCTCGCATATGCGCGTGAGATCGTTTCGCATCAGGTCGACGATCATGATGTTTTCGGCGCGGTCTTTGACGCTGGTGAGGAGCTCTTGGGCCAGCCGCGCATCCTCGGTGGGGCTCGTCCCTCGGGGGCGCGTTCCCTTGATCGGGCGCGTGACCACGTGCCTGTCGTCGACCTGCAGAAATTGCTCCGGGCTGATCGACGCGAGTTGGAAGTCGCCGGCGTCGAGGAAGGCCCCGTAGGGCCCCGTGCTCTTCTGGCGAAGCCCGTCGTAAAGCGCGAACGCTTCGCCCGGCCACCGCGCGCCAAAGCGCTCCGTATAATTCACTTCGAAGAGCTCGCCCGCGTAGACCGCGTCGATGGCGCGCTGCACGCGCTCGGCGTACGTCTCGGGTGATACCGTCAGGTGAAAGCCGCAGCCGCGAGGCCGTTTGCTGGCTTCGGCTGCCGGCTCGAAGACGGCCCGACGAAGCAGCGAGGCCGCCTGACTGTCGGGCGCACCCGTCAGCCACCACCGCCGCGTGTGGTGGTCGAAGACGAGCGCGCTGTCGAACTCGCCGACCCACATATCGGGCGTGGAGCAGGCGCGCCGAGGCGCGCGAACGTCGTCGAGATGCCAGGCGAATTCAAAGGCGAGCATGCCCGCCAGCCCGCCGCAAAACGGCAAATCGCCATCGGTGGACGCTTCCTCGGCCTTCAGGCGCGCCGACATCCACGCCAGGGGATCGTCGACGGGGGTCGACCCGGGGAGCTCCACAAACCGCCCTGCCCTCTCCGTGAGCACGCGGGTCGGCGCGCAGGCGATGATCGACCAGCGCGCACCGTGTACCGCTCGGCGCGGCCCGAGTCGAAAAAAATAAGCCCCGCCGCGCCGCCCCGGCTCAAAGTCCGGGCGACGTCGACGGGGCTTGCGCTTGCATCGCAGAGTTCGAGGCCACTTCTTCGCCGATCAATCGGGGATGCGGAAGATGATCTCGACGCGGTCGTTTTTGTCCGGCTCACCGGGATAGCGAAGGTTGTCCTGGCCGATCCCGCTGGTGGTCATGCGGCCCCGCTTGATGCCCTGGTGACAGGTAGTCGCGCACGGCTTTGGCGCGCAGGTTCGAGATCCCCAGGTTCTCGGTGGCGTTACCCTTGCGGGTATAGCCCACGATGGTCAGGTTGGCTTCCTTGTACTTCTTGGCCAACTCCGCGGCGCTTTTGACCAGCGCTTGGCTGGACGGGCGCACCGTCGGGGAGCCCTTCTCGAAGAGCATGGCGAGCACGATGCGCACGCCGTTGGTCTCGGGCATGGTGAACGGGCCGCCGAAGGTGTCGCGAGCCTCGGCGCGAAGCGCCGCGCGGCGAGCTGCCGGCTTCATCTTGTCGTCGTGCGCGTCGTATTTCGGGCGCGCCTCGTTGGCGGCCTGCCGAAACAGGTCGGCGGCCTGGCCGGCCGACTCCATGATGGAGTCCGGCGAGCCCATGTCGCCCTCGTACAGCGCGATGGCCGACTTGAGCTGGTTGTTGGCGCGGTTGAACGTGCCCTTGGCGTATTCGTTGGCCTTGACGGTGATGGCGTCCTCGCGCGCCTGCTTGGCGGCCTCGATCTTATTCTTGACCGCGACCTTCTTGGCCTGGTCGCTGTTGTCGGTGCGGTGAAGGGAGGCCTCCTGCATCGCCTGCTGGCGACGCTCCTTCTGGGCCTTGGCGTTGCGCGCCTGGGCGACCTTGCGCTGGACCTCGCCGACCTCGTCGACGAGCTTGTTGCGCTCCTTGCTCAGCGTCTCGAATCTTAGGGTTGACCTCGCCGACCTTGGCGTTGGCCTTGTCGAGGCGCTTTTTGGCTTCGAGCTGCTGTTTGATCGCCGCGGCCGTGCGGTAGCGAAGCTTGCCGAGGATGGCATATTCACGGGCGCGCCCGACATCGCCCTCCTCGTAGGACTGCAGCGAGACTCGCCGATACTGGCGCGACTGTCGGTAGAATTTGGCCGCGCCCGGCGCCTTTTTGACGTCGCGGGCGTTCGGATCTTGAAGGATGCGCTCGAGCTCGACGAGCTCTTTGGGTTTGGGCGGCGTCGAGCACGCGCTCAGAAAGGTGGTGCTCGCACCACAGATGAGCAATGCACACAGGGCCAGTCGCAGGGGTTTATGCGTTACCATCGATTTACTCCGATAGACATCTACAAATGCAGGCGTTCGAAAACCGAGCCCACGCCGTGCGTCAGCGCAGGGAGCTGAGTTCGTCCTGAAGCTTTTGCTTCTTGTCCTTGAGCTTTTGGACTTCGGCTTTCAGATCGGGAAGCTGCTTTTTCTTGGCCTTGTAGTAGGCCTCTTCCTGGTCGTCGGCCGCTTTCTGGATGCGGCCGGCCTGAACCAGCGCGCTGACCAGGTCGAGGCTGAATTTGACCCGACGCAGCAGCCGCGCGGCAGCGTCGTCGTTGCCCTTGGCCAGCAGAACCTTGGCATTTTCGAGCCAGGTGCGCGTCTGCTCGATATCTTCTTTGGCCGCGTCCGCCCCGGGCAAGTTGGCCTGCTGGTCGAGCATCTTCTCGAATTGCGCCGCTTGCTTCTTATATTGCTCGGTCGCGCCGGCAAACGCCGGGGACACCACGCCCAACGACACCGCGCAAACCAGCAAAGCGACATCAACCATCGGGACGATCCGCCACTTCGCATACGGACAACTCCGTTCCATCGGGATGCGCCGCCGCAGCCGGCCGTCGGCCGGGCCGCGTCGCGACACGTCATACTCCGCGTTTACTTCAATCGTTATACCGATTCGACAGCAAGAACGCTACTGCTTCTCTGGCGCACTGGTCGCAATAGCCGTAGCGGTGCTTCAGGTTTCGAAGGGTGGTCTCGACCGATTCGACCTCCGCGGGGTCCATTTTGTCCTTCTCGTCCTCGAAGTAGCGCAACAGCATCTCCTGGATGCGCCGAATCTGCTGCTGGCGCTCCTCGTAGAACTTGCGCTGCAGCGCTTCGAAGAGGTTCGGGAAGGTCTTGCGGTAGTCGATCTGCTCGCCGGGATGGTCGATGGAGTACGCCGCGATGGTCGAGATGAGGCCGTGCCGGAAGTCCTCGATATCCTCTTCGATGTCGAGCATCTCCTCGACGCTGCCCATCAACTCCTCGTCGGGCTCCTCGGGGCGGCCGGTGATGCGGTTGTAGACCTTCTCGCCTTTGAGCCACTGGCTGACGTGGTCGATATAGCGGCCGAACAGGTCTTCGTACTGCTGCTCCTCGACCAGGCCCATGGCGCTGCGAATCTCGGTGTCAATCAGGTCGAGGTAGCGCTCGGTGACCACCTCGATGAAGTCGTCGTGGCGGTGGTAGTCGCCGTCGGGCTTCATCTGCAGGAAGGGAAAGACCGACGGGTCTTTGACCAGCTCGCGGAGCTCCTGGAAGACCGCCAGCGGCGACAGGCACGGGAAGGTGTCGTTTTGGCTGGCGTTGAGCAGGATCATCTTCATCTCCCGCGGGCTCGCCCCGTGGCGTCCCTCGTAGTGGCTCGAGCCCTCCCCTTCGGTCATCATGTCCGGGATGATGCGCTTGAGCTCGCGCGCCTTCTCGGCGCCGATGCCCTCGGGCACCTGGCCGCGCGAGTACAGGTCGGCCTTCTCCAGGGGCGTCAGCCCCGAGATGATATCGCGCACCTTGTTGGGATATTTGTCCGGGTCGGGCCGCTTGAGCCGGGTCAGCGTGGCCCACAGCGCCGCCACGAATGTGGTGTGCGGGGCCAGGTGCTTGATGAAGTCGACCGACGAGATCTGCTCGGCGTATACGACCTCCTCGATATTGTAGTCCAGCAGGTACGGCAGGCGCACCAACTCGATGCGCCCCTTGAACGACGAGTAGTCCGGCGTCTGCTTGAACGCGTCCAGATAATCCTCGTTGGCCGTCGCCGTGAGCACCAGATCGAGGTGCAAGATGCGGTTTTCCAGCGACACCGTGCCCTTTTCGCTGGTCGCCAACAGGTATTTGTTCAACTCCGGCTGGCGCTTGAGCAGGTCGTCGTACTCCACGATGCCGCGGTTGGCGTCGACCAGGTCGCCGAAGGGCTCGAACATCGTCTGGTTCTGCAGGCTCGACGGCAGCGCCGACAGGCTGCGGTCGACGGTCAACTGGCGCAGATTGGCGTCCACGCGCATCTGCGGCTCGACGACCACCGAGCCCACCCGGTAGCGCCGGCTGATGAAGAAGCGCTCCACCTGGATATGCTTGAACACCTTCTCGATGTCGCCCTTGTAGGCGGTCATCAGGGCGTCGAAGATCTGGCGGCTGGTGTGGCTGAGATCGCCCTCGTGGATGTATTTGCTCAATACGAACGGTGGGGGCTGGTCGCCCTCATCCTCCGCCTCGTGCCACCGCTCGCGCAGTTCTTCGCCGTCTTCCTGGGCGTGGCCGGGCACGATGGCCTCGTCGAGCCGGTCGCGCAGCAGCGCCTGGCGCTGCGGCGGCGGGATGAGCAGCAGCGGATGGTCTTTCATATCCGCCGGGATCTTGGCGTCGATCTGATCTTCGTCGAGGTAGGCGAACGACTCCAGGTCGGACTCCTCGACCGCCCGCACGTTGAACCCCTCGAAGCCGATGGACGTGCCCCGCCCGGCCAGTCGCTCGTTGGGAAACACCCAGTTGAAGCGAAACAGCGCTCCTTCTTCGGTGCCTGAATAGGCCTCCAGGGCGCGCATGAGCATGTTGACGAACGTGCTCTTGGCGCTGCCGTTGGGCCCGTGCAGCAAGATGAGCTTGTTGACCTCGCCCTGGCGCACGAAGTTGTCCAGCAGGCGAAACACCCGCTGCTGGGCGCGCTCCTGGCCGACCAGCCGCTCCTTGCCCTGGTCGAAAGGCGCGTCGAAGAGCTGGAAATGAGTCACGTCGCCCCACACCGCCGGCTTGGTCTCGGTGCCGTAGTGCAAGAAGCAGTCGCGCAGATATTGGACCGCATTGCGCGCGTGACGGCGCGGATGCTCGGCGAAGAGGTCGAGAAACTCCGCGAAGCTCATGATGCGCTGGTCGCGCTCGTAGTCCTCGCGGACGTCGGAGGCCAGCGCCGAAAGGATCTTGTGGCCATCGTTCATGGCGTGAGTCGTTCCTTCGGGTCGACGCCCCGACTCGGAGGTCGAGGCTGGGTTAGATTCGGAGATCTCTTCAGTCACTTGGTTTGAGTCCCGTCGCTGGTGGACTTGGGTTGCGTGGCCTCAATTGTAAACGCCACGCGCTGATTTCGGATGACGTAACATTGGCTGGGGTCGCACACGCTGAAATTGGCGGTCGCCTCCAGCGAATGCTTGCCGGGCGTGGACGCCTCGACGTACATCGGGATCTTGGCCACGCTGTGGCTGAACTGGATCTGGCCCTTGGCGACCTTGGTTTGGGCGAGCTGGACGCCCTGGGGCTGGTCGAAGTCGAACGACCAGGGAAAGTCCTGGTTGACGTGCAGCCCGTCGGCGGCCGTGACCGACAGCTCGACCTTGGCTTTCTGGCCCACCGGCACCGGATGGTCCGGCGAGTGCAACTCGTAGTGCTCGTCGTTGTCGCCGGTGGTGGGCTGGTCGGCCGGTTGGGCGCTCGGCGCAGCGGGCGCGGCCGGCTGGGCCGCCGCTTTGTCAGTCGCGGCCGGCTTGGATGTCGCTTGGGGAGTCTTGTCGCACCCCGCGAGCGCCAGCGCCCCCAGGCAAGCCACGATGAGCAACGTGTGATGTCGTGTGTTCATATTGTCGAGATCGCGTCCCATGGGGACGGTCCAAGAAAGTTTTGGCTGTTCGAGCTTGAAAAAGGTGGCATCTGCGGCACATCCGCCGCGTCGCGCCGACCATAACACAGCCGGCAATACCGTGTAAGCACGTATCGGCTGCACGGGCCCCAGCTAGGGGGCCGCTAAGGGTGGCTCCGATTGTCGGACATTCACCCGTTATGTTATTGTCTCAAAAAGCGTGGTTCTTCCAAACTATTCCGCCACAGCCGTCGTACATGGCCGAGCAATCGGAATCCCAAATTCAGAACGCAACGGATTCGGCCTCGCCGCCCGCGAGCTATCCGTTTGCCACCGAGCGCACCCCCGAGCACGCCGTCATCTCCAGTCTGGATGGACGTCCCGATCTGATGGAGACGACCCAGACGATCATCGCCGAGTCCCGGGTGGCCCGGCGCCGGCCGACCCCCGCGCCGGCAGGCGTGTCGGTCAACGCGCCGAGCACAGGCCCCAAGCCGACCCTGGTCATCCGCACGCCCGGCGGCACCATGGAGACGCGCCATGTCATCGACGTGCCCCGTTTTCTGATCGGGCGCGAAAACTGCGATCTCGAGCTGACCGATCGCTTCGTGGCCCGCTGGCACGTCCAGCTCTTCGAACGCGACGGTGCGCTGGTCCTCCAGGATTTCAATAGCCGCAACGGGGTGTACCTGCGCATCGCCGACGACCTCGCCCTCGAGGACGGTGACCAGATTGTGGTGGGCGAGCAGCGCTTCGAGTTTCGCACCACCTGGGACAACCCCAACAAACAACACGAGGCCGACCCGGATGTGCTCGGCGCCTCGTGGGCCGGCGCGCCGGCGCGCCTGATTCGCTATATCGAGGGCGACCAGATTGGGGGCGTTTATCCCCTCGGCCAGCGCATGACCGTGGGGGCGCGCAACGCCGATCTGTGCTTCGCGGAGGACTCCTCGCTGACCTCGCCGCACGCGGTGTTTCGCCGCGAACAGGACCGCTTCTTCATCCGCGACCTCGACAGCGAATCGGGCACCTTCATTCGCATCGCCGATGCCGTCGAACTCATCGACGGCGACTGCTTCCTGGTCGGACGCACCCGCATCCGGCTGACGTTCTCATAAGATTTGGGCGGCCGCATCATGCGCTTGTCTCGCTGTCTCATGATTGGCCTCGTGGCCGCGTTGGTGCTCACCGGCTGCGCCTGGTGGCAGCCGCCATCGGCGCGCGACTCCATGTTGCCCCCGTACGACGTCACCGCGCCCTTCCACAAAGACGGGGTCGGCCAGCTCGTCTTGTCCCACGAGGGGATGTGGGCGTTCGTCCACGGCTCCGACACCCAGGGTTTTGCCAAGCTGCACCGCGGGGAGTTGGTGGGGTTCATCCCGCAGAAGCATAAGGAGTCGGCGCACCTGTTCGCGGTCGTCTTGGTGCGCTCCTGGGGCGCGCTCCTGCAGCGCCTGGATGCCCGCGCCGTCGCCTCGCGCAAGGCCAGCGGCCAGATTGTGCCGCTGACCAACGACGCCCAATTGCATCGCTGGGGCCTGTGTCGCGGCAAGGGCGGCCACGTGCTCCAAAACGCTTGTCTCCAACACGGCGAACCGACGATCGCCTGGCATCTGTTTCGCGCGGACGCCAACGCCCGACTCCGCGTCTCGGCGCAGGACACCTGGGGGCTGACACCCCCGGTGCATACCGATGGTCTGGTCCACGCCGGGCGCGCGGTGCTCGACGCGGACAAACTCAAAGCCGGGTGGCTCGCCGTTCCCGTACGCGCCGCCCACCCGCGGGTCAACCACGCGCGGGTAGCGGTGCAGACGAGCTGTCCGGCCGTCGATGTGAGCGAGAGCCTGCAGCCGCTTCAGATCATTCACGCCGACTTCGCCATGCCCTCCGATCCCATCGTGACCGAGGAGGTCGCCATCGAGCTGGGCGCGGACGTGCTCGTGGGCTGCGAGCAGGGCAAGACCGCGGTGGCCGTGCCCGTCTTGTACCGGCCGCTATTGATGGCCGGAAAGGGCACGGCGTACGGGGTGCCCTTTGGCGCGATGAGGGCGCTGCCCGTGGCGGCCAAGAACCCGGCGGCGCGCCGCGCGGTGATCTTATTGGGCGCGGCGCTGGGGACCGGGTCGACCGTCGCGGCGGACTTCTACCTGGAGCGTGCCATGGAGGCGGCGCCCCAGGCCGACGCGTCGGTCGAGCTCGCCCGCGGCCTGATGCAAGTCTTCGCCGCGGCTGGGCGCCCCGAGCAGGGCCTGCGCGCCGGTCGCGTGGCCGCGCGAAACGCCTGGCACGTCGACAACGAGCCGGCGTTCGTCCTCGGGCGCGGCTGGGTGTACGCGGCGCTGGGAAAACCCGGCGACTACGACGACTCCAAGAGCCGCCTGTCCGACCTGGGAAGCCTTCCGGACCATCAGGACGTGCGCCTGTGGCTGGCGTGGAATGCCCTTCGCGACAGCGCCGCCGGGCGCTCGTCGCGCGACGGAAACGGCGCGCTCGACTACTTCCGCCAGCAGAAGCTGCAGGACTGGTTGGAGGCGACCAAATTGCTCGATGGCGACAAGCTCGAACCGGGCTACGAGCGTCTGGGCAATGTCAGCAAGCCCGACAAGACCGCTTGCTCGGGCGACAAAGACTGCCAGCTCGACGTCTATGGCCGAAACTTCGCCGCGATGCTGCGCACCGTTCATTCCGCCGATGACGCCGCGCGCATCGTCGACCAGCTCACCACCACGGCCGTCGCCGCGGTGCGTCCGGGCTTCGACCTCGCCGCGCTCGACGCGCCCAAGATGCCCGCTGCTTCGGCGGTGGCGGTGGAGGCGGCGCTTCTTCCGCTGTTGCAGCCCGCCGCGCGCCTGCACGCCTTCGACCGGCTGATGGGAGCCGCCGCCGAGGCCGTGCGCAGCGATGGGCGGTGTGTGAACATCCCCGGCGCGCCACAGATCGACGCGCGCCTGACGGCCGCGATTCGCGGCGACGACATGCCAGTGCTGAGCGCGACGCAGTGGCTCATCGCGCGCGCCCTGCCGGCGGCCTGCAAGTCGCCCCAGCGCTTCGCCGACAGCCTGCAGAAGGCCATGGGGGCGAATCAGGCCCTCGCCCAGCGCGTCGCCCCGCTTCTGGCGGCCGTCGACGCTCGCGCCCCCAAGGCTGACCGACTGAAGTTGCTGCGCCGCTTCGCCGAGTTCACCGCCAAACACGAGCTAGGCGCGGCCTGTGAGCGCTGGAACCTGGCGCTGGCTGTCTCCAACGCGCGCGCCCAGCGCCTCGACGCGGCCGCCGCCAAGCTGTCGTTGGCCATCAATTGCCAGACACGCGAACATTCGCAGTACGCTCAGAGCCGCGCGTTGCTCAACGCCTTTCTTCGCTTCGAGAAAACCGAGCACGTCCCCACGGATATCCCCGACGCGGTGCGCCGGCGCCTGCGGGCGCTGGTGCGCCAAAGACCCGCGGCCGGTGACGAGGCATCGGCGTGCTTTGGGCTGGCGCCGATGAACTACGACCTCGCCGCCTATGTCCACCCGGATATTGCCGCCTTGGCGGTCGCCATGGACGCCCCCGCGCCCGATTCGCTTGCTCTGGAGACGAGCTCGCGGCTGGCTGACCAAGGAAAAGCGTCGATGGTGGTCGCCCGACGCTTGCTCGCTGAGGGACGCGCACCCCAGGCCGCCAAGGCGTTGTTGGAGGCGCGCAAGGTGTTCACGCGTGTCGGACACCAAGTCGGCCTTCGCCGCGTTCGCTTCCTGGAGGAGGTCGTCTTCGAGGGCGACCTCGCCAAATTCGCCGCCTTCGCCGCCGATTCCGACGCGAAGAAGTCCCGACGCGCCCGAACATCGCCCACGCGCGTCTCGCTCGATAAGCCCGCCCGCCTCAACGCGAAGCAGTGGGCACAGGCGCTGCGGCAGGGACGCGCCGAGCGCGTCCTCGCGGTGCTCGCGGCCCATCCGAAGCTGGCCACGCCCGCGGCGGTGCGCGCCCGGGTCGCCGCCTGGCTGCTCAGCGGACAATCCGCCGCGGCCGCGACGCCTGGTGCCTCCGGGGAACACCGCGTCCCGCCGACGCGTTATGCTGCCGGAAACCCGAACCTTGGCTCTCTTTGCAAGGCGGTCGATACCAGCCCGTGAGGGTGGTTGTGGGCTGGGCATCGTTGCACTAAACTCCGGCTACATCGGCACCTTTCTCTCTTGCGACGCGCGTTGAGCCCGGCATGATCGGCACGTCGATATCTCGCTACGACATCATCGAGGAGCTCGGTCAGGGCGGCATGTCCGTGGTGTATCTGGCGCGTGACAGCGCGCTCAGCCGGCAGGTCGCCGTCAAGCTATTGCACGAGCATCTGGCAAAGAAGCCGGAGAACCGCAAGCGGTTTCGCCGCGAGGCCGAGGCGATCGCCCGGCTTCGCCACCCCAATATCCTGGATGTCTACGACGTCTCCGAGGCCAGCGACGAGCGCTCCTTCATCGTCATGGAGTACATCCCGGGCTGTAACCTGCGTCAGTTCATCGACCAAAACGGCCCACCTCCGCCCGAGATCGCCGCGCTCATCGGCGTGCAGATCTGCAACGCCCTGGCCCACGCGCACAAACACGGCGTCATCCACCGGGATCTCAAGCCCGAAAACGTGATGGTCTCGCGAGACGGCGAGGTCAAGCTGATGGATTTCGGCATCGCCCACGTCATCGACGCCGAGACGATGACCAAGACCGGCAGCCTGATGGGAAGCCCGGCGCATATGGCGCCCGAGCTCATCGACGGCAAGAAGGTCGACGAGCGCGCCGACATCTTCGCCCTGGGCACCGTTTTGTACTGGATGAGCACCGGACGGCTGCCGTTCTCCGGGGACAACACCCCGCAGGTGCTGCGCAACGTCATGGAGTGTCGCTACGAGGAGCCGGAGCTCGTCCAGCCCAAGATGAGCCACGACCTGGCGCGCATCATCTGCAAGTCGCTGCACAAAGAGCCCGACGACCGCTTCTCGTCGGTCGAGGCGGTCAAGCGCGAGCTGCTCGCCGCGGTCCACGCCGTCGGCTTCGACGACGACGAGGCGCTCCTGGCCGAGTATTTCGCCGCCCCCCAGGGCTTCGCGGCGAGCTTCGAGCAGGACATCGTCGCCCGGCTCATGGCCCGCGGACGGCGTGCGATGGAGCGGCGGCGCGTGCCCGTGGCCATCGCCTATTTCAACCGCGTGCTGGCCTACGACCCGGCCAACGCCGAGGTGCGCGAGTGCCTCGCTCAGCTCGATCGCAGCCGCCAGGTCTGGCGCATCGCCGCGCTCGCCGCCTCGGCCTGCGTGCTGGCGGGCGGGGTATGGGTGTTCTACCAGGCCCATATGACCGAGGAGCGCTCCGGAAGCGTCGACGAGGCGTCTCAGCGCGTCGTCGACGGCGCCCTGGCCCACGCGCGCCAATCCTCCAACATCACTGCCTCCATCGCCTTCGCTCGCCGGCAGACGTCGCGAGCCTATGGCGCGGCACTGGGCGGGTTGGGCGCGACCACCGCGCGCCATGTGGCCGCCCAGCGCGCGCATCAGATCCGCCGCAGCGCCGCGAGGTTGGCCGGTAACACGACCCTGCGGCCCCTCAGCGCGGTCCCGGCGCCCACCAAGTTGGCGCGGGTCAAGTTGGTCCGACCGGGCGCCGATGCCACCCATCACGATCCCGCGCCCACGGCCGACGCCGGCGTGGCCAAGCCCGACACCATCCCCGTCCAATTCAAGGTCTTTCCACCGTCGGCCCGCCTGGAGATCGACGGCGAGAAGGTCACCTGGCAGTTGGGCACCATCGAGCTCACCCGCGGCAAGCACCTCATCAAGGCCAGCGCGCCCAGTTGCAAGCCGTATCGAAGATTTATGGTGGTAAACCAGCCCAGAGCGGGTAAGATCCCCGTGGTGCTCGATTGGAAGGACGCCATTGTCACCGTCGAGGCGGACAGAAACGTGCTGGTCTACGTCAACGGCGAGTCCAACCCGCGCGCGAATGCCCGCCACACGACCATCCGAGTGCCGTTTCGTCGCCACAAGCTCGACGAGTCCGCCACGAAGAAGACGCTCAAGCTGCGCATCAACGACTCGACCAATCTGCAGCGGGTCGAGACGCGCGAGGTGGTCGTCGGACCGGGCGACGAACATACCGAAAAAGTGACTTTTCAGTGAACGCGCTCGATGTATCGACGTCTCCTCGGTTGCCTGGTGTTGGCTGTCGGCTTGTGCCTGACGGCGCCGGCCCGTGTGCATGCCCAGACGCCGCCCTCGCCGCCTCATCGCCCGCAGGCTCAGCACGCCCCGCAGTCCCAGCAGGTCGAGCCGGCCTCCAACGCCACGCCGCCCAAGCAGCACGCTAAGTTCCCCAAATCGGCGGCCGACCGGCTGGCCCGGGCCGTCCAGGCGTTCCAGGACGCCGACTACCACATCCTGCGCCCGCTGCTCGAGCCCACCCTCGAGCCGACGAGTAAGTTCTCCAACGCCAAAGACGAGCGCAAGGCGCGCACCCTGCTGGGCGTGGGCCTGTACTTCGAGGCCCAGCAGGTGACCGACGCCACCCGGCGAAAAAAGCTGCTCGACGGCGCCGAGTCGCAGTTTCTGGCGATTCTGCGCAAGGATCCCGACCATTCGCTCAACCCGCTGATTTACCCGGCGAGCATCATCGAGTTGTTCGAGGCCGTCAAAGAAGAGCACGCCGACGAGCTCGACAAGATCCGCGCCTCCCGCGCCGACAAGGGCGACGGCGCCGCCCAGCACGGCCTGCAGACGGTCTACATCGAGCGCGACGTCGGCATTCACAACTACGCGGTCAATTATTTGCCCTTCGGGCTCGGACAGTTCCAGAACCACGAAAACGTCCAGGGCACCCTCTTCGCCACCTCGCAGGTGCTCGCTCTGGGGCTGAATATGACCAGCTATTGGATGATCGAGTCGCTGCGCAGTGCTGACGGCTACTACGACCCCGGCCCCGGCAACGCCGCCGAGACCGCGCGCAACTGGCGGGTCATGCAGTATGTCGGCCTGGGCGTCTTCGTGGGCATCTATGCCTGGTCGGTCATCGACGCGTTGGTCGACTACCACCCCACCGAGGTGCGCATTCGCTCGCTGGACAAGCCGCCGCCCGAATTGAACGCTGGCGGGGCGGATGACAAGGGGCCGTCACTTCAAATAGGATTGGGTGGCATCGGGATGGCGTGGTAGGTAGTCTGCTGGCGCCCAAGCGATGTGTTCAACCTCGATCCCCTAAGGTCGTTATGCCCAAACTCGTCGTCCAATCTGCCGACAGCCCCTCGCAAGCGCAGTTTATGCTTCGCAAGCCGCTGACCTCCATCGGCTCGGCGCGCACCAACGACATTGTGCTCGATGATCCTTCCGTCGAATCCAGCCATGCCATGGTGCAGCTCGACGGCGGGGGGTTCGAGATTCAGGCGGTCACGCGCAAATGCGAAGTCCGCGTCAACGGTCGCAAGAAGCGCAAGGCGACCCTCGCTCACGACGACCAGGTCCAGATCGGCGAGGTCACCCTGCAGTTTTCCCTCTTCGGCGGGGACACCGAGGCGGGACTCGACGAGCCCAGCCTGCCCGCCGAGGAGATCGAGGGCTACCGCAAGCTGCATGAATTCTCCCAGAAGCTGCTGTCGGACTACGAACTGCCGGTGCTGCTGGAGAATTTGCTCGACTCGGTCGTCTCCATCACCTCGGCCGATAAGGGCTTTTTGATCCTGGTCGAGGACGAGGAATTTCGCATCAAGGTCGCCCGCAACGTCGACCGGCAGAATATCGTGGACGCCGTCGAGCAGGTCTCCGACTCGATCATCCGCAAGGTCATCGACACGCGCCAGCCGCTCATCGTCAGCGACGCGCTCACCCACAGCGAGTTCAACAGCTCCCAGTCGGTCATCAACCTGAACCTGTCCAGCGTGATGTGCGTGCCGCTGTTCGGACCGCGGGCGGCTGCTCGGGCCTGATCTACGTGGGCAATGAAAACGTCGCCAACCTCTTCGAGCAGCGCCACCTGGATCTGCTGACGGTCTTCGCCGCGCAGGCCAGCCTGATCATCGCCAACGCGATCATGGTGCGCGGGCTGCAGCTCGACAAAAGCTGCTCAGCGAGCGGCTCTCCGAGATGCGCTTTGGCAGCATCATCGGCGCGTGCGACGCCATGAAGGAGATCTTTCGCACCGTCGAGAAGGTCGCCCCCACCACGGTCAACGTGCTGGTCACCGGCGAGACGGGCACCGGCAAGGAGCTCATCGCCCACGAGATCCACCAGCGCTCACCGCGCGCCGACGGCCCATTCGTGACCATCAACTGCGGGGCCATTCCGGAGTCGCTACTCGAAAGCGAGCTCTTCGGCCACGTCAAGGGCGCGTTCACCGGGGCGAGCAACACCCGCGAGGGCAAATTCCAGGCGGCCGACGGCGGCACGATCTTCCTCGACGAGATCGGGGAGATGCCCCTGAACCTGCAGGTCAAGCTGCTGCGCGTGCTCCAGGAGCATACGGTGACCAAAGTGGGCGCCACCAAGCCCGAGAAGGTCGACATCCGCGTGGTCGCCGCCACCAACAAGCACCTCGAGCGCGCCGTGCGCGACGGCGAGTTTCGCGAGGACCTCTTCTACCGGCTCAACGTGGTCGATGCTGCGCCTGCCGCCGCTTCGCGAGCGTGGAAACGACGTGGTGCTCATCGCCAAATACCTGCTCAACGACTTGTCCGAAGAGCTGGGCGCCTCCCACAAGGAGCTGGGCAAGGAGGCCATCCAGGCGCTGCGCAAATACGCCTGGCCGGGCAATATCCGCCAGCTCGAAAACCGCCTCAAGAAGGCCATCGTGCTGGCCGACGGCAGCATCCTGACGCCCGAGGACCTCGATCTGCCTCCGGAGGTCCTCGAGCCGATCATGCCGCTTGCCGACGCCAAGGAGAAGTTCGCGCTGCGCTACGTCCTGGAGGCGCTGGAGCGCAACAACGGCAATCGCACCCAGACCGCCCGCGAGCTCGACGTCGATCCGCGGACCATTTTCCGCTATCTCGAAAAGAGCGAGCCCGAGCTGTGAGGGCTGACATTTTCGTCAGTATTTCCCCCAGGTTATGACATTGGTGTCGCAGTCGGCCCGCGTGTGGAGGCCCTCGCGCCCCGCCCCGCGGCGATCAGAGGTACATGGCACATCTCCTGCACATCGTGGACGCTGAACCGAGCCGGCCGTGGCGGCTCGTGTTCGTGGGTCTGGCCGCGTGCCTGGCGCTGAGCGGGTCGTCGTGCATCCTCACGCCGCCGATTTCGAAGCGGGTGCAGCACAACCTGTCCCCGCGCATCAAGCCGCTGCCGTCCTATAAGAACGTCATCGAAGTGACCCGCGAGAGCGTCGGCACGATCGATCTGCGCGCCGATCTCTTCGATGGCAACGACGAACCCGAATTGCGCTACCTGTTTTTGAGCAGCGAGCGCGGCAACCAACGCGAGTCGAGCGCGCCGCTGCAGGGCAAGAAAGACGACGAGTACTATTTTGGAGAGGTCGACATGACCGTCGACCCGTGCAACGGGGCCGTGACCATCCCGGGCACCGAGGTGATCACGCTGTACGTCTCCGACAAGGGGTTTTACTCGACCTCGCCCGACCCCCAGGAGATCGTGCCCGTCGACGGCTCGATCATGGTCGCCTACTCCTGGACGCTGAAGTACGAAGCCGGCATCTGTAGCCAGAGCCCTTGAGCCATGACACAGCACTCCCACATCGTCGCGACCGCCCTTTGGGGCGCCGCCAGCCTGACCGCGCTCAGCCTGGCGTTGGGGGGATGTGCAGCCCAGGCCAACAACGCCACGGCCACCAAAGGGGCGTCGAATTGTCAGGCGAACGCCGACTGCCCGACCGGCCAGATTTGTCGTGCGGGGTTGTGCTCGAGCCGCGAGGTCAGCCCGGCGACGCTCGACTTTCGGTTCATTCCGCCGGGCTCGTCGGGCTTTCTGCCCCAATTTCGCGACAGCGTGAACGTGCGCGCCGACCAGAGCAGCGACTTTTTGCTTCGCCGCGGCGTGAGCGTCAGCAGCGGCCAGGGCTCCTCGGGCGGTGACCAGCGCGGGGGCATTCGCATCGCCAATAGCGTCTCCGGCGGGCCCACCGGCACGCTCATCTTTCGGCCCAACGACACCCAGGACAGCCTGTTCTTCCAGGAGGCGCACGTCGACCACGGCGAATTCAGCGCCATCGTCAACCCCGGAACCTACTCGCTGACCTTCGTGCCCGACGACCGCACGGTCCGGCCCAAGAAAACCTGGGCCAACCAGGAGTTCACCAGCAACACGGTCTTGTTGCGCACGCTGCCCGCCCCCGGCGACTATATGGAGGTCTCGGGCACGCTCACCCGTGACGTCGTGTTGGCCGATGGGACGCCCGCCACCGCGCGCGCCGTCGCCGACGCGCGCGTCTACGCGCTGTCGACCGACGGCGCACACAGCAGCACCGTGGTCACCACCGACGACAGCGGCTCGTTCCGCCTATGGGTCGAGCCCGCCACCGACACCTACAATCTCTTCGTCGTGCCCGCCACCGCCTACGCCATGGTGCCCCACGCCGAGGTCGACGGCGCGTTCTCGGCGCGAGCGGATAAATGTGTGACCAAGGCTGGCGTGGAGAGCGACGCCTGCAGCCTGACGGTTAGCCTGGGGGCGTATCCCGACCAGCCCGTGCCGGTGAGCGTCCAACTGACGGCGCCGCCGGCCTACGATGGGCAGGCGAGCTGGGAGGGGACGACGGTGATCGTGCGTGGGCCGCTGGGGCGCGGCGAATTCGTCCACAAATTCGACGCCAACGCCGATGGAAGCGTCGACCTGTCGGTGTTTCCGGCCGAGGGAGCGCTCGACCACTTGCGCCAGTACACCCTCGAGGTCGTCCCGCCGCCGCGCTCGCCATTTGCGCGCACCCAGATCGATTTTACCGGCGCGATCGACCCCACCAGCGCGCGTGCGGTGCCGGTCGAGCTCAAGCATCGCCTCGACGGGCAGGTGCTCGACTCGCAGGGAAATCCCATGGCCTCGGCCAATTTGGATTTTTATCGAGACGGCCAATCGGCCGGTGACGTGTCGTCCCACGATACGCGGGCGGTGTCGGTGACCACCGACGAGAGCGGCAGCTTCGAGGTGTGGCTGCAAAAGGCGCCCTACCAGGTCGAGATCGCCCCGTCGACGACCAGCGGCCAGCCGCGCATGCTCGCCCACGTCGACGCCTCCCAGATCGAAACCGGCGGCTCGCTTCGCTTCGACCTGCCCCGCCCCACCGTGCTGGTGGGCTCAGTGCTCGGCGCCAAGGACGCCTCCGGGCAGAACCTCACCGGCGTCTCCGAGGTCACCGTCGAGGCCTACCGGGTGGTCGACGGGCGTACCGTGGTGCTCGGCCAGAGCCGCACCGATGCCCAGGGCGACTTCCGCATGGTCCTCGCCTCCGATCTATAGTCCCCACGAACGGTCGTGATTATTCGTTGCGCAGTTGTTGGCGGGTGGCGCGCAGCAGGTCGTACAGCTTGGGCTCCCGCTTCTTGCAGCGCGTCAGCCACGCGCGGTAGGGCTCGTCCCACTTCGCGGTCAGCGATGTCTCCCGGCCCGCTTGTACCATCAGCCGGCGGGCTTCCTCATCGCAGTCGATGGTGCGCTGTTTGCGCCCCACCGGATGGCCGGTGTACGGATCCCAGATGCGGTTGCGGCTGATGCCCGAGCCCACCCCGATGAGCATAGGGATGAAGATGAGCAACCCGCCGCCCATGAACACCACGTAGCCCACCCGGCGCACCAGGCGCGCGGTGCGCTCCTTGATCTGCCGGCGGGTCGGCTCCTGTGGTTGTTGCGGCTCCGACATGACATTCACTCTGGAACAAGACTGGTGCCCCGCCGTTTCATCGACGGGTCCACGCGAGCCCGTTGGTTGTAGCCCATCGTCTGGGCATGGTCCAGGGATCCGTGCCCTGGCCTCATTCAGCGGCGCCTTCCCAGTTGCCGTCCTGCAGCTCGACGACGCCCGGCATCGACTGGATCTGGTCGCGCGCGATGCGCCAGGCCATCTCGATGATCCAGCTCAGCGACCGGTCGTGGCGAAGCGCTTCCTGCTTGGTCTCGTTGATGAGCTTCTCGGGAAAGTACAGCGTCAGCTTCTTCTTGGCGGCCATGGCGTGACTCCGAATCTCACAGGCGAAAAGTGACAGTGCTCGTAGGCGGCTGTCGGCGTTTGTCCTACATTGTGTGACAGCCACGGCATTCACCTTACGGCACCGGCGCCACGCGTCAAAAAAAATTCTAGAAGAACTTTAAGGTTCGACCTCATCAGGGAGTGGCATGCTCAGCGAACACCGCGCTGCTAAACTTAAACCGATGCTCGAAGATCTGCTGGCGCAGTGCGACTACGAGGCGCGTCGACTGCACGATCCGGTGGAATTCTCGTGGCGGTATCCCACGCGCCCAGACCAGGAGTTGGTCGCCCTGCTTTCGAGCTGCCTGGCCTACGGGCGGGTCGAATTGCTCAAGAAAGGGGTTCAATCGATACTTGAGGTTCTGGGGCCTCACCCTGCTCAGGAGGTCTCCAGGCTGGGCCCCGACGGGCTTTCTGGCGAGTTGAGCGGCTTCATCTATCGAATGACCAAGGGCGCCGATGTGGTCGATTTGCTGGTCGCCGCCGCGCGTGTACAGATCGATTTTGGCTCGTTGGAACAAGCCTACGCCAGCGCCGGTGGGAGCCACCTGGAGCGTGCGAGCTTCCTGGTCAACGAGCTTCGGCGCCGGCGTGTGCGCTCGCAGCTCACCCGTGGCTTTCGCTATCTTCTCCCCGACCCCGCCGACGGGAGCACCTGCAAACGCCTTCATCTATTTTTTCGATGGATGGGCCGCGGGCCCGACGGCATCGACCTCGGGTTGTGGGATGCCCTGTCGCCGGCGCAGCTCATCATGCCCCTGGATACCCACACCAGTCGGTTGTGTCGCTACCTGGGGTTGACCGAGCGCAAGAGCACAGACCTTAAAGCAGCACTCGAGGTTACGAAGTCGCTGGCGTTGATGGATCCGGACGATCCCCTCAAATACGACTTCGCGCTGTGTCACCTGGGGATCTCCGGCCAGTGCATTCATCGCCGCAGCGAGGAGCACTGTCCGACGTGTCCCATCGAGCAGATGTGTACGTTGTGAGTCCCGGGGATCGGCTACTTCAGAGAGATCATCTCGAAGTGAAAGAGGTGGATGCCGAACAGCAACTGGGTGCTGAGCAGGCCCGTCAGCGAGATGGCGAGGAAGACGAGCACGAAGATGCAGCCCAACTCATACCATCGTCGCCCCTTGGAGATGATCGCGACGAGCGCGAGGGTCACGAAGAAGGCGATGGCGGCCACCCAGGCGACGAGCAAGGGCGGAAAGGTCGTGATGATGGTCAGAGTTTCCAAAACTACGGCTGCTCTTGTTCTTTGAGGTGTCCGTACTTGCGGCCGATGGACTGCAGATTAAAGAAGTTGATCGTGAAGTGTGCCAAGATCGGCGCGAGCACGTTTCCAGTGTACAGATACATCCAGCCAAAGCCAGCGCCGAGAACGATCGCCATGACCGTCCACGGCCAAAACTTCTTGATGTCCGGACCGATGTGAAGCGCGCCGAAGACCACGCTGGTGATGACCAGGCCGCCCCAGTCGGCCCAGGCGCCGCTGAAGACCACTTCGGTGAGCAACTGCTGCAAGAAGCCGCGAAAGAACAGCTCCTCGCCGATGCCGCTGGCCAGCGCGAAGATGAACGCGTCGGTGGTGCTCAGCGCGCCCAACGTGCGGCCGAACTCGCGGCCCAGCCGGCGCGCCCACTCGGCGCGCTCGTCGAGCAGCCCGCTGGCCAGCACGACCACGATGCCGAAGCCGGCGCCCAGGATGGCGTCGACGTACAGGGGCACGTCGTGGACGTTATGCCACACGAGCACGTTGAGATCGCCAAAAAACCTCGCCAATAGCCACGCCAGACCCGCGAGCACCAGGTAAAACCCGGCGACGAATCCGACGGTCATACTCGGCTTCATGGTCGGCGGTTCACTCACGGCTTAGTCGGCCTCGATGGGGGGATCGGCGTCGTCGAGCAACTCGTCGGCGCCGCGCTCCAGGCTGGGCTTGCGAATCTGTCCGCGAAACCGAATGGAGGCCTTCTCGACCGGGTAGATGCGCCAATCGATGTGGAAGCGCTCCTGGCGGTCCTGGCGGAAGAATTCGTAGAGCTGCAGCTTCAAGAACTCCAGGGCGAGTTCGAGGTAGCGCTCGGGCTCGTCGAGCTTGGCCTCATGTTGGTCGGCGGCCAGGATGGCGGCCTCGACGTCGAGGCGAAACGAGTCGTCGGCGGTGGTCACCTTGATGGTGCCGTAGACATACTCGTCGGCCTTCTCGGCGTCGACCTCGAGGCGCTCACCGGGCTTGAGAAACGCGGCAAAACGCGTGGTCAGAGCCTCGCGAATCAACTGCTTTTGACGCGCGGCGAGCAACTCGACGTTGGTGCCGCCCTGCGGGGTGGAATTTTGACTGCTTACCATAGCGCTGACGTCGCCTCAGACAGGTCTGCTCCAAGATGTAATCACGGCTGCATCGGCTGTCACGCTGTGCAACATCTGTCAAGGCTTCGGTGTTCCCGACGACGGTTCGCAGCCCATCTGCTGGCCGATCCCTTCGAGGGTGGATCGGTACTCGGCGCTCGCCCACAGACGGGCGGTGCGGGTGGTGCCGGCGCGCTCCAATTCGATCATCAGCCCGTGACGCGGCCACGCCTGCGGGATGCGGTCGAGCCACTCGACGAAGGTGATCGCCCAGCCGGATTCGGCATAGTCCCAGTAGCCGATGGATTCCAACTCGTCGTAGGTCTCCAGTCGATACAGATCGACGTGGACCACCGGCGGGTCTGTCTCGTAGTCGTTTAACAACGTGTAGGTGGGGCTGGTGGCCTCGGCGTGGGGCGACAGCCGCTCGACGACGGCCTGCACCAGCGTGGTCTTGCCGGCGCCCAGATTGCCGATGAGCCCGACGAACGCGCCCGCGTCCAGCGCATCGGCGAGCGCGTAGCCCAGCCGCCGCGTGGCCGCTTCGTCGCTCAAATCGAGCTCGAAAGCCGGTGTTTTGGCCAGATCGAAGTCCGCAGGGTCGAATTGGGGGGCGTCCATGGCGCGCTGCTCAGCCGTGGTGGAAGCCGGGGCGTGACTCCGCCGGGCGCGCCTCGTAGTCGTCCTGGCGCACGCCGAACACGCGCCCGACGTCGATGAAGTAGCGCTCTTCCTCGGTGGTGACGGACACGTAGTCAGTCGTAAACGTGATCCGGCGCACGCGGGTGACCGGCATCAGGGAGTCGCCGGCGACCAGCAGCATGGTCACGCGTTTCCCCTCGGGGATGACCAGGTCGCCGCCTTCTTTTTCGGCGTCGAATTGGTCGACGAGAATCTCTTCGAGGACTTCTGGGGTCATTTTTTTAGAGTGATCGAGTAATTGAGTGATTGGGTGAACGGCAACTGCTTAACGGCAACGGCAACTGCTTAACGGCAACTGCTTAACGGCAACTGCGTTACTTATTGGACGCGCAGCGGGAAGGTTACACCCTTGTTGCTGACGGCGCCGTGTTCGGGAAACTTCAGGCCGCGGAAGCGCCGCTTGAGGCACTCGCCGACGGGCCGGTCGGAGTATTTGGACTCGCGGATCTTCACACCTCCGGTGGTGCCGGAGGGGCGAATGAAGAACTGCACCGTCACACCCTTGAACGAGCGGTTATGGCGCAGCTCCTGCATGATGCAGCCGCGCAACTCGCCAAAATGCGACATGATGATCTGGTTGATCTCGTAGTCGCTCAGGAAATGCTCGGAGCCGGAACCATTCAGGTTGACCTCGGTGACCTTGCCGTTGCCCTTGCCGCCGTGATGCCCGCCGTGCGAGCCGTGGGTGGAGTGGCGCCGAATCTTGCGGGCGATCTCTTCCTCGCTGGCAGCGGGGTTGAAGATGCTCGCCATCAAGTCCTTGTCCACCGCGATGGTCTGGAAATCCTTGGGCGGCGGCAAGAACTTGAAGTGCAGCGAGGCAAACGCCTTGTCCATGGGCAGCGGCTCGGGGTCGGGCTGCTGTAGATAGAAGATGACCTCGGCGGCGAGCACGACCACGCCCACCGCCACCGCGATCATCAGACCGATGGAGGCGCCCTTCTTGACCTTGCGCTCGAGCTCGGCGCGGGCTTCGGCCTCCAGGCGGCGGCGCTCCTCGCGCTTGGGGATATACTCGGCGACCTCCTGGGCGAACTCGTCCATCTCGCCCAGGTCGATGCGCTCCTGGGTGACGCGGTCGAGCACCGGGGTGTACTCGTCGATGTCGTCGGCGTAGAGCTGTTCGAGGACCTGCGCCTTGGTGAACGGGCCGTAGTCCAGCCCGTCTTTTTGAACCAGGTAGCGCTCCTCGCCCTCGTCGTCGTCGGCCTCGCCGAAGCCGGGCAGATCAATGTCGAAAGGATCGCTGTCCTCGTCGCCCAGCGACCCGTCGGCCTCGTCTTCGACGGCCGGCTCGATGGGAAGACACCCCTCCGGGGGCGGGCCGCCGAGCTTGGCGCCGGCCTCGCGGGCGGCGTCTTCGAAGGTGTCGCGGAACACGCGCACGCTCTGCGGGCGGTTGGCCGGCGAGGAGTCGATGCACGAGGCGAGCAGGTTGACCAGGGACGGCGGGTATTTACCCATCCCATCCAGGGCGACGTGTCGGGCGCGCTGGCGGTCGTTGGGGAGGTCCTTATCGCTGAGCAGCTCGGCGGCGAGCATGCCCAGGCTGAACAGATCCGCCGACGGCGCCACCTCGGTGGGCGACTGCACGACCTCGGGGGCGACGTAGATACTGTCGATGAACGGACCGGTGCCCTTCTGCTCGGCCAGATACTCGCCGGCGATGCGGTCGAAGGTCAGGTTGCCCAGCTTCACCACCCCGCGGTGGCTCAAATAGATATTGTAGGGGGTGAGCACCCCGTGGGCGGTGCGTTGATGGACGACCTCGAGGGCGTCGCAGACGTGGGCGAGCACGGTGAAGACGTCGCGCAGGTGCAGGTTCTCGCCGGCCTCGCGGCGCTGGGCGACCAGCCGCGACAGCGTCGAGCCGCGCACGTACTCCATGGCCACGAACATCTCGTTCGTGCCGGTGGTGCCCATGCCCAAGATTTTGGTCAGGTTGTTGTGCCGGATGGAGCTGGCCACGCGGATGCGCTCGCGCAGTTTGCCGTAGGCCTCGTCGCCGGGATACGGCTGCGAGAGCACCTTGATGACGACGGAGTCGCCCTTGCTCTTCTCTTCGCACAGGTAGCTGATCGCCCCGCCCGAGCTTCCCAGGTAGCGCTGGACGACGAACGCCCCGCCGACGGTATCACCGGTGCGCAGGGTGGTCGGCTCGGCGGGCGCCTCGGTGGCGTTGCGCACGCCCGGGGCATGCTTTCCCATCGCCGGCTTGGGCACGCCCGGCGGGGGCTTGGGCACGCCGGGCGGCGGCGTACGTTTCGATTGGGCCGGGGGCCGCGCCGCGGGCTTGGGGATGACGGGCTGATTGCCACCGTTTTTCTTGGAGTCACTCATGGTGTGTTCGGGTCCTACTGCTCCTTTTGGTGGCCGGCCGATTCGGTGTCGCTGCCGGGCTGGGCGTCGGGGGGCGCGGCCGCGTCAGCAGTGCCCGCGTCCGCGTTCGCTGCGCCCGCATCCGGCGCGGGCGCCGCCTTCGCACCCGCCGCGGGGCCCTTGGCGCTGGTCTGAAGCGGCAGATCCACGTACCAGCGCTTGCCTTGCCAGACCATGGTCGCCGTGCCCGTATGCCCATCGTAGTAGGTCAGATCGAGTCGAACCGTCTGCCCGTCGTGGGGCGCCGAGTTCAGCGGCGTATGCAGCTCGATGTCCTTGATGGTGTACGGGCTGTCGACGTGGCCGCGCACGATCATGTCGGACTTGTCGGGGGCGTCGTCATTGCCGACCTCCGAGCGCAGCTTGCCCAGCGGCGCGGTCAAGATCTTGCGATCCGCCGGGGCGATCGCCTCGAAGGCAGCGTCGCGGTCGCCGGTGAACCAATCCATCAAAAACTTGTTGAACGCCGCCGCCGGGCCGGGGTCCTTCCACGAAGGCGTGTCGTTGCACCCGAACGCACCGAGGCCAAGGGCGACGGCGAGCGCGACCGCGATAGCGACAAACTCGTCTGGGAAAATGCGTCTAAGCACGGCTCCAGCGTACCCTTGGGTTTGCGGCAACGTCAAGATGGCAGCGGGGATGCGAGCGAGTCGATCACCCGCGGCGTGCCCCAGCCGCCTCACAGCTCGTCGTCGGGCTCGGGGACTTCCACGGTGACCGGTAGGTGCTCGTCGATCTCCAGGCCAGTGGGCATGTCCGTGGCCGACAGCGCTGGCCGGGTGGCGGCCGTGGGATCGGTCACTGACGAATCTTCACGCGATGCAGCGTCGAGCAATCGGTCGAGGGGAAGGCTCAGCCCGTCGACCGGCCAGGCGTGGCCGGTGCCCTGGCCGATCTCCATGAACGCGAAGCTGCCGGTGCGCACGGCGCGCAGCTCTTGGAACAACCGCACCGCCCGGCGCTGGCGAGCCCGGCGCAAGTCATCGACACCGACCAACTGGTCCTGGCGCAACCGCATCTGCAGCGGCGCCGCCAGATCGTCGCTCAACGAATCGGCCAACTCGTCGTATATCTCCGGGCTCAGACACCCCATCTCGAAGAGCACGTCGAGCAGGCGCGCTTCGTCGTTCTCCGACAGGTTCTCGATGCCATCGAGGATGTCGGCGTCCAGATATACCAGGAAGTCGCCTCGCCCGATCGACAACTCGAGCCGGCCGCGCAGCCCACGCTCCTGGATGGTGGTGAGCAGGTCGCCCAGGTCCATGACGCCGAGGCTGCCGCTGAAGCCCTGGGCCGCGGGAATGCGGTCGATCTCGGCGGCGGCGGCGGTCAGCCCCTCGGACAGGATCGCCCGAAGCACCTTGCGGATGTGGTCGGCGCGGTCGCGCGTGCGCGCCGACAGCCCGATGCGGCCCCAGGAGTTGGCGAGCAGATCGGCGGCCTGGTCGACGTGGCGCTCGAGATTAGGCGGCAGATCTACCACCGAGCCGTGTGACGACGGCGCCTCGTCGAGCGGAGCCGGCGGGAACGGCTCGGGCCCGCTGTCGTCGGCGACGCCCTCGGGGGCGATGACCGCCGGCGCGTCGGGCATGGTCTTGTTGAGCGACGAGCTTCGCAGCGCCGGCGGCGGCGTCTCGACGGCCAACTCTTCCCACTCCAGATCGTCGTCTTGCAGGCGCTGGCGGCGCACCGCGCCGGCCCGCGCCCCGCCCTGCCCGATGGATTCGTGAACGTCCTCGAGATCGTCGACGTCGAGGACGATGGCGCTGGAGGAGTCGACCTCGACAAACGGGTCGCTGTCGTCCTCGTCGGTGGTATCGGCCGCCGAGGCGTGCTCGATATCGAGCAGCTCGTCGAAGTCCTCGGCCTCCGAGATCGACTGGCTGAGCGCGCCTTTCTCCAGGCCGAGCTCGTCTTCGAGCATGGCGGCGTCTTCGAAGGTCAGCTTTTGGGTCTCCGGCGTCGAGTCCTGCTCCAGGCCGTGGAGGCCCGGGGGAATGTGGGGCGCGTCGAGCAGGTGGCGACACTGAGTCACCAGCCCCTCGGGCGCGAATGGGCGGCCGAGCCAGTGTTGGGCGTCGAAGTCGTCGCGCCGCGGGCGCACCCCACAGGCCAACACCGGGCGCTCGCGGTCGGCATAGGCCACGCGCCAGGCGTCCAGCCCGGACAGGCCGCTGTCGATGTCGACGATGAGCAGGTCGGCGAAGTCGTGCTGCTCGCCAACCGCGTCGGGCCGCGCCTCGAGGACCTCGAAGCCGCTGTCGCCCAACGCCTGGCTCATCAGTCGGCGCACGGTCGCGTTGCCCTCCAGCAGCAAAATGCGCGGCGCGTGTGTGTCCGTCATCGTCCCAGCCTCAACAAAAACGCAAACGACCAGCACCTTGGACGTGCTGGTCGTTCACACTCTGTCATATTTGGTCGCGTTCGGCTACTTGAACGCCCCGGGGGTTATTTGGCGGCCACCGCGGCCATGTTGTTCTTGAGCCACGCCCGCAAAAGCTTCAGGCGGTTGTGGTCGAGGTGGTACGGCTTGGTGGTCTTGTCGGCCTCTTTGTCGAGCACCTTGTCGAGCGCGTCGACCAGGCCCTTGGTGGGCACACGGTAGCCGGCGAAGGTCAGCAACTCGCGCGTCTCCAGGTGGTCGTCGACCAGGTGCTTGGCGACGACGGGCCCGGCGACCTGCGCCGGCAGCCGGCTCAGCTCGTAGGCGGCCTTCTCGCGCACCAGGGCATTTTTGCTGGCGAGCATGCCGTCGAAGCATTTGGCCTGCTGCTCGGGCTTGCCCCTTTTGAGGCATTTGGCGCCCTCTTTGAGCATCGGGATAAAGCTCTTGTACTTCTTCTTGAGCTCGGGCTCTTTGGTCTCCTTGATCAGGGCCACCAGGCCGTCGAGGCCGTCGGCGCCGGCCAGGTCGGCGTAGTCCTGAGCCATCATCCAGTTGAACTGGTAGCGCTGCAGGATGGGCATGGGGTTTTTGGTGTTCTGGATCATCGCCGCGCGCTTCTCGAGGTCGATGATCACGCCCTTTTTGGCCATGTCCAGCAGCGCCGAGGCCGCCTCGCGGTTGCCCAGGCGCACCAGCGCGGTGCCCGCATCCTGGCGAAGCTGCAGCTCGACGAACCCGTCGGTGATGTCGTCCCATTCGTCGTCGACGTATTTGCCTTTGACCACGTCGCTCAGCACGTCGGTGGCCTTCTTGTCGCCGATATCACCCAGGCCGAGCAGCTCCTCGCTGGTGTCCTGGCCTTCCTTGGTGCGCCAGCCCACGGCGTGCTGACCGCTGAGCTGCTTGGGGGCCTCTTTTTTGCTCTTGAGGTCCTCCAGGATGGGGTCGACCGCCTTCTTGGACTTGAGCGCCGCCAGGCGCACCGTCGCCACGCCCTTGGCGTGGTTTTGGGTGAAGGCGTACGCCGGAGGCTGGTCGTATTTGAGCAGCAGCGTATTGACTGACTTATTCTTGCCTTGGAACGTCTCGAGCAGCAGCGGCACGATCGGCGAGCCCAACTGCTGGACGGCCAGCCCGCAGTCCTCGGCGGTGTTCTGGTTTTTCGTATTGGACAAGAACAGCCCGCGCACCAGCGCCTTCTTGGCGGCCAGGTTGATCGCCTGCGGCGACTTCTGGGCGATATCGCCCAGGATGTCGCAACTGTAGGCGTGCAGCGCGATGGGGTAGTTGTCCGGGTCGAGGTTGAGCGTGTCCGTCAGCATGCCCACCATCTGCGGGTCGGGCATGTGGGTGAACGCGCGCAGCAAGCCCTGCTTGAGCTCGACGTCGTCCGAGGACTTGTACATCGACACCATGTCGGGCAACGCGCCCTTGTCGCCGATCTCCGCCAGCGCCTCGGCGCAGGCCGACGCGTAGCCGGTGGCGTTGTCGTGCAGCTCTTTGAGGTAGGCTCCTTTGGCCGCGGGTACGCGCAACTGCACCAGGATCTGCATCGCATCTTTCTGGTTGCCGCCGCCGTCCATGTACACCTTGGCCAGCGCCGGGGCGACCTTCTTCTGATCGGCTTCCTTCAGGTCGCTGATATGCTTGATGGCGATGGTGCGCGCGGTGGTGTCACCTTCCTCGAGCCGCTTGCTGATATAGTCGGGGCTCTTCCAGTCGGGCTTCTCGCAGCCGCTGAGCGTTCCCACGCCAACCGCGGCCAGTAATCCGATGATGAGCGCGCGTGCGGTCACGCGGCGTAGTCCTTGGGTGTTCATGGCATCTCCTCCTCGAGGTATTCGTCCAGCGCCAGGCCGGCGGCGAGTCCGCGGGCCTGAAGCGTACAGCGGGCAATGGGGTAGTGTCGCGATATTGTTCGGGGTTTGTGCGCCGAGGTCAAGGCACGCTCACTCCCCGTCCTCGTCGTCGTCCAGGGGCACGTAGCCGATATAAGGCAGGTTGCGGTACAACTCCGCGTAGTCCAGGCCGTAGCCGATGACGAATTTGTTGGGGATGGTAAAGCCCTTGTAGGCGATGGGCACGTCCACCTTCTGGCCCTCGGGCTTGTGCAGCAGTGTGCACACCGACAGCGATTTGGGGTGGCGCGTCTGCAGGTTCTCCAGCAGGTATTTCATGGTCAGCCCGGTGTCGACGATATCCTCGACGACGAGCACGTTTTTGCCCTCGATGGGCTCGGAGAGGTCCTGGGTCATGCGCACCACGCCGCTGGACTTGGTGCTGTCGCCGTAGCTGGACAGCCCCAGAAAGTCGACCGAGACGTCCAGGTCGATGTGGCGCACCAGGTCGGCCAGAAAGACGAAGCATCCCTTGAGCACGCCGATGACGTGGATCTCCTCGCCTTCGAAGTCCGCGGTGATCTGCTCGCCCATCTCCCGATTGCGCCGCTGAATCTCTTCCTCGGTGATCAGCACTTTCAACTTCTCAAGAACGTCTTCGATGGTACACCTCGCTAGCCGTCACGCCGTTACTGGTTTGTCGAACACTCGATCGGTGAGTCAGTCAAATCCACGCGTTGTTCATCAATTCGCCAAAGCCCCCGCCCCCGGGCACGATATAATGCTTGTCGGTCAGCCCGCTCTCCTCGTCCCAGCGTTCCCCGGGCGTGCACGCCAGCACGTCGTCGGGGCTCATGCCCCGGTCCAGGCGCAGCGCGTACAGGATGACGTCGGGGTGGTCGTTGCGCATGCGCCGGATGAACTCGGGGGTGATGATCAGGTTGAGGGTGATCAGGCGCAGCGGTTGGCCGCCGAAGGTCTCCTTGTAGTAGCTGATGGCCGTGGACAGCGACGAGCCGGTCGCGCCCATGGGGTCGGGAAAGATGACGATGCGCCCGTCGATGGGCCCGCCGATCTTCTCACCGCTGACCTTGGCGCCGACCACCTCGTCTTGCAGGTTGGTCACCCGGCTCATGATCAGGTGGTCCTGGCGGATGCGCACCGGGTTCATCAACTCGTTGAGGTAGGTGTAGCACACCTGCGAGGGCAAGATGCCCGCCCGGGCGATGTCCACGGTGACCACCTCGGTGTCGCCGTCGATGACCTGGCCGCGAAATACCCCCTGGCGGGTGTACTCCTTCATCCGGCTGTGCACCGTGGCCTGGCGGCGGGGAAACTCGACGTTGATCACCGAGATCAGCAGGCGCTGATACAGGATTTCGACGAGCCGATTGAACTGGGGTTGGCCGACGTCCGGCGAGCACAGCCGCGCCAACTGCGTGAGCGCGAACGGGTCGCTCAGGATGTGAACGTCGTCACCGTAGTGGTGCTCGATCTCGTTGAGACGGTAGGCGAGGTCCGCGTACTGACAATCCACGATGCTTACTCCTCGGAGTGGGGATCGGCGGTGTAGCCCTGGGCAAAGCAGCGCCGGCAGCGCGCCTCGTAGCGCTCTGCCGAGCCGACCAGCACCTGTTGGGGGTCGCTGGCCAGCCGATAGCTGCGGTGGGCGGGATTGCCGCATTTGACACAGATCGCGTGCAGCTTGGTCACGTATTCGGCGGCCGCCAGAAGCTGGGGCATCGGCCCGAACGGCTGGCTGCGGTAGTCTTGATCGAGGCCGGCGACCACCACGCGGCACTGCTTGTTGGCCATCTCGTTGCAAAACTCGATGACCTCGTCGTCGAAGAACTGCACCTCGTCGATGCCGATGACCTCGACGTGGGCGTCGAGCTGCTCGCGCATCTCGGCGACGGTGGCCACGGGATGGCTGGGGAGTTGTTGCTTGCTGTGGCTGACGATCGACTCGGCGTCGTAGCGATCGTCGATGTGCGGCTTGAAGATCTGCAGCTTCTGACGCGCGTACTGAGCGCGCTTGAGGCGGCGGATCAGTTCTTCGGTCTTCCCGGAGAACATCGGCCCACAGATGACCTCGATCCAACCGACATTGCGGGGCTGAATAATCATGATCGGCAGCGCGCTCGGCGGAAGGTAAAGCTTGCATCCAACGACGGCTGCAATCTTTAATCGGCCGAGCGGTTTGCTGCAAGTGCCACCCGACCGAGCTCAGCCGTCGAGCTCGGGGAAGTGCTTCAGGATGAGCCCGCCGACCTCCAGGCCCAGGCTCATGTCGCCGCCGACGCGCACGTGGCTGTCCAGATCGGACAGGTGGACCTCGTCGCGGGCGAGTTGCTCGCCGGTCTCGAAGGCGGCGGTGATGCGCAACTCGGGGGCGCCCGACGGGGCGTCGTAGTCGTTGAGGATGATCGACAAGGCGATCGGCTCGTCGAGATCGTCGGCGGTCAGCTTGATCTTAAAGATCCCGTCGAAGCGCTCCAACGCGTCCAGAAAATCGCGGGTGACCTTGTTGGGTGGAGTGTGCTCGTGGGCGCGCTCCTCGAGGGGACGCGCCACCGTGAGCACGTGGCGCTTGAGGTCTTCCCACTGGGTGCTCGGCCCGGTGATGGTGGCCACGGGAAAGTCGATCATCTCGTCGGCTTCCACCGTGCAGCCGTCGGGGCGAAACTCGTAAGTGTAGCGCTGGTCGGTGTCGGTCAAATGCACCGACACGATGAGGGCGACCTCGGAGGCCTTGGCGAACAGCTCGCGGCGCGCCTCGAAGAGCTCGGGGACGTAGTCGAGAAAAAACGTGTCGGGCGCAACGCCCGGGGCCAGCGCGTCGTCGAGTTTCATGGGTACTCCGCAGCGAATGGGGGGCCGTGCTCACGCCGCCGTGACGCGGGCGTTCCTAATTTTTGTCGAGGTGAACCGTCGACCACAGCATCGCACAGGTAATTCCCATGCAAAAGATGTTGCCGAAGACCGTCAACTGGCCCTCGCAACCGCTGAGCGTCAGCGCGCACCCCAACAGGGCTAGCATCTTGTACATCTGTCGTCCTGTCATCGTCTTTCCTTGACCGCGCGTCCTTCCCTGGAGTGGTTCTTCAAGTGGGCTCGTGTGGGGTCCTGTTCTTACGGTTGTGGCGAGGGGCCGGCGTGTTCGTCCAGCCAATCCTCGGTAAGCTCGCCGTCGAAGACATGCTCGACGGGGCCGGTCATCCAGATGGTGGCGTCGCGCACCTCGATGCGAAGCGTGCCGCCGGGAAGCTCGACCTCCACGGGGGCCTGGGCGCTGCACTTGCCCGCGGCGATGGCGGCCGCGGCCGCCGCGCACGCTCCCGTGCCGCAGGCCATCGTGCGCCCTACCCCGCGCTCGTAGACATCCACGCGAAGCTGCTGGGGGCCGGTCTGCTCGACGAACTCCACGTTGACGCCCTGCGGAAAGGCCTGATGGCCGGCGTTGAGCCGTTCGCCCACCGCGTCTACGGTGGTCACATCCGGCCTGCAAAAGGTCACCGCGTGCGGGTTTCCCATGTCGACGGCGGTGAAGCTGTCGTCGAACGCCTCGTCTAGTTGCACGGGCGCCTCGGCGATCGCGGCGGCGCCCATCTCCACGGTGACCTGCCAGGCGCCCGAGCCGCGCTCGGTGACCTGGCAGCGCCGCGGGCCGGCGTCGCTCATGATGGTGACGTCGTCGGGGTCGCATCCCTCGACTTCGACCAGATGCCGCACCACGCAGCGCACGCCGTTGCCGCACATCTCCGGTCGCGAGCCGTCGCGGTTGTAGATGACCATGCGCGAGGCCGCCCGGGCTGCGTCGTCGGGCTCGACGAGCCATAAAAGCCCGTCGGCGCCCACCCCGCGGTGGCGGTCGCACAGCGCGCGCACCCACCGATCGGCGTCGGGCGCGTCGGCCTGGCGCATGACTACGAAGTCATTTCCCAGGCCGTGGTATTTGTAAAATGGGACGGTCTTCACCGGTCGATCTGCGTCTGGCATGCTTTCAGGGTGACTTTGGCGCGCATGTGATACGTCGATGACGACGAATGTTCAACCCACAATTGCGCGCCCCAAAGCCCGCATCAGGCGCCCGCAACGAGCGCGCACAGGTCCTGCCACGTGTCTTCTTCGGTGTCGACGAATTCGTAGCCCATGCCCGGGCGGATCTCGGCGCCGGCAAAGCCCTGCTCGTCGTCGGGCTCCTCGACGCGGGCCACCCGCGCGCGCACCCGGAACATGCCCTTGCCCTCCACCTGGAAGATGAGCACGTGCTCCTCGCCCACGTCGAATAGGAAGTTCGAGCGCACGAAGATCCCCGTGGGACTGATGTCGACGCTCTCCAGCGGAATCTCCCAACCCTCCTGGTCCTGGACGACCACCTCGGTCGCCAGAGTGCGCCGGTTGTAGCGGCGCAATCCGGCAAAGGTCGGCTTGGGTTGCGGCGTGCGGCGAATATTCGAGTAAGGGCGGCCGAGCATGGGGACCTCCGTATCCTGCGGGGTGGGCGACGTCCGTGTCGCGTCAACGGGACTACCTGGCAAAGCCGCGAGGCCTCGCCGAACAACGTTGGTGACACCGAGAGGCCTGACGAGTGGCGCACATCCCTGTGCGCCGCGGCCATCCTTGGCACACCCGTCGGTCCCGAATCCACGGCAGCTCACGCACCGTCTCGGTGAAGCACCTACATCCACGGTACCGCACGTCTAAAGACGGTCAATTTTTTTGTGGGGGGAACTGAGGACTAATGCGAATACAGCGCGTCCAGGCGGTCGTGGTGGCGCTCGATGATCGCTTTGCGGCGCACCTTGCCCGTCGGCGTCAACTCCCCGGCCTGCACCGACAGGGGCTCGGGCAGGATGTCGAAGCGGCGCACGGTCTCGAAGTGGGGAAGCTTGTCGTTGACCGCGTCGACCGCCTCGGCGATCACCTCGCGCACTTCCGGATTGGTGGCCAGTTGGCCGCGCTCCTCGAAGGAAATGCCCCGCTGGATCGCCCAGGTCTCGACGGCCTCGTCCAGCGTCAGCAGCGCGCTGACGAAAGGACGGTTGTCTCCACAGACCACCGCCTGCTTGATGAACGGGCGCCGGCTCAACAGCGCTTCGATATGCTCCGGCGCCACGTTCTTGCCGCCGGAGGTGACGATGAGGTGTTTTTTTCGCCCGGTGATAAAGAGGAAGCCGTCGCGATCGAAGCGGCCGCGGTCGCCGGTGTGGAACCAGCCGGAGCCCGGCTCGAGTCCGTCGGCGTCGGCCGGGTCGATCCCGCGATAGCCGCGCATGAGCATGGGGCCGCGGATGAGGATCTCGCCATCCTCGTCGATGGTCAGGTCCACGCCCGGCAGCGGCTTTCCGACGCTGCCGAAGCGGTAGTCGGCCGGCAGGTTGAGCGTGGAGACCGCGGCGGTCTCGGTCAGCCCGTACCCCTCGAGGATGAGGATGCCGGCGGTGTGGAAGAACTCGGCCAGATCGGCGCGAAGCGCCGCCCCGCCGCTGAATAAAAAGCGGATCTTGCCGCCGAAGATCTCCTGGATACGCTCGAAGAACAGCTTGCGGTACAGCTTGTCCTCGAGGCGGTCGAGCAGCCCCAGCCGGACGCCGCGCTGGCGCCGACGGCTGATCTGGACGCCCCGACGCACGGCGCGCTCGAACAGCGGCCCGTCGGCGCGCATGAGACGATCGCTCTCGGTCATGAGCTGGGCGTGGACCTTCTCGAAGATGCGCGGCACGGCGGCAAAAAACGTCGGGCTGACCTCGCGCAGGTTGGCGATGACCTGCGGCAGGCCCTCGGCGAACGCGGTCTGAGTGCCGGTGCCGATGGCCGTCAGGAACAGCATCTTGGCGAAGATATGGGCCAGCGGCAAAAACAGCAGTTGGCGGTCGTCGGGGCCGAGCAATTCCAGGCTGGCCAGTGCTTCGACCTCCGCGGCCAGGCTGGCGTGGGTATGCTCGACTCCCTTGGGGATGCCGGAGGTGCCCGAGGTGTAGATGATGGTCGCCAGATCGTCGGGGCGCACGCCCTGGCGACGCTCGGCGACCAGCCGGTGGTCGGCGGCCACCCGGCGGCGGCCCTCGGCGACCACGGCGTCACAACTGGTCAACCAGGCGTCGTCGGCCTCGGCGACCTCCTCGAGGCGCACCTGGCGGCGGCCCTTCCAGTCGGGAGCGCTGAGCACGGCGGCGCGTTCCAGGTAGATGACTTGTTGGAGGTCGGGAAGCTCGTCGCGCACCTGCACCAGCTTGTCGAGCTGGCTGGCGTCCTGGACGAAGGCGAACTTCGCCTTGCTGTCGCGCAGGATATGGGCGCATTGCTCGGGCAGGGTCGACGGGTAGATGGGCACGACGACCGCGCCGGCCATCGTCACCGCCATGTCGACCCACACCCACTCGATGCGGGTGTCCGACAGGATGCACACCGACTCGCCGGGCTCGAGACCCATGGCGATGAGCCCGGCGGCGATGCGCTCGGACTGCTCCCACCACTCCCTCCACGACTGCTCCTGCCAGGAGCCGTCGATCTTGTGAAGCAGCGCGGCGCGTGGACCGAATTCGTTCACGCGCCGCTTGAACAGTTCCAGGATGGTGTCGCTCATCGGGGAATCAGAAGCTGATCAGGGGCGCGGCGTCGCGCGAGGCCAACTTCTTGATCTCCGAGGTCATCGAGCTCTGGTACTGGTCGAACTGCTTGACCTTCTGCTTGATGCGCGCCACCCGGCGGCGGTAGCGCTCCAGGGCGTTGGGGCCCTGGGCGTTGAGCATGTCAGTTTTGTCCAGCGGCATGATCCCCTGGATGTGGGTCTTGACGGTGCGGTCGCTTCCCAGCATCTGCACCGAGATCTTGCCGTCTTTGTCCTTCTCCAGCGAGGTCACCGTCACCAGCCGGCCCTTTTTGGGCACGTAGCTGTCGCTGCCGCTCTTCTGGGCGAGGTAGTCGTAGTCGAACAGCACCGCAAAGTGGTCCTTATTGAGCACTTTGTTGTCCTTCATGAGTTGCTCGAGCTCCTTTTTGTCCACCTGATTGGTCAGGCGGTCGTGCTCCTTGAGCATCTGCTGGAGCATGGTGGCGTCGACGGTGTACTGGGTGACGTTGTTGATGATCGCCGGGCCCAGGAGCAAGCGGTTGCCGCCGAGCATGTTGCTGTTGGGGGCGATGTCCATCGACGCCAGCTTCTTGGCGGCGTCGAAGTCCACCTTGGTGGGTGACAGCTTGTTGACGATATTCTTGGTCTTTTCCAGATTCGCCAGCTTGGGCTTGAGCGCCTTTTGGATGCGCGCGGCGTCCTGGCTCTGGGCGTTGTACATGTCGCGGTTTTTCAGCGAACTCGACGCCACCCACCCAAACAGAAGGCCCACCACCAAGATAACGGCGAAGAGCAGCAGCAAAATCGGCGAGAACGTCGAGCCGGCCGCCTTGAGATCGTCGTCATCGAGATCGATGGCGATGCTCGGCCGAGAGGACGCGCCGGTCGAGCTGGGCTCGGAGGCCGTGCTCGTCTGCGGTTGCGGCGAGCGCGCCGGCTGCGGCGTAGGGGCCGGCCGGGCGCTGGCCGGGGCCGGGGCCCTCCCGGTCGGAGGCCGTTGGGCACCCGGAGGCGGCCCCGAGGCCGCCGGCGGTCCCTGGCTGGCTGGCCCGGATGCGGCCGGGCCACCGCCCGCCTGCGCCGGCGGTCGCGCCGCCGGGCCGGGTCCGTCGGCCGACGTGTGATCGGCCGGTCCCGGCTGCGCCTGAGCTGGCGCCGATTCTTGGGGTTGCTCGTTCGTCGTGGCCGCGTTCGGTTTTTTCAAACCGAGGCGCGCTTTCAGGTCAGAAAGATCTGGCTTGTTATTGCCCTGTGCCAACAAGTCCTCCTCGAGGCCGTCTTCGTTCCGCCAAAAGCGTGGCGTGGCAAGACATTCGCAAACGTCGCGAATCACGGTTGTTTCAGCTAGGAATGTCGGCTACAAGCTAGCGCAGCCCGCGCTCGTGCGTCAAGCTATCTTGGCCTTGTCAATGCACCGTCAAATGCGGCTGCTTGCATTCGCAACCGGCATTGATAAGTATCGTACTCCTCACCTTATCCGGCGCGCACACCCTGGCGAAGCCACAAAGGGGGCCAATCGGCCGGTATCGAGGTGGATGAGGACGCGGTCCGCGCTGTTGCTTAGTTTGATGGAGAGGCACTCGATGACGAAGATACGAGCGGCGTTGCTCGTGATGCTGTTGGTTCCGCTGACCCTGGTGATGGGCGCCTGTGGGGGCAGCGACACGGGATCGAAGTCCGCCGAGGTCACGATCACCGGGGTCGATCCGGCAAATTCTTATCCGGGCGTCGATACCACGATCAATTTCGAGATCACCCCCGCCAAGGGCACCGCCGCGGGCGACTTGACGTGGGTGGTTCGCTTTGGCGACGGCCAGACGGCCACCGGCGAGAACCTGACCGACTCGGTGACCCACGTCTACGAGAACTCCGGCCAATACAGCGTCGAGGTGGCCGCGCTGGCCGGCGGCAAGAAGGTCGGCAGCGACGCCACCACCGTCAAAGTGCTCGCGCCGGTCGATCTGGCGCTCAGCGCCACCTCCGGCTCGCCGGCCAACGTGCAGACCGGTGACGACCTGACCATTTCATTTGCCGCCGAAAACAAAGAGGCCGGCCCCATCGAGACGCCCTTCGAGGTGTCCGCCTACCTGGCGCCGTCGGCCAGCGTGACGCCCGCCGACGTGGGCGACCTGACCCTGCTGGGCACCAAGACCATCGCCGCCGACGCCGACACCGGCGTGGTCATCGAATCCGGCAAGCAGGCCGCCCTGGGGCTGACCACCACGATTCCCAATGACGTCACCAGCGGCGACTACCACGTGGTCGTGTGGGCCAACCCCGAGGGGCAACTCTCGGACACCCAACCCGACAACAACTTCAGCGTCAGCGACGGCATCGTGCGGGTGGAAAACCCCGACTCCGTGCTGCCGGACGTGGCCGTGACCAACGTGGTGCTCATCCCCGACCGCGCCTTTCCCACGCTCAACAAGATCACGCGCACCTTCACCATCGCCAACCGCGGCAACGTCGACGCCTTCGACGCCGTCGCCAAGGTGTGGTTGTCGACCGGCGACGACACCCTCGACGAGAACTCGGACATGCTCGTCGAGACCACCGATCCGTTTACGGTGCCGGCGAGCGACAAGGTCGTCTTCGACCCCAAAGAGATGGTCCTGGACCACGAAATCACCCCGCCGGCCGGCGGCGACGTCAAGGTCTACATGATCGTGCAGGTGGCCCTGCAGGGCGACGCCACCGAGGCGAGCCTGGACAATAACGTGGGGGCGTCGACCTCGCCGACGGTGGTCAGCGACCAGCGCGTCGACGGCACCGACATCGTGGTGCGCGACTTCAGCATCACCCCCAACAGCACGTTTCTGGACGGGACGCTGCAGGCGTCGCTGACGGTGGCCAACGAGGGCACGGTCGACGCCGGCTCGTTCTTCTGCGGGATCTACATGGGCTCGCAGCCGGCGGTGAACACCGACCTCGACCCGCGGCTGAGCAATATCAACATCAGCGGTCTGGCCAGCCAGGACGAGCAGACCATCGACCAGAGCGTGACGGTGCCGGGTCTGTACGATCCGGGCACCTATTATATGTACGTGGTCTGCGACCCGCTGGGCGCGCTGTCCGAGCCGTATCGCAGCAATAACCAGAAGATGTATCTGCAGCCGATCACCATCACCGACCAGGCCGACGTCGACCTGTACATCGACTCGCTGAACGTGCCTGCCACGGCCAACGAGGGTGATTCGGTCGATCTGACCGCGACCATCTGCGTGAGCGGGTCGAACCCCTCGGGCCAGACGCGCGGGCGGCTGTGGCGTAGCCCCGGGCAGGCGCCCGATTTTAGCGGCGACCCCCTGCTCGAGTTCGACATCCCCAATATCAACCCCGGTGAGTGCAAAGACGTCACCATCCCGACGGACGCGAGCTGCGCCGACTTCCAGAATAAATACGGCTACGGCATCGAGGTCGACTCCAACGATCGTCTCCCGGAGTCCGACGAGACCAACAACCGCGCCACCGGCAGCGGCCTGTTGAGTGTCTCCGGGCAATTTTGCTCGTGCAACGCCGACTCCTACAGCAACGACACGGCCAGCTCGGCCTTCGACGTGTCTCCCGGCCAATTCTCCGACTCAGTATGCGCCCCGGAGACCTGCGACTACTACCAGGTCCCGCTGCAGCAGAATGATAGCTTGCTGGTGACCACGACCTACGACACCGACAAGGGCAAGCTCGAGACCACGCTGTACGACCCCAGCGGGTTGAGCCAGCTCGACAAAAGCGTGGCCGACGACCGCCAGGAGGTCGCGACCTTCCTGGCGCCCAGCGCCGGGCGGTACATCTTCTCGGTGTGCGGCACCGACACCAGCACGCAGAACCTATATGACCTGGATGTCCAGGTCTTGCCGCCCTCCCCCGGCGTGGACGTGTTGCCGCGCAATCTGCAAGTGCCCCAGCGCGATTCGTTCTCGGTGGGCGCCCAATTGGACCTGTCCTTCCGCGTGTACAACATCGGCCAGACGGCAACGTCGGGCGATTTCGACGCCAACCTGGTGATCAGCCCCAACGACGTCATCGGCGACGGCGACGACATCCCGCTGCAGCCCTCGTCGGTCACCGTCACTCAGATCGACGGCGGCGGTAATCGCGACGTCAACGCCACGGTGACCATCCCCACGTCGGTCAGCGACGGCGACTACTACATCGGGGTGAACCTCGACGTCGCCGACAGCGACACCACCAACAACTGGGTGGCCTCCAAGCCGATCACCGTGGAGACGCTGTGCTACGACCCCCTGGAGCCCAACGACAGCATGGCCGACGCGCGCGCCATCAGCGCCGGGTCGTATAGCAACCTGGTGTCGTGTACCGAGGCCGACGACTACTACAAATTATGCCTGCAAGACGGCAAGAAGTTCTCGGTGCACGTCGACTTCGACAACTCCCAGGGCGACATCGACCTGATGCTGTACAACGACCGCTTCCAGGCCATCGACAACTCCTCGGGCGCCGGCAATAGCGAGCAGGTGTCGGTCGACTACGTCAACGGCGCGCAGTGCTACTACGCGCGGGTGTACCTGCGAACGCTGCAACAGACGCTGCAGACGAGCTACGACATGAACGTGAGCGTGCAGGACGTCGATCCCTCGCTGCTATGCGACGGCGCTTTCGAGCCCAACGACACCAAGGATAGCGCGGCGAGCCTCATCGCCGCGCTTCAGGCCACCAACACGCTCGACCGCTGCCCGACCGCGGACACCGACTACTATTACGTGTCGCTGTCGGCCGGACAGACGGTGTCGTTGCGGGGCATCCTCGACCCCAGCTCCCAGGGCGGCATCCTGCGCATCCAACTATACGAGCCCAACGGCACGCCCGGCCCCAATATGGAGACCGCTCCCGGGGCGCCCACCGCCGAGATCGCCAATTACACCGCGCCCACCGACGGGACCTACTACCTGCAGGTGACGCTCAGCGGCACCCAGCGCCGGGGCACGTACCGCCTGGAGGCCGACGGCATCGGCGGCATCGATCTGGAGGCGTCCAACCTGGTCATCGGCCCGGGCACCTATCTGGGCGGCGACCAGGTGCGCTTTGGCTTCAACCTGGCGAACCTTCGCTCCGACACCGCCACCGCTCCGACCTACGAGGTCTATCTGGGGCATTCGCAGACCCCCGACGCGACCAACGACATCGACCTGGGCAGCTTCAGCGTCTCGGGCGACGTCGCCGGCAACAGTTCGACGAGCGTCGCCGACCGGGTCAACCTGCCGGCGAGCGCGCAGCTATGGGACGGCACCGGCTATCTTCACGTGGTCGTCAGCGCCAACGGGCAGACCGATCCCAACCCGTCGAACAACGTGGCCACGACGAGCATCACCCTGTCGACCAACTGATAACATCATGAAACTCGGGCATATCTCCGACCTGCATATCCTCAAGCTCGACGATCCCCGCCCCTGGGAGTTTTTGAACAAGCGCCTGGTGGGCGGGGCGAACCTGCTGCTGAAGCGCTCCAAGAGCCACTCCTCGCGGGTCGTCGAGGCGGCGCTGCACCACCTCGACCAAGACTGCGAGGTCGACCACATCGCCATCACCGGGGATCTGTCCAACCTGGCGCTGGCCTCGGAGTTTGGCGAGGCGGCCGCCATGCTCGCCGACATCCCCGAGGCCGACCAGCGGCTGAGCGTCATCCCCGGCAATCACGACTATTACACCCACGAGACGGCGCGAAGCCGGCGCTTCGAGCAGTTTTTCGGACGCTACATGCGCTCGGACGTCGACGGCTACACCACCGCCAGCGGCTATCCCTACTGCCATCTGCGCGGCGACGACGTGGCCATCATCGGGATGAACTCGGCGATCCCGACGCCGTGGTTTTTCGCCACCGGTCGCGTCGACGACGCGCAGTTGGAGGCGGCGGCCGGCCTGCTCGACGACCCGGCGGTGCGCGACCGCTTCAAGGTGGTCATGATTCACCACCACCTGCTTCCCTTCGAGCACAGCCGCGTCGAGTACAGCCGCCGGCTGATCAACGCCGGCGACGTGCTCGACGTCATGCGCTGGCACGACGTCGACCTGGTCATCCACGGTCACAACCACCACTTCGCCACACTGGAAGTGCCCCATCTGCGCGGCCGCGGCACCCTGCGCGTATGCGAGGCCGGCAGCACCTCGGTGGGCGCGTACGACGACCCCTATTTCGGCGGCAAGTTCAACGTCTACCACATCGAGCATGGCCGGCTGTTGAAGATCGAGACCCACCTCTTCGAGGGCTACGACGAGGGCTTCGTGCAGTGGAAGGAGCAGACCTTCGAGCAGCGCGTCGAGGCCTAAACTGCCCCCATCACACAGGCGCCCAGGATGGAGCCGCCCTTTTCGATATCTGACCTCGCCGACGTATTGAGCCTGACGGCAACCGCCGTCGACGATGGGCTGCGCCTGTCGCGCCAGGGATACGCCGTGACGGTGCCGGCGGATGTTGTGGGTGCGATGGATGCGGCGACGCCGCTGGGGCGTCATCTGGCCTACGGCGTGTTGTTCGGGGTGCGCCTGGCCATCGACCGGCGCGCGTGTGATTTCGACGTGGCCCACGAGCGCAAGAAGAAGCCCGCCAAGGTGTTCATCCACACCCAGATCCCCTCGCCGTATGGTGAGCGCCTGCCACGGCTCGTCACGACGCTTACGCTGGCCTGGTATGCGGCTCTGAGCGGTGAAGAGGCGGTGACCACCGACTGGATCATCGACGGGCTTCGCTTCGTGTACATACTGGAGACGGGCAAGTACCTGCACGTGCTCAGCGAGAGCGACCTCGCCAACATGGAGTTGAGCCGTGAGCGGCTGGTGAGCGATGCGCGCCACGCGCTGTTCTACGACTCCTACAAGCTCAAGCCGCGCGAGACCGAACCGGTCGACGGCGGCGCGGTTCGCGTCTTTCGCACCTCCGAGGGGTTGACCGCGGGGCGGGCGCTGCTGCTGCCCGATTTCGACTATGACGCCGCCCAGGAAAACGGCTGCTTTGCCGTTCCCTCGCGCGATACCATGATCATCGGGCGACCCGACGCAAAGAGCGCCGCCGACGCGGTGTGCGCGAGGGTCGCCGCGTTCGCTGCGCAGATGCTCGAGACGGAGGCGTTTCCGCTGTCGTCGATGATCTGCCGCATGACGAGTCACGACGTCGCCGCCGGCGAGCATACCGGCTCGGTGGTGTTGCCACCGGGCGACGAACTCGCTAGTCGTGTGAGGCCGCCGGCGGGCATTGCGCTGGCCTGTAGCGCTGACCAATCATCGCAATAAGGAAGGCAGAATATGGCAACTCACGACGCATGGTTCGAGCGTCTCGAAGACCTGCTCGTCGCGCGCCGCGCCGAGATCGACCGGGTGGGCGACACGCTCAACGTCAAGGTGGGTCGAAGCATCACTGCCGCGCGCGCCAACGTCGACCCGGCGGCGCTCTTCGACGTGCTCGAAGGCGCGCCGGCCGAGCAGCACCGCCGACTCATCGCCGGCTTCGCCAGCGGGGTGCACCAGGTGCTCCTCGAGCCCAAGCGCAGCAAGGCCAGCGAGTGGGGCTTCGAAGAAGCGGCTGGCCGGCTGGTGCCCAACGTAGAGGTGCACACCTTCCGGCTGGGCGCCGAGGCCGCCGGCGCAGCGCCGTGGACCCAGGAGTTTCACGAGGATCTGGTGGTGGGCTACTTCATCGACCTCGACGTCGGCGTGCGCGTGCTCACCGAGGCCCAATTCGAGCAATGGCCCGCCAGCGCCGGCCGGGTGACCGCGGCGGCGCGAAGCATGCTGTTTCACAAGTCGCGCGACCTCAAGCCGACCAAACTCGACGCGTTCGACGGCGTCGAGCTCATCCACGTCGGCGACAGCTACGACGCGATGCGCTCCATCGTGGTCGCCGACCTGTTCTTCTCGGAGTTCGACGACAGCTTCCGCTTCGCCATGCCCACCCAAGACGCCCTGCTCTTCGTGCGCGGCCACGCCGAGGCCCAGCTCGACGCGCTTCGCGCGGCCACCGACGCGCGCTTCGAGGCCGCCGATTACCCGCTGTCGCGCTCGATTTATGCTTTTGAGACCGGAAAACCCGTCCTCGACGAATCCAGGAACGAATCATGACCGACGAGCAACCCGCCGACATCGAGATCGACGAGACCCTCCCCGAGGTGGTCAAAAACTTCCTGCGCAAGGGCTACCAGCTCCAGGAGATTCGCCTCGGCGCCAACGGCAAGTGGACCCACGAGGGGCTGGACTTCGAAAATCCCAAGATCATCGCCCTGTTCAGCCGCAGCGTCGGGCGCACCGAGGGCGGCACCTGGGTGCTGGAAGTGGGCCGGTTTACCTACCCCATCGTCGTCGAGGACACCGGTTTTTTCGTCGACCGCATCGACCTCAACCAATCCCCCGCCCTGTTGCACCTGTCCGACGAAACCACCGAGGAGCTCAACCCCACGACGCTCGCCTACGAGCCCGAGGGCCGGCTGTACTGCACCATCAAGGACGGCGAGTTTCGCGCCCGCTTCAAGCGCCCGCCGTATTACGCGCTCGCCGAGCACTTCGTCGAAGATGACGGCACGGTCTTCGTCGAGATGGGCGGGACGCGCCACGAGCTGACCACGCTCGCAAATTGTGAGCAGCCGCGGTAACATCGGCGCACTACTTCGTCTCAATCAGGGGGGCTTCGGTAGCTAGCGACGCGAATCATCGACCCGCCTGAGCACGTTTTTGGAGTGATGGCATGCAGATGGGTCGGGTGTGTGAGTGGCGCGTTCGGTGCCTCGTTGCGATCGGCACCGTGTTGCTCGGTCTCCTTTTGTGGGGCTGCAGAGGCGGCGCGCATTGCGCCGACGGTACGGTCGAACGCGGCGGCCAATGCGTCGTGAAAGCTTCGGCATGCGCGGACGGCACAGTTCTGGAAAACGGCGAATGCGTGCCCGGCGCCCCGCCCTGTGGCGAGGGCACCCGCTTCGACGCCGACAGCGGCGCATGCGTGCCCGCGGCAGACACCTGCGCCGAGGGCACCACCTTCGACCAGGCCACCGGTCAGTGCACGCCCAACCGTGCGGTTGTGTGCGGTGACGGAACGCACCCAGATACCCAGGGCGTGTGCGTGGTCGCCGGGGCCGGCTGCGCGACGGGGACGGTGCTCGGCGATGACGGCCGGTGCATCCCGGCGGCCGAGGCCTGTGCGGCGGGCACGCAGCTATCGGCGTCGGGGCAGTGCGTGCCCTCCGAGGACGCCTGCGGTCCAAAGACGCGGATGGACTCGCATGGCCGCTGCGTCGTCGACGCGACCGCCTGTGCTGCGGGCACCGAGCTCGACCCGAACTCCGGCGAGTGCGTGGTGGTCGACGCCGCCTGCGGCGACGGGCTGGCGCTCGACGCCAACTCCATGACCTGCGTGCCCACCGACCAGGTATGCGCGGCTGGAACGCGCTTTGACGCCTCCAGTGGGCTTTGCCTTCCCGACGCCTGCCAGAGCGGCGACGTGCTCGTCAACGGCGTGTGCATGGCGCCGGCCGAGGAGCTCGCCCAAAACGCCGACCTCACCGAGAGCGAAAATAACGATCCCGCCCTCGGGGGTACGGCTCAGGCGTTGAGCCTGCCGGCCGTCGGGGATCCCGCGTTCGTGTTTACCGGGGAAATCGAGGCGCCGCGCGACGTCGACGCCGACGGATATGTCGACCAGGACGTCGACCGATTTACGCTCACGGCGACCGCGGGAACCTGGATTGACCTGGGCGTGCAGAGCCTGGGCGCCACGACGCCCGCCTTCAGGGTCGACGGCCCCAACCACTTCGAGCGCTTCAGCGGCGTCGGCGCGCCATCGTCGGTCGCGCGCCAATTGTTGTTGCCCTACGACGGCGACTACACGGTGAGCATCTTGCCCCAATCGCGCTTGGGCGCGGAGGCGAACGGCCCGGTGGGCGGCCCCGACTGGGGATGGGTCGCCAGCCTCCAGCAGATCGCGGCGCCGACTGCTCAACCAGTGGATCTGGGCGCGGCCAACCCGCGACTCGCGGGTCGGCTGGCACGGCTCAGCGACAATGTCTTCCACGTGACCGGCGCGAGCGCCGGCACGCTCGTCACGCTGGCCCCGAGCGTCGCGCCGTTGGATGGACAGGTGGTCGTCCAGTTGTGGCAAGACCCGACCATCTTCATCACCGAGGAGCCTGTCGCGGCGCAGGGGCCCAGTTTCCCGGCCCCGGCCGGCGACTTCATCGTGGTGGTGGACTGGAAAAATACGACCGGCTCGCGGGTCGACTTCGACTTCCGGGCGAGCACGGGCGGACAAACGCTGCACCGCGACCTCGCCCATAACGACTCGCTCAGCGTGACGATCCAGGCCCAGCCCTTCGACGTGCTCGAGCTTGCTCAGCAAAACAATCTGGATCTTAGCTTCGACCTCAAAGTTGAAGGCCCCGAAGGCAAAGAGGTCTATACGACGCCCGGCTTTATCGAGGGCCGCTTCGAGGACGTCCCCGTGTTCAAAGAGGGCGAGTACACCGTGACGGTGACCAACGACCACTGGTCGACCCCGGGCGTCGACCTGCTGGTCAGGCGCGTGCCACCGATCGACCTGGGCACGCTTCAGCCGAATATGCCCACGCGGGTCGGCCCACTTCCCGTCTCCCACAGCCTCCAGACCCCCCGAATTTTCGTCAAGGTCGACGTTCCCGCCATGCACGTGTTGGAGGTCGCTCAGGACAACCAGCAGGACGACGACGCCCAGGTGTCGATCTACGCCGCCGATGGGTATCAGGAGTCGTCCGACCTGTACGCAGCCAAGGGCACCGCCGACTTCGAGTACCACTATCGTTATTTTCCGCGGGCGGAGAGCGTGCTGCTCACTTTGTCCGGCGCGGGAACGACGGGCAACGTGCTCGAGTTGAGCGATATCGCGCCGAATGACATCGGGGCCGTATCGGCGGGCCAGACGCTCACACACGCGGCCTCGTCGTGTGAAGCGGGCCGCGCGGAGTGGTTTAGCTTTTCGACCGCAGCCGCGGCGCATCTGCAGCTCGACGCCACATCGGCTGCGGGCGGCAATTTGAGGGCCGCGCTCCTGACTTCCGGCGGCGACGAACTCGCCAGGGAACCGTGGGATAACCCCACCCACACGCTGCTGTATCAGACGCTGTTCGCGAGGACGTTCGTCGGCAAGGTCACCTGCGTCGACGCGCTCTCCGGGCTGGATCTACGTATCGAGGCGAGCACGCCCAGCCTCGACGACCTCGGGTCGTTGAGCTCGGGTTCGTCGACGCAGTCCGCGCCTGTCGACATCGCCGACGAGGATTACCAGGGCTACCAGGTCGATTTGACCGCCGGAGACATCCTCGAGATCGCGCAAGACAATGACGGCTCCACCTATGCTTCGGTGCAGGTACGCGACCCGAGCGGTGGCATCATCGGCCAAAACGACCATCTCATCGCGCGCTCCAGCGGGGGCCGCGGCCGATACGACTATGCCTACGCGGCCACGTCGGGCACATACACATTTCAAGTCACTGCTCACTCACCGGTGACCAACGAGGTGGTCCACGTCCGAAGCATCGCGCCGACTCCGCTGGGAACGCTGTCCGAGACATCTCCCATAGCAAGTTCGCCTGCAGACGCCCTCGAAGCAGGTAAGTCCGCGTTCTATGCGCTCACGCTCGCCACCGGCGGCGAGGTCACCAGCACGGTGACCACGCCCAACGGCGAGTGGCTCTCGCAGCGATTGTACGCGGGCACCCGACAGCTTGTCTCTCGCCGCTCGGATCAGGCGACGCTGCCGGCATTCCAGCAGGGGCCGGTGCTCTTGGAGGTCGCCGCGCGCGAGACGATCACGTCGCACTCGGTGAATCTGACGCTTAGCAACCCGCTGGCCGCGGAGTCCGAGCCCAACGATACCGTGGCTTCGGCAAGCGCGCCCGGCGCCCTCCCCTACACAATTTACGGACACGCGGAGTGGAAGGGGCAGCCGGGAGCGTCGGATTATTTTGCGGTTTACCTGGCAAGCGACCTCGCCGCCGGCGAGTTGCTCGAGATCGACTGCAAGTTGATCGAGCTTCCGCCCGTCTTCCCTGCTCCCACCGACTTTATGACGGTGCATCTGTTCGATGCCCAGGGCCATGAGATCGCCGCCGACCTCGACGAGGACGTCAACGATACGTTCCATATTGCGGCGGCAGGGCTCACCGCGGGCCGGTACTACGTGGGAGTATCGAATTCCCGCGAATACGGGGGCAAGGAATATCGGCTGGACGTTGCGCGACAGTAGATGTGCCGAGGGAACATTTTTTCGGAGAGATGTCATGATGACCGACCGGATGACAATGTGGAGTGTGCGCTGCTTGTGGGCCGCGGCAGTGGTGGTAGTGGGTGTAAGCTCGTGGGGGTGCACGGGAGGTCCTCAATGCGCCGATGGTACCGTCGAACGAAACGGCCAATGCGTCGTGAAAGAGTCGGCGTGCGCCGACGGCACGGTGCTCGAAGACGGCCAATGCGTGCCCGGCGCCCCGCCCTGCGGTGATGGCACCCGCTTCGACACCGACAGCGGCGCCTGCGTGCCCACGGCCGACGATTGCGCCCCGGGGACCACGTTCGACCAGGCCACCGGCCAGTGCACGCCCAACCCCTCGATTTTATGCGGTGAGGGAACGCAGGCGAACGCTCAGGGCGTATGCGTGCTCGCGGCCGGAGGCTGCGCGACGGGGACGGTGCTCGGCGATGACGGCCGGTGCATCCCCGCTTCCGAGGCCTGCGCCGCGGGCACCGAGCTGTCGGCGTCGGGGCAATGTGTGCCCGCAGAAGATGCCTGCGGGCCAAAGACGCGGTTGGACTCGCAGGGCCGTTGTGTCGTCGGGGCCAGCGCCTGTGCGGCGGGCACCGAACTCGACCCGAACTCGGGCGGGTGCGTGGTAGTCGACGCGGCCTGCGGTGATGGGCTGGCGCTCGACGCCAACTCCATGACGTGCGTGCTCACCGACCAGGTGTGCGCGCTGGGAACGCGCTTTGACGCCTCCAGCGGCCTTTGCCTTCCCGACGCCTGCCAGAGCGGCGACGTGCTCGTCAACGGCGTGTGCATGGCGCCGGCCGAGGAGCTCGCGCAACACCCCGACCTCACCGAGGTCGAAAACAACGATCCCGCCCTCGGGGGCACGGCGCAGGCACTGACCCTGCCGGCCGTCGGGGATCCCGCCTTCGTGTTCACGGGCGATATCGAAGCGCCGCGCGATATCGACGCCGATGGATATGTCGACCAGGACGTCGACCGCTTCACGTTTACGGCGACGGCGGGAACCTGGATCAAGCTGGGCGTCCAGCGCTTGGGCGTCGCGACGCCGGCCTTCAAGGTCGAGGGGCCCAACGACTACGAGCGCTCTAGCGGCGTCGGCGCGCCAACCTCGGCCGCTCGCCAGTTGCTGTTACCGTATGACGGTGACTATACGGTGAGCATCTTGCCTCAAACGCGCTCGAGCGAGGCCGACACGGGCCCGGTGGGCGGTGCCGATTGGGGATGGGTCGCCAGCCTGGCGCAGATCGCGGCGCCCACTGCGCAACAGCTCGATCTGAGTTCGGGTTCTCGCCCTATCACAGGCACCCTGCACCAGCTGTCTAACAACGTAATCGAGGTAAGCGGAGTGACCGCAGGCGACCGCCTCTCGCTGGCCTCGCGCGCCGCGCCGGTGGATGGACAGGTGGTGCTCCAGTTGTGGCAGAACCCGACAACCTTCATCGCCGAGCAGCCCGTCGTGGCACAGATGCCCAGCTTCGTCGCCCCGTCCAACGACTTCATCGTGGTTCTGGACTGGAAGACGACGACCGGCTCGCGCCTCAATTACGACTACGAGGTGAGTACCAGCGGAGAAAGGCAAAGTCGCGACCTCAGCAGCCACGACTCGATGAGCACCGTGGTGAGCGCCCAGAAGTTCGACGTGCTCGAGATTTCCCAGCACAATCAGTACCATAGGGGGCTCGATCTCACGGTCACTGGTCCCGACGGCGAGGTGGTCGAGTCGACGCAGGATTTCCGCGACGGCAAGCTCTCGCAGGTGCCCGTTTTCAAAGCCGGGGATTATACGGTCACCGTGGCCACCGCTAACTGGGCGGCGCCGGGCACCAACCTCGCGCTCCGGCGCATGCCGCCGATCGATCTGGGCACGCCTCGAGCCAATGCACTCACCCGGGTCGGGCCGGTGCGGCTGGATGCCGGACAACGCATCTTCGTCAAAGTCGACATGGCCGCGATGCACGTGCTGGAGATGGCTCCCGACAACCAACAGGACGCGGACGTCTGGGTTACCCTACGCGGCCCCCAAGGCGAGGTCGAATCATATGACGGTGGAGGTCTGGGGGGCGCGGTGAAAGGAACCGATGACTTCAGGTACGCCTATAGATACTTCCCGCAGGATCAAAGCGTTCTCGTCGTATTGCGGGCGACCTCGGACACGACGGGGAATCTCCTGGAGTTGAAGAATATAGAGCCGCGTAAGTTTGGCGCAGTTTCGGCGGGCCACACCTACGCCGCCGCCGCGTCGTCGTGCGCCAAGAGCCGTGTGAAGTGGTATAGCTTGACGACCACCAACCCCGCTCATATCGAACTTATGGCGACGTCGGCTCGCGGCGGCGAATTCAGCGCCAAGCTGTTGGCGGCCAACGGTGATGCGCTGGCCAGCGGACAGTGGTCCAATTCCTCGCACACCCTGTTTTATCAGCCGCTGACACCGGCAACGTTCATTGGCAGGTTCTTGTGCACCACGCTGCTTGCTGGCCTGGACGTTCACCTGGACGTGAGTGCGCCGAGGCTCCAAGACCTGGGCTCGCTTTCTGCCGGGGCGGCGGCGCAGTCCACGCCGGTCGACATCGTCGACGAGGACTACCAGGCCTACCAGGTGGAATTGACGGCCGGCGATATCCTGGAAATCGCACACGACAACGACGGCTCCACCCATGCGTCCGTAGACGTGCGAGGTCCCAGCGGTGTCCTCGACTCAAATTATCCACTCGTTGCCCTCTCTCGTGGGGAACGCGGGGAGTACAAATATGTCTACGCGGCCGCGACAGGAACCTATACGGTTCAACTCACCACACACTCGGCGGTGAGCAACGAAGTCCTGCACGTCCGCGCCATTGCACCCACACCGCTGGGCACGCTCTCGACGACCTCGCCGGTGTCGGGCTCTCCCGCCGGGGCGCTGGATGTCGGTCAGTCCGCCTTTTATACGCTCACGCTCGCCAGTGGCGGTGACATCACCAGCACCGTGACCACACCCGCGGGCGAATCGCTGGCGCAGTATATCTTTCAGGGAACACACCGGCTGACCCGCGATTTGAGTAATCCCGCGACAGCGCACACGTTCGAGCAGGGAGCGGTGATCTTGGAGGTCAACGCCCACGTGGCGATCGCCTCGCATTCGGTGGCGCTCTCCTTGGGCAATCCAGTCGCCTCGGAGAGCGAGCCCAACGATACCCAGGCGTTGGCCGATGCCCCCGGCCCCCTTCCCTTCACGGTTTATGGACACGCTGAAGGGCTGGGCCAATCACAATCATCGGATTATTTCGCCGTCGATCTGGCGACGGCTCTTGGCTCCAGCGAAACGCTCGAAATTACCGCCCTCCACGAGAGCCAGCCCGCACTGACCAATCCGATGGAGTTGCGCCTATTCGACACACAGGGCAATCAGGTCGCCGCCGATCTCGACGAGGGGAGCGACCATCTCTTGGCAATTTCGGCCGGTGGGCTATCAGCGGGGACCTACTACGTGGGGCTGTCCCCGGTGGGAGATCCCTTCGTCGCCCCGGCTTACAAGTTGTCCGTGTCTCGCCAATAAGTTGGTCACTTGGTCTTGTCGTGGCTCACGGCGTGGTCGGGGGCCGTGGCGTTGGCGGGGTGGTAGGACACGGGCACGCGTTGGCGTGGCGCCGGGTCCCGGCTGGCACCCCAGGCGATGAACGCGATCAGCGCCACCACTTCGAAAAGGGCGATGGCGTAGCCTATGCGCTTGCTGGTGTCGTCGCGAGTCTCCATAAATAGCCTCGATGGTGGGTCAAACGTCCAACGGTTGAATACAAAAGCCCGGAGCACGCCAAGCGTGGGCTCCGGGCCTTTTGTTTGTCAGGTCAGCTCGCGCCGGCCGAGATCACATATTGTCGATGATCTCTTGGCCGAACTCGCTGCACTTGAGCTTGGTGGCGCCTTCCATCAGACGCTCGAAGTCGTAGGTGACGCGCTTCTTGGCGATGGCGCCCTCGATGCCCTTGACGATGAGCTCGCCGGCCTCGTCCCACCCCATATACTCGAACATCATCACGCCCGACAGGATGACCGAGCTGGGGTTGACCTTGTCCAGGCCCGCGTATTTGGGCGCGGTGCCGTGGGTGGCCTCGAATAGCGCCAGGCCGGTGTTGTAATTGATGTTGGCGCCGGGAGCGATGCCGATGCCGCCGACCTGCGCGGCCATGGCGTCGGAGACGTAGTCGCCGTTGAGGTTCATGGTGGCGATGACGTCGTACTCGGCCGGGCGCGTCAGGATCTGCTGCAGGAAGGCGTCGGCGATGACGTCTTTGACCAGCAGCTTACCGCTGTCGAGCGCGGCTTTCTGCTCGGCGTTGGCAGCCTCGCGGCCCTTCTCTTTCTTGGTCTTCTCCCACTGGGCCCAGGTGTACGTTTTGTCGGCGTACTCCTCCATGGCCACCTCGTAGCCCCAATCCTTGAAGGCGCCCTCGGTGAACTTCATGATGTTGCCCTTGTGGACCAACGTCACGTTGCGCCGGTTGCGCGCCAGGGCGTAGTCGATGGCCGAGCGAACCAGGCGCTTGGTGCCCTCTTCGCTGATGGGCTTGATGCCGATGCCGCTGGTCTCCGGGAAGCGGATGGTCTCGACGCCCATCTCTTCCTGCAGGAAGTTGATGAGCTTTTTGGCGTCGTCGGTCTGCGCGCGCCACTCGATGCCGGCGTAGATGTCCTCGGTGTTCTCACGGAAGACGACCATGTCGACCAGGTTGGGCTGCTTGACCGGGCTGGGAACGCCCTCGAACCAGCGCACCGGACGCACACAGGCGTACAGGTCGAGCTCCTGGCGAAGCGCGACGTTCAGCGAGCGGAAGCCGCCGCCCACGGGGGTGGTCAGCGGACCCTTGATGGCTACCAGGTTTTCGCGAATCGCGTCGAAGGTGTCCTGGGGCAGCCACTCGCCTTTGACTTCATTGGCCTTCTCGCCGGCGTAGATCTCCTTCCAGTCGATCTTGCGGTCCCCGCCGTAGGCCTTCTCGACGGCCGCGTCGAAGACCGGCTGGGCGGCCGCCCAGATGTCCGGGCCGGTTCCGTCACCCTCGATAAAGGGGATGACCGGATTGTTGGGCACGTGAAGCTCGCCGTTTTCTTTTTTCTCGATTTTCTCGCCCATGAGATACCTCCAGAAGTGCGCGGGACTAGTTGGTAAAAACCACGCGTCCTATAGCGCACGTGTCGACGGGCACGCAAGCATCGGAGGTGGTGCGGATCATTCGATGCCGAAGTCTTCGCGGGTGTCGAACGACGGCTCGCCGTCGTCGGACTGATATTTGTCATGGTCGTCCAAATCACCGACGTACACGCCGATCTTGGTGAACGACATGGGCTGGTGGTTGTACTCGGCGGATTGCTCGCTGGAGAATACGTAGTTGACCGTCTCCAGGGGATCGCCGTCGTCGGTTTGGCCGGCCTTGCGTTGGTCCACCCATTGCTGGAGCTCGGCGTTGGGGACCAGCGTCTTGGGCTTGTCGAACTCCCGGTAGACCCACATGGTCTTGTGCTTTTTGTCGTAGCGGGTCTTCTTGGTATCAGCCATTCCAAAATCTCCTGAAGTTGAGTAATGATCCCTGTCGGATGAGAGCATCGACACGAGTCACTAAGCTTTTGCGCCAGCCCAAAGACTACCATGAGCGAACTGGCACTCTTCGAAACGTTTCCGTCGACCCGATCGATTCCCCACGTCCAACTGGGGGCGTTCCCCACGCCGGTCGAACGGCTCGGTGAACTGGGTCATGAAGTTGGCGTCGAGTCGCTGTACGTCAAGCGCGATGATCAGTCTGGCACAGTCTACGGGGGCAATAAAGTACGCAAGCTCGAGTTTCTGCTCGGCGAGGCCATCGCCGGCGGCTACCACGAGGTGTGGACGGTAGGGGCCATCGGCAGCCACCACGCGCTGGCGACGGCCATCTACGCTCGCCAGTTGGGGCTAACCCCGGCGGTGTTGCACTTCCCCCAGCCGGTGACCCCCCACGTGCTCGACAACCTGCGCGCCATCAGCACCACCCAGCCCAAGCTCACCCTGGCGAGCAACAAGGTCCAACTGCCCGTGGAGGTGGGCAAGGCCAAGATGCGCCAGTGGTTGTCGACGGCCAACGACGTCTACTACATCCCCGGCGGGGGCTCCTCGCCGGTGGGCGTGCTCGGCTACGTCAACGCCGCGCTCGAGCTCAAACAACAGATCGACGCCGGCGAGCTGCCCGCGCCCGACTATATCTTCGTGGCCGCGGGCACCTGCGGCACGCTCGCCGGGCTGATGCTCGGCTGTCGCCTGGCCGGGCTGAACACCGAGGTCGTGGGCGTGCGCGTGGTCGACAAGCTTCTGACGAATACGCTGGTGACCGCCCGGCTGGTCAACAACACCGCCAAGATCCTCGCCGAGCACGGCGTCGAGGGCGTGCCGCATATCTCGGCGTCCGACGTCACCATGCTCGACGCCTACTTCGGCAAGGACTACGGCGAGCCCACCGACGAGGGGATGGCCGCCATCGAGCAGTGCGCGCAGTTCGGCGGGCTGAAGCTCGAGCCCACCTACACCGGCAAGACCTTCGCCGGCCTGTTGGGCGAGCGCGAGCGCCTGCACCTGGCCGACAAGAACGTGCTGTACTGGCATACCTTGAGCAGCGCCGACTTAAGCGAGCGCATCGCCCGCGCCGACGTCGCGCGCGACCTTCCCGCCGGGTACCAGAAGTTTTTCGAGGGGGCCGCGTGAGCAAGACGCTGCGCATCGTCTTCGTCTGCAGCGGCAATATCTGCCGCTCCCCGCTGGCCGAAGCCATGGTCAAGCCCATGCTCGCCGAGCGCGACATCCCCGCGGTGGTCATCTCCGCGGGGACGCTCGGCCTGCAGGGCCGGCCGGCGGCGGCCAATTCCATCGCCGCGGCCGCCGAGATCGGCATCGATCTGGAGGGCCACCGCTCCCAGGGGGTCTCGCTGGGGCTGATGCGCATGGCCGACCGCATCGTGGTCATGGCCCCGCGCCACGAGGCCGAGCTGACCCGCCAGGACCCCGCGCTGGCCGCCAAAATCGTGCGCCTGTGGGAGTACCTCGACGAGGAGCTCGACCACATCCCCGACCCCGTCGGCCAGGACCTGGAGACCTTTCGCGTCATGCGCGACCGCCTGAAGCAGGCGCTCGAAGCATGGGTGGAGCAATTGGCTGCTTGAGAGGTAAGTTGTGCTCGTCCTCGGCATCGATCCCGGCTCGCGCTACACAGGCTACGGCGTGGTGCGCAAGTCGGGCAGCGACATCCACTACGTGGCTAGCGGGCGCATCAATGCCGCGCGCGCCGGCGAGCTCGCCGAGCGCCTGCCGGTCATCTACGCCGGCGTCTGCGAGATCATCGCCGAGTTCGAGCCCGACGTCTCCGCCGTCGAGTCCATCTTTTTCGCCAAAAACGCCATGTCCAGCCTCAAGCTCGGCCACGCCCGCGGCGTGTCCGTGCTCGCCCTGCAACTGGCCGAGGTGCCGCTATACGAGTATCCGCCCGCCTCGGTCAAACAGGCCGTCGCCGGCCACGGCCGCGCCAACAAAGACGAGGTCAAAACCATGGTCAAGCTCGTGCTGGGTATCGAGGGCGAGCTCGCCGAAGACGCCTCCGACGCTCTGGCCGTGGCCATCTGCCACTGCCAGGCGGCGGGCTTCGAGGATCGGTTGAAGTAGGGAGCGACGCTCACGTTGCACCAAGCGGGCGTCGGTGCTAGATATACGTTTGTTCAGTTATTTATTGCTTATTGCCAGCCCAGCCACACCATGATTGCCAGACTCAAAGGCCAGCTCCACCTGCTCTCGCTCGACTCGGTCATCGTCGACGTCCGCGGCGTGGGTTATCATGTGCACGTCCCCGTGGGCACCCCCGGGCGCATCGAGCCCGGCGAGGACGGCGAGGTGAGCATTCACGTACATACCAGCGTGCGCGAGGACGCCATCACGCTGTATGGATTTGCCACCGCCGAAGAGAAGCGTCTGTTCACCAAGCTGACCTCGGTCAACGGCATCGGACCCAAGCTGGGCCTGGCGGTGCTGTCGGATTTGAACCCTTCGGAGTTCATCAAGGCGGTGCGCAATAGCGACGTCAAGGCGCTCACCCAGGTCAGCGGCATCGGCAAGAAGACCGCCCAGCGCGTCATCCTGGAGATGAAGAGCTCGGTCGACGACTTCGAGTTCGCCGAGCTCGCCCCGGCCGAGCCGCAGGCGGCCGGTGGAGGTATGGCCGAGGACCTGCGCTCGGCGCTGCTCAACGTGGGCTACGCCGAGGCCGAGGTCAACAGCGTCATCGGCGTGATGGCCGACGAACTGGAGGGGGCCACGGACCTGGAGCCTCTAATCCGAGAGGCATTCAAGATGCTCGCGTGAGTGATTGAGCGATCGAGTGATCGAGTGATCGAGTAAGGAAACACGGATGTCTGACGACTCTCCCATCGAACCCAGCAAGGTCCAAACAAGCGCCATCGAGCCCAGCCAGGTTCGACGGGCGCCGGACGCGCCCCATTCGCCAGACAAGCCGGCGCGCAGCCCCAACCTGGAGCGCGCGGCCATCGACGACGACGAGAGCGTCGACCGCTCGCTTCGGCCGCAGTCCTTCAACGAATTCGTCGGCCAGGACTCCATCAAAGAAAACCTCGGGGTGATGGTCCAGTCGGCCAAGATGCGCGACGACACCCTCGACCACGTGCTTTTGTGCGGCCCGCCGGGGCTGGGCAAGACGACCATGGCGCATATCTTGGCGCGCGAGATGGGCGCCAATATCCACGTGACCAGCGGGCCGGCGCTCGAGCAAAAAAAGGACCTCGCCGGCATCTTGAGCGCGCTCGAGCACGGCGACATGCTGTTCATCGACGAGTGCCACCGGCTCAACCCGGTCATCGAGGAAAACCTCTATCCGGCGATGGAGGATTATTACTTCGACATCGTCATCGGAAACGGCCCGCACGCGCGCAGCATGAAGTTGTCGCTGCCGCCGTTTACCATGGTGGGCGCGACGACACGCGCCGGGCTGGTCTCGGCCCCGCTTCGCAGCCGCTTTGGGCAGGTCGCCCGGCTCAAATACTATAATTTCGACCAGCTCACCCTGGTCATCAAGCGCTCGGCGAAGCTTTTGGAGATCGGCATCACCGACTCGGGCGCGATCGAGATCGCCCGGCGCAGCCGGGGCACCCCGCGCATCGCCAACCGGCTTTTGCGCCGGGTGCGCGACTACGCCATCGTCGACGGCGACGGCCACATCGACGGCGATCTCGCCGACTACGCGCTGGCCAAGCTCAAGGTCGATGACGCCGGCTTCGACGATCTCGACCGCATGTATCTGCACACGCTCACGGCGAAATTCGGCGGTGGTCCGGCCGGTTTGAGTACGATGGCCTCGGCCATTGACGAAGAGAAGGATACCATCGAGACGGTCATCGAGCCCTACCTGCTCCAGCAGGGCTATATCCAACGCACCCCCCAGGGGCGTGTGGCCACGCGGTTGGCCTTCGAGCATATGAACGTGCCCCTGCCCAAGAGTGGACAGGGCTCACTGATCTGAGCGACTCGCACCACCAGACACGGCCAGGACATGCCCGACGACGCAGTTGCACACGCACGCGCCCTCCTCGAATCGCTGGGGCTCGATGAGACCATCGACCCGGAGCTTCGCAGCGCCCCCGAGCGATTCACCGAGTTGCTGCAGACGCTGTTTCAGGGCATCGACGCCGAGCCGCCAGTGCTGAGCACCTTTCCCGCCGAGGCGACTGAGACCGACCAGGCCCTCGAGCCGGTGGTGCTGCTGGGGTTGTCCTTCCAAAGCATGTGCGTCCACCATTTGGTGCCCATGTTCGGAACCATTGACGTGGCCTACGTGCCGCGCGACCGCATCGTGGGGTTTGGAAGCATCGGGCGGGCCATCGACTATGTCGTCGCCCGCCCGCAGGTCCAGGAGCGCATCGTCACGCAACTGGCTGACCTGATCGAGCGCCACCTCGAGCCCGAAGGCTTGCTGGTGCGCTGCCGTGCGCGCCAAATGTGCATGGAGATGCGCGGCGCCAAAAAGCACGGCGTGCTCGTCTCGAGCGCCTCGCGCGGCTCGCTGCGTGCCGGCGAGCTTCGCCAGGAGTTGATGCGCCAGTTCATCGCTGCCGACGAGACGCTATGAGCTCTGCGGACGATCACATCGCCTGCGTCATCATCGGAGCCGGCCCCGCCGGCATAAGTGCCGCCCATTGGCTGCACTCCCTGGAGGTGCCCTTTCGTTGGCTTAGCGAAGGCGGCGCGGTCGGCGGGCTGCTCCATCGCGTCCACAATGCCATCACCAATTTTCCGCCCGAGTGTTTCGACTCCGGCGCCGCGCTCGCCGACACCTTTGCGCGCGGCCTGCGCGGCTGTGGACTCGCGGCCCCCGAAGCCGCGTCGGTCGACACAGTCACGCGCGTCGACGGAAAGTGGCGGCTCGCTGTGGCCAACGGCGACGCGTTGAGCTGCGACGCGGCTATTTTGGCGACCGGCACCGCCTATCGCACGTTGGGCGCGCCCGGCGAGGCCGAGGGCATGGGCCGCTACGTCAGCCAATCGGCCACCGCCGACGGCCAGGAGTTTGCCGGACGCGCCGTCGCCGTCGTCGGCGGCGGGGACGCCGGCTTCGAAAACGCGCTGCGTCTGGCCGAGCACGGCTGCACGGTGCATATGCTGCTTCGAAATGAGAAGTTTCGTGCCCGCCCTGCCTTTGTCGAGCGCGTCGAGGCGCACCCGAATATTTCGTTTTCGCCCTTCCCCACGCGCGTCCGTGAGGTCCTGCCCAACGAGCATGGGTGTCAGTTGGTGCTCGAGGTCGACGGCGAGCGGCGAACACTCGAGGTGGCCTGCCTGTTCGTGCGCATCGGTGTAAAGCCGGTGGTGCCGGCGATCGAGCCGGCGCCGAGGCTGCGCGACGGGTTCGTGGTGGTCGATGGTCGGCAGGCGACCAGCGCGGAGGGATTGTTCGCGGCGGGTGACGTTACCGATTGTGTGCTGCGGTCGGTGGCGACGGCGGTGGGCAGCGGTGCGGCGGCGGCGCGTGGGGTGGCTAGCCTGTTGGGCTTTTTGTGAGGGGAGCGGAGGAGCGGAGTTGGCGGAGGAGCGGAGGAGCGGAGGAGCGGAGGAACGGAGCAGCTGAAGAGGCATCGGAGGAAAGCTGAACAGCTGAGGAGCAGCGGAGTAGCGGAGCAGCGCCAAACAGAGAAGATCGGGGCCTGACGCTCGTCTCGCCGTGTTTTTGAGGAACTGCACGCAACGAAATAGCCATTTCTGTCGAAAACTATAGTAGAGCCGCCTCGAAGATGCGCGGCCGAAACTACTCTTTCGAACAGGACATTAGACATGGCTTTTCATAAGGAAGTCTCCCGAGACAAGCTTACCTACGACATCATCGGCATCGCTATCGACGTTCACAAACGTCTCGGTCGTGATCTACCGGAACACTCTTACCGTGATATCCTCTGTGACGACCTCCGCGAAGCAGGCTTCGACTGCCACAAGGAGGTCGAAATCGAGGTGGTCGATCGTGGGCGCGTCGTCGCGAAGCGCTACGCCGACCTGGTCGTCAATGGCGAGGTCATTATTGAACTCAAGGTCGTAAGGCGAGTGAACGACGACCACCTCGACCAACTTGGAGTCAATGTCAAAGCCGCCAACCACAAGCGCGGCCTGCTGCTCAATTTCGGTACTTCATTCCTCGAGAAGCGTCGCTGGATCAACCCGGACAACCCATGGACATTGGCGGATGCCGAGGGCTGCGAAGCAGAGGAGGACAGCGACGCAACGGAGGACAGCGAAGCAACGGAGGACAGCGAAGCATCTGAAGCAGCGAAGCACGAAGCATCTGAAGAGGCAGCGAAGGCAAGCTAAGCAGCAGAGGAGGAACGGAGCAGCGGAGGTCGCCACCTCCGCTGCTCCTCAGCTCTTTCGCTCCACTCCGGTGCCTCTTCCGCTCTTAGCTCCTCAGCTCCTCAGCTCCTCAGTTCCTCAGTTGCTCAGCTCCTCAGTTGCTCAGCCGAGTTTGACGCCCCACGAATTGGTGTGCTAATTCAGCCACTGTCTAATTAAGTGTTTACTAACCAGCACCACAGGACCAACCCATGTTCGATCGCATTCTGGTTGCCAACCGTGGAGAAATCGCTGCCCGCGTCATCCGTACGTGCAAGAAAATGGGCATCTACACCATCGCCGTGTACAGCGAGGCCGACGAAGGTGCGCCGCATACCCAACTGGCCGACGAGGCCCACCTGATCGGGCCGGCCCACGTCGCCGAGAGCTACCTGAACATCGACAAGATCATCGAGGTCGCCCAGGAAGCGGGCGCTGACGCGATTCATCCCGGCTACGGGCTGTTGAGCGAGAATAGTGACTTTGTCGAAGAGGTCGAAAATGCCGGTATCGTCTTCATCGGCCCGCGCTCGGAGGTCATGGAGATGATGGGCGACAAGGTGCGCGCCCGCGAGATCGCTCGCGAGGCGGGCGTACCGGTGGTGCCGGGCTCCAACGGACCGGTGGCCGACGAGGACGAGGCGGTCGCGTTTGCCGAGGAGTTCGGCTACCCGGTGTTGGTCAAGGCCGCGGCCGGCGGTGGCGGCATTGGCATGAAGGTCGCCACCAGCGAAAAGAAGCTACGCAAGGCGGTCAAGGCCTGCCAGCGCCGCGGCAAATCAGCCTTCGGCGACGACACCATCTACATCGAGCGCTACGTCCAAAACCCGCGCCACATCGAGATCCAGGTCATCGCCGACAACGACGGCAAGTCGCTGCACCTCTTCGAGCGCGAGTGCAGCGTGCAGCGCCGCCACCAGAAGGTCATCGAGGAGGCGCCCTCCCCGTTCGTCGTGCGTCACGAGGGCGACGCGCTGCGACAACGCATGACCCAGGCCGCCCTGTCACTGGTCGACCAGGTCGAGTACACCAACGCGGGCACCCTCGAGTTCATCGTCGACAAGGACGCCAACTTTTACTTCATCGAGATGAACACGCGCCTGCAGGTCGAGCACGCCGTGACCGAGGAGATCACCGGCGTCGACCTGGTCGAGCTGCAGATTCGGGTGGCCAACGGCGAAGCGCTGCCGATGGACCAGGACGACCTGTCCATCAACGGCCACGCCATCGAGTGCCGGGTCTACGCCGAGAATCCCGACAAGCGCTTCATGCCGGCTCCCGGCCATATCGGCGAGTACTCCGAGCCCGCCGGTCAGGGCATCCGGGTGGATTCGGGCGTGCACGCCGACTATGAGGTCACGCCCTACTACGATCCCATGGTCGCCAAGGTCATCACCCACGGCAGCGACCGCACCCAGGCCGTCGAGCGCATGCGCCATGCGCTGGAAAATTACGTCATCGCGGAGCTGACGACCAATATCGACATGCACCTCGACGTGTTGCGCGACGAGGAATTCCTGGCCGGCGGCGTGCACACTGGCTGGCTCGAAAACCGGTAACGTGCTATCCAGAGCACACCAAATCAACGGTTTTCGAAGTTCTGACCCACTTTTGATTGTTGGAGAGCACCATGGCCGAAGTCAAAGCTCATATCACGGGCACTGTTTGGAAGATTGAAGTCGAGGTCGGTGACGAGGTCGAAGAAGACGACGAGGTCGTCATCCTCGAGTCGATGAAGATGGAGATGCCCGTCGAGGCGCCCTGCGACGGGGTCGTCAAAGAGATCCACGTCGAGGAAGGCGACGCCGTCGACGAGGACGAGGTCTTGTTGATCATCGAAGAGGACTGACGCATCCTCGACAGACGCCAAACAACAGAGCCCCGCGCGGTCCGTCCGCGCGGGGCTCTTTTTCGTGCCTCGAGCAACTCCGCCGCCGTGCTCGAATGGCACAGGCGATTACGGCACGTTCTGCTGGTCGCGGGCGACCAAGGCGGGCGTGCGCTCGGCGCGCTCGAACATCTGCCGGAAGCGCTGGACCTCCGGAGTGGGCACCTCGAAGAGCTCGGCGAGCCAGCGCGCCCCCAGCGGTTGGTAGACCAATTCTACCTCGATGGAGGCTGCCGGTGCGCCCAGGGGCACGTCGAAGTGAACGGTGTCCTCGCCGGCGACGAAGTCGGCGTCGTCGACGCCCACGGGGCGGGTGTGGGCGGCGTCGGGATGGTCGCCACGCCATCCCTCCGGCAGCAGCCGGTTGTCTTTGGCGTAGCGTTCGGCGTGTACCAACGCCACGGTCTCCTCGCCTCCGGCGGCTTGCATGACGGATTGGTAGATGACCACCTGGGCGCTGTTCGTGACCTGGTCTCGGTGGGGCTCGATGGGGCCAAATGGGGCCTCGGAGGCCAGGGCATGGCCGCCGTCGATGATCTGGCCGGCGTCATTCCACGCGCCCGATTCGAACAAAACGGCGCCGTCGCCACCGAGCACGCGCACATGCAGCCAAGCACGCCGGCTGGGGTAGGCGGTGGGAAATTTGTGGCCAGTGCGGTTGTGCACGTTCACATCAAAGCGTACGCCCGACGACGTCGTGAACACCTGGCGCACGGCCGTGGTGGCGGTGTGTTTGGCGAGTTGGGCGCGGGCGAAGCCGATGGTGGCGTCGAAGGCCTGGGCGGGGGCCTGCGGGCGAAGCAGGTCGCGCTCGTCGCGCAAGATCCCCGGCACGACGAAGTTGCCCCCGACAAAGAGGTGGCGGCCAAACGGCTGGCGCGGCGAGACCGGCGGAAAGTCGCCGCCACCGGGGCGCCGCGCGATGCGGGTTTCAATCGGGTGAGCGTCGGCGTCGCGCGCGGGCATGTGGCAATTCTGGCACGATTGCGCCCGATCGCCCTGGGAGTACCGGCTGTTGCGCCACTCCAAATATGGCGTCTGCTCGGGAAAGCGGTTGTCGGTGACCTGGCCGTCGACCACCGTCTCGGTAAACAGCGTATGGCAGGTAGCGCATTGCTCGGACTCGAGCATATGGTCGCCACGCTTCGGCGTGAACGCGGTGCGCATCTGCATTGGGCGTGTGAATGGATTGGCGTGCGGCCCGTACAGCTCACCGTCGGCGTTCAACACGTAGCCGCCGCCGTAGCTCGCCTCCGTGCCAAAGCCCTGGTCGGTCATCGCGTGGCAGGCCACGCACGAGGCGCCGTCGATCCCCAGCGAGCCCCGGGTGTCGGTGGTTTGGATGTCGGCGAAGCGCACCGACTCGCCGTCGCGCTTGGCCGCGACCGCCGCCATCGGCGCGTGGCACCGAAGACAGGTGCCTTCGATGGCCCCGGCGAGCTGAGGGTTGCGGTAGACCTCGGCCGAGAGGACCGCGCGAAAGAACGGGTCGCGCGCGCTATTGGCCTTCATGGACGACTGCCACAAGTCGAATGGTGCAATCGCGCGTCCGGCCGAGTCGCGCATCGCCGCCGACGAGTTGTCGTTGCTGTGGCAGTCCGCGCACACCTGACTCGTCGCCAGGCCGTTGGCCTGCACCCTGGTCGAGCCGATGAACACCGAACCCTGGGCGTCGGTGGGCGTGGCGCCGGCGTCGACCCCGGCGCTCACGTCATTGGAGACGTCGGCCATGCCGTGGCCGCCCATTTGCGCGCCGGTTCGGTCCCCGCCGCAGCCCCACATCCCGGCCAAGACAACAAGCCCAAAGTGAAACAAGGTGTTGCAGCTATGTGTCGACATTATGAAACGCACCTCTGTCCTGGCACCGCCAGATCGATGCGTCAGGCGCACCGAACCGACGAGTCATTGTAGTTCGGTACGCTTGCTGCAATGCCAATGCCAATCGCAATGCCAAGGCCAAGGCCAGCAAGTCAGATGTGCTTGTGCGCTACGGAGGGTTCTAGGCTCGTTCGATGAGCGAGCGCACGCACTCCTGGAACACATCACCGCGGTGGGCGTAGCTGTCGAACATGTCGAAGCTGGAGCAGGCGGGGCTGAGGCTGACGGTGCCGTCCGGGGCGGCCAGCGCCAGGGCCTGGTCGACGGCGTCGCTCATGGTGTCGGCCGAATGGATGTCGCCGGCCTCAAAGCCTTCGGACAGAAGTTCGGTGCCCAGCCGCTGGCGGATCGCGCCGATGAGGACGACCGGCGCCTGGCGATCGCGCAGGAATTCGACGAGTTCTCCCAGGTCGAGGCCTTTGTCGACGCCCCCGATGATGGGCACGATGCGCCCGTCGAGTGAGCGCAGGCCCGCGAGCGCGGCGTGGACGTTGGTCGCCTTGGAGTCGTCGTAGAAGCGCACGCCGTCGACCGCGCCCACATATTCGAGGCGGTGGGGCAGCGGCTTGAAGCTCGCCAGGGACGAGGCGACCTGGGGGAGCTCGACGCCGGCGGCGACGGCGAGGCCGGCGGCGCACATGATGTTGAGCATGTTGTGGGGGCCCTGGATGGGCAGCGCGTGGATGTCGGGCACCCAGGCATGGTGCTCTTCGCCGCCGAGTCGGGCATATATCGCGTCGTCCTCGAGCCAAAACGCGTCCTCGCAGCCGTCGACCTGCTCGCGGCTCAGCCCGTAGGCCACCGCCCTGCCCTCGAAGCCGTGGCGCCAGCCGCGAATATAGTCGTCGTCGGCGTTAAACACGCCCCAGGTATCGGCGTCGGCGTTGGCCATCACGCGCCGCTTGGCGTCGACATAGGCGTCGTAGTTGTCGAAATAGTCGAGGTGGTCGAAGTCGATATTGGTCAAGCCGAAGGCGCGGGGCGCAAACCTGTGGGTCGTCCACAACTGGAAGGCGCTGACCTCGGCGACGAGCACGCCGTCGGCGGACACCTCGTCGACCAGCGCGCACAGCGGCGTTCCCAGGTTGCCCCCGGCGGCGCATTCGACGCCGGCGTGCTCCAACATATGGGCGGCGAGGACCGTGGTCGTGCTTTTGCCGTCGGTGCCCGTGATCGCCAGGATCGGCGCCTGGGCGGCCTCATAGGCGAGCTCGATCTCGGAGACGGCCGGCACGCCGGCCTGCTCGAGCTCGTCGAAGACCGCCAGGCCAGGCTTGAGCCCCGGCGAGACGACTACGACCTCGGCGTCACCCAGCGCGTTCCCTCCGCCCACGAGCTCCACGCCGTCGGCGAGCTGGTCGGCCACGTCCGCCAACTCGTCGAGCGAGCGGGTGTCGCTGGCGACGACCTTTTTGCCGCGCCGCGCGAGCAGATTGGCGGCGGCGATGCCGCTTTTGCCCATGCCAAAGACGGCGAACTTGTCGAAATTGAGCCACTTTTTCATGGTTTTGCCTCGTCGTCGGACGAATGGGCGAAATGGGCGCCCTGCCGGGTCGTGACGCCCTCTGGAGGTAGCGCTGCGGCTACGCCTGGCGCAACCACCAGCTACGTAGGCCGAGCAAACGACGCTCGGCGCGGCGCCTGGACGGCGGCGCCTTGGGCGACATCGTCAGTCGTTGTCGGAAGCCTCGGCAAATGGCCCGCTGACCTTGGGTTGGTCGGGACCGGGGCCGGCGGACTGGGCGCGGCGGGTGACCTCGGCCAAGAATTCGTCGGCCATGCGGAAGAAGTCGTCGCCGCCAAAGAAGATGACCTTGTCGCCCGGCTGGACGTGCTCGTACAGGTAGTCGTTGATGTTGTTCTGATCCTCGATATACGTGCACTTCAGGTCGTTCTCGCGGATACGGTCGACCACCGTCATGGTGTCGATGCCCGGGATGGGATCCTCCTCGGCGGCGTACATCTTGGTGATGATGACCTCGTCGCTGCCGGCAAACGCCTTGCCGTATTCGTCCTGCAGGTACTTGATCAGCGTGTACCGATAGGGCTTGAACACGCTGAAGATGCGCCCGTCGACCAGGTCCTGGGCCGACTGCAGCACCTTGCGCATGCCGGTGGGGTGGCTCACGTAGTCCTTGACGATGGTCACGCCGCCGCCGGAGGCGATGGTAAAGCGGTTTTCCATGCCCTTGTAGGTCTTCAGCCCCTCGCGGATAGCGTCCATGCCCACTCCCAGCCGGCGGCACACGGCGAGGGCGCCCATGGCGTTGACCACGTTGTAGCGGCCCGGAAGGTTGAGCTCACACGGCCCCAGCGTCTCGTTTCGGTGGAAAGCCTCAAATTCGATGGGCAGCTGTCCCGGGCCGAGCAGCTCGCCGTGGAATTCGGCGCGGTGCTCGATGGCATAGCCCGTGGGCCGCAGCGCCACCAACTCGCACAGCCGGCGGTTGCCGTCGCAGTCCAGGTTGACGAACGCCTCCTTGAGGCGCTCGTTGGACTCCATGAAGCGCTGCATATTGGCGATGATGTCGTCGAGGCCGTCGTAGTAGTTGAGGTGGTCGAGCTCCAGGAAGTTGCACACCACGTAGTCGGGCTTGATGTTGAGGTGGGTGCCGTCGCTCTCGTCGACTTCGATGACCATGATCTCGCCGCCGGCGTCGCGCGCGTTGGTCGAGAAGTTGTTGAGCATGCCGCCGATGACGAAGCCCGGCTGCAAGCCCGCACACTCCAGAATCCAGGTGATCATGCTGGACACGGTGCCCTTGCCGTGGGTGCCGGTGACCCCGACCGTGCGGTAGCCCTCGATGAGCCGGGCGAGCACCTCGGAGCGGTGGACCACCTCGACGCCGCGCTCTCTGGCGGCGACCAGTTCGACGTTATGGTCGGGAATGGCCGTGGAGACGACGACCACGTCGGCGCCGTCGATATTGGCGTCGTCGTGGCCGATGACGACCTCGATCCCCTCGTCTTGCAGCGCATCGGTCAGCGAGCTCTGGCGCACGTCCGAGCCACGCACGTGGTAGCCGCGCTGGTGCAAAATGCGCGCGACCCCGGAGACGCCGATGCCCCCGATGCCCAGCATGTGGATGTGCATGTCTTTGTTCAGTTCAAACATCGTACTGACCTCAACTTCGCGGGTGTAATTCTTCGGGACGCACCACTGACGGGCTGGCGACTTTTAGCACAACAGCACCAACCCACAAAGCTATGCCCGAGCGCCCTGGACAGCCGCTGCTGTTGCATTGGCTGCACGCGTTGCGCTAAGTTTGCCGCGGCGACTCATCTGAGACTCGAAGGCAATAGCCTTACCCAAATAGACCGAAGAGCCAAGTGACGACCATGAAACAGTGCGCACAACATCGCATCGGTATCGCCCTGGCCGGCCTCGCCCTGACGCTCGCCGCCACCCTGGTGGGATGTCAGGAGGTCGACCAGCCCAAGACCACGCTCACCCAGAAGCAGTGGCAGGAGGTCAAGGGTCATATCCTCAAGGAAAAGCCCGACCCGGAATATCCCATCGGGGCGAATTATGCCGATAAGATCGAACTGATCGGCTTCGACGTCAGCAAGCCGCTGGTCGCCGGCAAACCGGCCACGTTCACCTGGTATTGGAAGGCCCTGCAGGACATCGATGACAACTGGAAGGTCTTCGTGCACTTCGACTCGTCGAAGAAGGCCTACCGCCAGAACCTGGGCCATCATCCCGTCGGCGGGCTCTACCAGACCAGCCGCTGGGAGAAGGGCCAGATCATCGAGGACGTCCAAAAGGTCACGATCAACGGCAACTATCCCGCCGGCCAGGCCGTCCCCTACATCGGCTTTTATAAGGGCAAGCAGCGCCTCGCCATCAAAAACGGCGTCAAGAAGACCAAGGACCGCCGGGTGATCGGGCCGCCGCTGACGGTCAAAAACCCCAATGAGCGCGCCCAGAACATCAAGGCGATCAAGGAGTTGCCCCGCTATTCGGTCAATATGATCGACGACGCCGACCTGGCCAAGGCCAAGATCGACGGCAAGCTCGACGAGGCGTTCTGGAAGAAGGCGCGCCCCATCTCGCTGCACCCCTTCGGCTCGGCCCCCGACCTGCACACCCAGGTCTACGCGGTGCGCACCAAGGACGCGCTTCTGATCGGCGCGAAGCTTCCCGACGACAATATCTGGGGCACGTTCGACAAGCGCGACTCCAAGACTTGGACTCAGGAAGTGCTCGAGCTGTACATCGACAAGGGGCGAGACGCCAAAAACTACCTCGAGCTGCAGATCACCCCCAAGGGGACCATCTTCGACGCCGATTACGTCGACCAGTTGGGCCACGGCAAAGGCAGCACCGAAGAGCAGATCAAGCGGGCCAGCGCCTGGAATATGAAAGGCCTGAAGTCGGCGGTCTACGTCGACGGCACCCTCAATAAGAGCTCCGACAAGGACAAATTCTGGAGCGTGGAGCTCCAGATTCCGTTTACCTCCATTCCCGGTGTCGACGCAGCGCCCAAGCCCGGCGAGCAGTGGGCGGTCAACTTCTACCGCTACGATCGTCCGGACAAGCGGCGCACCTATGCCTATGCGTGGTCGAAGCCCAACGCGGGGACCTTCCACCAGGTCGAGCGCTTCGGCACGTTCCGCTTCGGCAACGCTCCCGCCCAGAAGCCGACCGCGGGCAAGGCGCCCTCGGGCAAGTCGACCTCGGCGGTCATCCACCACATCAACCCCGCTCAACTGCGGCGGTTGCAAAACAGCGTCAAGCTCAGCCCCATGAAGCCGATGCGCTTGCGCAAATCCGGCGAGAAAGCCAAGGGCGCCAAGAAGGCCCCGAAGGCCAAGGCTGCCGCGAAATAAGGCGAATCTGCCCACTTTGGATGTGCCAGGGGCCTCGGCGCGCACACGCGCCGAGGCCCCTTCACATTTGTGTGGTGTTCACGTAGGTATGTAGGGGTAGGAGTAAGACATTGTATGGAGTGCTGCGAAGGAGCAGCCTTTACTTCCGCAGACAAGGCATAGGACTCATGGCAAGCGATAAACGCAAACAGAGCCTCTATTTCCCGGAGGACTATCTCGACGAGATTCGAGCCGAGTCGATTCGCCAGGATCGCTCGATGTCTTGGATCGTTCAGAAGGCCTGGGAGATTGCGCGCGACAAGGTCAAGCAATTCCCCTCGGCCAACGATTTTCTGCCGGGCGAAGACGACGAAGACGAATAAGCCGGCCGACCCGCCGCACCAACCCGCCGCACCGAGCACCAACCAAAACAGCCCTCCTTTGTCGGGAGGGCTGTCGTCGTTCTTGGGTGGTATGTCTACTCGCTTACGGCGCCGGGTGCACCGCGATGGACTCGACGACCTTCAACTGGTCGTGCTGGCCCACCCAGGCGTGATCCTGGCCATTGCGCAGCACGGTCCAGACATCGGGGATCTGGGTGGCGAGGTTGGGGTCCTCGATCCACGGGTTGGTCGCGAGCATGGCGATCTCATTGCCGCCCGGCGACAACAGCGCCGACTGGATATACGGCACGCACTCGGCGTCGCTGGGCTTTTGGGCGTCGGCGTCCCAACAGGCGTCGGCGTTGAAGCCCGCGTCGGGGTTACCCCACACCACGTTGTAGTTGCCGGTGTTGGGGTCGATCTGCAGCACGTCGCTATCACCCACGGTGTTCTCGTTGGGGCAATCGCGCCGGCCGACCCCGTACAACATGTCGTTGCTGTCGAAGCTGATCGGGCCAGCGAAGGTCGTGTAGTGGTAGTTGGCGTTGCCCGTGGTCAGCTCACAGCCGCTCTTGGCGGGCTGGCCGGGGCCGGGGCTCTGGTAGGGCTGGTCGGGGATGCCCAGCACGACGCGTCCGGGGATACACCGTGCGGAGGTGGCGTCGCTGCCCGGCTGGTAGCACTCGTGAATGGAACCGCAGGTGCCCGGCCCGCCGCAGGCGCCGCCCAGATCGCCCAGGTGCTCCATGTCGATGAAGTGCACCGTGGTCTCGATGGCCGTGCAGCGGTTGTTCTGCCCGCAGCGCTTGACCGGCCCGGAGCAGTCGGCCGCGCTCTGGCAGGCGCCGTAGTCGTTGGGCGCCTGGGTGACGAAGGCGGCGACCTTGCCGTCGGGCGAGATCGCCACCGGCATGGTCTGGCCGAAGTAGCTGCCGCTGGTCTGCTGGTAGTTGCGCGCGTCGACCGTGTACGTGGTGTCCGACACCGGCGTGCCCAGCGTGCCCATCTTGATGTCCAGCGTCTGGATATTGGGCGTGTACACCATCACGGTCTGTGTCGCCGGGTCGATAAACCACCCGGAGAGCACCGACGCGGCGGTGCCCAGCGCCCCGATGGGCTTTTCGTCGCCACCGGCCAGGGACTTGTAATAGGCGGTGTACTGGCCACCGGAGGTCGCCCGCTGGTAGGTCACCAGGTTGCCGGCCACGCTCACCCGGGAGACGCCCTGAGCGACCACGCTGCCAGTTCCCTGCACCTGCAGGTTGCTCACCGGGGCGGCGTGCACGTCGAGCGTGCCGCTGCCACCGCTGGCGCTGTTCTCCACCCACACAAAGTAGCTCATATCCTCGGACAACCAGCAGCCCTGGGCGCACGAGACGCTCTCGGGGCTGATCCGGGTGTCGGTATTGTCCGCCGTCGACAGCACGTGCAGGCTCTGGCTGTTGTCCGATTTGTCGAGCATCCGATACGAGATATAAAAATTCTCGGGCTCGACGCTGTTGCCGTTGTTGCCGCCGCCATCGGTGTTGGGGCCGGCGTCGGTGCCCCCGCCGCCGTTGTTGTTGGCCTGCTGTTGAATGCACTGCTGATTGCGGCACACGAAGTTTTGCTGGCAGTCCGCGCTGCTGGTGCACTTGGCACCGGCGCCTCCGCCGCCGTCGTTGCCCGAGCAGCCGGCGACCAGCGCCAGCGCTGCGGCCGCGGTGGCCGCCGTGCAGATGAGCCGCCCAACTGGCGACGCCCGATGCATCCCGATCCTGTCATTCATACGACTATCCTGCGTTTTGATGATGTCGAACACTGGCCCGACTATAGAAATGTGCGCCCGACGAATCAAGATGGGGCTCCCGAACTCGTCTCCAGCGCCGTTTTGGCGCGCTGCCACAGCGCTTCCATCTCGTCGAGCGTCATGTCGTCGACGCGGCGTCCCTGGGCGGCAGCCTGCTCTTCGATGAAGCGGAAGCGGCGCACGAACTTCTCGTTGGTCCGCTCCATGGCCGTCTCGGCATCGATCCCCAGCTTGCGGGCGACGTTGACCACCGCGAAGAGAACGTCGCCCAGCTCGGCGGCGAGTTCCTCGGCGTCGACCTCCCCGGCGCCGAGCTCGGCTTCCAATTCGGCGATCTCCTCGTGGACCTTCTCGAGCGCCTGGGCTGGGCTCGGCCAGTCGAAGCCGACCTCGGCCGCCCGCGCTCCCAACGCTTGCCCGCGTCGAAGCGCCGTCAAAGGGTCTTGAATCTTGTCTAAAATCGACAACTTGGGCATGGTAAGATGTCTCGAGTTTTTGCTGATGTCGTCGGGGTCGACCGCTTGAGTTATTGCGGATTCTACCTTGAATAGAAGGCTTAGAGCCGGTTAGGATGAACTCGTTAGCTTTGTGCCAATTTCGCTCGCTTCCGAACCGCTCCAGCAGCGCACGCTAGTCGTCACTTTATGAAGTCATCGCAGGCCTATCAGGTCGAAATCCGCTCGGCGCGCGAGTTGATCATATGGGGCGTACTCGCGCTGGTCGTTCTCGTGTGTGTCGGCTGGCCGACGTCGAGCTACGCACAGCAGCTCGACCCGGAGAGCGAGCAGATGCTCTCCAAGGTCCACGCGGCCGACAAATCATTCGACACCTCGCCGGTGCCGGCCTCCAGCGTCGACCCGGTCAACCTCGGGGTGCACTGGCGGTTGTGGAAGCGGGTATTTGCCACGGGGGAGCCCGGCCTCGAGGAACTCGACGCGCTGGCCAGCGATGGCTTCAGCGTGGGCTACCGCAACCTGCCGGAATACGCTACCGCCGTGTATAGCATGACCGAAGGCAAGGTCGCGAGCGGCAAGCTCAGCGTACACGATGCCTCCAGCGTCTACGAACGCGCCATCAAACTCGCCCCCGACCTGCCCTACCCAGACCTCGCCTACAGCGCCCACCTGGCGCGCCACAACACCGGGCGGCTGCCGGCCATCGTGGGAAGCTACGTGCGCGGGCTGCGCAAGGGATTCAACTGGCTGGACAGCCGGGTGTCCTGGGAGCTCAAGCTGACGGTGGTGGCGTTGATCAGTTTTTTGGTGGCGGTGCTGTTCTTTTTGCTCGCCCAACTGGTGCGCTATTTCGGCATCATCGCCTACGACGCGGCGCGGCTGTTGCCGCGGGGCTTTTCGAGCAATCAAACGGTCATCCTGGTCGTCGCGCTGATCGTGGTGCCCGGGCTGTTGTTGCGCTCACCGCTGGTGTCGATGCTGATCTTGTTGGCGCTGATCTCGCTGGTGCAGCGCGTCAATGAGCGGGTGGTCACGGTGGCCATCTTCGGGGTGCTGATGTGTCTTCCCTGGCTCGACGCCAATATGGCCAAGGAGGTGACGTGGCCGGCGAGCGACGCCCAGACCTTGATGCACGACCAGTACCTGTACTGCGGCAAAGACTGCACGGCGGCGCTCCAGAAGCGCTGGAGGGCGCACGAGGGGGACGACCGGCTGCTGACCTATTCGGTCGCCCTGGCCCTATACCGCCTGGGGGGCGCTAAGCGCCTGGGCAACGTGGTCAAGATGCTCGGCGACCCCGCCAAGTGGCCGGCGTCGATGCGCCCCCACGTCGAAAACCTGCTGGGGGCGACGCTGGTCGCGCAGGCGAAGCCGAAGGAGGCCATCAAACACCTGGAGGTCGCCGAAAAGCTCGCCCCCGCGGATGCGGCGGCGCCGATGAATATGATGCGCGCCTACCAGATGAACAACGATGCCGATGCCGCCGACGCGGCGCTCAAGCAGGCGATTTCGGTCGATCTCGACGCGGTGCGCACCCACCTGGACCTGGAGCGCCGCGACGTCAACAGCTTCCTGTTGGTCGAGCCGTTGCCCGGCCGCCTGTTCTGGCAGCGCCACCTCGCCCACAAGCCCAAAGAAGACCTGTCGGTGATCTCACCGGTGTGGGCGGCGCTGTCCGGCCCGCGCGTGCCCATGGAGCGCGCGCCCATGCTGGGAGGCATCGGCATCCTGCTGGCGCTGCTGTCCTTGCCGCTGTACCTGGGCGGTCGCGCGAGCAGCCCCTGCCCCAAATGCGGCATGGCCCGTGACCCGGCCGACGAGCCCGAGACCGGCAACCACCGCTACTGCCTTCCCTGCTACCACACCTTCGTGTCGGGGGCGTCGCTCGACTACAACGCCCGGGTGCACAACGAGCGGGTGTTGGGGCGCCGCGAGCGTTTCCAGGACGTGATGCGCCGGGCGCTGTCCCTGGTCATGCCCGGCACGGGCCATGCGCAGGCCGGCCACGGCCTGGGCGGCTTCGTGGTGACCTTTTTGACGGTGTTCGGCCTGGTCGTGTTGCTGCGGCCCATGGGGATCTGGCGGCCGCCCTTCGAGCTGTTCACCGACAATTGGGCCGCCCAGAAGTACATCGCCGTCGGCCTCATCGGCATCGGACTGATCGTCGGGCTGGCAGCGGTGGCCCGCGGCGTCAGCCCCACCTTCGTCGCCCATACCAAGGACAAGCGCGGAGCCCATCATGAGTAAGCGTCCTGCCGGCAACCCGGAGCCGTCTGGCGCGCCCCAGCCGGCCAACAACAAGGGCGCGCTGGGCGCGGTCGTACTGCACCACACGGTCACCGCCCTGATGTTGGTGCTCATCCTGGCCCTGGGGGTGTGGGCCTACCTGACCTTTCGCAAGACCAGCTTCTTTCAGCCCCCCGACGCTCGCGCTCACACACGCGTCGACGCCTACGCCCTGCTGGCCCAGCGTCAACGTATTCGGTTTGCGCTCGGTGTTTATTTTCGCCTCGACGGGCGCTACCCGCGCTCTCTGGACGAACTAGTCCAGCGGGGATTGTTGCTGCCTTCCGATTTGTACTACCCTGCGGGAGAGGGACACTTCCGCTACCGTCGTACGGCCAGTGGATATGCCCTCGAGATCGAGGATGCTCCGTAGGTGGCCATCCGGGCCGACGACGAGGCAGACGACGTGGACCGAGTCGAGGAAGTGGCTTTGGAGGAAATCGTTCGAGAGACCATCGAATTTGAAGAGCCGGACGTCGCCCGGTTTATCTACGGGCGCCGCGATGCCAACCTGCGCATCATCTCCGAGCAGTTGGAGGTCGAGATCGGCGCGCGCGGCAGCCAGGCGACCATTTCGGGCAGCCCCCCGGACGTCAACCTCGCCCGCCGGGTACTCGCCGAGATCTACGAGCTGGGCAAGAAAGGCTTTCCCATCAGTGAGACCGACGTGGGACGCGCCGTCCAGGTCTTGAGCGGCTCGCCGGACGCCTCCCTGGTCGACATTTTCACCGACACGGTGTTCGTCTCGTCGAAGAGCAAGGTGATCGCCCCCAAGGGGCTCAACCAGAAGCGCTACGTCGACGCCATCCGTCAGCACGACATCGTCTTCGGGGTGGGCCCGGCCGGCACCGGCAAGACCTACCTGGCGATGGCCATGGCGCTGGCGGCCTATTTCGACAAAGAGATCAAGCGTATTGTGCTGGTCCGCCCGGCGGTGGAGGCCGGTGAGAAGCTGGGCTTTTTGCCCGGTGACCTCGCCGAGAAGGTCAATCCCTACCTGCGACCGCTGTACGACGCCATCCATGACATGGTCGATCACGACCGTGCCGAGCGCATGATCGAACAAGGCGCCGTCGAGGTCGCCCCGTTGGCGTTTATGCGCGGGCGCACCCTCAACGACGCCTTCATCATCCTCGACGAGGCCCAGAACTCCACCTCCGAGCAGATGAAGATGTTTTTGACGCGCATCGGCTTTGGCTCCAAGGCGGTCATCACCGGCGACATCACCCAGATCGACCTGCCCTCGCGTTCGACCAGCGGGCTGGTGGAGGCCGAGCGCATCCTGGCAAATATCGACGGCATCGAGTTTTGTTATTTCACCCAGATCGACGTGGTACGCCACCCGTTGGTCCAGCGAATCATCAGCGCCTACGAGAAGAACCAGCGTTGAGACGCCCGCTGTCGAAATGTGGCCGGGCCGGTGTCTGTTGTCCTGTTACGGCGTAATTCGCCCCGCAATTGGGGCGACTCGCCAACAGGGGCGGTCAGCCGTTATACTCGTGCGGTCGCCCGGTACTGTGTGAAGGACGTTCCCTATGGCAAAAGGCACGCAATCCAGTCGAAGCGTGTTTTCGCCGTCCAACGGCTCGACGGAGACGCGGCTCGAGAGGCTGCTCAGGCACCCGTTCGTCCAGTTCGTGGCGTTCGGCGTCTTCGTCGCCTCGCTGGTGGCCATCGTCGCGGCGAGTTTCGACGTGCGCGGGCCGTCCATCACCGAGAAGTCCATCGGGGAAGTCGCCCCCAGCGACATCAAGGCCACGCGCGATTTCACCTACACCGAGCCCGACGTCGAGGCCACCAACACGCTGCGCGAGCGCGTGGCCCGCTCGGTCCCCCCGGTCTTCGACTGGCAGGAGGGGTTGGCCGACCAGGTGCGCGACCACGTCGAAAAGGCGTTTTCGAGCATGCGCCAGGCGCTGGCGACCCGTGCCCGCGCCTACCTGCAGGCCAACCAGCCCGCGACCTATGCTCGCCTGGCCCAGGAGACGGCCAAGAACGCCTCGCCGCAAGCCTGGCTGGAGCATATCAGCCCCGATCGCCTGATCAGCTGGTCACACGAGCTACGCTCGGAGAACTTCGACCCCTATTTGGACGCCGAGTTCTCCGAGGAGACCTTCGAGACCTTCGCCCGCGAGGGGTTCTCCGAGCGCACCGAAAACGCGCTGGGCAATATCATCGGGCGGGTGCTCTCCCACATGATCGTGGCCGATATGAGCCGGGTCGACGAGGACCAAGACCGCGGCATCTATCTGCGACGTTTGCGCGGCGACAAGCTGCTCATCGAGTACCATATCACCGACGTCGACCAGCGTTTCGTGCCGATTTCCCGGGCGGATAATCTCGTCCAGAAGGCGGCCGACGGCGTGCTCGCCCGCGATCGCAGCCGTCACTTCCGCCGCTCGCTCATCGCCGCGGCCTCGGCGCTGGTGCGCCCCAACACCACCTACAACGAGGCCAAAACCGTCGAGAAGCGCGAGGCCGCTCGCGAAGCGGTCTCCGATGTGGTCATCCGCGAGGAATTTCGCAAGGGCCAGGTCATCGTCGAGAAGGGACACATCGTCACCGACCGGCAGTTTCGCATCGTCCAGGAGATGCTCAAGGAGGACACCTACATCAACCGCACCCAGATCATCACGGGCATCACCCTGCTGATCCTGCTGTTGGTGGTCACCTTCTACGTCTTCGGGCGCAAGAACGTGCAGCATTTCCGCCCGAGCACCAAAGATATCGTGTTCATGGCGACCACCCTGGTGCTGATGCTGTTTTTGACCTGGTTGGGCCGGGCGCTGTTCGAAAACCTGGCCGAGACCCCCGGGTGGGGACCGGCCTCGGCGTGGTACTTCTTTATCCCCGTCGCCGCCGGCGGCATGCTCATTCGCCTGGTGCTCAATAACGAGCACGCGATCATCTTTACGGTGGTCTTCAGCGCCCTGGTCGGCCTGGTCACCGGCAGCTCGCTGTACATGATGGCCTACACGCTGGTGGGCACTCTGGTGGGCATCGGGGCCGTCCAACAGGTCAAACATCGCATGGCGCTGATGTGGTCGGGGCTGGCCGTGGGCGCGGTCAACGTGGCCACGGTGCTCGCGCTCGTCCTCTTGGCCGGCGAGCTCTTCGAGATCGCCACGCTGCGCGCGGCGTTCTTCGCCTTCGCCAGCGGCGTGCTCAGCGGCTTCTTCGTCCTGGCCGTGCTCCCGCTCTTCGAGACGGTCTTTGGCTACACCACCGACATCAAACTGCTCGAGCTGGCCAACCTCAACCACCCGCTGCTGCGCGAGCTGATCATTCGGGCGCCGGGCTCCTACCACCACAGTATGATGGTGGGCTCGCTCAGTGAGGCCGCCGCCGAGTCCGTGGCCGCCAACCCCCTGCTGTGCCGGGTGGGTTCGTATTACCACGACGTGGGCAAGGCGAAGAACCCGGGGTAC
>OY969087.1:4625000-7504895 GCA_963697525.1 uncultured delta proteobacterium
CCGAGCCCTCTTGGCGAGCGCCGCGGCGCTTTGCCTGGTGGCGTTGACCCCCGCGCTGGCGAGCGCCCAGACTTCGTCGGCCAAGCTCACGCGCTATTTGCCGCAGACGAGCCAATTGGTGCTCGGGGTCAACGTGGCCAAGCTACGCAGCTCCAAATACTTCAAGCAGGCCCTGGCCTGGGCGCACCAGTCCGCCGGCAATCAGGACATCCTGAAAATGTTGGAGCAGGACGCCCAGGTCGACATCTCCAAGGACCTGCAGGCGGTGGTGGTCAGCATCCCGGCGACCAACGTCAACGCCGGCGCGCCGCAGAAGCACTTTACGGTGGCGGTGTCCGGCAACTTCGACAAGGCCAAGGTGATCGCGGCCATCAAGAAGAAGCATTCGGACATCAAGCAAGCCAAGCATGGCAAGGCGACGGTGTTCTCCAAGGGCAATCTGGAGTTCACCTTCCCCGCCAAAGGCGTGCTGTGGGTGACGGCCGGCCCGGACGCCTACCGCAAGGATGCGTGGGGGGCGATGGCCAGCGCCAAAAAGTCGGTGCAGGCCAACAAGGTGTTCAAGGGGCTGCTCAAGGACGTCAACACCTCCCAGGGCGTCTGGCTGTTGGGCGACACCACCAAGTTGGCGGCCAGCAACGTCAAGGGCGCCCACCCCAAGAGCATCGGGCTGAGCATGGACATCGCCAACGGGCTCGACTTGCACCTGATGGCCGAGCTACCCACCAAGAAGGACGCCAAAAAGGCCGTCGACCAGATCGCGCAACTGAAGACCAAGGGCGCCCAAAACGCCATGGTCGCGATGATGGGCGCCGGTCCGTTGGTGGCGAACCTGAGCGCCAAGCAGGACGGCGCCAAGATCAAGGCTGACACCAGCATGACCGCAGCCCAATTCGACACCATGGTGCAGTGGCTCGAGCAGATCGCTCGCTCGCAGATGGGCGCCGGCGGCATGACCACACCCGCCAAGCCCGTGCCCAGCAAAGGCAACGGGGCCAGCCAAGGTAAAGGGGCGGCCAAGGCCGACTTCAACTGAGTCCGAGGTGCCCTGGGGCGCGCGTGGACAACGCCCGCAGGTATTGTACACTCCAGGCCCGCCGGGGTTTCCCGGCGGGCCTTTTTGCCGTGCGTGCTCACACTATGGATGGGGTCGCTGTTGATGTTGCTCGGACCTCCGATGGATGGATGACCCACGTCGGCCAATGATTGCCACTATTTGATTGACCAGGAAGACCGATGACTGGTGTTTGCTTGCAACGCAGCCCGCGGGGGCGTGCGACCTGGTGGGGTTTGATCGCGATCGCCCTGCTCTGCCTGCCCTCGACCACCTTCGCGCAGACCACTCCCACCCCCACCGACGGCATCGTCCTCCCCGACGCCTCCATCACCACGCGGGCGGACGCGACCAGCGTCGAGCTCAACCCGGCCGGTCTGGGCTTCATGCGCTACGGACAACTCGCCCTGGGCGTGCAGCACGCCGACGCCGATGTCGAGGGCATCGACTCGGAGGGCGTGGCCGCGTTTTTGGCGGGCGGCACCGGGCGCATCGGCGGCGGTCTGGGCGTGCAGTGGCTCGACCGTCCCGTCCTCGGCGTCAACAACAAAGACTACCGCAAGTACACGCTGGGCGCGGGGGTGAGCACCGCCTCCAACGTGAGCCTGGGGGCGGCGTTCAACTTCTTTGGAAGCAGCGACAACAAGCAGCTCGACGACCTGACCAGTTGGGACGTCGGCTTGATGTGGCGTCCGTCGGACAACGTCGGCTTCGGGCTGCGCGTGCGCGACCTCAACCAACCGTTCCTGAACGATACCCACGCCATTCCGATTCGCACGGCCATCGGCGCGGCGCTGCGCTTCTTCGACGGCCGAGCCATCCTCGACCCCATGGTCGAATTCATCTCCGACGCCGACGCCGTGTTGCTGCGCCCGCGCGTGCTGCTCGAGCCCATCTACGGGCTGCGCCTATTTGCGCGCACCGATTTCAACTTCCAGTTCCAAAATGACCAGACGACCACCTCGTGGGACCAGACCATCTTTGGACTGGCGCTGAACACCTCCAATCTGGGCATCGAATCGGCGGCGATCACCAAGTTGGGCGACGACTCCGGCTACCGCGGCCAGACCTACCTGGGCTGGGTGGGCCGACGTGTGCGACGGGGGCTGGGCGGGTCGACCCACCGCTGGATCCTGGTCGACCTCAACGGCGGCATCGACGAGCAACCCTCGTCGAGCTTTTTCGCGCCGTCGAAGCGAAGCTTCTTATCGCTGGTCAACGAACTCGAGAAGTTGTCCAACGATGACAGCGTCGAGGGGGTGGTGTTCAACGTGGGCTCGAGCGGCCTGGGGTACGCGCAGATCTGGGAGGTACGCCAGCAGATCGCCGCGCTGCGAAAAGCTGGCAAGAAGACCGTCAGCGTGTTGACCAACCCCACCTATCGGGAGACCTACCTGGCGAGTGCCGCCGAGAAGCTGTGGCTGATTCCGCCGGAGCCCTACTCGCCCGACGGACTCAGCCTGACGATGACGTCCTACGCCGAGACGCTTGCCAAGGCGGGCATTCAGGCCGAGTTTTTGCGCATCAGCCACTACAAGTCCGCCCCCGAATCGTACACGTACCGCCAACCGTCCAAAGAGGCGCTCCAGGAGACCAACGCCTACCTGGACGGCATCTACTCGCGCACCGTCCAGGCGCTGGCCAACGACCGCGGCAAGTCCCCTGCGGCGATCAAGAAGATGGTCGACAGCGTGCCCATTTACCCCGCCGACGCCGTCAAACAGGGCTTCGCCGACAAGGTGGTCTACCTGGACTATATCCGAAAGCGGCTCAAAGACGCCTACGGCTACCACGTCGAGCTCGACCGCCAGTACCCCAAGCCCAAGACGCCGGACACGCGTTGGGGTGAGCGGCCCCAGATCGCGGTGGTCGTCCTCGAGGGGGCGATTGTGCGTGGGCAATCCGGCCGCACTCCCCTCATCGACGAGACCATCGCCGGCAGCGACACGTTGACGGCGATCTTCGACCGTTTGCGCCGCGACTCGAGCGTGCGCGCGGTGGTCGTGCGCATCGACAGCCCCGGCGGAAGCGCGGTGGCCAGCGACCTGATCTACCGGGAGATGCGCCGCCTGGCCCAGAAAAAGCCGGTGATCACGTCCATGGGCAACGTCGCCGCCAGCGGGGGCTATTATGCCGCCGCCGGGGCCGACGAGATCTTTGCCACCCCCAACACGCTGACCGGCTCGGTAGGCATCTTCGCCGGCAAGTTCAGCGTCTCCAAGCTCGCCGACCTCATCGGCGTCAACACCACGCGGCTGCAGCGCGGCAGCCGCAGCGGCTCGTTCAACATCTTCCGGCCGTGGACCGCCGCGCAGCGCGACAGCGTGGCGCGCTCGATCACCTACCTGTACCGGATGTTCACCCAGCAGGTCGCCCGCACCCGCCCGTTGAGCGCCGAACAGGTCGACGCGGTCGGACGCGGCCACATCTGGGACGGCGTGGCCGCCAAGAAGAACAAGCTCGTCGACCACCTCGGCGGCCTGATGGACGCCATCCACCGCGCCGAGAAGCTCGCCGGCGTACGCCCCCAGGACGTCGACTACAAGCTCTATCCCAAGTCACTGGGCCTGTTTAATCTGAGTTCGGCGTCGGTCCATGCCCGCAGCAGCCTGTTCGCCAAGGTGTTTGGGGCCGACCAGGACTCGGCCGTGCTCGACGCTACCTCGGCGCTGGGCGCGTTGGTGCGCAGCATCGGCAAGGGCATTTTGATGCCCGCGCTCTACCAGGACGGCGAGCCGCTGATGCTGCTGCCCTTCGTGGTTGACATGAAGTAGGAGGCGCGGCCGGTCCAGCTCACGGCGCAAACACCGTGCGGCTGGTCTGGCCGCTTTTGATGCGGATACGCCGCGTCGACGAGTAGCGCTTGTAGCGCGAGAAGAACACCCGCACCTTGTAGGTACCCGGCGCCAGCGAGCGGTTGATGCTGGTGGTCTCGCCGGAGACGAGCTTGCCGTTGACGTAGATCTTGGCGGGGATGTTCACCCGCACGGCGAGCACCCCCTTGGCGGCGGATTGATGCGCGCCATTCCCCCAGATGTCGAGCCCCTTGGAGCTCGCCTTCTTGTGGGAGCTCGCCTTCGAGCCGCCGCTCCCCCACACCTTCAGGGCGCTGGAATGCGAGCGGCGATGGTGGCGGGTGTGATGGTGGCGGGTGCGGTGCCGCCGAGGCGACGAGTGTCGCGCCGGCGTCTTGGGAGGTGCCGACGGCTTCGCTGCGGCGCTGTCGTCGCCCTGCTCGGGATGGTTAAAGTCGAACTCGACCTGTTTGACGCGCCCGTCGCTGTCGCCCCACCGGACCTTGCGCTCGAGCTTGTGATCGTCGTCGAGCGCGGCGACCACCGTGTGGGAGTCGCTTCGCGACAGTCCCGCCACGTCGATCGGCGAGCGCCCGCGTTCCTGGCCGTCGACCGTGATCGTGGCGTTGGGCGGGTACGTCGCCACCTTGAGCACCGCCCCGCTCGGCTCCAATTGGAAGTCGAGCGTATCGGTCGTCGCCGACGGCTGGATGGTGCGCTCGAAGGTCTTGTAGCCGACACGCGTCAGCTTGAGGTGATGCGTTCCCGCCGTCGACAAGCCCTGCAGGACGACCGGCGTCGGTCCCCGGGGCTCGCCGTCCAGAAAGACGTGCGCGCCGGCGGGCTCGGACTTGATGCGCACGTCGACCGTCTCGGTATCGTCGGCGCTGGCCGCACTGTTGGTGGGCGCGACCGTGCTCGGCGCCGGTTGCTCGGCGGCCTTCGCCGCCGCGGCCTGGCTGGTGGTATCGCCGCCGGCCAGCAGATAGGCGAGCACCCCGCCCAGGACGACCACCAGCGCGGTCACGCCGATGAGCAGGACGCGCGCCTTGCGCAGCGACGGCGGCACGAGCCGCTCGATCAGGGGAAGCTTGGATTGCGTGGTGGCCCGCTTGGGCACCGGAACACTGCCCGTGGCCCCGAAGCCAGGGACGTTGGCCTGATCGGTCGGGCCCGCCGCCGCAGGGACCTCGGCGAACGGGCTGGGCGCCGAAGGCGGCTTGGGCATGCTGGGCGCCCATAACTGGGTGGGCTCGTCGTCGAGAAAGGGGTTTTCCTCGTCCTCGAAGTCCGACGGGGCGTCGATCGCGCGTGCCAGCGAGGCGCCCGGCTTGAAGATCATACTCGATTCGGAGGCCTCGTAGTCCACCCGTGACATCACCGCGCCGTCGTCGCCGAACTCGTCACCGCGCCCGACGACGTTGCCGATAAATTGAGCCAGATCCAACCGCCGGTAGGAGCCCGCCCGGTCCAAAAAGTCCGTCAGGGCGAGCTGCATGGCTCGCGCGGACTCGAAGCGATAGTTGGCGTCGCGGCGCGTCGCGCGCATGACGATGTCGACGAGCTGCGGGGAAATATCCGGGCGAACACTGGACAGGTCCGGGATGTCCGCCTTGCGCACCGCCTTGAGCAGCTCGTACTCCTTGATGCCGGCGTAGGGGTTTTTGCCGGCGAGCAGCTCGTAGAGCACCATGCCGGCGGCGAAGACGTCGGTGCGCGCGTCGATGTGGTGGCCGTAGGCCTGCTCGGGCGACATATAGTAGAACTTGCCCTTGATGATGCCGTGCTGGGTCTCCTCCTGGGCGCGGGATTCGGCCTTGGCGATGCCGAAGTCGACGAGCTTCACCTCCCCCTCGTGGCTGACCATGATATTCTGCGGCGAGACGTCCCGGTGGACGATCTGCAGCGGCTTCCCGTCGGCGTCGGCGCGCGTATGGGCGTAGTGCAGCCCGCTGAGCGCCTCGGTCATGATGAACACCAGCGCCGGCACCGGGATCGACGAGCCGCGCTCGCGCACGGTCTTGTTGACCTGGTGCAGGTCGACCCCGTCGATGAACTCCATGGCGATGAAGTATTGGTCATCGATGCAGCCGAGGTCGAAGATCTGGGCGATGTTGGGGTGGGTCAGGTGCACGGCGATGCGCGCCTCGTCGACGAGCATCTGGGCGACGTCGTGCTCGCGGCCAAACTGCGGGTGCAGCCGCTTGATCGCCAACAGCTTCTCGAAGCCGCCCAGGCCCACGGTCTTCGCCCGATAGATCTCGGCCATGCCGCCGACGGCGACCTTCTCGAGGAGCGTGTACTTGCCAAAGGAGTGTGGGCTTTCTACCATGTGGAGATTTCTACAAGAACCAGGCTGCATTGACCGGCGCACGTGCGCTACTATTGTAGTCGGCAGCACTGTTTTTCATAGCACCTATTTTTGTGAGCGAATATGGCGCCCTACCAGCAGTTTTCGGATGAGGCCCAGCCCACCAAGATTGCGTACGTCAACGGCGAGCCGGCCACGCTGCATCTGCGCAAGACGCATCTGGTGGTCAATCCCGGGGTCGACGAGGCGCTCGAATATACGTTCGACCAGGACCTCATCACCGTGGGTACCCTGGAGACCAACGACATCCCCCTCGACGACGACACGGTCAGCCGCGAGCATTGTCGCATCGTCCAGGACGGCCCCCACACCCTGGTCATCGACCAGGGCAGCACCAACGGCACCTACGTCAACGGCGTGCAGGTGCGCGAGGCGTACCTGGCTCCGGGGGCGGTGCTGGGCATTGGCAATACCCAGGTGCGCTTCAATCCGGTTGATGAGCAGATCGCGATTACGCCGAGCACCGCCGAGCGGCTGGGCGACATCGTGGGCAAGAGCGTCAAAATGCGCGAGATCTTCGGCATCGTCGAAAAGATCGCCCCCACCGGCGCCACGGTGATCATCGAAGGCGAGACCGGCACCGGCAAGGAGGTCGTCTCACGCACCATCCACCAACTGAGCGCGCGCAGCGACGAGCCGTTCATCGTTTTCGATTGTGGCGCCGTGCCCGAGAACCTCATCGAGAGCGAGCTGTTCGGCCACGAAAAAGGCAGCTTTACCGGCGCGGTGATGAGCCGCAAGGGGCTGTTCGAGATGGCCGAGGGCGGCACGATCTTTCTGGACGAATTGGGCGAGCTGGCGCTGGATCTGCAGCCAAAGCTGTTGCGCGTGCTCGAGCAGCGCGAGGTGCGCCGGGTGGGCTCGAATAAGCCCATCCCGGTCAACGTACGCGTCATCGCCGCGACCAACCGAGCGCTGGCCGACGAGGTCGAGGCCGGCCGCTTTCGCGAGGACCTGTTTTATCGCTTGAGCGTGGTGCGCTTGCTGTTGCCGCCGCTTCGCGACCGCGTCGAGGACATTCCCCTGCTGACGCGCCACTTTCTGGCCAACCTGGCCTGCAACCGCGACGCCGACGGCAACCACAAGCTGCACACGATCAGCCGGGAGGCCATGGACGCCTTATGCGCCTATGACTGGCCGGGCAATGTGCGCGAGCTGGTCAACGTCATCGAGCGCGCGTGCAGCTTTGCCGCCGGGGATTGCATCACCATGGACGATCTGCCCGGCTACATCACCGGCGACGAGGATAACGTGCTTGGGCGCACCCCGGGGCTGCACACCTCGGCGGCCGAGGAGTTCGAGGACGTACCGCGTCGCTCGGACCTCAACGAGATGCCCTTCAAGAAGGCCAAGGAAGAGTGGATCGCCAGCTTCGAGAAGGACTATATCTCCACGCTGTTGGTGCGCCACAACGGCAATATCAGCTCGGCGGCGCGCGAAGCGGACATCGACCGCAAATACTTTCGCAAGCTGATGTACAAGCACGACATCGACATCGACGAGATCTAACAGGCCCCGTCGAACTCAGCGGGCGCCCTGAGCCCGCGGCTGCAGGTCGATGTCGAGGCTCTTGAAGCCGCCCGAGGGCAGCTTGACCGTCTTTTGATAGGTTTGAAACGAGGGGTGGGAGATCTCCACGGTGTGGTCGCCGGGGTCGAGGTCGGCCACGGTGACCGGCGCGGCGCTGCCGCGATCGACGCCGTCGACGCGGATCTTCAAGCCCACCGGCGGCGAGACGCTGACGACCAGCGTGGCCGGCTGGACGGGCGCTTTGGCCACCGGGGCGTTGTCGGCCGCGCGGTGCTTGTGGACCCACAGGTACACCGTCAACGCGCCCGTCAGGCACATAAACAGCATCGCGACCGCGGCGGCGGCCATCTTGCGCCGCCGCTTGCGCCGGCGCGCCGAGGGGTTGGGGATGGCTTTGGGGGTACCCTGGGCGTCGAAATCCGTCGGGCTGAGCGCGCCGGGGCGCTCGAGCGCCATGGTCTCGTCGTCCTGGACGTTGATATGCGGCCGCGCCGAGGCCGGCGACCCGTCGTCGATCTCGATGAGGTCGTCGACGTCGAGGGCGATGACGTCCTCTTCTTGTTCGCTGGCAAATTGGGCCGCGTCGAATCCGCCGGCGGCGACCACCGTGTGTTCGCTGGCGAATTGGTTGGCGTCGACGTTGTCCTCCGGAGAGATGTCCGCAGCCCACAGTGCCTGGGGCGTCGACGAGGCGTTGTCGTCGGGGGCGGTGTCCTCGCTGGCCTCCCCGCCCCACTGCCGCACGTCGTCGGGCGTGCGGATGCGCCGGAAGACCTGACGCTTTTGGCGCTCGGCGTCCAACTCGTCGTGGAACATATGCGCCATCCAGCCCGACAGCTCCTGGGCGGCAAATGGCGGGTCCAAGCTGCTCAAAAAACCGTCGATCGCGCCCGCCAGTTCCCCACCGCTCTGGTAGCGCTGGTTGCGGTCGGCGGCGAGCGCGCGGGCGACGATGCGGTCGACCTCCGGCGGGATCTGGTTGTTCTTGACGCTGGGCGGGTCGACTTGCGGGTTGCGCACCATCTGCAGGGTTTCGAACTCGTTCTCGGCCTTGAACAAGCGCCGGTTGGTCAGCAACTCCCACAGCAGCACCCCCATGCTGAACACGTCGCTGCGGTGGTCGATGGCCTCCCCGCGCACCTGCTCCGGGCTCATATAGCCGAATTTGCCCTTGAGCACGCCTACCTGGGTGTGCGTCTCCTGGAAGGTGCCCTTGGCGATGCCGAAGTCGATGATTTTGACCTTGCCGCCGTAGGTCACCAGGATATTCTGCGGGGAAATGTCCCGGTGGATGATGTTGAGGGGCTGGCCGTTCTCGTCCTTCTTGGCGTGCACGTAGTCCAGGCCGGCGGCGATCTCGCGCACGATGTAGCACGACATCGCCACGCTCATGATGCGCCGCTGCCCGCGCAGCCGGCGCTGGAGTTCGAGCAGGTCTTGCCCGCTGATGAACTCCATGAGGATATACGGCGAGGTATGAAACCGCCCCAGCTCGTAGGTACGCACGATGTTGGGGTGGATGAGCTGGACGGTCAGCTTGGCCTCGTCGATGAACATCTGGATGAATTCATCGTCCTCGGCCAAATGCGGCAAGATGCGCTTGAGGGCCAGATATTTTTGGCTCTCCGGGGCGTTGAACGGCTTGGCCCGAAAGATCTCCGCCATGCCCCCGACGCTGACACGCTCGAGGAGGCAATATTTACCGAAAAGCATCGGTCGGTCCACGACACTCGCCTTCTTTGGCTGGGTTGGGGCCACCTAGCACCTGTCCGGATGGCACGCGTGTGGGGAGTATAGGTTTGGACGTCCCGCACCGTCAACGATTCCTGGCCGTCGCGTGCGACTCACGCCCGCGGCGCCGGTCCGGGCGGCAAAATCGCGTCTGGGCGCCGGCCAGCGAGGGCCCCGACGGGCGGGGCGTGGTTCCCTAATCGGGGGCTTCGAGGCGTGGAGGCACGTGGCTCTGGAGGCGGGGAGACCCCAGCGGCCTCGCGCCGCTGGTGAATCAGATCGTCAGCTAGCAAATCCGGGATTGCACCCACAGACCCCAGCGGCCTCGCGCCGCTGGTGAATCAGATCGTCAGCTACAGGCGGCGGGGTGTGCCCCGCAAGAGCCCAGCGGCCTTGCGCCGCTGGTGAATCAGATCGTCAGCTACGAGAGCGGTTGCCCAAACACAACTCGCCATCCAAAATCCGTCCCAGACGCCGCTCGACGGCCGATCGGCCAAGAAAGGACGCAACGATTCGGCCCCCGCTGCCGAAAACTATAGTGAGGGGCACCGATAGGACGCGGCGTCTCACCCAGCGTCGTGCCGTCGAACAAGGTGGCCCCCACGGAAGCGCAACCGTCGCAGCGAAACAACGCTATCGGCCCGGTCCGATGCCCGCACACCCCGCCGCACATCGGCGAAAAGGACGGGCGACCCAGGGCACGGCCGAGGTGCGTCTTGGTTGGTTTCATGGGGGAGGGCTCGAGGAGCCCAGGTGGTGGGGCAGTTGGGGGCACTGCGCGCGCTTTGGCAGCGCGCGCGGGCTTTTCGCAGACCGCGGGGGACGCCCCGCTTAGCCGACGATCTTTGCGTCCTGTGGGGCGAGCCCATAGGGGCGCCTCGCTTAGCTTGCCGATCTTTGGGTCCTGTGGGGCGAGCCCACAGGGGCGCCTCGCTTAGCTTGCCGATCTTTGGGTCCTGTGGGGCGAGCCCACAGGGGCGCTGGAGGCGGCGAGGCGCCCAGGTTTGAAGCGTGGACTCGAGCCGACCCGCGCGCAGACATCGAAACGCCCGGCGCGTTGCCGCGATCCTCAGATCCCCGATCAGGGAACCGCACCCCGACGGGTGGCGGCGTCTTGACAATGGCGCCACGGGAGTCGAGGTTGCCAGCCAGTATCTTGTTCCAGCCCGAAAGGTAGTGACGTATGAGCGCCGACGACAGCCCGAACATCTCCCAGCGCAAGCTCGACCACATCGATCTGTGCGCCGAGGATCAGGTCGAATATCGCGGAAAGACCACCCTGCTCGAAGAAGTCGACTTGCTGCACGACTCGCTGCCCGAGCGCTCCATCGACGCCCTCGACGTCGGCACGACCGTAATGGGCAAGCGGCTGCGCGCTCCGCTGCTGATCACCGGGATGACCGGCGGAGCCAAGCGTGCCCAGGAGATCAACCTGACCCTGGCGAAGGTGGCCCAGGAGTTGGGCATCGCCTTCGGCGTGGGCAGCCAGCGCGCGATGATGAAACACCCGGAGCTCGCCGACACCTATCAGGTGCGCGAGGTGGCCCCGGACATCCTGCTGTTCGGCAATATCGGCGCCGTGCAGGTCGCCGAGTCGAGCACCGCCGAGGTCGAACAGCTCGTGGGCACCATCGGCGCCGACGCGCTGTGCGTGCACCTCAACCCCGGCCAGGAGATGATCCAGCCGGAGGGCGACCGCGACTTTCGCGGGTGTGTCGACGGCATCGCCCGGCTGGTCGACGAGTTGAGCGTGCCCGTCATCGCCAAGGAGACCGGCTGCGGGCTGGGCCCGCGCGCGCTCGACAAGCTGAAGGGCGCGGGCGTGCAGTGGGTGGACACCTCCGGTGCCGGCGGCACCACCTGGGTGGGCGTGGAGACGCTTCGCACCACGCCCGAAAAGGCCACCATCGGCGAGATGTTCTGGGATTGGGGCGTGCCCACGGGCGCGGCGATTAGCTACGCCACCGAGCGCGGCTTCAACGTCATCGGCTCCGGCGGGCTGCGCACCGGCCTCGACTGCGCGCGCGCCATCGCCCTGGGCGCCCAACTCGCCGGCATGGCCCTTCCCTGGCTCAAGGCGGCGTTCAACGAGGGCTACGAGGCGGCGATGCAGTTCGGCCAGACGACCATCCAGGCGCTGCAGGTTGCTTGTTTGCTCACCGGCTCGAACAACCTCGACGAGCTGCGCGCCGCTCCGCGCATCCTCGGGCCCAACCTTCGGCGTTGGATCGAGCGCTGAGGCGCGTCACGACGTGGTGCGCGCCGGGGCGAGCGCGTCGTAGGCGACCTTGTCGATCAATTGGTTGCGCATGACGCTGTCGGGAGCCATCCGAACGAGCGCGCCGCGCAGCCACACGGCCACGGGATTTCGCCACTGGCCGATCTTTCCAAAGCGATATGCCTCGCGCACGAGCTTGCTGGTGCGCGGGATGCGCAGCGACTCGTAGCGCGCCAGCGCCGCGCCGAGCGTGTCGGCGCCGGCGAGCACCTCGGCGAGCACTCCGGCGTCCTCGATGGCCATGCAGCCGCCCTGGCCCAGGTTGGGCGTGGTCGGATGGGCGGCGTCCCCCAACAGCGTCACTGCACCGCGCGACCACATCGCGCGCGGTGGGCGGTCGTACAGCGCGTCCATGTGAATCGCCTTCGGGTCGGTGGCGACGATATACTCGGGGATGCCCAACGGCCAGCCGCTGAATTTCTCGCCCAGAAACGCCTTATAGTCCTCGCGGGCCAACTCGAAGCCCTCGTCGGTCCGCCAGGTCGCCCACCAGTAGGCCTGGCGCTCGGCGACGGCGCCCAGCCCGAAGCGACGTCCCCTGCCCTGCAACTCGCGCAGCGCGTGGGCGTCGTTGTCGACGTCGGAGACGATCCCACGAAAACAATATTCGCCGCTGTAGCGCGCCGGCTCCTCGCCCCACAGCGAGGCGCGCACTTTCGACCAGATCCCGTCGGCGCCCACGACCAGGTCGGCGCTGTCGGCGGTGCCGTCTTCGAAGGTGACCACCGGCCGCTCTGCGCTCCAGTCGACGCTCTCGCAACGCGTTCCGGTGACCACGTGGGCGGCGTCGACGCCGTCGGCGAGCATCTGCAACAGCGTGCCTCGGTGGACGACGCGCGGCGGCGTGTTGACGGGCGCATCGCGCAGTACGTCGGTGACCTCGTAGGAGCCGAGCACCTTGCCGGCGGGTGAGACAAGCTCGCCGTAACGCACCACCGGGCCGAGTTCGGCGAGCTGGGCGCCGTAGCCGATCGCGTCGAGCACGGCCATGGCGTTGCTCCACAGGCTGATGCCCGCGCCCACCTCGCGCAACTCGGTGGATTGTTCGTACACCGTCGCCTCGACGCCGTGCTCGGCGAGCGCGCGCGCCAGCGTCAGCCCGCCAATGCCGCCTCCGATGATGATCACCTTCTCGAGTTGCATATCTGCCTCCGATGGTCTGGAAGTTTGCCACTCCCTTACATTAAGGTCTTTTGGGTGGGCGTGCGTTGTCGAGCCACGCCAATTTTCTGTCACCTGGCGCCAGGAAGCAGCAATGACCCGTGCACCGATGTATGCCGCCGTCGCCGACGTCCTGTTGGGGTTCGCCGAGGAGCTGGGACTGTCGCGTCGCCAGGGGCTCGAGGCGGCCGGCCTTCAGCCCGAGGACCTCGCGCGCCCGGAGGCGCCCATTCCCTTCGAGGCGCCCATCCGTGTCTGGCAATATATGCTGGCACACCGGCCCGACCAGCCGCTGGGGCTGATGCTCGCCGAGAAGATGCGCCCCGACGCCTTCGGGCTGGCGGGTCATCTCTTTCGGCACAGCGAGAGCCTCGAGCAGGTCGTCGAGCGCATGACCCAGTACCAGGCGCTGGTCGACCCCGCGCTCGACCTGCGCATCGTTGCTAACGGCGACCAACTTCGGGTCGAGTTTCACCACGATCCACGCGTCCTCGAGCTCGCGCACCCGCTCGAGGGCATGATCGGCGCTGGCGTGCATACGCTGCGCGAATGGGTGGCCTCGCCGCTGGCGGTGCAGGTGTGGTTTGCGCATCCTCCCCTTCACTCGCGTGAGGTCTACGCGCGCTACCTGGACGTGCCCGTCTTGTTCGAACAACCCGCCAACGCCATCGTGGTTCCGACAGCGGCGATGAGCGCGCCCATCGACCAGGCCGACCCGGCGGTCGCTCAATTCTTGAAGCGGCTGGCCGATGAGCGCTTGGTCGATCAGGGCGATGATAGCCTCACCCAGCGCGTCGCCGCGGCCATCGAGGTGCGCCTGCGCGACCCGGCGCTCAGCCAGGACGACGTCGCCACCGACCTGGGCATGAGCGTTCGAACGATGCAACGCCGGCTTCGCGAGGAGGGCCATAATTACACCCAGATCCTCGACCGGGTGCGCCGCGAGGTCGCCGAGCGTTTACTTCGCGCCGGCAGCCACGCGGTCTATGAGGTCGCCGACGAGTTGGGATACGCCGAGCCGGCGAGCTTTACGCGGGCGTTTCGGCGCTGGACCGGCCAAGCCCCGAGGGACTTCGCCGTCGCCCACGACCAATGAGCGCGACCTACTGCGCCAGCACCTGCCGCAGGTAGTAGCGCCCCAGCCCGTAATACAGCAGCGAGAATCCTGCGGGCGAATCGAACGAGGCCCCCTGGCCGAAGATCACGCGTCCATCACCCAGAAACACGTCCGGGACGGGCAACTGCTGGACGCGCGCGCTGCGCTCGAAGGGGTGAACCAGCCAGGCGCTTCGTGGATCGGTGACCAATAAGACATCGCGGGGGCCTGGTGTGAGCGCATAGAGTTCGTCGCCGTTCTCATGCATCGGCACCCCGATATCCGGGCCGTCGGGCGCGACCAGGCCGCCGTCGGGCCCCGTCGTGAGGCGCAGGCGGCGAAGCCGCCCGTCCCGATAGAGCACGAAGATGTGGACGACGCTTCCCTTCTGGACGGCCGCGCCGGCGGCAACCGGGGTCAGGCCGCCGGCGTTCAACGCCTGTTCGACGCGCGGGCCGGCGTGCCAGCCCTGGGTGTCATGGTCGAGCACCAGGAAGCCGCGCAGCGTAAAGACCACGAGCTTGCCGCTGGGTGAGAGCCGTACGATCTTGCCGGGACGAAAGTCGGGGCAATGGTTTGGGTCGGGCGCACACCCGCCGCAGTTCGACGCGTCGAAGGTGCTGGGCTGGCAGACCGCTTCGCCGAGGCACGCGCCGGGAGCGCTAAACTCGCCGGTGGACGTATTCAGAAAACACGCGTCACAGCTCGCAACTTCGGCGGCGCTGAAGCTCCACCTCGGGTCGGCGATGGCGGGATCGGCGGACGCGCTCGAGTTGGAGTCGTAGGGGTAATAGGCGCGCAGGTAATCGTCGAGACCGAACGTGTCGCTGGGCTGGTCGCAGAGTTGACGCGCGGCGCCGGGTGCATTGGGATCGTCCGCGCAGGACGCGCCGTGATCGACGGCGACGACCTCCCAACCGTCGCTGGCAAAGATGGGCGCGTCGGCGCCCGCGGCGGCGGATCTGAAGCTGCGCGGGTAGGCCTCGGCGGTCGATCGGCAAGTGATGTGGAAGGTGCCATCATCGGCCGCCGAACCCTGCGCCGAGGACAGCGCCAGCGCGTCGTCCCAGGCGGTCACGGCCAGTGTCTGGCCGGTGGTGGTGCTAAACTCCGTGACCGCGTTCGCATTCGTTGTCGGCGGACTCGGTGACACGATCAGCGGCAGCGCCGCGGGCGACGCGTTCGCGCCGGTGGTGGTGAGCAGACGCGCCGAGTCGGTCAGCCCGGCGACGGCGAAGGTCGCGGGAGCGACCATCGAGGCCGCCTGCGGTGCGAGGTCGTTGGGGACGAGCACGCCGTCGCTTCCCCAGGTGTCCGTCCACTCGCAGCCGTTTTGCAGGTCGCCGTCGAGGTCGAAGTGGCCCTCGCGGCACACCGGCGCGACGCTGCACACCCACCCCGCGCGGCTCAGCTGGCATGTCTGGGGGGCTGCGCAGCTCACGCCGCAGGCGCCACAGGACTCCGGCCGGGTGATGTCGGTTTCGCAGCCGTTGTCGTCCTTGGAATCGCAGTCGCGGAAGCCGGCCGAACATGAAAGGAATTGGCAGGTGCCGTGCACGCACACGCCCGAGGCGTGGTCCAACGCACAGCTCGCCCCGGCCTGGCGCCCAACGCAGCGCGAATCGACCGCGCCCGTATCTCCGCCCGAATCGCGGGCGGCGTCGCTCTTATTCGTGCCCGCGTCCGGCCCGGGGCCGGACACCGAGATCGTCGGGCTGTCCAAACCATTGTCGCCGCTACACGCAGCGCCCATGGCCATTGCCAGGGCGGCGACCAAACAAAGCGTGTAGAGGCGTGGTCCCATGGGCTCACATCGAACGGCGATATTGGCCGCCCACCTCGTAGAGGGCGTTAGAGATCTGCCCCAGGCTAGCGACACGCACGGTGTGCATCAACTCGGCGAAGATATTGCCGCCGTCGAGGGCCACCTGCTTGAGGCGGTCGAGCGCGGCGTCGACCTCGTCGGCGTGGGCCTCCTGGAAGGCCTCGAGGTTGCCAATCTGGGTCTTCTTCTCTTCCTCGGTCGAGCGAATCAGCTCGAGCTCGCCGGTCTCCTGCTCCTGGCCCTCGTCGGGCAGGAAGGTGTTGACCCCGATGATGGGCAGCTCGCCGGAGTGCTTCTTGCGCTCGTACAGGATGGACTCTTCCTGGATCTTGCCGCGCTGGTATTGGCGCTCCATCGCCCCGAGCACGCCGCCGCGAGCGCTGATATTTTCGAACTCGGTGAGCACGGCCTCTTCGACCAGGTCGGTCAGCTCCTCGACGACGAACGAGCCCTGGTAGGGGTTTTCGTTCTTGGCCAGCCCGAACTCCTTGTTGATGATGAGCTGGATGGCCAGTGCCCGGCGCACGCTCTCCTCGGTGGGCGTGGTGATGGCCTCGTCGAAGGCGTTGGTGTGCAGGCTATTGCAGTTGTCGAAAAGCGCAAGTAACGCTTGAAGGGTCGTGCGGATATCGTTGAACTGAATCTCCTGGGCGTGCAGTGAGCGCCCGGAGGTCTGGATGTGATACTTGAGCCTTTGCGAGCGCAGATTGGCGTCGTATTTCTCGCGCATGGCCACCGACCAGATGCGTCGGGCGACCCGGCCGAGCACGGTGTACTCGGGATCCATGCCGTTGGAGAAGAAAAACGACAGGTTGGGCGCGAAGTTGTCGATGTGCATGCCGCGCGCCAGGTAATACTCGACGTAGGTAAACCCGTTGGCCAGCGTAAACGCGAGCTGGGTGATGGGGTTCGCCCCCGCCTCGGCGATGTGGTAGCCGCTGATGGACACCGAGTAGTAATTGCGCACGCTCTTGTCGATGAAATACTGCTGGATGTCGCCCATCATCTTGAGGGCGAAATCGGTCGAGAAGATGCACGTATTCTGAGCCTGGTCCTCCTTGAGGATGTCGGCCTGGACGGTGCCGCGCACCACGTGCAGCGTCTCGTCGAAGATCGTCTGGTATTCGTCGGGGGTGGGCTCGCGCCCGTTCTCGTCGATGAAGCGCTCGACCTGCTGATCGATGGCGGTGTTGAGGAACATCGCCAGAATAATCGGCGCCGGGCCGTTGATGGTCATCGACACGCTGGTGTACTTGTCGGCGAGGTCGAAGCCGGCATATAGCTTCTTCATATCCTCGAGCGTGCACACGCTCACCCCGGAGTTGCCCACCTTACCGTAAATATCCGGGCGCAGCGCCGGGTCTTCGCCGTACAACGTCACCGAGTCGAACGCCGTCGACAGGCGCTTGGCCTTCTCGCCCTTGCTCAAATAGTGGAAGCGCTTGTTGGTGCGGTCGGGCGTGCCCTCCCCGGCAAACATGCGCGCGGGGTGCTCGTCGCGGCGTTTGAACGGGAACACGCCGGCGGTGTACGGGAAGCGCCCGGGGACGTTCTCGAGCATCTGCCAGTGAACGCGGTCGCCCCAATCGCGGAATTTGGGCAGCGCAACCTTGCGAATCTTGGTGCCCGAAAGCGTCTCGGTGGTCAGCTCGAAGGGAATCTGCTTATTGCGGATTTTGACGATATATTCGTCGCCCGCGTAGTCCTCCTGGAGCTGACCCCAGCCTTCAAGTAGCGCTTGAGCTTCTTTGGTCAACTCGCCCTCGAGTTGCGCCTCACGGGCTTCCAGCGCCCCAATGAGCGCCTCGTTTTCCTCGAGTGATTCTTTAGCACCACGCAGTTGGTAGAGCTTGGAGGCGATGTCGGCCTGCTCCTCGACGTGCTTGCGGTAGGTGCGGCAGGTCTCGGCGATTTCGGCCAGGTAGCGCTCGCGGCGCGGCGGGATGATCTCGTTTTGCTTCTCAGTGACCGGTCCCGACGCGCGCCACTTGGAGTCGGGCACCTCCCCGAAGGCATCGTTCATGACCGCCTGGTACAGCGCGGTGACCCCGCTGTCGCCAAATTGGCTGGCGATGGTGCCGAAGACGGGCAGATCCTCGTCGTTGGCCTCGAAGAGCTTTCGGTTGCGCTTGACCTGCTTGCGCACGGCCCGAAGCGCGTCGAGGCTGCCGGCCTTCTCGAATTTGTTGATGACCACGAAGTCGGCCAGGTCGAGCATGTCGATCTTTTCGAGCTGGCTGGACGCGCCGAACTCGCTGGTCATCACATAGATGGAGTGGTCGCAGTGGTCGACGATGTCGGCGTCGCCCTGGCCGATGCCGCTGGTCTCGACGACGATGAGGTCGAAGCCGGCGACCTGGGCGATGTCGACGGCCTCGTCGATGGCCGCGGCCAGCTCGCCCTTGCTCGCCCGCGTGGCCATCGAGCGCATGAACGTGCGCCCCGGCGTCAACGAGTTCATCCGAATACGGTCGCCCAGTAGCGCGCCCCCACTGCGACGCCGCGTGGGATCGATGGAGATGATCGCGATGGTCTTGTCGGGAAAGTCGTGCAGGTAGCGGCGCACGAATTCGTCGGTCAGGCTGGACTTGCCCGCCCCGCCGGTGCCCGTGATGCCGACGACCGGCGCCGGCTTGGCGACGGCGGGCAACTCGAGTTCTTCGAGCTTTCCGGCCTCCGCAAAGCTGATGGCCCGGCCGATGGCGCGGGCGTCCTTGTCGCGCACGAGCTCGATGTCCGGCGCGCCCTTGTCGGTGATGTCGTAGTCGGTCTCTTCGAGCATGCTGTTGATCATGCCCTGCAGACCCATGTGACGGCCGTCTTCCGGGCTGAAGATCTTGGCGACGCCGTAGGACTCGAGCTCTTCAATCTCGGAGGGGACGATAACGCCGCCGCCGCCGCCGTAGATGTTGATGTGGCCCGCGCCGCGCTCGGCGAGCAGGTCGTACATGTATTTAAAGTACTCGATGTGGCCGCCCTGGTAGCTCGAAATCGCGATGCCCTGGGCGTCCTCCTCGATGGCGGCGTCGACGATGTCGGCCACCGAGCGGTTATGCCCCAGGTGGATGACCTCGGCGCCGCTGGACTGCAAGATGCGCCGCATCACGTTGATGGCGGCGTCGTGGCCGTCGAATAGGCTCGCGGCGGTCACGAAGCGCACGTGGTTCTCGAGCGCGATGGGCTCGTTGGAGACTTCACCAGCCTTCTTGTAACTAACGGTCATGGTCTTGCTCAGTTTGATTAGATGTTATCCGCTCCCACTACTAGCGAGCCACGGCCAGTTTCGCAACTGCGAGAAAAGCGCCAACCCACTGTATTCGCCCACATAACGTTCGGCCGCCTCTCGTCAATCCGACCGCCGACTCGATGAGCGCGCCGGCCGGCCGCGTTACTGGCGCGCTCGTAGACGTCAAATTGGAGCTGCGCGGGCACGGGTGACCCGGCAGTCACGGCCAGAACGAGGCCCCTGGCCCCATGTCACGCCGGGTGCGCGGGGCTGTAGCAGTCAGTGTTTTGAACCACGAGATACGCCACAAAAATAGTGCGTCTTGACGGTTGCACATACACTCTCCTACACTGTGTGATAATCAATGGTAAGGGACTGTTGAGTGCCAAGACGCGTTTGGGATGAACGCTAAGCGAGGGCGAAATGGGAACGAGTGACTGGATGGGACGTCGGCACGTTCGTGTCGGCATCGGTGTGTTGGGTTTGGCAGTGCTGGCGGCCGGCGGGCTGAGCTGTGGCTTTGACGACTACGGCGAGACCGCTCACGCCGGCGAGCCGATGCGAACCGAGCAGCAAGAGCTTCGGGTGTGCGGGGTGAACAAGTACAACGGCCCTCAAGGGGCCGATGTCTCGTATTACCAGGGAAGCTTCAACTGGGCGGCGCAAAAGCGCGCCGGGATGAAGTTTGGCATCGCGCGCATCAGCGACGGCAACGGGTTCATCGACCCGAAATTCAGCTACAACTGGTCCGAGCTCAAGCGCCAGGGCATGATTCGCGGGGCCTATCAATTCCTGCGCTTCAATCAGAATATCACCAATGAGGCCAACCTGGTCGTCCAGAAGGTCGGCCGGCTGGGCGCGGGCGATCTGCCGGTGACCGCCGACGTGGAGGCGTTCAACGGCGTCTCTGCCAGCACGGTTGCTAGCAAGCTGCACACCTGGCTGCGCATCGTCGAGCAGGGCACCGGTAAAAAGCCGATGATCTATACCTCGTCGGGGTTGTGGAACCCCCACGTGGCCAACCATTCCTCGTTTAGCTCTTACCCGCTGTGGGCGGCCAACTACGGGCCGAGCTGCCCGTCGATCGCCGACGGCTGGAGTCACTGGAAGTTCTGGCAATATTGCGACGGTCAGTCGGCCTATTGCAGCAACGCCGCCGGCTTCGACCGCGACGTGTTCAACGGCTCGACCTCCGCCCTGCAAAACTTCGCCAACGCCAGCCCCGGCGACGTCCCCGTCAAGGTCAAATGGAAGGGACTGGGCAACCCCTATACGGCTGAGCCCAGCAAATCCATCGCCGACGCCATGCCCGGCGATACCTTCAAGGCCAATATTCTGGTGACCGACAAAGCCCACCAGGTACTGGTCAACGTCAAGCTCGACTACTGGATCGAGCAGCCCTGGATCCACGCCACCAACTACAAGATTTACACCGACTATCCGGCCAAGGATCAGTCGACCTGGAAGGTCAACGACGCCAACTCCAACCCCGGCAACCCGCCCAAGGACAGCATGGGCAAGCACGGCACGCTTCTGCTCAACGCGATGTCGCCGGGCGAGACCAAGCGCATCGAGATCACCATGAAGGCGGATAAGGGAAGCATCGGCTTTGCCGACCACCCGGACGTTCGCGCCTGGATCCACCACATCGACAACGTCTACGGCGAGCAGACCAAGTGGGGCCAGCAGCCCACCAACGGCAACTCCTTCGGGCATTTGCTGCGCGACTACGCCCAGCTCGACGTGCTCACCCGCGACCACTGGCAGTTCAACAGCGCCTATGAGAAGGACCGCGAGGGGTGGAATAACTGCAGTGGTGGCAACCTCGATCAGATCAAGATCAACACCGGCGTCAAATGCCTGGCGGCCCACGTCGCCGGGGACGACCCGCATTTTTGCGGCCCGGATTGGACGTCGGTCGACGCCAACACCTACGACCAGATGGTCGTGCGCATGCGTGGCCACGACGGTCAACATAAGGTCGCCGTCTACTGGGCCAACGACGGCGACGGCTTCGCCGAGTCGCGGGTAGTGCGCTTCGAGGAGGCCGGCGACGACGACTTCCACACCTACGTCATTCCCATCGGCCAACACGACGCCTGGAAAAATAAGGTGACCAAGCTTCGCATCGATCCCATCGACGGCGCCGGGGCGCCGGCGGCCGACGCCAGCGGGTGGTACGATGTCGACAAGATCTTCTTCCAGTCGTCGACCTCGCAGAAGACCACCTCGCCGGACGACTCCTTCGCCAGCGACCCGCCCGTCAGCTTGCTGGGCGGCAGCAATTCGGGAAGTGGCTCCGTCGGCTCGGATGCCGGCGCGGGTGGCGACGCGGGCTTCTCGGATGCCGGCGCGGGCGGCGACGCCGGCTGGTCGCAGGGCGGCGACGCCGGCTACTCGGGCGATGCTGGGGCGCTGAATGACGCGATGCTCTCCAGGGGCGGCGCCACGGACGCCAACGTCAACGAGGGCTGTAGCGCCACCGGGACCGATGGCTCGCCGGCGGGAAGCGCCGCGATGTGGTTGGTGGTGTTGGGCCTGGGCGCCGTGTCCGTGCGCCGGCGTCGGCGCGGCTAGCGCCCTGATGCTTATCTTTCTCTAGACAAAACAAAGGCGCCCATTACGGGCGCCTTTGTTTTGTTTAACTCGCTCGCTTAATTTACACGGACACGACGTGGATGTCGGGGTCGACCTGGTCGCGGATGAGGTTTTCGATGGCCATCAGCGTGCCGCTGATCGACGCCGGGCAGGTCCCGCAGGCGCCCTGGTAGCGAATCATCAACTGGTCGTCCATCAACGCCTTGATCTCCAGGCCACCGCCATCGCCCTGCAAATAGGGCATGATCTGTTCCTCGAGGATCATGCGAATGGCCTCCATGCGCGGGTCGTTCAACCCGGCGTCTTCGTCGGAGATCCCGTCGGCGTCGTCCTCGCTGCTGGCCGCGCCCGTCGGCGGGCGGGCGTCGTCGAGCTCGGCCGCACGGATGGGTTCGGCGATCTCGCGCATCAATCCGTGCCAATCGGCGTCTCCGTCCTGGGTGACGGTGAGCCACCGGTCGGCAAAGAACAGTGATTTGACGTGCTCGATGGCCATGATCTTCTTGGCCAGCGGCACCCCTTCGGCGGCCTCCGCACTCTCGAATGAGCGCGTCGTGCCCCCCAGCGTTAACTGCTGGTCGAGCACGAACTTCACCGCGTTGGGATTGGGCGTGTACTCGATTTCTTCGATCTTCATAGCTGTCTCAACGTTGTATTTTCACCGCAGCGGGCACCGAGAACACAGAGGAAAACTCTCTCGAAAAAACTCGGTGACCTCGGTGCCCGCTGCGGTGATACTTAATCCTCGCCGAACGGATCGTCGTCGCCCTCGGTCGAGGTTGCGCCTTTGCCTTCGAGCGCCGCGTGCAGCGTGTGCCACGGCAGCACGGCGCATTTGACGCGCTCGGGGCGCTGGCAGACGCCTTCGAACACCTTGAGGTGGCCGAGCTTGTTGTCCTCGATGTCGTCGACCTTGCCGGTCAGCATCAGGCGGAATTGCTCGATGAGCTCCTCGGCCTCGGCGACGCTCTTGCCCTTGACGTGTTGGGTCATCATCGAGGCGGCGGCCTTGGAGATGGCGCAGCCGGACCCGCTGAAGCGGATATCCTCGATGGTGCCATCGTCATCGACCACCAGCGCCTCGACCTCGTAGGTGTCGCCGCACAGCGGGTTATGCCCGTGCGCGTGGCGGTTGGCGCCCTCGAGGGGGCCGAAGTTGCGCGGCTTTTTGTTGTGGTCGAGGATGACGTCTTGGTACAGGTTTCTGAGGTTTGCCATAGTCTTATCCGAAAATGTCGCGCACCGTCTGGAGCGCTCCGATCAGCGCATCGATGTCATCGCGATTATTGTAGAACGCTATCGAAGCGCGCGCCGTCGCCGGCACGCCCAGGCGGTCCATGACCGGCTGGGCGCAGTGATGACCGGCGCGGATGGCGACCCCCTCGGTGTCCAGAATCGTGCCCACGTCGTGCGGGTGGACGCCGTCGACCTCGAAAGAGATGACCGCGGCCTTGTTGGCCGCCGTGCCCAGGATATGCACGCCGTCGATGGCCGAGATGCGCTCGGTGGCATAGACCAGCAGCTCGTGCTCGCGCGCGGCGATGCGCCCCATGCCCACGCTCTGCAAATAGTCGACGGCGGCGCCCAGCCCGACCACCGCCAGGATCGAGGGCGTACCCGCCTCGAATTTGTGGGGAATGGGCGCGTAAGTCGTCTTCTCGAAGGTGACGCTTCGGATCATGTCGCCGCCGCCCATGAACGGATTCATCGCCTCCAGAAGCTCGCGTTTGCCGTACAGGATGCCGATGCCGGTGGGGCCGCACATCTTGTGGCCGGAAAACGCATAGAAGTCGGCGTCGAGCGCGTGCACGTCCACCGGCATGTGGGGCACGGCCTGACAGCCGTCGACCACCACGGGCACCCCGTGCGCGTGGGCCGTCTCGATGATGTCGGCGACGGGATTGATCGTGCCCAGCGCATTGGACACGTGGGCCACGGCCACCAACTTGGTGTGGGGGCCGAGCAGCGCCGGCAACTCGTCCGTGATGAGCTCGCCCTCGTCGGTCATCGGGATGACTCGAAGCCTGGCGCCTTTCTCCTCACACAGCATCTGCCAGGGCACGATGTTGGCGTGGTGCTCGAGCGCTGAGACGATGATCTCGTCGCCCTCCCCCACGAATTTTCGGCCCCAGCCGTGCGCCACCAGGTTGATGCTCTCGGTGGCGCCGCGCGTAAAGATACACTCGGCCGGCTCGGCGGCGTTGATGAAGGCGGCGATCTTCTCGCGCGCCTTCTCGTAGGCGTCGGTGGCCCGCTGGCTGAGCGTGTGCACGCCGCGGTGCACGTTGGAGTGCTCGGCGGACTGATACCACATCATCCGGTCGATGACCGGCTGGGGCATCTGACTGGAGGCAGCGTTGTCCAAATAGGCCAACGGATGGCCGTCGATGGACTGGTGGAGCACCGGAAATTCGGCGCGAATCTCCTCCCAACTCATCTGCGAGCGATCGCGCTTGGAGGCCGTCTGCGCGACGGCAGCTTCTAATTCGTTGAGCGTCATGGGCGTTGCCGTTATCTCTTGGAGGTGCGCCGGGAGACGGCGTCCTCGAGGGCTTCTTTGACCGAGGCGACCGGAACGGTCTCGATGACCTCGGCGGCGAAAGCGTAGACCAGCATATCCCGCGCGATATCCTCGGGAAGGCCGCGGCTCTTCAGGTAAAAGATCTGGTCTTCCTCGAGCTGGCCGATGGTCGCACCGTGGGTGCATTTGACGTCATCGGCGAAGATCTCGAGCTGGGGCTTGGCGTTGACCTTGGCCTTGTCGGACAACAGCAACGTGCGGTTGAGCTGGTAGGCGTCGATGATCTGTGCCTTGGGTTGCACGAAGATCTTGCCGTTGAACACCGCATGGGAGGCGTCGTCGAGCACCATCTTGTGCAATTGGTGGCTGCCGCTGTGCGGCTTGCGATGGTCCATGACCGTGTGGGTGTCGGAGACCTGCCGCCCGCTCAGCACCGCCAGCCCGTCGAGCGTGCAATCGATCTGCTCGGCGTCGCCGTTGGCGTACACGTCGTAGCGCGACAGCTTCGCCCCCAGGGTGATCGTCTGGGAGACGTAGGACGCCCCCTTGGCCAGATCCACGGCCGTGCGCTCGATATGGTAGGCGGCCAGGCTCTCGCGCTGGACCTTGGTGTGGCGCAGGGTGGCGCTGTCGGCCACGACGATCTCGTCGACCACGTTGTTGAAGTAGGTGCTCGCGTGCGGCCCCACGTAGTCCTCGACCAGCGTGGCCTTGCTGCCCCGCCCCACGACCACCAGATTGCGCGGATGCGCCGCGAAGGCCGTGGCCGACTCGGTGGCGATGTGCAGCAGATGGATCGCGCCGTCGACGGCGACGTCGGCCTCCACGACGACATAGGCGCCGTCGGTGAACCCGGCGGCGTTGGCCGCGGCGAAGTAGTCGTCGGCGTAGTACGTGGCGACGTTGCCCAGGTGCTCGGCGACCGCCGCCGGCATCGGCGTCTGACCGGCGAAGTTGCCCACCTGGACGCCGTCGGGCAGCGCGGAGGTGTCCGACAACTCGGCGTGGAACCGCCCATTGACGAAGACCAGGCGCTGGCCGTCGGCCTCGGGGAGCGCGTAATCGGCGACCATCGCCTCGTTGACCGCGGCGTCGACGGCGTCGGCGGGCACAAAGTCGGTGCCCACCAGCCCGCGCAGCCGGATGAAGCGAAACTCCTCGTCTTTGGGCCCCGGAAGGCGCAACTGCGCCAGCTTCGCGCGTGCGGCTTTGCGAAGCTTTGCGGCCGGCGTCGGCGCGGTGGAGTCGCCGGTGATCGCCCGAGCGAACGCCTGCGAGACATCTATCTGTTCACTGACTGCCATGTCGTCTTCCTCAGCTGGCCTTGGCTTCTTCGATGACCCAGTCGTAGCCGCGCTCTTCGAGCTCGAGCGCCAACTCCTTGGAGCCCGATTTCACGATGCGACCGTCGACCATCACGTGGACATAATCCGGAGTGATGTAGTTGAGCAGGCGCTGGTAGTGGGTGACCATCACCACGGCGTCGTCGTCCCCGTGCAGCTTGTTGATGCCCCCGGCGACGGTGCGCAGCGCGTCGATATCCAGGCCCGAGTCGGTCTCGTCGAGGATCGCCAACTTGGGCTCGAGGATGGCCATCTGCAGGATCTCGTTGCGCTTTTTCTCGCCGCCCGAAAAGCCCACGTTGACGCTGCGATCGAGCATCTCCGGGCTCAAGTCGACCAGCCCCAGCCGCTCGCGCACGTGGTCGTCGAATTGCAGCGGGTCGAGCTCCTCCTCGCCGCGCGCCGCGCGCACGCTGTTGAACGCCTGGCGAAGGAAGGCGGCGTTGCTCACGCCGGGGACCTCCACCGGGTATTGGAACGCCAGGAAGATGCCCTTCTGGGCGCGCACGTCCGGCTCGTCCTCCAGCAGGCTCTCGCCCTGGTAGACGACCTCGCCGTCGGTGACTTCGTAGGCCGGATGGCCGGCGAGCACCTTGGCGAAGGTGCTCTTGCCGCTGCCATTCGGGCCCATGATCGCGTGAATTTCACCTGCGTTGACCGTAAAGTCGATGCCCTTGAGAATCTTGGCGTTGTCGACAGTTACGTGCAGATTTTTGACCTCCAACATTGTGAAACCTTTCGTCAGGGGTTCAGGGGTCTAGGGATTCAGGGTCCAGGTTCACCACAGAGGGCACAGAGAGCACGGAGGAAAACCTCTTAGGATGCCGTTCTCTGTGGCCTCTGTGACCTCTGTGGTGAATCAATAAATTGAGTTAGCCGACCGAGCCTTCCAGCTTGAGTCCCAGGAGTTTGCGCGCCTCGACGGCGAACTCCATGGGCAGCTCGTGGAAGACGTCTTTGCAAAAGCCGCTGATGATCATCGAGATGGCGTCCTCTTCGTCGATGCCGCGCTGCTGGAAGTAGAACAATTGCTCGTCGCCGATGCGCGAGGTGGTCGCCTCGTGCTCGACCTGGGCGGTGGGGTTTTGGACGTCCAGATACGGGAACGTGTGCGCGCCGCACTCGTCGCCGATGAGCATGGAGTCGCACTCCGAGTAGTTGCGCGCGTTGTCGGCGCCCGGCGCCACGCGCACCTGGCCGCGGTAGCTATTCTGGGAGTGCCCCGCCGAAATACCCTTGCTGATGATCTTGCTGCGGGTGTTCTTGCCCAGGTGGATCATCTTCGTGCCCGTGTCGGCCTGCTGCATATTGTTGGTCAGCGCCACCGAGTAGAACTCGCCCACCGAGTTGTCGCCCTGCAGGATGCAACTGGGGTACTTCCAGGTCACCGCCGAGCCCGTCTCGACCTGGGTCCACGAGATCTTGGAGTTGACCCCGGCGCACAGCCCGCGCTTGGTCACGAAGTTGTAGATGCCGCCCTTGCCGGTTTCGTCACCGGCGTACCAGTTTTGCACCGTCGAGTATTTGATCTCGGCGTTATCCTTGGCGATGAGCTCGACGACGGCCGCGTGCAGCTGATTCTCGTCGTATTGCGGCGCGGTGCAGCCCTCCAGATAGCTGACGTAGGCGTCGTCCTCGCAGATGATCAGGGTGCGCTCGAATTGACCGGTGTGCTGGGCGTTGATGCGGAAATACGTCGACAGCTCCATCGGGCAGGTCACCCCTTTGGGCACGTAGACGAACGAGCCGTCGGAGAATACCGCCGAGTTGAGCGAGGCGTAGAAGTTGTCGGTGTAGGGCACCACGCTTCCCAGGTACTCCTCGACGATGTCGGGGTGGTTTTTGATCGCCTCGGAAATCGAGCAGAAGATCACGCCCGCGTCCTTGAGCTTTTCCTGGAAGGTCGTGACCACCGAGACGCTGTCGAACACCGCGTCGACGGCGACGTTCTGGAACATCTTCTGCTCGTTGATGGGCACGCCCAGCTTGTCGTAGACCTCCAGGATCTTGGGGTCGACGTCTTCCAGGCTCTTCTTTGTCGGCATCTTCTTGGGCGCCGAATAATAGCTGATGGCGTCGAAATCGGGCTTATTGTAGGTCACGTTCGCCCAGCTCGGATCGCCGCTCATCTTCTGCCAGTGGCGAAACGCCTTGAGGCGAAACTCGAGCATGAACTCGGGCTCGCCTTTTTTGGCCGAAATTGCGCGCACCACGTCCTCATCGAGGCCGGGGGGAAGCGTGTCGGTCTCGATGTCGGCCGAAAAGCCGTATTTGTACGGCTGGTCCATCATCGATTTGATTTCGGAGCTCATCGGTCTACCTCGTTCCTTGGGCGGCCAGCCTGAGGCTGGCGAGATGCTTTAGTCGCCTGATGCTCAATTCGCCTGATGCTCAATTCGACAAGTGCGCGCGCTGCGCCCGATCGGTCAACATGGCCAGGTGACGCCGAACGGCGTGCTCGTCCTCGGTGAGCACGCTCAGCGGGATGCGATCCATGGTGTCCATGACAAAGTCGGAGATATGGGTCCACACCGGCCGAATCGTGCAGTTGCAGGCGTTGCTGCACACCTCCAATTCCCCGGTGTGGCGCTCACACAGATCCTCGACTTCGATAAACCCGCCGAGCGCGCGCATCACGTCGCCCAGGGAGATATCATCGACCGGGCGCACCAGGAAATAGCCGCCATGGGCGCCGCGCTTGGAGTCGACGAGCCCGCCCTGGGTGAGCACGCGCAGGATCTTCTGGGTATAGGGGATGCTCATCCCCTCCAACTCCGCGATCGTCTGCGCCGACACGGGGTCGTCCTCAGCGTATGGGGCCACGCGTAGCAGGCAGCGTAGGCCGTATTCTTCAACCGCACTGATTTTCATCATCTCTCTCCGGTCCTCGACGTCGACGCGGCGATTTAGCATACTGTTTCGTATGCTTTCAAGCTGCCACCCGGCAATATCATACTCTTTTGTATGCTTTCAAGGCCTCCGCGCACATTTCGATAACCGACAACGCGGCTCATGCCTTCCCGAAGGGCCCGGATTTTTGCGTTGGACCGGCGCCCTCCTTCTTGACTACCAAGGACGTACCTCTGTGTAGTAAGAAGTAGTCAAAATACGTTGTTTTTTCCCGCAGCCCCCCGAGTACGTATGTCTGAGACAACCGTCGTCACCAACTGGGCGTCCATGAGTGTGCACGACCTCGAAGAGGCCGTGTCTCTGCACAATCGGCTGTACTGGGTCGACAACGCCCCCGAACTCAGCGACCCCGAATTCGACCGACTGGTGGAGACGCTGCGCCAAAAGGCGCCCGACAGCCCGGTGCTCCAGGCGATCGGCCCGGTGGGCGCCGGACTGGACCTCTCGGAGCATCTTCAAGGGGATCAGCAGGTGCCCCACGACCCGCCGATGTTGTCCCTGGATAAGTGCTATGACGAGGAAACCCTGCTCAAGTGGTTCGACAAATTCGACGGCGAGGTCGTCGCAAGCCCCAAGATCGACGGGGTGGCGGTTTGCCTTCGCTATGACGCCGACGGGCGCCTATTTCTGGGCGCGACGCGTGGCACCGGGCGCGTCGGCGAGCTCATCACCGGCAACGTCATGCACCTGGGCGGGGTGCCGCGCACCATCGACACCCACGAGATCGAGGTGCGCGGCGAGGCTTATATGCCGCTGTCGGTGTTTCACGAGCGCTTCGAAGAGCAGTACTCCAGCCCGCGCAACCTCACCGCTGGGGCGCTCAAGCTCAAAAATCCGACCGAGACCGCCGACTACGGGGTGCGCTTCTTCGCCTATGACGTGCTCGGCGTCGAATTCGACACCGAGGCCGACAAGCTGACCTGGCTGGCCGAATTGGGCTTCGAGACCGTCGACTGGCGCCGGGTCGAGCCGCACCAGATGCAGCACATCTTCGACGAGATCGATGCCAGCCGGCATCTGCGCGACTATGAAATGGATGGCGTGGTCTACCGGGCCAACCGCAGCGACGAGCAGAGGCGTATGGGCGCGACCGCCCACCACCCGCGCTACTCCATCGCCTACAAATTCCAGGGCGACGCCGGCGAAAGCGTGCTGCGCGAGGTTCACTGGAACGTCTCGCGCACAGGCGCCATCAACCCCGTGGGCATTGTCGATCCGGTGACGCTGTCCGGGGCGGTGGTCACTCGCGCGAGCCTGCACAACCTGGCGATCATGGAGGCGGTCGGCGGCGACGAGGGGCTGACGCTGAACTCGCGGGTGCTCATGATGCGCCGCGGAGGCGTCATCCCCCACCTCGAGCGGGTGCTCGAGGCCGGCGATCGCCCCGTCGACGTTCCCGAGCGCTGCCCCGGCTGCGGTGCCCCGACCTATCGCGACAACGACGTGCTCTATGCCGACCACGGCGAGGATTGCCGCAGCGCACGGCTGCGCCAGCTCGAACATTTCGCCGCCCAGATGGACATCAAAGGGGTCGGGCCCAAATTGCTCGAGCAGCTCTACGACGCGGAGCTGGTCAGCGAAGCGCCCGATTTTTTCAGCCTGTCGCTCGAAGAGCTGACCTCTCTGGAGCGCGTTGGCGACAAGCTCGCCGAGAAGTTGCTCGCGCGCATCGACGAGCGGCGCAACGTGCGCGTCGACGTGTTTTTGCGTGCCCTGGGCATCGACGAGCTCGGCCGCCACGTCGCCGAACTGCTCGCCGACCATTTTGAGTCGGTCGACGACATCCTGGCGGTCGAGGCCCAGCAGTTGGTCGACATCCCCACCGTCGGCGAGATCATCGCCGAGAAGGTCACCGCTGGATTTCGCGAAAAGGCCGGCCTCATCGAGGCGTTGCGCGCCCAACTCGAGCTGGTCTTCCCCGAGCCGTCTGCCGAGCCCGCCGACATCGACTCGCCCATCGCTGGCCGTGCCTTCTTGTTTACCGGGGCGCTGGAATCGATGACGCGCAAGGTCGCCCAACAACGCGTCGCCGAGCTCGGCGGACAGACGCCCTCGTCGGTGAGCAAGTCGCTCGATTATTTGGTGATGGGGGACGCCGATATCGAACGCTTCGAAGCCGGCTGGCGCAGCAGCAAGCTCAAAAAGGCCGAGAAGTACAACGCTGACGGCGCTGCGATCGCCATCATCGGCGAGACCGCCTTTCTCGATCTCATCGGCGACAACGAGGCCTGAACTGGCCCGCGCAGTCGCGGACCGTCGTCGTGACCCAGCCACGGAATGAAGAACGCACACGTGGCGTTTTGTCTGCGACGCGCAGATCTACTCATGCCTATCGAGGTCAACCCGCCCTATATAAATCGCGTCAAAAGACGCGTATATTGACTTTATACTTGCGAAGCAATTGCCTTTTGATACGGTGCGCCCAGATCGTATCTAACGCAGGTTCTTTGCACCTTATTGTACTCCTGGTCGCGCAGGCGGCGGATGCGCGCCCAAACGTCGTACGTAGTGGCGACGTTGTAGTTACCGCCCGCGAAAGTTGAAGCTCATGTCGACTCCCCGAGAACAACGCACCTTTTTGGTCGTTGATGACGAACCGGATATCCTCGACGCCATCCAACGGTTGTTTCGCAAGGACTACCGCGTGCTGACGGCGCGCACGGCCGGCGAAGCGCTGGACATCGTCGAGCAGGAGGATGTTCAGGTGGTCATGAGCGACCAGCGCATGCCGCGCATGTCGGGCATCGAGTTCCTGGCCAAGCTACATCAGACGCGCCCGGACATCGTGCGCGTGCTGTTCACAGGTTATAGCAACATCGACCACGTCATCGACGCCATCAACGAGGGCCACGTCTACCGCTATATCAGCAAGCCGTGGAAGCCCGCCGAGTTGCGGCTGTTCGTGGCCCAGGCCTTCGAGTATTGGGAGGGGCGCCGCGAGCGCGCCGAACTGCTCGAACGCCTCCAGAAGGCCAATGAGCGCCTCGAGCAGCAAAACACCATGCTCAGCACGGCCAACGAGGAGCTCAAGAGCCTCGATCGCATGAAAAACGTATTTATGGAGGTGGTCAGCCACGAGCTCAACACTCCCATCGCCATCATCTTGGGCTACGTCTTCTTGCTGCGTAAGGAGATCGACGGCAAATACGGGAAGGTGACTGACAAGGCGTTGGGAGGCATCGACTCCAGCGCCATGCGCCTCAAGAATATCTCCAACCGCATCTTCAAGATGCTCTCCAGCGAGGGGCCGGCGTCGACGCTGAACCTCGAGCAGCTCTCCGTGGCCCGCTTCATCGAGGGCGTGCGCAAGCAGGTGGAGCCCTTTTTGGAGAAGCGCCACCAGACGTTGGACGTGCACGTCGCCGATGCGGTTGATCGGTTATGCGCCGATCGCGAAAAGCTGACCGACGTGTTCCTCAACTTGATCATGAACGCGATCAAGTTCTCCCACGACGGGCAGACCATCGCCCTGTCGATCGGGCTGTCCGACGAGCACAACGATATGATTGCCTTTTGCGTCGAGGACCAGGGCATCGGCATCTCGCAGGAGGACCTCGCCCAGATCTTCAACGCCTTTTTCAGCACCTTCGAGTCGCGCCATCACTCCTCGGGCGATTTCGAATTCGGCAAGCGGGGCATCGGGCTGGGGCTGTCGGTGGCCAAACGGTTCACGAAGATGCACGGCGGCAGCATCGAGGTGGAAAGCACCGAGGGCAAGGGGTCGCGCTTTACGGTCCTGTTGCCGCGTGACCCCAAGATGGTCGAGGGCGTCCAGTCGCACCTGGCGCTGGGCGCCGGATCCTTCGCCGAGTAGACGCCCGCCTCGCCCCCTTCCCCTTCCAGTTCAATCGCCCGTGTAGCGCTCACCAAGACGGCGGGCCTGTTCGCCGCGGTCGGCATCGCCGCTGTCCATGGCGGCCGCAGCCGCGATCGTCGCGGCGCGTGCCAACCGAGGCGCGCGAAGGCCGGTCTCGTCACACAGACGGTCGGCCTCGGCGAATAACTCGTCCCAGATGGGCCAATCCCGCTCGGCTGCCGCACAGGCGAGCAGGAGCAGGTCGGCGTGGGCCAACTCGCCGAGTTGGTCCTGGCGCTCGAAGTGCTCGCGCGCGCTGGCGAGCACGCGGCGTGCTTCGACGAACTCGCCCCGATGGAGCAAGATCGACGCCAGGGTTAGGCGCACGCGCATCGATTGATGGGAGCCCACCGACTCGTAGAGGTGCAGCGCCTGAGCGCACAATTCCTCGGCGACCTCGATCTCGCCCATGAGATGGTGCAGCTCGCTCAAGTCGTTGAGGCAATCCGCCACGCCGACCTGATTGCCGCCGGCGTCGAACAACTCGCGGGCGCGCTCGGCGAAGCGGCGGGCGTCGTCGACGCGGCGGGTTTGCCGGGCGATGTCGCCCAGGGCGTTGAAGCAGCGCGCCAGGCCGTGGTCGTCGTCGGTCTCGCCGAGCAGCTGGGCCGCCTCGGCCAGCAGCGATTCCGCGACGCCAAATTGGCCGTGGGACTGCGCCACGCGCCCCAGCCCCAGCAGGCTCAGCCCGAAGTCCCACGTGCGCGAGGCCTGCTCGCTGAGCTGACGTGCCTCCTCGAAGGCGGCCTCGGCCTGCCCCAGGTCCCCCATATGCAGGTGGGCGGCGCCCTGAGCGCGCAGCGACGGCGCCAGAAGCTCGTCCCACCCATGGTCGCGCGCGTTGCTGACGGCCATCTGTGCCCAGGTCAGCGCGCTGGCGTAGCTGCCCTCCAATTCGAAAATCTCCGAGCGCAGCACCCATCCGGCCCCCCAGGCCACGTGCGACGCCGGGGTGTCCAGGTCCGTCAACAGCTCGCCGCGCCGGTCGAGCAGCGCGTGGGCGGCGGCAAAATCGCTGCGCTCGGCCCGAAACCTCGCCGCTCGAAGCAGCGGCGCGATGGACGCGCGCGGCTTGCCTGCTTCAATGAGGTAGTGGGCCAGCCGCTCGGCCTTGGAGGCCACCCCGGGGTAAAACTCCTCGAGGATATCCGCGCAGATCGCGTTGAGCCACTGCCATCGGTCGGCCTCGCGCGACAGGCGTATGAGGCTCTCGCGCAGCATGCCGTGGACAAAGCGCCACCCCTGGGGCAGCGGCCGGGCCAACCCGGACGCGTACAGCCGGTCCTCCAGTTCGGCCTCGACGCTCATGCCCAAGAATTCGCAGCCCCGTTGCCACTCGTCGCGCTCGACCTCCTGGCCGAAGGCGGCGGCCAACTCCAGGGCCACCCGTGCGTAGTCGCTGCGGGCGGCGACCAACTGGTCGACGCGCTCTCGCCACAACTGATGGATGTCGTCGGGGATGCTGGCGGTCTGGCCGGCGCGCAGGCGAAACCCGGTGCGCCCGACGGAGAGTTTGCCGCGCGAGACCCAGTCGTCGACGAGTTGGACGGCGAACAAGGGGTTGCCCGCCGAGCGCGCTTCGACCTGTTCGGCGAGGTCGCCTTCGAGCATGAGCAGCCGGCGTACCAGCTCGGAGGTATCCGCGGCGGCCAGCGGCTCGACGCGCAGCAATTGGCTCTGATCGGCGCGCAGCACGCGCTTGAGCAACGAGCGCTCCAGCGGGCGTTCGGTGAGCGCCTCCTCGCGCACGGTGAGCACCATCAAGATCGGCGAGCGCGTGGCGCGCTGGATGTCCAGCAGATGCTCGGCGATGCCCAGCGCGTCGGCGCCCCACTGGATGTCGTCGAGCCACAGCACGACGGGGCGCTCGCGCGCGATCCGCTCGACGGTGCGCCGAAGCAGCGCGAAGCGCTGCCGGCTGCTGGTAAACCGCACGTGGCTGTCGAGGTCGGCCCCGTCACGTCCCGACGGGCTGATGAGTTCGGTCAACGCCTGCCACTCGTAGGGCTCGGTGATGCCCTCGGCGCGCATCAGGCGCGCCAGGCGCTCCTGGACGTCGCCGCGCTCGAGGCCCACACAGCCAAAATGGCGGGCGAGCATGCCCGAAACCCCGTCGGCCGGGCCGCTGATCGGGCTGTGCACCGCCGACAGGATCGTCGCCCCGCCCACCTCGGCGGCGCGTTCGCACAACCACTGGGCCAAGCGCGACTTGCCCGTGCCCGCGCGGCCCTCCAGGACCACCAGGCGCGCCTCGTGCAGGCGATGGACCTCGCCGAGTTGCTCCCACAGCCAGTCGCGCTCGTCTTCGCGGTCGACCATGCCCACGGTGCGCAGCCCGTAGAGGCCTAGCCCGGCGCCGAGCAATTGTGGGGACGGCTCGCCCACGTCGGGCTGACGCCAATCGTCGGGCAGCGGCGGCGACTGCACGACGGCCAACGACGGCTGCGTGGCTTCGGCCAACGGCGCCTGCGACGCCCCGCCGAAGGGGATGTCCATCCAGCCGGCCAGATTCATGGTGATGCCGGTGGTGTCCATATGGGACAACAGCGCCTCTTGGGGCAGCAACTCGGTCGTCGCGCCGACCTCGCGGATCGTGTCGGCGGCATCGCGGCTGACGAAGTCGGGCATCGGAACGGTCTCGCCCTCCCCCATGCGGATGGGGACCGTCTGGGAGTGCTCGCCGGCCAACAGCCTCCCGGCGCTCGCGTCATCGTGCGCGCCGACAATACGCGCCAGCGCATACGCGGCATCGGGCGCCGTGGGGAACCGGTCTCGGGGATCCTTTTGAAGCAAGCGGTGCAACCAGCCGACCAGCCCGTCAGGCACGTCGAAGCGCGGCTCGAAGGCTGGCAAGTCCCCGTGCAGGTGGCGCCCGCTGATGGCGATGACGTCGTCGCCGTCGAACGGCAACTCGCCGGTGGTCAACTGCCAGACGACCATCCCCAGCGCATACAGGTCGGTGTACGGACCGTAGTCGCGAAATAGGCCGCGGAATTGCTCGGGCGCCATATAACTGGGCGTGCCCCAGCCGCGCTCGAACTTGCCGGTGCGCCCGGTCAAATCAAGCGGGTGCGCCAGCCCGAAGTCGGCCAACTTGAGGCCCAGGCCGTCTTTGCGAGCGCAACCCAGCAGGATATTTTGCGGTTTGAGGTCGCGATGGACCACGCCGCGCGCGTGGGCGTGAGCCAGCGCGTCGAGCACGTTGAACACCACGTGGCGCACGATCGGCCAGTTGAGCGCGTGGACATAGCGGTCCAGCGCCCCGTGTTGGGCCAGCTCCATGACCAGGTACGGGCTTCCCGCCACCAGGTGGCCCCCGGAGGCCTCGGCGGCGGCGTCGGTGACCTCGCCGTGGTCGAAGACGAGCACGATGCCGGGATGGTCGAGCGCGGCCACCGAACGGATCTCGTTTCGAAATTGACGCAAGTAGTCGTCGCGACGCGCGCCCTGCTCGGTCAACACCTTGACGGCCACCGGAATGCGCTGGGCCACGTGGATGCCCCGCCAGATTTCGCCCATCCCCCCGCGCCCAATCACCTGGTCGAGCCGGAAGGGGCCGAGTTCGATGGAAGTGTCGTTCATCTACTGCATCGTGCGAGTGCGTGTAAAACCTGCGCAAAGCCTAGCGTGTACGCCGGCTTGTGTCGACTCGTCTGTGCCTCTCGCACGCATGGAGCGACGCCCATCGCGGCCATTACAGCGGTGACAAAAACAGAAACGCCCGGGGAATCGGCGTGACGCCAAAATATTGCCAACCGGTGCTCAATCCGACATCGCCCAGCCCGTCCCCATTGACGTCCCCCACCCCCGCGACCACCGAACCGACATGATATTCGGCGGCTTTCCCGTAGAATCGGAAGTCGGCGCTGTCCAGGGATAGATGGCCAGGCAGAGCGGGCTCGCCAAAGATCACGTACGCCGCACCTGCGTGGGTGCCAAACCGCGAATTATATGGAGCTCCGACGATAAAATCGTCCCGCCCATCTCCGTTCACGTCGTGCAGCCCGGCCAGCGCCCAACCAGCCTGATCGCCAGGACTCTCCCCATCCATAATGACGTCGGCATTTGCCAGCGAAATCGTCGAACCCGCAAACGAACCGCCGTAGAATAGGTAGGCGCGCCCGGCATCTTGCCCGCCACCGTCGGCCAAGGGCGCTCCGATGAGAATATCGTCAAATCCGTCACCGTTGACGTCCCCGGCCGAGGCCAAGGCAGTGCCGGCGAAATCATCGGAGGCCTCCCCTGTAAACGTCACCTGTGCGTGCGGGAGGTCCTCCATGTCCCCAACACGACGTGCGCCGTAGACGAGATAAGCGGCTCCGGTGTCATTGCCAGCGCTCTTCTCGCCGAAGAGCAAATCATCGAGCCCGTCGCCATTTACATCTCCCGCCGCCACCCCAGAACTGAGTATCTCGGACGATCGAGCTGCAAGAAAGACCCGATCGGCCCCGTGAAGGCTTTGTTCTCCCCCTCCGACGGTGGCACTTCCGCGGATGAGGTAGACCGCCCCCCTCCGATTGGTATCTCGATCGCGATGTACTGGCGCATATACCAAGAAGTCGTCATAACCATCCCCGTCGACATCGCCGGCAGCAGCAACGCGATTTCCAGCATAATCGGGGGTGGCCTCAGCCGTCCAAATGGCGGCAGCACTGCCGTAGCCAATCGTGAGCGGGCGAGAGGGCCGTCCCAAATAGACGTGGGCCCTGCCAAATGTGTAGCCAATGTTGCCGGCCATGTCGTCGCCAACAACCACGTCATCGAACCCATCGCCGTTGACGTCGCCAACCCCCGCCACCGACATACCGAAACGGGTGGCAGCGTGCGGGCCCCGAAACACGGTCGGGAATGTGAAGAATCCCGCCCCACCCGCCTGGTTCCGTCCGTAGTACAGGGAAACGGACCCATATTTGGGCATGGCGACGAGCAGATCATCCACGCCGTCCCCGTCGAAATCGCCCGCGCAGGCGACGCGAATCCGCTGGACGTCGGTGGGGTTGGTCGGTGGAGCCTCCGTGGCGTCGGCCTCGCTCAAAAATCCAATGTCGTCGCAGGCATCTCCGACGCCGTCCCCATCGAAATCCGCCTGCGAGGGGTTCGCGTCGCTCGGGCAGTTGTCGGCCGAGTCGTCGATCCCATCACCGTCCTTGTCGGCGTCGCACGCATCACCCAGCCCGTCCCCATCGAGGTCCGCCTGTTCGGGGTTGATCACCGCCGGGCAGGTGTCGTCGCTATCGACAACCCCGTCGCCGTCGTCGTCATCGTCGCAGGCGTCACCCTGGCCGTCGCCATCCAGGTCGGGCTGCTCGACGTTGGACACCGCCGGACAATTGTCCGCTGCATCTGCGGTCCCGTCGCCGTCCGTGTCATCGTCACAAAGGTCCCCCATGCCATCGCCATCGAGATCGCGCTGCTCGGGGTTTTCCGTATCGGGACAGTTATCCTGGCGGTCAGCGACGCCGTCGCCGTCACGATCCGGCGGGGCCGACTCCGATGTATCAGTGGGGCTGACCTGCCCCGGAGATGTGTCAGCGACATCGGCTGGCTCGGTGCGCGTGTCGCTGGAGGACACGCCAGCGTCCCCCTCGTGAACCGACCAGCCACCGGGCGCAGACTCTCCCTGGGACACTGTGCATGCAGTCTCGAGGAGGAGAATGAGCGCAATCAACAGAACTCCGCGTGCCATACCTGGGCCACCGCTTCGTGAAAGTAGATGCACTCCCCTAGTTCGAAGACTAAGCAGTAGTACGGTCCGACCGCCCCACCGGCTGACAAACAGCAACGGCTTTCGCGCGGAGGCGCCGCCATCGCCACCCGCAGCGCACGCCGAGTTCGCTGTCTCGAGCCTCGTGCTTGCTGGAGAACCGAGTATAGAACACAAAGCCAAACACTTCGAGGAGACGCCGCGCGAATAATTGTGGGGCACGATGCGTTGGCTCAGCGACGTAATCCTCGGGTTGATTATCAGGCCCTTGCGCAGACGGATGATTTCCTTTACTCATCCGAGCGATTTGCGCGCCGCGCGATACTACCTGCTCCATTCCTGCATGAGGTCGTATCCATGCCCCGCCGGGACGATATCCAGTCAATTTGCATCGTGGGTTCGGGACCGATCGTCATCGGTCAGGCCTGCGAATTCGATTATTCAGGCACCCAGGCGATCCGCGCTCTCAAGCAAGAGGGCTACCGGATCATTCTGGTCAACTCCAACCCAGCGACGATCATGACCGATCCCGAGCTGGCCGATGCCACCTACATCGAGCCGCTCACCCCGGATTTCGTCGCTCAGGTGCTCGAAAAGGAGCGCCCCGACGCCCTGCTGCCCACCATGGGCGGGCAGACGGGGCTGAACCTCGCCCAGGCGTTGCACGCCCGCGGGGTGCTCGACGAGCTCGGCGTCGAGCTCATCGGCGCGACCCCCGAGGTCATCGAGCGCGCCGAGAACCGCGAGCAATTTCAGGCGTTGATGAACGAGATCGGCGTCGCCCAGCCCGTCGCGGGCATTGCCCGCTCGCTGGATGAGGCCTGGGAGATCCAAGCCCGTGTGGGTTTCCCGGCGATCCTGCGGCCCAGCTACACGATGGGCGGCGCGGGCGGCAACATCGCCTACAACCGCGACGAGTTCGAGCGCTACGTCAAGTGGTCGCTGCAGCAAAGCCCCACCCACGAAGTGCTCATCGACGAGAGCCTGCTGGGCTGGAAGGAATTCGAGCTCGAGCTGATGCGCGACCGCAATGACAACGTCATGATCATCTGCGGCATCGAAAACCTCGACCCGCTGGGCATCCACACCGGCGACTCGATCACAGTGGCGCCCATCCAGACGTTGAGCGACCGCGAGTACCAGGCGATGCGCGACGAGGCGATGGCGATCATACGCGCCGTCGGCGTGGAGACGGGCGGCTGCAATATCCAATTCGCCGTCGACCCGCAGACCGGCCGCCGGGTGGTCATCGAGATGAACCCGCGCGTCAGCCGATCTTCGGCCCTGGCCAGTAAGGCCACCGGCTACCCCATCGCCAAGATTGCCGCGCTGGTCGCGGTCGGCTACACCCTCGACGAGATCACCAACGACATCACCGGCACCACCTCGGCGGCCTTCGAGCCCGTGCTCGACTATACTGTGGTCAAGATGCCGCGCTTCGCCTTCGAGAAATTTCCCGCGGCCAGCGACCGGCTGACCACCCAGATGAAGGCCGTCGGCGAGGTCATGTCCATTGGGCGCACTTTCCCGGAGGCCATGCTCAAAGCCGTGCGCAGCATGGAGACCAAGTCCGACACCATCCAGCCGCGGCTGGTTCCGCCGGAGGACGTCGAGGGCGAGGCGATGGTCGACTTCTTCCGCCCGTATCTGATGAACCCGTCGCCCGACCGCTTCTGGTACATCATGGATGCGATGCGCCGGGGCCTGAGCGTCGACACGCTCTTCCAGATCACCGCCGTCGACCCCTGGTTTCTCGGCCAACTCGCCGAGGTCATCGGCTGCGAGAAGCAACTGGCCAGCGCCGGCGGCGACCTCGACGACGCGCTCCTGCTGCAGGCCAAACGCCTGGGCTTTGGTGATGTCGATATCGCCTATTTTGCCGGCGTTGACGAAGAGGACGTGCGCCAACTGCGCCTGGCGCACGACGTCCGGCCGGTCTTCAAGCAGGTCGACACCTGCGCCGCCGAGTTCGAGGCGGTGACCTCGTATTTCTATTCGACCTACGAGAAGGGAGAGAACGAGGCGGTCGCCTCCGAACAGGACAGCGTCATGATCCTGGGCGGCGGGCCCAACCGCATCGGTCAGGGCATCGAATTCGACTACTGCGCGGTTCACGCCGCGCTGTCGCTTCGCGAGGCCGGCTATCGCACCATCATGGTCAACTGCAACCCGGAGACGGTCAGCACCGACTACGACGTCTCCGATCGGCTGTACTTCGAGCCGCTGACCTTCGAGACGGTGATGGCCATCGTCGAGAACGAAGACCCCGTCGGTGTCATCCTGCAATTTGGCGGGCAGACCCCGCTGAAGTTGGCCAACCGCCTGGCTGCCCACGGAGTGCGCATCCTGGGCACCGCCCACGATGCCATCCATCGCACCGAGGACCGCGAGGAGTTCAACAAGATCGTCGAGAAGCTCGAACTCAAACAACCCGCGGCGCGCACCGTGCGCACGCTGGAGGCCGCCCTCGACAGCGCGCGCCAGCTCGGCTACCCGCTGCTGGTTCGCCCGAGCTACGTGCTGGGCGGGCTGGGCATGCGCATCGTCTACGACGACCAGGAGCTCGAGGACGTCTTCGAGCGCGCACGCTCCGGCAGCCCCGACAGCCCGGTGCTGCTGGACCGCTTCCTCAACCAGGCCGTCGAGGTCGACGTCGACTGTATCTGCGACGGTGAGACCGCCATCATCGGTGGCATCATGGAGCATATCGAGGAGGCCGGCGTCCACTCCGGCGACTCGGCGTTCGTCACCCCGCCGTATCACCTGTCGGAGGCCGTCCTGCGCGTGATTCGCGAGCAGACCCTGGCGCTGGCCAAGGAGTTGGACATCGTCGGCTTGATGAACGTTCAGTTCGCCATCCAGGACCAAAAGGACGTGTACGTCCTCGAGGTCAACCCACGCGCGAGTCGCACGATCCCGTTTATCGCCAAGGCCATCGGCGTGCCGCTGGCGGGCTACGCCGCGCGGTGCATGCTCGGCGAGACCCTCGGCGAGCTCGGCTACGACCGCGAGATCATCCCGAAGGCGTTTTCGGCCAAGGAGAGCGTGTTTCCGTTCAGCAAATTTGCCGAGGTCGACACCATCCTCGGCCCGGAGATGCGCTCGACCGGCGAGGTCATGGGCATCGACCCGGACTTCAACCTCGCCTACCTCAAGGCTGAGATCGCCGCGGCCAACGCCCCGCCCACCTCGGGCAAGGTCTTCGTCAGCGTGCGCGACGCCGACAAATGGGGGTGCGTGCCCATCGCCAAAAAGTTGGCCGAGCTCGGCTTCGAGATCGTCGCCACCCGGGGCACCGCCCAATACCTGAACCAGAACGGACTGAAGGTCGACAAGATCAACAAGGTCAAGGAAGGCCAGCCCCATATCGTCGACGCCATCATCAACGGCGAGATCGACATGGTCATCAACACGACCATCGGGGCCCAGGCCATCCGTGACAGCCGCTCGATCCGACGCGCTGCGCTCAACGAGGGCATCCCCTACTACACGCAATTGTCTGCGGGACGCGCTGCCGTCGACGCCATGTCGGAGCTCACCCGCAAGCAACCGTCGGTCAAGTCCTTGCAAGACTACCATCGCGAATTAAATTAACTACGGTTCGCGTTCCCTGCTTTGACAAGCCAATGCATCCGCATGTTAGGGTACGCGTTATCCAAAATGGTCTGATCGTGCCCGGCCCCAAAATTGCGGCCGGGCACGTTCGTGTTGTTCATCTGCCAAAAGAGGAAAACCATGAACAAGATTCCGATGACCAAATATGGCCATCAGCTACTCAAGGACGAACTCAATCGGCTCAAGAAGGTCGAGCGCCATAAAGTCATCGAGGAGATCGAGACGGCGCGCGCTCACGGCGACCTCAGCGAGAACGCCGAGTACCACGCCGCCAAGGAGCGCCAGGGGTTTATCGAGGGGCGTATCCAGGAGTTGCAGGGCAAGCTGTCCAACGCCGAGGTCATCGACCCGGCGACGATGTCCGGCGACCGCGTCGTCTTCGGGGCGACCGTGACGATCTACGACTTCGGAAGCGACGAAGAAAACACCTACCAGATCGTCGGCGACGACGAGGCCGACATCAAGGAGAACAAGATCTCGTTCTCCAGCCCCATCGCCCGCGCCATCATTGGAAAGCGTGTGGGCGACGAGGTCCAATTCAAGACCCCCGGCGGCCAAAAAGAGCTCGAGGTCGTCGAGGTCGAGTTCGTCGCACAAGCGTGATCGACTGATCGACTGATCGAGACGAAGCCCCCGGCGCGGTGACGCCCCGGGGGCTCTTTTTTGTCGGCTCACTTATCGAGGGGGAGCTTTGTGGCTGTCTTGGAGACCACTTCCTGGCGGTAATTGTAGTCGGCGACGGCGTTGTCGCGCTGGATCCCGAGATAGCCCTGAACGACGTTGGCGAGATACACCAGCGCGGTAAGCGATCCCACGGTATAGAAGGCGGCGCCCTGATGGCTGAAACTGCTGCCGCGATCATACAACTCGGCGGATACCCAGGTGCCCAGGCCGGTCATGCCAAGGTAGTATAGGGCGTCGATATAATGCCCCGCATATAGCGAGCCGGCCCCGGGAACCACCGTCGACAGGGCCGCACCGAGCACCGGGCTCTTGAGCGACGGCGGCGGTCGCGAAACTGAGTCGTCGAGATCGCGCAAGTTCAGACACGTCGGGTTGGCGGACCCGTCGCACAGCTTGCGCAATGCCTCGAACTGGTCCTGGGCCTTGTCGCGGTCACCGTAGAGCAGATTGAGGCGGACCAACTGGTAATTTGCCGGAATCTGGTAGGCCGCGTTCGCGTGCAGCGTCAACGGCTTTAACTGACCACGAAGCGTACCAAGCTGTTGGTCGGCGGGCAGACGTTGTTCGAGAGAGGTGAGCGCCAAGATGCGCTGCAGGCGGATCATGCCCGCGAGATCATCGGACAGATTGTAATTGCTCAATATCGCCAGGTACTCCTTGGCCGCGCGCTTGAATTGATGGCCGTTGTGATAGGCCATGGCAATCCGCAAGCGCGCGTGCACCTCTTCGGAGGTGGTACGGCTGAACAGCGCCACCTCCTCGTAGGCGCCAATGGCCCGGAAATACATGCCGTGGTCGTAGAAGTAGTTGGCGGCCACCAACCGACGCTGCAGTGCGTCGTCGGCCCCATCTTTTGTCTTAGCGTGTGGCCGCGGCGATCCCTGCCGCGCAGTATTTCCTTTTGGAGCGCCGGTACACACAAGCTGCTGGGCGCTTGCCGTCGTTGGAAGCAGCGTCACCGTCAGGATGGCGAACACGATGACAAGTACGCTGGACCAGCAATCCGCTCGGATCAGCCAGCGCAACGCGCATCTTGGGCAATGGCGGGGAGGTCGGCCCCACCCAGGGCACAGGGTCATAGAGTCGCTTGGAACCATTTTTCGCGCACGCAACAGGGTACTTCTGGTCAATGAAGTAGTGCTCGCGGATGAACAGGCGATCGAACGTCAGCAAGAATCCGATCGGTGCCTTGTGGCCGCGAAACGCCAGGCGGGCAAACGCCGAACACGATGGAAAAAACGGGCATCCCTGTCCGGGTAGCTCGCGCCGACGCAGAAAGCGCTGGTACATGACCAGCAGGCCGTCGGCCGTTCCGGCGGCATCGGCGCCGTCCGCCGGCGGCCCCACGTGATGAGCATAGGAGAGTCGCTCATCGCGTGACGGCCGCCCGCGCTCTTCCCACGGGCCAAAACGGCGCGCCCCACATGCATCGTGAAGAGGTATTCGTGTAAAGGGTGCGCACGCGCTCGGCACGAGCAAACACCCCACCACGAAAAACACCCAGCGAGTCGCACGGAGACTGGCTAGAACTGTCCGAAAACACTTCATGACCAACCGCACCGGTTTTGGGAAACGGGCTGCCCGCAAACGCCATTACTTGCGGGCTCGAACCATATTCAACGTCACGGGGCGCCCAGCAGCCTCGCCGCTCGCGTTCAAAGGCGTCAGCGACACCGTCACCGGCGTCTTTGAAAACCGCTTGGTATTACCCGTCGCGATGTCGATGAGAAGTCCCGGCAACATGCCGACGCAGAGGTTTCCAAATACCCACCCGTTGAGCACTTTGGACTTGTGCACGGTCATCGGCTCGAAGCCCGGCTTCTCGATCGTAATGGTGCCCGAGGTGTCGCGCGCCAACTTGATGGTCGAAGGGGTGGTGCCGACCAAGGCGCCGTCGACGAAGATTTGAGCGCCCGACGGTTGGGAATTGACCGGCACCGGGTCGGGGCCGGAGGCGACGATGGTGGCGCAGCCACTCGTGGACAGAGCGCAGGCCACCGCAGCAACAATCAGCACATAATACGCACGTGAAATTCTCATGATGCCTCCTAAGGCGTCTAGAATGATCCGTGCTTCCCCCCCATTACTGTAGTGATTTGATGGTACGACTTAGGGAAGCGGTATGCTTATTTATACCATGAGCTGCGCCGCCGACAAGGAGAAGTTTAGAAATGCTGCGCGCGCATCCAGAGCAAGAAAGCCCCCGATGCAGGGCGCATCGGGGGCCTTCGCTCGATCACTCGATCACTCGGCGACCTCTTCCTTGGCGACGTTGCCGCCGGGAAGCTTGTCTTCGAAGACCCAGTCGGCGAGCTCGCTGACGTGGTCGGCGAAGAAGATCTCGAGGTCCTTTTTGATGTCCTGGGAGACATCGATGAGGTCCTTCTCATTGCGCGAGGGCAGCACCAGGCGCTTGATGCCCGAGCGGTGGGCGGCCAGGACCTTCTCCTTGATGCCGCCGACGGGCAGCACGTTGCCGCGCAGGGTGATCTCGCCGGTCATGGCGACATCGCTGCGCACGCGCACGCCGGTGAGCAGGCTGAGCAGCGAGGAGTACATCGTAATACCTGCCGAGGGGCCGTCCTTGGGGATGGCGCCGGCGGGCACGTGGATGTGGATGTCGCTGGCCTTCATGAAGTTTTTGTCGATGCCGAAATCCTCGGCGTGGGTGCGGATGTAGCTCAGCGCCGCACGCACCGACTCTTTCATGACATCCCCGAGCTGACCGGTGAGCACCAACTCACCTTTACCCGGCATGCGGGTGGACTCGATGAACAAGATGTCGCCGCCGGCCGGCGTCCACGCCAGCCCCGTGGCCACGCCCGGCTGCGAGGTGCGCTGGGCGACCTCGTGCTGGAACTTCTGCGGGCCGAGGAAGTCGATGAGGTTGTCTTTCTCGAGGGTCACATGGACATCGGCGCGCTCGGCCTCGTCCTTCTCGGCGACCTGCACGGCCACGCCGCGGCAGACGTCGGCGACGCGCCGCTCCAGGCTGCGCACGCCGGCCTCGCGGGTGTAGCTGCGGATCATATCCTCGAGCGCCTCGTTGGAGATCTCCAGGTAGCTCTTGTCCAGGCCGTGCTGGTCGAGCTGCTTGGGGATGAGGTATTCGCGGGCGATATGCTGCTTGTCGTAGGCGGTGTAGCCAGGGATCTCGATGACGTCCATCCGGTCACGCAACGGCGGCGAGATGGGGTCGAGCATGTTGGCCGTGGCGATGAACAACACGTTGGACAGATCGATGGGAATCTCGATGTAGTGGTCGCTGAACGTGTCGTTTTGCTCGGGGTCCAACACCTCGAGCAGCGCCGCCGAGGGGTCGCCGCGGAAGTCGCGACCGACTTTGTCGATCTCGTCGAGCATGAACACCGGGTTGTTGGTGCCCGCCTTGCGCAAGCCCTGCACGATGCGCCCCGGAAGCGCGCCCACGTAGGTGCGCCGGTGGCCGCGAATCTCGGACTCGTCGTGAATGCCGCCCAGGGAGATGCGCACGAATTTGCGCCCCAGGGCACGCGCCACCGACCGCCCCAGGCTGGTCTTCCCCACGCCGGGCGGGCCGACCAGGCACAGAATCGGGCCCTTCATATCCTTTTTGAGCTGGCGCACCGCCAGATACTCGATGATGCGCTTTTTGACCTTGTCCAGGTCGTAGTGATCCTCGTCGAGGATCTGGCGCGCATTCTTGATGTTGAGCTTGTCGGTGGTCTGCTCCATCCAGGGGATGTCGAGCAGCGTCTCCACGTAGGTGCGCGTGACCCCATACTCGCTGCTGGCCGGCTGCATCATGCGCAGGCGGTTGAGCTGCTTGCGGGCCTTCTCCTCGACCTCTTCGGGGAGCTTCTTCTCGTCGATCGACCGGGCCAGCTCCTCGAGGTCGCCGCCCTCCCCGTCCAGCTCGCCTAATTGCTCCTTGATGGCCTTGAGCTGCTGGCGCAGGTAGTACTCGCGCTGGTTCTTGTCGATCTCTTCTTTGATCTGATTTTGAATCTTGTCGCTGACGCGCAGCACCTCCAACTGGCGAGCCAGCAAGGTGACCACCGTCTGCAGGCGCTCTTTGAGGTCGATGGTCTGCAGGATCTCCTGCTTTTCGTCGACCTCGATGTCCATGTTGGCGGCGACGAAATCGCACAGTTGGCCGGGGTCATCGACCCCGTCGACCATCTGGCTGGCCTCTTTGGGCATCTCGGGGATGAATTTGACGACCTGCTTGGCCGTGCTCTTCAGGTTGCGAAACAGCGCCTGGATCTCGACCTGGTCCTCGGCGGTGGGCTGCGGGGTATCCTGGACCTCGAAGCGCCCCTTGAAGTACGGCTCCTCCTGGAGCATCTCCTCCAAGACGATGCGCTGTTGGCCCTGGATGATCACGCTGTAGTTGTCCGCCGCCACCTTCACGACTTTGAGCACCCGGGCGACCGTGCCCACGTTGAACAGGTCGTCGGTGGTGGGATCGTCGATCTCGGGGTTGGTCTGGGTGAGGATGGCGATGGGGGTGTCATTTTCAGTCGCCTCCTCGATCAGCTTGACACTCTTGGGCCGACCGACCGCCAGAGGCACTACCACCTGGGGAAACAGTACAGTGTTGCGCAGCGGGAGGACCGGCAGCTCCTGGATACCTTCCAACAACTGATCCTGGGAGACTCCTTGCATTTCCGACATATCGTTATTCCTTGTCAGATGCGATGGGTTGAACCGCAATCCGCCAACGGCGGCGGACCCGGTGCATCGATACGGACGACGTCATCGCCGTCTGCCCGCGTATATCAATCAACAAATAAGCAGTGAGCCCTTATTCACCAAAAGTCCAATCGGCAGCCCCCCGCCACAAACGCGGCGGCGAGGCGACCATCCATCGTCGAACTTGTGGGCGCGGGCGAAACCTAGGCACAAATCTAAGGCTGTCATCTCAGACGGGCAGGCGTGTTGTAGCCCATGACAATCGATCAGTGCAAATATGCTAACAAAATGAGGGGAGGCAAGCGGGAATCTTGCTCGAAGGCGCACGGCCGGCGCGCACAGGGAGAGGGCATCGATGGAACAGGGCCGCCAGCGGCGGCGGCCCCGTCCCAACGACAGGATCAGCGTCTCAGGTCGTCGGGCAAGTCATCGTGTCGGGCATCACGCTAGGCGCGCCGCCGTCGACGGTCACATCGCACGAGCTCACCACCCCATCGCTGTCGATGAAGATGGTGGCGTCGCCCCCGCCATGCTTGACCTCCACGCCCTCCAGGCTCACCCGAGAGGCCCCGGTGGTAGTGGTGTTGACGCAGATGGAGGCCTTCTCATCGTGGTAGTCGCAATCGCCGCCACCGGCGCCATCGATGACCACGTTCTTGAGCACGTTGTCGGTGCTGTTGACCCCCCAGAACTCCACAGTATTCCAGTAGCCGGGGGTCGTCTCCACCCCGGTCAAGGTGACCTTATCGGTGTCGGTACCGTCGGCGGTCAGCTTGCCGTCGTCGGTGACCACGAGCTTGGTATTGGCGTCGAATTGGATGGTTGTTCCCGCCTCGATGGTCAGCAGCCCTTTCTTGACATGTAGGTTGCTCATCATGCGGTAGGGCACGTCGAGCTTACTCCAGGTCTGATCGCTGGCGACCGGCGCGTGACCGCTGTCGGCGGCGACCTTGATGAAGTCGTGGGTGTTGCCGCTGTACGAGCTGGCCGGCAGCAGCTCGTGGACGGCGTCCTCGTTGAGCACCAGCACCGGCAAATCATTACCCGTGAGGGTGTTGTTCTCGAAGCCGTCCAAGATGGTGCCGTCGCCCATGATCAACGCGGTGGTCGAGTTGGTGACGGTGGTGTTGGTGATCGCCGCGCGGGCCTGGCCCCGAGTGACCGAGTTTAGGATGACCGCGCCCTTGTAATCCAGGTAGTCGGCGCCGTTTCCGCCGCCGTCGGAGATGTCGGCATAGGCGATCTTATTGTCGACGCTGTTGCTGCCCCAGAACTCGATGCAGCCCCAGTAGCCCGGGGTCTCTTCCTTGCCCTTGAAGACGATATGCTTGTCGGCCGTGCCCACCGCCGACAGCTTGCCATCCTCATTGACCCGAATGCTCGCTCCGTCGCCGAAGACGATGGTGGTGCCCGGTTTGATCGTCAGCGTACCCGAGTCGACGTCGACGGTGCCGCTGACGGCGTAGCAGGAGTCCGACCAGGTGGTGTCCTCGGAGAGCGTCGAGTCATTGACGACCGTGCAGCCACCCAGGGTGGTTCCGCCGTTGTTGCCTCCCCCGTTATTGGACCCCGGCTGCGGGGGAATGATGCAGCCGCCCAGACCGAACGCTGCAACGACCGGCAACAGTTTGTAGATCTTCATAGCAACACCTCTTCTTGGCTTTCCTCAATAGAACGGTGACCGAGTTTATACACCTTGCCATCCACGCCGCTGTCCGCAAGATGAGTGGAGCAGGTGCTCGCAAATATGCGGCATCCTAGGGCGCTCCTACTCGCGGTGCAAGTAATGCATGCCCACAGCGAAACAACAGGGTAAGGTTACGAGTCAGACGCGCCCGGTCGGTCAAAATTCATCATTTTTTTGGCTCCGTTGGTTTCGCCCCTCAAATTCGCGATCACTGCATGGATCAGCAAGACGACACTTCCGGTGTGATCATCGCCCTGGAGCGCGCCGTGCGCGCCGGCGGCGAGCAGGCGCGCAGCCGGCTTGTCTCCCGCGTGCGCCGCACCGTCGAGGGGGTCGAGCGCGCCCTGGCACCGGCGGTCGAGCGGGGTACGCGCGCGCTGTTCGAGACGCTGACCAAACCGGAGAACGCGCGCAAATTGCAGCAATCGCTGGCGTCGGTGGCCCAATTTGCCATGAGTTCGGGGTTTCGCGCCGATCCCCGGGCGCGCCTGCTCTTCGACTTCGTCGACGACCTCGAACAACGCCACGGCCGCCCGCGCGTGCTGCAGGTCGTCGTCGAGCATGCCGTCGTCTACGAAAATGACATGTTGGATATGTTGATCGCCGCCATCCAGGGAGGTGATGGGCTGGACGCGCCCCACGACGTCTCCCACATGAAGGAGCACGCCGGGGACGATCTGCTCGCCCTGCTCTGCTCACTGGCGGCGCTCGAGCGCGACGACGAGCCCCCGTCCACGCGACAAGCCCGCCTGGAGTACTTCGACCACGCCCCCATCGACGCGCGTTTCAAACCCCTGGCACGCATGGCCGTCGGCGAGGCGAGCGCCTTCGAGGCGGACGAGCCCGCCGAGGACGCGGTGAAGGCGGGCCCCGGGCGGCTTCGACGCGCCCTTCGTAAGCTCACCACGCAGCCGACGCGAAGCCTGACCCGCCACGTGCCCTCCCTGGCCGACCCGGCGACCCGCTTCGTGACCACGAGCTATCTATTCTTCGTGCAGTCCTACCTGGTGCGCGCGATGATCGAGGAACTGCCCGACGTCCTGGAGGCGCTGGGCGAGCTCGAACGAAGCACCGGTGACGACTCGGCCGATGTGCTCGACCTGGGCGACTAATCGCTTCGGCTCACGGATGGCCCCCGAGCGATGCCATGCCTCAAGGCGCGTCCAACGTGTAGTCGATCTCGAACGGCACCCGCTCGGGAAGCGTGTCCGGCGTATAGCCCAGCAGGTTGGCGACCAGGCCGCGCGCGCCCTGCTCGTTGAACCCGCCCACAGAGACGACCGTGTGGATGACCGCGTCGGTGGCCAATTCGCCGGTCACCGAGGCGGTGGTGCGGTCGGCGCTCAGGTGCAGCTTGGCGGACTCGACCGTCAGGCTCGCCTGCACGTCGCCGGAGCTGCGGTTGACCACCGGCACGATGATCTGTTGGGGGCGGGTGTCCAGGCCGTCGGCCCCGGGGACGACGTCCAGCGCCTCCCACAGGTCGGCGCTGATATCCCCGCTGTCGTCAGTGCCAAAGCCGACGGCCAGTTTCGTGCTGCCAATCTCGCCGACGGTCAGCGCCGGCAGCACCGGCTCGATCATGTCGACGCCGGAGGGCTCGACGACCTTGCCGGAAAATCCGCTGTGATACTCGGGGTCGACCTCGGCGACGTCGGCGCTCTTGTCGAACGCGCTGCCGTCACGCTGGCCGCTGACCGTGACGCTATACACGCCGGTCGCGCCGTAGGCGTGGGTCACGTCGGTGCCCGCCTCGGTGGTGCCGTCGCCGAAGTCCACGCTGGGGCTGGAGACCGCGGTGTCGGTGACCTGGACATGCGCCTGCTCGTCGCCGCTGAGGATGGCGTCGCCAAACTCGACGGCCTTTCCGCTGCCCTGGAAGGCCTTTTCGGCGCGCTGGTCGATCTTCTTGTAGTAGAAGCCGTAGTGGGTGCGGTTGAGGTAACGATAGTGGTAGATGCTCCAGTTGTCGTCCTCGGTGCCGTCGGGCCCGCCGGCGATGGAGCGCGACAGGGGCTTATAGCGGTAGTGCTGCTCGCGGCGATGGATGACGTCGAGGGCGTTCTGGGTGGTCTGCTCGGCGGCGTCGAGCATCTGGCGCGCCTGGTCGGCCAGGTTCTGGTCGAAGCGAAGCTGCGATTCGCGAAGGCGCACCAGCGCGCCGTAGACCTGCCGGCCGTGGCGGGCGCGAAGCGCGCTGACCTCGATGCCGTCGTAGATCTCGTCGAACCACGGCCGCCCCTTGTCGGGCACGCTGTCCTTGACGGCGTCCAGCCGGTCGATGAGCGCCATATAATCGTCTTCCATGCGCTCGAGTTGCGGCTCGATGCGCTCGTGGAAATCGGCGACCTTATCGGCATCCCAGCCCATGATCGCCTTGGGCGACGGCGGCAGCGGGTGGAATTGCACGCCGATGGAGGCGGCGACCTCGGTCTCGTGGTCCGTGCCCACGATATACGGCAACACGTCGCCGTAGATGATGTCGCGCTCCTGGTAGCCGACGAGGTCTTCCATGACCGACTGGACCTCGTCGGCCGCCGGACCGGTTACATAGGCGATGTCGGCCAGGCAATCGTGCCAGTCGTAGCTCAAGTCGGCGGCCATGCGAAACGAGCAGTACTCGTTTTGCCAGTAGCCCCACTCCTGGCCAGTGCCGAAGACCCGGTGGCCGTCGAGCTTGCCCGCCAGCATGAACGCGATGCCGTCGATGTCCCGGGAGCGCGCCTCGATGGTGATCGGCAGGTACAGCGGCACGGCGATGTCGAAGGTCAACCAGTACGCCGCCTCCGGGAAGTACCACAGCCGGCGGGTCTGGTAGTTTCGGACCATGAAATCGTACAAAAAGTGGAAGTTTTCGTTGCCGTAGACCGGCGCCGGGCGGAACAGGTCGTAGAACATCAACGTGTGGACCTTGACCCCGAGGTTGGGCGGGGCGAACTCGGGCAGGTCGTAAAAGCGCACCCCGTAATGCTCGGTGGGCGCGCCGTGCGTGCCGTGGTTGATCGTCATCACGATGGTGTCGGGGTAGTTCTCGGCCATGTAGTTGGCGATGAACGTCAGCTCGTCGACAATCTCGGTGTCGGGCAGCTCGGTGAACTCGCTGGGGTTGAAGTTGAAGCCGAAAAAGTCCGGGTAGTGGTCGGGGTCGTCGCCCATGCGCTGGTCGATGGCGTCGGCGATCTGCTGGTGCACCGGGCGGGGATCGTCGGGGTCGATGATGGGGTGGCCGCCCTGCTGGGTCTCGTGCAGGTTAAACCCGGTGCTGGTGGGCAAGCCGCGACGCACGCCGTAGTCGCGCTCGCCGTCGAACGGGACGCCCTCGGTGCCGTAGCTCGCCCCGTTTTTGATCTGCCAGTCGATGTAGTCGACGCCCTCGCCCTTGTACCGCTCGTCGGCGCGCTTGAACACGTCGCCCAGCTCCAGCGGGTGGGTCAGGTGCAGGGTCACGCTGCGGTATTTGAACGCCGGGGTGTGTTCGACGTGGACCTCGTCGTCGGGCCAGTCGGGCGAATCGGGCACGTACTCCTCCTCGGGATGGAAGAAGCGAACCCCCAGCCGGTGCAACCACTGGTAAGCGGCGTATTGACGCCCAAGCAGGCCGCCGCCGGCGAGCTCGACGAGCACGCCGTTGTCGCAGCGCGTCTCGTCGATGCGCCAGGTCTGCTTGGTGGGCGAGTCCATGTCGAAGTGGGCCTCGCCGAGGCCGTCCCCCACGAAGACCACCCTGCCCTGGCCGCCGGCGCAGGCGACGTCCGCGCTGGCCGACGGGTCGTCGACCGTCAACCCCATCTTGGTCAGGTAATCATGCACGTCTGTGGCGGCGATATGCACCGCCTCAGGGGCGTCGTCGGCCACCGCCACAGTCCAGTGGTCCGGCCACTGCATCGCCTCGCCGGCGTCGGAGGTGTCGGCGAGCGCATCGCTGCCGGCGTCCTGGGTCAGGGAGGCATCGTGGTCGTGGCGAGCGCTGGACGGGGAATCGCTGCATCCCGCGGCGGCAGCAACAGCGACGGCGACAAGCCAGGCCAACGTAAACTTCGAGGGTGTCATCGAGGTACCCATCCGGTCGGAAAAATGCGCAATGGTGCGCGTCAAGGTTACCGGATGGCTGGTCGGTTTGCTAGCCCAGTCGCCACTCTGTTGGCGTCACGCAGTGCCATCGGTGACCAACGGCAGGTCGAAGAAGAATCGCGTGCCCTCGCCTGGCGCCGTCTCGAAGTCGATGCGCCCGCCCAGCCGCTCGACGATGGCCTTGGCGATGGTCAGCCCCAAGCCCGTGCCCCCGTGGGTGCGCGTCGACGAGGTGTCGGCCTGGGCAAATTTGTCGAAGACGCGATCTTGGAAGTCGGCCGGGATGCCCGGGCCGTGGTCGGTGACCGAGACGCGTCCCCAGGCGTCGCCGACGCGCTCGACGCCGACCTCGATGACGCCGCCGGGCGGTGAAAACTTGGCGGCATTGGTCAGCAAGTTGGTCACGACTTGAGTCAGGCGCTCCCGGTCCGCGTCGACCAGCAGTCCGTCGGCACGCCGGCCGAGCTCGACCCGCACGCCCTCGTCCGAGGCGAGGTTGGCGTTGACCTCGACGGCGTCGGCGACGATGGCGGCCAGGTCGACCTCCTCGATGTCGAACTCCATGGTCCCCGTGCTCATCTTGCGCATATCCAGCAGGTCGTCGATGAGATACATCAGCCGCTGGCTGTTGCGCAGCGCCAGATCGACCATTTGCTGGGCGCGCTCGGAGAGCTCGCCGCCGTCGCCGCGCGCCAGCAGGGAGAGCACGCCGGTCACCGGGGTCAGCGGGGTGCGCAGCTCGTGGCTGACGATGGAGACGAACTCCTCCTGCAGGCGCGCCAGCTCCTTGCGCTCGGTGATGTCCTGCACCACGGCCACGAAGACCGGCGGGTGCTCGGCGCGCGACAGTTGCAGGCGCACCTCCACCGGGTAATGGCTGCCGTCCTTGCGCACCTTGCCGCCCTCGAAGACCAACAGATCGCGCTCCCCCGAGCGCAGCGACGCCACCCGCCGCTCGAAGTCCGCGCGGCTGCGCATGTTGGGCGACAGGTCCATCGGCGTCATTCCGACCAGCTCGGCGTCGGTATAGCCCAGGTTGTCGCGCGCGCCCTGGTTGACCTGGATCAGACGCAAGGTCTCGGCGTCGAAGACCAGGATCTCGTTGGAGGACTCGTCGAGGATCCGGCCCAGCCGGCGGTTGAGCGACTCACTCTCGCGCAACTCCGTGACGTCCTGCAGCACGCCCTCGAGCCAGATCAGCTCGCCATCGTCATTGATCGTGGTCTCGGCCAGGCACCGGCAGATCCGCCACCGCCCGTCCATGCGCTGGATGCGGTACTCGTGGTCGAGCAACGTGGCCCCCTCGACCGCCTTGGCGACGGCCGCGTCCAGCGTGGTGACGTCCGTGGCGGCCATGCGGCTTTTGACAAAGTCGGCGTCGATGTGGCGCGCCTGCGGCTCCATGCCGTAGATGCGGTAGATCTCGTCCGACCAGGTGATCGCTCCGGTGGCGATGTCCCACTCCCAGGTGCCGATATGAGCCACCCGTTCGACCAGCGCCAGGCGCTGACCGCTGGTAGACGTCGACCGGTTCATGTTTAGTGAGGCCGGCAGGGAGTTGTTGGAGCGTTTCGACATCGGCGCCCGAGATGACTGCGAGAAATTAACACCCGTCCACTTGTTCTTGTTGCCATGAGGCTATCGCAAACAAGGCAACGCGCCCAGCTTCTTGTGCGGACTGCGTCACTTCGCTATTAAGCTATTAAAACAGGGACGACCCGCGAGCACAGCAGCACCCCCGAGCCCAAGGAAGTCGCAGCATGGCCCCCAAGATCTTCGTCGCACTGGCAGGCAATATCGGCGCGGGCAAGAGCACCGCGGCGCGCATTCTGGCGCGTCATTACGGCTTCGAGCTCTTCCACGAACCGGTGTTGGAGAACCGCTTTCTCAAGTCGTATTACCGCGACATGACCCGGTGGAGCTTCACGCTGCAGATGGAGTTCCTGCTCAAGCGCATCGAGCACCATATGCTCATCGAGCGCCATCACGGCTCGTGCATCCAGGACCGCACGCTCATCGAGGATCCCGAGATCTTCGCCAAATACCTGCACGGTCTGGGGCATATGACCGATCAGGAGTTGGACCTGTATTTCGATTATTTCAAGCGGTTCAACGGACAGGTCAGCCAACCCGACAAGGTCATCTTGCTGCACACCCCGGACGTCAACGTGCTGCTGCGGCGCATCTCGGCGCGCGGACGCGAGGAGGAGAGTGGGATCACCGCCGACTTCCTAAAGGGGCTCAACGGCTACTACGACTCGTTTGCCGCCGTGGCCCGGCGCAAATACGGCATGGATCTGCTGACCATCGATGTCACCGACCGGGACATCCGCGCTGGGCAGGGCAAGGAGCGTTTTTTGAGGGAGGTGCACGCATTTTTAACCCGGGACCTGCCCGAGGCCAACGAGCTACCGTTCGCGCTGGCGCCCCAGGAGGAGGGATAAGTCGGGCGTTGGCTCGCTTACAGCGCCAGCCGCAGCACGACGAACCCCACCACGAACAGCAACGCCAACCCCACCAGGGTATAGACGAACTTCTTGCTGTCCTTAGCTGCCTTCTGTTCCCGCTTGTTTTTTGCTTTCCGACGTCGTTTGGCCATGGCTCTCACCGCGATAAGAGGGGACTCAATGCCTTACGCCGGCCCCACCCTAGCCAATAGTGAGCCCGGCGGGCAAGTCCGACCTGCAGGCAAATGCCCAACAACCTCGCCGGCGGCTGCACTCACCCCTCGGCGTACAGCCGGCGCAGGATATCGCTGCGGGTGATGATGCCGACGATCTCGGAGGCGTCGCATACCGGCAGGCGCCCGATGTCGCGCTGGGTCATCGACTCGAGGGCGTCCTCGAGGGGCTCGTCGGCGGTGATCGTGATCGGGTTGTGGCTCATATAGCTGGCCACCGGCAGGTCGAGCTTGCCGGCCTCGGCGGCGCGGTCGATGTCGCGCCGGGAGATGATCCCCTCGAGGCGGCCGTCTTTGAGCACGGGCGCGCCGGTAAAGCTCCACCGGGTCAGCAGCGCGCGCGCCTGCGCCAGGGTCGCCGTTCGTTCGATGGTCTCCACCGGCGAGCTCATCACGTCGGCGACCCGCGTGGGGCGAAGCTCGACCTCACCGAGCACCTGTTTGATCTGGGCGACCACCTCGTCAATCGATTGGTTTTTGAACGTCGCCGCGGCCGCCCCGGCGTGGCCTCCCCCGCCCAGGCGCTTCAGAATCGCGCCCACGTCGACGTAGGGCACGCGGCTGCGGCCGACGACCTGCACGCGCTTGCCCTTGTCGAAGCCGATGACCCCGAAGATGGCGTCGTGGCCGCCCAGGCGCATGATGTCGTCGACGACCTCGGAGGCGGAGCGCACATAGGCGCGCGCCTGGCCGGTGCTGATGGCCACCTCGACGGCCTCGACGCTGAACTCCTCGGTGCGCGGCATCATCGTCACCAGCAGCTCGCGCTGCTCCGGGGAAAACCGCTGCTGGACGTAGCGATTGACCACCGACAGGCGTGCGCCGGCGCGCAGCAAGAACGCCGCCGCGTCGACGTCGCGCGGCGTGGTGCTGTCGAACGACAAGCTGCCCGTATCGGCGTACAGGCCCAGCAGCGCCAGCGTGGCCTCGGCTTCGCCCAGCTCGATGGCCTCGGCCTGCAAGCGCTCGCAAAGGAGGGTGGTGCACGAGCCGACGCGCTCGATGTGAGCCTCGTCGGCGACGATGTCGTGGTCGGAGGCCGGATGGTGATCGTAGAGCACGACGCGCGGGGCCACCTCGAGCACGGCGTCGAACTCCTGGAGCCAACGCCGGTCGCGCACGTCCACCACGACCACCTCGGTGACCTGGTCGACGTCGATGTCATCGAGGCGCTGTAGATCCAGTCGGTCCTTGTGCAGGGCCAGGTAGCGACGCACCGGCACGCTCACCGTCTGGTTGCGCAGGCACACCGCCTCACCGTACAGCCGCCGCGCCAGCACCACGCTGGCCAGCGCGTCCAGGTCGGCATTGGCGTGGGTGATGATTACGCGCGTCATCGCTCTCCCGTGGTTCGCCCGGTCATTGGTTCGGACACATACCACTTCGTGCCGACTTTCTTCAGAGTCAGGGTCTGGTGGGTTCGCGCCCGGTCCCCGGTGTGAACGAGGTCGACGTAGGCGACCGCCTGGTTCGCCCCGCCCAGGACTTTCTGGATCTTGTAGTCGGTGATCGCCCAGCGCGAGCCGGCGCCTCGGTGGACCAGGTGGTCGAGTTGACTCTGCAGCACGCGCTGGCCGTAGGCCGCGCAGCCGGCCTTGGGCTGCTCGCAGGCAAAGCGCACGATCTGGACGAGCAGGCGCGCCTCGGACGACAGTCGGTCGAGCTTCGCGGCGCCGAGCTTGTCCACGCGCGCACATTCGGCGGGCGTGGCCTTGGCGCGGGCCTTGCTCAGAGCGTGGGCAAAGGCCTTGGAGTGGCAGTACAGCCCCTGGTTGGTGCTCTCGACGTGCAGGGCAGCGGCGTGCTCGGCGTCCTTGTATTTGAGCGCGTCCAAAAACGCCACCAGGCGCTGTTTGGCCGGATGCGCCGCCGGATCGGCCTTGCAGCCAGCCGTGGCGACGGCTAGGAGTGTTGCACACGCAAGAAGGCTGATGATTCTGGCAAGTTGCATCGTTTCGACCCTAGTCGGGCACCATCGCCCGCCGACAAGAAGTAACAACGAAGTGCCGAAATCCAAAGAGGCCACATCGAGAGGACCCACATGAAGGCGATTCAAATCCGCGACGACGACGAATGCACCCTGGTCTGGCAGGACGTTCCCACCCCGTCGCCCGGCCCCGGCGAGGTGCTCATCGAGGCGGCGGCCACCGCGGTCAATCGCGCCGATCTGTTGCAGCGGCGCGGCATGTACCCGGTGCCCGAGGGCGCCAGCGACATCCTCGGGCTCGAGGTCTCGGGGACCATCGCCGAGCTCGGCGAGGGCGTCGACGGCTGGAGCGTGGGCGACCAGGTGTGCTGCCTGCTCGCTGGCGGCGGCTATGCCCAATATGTGGTCGCCCCCGCCTCGGTGCTGCTGCCGGTGCCCTCCTCGGTCGAGCTTCTGGAGGCAGCGGCCATCCCGGAGGTCTTCTTTACGGCCTATCTCAATATCTTCCTGGAGGCCAATCAGAGCGAGGGCGAGCGGGTGTTGATCCACGCCGGCGGCTCGGGCGTGGGCACCGCCGCCGTGCAGTTGTGTCGGGTCTTCGACTCCCCGGTGTACGCGACCTCCAGCGCCGAAAAGCTCGACTTCCTGCATGAGATGGGCGTGGAGGCGGCCATCGACCGCCACTCCGAGGACTTCGCCGAGCGCATCCGCGAGCTGACCGACGGCGAGGGAGTCGACATCATCCTCGACCCCGTCGGCGCCGAGTACCTGGAGCGCAATATCTCCATCCTCAAAAACTGCGGGCGGCTGGTGATCATCGGCATCCTGTCGGGCTCGAGCGCCGAGCTGTCGCTCTCGCAACTGTTGATGCGTCGGCTGCGCGTCATCGGGTCGGTGCTGCGCGCGCGCTCCGATGCCGAAAAAGCCCACATCACCGCCCGTTTTCGCCAGGAGGTCTGGCCCTGGTTCGACAGCGGCGAGCTGCGCCCGGTGGTCTACCGCATGATGCCGATCACCGCGGCCAACGAGGCCCACGACATCCTGCTGAACAACGAGAACGTCGGCAAGGTCGTGCTGCGCGTCCCCCGCGACTAATACTACAACGTCACTTTCCACGCGGCACCTCGTCGGCCCACAGAACCGACGCCTGCGTTCATCCTCCTCGACGATGCTCAACCGCATCGCCTCGTCGTCTGAGCCTTGGCCTCGGTCCCGTGGTCTCGCCGAGGGCGCTCACGTCGAAAATGACGTTGTAGTACTAAGCCCTAGGTCGTTAGCCGTTCATGATGGAGGCGTAGATCAGGTAGAAGATCAGCACGCAGCAGATCAACACCGCGAAGATGGCCAGCCCGATGAGCACGCTCTGACGGTCGAGCGTGGGAAGCGACGACGATTTGTCGTCGTCGGGCTCGGCGCCGGCCAACGTCTGCGAGGCCCGCTTCGACGAGGGCACCGACACCCGCGGCACGGAGACCTTGTTGCGCGGCGGGGTCGCCTGCAGTGCCGGGTCCATCGGTCCGTCGGCCAGCGATGGCGCGGGCGCGGCGGGGGCCACGGCCGCCGGCGGCGGAATGGGCGCCTTGCCCAGCGGGTCGAGCACATCGCCGCTGACATTGTCTTTGGGCACGATGACGCTTCGCGCGCCGTGGGTCGTGCCGGAGCGCTTCTGAATGGTGCGCGCCATGCTCCCCAGCCCGCGCGAGTCCAATCCCCCGGTGCCCACGTCGCCACTTTGCTCGAGGATCTCCTCGAAGGCGTGCATCGCCATGTCGGCGTCGTCGAAGCGATCGAGGCGATCTTTGGCCAGGCATTTGTGGATGAACGCTTCCAGACCGTCGGGCACCTCGATGCCCCGGCGCAAATTCAACGGTGGAATGTCGGCTTCTTGATGCAGACGAACCATCTGCTGGGGGAGCGTGGCCACGTACGGCAGTTGGCCGCAGACCATCTCGTATAGGATGCAGCCCAGCGCGTAGATGTCGACCTGCGGGCCGATGGTGGCGACCTCGCCGCGGCACTGCTCCGGGCTCATATAAGCGGGGGTGCCGAACAGAGCCCCGGCGCGGGTGTGACTCTCGACGTCGGCCTGCAGCAACTTGGCGATGCCGAAGTCGAGCACTTTGACGACGTGCTCACCGGTGTTGAACCGGTAGGACAGCACGATATTTTCCGGCTTGAGGTCGCGGTGTACGATGCCCAGCGAGTGCGCCTCGCGCAGCGCCAGCAGGATCTGGCGGGTGATCTCGACGATGGCTTCGAATTTGAGCCCGCGGTTGACCGCCTCGCGCAGCGACACGCCCCCGACGAACTCCATGGCCATGTACAGGAAGTCTTCCTGCTCGCCCATGCCGAAGTCGTAGACCGTCACGCAGTTGGGGTGGGACAACTGCCCGAGGACCTTGGCCTCCTGGACGAAGCGCGCCCGCGCCGCCTCCTTTTCCTTGGCGGTGCCGTTGCGCCCCAGGGTGTGTTGGACGAGCGTCTCCGAGCGAAAGATCTTCAAGGCCACGTCGCGGTCGACCTGGTGCTGGCGCGCCTTGTACACCTTGCCCATCGAGCCGCGCCCGAGCACGGAGCTGACGATGAAGCGATCGGCGACGCGCCGGCCGATCATGGGATCGTCGGAGTACGACGCATATTCAGTCGCGTCGACGCAATAATACCCGTCGCCCGTGGGACACGGCGCGAGAAATTCGTCGCAGGTCGTCTCGCAGTTAGGGCAAATGGGCATAGTCGCTCGGCCCGGCGGATACGTCGTTGTTGGAGGCCACGGTCCTTTGACATGAGTATCGCACACCGATACCCGTCTCAACAACACTCTCGATAATCTTGCGTGGCGGCCACCGCCGTCGCCGCAGTCGCGCGACCGCTGGCTGGCCGGCCACGTCCGGTCCCACCGGCGACGAGTGCCCGGATTGACGCTTTTTCGAGCGGCGTGCTAGTGGTGCGGTGACGGTTCGCAGCAACCCTAAAGATCAAGGAGCGAGACAATGAGCGACATCAAGAAAATCGGCATCATCGGCGCCGGCCAGATGGGCCATGGCATCGCCCAGGTCGCGGCGGTGAGCGGCTACGAGGTCGTGCTTTCGGACATCTCTGAGGAGGCTCTGCAGAAGGGCGTCGCCTCGATCAAAAAGAGTCTCGACAAATTCGTCAGCAAAGAGCGCATGACCGCCGAGAATCGCGATGCGGCCTTGCAGCGCATCTCCACGACCACCAGCACCGAGCAGGTCGCCCAGGCCGACCTGGTGGTGGAGGCAGCCACGGAGAACGAGGCGATCAAATACGAGATCTTCCGCAACCTCGACGAGCTCGCTCCCGAGCACGCCATTCTGGCGACCAACACCTCCAGCATCTCGATCACCCGCATCGCCGCCGAGACCTCCCGCCCCGAGAAGGTCATCGGCATGCACTTCATGAATCCGGTGCCGATCATGAAGCTCGTCGAGGTCATCCGCGGGTTGGCAACCTCCGATGAGACCTACGAGGCAGTCGCCGCGGCGGCTGACAAGATGGGCAAGACCACTGTCGAGGCCGAGGACTACCCCGGCTTTATCGTCAATCGCATCCTCATGCCGATGATCAACGAGGCCTGCTACGCGCTGATGGAAGGTGTGGGCAGCGTCGAGGACATCGACACGGCCATGAAGTTGGGCACCAACCAGCCCATGGGCCCGCTGACGCTGGCCGACTTCATCGGCCTGGACACCTGCCTGGCGATCATGCAGGTGCTCCACGACGGGCTGGGCGACGCCAAATACCGGCCCTGTCCGCTGCTCAAAAAGTACGTCGACGCCGGCTGGCTCGGCCGCAAGAGCGGGCGCGGGTTCTACGAATATTGAAGCCCCCGAACTGAAGTCCGCGGCTATCTTACCAACTGCGTATGAACCCGGGGGCCGCTCATTGCGGCCTCCTACAAGATTCTGGGAACGATTATGGCTTACGACACTCTGGAAGTGGCCTACGGCGACAACGGTATCGCCACGTTGACGATGAACCGGCCCGACCAGCTCAACGCCCTCAACGAGCAGGTCATCGACGACCTGCTCGCGGCGACCAAAGAGCTGTCGCGCCGCGACGATGTGCGCGTCCTCGTGATCACCGGAGCGGGTCGTGCGTTCGTCGCCGGGGCGGACATCAAGCAGATGAACGGATTCGACGCCGCGCACGCCCTGGGCTTTGCCCGCAAGGGCCACGAGGCGATGGACGCGCTGAGCGCCCTGCCCTACCCGGTCATCGCTGCGGTCAACGGCTTCGCCCTGGGCGGCGGCCTCGAGCTTGCGCTCGCCTGCGACCTCATCTACGCCAGCGACAAGGCTCGCCTCGGTCTTCCCGAGGTCGGCCTGGGCATCGTGCCTGGCTTCGGCGGCACCCAGCGCCTCGGGCGTACCATCGGCTGGCACCACGCGCGCGACCTGATTTTTTCCGGACGCCACGTCAAGGCCGACGAGGCCCTTCGAATCGGGCTTGTCTGCGCGGTGTTCCCGGCCGACGAGTTCATGGACAAGGTCTACGAGGTGGCCGGAAAAATCGCCGCCAACGGCCCAGTCGCCGTCCACACCGCCAAACGCCTGATGCGCCACGGCTCGGAGATGCCCCTCGACGAGGCCAACACCCTCGAGCGCGAGGCCTTCGGCGAGCTCTTCGTCACGGAAGACCGCAAAGAAGGCATGCAGGCCTTCGTCGAGAAACGAAAGCCCGATTTCAAAGGCGAATAACAGCTAACGGCAAACGACGAACTGCGTTTCCACCGCAAAGACGCAGAGGCGCAAAGAGCCCAGATAATGTCTCTCTCATTCTTCGCGCCTTTGCGCCTTTGCGGTGAAAGATGCTGTTCGCTGTAGCCGTCCCTGGACCCCTGGACCCCTGAACCCCTGGACCCCTGGACCCCTGGACCCCTGGACCCCTGGACCCCTGAACCCCTGGACCCCTGCCCAATGGACTTCACACTCAATGAGACTCAGCGCCTCGTGCGCGATACCGCCCGTCGCTTCGCCGACACTGAGCTTCGCCCGCACGCCGCCGAGCGTGACCGCAGCGAGGCGTTTCCGCTTGGGGAGCTCAAAAAGATGGCCGAGCTCGGCCTGATGGGCGTCAATATCAGCGCCGACTACGGCGGCTCCGAGGCCGGCGTGGTCGCCTACAGCCTGGCGATCACCGAGATCGCGCGCGCCGATGCCTCGGTGGGCGTGACCATGGCCGTCAACAATATGGTCGGCGAGGTCATCGCCGCCTTCGGAACCGACGCCCAAAAGCAGCACTATATCCCGCGGCTGACCGGTGGCGAGTTCTCCAGCGGCTCGTTCTGTCTGAGCGAACCCGGCGCCGGCTCCGACCCGGGAGGCATGCGCACCCGCGCCAAGAAGGTCGACGACGGCTGGGTCATCGACGGCTCCAAGGCATGGATCACCTCCGGCGCCCACGCCGGCGTGTTCGTGGTGTGGGCGCGCACCGAGATGGACGACGGCAATGAGCGGATCTCGGCCTTTTTGGTCGACCCGGCCGCCAGCGAGGGCATCAGCGTGGGCAAGCCCGAGGAGAAAATGGGCCAGCGCGGCTCGAATACCGTCTCGCTGACCTTCGACGGCGTCCACGTGCCCGACGATGCCCTGCTGGGCGAGTTCGGCGAGGGCTTCAAGATCGCCATGGTCGCCCTCGACGGTGGGCGCATCGGCGTGGCAAGCCTCGCCCTGGGACTGGGGACCGAAGCGCTCAGCCTGGGGCTCGACTATGCTCAGGAGCGCGAGCAATTCGGCCAGCCCATCGCCAATTTTCAGGGCATCCAGTTCAAGCTCGCCGACATGGCCACCGAGCTCGACGCCGCCCGTTTGATGTGCCTGCGCGCGGCGTGGATGAAGGAACAAGGCGACCGGCGGTTTACCCGCCAGGCGTCGATGGCCAAGCTGTTTTCGACCGAGACGGCCTGGCGGGCGTGTGACGAGGCCATCCAGATCTTCGGCGGCTACGGCTACACCAAGGAGTACGCCGTCGAACGCCTGCTGCGCGACACCCGCGTGACGCGCATCTACGAGGGCACCAACGAGATCCAGCGGGTGGTCATCGCCCGCGACCTGACCCGCAACGGCTACTGAACCCGAGACGAGCCATGACGACCCAACCGACGCGTACCTATCGCATCCTCATCGGAAAGCCGGGCCTGGACGGCCACGACCGCGGCGCCAAGGTCATCGCCCGCGCCCTGCGCGACGCCGGCTTCGAGGTCATCTACAGCGGCCTGCACCAGACGCCCGAGATGCTCGTGGCCACCGCGCTGCAAGAAGATGTCGACGCCATCGGCCTGTCCATCTTGTCCGGGGCGCACAACACCCTGATGCCCCGCGTGGTCGAGCTGCTCGAGGAGAAAGACGCCGGCGACATCTTCGTGTTCGGCGGCGGCATCATCCCCGACGACGACATCGACACGCTCAAAGCCAAGGGCGTGCGCGCCATCTTCACCCCGGGCACGCCCACCGGCGAAGTCGTGGAGTATTTGACCAACGAGTGCGCCAGCCGCTACGAGTGAACGCCCTATGAGCGAGCCCCTTGCACAACGCATCCTCGCGGGAGACGTCCGCGCCGCCGGGCGCCTGATGCGTCTGGTCGACGACCAGATCCCAGAGGCCCGCGGCGAACTCGAGGCGTTATTTGCCCACACCGGCAACGCCTATATCGTCGGAATTACGGGCAATCCGGGCTCGGGCAAGTCCACCCTGGTCAACGCCTTCATCAAGCTATGCCGGGCCAAGGACTTGACCGTGGGGGTCATCGCCGTCGACCCCACCAGCCCTTTTTCGGGCGGGGCCATTTTGGGCGACCGCATCCGCATGCAGGAGCACGCGCTCGACCCGGGGGTGTTCATCCGCTCGGTGGCCACGCGCGGAAACCTCGGCGGGCTGTCGCGCTCGACGCCGGCGCTGGTGCAGATCTTCGACGCCATGGGCTTCGACGTCATCGTCATCGAGACGGTGGGGGTGGGACAAGACGAGGTCGACATCGCCCGCGTCGCCGACTCCAATATCGTGGTCACCGTGCCCGGGCTGGGCGACGACATTCAGGCGACCAAGGCGGGCATTTTGGAGATCGCCGACGTCTTCGTCATCAACAAATCCGACCACCCCGGCGCCGACCGGCTGCGCCGCGAACTCAAGACGATGCTCAGCCTGGCGGTCGACCAGCCCGAAGATGCGTGGACAGCGCCCATCGTCCACACTATCGCGACCGAGTTCGACGGGCTGGACAAGCTGTACGACAAGCTCCAGGCGCATCGTCAGTGGCTCGATGCACACAACTCATCGCAGGCACGCGACGAGCGTCGCGTCGAGCACCTCATCCGCCTCATCGTCGCCGGCGAGCTCGACGCCCGCCTCGCCCAGGCCATCGACTCCGATACCTGGCAAGACGAACTGCGCGCCCTCGTCGACCGCCATGACAGCCCTTATCGGGCGGCCGACCTTCTCATCGAGCTCATCAGCAAGTAGCGCGCTACGGACGGGTCTGATTGAGGCCGCCGTCCAGATTGGTGCCCCGTACGGTCTGGCCGCTGTTTCGCTGCGGCGCCTCGATGATCGGCAAATACTCGCTCTCGGAGGCCTCCACCAGCGTGGAGGGTTCGTGCAGGCTGTCCACGAATTGGTTGGCCCACCAGTACACATCGTGCTCCTGGACGCGTCTGCGCAGTCGGCGCATCCGGTCGGTGCGCTCGACGGCGTCCATGGTCACCGCGCGGTACAGCGCGTCGGCCGTGCCCACCGTGTCGTAGGGGTTGACCAACAAGGCGTCCTGGTGGAATTCGTCGGCCGCCCCGGCAAATTCGCTGAGCACCAGCACGCCGTCTTCGTCGACCTGCGAGGCGCAATACTCCTTGGAGACCAGGTTCATGCCGTCGCATAGCGGGGTGACCACGCCCACCGAGGCGTGGCGGTACAGGGCGCTGAGCTCCTCGGCGTCGACCGTATTGTACAGGTAGTGGATGGGCTGCCACTTCGACGTGCTAAACCGCCCGTTGATGCGCCCGACGATGCGGTCGATCTCGCGTTTGAGGGCCTGGTACTCGGGCACGCTCTCGCGGCTGGGGACCACCAATTGGAAGAAGATGACCTCCTCGACCAGGTCGGGGTGGCGGCTGAGCAACTCCTCGAAGGCGTGGAAGCGCTCGACGAGCCCCTTGGTGTAATCGAGCCGGTCGATGCCCAAAAGCATCTTGTACGGGCCGACCTCCTCGCGCATGCGCTCGATGCGCTCGCCGACCTCCGCGGAGCGCGCGCGCCCGTCGAAGTCGTCGAAGTCGATGCTGATGGGGAAGACCCCCACGGTCACGTTCTCACCGTTGACGCGGATGCGCGCGGTGGACTCGCTGCGGTTGATCGTCGCGTCGGGCATCAGGCGCTCGACACACTCCAGAAAGTTGCGCTCGTCTCGGCCGGACTGGAACCCGATCAGGTCGTAGGCCAGAAGCGCGCGCATCAACTCGGCGCGCCAGGGTACTTTGACGAAATTCTCCAGCGCCGGAAATGGGATATGCAGAAAGTAGCCGATATTGCCCGGTGAGGTCAGCTCGCGCAGTGTCTCGGCCACGCCGATGAGGTGGTAGTCGTGCACCCAGATGGGCTGACCGGCCTCGGTGGCCTCGACGAGCGCGTGGGCGAATTTGTCGTTGACCTCCCGGTAGCTCTCCCAGAAGCGCGGGTCGAAGTCGCATCGGTTGGGGAAGCCGTGAAACAGCGGCCAGAGCACCGAGTTGGCAAAGCCTCCATAATAGCCGTCGACCTCGGCGTCGGTCAGCATCACCGGCTCGAGCTTGTAGCCGGCCTGCTGGCCGATGGACACGAGCACCTCGCCCAGGCGCGACTCGAAGGCGCGCGCCTTCTCGGCGACCATGCCCGGCCAGCCCACCCAGGTGCCCCCGCGCTGCTGCAAGATGGGGTTCATCGCCGAGACCAACCCGCCCGAGCCGGGCTTGCCCGTCCATTGTTGGTGGCGCTGGTCAAACTCCATGACAACGGGAAGGCGATTGGAGACAATCGTCAATTTCTCGTGGTCCGACATGTGCTTTCCTGTCAGTCGCAATGTTTCGTGGGAATCTCGATTCCTCGACGGCATCACCGAAACGAACCGGTGCGCCGCATGCCGCCACTGCGTTGGAAGACACGCCCAAAGCGTGCTTCACGACGGAAGCTCATTCGTTGTCAAGAAGTCGGCATCATGACCGCATCGCGCACAAGCTAAGCATGAACAGGGGCGCGGCAAGTCGCGGCGCCACGCCCCACCCCGCCCGTTCACTCCCAGCCGAAACTGCAGAACCACTCGTCCCGCCGAAACTGCTCGAGCGCCACAAGGCGGAGGGGGCGACAGACGGCAACCAACCGCCGAGTCGAAACGACGAGTGTCAGTGCGCTTCAAAGGCGTACGCCACGGCCTACAGCTCCGTCAGGTGCTGAGCGGACCTCGTGTGAGGAACCCGACATGTCGGCTTACGGTGTCGTCGGCGCATGTGAAAACGGTCCAGGAGTTTTGGCCTCGGACTGAACTTAGTTGTCTTGACAGCAAGGTGGTGGTGGGTCGTCCTCTTCAAAAGGGTTGTACTTCCAGCCGAACCCGACAAGGCCGCGCCAGCCGTCGTTGCGCGATGCGTGAGGGCTGTAGATAAGGTTTATCTCGACGAATAACGCCTTTTGGTGCGCCACCGGCAGCTTCCAGCCAACGGCGCCGCCGTACGAGCGCATCCCGGCGCTGCTACTCGCCTCGTTCTCGTCGACCCAGGACGAGTTGTAGACCCAGTCCCAGCGGATGCGAGGCGAGAGGTACAACGCGTGACCGTTGGGTAGATCAAAGCTGACGATCGCTCCCGGGTCGGAGGTGAGCACCCAGGTGTAGGAACCGTAGCCGTTGCTGTCGGTGCCACCGACCATGGCGTGGCCGCGAGCCGAAAGCGCCACTGCCACCGGGCTTTGCTCGGGCAGCGGCAGTTCCCACTTGAAGCCCAGTCCGGCGCCAAAACCAGGCGCCGGCAGTGAGGCCTGCGCGTCGACCTGCAAGCCTGCGCCGAGTCCACGCGACCAGCGCACCATCCACTCAAATTGAAAGGGCGTCAGCGGGAAATTGATGGTGGGCTTGCGCGGCCGCCAGTCGGGCCAGGCCGGGTGTGTTGGACTGTCGAGGACGAGGATTGGCTCGGCCTGCACCCCGGCCGCGGCGGCCAGCATTAACCTGTTCTCGCCAGGCGGAGTCGCCCGAGCCGTGTCCATGACCATCGCCGTCGCACAACCCGAGAGCAGGGCCATGCTTCCAAACAGGCATCCGAGGTATACATAGTATCGCCGCATTGTGGTTCTCATGATTGGTCGCGTCGTCGCCACGCGTAAGTCCATGAGGTTTCCGACGAAGCGAATCAAAATAGTAACAGAATTTCCGGCCCTTGATTTTACCACAGATTTACGCGGGTTGTAGGGTTGGTCCGGTTGTCGGATTGGTCCGGTTGGTGGGGCTGGCGCCGCGGACGGCCTCCCTGGCCGGTATTGCCGACGTGCACACGGACTCGACGCTCGAGCTGCCGCAGCGCTTGCCCCCCGGCGCGCCGCTGCAGCTGGTCATCTGGCTCGAGAACGCGCTGGATCTGATGCCGACGCTGGGCGAGCTGGATCTGATGCCGACGCTGGGCGAGCAGAGCCGCCCCGGGCCCACCCGGCCGCCGCTGCTGCCCGGCAGCCACGTCGAAAATCTGATCGGCCTGCCGACCTTCCTACCGGGACTACCTTCATAATTACAAACCTAGTTTTGACGGGATCATACCCGTCACGGACCTGTATTGCCGGTAGGTTCCGGCTTGCCTCGCCGTGTCGCCCCGCGGAGCGTCGGGTCACACAGCGTTCGTGTCCGCAGCACGGCGAAGAGTGGGCCGAGCAGTTGATCAGCGACCTGCCTGCAACTGCGACCGTGCGTGTGACCTTTGTCCCGGAGCCGGGTGTATCGTTGTCGACCTCGAATCGATAGAGTGAAGCCGGACACCAGTGGTGCCTGACACCACGGACCGAACATCCGCTACCCAGGGGGCCGTCGGTTGTCAGCGCGCCGAGCGTGTCTAACCTTCATTCGCTCATCTGTACCGAAGGAGTAGTAGCTTATGTGGACGAGTCTGCACGCACGGGCGACACGCCATGGAGCCAGCGCACAACGCAACGCCTCGGTCGGACATGCCTGCCAACGCCCTGCCCGAGGAGGGACGACGCCGCGTGGTCATCGAGCGCGTCGCGCCGCAGGTCGACGCCGGTCGGTTCGCCGCCAAACGCGTCGTCGGTGACACGGTCACCGTCGAAGCCGATGTGTTCACCGACGGTCACGACGAGGCCTGCTGCGCGCTGCTGTGGCGCCACGAGTCCGACGATGACTGGTCGAGCGCCCTGATGGAATCACGGGGCTACGACCACTGGGAAGGCCAATTTCGCGTCGATCAACTCGGCCGCTACCTGTTCAGCGTGGTCGGCTGGATCGACCACTTCAAGACCTGGCGCCACGACCTGCAAAAGCGCGTCGACGCCGGCCAGGACATCGACGTCGACCTTCGCATCGGCGCCGAACTGGTCGAGGCCGCCGCCGACAATGCCCGCGTCGAGGGCGACCGCGACGCCGCCGGCGCGCTCAGCGAGGCCGCCGCGCGTTTGGCCGACAGTGAGCTCGCCCAGCAAGAGCGCGCCGAGCGCGCCCTCGCCGCCACGTTGGCCGAGCTGATGGAATCCTGGGCGCCACGCAACTATCGAACGCGCTTCCAGCGCGAGCTGCCCGTCGTGGTCGAGCGCGAGCGCGCCCGTTTCTCGAGCTGGTACGAGATGTTCCCGCGCTCGACGGCCGACGATCCCGGCGAGCACGGCACCTTCGCCGACTGCGAGGCGCGCCTGGACTACGTGGCCGCCATGGGCTTCGACGTGGTCTACTTCCCGCCGGTCCACCCCATCGGGCGCGTGCACCGCAAGGGTAAGAACAACACCGTGGTCGCAGCCGATGACGACGTGGGAAGCCCCTGGGCCATCGGGTCGGACGAGGGCGGCCACAAGGCCGTCCACCCGCGGCTGGGCACTCTGGAAGAGTTTCGCGGCGTGGTCGAGCGCGCCCGCGAGTTGGATATGGAGGTCGCGCTCGACATCGCCTTCCAGGCCGCGCCCGACCATCCCTGGGTCGAGGCCCATCCCGCGTGGTTTCGCCAGCGCCCCGACGGCACCGTGCAATACGCCGAGAACCCGCCCAAAAAATACGAGGATATCTACCCGTTCGACTTCGAGTCCGACGAGTGGCCCTCGCTATGGCAGGAGCTCGAGTCGGTGGTGCGCTTTTGGTGCGAGCAAGGGGTGCGCATCTTCCGGATGGACAACCCCCACACCAAGCCGTTCGCCCTGTGGGAGTGGCTCATCGCAAGCATCCGAGAGGACTATCCCGAGGCGATCTTTTTGGCGGAGGCGTTTACCCGCCCCCAGGTCATGCACCGGCTGGCGAAGCTGGGGTTTTCGCAGTCGTATACCTACTTTGCCTGGCGCAACACCAAGTGGGAGCTCAGCGAGTACCTCGACGAGCTGACCCACACCAAGCAGGTCGAGTTCATGCGTCCGAACTTCTGGCCGAATACGCCCGACATCCTGACCGAGGTGCTCCAGACCGGCAAACGCGCCGCGTTTATGGCGCGGGTGGCGCTGGCGGCGACAATGACCGCCAATTACGGCATCTACGGGCCGGCCTTCGAGTTGATGGAGCACGTGCCGCGCCACCCGGGCAGCGAGGAGTACCTGGACTCCGAGAAGTACCAGGTGCGCCACTGGGACCTCGACCAGCCGCATAATCTGGCCGACTATATCGGCCGGCTCAACCGCATTCGCGGCCAGAATCCCGCGCTGCAGCAGAACCGTCTGACGCGCATCCACCGGGTGGACAACGACCAACTCTTCGCGTTCAGCAAGCGCACCCCCAACTACGACAATGTGATCTTGACGGTGGCCAATCTGGACTTCGACCACACCCAGGCGGGCATGGTCGAACTGGATGGTGACGCCCTGGGCTTCGACGTCGACCGCTCGTTTCAGGTCCACGACCTGGTCGACGACGCGCGCTATGTGTGGCAGGGACACCGGAACTTCGTGCAACTGGACCCGCAGGTCTCCCCGGTGCACATCTTCCGCATCGGCCAGCGCCTGCGCACCGAGCAGGACTTTGACTACTACCATTGATCTGGACCCGACGAACACACTCACCCACCCCCGACGTAAGGATTCGAAGTTGGCGCTCGAACAACATCCGCAGTGGTACAAAGACGCGATCATCTACGAAGTCCACGTGCGCGCCTTTCACGACAGCAACGGCGACGGCATCGGCGACTTTCGCGGGCTCAAACAAAAGCTCGACTACCTGCAAGACCTGGGCGTGACCGCCATCTGGCTGCTGCCGTTTTACCCGTCGCCGCTGCGCGACGACGGCTACGACATCGCCGACTACCACAATATCCACCCGGACTACGGCACCCTGAGCGACTTTCGCGAGTTTTTGGACGCCGCCCACGACCGCGGGCTTCGGGTGATCACCGAGCTGGTCGTCAACCACACCTCCGACCAGCACCCCTGGTTCCAGCGGGCCCGCCGCGCGGCGCCGGGGAGTCCCGAGCGCGACTTCTACGTATGGAGTGACTCGCCCCAGAAGTACCAGGAGGCGCGCATCATCTTCCAGGACTTCGAGCACTCCAACTGGGCGTGGGACCCGGTGGCCGAGGCGTATTATTGGCATCGATTCTACAGCCACCAGCCGGACCTGAACTTCGACAACCCCGCCGTCCAGGACGCGATCTTCGAGGTGTTGGAGTACTGGCTGGATATGGGCGTCGACGGCATGCGTCTGGACGCGGTGCCCTACCTGTACGAGCGCGAGGGCACCAACTGCGAGAACCTGCCCGAGACCCACGCCTTCTTGAAACGCTTGCGCGCCCACGTCGACGAGCATTACGACCAGCGCATGCTCCTCGCCGAGGCCAACCAGTGGCCCGAGGACGCCGCCGCCTACTTCGGCGAGGGCGACGAATGCCACATGAACTTCCATTTCCCGGTCATGCCCCGGCTGTACCTGGCGCTGCAGCAAGAAGATCGCTTTCCCATCGTCGACATCATGGAGCAGACGCCGTCGATTCCGGAAAACTCCCAGTGGGCGATCTTTTTGCGCAACCACGACGAGCTGACCCTGGAGATGGTCACCGACGAGGAGCGCGACTTCATGTACCGGGCCTACGCCCGTGAGGCCCGCGCGCGGGTCAACCTGGGCATCCGCCGGCGCCTGGCGCCGCTGCTGGAGAATAGCCGGCGGCGCATGGAATTGATGAACGCCCTGCTCTTCGCCCTGCCGGGCACGCCCGTGATGTACTACGGCGACGAGATCGGCATGGGCGACAATATTTTTCTGGGCGATCGCAACGGCGTGCGCACGCCCATGCAGTGGAGCGGCGACCGCAACGCCGGCTTCTCGCGCACCAACCCTCAGCAGTTGTATCTGCCGGTGATCATCGACCCGGAATACCATTACGAAGCGGTCAACGTGGAGGTCCAGCAGTCCAACCCCAGCTCGCTGCTGTGGTGGACCAAGCGGCTGTTGGCGCTGCGCAAGCGTTACCAGGCGTTTGCCAGCGGCTCGACGCGCTTTCTGCGCCCGGAAAACCGCAAGGTGCTGGTGCTGTTGCGCGAGTACGAGGACGAAAAGATCCTGGTGGTCGCCAACCTATCGCGCTTTTCCCAATACGCCGAGCTGGACCTGTCGGAGTACGCCGGCATGGTCCCAGTGGAGCTGTTCGGGCGCACGCTCTTTCCGCCCATCGGCGACCTGCCCTATTTTCTGACCCTGGGGCCGCATGCGGTGTACTGGTTCTCGCTCGAGCAGCACGAGGAGGCTCGCCAGGGCTGGGCCATCGAGGAGGTCGCCGAGCCGGTCAAGATGACCCTGACGGGGGTGCGCTCGCGCGAGGATCTGCTCGCCGGCAAGGCGCGCGAGCGCGTCGAGGGGGCCCTGGCCGACTTTCTGCGGCGTCAGCGCTGGTTTCGAAGCAAGGGCGCCTATATCCGCGACGTCAACTTCCGCGAGTTCATCCCCGTCGAGCTGGCCGACCATACGGTGTTTGTGTGCATGGTCGACGTGGAGACCATCCAACACCAGAGCGACACCTACGTGGTGCCGCTGGCGCTGGCGACCGGCGACGCGGCCGCCGAGGCCGCCCAGCGCGGCTATCCCATCGTGGCGCGGCTGCGCTTCGAGCAAACCGGCGAAGAAGGCGTGCTCTACGACGCCATCGCCGAGCGCGAGTTCACCAGCGAGCTCTTCGAATTGATGCGCACCGAGGCCAGTCAACGCGGCCGGCGCGGGCGCATGTCGGCGACGACCTCCCCGGCATTCTCCGAGCTGTACGACCCGGAGTTGAGCTTCGAGCCGCGCATCATTCAGAGCGAACAGACCAACACCTCGGTGGTCTACGGCGACCGGTTTATCTTCAAGTTGTTCCGAAAGATCGAGCCCGGCGAGAACCTCGACGCCGAGATCGGTCGATTCTTGACCGAGCGAGGCTTCGAGCACGTGCCCCGCCTGGCCGGCCAGATCGACTATCGCACGCAAAACCAGCCGGTGATGACGGTGGGCATCCTCCAGGAGTACGTCGACAACGAGGGCGACGCCTGGTCGTACACCCTCGACGAGCTCGACCGGTTCTACGAGCGCGTGCTCACCCGTGGCCGGCCCGCCGAAAACGGCGACGGTGGCGCGGGCGCCGAGGACCACACCGAGCTCGACGAGCTCATCGGCAGCTACCTGGACGCGGCGCGTCTGCTGGGGCGGCGCACCGGTGAGCTGCACCGGGCGCTGGTGTCGGCGCCGCTTCGCTCGGACTTCGGCCCCGAGCCGTTCTCCAAGCTGTACCAGCGCTCGTTGTACCAATCGACGCGCAACCTGACCGGCCGGGTCTTCGACGACCTGAGCCGCAATATCGCGCTGGTCCCGCAGCCGCTTCGCGAGCAGGCCGAGCGGGTCATCGCCAACCGCGACGCCTTCCACCGCCCCTCGCGCGAACTCATCGATGCGCGCATCGACGCGGTGCGCATCCGCACCCACGGCGACTTCCACCTGGGCCAGGTGCTGTACACCGGCAAGGACTTCGTGATCACCGACTTCGAGGGCGAGCCGGCGCGGCCGCTGAGCGAGCGGCGCATCAAGCGCTCGGCGCTTCGCGACGTCGCCGGGATGGTGCGCTCGTTTCACTACGCCGCCTATTTCGCCCTGTCCGACCACACCCACCAGGATCTGGCGTCGGTGCGCGAGGCGCCCATGGAGGATTGGGCGGAGTCCTGGTTCAAACGCGTGCGCACCGCCTACGTCGAGGCGTACCTGGAGGTCGCCCGGGGCACGCGCCTGGTGCCGTCGGACCGCCAGACCTTCGACCGCCTGCTGGGCGCCTACGAGTTGGAAAAGGCGGTCTACGAGCTGGGCTACGAGATCAACAACCGCCCGGCGTGGGTGGCCCTACCGCTGGCCTCGCTTATCAACTATCTCGACGGCAATGCCCGGGCTTTCTGATTTCCGAGACCGCCATGACCACACCGACTGATCGAGACCGTCCGGCGCGTGACCAGTCGTGCGCGCCGGACGTCGACGCGCCTCCCGTGCGCCACGACTACTCCCGCATGGGCGAGCAGGACCTGTACCTCTTCAACGAGGGCACGCATTTCCGGCTGCACGACAAGCTCGGCTCGCACCTGGTCGAAGTCGACGGGCAGACGGGGGTGTATTTTGGCGTGTGGGCGCCGGACGCCCAGAGCGTCAGCGTCATCGGTGATTTCAACGGCTGGAACGCCGCCAGCCACCCGCTGCGCACGCAGGGCACCTCGGGGATCTGGGAGGGCTTCATCCCCGAGATTCCCCGGGGTACATGCTACAAATACGCCATCCACTCGCGCTATCGCGACTACCGCGTCGAGAAGGCCGATCCCTTCGCCGTGATGCACGAGACGCCGCCCAAGACGGCGTCGGTCGTGTGGGATGTGGACTATGATTGGGGCGACCAGGCGTGGATGGACGAGCGCGGCGCGGCCAACGCGGCAGGCGCGCCCATGGCCGTCTACGAGGTCCACCTGGGCTCGTGGATGCGCGTCCCCGACGAGGACGATCGCTTTCTGACCTACCGGGAGTTGGCGCCCAAACTCGCCGATTACGTCGACGACATGGGCTTTACGCACGTCGAGTTCATGCCCGTCATGGAGCACCCGTTTTACGGCTCCTGGGGCTACCAATGCACCGGTTATTTCGCGCCCACCAGCCGCTTCGGCACGCCGCAGGATTTCATGTACCTGGTCGACTTCCTGCACCAGCGGGGCATCGGCGTGATCTTGGATTGGGTGCCCTCGCATTTCCCCGGCGACGAACACGGCCTGGCGTTCTTCGACGGCACCAGCCTCTTCGAGCATGCCGACGCGCGCAAAGGATTCCACCCGGACTGGAAGAGCTTCATCTTCAACTACGGGCGCAACGAGGTGCGCGCCTTTCTGGCCAGCAGCGCCATGTACTGGCTGGAGACGTTCCACGCCGACGGGCTGCGCGTCGATGCGGTCGCCTCCATGCTGTACCTGGACTACTCGCGAAAGCCCGGTGAATGGGTGCCCAACCGATACGGCGGCCGTGAGAATATCGAGGCGGTCGACTTCCTGCGGTTTTTCAACGAGAGCGTCTACGAGCGCTTCCCCGACGTGCAGACGGTCGCCGAGGAATCGACCGCCTGGCCGATGGTCTCCCGGCCGACCTACACCGGCGGGCTGGGCTTTGGCATGAAGTGGGACATGGGCTGGATGCACGACACCCTGGCCTACCTGGCCCACGAACCCGTCCACCGCAAATTCCACCATGACGAGCTGAGCTTCCGGGGGATCTACTCGTTCAACGAGAACTTCGTGCTGCCGCTGTCCCACGACGAGGTCGTCCACGGCAAGGGCTCGCTGCTCGAGAAGATGCCCGGCGACGACTGGCAGCAATTCGCCAACCTGCGCCTGCTCTTTGCCTACATGTACGCCCAGCCGGGCAAGAAGCTGCTGTTCATGGGCGGCGAATTCGCCCAGCGCGCCGAGTGGAACCACGACCACAGCCTCGATTGGCACCTGCTGGAGCACGACTCGCACGAGGGCGTGCGCCGGCTGGTGGGCGATCTCAACGACGTCTATCGGCGCACCGGCGCGCTGCACCTGCATGACTTCGACCCAGACGGCTTCCAGTGGATCGACACCCACGACAACGAACAGAGCGTGCTCAGCTTCTTGCGCTGGGGCGACGATCCGAGAGACGTCGTCGCCTGCGTGTTTAACTTCACACCCGTACCGAGACACAATTACCGCATCGGGGTGCCGTTCGACGGCTGGTGGGACGAACTGGTCAACACGGACGCTCGCCAGTACTGGGGAAGTGGCAAGGGCAACTTGGGCGCCGTCGAGGCGGCACCCATCGCCTACCACGGCCACCGCCGGTCGCTAATGCTGACGTTGCCGCCGCTGGGCGCGTTGTATGTGCGTCCCCGCGCCGCGCCCGCTTGAGGAACCGCTGAGGAGACGTGATGCAACCGGTCATCGACGCAAAGCCCGGGCTGGGGTGCACGTATCTGGGACAACGACGGGCGCGCTTTTTGGTGTGGGCGCCACGCTGCGAGCGCGTCGAGGTTCATCTGGTCCAGCCAGAGGAGCGCATCGAGCCGATGCGGGCGGGCCCACGGGGCTATTTCGAAGCGGTGGTGGCAGATATCGACCCCGGGGCGCGCTATTACTTGCGCCTCGACGGTCAGACCGACCGGCCCGATCCCGCCTCGCGTTCCCAGCCCGAAGGCGTGCATGGGCCTTCGGAGGTGCTCGCCGCGCTTCCCTCGCTCGACACCGAGGACTGGCGGGGCCATGCCCTGCGCGACTACATCATCTACGAGTTGCACGTGGGGACGTTTAGCGACGAGGGGACGTTTTCCGCCGCTGTCGACCACCTCGACGAGCTCGTCGAGTTGGGCGTGACCGCCGTGGAGGTCATGCCCATCGCCGAATTTCCGGGCCGGCGCAACTGGGGCTACGACGGGGCCTATCCCTTCGCCGTGGAGTCGAGCTATGGCGGCGCGCGCGCGTTTCGCAATTTCGTGCGCGCCTGCCATCGGCGCCGCCTGGCGGTGGTGCTCGACGTGGTCTACAACCACCTGGGCCCGGAGGGCAATTACCTGCACGATTACGCCCCGTACTTCACCGAAAAATACCACACGCCGTGGGGCATGGCGGTCAACTTCGACGGCGTCGGAAGCGACGAGGTGCGCCGCTACTTCCTGCAAAACGCCGCCCAGTGGTTTGACGAATTCGGGGTCGATGCGCTTCGTCTCGACGCCGTGCACGCCATCTACGACGACACGCCGGTGAGCTTCCTCGACGAGCTGCGTATGGTCGTCGAGGAGCGTCGCCAGACGCATCATCGACCGCTGTATCTCATCGCCGAGACCCACGCCAACGACCCGCGGCTGGTCCGCCGGCCCGAGGTGGGCGGCACGGGCATGGACGCCCATTGGTCCGACGACTTCCACCACGCGGCACACACACTATTGACCGGCGAGACGCAGGATTACTACTGCGATTACGGGGACATCACCCACCTCGAGCGATGCCTGCGCGACGGCTATGCGTACACCGGTCAGCGCTCGGCCTATCGCGGGCGGCGTCACGGAGACTCACCCAACGGGCTACCCGGCGAGCGCTTCGTGGTCTGCGTTCAGAACCACGACCAGGTGGGCAACCGGCCGCTGGGGCGTCGGCTCTCGGAATTAGCGTCCTTCGAACAGCAAAAGCTCGCCGCGGCCGCGTTGCTGCTGTCGCCCTTCGTCCCGCTTCTGTTCATGGGCGAGGAGTACGCAGAGACGGCGCGGTTTCCCTACTTCATCAACCACGGCGACCCCGACCTGGTCGAGGCCGTGCGCCGCGGGCGACGCGCGGAGTTTCCATCCTTCGACGGCGGCGATGCGCCGCCCGATCCGGCGTCACAAGCGACCTTCGACTCGGCCAAGCTCGACCGCAGCAAGAGGGACAAGCCCCCGCACGCCCATCTGTGGCAATTGTACCGCGAGCTCATCGCCCTGCGCCGCGCGCACCCGGCGCTCAGCCATTTGAGTCGCGAACGCATGCAGGTTGTTCGCCCGTCGGGAGGAGACGTGCTGGTGATTCGGCGCTGGTATGGCGCTCGCCAAGCCCTTATCCTGCTGAACTTTGGGGCGCAGGACACCACCGTCGACATCACCCTGCCCCGGGCGCGTTGGCACCGTCGCCTGGAGACCGGCGCGCAGCGCTGGGGCGGGCCCGGCGCGGCGCTCCCCGAGGCGATCGCGCTCGACGAGGCCGGGTCGGTTGGCCTACATCTGCGCGCCCACAGCGCCGCTTTTTTCGACGCACTTTCCGTTGGCGAGGTCTGAGATGCAACGCTTCATCTGTCTGCATGGCCACTTTTACCAGCCCCCTCGGGAAAACCCGTGGCTGGAGGCCATCGAACTGCAGGAATCCGCTCAGCCGTTTCACGACTGGAACGAGCGGATCACCGAGGAGTGTTACGCGACCAACGCCGCCTCGCGCATCCTCGATGATGACGGCAAGATCGTCGAAATCGTCAACAATTACTCCAAGATCAGCTTCAACTTCGGACCGACGCTGCTCGCCTGGCTCGAGGATCACAACCGCAGCGTCTACGAGGCCATCTTGCAGGCCGATCGGGACAGTCAGGAGCGCTTCTCCGGGCACGGCTCGGCGATGGCGCAAGGCTACAACCACATGATCATGCCCCTGGCGAACACGCGTGACCGGCGAACCCAGGTCATTTGGGGCATCCGCGACTTCGAATATCGCTTTGGACGACGCCCCGAGGGGATGTGGCTTCCCGAGACCGCCGTCGACATCGACACGCTGGAAGCGCTGGCGAAGTACGAGATCAAATTTACGGTGCTCGCCCCCAACCAGGCCGAGCGCATTCGCCGCCTCGACGATGAGGACGCCGAGTGGATCGATGTCTCCGACGCGAGCATCGACCCCAAACGGGCGTATCTGCAGCGGCTGCCGTCGGGCCGCGAGATCGCGCTGTTCTTTTACGACGGCCCCATTTCGCGAAGCATCGCCTTCGAGCAGTTGCTCCACCAGGGCGACCAGCTCGCCAATCGCCTCATGGGAGCGTTCGACCCCGAGGGGGGCGACACGCAACTGGTCCACATTGCCACCGACGGCGAGACCTACGGGCACCACCATCGCCACGGCGACATGGCGCTGGCGTTCGCGCTGCGTCGCCTCGAGCGCGACGAGTCGGTCGAACTGACCAATTACGGTGAGTTCCTCGAGAATCACCCACCGACATGGGAGGCCGACATCCTCGAGGATACCTCGTGGAGCTGCGCCCACGGCGTGGGGCGTTGGGAGCGCAATTGCGGCTGCCGCACGGGTGGGCGACCAGATTGGACGCAGGAGTGGCGCGCCCCGCTTCGCAGCGCGCTCAACTGGCTGCGCGACCAGGTGTCCACGCTCTACAGCGAGGCCGCCGGCGAGCTCTTCGAGCATCCCTGGGAGACGCGCAATCGCTACATCGAGGTCATCAACGACCGCTCGCCGAGCAACATCGAGCGCTTCTTGGCCGAAGAGGCGTCCAGCAAGCTGGGCGCCGAGGAGACCAGCCGTGCGCTCAAGCTGCTCGAGCTGCAGCGCCACGCCATGCTCATGTTTACGAGTTGCGGCTGGTTTTTCAGCGAGTTGAGCGGCATCGAAACCGTCCAGGTCATCGAGTACGCCGGTCGCGTGGTCCAACTCGCCCGGGATCTATTCGACCGCGACATTCGCAGTGGCTTTCTCAAGCGTTTGGAGAAGGCCAAGAGCAATATCCCCAGCTTTGGAAACGGGCGGCGGATCTACGAAAATATGGTGGAGTCGTCGGCGATCGACCTGCAACGCGTGGGCGCCCACTACGCGATCAGCTCGCTGTTCGACACCCATCAGACGCCGGCGCATATCTACTCGTACCTGGTCGAGGACCGGCAGCGAAAGCTGTACGAAACCGGCGAGATCCGCCTGGTGGTCGGCCACTCGCGGGTGACCTCGGAGATCACCCGCGAGTCGGGCGAATTCATGTACGCGGCTCTGCACCTGGGCGGGCACAACGTCACCGGCGGCATCGAGCCCTACCGCAGCGGCCGGAAGGTCGAGGCGCTGGTCGACGAGGCCCAGGTGCTCTTCCAGCGCGCCGAGACCCCGGCGCTGATTCGCCTGCTCGACCGAACCTTCGGGGGCAAGTCCTTCTCGCTGCGCTCGCTGTTTCGCGACGAGCAGCACAAGGTCATGCAGTCGATCCTGCGCTCGGCGATCCGCGAAGCCGAAGCGGCCTACCAGCAAATCTACCGGCGCAGGGCGCCGCTGCTTCGCTTCCTGGCCGACCTCGACATCGCGCAACCCCGTTCGTTCCAGGTCGCTGCCGAGATCGTGCTCAACCGGCAGCTCGAAGAGGTGTTCCAGGCCGAGGAGCCCGATCCCCAGCGGCTTCGGGCGCTGCTCGAAGAGGTGGCCACCGGCCACGTCTCCATCGACGAGGAGGCGCTGGGGTTTGCCATCAACGAGAGACTGGTGTCGCTGGCCTCGAAGTTGGGGGCCGACCCCTACAACCTCGACGTGCTCGACACTTTGCGTATCGTGGCCGCCATGGCCAGTCAGGTCCCCTTCGACGTCAACTTCTGGGAAGCGCAGAACACGTTCTACGATATTTTGAACACGGAGTACCCGGACCAAGAGAGGCTCGCCGAGAGCGGCGATCGGGCGGGCGCCCAGTGGGTGCGCACCTTCGTGGCGCTGGCCGACTCGTTGAGCGTCGCCATCGAGGTCCACGAGCAGCAAAATTAAGAAAACTCATCATCAGGGGGAACTCACGGATGAGGATTCCGGCAAGTACTTACCGCCTGCAGCTCAGCCCCGACTTTGGGTTTGCTGATGCTGCCGAGCTCGTGCCGTACCTGGACGCCCTTGGCATCTCGGATGTGTATTTGTCACCGATTCTGGCGCCGCGCCCGGGCAGCATGCACGGCTACGACGTCGTCGACCCAAGCCGACTCAACCCCGCCCTGGGCACGCCCGAGGATTTCGACGAGCTGGCGCAGCGTATCCGCGCGCACCATATGGGGATTTTGGTCGACATCGTGCCCAACCACATGGCCGCTTCCTGTGACAACCCCTGGTGGCGTGAGGTGCTCGCGCGCGGCGAAAAGTCGCGGTTTGCAGACTTCTTCGACATCGACTGGCAACCGCCCTGGCCCGCCGCGCGCGGCAAGGTGATCGTGCCGGTCCTCGGAGACCACTACGCGGCGGCGCTCGAGCGCGGCGAGTTGAAGGTCGAGCGCACCTCCGACGGGGCGGTGCTGCGCTACTTCGACGAGTGGTTTCCCCTGGACCCATCGACGATCGGCTCGCTGGACGAGGCCGCCGTCAACGAGCTCAACCGCAACCCCGACGCCCTCGATGAGCTGCTCACCCGGCAGGCGTACCAGCTCCGATACTGGAAGAGCGAGCGCTTCGAGATCAACTACCGTCGCTTCTTCAACATCAGTGACCTGGTGGGCCTGCGCATCGAGGAGCAGCGCGTTCGCGCGGCCAGCCACCGATTCTTGGGCGACTTGTGGGAGGATCGCAAGATCACCGGGCTGCGCGTCGACCACGTCGACGGGCTTCGCCGCCCCAGGCAGTACCTGCAGTGGCTCCAGGACACCTTTCGCGGCCCGGCTGACAGCAAGCCCTACGTGGTGGTCGAGAAGATCCTCGCCCCGCGTGAAGATCTCGACTCGTCGTGGCCCGTGGCGGGGACGACCGGCTATGACTTTCTGAACAAGCTAAACGGCGTCTTCGTCGACCCCGACGGGCACCGCAAGATCGACCAAAGCTACGCCGACTTTACCGGACGCCCGGAGTCGTTTCGCAGCGTGGTCTACGAGAAAAAGCATTTCGTCATCGACTGGCTCTTCGAAGCCGAACTCGACCGCATGTCCCACGACCTCGTCGGCTTAGCCGCGCGCCTTCGGCAGGGGCGCGATCTGACCGCCAACCAACTGGCTCGCGCGTTGGCCGCAGTCTCGGCCGGCCTCGGCGTCTATCGCACCTACTCCGACGGGCCCAGCGTCTGCGCACGGGACCGGCGCCATATCGAGACGGCAGTGGCGACCGCCCGGGCTAATCGTGCTGACATTGACGTGGCCGCCTACGATCTGGTCGAGCAGATCTTGTTGCTCGAGGTGCCGGACAGCCTGCTCGACGACGTGATCGAGTTCGTGCGCACCTGGCAGCAATTCACCCCGCCGCTGATGGCCAAGGGGCTCGAGGACACGTCGCTGTACGTGTACAACCACCTGATTTCGCTGAACACCGTCGGCGGCGAGCCCGACGAGGGTGACGTCTCACTGGGCGAATTCCATGCGTTCAACCGACACCGTGTCGACAACTGGCCGGGAGCGATGAACGCGACGTCGACGCACGACTCCAAGCGCGGCGAAGACGCGCGCATTCGCGTCGACGTGCTCTCGGAGATGGCCGACGAATGGGAGCGGCGGCTTCGCTGCTGGGCGCAGTGGAACGAGCCCAAAAAGATGCCGCCTGCCGTCGCCGAGCCGCCGAGCCGCAACGAGGAGATGCTGCTCTACCAGACGCTGCTGGGGAGCTGGCCGCTCGACGACCGCGAGTTGGCGGACTACCCCGAGCGGCTGCGCCAATACCTCATTAAATCCGCACGCGAAGCCAAAGAAGAGACCAGTTGGCACGACGCGGACCCCGCCCACGAATACGCCCTGGTGCGCTTCGCCGAGCGCATCCTCGACGAAAGTGGCGAGAACCCCTTCTTGGACGACTTTCTGGAGTTTCAGGAACAGATCGCATTTTACGGAGCGCTGTACAGCCTCTCACAAGTCGTGCTCAAGGTTGCCTCGCCGGGCGTTCCCGACTTCTACCAGGGAAGCGAGTTCTGGAATCTATCGCTGGTCGACCCCGACAACCGCCGCCCCGTCGACTACGACGCGCGGCGCTCGGCGCTCGAGGAGATGAAATCGGTGCCCGAGGAGCATTTGGGGGCGTACGCGGTCTCGCTGCTGCGCGACTGGAAGGACGCGCGCATCAAGCAACTCGTGACGTGGCGCGCGCTGCAATTGCGCCGCGAATTCCCCTCGCTGTTCATTCATGGGGATTACCACGAGCTGTACGCGCGCGATAAATTCCGCCCATACGTGTGTGCTTTTAGCCGCAGCCACGACGGCCGTCACATCATCGCGGCCGCGCCCCGGCGGATGAGTCGCTTCGTCGAGCCCTTCGACCTTCCGGTGGGCCCGCTGTGGAACGGGAGTTGCCTGCGTGTTCCCGAGACGCTGCCGACCGAGTGGACCAACGCACTTACCGGCGAACGCGTTGAAGTCGTCGACCAACCCGAGTGCGGCCTCAAACTCGAACAGCTCTTCGCCACCCTGCCCGTCGCACTGCTCGTGTCCAGCTCGCCGACGGCCTGACGCCTGAATGTTCAAGAAAAAAAGAGCCAGGGCAAAACGCCCTGGCTCAAATCATCGCTCGCGCGTCCGCTCAGATACCCTGGTGGTCGGGCATCGCGCGGACTTTGGCGTTCTCGAAGAGCGTCTCGGCGCCGTAGCCGGTGCTCTCGAGCGGCGTGGTGACGTCGACGCCCTGTTTGTTGGGCGAGCCGAGGTCCTCGTTGTGCTTGACGGCGTTGATCAGCGGGTCGACAAGCTCAAGGGCCCAGTCGTGCACGTCGAACTCGAAGGACAGCAACTGCTTGCCGGACTCGAAGTTCACCTCGTTGAGGGTGTAGAACACCGAGCGGCGGCTGTCGTAGTGGAACGCCGTCCAATCCGTGGGAAGCGCCGGGTTATCGTGCATCGTGCTGCCGTCGGGGCGCTGGTCGAAGGGCATCGGGACCGGGCTGCCGTCGGAGTGTTTTCCGTCGTAGCGCGGATCGACGCGCACGACGCCGTTTCCGGCGACGAAGCCCGCGACGCTGAAGCTCGGAGAGACCTGCTCGGAGGCCCCATCGGCAGATTGCTCGACCTGAGAGATGGGCTCGAGGCGCACGCTGACCAAATACCGGCCCGCCCTGGGCAATTCGACGGGCTCGCCGAGCTTGACGGTCTCGCCGTGGGCGACATCGAAGCGCAGTTCGGTGGGGTTGCGCGTGCTGTAGGCGACCGCGCCAAACTCGGTGGACAGCGGCTCGAGGCGGATCTCGGAGATCGTCAGCCCGAGCTCGTTCAAATAGAGCTTGCCGGGCATCGCGCTGGCCCCGGTCACCGTAAATTCGGGGACCACGGTCACCGCTTGCTCGCGCTGCGCGGTGTCCGGCTGGCTGGGCGTGCCGAAGTCGACATTTCCGCAGCCGGCCATCGAAGCAGCTAAAAGTCCCGCGAGGGCGACGCTTCCTACTTGGGTGAGACGCATCGTGTGACCCCTATCCAACGAGTTCTTTCTTCAAAGCTAACAATTCATCAGTCGAATTCACAATCTGGCTGAGCCGCGGGCGCTTCATCTGCAGAATCTCGGCGGCCTTGGTGATATTGCCGCCGGTCTCGATGAGCGCGCGCCGGATAGACTCGAGCTCGAGGCGCTTCTTGATGCTCGCCAGGGACAGCCCCTCGGCGATTATCTGTTCGACGAGCGCCTCCTCCGGATCTTCATAAGTCTCGCCGATATCTTCATACTCTTCCAGATTGACCTCATAGTCAATTTCCGGAAGCTCGAAGTCAACCTCCCCGCCGGCGAAGAATTCGCTGAACTCCTGCAGGTGGTTCATTTCGACGGTGTCACCCTCGACGAACAGCAGGATGCTCTTGACGAAGTTCTGCAACTCCCGAATGTTGCCCGGCCAACTATAGGAGGCCAAAAACCGCATGACCTCGCGGGAGAACTGCTTGGGCTTTTGCCCACCGGCGTAGATGCGCGCGAAATGCGTAACCAGCCGCGGGATATCCTCGCGACGCTGGCGCAACGCCGGCACCTCCATGACCACGCCCTTGAGGCGGTAGTACAGGTCGAGGCGGAAGTCGCCGCGCTTGACCATCTCTTCGAGGTTCTTGTTGGTCGCGCATACCACCCGCACGTCGACCTGCTGGGTCTCGGTGCCGCCGACCTTCTCGAAGGTGCCCTCTTGGAGCACGCGAAGCAGGGCGACCTGGGTCTTGGGGGAGATATCGCCGATCTCGTCGAGGAAGATGGTTCCGCCGTCGGCCATTTCAAATCGACCGACCTTGTCGCACACCGCACCGGTGAACGCGCCTTTGACGTGGCCGAACAACTCGCTGATGAGCAACTCGTCGACGAAGGCGGCGCAGTTGACCTTGATGAACGGCCCGCCGGCACGCTTGCTGTGGGTGTGGACGGCCTCGGCCATCAGCTCCTTGCCGGTGCCGGATTCCCCTTGGAGCAACACCGGCGAGTCGCTCTCGGCGACGCGGTCGATGACGCGGAAGAGTTGGTGCAGGCGCTGCGTCTCGCCGATCATATCCTTGTAGCGGCTACGCCAGCGCTTGAAGCCAGGGTCGTCGACATCGGCGGTCTTGCCAACCTCGGCGGGCGCGTCGTCTTGCGTGAGGTCGATGTCGAACTCCTCGGGAATCTCACCCTTGAGCTCGCGCACCAACTCCACCAGGTCCTGGTGAAGCGGAACGGCGTAGAAATCCGCCCGATGGGCCTCGGGGACCCGCTTGGCACGCTCGCGCAGCTCCTGCAGCTCGCGCTCGAGCAGGGCGCGCGCTTCCTCGGGGCGGTCGACATGTTGCAGAGCCCGCGCGACCCCAAAGGAGATGCGCAGGGCGTCGCGCACATGGCCGGCGCCGCGGGCGAGGTCGGCGGCATCGCGCCCCAGAGAAAGCGCCGTCTCCGGGTCGCCGTCTTCGAGCGCGAGTAGAATTTTGCCCAGCGCAAAGAGCGCCTCGAGCTGGGGCTGTTTGGAGTCTTCCTCGGGCATTACGAAATCGTCGACGATGCGCTCGCCGGCCTTGCGCTGTCCCAGCGCCAGATGTGCCTCCACCGAGCGCAACCGCGCCTCGCTGGCGGGCAGGCTCGACGCGGTGCTCTCGTCGTCGACGTCGGTCAACCGCGAGAAGACCTCGAGGGCCTCTTCGTATTGACGCTGATCCAGAAGAATGCTGCCCAGGACCACCGCCGGGAGGTCGCCGACGAAATGCGTCGTCGACGCGTCTTGCTGCCGTTCCTCGAGATGGTCGATGATCGACAGGGCGCGGTCGAAGGCGCCGATATCCTGGTACAGGGTCACCAGGTTATAGGCGGCCAGCCCATAACCGGCCTCCTCACCTTCCTGGCGCGAGGCGCGTAGTCCCTCGAGATAGTGGCGAAGCGCCTCTTCATAGTGGCCCTTGCGCTGGTGGACGATGCCCAGGTTGAGCCAGGCATAGGCGCGACGAATCGCCGCCGGCGTGCGCGCCATCTCGCGCGCCCGCTGCAGCCGTTCGAGGGCGTCGGTGAAATCCTTTTCCTGCAAAGCGACCAGGCCGAGGTTGGCCTCGGCGCGCGCGATTTCGTCGTCCCAGCCCCACTCGCCGGCCAGCGTGCGGTTCTTCTCGAATAGCGCCCTGCCCTTCTGGCATTGGCCACGCAAAATCGCGACCTTGCCGATGAGGTTGCGCGCATGCAGCATCGACGAGTCGAGCATGCGCCGGTCGCGCCCGGGCTGTTGGCGAGCATCTTCGATTTGCTCGATGACCTCGATGGCCCGCTCCTCGGCAGCGTGGTGGCGCCCCTGGGAGAACATCGCCTCGCCCTCGCCCAATTTGGCCTCGATCCACAGCTCGCGAAGGTCGTCGGCCTTGGCGGCCGCGTCGGCGGCTTTGACGAATCGCTCGGCGGCCGTCTCGTACTCGCCGATACGATTGAGCAATTGGCCCGTCTGACAGTGCAGCCGCACGCGGGCGGTAGTGTCCTCGGCGAGCTCGTCGAGCTCCCCGCAGTGCACCAGGGCCTTGCGGTGGTTGCCCAGCGCGCTGTGTACCTCGATGAGTTGGGCGTGAATCTCGGCGCGTTCGTCGTCCTGATCGGCGAACGGCAAAAGCATCTCCAAAAGCGCCTGGGCGCGGTCGTAGGCGCGTCGGCTGATCAGCCGCTTGGCCGCGCGGCGGCCGTACTCGAAGCCCGCCGCGACATTGCCGGCGGCCAAATAATGGTGAGCCAAAAAGGCCGGACGGGACTCGCCGGCGTCCCCGGCGCGCGCCGCATCGGCCAGCGCCTGGTGTATGTCGCCGCGCTGCTTGTCGGACAGCGACTCGGCCACGGCCTGGGCGAATTCGGGGCTTTCGACGTGGACTTCCACGGCGCCCGAGCTGATCTTGCGCGCCACGAAGCCCATCTCCGTAAGGCTACGCAGCGAGCGCGCGAAATACTCCGAGGCCTTCAGCAGCGACATCGCGTCGTGCAGCGTATCGACGAGGATCGGCTCCCCGGCGACGGCCAACACGTTGATGAGCGTCTGCTCGAGCGTTTCCAGCCGGTCGTAGCGAAACAACCAGAAGTTGCGCACGTCTCTGGGCAGGCTGTCGACCAATTCGCCCAGCCGCCTGGGGTCACCGCCGGTCGATTCGACGAAGCGGCGCACGATGTCGGGATCGGTCAGAAATTCGCGTACCGACTCCTCGGCGGCTTCGGTCAGGTCGATCTCCACGACCGGGACACCGTCGAAATCGATGGGAAAGTCGGGCCCATTCTGCAGAAAGACGAGCCGGCCGCGCACCTCCTCGATGGCGGCGATCTCGGGGGTGAGTTGCTCGATGGGGTCGGCGAAGAAGAAGCTCGACAGGTGATTGAGCGCCTTGAGCTCGCTGGGCGGGCAATGCTGGGCGTTGACCACCATCAGCACCGCCGGCACTTCGGCGGTCAGCGCCGCCCACAGTCGACAAAGCGTGTCCGAATACAAATTACCGCCGGCCGCCGGGAACAACCCGCTCTGGGTCTGATCGTTGGCCGAGGAGACGAATTCAAAGAGGTGACGAGCGTCGTCGGAGAGCTTGCCGCGCTGTTCGGCGTGATGCACGAACGCGATCAGCACGTCGAGCAGGCAATCGCCGGTGCCGGCGCTACCCGTGGGGTCCAGGATGAACAGTGGGAGGCCCTGCTCGCCCAGAACGGCGCGCAACTCGGGCGCATCGCGATGCAGGTGTGAAGGAGTAAGTCCTTGCAGCACGAAAATCTTTCCGGTCGACTCGTCACTGGCGAGTTTCGATCCGAATGCTTCCGCGTCCCACTGACCGATTTGTTCTGGTTGACTGGTTGGCTTGTCTGCCATGTGCAACCCTCTCGGCTCGAGCCCGGTGTATCAGCACGCCTATAAGCCAACGAAGTATACAAATTTTCGACGAAATTACAAACACCCTTCGGCACAATATCCTACATGTAGGACAATGTACCTTCCGAGGCGGGCCACTTTGCAAAATCGGATACAGCGGAAAGGTACTCGACAGCCACACCAACTGGAGTCGCGATTACAAGCCATGTATAGTGAGAGCGTAATGCTCGAGCCTCGAGCGTCGCGTCGCCTTTTGCTTTGAACGAAGGATGGTTTAAATGGAGCGACACAGCCTTGTTTTCCTGACCGTACTCGCCGTCTTCTCGATGGCGTGTGGGTTGCTCGACGACAGCAGCACCAACATCAGCTTCAACGAAGAGGTCCCCTACTCGTTCACGATCGATGCCAACAAATTGTGCCCGCAGAACATCGACTGCAGCGCCTCGCAGGCGACCGCCCCGGCCGACCAGCAGCTCCAACCCATTGAATTCGCCAAGGACGTCGACATCGTTCAGGCGACCGGCAACGACAAGTTGACCAAATACACGGGCGTGTTCCGCTCCATCGAGGTCACTCAGATCGACTACAAGGTCGCCTCCAATCAGTTGACCTTCGACCTGCCGCCGACCACGGTGTATGTCGGCCCGCTGGGCTCGAAGAGCAAGGACGACGACGGCGTGGTCAAGCTGGCGACGATCCCGGCGGTGTCGGCCGGCGCGAATAAATCCGGCACGGCTCAAGTTTCGGAGGCAGGGCGCTCGGCGTCGGCCGATATCTTCCAGAAGCTCAAATTTGGCGCGGTGGTCTTCGCCGAGCCGGTGGTCAAAAAGGGCCAGAAGTTGCCGCCCTCGGGCACGGCCAACGAGACTTTGACCATTCACCTGAAGTTTACCGCCAATCCGCAAGACGCGATTAAATAAGCCTCGAAACGCATTGACTCGATGACACGACGAACCATTGCCGCAATTGCGGTGGGGATGTGTTTGGCCCTGCCCTTCGCCACCACTTCGATGGCGAAGGGCAAGGTCACGCCGCCCACCAAAGCTAAGCCCAAGCCCAAGCTCAAACTCCACGCCCCGGCCGACCCGGCGATCGAGCTCGACTACAACGGCAAGCTACAGGACGAGAAAGGCCAGCCGGTCAGCGGGGTCTTCAATCTGGAGTTCAAGCTGTACGACGGCCAACACGCGGCCAAGTCGACGTGGCACGAGCGCCATTTCGTGGCCGTGGTCGATGGCAAGTACACCGTGCCGCTGGGAGCTCGCCAGAAGCTGTATCGGCGCGCCGTCCCCCAGAACGCCTGGATCGGCGTGGAATTGGTCGGCGAAGGTGAGATTCTGCGCGACCGCTTCCAGGTCGAGTCGGCCTCGGACAAGTCCGGCGACAGCAAGAGCGCCGACAAATTCACCATGTCCGCCGAGACGCGCAAGCTGCTGGAAGACGCGCGCAAAGGAAAGCGCATTGCCTTCGCCGACGTCGCCGAGCGCGCGGTCACGGCCGACCACGCCAACTCCGCCAAGCGCGCCGACATGGTCGGCGACATGACCGCCGAGCAGATCAACAAGAAGGTCCAGCTCGCCCTCGATCGCCTGGGCGAGCATATCGCCGACCCCAACGCGCACGCCGCCACGGGAGGCATTCGATTGGGCAAGGATCGTCGCGTGGGCCGCGGCATCGGTGGCGACGGCGGCTCTCCCTATGAGGTCGACTGTCCACCCGGCTATGTCGTCACCGGCATCAAGGGCCGCGCGGGCAATATGGTCGACAACGTCACGGTCGTGTGCCACAAGCTTCGCTGATTGGCGAGGCCCACTTCGGGCCACGGAGACCACTGCATGTTCGCAACAAGCCTAGTTGAACGGGCGCGGCGACGACGACGCGCCGCGCTTGTCCTGTCGGCGACCGTGGCGCTGGCGGTCAGCGGATGCGACTCCAAGTCGCGCGGCCCGCGCGAGAACGCGGCGAGCACCGACACCGACCAGGTGGCCGCGAGCGCCGAGCACCACCCCAGGCCCAAGCCCCCTGCGAAGGCCAAACCACCCAAAGCGAGCGACCTGGCGCGCTTTACCGCCGGCATCGAGGGCAATGGCGAGCTCCACGCCGCCATCAAGACCACGATGGGCACCATCGACTGTAAGCTGTACGAAAAGCGCGCCCCCCTGACGGTGGCAAATTTTGTGGGCCTGGCGCGTGGGAAGAAAGCCTGGGTCGACCCCGAAACGGGTGAGTTGCGCCGGAACACGCCGTATTACGACGGCGTGATCTTCCATCGGGTCATCCCCAATTTTCTCATTCAAACGGGCGACCGCACCGGCACCGGCGCCGGCGGGCCAGGTTACGCGATCCCCGACGAATTCGACCCCACGCTCCACCACGACCGCGCCGGCATCTTGAGCATGGCCAATAAGGGGCGGCCCGACAGCGCGGGAAGCCAGTGGTTCATCACCCTGGCGCCGGTGCCTCACCTCGACCAGCGTCACGCGATTTTCGGGAGCTGCGACGACCTGAACGTGGTCAAAAGCATCGCCACGGTCCCCACCGGGCCGGACAATCGACCCAAGAAGCCGCCGCGCATCGTCCACATTCGGTTTCGGCGCGCGCCGAAGGCCGCCGAAGACGAGTAGCGGGCGCCGTCTAGTCCTCGTCTTCTTGCTCTTCCTCATGGCCGCGGCGTCGAAGTGACCAGCGCCGTGGTTTGGACTCCTCGTTGGGCTCCTCGTCGGCGTCGCCCTCGCCCTGCTCGTCCGAGTCGACGTCGTCGTCGGGCTCGTCGTCGGCGTCGTCGTTCTTCTTGCCGGTGCGCTTGATGCGCATGCGGCCCTTCGCCGAGGGGCGAAACGCCTGGTCGTTGGGGATGAAGCGCACTTCCATGCGCACCTCGAACGACAGGCTGGTCAGGATCTTGGCGAGCTCGCCGCCGAGATCCATATTCTCCAAGAAGAGGCGGATCTCGCGGGACAGAATGCGCAGAAACTCGCGCTTGGTGGTGTCGACCTGGCCCAGGATGAAGCTGACCGCCTCGCGGGGCAACTTGCGATCGCTGAGCCGCGAGCGCAGGCTCTCGCCCTCTTCGTCGGCCTCGCGCCCGCCCTCCTGGCTGCTGCGCCGCAAGATGTCGGGCACCAGTCCCTCGAGCGACTTCAGCAGTCGGGCGACGGCCTCGGGATCGCGCGGAATACTCCACCCCTCGGCTTCGAATTCGGCCTCGTCGAACAGGTGTTCGTCGTCGAACTCCTCATCGCCGAAGTCGTCGTCGAATTCCTCGTCGTCGAAGTCCTCGCCTTCGAAGTCCGGGGTTCGGGCGTGCTTCTTGGCGCCCTTGCCATGATGTTTCGTGTCGTCACTCACCGGCTCGACTCACTGTAAAAGTTGGGTAGCGCCCGACGCCGCCAAGCGCCGGCGTCTCAGCGGTAGATATTCTGCACGACAATCGTCTCGGCACGTTTGGGGCCCACCGAGACCAGCGCGATGGGCACCTCGAGCAAGGTCTGCAGACGGCTCAAGAAGTGTTTGGCCGCGTGCGGGAGCTCCTCGAGCACGCGCACGCCGGTGATGTCCTCGCTCCAGCCGCCGACCTCTTCGTAGATGGGCTCGAGCGTCTCGAGCACCAGCGGGTCCATGGGCGGCTCGTCGAACTCGGCGCCGGACGGGTCGCGGTAGCCCACGCAGATCTTGACCTTGTCCAGCCCGGAGAGCACGTCGAGCTTGGTGACCGTCAGGCCGGTAAAGCCGTTGACGCGCGCGGCGTAGCGAAGCGCGGCGGCGTCGATCCAGCCGCAACGCCGCGGCCGGCCGGTGGTGGCGCCATACTCGTGGCCCGTGTCGCGCAGATGTTGGCCCATCTCGTTGTCGAGTTCGGTGGGAAACGGCCCCGAGCCCACGCGCGTGCAGTAGGCTTTGGTGATGCCGATGACGCCGTCGATATCCGACGGCGCGATGCCCGCGCCCACGCACGCCCCGCCGCTGGTGGTGTGGCTGGAGGTGACGAAGGGATAGGTCCCCAGCCCGATGTCCAACAGCGTTCCCTGCGCGCCTTCGAAGAGCACGTTGCGCCCGCGCGAGACCTGGTCGTACACGAAGCGGTCGGCGTCGCCCACGAACCGCTCGATGCGCTCCCCGTAGGCGAGCATCTCGTCGAGCAGCGTCTCGAATTCCAGCGGCTCGTGGCCGTGCCACTGCAACAGCACGTTTTTCTCGGCCAAATTCGCCTCCAGCTTGTCGGCCAGGCGGGCCTCGTCGAGCAAGTCGCGCACGAAGATGGACCGGCGGCCGACCTTGTCCTCGTAGCACGGCCCGATGCCGCGGCCAGTGGTGCCGATCTTGTCCGAGCCCTTGGCCTGCTCGCGCAGCACGTCGAGCAGGCGATGGTAGGGCATGATCACGCTGGCGTCGTCGGCGATGAGCAACTGCTCGTCGCGTGCCAAATAGCCACGCTGGCGAAGCGCGTCGATCTCCTGGAGGAGCACATTGGGGTCGAGCACCACCCCCTGGCCGATCACGCAGGTTTTGTTGGCGTGCAAAATGCCGCTGGGGATCAGGTGCAAGACGGTCTTTTGGACCTCCCCGTCCCGCTCGACCACCAGCGTATGTCCGGCGTTATTGCCGCCCTGAAAACGCACGACGACGTCGGCGAACTCGGTGTACAGGTCGACGACCTTGCCCTTGCCCTCGTCGCCCCACTGGGCGCCTATGACCACGTTTGCTGCCATGAGTTTTGCTACCGATTCAAAGGAGATGATCTGCGTAAACACGTTGCGCCGCGGCCACCGCCGTTCCCGGCTCGACCTCCCAGCCAAGCTCGGCCAGGCTCAACTCCAGCGCGCTGAGCGCCGTGAGGATGTCGCTGCGGTCGAAAAAGCCGATATGTCCGATGCGGAACAGCCGCTGTTTGAACTCGCCCTGCCCGCCGGCGATGATCGCGCCGTGCTTATCCAACATGGTGCGCACGATGTCGGGGGCGTTGAGCCCCTCGGGCACCAACACCGCCGACACGGAGTTGGCCGGCCGGCTGGCCAACAACTCCAGGCCTAGCGCCTCGACGGCCGTGCGGGTGGCCTCGGCGTTGAGCCGGTGGCGCTCGATGAGCGCCTCGCGCCCTTCCTCGACCATCATACGCAGCACGACCTGCGCGGCGATGATCTGGGTAATCCCCGGCGTAAACGCGGTCTGGTCGTCGAGCTGACGCTTCTTCTCGCGCGCCAGATCGAAATAGTAGCGCGGGTGGTCGGAGGTCGCCGCGCGCTCCCAGGCGCGCTCGCTCGCGGCCACGAACCCCAGCCCGGGGGGAATGCCGAAGGCCTTTTGCGAGCCGGCGACGAGGATGTCGATCCCCGCGGCGTCCATGGGCACCCGATGCACGCCCACGGCGGTGATGCCATCGACGGCAAACAGGGCGTTGCTGTTATCGTGGACGGCCGCGGCGACCTCCTCCAACGGATGGAGCACCCCGGTCGACGTCTCGCTGAGCGTCAGCGTGACCATGGCGCACTCGGGGTGGTCGGCGAGCGCGTCGGCCACCTGCTGGGGGTCGACCGCCTCGCCCCAGGGCACATCCAGATCGATGACGTTCATGCCATAGGCGCGACCGATCTCGGACCACCGCTCGCCAAATTTGCCTCCACCGATGGCCAAAATGGTATCGTCGCGGCGCGTAAAGTTAATCATCGCCGCTTCGAACGTACCGGTGCCGCTGGCCGTGACGGTGAGCACGGGCTGGTCGGTCTCGAAGAGCCATTGTAGGCGCTCGCGCACCTCGTGAAAGACGACCCGAAACTCCTGACCACGGTGGTGGATCAAGCTCTTGGCCATGGCCAAACGGGCTTCTTCGGGCACGGGGGTCGGCCCCGGCGCCAACAGGAACTGTCGATTCATGGAGGGTCCTCTTCAACGAAGACGGCAGCACAGTAAGTACGTAGCAACCCGGCGTGTTGTGCCCCACAAGGCAGGGCGCGCGGGGCCGCACAAATCCCTGCAATTGGGTACAACTGTGGCGTGGGGCTGTCAATGTGGCCGGTGAGCCGGCCGCATCATCGTGACTCACACAGCTCGCGCACAGCGTCGTGCACCTCGGACAGGCCGACGGGCTTGGGCAGAAAAATCCGGCGCGATTGACCGATCGTCTCTTCCCGCAACGCCGAGACGTACCCCGACATGAACACCACACCGAGGCTGGGATTCCCCTCCCGCAGATTTTCGCTCAGATCCAAGCCGCTGCCATCGGGGAGTACGATGTCGGTCAGCAGCAAATCGACCTCGGCGTTGGCGGCGTCGAATTGCTCGCGCGCTTCGGCGAGGCTCGACGCCTCCCGAACCTGGTAGCCGAGGCCGTCGAGGTAGTCACAGAACGCCCGGCGCAGCTCGTCCTGGTCCTCGACGACGAGCAAAGCAGGCGACTTGCCCTCGCCGCTGGTGCGATCGCCGAGGGAGGATGGAGCTGCGCACTCCTGCTGGACGGGAAACCGAAGCTCGATGGTCGTGCCTTCGCCAATCTCGCTGTCCACGTGGATCGATCCCTCGGCGTCTTCGACGATTCCATAAACCGTGGCCATGCCCAGGCCGGTGCCCTTGCCCTTGGGCTTGGTGGTAAAGAACGGCTCGAAGAGTCTCTCCTGGGTCTGTTGGTCCATGCCAGTTCCGGTGTCCTCGACCGCCAGGACCACCTGGCTGCCCACCGGCGCCGGCGCAGACTCGCAGCCGGTGCTGATGGTCAGCACGCCTCCTTCGGGCATGGCGTCGCGCGCGTTGACCACCAGGTTCATGAGCACCTGCTCGAGCTGAGCGGGGTTGGCCGACATCAGCGGCAACGCCGGGTCGAGGTCGACGCGCAACTCAATGTCGGCGCCGATGATTCGGCCCAACAGGTCGACCAGGTTGCGTACGGTCTCATTGAGCTGGACAAGCTCACGCTCGGCGTGCTGATTGCGACTAAAGGTCAGCAGTTGATGGGTGAGCGTGCGACCGCGCTCGACGGCATCGTGCAGCTTTTCAATCCACTCTTGGATGCGCTGGTCCCCGTGCTCCTGCAGACGCATCTCGAGCATGTCGGCGTAGGTCACGACGATGCCGAGCACATTGTTGAAATCGTGCGCCACCCCGCCGGCCAACTCCCCCAGAGCGTGCAGTCGCGAGGAGCGCTCGAGCTTGCGTTCGGTCTCCTTATGCGAGGAGATGTCGACCATGAGCACCACCCAACGGGCGTCAGCGTCCCCCTCGGGCGCCGTGATCGGCAGGCCGGTCAAATCCACCCACACGACGCGGCCGTTCTGGTCGCGCAGTTCGATCTGTTTGTGCACATAGGCGCGCTCACCGGCCTTCCACTGGTCGAATTGATCGCACAGCGGCGTGAGCGCGTCGGCGCCCTGCTCATCACCCAACAACTGGCCAAACGCCGGATTGACCCGCACGGGCGAGGCGTGGTCGTCGAGCAGCGCCAACGGCAGCGGCAGCGCGTCGAACATCTGCCACAGGCGCTCTTGGCTGGCAGCCTTTTGAAGCTCGATGGTGCGCAATTCGGTGACGTTGGTCGCGGCGATGGAGACGGCGAGCACGCGTCCGTTGGCGCCGACGACAGGTTGGTAGGCGATGCGCTGGAAGACCGGCGTCTGGCGGTCGATCCGTTGCTGGTAGGCTGCGGCCTCGCCGTCGAACGCCCGATCGACATGTTCGCGAAAGGCCTCGGTGTCGTGCTCGACGCTGAACATCTCCACGCGGTCGCCCACCTCCAGGTGCACCCCGAAGTGTTCGCGCAGCACCTGGCGGCCGGCCTGGTTGACGTAGATCAACCGTCGGCTGGGGCTGATCACGAAGAACGGCTCCTTCACATTGTAGTACTGCGCGTAGCGGTGCAGCGCCTCGGCGGACGGCGACTCCACCGACGGGGGCTCGACGATATGAGACAACATCGAGCGCACCTCATAGCAAAACAGTTGCGTGCCCTTGTCGGCGTCCGCCGGTCGCAACACGTACCGCTCCAGCCCGGCCTTCTTGGCAGCGATAATCACGTCGATCTGCTCGGCATCGGCGATCATCAACACCGGGGTCACCGGCCGGCGCTCGCGCACCGTGCGCAGCACGTTCAAGCCATCGGGAATCGCATCGATGACGACCGCGTCGATGGCTCGCCGGTCGAGCGCGACCTCCAGGTCGTCGATGTCGCCAACGCGGATGCAGCGCACGTGCACGTTGTGGTCGACCAATCCCAGGTCGTCCAGCTTGTCGCCCTCGGGGATCTCGCCGATGAGCAGCACGATGAGTTCCCGAGGCCCCTGCTTCGGGCGAGGGAGGTGCTGGGCATTGTCACTCGGCATGATCGGCCCCCAAGAGTTCGTCGACAGTCTTCACCAATTGTTTCATCGACACCGGCTTGGCCAAGAATGTGTAATCCACGGTCAACTCGGCTCCGTCATCTTCGACGACGTCGGCGGTATAGCCGGAGACGAAGACAAGTTTGATGTCGGGGTGGCGTTGGTAGAGTTCGCGAGCCAGCGCTACCCCACTTCCGCCGGGCATGACGACGTCGGTTACCAGCAGATCGATGTCGTCGCTGCGGTCCTCGATGATCTGGCGGGCCTGGTCTGCGTTGCTCGCCTCCAAGACGGCGAAGCCGCGCTGGACGAGGGCTTCGCGAAAGGGATGGCGCAGGTCGTCTTCGTCCTCCACCAGCAAGACCCCCCATTGACGACCCTGCACGGCGTGTTCACTCGCCGGCGCCTCGCCCGTTCGGGCGTCGTCTCCGTCCAACTTCGCCGGCAGGTACACGGTGAAGGTGCATCCCTCGCCGGGCTCGCTGTCGACAAAGATTCGCCCGCCCATGCGCTCGACCACCGCGTGAACCAGGGTCAAGCCGAGCCCGCTGTGCCCCTCGGCGCGTCGGGTGGTAAAAAACGGCTCGAAGACCTTGGTGTGCAGCGCCGGGCGCACGCCCGGGCCGGTATCGGCGACGCTAAGCACCAACCACGGCCGCTTCTCCAGGCCCCGCGGCACTTGTTCGAGCGTCGACGGATTGATGCCCGCGGTGCGCACGCAGATATGTCCACCCTCGTCGAGCGCCTCGGCGGCGTTCTCCACCAGCCGCGTGACCAAGTGTTCGAGTTGCTCGGGATCGCCCTGGACCAGCGGCGTGAACTCCTCCGTTTCCAGCGTGAGCGTCTGGCCTGGCTGCAAGCATTGGCGCAAATGCGGTTCGTAGGCCGTCAGCAACGTGTCGAGGTGCACTGGCTCGGCTCGGGTGAGCGCTTCCTGACTGATCGCGAGCAGTTGGCGGGTGAGCGTGCCTCCGTCGGCCACCGCTCTCGACATACTCTGGATGCACCGGCGTGCAGCCTTGGGGATGTCGCCGAGCTGGGCCTCGAGCAGCTCGGTTTGCACCATCATGACGTTGAGCAAATTGTTGAAGTCGTGGGCGAGGCCGCCGGCGAATCGCCCGATGGCGCGCATGGTGCGCGCTCGTTCGACCTCCGGAGGGACTTCGGAATGCACCGCGATCGACACGGCCACAGTGCGCCCACTTCGAGTGACCACCGGCGTCAGGTGCACACCCCGTTCGGCGGGAGGCTCGAGGCCGTCGAAGCTGTACATGACCGCCGATTCGTCGCCGGCGAGCGCCTCGCGAAGTTGTTCGGCGAAGGGGTCGCCCAGGCTGGCAAAGAGCTCGTCTCCCACCACCTCCCCGATGACCGGCGAGCGCCCGAGCATCTTCCAGGTCAGCCGCTCGGCCGCCGCGTTGACGTATAACAACCGTCGATCCGGCCCGGTCACATAGAAGGGATGAAGGATGTGGTGGTACTGCGCATAGCGGTGCATTTGCTCGGCGGAGGGCTTGTCCAGGCTGGGCGGCTCGATGGAGTGGCTGAGCAGGCGGTAGATGACCTGGCTGAGCAGGCGCACGAAGATGTCGGTGTCCCCGACGCGCAGCACGAAGCGCTCCAGCCCCTGACGCAGCGCCTCGAGCAACTCCTCGGTGCATGCGGGGTCACCCACCATGATCACGGGGGCGACCGGAAAGATCTCGCGTACCTGGTCGAGGACCTCCAGGCCGTGGGGTTGGATGTCGATGACGATCACATCGGGCGTGGGCCGCTGGCGCAGCGCTGCCTCAAAGCGTTCGGGGCGGCGCACGTGGTCGAATTCGACGGCCAGCGCGTCCGAAAACAACGGCGAGGCGAGGACTTTCTCCGCCTCTGGTAGTCGCCCCAGGACCATTGCTTGCCATTTGCGCTCGGCCACTGCTCCTCCATCACCCATGAACCGTCGAGTGAGGCTGTTGTGACCCACCGCAGATCTATGCCGCCGAGCCTCCGCCCACCTCATCCCCTGTCGCAGCCCCCCCTTTGATTAAATAAGCAGAAACGCCTCCGATTCAACGAGTGAGGCGTGGGCGTCGAGGCCGCGTACGTCCAACCAGCAAGCGGCCTAGCGACGCACAAATGCGTCCGCTCCCGGGCGTTTGCTCACGGCGCCGGCGAGTTCGAGTTCGAGCAGGGCCGAGCTCAATCGACCGGCGTCCCATTGCAGGTGACGCGCCAGGGGATCGCGCCCGACGCCTTCATCGGTCTCGGCGACCAATATGCCCAGCGCTTCGTATAATGTGCGGGCGTCGGCCGACAGAGTGTCCAGACACACCGCCGGTCGCGGCGAGGAGGGAGCCGGTCGCGGCGAGGAGGGAGCCGCGCGCGGCGGCGTTTCCGACACCGGCGCGGCCGGCGAGACGTCGAGAACGAGCTGCTCGCCTGTGCGGGGACGGTTCAGCACCCGCTCGAGCACGTCGCGAGCGTGGCGCACACACTGGGCCCCGTCGACGAGCAGCTTGTGACAGCCCTGCGTCAGCGGGCTGTCCAGCGCGCCGGGCACGGCACACAGCGGACGGCCCAGGCGCGCAGCCGCCCGCGCCGTGAGCATCGTCCCGCTCTTCTCGCCGGCGCGCACTACGACGGTGGCGTCGCCGAGCGCGGCGATGAGCTCATTGCGCCGCTGGAAGTGAAATCGGCGCGGGCGCACGCCCAGCGGGTACTCGGTGACGATGGCGCCCTGCCCGACGACCTGCTCGAAGACCGCCGCGTTGCGCCGCGGCGTGGGCCGCTCCACGCCGCCGGCGAGTACGGCGATGGTGGGCGCACCGGCGTCCAGGCAACCGCGATGCGCCGCGGCGTCGACGCCCAGCGCTCCCCCGCTGATCACCGCACAGCCCGCCGCCGCAAGCTCCGCGGCGAGCGTGTGTGCGAGACGCACATCCGCCACGGATGCCTTGCGACTGCCGACCACGGCGACGGTCGCCCGACTGCTCAGCCAACTCGCGTCGCCACGCACGTAGACGAACACCGGCGGGTCGGGAAGGTCGAGCAATCGCGCCGGATAATCCGGCTCCCCCACGTGACGGATGCGCGTCGACGCCGGCAGCGCGTCCACCTCGCGGGCCAACAATTCACCGGCAGCCGGATCGGCGAGGACCTGCCGGACGCGCTCGCCTACGCCCTCGCCCAGGCCGCACCGCTGCAAGAGGCGCCCAGCGCTCGCCGCGTCGGCCTCGAAGAGTTGGGCCAACTGCCCCTCGGTGACCTCTAGCAAGCGCGCCATGCGTCGTGAGCCCACGCCGCGTACCCGCCACAGGGCAAAGCGAGCGGCGCGCTCGACGTCGTCGATGGGACAGAAGGCTTCGAACTCCGAGGGTTGCGCACACATAGCGGCTCCTTGACCGAGTACCAGTTGGCAGGTCGCACCGGCTGCACGACCTCTACTCTGGTTTTCGGCAGATCTGCCCTTTTCGTTGCGTAAAAAAACAAAAAACCCGCTTTCGCGGGCTTCTGGAGGGGGGAGTTCTGTTGGGTGTTACCGGCGGCTCTACTCAGCCACCTTGGCCAAAATCACCGTGATATTGTCGTCGCCGCCGTTGGCGTTGGCCGTATCCACCAGGGTCTTGCACAGCTTCTCGAGGTCGTCCTCGGCGGTGAGCAACTCCTGGAGTTGGACGTCGTTGACCATGTCGGTCAAACCATCGGAGCAGAACAAAAAGACGTCGCCCGGCTGCATCTCCTCGAAGTGGACGTCGACCTCGACATTGTCGGTCAGGCCACAGGCTCGGGTGATGACGTTTTTGTAGGGGAAATACTCGATATCCTCGGCGGCCAGAATCCCCATACGCACGTACTCGTTGGCCAACGAGTGATCTTCGGTGCGCTGTTGGAGCTTGCCATCGCGAAACCGGTAGGCGCGCGAATCGCCGATATGGGCGAAATACACCCCTTCGTTGGTGAAATAACCGGACACGATGGTCGTGCCCATGCCGCGGTACAACTCGCTCTCGGAGGCCGCGGTAAACACGGCACGGTTGGCGTTTTGGACCGCCTGGCGCAAGCGATGTTGGATGAGATCGACGCCGTCGTCGTCGTCCGACTCCGGAGCCGACTCGGAGTCCGAGATCGTCTCGCGGTAGTATTCGACGATCGCCTTAATCGCCATGGCACTGGCCACTTCGCCGGAGCGGTGCCCGCCCATACCGTCGGCGACCACGCAGAGGGCTTCCTTTCCTTCAGACAGGTAGAAGTCGTCCTCGTTGTGTTCCCGGGCGTTTCCGACGTCGGTGATGCCGGCACAAATCAGCTTCATGCGCGCTTCCTGGATAGGCCCTTGAACAGCAGCTTCGTATGCCATGCGAGTATATGCTGAGTTGGATACAACGTAAAGAATATCCTCACAGGGCTAGCCATGCCAACGTCGCCGCCGCACTTGACTCCTGGAGAATGACGGCGCCGAACCGCTCGGCGCCGCTAGACCCTTGTTTTACAAGTTGTTGGTGTCGAAGTCGATGCGCGTGCCCGTCCAGTCCGCCGACACCTGTGAGCCCTGTTGCTGGCCGAGGTCGGCGTTTTGCATGACCCCGTTGAACACACCGTCGGTGATCTCGTCGACGAAGCCGTCGGAGGTCGTCTCCACCAACTTGGCCTGCCCGCCGACGCGCAGCCCCACGTCGTACTCCAGATTGCTGACCAGCATGTCGGCGAAGCCGAACACGGTGGACACCGCCGATTGGCAATAGCCCATGGCGTCGAAGCAGGCGTTGAACGGGTCGGGCGCGCACACCTGGCCGCTGCCGTTGGCGATGGCGCCTACCAGGCCGTCACACACCCAGTAGGTAAACGCTTCGCTCAGCGAGTGGGCGTTGCCGTTGGTGATCTGGGGGATGATGACCTGATTGAGCACGTAAATGATCAAGCGCCCATAGCGCAGCGACAGCGGGTGCGTGTCGATCTGGAGTTGGTTGTAGGCGACTACCCGTCCGGTCCATTCGGAGCTGAGCACGCCCAACTGGCCGAAGTCGCCGTTGCCGTCGGCCTGAATGTTGATGGCGCCACAATCCGGCGGAGAGTTGGCGTCGCAATTCCAGCGCCAGTACAGCGTAATCCCCAGCCAGTTATTGGTGCCACGGAACTCGTAGTCCGACGACATCTTGCCGATGGTCAACTCGCTGTGAACCTCGAGGTTGGCGACCACGTCGCGCAGGTCGCGCCCGGCGTCGCGGATATGCCTCAGCGTATCGTTGCCGGCGATGGCGTTGTTGATGGCGTTGATGAGCATATTGTCCAACCCGGTGACGTTCAAAAACAGGTTGAGCCCACCGGAGGCCAGGCCGCCGACGAAGTTTTGAATCAGGTTGATGAACTCGTCGTACAGCGCCTGGCCGGGGTTCTGGAAGATATTGAGCACCCGAACGATGGTCGAGCCCACCGTGCCCGAGTCTTCCAGCGCGTGGGTGAAATCCCAGTGGCTGGTCACGTCGTAGCGCCCCACCGGGTTGAGCGGGATAAGCTGCAGGGGCAGTTCTTTGTGGGTGGTCTGGTCGGCCTGGACGCCGATATCCTCGATGCATCCTGCCCCGGCGATCTGGCCGGCGTCGCCCTTGGCGACCGCGGTGATCATATAGCGCTGATTGACGCCCAGATCGTCGAAATGGACCGTCTCCTGGGGGGTGCCGGCCACGTAGGTGGTCAACTCCCCGTCCTGGCGCTGGGTCAGCGGGCGGAACTCCGCACACGTATAATCGCCGGCCCGATAAAGGCGCAGGTCGATGTCACTGAGCGGCATCATCGACGCGCCCGTGTTGACCATGCTCAATTCGATATTGCCGGTGGCCAGGGGCGTGACGTCGACGGTGAAATCCACCGAGTTCGACGAGTCGTTCTCGGCGCGCACCTTGACCGTGCCTTCGGAGGCGCCCAGCCGCAGGTCGACCGACGCCGCGCCCTGCTCGTTGGTGGTGCTGTTGAGCGCCGACACCGTCGCATCCTGGGCGGTGCCCGCGTCGACGATACTGTAGGCGATATTCTGATTGGGCACCGGATCACCGGTGCTCTTGCTGTACAGGAACACCTTCAACGTCACCGACTCGGTGACGTTGCCCACCAGATGCGTCTCCCCGGCGGGAACCAGGAAGTACTGATCGCTGAGCTGTGGAGCGGAGTTGTCGCCATTGTCCCCGGAGCGGGACTGATCGACATTGGTGTTGACCGTGCCGTCGCCACAACCAAAGAGCGACGTACCCACCAGCAGGGCGACGATGATGGACAGCGAGATCCTGCGATATGAGGCAGCCATTTGGCCCTCGCCAATTTTCATTCGAAATCAATTGTTGTCTTAAGACACGCGATGACACTAGCAGGTCGTACGTGTCAAATCAACTGGGAGGGGGGCGCCACTTCCAACCAAAAAAGGCGCGCTTCGCAATTGCGAAGCGCGCCTCTTGGAGACGTTCGATGCCCAACCGACGTTACTGGCTGCTGAAGCCTTTGCCCTTCGGGGCGAGCACGCTGATGCCGACGAAGGTGCCGATAGCCACGGCGCTCACGCCGAGGATGGTGCCCACGGTCTTCCAGGTGCTGAACTGACGGACTTCGCCGCCTTTGACGTCGTCGAGCGACAGAAGCAGGTTGTACTCAGGCGAGACGATCTGACGGTCGCTCATCATGAAATTGAACGGGGTGACGCGGTAGGTGTCCCCGTCTTTGGTGACGACCTTGACCGGGTTCGCCGTGGACACGGGCACCCGTGTGCAACCCTTGCGCGCCGGCGGCATGTCGTCGCCGGTGCCGGTGGCGTCGCTGGCGGTGTCGGTCTTGGCGCCTTGGGCGGCGGCCCAACGCGAGCCGTCGAGCTTCAAGGACTTATACGCCGTCTTCTGGCCATCGGCGGACTTGTCCGCCGACGCCGACGCCGAGCTGTCGCAATCGCCGTAGACCACCACGACCTCGCGCTGCTCGACCTCGCTCTCGAGCTTCTTGAGTTCGGGCTTATCGATGAAATAAGTATTATAGCAAGCGACCTGGCTGAAACTCGCAACAGCGAAAAGTGCAAAAAGTCGCTTATTTTTCAGGAACATCCGCGTACCTCGTCTCGAACGGTTGCAGCGTCTCCGAATGGTTTTCGGGTACCGAGCGCCAGAATCGTAGGGCATCCCTGCCCGTCGCGCAACCCTGATCGCGCCCGCGCTACGCACACCGATGGCTTGCCGCCCACGCTGCTTGCGCTAAACTGCAGCGGTGACACCTCCGCCGCCGAGCTTGCAATCGATGTATCCCATGCCCTTCGACCGCTCTTCGTTCCCGCCAATTCTATGCGCGTTGGCGATTGTCGTCGCCGCGCTGTCGTGCGCCGGGGCCGCTCACGCCGACCCAAAGCCGGCCTCCTCCAAGCAGGCCAACTCCAGCCAGGCGTCCACCGACAGCCCCCGCGAGTACAGTCGCTACTATACCGGCGCCTTCGTCGAGTACTCGGTTCGCGGCGGCGCCAGCCTGGCGACCGAAGCGCCCTATAAGGGGTGGAATATCGACGTAGGGGCGCGCCAGTCGTTTCCGATGCTGGTGGGCGATTTTCGGGTGGCGTACCGCTATGACCATCTGACCGGGACCGGCGCCAACACCCCCGGCCCCATGGAGCAACATAGCCTGGGGGGTTATGTGTGCTTCCACCCGCTGTACCTGTTGATGTTGGGAAGCGACTGGCTCAGCTACACGGTCGCCTCGCTGTATGCCGAGTTCGGCGGCGGCGCTCAGATCGGCGTGCTCAACCGCCCCGACACCGGCGACTACCAGACCCACGTGGGGCCGTTCGTCTCGCTGGGCGTCGGACTGGATATGCCGTTGGCCGATCCCGACGTGGGATATGCCCCTTGGCTCAACATCGTTTATCGCTGGCACGTCGCCGACTTCGACGGCAAAGTCGAGACCTTCGACATCGACATGAACGTGTTGCAGGTGGGCATCGGCTGGCGAATAAACGGGCTGCTCTATTAGGTTGGAGCCCACTGCGAGATTATTCGACCATCGCCGAGCTACGAAGTTCCCCCACGGAGAGATCTATGCCGCTGCGAAGCCCGTCCCCGTTTGCGCGGCGCACCCTGTTGTGCGCCCTCGCGTTTATGGCGACCGCGCTCTTCCCCAACCTAGTCGCCGCGCAACTGCCCACGCGGGGCGTATTGCCGCCGGCATATTGTGGCACGGCGATGTGCGCGCGAGGGCTGAACCTCTACGCGCTCGGAAAATACGACCAGGCCGCGCGCACCTTCGAGCGCGCCGCCAAGCAATTGCCAGCGGGTGAGGCGGCTTGGCGAAGCCGGGTCGATCTGATGGTGCTGGCGGCCCACGCCTGGGAGGTCGGCGAGGCGCACGACCGTGCCGGGTTGGGCTACCTTCGGGCGAGTCGAGTCGCCGATGGTTTGCGCTCCTATCTGCAGTTCAAGGCCGCCCAAAACCTGTTGTTGACGCCCAAACCACCGCTGGACGTGCTGCGACGCATCGCGGCGCATGGCGTCTTCCAACGCGGCTACCCGGGCTCCGCCCTGGTCGCCGCTCGCCTCGACGCGCTTGTTCGAGGCGGCCTACCGGCGGTCGGGCGCGCCCGCGCGGCCCTGGCCGGCGAGGACCGTCAGTCGGCCTGCCAGTGGTTGTCCGCTCAGTTGGTGGCCGCGCCCAAGCCCAGCCCCAAGATCGCCGAGCTGACCTACGGCTACTGTCTGCCCGACGACGTCGTCGACGGCTTCGACAAGCTCCACGTCGAGCCGTCCGCGCAGATACATCTGGAGCGCGCCGAGCGCTGGTACGCGGCCGTGCGCTTCCAGGAGGCCTTCGATGAATTGAAGAAGGTCGACCTGGCCAAGCTCGACGCCACCGATCGCTGCCGCGCCCAATTCCGCTACGGGCGCACTCTGTACCGGTTGCACAAGCGCGACGACTCCATCGCGCACTACGAGAAGGTCATCGCCAAATGCAAGAATCCGACAAACGCCGACGACCGCGTCAGCGCAATGTACGCGGTGGGAAAGATGCTGTTCTGGCGCGACAAATTCGACGCGTCCCGAAAGCATTTTCAGAAGCTATTGCACGATTACCCCAAGCGCAGCCACGCCGACGACGCGCTGCTTTACCTGGCGCGCATCGCTCGCAAGGCCGACAAGACCGACGCCGAAAAGATGATCGTCACCAAGGCGCTGACGCACTACCCCGACGGGGACATGGTCCACGAGATCGTCTGGGAGTATGTCGAGGGGCCATATCGCGCCGGACATTACAAGCAATTCCTCGCCCGGCTCCACGCGCTGAAGCTGCCGCCGTTCGACAACCAATACTTCAGCCAGGGACGCCTGGCGTACTTCAGCGGGCGTGCATGGAAGGCGCTCGGAGACACCAAGAAGGCCTACGACGCCTGGCAGAAGGCGTGGACGACCTATCCGTTTAGCTTCTACGGGTATTTGTCCCGCGAGCGGCTCGTCCAGCACGGCCAGACGCCGGCCTCGCTGGACGCGGGAAGCGCCGCCGGGGTCAGCAAGTGGTTCGTGGACGCGCGCTGGTCGCGCTCGGCGCCGGCGCGCCTGGTGCGATTGGGCCTGTTTGGGATGGCGGCCGACCTCGAGCACGCCCTGCTCTCGCAGGCCCATCCGAGCGACGCCGATCGTTGGCGGCTGAGCTATCTGGAGGATATGGCCGGGCGCTATCCCGTCAGCCACAATATCGCCCGGCGCACCATCGCCGGGCGCCCGTGGGCCGCGCCGGCGCTGGGCCGCCTGCTTCGCTGGCGGATCGCCTGGCCCAACCCCTTCGCCGGCGACATTCGCCGGGCGGTCATCGCCGAGCGGCGTCAGGCCAACGACGGCCAGGACGTCCAGCCGGCGCTGCCGGCGGCGATCATGCGCGAGGAGTCCAGCTTCGTGGAGGGCATCGAGTCCTGGGCCGGCGCGCTCGGCCTGATGCAGCTCATGCCGGCGACGGCTCGCGCGCACGACGACGACATCGACGGCGAGGCGACGCCCGACAAGCTCAAGACGGCCAAGGTCAACATCCGCGTCGGCGTCGACCTGCTCTTTGCGTTGGCGCGTCGCTTCGACAGCCAGCCGGTGCTGATGACCGCCGCCTACAACGCCGGCGGCGGGGCCGTCTCCAGTTGGATTCGCCACAAGAAAACCGGCGAGATCGGGCTGTGGGTCGAGGATATCCCCTACGACCAGACCCGAAATTACACCAAGCGCGTCATCGGGAGTTACGCGGCCTATCAATGGCTGAGCGGCATCCGCGATCTCGACCCGACGGTCGCCCGCGACCTGTGAGCGACCTCAGAAGAATTGCCCGCCGCCGAAGCTAAGCGGCGTGGTGGTGTCGCCGTACAGGGGGAAGGCGTAATCGAAGCGGGCAACGAAGTCGTGGATCTTGGGCACGATCACCCGCAGCCCGATGCCCACGCTGGCGCCCGACAGCGTGGCCAACCCGGAGAGCGACTCCGAGACGCCGGCCGCGTCGACGAAGACTACGTGCTGCAAGACCAGCCAGCGGGTGTCCACCGAGGGGATGCGAAATTCGAAGTTCCCCAGCCAGTAGCTCTGCCCGCTGAATCGGTCGCTGGCGAAGCCGCGAATGCCGTCGAGCCCTCCCAGATAAAACCGGTCCTGCACGGCGTTGATATCGCCGACGGCGCCGGCCAGCCGCGCGCCCACGTTGATCTTCAGCGGAAAGCGCTCGAAATGGCTCAGCCCGACGAGCACGTCGGTCATGGTCTGCGAGGAGCCCAACGCCGCGTTGGCATGCTCGAGGCTCAGGCTAAACAGGGTGCCGTCGACGAGGTAGTTGTCCTGGTCGATACGCCCCAAAAGCCCGGTGACGCTGCCCAGCAGTTGCTGCGTGGGCGGCGGAAGCCCGTGTTGCTTTTGCAGGCTGCGAAGGCTGTCGCTGAGCAGCTCGTAGGAAAACGAGTCGTTGTTGTAGCGCAGCCCGACCTTGGTGCGCAGCCACCACAACCACTCTTTCTGGGCGTAGACGCCGACGGTGAACCGGCGCAACAGAAACCCGCCGTCCACCGCGCCGTCCTGGTCGTACAGCGTGTATGTGCGGTTTCGCGAGCCCACGTCGATGCCGGCGCGCAGGCGTTGGTCGAAGAGGCGTGGATTGAACGCCCAGCCGTAAAACGAGTTCGTGCTGCCCAGCCGCTCGTATTGGGCGCCGATGCCGATATCGCGGCCCAGAAAATTGTCGTCGAACGCTCCCACGACCAGCCGGTAGGTGCCGCCGCCGCGCGCAAACGTCAGCAGCGGGAGCGCGGTCCAGCGCTCGTCGATGTGAATCTCCAGGGTGACCGGGCTGACGCCCTCGGGAAGGCTACTGACGGGGTGTTGGCCGGGCGTGTCCACCAGTTTGTAGGTCACCTTGCGAAACAGCCCGGTGTTGCGCACCCGCTGAATGCTCTCCTCGATCCGCGCCTTGCTCGCCGAGTCGCCCTTGGCGACGAGTAACTCCCGGTAGATGACGAACGGCTCGGTGCGCTCGAGGCCCTGGATATGAATGGCCTGGATATAAAAGCGGTGGGCGCTCGCAGCGGCGTCCCCGCCGGCGCGGGCGGGACTCGCCGGAGCCATCAGCGCGAACAGCACGCATATCGACACCACGCCCAGCGCGCCCTGGCGCCGCGGCGTCGTCGATCTGGCCCCACCTTCACTCGTCGCGGAATCGCTCAAGTTCGTAGTGGGAGACCTTTCGGATGAGGTTGCGGCGACTGACACCGAGCAGACGCGCCGTTTGGCTCTTATTCCAGCCCGTGTCGCGAAGCCCCTGCAGGATCATGGTGCGCTCGAGCTGTTCGATGGCGTCGGGCAGCTCCATATCCTCGAAGATGGGAAAGCCGGGTTCGCCGCCGTCGGGGTCGATGCGCTCGGATAATAGGCGCGCCTCGATGACCTCGTCGTCGCCCGACATGATCACCAGCCGCTCGATCTCGTTTTCCAACTCGCGGACGTTGCCCGGCCAATCGTGGCCCTTCAATTTGTCCATGCACTCGTCGCTCAGGCGCTTCAGCGGCCGGTTGTGGCGCTTGGCGGCCTGGGACAAAAAGTGCCTGGCGAGCACCTCGATGTCGGCGCGACGGCGCCGAAGCGGCGGGGAGACCAGGTTGATGACGTTGATGCGAAAGAACAGGTCCTTTCGAAAGCTGCCCTGGCGTACCAGCGCGCGCAGGTCCTGGTTGGTCGCGCACAACACGCGTACGTCGACCTTGCGCACGGTGTTGTCGCCCACGGCCATGAACGTGCCCTCCTGCAGAAAGCGCAACAGCTTGACCTGCAGGTGCAGATCCATGTCGCCAATCTCGTCCAAAAAGAGCGTGCCGCCGTCGGCCTCCTGCAGCAGACCGACGCGGTCGCGATGGGCCCCGGAGAACGCCCCGCGACGATGGCCGAACAACTCGCTGGCGATGAGCTCGCCGGGGATGGCCGCGCAGTTGAGCGCGACGAACGGGCGCTCGCAGCGCGCACTCTCGCGATGCAATGCCCGGGCGATGAGCTCCTTACCCGTGCCGTTTTCGCCCTGAATGAGCACCGTGGAGTTGCTGTCGGCGACGATGGCGATGGTCTCGAAGAGTTCTCGCACCTGGCGTGTGGCGCCGACCATGCCGTGGAAACTCTCGCCGTCGAGGTGCGGCCCGTTGGCGCCCGCACCCCCTGGCGAGCTGCCAGAGCCCGTTTCGCTCAAGATCCGCTCGCATTCGGCGGCGAGGGTCTGCGCAGTCGCGCGCATAAAACCCCGGTCTCGGCGATCGAGGCGCGGGATGGCGTCGATGGCCGCTTCGTCGGCGTCCTCGTCGGCGCGCGTCGACGCGTTGGTCTGCAAGGTGTCGCGGATCTCGGCGAGCGCCTCATGGGCCAACTCCGAGCGCACATAACCGGACACGTACAGGCACGCGCGCCGCTGCGAGCCGGTCGCCTCGATGGGGATGAGCATGGCTGAAAACCCCGCGTGGCAGCTCGTCTCCACCGGCTGCGTCCCGCGGTCCTCGTCCAAACGATCGCGCCAGCGGTGCAGCGACTGGCCGCAGGTCCGCCGCTCGCCCCCCTGGTTGGACATCACCGAGGTCGCCATCAGCCGCGCGCAGGCCGGCTTATCCAGGGGCACCAATCCTCCGCCAATGGGAAAGGAATCGCCGTGTTCGTCGACAAAGCCCACCCACACGCCGAACTGGTCACGCAGAAGCGCGCCCAGGCGGCGAATGGTCGGGTCGAGCGTGAGGCGATTCCAGTCGATCATGGGGGTGTCGGGGTCGGGTCGGCCATGGTCGGGCTACTTCAGGAAACGGCGGATGGCGCGCTTGTGTTCGGCGAACGTCTTGGAGAAATAGTGGCGCCGCGACCCATCGCGTCGGGCGACGAAGAAAAGATAGCGCTTCGCCTCCGGTTTTGCACTCGGGTTGAGCGCGGCGGCCAGGCTGGCGCGGCCGGGATTGGCGATCGGGCCGGGCGGCAATCCGTCGATGACATAGGTCGAGTAGCGGTTGAGGGGATCGTTGCACAGCTTGGGATTGGGGACCTCGTCGTAGGTGTCGGCTCCGTACACGCAGCTCGGGTCGGTCTGCAGGCGCATGCCCTTGTCGATGCGATTGAGAAATACCCGCGCGATGATCGGGCGATCGACGTCCGACGAGGTCTCCCGCTCGACGAGGCTCGCCAGCGTGACGATGTCGCGGCGGTCGAAGCCGTACTTTTTCTTAAGCTTGGCCAATTGTTTGGGATATTCATGGGTCAGCGCCATCCACACCGCCTGCCAGCGCCCGAATAGGCGCTCGACGATTTCGTGGGCGGACGTGCCCTTGCGGAACCGATAGGTATCCGGGAACAGATACCCCTCGAAGCTGTCGCCCTGGATGCCCGCTTTGGCCAGCGCTTGCTTGTCGCGCACGGCTCGCAGAAAGTCGTCGCGGTCGGCCAGGCCGAGCTGCTCGACCCGGTCGGCCATATGCCAGATGGTCAGCCCCTCGGGAAACGTCACCGTGACCTCGTCCACCTTGCCTCCCTCGCGAAGCTTGTCGGCGAGTTGGGACAGGCTAAGCGGCCCTTCGAGCTCGTAGGTGCCGGCCTTGACCGCCGCGGGCAGGTGGCGCCGGCGCGCCCAGTACTCGAAATACGTCGGCCGACGCACGAGCTGGTCGCGCACCAGAATGGAGACGACCTTGGGCCAGTTGGTGTTGCGCGGGATAACCAGTGTCGCCTTCTTACCCGCGGGCAGCACCGGCTCGCTGATACACGAGCGATAGTGCAGGTAGATCGCCCCCAGAACCACCATCGACGCGGCCAGTGCCACGGCGCACAGCCGCAGCGCGATCTTCCCCACATTGGTGCCGCGCTCCCCGCCGTGTCGGCCTGTACTTCCCAATTGCATCGTCACTCGTCGTGTTCGTCCAGCGAGTCGAGATAGCCCTGCAAAATATGTGTGGCGGCGATCTGGTCGACCACCTGCTTGCGTCGGCGCCGAGAGACGTCCGCGCCGATCAGAAAGCTCTCGGCGGCCGTGGTCGTCAGCCGCTCGTCCCAGGTGACGATCTGCGGCGCGGCGCCGATCTCGTCGAGGGTGTCTTCAAGCCGGTCCAAAAACGCCTGCACCCGTCGAACCGCCCTGCCCTCCTCGCCGTCGAGGGTCAGCGGCCACCCCACCACGATCGCCTCACATTGGGTCTGCTCGACGATCTGGGCGACGCGCTTGGCCGGCTGCTTGCCCCGGCCGGCTTCCACCGTCTCCAGGGGCATGGCGATGGTGCCCGCGCCGTTGGACGTGGCCACGCCGATGCGCCGGGTCCCGACGTCCAATCCGATATAGGGGCTCTGTGAGACCATACGCTTGGTGCTTGTCTGGGCCCGCAAAACGTGCCAACCCTATAGCGTGTAGTTTGACCGTATGTCCGTCGACGATAGGCGCGCTATGTACGCCTGGCTAGCAAAACGCATCATCGAGCACCGGCGTAAGATCCTGGTGGTCATGTTCGCCCTGGCGGCGCTCTTCGCCACCACCGTACCGGACCTGCGCTTCGACTTCACGCCCCAACAGATGTTCCAGTCGACCTCGTCGGCCAGCGCCTACCGCGACAAATTCGCCAAGCGCTTCGGCCACGAGGACAACCTGGTGACCATCGCGGTGCTGGGAGACGACGTCTTTCGACCGGACGTGCTCACCACGATGCGCGACCTGACGTTCGCGCTTCGCAAGCTCGACTCTACCAAACAAGCCGAATCGCTCGCCACCTTCCGTATACCACGCAGCGGAGATTCGCCAGGTACGATGACCGTCGACCCGGTGCTCCCCCAGCAGACGGGAGCGGCGGCAAAGATCACCGAGGCCGACGCCCAGCGGCTGCGCAAGGTCGCCATGGACGAGCCGCTGGTGCGCGGGCGCCTGGTCGGCAAGAAGGCCAACGCCGCCCTGGTGGTCGCCTGGCTTCGCGACGACATGCAGAGCGCGACGGACCTGAAAAAGGGCGTCGACTCCATCCAGGCCCAGATCGCCAACTATCCCCTGCCCAAAGGCTACGAGTACCGGGTCAGCGGGATCCCGAAGCTGCGCACCGTCATCGTCGACGAGCTGCGCCACGAGCAGCTCACGTTCTTGCCGCTGACCGGGCTGATCTACGTGCTGCTGCTGGGCTTTTTGTTTCGCCGCCTCTCCGGCGTGCTCTTGCCGGTGCTCACCGTCGGCTTTGCCGTGCTCGCCACCGTGGCGTTGCTGGTGTGGACGGGCTCGCCGATCAACATCGTCAACAACGTGCTGCCCAGCCTGATCTTCATCATCGGCATCAGCGACAGCATCCACATGCTCGCGCGCGATTCCGAGGAGTTCAACTCCGGCAAGGAGCGCGTCGAGGCCACCCGCTCGATGGTCAGCCACGCCGGTCTGGCCTGCCTTTTGACCAGCCTGACGACCGCTGTGGGGTTCATCAGTCTAGTGTCGGCACACACCGACATCTTGCAAAACCTGGGCTGGCAGGCGGCCGCCGGGGTGATGTTCGCCTACTTCGCCACGCTGTTCTTCTTGCCGGCCGCGCTCTCCTACATGCGCCCGGTGCGCCGGCCGCACACCAACACCGATCCCGAGGCCGACGAAAAACTCGAGGGCGGCGGCTTGCTCGAGCGCTACCTGGTGACAAGCGGCGAGCACCTGTTGCGCCACGCCGGCGCGGTGATCGTGCTGAGCTTGCTGGTGGCCGCGGGCTTCGGGCTGGCGGCCTCGCGCGTGCGCATAGACACGACGCTCCTGGAGGTCTTCCAGCACGACCACCCCACCTACAAGACCTCCCAGCTCATCGAGAAGCGCCTGGGCGGCTATCTACCCATCGAGGTCAGCCTGGAGGCGAACCAGAAGGACCGCTTCAAAGACCCGAAGATCTACGCCAAGATCGCGCGCTTCGAAAAATTCGCCGCCACCCAGCCCGAGGTGCTCTCCACCCAGAGCATCGTCGACTTCCACCAGGCCGCGCGCGTGGCGCTGCTGGGCGACCCGGCCGAGCGCGACAAGATGCCCAGCTCACGCGCCCAGATCGAGCAGCTCCAATTGCTCATCGCCGGCGCCCCCGACGACCCCACCGGGGTCAATCGCTTCGTGACCTCGGACTTCAAAAACGCGCGGGTGCTGCTGCGCGTCTCCGATGTCGGCGCCCGGGCCCAGCTCGCGCTGGCCAAGCGCCTCAAAAAGAAGCTGCACAAGCTCTTTCCCCAGAGCACTGGAGTTCGCTACCGGCTCACCGGCGACGCCTACGTCGCCTCGGTGTCGCTGGACTCGTTTATCCGCGACCTCTTCTACAGCCTGATGTTCGCCATGGTGATCATCTTCGGCATGATGACCCTGGTGTTCCGCTCCATCAAATTGGGGCTGATCAGCATCCTGCCCAACACCATCCCGCTGGTGATGACCTTCGGCTATATGGGGCTTCGCGGCATCAACCTGGACACCAGCACCATCATTATCTTCGCCATCAGCCTGGGGCTGGCGGTCGACGACACGATTCACTTCATCGCCCGCTTCCAGGAGGAGCGCGAGCAGCATCGCACCGTCAAGGACGCCATCCTCCATACCTACTACGGCGCCGGGCGCGCGATCCTGCTCACCAGCGTGATGCTGGTCATGGGGCTGTCGGTGTTGTTGACCAGCAACTTCGTCCCCACCCAGCACTTCGGCATCCTGACCGGGATCACCATCGGTGGAGCGCTGTTGGGCGACCTGATCTTGCTGCCGAATATTTTGTATTTGGTGTATCGGGAGAAGGATGAGGATGAGGAGATGGAGCCGGAGGCCTAGCCGGTTCGAGGAACCCCCGGGGCGGCCTTCGCCGCCCCGTCCCCCGCGCGGAGCGGCGGGAGTCTATCATTAGCCCTATCGACCGTGAGGGGGGCCCACTCGAAGCCTACTTCGGCTCGATCACCGTGATTCCATGCATATACGGCACCAGCGCCTCGGGCACGGTCACCGAGCCGTCGGCGTTCTGGTAATTCTCCAGAATCGGGATCAAAATCCGGGGGCTCGCCGCCAACGTGTTGTTGAGGGTGTAGGCGTATTGGATGTGGCCGTCCTCGTCGCGGTAGCGGATACCCGAGCGGCGTGCCTGGTAGTCGTACAGGCTCGAACACGAGTGGGTCTCCGAGTAGCTGCTGCGCGAGGGCATCCAGGTCTCCAGCTCGTGTTTGAGGACCTGGCCCAGCCCGATCTCACCCGTGCAGGCGATGGCGACGCGGTACGGCAGATCCAGCGCCTGCATGAGGCGCTCGGAGTTGCTCAGGAGCATGTCGTGGATCTCGCGCGACTTCTCCTTATCGGCCGGGATGATCGCCACCTGCTCGACCTTGGTGAACTGGTGGACGCGGTAGACGCCGCGGGTGTCTGCCCCGGCGCTGCCGGCCTCGCGACGGAAGCACGGGCTGTAGCCGGTGTACAATTTGGGTAGCTCGTCGAGTTCGAGGATCTCATCCTGGTGGATGCTCACCAGGTAGACCTCGCTGGTGCCCACCAGCCACTTGTCGTCGCGCTCCAGGTGGTAGGTATCCTCGCGGCCGTAGGGGAAGAAGCCGGTGCCTGTGAGCGCGCTCTCGTTGACCATCACCGGGCCGAGCACCGGCTCGAAGCCCTGCTCGACCATGATGTCCATGGCCAGGCGCATGACCGCCATCTCCAACAGCGCCCCCGCGCCCTTGAGCAGATAGGCCCGCGAGCCGGCGAATTTGACGGCGCGCTCCTTGTCGATGATGTCGAGGATCTCGCCGAGCTCCTCGTGGTCGCGCGGCTCGAAGTCGAACTCGGTGGGCTCTTTGTATGTGCGCACCTCGACGTTGTCCTCGTCGGTCTCCCCGACGGGCACCTCCGGCAGGGCCACGTTGGGGACCATCAGCAACAGATGGTCGTATTGCTCTTTGACCTCGGCCAACTCGTCGTCGAGCTGTTGGACGCGCTCTTTGAGCTCGCGGCCCTCTTCGATGAGCGCGGGGCGTTCCTCGTTGGACGCCCGCGGGATCGACGAGGCCACCTCGTTGCGCCGCGCGCGCACGGCCTCGTTCTCCTGGATGAGCTCGCGGCGCTGGTCGTCGAGCTCGATCAGGCGGTCGATGTCGACGTCGAAGCGCTTGTCCTTGGCCCCTTTCTTGACCTGGTCGACGTTGTCCCGAATGAAATTGATGTCCAACATGGCAAAGCTCCGAGGTGGATCCTGGTTCGAAAATTGAGCGCTGGGCGTGTGCCCCACGGTCTGCGTTGCCCGAAGGGAACAGCAGGCGTCTTATCAATTGGCAAAACGAATGACAATTGAGTACATTGCGCACGCGCCGTCAAATTGCCCCACTTGCCGTCCATGATCGTGACACGCGAGCCTTTTGCCATCGTCATCTTTTGCGTGGTCGCCGTGTTTTCCAGCGGCTGCTTCGGGGGAGACCCGCCTGCGAATACCGCCGATGCCGGCCACGACGCGGCCGTCGACGCCGACGCTGGCGGTGATGCGATGACGGACGCTGTCGGCGACACCCGCGTGGCGGTGGGCCAGCCGTGCCACGGCCCCGAAGACTGCGTCGACGGGGCGTCGTGCATCGGCACCGGCCAGCCCAACGAGTTCATCTGCATGCACAATTGTGCCGACCCCGGGCGCATCTGTGCCGACGGAAGTGTGTGCACGCCGCGGTTGAGCCCCTCCGAGCCCATCTGTTTTACCGCGGGCACCACCCCCCGCGGGGAGCGCTGCGAGAATAACCTCGACTGCGTGCCCGGCACGCTGTGCTTCGGCACCGAGCAGGAACGTTATTGCCTGGACGCCTGCCACGAGCTCGACCCCAACGTCTGCCCCGCGGGCACCCATTGCGATACGGGCTCCGATGGGGGCAAAGGGCTGTGCCGCAGCGACCTGGGCGCCACCTGCGCGAGCACCGCCGACTGCGGCGACGGGCTGGACTGCTCGACCGACTTCGGCTCGCCGCTGGCCGACGCGCTCCCCGGCGGCTATTGCACCGTCGAGGATTGCGCCTCCGACGCCGATTGCCCCGACTCCGGGGTGTGCCGCACGCTCCCGGGGGCCTCCCACCCGATCTGCCTGACCACCTGCGCGGGGGACGCCGATTGTCGGTTCAATCAGGATTATCGCTGTGTCGACGATCGTTATTGTAACAACGTCGATAACCCGGAAGGATGCGAGGCCTTTCGCGACGGCGAAAACATCTGTTTTCCGGTGACATTGAACGCCAATTTCTGACGCACGCGTCCCCCTCGCAGGCGTTGCACCGGCCGGGGTGAAGTGTTAGGAGACCAGCGACGCAATCGCGCCTCTTCCCTGCCCCAGACACGCAAGAGATCGTCATGAAGATTTTTATCGACAGCGCCGATGTCAACGACATTCGCGAAGCGGCCAGCCTCGGGTTGGTCGACGGCGTGACCACCAACCCCAGTTTGGTGGCCAAGACCGGACGCAATTTCCGCGAGGTCATCGAGGAAATCTGCAGCCTGGTCGACGGGCCCGTCAGCGCCGAGGTCACCGGCCTGCAGGCCGACGAGATGGTCGCCGAAGGCACCGAATATGCCGCGTGGGCCGACAACGTGATCATCAAGGTGCCGCTGACGCGCGAGGGCCTCAAGGCGTGCAAGCGCCTGAGCTCGGACGGCATCGGTGTCAACGTGACCCTTTGCTTCTCGGCCAACCAGGCGTTGCTGGCGGCTAAGGCGGGCGCCACGTTCATCAGCCCGTTCATCGGCCGGCTCGACGACATCGGCCACGACGGCATGGAGCTCATCGCCGACATCATCGAGATCTACGACCAATACCCGAATCTGGACACCGAGGTGCTCGTCGCGTCGGTGCGCCACCCTCGTCATGTGACCGAGGCGGCCAAATTGGGCGCCGACGTCGCCACCATCCCGTTCCCCGTCCTCGACAAAATGTTCAATCACCCGTTGACCGACAACGGGCTGGAGCGATTTTTGAAGGACTGGGAGAGCGTGAAGGCTTAACCCTCGCGGGCCGCGCGGCGCCCACGCGCGGCGCGGCCCGTCTTGGAAGTCTCAAGGAGGTCCCTGTGGTAGCCAAGCTGCTCTTGCTTTTCACGATCGTACCGATCATTGAAATGGCGATCCTCATCCCCATGGCCCACGCCGTGGGCCTGTTGCCGACCATCGCGCTGGTGCTCACGACCGGGTTGATGGGCGCCGTGCTCGCCAAGCGACAGGGCATGGCGGCCTGGCGACGGGTGAGCAGCGACCTGGCCGAAGGGCGCCTGCCGGCCGATTCGCTGCTCGACGGTGTGGCCGTGCTCATCGCCGGCGCCCTCCTGGTGGCTCCGGGCGTGCTCACCGACATCACGGGCTTGCTCCTGCTGGTGCCGATGTTTCGCCGCCCCCTCAAGAGCTACCTTCGCAAGCGCTTCCAGCGCTCGTTGGAGGCCAACACCGTCAACTTCATCTCTTTTGGCGGCCCCATGGACGGTAATCCCTTCGAACAGGCCTCGCCGTATGACGACGGCGAGGTCATCGACGTCACCCCCGAGGAGCCGTCGCACGTCGAGATGGGTCAGCAACACCTCAACAGCTGACGATCTGGTTCACCCGCCGGTTAAGCCGCCGGATGAAATTTCATTTGTGATTTTGTGCTCGTTGTTGGTACACGTACGTGCCCTGCGACGATGAATGTATGTGCGCAAGCGCCGCAAGCGCTCGCAAGAACCACTGCTACTTCCCAGATAACCGATGCTTGTAGACATCCACGGCAAGTCCGCCCTCTCTCCCGACGTCTCCCTCTCGCTCGAAGACGTGCTCTTGAAGGCCAAATCAGCCGGCCTCGAGGCCGTCGCGTTTTGCGAGCGACTGTCGACCAACCTGTGCGAAGACGCCATCGCCCTGGGACGCGAGCACGATCTGACGGTGTTCATCGGCGTGGAGATCCCCACTGACCGCGGCCTCATCCTGGGGTTCGTCCCCGAGGTCGACGGGTTTTACCTGGGTGAAGAGTGGCGGCGCCTGGCCGACGTGACCGCCCCGCCCGCCGAGGCGGTGCTCGACCTGTTCGAAAGCCGCGGCGGTGCCACCATCGCCGCGCGGCCCTACGACCTGGACATCCCCTTCAACATGGGCGACCACATCTTCACGTTCGACAAATTGTCGGCCGTGGAAGTGTTCAACTCGCGCGTGGGTGGGATCCAACAGAACTTCGCCATGGAGGCGGCCGCGTTCATGGAGCTGTCCTCCGTGGGCGGCAGTGACCCCACCGACTCGCTGGACGCCGTGGGCCGCTACGCGACCTTCTTCGAGAACGACCTCACCACGCAGCGCGACTTCGTCGAGGCGCTCAAGAACGCCGAATATTGGGCTGTGAAGTTGGACTAAGCTGGTTGGGACGCCCGAACCGGCGTCCCAGCAAGGCTCAAGCCTTCAGGATATCGTCGACCGACGCGATGGCGCTGCGCCCGCCGATGTCGGTGCACGAGATCGCCGCCGCCTTGTTGGCGAATTCGATGAGGTGGGCGAAATCCCAATCGTGCAGCATGCCGTAGGCCAGCGCCCCCAGAAAGACGTCGCCGGCGCCCGTCGTGTCCACGACGTCGACCGGATGGGCGGGCTGGCGGATCATCTCGCCTTGCGCGGCGTCCATGCCGACCACCCCCTCGTCCCCCATCGTCACGATCACGCGGCTGGGGCCGCGCTCGAGCAGCGCCGGACACAAGCTCTCCAGGCGGCCGATGCCGGCGAACGCGCTGGCGAAACGCTCGGAGGCGACCAGAAAATCGGCGTTGGCCACCAACTCGGCGGCGTCCTGCTGATTGCGGTTGGCCTCGAAGACCACCGTGGTGCCCCGCTCGCGGGCAGCGCGCATCAACTCTAATTGGGGGGCTTTCTGGTGTCCGTCGACCAGCAGCAGATCGATGTCGTCGAGCACGGCCGGGTCGACCTCGTCGGCGCGAAGTGCCGAGACGCTGCCGCGGGTATACACCGTCTTCTTGCGACCGGAACTACTCTCGATGAGCAGAAACCGGAACTGACTGACCGCGCCGTCCTCGTGGATGATGTCGCTGGTGTCGACGCCCTCGTCGGCCAGCGTCATCTCGATGAGCTTGCCGCGCGGGTCATTGCCGACCTTGCCGACGAACTTGGTCTCCACGCCCCAACGCGCCAGCGCCGCCACGGCGGTGGCCGCACAGCCGCCACCCTGGACGCTGAACTTGGACATTTCAGCCTTGAGGTTGGGCTCGAGGAACCGTTCGACGACGCCGATATGGTCGAGAGTACAACTACCAACACTGAGTACACGCATCAGAAACGCTCCAGGCGGATGAGACGCCAATCCACTCTTCCTGCCACCCGTCGAGAATACAGGTTGAGCGCGGTTTCGCGCAAGCGCGCCGCCCCGTAATATCGATGCCCTGCGATGCCCTCGGCCACAAGTCCATCCCCCTCAGATCTTCGACCGTCGTTCGCCCATCCGCCTCAAATTTCTGCGAACTCCCCACAGGCGCTCCCGACAGGCAAGCACGCCAAGCTCCTGTAATGTCACTGGCTTTTGGCCGCACGCCACATCCGGCATTGAACTTGCTACACGAGAAGACGTCCCGTTTGACCCATGCTCTTTGGTGAAATTGCACCGCTTCTTGTGAGGATGACATGTTCCGACCCACGCACGACAAACGGCTCGCCGTACTCGGCGCCGCGCTGATTGCCTGGACGTTCTCCGGATGTACGCCTTCGAATAACGGCGGTGATTCCGGCGGTCCGAATGGCGGCACGCACGAGCAGCACAATCGCTACGTCGGCCAGACCGACTTCGTCTCCGCCGACGGGCGCAATGGGCAGCAGAGCCAGGACAACACCGCCGGCGGCCGAGGCGCGGCCGATGGCGACGCCGCCGCCCCGGCCCAGGGATCTGGCAACAGCTCCAATCGCACCGTCGAGGAAGGCGACATCTACCAGGTCATGCAGGACGAGCACTACGTGCTCAACCTCAACGCCTATCGGGGCCTGCAGATCATCGACTTCAGCGACCCCTCCGACCCCACCGTCATCGGACGCGTGCGCGTGACGGGCACGCCGGTGGAGATGTACCAGGTTGGCCAGCGCGTATTTGTGTTGATGAATAACTGGCGCAGCTACTACGGCACGCGCGACGACCTGCTGCCAACGCAATACCAGGGCGGCCTGGTCATGGCGGTCGACGTCAGCGACCCGCACCACCCCACCGTGACCGGTCAGGCCCAGGTGCCGGGCACTATCCGCACCAGTCGACTCACCCGTGGAGGCGGACAGGAGGCGTTGTTCGTCGTCGCCAACGACTACACCAACGGCACGAATCAGACCTACGTCAAAAGCTTCAGCGTCTCGTCGCACGGGCGCCTGCAGGACAAGAGCGAGCTCGAGCTCGGCGGCTACGTCTCCGACATCCAGGCCACGCCCCAGCGCTTGATGGTCGCGCGCAACAACTACGACGGCAGCAACGGCTATCAGACGCAGATCTCCCTCGTCGACATCAGCAGCCCCACCGGCGAGATGGTCGAAGGCGACTCCGTGCGCGTCAGCGGCATCGTGAACAACCAGTTCAACATGGACATCGAGGGCGATGTAATGCGCGTCGTCTCGTCGGGAAGCTGGAACGGCTCCGACACCAACCACCTGGAGACCTTCGACATCTCCGACATCCACCATATTACCCCCATCGACCACGACACCTTCGGCGACGGCGAGCAGCTCTACGCGACCCTTTTCCAGTCCGACCGCGCCTTCTTCGTCACTTATCGACGCCGCGATCCCTTCCACGCTTTTTCGATCGACGCCGACGGCCACGCCCAGGAGCAAAGCGAGTTCACGGTGTCCGGCTGGAACGATTACTTCAAGTCCGTCGCGAGCGGCACGCGCCTGATCGGCATCGGCAAGAACGACCAGAACGCCAACACCATGGCCGTGAGCCTGTACGACACCACCGACCTGCACAACAGCCACCCGCTGGTCGCCCGCGCGGAGGTCGACCTGGACTGGAGTTGGTCGCAGGCCCAATGGGACCACCAGGCCTACTCGGTGCTCGAAAAGGCCACCCACGTGTACGCCGCCAACGGCGAGTTGGAGACCGGCCTGGTGCTGCTGCCGTTCTCCGGCTACGACCGCAACGCCGACCACTGGGTCGCCGGCGTGCAGATCTTTACCTTTTCGAAGGATACGCTCACCCTTCGCGGTACGATGGACCACGGCTCGTCGGTGCGACGAAGCTTCGTGGCCGACCGCAACGCCAACACGACCGCCAACCTCTCCGACGTGGAGCTGAGCCTCTTCGACACCTCCGACCCGGACACGCCCCAGGAGTTAGGGCGCGTGGAGTTGGCGCCCAGCTATCGCGACTTCTGGGTCTTCGGTGACTACGGCGTGCGCCGCGACGGCCGCCAGCGCTACTACGGCTACTACCCGTCCAGTGCCAACATCCAGGCCACGGACAGCCTGGAGGTGGTCTCCCTCGACGGCGACCCGGACACGGCGCCCACGCTCACCTCGATCGACATTCCCAGCAACGCCAGCGTCTTTCGGCACGCGGACCAATTGGTCGTGGTCAACCAGACACCGTTGTCGACGGCCGCGTCGACCGACCCGCAGCGCATGCAGACCGATATCGACGTGTGGGATCTCAGCACCCCGAGCCTGCCGGCGCACCTGGGAAGCCTGACCACCGACCAGATCGAGCCGGACTACTTCCGCAGCTACGGCGTCGGCGATTGCATGGACTGCGGGGGCTACTATTACGGCGGCAACGACGCCAAGGTGGTCGGCGACGCGTTGGTCTTTGACACGCCTCACAACGAGCGCGAATTGCAGGGCACGACTCACTACCGCTACATCAACGCCGAGGCCCAGTACGCCGGCAATAATTGCTGGAGCGCCGACGCTCCCGAGCAGTGCACCTACTATGGCGGCGGCATCAGTTGCAGCCAACTCGAGCGTCTCGACGGCACGATGGAGCCGGAGGTGTGCCAGGGGAGCATCCAGCGATGCACGCGCGACGCGGACGGCCAGGTATCCTGCGAGGATGTCGACCCGGCAGACATCGACACCCGCCAGACCACCTACGACTACGACCAGTACCGCTACTGGAACCACTACGACCTGCAGTCGGTCGACCTGAGCAATCCCGCTCAGCCCTCGCTTTCCAACACGGTGTCGATGCCCGACACCGAGGATGACGTGAGCACGCTCGTCAGCGGGGACAGCCTGTACCTGACCTACAGGCAGACCGCCCAGGTCGTCGGCGACAACCGCCCCTACGTGCGCTACTACGCCAAGAGGGTCGACTTCGCCCAGCCGTCCAGCCCGCAGGTGGACGCGCCGGTCAACATCCCCGGCGAGCTCATCGCCGTCGACGGCGAGACCATCCTGACGCGCGACTTTCTGTGGGGCGAGCACATCGTGGAGACCTCCATCGACAAGCTGTTGGTCCATGACGGGCTGGCGTACCTCAAGGGCAGCCAGCGCTTCCGCGACCGCCAGGTCGAGCAGGTCGCCCTCGACCACGCCGGGCACGTGCTGGTCAGCCATCGACTGGCCTGGCGAGTCGCCGACGACCAGGTGCACGCCACCGGCTCCTCCGACCAGGTCGACCAGACCAACCACCTGACCATCCTCGACCTGGGCGCCGACGACCTCACCAAGCTCGCCGACCTCGAGGTCGATAGTTGGGCCTCGCTTCGCGACGCGCGCCTCGGACGCGCTCTGTTCGCGGTTCCCGGCGGGCTGCTGGTCATCAACCTCGACACGCCCAGCGCCCCCTACGCCCAGGCCTACTTCCCCACGCGGGGCTGGCCGCGTGACATTGTGGTCGACGGTGACGACATTTATTTCGCGGGCGGCCTGTATGGCTTGTACAAGTTCGGTCTGAACGAGACCAACTTGGCCAGCCAGTGAGGTAGCGCTCCGTTCGCCGGCGCGGCCATGTCTCGTCGGCGGAACCAAAGGGGGATTGCGTGGAAGGCGCGGGCTCGCAAGAGCCGGCGCCTTCGCACGTTCTCGAGCTCTCGCGCGCGGACGCCTGCTAGGCGAGCTCGACGATGACCTCGCGGGCCGCGCGCTCGCCGGACTCGATGGCCCCGTCCATATAGCCGTTCCACTCCACCGCCGTCTCGGTGCCCGCCCAGTGGATGCGCCCGACGGGCTCGCGCAGCGCGTCGCCGATGGTCGTCTGCACGCCCGGAGGCATGATACCGACGTAGCAGCCCGCGGCTCCACGTCTCGGCGAGCCAGTCCTGGTCGACGTACTCGACCGGGTCGAGGGCCTCGTCGCCGAAGAAGCGTGCAAACGCGTTGAGCACGGCCTGGCGGCGCTCCTCGGGCGGCCGGGCGGTCCAAAACCGGCGCGCGCTCGCCGAGAATAGAGCCGACCAACGCGGCGTGGCATCCATCTTCCGAGCAGTCGTCGAATCCGAGCTGAACGGCGCCGGTGTCGCTTAAAATTTCGCCGGAGTAGCCGGCCTCGCGCCAAAACGGGCGCTTGTAGGCGGCGATGCATTTGATGACCGAGCCCATGGGCATGCGCTGGGTGAGCTGGTCACGCCGCGCGGGCAAATCGGGGGTGTACACGATGCGCCCGGCGAGCGCCGGCGGGATGGCGACGATGACGCGCCGGGCGCTGTGGGTGGCCGTGTCGGTATGCACGCGCACCTCTTCGCCGGAATGGTCGATGCGGCGCACCGGCTGCTCGAGCAGGACGCGCTCGCCCAGCGGCTCGGCGAGCTTGCTGGACAATTGCTGCGAGCCGCCGAGCATGCGGTCTTGCTGGGCGCCGTCGCCGATGCTCGCCAGGCGCATGATGCCGCCGCCGGAGTGGATGTAGAACAGAAAGTGCAGAAACGAGAGTTCGTTGGGCTCGGCCGCGAAGATGGCGCGCACGGCGAAGTCGAGCGCCGTTCGCGCCCCGCTGGTCTTGACGTGCTGGCGCTTCCACGTCTCCACGGTCAGCGCGTCCCACTTCTCGGCGTGTTTGGCATCGTACGGACGCGACAGCGGCACCTCATTGGCCAGCCGGTCGATGCGCATGATGGCGAGCTGCAGGTCGATGAGGCTCCACACCGGCAACGACGGGATGGTGTTCTTGTAGGTGGACAGCTTGCCGTCGACGGACATGCATTTTCGCCCGTCTTCGTATTGCGCGAAGGTGTGGACGCCGAGCTCGTCGGCCAGGGCGATGACCCGGTTCTGGGTGGGACCGATCCACTGGCCGCCCAGGTCGACGGTGTAGCCGTCCGAGAGCTGCTTGCTCAAGGTGCGTCCGCCGACGCGGTCGCGCGCCTCCAGCAAGGCGACGTCGACACCTCGTTCGTGTAGGCGACGCGCGGCCGTCAGGCCCGCCAGACCTCCGCCGACGACGATCACGTCACACGCGCGGTTCTGCTCGCTCTTACCAGCCATGCTCCAACCTCCAACGCATCCATTTTTGTTACGGTGCTACCATACTGCCAGGTAGGCCGAACGCAAAGAACGGTGCGCGGAGCGTGGTGAGCTACGCGGCGGCGCAAGAAACCCCTTAACCCCTTACCCTCCTAACCCCTTAACCCGGATATAGTCCGGCGTGCCGGTAAAGGCGTACAGCGAGCCCACGACGCTTCCGTACAGCAGGTGCAGGAGCATGAACGAGCACACCCCGGACAGGCCCTGATTGGCGTCGAAGAGCGCCGGGGCGACGCTGGACAGATGGGCGGCACGAAGCCCGAGGCCGATCACCCCGAGGCCAAAGCCGGCGATGATCAGGTGAGCCATCCCGAAGGCGGCGCCCACGCCCCATCCGGCGCGGCAGGTCAGCCGCTCGAAGCCGTAGGCGTACAGAATACCCAGCCACCCTCCGATGAGCAGGTGGACCAGAAAGCCGGCGCCTCGAGCCAGGGAGGCCCCCGGCGCAAAGCCCAGCAACACGGCGACGAGTTGCTCGAGGCCCACGTGAATCCCGAGCTGTGCCAGGACCAAGGACGCCATGGTCATCGCCATGGCCCCGGCCACGCCCCCGATGAATGCGCGCGTTGCAGACATTCGCCCTCCCCTGGCAAATGAAGTGCTGGAAACCCGTCTCCCCGGCGAGCTTCGGCTGTGATGTCGGTGAATTACGAAAGAAGGTCCCGTTCTTCCCCAAGAACGGGGCGCACCCCTATGTACAAGGCTGTGCACGAGCGCACCACCGGTCAAGGCAAGGGGCGGACGACAAAACAGCCCCGGAGACGGGGGTCTCCGGGGCTGAGGTCGGTATCAGGGGATGGACACGTCGCCTACGGCGTGGCCGTACCCACGACGCTGAATTGGACGGAGTCCACGGTCACCAGGTTGTTGTTGGCGTCCAACTGCTCGCCACCGGCGACGTAGAGGAAGCCGACGAACGGGTCGCTGCCCATCAGGTACAGCGGATTCATCCCAGTGCCGCTCAGGGCGCTCCATGTGCTGAAGTCGCCGTTGGATTGCAGCAGGCCCTTGGTGGCCTTGTCGGAGGGGCCGGCGTGGAAGCCGCCACTCATAAAGGCGATGCCGTTGGCGATGCCGCCGGCATACCCGCTGTAGGCGTTGGACGGCCCTCTACTGACCGTCGTGGTCGAGCCCAACGCCCCATCGGCGCCGATGGGCATATACTCGGTCGCGGTCGTCAACCCATTGCCGGTGGTGGTCTCGCCGGTGAACGCGTACAGCAGCGGCGAGCTGCCGAGCACGGCCGCGTTATTCTGGGTAGCCGCGGTGATCTGCAGGGCATAGCGCGGCGTCGACAAGGTCGCCGCGCCCGTCTGAACGGCGGCGACCGTCTGGTCGCGTTTGCCGTTGACGTGGATGGTGACCATGTCCACCGAGTCGAGCGCATTGCCGCCGGTGTCGAGGCCGCCGGCCGCGTAGATGAAGTAGTCGCCGGCGCTCTGCGGATCTTCCAGACGGGTGGCGCCGTGCATGTAACGCGCCGTCAGCGTCACCGGGGTGCCGTCGCTCTGGGTGAGCGGATGCCAGGCACCCAGCGCGCCGACCGGCAGCGGATGGTCGGAGTTGGTGGGCGCCTTATTGGCGTCGGTCAGCGAGTACGAGCCGCTGCCATCGTCATTGACAGTGGCGATGAGCTGCTCGTTACCGTAGGCCATGTCCGCCGACGGGCTGCGGTAGATCCGGTAGCTCGTCGCTCCCGGGAAGGCATTCCACGTGATCGTGGGGACCAGCCCCCCGTCGATGGCCGCGGGGACCGACACCGGAAGCGGCTCGGAGGCCAGCGTCTCGCCGCCGGGGTTGTACGCCGAGTTCGTGTCCAGCACCGCGGACACCCGGTAGTAGTACACGCCCTTGCCCAGCCCGGTGCCCGGGTCGATGGCGAAGCTGACGTCGCTGATCTCGGGCACGTTCAGCGGGTCGAGCACGTTGGCGCGCAAGATGGTGCCGGCAGCGCCCTCGCTGCTCGCCCCGGTGCCGTCATAGCCAGCCACCAGGTAGATGAAGTCCTTGATGCGCACCGCGCGGCTCAAACCGCGCCCGCCCGCCGGAAGCACATCCGTGGCGTGCGCGCCGCTGGTGGTGTCGAGCGCCTGCATCATATTGAAGCCCACCGGGCTTCCGAAGCGGTCGATGCGGCTGAACTCGACGGTGCGCAAGGCGTTGGCGTCGCTGCCGTCGTCGCCGCCGATGACGTAGACGAAGCGCTGCTCACGCGAGGGCTGCCCGGAGCTGACCGCCGGCTGACGCCGAGCGGTGTTCAGCGTCGGTGCGTTCTGGAAAGCCAGGAAGTTCTGGGCGCTCGACGGGTTGGTGATCACCACCGGGCCATACTCGCCGTAGGTGCTGTCGGGGTTGGTAAACCGCAGCACGCAGGCGCTGTTGGCCGTCAGGCCGGAGGCGTCGACGGATACGATCACCTGCGTATCGGTGGAGTTGGCGAAGTCGACCGAAAGGTTGCCCGTACTCACCGTCGTGGGCGTGGTCATGCCCGGCGCCAAGCAGCTCATGGTCACGGGGTTGGCCATATTGGTCTGGTCGGTGCGGAAGCCGCTACCCGACAGGGTTACCGACGTGACGGAACCTTTTTCCAACGAGCCGGGGCTGACCGAGTCGATGACCGGCGGGGCATCCAGCGTCACGTTGAACCCGCCCGGGAGCACCCCGACGGTGCCATCCGGGTTGACCACGATGACGTCGTAGGCGCCCACGTTCAGCCCGGCAGGTACGATCCCGCTGAGCTCGGTGGCGCTGTTGAACGTCGTGGCGTGCAGCTCGGTGGCCGTGGTCGTCGCACTGGCGTTGACCGGGTTGAGGTACACGCGCGGCGTGGCCTTGAACTGGTTGGCCGCCGCCGCGGTGGAGTCGGCGGTGATCGTCACGCTGGTCGACGTATCCTTCCAGCCAAACGGCGGGGTGATCGCGTCGATGGCCACCGAAGTCTGGTCGGTGATCTCGACGGCTCCGGGAAGCCCGCCGGTGCAACCGTGCTGACTGGTCACGTTGACCTGGTAATTATCCGCGGGCAGGCCGCTGGGAATGGTCGCCTGAATGCGATTGGGCTCGGTGGCGGTGTAGGTCGTGATCGGGGTGCTGTTGCCGTTGCTGTCGACCAGCTCGATGCTCGCCGGCGCGGCGCTCAGCCCCGAGGTGAAGATCGTAACCTGGGTGGCGATGCCGTTGTACAGCACCGGCGGGTCCACGAAGAAGACCACCGGAATGGGGTTGACCACCAGCAGGTCTTGTTTGGTCGACTGACAGCCCTGTCCGTTGGACACCTCGATGTCATAGGTGCCGTCAGCGAGGCCCGCGCTGAACGTCACCTGCAACTCGGTGTCGCTCACCCGGGTCACGGTGTCGGCGTCGATGCGAGTGCCATCGCTGGCGATCGCCGTCAGCGTCGCCCCCTGGGCGAAGTCGCTGCCGGTGACCGTGAAGGTGCTCGCCGTATTCGCGCATACCTCGGCCGGGTCGATGCTGGTGACGGTGGGCGGGGGCGCGATGCCGAATTTATCGCTGATGGTCGCGCCGCAGGTCGCCTGGCCGGCGTTGGTGATGGTGATGTCGACCGGGCCCTCGGTGAACGAGGAGGTGTCGACCTCGGCGGTGATGGTCTGGCAACTCTGGACTGTTTGACCGGCGACGGTCAGATCCGTGCAGTTGGAGACCATCGCGTCGGTGACGGCGATGTCGGTGCCGCCGATATTGAGGCTGAACCACTGCCCGTCGACCTTCAAAAAGCCGGTGCCGTTGATGGTCAGCGTGTTCTGGCCGGTGTTGGACACGCACACGTTGGTGGGGTCGACCGAGGTGATCGCCAGCGTCGGAGGCACGGTGAGCACGTCGGTGTTGCTGACCGAGCAGCCTGCGGGATCGGGGTTGGTCACCTCCACGTTGGTGTCGCCGGGGCTGAGGCTTCCCTGCGGCAGGTCGAGCGTCAGAGTGGTGCAATTTTGCACGTCCAGTCCCCCGGCGACGTTGGCCTGAGCGGTACAATCGCTGGACGCCACGCTGGCGGCGTCGACCGCGGTGCCGTCGAGCGCAACCGTGGGTTGGGTGCCATCGATGGTCAGGAAATTGGTGCCCGTCAACACGACCTGGCGCGCTCCGTCGTCGGTACACACCAGCGCCGGGTCGGCGGCCGTGATCGTCGGGCCGCTCATGACCGTGAGCAGATCTTGCTGGCTATCCGAGCAGCCCGCCGGATCGGGGTTGGTCACCGTCACGCTTGGGTTAAACGGCGGCGTGCCGCTGAGCTCGGTCTGGGAGACGGTCACGACCAGCTCCGTGCACGTCTGCACGGTCAGCCCGTCGACGCTCACATCGGTACACGACTGCGGCGAGACATTGGCGGCGTCGACCGCGGTGCCGTCGAACTCGACGCTGGGCACTTGAACGCCCGAGCCGTCGTCGACGGTCAAAAAGCCCGTGCCCACGATGGTCACGTTGCGCGGGCCGTCGTCGACGCAGACAAGCGGGGGCTGGACCTCGTCGATGCTCGGCGGCGGCACGATGGTCACCGTGGCCGAGTCCTGGTTGGAGCAGCCGGCGGGCTCGGGGTTAGTCACCACCACGTCCTGCACGCCGGGGTCGACGGCGCCCTGGGGGATGACCATCGTCATCGTCGAGCATTTCTGCACGTCGCTGGACATCGTCTCCAGCGCCTCGCAGTCGGACATGGTCACGTCGAATTGGGTGCCCGCGACCGTCACGGTCGGCGTGGTGCCGTCGATCTTCAGGAAATCCGAGCCTTGGATCTCGAAGGTGCGGTCTTCCTGGGCCACGCAGGCCATCGGCGGCACGATCTTGTCGATGCTCGGCGGCGGGACCACGCGCAGGTTGACCGTCTCCTCGCTGTGGCAGGCGGCCGTCTCCGGGTTGTCGACGGTCAGCGACGGATAGCCCACCGCCAGTTGATCTTTGGCGAGGGTCAGGTCGGCCGACGTACAGGTGCGCGCGTCGATGCCCGCGTGGGCGATATCCTTGCAACTATCGTCTTTGAGGCTGATATCCAGCGGAGTGTCGACCCCTTCGGCTTTGACCTTGGCGGACTTGCCGTTGATCTCCAAAAAGGTCGTCCCGGTCAGGTTGACCGTGCGCTCGCCCTCAGCCAGGCAAACGACGTCGGGGGTGAGCGCCGTGAGCTGCGGCTTGGGGGCCACGGCCAGCGCGCCCTGCGACACCGTTTTATTGTCGTTGGCGTTGGTCACCTGAACGTCGAGGATGCCCGTGGGCAACGTGCCCGTGCTGCCGTCGGCGAGGGTCAACTGTTGGTTGACCGTAAACGTCATCTGCTTCTTGCTCTGCCACTGCAGCAGATCGCGGTTGGTGGGGTGGTCCGGGTCGCCGCTGTACACGACCGTCTGAGGCTCCTGGTCCTCGCCGGTCAGCGACTGTGTGCGCGTCAGCTTGACCGTCGGGTATTCGATGCGCGAATTCTTCTCGAGCGCGTCGATGACCAGCGGAGAGAAGTCTTTGCCCGTCAGCGTCACGGTGGTGTCGAGCTGATCGGCGCAGACAATGCCGGGCGCTACCGGCAAGGGCTGCTGATCAGTCGACGGATTTTCCACCGATGGCTGGGGCCCCTCGATCTGTTCGCTGCAGCCGGCCGCGCTGCCCAATAGCAGCAACCCGACCAACATGACGAGGAGCCGTGGGTGGCGGCCTAACGGCCCGCCTTCACGATGCGTCGCGCCTGACTCGTAATCTTCCATTACCAATCTCACAGAGCAAGGACCTCTCGAACCACACCACCACGCTTCACGGCACGGCCATTTGCCGCCGCCCCCCCGTACATCCACCGTCCACGGGTAGTATCAAGATTTTCAATCCGAAAAATATCTGTATTCAGCATAACGCCGTTTGCATCCATTTCGCAACGCAAGTTCGCGCACCCCGAATACGCCCCGGATCGACTATCTGCTGTTCACTTTCCACCAAACCGACGCCCCTCGCCTCGTAGTCGTGATCGTGTTCGTGATCGTGATCGTGTTCGTGATCGGCCGTTCACCCACAATCAGATCGTCTGCTGCTTGGCTCCGCAGGATGTCAAACAAGCTTCCCATCATCGGGCACGCCCACCAGAATGTAGCCGTCCTCGACGCGGGTGGGATAGCAGCGGGTCTCGTAGCGCGGATTGGTCCGGCAGGCGCCAGTCTTGACGTCGAAACCCCAGCTATGGCGCGGGCAGCGCACCACGCCGTTGGAGAAGCTGCCCAGCCCCAGCGACCCGCCGGCGTGCGGACAGAAGTTCTGGATGGCGTAGACCTCGCCCTCGTGGCGAAAGATGGCCACCTGTTTGAGCCCGGCGCGCGCCACCCGCCCTTCCCCTTCGGCCAACTTCTCGGCCTCGAGAACCTTGAAAAATGTGTAAGACTGCTCTTTAACTGCGTCGTCGGACATTTTGTGGAGGTACGTGATGGAAAATGAAACACCGGCGCCCGAGGGCGCACCCGAACTCAGTCTGCAACAGATTCAAGACGCTGTCGACGCGTGGATCTCTCAATGGGAGGAGGGCTACTTCAGCCCACTGGCCAACCTCGCCAGGCTGGTCGAAGAGGTCGGCGAGCTCGCCCGCGAGATCAACGACCAACACGGCGAAAAGCCCAAGAAGGACAGCGAGCCCGACGCCGACATCGGCATGGAAATGGCCGATGTCCTCTTCGTGCTCGTGTGCATCGCTAACTCGCTGGACGTCGACTTGACCGAGGCCTTCGGCCGCGTCATGGCCAAATACAACATCCGCGACGCCGATCGCTGGACCCGAAAAGATGACGGCGACGACTGATCACAGCTCCGCCGTCGCTACAGCGTATCCAAGTATGCCACCAGGTCGCGTCGCTCGGCGCTGGACAAGCGCGTGCCAAACGCGTGGCCGGGCGTGGTGTGAAGGCGCGCCGGGTCGAGCAGGTCGGCGAGGCTGGTCACCGAGCCATCGTGCAGGAATTGACCGCGCTGGCTCACCCGCCACAACGAGGGGATGCGCCAACGTCCGGTCGTGCGCATCGGCGACTCGGCCACCCGCGGGTCGGTGCCGATCTCGGCCAGCGAGGCCGTGCCGGCGCTGGTGCCGTCGGCGTGGTGGCAACGCGCGCACTGCGCGTCGAACAGCGCTTGGCCCCGCTTGGCCGCCGTGCCGAGGTGCGGCGAGCCGCGACCGTCCTCGCCAAGCGACCACACGTAATATGCCAGGGCCACGGCGATCTGGCGCGGGGGGCGCCGACGCTGATGCAGCGAGGTGATCATCAACGTCTCCAGGCGCACCGCCAGCGCCAGGGGGCTGTTCCGCAGCGTCGCGGCCCAGTGCAGGTAGCTCTGATGGCGCACCGCGCGCAGGTCGGTGATGGCGGTAGGGTTGTCGACGCCATCGGGCGTCACGTCGACCTGGCCGCGGCCCCAGTCGCTCGCGGCCGGGCCGCCGACATACAGCGAGGTGATCTCGTCACGCGCCAATCGGGTGTTCGTGCGCCCATAGACCAGTTGTCTGGCGGCGTCGGGGGCGCTGTGGCACGTCGCGCAGGTGACCGCGGTGGACTCCGAGCCATCGGGCAGGCGCACGCGCACCAGCCCGCCGACGCGCCCGCGGCGGTCGACCCACAGGCCGACCTCGTCGGCGCGGGCGCGCGACTGCTGGCCGGCGACGAGCGCGGGATCGACCTCCAGCGGATAGTTCTCGAACGCCCGTCGGCCCAGCCGGAGCATGTCCTGCGCCGTCCACGGAACTTCGGCGTCGAAGACGGGGGCGAACGTCGCGTCGCTTGTGGCAAACGGGGCGCTGTCAAACCGCCCGAAATCGGCCGTGGTCACCGGGCGCACCGGCGGGTTCCACAGCGGCAGCGCGTCCCAGCCATGCTTGTTAGCCGGACTGCTATCAGCCCGACCGCCTTTAGCCTGACCGCGCGCGTAGTTGGCCAGCCGCAACTGGCTGTACCCGTTGGCCGGGTTGACCAGGCTGCGCTCGAGCGCGCGGCGACGAAACGACCGCGAGCGCACGAACCGGGGGCCGGCGTCGAGAAAGCGCGCGAGCTCGCCCTGCCCCGCCGAGTCGCCCGGCGCCACGCACCCGGCGCACAGGGCCAATGCGGCCGTCCATAGGATGAATGCTTTGCGCATGATGTTACCCGGCGCACATCATCGTCGAGCAGATCCAGTGGCTCACCGACTGGTCGAACATGCAGTAGGCGCCGCCGCCGCCACAATCGGCGTCGTCGACACACTCGTCGTCGCAGGTGTGGCAAAAGTAGCCAACGACGCCCGAGTAGCTGCCACACGAGCCAAACGAGGGGCTGCAGTAGCCGGAGTCGCCGCAGTCGGCGTCCGTGCGGCAGTTGCCCGCCAGGCAGACGTTGGCGTCGCTGCGGAAGCCGCCCTCGCAAGCACACACGCTGGAGGTCGGACAATCCGAGTCGGCGAAGCACTCGTCGTAGGTGCAATGCCATCCGTCGTGGCCATTGCCCACGCAGCGCCCGTTGTCGCCGTCGGTGCAGTCGGAGTTTTGCGTACAGTCCATCGGGCCGCCGTAGCTCGGCCCCGGGTCGGGCTCGGTGTCCGGTCGCACGTGGTCGCAGGCCGCGGCGGCCGCCCGGTGCTGGGCAGGGACGTGCGCCAGACAGCCCGGTCCGCCATCGCCCCCCACGTCGCTGCCCACATCCTGCCCGGCGTCGGTCTGCTGATTTTCGCCGACGTCCCACCGATCGCCGGTGGAGTTATCCGATCCGCACCCAACGACCAACATCACGGCAACGCATACCCATATCCATCGAAGCTTCATCGTCTCAAATCCTCATCTATGGCAATCAACACAATTCGTCGGGTAGACCACACAGCAAGACACGTGCCACGCGAGCAACCGGCGTGAGAGGCGTGGGAGGGCCCGCGGGAGGGCCGTCGGCCTCAGATTCCTGAGGTCGCGTGATCGGGATGTCGTTGGGGCTCAGGCGGTGGATGCGTCGCGCGTCTTCGACTGGCGCGACACGTCTGCGGCGAAGATGAACTCGCGCACGCGCTCGTCGTCGGACTCTAGAAGGGATGCCGGCGATCCCTCGGCGATGATCTCACCGTGGTGCAGCAGCGCGACCTTGTCGGCGATGCGGAAGGTCTGGGCCATGTCGTGGCTGATGACGATGCTGGTCACGTCGAAGGACTCCTGGGTCTCGACGATCATATCCTCGACGTACTTCGCCAGGATGGGGTCCTGGCCGGTGGTGGGCTCGTCGTAGATCATCAGGGTGGGCTCGGTGATCAGCGCACGCGCCAGGCTGACGCGTTTTTGCTGGCCATTGGAGATCTCGTTGGGGAAGTCGTCACGCACCCCGGTCAGCCGAAGCTTCTCGAGAATCGCCTCGACCTTCGGGCGCGCCTGCGCCGGGGTCGCCGCGCCGCGCTCGACCAGCGGGAAGGCGACGTTTTCGGCCACCGTCATCGAGTCGAACAGCGTGGCGTGCTGGAAGAGCATGCCGATGTGGGTGCGCATCTGGCGAAGCTCGGTCTCGCTCAGGGCGGTCAGCTCTTGGCCAAATACCTCCACGTTGCCCCGGTCGGGGCGGATCAGCCCCAGGATATGCTTCATCATCACGCTCTTTCCCGAGCCGCTGGCCCCGATGAGCACGGTGATCTTGTCCTTGGGAGCGCTGAACGACACGCCCTTGAGCACCTCGTTGCTGCCAAAGGTCTTGTAGACGTCGCTCACCTGCACGGCATACTCGGTATCCTGGTCGAACTCGACGGAGGCGGCCGTCTCGGCGCTGATATCGGCCTTATTGGCCCCGGAGAGCAATTGCTGGACGCGCTCGTCGTCGCTGTGGCGGATCTCGTCGGGCGGGCCGTGGGCGATGATCTTGCCGCCGTGCAAGATCGCGATGCTGTCGGCCAGGCGCATCGTCGAGGCGATGTCGTGGCTGATGATCACACTGGTCAGCTCGAAGCGCTCGGTGATGTCGAGCACCATGTCGTCGACGAACTCCATCATGATGGGGTCGAGGCCGGTGGTGGGCTCGTCGAACAGGACGACCTCGGGGTTGCCGATGATCGCGCGCGCCAGGCTAACCCGCTTTTTCATGCCGCCGGACAGCGACGACGGAAACGCGTCGAGCACGTGGCCCAGCCCCAGATCCTCGAGGATCTCGGCGGCGCGCTCCTGGGCGTCCCCGATGGACATCGCGTTGTTTTCGACCAGCGGGAAGGCGGCGTTGTCCAGCACCGACATGGAGTCGAACAACGCGTAGTTTTGGAAGAGCGTGCCGATGCGTTTTCGCTGGCGGTCGAGCTCGACGTCGCCCATCTGGCGGGTGTCTTCGCCGAACAGCAGGACCTCGCCGTCGTCGGGCTCGAGCAGGCCGTTCATATGCTTGATGAGCACGGACTTGCCCGAGGCGGACGCGCCCATGATGACGGTGATCTCGCCGGGACGAATGGTCAGCGACAGCCCGTCGAGCACGACCTTGCCGTCGAAGGACTTGTGCACGTCCACCAACTCGATGACGGGCTTGGACGGGTCGACCGGCCAGCGCGCCACGTCGGGCACCAGCAAGTTTTTGCGCGCCTGGGCGGGCTCGGTGTGGTTGTCGGAGTCGCTCATGGAAGTCGACGAGAGCGTCGATCTGCTGTAAAACGGTAAAGTTGCAACGCCACCACCAGTCTGGACCTTTCCTCATGGCAGCGCAAACGATCGACGAGCTCAACGACGCCAACTTCGAACACGCCGTACTGCGCGGTGCCAAGCCCACCATCGTTCAATTCTGGGCCCCATGGTCGCTGTCGTGTCAGCGCGCGTGCGTTGGCTTCGAGACGCTCGCCGAGGAATTCGACGACGCGGTCGCCGTCTTCCGGCTCAACGTCGACGATCACCCGCAGACGGCGACCAACTACAGCGTGACCAACCTGCCCTCCTTCGTCCTCTTCGAAGACGGCGCGACCACCGCGCGCGTCTCCGGCTCGGCGTCACCCAAGGCCCTTCGCCGCCTCTTCGAAAAAGCGACCAGCTGAGCCACCGCGCTCGACTAAGCCATCCGTCGGCTAAGCCATCAACGGCTTTCGCCGCATGCTGACGTTGAGCAACAGCCCCAGGGCGAGCATCATCGTGAGCATGCTGCTGCCCCCGTAACTCATCAACGGCAACGTCAACCCGACGACCGGCAAGATGCCGGTGACCATGCCCAGGTTGACCACGATATGCCAGAAGAACAGCGCCGCGACCCCCACGCCGACGTGGGCGCCGAAGCGATCGCGCGCGCTGGCAGAGATGCGCAGACACCACAACAGCAGCGCCATGTACAGGCTCAACAGAAAGAGCATGCCCATAAAGCCGTGTTCTTCGGCCCAGTTGGCGGCCACGAAGTCGTTTTCGTGCTCCGGGACGAAGCCCTTCTGGATCTGAGTGCCCCCGTTGCCCTTGCCCCACACACGACCCGACCCGAAGGCGATCTCCGATTGGCGCACCTGCCAGGATTTTCCGTACTCGTCGTTATCCAGATGCAAAAACGAGGTCACCCGATCCTTCTGGTAGTCCTTCATGCCGAAGGCCCACACGAAGGGCAGCGACACCACGCCGATGAGCACCAGCGCAGCGATGCTCTGCCAGCGCATCCCCTCGAACAAGACCATGGTCATGAAGATCGCCACGATCACCAGCGAGGTGCCCAGGTCGGGCTGGACGAGCACGAAAAACACCCCGCCGCCGACGATGGCCGCCGGTCGAATGAGCTGGAACAAGCCGTAGGGCTCGGCCTGGTCCTTCTGGTGGAAATAGCGCGCGGTGATGACGATCACGGTCACCTTGAGCAGCTCGGAGGGCTGCATCAGGAAAAAACCGAAGTTCAACCAACGTTTCGATCCGTTGAGCTCGGTGCCCACCAAAAGCACGCCCAGCAGCAGCAGCACCGAGCCGCCGTATAGGATATACGCCCAGCGCTCGATGACCCGATAGTCCACCAGCGAGATCCCGCCGATGAGCCCGAGCCCGCAGATGAACCACACCGCCTGGCGCAGGTGCAGCGCGAAGCCGCCGGTGGCGGTCGACGCGGTCCACAGGTTGAAGATCCCCAAGGCGCCGATGGCCAAGATGATCGCCAGCAGCGGCCAGTCGATCCGCTCCCACAGGACCTGCAACTTCCCAGATGGCGCCTCCATCAATCCTCCGATCCGGCGTGGGCAGGTGACGAGGACGCGGCCGCCTTCTTGGCGGCGGCCTTTTGCTTCAATTCAAAGTATTTCTTGATGGTCTTCATCGCGACGGGCCCGGCGTTCGAGCCGCCGTGGCCTCCGTGCTGCAGGAAGACGACCACGACGATCTCGGGGTGCTTGCTGGGGGCGTAGGAGGCAAACCAGGCGTGGTCGCGAAGCATGTACTTCTGATTGCGGTTGGCGACATGCACCGCCCCGATGGAGTGCACCTGCGCGGTGCCGGTCTTGCCGGACACCTCGATATTGTCGAGCCGGTGCGTGTAGGCGGTGCCGCCGTCCTCGTTGACGACCTTCCACAGCCCCTCGCGAATCGTCTCGATTGTTTCTTTCGAAAATCCGAGGTGGCGGCGCACCTTCGAGGGATACTCGAATAATGTCTGTCCGGAGGCGCTGCGAATCTGGTCGACCAGCTTGGGGTAAAACAGCTTCCCCCCGTTGGCGATGGACCCGTAGGCCAGCGCCAACTGCAGCGGCGTGACCAGGGTGTCGCCCTGCCCGATGACCGTGTTCAGCGCGAATCCGTATTGGTAGCCGTTGGGGCCGCGTTTTCGGTACCATTCCTTGGTGGGCACCCGCCCGGCGCTCTCGTTGTTGATGCCGATGCCGGTGCGCTCGCCGAATCCGTAGCGGTAGGCGTATTTGGCCAACGTGTCGATGCCGAGCTCGTCAGCCACGTGGTAGAAATACACGTCGCAGGAGTGCTGCAGGGCCTCGGAGACGTTGAGCGGGCCGTGGCCGCCCCAATATTTCCAGCAGCGAAAGCGCCGCCCGCCGAAATTGTACCCGCCGTTGCACGTGACGGTGTCCTCGGGGGTCATCAGCCCCTCTTCGAGCGCCGCCGCCGCCCCGACCACCTTGTAGACCGATCCCGGGAAATAGGCGTTGACCGTCTTGTCGATCATCGGTTTGAACGGGTCGTTGTCGATGCGCATCTTCTCGAGCGCCGACAGCCGGCCGGTCCAGGAGTTGGGGTTGATGCTCGGCTTGCTGACCAGCGCCAGGACGCTGCCGTCGCGCGGGTCCAGGGCGACCACCCCACCGGAGGGATAGTCGCGCATGGCCTGGTCGATGGTCTCCATCAGGTCGGCGTCGAGCGTGGTCACCAGGTCGCGCCCGGGCACCGGCTTGATCTTCTGGTAGTCGCCGATGAGGAAGCGCGTCTGGGCCTCGTCCTGGGGAATGCCGCGGGCGTCGACCACCTGGCGGTCGACACCCGGCGAGCCGCGCAGCACCTCCTCGTACTCGCGCTCCAGGCCCATGCGGCCGATATAGTCACCGGCCTGGTAGCCGTAGGGCCCCAGCCGGTTGAGCTCCTTGGAGGTGACCTCGCCGAGAAACCCGATGGCGTGGGCGCCCACGTGGTTGAGCGGGTAATTGCGGTGCGAGGTGGGACGCACCTCCACGCCGGGCATGCGGATCTTGTCGGTCTCCAGGGCGGCGACCTCGGCACGGGTGGCGTCGGTGCGCACGAGCACCTGGCCGACGTTGCTCTTGGCGCGGTGGCGAATATGCTCGACCTCGGCGTCCGACAGGTGCAGGTAGCGCTTGAGCAACCCAAGGGTCTGCTTGGTGTCGTGGCTGCGGAAGATGTGCGGCACGACGTAGACGTCGAACGACGGGCGGTTCTCCGCCAGGACCTTGCCGTGGCGGTCGAGGATGCGCCCGCGCGGCGCCGGCAGGTCGATGTCCCGGATGATATTCTCGGTACTGGCGCGGTAATATTCGTCGCCGTGGAGCACCTGCAGGTCCCACAGCCGGGCGATCAGGCACAAAAAAGCGACCGTAAACCCGATCGCCAGCCAGACATACCGGCCGTTGTAGTAGTCGATGCCCCCGCTTCGCCCACGGTTGGGGATATGTGACGAACTCGACATCGACCGCGCTATTCCTTCCAGGAGTTCATGACAAGCCCATCATCCCGCGTCCATTGCGCGGGTCGAGCGCCCGGTCCAGGCGCGTGAACAGCGCGCCCAGCGGCCAGGCCACCAGCGCCGCGCCGATGGCGCCGGGGATGGCGCCCCAGAGCAACGCGTAGATCAAACGTGAGTTGGGCTGAAAGAGCAAGAACATCAACACCATCACCCCGGTTTGCACCCCCACGGTGACCATCGCCAGCATGGCCTGCGAGAAGCCCCACTCCGACTCGATGCTGCCGCGGGCCAGGCGCAGCAAGAAGAACACCACCACCAGCGACAACGAATAATACCCGGACGGGCCGCCCACCAGCCATTCAATGGGCACGAGCAAACACGCCAAAATCAACGCCCCGGAGACGAAGTTGCGCCGAAGCGCCAGAAACATCGTCAGCGCCACCGCCGTCTGCAGCGACCAGCCGTCGACGCCCACCGCCGCGAGCAGCGCGCTCTCCAGGAGCAGCGCGGCCATCGCGAGCAACCATGTCAACCAGCCTGGCATCGTGAGCCCATCCTACTTCTGTTGGCCAGTGATGACGAAGACTTCTTCGAGGCGCGAGAAGTCGACCGCCGGTTTCAAGCGCACCTCCTGGAACAGCCCGCGCTGGGCGTTGTCCACCGAGGCGACCTTGCCGATGATCAGCTCCTTGGGAAACACCCCGCCCTTGCCGCCGGTGACGAGCACGTCGCCTTTGCGCACCACGTCCTTCTGGGTCAGGTAGGAGACCTTGGCCAGGTAGTCGCGCTCGTGGCCCAGCCCCTCGACGATGCCCGGCGCGCGATTGCGCTGGCTGACCGCGTCGATGCGGCTTCGCGGGTCGGAGACGATGATCACGTCGGCGTATTTGCCGTAGACCTCGTGGATCTGGCCGACGACGCCGCCGGCGACCACCACCGGCTCGCGGGGGGCGAGCTTCTCGTCGGTCTCCAATTTGATGCGCAGCACGCGGAAATACGGGCTGATATCGCGCCCGACGACCCGGGCGGGCACCAGATGGTATTCGGGGTGCTTTTTCTCGAAGCCCACCAATTTGCGCAGGCGGGCGTTCTCCTGAAGCACACCGATCAGGCGGGTATTCTCTTCGCGCAGCTGGGCGAGCTGCTGGCGAAGCCGCTTGTTCTCGGCCGCCAGGTCGCCGTCGGTCAGCCGGCTCCACAGCCCGCCCAGCCAGGCGACGGCGTGATAGGCGCTGGCCTCGCTGAACGCCAACCCGCTGTGGACGGCCTGCACCGGCTTGTTCGACGGGGGCCGGCCCACCTTGACGCCGCCGCCGGTGGCGAGCATCCCCAGCGGGATGACCACCAGCAGCAACGCCACTAGTTTGGCGCGATGGTTGAACAGAAGGTCGAACATGATGGAAGGGGCTTGCCCCTCTAGTAACTATTGTCGGCGACTTCGCGCAGCAGCTCAATCTCGTCGAGCGTCTGGCCGCTGCCCAGCACCACCGAGGACATCGGGTCGTCGGCGATGAGCACCGGCAGGCCGGTCTCCTCGCGCAACAGGATGTCCAGATTCTTGAGCAAGGCGCCCCCGCCGGCCAATACGATCCCCTTGTCGACGATGTCCGCCGACAGCTCCGGCGGGGTGCGCTCCAGGGCGATGCGCACCGCCTCGACGATGGCGTTGATGGGCTCCTGGAGGGCGTCGCGGATCTCGTCGGAGTTGACCTCCAGGGTCTTGGGCAGCCCGGCGACCAGATCGCGGCCCTTGACCTCCATGGTCATCACTTCGTCGGTGGGATAGGCCGTGCCGATGGTGCACTTGATCATCTCGGCGGTGCGCTCGCCGACCAGCAGATTGTACTTGCGCTTCATGTGCTGGACGATGGCCTCGTCCATCTTGTCGCCGCCCACGCGCACCGACTGGGAGTAGACGATGCCCGACAGGCTGATGACCGCCACCTCGGTGGTGCCCGCCGCCGACATCGACGATCATATTGCCCGACGGCTCGGCGATGGGCAGCCCGGCGCCGATGGCCGCGGCCATGGGCTCCTCGATGAGGTAGACCTCCCGGGCGCCGGCCTGCTCGGCAGATTCGCGCACGGCGCGTTTTTCGACCTCGGTGATCCCAAAGGGCACGCAGATGACGATGCGCGGGCGCATCAGCTTGCGCCGATTATGCGCCCGAGCGATGAAATAGCGCAGCATCGCCTCGGTGATCTCGAAGTCGGCGATGACACCGTCCTTCATCGGTCGGATCGCCACGATGCTGCCGGGCGTGCGCCCGAGCATCTCTTTGGCGGCCCGCCCCACCGCTTTGACGCGCTTGCCGCCGCGTGCATCCTTCTGCACGGCCACCACGGACGGCTCGCTGCACACGATCCCCTTGCCCTTGGCGTACACCAAGGTGTTCGCCGTCCCCAGGTCAATGGCGAGATCGTTGGAAAAAAGGCCCAGGAGCTTGTTGACAACCATGTCTGACTTCAATCAAAACGAGTCGCGGCCTAAACCGACCCCGGTCGGCTGGCCAAGTCCAGCGCCCGCAGGCGCACTTTTGCCCGAGGGTTTCCTAGCATTGGAACCCACGGGTCTACAAGAAGAACGGAAGATTCCACGCCCGCCGTCCCTTGCATTGGGGGTGGGCAGTCGTTAACATCTGCCGCCTTTCGCTACAGGCACGAAACTAACAATATCGGCGATTTATTCGCGAGCGACTATACAGTCCACACAGTTCTTCCCCACATCGAACAACGAGCAGGTAACCAATGTTAGAACAACTTCGCCGCTCAACACAAAGTGGCTACTCGTACTTTCTGGTTGCTGCAGTGATCATCATCTTTGCCTTCTTCTTCGCCATGCCTCGCAGCAGCTGTTCGGCCAACAACCGCAACAGCAACCACTTTTTGGCCAGCGTGGCCGGCGACGACGTCTATTCGGGCAACGTCAATGTGATCTACAACCAGGTCTATGGCACTCGCGAGCGCGGAGACGATGCCAAGATCCAGCACCAGAAAGCGCTGGCTCTCAAAGCATACCTCATGATCGATCTCCTTGCACATAAAGCTCGTGAGGCCGGCCTGCGCGTCAGCGACCAGGAGTTCCACAACTATATGAAGGACCCGTTTCGCAACCCCGAATTCCTCGGCGCCTATGGCCAGAGCGGATCGTGGGACGGGCTGTACTACAAGCGCTACGTCCAGAACCTGTTGCGCGTGAGCCTGCCCGAGTACGAGCGCTTCAAGCGCAACGAGATGCTGGCGCGCAAGTACCTCACCATGGTCGAAATGCAGGTCAACGTGCTTCCCCAGCAAATCGACCACGCCGAGAAGATCCGCAACACCAAGATCAACCTCGACTTCGTCAAGTTCGATCCCGCCAAGCTCGCCGACTTCGTCCAGATCTCCGACGCCGACGTCGCCCAATACGAGGCCAAACACGCCAAGGACATCCAGACCTATTACGACGCGCATAAAAAGGACTATGGCACCCCCGCTCAGATGAAGGTCCGGCGCATCTACCTGGAGAAGGGCAAGAAAGGCCCCGACGGCAAGAGCGCCGAGGAGCGCTTCAAGCTGGCCAAGAAGCGCATCGACGGCGGCGAGTCCTTCGCCACGGTCGCCGGCGACATCAACGACGCGCTCAAAGCCCAGCAGGGCTTGATGGACATGACCCCGGTCGACAATATGAACCAGGACATCGTCAAAGCCCTGGCCGGCGCCAAGGTCGGCGACGTGCGTGAGGTCAAGACCGACTCCGACATGATGCTGGTCAAGCTGCTGGCCAAGAAGGACGCCGTCCAGAAGTCGCTGGCGGATGTGCGCGACGACGTCGCCCGCAAGCTGCTGCAGAAGGACCGCGCCGACGCGCTCATCGACAACCTGAGCAAGCAGCTCATCACCAAGGCCCAGCAGGAAGGCACGCTCAAGAAGGCGCTGGCGGCCTTGAAACCCAACGCCGACGACGAGGCCAACGCCAATAACCCGCCCAAGAGCGCCTGGTCGGCCGTCGAGGTCGAGCAGACCGGTGACTTCACCCTCGAGGGCAAGGATATGTCGGCGATGTTCGGCGGCCAGCTTCCCCCCGGCCTGTCGCTGGGGCGTACGCCCTGGGATCGCATCCCCAAGATCGGCCAGAGCCGTCGCCTCGCCGTGGACGCGTTCTCCAAACTCACCGACAAGAAGCCGCTGGCGGACAAGCCCTACGTGGTCGACAACGCCAAGGTGGTCGTCGAGTTGGAGAGCAAGACCACTGCTGACGAGGCCGCCAACAGCGCCAAGGCCAAGAAGGACGACACCAAAAAGGACGACGCTTCCGGCGACGAGGACGAGCTGACCCCGGCCCAGAAGCACCAACAATTCGTCCAGGAGATTCGCGGCAAGGAAGCGCGCGACCTCGTCGGCCAGTGGCAGCGCCTGTTCCGTCGGCGCACCCGCTTCGGACCGTCGCTGACCATGGATTACGGCCCCTGGCTCGAGAAGCAGTATGAGAATGCCGTCAAGAAGGGCGTCATCGAGTTGTCCGACAACGGCGGACAGGTCGTGGCCATGGTCGATCCCACGGGCACGGCCGTGTCGGCCTCGGCGATCACCGGTGGCAAGGGCTCGCCGATGAAGATCACCCCGTCGAAGGCGCCCAAGGCTGGCGCTAAGGGCGCCAAGGGCACGGCCAAGCCCGCGCCCAAGGCGGCCAAGAAGAGCGACAAATAAGCCGTCTCAGGCATCGTCTGGGCTTATCCGCCCCGCCCGGCCCTGCGGCCGCGGCGGGGCTTTTTTGTCGCCGCGCGACCCCGGCGTGGACCTCACGGACCGTCGGATTGCACAAGAAAAGCAAAAGCCCCCAACATCTGGGGGCTTTTCGAAGAGCGGGAGACGGGAATTGAACCCGCGACTTCAACCTTGGCAAGGTTGCACTCTACCTCTGAGTTACTCCCGCATAGGGCCCGAAGGCGGGGGGGCTGTGCGGCGCCTTGAATTGCCCGAATCAGCCGAGCAATGAGAGAGCGGGAGACGGGAATTGAACCCGCGACTTCAACCTTGGCAAGGTTGCACTCTACCTCTGAGTTACTCCCGCGTGAGGCGTGGCTCACAGCCCCGGATTGCCTCCGGGAGCCGCGTTTATAGGTGAGGGGAAGATGGCTGTCAAGTCGATTCCATCAAACTTTCCTCGCCATCAGTGCCCCTGGTCGTAACCGTTGGAACCGGCGTTGGAATTGTCATATTCCCCGTCGGGATTGTCCGCATTGTCCGGCGCCGGCGCACGGTCGTCCTGCACGCCGTCCTGGGCCGGAGGTAGATCATCGTCGGCGGGTGGTTGCCCGTCGTTGCGGTCCGCGCCTTCCGGCGGCAGATCGTCGACCGGCTGTCCCTGCCGGACCTGCTGGAGCTGCTTGATCGGCAGCCGCTTCAGCGCCGGCGGCGGGTGGGGAAGCTTTACCTGCGGTTGCAGGCCGTGCAGCTCCGCCGGGTCGATGGTGTGCACCTTGGCCTTGTCCGCCGGCTCATCACGCGGCGCCTGGTTGTCGGGCTGGTTCTGGTCGTCGGGATGGTCCTGATCGTCCTGGGCCTGGGCCTCGTCGGGGGCAGCGGTGCCGTCATCGATGACGATGACCTCACTGTCCTTGGCGGGATCCCAGTCGTCCTTGGCGTCGGCCTGGTCGGGCTCGTTTTCCTCGGGGGGCGTTTGGTCGTCGGCCACCTGAGGTTGGCTGTCCTCATGGTGTGCCTTGATGGCGGCGGCCGCCGCCTGGCCGGGGCCCTCCTGATAGGGGCGGAAGCCGTCGCTGCGCGCCGTTGGCGCGTCCGTCTGCTTGGCGGTGGGCTTGTCGCCGGAGACGGCGTAGGCCACGACCCCCACGGCGACCAACGCGCCGCCGATGAACAGCGCCAGGCGGCCCTTGCGCGCACCGCGGCGAGCCCGCGCGGGTCCGGCCTGCGCCTCCTGGTCGACCTCGGCGGCCGACGGCGCCGGTGTCGGCGAGGCTGAGTCGACGACCAACTCGAAACTTCCGTCATCGGTCTGTCGCGCCTGGATGTCCCCCGAACGGCCGTGCTCGTCGGCCGAATTCTTGCCCTGTTGCGCACTCATGGCGTCTCCTGGCGAAGTCGAAGTTGACCCGGCCGGCGATGGCACTGCGTCTCGTCGATGCGCTCGCTGACCATCGTAGCGACTGTGCCGCGAAAACTGAAGCGGCGTGGTGTTTTCGGGTCTCGTGGTCGTCTCCAACCAACGGCATAGTCCAAAAATAAGGCCGGCCCAGGCTTGAAGCCAGGGCCGGCCATTCTTGGCGCAGGCGAAGCTCGCCTACTTATTGGGCTTCTTCGAACTCGGCGTCGATGACGTCGTCATCGTCGTCGTCATCGTTGGAGCCACCGCTGGTCTGGGCGCCCTCGGCGCCGCCAGCCTCGGCCCCGCCAGCGCCCGGAGCGCCTCCGCCGGCCGCCTGATACATCTGCTCGGCGGCGGCGTGCAACGCCTTTTCGAGCTCCTCCATGCGCGTGGCCATGGCATCGTAATCGAGCTCCTCGAGCGACTTCTCCAGCGCATCGACCTTGGCGGTGATGTCGGATTTCTGCTCGCCGGACAAGCTTTCGCCTTGCTCGTCGAGGAATTTGCGTGCCGAATGCACGGCCACCTCGGCCTGGTTGCGCACCTCGGCTTGCTCCTTTTTCTGCTTGTCCTCGTCGCGATGCTCCTCGGCCTCGCGCACCAACCGCTCGACGTCGGACTCGGACAGCCCGGAGGACGACTCGATGCGAATCTTCTGCTCCTTGCCGGTGGCCTTATCCTTGGCGGAGACATTGACGATGCCGTTGGCGTCGATGTCGAAGGTCACCTCGATCTGGGGTACCCCACGCGGGGCGGGCGGAATGCCCTCGAGGTTGAACTTGCCCAGGGTCTTGTTGTCGCCGGCCATGGGCCGCTCGCCCTGGAGCACGTGCACCGTCACCGAGCTCTGGTTGTCGCTGGCCGTGCTGAAGACCTCGCTCTTCTTGGTCGGGATGGTCGTGTTGCGCGGGATGAGCGCGGTCATCACCCCGCCCAAGGTCTCGATGCCCAGCGACAGCGGGGTGACGTCGAGCAACAACACGTCGCTGACCTCCCCGCTGAGCACGCCGGCCTGCACGGCCGCGCCCAGCGCGACCACCTCATCGGGGTTGACCCCTTTGTGAGGCTCACGGCCGAAGAACTCGGTGACCTTCTTCTGGACCAGGGGGATGCGCGTGGAGCCACCGACCAGGATGATCTCGTCGATGTCGCCCACGCTCTTGCCGGCGTCGTTGAGCGCCGCCTTGCACGGCTCGAGGGTGCGCGCGACGGTGTCGCCGATCATCGCCTCGAATTTGGCCCGGGTCAGCTTGACGTTCAGGTGCTTGGGCCCGCTCTGATCGGCGGTCAAAAACGGCAGGTTGATGTCCGTCTCCAGCACGCTGGACAGGTCGATCTTGGCCTTCTCGGCGGCCTCTTTGAGCCGCTGCAAGACCATCTTGTCCTCGCTGACGTCGATGCCGGTGTCCTGCTTGAACTGGCTGATCAGCCAGTCGATGATCACGTCGTCGAAGTCATCGCCGCCCAGGTGGGTGTCGCCGTTGGTGCTGACGACCTCGATGACGTTTTCATCGACCTCCAAGATGGAGATGTCGAAGGTGCCGCCGCCCAGGTCGTACACGGCCACCAACTGCTCTTCGGTCTGCTCGAGCCCGTAGGCCAGCGCCGCGGCGGTGGGCTCGTTGACGATGCGCTTGACCTCCAGCCCGGCGATGCGCCCGGCGTCTTTGGTCGCCTGGCGCTGGGCGTCGTCGAAGTACGCCGGCACCGTGATCACCGCCTCGGTGACCTCTTCGCCGAGGTATTCTTCGGCCGCCCCCTTGAGCTTCATCAAGATCTTCGAGGAGATCTCCGGGGGGCTGTAGTTGCGCCCCTTGACCTCGATGTGGGCATCGCCGTTGTCGGCCTGCACCAGGTGATAGGGCATGCGCTTGACCTCGTCTTTGACCTGGCCGTACTTGCGCCCCATGAACCGCTTGACCGAGAAGATGGTGTTCTCGGGGTTGGTGATCGCCTGGTTGCGCGCGATGCGCCCGACGAGCACGTCGCCGTTGTCGTCGAAGGCGACCACCGACGGGGTGGTGCGCGCGCCTTCCTGGTTGGTGATCACCTCGGGCTCTTTGCCCTCGATGATCGCCACCACCGAGTTGGTCGTGCCCAGGTCAATTCCGATAATCTTTCCCATACGTTACTCTCCTGCGTGTCACGAAATCGCTGTGATTAACCGATGTGGCCGGCGGGGCGAACTGGTGTCGAGCTGGGCTCGACCATCCGGACGTGACAGGCGGGAATCTTTTCCGGATTCGCCCTTGCCTGCCTCAATCTCGTTCGAAACAAACCTAGTCACCGCCACGGCCGTGGCAAGCGCGCCGCCCTCAGGCGACCTCCGAGCCGCCGCCCGACCCCTCGGTGGACCCGCCCCCGGAGGCGTCGTCGGACGACGTCGACGTCGCCGGCGCATTGCCCGTCGACGAGCCCCCGTAGTCGGTGACGTACCACCCACTGCCCTTGAGGTGGAAATGGCCCCCGGAGATCAGCTTGCGCACCTGCGAGGCGCCGCACTCCGGGCACTCCTCGGGGTTGGGATCGTTGAATCCGCGTAAATCTTCAAAGATGTGTCCGCACGTGCTGCACTCGTACTTGTAGATGGGCATGGCCGACTACCTCGTACTGCTATTGCCTACCAAGTGGATTGGACTGTGTCGTGCCGTGGCACGCCCTCGGGCGCGTGGGCGCCCCGCGCGCGCCTCGTGCACTGACCTGCGGTCGTGCGAAACGTTGGCACCGCGTCGGCATCGTCAAGAAAAAAGCAGCCCTTGTCGCTGCCGATGGCGACGCGCCGGCGCACCGACGACCTCAGCGAGGCCCGTTTGTTGCAACATTCGGGGCGTTTTGCAACCCGAAATACGTTCGCGTGCGCGTCGGTTGTGTGGGTACACTGATGGCGGCCGGCGCGACAGTGGCTTGGTTTTTTCTTCGACCTTGGTGGCGTTATGACTATTTCTCGTTGGTGCACCTTTCTGCTCGCCGCCGCTCTGGTGGCGGTCGCGCTTCCCGCCGCCGCGCTCGCCCAGGGGGTCGAGTCCTCCCCCATCGGCGTCGACGACATGGTCCCCGGGGCCGGCCGGCCCCATCGCGCGCACAAACCCGGCTGGCTGGGGGTGATGCTCCAGACGCCCAAGCCCCCACCCGACGACCACGCCCATAAAAAGACCGCCGACAAGTCCGCCAAAAGAGCCGCCAAAAAAGCCGCCACGAAGACGACCCGCCACGGCGTCGACGTGGTGCGCGTGCTGCGCGCCTCGCCGGCGGCCAACGGCGGGCTGCAACGCGGCGACCGCATCCTGAGCGTCGACGGCCAGGCCGTGGGGTCGCCGGCCGACGTCCAGAACATCGTTCGGCGCGTCCCCCCGGGCTCGAAGACCCATCTGGAGCTTCGCCGCGGCGGCAAGCTTCGCAAGCTCGCCGTGGTGGTGGGCACGGCGCCCGACCCCCAAAAGGTGCTGCGCACCCAATTCGTTGGCCACAAGGCCCCGAGGTTCTCAGCCCACGCCATGGGCGACAAGCCCGCCTCGATTTCCCTGAACACCTTCAAGGGCAAGCCGCTGGTCATCGACTTCTGGGCGACCTGGTGCGGCCCGTGCCGCGTCATGACCCACCGGCTGGCCAAGCTGCACGCCAAGAAGGGCGACGCCGTACACTTCGTGGGGTTGACCTCCGAGTCCGACGACATCGTCCAGCGCTATCTCAACACCCACCATCACGGTTTTCCGGTGGCCACCGCCGACGACAAGGTCATGCAGACCTACCTGATCGAGTCCTATCCGACCGTCTTCGTCCTCGACAAACACGGCCGGGTGGCCGGCGTGTTCATCGGGCTGGGACATATCGACGAGATCACCAAATTGGTCGAGCGTCTGCAGAAGAACTGAGCCGTTCGGGGCCGCGTGCAGGCCCCGAAGGCCCTTATTGCCCCACGGTCTGGGCGAGGTAGTCGAAGGCGGGTTTGGGCTGCAAAACCGAGGAGAATAGCCCGTCGAAGCACGAGGTCTTCGGCAGATGAAAGTCGTTGGAGTCGCCGGTCAGCCCCCGGCAACGCCCGCCGACGCTTCCACCGCCGAGGTCGGCGCCGTCGATGTTCAGCAGCGCGCGCCAGGCGACCATCTCGGGGTCCAGCCCCGCGTTCCACTTCGCGAAGCTCTCCAGGTAGATGCGCTGCTGGGTGTAGCCGGCCGCCGAGCTCACCGGGCTGCCGATGCTGTACCATACCAGCGGCTTGTGCAGCCCGTACAACGGCCCCAGTCGCCTCAGGAATTGATAGGCAGAGACCTGGGCGGTGCTGGGGTCGGTATAACTCTTGAGGGCGACGATGTCGCCGGCCTCGGCGAGCGGCAGCAGCGCGGCTTCGAAGGCCGTGTCCAGCGCGGCGTTGCTGGTGGGCTGGTCCTGAGTGTCAGCGCTGGCCGCCCCGGCGTCCTGCGCGTAGCGCGGTGCGACGTTGCGATAAAAATTATCCCAGTTGATCCCGGCGCCCACCTTGGTCTGCGGCGAGACGTCGTGGATGGTGGCGACCGCCTGCTGGAAGAAGGTCACGAAGTTGGAGAAGTCAGTCTCCGACAGCGGGTCCCCGCCGTCCGTGCCCAACAGCCGCTCCATATCGCTGCCCACGATGAAATAGCGCGGCTTGTGGTCCTGGGCGACCTTCTTGATCTGGTCGAGCACGGCCTGGCGCATGTCGTCGCGGTAGAAGCCGAAGCTTCCCTGCCCGCGATCCAGTTGGCCGTCCCACGGCACATACCAGGTGCCGTCGGCCTTCCAAAAATCAAGCACCACGCTGTAGCTGGCGAAGTCGTCGAAGCTGCCCTTCCCCATCGCCGTGTTGACCTCGTCGTACAGGTCGTCGGCGCGCGCGCCGAACTTGCCCGCGGCACGGTTGGAGGCAAAGTCACTGGGCCCGCGCGCCCCGCTGCCGTTGGCCGGCGGGTAATACAAATACTCGCCGAAGGTGGGGGCAAATTGGTCGTAGACGCCCACGTGCAAGAAGGCGTGCGAGAACACGCCCCGCGCCGCCCCCAGCACGCCGCCGTCGCTGGCGGCCGGGTCGAGCTGGACGGTCTCGCCATGGTGCAATTGCACCGCCAATCGCGCGGACTGGTAGTGTAGCGCCGATCCCTTCGAGAGCTTGGGATACCGCGACGCCCCCGAATCTCCGCCACACCCCACCTGGGCTGCGGCCAGAAGGATACTCAACCCCAGCCAACACACACTGCGTCGTTTCATAGATCGTCGGATTGTCGAATCAATCAATAGATAATGAGGTCATCGCCACCGCTGGACGAGGCTTTGATGTCGCTAAAGTCGCGCTTCTTGTGATGCTTGTGGTGCTTGCGGTGGTGTTTCTTGTGGTGTTTCTTTTTCTTCTTGGACTTCTCGTTGGAGGCGACTTCGCCCTTGGGCTTGCCGTCCTTGCCGTAGCGCACCTGCTCGTCGACCGGGCGCCCCTCATTGAGGTTGATGTCGGAGTCCCCCACGATGGAATCGACCACGTCTTTATCGGCGTCGGTCTTGCTTTGCTTGGTCAGCGCCTTGACCCGCGAGGAGACCCCACCTTTGTTGGAATCATTGTCGCGCAACGCCTCGTGGACCTTCTCGAGGCGCTTGGCGGTGGACTTGTCGGCGAAGGACATCGTGAACGTGCCGAAGAATTCCTTTTTGTTACGCACCTGCAAGATCGTCGTGCCGTCACTCCAGGTCGCGCTGACCAGTGCATCTTTGCCGCCGACCGTGCCGTAGTCGGTATCGGCGGGCTTGCCGTACTTCTTGGCCGCCTGCACGACGAACGTCTCGAAGTCGACGTTGGACAGATAGTCCTGATTGTAGGCGACCACCATCTTGTACAGGCCGCCGTCGACAAAGAAATAATAGCGGTTGGCCACCTTGTCCTTGATGCGCATCAACGCCTCGCCATTTCCTTTGACGAACTCGTCGGAGATGACGCTGACGCGATAGCCGCTGGACTTGTCGAGCTTCTCGTAGCTCTTCTTGAACCGATCCACATCGGACAGCACCCGTTTGTGGGCGCGCTGCATCCGCACGGGGTCGCCCTTGAGGTCGTCGCGCTCGAGCAGCTTATGCAGCAGTTGCTTTTTGACCTTCGCGACGACGTCACTGCGCGAATCCCCCCACTTGATGGTGCCCAACGGTGAGGACAATCCGTGACTCTTGTGCCGAGCGAATGCTGGAACACAGAACAACATCACCAGGCTGACCACCAGGGGAAACAGGCATTGCGAGCGTTTGGACATGATGGTGTTCCTCGTCTTGTCGTTGCAGGTGTGCGTCTGGGCCAAACGGTAGCAGATCGCCTAAAACCTCACAATGAGCAGCCCGCGTCACGGGCACAGTCCATCAGGTTCGCTCAGTGGTTGGGCCTCAGATCTTTTTCGCAGTTAGCGCCCCCGCGTGGCTTGTCCCACCTCACTTGCGGCGGCGGATGACCTTATTACTGACAAGCTCGACGGCGCGGATCCGCTCGAACATCTGGGCCGCACTGGTAAAGGCCACCGATCCGCAGGGGTCGAAGTTCTCCTCGCCGAACTCACTGGTGTCGAAGAAGTAAATCCGCCCGTCGGCCGCGTCACCGACACGAATCACCATCTCGTAGTGGATTGCATGTCCGATGGTGACGACCCCGTGCTCGTCGACCAGGCGTCGGCGCGTGCCCACGTCCCACACTCGCGGGGCGTGAATTTCGAAGCCGTCGACGCCGGGAAAGCCGCTCCACCCATCTTCAAAGGCGCTAAAACGCACCCATAGCTTGTTGTGGGTGACTCGCGGGAAGGCCAGCACTTGTCTTAGCTGGCGGTACCAGGCGGGGAATCGGGTCTGATTGCACACCTCCCAATATTCGAGGGCTGCTTCATCCTCGCGCACAAACCCCAAAGACTCGAACCCGTCGACGAAGTCCACGAGCGCCTGTTGGGTGGGCGCGTCGAGATCGGAAGCTTCGATGTGTTGTCTCGCCCGCGTTGCGTTCTGTGCGATGCGATGGGCGCTAAGATCGAAGTCGACTTCGGGGGGCTCCTCACCGTACCACGGCGAGACGTCCAGGCTGCACACCTGGGTCTCGCAGGTGGATGCGCTGCGAATCTTATCGACGGCGGCAAACATCTGCCCGATGGACTCGAAGGCCACGTGACGCCGCGGGTCGAAGTCCCAGGCGAAGCTATCGGCGGCCCGGAAGACGTAGACCTTGTCGTCGGTGCCGTCTCCCATCGCCACGCCCAGCGCCCATGCGTTGTCCTCGCCGCCCCATCCGATGGGCATGACCTTGTGCCGGTCGACCACCGACATTTGGACGTCGTAACTCGCCGCGCCCACGGCGCCGAGATTGAACTCATTCTTGGCGATGAGGGTGTCGACCGCCTCATCCTGCAGGCGCGAGAATGACACGCAGGCCTGTGCCTCCTCATCGGCGGAGGGGCGCGCAAACGCCAGCGTCTTTCGATACCGGCGAAACCACCCCGGGATCGCGGCCAGGCGCTCGCGCTGGCCGCTTGTAGTAGGCGGCCAGGGGCGCCAGTAATGGCCGCAGGAGTCTGCTCTTTCATCGAGGATCTCGTCGTCCTCGCGCACAAAGAGCAGGTCGTCGAACCGGTCGACGAAGCCGTGCATGAGCTTCTTTTCGTCGGCGTCCAGCTCGCTTGCGTCGATCCACTGGTGCGCCCCCGCGGCGTCGGCCTTCTCACGGTGCCCCTCGGCGGTAAACGGCTGCGGCATGTAACGCTCGACCACCTCCACCGCGTCGAAGTCGGGGTTGTCGAGTTCTCGGCGCAGATCCTCCGGCGAGATGGAGGCACAGAACGGCTGCCCCCTCGCACAGGAGACTTCCGGCACGATTAGCTGCTGTTCGCTAGTGCCAGAGGCGACACCATACGTCGCTCGCGGATCGCGCTCCCACAACTCGCGACAAAGCGCCCACTCCTCCTCGTTGGAGTACTTAACCCGCACACCCCGTTCTTGAAGTTTGGGAATGACTTCATGGTAGCTCTCAGGGCTGAGCGGGTTTCCCTGAACGTAGAGGAACCCAAGATTGGGGAGCCTTTCCAGTGGGCTGAGCTCGGTGATTAGATTGCATTGGAATTGACAGTCCACGAGAGTGTTGGCGGACGCTAGTTCATCCAATGACGCAAGTGTCGACCGGGTTACTGCTAATACTTCCAACGAGGATAGTCGAACCACCACACCAAAGTCGTCTACACAGCCGTCAAATATTCTCAGCACTTCAATGTTTGGAACGTACTCAATCCCCTTCAGCGTTTTGGCAAACTCAATCCAAAGAGAACCGATGCAAGCAAGTTCATGAGGATCGTAGATTTCTGGTCTTCGCAGTTTTCTATGAATCGCTCTCTCGATGGCCCCATCAATTTGAGCAGTCATTTCTCGTTCCATTTTCGGAGGTTTCGCTTTACTTGTTCAAGTGCGTCATACAACGCCTGATAGCGATCCTTCTGAAAGTCAGCCAACTCCCACAGCCTCATCGAAGTAGTCGACTTCTCGACAAATAATCTGGCTGACCCGGTGGTTCCGGCATCGGGGATAGCCCCCTTGCCAACTTCCTTGATGCGAACCGAGTGCTTGTCCGGCAGGCTGCCATCCCACACGAGCTTGTGCAGATTGGCGAGCAGCTTGTCGATGTATTCTGCTGGGCCCGCCTTGGCGCTTACGGCATACTGCTCAAAGAATGTACGTAGTATCTCATGAGCTTCGTCTTGATCTCCGGCGAGCTTCACGTCCGTCATCGCGCTCAGCGCTCCGGCGTGCCGCACCAGGTAGGAGGTTTTTTTGATCTCCTTCGCCTTGAGATCGTCCAGAATCGTTGGCCCCTTCCGCGGTTCGACCTCGAAACGCCGAAAGATCACGAGCTTCGTCAGAGAGCGCAACTGGTGCTGCAGCTCGATCCACTGCAGACCCGTCTCGATTTCCGACTTTTTTCCCACAGCGATGGCGTGCTCGACTACCTTCGGTATTTCGCTGACGGGGATCCACTCGTGCATGCCGCCGCTGTTGAGGGCACTGCGAAACTTGCTTTTGATGTATTTTCTTGTCGCCTTGAACTTGGGCCTCTTCCAATGTTCTTTGAGGTACTTGGCGTCAATCTTACGCCCCTGTCGGTCCTCGACGAACTGCCCCCTGGCGATGTCTTTGAGGAATTGGACCACCCCGTCCTTCTGGATTGCCTCCTCGACGTTCGGCTCGGGCAGCTCGACCGGAAAGGGGTTGAAGTGTCCGAAGTGAGCATAGTTGACGAGGCTTTTCGGCCCGACACGTCGACCCACAGTCGATGCTTCTCACCGTCCGCCGAAAAGCGCACGGTCTCTCCGACCTCTGGCCTTTTTCCCGCTCCAGCTCCACCCTTCTTGCCAGCCTTGCCGCGGCCAAACAGGCTCTTGAATTTGGCTTTGATCTTTTTGATGAGCGCGGTGATGGCCTTGTCGACGCGGGCGCGCACGGCCTTGATAAACTCCTCGACCTTGTGGCCCAGCCCGCCCAGGCCGATGAGTCGGGCGAGCAGGTCGATGGCGGTGGGCAGCAGGCCGGCGAGCACCGATTCGACCTTGTGCTCGGCGGGGGCGAGCTTGCCTTTGACGATGTCGTCGAGCCCGTCGACGACCGTCTTGACCACCCCGAAGATGCGGGCGAGCTGGTCTTTGAGGGTCTGGTAGACGTTCCACAGGGTCTCGACCAGCTCGATGACCCACTCGATGCGCTCGACGTTCTTTTGGCCGATGAGCTGGGCGGCCTTGTCTTTGAGGTAGTCCCAGCTAAGCCCGAGCACCTGCCGGGCGATGCTCAACACGCCCATCAGGTCGAAGTGCTCGGGCATGTCGATGGCGCTCAGCGCCCCGGTCAGCCACGCCACGAAGCCCTGCTCGAGGTGGGTGACGAAGTGGGCGGTGAAGCGCTTGAATCCGCCAAGGAGCGCCTGGCCGACGTTTTTGAAGAAGCCCGCCGGGTTTTTGACGATCGCCAGCAGGTCGCCTTGCGCCTTGTCGATGAGCGCGAAGAAGGCTTTGGGGTCGATGCCGGCGGCCGACAGCGCCGCCTGCATCAGAAGCTTTCCCACGTCCGAAAAGCTCATCGACAGCGCGGCGTTGGCCGCCGAAAACGCCGCGTGCAGCGCCTTCTGAAAGGTGCTGACGACGGCGTTTAGGCCCTTTTTGAGGTCTTTGGCCGCCTGCTTGATTTTGGTCTTGGCGTAGCCGGCGGCGGCGTCGACGCCGCGCTTGAAGGTGGCGGTGGCGGCGTCGATGGCCTGATTGAGGTCGTCGGCCAGCCCGGGGAAGGTCTCGCTCAACAGCGTGTCCACCAGCCCCTTGGCGAAGCCAGAAAAGGTGTCGGCGATGTCCTTGATGGCGCTGGCGGCCTCGTCGATGAGACCGGTGGCGAAGCCGACGGCGTCGTCGATGAGGCCGTTGACCTCGCCTCGCACCTTGTCGAAGATGCCGGCGATGGTGTCTTCGAGCTTGTGGAGCTGGGCTTTTAGCCAGCTCGTCGCCCGGTCCCACCAGCTCTGGTCTTCGGCCTTCTTCTTCTGGTCTTGCTTTTTGCTTCGGGCTTTCTGCTCGCCGGCGGCGACCTTGGCGTGGGCCTCGCGCTCGGTCTCGTCGTAGCGCGCTTTGATGTCGGCGTCGGTCTTGTCGAGCTTGGCGCCGATGGCCTTTCGCTTCCTTTTGTGCTCGGCGTCCTGCTCTTGTTGGGCCTGCTTCAGGGCGTCTTGGCGCGCCTTGTCGCGCTGGGCCACCGCGCCGGAGGTTTTTGTCACTGCCGCGTCCATCTTTGCGGCCATGGCCGGGCCTTGTTGTTTGTCGAAGGCCATCGTCAGCGCCGGCTCGACGCCCAGCTCGTTGAGCTGGTCGGCGCCGGCGACCGGTTTTTCGTCGCCGAGCGTGGGCTCGGCGAGCTCGCCGACCTCGAAGCTGTGCCGGGTCGCCGCGGGGGCGAGGTCGTCGGCCGACGGCCCCTGGGCGAGCGTCTGGTGGGCGAGCTCGCGCGCCTTGTGCGCCTGTCCCTTCTGGCGTGTGGTCTCGTCGTCGACGCGCGTCGGGCGGCTGGCCCCCTGTTGGGGCACCGTGGGAGGCGCGCCCGGCGAGGTCCGGATGCCCGGGTGCTGGCTGCGTGCGTAGCACTCGCAGATGCGCTGCCAGCTCGATCGGCACCGCTCGCGCTGCTCGCGCGACGTCGCCTCGGACTTGATGCGCATCATTGCCATCGGTGCTCCCCAACGCGCTGATATCTTACCAGGAGGTTACTGTCGCATAGTCGAACGGGGTGTGCCAGCGCGGCGTGATGAATTCCTCCCTCCACCCTCGCTGACGGGGATCCACTCGTGCATGGTATGAACGACGTCGGCCCGCTTGCGCGCGAATTTTGGCAGATAGATGGCGATGGCGGCCAACACCCTGGCCTTGGATTGCCCGCCGGCGAGCTCGAGCCCGGTCAGCTCGAATAACTCACCCAGATCCCGGGCCAGCGCCTGCTGTAATTTTTCGAGCGGGCATGTCGAAGAAGCCCGAGGTGTCAGAACCCGCCGTACGACCATCCCACGAGGCAGACATTGTCGGGCGTGGCACCTGCCAGTGCTTTCAACACCGCTCGCACCGCCTCAGGTGTAGCCCATGAGCTCAGAAGGCCGCCGACATCGGCGTCTTCGAAGTGCTCGAGCAGCTCAGCGCACATCGGCAGGATGACCGCCATTTCCGAGACGGTGGCGCAGTGGATACTTTGCTCCTCGTCAGGTTCGGGTGCCTTGCAGTCGAAGACGCACGCGGCGTTTTGCTCAGCACGTGCGCCCGGCGCAAGTCCGCCGAATGCTTCGAATGCGCCCGGATCACAATTGGGAATGCGCTCAGCCAACGATGGGCCTCCGCGCGTTAACTCGCCGAGCGCGCTCAGCGCCGTAAATACGTAGGGCGAGTCGATGACCAGAGGCTCGCAAAAGCTGGACACCTGGTGACGAAGCTGCCACATGTCGTCGACGGTGCCGCGAAACCAGTCCGGTTCGACGAGATAGAGATCAGTAACGAGAGTCATCGGCATTCCTGGTGCGCAAAACGCGACATTCAAGCGCCGGTTTGGATGAGGATCTTTCGGTCTGGGAAGAGCTTCTTCAACTCACTGAGCAGGGAGGGATGTGGCTTCTGTGTAAATCGCTCGGTCAATTGCCAGGCGACACCGCCCGCGAGTTCGTAGGCACGGAAGACTGGGGCACGCAGAAGTTTTTCCCGACCGATGGCGTCGGCCATCTCTTCGTTGATCCACGTCCACCAGGCCACAGTGTCCGGGAATGGCTCAAGGTTTGCCTTCTCCGAAAACGTTGAGACCGGCCCAGCAATCAAGTGCGCCAGAAGTCCGGGGCGCATCTCCAGCCAATCCTCTGCTGTCGCGACCAGCAGCGCGGCGCGATCATCGACGTACTGATCCGTCCTAAGCGACTCATCGTAATGCAGGTTTGCGCGCAGAGAAAATCCCCCGCGAAACTGCTTTGTGGTCCGAAAGTACCCTATGTATAGGCCGTACTCTGGTATGGCTTCGGCAGCATTGTCCGGCAGTAACGGGATGAACTCGATGACGTCCCATGACCGTCCGCGCGCCGGCAAGCGCGCGCCGGGAAAACGCTCGACGTCCAGTCGGTGGCCGAAGGGAGCCAAGGTGGGCCAGATCCGGTCGACGACCTCTCGCGCATCTGGCGGCGCTGGCAACTGCGTGTCATCCTCGTAAACGTAAAGATACATCTTTTCGTGTTGCATCACCTAGATCCTCTGAATGCGTATCCGTTTTGTTCGAAACTCAGCGGCGAGTTGTGCAATGATCGTACTGATTTGCGGCGGAATCTGCCCTTTCCAATCAACGACTACACCGCGATAGTGCGGCTCGTTCAAATAGCGCCGTAGCTGCGATTCAAAGCCTTCGAGGCGATCCGACGCCGTCCTAGGGTTACTCTTCAGGAGTTCCTGCAATCCAGTCCAGTTCTTAACTTCACGAATCGTCTTATGGATGTCTTTGAACCCGACGCCGCGAAGCCGATCCAATGAAAAGTATGCCTCTGCTTCATAGGTTGTCAGGTCGACGTGCAACTGCTTGTTCGACCGCAGGCGAACCTCCACACCGGCCAACAACGGCCAAGCATCCCGGTGGCCAGCGGCGAACTTCTGAACGTTTTTAGCGTATTTGACCGCCTGTCGTATCTGCGTCAAGAACCCCTTGGCAAAGTGAAACAAACCGGCGCCTTTACTGCCCAGAAATTGATTCTTGAGCGCCTGTGGGTTGCCGCGCAGACCCGGCCATCCCGGTGGTTGATTGGCCGTCCTCAACGCTTTTGTGAGTTTGTCGAATTCGTTAAGAAGCTCACGTTCGTTTGAGGTTAATGCCGGAACGATTTTGGGGAGATCCGGGTTCGCTTTATCGAGGTAGCTTTGCTCGACAGCCAACTCTGGATTCTTTTTTTCACCAAATAGATAATCGAGAAGTGCCCACCGTGCCTCTTGATAAGGAGGCGCGGGTTCTCCCTTGTGGATTTTTGGCTTGCTTCGCCTTACCAGTTTGACTTTCGGATTCGACTGCACCCCCAGTGTTGCCTCTTGAGCCCGCTTGTCGACTGCTTTCTCTGCGGCCGATTTGACAAATTCCAGGGTCTTCTTCGAGATTCGTAAGTTAGATTTGAGAAAGTACTGAAAAGCAGTGTTCTGGATCAACCACTTACGAACCTGCTTCCAAGGTGGTGTCTTTGCAGATTTTGCCGTCAGGTCATTCAAATTCTGCAGCAGCTTCTCCGTGGCGTACCCTTTGGCTTCAGCGGGCATGGTGGCAATCTTGGTCGCCCAAGCCTTTGGCAATTCTACCTTTTCGGCCACTTGCCCGGATATGTTCACCGTATTTGGAGCCACGACTACCCTGAAGTCGATCGTCTCGCGCCTGCCGCCTTTATTAGACACGCCCATAAACTTGATGGTCATACGCACAGGCTTGTTTAGCTTGCGGTCGTATTTCTTCTGCAGCTTGTTGGCCTGCGCGCGTTTGTCTTTGCGAAATGTCTTGAAATCGACCGGCTTTTTGGGCGGCGCTTGCAAGGCGATTTTGGCCTCGTTGGCGTATTTGACGTGCCGTTTTTCGTCAGATGGTGACGTCTTCCCGTGCTTCTGCCCTCTCTTCCCGCGCCGAAACAGGCTCTTGAACTTGGCTTTGATCTTTTTGATGAGCGCGGTGATGGCGTTGTCGACGCGGGCGCGCACGGCCTTGATAAACTCCTCGACCTTGTGGCCCAGCCCGCCCAGGCCGATGAGTCGGGCGAGCAGGTCGATGGCGGTGGGCAGCAGGCCGGCGAGCACCGATTCGACCTTGTGCTCGGCGGGGGCGAGCTTGCCTTTGACGATGTCGTCGAGCCCGTCGACCACCGTCTTGACCACCCCGAAGATGCGGGCGAGCTGGTCTTTGAGGGTCTGGTAGACGTTCCACAGGGTCTCGACCAGCTCGATGACCGCGCCCACCGGGGAAAACAGCCCGGCGAGCTTGACGATGGCGGTCTTGACGACGTTGACGACCAGGAATTGCTCGATCTTGCCGAAGATCTCGTCTTTGAGGCCGGTCAGGCTGTCTTTGATCTTGGCCAAGAGCGCGCCCCAGCCGCCCTCGATGAGCGTCTGGAGCTGCTCGACGACCCACTCGATGCGCTCGACGTTCTTTTGGCCGATGAGCTGGGCGGCCTTGTCTTTGAGGTAGTCCCAGCTAAGCCCGAGCACCTGCCGGGCGATGCTCAACACCCCCATCAGGTCGAAATGCTCGGGCATGTCGATGGCGCTCAGCGCCCCGGTCAGCCACGCCACGAAGCCCTGCTCGAGGTGGGTGACGAAGTGGGCGGTGAAGCGCTTGAATCCGCCAAGGAGCGCCTGGCCGACGTTTTTGAAGAAGCCCGCCGGGTTTTTGACGATCGCCAGCAGGTCGCCTTGCGCCTTGTCGATGAGCGCGAAGAAGGCTTTGGGGTCGATGCCGGCGTCGGTCTTGTCGGGCTTGGCGCCGATGGCCTTTTGCTTCTTGTCGTGCTCGGCGTCGAGGTCTTCGCCGAGCTTTTGGGTGGCGTCTTTCTGGGCGTTGAGCGTCGCCTGCTTCTTGTCGCGGATGGCCTTCTTGGCGCGACGCAGCGCCTTGTCCTGGTCGGCCGACGGATCCAGGGCGAGCGTCCGGTGGGCGAGCGTCCGGTGGGCGAGTTCGCGCGCGACGATCTCGATCGGCGGGTTCTCCTGACGCAAGAAGATGTGGAGGCCGCGCGCGGCGGATTCAGGCGACCGTCGCAGCGGTCTGCGTCGAACCTGTCGATCGACTCGGATGCTTTCGCGCACGTGCATGCCTCCGTATCGGGGACGAGGCGAGTCGTGTTCGCTCAATCCCGCTCGATCGTCTCTCCAGAAATCTGCAGCGCGGTCACCTCATCGAACAGTTCTGCGAGCGAAGAGAACTTCGGGGTCTTCGACAACGCGCGCCGGTCTACCTCGTCCACGTCACACCAGTACACAACCTGGTCGTCTCGTTCATTGAGGTTGATGGACAGGAAATACTGCGGCGAGGCTAGCACCGGATACTGGTCGTATTCGTCGATAAGCTTGCGTCCCATGTCGTAGTAAATTTGTCCCGGCCCGAACCTGAAAGGCTCGTTTTGCATCGACGTCCAGCCTCCGAATAGAAGTTCCACCGGCCGTCCGTCCGACTGCGCAAAGCCCAGGGTCTTGCGAACGTGCCGGTACCACTCGGGAAGCTTGGCGCCGTTGAGGACCTCGTAGTACTGCAGTGACGCTTCGGTATCTCGAACGAACGTTAGCTGCGGAAATCCGTCGGCGAAATTCGCCAAGGCGGCTGCCAATCGCTCAGGCAGGCCGGCCTGCGCGATCCACCCTTTGGCCTGCTTTGCATCCCCGCTGTCCAAATGAGCATCGAGCTCAAACTCGACCTTCGGGGGCGTATCGCCGAGTTCGCTGGCCGCACACCCATCGGCGTCGCCCAGTTCGTCGACTGCATCGAACATCGCCGCAACTCCTTCGAATAGCCTGTGCTCGAATGGGCTAAAGTCCCACCGATAGACCTCGTCGGTGCGGAAAATATAGATCGTATCGTCGGTGGAATTGCGCAGGTCGACAGCCAGGGCGAACTGTGAGTTCGGTCCAGCGTACCCAATGGGATAAGCGTGATGGCGATTGATAAGTGCCTGGGCGAAGTCGCTGTTGTTTCGTCCGAATGGTCGAACCGTAAACGCCAGCGCTCCATGGTGCTCGAGTGATGCTGGAAGCTTCGGATCCGCGACCATGAAGCAGGACAACTGCGCGTCCGCTTCGGCCCACGCCAATGTCTTTCGCCAAGTCTTGAGCCAATCAGGAAACTCGATTTTCATCCAGTTGACCTCATGGCGCGCCGGGCCCCGCGACCATGCGAAGTCTTCGAGCAACTCGTCGGATTCCCGCACAAATGTGGCGTCCTCGAAACGCCCCACAAAGCTCGACAAGCTTGCCTCGAGATCGCTGTCCAGCTTTGCCCCCTGAACCCAACCGCGCACCTCATCGACCCCACCAAATTCGCGGGTGTCCCACACGGTCGTTTTCGCGTTGGGCTGAGGACGATAGCGCTCGATGAGGCCGGCGAGGTCGATCTCGGACTTGTCGAGTTCAGCGGCGAGCTCATTGGGGGAGATGACGGCGTAGACGAACTCCTTCTGGTCGAACTGCAAATCATCGGTCAGCGGGACGAGCCGGTGCCCATCCTCATGATGAGCGCTGAACGCAGCCGGCACCCCCTGCTCGTCGAGCCGGCGGTTGAGTTGCCAGATATCTTCCGTGTCGAATGTTACCTCAAGGGCACCCTCCTCAAGTCTTGGTAAGATATCTCGATATGACTCATCCGATAGCGGATTACCTCGCAAGTTGAAAATCATCCCTGATTCGGCGTCTAGAAGAGGCGTCAGATCTCGCACCCGAGAACGAATGAATTCAAACGTATTGCAAACACTCAGCAGCCGGGTCTCTGAAATATCCTCCAGCAGTGATTCTCGCACCGTCAATCTTTTTAGCTGTCGACACTGTTGGAGAAAAGAAAGCGTCTTGAGAGGAGTTTTAACTACCGACAGCTTCTTTAGGTTTTTCAGAGTACAAATCCCCTCCAAAGAGCGCGCTCGTTCCACAATTAGCAGGTCTATCTGCTCAAGCGTCTCCTTTCGAAACGGGGGGGGCGCTCCTATATCGCGCGCAATAGACTCCGTCAGTCCCGGATCCCTAAACTCCACCATCACTTATCCTTATTGTTCATCTTGAGGTTTAAGCTCGTTCGGGATTGTAATGCTGATGCTCGCTTTTGCGGCGGCGATGCGAAGGTCATTGGCAATGTCCCATACTCGTCTTCTTTGCTTCTTGGCCAGTTCTTCCATCCGATCCCAGTCGTCATTATTCTTTCCCGCTTTTCTGTCGGGATGCTTCCAACCTTCCGGTGGAAGCCAAAGGATCTTCGCGAGATTCCGAAGCAATGCGTTGACAAAGACGCTCGGATCGCGGTCCTTTGTCTCTTCAAACAAGCCGCGAAGCACGTCGTGTAGCGGCTGCCGATAGGCCTTCAGGTTCGGGAATGCGCTATGCGCCCCTTCGTGAGTGACGTGATGTCCAAGGTCCTCCATGGTTCTCGGCTCCTTCCGGCCTGCTTTCTTCTCGTCCAGAACCTTTTCGATCAGAAGGCCATGGTCCGCGCGCTTCTTGTCGTTCTTTAGCTCTTCTTTGAACCTGTGAAGGTCGAACTCGAATGTGCGCAAAAAGACCACTTCGTTGGTCGGCGTTCGGAGTTGGTGCATCAATTCGATCCAACTGGCAGCTTTCTGAATCTCCTTGCCCTCTTGATTGAGAACCACTCGGCCGACATCGAGGGCCACCACCTTGGGAATCTCGCTGGTCGGGATCCATTCGTGCTCGCCGCCTCCGTTCAACGCATCGCGAAATTTGTTCTTAATGTGGGACTTCGTTTGTTTGAAGTCGGGCTTATCCCAGTGCACCTTGAGGTACTTGGCGTCAATCTCACGTCCATTTCGATCCTCGACGGTTTTTCCCGTGGCGATCCGCTTGAGAAACAACACCACGCCATACTTCTTGACGGCGTTGTACACGGACGGCTCTACGCTCCCTTTTCCAGTCGGAAACGGGCTAAAATACCCGTAATGTCCGAAAGTGACGTCGTACTGGATACTCTTGACCGTGGCTTCGATCTCATCGTGGCCATCCGATTCGAGTTTCGCTGCGCGTTTCTTGCCAGCGGATCTGAGCTTGGCTGCGGCTCGTCCGCCCAGTTTGTTTAGAAAATCCATGCGAAGCGACCCGTCGTCCTTGCTTCCCAGCGCCCACGCACCAAATGTCTGCGTGTTTGCGCTTCGGTTGGGGTGGCCCTTGAAGTACAGCGCATAGAGCTTTTCGTGCGACTTAGGCTTGCGCACATATTTCAGCGCCTCCTTCTCGGTCCCGTCGAGTAGCTTCTTCGGGTAGAGACGCTTTCCATTATCGTCGACGGGGGCCTTGTCGAGTTGGCGTTCTTTCCAGTCGGTATGGACGACGTCGGCCCGCTTGCGCGCGAATTTTGGCAGATAGGTGGCGATGGCGGCCAACACCTTGGCCTTGGCTTGCCCGCCGGCGAGCTCGAGCCCGGTCAGCTCGAACAACTCACCCAGATCCCGGGCCAGCCCCTGCTGTAATTTTTCGAGGTCGTGGTCTTCTTTTTTGACCTTTGTCCAACTCTTCTTCGCTTTCGACTTGCTCAATTCACCTGCGACGTCGTCGGCGAGTTTGTCGGCGCGCGTTAGCTTGTGCTGGGCTCCAACCACAAGGGCGTGCGCCCGTTTGCCCTTGGCGTGTTTCTGTTTGTCGGAGGATTTCTCCTGGTCGGCGGCCTTGTTCATCTGCGCGATGGGCCCGGTCTTCCACTCCTCGAGCTGTTGGTAAACCGCGGTTTGGTGGCTTGCGACCATAAGCGTGGCTTTTCGGCCCGACACGTCGACCCACAGTCGATGCTTCTCACCGTCCGCCGAAAAGCGCACGATCTCTCCGACCTCTGGCCTTTTTCCCGCTCCAACTCCACCCTTCTTGCCAGCCTTGCCGCGGCCAAACAGGCTCTTGACCTTGGCTTTGATCTTGTTGATGAGCGCGGTGATGGCCTTGTCGACGCGGGCGCGCACGGCCTTGATAAACTCCTCGACCTTGTGGCCCAGCCCGCCCAGGCCGATGAGTCGGGCGAGCAGGTCGATGGCGGTGGGCAGCAGGCCGGCGAGCACCGATTCGACCTTGTGCTCGGCGGGGGCGAGCTTGCCTTTGACGATGTCGTCGAGCCCGTCGACGACCGTCTTGACCACCCCGAAGATGCGGGCGAGCTGGTCTTTGAGGGTCTGGTAGACGTTCCACAGGGTCTCGACCAGCTCGATGACCGCGCCCACCGGGGAAAACAGCCCGGCGAGCTTGACGATGGCGGTCTTGACGACGTTGACGACCAGGAATTGCTCGATCTTGCCGAAGATCTCGTCTTTGAGGCCGGTCAGGCTGTCTTTGATCTTGGCCAAAAGCGCGCCCCAGCCGCCCTCGATGAGCGTCTGGAGCTGCTCGACGACCCACTCGATGCGCTCGACGTTCTTTTGGCCGATGAGCTGGGCGGCCTTGTCTTTGAGGTAGTCCCAGCTAAGCCCGAGCACCTGCCGGGCGATGCTCAACACGCCCATCAGGTCGAAATGCTCGGGCATGTCGATGGCGCTCAGCGCCCCGGTCAGCCACGCCACGAAGCCCTGCTCGAGGTGGGTGACGAAGTGGGCGGTGAAGCGCTTGAATCCGCCAAGGAGCGCCTGGCCGACGTTTTTGAAGAAGCCCGCCGGGTTTTTGACGATCGCCAGCAGGTCGCCTTGCGCCTTGTCGAGGAGCGCGAAGAAGGCTTTGGGGTCGATGCCGGCGGCCGACAGCGCCGCCTGCATCAGAAGCTTTCCCACGTCCGAAAAGCTCATCGACAGCGCGGCGTTGGCCGCCGAAAACGCCGCGTGCAGCGCCTTCTGAAAGGTGCTGACGACGGCGTTTAGGCCCTTTTTGAGGTCTTTGGCCGCCTGCTTGATTTTGGTCTTGGCGTAGCCAGCGGCGGCGTCGACGCCGCGCTTGAAGGTGGCGGTGGTGGCGTCGATGGCCTGATTGAGCTCGTCGGCCAGCCCGGGGAAGGTCTCGCTCAACAGCGTGTCCACCAGCCCCTTGGCGAAGCCAGAAAAGGTGTCGGCGATGTCCTTGATGGCGCTGGCGGCCTCGTCGATGAGACCGGTGGCGAAGCCGACGGCGTCGTCGATGAGGCCGTTGACCTCGCCTCGCACCTTGTCGAAGATGCCGGCGATGGTGTCTTCGAGCTTGTGGAGCTGGGCTTTTAGCCAGCTCGTCGCCCGGTCCCACCAGCTCTGGTCTTCGGCCTTCTTCTTCTGGTCTTGCTTTTTGCTTCGGGCTTTCTGCTCGCCGGCGGCGACCTTGGCGTGGGCCTCGCGCTCGGTCTCGTCGTAGCGCGCTTTGATGTCGGCGTCGGTCTTGTCGAGCTTGGCGCCGATGGCCTTTCGCTTCCTTTTGTGCTCGGCGTCGAGGTCCTGGCCGAGCTTTTGGGTGGCGTCCTTCTGGGCATCGAGCGCTGCCTGCTTCTTGTCGCGGATGGCCTTCTTCGCGCCATGAAGCGCCTTGTCCTGGTCGGCCTGGGCCTTGTGGTTGGCGGCGTCCTGCTCTTGTTGGGCCTGCTTCAGGGCGTCTTGGCGGGCCTTGTCGCGCTCGGCCACCGCGCCGGAGGTTTTTGTCACTGCCGCGTCCATCTTTGCGGCCATGGCCGGGCCTTGTTGTTTGTCGAAGGCCATCGTCAGCGCCGGCTCGACGCCCAGCTCGTTGAGCTGGTCGGCGCCGGCGACCGGTTTTTCGTCGCCGATCTTGGGCTCGGCGAGCTCGCCGACCTCGAAGCTCTGCCGGGTCGCCGCGGGGGCGAGGTCGTCGGCCGACGGCCCCTCGGCGAGCGTCTGGTGGGCGAGCTCGCGCGCCTTGTGCGCCTGTCCCTTCTGGCGTGTGGTCTCGTCGTCGACGCGCGTCGGGCGGCTGGCCCCCTGTTGGGGCACGGTGGGAGGCGCGCCCGGCGAGGTCCGGATGCCCGGATTCTGGGTGGAGACCGCGTCGATGCCCTCCTCGAGCTTCTGGGCGCGCTGTTCGGCGAGCTGCTGGGCGGAGTGAGAAGCGCCTGGGGCGCTGCGAGTCTGGCTGGGCTCGGGGAGGTCGAGCGTGCTCTGGGGCTGGGGGCGGATGGCCTCGTCGGTGGTGGCCGCCTGGAGATCGACCCGGGGCGTTTGAGCCTGGTCGCCGGGCGCGTCGGCCTGCTCGAGGTCCTGGGGCGCGGGGGCCTGAGCGCGCTCGGGCGTCGACATCTGGTCCTGGCCGTCGAGCCTGGCTTCCAGGTCGGGAACGGACTCAGAGAAGTCGGCCTGCTCGGACTGGGCGAGCGTCTGCGCGCGGCGATTGAGCGTGGCATAATGCTCGGCCTTGACCGACGGCGGCGCCTTGGCCATCGCCTGCATCAGGGCGTCGGGCGAGCTCGCCTCGTCGAGGGCGGCCGCGGCCTCTTGTTGGGCCTTGTGGTGGGCCTCGAGCTTCGCCTTGCTCGCCTTTTTCGTTTTACTCGTCTTACTCGCCTCTTTCCCTTTGCTCGCCGTCGTCGGCTCGGAGGCAGGCGTGCGCTCGGGTTGCTGGGTCGGCTGGGCCGGCGATGCCGTTCGCCGTGAGTGATCGGTCCGTTCGGCAGGCGATGCGTTGTGGGGTTGTGGCGCGGGCGTCGAGGCGCCCTGGTCCGCCTGGTGCGCGGGCGTTCGAACGTGCTGGGGCGGCGGGGTCTCGGTCGGGGCCGCGCCGTCTCTTAGCAGCGCGATCATGCGCCCGGCGACCGAGTTTTGAGGCGGAAGAAACGGCGCCTGCTCGGCCGGCCGGTGGGCCGTGTGGGCGACGAGCTTCGACAAGAAGTTCGCCTCCATCTCGGCGTCGACGTGCTGCGAGACGACGCCCTCGCCGCCCGCCGGGCCTTGTTCGGCCTGCAGCACGTGGGCGACCTCGTGGGCGACGGTTTCGAGCGGCGGATTCTCCTGGCGAAAGAACACGTGGCGGCCGCGCGCGGCGGCCTCGGCGTCCAGGTGATCGAGCGCCTGCCGGGTTTTGGGACCGGCATGGGCGATCACCGGCGGTAGCTCTCCCAGGCGGCGGATGAGCGCCTCGCGGTGGGCGAGGGGGACGGGCGAGTCGGCCAGGGCGGCGTCGAACAGCGCGTCGGGCTCGTCCATAGGGTCATCGATGCTCAAAAAGTCCACGTCGAGCTCGCCCAGGATGCCGTGGTTGCCACCGTGGTCGCGCTGCTCATCGTCCGGGCGGCGCTCGTAGCGCTCGCAGATGCGATTGAAGGCCGCGCGGCGCTGATCGCGCTTCTCGGGCTTCTTCGACCCGGCTTTGATGCGTATCCTCGCCATCGGTTATCCCCAAAGGACTGATATCTGCCGATGGGCCACTGTTACATATTTGCATCCGCTCGGCCAGCACGGCGCGGCGATTGTCGACAACATGTCCGTGGCTGGACGCAAAAAAGGCCGCCATCCGTTGAGATGGCGGCCTCTACCCTACTCGGCCGGGCTTAGTGAGCTCGGCGAGTCGAGCTTAGTCGTTGGCCTGCTCTTTTTGCTCGCTGAGCGCGGCGCGGCGGCTCAGCTTGATGCGGCCGCGCTTCATGTCGACGTCGAGGCATTTGACCAGCACCTCGTCGCCTTCCTTGAGCACGTCTTCGACCTTGTCGACGCGGCCCTCGGTGAGCTCGGAGATGTGGCACAGCCCCTCGGTGCCGGGCAGGATTTCGACGAACGCACCGAAGTCGGTGATGTTCTTGACCGTGCCCAGGTAGGTCTCGCCGACCTCGGGCTCGGCGGTCAGGCCCTCGATGATCTCGATGGCCTGCTGGGCGGCTTCGGCATTGTCGGCGGCAATTTTGACCGTGCCGTCGTCGTCGATGTTGATGCTGGCGCCGGTGGTATCCTGGATGCCGCGGATGGTCTTGCCACCCGAGCCGATGACCGCGCCGATGGACGACGGATTGATCTTGATGGAGGTGATCCGCGGGGCGTTGCGCGACAGGTCCTTGCGCGCCTCGGCCAGCGACTCGTTCATGATCCCCAGGATGTGGTCACGGCCGTCTTTGGCCTGCGCCAGCGCCTTGGTCATGGTCTCGAAGGTGATGCCTTCGATCTTGGTGTCCAACTGGAAGGCGGTGATGCCATCAGCGGTACCGGTGACCTTGAAGTCCATGTCGCCCATGTGGTCCTCGTCGCCGAGGATGTCGGTGAGCACGACGGTGTCGTCGCCCTCTTTGATCAGGCCCATGGCGATACCGGCGGTGGGCTTTTTGAAGGGCACGCCGGCGTCCATCATGGCGAGGCTGCCGCCGCAGACGCTGGCCATCGAGCTCGAGCCGTTGGAGCCGAGCACGTCGCTGACCACGCGAATGGTGTACGGGAACTCGTTCTCCTGGTCGGGCAGGCACGCCGTCAGGGCGCGCTCGGCGAGCTCGCCGTGGCCGGTCTCGCGACGCGAGGTGCTGCGGAAGGGCTTGGTCTCGCCGACGCTGAAGGCCGGGAAGTTGTAGTGCAGGTAGAACTTCTTGCGGTAGTCGTGCTCCAGGCCGTCGATGATCTTCTCGTCGTACTCGGTGCCCAGGGTGCACGTGACCAGCGCCTGGGTCTCACCGCGGGTGAACAGCGCCGAGCCGTGAGCTTTGGGCAGAAGGCCGACCTCGACGGTGACCTTGCGAACGTCCGTGGAGCTACGCCCGTCGATGCGCTCACCGCTCTCAATGATGCGCTTGCGCATGATCGATTTCTTGATGGAGTTGAAGGCGTCCTTGATCTCGCCTTCGCGCTCGGGGAAGCGCTCGGCCAGGGCCTCGACGGTCTCGGCCTTGAGCTCGTCCTGGCGGCCGTAGCGATCGAGCTTGTCCTTGATCTGAAGCGCGGCGGTCAGCTCCTCGCTGACGTGGTCGTACACTGCACTTTTGACCTCGGGGTCAAGCTCGACGGTCTCGAATTCCACCTTGTCTTTGCCGACGGCCTCGGCCAGGCGCTTTTGGAGTTCCAGGACTTCCTGCACGGAGTTCTGGCCGAACTCCAGGGCCTTGACCATGACGTCTTCGGGGACCTCGTTGGCCGAGCCCTCGACCATCACGATAGCCTTGTCGGTCACCGCCAGGACGATGTCCATGTCGGAGTTCTCGCGCTGCTCGAAGGTCGGGTTGGCGACGAAATCGCCGTCGACCAGGCCCACTCGCACACCGGCGACCGGGCCGGCAAACGGCAGGTCGCTGACCATCAGCGCCGCCGAGCAGCCGGTGATGGCGAGCACGTCGGTGTCGTTGACCTGGTCGGCGCTGATGACCCACGCCACCAACTGGGTGTCACGCTGGTAGCCGTCGGGGAACAGCGGGCGGTGCGGGCGGTCGATCAGCCGGCTGGTCAGCGTGGCCTTCTCGCTGGGTTTGCCCTCACGCTTGAAGAAGCCGCCGGGGATCTTGCCCGCCGACCAGAAGTTCTCCACGTAATCGCACAACAGCGGGAAGAACGGCAGGTCGCGCACGCCGCCGTCAGTGGCGGTGCACAGCACCTGGGAGTCGCCGTAGCTAATGACGACCGAGCCGTTGGCCTGCAGGGCCATGCGGCCGTTCTCGATGGTCAGTTCCTTGTCTCCAAGCTTCGCGCCTTCGCGTACAATACTCATAATGTGTCTTCCTTGTTCTGGAGCCAGCGACCCATGCCGCCGGGCTGGATAAACCGATGCGCCTGGGCTCGCCGCTCACTGGACGCGGAGAACTCGGCACACTGTCAGATGTCGTTCCAGAAACGAGGGCGATGAATACTGCGGCGGGGAGGCGACCGGAAAATACTCGCTGTGACGCGTAGCATGTAACGTGATTCACCAGAACCGTTCTGATGCGCCTCGCTACAGGCTACCCGGCCACAGCCTCTTCGAAGGGTCGAACTCCGCGTCGTCCATCACCTCGGCGTTCCGGAGGTGCTACGTCAAGCCCCCTGGCCCGTGAGGGCGAGGGGGCTTTAAAGGGGCTTGCTTATTTGCGCAGGCCGAGCGCCTGAATCAACTTGCGATAACGCTCGACGTCGGTCTTGCGCAGGTAGCGCAAAAGACGGCGGCGCTTGCCGACCAGTTTCAGCAAGCCGCGCCGCGAGTGGTGATCGTGTTTGTGCTCGGCAAAATGCTCCTGGAGGGTATTGATGCGCTCGGTCAAAAGCGCGACCTGTACCTCCGGGCTGCCGGTGTCACCCTCGCCCCGTTTGAATTCTTCGATGATCTCTGCTTTTCGGTCCGGATGCAATGCCATGGGGTTTATCTCCTTGTCGTTTCCTGAGCGCCGTCACGGCGCACCAGTCCGGTTCGTGATGTGTAGCCGGGCAACCCACCCATGGAGAGTAGGCCCGGCCCAAATTCGCGCAGACCGTAAAGCCAGCCCGCGGTGAAGTCAAGCTCACCGCGGGAGGAGTCGGGGTCGCCGAAAATGCAATGGTCGAACCAGCGCCCCGGCGCGATTATTCGGGAAGCGGCAGATATTTCTTCAGGTAGGCGTAGTTACGCTCATTGAAACGCGCCGGCCCCTGCCCGTCGATCTCGGCGCGCTCCTCGAACGGGCGCGCCGAGCCCGGGTCCATGATAAAGGGGCCGTGGACCTGGTTGTGGAAGTGGTTGCCCGGCTCGATGTCGTCCTCCGGGAAATAGGCCAGCCCCAGGGAGTGGCCCAGCTCGTGGGTGACGGTGTTGCCGACGACGCTTCCCACCATGTGAATGGCCTGAGCGATCTCGTCGTGACGCGGCCCGTCGGGCCACTCAGTGCCCTTGATGGGCGTGCCGCCCAGGGCGGGCATGAACGGGCCGAGGATGCGGTCGAACTGCGGGGAGGCGAACTCGTTGTCCGGGTTGAGCGTGGGGCTGAAGAAGGAGAACGATTCGATGAAGATGCCCCCGTAGGGGTTGTTGTACTGCGCCCCACTCTGGGCGTTGACCCCTCCGAGGTAGTCGGACAGGTACAGATTGCCGGTGTCCTTGGCTACCCCGTCGAAGGTGTTGTCGTAGCCGAACGCGTTGTGGCCGCTGGGGTCCGGGCCGCCGATCTCGACGGTGGCAAAGTCGATAAAGTCGTCGGGCTTCTGCTCGCGAAAGTCGATATTGATGCCGGTATAGTCTCGGCGCACCACCTCGAGGACGCGGTCGCGGATATCGCGCTCGACGTTGCGAAGCCCGTATTTCTCCAGCCCCTTGGAGAAGGCCGGCAAGTATTTGAGGTAGACGACCTGCTTGGTCGGAAGCACGCGAAAATCGCCCTGCCACGCCACGCCTTCCTGGTCGCCCCACGCGTCGAATAGCTCGGGGGTGATCGTGCCGTGGAAGACCCCCGGCGTGGCGCCCAGCCCCTCGAGCTTTCGATCCTCGGTGATGGAGTACCACACGTCTTGCTCGGCCTGCTGCTCGCTGACGACGTGATCGACCGGGCGTCGAAGCGGGTTGTCGGAGGTGAAGTGTTGGGCGGGGATGTCAGGGTCGTCGGGGGTGAACGTGCCCACGTAGCGAAGCAGCATGCCGTAGCCCCCCTCGTCGCTGTTGGCGACCAGCCCCCGCCCGGTCATCGTGATCTTTTGGCCCCGGCTTCCGGCGTCGGGGGTGAGCGTCGCCAAGAAGGCCTGTTGGATCTCGCCGTCGATCTGCAGGGGCGTCGTCGAGGCCAGCGAGGTGCCGTCGGACAGATCGTTTTCCAGATGCATCGTCGCCGAGAACGACGCCGCCTGCACCCCGAAGACGGCCGGGTCGATGGGAAAATGGGCCGTGTCACGTCGGCCGGCCCACTTCAGCGCGATCTTCTGGTCGCTGATGTCGCGCCTGGAGCCGTCGCCGTACTCGACGCTGCCGGAGTCAATGACCGCCCAGGTCGTACCCTCCTGCGGGCGCAAAAATCCGGCGCCGCCGACGTCGAGTTGCTGCGCGGGGTAGACCGGCCCAGCCGAAAAGGCGTCCGCCGACGGCCGCAGTTGGCCGACGAAGTCGAGCTGGACACTGTCGATGCGCCCCTTGACCGACGGGCCCAGCGCGTCGCTCAACTCCACGGTGACGTTGCCCTCGAAGGAGCTGTCGCCATCGCCGGCGGCGTCGGTCCACAACTGGTCGGCCACGGGCAGTCGAACCACGATGTCGCCCACGTCGCCGATGCGGTCGAGCTCCCCCTGATAGGACTTGATGAATTTGCCACGCGAGCTATGCACGCCCGCGAAGCTCACCGTGGCCGAATCGGCCACGATACGGTCGGTATTTTGCAGACGAAACTCCAGCACCGACGTGGGCACGACCACGTGCTGGTCATTCTCGACGGTGACAATGCGCGCCACGCGCTGGGTGGGCGTCTTGTGACTCTGTTCACTGCTGCCAAGACAACTCGACACGAGAACGACTGCAGCCACGAGAGCCGCCGCCTGCAGCGGTATGATGCGCGCCGATCGCTTCACAGAATCGTCCTGCCGTCACAAGGATGAGAATATGCCAGCAACGAGCCCATTTTGCTGCAGCGGCGCGCGCGGGTCAAATCGGTGCCCCCCGCCTCAGGCCGACTGAGCGTCAAGAGCCAGGTCGTCGACCTCGATGACCGCCCCCTCCGCTCGGCTCGCGGCCTGTGCGACGAGCTCGCGCGCTTCGCCAAATTGGCCGGGGAATTCGTACTGTTGCAGCGCGACCAGCGCCTCCGCGGCAAAGCCGCTGGGGCCGTCCTCGCCGAGATCGGCCAGGCAGCCCTCGAGCACTGATTGAAGAATGGTCGGCCGATGCGCCAGGCGTGGAACTACCAACTCGCGGTGTTCGAGTAGTTCTTGAAGTTCGGCACTTCGTGGCACCAACACGGATTGACTCTCCGCGTCGGGGTCGTCGAACTCCAGGTACAGGCGAAGCTCGCCGAACTCGGCCGCCTGGCACAGACGCAGCAGCATCGTGTCACTCAGATGCTCGGCGCCGTGAATCAACAACGCCCCGCCCGTGCACGCCTCGACGATCGGCGCCGTCGCGGCTTCGCTCGAAACTCCGTCCCCGAACAGCAGCCGCGCGCTGTCCGGCTCGTCGTTGAGTTCGGCGTCGTGAACTGCCAGTTCGCCCACACCATCAGTCTCGAGGGCGTTCGCGCAACGGGCGATGAAGGTTTTTCCGGTCCCGGGCGCACCGGCCAAAACGATCGGCTCCGGCGATCCCAGCAAGTATTCGAGGGCGTCGACAAGCTCGGGTTCGAGCAGGTCCGCAAAATTGGACGGCGCCTCATCGAGAAAGACAACGCCGGAGTGCGGCGAAGGCTCCTCGTCTTCTTGCGTCGCCTCCGAGAGTTCGCCGGGCGACTCTGTTGGCTCTTCGGGGATTGGCTCCTCGGTTGTCGGCTCCTCGGTCGTCGGCTCCTCGGTCGTCGGCTCCTCGACCGCATCGTCCGGTTCCACGATGTCGGGAGTGCCATCCGCCCCACCCTGGGCGAGTTGCGCGCGCAACTCCTCGAGTTCTGCTTGAAGTTTCGCGACCTCCTCACCGCCCGTGGTCTGTGTCACCGTCACGCGGCTCGGCCGACCATGCAGATGCGCCACGCCCTCCACAAGGGCGGCCGTCCACACGTCGGTGCTCAACAAATGCTGGAGCGCGTCGAGCACCTCGTCGGGCGGTCGCACCGGCAACTCGCCGGCCGGCGCTTCCTCGATGCCCACCAGGACGATGTCGACATCGTCGATGCAAATGCCGCCTTCGGGCGGCGCAACGCGCAGCGCCAGCGCCATATTCATGGTCTTGGCGATCCCGCCCATCGGATGGGCCTGGCGACTGATGATATCGGGCAGGGGCACCCGCACGCCCTCCTGAACGAGGATGGACACCGCGTCATGCAGCGGCTCGCTGGTCGGGGCGATGTGCAGTCCGTTTCCCAGCGGCTCGAGCTTGACCGACTCGCGCGGCTCGAGCACCACGAAAAACGCGCGCACCTCCGGGATCAGCTCGCGCACCTGGGCCAGGTAGTCGAGCAGCACGAAGTGGCGGTCCTCGCTGTCGACGATCGCCGCAAATCCGGACGAGGCCGGGCCGCGAAAGCAGTAGAGGACGTCGCCAAACCAGACCAATCCGACGACGACGGCGGCGAACCACCGCCAGCGGTTTTCCTCGAATGAAATGGGCGCGAGGTACCAGGCGAGCAGCGCCGAGAAGAGCGACAGCACCAGGATCCAGGCGATGTACCCGGTGCCCTCGCCCAGCGTGCTGCCCGGCGAGTCGTCGACGCTGGCCAAAAAGATCTCGTAGACGACGAACAGCCCGGCGATGAGCGCGGCGACGTGCAGCGCCTGTTCGGAGGTTTCGAAGTAGCCGCCGAATAGAAGTCCCAGAGTCGCGGCGGTGGCGCCGACCCCGAGCACCAGTGCCGACCAGCCACTCAGCGTGCCGCGGCCTTCGCCGATATTGCGCGCGAAGAAGGCGAACGGCCGAACGAAGGCGAACGCGGCGAGCACCACGGCAGTAAGCGCGTAATCCGAAAGCATCCACTGGTATTCGAACGCCAACAAGGCGATCCAACCAAAGCACAGTGTCTCGAAGCCGACGGCGGCTACGGCCCCCGGCGGCAACTCCTCGGCGCGAAACCACCACAGGACAACGAGCACGAGCATCACCAGTCCGAACGCGCCGAACGCCCCGTAAGGCGGGCGGGCCTCGGGGACCTTCATCGTCCCCGAAAACACGGCGTTTTTACGCTCGAAGACCAGCAGGGCCTCCGGGCGGCTGGCGATGATGCTTCGCACGGCCTCGGGGCCGACCTTGGTCTGCAATTTGCGCCCATCAAGCTCGACGAGACGGTCGGTGGGCAGCACGCCCGGCGGAAGCGCCGTCGGGTCGTCATTTTTGCCCTGCAACGCAATCGGGAAGCGGTGCAGCGGACGCACGATCTGGTAGGAGGCGGTGCGCGTTTGGTCGGCGCCATCGTCGTCGCCGAGCGCCTCGCCAGGCGCTTTGGGATGAGCGTGCGCCTTGGCGTCGGCTTTGGGTTTGGCGGCGTCGGGCAGGTGGCGAAGCACGGTGCGCAGGTCGCGCAGGTCCTCGACCGACTGGCCCTCCAGCGCCACCAACCGGTCGCCGCGCTTGAACTCTTGTCGGTCGGTATCCGAGCCGCGATCGACGGGGACGGCGCGCACCGTCAGGCCCGGCCCGAAGCGCACGCCCAGGTCGGGCAACCCGGCGAGTTGCAAGTAGCCAAAGACCAAACTGACGACGGCCAAAAGCATGGCCATCGCCCACATGAATAAACTGGTTGGAGAGCTGGACTTCATCAAACTACCGGATCGGGCAGGTTGTTGGGGGACGTGGCCGCAGCCACGCTGCTCTCTTTTAGGCCACGATCGCCGCTTTGTCGACCTTTTCGATCCCGTACGTTCTCAATCACTTAATCGGGTGCGCGATTGCGATTCAATCGGTCTTACAAATGGACCTGCGGTAGATGATGTCTTAGAATTAACCAGTGAACCCCTGATTTCACCCCCAATATGCTGCGAAGAGTCGCAATGCCGCGCCGCTCGATCACGCTGAAGTATTTCGTGTCTGGCTTGCTGTGTTCCCTGTTGCCTCTGGCGTCGTGCGCCACGGGCACTCCGGCCACATTCGAGCATGCCGGAGGCGCACCGGTGCAGGCACGCACCCGGGCGAAGCGCGTGGCGACCCAGATGGCGGCGGCGGTGCGTCGGCGCGCGCGCACACTGCCTCAGCCAGAGCCGCCGGTCGACCTCGCGCCCGCCGAGCACGCCGCGGACTCGGCGCTCGCCGACGCCGTGCGCGCCGCCGGTGAACGTGTCGACGGATGGTGGAAGCCGCTTCCCGACCAGCCGTCGTACGCCAAGTTGCTCGATCCCGACCGACAGTTGGACGCGCCGTTGTCGATGGGCACCGTGGGCACCGGCGAGTTGCTCAATGCGGTGGAGTTGCCGCCCGAGAGCAAATACTACTCGGTCATCGAACGCCACCGCCACCACCACACGCAATACGGCACCCGCGCGCTGGTCGCGCTCATCAAACAGGTCGCCCGCCAGGTCGCCAAGGCCTCCCCGGGCGCCAAGCTCAGGCTGGGCAATATGAGCCGCAAGCACGGCGGCGACATCCCGTGGAGCAGCTCGCACAACTCCGGGCGCGACGCTGACCTGGCGTTTTTCTGCAAGCGCAAGAAGGACGGCGTATCCGTGCCGGCGCCGGATCTGCTCAAATTCGACGCCAGCGGCGTGGCCATCAAGCGGCCCGACCTGGTGTTCGACGTCGCTCGCAACTGGCAGTTGGTCAAGGCGCTGCTGACCAACGGCAAGGTGGGCATCCAGTGGATCTTCGTGAGCAACGGACTCAAAAAGCTCCTGTTGGATTACGCGCGCAAACACGGTGTGGCTTCCGAGCTGGTCGCCCGCGCCGAGAAGGTGCTCCACCAGCCCACCGACGCGCCGCCACACAACGACCACTTTCACCTTCGCATCACCTGCCCGCTCCACGACCGCCTGGAGGGCTGCCTGGACTACGGACCGCGCTGGACGTGGGTCAACTGGCATTACCACGCGCTGCTGGCGCGTTCGATGGCGCTGGCGCGCGCCTTCCACGCCCCCAAGGTCGCCACCCGCGTTCGAGCGCTGGACTTCCTCGACCGAATCCGTTCGCCCTTCGCCCCGGAGTTGGCGCTGCTCGCCGCCCTGCACGACCCCAGTGACCAGGTGCGCAAGCGCGCCCTCGAGGTCGCCGCCGACGTGCCCACCTGGTCGGGCGCGGCGGTCTACGAAGCGCTCCAATTCGTGGGGCAGGCGCGGTTTTCGGTCGACGAGAAAGCCTACGCCTACAGCATCCTGCGCCGCAGCGTCGACAAGATGGCGCTCGAGCCACTCGAGAAGCGGGTCGCCGACACCAGCTTGAGCGTCGACGAGCGGGTGCTGGCCGCGCACGCACTGGTCCACTATATGGAGCCGAAGCTGGTGCCCTTTTTGCTCGATCAGATGTCGTCCCAACCGCCGCAGGTCGCGGCCACGCTCGCGATCACCCTACGCCGGGTGACCAATCGCAGTGAGCAAATGGACTGGTCGAGTGGCGACGCCACCGCGCGCAGCGCCGCGCTGGGCAAATGGAAGTCGTGGTGGAAGAAGCACAAGGACTTCGGGCGCGACGACTGGCTCGAGGAAGGATTCGTCGCTCAGGGCTTTCAAGGAAAGGATCTCTTCGACGTCAACGCGGTGGCAGACCTCATCGGATTCTTGCACCGCGGCCCGGACTACGTGGCCTACAACGCCAACCTGACGCTCAAGCGCATCACCGGGCGGTGGGCGCCCCTGGAGGCGTGGGACAACGCACACCTGTACCGCTATTGGTCGCGGTGGTGGCGGATCAATCGCTCCAACCTGGTGGCGATGCGTTGAGCCGCACCGCCGAGCGCGGCCGGATTATTCGAGGTTCTTGGTGCGCTTGAGCCGGCCCATGACCTTCTCGTACTCCACCTCCCACTCGCGACTGCCCTCTTCGAGGTTTTTGATCTTGTCGCGCACTTCCTCGTCCAACTCGTCTTGCACCTTCATGTGCTGCTCGAGGATGGGCTTCATCTTCTTTCGCAGGGTGCGATCGTCGGCGAAGACCTCGTTGACGAAGTTGGAGTGAAAGAAGATGTCGATGAGCTGGTCGATGATGTAGCCGATGGGGTCGTCCTGGACGTCGACGCCCTTGTGGCGAGCCAGACGGGCCTTGATGCGCCCGAAGCTGCCACCCTCGGCCGACTGGATGTCGCGGGCGCGGCGGTTGAGCTCGCGATCGAGCCGGATGTACTCGTTGAGCACCGACTGGATATCCATCTCGACCTCGGGCACATTACCCGACTCGACTTCCAGGTCGCCCGAGCGCGTCAGGGTGCGCGCGATTTCCTCGGCGACGACCGGCACCTGTCCTTTGTAAAGACGCATCGTTCCTCCAGAATTTGGCGTACTCGCAAGTATGCGGGCTTGCAGCAGACTTTGTGGCAGCTTTGACCCACGTTGGCAAGCGCAAACTGCGCGTTGGGCGCCCCAAATACATGCCGCCTGCCCGGGGCTGGCCGCGGCGTTCACAGGCTCAACAATGATTCGTGTGTAAGAAGTCGGAGCGAGCCTCGGCGAGTTGATTTTTTGCGGGCTCGAAGCCGACAACCGCAGGCGATGCAGCGCATCGTCGAGGATTGGCGGCAAAGAGGCCGTGAAACTCAGCCGCCGACGGCGACGGGAGATTTCTTACACACGAATCAACAATTCAACTCGGCGACGTCTTTCGCCCCAGGTGGACAAAAAATTTGAATAACACAGTGCGCAGCCAGTCCAACCCCAACGAGACGGGCGCATATGGGCCCCGTGTATTCCGAATGAACAACTCCACCGGTGCTACGCGAGCATTCACGATGCGAGAACACCGCACTAAGATAGAATCGAAGATGGATGGTTCCCCTGCTAGGAGACTTCCGATGGCTTCCCGAGACATGGCTTCCCAAGACAATGGCAGCGGCGCGCTGGGCCGCTACCGGCGCGTGCTTTCCGGCCGCTGGGTGCGCCTGGCGGCGGCGCTGGCGCTGATTTTCATGACTGGCTGTTCGGGATGCGACGACGCCTCGAACGTGCAACTCGGCCACCGTGACGGCGACGCCTGTACCACGGACACCGATTGCGCCCACCGACAGGTGTGTCGCGACTCGGTGTGTGTGGGCGTGTGCAAGAGCGACGACGACTGCGCCGACGGCGAGATCTGCAACGCCGATCGCTTTTGCGAAGCGGCCCCCGATCCGGGCACGTGCTCGAGCGACAACGACTGCATGTCGCGAAGCTGCAACAACGGCTCGTGCAAGACCCCGCGGCGCTGCGCGGCGGACACCGACTGCGCCGCCGACCACTTCTGCTCGACCGACGGCGCCTGCGTGCCCCAATGCCAGGCCACGATCGACTGCGCCGTGGGCGAAGTCTGCCACGAGGGACGCTGCGTGGTCGGAGGGGCGTGCACGGCCGACAGTGACTGCGGTCAGGGCGGCATCTGCGATTCCGGAAGCTGTCAGGTCGCTTGCAGCACAGACAACGACTGCGGCGCGGACGCGGCCTGCTTCGAGGGCCACTGCTCGGCGGGCTGCGCCGCCGACAGCGACTGCGGCGACGGCATCTGCTGGCGCGGCGTGTGCGTGGCGACCTCGCCGAACGATCCCACCTACCCGGCTCCCGGCGACTCGAATACCGGTGACAACGGCGGCGCGACCAACAATGGCGGGGCCGACGCCGGCACCGACGGCTCGGGCGGCCAGGATACGGGCACGACCAATCCCGATCCCACCCAGGCTCCGGCCTGCGCGGTCGACGGTGATTGCACCAGCGATGAGCGTTGCGAGAACGGCCGCTGCGTGACCGACAATATCTGCCATTCGGACGCCGACTGCACCGCCGGCTCGTACTGCGACCGCGGCGAGTGCACCCTCGGCTGCACCACCGACATCGACTGCGCCACCGGTGAGTACTGCGGCAGCGACGGACGTTGCAGCGCGAGCAGCTCGGGAGGCCCCTCCAACAACGGCAACACCTCCGGGCCGGTCTCGTGCTCGTCGTCGGCCGACTGCGAACCCTGCGAGATGTGTCTGTCGGGCACCTGCCAGATCGTCGACAAGATCTGTGTGACCGACGCGCAATGCGGCCTGGAGAAAGGCTGCCTGGACGGCTTCTGCCACTACGACTGCTCGTCGGACAGCGATTGCCCCTACAGCCAGACCTGCCAGCAGGGCATGTGCAAGACGAACCCCAGCCCGGCGGATGCCTGCGGCTCGAGCGCCGATTGCACGAGCGGTCAGACCTGCATCGACGGGTTCTGCTTCGACGGCTGCGGAAGCGACGCCGACTGCGGCGGCCAGATGATGTGTGACCACGGCGTGTGCCGCCCGGATTACCGCGCCGGCTTCGAATGCCGAAGCAACGACGACTGCACCGGCGACTCGACCTGCGTCAACGGATTCTGCACGGTCAGTTGCTGGAGCGGCAACGACTGCCGCACGGGCACGTGCGCGACCGGCGGCTACTGCACGCGCTAGACGTGGCGCCTGCGGCGCGGGGCGTGGCGCCTGCGGGGCGGGGCGTGGGGCTTGGCTCGGAGGGTTGGTTGCAAAACTTGCGTGTTCGCTACTTCATACGCTATTGATAGTGGTGTGACTGGTCCACGAAAGACGTCCGTATGAAGAATAGCTCGCGCACAAGGCACCACCTCATCGCCATGATCGGGTCTGCGGCGCTTTTGTGCGCGCTGGTCGGTGTGTCTACGCCGGCCAGCGCGGCGCTGTACAAATACCAGACTCCCGACGGCAAGGTGCTGATCACCACCGAGAAGAAGCCGGGCTACAAGTTGCTGGAGGTGCTGTCGGGCCCGGATACCAAGCAGACGAGCCACCCCAAGGTCAAAAAGCACCGCTCGCGCGCCCATTCGACGCCCCACCCCGCCCACGTCAAAAAACACCGGTCGAGCCGCAAGGGCGAAGACGCCTTCGATGATATCATCTCGGAGGCGTCGGAGGCCTACGATGTCCCCTTTGGATTCATCAAAGCGGTCATTCACGTCGAGAGCGCGTTCAACCCCAACGCGGTCAGCCACACGGGCGCGCAGGGTCTGATGCAGTTGATGCCCAAGACCGCCGCCAGCCTCAACGTGACCGACGCGTTCGACCCGCGCCAGAATATCTACGGCGGCACCAAATTTCTGCGCATCCTCATCGACCGCTACGACGGGGACATCAACCTGATCTTGGCGGCCTACAACGCCGGTGACGCGGCCGTGTCGCGCTACGAGGGCATCCCCTATCCGCAGACGCGTGACTACGTCGCCTCGGTGTACTACTGGTACAAAATCTACGAGAAGGAACAGGAGAGCCAGTGAGCGCGGGCACGATTCGTCAGGACATCTTCAACCTGCCCAATATGCTCACGCTGTTCCGGATCTTTTTGATCCCGGTGGCGTCGCTGTTCATCTTTTACGGAGATCCCCTCTCCTGCCTCATCGCCGTCATCCTCTTTGCCATCGCCAGCATCACTGACTGGTTCGACGGCTACCTGGCGCGAAAGCGCAACCTGGTCAGCCTGACCGGCAAGTTCCTCGACCCGCTGGCCGACAAGCTGTTGGTCATGGCGACCCTGCTGATGCTCTTGCCGCTGGGGCGCATCTCCCCGTGGCTGGTCATGATCATCCTGGCGCGCGAATTCTCCGTGATGGGGCTTCGCAGCATCGCCGCCGGCGAGGGGTTCATCATCGCCGCCGGTCAGGGCGGCAAGTTCAAGACCGCCTTCCAGATGACCGGCCTGCTCGGCCTGATCATCCACTACGAGTACACCGTCGACTACGGTTTTATCGCCTTCCGGCTCAACTTCCATCTGGTCGGGCTGTGGCTGCTCATCATCTCGGTCATCTTCAGCCTGCAGAGCGCCTACGAGTACTTCAAGGGCTTCATGGACGCCATCGAGAAGGTCCAGACCCAGGCCGCGTAAGCCAACGCAGCTACGACGCGTGTCGCCCTTCCCCACGTCCGAGCAGTTGCAGGGCCGATTGGCCGGGCTTCATGAACGTGACGTCGACGCCCAGCGAGCGCAGGTGGGTGGCGATCTTGAGGCGCTCTTCGCGCTCGCGGGTGCTGAAGAGTTCGCGCGAGATGCGGTAGCGCTCGGTGTCGTCGTGCTCGTCGTCGTAGTAGGCGGGGGTAAACGGCACCAGGAAGCGAAGCGTGTGGCCCTTGATCTGGGCCAGGCGCACGGCGCGGGTGATTACTTCCTGGTTGAGGACGCCGCATAGGTCGGTGACGACGACGATCCACTGGCTCTCGCGCGACGAGGCGATGATCTGCTCGATGGCCTCGGTCAGCCCGCGCTCCTTGAGGCCCAGCCGAGCCTCGACCCGGTAGGGAACAGACAGGCCGCGAAGTTGGGCGAAGCGCCGCGTCGGGGAAGCCTGTTCGCCGAGGACGCCGTCGTGGAGCACCAGCGAGTCGTAGCGGGCGAGTTCATCGGGCATGACGCTGCGGATCCACCGATCGATAAGCGTGACGTTGACGCCGGAGTCCGGGTCGACGGGCTCGCCACGGCGAAAGTCGAGGCGCTCCTGGACGACCAGATAATCGGCGAGCTTTTGGAGGAATTCGGCCTCGCCCCATTCGGTCAACGCGTCGTCGACCACGCTGTTGAGGCCGACCAGGTGGCGCAGGATGCGCGCCTGATGCGCCGGCGACATGCCTGGCGGGATATGACCGTACAGCTTCTCGTCGAAGGTCATCAGCCCCACCCGGTCGCGCGCACGGATGACCGCGTCGGCGACCTCGGCGACCGAGGAGATGGCGTGCTCGAGCTTCTGGCCCTGCCATTGCCCACCGCGCATCGACGTCGACATATCCAGCAGCAGGTACATGCTCAGGTTGACCTCGCGCTCGAAGTCGCGCGCGATCAGCCGTCCGGTGCGCGCGGTGGCCTTCCAGGCGATATGGCGAAGCGGGTCGCCGGGCTGGTAATCGCGCAGCTCGCGCACCACGCTGCCCGCGCCGATCTGGCGGGTCATATGTTTGCCGACGTGCTGCAGCGCGAGCTTGCCGAGGTTGCGCGCCCGCATCGCCCGCTGGGCGCGCCGCGCCGGGAAACACTCGAAGGCATGCACACACGGCAGGTAGTCGCGCCCGGCGAGCAGGCCCAGCGGGTCGCATAGAGCCACGTCGAAGCCCTGCATGGTCCAGCGGCCGGTGCGTGCGGCCTCGACCTGAAGAGGGATGCGCACCTCGGCGCGCGACGGCAGGTGGAACTGGTCGTCGACAGCGCCGAACTCGAGCTCCTCGGCGCCGTACGGCGAGATTTGGACCCCGTACAGCGGAATCCAGGCGTGATTGCGAAGCACCACTTCCAGGTCGCTTCGCTCGGCGGCGACGAGCCCCGTGGAGACGAACGCATCGTTCTGACCGGGCGCGTGCACCGCCAGGGAGACGAAGCGCCGGTCGAGCGCCAACGCGGCGACCACGCACAGCATGAACGAGACCGCCAACAGCGCCACCATCACCTCGCCCATCATCAGCAAAACGGGCAGCTTGCTGACGGCGCCCGCGCCGATGAACACGAGCGCGGCCACGAAGACGTACAGCCCGCGCGGTGTGAGGTGGGGATTCAAGAGCCGTTGGTCCTTCTATTCGGAGTAGGGAACCCGGTCGAGCGCCTGCTTGACGACGTCATGGGGGCGTGTGCCGCCGAGCTGAGCCTCGGGCAACAACAAAACGCGGTGCGCGAAGACGCTGGGCGCCAGCGCGCGCACGTCGTCGGGTAGCACGAAGTCGCGCCCGCGAATCAGCGCACGCGCCTTGGCGGCCTTGAGCAGGGCCAGCGCCGCGCGCGGCGAGGCCCCCAGCGCGGTCTGCTCGTGTGTTCGGGTAAACGTCGCCAGCGCCACGATGTAGCGAATGAGCTCGTCGGAGATATGCACGCTCTCGACGGCGCGGCGAATCACCTCGACGTCGTCGGTGTGCAGGATGGTCTCGACCTCCGCGGGCGCGCGCTGGTGGGTCTTCATGACCCGAAACTCCTGGTCGGGCGTGGGATAGCCGATCTCGACCTTGAGCAAGAAGCGGTCGAGTTGCGCCTCCGGCAGCGCGTAGACGCCTTCCTGCTCGACGGGGTTTTGGGTCGCCAGCACCAAAAACGGTGCCTCCAGCCGATGGGTGGTGCCGTCGATGGTGACCTGGCGCTCCTGCATGGCCTCGAGCAGCGCGGACTGCGTCTTGGCGGGCGCGCGGTTGATCTCGTCGCCGAGCACGACATTGGCGAAGATCGGGCCGCGGCGCAGGATAAACTCGTTGGTCTGCAGGTTGGGCACGTAGGTGCCGGTGATGTCCGAGGGGAGCAGATCGGGGGTAAATTGGATGCGGCTGAATTGGGCGTCGAGGGTGCGCGCGAATGCCCGTACCAGGGTCGTCTTGGCCACGCCGGGTACGCCCTCGAGCAGAATATGGCCGCGCGAAAACAGCGCGATCAACAGCGCCTCGATGGTGCTCTCCGGGCCGATGAACACGCGGCCGACTTCGGACTCGAGCCGCTTGATGGGCTCGGCGTAGCGCTCCAAGACGTGCTGCAATTCGGTGGCCGGCGAGGTCGAGTCGTCCTCCGGCTCAGACCAGGCTGCGGGTACGTCGTTCATAGTCCTCCTCGAGTCCCATCAGGCGCAATACCCGGCGGGTGCGACGGTATATTCTTATCAGGTCGCGTTCCCCAAAGTAAGCATCGCTGTCCAGGAAGACCCGGTGGCGAGTGGGGATGCGCGCGTAGACTGCCAGCAAATCGACCACCTCTTGTTCGAGCTTGTCGGCGTCCGGGCGCCCGGCGAAATACTTGGCGCGCACCGCCGCGCCCAACTCTTGGATGCTGGGGCGGCGCTCGGCGTTGATGGGCCAGTAGCCCAGGTCGCTCAAAACGATCTCCTCGAAGATCTCCTTGAGGATGGCCAGGGGAAGCGCGTAGTTGGTCTCACGCCCGCCGCTGCCAAAACGCGACAGGTTCCAGTCGAACTCGCTCTGCGGGTCGGGCACGTGGCGGGTGGTGTTGTCGATATAGGCGCTGTACGGACGCGGCGCCCTCAGGCGAAACACCGCCGCCAGATAAAGCCCCAGCCCGCCGGCGAGCAGGATGCCCAGAAAATAGAGCAACCGCTCGGTGGGCAGATTGCGCATGAAGTCACGCACGGCGTCGTTGAATGCGTCGATCTGGGCGCTGATGCTGTCGGTGCCGTCGTCGTCCGATTCCGTGGCGGTGTACTCACCGTATTGGTCGAAGTCGCGCACGATGAGCTTGGCGTGGCACGGCGAGCGGTCGCGGCATAAATACGCCAGCGTATTTTGCGCCAACACGGCGTTGTCGCCCACGTCGAGCATATGGTTGATGAGCAGGCTGGCGTCGCCTACGACCACGACCTTTCCCTTGCCCAGATTCATGTCGTAGACCAGCCCGCTTCCGTCCGCGTAGCTGATCACCGGCCCTCCCACGTTGAGCAGCACCGCGGGGTGGTTGGCGACCACGGTGTCGACGCCATCGAGCAGCGGGTGGCGGCCGGTGGGATGGAAGATGGGAAGCGCGTGGTTGCCGTCCACGAAGGTGTCGTGGGGCAGCCGGCCCATCGCGACCGTGACCCGCGAGACGTCCAGCCGCTGCAAAAACGACGGGCTCGCGCCGAAGTCGTCGGCGACGAGCATATGGCCGCCGTCGATGACGAAGTTGGCGGCGTTGGCGATCTGAAGGGGTTTGGTCGGGTAGACGAACAGCAAGACGTCGTCGCGGTTGATCTTCGACCAATCGATTTTGTCGACGACGTCGAGCGCGACGCCCTGCTTGTGGGCAAGGTCGACGAAGCCCGACAAGCCCGTCCAGGCGTCGCTGTCGGGGTCGTAGTCCTGCCCGCTGCGGGCGGTCTGGGCGCTCGCGGACCGAGCGACCAGGACGCTTCCCACCAGCCACACCCCGACAAGCAGAACCAGGCGTAGTCGTCGAGCCATCAGCGCGCCTCCTGGGCCGAGGCGGCCTGCTCGCGGAGACGCATGGCGATGTCGCGGGCGAGCTCCCAGACGGTCTCGTCGAAGACGCGCCCGCTGAAATAGGTCTCCTCGACCACCGCCGTCATCATGGAGACGAGTTCCTCGCCCGACAGGGTCGCGCTCTCGTCGCCCAGCTGTCGGCGAAGGGAGGCGATGAAGGCGCGCCGCCCCGGCGTGCCGAGGTCGCGGCCGCCCTGCCCCGCGCCATGGGCGTGCAATGCATCGCCCAGCGCGGCCTCGATCTGGCGCGGCGACAGCCGGCCCCAAAGGTCTTCGCCTTCCAACGTCTCCACGAGCGATTGGTACAGCCGGCGGATCTTCAGCGGCACCGCCACCAGGTCGAGGCGCACATTGCCGAGGCGTCCGCCGTGGGGAAGGCGAAACTCCAGCGAGCCGGGCATGAACCCGTGCGCTCGAATCGTCAGCTTGTAGCGGCCGGGGGCGAGTCCATCGACGACAAAACTCCCGGCACGCGCCTGGAGGCCGCGCGCGCTGGTTTCGGTGACGACGGGATCCCCGGCGGGCGTCGAGACGGTGATCTCGGCGCCCTCGACAGGGCGACTCTTCCACACGTCCCACACCAGACCGGAGACCCGCGTGGGAGCGGGCGAGGGGTCGACCGGCGGGCCGTCGGCGGACATCGCCTGGGGCGTCAGGGTTTCGGTGTCACGGAAGGCCTCCTCGGCGCGTTGCCGGCTGTCTGCCTGGCGGCGCCGCTTGGAGAGGTAGGCGCCGATGATCGCCCAGGAGCGCTGGACGATCAGCCCCAGGCCGCCCAACAACGCGAGCAGGCCGAGGGCGTCGAGCAACCAGCGCGACGTCGTGCGGTCGAGCTCGACCGACTCGGTCGGTACCGACACCTCGGCGCCGACCTCGGGGACGACGTCGACGTCGGCCTGCCACACCCCGTCGGCGAGCTTGTCGGCGGCGAAGAAGGCCTCAAAATGCCCCGACCGGTTGGTCGTCACGAAGCGCTCGTAGGGGGCGCGGGCATCGCCCCGCGGCGACGGCAGCGAGGATTGTTGTGGCGCTTTGGCCAGATCGTCGCCCTTGCGGTGGATGCGCACCGAGACGCGCACGCCGGGAACCGCGCCGAGTTGATCGGAGATCTCCCCGGCGACGACGAGCCCGCGTTCGAGCTTCTCGACGCCCTGGCGAAGATGGGCGTCGACGGCCAGTGACTGGCTTACGCGCAGGCGAGCCTTGGTGGTCTGGCGCTTGCGGTATTTGGTCGCCGGCACCTCCACGGAGATGGCGTTGTAACCCTGGCGCAAATTCGCGGCGACGTTGCACGTGGCGCGGCCGAATTGGTCGAGTTCGACGTCGGCGGCGTCCGAGCCGTTGACCAGGACATGCGCCCTGTCCTGCAGCCCCACGCCGTTGGCGCTCGCTCGCACACGCACGGGAACGTCGTCCACCGCGCCCACGACCAACCGTGGCACCTGGATGCGCAGGTCGACCGGCGAGGGCTCCACCTCGATCATCTGCTGCGCGCTGCTCGCGGCGACGTGCTCGGTCTCATCGAAGCGCACCGAGACCTTCCATCGCCCGGGGGCGAGCTCGCGGTGTACGCTGAACGCGCCCCGCCGATCGGAGAACACCACCTTGGAGATCTGCTGCGAGCTGCTGTGCGAGGCGCCCTGCTCGACGAAAAAGACGTGGACTTTGCGTTGCGGCAACGCGTGGTTGAGTTCGTCGTGCAGCACACCGCTGACATGCACCATGGTGCCGGCCGCGGTGACGCTGATATCCACGTCGCTGCGCGCCCGAATGCGCACCTGCAGCGCGCGGGCCGGCGTTGCCCACACCGTGGCCGCCAGCAGCGCGGCCGCGACGAGCCACGCGCGTGCAGTTGGGGCGCCGGGGGAGCGCTTCGCATGTCGACCTCGGCGCTCCATATGCGCGGGCATCCTGCGTGCGGAAGTCATTGAACCAACATCCAGGTCAACAGCGTGTTCACGACGGGCTATTCCTGGCCTCAACGGGGGGAGTCGGAGGTACGTTTGTCCAGCTCAGCAAGGGTCTTGCGCGCCCAGGCCGACCCGTCGGCGTCGGGGGCGAAGCTCAGGTAACGCTGTAGTTGGGTGCGCGCGAGCACCACGTCGCCGGTCTGAATGGCCATGCGTGCGAGTCCCAGTCGGGCCTGGACGAGCGTGGAGTTCTTCTCGAGCGCCCGCGCATACAACTTGCGCGCCTCGGCGTACTCCTTGCGCGCCTGGCGATAGCGGGCGCGTTCCAGCAACAATTCCGGCCAGTCGCCCATCAGATCCGAGGCGCGATCCAAATAGGCCAGACCGGCCTCGTGGCCGTCGCGCGTGCCGTCGAGCACGGCCAACCAGCGCAGCGTCTCGGCGGCCTGGGCGGCGTAGTGCGACGACCCTTTGTAGCCATCGAGGATGCGCGACAGGTCGCGTATGCCGATCCGGCGGTCGTAGCCCAAATAGGACTCACCCAGCCCGCGAATCGCATCGACGCTGCTGCGGTCACGCAGCAACGCCCAATAAAACGCGTGCTGGGCGCGCTTGGGCTCGTCGAGGCCCAGATAGATGCGCCCCATCTGAACCAGCAACCGCGGGTCGTGCGCGTCGTCGCGCCAAGCGGCCTGAAAATGCGCGTCGGCCTCGTCTTCTTTGCCGTTGACCTGGTCGACCAGCCCGCGGAACCAGTTGGCCTCGGGGTGGCCTTTGGACAGCGCCAGCGCTTTGTCGCACAGGGTGCCCGCCTGGTCGAATTGCTTATGCCAAAACGCGACTGCCGCCAGGTCGGTGAGCCGCTCGACCGATGTGGGCTCCAGGGATTTGAAGCCCCGATAGGCGGTCTTGGACAGGTCGCCGCGCGGCCCCAGGCGACCGAGGACACGCATGCGCAGCGCCTCGACCTCGGCCTGCTTGGCCAGCGCGACATGCGCGTCGTCGAGCACGGCCAACGCTTCGCGGCCCCGGCTGCTGGCCGTCAGGCTGAGCACCAACGCGCGCAGCGAACCGGCCGCCTCGACACCCTCGGCGCCCTTGGCGGCCTTATGCGCCTGCTTGATCGCCTCGTCATACTGGCCTGAATAATAGGCCAGCGCGGCGCGTGCGCCGTGCTCGTAGCGTCCCGGTTTCATCGCGCGCACCGCCGAGCGGGCGTCACGTCGGCTGCCGCGTCGAATGGCCGTCAACGTACGCGCCCGCCCAATTCGACCGGCGAGCCCGTCGACGCCGTCGAGCAAGCCCAGCGTCTCGTCGGCGGCTTGACCGAAGCCGAGCAGCCCGAGCACGTCCGCGCGGACAAAGAGCGCCTCCTGAGCCAGACGGTCGGTCTTTGCCTTATCTTCGACCGACAGCAACGGCACGATCGGGGCGGGAAGCGAGAGCTTCGAGTTGTGGAGCTTGGCGGGATCGACCTTCCCGGCGGCCTTGACCGGCGCGACGAATTGGAAGGCCAGGTCAGGACGTCCGGCGTTGGCCAGCGCGCGCGGCGCGACCACCTGGAGCGCCCAGCGGTAATTCATCGACAGGCCGGGCATCTGCGCCAGCCGCGCAAACGCAGAAACGCTCGTCTTCACATCCAGCGACGCGCTGCGCAGCAGCCCCGCAAGCAGGAGCGCGGGGGCGAATTGGGGCTCGCGCTCGAGCGCAGCCTCGGCGGCGGCGAGCGCCTGGTGATTGTGGCCGTGCTCGACGGCGTTGACCGCCTGCTTGAATTGGCGCACGGCAGTGACAAATCGCGGCGCGTGTGCGCTCGGCTGGTCGGAAGAGGCGGTGTCCGTCCCGGCGTCCGCGCTCGCCGACGCGGCGGAAGGGGTCGTCTTCTGGGCGTCCTCGTCGGCCGCGCGGGGAGCGCCGAGTCGCGTGAAGTCGGGAAGCGACAAGGCGAACTTGGCATAGGGGCTCTGCGCATCGAGCTTTCGCAGCTTTGCTTGCAGCGACGCCAGCGCCTTTGTGCGGCCCTGGCGAACCGCGATGCGCATCTGGCCGGTGACCATCGGCGCAAACCCCGGGAAACGCTGCTCGCCGAGGCGATATTGGTGTACGGCGGTGTCGAAACGTCCACGCGCCTCGGCGACGAAGCCGCGCGCCCAGATCGACGGAAGTCGTTCCGGGTACCCGCGCTCGAGGCGTGCGGCTTCGGTCAATGCTTGCTCGAAGTCGCCCTGGAGCGCGTCCGACGTGGCGGCCGCTGCCACGCCCCACGCCGTCTCGTGCGACGGCGTCGCGGCCGCCTGCTCGCCCCACTCGACGGCGTGCACCGCGCGCAAGAAGGCGCGCCGCTCCGAGACCGCCGGTTCCTTCGACGCGCCGGGCATTCCCGCAAAGAGCGAGTCGATCCGCGCGTCGTCGATGGGATCGACGTGTTCGATCTGACTGTCGAGCTGCGCGATATGAGCCGACGCGCCCCCGCCCTTCCACCAATAGAAACCCGCGAAAAGCACGGCCGCAGCGATCACCGCGAGCACGAGGATCCGCCGGTTCCCTCGCGCCCCGTCATCCTCACTCGCCTTCGGCTCCGGCTCCGCGACCGGCTCCGCGACCGGCTCCGGCTCCGCGACCGGCTCCGGCTCCGCGACCGGCTCCGGCTCCGGCTCCGCGACCGGCTCCGGCTCCGGCTCCGCGACCGGCTCCGGCTCCGCGACCGGCTCCGGCTCCGTGACCGGCTCCGCGACCGGCTCCGGCTCCGGCTCCGCGACCGGCTCCGGCGGCCACACAACATCCACGCCCCGCTCCCGCGCAGCGCGCGCCAAATCCCGGCCCATCGACAATTTGCCGCGTTCGTGAAGCGCTCGCAGAAGCGAGCGAACCTGTCCCTCTGGATCGGGCTGCCCCACCAGGACCGACGTCAGGTCATATTCGAGGCCCGCGGAGGTCAGCTCCTCCACATACAATTTTCGAAGAAAGTCGAGGGCCTGATGCTCGTCGGGATGACGCTTCAGCCCCTCGATGAGGAGAACTGCGGAGCGAACCGGTTGGCCGCGATCGCGAGCTTTGCGTGCGCGTTGCTCGAAGTTCATCTAGCCTTTGCCAAATCGAGTCCACCGCCTGCACGCCAGCCGCCGGCCCAACTGCCAGCCGCAACCTCAGCGCGAAATCTTGACGGTCTGCGGGAAGAAGAAGCTGACCCCCAGCGAAACCAAGACATTGTTCTTGAACTCGGGGCTAGCCGTCAACGAACTAACTTCGGCACGGCTAAACAGATAGTCACGTACATCGAGGTTGGCCGAGATGCCGTCACTCAAAAACAAACGCATTCCCAGGCCCAGGCTGGGCGCCGGGCGCAACCCCTCGAGTTCGGGGTCGGTCGTGCCATTGCTGGTAGCCGCCTGGGCAGCCTGCCCGACGAAGGAAAAACCACCCATGATGTGGATGTCGTAGTTGGTGATCGCGGAGTTGAAAATCGAGAACTTGCCCACGATGGGCACCCAGGCGATCTCCAGGCCCGCCAACCATTGCAGATAGGAGTACGACAGGTTCTGCAGGCGCTGTTGGCCCAGCTTGCTCTCCAGGTTGGTGCGCAGATCGGTGTCGAATTGAGTGACGCCGAAGCCTCCCACCGCGCTCAGCCCCCAGGAGTTGGTCAGGTGGTACGACAGCGACGCGCCCACCAGGCCATTGCGCAGGTAGGCGTCCCCCACGGTCATGCCCAGGAAGGGGGACAACTCCACGCGCGTCGAGCGGTACAGCAATTGGTGACGGATGACCGGTCCGGTCTCCCGCGAGGTGGCGTGGCCGGTTTCGGCGAACGCCGAGGTGCTCGCCAACGTAGCCACAGAAATCAACAGCGCGATTGTCAGGAGACGGACAGTCTGGCGCATCATGAAAATTCTCACTGTCATTTGCACAGGGTAAAACCCAGAAATTGCGGTACCAATAGGCCCAGCCCAATCACCCCCGAGGGGCTCTACTCTTCGGCCGTTTCGGTGTATTGGAACGACGTGGGCAGATACATGCTCAAGCCGGCGGCGACGGTCACCACGTTGGTCAGCGCGCCCTGCTGGCCGCGCAGATCAGCCGAGTAGATGACGTCGCGCAGCTCGAGGTTCAAGGCGAGCCAATCGTTGAAAAAGATGCGGTTGACCGCGCTGACGGTCCCGCCGACCTTGCCCGACGCCGTGGGAAGCCCCACGCTCTCGGCATTGACATAGGCACCCCCGGCGGTCACTCCCAGGTCGTAATAAACGATGAAGGAGTCGGCGAAGGCGAATTTGCCGATGATCGGTTTGAGGCCCACCTCGGCCCCGCCGACCCAGTTGAGCACGGCGGCGTCGGCCTCCGCCGACGTCTCGTTCTGCGTCTCTTTGAACGCCCCGGTCGGTCCCCCGATGACGTTGCCAAAGTTGTACCACTCGAATAGCCCACCCACATACAGCCGCTCGCTGATGTGGTAGTTGAGGTTTACCCCCAACTTGTAGTGACGGTACATCGAGTCGTTGATGGACACCCCGAAGCGCGGCACGAGGTCAACTCGCCCCTTTTGCAGCACAGGCTTGCGCTGAATAACGCTAATGGTGTCTTTGAAATCGCGGCGAGTCGTCTCCTGAGAAAAGGCCGGCTGGGCGAGCAACAACATCAGCACGCCGGTCACAGCGCCAATCAACAGCGAGGGCGTAAATCTCAGCTTCGTCATTTGGGGTCCGTGCGACAGGATTGTAGCGCGAATCCTAACCCGCGCTCCATCAGCAAGGGACAATTTCATACATGCTCGTTTTCTGCCTTTCGGTATATCACAGCCCCAAATTGGTCGGCAAGGTAGCCCCTGCTACATAGTTAGAATCCGGCAACTACATAAACAACGCGTCGACGAATTCATCGGCGTCGAATTCGCGCAAATCGGCCACGCTCTCGCCGATGCCGATGTAGCGCACCGGCGCTTCCAGCTCGTCGCAGATGCCCAGAATGACCCCGCCGCGGGCGGTGCCATCGAGCTTGGTCAGCACGATGCCGGTGATGGGCACGGCTTCGTTGAACTTTTTGGCCTGCGCGATGGCGTTTTGCCCGGTGTTGGCGTCGAGCACGAGCATGGTCTCGTGGGGGGCGCCGTCCATGGCCTTGTCGGCCACACGCGCCATCTTGGCGAGCTCGTCCATCAGGTTGACCTTGGTCTGCAGGCGCCCGGAGGTGTCGCAGATGATGATGTCGACATCGTCTTCGATGCCCTGCTCGATCCCCTCGTACATCACCGCCGAGGGGTCGGCTTCCTGTTCGCCCTGATGGACGGGGATGCCCGTGCGGTCGGCCCACACGGCCAGTTGATCGACGGCGCCGGCGCGGAACGTGTCCCCGGCGACCAGCAGGACCTGTTTGCCCTGATCGCGAAATTTGCTGGCCATTTTGCCGATAGTGGTGGTCTTGCCGGCGCCATTGACCCCGACGACGAGCATCACGTACGGATGCGCGCTCTCCAGCGCCAGGGGTTGTTCGTGCGCCTCGAGCAGCTCCGAACAAAATCCGCGAATAAACCCCCAGATCCGTGCCGGATCCTGCTTCTCCTCGCCGGTCAGCCCCTCTTCGACCGCGTGCAGGATCTGCTGAGCGACGTGGGGGCCGATGTCGGCGGTGAACAGGATCTCCTCGATATCATCGACGATATCCTCGTCGAGCTTCTCGCCGGCGAACAGGTTGCTCAGCCGACCGATAAAGCCCGATCGGGTCTTCTCGAGGCCCTGCGCCAGGGTCTTGGGCTCGGCCTCGGCGGCGCGCTGGGGGACTTCCTCGACCTCTTCGGCGCTGGGCGGCTCGGGCTCGCGCACGATCTCGGCGGCCTCCTCGAGCTCGGCAGCTTCCTCGGCTTCCTCGGCTTCCTCGGCCTCCTCGGCCTCCTCGGCCTCTTCGGGCTGCTCCTCGGCCTCCTCGATGACCTCCTCGGCCTCTTCAGCGGCTTCTTCGGCCTCCTGGGCGGCCTCCTCCGCTTCAGCAGCAGCTTCCTCAGCCTCTTCAGCGGCTTCCTCGGCGGCCTCTTCGGCCTCCTCAGCCTCGGCGCGCGCTTTTTCGGCCTCCTCGCGCTCGCGGCGGGCGCGCTCGGTGGCTTCGGCGGCGGTCTCCCGGCCTTTGCCCTTGCCCTTGATGCGCGCCGCCTTCAGCCGTTTGACCTCGGCCAACGACATATCGTCGGTGATCTCGACGGGCTCCTCGACCTCCATGCGGTCTTCGAGGACATCCTTGGTGGGGACCTGGCCCTCGTCGGAGGGACGGCGCTCGGTGATCTCCGGCTTCTCCGGGCGGCTCAACGAGCGCGCGATGGCGAAGACGATGATCAACAACACGATCACCGCCAGGGCGATCAATCCGATGGTCACCGCGCTGAAGCCCGACGTGGCCGCCTGGGCGAGCACCACCACGCCCAGTGCGTTCATCGACGAGCGCGGGGGCAGCGGTGGCTGGTTGTTGGCGCTGGAAGTGGTCATGCAACTTCCCTTCTGTAAGCGAAAATTGGGTTATCGAGGGCGAGCTCACAGTTCAATCGAGCTTGTGATTGTGTAAGCCCGCCGGCATCCATATCAAGAAGCAAGCTGGTCGTCGATCTCGTGCAGGCGCACGGAGACGATTTTGGAGACTCCCGGCTCCTCCATGGTCACGCCGTAAAGCATGTCGCACACTTCCATGGAGCGACGGTTGTGGGTGATGACGATCATCTGGCTCTTCTGGCTCAGCTCACGAACCATCTCGGCAAAGCGCCCCACGTTGGCCTCGTCGAGCGGGGCGTCGACCTCGTCGAGCACCGAAAACGGGGTGGGCTTGAGCGAAAAAATCGCAAAGATCAGGCTGACCGCCGTCAGCGCCTTCTCGCCGCCCGACAGCAGGCTGACGTTCTGCAGGCGCTTGCCCGGCGGGCTGACCTCGATGTCGACGCCCGACTCCAGGACGTCGTCCGGGTCGGTCAGCGTCAGCTTGGCGTGGCCGCCGCGAAATAGGCGCGGGAAGAACTCCTGGAAGCGCGCGTTGACCGCATCGAAGGTCTCCTGGAAGCGCTTGCGGCTCTCGCGGTCCATGCGCCGGATGGCCTTGTTGAGGTCGTCGATGGAGGCCTCCAGGTCGAGCTGCTGCTCCTCGAGGAAGCTCTTGCGCTCCTTGGCCTCTTCGTATTCGTCGACGGCCATGGCGTTGACCGGGCCCATCTTGTCGATCTTGTGCTTGAGCTCTTTGATCTTCTTGTCGCGCCAGCGCGGCTCGAGCTCGACCTGCTCGGCGATCTCGGTGGCGCGCACCAGCCCCATCTCGAAGCGCTCGCGCAGGTTGCGGTCGAGATGCTCGATCTCGATGCCCACCTCGCGAAGGGCCATCTCGGTCTGCTGGACCCCGCCGACGCTCTGCTCGACGTCGCGGCGGCGCTCGACGATCTGGACCTCGAGCTCGCGCACCTGATCGTTGACCTGGTCGAGGTGCTGACGAGCGGCGTCGGCGGCCTGCTTGGCCTCGGTGTATTTCCGCTGGAGGTCGCCAACCTCGTTGCCGGTGGCCTCGCGCTCCTTTTGATACTCCTCGACGCGCATGGCCTGCTCTTTGGCCTCGCGCTCCAGGCGGGTGATGCGCTGGTTGGTCGACTCCAACGAGCGCTCGAGCCGCCCGAGGCTCTCGCGCAGGTTGCGCTGGCGCTCTTTGGCCTCGGCGAGTTCGACCTTGCGCTCGGTGACCGCGGCCTGACGCTCCTCGAGCAACCCCTGCAGGCCCTCGAAGGCATCGGTGCGCTGGGCGAGCGCCTCCTCGAGCTGAGGGATGCGCGCCTCGTGCTCCTCGCCGCTTTGGGCGAGCTCGGCGGCGTCGGCCGCCAGCTCTTGCAGGCGTTCTTCGAGGGGCTCGACCTCGGCCTGCATGCGCCGAAGCCGCTTGTCGGCGCGCTCGAGCTCGCGGCGCTCGCTGGCGAGCTCCTGCTCGATGCGTCGCTTCTCGAGCGAGGCCTGCTCGACCGCCTGGCGCGCTTTGGCCAGGCGTTCTTCGCCCAGCTTGACGTCGTCCTGGGCGACCTCGAGCTCCTCGCCGGCGTCCTCCTCCCACTCCACCAGCGTCTCGAGGCGCTCGCCGAGCGCCTTGAGCTCGCGCGCCTGGCGCAGCACGCCTTCGGCCTGGTCGCCGACGTGACCGCCGACGATGCGACCGTGGACGAATTCGATGTCGCCCTGGGGCGTCGCCCACGCAGCGACAGCCGGCTGCGTCGGCTCCGTGGAGATGTCGTCGAGGCTGTCGACGAAGCCAAGCCCGTCGAGCAAGGCGCTCACCGCGCTGCGCGCGTCGGCGTCGGGGGCATCGAGCACGAAGAAGCCCGCGCGGCCGACCTGCTCACTGGCGAGCATCTCAAGCGCGTCCAGCGCCGCCTGTCGGCGCGTCACCACGATGTCGCCCAGGCGATCGCCCAGGTAGGCGGCCACCGCCGCCTCGCTGCCCTCGGAGACCTCCAAGAAATCACCGACCGGGCCCAGAACATCGTCGCGTTGGTGCTCGTGCGCCCATTCGAGCACGCGCTGGACGCCCTGGGCGTAGCCGTCGCCGCGCTGGCGCATCTGTTCGAGGCTGTCGACGCGCGCGGAGACCTCGATACGCTCGGCGCGGATCTCGTCGAACTCCCGGCGCGCCTGCGCCAGACGCTCGCGGGCGCTCTGCAAGCGGGCTTCGGCCTGCTGGCGCTCCTCGCGTCGACGGCCGACCTCGGTCTCGGCGCGCTCGACATCCATCTGCAGGCGGTTGGCGCTTCGGCGAAGGTCTTCGACCTCGGCGGTCACCGCGTCGATGTCGGCGCCCACCTGTTCGCGTCGACGTCGGATCTCGGCCTGCTGCGACGACAGCCACTCCAGACGGTCGCGCACCCGGCGCGCCTGAGCGCGGGCCTGGTCGAGCTCGGCACGCACCTCATCGCGTTGCTCCTGCGCGCGGCGCAGCTCCTCTTTGAGGGAGGCGAGCTCGTCCTCGGCGCGTTGGATGCGCGCCTGGGAGTCCTCTGGCGATTCGTCGAATGACTGCAACTCGCCGCGCACACGCTCGAGTTCGCTGTCGAGGTTCGAGCGCCGTCGGACCTGCTCGGCATGCTCGCTGAGCGCCTCGCGGTGGCGCGCGGCGGCATTTTCGGCCGAGTCATCGAGGTGTTTGCGGTTGGACTTGGCCAGGTTGAGGCGGGTATCGAGCTTGTAGAAATGCTCGGTGAGCTCGGCGTGCTTGCGCTCGGCCTGAAACGCCTCGACCTTCTGGTTGGACAACGTGCCCTCGAGCTTTTTGAGGGCGCTGCGCACCTTCTCGACGTCGGTGCGCCCGTTCTCGACGCGTTTGCGCAGCCCCGCGGCCTTCTCGGCGAGCTGGGAGCGCCGGTCGACCACCGCGGCGATCTCCAGGGTGCGCAATTCGCCGGTCAACTCCTTGTGGCGCTCGGCGCGGCGGGCCTGGCGCTCCAGGCTGCGCAGTTGCTTGTCGACCTCGCGCACCACGTCGCGCACCCGCTGCAGGTTGTCGGCGGTGCGCTCGAGCTTGCGCTGCGCGCGGTCGCGCTGGGCCTTGTAGCGGGTGATCCCGCTGGCCTCCTCGATAATCAGGCGCCGCTCGGAGGGCTTGGCGCTGACCACAAACGAGATCTCGCCCTGCTCGATGATCGAGTAGCCCTGCTTGCCCAGCCCCGTTCCCGCCAGCAGGTTTTGAATGTCCATGAGCCGGCAGGACACCTTGTTGATGAGGTACTCGCTGTCACCCGATCGGTGCAGGCGGCGCGTGATCGAGATCTCGGGCATCTCGCGGTACTCGCGCGGCACGGCGTCGCTCCAGGCGGGGGCGCCAGAGTCGCCATCATCGCCGTCGGCGTCGACATCGCCGGCCTCGTTCTCGAAGGTCAGCGTAACCTCGGCCATGCCGGAGGCGCGGTGGTTCTGGCTGCCGGCAAAGATGACGTCGGACAGCGCCGAGCCGCGCAGGCTCTTGGGAGACATGTCGCCCATCGCCCATTTGACGGCGTCGACGACATTGCTCTTGCCGCAGCCATTGGGCCCGACGATGCCGTTCATATCATCGCTGAGCTCGATGGTGACCTTGTCCTTGAAGGACTTGAAGCCCACAAGTTGGATACGACGTAACTTCATACAGCTCGTGGCGGAATCGATCCGGTGCGCGCGCTGGCGGCGAGACTAGCCCGCTTCAGCGCACAGTGGCGGGAAGTTAGCGCCAACACGGCGATCGTTCAACCGTCGAGGCGCGCAGCGCTTCGATGCGGCCGGAAAGCTCATCTCCTCTTCGCCGCACGGATCGAGAAGCAACAAGTGCTTGCATCGCGCGCGCACATCGGCAACGATCAGGGACAAGAAGACTTCGATGAATAGATCGACTCTCGGTGAGGATGCGTAATGCTTCGCAACTTGATGGCAGCGTTGTCGGTGCTCTTTGTGCTGTTTGTGGCCGCCTGCGGAGACCCCGGACGTGGGATGGGCGCGGCGTGTGCGGTCGATGGCGACTGTGCGAGCGGCTCGATGTGCCTGCGCGGAAAGGACTATCCCGGGGGACTGTGCTCGATGGGATGCAACCACACCGACCAATGCCCCAGAATCGCCGCATGCATCAAGAAGGACGGAGGCGTGTGCCTGGTGACCTGTCAAACCGACCACGACTGCCCCGGCGGCTGGAAGTGCAAGAATAAGGACCTGCAGGGCGAGCCTGGAAGCACAGGGGTTTGCCTGGGCGACTGAACGCGGCCGGCCCACCGAGCAGCGCATCAGGCTCAGGAAACGCCGACGCCCAACTCGCCACAGATTCGGTCGATGCGCTGTTGGCACTGGGCGCGCAGTTCGGGGTCGACCAATCCGTCGATCCAGTGAAGATGGCCGTGCGCGTCGCGTGTCAGCGGCACCGGCAGTGAGCGAAGCGGCTGGGAGTAAAACTCCAACTGCCTGCCTTTGGCTTTGCCGAAGTGGCGCAGATAGCGCTCCACCAGGGGACTATTGAGCACGACCATCAGCGTGACCAGGTAGCGAATAGGCTGGGCGGAGTCGGGGGCGACCAGGTAGGTGCAGTCGCTGGAGACGCAACTCGCCGACAGGTCCAGCGCGAAACATGGACTGGGAGCGCGCCGCGGCACCACCAGCTTGGGGCCGGATTGCTCGGCACGCTCGCGGGGCCAGTGCAGCCGATACCAGGCCATGGTGCCCTTTCGAACCTCGCGTCGTCGCGCCAGCACCGGGAGAAATCGCCGAAGATGCTCGGCGAGGATCTCCTCGTTGGCCGAGCTAACCGGCTCGTCGATGTACAGCGCGACGTCGTCTGCGGGCGGGCACACGAACACGGCGTTGGGGTGCAGGCGGCGCGCGCGAAGTAGAGGGCGCAGCACCGAGGGCGCCAGGCAGGCCAGTTGGTCGGGTACCTGTGCGCCGTCTTCAAAGATGAAGATTGGCGTCCCCACAGGGGGCGCTTCGTCGGGGGTGTCGTAGTAGCGCTGGTGGCGCTTAGTGCTGCGATCGGCGCCGCTGACAAAGCCTTGCCGGTCGCGCAAGAGCTCCGCCAGGGGCGTGCCCTGGGCGTCGAGCCGCGCCCCCCATCGAGCGGTGGGCGCGTCGGCGAATGGCGACCACGGCTCGGCGCCGAAGACCTCGGGCGCCGGCTCGACGACGTCCTCACGCGCACAATCCGGCGCGACCAGTTCGGCCACTAACGCCGACCAATCCGGCGGCGCTTCTTGCAGCGAAACCGCGCGGGCGCGGACCTCGGCGGCGCGCCGAAACACGCTCAACAGCGTGTGCTGGCCGGGCGCGTCGCTGAAGACCCCGGCGCGCTCGACGCGCACCAACACCTCCGGGCGGGCGCGCTCGACGAGGTCGCGGCGCACCTCGTCGGCGTTGGTCGCGCTCAGCCAATACGCCGTCGTCAAAAAAATCAGCCGGGCGTCCGGGCCCAGAAACGACAGCGAGCGATGAAAGAATAGATATTGCAGGTCCATCCGGGGCACGAAATGCTCGGCCAGGTGGGGATGCGCCTGTTTGAGAGCGGCGAAGAGGTCGCGATTTCCCTTCTCGCGAATATACGGGGGATTTCCCAGCACCGCTGCCGCCCTGCCCTCGAGGTCGCGCCACGGCGCGTCGGCCGCCAGTCCATCGCCCAGATAGATGCGGTCGCCCCGGTCGGCGTCGTGTCCCAGGCGCATGCGCGCGCTCGCCAGGTTGATCGCCGCCGCGATGGCCATCACCGGATTTTGCTCCACGCCCACGGCGCGCAGGTGCGGGTGTCGTTCGATGGCCGCGGCGAGCAGCGTGCCCGCGCCCGCCGAAAGATCCACCACCGCCCCACCGGCGTCTCCATTGACCACCGCGCCCATGGCCGCGGCGACCGGCCGGGGCGTCAGATAGATCCCGTGGCGCCGACGCGTACCATCCGCCAGGGTTTGTTGGATATCCTCGACGCTCTGGTGTACAGGAGTGGCCAGGCGGTCGTAATCCAGGCCGTTCAACCAGGCGTCGAGCAGCGTTTCGTCCACAAACGACGCTAGTTTGCTGCGAATGCGATCGCTGTTGAAGCCCGGCGATGCCTCCAATAGGCGCCCCCAGGCCAGCCGCGCCAGATGCAAAGCCCCCTCGAAATGGACTACAGCGGGGGTGGAGGCGGCCGGCGGCCGTGCGGACGCGGAGTTGCCAACTTGTTGCGAGGTCTTATTTGTATGCGACGTCATATTGAGTATCATTGATGGTGGCGAAATTCCCCTCATTCTGTCAATCAGCGCCGCATTGGCCTCGTCCACTCGGCGCTTGTAATAGCGGTGTGAGTGCAGCGATGACGGCGGCCGGCGTATGGCCGTGGTCATGAAGAAGGGCTACGGAGCAAATCCCGGGCCCGAGAAGGTAATGAGCGACAGCGAAAATAAAGTGAGCCCGGGGAACGTGCTGGCGGAGCGCTATCGCCTGACCGAAGAGATCGGTCGGGGCGGCTTCGGCATGGTCTACCGTGCCCGCCAGCTCAATATGGACCGGGACGTGGCGATCAAGATCTTGCCACCGAAGTTCATGTCCATTCCCGACGTCGTCGAGCGCTTCCGCCGCGAGGCTCGCCTGGCCAGCCGTCTTCGCCACCCCAATACCATCACCGTCCATGATTATGGCAAGCAGGAAAACCTGCTGTTCATCGTCATGGAATTGCTCGAAGGCGAGGACCTCGCCGACGTGCTCATGCGCAAGCCCACCGTGTCGATGGATCGCATCCTGCACATTGGCCGCCAGGTTCTCAAGAGCCTGCACGAGGCCCACGCCCACAAAATCGTCCACCGCGACCTCAAGCCCGAGAATATCTTTTTGACCCAGGTGGGCGGCGAAGAAGACTTCGTCAAGGTGCTCGACTTCGGCATCGCCAAGCTGGCCATGCCGGACGTGGCCGACGACGGCAGCAAGAAGCTGCGCAAGCTGACGATGAGCGGTAGCACGGTGGGCACGCCCACGTATATGTCGCCGGAACAGGCGGCCGGCGAAGAGGTCGACGCGCTGACCGACCTGTACGCTCTGGGCGTCATCCTCTACGAGATGGCCTGCGGCCGCCCGCCCTTCAAGGACGACAATCCCGTCAAGGTGATGCGCAGCCACCTATTCGAGGAGGTGCCGCGCTTCCCGAACGGGCCGCTGCGCGGCTCGCACTTCGAGGCAGTCATTCGCAAGGCGCTGTCCAAAGACAAGCACGAGCGCTTTGGCTCGGCCAAAGACTTTCTCAATGCCCTCAAAGGGGGGCCGACCGAGATGCTCGAGCGCCAGGACTATGAAGTCGAGCCGCCCACCGTCGAGCTGCCCGACCTCGGCGACGACGCCCTCGACTCGGGTAACCTGCCCTTCGAGCGAACGGCGGCCTATCAGGTGGAGGGTTCCGACGCGATGTCGCCGCGGACTCCCCACAATACCGAGAGCATGCTCGCGGCGCCCAACTCCACCGTCTCCGAGGACGGCTCGGAGCCCATTCCCTTCGAATCGTTGCCCGAGCGCGACGCGCGCGACCGTGTGCCGCAGGCGGCGACGAGCTCGAGCCTGACCGACACGTCCGGGTTGAGCGACGCGTCCGGTCTGACCAGCCGCTCGGACCTGCATGCCCGTGGTCTCGTCCCCCCCGGCTTCGAATCGGGAGCGTCGTCCTCGTCGATCATCACGGTCCTCGAGCCGGGTCCCGACGACGATGTGATCCTGCTGACCAACAAAAAAGAGGAAGCGCCGGCCGAGCCCGAGCCGGACGAGCAACGTTCGACCCCGCCCGCCGGCCATGCCGAGGCGGCCGAGGTCAGCGCCGCGCCCGCCACGGCGACGCCCGATCCCGAGGCCCCGCTGGCCGCGGAGTCGTCGCTCGGTGAAGAGTGGTCGTGGGGTGAGGAAGGTGCGGCGAGCTCCGATGAGATTGAATTCAACCCGCCCAACTCGCAAGAAGCGTCGAGCAGCGCGGCCCTTGTCGCCGTCGTGCTCATCCTGGTGCTCGCCGCCGCGACGGTCGCCTACCTACAGTACGCGGGCATCCTCCAGCTTTTTTAAGCTCTCTCCCCGCGATGCTGGGAGTCAGGGCGCCGGTGGGGCCACCGACACTGACAGGGTGTACGGCTTGCAGGCAAAGCCGCGCTTGGCGGCGACATGCACGAAGTACAACCCCGGCGGCAGGTCGACCTGGAGGCGTTCCTCGCCGCCGGCGCCCGCCCGATTGACCTGGGCGACCAGGCCGCCCTCGTCGTCGAGGAGCTTGAAGCCCAGATTCAAGGGATTGGCACCCAGGATAACCCGGACCTTGCGCGCCTTTGGCGGCGTAGGGGCGGCGGGCGCGGCGGGGACGCCGGCGTTGGGAAGACCCGCCTTGGCAGTGCCTACTTCGTGGGGGGGCGGGGTGGGATACGGCACGGCGAACGCGTACACGTCCTGGTCCCCGGCATGATTGATGAAGCCGACGCGCTTATGCTGCGGGGTGAGTTTGTCGGCCGTGTTACGCCCGTCGTTGGGCTCGACCTCGAGGCCGGGCTCGTCGCGCACGTCCTTCGTCGTCAGCGCGTAGTCCACGCCCGACTTCAAGCCCGCCTCGGTTCCCTGAACGGGGTGGACCTGAAGGTCGAGGTAGCCGTGGTCGACCGGGCGATTGCACAGGATGACCGCGGCGCCCGGCTCCTGAGACTCCAGGGTCTGCGTGGCGTTGCCGGCCGCATCCAACGATTGGAGCACGACGCGCCCCTTCTGCCGCTTGGGCGTCACCGTGACCTGCACGACATGCCTGGGCGGCGTCTTGTCGGCGACGGCGGCCAACGGATTGGGAGGCGTCTGCGGCATCGCGGCGTCGGCCCCCCCGACGTCGGCCGTCCCCGCATCGGCGCTGGCGGCGTTGAGCTGGACACCGGCGTCTTTGGCCTCGGCGGGCGTACCCGCGTCGGCCTGGGCGGCGCCCTGCCCTTGCTCGGGCACACCGTCGACATAAAGACGAAAATAATCGACGTCGGCGGGCGTGTGGAAGAAGCCCACCAGATTCGCGCCCAGCGCGATCTTTTGGGCCGTATCCACGCTGTCGTTGGGCTCGGCCTCCAAGTCGTGCTCCGAGGGGGGATGGGCCAACAACTTCAGACGGTAGCTGTGTTTTCGGCTGTACGACTTGCCGGCCGTCATCACCACCCACACCCCCAGCGCGTCCTTGGGAAGCAGCAGGTTGGGCAGCCCCGCGGCCTGTGTGGGCGGCACCTGAAACGCGGCGTAGGGCGTCTGCAGCGACCGGTGGGTGTACACGTTGACCTGCTGCATGACGCCATCGACCGGGCTGACCTCCAGATTGAAGACGTCGCCGACCAATTTTTTACGCGGCACGAAATACACGTCGCGATCATTGGGACGGTCGTAAAAGCCCTCGATCTCGCCGGGGGCCTCGAAGCGGGTGGCGGCGTTGATGTCGTCGTTGGGTTCGGCCTCGATCGCGCCGCCGGAGAGGCGCTTCTCGAAGGAGAGTTTGTACCCGCCGGCGGTTCCATTTTTGCCCACGACCATAATGCGCTGGGGGTCGCCGGAGACGCCCAGGATGGGGATGGTCTCGGCCTCGCCGGGGCCGGCGACGTCGTATTCGGTGGGGGCATCCTCGGAGCCCGCCACGGCCACGCGAATGATGGGGTCGAGCGTCTTCGAGGTCGGCGTGACGGTGGCCTGGACCTGCCAGGCCTCGCCGTCGCGCGACTTCAGCGCGAACCAGTCGTGGTCCTTGGCGTCGGCGATCGCCGCCTCGACCGGACGCAGGTCCCCGCCGAGCTCCACCAGCGTTGCCTGCTTGGGGAAGTTGTTCGGCTCCTGCTCGTGCGGGGCCGACGACTCGCTCTTTTGCCGGCGCTGTTCGGCTTGCTCGACCTTGGCCTTGCGGTTGCCGGGGTTGCTGATCATCTGGCGCACGGCGTCTTCGCATTGGCACGACGACACCGTCAGCATGACGGCGAGGACCGGCAGAGCTAGTCGTGTGGGGTATCTCACTGCGCGTTGTACCGCTTGATCAATTCGTCGGTCAGATCCATCGACTTCTTGGCGTACAGCACCGACGACTGGGACTTCTCCAAGATCAGATCGTAGCCCTTCTCCTTGGCGATCTTGTCGAGGATCTTCTCCATCTTCTTGAAGATCTTCTGGGTCGCCTTGGATTCCTTCTGGGCGAGATCACGCTGCATGGTCATGTAGGTCTGTTGCAGGTCGGCCATCTGTTTTTGCAGCTCGATGGCCTTCTTGCGCTTGGCGTCGTCGGTCATCATGGCCGCGCCCGACTGCAAGCTTTCCTTGAGCTTTTTGACCTGCTTTTGCTTCTCGGTCAGCTTCTCTTGCTTCTTGTCGAAGTCCTTCTTGAGCTTGGCCTTGGCGCGCTTGCCCTCGTTGGTCTCGGAGAGCGCGCGCTGCAGGTCGACGTAGCCGATCTTGGGGCCCTCGGCGAAGGCCGGCGCGCTCACGGCGGTCACGCCCATGACGAGCGTGGCGGCGACCACGAGCTGCAACACGAAGTTGATTGCGCGACTGGCATGCTTGGTGCGTGACAACATATCTGCTCCTATGCGCCCAGAGGCGATGAACGGTCTCGTAAGATCTTGCTAGAAGGCGTTGCCGATACTGAAGTCGAACACGATCGGCTTCTCTCCCCTGAGACGTGCCAGGGGGATGCCCCATTCAAATCGCAGCGGCGCGATGGGGCTGAGCCAACGGAATCCGAAGCCAACGGAGGTACGCAGCGCGTCCTGGTAGCTGTTGACGGGATCGGCAAACACGTCGGGAACCAGCGTAAAGGGCTGATTATTGTCGAAAGCATTACCCATATCAGCGAACACCACGCCCTTGATGCCGGCGGCGGTGAAGATGGGGAATTCGATCTCGGCGGTGAACAACAACTGCTTGTTGCCGCCGATGCGGAACACATCCAGACTCGAGCCGGGGTCGTTGACGTTGCGCGCCACCTCGCGGGTGGGCCCGAGGGTGTAGCGGTCGAAACCGCGCACCGTGGTGGGCCCGCCGACGAAATAACGCTCGAACAACGGGATCTGCCCGTTGGTATGGGGGTTGGTCACATACCCCAGTTGGCCCTGCAGCCTCAGTACGAATTGCCAGATGATCGGGAAGTACCAACGGGTCTCCAGATCAAACTTCAGGAATTCGTTCTGGCTTAACGTCAACGAGCGGTCCGCAAATTCCGCCGTCGCCGAGTCGTACTGGCCCTGGGTCGGGAAGAGGCGGTTGTCGCGGTTGTCGTAGTACACGCCCGCCTGCACGCTGCTGGTCAAGCCGCCGCCGAACAGCGCGGTGTTGCCGCTGCTGGTCGTGCCGCTGCGCCCGCCGGCGGTGATGTTGACGTTCTCCAGCTTGTAGGTCGCCGAGGCCAACAACTGGCCGGGGATGTTCAGTTTGAACGCCTCGGAGATGGGATAGCCGAAGGTCACGTCGCCACCGGTCGACTGGCGGGTGAAGTCCTGGAAGGCGTATTGGAAGTTGTACAGGTTGACCGAGAAGTTCCAGCGTGTGCCCAGCAGCCACGGCTCGGTGAACTTCAGGTTGAACAAGGTGCGAATGCTGGACAACTGCGCCTGCAGAGACAGGCTCTGACCGCGCCCGAGCAGGTTATTCTGCGAGATCTGGGCGTTGGCGATGAAACTCTCGGTGCTCGAGAAGCCCGCGCCTACCTGGAAGGTGCCCGTGCGCGTCTCGTGGACCTCGACGCGCGCGTTGATCAGGTCGTCGCGCGCGCCGCGCTGGGTGGTGATGTCGACCTTGTCGAAGTAGCCCAGCCGCTTGATCTTGCGCTTGGACGCCTCCATCTGGGCGGCCGAGAACAGCTCGCCTTCCTGGATGTCCAGCTCGCGGCGAATCACGTAGTCGCGGGTCTTGGTATTGCCCACGATCTCGATGCGCCCAAAGTAGACCTTCTGGCCCTTCTGGATGTCATAGGTCAGGTCGACGGTGTTGTTCTGCTGATTGATGCGCGTCAGCGGGTTGACGTTGACGTAGGCGTAGCCGGCGTTGCGGTACAGGTTGCGGATGGCCTCGATGTCCTGGCGCATGCGCGTGTAGTTGAACACGTCGCCCTTCTCGAGCTTGACCAGGTCGAACAGCTTTTTCTTCTTGGTGATCAAGTCGCCCTGGATGTCGATATTGCCGGCGTAAAACTTCTGGCCCTCGTCGATGCTGATGGTGATGTACAAAAACCGCTTGTCGCGCGACAGCCGAATCGACGGCATGCCCACGTTCACCTGCACGTAGCCGTGATTGTAGTAGTAGGCCGTGATGCGCTGCAGGTCGGCCTCGAAGTCCTTCTCTTTGAAGTTTCCGAAGTCGGTCAAAAACGAGAAGTAGCTCCCCTCACGGGTGGCCATGATATTGGCCAGCTCTTTGTCGGGGATGTGTTTGTTGCCCAGGAAGGTGATCTTTTTGACCTGGACCTTGGCGTACTCCTTGATCTTGAAGGTCACGACCGCCAGATCCGGCCGCCCCGGCGCCGGGGTGATGTCGTAGTTGACCTCGGCCAGGTAGTAGCCCTTGTTGGCGTACAGCTCGCGGATCTTCTCGGCGTTGCGCTTGACCTTGCTGATGTCGAGGATGGAGTAGCGCTCCAGGTCGACCACATCCTTGATGTCGTCGACGCTCAGCTCGTCGTTGCCCTTGTAGCGGATGGCGGCAATGGCGGGCTTCTCGGCGACGATATACGAGACGACGAGTGTTCCCTGGTTGGTGACGGTGGCGTCGACGCGCACGTCGCTGAAATACCCCAGATCGAAGATGCGGTGGATGTCCTGGGAGACGGTGGCCAGGTCGAGGGGCTGGCCGACCTTGGTCTGCACGTGCTGCAGGATGGTGTCGGCCTCGACGCGCCGATTGCCCACCACCTGCAGCTTGTCGACGGTTTGTCCCTCGCGCGCCGGTTTGCCCGCGGGGACTTTCGCCGAGCCCACCGGACGCAGCTTGGCCGGGGGCGCAGTTTTCTGGGGAACTTGCTGTTGGTCGAATTGATGGCCGAGATCACGGCGCGGGTTGGTCTGCGCGCCCGCCGGCAGCGCTGTGGCTGCGGCGAGCATAAAGACCACCCCCGTCCACAGCCACCGCCATCGCGGTGCTGCCGACAGGTCATCATCGACATATAGGGACGCCTGTTGGCGCCTGCGGCGAGCGCAACTCACGTTGTTCCTTGTGTGCGCCGGGCACAACTCATTCAACCATTCAGCATGCGATTGGCGACTTCGTCACCTTCCTTGGCACGGGCCCGCAACTGGCGGGGGTTCGATGACTCGACATGGAGCAGCTCGTCGGGGATGCGATCGCGGACCTTCTCGTCGCCGGGCTCGAAGGGCAGCAAACGCCCGTCGTCCAGCACGAGTTTGATCGGCATCTCTTCGGCGAGCCGAGGATCGTGGGTGACGACAATCACGGTCACGCCGGTCTCCTCGTTGAGCTCCCGCAAGACAGCGTGTATCCCAGCCCCGGTCTTGAGGTCAAGGTTTCCCGTCGGTTCATCGGCCAGCAACAGCCTGGGTTTCATATACAGCGCCCGGGCAATGGCCACGCGCTGTTGCTCTCCGCCGGACAGCTCGCCGGGCTGGTGGTGCAGCCGCTCGGCCAGGCCGACCTTCCCGAGCAGCTCGGTGGCACGCGCCTGGGCTTCGTTGCGGTTTTGCCGCGCAATCAACCCCGGAAGCATCACGTTTTCCAGAGCTGTAAATTCCGGCAGAAGGTGGTGAAATTGAAAGACAAATCCAATCTCTCGATTGCGAAATTGGGCCAGGCCGGCCGACGACTTGGCGAATAAATCTTCGCCGTCGAAGAGGATGCGCCCACCGGTGGGCTCGTCCAACGTACCGATGACCTGCAACAGCGTGCTCTTGCCCGCTCCGCTGGCGCCCATGATGGCGATGCGGTCGCCCGGATAGATGCGAAAATCCATGTCCTCGAGCACCGTCAGCGTTTTGCCACGGTGCATGAAGCGCTTGGTCAGCCCCTGACTCTGGATGAGGGGTTGGTTGGCGTCAGTCATAGCGCAATCCATCGACCGGTTTGAGTTTCGAAGCCAGGTAAGAGGGATACCAGGTCGCTCCCAGGCTGATCACCAGCGAGCAGATGATAATGGAGGCGACCTCGACGGGGTTGACGTCCACCGGCAGCTTGGAGATGTAGTAGACCTCCGAGTCCAGCGGCACCCCGTAGACCTTCAGGTACCAGCAGATGAGCAGGCCGAGCACCACCCCGATGAGCGTGCCCAGCGCGCCGATGACCAGCCCCTGGAACACGAAAATGCGCGCCACCCCGCCGCTGGTCACCCCCATGGACTTCAGAATGGCGATGTCGCGGGCCTTCTCGATGACGATCATGATCAGCATGGCCACGATGCTGAAGCTGGCGACCAGGATGATGAACGCGAGCACCACGAACATGGCGATCTTTTCGAGCTCGAGGGCGAAGAACAAACTGCGGTTCATCTCCTTCCAGTCGAGCACGTTGTACTTGCTGCCCAGCTTCTTCTGCAACACCGCCGCGATGGCGATGGCCTGGTTGGGGTCGACGGTCTTGATCTCGATGCCCGAGGCGCCCTTGCGGTTCAGAAAGTCGGTGGCGTCGTCAAAGCCGGTGTAGGCGTAGTTGGCGTCGTACTCGTACATGCCGCTTTTGAAGATGCCCACCACCCGAAACGGGCGGCTGCGCGGCATCATGCCGGTGGGCCCCATCTGTCCCTCGGGGGTGACCACGTTGATCTCGCTGCCCAGCTTGGTCTGCAGGCTCTTGGCCAGCTCGATGCCCACGACGATACCGGGAAGCTTCTCGTCATCCGACTCCGCCCCGCTGGACGAGCCGCCTTGGTCGGCGCCGCTGTCGTCGGCGCCGAAGATCGGCGGCATGGCATCGCCGCCGTCGGTTTTGGCGCCTTTTTTGGCGGCCGAGCCGTTGTCCTGGTCCTCGAAGATCGGCGGCATCACGTCTTCACCGTCGTTCGACTGGGCACCGTCTTTCGTCGCAGGCGCCGGCGGCGCGCCCGACTCCTGGCCGGGCAATGGCGGCATCTGGTCGGCCTTGGCGGGCCCAGCGTCGGCGCTGCCGGCCTCGGGAGGTCCCGTTGGGGGAGATCCGGCGTCGGCTTTGGCGGCCTTCTCCTTGGCGAAGTCGTCGCGGTCCTTGCCCACGCGCTTTAGGATCTCGTCGATATGCTTTTCGCGCTCGGCGTCGAGCTTCTTCATCAACGGGCGCGGATTTTTGAGATACTCGAGCTTTCCCTTGACCATGTCGGCGGCCAGATCGCTGACCTCGCCGACGCGCTTGGGCTCGACGCCGCGCAGGACCACGCCGCTGAGGTTGGTGGGGCTGGAGACCATGACCTCGGCCTCCACGTAGGGCTCGGCGCCGACCACGCCGTGGATGTGGCGGGCCTGCTCGGCGGCCTTGCGGTAGTCGACGATGTCTTCGCCCTTGGCCGGCTTGACCACGGCGTGGGCCTTGGTGCCCAGGATCTTGTCCTTGAGGTCTTTCTTGAAGCCCCCCATCACGCTGAGCACCACGATCAGCGCCGTCACACCCAGAGCGACCCCACACACCGAGATGAGGGTGATGATGGAGACGACCTGGCTGCGCTTCTTGGCCATCAAGTAGCGCCAAGCGATGAAACGTTCGTAAGACATGGTGGCTCAGCGGCCCCGGGTGTAACGGAGAGTGGACACGACAGCGATCAACTTGCTTCGGCTTCCTCCTGCTGGGTCGCCCCGCCCTGCTGGAGCAAGTACGCCTCGACAAACTCGTCGAGGTCGCCATCGAGCACGGCATCGGTGTTGCCGATGGTCACGCCGGTGCGCAGGTCTTTGACCTGCTTGTACGGGTGGAGCACGTACGAGCGAATCTGGCTGCCGAAGGCGACCTCCTTTTGCTCGGCGTGCTCGGCGGCGGCGCGTTCCTCGCGCTCGCGCAGCTCTTTTTCGTAGAGCTTGGCGCGCAAGATCTTCATCGCCGTCGACCGGTTTTTGTGCTGAGATCGCTCGTTTTGGCACTGCACCACGATCCCAGTGGGCAGGTGGGTGATGCGCACGGCCGAATCGGTCCGGTTGACGTGCTGCCCACCGGCGCCGGAGGCCCGGTAGGTGTCGATGCGCAGGTCGGATTCGTTGATGTCGATGTCGATATCGTCGTCGATCTCGGGGGCCACCGACACCGCCGCGAAGCTGGTGTGACGCCGGCTGTTGCTGTCGAACGGGCTGATACGCACCAACCGGTGCACCCCGGCCTCGGCCTTGAGCATACCGTAGGCGTAGTCGCCGGTGACCAGCACGTCGACGCTTTTGATGCCGGCCTCTTCGCCGGCCTGCTCGTCGGTGATCTCGGCCTTCCAGCCCTTGCTCTCGACGTAGCGCAGATACATGCGCATGAGCATCGACGCCCAGTCCTGGCTCTCGGTGCCGCCGGCGCCGGCGTTGATCGACAAGATGGCGTTGTGATTGTCGTGCTCGCCGCCGAGCATGCGCCGGGTCTCCAGCGACTCGATGGCTTTCTCGGTGCTGGCGAGCAGCCTGCGGGCCTCGCCCAACGCGTCCTCGTCGCCGCCGACCTCCTCGGATAGCTCCATGAACACGCGTGCTTCTTCCAGATTGGTCTGCTGGGCCTGCATCGAGTCGAGCACGCCCTCGACCTCGCCGCGCTCCTTCATCAATTCCTGGGCGCGGTCGGAGTCCTCCCAGAAGCTGGGGTCCTGGCTCAGCGCGTCCAGCTCCTCGAGGCGGGCCTGCTTTTGGGGCAGGTCAAAGATACCTCCGGAGCTCGGACAGACGCTCTTTCAAGTCGTCGTACTTCGAGCTCAATTCGTTATTCATCTCGTACTCTTGGTTTTTGGTTTTTGGTCGTTGGCTCTTGGCATCCGCGGGCAACAGCCCACCGAACTTCCGTGGCCACTGCCCGTCAAGCAAGCGTCATCGGGACGACTCGCCTCGCGCGGCAACACACAGAACCAACAACCAATAACGTCAACAATCTGGCTGGCCAGCACTGCGCGGCCCATGCGGTCGAGGAGGCTGCCAACTTCGAGAGCCACACCCGGCAATATGCACACCGGCTGTAAACAATGTCCCCAGCGGCGTGAGTATTCCTCGCGGCCCGCACGATCGGGGTGGCGGTTTGTAACGTGGTGGCCGGGAGAGTGTCAATTGTACGGGGTTCGAACTCCTCCCTAAAAATGCACGAGCCCCTCCAGGTACGCCCAGGTACGGAGGGGCCCCAATCAGGATCTAATGTTTATCTATGGGCAAACACCGAGGCGCCCGGATAGACCGCCGTATCGCCCAGCTCCTGCTCGATGCGCAGCAGCTCGTTGTATTTGGCGATGCGATCCGAGCGCGACAGGCTGCCGGTCTTGATCTGGCCGGCGCTGGTGGCCACCGCCAGGCTGGCGATGGTGGTGTCCTCGGTCTCCCCGGAGCGGTGGCTGATGACGGTGGTGTACCCGGCACGTTGGGCCATGTCGATGGCCTGCAGCGTCTCGGTCAGCGTGCCGATCTGGTTGACCTTGATGAGGATGGAGTTGGCGATGCCGTTTTCAATGCCGCGCGACAGGCGCTCGGTGTTGGTCACGAACAGGTCGTCGCCCACCAGTTGCATCCGCTCGCCCAGCGCCTTGGTCAGCGCGCCCCAGCCGTCCCAGTCGTTCTCGTCGAGGCCGTCCTCGATGCTGACGATGGGATAGAGGTCGGCGATCTCGGCGTAGAAGCCGACGAGGTCCTCGGCGTCGAGGCGGCGCCCCTCGCCCTCCAGGTTATACACGCCCCGCTCGGCGTCGTAGAACTCGCTGGCCGCGCAGTCCAGGGCGAGCTTGACCTGGTCGTCGGGGTTGTAATTGGCCTGCGAGATGGCCTCCATGATCAGGTCGAGCGCCTCTTTGTTGCTGCCCAGGTTGGGGGCAAAGCCGCCCTCGTCACCCACCGAGGTGCTGTAGCCGCGGCTCTTGAGCACCTTTTTGAGCGCGTGGAACACCTCCGCGCCACACTGCAGCGCCTCGGCGAAGGAGGACGCGCCCACCGGCACGATCATGAACTCCTGCAAATCCACCGTGTTGTCGGCGTGGGCGCCACCGTTGACGATATTCATCATCGGCACGGGCAGCGTATACGACGACAAGCCGCCGATATAGCGGTACAGCGGCATGCCCAAGGCGTTGGACGCCGCCCGGGCACACGCCAGGCTGACCGCCAGGATGGCGTTGGCGCCCAGGTTGCCCTTGTTGGGGGTGCCGTCGAGGTCGTTCATGATCATGTCGATGCCGACCTGATCGAAGGCGCTCTCGCCCTCGAGCTCCTCGAAGATCTGGTCGTGGATATTGGCCACGGCCTGGCGCACACCCTTGCCGCCGTAGCGGTCGCCGCCGTCGCGAAGCTCGACGGCCTCGTGTTCGCCGGTCGACGCCCCGCTGGGCACCGCCGCGCGGCCCATGGTCCCGTCGTCCAGGTAAACGTCGCACTCCACGGTGGGGTTGCCGCGGCTGTCGAGGATCTCTCGGGCCACGATGTCGACGATGAAGCCGCCGCCGGTCTGCTCGTCACGATAGTCCATCTGCTCGTCCTTTGGGGGGAAAGGTTGCTGGCGTTGGAGTCGAAGCTGCAGAATTCGCCACATTGACACAACATTGGGGCGCGTTCGTCAACATCAACCTCAGTCGGCAACCGGTTTGACCGCCCAGAACGGCGAGTTGTAGAATTTGCTGCCGGGCGCGCGGGCGTGCAGCCCAAACTTGCGCGCCTGGGGATCGACCACGGCGGCCAGTTGGTAGGGCACGTTGAACAGGCTCAGGTGCGCGCGGCCGACCTCCTCGGGCAGTCGCCCCTGCGAGTCGGGCGCCCCCACGAAGAAGCCGACGACGTGCTCGGACTGATCGACCCCCGCGGACAACTCGTCGATAAGGTCGTCGAGCTCGGGCTTGAGCGCCGTGTACAACCCGCCGAGATCGGGCAAATACTGAAAGCGCGAAAAGCCAGTGACCTCCAAAAACGGCCCGCGGTCATCGACGGCGAACGCCCCCAGCAAGATGGCGAACGACGGCTCGTCGCGGTAACCGGCCGCAAAGGCCAGCTCGTCGAGGACGTCCTCGTAGACGAAAAAGCGCACCTCGTCGCCGGTGATGTTTCCGAAGGGATGGGCCTCCAGCGTATCGACGTCGGTGGGCGCGGGTCGAAAAATCGAGCTCGCCAGCTTCTCGCCGGCGAGCTTTACGAGCTCTTCGCGATCCATGGGCATGGAGCTTGTGCAGAGGGAATCCCGCTCAGGAGCGCGGGTGGATGGCGCGATAGGCCAAGGTACTGGTGTGGTCGACGGGCGTGATCTTGCCGGTCTTGACGTTGACGTCCCAGGCCACGCACTGGCCCTTGCTGCCCCAGTTCTTGTCCTTCTTCTTCATCTGCTTGGCCTTCAGGCTGTACTTGCAAGCCCACTTGCCATCGGGATGGCGGCGATCGAATTCGCCCTTCTTGTCCAGGTTGAACACGTAGAGGACGCGGTAGGTATTCCCGTCTTTCTTCTGGGGGATAAACCGGCAGTTATGCTGCTTTTTGCACACCTCGAAGTCCTCGGGGGTGTTGGCCCGCGCCGTCAGCAGCCACTCGAGCGTCTCGACCAGCTCTTCTTCGTTGAGCACGCTGGCCAACGCCTTGCACCGCGAGCGATTGCGCCGCGCGTGACAGGCCCGCCGCGCCGGCCCCAACCACTTGTGCGCTTTGGCGTCGTAGGTGCGCGGCATGATGTCGACGGCCTCGGTGTGCTTGAACTTCTCGCCGGCGCGCATGATGTCGGCGGCCTGCAGGTTAACCGACTTGAGCGCCTTGCAATCGTAGTCGAATTTGAACTCCGCGTAGGTGGGCTCGCCCTCCTCGACCCACTGGAACCAGGCGTTGAACTTGTTGCCCCGGTCATGCTCGATGGTCCACCCCAGGATGGTATCGTTGTCGCTCTTCTTGGCGCGCTCGGAGAAATACAACAACAACGCGCCGCCTAGGGTCACCCCGGAGTCGAAGCGGTGGTTGGTGATCGCCGAGACGACCTGTTGGCGCTTGTCGTAATACTCCGACTCGACGCCCTTCTTGGGGTCGTCGACCACCTTGGCGAGCACATTTTTGGCCACGACCTTCTGAGCCTTGAGATCGACCAGCCACGACGGGCCCACCATGATGTGAGCGTCTTTGAAGGCGTAGCGCACCAGGTAGTATTGCGGGCCGAACTTGGTCTCACCCCACCAGGTCGCGTCCCAACCGACCGGCTTGGCGCTGGTCAGCTTGAGCTTGTCGTGGACGAATTTCTTGTCCTTGACGATGTCGGCGATGCGCTGCGGCTGCGCATCGTCGTCGGCCTTGCCGTCGTCGTCCTGGGCGACCGTGTGTCGCTTGACCAGCATGATCGCCGCATCGCGGTTGGCCTTCGACGCCCAGGGGTTCTCTTCTTCTTGGCCTTGGCCTGTTTTTCGATCACGCGCTGGACGACCTGCGTGTCGCCCTTGCGGGTCAACTCGTAGGTAATCAGCCCGCTGACCACCAAGATCAACGAAACGATGACCCCAAGGACAATTTGTAAGATTAGTCGGGTGTCCATCCGCGCTCTTCGGGTTGAACTTCAAACGGAAGCATTTTGGCAAATATATCAGACGGGGCGCGGTTTGGGCAATCAGAGCTATCAGAGCGGAGGGTCCAACGAGGAAATCATTTCGAAAGATCATAGATCTTGAGGTTGTCGTAGCGAACAGGCTGCGACCAGATGCTAAAGGCGAAGTGACGGTGGCCTTTGCCCGTCAGCGGATGGGCGTCGGGGTAGGTCATGAACAGCTTGTTGTCGACGTACCACTTGAGCGTCGATCCGGTGCGCACCGCCGCCATGTGGTACAGGTGGCCGGGCATGACGTTGCGGGTGGTGCGCGCCTTGCGGTCGTGGCCGTGCTCGTCGAGGCGCGCCATGACGTCGAGCGTATTCTTCCAGCCGCCGTAGATCAGGATATAGCCGGACTCGTGGTGCACGCCGTCGCCGAAGATCTCGGCTTTGACGTCGCCCACCGGCCCCAGCGACTTCACGTCCCACTCCACGCGCACCTTGTCGGGCAGCTCCTTTTGGAGCCACAGTGGATAGTTGTGGATGTCGACGCCCTGGACCATGCCGTCGACGACGCTCCACGGCCCGGGACGTCCTTCGCCGCCTTTGCCCTGAACCCAGTCGGGGCCGAGCTTGCCGTCGTCGAAGTTGTCGCTGTACACCAGCTTGCCGCCGGTCAGGATGGCCGGTTTGGGCGTCGGTGTACTCGTTTTGGGGGCGGCTTGGTCACCGCAGCCGGCGAGCAGCGCCGCCGCGGCGAGCGCCAGCCCGAGGTAGCTCAGGGTTGGGCGGTTCATGAGTCTATAATTCCTCGACGCTGTCGTCGTTGAGGTCGAGCTGAATGGTGGTGCGAAGGTCCTCGGGATCGAACTCGTCGAGTTCGTCGATCCCCGCCGTCTGTTTGGCCGCGGGCGGTATGGCGGGCACCGCCTTGGAGTCGCGGCTCGCCGCCTTGGGCGCGCTCTTCTTTTTGCCATGCGGGAGGTCTTTGACCACCAGCGCTCCCGGCGCCGGCGTCTGATCCCCTTGAATGCTGACTTCATCCCATCGCTCGGGCTCGAAGCGCAGCTCCGCGGGCACGCGGTGGAGCTGGTCGGCCAGCGACGTGGCCAGCCCGAACATGACCTTGGCGGCCAACTCCGGGCGATCGCGCAGCGCCTCGAACAGCGGCTCGCGGCGAAACACCAGCAGCCGCGTCGGCTCGAGCGCCTCGTAGGCTTCCTGGGCGGCGGAGGCGCTCAGCAGGCTCACCGCGCCAAAACTCTGGCCGGCGTCGAGGACGGTGACGCTGGCGTCCGGACCGATCACGCCCACCGAGCCCTTGACGATGACGCACAACGCATCGGCGGGCTTCCCCTGCTCGATGATGGTCGCGCCGGCGTCGAATCCGTGGCGCTCGGCCAGGTCGGACAATTGGGCGAGCTCGGAGGGCGTGGCGTGGGCGAAGTACGGACACCCCGCCAGATACTCCAACGAGCTGCTGTCCATCCGCGTCTGGCGCGCGTTGGCGTCCGCGCCGATCCCCACCAAGATGGCGGTGATATTGTCCTTGCCGCCTGCCTGCAGGGCGTGCTGAATGCAGCGATGGGCGGCCGATTCGAGGTCCTCGCCGTCCATGAGCTCCCGAAGTTGGGCGTCGTCCTCGATGTAGCCGCTCAGGCCATCGCTGCACAGCAAGAAACGATCACCGGGCTCGACGGCGAAGTCGAAGGTGTCGACGACCACCGAGTCGCGCACACCCACGGCGCGGGTCACCGCGTTCTGGTTGGGGATCGAGTCGCCCTCTTTGGCCCGGCCCTGGCGGATCATCTCGTTGAGCAGCGAGTGATCGTCGGTGAGCTGCTCGGCCTGAGCGCCGCGGCGCCGATAGATGCGCGAGTCGCCCACGTGCCCGACAAACCCGTGTCCGGCGAGCACCAACAATGTGTCGCAGGTCGTGCCCATGCCGTTGCGCTCGCTGTCGCGCTGGGCGGCGGCGTAGACGCGGTTGGACGCCTCGGTCACCGCGCGCTCGAGCAGGTCCAAGACCGCTTCTCGCCGCGCGGGGTTCGACGGTTCGCGCTCGAACTCCTCGAGCACCTGGGCTTGTTCGCTGACGACCTGATGGATGGTACGCACGCTCAGGGCGCTGGCTACCTCTCCGGCGGCGTGGCCGCCCATGCCGTCACAGACCACGAACAAATTAAGGTCACTATCAACCAGGAAGTTGTCCTCGTTGTGATCCCGGACCCGACCCGTATCTGTCGTCGCCCAGAATTGGACCTCCATGGGTGCTCCTTCCAAATAGAATACGTCGTGCGCGCTCAAATGCTCTGTCTACAATCGCACAGAGCGCCCACGCCTCCAAGCTTCGATCACCGGGGCGCCTGGGCGTTGGCCGGCGCCGGATCGGGCTGCGCGTCGACCCCCGCGTCGGGCGGCTCGGACCCGTCCTCCTGGTCGGCGGCGCGCACCTTGTCGCGGGTAAATTTAAACAGCTCCAGCAGGATCGAGGCGACCGGCACGGCCAACAGCGCGCCCACCAGTCCGAAGGCGCTCTCCCCGGCGAGCAGCGCAAAGATGACGATCACCGGGTGGATATGCGCCGAGTTGCCGATGATCTGGGGGTTGAGGATATTGGCCTCCACGAAGTGAATGCCCAACACCAACACCAGCGACGCCACCCCGGTGGCGAAGGAGTTGGTCAGCCCCATGATCACAATGGGCACCGTCGACAGGATCGTGCCGAAGATGGGGATCAACGACAGCACTCCGGCGACCACGCCCAACAGCAGGCTAAACTTCACCCCCAAAAGCGCCAGTCCCACGTAGGTAAACAACCCGTTGATCGAGCAGATGAGCAGTTGGCCGCGCACCACGCCGCTCAGGCCCTTATCCATGCGCCCGAGCAGTTCGTCGTAGCCGCCGCGGTAGGCGCGGGGGACCATCTCGCGGAAAAACCCGGTAAAGCTGGGCAGGTCGATGGAGATAAACGCCGCCACCATAAACGTCAGGATGATGGCGACCAGCGCCTGGATGATGCCCACGACCAGGGTCTGGGCGTAGCTGATCAGCGAGGCCAGTCGCTCGTGCGAGGCGTTGATGGCGCTCTCGATGACGTCGTTGAGGCGCGCCTCCAGGTCGACGACGCTCTGCACCTTGACGCCCTGGTTGTCGCGCCCCGGCGTGGGTGAAGGACGCCGGATATTCCACACGCCCTCGTCCTTGTGGACGACCTCGACCTGGCCGCGGCTCAGATACACGTCGTAGCTTCCGTCGCGCTCGGGCACCAGGCGCACCACCGGGGACTCGCGCGAGCCCACCACCTTCCAATCGCCGTGGGTGGCATAGAAGTCGACCTTGAGCCGATTGGGCGCGCGGGGCACGACCTTGTAGCTTCGCTCCAGTTGGCCGTCCTGGCCCTGGAACTGCACGTTGATATTCATGTCGGCGGCGGCTCGCCCGCGCGCTTCGGCCACGGCGGTGGCCGCCGCGCGATGGGAGGCGTCCTGCCAGGCGTCGTGGACCAGCCGGCGGGCGACCTCGCTGTCGTCGTCCGGCTCGGCGTTCATGGGCAGGTAATTTTTGAAGAACGCCTGCACGCGGTCGTTGATCCCGGGCAGGTTCTTCTGGCGAAACTCGGCCACCGTCTCGGGCACCGTCTCCGCAAAGCGCACGATCTCGCTGACGAAGCGCGGCACCACGAAGATAAAGCCCACGGTGAGCACGCCGAAGAAGGCGACGTACACCAAAATCACCGCCGCCCAGCGCGGCAGGCGCGCCGAGAGGCGCCGCACCACCGGCTCCATCAGGTAGACGATCACGCAGGCGAAGATGAACGGCAGCAGGATCGTGTGAAACGCCACCAGGATGGCGATCAGGAAGGCCAGCGTGAAGATGGGCAGCAGAAGCTTGCGCCTCGGGCCGACCCGCCGATACCACGGCTGACTCGCCTGCTCACCCTCCTCCGGGATTGGGTCCGCGCCGTCGCTCATGCTCCTCATCCACCTGTGTATAATCGATGGTCATCCGCCCGCCGGGCACGTCACGCACGTCTGTCGCGCACCAACGCCGCGAAATCGGCGAAGAAATCGACCGCGTCGTGCGGGCCGGGTCCGGCCTCGGGATGGTATTGTACAGATAGGACGGGCAACTGGCGATGGCGAAACCCCTCGACGGTCTGATCGTTGAGGTTGATGTGGGTCACCTCCAGCGCGTCGGGAAGCGTCTCGGCGCGCACCGCGTAGCCGTGATTTTGACTGGTCATGGCGATGCGCCCGCTGGCCATATGCTTGACCGGCTGATTGGGTCCGCGGTGGCCAAACGGCAACTTGAAGGTCTCGGCGCCCAACGCGCGCGCCAACAACTGGTGACCCAGGCAGATACCGAAGGTGGGAAAGGTGTCCACCACCGCGCGCACCGTGGGCAGATAGTCGTCCAGGCGGGCGGGATCGCCGGGGCCGTTCGACAGCAAGACGCCGTCGGGCTCGAGGGCGGCGATCTCGGCGAGGCTCGTCTCGCCGGGCACCAGGGTCAAGCGCAGCCCCTGGGCGGCGAGGTTGCGCAAAATGCTGTATTTGACGCCGTAGTCGACCACCACCACGTGGGGGCGCTCGTCGTCGCTCGCCTCGAACGCACGAAGCTCCACGCCGGCCTCGCCCAACTCGGCGTACTCGCCGTCGTTGGCCTTCGGGTGCACCACCACGCTCATGGGCTGGTCGTGGGCGACCTCGCCGACGAACTCCCCGCTGCCATATCCGGGCTGATCGGCCAGGTACTGGTGCCAACGCTCGGCGTCGGCGTCGGTGGCGCCGTGGGCGATCACCGCCATCATCACGCCCTTGTCGCGCAGGTGGCGAGTGAGCGCGCGGGTGTCGACCTCGGTGATCGCCACCACGTCGTTGTGGGCCAGCCAGTCGGGCAGGCTCGACTCGGCGCGGTAGTTGCTGGGCTGCTCGGAGATGCTGCGCACGATCAGGCCGGCGGCCTGGATGCTCGCCGACTCCATGTCGGCGCTGCTCACTCCGTAGTTACCGATATGAGGCATCGTCAGGGTGACGAGTTGGCCGGCATAGGACGGATCGGTCAAGATCTCCTGATAACCGGACATGCTCGTGTTGAAGACGGCCTCGCCGACGGCCACACCGTCGGCTCCCACGGCCCGTCCTTCGAAGCACGTACCGTCTTCGAGTACCAAGATGGCGGATTGCTGCGTCATCGTATTCTCGCTACTGCTTGTCATGTCGGTTGGCTTAGCGGTTGGGGTTTACGAGACATTTGACCAGCACGGCCTGGCGCACGGCGACGCCGTAGCCGACCTGCTCGAGGATCAGACTGTGGGGCCCGTCGGCGACCGCCGCGGTCAGCTCCATGCCGCGGATCACCGGACCAGGGTGCAGGATAAACGCCCCGGGCGTCATCGCCTCGGCGGCGACCTGCTCGTCGATGCCCCATTCGCGCACGTAGGCATTGGCGTCGACCAACTCCCCGTGGATGCGCTCCTGTTGGACGCGCAACATGATCACCGCGTCGGCCCCGGCCAGCGCTTCGTCGCGCCGGGTGACCACCTCGGCGTCCCAGGCATCGTCGGGCTCTCGGGCGGGCACCAGCATCGACGGGCCGGCGAGCACGACCTCACAGCCCAGCTTGCGCAGGGCGTGAACGTCGCTTCGGGCCACCCGGCTGTGCACGATGTCGCCGATGATGGCGATACGCTTTCCCTCCAACGCCTCGCCGCGGCGTCGAAACGCCCGCCGAAGCGTCAGGGCATCGATCAACGCCTGGCTGGGATGCTCGCCGCTGCCGTTTCCGGCGTTGATCAGCGGGATCTCGACCCGGTCTCGGACCGCAAAGGGCATCTGACGCTCGTGGTGGCGAAGCACCAGGGCGTCGAGGCCCATCGCTTCCAGGTTGCGGCAGGTCTCCAGGACGGACTCGCCCTTTTGAATGCTGCTCTCCTCGCTGCCCACGCGCACCGTGTAGGCGCCCAGGCGCTTGGCCGCCAGCTCGAAGCTGACCCGCGTGCGCGTGCTGGGCTCGAAAAACAGAAGCGCCACCGACTGGCCTTGCAGCGCAGCGCGGTGGCGCTCGGCGACGACGACGTTGCCGCCCTCGTCGAGAAAACTCTCGGCGAGGTCTAGAAAATCCAGCAACTCTTGCCGGTCGAGATCTTTGAGGCCGATCAAATCCATCGTTCGTTTCGCCGTTATTAGGGGTTGTGTGGGTACTCGAACGTGATGACTCCGCATCGATTGGGCCGTCTGACAGACGACCGGTGATCTTTCAAGGCCCAACAACCAAGAAGCGGCCACAAAGTCAATGGATCACATGGCCGATTCGGTCCCAGCGATACGAATTGGGCCCGATGGACCACCAGATAATCATCGCCCGGCCCTTGATATTGTCCACGGGCACCTGCCCCCAGCAGCGTCCGTCGGACGAATTATCCCGGTTGTCGCCCATCACAAAGACATGGCCGGGCTTGACGGTGATCGGCCCGAAGTTCTCGTCGGCGCCGGAGTACTGGATGGTATATTTATGGCCGTTGAGGGTCTCGACCTCGGAGATGCGATGGGGATAAAGGAAGTTGCCGGTGGACTCCTTTTTGACGAACTTCTGGGGCACCGGCTTGCCGTTGATGATCAGCCGGTTGTCGCGCAACTCGACGGTGTCCCCGGCGACGCCGATGATGCGCTTGATGAAGTCCTTATCCTCTTGGAGGCTGCTGGTGTCGATGCACTCGCGGCGCGACGCCGGCTGCTTGGCCAGGTATTGCTTGGCCTCGTGGCGCGGAAACTTGAAGACGATGACCTCGCCGCGGTGCGGCTTCTCGAAGTGGGTCAGGTACGTCTCGGTCCACGGAATGCGCACGCCGTAGATGAATTTATTGACGAAGAGGTGGTCGCCGACCAGCAGCGTGGGAATCATGCTGCCGGTGGGGATCTTGAACGCCTCGATGACGAAGCCGCGCAGCGCCAGGGCGAAGAGGATCGCCAGGCCGATGCTCTCGGCGTACTCGCGAAAGACGCTCTTTTCCTTGCCCTCGAGCTGGGTCTCCAGCCAGGGGCTGAGCTCGTCGACCGCCTTCCTGGCCGCCTCGGCGTCGCCCTCTTCGATGAGCTGACGCAACTCGTTGAGGCGCGTCTGGATACGGTGACGCTCGTCCTCGCTCAATCCATGGGCGCGGTCGAGGCGTGACTGGGCATGTTTGACCCAGGTGCGCTGGGCGCTCAAATCGACTTCTTGGTTGTCTTCTGAACCCACGTGTGGCCCCGCTTGTTAATCTTCGTCAATACTGAGAACCGCCAGGAAGGCTTCTTGCGGGATCTCGACCGTACCCACTTGTTTCATGCGCTTCTTTCCTTCCTTTTGCTTCTCCAACAGCTTGCGCTTGCGGCTGATGTCGCCACCATAGCATTTGGCGGTGACATTTTTGCGCAGCGCTCGAATCGTCTCCCGAGCGATCACACGCGCCCCAATGGCCGCCTGGATGGGGATCTCGAAGAGCTGGCGGTGAATGACCTTCTTGAGCCTTTTGGCCAGCGCCTGACCGCGCGCAAATGCAAAATCGCGGTGAACGATAATGCTCAACGCGTCGACGATCTCCTTGCTGACAAGGATATCGAGTTTGACCAGATCCCCGGGCCGATAACCGAGCACCTCATAATCTAAGCTCGCATACCCACGCGAGCAGGATTTGAGGCGATCGTAAAAGTCGTAGACAACCTCGTTCATCGGGATGTCGTAGGTCAAGATGATGCGATTGGTGCCCGAATAGCGCAGGTCTTGCTGCTCGCCGCGGCGCTCTTCGCATAACTTGAGCACCGGCCCCACATAATCCGGCGGCACGTGGATCGTGGCGCGCACGTAGGGCTCCTCGATGACGTCGATATCCTGGGGCTCGGGCAGGTCGCTGGGGTTTTCCACCTCCACGACCTCCCCCTCGTCGGTCAACACCCGATAGACCACCGACGGCGCGGTGGTGATCAGGTCGAGGTCGTACTCGCGTTCCAGGCGCTCCTGGATGATCTCCATGTGCAGCAAGCCCAAAAACCCGCAGCGGAAGCCAAAGCCCAGCGCCTGGCTGGTCTCCGGCTCGAAGGTCACGCTGGAGTCGTTGAGCGACAGCTTCTCCAGGGCATCCTTGAGCTCGTCATAGTCCTTGGAGTCGACCGGATAGAACCCGCAGAACACCATCGGCTTGACGTCCTTAAAGCCCGGCAGGGGCTCGGCGGCGCCATGCTTGGCGGTGGTGATCGTATCGCCAACCTTGGCCATGCCCACGTCTTTGACCATGGAGATGACAAAGCCGACCTCGCCGGGGCCGAGTCGGTCCACGCTGACCGGCTTGGGGGTGTAGGTGCCCAATTGATCGACATCGCTGGTGGCTCCAGAGGCCATCCATTTGATCTTCTGGCCCTCCTCGATCTCGCCGTCGACCACGCGCACCAGGTTGATGACGCCGCGGTAGGGGTCGAACCAACTGTCGAAGACCAACGCCTTGAGCGGCGCGTTGCGATCGCCTTGGGGCGGCGGGACGTGCGCGACCACCGCCTCGAGGATCTCGTGGATGCCGATGCCGTTTTTGGCGCTGGCGGGGACCGCCTCGGAGGCGTCCAGTCCGATGGTGTCCTCGATGTCCTGTTTGACCCGGTCGACGTCGGCCGCCGGCAGGTCGATCTTGTTGAGCACCGGGATGATCTCCAGGTCGGCGTCCAGCGCCAAGTAGACGTTGGCCACCGTCTGGGCTTCCACGCCCTGGGAGGCGTCGACCACCAGCACGGCCCCCTCGCAGGCCTGCAGGCTGCGCGAGACCTCGTAGGTGAAGTCGACGTGACCGGGGGTGTCGATCAGGTTGAGCAGGTAGGTCTCGCCGTCATCGGCCTCGTATTCCAGGCGCACCGACTGCGCCTTGATGGTGATGCCGCGCTCGCGCTCCAGATCCATCGAATCGAGGAACTGCTCTTTCTTGTCGCGCGCTTCGATCGCGCGCGTCTCGTCGAGGATGCGATCGGCCAGGGTCGATTTGCCGTGGTCGATATGCGCGATGATCGAGAAGTTGCGGATCTTGGACTGGTCGATGTTGCGTTTGGCCATGCTTTCGCGTTGCTCGTCAGAAGACCGGGAAGCGCTGCATGCGCCTCGAAGCAGCGAGCGTTCTCAATGGGATGTCGCCGTGTCCCGCGTGCACAACCGCCGAGGGCGAGCGTTTATGCCAGCGCGGCGCACGCTAGCCTGTCGGGGTTACATAACCCACCGCGCGAGCCGAGGTCAAACAGCCGACTCGCGCCGCCCGATCATCTATGCTAAACCTTGGGTAGTCCGGTGTTTCGTAGTGACGTGGGCGTGATGCTAGCCTCCCCCATGTCCCGGACGCACTTGCGAGACTTCGTGGGAGTCGAATCATGAGACGTTTTTGCGCGTGTGTCGTGCTGCTGGTGGTCGCGGTGACCCTCGGCGCCGGCTGCGGCAGCGATCAGGCGGCCAAAAAGGGCAAGGCAGCGAGCCTCAAAAACTTCGAGGGGCCCAGCATTACCACCTCCAAAGAGGACGGCCTCATCGTCGAGAAATACACCCTCGACGACGACGACAAGCCCGACGTGATCAAATACTTCGAGGAGTACCCCGATCCCGACGACAAGTCGGTGACCAAGCGGCGGCTGCGCAAAAAAGAGGTGGACGTCAACTCCGACGGCACCATCGACATCGTGCGCCTGTACAATAAACAGGGCACGCCCACCAAAGAAAAGCTCGACGTCGATCTCGACGGCAAGTTCGACACCATCAACTACTACGACAACGGCGACTTGGTGAAGAAGGAGCACCTCTCCGACGACGCCAGCCGGGTCGTGGAGACCAAATACTACTCCGACGGCAAGATCGTGCGTGTCGAAAAGGACACCAACAACGACAATAAGCCGGACTACTGGGAGTTTTACGAACAGGGTACGCTCGACCGCATCGGGCGCGATCTCAACGCCGACGGCAAAGCCGACACCTGGACGCGCCGCTAGCCCTGCCCCTCACCCCCCCTGCCCCGACCCCGCGCAGCATGAAGAATCCCATCGCGAACTACCTGCGCGGCTTCGCCTCCGAGGCGCGCGCAGAGTTGCGCGCCAACGGCGGTGCCCCGGTCAGCCTCGACAAGCGCACCGTGGGCGTCATGCTGGTCACCGCCGTGCTGCTCACCCTCTTTTATTACTACGGGCGGCCGGGCTTCTTTCACCGCCGCGCCATCGACCAGCCGCTGGTCGACTGGCTCGGCCTCCAGCACAGCGCCTACCGCAGCCTCGTGCCCTACTACGGGTGGGCCGTCGCCAGCATCGTGCTGCGCATCGTCATCCCGCTGGGCTGCATCATCGTCTGGTTCAAGGACTCCCCGCTCGACTACGGCTTTCGGCTGTGGAAAAAGGGCCACGCCTGGATCTACCTGATGCTCTACCTGGTCATGCTCCCCATCCTGGTGACCATGAGCTTTACGGCGAGCTTCCAGGCCAAATACCCATTCTACCCGCACGCCACCGACTCGGTGAGCCACTTCGTGCTCTACGAGCTGGCCTACGGTGTGCAATTTTTCTCGCTGGAGGCCTTCTTTCGCGGCTTCCTCATCTTCGCGCTGTTCCGCAAATTCGGCTACTACGCCGTGGTCATCATGACCATCCCCTACTGCATGATCCACTACGGCAAGCCCGTGCCCGAGGCGATGGGCGCCATTGTTGCTGGCCTCGTCCTCGGCTACCTCGCCCTGCAGAGCCGCTCGTGGTTGCCGGGCGCGCTGCTGCACTGGGGGATCGGGGTGTCGATGGATGTGTTGGTGGTGGCGCAAAAGGGTTTCTTGCACCATTAGCTGACGATCTGATTCACCCGCGGCGGGACGCCGCGGGGGTCGCGAAGTCTACGACGAGGCGCCCAGCATCGCCTCGGGCTCGGCGACGGCCGCCTCGACGTCGGCCTTGTCCGGCTCCTCATTGGCGCGCTTTTGGTCGTCGCTGGTCAGCGCGATCGGATAGTGGCCGGTAAAACACGCCTCGCAGAATCCCGACTGGCCGTCCTCGGTGGACGTCTGCACGGCCTGTCGCAGGCCCTCGATGCTCAAATACGACAGCGTGTCGGCGGTGATGTACTTGCGGATTTCCTCGTGGGTGTGGCTGGCGGCGATGAGCTGGCTTCGCTCGGGTGTGTCGATGCCGTAGAAGCACGGATGCGTGGTCTTGGGGCTGGCCACGCGGAAGTGGACCTCACTGGCGCCGGCCTCGCGCACCATCTTGATGATCTTGCGCGAGGTCGTGCCGCGCACGATGGAATCGTCGACCACGATGACCCGCTTGCCCTCGAGCACCGAGCGCACCGGGCTGAGCTTGAGCTTGACGCCGAAGTGGCGGATCTGGCTCGACGGCTCGATGAAGGTGCGCCCGACGTAGTGGCTGCGCACCAGGCCGAGCTCGTAGGGGATGCCGCTTTCCTGGGCGAAGCCCAACGCGGCGGGCACGCCCGAGTCGGGTACGGGCACGACCACGTCGGCCTCCGCGCCCGATTCGCGCGCCAGGATCTTGCCCATGCGCTTGCGCACGTCGTAGACGTTGCGCCCGAAGACGGTGCTGTCCGGGCGCGAGAAATACACCAATTCGAAGATGCAGGGGGTGGGCGTCTGCTCGCGAAACGGCTTGATCCACTGCTCCTGGCCGCGTCGCGGCACGATGAGCATCTCGCCGGGGCCGACCTCGCGGTCGTACTTGGCGCCCATCAGCCCAAAGCTGGTGGGCTCGCTGGCGATGACGCGGGCCTGCCCCAGACGCCCCACGCACAGCGGGCGTACCCCGTTGGGGTCGCGCAGCCCGATGAGGAATTCAGGGGTCAGGCACACCAGGCTGAACGCGCCCTGGACCTGATTGAGCGCGTCGATGATCGCGTCGAGCATATTCTCGGCCAGGCTCTTGGCGATCAGGTGGGCGATGACCTCGGTGTCGGTGGTCGTGCCGAAGATGCTCCCCTGGGATTCCAGCTTGGCGCGCAGCGGCGCGGCGTTGGTCAGGTTGCCATTATGCGCCAGGGCGATGGGCCCGTATTTGGTGGACACGCTGATCGGCTGGGCGTTTCGGATGGCGGACTCGCCGGAGGTGCTGTAGCGCACGTGGCCGATGGCGGCGTCGCCGGGCAGCTTGGCGAGCACCTCTTCGGTGAACTCGTCGCTGATCAGCCCCTGGCGGCGCTGCACGCTCATACGCCCGTGGCCGTCGACCGTGGCGATGCCCGCGGCCTCCTGGCCCCGGTGCTGCAAGGCGTGCAGCCCCAGGTAGGCGTGGTTGGACGCCTCGGAGTGGCCGATGATGCCAAAGACGCCGCACTCTTCTTCGATGAGATGTCTACGCTCTTCGTCAAGCATGTCGCCGGGTTCCTCGCGCCTTGGGCGCACTCAATCGCTTCCGTCGAAGTACACAACGGACCGCCCACACGGGCATTCCCCACCGACGCCGGTCTGCCTACTTCTTGGCCGCAGCCGCCGGCTTGAAGCTCGCCACCAGCGCGTCAAAGCCCTTGTCGTGGGCGGCGACGGTCTTGGCGGGTCCCGTCATCTTGAAAAAGTAGTTACCTGCCGGGCTCTCCACGATGGCCCCGCGCATGCGCCAATTGGTCTGCGCCTGACCGCCGCCCATGGCCGCACCGGCGGTGTAGGTGCCGGTGACCGCCACCAGGTGCACCTTCATGCCGTTGACGGTGCGGGTGGTCTGCGCCGGTTTGCCTTGGGCGTCTTTGAACTGACCCACCCAGCGGTCGATATTGGCCTGAATGGAGCCGCCGCCGTTGGGCCCGAAGTAAAACGCGGTCACCGTCGCCGGCTCGCCGCCCTGGGGCGCAGGCAGGTGGTATTCAGCCAGGCGCATCCGAGAGGCCGGCTTGACGGCCATCCATCCCTGAGGCGCGCTCCAGCGAAGCGGGCCGACCTTGCCGAATTGGTCCGGGCTCATGCCCTGGGGGCCGGCGGTGGGCATGGGGACCTTCTTGAGGTTGCCCATCTTATTCGCGCCCATTTGGCCGGCGCCCATTGGGCCGGCGCCCATTTGGCCGTTGGCCACCACCGGCGGATGATTGGGGGGGAGTTGATTGCCCATTTGCGGGGGCCCCTGCTCGGTGGGGGGCGCCGTCTGGCCGGTCTTGGCCGGCGCGTGCGCAGTGGGGGCGTTGTCGAACTTGTGCGAGTCGCATCCCGCGGCGATCATCGCGATGATGACCAGCCCGAGCGCGAACTTCTGAGTCGAATTGAACATGGGGATCACCAGGGTTACGGCCACGACGCTTTCGCGCGCTCATCCATAACAGGTTCTCGGACGAATGCAACGCCCGACCACGCCTGGCGCCCTTCACACTAGGTCACATCAGCAGATCGGTGGCGTCGTACTCGTCGTCGACCTGATTGTCGCCGGTGATGGACAGTTGAACGAATTGGTTCATTCCCGTGCGCATGTCGGTGGCGCGCACGCTGAGCATGCCGTCGGTGTCCACCCCGAAGGTCACCTCGATCTGGACCTCTTCGCGCGGCCCGGGGGGGATGTCGTCCATCTCGAGCACGCCCAACTGTCGGTTATCCTCGATGCGCCGGCTGTTGCCGGCGAAGATGGGCAGCACCACACGGGTCTGGTCGTCGCGCGAGGTCGAAAAATACCGCGATCGCTCCAGGGGCAGCGACCCGTTGCGCTCGATGATGATGTCCATGACGCCGCCCACCGTGGCCACCCCCAGCGCGTGCGGAGTCACGTCGATGAGCACCGGGCCGCGGTTTCGCGCCTGCTGGCGCTGCTGTTGCTCGAGGGCGTCGATCCAGGAGTCATCGTCGTCGATCTGGGCGTTGACCGACACCCCGCCGTCGGCCTGCATGACCGCCTGGGCGTTCATCATCGGGAAATGCTGCTGGTCGGGAGCCTGCTGGGTCTCGACCAGCGAGGCGCCCAGGATGGCCGCGCCGATGGAGACGACCTCGTCGGGGTTGATGTCGACGACGGGCTGGCGGTTGAAGAATTGCTGGACGCGCTGCTGGACCAGGGGCACGCGCGTCGAGCCGCCCACCAACACCAGGTGGTCGATCTCGGCTCGTTGCAGGCCGGCCACACGCAGCGCGTCCTCGCAGGTCTCCATGGACTTGGCCACGATGTCGGCGCAGCGCCGCTCGAAGGCATTGCGGTCCAGCGTAAACTCCAGATCCAGCTCGGTCAGGCTGCCGGGCACGTATTCGGTCACCTGCACGGTCACCGAATTGCGCGACGACAGGTCGTGCTTGACGTGCTCGGCGATGGCGCGCAGCCGCTGGCGCACGGCCATCGAGCCGGACAGGTCGTAGCCGTATTGCTTCTCGAAGGCGTTGAGCATCGCCTGGACCAGGCGGTTGTCGAAGTCGTCGCCGCCCAGAAAGCTGTCGCCGGCGGTCGACAGCACCTGGAACACGTCGTCGCGCAGCTCCAAAATGGTGATATCGAAGGTCCCCCCGCCGAAATCGTAGATGGCGACCTTCTCGCGCCGGCCCTGCCCGTGTCCGTAGGCCAGCGCGGCGGCGGTGGGCTCGTTGATCAGGCGCAGCACCTCCAGGCCGGCCAAATCGGCGGCGCGCTTGGTCGCGCGGCGCTGGGCCTCGTCGAAGTTCGCCGGCACGGTGATGATCGCCTTGGAGATCTCCTGGCCCAAATATTCCTGGGCGAGCCCCTTCAGGTAGTGCAGCACTCGCCCGGAGATTCCCTCCGGCGGATGGAGCTGATCGTGGACGTGAAACCGAGGCGAGCCATCGTTGGCTTCCACAATCGGGAAAGGAAACGAGCCCATCAATAGTTTCACATCGGGATCGTTGTACGCCCGACCGATCAAGCGCTTGGCGCTGTACACGGTATGGGCGGCATCCTCGACGCGATGGTGCTTGGCTCGGTTACCCACCACCGTGCGTCCATCTTCGCGAAAATAGACCATCGATGGATGGATCCGATTGCCCTCCTCGTCCGGAATGACGATGGGCTCGCCTTCCAACGAGACGGTGATGACTGAGTTGGACGTCCCCAGGTCGATGCCCACGACCAAGTCAGACATGGTTGAACACTCCGTGTATGACGACTTCCAAGTGTGACAAGATTGCGCGATCGGTTATCGCCCCGAGTCTACAAGGTTCGCGCCCCGTCGTCGACCCCGAGATGCGCTCGGATATGACGCGATCGGGTTGCCGTACGGGCGCGAGTCGGTTATGTAACGAGGCGGTCGACGGCCTCGGCGCCCCGGATGGGCGCAGGGGGTCCGTATCACCTAATCTTTGTGAGGAGCTCGAGTCGTGCAAACAGCTCTCCTAACCATTGCGGAAACCGCTCTTGTGTCTGGTGAAGTCCACCAGTGGGTTCGCCGCGGCCTCATCGCGCTGTTCGTGCTGGTCGGCTTCGGCTTTGCCGCGCGCACCGTCTACTGGTTGTTGCGCTATGTCGCCTGGGGCAAAGGCGACGTCACCATCAACGACGTCCCCGACCGCATCAAGGGCTTTTTGACCTTCGTCATCGGCCAGCGCCGCGTCATCCGCGAGCCGCCGGGCATGGTCCACCTGTTTATCTTCTGGGGCTTTTTGATCCTGCAGGTCGAGACCGTCGAATACATGATTCGCGCGGTCGATTACCACTTCCACTGGTCGCTGGTCCTGGGCCATCCGGTCTACAACGTCGTGTTGTTCACCCAGGACATCTTCGGGGCCATCGTGCTGGTGGCGATCAGTATCGCCGCGGTGCGCCGGTATATCGTGCGTCCGCAGCACAGCCTGCCGTCGGGCGACGCCGCCATCATCCTGGTGCTCATCGGCGCCCTGATGGTCACCAAATTCTTGGCCAACGGCTGCGAGATTGCCTACATGCCCGCCGCCGCGCTGGGCCACAATCCCCAGTGGACCCCGCTGGCCTTTGCCACCTCCAAGCTGCTGGCGAGCGCCGGGGCCGACCAGAACACCTACTTTTGGCTGTACCACACCAGCTATTGGATCCACATCGCGGTGGTGGTCTTCTTCGCCAACTACATCCCGTTCGGCAAGCACTTGCACCTGATCGGGGCGATGCCCAACATCTTCTTCAAGAAGCACGAGCCCAAAGGCGCGCTCTACCCCATCGACATGGAGGACCCCAACCTGGAGTCCTACGGTGTGGGTCACGTCGAGGACCTGCAGTGGAAGCAGCTTCTAGACACCTACGCGTGCACCGAATGCGGTCGTTGTGAGCACTATTGCCCGGCGTTCAACTCCGGCAAGCCGCTCAACCCGATGATGATCATCCACAAGATCAAGGACACCCTTCGCGAAAAGGGGGAGATCGTCATCCGCAACGGCGAGGAGCTGCCCGAGGACTACCCGCGGCTGACAGGCGGCGTCATCACCCGCGAGGAGTTGTGGGCGTGTACCACCTGCGGGGCGTGCGTGGCCAACTGCCCGGTGTTCATCGAGCACGTCGACACCATCGTGGACATGCGCCGCTACCTGGCGCTGATGGAGGCGGACTTCTCCCCGGAGGTCAGCCGCACCTTCCGCAATATGGAGAATAACTCCAACCCGTGGGGCATCTCCTCGTCGTACCGCGCCGACTGGGCCGAGGGTCTGGACATTCCGCTGATGAGCGAGCTGAGCGAGGCCCCCGACTACCTATTCTGGGTCGGCTGCGCCGGTAGCTTCGACGACCGTCAAAAGAAGGTCACCAAGGCGTTCGCCAGCATCCTGCGTGAGGCGGACATCTCCTTTGCCATCCTCGGCCCCGAGGAGGCCTGCACCGGCGACCCCGCCCGGCGTATCGGCAACGAGTACCTGTACTGGATGCTCGCCACCCAGAATATCGAGACGCTCAACAACTACGGGGTCACCAAGATCGTGACCACCTGCCCGCACTGCTTCCACACCATCGGCAAGGAGTACCCGCAGCTGGGCGGCGACTACGAAGTCGTCCACCACACCGAGTTTTTGGCCGATCTCATCGGGTCGGGCCGCATCAAGGTCAATCAGGCGGCCAACCAGAAGATCACCTACCACGACTCGTGCTACATCAGCCGGTGGGACGACTCGTACGAGAACCCCCGCAAGGTCCTCGACGCCATCCCCGGCGTGGAGCGCCAGGAGATGGACCTCAACCGGCGCCAGGCGTTTTGCTGCGGCGCCGGCGGTGGGCGCATGTGGATGGAGGAAGATCTGGGCAAGCGCGTCAACGTCGAGCGCACCGACCAGGCCCTGGCGACCTCGCCGGACGCCATCGCGGTCAACTGCCCGTTCTGCATGACGATGTTCGACGACGGACTCAAGCACCGCGGCGCCGGCAACGTGCGCCTGGTCGACCTGGCCGAGCTCATCTCGGAGAATATGGTCACCAAGAAAAAAGCGGCTCGCCCCCGCTGAAGACGCGCCGGCGGCCGCCGAATAACATTAACTGCAGGGGTTTAGGGGTCGAGGGGTTCAGGGGTTACACGCTTGCAGCACCGCGCAGAAAAGAAACTCCTCAACCCCTTAACCGCTCAACCCGTCCCGCGAGGAACGACCATGACTGACCCGTATCACGACTTGGACGCAGTCGAAGCCGCCGACGACGAGGTCTACCGCATCATCCGCGAGGAAGAGGAGCGGCAGGCCGACACCATCCGGCTCATCGCCAGCGAGAACTACACCTCGCGGGCGGTGCTGCAGGCCACCGGTTCGGTGTTCACCAACAAGTACAGCGAGGGCTATCCCGGCCGTCGCTACTACGAGGGTCAGCAAAACACCGACCGCATCGAGAACCTGGCGCGCGATCGCGGCCGGGAGCTCTTCGGGGCCGACCATGTCAACGTCCAGCCTTACTCGGGTTCGCCGGCCAACCTGGCCGCGTACTACGCGCTGTGCAATGTGGGCGACCCGGTGCTGGGCATGGGGCTTCCCTTCGGCGGCCACCTCACCCACGGCTGGAAGGTGAGCTTCTCGGGCAAGTTCTACGACGCTCACCACTACGGCGTGGACAAAGACACCCACCTCATCGACTACGACGAGGTGCGCCGCGTGGCCAAAGAGGTCAAGCCCAAGATCATCTTCTGCGGCGCGTCGGCCTATCCGCGCACCATCGATTTCGACAAATTCGCCGAGATCGCCGAGGAGGTCGGCGCCAAGCTCGTCGCCGACATCGCCCACATCTCCGGGCTGGTCGCCGCCGGCGTCCACCCCAGCCCGGTGCCCGTGGCCGACGTGGTCAGCTCGACGACCCACAAGACACTTCGCGGCCCGCGCGGCGGCCTGCTCATGTGCAAGGAAGAGTACGCCAAGGACATCGACCGCGCCGTGTTCCCGGCGCTGCAGGGCGGCCCGCATATGCACGCCATCGCGGCGGTGGCCATCGCCTTCAAAGAGGCGATGCAGCCCGATTTCAAAGACTACGCCGCCCAGATCGTCAAGAACGCCCAGGCCATGGCCGACGCCTTCGTCGACCGGGGCTATACGCTGGTCAGCGGCGGCACCGACAACCACCTTCTGTTGGTCGACGTCACCGCGCGCGGCAGCACCGGCAAAATCGCCTCGTCGGCGATGGCCCGCGCGGGCATCGTGGCCAACGCCAACTCCATTCCCTTCGACGAACGCTCTCCATTCGACCCCTCGGGCGTGCGCATCGGCACCCCCGCGGTGACCACCCGGGGCATGAAAGAAGACGACATGCGCCAGATCGTCGCCTGGATCGATGAGGCCATCGACCACGCCGACGACGAGGCCGTCCTCGAGCGGATCCGCGGCGACGTCGAGCAGTTCTGTGGGGAATTCCCGGTCCCCTGAGACCCTTTATTAGGCGTCTCCAGTGCACCGGACAATGCGTACCCAACACGAAAACCTATGTACAACCTTCTCATCTCAATCGCGACCGGCGTGATCGTCACGCTGATCTTCGGCTTCATCTTCGGTAGCGGCGGCTTCGCGCTGATCTACGGCATCGTGCCCGGGATCATCGCGCTGTTTGCCGTCTATGTGTGGTTGGCCCGGCGCACCCTCGCCCAGGTCCAGGCGCTGGGCGAGCAGGCCCAGAAGCAGTTGCAAAACCGCAACATCGACCGCGCCGTCGACATCTTCAAAAGCGGCTACCCGCTGGGCAAATGGCAGTTCTTCGTCAAGGGCCAGCTCGACGCTCAGATCGGCACGATTCTGTACGTCGCCCAGCGCTTCGACGACGCCGAGCCCTTCCTGAGAAACGCGTTCGCCAAGAACTGGACCGCACGCGGGATGCTGGGCGTGCTTTACTATAAGCGGCGCAAATTCGACGACATGGAGACCGTCTTCGAAGAGGCGGTCACCGCCAACAAAAAACAGGCTCTGCTGTGGAACGTCTACGCCTACTGCCTGTGGAAGTCCAAGCAGCGCGACAAGGCCATCGACGTGCTCAACCGGGCCGTGGACGCCCTCGACGGCCACCAGCAGACCGAGAAGAACCTGCAGGCGCTCAAGAACAACCGCAAAATGAAAATGCGCAGTTGGAACCAGTTGTGGTATCAGTTCCACCTCGATCGCATGCCCATGCAGCGCCAACGCATACAGTACCGATAAGTTGACGCAGATTCTGGACCCCTGGACCCCCTGGACCCCCTGGACCCCTGGACCCCTGGACATCACCCATGTCGGAACCGATCCCGCTGTCTGAAGTGCCCGAAAATATCGGCCGCAACGACCCCTGCCCGTGCGGCAGCGGTCGCAAATACAAGAAATGCTGCCAGCGCGCCCACCGGGTGCAGCGCGAAGCGGAGAAGAAGTCGGCGGGCGTCGACGATCTGATCACGCCCGAGACCAACGCCTGGGGCGTGTACAAATTGCTGCGCCAGGTCCACGAGAACAATATGTACGCCCTATTCTACGAGATGACCCATCCCGAAGGGCCATTTCGCGGGCGTTTCGCCAGCAAGACCGACTATATTCAGGCCGCCGACGCCGGCAGCGAGACGCTGGTCGCGGGCCCCGATGCCGACCTTCGTCGCGTTCGCCTCGACGGCGACGGCCAATACCTGTTGCTGACCGAGGGTTTGCAGGACCCGCGCGCGACGACCTACCGCTACCACGTGGTCATTTTGCGCCCCAACGAGGCCGATGCCGACGGCAACGAGCGCCAGGTCGACCACCCCGGGCTGCGCGTCTGGGACATCGAGCATCACGAGCGCGCCAAGGACGCGGTCGACGACGGCGACCTGTCGCTGGCCGACCTTGGCTACGACTGGGCGCGCGAGTCCGCGTGAACCCGACCGGGTTCCATTTGCATCATAAATAGGGTCCCCCATACGCTCCGCCATGGGCGCTTGGGGGATTTTTTTGCTCACATCGCGTTCGAAAATGGTGGTCGAGGTCGATTATGGAAGATCAAGTCGCGCAACTCGTGAAACTCCAAGACGTGCTGGTGGGCTACGCCAACGGCTTTCTGGCCGTCTTGCCGGCCATCATCATCGCCATCGTCGTGCTGCTCATCTTCGTGGGCGTGGCGGCGCTCGCCAAGGCGATGATCGCCCGCGTCTCCCAACGGTTTACCGACGACGCCAGCCTGCAGAGCCTCTTTGGCACCATCACCAAGGTTCTGGTCATGGTCATCGGGGCCTTCGCCGCCGCCGCGATCATCTTCCCGGGCTTGAGCGTGGGCAACCTGGTCAGCGTCCTGGGCCTGTCCAGCGTGGCCATCGGCTTTGCCTTCAAGGATATCTTCGAGAACTTTTTGGCCGGCATCCTGATCCTGTCCGGCCGACCGTTCGTCATCGGCGACCAGATCGACACCAACGGCCTGGAGGGCACCGTCGAGCATATCTCGATTCGCAACACCAGCCTCAAGACCTACGACGGCCAGCGGGTCATCATCCCCAACTCCAAGATTTTCACCAATCCGGTGACCGTGCGTACCGCCTTCGACAAGCGGCGCACCACCTTCGTGACCGGCATCGGCTACGACGAGGACATCGAGCAGGCGCGCGCGGTGATCATGGAGGCGGTGCAGTCCTGCGAGGCCGTCCTGGACGACCCCGCCCCCCAGGTCTTGCTCATGGAGCACGGCGACAGCTCGGTCAACTTCGACATCCGCTACTGGACGCCCTCGCGCGTCAAGGGCGTCAAAAACGCCCAGGACGAGGTCGCCACCGCCGTCAAATACGCGCTGGACAAGGCCGACATCGAGATCCCCTACCCCTATCGCACCGTCGAATTTTTCGACAAAACCGAGGCCAAGGCACGGCCCAAGGCCGCCGAATAACGGCTCGCCGCCCTACGGGCCGTCTTTTTCGATGGCCTTCAAAAAGCCCGGCTTGACCTTGTCGGACACGCCCCACTTGGACTTGTCCCAATGCTTGCGGTGGGCGCGGAAATAGCCCATCGCGTCCAGCAGCCAGCGGCTGGCCAGCGGGTGCTTGGCGGCGACGTCGGTTTGCTCGTCGGGGTCTTTCTTGTCGTTGTACAGCGAGTAGTCGCCGCGCTTGAGGTATAGCTTCCACTGCTGCATCTGCATGCCGTAGTGGATGAGGTAGTTGGTGGCCGTGGACGGCTCGGGATAGCCGCCGTTGACGTCGTACATCAACGGAATCAGGCTTTTGCCCTGGAGCGTGTCCTTGGGGCGCTTGGCGCCGACGGCGTCGAGGATCGTCGGGTAGATGTCGATGACGTCCACGCCGGCGGTGACGGTGGTGTTCTTGGGGATGAGCGGCGGGTAGTACATGATCAGCGGCACGTGGACCATCTCGCCGTGGACGCCGTGGCCGTGGCCGACGCCGCCGTGCTCCCAGAACTCGTCGCCGTGGTCGGCGGTGACGATGACCATGGTGTCCTTCCAGATGCCCGCCTTTTCCAGGCCCTTTCGCAGCTCACCGAAGGCCTTGTCGTTGTAGGTGATCTCGCTCTTGTACAGGTTCTCGATGCGCACCTTGTCGCGGTCGCTGACGTGGCGGCCGGCGGCGATGTGGCCCATGGTCTCGCCGGAGACATAGTGCTCGAATTCGCCGTGGTACGGCGTCTTCTCGTACAGCTCGGTGATGCCCTTATGGGCGTGATAGGTCACGTGCGGGTCGATGGTGCCGATATACAAGAAGAACTTCTTCTTAGCGTGCTTCTTGGCCCAGGCGACGCCCTCTTTGGCCAGCCCTTCCCCGTCGATCGCCCACCCCTCGCGCAGGTTGTTGACGTAGAAGTCCCAGCCCTGGTCGAAGCCGCCCTTGCGCGAGATATACCCGTTGGCGACGTGACAGCCGGTGAAGTAGCCGGCGTCCTGCAGCGCCTCCGGAAGCAGGTATTGGTTGGGGTGCAGGATGCCGTGGCCGACCAGACCGTTCCGATTGGGGTACTCACCGGTAAACAACGCCGCGTGGCTGGTGCGCGACTCGTTGCCCTGGTCGTAGGCGAGCTTGAAGTGCGCGCCTTCCTTGGCCAACTTGACCAGGTTGGGCGCGCGCACGTCGGTGTCGAAGTCCAGCGGCACATGGTCGGCGCGAAGCGTGTCGATCATCCAAAAGATGACGTGTTTGGGCGGCGGCACGTCGTCGGGCACGTGCGGTTTCTTGCCCGGGACCACCAGCGCGGCGCGCTCGAGGGTGACGCTCTTGTCCTTGCAGGCGTCACTGGCGCGAAGCTCCAGGCGGGCGACCTGCCCGGCCCACTTCGACAGATCGATGTCGGTGTGCTGCTCCTCGCCGCGCCCCAGCACCAGATTACGGGTGGCGAGCGTCGCCTGGGCGACGCCTGTTTGCTTGTCCTCGACGAAGAGCCCCGCGCTCACGCCACACCCCTCCTTGGCGTGCATCTTCAGGTCGAGCTGAGCGCCCTTGGGAACCCAGACATACCAGGCCAGTCCGTCGTGGGCGTCGAGCGTCAGATCGTCCTGGCCCAGCGGCAGTTCCGACGGCGCCGGCATCGCCACCTTCGTGGCGCTGTTGGCGCCCGGTTTGGCCCCCGAGGCGGCCTTGGGCGCGCCCTTTTCGCCCGCGCCCCCACTCTTGGCGCCTTTCTGCGCGTCTTTCTTCGCGGGGGCAGCTTTGGCCGCGGAAGGCTGCGTCGGCAGCGGCCGCCCCAGCGTCAGCCAGGCGATGGCGCCGCCGGCCAGATGGCCGTGGATGCGCCCGAGGTTGGAGAAGGAGAAGTTTACGGCGTTGTCGCCGCGCAGGTTGCTGTCTTTGGGAACGTCCAGCGAGATCGTCTGCCACCCGTCGGCCAACTTGACCGGCTCGAGCGCGGTGCCGTTGACCGTGACCGTCAGCGTATTGTCCCACTTGGCCGGGTTGAACACCCGGACAGTCAGCTTCTGAGCCGCCCCGGGGCGATACGCCGGCACCCACATCGTCGCCTTGCGCCCTTTGATGCCCGCGCCCTTCTTGCCGTCGAGCTTGGCGCCGAGCATCCAGTCGCCGGTGTGATCGCCGTGAATATAGCGCACGAAGTCGGGCGCGTTGGCGTCGACGGTCAACGTGGGCGCGACATCGGCGTGGGCGATGCGATGGGCCAGCGGCCGATTGACCAGCAGGTCGAACGCCACGAAATGCGCCTTATCCATCACCGGCAACGGCGGGTCGAGCTTGGGCTTGCCGGAGACCGCCTTGGCGTGTTTGCCGTGGGGAAGCCCGGCGGTTGCCCGGGCCATGCCCTCGGATTCGAGTTGTTGACGTGCGTCGGCCGTCTTGGCGCTGCAGCCCGGCAGGGCCGACAGCGCCACGGCGCCGATCAGAAAGGAGCGGGCGACTACGGAAGTGCGGTACATCTTGTGAGGTCCTCAGCGGAGCCGGGTGCGGCTAAAGCTGGTGGCGGTCAGGCCGGCGTGGGTCAAACCGACGCCGGTGGCGCGCACCAAATCGTCCAGGGTGACTTGCGCCTCGATGGCGTCGACAAAAATCTTGGCGTTGGCAAATAGGTCGGTGCGTCCCTGCGCCACCTCGGGGATGACAATCTGGTGGGTGAACGTGCCCTGGGAGCCCGGCGCGCTCTTCGACCACACATCCCAGCTACGATCGGCGCCCACCAGGCGCACGCGGAACAGCGGCCCGGCGTCGGCGGTCACCGACACGGTGCGGCTGGCGTCGTCGATGGTGCCGGTGGAGGCGTCGGGGAAGGTCCCCAGCCCGATGCTCGTGGGCAGCGATTGACCGTTCCACAGCGCGGCGGAGAACTCGTCGGGAAGCTGCACGCCGTTTTGGAAGCCCACCTGATTGGGCTGGAAGGCCAGCGCCACGATCGCCAGACGCCCGCCGGACAGCGAGCCGTGCGGCGGGGCCACCGACAGGCGGCGCGAGTCCGGCCGGCCGTCGCCATTCTGGTCGTTGGTCGCGCTGATCCCCAGCGGGACGAAGCCCGGCTGGTCGAGCAGCGTGCCGCCGACCAGCACCGCGATAGAGGCCGCGCCGTTGGTCATCTGCGGGAAGTTGGACACGTCGACGTCGGTCACGAGGTTCTGGCGCACCGACGGCTGCAGCGACACCTGCGGGAAGGAGTCGTAGTCCGGCACCATCTCGGTGGTGTTGCCGTCGCCGTCGAGATCCTGGGTGTCTTGGACCCGGGGCATCTCGGTGAGGTTGAGCGGTCGGCTGCCATGGTCGAAGCGGTTGAACAGCGGAAGCAGCGTGGCCAACGCGCCGCCGGCGCCCCCGCCGCCGCTGTTGCGCATCAACTGGATGAGCTGCTGGGCGGGCACTTTGCCGGCCAGGCCCCAGCCGATGCGCGCGCCGCCGGAGGTATTGGCGTAGTAGGTATGCTTGAAGTCCAGGTTCATGCCGAAGACCTGGCCGTACATCACCAACCCGCCGGGAAGCGGGATGTCGCGCGAGCCCATGCCCGGGATGCTGACGTGGGTCATGAACGGCTCGCCGAGCAGGCGCTGCAGGTCGAGGTTGAGCAGGCCGCCGGCGATGCTGGCGCCAGCCAGGCCCAGGTTGATGTCGCCGGTGGTGTTGATCTTGCTCAGGTCGAATTCCCCGGTAAACCCGGCCACCGGGCCGCTGCCGCGCCGATGGGACAGCGGGACGCGTACGTCGACCGACTGCAGGTCGCGTACCGTGATGTAGTTGTAATCGTCGGCGAAGACCGACACGGCGTAGACGCCCTGCGGGTCGGCGAGCGTGGCCACGCCGCTGGCGTTGGTCGTCGTGCTCGTGCCATCGCTCAGTACGACCTGCGCGCCGCTGACGCCCGCGCCGGTCTCGGCGTCGACGACGACCACGCGAAGATCGCCCTGTGAGACCGCGCCCTGGCCGGTGAGCACGATCTCGCCGTCGCATTGAACGCCGGAGTCGGCCATTTTCGCCGTGATCGTCGTCGTGCCCGAGCCGCCCTGGCCCACCGCGTAATCGCCGGAGCCGGCGATGCTCGCCACGCTCGTATTCGACGAGGTCCACGCGAAGGTCGCCGGCACGCCGTTGCCGTCCTGGTCGACGGCGAAGGCCTCCAGGGCAAATTGTTGATTGCGCGAGATGACCGCGTTCTGGCTGGCGATGAAGCAGGAGTCCGCCTTGGGCGGGTCGACACACTGGCCGGCGTCGCAGAATTGGCCGGGATCGCAGTCCTGAGGCCCGCGACACATCTTCTCGTAGCATTGCCCACCGACACACTCGAAGCCCGGGTCACAGTCGCTGTCTTGCTGACAGTCCGGCGAGTAGGTGCACACGCCGTTGAGGCAGATCTCCTGGTCGGCGCAGTCGCTGTCGACGAGACAGTCGGGCCGGTCGACACAGGCCCCCTGCTTGCACTGCTGATTCGCCGAGCAATCGCGGTCGTTGGTGCACGGAGGCGGGTCGGTGCACAGCCCCTCGGGCCCGCAGATCTGGCCGTTGGTGCAGTCGGAGTTGGTCACGCAGGTGTCGCCGCCCCCGCAGGTTCCGCCCACGCAGGGGCGCTCCTCGCACTGGCCCTGGTCGGCGCCGTCGGGGATGACGCACACGTTGGACACGCAGGCGTCGCCGGACAGGAAGCACGTGCTGTCGCCGCATTGGGCGTCGCTGGTGCAGCTTACGGTGGCGTCGGGCCCGGCATCGGCGTCGGGCGCGACGTCGGCGTCCGGGCCGGCGTCGGCCACCCCCGGATCCAGGCATTGGCCGCTGACGCAGACGCGCGCGCCGTTGCAATCGGCGCTGCTGCGACAACTGCGCGCCAGCCCATCACGGCCGCACGCACTTCCAACGAAGAGGAACAAACACGACACAAGCCAGACGCCAATTGCAGCCTTCGAACGCATTTTCAAGTCCCGTCCAGGGTCACTTTGACTCAATCAATCATCTTCTCGAAAGACCGGAAATTTGCCGCTGCGGGCCAATTGGCGCTCGCGGCGAAGCGCATAGCGAATGATCGCCTTTTTGTGCAGTTGCGAGATGGCCCGAAACTCCACCGCGGCCCCGCGCCGCTGCGCGTCGTCGTCGACCCGCACGACCTCACCGACGGCGAGGATGTCGGGGTTGTGCACGCTGGGAATGCGCAGCTTGCACTCCACGAAGTCCCCGCGCTCCAGGGCGGGATCGCCGTCGCCAAACGCGAAGTGAAACCCACGGTCGTTGATGGTGATCCAGCGCGGCTCCAGCGCCCCTTCGCCCTGGCGCTCGACCAGCCGTTGGATCTCGGTGATCTGTTGGCGCAGCGCGCGAACCTCGCGCAGCACGAACACCACCTCGCGGGGCAGGTCGTCGCTGCGCTCGCTCCAGTCGGCCATGTCGTGGAGCACACCGTCGGATTCGATGACCGCCATGTCGAGGATGCGCGCCTCCAATTCGGGGATCTCGGACTCCTCGATGACGCGCACTGAAAGCGGCAGCAGACTGCGCACACGCACTGAACTCCGCCGCTCTGCCCCTCGCAGTTGCTTGGGATCGGATGCCTTTGTGGACATAAGTTGCTTCTCCGCAATGAATGTAGACCACCAGTACTATACAGATCCGCGACGAAAGTTTAAATGCACATTATTCGGACATGGCGCCAGCGCCTCGTGCACCGGCCCAACGTCATTGAATCGTTCGACCGATGAGTTCGCGAGCCGTGTCGAATAGGCGCGTACGCTGCTGAGAGGCGTTCAGAAAGCCACACAGGCTCATCAGATCGAGCAGACGGGCGATCTCTCGCCACCGCTCGGGCAACACCCCGCCGCCGTCGCGGAAGCCCCGAGCGAACGCCTCGCCAAATCCCGCCGGAAACGCCTCTTCGTGGCGCAGCATGATGGCGAGGTCGTTCAGCGGCGTACCCGCATAGGCATATTCCCAGTCGAGCACGGCGCTGACCGCCCAGCCGTCGCCTTCTGGGCGCACGAGCACGTTGGACAATTTATAGTCACCGTGGACGAGCCATTGCTCCCCCTCGACGGCGTCGAGCAGATGGGCGTGGGCGTGGGCGTAGCGTTCCAGGCGCCCGGCGAGGTCGGGCCCCAGGCGCTCGGCGGCGCGTCCGTCGTGCAGGCTCCAGGAGATCAGGTCGAGGAACGACTGTCGATTGCTGTCGAAGCGGCGTCGATAGCCCAGCTCGGCGTCGAGCAGGCCGTGGTGGGAGAAGCGCTTACACGGGCCGATCGCCGCCAGGGTCTCGCCGAGCGCGTAGCCGATCTGTGCGCCCGTCTCGGCCGAGCCCTCCTCGAAGGCCCGCCACGGCGCGACGCCGTCGACCCATTGGAAGACGCCAACCGGACGGCCGTCGACGCCATCGTCGCGCCTCGCCAGTAAGTCGGGAACGGTCACCGAGGCGGACACGAGTTCGGTGATCAACGCGTCGCGCCGGCAAGCCTGGGCGTCGCGCTCGTAGATGCGCACGACGAGGCGGCTGCCGTCGGAAAGTTCGACGCGGTAATTTGTGTTGCACTTGCCGCCCGCCAGCAAGGTGTGGCACACGAGGTCGTCGCGGCCGATCATATCGTCGAGGAGCGCCGCCAGTTCGTCGCCGCCGAGTTCGACGTAGGGCTCGAAGCGTTCCCAGAGCGCCTCGGGCCAAAACTCACTCGCATGTTGCCCTTCGATGTCGTCCAACCTCTATCCCCGTTTGCTATCATGCTAAATCTCGCAGCCCCCACCGATGCCGGTTGGTTCGAGCGCATCGAGCCGCACCTGGATACCATCCTCGTCGATCATACCCATCTGGAAAAGCGCGCGGCCTCCACGGCCTTGAGCATGATCTTTCGGTACACCGGCCGCGCGGAGTTGCCGCAGACGCTCAGCCCGATCGTGCGCGAGGAGATGGAACATTTCGAGCAGATGCTCGCCCTGCTCGAGCGTCGCGGCGTAAAGCTGTGCAAGCTAAAGCCGGCGCCCTACGCCTCCAAGCTCGTCAAGAACGTGCGCACCCACGAGCCCGAGGCGCTGCTCGACAAATTGTTGGTCGCCGCCCTCATCGAGGCGCGTAGCTGCGAGCGGTTCAAGATCCTCGCCGCGCACCTCGACGACGCCGAGATCGCCGACTATTACGGCCAACTCTTCGAATCCGAGGCACGCCACCACACCGTCTATACCGACCTCGCGCGGCGCTATTTCGGCCAAGAAACGACGAAAGCGCGCCTCCAAGAGATGGCCCAGGCCGAGCTCGACGCTCTGCGGGCCAGCCAGGGAGTGGCGCGCCTTCATAGTTGGTGAGAGGCAGGGGTCCAGGGGTCCGGGGGTCCAGGGGTCCGGGGGTCCAGGGGCCCAGCGTCCTACTTCTTCTTTTTCGGAATGGTGAAGCTGTACTCCGAGCCCCCTTTATACGCCTTGGCCACCTGGTCCTTGGCCACCGTGTAGGTGTAGTCGCTGAACGAGGACTTGATCTGGAAAAACGCCGGCTCGTCGGTCTCCTTGATGATGGTGCCCGACAGCACGTGGCCGTTCTTGAGCACGATCTGGTCCTTATTCATCAAGCCGGCGGGCTTGGAGCCGTCGGCGTAGGCGATGCTCTCGACCTTGTTGCGCGGGATGGCGCGCACCTCGCCGTAGCGCACGACCGTATAAAAGTCGGTATTTTCGGCGACCACCGTGCCCCGCACCGTGCCTCCACCGGCCAGCGTGATCACGTCGGCCTTGGGCTGTTTGCAGTCCGGGCAGACGTTGGTCACCTTGGAGAAGGGTTGAAAATCGACGGCAAACGCCGCCGTGGACACGCCCATGACGGTCGCGGCGGTGAGGAGAGCGGTCATCCACTTCTTGGCGGTCATAATCAGCTCCTAAAACACAGCTTCACAGGTCGACAACGAGCAGCATACAACGAATCGCGCCCGAGGCCAAAATCGATTCCACGCCGATCAGCGATCGAGAAGGCCGCGAATGGCGCGAATCGCCTCGGGCAGCGCCAGCGGCACGGCCGCGGCGCTGGTCACGGCGTTGAACGTGGTGAACACGTCGAGGTGGCCTTGCTCGAGCTCTTCGAAGAGCTGGCGGCCGGCGGTGACGGCCCGAAACGTCAAAAAACCGGCGCTGGCGATGGCCAGCCACGGGTTTTCCCGGGCGCGACGATCCCCGCCGATGGCGCTCAGGGCGATGGCCGCGGCGTGCGAGGACGTCTCGGCGACCGAACCACCGACCGACTCGGGCGTCGGGTGCATCGTCGTCAGCCAGTGCTCGGCGGTCTCTCCCGTCAAATACCGCGCCGTGGGCAGCGACGGCAGCACCTCGCGGCGATAGGCTTCGCGCGCCGCCGAGCTCAACAAGCCCACCGCCGACAAGCCCTGAATGGCGCGGCGTCGGCGCAGGTCCGAGCGGTCCTCGCGCTCCTCCTGGGCTTGCTCGATCTCGACCAACTGACGACGCACGGCTTCGTGATCAATCGCTACACTCATCTAGGTTTTACCTCGTTCGAAGTCCCGCCGACTCGCTTATTGTCCCGTCTTCGAGCGCTCGATGGCCTTGTCCAACTGCCCCGGGCGCTTGTCCACTTTGTCCTGCACGTTTTGCTGGATCTGGCGCAGGTTTTGGTTCACGTGGCCCAGGCCCCCATGCATCACGTTGGGGACCTTGTCCCCGGCGTCCGGATCCGCCTGATTGGCCGCGGCGGCGGCCTTGGCGCCGGCTTGCTGGGTGGCCCGTTGCTGCTGAGCCCCGGCCTGGGCGCACATCTTGCTGCCGAAGATCAACGCCACCACGATCAACGCCAGACCTCCACCCAACATCACGATTTTGGCGCGCATGACACAAGCTCCACAGACCGGCCATCAGGGACCACGTTTCTCGCCGGTGTGCGGCACAGTATAGAGCATCCACCCGATTTGGCCAAAACACCCGACTAGGCCATCGCTGTCGATTCCTGCGCCGGTAGGATTGCCGCCAGCATATCCCACAGGCCGAGGACCGCCAGCAGCGCGATATTGGGAAAGAGCAGCGGCGCAAAGACCGGCGCGCCGAATAGGAATTTGTAGGTCAGGTCGTGGCCCGCCGCGTCCAGATCACTGGCGACGTGCAGGCCGAAGCCGGCGACTCCGACGAGCATCATCAACACCATCACGCCGATGGTCACCCGCAAGAACGGCCGGTCGCGGGTGCGGAAGATGGCCACCGCCAAGAAGCCCACGCCCAGGCCCGCCGCCACCACAGGCACATACTCCAAGCTGTCGAAGAAGCCATTTTGGGCGTGGTCGAACACCGAGAGCAAAAAATTTCCGACAAAGCCGCCCAGCGATAAAAAGACCACCCATTCGGCCCAACCGTCGTTGTCCATCCGGTTGAGCAACAACAGAAATCCCACGCCGGTATACGCCAGGGGGGCGACAAAGGGAGCCGAGTACACCAGGCTTCGTAGCGTGCGCTCGCTAAAGAAGGCGCTCTCGAGGTGTAAGAACATGCCGACGAGTCCGACGGCAATGGCCGAAACGCCCACAAAAAATCCCAGCCCGCGTCCCAGCCCACTGCGATACCGCCGGGTCACGATGCCCGGCACCAACAAAAACGGCACGATGGCCGAAAAATAGATGGGGATCCACTCCAGCACGCTGGCGAAGTCGTTGGCGGCGTGCGCCAGGTAGATGTCCACCGTCAAAAACGCCAGGTTGAAGGCCACGAAGATCTCGACGAGCCACTCGCGCCGCTGGTGGGAGGTCATCGCCGGACGCGAGACATCCGGGTTGTCCGATGCAGCCTGTTCGTTGGACGACTCACTCACCGGCCGGCCCCTTCGGTGCCGCCGCCGGTGGTTGTTGACCGGCCGGCTGCGCCGGTTTGCCCGCCTGCTCGCGCAGTTCCTTGGCTTCCCTCGTGATCTGTACCGTGTGGGCGAGCAGCTCGTAGTTGCCGTGCCACTGCACGAAGTCGGCGCCGCCCATAAACGCCCCGTGTTTGGTGGTGCGCCCGAAGTAGTGCCACATGTCGAAGTAATCGAATTCGATGGGCTCGTCGAACGGCGTCGGTGTCAACAGCCCGTCGTCGCGCAGTCCCTTCATGATCTTGGAGACCCGGGCGATCTTGGCGTTGGTCGCCTTCAATACCGACTCGGCCTGGTCATAGTAGGTATTGATCTGGGGCGCGGCGTGACACTTCAAGCAGACGGCCTTCATGTGGTCCTGGGCGCGCTCGTAATCCGGCCGCTTCTTGGAGATATCGGCGAATAGATACCAGCTCAGCCGCTCGGTCGTATCGTGGGTGACGCCCAGTCCCCCGATGCCACTCATATGACAGGTCGCGCAGGTGGGAACGGGCATGTCGTTGACGGTCAGGCGCTTGGGCGGCGCGCTCAGATTCATCTGCCCTTTCTGGGCCGCAAAGATCACGCCGTGCTTGGATTCGTTGTAGATCTCGATCTGCGAGTGGTCCGGGCCCATATGGCATTGGCCACAGGTGGTCGGCAGCCGCGCCAGGCGTACCGACGCGTTGTGCCGCGAGTGGCATTGGGTGCACGATCCGATCGAGCCGTCGGCGTTGGGCCGCCCGACGGCGTGGCACGACTCACATCCCTTGGCGAGCACGCCCTTGCCCTCGGCCGACGGCAGCGCGTTGGCCGGCCGCTCGACGGCGGCGGGATGGTACTTCTTGGCGAACTCGAGCTGCGCGGGCGTAAAGTCCTTCTCGCCGGCGACCGCCGCCCAGGCGGGCGCGGCGTGTCGGCTACGCAGGAATTGATTGTACTCGGTGGCGTGACAGGTGGCGCAGTTCTTCGAGGTTAGGTGCTCGGCGATCGTAAATCCGCGGTGGTCCTTGCCCTTCTGTCCTTCGGCAGGCTTGTGACAGTCCAAACAGCTCACGCCCTTGCGGGCATGCGCGCTCAGCTCGAATTGATGGACGATGGCCGCGGTCTCGCGCCGGTGGCAGCTCGCGCACTTGCCGGTGGCCTGGACCATCGCGGCGTTGGGCTGCTGAGTCTCGACCGGCGGGCGCTCCTGGTTGATGAGCAACGCCGCAGCAACGAGCGCAGCGCCGATGAATACGGCGACAAATACGTACTTGAATTTCATTCAATATCCCACACGAGCAATCAACAGCAGTGCGTTGATGGTAGGACATCTGACGCCGTATTCAAGCGCACCCCCGCCTCGCCACATCCAACTTTAGGGACATTTTGATATGCCACGACGCGACGTCGGCAAAACAAAAGGCTTCCCCCAAACTGCGGGGAAGCCTCTTTCGATCGTGCTCGTTGGAAAAGTACCGGAGGTGGGACTCGAACCCACACAACCTCGCGGTCATCGGATTTTGAATCCGACGCGTCTACCAATTCCGCCACTCCGGCAAAGAGTGTCCGTTTGAGCTCCGAATAACGGGGCCGTCAACGGGAAGTGCTTTATTAGTCGAGAACCTCGAACGGGTCAAGACGGGCGGGCGACTTTGATGAACTTGACGCCAGGTAGGTTGCTTTCAAGACTGTCTTGTAGCATAGGGGAAACATCCGACCTTGGCAATGTCCGAATAAAAATACGGAAAAAATTGGCAGTCCATGAGCAACAGGGGCGCCGCAGCCTCGGCTACCACAGCCACTCGCCGTCGAGCATATTGGTATCGGGGTCGGGCCGGCCGGTGTCCAGCTCGTAGCAAAGCGACTGGTGGGCGCCCTCGATGAGCGCGCCGGTCACGCCGGTAGCGGGGACGAATTCGACCTCGTTGGCCACGTCCGATTCGGTATACCGCGGTGTCGGCGGCTCGAGCAGCTCGAGCTCGACCTCGTAGGCCTCGAAGAGCTGCCAGACCAGCGCCGCACGCTCGTCGGCGAGCGTCTGGCAGTCGAGCCCCAACCGTTCCAACTCCCCGGCCGACAGGCCCAGCTCAGTGCCCAGCGCCCTGGCGTTCATCGCCCGCTCGATGCGCGCGCCCACGCCGCTGTCGGTGCCGCCCACCATGCGCGCCATTACGTGGTGGGCGAGCTGGGCCTGTCGGCGCTCGTAGGCGATCTCGGCGATGGTCGCGGGATCATCGATGCCGAGCGCGGGCATCTCGCCCAGCCCGAAGACGACGTCGGCATCCAGCCGCGCCTTGACCCGGCCCAGCGGGCGCCGATCGTAGGCGCCCAGGGCACCGTGGGGGTGAAAGAGGCGCTCCTCGGCGCTCAGCGCGACCAACGAGTGCGCCCCGTCGATCCTGTAGGGAACGACCGCGGTGCTCGCCAATCCGTGGCCGCGCAGGGCTCGCCAGAGGCCGTCGGCGAAGGCGGGGAAACCGCCGCGGCCGAGCAAGAACAGCCCGATGTGATCGGTGTCGTCGTGGTGTTCGAGTTCGCCATCGAGCACGTCGATGAACGCGCGCGCGGCCAGCTCGTCGAGGTTGACCACGTGGTCGCCAAACCACCCGGAGACCACCGCCACGACCGGCATGCCCATCGCGTCCGCCAACTCGCTCAACAGTTGGATTCGCGGCGAAGTGTGTGCGGCGATGTCGTCCACGCGGGTCTCCCTGGTGCGGCCACTTACCGCGGCACGAATTCGACACGGCGGTTCTTGGCATAATCGGCCGGCGTGGCCCCGAAGGCCACCGGCTTCTCTTCACCGTAGGATAGGATAGACAGCCGGCTGGCGTCGACACCGAGCTGGATGAGGAATTGGCGCACGGTGCGCGCCCGGTTCTCGCCCAGCGCCAGGTTGTACTCGGTGGTGCCCCGCTCGTCGGTATGCCCCTCGAGGGTGATCTGGCGGTCGGCGTGCTCTTTTATCCAGCGCGCGTTTTGCTGCAGGATGCTTCGGGCCTGCTCGCTGAGCTCGGAGCTGTCGTAGTCGAAGTGCACCGTCTCCAGGGTCAGCTTTTCGTCGGGCTGCTGGTCCTGCTCGTCGGTCTTGGGCTCGGGGTGCTCGGCCTTATTGGCGAGCTCCTGTTGCTTTTTGCACTTCTCCCAGTTGCTCTTGCCCTCGGCCTTGGCCTCCAGGGCGAGCTTCTTGGCCGCCTTGGCCTTGCGCTCGGCCTCATCGTACTTCTTCTGGGCGGACAGCTTCTCGGCCTCGTCGAGCAGCCGCTTGGCCGCCTTATACTTGTCGTCGGCGCAGTCCTTGACCCCGCGGGCGTCCAGCAGGGCCTTCTGAGCGTCTGACAACGCCTTTTTGGGCGGCGTGGCGCAAGCCCCCAGCGCCATCACAGATACTATCAAACCGAACATGGTGAGCCACTTCCATCGTGTCATAATGCGCGCTCCCTCGCGTCAATTATTGAGAACCGCATCAGTTGCGACAGCGGTTCTCGTCCATCAATGTTCCCACGCCGGCGACTGATACCCCGAGCCGTCGGTCAGCGGGTTTTGCACCAGGCCATTGGCCGTCATCACCCACAAGCGCTTGCCCTTGCCGCCCCGGTCACTCACAAACACCAGGTAGCGCCCGTCGGGGCTGAAGCTGGGGTCGGAGTTATTGCCCTGGTCCTGGGTCAAGCGCTCGATATTGCCCTTGAGGTCGACGGTAAAAATATCGAAGGCGTTGCGCTCGTCGCGCGCCGAAAAGGCGATGACATCGCCCCTGGGCGACCAGGTGGGCTGGGTGTTGTAGCTGCCCTCGTAGGTCAGCCGGCGCTGGTTGCTGCCGTCGGCGTCCATCACGTAGATCTGCGGGCCGCCCGAGCGTCCGGAGACAAACGCGATCTTCGAGCAATCCGGGCTCCACGTCGGGCTGGTGTCGATCGCCCAGTGTTTGGTCAGGCGCTGCTCGATCTTCCCGGTGTTGGGGTCGATGAGATAGATGTCGGTGTTCTCGCCGCCCTTCGACAGGGTCACGGCGAGCTTGCCGCCGCAGTAGGCCGCCCCGGTGTTCTGGCCGTGCACCTTCGAGAGCCGATGCGACTTGCCCCCTTTGTAGGCCCACAGGTCGGGGTTTCCGCGCCGGTAGCTGGTATAATAAATCGCCCCCGGCCCGAACGACGGCAGGATGTTGATCGAGTTGTTGTGGGTGATCTGGTGGGCGCCCTTGTCGCCCACCTGCATTACAAACACCTGCTTGGAGCGTCCTTTGCGGCGCACGAAGGCGATACGCGAGCCGAAGATACCCGGCTTGCCGGTGTAGAATTGGAGCACGGCGTTGGCGAAGTCGTGCACCTTCTTGACGTAGTCATCCTTGGAGACCGCCCCACCCGTCCACTTCAGCGAGGCCTGCTGTCCCTGCACCACCAGGTACAGGCGCAGGTCCAACACGACCTTGTCACCGCTGGTGCGCACGGCGCTCTTGATGAGCCCGTTGGCGCCGACGTTGAGCCAGTTCTCGAATTTGATGGACGACGCGCCCATGCCCTCCTTGGAGGGATCGAAGAAGAAGCTGTCGTTGGGCAGGATCTTGAAAAATCCCGCCAACTTCATGTCGCGCTCGAGGATCTGGTGGACCTTGGTGGCCACCTGACCGGTGTCGCCGCCGGGCTCGCGCACTTTCGGGATCGCCAACGGGACCTTGGTGCGAAGGGCGTTGACGTCGACGTGGATGACCTGGCCCTGTTGAGTGGCGGGCTCGGCGGCATCCGCCACCTTAGCCTTGGCGTTGCCGTCCTGGGCGTATGCCGACGCGGTCAGCAACATCGCCGCCAGCATTCCCAAGGCCACCGCCACCGGTCGCACGCGCCTTACTGCCGATCTAGCCATCAGTTGAGTCCTCGGTGTCATTCACAAAATCGGTGGTTCTCAGTGTCCGCCCGCCGCGTTCCAATCGGTCAGGGTGAGTCCGTCTTCAACGATGAGTTTTTTGACCTGCGGGTCGTCGGGCATGGGCAATTTGCGCCCCCCGCTGACCTCGAATTTGCGCATCAACGCGTCGATGCTGTCGTTGAACTGCTCGTTGGGACTTTTCGAGCGAAATTGGTACGTTACCACGTGCCCGGAGTTCGAAATACGCACATAAACGACAACTTTGCCGGCCAGCTCTTTTATTTCGGCCTCGCCCAGCGTCGTGGGCACGCGCCAATAGCGCTGGAAGGCGGCCATCAGCCGCGCCTCGTAGGTCTTCATCAGGTTGGCGGTCTTCGCATCCGTCGCGCTGCCGCCGGCGACCCCCTGTTTGCTGCCCTCCGGCGTATCGCTGTTGGTGGGCCGATTGGGGTCGTGCAACTGCTGGAGTTGTTTGAGCAGGTCGTTCTTGTCGGGAGTCTTCTCCGGCTTCTCCGGCTTCTTTTTCTTCTCCTCGGGCTTCTTCTTGGGCTCGGGCTTCTTCTTGGTCTTGGCCAAGTTGACCGCGTCCTCGTGGACCTTGGGCGGCGCCGGGTTGGCCAACCGAGGCAGCGCTTTGGGCGGCTTCTTCTCGCCGAGGGCGAGCAGCTCGACCTTGTGAAACTCGAGCATCTTGGGCTTGATGCGGTCCTGGACGTCTTTGCCCCCCCGCATCGTCCCCCAGATGAGCAGCCCGGCCACCGCGCCGTGAAGCAGCACGGACGTCACGATGCCCATGGCCGTCACCGCCCCACCCGGCCCCCGACGGTCCCGCTGTGGCCGTCGTCCCGGATCGCTTTGTATTTCCAGGTCTCTCACGCTACTTTCTCGCCTCACATCCCTACAAACGACCGACCCACCAACTCCGATCTAAATCCGCTTATCCGCTGCCTTTCACTCGATCACTTAGCAGACTTCGCCGGCTTCTTCTCCAAATACTCCGGATTCGTCACCATCCCCAGCTTGCTGATGCCCGCCTGTTTGATGCGGGCCATCGTCCCCACCACGAAACCGTAGGGAATCTGGGTGTCGGCGAGCAGGTAAAGCTCGCCCTGCTCTTTGAGCTTCTGGTTCTTGCCAAGCTTGTCTTTGATCACGTCGAAGCACGGCTCGAAGCGCATCGGGTCGGTGCCTTTGAGCTTGTCGCTGCAGTCGACCAGTACTTCCTTGCCGATACTGACCTCGAGGTTGCGGCTGATCTTCAAGATGAGCTTGTCGGTATTCTTCGGGTCGATGCGGTTGGGGTTGTTGCGGGTCACCGGCAGATCCAGGTCGACTTTGCGCTTGTCCTTGTCCTTGTGGATCATCGGCGCGGTGACCATGAAAATGACCAGCAGCACCAGCATCACGTCGACCATGGGGGTGACGTTGATCTCGGCGAGCATCGTGCCGCTGCCGCCCGTACTCATTGCCATGACAATTGCTCCTGCAAAGGTGAGCCGTGGGGCAACTCAGTCAAAGAAGTGGCGTTTGACGATGTTGAGAAAATCGTTGGAGAAGTTCTCCATCTCGGCGCCCAGCACTTTGATGCGGTTGACGAATAGGTTGTAGAACACGACCGCCGGGATGGCCGCGAACAGACCCGTGGCCGTGACGATGAGCGCCTCGGCGATGGGACCGGCGACCACGTCGATGCCCGCGGCGCCCTGCGCGCGGATATTGACGAAGGCGACCATGATGCCCCACACGGTGCCGAACAAGCCGATGAACGGGGCCGTCGAGCCCACGGTCGCCAGAAACGGCACCATCGCCTCCAGTTGGGTCATCTCGCTGGAGGCGGCACGCCGCAGCGCCCGGTCGACGTTTTCGATGCCGCTCAGGTGCACCTTCATGGCCTCGCCGCCGTCGGGCTTCTCGCGGTTCTTGAGCTTGGACAGCTCGATATAGCCGGCCTTGAACACCTGGCTGACGGGAGCGTTGGTGAATTGCTCGGCGGATTGGTAGATGGCGTCGAGGCGCTTGGACTGCCAGAAGACGTCCAGAAACTTCAGCGACTCGTTGCGCACCTTGCGCAGGTAGAACCACTTGTAGCCGATGATGTACCAGGAGATCAGGCTCAGCACGCCCAACAGAAGCAGCACGCCCAGCACCACGCCGCTGGCGTCCATCAGGATATCGAAGACCCCTTTGGGCTTGGCGGCCGCATGAGCCTGCGCCGTGACCAGGTTAACCCACATTGCGTCCCACATCGGTCGTATTCCTCGTCGTTCGTCGTCTCGCAGTGTCGAATAATGTGCTGGTTGGCCGGCTCCAAAAGCCGCCCAACGGTTTTAGCAAAACTCGGCCCAACAGCGAAGCGCCACGTGGCCCAGCCGTCCAAACTGGGAGTCTAGATGAAGCCCCCGGGCGATGATATTCCATCGGCCTCGCGCGAGTTAGGGCCACAGCCAGACCCGCAGGCCCCCGGTGATGCCCAGCCCGCCGCCCAATTGGGCGCCCACGACCAGGTCGAGCGCGTCGGTGCTCTGATACAGAAATTGCACCGACGCCACCCCCAGGCCGGCCGGTCCGGACTGCAACAGCTCGCCGGCGCGATGCTCGTAGGCGACGCGCGCGTTGAGCTGGTCGGTCAGGTTGAAGTGCACGAAGGTCTCGAACGGAATGTAGCCCGAGGAGACGGCGGTGCTCAGGGAGGCATTGGGTCCGGTGGGCAGCGAATACCAATTGTGACCGTAGCCGATGGCCGCACCCACGGCGACGTTTCGAAGCTGGCTGATCCAATTGCCCAACCCCAGCGAGACCCCCGCGCGGACCTGGCCGCCCAGGCGCCGAAACCTGCCCTGACCGCTAAAGTCGAACAACTCGCCGTCGGCGTCGACGAAGAGGAAGGTGTGCCGCCCGGGGCCGCGCCAGGGCCGCGCGCCCAGCGTCAGCCCGTAGACGGAGGTGTCCAAAAACACGTCCTGGTCGGTGCGCAGCCCCACGTAGCCCCAGCCCAGATCGACCATCGACTCGGCGGTGAGCACTTGAAGCGTCTTGGTCGGATAGCCCTCCACGCTCAGGTAGTTGTACTGCGCCTCGACCGAAATCCCGCGGGTTCGACGGGTATTGGGGGGCATGCCGATGTCGGTATTTTGCATCGTGCCGATGACGTCGAGCAGGTAGGACAGCCCGAATAAGCCCAGCCCGGCGTACATCGCGGGACGCGCGTACACCAACGACGCCGGGGAATGATCGGACAGATACGGCCACAGCAGCGCGCTTCCCATCAGCGCCACGCTCGCCGCCTCCATGCCCACCAGGATTTCGGCGGTGCGCCGCTCGTCGATATACCAGTGGCCGATGCCGTGGGCGAATAAGCCGGCGGTCGCCGCCAAAAACGTCGCCGAGGTGCGCGACGACTCCCGGTCGGAGTTGCCGAAGACAAAGCCCGCCTGCCGGGCCTGCTGGTGGTCCATCTGCTCGAGGGGGGTCTCCTCGAGGCGGTCGATGCGGCGCTGGCCGACCGATTCGTCGGTCTGGTGCTCGGTGTGGGCCTGCGGTTTCTCGAAGAGCGCGTCCTCGTCGTCCTTCGAGTCGTCGCTGGAGTCGGACTTGTGATCGGAGTCGTGCTTGGACGCCTTGCTGGCGGCGTCGTGCTTGGGCGCCTGCTGGGCGGCCGCGGGTGTCGCACAGCCGAGGCCGACGGCGAAGACGGCCAAGGTGACCAGAGCGCTGCCCACGACGCCACGCAGGCGGCCGCCGCCCCAGACGACGCACCTCTGCCGGCAACTTCGTGTGGGCGCGCGCTCCTTCATTGGACGGGGAGTTTGGTCGGCGGCGCGTGGCCATCACCGCGTGGGGATTGGGCCCCCTGCTTGCCCGGCGCCTTGTCGGTCGTGTCCGCGCTGTTGGTCGCCGCGTCACCGGGAGCGTCGTCCGGCTGAGCGGGGGCGGTATGCACGGCGGTCGCCGCCGTAAACGGCAGCGGTTTGAACCCCTCGGCTGTGGGCGTGACGAAGCGAAGCTTGCGCTGGGGCTGCCCGTCGGCGGTCATATGCACCGCGCCGGTCACGCCGTCGTGGCGATCGCCGGCGAGCAAGGCGTCGCGAATGGCCACCGCGCGGCCCATGCCGCGGTCGAGGATCAACTCGCGCAACCACATGACCGTGTCGAAGCTGAACGCCTCGAAATTCTCCGGTTTGCGCCCATAGATCGCCTCGAAGCGCTGGACGAATTGTTCGACCTTGGGAGTGGCGAACGCCGTGGAGAATCCCACCGGAATGGCCGCGCCATCGACGTAACTTGCCGCCTGACGAACCAGGATGGGGTTTTCCCACAAGCTCGTGCCCAGGTAGTGCACCTGGATGCGCTTGGATCGCGCGGAGGGCTTCTGGTCGGGGGCGATCCCCCAGACGTTCTCGTTGGCGAAAAACGCGGTCACCTCGGCGACCTTTTCGGCCGAATCGGGCACGAACACCGCCTGGGGGTGGGCCTGAGCCAGTTGATGAGCCACCGGCTCGAAGTTCGACTTGGAGCGATCGTAGGGAATCTGGGCGACGACCTGGCCGCCCAGGCGGCGAAATTCGTCGGCGAACGCCTTCGAGGTCACCTGCCCGTAGCCCACGCTGGGATAGACGATGGCGGCCTTGCGATCGCCGATCTGCTCGAAGGCGATGCGGGCAGACGCGCGCGCCTCGGCGGTGGCGTCCATGAAGTTGCGGAAGACAAAGCCGACCTGGTCGGGCTGCTCGGCCGCCGAGGCGCCCTGCCCGGCGGACGCATCGCCCGCCGATCCCGCGGTCAGGGTCACCATCGGAATATGCTCCTGCTCGGCCAGCGGCGCGAATTGACGGGCGCGGCGCACATCGAGCGGGCCCACCACGGCGAGCACCTTCTGGCGCTCCAGGCTGGCGAAGGCCTGCCGGGGGTCGACCTGTGAGTCCTGAAAGACCAGCGTCACCTCCGGAAAGCCGCTGTGGTGGAAGGCGCGCATCGCCACCAGCGCGCCGGCCATCGCGCGCTGGCCGATGGCCCGGTGCGGGCCGCTGAGCGGCAGCAAAAAGCCGATGGCCAGCCGCGTCGGTCCGCCGACGGCGGCCAGGCGCTTGGACAACTCGGCGGCGCGCTCGGCGGCGCCCACAGCGACCAGGTCGGGGGCGACGCGGTTGAACAGGTCTTCCAGCGCGGGCCGCTCGTCGTCGGTGACGTCGTCGCCGAGGCGCGCGCGCAACAGGCCCCAGCCGGCGGCGGCGCGCGTCAGCGGGAGCTTGGCTTTGAGATCTTCCTGCAACGCGGCCTCGTCGATGCCGGACTCGGCCGCGCCCAACGCGCGGTCGCGGGCCAGCGCCGCCAGGCTCAGCAGAGAGGCCGGCGCCGCGGCCTTGGCAGGCCCGGTGGACTCCACGTCGGCGCCAGCCGTCTTCGGCGCGCCCTTGGGCGCCGTCTGGGTGGCCGCGGCGATACGGGGCGCGACGTCGGCGTACAGCCGTGCCGCCGCCTCGATCTCGTCGGCGTGGCGGCCCGCGCGCGCAAAACTCTCGGTGAGCAGTGCGCGCACCGCCAGGCGATCGCCGTCGAGCACGACGTTGCTCACCGACGCGCTCGGATACTCGTCGAGGCTCTTCAGCGCGGCCCCGCGCTTGCCGCGAAGGGCCAACTCCAGCGCCAGGTAGGCCTGGGCGCCGTAGCGAATGCGGTTGTCGACCGAGGAGCTGCTCCCCAGCCCCGACAAGATGCGTTTGGCCTCGGCCGAGCCGTGATAAGCTGCCGTGGCCTCGGGCGTAAATGACCCCTGCAGCTCGACCGCGCCCATGGAGGCGCGCGCCACATACAGCTCGGCGAGCGTGGCGATGGGGTCGCCTCCGAACTCGGCCTGCACCAGGCGGAACGCCTCGCGCGCCTGTTGGTATTTGCCGGCTTTCAGCAGCGCCATGGCGTCGTCGAAGCGCTTCTGCGCCCTGGCGTTGGTGGCCTTGATGGGCGGCTTGGTTTCGACGTCGCCCCCCTTGCCCCGAACGGTCTTGCAGCCGGCGCTGATCAGCGACACTGCCATCACCGCGGCGACGGCCAGCCGTCCCAGATACGATCGATGGGTCCAATGAACCATGAGTTACTCACCAGAGGTTGCCAGACTGCTCGCCTCGCGCACATTTGCACGGGAAGTATACGGGACATGCGCGAGGTCGCAATAACTTCAACTCCACCAGCCCGCTCGCTTATTCGGCGAGTCACCCGCACCAGGAGAACCAGCTATGGAATTCTTGCCGGACTTTTCCAAACGAAGCGCCCGCCTCGAATTGCTCGACGACCTGTCCATCGACGGAGAAGAGCTCGAGGATACGCTGCGCCAGGTCGAGCAGATCAACGTGTTGAGCCGCGGCCCGACGATCAGCCTGGCCGGCCTCGAGTGCCTCCTGCCCGACGGGCTGGACCAACTGTCGGTGCTCGACGTGGGCACCGGTAGCGGGGACATCCCCCGGCGCATCGCCGATTGGGCCGAAAAAAAGCCCTTTTCGGTGGCCATCAAGGGCATTGATCTGAGCCATACGACCATCCGCTACGCCCGCCGGCGCACCACACGAGACGAGCGACTGGAGTTCGAGCTCAAGAACCTCTTCGACCTACCCGACGACGAGCAATACGACCTCGTCCACGCCTCGCTGGTGCTCCACCACTTTCCCGGCGATGAGGCGGCGCGGGCGCTCGACAAGATGTACCGGCTGAGCCGCTACGGCGTCATCATCAACGACCTGCAGCGCCACCCGGTGCCCTGGCTGGGGCTGCGCCTGGCACTGCCCATCTTCTCGCGCAACCGCCTGGTCAAAAACGACGGCCCGCTGTCGGTGCTGCGCGGCTTTACCCGCCGCGAGCTGATGCGCCTGGCGCGCGGCGTGGGCGTCTCCCAGCCCAGCGTGGCCTGGGAATTCCCGTTCCGCTGGCTGCTCCTCTGCCCCAAGTCGTTGCCGTCCTGAGATCAGCCACGTGGCTGGTGGCGCATACGAAAACAGCGCCTTGCAGAGCGCGCACGCCAGCTATTTCGGTAGAACTATTATTTGAGGGCGGACGATCAGCAGCGTTTGCGCGTGGCGGTCGGCTTGCAGATTAGCCACGTGGCTAGCTGCCCGGACGTACTCCTCGCGCAAACGCCGACCACGCTTCAATCAAGCTTCCCCGCAATCTTTACGCTGTTCCAAAAATAGCCCCGGACTGCAACCACGCTTCAATCAAGCTTCCCTGCAATCTTTACGCTGTTCCAAAAATAGCCCCGGACTGCAACCACGCTTCAATCAAGCTTCCCTGCAATCTTTACGCTGTTCCAAAAATAGCCCCGGAATTCATTCCGGGGTTCGCCGTTAGCCGTCACCAACGGGGAAGGCGCCGGCGTCGCGCAATGTCTGGACGTGGCGCGCGTGGCGAAACGCGCGTTGCTCCTCGGTCAAACGGGGGTCCTCGGGGTCGACCTCGCCCAGGTTGAACACCATGCATTTGGGGCCACCGCCGCCCTTGCCGAAGAATTCGCTGATGTCGACCGGGATGACCCGCACGCCCTCGGCCTCGATGCGCTCGCGCAACCCGTCGCCCAGCTCGGCGGGCGTGTACAGCAGGCGCTCGGTCGCGGTCTCGACGTAAAACGAGTTTCCGATGAAGTCGGCGGCCTGCGCGTCGTTCATCTCGATGAGGCGCTCACCGAGCTCGGCGCGAAGGCGGTCGCGGGCGTCGTCGTCGAGGCCGCCCAACCAACCCAGAAGCGGCCCGCCCAGGTCACACACCAGGCAATCGCCATGGTAGTATTTGGGGTCCGTGAGCTTCAGGCGCACGAACGGGGCGTCGACGACCTCGTCTTCGAGCCAATCGGCGACATGTTCGTCGCTTCGAAAGCCCCAGGTAAAGATCCAGCGCGTCTCCTCTCCGCGGCCTACCGGGAAGGCGTCGGCCTCGCCCTCGAATCGCCAGTCGTCGGGATAGTCGGCCACCGTAATGCCGAACTGCTCCATGAATTGGGCAAACAGCGCGGACTCGCCGACGCGGTGTTTGGCGGTGAAATGGCTGGGGTAGAAGATCTTGTCGGCCGGCGCACGATCCTCCAGGCGGCCGTCCAGAAAACCGGCGTTGGCGGCAAAGACCATCCCGGTCAGCTCGGCGGTGGCGTCGATGACGTAGACATCCACGCCCGCGTCGAGCAGCTTGTCCACGTAACGGTGCCACTGCGGCCAAGCGCGAGCGATCTCGACGACTTTCAGCGTGTTGTCCGCCAGGCGCGTGTGCGGGTTCGCGCCCCCCTTGATCGCAAAATGTCTTGGATCAGTCATCAGTACAGCGGGTTTCATGTCGGCTCCTCGGTTCAGCGTTACCGTTGATTTGCGAATGACTTACCGCGAACAGGACGCGTCCGAAAGCGATAAAATTGTCGACTTGGGGTTGACCAATGCGCTCCCCTGTATAGTTTGCCCGCACACTGTTTGTAGAGCCGTTTTTCGAAGTTTGAATTTCTTCAAATGAGGAGATGTGAAATGAAAACTAGGCGTTTGTTGGCTACTCTACTCGCCCTTTTTCTCGTCCTGAGCGCCTCCACCGTGATGGCTCAGGGCCGCCCCAACACCGCGCGCAACGCCCTGCGCGCCGGCCAGAGCGCCCTGTCGTTTGGCGTACCCGCCGGTGGAAACCCCTATGTGGCCCCCTCGGGAACCACCAACAATAGCGGGTTGGGCGGGCTGACCGGGGTCTTGCTCGGGGCCGGCACGAGCAGCGCTCTGGGCTACCACTATATGTTCACCAACCAGTTGCGCGTGGGGCTCAACCTCGGGCTGACCATCCAGGGCACCGACACCACCGCGCCCGGCAGCAACACCGCCGAGAGCGCCACGTCGTTCGGACTGGATATCGCCCCGCAGGCCAATTACTACTTCGGCAATATGCAGGGTACGGTGGTGCCGTTCTGGTTCGGTCAGGTGCGCCTGTCGACCTTCAGCGACGGCGTCGACTCGACCACCGGCGACGCCACTGAGGCTGCCGATAACGCCAACAAGACCTTCAACCCTCGGGAGCAGACCACGCTCAGCCTGCAGGCCGGTCTGGGTGTGGAGTGGTTCCCGGTCACCCGCTTCTCCATCAGCGGCCAGGTCGGCCTGAACCTGGGCCTGCTCAACCCCACGACGGTCAACCAGTCGGGGGCCCAGGTCGACAATAAGTTCGGCTTCAACCTGTTCACCTCGGCGCTGGCGGCCAACATCTACTTCTAATCCCGCCCGGCGCTCCGCAGATCACCCCGCCGCCGCCCGCGGCGGGGTTTTCTATTTCTTGCCCTTGCACAAGCGCGCGTAATCGCACAAACTCTCAGTGTGAAAATGATTCGCCACTGAAAATGGAAATGTCCCGCGCGCACCGACGATGGTGAGTCGAGAGTGTGTGGGCTCTTGCCCGAGTCGAGGTCGATGATGGACGAGATCACCACGGAAGCTTTGGTCGATGCTGCCTTCCAAAAAGACACGTGGCCGGAAGATTTGCCCATGCCCGGCACCACCAATATTCGGGGTAAGAACCTCGACGCCAACCAGGAGATGTACCGCTACCAGGCCGAAAACGGCGGACATACCTACGCCATGGAGGTCGTGCTCGACCGCACCACCGTGCCCAACGCTGCCGAGGGCGTCACGTTCATGCTCAACCAATTCGCCTATCTGTGGCGCACCAACAAGGCGCAGGTCCAATGCGCCCCCGACGGCGCCTGCCGGCGGATCAACTTCTAGAGTGTTCGTGTCATCGAACTCGCGTGCCACGCCATGAGCAGTTCCAAGATTCGGGTCATGTTCTTCTGCCTGGGCAATATCTGCCGCTCGCCGCTGGCAGAAGCACTCTTTCGCCACAAGGTCGAAGAGCGCGGACTCGGTGATCGATTCCACATCGAGTCGTCGGGCACCAGCGCCTACCACGTCGGCGAGGCCCCCGATCCGGGCAGCCAACGCGTGGCCTACGACCGGCTGGGGCTGGACATCTCCCGGCAGCGCTCCCAGCAGCTCACCGACGCCCACCACCGCGAGTTCGACTACCTGGTGGCCATGGATCGCTCCAACCGGCGCCACGCGCTGCGCATGGACAGCGCCGACGAGGAGCGCGTGTTGTTGCTTCGCAACTTCGAGACCGAACCCTCCAAGCGCGGCACCGACGTCCCCGACCCCTACGGCGGCGGCAGCAACCACTTCGACGAGGTCTTCGCCATCGTCGACCGCTGCACCGAGCGCCTGCTCGACCACCTACTCGATCACAATTGAACTTGGTGGCCGCGGCCGCCTCTGGCCCCGCCTTGCGTGTCATTTGCGGCGTCCGGCGCAAAACACGTTTCGGGGCCGCAGAGCGACCCCGGCGGCTGAGGACAGCCGCGCCCCAGGAATCCCCCCGGAAGTTGTGACTCAGGCTACAGTTCCGCCAACGCCTGCTTGCTGGGTTCGTGGTCGCTGTCGATGCCCAGCGCGCGGTTGAACATGTCTTTGGCGCGGCGGGCGTCGCCCTTTTGCAGGCGCACGCGGCCCAGGTAGTAGTACAGGTCGACCTTTTGCTCGGAGTCGTCGATGCTCATCTGGTGGAGGAGCAGCGTCTGGAAGATCTTGAGCGCGCTGTCCCAATCCTCGGTGCGCACCAACAGCTTGCCCAGGCTGAGCAGGTTGGGGATGTAGGTCGCGTCCACCTTGTGGGCGGCCTCGTAGGCCTCCTTAGCGGCGTCGAGATCGCCCTTCTGCTCGGCGAGCTTGCCCTGTAGGTGCTGGAAGCGCACGACGTCCTGCATCTTGCGCTCGTTGTGCAGCGTCTCGATGATATTGGCCAGGATGGGCTCGGCGCGCTCGAAGTTTTGGCTCTCGATGCACGCGTCCAGAAGCGGCTCGACGATGTCCAACGCCTCCGGGCGAAGCGCGTAGGCCTGCTCGAGGGCCTCGGTGCGCAGTTGAGGATCATCGAGCTGGGTGCGCGCCAACTCAGCCATCTCCAGGTAGACCTGGACCTTGTCATCTTCGCTTTCGGCCATGGCGGCCTCGTGCTCGCGGATGGCATAGAGCTCCTCGAAGGCGCCCAACTCGGCGTAGATCTCCTTGAGCCGGGTGAGCGCGCGTTCGTGGGTGGGCGCGGTTTGCAGAATCGTGACGTAGACGTCGGCGGCTGCGGCGGGCTGCTGGAGGCGCTGCTCGAAGACGTCGGCGCGCTCGAGCATCAAGGCGACCTTGTCGTCGCCCTCGGCGGCCTCGGCCTTGCGCGCGATGACCGCGGCGACCGCCTCCCATTCGCCGCGCCGTGCGCGCAGCGCCTGCAAGACGTCCAGCGCCCGATCGTGACGCGGCCGAAGCTCGAGGACCATATCCAGCAGTTCGAGAGCGTGCTCATCGTTTTGCAGATGCGCCTGCGAGATGTCGGCCATCTCGATGTGCAGTTCGACCAGGCGCTCCTCGTCGCCGGCCAACTGCAACTGCTCGCGGTACAGGTCCATCAAGTCGTCCCAGCGCCCCTCGCTGCGGTACAGCTCGTCGAGCGCGTCGACCACCAGCGGGCTGTCCTTCTGGATGGCGAAGGCGCGCTGGTAGTCCTCGATGGCCTGCTCGGTCTGGCCAAATTGCTTGAAGTTGACCTGGGCGCGCTTGACGTACAGGCGCAGCCGCTCCTGCTGGTCGTCGTCTTCCGCCTCGTCGACCTTGGCCAGCTCTTGCTCGACGATCTCGAGCAGGTTATGCCACTGCTCGGTCTGCTCGAAGAGCTCCTCGAGGGCGAGCAGGATGTTGGCATTGCCCGGGTCGAGCTCCAGGGCGCGCCGGTAGGCGTCGATGGAGCGGTCGGGCTGGTCGATGAAGTGGCGGGTGTACTGGCCGATGCGCACGTACAACAGGCGCTGCTCGTCGACGTCCTTGATGTAGCCCGCCAGCCGCTCGAGGGTGTCCACCAGCTCGCCATAGCGCTCGGTGATCTCGAAGAGCGCGACCAGTTGGTGGAGCACCTCCAGGTCGGCCTCGTCGAGGGTCAACGCCTCGCGGTAGGCCTCGATGGCCTTGTCGAACATCTCCAGACGCATGCGCACCTCCCCCAGCTCGAGCATGACCCGCTTTCGCTGGTCGGGGTCGAAGAGCACGTCGGCCTTGCGACGAAGCACCGCTTCCAGTGCCTGCGGCTGGTCTTCCTGGCGGGCGATGGTCTCCAGGGCGTCGAGCGCCGCCTCGTTTTCCGGCTCGATGTCCAGCACCATCTGGTACAGGTGGGAGGCGCGCTCGGGCTCGTCGAGGATGGCGAACGCCCAGCGCGCCGCTTTGCTGGCCAATTCGACCACGCGCACCGGATCTTCGAGTTCGTCGACTACGTCTTCGTACAGCGCGACGATCTGGTCGTGCAGTTCGTGCTCGTCGGCCAACTCCTCGAGACGCTCCTGCACGTCGATATCGTGCGGGTCCTCGCGAAGCGCGCGCCCCAGATGGGCGTAGCCCACGTAGACGTTTTCGAGCTCACCGATCTGGATCTCGGCGATGCGCCGGTACAATTCGGCGCGCTCGGCGGAGCTGTCGGCGACCTCGAGCTTGAGCTCGTACAATTGGGCGAGCGCCTCGGGGGCGTCCATCTCCCGGTAGATCGGCTCGAGCAACTCGCAGATCTCGCGGCGAATCTCGAGGTCTTCGACCATGCGGCCCAGCCCCTCGATGGCGCCGCCGTGCCCGGGCTCCTCGATGATGATTTGCCGGTACAGATCGAGCGCGTCGCGGCGCTGCTCGAACATGACCTCGCGCAGATACGCCAGCCGGAAGCGAACGTCGTTGATCTGGTCGGGGTCGGTGACCGTCAGGCGCGTCTCCAGCACCCCGGCCAGGTCCTCCCAGCGGTTGGCGTGCTGGTAGAGACGGTCGAGCCAATCCAGCGCCTCGCGGTCGTATTCGTCGAGGCGAAGCGCCGCCTCGAAGTGCTTGATGGCCGCCTCGTAGGCCTCCAGATTCTCGGCGTACAACTGGCCGGTGTGGCGGCGAAGCTCGATCTCAACGTCGGGGTCGAGCGCGCCCGCCTCGAGGGTATCCTCGTAGACGGCGACCAGCTCGTCGACGTTGTCAAGGCTTCGGCACAACCGTTCGAGCTCGTGGCGCAAGAAGATCACCTGCGGCAGCTCGCGGAACGCGCGCCCCAGCGTGATGAACGCCATCTGGCGGGTGTCGAATTGCTCCTCTTGCAGTTGGGCGAGCTCCATGTAGACCTCGGCGCGCTGCTCGGGCTCCTCGAGATACTCGAGGCGGCTCTCGTGCAGCTGCTGCAACTGCTCCCACTCCTGCTGTTCGCGGTGGACCTTCTGTAGAGTCGCCGCGGACTGTTCGCGCGTCTCCGGCCGGGCGAGCAGCTCCCCGAGGGCCTCACGGGCGTCGGCGTGGGCGGCATCGCGGGCGACGACGTTTTGCAGATGCGCGATGGCGTCGACCGGCGCGTCGAGCTTGTCCATCAACACGATGGCCATGCGCATCTCCACGTCGTTGAGCTCGGAGAGCCCGGCGGCGAAGTCGCGCTCGATGGCCAGGTTGTCGAGCAGTTCCGGCCAGCGCTGAGTGCTCTGGAACAGGCGCGACAGCGCGCGCACCGCGTCGATATCCTCCTCGTCCAGGCCCACCAGCGTCTGGTAGGTCGCGATCGCCTCGGTGGGCTCGCCGAGGCGCTCGTCTTGGACCTGGGCCAGTTGACGCAACGTGGCGATGCGCCCGTCGTCGTCGTCGTCGTCGACGACCTCGACCTTGGCGCGCAACACGTCCTCGAGGTCGACCCAGCGCTCGGTGCGCTCGTATAGCCGCGCCAGCGCACTCAGCACGGTCTCCTCGGAGGGGTTCTCCTCGCGAAGCTCCTCGTAAGCGCGCAGCGAGCGCTCCGGTTGGCCCAGAATCTCGTCGTAGATGGTGGCGATGCGCTTGAGCAGCCCCTGGCGCGCCTCGCCGTCGTATTCGTTCTCCAGACGCCGCTCGAGCACCGAGACCAACGGCTCCCACAGCTCGAGCTCCCCGTACAGGTGCTGCAATTTGCCGAGCGCGCGCTCGTCGCCGTTGATCTCGACGGCCTGCTGATAGGCGGTAATCGCGCTCTCGGTATCCTCCAGAGGCCCGGCGTAGGCCTCGGCGACTGCGATGAGCAGCGCGGCCTGCATGTCCGCTTCGTCGCAGGTCTCCAGGCCCTGCAAGAAGATCGGGATGACCCGCTCCCAGGCGTCGAGCTGGTTGGCGCGCTCGTGGACGCGCTGGCGCAAGTCGTCGTTTCGCGGGTCGATGCAAAACGCGCGCGCCAATTTGAGCAGCGCGCGGATCTTGTCGGCCTCGTCGCTGGCGCTGCGCTGGATGAGCTCGGCCATCTCCGAGAGCGCGTCGACCTGTCCGTGCACGTCGTTGACCAGCTCCTGCTTTTCCTCGAGCAGGTCGGCGATGCGCCGCCAGTGATGTTGCTCGTTGTAGTGTTGCAGCAGCAGGTCGATGATCTGCTGGCGATGCGGGGTCCAATCGCCCTCGCGGTTGCCCAGGTCGCGCTGCAGGCCCTCCAGGGCGCGCAGCGTCTCCTGATGGCCAGGGTTATCGGCCAGGATGTCGCGGTAGATCTGCAGGGCGTCGTCGACCAGGTCGAGGTCTCCCTCGAGCAGGCTGGCCAGCCGGAAGCGAAGCTCCATGGCCTGCTCGGGCTCGAAGGTCTGCTCGATGCGTTGCCGGTACAGGTCGGCCAGGTCGTGCCAGCGGCGCGCATGGCCGTATAGCCGGGCGAGCGTGCGCTGGACGGCGGTATCCCCCGGGTCGATCTCCTGCATGCGGGTGTACACCGCGATGGCCTCGTCGATGTCGTCGAGGACCTCTTCGCACAGCGTCGCCAGCCGCTCGAGCCACTCCTTGGAGCGGTCGGGGTCGGTCACGGCGTCGGCCCGGTCGCGGTAAAATTCGGCGAGGTCGAGCCAATTTTCGGTGCGCGCCAATACCCGTTCGATGCCGTCGATGGCGGCCTCGTTGTCGACGTCGTACAACAGCACTTCGCCGTAGGTGCGACGGGCGTCTTCCAGCTCGCCGAGGCGCTGCTCGTACATCGCGCCCTGCTCGACCAACAGATCGACACGCAGCGCATCGTCGACCTCGAAGTTATTCTGCAAGACGTCGGCGTACAGGTCGACCAGCGCCGGCCACTCGTCGATGACGCTTTGCAGCCGGTGGAGCTGCATGCGCACGCTGCGGTCGGCGGGGTCTTTCTGGAAGATGCGCGTCGAGATCTCGGCGGCGCGCTCCCGGTCGGCCAGTTGCTCCTCGGCGATCTGAGCCGACTCCTGCAAGAAGGCGCGCGCGGTCTCCACCGAGCGGCACTCCTCGGCGCGCGCCAGGAGCACGTCGACCAACTTGTCGTAGGCTTCATCGCGCCGATAAATCGGCTCGAGTACCGCGGCAATATCGGCCTTGAGAGCCTGCTCGGTCGCGAACATCGCCTCGAGGGCCTCGATGGCGGCCGCGTGCTCCGGCTCCATGCCGAGGACCTCGCGGTACAGATCCAACGCCCCCATCGGCTCCATCAGCTCGGTGCGCTGAACGTCGGCGAGTTCCTGCTTGAGGGCGACCGATGCCTCGGGATCGCCGGTCAGCGAAATGCGCTGGCGCAGATGGTCGGCGAGGTCCTGCCAGCGCTCCTGCTCGCGGTAAAGCCGCGACAGGGCTTCGTTGGCCGTGGAGTCGGCCGGCTCCAAATCGAGCACGCGCCGATAGGTCTCCGCGGCGGTAAAGGCATCGTCGAGTTGCTCTTCCTGAACGCCGGCGACGCGCAACAGGATCTCGCGCGCCTCGACCTCGTCCTCGCTGAGCCACACGTTGAACTTGCGCTCGAGCAGCTCGACGAAGTCCAGCCAGCGGTCCTGGGCGATGAGCAGGCTCTCCAGCGCGGCGTAGGCCAACTCGGTGCGCTCGTCGAGGGCGAGCACCTCGCGGTAATTCGCCTCCGCCTCGGGTACATCATCGAGCTGCTCGCCGTAGAGTTGAGCGAGCGCGACCCGAAGCTCGAGCATCAGGTCGGGGTCGGAGACCGCCGTGAGCACATCCTCGTAGATGTCGGCCAGCCGGCGCCAGGCTTGCTCGGCGGCGACGACGTCGAGCAACTGCTCGTGCACGTCCTCGCGCCGAGGCTCGAATTTCCAGGCCTCGCCCAACGCATCGATGGCGCGGGAGGGCTCGTCGAGCATGTCCCGGTAAATCGTGCCGATCTTGACCAGGAAGCCGGCCTTCTCGGCCGGGTCATAGCTCTGCTCTTTGCGGGTCTCGTACAGCTCGACGAGCTCGTCGAAGTTGCCCGTGCCGGTATAGTGCGCCACCAGGTCGTCGGTGACCTGAGCGGCGAAATTCTCGTCGTCGACCAGCGCCTCCAGCGCGGCGATCGCCTGGGGCTGCCCGGAGGTGCGCTCGAGCACCGAGCGGTACAGCCCGAGCGCCTCGTCGACCTCGAAGAGCTGCTCGCGCAGCACGCCGGCGAGCTTGAGCTCGATGGCGTCGAGGGTTTCAGCGTCGGCGTTGGCGCCCTGGGCGAGCATCAGCTTGTCGCGCAACACGCCGGCGAGTTCGTGCCACTGCGCCTCCTGCTCGAAGAGCTGTTCGAGCGCGTCCAGCGACGAGCTACGCTGGGGGTCGAGCCCCAAGAATCTCCCGGTGTACCGAGACGGACTCGTGGACGTCGTGCAGCTTCTCCTCGAAGACCTCGGCCAGCCGTTCCAGCGCGGCGATACGCGCCTCGTCCTCGTAGCTCGCGTCGGCGCGGCGCCGTAGGATATCCGCCAGATCGATGAAGCGCTCGAGCTTACGGTACAGCCGCTCCAAGCCGTCGAAGGCGGCCTTCGAGTCGGGCTCCTCGTCGAGCAACGCGTGATAGACGTCGATAGCCTCGTCGGGCTGGTCGAGCACCTCTTCATAGAGCGTGGCCGCCCGCTCGAGCAGCTCCACGCGCCGCGAGGGGTCGCCCACCGCGACCTGGCGTCGAAGGTTGGCGGCGAGTTTGTCGAAATTGCTCGTATTTTGGTACAGCCGCTCGAGGGCGAGCAGCGCCTGCTCGTCGGTCTCGTCGTGCTCGACGGCGCGCTCGAAGGCATCGATGGCCGCGGCCGAATCCTGCAGATGGTCCTCATGCAGCGCGCCCACTTCCCGGAAGATCGCCCCGGCGGCGAGCGGGTCGGCGGCGCCGGCGGCTTCCTCGAGCGCGTCGGCGGCGTCCTGCAGGCGTTCGAGTCCCCGTGCGACCTCCAGCAGGCGCACCCGGCGAGCCTCGCCGTCGGGTTCGCAGCGCACCGCGCGCATCAGCGCGTCGAAGCCGGCCTCGCGCTCGCCGGTGCGCTCGATATACAGCTCGGTCAACTCGTCGAGCAGCGCCACCTTCTCGAACGGGTCGCGGACCTGGGCCTCGCGCACCTCCAGCACCCCGGCCAATTTGGCAGCGGCGTCGCGGGTGCGGTAGACCGGCTCCAAGGTGCGCGCCAGCTCCAGGCGAAGTTGGTCGCGCTCACCGAGGCGCTCGAGGATCTGGTCGAGCGCTTCCAGCGCCTCCACGGCGTCGTCATCGCCCGGATCCTCGGTGACCAATTGCGCCAGCAAGTCCTGTGCGCCCACGTAATCGGCCAATTGCTCGGCGCGCAGCTTGCCCAGATCGAGCAAGAAGCGGCGGCGCCGGTCCGGGTCCATCGCCAGGTCGGCCTGCTGGGCCAAAAGTTCGTCGAGCTCGTGCCACTCCTCGCGGTCCCGATACAGCCGGCACAAACCGTCGACCGCGGCCTCGTGATCCGACGACAACAGCAACACGCGCCGATAGGCGTCGATGGTACGCGGCGCGTCCTCGAGCACGGTATCGGAGAGTTGCGCGACCTCGACGAGCACGTCGATGCGGTCCTGGTCGTTGTCCAGAAGCGCCTCTTTGGCTTCCAGGGCGTCGACCAACTGCTCCTGGCGCTCCAGCCCACGGTACAGCCGCTCGAGCGCCTCCACGATGGACATGTCGGCCGGTTCGACGGCGTGCAGCTTCTCCCAGGTCTCGAGCGCCTCTTCCTTCTTGCCCAGTTGGTGCTCGCGGATGGCAGCCAGATGCCGCAGCAGGTTGACCCGACCGGGGGCCATATCCTGTTCGTCGGGCGCATGCGCGGAGAACACCTGCTCGATGTCGGCCCAGCGGTTGAGCTTGGCGCCCAATTGCTCGACGCGCAGCCACACCTCTTCGCGGCCGGGATCGAGCTCGAACTGGCGACAGGCGTGCTCGAAGGCCTGCTCGGTCTGGTCCAGACGCTCGTTGTACAGCGGGATGAGCTCGTCGAGGATCTCGGCCTCTTCGAAGCGGTCGTCGCACACCGAACGCCGCGCCTCCAGAGCGCGGGCGAGCTGGCCCGGCCGGTCGGTCTCGCGGAAGATAGGCTCGAGCATCAGGGCCGCCTCACGGGCCAACTCCGGCTCGGCCAACAATTCCTCGACGGCGGCCACGGCCGCCTCGTGCTGCGGTTGCTCGGCGAGCACCTGCCCGTAGCAATGGATGGCCTCGCGGAGGTCGCCCAGGTGCAGGCGCAGCGTGTCGGCCAATTCCATCTGGGCGGCGACCCTCGCTTCGAGCTCGTCGAGGCCGAGCAGGCTGAGCTCGCGGTGCAGCGAATCGACCACCTCGTCCCAGCGCTCGTCGGCGCGGTGAAGCCCGCGGATGCCGCGCAGCGCGCCCACGTGATTGGGCTCCAGGTCGAGGATCTCGTTGTAGGTCTCGCGCGCCGCGTCCGCCTCCCCAAGATGGGTGCGCTGGACGTCGGCGATCTTGCTCAATTGGTCGACCAGGTCGCGGCGCTCGGCGCCCTCGGAGCTCAGCACGTCGATGGCGTCGCGAAGCGCCTCGATGCGCTTTTGGGGCTCGTCGACGCAATCGTACAGGTCTTCGAGGGCGTCCAGGACCTGCAGGTCGGCGGGGTCGCGGTCGCGCAGCCGCTCGAAGTACTCGACCGAGCGGGTGTAGTTTTGCTGGTCGTCGCGAAGCACACGCCCCAGCCGCGCCCACAGCCGCGCTCGAAGCTCCTCGTCTTCCACCTCGTCGGCGACCAGCTCGACGTGCTCGGCGAGCAGTCCCATCGACTCACTGTCGCGCGCGGCCTCCTCGGCGTCGTCGAGCACGGCGTCGTCCGACGGGCGGATGGTCGCCGCCTGCAGCAGCCACTCCAGCGCGCCGCCGGCGTCGTCGCGCTGGCGCTCCAGCGCGCTGAGCGCGAGCAGGCTCTCGAAGAGCTGCTCGTCGTCCTCGGCGTGCGCAAAGAGCACGCGGTTGACGCCAATACGGCCCTCGATATCGTCGAGCGCCTCGTAATGGGCGTCCAACTCGCGGGCGACGTCGCGCGGGTCGTCGACGAGCGCGCGAAGCCGCTCGAGGCTCTCGACGGCCAGGCGACAATCATCGAGCTCGTCGGCGGCGATGTCGGCCACGCGCCGAAGCAACCGGCGGATGCGCGCCTCGTCGGACTCGGCCTCGGCAGCCTCACCGAGCAAGGCGCATAACTGCTCGAGCTCTGCGCGGCGGGCGTACACCGCCTGGAGTCGGTCGAACGCCTCGGTCGCGATGCAAATCGCGGTCAAATGCTCCAGCGCCTCGTCGTCGTCGGGGCTGTCGGCGAGCACGCTCTCCCACAGGCGCGCCGCGCCCTCGGCGTCGTCGAGTTCGGCCTCACGCAGCCCGGCCGCCTCACGCAAGCCATTCAGGCGCGTGTCTGCCTCGGCGCGCTCGGCCTTGACCTCCAACAGGTCGGCCAATTTTGCGAAGTCGTCGCGGCGCCGGTGGATGAACTCGAGCTTGTCGACCAGCTCGTCGTCCTCGGGCCGCAGGCGGCGCAACTCGTCGAGCACGCGCACCGTGCGGTCGGGGTCGCGCAGCCGATCCTCGGCCAATTCGAGCAGTTCGGTGAACCGAGACTCGCGCCGGGTCCCCTCGAAGCGCTCGGCCTCGGCATATTGCAGCTCGAAGAGCGATTCGTAGTCGCGCCGCTGCTCGTAGATGTCACGCAGCCGCTCGCGCACCGGACCGTTGTCGGGGTCGATCTCGAGGACGCGCTCCAGGTAGGGCAGCGCCTGGGTGACGTTGCGCAGGCTCTCCTGCCAGATGTCGGCGACCTCGAGCAAAAGCCCCACCGCCGAGCCGATGTCGCCGCGCTCGATGTCCAGCTCGGCGCGCTCGCTGAGCAGCGTCGCCAGGTCGTTCCAGCGACGCCCCTCCTCGAGCTTGATCTTGAGCTCGTCGAACGCCGCCGGGTGGTCGGGCTCGAGCTCCATGATCGTGTTGAGGGTATTGATCACCATGACGTCCAGACCGAGCTCGTCCCGGTAGATATCGGCGATGCGCTCCAGCAGCAACACGCGCGCGCCGGCGGTGGCCTCGCCGCCGTCCTCGAGCTGGCGCACCCGGTCTTTGAGGAAGTCGACCAGCGCGTTCCACTTGCCGTTTTCCTCGTATAGCCGCCGCAGTTGCTCGCGCGCCTCCGGTTGGTTGCCGCGCTCGCGCAGGAAATTCTTCCAGACGTCGATGGCCTTCTCGGGGCTCTCCATCTGGACTTCGGCGATGCGCGCCAGCCGCGTGGTCAACGCCAGCGCGTCGTCCTCCTGCATCTCGTCGGTGCGCTGGCCGCTCAACAGCGCGAACAGCTTTCGCCACTCGCCCTCGCGCTGGTAGTAATCCTCGTAGAAGGCGACCATGTCGGGCTGCTCGGCGTCGAGCAGCTTGATGCGCTTGAAGTAGTATTCGGCGCGCTCCAGGTCCCCCAGCTCATGCCAATAGGTCTTGGCCAGCTCGACCATCACGTCGAGCTCACCGTCTTTTTTGCGCAGGTATTTGACCGACTTTTCGAGCTGTTCGACCAGGTCGTCGAAGGCGCCCTCCTCGCGCAATTGAGTGCGGACGACCTCCAACGCGACCAGATCGGCCGGGTCGTCGTCGAGCATCGCACGGGCCTCTTCGAAGTCGCCCACCGGAGCGACGATTTCTTCGACGAGCTCGGAGGGCTGGCCGCCGTCGGCCGCGAGCGATGACTCGTCTAGCGTAGCTTCGGGCTCTGCGTCCGGTTCCGGTTCCGGCTCCGGTTCCGCGACCGGCTCCGGTTCCGGCTCCGGTTCCGGCTCCGGCTCCGCGACCGGCTCCGGCTCCGCGACCGGCTCCGCTTCCGCGCCCTCTCCCCCGAGCGACTCGGTCAATTCGCGCAGCTCCTCGGCCTGCTCGAGTTCCTCGTAGACCATCATCAAAAATTGGCCGGCCTCGAAGCAGCCTGAATCGAATTTGCGCGCCTGCTCGGCGAGCTCGGCCGCCTGGCGAAGCCCCCCGCCCTCGCGAAAATGCTCCAGATGGGCTGCCTCGACCATCAGGTTGGCCGCCAGCGACTCCTCGCCGTGCCCGGCGGCTTCGTGCGCCTCGCGCACCTTGTTCTTGACCGCCGATTCCACCGTACCGCCGGCCTCGTAGATGCCGCGCACCATCGCCGCCATCTCGTTGTCCGGGTCGATCTCGAGCGCCTTATCGAGGGTGTCGATGGCCTCGTCGCGGTCCCCCAAAAAGTCGCCGTGGACCTGGGCCATGCGCACCAGCACCGCGGCGAGGGCGTGCGAATCCTTGATGACCTGGCGCTCCAAGTCGTAGATGAGCAAGACGCGTTTGAACTGGCCCAATTCGCGGTAGATACGCCGGGCGCGCTCCAGGCTGGTCGTATCCTGCGGATAGGTCTTAAACGCGTTCTGGTAGGCATCCATCCCGTCGTCGTGATTGTCGACATGCTCGAAAAGCACGTCGCCCAGGGCCACCAGGATGGCCGCCTTTTCCTTGTTGTCCTCCTCGGCCTCGGCGAGCTCGCGCAGCACGAACACCAACTGGGAAAAGTCCTCCTCGACGTCCAGATGCTCGGCGTATTTCTCGAAGTGCCAGCGCAGGCGGCGCCAGTCACTGGCTGCAGCGTATTGGTCGGCCAGCGAGTCGAAGGCTTCGCGGTTGGTGGGATCGCTCTTGAGCGTTCGCTGCAGGTCGCGGATCTCTTCAGTCATAAATGACCCTGTCCCGAGGCAGAATCCGGGCGGCGCACCCGTCGTTCTGTACTGGTGAAGATTGGCATTTTAATCGTCGCGAGCCTACCAGACCGCACGCTCGGTTGGCAACGGGCTGGACCGGGCCGAGTCGTCGCGCAGGCCGCTCATTTTTTGGCGTTTTTCGCTTGTCTGATTGCAGGTCCGGGCCCGCAAGGTCGTCTACGACGTAAGCATGCCCATAAACCGCTCCGCAAGAGCGTCGGCGACGTTGAGGCCATGGTGGGTGGGACGGTAGAGCTCGCCATCACCTTCGATGAAGCCCTGCTCGACCATTTCTTCGAGCAGCGCTTTAGCTTCCGCGAGGCGATCGGCGCCCAGAGGGTCTTGGAACTGGGTGCGCACCTCGTCGAAGTCGAGGCCGGCGCGGGTGCGAATGCCCAAAAAGAGGCGCTCGACAAAGTGCTCGCGCGCCGACAGCTCCTCGGTCCAGTCGGGCTCACCGAGATGTTCGAGGTATTCGGCCGTCTGACGGGGATTAGCACGGCGCACCACGCCGCCGTCGTCGCCGATGAGAAGGCTGTGTGCGCCCACGCCCAGCCCCAGGTACTCCGCGCCAGTCCAGTACAGCGTGTTGTGTCGGCTGCGATGTCCGGGGCGAGCGAAATTGGACACCTCGTAGCGCCCGAAGCCCATCTGCTCGAGGCGCTCGATGAGGTAATCGAGCATCTCGTAGCAGCGCTCCTCGTCGGGAAGCACCAGCCGACCGCGCTCCAGACGCCGCTGGAAGGCCGTATGGGGCTCGATGGTGAGGTTATAGGCGCTCACGTGCGCAAGCCCCTCGAAGCGCTCGACCATATCCAGGTCGGCCTCCCACTCCTGCATCGTCTGTTGGGGGTTTCCGAAGATCAGGTCGAGCGAGACCTCGGCGGGTCCCTGGTCGATCGCGAGTTGTACGGCGTCCACCGCTTGCTGGCGGGTGTGGTTGCGGTTGAGGGCCTCCAACACGCGGGGCTGGAAGCTCTGGCAACCGATGCTCAGCCGGCTGAGCCCGGCGTCGCTCCACACCGCGAGGTTCTCGGGGGTGATGTCGACCGGATTGGCCTCCATGCACACCTCCGCCAACTGGTCGGCGTCGAGATGCACGCGAAGATGCTCCAGGACACGGGCGAACTGGTCGGGGCGCCACAGCGACGGGGTGCCACCGCCAAAGTAGATGGTGCGCACCGACCTGGCGTCGAGGGCGTCCTTGCGCAGATCGAATTCACGGACGATCGCGTCGGCATACTCGACGTGGGGGATCGTACGGCGTACGTCGACGGCGAAATCGCAGTACGGGCAGCGCCGCGCGCAAAACGGGACGTGCACATAGATCCCGGCCGCCGAATCCGACCGGCGCCGCACCCCGGCCCCTCGATCTGGTTGCTCGCTCATCAAGAATCCTCGAAACAGCCACCGGCCCAACAGGCGCATAAAGCCGACATCGCTAACCCCTTGAAAACACTGTCGTTTATGTGCGACAATGCACGCCGCGGGATAGAACTTCGGAATTTGAAACAGACGCCCGCAAGTTGATATTCGCGGCAGCCGGTCATGTTACTGCTGATGCACTGAAGTGCACTGTTGACTGTGTTGTTTTGTTGATCTGCCGCTTGCTTGCACTTGATGGATCCACGGGGGCCGAGCGCCAAATCCATCATGAGTCGCCAGTTTTGGGGAAAATTCACGGGCGATAACTTGTAGTTGCCAGCGCCGTGTCCTAGACTACTGTGGTGCATAAACTTTAACGCACCGCGTCAAAGACACGCGAGGGGAAATTTTTCCTCGCCGTCGGCCGGTCCTCCCGTCGCAGCGACGACGATTTGACCGATCGACTATAACGGTAACGAAGGACGCCCTGCCAGCAGTAACGGTCAGGACAACATGAGCAATGCAGTCAGTCAGAAGTCCGAGCTTCCCGATCATCCTCGTGAAGTCACTCGTCAGGTCAAGGCCCTGCGCAAGCAGCGCAAGTACCGGGAGGCGTGCGACCTGTTGGAGGCCGCGTTCGCCCATTGGCCGGATAATGCCATCATCGCCAACAACCTGATCATGGCCTATCGGCACCGCCCGGAGCGGGCCCAGCAGGTCTACGAGCAGATGTTGGAGGCCGAGGCCGAGCCGGATGCCTATACCTTCTCGAACTTGATCAAGGCGTTTGGCGACGCCGGCCAGCCCGAGCGCGCCTGGCAGACCTATCAGGAGATGCTCGCCCGCGGGGTGGACGCCAATGTCATCACCTACAGCATCCTGATCAAAGCGTTTGGCGACGCCGGCCAACCCGACCGCGCCTGGCAGGTCCTCGAGACGATGCGCGCCGACGGGGTGCAGCCCAATATCGTCACCTATAACAGCCTGATCAAAGCGTTTGGCGACGCCGGCCAGCCCGACCGCGCCTGGCACTGCTGCGAGGTGATGCTCGACCAGGGGATCGCGCCCAACATCATCACCTACAACAGCCTGATCAAGGCCTTCGGCGACGCCGGCCAGCCGCTCAAGGCCCAGGCCCTCTTCGAGGGGATGCGCGAGGCGGGCACGCGCCCCAACGACTTTACGTTCAACATCCTCATCAAGGCCTTCGGCGACGCCAACCAACCCGACCGCGCGATGCAGATCTACGAGTTGATGCTCGACGATGGGGTGTCGCCCAACGACTTTACGTTCAACATCCTCATCAAGGCCTTCGGCGACGCCGGCCAGCCCGAGCGCGCCTGGCAGATGTACGAGGCGATGGTCGGCCTGCAGATCGCCCCGGACGTCATCACCTACTCGACGCTGATCAAGGTCTTTGGCGACGCCAACGAGCCGCTTCGGGCCTGGGAGATCTACCAGCAGATGCTCGCCAGCGGTGAGCGGCCCAACGTGGTCACCTTCAGCGCGCTGATCAAGGCGTTCGGCGATGCCAGTGAGCCCGACCGCGCCTGGGAGGTCTTCGAGACGATGAAGCACGAGGGGGTCACGCCCAATGTGATCACCTACAACGTGCTCATCAAAGCCTTCGGCGACGCCAACCAGCCCGAGCGCGCCCAGGCGGTCTTCGACACCATGCGCGGCGCCGGGATCGAGCCCAACGTGATTACGTACTCGAGCCTGATCAAGGCGTTCGGCGACGCCGGGCGCACCACCGAGGCGTTCGAGCTCTTCGAGCGCATGCAGCAAGAGCATATCGCGCCCAACGTGGTCACCTACTCGAGCCTGATCCGCGCCTGCGGCGGCGCCGGCCAACCCGAGCGCGCCTGGCAGGTCTACGAGCGCATGCTTAGCAGTGGGGTCGCCCCCAATATCATCACCTACGCCAGCCTGTTCGATGCGCTGGGCGGCGCCGGCCAGGCCGACCGCGCCTGGGACGTCTACAAGTCTATGGCCGGCAGTGACGTCTGCCCCAACGTGATCATGTACAGCGCGCTCATCAAGGTCTTCGGCGACGCCGGCCAACCCCAGCGCGCCTGGCAGATCTTCGAATCCATGGGCGAGTCCCACATCACCCCCGACGTGGTCACCTATTCGAGCCTGATCAAGGCCTTTGGCGACACCGGCCAGCCCGACCGCGCCTGGGACGTCTATGAGACGATGTTGGACGCGGGCGTGGCCGCCGACGTCATCACCTACAGCATCCTCATCAAGGCGTTTGCCGACGCCAACCAGCCCGACCGCGCCTGGCGGGTCTACCTGACGATGCTCGACGCCGAGGTCGCCCCCAACGTCATCACCTACTCGACGCTCATCAAGGGCTTCGGCGACGCCGATCAGCCCGACCGCGCCTGGCAGGTCTATCAGACGATGCTCGAGATGGGGGTGATGCCCGATCTGATCACCTACTCGACGCTGATCAAGGCGTTTGGCGACGCCAACCAGCCCGACCGCGCCTGGCAGGTCTACCAGACGATGCTGGCGCGCGGGGTCCACCCCGACGAGATCTCCTACAATATCCTCATCAAGGCCTTTGGCGACGCCGGCCAACCCGACCGCGCCTGGCAGGTCTACGAGGCGCTGGGGGACTTCGATCTCGACCTCAACGTGGTGACTTACAGCATCCTGATCAAGGTCTTCGGCGATGCCGGCCAGCCCGAGCGTGCCTGGGCGGTGTACCAGGCGATGGTCGACGACGGCATCGCCCCCAACGTGATCACCTTCTCGACGCTGATCAAGGCGTTTGGCGACGCCGGCCAGCCCGAGCGCGCCCGCCAGATGTTCGACTTGATGGCCCAGCGCGACATCGAGCCCAACGCCATCGCCTACAACAGCCTCATCAAAGCACTCGGCGACGTCGACCAACCCGAGGCGGCCTACGCCACGTATCGGGAGATGACCGCGCGAGGCATCGAGCCGGACGTGATCACCTTCTCGACGCTGATCAAAGCGTTTGGCGACGCCGGCCGGCCCGAGCGCGCCCGTGAGGTCTATGACGAGATGCCCCGGGCGCAGGTGCGCCCCAACGACTTCACCTTCAACATCCTCATCAAGGCCTTTGGCGACGCCGAAAAACCCCAGGAAGCCTGGGAGATCTACGAGCGCATGCTCGACAGCGACGTCACCCCCGACGAGATCACCTACACCAACCTGATCACCTCGTTTTACCGCTGCGCGCTCTACGAACAGGGCATCGCGCGCCTGGGGCCGCTGCGCATGCCCGCCAACGTGCTGCCGCTCAAGGCCGAGCTATACCGCAAGGCCGGCCGGCGCCGCGAGGCCATCGAGCTATGCGACCTATGCTTGGCCGACGAGCGCACCAGCCGCGACGCACGCGAGTACGCCTGGATCGTGCGCCTGTACTGCCTGCTGCACGAGGATCCCCAGCGCTTCGAGCGCATCCAAAACGCCCCGCCCTTCGGCGAGGACAGCCCCCACTGGATTCGGCTGCAATGCGCGCGGGTCTTCGGCGGCATCATCGACGCCGACTCGGTGGGCAGCGACGATATCTGCCGCGAGCTGGGCGACGCGCTCACCGGCGCCAGAAACCCCCACTCGGTCAACGACATCCGCTCGGCGATCCGCCTGCTCGACGCCGAGATGGACCTGCCCGAGTGACGCTGGAAGCGCCGCCGGGCCAACGTCCTGTGTATTGATCACAAATGGCTTCCGAGGGTGCGCTCACGGCCAGCCCTAAAGGTCCGAGCCGCTGCGCTTACCCCCGGTCGCCGCTCTTCCCTCCTCGTTCTTTCGCAGTTGACGCTCGCGGCTGCGCCGGTCTAGCATCGCCGTCGTATCAAAAAGTTGTAATTCTCAGTTTTCATCGCTGTCTTTCGGGGCAGTGGGGTCCGCCTGCGATCGGTTCGAACGGAGCTGAGAGAGGTCTGATGGCGAAATCCGTGCTCATCGTCGACGACGATCCCTTGGTGCTCACCCACTTCGGCCGCGAGGTCGATCGGCTCGGGTATACCCTGGCGCATACCTGTACCAACGGCGAAGACGTCCTCGACTGGCTCGATCATGGCGGTGCTGCGCAGGTCGGGCTTATCGACATCGGGTTGCCGGGCATGGACGGGGCCAAGCTCATCAAGCGGCTGCGCAAGCGCATCCCCCAGATGCGTCTGCTGGTGCTCACCGTCTTCGACGACACGCCGACTATCTTGCGCGCTCTGCGCGCCGGAGCGCGCGGCTATCTGCTCAAGGACGCATCTTCTCAGGAGCTCGAAGACGCGCTTCGTACCGTGTGGCAAGGCGGCGCGGCGGTCGCCGATCAGGCCGCGGCCAAACTCGTCGAGTTCTTCAACGAAGAAGGCCTGGCCGAGGCCTCTTCGTCGAGCGCCGAAGACCTGCTCACGCCCCGCGAACAAGAGGTCCTCGCCCTGCTCTCGCGCGGGCTGACGTACGCCGAGGTGGCCAGCGCGCTCGACATCGGTGTGGGTACGGTGCAAACGCATGTCAAATCCATCTACTCCAAACTGGGTGTGACAACCAAGACCGAGGCGACCGCCGTTGCCCTGGCCAAGAAGTTGGTGAAGCCATGGATCAAATGATCGACTCGGCCGCGTTGGAGGCCGCCTTTCAAGACACGCTGCGCCAACGCGAACGCGAGCAACTCTTCGAGGAGCGAAGCGTGCCCTCGCTCGTCGCTCAGGCCATCGCCATTCCCATCTTGTGTGCGCTTCCCATGGTGGACATGATCCACGGCGCGCTACGGGTGACCGTCGCCGACATGCTCACCATTTTCATACCCTACGTCCTCATCTTGGCAGGTGCATCGGTCACGGTTCGCTGGCCGGGGCTGGACTCGATGTCCTTCAAAATCTTCAACGTCCTGGAGAACTCCCTTACCGGCTGCATCGGGCCTTTTTTGGTGTGGCGCTCGGGCCATGCCGAGAGTGTGTTCTGGCTGATGAGCTTTGCCTACGCCAATGTCATGGTCAATGGAGTGCACAAGCCACGCCTGACAGCGGCCACCTTGCTGGTGCCCGGCCTCGCCGTCGCCCTTGCCTTCTGGCTGGTCGACGGATTACCCGGCCAGGCGGCGCTGACACTCATCGTCGAATTGGTGCTCATCGTCGACTTTGTCATGACACGCCAGACGCCCATCAAACTCGCGCGGGCAACCGCCGAGCGCGACCTGCTGCTTCGGCGGGTGTCGGCCATGCAGCTCGACGCCGAGCGCACCCGCATCGCCCGCGACCTGCACGACGGGGTGGCGGCCGATCTGACCGCGCTGATGCTCAACCTGCGGGCGATGCGCGAGCAAGCCGGCGAAGATGCGCTGACCGACGAGATCGATGCCATGGCCGATCGCGCCAGCCGCAGCATGGACGACCTTCGGGGCGTGGTCTGGGCGCTTCGGGCCGACGAGGTAAACTGGAGCGAGCTCATCGCCCGCTTCGAGTCGGTGGGCCAAGGACTTTGCCGCGGCGGACCGTCCTTCGAGGTCCACGTCGACGGAGAGCTCCCCTCCACCCCGCTGTCGGGAGGCGAGCGCCTGCACCTGCTTCGCCTGGTCCAGGAGGGCGTGCGCAATGGGGTCCGTCACGCCAACGCAACCCGCGTCGACGTGCGCGTCGGCTTTGCCGACGACGCGCTTTCCACGCTCGACATCGTCGACGACGGCGACGGCCTCGACGCTGACTCGTTCGGGGCGAGCACCCGCGGCCTGGCGAGCATGCGTGCGCGCGCGGCGGCCCTTGGCGGCGTGCTCGAGCTGGCCGACGCCGCCAAGGGGACTCATCTGCGCGCGTCCTTTTCCCGGGACGCGAGTCGAGCGGCATGAACACCTGACGGCACTCCTGTTCCATTCCGGAGATTCGAAATGTCGCAAATGTCAATCGATCTCGACGCTGCGGTCGACAAGGAGCTGCGCGAGCGTGAGCGCGAGGTCGCCTATGAGCAGCGCCGGCCGTCGTCTCTGGCCGCACTCACAGCGATCATCGCCGTGTTGTGCTGGCTGCCGTCGATTGGCTGGGTTCACCGCGTGGTGGGGGTGACCTCCACCGACATGGTGGTCGCCCTGGGCACCTTTTTGGGGGTGTTCGTCAGCACGACGGTGGTGTTGCATTGGAAGGGGTTCGACTCCCTGGCCTTCACGATCATCGAGCGCTTCGAGACACTTACGACCTCGAGCGTCGGAGCCTACCTCGTCTACTGTTCGGGCACCGCCCATAGTGTCTTCTGTCTGGTGCCGCTTGGCTTGGCGGGGGTGCAAGCGACCGCGGCGCAATCACCCGGCTACAACGCCTTCGCATTGGTCGCTCCCATGTCGGCGACGGCGCTCGCGTTCTGGCTGGTCGACGGTAAGCCCGGGGAAGCCGTCGCGTGCGCCATCGTGATTGCCGTGTTGGTCGGCTTCTTTGCGATGATCGGACGCACCCCCGTCAAGCTGGCGCGAGCGACCGCCGAGCGCGATATCCTCATGCGGCGCATGGCCGCGATGCAGCTCGACGCCGAGCGCACCCGCATCGCCCGCGACCTGCACGACGGGGTAGGTGCGGACCTGACCGCGCTGGTGCTCACCCTTCGCTCCATCCGCGAGGATATGGGCGGTGAACCGGTCACGGCCGAAATTGACGCGGTCGTCGAGCGAGCCAGCCGGGGCATGGAGGATCTGCGCGGGGTGGTGTGGGCGCTTCGCACCGACGACGGAAGCTGGCAGGAGCTCATCGAGCATTTGCGCGCCGCCGGGCGCGGGCTGACCCGTGGCGGGCCGCGCTTCCAGCTCAGCGTCGACGGCGACATCCCCGAGGCGGTGCTCACCGGCGCACAACGCCTGCACCTGCTTCGCCTGGTGCAGGAGGCGGTGCGAAACGCCGTGCGCCACGCCCTGGCCGAGTCCATCGGCGTGCGACTGACCTTCGAAAACGACGGCTCGCTGCTGGTCGAGGTCACCGACGACGGCGTCGGCATCAGCCAGGAAACCTTCGAGGCGAGCACGCGCGGACTGGCCAACCTGCGCGCTCGCGCCGCGGCGCTGGGAGGCACGCTCGAGCGGGTCGAATCGCCTCGGGGCACCCATCTGCGTGCGCGCCTGAACGACGGCGCCTCGAACCGCGTTACGACGCGCCTCGGTCAGAACGCAAACCCGTAGCGCACGAAGTAGTTGGGACCGCTGGGCGCGCCGGCGACGTCGCTCATGGGGACGTAGTATTCCAGGCCGGCCCCGAGGGCGACCCAGCGGGCGAGCACGAGGTCGGCGTACCCTCCGGCGACGAGGGTAAGCGCGGTCTCCTGCGGGTTGTCTGAGGAGTTGTTGCCCACCCCATAGGTCGCCCCGGCGGCGCCGGTAAGCTGTAGCCTCCACAGCGTGATCGCCGGGACCAACACCATGGCGCCGGCCGAATACCAGGTGTAATCGCCCTGGGCGTCGCCGCCGATACGCCCGGCAAAGCCCAGCGGGATGTGACGCAGGTACTTCTCGAGTTGCAGCGTAAAGCCCACCCAACTGCCAGCGCCGGACGGGGCACGGTTGAGCGACATATTGGCGGCCAGGTTCCACCCGCCGTTCATCGGCGGGCGCTGGTAAGCCGTCCACACCCAGTCGATCTCGTCGTTCTTTGCCTTCTTGGCCTTGTCGTCGGTGAACTGGATACACAGCTCGTCGCCGTAGCTGATCTTGACCTCGTCGACCGTCCCTGTCGTAGTCGTGGTGATACTGTAGCCGTCGCCCTGTTCGTATTCGTTGGCGATCCAGAACGCATCGCAACCCATCTCGCGCGCCGCCCCCTCCCACGAGGTGAAATAGGGCCCCAGCGCCTTGAACGTGCCCACCGCCCGCCAGGGGCGGCGGATAGCGTCGTCGTCCATGGTGGTCAGGTAGAACTTGCCGTTCTTGTCCTGCTTGACCTTTACGCGCACGGCGTCACTGCCATAGCGCGACTCGGGCTTGAAATCCGGCTTATGGGTGACGCTGAAGGCACCACAGCCGCTGGTCAACGCCAGCGCCACAAGAGCCAGCACATGCACAATGCTTCGGTTGAAAATCTTGCTCATCTCATCTCCCTAATTTCGCTAAGTAGGTTCACTCAGAACTTTCGCTTTTTGCCGCTGGTGGGTCTCACGGCAAATGACTGCTTTACGGCGCGTTCTTGGTGGTTGGTTCTTGGTTTTGCAGGGCATCGTGAATTGCCCTTATGTCCCTTCTGTGGCATCCGGCAGCCGATACGGGTGGTTCGAGCGAACATCCACGAGCAGCAAGAACCGAAAACCAAGAACCAAGAACCCTGTGTAAACCCGCCAGGTCACAACACGCCCGGCCCCACAGAAACCGAAAGATCTCTGTGAATCCAGTTAGATTTCAAAGACCACGCCAACATCAGCGGTCAGCCAAAAAGTTTGTTTGCCACCCAACAATCCGCCCATGCTTCCTCCGAAATAGACCATGTGGAAGAGCTCCATCCCGTAGTCGCCCTGGGCGCCATAAGACGAGCTCGTGGGGTCGTAGAGGCCAAGGATCGACCAGTGGATGAGGTGGGAGTTGTTGAACACCTTCTGAAAACCCGCCTGCAGCGCAAAGACATCGTCGGCGTCGCCCTTCTCACCGGTGGTGGTGATGAGCTTGACGCCGCCGAGCAACTGATAGCCGACGCGGCGAAGCTGGCAGTGCGAGCCCCACATTTCGACGAGTTTGCCGACCCTGGCGCTGCCGGCCTTGACCCAGCGGTTGCCATAGGACCCGAAATTGAACCCCGCCAGGGCGTCGAATTGCAGGTTACTGCCATTGCCCGAGAAGTAGCGAACACGTCCGGCCAGCCACAGCGGGCTGAGCACGGCGACGTCGGCGCGCGCGGCCAGATCCCAGTTGTAGCCCAGCGAGGTATCCGGATCGCTGCTGTAAGCGCCGTTGAGTCCGCCCCCGGCCATAAAGCCCGCGGCCACCGCTCCGATGACGATGGGCCGCTCCTTGATGAGGGAGTGCCATTTTTGACGCAGGGAGGTGTCGGTCTCGAAGAGCTTGTTTTGGGACAAGCACGTCTCTTTGGGCGACGCCCCCGACGGCGCGCCCACAGCGGCGCGTGCCGGGCTGGACAAACTGACTGTGCCCACCATGACGAGGGCCGCCAAAACAATGGGGATAGACTTCATCTGCGCTCCTCCTTCGATTCCCACCGCCGCCTGCGGGCGAAATGCCCACGATCGACAACGTCAGTGTGTGTTTGGAGGATGCGCTGGACGCCAGGGCACCGACAATCCCATGAGTATGGGAGGTCGAGCGCGCAGGGCTCAGGCGTATTTGGCCAGGACGGCGTACAACTGCGGGCGTTGGATGGGCTTGGCGAGGTAGTCGTCCATGCCCGCGCCCAGGAATCGGGCGCGGTCGCCCTTCATGGCGTGGGCGGTCAGGGCGATGATGGGGATGTGTCGGCCGGCCCTGGCCGCCTCCTGCTCACGGATGCGGCGGGTGGCCTCCACGCCGTCCATGCCGGGCATCTGGACGTCCATCAGGATGAGGTCGTACTCGCCGGCGTCGTGATCCAGCGCGTCGAGCACCTGGAAGCCGTCGTCGACGGTGACCACGGAGTGGCCCTGCTTTTCGAGCAGGGAGACGACCAATTTTTGGTTCACCGGGCTATCCTCGGCCACCAGAACGCGCAGCGGCCGGGTGGGCACGACCGGGGGCGCGGCGCGGCGATCGCGCTCCCAGGCGGAGTCCAGCGCGCACGCACGGCGCAGCGCGCGGACCAGTTCCGAAGGGGTTACCGGTTTGGTCAGGGGGGTGCAGGGCATCGTCTCGTCGACGACCTTCGCGAGACGGTCGGGGGTGGCCATGACGACGATCGAGGCCTCCCCGATCAAAGCGTCGCGCCGAGCGGTCTCGAGCAGCGCTTTGGGCTGCAGCGGCGGTGGCGCGGCATCGATCACCAGCACACTCGGCAGGGTCTCGGCGGCGGCGGCCTTTCGCAGCTCATCCAACGCCTGTTGGGTGTCGCTGGCGCCGACCACCTCGGCGCCCCAATGGCACAGCGTCTCGAAGAGCGCGCGGCGGGTGCTGGAATGGGCGACGGCGACCAACACCTTCACCCCGCCAAAGTCCTCGCTTCCCTCCAGCGTCGCCACCGTGCGTGCCCCGGGGGCGACCTCCAGGGGCAACTCCAGGGTAAACGTGCTGCCGCGACCAACGGCGCTGTCGACCTGAAGCTCGCCGCCCATCAACTCGGTCAATTGCTGGCAAATTGCCAGCCCCAGTCCAGTGCCTTCGTAGCGCCGGGTCAGCGAGCTGTCGACCTGATTGAACGCGCCAAAGATAAACCGCAGGTACTCCTCGCCGATGCCCACCCCGGTGTCCCGCACGGAGACGCGCAGGCGCACCGTATTCTCGTGGGCCCCCGCGACGTTGACGCTCGCCACGATCTCGCCGTGCTCGGTGAACTTGATCGCGTTGGTCGTCAGGTTGACCAAAATCTGGCGAAGCCGTCCGGCATCGCCCACAAGCCGCGTGGGGACGTCGGGGGCGACGTCGTAGACCAACTCGAGTCCCTTCTTCGAGGCGCGCGCGGCGAGCACGTGCAACGGCGTACCCAGCGCATCATCGAGGTCGAACTCGTCGACCTCCAGCTCCAATTCGCCCGCCTCGATGCGCGAGAAATCCAGGATGTCGTCGAGCAGACGCAGCAACGCGTGGGCCGACTCGTCGAGCAATTGCAGGTGCTCGCGCTGAAGAGGCGTCAAGTTGGTGTCCCCCAGCAGGTCGGCCATGCCGATGATGGCGTTCATCGGGGTGCGGATTTCGTGGCTCATATTGGCCAGAAAACGGCTCTTGGCCCGGGTGGCGGCCTCGGCGCGCTCCTTGGCGCGGCGCAGATTCTCGCGCGATCGGCGCAGATCGGCGGTGCGCTCCTCGACGCGCCGTTCGAGTTCGTCGCGCGCACGCTCGAGTTGGCGGCGCGATTCGCGCAACTCCTGCTCGGCGAGCTTCTTTTCGGTGATGTCCAACATGACGCTGCGCAGCACGGTGGGCTCGCCGTCGACCATGTCCACCGACGCGTTCTTGCGCAGCCAGACCACCCGGCCGTCGCTGGCGATCATGCGAAACTCGAAGCACTCCTTGCCGCCGCGTCGGGCAGTACGTCGACAGACTTCGGCGACCCACTGGCGATCGTCGGGATGCACGTGGTCGGCCCAAAACCCGGGGGTGTTGATGACCACGTCGGGGTCGTAGCCCAGGATCTCCTCGACCTGCGGGCTGACATACAAGGTGTCGAGGGTTTTGGGCTCGAACTCCCAGAACATCGCGTCGAGCGAAGTGATCAACTTCTCGTAATGGCGCTCCTCGTCCCCGGTATGCGCCTCCGGCGTGGCGTCCCTCCCGTCGTTTCAATCTGTGCCGCGCGTGGTGTTCATGAGCCTCCCAGTGGCACCGGCAAGCCCCGAGCGCAGCGCAGCGCTCGGGCTCTCCAGCCCAAAGTTAGGCACAGATCTCGATGTCAAATAAGAAGGGAGCGGGCGCGAGGCGTCGGGCAGCTACGGTGCCTTGGCGACGTTCTCGGCGGGTTTGCCCTTGGGCAGCGGGTTGCCGCTGGAGTCCAGCTTGATATCCGAGCCGCCCTCGTTGGCGTGGATCTGGACGACATGCACCTTCATCGTGCTCGGCGCCTTGGGGCCCGGCTTGGGGGTCTTGGACAGCAGCTCCCACGGATGGCGTCCCCACGGGCGGGGGATGTAGTAGTAGTACGAGAAATCTTTGGGGCGAATCAACGTCTGGCGGCCGCCCTCGACCTTGGGCGAGGTCCACAAAAACTTCTGGTTGAGCACCACGCGCACGTTGGTCCACTCATCACCGTCGTTGATCAGATGGAAGTTCTGGTCGTCGACCTCGGTTAACGCCTCGACCTTGAACTTGGCGCCGAGTTCGTTGCCGCCGTTGCCGCCGCTGAACGCCCAGATCAGGCTGGCCACCGAGATGATCGCGTAGACCACCACGGTGACGATCTTTTCCATCTGGTAGCGGGAGCCTCCGCTGAACAACGACTCCACGACGTCGTTGACTTGCTCGAGAAGCTGGGCTGTGTCCATCGTCTTCGCTTCGATGTCCGATGATGAGGTTCGCCCTCCTTTATATACCGAGGCCATCGTTTTTGGTAGGGCCAAGCTGACGGGCGCGCCGAGGTGGTCGGTGCGCACGCGCCATGACTGACCAGTCAGAAAAAGTCGCGTCTTGACAGTCATTTAGCTCAACCACTAGAAGATTTCGCCGCTCGAATTTTTGAGCCGAGTTGTCCCCCCAGGGTGGAGTCACCGCATGACCGCAGCCAAGAAAACACGAGCAACGGCGGCGTTTTACGACGTCGACGGCACGCTCATCAAGACCAACGTCGTGCATGCATACGCCTATTATGCGATCAACACGCCGTATCTAGGCAAAAAGCTGACCAAGGCGGCGGGACTGCTGGCGAGCCTGCCGGCGTATTGGCTGGCCGATAAATTCGACCGGCGCAAGTTCAACGAGCATTTCTACAAGAACTACGCCGGCTACTCCGAAGACCGCCTGGTGGTCATCGGCGAAGAGGTGTTCGACAACGTCATTCGCCCCAATATCTTCGAAGGCGCGCGCTCGCTCATCGCCAAGTCCAAGGAGCAGGGGCACCGCCAGGTGCTCATCACCGGCGCGCTGGACGTGATCACCGCGCCGCTGGCGGACTATCTGGGGGTAGACGAGTTCGTGGCCAACCGCCTGGAGCTCAAGGACGGCGTGGCCACCGGACGGCTGAGCAAACCGGTCCTCGCCGGGGCCAACAAGGCGCTGTGGGTGCGCCGGTACGCCGAACAACACGACCTCGACCTGGACGGCTCGTTTGCCTACGCCGACAGCGGCTCGGACATCCCGCTGTTGTCGGTGGTGGGCAACCCCTGCGCGGTCAATCCCGATTTTCGCATGAAGACCAACGCCCGCGCCTACGACTGGCCAATTCTCAACCTCGACTGACGCGAACCCGCCGGGCGTGGCGCCGCGCGCGTCGCTGCCTCGCCGGACCAACGCACGTCCCAAGCCCCAAGCCTTAGCGATCATGGCTGAAAACTCGAATACCGTAGTTTACCTCGACGAAGACTCCGCGCCGCGCTACCTGCACTACGCCGAGGACTTCATCACCTATAAGTTTCCCGCGGGCACCCGGGCCATCTATTCCAACCCGCCGATGAAGCCCATCGAGAACCGCGGGGCGGCGATTCGCTACGCGCTCAACCACCCCGAGGGAGACGTCGACCCGTTGTTCGCCCAGCTCGAGCCGGGGATGAAGGTCGCCATCGCCATCGACGACATCAGCGTGCCCCTGCCGCCGATGCGCACCCCCGATATTCGCCAGGAGGTCCTCGAGATCGTCGTGCAGATGCTCGAGGACCACGGGGTCGAGGATATCGAGATGTTCATCGCGCTGGCGCTGCACCGGCGCATGACCCCGGCGGAGATCAAGCGCTCGGTGGGCCCCAAGATCTTCGACAAGTACTACCCCGAGCGGTTGTACAATATGGACGCTGAGGACCCCGACAACATGGTGTTCCTGGGCGAGACCGACCACGGCGAAGAGGTCCAGGTGGTGCGGGCGGCCGCCGAAAGCGACCTGCTCATCTACGTCAACGTCAACTACGTGCCCATGAACGGCGGCTACAAGTCGCTGGGCACGGGCATGGCCGGCTACCGGTCGATTCGCCACCACCACAACCCGGACACCATCGCCAAATGCGACTCGTACATGGACCCGGAGAATTCCGCGCTGTACGACAGCAACACCCGCATGGGCAAGTTGGTCAACGAGAAGCTCAACGTCTTCCACATCGAGACGGCGTTGAACAACAAGATGTACGACGACAACCTGAACTTCTTGGCCAAAAATGAGGACGACTGGACGGCCGCCGACCACATGAAGTTCAAGTCGTTCCGCTGGGCGCTGGGCAAGGCGCCGCGCAAGGCCAAGCGCGCCCTGTTCCACAAGGTGCCCGCCCCGTACGGCCTCATCGGCGTGTACGCCGGCGAGACCGAGGCGGTGCACGCCAAGACCTTGGAGAAGTGCTGGCAGCAGCACTCGGTGGAGGTCGACGGCCAGTCCGACGTGGTCGTCTACGGCATTCCCTTCGAGAGCCCCTACTGCGTCAACTCGATCATGAACCCGCTGTTGGTACGGGTCATGGCGCTGGGGTATTTTTTCAATATGTATCGGGGCAAGCCGCTCATCAAAAAGGGCGGCACGCTCATCATCACGCACCCGTGCTACGATGAGTTCGACCCCGACCATCACCCCAGCTACATCGAATTCTTCAACCGTTGCCTGGCCGAGACGCGCAACTCGCACAAACTCGCCCATAAATACGAGGAAGAGTTCGCCCACAACCCCAGCTATATCGAGATGTTCCGCCGCGGCAACGCCTACCACGGCGTGCATCCGTTTTATATGTGGTACTGGTGCGAAAACGGCCAGAACCACGTCGGCCGGGTCATCGTGGTGGGCGCGGAAAACGAGCACGTGCCCGAGCGGCTGGGCTGGGAGCGCGCCGACACCATGGACGAGGCGCTGGAGATGGCCAAGGACACCCACGGCCCGTCGCCGAGCATCAGCCTCATGCACCATCCGCCGTACATCATCACCGACGTCAAGTGATCACTGGCGCCCAGGCGCCCAAGACGTGTCACTTCTACCGAGGAAGTCGCGATGTCGAACGAGCACGACGAGAGCACCCACAACTCGACCGCCCCCAAGGCCAACGGCCACGACCACGGTGCCAACGGCACCGCCGTGGCCGGCGCCGTGATGTCCCAGCAGGCAGCGCCCGGCGCCGATGTCGAGTGGTCGGTCTCCGAGACGCTCTCCGGGCGACGGATCTTGCTGACCGGCGCCACCGGCTTTCTGGGCAAGGCATTCTTGTCGATGCTGCTGCGGTTTCACCCGGATATCGACCAGGTGTACGTGCTCATCCGCCCGCGCACTAATCAGTCGGCCGAGGAGCGCTTCTTCCAGCAGATCGCCGCCAACTCGGTGATGGATCCGCTGCGCGAGATCTACGAAGACGGCTATCTGGACTTCATCGAGGAGAAGTGCACCCCGCTGGCCGGCGACATCACCGAGGAGCACCTGGGCCTGCCCGAGAAGGAGGCGCGGGCGCTCTCGTCGAACCTGGACCTGTTCATCAACTCGGCGGGGTTGACCAACTTCAACCCCAACCTGGAAAACGCGCTGACGATCAACACGTTGAGCCAGTTCAACATGCTCGACTTCGTGCGCCTGGGCGGCCACCACGCCTCCTATATGCACGTGTCGACGTGCTTCGTGGCCGGCAACGTCGACGGCAAGGTCGCCGAGGAATTGCCCACGCCCACCCGCTATCCCAACTACGACGAGTTGGGCGTCCCCTACCACGCCGAGCGCGAGATCGACGACTGCCGGGCGATGATCGCCCACGCCAAGCAGCTCGCCAGCGACCAGGAGCACCAGAGCCATTTCGCCCAGCAGGCCCGCGCGAAGCTGCGCAAAAAGAACCTCGACCCCAACAACCCCGTCTTGCTCGAGCAGACCCTGAGCAAGCTTCGCCGCGACTGGTTGCGCAACCGTCTATCCAACGAGGGCCGCGAGCGCGCCGACTTTTGGGGCTGGCCGAATATCTACACCTACACCAAGTCGCTCGGCGAGCGGGTGATGGCGGCGGCCAAAGACGAGATCAACCTGGCCATCTTCCGCCCGGCGGTCATCGAGAGCGCCGCGAGCTATCCCAGCGTGGGCTGGAACGAAGGCATCAACACCAGCGCCCCCCTGGCCTTTTTGATGTCCAAGGGGCATCGCTACGTGCCCGCGCGCAGCAACGTCAACCTGGACGTGGTGCCCGTCGACTATGTGGCCGGCGCGATGCTCGCGGTCAGCGCCGCGTTGATCAACAGGCGCCAGCACGACGTGTATCACTGCGGCTCGGGCCACCTCAATCCGGTGCCGGTGCCCCGACTCATCGAGCTGACCAACCTGGGGCTGCGCAAGGTCAACCGCACCAAGCGCATGCCCCTGTGGCAAAAGGCGGTGCTCAACTCGCTGGACAGCGTGCCGGTGAGCAAGGACACCTTCGATCGGCGCTCGGCGCCCCAGATCAAGCGCGCGGCCAGCGGGTTGCGCGGCCTGCTCGACAAGGTGCCCACCAAGCACCTGGGCGGGCTGGGCAAGGCCGTCAAGACCGTACAGAGCGGGCTGAAGGCCGCCGAGACGGTCACCGGCATCACCGAGAAGGTCTTCGAGCTGATGGTGCCGTTTACCCACAACAACGCGTTTTGCTTTCTGACCGAGAACCTGCCCGACCTGGTGGCGACGCTGCCGGAGTCGGAGCGTACCCGCTACGGCTCGCCGGTCGAAGACCTCGACTGGCGCCACTACTGGATCGACGTGCATATCCCGGGGCTGGTGCGCCACGCGTTCCCGGAGCTGGAGGCCAAATTCAGCGCCAGCGGCAAGTCGACCTACACCTACGACGACCTGCTCGAGCTGTTCGAGGCGAGCACGCATAATTACGCCAACCGCGTGGCCCTGCAGCATCACGCCGGCGGCATCAGCGAGCGCTTCACCTACCGCGAGCTCAAACAGCACGCCGAGCGCGCCGCCGACGCGCTTCGCGCCCTGGGCGCCGGCGACCACGCCACCGTGCTCATCGTCAGCGAAAACCGCCCGCAGTGGGGCATGACCTACTTCGGCATTCTGAAGGCCGGCGGCGTGGCCGTACCCGTCGACCCGGACTCCTCGGCGGCCCAGCTCGCCAATTTGATGAAGTCCTGCCGGGCGCGCGCGGCCGTGCTCAGCGATACGGTCCACGCCCGGGTGGGCGCCGAGTTGGCCGACTTGCTGCGCGAGGAAGGCCTGCCGGCGATGCTTCTGAGCTACGGGCAGTTGTTCAACCGCGCGCTCACCTCCGACGCCGAGGCGACCGACGACGTCGAGCTGGGCGACTTGGCCGCCGATGGCGGGAGGGCCGGCGACGAGCCGTCCGCCGCGCTCGTGGCCGCCGCGCAGGACGGCGAGCCGCTGGCCAGCCTGATCTACACCTCGGGCACCACCGGCACGCCCAAAGGGGTGATGCTCACCCACCAGAACTTCACCCACCTGCTGGCCAGCCTGCAGCAGACCTTCGACATCAACGAGCGCGACGGCTTTTTGAGCGTGTTGCCCCTGCACCACACCTTCGAGTTTGCCTGCGGCTTTTTGATGCCGCTGTCCAAGGGAGCGACCATCACCTACCTCGACGAGCTGAGCGGCGAAGAGCTCAACTCGGCGATGGCGTCGACGCGCATCACCGCGCTCATCGGCGTGCCCGCGCTGTGGCAATTGCTGCACCGGCGCATCAAGCAGCGCCTCGACGACGCGCCGACGGCGGTCACGTGGGCGCTGGACTTCTTGATGGGCATCAACACCACCCTGCGCGACCGGTTCAACGTCAACGTCGGCCCCACGGCCTTCCGGGCGGTGCACAGCGCCTTTGGCGGCCGGCTTCGCTACCTCATCTCCGGCGGCGCCGCCCTGCCCTCCGACGTCCTGGAGGCGTTCCACGGCATGGGCTTCAACCTGTACGAGGGCTACGGGCTGACCGAAGCGGCGCCGGTGCTCACCGTCAACGGCCCGCACGACGGGCTCAACCCGGGAAGCGTGGGCAAGGCGCTGCCGGGCATCGAGGTCGACATCCACAACCCCAACGACCAGGGCGTCGGCGAGGTCATCGCCCGCGGGCGCAACGTCATGCGCGGTTACCTGGATCGCCCGGAGGATACCGACCGGGCGCTCAAGGACGGCTGGCTGTTCACCGGGGACCTGGGCACGATCGACGAGCACGGACGCCTGTCCATCGTCGGGCGCGCCAAGGAAGTCATCGTGACCTCCGGCGGCAAAAACGTCTATCCCGACGAGCTCGAGGAGGTCTACGGCGCCAGCGACGACATCGAAGAATTGTCGGTGGTCGGCCTGCCCGACGGCTCCGGCAGCGAGCGCGTCGCCTGTCTGGTGCGCCCGCTCATCGCCGAGGGCGCCAGCGACGAGGACGCCGCCGAGGTGCGCGCGCGCATCCGCGAGCACTTTCGGGTCGAGGGCGCTCGCCTGGCCAGCCACAACCGCATCAATGTGCTGCGCTTCGTCGACGAGGAGTTGCCGCGCACGGCGACCCGCAAGATCAAGCGCTCGGCGGTCGTCGAGATTCTGGAGCGCCTCCAGCAGCGCGAGGCCGCCGTCCACGACGCCGAGGACCGTGAAGACCCGCAGTGGTCGTGGCTGTACGAGCAGATCGCGCTGTTGGCCGACGTCGACGTCGAAGACGTGCACAGCGGCGTGCATTTTGCCGACGAGTTGGGCTTCGACAGCCTGATGGTCGCCGAGTTGGCGAGTATCCTGGCCGAGCGCGACTTCCAGGTGTCTCCCGACCACCTCAACGCCATCCAAACGGTGCGCCACCTCGAGGAATTGCTCGCCGGCAACGCCTCCGACGCCCTGGTCACGACCACGCCGCCGGTGCACGAGCGCGTCGACGAGATCGACGTCCACCCGGCGCTGGCCGAGTTCGGCAAGAAGATGCTGTTCCGCGGCCAGAAGAAGTTCTACGACGAGTATTTCGACGTCGAGATCTACGGACGCGCCAATATCCCGTGGCACGACCCCAACGTCATCGTGGCCGCCAACCACTCCAGCCACCTGGACATGGGCCTGGTCAAATACGCCCTGGGTGACTTCGGCAAGGATATCCGAGCGCTGGCCGCGGCGGACTACTTCTTCAGCAACCCGGCGCGCAAGACCTACTTCAAGAACTTCACCAACCTCATCCCGGTGACCCGCTCGGGCAGCCTCGAGGCCTCGCTCAGCGGCGCCGAAGAGGCGCTGGACCACGGCGAGATGGTCCTGCTCTTCCCCGAGGGCACGCGCTCGAAAGACGGCAAACTCCAGGAGTTTCGCCGCGGGCTGGGCTACCTGGTGGCCACCAAACGCGTCAACGTGCTGCCGCTGTACATCGACGGCACCCACCGCGCGCTGCCCAAGGGCAAGGCGGTGCCGTCGCTGACCAGCCGCAAGCTCAAGGTCTACATCGGCCCGATGCTCGACGCCTACGAGTTGCTTCGTCACAGCGACGACATGACCAATATGGACCGCTACGACTTCATCAGTCAGAAGACGCGCGCCGCCATCGTCGAGCTGCGCGACGCCGCTCACGCCCGCCCCGGCAGCGACGATGACGACGTCACCGGCCTGTTCAGCGAGCTCAACGACAAGTTCGAGCGCAACCGGCTCGACGAAGAGGTCAGCTTTTATTTCAGCCTCGGCAACAACGACAACCTGAAGTGGACGATCATCGTCAACGCCGACGACTGCCAGATTCGCACCGGCAAGCCCCAGCACGGCCGCGCCGACTGTGTGATCAAAACCTCGCCGGACATCTTCAAAAAGATCGTCACCGAGAGCTACGTGCCGTCGATGGACGAGTTTATGTCCGGCAAGATCAAGACCAACGATCCGCAACTGCTGGCGCAGTTCCAGAACGTGTTCGCACTGTAGAAGCAGTGATCGAGTGATCCAGTGATCGAGTGATCGAGTTCTTGCGCTGAGGCGCTGAGATCGCTCGTCTGGAACGCAGTTGCCGTTACGCCGTTAAGCAGTTCACTCGATCACTCGATCACTCAATCCCTCGATCACTCAAAGTCATGACTACACTCGTTACCGGCGGAACTGGTTTTCTCGGGCGTCACCTGGTCCAAAAGCTCCTCGATCGCGGCGAAGACGTGCGTGTGCTCACGCGCAGCTTCGACCTGGAGTTGGCCGACCTGGGCGCCGACCTCATCGAGGGCAGCCTGTCCAACCCCGCCGACGTGCACGCCGCCGTCGAGGGCGTCCAGCGGGTGTATCACCTGGCTGGTAAGGTCGAACGCGAGCGCAGCCGCGCCCACCGCATGTACGACTTGCACGTCGAGGGCACCCGCCGGCTGTTGGGCGCCCTGGTCGACCAGGACGTCGACAAGGTCGTCTACGCCTCCACCAGCGGCACCGTCGGGGTCAGCAAAGATCCCAACTTCGTGGCCACCGACGACTCGCCGACGGCCGAGAAGCTCGTGCGCAACTGGCCATATTACCTGTCGAAGATCTACGCCGAGCGCGTCTGCCGGAAGTTCGTCGCCGACCACGACCTGCCCATCGTGATGATGCGCCCCACCCTGTTGCTGGGCCCGGGCGACCGCAACCAGAGCTCGACGGGCGACGTCGTGCTGTTTTTGCAAAAGAAGATCCCGGCGATGATGCCCGGGGGCATGTCGTTCGTGGACGTACGTGACGTCGCCGACGCGTTCATCGCCGCCATGGACAAGGCGCCCGCCGGTGAGTCGTACCTGCTGGGCGCGGCCAACCTGCCGGTGAGCGACTTCTTCAAGCGCCTCGAGGACATCACCGGCGTGCCCGGCCCCAAATTGGCCGTGCCCGGCAAGGCCGCCGTCATCGGTGCCCGCCTGCTCGACCGGACGATGAAGGTGTTCGGCAAGAAGGCCGATGTCGACCCGGTCAGCGTCGAGATGGCCCAACACTACTGGTATGTCGACTCGACCAAGGCGCGCGACGAACTCGACTGGAAGCCCCGCGCGGCCAACGACACGCTGCGCGACACGGTGCGCTGGATTCAGAAATACCACCCCGAGTTCGCCCCGCGCTCCAAGCGGCGCAACCCTCCGGCGGAGTTCGTCCCCCAGGAGACGGTTGATTTTGCCGAGAAGCTCGCCGGCGGCGAGTGAGAAAGAGCTAGACGAACTTCACGATGCCCACCCCGATATTGTCGCCGCCGCCTCCGCGGTTGGCGACCAGGATGAGCTCCAAACACGCCAGCGCCGGGTCCGGCTCGGCGACGAGCACCTGGTGAATCTTGTCCTCGGCGACCAGCATATTGGCCGCGGCGAAGTCGACCAGGCCGTCGGTGGTCAGCAGCAAGCTGTCGCCGGAGGTCACCGTAAAGCACAGGATATCCGGCTCCGGGTTGACCGCGTGGAGGCGCTCGTTGTCCACCAAGAAGGTCCCCAGGCAGCGCGCGAGTGCGTCGCCGTGGGGCATGGCCAGGGCGTTGTCGGCGGGCACGCCCTCGAGAATGCTCAACGTCCACAGGTTGTGGTCGATCGTCAACTGCTCGAAAGCCTCGCCGCGATGCAAGTACACACGGCTGTCGCCCAGCGTCGCCAGCGTGACCCGTCCGTCGTGGATGATGGCCACCAGCGCCGTGGTACCCATCACTTCGTGGGGACCGCCGCGAAACGGGTAGAAATGCTCGTTGACGTAGGCGACGATGCGATCGTTGGCCTTGTTGAGGATATTCTGGATGGCCGCGGTGGGATTGATGGGCTCGTCGAGCATATAGCTCGCGTGCAACTCGTCCCACGCCGCGGCGGCCTCCTCGGTGAGCATATTGCTGGCGAGGTCACCCGAGCCGAACGACGCGGTCGACACCCCGTCGGCCACCACCACCAGCGAGAAGCGTCGGTCGTCGGAGACGGCCCCGAAGATCGAGTCTTGATTGGTGGGATTGCGCCGGCCCTTGGCGATGCCCACATGCGTATCGACCGCCACCGTCATGCGCGGCGACGCCGGGGTGGGCTCGTCGGCGCGCGTCTGCATCACGTCGAACGCGCGCTCGAACGCCTTTCGAAACGACGCCACGTCGGGGTAGCGCTCGTTGGGGTCGGGGCGCGTGGCCCGGCCGATGACCGACTGCAGTCCCGGCGGAAACGTCGGCCGCAGGTTTCGGGCGGGCACCGCCGGGATATGGCGCGTGTACACCGACACCGGCGGAAGCTGGCCGGCGACCAGAAAGTACAGCAGCATCCCCAGGTTGAAGACGTCGCAGCCCTTGCCGATTTGAGCCTGCGCCCGGCCCATCATCTCCGGCGGGGAGAACCCCCGGATAATGGGCACCTCGTCGAAGCTGTTGTCGGCGGCGAAGAACCCCTCGACCTGGTCGAAGAGCACCTCCAGATCGAAGTCCTGGACGTCGTCCACCCCGAAGGAGGCCTCCGACTGGGCCATGAACAGCCCGCCGGCCTCGGCGGGGTCGACGTCGGGCTCATCGCGGCGGGCGTCTCGCAGCCCGTCGCCGAAGTCGGCCAAGATCAGCGGGGTGAGATCGTCGCGCGTCTTCTCCAACTCGCGCGAGGCGGCGAACTCGTTGGTGACCTCGTTGTCGCCGACCTCCTCGTCGTCGGCCTCCGAGAAGGTGTCCTCCTCGGCCAGGCTGGTCGACGGCATGGGCTGGCTGGCCTCCATCGTCTCGCGCAGAAAGGTAAGCGGCAGCCCGCGGGCATCGGAGGTGTCGCGCACGCGCAGCGTCCACGGCGTCAAACGCAGGTGCAACAGCCCCCGGTCGTGCAACTCGGCCACGGCGTCGAGCACGGGCAAGAACAAGGCGCGAATCTGTGCCAGGTTCAACCGCCCGGCGGCGACCTCCACAACCTCGTCGAGCGCCAGGCCGCCATCGTTTTCGAACACGGCCACGGTGGTGCGGTCGATGGCCTCGCGGCTCAGCGGGCGGCGCAGCTGATCGGCGACCGCCTCGGGCAACACCTCCGACTCCGAGCGCGCGTGGGCGACGTCTTGCTCGATGACGAACGAGCGCTCGTCGAACCGGCTGACGATGTCATCGTCAATCGGCTCGCCGTCGGCGCCCACCAACGCCACCACGTGGGCCAGCAGCACCCGGCGCCGCTCGTAGGACTCCCACAGCTCGGCCATCTCCAACTCGACTTCGACCTCCGGTTGGTCGACCGCCAACTTCAGCACGTCCGGCGCCACGTAAAAGACATAGCGCGAGCCCACGCCCAGCCACTCGCCGCCGTCGGGCGAATGACCGCAGTGGGCACACGTCTGCCCCTCGACCGTCGGACGACCACACTCGGGGCAGGCTGTCTCGGGAAGCGCCATCTCTACTCCTGAAAACCTTTTGCGCAATCGTCGCCGGAGCCGAGCGTCGCGGCCGCAAAACTATGCGGGAACATGCGGGGTTGGGTCACTGAGGTGTCTCGAGCGAAGAGTCGGAGGATGTTAACCGCGTGGAACACAGATCATATTTTTAGCCTGCACACCGTGTTTTCACAAGCGTGTTAACCGAATGCTAAAATGGCACCACCTGCCGGTCAGTACAGCCCCTCGGTGGTGCACAGGCCGCTGCTCTTCATCGCATCGGTCACCGTCGGCGCCTGACTGATGGGGGCCACGGGCATCAACGTGTCCACGTCGAAGACGGTCGCCGGGCCCTGATCCCAGTGAATCCGGGCGACGTCCCAGAACTCGCCGCCCTGTTGCAGCGGCTTGTTGATCTGCTCGTAGACCAGGTTCTGGTTGATGTAGATGCGCACCGTGGCGTACGCCGTGCCGTACAATTGGCGGTAGTAGTGCACACCCACGGCGTACCACTCGCAGTTGGCGGGGTCGTCGAGCTGGATATTCTCCGGGCCGGCGCCGTTGCGGTCGTCGATGTCCAGGCTGGGACTCTCCGGATTCCAGATGCCGTTTTGCCCGCTCGCGCCGGTGTTGGGGTTGCGGAAGTACACGTCGTAAGGCGCCTCGAACCACTTGCCCGGTCCCATCTTGACCAGGTGGATGTCGACGTCGCTGCCGGAGTCATCGGTCTCGTCGGGGTCCTTGGGGTTGGTCCAGGTCAACTCGACGTGAATCTTCTCGTTGGGCGTCGCCACGATGGTGGCCACGGCCTGGTTGCACGCGTGGAAGCCCTGGTTGTCGATGACGTCGAGGCCGAACTTGTAGGTGCCGGCGATCAACGTGCGAAACTCGCGCTTGGACGGATCGGTGTCGCCGGTATCCTCGGCGGTGGGCCCGAGCTGGATCTGGGCGCCGTCGGGCACATGAAGCGTCGTCCACTTATACTCGGTGATATGCCCGTCCGGGTCGCTGCTCTGCGAGCCGTCCAGGATGACGTAGTCCAGCGGGGCAGCGCTGACCGTCGGGCGAGGAGAGGCGCTCACGCCGCGCACCTTCGCCGTGACCACCGCCTCGGGGCATTGACCATCGGAGCCGCGCCCGACCAGCTCCAACTCCAGGTTGGGCTGGGTGGGGTCGTTGCTCGAGATGACCACCGTTCCGGTGTCGCTTCCCACCTGAATGGGGTCGTATTTGAGCACGAACGTCTCGGTGTCGCCCGGCGCGATGCTTACATCATTGTCGAGCTGGCCGTCACCGTTGACGTCCCAGCCGCTCAACTCCAGGCCGAACTCGTCGTCGGCGGAGTTCTGCGAGATCTCGATATTGGACACGTCCAGGGTCTGCGAGCCGCAGTTGGTCATGCTGACCACGTCCAGCGCCTCGCCGCCGATGGGCACCTGGCCGAAGTGACGGGTGGTACCGTCGACCAGGATGCACGGCGCCTGCGCGTTGGCCTGCACGTCCACCGTGGTAATCCCGTGGCCGTTATCGGTGGTCTGGCCCTGGGTGTCGTTGGACTCGATCATGATCTCGCCGCTGTCACCGCCGTCACCGGTCGGCGCGTAGTGCACGGGGATGGCCAATTCGTAGCGATCGGGGTTGTCCTCCGCCTTGGTCGCGTCGTAGGGGTCGAGCACGATCTGGTCCTGGGTGGGCGCGTCGATGCGAAAGTCCGACCCGCCGGAGTACGCCGCGGTGTAGATGATCAGCGGCGCCGTGCCGTAGTTGCGCACGTAGACGGTCTGGTCGGAGCTATTGCCCGGCGCCAGCCGCGGAAAGCGCACCACCTCGGGATCGACCGCCACCTGCGGGCGGTTGCCCAGCGTGTCGACGTTGAGCGTGTAGGGGTCTTTGCGGGTATAGGTGGGGTCGCTGCTCACGATCTCGATGACCGCGGCGTTGGCCTGCCCATGGGCGGTGTACTCGACCTGCATGATCGTGCTCTCGCCGGGGCCCAACTTGGTGTTGGCGTCGGGCACGTTTTTGAGCTCGAGATCCTCGGCGGTGCCGCCTTCGCGCGCCTTCATCTTGACGCTGTAGATGGTCAGCGAGTCCGAGTCGTGCACGTTGGTGATGGTGACGTCTTCGCTGGCCGTGGTGCCGATGTCGACCTGAGAGAAGTTCACGCTGAACGGCTGAACCATAATCAGGCCCGAACTCTGGTCCTGAATATTGCCCCCACCACCGTTGCCGTTATTGCTCCCGCACGCGGCCAGGCCGAGCACACAGATACTCAGCATCACCAGCGCCCAGCGCCCCAAATTGCGCGTCAAAGACTGCATAAAGTCTCTCGATGTCTCGTGCACGATTTATCCGTTTCAATGCGCGACACCCCTCGCAGCGGGCCGTATCGCCCGTTGGCACGGACCGAAACTGCCGAACAAACCGTGCAAATGGTTATCGACATTTGGCTTACCAGAGGTAGTGAAACCCCCGTCGCATGTCAACGTCGGATGGCTACGCAAGGTCGCGTGCGGCCACTACTTCTGCCGGTAATCGTGAAGCGAGAGAACCTTATGCTGAGCCCGAACGGCCTCGGGCGATGCGTCGGTCAATGCGGGCATCTTCTGGGTGGGCATCTCGTCGGGCGCAAGTTGCGCGGGGGCCGGCGCCCCGGCCTGGGCGAAGACGCGCTCGTGGCGCTCCAGGAAGCCGCGGGCGCGGTGAGCGCCCGGGCTTCCGCCCGGCGAGCCGATGGCCAACGCCTGCTCGAACCACTCCTTGGCCCGCGCGTACTGCCGGGCGTGGAACAGCGCCTCGGCGCCCCGGCACCAGGCCATGGCGTCGGCGCGGTGGCAATCCACCGCCTGCTGGAAGTGGCCGAAGGCGCGCTCCCAATTCATCCGACGCATCTCGATATCGCCCAGGATGAACCACGGCGCCGCCCGTCCCAGGTCGAAGCGGATGACCAACCGAGCGATATGCTCGGCCTGGTCGAGCCACCAACGCCGGTAATGGCGCCGCGCCTGGTGCTCCAACGCCGCCAACGCATGCTCCGGGATGGCCAGCCGCTCGGCGCGCGGCTGTTGCACCGCCGACACCTCCTGCGATGGTCGATCCCGCCGGCTCACGCCTGCTCCTCGACCTCGGCCCGCTTGCCGCCACGTTGCGCGACTTCGAGCAGGGCCTGCGCGCGTTTGCGATGCGGCGACTCCTCCGGCAACGCCTCGGCCGCCGCCTTCAGCGTGTGCACGGCCGCCTCGTACTGAGTTGCGCGCACCTGCGCCTCGCCCAGCTTCGCCAACGCCTCGGCGTTGTCCGAATCGAGCTCGCACGCCTTGCTCAACTCATCGACCGCGTCGGCGTATTGCGCCTGACGCAGGAGGATGTCGCCCAGCAGGAGGTGGGGAAAGGCGAGACTCTGGTCGAGCACCGCGGCTCCTCTCAACAGAACTTCGGCCTCGTCGAGCCCGTTGTTGGCGTAAAACTGGTACGCCTTATTTACGACCACGGTGATGAAGTCGTCGTCGACTCCGAACAAATCCGCGGTCTTCTCGCCCTCCATCACACGCCGCGTGAACTCACGTAGAGCCTGGTTGGTAGGGTCGTCCTGGGTCTGCTTTTTCAATTTGCTCATTTGGCTATCCGTTATTGCAGGCAACAGGTGCCACAAAATGCGGCGCTGACATTCCAGAAAGTAGTGCGACCTCGATCACACGCGCATGTTGTTGATCACCGCCTTCAAGGTGTCGTGCTGCGACTTCATCATGTTCGACATCATCGAGAACAACTCGTTGGTCTGTTGCAGTTGGGTGTTGGCCTCCTGCAGCAATGCGGCTCGTTCCTCAGGCTTGACGGACTTGAGCTCTTCCATCGCAGCCTGCGGGTCGGTACTCATCAAGTTCATCAGGTCAGTGACATTCACGTCAGTCATCGACTTCTTGCCGTCAGACTTCTTCGAGCCTTCGGTCGACTTCGACTTCGCCGATTTCGACGACTTGTCCGCCTTGTCTGCCTTGTCCGCCTTGTGAGTGCCCGACGACTTGTCGGTCCCGGATGTGCCGTGGGTTTCCGCGGCGCGCTCAGCTCCGTTGGCACCCTGGCGTCCGAGAAGCCTATCGATCATGGGGGCGTACTTTTTCGCCAACTCGGCCAGGCCCGCCGGCGGGTTGGCAAAGCCCGCGGCCAACGTGACCGCGTCGCTAATTCCATCGAGCACGCCACCAGAGTTCGCGTGTGCGCCGGCCTCGCCAATCGAGGTCTGGGCGTCGTGGAGCAGGTTGCTCATCTTGTCGAGGCGGCTCTCCCAGCGATTCTGAAAGCTCACCAGGTCCTGCACGCCGTGACCCTGTACCTGAACCAGCGCCGGGGGGTTGTCTTCGAGCCCGTTCCACTCCTGCTGGATCTGCTCCTTGATGCCCTCGAGCTCGCGCTTTTGCGCCGGGTCGCTGGTGTGGGCGATCTGGTCGTCGAGCCGATTCAGCGTATTCTGTACGTCGTGCTCCATGCGGTTCATGCGAGGCGTGACCTTGCGCTCGTAGAACGTCAGGAAACGTTCGTCCCCGCCGCTCTTGACGATCATGCCCCCATAGTGGGGGTCGTGCATCGCGTTCACGTTGTGACCGGCAATTGTTCCGTCCGAGTTTAGGTCGGCCCCGGTTTGTTGCTCTTGCCAATTGTTCATCCTGCCGTTTACGCCATGGACATTTCCCATTATCCGTTCTCCGTCTGAGGTAAATTGTTCCGCCAAGGAGGCGATGCCCCCCTCATAATGGTTTTCGGCAAAAACACCCAAATCGTTGCGTACTTTCTTGAAGTTTTTTGTCGACACCACACCAAAACTCTTTATCCACAAACACTTACAGAATCACAGAAATCGACACCCTCTGTTTGAGTCTGTTCGGGGGTCCGTCGTGAAGTCGCCCGTCGTCGCGGGACACAGGGCCCCGACTCCGACGCGCGATGTGGGCAGGCTGATGCTGTCGCAGAACCGTTGGGGACAGGGCTTCCAGCCCCCGTTTCCGAGGGCTAGAAGCCCTCTCACCGATGGCGATTCGGGCCTTTTGCGACAGCCTCAGGCTGCCTGCGCGCCAGCAGTAGCGGGGAGGCCGGTGGGTGCTTCCGTAGCCGGCGAATGGTTCGGGTGGCTCTGGGGCCGGCGGAGGAATCGCCCTCCGGCCGAACCCGCGGGTCGAGGCTGCGCTCCACAGATTTACAAGTCGCTCTTGGCGTGGGACCAGCATCGCTCTACACTCGCGGGCGTCCACTGAACGCACGATCAGAGGCCACCGGTGAAGCGATACACTCTCAAAAAAGAACAGCGCAGCGGTTCGTCGGTCATCGACTACGACAACGACCTCAACGAACAGCAGCGCCAGGTGGTCACGGCGGGTTCGGGGCCGATGCTGGTCATCGCGGGGGCGGGTTCGGGCAAGACCCACACGCTGACCTACCGGGTGGCGCACCTGGTCGAGAAGGGAGTCGACCCGCAGAATATCCTGCTGTTGACGTTTACCAATAAGGCGGCGCGGGCGATGACCGAGCGGGTGTGCGACCTGCTCAACTTGAACGTGTCGTCGCTGTGGAGCGGGACGTTTCACAGTATCGGCAACCGTATCTTGCGCCGCGAGGCGACCAAACTGGGCTACCGGGAGGACTACAGCATTCTGGACTCGGAGGACGCCGGCACGCTGATGCGCGCGTGTTTGGCCGACGCCAACGTGGGGCATCTGGACCGCCGCTTTCCCAAAGGGCGGGTGTTGAGCCGCATCTACAGCTATTGCGTCAACACCCAGCAAACCGTCGAGGCCATCCTCGCCGAGCGCTATCCCTACTTCGAAGAGCTCGCCCAGCCCATCCGACGGGTGTTTCGCCTGTACCAGACGCGCAAACTCGAGATGTCGTTGATGGACTTCGACGACCTTTTGCTCAATTGGAAACACCTGCTCGAAAACCACGACGACGTGCGCGACGCCTACGCGCGCAAATTCGAGCACGTGCTCGTCGACGAGTACCAGGACACCAACCACCTGCAGGGCGAGATCGTCGACCTGATGGCCTCGATGCACCAGAATTTGATGGTGGTGGGCGACGACTGCCAGAGCATCTACGCGTTTCGCGGGGCCGACTACCGCAATATCCTGGAGTTTCCGCAGCGCTACGCGACCTGCCGCGAGTACAAGCTGGAGACGAATTACCGGTCGACGCCCCAGATCCTGGACATGGCCAACGCGTCCATTCGGTTCAACAAGAACCAATTCCAGAAGACGCTCACGAGCGCGCGCCAGGACGGCGAGCGCCCTGCCCTGATCAAGCTTCGCAACGTCGACCAGCAGGCGGAGTTCGTCTGCCAGCGCATCCTGGAGTTGGCCGACGAGGGGCTCTCGCTCGATGAGGTGGCGGTGCTGTACCGCTCGCACCACCACTCGATGGAGCTACAGGTCGAGATGACCCGCCGCGGCATTCCCTACGTGGTGCGCTCGGGCATGCGCTTCTTCGAGCAGGCCCATATCAAGGACGTGCTGAGCTACCTGAAGTTTTTGTACAACCCGCGCGACGAGCTCAGCTTCCTGCGGCTCGCCGGCCAGTGGCGCGGCATCGGCTCGAAGCGCTCCCAGGACATCTGGATGTACGTGCAGAGCCAGGCCGACCCGCTGGACGCGATCACCCACAAAAAGCTCATCGACTCGCTGCCCAAGCGGGCCAACAGCTCCTGGAAGAAGGCGTCCAGCCTGCTGGCGACGCTTCGCGACAAGCGCATGTCCGGAACGCCCGGCGAGCTCATCGAAACCGTCCTGGAGCGCGCCTATTCGGAGTACGCGCAGCGCACCTACGAGGAGAACGTCGACAACCGCATCGCCGACCTCGAGCAACTGGCCAATTACGCCGACCAATACGGCGATATCGACCATTTTCTTGGCGAGATCTCACTTTTGTCGGGCCTGTCCGGCCAGGAAATCTTGGTCGGCGGCGATGTCCCCGATGAGTACGTCACGCTGTCGTCGATCCACCAGGCCAAGGGCCTGGAGTGGACGACGGTGTTCGGCCTGTGGCTCTCCGACGGGCAATTCCCCAGCTCGCGCGCCGAGAGCGACGCCGAAATCGAGGAGGAGCGCCGGCTGTTCTACGTGATGACGACGCGCGCGAAGGACGAGCTGTATTTGTGCCAACCGCTGATGCACTACGGGCGGCGCGGCCACCGCACCATCCTGCGCGAGTCCGATTTCATCGAGGAGCTTCGCTACTCGAACGAGCTCGACGGCGAGCCCTTCGAGGAGTGGTTGGTCGAGGGCTAAGCGGCCCCCTATTGCACCTGGGCGGCGACTCCACTAAAACGCTGCCTGCGAGCAGTCCCCCCGAACCTGTGGAGTAGACGAGATGGAACTTCGTGGAGCATTTACCGCGCTGATCACGCCTTTTCGAAACGGCGAGGTCGACGTCGAGGCATTGAAGGCTCTGGTCGAGCGCCAGATCGAAGGCGGCATTCATGGCCTGGTTCCCTGCGGGACGACGGGCGAGACGGCGACGATGACCGAAGAGGAGCAACTGCTGGTCATTCGCACCGTCGTCGAGGCGGCCGACGGGCGGGTGCCCATCGTGGCAGGCACCGGGTCGAATAACACCGAGAAAACGGTCGAGTACACCCGCAAGGTCGCCGAGATCGACGGCGTGGACGCGGCTCTGGTGGTCGTGCCCTATTATAACAAGCCCGACCAGAAGGGATTGCTCGGCCACTTCACCACGGTCGCCGACGAGGGCGGCCTGCCGGTCGTGCTGTACAACGTGCCCGGGCGCACCGTGCGCTCGCTGACGCCGCAGACCGTGGGCAAGCTCGCCGACCACGACAATATCATCGCCATCAAAGAGGCCACTGGCGACCTGCGCTTCGACACCGAGGTGCTCGAGGCGGTCGACGGAAAGATCGCCGTGCTCTCCGGCGACGATTTTACGACCTTCCCCCTGCTCGCCTGCGGCGGCACCGGCTGCGTGTCGGTGGTCTCTAATATCGACCCCGCGTCGATGAGCCGCATGTGCGACGCGGCCTTCGAGGGCCACTACGCGCTGGCCCGCCGGCTGCATATGAAGATCCAGCCGCTGGCGCGCGCGCTGTTCTCGGCGCCGAACCCGGTTCCCGCCAAGACAATCGCGTCTATGCTGGAGTGGTGTACCGCCGAGGTCCGCGCTCCGCTGTATGAAGTCGACGACGAGGTGCGCGTGGCGCTCGCCGAACTCATCGAGGACTATCAGCTCAACGGATAACACTATGGATCGCGAAGTCTTTGTCGCCATCGTCGGCGCCGAGGGGCGCATGGGCACCGAGTTGTTGGAGAACGCCTCCGACATGGACGGGGTCATCATCACCGACGCCATCGTACGCCCGGGAAGCCCGGTTATCGGCACACACCTGGGCCCCGATGCGGTGCACGCCACCGACGACATGGAGACGGCGATTGAAAACGCCGACGTCGTCATCGACTTCTCCAGCCCCCGGTCCTGTCGCGCGGCGGCCGCCGTCGCCGCCAAATACAAGACCGCCTTCGTCAGCGGCACCACCGGTCTGGACGACGAGGGCGTCGCCGAGATCAAGGGCTGGTCGAGCGAGTCGGCGGTGCTGTGGGCGGCGAACTTCTCGGTGGGTGTCAACGTGCTCGAGCGCCTCGTCGAGCTGGCCACCCGCGCGGTGGGCGACGGCTTCGACATCGAGGTGCTCGAGGCGCACCATCGCAACAAGGTCGACGCGCCCAGCGGCACGGCCCTTTTCTTGGGCGAAGCGGCGGCTCGAGCGCGCGGGGTGAGCCTGGACGAAGACGGCGTGTTTGCCCGCCAGGGCAACGTGGGCACGCGCGGCGACGAGGAGATCGGCTTTTCGGTCGTGCGCGGCGGCGACATCGTCGGCGAGCATACCGTGTTCTTATGCGGCCCCGGCGAGCGCCTCGAGCTCACGCACCGGGCGAGCGACCGGGGCATCTTCGCCCGCGGCGCGCTGCGCGCCGCCGCCTGGATCGCCGGCCAAGAGCCCGGCTGGTACTCGATGAAGGACGTGCTCTTCGGCTGAACAGCGAACTTCATTATCTCACCACAGAGGTCACAGAGGGCACAGAGGAAAGCTTACTTTTTGGCAGTCCTCTGTGCCCTCTGTGACCTCTGTGGTGAATGAGCTATTCGGCTACCGCCGTTACTTGCCCTTCCACTCGGGGTCGCGTTTGGCGATGAACGCCATGATGCCCTCGGCGGCGTCTTCGGTGAGCGTGTTGATGGTCAGCTCGTTGTGCAGGGTGCGAAGCGCCTGCTCGAAGCTCATGTCCTGGGTCTTGTAGAACGCGCGGCGTCCCAGCTTGAGCACCGCCGGGGAGAAGCCGGCGACGCGCTCGGCGAGCTCACCGACTATGGCGTCGAGCTCGTCGGGGGCGACGGCGTAATTGATGATGCCGTGCTCCTGGGCCTCCTCGGCGCTCAGGCGCTTGCCGGTGAGCATCATCTCCATGGATTTCTTGCGGCCGATATTGCGCTGGATGACGGCCATGATCATCATCGGAAACAGCCCGACTTTGATCTCGGGGGTGCCAAAGCTCGCGTTGGTCGAACCCACGGCGATGTCGCAGTTGAGCATCAACCCGAAGCCGCCGCCCAGCGCGTGTCCGTTGACCCGCGCGATGAGCGGCTTGGTCGACTCGTTCATCGCCAGGAGCATGTCGGCGAAGCCGCCGCGATCCTCGTGCATGGCCAGCGCGCCGCCGCCCATCTGCTGATCCATCAGGTCGCCGCCGGCGCAAAACGCCTTGTCGCCGGCGCCCGTGATGACGACGACGGTGACCTCGTCGCTGTCGGAGAGCTCGCGAAACTTCTTGGTCAGCCCTTTGACGACCGCCCCGGACAGCGCGTTTCGCCGGTTGGGTCGGTTGATGGTGACGGTGGCGATGCCGCCTTCGATGTCGGTGAGAATGTCTTCGCTCATCTTGCCTCCTTTTGATCGTCCAGTTTCTGTACGCATGTTAGTGAATACTCACTTAAGCGCGGTTCGTCAATGGACCACTGGTGTGGACAGCCCACCGTCACCCAACTAAAACTACACCCGCCCACTACCTCGGGAGTCCGATGAGCGACAACAAGCACGAAGACAACGACAATTGGTATCGTCTCACGCTGTTGGTGGAGGCGGAGCGCGCGCTGGACGCCATCGCCCTGCTCTGGGAGCTGGACGCGGCCGGCGTGGAGACCCAGGACAGCGACACCTACGCCGACGACGGCACCATCGAGCCGGTGCCCGAGGGCACCAACCGGCTGGTGGCGTTCTTTCAAAAGTCCACACCGGCGGCAGCCGCTGCCCTTCAAACCGACGTCGTCGACGCACTCCAGCAGGCCGACATCACGCCGCTGGCGATCACCTGCGGCACGTTCACCGACCGCAGTTGGGAGACGGCCTGGAAGGATTACTTCCACCCGACGGTCATCGCCCCGCGGGTCATCGTGGGGCCGCCGTGGGAGGAGTTCGAGGCGCCCGAGGACGGCACGAAGCTGGTTATCGAGCCGGGCATGGCCTTCGGCACCGGCACCCACGAGACCACCCAACTCTGTGCGGAGCGCATCGACCGGCTGCTCGCCGAGAGCGAGGAGCCGCCTACTGTGCTCGATGTGGGCTGCGGATCGGCGATCCTGTCGATGATCGCCAAGCGTCTGGGGGCCGCGCGCGTGGTGGGCATCGACATCGACGAGACCGCCGTGGACGTGGCTCGCGAAAACCTCCGGGTCAACGACCTCGGCGGCGACATCGAGCTGTCGACGACCCCCGTCGGCCAGCTCGGCGAGACGTTCGACATCGTCGTCGCCAATATTCTGACCCATATTTTGTTGCATATCCGCGAGGACCTCGTCGCCCGGGTCGCCCCCGGCGGCGTGCTGTTGCTCAGCGGGATCACCGAGGAGCAGTCCGACCAAATCCGCGAGGCGTTCCTGGGCGACGGCCTGGTGGAGGTGGCCATGGACCAAAAAGGCGAGTGGGTCTGCTTCGAACTTCGCCGGGAGGAGGGATGAGGCGCGCGCCGCTCCAACCCCAGGAAATGCCTCCCGAGGGGCGCACCGGCGCCGACTTCGGGCTCCCCGAGCGGGTGGCGCACTACCTGCGCGACGTGCTGCGCATGCAGTCTGGCCAGCGCGTCGAGCTATTCGACGGCAGCGGCCGGGTGGTGATGGCGACCATCGTCGAAGCCGACGCAGACAAGGTCGTGGTGCGCGTCGACGACGACCGGCGCACCGAGCGTGGCGAGAGCCCGTGCGCGATCACCCTCCTCCAGGCGATGCCCAAGGGAAAGCGCTTCGAATTGGTCCTCGAGAAGGCCACCGAGTTGGGCGTCGCGCGCATCATCCCGCTGGAGACCAGCCGCACCGTCGTGCATATCAGCGACGCGAAGGTCGACCGCAAGCTCGATCGCTGGGAGCGGGTGGTCAACGCCGCCGCGCGCCAGTGCCAGCGCACGGTCACGCCCGCTATCGCCGAGCCCATGGGCGTCGGTGCGGCCATCGAGGCGGTGCGCGACATGCCGAGCTTTGTGGCCCATACCGGCGAGGGATTACCGTCGGTGGCGGCCGCGCTCGAGGAGGCGGGCCTGCTCGGCGAGCGTCCGGCCGCAGCGGGCGTGTGGATTGGGCCCGAAGGTGGGTTCGACGACGACGAAATCGGCGCCCTCGCCGACGCCGGGGTGCGCGCGGTGCATATGGGGCCGCGTGTGCTGCGCGCGGAGACCGCCGGTCTGGTGGCGGTGTCGCTCTTGCAGACCTACCTGGGAGACCTGGCGTGAGCGCGTCCTCCCGTCCCAACACACGCCCGATCGCCACGGCGGGGCTGTGGCGCCGTCTGCCCGCCCTGGTCATCGACGCCGTACCCGCGATGGTCGCGGTGGCGCTGGGCTTTGGACTGGGGCTGTTCGACGGGCGGATTTTCCGGCCGCCGCACGGCTGGTTTTGGAGCGAGTGGCTGTTGAAATACTGGCTCGACCAGCGCGCCACGCTGGTGGTGCCCATCGGCTGTTTTTTCGGCGTGGCGATTGTGTGGACGGCGCTGTGGGAGGCGCGCACCGGGCGCAGCCTCGGGGGCCGGCTGGTGGGCCTACTGGTCGTCGACCGATCGGCGTTTACCATTGGGCCGACTCGAGCACTCCTGCGAGCTCTCGGCGCCGTCGTCAACGTGTGTACGCTGGGTCTGGGCTATGGGTGGGTCCTCGTCAGCAGCTACCGGCGCGGCTGGCACGACTACATCGCCGGCACGGTGGTGGTCGTCAAACGCTCGACACAAATTAGGGCGCGCTCGTCAGAAACGATTGGCGATTCCCCAACCGATACGTTATAGCTCTCGGCGAGCAGCACACACGGCACGCTGTCGACTATTGGTCACATGAAAAAGATCGAAGCCATCGTCAAACCCTTCAAGCTCGACGACGTCAAGGACCGCCTCGACGAGGTGGGCATCCACGGCATGACCGTCAGCGAGGTCAAGGGCTTTGGACGTGGTGGAGGCAAGGCTCCTGTGTACCCGGGCGCCGAATACGTGGTCGACTTTGTTCCCAAGATCAAGATCGAGATCGTCGTGCCCGACGACCTGGTCCACCCGGCCATCGAGGCGATCATGGAGGCTGCGCGCACCGGCCACGTGGGCGACGGCAAGATCTTCGTGTCCTCGATCGACGAGGCCTTTCGCATCCGCACCGGCGAGACCGGGCCCGAGGCCCTGTGATGCCGACCCGATTCCCCGTCAGGCAGTCTCTCCGGGGGCTGCCCTTGAATCCACCAACGGATTCGTCCCCTGCAATCTCAGATGTCTACTGTTGATCTCGAGAGGAGCAGAATGCCCCAAGCAAACGTCACATCGGTCAAAGAAGCCATCAAATTCGCCAAAGAGCACGAAGCTCGCATGGTCGACCTGAAGTTTCTGGATTTTCCGGGAACCTGGCAGCACCTGACCATTCCGGCGCATCGTCTCGACGAAGACCTGTTCGACGAAGGAGTCGGCTTCGACGGCAGCTCCATCCGCGGATGGCAGCCGATCAACGCCTCCGACATGCAGGTGCGCCCGGATTTTAAGACCGCGCGCATGGATCCGTTCGCCGACGTGCCCACGGTCAGCTTCGTGTGCAACGTCTTCGATCCCATCACCGGCCAGGCCTACTCGCGCGACCCGCGCTACATCTCCCAAAAGGCGGTCAACCACCTGCAGGAGACGGGCATCGCCGACACGGCGTTTTTCGGGCCGGAGGCGGAGTTTTTCATCTTCGACGACATCCGCTACGACCTGACCCCGCACTCGTCGTTCTTCGCGGTGGACTCCCAGGAAGGCATGTGGAACACCGGCCGCGACGAGCGTCCCAACCTGGGCTACAAGCCCAAGTACAAGGGCGGCTACTTCCCGGTGCCGCCCCACGACAGCCTGTTTAGCCTGCGCACCGAAATCGCCATGACCCTGGAGAGCATCGGCATCACCGTCGACGCCCACCACCACGAGGTGGCCAGCGGCGGCCAGAGCGAGATCGGCATCAAGTTCAACGAACTAGTGGCGATGGCCGACGACCTGCAGTGGTTCAAATACGTGGTCAAGAACGTGGCCCGTCGCCACAACAAGACGGTCACGTTCATGCCCAAGCCGCTTTATGGCGACAACGGCTCGGGGATGCACACCCACATGAGCCTGTGGAAGGACGGCAAGCCGCTGTTCGCCGGCGAGAAATACGCCGGGCTGAGCGACCTCGCCCTGCACTTCATCGCCGGCATTTTGGAGCACGGTCAGTCGCTCATCTCGCTGACCAACCCGACCACCAACAGCTACAAGCGTCTGGTGCCCGGCTACGAAGCGCCGGTCAAGCTGGCCTACTCGAGCCGCAACCGCTCGGCGGCCATCCGCATCCCGATGTATGCGTCGAGCCCCAAGGCCAAGCGCATCGAGTTCCGCACCCCCGACCCGACGTGCAACGGCTACATCGCGTTTGCGGCGATGCTCATGGCCGGACTGGACGGCATCGAGCGCCAGCTCGACCCGGGCGAGGCCCTCGACAAGGACATCTACAACCTGCCGGCCGCCGAGGCGGAGAAGATCCCCAGCGCGCCGGCCAGCCTCGAAGATGCCCTGCAGGCGCTGGTCGAGGACCACGAATACCTGCTGCGCGGCGACGTGTTCACCGAAGACGTCATCGAGACGTGGATCGACTACAAGCTCGAACATGAGGTCGAGCCCGCCCGGCTTCGCCCCACCCCGCTGGAGTACCAGTTGTACTTCGACATCTAAGCGAGGTGGTTCGAACGAATCGACGGGGCGCGGGATTATCCGCGCCCCGATTTCGCGTTTGCCCCAGTGCCATGGTTTTCACCCCGCTACGCATCTCGACGCTCGCCCTTCTGACCTGCCTAATTCTGGCGGTGACGTCGGGCTGTGACAGCCACAGCAGCGCCAAGCCCGCCGTCCAACCGTGGGACTTCGCCAGCAAGAAGGCGCCCTACTCGGTGCGTGTGCCCGGCCAGTGGCACAAGACCAGCGGCGCAAAGTTGGGAAACCCCGCCGCCGATCTGGCGGTGACGTTGAGCGGGCAGTTCTACCTGATCGTCATCCCCCAGAAGATGCCGACCTACGAGGGGGTGGCCTCGCCGGACGCGCTCGACCTGCAGCGCGCGAGCCTCGCCGAGCTCAAAAAACGCGTCAACAAATTCAAAGTCCAGCGCCACGGCCCCATCAAGCTCGACGGCCACAGCGCGCTGTCGGTCTTTGCCGAAGGCGTCAGTCAGAGCACGCCCATTCAATATGTGTGCACCTACGCCACCCGCGATCACTGGGGCTATCAGATCATCGCCTGGGGGCCGCGAAAGGAGCAGGATGGGTTGATCACCGCCACCGATGCGCTGCTCAAAGGGTGGACGTTCGCCCACGACGCCGCTGCCAAGGACGACGCCACGCCAGCCGCGGCGACGCCGCCGCAACACGCCGCCGACGCGGGCAGTGGCGCCGATCGGTGAAACCTTCATCAACGTCGCGCATCCCAACCCACGACCAGTACTGTGAAGGGATTGACGCATCGGCCACGGCCGATCAACAACGAAGACATCATGCACAATCGACAGATTGTTTAGCCACTCTCAGCCTTTGTGGAGAAGTAAATGACCGACCTGAATAAGGACCTGTACGAAGTCACCATCATGGGAAGCGGCCCGGCCGGGTTGACCGCGGCCATCTATACGGCGCGCGCGAACCTCGAGCCGATCATCTTCGAGGGCTCCCAGCCGGGCGGCCAGTTGACGATCACTACCGACGTGGAGAACTACCCGGGCTTCTCCGACGGCATCATGGGTCCGGACCTGATGGTGGAGATGCGCGAGCAGGCGCTTCGCTTCGGCGCCGAGGCCCACATGAAATCGATCAAGAAGGTCGACTTCTCCCAGCGGCCCTTCCCGGTCACGCTGGAGGACGGCACGACCTTTCGCACCAAGGCGCTGATCATCGCCTCGGGCGCTCGCGCTCGGCTGCTCGGCCTGGACAGCGAGTCGCACCTGATGGGCCACGGCGTGTCCACCTGCGCGACCTGCGACGGCTTCTTCTTCCGCGGCAAGGAACTCGCCATCGTCGGCGGCGGGGACTCGGCCATGGAGGAGGCGACCTTTCTGACCAAATTTGCCACCAAGGTCACCGTCATCCACCGTCGTGCCGAGCTTCGCGCCTCCCAGATCATGCAGGAGCGCGCCAAGAAAAACGACAAGGTCGAGTTTTTGTGGAACCGCGAGGTCGTCGAGGTCTGCGGCACCAAGGAAGACGGGGTCACGAGCCTGAAGCTGGAGAGTAGCGAGACCGGTGACATCGAGGACTTCAAGGTCGACGGGCTGTTCATCGCCATCGGCCACATCCCCAACACCGAGATCTTCCGTGGCCAGCTCAAGATGAACGACCACGGCTACATCGTCACCGAGCCCGACTCCAGCCGCACCAGCGTGCCCGGCGTGTTCGCCGTGGGCGACGTGCAGGACTGGACCTACCGCCAGGCGATCACCGCCGCCGGCAGCGGCTGCAAGGGCGCCATCGACGCCGAGCGCTACCTCGAAGAGACTCACGACATCGAGGGCCATCGCACCGAGGAGTGGGACTGAGCATCGTCGCTCGTACGCGACGAGGTGGCTATCCGAGCGAATGGAAAGCAGCCTCGTCGCATGATGCCCCCGGAATGAATTCCGGGGCTATTTTTGGAACTGCGTTGAAATTTCCGCGTCGCTCGCACGCGACTTTGTGGGTATCCGAGCGAATGGAAAGCAGCCTCGTCGCATTACGCCCCCGGAATGAATTCCGGGGCTATTTTTGGAACTGCGTTGAAATTTCCGCGTCGCTCGTACGCGACTTTGTGGGTATCCGAGCGAATGGAAAGCAGCCTCAGTCTGCCAGGCCCGCCGCGTGGCTGTGGTCGTCGTGGCGGTCGGCCAGCAACTCCTTGGGCACGACGCGCTTGACGACCTTTCCGATGGTCAGCCCCTGGGTGAGCACGCTGACGACCACGGTGGCGTAGGTCACCGCGATGATCACCTCGCGGCCCTGGAAGTTCGGCAGCGACAGCGCGAGCGCCACGGAGATGCCGCCCTTGATGCCGCCCCACCACAGGATGGGCTTGGTGCCCGGCAGAAAGTCGACCTTGAAGTTGAGCACGGCGACGGGCAGGTAGACGGCGACAAAGCGGGCGAACAGGCTCAGCAAAATGATGCCGAGGGAGGCCGCCCAAAATGCGCTCTCGAAGTGGATGGCCAGGGCCTCGAGGCCGATGAGCAAGAAGAGGATGGCGTTGAGGGCGTCGTCGATAAAATGCCACACCGTGCCCAGCGCCAGGCGCGTGGGCGCGTCCATGGCGACCTCCCAGCCGTGGTTGCCGATGAACAGCCCGGCGACCACGCACGCCAGCGGCGCCGAGGAGTGGACCGCGAAGGCGACCACGGTCAGGCCCATGACCAGCGCGATGCTGATCAGCGTCTCCAGGCTGGGCTCCTGGAGGGTACGCATGGCCAAATAGGCGATGTAGCCGCCGAGCAGGCCCAGGCCGATGCCGCCGCCGACCTCCAGCATGATGAGCTCGAGCACGTGGCCCGTGGTCACGCCCTCGCCGGTGTGCGCGCCGCTGGCAGTGGCGATGGTCGCCAGCACCGTGAACAACACCACGCCCACGCCGTCGTTAAACAGGCTCTCGCCGACGACCTTGCTCTCGATGTCGCGCGGCGCGCCGGAGGCGTGCATGATGCCCAGTACGGCCACCGGGTCGGTGGGCGTGATCAGCGCGCCGAAGACCAGGCAATACGGCAGCGGCACCGGCACGTCGAGGGCGAGGAAGAGCCAATAGCTGATCACGCCGATGATCGCCGCCGAGATGAGCACGCCCACGGTGGTGAGCATGCCGATGGTCACTGCCCATTTTCGAAGCTTGGTCAGATCGGTGTGCATGGCGCCGGCGAAGAGCAAAAAGCTCAACATGCCGTGCATCAGCGCCTCGGTGAAGTTGATGTCCGTGATGAACAGCGAGCGCACCGTGTCGAGGATCGCCATCGGGTAGATCCACTCGGCGACGACGATGCACGACGAGGCGATGAGCCCGGCGAACATCATCCCGATGGCGAACGGCAGCTTGAAGACCTTGTTGTTGATGTAGCCGAAGACCGCCGCGATGACGAAGAGCACCGCGACCGTGTCGAAGAGCGTATTTAACATCGTGTCTTTCCTGCCGAATACTTCGGGTCACTCAAGCCTGCTTCATGGACAGGCCGATGCGGCCGCGTTCCTTGTCGACCGACAAGATCATCACCTCGATCTGGTCGCCCACGCTGACAAAGTTGTGGGGATTTTTGACGTAGCGGTCGGCCATCTCGCTGACGTGGACCAGCCCGTCCTGCTTGACGCCGATGTCGACGAACGCGCCGAAGTCGACGACGTTGCGCACGGTGCCCACAAGCTTCATGCCCTCGCGCAGATCCTCCATCTTGAGCACGTCGCTGCGAAGCTGGGGCGGGTCGAGCGCCTCGCGCGGGTCGCGCCCGGGGCGCAGCAACGCGTCGACGATATCCTCCAGCGTCCACCGCCCTACCCCGTGCTTGTCGGCGAGCTGGCCGAGCTTGCCCGACGAGCGCAGCCGCTCGAGGCGCTTTCGCAGCCCGTCCTCGCCAAGCTTGGCGCCGGCCTCCTGCAAGATGGCGCGGGCGAGCCCGTAGTTCTCCGGGTGAATACCGGTCTGGTCGAGGGGCTCTTGTCCGTCGCGGATGCGCAAAAAGCCGGCGCATTGCTCGAAGGTCTTGGCGCCCACCCCGCGCACCTTCTCGAGCTCCTTGCGGCTGTCGATGCCGCCGTGCTTGGTGCGGTATTTGACGATGCGCCGGGCCAGCGTCGGCCCGATGCCGGCCACGCGCGCCAGCAGCGGCTCGGAAGCCGAGCCCAGGTCGACGCCCACGCCGTTGACCACGTCCTCGACCACGGCGTCGAGCGACTCCTGCAGCCGCGTCTGGTTGACGTCGTGCTGGTACATCCCCACGCCGATGCTCTTGGGGTCGATCTTGACCAACTCCGCCAGCGGGTCCTGCAGCCGTCGCGCGATGGAGATGGCCCCGCGGATGCTCACATCCAGGTCGGGAAATTCGTGGCGGGCGATGTCCGAGGCGCTGTACACGCTGGCGCCAGCCTCGTCGACGATGGCGTATTGCACGTCGCGGTCGGTCTGGCCGATGGCCTCGGCGACGGCCTGCTCGGTCTCCCGGCTGGCGGTGCCGTTTCCAATGGCGACCACGTCGATGTCGTATTTGTCGATGGCCGCTCGCACCTTGTGCGGCGCCTCTTGTTGGCGCCCGTCGAGCACGTAGATCATGTCGGTGGTCTCGAAGTCACCCGAGGCCGAGACCACGGCCATCTTGCAGCCAGTGCGATACCCGGGATCGATGCCCAGGATGCGCCGGCCGGGTAGCGGTGGCTGGAGCAACAAGTTCTTCAGGTTGAGCGCGAATACCCCGATGGCGTGCTCCTCGGCGGCCTCCTCGAGCTCGCGGCGCACGTCGCGCTCGATCGCCGGATGAATCAGGCGCTTATAGCCGTCGGTGATGGCCTCGTCGACGAGCTTGCGCGCCCGGCCCGAGCGCGCGTCGTTTTTTTGCTGGGAGATCCAGTGGGTCATTCGATCGTCGTCGATCTCGAGCCCGGCGCTGAGCACCTTCTCGTTCTCGCCGCGGCGAATGGCCAGGATCTGGTGGGGCTTGGCGCGCTCGAGGGGCGTCGAAAACTCGAAGTACAGCTTGTAATTAGGGTCCTCATCGCCGCCGCGCCGGCGCCGGCAGGTCAACCGGCCGCGCTTGTTGGCCTCGGCGCGCACCCGCTCGCGCACGTCGGCGTCATCGGCAATATCCTCGGCGATGATATCCTGGGCGCCGCCGATGACGTCTTCGGTGCGCTCAAACACCTCGCAGCGGTGCTCGCGGGCGACGGCATCGATGTCGCGCCCCTTCCAGATGGCCTCGACCACCGGCTCGAGGCCCGCCTCGCGCGCCTTCTGGCCGCGGGTCTGACGCTTGGGCCGATACGGGGCGTATAAGTCCTCCAGACGCGCGACGGTCTGTGCCTGCTCGATCTTGGTGCGCAACTCGGCGGTGAGCTTTCCCTGCTCGCCGATCGTGTTCAGGATGGTCTCGCGGCGCTCCTCGAGCTGGCGAAGCTCCTGTGAGGTGGCCGCCACGTCGCGGATCTGGACCTCATCGAGGTTGCCGGTGCGCTCCTTTCGGTAGCGCGCGATAAACGGCACGGTATTGCCCTCGTCGAGCAGCCCGAGGGTGCCCTGGACTTGCTTGATCGCCAGGCCCAGACGGCTGGCGACGCGCTCGACGATCGATGAGGTGTGGGTGCTGCTCATGACTTCTCCCGGAGCATGCGCTCCTTTTTCTGACGTCGTAAATTGATGAGTTCGACAAAGACCGCAAAGCCCATGGCCGTGTAGATATACCCCTTGGAGACGTGGTCGCCGGTCGCCTCCATGATCAACATCACGCCGATGAGGATCAGAAACGCCAGCGCCAGCACACGCACGCTGGGCGTGTCCTGGACGAAGTCGCCGATGGGCCCGGCGAACCACATCATGATGCCCACGGCGATAACCATCGCCACGGCCATGACCGCCAGGTGGTCGACCATCCCCACGGCGGTGATCACCGAGTCCAGCGAGAAGATGATGTCCAGAAAAACCACCTGCAGCAGAATCTGGCTGTAGACCGCCTTGAGGCTCTTATTCTTTGTAGGGTCGAGGTCGTCGTGGGTCACCGGGCCCATCGGATCGTCCTCAGTGGGCTCGTTGAGGTGCTCGATCTCGGGCTCCTCGACGTTCTTGTAGATCTCGTGAGTCGCCTTGGTGACCAAAAAGATTCCGCCGACCAGAAGGATGAGATCTTGACCGGTTACCGGATGGTGGGTGATGGGAAGACGGAACAGCGTCTCGGTCAGCCCCATCACCCAACTGATGCCAAAGAGCAGTCCCATCCGCGAGACCAGCGCCACCCCGATGCCCATGCGCCGCGCGCCGCGTTGGCGCTCGCGCGGCAGGCGACCGCACAGGATGGTGATGAATACGATATTGTCGATCCCCAGCACGATCTCCATGAAGGTGAGCGTGACCAGGCTCGCATACACTTGAGGGTCGGTGAGTAGCTCGAGCATGGTGGTTCCGTACAGACAGGGCCGGCCAACCCGCCTCCTCTTGCCGCCCCTACTGGGCCTTGAGGACACGACGCGGCTTCAATAGCCGGCCATCAGGCGTCTCGCGCACCCGCGTGACCGCGGCGAGCTCGCCCGCCGGGTCGACGACGGCGACGTTGTCGTCGACGTGGAGGTCGAGGCGCGTTGCGTCGTCGTCGCTCAGCACGAGACTCTGCCCGTAGCTCAGCGCCGTGCACTCCGACGGCGACGCCGCGTAGGTGGTCATGTCGCGCATCATCTCCGACGGCGCCAACAGCAGCGAGGAGACATTGTCCGGGGTAATCTCCCCCAGCGGCGTGGCCTCGTCCAGCCGGAAGCTGCCAACGCGCGTGCGCCGGATGGAGGTCGTAAACGCGCATGAATCCAGCGCTGCGCCGATGTCGCGCGCCAGCGACCGAACGTAGGTCCCCGAACTGCATCGGGTATGCAAGCGCGCGTCTGGAGCGTCGAAGCCGAGCACGTCCAGCGCCTCGATATGCACCGGGCGCGCCTCTAACTTCACCTCTTCGCCCTGGCGCGCCAGCTTGTAGGCGCGCTGGCCGTTGACCTTGATCGCCGAATAGGCCGGGGGCACCTGCTCGATATCACCGACGAACTCGGCGACGGCCTGGCGAAAGGCAGCCTCGTCGATGTGCTGCCACCCGCATTCGCGCACGACCTCGCCTTCACTGTCGCCGGTGTCGGTCTCCACGCCCAGGCGCATGCCGAAGGTATATTCTTTGGTGTCCAGGCTCAAGAATCGGGCGAGCTTGGTGCACTTGCCCACCACCAGCGGCAGAAGGCCGGTCGCCAGCGGGTCGAGCGTGCCCGTGTGCCCGATCTTGCGGGTGTTGGCGACGCGGCGAATCTGGCGAATGACGTCGAAGCTACTGATGCCAGCGGGCTTGTCGACGAGGAGAAGACCATCCATGGCTTGGCAACGTGGTTGTGGGTTCGTGGCTGTGATCAGTCGTCGAGCAGGTCGACCAGCGCCTGGCTGAGTTTTTCGACGATGTCGTCGCTGGTGCCCTCGATCATGCAGCCGGCGGCGTTGTAGTGGCCACCGCCGCCGAATTTGGCGGCCAGTTCGGAGACGTCGACCTTGCCGCGCGAGCGAAACGAGACCCTCCACAGGTCCTCGCCGTGCTCGCGAAGCTGGGTCGCGACCTCCACGCCGCGAATGGAGCGAGCGTAGTTGATGAAGCCGTCGGTCAGCTCCGGGCCGGTGCCGGTGGCGTCAAACATGCGGTTTTCGACGCGCAGAAACGCCAGGCGCCCGCAATGCGACAGCTCGAGCGTATCGAGCACCATCGCCAACAGGTCGAGGCGCTCGCGCGGTTGGCTCTCGTAGATATGCGAGGTCATCCGCCACGGCTCGACGCCCGCCTCGATCAGCTCGCCGGCGATACGAAAGGTGGTACGCGAGGTATTGGAGTAGCGAAAGCTGCCCGTGTCGGTCATCACGCAGCAGTAAATCGCCTCCGCAATGGGAAGCGTGAGCCTAGCGCCGGTGGCAAGGACCAGGCGAAAGACGAGCTCGCCGGTGGCGGCGGCGTCGACGTCGCGCACGTACACGTCGGCAAACTCCGAATCCCACGTCTTGTGGTGGTCGACGACCACGACGGTCTCGCCCCAGGCGTCCTCGGGGAACTCCTCGCCGATGCGCCCGGGCTCGGCGCAATCGAGGATGACGGTGACGTCGTAGGGCTCGTCCCCCGGATCGCTCACGAAGCGATCCGCGCCCGGCAAAAACTGGAAGTTATAGGGCACGGCGTCGCGATTGTAGAACACGACGTCCTTTCCCAATTGCTCGAGCAACAGACCCATCGACAACGTCGAGCCGATGGCATCGCCGTCGGGGGATGTATGCGAGGTCACCAGAAAGCGCTGATTGGCGTCGATGACGTCCAAAAACTGCTGGATCTGTTTGGCCAATTCCACCGGGGTCGGCACGAGGTCGATGGCGGCTTCGCCACCCGCGGACGCGTTCATAGATTTCTCTCCACTCGAGAGCGCTGGTGCTACGATCTGGGACAGGACGCTGGCTGTTTACTCTTCTTGGTCGCCCGTGTCCAGATCGGACAGCAGCTCATCCATGCGGCGGCCGCGCTCGACGGACTCGTCGTAAATGAACGCGAGGTGGGGGATAAACCGCAGCTTGAGCCGATTTCCCAGCTCGTGCTTGATGTAGCTGGCCGCCCGCTCCAGGCCCTGCTGGGTGTCCTCGCTGGGCTCGCGCTGGTCGAGGAGCACGTAATAGACCGTCGCGTTTTGAAGGTCGGAGCTGACCTCTACGTCGGTGACCTGGACCTGTTGGACGCGCGGATCGCTGATGTCGGTCAACAACACCGTGGCGATCACCTCGTGGAGCTGCTGGCCGACGCGCTCGCTGCGCTTGTAGCCTTTCTTGGAGTGGGGCATAGGTCTTGGGGCTGGAACGCAGGCTCTGCTAGCCTGCCTCGGTGTTGGTTTCCTGCAACGACGCCCGCGGGCAGATGGCCGACGGGCGTCGTGTGCAATGCGAAATGTGCGCCTCGACTACAGGGTCGCGGCGACCTCTTCGAACTCGTAGACCTCGATGATGTCGCCGACCTTGATGTCGTTGTAATTCTCGATCGACAGGCCGCACTCGAAGCCACGCTTGACCTCGGTGACGTCGTCTTTGAAGCGACGCAGCGAGCCGATGGTTGACTCGTAGACCACCCGGCCGTCGCGCACGATGCGCGCGTTGGCGTTGCGTCGGATGATGCCATCTTGGACATAGCAACCAGCAACCATGCCCGAGCGCGGGGTGGAGAACATCTCGCGCACTTCGGCGTGACCGACCACCCGCTCCTCGATAAGCGGCGAGAGCAGCCCCTCGAGAATTCCGCTGATCTGGTTGATGGCGTCGTAAATGACGCTGTGAGTCAGGATCTTGACGCCGTGCTGCTCGGCGACCTCGGCGGCGCGGTTGTCGGGACGCACGTTGAAGCCGACGATCACCGCACCGGTCTCCGAAGAGGCGGCCAGGTTGACGTCGTTCTCGGTGATCCCGCCCACGCCCGAGTGGATGACTTTGACGCGGACCTCGTCGTTTCCGATCTTGCCGAAGGCCTCCTTGATGGCCTCCACCGAGCCCTGCACGTCACCTTTGAGGATGACCTTGAGCTCTTTGATTTCGCCCTGTTGGATCATCTTGGACAGATCCTCGAGGCTTCCGGTGACTTCCTTGGCGCGGCTGGCCATCACCTCTTTGCGCCGCTGCTCGGCGACGTGGTCGGTGATGCGCTTGGCGTCCTTCTCGTCGGGCACCACGAAGAAGGGCTCGCCGGCCTCGGGGATACCGCTCAGGCCGGTGATCTCGACCGGCGTGCTCGGGCCGACCTCGGTGGTGTTGTGGCCCTTGTCGTCATGCATCGTACGCACGCGACCGTAGTAGCGCCCGCTGACGATGATATCGCCCTGATGCAAGGTGCCGCGCTGGACCAACATGGTGGCCACGGGGCCGCGGCCCACGTCGAGCTCGGCCTCGATGATCAGGCCCTGGGCATCGCGGTCGGGGTTGGCTTTGAGCTCCTCGACCTCGGCCTGCAGCGCGACCATCTCGAGCAGGTCGTCGATGCCCTGGTTTTGCAGCGCGCTGACCTCGGCGAACAGCGTCTTGCCGCCCCACTCCTCGGGGATAAGCTCGTACTCGGTCAGAGCCTGCTTGATCCGGTCGGGGTTGGCCGTGGGCTTATCCACCTTGTTGATGGCCACGATGATGGGCACACCCGCATCGCGCGAGTGGTTGATGGCCTCGACGGTCTGGGGCATCACGCCGTCATCGGCGGCGATGACCAACACGACGATGTCGGTGGCCTTGGCGCCGCGGGCGCGCAGCTGGGTGAACGCCTCGTGACCCGGCGTATCCAGGAAGGTGACCTCGCGATCGCCTTCGGTCATCACCTTGTAGGCACCGATGTGCTGGGTGATCCCGCCGGCCTCGCCACCGGTGACGTTGCTCTTGCGAATGGCGTCGAGCAACGAGGTCTTGCCGTGGTCGACGTGACCCATGACGGTCACCACCGGCGCGCGCGGCTTGAGCTTCTCGTCGTCGTCGGGCGAGGTGTCGTAGAAGTTGGAGATATCGAAGGCGACGTTTTCGACCGTATAGCCGAATTCATCGGCGATGAGCGCGGAGGTCTCGAAATCGAGCATCGTGTTGACGGTAGCCATCATGCCCGACTCGACGAGCTTCATGGCCACTTCGCCGGCCTTGACGCCCATTTGATGGGCGAGGTCGCCCACGGAGATAACGTCCTCGATGCGGATATTACGCTTGTGCTCGGCGGCCTCGGTGATCTGGGTCTTCTGGGGCCTTTTACGCCCGCGGCTGCGCCGGTTCTTCTTGCTGCGCCGGCCGCCCTTGTACAGATCACGCCCCTCGACCACCTGCCGGGTCGAATGACCACGGCTGCGGCCGCGACGCCCGCTGCTCTTGCCTCGGTTGCGCCCCGACGACTTGCTGCGCGACGGCCCCGGCGAGAAGTCCTTGCCCTCGGCGGAAAGCCGGTCGAGAACGACGTTGGAGTCGATCTGGCCGAGCACACGCGCCCCGCCGGAATCCTTCTTCTTGCGCCGACGACGCGAGCCGCTGCTCTTCTTGCGATCGCTTTCGGGAGCCTTGGGGGCCTTCTCGCCAACTTCCTCGGCGGGCGCCTCCTGGGCGGCCTCGTCAGCCTCGGGCTCGTCGGCGGCCGCTTCGGCTTCGGGCTCGGCGACGGCCTGTTCAGCCTCTTCCTCGACGGCCTGTTCAGCTTCGGGCTCGGCGAGCTCTTCGACCTCTTCGGCCTCGGGCTCGACGACTTCCTCTTCAGCCTCTTCCTCGGCGGCCTCTTCGACCTCGGGCTCGGCGGCTTCCTCGGCGACGGGCGCCTCGGGCTCCGGCTCGGCCTCGACGGCGGCCTCTTCGGCCTCGTCCGTGGCGGCCTCGCCCTCCTCGGGGGCCTCACCGGCGACGACCTTACGGCGGCGACGACGCACTGTCGGCGCGACCACCTCGCCGGATTCCTCATCGGCCTCTTCGGCCGTGGGAACCTTAGCGCGTCGGCGCCGAATGACCGGCGCAGCCGTACCGCCGCCGTCCTCGGCCGCGGCCTCGACCTGCTCGCCGTTGGTCGGCTCCTCGACGACCTCGCCGGCGGCTCCGTCGGTGGTCTCCAGAGCTTCCTTCAGCTCTGAGACCTCCTCGGGGCTCAGCTTGGTCATGTAGTTGTTCACCGAGAAGCCCAGCGACAGGTCATTGATCTTGGTGACCAATTCCTGGCGGTTGAATCCAAGCTCTTCGGCAAGTTCATATACTCTTTGACTCGGCATGTGCTCTCCGCTCTGTTCGCTGAATAGCCTGGTGGTGGCGGCGAACAGGAAACCGTCTATTAAGCTACCATGATACCTGCGGTTGCCGCGTCTGCAACCGACGGCCCGTGCATACTGTGCTTTGCTACCAGTTTCAACCCCGACTCGCGTGAACGTGTCGAGGAGCCATCAAAGCACTTCAAGATGCGCGAGCTTATCTATGTCCCGGCGCACACTCGCCAGTGGGCGCGAAGGGGCCAGCGCCATGACCGCGACAAAGTCGCGTCCACACACCGCCCCGAGTTGCTCTCCGGTGAGCGCGTCGCGCACCGGGGTGTTCTTACGATCGGCGTTGCTGGCGTATTTCCGACGCGTACTTTCGCCGGCGTCGGCGGCCACCAGCAACAATCCGACAGCCTCATCCTTGAAGGCCTGAGCGACCGCGGTCGCTCCCACAAACAAGTGTTGGGACTGAAGGGCGACCCGCAAGCCCTCGTCGAGGCGGCGCCGAATGCCTCGGCGCACGTCCTCGGTCAGCTCGTCGGCGTCGACGACCACCCGGCGTTTAAAGCCACGGGAGAAGCCACCCTTGCGGGCGGCGAGGCGCAGACAATCGCGCTCGGCGTGGACGTAAACGCCGCGGCCAGGGGCCTTTTGACGAAGGTCGAACACCACCCCGACATCGTCGTGGTAGATGAACCGCTCGAGTTCGTCCTTCGGGGCCTGACCTCGGCAGCCCACGCACATCCGCTCGGGCTTTTGTGCCTCGGGCCCCGACACGTCGTTTTGCGCCGCGTCCTGAATTGCCACTTCTCCTAAGGTGTAAGTCGAACCAACTATTCCGTCTACTCTTCTTCGCCGTCAGCGGCCTCTTCGGCCTGTTCGGCGTCCTCGCTTTCGTCGGCCTCTTCAGCCTCTTCGGCCTCTTCGGCTTCTTCGGCTTCTTCGGCTTCTTCGGCCTCTTCAGCCGTCGCCTCCTCGGTCGCCTCGGCGGCTTCCTCGGTCTCGGCGCCTTCTTCAGCCTCGCCGGCTTCGGCGGCCTCTGCCTCTTTGGCGGCGGCCTCTTCGGCCTCGCGGAACTTCTCGGCGTAGGCCTCCAATTCCTCGTCGCTCTCCAGGCCCTGCTGCTGTTTGACCAGGTCACGCGCGGCGTACCACAACTGGCGCCCCTTTTTAGAGGGGATGCCCGCCGACTCGGCCATCGCGTCGGTATCCTCGGCGAAGGCGATATGCTCGACCTTCTCGTAGCCGGCATCGTATAGCTTGACGGCGACCTTGGCGCCAACGCCGCGCACCTCTTCGAGGGCCTTGCGCTCGTAATCCTCGGGGGTCATCGCCTCGGGCGAGCCCGGCGCCGGACGCGCCAGAATCTCGGTGGCCGCGTCGATGATGATCTCGGCCTGATCGGCGTTGATGCCCGGAATCTGGGACAACTCCTCGATATTGGCGTGGGCCAGGTGCTCGAGTTTGTTGTAACCGAGGGTAAACAGCGAATCGATCATATCCTCGGTGATGCCCTCGAACTCCAGCAGGTTCTCGCGCGCCTCCTTCATCATATTCTTGAGGCGCGTCTCGCTGATGATGTCGAGGTTCCAGCCGGTGAGCTGGGCCGCCAGACGCACGTTTTGGCCGCCGCGGCCAATGGCCAGGCTGAGCTGATCGTCGGGGACGATGAGCTCCATGGTCATATTGTGCTCGTCGATGAGCACCTTGCTGACCTCGGCCGGGCTGATGGCGTTGGTGACGAACCGGGCGGGGTCCTCCACGTAGGGCACGATGTCAATCTTCTCACCATGCAGCTCTTGGACAACCGCCTGGACCCGCGAGCCGCGCATCCCGACGCACGCGCCGACGGGGTCGACGTCGCTGTCTCGGCTGTACACGGCCACCTTGGTGCGCACGCCCGGCTCGCGAGCCACGGCGACGACGCGCACGATATTTTCGTAGATCTCGGGCACCTCGTGGCCGAACAGGTTGATGAGCAGTTGGGGATCGGCGCGCGTCAGCACCACCTGGGGGCTGCGGCTGGAGCGCTGGATCTCCTTGATCATCGCCTGGATGCGGTCGCCGGGGCGATAGCTCTCGCGCGGGGTCTGCTCGCGTCGCGGCAAGATGGCGTCGGCGCGGCCGAGGTCGACAATGATATTGCCCTTCTCGAAGCGGCGCACGATGCCGGTGACCATGTCGCCGACGCGATCTTTGTACTCGTTGAAGATGATGTCGCGCTCGGCCTCGCGCACGCGTTGGATGATCACCTGTTTGGCGGTCTGCGCGGCGATGCGCCCGAAGGTCGAATTGTACGAATCGAGCTTGAGCAGCTCGCCGAAGCGGTCGTCCTGGGCCTTGGCCTTGTCCTTGTCCTCTTCGCGATAAAAGATCTGGAAGAGCAACTCGTCGCCGGGCTCGGCGGCAAAGCCCGCCGCCGCCACCTCGTCGACCGATACCTCGCGGTAGGGGTTTTCGACGTTGTTGTTGACGGTGACGATCTGGAACAGCTCGATCTCGCCGGAGTCCTCGTTGAACTGCGCTTCGATCTCACGCTGCGGGCCGTAGGTACGCCGCGCGGCCGTCAAGATCGCTGCCTCGAGGGTCTCGATGAGCGTCTCGCGGTCGATTCCTTTGTCCCTTCCGACCTGGTCTATGACGGTGTTCAGATCCATGGAACGCTTACTCCTGGCTAAAAATCGAAATCGTATTTCAACCGAGCCTCTTTGACGTTGGCCCAGTTGATGTCGACAGGCTCGTCGGGACCGTCGTCGAGGCGCACGCTGAGCGTGTCGTCCTCGTAGGCCACCAGCGTGCCAATAACTTTATTCTTGCCGGCGACTTGCCGGCGAACGATGACCTGAACGTCCTCGCCCACCGCCTGTCGCAGATGCCGGGGCTTGGTGAGCTGGCGCTCGATGCCCGGGCTGGATACTTCGAGGACGTAGTTCTCCGGCACCTCGTCGGCCGCGTCCAGATAAGCCTCCAGATAGCGGCTCACCTCGGCGCACTCGTCGATATTGACGCCCGCGCCGGGCTCGACCTCGCCGGGTTGGTCGACGTAGACGCGGATGATCCAGCGTCCCTTGACCACCAGATCGACGTCGAACAGCACCAGATCGTGCGCCTGGGCGGCTTCCTCGGCCCAGGCCTCGATCTTGTCGGCCAATTGCGCCGAGAACTGCGGCGCGTTGGACGAAGACGTCGCGTCGTCGAAAAACTTCTGTTTTTGTTTGCGCCGTCGCGCCACCGGTTATCTCCAGCGGGATGCCGTGCGCCGCGTGGTGCGACTCGACGACGATCCCAGGTAACAAAAAAAGCGGGCGGAGGGCCCACTTCGCATGATCCGTGCGAAAATGTGACTCCACGTGCGTCGCCGTGGAGTCGCCCGCATCGAAACCGGTTCGGTCAACCGGCGCCGATGCACGAGCGAGCAGCTCTTCGAAATCCGGGCTGTCTCGCGTCACCGGGAGGCATACAAAAACTGTCGCGGGCAGTCAAGCGTGCCGGGACACCTGGGGCCCACGAGGCGGTGTGACGGCGCCCTGCCACCCGATCACCATGCACAACGACCGGGCGATGGCGATCATTCCGGGATCGCGGCTGCGTTGACATCGGGGATCGGAGCGCCCACTTTGGCAACGATGATGCGGCCCTTCAGCCCGGGAGACGACCGTGAAAGTCTCGCTTATCCAATTGTGTTCGACCCGCGATCTCGACGCCAACCTGGCCACCTGCCGGCGCATGGCCGAGCAGGCTGCCGACGACGGCGCCGACTGGATCCTGTATCCGGAAAACGCCCCGTTTTTGGGAAAGGACGCCGACAAACTCGCCGTCGCCGAGCCGCTCGACGGAAGCATCGTCGAGCATTTTCGCGCCATCGCCCGCGACACCGGCTGTTGGGTCACCGTGGGAAGCGTCCCCGAGCGATCGCCCGACCCGGCGCGCACCTACAACACCCAGATCATGCTCGATCCCCGCGGCGAGACGGCCGCGGTCTACCGCAAGATCCACCTCTTCGACGTCGAGGTCGAGGGCGGGCGCAGCTACCGCGAGTCCGGCTCGGTGGCCCGCGGCGACGCCGTCGTCTGCGCCGACATCGAGGTCGACGGCCACGCCCACACCGTCGGGCTGTCGGTGTGCTACGACCTGCGCTTCCCGGAGCTGTACCGCGCCCTGGCCACCGCCGGCGCCGAGGTGCTCACGGTGCCGTCGGCGTTCACGCTGCAGACCGGCCGCGACCACTGGCACCCTCTGTTGCAGGCGCGCGCCATCGAAAATCAGGCCTTCGTGCTCGCCCCCGACCAGTGGGGCCACCACTTCGGCAAGCGAAGCTCCTACGGCCACTCGGCGGTCTACGACCCCTGGGGCCGCATGATCGCCTGCGCCTCCGACCGGGAGTGCGTGGTGTCGGTGAGCCTTGACTTCGGGTACCTGCAGGACGTACGCCAGCGCATGCCGTGCCTGAGCCATCGCCAGCTTGGCGCGTGCGGGACAGCGACGAATAATTGATGAATTTGGATGATTCGCCCGCCCCCGTCCGTTAACGGTGCAGCTTGAAGCCACGTCGTTCTGCGGTCGCGCCGGGTGACCCGCGGTATACCTGGGTGAGAGATGACGAGCGTACTGGACATCCTGGAGATCTTGCTGCCGGCACTGTACGCAGTGACCTTCGCGCTGTATTTCCGTCATTTTCTCAACCCCGACAGCGAGAAACAATTCTACGGCAGCTCCCTGCTCAAGGCGACCCTGGGCGTGCACGTGGGCTACTTGTTGGTGCGGGGGGTGCAATTGTCGCACTTTCCCTTCGCCACCGGCGCCGAATTCTCGTCGATGCTCTCGCTGAGCATCGCGGCGATCTACGTGTTGGTAGAGACCCGCCATCGCGACCCCAACACCGGCATCTTCTTTCTGGGGCCGGTATTTCTGTTCCAGTTGGTCAGTTCGGTGCTGATGAGCGACGTGGCCGTCGTGCCCGTGCAGACGCGCCACTCGATCTTCGGGCTGCACGTCATCTTTACGGTATTTGGCTTTGCCGCGTTGAGCATCAGCGCGATCTATGCGCTGATGTACGTGCTGTTGTCGCGTCAGCTCAAGTCCAGGGACCTGGGGGTGATCTTCCGGCGGCTGCCGCCGCTGTCGACGCTGGAGAATATGAGCAAGCTGGCCACCGTGGCCGGGGTGATCCTGCTGGGCATCGGCCTGGCGCTCGGCCACTGGGTCGCCCTCGAACAGGGGTCGTTGAGCCAGATCGATCCCATCATCGTGGCCGCCGACCTCATCTGGTTGGCCTACTTTTTGGGACTGATCGTGGTGTCCGTGCGCGGGCTATCGGGTCTGCGCATGGGGTATCTGTCTCTCTTGGGCTACATCGTGCTCGTGGGCACGGTGTTCATCATCGTTACCGTCTCCGGGGCGTTTCACTCGTTTCAGTAATGAGTAGGAGCAGTACACTCAAAGCCTACTCCTTCAGCTACAAGAACACGTCGCTGGAGGACCGCGACGCGCTGGCCTTTTCCGCCGAGGAGATCGCCGCGTTCGTCGCACAGGTGCGCGCCGACCTGGACGCCGAAGGCGCCATCATCTCGACGTGCAACCGCACCGAGTTCTATGTATTCGGCCCCCGGGCGACGACCACCTGGGAGTCGGTGGCCGAGGTCGTCGGCGCCATCAAACAGCTCGACCTGGCCGGGGTGGACCGGCCGGACAGCTACGAGGGCAACGACGCCGCCGCCCACATCTTCCGGGTGGCCGCCTCGTTGGAGTCGTTGGCGCTGGGCGAAAATCAGATCCTCGGCCAGCTCAAAGACGCCCACGAAATCCTGCTCAGCCAGCCCGACAAGGCCCCGTCGATCGACCGGCTGTTCCAATTCGCGGTGCGCTGCGGCAAGGACGTGCGCACCCACACCGGCTTGTGTGAGGGCACCGTGTCGATCAGCTCGGTCGCCGTGCAGCTCTCCCAGAAGATCTTCGGGGAGTTCGCCGACCGCGAGGTGCTCATCATCGGCGCCGGCGCCACCGCCGAGAAGGCGGCGACCCACTTCGCCGGGGCCGGGGCGCGCCACTTTACGGTGGTCAACCGCAGCGAGGAAAAAGGCCAGATCTTCGCCAAACAATTCGGCGGAGTCTACCGGCCCCTCGACGACATTCCCGAGGCCTGCACCACCGCCGACATCGTGCTGGTGGCCACCGGGGCCAAGGACTACCTGGTCACCAAAAAGATGTTCAAAACGGTGATGAAGAAGCGCCATCACCGCTCGATCTTCCTCATCGACATCAGCAACCCGCGCAATATCGACCCGGCCATCGGCAAGATGTCCGGGGTGTTCTTGTACAATATGGACGACCTGCAGAGCGTGGTCAGCACCAACCTGGACGCGCGCCGCCAGGAGATCCCCGCCGCCGAGAAGGTCGTCGACCACTACGTCACCGAGTGGGACAACTGGTTCCAGTCGCTGCAGGTCACGCCCACCATCGCCACCTTGGCGCGCTACTTCGACGCGGTGCGCGCCCAGGAACTCGACCGCCACAGCGGCTCGTTGGACGACGAGGAGCTGGCCAAGCTCGAGGAGTTCTCCAAGGGGCTGGTCAAAAAGCTATTGCACCACCCGATCATGTACCTGCGCTCCTCGGTGCAACAGAATACGCTCAAGGCCGAGGACCTGCGGGTGGTGCGCTCGCTGTACAAACTCCAAGACTTCGAAGAAGGCTCCGATGAAGGTTAGAATCGGCTCGCGAAAATCGCGCCTGGCGCTGTGGCAGACCCACCACATCGCCGCGCTGCTCGAAGACGCCCACGACGGCCTGGACGTCGAGGTGGTCACCATGGACACCCTCGGCGACAAGGTGTTGGACAAGTCGCTGCCCGAGATCGGCGGCAAGGGGTTGTTCACCGCCGAGTTGGAGCAGGCGCTGATGGCCGACGCCGTCGACCTGGCCGTGCACTCGCTCAAGGATCTGCCCACCGAGCTTCCCGAGGGGCTTTGCTACGCGGGCTCGCCTGTGCGGGGTACGGCCACCGACAGCCTGATCTCGCACAAGTGGAGCTCCGTCGACGAGCTTCCCGACGACGCCATCCTGGCCAGCGGCAGCCTGCGCCGGCGCGCCGAGCTGCTGGCCCGCCACCCGAACCTGGAGTTTCGCGACCTGCGCGGCAATATCGGCACGCGCCTCCAGAAGCTCGAGAAGAACGGTTGGGACGGCATCATCATGGCCACCGTCGCCCTCGAGCGCCTGGAGATGGCCGACACGATCACCTGCGAGCTCGACCCCGAGCTGTACGTACCCGCGGTTGGACAAGGGGCCATCGGCATCGAGATTCGTCAGGGAAGGCAAGACGTCCAGGAGCTGCTCGACGCCATCATCGATGAGGAGACCGTTCAGGCGGTGCGCGCCGAGCGCATCGTGATGAACCGCCTGGAGGGCGGCTGCTCGGTGCCCCTGGGCGCGCATTGCACCCGCGACGGCGATCAATGGAAGCTGCACGCCTGGGTGGGAAGCCCCGACGGGCGCACGGTGCTCGAGCGCGTCGCCCGCGGCGCCGACGCCAGCGCGCTGGCGCGCCAGATGGCCGACGACCTCATCGCCGCCGGTGCCCGCGACGTGTTGACCCGATAGCGTTCGACTCCAAACCACGCCGACCCATGAGCGACACGCCGGCCCCAAAGGACAGCGTCACCGTCGTCTACACCGGCACCCGCGCCCCCGAGGGCGTCGACGGGCTGCGCATCGAGCATCTGCCCATGCTGCAGAAGCTGGCGGTGGACTTCGACCTCAAGAAGGTGCGCATCCTTGTGCGCCAGCCGTGCACGCTGGTCTTCTACAGCCAGAACAGCCTCAAAACCGTGGCCGACTCCGGGTTGCTCGACGGCATCGACCTGACCGCCCACACCATCTGGGCGGTCGGCCAGAAGACCGCCGACGCGGTGTTCTACGAGTTCGGCGTCGACGCCCGGGTGCCCGACGATGAGCGCTTCGAGGGGCTGGTAAGTGAGTTCCGAAAAACCCCTCCCCCGCCGCCCATCGTCGCCTTTACCCTCGAGGACTCCCCGCGAACCCTCGCCGAGCAGTTCGACGGGCGCTCGCGCGTCCACGAGATCCCGGTCTACCAGACCTGCCCGGTGCTCTACCCTCGCCTGTGCGATACGCTCGCCGAGATCGATGCGCGCTGGGTCGCGTTCACCAGTCCGCGGGGGGTGAGCACCTTCCTGACGCAGGCCTCCGGCTGCGACCTGTCCGCGCTGCACTTCGCCGCCATCGGTCCCACCACCGCCGAGGCCCTCGCCGAGCGCGGCGTCGACGTCGACCTGGTGATGCAGACGCCGGACAAAAACGCGATGATGCGCCAGATCCTGGACGCCTCGACGAGTTCGTAATCGGCCAGCTCACGCGGTCACGCAAATAGCCGCGAATCGTAGGAAAACGGGCGTGTGTCGCCCACCTCCACACGCGCGAAATCCGGATGTTCGGGATTGAGGAGCACGTTATGCTCCTCGCGAATGATCACCGACGGGACCACGAGAACGGCCGACGGGCCACTATCGAGCCACGCATCACCTCGGGCGATGACCTGCGCGTTTCCCGTCACATTTCGCCATCCCTCGGGCATGTCCTCGACCGCGATTGGCTCGCCGACGAGATCGTCGGGCACCTCCGCCCATATCGCAACGAGGTTGGCGGGGGCATCCTCGGTGCTGACATGGACCAACAGTTCGAGGGCTGCCAGCGCCAACGTCGCCGACGCATAGGCCACCGCGCGGCCCGCGGAGTTCCATCGGCCGCCGACTTTTTTGGCACCCACTCCATCAAAGGCACTGTCGGCATACTTGCGCTTGCACAGCCGCCACACCCTCAACTGTACACTCCATACTCGATACGCGTGAGCAAGTCGTCGACGAGCTTGGCGCCCAAATCGGTGTCGAAAACCTCCAACGGACTCATGCCATCGAGCACGGGATTGGGCTTCTTGAACCAGCGCGCGGCGCGCTCGTCGTCCTCGAAGACTGACAGGGCATGGACGAACACGCGAGCGATCCGAAAGACCCGATCGGACTCATCTCCACGCAGAGCGTCTTGATCCTTGCGTCGATTGAGGGTGCGCGTCGAAATTCCAAGCGCCGAAGCGAGCTCGTCCAAGCTCAACCCCAACGTCTGGCGCAACCGCTCGATCGCCGCGTAGGGAAGCCCATCGCGAAGCCGCGAGATCCGCTCGGCGGGCGACTGCGACTCTTCGACTCCCAAGACCTGTGCAATATCCACTGCTGCTGTCATTCCCGCTCCCTGCTGCGTTGCCAACTGGCGCATTTGCGCCATATGTCCTTCATTGTAACGCCAGTTGTCGCGAAGGCAATCCGGCGGCTCGCCGTTTCATATTGACCGGCCAGCCACGGTACATAAGTTGGCGTCTATGAACACGAACTGGCCAGCCATCCCCTATCTCGCCTGGAAGCCCACCTGCTCGTCGTTGCACCTGTGGCTGCAGATCGTGGGCAAGTATCGCCTGTCGCTCGCGCCCTGGGTCAACCACTCGTGGCACGCGACCCTCTACGTGACCCCGCGGGGGCTGACGACGGGGCCGGTGCCCGACGAGGCGCACACGATGAGCGTCGCGTTCGACTTTATCGACCACCAATTGGTCGTCGACGCCGACGACGGCGCCCGCGAGGTTGTGGCGTTGGAGACGATGAGCGTGGCCGACTTTTTCGAGCGCTGCGCCCGGGCGATCCGCGCCGCAGGCGGCACGTTCGCCGTCGACCGGCGCCCCAACGAGATCCCGGACGCCGTGCCGTTCGACGAGGACACCACCGAGCGCCCCTACGACGGCGACGCCGTGCGGCGTTACCACCGGGCGCTGGTCGCGGCCCGGCGTGTCTTCGCCCAATTTCGAACGTCATTTCTGGGCAAGGTCTCCCCGGTCCACCTGTTCTGGGGGTCGATGGACCTGGCAGTGACGCGCTTTTCGGGCCGCCCGGCGCCGCTCCATCCCGGTGGGATCCCCGCACTTCCCGACGCGGTCACCCGCGAGGCCTACAGCCACGAGGTCTCCTCCGCGGGCTTCTGGCCCGGCGGCGGGGGCGTCGACGAGCCGATGTTCTATTCGTACGCCTATCCCACACCGTTGGGATTTCGCGACTGGCCGGTCGAGCCCGATGCGGCGTTCTTCAACGACGCCCTCGGCGAGCTTTTGCTGCCCTACGAAACGGTGCGTCAAAGCGCCGATCCCGAGGCCACGCTGTTGCGCTTCCTGCGCATGACCTACGAGGCCGCCGCAAAATTGGGAGACTGGCCGCGCAAGGCCCTCGAATGCGAGCCGGGGCGGCCGGCCATGCCGCGTTCGGTGGGGTGAACAGCTCACCTACTGGACCAACCACCCCGCACAAGCCCCGCGGCTTCAGCCTGCGGTGGCCGCTTTCATGGAACGAACAAAGCTGCCGACCGCGTCGAGTATCCGGTCGGGATCCTCCAGATTCTCCAGGATGCGCCGCACGACCGCCGACCCGCTGATCGCCCCCCGGGCACCGGCGTCGAGGGCGGCGCGCACCTGCTCGGGGCGCGAAATCCCAAAACCGGCCACCGCCGGCGGGGCTTCGAACTCGGCGAGGGTTTCGATGAGTTCACTGCTGGTTTTGGCAGCGACGTCGGCGCCGGTGACCCCGGCGCGGCTGACCACGTAGGTATAGCCGGCGCTGCGACGGGCGACGATCTCGAGCTTAGCTCGCGTGGCGTTGGGTGTGGCGATGAAGACCGGACAGACACCTTCGGCACGCGCGGCCCGCGCGAACGCCTCACTCTCGAGCGTGGGGACATCGGCAACCAGCACCGAATCGACGCCGGCGTTGGCCGCGCGACGGTAGAAGCTCGACGGCCCGCCCTGCACCACCAGATTCGCGTAGACCAGCAGCCCCATCGGCACCTTCGGGTGGCGCCGGCGCACCTCGGCGAGCAGGTCGAAGCATTGCCCGGGCGTCGTCCCAGCATCCAGCGCGCGCCGCGTCGCCCGCTGGATGGTGGGCCCATCGGCAATGGGGTCGGAGAACGGAATCCCCAGCTCCAAGGCGTCGGCACCGGCTTCCACCAGTCGGTCGACCACCGCGAGGCTCGTCTGCGGGTCGGGGTCGCCCAGCGTCACGAATGGAATGAACGCGCCCTCCGCGGCGCGGGCGAGGCGTTCGAACATCTCTTCGTAGCGGTTCATCGCTCCTCCTCGGTGCTGCCGGCGATGCGGCCCAGATCTTTGTCTCCGCGGCCGGACAAGTTGACCAGGATGAGGCGCGGCCCGTCTTCTCTACGCGCCAATTTCAACGCATGCGCCACGGCGTGGGCCGACTCGATGGCCGGAATGATGCCCTCCGCGCGCGACAGCGCCCGGAATGCCTCGACAGCCTCCTCGTCGGTCGCGCCCACGTAGTCGACGCGTCCGATCGCCTGTAGGTGGGCGTGCTCTGGGCCGACGCCCGGGTAATCGAGCCCGGCGGCGAGCGAATGAGACTCGGCGATCTGACCGTGTTCGTCCTGCAGCACGAAGGTGCGCGCGCCGTGTAAGATCCCCGGCCGTCCCCGACCCAGCGTCAGGCCGTGTTTGTCGGCGTGAAGGCCGTGGCCGGCGGGCTCGACGCCGTATAGGTCGATGTCGTCGCCGAGCAAGTCGTAGAACAGTCCGATGGCGTTCGAGCCACCGCCGACGCAGGCGACCGCGGCGTCGGGAAGGCGCCCCTCGGCCTCCAGGATTTGCGCCCGCGCTTCGCGGCCGATGACCCGCTGGAACTCGCGCACCATCGTCGGGAACGGGTGCGGCCCGGCGACGGTCCCCAGCATGTAGTGCGTCGTCTCGTAGGAGGCCGCCCAGTCGCGCATCGCCTCGTTGATGGCGTCCTTCAGGGTGCGGCTGCCGGCGTCGACGGTCTCCACGCGCGCCCCCAAAAGCTCCATGCGCTGCACGTTGGGCCGCTGGCGCTCGGCGTCGACCTCGCCCATGTAGACGACCGTCTCCATGTCGAAGAGCGCCCCGACGATGGCCGTGGCCACGCCGTGCTGGCCCGCGCCGGTCTCGGCGATGAGCCGCCGCTTGCCCAGCCGTCGCGCCAGCAGCGCCTGGCCGAGCACCTGATTGGTCTTATGCGCCCCGCCGTGGACCAAGTCCTCGCGCTTGAGGTAAATCGTCGCGCCGGTGCCCTTGGCCAGGTTGCGACATCGGTAAAGCGGCGTCGCCCGCCCGGCGTAGCTGCGCAAGAGGTCGTCGAGCTCCGTGTGGAACGAGGCGTCGTCCATCGCGTCGACGAAGGCCGCCTCCAACTCCTCGAGGGCGGGCACGAGAATCTCGGGGGCAAACACCCCCCCGAAGTCACCAAATCGTCCATCACCGATCATTGCTGCCTCCCTCGGCCGCGAAGGGCCGCGAAAAAGTCTTCCAGTCGCTCTCTGTCCTTGACGCCGGGCGCCGACTCGACTCCGGAGTTGACGTCGAGCAAGCCGGCGCCGATGTGGTCGGCGCGCTCGGCGTTCTCGGGCTTCAATCCTCCGCTGAGCACCACACGCTCGGCGGGTGCGTCGGCGTCGGCCAACAGCGCCCAGTCGAAGGTCTGGCCCGTACCACCGCGCTTGTCGGGGTCGAAGGTGTCCAACAGCACCCGGTCCGCCCGCGACAGCGCGCCGCTCGGAACGCGGTCGGCCACGCGCACGGCCTTCCAGATCTCGGTGCCCGCGGACAGGCGTGCCCGAAGCTTCGTGACGTAGTCATCGTCCTCGTCGCCGTGCAGTTGCACCGCGTCGAGGCCGAGTTCGCCGGCGGTGGACGCGACGTCATCGATCTCGGCGTTGACAAAGACGCCCACAAAGCCAAGCGCGCTCGCCTCGCGCACCTCACGCGCCCGAGCTAAGCCGACCGCGCGCGGCGACTCGTCGACAAAGATCAGCCCGCCGAGGCTCGCCCCCGCCTTGAAGGCTGTGCGCGCGTCCGCCGGCCGGGTCAGCCCGCAGGTCTTGACGGGACCGAAGACCAGCTCGCGCACCGCCCGGTCGAGGTCGTCGGCGCCCATCAGCGCCGTCCCTACCAGAAAAGCGTCGCAATGCGGGCGAAGCCGAAGCGTGTCTCGATGCGACGTGACGCCGGACTCGGCGACGACTACGCGGTCGTCGGGAACCCGTGGCGCGAGCCGCTCAGTGACGCTCAGGTCGACCTCGAGCGTCTTCAGGTTTCGGTTGTTCACGCCGATGATCGGCGGGCGGCACGGGTGGGCGAGCGCGCGCTCGAGCTCGGCGGCGTCGTGGACCTCGGTGAGCACGTCCATACCCAGCTTGCGCGCGGCCTCGAAACAGCGACCGTAGGTCGCGTCGTCGAGCACCGAGAGCATCAACAAGATCGCGTCCGCGCCGTAACGGCGGGCTTCGAAGACCTGGTAGGGGTCGACCACGAAGTCCTTGCACAGCACGGGCACGTCGGTCTCACCGTGGACGACGGACAGATACTCCAGGCGCCCGCCGAAGAACGGCTCGTCGCATAGCACCGAGATGGCGTCGGCGAACGGGGCGTAGCTTCGGGCGATGGCCGCCGGGTCGAAGTGTGTGCGAATCGCCCCCTGCGACGGCGAGGAGCGCTTGCACTCGCAGATAAAGCCGGTACGCGGTCGGCGAAGCGCCGCCTCGAGGCTTCGCTGGGAGCGCTCGAGGCCCTCTGCGAAGCTCTCCAGCGGCGCGGCGGCCTTTCGATGCGCCACGTCGGCGCGCTTTCGTTCCAAAATTGCCTCAAGCGCCATGGGAGACCTCCGCCAGGTGGTCGAGCCGGTCGTTGAGTTCACCGGTGGCCAACACCCGAAGCGCCTCGTCGACGCCATCCGACAGCGTCGGCGCGTGCCCGGCCACCCAGGCGATCGCCCCGGCGTTGAGCGCCACGGCGGCGTTATGCGCCTCGGGCGCGTCGCCGGCCAATAGCGCGCGCAGGTGAGCTGCGTTTTCGGACGGCGCGCCCCCGGACAACTCCGCCAGCGCGTGGCGCTCGAGGCCGGCGTCCTCCGGGCGAATCTCCAACTCGCGCACGTCCCCGTCGCGCAAAAGCGCCGCGGTCGTGGGCCCGTGGATGGCCAGCTCGTCGAGGCCGCTTCCGTGCACCACGAGCGCCCGCTCGCACCCCAAAAGCCGCAGCGTCTCGGCCACCGGCACGCAGAGCGACGGGTCGTATACGCCCATGAGCTGGAACGGCGGGCGGCTCGGGTTTACCAGTGGCCCGAGCAAGTTGAAGATGGTTCGCGTGCGCAACGAGCGCCGCACCGGCATCGCAAAGCGCACCCCGGCGTGGTACTTCGGCGCGTACAAAAAGCACATGCCGGCCTCGTCCAGACAGCGCCGCGCGGTCTCTGAAGGGGCGTCCAGGCGCACCCCCAGCGCCTCGAGCACGTCGGCCGAGCCGCATTTCGACGACACCGAGCGGTTGCCGTGTTTGACCACGGGCAGCCCCATCCCGGCGCAGACGATGGCCACGGCCGTCGAGATATTGACTGTGCCGGCGCCGTCGCCCCCGGTGCCACAGGTGTCCACGAATGCGTAGTCCGGCCGCGGGAACGCCGCCGCGCCGTCCAACAGCGCCTGGGCGGCCCCGGCGATCTCGACCGGCGCCTCGCCCTTGGCCTTGAGCGCCACGACCAGCGCGGTGATTTCGACCTCGGTCAACTCCCCGGCGAGCAGGCGCGCAAATGTCTCGAACGCCTGCTCGTAGCTCAGGTCGTCGCCGTCACAGAGTCTCTCCAATACTTGTTTCATCGTTCTCTCGTCTCTCGATCGTCGTCATTGAAATCGTGTCGTATCGCGGGTCCGGCGTCCGTTCATTGGGCCTTCGCCCATCGAAGGACGTTGTCGATGAGGCGACCGCCGCGCGGCGTGAGGATCGACTCGGGGTGAAATTGGACGCCGGCGACCTTGTGAGCGCGGTGCTCGACGGCCATCGCGACGTCGCCAAGCCTGGCGGTGGTGTGCAGCTCGTCGGGAAGGTCGCGGGCGACGAGCGAGTGGTAGCGGCCGACCGTCAACGGGCGCGGCAGATCCGCGAATAGCCCGGTGGCGTCGTGGTCGATCGCCGACGCCTTGCCGTGAACGGTCTGCGAGTGGCGTCCGACGCGACCGCCGAACGCCTCCACGATGATCTGATGGCCCAGGCAGATGCCGAAAATGGGCACGCTTGGGGCGCATCGGCGCACCAGGTCGACGCAGCATCCCGCCTCAGCCGGCCCACCCGGCCCCGGCGAGAGCACGACCAGGTCGCTCGCACAGGCCAGCGCCGCGGCGCGCTCGAGCCCGACGTCGTTTCGATACACCTCGACATGGGCGCCGCGGCGGGCGAATTCGTCGACGAGGTTGAAGGAAAAGGAGTCGAAATTGTCGATCACCAACACGTCCAGGGTGGGAGCGCTCATCGGGCCTCCGGTGGTGCTTGCAGGGCGCGCAGCACGGCCCTGGCCTTGCGGCGGGTTTCGTCGGCTTCAGCCAGCGGATCGGAGTCGGCGACCACCCCCGCCCCGGCGCGCACGGCGGCGATGCCGCCGGTGACGAGCGCCGAGCGAATCACGATGGCCGTGTCCATATCGCCCTGCGGCGTAAGGTAGCCCACTGAGCCACCATAGGGCCCGCGCCGGTCGGCCTCGAACCCGCGCAACAGTTCGGCGGCGCGCACCTTCGGCGCGCCGACCAGGGTCCCCATATTCATCGAGCCGGCGTAGGCATGCAGGGCGTCGAGCCCTGCGGCGAGCTCGCCGCAGACGTGGCTCACCAGGTGCATGACGTGGGAGTAGCGGTCGACGCCCAGAAGGCGCGTGACCTGCCGCGTGCCCGGGCGGCTGACGCGGGCGACGTCGTTGCGCGCGAGGTCGACGAGCATCATATGCTCGGCGAGCTCCTTGGTATCCAGGCGAAGCTCAGCCTCCATGCGCGCGTCCAGGTCGGCGTCGAGGCGGCCCTGGGCGTTGAAGCCGCGTGGGCGGGTGCCGGCGATGGGTCGAATCTCGACCTGCGTCGCCCCGCCGCTGACCTTCACACAGGTCTCGGGCGAGGCGCCGAAAAGCACGTCTTCGTGTCGGCGAACGAAGAACATATATGGGCTCGGATTTTCGGCGCGCAGTCGGCGATAAGCCGCCAGCGGGTCGGAGCACGCCGCCCGGAAGGTGCGTGAGGGCACCGCCTGGAAGATGTCCCCGGCGAGGATATGCTCCTTGAGGGCGTCGACGGTCGACGCGTACGCCACGTCGTCGGTGTCCACCGTAACGCTGGGCTCGTCGTCGAGCCCCTCACCGACTCCGCGCTCTGCTCGGTCGACCGCTGGCGTGGTCGCGACAGCGTCGCAGAGCGCCTCCACCGCGGCGATCGCGTCGTGGTAGCCGCGCTGCGCCTCGCCTCCGCCGTACACGTGGCGAGTCACGCGGGTCGTGCCCGTGGTGTGGTCGATGACGACCATCTCCTCGGGCAGCCAGAACACGTAGTCTGGAAAACCAGTCGAGTCGCTCACCGCCTCCGGGATGACTTCGAATTGGTCGATGAGGTCGTAGGCGAACACGCCCGGGCACACCATCGACAGATCGCCGGGCGAAGAGACGAGCTCCCAGCCAAAGGCCATCGCCCGAAGCGCGTCCAGGGTCGACGGCGCGCGCAATCGTTCGAACTCGCTGAGCCCGGCGGCGCTCGGGCGCGGCGCGAAGACGAGCCTGTCATCGTCGCGCTCGACCGAGCCGACGTCTTCGAGGCGCAGCGCCACGTGTTCCATCGCCGAGCGCCCGTTGGCGTTCAGAGCCACGAACTCGACCCGACTGCCCCGGCAGGTCGCTCGCACGGCGCAGCGGGTCACCAGAATGCTGCGAAGGTCGTGGCCCGCGGCGCCGTCGGCGGACTCCAGCAGCGCGCTGTCGGCGCGCCGGCCGCCGTCGGTGAGGCGAGCGAAAAGCTCCAAGGGGTCGGGCGCCCGGGAAAAGCGCCGCGACACGGGCAACACCTGCCCCGTTTCGAGGTCGGGAGTGCGCATCACAGTTGCCTCCCGACCGCGCCGGCTACGCGGCCGAGCGCGTCCATGAGCTCGGCGAATTGCTTGGGATACAGCGACTGGTGCCCGTCGGAGCGCGCCTGCTCCGGGTCATTGTGCACCTCGACGATGACCCCGTCCGCCCCGGCGGCGGCCGCGGCCAGCGCCATGGGCGCGACCAGCTCGCGCACGCCCGTGCCGTGGGACGGGTCGACGACCACCGGCAGGTGCGTCTTTTGCTCGAGCACGGCCACCGCGTTCAAGTCCAGGGTGTTGCGCGTGGACGTCTCGAAGGTGCGGATGCCGCGCTCGCACAAGATCACGTTGGGGTTGCCGGCGGCGACGATATACTCGGCGGCGAGCAGCAACTCCTCGACCGTCGACGACATCCCCCGTTTGAGCAGCACGGGCCTGTCCGTGCGCCCCACCGCCTGCAGCAAGGGCGAGTTCGCCATATTGCGCGAGCCGATCTGCAGGCCGGCGACGTGCTCGGCGACCAGGTCGACCTGGCGCGCCTCCATGACCTCGGTGAACGCGGGCATATTCAGCTCGCGGCTGACCGCGCCCAAGATCTCCAGGCCCTCCTCGCCCAGCCCCTGGAAGCTGTACGGGCTGGTGCGCGGCTTGAACGCCCCGCCGCGCAGGATCGTCGCCCCGGCGCTGCGAACGGCCTTGGCCGTCTCCAACATCTGCTCGTAGCTCTCCACCGAGCACGGCCCGGCGATGGCCACCATTCGGCCACCTCCCACCGTCACTCCACCGACGTCGACGACGGTGTCATGGGGGTGCAACTCGCGGCTGACCAGCTTGTAGCGCGTCAGCACCGGGGTGACGCTCTCGACCGCCCGATGGCTCTCGAGGTTGAGCTTGGCGAGCACCCGCTCGTCGCCGATGGCGCCCAGCACGGTGCGCTCGGTGCCGGGCATATGCAGCGGCTCGAGCCCCAGGCTCTCGATGCGTTCGAGCAGCTCGCGGGCAGTGTCGGGCGTGGTCTCTGGCTTCAAAACGATGATCATGGCTGGCTCCTCAAAAGGCCCAAGAAAACAAAAAACCCACCGTCTCCGGTGGGTCGTCTCGTCTGACTCTTTGTCGCGTCTAGTTAGCCTGTCATTGCACAACCAGCCGGCGACCCACCGTACCTATGGGCATCGCAGGGCCACCACCACTGGTTGTTGAGAAGGCTATACATTTCTGGCTCGTCGTCGCGCCGAGGCGCGTTCGCGTTATCGACAGTCCAATGGTTACGGACCGCGGCGCGGGTGTCAAGGACGAGATGTGGTTCCGGTTCCGGTTGCCCGGTCAGCCCTGCAAAAACGCCAGCAAGTCCGCGTTCAACCGGTCCTTATGCGTCGTCGGCAACCCGTGCGGCGCCCCCTCGTACACCTTCAACGTGGCATCGTCGACGAGCTCGGCGGCCCGGTAGGCGGCCGGGCCGATGGGCACGATCTGGTCGTCGTCGCCGTGCACGATCAGCGTGGGAATGCCGAACGCGGCCAGATCCTCGCTGAGGTCGGTCTCCGAGAATGCCTCGATGCACTCGTAGGCCGCGTTGAGCGCGCACTGCATGCTCAGGCGCCAAAATGCATCGCGTACTCCCTGAGAGACCGTCGAGCTGGCCCGGTTGGCGCCGTAAAATGGCCCGCTCAACTCCTGGAACGCCCGGGAGCGGTCATCGCGCACCTTGGCGCGCAGCTCGTCGAACACCCCGCGGGGCAAGCCGTCGGGGTTGTCGGGCGTCTGGAGCATCAGCGGCGTGATCGAGCTGACGAGCACGGCCCTGGCGACATGCTGTGTGCCGTGGACACCGATGTAGCGCGCGACTTCGCCCCCACCGGTCGAATGTCCCACGTGGACGACGTCGGTGAGATCGAGCTTGTCGACGAGCACGGCCAGGTCTTCTGCGTAGGTGTCCATGTCGTGGCCGCTCCACGGCTGGTCGGAGCGACCGTGGCCGCGGCGATCGTGGGCGATGCACCGGTAGCCGTGGGAGGCCAAGAACATCATCTGGTCCTCCCAGGCATCCGAGCTCAGCGGCCAGCCGTGGCTGAACACCACCGGCGGGCCCTCGCCCCAGTCCTTGTAGTACAGCACGGTCCCATCGTGGGCGGTAAAGGTAGGCATCGCGCTCTCTCCTGGCTGTGGTTGGAAACGCCTCGACGACGCGTCGCACCGACGACGACGCCATTCGCTTCGCCGAAGATAGGGACCTGGCGATCGCCTGCCAGCCGCCCTGGCCAGCCCGTCGCTTGGGCGTGCTCAACTGTCCTGCTTGCAATTTGGCGGCGAGTGGGCATGTTGTGGGGCGATTGTTTGCGCCCTGATAGTTCCGCTTTGCCGATGTGAGGCCCATGAACTCCCGCGAACGCTTCCTGAAGGCCTGCCGATGTGAGCCGGTCGACCGCCCGCCCATCTGGATCATGCGCCAGGCCGGCCGCCACCTGCCCGAGTACCGCGAGCTGCGCGAAAAGCACAGCTTTCACGAGGTCGTCCAGACCCCGGAGCTGGCGCTGGAGGTGACCATGCAGCCGCTGCGGCGCTACGCGGTGGACGCGGCGATCGTGTTTTCGGATATCCTGGTCATCCCCGAGGCGATGGGCCAGCCGTACCACTTCCCGGAGGGCGGCGGCATCGAGATGGAATTCGCCGTCGACTCTCAGGCCGACGTCGACCGGCTCAAGGTCGACCGCGTCGAGCAAAAGCTCAACTATGTGGCCAAGTCCATGCGCCTCATCAAGCAAGAGCTCGCCGGCGAGCGCGCGCTTATCGGGTTTACGGGCTCTCCGTGGACTCTGGCGACGTATATGATCGAGGGCAAGAGTTCGAAGCAGTACACGCGCTCGAAGAAGCTGTTTTATGAGGACCGCCCGCTATTCGAACGGCTGATGCGCAAGATCACCAGCGCGGTGGTGCGCTACCTGCGCCTGCAGATCGCCGCCGGCGCCGACGCCGTGCAGATCTTCGACAGTTGGGGCGGCGTCCTCGCGCCCAACGCCTTCGCGGAGGCGTCGGTCTTTTGGATGCAGCGCATCGTCGACGCCATCGGCGGTGAGGTGCCCGTCATCGTCTTTTCCAAGGGGATGTCGCACCTTCCGGACATCCTATCGACGACCGGCGCCGACGTCATCGGGGTGAGCTGGAACACCCGGCTCTCCCAGGTCAAGCGAAGCCTGCCCGAGGGCATCGCCGTGCAGGGAAACCTCGATCCGACCATCCTGAACACCACCCCCGAGATCGTCGAGCGCGAGGCGCGGCGCATCCTCGAGGATATGCGCGGGCTGGACGGACATATCTTCAACCTCGGCCACGGCATCAACCCCGACGCCGACCCGGAGAACGTCAGCCGCCTTGTCGACACGGTGGCGAACTTCGAGTGAGTGTTCGAGTGATCGCAACGCCCACCCAGTTGTTTTGAGAGAGCGAAAGCCATGGCAAATACGGACAAGACAGTCGCCGTCATCGGCGCGGGCATCACCGGGCTGACGACGGCGTTTCGCCTAAAAAAGGCGGGCTTCGATGTCGTCGTCTTCGAGGCGACCGGACGCGCAGGCGGGCAGATCGGCACGACGCGCGAGGACGGGTTTCTGGTCGAGCATGGCCCGCACACCCTGCTGGGCCGCGACGACCTCCCCAGGCTCATCGGCGAAATCGGGCTGAACGAGCGGCTCATCGAGGCGAACGCGCAGGCCAACAAGCGCTTTCTGGTGCGCTACGGCAAGCTGCACGCGGCGCCCATGGGCCCGATCGACTTTCTGAAGACGCCGATCCTGTCGCCGCTGGCCAAGCTGCGCCTGTTCGCCGAGCCGTTCATCCCCGCCGGCGGCGACGACGAGAGCCTCGCCGAATTCGTCACCCGCCGGCTGGGCCGCGAGCCGCTGGAGTTCGCGGTGGGGCCGATGGTCGCGGGCACCTTCGCCGGCGAGCCGTCCAAGCTGTCGGTCAAATACGCCTTTCCCAAGCTTTACAACCTCGCCCACGAGCACGGCTCGCTGGTGCGCGGCGTGCTGGCGCGTGTCTTCAAGGGCAAGAAGGACCCCCAGCGCGCCGCCGGAGACAAGCCAACGGATAAGGCGCAGCCCAGGCTGGTCTCCTTCGACGACGGCTCGCAGGCCCTCTCGGACGCGCTCGCCGACTCGCTCGACCCCAACATCGAGTACGACAGCCAGGTCTTCGCCCTCGAAGATAAGTCCAATGGCCGCTGGCTGGTGCGCTTTCGCCAGGCCGACAAGCGCCGCCAGAAGACCGTCGACGCGGTGGTCTGCGCCATCCCGGCCCACGCCCTGGCCGAGGTCGAGCTAGGCGGCGAAGCCGAATTCGCCATGCTCGGCGACATCTACTACGCGCCGGTGTCCATCGTGGCGCTGGGCTTTCGCCGCGGCGACGTGCGCCACCCGCTCGACGGCTTCGGCATGCTCATCCCGCGCGAGGAGCGACGCAATATCCTCGGAACACTGTTCATGAGCAGCCTGTTTCCAGGGCGCGCTCCCGACGGTCACGTCCTTCTGACGAGCTTCGTGGGAGGCGCGCGCGACCCCGAGTTGGCCCTGGCCGACGGCGACGTGCTCATCGAGCGCACGCTGGCCGACCTCGACGACCTGCTCGGGCTCCGCGGCGAGCCCGTCTTCGCCAAACACATAAGCTGGAAGCGCGCCATCCCCCAGTATGAGGTGGGCTACGGCGCCTTCCTCGACAAGATGGACGAGCTCGAGACGAGCCACCCGGGGCTATTTTTGGGCGGAAGCTTCCGCAACGGCATCGCCGTGCCCGACCTGGTTACCGCCGGCTACGAGCTCGCCGATCGCATCCAAAACCACGTTGAGAACGACTAGTTCACCACAGAGGTCACGGAGGTCACAGAGATTTCGAAGATACTTTCCTCTGTGCTCTCTGTGACCTCTATGGTGAAACACACGGATCAACAAATCGAAAACCGCGTTGAGAACGACTAATTCACCACAGAGGTCACGGAGGTCACAGAGATTTCGAAGATGCTTTCCTCTGTGCTCTCTGTGACCTCTATGGTGAAACACACGGATCAACAAATCGAAAACCGCGTTGAGAACGACTAATTCACCACAGAGGTCACGGAGGTCACAGAGATTTCGAAGATGCTTTCCTCTGTGCTCTCTGTGACCTCTGTGGTGAAATAATCTGTGGTGACAAAAGGAGCGACAACATGGCAGACAAATTCGATCTAGTGAGACGCCCCCGCCGGCTTCGGCGCACCGAGAATCTGCGCGGCCTGGTGCGCGAGACACACCTTCGGCGCGACGACCTGATCATGCCGGTGTTCGTGACCGCCGAAGACAACGTCAAGTCCGAGATCCCGTCGATGCCCGACATCTACCAGTACTCGCTGGACCGGGTCGACGAGGAGCTGGAGATGCTCTTGGAGCGCGGGATCTCGCGCATCGTGTTGTTCGGGATCCCCGAATCCAAGGACGAGGTGGGCTCGGATACCTGGCACGACCACGGGGTCATCCAGGACGCGGTGCGCCACGTCAAAGAGAAGTTCCCGGGCATGTACGTCATCACCGACGTGTGCTTCTGCGAGTACACCTCGCACGGCCACTGCGGCGTGGTCGACGAGCAGGGCAATCTGCTCAACGACCCGACGCTGGCGAATCTGCAAAAGCAGGTCGTCTCCCACGCCCAGGCCGGCGCCGACATGGTCGCGCCGTCGGGCATGATCGACGGCATGATCACCGCCATTCGCTCCGGGCTCGACGAGGCCGGCTTCGCGCACATCCCGGTGATGAGCTACGCGGTCAAATACGCCTCGTCGTACTACGGGCCGTTTCGCGACGCGGTGGACTCGGCGCCCCAATTTGGTGACCGGCGCGCCTACCAGATGGACCCGGCCAACGGGCGCGAGGCGCTCGTCGAGGCCGCGCTCGACGTCGAAGAAGGCGCCGACATCCTGATGGTCAAGCCCGCCCTGTCCTACCTGGACGTCATCCGCAACGTGCGCGAGCGCTTCGACCTGCCCGTGGCCGCCTACAACGTCAGCGGCGAATATGCCATGGTGCGCGCGGCCGCCGAGAAGGGCTGGATCGACGGCGACGCGGTGGCCCTGGAATCACTGCTGTCGATGAAGCGCGCCGGCGCGGACATCATTTTGACGTATTTTGCGCGCGATCTAGCGCTGTTGCTGGATTGATGCACCCACTGGGGCGCGAGACGCATCTATTCACCCCTGGAAGTGCATCGTCGTTGAGACCTGGTACCGACATGGCAAACAAACAAGGCGTCCTCCTGGTCAACCTCGGCTCCCCCGAGAGCACCGATGTGGGCGACGTGCGCAGGTATTTGCGCGAGTTTCTGACCGACGAGCGCGTGCTCGACAGCCCGGCACTGGTGCGCCACGCGGTGGTCAACCTGTTCATCCTGCCCAGCCGGCCGAAGAACTCCGCGGAGGCCTACGAGAAGATCTGGACCGAGGACGGCTCGCCGCTCATCGTCATCAGCGAGCGCGTGCGCGACGAGCTGCGCGAGCGCGTCGACGTACCCGTCGCGCTCGGGATGCGCTATGGCAGTCCCTCGACCGCCGATGCGCTCGCCGAGCTCGTCTCCCAGGGCGTCGACGACGTCTTCGTCATCCCGCTGTACCCGCATTACGCGATGTCGAGCTACGAGACGGCCATCGCCAAGGTCAGAGAGGTCGCCGAGGCGATGACGCAGAACATCCGCCTGACGTACCAGCCGCCGTTTTTCGACGATCCCGACTATGTCGAAGCGATGGCCGAGAACCTGGCGCCGCACCTCGAGCAGGACTACGACCTGGTGCTGTTCAGCTACCACGGCATCCCCGAGCGCCACGTCAAAAAGACCGACCCGTCGGGCATGTTCTGCCTGCAGAGTCACGACTGCTGCCACACCAAGAATCCGGCGCACGCGTTTTGCTACCGCCACCAGGTCCACGCCACCACCTGGGCGGTCGCCGACAAGGCCGGCATCCCCGAGGACAAGTGGCGCCTGAGCTTCCAGTCCCGGCTGGGCAACGACCCCTGGCTGCGCCCATTCACCGACAAGGTGCTCGTCGAGTTGCCCCGGGAGGGCTTCGAAAAGATCGTCGTGATCTCGCCGGCCTTCGTCTCCGATTGTCTGGAAACCCTCGAAGAGTTGGGCATCCGCGGCCGCCAGGACTTCCTCGACGCCGGTGGTGAGGAGTTTCGTCTGGTGCCGTGTCTCAACGACCACCCCCGTTGGCTGGACACCCTCGAGCGCTTCGTCAGCGACTTCCGCGCCGGCGCACTCGACGCTCGCTTCGCTTCGCAGCGATCGAGTGATTGAGTGATCGAGTAAAGGCCGACGGCTCGCTTGGGCCTGCGGCCCTCACTCGTGTGTTGACTACGTGCCCCGGACCCGTAATCACTTACGTGCCAGTTGCCGTTGCCGTTGCCGTTGCCGTTAAGCAGTTCACTGGATCACTCGATCACTGGATCACTCGATCACTGCCCACGCAAAAGACCATGCTCAAGAAAAGCCAAGAACTCCTCGAACGAGCAAAAAAAGTCATCCCCGGCGGGGTGAACAGCCCCGTACGCGCATATAGCAGCGTTGGAGGCACGCCCCCGTTCATCACCAAGGCCAAAGGCGCCAACATCTTCGACGTCGACGGCAACAAGTACATCGACTTCGTGCTCACGTGGGGCCCGGCGATTCTGGGCCACGCCAACGAGAAGGTCGTGAAGGCCGCGCAGGATGCGGTGGCGCTGGGCTCGTCGTTCGGCGCGCCCACCGAGCGCGAGGTGATCATGGCCGAGATGGTCGTCGACCGCGTGCCCGGACTCGACCGTGTGCGCCTGGTCAACAGCGGCACCGAGGCGTGCATGTCGGCGATTCGGGTGGCCCGCGGGGCGAAGGCGCGCGACAAGATCATCAAATTTTCGGGCTGCTATCACGGCCACGCCGACTCGTTTCTCATCGCTGCGGGCTCCGGGGCGATGACCCTGGGCGTGCCCAACTCGCCGGGGGTCACCGACGGCACCGCCAAAGACACGCTTCTGGCCGAGTTCAATAATATCGACTCGGTGCGCGAGCTCATCGAGGCGAATAACGACGAGATCGCCGCGGTCATCCTCGAACCTATCTGCGGCAACACCGGCTGCATCCCGCCACAGGACGACTTTCTGCACGAGCTTCGCGACCTGTGCACCCGCCGCGACGTGGCCCTGATCATCGACGAGGTCATGACCGGCTTTCGCGTCTCCCGAGGCGGCGCTGCCACGCTGTACGACGTCGAGGCCGACATCTACTGCTTCGGCAAGGTTATCGGCGGCGGCTTCCCGCTGGCGGCCTACGGCGGCACCGAGGAGATGATGAGCCTGGTCGCCCCCGACGGGCCGGTCTACCAGGCGGGCACGCTCAGCGGAAACCCTGTGGCCGTCGCCGCCGGCATCGCCACCCTCGAGCAGCTCGACGAGTCGGTCTACGACGAGCTCGAGCTGCGCGGCCAGCAGCTCGAGGACGGCCTGCAGCGCATCATCGAAACTCACGGCTACCCGCTCTTCCAGCACCGCGTCGGCTCGATGTTCTCGCTCTTCTTCAGCGAAGGGCCCATCAAGAACCATGACGACGTCAAGAAGTGCGACATCCCGCGGTTCAACAAATACTTCCACGAGATGCTGCGCCGCGGCGTCTACCTGGCCCCCAGCCAATTCGAAGCCGGCTTCCTGTCGACGGCGCACACCCCCGAGCTCATCGACGAAGTGTTGGAGAAGGCCGAGGAGTCGCTGGCCGAGGTTTTCTAGAGCGGCGCTCGCGCGGGAAAACCCACGGGAACCGGTTCCGACAGCTATTCACCACAGAGGTCACAGAGGGCACAGAGAACGACAGAAACGGAACAGTCGACTTTCTTTATCTTGCCTTTCCTCTGTGTTCTCTGTGCCCTCTGTGGTGAACTGCCCCCGCACCGGTTTCGCAACGGCAGGCGAGTTGGGTTGTATCGTCCAGGGCCACATCGCGCTATAATGGAACCCATCTCGCAACCAACTATGCGCCAATTCCTCTCACCCGGGATTTGCTGATGAAGCTCGACCAATACGACCACGGCTACGACGACTCCGACGTCCTGCGCAAGTTCTCCCTGCCGGAGGCCAAGGCGCTCGTCGATCTGAGCTACCTGATGATCTACATCGACGGGGAGGTCTCCGACGAGGAGCTCCAAACGCTGCGCGCCCAGATTGAGCGCATGCCCTTTGCCAACAGCGAGCAGGTTCGAGCTGTGCTCGGCGACCACATCAACCGGGTGTGCCGGGCGCTGACGACCATCGTCGCCGACGACGACGAGGTCGCCGACTTCATCGACAGCGCGGCCGGGCGCATCGCCGAGGGGGCGCACCGCCGCACGGCTCTGGAGGTGCTCTCCCTGATTCTCTTTTGCCGACAAGGCCGACCCCGCCGAGGCGACGACCTTCTTTCGCATCGGCCAAGCCTTCGGCTTAGCCCAGGAGAGCATCAAGGCCGCCTGGAACTCCGGCCACGATTGGTAGGACTGGTGTTGCGAGTCGCCCCCGCCTACTTGTTCGCGTCGTCGGCGCCAACGCCGGCTCCTCGCCGGGCACCCGCGCCAACGGCACGGTCTGGTGATACGGCGGCGAGCGTCTGACGCGAGAACATGAGGGGTCCGCGATCACGCTGCCACACGTGCGGGCTCAGGGCGCGAGTTTCACCAAGAAGGCGTCCGGGCTGCCCGCGGCGCTGAGGGTGCCCCCACCAAAGTCGATATCGCCGTAGAACGCCCCGGCCAGATAGATGTGACGAGTCGGACCAGCCGTCACGCTCCCAAAAACCTGGGTGTTGCTCGCCGCGTAGGCCTTGCTCCAAAGATGGGCGCCTGACGAGTCCAGCTTGGCCACGAAGAGGTGGTCGAAGGTGTCGTTGTTGGTGAACGCGCCTCCGCCGAAGTCGATGCTGCCCATGAAGTTACCCGAGAGGATGATATTGCCGTCGGCGTCGGCGGCGACGCCAAGCGCCGACTGAAAGGAACCATCACCGAAGCGCTTGCTCCACACGTGGTGGCCGGACGCATCCAATTTGACCACATACGCGTCGGTCCGTCCGGCGCTCTGCTTCGCGCCGCCACCGAAGTCGACGCTTCCTTGGAATTTCCCGGCGACCAGGACGTTGCCGGACGCGTCCACCGCGATGCTCCGGCCTTCCTGGGAATCGGAGTCGCCGAAACGCTTGCTCCACACGTGGTTGCCGGACGCGTCGAGCTTGGCCACGAAGATGTCCTGCTGCCCGGCGCTTTGCAGCGCGCCGCCGCCAAAATCGACGCTTCCCTGGAAGCTTCCGGTGATGACCACGTCGCCGCCGGAATCCACGGCGATGCCTTCGGCGTGCTGCGCGTCGGCGTCGCCAAAGACCTTGGCCCACACGTAATTGCCGGCAGCGTCGTATTTGGCCACGAACACGTCGTAGTTGCCCGCGGCGGTCTTCACGCCGCCGCCGAAGTCGACGCTGCTGGAGGTGTCGCCGACGACGTACACGTTGCCGCTGGCGTCGAAGGCGACGCCCTTGCCCGACTGCGTCGAGGATGCAGTGAGGCGGTGGCGCCACAACTGGTTGCCGGCGGCGTCGAAGTTGGTCACGTAGATATTGCCGTCGTCGGTGCCGGTGATAGCCACGTCGCCGGCGCTGTCGACGGCGATGCCCTCGGGCGTGTCGTCATAGGCACTTCCGACGTCCTTACTCCAGATGCGGTTGCCGGCCGCGTCGAATTTGGCCACATATGTGTTATCGCTGAGGCCAGAATGAGACAGCGTCTTGCCGCCGAGGTCGATGCTAATATCGTAGTGCCCGGCGAGCAGAATATTGCCGCCGGCGTCGACAGTGACGGCGTCGGCGAAGCTGCTGGGCATGGGCGATCCGCTGGCGCCAAACTGCTTCGCCCACACGAGGTCGCCGGTGGGCGAGATGCAGTCGCTGTCGGTGCTGCTGGTGCACCCGGAGGGGCAGCAGCCGTCGCCGCCGGTGCACTGGGTGATCGGGTCGTTGGTGCACACCAGGTCACAGGTGGCCGCGCTGCCGGTGGAGGCGTCGGCGGTGCACGCGTCGCCGTCGTCGCAGCTCGCCGGGCAGTTGCCGTCGCAGACTTCGCCGGGGTCGACCGTGCCGTTGCCGCACACCGCCGGGGCGGGGTTGGCCGCGCCGGGCGTCGGCGAGGCGGTGTCGTAAAAGTCGGCGGCGTTGTCGTCGGTGTCGGTGTAGTTGTCGTCGCGCGACAGGCTGTGGCCGGCGGTGACATCGACCGCCGGGCTGCCCTCGCCGGCGAAGGTTTCGCTGGCGCCGAAGGTGCCGTAGCCGACCGCGTCGACGACCTGCGTGCCCCACCTCAATTGGATATTGTCCGGGCCGTTCTGGAAGTTAACGTTCGCGTCGGTCTGGTCCGCCTGAGCTGCGTAGGCGCTGTTTGGGGAGGCGACGACGAAGAGCCCGTCGGCCCCAATGGTGCCCGCCAGGCTGATCGCGTTGTAATCCGCACCGTTGTAGCCGTTGACCCCCACCAGCGTGAATCCGGCCAGGTCGGTGCCTGCCGGGCCGTGCAGCTCGATGAACACGTCGTCGTCGGCGCCGACCGCGTCGTAGAGCACTTCGGAGATGACCACCTGCGCGGGCGGGTTGGTCTGCGCGCAGCTCCCGGCGCTGCACGCCTCGTAGGCGGCACATTGCAGCTCGTCGCCCCATTCCAGACAATTGTCGGCGTCGTATTGGCCGCACGTATAGGCGCGGCCGTTTTGGCAGGTCTTCTCGCCGGCGCTGGTGCACTCGTCGGTGCAGTTGTCGGCGCAGTTACCCGACGAGCACACCTGGCCGCTCGGACAGCTCGCCGCGCTCCCCCACTCCAGGCAGCCGTCACCATCGTGGTCTGCGCAGATCTGATACTGGTCGGCCGCGCCCACCGCGCAGCGGCGCGCGCCGTCGGAGGGGCACTCGTCGGAACAAACCGCGGCACAGGCGCCGCTGTCGCACACGAGCCCGGCGCCGCATTGGGTGGGGGTGCCCCATTTGAGACACCCCGCCCCGTCGCTGTCGACGCATTCGACGACGTTGCCTGCCTCATCGCATTGCTTGACGCCGACGGCGGGACACTCGGAGACGCAGGCTTGCTCGCAGCTACCCTGGTTGCAGAACGACCCGGTGGCACAGCTTCTGAGGGTCGCCCCACTCGAGACAGCCGTCGCTGTTGTAGTCGTCGCAGGTGACCACGTCGCCGGCCTCGCAGCGCTTGGCGCCTTGCGACGTACATCCGTCCGAACAGCTCGCCGAGCAGGTACCGTTCGAGCAGGTCTGCCCAGACGCGCAACTCTGCGCATGGCCCCACTCGAGACAACCGTCGCCATTGAAGTCGCCGCACTCCACGGTTCCCAGCCCGTCCTGCGAACAGGCCAACGCCCCCACTTCGGTGCACGGCTCGTCGGTGCAAGCGCTCACGCACGCCCCATCGGTGCACTGCCCTCCGCCGGGGCACGCTTGCGGAGCGCCCCACTCCAGACAGCCGTCGTCATCGAAGTCACCACATCGACTCAGACCGCCCTGAGCGCATTGCGTCAGACTCTCGTCCGCACACTCGTCGGTGCAACTGGCCGCGTCGGCGCCCTGATGTCCCGCGTCGCGCGCGCCGACATCCTGGGCGCCGGCATCCAGCATGCCGGCGTCCGACAACCCGCCGCCGTCGCGCGCCGGGGGGTTGTCCGAGCAAGACGCAGCCAAGAGCGACGTGGCAAGAAGCAAACTCAGCCAGACTGAATAGATTTTATGTTGCATCGGATGACTCTCGAAAAAGGATTCGACTCACGCGCGGCATGCACGCAGTGTGGCATAGCCTGTCCCTCTCGGAGGAGGTCGGAGCGGAAAGTTTCAGATTTTTTTAGCCGGGTCTCGGCAGTGAACGGGCCGAAACCCCTCACCGTCCATACAGGCGGTCGACGCCGGATCGCCAGTCGTCGGCGTCGGGCAGCACCTCGGCGAGCACCGTTTCGAGCTCGTCGACGCTCGCCTCGGGACCGATCTCGACCCGAAGGGCCTGGCCGAGCTCCTCGACGCAGGTCACCTCGGCGAGGCGCTGCTCATCGATGTGGCCGCGAAGCTCGGGGCCCAACCACATCTGCTCGGTGACCGCGCGCACATACCTCGTGGCCCAGGTGCGCCCGCCGGTGCACTGGCCGTGGACGCCGCAGGCGAGTTCATAGGGCGTGCTGTCGACGGACAGAAGCGGCGACCACGCCCAGCGCGCGACGAACGCCTGCACGCCGCCGGCGTGCTCCATCAACTCGTCCACGATGGTGCGAAGCGTCGCCTCGATGTCTTCATGGAGGCCGGCGTCGACGTCGTCGAGCCGGCAGGAAAAGCCCACGTGCACCATGGGTTGGTCGTCCTTCCCCTGAAACCAGATCCGCGGCTCGCTCAAGGCGAACCCGCCTGGATGGGTGTAACGCGCCATATCGTCCGGGTCGACAGGCGCGGTCGACCGGTCCTGGAAGATGACTTGCATCGCCGTTTCGAGCTGCTCGCGCACCGTCTTCCACGGATCGCCGTCGGGGATGGCGTCGCCGGCGAATGCGCCCGTCTGGGCGCGTTTGCCGATGTCGGGGGTGACCATGCGCATGTACTTTTGGAAACCACAGACCTGATGCCAACGCTCGAAGGCGTCGGCGGCCTGCTCGGCCACGACGGCGCGGTCGGCCCGGAGCACGACGAGCGCCAGGAGGTGGCTGGGCGTATTCATCATCCGTAGATATTGGGACGCGTTATCGCCCGCGTAGTGCCGGGGTCGGCGAAGCGGCGGGGTGATCGCCAGGTGGACGCTCGTCGAGCTGAAGCCCTCGCGGTTTTCCTCGGGCACCATGCCCACGTTGAGCGTGAACTCGCCTGCCTCGCGCACCGTGGCCGGCACGATGAGGTGCAGATGCTTTTGAAACGAGGCCGCCATCGCCTGGCGAAGCATCGTCGGATCGCCGCCAGGCCCGTAGATATCGCCCAAGCCGGCGGGAATTTCGACGTCGGGGAACCGTGCGACCAGCACGCGACCGTGGTCGGCGTCACGGGCCTCGAGCTCGACCGTCTGGTCGACAAATTCGTCGCCGACGCGCCGGCGAATGGTCGCCTCGGAGGCATCGAATACGGCCGCGTCGACGGCGCTCCCCCATAACGCGACCTCGACGCCCTGACTCGCGCCGCCGGTGCTCTCGAAGGAGCAGGACAACTGGGTCTGGTCGCCCACCGAGAGTTCCATCTGTGGCGTAAACGAGTACCGCGTCAGCGTTGGCGGCCCTTGCTCCTCTTGCTGTCCGGCGCCCTGCGACGCGGTCGCTCGCAGCCGAAAGTGCAGCACCGTATGCGCCTCGCCGGGCTCCAGATACCGAAAGCCGGTCTGGGTGTGCTCGTTGTCCCAGCCGAAGAGTTCGCCGATGGTCCCCAGGGTCGCCTCGGCGAAGACGTCATCGCTGGCGAAAGCCTGCGCGAGCTGTTCGACGGTGCTCCCGTCGACCAGCAGCAACCGCCACTTGTCGGGGTCCCCCTCGTAGGAGACGCGCTCGTCACCCTCCTCGCCGGCCTCGGGCATCGCCATCGAGAAGTACTCCGGGAAGCTATCGTAGGTATCGAGCTCGTCGCCCTCGCCGAAGAGCTGCATCGTGAGCACGTCGCTGTCGTGTACGCCCAGGCTCACCGCATAATTGGAGACCGCGCGCGACAGCGCCGCGGCCAGCTCACGCAGCGGATCGGTGCCCAGCTCCGCCCCCTGGTCGTACACCGGCGTCCACCACGCCCCGCCTGCGGCCACCGCCGGGCCGATGACCACCGAGCGCTGCGCCTCGTCGGCCGATTCGACCTGAACGTAGCGCCCGTCGGCCGCCAGGTGCGCACGCACCGCCGCGACCACCTCGTCGCGCCCCGAGGAATCCTGCGTTCGAACCTGCACATTGCTGAAAAACGAGCCCATCGTTGGTCCCGTGCGAAGGAAATAGGGTACCGCGTCGAGTTGGTCTCCAACTCCGACGATGAGACTACTGATGGGACGAAGATGCAAGAGCACCGGCGACCTTGGCCCCCCAGCGCAGTTGAGCCACAGTTTCAGCGGGCCTGGCAGAACACAAAGAGGCTCCTCCTGCGAATTATAGGAGGAGCCTCGGGGAGACTGCGCCGGACTACCGGCGTCCGGTCAGTGCGCGCACCTCCAGTGCACGGTGTAGGTCAGATAGGTGGCGCTACCGCCGCCGCCATCGTAGTACTCTCGCCCGGCAGTGCCGCAGTAGCCGCACACCGTGCCACAGGTTCCGCCCCAGGCGTCCGCCCGCGCATACCCAATCGACTGGCAGGCCTGCGTCGGGTTGTAGGCACCACCGTTATTGGCCGCCAGCCAGGCTGTGCTGGTGTCCGCACGACACACCGTCCAAGGCGCGCCGGAGAGGCGACCGGTGGTCCCGGAGGTGCCCACCGCCGGCGGGTTGTCGTTGTCGATGTTGGTCAGGCTTCGCTGGGCGATGGAAACCCCGTTGTAGTTGGGATCACCGCTGTTGGTGGGGGCGAAGTTGATGGTGTACGCCTGGTTGCCGTCCATGATGGTGTCGTCGACGCCGTGGACCACGAAGGACTGGGCGACGTTCCAGTTACTCGGGGTAAAGGTCAGCGACCCCGGCGAGACCGTGCCCTCGGTGGTGTCGCTGGAGGCGTAGCTGATGGCGACATTGGCGGTCGGCTGGGAGTTGAGCACCACGGTGAACGTGGCCGTGCCGCCCGCCTCGGAGGTGTTCGCCGTCGCCGGCGTGACGGTGATGCCGGCGGTGTCGTTGTCGATGTTGGTGACCGCGATGTTGCCCGGCGTGATCGCCGCGTAGGCTGCGTCCGAGCTCGTCGTCGCGCCGAACGCGATGGCGTAGCTCTGGTTGCCGTCGACGACATAGTCGTCCCGGCCGGTCACGGTCACCGTCTGGGGGGTGTTCCAGTTGGCTGCCGTAAACGTCAGGCTGGTGACACCGGGCACGCCCTCGCTGGCGTCGGTGGTGTCGAAGTTGAGCGTGACGTCGGCGAACGATTGGGAGTTGAGGACCGCCGTGAACGTGGCCGTGCCCCCTGCCTCGGTGGTGTTGCCGCTGATCGGACTCACCGTGATGCCGGCGGTGTCGTTGTCGGTGTTGGTCAGGGCGACATTCGCCGGCGTGATCGCCGCGTAAGTCGTGTCGGCGCTGGTCGTGGCGCTGAACGAAATGGCATAAGGCTGATCGCCGTCTGCCAGGGCGTCGTCCTGGCCGCGCACGAGCACGTTTTGCGGCGCGTTCCAGTTGGTAGCGTTGAACGTCAGACTGTTGACGTCGGGCACTCCCTCGGTGGCGTCGGTGGTGTCGAAGTTGACCGTCACGTCGGCGAAGGGCTCGGAGTTCAGCACCACCGAGAAGTTCGCCGCGCCGCCGGCCTCGGTGCTGGTGCCCACGACTGTGTTGACGGTGATGCCGGCGCTGTCGTTGTCCATGTTGGTCACGTCGACATTGCCCGGGGTGATCGCCGCGTAGGCCGCATCGGCGCTGCTCGTGGCGCTGAACACGATCGCGTAGGGCTGGTTGCCGTCGGCGAACGCGTCGTCCTGCCCCGTCACGGTCACCGTCTGCGGCGCGTTCCAGTTCTGCGCCGTGAACGTCAGGCTGGTGTTGTCCGGCGTGCCCTCGGTGGCGTCGTTGGTGTCGAAGTTGACCGTGACGTCGTTGTACGGCTGCGAGGTCAGCACCACGGTGAACGTCGCCTGTCCGCCGGCCTCGGTGGTGTCACCACTGATGGCGCTCACCGTAATGCCGGCGCTGTCGTTGTCGGTGTTGGTGAGGTCGACATTGCCCGGCGTGATCGCGGCGTACGCCGGGTCGTTGCTGGTCGTCGCGCTGAAGGTGATCGCGTAGGGCTGGTTGCCGTCGGCGAGGGCGTCGTCCTGGCCGGTGACGGTAACCGTCTGCGGCGCGTTCCAGTTGGCCGCGGTGAACGTCAGGCTCGTCTTGTCGGGCGTACCCTCACTCGCGTCGTTGGTGTCGAAGTTGACGGTCACGTCGTTATACGGCTGCGAGCTCAACACGACGGAAAATGTCGCCTGCCCGCCAGCCTCGGTCGTGTTGCCGCTGATGGCGCTGACCGTGATGCCGGCGCTGTCGTTGTCGGTGTTGGTCACATCGACATTGCCCGGCGTGATCGCCGCGTACGCAGGGTCGTTACTGGTCGTGGCGCTGAAGGTGATCGCGTAGGGCTGGTTGCCGTCGGCGAGGGCGTCGTCCTGGCCGGTGACGGTAACCGCCTGCGGCGCGTTCCAGTTCTGCGCCGTGAACGTCAGGCTCGTCTTGTCCGGCGTGCCCTCGGTGGCGTCGTTGGTGTCGAAGTTGACCGTGACGTCGTTGTACGGCTGCGAGGTCAGCACCACGGTGAACGTCGCCTGTCCGCCGGCCTCGGTGGTGTCACCACTGATGGCGCTCACCGTAATGCCGGCGCTGTCGTTGTCGGTGTTGGTGAGGTCGACATTGCCCGGCGTGATCGCGGCGTACGCCGGGTCGTTGCTGGTCGTCGCGCTGAAGGTGATCGCGTAGGGCTGGTTGCCGTCGGCGAGGGCGTCGTCCTGGCCGGTGACGGTAACCGTCTGCGGCGCGTTCCAGTTGGCCGCGGTGAACGTCAGGCTCGTCTTGTCGGGCGTACCCTCACTCGCGTCGTTGGTGTCGAAGTTGACGGTCACGTCGTTATACGGCTGCGAGCTCAACACGACGGAAAATGTCGCCTGCCCGCCAGCCTCGGTCGTGTTGCCGCTGATGGCGCTGACCGTGATGCCGGCGCTGTCGTTGTCGGTGTTGGTCACATCGACATTGCCCGGCGTGATCGCCGCGTACGCAGGGTCGTTACTGGTCGTGGCGCTGAAGGTGATCGCGTAGGGCTGGTTGCCGTCGGCGAGGGCGTCGTCCTGGCCGGTGACGGTAACCGCCTGCGGCGCGTTCCAGTTCTGCGCCGTGAACGTCAGGCTCGTCTTGTCCGGCGTGCCCTCGGTGGCGTCGTTGGTGTCGAAGTTGACCGTGACGTCGTTGTACGGCTGCGAGGTCAGCACCACGGTGAACGTCGCCTGTCCGCCGGCCTCGGTGGTGTCACCACTGATGGCGCTCACCGTAATGCCGGCGCTGTCGTTGTCGGTGTTGGTGAGGTCGACATTGCCCGGCGTGATCGCGGCGTACGCCGGGTCGTTGCTGGTCGTCGCGCTGAAGGTGATCGCGTAGGGCTGGTTGCCGTCGGCGAGGGCGTCGTCCTGGCCGGTGACGGTAACCGTCTGCGGCGCGTTCCAGTTGGCCGCGGTGAACGTCAGGCTCGTCTTGTCGGGCGTACCCTCACTCGCGTCGTTGGTGTCGAAGTTGACGGTCACGTCGTTATACGGCTGCGAGCTCAACACGACGGAAAATGTCGCCTGCCCGCCAGCCTCGGTCGTGTTGCCGCTGATGGCGCTGACCGTGATGCCGGCGCTGTCGTTGTCGGTGTTGGTCACGTCGACATTGCCCGGCGTGATCGCGGCGTACGCCGGGTCGTTGCTCGTCGTGGCGCTGAAGGTGATCGCGTAGGGCTGATTACCATCGGCGAGGGCGTCGTCCTGGCCGGTGACGGTAACCGTCTGCGGCGCGTTCCAGTTCTGCGCCGTGAACGTCAGGCTCGTCTTGTCCGGCGTGCCCTCGGTGGCGTCGTTGGTGTCGAAGTTGACCGTGACGTCGTTATACGGCTGCGAGGTCAGCACGACCGTGAAGGTCGCCTGCCCACCGGCCTCGGTCGTGTCGCCGCTGATGGCGCTCACGGTGATACCGGCGCTGTCGTTATCCACGTTGGTCACGTCGACGTTCGCCGGTGTGATCGCCGCGTACGCCGGGTCGTTGCTGGTCGTCGCGCTGAAGGTGATCGCGTAGGGCTGGTTGCCGTCGGCGAGGTCGTCGTCCTGGCCGGTGACGGTAACCGTCTGCGGCGCGTTCCAGTTCTGCGCGGTGAACGTAAGACTGGTGTTGTCGACGGTGCCCTCGCCGGCGTCGTCCGTATCGAAGTTGACCGTGACGTCGTCGGTCGGCTGGGAGTTGAGCACGACTGTGAACGAGGCCTGGTCGCCGTTCTCACCAGTGTCGCCGCTGATGGCGCTCACGTTGATGCCGGCGGTGTCGTCGTCGACGTTGAGCAGTTCAACCGGGTCGGGGGTGATGCCGGCGTAATTGGTGTCGTCGCTCGCGGCCGCCTCGAAGGTGATCTCGTAGTGCTGGTCGCCGTCGGCGACGTCGTCGTCCTGGCCGGTCAGCGTCACCGCCTGCGGCGCCGCCCAGTTGTCGGCTGTAAAGGTCAGGCTCGTCGGGTCGGCGGTGCCCTCGCCTTCGTCGCTGGAGGCCAGCGCAATGGTCACGTCGGCGGTGGGCTGCGAGTTGAGCACCACCGTAAACGTCGCCTGGTCGCCGTTCTCTCCGGTGTCACCGCTGACGTCACCCACGGTGATGCCAGCGGTGTCGTTATCGATATTGGTCAACTGGACCGGATCGGGGGTGATGCCGGCGTAGTTGGTGTCGTCGCTCTCGGCCGGCTGGAACACCACGTGATAGTCCTGCGGGCCGTCGGCGAGGTCGTCGTCGACGCCGGTGACCGTGATGGTCTGAGGGGCGTTGTAGTTGTCCGGGGTAAACTCGAGCGTAGCCGGCGCGGCCGTGCCCTCGCCGTCGTCGTCGGAGGCCAGCGCCAGCTTGACGTTGGCCGTCGGCTTGGTGTTGAGCACCACCGTAAAGGTGGCCTGGTTGCCGTTCTCGCCGGTGTCCCCGCTGACGTCAGCGACGGTGATGCCGGCGGTGTCGTCGTCGGTATTGGTCAGGTCGACGGCCGGCGGCGTAAACCCTGCGAAGACCGCGTCGTCGCTGTCCAGCGCCGAGAACACCACCTGGTAGGCCTGATCGCCGTCGGCCTCGTTGTCGTCGACTCCGGTGACCACCACCTTCTGCACGCCGTTCCAGTTCTCCTTGGTGAACGTCACATCGGTCGCCTCGAGGCTGGCCTCGGTGTCGTCGCTGACCGACAGCGTAAAGTGCACGTCGGCCTTGGGCGCTCGCGACAGGCGCATTTCCAGGGTCACCTGAGCGCCGGCTTCGGTGGTGTGGGTGCCGCTGGCATCCACGGTCACCAACCCCTCGCACTGAGCGCCCTTGCAAGACACCTTGTGCTTGGCGCCGGCGCTGTCATCTGAACAGGCTGCCACGAAGGACAGCAGCACCAAACCTACCCACATCTTTCTCATCGAACTTCTCCGAACGGGGACGACGCATTTCGAATTCTTCACGAAAGAAACACCCCCACAATCTTGCATCTTCAAAAAATGCAGGCAATATACTGGTAGCGTGTTCCGCCGTAGTTGTCTAACGGAAACGACGTCCCCTCCCCAAATAAAACGTAGAAGTCCCGACCACTTACAAGCACTCCCCCTGGTTCGCGATGTGCTGAGAAGTCAGCCCTCGAGATAGCGCGAGCCCGGCCGGGAACCAGGCAGGTCGTCGAAGCCCTCGCTGCCGATGAGGGGTACGAAGCGCACGGCGCCCATATTTTCCTCGCGGAACTCGCCGTCTCCGGTGGTGCGGGTGATGCGCATGAGCGTCTGGGCGCCCATGCGTTGGCCGACGGGGATGACCAGGCGGCCGCCGGGGGCGAGTTGTTGTTTGAGGCTGTCGGGGATGATCGGGCCGGCGGCGGCGGCGACGATGGCGTCGAAGGGGGCCTCTTCGGCCCAGCCCTTGGTGCCGTCGGCGTGGCGCACGTGGATATTGTCGTAGTCCAGCTTGTCGAAGCGCTGGCGGGCCTGCTCGGCCAATGAGCGGTGGCGCTCGACGGTGTACACGTCCTTGGCGATGCGGCTGAGCACGGCGGCGGCGTAACCCGAGCCGGTGCCGATCTCGAGGACCTTGTCGTCGCTGCCCAGGTCGAGCGCCTGGGTCATCATCGCCACCATATACGGCTGGGAGATCGTCTGGCCCTCGCCGATGGGAAGCGGTCGGTCGCTATAGGCGGTGACCCGGTACTTTTCGGGGACGAACTCCTCGCGGGGCACCTGGCCCATGGCCGCGAGCAGCTCGGCCTGTTCGATGCCGCGCACCTGGAGTTGCTCTTCGACCATGCGTTCGCGCTTCCATTCGAAATCAGTGCTCTTCATGTGTGGGCCTATCGACGTATTGGGACGGAGGTAGAACCTTCCGTGTGCAAAGCTCAGCACGAGGCCCCGTCGATGCAACCCGAGCGCGCGCGAACTAGGAGCGGGTGGGGATCACGGGGTCGTGAACCTGCCGTGCGAGTTGAGCTTTCGACCGTGGTCGTCGTGGGGCACATTGATCTGAATGTTGTTCTTGTTGCGCTGAATATGAGCATTCTTGTGCAACTTGGTCAGAAATGCTTTGAGGCTCTTGCGGTAGGCCCGCCGCTCAAGGGAGGTTCGGATTTGCCCTTTTGCCTCACTAAATGGGGTCTTGCCGGCGGATTTGCGCGCCTCGACCTTGATGATGTGGAAGCCAAATCGGGTGCGCACCGGCCCGGACACCTCGCCGGGCTTCATCGCAAACGCCGCCGTCGAGAACTTCGCGACCATGCGTGTGCGGGTAAAGAAGCCCAGATCACCGCCGCGCGAGGCCGACGGCCCCTCCGAGGTCTTTTTGGCGAGTGTGGCGAAGTCCGCTCCCGGCTTCTTGGCCTCCTTGGCGATAGCCTCGGCGCGTTTTCGGGCCTTGGCGACCTCGTCGGGAGAGGCATCCTGGCTGACTTTGATGAGGATGTGGCGCGCGCGTACCTGGGAGTCGTGGGTGAATCGTTGGGGATGCTGGTCGTAATAGTCCCGCACGTCTTTGTCGGTGACGGCGGCCCCGTAGGTCTTTTCGAGCAGCTTCCTGAGCGCCAGATCCTTGCGCAGGCGCTCCCTCAAAGCGGCGCGCGTGAGGTGATTGCGCTTCAGAAAGCTGCGAAAGGCCGCCGGGCGGCGAAATTTGGCCTCGAAGTCGGCCAGCCTGCGGTCGACCTCCTGAGAGCTGACGGGCAGCTTGGCCGCCGCCAGTTGCTTGTTGATGAGACGCTTGTCGATGAGCTTATCGAGGGTGCGGTCGACCATCGCGTCGACAAACCGCTTGGGGAACGAGTGGCCGCCGAGCATCGCCGCGTTCTTTTCGACGGCGGCGTTGAACTCCGCGGCGGTGATGGGCTTGCCGTCGACGACGGCTACCGGTCCGGTGGCCTGAAATGGCAACTTGCTCGGCGGCACATGCGACTCGGTTGCCGCCATGGCGCGCTTGTGGCGAGCGCGGGTCTCCGCCGCCTGCTTGTCGGCGCCGTTCGCCTGCGTCGACGAGGACGACGCCCCGTCACCTGCCGTTTTGCCACTCACCGCATCATCGGCGCTGGTCAACGGCCCGTAGTCGTTGTCGGGCTTGACCGTTTGATGGCAACCGGCGCTTAGCCCGAGCACCAAAACCGCGGCCGAAAGAAATCCTCGATAGCCTTGCATGACAACTCCTCGAAGCAATGAATGAGCCTGACGATCATGTGCGAGGTTGGATCGAAATCCGCTCCGCGTGCCGCTCGATGTGGGCGTTGCTGCGCAGGTCGTTGAGGAGTGTCCCCAGCGCCTTGCGAAACCTCAACCGGAGCAACCGCTTGCGAATGGCGACTTTGACGTCGGCGTACGGGGTCGTCGCCGCGGGCCGACGGGCAACCACCTTGATGATGTGGAAGCCAAAGCGCGTGCGCACCGGCTCGGAGACCTGGCCGGGCTTGAGCCGGAAGGCGGCGTTGGCAAACGGCTCGACCATGCGCTTGCGGTCGAAAAACCCGAGATCGCCGCCGCGGGACGCCGACGGACCGTCGGAATTCTCCCGAGCGAGCGCGGCGAAATCGGCGCCGGGTTTCTTGGCCACTTGAGCGAGCTTGCGCGCGCGCTGCTCGGCCTTTTGGACATCGGCGTTGCTGGCATCCTCGCCGACCTTGACCAGGATGTGGCGCGCCCGCACCTCGGCGCGATGTTTGTACTCGTCGATATGCTTGTCGTAGTAGTCGCGCATGTCAGCGTCGCTGACGGAAACGCCGTATTTCTTCGCGAGAAGTTGGCGCAGCATCTGGTCCTTGCCGAGATTGTGCTTCATCTCGGCCTCATCCATGCCGTATTTGGTCAAGTATCGTTGGACCTTCTTCTGGGAGTGCAAGCGCGCGACGAACTTCGCGTATTCATCGTCGACCCTTTTGGGATCGACCGCGATATTCGCCTGGGCCAATTGCTGGTCGATGAGGGCCTCGTCGATGAGGCGGTCGAGCACCCGCTTGGCCAACATGCGCGCCTGGGCGACGGTGAGCTTGGGTTTGCCCAACAAGCGCAGGCGCCTCGCGGCGCGCTCGTCGAACTGCTTGGCGGAGATCGCCTTGCCGTCGACGATGGCGACGGCCCCGGTCGCCTCGATCACATAATCCTGGGGCGCATTGTCTTGCGGCGTGGGCGCCGCGTCGGGTTTGTGGTCGCGTTTGTTGGGGGACGCCGCCGGCTCGGACGTCGTCACTTTCTGATAGGAGCGGTCTTTTCTGACGGCCTTGTGGCACCCGGCCGCCGCGGTCGCGGCGACACAGCAAGCCAGGAGCAAAGACACGGTGGTGCGGCGAGTCATCGAAATCCCTCATCGAAGGCTGAAATAGCGACCCCGTTAGAGTGCCGCGAACGCCACGCTCACGCAACCGTCGAGCGCTGGCTGGCGGCCTCCACGGCGTCGAGAACCTTGTTGACCAGGATGACGCCCTTGAAGAACACCACCTCGGCAGGCGCCTCGGCGAGCTTGTCGCGCCCGGTTTTGAGGCGCTGGCTGACCACCAGCACCAGCGGCACGTCGCACGAGTCGACCAGCATCTCGATGCGCCGCTCCAGATAGGCCAGCCGCCAGAAGCCGACGACCTCCAGGTAGACCTGGCGCCCGTCGGTGTGGCGAAGCACGTAGTCGGGGATGATCACCTGGTTTTTGTCGAGATCGATGATCGAGCCCTGACGTTCGAGCTGCCAGTCGGTGTCGGCCTCGGCGAAGCGCTCCTCGAAGTAGCGCTCCTCCTCGGCGATCCACTGGCCGCGGGCGCGGTAGTGGGACGAAAGCCCGTCCTGGTGGGATAAAACCAGCTCGTGGGTGGGACCGTCGCCCTCCCAGTCGAGCTCGGCGCGCATCGCCCACTGGTCGGCGAGGATGAGCGCCGGCAAAAACGTGGCCATCTGCAGCCCGTATTTGCGGCTCTTTTTGAACAGGCTCGCCGGGCCGTCGATCTCGAGGCGATACCCGCCGTCGATGCGCTCGCAGCGGTGCATCAGCCGGTTGAATTTGAGCGCCTGGAACAGGTAGCGCAGCATGTTGGAGTCGACCGCGCCCAGATCGACGGTCAGCCGCGTGGCCTTGTACAGCACGGCCTGCGCCAGGGCGAGGTTGTAGCGCTCCAGAAGTTCGCGGGCCTCGAGGGGCTCGAAGCTCACCAGGCGCTGGCGCTCGTCGAGATCGGCGTACAGGCTCGCCTCGACCTCCTCGGCAGCCAAGTCGAGCGCCTGGCCGGCGCGCTCGAGGACCTGCGCGCGCACCTCGGCACCGGTCACCGGGCCGAGCTCGCCGGAGGCCTCGAAGACCGCCCGCCGAATGTCCTGGGGGTCGACCGAGGCGACCGTCTCGAACTCGCTGCGGTCGTACAGCAGCTTGGCCAAGCCGCGCCAGATCACATAGTCGGTGCCGTGGCCGATGGCCCCGTCGACGGCGTCGTCGACCGCGCCGCGCATGCCGCCGGCGTGGGCCTCGAAGATCGCCACCAGCTCGGCGGCCTTGGCCAGGGCCTCGGGCGCGTCGACGTCGAGGTATTTGGGATGCACGCGCCCCTTCTTGACGCGTGTTCGCACCAGATCACTCGTAAGCATCGTGCTTCCTCCGCCGCTCGCTCACAAAGGTTTCCACGGTATTTTCGGTCACCAACTCGTACAGCACGGCCCGCTTGTCCTTCGACCGGCGAAGGATGCGCCCCAGGCGCTGGACGTGCTCGCGCACCGAGCCCGAGCCGCTCAAGATGATCGCCACCGACGCCTCGGGCACGTCCACCCCCTCGTTGAGCACCTTGCTGGTGACCACCACCCGGTAGATCCCGGCGTTGAAGCGATCGAGGATCTCCTTGCGCTCCTTGATGCGCGTCTGGTGGGTGATGGCGGGCACCAGCGCCTTCTCGCTGATCTCGTAGACGCTGTCGTTGTCGTTGGTAAACACGATAACGCGCTGGTCGTGGTGGCGCTCGAGCAGGTCGTACAGCTTGGCCATCTTATTGTCGTGGACCAGGGCCAGCCGCTTTTGGAGTTGGTAGGCCTTCAGGGCGCGCCGGCCGCGCTCGGACTGGTTGGTGGCGGCCAAGAAGCGCGGCCAGCCGCTGCGACTGGACATGCGAATGCCGCGCGCCTCGACGAAGTCGCGGTAGAATTTGCGAGCGGCCTGGTAGCGCTCAAAATCCGGCTCGGTCATGCCCACGGTGACGGTGCGCACCTCGTAGTCGGCCAGGATGTCGCCGCTGAGCTCCTTGATGGACTTGCGATAGACGATGGGGCCAATGAGCTCGTCGAGCGCGCGCTCCTTGCCGTCGGCGCGCTCGGGGGTGGCCGTCAGCCCCAGGCGAAACGGCGCGATCGAGCCTTCGGCGCTCTGGCGGTAGACCTCGCCGGGCAGATGGTGGGCCTCGTCGAAGACCACCAGCCCGAAGCGCCCGCCCAGGCGCTCCATGTGGATGGCCGCCGAGTCGTAGGTGGTTACGGTCAGATCGTCGACCTCGTAGTAGCCCCCGCCGATCAAGCCGACGTGGCGGCCGAAGGCCTGCTCGAGCACGCCCGACCACTGGTTCATCAGGTCGATGGTGGGCACGACCACCAGCGCACTTCGGCCGACCGCCTCGATGGCCAATTGGGCGACGTAGGTCTTGCCCGAGCCGGTGGGCAGCACAACCAGCCCACGCTTGCCCGCGCTGTTCCAGGCCGCCAGCGCCTCGCGCTGGTGCTCGTAGGGGTCGTAGCGCTCGCGGATGGTAAAGTCGCACGGCGCATAGTCGCGGGCCTGGTCGACGACCGTATAGCCGTCGCGCAACAGCGCGGCGAGCACGACACGGTAGTCGATGGCCTCGGCGCGAAAGCGCTCGATGCGATCGTCCCAATGCCACTCGTCGCCCACGTCGGCGTCGGCGGCCAGGCCGTCGGCGACCAGCGTGCCCGCCTCGAAGCGAAGCGTCAGCCGCGCGGCGTCGCCGCGCTCGGGGGCGTTGTCGAGACGCAATGTCAGTTGTTCGTCCATTCCAACTCCACGATTGATCTCGCGCAGGTGCACTGATAGCCTGAAGCTGGCTCCATCCAACCCGTAGGGACGGGTCTATCTGCCCGAAACTGCTGAAAGTCCACAGAGGGATCCTTCGACGTGGCCCAGCAACAACACAAGAGCAGTTACCTCGACACGGGGGTGATGTTCGAGGGCAAGTACCGCATCGTCCGCGAACTCGGCCGCGGCGGCTTCGGGATGGTGTATCTGGCCCATCAAGAGCAGATGGACCGTCACGTGGCCATCAAGGTGCTTCGTTCGGGGATGGGCCGACTGCACCACAGCGCCAAGGAGCGTTTTTTACGCGAAGTCAAGATCATCAGCAAGCTTCGCCATCCCAACACCGTCACCATCCACGACTTCGGCGAGACCGCGGACGGCGTGCTGTACATGGTGCTCGAGTTCATCGAGGGCCACACGGTCAAGTCGATCCTCAAAAATGAGGGAGCCCAGCCGCCCAGGCGCGCGCTGGCCCTGGCCGGCCAGATCACCCGGTCGTTGGCCGAGGCCCACCGCCACGGGGTCATCCACCGCGACCTCAAGCCAGCCAATATCATGGTCACCGACCTGGAGACGGAGACCGACTTCGTCAAGGTCCTCGATTTTGGCATCGCGCGCTTGCTGCGCACCGACGAGCGCGACCTGACCAGCGTGGGGCTGCCCGAGGGCGAGCGCGAGCTCATCGGCACGCCCCGGTATATGAGCCCGGAGCAGGTGCGCGGCGAGGCGTTGGGGCCGGCCAGCGACGTGTACAGCGTGGGGTTGATCCTCTACGAGATGCTCGTCGGCCAGCCCGCCGTGCAGGGCGACACCACCATGGCGCTCATCAGCCAGCAGATCAGTCCGCAGCCGCTGCGCCTCGACGGGCTGCGCGTGCTGCCGCCGCAAATCGCCGATCTCATCCGGCGGGCCACCGCCAAGAACCTCGCCCAGCGCTTTCCCGACGCCGAGACCTTCGGCGACGCCATCGACCAGACGCTCGCCACTCTGGGCGGCGCCCCGCCCGGCACGGCCAGCGCGCGCAATTCCGGGCGATTTGCCGCCGTCGATCCCTCCGGCCAATTCCACACGTCCACGCCCGCGCCGGGCACGTTTCAGAGCGGACAATACGGCACGGTACCCAACCCGTCGTCCCAAAACGGGTTCGACAGCGGTGCGATTCAACGCCCGGGTCAACCCTGGGGCTCGCAGCAGCAGCCGCAAATGACCAATCCCACGCAGGCCGCCCTGCCCCACCATGGGGGTCAGCAGTCGGGACCCAACGGCCAGTCGCCTCAGTCCCAGCCCAACGGCGGGGGCTTTGGGCCGTCGAACTTCCAGTCGGGCGGCTACCCGCAGCAGGGCACACCGTCGGACGCCCGGCCGGCCAACAGCCCGTTTACCGGCAACGTCTACGAGTTCACCGAGGGCAACCCCGGCTTCGACACCGAATTGCCCCCGCCGCCGTCGAACACCAATCAATTTGCCGTGCCCGACTCGGCGCCCAACCCCAGCGAGCGCGCCCTGCCCGACGCCGGCGAGGACGAGTCCGCCGGTGAGTTCGTCGGCGAGTTCCTGCGCATGGTCGTCTTCGGCGCGGTCGCCGCCATCGGTCTGTACATCGCGTTTTTGGTGGTCAGCACCATCTTCGGCCACTTCCTCAGCGGCCAACTCAAATTGATGGCCTCACTGATCCTGGCGGCGGCCATCCCGTTGTTGACGGCCCTGGGGGAGAACAGCAAGCGCGAGCGCTTCGAGGTGGTCGACAAGCCCTACGACCGCATCGTGCGTGTGTTCGTGGGCACGGCCATCTTCTCGTTCGGCACCGCCGTGCTGTGCGCTATGGCCATGAGCGGCTCGGTCGTCCACGAGCTGCGCACGTTCCCCAACTGGTTTATGAGCGATTCCCAGCGCGCCTCGTCGTTTGGCGACTTCAACGCCAAATTCTCCCAGGGGCTCGCCAACGTGGTCGAGCAGGCCACGACCGCCGTTGGAATGTATCAGGGCAAGCCCACCGAGGCCGGTCGGCCCCACCCGCCCGTTCCCGCCGCGCCGGCCAAGCCGCCGGCGCCCACTCGCCCGTCCACCCGGGCGCGCCGCCACAAGCAAGCCGACACCGACAAGTCCAAGACGACGACCTCCAAGCACACTGGCTCGACGCCAACGCCCGAGGATCACACCGCGCCCAAGAAGAGCTCGCACGGCAAAAAGGACGACGAGTATATTCGTTGGTAGACGCGCTGAGATCTTTCTGAAATGGCGCGGGACGGTGAAGATGCCGGGCCGCGTGGCCTCCGGCACGCCGCGGGCGCCTCTGGCCCCGCCTTGCGTGTTCCGGCGCGGCTAGAGCCGCGTCACGTTCGGGACCCCGGAGGGACCCCGGCGGTCGAGACGACCGCGCCCCGCACTGTCGTCGGGTCGCGCGGCAACCTCAATCGACTTTGAAGCAAAACGCCCCGAGCCGACAGAATCGACTCGGGGCGTTTTGTTAACTACCGGCGATGCCGGCGTATGTCGCTGTCAGCTCATTTGCCCAGCGACGGCGGGGTCAGCTTGATCTTGGTGGGATCGGCTTTGCCGCTGGCGGACTTGCCCGAGGCGGCCTGGTGGGCCTTGAGCTTCTGCTGAAGCTGCTGCTTCATCTTGGGGCTCAACTGCATATGCGGCGGCATGCCGCCCATCGGCGAGGCGCCGGCGCCGCCTTTGGGCGCCTTGACGTTCATCTTGATGTTGTCGTCTTTGCGCTCGATCTTGGCGCTCTTGTGCAGCTCGTCCAGGAACTTCTTCATGGACTGGCGGAACTTCTGGCGCTTGAGCTGGTTGAGGATCTTGTCCTTGGCCTCTTTGAAGGGGACCGTGCCGGCCTTCTTCTTCTCGATGACCTTGATGATGTGGTAGCCGAACTGGGTCTTGACCGGATCGGAGATCTGGCCCGGCTTCATGGCGAAGGCGGCCTTGGAGAAGCCCGGCACCATGCGCTTGCGGGTGAAGAAGCCCAGGTCGCCGCCACGCGAGGCTGACGGACCCTCGGACTTCTCTTTGGCCAATTTGGCGAAGTCCGTGCCCGGCTTCTTGGCCTCTTTGGCGATGGCTTCGGCGCGCTTCTTGGCCTTGGCCAGCGCGGCCTTGTCGTCATCCTTGCTGGTCTTGATGAGGATGTGGCGCGCGTGCACCTGCTCCTTTTGCTCGAAGCGCTTCGGATTGGCGTCGTAGTAATCCTTGGCGTCTTTGTCGGTGACGGCGATGCCGTACTTCTTCTCGAGCAACTTGCGAAGCTGGAGATCCTTGCCCAGGTTCTCCTTCATCTTCGCCTCGGTCATGTGATTGCGATCGAGGAAAGACTTGAACTGGTCGGGAGACGGGAACCGGCCCTTGAACTTGTCGAACTCTTTGTTGAGCTCTTTGTCGTCGACCGTGATCTTGGCGTCGGCCAACTGCTTGTCGATGAGCTTCTCGTCGATGAGACGATCGAGGGTGCGCTTCATCATCATCTTGGCCAGACGCGGGGGCATCTGGCGCCCGCCGAACATGGCGCTGCGCTGCTTGACGACCTTGTTGAAGTCATCAGCGGTGATCTTCTCGCCGTTGACGATGGCCACGGTGCCGGTCGCTTCGAAGGGAAGCTCGCTGCCCGAGGATGCTTCCTTTTTGTCGGCGGGCTTGTCCGCCTTCTTGGTGTCATCCTTCTTGGCGGTCTTGGCGGAGGCCTTGGCGTCCGTTTTCCCCTTCTGGTTGCACCCGGTGGTGAGACCCAATCCCACCATCAAGGCGAGGGCCAGAAGCAAAGTCTTACTACGATTCATGAAGTCTCCTTGTCGGTGTTTCGCAAAGTCACAATCCCAAGACGCCTACAGGCTGGCGGCCCAAAGGTCAAGCTTACCCGGGCGGCCGCCTTCAAATGCGCGGCCGCGACCAGACGCCCTCGGAATCGCAAAAGCTGTGCAGCGACGGCGTTTTTGCCGGCTGCGGTTTGGCGAGAGTTGAGGCGTTCCGCACGGGAGTCTTCGGCGGAGGCCGACTACGAAATCATGCCGGTTCCCGTGTCGATAAACGTGGACAAGACCTCCGCATACCGGCGCGCCACCCACGTCAACATCGCCTTGGCGAGGTCCATTCCGGGAAGCTTCTCGATGGGGGTCAAGAACCACGTGGGATTTCGAAAAAGCGCGGTGATCAAATGAGACGGCCCCATCGCGTGGGCGACCAGCAAAGCGGCCAGCGAAAACAGGTTGGACAGCCGAAAGAAGCTGTAGCGCCAGCTTCCGCGCCCCGACAGAAGCGACCACACAAGCGCGAGCACCGTGGGCGCGAGGCCCAGCCCCAGGCGCACCACGTAGTCGAAGGAGCGAAGCTGGGCGGTGAATAACATGAAGGCAAATAGTGCCAAGACCGGGGAGATGCACGCCTCGATCCACTCCAACGGTTTCTCGGGCAGACGGAAGATCGCCTCCGAAGGCGCCTTGGCCTTGCGTTTGGCACGCGCGGGATCGCGCTGGGGCGTGGCGTGGCGATCGTAGGCGTCGTAGTCGAGGTCGATCGCCTCGGCGGGCTGGGCCTGCTCGGCGGGCTGGCGGGCGCGCGTGCGCCGGCGGCTCTCCGAGGGCGGGGGCGCGACTGGCTGGCTGGGCGGCGCAGCCGGCTGGCCCGCGTGGACCTGCTCGACGCGCCCGCGGCGCGGATCGAAGGCGTACGCCCCGCCCGCCCCCGGGCGCACCTCGTAGCGAAGCTTGTCGAGGTCGGCCAAAAGATCGTCGGCCGAGCGGTAGCGCTTGCGCGGATCCTTTTCGATGAGGCGGAAGAGCACCGGACGAAATGGCGCGGGCACCTGGTCGAGCTCGGCGAGCGCCAACGGCTCGGGGGAGACGTGCGCGCTGACTGCGCCTTCGACGTCGTCGGCTTTGACCGCCCGGGCCCCGGTGAGCATCTCGTACATGAGCAGGCCCAGCGCGTACAGGTCGGTCCACGCGCCCACCTGCTCGCCGCGGGCCTGCTCCGGGGCGATGTAGCGCGGCGTGCCTACCGCCATGCCCTCGCGGGTCAACTGGTCGATGGAGTCGTCGTCGAGGCGGCGCAACAGCTTGGCCATGCCGAAGTCGAGCACCTTGACGCCATAGCCGTCACGCTCGTCGGTGAGCATGATATTGGCCGGTTTGAGATCGCGGTGGATGACCCCGCGGTGATGGGCGAGCACCAGGGCGGAGGCGATCTGCTCGCACACCGAGATGACCTGCTCGGACGTCATCGCATGGCCGTGGGCGACCAGGTCGAGGGGGCGGCCGTCGACGTACTCCAAGATCATGAAGAAGACGCCGTCGTCGGTCTGCTCGAAGTCGTACAGACCGACGATATTGCGATGGATGAGGTTGCTGATGACCTTCATCTCTCGACGAAACCGTGCCAGCGCCGTGTCGCTGACCGCGTCGCCCTCCGGCGGCAGCGCCTTGACGGCGACGCGCTCGCCGCTCTTCAGGTCGATGGCGCTGTAGATCGCGCCAAACGCCCCCGCGCCGACGGTGTCTTCGACACGATAGCGGTCGATGAGGACGTCGCCGATCTGGATATAATCGCGCAGACTTTTACCGGGGTGCGCCATGGGAGTTCACGGGTGAAAGGTGCGCCTGCCTCAATACGGAAGCAGGTTGGCCATATAGCTGAATAGGCCGGCGAGTTTGCCGGCGATGCCGGCAGTGAGCGCGTCGAACCAGGTCAACGGCGGGACATGGGGCAATGCCTTGTAAAACCACGTCGGCTGGGTGCTCAAGCCCTTGGCCGTCTGGCCGGGCAGCCACAGCAGGCTGAGCGCCGCGACCAGCACGAAGAGGTACATCAGATTCTTGGCCGTGGGGATCATCCACCGGCGCCCGAAGTCCACGCCCACCGCCTGGGTGCCCGAAAACGCCGTCCACAGCACCGAGGCCACTACCATCAACAACCCGGCGCCCCAGCGCACTGCCCCGGCCTGCGAATGCATCATCGCCCCCAACAACACGAATGCCCAGTAGGCGCCGAGCGCCCCGCCGGTGTAGGTGACCACGCGCATCCAGTACTCGCGCGCTTCCCAGCCGCCGTCGATCTTGCGCGTGCCCGACGAGGTCTGACGGCGCTTATGCTCCAGGCGCCGACGATGCCGGTTGACGCTGTCCAGGTCGAGATCGAGCTCGTCGGTGCGCAGTGATGGCGCCCGCCTGGGCGTCGGCGTCGGCTTGTAGGTGCGCGGCGGCGGCGCCAGAAAGTCGGAGGATAGGTCGGCCTCTTCTTCCTCGGGCTCGGGCGGAGCCAGATAATTTTTGCCCGAGAAGATGTCCGGCTCGGAGGTCTCCTCGGCCAACCCCGCAAGGGTTTCGGCCGTCGCGACGTCCGCGCTCGGCCGGCTGCGCTCGATGCTGTCGACGGTGCCGTCCAGGGGCATGGCCTGGGCGAATTGCTTGACGGTGCGAAAACGCTCGCGGGGGTTTCGCCGGGTGGCCCGCAGCACCAACTTCTGCATCGGCGGGCTCAACGTCTCCAGCGCCTCGAAGGGAATCGGCGCCTCGTCGAGGTGTTCGCGCACCACCGAGGCGACGCTCTCGTGGGGGATGGGGTTTCGGCCCGTGAGCATCTCGTAGAGGATCAACCCCAGGCTATATAGATCGCTGGCGGCAGTGACCGGCTGGCCGAGCACCTGCTCCGGGCTCATATACACCGGCGTGCCGATGAACTGCGTCGAGCGCGGCTGCATCTTGGTGTTGCGCTTGTCGGAGTCGTCCAGAAGCTTGGCGACGCCGAAGTCGAGCACCTTGACGAAATCCGGCTCCCCGTGAAGCTCGGTGAGCATGATGTTGGAGGGCTTGAGAATCCCGGTGGACGATCCCCAGGGAGTGTGCTTCGGCCAGGCTCTTCAGAATCTGGCGGCAGATATGCAGGGCGCGGGCCTCGTCGAGCGCGCCGCTGGTGGCGATGAGCTCGTCGAGGGTCTGGCCCTCGAGGTACTCGAGCACCATGTAGGCGAGGTCGTCGGGGGTCTGGCCGAAGTCGAAGATCGTCACCGTGTTGGGGTGGCGAAGCCGGCTGACGATCTGGACCTCGTTGACGAAGCGCTCCGAGACCTCGGGATTGGCACGCACCACCGACGGTTTGAGGCATTTGAGGGCAACGTCGCGCCCCATGACCTCGTGGCTCGCCTTGACGACCTCGGCGAAGCTGCCGGTGCCCAGCTTCGAGACAATACGGTACTTCTGCTCGAAGAGGTTCCCAGGCGCCAGCATCTGCCGCAGTCGCGCATCGGGATCGGTGTGGGCCATCAGAAGCTCGTGGGAGGACAAGCCAGCGTCGTAAGTTCTACAATACCGCTGGGGAGCTTAGCACTGGGCTTGCGTTGGCTTCAACTGATGATCCTTGGCCGATCGGTCAATCATGACGCCGATCACAGCGCCAAAAAGCCCCGCGAACTCGACGGTTCGCGGGGCTTTTGGAGCTAGCCGTCAGGCCGAAGCCTGGCAGGTGTTGGGGGGCTTACATCATGCCGCCCATGCCACCCATGCCGCCCATGCCGCCCATGGCGCCCATGGCGGCGGCGTCGTCGTCGTCCTCGCCCTTCTTCTTGGGCTTCTCGGCGACCATCGCCTCGGTGGTCAGCATCAGGCCGGCGACGCTGGCGGCGTTCTGAAGCGCCGTGCGCGTAACTTTGGCCGGGTCGATGACACCGCTGTCGATGAGGTCCTCGTACTCGCCGGTGGCGGCGTTGTAGCCGTAGTTGCCATCCTTGGAGAGCACCTCCTGGATGACCAGCGAGCCCTCCACGCCGGCGTTCGACGAGATCTGACGGATGGGCTCCTCGACGGCGCGGCGGATGATGTCCACGCCGAAGACCTCGTCGTTCTTGGCGTCCAGGCCCTCGAGATGCTTGCGAGCGCGCAGCAGCGCGACGCCACCGCCGGGAACGATGCCTTCCTCGACGGCCGCACGGGTCGCGTTGAGGGCGTCCTCGACGCGAGCCTTCTTCTCTTTCATCTCAATCTCGGTGGCCGCGCCCACCTTCATGACGGCCACGCCGCCGCTGAGCTTGGCCAGGCGCTCCTGGAGCTTCTCGCGGTCGTAGTCGCTGGTGGTCGTCTCGATCTGGGTCTGAATCTGGCCGATGCGCGCCTGGATGTCCGCCTTGGCTCCTTTGCCACCGACGACGGTGGTGGAGTCCTTGGTGATGGTCACGCTGTCAGCGGTGCCCAGGTCGTTGAGCTTGGTGTTGTCGAGCTGCATGCCGCGCTCTTCGCTGATGACCTGGCCGCCGGTCAGCACGGCGATGTCCTCGAGCATCTGCTTGCGGCGGTCGCCAAAGCCGGGGGCCTTGACGGCGGCGACGTTGAGCACGCCGCGCAGCTTGTTGACCACCAGGGTCGCCAGGGCCTCGCCCTCGATGTCCTCGGCGATGATCAACAGGGGCTTGTTGCCCTGCTGGTGCACCTGCTCGAGCACGGGCAGCAGGTCCTTCATGGTGTTGACCTTCTTGTCGAACAGCAGGATGAAGGGATCCTCGAGGTTGACCTCCATGCGCTCACTGTCGGTCACGAAGTATGGCGACAGGTAGCCGCGGTCGAACTGCATACCCTCGACGAACTCGAGCTCGTCGTGCAGGCCTTTGGCCTCCTCGACGGTGATCACGCCGGACTCGCCGACCTTCTCCATCGCCTCGGCGATGAGCTCGCCGATGTGCTCGTCGTTGTTGGCCGAGATGGTGCCCACCTGGGCGATCTTGGCGCGGTCGTTGGTGCGCACGGCCTGCTCACGGATCCCCGCGACGATGGCCTCGACGGCGCGGTCGATGCCGCGCTTGATGCTCATCGGGTCGTGACCGGCGGCCACTAGCTTGCTGCCCTCGCGGAAGATCGCCTGGGCGAGCACGGTGGCGGTGGTGGTGCCGTCGCCGGCGCTGTCCGAGGTCTTGGAGCTGACCTCTTTGACCATCTGGGCGCCCATATTCTGGAACTTGTCTTCCAGTTCGATCTCTTTGGCCACGGTCACGCCGTCTTTGGTGATGAGCGGAGCGCCGAAGCTCTTCTCGATGACCACGTTGCGGCCCCGGGGCCCCAGGGTCACGCGCACGGCGTTGGCCAGGGTGTTGACACCCTTGAGGATGCGTTGACGAGCGCGAGCATCGAAAATGATCTCTTTAGCTGCCATGAGTGAACTCCTTGATGAAATTCAGGCTATCTTAAAAATTCTTGGCTATCGAAGTGGTCGCGAAGCGCTTCAGTCCTGGATGACGGCCAGGATCTCGTCCTCGCGCAGGATCAGGTGCTCCTCGCCCTGCAGGGTGATCTCGGTGCCGGAGTACTTGCCGAACAGCACCTTGTCGCCCTCTTTGACCTGCATGGGGGCGTTGTCCCCCGAGTCGGTCAACTTGCCCGGGCCGGCGGCGCGCACGATGCCCTCCAGGGGCTTCTCTTTGGCGGTCTCGGGGATGATGATGCCGCCGGCGCTCTTCTCGTCGGTGGCCACGCGCTGAACCAGGACACGGTCATAAAGCGGTTTGATGTTCATGAAGCTGTCCTCCGTAGGCTGTGCAACTAGGGGGTTAATACGAACCTAACCAGTAATTTGGGCCGTTAGCACTCTCCAGTCGAGACTGCTAACCATGCCGGATTTATAGTGGCCCTCTCTTGAAAGTCAAGCCCTGAAAGACAGAAACTTTCAGGGGTCGACCGCGGTGTCCCGATGCCCGGTTGTGCGGCGTCAACAGCGCCCGAACAGGCGCGATTCATGGGACTTCGCAAGTGGGTCACGTCCGAAGCGGGCCAAACTCTTAGCACGCTTCGGCCAAGGTCAAGCCGATGGGTGTGATTTTTTGTGCGAGGCGTGTCAGTCCTGCATGGCCTTCTCTTCGAACGGAAACCCGGTGTCTCAGCTCCCGTTCACCTCGGGGAAGGCCTCGCCGAGCAGGACCTGGCGGGCGTTCTCGGTGTTTGCCGGGGTGATACTCCAGCGTTGCTTGTCGTCGAACTCGAAGTACATGCGCAGCGCCTTGTCCTCGCGGCGTACCGCGGCGAGGCATTTGATCCACAGCTTCCCGTCGTCGTCCGCAGTGATCTCGCGCAGCCGGAAAAAGGCTTTGCCCGTCGCGCGTTGCTCGGGCCCTATATCGAGCGGGATCCGGGTGGTTTCGTCAAAGCGGAAGACTTCGCCTCCGTAACTCTGACCGTCCATGGTTTGGAACACCCAGCCCGCGTACTCCCAATCCTCGCCGTCGGAATTTGCCCGGCGCAGGATGGCCCCGCCAATCTGGTGAATGAGATCGGTCTTGTCGGTCATCTGTGGGCCTCTTCAATTGGTGCAATCACACCGTGGGGTTCGATGTCAGATAACTTCCCTGCAAGTCTTACAGAGAGTGCGCCTTGCAGCCAAGCAACGCCTGCTATTGAAGTAATTACCATTTGCGGGCGGACGATTCGCGGCGTTTGCGCGTGGCAAAGCGTATCGCCCATAGCCACGTGGCTTTTCTGCACACCCTCCGTCTCGCGCAAACGTGTCGGATCGTCTGTCCTGCAATAATAGTGTCACCGCAATAGCTGGCGTGTCGGGCTCTGCAAGGCCTCGTCTTCGAACGGAACGCCTTGAAGACAAGCAGCGCCAGCCCGCGCGGGGCGCTCTTGACTGGCCTGTGGGGGGCACTATGATCGGGGGTGTAGCGGCGCTCGAGCGCGCGAGGGTGCGCCGTTCGAGACATTGAGCCTGTAAGATGGTACGACGTACGATGGCACGACGTTTCCGCACTACGAGCCGTTAGATTTCCAAGGCAATCCATGCCCGATGTGAGCAAGTCTGTCCTGCACGAAAACCTGCACACCACCGCCGAGCGCGTACGTCGTTCGGCACGCCTCCTCGCCTATCAACCCTCGTCGATCAAAGACGACGCCCTGGCCCACGTAGCCCAGGCGCTTCGCGACCATACCGACAAGATCCTCGAGGCCAACCGCCACGACCTGGTGCGTGGGCGCGACAAGGGGCTGGAAGCGGCGTTTTTGGACCGTTTGGAGCTCACGCCGGCGCGCATCGAGAAGATGGCGGCGGCCGTCGAGGAGATCATCGCGCTGGGCGATCCCGTCGGGCGCGTCGACCGCATGTGGGTGCGGCCGAACGGGCTTCGCGTGGGCAAGCGGCGCATTCCGTTGGGCGTGGTGGGCATCATCTATGAGTCGCGGCCGAACGTGACCAGCGACGCCGCTGCGCTGTGTTTGAAGAGCGGCAATGGCGTCATCCTCAAGGGCGGCTCGGACGCCTTCGAGTCCAACAAGGCCGTCTTCGAGGCGATCACGGCGGGGCTCGCGGCGAGCTCGCTTCCGGCGGGGGCGGCCCAGGCAGTGGGGTTTGTCGACACCACCGAGCGCGACGCGGTGCGCGAGATGCTCCAGCTCGATAAGTTCATCGACGTGATCATCCCGCGCGGCGGCAAAGGCCTGATTTGCTTTGTCACCGAGCACTCGCGCATCCCGGTCATCAAGCACGACGAGGGCGTCTGCCACGTGGTGGTCGACGGCTCGGCGCGCGCCGAGGTGGTCGACGACATCGTGCTCAACGCCAAGACCCAACGCCCGGGGGTGTGCAACGCCCTCGAGACGCTGCTGGTGCTCGACAACGCCGTCGACAAGCACCTCGGGCGCGCGCTCTCGAAGCTCGCCAATGCCGGCGTCAAGCTGCACCTATGCGAGCGCTCGCAGGCGGCCGCCAACGCCCAGGGGCTCGACGACGCCACCTGGGTCGAGGCCGACGAGACGTCCTACCGCACCGAATTTCTGGCCCTGGAGCTGGCCGTGCGCGTGGTCGATGATTTGGACGAGGCCATCGCGCATATCAACGAGTACGGCTCCAACCACACCGAGTCGCTTCTGACCGAGGATTACTCCCAGAGCGAGCGCTTCCAACGCGAGGTGGACAGCTCGGTGGTCATGATCAACGCTTCCACCCGCTTTAGCGACGGCGGCCAATTGGGCCTGGGCGCCGAAATCGGCATCAGCACCACCAAGATGCACGCCTACGGCCCGATGGGTATCGACGAGTTGACCACCACCAAGTTCGTAGTGCTCGGCAACGGGCAAATTCGCGGGTGACTGCCCGAGGCTATGGCAGCTACCTTTTGTGAGAACAGCCACATCCACGCAGGAGACGAATGAGCAACGACACGCCGCTCCCCTCCGGTTCCGACATGGAGCCTCAATCGGACGCCAACCCCGATATCTACGCGCTCAACGCCGACGAGGTCGACACCGAGACGCTGGCGCGCGATATCGCCAACCTGACCTGGGACCTCAAGGCGCTGAACACCCGGGTCATCGACCTGCGCGGGCTGGTCAGCTACACCGACTTCGTGATCGTGTGCACGGGCACCTCCGACCGCCATGTCCAGGCGATCGCCAAGCACGCGCTGAACAGCCTGGCGGAGGCTGGCTACAAGCCGATGGGGGTCGAGGGCGTGGACTCGGGACAGTGGGCGCTCATCGACTTCGGCGACGCCATCCTGCACGTGTTCAACGGCTCGGTGCGCGACGACTACGACCTGGAGCGGATGTGGCCGGACGCGCCGTTTCTCGAGCTCGAGGACGAGCCCAGCGATCTGTACGGCCACTTCGAGCTGCAAAAGCTCTAGCCCCACCGACCGTTAGCGATGGTAGGGCTCGCCGCGGATGATGCTCATCGCCCGGTAGAGCTGCTCGGCGAGCATCATGCGCGCCATCTCGTGGGGTAGCGTCATCTTGGACAACGCCAGGCGGCGCTGGCAGCCGCGGCGAAGCTCGGGGTCCAGCCCGTTGGCGCTGCCGATAAAGAAGCTCACATACCGCCTCCCGCTGACCATCCAGTCGTCGACCCAGCGAGCCAGTTGGCGACTGGTCAGCTCCTTGCCGCGCTCGTCGAGCGCCACGGTCACCGCGCCTTCGGAGGCCGCGCTCCGCAGCGAATCGGCCTCCTCGGCCAATCCCTTCTGCACATTTTGGTCGGTTATGCGCGACTCGCGCACCTCGATCTCCTCGACGGGCACGTAGTGGCCGATGCGGCCGACGTATTCGTCGGTCAACGCGCGGAAGTGGTCGTTGCGAAGCTTGCCCACTGCCACAATTTCGAATTTCACAGATCACCTCGCTGGCTCGTTCTGAGCACGATTTTCCAATTTTCACGCAACGGATCGCACACTTCTGCCGAAAACCAAAGGGGAGGCCCCACGGAGGTCTCCCCCGATCAATCGACCATCTCCGGCAGAGGACTGCGATGAAACCGACGATCGTTTGGCGCGCGGCCGCCCGGGCCGCTCGATTCCTATTTCCGTCGCGCTGCGTCGGCTGCGACAGCTACCTTCGTGACGACGGGCTGGCGTGCCGGTGGTGCCGCCCTACCCTCTTTGATATCGACGGCCCCATCTGCCGCATCTGCGGGCTCCCGCGCCCGACGGTGGCCGGCGGCTACGGCGGGGTCGACGAGATCTGCGCGCGCTGTCTCGAGCGGCGCCCACGCTTCCAGCAGGCGCGTGCCCGCTGGGCCTATGAGGGACTGGCGGCCGAAGCCGTCCAACGCGCCAAGTACGGCGCGCAATTGTGGGTCGCCCGCAGCCTCGCCGGGGAGCTTCGCCCGTGGCTGACCGCGCAACTCCAGGCGCTCGGCGCCAACCGGGATCGCGCGCCGCTGGTGACGGTCGTGCCCATGCACCCGCGCGACCTTCGGCGCCGCGGCTTCAACCTCGCCCACCTCATCGCCCGTCACGGCTTTGTCGAACACCGAGTGCGCACACTGCTCACCAAGACGCGGCGCACGCCGTCCCAGGCAGGCCTGGCGCGCGCCGATCGGCTGACCAACGTGCGCGGAGCCTTCGAATGCCCGCGCCCCGAACGCGTAGCGGGCCACCCGGTCGTGCTCTTCGACGACGTGATGACCACCGGCGCCACCGTCGACGAAGCCGCGCGCACGCTTCGACGCGCCGGCGCGACTGACGTATTCGTGCTCACGGCGGCGCGCGCCGTGAGGGCTTAGTGGCGTGGGCACAATAAAAAAGCCGCGCGCCCCCCTCGGGAGGACGCGCAGCATGGATGCCCGTCTCGGTGCGAGCGCTTAGTTAGTGGCCAACTCGATGGTGTAGGTGCCCGAGCCGCTGCTGCCGTACGGCGAGGCCACGATGACCAGGGCCTGGCCATCGGCGATGCTCACGTTGACGAGCTGGCTTTGAGATGAGCCGTTGGAGTCGTCGTTGCCCTTCAAGCAGTTGGTCAGCGGTGACGCCGGGTCGAAGGGATAGTCGAAGACGTGCAGGAAGCCGTCGAACGTCCAGTTCGCCGTGACCGTGATCGTCTGGTCGGCGCCGGTGTGGTTGACGATGGTATAGGCATCGTACGGGGTCGTCCCGTTGGTATTGGAACAATCGAACATCGGTCGGTCCCAGGTGGGGTCGGTGGAGGTGATCTCGCCGCTCAAGGTCACCGAGCTTCCGCTGGCCGCGATCGCGGTGCCCTCGGCGGTACAGGTGGCCGAGCATCCGTCGCCGTCGACCGTGTTGTGGTCGTCGCATTGCTCGGTGCCTTCGACCACGCCGTTCCCACACGTCTGGCGCACGACCGTCAGCAGGTAGCTGTTGCCCCGGCCGCCGGCGTCGAAGCCGGTGACCTTGATGAGGTAGTCGGCCGAGGCGGCAAGCGTCAGCCTGTCGCCGGCGTGGCCCAACAGGGTTTGACTGTCGTCGTAGACGTCGACGCTCACGCCGGCGTTGGGCGCCGCAAGCCCTGCGAGCGCCCCAAGCTCGACGGTGCCGTCGGCGGCGCTGGCGCTGTGGATCTTGTACCAGTCGACGTCGGCGGCGCTGGTGAGCGTGCCGGCGATGGTGCTCGCGCCCGACGCGTCCGTGGCGCTGGCGTCGGTGTCGTTGGCGCCGCCATCGAGGGCGTCGGCGGGGTTGGCGATCTCATCGACGTGCACGCCGTAAAAGAAGCGGCCCTGCGAGTACGAACACGATCCGGTGACGACCACATAGTAGTCGCCGGGCTCGAGCGCGCCGCCGACGATGGCGGTCGAATCGGAGTCGGTGGCGATGAGGTTGTCGGCGGCGTCGCGCAGATCGATCTGCGCACACGAGCTGGTCGCATCGAGCGCAAATTGAACGGCCGTCGGCGAGGACAGCGTGACCTTGTAATAATCAGGGTCGGCGCCGGTATCGTCCGACTGCCCCACCACGGCGCTGGGCACCGAGGCGATGGTCTGGGCGTTGGCGGCGGTGTCGTTGCCGGCCGCGTCGGTCACCGCCGGCGAGCTCACCACCTTGGAGGTCAGCGAAAACCCGCTGCTCAGCTCCGAGTAGGCGGAGACCACGAAGAGGTACGTGCCGGCGGGCACGAGCATGTCGACGGTTTCGTCGCCGACGGTGGCCGCGCTGTAGGCCACTTGTTGGGTCGCTTCGTCGAGCACATAGAGATCGACGTCGCCGTCGGCGGCGCTCAACGCTCCGCTCAACTCGGCGGCATCGGGAAAGGTCGCCACATAGAATTTGGCGTGGTCGGTGCCCACCGACGCGCTCTCGTCGACGTCGAGGTTGTCATCGACGCCCAGGCTTCCCTCGTCAGTGGGCGTGATGCTGTTGACCGTCAGACTGAAGTTAGCCTGCTCGCTGCTGCTCAGGTTGGTGACCGTGGCCACAAACTGCCCGCCGTCGGCGGCCAGGGCATACTGCACCGACGGGTCGAGGGTGCCGCCCATATACGTATCCAAGACGGTGTCGCCGGCGCTGTTGGTCACGTGCAGTTCGACCTCCTCGCCGGTGGCGTCGCTCTGCGTACCGAATTCGACGACCTCGCCAGGCTGGGCCTGGAAACCGAAGGTCATGTCGCCGTCGCCGGCCAGGTTCGCCGGGGTCGACGACGCCGTCCCACCGGCGTCGATGCTCCCCAGGTTCTCTCCCGGCGCCGTCGCCACCTGCAGGTCGAAGTCGGTGTTGGGGCCGGTGACCCGGCGCCAGTCGACGAAGAGGTAGGCGTCGCCGACGGGAAGCACCGCTGAGACCGGCGTTCCCGCGCTCAGATCGACGCTTTGGACCATGTCGGTCGCGCTCGACCAGATCTCGAGCACGCCCTGGGCGCCGGCGCCGAGGGTCGTCGGGGTGACGATCACCGGTTGGCCCTCGGTCAGGTTGGTCAGCTTGAACCAGTTGTCGGTGATATCGAGCATCTGGCCGGTGACATCCGCCGAGGCCGTGTCCACGTCGGTGGCGCTCAGCGGGTCGGCCTGCTCGATTGTGCCCACGTAACTCCAGCCGTCCTCACCGAGGGGACCGATGCTCGCGTCGGAGGCGACATAGGCCGCCGGGGCCACGGCGATGTAGTAGGTGCCGTCGCGCGGGATCAGCACCTTGCGCGCGCTCCCCACTTGAAAGCCGGCGTCGCTGTAGCGCATCCACTGACCATTGGCGTCGGAGACCGTAAAGCCCATGGGCGTGCCGTCGACGGGCTGGACGCTGACGGTAAAGATCTGGCCGGCGGTGGCCTCGAAGCTAAAGACGTCGACGTCCTGGTCGACCGCGCCGTCGCCGTCGAGGTCGGTGGGCGCGTCGACGTTGCCCGTAAAGACGGTCTGCTGGCCGTCGGTCAGCGTCATGGCGTTGGCCGTACCGCCCATCGACGGGTCGTCGTTCTCGCTGCTGGTGACGTCGGCGTCGGCGGCCAGCTTCTGGGCCGGGCGCACGCAGTTGCCGTTGAGGACCACATCGCCCGCCTGGCAGGTCGCCTCGGGCATGCAGGTGCCGGTGCTCTGGCTAAAGACCGTGCCCCCATCGCACACCTGGTCGGTGGGCATGCACTTGCCGTCGGTGAAGGCCAGGCCGTCGCCGCACACCGTGTCGGTGGGCACGCATTTGGAGGAATTGGCGTCGAGCTGGGCGTTGTCGCCGCACGCCGCCGCGACCACCACGCAGGAGCCGTCCTGCAGCTCGGTGCCCGCCCCGCAGTCGACCGGCGGGCTGTCCAACTCACACTTGCCGGTGTCGGGGTTAAGCGAGGTGCCGTCGGCGCAGGTGACCTGTTGGTAGGTCGGCACACACTGCCCGTTTTTTTCTGTGGTGTTGGGCCCACACTCGACCCCACCGCAGGCCACCGTCATCAACGGTGACAGGGCCAGCACCCCAAGCCAAGCCACAAGTTGCCAATGCTTCCTCATCAGACTCTCCTCAACAGAACGCAGTCGGCTACGCGCGCTGCCTGACGAAAAGAGCCCTGCGGCGCGGCGCGCGACCAATTGGGTGCCTGTGCGCGCCGCGTCCCCCTGGACGATACGCCCAGGCTGAAAATAAAAAAAAGGGAACCGTGTCGATGGCGAATCCCCCATCGTACAATCGTTCCCTGCCGTCTCAAATTCGTGTTAAGTTAAGCTATTCGAGGGAACCATTCAAGCGTGTAAACCACGGAAGTCGCCGATTCCCGCGAGGCGCCCACGCCCCGGTGCCGGCCGGCACCGGGGCGCGAGTTGAGGTGGGTAGTTAGTTGGTGGCGACGTCGATGGTGTACGGCCCCATCGCCGAGGAGTCGCTGGACGTCTCCGCCACGATCACCAGCGTCTGGCCGGCGGCGATGCTCACGCTGCTGAGGCTGTAGAACGTACCGTCGACGCAGTTGACCGTCGGGGAATTGGGATCGAACGGGTCGCTGAACACATGCACGACGCCGTCGATGGCCCCCCAACTGGGAGTGATCGCCAAGGTCTGGGCGCTGCCTGTGTTATTGACGATGGTGAACGTGTCGTAGGGCACGGTGTCGTAGCCATTGGCTGTGCAGTCGGTATAGGGACGGTCGTACGTCGGGTCGGAGGCGTCGAGCGTGCCGCCGATCATCACCGAACTGCCGCTGGCGGGGATGTCGAGCCCCGACGGCTCGATCACACATTTCGACGAGCAGCCGTCACCGTCGGCGGTGTTGCCGTCCTCGCAGGTCTCTGCGCCGGTGATCGCGCCGTCGCCACACACCACCGCCTCGAACGACAGCATGTAGCTATTGCCCTTGCCGGTGGCGTCGAAGCCGCTGACCTTCAGATAATAATCGGTGGAGGCATCGAAAGAGAGCGTGTCGCTGGACGTGCCCATCAGTGTCTGGCTGGAGTCGTAGACCTCGACGGTCAGCGACGCGCCAGGCGCGCCGAAATCGGCGAGCTCGGCCACCTTGACCGAGGCATTCATCGCGCTGGCGACCTGGAAGCGGTACCAGTCGACGTCGGTGTCGCTGGTGACGGTGCCCGCGATGGTCGCGCCGCCGGTGGCGTCGGTCGCCGAGGCGAAGTCGTCGTTGGACCCGGCGTCGAGCGTATCGGCGGGATCGGTGAGGCCGCGAATGCTCAGTTGGTAGTCGTAGCTCCCGGAGGTGCTGCTGCAACTACCAGTGGCCACGGCGTAGTAGTCGCCCGGGGCCAACACCGCCGCCACCGTACCCACGTAGTTCAGAAAATCGACGTCGCTCGCGGCGATGATGTTGTCGGAGGCGTCGTGCAACGCGACGGCGCCGCAGAAGGCGTCGGTGCCGCTGGCCGTCAGGGACACCTCCACCGCCATGGCGTCGGTGACGGTGAATTTGAAGTAGTCCAGGTTCGTCCCGAGGTTGTCGCCCTGGCCGGTCGCGGCGGCCGGCATCGGGCCCAGGTCCTGGGCGTCGGCGACGGTGTCGTTGCTCTCGACTTCCTGAACGGGGGGCTTGGTCACGTCCAGGTTCAGGCTAAAGCCACTGGTCAATTCGTCGTAGGCCAGCGGCGAGAATAGGTAGACGCCGGCGGGCACGTCCGCGGTGATCGTCTCGTCGCCCACGTCGCTGTAGGTCTGGATGACCTGCCCGGTCGCCGCGTCGTAGACCATCGCGTCGACGTCGTTGCCGTTGCCCGACAGCGTTCCCATGATGCGCACGTCGGCGGTGAAGCTGACCCGGTAGAACACCTGGCGGCCCTCGGCGATGTCGCTGGACTCGTCGACGCTGATCTGGTCGCCCGCAGCCACGTCGCCCTCGTCGGTGGGCGTGACGCTGTTGACCGTCAGGCCGAAGTTGGCCGAATCGCTGCTGGAGCTATTGGTCACGCTGATGGTGAACGTGCCGCCGTTGGGCGCGTAGGCATAGGCGTAGTCGTTGGTCGTGCTCAGGTAGTCCGAGTCGAGCAGCAGCGTGCCATCGGGCGCCGTCACGCTCACGTCAATACCCGAATCCTGGTCGTTATGCTGGGCAATCTCGATCACTTCGCCGGGAGCCGCGGTGACCGCGTACAGCGCGTTACCATCGCCGGCGAGGGTCGTGTCGGTCGACGAGACGGTGCCGCCGGCGGGCACGTCGCCCAGGTTTTCGCCGGGCACGGTCTGCACGCCCAGATCGAAGGTGGTGTCGTTGCCCAGCCGGCGCGTCCAGTCGACGAAGAAGTAGACGTCTCCCGTGGGAAGCACGGCGCTGACTTCCTGTCCCGACTGCAGCGGCAGGGTCTGGACGAAGTCGGTCGCGCTCGACCAGATCTCGAGCACCCCGGTGGCGCCGTCGGCCACGGTGGGGGTGATCTTGACCGCGTCCCCATTGGTCAGGTTGGTCAGCTTGAACCAGTTGTCGGTGATGTCGAGCATCTGGCCGGCGACGTCCGCCGAGGAGGTGTCCACGTCGGTGGCGCTCAGCGGGTCGGCCTGCTCGATGGTGCCCACGTAGCTCCAACCGTCCTCGCCGGTGGCGGCAAAATTGCCGTCGCTGGCCAGGTAGGCCGCCGGGGCCACCGCGATATAGTAGGTGCCGTCGCGCGGGATCAGCACTTTGCGCGCGCTGCCGCTGGCGAAGCCGGCGTCGCTGTAGCGCATGAAGTGGCCGCTCTCGTCCGAGACCACAAAGCCCATCGACGTGCCGTCGACGGGCTGGACGCTGACGGTGAAGATCTGGCCGGCGGTGGCCTCGAAGCTAAAGACGTCGACGTCCTGATCGGCCACGCCGTCGCCGTCGAGGTCGGCGGGCGCGTCGACGTTGCCCGTAAAGACGGTCTGCTGGCCGTCGGTCAGCGTCATGGCGTTGGCCGTACCGCCCATCGACGGGTCGTCGTTCTCGCTGCTGGTGACGTCGGCGTCGGCGGCCAGCTTCTGGGCCGGGCGCACGCAGTTGCCGTTGAGGACTACATCGCCCGCCTGGCAGGTCGCCTCGGGCATGCACGTGCCGGTGCTCTGGCTGAAGACCGTGCCCCCATCGCACACCTGGTCGGTGGGCATGCACTTGCCGTCGGTGAAGGCCAGGCCGTCGCCGCACACCGTGTCGGTGGGCACGCATTTGGAGGAATTGGCGTCGAGCTGGGCGTTGTCGCCGCACGCTGCCGCGACCACCACGCACGAGCCGTCCTGCAGCTCGGTGCCCGCCCCGCAGTCGACCGGCGGGCTGTCCAACTCACACTTGCCGGTGTCGGGGTTGAGGGAGGTGCCGTCGGCGCACACCTTGGCGTACGCCGGGACGCACTGCCCGTTCTTTTCTGTGGTGTTGGGTCCACACTCGACACCGCCACAGCCCACCGTCATCAACGGCGACAGGGCCAGCAATCCAATTAATGCAACCAGGTGCAACTGCTTGCTCATGACTTCTCTCCTCAATGGGACGAACTCGGAAAAGCGCGTCGACCACCGATTCCAATGAAGTCGTCGAGCCAACGCGCAAGCACCAACCCTGCGCTCGTTGACTCCCCCCGGACCTTCGCGCCCGGGAAACGAGTGAGAGTCGCCTTCTGCGCAACAACCCCGAAGGCAGCAGCCCAGAAGCAACTCTCACTAAATTTTTGAGACGAGACGCGCACACCAGTGCGCTCGATACACGGCCGGCGTTCTGGCCCGGCCAACCCGCACGACGCCGCGGTGAATTAAAACTCACACCGCGCTCATAAAATCGCGCGTCCCGTCTGTCTGTAAGTGGCGGCACGGTAGACTACTTTTTACAACTTTTCAACACCGGTTCACCGAGGCGGCAGGGGTGGCGCGACGAAAGGCCGGCGGCGGCCGCGCTTGTATCGCGTATCGCACTTCGGCTACATTGTGCGCAGCCGAATGAACAGAATGACGGTAGTGGAGCGACTGATGACTGCCATGCGCGTGCCCAAATTGCGACTCTTCCCGCTGGTATTGCTGGTGATTCTCGGCCTCGCGGTGGCGGGGTGCAGCGACAACTCCAACGGAGGCTCCGGGGCGAGCACCTGCTCGGCGGGCGAGCATTTCAACCCGCTTACGGGCGCGTGTGAGGCGCGAAGCGCGACCAATAACGGCACCGGCCTCGACGCCGGCACCGACGGCGGCGCAACCGACGGCGGCGTGGCCGACGTCGGGATGGACGCGTTCGTGCCCCCGGATGCCACCTACGACCCGGACGCGGCCACCCACGTCGACGTGGGTTCCGACCAGGCGTGCTCGCGCGACGAGGACAGTGACGGCGACGGGCTGACCAACTACTGCGAATGCAACCTGGGCACCTCGCCGGGCAACTCCGACACCGACGGTGACGGCGTCTCCGACGCCGAGGAGGACGCGAACCACAACTGCGCGTTCAATCCCGGCGAGAGCGACCCGCGCACGGCGGACACCGACGGCGACGGCCTCGACGACGGCCAAGAGCGGCTCAACGGCACCGATTTTCTCAACCCCGACTCCGACGGCGACGGCGTGCCCGACGGCGCCGAGGTCGACTCCGGGTGCATGAACCCGCGCAGCGAGGACACCGACGGTGACGGCATTCCCGACGGTGTCGAAGACGGCAACGGCGACGGCCAGATTGGCACCTGCCCCAACCGTCAGTACGCCGTCTCCTGCGCCCAGGGCGAATCGGACCCCTGCAAGCAGGACACCGACGGCGACGGCACCCCCGACAACGACGAGGTCCAGTACCTGAACTGCCGCCCGGAGGACACTCAGAACCTGAGCCAGCCTCAGATGGTGACCAGCAGCGCGGGCAACTACCAACTGGCGGTGCCCCCGGCGCTGGACGTCGCCCAGGTCAGCGGCATCTCCAGCGGCCACGCCCACGCCTTCGACGACGCCCCCAACAAATACGCCGGCTTCGTAGCCGCGCTGGGCACGACCTCGCCGACCGCCGAGGCGGTGCGCGACGAGGTGTTCGGCCAGGTGGCCAGCCTGTACTCGGGCTCGACCCAGCGCGCGACCGGCCGGCGCATCTCGGCGCATGACGGCTACAACGCGGTGGTCCACTCGGTCATCCAGTTGGCCGGAGTGACCGACGCCGCCACCGCCCGCGACGCCATTCTGGGACGGCTGGCCGGAGGCACGCCCTCGCACGGGCTGACCGGCTCGTTCCCGGCGGCGAGCTCGAGCGACCCGCTTCTGTTCATTTACGAAGTGCTGCGGCGTGGAAACGGCAACTACATCATCACCGGCGCGGTCACCCGCGAATCGGACTACAACGACGACAACGCCTCGACCGGCTACCTGGTCGACGACATCACCGGCGGCGCCGCCCTGGCCGAGGCCAACGCGTCGCTCAGCGAAGAATGCGTCTCCTACCGCGTCGACACCCGCCCCAAGGTCGACTTCATCTGGGTCATCGACGGCTCCGGCTCGATGGACCAGGAGATCGGCCAGGTGCGCAGCTTCGCCGACAACTTCGTGCAGATCCTCCAGCAGTCCAACGTCGACTGGCGCCTGGGCGTGACCACCGGCAGTTGCAACGGCATCGCCAGCGACACCGCCGTCAGCCAGGACGTGCGCGACCTGTTCGGCAGCGGCTGGACGAGCAGTTGCCCGTCGGTGCCCAATATCGGCGGGATGATGAGCCCGTACGCCAACGGCAAATTGTGCGATCTCAACGGGGCCAACTTCACCCGCGACCCTCAGAAGTTCAAGGATTGCATCCAGGATGCCGCCGACAAGGAGACCGGCGAGTTCACGGTGAGCATCGGGCTGGCGGCGATCGACCGGGCGCTGCCGCGCACGGCCAACGACTCGCTCAAGCTGCGCCCGGACGCCGCCGTGGTGGTGATCTCGGTGACCGACGAGTTCGACCAGTATATCCAGGACAAGATGGGCTGGCGCGACGCCGGCGCCGCCGGCGATACGCCCAACGACCCCACCACCAACCCGAACTTCGACTCGGCGCACCTCGACCAGGTCGTCCAGCCGCTGGTCGACTACTACCTGCGCCCGGAGGTGGGCGCGACGGTCTTCGGCATCCACTGGATCCCCGGCGAGTCCTGCCCGACGGCGGCCGAGGCGGCCGCGGGCATCCAGCGGGTGGTCAACGCCACCGGCGGCGCCTCGGGCAGCGTGTGCCAGAGCGATCTGAGCGCCACCCTCGCCCAGATCGCCAGCGCCTCGGCGGGCATCGCCAGCGGGCTGCGGCTGCGCGGCACCCCGGCGCCGCCGTCCATCAAGGTCAAGGTCGGCCAGGTCTCCTCGGGCAATATCGTCGATTGGACGCGTAGTCGCGCCGACGGATGGGATTACGATTCGATCGTGAACCGTGTCTTGTTCAACGGGCAACACCCGCCACAGACCGGCGACCGCGCGGTGATCCCGTATTTGCGCTGGGATGGCAGCGTCCAGCAATGCACCACCGACGCTGACTGCCCGCGCGAGCAGAAATTTCGATGCGTCAACGGCGAGTGCCTGTAGCGCGCGATGCGAGGGGGGCCTATCGACCGAGAAATAAACAGTTATCCGCCCGGCGTTGCATGGGTAGCCAGACCGGTTCACGACCGCGTCTACTCCGCCGGGCGGAGTCGCAGCATGGCAGCGCCCACAAGGCAGGAGGCCGCGGGTCGAAGCAGTATGAGGTGTGTCGGAATGGACTCAGCATTATTACTGAACGCCACCTACGAGCCGCTGAGCGTGGTCTCGTGGAAGAAGGCCATCACGCTGTTGATCCTCGGCAAGGCCGAAATGATCGAAGAGCAAGCGGGCGTGATCCACTCGGCCACGCGCGCGTTTCGTCTGCCGTCGGTCCTGCGGCTGCTGCGTCGCGTGCGGGTGCCGCGAACCCGGGTGCACTTCTCGCGCTCCAATGTCTATCGGCGCGACGGCTTCCAATGCCAATACTGCGGCGAGGGTTTTCGCAAAGAGGAGCTGACCTTCGATCACGTGCTGCCGCGCAGCCGCGGTGGCGACACCAACTGGACCAATATCGTGACCTCGTGTAGGCCATGTAATCGAACCAAGGGAGACCGGACTCCCGACGAAGCAAAGATGCCGCTGCTGAGTCAACCCAAGGAACCGCGGTGGTGGCCGTTTTCGGCCAGCAGCGCCCGGTTCGAGGAACATCCGGAGGAGTGGAAGCCGTATCTCTGGACGTGAGCGGCGCACCGCCCCCCTCGGGATGACTCCGGCGGCGCACGAGCACTTTCAGATCCCAGCCCCAGGCCCGACATGCTGCGCGTCGCCGTCATCTCCGACATTCACGCCAATCCCTTCGCCCTGGCCGCAGTCATCGAGGATATCGAGCGCACCCAGGTCGACGAGGTCCTGGTCGGCGGCGACCTGGTCGGCCGCGGCCCGCTGGGTAGCCAGGTCGTGGACATGGTGCGCGACATGGGGTGGCGAAGCGTGCGCGGCAACCACGAGGATTATACCCTGGAGTTTCGCCGCCAGTCCGTGCCGCAAGCCTGGCTGAGCGACATGGAGTGGGCGGCCTCGCGCTGGATGGCCCAGGAGATCGAGGACCACCACGCCGAGTACCTCGACGCCCTGCCCTTCACGCTGACCGCCGAGACCGAACCGTCGCTGCGCCTGTACCATGGAAGCCCGCGCTCATACCGCGAGGGCATCGGCGAGTGGACCGCCGCCGACAAACTCCGGGAACACTTCGACGCCATCGACGAGCCGCTGCTGGTGTGCGCGCACACCCACCGGCCGATGGTGCGCGAGTTGGCCGACGGCCTGGTCGTCAACGTCGGCTCGGTGGGCCTGCCATTCAACGGCGACTGGCGCGCCCAATACGTCATCTTCACCCACAAACCGGCCGGCTGGGAGGTCGACTTTCGCCAGGTCGCCTACGACCGCGACGCCTTCCTGAAGGCCTACGAGACCAGCGGCTTCCTCGACGAGGGCGACGTCTCCGCCCGGCTGCTCAAAAAGGAAGTCGAGCACGCCCGGCCCTTCCTGGTCCCCTTCCTCAAGTGGACGGAGATGGCCGGGCATCCGGCGCGCCTGGAATCACTCGAGGCCTTCCTCGAGGTGTACAGCCCCACCATGACCATGCGCGAGTTCTTCGCGCTCCTCACCGAGTGAGCATTCGCTGACCCGCGAGTTCAGTCGTTGATCGTGTCCTTCTTGAGGATCTCGCGCAGCGTCTGCGGACTGAACAGATTGCTCACCGAACTTCCATCGCGAATACGCGCCATCGCCTCGGCGAACATCGGCGCCACCGAGACGACCTCGACGGCCTCGGAGGCCTGGTCGGGGCGAATCGGGATGGTGTCGGTGACGATGACCTGCTCAATGGGCGCCCCCGAGATGCGCTCGACGGCGTTGGCGCTGAACACCGGATGGGTGGCCACCGCCAGTACTTTGCGCGCCCCGTGATTTTTCAGGAACGTAGACGCCTCTACCAGCGTGCCGCCGCTAGAAATCTCGTCATCGACGACCAGGGCGACCTTGTCGTCGACATCGCCGATGAGGTTGACCGCCCTCGGCTTCTCGTCGTCGCCCTCGCGACGCTTGTCGATGATCGCCATGGGCAGATCCAGCCGGTTGGCGTAGCGCCCCAGATCCTTGGCCTCACCGGCGTCGGCGGCCACCAGCACCCAGTCGTCCTCCTTATCCTCGAGCAGGCGCTCGCACAGCGGGCCGGCCCCCTGCAGTTGGTCGACGGGCATGCGGAAAAAGCCCTGCGCCTGGGGGGTGTGCAGGTCCATGGTGAGCACGCGGTCGGCGCCGGCCGTCTTGACCAGGTCGGCCATCAGCCGGGCGGTGATGCTGATGCGCGGACGGTCCTTCTTGTCGCTTCGGATGTACGGAAAGTACGGGATGACCGCCGTGATCCGCTTGGCCGACGCCGAGCGCAGCGCGTCGATCATGATCAGCATCTCGAATAGGTGCGTGTGCACCGGCGGGCAGGAGGTTTGCACGACGTACACGTCGCTGCCGCGCACGTTCTCGTCGATCTGGACGAGCATATTCTCGTTGCTGAAGGTGACCGTATGACTCTTGCCGAGCTCGACGCCCAGATAGTCACAGATCGCCTGAGCGAAGGCCGGATGACTGCTGCCGGAGAAGACTTTCATAGGTTGGTACTTCCTGAAGGTGGACGGGTCAGGCAACGACGTCGTCGAGCACGCAGCTCATGATAAAGGCGTCCTCGCCGGTGTCGGCGTAATACTTCTCGCGCCTTCCAATGATCTCGAATCCAAAGGATTCGTAAAGGCTGATTGCGGCTTGATTGCGCTCGCGCACCTCCAACGTCACGAAACTGGCCTTTTGCGCGGCGGCCAATTCCAGAAGGTGCGCCAACACGGCGGTGGCGATGCCCTGGCGGCGGAAGTCGGGGTCCACGGCGATGTTGAGGATGTGGACCTCGTCGTGAATCACCCAGAATACCAGGAACGCGACCACGGTATTCCCCCGAAGCGCCACCCAGGTAAACGACCACTCCAGGCCGAACTCGCGCTCGAAGACGTCGCCGCTCCACGGCGTGGGATGGGCGTTGGCCTCCACGTGTAAGATGGCGTCGAGGTCGCGCGGCCCCACCATGCGCACGGCCAGTTGATCGGCCGCGCGGATCACCTGGGGAGTGTGCAGGCGCCAGGCCATCAGCTCGCCAGCCCCGTCAGCTCCTCGATGCGCCGCCACAACCGGTCGACGCCGATATTCTTGAGGCTCGAGAATAGAAGGATCTCGTCGCGGTCGACGCCAAATTGGTTGGCGATCTTGATCTGCTGGGCGCCCCGCTTTTGCTTGTTGAGCTTGTCCGCCTTGGTGAACACAAGGATGGGCTGGACGCCGAAGTGCGGCAGCGCCTCGATGAGCTGCAAGTCGTCGTCTTGCACTCCCCGACGCAGATCCATGATGCACACCATCGCCACCAGATTGGGGCGGTTGGCAAGGTAGCCCTCGATCATCGGGCCCCACTGGGCCTTGACCTTCTCGGGGACCTTGGCGAAGCCGTAGCCCGGCAGGTCGACCAGGCTCAACGTGTCATTGACCGTGAAGAAATTGACCAGTTGCGTGCGGCCGGGCCGGCCGCTGACGCGCACCAGGTTCTTGCGGTTGACCAGCGTGTTGATCAGGCTGGACTTGCCCACGTTGCTGCGCCCGGCAAAGGCCACCTCGGGCAGCTCGGCCGGCGGAAATTGCGACGGCTTGGTGGCACTTTTGACGAATTCGGTTTTGGTGACATGCATGCGCGGCCCTGGTGCATTAGAGCACTGTTACTTCGGAAATCGGAAGAATTGGCATAGCCAGGCCAGATGGATGTTGATTTGGCCGATTGACGCGTAGCAGCGCTCCGTGGATTGAGGACAAATCAACAGACGCTGGTCTGGCGACGCCAAGACTCCGGGTTTCGGAGTAGTAGTGCTTTAAAAGGCAATAGACAACCCAAACGGAGCGTTGAAGACGACCGCGGCGGCGATTCCCAGCACCAAGACGGCGGCGAGGATGCCGGGGGCGAGCTGGCGGCCGACGGACTCGACGCGGCGACGCGAGCGGCTCCAGCCAGCCAGCAACACACCGGTCATGACCGCCAGCGCGCCCACCGCGCTCCACTCGGCGGGCGATCCGAAGCCCACGGCGCCGAATTCGTTCCAATGGATCAGCGTGGCGAGCAGCCAGGACAGCCATCCCAGCACGACGGCGCGGTAGGCGTAGTCGCGAGCGTACAGCGACATGATCGCGCGGCCGGGCTCGCGCTGCGCCTCGCCGGGCCACGCGCGGCGGTAGGCAAATACCACCGCCAGCGCGGCGAGCAGCGTGGCCACCACCAGCATCCCCAACTCCGGGGCAATGCTCGCCAGGGTCACGTGCACGCCGTCGGTGGCGACGAACTGGCCCTGCTGGGCGAGCGCGCGGGCATTCTGGACGTCGCTCATGATGCTCGTGGCGGTGTCGCGGTACACGCCCGCGTCGGGAAGTTTGGCCGCCCCGCGCGCCTGCAACAGCCCGGCCACGCCGGCCAGCGACGCCACGCCGGTGGCCAGCCAGCCGGCGACCGAGGCGCGCTTGCTGGCGTCGAACAGCGTGGCGACGCCGGTCGCCACCGCCACCACCGCGGCCGCGATGAGCAACGGCGCCAGCCAACTGACGTCGGCGACGGCGTCGAGCCACAATCCCTGCGGAAGCTGGGGCGACGGCGGAATCTGCCAGGTGACCATGCCGCCGCTGGAGACCAGCGGGACCGACCACTGCAGCCCCTCGGGGCCGCCGCGCATCGCGCCGATCAGATAGGCGCCGAAGCACAGCGCGGCGATGGCCAGGCCCAGCCCGAGGCCGAGCGTGCGCCGAACCGGCTGCTGGGCCGCGGGCGCCTCGGACCAGCCGTCGCCGGCCGACAGTGCCGCGGCGATGAGCGCCGAGACCAGCGCGGCGCCCAACGCGCCCCAGTGGCCGGCGTAAAGCAGCAGCGCCCCGGAGGGCGTGCCGTGAATCTGGGTGCCCACCGCGATCGCCAGGATGCCGGCGACCAGCGGCACGACCCCGCCCACGGCGGTGGCCACATCGCGCGCCGCGGCCAGACGCATGCCCATGGGCAGCACCGCCAGCCCGGCGCACGCGGCCGTACCGACCAGCGTGCCCAGCCCGGCGAGGTTGGCCGTGTAGATGCCGATGGCCCCACCGAGCACGCCGATCCAACCGACGGCGGCGGCGGCACGCGTCAGGTTGGTGCGCACACCGTCGCTGAGCGGGAGCGTGACGGCGACGGCCAACGCGCCGCCCAGAATTGCCAACGCGGGGATGATCGCTTCCATCAATTGACCCTCCCCTGCCCGCCCGCCTCGTCCAAGGTCTGCTCGGCGAGGCGACCGGCTTCATTGAAACTCCACAGCCGTGCCTTGCGGCCCTCGCCGATCCATAGGATGCGCTCGGGAAAGACGATCAGCATGGCGAATCCGATGATGAACAGCGTCCCGCCGGCCGACAACGGCCAAAACGGCCGCCGGGGGGCCACCGTAAAGATGGCCGCCGGCTGGGTCTGGACCCGCTCGAGGCGGATGGAATGCCCCAGCTTGGGGGCCACGTCCGCGTCGGCCTGGCGCTGGAACACCCAGAAGTCACCCACCTTGGGCGCGCGGATATGCGCCGCCGGGCCCATCACGCCCATATAATTGTCGGTCACGTCCAAGACTTTGTATTTGGGCCCCTTGAGGCTAACCCGAAACGAATCGCCCTTCGCCGCACCGGCGGTGATGGTGTTGGGCTTGTCGCTTCCGAACACGGCCCGAAGCTTCGACGAGTCCGGCGCGATGCCGGTAAAGGTCAGGCGCAGGTTTTTGAGCTCGACGCCGCTTCCCGCCTCGATCTTTTGGGCCGCCGGTGGCTTCTGGCCCGCCTGGAACATCTGCAGCGAGGCGACCGGGTGGTCGCCGGCGCGCAGCGCGCTCAGGCGCACCCGAAGCGGCAGGTTGACCTTCATCTCTTTGTTGCCAAAGGGCACGGCGTAATTCTCGGCGGTCTGGCCGATGGTCAGCGGCATGCGCGCCGCGCCCACGCTCTGCTGGACAGTGAACCAGTAGCCCACGACCAGGGCGATGCCGGCGACCATGCACGCCACGCCCGCCCACGACAGGTTGGCCGCGCCGGATTCCTCGACGTCGTCGACCACCGCGCCCACATTGATAAGCGCGTCGGGCGAGGCCTTGGTCTGGGCGTCGGGGTCGGTCGCCATGCGATAGCGGTTGAACAATACGCCCAGCATCAACACCAGGCCCGCCGCGGCCAGCCCCGCCGCCACGCCCAGCGTCGACGGCAGGTGCAGCGTGGACTCCCACCACGACACCACCAGCGGGTCGGGGGTGTGCATCCACGGCGAGGCCATCAGCACCGTGCCGCTGGCCAGCAACAGCAGGCCGGGCACACGCACGTCGGTGAGCACCGACCACGCGCGGTCGATCATCCCCCCTCGGGGCGCGCCGGAGTGCCGGCGCCGTCGTCTACTTCGTCGAGACATCGACTTCCACTGGTGTGAATCCCTGAAACCGCGGCCTATCCTAGACCTTAATGCTCATTTGGCAACCGGCACCGGATATGCCATAAAACGCGGCGTACCTAGTGCAACCAAGTGCACCTAGCCTTCCAGACGACGAAGCGATGCCACAGGCAAAAAATTTCGTCATCGTCGGATTAACTGGCGGAATCGCCAGTGGCAAGTCCACCGTGGCGACCATGTTCGAGGAGATGGGCGCGCGCATCATCGACGCCGACGTCATTGCGCGCGAAGTAGTCGAGCCGGGCCAGCCGGCCAGCGAGGACATCCGCCGCGCGTTTGGCGACGGGGTGTTTTGCGACGACGCCACCCTCGATCGAGCAGCGCTCGGCGAGGTCGTCTTCGGCGATCCGCAGGCGCGGCGCACCCTCGAGGGGATCACCCACCCGCGCATCGCCCAGCGCATGATGGAGCGCGCCGATGAGTGCCGCAAGCAGGGATACGGCTGGGTGATCTATGACGCCGCACTGATCGTCGAAAACGGCATCCACCGCTGGCTGGACAGCCTGATCGTGGTCGCCGCCGACCCGCAGGTGCAGATCGAGCGCCTGATGGCGCGCGACGGTTTGACACGCGAGCAGGCCCAACGGCGCCTGGATGCCCAGATGCCCCTGGCCGACAAGGTCGCCGTGGCCGATTTCGTCATCGACAACGGCGGCCCCCTCGCCCAGACCCGTGAGCAGGTCGAAGACTTGTACCAACGCATCGAGCACGGCGTGCGCACCCGCGGCACCGCCAAGCCCCTCGAGGAGAGCGACGAGCCATGAGCAAGCGAGACGACTCCACCCGGCGCCCCCGCGGCGCCCGCGACATCCTTCTGACGGGCTTTCCCAGCTTCGTCTCCCGGCGCATGCTGCGCACGATCTTCGCCCACGAGCCCGACAGCTACGTCAGGCTGCTGGTGCGCCCGGACTTCGTCGACCGGGCCACGCGCCGCCTGGAGACCATGGGCGTCGACCCCGACCGCTACCAGATCTTGAGCGGAGACGTGGTCGCCCTGGATCTGGGTCTGAGCGGCACCGAGTACCTGGAGCTGGTGGCCAACGTCACCGACATCTACCACATCGCCAGCATCTGGTATCTGGGGGCAGACAAAGACGAGATCTACAGCGTCAACGTCGAAGGTGCGCGCAACGTCATCGACGCCGCCATGGAGATGGAGCACCTCAACCGGCTCAACCACTTTTCCACCGCCTTTGTCGCCGGCACGCGCACCGGGGTGATCATGGAGGACGAGCTCGAGGAGGCCCAGAGCTTTCGCAACCCCTACGAGCGCACCAAATACCTGGCCGAGACCGAGATGCGCCAGGCCATGCACCACATTCCGGTGAGCGTGTTTCGCCCGAGCATCGTGGTGGGCGACTCGACCACCGGCGAGATCGACCGGATGGCCGGGCCGTACTACCTGATGAATCTCATCGTGCAGATGCCCGAGTCGGTGCCCATTTTGATGCCCGGCAAGGGCGACAAGCCCCTGAACCTGGTGCCGGTCGACTTCGTGTGCGAGGCGATGCATCGCATCAGCCGGCGCGACGACAGCGCCGGCGAGACCTTCCACCTATGCGACCCCAACCCGCTGTCGGCGCGCAAGGTCTTCGAGCTGGTCGCCCACACCGCCGGCAAGCGCGCCCCCGTGGGCCACGTGCCCTACAAGCTGACCCGCTTCATCATGAAGTTTCCCTACCTGGAGAAGTTCACGCGCAGCCCGCGCCAATTCGTCGAGGACTTCAACCAATTGACCATCTACAACTCCATCAACACCCTGGAGGCGCTCGAAGGCGAGCTCAGTTGCCCGCCGTTTCCGCACTACGCCCAAAACCTGGTCGACTTCATCAAGTCATCGGGCATGGCGTTGGATATCGAGATGCCGTCGTCGGAGGAGTTGTTGGGCTGACTTGGAGCGCAGGCTGCTAGCCTTCATCGGGCTTGGCGCCTGCGGCGCGGAGGCGCCTCCGCGCCGACGGGTCGAAATCACCAATACCGGTAGGCCAACGAGAAGTTCGTATTCCAGTCCCCATTATTGGGCACGGCCACCGCGCCGGTGTCGAAGGGCTTGGCGAAGTGCAGCCGGAACACGAACGGGCCCAGCCCGAAGTTGACGCCCACGGCGGCGTCGAGCACGCGCCGGTTCCAGGCGGCGCGGTAGTTGTCGGCGGCCGCGCCGAAGTCCACCCCGGCGATGCCCTCGAGGTCGAGGAAGGGCACGTGCACCAAGAAGTTGAGCGGGAATTGCAGCTCGGCGGTGCTGAAGAAGAACGTGCGCCCCAAAAGGTAGTTGAAGTCGCCGTAGTTGACCCCGCGCAGGGTGTCGAAGCTCGACAGGAAGAACGAGCGGGCGAACCGGCTGCCGAAGGTATAGCCGGTGCCGCCGCGCAAAAAGAAGTTGGTGCGCCCCCACAGCGACCAGTACTGCTCGGCGTCCAGCCGCAGCGTGGTATAGCCGCTGTTGCGGAACGGCTGCCAGTCGTAGGTCCCCGACAACAGCAACGAGTGGCCCATGAACGGGCCGGTCTGGGGGTGGTAGCGGATGGTGTTGTAGCCCACGCTGACCGACGGCTCGGCCTGGAAGCGCACATCGGCGTTGGCCTGGTCCCACTGCTGGTATACGCCGGCGGCGCCGATGCAGTTGGGGTCTTTGACGCAGGCCTTGGTGCCGTCGAAGAGGAAAAAGTCCAGCCCTCCCAGCGCCAGCGATCCCTGCAAAAAGGTAAACCGCGAGAAGGGGTAACGCGCCGTGCCGGTGACGCCGAAGAAGCGCTCCTCGCTGATAAATTGCTTGACGTCGCTGTCCTCCGGGAAGGTGCGATCGAGGCGGTAGCCGACGTCCTGGAACAGCCCGCCGCCCCAGATGAGGCGGTGTTGCTGGTTGATATAAAACAGCGAGCCGTCGATGGACTTGACCGACCCGTAGGCGAGCATGTTCAGGATGACGGTGTGGTCGCGAAGCTTGTCGGAGGCGGTGGCGTAGACCTGGCCGGCGATGCCCTCGGAGCTGGCGCCGACGATGCCGAAGATATTGCCCACATCCCAGCTATTCCAATCCCACACGTCGTAGTTCTCGGCGCGCGCCAACGACGGGTGCGGCAGCGTGTAGGCGGTCGCCTCCAGCGCCTGGGTGGAGATGTCGCCGGACATCAGCCGGCTGGCGGGGATGCGCGCCGGGTACTGCTCGCCGCCGCGGTATTGCAGGGCCCACAGCCCGCCGTCGGGCGCCGGGCTCAGGTCGCTCAGCGCGGTGGCCAGGCCGGTCTTGCGCACCAGCCCCGGCCCCACCGCCTGGTAGACGTTGGCGCCGACGTCGTCGTAGGCCACGAAGAACACCCGCCCGTCGTCGAGCATGCGCGGCGAGGAGTGGTCGCGGTCCTCGTAGGTCAGCCGCTGGATGTCCTTGGTCTTGGGGTTGATCTCGAAGATGTTGTAGTAGCCGTGCTCGGTGGCGTCGGAGGTAAAGATGATGCCGTCTTTGCCCCAGCTAATCTCGCGCTCGGCGTAGGGGTCGTCGGTCAGCCGGTGGACCGTAAAGCTGTTGCCGTGGTTCTTGGGCTCGAGCAAAAACAGGTCCTTTTGGCCCTTGTCGGTCAGCCCCACGAAGGCGATGCGCTTGCCGTCGGGCGCCAGCGCCAGCGTGGAGACGCTGGCGATATGCCATTTGCCCAGCCGGAATTTGACGCGCGTGCCCAGGTCGAGGTCGACGTCGCCGACCCGGCGGGCGGGCTTGTCGGGCTTCGAGGCGCTCGCGTCGCTGGAGGCCACCGGCTTGCCGGGCTTGGCGTGGTCGCTGTCGCCGGAGGTGTCGATGGGCTCGGGGTTGGGCGGCTTGGGTGTGTCCATCTTGGGCTTGTCGGGCTTGGGGCCGCTGACCCAGTCGACCTGGTGCTGGTAGGGTTGCCAGTAGATGACGTCGCGGTCCTCGTCCTGGGCGACAAACGCCAGGGAGTCCGCGCCGACGTCGAAGTTGCGCCCGGCCACCGGGTGCAGCGTCTCCATGCCGGGGGAGCCGTCGGCGGCGACGGTCTCGGCGTCGTCGGGCGCGCGGTAGTCGACCAGGTACAGGTGGCGCTGTCCGGTCTGCGCCGAGATGCTGCGATACATCAGCACGTGCCCATCGGGCGAGGTCCCCAGCGCCTGGATGATGCCGTCGCCGTCGTCGAACTCCTGCAAGATGCCCGTGCTCTGGTCGGCCTCCAGGTAGGTGCGAAAGTGGCGGCGCTTGACCCAGTTTTCGAAGCGGGTGGTGATCGTCTTGGGCGAATCGCCGGTGATGTCGGTCAGCAACGCCGGGAAGTCGCCCACCAGGTGCTTGCCGTCCTTGTCGCCGACCATCTTGTAGGCCTGCTCGAGGATCTTTTGGAGCGTGCCCTTGCCATAGACCTCCTCGAGGAAGGCGCAGCGCGCCTGGCCGAGCTTGTAGGTCCACAAAAAGCTGTGGCGCTGGTCGTCGAAAAACCCCTCGAGCACGTAGCCCTCCTCGGCGTTGGGGTTGACCACCAGGTCGCGCACCAGCGTCTCGGTCTTGGGGTCGAGCCCCTCCTTGGCGTAATACTCGGCGATGCCCTCGACGAACCACAGGGGCATCTTGTTCAAGGGGTTCTCGGCGGCATTGTGCTTCTTGGCGTAGGTGGCCACCTTCTGGATGGTAAATTCGTGGGTGAGCTCGTGCTTGGAGACGTCGCGAAACAGGGCGTGGTCGCCAAAATACGGCAGGGTGACCTCCAGGCTCTTGGGGCTGGTCACGCCCAACACACCTTCCTGGATGGGGAAGATGTTGGTCTGCATGAATTCTTGATAGCTGCTGTATAGAAAGTACGGGAAGGTCTTGCGGGGCACGTAGTTGAAGTCGTGGACGAGTTCGCGGTACATCTGGGCGATGTAGCCCGCCGCCCACCGAGCGGCCTTTTTCTCGTGCTTATAAAAGTACAGGCGCACCCCGCCGGTCCACGGCGGGACGTCGGCGTTCTTGCCGGTGGCGTCGACCCCCGTGCTGGGAGACCCGGCGCCGGCGACCCCGGTGCCGGCCAGCCCCGTGCCGGCCACGCCGTCGCCGTTGCTCGCCTGCTTAGCCTTGCCGGCGTCGGTCTTGTCGGCGCTCGCCCGCGGACCGCCGACCCCGCCACCGGGGGCCTGGCGCATCATGCGCGCCGCCGTCCAGTCCCATTGCCCCCCGGCGCCCAGCGGGGTGGTGTGCGGCCCGCTGACCCCTGGCCCCACCCCGTAATGCATGCGCGGACCAGCCTGATGGGCCGTCTCCCCGGACGCCTTCGGCCCGATGAGCACGTCGATATGGCTCCAGTTGAAGTCCTTCCAACGCACGTTGGTCTGACTGGGCCGACGTGGGTAGACGAAGACCTGAGCCTGGGCGCTGGACGGCAGCACCCATAAACTCACCCCCAGTACAAGCGCCTGGAGGACGAAACAACGTAGACGAATCCTTCCGGAAATGCGCATCGATCCAGCCTCGCAAATCAGTGCGTACCGCCTCGTGAACTATTCGACGAAGTCCGCTGTTGTGGAAATGCTGATACCTTGATCGTCAACACGATCCCCCGACTCAACAACCGCAGATGTCGAAAATGACGGCCGTCACTCGCCTCCATCGTAACTTTTGTGGGCGTGGAATCCAACAGGACCCACGCTCGGTGGGCCAACGGTGGCCGAATAAATGAGGCTTGACTCATTAATAATCCGTTCCTAAGTTGCTCTTGGAAGCGGCCCGCCGGCCGCAGGAGGTTCCCCTATGGCGCGCACACCCAGCATCAGCGACGAGCAAATCCTGGAGGCCGCTCGCGAGGTCTTCTTCGAGCAGGGCCTGCAGGCGACCACCGCCGAGATCGCCCGGCGCGCGGGGATCTCCGAGGGGACCATCTTTCGGCGCTTTCCCACCAAGCACGACCTGTTCATGGCCGCGATGGGCGTGCCCGCCAAGCCCGCCTGGGTGGCCACGCTCGAGGAGTACCGCGGCGCCGACGGGCCGCTGCGCGATCGGCTGGTGCGCCTGGCCAACGAGATGATCGCCTTTTTCGAAGATCTGCTGCCCAAAACCAGCCTGATGATGGGCGGCGGGGTGCATCCGGCCGAGATCTTCGAGGCCTTTGGCGAGCCGCCGCCGGTGTTGGGGGTCAAGATGCTGGCCAATTTTTTCGGCGACGAGCAGCGCGCCGGACGCCTGCGCCGATGCGACGCCGAGATCGCCGCGCGCATGTTTTTGGGGATGCTGCACAACTACGCCTTTTTCGAATATATGGGCCTGCACGCCTACCTGCCCATGCCTCGCCAGACGTACGTGCGCGGGGCCGTCGAGAACCTGCTTCGCGGGCTGCAGCCCGACGCCGACACGACTGATTAGACCCAAGAGATGTAACGCGCGTGCCTTATGAGGCATCGTACACTTGCAATGAACCGTCTGGAGCCGGTGAATAAATGAGTGACCACTTATTAAAACGCCCCGTTTCGCCCCCGCCGGCGCGGCTGTTGGCGCTGGTGGTGGCCTGCGCGCTGGCCACGTCGAGCTGCGCGTCGAAGCACTACGCCGAGAAGGCCGACAAGGTCGTCAAGGTGCCCGACGCCTACAAACAGGTCCAAATGACCGGTGAGCCCTTGCAGCAATGGTGTACCGATTTTGGCGCGCCCGAGCTCGAGGGCCTGGTCGACCAGGCGTTTCGCCAGAACCTGGACCTGCGCGCGGCGTGGGCGCGCATGGAGCAGGCCCAGGCGATCGCGCGCCAGCAGCGCGCCCCGCTCTTTCCCTGGCTCAACGCCCAGGCGAGCGTCAACCGCCAGAAGATCGACTTCGGCTCGCGCTTCGGCGGCTCGCTGGGCGGCGGCCAACCCGGCGCTCCCGCGCCGAGCACCTCGTCGACGTTTACCACCTGGGACGGCGCGCTGGCGGCGAGCTACGAGGTCGACGTGTGGGGCAAACTTCGCGACCGGTGGAAGGCGGCCAAGCTCGACGCCCAGGCCGCCCACGCCCAGGCCGAGTCGCTGGCGATCACGCTGACCTCGCAGATCGCCGAGAACTGGCTGAACGTGGTCTACGAGCGCGCCCGCATCGCGCTGTTGCAGGACCAGCTCGAGGTCTCCAAAAAATACCTCGAGCTCGTCCTGTTGCGGCTGAGCCAGGGCCAGGCGACCGCGTTGGACGTCACCCAGCAAAAGCAAAATATCGAGGCGCTGCGTGGCCAGATCGCCCTGGCCAAGGGCGCCGAAGCCACCGCCAGCGACCAGATCGCGGTGCTCGTGGGCAAGCCGCCGCAGACCGACCTGAACCTGCAACGCACGCAGCTGCCGAAGCTTGCGCCGCTGCCCAATCCGGGGGTGCCCGCCGATTTGATCACCCGCCGGCCGGACGTGCGCGCGGCGATGCTGCGGGTCAAGGCCGCCGACAAGCGCACCGAGGCAGCGGTCGCCGAGCGCCTGCCCGACCTGCAATTGAGCGCCAATCTGTCGGTGCAGGCCAATGAAATTGCCAAGCTCTTCGACCAGTTATTGTGGAGCGCGTCGGCGTCTCTGTCCCAGCCCATCTTCCAGGGAGGGCGGCTCACCGCCCAGATCGACCAGGCCGAGGCCACTGCCAAGGAAGCCCTGCTGAGCTACGCGCAGGCGCTGCTGACGGCGATGCGCGAGGTCCAAGATGCGCTGATCAACGAGAAGCAGCAGGCCGCGTTCGTCGACAGCCTCCAAAAGCAGGTCAACTCGGCCGAGCGCGCCCTGGAGCTCGCCCGCGAGCGCTACCGGCAGGGGGATTTGGACTACCTGCGAGTGCTGGCGACGATCCAGTCGCTCGAGCAGACCCAGCAAAGCCTATTGGATGCCCGCCGCCAGCGCCTGTCGACGCGGGTCAGCCTGTGTCGTGCCCTGGGTGGCACGTGGACTGAAAAACTCGAGCCGCCCAAAGGAGATCTGTAATGAATCCCATCGCCAAGAAATTCGCGAGGATCGCCCTGCCCCTCGTCGTCCTGGCCGTGGCTGGGGCCATCGCCGCCTCGCTGGTGATGACGCGGGCCAAACCCGAGCGCGCCAAGCCCGCCGAGCAGCGCGTGCTCGTCGAGGCCCAACCGGTGCATCGACAGGCCCACCAGTTGAAGGTGCGCGCCGCCGGCACCGTCGAGGCCGCGCGCAGCGTGGTCGTCCAGCCGCAGGTGGCCGGGCGCATCGTGTGGATCAACGACCAGCTCATCCCCGGCGGGCTGGTCCACAAGGGCGACGTGCTGTTCAAGATCGACGACCGGGACTACAAGCTGGCCCTCGAGGAGCAGAAAAACCAGCTCGCCCAGGCGCGCGCCCAGCTCGCCCAGGAGCGCGGCCGGGTCAAGGTCGCCAAGCGCGAATGGGAGCTGTTCAAAGACGAGGCCAAAAAGGACCTGGGCAGCGAGGCCGACCCGTCGCTGGCGCTGCGCAAACCGCAGTTGGAGAGCGCCAAGGTGGCCGTCGACGCCGCCCAGGCGGCCATCGACCGCGCCCAGCTCAACCTGCAGCGCACGACGGTGCGCGCCCCGTTTGACGCAATGGTGGTCAGCGAGTCGGCGGACAGGGGCCAGTTGGTGAGCACCCAATCGCAGGTGGCCACGCTGGTGGGCACGGCCGCGTTCTGGGTGCAGGTGTCCGTGCCGGTTGATAAATTACCTTATGTCAACATCCCCGGGGTCAACGCCACACAGGGCGCGAAGGCGAGCGTCGAGCAGGATATCGGCCCGCGCCACATCGAGCGCCAGGCCCACGTGGTGCGCCTGCTGGGCGACCTCGACCAGACCGGGCGCATGGCGCGCGTGCTCGCCGAGATCGACGACCCGCTGCAGCTCGCCGGCGACGGCGATCCCAACGCCGGCCACAAGGCGGGCATCCCGCTGTTGCTCAACTCCTACGTCGACGTCGAGATCGCCGGCCCCACCTCCGACAAGCTCATCGAGGTGCCCCGCGAGGCGGTCCACGAGGGCGACAAGGTCTACGCCTACGCCGACGGCAAGCTCGACATTCGCCAGGTCCACATCGCCTGGCGCCGGCCAAAATCGGTGTTGGTGGACAAGGGGCTGGCCGACGGCGACCAGATCATCACCAGCCCGGTGGCCACGCCCTTGCAGGGCATGAAGCTACGCCTGGCCGGTGAGTCGGACACGCCCAAGACGATCTCCAAAAAGACGAGCCCCGCCGACGCGAAAACCGGCGCCAAGGCCAAGGAGTCGGCCCATGAGTGAGCGTCAACCGATGCTGCATACCAGCACCGAGACGGCCGTCTCCAAGAAGGGCCCGCTGGCCTGGATGGCGCAGAACTCGGTGGCCGCCAACCTGTTGATGGTGCTGTGCCTGATCGGCGGGTTGTTGATGTGGGGCCAGGTCAAAAAGGAGGTCTTCCCCGAGGTCAACCTGGACATGGTCACCGTGCAGGTGCCCTACCCCGGCGCCGGCCCCGAGGAGGTCGAGCAAGGGGTGGTGTTGTCCGTCGAGGAGGCCGTGCGCGGTGTCGACGGCATCGACGAGGTGCGCTCGACGGCCTCCGAGGGCATGGGCACGGTCACCGCCGAGTTGATGTTGGGGGCCAACCCCCAGAAGGCGCTCAACGACATCAAAAGCGAGGTCGACCGGATCACCTCGTTTCCCCACGACGCCGAGCGGCCCATCGTCAGCCTGTCGAGCAGCCGGCGCCAGGTGCTCTCGGTGGTCCTCTCCGGCGACGTCGGCCGCCACACCCTGAGCGACCTGGCCGAGCGGGTGCGCAGCGACCTCATCTCCCACAAAAATATTTCGGTGGTCGAGATCACCGGGCTTCCCAACCCCGAGATCAGCATCGAGGTCTCCCAGGACAAGCTTCGCCGCTACAACCTGACCCTGCAGCAGGTCGCCCAGGCCGTGCAGGCCGCCTCGGTGGAGATCCCCGGCGGCTCGGTGCGCACCGACAAAGGCGAGGTGTTGTTGCGCACGACCGAGCGGCGCAAGAAGGGCTCGGAATTCCTCAATATCGTGGTCAAGAGCCAGCCCGACGGCTCCAAGGTCACCATCGGCGACATCGCCAAGGTCATCGACGGCTTCGCCCAGACCGACCGGGAGGCGACGTTCAACGGCAAGCCCGCCGTGCAGGTGCAGGTGTATCGCGTCGGCGACCAGACCCCGCTGGACATCTCCAAGACGGTCAAGGACTACGTCGCCCACGCCCAGCTGCCCAGTTCGGTGCATATGAACGTGTGGAACGACAGCTCCGAGCTGTACCAGGGGCGCGTGCAACTGCTGCAGAAAAATGCCTTCTTCGGCCTGGTGCTGGTGCTGCTTCTGCTGGGGGTGTTCCTGGAGCTGCGCCTGGCCTTCTGGGTGACCATGGGCATTCCGGTGTCCTTTCTGGGCGCCATCTTGCTGATGCCGGCGCTGGACGTGTCCATCAACATGATCTCGCTGTTCGCCTTCATCTTGACGCTGGGCATCGTCGTCGACGACGCCATCGTGGTGGGCGAAGCCGTGTACAAGCGACGAAGCGAGACCAATATGGGCAAGCTCGAGTCGGCCATCGCCGGGGTGCGCGAGGTGGGCTCGCCGGTGGTGTTCTCGGTGTTGACCACCGTCATCGCCTTCGTGCCCCTGCTGATGGTGCCGGGGGTGATGGGCAAATTCTTCCGCAATATCCCGCTCATCGTCATCCCCATCTTGCTGATCTCGCTGGCCGAGGCGCTCACGATCCTGCCGGCCCACCTGGCCCACGTGGGCACGCCCGCCGAGACGGGCGTCATGGGCGCGATCCATCACTTCCAGCAGAAGGTCAGCAACCTGGTCGAGCGCTTCGTCGACAATTGGTACTACCCGGCGGCCAAGCAATTCCTGCGCTATCGCTACGTCACGCTGGCGTTTAGCTTCGGGCTGCTGTTCATCACGGTGGCGTTCGTGGCCAGCGGGCGCATCAAATTTACGTTCATGCCCAAGATCGAGGGCGACCAGATCTCGGCGAGCGTGGAGATGCCCTTTGGCACCTCGGTGGACAACACCAAGCGGGTGGTCGACCGCCTGGTCACCAAGGCCCAGCAGGTGTTGAACAAGGAGGGCCACGGCCAGGATATCAGCCGCGGCATCTACGCCGACATCGGCACGACCACCAGCCGGCGCGGCCCCATGGGCCCGGGGAGCAATTCGGGAAGCCACCTCGCCCAGGTGACCATCTCGCTGGTGCCGGCCGACGAGCGCAAGGCGACCTCGGCCCAGATCACCAAGGCGTGGCGCGAGGCGGTGGGCGACGTCGCCGGCGTCGAGAGCCTGCAGTACAACTACAGCATCGGCGCGAGCGCGGGGGCGCCGGTCTCCGTCGAGCTTCGCCACGAGGATCGACGGGTGCTGCGCCAGGCCGCCGAGCGGCTCGCCGAGCACCTGCGCACCTACAACGGGGTGTACGACATCGACGACGGCTTCCGCCGGGGCAAAGAGCAGCTCGACCTGACGCTCAAGCCCGCCGCGCGTGCGCTGGGCATCACCGAGTCCGACCTCGCCCGCCAGGTGCGCAACCGCTTCTTCGGCGCCGAGGCCAAGCGCGAGCAGCGCGGCCGCCACGAGTTGCGGGTGTACGTGCGCCTGCCCAAAAGCGAGCGCGAGTCGGAGTACAATATCGAGCATATGCTCATCCGCACGCCCAACGGCGGCGAGATCCCGCTGAACCAGGCCGCCTACATCGACCGCGGGCACTCCTACACCGAGATCCAGCGCAAGGAAGGCGGGCGCATCGTCGAGGTCACCGCCGACGTCGACACCAAGGTCACCACCGGCGGCCAGGTCACCCAGAACCTGGCCGAAGACTATATGCCCAAGCTGATGGCCGACTACCCGGGGCTGAACTACGAGTTCAGCGGCGAGCAGCAAGAGCAGCGCAAGGCCATGGAGCCGTTGATGCTCGGCTTCGCCATCGCGCTGCTGGTGATGTTCGGGCTGATGGCCGTGGCGTTTCGCAGCTACGTCCAGCCGATCATCGTGATGCTGGCCATCCCCTTCGGCATCGTGGGGGCGCTGGGCGGCCACCTGTTGATGGGCTACAACCTGAGCCTGATCAGCATGATGGGCATCGTGGCGCTGGCGGGCGTGGTGGTCAACGACTCGCTGGTGCTCATCTCGGCGGTCAACGACTACCGGGCGCTGGGCGCCAGCGCGATCGAGGCGGTGGCCTCGGGCGGGGCGCGCCGGTTCCGGCCGATCTGGCTGACGTCGCTGACGACGTTCTTCGGCCTGGCGCCGATGATCAGCGAGCGCTCGGTGCAGGCGCGCTTCCTGGTGCCCATGGCCATCAGCCTGGGCTTCGGCGTGCTCTTCGGCACTTTCATCACCCTGGTGTTCGTGCCCGCGGCCTATCTGGCAGTGGAGGACGTGCGCAAGCTGTTCGGCAAGGCCACCGACAAAGTCGCCGAGGTCTACGAGGACTAATTCGGCGGGTTTCATCCTTGCGCTGATGAGGGCGGTCGTTTTCACCTCCACCCACGTGGCTATCTTTCACGTGTGGGAGTGCGATTCGATCGAAGTCACCGAAGTGTGAGGATGGGGAGATGAACTGTCATCGACTTTCAGATGGAAGCAGGTATCCGGACGATTGGACGTTGACCGACGAGCTGTGGGGCATCTTGCAGAGCCCGCCGGCCGAGCATGCGTTCTTCCGCTTCTTGGAGCAGGGAAAGGACGACCGCGAGTGTACCCAACGCGCCATCGTCGAACAGGCCGCGCGTGTCGCCCAAGGGTTGATCGAACTGGGGTTGCACGCCGGCGATCAGGTGGCGGTGATCCTGCCGGAGAACGAGGACTTTTTGCGCGGGTTTCTGGCAGCCGTGCTCGTGGGGATGGTGCCGGTGCCCCTGTTTCCACCGCTGGGATTTGGCGGCCTGGATGCCTATGTCGAGCGCAATGCGCGCATCCTGCAGGCCTGCGGGGCGCGGGTGTTGGTGACGTCCAAGCGGCTGCAAAACGTGTTGTGGTCGCTGACCTCCGATGTCGACTCCCTGGAGCGGATCGTATGCATCGAGGATCTCCAACCCACCGAGGTCGACCTCGAACATCCCCCACGCACCCCCGAAGACCTGTGTTTTCTGCAATACACGTCCGGCAGCACGGCCGCGCCCAAGGGCGTGATGGTCAGCCATCGCAGCCTGGGAGCCAACCTCTATGCCATCGTCCACCACGGCCTGCACGTGCGCGCCGGGCGCGACGTGGCGGTCAGTTGGCTGCCGCTGTTTCACGATATGGGGCTCATCGGCATGACCTTTGCGCCGCTGGCCACGGGCGTGTCTGTCAATTTCATCCCGGCGCTCGACTTCGTGATGTATCCGGAGTGCTGGTTGGGGGCGATCAGTGAGCGTCGCGGCACGGTCACCTTCGCCCCCAACTTTGCCTACGCCCTGGCCACCCGCAAGATCCCCGACGACCAGGTCGCCCAGTTGGACCTGAGCAGCTTGCGCGTGGCCGGCTGCGGCGCCGAGCCCATTCACCCGCAGACCATGCGCGCGTTCGTCGAGCATTTTCGCCCCGCGGGCCTGCGCCCCGAGGCGCTGCTGCCGGCCTACGGCATGGCCGAAGCGACGTTGGCGGTCAGCTTCATCGGCGTCGACGAAACGGTCAAAACCGACCGGGTCGACGCCAAGACCTACGAGGAACAAGACCGCGCCGAGCCCGTCGCGGCGGGCTTCAAAGCCGGGAGTCGGGCGCATCGCGAGCCGCACGAATTCGTCTGTTGCGGCCGCCCGTTTCCCGGCCACCACCTGACGATCGTCGACGACAACGGTAACCCATTGGGCGATCGAGAGGTCGGCGAAATTGTCCTCGACGGCCCCAGCGTCACCGAGGGGTATTATCACGAGCCCGAACTGACCCAGACGGCCTTCGAGAACGGGCGGCTGCACACCGGCGACCTGGGCTATATCGCCGACGGCGAGCTCTACGTCACCGGGCGCAAAAAAGACCTCATCATCATCAACGGGCGCAACTTCGACCCCCAGACCATCGAGTGGAAGGCCTCCGAGGTCGCCGGGGTGCGCAAAGGCAACGTGGTCGCCTTCTCGATGCGCTCGGAGGAGAGCGAGGAGCTCGTCGTCGTCGCCGAGACGCACAGTGACGTCGACCGCGACCAGATCGAGCGCGACATCAAGCGCGTGGTCTCGCGCGAGCTGTTCGTCAAGGTCTCCCACGTCGAGCTGGTGAGCAAGGCGACGCTGCCCAAGACCTCCAGCGGCAAACTGCAGCGGGCCAAGGCCAAGCAGCAATTCCTCGAAGGCGAGATCGGCAAGAGCATGCGCGCGGCCAACCGCTCGGTCGACGTCACCTCGGTCAGCAAGCACGTCGCCCGCTCGATGGTCAACCGCATGCGCCACTTCGTGCACATGCGGATGGTGCGCATGGCCGACGCGCTGCGCTCCATCGCCCTTCCCGGCTGAACATCCTGAAAATCACAGGCCCAATTGGACGCGCACCTGCGCCTTGCTCGACTCGAAGGTGAGCGCGGCCATGACCTGGAAGAAGTTGCCCGGATCGACCACGCGTGGGTACAGCGCGACGGCGGCTTGTTCGCGGTCATCGCTGAACATCATCGCGCCGACCAGGCGGCGAGCCTGTCCGCAGGTGAAGTAGTGGTCGTGCGAGGCCATGATGACGACTTGCAGACGCCCGTCGGAGAACGGCTCGGCGTACACCGCGGCGAGCAGGCGCGAGAAGCCGCGTGGGGACATCACGTAGTCATCACGGTGCTCGTGATGGTGCCAATGGTGGTGCTCTCGCCGGTAGTGACGGTGCTCGTGGCGCTCTTCGCGACGCTCCCTGCGGCGTTCGCGGCGGGCGCGGCGCTCTCGACGCTCTCGACGCTCTCGGCGCTCCTCGCGCTCTCGACGCTCTCGACGCTCTTCGCGCTCTCGACGTTCTTCCCGACGCTCGTGACGTGCTTCGCGGCGGTTATGCTTCCGATGATGGCCTTCGTGCTCGTGATGGTGGCCGCCGTGGTGGTGCGGGTCGGCCCAGGCGGTGGAAACGGCCAGTGAAATAATGGTGACGATGGCGAGCTGAGTGAGACGGGCAAAACGGGTCATCGTCGAACTCCTGTGTTACTGAAACGTCAGTCGGCCGTCGCTTTCTGCGCGGCTCGATGGGTAGGACGTTCGACGTTGCCATGTATTCAATCGGCGGAGTCGACCTCCATTATCTGGGCTTGCGGTAGATGTGGGTGGCCTCGCCGCGCACGGCCTGGGCGGCCTCCATGAGGGTCTCGGAGAGGGTCGGATGGGGATGAATGGTCATCGCGAGGTCGTCGAGGCGGGCCGCCATCTCGACGGCCAGCGCCCCCTCGGCGATGAGTTCACCGGCGCCCGCGCCCACCAGGCCCACGCCCAGGACTCGCTCGGTCTGGGCGTCGACGACGATCTTGGTCAGCCCGTCGCGCTCGCCCATGGTGCGCGCGCGGCCCGAGGCGGACCACGGAAAGCGTCCGATGCGCACCTGACGGCCCTGGCTCTGCGCCTCGTCCTCGCTCAGGCCGCACCAGGCGATCTCGGGCTCGGTGAACACCACCGCCGGGATCGCGCGCGGCTCGAAGCGCGCGCGCCGGCCGGCGATGACCTCGGCGGCCACGCGGCCCTCGTGGTGGGCCTTGTGGGCGAGCATCGGCTCGGTGGTGACGTCGCCGATGGCGAAGATATGGGGCTCGGTGGTGCGTCGCTGGGCGTCGACGGCGATGAAGCCGTCGGGGCCGACCTCGACGCGGGTGTGCTCGAGGCCGAGCCCGTCGTGTGCGGGCTCGCGCCCCACGGCCACCAACACGCGGTCGAATGACTGACGCGGCTCGTCGACGCCCTGCCCTTCGAGGACCACGTCGACGCCCTGGCCGGTTTCGCTGGCGTCGGTGACCTTCGTGCGAAGGTGAATCGCGCCGAGGCGCGCTTCGAGGCGTCGGGCGAGCGGCCCGACCAACTCGCGGTCGACGCCGGGCAACAGGCCGTCGGTCGTCTCGACGACGGTGACGTCGGTTCCCAACGCCTGGTAGACGGTGCCCATCTCCAGGCCGATATACCCGCCACCGACGACGAGCAACCGTTCGGGAAGGTCGACCAGTTCGAGGGCCTCGCGAGACGACCAGATGCGCTCGGAGTCAAACGGCAAGCCCGGCAGCGATGCCGGCTTGGAGCCAGTGGCGATGATGGCGTGGCGAAAGCGAACACGCCTGTCCCCGCCGACCTTCAACGTCCGGTGGTCCTCGAAGGTCGCGCGTGCCTGCAGATAGTCGATATCGTGGCGGTCGGCGAGCTGGCCGAGGCCGCCGGTCAGGCCGTGGACGACCTCGTCCTTCCAGGCGCGCATCTTGTCGAGATCGACGGTCGGCTCGTCGAAGGAGACGCCCCAAGCCGAGGCCGCGCGGGCCTGCTCGACCGTCCGCGCCACGTGCAACAGCGCCTTCGAAGGGATACACCCGCGAAATAGGCAGACGCCGCCGGGGTCGGGTTCGGGGTCGACCAGAGTGACGTCGAGCCCCAGGTCGGCAGCCATAAACGCCGCGGCGTAGCCGCCCGGCCCGGCGCCGATGACCACCAATTCACGCTCTTCGAGGACGGTCGGCATCGTCTAGCCCCCCAACGTCATTCGCATCGGATTTTCGATGGCCTCGGCGACCCAGCGAAGAAAGCGCGCGGCGTCGGCGCCGTCGACCGCGCGGTGGTCGTAGGTGATGCCGAGCGGCAGGATCTTGCGCGGCGCGAAGTCGTCGCCCTGCCACACCGGACGCATCTCCATGCGACCGACCGACAAGATGGCGACCTGAGGCCAGCCAATGATGGGCGTAAAGCGGGTGGTGCCCAGGCCGCCGAGGTTGGTGACGCTAAAGCTCGCCCCCTGGAGCTCCTCGCGTGACAACTTGCGCGCCCGGGCCTTTCGCGCCGCCTCGGTGAGCTCCACGGCGACGTCGACCAGGCCCTTTTTGTCGACGTCGCGAAGCACTGGAACGAGCAATCCATCGTCGGTATCGACGGCCACGCCCACGTTGATGAACTGCTTGCGCACGAGCTCGCCGCGCTGGACGTCGACGCTGGCGTTGAAGTCGGGAAACCTCGCCAGCGCCGCGGCGACGACCTTGACCAGGATGGCGGTGACGGTGAGTTTGCCGCCGCGCTGCTCGGCCTCCTCGGCGAGTTGGCTGCGAAACTCCTCCATTTCGCTGACGTCGGCGCGGTCGTATTGGGTGACGTGGGGCACCTTCTCCCATGCGTGGGTGACCGTATCGATGGTCGCGCGCCGGATGGCCGACATGGGCACCCGCTCGACCTCGCCCCACTTCGAAAAATCGGGCAAGGCGGCGGGCCGGTCGGATTGGAGTTTATCCAGCTCTTCGAGCAAGGAGCGCACGTGGCTCTTGATGTCGTCTTCGGTCACGCGGCCGCCGTCGCCGGTGCCGGCCACCGCGCTCACATCTACTCCCAACTCACGAGCAAACCGGCGCACCGAGGGCGACGCGGGCGCCGGCGCCGCGAGCGTCGGCGTTTGCTCACGACTGGGCGCCGGCTTTTGCTCGCGTCTCTCGGGCCGCTTCTGGCGCGCCTCACCCTGACGCTTTTCGAGTCGCTCGGGCTCTTCGGAGACCTCCTCGCGCTCTTCTTCGGCCTCTTTCTCCTCGGCGGAGCCCTCCTCCTCGCGCTCCTGGCGCTCCTCGCGCTCGTCGTGCTCGGGCGCCCTCGTCTCCTGCGCCTGCTGTTCTTTCTGCTCTTCCTGCTCTTTCTCCTGGTCCTGGGCGGGCTGCTCGCCGTCGAGCGTGAGCAGCACGTCGCCGCTTCGGACCTCGTCGCCCTCGTGAACGCGCACCTCGTCGATGGTGCCGGCCTGCGGGGCGGGCACCTCGGTGGTGGCCTTGTCGGTCTCCAATTCCAGGACGACTTCGTCGCGGTCGACGTGGTCACCGGGGGCGACGAGCACCGAGAGGACCACGCCCTTCTCGACTTGCTCCCCGAGTTGGGGAAGTTTGAATTCAGTAGCCACGGCAGGGCTCCTTTGCGTGCGGACTCACGAAATCATCGGGTTTGCTTTGGATGGGTCGATGTCCAACTCGTCCATCGCCTTCTCCAGGCGGCCGGGCGAGAAGCGGTCTTCGGCGACCAACGCCGACAGCGCGGCGAGGACGACGTGGCGCGCGTCGACTTCGAAGAAGCCGCGTAGCGCCTCGCGACTGTCGCTTCGGCCGAAGCCGTCGGTGCCCAGGGCGACCATCTCGACCGGGCACCACTGCGCCAGCGAATACGGCAGCGCCTTGACGAAGTCGCTGACGGCGACCACTGCGCCGGGATCGTCGCCGAGGCATTGCTGGAAGTACGGCACACGCGGCGTCGCCTGCGGGTGGAGGCGATTGTGGCGCTCGACGTCGAGGGCGTCCTCGTACAGATTTTTCCAACTGGTCACGCTCCACACGTCGGCGGTCACCCCGTAATCGTCCTCGAGGATGCGCTGGGCGGCGAGCGCCTCGCGAAGCAGCGGGCCGCTGCCCAAAAGCTGCACGCGGCGCACCTCGCCAGACTTTTGGGACGGCCGGATGCGGTACATGCCCCGAAGCAGCGCGTCGCGGTCGACCTCGGGCATCGGTGGGTGGTCGAAGTCCTCGTTGGCGACGGTGATGTAGTACATCAGGTCGTTGCCCTCGACGAACATCTCCTCGATGCCGCGCTGGACGATGATAGCCACCTCGTGGGCAAAACACGGGTCCCAGGCACGCACCCGTGGGTTGGTGTAGGCGATGAGGTGGCTGTGGCCGTCCTCGTGTTGCAGCCCCTCACCGTTGAGGGTGGTGCGCCCGGAGGTCGCGCCGATCAAAAAGCCGCGGGCGCGCTCGTCGCCGGCGGCCCAGATGAGGTCGCCGACGCGTTGGAAGCCGAAAATGGAGTAGAAGAAGTAAAACGGGATGGTGTTCAGCCCGTGGGTGGCGTAGGCGCTGCCCGCGGCGATGAACGAGCTCATCGAGCCGGCCTCGGTGATGCCCTCCTCGAGGATTCGGCCGCGGGCGGACTCCTTGTAGGAGAGCAAGGTCTCGGCGTCGACGGGCTCGTATTTCTGGCCCTCGGCGGCGTAGATGCCCGCCTGCGGAAACAGCGCCTCGATGCCGAAGGTGCGCGCCTCGTCGGGCACGATGGGCACGATGAGCTCGCCGACGGTGTCGTCTTTGATGAGCTCGGAGAGCATGCGCACCACGATCATCGTGGTGGTCGCCGGGCGCTCGCCCGAGCCCTTCTGGACGTATTTGTCGAAGATGTCGGCCGCGGGCATCTCCAGCGGCGGCGCCTGGACCTTGCGTCGGGGCACGTAGCCGCCGAGCTTCTCGCGGCGATCCTGGACGTATTTGACCTCGGGGCTGTCCGGCGCCGGGCGGTATAGCGGCGCCTGGCCGATCTCGTCGTCGGAGATGGGCACCTCGAAGCGGTCGCGAAAATAGCGAAGGTGGCGCTCGTCGAGCTTCTTGGTCTTGTGGGCGATATTGCGCGCCTCGCCGGCGTCGCCCAGGCCCAGCCCCTTGATGGTCTGCGCCAGGATGACCGTGGGCCGCTCGCGCTCCTGTTCGGCGGCGCGAAATGCGGCGAAGAGCTTGATCAGGTCGTGGCCGCCGCGGCCGCGGGCGAGCTGGTCGAATTGGTAGTCGCTCAGGCCCTCGGCCATGGCGCGCAGCGCCGGGTCCTTGCCGAAGAAGTGCTCGCGAAGATACGCGCCGCCCTCGGCGGCGTAGCGCTGCCACTGACCGTCGACCGTCTGCCCCATAGAATCGGCGAGAAGGCCGTCGTGGTCGCGCTCCAGCAGCTCGTCCCACTCGCTGCTCCACAACACCTTGATGACGCGCCAGCCCGCCCCCAAGAAGACCGATTCGAGCTCCTGGATGAGCTTGCTGTTGCCGCGCACCGGGCCGTCGAGGCGCTGCAGATTGCAGTCGAGCACGAAGGTCAAGTTATCGAGGTCCTCGCGCGCCGCCACGCTGAGCGCGCCGCGCGCCTCCGGTTCGTCGAACTCCCCATCGCCGCACAGCGCCCAGACGCGCCCGGCCTTGTCGAGCAGGCCGCGCTTCTCGAGGTAGCGGTCGAAGCGCGCCTGGTAGATGGCCATGATCGGCGACAAGCCCATGGACACGCTGGGAAACTCCCAGAAGTGGGGCATCAGCCACGGGTGCGGGTAGGAGGCCAGCCCGCCGGCGGGTTCGAGCTCGCGGCGGAAGTTTTCGACCTGCTCCTCGCTCAAACGCCCCTCCAGAAACGCCCGGGCGTAGATGCCCGGCGAGGCGTGGCCCTGCATGAACACTTTGTCGGGCCCCTCGGGATGGTTCTTGCCGCGAAAAAAGTGGTTCAGGCCGATCTCGAACAGCGCGCTGATGGAGGTGTAACTGCCGATATGGCCGCCAATGCCGTCCAAGCGGCGGTTGGCGCGCACCACCATGGCCATGGCGTTCCAGCGCACGATGCTCAAGATGCGCCGCTCCATCTCCAGGTCGCCCTCGAAGGCGGGCTGGTCGGCGGCGGCGATGGTGTTGACGTAGGGTGTGCGCAGGCGAAACGGCAGCTCCACACCGCGCGTCGCGGCGCGCTGCTGGAGCTGTCGCATCAGCCGCTGGGCGACGCCCGTACCTTCTCGCTCGATCACCTCGTCGAGCGCGGCGATCCAGTCGCGCACCTCGGCGCGTTCGCGCTCTCGTCGGGCACGCTCGACACTTTCGTTGCGGTCGGCCACGGCGCTCCTCAGCTCGGTGGGAAAGCTTGAACAACTACCTCAAAACGCTAGGTACGTCGGCCGAGATATCAATCGCGCCCCCTCACACGCCCCAGATCCACGCGATTCCGGCGACGGTGACCAGGGAGGTGAGTAATTGCAGCGGAGCGCCGATGCGAAGAAAGTCGCTGACGCGATAGCCGCCGGGACCGTAGACAAACAGGTTGGTCTGGTAGCCCACCGGCCCCAGAAACGCCGTGCTGGCGGCGAACATCACCGCCAGGACGAAGGCAAAGGGATTGGCGCCGATCTGTTGAGCTGTGGCCACGGCGATGGGGATCATCAGCAGCACGGCAGCGTTGTTGCTGATCATCTCGGTGATGAGCGCCGTGGCGACGTAAAACAGCCACAGCACACCAATGGCCGGCAGATATGCGGCGCTGATGGCGAGGCCGTGGCCGAGGTAGACGGCGGCGCCGGTCTGCTCGAGCGCGATGCCCAGCGGGATGATGCCCGCGAGCAAAAAGATCACCCGCCAGTCCACGCTGCGATACATCTGCGAGGGAGATAGAATGCCCGTAAGCAGCATCGCCACCACGCCCGCCAGCGACGTGACCATGATCGGGAAGATGTCGAAGGCGGCGAGGCCGATCACGGCGGCCACGATCATCAACATCACGGGGATCTTCTCGGGCTGATAGCCGGCGCTCGGCTGTGCGCTGACCACCACGAGATTGGCGCTCTGCTGCATGCGCTGATTCCCCTCGCGCGTCGTCTGCAACAGCAGCGTGTCTCCAACCTGCAGCCTCTGCTGAGCGAGCCGCTCGCGAGTGGTGTCGCCGCCGCGTCGGACGGCCAGCACGTAGGCATCGTAGCGCTCCGGAAAGTTGATCTCGGCGACGCACTTCCCGGCGATGATGGATTCGGAGGGGATGACCGCCTCGACCAGGCTGTTGAAGTCGTCGTCGACCATGAGCTCATCCGGGCTCGACTCCGGCGCGGTCACGAGCTCGACACCGGTCAGCGACCTCAACTCCTCGAAGCGCTCGCGCGCGGCGTGAACCAGCAACACGTCGCCGGCGCGCAAATAGCGATCCGGATAGGGGTGCTCGAGGTGTGCGCTGTCGCGCGCGAGTGCGAGGATCTCGACATCCACCTTCGCCTGGTCGAGCCACTCCCCCACGGTCTTTCCAAGCATGGGGGCGTCCGGGGTGATGCGCACCTCGCTCAGATAAGGCGCCACGGCGAATTCCTCGACGAAGCTCCCCCGCGGCGCGACGTGTTCGGGGAGCAAGCGCGGCGCGACCAGCATCAGGTAAGCGGTCCCGGCCACCAGCAGGATCGCGCCGAGCTCGGTGAACTCGAACATATGCAGGCGGTGGCCCAGGATGCGCGCCGACAGGTCCGAGGCCAGGATATTCGTGGAGGTGCCGATGAGCGTGAGCATGCCGCCGAGCATCGACGAATACGACAGCGGAATGAGCAGTCGCGACGGCGACACCTTGCCCTTATGCGCCATATCCGAGACCACCGGGATGAGCAGCGCGACCACCGGCGTGTTGTTCATGATGCCCGACACCGGCCCGGCCAGGCCCATCGTCGCCGCGAGTTGGCGGGTCTCGCTCGATCCCACCATTCGGCTGAGTCGGCGGCCCAGGATTTGAACGATGCCCGTCCGGCGCACCCCCTCGCTGACGATGAGCATGGCGAGCACGGTGAGCGTCGCCGGATTCGAAAAGCCCGAGACCGCCTCCTGCGGGCTGATGCCGGTCCAATGCCCCAGCACCGCCAGCAAGACGAGGACCAGCAACGCGGTGACGTCCAGCGGCACGGGCTCGAGCACGAAGAGCACCACGGCCATCGCAGTGATCGCCAAGACGATGATCATTCCAACGGTCATGGTCCCCCTGGCCGGCCTGACTCACGCGATCCGGTGGCGGATGAGTTCGTCGTAGGCGCGTTGAAATTCACGGGTGATCGGCCCCACACCGCCCGCGCCGATGCGGTGGCCGTCGATGTCCACCAGGCCCTGCACCTCGGTGAGAGTCCCCGTCAAGAATGCCTCGTCGGCGTCGACGAGTTCGTCGTCGGTCAGCGCGCTGAACTCGACGTCATAGCCGAGGTCGTCGGCGAGTTGGAGCACGTGCGCGCGGGTGGTCCCGGATAAAATATGCGGTCCCTCGGCGGCCGTGTGAAGGGCGCCACCGATGACGGCGAATAGATTGGTGCTCGTGCCCTCCCAGACGTGGCCGGCGTCGTCGCGATACAGCGCCTCGTAGACGCCCGCCTGGTGCGCGCGCTCGCCCATCAACACCTTGGGCAGTAGATTGACGGTCTTGATGTCGTTTCGCTTCCAGCGAATATCCGGCACGAGGATGGCGCGCGCCCCGCTGTCGCGCAGCGCCTCGGCGCCGCGGCGCACCTGCTCGACGCTGACGAATAACGTCGGCGCCACGCCCTCGGGGTAGGCCGCTCGGCGCGGCGCCACGCCGCGGGTGAGCTGCATGTAGATCATCGCCTCGCCCAGGCCGCTTCGGTCGACGAGGTCCTCGACGATGGCGCCCAGTTCGGCCATCCCGGGCGGCTGGGCGAAGCCGAGCTGGCCGGCGCAGCGAAGCAATCGGCCGGTGTGCGCCTCCAGGCGAAACGCTCGTCCCCGGTAGACCCGGGCGACGTCGTAGACGCCGTCGCCGAAAATGAAACCGCGGTCGCGGACCGGCACCACCGCCTGGTCGACGGGCATGATGTCACCATTGACGTACGCGAGTTCTGGCATGGGTATCCTCGATGGAGTCAGAAGCGCCGAGCGATGTCCTCGGGCACGATTACCTCGTCGAATATCTCCAAGATCTCCTCGTACACCGCCTCGGGCTCTCGCTCGTAGCGCGAGGAGAAGTGAAACGGCACCAGCCGCTCGACCTGGGCGTCGCGGGCAATCTCGGCGCAGGCCCGCGTGGTCAGGTGACGCGCGTAATCGGCGAGCGCGGCGTCCTGGCGCCGAAAGCTCGCCTCGCAGATGAGCACCTTCGCCCCGCGCGCGAGTGCGACGACCCGGGCGCGATTGTCGGGCGTGTCCGCAAAGTCCGTCGCGTAGACAATACGCTCGCCGGGCCGCTCGATGAGCAGATAGTCAGCCAACTCGCCGACCGACTGAGTCGAACCGTCGGGCAGCTCGACGAGGGCGTCGCGCTCACCGCGCGCGGCCCGCTCGCGCAGCTCGCCGAGCCAACGCCCGGGCGAGTAACGCCCGTCGAGGCGGTCGGAGCGAAGCGCGAAGCGGTGGGTCTCTTCGAGCGCGTATGCCAGCACCATGGTGCCGTGTTCCAGGGCGCACGCCCGCACTTGAAAACGCGGCTCGCGCAGCAGCACCCCGTCGACGACCGGCTCGACGCCCAACGCCTCCCGCGCGCCAATCGCCGGCTCGATGCGCGTGCGCCGCAGCGACTCGCCGTCGAACTCACCGACCACGAAGACCGGCCCCTCTCCGGCGCCGATGCGGTCCCAGGTAAACGCGCGGCCCATCGCCTCGACCTTGTCGGCCACGCCCAACGGGCCCCATACGCGGCACACGTCGGTCATATGCACGCGGCGGCGCAACAGCTCGACGAAGCCGACGAAGTGGTCGAAATGCGCGTGGCTGACGAAGCAATCGCTGACCTTGTGCAGCAGGCCGGTGGGCACCTGATCGACGGCGCCCAGATCGAAGAGGATCCCTCGTTTGCCGTGTCGGGTGCGCGCGTACACCGCCGGGTCGTCGAAGAGCCCGCCGACGACGGTCACCTGGGCGAGGTCGAGCCTCGCGGACATCGAGCCGCCCGGGTCGATCTCGATCTCCGGGCGTCGCCGGCGGGTAAACGCCGGGGCGAGGTGGACCGCGGCGTCCTTGCCGACCAGGTGACGCGGCGCGGCGCGGTGGCGGTCGGTACGAAGGGCGCCGGCGTCATCGCGCCGGGCATCGCGCGCCACGAGTGTGGCCACCGGCGCGGCGTCCTTGGCCAGGGGCGCGCGCACCTCGAATCGGTCGCCGTCGAATGCGTCGACCTCGCCCATCGCCAGCGTGACGCCGCGGGCGTCGACCAGGCCGACCTGACGCCCCGGCCACGCCGCGCGCACCGCCAGCGGCGGGGGCGCGCCTGTCAGGCCCACCGAGGCGGGCACGCTTATCGAGCGCGCCTCCGCCAGGTAGGCGTCCCAGGCGTCGGTGCGGGTAGCGACGCGGCGAGATCGCGTTCCCGAAGAGGCCTCGGACGGGGCGGACACAGCGACCACACGCGCGCCCGACAGGCCGACCGCGCGGCCGACCGCGGCGCCGGCATCGCCCTCCCCCACCAGCATCAGCACGGTGTGAGCGCCGACGGCGTCGATCAGGCCGCGGAGCAGTTCGCGCGAGCCCAGGCCGCGCCAGACGCCGGGCGTGTCGACGAGCAAGCAGGCGTCGTCGATGCCAAGCCCGCGTCGAAGGCGCGCGACCGCGCCGACGAGCGGCAGCCGAAAGCGCACCGCGTCCAGCGTCGCCAGTCCCTCGATGCCCTCGACGCGCCACTGATCGTGGGTGCGCACCGCGCGGGCCACCGCCCCGGCGGGCCCGAAGGCGGGACGTCCCGGGTCGCATGACAACCCCACGACGCGCTCGCCACCGCCCACGGTCGCGTCGGCCATGGCGGCGACCAGCGTCGACTTGCCGCGACCGGTCGGTCCGACGACGACCACGGTCTGCCCCGGCCGACAGAAGCGAGCGGCGAGTTCCTCGGGGGCGTACGGTCGAGGTGCGGCCATGCTGACATCCATTGCGTTCCCTGAATCACTTGACGACGAGCACCTCGATATTGCCGGTTCGCCGCAGGATTTGCACGCCCACGTCATTTTGGTAGCGCTGCAACTCGATATCGACCTCGTCGTCGCCCAGCTTCAGCCGCCCGATGCGCACCATGTCCAGGAACGAGGGCAGGCGCGGGTTGTGAAATTTGATGCGCCGCTCGCAGGCGTCGACGTGCATGCCCAGGGCGGCGTCGAGCAGCAAGAACATGCCGCCGGCGGCCCAGGCCTGCGGCGCGCACGCCACCGGGTACAGCGTGGGGCCCTCGCTGGGGCGGCGCTCGAAGCCGCAGAACAGTTCCGGCAGCCGGTTGAGCTCGAAATAGCGCGACGCGTCGTACAGCCCCTGCATGATTTCGAGGGCCTCGGACTTGAAGCCGTAGCGCGCCAGGCCGGCGGCGATGAGGGTGTTGTCGTGGGGCCACACCGACCCGTTGTGATACGAGATGGGGTTGTAGCGCACCTCGCTGGACGGAATCGTGCGCACGCCCCAGCCGCTGAAGAAGTCGTCGTCCAGCAGTTGGGCGGCGGTCTTGGCGGCCTGGTCGGGGCTGGCGATGCCGCTGAGCAAGCAATGGCCGGCATTCGACGAGCGCACCCGGCACGGCTGCTTGTCGCCGTCGAGGGCGAGCACGAACATCTCGAGTTCCTCATCCCAGAAGTCGCGCTGGAAGCGCTCGCGCAGCGCACGGGCCTCGGCCTGTTGGCGCTGGGCATACTCCTCGTTGCCGATGACCTCGGCGATTTGCGCGGCGGCGCGCCGGGCGGCGTACACGTAGCCCTGGACTTCGCACAGGGCGATAGGCGCGTCCGCCAGGCGCCCGTCGGCGTGGAACACCGAGTCGTCGCTGTCCTTCCATCCCTGTTGGCGAAGCCCCTTGTTGGTGCGCCGGCCGTACTCGACGTAGCCGTCCCCATCGCGGTCGCCGTACTCGTCGATCCAGTCGATCGCCCGCTCGATCGCCGGCCAGATGGAGGCCAAAAAGCCGACCTCATTGGTGCGCCGCAGGTACCCGCCTGCCAGGGTGACGAAGAGGGGCGTGGAGTCGATGCTGCCGTAGTAATGCTTGAAGGGAACTTCGCCGGTGTTGGCCATCTCGTCGTGGCGCAGCTCGTGCAGGATCTTGCCGGGCTCGGCGTCGCGGGCGGCGTCGAATTCGCGGGCCTGACTGGCGGCCAGGTAGCCGAGCACGCCCCGGGCGATTCCCGGGTTGGTGTTGAGCATCTGGTAGGCGGTGATGATGCCGTCGCGGCCGAAGACGGTGTTGAACCAGGGGGTGCCGGCGTAGGGATACGGGCCGTACTCCGTCTGCGTGATGAGCATCTGCAGGTCGGCGTCGGCGCGGCTGAGCATGTGGTTAAAAAAGACGTTCGACGAGTCGTAGCGGCACCGCAGGTTGCGCTCGGCGCGCAGACGCGTGGTCAGCTCGGCGTGGGCCTGGCGGTAGCCGGTGGGCCGGGCGAAATGGGTCTGGTCCTCGGCATCGGCGGGCCACGAACAGCACTGCACGGTGTAGGTGAGCTCGCGGCGCTGGTGGGGCGCGATGTCGAACTCGAAATAGGCGTGGTCGGCCGTCAGCGTGTGCGGGCGCTGCACGAACGTCACCCGGGTGGCCCGGCACATGTCGTCGAGCCCGTCGTAGACGAACTCCACGGCGACGTCGCTGACCTCGGGCTCGCGCTGCTCACCGCGCTCGGCGCGCTCGGTGCCGCGGATCTCGAACATATCGGCGAAGTCGGCGCGAAAATGCACCGACAGCGGCACCGTCAGCAGCTGATCGCTGTAATTGTGCAGCCGAATCTTTTCGTGGGCGGTGTCGGCGGTGACGAATTTACTGCGGTGGATATGCAGGTGGTCGGCGGCGACCCGCGCGTCGGGCTCGGTCAACTCCGGGTTGGTCAAGTCCACGGTCAACAGGGCGTTGTCCTCCTTGACCGTGGAGCTGAGCAGGATGGGCTTTTGGCCCCACAGGCGTAACTCGAGTTTGGACAGGTGGCGCATATCATCCATGTACAGCCCATGCGCCCCGGTCCCCCACGACATGATGTCCCCGACCTCGTCGAACACGGCGAATAGATTCGAGTGCTTGAGCACCCGGGTGCGCGCGGTGTTCAACAGGTTGGTCGTCAGGATGTGGAAATCTCGCTCCGTCATCGTCGACCACCATTCCAGTTACGCCCCATGAATCGAAGTGTCTGCCCCCCTTACGGCCGCGAGTCCGAGCCCAGCCGAGGCTGCTCCGACTCCTGCGGGCGCCAGCGCAGACGACTCGACCGGGTGCCCGTGAGCGCCGAGGAGTGGTACGTCAGCATCACCTCGCGGTAAGCGGTGACGTAATCGCGGGCCATGCGCGCCACCGAGAAGCGGCGCTCGAAGGTCTGGCGCACGGTGTCGCGGCTGAGCGAATGCAGCCGGTCGACCGCGGCCACGGCATCGTCGATGTCATCGCATACAAAACCGGAGACCCCGTGGTCGACGACCTCGGGAATCGAGCCGCGCCGGCGGGCGATCACGGGCGTGCCGCAGGCCATCGCCTCGATCATCGCCAGGCCGAACGGCTCGGGCCAGTCCACCAGAAAGACAAACGCCAGTGCCTTGCCCAGGAAGTCGGCCTTGTCGGCCTCGCCAATCTCGCCGACGAACTCCACCAGGTCGTGGTCGAGCAGCGGCGCGATCTCGCGCTCGTAGTAGGCGCGGTCGGCCTCGTCGACCTTGGCGGCGATCTTGAGGGGCACGCCGCTGCGCAAGGCGAGCTCGATGGCCGAATCCACCCGCTTCTCGGGGGAAATGCGCCCCACGAACGCCAGGTACTCCCCCTGGCCGTGGTGCTCGTCGGTGTACAAGTCCAGGGGCAGGCCGTGGTAGATGGTCTGCACCCAGTTGGCCCGGGGCACCGGGCGACGCTGGGCGTAGGAGATGGACACCAGGGGCATCTCGGCGAATTCCTCATACAGCGCGGGGTACTCGGGCAGGTCCATGCGCCCGTGCATCGTCGACACCAGCGGCTTGGGCAGCCGACGCATCGCCGAATACGGCAGGTAGTGCACGTTGGAGTGGATGATGTCGAATTGCTCGATGCGCTGGTAGACCTGCTCGAGCATGAGCATGTGATAGACCAGCGGATCACCTACGCCGTCATCGGTGCGCAGTCCGTGGGGCGCACAGGGCACCAGGTGGGCGCGCGTCTGCGAATCGCCACTGGCAAAGAGGGTGACGTCGTGGCCCTGACGCACCAACTCCTCGGTCAGGTAGGACACCACCCTTTCGGTGCCCCCGTAGCCCTTCGGGGGCACGCTTTCAGCCAACGGTGCGACAAGGGCGATGCGCAGTTTCGAAGCCATGAACGCCTCCAATGGATCTGATGATGCAACGAAGCCGACTCGACGGGTCGAGCAGCTTCGGGAAGTCGAAAGAGATGAGTGCGCCGGCCGGTCCGGCGAACCCGCTGCGCGGGGGCTCGCCAAGCGGATCAGCCACGCTGGTCTCGCAAGCGACAGGCACGCTGGAAGCTAAGCACGGGCGACATTCGGCAAATGCCCGCGCCGGCCTCCTAGCCCAGCGCCTTCTTGAGGCGTTTGATGTGGATGGAGAGTTCGGCCAGGCCCTCGTACCAGCCGATTTCCTCGGCGATGGAGCGGGCCTTCTTGAAGAACTTCTTGCTCTTGGCCAGGTCGTTGGCCTGCATGGCGGCGATGCCCTGGTTGGTCAGGATACGGCTCTGGTTGAGCAGGTCGCCCACGCCCTCGGCGGCTTTGCGCGCGTTGTCGAAGTAGGTCTCGGCGCGCTTGACGTCGCGCATGCTCAGGCACAGCGCACCCAGGTTGGACAGCACGCGCACCAGGCCGCGGTGGTCCTCGATCTGCTGGGCGCGCTGCAGCGCGGTGTTCAAAAATTGCTGGGCGCGGTTGAAGTCCTTCTGGCGGATGAACAGCGTGCCCAACTGGTTGTAGGCGGTCCAGAACAACTTGCGGTCGTCGGGGTTGGACAGATCGAGCTGGCCGAGTTGGTCGACCTTGCCGGGCACGACCATCAATACGTCGGCGGCCTGGCCGAGCTGGCTCTGCTTCTCGAGCACCTGGGCCATGGCCAACAGCGCCTTGACCTCGGTCTTGAGGTCACCGGCGGCCACGGCACGCTCGTTGAGCTCCTGCAGAGCGGCCATACTCTTGTCGATGCTGCCCGCCTCCATGCCGGTCATACCGACCTCGTACAGCAGGTCGAACTGACAGGACTCGGGGATGTCGTCGACCTCGTCGAGCTGGTCGATGATGCGCTGGGCATCTTCGATGCGCCCGGACTCGCGCAGGGCCACCAGAAGCTGGGTCTGCACCTGCACGCGCACCTCGGCGTTGGCCGGGGTGCCGGACTCGTCGAGCAGACCCAGGGCATCCTCGAAATGCTCGATGGCGCCGGCGTAGGCGTAGAAATCGAGCAGCATCTCGCCGCCCTTGCGCAGGTAGTGGGCGGCGCCCTCCAGGCCGTTGACCGACCGGTAGTGGAAGGCGAGCATCAGGGGCACTTCGATGGGGTCGACCGCGGCGATGTCAGGGGCGCTCTCCAAAAATTCGATGACGCGCGTGTGGATCTCCACGCGGGTGTCGTCGGGCAGGCGCTCGTAGACGATGGAGCGCAGCGCCCGGGGGTTGAACGCCAGGCTGATACGGCCCATGGCGTCGTAGCGCGCCTCCAGCATATTGTGGGCGACCAACTCCTCGAGGTTCTCCCGGGGACGCAGGTGCGAGGGGGTGATCTGGAAGAACCACTCCTCGCGGAAGCTCTCCCCGAGCACCGACGCCAGGCGCAACAGGTCGCGCAACTCGTCGTCGAGGTTGTCGACGCGCTCGGCGAGCAGCTCGTGCAGGCTCAACGGAATGTCGGCATCGTCGAGCTGATCGAGGCTCATCAGCCCCTCGGGGCCGCTGTTGCGCCGAATCGAGCGCACCAGCTCCTTGAGGAAGACGGGGTTGCCGCTCGAGCGCATGTGCAGCTGCTGGACCATGCGCATCGGGGGGGTGTGCCCCAAAAGCTGGGAGACGAATTGCTTGGACTCGTTTTGGGTAAATCCGCCCAGTTGCATGATCTCGAAGTTGCCCGGCAGCCCGTGGTCGCGCACCGACGCTTCCACGCGCCGAGCAGCCAGGACCAACACCGGCATCTTCTGGATGCGCGCGATCAGCCCGTCCAAAAACTCCACGGTCGCCTCGTCGTCGACGGGCACGTCGTCGACCGCCAGCAGCACGGGGCCGGATTTGAGCGCGAAGCGGATCATCTTGTGCAGCAAGGCCGCGGCAAAGTGCGAGAAGCCCTGCTGGGAGCTCCACGGCACGGTGAGCTGCTTGCCGCTGAGGTCTTCGGCCAAAAACAGGGTGACCACGTCGTCGACGTGTTGGGTCAACCCGAGGCTCTGGCAGGCCTTGCGCACCAGGCGGTTGGCGTCGCGGTAGGTCTGGGCGATCTGGCGCACCCAGCTTCGCACCACCGGCAGGTTCTGCTGGCCCTGGGCCTCGCCCTCGCCCACCAGAAACGCCTGCCAGTTGTCCTCGGCCTGAGCCTCGACGTATTTGGCGAGGAATTTGGACTTCCCCACGCCCATCTCGCCGATGATGGCCACCCCACCGCCCTGCTTGTTCTTGACGTCGGCGGCGCGGCGGCTCAGTTGGTCGAAGACCTCCGGGCGGGGCACGAAGATGTCGAGCTCGTCGAGCTCCTCGTCCTCGGCCTCCATCTTGGCGGAGGTCTTGGCGATCTTGAGCACCTCGAAGGCCTCGGCGCCGCCGATGGCGCGCGGGGCGTCGAAGCGCACCTGGGTGCGCGTGGCCTCGGTGATGCTCTCGTCGGCGAAGACGGTGGCCTGCTTGGAGGCGCTGGCGATGGCGATGGCGCGGTCGATGGCCTCGCCGTAGGCGTTGCCGCCTTTGGCCTTGGAGATGGACACATCGCCGTAGACGATGCCCACGCCGATGTGCTCGGCGCCATGGGGCAGCTCGCGCAGCCGGCGCTGCAGCTCCACGCCGCACTCGATGGCGCGCACGTTGTCGCCCACCCGGGCGCGCCGGGCGCCGAACAGGATGGTGAACGTGCCGCCCAGGAAGCTGTCGATCTCGCCTTCGTAATGCTCGACGACTTCTTTGACCACCGCCTGCTCGACGCGGCTTCGCCGGGCGATCTCGTCGGCGTCGACGCCTTCCTTGCGCCGTGAGCGCTGCTTGACGGCGAGCACAGCGACCTTGCGCTTCTCGCCCATCAGGCTGCCCTTGAGCTCCTCGACGCTGAAGGTCTGGTCGAGCACCGAGGTGCCCGGGGCGATGCCCGTGCCCATGCGCCCGGTGTCGCCAAAGCTACCCGAGCGGGTAAACAGCGCGCTGGCGCTGGTGGCGCTGGTCTCCCCGGTGTCAGCCGGCCCGGTGCCCCGGCTCATGGGCCCGGAGCGCGACAGCATCTGCGAGGAGTTCAGGTTGCCCGACTGGCCGCGCACCAGCCCGCTCTGAGCCAGGGACCCGGTGCCCATCCCGGTGTTGCCGGTGTCGTCGTACAGGTCGAAGCCGCCGCCGGCGGCGCCGTGGTTCTCCAGGGCCTTTTCGGCCTTTTGCAGCGCCTTGCGCATGTCGTCGGCCGACTGGAAGCGCTCGTTGAGGTTGCGCTCCATGGCCTTCATGACAATCTGGTCGAGGATCTTGGGCACGCCCTCGACGTGGCTCGACGGCGGCTGCAGGGGCATTTGCATGACCCGGCCGATGATGCTGACGGCGTCCTTGTCGTGGAAGATGCGCTTGCGGGTGAGCATCTCGTAGAGGATGACGCCCAACGACCACAGGTCGCTGCGCCCGTCCAGATCCTTGCGCATGATCTGTTCGGGGCTCATATAATCGAAGGTGCCGACGATATTGCCCTGCTGGGTGTACGGCCCCACCTCCATGCCCGGCTCTTTGACCTTGGCGATGCCGAAATCGAGCACCTTGACGAAGTCGTTTTGACCGGCGACGCGCTCGACCATGATGTTGGCCGGCTTGAGGTCGCAGTGCACGATGCCCGCCTCGTGGGCCGACTCCAGGGCGTTGAGCACCTGGATGGCGACCTGGCAGATGCGCACCGGGTCGAGGGGAAACTCCTTTTTGATGACCCGTTTGAGCGTCTGGCCGGGCAAAAACTCCATGACCAGGAACAGCGTCCCGCTGGTGTCGTCTTTGCCGAAGTCGACCACGTTGATGATGTTGGGGTGGCGAAGCATGTTGATCGCCTTCACCTCCCGCATGAAATAGTGCTCGCCTTCCGGGTTGGTCTCGGTGGGTTTGAGGATCTTGATGGCGACCTGGCGCTCCAGCGGATATTGGGTGGCCAGGTACACATTGCCCATGCCGCCCTCGCCGACCTTCTTGGTCAGCTCGTAGGTACCCTTGAGGCGGGTGCCCAGGAAGGGATCGTCGCTGTCCTTCTTGCTGGACGGGGCCGACTGCGCCTTGGCGGCCTCGCCACCGGCGGCCTGGGATTTGGACAACGACACCGACTGGCCCGTCGATTCGTGGACGGCCTCGTCGGGGGCGATCGGCTCGAGTCCCCCGGTCAGATCTGGAATGTGTTCTTCGTCGCTCATGTATTGCGCACACTCGGAGTCCGCCGCCCCGGGGGGCTGGCCGACTACTTGGTCTTTTTGTCCATCAAATCGGCGATGATCGCCTCGCGCTTCTCGCGCTCCTCTTGGATGAGATCCTCGACGGTCTGCTGCAGGGCCGACTGGTTGGCGCCGAGCCACTTCATCGACTTGTCCACGCTGTCGGTCGAGCGCACCAGCATGACGTACCACTGGTCGCTCTTATCATCGTGGGTAAGCAGATAGTGCTGACCGGCGCGGGTGACCACCTTGGCGGCGGTGTCGTCCTCGGCGACCTTCAACTCGTCGATATCCGAGCCGATCTTGATCGCTTCTTTGTCCGGCAGATTCTTGGGCTGGAAGATCTTGAGAAACAGCCCTTTGCCATCGTGGACGTCGTCGAGCAGGATCGTGCCCGATTGCTTGCGCGCGATGCGATGGTCGGTCTGGGGCAAGTATTTCTGGATGGTCTCGTCCATGTCGACGAGCTGATCGTAGCGGTCGTCGAAATACTTGTGCGTCTCCGAGTCACAGCGCTTCCACACCGTCTGGGCGTCGCCCTTGAGCAGGGCGTTGCGAAAGATGTAATACGCCCCGTCGGGCTCGGTGGGGTCGAGTTCACCACCACAGCCCGTCGACAGCGTCAGCAGCACCGCGGCGGCGAGCACTGCCGTGAGGACACGCACGAATCGACCGTTGGATAAGTGTCGATGCAACATTCAAGCTCGGCGCATGGGAATTCTCGGGATTTTGCCTCAGAAAATTCTACCCCGTCGACCCTATCACTGCAAGGTGGAGAGCGCTTTGGGAATGGGTGGGGCTCCGAAACGGCGCCAACGGCGCTCGAACCAACGGCGCCAGTAAAAGTTGGCGTCGTCCTTGGGCCACGACAGACTGGCGGGATGGCGCCCGGACAGGCGCATGAGCACTCGCTGGGCGTTGTAGCTCAGGTAATCCGCCCCGGCCACCGCCCGGCACAGATCCCACACGTTCTTGACGTCGAGTTTGGCGACTTCGTAACCGGCGTCCTCGAAGCCACAGGCCAACCACTGGTCGCGATCTTCGTGGCGGTGTTGGGCGTACCAATCGTGCCAGCGCTTGGTGACGGCGGCGATGTCGGCCTTGGCGGCGATCTCCTTCCAGGTGGCCAGGCGGTGGTTGGTTAGGATGCGCAGCGCCCGCGCCGCGCTCATGCGCACGTTGGCGTCGGGGCTGTCGAGCAGCCCGATGAGCTTGGGCACCGGCGCCGCGCTCTCGGTCTTAATGAGCGCCTCGGCCACGAAGGCGCGCGCGTCGGTGTGGAACTCGCCGGGCAGCGACACCGGGTGGGGCTTGTCGAGCTCGGCCTCGAGCGCCTGCAGGGCGACCTTGTCACCCAGATCGCCCAGCGAGGCGATGATCTCGACGAGCACCTGAGGATTGTCCTCCCGCGGCAGCCGCGTCGCCAGGGCGTGTCCGCCGCGGCCCAACTGGCCCAGGGCGCGGGCCGACGCCGCGCGCACCCGGGGGTCGGCGTCGTCGAGCATCGTGGCGAGGTCGTCGGCGCGCCCGTCGGCGTCGAGCAGCGCCAGGCGGCGCACCGCCGCCAGGCGCACGTCGGCCGAGGTGTCCTTCAAGAATGTCGCCGCCCGGGCGATGGTCCGACGACGGGCGCGCCCATAGGCGTGGTAGCCGGCGACCCTTCGGCCGTAGTCCTTACACCCCGAGCGCACGTCGGTCTTCGAACAGTAGACCCGCAGGTGGAAGTGGTCGTTGTGGGGGAGCGCCCCGCCCGGCTGGTGCAACAGCACTTGGGCCTTGGCGATGATGCGCCGGGAGGCCTTCTGGCGGCGCGCCTCCTTCAGAAGCATGCGCTTGAGCGGCTTGGACACGAAGATGTACTGCAGGGTGGCGGCGTCGGCCGCGATGAGCCCCTCGATCAGCGCCCAGTTGCGGGCGACGTCGAAGACGAACGTGCCCTGGTCGCCCTCGTAGCGCCCGTGCTCGTCCATCGGCAGCAGATCCGGCTCGGTCGTGGGCTTGCCGTCGGGCCCCAGCACAAAGAAGCCCAGGTCGGCGTCGCGACCGGAGTTATGCGACACCGAGTACGGGATATCCCCGCCGCCCTGGGCGCTGAAATCGCCGATATGGAGCACCGATCCGGGGTATTTTTTGGCCACGTGGGCCGCCGCGCTCTTCACCAGCGCGAGCATCTGCTCGGAGGTGTAGTTGAGCGCGCGTCCATACTGCGCGGGCAGAATCTCGATGTAGCGCGATGGGGTGGGAATGCGTCGCGCGTCGACCAACCAGCCGTGGGTGACGTCGCCCACCGATCGACTCACATCGTGGGCTTCGCCGGGCAAATACGGAAAGGTGGGGTGGTGCTGCTGGACGTCGGGGATCGTCCATTGCTCGGTCGACGGCGCCGGGGGCGCCACGAACGGTGGCGGCTTGGGCTTGGCCTCGGCCACCGCGCTCGCGGGCAGATCCCCGGATTGCGCCGACGCGTCGTCGTCGGCGCCGCTCATCTGCGTGGCCACACTGGCGCAGGCGGCCACCAGGAGCGCCGCGCTCACGAAAAGCACGGCGCTCCGCACCCGATTGTCTCCAAACAACTTCATCGGCGACACCGGAGTTGGCGCAAGAGTGAAGCTAGATCTTCTTCTATGGCCGAAACGCCTCAGCGCGGGCGTTTCATTCCCGATGTCGCGAGTTTAGCAGGGTGGCGCGCTGGCGTCACTCCTCGGAGTCGCCGCCTTCTTGGTCGCCCTCGTCGCCGCCGGCGGGCAGCTCCGGGGGCGTGATCTCGGCGGGCGCGGCCTTCGGCTCGGGCACCGCGGCGATCATGTCGATCTCGACGAGCACGTCTTTGGGCAGACGGCTGACCTCCACGGTGGCGCGCGCCGGGGGGTTCTGGTCGAAGAAGCGCCCGTAGATGTCGTTGACCTTCTCGAAGTCGGTCATGTTCTTCAGGTAGATGGTGGTGCGAATGACGTGGCTAAAATCCAGCCCACGCGCATCGAGCACCGCCGACAGGTTGGCCATCACCCGCGCGGTCTGCGCCTCGACGCCCCCGTCGATGACTTCGCCGGTCTCCGGGTCGAGGGCGATCTGCCCCGACAGAAAGAGCAGGCCGTTGTAGCCCACCGCTTGCGAGTAGGGGCCGATGGCCTGGGGCGCTTTATCCGTCTCGACGATCACCTTGGTAGTCATGAGCCTCTCCGGAGCAATACAATTTTGCGGCCGCGCCACCACCGGCAGCTTCGGCCAGGGTCGTTCGACTGAGTCAGGGCTCTTGTGCCTCACCTTCCGGTGCGAATCAAGGCGTTTCTATAGGGCGCGGTTCCCAGATCGGGATGCTGTGAGGACCGCGAGCAGCAAGCAGCCGCTCCGCACGGCTATGCCCCCCGGTGACTTGCCTCAGTCGTCGTCGGTCTCGTAGTACCAACTCAGCCCCAGAATATGGGAGTGTTCGATGACGTCGAGCGTGTCGGGGGCGAGGCTGACCGTGGAACTCTCGTATAGGTGCAATCCGTGCCACAGGCGCACCTGCAGCAGCGGCATATTGCCCACCGAGCGCCCGCCGATGGCGCCGACAATCAGGCTATCCTGCGGCTGGAGGGTTCGCGTGGACAGGTTGGACAACGCCCCGGCGACCGCGCTTCCCATCTGCGCGTAGGCGTAGCCGACGCCCAGGCCGCCGGATAGACGCGAGCCGAGCGCCCACGTCGCGTTCAAAGACGCCCCCGCGCCCCACGTCGAGGTTTGAGCGCCCCAGGAATGCAGCCCGGACATGCCTCCTCGAGCGACCAGGGCGAGCCCGTCGACGGGGCGCACCTGTACGCTTGTGGCGACCACGGCGCTGGTATCGACCCCGCCGACGCTGCTGTAGCCAATGCCCGACAATCCGCCGGTCAGCGCCCATTGGACGTGGTCGGAACGCCACACCTGGCCCGAGAACATCAGCGGGAAGACAAAGTTCAACCGATCGGAGATCGCCCACCGGAATAGGAGTTCGACGGCGGGGCCGTCGCCAGTGACGACCGAGCGCGTCAACCCGGCCCCCAGGCGAAACTCGGCCATCCCGGCGGCCAGGTGGAATTGGTCGGCGAGGCTCACGGGCTCGCCGGCGGACCAGCGCGACGAGGCAGCGGTGGGTCCGCCGGCGGCTCCGCGAGCGCGTGCCTCCTCGGCGTCGATGGCTTCGAAGTCGTCGGCGGACAGCGTCTTCTGCTTGCCGGGTTTCAGGTCGACCTGGGCCTTCGAATAGCCGTCGGCGGCGCGGGTGATCTGGTAGCGGCCGGCGGGCAAACCCAGGGTTCTCGCGCTACCGGCGCGCTTCTCGAGTTCGACGGCCAGCCGGCCATCGGCGCCGCGCACATAAATCCGGCCGTGCAGCTCCTTGGCGAGCACCAGCGTGGTCGACGTCTGGCGCACGTCGGTCAGCACGAGGTCGCCGCGGCCGGACAACTCCATGTCGTAGGCGGCGTGCTGGGCGCCGCCGCGGGTCTTTTCGGTGCGCGCCAGCGTCTCGGCGAACGCGAATTGATAGGCTTCGTTGAGGGTGACGCGCTCGTCGTCGTTGACATCGGCCGCCCCGCACAGCCCGGAGACCAGAAAATGCGTAAAAAACGACGCTCCCAACTTGTCGGATTCCTGCGCCGGTTCGTTGGCGGAGCTCGACGCCAAAATCGCCAATCCCTGCACGCGCGAGGCGGCGTCGGATAGAAACGGCGGGCGGCGCTTTCCGCCCTTGGTGCGCGTCATCGCCCCGGCGCCGCACGAGTCCAGGATCACCAGACGGACGTCGGCGCCGATCTTCTCAAGGCGGCGTCGAAGCTTGCGGTAGCTGTAGTGCTCGCCGCGCAGCAGCAGCCCTTTGTGGTCGGAATGACCGGAGTAGTAGATCACGGTCTGCACGCGCACGGCGCTGCCGTGGGCCTCGGCCACGCGCCTTGCGAACTCGGCGAGCGCCTTGTCGAGGGCGGCGACGTCGGGCTCCTCGACGGTGACCAGGTCGCTGGAGGCCACGCCCCCGAGCTGCTCGAGAACGCTGCCGAAGGTCTCGGCGTCGCTGACCGCGTGGTGCAGCCGAACGCGATCGGGCCCGCCGTTGTTGGCGCCCACCACCAGCGCAAACCGCCGAACCTGCGCCCGCGACTGCGCCTGCACCGATCCCGGAAGCCAACACAGCGCGCCCAGCGCGATCGACCAAATCCAAGCTTTGAAATACATTGTCACACTCATCGTTGTGGTGTGCTCATCCCATCAAGAATTAGCGTTCAACGAATGGAACACCGCCGCCCACAGAATGTGTCACTTTTTTTGGAACCGGGACCTCGCCCCCGCTGGTGACACGCTCGGCGGACACCATCTCAGCTTTACGAAAATTCGGGGGCTGTGCTACCTTCGGCAAGCCCAAATTTTCTGTCATTAAGATGACCGGTGCTCCTGTTGATTGTGCGGGTGTGGGTGCCGGAGTCTCCCGCCGTTTTGGAGGCAAAGACAAGGATGAGTCTACCTCTGAGCCGTGAACTCGGCACCGTACTCGATGAAGCCGCGGACATCGCGAGCCGGGTCAATCAGGCACTGTCGTCGGCACATCTTCTGCTGGCGTTGTTTACCGTGCCCAACCGCGCCGCGGTGTTTCTTGAAGACCGCGACGTGACTGTCGATCGCTTGCTCGACAAGCTCGGCAGCATCTCCGAGGAAGCCCCCTCCATCCTCGAGCGCGTCTACGAGCGCGGCGAGCGCATCGCCTCGGGCTCGCGGGCCGAGGCGGTCACCAGCCTGCACCTGTTGGCGGCGCTGGTGCGCGAGTCGTCGAGCCACGCGGTGCGCCTGCTCGAGGACGTGGGCATCAACGTCAGCGCCATTCGGGCGTCGGTGATGAGCTACGCCACCGGCTCGCAGCCGCTTCCGCGGCACATTCGCACGCTGGATACGACCACGGTGCGCGCGACCAAGCGATTCGACAAGCCCGCCAAGCGCCGAAGCGAGGACGCCCCCAGCCCCATCGGCTTTCATCCGTCGCTGGGCATCGCCGATCCTCACCGCAGTTCGACCACCGTACAGACGTCCGAACCGCCGGCCGACGAGCCGCCCCGGGCGCCCTCCTCGACCGACCTGCGTGCCAAGAAGTTCTCGCCGCGCGCCAAGCGCGGTCCGCGACGGCGCAAACAAGTCGCGCGCCCTCCACGCCAAGAGTCGGCCCCCGAGGAACCCAAAGCACCGACGCCGGCCGACGAAAAGCCGGCCTCCGCGGCCAAGAAACCGCCGGTGGATATGCGCCGCGAGGCCATCGAAGATGCACGCACCACGGCCAACGACCTGGCCAAGCGTCTGTTCGGGCCGACCGGCGCCCCCGTCGATGCTCCGGACGCCGACGACAATCCGGCCATGGAGGCGCCGCCCACCGCCGATGCGCCGACGAGCGACCCGGCCGCGGGACACGCCCCGCCCGTCGAGGCGCGACAGGAACCGGCGCATGCCGAGGCCACCGAGCTTCCCGACATCCCGGCGCCCGCCGAAGAGACGTCGCTGGGCGTCGAGGAGTCCGCCGTCGAGCAGGTGCGCTTCGAGGATCCGCTCGAGCCCGACGAGTCCCTGGCCGCGTCCTACGACCTGGACCCGGAGCAATACCCCAACCTGGTCAAATTCGGGCGCAACCTCACCGCCCAGGCCGCCCGCGGCAATATCGACCGGGTGGTCGGCCGCGACCGGGAAATTCTGCAGCTCATCGACGTGCTCGGCAAGCGCCGCTCCAACAACCCGGTGCTCGTCGGCGAGGCCGGCGTGGGCAAAACCGCCATCGTCGAGGGGCTGTCGCGTGAGTTCGTCAAGCTCGCCCAGAACGGCAATCGGCTGGGCAAGCGCGCCATCATCGAGCTGGAATTGGGCCGCATCTTGAGCGGCACCCACCTTCGAGGCTCGTTCTCCGAGCGGCTCATCGGACTCAAAGACGAGGTCGAGCAGGCCGGCGGCGACGTCATCGTGTTTTTGGACGAGCTGCACGCCTGGATGACCGCCGGCGGCGGCGGCGACGGCACCGACGCGGCCGGTGAGCTCAAGACCGCCCTGGCCCGGGGCCGCTTCCCCTGCGTGGGGGCGACCACCAACGACGAATTTCGCAAATTCGTCGAGTCCGACCCCGCCTTCGAGCGCCGCTTCCAGCTCGTATACGTCGAGGAGCCGGACACGGACACCGCCCGGCACATCGCCGACGGGGTGCGCGGCCACTACGAGAAGCACCACGGGGTGCGCTACGACGACGAGGCGCTGAGCGCGGCCGTGCGCCTGAGCCAGCGCTACATCTACCAACGCCGGCTGCCCGACAAGGCCATCAACGTGCTGGACCTGGCCGGAAGCCGGGCCGCGCGCACCGGGCGCCGCGGGGTCGACCGCACGCTGGTCGCCGAGATCGTCGCCGAGATGGCCGGCATTCCCGTCGAGCGGCTCACCCAGACCGACCGCCAGCGCTTCCTGAATATGGAGGTGCATCTGGAGGCGGGCGTCGTCGGCCACCGCCATATCATCGGCTCCATCTCCGACGTCATCCGGCGAAATTACGCCGGCTTTCGTGGCCGGCGCCCCATCGGCAGCCTGCTGTTTTTGGGCCCCACCGGGGTCGGCAAGACCGAGATGGTCAAGGTGCTGGCGGACTTCTTGTTCCACGACCGCGACGCGGTGGTGCGCCTGGACATGTCCGAGTTCATGGAGGCCCACTCCGTGAGCCGGTTGGTCGGGGCGCCTCCCGGCTATGTCGGCTACGAGCAAGGCGGCCAACTGACCGAGGCGGTGCGCCGACGCCCCTACCAGATCGTGCTGCTCGACGAGGTCGAAAAAGCGCACCAGGACGTGCTCAACGTCTTGCTACAGCTCTTCGACGAGGGACGCCTGACCGACGGGCGAAGCCGCACGGTCGACTTTTCCAATACCGTCATCGTGATGACGAGCAACCTGGGCTCGGAGGTCTTCGCCGAGCACAGCGCCAACGCCTCGCGCGGGCGCATCGGCTTTGGCAAGGTGGCCGACGACAGCGAATCGGACCGGCTGGAGACCACCGCGGACGTGCTGGACGCCGCGCGCAGCCACTTTACCCCCGAGCTGTGGAATCGCATCGACGAAAAGCTCGTGTTCATGCCGCTGAGCCGCGCCGAGGTCGCCGGCATCGCCGAGTTGCAGCTCGACGACAGCCGCACCCGGCTTCACGAGGAAAGCGGAATTGGCCTGGAATTCGGCCCCGGCGTCATCGACTATCTCATCGACCACGGCGGCTTCGACCCCGACCTGGGCGCGCGCCCCATGCGCCAGACTATCCAGCGACTCGTCGAAGGGGCGGTGGCCCGGCTGATTCTGTCCGGGGAGGTCTCGCGCGGTGGAACCATGCGCGTGGAGCTTCGCGACGGCGAGATTGTGTGCGTGCCCGGCCCGTAACCTACTCCGTGGCCAAGCGCTTCGCGCGCTCGGTCAGCACCTCGTAGACGCGCGCGAGTTGCTCGTCGTCGAGCAGGCGCAATGCTTCCAAATGTCGCTCGATGGTCGCCTGGTCGCCGCGCGCGGCCGGCCCGCTCAGCGCGTCGGCTGTGGGCTGACGCTCGAGGTTTTCCACGCACGAGCGCGCCAGCGGCAGCATCAGCCGGCGCGCCTGCTCGCGGCTCATTCCCGCCTCTTCGGCCATGGCAAAGGCGGCGTCCATCAACGCCACCAACAGATTCGCCGTGGTCACCGCCGAGGCGTGATACAGCGTCTTTTTCGACGAATCGATCTCGACCGGCTCCACGCCCACGCGTCCCATGAGCTCCCGGGCGAACTCCACGGCCTCGGACGCCCCCTCGACCGTCCACGCCACGTCGGACAGCGCCTCGACGGCGGTTTCGGGGTCGGTGATGGCCTGCAGCGGATGCAACGAGCCCACGGGTACGCGGATACCGGCCTCGCTGAGCACCTGCGAGCTCAGACTTCCGGCGGCGTGGAGCACGAGTTGATGCGCCCGCAGATGCGGCGCCAACGCGCCGGCGACGTCGGCAATAGTGGAATCGATGGTCGTCACCCAGACGACGTCGGCATCCTCCAGAAGCGCCGAAGCGCATTGTTCGGCGGGGCCGTGCAGCGCGCGTACGGGCCCGAGCAGCTCGTCGGTGGCGCGAGCGGCGTCCGCGCTGCGGTTCCAGGTCGACGCAATCGGGATGCCCAGCCGGTTGGCCAGCAACCCGAGCGTGCGCCCTACCCTGCCGGCGCCGACGATCGCCCAGCGCCGCGCGTCGAAGTCTCGGTCGGCGCTACCCATCGAGGTACAGCTCGTGTTCGGCGATGTAGTCGATGACGTCGTGGGCGAGCCAGAAGCGAAGCGCGTCGTATTCGCCCCGTTGTAGCGCCTGGCGGGTCCGCGTCGAGCTGATGTCCGGCAGGCGGAACTCGGTGCTGTCGGGCTCGCTGTCGGTGCGGTGACCGGAGCGACCGATGACGATGAGGTCGACCATCTCCATCAGCCCCTCCCAATTCTTCCAGCGGTGGGCCTCCTGGAGGATGTCGCTTCCCACGATCAACGAGTAGCGATAGCCGGGGAAACGCTGCTGGAGCGCGGCCACGGTGTCGACCGTGCGGCTCTCGCCGCCCAGCTCGCGCTCGATGTCGCAGATGGACACGCCGTCGACGTGGTGCAGCGCCATCTGGCACATGCGCACCCGGTGGGCGAACGGAGCGAGGTCCTTGTCGAAGGCGTGCTGGTAGGTGGGGATCCACCACACCTCGTCGAGACGATGGGTCTGCAGCGCCCACACCGTCGTCAACGTGTGGCAGACATGCGGAGGATTGAAACTTCCCCCGTACAGCCCGATGCGTTTGGGTGCGTCAGTCACGCGGAATCACTCGTACAGGAGACACTTGCGCCGCCGCTCGGCAAACTCGGCGAGCGCCGGGTCGTGGGTGCGCGCGACCTCCACGGGGTCCTCGCCGGCCTCCAGCGCCTCGCGCAGGCGCTGGTCGCCCAGCAGCAGGTCGATGGCCAGCTCGTCGGCGACGAATTCGTAGGCCTGCGAGCGCCACTCGAAGTCCTCGCACAGCTCGAGCATCGCGCCCAAGATGGCGTAGGAGGTGGTCAGGCTCTCGAAACTCTCCCGGTTGGTCACGTGCAGTTGCAGCCCCGCGCAGGTCGCGCCGGCGTGCTTCTGGAACATCGGACGAAACGAGGCCAGCCGGAAGCGCACCCCGGGAAGATCGAAGCTTCGAAGGCGCTCGCGCAGGCGCAGCGCGTCGACCCAGGGGGCGCCAAAGAGTTCGAAGGGACGGGTGGTGCCGCGGGCCTCACTGGCGTTGGTGCCCTCGAGCAGGCATTGGCCGGGGTAGACCGTGGCGGTGTCCAGCGTGGGCATATTGGGGCTGGGCATCACCCAGGGAAGGCCGGTGTCGTCGTACCACATCTCGCGGTGCCAGCCGCGCATCTCGACGACGTCCAGGTCACACTCCCAGCCACAAAACGCATCGAAGAAGCCGGCGAGCTCCCCGAGGGTCATGCCGTGGCGCGTGGCCAGCGGCTGCATGCCCACAAACGAGCGAAATTCGTCGCGCACGACATTACCCTCGACGGCCTCGCCGTTGATGGGGTTGGGGCGGTCGAGCACCCACACCTCCACGCCGGCCTCGCCGCAGGCCTGCATCATCAGCCCGACGGTATACGCATAGGTGTAGTAGCGCGCGCCGATGTCCTGGATGTCGGCGACGACGATGTCGAGATCGTCGAGGTGCTCCGGGCGCGGTCGCAGGCTATCGTAGGTCGACCCGTACAGGCTGACGGTGGGGATGCCCGAGATGGGGTCGCGGCTCTCGGCGACCGCCTCCATATCCTGAGCCTCGGCGCGCACGCCGTGCTCCGGGCCGAACAGCCGCACCAAGTCGACGCCGCGCGCGCTCAGCGCGTCGATGGCGTGCTCCAGTCGGCACGTGACGGAGGTGGGGTTGGCCAGCAGGCCTACGCGCGCTCCCGAGAGCCGTTGGAGACGCTCGGGGTCGGCGAGCAGGCGGTCGAGACCGGTCTGAACGCGAGGTTGCAAGGCGTTGTCCGTGTCAGGTCGAGCCGTCGGCGTCGTCGTTCTTCTTGGAGCCTCCGCCCATGCCCGGCATCGCCACGCCGGTCACCTTGGCGGGCCCGCCGCCGGAGCCGGCGCCGCTGTCTCCGATAAGCTCGCCCCAGCCCTCCATCTCGTCGACGTCGTCGGGCATGGGCTTGCCCTGAAGGTAGGCACTCATCAGGTTGAGGCCCTGGGCGATGCTCGAAAAAATGGGGTGCTTCTGGCGCAGCTCGAACACGTAGTCCTTGTTGCCCGCCAGAATCTCGCCGATGCCCGACTCGATGGTCTCGGCGGGCGCCATGAAGGTGCTGATGAAGAAGAGCAACGCCATCAGGCCCACCAGCAACACCACGGCGCCGAACGCCCATACGTTGCTCATGGCCTGGGTGACCGGCTTGGTCGCCGCGGTCAGGTTGCTCAACACGATGAACCCGGCGGGATTCTCGGAGTTGCCGAATTCACCGTTGAGGAAGCGCACCATCGCCAGGTAGCGGTCCGAGCCAATCTTGAGGCGCAGCAGCTTTTCGGGCTCGTCGGACTTCAAAATCTGAGCCTCGCCAAACGCCGCCTTTTTGAGGGCGTCGTCCTTGGCCGCCGAGAACGTCGACCCCACGATGCGGTTGCCCTGGAAGAAGGCGACTTCGGGGGCCGACTCGAAGGTGGCGTGAGCGACCGCGCCGTGCGTGCTTCCCTGGGTGCTGACGCCGGTCATCAAACGCTTGCTGCGCTTGGCCAGGCTGCCACCGATGACGTTGCCGGTGATGATGACCCCGGCGGGCTTGTCGTCGGGATGGGGGCGAATGGGCACGATGGCCACGCGGTACAGGTCGGTGTTGTCGGCCTCATTCCACGACCAGTCCCACATGGCCGTCTTGACCTGATTGTCCTTGATCGCCTGGAGCACGATGGGAAAGCGGGCAGCGACGTTGTCGCCAAACCACTTGTAGTTGTCCTTGCCCAGGGCGGCCACGCCCTTGCCGTTGCGATCGACGATGAGGAAAATGTCGGGGATCGTCGGCCGGCGCTGATACAGGTCCAGGTCGATGTTGCGCTTCTTGCGGGTGCTCTTTTTGACGTCCTCGAGGCGGATCTTGTCGACCGTCAGCGGATTGTCGTAGACCGCGAGGTGACGCACCTCCACCGGGTTGGACGCCTGGGGGTATTTGGCGTGAAGTTGCGCGTAGAGGTCGGGTTCCTCGTCGAGCAGCATACGCTTGTACAGCTGCTGGTTGGAGGCGGTGAGCCGCGCTTTTTTGATCAGCGCAAACTCGTCGAGGTTGACGGACTGCTCCTCGATGGTGGCCGCGCGGCGCAGCGCGACCTCGGCGTCTTGTTCATAGGCAGACTCGATGCTGCCGTGCATGATGAAGTACACGCCGCCCAAGAGCAGGCACGTCAGGATGACGAAGGTCAGTGTTATCTTTGCTCGGAACATCGAAAACCATCCTCCGGGTCGTTGCCGGCAGTCTCGGCAGCAACCGCTGCAGACATCGTAACTGTCAGGGATCCTCCGCGGTACGCCGATGGTATCCCGCCGATCGCATCACGTCAATTCGCCCCCGCCGTTCAGGCACTCGCCTGAAGGCGTCGTTCTTGCTGCTCGACCAACCACTTGACCAGGCGACGATAGTCGATGGCCCCACGGCTCTCGGGGGCGTATTCGAAGATCGTCTTTTCCTCGCTGGGGGCTTCCTTGAGGCGTGTATTGACGCGCACCGGCGGCAAAACTTTGTCGTGGAAGTAGCCCTTGAGCGTCTTGACCGCTTCGTCGCTGATATTGTTGCGCATGTCGTAGAACGTGGGCAGGATCCCCAGCACGCTGATGGGGTGCATCAACACGCGGTTGATGTTGCGCAGGGTCTTCATGACCTGCTTGACGCCCACGAGGCTCAAAAAGTCGCACGCCACCGGCACGATGAGGTGATCGGCGAAGGTCAGCGCGTTCATATTGAGCAGCGACAGGCTCGGGCCGCAGTCGAGCAGGATGACGTCGTAGCCGCTGTCGTCGAGCAGGCGCTTGCGCAACAATTTGTCGCGGTCGTCGTCGCGGCGGGCCAAAAAGATCTCCGCCGAGGCGAGGGTGTCGTCGGCGGGCAGGATGTCCAGGTTGGGCCGCGCCGAGACGGTGCATTCGTCCAGGCGAGCGCCTTCGACGATGACGTGGTACAGCGTCTTTTTGCCGCTGACGCCCAGGCTGACGCCGACGTGGCCCTGGCTATCGACGTCGATGATGAGCACCTTGTAGCCGCGCTCGGCCAGCCCGGCGCCCAGGTTGACCGTGGTGGTGGTCTTGCCGGTGCCGCCCTTCTGGTTGAGCACGGCGATGCGCATGGGGCCGTCCTCATGTTGGACCACGCGGCGCCGATAATCGGTCACCGACGGCTTGCGGCACTCCATGCTGCAATAATAGACGGTCTCGCCATCCTGGGTGGCCTTTTGGAAGGCGTATTTGAGCTCGAAGTGCTTGCCGCAGGCGCTGCACTCGACCTCGCCGCGCTCGGCGGTGGCCTCCTGGCGGCACTGCTGACTGCAAAAATACACCACTCCTTGTTGTGTGCGCTCGATCTGGTAGCGAAACTTGACCAGAAACTGCTTGTCGCAGACCGAGCACTCCTTGAGCGCCGTAGCCATCGATTGACTCTCCGTGTCCTGGAAACCGCAGCCGGCGGGGGGCGGGCCGGCATGCCAGCAAAGTCGGCTTGCTCAAGGTAGTGAAGCACGCCCGCTGCGGTCAAGCCCCGTCGGCTGTGCGAGGCGCTCAGGAGGGGCGTTGGCGCGGCTTCGACGAGCCGGACTTGCCCCCGGCTCGCTTGGTCGACTGTTTGGGATAATCCGACCAGTGCCGCCCGTTCTTGCTGCTGGCCTGCTTGATCTCCTTGCTGCGCTTTTTGCTCAACTGCTTGCTGGCCTTCTCGGCGTCCTTGCGCGACTTGTCGGCGCCCTTGACGTCGGCCTGCTTCTGGCCCTTGGAGTGGACCACTTGCTCGACGGGGTCGCTGACGTACTCCCAGCTCTCGCCGTCGCCCCAGGGGCCCTGCCCGTCGTTCCACGGGCCGCGCACGTCCTCACCGTCGCTCAAGTTGTAGTATTTGTGGGTAAACCGTGGGTCGCCCTGCAGGATGCCCGGCGGGAAGTTCTGGTCGATGTCGTCGAGCGCGGCCTGGAACTGTTGGAAGTGGGCGATCTCGCGGGTCATCAAAAAGCCCAGCGTGTCCTTGACGTCGGGGTCGTCGGTGAATTGCATCAGGTACTCGTACACGATCTTGGCGCGCGACTCGGCGGCGATATTCGAGCGCAGATCGACGGTGGGATCGCCGTTGGCGGTGACGTAGGCGCCGCTCCACGGGGTCCCCTGGCTGTCGGTGAGCTTGGGGCCGCCGCCGCTGAGCACCAAAAATTGGGGGTCCATGATGGACTCGTGGATGAACTGATCTTTTTTGGCCGCGTCGCCCATGACCTGCATCCACTCGACGTTGTTGGCGGCGTCTTTGAGCTCGCCGTTGATCCCGTCGAGCAGCATGGTGATGGTCGCCCCGACGATCTCGAGGTGGCTCAACTCCTCGGAGGCGATGTCCATGAGCAGGTCGTACTTCTCCGGGTAGGGACGCCGGCAGCCAAACGCCTGCACGAAGTACTGCATGGCGGCCTTGAGCTCACCGTTGCCGCCGCCGAATTGTTCGAGCAGGATGCTCGCAAAGCGTGGGTCGGGCTGGGAGACGCGTGCGTCGAACTGCAACTCCTTGACGTGACAGAACATTGATCGAAGTCCGTGGTGCGGGTTGGGTGGTTGCGAACGGATGTCCGACGGCTATCCAACGTCCACATCGCAGGAACTGCCGACGACCACCACTCCAGCACAGACGGGCGATTACAACCGTGGGCGGGCCTTCGAGCCCGATGACAGCACGTCGACTTACGGTGTTGGGAAACCTGAGCGCACCGGCGCCCCCGTCAAGCGCTCAGGCCTCGTCGGCCTCGGCGGACGGCTGCGAGCGCAATCGGAAGACCACCAGCGCCCCCATCCCCAGCACCACGCCGAACCACAGGGTGGCAAAGCGGATCAAATAGGTGGCGGCGGCCGCGCCGGCCTCGGCGTCGAAGGCGTGCATCACCAGCAACACTCCGATCATGCTGCCCTCGGTCACGCCCAACCCGCCGGGCAGGAAGCTGACCGCCCCCAGGATGGTGGTCATCGCGAAGACGAAGGCGGCCAATTGCAGGGTGGCGTGCGGCGAGCCCAGCGCGTCGAGGATGAGGTAAAACGCCACTGCTTCCATCGACCAGCCCACCACGCTGAGCAGCGTCGTCCAGCTCAGCACGCCCACCTTCAACAATTGGCGGGCCGATTCGTAGGACTGCTCGAGCTGGGGGCGAAACCGACCCACCACGGGCAATTTCTCGCACACGTCGAGCAGCCGCGCGATCAGCGGCGGGCTGTTCAACGCCACGATCAACGCGATCACCAGCCCCAGGCTCACCCCGAAGGCCACCCGCCCGAAGTCGAAGGTGGTGATGCCCACCGCCGCGATGACGAATAGGCCGAGCAGGTCGGTGACCCGCTCGGCGAAGACCACCGGGGCACTGCGAGCGACCGGAAAGCCGTGGCGCTCCTTGAGCAACACGCTCTTGAGCACCTCGCCGACCTTGCCCGGGGTGACCGACATGACCATGCCCGCCAGGAAGATATTGAGGCTCGACCCCACCGGAATGCGCATGCCCAGCCGGCCCAAAAAAAAGTGCCACTTGGCAAAGCGCATCGCGTAGTTGAGCAGCGACAGCCCCAGCGCCGCCGCCATGATGGTCAATGGCAAGCTCGTCAGGTGGGAGACGAGCGCGCGCACGTCGGTGGACAGGGCGATGGCCGCATAGACCAGCGCCCCCAAGACCACCCCTCCCACTATGCGTCGCTCGAGCTTGCTCACCTTCATCCCCGCGTGCCCACAGTGCCGATGCGTGCGCCTCCCGGCGACGTCGCAAACGCCGCGTTGGATTTTGCGCATCGTGGAGGCTTCCGATACCATGCACGCGTCGCGATTGTCATCAATGCGATTGTCCCCGACGCTGCTTCAAAGACATCATGAAACACACTCGATTTCCAGCATTACTCGCCCTTCTCTGTGCTTGTTTCCTCGGCGGTTGCGCGTGGGGCTACGCCGGCGAAGACGGCAAAGTCGTCACCGAACCCCAGGTCCATCAGGACACCAAGGTCGTCAAATTCGACGAGTCGCCCCAGGCCGACGACCAGCCCGCCGTCCAGTCCTCTAAGGAGGCCAAGCCGGCCGACCCCGGCTCGCCGTGTGGCGTCGACACCTTCACCATCGAGCGCTACACCGCCGAGAAGCACGAGACCAAGACCATCAAGTGTGCCGACCACACCGTGGTCCACGTCGAGCGAACGCCCATGGGCGACACCCAACTGCAGGAGGCCCGCGCGGCGGGCTATCCGGAGGGCGACTGGTTCGTGCTGGTCGACCCCAAGGGGCTGCGCGCCAAGTACCTGAGCAACGACGAATTGATCAAGATCTCCAAGCAGTTCGACGTCAAGTACCTCGACAAGGACCGCACACACGACCTGCTGATCTACCAGTACAACGATCGCGTGCAGTGAGGCCGGCCAATTGACACCGCCCCGACCTCGAAACTAAGCTTGCCCCAATGACTTAGCGACAGTGTCAATCAGGAGACTCTGATGCAGAGTACCGAGCCCGTAGCGGAATCGGAGTTCGAGCTCACCCCCGAGCTCAAGGAGGAGGCCCGCCTCGCCCGGCGCTTCTTTGGCCAAATCGATCGCATGGGCACGCTGCTGAGCGGCTATCCGGCCGGCCATCCCGTCGTCGAGCAGGCGGTGTCCAATACCTACGATGCCCTCTACGAGTATTTCGAGCTCAACGACCGGCTGACCATCCAGGTCGACCCCCATACGATGGTGCTGTCGGGCACCGACCAGATCGTCTGGGAGACCGACGAGCCCAAGGATTATTGCTTTGCGCTGAGCCGCGACGGGATCTTTCTGATCCACCTGCTCGCCGGCATGGCCAAGGCCGAGCTGCGCCGCTTCGTCGACATCCTCAACACCCTGGTCGACCCCACCGACATCATGACCGACGCGGTCAGCCTGATGTTCGAGGCCAACTTCAGCTACATCGCCTACGAGGCCATCGACGAATCGCTGGCCGCCCTGGCCGGCATCGACGCCGACATCCGCGACCGCGACACCGCCGAAGAGCGCGAGATGATCGAGGAGATGTTCAACGACGCCTTCGAGAACGTCGAAGAACAGCAGGCGCAGATGGGCGTGTCCAATACCATGGACAACCAATTCCAGATCCGCATGCAGGTGCGCAACCAGCGCCAGCAAAAGCTGGAGGTGGGCTCGCGCGAGTTTCTCGACCTCGACGAACAAGCCCAACAACACTTGCTCGAGCTCAAGCGCGGGTTCACCGAGCACCGCGAGCTCGAGCACCGCGAGGGCGAGATGCTCTCGGCGCTGCTGGGCGCGCGGCCCAAGCCCCAGCTTCGGCGTGAATGCGTCTCGCAGATCGGCGAGGTCATGGGCTCGCTGGTCGAGGGCAACGAGCCCTGGGAGGCGCTGAGTTTCCTCAAGCTCATCCACGCCTGGCGGGATCGCTTCGCCCCCGAGGTCGCCGACGAGCTCAAGGCGGTGGTCAAGGATTGCTTTACCCAGCAGCGCATGAACGCGCTGGTCAAGCAGGTCGCCATGGGCGACAAGCGCCAGCGGCGCTCCATCTTGCAGATGTTCGACGCGCTGCACCTGGACAAGGCGTCGATGACCCTGGTCACCGTGCTGGGGTGGGAACTCGAGGACGACACCCGTCAGGACATCATGGCGTATATCCGCAAACAGGCCGGCTTCGGGCTGGACTTTTTGCGCGATGCCATCAACCACGTCTCCGAGGACCAGGTCGACTCCGTCCTCGAGATCCTCATCGGGCGCATGCCCGAGTCCCGCGACCTGCTCATCGAGCAGCTCCAGGCCGACCACACCCCGGCCGTCAAGACGCGCATTCTGGAGGCGCTTCGCGGCACCTGGGAAGACGCCCGCGAGATTCGCGACCTGCTCGTGCCCATGTTGGAGGCGTCGAACGTGCCGCTGCAGATGGAGGCGATTCGCAACTTCACCGAGGCGGCCCCCCAGCACGTGCCGCGCGTGATGGGCCCGATGATCGACAACCGGCTGCGCAAACGCCCCGAGGAAGAAGTCCGCGAGATCATCACGCTGTTCGTCAAGCACGGCCGTGGTGCGGCCGTCGACCACCTGGAGTCGCTCATCCGCCGCCGCGGCATGGTCGGCGTCAGTGAGCAGGAATTGGCGGTGGTCATCATCCGCGCCCTGGTCAACAGCCGCCAGCCCCAGGTCGTCAAGCTGCTGCAGAGCATCTCCAAGGACTGGTTGGTGCCCAAGCGCATCCGCAACAACTGCAAAGAAGTCGCCGACTTGCTGAGCATGTAAGCCCCGCTATCTGTTCGAGAAAACCTCATGAGCACAGAACTGGATCAACAACCCGCCGGCGCCGATCTGAAGAACCCCCAGGTCTTCGGCAAGATGTTCGTCGACAGCATCTACAAGATCCTCAAGGTTGCCTCGATCTACAACGTCGAGCACAACCAGAACGCGCATCGCCATCGACGAGTTCATGAACGCGTTCGCCGAGGCGGTGCGCCTGACCGACGAAGGCACCATCTCGTTTGTCATTCGCGACGAGCTGGGCATCGTCAACGGCGAGACGCTGCGCCTGCGCCGCCGCGAGCAGCAGCGCCACAACGAGCTGCGCGATCTCTTCGCCGCCGCCGACATCCGCGGGCTGGTGCTCGAGCAAGGGCTGAACACCGACCAACTGGTGCACTTTCTGGCCGAGCTCAAGCGCGCCACCGAGGGCGACGGCAACATGAAAGGGGTCAAAGTCCCCAACCTGCGCATCGAGCACGGCTCGCCGACGCGCTCCATTCGCGAGGCGCTGTCCAACGTCAACAAATCGATGTACGTCGCCCACGTGTACATCCGCGGGCTGGTCAAGACCAACAACGCCCACAAGACGGTGCGCGAGCGCCAGAGCGCGGACATCCCCACCGGCGTCATCCGGCGCATTATGCAATCGATCTCGGAGCTGTTGGGTGACGAGGACTTCACCATCCTCGGGCTGCTGCCGCTGCGGCTGGTGCCGCCGGATTTGAGCGCCCACTCGTTCAACTCGGCGATCTACTCGATGCTGCTGGCCGATCGCCTCGGCCTGCCCGCCCAGATCGTCGCCTATGTGGGGATGGCCGTGATCTACCAGGATCTCGACCGCATCGTGGGCATCTCCATCGGCCAGCGCGACAAAGACGGCGGGCTCGACGACAACCAACAATTTCAGACCAACCTGCGCGACGTGGCCAAGATGCTCGAGCGCGTCCACGGCGACGTGATCTCGACCTTGCGCATCCTGCTGACCTACGAGCGCGGCTGCGACTACTCCAGGCCGGTGTCGCGCCCGTTTTACCGCTCGACGCGCAACCTGCACCTGGTCACACGCATCATCGACCTGGCGCGCACCTACGACCTGCTCATCCAGGGCCTGCAGGGCTACAAGCAACGCCGCCCGGACCTGGCCATCCAATACGTGCAGAGCCGCGCCGGCGAATCCTTCGACCCCACGCTGGTCGAACTGCTGGTCTCCACCCTGGGTATCTATCCCATCGGCACCACCGTCGAGCTGACCAGCGGCGAGAACGCCATCGTCATTCGCACGCCGGCGCCGTCGGCCGACCCTCGCCGCCCGGTCGTGCGCCTGCTCGACCGGCGCAACCCCACCGTCATCGACCTGTCCGAGCCGCGCTTTGCCGACATCGAGATCGCCCGCTCCATCGAGCTCGAGGCCGACCAGGTCAACGCCGCCTCCGAAGTCTTCCTGCTGGCTTAAGTGGAATGGCGCAGTTCTTTTGGGAAACTTCGGGCGCTTCGACAAGGGTCGGGGCGCCGTGATCTGCGCCCCGGGCCGTTATTTCGCCAGGAAAGTTGGTGACGCGAATCACGCCACGCTGATGATGTCGCGCTGGAGCATCTGGGAGAGGACTTCGAGCGTCTCCAAGCGGCTCATGGAGCTGAGCTCGAGGATATCTTCGAACGAGCTCATGCCATCGATCTGGCTCAGCAGATAGCCGAAGCGGTGATCGAGGTTCATGGAGGGAATGTCGCTCATGGTGACGTTGAGCTCGGGGATCTTGCTCAACGAACCCAGACGCGATTGATGCAGGCGCTCGAGTTCGCCCTCGACGGCGGTCATCAACTCACGCCCCTCCTCGGGGGCGTCCTCGCGGGCCAGCAAGGACTCCAGTAGGTCGTGCGCCGACTCGAATTTGCCCTTCTCGTACAGACGACGAGCCTCGGACATCAGGGCGGCCACGGCGGCCTCGTCCTCCTGGACTTCGCTCTCGCGAATCTCCTCGAGGACGAACGAGGAGTTCGAATCAACCAGCGCCTGCTGGACGCCGGTGGGCGCCTCGTGGGCGAAGGGGTTGGGCGTATCGGCGCGTTGGCGCCCCGCCGAGACCTCCGAGAGTCCGTCGGCTGGAAGGGGCGTCGGTGTCGGGGTGGGCGTGGGCGTGGCCGACGGCGCCGGCGTCTTGGTCATCAGCGGCTCGCCACGATAGGGCCCCTGAGAGCCGCCCGACGAAGAGCCGTCGCCGGCCAACGACTCGGCGAGCTCGAAAAACTCGTCGTCGTCCAGCGAACTGCCCGCGTCTTTGGCCTCGGCCGGACTGGTATTCTCCTCGGTCGGCGAGCGGAACCGGGGGATCGACGGCATGCTCGCCGGAGTCTCCTGCAAATCTCGGTGTGAACGCTCCTGCGAATCCTCCGTGGATCCACCGGACAGCCGTCCTCCGCCCGCCCGCGACTCGGAGGGCATGGGCGCGTCGTCGGCGAGGTCTTCATCGTCGTCAAAGCCGAAATCGAACCCGCCGCTGGACGTGGAGGACTCCACCGAACCGGCGCCCAAGCGACCCGGACCGGTAGCTTTGTCGGCCGGGTTTTCAAAGCCCAGGTCGAAGTCGAAGTCGTCCTCGTCGTCGGCCTGCGACTCCGGCGGCGGCGACACCTCGGCCTCCTCGGCGCGTGGCGGCGGCGACGACGGCACTTCGATGCGCGAGGCCGGATTTTCAAAGCCCAGGTCGAAGTCGAACTCGTCGTCTTCGTCGTCCTGGTCGTCGGCGACCCGCGGCGGCGCGGGGGTGTGGGTGTCGTCCGACGTGCTCGTCGCGCTTCCGCGCATGACGCTCTGAGCGGCGAGCATGTCTTTGAGATGGTCGCTGCGCCGGGTGGCCTCGTCGACGAAACTGTGGCTGCCGCTGTCACCGGCAGGCTCGTTGGTCGGCTCGCTGTCGAAGGCCTCATCGGGCGCGGCGATGTCCGAGGGTTGGTCGGCGCTGCCCGACACCTCTTCGGAATCGTCGTCCAACAGCAATCCGTCGTCCCACAACTCGTCAAAAAGCGAGCGCTTCGCGGCCGGCTGGCGAGCGGTCTCGCGCAACTGCTGGCCGGCGTTGGCGTCCACCGCGTCGTGGGGTTTGGTCTCGCGCTCGTTTCCCGTGGGCACCACATTATGGGGCTTGGTCTCGCGCTGCTCCAGCCCCGTCGACGATGGCACCTGCGGGGGCACGTCGTCGACCGATGGCTCCTCGAGCGCGCGGCCGACTTCGTCGTCCAACTCCAGAAAGTCGTCGATCACATCGCTATTCGCCGAGTTCTCCACCAGCGCGAAGTCAACGGAGGCCGGGTCGTCCTCCTCGAAGTCGGACAACGCGTCCGACACATCGGAGACCTCCGAGAGTTGGGCGAAGTCGTCGGCGTCGAAGTCCAGGTCCAGAATCGAACGCCGCGTCGTCGACGTCCTCGAGCTCCATGTCGAACGCCGCGTCATCGAAGTCGCCGACGTCCAGCGAGAGCAGCTCGTCGTCGGCCACGTCCTCGAGATTGTCGTCGATGACCGGCACCCACTCGGCCTCGGAGAGCCCCAGGGAGGCCTCGCTCAAGTCCTCGACCAACTGAAAAACATCACCGCCATAGCTCGTGAGGCGCTCGATGATGAGGTCGGCCCAGCTCTGGGCTTCGCGGACTACCTCGGCGGGCGGCTCGTCGCGCAGGGCCTCGATCATGGTGTCGAGCTCCTTGTTGACGAATCCGGCCTCCCGAATATCGAGCATCACTCCGAGCGCTGAGCGCGCGTCTCCCCCATCGAGCAAGTCGCGTACCTTCTGAAACTGGTCCAGAAAGAACTGTTGTTGCGACGAATCAGTCATACGTGTTCACCAATCCCGCAGTTCCGGGCAACACTATCCAGCGATTACGATTGTTCGACCACGCCGCGAAACGCTTGCAGCGCGCGGTCCAGCGCGTCGCCGGTAGCGAGCATCGCCTCCAGGTCGCGGCTCTCCAGGGCGGCGCGAGCGCGTGCGATGGCCTCCCCGGCCTTCTCACGCGCGCTGCTGACCAGGTGCGAGCCTGGCGCGCCGTCGAGTTGATCGAGCAGCTTCTCCATATCGCGGATGGTCTTGCGGATGTGGGCGCGGCTCTTCTCCAACTCTTCGCCCTCCTTGAGCTCCATCAGGTAATCCTGGTTCTCCTCGATCATCTGCTGGATCTCTTCCTCGGTCAGGCTGCTCGAGGCGGTGACCGTGATGGACTGCTCGATGCCGTTCTCCAGGTCGGTCGCCGACACGCTGACGATGCCGTCGGAGCTGATCTCGAACTCCACTTCGATCTCGACCTCGCCGGCGGGGGCGCGGCGAAGCCCGCTCAGGATGAACTCGCCCAACAGCTCGTTCTCCTCGGCTTTGGGGCTCTCGCCCTGCATAACCACGATTTTGACCGAGGTCTGGTTGTCGCGCACCGTCGTAAAGATGTGGCTGTGGCTGGTCGGGATGGTCGAGTTGGCCTCGATGAGCTTCTCGAAGCCGCCCCCGTGAACCATGATGCCCAGGCTGTGGGGGGTGACGTCGAGCAGCAAGATGTCCTCTTCGTCATCGTACAGCGCCGAGCCCTGGATGGCCGCACCGATGGCCACGGCCTCGTCGGGGTGCACGCTCTTGGAGGGCGGCTTGCCGAAGTAGGCCTCGACCTCCTGCTGGATGCGCGGCATGCGCGTCATGCCGCCGACCAGGATGACGTCGTCGATGTCGTCGACGTCCAGATCGGCCTCCTGCAGGGTCGCCTCGCAGATCTTGATGGTGCGTTGGACGAGGTCGGCGGCCAACTCCTCGAACTCCTCGCGGCTCAACGTGGTCTGCAGGTGCAGCGCCTCGCCGTCCTCTTTGGTGTAGATGAACGGCAGGCTGATCTCGGTCTCGTTCATCGACGACAGCTCGATCTTGGCCTTCTCGGCGGCGTCGCGCAGCCGCTGCAACGCCATCTCGTCTTTGCGCAGGTCGACCTTGTGCTCACGCGCGAAATCGTAGGCCAGGTGCTCGATGATGCGCGCGTCGAAGTCCTCACCGCCCAGGAAGGTGTCGCCGGCGGTCGACAGCACGTCGAACACCCCCTCGGTGATGTCGAGCAGCGAGATATCGAAGGTGCCGCCGCCCAGGTCGTAGATGGCCACGGTCACGTCGACGTCTTTGCCAAACCCGTAGGCCAACGAGGCCGCGGTGGGCTCGTTGATGATGCGCACGATGTCCAACCCGGCGATGCGCCCGGCGTCCTTGGTCGCCTGGCGCTGGGAGTCGTTGAAGTACGCCGGCACGGTCACCACCGCCTTTTCGGGCTCCTCGCCCAGGTACTCCTCGGCGACCAGCTTCATCTCCTGCAGGACCATGCTGGAGACCTCCGGCAGGCTGTACTCCTTGCCGCGCAGCTTGATGCGCACATCGTCGTGCGGGCCGGGCACGATCTCGTAGGGGCAGGTCTCCATGCAGTGGCGCACCTCCGCCGAACCCCACTTGCGCCCGATGAGGCGCTTGGAGGCGTACACGGTGTGACGGCTGTTGGTGATCGCCTGGCGCTTGGCCATCTGACCGACCAGGCGCCGGCCGGACTCGGTGATCGCCACGATGCTCGGGGTGGTCTTGTAGCCGCCCTTGTTGGAGATGACCTTGGGCACTCCCGCCTCGACGACCGCCACACAGGAGTTGGTGGTGCCGAGGTCAATGCCGATTACGCGCTCGCGTTCCATGGAATGACTCCTTCCTCTACTGCGATGAAAATTCGGAGTGAATGCGCACGCGGCACCCACATGAGTGTTCTAGACATCCTCACCAAGTTGTTTGAGGCGGGCGCGCGCCTTCACATGGTCGGGCTCGACCGCCAAAACCTTGCGGTACTCGCTGGCGGCGGCGCCGGCGGCTCCTTCGGCCTCCAGCGCGCGGGCCATCAACAAGCGCGCGGCCGTCTCCGAGGCGCCCAGCTTCAGCGCCGCCCGGGCAAATGAGCACGCCTCCTCGGCCAACTGGGCCTCGTCGAGCAGCATGCTCGCCACGCGCATCGCCAGATCGGCGTCGCGGTTGAGCGCCAACGCCTTTCGATACTCGCCGGCCGCCTTCGCATAATCGTTCTGCGCCTGCATTTTCTCGGCGCGCCGCATCAGCAGCACCGCCGCTGCCTTGCGCTTATTCTGCTCGCCGGGGTCGCTGTCGGCCGCCGGCGCGCCCGCGTCGTGTTCGGGCTCGGGATCCGGGCGAAGCGCCGCCAACTCCTGGTCGTAGGCCTGGCGCTTGCGCTTGTTGGAAAGCGTGCGGTAGGCCTCGGTGATCCGCTTGAACACCGTCTCCAGCATGGGCCCGAACGCCGCCATCTCCTTGCGGAAGAATTTGTCCGGGTGGTAGCGCTTGGACATGCGGAAATAGGCCTTCTTGATCTCCTTTTTGGAGGCGTCTTCGCCCACGCCAAATACGTCGTAAAACGTCATCTCGTCCAACTGGGCGTGCAGGCAGATGAGCTCTCGGCGATGCGCCTCGCCCAGGGGCACGTCCACCGCGAGCAGCTCGGCGTCGAACTCGAAGTTTGCCGGCGCCACCGGAAAATTCGGCTCGACCGTCTTGGAGCCGCGCTTCTTGGCCGACGATTTTTTGGAGCCCGCGTTGCCGGCAGCAGACGACGCTTTGTCGGCGGGCGCGGCGTGCTGGGGAGCCGCTTGCGCCCCAAAATTGCCAGACGCACCGCCGCCGGACCTGCCGGCGTCGGCCGCGACAAACCCCGGCAGTTCGATCGCACCGGCGCGCGCCAGCGACTCCAGGGCCGCCAGCGTCTTCTTGCGGCCCAACCCGCTGATCTTACACAACTCCCCGACCGTCAACCGTCCGTCGAGCCGCGACAGCAAAAAATACTGTTCGGGGGTCGGCGACGGCGACAGCGAGGCGAAGTCAACGTCCGGTTTGGGTGTTGGAGCTACGTTCTCGTCGATCAACTGCTTTTCGTCTCAGTTGAGGACCTTGCGAAATAGACTCACCTGCGAACTGACGTCTGCAGTGCGCCACTTTCCTGGCATTGGACGCCTCATCCAGGTGTACGGCATCTGTTGCGGAATGGCGGCTGCGCCCATTATACCGAAGAAACGTCAGAGCGACAGTCAAATCCCACGACGAACCCATTTCGCACGCTGTCTCGCCAATTTACGCACCGGCGTACGCTTGGAGCGCGCGCTCGAGTCGCGCGAGGGCGTCGGCGACGTCGGCCTCGCTGACGATCAGCGGGGGCACGAAGCGCAGCGCCCTGCCGCCGGCCGTGTTGATGAGCAGGCCTTGATCGCGGCACAGCCCGGAGATCTCCCCGGCCGCCTGCCCGCAATCGGCGCCGACCATCAACCCTCGACCACGCACATCATTGATCACCGGGAAGCGTTCGGCGAGTTTTTCGATCCCCTGGCGCAGTTGTTCGCCGCGGGCGCGGGCGTTGGCGCACAGATCGTCGTCCTCGATGACCTGCAGGACGGTGCGCGCGGCCGTGCACACCAGCGGGTTGCCCCCGAAGGTGCTCGCGTGGCTGCCGCGGGTCCATCCCTGAAAGACGCGATCGGTCGCCATCATCGCCCCAATGGGAGTGCCCCCACCCAGCGCCTTGGCCAGCGTGATGATGTCGGGCACCACGTCGTACCCCTGGTAGGCGAACAGTGAGCCGGTGCGCCCCACCCCGGTCTGCACCTCGTCGAAGATCAACAGCGCCCCGTGCTCGTCGCACAGCTCGCGAAGCCCCTTCAAGAAGGCGGGATCGGCCGGCCGAACCCCGCCCTCGCCCTGGATGGGCTCGACCATCACCGCGGCGGTGCGCTCGCCGACCTTGGCGGCGACATCGTCCAGATCGTTGAACTCGGCGTATTCGAAGCCGGGCAGCATCGGCTCGAACCCCTTGTGATATTTGGGCTGGCCAGTGGCGGTGATCGCGCCCATGGTGCGCCCGTGGAAGGACTTGCCCATGGTCACGATGTGAAATCTGTCGTCCTCGCCGGCGACCTCGCGCTGGTAGCGCCGCGCCAGCTTCATGGCCGCCTCGTTGGCCTCAGCGCCGGAGTTGCAGAAGAACACCCGCTCGGCAAACGAGCGCTCGCACAGCGCCTCCATCAGCTCGACCTGCTCGGCGGTGTAGAACATATTGGACACGTGCAGCAGGCGCTTGGCCTGCCCACAGATCGCCTCGGTCAGCTTGGGATGGTTGTAGCCCAAGCAATTGACGGCGATGCCGGCGACGAAGTCCAGGTACTCGTTGCCGTCGCGGTCCCACAGGCGCACACCCTCACCATGGTCCATGATCAGGCGCGCCGGGGCGTACGACGGATTATTGTGACGGTCACCAGACTCGAGCAAATCAGCAGTGGTACGGCTCATATTTGGGGGTCCAGGGGTGTAGGGGTGTAGGGGTCCAGGGGTCCGGGGGTCCAGGGGGCCGGGGGTTCGGGCCGTTCGAGCGTAGCCGAAAGGCGAAGCGCGCCGCGCGCTGTTCGCGCGGCCTCTGTAGCTGAGGGTTGCACGAGGCCGCAGGCCGAGTGCTACCTTCAGTCGCCGGCCCAAGGCTCTCGAATCACAAAATGTAGCGGCTCAAATCCTCATCCTCCAGGATGCCCTCGAGCTTATCGTAGACGTATTGGGCGGTGATGGTCACCTCGGTGTCGTCCATGTCGGGGGCCTCGAAGGCCAGCTCCTCGAAGACGCGCTCCATGATCGTGTGCAGCCGGCGCGCCCCGATATTCTCCAGGCTCTCGTTGACCCGAAACGCCATCTTGGCAATCGTGATGATGGCCTCGTCGTCGAATTGGACCGCCAGCCCCTCGGGCTTGAGCAGCTCGGCGTATTGACGCGTCAGGCTGTTTTGCGGCTCGGTCAAGATGCGCCGGAAATCCTGCTGGGTCAGGCTCTGCAGCTCGACGCGGATGGGAAAGCGCCCCTGCAGCTCGGGGATGAGATCCGAGGGTTTGGAGACGTGGAAGGCGCCGGCGGCGATGAACAAGATGTGGTCGGTTTTGACCACGCCGTATTTGGTGGTCACCGACGACCCCTCCACGATGGGCAACAGGTCGCGCTGGACGCCCTCGCGGGAGACGTCGGGGCCGTGCTTGGACTCGCGCCCGGCGATCTTGTCGAGCTCGTCCAAAAAGATGATCCCCCCTTGCTCGGTGCGCTTGAGGGCCTCGCCGACGATCTGATCCATGTCGATGAGCCGGCTGGACTCCTCCTTGATCAACAGGCGCATGGCCTCGTCGGCCTTGACGCGCTTGCGCTTGCGCCGCTGGGGGAAGATGTTGCCGAGCACGTTGCCGATGTCCATATCCTCCATGCCCGGCTGATTGGCGAACATGTCGGCCATGGGGTTGTGGGTGTCGGTGACCTCGATCTCGACGTACTCCTCGTCGAGCTCGCCGGCGCGCAGCCGGCGCAAGAGCAGCTCGCGCTCGTCCAGCGGCCCCTCGTCGCTCTGGACGACGCCGTCGGCGCCGGCGATGAAGGTCTTGCGCTCCTCGTCGCTCTGGTCGAGCGGGCGGCGCGCGGCGATGCGCCCCTCGAGCTGGTCGATGATGCGGTCCTCGGCGGCCTCCCGGGCGCGCGTCTCCACCTTCTTTTCGGCCTCGGCCTTGACCAGGTTGATGCCCAGCTCGAGCAGGTCGCGCACCATCGACTCGACGTCGCGGCCCACGTAGCCCACCTCGGTGAATTTGGAGGCCTCCACTTTCAAGAACGGCGCGCGCGCCAGGCGCGCCAGGCGCCGGGCGATCTCGGTCTTGCCCACCCCGGTGGGCCCGATCATGATGATGTTTTTGGGCATGATCTCGTCGCGCAACTCGTCGTCGATCTGGCGGCGCCGCCAGCGATTGCGCAAGGCGATGGCCACGGCGCGTTTGGCGTCGTGCTGGCCGACGATATAGCGGTCGAGTTCGCTGACGATCTCGCGGGGGGTCAGGTCCTGCTCACTGTCGAATTCCATCTGATTACTTGCTCGGGCAGCGGGAACACTCGTCGGAGGATTGATCGTAAGTCCGGCCACGGCTCATCCCTCCACGCTCAATTCTTCGACGCTGATCTGGTCGTTGGTGAACACGCAGATCTCCGAGGCGATCTTCATGGCCGCCACGGCGATGTCGCGCGCGCCCATGTCGGTGTGGCGCACCAGCGCGCGGGCCGCGGCCAGCGCGTAGCTGCCGCCGCTGCCGATGGCGGCCACGCCCTCCTCGGGCTCGATGACGTCGCCGGTGCCGCTGATCAACAGAGTCTGCTCGGCGTCGGCGGCGATGAGCAGCGCCTCGAGGCGGCGCAGCATCTCGTTGGTGCGCCAGTCCTTGGCCAGCTCGACGGCCGCCCTGGTCAGGTTGCCGTTGTAGCTTTTGAGCTTGCCCTCGAGCTTCTCGTACAGGGTCATCGCGTCGGCGGTCGAGCCGGCAAACCCGCACAGCACCCGCCCATCGTGCAGGCGGCGCAGCTTTCGGGCGGTGTGCTTCATGACCACCTTCTCGCCCATGGTCACCTGACCATCGCCCGCCAACACCACCGAGTTGCCCCGGCGCACGCTCAATATCGTGGTTGCGTCAAACATCGTTGAGTTCCATCCGAAGAGACGAGGAAAACATCCCGCATACGAGCGACTGTAACACTCGACGCCGGTTCTTCAATTGCCGGACGAATCTAGGCACGTCCGCGCGCGAATCGAGCGCCGTGCGCCCCACGTTAGTCGGTGAGGGGATGGGGCTGTCAATAGGCGTGGAGCCCAAGCACGGCGGCTCGCTCGCCGCCGCGGCCACCTCCGGCCGCGCCGCGCGTGTTGGCAGTTGATTCGAGCCCGTTCGTGAGAACTGTTTGGGGCATACTTCTGTATCGCGAACCGGCTCCACCCCAGCCCCAGGACACCGCTCTCATGGACATGCAAACCCTCGCGGACATGCCGTCGCGCACCGGACAGACCCTCCAGCGCATGATGCGCCTGCCCGACTTCGTCATGAGCCCGCTTCGCCGGCGCTTGAGCCTCAGCCCCGCCGACGCGCGCGTCATGGTCGAGCGCGTCTTTCGAGACCACCCCACCCAGAACTTCGCGGTACGCTTGTGGGACGACTTTGAGATTCGCTGGAGCGCCACGCGCGACTTCACCCTGACGTTTACCGATGCCGAGACCTTTCGCGCGTGCATGGCGTCGGCGTCGCCGGCCCAATTCGCCGAGGCCTACGTCGACGCCCGGCTGCGCATCGACGGCGACCTGTGGAAGGCCACGGAGTTGGCGACGTTTCTGCGCGACGTCGACATCGACACGCGCGACAAACTTCGCTTCGCCCCCAAACTGGCCATCCCCGCCTCGTCGCATACCGTGCGCCGCGACCAACGCGACGTGCAGGCGCACTACGACCTGTCCGACGAGTTCTTCCAGCTCTTCTTGGACGAGCGCATGGTCTACTCGTGTGCGTATTTCGCCCACTCCGACCAGTCGCTCGAAGAGGCCCAGGCGCGCAAGCTCGACATGATCTGTCGCAAGTTGGACCTGCAGCCCGGCGAGCACCTCCTGGATGTGGGGTGCGGCTGGGGGGCGATGCTTATCTGGGCGGCGCGCCACTACGACGTGCACGCCTACGGCATCACCCTGTCGGAAAACCAGGCCAAGGAGGTGCGCCGGCGGGCCAAGCAGGCCGGCGTCGACGACCGGGTCAGCGTCGATCTTCGCCACTACGCCGAGCTGCCGTCGGACCGCTACGACAAGATCAGCTCAGTGGGCATGTACGAGCACGTGGGTGTGGAGATGCTGCCGGCCTATCTGGCCGCGATGCACCGCGCCCTTCGTCCCGGCGGGCTGTTCCTCAACCACGGCATCACCGTGCCCACCGCCCAGTGTGATCGCACCGGCGGCGCGTTCATCTTTCGCAACGTCTTCCCGGGCGCCGACCTCGCCCCGGTGCCCCTCATCCAACAGCATATGGAGGAGTTGGGCTTCGAGATCCTCGACGTCCAGGGCATGCGCCCGCACTACGCGCTGACGCTACGCGAATGGTTCCGCCGCTTCCAGGCTCACCGCGACCAGGCCGCCCGCCTGGTCCCCGAGCGCACGCTGCGCACCTGGGACCTGTATTTGGCCGGCTGTGCGCGCGCCTTCGACGATGGCGTCACCGGGCTGCACCAGGTGCTGGCGGGCAAACCGGGGCGCGACGGGCGCGTCGCCGTCCCCTTGACCCGCGAGCAGATAGGCCTGCCCGAAGCCTCCCCCTCAGCCTAAGCAGTCGCCTGGCGCAGCCGCTCGGCGATGGCCTCGACGGCGGGTACGCCCGACAGCCCGCCGTCGTCGCGCGCATACACCCGGCAGCAATTGGCCTCGCCGCCGGCCGGTTGGTCGGCCACATCGACCCCGTCGACCAGCACCGTCGGCGAGCCGTAGCGGCGCACGTAGTCGGGCGCGGCAGGGTCGTCGCGGCGCCACTCTCGCCACTTCGGGTCCACGCCCGCCTGAGCGAACGCGCGCCGCACATTCGTGCGGGCTTCTTCGACGTTGGGACAATCCGCGTCCCAGATCAGTTCGACTTTCATACCGATCTCCAGCGTAGGATCTTTGGTGAATGTGGCAGCGCGGCCGTCGCGCACCGATTTCGCGCGGCGACCGGTGCACGCACGAACGCCGCCGCCGGGAGCCGCGGAACCAGCCTCCTAAACCACTCCTACTCCGAAACCCGGAGTCTTGGCTTCGCCAGACCAGCGTCTGTCGAATTGTCCTCAATTCCATGTAGCGCTGCTACCTGTCAATCGGCCCAATCAACATCCATCTGGTCTGACTTTGCCAATTTATCCGGTTTCCCAAATAGGAGTGCTTTAGTAGACCGGCACGTACTGATGCAGCAAGTTGAGCACGTTTCGGGGCAACGTGAACGTGTCGTTGACGCTGACCCTGAAGTTGTAGATGAACGCAAACTCGAGTAGGTGCCCGGCCTCGGGCAAATCGATCGCCTCGCTGAGGTGCTGGTCGCGGTGCGAATAGGTGTATTGCACGCCCAGATCGACGTTGACCCCGAGCATGTAGAACAAGCTGACGATGCCGCGCCATTCGGTGGCGTCCTCGTCCAACAGCCTTCGGTAACCGCCGCTTAGACCGGCCTGAAACCGGGCGAGTTGGTACGGCGAGTACAGATAGCGCAGCCCCACTGCCGCGGCGAGGTACCGGGATTGCCAGTTGTCAGTGACGGTCTGGAAATGGCGCGGGTCGAGCCCATTTTGGTAGAGCGCGGTGGCGCGAATATCGAAGAGGTGAATGGGGTCGGGGTACGGCGCCAGCGACACATCGGCGCGCGCCTGCAAGTTGACGTCGTCGCCAAGGTCGTAAACTTGTTTGAGGTCCTCGGCGTTCTGGGCGAAGACGCCGATACCGGCGTAGTGCAGCCAGTTGACCTTCACCAGCGCGGGCAACTCGGCGTAGTACAACCGGAGCAATGCGGCGTTGGGCTTGAAATTGACCCGCTCGACGGGATTTCCGCTGATGGAGGTGTCGCGAAGCGACTCGATGCCCAATTGGGCGTGCCAGCGAAAGTCCTTTCGCCAGGTCGCCACCGCCATCTCCGAGAACAACGCGTCTTCTTCGAGCGCACCGGCGGCGAAGGGGTCGAGCGGGATGGTAAATTCGAGCAGGTCCTCGTCGCGAAGCGTCGGATAGCCCGGCCCCATCACCATGCGCCGGCCGCGCCCCAGCGTGGCCACCCAATTCTTGGCGATGACCTCGCCGGCGACCTGATTGACGAAGACCGGGGCGAGTGGACTATCGGGCTCGGTCAGCCGCGCGCCCAACGCAAACATGCCGAAGACGTCGCCAAAGAGTACCTGGTCGACACGCGACGCGATATCGGTGTCGGAGAAGTCGCTCAACACCCAGTCGGGGGCGAACTTCTGGGCGGCATCTTGGTGGAGGTTGGTCGTGATGAGCCCCCTTCCCTGCACAGTCCAGCGCGGGGAGACCTCCTGCGCCCAGGCCACGCTCGTGGCCAACAGCGTCACCATGGCCGCCAGTAGCATGACACTCGAGCGCCCGACCGATCCGTTCATTGGTTTCTCCGTTCGTCGCACGTGCTCCTCGCTCACGGCACGCGCATGGTCCTCGACGCGGCTATTCGTCCAGGGCGACATGCGGCGAATATTCGGGGGTAAAGTCCTCGTAGTTGAGGGTGGTGAGCACCCCGCCGGGGTATTTGCCGTTGTTGGTCGCCCGGAAGGTGGCATGGTCGTGGAAGGTCCACACCCCCGGGTTGGCGCCCTCGATGATGATGTCGTGGGTCTTCCCCGGTGAGACGCGCAGGGTGTTTTGGCGGATGGCGTTGGGCAGGGGCGCCCCATCGACGGCCACCTCCCAGAAGTCGTGACCGTGCAGGTGCATATAGTGTTCGACGTTACCCGCGTTGATCATGCGCACTCGAATGAGCTCGCCCTGCTTGATGTACAGCTTGGGCGTCATCGGATAGCTCTTCCCGTTGATCGAGTAGATATTGTAATTGGGAAGCTCCGGAGGGGCGTTTCGCGCCTGCTTGTACGGCGGGATATAGCCGTCTTTGATGGCCGCCAGGAAGTCCTTGACGCTGTTGAACCGCGCCAGCACTCGGTCGGTGATCCGCCCGCGCCGCATCAAGACGATGCGCTCGCGCATGCGCTTGACCATGCGGTTTAGGTCGGCCTGGAACATCTTGGTGTCGTACTGGCTCAAGATCAGCGTGTACTCCCGGGCGTAGGGAAACGCCTTCTTGATGGGCTCGTTGTCGGACTCGATGATCAGCGGGCCGTGCATCGCCGAGAGTTGGTGCAGCGGCGTGCCGAAGTGACAGTGGTAAAAGCGGGTGCCGTAGGGAATCGCGCGAAACCGGTAGACAAAGGTCTGGTTGGGCATCGTCGGCGGCTGCGTGATGTAGGGCACCCCGTCCATATTCTCGGGCACCATCAGCCCGTGCCAGTGGATGGTGTGCAGCAGCTCGGTGTTATTCTTGAAGTTGACCCACACCCAATCGCCCTCGTCGACGCGGATCTCCGGGCCGGGCACCTGGCTGTTGAACGCCAGGGTGTGGGTCTTCACCCCCGGCAGGAATTCGTGGGTGGTCAACTCCACCGAGATGTCGAAGACCTTGTAATCGGACTTGTCTTTGGGCGCCTCTTTGGGCGGGGTGGGCATATAGACGGTCTCGGGCAGCCCGAACTTCTTGGTGCCGCCGGGCACCATCTTTTTGACCGGGTGTCCGTAGTCCTGCCCGTAGGTGTAGTGCGGCTTCATATAGTCGGTGCCGGAGCCGAGCGCCCGCAGATCCTCACGCACCTGCGCCTGGGCCTCACCTCCACCGCTCAGCAAGCCCACCACACCGCCAGCGGCGGCGGCCAGGCCTTTGATGAACCCGCGGCGCGACGCCGCGTCCTCGGCTGAATCATCCATCGTTGAGTGCGCTCCCTCGTCGCCAGAATCATCACGCGTGCATCGCTGAAACGCGCAGTTCCCCGACCGTCCTGTACCTACCGGTGCGGTCGTGGAGCGCGTCGTCGGCGAAAATTACTGTCTATCGGGAAACCATCACGAGGGTAAGCACGACGGGCCGGTGGCCAAGGCATTGAACAGGTTGGTAGGTGGGGAAAACGTACACCACGGCTACTCGCCCCCGCCCTGGCGGACGTGCGCGACATCTTCGGCAGTGATCGCTGACGCGGAGTTGCCCCAAGAAGTGCGCGCGTAGGTCAGGACCGCGGCCAGTTGGGCGTTGGCCAACCGACCTCGGTAGCTGGGCATGACGCCATTGTAGGTCTGGCCAGCGACCTTCAGGGGCCCGGAGTGGCCGCCGAGCACCAGGGAGATAAGCCGGGTCTTGTCGCCGGTGACGTAGGCGCTGCCCGCCAGCGGGGGAAATGCCCCGGGGATGCCCTTGCCGTTGGCGCCGTGGCACGCGGAACATGCCTGCATGTAGAGTTGCTTGCCGTCGGCTGAGGGCTGAGCGCTCTTTTGCTGCTCACCTTTTTGACCGGCGGCGGTCTGCTCGGAGGCAGCGAGTTGCTTGGCATTGGCTTCGTGCTGCTCGGCGAGCTTGCGGTGTTGGGCAGCCAAGTCGGAGGCCCCCGCCTGCTGGTCGACGGCGGCCATGTGTTGATTCATCTGGGCCATTTGCTGGTGCCATTGGGCGATGCCGCTGGCCGAGCACTGGCTACCCGGCACGCAGGCGCCCGTCGCCGTCTGGCCCTGCTGGCCCATCATCCCCTGCTGGCCCATCATCCCGTGGTGGCCCATCATCCCCTGCTGGCCCATGCCGGCCCCGTGCATCCCCGCCATCCAGCCGGGATGCTGGTGGTGCATATAGCCCATCTGTTGGCCCATCTGGCGCATGCGCATGGCCCAATGAGCGGCCCCGGCGGGCAACTCGCCGCGGCGTTGGGCGTATTGGTCGGCCAATCGGTCATATTCGCGCTGCATCTGCTGGTAGGTCACCGCCCCCGAGGCGCCCCGGCCGGCGTCGACGCTGTGGTTGGCGGCGTTGGAGTTATCCGGCGCCGTGGGCGCAGCGTCGGGGACGCTGGCTTTCTTGTCACATCCCACCAGGGGCACGACGAAGAGGGCGGCGAGTACGACGGCAAAGCGGAGCATGACGGTTTGCACGATGCTTTCCTCGTTTGTTTGGGTCCTGTGTTGCGGCCGAAGGAAGTTAAACACGCGTGCGGAGTCGTCTACCCCTCGATGACGAGGCTGCGGCGGCGTGGGTTTACGTTTAGGTTTACGTTTAGGTTTACGTTTAGGTTTACGTTTAGGTTTACGTTTAGGTTTACGTTTAGGTTTACGTTTAGGTTTACGTTTAGGTTTTGAGGCTTGGGAGGCTGGGGAGCAGTAGAGAAATGCAGTTTCTCGAAGGGAGCGGCCAAAACAGGCAACTGCCTGTAATTACTTAACTTCGAACTACAAAGCCGGCGCTCACACCCGGTCAAAAAGGAAAAAACACGCAACGAACGGACTGCTTTTGCCGAAAACCATAGTAGAGGCGCGCGGCACATGGGGTGCTCGACGTGCCTGGAACCCGCAACCCAACGGAAGAGGCAGTCATGCTGAGCCACGAGAAGCTCGAAGTCTACAAGCTCACGATCAAGTTTTACGCGCTTACCGCACTGGTGGTCGAGTCGCTGCCGCGAGGGCACGGTTCGGTGAAAGACCAACTGAAGCGTGCCTCGATCTCGATCCCGCTCAATATTGCGGAGGGAGCTGGTAAAATCCCACCACGCGATCAATCAAAATTCTACGCGATTGCCCGCGGCTCGGCGCTCGAATGCGGCGTAATTTATGACATCTTGAACGTGCTCGGCCTCATCGGCCCAAACCGATACGCACACGGAAAGAAGCTGCTCGTTAGCATCGCCTCGATGCTTTCGAAAATGATCAAGTAGCCCCCGCGCCGCGAGCACCAAAACGTAAACGTAAACCTAAACGTAATCCTAAACCTAAACGTAAACCTAAACGGCCCTCCCTCACCGCTCCAGCTTGAGCATACGCGCATTGATCGCCACGATGACCGTGCTCAAGCTCATCAGCACGGCGCCGGCGGCCGGGCTCAAGTAGATGTTCCAGGGGAACAAAATGCCGGCGGCCAACGGGATGGCAAAGGAGTTGTAGCCGGTCGCCCAGATGAGGTTCTGGATCATCTTTTTGTATGTATTCTTGGCCAGCGCAATCAGCGCGGCGACGTCGTCGGGCTTGTTGCTCACCAGCACGATGTCGGCGGTCTCGACGGCGACGTCGGTGCCCGCGCCCACGGCGATGCCCACGTCGGCCTGGGCGAGTGCCGGGGCGTCGTTGACCCCGTCGCCGGTCATCGCCACGGTCATGCCGCGCGCCTGGACCTCTTTGACCTTCTTGGCCTTCTCGTGGGGGAGCACCTCGGCGAAGTATTCGTCGAGGCCGATCTCTTCGGCCACGGCCTGGGCGACCTGCTTGTTGTCGCCGGTGATCATCATGCACGTGATGCCCATCTCCTTGAAGCGGGCGATGGCCTTCTTGGACTCCGGTCGAATGATGTCGGCCAGCCCAATGGCGCCCGACAGGCGACCGTCGAGGATGACGTAGACGACCGTTTTGCCCTGGGAGAGCGCCTTGGCGACGCGCGCGTTGTCCACGCTCATGTCGTTTTCGCGCAGGTAGCCCGGGCTGACGACCTTGACGTCGTGGCCGTCGACGACCGCCTCGGCACCTTTGCCGGTGATCGCCTGGAAGTCTTCGACCGAGAGGCCGCCCTCGGCCGACGCCACGATGCCCTGGGCGATGGGGTGCTCGGAGCGCGACTCCAGCGACGCGGCGATGTTCAACAGCCTGTCCGCATCGAGGCCTTCGTCGGCGCCGTCAAACACGATGGTGTCGGTGACGCCGAATTCGCCCTTGGTCAGCGTGCCGGTCTTGTCGAAGAGGATGGCGTCGATATTTCGCGCGGCCTCGAACGCCGCGCGGTTGCGGATGAGCAGGCCGTTTTTGGCGGCCAGCGCCGTGGACACGGCCACCACCAGCGGCACCGCCAGCCCCAGCGCGTGCGGGCAGGTAATGACCATGACCGTCACGGTGCGCTCGATGGCGAACTCGAAGCTCTGCCCGGAAAACAGCAGCCACAAAAACAGGGTAAGTGCGCCGGCGGACAACGCGATGATGGTCAGCCACAACGCCGCCCGGTTGGCCAGATCCTGGGTTTTGGACTTCGACTCCTGGGCCTGGCGCACCAGGTCGATGACCTGGGACAAAAAGCTCTCGTCGCCGGTCTTTTCGACCTCGACCTGGATGGCCCCCTGCCCGTTGACCGACCCTCCGATGACCTCTTCGCCCTCGCCCTTGCTCACCGGCTTGGACTCGCCGGTGAGCATGGCCTCGTTGATCGAGCTGCGGCCCTCGACGATGACACCGTCAGCGGGGACCTTCTCGCCGGGCTTGACCATCAATCGGTCGCCGTGGGCGAGCTGGTCGACGGCGACGTCCTCGACGTGGCCGTCGGCAAAGACCTTGTGGGCCTCGCTGGGCATGAGCTTGGCGAGCTCTTCGAGCGCCCTGGAGGCGCCCATGACCGATTTCATCTCGATCCAGTGGCCCAACAGCATGATGTCGATCAGGGTGGCCAACTCCCAGAAGAACACCTTGCCTTCGAGCCCGAACACCACCGCCATGCTGTAGACGTAGGCCGTGGAGATGGCCACCGCGATGAGTGTCATCATGCCCGGCTTTCGGCCGGTAAGTTCGTCGTAGAGCCCTTTTAAGAAGGGCCAACCGCCGTAAAAGAAGATGGCCGTCGAAAACGCCGCCGAGACGAATAGGTCGCCGGCAAAATGAAGCGTCTCGCGCAGCCCAAACACCGTCTGAAGCATCGGCGAGAACGCGATGACCGGCAGCGACAGCACCAGCGAGACCCAGAAGCGGCGCCGAAAATCGGCGACCATATGGGCGTGGTGATCGTGATGGTCATGGCCGGCATGGGGGTCGTGATGGTGCATATGCTCGTGCGCCGCCTCGGGGTGCACCCGCGCCTGCTCCTCGGCCTGGATTTGCTCGGCCGACTCCCCTGCATTGGAGTGGTCATGCATTGGAGTCCCTGAAGTATCGGTGGTCATTGCTGGTGTCTCCCGGAGTCACACGTGAGTCATCGCGGCGTCGACACCGACGCCCATCATTTAGACGTCGATCTTCGCTTCAAGTTTCGTGCCGACCCGCGTACCCCGCCCCACCAACCACGCCACACCCTGATTTCAGAATCACGCCACACCCTGATTGCAGAATACTGCACGGATGCGTTGCACAATATTCCACAACTGCTCCGCGACACGTCGCTTGGAGCAGGCATGATGCGGGGTTGCGAGTATTGGAACGCTCTGTGCATGGACCGCTGCCAGGAGGACGGCAGTGCCTCCGCCGGGCCAAAGGCCGGAAATGATTCAAGGCGTTGTTCGCAACGCGAAACGCATTCATAGAAGCACGCGAGGTAGTTAATCATGTCCGATGATTCTCAAAACACTAAGCCGCGCGGGGTGACACGGCGCAGCTTCCTGACCGGAGCGACCGCGCTGGCGGGGCTGGCGATCGCGCCCCCCCTCTTGGCCGGCGAAAAGCCCAAACATCGCGCCGGCGACTTTGGGCGCCTCGACGCCACCGCTCCGGGCGGCATTGATCTGTACATCGATCGAAAGGACCTGCTCATCGACGGCAAGGCCGGCCGCGCCATGACCATCAACGGCTCGTTTCCCGGGCCGGTCATCCACTTGAAAGAGGGCAAAGAGGCGCTCATTCGGGTGCACAACCACATGTCGGAGTCGACTTCGATTCACTGGCACGGGATGTTGGTGCCGACCAATATGGACGGTGTGCCGGGCATCAGCTACCCGGGCATCGCTCCCGGAGAGACGTTCACCTACCGCTTCAAGGTGCGCCAAAACGGCACGTTCTGGTACCACAGCCATACGGGCCTGCAGGAGCAGCTCGGCCTGTACGGCCAACTCATCGTCGAGCCCAGGGGCAAAGATCCCGTCGATTACGACGTCGAACACACCATCGTATTGTCGGATTGGACGTTCGTGGATCCGGACCGCGTCTACCGCAAGCTCAAGACCATGGAGGGGCCGTACAACTACCAGCGCCCGGTGCTCAGCAACCTCGACGACGAGGTCGATCAAACCGGCAAGAGCTTGAGCGAGGTCATCTCCAAGCGGCTCAAGTGGAAGTGGATGCGCATGGATCCCACCGACATCGCCGATGTCACCGGGGCCACCTACACCTACCTGATGAACGGTCGCGCGGCCGACGAAAACCCCACGCTCATCGCCCAACCCGGCCAGCGCGTGCGCTTGCGCATCGTCAACGCCGCCACGATGACCTACTACGACTTTCGCATCCCGGGCCTGCCCATGACCGTGGTCCAGGCCGACGGTCAAAATATCAAGCCGGTCGAGACCGACGAGCTGCGCGTTGCCGTGGCCGAGACCTACGACGTCATCGTGACCCTGCCCGACGACAAGGCCTACACCCTCTTTGCCGAGACGATGGATCGAAGCGGGTTTGCCCGCGGAACCCTCGCCCCCAAACACGGCATGTCCGCCGAGATTCCCGCCCGGCGTCCCCGCCCCATGTTGGGCATGGCCGACATGGGCATGATGATGGGTGGCGTGAAGAGCAAGGGTGGCAAGGCCAACATGAACGGCATGCACGGCAAGGCCAACATGAACGGCATGGCCGGCATGGCCGGCATGATGAGCATGAAAGGCCTGAAGCGGGGCAAGACGGCCGATTACCTGCCCCACGACGAGTCCAAAGTCCACCCCATCAAACACCGCAAAGAACTGCCGGTCCAGGGCCTGCCCGATATCGTGGCGCACGGGCCCGACAAGCACGGCGCCGGCAGCATCGTGATGGCCAAGAACGCCTACCGACAGCTCGACGACCCCGGCCCGGGGCTGGGCAACGACGGCTGGCGGGTGCTGACCTACGGCCAATTGCGCGCGCTGCACACCCCCGCCGACCGGCGCCCGCCCACCCGCGAGATCAATCTGCACCTGACGGGCAATATGCCCAAATACATCTGGGGCTTTAACGGCAAGAAGTGGTCCGAGTCCAAGATGCTGCGCTTCAAGTACGGCGAGCGCCTCCGGATCAACTTCATCAACGACACGATGATGTCCCACCCCATTCACCTGCACGGCATGTGGATGGATCTGTACACCGGCGACGACTACGCCACCAATCCGCGCAAGCACACCGTGAGTGTGCAGCCTGCCGCGCTGGTCACCGTCGACATCACCGCCAACGCCCCCGGCCAGTGGGCGTTTCACTGCCACCTTTTGTACCACATGAAAGCGGGGATGTTCCGCACCGTCGCCGTCGTTCGTTCGCTTCGAGGAGAGCCCATTGATGTTAAGGCTTGAGCATAAGTTTGGATTGATCGCACTCATCGGCGCGCTGGCCCTGTCGACGAGCACGCCGGCATTCGCCCAGGAGAACAAGCCCCAAGACAGCACGACCCAAGGCAGCACAGCCCAAGGCAGCAAGGACGCCGGGGAGCAAGACAACGACACCTACACCAAGCCGAGCGACGAGCAGGGCCCGTCGCTGCCCGAGGGCAAGACCCTCGACGAGGTGCTCGAGCGCGCCGCCCAGCCTCCGCCGGCGAGTTACCCGGAAACGATCCCCGACGATGCCTGGCACGCCTTTCTATTGGTCGAGCAGCTCGAATACCGCTTCGACGGCACCGACCGGCCCGACGAGGTGGGCACTGATCTCGAGGGGTGGTTGGGCGGCGATTACAACCGCCTGTGGTTCAAAAACGAGGGCTCTCTGCTGCACGAGGACGGTGGGGTCTCGGGCGACACCGAGAACGACCTTGTCTACTCGCGGCTAATCTCGCCGTTTTGGTATGCCCAGATCGGCGCGCAATATGCCAACGAGTGGACCCCCAACGACTACGAGGATTTGTGGTCTGGCGAGGTCGCCCTCGAGGGCATTGCGCCCGGTGACTTCGAGGTCGAGGGGACGCTGTTCGTCTCCCAGCACGCCGACGTGACCTTCGGCTTTTTGGGAAGCTACGACCTGTGGATTACCCAGCGCCTGGTGCTCCAACCGCGCGTGGAGTTCACCCTGTCGGCCCAGGATATCCCCGAGCGCAATATCGGTATCGGGCTGACCGACGTCACCGTCGGATTGCGTCTGCGCTACGAGATCGCCCGCGAGTTCGCGCCTTATCTCGGCGGTCGCTACCAGACCCTCATCGGTAAGACGGCCGACATGGCCGACGCCGACGGCGAAGATACGAATTCGCTGTTTTTGGTCGGCGGGATACGGTTCGCGCTCCTCTGAGCGCACGCCCCCCAATGCGGAGGCACACGGCCGGTCGATACGCCGCTACAGAGCCCCGGCAGCATGGGCCCCGCGGGTGTGAGCCCCGGGGCTCGTGCCTACAATCGAGGTGTGCACAAGCAGTAGTGAATCGGGGGGACTCCACTGGGGTCGCCCCACGCGTGTGACAACCGAACCTAAGCGACGCCGAGGCACACCATGAGACTACGAGCCGTTGTCGCCTGTCTTTCGCTATGTGGATTGTTCGCTCTGCCCGCCTGTAGCTCGTCGAATAAAGAGACGACCGCCGAGCCCGCCGAGCAAACCCAGTACGGCCAGCAGGGCCAGATGGCCCAGGGACAGCACGGCCAGGGTCAGATGGCCCAGACCTGCCCGATGAACGTCCCCGGGACCACCATGAAGGTGCGCCGCATGGACAACGCCGTGGCCCTGGACTTCACCACCACCGGTGACGTCTCCCAACTGCGCCAGCGCGTCCAAAATATGGCCCAGATGCAAAACCAGCGGCGCACCCAGATGATGCAGGGCCAGCAGGGCCAGCACGGCCAGATGATGCAGGGCCAACACGGCCAGATGATGCAGGGTGAGCAGGCCCAGATGAATCAGCAGATGTGGCAGATCATGTCCAACGCCACCGCCGACACCCAGGAGATCGAGAACGGGATGCGCCTCAAGCTCATCCCCCAGAACAGCTCCGAGGTTGCCCAACTGCACCAGATGATGCAGCAGCGCGCCCAGATGATGGGCCAGCGCGCGGGGTGCCCGATGATGATGCAGATGGTCGGCGGCGGCCCCACCGAAGAGCAGGAACAGCAGCACGAGAACGAAAACCCCGAGCAGCAGAATATGCCCGAGGATCAACAGGAAGAGATGAACGAACCGCAGCCGGCCCCCGAGCAGCAGATGCCTGACGAGCAACCGTAGGCCCGGCCGCTGATACGACGGCGGGCCCGCGCCCACGTCTTCAAGTGAGCAAATGAACCCGTCGCGCACCGAGAGCCGGCGGCTTCCCAGGGGAGCCGCCGGCTCATATTTTGCCTACATCATGCCGTGGTGCTGACCGGTGTCGTCGTCGCCCATCATCCAGTGGTGGTGGCCATCGCCGGAGCCGTCGGTCATGCCGCACCCGTTCATCATCGGCCCCCAACTGGCGTCGTGATGGAACGCGCCCATCATCTCGTCGCAGCGGTCCTGGACGTGACCGGCGTAGTCGTGCATGGCGTTTCGGTGGCGCTGGGCCTCGGCGCGGTCAGCGTCCACGTCGTTGGACGCACAGGCCGCCTGGGCATGATGGTCGAGCTCGTCCATCATCGCCTCGGCGGTGCAGCGCATATCGGAGACGTCCGCCCCGCCGTGGCTGCCCATAAACCCGTCCATGGCGTCGGCCCGGTCGAGCATGTCGTGCACCCACGGCCGAACGCGAGCCTCATAGTCCTGGTGAACGCGCTGGCAGTCGGCCATGCTGCCCATCTGCGACGAGCCCATCGCGTCGCCATAGTCCTGATCGGCGGAGTCGATATTTCCCGCTAACTCCTGATAGCGGCTGACCTGCGTGGAGTCGACCGACCCCGGCGTGTCCGTGCTCGACGAGCCACAGCCCGACGCCAGCGCGAGCGCCAAGCTCGCTCCTACCAACGCCGACGTCCCCGCCCACTTTTGCCATCGTTTGCCAACCATCGCGTGCCTCCTTATGCGTTAGAGTCATCCAAACGTCTGTCCTTCCAACGCCATAAGGCCGTGCAAAGCAGGTGCCATAATCTGGCCTGTGTTTGCCGCGGTTCCAGAGGGGCTTCAGACCACCGACGGGCCCAAAAATTTGCGCAACCCTTGCCCCCACGCGCATGTCTTTCGCTCGGAGGGATCTCGAGCGCGCGGCGCAACCAACAAGTAAACTCCACATTTAGCGATCTTACAAATACACCCTATCCGTAGCCACAAGATCCCCCACCCCGCGCCAAAGGCGCCAAAAACCACGCCTTCCGAGCTAAACCCAAACCCAACTACAGGACATAAACTCTATGCTTGACGAGTTTACTGAGGCGCGTACACTCCTGTGCACCGGCGCCCGGCGGATCCATGCCCCCGCCCGACCGTCGGACACAATGTTCCCGACCCTGGATGAGAGGTTCCACGATGCAAGCTCCCACTGCCAAGACCACCCTTTCCGAGATCGTCGAAGCCAATCCGCAGCGCGCCCGGCTATTCGCCGCGCGCCGACTCGACTTTTGCTGCGGCGGCACCAAAACGCTCCAAGAAGCGTGTGACCGGCGCGGCCTGGAGGTCGACCAAATCCTCGACGAGCTGGCCGCCGTCGACCAACAAAGCAACGACAGCGCCACGCGCGAGTTTGGCTCCATGGCCGAACTCATCGACCACATCGTCGAGCAACACCACGGGTATTTGCGCGCCGAACTGGGGCCGCTCGAGCGCATCGTCACCAAGGTCGAGCGTGTCCACGGCAATGCCCATCCCGAGCTCCACGAGGTCGCACGCGCCTACCGCGAGTTGGCGAGTGAACTCCTCGCACACCTCGACGAGGAGGAGGAGGACGTCTTCCCCGCTCTCACCCAACTGATCGACGGCGCCACCGGCGCCTCCGACGCCGTGGCCGACCAGCTCGACAAGCTCGTCGACGAACACGAGCACGTCGGTGATCTGCTCGAGCAGATCCACGCGTTGACCGACGGCTTTGGCGTGCCGGAGGGCGCCTGCGCGAGCTACCGCAACATGCTCGCCCGCCTCGAGCAGCTCGAGTTGGACACCCACATGCACGTCCACCGCGAGAACAACGTGCTCTTCTCCCAGGTGCGCGCCCAACTCGCCTGATCCGCGATTCCTCCACAGGAGCAACCAAATGACCGACGTACACACGCTCGACGTTCGCCCGCTGGTGCCGATCAGGCGCCACGAGACGCTGCTCGATCGCTTCGCCCAGTTGCCCGCCGGCGAGAGCTTTGTCTTCATCAATGACCACGACCCCAAGCCGCTGTACTACGAGATTCGCTCGATCTTCGGCGATGTGGTCGACTGGGAATACCTGGCGCGAAGTCCCAAGGAATGGACAGTCAAGGTCACGCGTACCGAGGCATCCAAGGGGCGAGATATGGGGCAGGTCTCGACGCTCATCGACCTTCGCAAGGCCGACCCCGCCGACTGGAAGCACATCATTTTCCACCGCTACAGCATGATGCAGGTGGGCGACGTCATGGAGATCCGGGCGGCCGAAGCCCCCGGCGAGATCCACGCGATCTTCGGTGCTAAATTCGCCGGGCGGCATACCTGGACGGTCCAAGGGCAAGACCCCGACGAGTACGTCGTCCACGTCGAAAAATGCGCCGCCGACGCTGCCGACGAGCTCGGCGCCGCCCTGGTCGCTGAATTCGACATCCGGCCCTATCACCCTGCTCGCCGACACGAGATGGTCTTCGAGGCGTTCGACAAGCTCGGCCCCGGCGAGGCGTTCGTCTTTACCAACGACCACGATCCCAGGCCGCTGTACTACCAAATGGAGGCCGAGAGCGAGGAGGCCTTCGAGTGGAAGTATCTGCAGTCCGGCCCCGAGGAATGGACGGTGCGTGTGGCCAAGACGGGCTAATCGCGCTCAGTCGTCGCCCTTGTCGCGTTTGGCCAGCGGGTGGGCCTTGTCGTAGACCTCCATGAGGCGGTCGACGCTGACGTGGGTGTAGCGCTGGGTGGTCGACAGGTTGGCGTGGCCCAGAAGCTCCTGGATGCCGCGCAGGTCGGCGCCGGAGTCGAGCAGGTGGGTGGCGTAGGAGTGGCGCAGTCCGTGGGGCGTGATGCTGGTGTCGAGGCCGGCGCGAAGCAGGTGTTGCTTGAGCAGGCGCCGAAGGCTGCGGGTGGTCAGCCGGCCGCCGCGGTAGTTGAGAAACAGCGCCTGCTCCTCGGTCTCGCCGCTGACGAGCTCCATGCGCCGCGACAGGTAGGTCTGAAGCGCCCGCCGTGCCTTGCGCCCCAGCGGGACCTGGCGCTCCTTGTCGCCCTTGCCGACCACGCCGATCCAGTCGTCGTCGTGGTCGACGTCGGGCACGTTCAGGCTGACCAATTCGGAGGCGCGCAGCCCGCACCCATAGCCCACCTCCCAGATGGCCATGTCGCGCACGCCCAAAGCGTCGTCGGGGGCGTGGCTGTCGAGCAGATGGAAGATCTCGTCGACGTTCAGGTAGTTGCGCAGCGGCTTGCTGACCTTGGGGCTGCTCAACAGCGCGGCCGGGTCGTCGTCGACCAGGTCCTTTTTGACCATAAACTTCCAGAACGAGCGCAGCGTCGAGATCTTGCGGGCGATGGACGACGCCGAGTTCTGGTCGAAGCGGTCGGCGACGAAGCCGCGCAGGTGCTTCAGGCCAATGTCGTTGGGATCGGCCTCGCCCATTTGGTGATGCTCGGCGAGGTAGTCGGCCAACTGGCCGAGGTCCGACGAATACGCGCGCAACGTCTGGGCGCTGGCGCCGCGCTCGGCGCGCAGATAGTCGAGAAATTGGTCGATTCGGTGGGAAAGCATTTACGCCCGTTCGACGCGATAGACGCCCTTGATCTTCTCGATATTGCGCATCGCCCGGTTGAGCTGGTCGACGTTGCTGACCATGACCTCGAAGGTGTTGACCGCGCGCTGGTCGTCCGTGGTCAGGCAGTGGGCCTGCTTGATATTGACGCCGGCGGCCGAGAACGACTGGCTCATATTGGCCAAAAGCCCGGGTTTGTCGGCCGAGTATACCCGGATCTTGACCGGCCGGCGCGCCGCCGACTCGTTGGTCGACGCCTTGCCGTCCCAGCGCACGTCGATCTGGCGCTCGGGCTCGAGGTGTTGGACGCGCGGGCAGCCGCGCTGGTGGACCGACAGGCCGCGCCCGCGGGTCACAAAGCCGATGATGTCGTCGCCGGGCACCGGGTTACAGCACTTGGCGTAGTTGACCATGATGTCGTCGATGCCGTCGAGCACCACGCCGGGAGCGTGGGTGGGCTGGCCGCGGCTTTTGATCTTGTCCCAGATCTGGCCGATCTTGGATTCTTTTTTCTTCTCGGCCTCTTTCTGGCGCGCCTCGCGCTCCTGGTCGGGGAACATCTTCTCGGCGATATGCTCCGGCTGGGTCTTGCCGTAGCCGATATCGGCGAGCATCTCCTCGATGGAGGAGAATTTGCTGTGGGCGGCGGCGTCCGACAGCATGCCTTTGCGCTCGGCGGCGCGGATATTGGTGCCGTATTTTTTGAGCTCCTTGTCCAAAAGCTCGCGCCCCAACTCCCGGCTGCGCTCGCGCTGCTCCTCGCGCACGGCCTTGCGGATCTTGGTCTGCGCCCTTCCCGTGGCCACGAACTCGAGCCAGTCCTTATTGGGTTTCTGATTCTTGTTGGTCAGGATCTCGACGATGTCGCCGTTGTGCAGCTCGTGGCGAAGCGGCACGATCTGGCCGTTGATCTTGGCGCCGGCGCAGTGATGGCCGACCTCGGTGTGGATGGCGTAGGCGAAGTCCACGCAGGTCGCCCCGCTGGGAAACTCCATGACGTCGCCGTCGGGGGTAAAGACGTAGACCTCGTCGTGGAATAGGTCGATCTTGACCTGCTCCAGAAATTCGCGCGGATCTTCGAGGTCCTGGTGCTCCTCCATCAGCCGGTGCAGCCAGGCGAATTTCTGGTCGTCCTTGTCGGGAACGGCCTTGCCCTCCTTATACAGCCAGTGTGCCGCGATACCTTCTTCGGCGACCTTATGCATCTCGGCGGTGCGGATCTGTATTTCGATGCGCTCCTGGTAGGGGCCGATGACCGAAGTATGCAGCGACTGGTAGCCGTTGGGCTTGGGGATGGCGATATAGTCTTTGAACCGACCCGGGATGGGCTTCCACAGGTTGTGCACCAGCCCCAGCCCCTCGTAGCACTGGGCCTTCTCGGGCACGATCGCGCGAAAGGCGAGCACGTCGTAGACCTGCTCGAACTCGATCTGCTGCTGGCGCATCTTGCGATAGATGCTCCAGAAGTGCTTGGGCCGCCCGTAGACCTCCCCGACGATGTCGTTTTCGCGCAGCAGCTCGTCGAGGATCTTGATGACCTCGCGGATGAAGTTCTCGCGCTCGCGCTTTTTGGAGGCGACCTTCTCGGCGATCTCGTAATACGCCTCCGGGTAGCGGTAGCGAAACGACAGGTCCTCCAGCTCGGTCTTCATCCAGTGGATGCCCAGCCGGTGGGCCAGCGGCGAGTAGATGTCCATCGTCTCTTGAGCGATGCGCTCCTGCTTCTCGCGCGGCATATACTTGAGCGTGCGCATATTGTGCAGGCGGTCGGCCAGCTTGAGCAGGATGACGCGCAGGTCGCGCGACATGGCGATGATCATCTTGCGGATATTCTCCGCCTGGTGCTCCTCGCGGGTGTTGAACTGGAATTTGGACAGCTTGGTGACCCCGTCGACCAAAAAGGCGACGTCGTCGCCGAACAGGCCGCGAAGCTCCTCGACGGTGGTCTCGCAATCCTCCACGGTGTCGTGCAGCAGCCCGGCGACCAGGCTGGAGACGTCCAGGCGCAGGTCGGCGATGATGTCCATCACCTCCAACGGGTGGGACATATAGGGCTCGCCGGATTTGCGCGTCTGCCCCTCGTGCATGTCCGCGGCGAAGCGAAACGCCCGTCGCAGCATGTCGATGTCCGGCTCCGGGTGGTAGGCCCGAATCTTTTTGATGACGGTGTTGAGGCGATTCTCAAGCTGCATGTGCCCGCCCGCGCTGCTGACTGCCAGACCGGTTCCCGGCTCACTCATTCGTTCAATCACTTCACATCATAATAACGTACGGCGGCGCACAAACATTCGCGGCCGGCGCCGACGGCGCGTCTTGGTTCGCTGTCGAGGACAAGGTTACCCGCGATGATGGTAGCGGACAAATTGGAATGCGGCAAGAAATGGGTGTGGCGCCTGCGGCGCGCAGGCGCGTCGCCCTGAGCTCAGATGCCCAACGTGGTGGCCATGAAGCCAACGCCCGCCATGGCGACCAGCGCGCCCGCCACGCGGGCCACGCGCGCCGACCCACCTCGCTCGAAGAGCGCGCCCAGGCCCACGCCGGCGGCGATGCCGGCGGCGGTGGTGGCCATGAACCCGGCGGTGTAGGTGGCCGCCGAGGCGGTGGCGCCCAGCTCGGCGACATGTGCATATCCGTGGCACACGGCGAAGAGCGCTGCCAGCGGGGCGGCGAGGCGAAGTGGAAGCGCCTTGGCGCTGGCCACGAGCACGCCCAGGGCGAGCACCGAGCCGGCGATGCCCAGCTCGACGCCGGGAAGCTGCACGCCCAGCCCGGCGAGCGCCGCGCCGCCGAGAATCGCCGCCAGGAACGTCGTCGGCAGCGCCCAGCGGGCGTCGCCCTCTTGCTGGCGAATCCACAGTCCCGCCGCCAGCATCGCCAGCAGGTGGTCGAGCCCCGTCAGCGGGTGCAACAGGCCGGCCAACAAGCCCGCGTGCGGGCCCAGGTGGCCGGGGTGGGCCATGGCGATGGCCGGAGCCATGACGGCGAGAGTGGCAGTGGCGGCGAGGAGTGCTTTGGACTTGGTGCGTGCGTGCATAGAGTGGCCTTGGTGATCGTCAAAAAGCAGTGAATTGGCGCAGCCAACCTAGCACGGCGGCACAAGACGGCAAACTGGCGATGCCCCTGTGAATCACGCCACTACCGTCAACCACCCCAACGCCAACGCCAAGGTGAGCAGAGTCACCGGCACGCCCGTCTTCAAAAACTCCACAAAGCTCACCTCCACCTGTTTTCGGCGGGCCAACTCGACGACGATGAGATTGGCGACCGATCCCAGCAGGGTGAGGTTACCGGCCAACGTCGACGCCGCCGCCAGCGTCAACCAGCCGGTCTGCGGATGTGCGAGCGTGGGGATGACCGGGCGCATGAGCATGACCGCGGGCACGTTGGACACCACGTTGCTCAACGCCGCCGCCACCAGTCCCAGACCGAGGGGACCGTCGCGCATGAGCGGGGCGAGTTCGGCGAATAGCCTCGCCGGGGCGCCGGTATCGATGAGGGTGCCGGTGACGACGAAGAGTCCGGCGAAGAAGAGCAACAGCGGGCCGTCGATTTTGCGCACGATGCGCCCCGGCTTGCCCGGCGCGCTCACGGCGAGGAGCGCGCCGGCGACCAACGACGCCACCGTCACCGGCGCGCCCATCAGCAGCGCGACCGCCAGCGCGACAGCCACGGCGATGCCCCAGCGCTGCGCGCGAGCCTCCTGGGCGCTCGGCGCGCGCACCTCCACGGCGTCCAGCCCGGCGTCGAACGGCCGGCCAAACTCCTCACGGTACACGAGCCGCACGCAGCCCCACGCCACCACCAACCCCACGGCTGCGACCGGGGCCAGGTAGCTGGAAAACGTCGCAAAATGAAGCGCCGACGCGCTGCCAACGAGCATATTCTGGGGATTGCCGGTGATGGCGGCCACCGAGCCGACGTTGGCGGCCAGCCCCACGCCGATGAGATAGGGCACCGGGTTGCGCTCCAGGCGCTTTGCAAGTCGCAACACCAGCGGCGTAAACACCAACACCACCGTGTCGTTCATGAACAACGCGGCCAGCGCTCCGGTCACGCCCATCGTCACCGCCAGCAACAGCGGCGGTGACGACGCCGAGCGCATGATCCGGGCCGCGAGGACGTCGAAGAGGCCGCAGGCGTGCTGGTACTCGACCACCAACATCATGCCCAGCAACAGCGCGATGGTGTTGAGATCGACAAACGAGAATGCGCGGGCGGGGGTGACGCAGCCAAGCGCGATGACCAGCGTGGCGCCGACCAGAGCGATCACGGCGCGGTCGAGCTTCAGCCCGGGGAGGCGCCCGACGGCCACGCCCAACAACGTGATCCCCACGATGGCATAGCTGAGGAAATGCCCCGACAGAAATGACAGCATGTGCACAGCCGAGGGTCCGGGATTACTCGCCCAAAAGCTCCATCATCTTGTCGCGGCTCTGGGGCATCTCCAGAGTGCACGCCTCGTAGATAGCGCCCAGTTGGGCGAGCGCGCGTTCGAAGTCGTCGTTCTCGATGATGTAGTCGTACATTTCGAATTGGGCGAGCTCGTGGCGGGCGGCCTCCAGGCGGCGCTCGATGACCTCGTCGGTGTCGGTGTCACGGCCGCGCAGGCGCTGCTCGAGCACCTTCATCGACGGCGGGATGACCAGCACCCCGCGCGACTCCTCGGGGAAGCGGTCCTTGAGCTGGCGCGCCCCCTGGTAGTCGATGTCGAAGAGCACGTTGCGGTCGTTCTTCCAGGCGTCGAGGATGCCCTTGACGGGGGTGCCGTAGAAGTTGCCGTGCACCCTGGCCCACTCGGCGAATTGCTCGTGGTCGCGCATCTCGGCGAAGGTGTCTTCGTCGACGAAGTGGTAGTCCTGCGCGTCGACCTCGCCGTCGCGCGGGGCGCGGGTGGTGTAGCTGACGCTCAAGGTCAGCCGGGGGCGCGCCTCCAGCAGCCGGTGTGTCAGGCTGGTCTTGCCCACCCCCGACGGCCCACAGACGATGAACAATACTCCTTTGCGCATGATACGTCCCGGGGGTGCTACTCGATGTTGGCGGCCTGCTCGCGCATGCGCTCGACGGTCGACTTCATGTCGATGACCAGGTCGGTGCCGCGCGCCGAATTGCTCTTCGAGCCCATGGTGTTGGTCTCGCGGATGAGCTCTTGCAGATAAAAGTCGATGGTCTTGCCGACGCTCGCGTCGCCGGCCTCGCCGCCAAAGATGCCGCGCAGCTTGTCGATGTGGCTGGCGGCGCGCTGCAGCTCTTCGGCAACGTCGGCCTTGTCGGCGTAGTAGGCGAGCTCCTGGGCGAGGCGCTCGTCGTCGATGTCGCCGGCGCCGAAGTCGGCGACGGCCTGGGTGACGCGCTCCTTGAGGCGGGCGCGGTAGGCCTGCATCTCCTCGGGCAGCAGCTCCTCGAGCTCGGCGAGGCGAGCCTGCAGGCGGTCGAGGTGGCCGTTCATGTCGACGGCGATGCCCTGGCCTTCGCTCTCGCGACACTCGACGAGACCGTCGAGGGCGCTCTCGACCGCCGACAACAGCGCGGGGTTGTCATCGCCGATCTGGGCGACGCTCTTCTTCTCGAAGACGTGGCGAAACTCGAGGACGTCGCGCAGGCTCATCGGTCCGGTCGCCGTCTGCTTGCTCAACTCGCGAAGCTCGTGACATACCGCGCCGAAGCGGGCCGGGTCGATATAGTGCACCTCGGCTTCGCCGGCGCCCTCGTCGACCTCGAGATCGACGCGCACTTCCACGCGGCCGCGCTGCAGGCGCTTGCGCAGCATCTCGCCGATGCTCGCCTCCAGCCAGGCACACTCGCGCGGCACGTAGATGCGCGTGTCCAGGCCGCGGTGATTGACACTGCGGGCCTCGACGGACACAACCCAACCCTGGGCCCGCGCACTGGCCGTGGCGTAGCCCGTCATGCTTCGCACCGACATGGCGACTCCTCAGACGGGGGGCTCAGACGCGCTCGGCCTGGCGCTTTTGCTCGGCGACGCCGGCCTCGGCAGCCTTGTCCTCGTCGAGGAGTTCGGGCTTGTCGCTTTTGGCGACCTCTTCGTCGTCGTCCTCGCCGTGCAGCCCCTTTTGGAAGCTCTTGATGCCCGAGCCAAGCAGCTTGCCCACCTGGGGAAGCTTGCCGACGCCGAAGATCATCAAAAAGATGACGAGAATGAGGAGGAGTTCTGGGGTTCCAATGCCACCGATCATCACGTTCTCCTGTGGTGTGTTTGGCCGCGCCCGCGAACGGGCCCGACCGTGCACCCGCCAGCGGCGGGCGTGCGTCTGTCTCAGTCCAACATATCGTCGGCGCCGAGAGATTCGAGTGCTTGTTCGGCCGCTTGCTGCTCGGCCTCTTTTTTCGACCGGCCACTGCCCGCGCCCAGGGGCTTGCCCCCGACGCACACCTCGGCCACAAACATCTTTTCGTGCGCCGGCCCGGACTCGTCGACGATGCGGTACTCGGGCTGGACGGATTGCTCGCGCTGCACGACCGTCTGCAGCCGGCTTTTGAAATCCGTGGGCGCCGAGGTCAGCCGCACCTCGTTGAGCGCGGGCCCCAGTTGGGCGACGATGACCTGCGAGACCGCCGATAGCCCCCCGTCCAAATAGACTGCCGCCAAAAGCGCCTCATAAGCATCGGCCAGCAGGCTGTTTTTGTCACGTCCGCCCGAGGTGGCCTCGCCGCGGCCCAGGCGCAAGTAGGTGCCCAGGTGCAGAGTGCGCGCGGCCTCGGCCAGCGCCGGCTCGCAGACCACCTGGGCCTGGCGGGTCGACAGCGCGCCCTCTTGAACCTCGCGGTCGCGCAAAAATAATTCGTGGGCGACCACCAGCCCGAGGACCGCGTCGCCCAGAAACTCCAGGCGCTGGTTGTCGCCGACGATGTCGTCGACCTCGTTGGCAAACGAGCGATGGGTCAGCGCGCGCTCGAGCAACTCGGGGGTGCCGAAGCGATAGTCCAACCGCTCCTGGAGCACGTCCAGGTCGGCGCGCTCCTCGGGCGGCGACTCGTCCCGGCTATGAGGCGTCGAAGCAGTCATCGTCTAGTTGCGCGCCTCCTCGATCCAGCCGCCACCGAGCACCTCGTCGCCGCGGTAAAACACCGCCGCCTGCCCGGGAGTGACTGCCCGTTGGGGCTCTTCGAACTCCACGAACGCCGTGGTCGCGTCCGCCCCCACGGTGACCAGCGCGGGCACGGCCTCGCTGCGGTAGCGAATCTTGACCGCGCACTCCAGCGGGCCCTGGGGGCGCTCGAAGCTCAGCCAATTGCACCGCTCGGCGACCAACCCGCGGCTAAACACCCCGCCCGGCGGTCCAACGACCACGGTGCCGTCAGAAGGGCGGATGGACTGCACGTACAGCGGCTCGTGATAGCTGATGCCCAGCCCTTTTCGCTGGCCGATGGTGAAGTTGTGGATGCCGTCGTGATCGCCCAACACCTCCCCGTTGGCGTGGACCAGCTTGCCCGGGGTGGTCTCCTCCTGGGCGAGCTTCTCGGCGACGAAATCCTTGTAGTCGCCGCCGGCCACGAAGCAAATCTCGTGGCTGTCGGGCTTGTCGGCGGTCTCCAACTCGAGGCGATGGGCCTCGTCGCGCACCTGGTCTTTGGTCAGCCCGCCCAGCGGAAAGATGATGCGCGACAGCGCTTCACGCGGGATGCCGAACAAGAAGTACGACTGGTCCTTGGAGGCATCCAGGCCGGCTTTGAGCACCGGCCGGTCCCCGGAGCGGTCGATGCGCGCATAATGGCCGGTGGCCAGAAACGTCGACCCCAGCGCCAGCGAGCGCTTGAGCAGGATGTCGAACTTCAGGTGGTTGTTGCAGGCCACGCACGGGTTGGGCGTGCGCCCGTGGCGGTACTCCTCGACGAAATAGTCGATGACCCGCTCGCGGAACACCTCTTGATAATTAGCCACGTAAAACGGGATGCCCAGCGAACTGGCCACGGTGCGCGCGTCGAAGAGGTCGTCGGGCGAGCAGCAACTCTTGGAGTAATTCTCCTGGGGCGTGGCGTACAGGCGCATGGAGATGCCCACGGCGTCGTAGCCCGCCTCGGCGAGCAGCGCGGCCGCCACAGAGCTGTCCACCCCGCCGCTCATGGCGACGACGATACGGTCCTTGACCACGCCGCGGATGTCGTCATCGTCGGCGAGCAACGGGGGCAAGTCGACCGCGCAGCTTGCGGCCGTATTGGTTTTCTCGGTGACGGACATCGTACCTCTCTCCTGGGCGGCTTGCGAACGCGCCACGCGGCGTGACCCTAACTCCAAGGCGGCGTTTCGTAAATACCGCGCAGTTCCCGCTCGAAATCAGCCCTCATACAAAAAAGGGTTCGCGGCCGACGAAATTCCGGTCAGCCGCGTTCAACTCATCATCCCACCAATGCCTGCAGGCGCTCCAGGACCCGGCCCGCACGCCGGGCGGCCTCGACCAGCTCCTCGTCGGGGGTCGACGGCCCGAAGCTAAAGCGCACCGATCGCCGGGCGTCGTCGTGGTCGAAGCCCATCGCCAACACCACGTGGCTGGGCTCGAGCGAGCCGGCGGTGCACGCCGAGCCGCTCGACGCGGACACGCCCTCGAGATCGACGGCGAGCAAAAAGTCCTCCCCGTCGATGCCGGCAAACGCCACGTTGAGCGTATTGGGCAGGCCGTGCTCGGAGTCGCCGCGCAGCTCGAAGTCGCCCACATGCTCGCCGAGCGCCTCCAGGAAGACCGCGCGCTTGTGCACGAGCGCCTCGTGCCAGGCGTCGGCATTGCTGCGCAGCGCCGCCATCGCCGCGCTCAGACCGGCGGCGGCGGGGACGTTTTCGGTGCCCGGGCGGCGCCCCCGCTCCTGGTGGCCGCCGGCCAAGATCGCCTCGACCTTAAACCCCTCGCGCAACACGATGGCGCCGATGCCCTTGGGCCCGCCCATCTTGTGGAAGGACAGCGTCATCACGTCGACGGCGGCGGCGGCGAAGTCGACGGGCACCCGGCCCAGCGCCTGGGTGGCGTCGACGTGCAGCACCGCGTCGTGCTCGTGCACCAACGCGGCGATCTCGGCGATGGGATAGACGTTGCCGATTTCGTTATTCGCCCACATCACGCTGACCAGCGTGGCGCCGTCTTCGAGCCGCGCGCGCAGCCACTCGAGATCGAGGAGCCCGTTTTCGTCGACCGGCCAGATGGCCGTGGGCACGCCCTCGCGCTCGAGATCGGCGACGACCTCGATGACCGAGGGGTGCTCGACGGCGGTACACACCACGAAGGGCGTGTCCGTGGCGTGCACGTGGTGGCGAAGCACCTGATTGTTGCTCTCGGTGGCCCCGCCGGTCAGCACCACCGCCTGGGGCGGCGCGTTGACCGCCCCGGCCACCGCGCGCCGGGCACGCTCGACGACCGTGCGCGCCATCTGGCCCTCATGGTGCACGCTGGAGGCGTTGCCCGGCACGGCGCCGAGCGCCTGGTACATCGCCTCACGCACCGGCTCGAGCACGGGGGCGGTGGCGTTCCAATCTAGGTAGATGCGGTTCATGATCCTCGACCAACGTGGTGCTTCGTCCATCACTCCACGCGATACAAGCCGCCGGCGGAGCGCAAGATTCCGCGCCGGTGCACCGGCGCTCCCTCCTGTTGCCGCACCAGCCACGCGCTGTCAAATGCAACATCACCAGCCGTGGCCTTCGCGACGCCAACCTTTCCGCGCCGCCGTTGGGTTTAATATTGTCTAGAGTAGGCTTGGGCGCAGTAGGGGGAGGAGGTCGATGTGAGCGACTGCACCGTCGAGATCAAGTTCGAGGATGACAAGCGCGTATTCGAAGCCGGCGAGAAGATCGCCGGCAGCGTGCACGTGTGCGTCGACAAGGCCTGCCGCGACACCCAACTCAAGCTCGCCCGCCGCTGGCGCACCTCCGGGCGGCCCAGCCCGCACACCGGCGGCAGCGACGACATCCTGTTGTTCGAGGGCGAGTGGGACGCGCCGGGCACCTACGAGTACCCGTTCATCTTCCACATTCCGCCGGGCCCCTACACCTTCCACGGGCGTCTGCTGTCGGTCGACTGGTTTTTGTGCGCCGAGGCCAGCGGCGCCGACGTCGAGTCGGTGCGCGCCGAGCAGCCCTTTGCCGTGGAGGCCTCCGGACGCGAGCGGCGCTTTATCATCGGCGACCCCTCGGGGGCCGACGACGCCGGCGGCGACGACCTCACCGGCGCCCAGCGCGTGCTGTGGGGGGTGGGCTCGCTGCTGTTGCTCATCGTCGGGCTGTGGCTGCTCTATCCCAGCGTGGCCGCCACCGATGGGGCGAGTTGGGCGACGCTGCTCGCCGGGGTCGGGTGCGTGACCCTGGCCGGGCTGTCCGGCCGGCGCCTGCTGGCGACGCAGCGCGACGCCAACGGCATCGACGACTTCGCCCCCACGCCCGCCGACTGCGAGGTCGAGCCCGGCGACTTCATCTCGTTTGTCGTCGAGCTGCAACCGAACTTCAAGACCTCCCCGCGCGGGGTCACCGCCCTGCTCAAGGGCTACGAGCGCGCGCTGTTCAGCGACGGCGATACCCGCCAATCGGAGGTCCACCGCTTCCACGAGGAGCCCGTGGACATCGAGCCGGTCGACGAAGCGAGCCTCGCCCACGGCCAGAAGAGCTCGTTTCGCGTCAGCTTCCGCGTGCCCGCCCACGCCCCCTACTCGTTCTGGTGCCCGACGGCGGCGGTGATCTGGGCGATCGAGGTCCACGTCGACGTGGGCAGTTGGCCCGACTGGCGCCGCGACTTCCCGCTGGTGGTCCGCCCGTGCGTGGGGCCGGTGTCGGCGAGGCCGTCTCGCCAGGATCGCAGCGACATGGGGTAAGTGGCCGCGGCCGGGCTTTGTTGGACGCCTGTTATTTGGTAGACATCGTCCCACCTTCAACACAGGTTTCCAACCCGCAGGTACCCCATGTCTGTGCTCTACGAAAAAGACGGTCGCCTCGCCCGCATCACCCTCAACCGCCCCGAGCATCTCAACGCCATCGACGAGCAGATGCCCGCCGAGATCGCCGCGGCGGCCGATCGCGCCAACGCCAACGACGAGGTGCGCGTGATCGTGCTGTCGGGGGCTGGACGCGCCTTTTGCAGCGGCTACGACCTAGAGATCTTCGCCGAGCAGCCCCGCCCTTGCCCGGGCAGCCAAAAGATGCCCTGGGACCCCATGGTCGATTACCGGTTGATGTCGGCGAATACCCGCAGCTTCATGCGCCTGTGGAACGGCCACAAGCCGGTGGTCTGCAAGGTCCACGGCTTTGCCGTGGCCGGCGGCAGCGACATCGCCCTGTGCAGCGACCTCATCGTGATGGCCGAGGACGCCAAGATCGGCTACCCGCCGGCGCGTGTGTGGGGGTGTCCGACCACGGCGATGTGGGTGTACCGGCTGGGCGCCGAGCGCGCCAAGCGCATGTTGCTGACCGGCGACCTCATCGACGGCGCCGAAGCCGCGCGCATCGGCCTCGTCAGCCAGGCGGTGCCCGCCGACCAACTCGACGACGCCGTCGAGGCACTGGCCGCGCGCATGGCGTCGGTCCCCCTCAACCAGCTGATGATGCACAAGATGTTGGTCAATCAGGCCTACGCCAATATGGGCATGCAAACCACTCAGATGCTCGCCACCATCTTCGACGGCATCGCCCGCCACACCCCCGAAGGCGTCGCCTTCAAGGAGCGCGCCGAGCGCGACGGCTTCAAACAGGCCGTGCGCGATCGCGACTCGGACTAACTGCGAAACTGCGAACGACGTTTTTCACCGCAAAGGCGCGAAGACGCAAAGGAGTCATTTTTTCACTGCCTTTCTTTGCGCCTCTGCGCCTTTGCGGTGACCAATACTATTCGCTTTTTTTCGCCTTTCGGTGCCCCGTCAGTCGCCCGTGATGTGGTCGAGGGCGCCGTCCATCAGGGCCTGCTCAATCTCGTCGTCGTCGAAGCCGAACGCCAGGCCCACCCGGTGGCAAATGTCGGTCTCGGAGGGGTCCACGTCGTCGCTGTAGGCCAGCGCCGCGAGCAGCTCGAGTACGTGGCGGCGGTGCTCGGCGCCGTCGATCTGGGCGGTGGTCTCCTCGATGAACGCGTCGACGGCGTCATCGTCGTCGAGCACCTCCTCGACGGTCTTTCGCGCGTAGGCAATCTGGTCGCCCAGTTCGGCCTCAATCTCCTGGGCGTCGGCGAAGGGAAGTTCCTTGAGCTGATCGGTCAGCTCCTCGAGCTCGTCGGTGGTCACCTGCTCGTCGACCATGATCACCAGCACGGCCAGGTCGACGAACGCACAGGCTCTCCTCGAGGCTAAAGTCTCCGATGAGCTTCGACTCGGCGAGCCTCTCACTCAATTCCGTCCAGGCCATATGTCATCCTCGGGTTGGCAGTGATGTAGTTATTCGGGGGAATCCCTGTCCCAGAGTGGTACACAACTTCAGCGGTGAATGCGAGGGCCGCGCGCCCCCCCGGGGTTGTAGAAGTCGGTCACGGATATACATTACACAATGAAATCCACGACATGTTGTAGGGGGATGTAACGGCCAGGATCGTCTGGCCGACGAATAATTATTTCATTTAAGGGGGGACGAATAATGCTCAACAGACGTGATTTCTTGAAGGCAAGCGCCGCCGTTGGAGCCAGCGTCTACGCGGCGGGATGCTCGTTGGACGGCCAGCCAGTGAGCCTGCGCAGTCCGCAGACCAACGAGCCGCCACCACCACCCACGATCACCAAATTTGCCGACGAGCTGCCCATTCCCGGCGTCGTCGAGCCCAGCGGGCGCTACTACCGCATGACGCTGTCGCAATTCGAACAGCGGTTGCACAGCGACTTCGACGAGGCGACGGTCGTGTGGGGCTATAACGGCTCGTATCCCGGCCCCACCATCGAGGCCAGGCGGGGCGTGCCCATCGTCGTGCAATGGCGGGACGACTTACCCACCGACCACCTGTTCAACGTCATCCACGACGTGCACGGGGCGGGCACGCAATACCCGGATGTGCGCAACGTCACCCACCTGCACGGCGCGGCCGTGCCGCCGCAAAGCGACGGCTACCCGGAGGCGTGGATCGTGCCCGGGTCGCTGGACACCGCCTTCTATCCCAACACCCAGCGCGCCACCACGCTGTGGTATCACGACCACGCGCTGGGGATTACGCGGCTGAACGTCTACGCCGGGCTCGCCGGGTTCTACCTGCTGCGCGATGCCGAGGCAGACGCACTCGATCTGCCCTCGGGCCCCTACGAGATCCCCATCGTCTTCCAGGACCGCACCTTCACCGAGGAGGGCCAGCTCTGGTATCCGCAGACGCTCGAGCCCGAATTTTTCGGCAACACCGCCGTGGTCAACGGTCGGGTGTGGCCGTATCTGGAGGTCGAGCCACGCGCCTATCGCTTCCGCATGCTCGACGGGTCGAACTCGCGTTTTTACCGCATGCGTCTCTTCCAAAGCGATCCGACCGGCCTGGAGGTCAGCTCCACGCCCGGGCCCAACTTCCACATCATCGGCACCGACGGCGGCCTGCTCTCCGAGCCCGTCACGCGTGAGCGACTCCTCATCGCCCCGGGGATGCGCTACGACGTGATCATGGACTTCAGCGGCCACGCCGGCGAGTACTTCGTGCTGCGAAACAACGCGCCCTCTCCGTTCGGCGGCGAACCCGACACCGACGGCCAGCCCAACGGAGACGACTTTCCGCTGCCCGACATCATGCAGTTCAAGGTCAAGTCCACCTCGTCGACTACGTTCGTGATTCCAGAGACGCTGTCCGACGTGCCGCGACTGACCGAGGGCGACGCGGACGTCATTCGCCGACTCACCCTGGTCGAGAAGCCGGGCACCGGCGGCGAGGGCGAGCCGCCCCTGACCCTGCTGTTGGGCACGCTCCCCGACCATCCCCTGGGCCTGGAATGGGACGACCCGGTCACGGAAAACATCCAGCGCGGCGACGTCGAGATCTGGGAGTTGTACAACTACACGCCCGACACCCACCCCATTCACCTTCACCTGGTGCAGTTTCAGATCTTGAATCGCCAGCAGATCGAGTTCTCGCTCGATGATCCGTCCAATCCCACGCTGGTGGGCGACCGCGTCGCGCCCGAGCCCTACGAGCGTGGCTGGCACGACATCGTCATGGCCAACCCCGGCCAGGTCACCCGCATCATCGTGCCCTTCGACAGCGGCTACACCGGCACCTACGTGTGGCACTGCCACATCCTGGAGCACGAGGACCACGAGATGATGCGCCCGATGACCATCCATCCCGGCCGCAGCCAGAACAGCGGCGGCGGCCAAAACCGCGGGCGCACCGGCGGACGGCGCCGCCACGGCCAATATCGCTCCGAGTGACACCGTGGGCTCGCGTTCGAGCGAAGCCAGGCTTCGCGTTTATATTGGTGGGTGGGCGCGGCGCGCATAAACCAGCGCGCCGCGCTCGAGCCCTGATTGGACCCTACGGAGGCGACCATGGCGACCGAACTCCGCCGCGACTTGCAGGACAAGCTCGGACACTTCTACGAGGTCATCTTCGAGGTCGAGGGCCTTCAAATCCGCCGGCGGGCCGACCGGGCGTTCATCGCCAAGTATGATCCCCAACACGGGACGCTGAGGGCCGGCCCGCACGTCCAATTCCCCGGCCAGGACACCGAGGACAAAGGCAGGCTCGCCGAAGAAGGCCGCCGACGCATGGGCCCCAAGCTCGACGAATGGCGAGACTTCGGCTTCGAGCAGACCGACGACGGACACGTGATCACCATCGAGGAGGCCCACCCCGGGCCGCCCAACGGCGACGTGCCCCGCTACATCGTCCCCATGGCCATACACGTCGACTCGGTCGACGACGCCGTCGAGGCCATCGAATGGGTGCGCACCCACCGCAAGTTCTGAGCGCAACCGCGAACAGCCCTCGCCTTACCTGCCACCGCCGACCTCGCCACGCGTGATCTCGATTCCGTTTTCCGGGCATCGAGCCTTCCAGCCTGAGCAAAATTTTTTACAAATACGAAAAACCTGTTGACAGATTAAAAAGAACCCCTACCATCCGCCACTCCCGAATTCAAAAACTCGTAAGTGCTTGAATTCCGGGCGTTTTTCACAACAAACAAACCCACTTCGGTACAACCGCATCAGTGCCTGAGCACTGTACCGAGAAGTACAAGCAGTTCGGTACATTTATGAACCAACGAGCAGTACGCACCAAGTTGTCGATTCTCCTCGCGGCCCTGTCGTTGACCGTCGTCGCCACCGCTTGCGGCGGCTCGACCGGCTCGACGTCGAGCGCCGCCGCGAATGATCCCACGACCGACACCAGCGCGCAGTCGCCTTCGGACTCCGCGACCACCGGCAAGACCGACACGGCCGATACCACCGCCACCACGGGCAGCACGCCCGCCAGCGACACGACGGCGTCGAACGACAAGCCGGCCAAGGACACGACCGCCAAGACCAGCGCGCCCGACGGCAGCGCTTTTCTGAAGCGCACGGATACCCGCGCGATGTGGCTGTGGAACGAGTCGCCGACCGCCCAGCAGATCCTCGACAATACCGGGGGCGCGCAGGACCAGCTTCTGTCCTTCGCCAAAGCACCGCAGGGTCAGGCCAAACGGTCGATCAATCGACTGTTTTTCGCCTCCCGCGGCTACAGCAACGCCGACCGGTTCGCCCAGCTTCGGCCCGTGACCTACGACCCGCTCAAAGACGCGGACAAACAGGCCAAGCTGCACGCGTTCCTCAAGCGCGCCAACGCCCAGGGCATGGCCGTCGAATACCTCGACGGGCAGGCTATCTGGGTGGCCACCGACGCCAACGCCAACGCGCCCATGCAGATCTGCAAGGACGTGGTCGCCTTCAACGAGGGGACCGACGACCCGACGGCGCGCTTTGCCGGCATCCACCTGGACATCGAGCCGCATACCGTTCGCAGCGGCCCCTACGCCAGTCAGTGGTGGGAGAACCGGCTGCCCAACGGCTACAACGCCGATTGGACGCAGCGCTGGGAGGATATCCTGAAGTCGTGCCGCCAGACGCTGGACGCCTACCAGGCCAAGACCGGCCAGCATATGACGCTGTCGTCGGATATCGGCACCGATTACGCCCACTACAACAAGCCGATCTTGGAGTTCCTCAACCGCAAGAACGGTCCGCTGGACTACCTGACGATCATGAATTACTTCGACAACCGTCCCAACAAGGACGGCGATCCGTCGTACTTCTATGGCAAGGATGAGGGCGGCCAGATCGTCGGCGGCGTCATCGAGAACCTGGCGGCCTGGGATCAACTCAAGTTGATGTTCGCCTTCGAGACCGGCCCCGCGAGCATCGCCGAGGACGCTCAATCCTTCCACCAGGAGGGCTACAAGGCGCTGTACAAGACGGTGGACACCCTGCTGTCGGACTACGGCACCGCCCAGACCATCGGCGTGGGCATCCACCACTACTCGCCGGACAGCTATCGCGATTTGAAGCCTTGATGATTGTTTGATTGTGTTGCTGATTTGGCCGGCGCGCCCATCCTCGATGGGTGCGCCGGTCTTTTTTTGCCCGCCCCCGAGGCCCCGGGCGCGCGTTTTCGCGCCAGGCGCGGTGATTACTCTCCAGAGTGAAGCTCCCGCATCGTTTGACACATTCAACTGCCCCGAGGAGTCGCTGCATGGGGACCGAAGAACCCCGCCTGGACAGACACGACGAGGGCATCGCCAAGCGAGACACCTGGGTGTTCTCGCGGTTTACACGCCACGCGGCCATCGCGGTGAGCCTGACCGCAGTGGCGGTGGTCGGCATCATCGTCTTCTGGCAACTGATCAACGTGTTGCTGCTGCTCTTTTTGGCGGTGCTCTTCGCGGTGTTCTTGCGAGGCATTACCAACTACATCGCCGAGCACACGCCCATCCGACACGGCTGGATCCTGTTCGGGTTGTGTATCCTCATCCTGGCGGTCTGTGTGCTGGTGGTCTGGTGGCTCGCCCCGTCGGTGGGCGACCAACTCGGGCGCATCGCCCACACGCTGCCCGACGCCTACGAGGCGCTGCGGGCCTGGCTGAATGAATCGTCGTTGGGGAGCTACATCGCCCAGCATATGCCCACCTGGCAGCAGCTTCGCAGTTCCGGCGGCGCGATCAGTTGGGGCGGGTTGACGGGCACGTTCAGCAGCGTGTTCGACGTCGCCGGGGGGCTGTTCTTCATCGGGTTCGCCGGGGTGTATCTGGCCGCCGATCCCGCGCTGTACAAGCGGGGCGTGGTGCGTCTGGTGCCCATGAAGTACCGCGACCGCAGCGAGGAAATCCTCGACACCATCTCCCACCAGTTGGGCTGGTGGATCATCGGACGCATCGTCGCGATGACGAGCGTGGCGATCATGACCACGGCGGGGCTGTGGGCGCTGAAGATTCCGCTACCGATCACGCTGGGCATCATGGCCGGGCTGCTGACGTTCGTGCCCATCATCGGCCCCATCGTCTCGTACTTCCCGGCGGGCCTGGTCGCGCTTCTCAATGGGCCTATCTGGGCGTTGTACACCGCCTTTTTGTTCCTGGGGGTCCACGGCGTGGAGGGCTACTTGCTCACCCCGCTCATTCAACAGCGCGCCGTCGCGGTGCCGCCAGCGCTGATCCTGTTCGCGCAGGTGGTCACCGCGGCGTTGTTTGGCGTGGTGGGCGTGGCCGTGGCCACCCCCATCGTGGTGGTGCTGCTGGTGGTCATCAACCTGCTGTACATCGAGGATATCCTGGGCGACACCACGCCCTACAGCGACCGGATTCCCGGTGGACACGGGCGCAGCCGACGCACCTCCCCGCCCGGCGAGCGCCACAGCGACAAACTGCCGCCCGGTGCCGAGCCCGTCTGACCTCGAGTCACGCCCGGTTCGGGGCCCTCAAGCGTCCTCGGGGGGCAGGTTCGCGACCGGCTGGAACTCGCCGTCGGCGGCGCGCCGTAGCACCTCGTCGAGCACCTGGGGGTCGAGTGGCTTGGAGACGTAGTCATCCATGCCGGCCTCCAGGAAGCGCTCGCGGTCCCCCTCGAGCGCGTGGGCCGTCAGCGCCACGATGGGCGTATTTTGGCCGTGTTGCTCCTCGTGAGCGCGCATTTGGCGGGCGACGTCCATACCGCTGATCCCTGGCAATTGGATGTCCATGAGCACGAGGTCGTAGGCAGACGCTTCGAAGAGGTCCATCGCCTCGGCTCCGTCGCTGGCCACATCGATCTTGTGGCCCTGCGGCTCGAGCAGGTGCAACACGAGCTTCTGATTGATCAACGCGTCCTCGACCAACAAGATCCGAAGCGGCTCGATCTCGGGCTGCTCGCCGGCGGGTTCGGGAGCACGCGTGCCGACGCCGGGCGAAGCGTCCTCGGGTGCAGCGTCGACCAACCTCAGGCGGGTGGTGAAGCAAAAGGTGCTGCCCCGCCCGGGCTCGCTCTCGCACCACAGGCGCCCGCCCAATTGGTAGGCGAGGCGCTGCGCGATGGTCAGCCCCAACCCTACCCCTTCGTACTCGCGGGACATCGGGCCCTCCACGCGCGCGAACGCGTCGAAGATGGCGCGCTGTTTTTCGGCGGGAATCCCAATGCCGGTGTCCTTGACGCAAATCTGCAGGCACATCTGGTCGTCTTTTTGCCAGCGCTCGGTCACCTCGATGCCAACGCTTCCCTGGTCGGTGAACTTGACGGCGTTGCCGACCAGGTTGTCCAGAATCTGGCGCAAGCGCACCGGATCTCCCACGACCCACGCCGGCAGGTCTTCGGGCAGATGGGTCTGGAAGTCCAGGCCGCTGTCGCGAGCCAGCGACCCGTGCAGTCGGAACGCGTCGTCGAGGGTGTCGCTCAATCGAAACGTGCGGTGCAAGGTAGCCGCCGACCCCGCCTCGATCTTGGAGAGGTCGAGCACGGTGTTCACCAACTCCAACAGCACCCCGGCGGCCTCCTCGGCGGCCTCCAAATACTCCTGCTGGGTGCGCGTCAACGGCGTCTTGTGAAGCAGGGCGCAAAAGCCAATGACCCCGTTGAGCGGCGTGCGCAGGTCGTGGCTCATGTGGGCGAAGAACTCGCTCTTGGCCTGATTGGCCTGCTCGGCGGCGGTCTTGGCTCGCCGCAAATGCAACTGGGATCTCTGCAGCGCCTCGGTCTTGTCGACCAGATCCTCGTTGGCCTGTTGCAGCTCCTCGGTGCGCTCGGCGACCAGCGCCGACACCGAGCGGTTGCGTCTCACCAGCGAGATGCTGAAGGCGAGCACCACCCCGGTCAGCAACAGTCCCCCAACGAGCACCATAGCGGGCGCGGCGCTGCGCTGGGACAGATACGCCTTCGTGGGCATGGCCACCAAGGTCCAGTCGCGCCCATCGACCTGCATGGGAAACCGCATCATGAAGCCTGCTCGCCCGCCGTACTCGCGCTGCTTGTGGTCCAGCCAGGTCGACAAATTGGCCACTTGCGTCAACGTCGGGAAAAGCACGTTGAACGAGGCCGCCGGCGAGTCGTCGATCAGGTAGATATGCCTGGTGTCGGTGTCGATGCCCCCCAGCGGCTCTTGGAGCATGAGGCCGAGCCGGGTGCTTACCACGGCAAATCCCACCAGCGATGCCCGGCGCTCGTCGATGGCCGCCGGAGCAGCCCCATTGCGATACACCGGCGAGAAGATAAACGCGCGTGCGTCGTCGAGGGTGTGGCCGGGCAGATCGACCGGCGCCGTCATCACGGGCGTTGCACGATCGCGCGCCTTCTCCATGGCCTCTTTCGCCGCGGGCACCGAGCCCCAATTGAAGCCACGCGCCACCTCCGTAGGGCCGACCGCGCGCACGAACTCCACCGGATAATAGGCGGCCTCGCGCCCCGAGACCGTCAGCTCGCCGCGCGGCGAATAGTCGACGATGTCGAAGCTCGGGCCAACGTGTTGACGGCGCTGGGCGACGTAAGCCGGCCGCTCCTGGGCGCGAACGCGAGGCACCCACTGCATGGCATGCACCGATCCGTCACCTTTCAGAAACGGCTGAGAGAACTCGATAAACTCGTCGTCGAGCACACGCTCCGAGCCCGCAAAAAACGCGCCCAATCCCTCGGCCACATAGGTCAATTGCTGCACGTGGTCGCCGAGCAGATGGACGCGCTCACGCGTGGACGCCTCGAATTGGGAGCGGGCTGTGTCCAGTTGGTGGGCACGTAGCCACGCCCAGGCGGACAGCGTCAACGCAAGCGTCAGCGCGGCCACGACGACCGGCGCGGCGCGACTGCGCAGCCACCGGTCGCCTCGCCGGGGTGCGCGCACCTCGCGCGCCGGGATTGGCTCGTGCTCCGACCTAGTCATGGTGTCCATGCGCCCTTTTGGGGGCGCCTCCCAAATTGCGTATCTCGTCGCCAGCGTTCGGTCTACACCGCCACAGACCATACCTTAGGCCCTGTGGTGGGCGATGGGAACGTAGACACCCACCATGCACTCTCAATTGGCTGGACAAACCCTGCTCCACTCTTCGCACAGAGCTGCCCCGATTTGCCAGTCTCCTCCTCCACAACCCGTCAGGAGCGTGCCAGGCGAGTCGTTCGAGGCGTTGGCACGTACCGTGCATTGGTTGCCCCCACACAGACTGATGCACCCGAACAGTGATGTTGATTGGCACGACTCTCAACTGGAGGATGACATGAAGCTGACACACTGCACGACCCTCGCCGCCGCCGGCCTACTCACCGCCACTGCCCTGGTAGGCTGCGGAGACGCAACGGGAAGCACGCCCCAGCCCGTCGACCATCAGACGGCCCGTCAGGCCGTCCAGCAAAACACCCACAGCGCGTCGCGCGACCTCGCCGACGCGCTTCGATTTGTACGTCAGACCCACATGCTCGGTGAGATGGTCGGCCAACTCGACGACCTCGGCAGCTCGACGGAGTGCTTCTGGCGCGGCCCCCCAGCCGGCCACCGACGGCGGCAGCGCACAGCCTGCGAGCAGCGTCGACTGCACCGTCGATGATCCGCGTCCGGTCGAGGACGATATCGACGACGGCGCCGACAAGCTCGTCGACGAGCTCGACACCCGCGTATTCGTCGAGGCCAACATCGAGCAGCAAAGCGACACCAAGGTCACCTACCTGTTGCACGGCACAACGGTGTGCCAGGCCGGCGACTTCGAGCAGCCCGACGACCTGCAGCACTGCATCGACGAGGTCGACCAACTCCAGATTCGCCTTCAGGTCACGTCCCTGGCCCAGGGCGACGTCGACATCGACGTGCTCGTCGGCCCGGATCGCTTCAACCCGGTCGACTTCCAGCTCCACCACGACCTGCTGGCCAGCACCGTCGACCTCGGCGAGCTTCGCTCGACGGCGATCTTCGCCGGCACCATCACCGGGTCGGACCTCGGCGACCTGCCGTCGACGATGCGCGGCGTGGTGCGCGGCGAGCTGCATCACGACGGCCAGCGCGCCAAGCTGACGCTGAGCGTCCTGCAAAACGTCGTCATCTCCGACACTAACTGGCAGCTACACGTCGACCGAGCCCAGCCCGCCGCCAGCATAAGCGCGGACGCCGCCGCGCAGACGGTGCATGCCTTGCTCGACCTCAACGCCATCGACCTGCGCGCGCCGATCACCCACACCAAATACACCTACGACGAGGCCACCGGCGCCGAGTCGCAGACCGAGACGCGCTACGACATCGCGGCGCACCTGGGCGGGGCGAGCTTCGACGCCAACTATGCCGCCGGCGATGACCGCATCGACGTCCATAACGCCGGGCTGGGCAACACCACGTCCACGCTCGACGTCAACGGCAAGCGCGTGCTCGCCGTGGACCTCAACCACACCCACGGGCGCAAGCTCGACTTCACCCTCACCAAGGGCGCCGACGGGATGGACATCGCGGTGGACCCGGCGTTCGACCTGGAGGTCTTGCTGCAATTTGCCCGCGCTCAGGACACCCTGGAGAATATCGCCGACTGGACGCGCGACAACCTCATCCACGTCACCCTCGACGGCGCCGCTCATCCGGCGGTGCGCCTGGGCGACAGCGGACTGGAGGTCCTCGCCGGCCAACTGCACCTGTCGTCGACGGCCAGCGGCGTCGACGAGACCGTCGCCGCCGGCCAATGCGTGCTCGCTCCCGACGACTCCGCGACCATGTCCGGCGGCGGCAGCGCTTCGGGAGGCGCCGACGTGCCTCCGGCGGACGACTCCAATACCTCCCACGACCCCTTCGCGGACCTGAGCGTCGGCGCCTGCCAATAAGCTCATCGACGGCGCGTCAGAAGCCGCGTGCCCCGCGCCGGACCCGGCGCGGGGCCACACCCACAACCCACTGACATCACTGGACTTTGGATGAATTTCACAGGGCCATTCGTTGAACAAAGTGGAACCCGCGGGAAAGCTCGCGGATCCAATCACATGCACCCTTGAGCGCATCGGCGCCGCGACCATGTTAGGCACTGGGCGGCCGCGCGAGACGGGGGGCCGCATCATCCGCCCGCATCGCTTCCCAAACGAGGTACGTCATGAAGCCGGTGAACTCTGTGCTCGCACGTCTCGCTCCCATCGCCACGGCGTTGGCCCTGGCCACGCCGGCAACGGCGGCCACGCCTTCGTCCAGCCAATCCGGCCTCGATTACCCCGACGTCCAGGGAACCTGGGCGATGAAATTGGTGGAGGTCTCCAAGTCCAAAGCCCCGCTCATCGGCGACGTGACCTCATCGACGATCACCTACCTGAAGGTGAATATGACGCAGTCGCAGAGCCAGGTGCGCATGACCGAGACGGCCTGCGATGTCCGCGTCAACAGCGACCAGGGAGCGGTCACCACCCACATCCCCGATCGTTTCGTCGCCCACATGAATCCAGTGGTGCGCACCGCCACTTTGCAGGGACAAAACGGAGTCTGGACGCTGAACGCCCCCAAAACCTATCAATACTACGGCCTGCGGCCGTCGATCGGCGAAACCGCGCCATTGCCCCACAGCGCCAGCAATAAATACGTGTACGACCAGGACGAGGACGGACACCCGGGCATGACCATCCGCCTCAGCGGGCTGCTCTCCGGACAAATCTACATGATTCAGCGCACCTGGGACGAGCTGCAAGGCAAGCTGTACAAAAGCGGCCAATGGGCCGGCCCGGTCGACTGGAAGACCGACCAGATCGTGCTGCAGAAGACCGGGCGCGTCTTCGGCGAGATGTCGCCGAGCACGCCTATGCCCAACAAGAGCTACTTCCAATTGGTCAAGGTGGACAATAACGCCACCTGCAAAGACATTGTGCAAAAGAAAGACAAGCTGTTTTGAGCGGCCTTGCTCAAGGAACCGAGTTCTGCACTCCGTAGGTGAGCCGGCGCTGCAGATACGCTCGCGACAGCGCTGAGAAGCGCGTCTCCAAGGACAAGATCTTCGCCAGCCGAATCACGTCGGCGTGCGGCGGCAGCTCGACGACGTTCTGGAGTTGGTGGATCAACCCCAGGTAGTCGCCGCCGCCGGCCTGCATGGTGTTCATCCCCGGCAGATTGGCGTGTAACTCGTTGGTGCGTTGGCGAGAGACGAAGCTGACGTCGCCGCGGTTGCCAAAGAAGCCCTCCGGCGGCAGCCCGTCGGGCATCAACCCCATGGCGTGACCCATCTCGTGGGCAGTCACCGGGGCGATCGCCAGCGCGATGTAGCGCGCCACCGTGCGCAGGTCGCGATAGCGCTGCATCACGGCTTCGTCGTATGGAGCGTAGGGGTCGAAATCCGACGCGAGTACCGTGGCATCGGCCGCATTCGTGCCCACGGGCTCGCCCACGCCGGGTTTGACGGGATCGAAGGCCGTCGAGACCAGCGGCGTGCCCGTCAACGCGCTCAGGACGCCTGCGCTGGCGATGCCGTATTGCGCGGTGCTGTCGTCCACCCGCTGCCGGTTGTGCGGCATATACCGCGAGTAGCCGATATAGCCGTCGAAGGTCCCCCCGAAGCGCATCATCGAGAAGGTTCCCTGGGGGTCGAAGTCCGCCGGACCCGGCGCCCCGGGTTCACCCTGCCATGCGATGGTCATCTCGACGCCGTCGTGGGCCACACCGTCCGGGCCGATGCCGAAATATCGGTACACCTCGGTCTTGATGGCGGTGCGAATCCAGCCGAGATACGTCGCGTTGAGCGCGTCGTCGGGCCCCTGGGCGCCCAGAAGCGCCAGCTCCTCGACGAAGTCGGGCTTGCCGTCGGGCGTCGCCGTGCTCGACAACTGGAAGCGCCCGCCCCCCTTGTCGACCTTGGTGGTCGTAAAGAAGTCGCTGTCCGTGCGAAACAGCCACGTCATCGGTTGGTCGAAGGGATCCAACTCCGGGGTGAACTCGACGGCCTGGACCGCCAGGCTTCGCTCGTAGGTGGACCCATCCTGGGTGCGCGCCGAAAGCGTCAGATGGACGACGCCCGCCGCCGGCGCGTCCTGCGGCCCCACCTCGAAGCGCGCTCGCGGCGCGTCCAGATGCGCGCCATCGTCGAAGTGGAGCTTGTCGGCGAGCTCCGCCCCGGGCTGCGCGCCGCCCATGGCGACGTCGGCCGTCAACGACAGGCTGTCGCGCACCACCGGATTGCCCGGGTCCTCGTCGAGGTCCACGTCGATCACGAAGTGGTCGCGGGGGACCTGCAAGATGATGTCCTGAGTGGTGTCGTCGCTGGGGTCGTCGGGCGTCCCCGAGTCCAGCGTGACCGGCTGGCTACCGTTCATATAGGCAGGAATGTCATCGACGGTCAGAAACAGCGGGTTGAAATCCGACGGCGGATCAACCACGGCCAATTTAGTCGCCCGCAGTACCCGGTGGCCAGTCAGCCGAACCGCGAGCACCACCGGGTAGACGCCCGGCTTCTCGTAGGTGTGCGTGACGTCCTCGCCCCACCCGGCCGTCCCGTCGCCCAGCGCAAATCGCAGCGCCTGGACCTGCGAGCGCGGAAACCCGCCCGGCGCCACCGCCCGCCGACCGAGTCGACATGCAACCATATTCCAAGACCGCATCCCATCATTTTCACGCCCAACAACGAGTCAAAGTGTGCGGCCACTTTGCCGCCCCGGCGCCTATTTGTCCACCGGATACGGCATCGCCTCGCCGGCCGATGCCCTCGGGGAAAGCAGGTTCGCTCAACAATTGAGGCGCGGAACCCTTTCGCAGCTAGCGCCCCCGCGTGGCTTGTCCCGCGGGCAGCGCGCCGAGTCGGTTGTTGGGCCCTCGGCCCGACATCGCGGAAGCTCGGAGTCACAGAGGGTTTGAAGGAACGGATGGCCCGTGCTAGAAATCGCCAGGTCAGGCCCCGTAGCTCAGCAGGATAGAGCGACAGATTCCTAATCTGTAGGTCGTGCGTTCGAATCGCACCGGGGTCACTGAGGAACGCGCGGCCCGTGCATCGATGCGCACTCAAGGACCGCCATGTCCCCGCGGCGACCCCGTTACTCGGTGGCGACCTCCATGCTGTAGGCCCCTGTGCTCGGGTAACCGTAGAAGGTCTCAGCCACGACTACCAGGGTTTCACCGGCCGCAATACTCACGCCGGTGAGCTGACTGCCGCCGACGCCGCCGTAGTCGGCGTCACCGTCGATGCAGTTCGCCATCGGAATCGTGGGGTTGAACGGGTCGTGGTAGGCGTGCATGGAGCCGTCGAAGCCGTCCCACGACGCAGTGATGGTTAACGTCTGGCCCGAACCGGTGTTGTTGACGATCTCGAAAGTCTGGTACGGGACGGCGCCATAGAAGGTCGGTAGGCAGTCCGAGTTGAGGCGCTCGTAGGTTGGCGAGTTGGAAGCGAGCATGCCGGTGTACCACACCGAGCTTCCGCTGGCAGCGATATCGATGGATGATCCCTCCAGAGTGCAGGTCGCCGAACATCCGTCGCCGTCCGCGGTATTGCCGTCCTCACAAGCCTCCGCGCCGCTAAGCATTCCGTCCCCGCACACGACGGGGATCATGGTGAGCAGGTAGCTATTGCCGTCCCCGGTCGAGTCGTAGCCGGTCACCTTGACGTAGTAGTCGGTGGCGGCGTCGAACGAAACGACGTCTCCGGCGCCACCCAGCAAGGTCTGGCCGTCGTCGTAGATCTCGACGGTCAGCCCAGAGTTCGGCGAGCCGAAATTGTCCAACTCGGACAGCTCGAGGGCGACGTCCGTATCCGTGGCGACCTGCACACGATACCAATCGACGTCGGCGTCGCTGGTCACCGTGCCAGCGATGGTGGTTCCGCCGGTGGCGTCGGTGGCCGAGGCCGTGTCGTCATTGGCACTGTCGAGGGTATCGGCCGGATCAGGACTGGCATTCAATACGAGGTCGTAGGAGAAGGGATTCGTCACGTAGGTGCAGGTGCCCGTGACAGCCACGTAGTAGTTGCCTGGCTCGAGCACGGCGCCCACGTAAGCGTTGGACGCCCCATCGGAAGCGATGAGATTGCCGTCGGCATCATATAACTGGGCGGTGCCACAATGATTCCCACCACCCCAATTATCCATGGTGACACTCACGACTTCAGAATCGGTGAGCGTGAATCCAAAATAGTCTGGATCTGCACCGTGGTCGTCGGAATTGCCGCTGATGTGGGCGGGAAGGCCAGGCAAAATTTGGGCGTCGGCCATGGTGTCATTGCCCTCGGTCTCTGGGACGGCAACACCGATGACGTCCAGGCTGATGCTGAACCCGTCGCTAAGCTCGTTATCGGCCTTGGGGGAGATGACGTAGACGCCTTGCGACAGGGTCTCGTTGACCGATTCGTCGCCGACGGCGCCAAAGGTGTCGAGCACTTCGCCGGTCGTACCATCGTACAACCGACCATCGACGTCTCCGATGGTCGCGGTCAACGCGCCGGTGAGGTCGGCGTCTTCGGTCAGGTTGAACCTATAGAACATCTGGCGGCCCGCGGCGAGGTTGCTGGACTCGTCCACTGACACGGAGTCGCCGTTGCCCACGTCGCCCTCATCGGTGGGAGTGATGCTGTTGACGGTGAGCACGAAATTGGCGGAATCATCGCTGGAGGGGTTGCTCACCGTGATGGTGTACGGTCCGCCGGTGGCGGCGAAGGCGTACTCATAGTCGCTATCGGAGCCGCTGAGGGTACTGCCGTCGATCAGGGTCGTGCCGTCGGGCGCGGAGACGGTGATCTTCACGGACGAATCGGCATCGTTGTGTTGGGTGAACTCCAGGAACTGTCCGGGTTCGGCGCTCACGGAGAGCTGCATGTCGGCGTCACCAGCAAGGGTCGCGTCGGTCGACGACACGCTGCCATCGGCGGCAACTGCGCCCAGGTAGTCACCGGGAAGTGCCGAGACGGCCAGGTCGAAGCTGGTATCGGGGCCCCACACGCGGGTCCAATCTACAAAGAAGAATACATCGCCGGCTGGCAGCGCGATGTTCGGGACCTGGCCCTCATCCAGCGGCATGGTCTGGAGCCTGTCGGTGGCGCTGGTCCAAACCTCGAGTGCCGCCGAGCCGTCGCCTCCCAGGCTGGTGACGTCGATGTGCACGGCGGCGCCCTCGGTGTAGTTGGTCAGCTTGAACAAATTGTCGGTGATGTCCACCAGGTCGCCGGTGACGTCACCCGCAGAGGTATCCAGGTCGGTGGCGCTGAGGGGGTTGGCCTGCTCGATGGTGCCGACGTACTTCCAGCCGTCCTTGCCGGTGGCGGCGAAGTTGCCGTCACTGAGCAGGAAGGAAGCCGGGGCCACGGCCACATAGTAGGTGCCGTCGCTGGGGATGAGCACTTTGCGCGCGCTGCCAACGCCGTAGCCCACGTCACTATAGCGCACCCACTGGCCGCCTTCGTCGGTGACCATAAAGCCCATGGCGGTGGCGTCGATGGGCTGGATGGTGATGGTGAACACTTGGCCGGCGGTGGCGTCGAAGCTGAACACGTCGACGTCCTGGTCGACCGCGCCGTCACTATCGAGGTCGCTGGGCGCGTCCACCTGGCCGGTGAACACCGTCTGCTCTCCGTCGGTCAGCGTCAGGGTGTTGGCGGTGCCGCCCTTGGTGGGATCGTCGTTCTCGGTGCTGGTCACGTCGGCGTTGGCGGCGAGGTTCTCGGCGGCGCTGACGCAGTTGCCGTTGAGGATGAAGTCGCCGGCTTTGCACGTCGCCTCCGGCAGGCACATGCCGGTGTCCGCGCTGAACGTGGTGCCCGAGTCACAGACCTGGTCGGTGGGCATGCACTTGCCGTCGGTGAACGCCAGGCCGTCGCCGCACACTGTAGCGGTGGGTACGCACTTGCCGGAGTTGGCGTCGAGCTGGGCGCTGTCACCACAGGCCGCCGCCACCACCACGCACGAGCCATCCTGCAGCTCGGTGCCCGCCGCGCAGTCGACCGGCGGATGGGTCAGCACACACGCCCCGGTGTCCGGGTTGAGCGTAGTGCCGTCGGCACAGGTGACCTCGTCATAGGTCGGCACGCACTTGCCGTCTTTCTCTTTGGTATTCGGGCCACACTCGACGCCGCCACAACCCACCGCCATCAGCGGGGAAAGGGCAAGCACGCCGAGTAGCGCCATCACTTGCAACTGCTTCGTCATGAGTTCTCCGCTCAACAGAACCAACCAGGATAACCGCACCGTTGGAAAGAGAGAGCTTTGGAACCAACGGACGCACCGCCAACCTCGTTTCGTTGTCACCGCATGTCGTCTATTGAGGCGACGACATGGCCTAAAACGGCGCCACCTGAAACTCTGCCGGCTCAAACGACGCATCCGAGAGAGAGGAGCCATCCTGAATGATGAGGTCGGTGTTTTGACCAGTGAGGGTATCGCTCACATCCGGACACCCTGTGGAGTCGAGCGTCAGCCCGTTCATCTTCCTCAGGGTGATATCCAGCCGCGTTCCGTTGAGATCGTCGGCGCCGACTTCCCCCCTGGGCTCGCCCTGGGCGCTGCGCAGCCGCACGGTGGCCGTCGACCAGGAGGAAGCCAGCGCGTTCAAGTGACCCAGGGCGACGGGGTCGGAGGTGTCGAATGTAAACGTCGTGTTCATCGACGTCATCCTTCTGTCGTGGGATACGCTGTTGCAGGCGCCCATCGTTCCGTTTAGTCCGATCCAGACCTCCACCGTCGTGCCATCGAGCGCCCAATCTCCGAACAGGAATTGTGCGACTCCATGCACACAGTAATCGGCTCCCCGGCACGGCGAGTTGAATTTCAAGTCGCAAAGCCCGTTACCGTCGGAATCGACGTTTCCCGATCCGTAGCAGATGTCGATGTCGTCACACACTCCATCGCCGTCCGAATCACCGGTGGCATCGTCGCCGTCGCACATATCGTTGGGCGCGCAAATCCCGTCGCCGTCGGGGTCATTGGACGCCACCAACGGACAGACGTCGCAGTCGTCGGGCACGCCGTCGCCGTCGATATCGCTCCCGTCGTCACCGCCCGGACACGTGTCCACCGAATTGCATACACCGTCGCCATCGCTATCGTCGGGGTTATCGGTTGGGCACGGGTCGCAAGCGTCGGGAACCCCGTCGCCATCCTGGTCGACGGAATCGTCGCCGGTCGGGCAGATGTCCTGGCTATCGCAGACGCCGTCACCGTCGCTGTCGTCATTGGCGTCGAGGGGACACGGGTTGCAGGCATCGGCGACGCCGTCACCGTCGATGTCGCTGGTATCCACGCCGTTGGGACACACGTCGCCGGAGTCACACACACCGTCGCCGTCGCTGTCGTCGGGGTTATCCGCCGGGCACGGGTCGCAGGCGTCGGGCTTGCCATCGCCGTCCTGGTCGACGGAATCGTCGCCATTCGGGCAGATGTCCTGGCTGTCGCACACCCCGTCGCCGTCGCTGTCGTCATGCGCGTCGATGGGACACGGGTCACAGGCGTCGGGCACGCCATCTTGGTCGATGTCGCTGCCGTCGTAGCCGCCCGGGCACTTATCCTCCGAATCGCATACGCCGTCGCTGTCACTGTCGTCGTTGGCGTCGGCCGGACAGGGATCGCAGGCGTCGGGCTCGCCGTCGCCGTCCTGATCGACCGTGTCGTCGCCGTTCGGGCAAATGTCCTTGCTGTCGCAGACGCCGTCGCCGTCGGTGTCGTCGGGGTTATCCGCCGGACACGGATCGCAGGCGTCGGGCACGCCGTCCCCATCGAAGTCCTGGGTGTCATCGCCCTTCGAACAAATGTCGTCGCTGTCACAGACACCGTCGTTGTCGCTGTCGGCACATTGAGACGTCTTGGCGTTGGTGGTGCCCCCAGAATCACCGCAGCCCAAGCTGCCGCCGACCAGCGCGAGGAGAACGAAAAGCACAAGAGTGAGAACAGACCGGCCGGTTCGCGTATACATCGAGGAATTCACCGCCGAAGGAGGGCAAAAATTGCATCAAAAAGGTGATCGAGTATCCGGCCACTTACGAGCGGCTGTCAAGCTGCCTCCGCCGCTGGTGCGACCGCGCGAACCACACCACGTTTACATCATTTTCACAGCGCCCGAGGTTGCAAAATTTGGCAATTCACCTACAATGAAACCGACAGATTTTCCTGCATATAAGCCTTGTCGTGGAGTCCGTCTCGGACGAGACTTCAGGGTTGACCAGCGATGACCGACCGGTCTCACCTCAACCGGGCGGCATTCGGGGAGATGCCCAGCCACTACTGTTCAGTATGCGCGTCGGTGCGCCATGCACGGGAGCCGAGCTGCGTGGACTGCAGCTCGCCGCGCCCGCCCGACGGATGGCCCGCGCTGCGCGACTCGGCCGATCCGCTGCTCGGGCGGACCGTCGACCGACGTTTTTTCGTCACCCGGCGGGTCGCCCAACTCGGAGTGGCGACGCTGTATCGGGCGAGTTGTTTGACGGTGCCCCATCATTTCGGATTATGGATCTGTCCGCTCGACGCCTTTGGCTGCAGTCGGGACCGACTCGTCGAGCAGATGCAGCGCGAGGTTCATCGCGTTCGCGCCCTGGACTCGCCGCACGTGGCACATATCCATGAATTTCTCGAGCTTCCCGGCGACCGTGCCGCGGTCGTCATGGACCACTGCGAGGGGACGCCGCTAAGCGCCTTTGTCGACGCGCGCGCTCCGCTTGCGATCGAGCGGGCCTGTGAGCTGGGCGCCCAACTGGCGCGGGCGCTGCACGAGGCTCACCAGGCTGAACTCGTCCACCGCCAGCTCGACCCGACGGCGATCCTCGTCGAACAGCCCGCCGGGGGCGCCGCTCGGTTGCGCCTGCTGGGCCTCGGGCTTCCTCGCGTGAACCACGGCCCGGAGGCGGCGCGCGCGGCCACACGATTTTGGAGCCCCGAGCAAGCGCATGGCGAGCGCGCCGACACGACCAGCAATGCCTTTGGCGTGGGGGCGCTGTTATATTTCCTGCTCACCGGCGAGCCGCCCCACACCCAATGGAGCGCCAGCGATAGCTGGGGCGTGCGCCGCGCCGCGCGGGTGTCCAAGGCGCGCCAACGACAGGACGTCCCGGCCGCGCTCGACGACCTGGTCGCCGCGTTGCTCTGCGAGAAGCGGGCGCGGCGCCCACAGAGCCTGGAAGCGGCCATTTGCTGCCTGGAGAAAATCACCTCGGCGAATCCGCCCCGTGGCGACGGCGCCGCGGCCTCGAGCGCAGGCGACGACGATTCCGTGGTCGACGTTCCCGAGGAGTTGCTGGGCGGCGGTAATTTCTTCGCCCTCTCCGAGCAGACCTCGGTCATCGACCCCGACCGAGCCTTTCCCTACACCAGCGCGTCGCTGGACGATTTGTCGCTGTCGCGCACTCTGGAGACACGCCTCGCCAGCGACGACCTGCCCGACGACCTCGGGCCGAGCAGTTCGGTCGCCTTCTGGTCGGAGGCGAGCAGGACCACCGGCAACTTTGGCTGGGTCAATCAACAGACCACTGGCGTGCGCCCGCACGCCGCGCGCCTCGACCCGCAGGTGTGCGCCGTGTCCAGCGACGGCAGCGTGCTCGCGGCCACCGACGCCGATGATGCGCTGTGGCACGGGCCCGTCGCCGACATCCAGCGCATCGAGCGTATCGCCGCGTTCGACGCCACTCCCCGCGCGTTGTGCACGATGCACCGTTGCGTTCTGGTGGGCGACGACGACGGCAACGTACTCCGGCATTCCCTGAGCGGGCAGACACCGCAGACGCTTCTGCAGACGGTGGACCGCAGCGCGATCGTCGCTCTGGCCGCCGACTCCCAGACCCAAGACGCGGTCGCAGCGGCGGCCGCGGGCCGCGTTTATGTGGCCAAACTCGACGGGCAAATGTGTGATGAGGACTGGCGGCGGGTGCGCTCCAAAGAGCCGGCGCTCGACGTCGCCGTGGCCGCGCGCGCCGAGACGTTTGCGGTGCTCCGCGCCGGAGGCGCCGTCGAACTTCGCCATCTGCGGCGCCCGCAGACCCTGCTGGCGACCTTCCGCTGCACGGAGAATTGTCGGGCCATCGCGCTGTCGAACGACGGCCAGCTCGTCGCGCTCATTTGTGCCAAGAAGGTGCGCCTGCACCATGGCTACAGCGGCCAATTGGTGGCGGCGTTCAACACCCTTCGCCACAAGCCGCGCGCGGTCTTCTTCGGCGACAACAACGACCTCTACGGCATCTGCCACGTGCGCCGCGAGTTGACGGTGTGGAATTTGGCCACCGATGCCCCCGCGCACATCAACGCCCACGAGCAGCGGCGCACCTGAGTCAACTCACACAACCCACAACCCATCGAGGCTCGCCGCGCGTGATCGCTGCGGCGCGTCCTGGCCGCTACTCGGCCGCCATGGAATGGTCGACCGGGGCGGGCCTTTGGGATTCGTCGGACGCCACCGCGGGCTCGAACTCCTTGATCGCGGGGTAATTGCCCCACGTGCGAAGCTTTTGACGCAGCGCTTCGCCAAGCTCGACGCTCTTGCGATACGTCGGCGGGATGGCCGCGGACAACCCCGTGGCCAGCGCGCTGCTTCCCAGCGCCGTGGCCAGCCCGATGGGGCCGACCGGCCGGCAACCGAAGACCTGGCTGACCCCGGGCGTCTCCACCAACCCCAACAGCACCGCCGCCGACCCCAGGCTGGCCAGCACCGTCTGGCGGGTGGGCCGTCCCACCGCCAACGTCTGGCCGAGCTGGGTGCCCACCGCGGCGAGCAGCGCCACGGTCGACGACTTGTCCACCCCGCCGAGCATCATGCGCGAGGAAAACCACGCCAGACTGGCTCCGCCGCCGGTGGTGAGCGCCCGGTCGGTGATGTCGCGGTCGAGCTTGCCTCCGAGCGCATCCTCCGGGCCGCGCCCCAGTGACTTGTGCAGGTCGTCATCGGAGGGACGGCGCATCACGATGGACAGTGACGGAGCGATGTCGGTCAACAGGTTGATGAGCAGCAGTTGGCGAGCGTTGAGCGGCGGCTGACTGAGCAGACTGGCCAGCAACGTAAAGCCGATCTCGCCGAAGTTCCCCCCGGTTAGGATGGACACCGCGTCGCGCACCGAGTCCCACATCGCCCGGCCCTCGGCGACGGCGCGCACGATGGTCTCGATGCGCTCGTCGACCACGATGATGTCGGCGGCCTCGCGCGCGGCGGTGGTGGCGTCTTCCCCGAGCGCGATGCCCACGTCCGCCAGGCGGATCGCCGAGGCGTCGTTGGCCCCGTCCCCGGTCATGGCGACCACCTTGTCGTCGCGCTGCAGCGCCTGGACAATGCGCACTTTATGGGCGGGCGTCGCCCGGGCGATGACCGTGCAGTGCAGCAGCGCCTCGTCGAGGGCTTCGTCGCTCATCTCGTCGAGCTGGGGGCCGGTCAAAATCTTGCCGCCGTTGATCAAGTCCAGATCGGTGGCGATGCGCCGGGCGGTGTGGGGGTGGTCGCCGGTGATCATGATCACCTCCACGCCGGCGTCGTGCAGGTCGTGCACCGCCTGCTTGGAGGTCGCGCGCACCGGGTCGCTCAAGCCCACGAAGCCGCGGAAGATGAACTTGCCGATGCGGTCCTCATCGAGGTCGCGCTCCTCGGAGGCCGGCCGTTCGGCGACCGCCAGCACTCTGAGCCCCCGGGAAGCCAGTTCCTCGGCGCGGGCCGACAATTTGGCGCGCATCGCCTTGGTCATGCGCTTGACCCCGTTTTCGGTGACGCGGCGCGCGCAGCGCGGAATGACCACCTCGGGGGCGCCCTTGATGTTGATGATCAGCCCCTCGTCGGTGCGCCCGAGCACGGCGTGGTAGCCGCGGCCGGGCTCGAAGGGCATCTCGTCCATGCGTTTCCAATGGCCGAAGCCGTTGTCGGGATCGACCCCGGCGCCCAGCGCGCCGTTGACGATGGCCCGGTCGGTGGGATGGGGAAGCTTGCCGCCTTCGGGCGGCGCGGGGCTGGAGCGAAGCGCCCCGGCGAGGACCTGCGCCTGCCAGAACGCGGCCCCGTCCTCGGGGATGGACTCGCAGCGGTCGCCGTCGCACACCACGTCGAGCTCGATGCGCCCCTCGGTCAGCGTGCCGGTCTTGTCGGCGCAGACCACATCGACGCGCCCCAACCCCTCGACGGCGCGCGGGTTGCGCACGAGCACCCCGTGCTCGGCGAGGCGGCGCGAGGCCGACAATTGGGCGACCGTCGACAGCAGCGGCAGGCCCTCGGGCACGGCCGCCACCGACATGCCCACGCCCACGTCGACCAACCGCTCGATGTCCTGGTCGCGCGCCAGGCCGCTGGCGATCGAGAACAGCCCACTCAGCCCGGCCACGGGCATGGTGATCTCGGTGAGGGCCTGCAGGCGCTGCTCGACGCCGGTCTCCGGGGCGCTGCCCCGCCCGGCGAGGACGCCTCGGCGCGCCTCGGTGTCGCTGCCCACGGCGACGACGACCGCGCGCGCCTGGCCCACGGCGATGGAGGTACCCTCGTAGAGCATGGAGGAGCGGTCGGCGACCGCGGCCGCATACGACGCCTCGTCGGACTTGGCCACCGGCAGCGACTCGCCGGTGAGGCTGGACTCGTCGACCTCCAGGTCCATCGCCTCGACCAGCCGGCAGTCGGCGGGCACCACGTCGCCGGCGTGCAGCAAGACTACGTCGCCGACGACCAGCTCGTCGACGGGCACGGTCATTCGCTCCCCGCCGCGCTGCACGCGCACGTCATTGGCCTCGCGCTCCTCCAACTTGGCCACGGCCCGCTCGGCCTTGTAGCGCTCCACGCCGCCGATGACGCCGTTCAGGCTCATCGCCGCAGCAACCATCGCCGCGTCGGCCACCGAGCCGACCACCGCCGAGACACCGGCGGCCGCGGCCAACACCGGGGTAAACGGGTTGGCCAACTCCTTGCCCACGGCGCGGGCGATGAGCTGCGATTTCGTCGCCGCCTCCGGCTCCTGGCGACGCCGCTCGCGTGCCTGCTCGCGGCTCAGGCCCTCGCGCGAGGAGTCCAGCCGCGCGAGCACCTCGGCGGCCTCCAGGCTGTGCCACGGGGTCAAATCGCGCTGGGGTGGCCGAGGGCTGCGCTCGAGCAGGCGGGCGTGGCGCACCCCGTTGGCCAGCGCCAGCGCGGACACCGCGTTGATCGCCATCATCACGTTTCCCGGCTCGGTGTCGTGCAGCCCGCGCAGCGACAGAAACGTGGCGATGGCCGCCCCCAACCCGGCCAGCCCCACGCTTTGTGCGGAGACCTCGGCGGCGCTCGCACACGCCTCCAAGACGAAGGCCGCGCAGTCCAGGCCGTCGCCGCACAGCACGTCGGCGGCCCACGGCGGGCCGTCGCTGCCGCGGCAGACCCCGATGGACAGGTCGGCGGCGGCCATCGCACGCGACGGCCCCGGCGCCACCAGCGCCACCACGGCCCCGGCGCGCTGCTGCTCGCGCACGATCTCGGTCATATCGCCGGTAAACGCGACCACCTCGTCGGGGCCCAACGACTCGCCGGCGGCGGTGTCCTCGCAGGCGATGACGATGCGCAAATTTGCCTTGCGCGCGCCCACCAACAATTGCTCGGCGCCCGGGTCGGTGGCCGCGCGCGTCTGCACCAGGGCGCGCAACTCGCCGCGGCGCGTCAGGCCCAGCACCGGCGCCGTCGTCGAGCGCATCCGGCGCACCTTGCGGCGCACCTCGCGGCCGGGCTCGGCGTCGAGTTGGTCGATGGGGGCGAGCGTCCAGGGGCCATCGGACCGAGCGGTGCGCGGCTGGTCGGGGTCGAAGAGCTGATGGGCGTACCGGCGGGCCTCGTCGAGGTCGGCCTCGCCCAGCGTCTCCACCCGGCCGACGAGCAACTCGCCGGTGAACAGCAGCCCGCCGTCGATGAGCACCGTGTCCACGCGGTCGATGCGCTCCAAGCAATGCGGGCATAACGTCAGGATGTCGCGCTCGGCGAGCACCCGGATGAGCTCGGCGACGAAGCTGTCGCGCCCGTAGCGCGCCGCCTTGGGCAAGCCGCCGAATAGCGGCGGGGTCGACGACTCCAGGTTGTGGGTGTCGGCCAGGCCCACCACGAAGCCGCCGATGGAGGCGAAGAAGGCATCGTCGGCGTATTTTTCGATGACCCCCTCGGGCAGCGGGCGCGGGCGCTCCTTGGCCTCCACCGGAGTGCGCCGGCGGTCCCACTGCAGGTAGCACAACTGGGGCTCGCGCCGCTCCCAGACACGCTGACGGGCGCGCTCGCCGCGCAACTTGACCGCCTGGAGGAACGCATCGATCGCCGGGCCCACCGGCCCCGAGCCCACCGCCTGCACAAAGGAGTTGAGCGTGCCAAAGCCCACGTCGATGGCCTCGGCGTTGACCGCCCCCTCGAGCGCCTGGCGAAAGCGCGGGGTGTTGTCGACCACGTTCATAAACGCGGCCAGATCGAAGCCCGCCTGCGGGGGGTCGTAGCCGGTGACCTTCAGCGCCGTGCCCACGCCTACGGCCATGACGTCGGCGACCATGTCCACCAGCTTGCGCGCCACCGGCTCGATGTCGGCGGGGTGCTCCGGGCGCGGCCCGGAGAACTCGGCATCGGCCAAGCCCACATGCTCTTCGATGCCCTCGACCAGGGCGACGATCTCGCGCGGCGAGATCAGCGCCGATCGAAACGAGACCACCGCCCGCGCCAGGTGGCCGTTGATGCGCACCCACTCGACCCCGTCGAGTTTGGCGAACGCCTCCTCGAGCTTCTTGGCGTAGGTCTCGAAGCGCTCCGGACCGACGTCGCGCAGCTCGATATGCAGCCGGCGCCCGTTGGCCAGGCGCACGCGCCGGTACTGGTGGCCAAACAGGTTCGCCACCGATTTGAGCCAGCGATTATCACCGGTTGTGGGCGTCAGCCCGTCTAACAAGCCCATCGTTCCTCAACGCTCGTATCCAGGTCGAAACAACGTTCGATTCAGGTCGCGGGGCGGCCCGCTCGCCCGCCGGCCGCTGCCGGCGAGCCAACGACGCATCGCGTAGCCCTTCAGCAAATCTCGACAGCTTGAGGCGCGATTCAACATCGGCTGACCGCTCTACCCGTATTGAAAAGCCGGCAGCGCTCCGCTACCTTCGGGGGGTACTTGGATGTCACGTGACGGGGACCGCAGACGCTCGCGGGAACATCGGCCCCCCCGATGATGTTCTTGCTCTGCGAGATGGCCCCTTATTGGGAATGAATACAAACCGGTGGAGGATCGCGATGAACTCACAGCAAAATCACAGCTACGCGGCCGCGGCCGCGGCGCATTGGAAGACGGTCGCCCAGTCGGACATCGACGCTCGCCTGGGCTTCATCCGGCGCACCTACGCTCACCTCGCCGGCGCCATCGCGCTGTTCATCGGCCTGGAGACCTTGCTGTTCGTCAGCGGGCTGTGGCGCCCGATGGTCGAGACCATGGTGGGCTCGCGCTTCTCCTGGTTCATCGTGCTGGGCGCGTTCATCCTGGTGGGCAACTTCGCCAACCGCTGGGCGATGAACCCGCGCTCGAAGCCCATGCAGTATATGGGCCTGGGCCTGTACGTGCTGCTGGAGGCGATCATCTTCATGCCCATGATCGCGCTGGGGCTGTATAAGGCGCCCAGCGCGATCATGTCGGCGGCCGTCGTCACCCTGTTGGTCTTCGCCGCCCTGACCGCCTTCGTCTTCGTGACCAAGCAGGACTTCTCCTTTCTGCGCAGCGGGCTGATGGTCGCCGGCTTCCTGGCGCTGGGCGGCGTGGGCGTCAGCCTGCTATTCGGCTTTACGCTGGGCATCTGGTTCTCGGTGTTCATGATCGGGCTGGCCGCCGGCTACATCCTCTACTACACCTCCAACGTGCTCAAACATTACGGCACCGACCAACACGTCGCCGCCGCCCTGGCGCTGTTCTCGGCCGTCGCGCTGATGTTCTGGTACGTGCTGCGCCTGTTTTTGCGCTCGCGCTAGCCTTCGGATTTTCAGTCCGGGACGCGTGGGTTCTCGAGGCCACCGTCTGGCTGGCAGCTACATCGAACGCAACGCCGGCTTGGCGGGCGCCTTCATCGGGAGCAGAACCACACCGTGACCGGGGGTAAGCCCACTCGAGGCGCCCTAAGGCGCGCTCGAGGTGGCGCACCCTCGGGAGGGTCACCGCTCGTCAGGTCCCCGTCGAGGTATGCGCCGCATCCCAGAACACCAATCCTTGACTTTCCCGCACCCAAGAACCATGTTGACGCAGTCTGGAGAGGTGACATTTCCCGCAAGCATTACGGACGAGGCCATGGCCGACATGAAAGACGACTTCCTGAAGCTGGCGATGAAGGCGATGCAAAACCCCACCGTGCAGAAGCTAATGGCCAACGAGAAGGTCCAGAAGGGGTTTGCCAACGCGTTCAAGGCTTCCTACGAGGTCAAGAGCAAGCTCGACGAGAAGAAGGCCGAGTTTGCCGAGCAGTTCAACCTGGCCACCAAGGATGACCTGCGCACCATGAAGCGTGAGCTCGACCGGCTGCAGCGGCAGGTCTCCCGGCTCAAGAAGCAACAAGCCGAGAGCGAAGACGAGTGACCGGCGTGTCCCGCCCCACCATTCTCATCACCAACGACGACGGTATCCATGCCCGCGGGCTGGCCGCGCTTGAAGAGGCGCTCGGCGAGGTCGGCGAGGTGTGGGTGGTTGCGCCCGACAGCGAGCAGAGCGCGGTCAGCCAGGCGATCACGCTGAGGCTGCCGGTGCGCGTGCGCCAGCACGGCGAGCGCCGCTTTGCGATCTCGGGCACGCCCACCGACTGCGTGTACGTGGCCATCAACCACCTCATCGAGCAGGTGGACGTGTGCGTCTCCGGCATCAACCACGGGGCGAACCTGGGCGACGACGTCATCTACAGCGGCACCGTCGCCGGAGCTATCGAGGCGACGCTGGTGGACGTGCCGTCCATCGCCGTCAGCCTGGCCGCCTATCGCCGGCTGGACTTCAGCGTGGCCGCCCACACTGCGCGCACGCTCACCGAACAGGTGCTCGACAAGGGCCTGCCGCGCGGGGTCTTTTTGAACGTCAACGTCCCCCGCGAGGCCACGCCCGACACCGACGTGGTGGTGTGCAAGCTGGGCCGGCGCAACTACGGGCGCGTCGTCGAGGAGAAGCTCGACCCGCGCAAACGGCCGTATTACTGGCTGGGCGGCGCCGAGCTTGGCTTCGACGACCTGCCCGGCAGCGACTGCAACGTCATCTCCACCGGCAAGATCAGCGTCACGCCGGTGCACCTGGATCTGACCCACTATCAATTCGCCCGCGAGCTGGAGCATTGGGACGGCATCCGCGGGTTCCACAGCCGTTCGGCCCACTCCGACGACTAGAGGAGACGCAGTTCATGGAGACGCTCGACGATCGCATCAAGGCCGGCATTCGCGACATCCCCGACTTTCCCGAACCGGGTATCGTCTTCAAGGATATCACCCCGCTGCTCAACCAACCGGAGCTGTTCGGCGCGGTCATCGACCACCTTCGCCAGCGCTACGAGGGCCGCGGCATCGACCATATCGTGGCCATCGAAAGCCGCGGGTTCATCTTCGGCGCCCCCCTCGCCTACGCGCTGGGCGTGGGACTGAGCCTGGTGCGCAAGCCCGGCAAGCTGCCCCACGACACCCACGGGGTCGATTACGCCCTGGAGTACGGCACCGACCGCGTCGAGATGCACATCGACGGGATCGACGACGACTCCCATGTGGTCGTCATCGACGACGTGCTCGCCACCGGCGGCACCGCCGAGGCCACCTGCAAACTCGTCGAACGCTGCGGCGGCAAGGTCGTGGAGTGCGCGTTTTTGATGGAGCTCGGCTTTTTGAACGGGCGCCAGAAGCTGAAAGGCCACGAGGTTTACGCGCTGGCGACCTACTGAGCGGGGGGGTGATGGATTATCTATGCTCGCGTGTTGAGTTTTAAGAACCGACCGTTCATCATTCCCCGGAATTGGCACCGGTTCGCGCCCTGACTGCGTTCATGAGCAAATCCTCACCCAAGTCTTCCTCGACCCTCCGGCGGGTCGTCATCATCGCGGCGGCCGTGGTGTTGGTCTGCGCGATTCTTGCTGGCGTCGCCGAGTGGCTGGTGGTGCCGGGCGTGGCCAACAAGTTGGTGCGCCACAAGCTCGACGCCGCCGAGTCCAAGCTGGGCCTGGATATCTCCACCGACGAGGTCGCCACCGCCGGCGTCAGCGCGGTGGCCATTCGCGGGCTGAAGATCGTCGACCCGACGAGCGGCCAGCCGGTCGCCGAGATCGGCAGCATCTCCACGTCGGTCGACGCGGTGAAGTTGCTCCTGGGCCACCGCGAATTGTCCTCCATCGTCATCAAGAACGCCACGCTGCACGTTCGTCGCAACGCCGACGGTTCGACCAACCTGGAGTCGATCCTGGCGCGCGCCCACAAGAAAACAGGCGGCGCTCACGCCGCCCCGGGGTCGGCGCCGACGGCGTCGGGCAGCCGCGCCAAGCGGTTCCTGCGCTTTTTCGGCGGGGAGTGGCCCGATGTCGAGGTCCACAACGCCCGCGTCGAGTTGACGGCCGCCAAGGGCGCCAAGCCCTGGCCGATCGACGCCATCGCCACCAAGGCGCTCACCCTCGATTCGAAGGGCGACGCCGCCAAGCTGGCCACCTCACTGCAGTTGAGCCGCGGCAAGGCCCACCCGCGCTGGGCCATTCCCAAGACGGTCGACCTCGCGGCCACCCTGCGCCTGCCGCTGACCAAATCCACCGGCGAAGTCACGCTTGGGAGCCCACTGCAGGTCGTCGGCGTGGGGCCCTACCCGTTTTTGCGCCTGGGGATCGGCGGGGTGTCCATCGACTCGGGCAACACCGTCAGCCTCCAACAACTCTCGCTGGGCGTGCAGGCCGACGCCGCGGCCACCCACGTCGCCTCCGTGAAGAAGGTCTCGGCGACGTTCTCGACGCTTAAACCCTCACTCGAGGCGTTGCGCCCGCTGGACGTGACGATCGAACAGCCCGTGCTCAGCGTCGACTACGACGCCCAGGAGGGAAGCGGCCTCAACGACCTCCTCCAGTTGATGCGCGCGCCCATCGCCCGCCACGTCCACGGCAAAGCCGCCCACATCCTGCGCGAAATCGCCCAGGACAAGGGCATCGACTACGACAAGAGTAAGAAGAAAGGCGGCGGCCTTTTGGCCAAGCTCGGCAAGATCAACTGGTCGAAGTTTCTGGCCGACCAGGCCCCGCAAACGGTCACGATCGACGACGCCGCCATCGAGGTCACCGACCATCGCCACCTGCCGCTGGAGACAATGGACGCCAAGGCGTCGCTTCGCGACGGCCACTTCAAATTCAGCCACCGAGCCATCAACGGACAGTTGGTCTTTTCGGGCGGCTTTACCGCCCAGGCCAACGGCGGCGAGCCGCGCGGCAAGGTCGACGCCAAGCTGACGTGGAGCTACCGCGACCACGGCATGAAGCTGCACGCCAAGGTCGACTCGCTGAGCCTTCCCTGGGTCGTGCAGGTCTTCGACGGCGGGCTCGCCGACAAGGTGCGCGGCGGCGTACTGCGCGTGGATCTGGACGCCGAGCGCCCCGACAAAAAGACGCGCACCGACATCAACGGGCTGGTGTCGGTGGAGGACGCGAGCTTCTTCTTGGCCCCGGTCACCGAGGAGCCCGTCGAGAAGCTGACGGCGAGCTACGCGTTCGACGCCCACTACAACCCGCACGAGACGGTGCCCGAGCCCCAATTGCTCGACGAGCGGGCGGTGGCCACCACCGCTCCCCCGAAGACGAAAGACGACGATCCGCGCAAGGACGACGCCCCCGACAAGCCCGTCGACGACGCGCCGCCCAAGCCCAAGCCGCCCAAGCGCGGCGGGCTGGTGGTCTCGCGCGGCCACTTCGAGGTCAACGGCGTCGCCGGTGAGTTCCGCCCGGCCCTATACGGGCTGGCGGGGTTCAAAAAACGCCCGGCGCGCTTCGACGTCGACGTCGAACTGCCCAAGGTGGGCGTCTCCAAGCTCTTTGCGGCCATCCCCGACGCCATCAAGGGGCCGCTGGTGGGCACCAGGATGAAGGGAAGCTTCGCCTGGACGCTGCACGCCGAGGTCCCGCTGTACCACGCCGGCGACATGGAGTGGGACAGCAAGCCCCAACTGCAGAACTTCGAGTTGGTGAGCATGCCCGACGAGGTCGACGTGCGAAAGCTTCGCGACCAGTTCCAACTGACCATCAACGACCCCGTGCTCAAGTGGAAGCGCACCGTCACCATCCCGGCGATGCGCCCGGTGCCGCTGGACTGGCTGTCTCGCCACAGCGGCATCCCCGTCGAGGAGTTCGAAAAGCGGCGCAAGAAGCGCGAGTGGCCGCCGCGCTACGCCAAGGGTTTCGACCCCGATCCCGACCACGACGGCATCCCCAACCGGCTCTTGCCCTACCCGCCGCCGTGGCCGACCGACGAGCATAGCGGCGAGCCGACGCTGGCCTCGACCAACGCGCTGGACGCCGGCGGCGCCGGCACCACCCGCGCCGCGCCCAAGCCGTATTACGAGCCGTTGCGCCCAATCAAGAAGAAGCCGCCGCGCGACAAGACGCCGCTGCTCAAGACCCGCGACCGGCGCGGCGCCAAGATCCCCAAGGACGTCACCGTCTATATCGACGGCAAGAAAAAGCGCCACCCCTACGGCCCGTATACCTTCGTGCCCCTGCAGTATATCTCGCCGTGGATGCTGCGCGCAGCGATGACCACCGAGGACAACTCGTTTTTCGAGCACCACGGCTTCAACTGGTACGCTCTGAAGGATTCGGTCGAGGATAACCTCGCCGCCGGCCACTTCGTGCGCGGGGCGAGCACGATCTCGATGCAATTGGTCAAAAACGTCTTCCTGAACCGCAAGAAGGTGCTCGCTCGCAAGTTGCAGGAGGCGTTTTTGGTGTGGCTGATGGAGGACGTGGTCGACATCCCCAAGGCGCGCATCCTCGAGCTGTATTTCAACATCATCGAATACGGCCCGGGGATCTTCGGCGTCAGCGACGCCGCCATGCACTACTTCGGCAAGCGCCCCGACCAGCTCACCCTGACCGAGGTGGCCTGGCTGGTCAGCATCGTGCCCAACCCCAAGAAATACCACATCTATTACGAGCGCGGGAAAATCACCGACGCCTGGTTCCGCCACATGCTGCGCTACATCAAGGTCATGCAGAACCGCGGGCGGGTCACCGACGTCGAGTACGAGTTGGCCAAGACCCAAAAGCCCGAGTTCTACAAACCCAACGACGGCGACCCGATGCTGCGCATCGAGCGCAAGCCCTCGGACCTCGAGCAGCTCAAGGACGAGGCCGAGTCCATCGAGATTCCCGGGCTCAAAGGCCTGTTCTCGCCGTGACCGTGGGATTGAACCCGCGAAGTCCGACCACGGTGCGAAAGGACGACCCTCAAATCCCAACGTTGTTCCCCAAATGGCCTCGGACCTTCAGTCCGGGGTTTACGGGTTGCAAATTATACCCGGGTTCATTCATGCTGTTAGGGGGTTGAATTTTAGATCCATCGGGGCGTCCTTATCGTTTGAAACCACGTAAGCAAACGACCGACCCGACGGGTTGGCACACCGCGCGGGTGGAATAGGCCGCCGCAGGGTGGGCATTTCAACCATTGGTCCATCACCGCTGCCAACAGTGCCGTGTTGGGAACAACCAACCACGGATGACAGGGAAAGCCAGATGGCACAAACCGACACCGCCAGCCAACGCCGCCAGATCTTGGAGCTGGTGGCCCGTGTCGAGCGCCGCATTCGCCTGCAGCGCGTCTTCGAACGCGGCACCGCCGGTGGGTTGTTCTACCTGATGGTCATGACGGTGGTGGTGGTGCTGTTCAAGACCGGCTGGCTGGAGACGGCCGGGCTGGTACGCGCGGCGGTGGCGCTGCTGGCCGTGCCCGTGGCGATGATCGGCTGGGGCTGGTTTTCGGCGGTCGACCGGGTGTCGGTCGCCCAGCGCATCGACCGGGCCAACGGCCTGCACGACCGGCTGTCGACGGCGCTGAGCCTGCTGGAGGCCGGCAAGGACGACGCCTTCGTGCGCGCCCAGATTCGCGACGCGCTTCGCCACGCCGACAAGGTCGACACAAGCCGGGCGGCGCCGTTCGAGCGGCCCACTGACCTGGCCGCCTTCGGGGTGTTTCTGGCCGCCGTCGGCGTGCTCGCCGTGCTCGAGCCCCCCTCGCATATCCACCCGCTTCCCAAGCCACCGGTCATCGAGCACGATCCCGTCCTCGACGAGGCCACCATCGCCCTGGAGCGCGACCGCCTCCAGGAGATGAAAGACGTGCTCAAAAAGATCGACGACCCCGAGGCCAAAGAGCTCGTCGACGACATCGACAAGCTGCTCGACGACGTCGAGAAGCGCAAAGTCTCCGACAAGGAGTTCCTCGACCGCATCGACAAGATCGAGAAGAAATTCTTCGACAAGGAGCAAGATCAGGCCTCCAAGGAGTTGGCCGACAAGCTGCAAAAGGCCGCCAAGGACCTCGAAAACGAGGCCAAAAAGGACCTCGAGGGCCAAAAGGAGGCCAAAGACGTCCTCGACGCGCTCAAAAAGAAGGATCTCGTCCAAGGCCGGCGACGCGCTGTCGAAGCTGGCGGACAAGCTCGACAAAAACCAGCTCAGCGACGAGGACGCCAAGAAGCTGGCCGACCTCTTCGAGAAATTTGCCGACAAGATTGACCCCAACGACCCCGAGCTGCAAAAGCTCGCCGAGAAACACAAGGATCTGCTCGAGAAGCTCGCCAAAAAGTTCAACGCCGACGGCAAGCTCACCACCAGCGAGAAGAACCGGCTCAACCGCGAGAAGAAGGAGCTCTCCGAGATCAAGCGCCGCCAGCAAAAACACGCCGCCGGCGCGGCCGGCCGCCAGCTCAAGCGCCTACAGCGCGCCAGCCGCGACATGGCCAAGAAGCTGCGCAATAAGGGCCAACAAGGCCAGAAAGGCCAGAAGGGCCAAAAAGGTCAACAGGGCCAGAAACAGGGGCAAAAGCAGGCTCAGAATGGCCAAAAACAGGGCCAGAAAGGTCAAAAGCAGGGTCAACAGGGCCAGCAGGGTCAAAAACAGGGCCAGCAGGGTCAAAAAGGCCAACAGGGCCAGCAGGGTCAAAAAGGCCAACAGGGCCAGCAGCAAGGTCAACAACAGGCCCAAAACGGCCAGCAGGGTCAAAAACCGACCTACCAGCAGCAGGCCGGCCGCATGGCTCGCAACGCCGCCCGACAGATGAAGCAAAGCGGCCAGCAGCAACGTGGCAACGACGTGCGCCGCATGGCTCGCAAACAGCTCGAGGAGCTCAAGGAGTCGATGCGCCGCTCGAACTCCGGCCAGAGCCAGGGCGACCAGCAGGGCCAACAGCAGCGCGCCCAGAATATGCGCAACTTCCTCAAGCGCGCCCGCGGCCAGAAACCCGGCCAAGACGGCCCCAAGGGCCAGGGTCAAAAGCAAGGCCAGGGGCGACGCCCCGGCCAGCAGGGACAGGGTCAGGGAAAACAGGGCCAGCAACCCGGGGGCAAAAACCCCGGCAAGACCAACGCCGCCGGCCAGGGCAAAGGCGACCGCCAATTGGGCGATAAGACATCGATGAACAGCCAGCGCAAAGACACCAAGGTCGACGGCCGACAGGGACAGGGCCCCAGCAAGTCACAGATCATCAAGGCCGCCAGCGAAAAGGGCTTTGCGACCACCCAGTACAAGGACGTCTACGTCGACTATAAGCAAGTGGTCGAAGAGGTCATGAACCGCGAAAAGGTCCCCGCGGGCTATCGCTACTACATCAAACGCTATTTCGAGTTGATCAAACCGCGCCAACAATAGTCGGGCGCGACTCATCACACCGATTTTCAACCTGCTCATCACCCGGAGTTCGAACGCATGGCAACCGAAGCCCGTGCCGCAACATCTGCGGAGATCGAAGAACAAGTCGCCCACTTCAAGCGCGACTGCACCCGCATGCGCGACGAGGTCGGCAAGATGATCGTCGGCCACCGCGACATCATCGAAGGCGTCATCATCACCATGCTCTCCGGGGGCAATGTCCTGCTCGAGGGTGTACCCGGGCTGGGCAAGACGATGCTGGTGCGCACGCTGGCGGAGACGCTGGGGCTGAAGTTCTCGCGCATCCAGTTCACCCCCGACCTGATGCCCACCGACATTTTGGGCACGGTGATGATCGTCGAGGACGAGGACGGCAATAAGCACTTCCAATTCGAGCGCGGCCCCATCTTCGCCAATATCGTGCTCGCCGACGAGATCAACCGCGCCACGCCCAAGACCCAGGCGGCGATGCTCGAGGCGATGCAGGAGCGCAGCGTGACCATCGCCAAAGACACGATGAAGTTGGACAACCCCTTTTTCGTGCTGGCGACCCAAAACCCGCTGGAGATGGAGGGCACCTATCCGCTGCCCGAGGCCCAGCTCGACCGCTTCTTGTACAAGCTCAACGTGGAGTTTCCCTCCCTCGACGAGCTGCACACGATCATGGACCGCACCACTCAGAGCGACCAGCCCGACGTCGAAGAGGTGGTCGACCAGAAGCGACTGGTGGAGATGAAGCAATTCGCCCGTCAGGTACCGGTGGCCCGCCACGTGCAGGACTACGCGCTGCGCCTGCTGCAGGCGACCCACCCCGAGCATGACAGCGCCCCCGACATCACCCGCCGCTACGTGCGCTTCGGCTCCTCGCCGCGTGGCGCCCAGGGAATCCTGCTGTCCTCGAAGGTGCGCGCACTGTTCGACGGCCGCTTCAATGTCTCCTGCGACGACGTGCGCGCCTCGGCGGTGCCCGCGCTTCGTCACCGCGTCATCCTGAACTTCGAAGGCGAAGCCGAAGGGATCAAGACCGACGAGATCCTCGCCGAGATCATCGACAAGACGCCGGAGAACAAGGGGTGACGACGAACGACCAATTCGACGACGAGTTTCTCAAGAAACTCGAATACCTCTACATCGTCTCCAAGAAGATCGTCGCCGGCCGCAACCAGGCCGACCGCAAGACGCGCATCGTGGGCAGCGGCATCGAATTCGCCGACCACCGCTCGTACTCGCGCGGCGACGACTTTCGCGGGCTCGATTGGAAGGTGTACGCGCGCACCGAGAAGCTATTTTTGCGCCTCTTCGAGGAGGAAGAGGACCTGTACATCTATTTTCTGCTCGACTGCAGCCGCTCGATGCTTCTGGGCGAGACCACCAAGTGGGAGTACGCCAAGAAGGTCGTCGCGGCGCTGGGCTATATCGGGCTGAGCAACCTCGACCGCGTGAGCATCATCCCGTTTTCGAGTAAGCTCGAGGGCAGGCTTCCGCCGTCACGCGGCAAGGCGCAGATCTTCAAGATCTTCGACTTTCTGCGCAAACTCGAGCCCGGCCAGCACACCAGCCTGGAGGACGCGTTCTCGACCTTCGTCGCCCAGAACAAGCGACGGGGCATCGCGGTGGTGCTCAGCGACTTCTACGACCCGCGCGGCTTCGAGGAGGGGTTGAACAAGCTTCGCTACTTCAAATTCGATCCCATCGTCATCCACGTATACGACAAGCGCGAGCTCAACCCCACGGTGCAAGGCGAGCTGCAACTGGTCGACGTCGAGACCGGGGACGTGCGCGAGCTGACGCTGACCCCGGAGGTCGTCAAGGAGTACCGCGAGGCGTTCTTCGAGTTCAGCGGTGAGCTCGAGGAGTATTGCACCCGCAAACAAGTGCTTTACTTCCGCGTGCCCATTCAGGAGGAGTTCGACGAGCTCATCCTGCGCATCTTCCGTGCCGGAGGGTTCGTCAAGTAATGCAATTTACCGGACTTCCATGGAGCACGATTCTGACGCTGGCCGGCGTTGCCGCCGCCGGCGTCACCGTGCTGTACATCCTCAAGCTGCGAAAACGCCGCATCCAGGTGCCCTTCTCGCATCTGTGGGGGCGCGTGCTCGAGAAGCGGCGGCGCCAGTCGGATTTCTGGCGGCGGTTTCGCCGGTTTTTGTCCTGGCTGCTCCACATTCTGATGGCCGCCCTTCTGGCGTTCGCCCTGGCCGACCCGCATATGAAGAACGAGGTCGTCCACGGCCGCCACATCCTGTTGCTCATCGACAATTCGGCGAGCATGGGGGCCACCGACGTCAGCGGCGGGGCCAACCGGCTGGACGTCGCCCGCCAGGAGGCCGCCAAGATTTTGAAGACGGTCGGCCCGGAGGACCGGGTGATGCTAGTGGCGTTCAACGACCAGATCGAGCCGCTGAGCCCGTTTGTCGCCGACGCGTCGGTGCTCGAGCAGCCCCTTCGCGAGATCAAGGTCGCCGCCACCGGCACCGCCTACAAGCAGGCGTTGAGCTTCGCGGCGGACTCGCTTCGCGACACCGACAACGGCCAGCTCGTGCTCATCAGCGACGGCGCCGGCCTCGACCACGAGACCTTCGACGCCTTCGACTTCGGCAAGCACACCATCGTGCGCCACCTGAAGATCGGCGAGAGCGCCGGCAACGTCGCCGTGACCGCGTTCAACGTGCGCCGCTACGTGGCCAATAAGCTCGACTACGAGCTGTTCGTGCAGGTCAAAAACTACTTCGACCGCTCGGTGGAAGCCGAGCTGCAGATCTACGCCGACGGCCGGCTGGTGGACACCAAGCCGTTGAAGCTCGCCCCCGACCAGACCCTGCAGCGCTTCTATCCCAGCCAGGCGGTCTCCGGCCAGAAGCTCGAGGCGCGCGTTCGGCTGACCAGCCGCGACGCCCGCGACGTCTTCCCGCTCGACGACCGCGCCTTTGCCATGCTGCCCCAGACCCACAAGGTCAGCGTGCTGGCGGTCTCCGACGGCAACTTGTTTTTGGAAGGCCCCCTGCTGCTCAACCCCAACCTGGACGTCAAGCGCATCAAGCCGTCGCAGTACACGCCGACGGCCTCGGCGGGCTACGACGTGACCATCTTCGACGGGGTCGCGCCCGAGCTTCCTCAGAAGGGAAATTTCGTCTTCTTCGACCCGCCCGCCGACGGCTCGCCCTGGGAGGTGCGCGGCGAGATCGACAATCCCATCATCACCTCGGTGCGCGACAGCCACCCGTTGATGCGCTGGATCACGCTCAAGGACCTCAACATCGGCTCGGCCTCGTCGTGGCGCACAGGGCGCTGGGACACCGTGGTGGCGGCGTCGTTCGGCAAGCCGCTCATCGTCACGCGCAAGCATAACGGCCGCTCGCTGGTGGGCGTGGCCTTCGACATTCGCAACAGCGACATGCCCCTGCGGGTGGCGTTTCCGGTGTTCATGATCAACGTCGTCGACTACTTCACGCTCGACGACAACAGCTACATCCCCAACTACACCACCGGCAAGACCTGGTCGGTCGACCTGCCCCAAGCCAAGGCCGGCAAGACCAAGGCCGGCAAGACCAAGGCCAAGACGGCCACGGTCACCCGCCCCGACGGCCGGCAGACCGACGTGCCCGTCTTCGACGGGCGGGCGGTGTTCACCGGCGAGCAGACCGGTTTTTACCGAATCGAGACGACCAACGCCAAAAAGACCATCGCCGCGAACCTGTCCAACCTGGACGAGTCGCGCATCAAACCCAGCGAGTTGAAGCTGGGCAACGAGAAGGTCGAGCACAACGTCGACAATCTCATCTTCCAGCGCAACGAGCTGTGGATCTGGGCGGTGCTCGCCTTGCTGCTGCTGCTCCTGATCGAATGGGCGACTTATAACCGCCGCATCACCGTGTGAGCGATACTGAACGATGATCATCGATCGCAAAAGAATGGGCGAGGTCGTCTTCTGGCTACTCCTGGTGGGGGCGTGGCTGGCGATGGGCTACGCCTTCTTCCACTACATCGTCACGCCCGGCCTGGACGTCATCGCCTTCAAGTTCCACGGGCGAAACGTCGAGATCCTCGCCCCGCTGTTCTTCGGCGTGCTGCTGTTGCTGCCGATTCTGTGGCTGGTGCAGCGCTTCACGCTGAGCGACCTGCCCCGGGCGCAGCGCTGGCTCAACGTGGTGTTGCGCGCCCTGTTCATCGCCTCGCTATGCGGCGCGCTGGTCCAGGTCGTGCTCACCAGCTTCGAGTCCCGGGTGTGCACGATCTTTTTGGTCGACACCTCGGCGTCGGTGCCCAAATCGGCGCTCGACGAGGCGGTCGACTACATCAACAAAGCGCGCGCCGCCAAGGGCAAGCGCGACGAGGTTCAGGTGGTCGCCTTCGCCCGCCACCCCTACCGCGTGAAGCTGCCCGACGAGGGCAAGCTCGAGAGTATTCCGCGCCCGAAAAACAAAGAGGACGCCCTGTACACCAACGCCGCGGCGGCCCTTCGCATGGCCTACGGGCTGTTTCCCCAGGACCATATCAAGCGCGCGGTGATCATCTCCGACGGCAACGAGACCCGCGGCGACATCCTCGCCGAGGCCCACCGCGCCAGCGTCTTCGGCATCCGGCTGTACAACAAGGAGACCACCATCAAGGCGCGCCCCGAGGTGTTGGTGCGCGACGTCGAGGTCCCCAAAAAGCTCAAGGTCGGCCAGCCGTTCAACCTGACCGCCAAGGTCTTCTCCAACCACCCCGACAAGGCCACCCTGACGCTGTGGCAGAACGACTTTCGCGACGGGACTAAAAAGGTCGACCTCAAAAAGGGCATGAACGAGGTGACCTTCAAGACCCAGGTCTCCGAGCCGGGCTTCAAGGAGTTCAAGCTCGACATGAAGGTCGACGGCCAGGACCACTTCAAGGCCAATAACAGCTTCGTGTACAGCACCAACGTGCGCGGCAAGCCGCGGGTGCTGTACGTCGAGGGGGAGATGCGCGCGCGCCACTACCTGCAGCGCGCGCTTCGCAACCAGGACTTCATCCTGGAAACGCGCGGCAAATACGGGCTTCCCGACAGCCTCAAAGAGTTCGAGAACTTCGACCTGGTGCTGGTCTCCGACCTGCCGGCGACCCATATGTCCGACCACCAGATGGACCTCATCGACCGCTACGTCAAAGAGATGGGCGGCGGGTTCATCATGGCCGGCGGGGAGAACTCGTTTGGCCCCGGCGGCTACTACGGCACCAGCATCGAGAAGGTGCTGCCGGTCAACTTCCAGCCCAAAAAGAAGCGCGAGACCCCCAGCCTGGCCCTGATGCTGGTCATCGACAAATCCGGTTCGATGAACGGCGACCGCATCGAATTGGCCAAGGAGGCGGCCAAGGCGACCGTCGAGATCTTGCAGAAAGACGACAAGGTGGGCGTGACCGCCTTCGACGACGGCGTCCAAAAGCTCGTGCGCATGCAGAGCGCGACCAACCGCGTGCGTATCACCAGCGACATCAGCCGGCTGCGCGCCAGCGGCGGCACCAATATCGCCGCCGGGCTGCAGGCAGCCTACGAGGAGCTCGCCCTCACCCCGGCCAAGCTCAAGCACGTTATCTTGCTGACCGACGGCCACTCCGACTCGTCGAATATCTTCAGCGAGATCCTGCCGGCGATGCGCATCGAGGGCATCACGGTGTCGACGGTGGCGGTGGGCTCGGCGTCGGCGTCCACCCTGCTCAAGCGCATCGCCGAGGGCGGCGGTGGGCGCTATTACTACACGACCAACCCGTACAATATCCCGCGCATTTTCATGAAGGAGACCTCCGAGGTCTCGCGCAGTTCGATGGTCGAGGAGCCGTTTCGCCCCAAGGTCGCCAAGCACGCCCAGGTCCTCGACGGCATCCCCTGGAGCCGCGCGCCCTACCTTCTGGGCTACGTGTCCACGCGGCCCAAAGAGCGCGCCGAGGTGTTGCTGACCTCCGAGTACGGCGAGCCCATCCTCGCGCGCTGGCGCTACGGCCTGGGCAAGGTGGCCGCGTTTACCAGCGATCTGAAGAACCGCTGGGCGGTCCAATGGGTGCGCTGGCCGGGCTACGCCAAGTTCTGGGCTCAGCTCATCCGCGACACCATGCGCACCGACGACCGCATGAACCTGGCGATGCGCACCGAGGTCAAGCAGGGCAAGGCCCACATCGTCGTCGACGCGGTGGGCCAGGATGACCGCTTCATCAACAACCTCGACTCCACGGTGATGATGCGCACGCCCTCGGGCAAGAAGAAAAACGTCAAGCTCCACCAGACCGCCGCCGGGCGCTACGAGGCGAGCGTGCCCCTGGACGAGTACGGCTCGTACAGTCTCAAGGCCAAACACGACAAAGACGGCGACACCATCGGCGTAAGCCTGGGAAGCATCTCCTATCCGTACTCGCGCGAATACCTCTTCCTCGAGCCCAACCGCCAGCTTTTGAAGCAAGCGGCCGCCCTGGCCCGCGGCACCACCAACCCCAAGGTCAAAACCCTCTTTGACCCCATGGGCGAGCAGGTCAAATACCGCAAGGAGCTGTGGCCGTTTTTCCTGATGGCCGCCTTCGGCTTTTTGCTCCTCGATTTGGCCCTTCGCCGCATCCGCCTGTGGGGCAGCACCGAGCTACAGTGGGACCAATTCTTCAAGTAGCTCGGGCATCATGGCAGGTCGCTGGTGTGGAGCGCTCGCGGGGCTCGTGATACTGTGGCAGCGTTACGGCTTCACAACCGGCCCCGGGGGGCGCCAGGCGACCAGTCCCACGGGCCGAATCGGTACGTGGGAGAACTTGCGATGCTCATTGGCATTGATCTGGGGACGACGAACTCGCTTGCGGCCGTGTGGCGCGACGGCGCGGCCACGCTGGTACCCAACGCCTTTGGCGACCGGCTCACCCCCTCGGTGGTGGGCTTGTCCGACGAGGGCACCGTGTTGATCGGTCGAGCAGCGCGTGACCGGCTGGTCACCCATCCCCACATGACCGCCGCGGCGTTCAAACGCGCGATGGGCACCGACCGCGTGTTTCGGCTGGAAAAGCGCTCGTTTCGCGCCGAGGAACTCTCCTCGATGGTGCTACGCTCCCTCAAGGAGGACGCCGAGGCATACCTGGGCCAGCCCATTGACGAGGCGGTCATTTCTGTGCCGGCGTATTTCAACGACACCCAGAGAAAGGCCACCCGTATCGCTGGGCAGCTCGCGGGACTGCGCGTCGAGCGGCTGATCAACGAACCGACGGCGGCCGCCCTGGCCTACGGGCTCCACCAGAACGACGAGACGAAGTTTCTGGTCTTCGACCTGGGCGGAGGCACGTTCGACGTGTCGGTTCTGGAGTTGTTCGACGGCATCATGGAGGTGCACGCCAGCGCGGGCGACAACTTTCTGGGCGGTGAGGATTTCGTCGAGGCGATCATCGCGATGTTCTGCGAGGCCAACGCGCTGTCCTTCGAGCAGTTGCCGTCGACTCTACGGGGTCAGCTTCGCGCCGGCGCCGAGCGTGCCAAGCGCGAGCTCAACTCGGCCGATTCGACCTCGATCGAGCTGCGTGTGGACGGCGAGGTGATCTCCCACGACATCCCGCGTCGCGATTATGAAGAACGCGTCGCGCCCCTGCTCACCCGACTTCGCCGCCCGGTGGAGCGAAGCATGCGCGATGCTGGGCTTCGCACCGCCGACCTCTCTGAGGTCGTGCTCGTGGGAGGCTCGACGCGCAAGACCATCGTGCAAAGGCTGGTCGCCCAGATGTTCGGCCGCCTTCCGCTTCGCCACATCAATCCCGACGAAGTCGTCGCCCTCGGGGCGGCGGTGCAAGCGGGCCTGAAGATGCGCGACGCGGCGCTCGACGACGTCGTCCTAACCGACGTCTGCCCGTATACCCTGGGCATAGAGGTCTCCCGGCGAATGCCCGATAGCTCGGTGGTCGGCGGGCGTTTTAGCCCGATCATCGAGCGCAACACGGTCATCCCCACCAGCCGTTCGAGTACCTTTCACCCCGTTGAAGAGGGGCAACGCCATTTGCTGGTCCAGATCTATCAGGGCGAATCGCGCAATACCGAGGACAACCTGCGCCTGGGCGAGCTGCGCCTCAAGCTGCCGCGCGTCGCCCGAGACGAGGCAGGCGTCGACGTGCGTTTTACCTACGACGTCAACGGGCTTCTCGAGGTGGAGACGACGACGCTGCACACCGGGCAGGTAAATCGGCTCGTCATCGAACAATCACCCGGCGCCATGAGTGCCGAGGAGATTGCTCGCCGATTCGCGGCCCTGTCGGATTTGAAGGTCCACCCCCGCGATCAGGTCGAAAACCAGGAACTTCTCAATCGCCTCCAGCGCTTACACGAGGAGTCTCTGGGTGCTGATCGCGCCCGTGTGGCCGATCTCATCGACCAATTCATGTACGTGCTCGACGGCCAGGATCCGCGCGAAATCGAGCGCGCCCGCAAAAATGTCGAGGCGCTGGTCGCCCGGCTCGAGACCGAACTTTTCTGATGGACGACTGCTGGGACATCCTCGGGCTCGAGCCAACCGACGACCGGCGTGCGATCAAGCGCGCCTACGCCAAGGAGCTCAAGAAGCACTCCCCAGAAGACGATCCTCAGGGATTCCAACGGGTGCGCGAGGCCTATGAAGATGCCCTCGCCTCAGCGGACGAGCCTGGCTCGCGGACGAGCATCCTGCCGATTACACCTGCGTCGTTCGGGGAAAGTCCTCGTCCTCGTGAGCACGCGAATGCGGACCATCCTGACGCCGAGTTCCGCCATTCACGGAGCCTGGCTGGGCAAATGGTCGCCGCGATCTTGGAGGACGACAACCCGGTCCAGACCTTCCTACGGACGCTCGAAGATCCACGACTCGCCGACCTGTCGACCTCCGAAACCTTCGAAGTCGAGCTCGCCTCGAAGTTGGCGGATGGCGCGGGTTCGCCCAGGCTGACGGTCGTGGCAACCCGAAGGCTGGATTGGACCGATGTCCACCATCCCCTGCGACGGCGCTTCCCGACGTTTTTCGAGCATGCCGGCGACCTTGCGCGCGGCTCCAAGTCGCATCAAAACAGGCGCCGCGCGCCGACGACGGTGGGGGGGCTTGCGCGAAGGTGGCTGGCGATGTTTTCGCTCGTTACTGCGCTTGGTGCGATTCAGGCAATCGCATCAGCCCCCGACGACGGTGACGGGATCATCGGGTATCTGGCCGTGCTCATGTGCGCGATAATCGTCGAGGCGCTGATCGTGCGGCGATGGATTCGCGACCGACGGTCGACACATCGTTGATTGCGCGCAGCCATATGCGCACGAGCCATTGTTGCCTTGCCGGTGCCATCCGTGTGCGAAGGTTCGGCCTATCGGCTCCCTTTTTCCACGGAGGACATCATGGCCGAGCAGTGGAAACTCGAAGGGACGTATATGGAGGCGTGCAACTGCAAGGAAGCATGCCCGTGTGTCTTTCTCAGCCCGCCCAGCGAGGGTGAATGCACCGCCCTGCTCGCCTGGCATATCGACTCGGGCCTCATGGGCGACGTCGATCTGAGCGGCCTCAACGCCGCGCTGTCGGTGTACTCTCCGGGCAATATGATCGAGGGCAACTGGACGGTGGCGATGTACGTCGACGACCAGGCCAGCGAGGAGCAGCGCCAGGCGCTACAGACCATCCTTGGGGGACAGGTCGGCGGACATCCAGCGAACTTGGCTGAACTAATCGGCGAGATTCTTGGGGTGCGCGCGGTGCCGGTGCAGTTCGAGACCGACGGCAAGCGCCACACGCTGCGCATCGGCGAGGTCGGCGAGGCGACGACCAACGACGAGGCCGGCACTGATGGCCGGGAGGTCACCGTCAACAACCCGCCGTTTAGCGTCGCGCCGGGCTTTCCGCTGGTGCTCACCCGCTCGCAGAACCTTCGCTATCGGGACTACGACTATGACTGGGAGATCTCCGAGCGAAACGGGTTCATCTCGCCGTTCGCCTACGCCGGACCCGGCGCCTGAGTCCCCCGTCGCGGAGACAACGAGCCTGGCCGAATCGGTAATGCGGCGCGACCGGTGGGTGGTCATCGCCGGGCTGGTGCTCATCAGCGCGCTGACCTGGGTGTGGACGGTGTGGATGTCCTGGGACATGCAGGGCATGTACTTTGGCCAAGCCATGGTCGGCGCGCACCTGCACCCGTGGAGCGCGGGCCACTTCGCGATGATGTTCGCGATGTGGTCGGTGATGATGGTGGCGATGATGGCCCCCACCGCCGCCCCTATGGTGCTGGTCTTTGCGCGCATCAACCGGGCGCGGCGCCAAAAACAACAGCCCTATGCGGCCACGGGCGTCTTTTTGGCGGGCTATCTGCTCGCGTGGGTGGGGTTTAGCCTGCTGGCGACGCTGCTGCAGTGGGGGCTAGAGTCGGCTGCCCTGCTCTCTGCGTCGATGGCCAGCGCCAGCGCGACCTTCGGCGGCGTGGTCCTCATCGTCACCGGCGTCTTTCAATTCACCCCGTTGAAGCGGGCCTGCCTGACGCATTGCCGAAGCCCCCTGCAATTCATCCTCAACGACTGGCGCGACGGCGCCCGCGGTGCGCTGGCCATGGGCCTAACGCACGGCGGCTATTGCATGGGCTGCTGCTGGTTCTTGATGCTGCTCTTATTCGTCGCCGGGGTGATGAACCTGCTGTGGATGGCCGTGATCACCGTGTTCGTACTCCTCGAGAAGGTCGCCCCCCGCGGCGACGTCGTGGGCCGCGTCGGCGGCGTTCTACTCCTCGGCGCCGGCCTGGTCTCGCTGCTCGCCTGACCCTGACCGCCAATTGAAATTGAATGCACGCCGGGGGGCGCACGTCTTGTAGACGTATGGCAAACTGAGTTCTACGATAAACGTGTTCACGCGATGTTGATGATGACGGCGACCCGGGCTGAGACGATGTTCAGGAATCCATGGAAGTACCTGGCGGGTGTTCTTTCGATGTCGATCCTCTTGCTGGCTGCCGGGTGCACCGAGCCCAAGGGCGAGCGCGGCGGCTGTGCTGCCGATAACCAGTGCAAAGGAGACCGCGTCTGCAGCTCGCAGGGCGTGTGCGTCGATCCGTCTGCGCTGGCCGACGCCTCCGGCCAGACCGGAGGAGACCAGGACGCGGGGCCGACGGCCGATGCGGGCCCCTCCCACGATGCCAGCACACCGCCCGACGCCGCGCAGGTCGACGCCGGCACGCAGGACACCGGCGAAAGCGCCTGCGCCCAGGCGCCCACCGCCGTGGCCACCATCGCCGCCGACGGCCAGCCCTCCGGCCAGTCCATCGAGGCGGCGCCGGACACCCTCATCAAGCTCGACGGACGCAGCAGCACCGCGCCCAACGGCACGATTCGCAAGTACGAGTGGAGCTTCGTCAAATTTCCCTACCAGGCCGACCTGCCCAACCAAAAGCCGCGCCTGCAGGTGGGCCAAGACGGCACCGCCTCGTTTCGGGCCAAGAACATCGGCACCTACGTGCTGGAGCTGACCGTTCAGGATTCCCACGGCACCAAGAGTTGCGCGGCGGCGCGGGTGACCGCCGAGGTCAACACCGACGCTCAGATCTACGTGGAGATGGTCTGGACGACCCCCGGCGACCACGACCAGACCGACAACAACGGCACCGACCTCGACCTGCACTACAAGCACCCGCAGGGCGAGTGGGGCTACGAGCCGCTGGATATCTTCTGGTACAATCCCACCGCCGACTGGGGCAGCCGCAACAACCACGACGACGACCCCAAGCTTCTGTTCGACGACGACGATGGCAATGGCCCGGAGTCGGTCGTACACGACCAGGCGCAGCCCCTGAGCTACCGCGTGGGCGTCTACTACTACGACGACAACGGCATGGGCCCGAGCGACGTGACCATCCGCGTCTATCTGAACGGGACGCTCTCGCGCGAAATCACCGGCGAGCGCATGCCCGGCAAAGACACCTTCTACGAGGCGCTGACCATCGACGCCGGCCACATGACCACGCATCTGGACGACGCGCATTATGACGGATATCCGCCGACGAACTAAGCCGCCCCGACTCATCCGCCCGGCGCTCGTCGGCCTGCTGCTCCTGTGGGGCGCGACCGGCTGTCAGACGCCCAACCAGGGGACTTCCGAGGTCACCTCCGTGGGGCAAAGCGAGCATCCCGGCGGCACCGAACCGGTGCCTCATCCGGGCGAGTCGGCCGCCAACGCGCCCGCCCACGCCCCCGGCGGCGCCAGCCTGGAGCACGACACCTGCCGCCCGGGCGCCGACTACCGCGTCATCTCGCTCGACAGCGACGACCCCAGTCAGTGCGTCCAGATCTGCAGCGCCCAGATGCGCTGCATGGCGTTGACCTACCGCGCGCCCGCTCGGGCTGGCGATAGGCCCCAATGCCACCTCAAACACTCCATCCCCGACAAGGTCACCGGCCACACGGGCTGCGTCTCGTGGGTCAATCCCCGCGCCCAGCGCCGCCTGGCGCTGCTCCAAAAGCAGGGCTTCGAGCTCGACACCCGCCGCCCGGGCGCCGATTTCCGTGACTTCGCCATGGACCAGGCCGACCCTGCCCTGTGCCAGAAGGCCTGCCAGAACTTACGCGATTGCAAGGCATTTACCTACGTGCGCCCCGGCCAGGAGGGCGACAAAGCCCACTGCTACCTCAAGAGCGACGCCCCCAAACCCGTCTCGGGACAGGACTGCTGCATTTCGGGGCTCAAATAGTCGACTTGCGATCGACCGCGCCGCCGTCGTCCGGCGCATATCAGCCATGGGCGTTGACCACCCGAAAGACGACGGGTAGTCTGCGGCCTCTGGTCTGATTTTTCATCTGTATCAACGCTGTGGTTGGATTATGTATTGTGCTCCCACCGTGCACGCGCGAGTCCCCTGGGGCTCGCGCTACCTTCGCTTTCTTCTGGCGCTCGCCGTCCTGCTGATGGCCGCGCCCGCCTTCGCACAGGACGCCGCCCCCAAGCCGGTCACGCCCAGCGCCAAGCAGTCCAAGCTCAACGAGAGCGGCGTGCGCGCCCTGGCCAACGGCGATTATGTGACCGCCATCTCGCTGCTCGAGGAGTCGGTCTACATCGGCAAGCTCAACATCGCCTACCTGAACCTCGGGCGGGCTTACGAGTTGGCGGGCAAGTGTGACAAGGCTCGCGAGACCCTCGAGAAGGTCGCCGGTGCCACCCCGGTCGTCGAGCCGCCGGTGGGTTTCGTCAACTCCAAAGCCAAAGAGTACCTGGCCGAGCTCGACACGAAGTGCAAAACCAAAGACAAAACCGCCACCACCGCACAAGCGACGCCGAAAACGACCGTTCAGCCCGACAAGTCCGGCTCGAGCGTCGCTGCGCCGGCGACCCCGGCCGATGCGGGTAGCGCGACGAAGACCTGGGGCATCGCCACCACGTCGGTCGGCGCCGCCCTGGTGGTCGGGGCGGTGGGGATGCACTTTTTGTGGGCCGAGTCCATCCGCCAGGATGCCCGCGACTCGGCGAACTCGGGCACGGTCGTCCACGGCATCTCCCAGCGAGACTTCCTGGCCGCCCAGGACGATGCCAACACCGTCGACACCGCCGCCCTGGCCACGGGCATCGTCGGCGGCATCTCCACCGGCGTGGGCGTGTATTTGTGGCTGTCTGATGATGGCGATGCCCAACAATCGCTGCTGATGACCCCGACGACAGGTGGAACCGAGCTGACCTATTCGGCTCGCTTCTGATTATATGACGGGCCCATTTCGATGCCGAGCCGGCCTCCCCGAATGATTGCTCCACCGGAGCCAATGACTATGCGCGTTCGATCTCTTTGTATTGCCATCGTGGCCCTCTCCACCGTCGCCGTTGCCGGATGCAACACCGAGCTAGGCGCGGGATCGCATACCTTTGCCTGTGGCCCGGACAAACCGTGCGCGGCGGGCTTCGAGTGCCGCAACGACGCGACGTTGGGCGAGGCGGTATGCGTGGCCCAGGGCACGCTTTTACCCGACGCCGGCCTGGACGCGACGACGGATGTTGCCGGCGATACGGCGCCGAGCGGCGACGCCGCGATCGACACGGCGACTGATAGCGGAACGCCATCACCAGATGTGGGCGTGGATGTCGCGGTCGATGTGGGCGTGGACACCGCCGAATGCAGCGCCGGAGAGACCCGGTCGTGCTACACCGGCCCAGCGGCGACAAGCGGCGTCGGCGAATGTCACGCTGGAGTGAAATCGTGCACCGGCGGCTCGTTCGGCGCCTGCTCCGGGGAGGTCAAGCCCAGCGCGGAGTCGTGCGGCACGGGCCTCGATGAAGATTGTGATGGGGTGGCCGACGATTGGTGCGCCGTCCAGTACATCGGCGTCGACAATGCCGGCAGCGATCCCTTCGGCGGCAAGGATTGGGCGAATTCCATCGCCACCGACAACGACGGAAACGTCTACCTCACCGGTTATGTCGCCGCCGACATCACCGTCGGCTCAGTCAGCTCGTCGCCGGCGTATAATGCGACCTCGGGGAACCCGCGCGATGCCTTCGTGGCCAAGTACAGCGCCAACAGTACCCTGCAGTGGATCCCGGCTGCTCGGCTCCGCCGGCGACGATCGGTCCCAGGACGTGGGTGTGGACGCGGCCGGCAACGTCTACATCGCCGGGTTTACCAACGGCGTGTTCTCGGGCACCACCGTCAACGCCGACTACGACGCATACGTGGCCAAATTCGACAAGAACGGCCACCTGAAGTGGACCAAGCGCCTGCACACGGACGCCGACGACGAGTTCAACGCCCTCGACCTCGACGCCGCCGGTAATGTCTACGTCGCCGGGTTTACCAAGGGGGACGTGGCGGGGACGAACGCCGGCGGCGCCGACATGATCGTGGCGTCCTACGATCCCAGCGGCACGAAGCGCTGGATCGACCAACGCGGCACGGCTCCCACCGGCACCAGCGCGGGCAACGACGTCGCCACGGATATCATCGCCGACCAATACGGCGAGGTGATCGCCGTGGGCGCCACCGAAGGTCACCTCGCCACGTCCACCTCGTCCCCCCACTACGGCAAGACGGACGCCTTTATGGCGTTGTACGACACCAGCGGGACGCTCAAACGCATCGAACAATACGGCACCAACGAGGTCGACAGTGCCACCAGCGTGGCGATGGCCGGCGGAATCATCATCGCCGGGCACACGCAGGGCTCGATGGACGGGAGCACCAATGCCGGCGGCGACGATCTCTTCGTCAAGCGCGTCACCAACGGGGGCTGGACCATGCAAAAGGGCTCGGCGGGTAACGATTGGGTCGAGGATCTGGCCGTCGACAGCGCCGGTCATCTGTATGCGACCGGATTTACCGCCGGTAACCTGGCGGGGCACACCACCCCGACGGGCACCAAGGATACCTTCGTCTTGCCCATCGACAGCACCAATGGGACGCTGGCCTCGAGCGCGAAGTTCGTGTCGTCGCCGGGCTCGATTCACGCCTTCGGCGTCGCCGTCGACGCCAACCTCTATGTGGGCGGTGTGACCACCGGCGACCTGGGAAGCGCGTCTCGCCCGGGCGGCTACTCCGACGCGTTCGTCTACCGAGTGCCCTAAGGTCAACGGCGCTCGAGCGCGCGGATCCGGCAACTGTGGTCACTGTGGACGCGCCCGGCGACAAGGGTTATCATCATCCCCACGAGACTACGGAATCCCCCTCGTTGTGTGCCCGAAGGTGCGATGAAGAACGCAATTTCGCTAATACTGTCGGCCGCGCTGGTCGTCGGTGCGATGCCCACGATCGCCTTTGCTCAGGAGCCCTCCCACAAGCTCTCGCCGGACGAGCGCGCCAAGAAGGTCGAGGAACTCGCCGGCAAGGGCGCCGGCGCCTATCGCAAGGGTGAGTACGACAAGGCCATCGACCTGTTCAAGCAGGCCTACGCCATCGAGCCGGTGCCCAACCTGCTGTACAACATCGCCAAGAGCTACGAAAAGCAGGACAACTACGACCAGGCCGTCGCCTACTACCAGAAGTTCGTCGTCGCCCCCGAGGTCGACAGCAAGGCCCGTCAGGCTGCGCTCGAGCGCATCGACAGCCTGCGCCAGATCGCCCAGATGAAAAAGACCAAGGGCGAGCAAGGCGACGAGCACACCGACAAGAAGAAGCACAAGACGGCCCCGAAGAAGGAGCAAAGCGTCGACACGCCCGTCAATATGGCGGGGGTGTGGACCACCGTGGGTGGCGCGGCGCTTCTGGCCGGCGGGGCGGTCGCGGGGCTGGTGGCCTCCTCGAAGGCTGACACCGTCAAAAACGGCTCGACCTATGCCGATCGTAAATCGGCCCAGGACAGCGGCAAGACCGACGCCATGATCGCCGACGGGCTGTTCGTCGCCGGCGCCGCCGTCACCGGCGTGGGGCTGTATTTGCTGTTCTCGGGTGGTGAAGCCAAACCCCAGCCCGCCGCCGCCCAGGCGGTGGTTACGCCCTGGGTGACCACGCATTCGGCCGGCCTGGGCATGAGCCTCGACTTCTAACGGAGACCATCCTCGATGGGTGCGTCGCGCGAACATCGTCAGCGGCTGTACGAGCAACTGGTCGGCACCAACGTCGCCGGCCGCTTCCAGATCACCAATCTGCTGGGGTTTGGCGGCATGGGCGCGGTGTATGAGGCCGTCCAGCGCAATATGCAGCGCAGCGTGGCCCTCAAGATCATCCCGTCGCACGACCCCACGACCACCGCGCGCTTCGAGCGCGAGGCGCTGACGATCAGCAAGCTCAACCACCCCAACACGGTCACCGTGTTCGACTACGGCAAGACCGACCAGGGTCTGCTGTTCTTGGCCATGGAGATGCTGTCGGGGCGCACGCTCTCCGACCTGATCGAGGCGCGCCGGCTGCTCACTCCCAACGAGGCCGTACACATCGCCGCCCAGGTATGCCGCTCGCTGAGCGAGGCCCATAAGAGCAATATCGTCCACCGCGACGTCAAGCCCGACAATATCTTTCTGATCCAGGTCGACGACGACCCCCACTTCGTCAAGGTGCTCGACTTCGGCATCGCCAAGATCGTGCAGGGCGAGGACAACGTCGAGTTGACCGGCACCGGGCGCATCATCGGCACGCCCAAATATATGTCGCCCGAGCAGATTCTGGCCGAGAAGATCGACCACCGCAGCGACATCTACAGCCTGGCGTGCATCGTCTTCGAGATGCTGTGTGGCACCCCGCCCTTCCAGGAGACCAGCACCACCAAGCTGATGCTAGCCCACGCGCACCAGTCGCCGCCGACCTTCTCGGAGCGGCTGCCCAACGACGCTCTGGCGCGTATCCCCGGCCCTCTCGAGCAGGTCGTGCGCAAGGCGCTGTCGAAGTCGCCCTCGGAGCGCCAGCCGGATATCGACACCTTTCGCGAGGAGCTGGAAGCGGCGCTGGCGGCCACCGACCACCAGGTGCGCGCCTCGGCGATCAGCCCCGGCGCCACCCAGATTCAGCCGGCGGCGGCCCACCGCAGCGAGCTGACCGACTCCAGCGACCTGCTCGCCCAACATTCCTCGCAGACGCTCGCCCAGTTGCGCCCGCCCACGGGCCTGCAAAACCAGCCGTCGGCGCCGGTCGGCCCGCCTCCCACGGTAGCCAAGTCCACCAAGAACAAGCGGCCGTTGATCGCGATCGGCGCCGTGTTGGTGGTGCTGGCCGCCCTGGGCACCTACGCCGTGCTTCGACCGGGGTCGCCGCCGGAACCGGCGCCGACTCCCGCACAGGCCCCGCCGCCGGTCGCGCCCAAGCCCCAACCGGTGGCCAAACAACAGGAGCCCAAGACCCAGGCGCCGCCGGCTGACAAGCCCTCGGCGCCGGCCAAGGTCGAGGTACGCGTGCTCACCGAGCCCGACGGTGCGCAGGTCTACGAGCAGGGGCGCTACCTGGGCAAGACCCCCATGACGATCAAGGCCAAGCCCGGCTCGACGCTCGCCTACAGCTTCGAGTTGGACGGCTACAAGGACAAGAAGGCCAGCTACGACATCGACCCAGACGAGCCCGCCCCGCTGTTCGTCGTCTCGCTGGACAAAAAGGAGCGCCCCAAGCGCACCCACCACGCCAGCCGACCGTCGCGTTCGCACTCGTCGAATACCAAGCCCACAAAGTCGGATGACTCGGATTCGACGGCGACCAAGCCCAAGAAGCCGCTAGTGCCCAAGATCGACAAGATCGACGACGACACCCCCAAGGTGAACCGGCTCTAAACGCCGCAAGCGCCACGCTCGATGCAGGCTAGCAGCCTGCGCTCCAGCCCCGCGCCGCAGGGGCCAAACCCCGCGCCGCTTGCCAAACGCCCCCCAATCGCTATAGTGCCCCCGTCGATAGCAACCGCGTCCACAGCTCTCCGTGGGTCGACCCGCGGAGCGCCCGAATCTGGGCCGGGAGAGTTGACGCAGCGGTGGACAAACCATGAGGCGTCGTCGATTGCCCGGCCCAACCAAGAGGAAATTTATGGCACGATTGATGTCGAGTACGGAGTTGAAAGAGCGAATGGATGGCGAGGAAGAATTCGTCCTCGTCGATGTCACCGACGCCGAGAGCTTCGCCAAGGAGCATGTCCCCGGCGCGCGGAACATCCCGCTGAGCAAGTTGGCCGAGCAGGTCAAGCAGGAGCTGAGCAAGAACCAGCGCATCGTCGTCTACGGCCAAAACCACGACGACGAATCTTCCAACCGTGCCTCGGACGTGCTCGAAGGCATGGGCTACCGCAAGGTCGCCGACTTCGACGGTGGGATCTACGCGTGGAAGCGCGCCGGGTTCCTGACCGAGGGCGACGAGGCCGAAGTCATCGGCTAAGGCCACGCCAACACACGAAAAAAGCCCGGCGAGCTCATGGCCCGCCGGGCTTTTTTGCGTTCATCTGGGCGTCGGCTCAGTCCTCGACGGAGACCTCCGCGCGGAACAGCTGCACGTCGCCTTCGGTCTCGTAGAGCACCGAGGAGTACTCGCTGCCGGGGGACTCGTCGAGCTCGGCCCAATCCTCGACCAACTCCTCGGCCTTCTCAGCGGTGCGCAAGGCGGACACGCTGGCCATCTCCTGCTCGCGGTCGTAGCGCACGACCACGTGCACCGTCTCGTCGGTGATGTCCGACGCCTGTAGGTAGGAGCCGCCTTCGATGGGCTCGAGCTCGAGCAGATCGACGATCTCCTCGCGCCCGTCGGCCAGGTGGCGCACGACCACCGCCTCATCGTCGGCCTTGGCCACGATGACCACCTCTTTGGCCGGATGGCCCTCGGCGTTGACCTTGCCGCGGTGCTCGTGTTCGGCCGCCAGCAAATAAATGCGATGCGGGGCAATGCCGCGCGCCTCCAGCAGCCGGTGCAGCCGGTCGTTCTCCTCGATCAAGTCGAGGTAGCGCTCGGCATCGCGAAGATTGGTCGTGCGGAAGACAACCTCACCTTCCTCATCCAGAATCTTGCAATGACGGCTGCCACGGTCAATGGTCAGTCCTTGATAACTCTTCTCGCTACCCACGTTCAAACCTCTGCGTTGTGGTACGAAGCAAAATCGACGTCTGGGATAATAGGGGATTTCTGCGACGGCTGATCTTTAGAGCACACCGTTGTGGGTTGTAAAGAGCCCGCCGAGCATTCGACAAGCCCGCCACGCGCTCGTTGGGCTCATCGGCCGTCCAACACGGCTCCGATCGCTGGCATTCCCGCGCTTGGGCCCCCGGTTGAAACCCCCGCGCGCCGTCACCACATTGAGGGTACGAGTCGTTTCTTCTTCTTCGGAACGTGCGCGATGGACTGGTTTCATACCGTGGTCGGCCAGAGCAGTCAGACGATCACCTGGTGGCAGATGTCTATCCGCGCGCTGCTGCTCTTCCTGATCGCCGTGGTGGTCATCCGCCTCGCCGGGGACCGCATCTTTGGCAAGAACACCGTGCTCGACATCGTGTTGGGGGTGGTGCTGGGGTCGAACTTCAGCCGCGCGATGACCGGCAACGCCGAGTTCATTCCCGTGGTCGTTTCCACGGTGGTCCTGGTGGCGGTCCACACCGCCCTCGCCCACCTGGCCTGGCATAGCAAAGCCGTCTCCCGGGCGGTCAAGGGCGAGGAGCGCCAATTGGTCGAGGACGGAACGATCCTGTGGAAGGCGATGCGCCGCCAGGGCATCGCCGAGGGTGACCTGGCCGAGGCCATGCGCCAGCAGGGAGTCGAGCCCGACCTCGACCAGATCCAGGACGCCTTTTTGGAGCGAAGCGGCAAGATCAGCATCATCACCCGCCAGTCGAGCTAACCCGGCGCTGCTTTGGCATTTGCCGCCCCACCGGCCCCGACGGTACAGTGGAAGTGCGCGGGAACATTCCGCCCGGCGCGCGAGGTTCCTGCACGTGGAACCGTCACCGATCTGATACCGCAAAGGTCTGTCCAGCATGGATGAGCATACCGACGTCGAGACGCCCCGCGGGCGTGCCCGTCGCCCGGCCTATCACCTAGGGGGCTGCGGCAAAACTCCCGCTGCGTCTCGGCAGCTCGCCGCCACGATCTCTTTGGCGTCTTCGTTCGACGATGCAGACGGTATCGCCTCGCTCAGCCGCCGGCGACCTCGTGGCGGCGCATCTGCCGAGAAAACCTGGCGATGTGAGCAGCGTCGAGCGCAAGGAGTCGGCTCGCGGGCGATGCAGCGCATCGTCGAGAGTCGACGACGCAGCGATCGTCGCTGCTCGCGCGCCAGGCGCAACCGGGAGTTTTGCCGCAGCCTCCTTGGGATGGCGCGCCTGCTGGCGGCCGCCCTGCTTCTCGCCCTGGCGGCCGTGACCAGCGCCTGCCACACCCCCTACGAGAGCGGGCTTTCCCAATTCGCCGAGGGACACTTCGACAAGGCGGAGCACTCGGTGCGCGAGGCGCTGCGCGAGCGGCCCGACGACCCCGCGCTGCACCTGCTGCTCGCCCGCATCCTGACCGCCCAGGAGCGCTATCGCGCCGCCCAACCCCACGCCGAGCTCGCCTTTCAGGCCGGCCAGGACGTGCCCCACGCCGGGCGCACGCTCGGCAAGATCCACTGGGAGCTGGGCCGGCCCATCGCCGCCGTCGATGCCTGGCGCGCCGCGCGCAAGGCCGACCCCAACAGCGTCAGCGACACCGACTTCAAACGCGCGCTTGAGGCGGCCATCAATACGGCCATGACCCTGCAGCACTTCCAAAAGGGGTTGGAGCTTCGCCACGAGTTGGCCGCCATCGACCCCAAGGCCCCGGAGGTCTCCAAGAACGCGCTGCGCGTCAACCGCGAGATGCTCGCCCGCGAGGACGTGCGCCAGGGCCAATACGAGGAGGCCGTCGACCTGTACCGCGCGCTGCAGAAGGATTTTCCGGACAAGCCCAGCTACAGCATGTCCATCGGGCGGCTGTTCATGGAGTTGGAGCGGCCCGACAAGGCCATCGCCGCGTTCGAAAAATACGTCGCCCTCGCCGACCCCGCCGAGCGCGTCGACCGCCGCCTGGAGGTCGCCCGCCGCGCCGAGCGCATGGGCTCGCCCAAGGTGGCCATGCACTTTTACGTCAGCGCGCGCGATGCAATGGGTGGTTCGCCCACCTTCCGGCGCGCCAAGCTCAACCTGACGCTGGCCGGGCTGTATTTCACCGCGGGCGACGACGCCAAGGGCAAGAAGCAGATCGAGCGCTACCTCGACGACATGACCCAATTGCGCGGCCTCCCGCTGAGCGCCGAGGTCTATATCACCGCCGCCAACACCGCCAGCGACAAGAAGCAGGACACCTACGCGCTGAAGTTGCTCGAGCGCGGCCTCGACAAAGCGCCGCCCAGTTGGAGCATCGCCTACCGGCTGGCCTCGCTGTACGCCCGCCGCGCCCAGAGCGCCGAGGTCGAGCGCGTGCTCGATACCTACGTCAAGCGCGCCCATTCGACCGCCGACGCCCAGGTCCAGGTGGCGCATTGGGCGCTCAACCGGCGCAACTACGACCTCGCCCAGCACTTCTTCGAGAAGGCCGTCGAGACTAAGGATGTCGACTCGAGCGTGTGGCTGGAGTTGGCGCGCGTGTACTCGTCGGTCGGCCAAATCGACAAGTTGAAGTACGCGCTGCGCACCTACCTCAACAAGTACGACCACTCCCGCTACGACCTGCTGGACGTGGCCGCGATGTATCAGAAGCACCGTCTGTACGAAGACGCCGAAAAGGCACTGCTCAAGGCCCACAAAAGCGACCCCAAGAGCCTGGTGGTCGTCGACCGGCTGGCCGACCTGTACTCCGATTGGGGCAAGCCCGGCAAAGTGCAGGCCTATTACGAGCGGTGGGTCAAGGCGCGCGGCAACAAATCCGACGACTATCAACTCATCGGCGAGCGCTTTGTGCGCCGCGGACGCCCCAACGAGGCGCTGCCCTACCTTCGCAAGGCCGCCAAGGGCGGCACCCACCACGCCTGGCTGCAGATGGCGGACATCTACAGCCGCCAGCGGCGCGACATCGACATGAAGCGCGCCCTGGAGCGCTACCTGGCCGAGACCCCCAAGAGCGCCTCGACGCTGCGCGCGGTGCTGTCGCGCTACCGCACCGCCGGCATGGACAACGAGGCCATCGGCGTGCTCGAGCAACTCATCGACCTGGAACCGGGGGTGCTGTCTCACTATCAGCGGCTGAGCAACTTGTACTTCGAGCAGGGCCGCCAGCGCGACGCGGTGCGCCTGTGGACGCGCTTCCTCGACCAATCGCCGCGCCCCATCGACACCTTGCAGACCATCGCCCGCTGGTTCCAGCGCCGCGGCCACCCCGAATGGGTGCTTACGCTGTATCGTCAGTTGCTGGCCAAGGGCAACGCCGACCCGCGCCTATACCGCCTGGTGGGCGACACCTACATGTCGCTGGCCCAGCGCTACCGTCAGTACCAGCCGAGCAGCGCGCATTCGTTGAGCCTGAGCGTGCCGCGCAAGCAGGCCCGCCACTTCTACGAGCTGTACCTGGACAAGGCGCACCCCAGCCGAAGCGAGCTGCTCGACTTCGCCGACTCGATGCGCCGCCAGAAGATGTGGGAGATCGGCGCCCGGGTCTACAAGAAGCTTGCCGACGGGGAGGCCGGCGGCAGCCAGATGTGGCTGAGCTACTCGCAGGTGCTGCTGCACCTGGGAGAGGTCGACACCGCCCAGACGACCCTGGCGCGCTACTACAAGGCGCGCGGCGAGAACGTCGAAGACGCCCGCGTGGTGGCGGCGGCGCTGTTCGACGCGCGCCAATACGCCGCCGCCGAGCCCTACTTCCAGAAGATGTTCGACGCCAAGCGCCCCAACTACGTGCTGGGCGCGTTCCGCCGCCTCGCCGAGATCTACCGCGCCGAGGCCCAGCCCGACCAGATCCGCAAGCTCGTCGAGCACTACCTGCAGCGCGCCCAGAACCCCACCAAGGCTCGCCAGGAGGTCCTGGCGGTGTTGCAGGACGCCGGGCTCTACGACGAGGCCGCCCAGCAGATCCAGCGGATTCGCTCGTTCCAAGGTGACGTCATGGGCTCGTATCTGGCCGAGAACCTATTTCGCGCCGGCAAAGACGCCCAGGCCGAGGCGGCCTTCGACGCCTACGCCAGCAAGAATGCCTACCCGGGCGACGCCTGGGTGACCGTGGGCGACTTCTACGCCGACCACGGCAAGCCCGCCCTGGCGCGCAAAGCCTACCAGCGCTCGGTCGCCGCCGCGCCCGACAACGCCCATACCCACCAGGCGCTGGGCGCCTTCTTGCTCTATCAGGGCGACATCGAAAACGGCCAAAAGGAGCTGGCGCTGGCGCGCAAAAAAGCCCCCCAGGTGCGCCGCGAGGACATCTACCGCACGGAGGTGGAGACCCTGGTCGACATCGGGCGCTACGACCTCGCCCGCGCCGCCGCCGAGAAGGCCAGCGCCACCGCCACCAGCAACAAGGACTACTTCGTGCGCGTGATGGCCGACTACGACCTGGCCACCCAGACGCCCAAGCGCGCCCAACGTACCCTCGAGGAGGTCAAGAAGTCGCCGATGGCGCTGCGCGACAAGATCGACCTGCTCGCCCGGCACGGCTTTCGAAAGCAGGCCGTCAAGGTGCTCGAAGACGAGCTCGCCAGCGGCGACTACTACACCGCCAGCCAGATCCTGCGCGAGCAGAGCGAGCTGGTGACCACGTTGGGCGGATTCGACGCCCTGGAGGCGGCCATCAAGCCGCTGTTGCAGCGCCAGGACGAGGGCGCGACGGTGCGCGCCCAGATCGGCGAGTTCTTGGTCGGACAGGGCCAGTACCAGCGCGCCATCCCCTACCTGCGCGCGGCCATCGCCCAGGGGCAGGTCACCTTTCGCGAGAGCCTGGCTCACGCCTACGCGGCGCTGGGCTACGACAAGGAGGCGCTGCGCGTCTACCAGAAGGCGCTGGAGACGACCTCCGACGCCAATCTGGACAACGCCCTGGCGCGCATCGGCGTGCACTACGAGCTCGAGGGCCACACCAACCAATTCCTGCGCCTGCTGCGCGTGTTGATGAGCGACCATCGCTACACCGCCCACGCCGCCCCGCTTCTGGCCGGACTGCTGGCGGGAGCGGGCCGGATCGACGACGCCAGCGCTGTCATCACCGAGGTGACCTCGCGCACCGAAACCGCCGGCGAGGGCGAGGCCCCCTCGGAGGTCTCCCTCGCCGCCAACGACGACGAGCGCGTCGACGCGGTGGTGCGCACGCTCAAAGCCGTGGCCGCCCAGGGCTACGTCGACGAAGCGCGCGGCCTGCTCGGCCGACTGCCGGCGTCGCTGCGCAACAACAACAGCGTTCAGGATCTGCAGCTCACCCTGGCGGCGGCGTCCTCGAGCGACACCGCCGCGAAGGTCGCGCGCCAGGCGGTGGCCGACTTCGGCGTCTCCGAGCAGGACAACGACCACCGACTGCAGGTCGCCTCGCTGCTGCTGCGCCACGGCCGCTACAAGCTCGCCGACGACATCGCCCGCAAGGGCCTGGACAACCCCGACTACGACGTCCACTCCAAGACGTTGGGCTTTCTGCTGGCCAACGCACGCGCGGCCGACGACGATAAGCGCATCGACCAGTTGTCCGACGAATTCGTCGCCAAGACCCAGGACAAGGTCAGCGCGCATAGTGAGCTGGCCGAGCGGCTGCGCCGCCTGGGCCTCGACCAGCGCGCCCTGGCCCAGGCCAACGACGTGGTGGGCGCGGTGCCCGTCGAGAAGCATATCGTCGACGCACTGCTCACCGCCCAGGCCGCCGGCGATCGCAAGGCGATGGCCAAGCTGACCCACCGGCTGCTGCGCGTGGGCAAGCACCCCATGAATTATCTGGGCAGCATGGTCAAGCGCTGGCGCGACCGTCAGCGCCCCGCCCTGACCCGCCCGATGCTCCAGAGCTACGCGGCGGTCTACCCGGCCTCGCTGGACACGCGCATGGACGACATCGAGCTGGATTTCCGTGCCGGCAACGTCCAGCAAGCGCGCAAGCAGTTGGGCAAGCTGCTCGACTTCGTCAACTACGACGCCTATGCCGTCCAGCGCATCGTGGCGCGCATGGAGCGCGGCGGCCTGTTTACCGAGGTCGCGCTCTTCGTCGGCCCCAAGTTGAAGGGACATGCGCTGACCCCCGCGGATCACCTGCTGCTGGGCGTGGCCCTGCGAAAGCTCGACATGGTCGACCAGGCGCGCGCGGCCTTCGACGCCTACATCGACGCCAGCCCCGACCAGGCGCTGGCGGCCACCAAGGTCGCTCAGCACATGATGGAAGCCGGGTTCACCAAAGACGCCGGGGCCTACGCCGACCGCGCCGTCAAGCTGCACCCGGAGCGCCCCGAGCCGTACTACTTCCGCGGGGTTGCCCGGCTTCGCGCCGGCGAGGTCGACCAGGCCAGCCGCGACCTCGACAAGTCCATCGGCCCCGGGGTCAACCAGAGCTACGGGCTGTATCACGCGGTGGTCAACGCCCTGAAAGGCGGCCAACTACAGGCCGTGAACACCTACGCCGAACGCCTGGCCACCATGGCCTCGCCGCAGGAACCCGGCCTGCCGATGCGCTTGCTGATGCGCGCGTACACCGACGCCGGTCAGGCCAAAAAGGGCGTGGCCTACCTGGAGAAACGCTTCCCGAAAATCACTGCCGGCAAGGGCATTTTGGGGCGCGACCTGGTGGCCCAGACCGCGGGGCTGTATGAAGACGCCGGCCAGCCCGAGCGCGCCTACCAACTGTACGAGGCGGCGATCGACCGGATGTTGGTCGCCGACCCGACCGGCTCGCAGGTGGCGGTGTATATGAACAACCTCGCCTACACCTACTCGACGACCAACCACCACCTCGACCGGGGCATGGACCTGGTGCGCCGCGCCATCGCCGCCGGGCGCACCCGCAATCCCAGCTACCTGGACACCCTCGGCTGGCTGTACTTCCGCAAGGGCGACCTCGACCGCGCCGAGGCCCACGTGCGCAGCGCCCTGCGCACCGCCAGCGGCGGCAACAGCGAGCTCGCCGAGCTGCTCGACCACCTCATCGCCATCCAAAAGGCCAAGGGCCGCTCCGAGCGGGCCACGTGGCTGCAGTTGTTACGGGATAACCTGGACTGAGCCCTGCAAGGCCCTTTCTTCCCAAAGAAGGCCTTGCCGATCGTCAGTTGGCGAGCTCGTATTCGGCGTCGCCGAGGGGGTCGAATTCGTCGCCGTCGAACGGGATGCGGATGTCGGCGGGTTTGGGGGGCTGGTTCTCTTCGAGCGCCTCGATGAGGTGTCGGATGGTCTTGCGCCGGCGCGAGCCGCAGGCGCGGTTGACGATGAGCTTGAGCGAGGCGTGGCCCAGCGCTTCGACGGCGCGAAAGCCCTGGCGCACCATGATGTTCGGCTCGACCAGCCGGTCGACGTAGCCGTCGGCCAGGCCCAGCAGACAGGCGGTGACGCTGTCGGCCACCGGCACGACGTTGACCGCCATGCCCCGCGAGGCGAACACCTCCCGGGTGAAGTTCGGCAGCGGCGTGGCAATGCGGATCAGCGGACGCGACGACAGCGAGGCGATGGTCTCGCCGCGCGGCGCCGCCAACACCAGCGGATATTTGCCAAAGGGGAACGAAAACGGCCGCCACACCTGGATGCCGTTCTCGCGGATGAGGTCGGTGCTCATCACCCCGATGTGGGCGATGCCGTGTTCGACATAGGTGCCCACGTCGGCCGAATCGATGCAAAACACCTCGAAATCGCCGTCGCCGCCGAGCGGGTTGTGCACCCGGTGCAATCCCGGCCCGATCGGCGAGGGCAGCTCGAAGCCACAGGCGCGAAAGTGGCTGGTGATGGCGTCGAGCTCGTCGCTCTTGGGCAGAGCAATTCTGAGTTGGTGCGACTGATTCATCGATTACTCTTGCGGCCTGCTGACAACGCGAGTGGGCTTATCTTTTCGGCGGCGCTCCAACGCCGTGCGCAATCCCTTCAGGGGCGCGCCGGGGTCGACGTAGATGGCGTCGCCCCGGCTGGAAAAGCTCGACTGGTTGGGATGAGCGCTGTGCAAATACTCCACGATGGTCTCCAGGGAGAACGAAAATCCCACCGCCGGGGTCTCGGCGCCGAAATGACCGACGAGTTCGTCGTAGCGACCGCCGCGGCCGAGCTCGCGGCCCACGCCCTCGGCGACGACGTTGAAGCCCACGCCGGTGTAGTAGTCGGCGCCACCCAACTCGCCCAGATCCAGGCGCACGTGCTCCGAGTAGCCCAGGTCGTCGATGGTGCGCTCGAGCGACTTCAGGTAATCGAGCCGCTCCAAGACCTTGACGTGGGTGGCCATCAATTCGCGAAGCGCGGCGATTTGCTCACGCCCGTCGCGCAATTCGGCCAGCACCGCCACCGCCTCGATGTACACCTGGCGCGCGCCCAGGCCCATCAAGATCTCGCGCACCGCGTCCGGGTCGCGGGCGATGATGGCGCGGCGCACCTCGTCGCGGATGCGGCCGGGCGCGCCCGTCGCGCTCAGCAGCAATTTGGCCGTGCGATGGTCGGCGACGTTGAGCTGGTATTGCTCCAGGCCCATCTGCTCGAGGCCTTCCAGGGCGATGAGCAAGACCTCCACGTCGGCCACCAGCCCGCGCGCGCCGATGAATTCGATGCCCAACTGATTGCTCTCGAGCTGCTCGCCGGTCAGGGAGCGCTCGATGCGCACCACCTTGTTGGCGTAGCTCAACCGCAGCGGCAGGGGCGTGCCCTGCAACTGGTAGGCGTAGACCTTGGCGATGGCCGGCGTCAGATCCGGCTGCAGCACCATCAGGTTGCCCGTGCGGTCGACGAAGCGGAAGCTTCGGGCGATCTGACGCTCGTCGAGTCCCTCTTTGAGGGAGTCGAAATAATCCAGGATTGGGACCTGGATCTCGCGGTAGCCCCAGCCCGCAAAAACGTGCATGGCCTGCGCGGTGACTTGTCGGCGGAGGCTGACGGACCGATCCACGGCCGGTGTCAGGTGCTGGTGCTCAACCACAAAAACTCCCCATTTGGCTACTACGAGTGTCGCGTCTGGATTAGCGCCCCCAGCGAGGGGCTGTCAATCCTCGACACGACCGACACCGCGACCAGTCCGGCGGCAGGTCCACGTGCTCAAACCTCGGGTGTGTCTGTACCACTGCGTGTCTGTGAGCTTAGCAGATTTATCACCGGATCAAACAGCCGCGCTCGCCAATTTTATTTCAACGCTGTGTGATCATCGCCGGAGGCTCGCTCGGGCTACACTTTTTGCGTGTGAATGTGCTATGGCTCCACGCGGAGCCCATCACACGCCATTTTTACCGGAGGTTTTCCGTGCCGTGGGAACGCAGATATTTCAAGGGCAAGAAGGTTTATGTCCAGGTCGACGACAGCGGCGAGCTGATCGTCGAAAACGGACGCGTCCCCATGAAGTACAGCCCCGCGGAGGACGCCAAGGTTTATAACGCCGGAATGCGCAACATCTCGGGGCCGCTGGGCGAGGATGGACAACCCCAAAAACAACGCTCCCAGTCGGGATCTTCAAAATCATCGGGAACAAAATCGCCCGATCATCAAATACAGCCTACCGAAGCTGCGCAGGTGTCGACCGAGATCCCCGACGAGTTACTCTCGTACCCTCGGCCCGAGGACGGGGTCGTCGAGGTTTATACCGACGGTGCCTGCAGCGGAAACCCCGGACCGTGCGGTTACGGACTGCTGATGCGTGACGGCGACGCCTACCGCGAGATCAGTCAGTACCTGGGCATCGGCACCAACAACATCGCCGAGCTGACCGCCATCAAGGTCGCGCTGGAGAACGTCGCCGACAAGAGCCGCCCGGTCCGCGTGCACACCGACAGTCGCTATTCGATCGGAGTGCTCGTCGATGGATGGAAGGCCAAGGCCAATCGAGAATTGATATTGGAGATTCGTGAGATGATTGCACACTTCGACGATCTCAAACTCATCAAGGTCAAGGGGCACGCCGGACAGCCGCTCAACGAGCGCGCCGACACCCTGGCTACCTCCACCCTCCACGGCCACTGATGCCCCGACCCCTGGCCCCCGAACCCCTAGACCCCTGGACCCCCGACACGCCATGACAGCCGAAGTTGGACACCTCAATGAGATGATTCGCGAGCGCAGCGCGTTCGTCGACACCATGACCCACGAGCTCGAGCGCGTCGTCGTGGGCCAAACCTACATGGTCGAGCGCCTGCTCATCGGCATGCTCACCGGCGGCCACGTGCTCCTGGAGGGCGTCCCCGGGCTGGCCAAGACGCTGACGGTCAAGTCTCTGTCGCAGTGCGTCGACCTGGACTTCCAGCGCATCCAATTTACCCCGGACCTTTTGCCCGCCGACCTCATCGGCACGATGATCTACGACCAGCAGTCCCGTGAGTTCGTGCCCCGCAAGGGCCCGGTCTTTACTAACGTGCTGCTGGCCGACGAGATCAACCGCGCCCCCGCCAAGGTCCAGTCGGCGCTGCTCGAGGCCATGCAGGAACACCAGGTCACCATCGGCGAGACCTCCTATAAGCTGCCGCCGCCGTTTCTGGTGCTGGCGACCCAAAACCCCATCGAGCAGGAGGGGACCTACCCGCTGCCCGAGGCCCAGGTCGACCGCTTCATGCTCATGATTCGGGTGGGCTACCCCAGCCGCGAGGAAGAGCGCATCATCATGGATCGCGTCACCGAGCGCACCATGCCCGAGACGCTCGATGCCGTGGCCACCCCCGAGCAGATCCTCGAGTCTCAGAAGGCGGTGCGCGAGATCTACATCGACGACAAGCTCAAGGATTATATCGTCGACATCATCTTCGCCACGCGCCAGCCCGAGGAGCATGGCATGGGCGAGCTGCGCGACTTCATCGAGTTCGGCGCCAGCCCGCGCGCGACCATTTACCTGAACCTCGCTGCCAAAGCCCATGCGTTCATTCGCCGCCGCGGCTACGTCACCCCCGAGGACATCAAGTCGGTCGCCTACGACGTGCTGCGCCACCGCGTCATCCTGACGTTCGCCGCCGAGGCCGAGGAGTACACCCCCGAAAAGGTCATCGAGCAAATCCTCGAGACCATCGAGGTCCCCTAGGGCCCCATTGCACCCCGGGGCCCCATTGCACCCCGTGAACGTGCACGTGCACGCGAACGTGAACGACGCAGTTACGCAGTTGACGTTACGCAGTTAAGCCGTTGCCTTTACGCAGTTAAGCCGTTGCCTTTACGCAGTTAAGCCGTTGCCGTTACGCAGTTAACTCGATCACTCAATCACTCGATCACTCCAAAGATGTTAAGAAAGGAGCTCATACAAGCGGTCAAGCACCTCGAACTGGTCGCCCGCCGCGCGGTCAACGACCAGCTCGCCGGCCAGTATCAGAGCGTGTTCAAAGGCCGGGGCATGGACTTTACCGACGTGCGCGAGTACCAGCCCGGCGACGACATTCGCGTGATCGACTGGAACGTCTCCGCGCGCATGAACGACCTGTATATCAAGCAGTTCGTCGAGGAGCGCGAATTGACGGTGCTGCTGTTGGTCGACGCCTCCGGCAGCCAGACCTTCGGGACGTACAACCGGCGCAAGCAGGAGACCGCCGCCGAGCTCGCCGCCCTCATCGCGTTTAGCGCCATCAAGAATAACGACCGGGTGGGCCTGATCACGTTCACCGACCAGGTCGAAACGTTCATTCCGCCCAAGAAGGGGCGAAAGCACGTGCTGCGCGTGATCACCGAGATCTTGGACTTCACCCCGGAGCGCCGCGGCACCGACCTGCCCGGCGCGCTGGAGTATCTGTCACGGCTGACCAGCAAGCGCGCGCTGACCTTCGTGATCAGCGATTTCCAGGACACCGATTTCGAGACCAGCCTGAGCATCGCCAACCGGCGCCACGAGATCATCCCGTTGGTCATCGAAGACCCCATGGAGACCGAGCTTCCCAATATGGGGCTGGTGCCCTTCGAGGATCCCGAAACCGGCGACATTTTCATGGTCGACACCTCCTCGCGCCAGGTGCGCCGGGAGTTTCGCAACATCGCCCAGCGCCGCCGCGACGCGCTGGTGCGCACGTTCCACAAGCACAAGATCGACCATATCTCGATTCGCACGGACAAGAGCCACATCGAACCGCTGGTCCAGTATTTTCGAACACGGTCCAAACGGTACTGATGCTATGATGATGTCACCGTTACCAAACCCGATCCGGTCGCGACTCGCCGGCCTGTTGGCCGCGCTCTTCGTGGTGCTTGGCAGCAGCGCGGCGATGGCCGACGACGCCGGCGTACAGGTCGCCGACTCCAAGCCGCCCGCGCCACCGGCGGGCGACGCCCCCAGCGCCAAGGCCCCTGCGGCGCCGCCGGCCGACAAAGCGGCCGCCGCCGCCAAACCCCATGCGGCCAAGACCGACAAGCCCGACGCCACCATCCACCAGAGCTTCGAGGCCCCCAAATCCACCCGGGTCGGCCAGCGCCTGGTGCTGCACCTGACGATCGACCACCCCGCCGGCTCGACGGTCCACCTGCCCGACGGCTTCGGAAACGCGCGCTGGGAGTTGGCGCACACGCACCGCGACGAATCCTCCGACGAATCGACGGTGCATACGTCGTTGACCCTGACCTTCCAGATTTTTCGGCCGGGTTCGACCACGCTGCCCTCGTTCCCGATCACCGTGCTCGGCTCGGACGGCCAAACTACCCAGCTGCACACTGACCCGATCGACGCCAAGATCATCTCGGTGCTCCCCGCCGACAAGACGCCACCGCTCAAACCCGCCCAAAAGCCCGTGGCCGTGTGGACGCACGACTACACGTTGGCCTGGGTGGGCGGCATCTTCCTGGGCGCGCTTCTGATCGCCGGGGTGACCTTCTACTTTACGAAGCGTCGCGACCTCGAGGATATCGGCCCGCCGCCGCGCCCGGCGCATATCGTCGCCCTGGAGAAGCTCAGCGCGCTGACCACCGACGACTTGCTCGATCGCGGTGAGTACATGCTCTATTACGTGCGCATGTCCGAGGCGGTGCGCGAATACCTGGGGCGCCACTACGGGTTTCGCGGCACGGAGTTGACCACCACCGAGATCCTCGACCACCTCGAGGAGGTCGAGTGGCCGGCGGGACTGTCGCTGGACGATATTCGCGAGTGGTTGGCCCACTGTGACCTGGTCAAATTCAGCGGCGTCATTCCGGCGCGCGAACATGCGGAGCAGGCGCTTCGACGAGGCTTTTCGATCGTGGAGTTGACGCGGCCGAAGGAAAAAGCACCGGAGGCGGGACAGGAAACGGACGCGGAGCCGGTCGCGGAGCCGGAGCCGGTCGCGGAGCCGGAGCCGGTCGCGGAGACGGAACCGGTCGCGGAACCGGAGCCGGAGCCGGAGCCGGAAACGGAACCGGAGCCGGAGCCGGAGCCGGAAACGGAACCGGAGCCGGAGCCGGTCGCGCAACCGGAACCGGAACCGGAGCCGGAGCCGGTCGCGGAACCGGAGCCGGTCGCGGAACCGGAGCCGGTCGCGGAACCGGAGCCGGAATCGGAACCGGAACCGGAGCCGGAATCGCGGTGGGCTCCGCCCGCCGTGGCCGCGGCGGCCGCGCCGCCGGAGCCGACTGTCGACGACGATGACGAGGAGGTCGAACCATGAATATGACCTTCGCCTATCCGTGGGTCCTCGGCCTGCTCTTCTTGCTGCCGCTTGTGGGCGCGTACCTCTTCGTGCCCCGCTTTCGGCGCCGCACGCGCGGCACGTTCATCTTCTCGCGTGCGTCGGTGTTCAAGGGGCAGAATCCGGGGCTGCGCCGCTATTTCGAGCCGCTCCCCGACATCCTCATGCTCGTGGCGCTGGCGCTGGTGATCATCGCGCTGGCCCGCCCGCAGTCCATCAAGGCCGAGGAGGTCCAGGTCGAGGGCATCGACATCTACCTGGCGCTGGATATGTCCGGGTCGATGCGCGCCATCGACGAGAGCAAAGACCAGGTTCGCCAGGCCATCGCCCGGCGCGAGACGCCGCCCAACCGGTTTAACTCGGCGGTCAAGGTGCTCGAAAACTTCGTGCGCTCGCGCAAATTCGACCGCATCGGGATGGTCGTCTTTGCCAAGAACGCCTTTTTGCAGTTCCCGCTGACCCTGGACTACAACACCATCCTGGGGATGCTCGACCGGCTCAAGCTCGGCGACATCGACCCCGGCGGCACGGCCATCGGCAACGCCATCGGACGCGCCGTCGCCGGGCTCAAGGACAGCAAGGTCAAGACCAAGATCCTCATCCTGATCACCGACGGGGACCGCCGCGGCGGCAATATCTCGCCGATGCAGGCGGCCAGCATCGCCAAGGATCTGGGCGTCAAGGTCTTCCCCATCCTGGTAGGCCGCAAGGGGCCGACGCTGGTGCCGGTGCAGGTCCACAGCTTCTTTGGCGGCAGCAACCTGCGCTACCGGCAGATGGAGTTTCCGGTCAACCCCGCCCTGCTCAAGAAGATCGCCACGAAGACCGACGGCAAATTCTACCGGGCGAGCGACGCCAAGGGGCTCGAGAAGAGCATCCACACGATCCTCGACCACTTCGAAAAAAGCCGCATCAAGGACGCCTCCAACGTCGACAAAGAAGAGCTGTTCCGGCCGCTGGTGGTGTGGGCGGCCGCGCTCATCGCCCTGCAGATGATGCTGCGATATACCCTGCTCAAGAAATTTCCCTGAGGTCGACATGCACTTCGCACGGCCCCACAACCTGTATTTGCTGCTCCTGCTGGTGCCCATGGCGCTGGGCTTTGCCGGCTATTTTTGGTGGAAGCGCCGCGTGCGCGAGCGTCTCGGCCATGTGCACCTCATCGAGGCGATGGCCGCGCGCCACTCCAACCGCCGCCAGGTCGCCCGCGGCGTGCTGGTGATGCTGGCGACCGCGCTGCTGTGCGTGGCCGCCGCCCAGCCCCAGTGGGGCCAGAACGACCGCCCCATCAAGCGCATGGGCGTCGACGTGGTCTTCGCGATGGACCTGTCCAACAGCATGCTCGCCCAGGACATCCCGCCGAGCCGGTTGGACGCCGCCAAAGACGAGATCTCGACGTCGCTGCCCGCCCTGGGCGGCAACCGCGTCGGCCTGGTCGTGTTCACGGCGCTGAGCTTCGCCCAGTCGCCGCTGACCACCGACTACGGCGCCATTCGCTTCTATCTCGAAAAACTCCAGCCCGGCCAGATGCCCGTGGGCGGCACGTCCGTGGGCCAGGCCATCTTGGACAGCGTCGAGCTGCTCACCGGCGAGGAGGTCGCCGACAACGACAGCGACGACGACAACCCCAATGACAACAAGCACGGCGACTCGGGCACCAAGGTCCACCGGGCCAAAAACCAGGTCATCGTGCTCATCACCGACGGCGAAGACCACGAGTCCTCCCCGCTCGAGGCCGCCAAGGTGGCCCAAAAGCACCACATCCACGTGGTCACCGTGGGCATGGGAAGCCCCGACGGCAGCCGCATCCCCATCTACGACGACAACGGCAACCTCAAGGGCTACAAACGCAACCAAAAAGGCGAACTCGTCTACACCAAGCTCGACGAGAAGACGCTCAAAGGCATCGCCAAGACCACCGGCGGCACCTACCTGCACTACAACGGAAAGCACTCGGTGGTGAATGGGCTGCAGAAGTACATCGACCATCTGCAGAAGAGCGAGCTGGAGACGATGTTGCGCCAGCGCTACAAGAACCGGTTCATGTATTTTCTGGCGCCCGCGCTGCTGCTTCTGGTCATCGCCATGCTGCTCGGCGAGCGCCGCCGCAAGCCCAAGGGAGCGCCGTCGCGCGCGGCTCGCACGGGCTCGATGATGTTGATCCTGCTCGTCCTTCTGGGCGGCCTGACCGGCTGCCAGGACGCCTTCAAAGGCACCGTCGGCGCGGTCGACGACGGCAACCAGCTCATCAGCCAGAAGAAGTATCAGAAGGCGCTCGACAAATACCACGAGGCCGAGACCGAAGTCCCCGCCAGCCCCGAGCTGCATTACGACCTGGGCGTCGCCCTGCTGGGCAACAAAAAGTACGACCAGGCCCGCGAGGCCTTCGGCCGGGCCCTGGAGACCAAAAGACCGGAGCTGCAATTCGACGCCCTGTTCAATATGGGGCTGGCTCTGGCGCGTCAGAAGAAGTGGAAGGACGCCTACGACACCTACAAACAGGCCCTTCGCGTCGACCTGGACACCCAAAAACCGGTCAATAAGAAGCGCATTCAGCAGGCGCGCCACAACCTGGAGGTCGTCTTTCGCAAGCTGTTTCCGCCCTGCTCCGCGCTCGAGGACAAGCTCGAGGAAAACGACAAGCCCGGCCAGGCGAGCAAGCTCGACAAGCTGCAGAAAAAGGACCTGACGCTGTGCGGGCTCGACGACGACTGGTACGTCATTCCGGTCACGGTGGGCTCGACGGTGTCGGTGACGGCGAACTTCTCGCAGTTGCGCGACGAGCCCGACCCCGAGCACGTCTTCTTGACCCGCCCGCAGGACCTGCAAATCGGACTATTCGACGCCAGCGGCAAGAATGTGCTCGCCGTCGATCAGGGTACCAAGACCGCCTTCGACCCCGACGCCACCGAGGCCACGCGCAGCATCGACAAGATCAAGGTGACGCCCGACATGGTCTCCGGCGGCAAGGGCCAACTGCTGCTCAAGGTCAGCGCCGGCGACCAGCGCGAGTTCCGCTACGACCTCGACATCACCGCCATCCCGCCCTGCCCCGCTCTCGAGGACAAATACGAGGACAACGACACCCCCGATGCCGCGCGCGCCCTGGACGACGGCGAGCAAAAGCTGCACATCTGCCCGTCCGACGACGACTGGTATAAGGTCGACCTTCAGATGGGCGATACGCTCTTCGTCGACGTCAAGCCCGGCGAGGATCAGGAGCGCAAGCGCGCGCCCAAACTGGCGATGGACATCGTGCGCCAGGACACCGGCAAGGTGGTCGCCCACGGCCACGCCGACGGGCCCTATGTCACCGCCGGCGTGCAGAGCGTGATGAAGCCGGGCACGTACCTGGTACACGTGCGTGGGGCGACCGACGACGAGCAGGGACCGTACACCACCCAGCTCTACCAATACGCACCGTGCGTGGTGGGCGACGACCGCTTCGAGGACAACGACACCGCCCAGCAGGCGGCGACGCTCGACCCCAAGAAGACCCAATTTCGCTACCTGCGCCTGTGTGAGGGGGACCCGGACTACTTCAAGCTGCCCGCGCCCAAGGACGACGCCAAGGGCCAGGCGCAACCGCACGCGGGAACGTCGGCCTCGGCCAACCCGCCGGCAGCACCGGGCGCCAACGGCCCCAACCAATCCAAGGACGACAAGGACACCAAGGTCGCCTGGGGCCTGCGCGCGATCACCGACAAGTCGCTGGGCGGCGCTCCGGCCAGCGATGCCAAGGGCGCCAAAGACGGGGACCGGCCCGTCCAGCTCGACCTGACCGACGCCTCCGGCGACCAGATCGTCGCCAAGGGCGTCACGCCCAAGCTCGCCGCCGTCGCCGCCAAGGCCGGTGCCAGCGCTAAATCCGGTACCGGCACCAAACCCAAAGCCGACGCCAAGGCCGCGCTGACGGCGCCGCGCTTCGATCAGGTCGTCCACTACGACAATAAGGAGAAAAAAGACCTGCTCCTTCGCGTCCAGGGCCACCAGACCTTCTATCACCTGGTCCAGCTCAACCCGAAGAATCAGAACAAGAAAAACAAGGATAAAAAGAACAAACAAAAGAACAAGAATAAAAACAAAAACAAGAATAAAAAAGACAAAGACAAGAATAAGAAGAACAACAAAAACAAGAACAAAGACAAGAACCAGAAAGGCAAGAAGAAAGACAAACAGTCCCAGAAGCCCAAGAAGGACAAGAAGCAGAAGAAACAGGCGCAGAAGGCCAAACCCGCGGACAAAGACCCCAAGAAGCGCCGCATCAATGACATTCTGCGGGCGCTCGAACAGACCGACGACAACTTCCAGATGAAGAAGGCGCTGCAGAATATGCCCAAGCGCTACATCGAGAAGGATTGGTGAGCCGATGAGAGCACACTGCACACCAGCTACAACCTGGCTGCTACGATGCGCTGCCCTGGCCCTGGTCGTCCTGATTCCCGCCGTGAGCTACGCGGACACCGAGGTGCACGCCACGGCCAAGCCGCGCGTGGTCGGTCAGGGAGAGTTCCTGGCCTACTCCATTTCGGCGAGCGCCCGGGGAAATCAGTCCATTCAGATCACGAGCGACCCCGATTTTAGCGGCGCGTTCCAGGTGGTGGGCACGACCAACGCGCCCAGCTTCATCTTCCAAAACGGGCAGTCCCAGCGAAGCCTCACGCGCACCTATCGGCTGCGCGCGCTCAAGCAGGGCCAATTCACCATCAAGGCGCCGATGGTGGTGGTGGGCGGCCAGCGCTTCCAGCCCAACGCGGTCAGCGTCAAGGTCACCGCCGCCGGCCAGGCGCCCAAGGCCAAGGCCCCGCGGCGCACCAGGGGGAACGACCGCGTCTTCGTCGACTACGACCTCCAGCCCACTCGAAAACCCTATGTCGGCGAGCAGCTCACGCTGTCGTATTATTTGTACTCCGACGCGTTTGCCTTCAACGTCAACCCGCAGCCGCCCAAAGAGCCCAGCCTGACCGACTTCTGGATCGAGGATTTGAGCCAGCAGGTCTCCGGGCGGCGCCAGACGGTGCAGAGCCACGGCCACCTCATGGAGCAGGCGACCCTGCGCGCGTACGCCCTCTTCCCGCTGCACGCCGGGCCGACCACCATCGAGCCGCTGCAGGTCGACGCGGTCGCCGGCGGGTTCATGTCCGGCCGCCAGATGCTCCATCTGCAGTCCGACCCCATCAAGATCGACGTCCAACCGCTGCCGCCCAACGCCCCGGACTCGTTTTACGAGGGCAACGTCGGCCAGTGGCAATTCGAGGTGACCACCGACCGCATCAAGGCCAAGATGGGCCGGCCGATCACGGTGCGTGTGCGCGCCCACGGCACCGGCCAATTGGGGCGCCTGGCGCTGCCCAGGCTTCCCGACATCGACGGCGCGCGCCAGGCGGGCACCGACGACAAGTCCCACCAGCATATCAACCACGGCATCGTCGGCGGCGAGAAGGTCGTCGAGTATACGCTGGTCGCCGACCGCGAGGGCACGCTGACGATCCCGTCGCTGGAATTCTCCTATTTCGACCCCCAGGCGGAGACCTACAAGACCATTCACAGCGAGCCCATCCACATCGACATCAAGGGCGGCAAGGCCCCGCTCGACGAGCAAGCCACGCCCAAGGCCACGCACGTCAAAAAAGACGAGAAGGCCGATGTCCAACACGCTCTGCTCGACAAGCTCGACGCCCCGCGCGACCAGGTGGCGATGATCAGCGCGACTAAGCCGCTCAGCGAGCGCTCGCTGTTCTGGCTGGGGCTGGCGCTGCCGGCGCTGGGTCTGTTGGGGGTGTGGCTCGAGGGGCCGATACGCGAGCGTTTCTCGCGCAGCCGGCCCCGGCGAAATCGCGGCACCGCCTACAAAAAAGCCCTGGCCACGCTCGACGAGGCGCAAAACGCCTCGGCGCGCGAGACGCTCGATCATATTCGCGCGGCTGTGTCGCTGTACCTGGTCGAGGTCGCCGGCGTCCCCGCGGGCGCCGTCTCGCAGGCGGGCCTGCCCAAACACCTGAAAAAGCGCGGCGTCGACGACGCCCTCGTCGAGCGCTGCGCCACGTTGCTCGGCGACCTCAACGCCGCGCGCTACTCGCCGGACGCCGACGCCAAACATTCGCGCGCCCAGGCCCTGCTCGACGAGGGCCGCCAATGCATCGAACAGCTCGAAAAGGCCCGTCGCGCCAAAAAATGGCAGGCCAGCGCCGTGCTCGGCGTGCTCCTGGCCGCGACGCTGCTCGCGGGTACGCTCACCCCGGCGGTCGCCCACGCCGACCAGGCCCCGCAGCCGGCGGTCGCCCAGGCGGTCAAGGCCCAGAAGGCCAAGCATTGGAAACAAGCGGCCGGGCTGTGGAAGCAGGTCGCCGCTCAGAAGCCGCAGGCCGCCGACGTCCTGTACGACCTGGGCACCGACCTCGCCCGCGCCGGCGACTACGGCCCCGCGCGCCTGGCGCTCGAGCGCGCCGCCCTCGCCCGCCCCGGTGACGCGCGCATCGAGAAAAACCGCGACGTCGTCCGCCAGCTCGTGCGCCTGCGCCAGGTCGAGCAGGCCCACGGCACCGTGCTCGCCAATACCACCCCCGACGGGCTGTTCTGGTGGCAACTGGCCACGGGCGTCTCCGCCAACTTCTTCCCCGTCTTCCTGCTTGTCCTGATGTGGCTGCTATTCGTCGCCGCGCTGGTGCGGCGCTTTTCAAGCAACGCCGTCGCGCGCGACACCGCCACGGTCCTCGCCGGCGTCGCGGCGGTGGGCGTGTTGATCTGTGCCGGCGGCTGGTTGGCGCGCGGTAAGATCCTGGCCGACGTCAAACCGGCCGTCGTCGTCGCCAAGGAACCCGCGCTACGCGAGGGACCCAGCGAGCACGCTGGGCTGGCCGACGTGGATTCCATCCTCGTTCCCGGGGTGATGCTGCCGGTGCGCGACCAGCGCGACGGCTGGGTCAAGCTGGGCTTCTCGGACGGCGCCGGCGCCTGGACCCCCAGCGACAACGTCGCGCTGGTCGAGCCCGAGACGCCTCACGACGACTAGTCGATGCACACCGACGTCTGGGCGCGGGCGATGGCCTGGGGCTTCTCGCCGAGGCGGCACACGCCGCCGTCGCGCGTCACGCGGTAGGTCACGCGGTACAGGTCGTGGTGGCAGCCGCATTGGCGGTAGGCCGGAAGCCTCAACACCCAGCCCCAGGGATGCTCCTCGGCCTGAACCTCGACCGGCTTGTCCCGCACCGGCGCCCATTTGAAGAATGTGCCGGTCTTGGCGATCTCGTCGTCGACGTGGCCGCCGTAGGGAACCCACACGTTGTGGTCGTACAGCGCGGCCAGGCCGATGGCCTCGGCGGCGGTGTCGACCGTGCCGATGGCCTTGGTGAGCTCGTCCATCGAGTTCACTTGCTGGACACCCTTGGGCGTGGGCACGCTCAGCGTGCAGCCGCGCGCGTTCATGCAGCCGACAGTGAAATCCGAGCCCTGCGCCTTGGCCTTACAGCACATGGGAAAGGCGCGCCCGCGTCCGACGAGCGACTGCGTCGCCGACGAATATACCGCGCCCTCACAGGTGCCGCCCTCGACCGGCTTGCTGGCCTGGGCCGGCGGCTCGATGGCTTTGAGACCCTCCGGAATGTTCAGGCGCACCGGCGCCTGTGGGTTGACGGTGCCCTGGGGCGCGCCGACCTTGGTCTCCCAGAACGGCGCGGGGTTCTGGGCGCAGGCGAGCGGCCCGGAGGTCGGCGCGGTCTTGGACTCCGCCGGCTGTTGGACCTGCTTGGCTTTCTCGGTCTTTTGGGCGGCCTGCGCGCCCGCCTCCTCGGACGCCTTCTGCGTCGAGCAACCGGCGAGCACGCTGACGGCGAGCAGTGCGAACAACCATCTCGAATGACGATCCATCATCAATTCCTCTCATCTTTTGGGGCTGCTCTTGTGGGGCAGCCCATCTGAACAAAGATCGCCCGCATGAGCAAGACACGTAGGGTTGCGCGACAATTCGGATCGTCGTAGCTATAATGCCAGCGATGAAGTGAACCACCATTCAGCCACAGGAACGACGATGAGCCGCAAGGTCTATGTAATTGGCGTGGGAATGACCAACTTCGAAAAACCCGGGGCGCGTGACTGGGATTACCCGGACATGGCCAAGGAAGCCGGCGAACAGGCGCTGAAGGACGCCGGCGTGGACTACGACGAGATCGAGCAGGTCTTCGCCGGCTACGTCTACGGCGAGTCCACCTCCGGGCAGGCCGCCGCCTACGGGCTGGGCCTGACGGGCGTGCCCATCTACAACGTCAACAACAACTGCTCGACCGGCTCGACGGCGCTGTTCATGGCCAAGCAGCTCGTCGAAGGCGGCATCGTCGACTGCGCCCTGGCCCTGGGCTTCGAGAAGATGGCCAAAGGCTCGCTGGATACCAGCGGCAAGGGCCGCTACAACCCGCTGGGGCGCCACTTCGAGACCATGGCCGAGCAGCGCGGCTTCGCCAAGGCCCCGCCCGCCCCGCAGATCTTCGGCAACGCCGGGCGCGAGCATATGGAGAAATACGGCACCACCGCCGAACACTTCGCCAAGGTGGCCTACAAAAACCACCTGCACTCCACCAAAAACCCGCGCTCGCAATTCCGCGACGAGTACTCCCTCGAGCAGATCATGGAAGCGCGCATGATCCACGAGCCGCTGACCATGCTGCAGTGCTGCCCGACCTCCGACGGCGCGGCCGCCGCCGTGGTCGTCAGCGAGGACTTCGTGCGCGAGCACGGCCTCGAGGACCAGGCCATCGAGATCGCCGGCATGTCCATGGTCACCGACACCGAGGCGACCTTCGGCGACAGCGCCATCAAGCTGGTCGGCGCGGACATGACCCGCCTGGCCTCCCAGCAGGTCTACGAGCAGGCCGGCATGGGCCCCGAGGACGTCGACGTCATCGAGCTTCACGACTGCTTCTCGACCAACGAGCTCATCACCTACGAGGGCCTGGGGCTGTGCGAGGAGGGCAAAGGCGGCGAGCTCATCGACAACGGCGACGTCACCTACGGCGGCAACTGGGTGGTCAACCCCTCCGGCGGGCTCATCTCCAAGGGGCACCCGCTGGGAGCCACCGGGCTCGCTCAATGCGCCGAGCTCAACTGGCAGCTTCGCGGCATGGCCGACGAGCGCCAGGTCGACGGCGCGGAGGTCGCCCTGCAGCATAACCTGGGCCTGGGCGGCGCGGCCGTGGTGACGATGTATCGTCGCTGATCGCCGACTCGGGTGGATGAAGTGTGAGAGGGCGCCCTGCGGATGCGGGGCGCCCTCTATTGTTGTATCTACTATTGAAGGGCGGACGATCCGACACGTTTGCGCGGGACGGTGTATTTGCAGATTAGCCACGTGGCTTTTTGCGATACGAAATCTTCGGGCGGACGATCCGACACGTTTGCGCGGGACGGTGTATTTGCAGATTAGCCACGTGGCAATTTGCGACACGACCTCTACGCGCAAACGCCGCGAATCGTCCGCCCTTCAATCCTAATTCCACCTCAATAGCTGGCGCCACGCCTCTGCAAGGCCTACTCTTGGCTATTCGAGCGTGCCCACGCCGTCATCCAAATGCGACGTGCACCGCGGGCAGCGCACCGCCTTGATCGGAATCGACTCGAAGCAATACGGACACTCCTTGTCGACCGGCTCGGCGGGCGCCGTCTCTTCTTCGTGGTGCAGCCTTTCGGTCAGTCGGGTGTAGGCACGCACCACGAAAAACATCGCAATCGCCACCACCAGAAAGTTGATGATGGTGTTGATGAAAGTGCCGTAATTCATGGTCACCGCCCCGGCGGCCTTGGCCTGGGCGATGGTGTGGTAGGGACCGGGGACCTTGCCGGGCTTGAGCACCCAGAATAACTGGGCGAAGTCGACCCCGCCGGTCGCCAGCCCCAGAGGCGGCATGATGATGTCGTCGACCAGCGACTTGGTGATGGCGCCAAAGGCCACCCCGATGACCACGCCGACCGCGAGGTCGACGACGTTGCCGCGCTTGATGAATTGCTTGAACTCTTCGATCAACTTCCGCATGTGATTTCCTCCAGGACATCGGCCAATCGCGCCACGTCATCGTCGGTGTGCGCGGCGGACAGAGCGACGCGAAGTCGCGCGGTCCCCGGCGCCACCGTCGGTGGTCGAATGGCAATCACGTGGAAGCCTTCGTCAAGAAGCTTTTGGCTCGCCGCCAGCGCGCGGGCCTCCTCGCCGAGCACGATCGGCACGATCGGGCTGGTGAGCTCTTTGCCCAGCCGCTCGCCCAGGTGAGCGACGTGCTGCCAGACGCGCCGGCGAATCTCGGGCTGGCTGCGCGCGACGCCGATGGCCGCCCTCGCCGCCTCGACGACCGGCACGGGCTGGGCGGTGGAGAAGATAAACGCCCTGCCCCGGTTGAAGATCCACTGACGAAGCCGCGACGACGTCGCCGCAAACCCACCGAGCGCTCCCACCGCCTTGCTCAGCGTACCCACGTGAACGTCGACGGCGTCGGCGACGCCCAGATGCTCGGCCACGCCGCCGCCGTGCTCACCGAAGACCAGGGTTCCGTGCGCCTCGTCGACCACCAATAATGCGTCGTGGACGTTTCTTAGATGCGCCAACTGCTCGAGCGGTGCAAGATCGCCGTCCATGCTGAACACGGTGTCGGTGACGATGAGCTTGCGCTCGGCGTCGCTCTGGTCGAGCTGGGCGGCCAGCGCGTCGATGTCGTTGTGTGGATACACCGACACCGATGCCCCCTTGCGGCGCGCCAGCCGACAGCCGTCGATGATGGAGGCGTGGTTGAGCGCGTCCGAGAAAATGGCCACCTCCGGGCCGGCCAGCGAGGAAATCACCGCCATATTGGCGGCAAAGCCGGTGGGAAAGAGCAGCGCCTCGTCGGTCTCCTCGAGCTCGGCGAGTTCACGCTCGAGCGCGCGGTGCGCCGAGGTATAGCCGCAGACGAGCGCCGAGCCGCGCGGGCCCATGCCCGTGCGCTGCGCGGCGGCGGCGACGGCGTCGCGCACCGCGGGATGATGGGACAGCCCCAGGTAATCATTGCTCGAAAATAGCGTCAGCTCGCGCCCCTGGGCGCGCACGTGCACCGCGTCGATGGGTTCGATGGGGTCGAGCGAGCGCAAAAGATCGCGGCGGTCGAGTTCGTCGATCGCCGCGTCCAGCCATGGACTCCAGCCGGTCATGTGGGTGTCTCAGCGTTGGGGGAGGTCGAGCCAGTCGCACACGCCGTCGAGCTGCTCGGCGGCCTCGCGCCAATCGGCCACGCGGCCGAGCTCGACGACGCGCTCCACGCCGTAAAAGTCGCGCAGCGTCTGGGCGTTTCGCGGGGTCGACTCGTCGGCTTGCGCCGGCGCGCTGTAGACCACGCCGGCCAGCGGTATCTGCGCGTGTTCGAGCGCCTCGAGCACCAGCATCGTGTGGTTGAGCGAGCCGAGCTTGTTGGGGGCGACCACGAGCACGGAGGCGTCGAGCTTCTGGGCGAGCTCGCGGGCGGTGTCCTGCCAGGTAAGCGGAGAGAGCAAGCCGCCGGCGCCCTCGACGAGGACCACGTCGGCGGTCTCGGCGTAGTCGCGCACGACCTCGCACCAGGCGTCCATGTCGAGCTCGACGCCGTCGATGTCGGCTGCCACCGGCGGCGCCAGCGGCTCGCGAAGCCGCACCAGGGCGTGCTTGGGGCGCTGTTGGCCAGCGGCCTCGGCCAGAATCGCGCCGTCTTCGCCGGCCGCCGGCTCCACGTCGGTGCCCGACTCCACCGGTTTGACGGCGACGACGTCGACCTCGCGCCGGCGAAGCGCGCGCGCCACGCCGGCACAGACCATGGTCTTGCCGATTTCGGTGTCGGTGCCCGTGACGACGATGATGGTGGCTTTGTCGTTCATGCGTATTCGGGGAGCACGTCTTCGATGGCGATGCGCACCGCGTCGACCAGCTTGGTGAGCTCCTCGTCGGTGATCGACAGCGGCGGCATCATGGTGATGATGTCGTTGAGCGGGCGCAAGAAGACGCCCTCGTCGCGCACGCGCCGGCAGACCTTCATGCCCACGCGGTCCTTGGCGTCGAACGGCTCTTTGGTCTGGCGGTCGCGCACCAACTCGATGCCTACCGCCAACCCGTACTGACGGATATCGCCGACCCATTCCAGATCAGCGAGCTTGGCCAGCTCCGCGCGAAGCCTCTCGACCTTGCCCGGCAGTTCGTCGAGCACGTTGTCGTTTTCGAAGATGTCCAACGTGGCCAGCGCCGCCGCGCAGCCCAGGGCGTTGCCCGTATAGGTGTGGCCGTGAAAGAAGGTCTTTCCCTCCTCGGGCGGGGCCAGAAAGCCCTCGTAGATGCGCTCGTTCGTCAGCGTCGCCGCCACCGGCATATAACCGCCGGTCAAGCCCTTGGCGATGCACAGAAAGTCGGGCACCACGCCCTCGCGCTCGCAGGCGAACATCGTGCCCGCCCGCCCCATGCCCATGGCGACCTCGTCGAAGATGAGCAGCACACCGTGCTCGCGGGTCAGCTCGCGCAGGTGTTTGAAGAAGCCCTGTGGGTAGGTGATCATGCCGCCCGCGCCCTGCATCCCCGGCTCGATGACCACGGCGCACAGCTCGTCGGCGTTCTCCAAAAAGACGCGGTCGAACTCGGCGACGAACGCCTCCTCGGCCTGCTCTTTGGTCTGGTCGGCCGGGCGCCGGTACACGTACGGCGACGGCGCGCGCACCACGTCGAACAAAAGCGGGCGAAAGCGCGCGTGGAACAGGTCGACCCCGCCCAGCGACACCGCGCCGATGGTGTCGCCGTTGTAGGCGTTGGTCAGCCCCAAAAATTTGCGCCGGTGGGCATGCTTGCCCCCCTCGCGCTGCTGCCACCACTGCAGGGCCATCTTGACGGCGATCTCGACCGAGGTCGATCCGTTGTCCGAGAAGAACACCTTGCTCAGATCCCCCGGCGCCAGATCCACGAGCCGCTTCGCCAGCAGGATCGACTGCTCCTGGGCGTTGCCCAGAAGGGTGGCGTGAGCGATGCGGTCGAGCTGGTCCTTGACGGCCTGGTCGATCTCCGCGCGCCGATGCCCGAAGGTGTTGCACCAGATAGAGGCGACCCCGTCGAGCAGGCGGTTGCCGTCGGCGTCGATCAGGTAGTTACCCTCGCCTGCCACGACCGTCACCGGCTCCTCGTCCCGGTACACCGAATGAGGCGTAAACGGGTGCCACACATACCGGTCATCCCACTCCTCGAGTTGCTCCCGCGTATACTCCTCAGCCATCACATCACCATCCGCTAATCCGCTAATCCGCTAATCGGCTGCCGTTCACTCGATCACTCGATCACTCGATCACTCGATCACTCGATCACTCCTCACACCACTTCCGGCTCGAACCCCGCCTGCACGATCATGTCGTAATCCCTCGACGTGCCCTGCCCGCCCGTAGTCAGGTAGCCCTCGGTGAACAGGGAATTGGCCGCGTACAGCGACAGCGGCTGCATATGGTCGAGCACGACCTCACGCCCACCGGCCACGCGCACATCTACGTCGGGGTGGACGAAGCGGAACATCGCCAGCGCCTTGAGGCAGTCCTGCGGGCGAAGGTGGGCCTCGCCGTCACCGTTGGCGGCGCGCTCGGCCACGTCGTCGCCCAGGGGCGTGCCCGGTCGGGGATTCAAGAAGTTCAGGGGCACCGACTCCACGCCGACCTCGCGCAGGGTCAACGCCAGGTCCACCCAGTCCTCGACCGTCTCCCCCATGCCGATGATGCCACCGCAGCACGCCTCCATGCCCGCACTCTTGGCCTTCTTGACCGTGTTCAGCCGGTCCTGGAAGGAGTGGGTGGAGACCACGTTCTCGAAGTTGTTGCACGAGGTCTCCAGGTTGTGGTTGTACCGGTCGACCCCGGCCTCGCGCAGCTTCTCGGCCTGACCGTCCTTGAGGATGCCCAGCGAGGCGCACACGTTGAGCGGGTACGTCTCCTTGATGCGCCGGGTGGCCTCGCAGATGGTCTCCAGCTCGCGGTTGTTGGGCCCGCGGGTGGCCGTGACCATGCAGTAGGTCACCGCGCCCTTCTCGAAGGCGGCCTTGGCGCCCTCGACCAGCTCGTCGACCTCCTGCATTTTGTAGCGCTCCACGCCGGTGTTGTATTTGAGCGACTGGCTGCAGAACTTGCAGTCCTCCGGGCACACCCCGCTCTTGGCGTTTTGCAGCACGTGCACCCTGACCTTGCGGCCGTGGTAGCGCGAGCGCACCTTGAAGGCGGCGTGCAAGATGGCCAGCAACTCGTCGTCGGGCGCGTTGACCACCTCCAGCGCTTCCTCGCGCGAGATGGGATGTCCTTCCAGGATGCGGTCAGCCAACTCATTCCAATTCGTCATTGTCCATTCCTCGACTACGTCGTCCTCGCCGCAACGGCGCTATGTTAGTGGGTGCTTAGTTATGTGTCCTGTGCCGACGTGTCAAGATCCCGACATGATGCGCCCCTTGGGGCCACGCGACGTCCCCGTCGATTGCGTCCTCGACAAGCGTGGCCATGCGGGTTAAACTGCTCGCGAAGCTGTAATAAGTTGGTGAGAGTCGAGATCGCTTGGCTCTTGTGAGAGCATTATCCGGGTCGTGTCGGCGAGGGAGATGTCCGTCGTATTGTGCCCCCATTTGTACTCCAAGGACTGGACGAAATGGTCACACGGTCGTTGAACACGCGAACTCTGCACGCCCATTCGGTTCCCATGCGCCTGTACGAGGCAGCCAAGGGAGCCGGCGGCTGGAACCCCTCGAGCCTGGACTTCACCGAGGACCGCCACGATTGGCAGAGCCTCGACGGACCGTCGCGGCTGCCCATTTTGGCGCTGACGGTCTTGGCCACCGATTGCCTGCACGCCCAGATGCGCAACTGCACCATCTTGCAATTGGGGATCGAGGAGTACGGTAACTTCGAGGAGAGCTTGTGCTTCTCGTCGTTGGCCTTTGAGACGGCGCGCTTTGCCGAGCTGTACAACCGGATCTTGCAGGACACCATCCCGCTGGTCGGTGACCCGGAACGCTTTCGCCACTCGCGCTTCCAATCCACCTTCACCGAACACATGCCCCAGATCTTGGAGCGTCTGCGTACGTCGTCTTCTCCGAAAGACCTTATCAAGGCGCTGACCTACTTCGGCCCCATCGGCAAGGGCATCTTGGGGGCCACCGGCATCCATGTGCTGTGCTCGTTTCTCGACGATCTCGACATCATGCCCACGCTGCGCGCCGCGCTCGACGAGGAAAAACGCTCCATCCGACGCCACGCCGAGTTCGCGACCTATTTTATCGGCCGGCTGCTCGAGGAACGCCCCGCTCTGTGGGAGACCGTCGAGGAGACGATGACCTCGGCCTTCGAGCCGGCGATCGGGGACGTGCGCGAATTCTACGACCGCTACAATCCGTCGATGCTCGCCCGCGCCGAGGCGGTGACGTTCGCCGTCGAACAATTCTCGCGCGGCTACGAGCAACTCGAGATGGTGCGCGCGCGACAGCCCAGCCGCGCGCACGCCCCCGTGCTGCGCACCTCGCTAGCTTGACCTTCGAGCGGCGGCCCCCATGGTTGGGGGCAAATGCCAACGCTCTTTTGGAAGTGAGCCCGCGATGCCGCCATCCTCGCCGATCTCGGTCGACGATCTCTTCGACAACTACGACGCCCTGCTCATCGACGCGTACGGCGTGCTCGTCCACTCCGACAGCGCCTTCGACGGCGCCGTGCAGTTTGTCGAGCGCCTACGGCGACAGGGCATGCCCTTTGTCATCATCACCAACGACGCGTCTCGGCTGCCCGGGTCGTGCGCGTCGAAGTATCGCCGCGACGGCCTCGACATCGACGCCGACCAGATCGTCACCTCCGGCTCGCTGACCAGCGACTATTTCGCCCGCCACGAGCTTGGCGGCGCCACCTGTCTGGTGCTGGGCACCGCTGATTCGGCCGAGTATGCCGTGCGCGCCGGCGCCCAGCTCGTCGACGCCGACGACGGAGACTTCGACGTCCTGATGATCGGTGACGAGTCGGGCTACGACTTCGTTCCCACCGTCGACGCCGCGTTGACCACGCTGTTTCGCAAGCTCGACGCCGGCGAGCCCGTCCACCTGCTGCTTCCCAATCCCGACCTCATCTACCAGCGTTCCGAGTCCAGCTTCGGCTTCACCAGCGGCAGCATCGCCGGTCTCTTCGAAACGGCGCTGCGCGCGCGCTATCCGGGCGCCGCGCACGAGACGGTCACCTTCCATCGCTTGGGAAAGCCCTACGCGCCGATGTTCGAGCGCGCCGTCGAGTTGCTGGGCACCCGCCGCTGCGCGGTGCTCGGCGACCAACTCGCCACCGACATCAAGGGCGCCAACGACTTTGGCCTGGATTCGGTGTTGGTGGCCACGGGGTTGACCGACGTCGACAACACCCTGCGCCACTCGGACATCCAGCCCGACTTCGTGCTGCGCTCGCTGTGCTCTTGAGGGAAACGTCCGGCCAAGAAAAGTGAGATGCCTCTCCGGTGGGTTAATCCGAAGAGGCATCTCAGAAGGGACGTCAGGGATGTTCCTGCACCCAATGGGAGAAAGGCGCAGGTTGACGTTGGGCTCTCGCCCAGCCCCCGGTCTTCGCGCGCATGGGAAATGGGATGAAGGGACGCGCGTACAACCGAAAGCTCGTGTGTTGTGACGACCTAACCTTAGTGCAACACGCTTGCCAACCTCCGTGCCTATCTCTAAAAAACCACCAAAACAACCCAAACATCAATAAAAACCACTATAAACCAGACACTTACGCCACCAAAAAAATCAAACCCGAGGCATCGCACGGCGTTGCGTTGGAAACACAACTGCGTGAAAGGCGGCAACTCCGCCTTCCACCCGGAAGCTGCAGTTGCCACTCTACCGGCAACCCCACTTTCCACCCCGATGCCACTCGTGTTCGGTTAAGCTATTTTACCGCTTTGACGGCAACTTTGGAGCGACGGCGTCCCTGCGCGTCCCTGCCGTCGTCGCTTCGCCAGCCTAGTCGGGCTCGACGCCCAGCGTGCGACAGGTCTCGGAGGTGTCGACCTCACCGAGCTCCGGGGCCGTGCCCAGCAGGCGGTCTCCGGAGAGCATCGTCACGCCGAACCAGTAGTGCTCGTTTTTGAAATGATGGAGCCGGTGATTCTGCCACAACCGCCGGTAAAGGCGCGTGCGCGGCTTGTAATTGACGTGGATGAGGAAGTGGGTCCACTCGTAGGCCAGGCTCAGCGAGCCGTAGGCGGCAAGCCCCATGAAGAAGACGCGCAACTGAGGCGCGACCACAAACCAGGTGGCGATCCCCACGGGCAACACGATCAACAGCGAGCGCATGGGGATGAAGACGTCGTCGACGCGCCAGGGGTCGCGGTGGTGCTCGCGGTGTTTGCGCGCCAGATGCAGATCGAAGCGGCGCCCGAACAGTTCGACGGGCTTGAAGTGCAAGATCAGCACGTGAATCAACCACTCCTGCATCGGCCAGAACAGCAGAATCATCGCTGGGATGAGCGCGTCCCACAGATTCCAGCCGCCGACCACGAACCGGCCGATCCAGCCCACCAGGGCCGTCGAAGCCAGAATCCAGGGCGTGGGAAAGCCGAAGAATTTGCCGGCGGCCTCCCGCAGGCTGTCGCGTTCCAGAAAACGTCGCCCGTCGATGCCCGGCTGCTCGGTGACCGCTGCGTGCTGACTCATGGACTGACCGTGGGGTGAGGAGCGACGATGAGGGTGAGCGTACGGGCCAGATTCCCAAAACATGACTCGCCAGTCAATCCTAAGTCCCTCCGGCCAATTCGCCAACCGGCGTTCCCCCTAAAAGGCATGCGTCGCGGACAGGCCATTGCTAAATTTAGCTGGAGTTTCGGTTGAAATGTGATTCCGCTATGATTAGTAAAGCATTCTGTATCGATAGATCTGAATTGGCCGCAGACGTCTTCGCTGGGAAGGGGTCGAGCGGTTACTGCGCGAATTATATACGAGGATTCCTATGGCACGGCTGCAATGGCAAAAGACCGCGAGTCGCGGACGGGTCTACCCCGCTCTGTTACTGGCGGTGGTGACGGCCGCACTGACGCTGTCGGTTGGCTGCGGCGATAACGGCGGCACGCCCCACAAGGGCATCGAGATCTCCGAGGGCGGTGACGCCGGGATGGGAGACGGGGGCGCCGATGCAGGTGACATGGCGGACGCCACGTCGGTCACCCGCGTCGCGGTGCCGGTGGCCGTCGAGACGGTGCTCGCCAGCGACACGGTCGCCGCGGGCACGCCGGTGTCGGTCGACTGCCAGTTGCTCGACGCCGACGGCAACCAGGTAGCGACGCCCGACGGGGCCGATCCCAAGCTCATCTACTCGCCGGAGCAGTCGTTCATAGAACAAGACCCGATGTCGCTGGTGCCCACGGTCGCCGGCCAGGCGACGGTGGCCTGCCAGTTTCCCAGCCTGAGTCTGGTCGACGACACCCCGGCGGTGCTCAACATCGAGCCCGGCCAGCCGCACACTGTGGTCACCACGTTGGACACCAACATCGTGACCGCCGGCGACTCGGCGACGGCCACCTGCGCGGTCTTCGACGCCTATGGCAACAAGGTCGAGGGCGCCGACACCACCGTGAACGTGGACACCAGCGGCGCGGGCATCGACGTCAACGACCACACCGTGACCATCACCCAGGCGGGCGTGCACACCATCACCTGCAGCGCCGACGGCGACAGCGAGGAGCGCGGCGCCCCCTTGGAGGTCAACCCCGCCCTGCCCGCGCACCTGGCCATCTCCAAGCAGCCCGACCTGCCCTACTATGACATCGACCAGGTCGTGAGCATCCCCGCCATCGTCACCGACGAGTATGGCAACCAGGTCGAGGACGCCCACGTCTCCTACGACAGCCAGCCGGCCGGCCAGCCCTTCGGCCACGGCCGCTTCCGCTATCAGCAGGAGGGCACCTACACGGTGACCGCCACCGTCGACGGGGACACCAAGGACGACGCCGTGCTGCAGGACTCCGTCGAGATCGTCGTCGACGGCCAGGGCCCCAATATCCAATGCGTCTCGCCGGCCGACGGCGACATGCGCGACGCCGCCCCCGGCGACACCGTCACCTTCCGCGGCAAAGTCACCGACGCCCAGGGCGTCGACTCGGTCACGGTCAACAACAACCCGGTGACCGTCGCCGCCGACGGCACCTTCGAGGCGCCGGTGACCGTGCGCTTCGGCATCAACTTCGTCGACATCCGCGCCACCGACGCGGCCACCGGTCAGTACCAGCAGGAAAACAGCACCACCTGCGCGTTTCTGACCTCCAAGAAATGGGGCCCGGAGGACGGCTTTCTGTCCGACGCCGTCTCCCTGTGGGTCGGCCAGGAGTCGGTCGACGACAACAACTACAGCGACCCCCTCGACAGCCTCAACGACGTGCTGCACACCGTGCTCAACAGCAACGGGTTGCACGACCAGTTGGATACTTCGCTGCGCGCCAACAACCCGTTGGCCAGCGGCGATGTTGGTTGCACTTTTTTGGGGTGCTTGTACCACTACAATATCGAGTACCGGGGCAGCCGTCTCAACGGCCCCCACGACACCCGCCTGACGCTCATCCAGGATGGCATGAACCTGCATGCGGTGGTGCGTGACGTCCAGATCGACCTCAAGGAGACCACCCTGGGCCTCTCCGGCACGGTCATCGTCGACTCGCTGACCGGTGACCTGGATGTGAAGCTGCGCCTGAACAACGGCCGGCCCGACGTCCAGCTTCAGTCCAACTCCGTGAGCGTCACCTCCGGCCACATCACCATCGACTTCAACGGCACCCCCGGCTGGCTCGACAACATCATCAGCAGCCTGGTCCAGGGCACGCTCAAGTCGATGATCGAAGACCAGGTCAAAAACTTCCTGCAAAACCAACTGCAAGGCACGCTGGACAATATGGTCAGCGGGCTGGATGTCAGCGCGCTGGGCTCGACCTTCCACGTGCCGCGCCTCGACGGCAGCGGGGACCTGGCGCTGAACTTCGGCGTCGACTTCTCCAGCCTGTCGACCACCGCGGCGCGCGTGCTGTTCGGCCTGGGCACCAAGTTCACCCCCGCGGTCATCGAGCGGGCGACCCCGTCACTGGGCGTACCCATGCCCCAGGGCGACAACCTGTTGAGCACCGACCCGGGCCGGCCGATCTCGGCAGGCATCCACATCGGCACGCTCAACCAGGTGCTGCACGCGCTGTGGCGCGGCGGGCTATTCGACGCCAGCGTCAACAGCTCGGCCATCGGCGCCACCTTCCCGCAAGGCACCCAGATCGAGCTGTCCACCGCCCTGCCGCCGGTCGTCGCCCTGCAGGGGCCCGGCAAGCTCAACTTGATGCTGGGCGCGGTCAATATGTCCATCGTCTACCCGGGCCTATTCGACGAGCCGGTCAACGTGCGGGTGGGCGCGGTGGCCCGCACCGGCGTGTCGCTGAACGGGTCGAACCTGAGCTTCCAGAATATCCAGATCAACGAGCTGTACTTCAGCCCGGTGGGCATCACGCTCGACTCCAACTCGAGAGCCGTGCTGGAGTCCTTCCTCAAAGACCTGCTACAAAACGTTATCGACACCTCGCTGAACAACGCCCTGCCGGCGCTGCCCATCCCCAGCTTCGGGATTCCGCAGTCGCTGGGTCAATACGGTTTGCCCGCCGGTAGCTCGCTGGGCATCGTCAATCCGGCGCTGGGCGGCACCACGCGACACTTCTTGCTCAAAGGCGACTTCGGAGTCCTCCCATGACCAACCGACAATCCCACAATGCTCGCTTGCTGCTGGTGGCGCTGTGCGCCGCCGGTGTGCTCACCGCGACCGGTTGCGGCGACTCGTCGACCGGCGGAACGACCAACCACGTGCAGGCCGGCGCCGACGCGGGCACCGACAGCGCCGGGGGCGTGGACCTGAACCTCGCCGCCAGCCTGCAGGTCGCCCTGGACCCGGCGCGCGGCGTCTACCACACCGGCGCCAACCTCACGCCCACCGCCATCGTCTACGACGGCCACGGCGAGACCATGGGCGCGGTCAACGTCAAGTGGACGGTCACCCCCGCCGACCTGGTCACCGAGGACAGCGGCAAGTACAAGCTCGACGACGTCGGTGACGTCACCTTCAAGGCCTGCACCGTCGACGACGGCGTCGACGGCGTGCCCGTGTGCGGCCAGAAAAAGATCGTCGTCGACCGCGTCTCGCCCACCGTCGAGATCACCAAACCCGCCCCGGGCGCCTGGCTGGGCGCCGACGGATCCCAGACGGTCACCGTCGAGGGCACCGTCAGCGACACCCACGGCGAGCTGCACGCCTTCGTCGACGGCCAGGGCGTCGACCTCGACGACAACGGCCACTTCTCGACGACCATCGAGCCCGACTTCGGCGTCAACCACCTCGAGGTCGTCGCCACCGACGGGGTCACCCGCGCCAGCGGCCAGTCCATGCTCGACTTCATCTGGGCGCCGGCCTGGTACGACATGAGCGACACCGCCACCGCCACCGCCTTTAGCTTCGACGACGGGCTGGTCCTCGACCTGGGCCAGCGCTTCTTCGACGACGGCCAACTGCCCCAGCAGCCCGACGAGTCCACCTTCGTCACCCAGGACCTGGCCGATATCCTGACCCTGCTGGTCCAGAATATCGACTTCATGAGCCAGATCCCCGACCCGGTCCTCGACACCTCCTCGGGTCAGTTGCACATCACCGACCTGACGCTGGGCCAGCCCCAGATCGTGCTCGACCTGACCGACACCGGCGCCGAGCTGTACATCTGGGTGCCCTCGGTGGTCATGCAGACTCAGGGCGGGGTGGCGTTCAACTCCCAGACGCTCGACCTGACCGGCTCGATCACCGCCGACCTCGCCGGCTACGCCGAGCTGAGCATCGACAAGCCCGGCCCCGGCCAGCCCTTCGAGGCGCAGGTCGACGACATCGACCTGGCCCTGCAAAACGCTCACAGCAACTTCGTGAGCGCCCAGGCCAACGCGGTGTTCAAACTCGCCGAGAGCGCGCTGCGCAACAAGATCGAGACCATCCTCGTGGGCACGCTGCGCTCCCAATTCGTCGACCAACTGCCCACCTTGTTGGCCAACGCGCTCAACTCGGTCGAAGACCAGCTCAGCGGGCTGAGCTTCGACCTCAACACCGACTTCACCGACCCGCTGACCGTCTCGCTCGACGGGAGCATCGACAACTTCCAGACGAGCTACCGCAACTCCATGAAGGCGGTGCTGTCCACCGACGTCAGCGCCAACAAGGCCCCCGCGCTCACGGGCACGCCGGGCATCCCGCTGGCCACCGAGTACACCAGCGACATCCCGCTGTTCCAGTCCAGCCGCGCCCAGGTGGGCGTGCGCCTGGGGCTGCTCAACGGCTTGCTGCACGCGCTGTGGGAGTCGGGTTTTCTGGAGATCGACCTGACCGACCTGATGCCGTCGCAATACGCGGGCATGACCGACAAGGCCACCCTGTCGGTCAAGCTGCAGCCGGTGCTCTCGCCGCCCAAAGCCGGCGAGCCCTACGACTTCATGTTGCGCGCCGGCCAGATGGAGATCGAGGCGCACCTTCTGAACCAGGTGGACACCTACGCGGTCAACCTGCAGGTGGGCATCTTGATGTCGCTGGCGGACAACTCCATCTCGATCACCGTGCCCGACCCGCCCGAGGTCACCGCCTGGGTCAAGAACACCACCGGCGATCACGCCGTGCTCGACGACGCCACCATCAAGGGCCTGATCCTCAACCAGGTGTGGCCGCAGATCGAACAGACCCTCCAGCAAGGGCTGTCCTTCCAGTTGCCGGTGCCGTCGTTATCGGGGCTGTCCACCCTCGCCCCCACCCTGAGCAATTTGGATGTGCAATTCCTGCTGAACCGCCCGGTAGAGTACCGCGACGGCTTCATCATGTTCGACGCCATGCTCCAGGGCACCCTGCCGCTGGGCCAATAGGCGACGTGTCGAGCGGCCCGCCGCGGGCCGCTCGTCTCACGCCTCACGCCTCACGAATCAACGTCACCGTGCTCGCATAGCCGTGCAGGCATGACTTTCGGCCCACCGGGGCGATCTCGCCCTCGGCGAAGAACCCGCCGATGGGCACACCCCCCAGGTATTCGTGCAGCAAGTCGGCCTCCTGGCTGGCCTTGTCGCTGCGGCTGTCGCCCGAGGCGATGCCGCTGAACAGCAGCGCGCCGCGGCTGTCGCCGCCGGGGCCCACCTGCGCGGCGAATTCGCCCATGGCCTGCTCGAAGGTCACCGTGGAGGTGTGCGGGTCCATCAGGTGGAATTGGATGACGTCCAGATCATCGATGGGCGCGGCGACGGCGAGGTCGCCGTTTTTGGGATTGAACCCGATGATATTGCGGATGACGAAGTCCCCGGCGCCGTATTCCCCGCGCCGATTCTCCACCCCGATGCCCACGAACATGGAGTGCTGGGCGAGCTCGCGCTCGGCCCCCTCGAGGCTGTGCACCAGGTCGCGGAACACCTCCATGGGGTTGCCGCGGTCGAAGCGGTGGATGATATTCTGGGTGTGCTCGGTCACAATCAGCGGCTCGCCGATGGGCCGGCACGCCTGGGCGACGACGGTGTCCACGCGCAGGTTGCCCTGCAACCCCAGCCCCACCGCCCCGTTGGTGTACACGTGACCTTCGAGCAGCAAGCGGTTGCCGGCCGCCGCCCCCGTGCCCACCAGCCCGCCGAATTTGGCGGCCTCGGGAAACGAGCGGTCCAGCGCGGCCAACAGCGCCTCGGTCTCGAAGCTCGACGCTTCCGACAACACCAGGAAATTCGGCGATGCGCCCTCGTCCAGCCCCAACTCACCGCGCCACTCGAAATCGGCGCGGTCGTGGACGTCGGGCTCGAAGCGAATCGGGGTCAGGTCCACCCCCGGCAGCACGGCCGCGGTCACCGACAGGGAGCTCTCCTGGTCGGTGTGGTCGGCCACGCCCACCACCCCGGCGGCGTTGCACCCCACGCACACCGCGTTGGGGAAGGCCCGGGTCATGTCCAGCGCCAGATCGCGCGCGTTGTCGGTATGATTGTCCGAAAAGAAGACCAACACGAGGTCGACCTCGGCGGGCGACGCCACGTCCAAGCGGCTGCTCGCCTCGCGGAACGCCGGGGTCGTGTCGGGCTTTCGTGATAAACCGGTTGTCCATTTCATCCGTATCCCCGTCGAAGCACAAGGGAAAGAGCAGCCTGATTACTGTCGAGTGTCGTACTGCTTGGACGGGTACTGCCGGTCCGTCGCATCATCATTACAACTTCATGACAGGACGCAAGTTTTGCCTACCGCGCCCCTGTACGCAGCCGCCGACGCCACCGCGGCTTCCACATACTACGTCAGTGACAAAACGCCAAAGCCCTGACGACCTACATCTTTACGTCCAACGTCGACGGACAATTCCAACGTGCCGGTTTTTCCGACGAAAGTATCGTCGAATGTCACGGCGCGATCCACCCCCGCAGTGCTCGCACCCTGCGGTCGACATGTCTGGTCGGCGGACGTGCTGACGGCCGACGTGGACCCGGCCACCTTTCGCGCGAGCCCTCCGCTACCCCTATGCTCCAAATGTAACACGCTCGCGCGGCCGAACATCCTAATGTTTGGTGACGCACGCTGGATCGAGCCCGTTTTCCTGACCGTGGGCGCTCGTGCGGTCCTCGAGCGTCTCGACGACCTCCTGTCGTAAAAATAACTTTACACGCCCATTTGCGTTTCAACATCCCACCGATCGCACGAATCCAAACGTGTGGCCTCGAATTTGCACTCTGTGGTGACCCATCGCAGGCGTGTCCGCACACGCACCCTGGACGAGCGTCTGCGGACGGTCCCCCGGCGCAATTGTTGCGCCTGGGTCTACGCACCGGCATTTCTTGCGTGTACTGTTGGCCGAGGTTGTTGATCCGATGCATATCTCCGAAGCGGCGTTCTCCGGCATCATCGATCTTTGCGCGGACGCGATCATCTCGATCGACGAGGACCAGCGCATCGTCCTGTTCAACCAGGGCGCCGAGGAGATCTTTGGCTACAGCGCCCCCGAGGTCATGGGCGAGCCGCTGAGCATCTTGCTGCCCCGCCCCTCCGGCGCGGAGCACCCCGCCCACGTGCGCACCTTCTCCGGCGGGCACGACTCCTCGCGGCGCATGGGCCACCGCGGCGCCATCAGCGGGCGGCGCAAAGGTGGCGAGATCTTCCCGGCGGAGGCCTCCATCTCCAAGCAGATGATCGACGGCCACTGGTTGTATACCGCCGTGCTGCGCGACGTCACCGAGCAGCGCCGCGCCGAGCGCCAATTGCGGCGCATGAACGCCGAATTGCAGCGCTCCAACGCCGACCTCGAGCACTTCGCCACGGTCGCCTCCCACGATCTGCAGGAGCCGCTTCGCAAGATCCAGGCCTTCGGCGGGCGCCTGCAATCGCGCTATAGCGACGCGCTGCCCGAGCAGGGCCAGGACTTTTTGGGCCGCATGCTCAACGCCGCCGAGCGCATGAGCACGCTGATCCGCGACCTGCTCGTCTTCTCCCGGGTGACCACCCGCGCGCGGCCCTTCGAGCCGGTCGACCTGGCCGAGGTCGCCCGGCAGGTCGTCGCCGACCTGGAGCTGCGCATCGAGCAAACCGGCGGTCGGGTCGAGCTTGGCGAGCTGCCGCGCATCGACGCCGATCCCACCCAGATGCGCCAGCTCTTCCAAAACCTGTTGGGCAACGCCCTCAAATTCTGCCGCGACGGCGTGGCCCCCGAGGTGCGCGTGAGCGCCGAGCCCGTCGATGACGGCAAGGCCTGCCGCCTGGTCATCGCCGACAACGGCGTGGGCTTCGACGAGAAGTACCTCGACCGCATCTTCGACGTCTTCCAGCGCCTGCACGGCCGCGGCGTCTTCGAGGGCACCGGCATGGGCCTGGCCATCTGCCGAAAGCTCGTCGAGCGCCACGGCGGCAACATCACCGCCCAGAGCACCCCCGGGCAGGGCTCGCGCTTCATCGTGACCCTGCCCTTCCACCAGTCCCCCAACCGCCCCGAGACTCACGATGGATGCTAGAAAGCCTGTCACTATCTTGATGGCAGACGACGATCCCGAGGACGTGCTCCTCGCCGAGGACGCCCTGAGCGAGGCGCGCCTGGCCAACGAGTTTCGCGCCGTCTCCGACGGCGAGGAGCTTTTGGATTACCTGCACCGGCGCGGCCGTTACGCCGACGCCGCCGACTCGCCGCGCCCGGGGCTCATCCTGCTGGACCTGAATATGCCGCGCAAAAACGGCTTCGAGGCGCTCACCGAGATCAAGCAGGACCCCAGCTTGCGGCGCATCCCGGTGATCATCTTGACCACCTCCCGCGCCGAGGAAGACATCTGCCGGGGCTATGATCTCGGGGTCAATAGCTTCATCTCCAAGCCCGTCTCCTTCGCCGGCCTGGTCCACGCCATGAAGACGGTTGGCAAATATTGGTTCGAGATCGTCGAACACCCGGTGGTCCCCGAATAAAGCGACCGGCAAGCCGACTTGCCGCGCTCCAGCAAAGCTGACTCGAGCACGCCGTACGCCTATGAGCAGACAAAATCGCATACCGCTCTACGGATTCGCCCCCGCCCCGGACACCTCTGTGCTGGGCAGCCATACGCGCCGCGTCTTGCTGATCGAGGACGACGAGGACGACTACCTGCTGACCCGCGAGTACCTGGCCGACTTCGACGTCGACGGGCGCTACGTGCTCGAGTGGGCCCAGACCTACGAGGACGGCATCCAGGCGCTGCTCGACGAGCGCCACGACCTGTGCCTGCTCGATTACCACCTGGGCGCACGCGACGGCATTGGGCTGTTGCGCGAGGCGCTCGCCCACGGTTGCCGCACCCCGATCATCTTGCTGACCGGCGACGGCGACCGCGACGTCGACCGGGCGGCCATGCGCTACGGCGCCGCCGACTACCTCATCAAAGAAGAGCTGTCCGCCGCCCTGCTCGAGCGCGCCATGCGCCACTCCCTGGAGCGAAGCCGCTTCGCCGAGGCCCAGCGGTTTTTGGCCGCCGCCAGCGTGCGCTTGAGCGGCTCGCTCGACCTCGACCACATCCTGGAGGACATCGCCCAGCTCAGCGCCCGCGTGCTGGGCGACTTTTGCGTCATCGTGCTTGGCGACGAGCACGCCGACGCGTGGCGCACGACCGTGGGGGTGCGCGACGAGGACGATGCCCCGCTGGGCGCGCGCCTGGCCGACCACAACGGCTGGCCGATCGTCGAGCGCATCCTCGCCGGCGACTCCGTGCTCGTCGGCGACGTCGACGAGGCGTTCCTCACCGAGGCCTGCGCCTGTGACGAGCAACGCCGCCTGCTCGAGGCGATGGCGCCGGTCTCCCTCGTGGGCGTGCCCCTCATCGCCCGGGCCACCGTGCTGGGGGCGATCACGATCATCTCGGCGCGAAGCCGACGCCGCTACGACTCCAGCGACCTGTCGCTGGTCGACCAACTCGGCTACCGCACGGCCCTGGCCATCGACAACGCCCGGCTGTACCAGGAGGCCCAACGCGCCATCGAGATGCGCGACGAGGTCCACCGCATCGTCGTCCACGACCTTAGAAACCCCCTGAACACCATCGGGCTGACGACCAACGTGATGCAGCGCCGCGTCGACCAGGGCGCCCCCATCGACACCCTCGCCCCCCACCTTCGCACCCAACGCCTGGCCGCCGAGCGCATGCAGACGCTGCTCGAGGACCTGCTCGACGTCGCCCGCATCGAAAACGGCAAGCTGTCCATCGACCCGTCGCGCTGCTCGGCAGCCGGGCTGGTCGAGCTCGTCGTCGCCCAGCACCGGGTGCAGGCCGACGACCGCTCGGTGCACCTGGCCTTTACGCTCCCCGACGATCTACCGATGGTGCGCGCCGACCACGACCGCCTCGAACAGGTGCTGTCGAACCTGGTGGGCAACGCCCTCAAATTCACCCCCGCCGGCGGCTCCATCGAGCTGAGCGCCCACGCCCAGGGAGACTGGGTGCGCTTCCAGGTCGCCGACACCGGCTGCGGCATCTCCCCGGACCACCTGCCCCACCTCTTCGACCGCTTCTGGCAGGCCCAGCACGGCGTGCGCCACGGCGCCGGGCTGGGCCTGGCCATCTGCCGGGGCATCATCGACGCCCACGGCGGCGACATCTGGGTGGAGAGCGACGAGGGCGCGGGCACGATCTTTTACTTCACCATCCCCACCGCCTGACCCTTGCGCGCGCGCCGCTCTTGCGGTTCAGTAGGGCTCCTGACTTTGCCCTTGCTGTCGACGGCGGCCGGACCATGTTTGACATCTCCACCAGCGACCTGTGGCGCTACCTGAGCATCCCGGTGATGAGCGCGCTGGTCGGCTGGGGCACCAACGTGCTCGCCCTGAAGATGACCTTCTACCCCCTGGACTTCGTGGGGCTGCCGCCGTTTCTGGGCTGGCAGGGCATCATCCCGGCCAAGGCCGAGTCCATGGCCCGGCGCACCGTCGACCTGATGACCACCCGCCTGGTGGGCGTCCAGGAGGTCGTCGACCGCCTCGACGCCGACCGCGTCGTCGAGGCCATCGCCCCCGGCGTCGAGCGCATGCTCACCGAGGTCATCGACCAAACCATGGCCCAGCGCCACCCCAAGCTGTGGGAGGTGATCCCGCCGGCCGCCCGCCAGCAGATCTATGCGCGCGCCGCCGCCGACGCCGACGAGGTCATCCGCGAGTCGCTGGTCGACCTCAAGCTCGAGATCGACGACGTGCTCGACCTCGAAGAGATGGCCGTCTCGGCGCTGCTGGCCGACCGCGCCTTCCTCAACCAGATCTTTTTGGAGTGCGGCAAAGAGGAGTTCACCTTCATCGAGCGCTCGGGCCTGTACTTCGGCTTTCTATTCGGCCTGGCGCTGATGGTCGTGCGCTACTTCGTCGACTCCGCCTGGCTGCTGCCGACCGCCGGCTTCGTGGTCGGCTACCTGACCAACTGGCTGGCGCTCAAGATGATCTTCGAGCCGGTCACCCCCAAAAAGATCTTCGGCTTTCGCTGGCAGGGCTCGTTTCTCAAGCGTCAGGAGGAGGTCAGCGAGGCCTACGCCCGACTGATCACCGACAATATCGTCAACTCCCAGAATATGCTCCACGCCATGCTCGAGGGCCCCGGCGGCGAGCGCATGATGCAGATCATCGACCGCCACGTACGCGACGCCGCCGAGCGCTACGACGCCGTGCCCCGCCCGGTCTCCAACCTGCTGTTCGGCAGCGACGACTACGAAGCCCTCAAAGACCGCGTCGCCCAGGGCGTCGTCGAGGCCGTCCCCCACGGCCCCATCCACGACGTCGAGGACTACGCCGAGGAGGCCCTCGACCTGGAAAACACCCTGCGCACCCGCCTGCAACACCTGCCCCCCGACCAATTCACCGGCCTGCTGCGCCCGATCTTCCAGGAAGACGAGTGGAAGCTCATCCTGGTCGGCGCGGTGCTCGGCCTGATGGTGGGGCTGTTCCAACTCTTCGTGGTGTTTTGAACACGACGGCCATCGAGCCCACGACTTGCGCCCCCGAATTTGCGACGCACTCCCCCATTCGTTACCCTCAGCATCGACTCGTTTTCACCGCACCCGGGGGACCAACATGCGACGCATTCACATAGTGACGATCATCGCGACGAGCGCGCTCCTGCTGGTCGTCGGCTGCAGCGACTCCACCCCCAACGCCATCGGCGACGGGCCCTGCGCCCTCGCCCCGAACGACCCCGCCAACTACGAAACCTGCACCACCCCCGAGCAGCGCCAGCAGGACCTCGACGACGCCCGCACCACCGCCCAGAACAACAACCTCCTGGCCCAGGACCCCGCCGCCGGCATGCGCCTCCACTGCGGCACGCCCTGCAGGCCCCAGAGCTACTGCCCCCAGGTCCTCCAGGCCTGCAACGCCGCCGACGCCGCCAACGCCGACCCACAAACCTGCATCTGGCGCGTCGCCTACGACACCGGCGACGGCCACTCCACCAGCGCCAGCGGCGCCGACGGCCAACTGCGCCACCCCGTCGCCCTCTGCGACTGCGACTACACCACCGACGAACGCGACGCCTGGTGTTCGGGCCAGACGCCCGACAATTTCTGACCGAGGCGCCCAACCCTCACAACAACGCGCCCCAAATCCCTATGCTTTTCCCTCAATAGCCCCGGACTTCGAGTCGGGGACTGACTACATTTCTGCGAGACGCCCAGCGGAGCGGCCGCTTGCTGCCCGCGGAGCACGCCGCGTTGTTTGCGGCGCCCGTGCAGCCCCGGTGCCTTGGCCCGGGGTTTGGCGTGGATGTCCTGAACGCGGCACGGTCGTGATCGTCACGATTCGCCCACGTGCGACATTGCGCGCACGGCCCCATGCGCTTGTTGACCTCAAGACCCCGGGCCAAGGCCGCGGGGCTGCACCGGCGAGGGCTCCGCGGGCAGCAAGCAGCCGCTCCGCATCAGCGCATTCGCACGCCCGCAGAGCCAAGCAGCAATTGATCTCGTTGCAGCCCAACGGCCGATCACGATCACGATCGCGACTACGACCACGATCACGGGGTCGTCATGTTGCGCCGCGATGGCTTCTCGGGCGTCACGACACGGTCGGGCCGCGCGGGCTCCGCCCCGCCGCGGGCGCCTCCGGCCCCGCCTTGCGTGTCCGACGCCGGCCTGCGCATCGTTAAAACACAAAAAACGGGCCTGAACCAAAATGGCTCAGACCCGCATATTTCCTAGCTCCGGCGGTTGGACTCGAACCAACGACTAAGTGATTAACAGTCACCCGCTCTACCAACTGAGCTACGCCGGATTATGCCCGAAATTGCGTCGGGAATGGGCAATATGCCACAGGCAAAATCGGATGTGAAGCCCTTTTCGCGTAAGTGCGACCATTCGCCCCCCACGCCGCGCGTGGGGGGCAGGCGCGCCAGCGCCGGGGGGTTGGGGCCTCGCGCCCGCAAGGCCACCGCCCCCGGCAGTTCACCCGCCTCAGAAGCGCTCGTGGCCGAGGGCGTCGACCACGCCGATGACGCGGTTGATGTCCTCGACGGTGTTGTCGAGATCGTAGGAGGCGTTGGAGTCGCCGTTGTTGATGCGGTCGACCTCGTCCTGGGCGTCGCGGATGAGCTGGGCGCCCAGTTGGTCTCTTTGGATGTCCCAGCGAATCTTCTCCATATTCGACGACACCCCCACGTACACGGAGTTGTCGGGGGGCACGTCGATGATGGTGTGGCGCACATGCCACAACGGCGGGCGATGGCGAGGACCGTCGACGAGCGTTGGACAGGTCGGGGGCGTGCCTACCATTAGAGACAAAGGCAGCTACAAGTATTCGCCGGACCGATGAGTTACGTATGGATCCCATGATTTTTGCCCTGCCCGACAGTCAGCCCCTGGCCACGCGCCTGGGCCAGACCCTTCACCTACCCGTGGGCACATTGGCCGCGCGTCGCTTCCCCGACGGGGAATCGTGGCTGCGCGTGCTCGACGACTGTGTCGGCCGCGACGCGGTGGTCGTCGCCGACCTGAGCCGGCCCGACATCAAGCTCGCCCAACTGTTATTCGCCGCCGAGACGTTGCGCGACCTGGGGGCGCGCCGGGTGGGCCTGGTGGCCCCGTATCTGGCCTATATGCGTCAGGACGAGCGCTTCCAGCGCGGCGAGGCGCTCACCTCGGCCTACTTCGCCGAGCTCATCGCCCAGCATTATCGGTGGCTCGTCACCGTCGATCCGCACCTGCACCGGCTGGGCTCGCTGGCCGAGCTGTACCGCATCCCGACCTTCGTGGCCCGATCGGCGCCGTTCGTCGCCCACTGGCTCGCCGGCCAGACCCACGCGCCCGTGCTCGTGGGGCCGGACGCCGAAAGCGAGCAGTGGGTCGCCGAGGTCGCCGGACTGCTCGGCTGCCCGCATGTCATCTTCGAGAAGACCCGCCACGGCGACCGCCACGTCGAGCTCAACGACCTCGACCTGAGCGCGCATCGCGGCCGCCAACCGGTCATCCTCGACGATATCATCTCGACGGGCACCACCATGGTCGAGACCATCGAACGGCTCACCCGCGCGGGGCTGGACGCGCCCGTGTGCATTGGCATCCACGCGGTGTTCGCCGACGGGGCCTGCGAGCGCATCCGCCGGGCCGGCGCGCGCGCCGTGTGCACCTGCAACTCGATCACCCATCGCACCAACGGCATCGATATCTCGAGCGCCCTCGCCGAGCAGCTTGTGGTCGCCCTGCGCCACGTCGCCGCCGACGCCGCCGAGTGACGACCTCCCGTCGGGCTTGGTCGATGGCCTCCTCGCGCCAAAATTTAGTTCAGGGGACCCGCCGACGGGTCCTCCCCGACATATCCCACCACCTCAGGAGGCGCCATGTTTCGAATTCGCACTGGCGAGGAGCGCGGCAAGACCCGCCGACCATGGCTCGACAGCCGGCACACCTTCTCATTTGGCGACTATGAAGACCCTCAAAACCACGGCTTTCGCTGCCTGCGGGTCATCAACGACGACCGCCTGCAGCCCAAGTCGGGCTTCGACGAGCACAGCCACCACGACATCGAAATTATCTCCTATGTGCTCGACGGGGAGTTGGCCCACGAGGACAGCGCCGGCCACGGCTCGACCCTCGAGCCAGGCGACGTCCAGCGCATGAGCGCCGGGCGCGGCGTCGACCACAGCGAATTCAACCCCTCCGAATTTCAACTGGCGCGTTTTCTCCAGGTGTGGATCGTGCCCGACCACAAAAACCTCGAGCCGGAGTACGAGCAAAAGCACTTCGCCGACGACGAGCAGCGCGGTGGCCTGCAGCTCATCGTGGCCCCCGAAGGCGAGACCGGCCCGCTGCACATCCACCAGGATGTCCATATCTTTCGCGGCCGCCTCAGCGAGGGTGAGGACGCCTTCTGGTCGATTCCGCCCGGGCGCTATGCCTGGGTGCAGGTCATCAGCGGCGACGTCAGCGTCAACGACACCCCGCTGTCCGAGGGCGACGGCGTCGCCGTGGACGACGACGAGGTAGAGCTCGAGATCGTCGGGCTGAGCAACGCCGAGATCTTGCTCTTCGACTTGCCCTAGCGCGGCGAGCTCCACGGGCCATCCAGCGCGCTCAATTGGAGACGCGCTGGATGCGCCGGCGCACGAAGTCCGCCGGGGCCCCAAATCCCAGACTGCGGTAGATCTCGTCGAGGTGAAAGTAGCGCTCGAGCGGGTCGAAGTCCGCGCTCCAATGCAACTTGCGCAGGCACACCGGGCACAGGTGGATGGGACGGCGGTCGGCCTCCTCGAGGTGGTTCGACCCGTTGAGTCCGCACTCGAAGAATGTGCAGTGGGTCAACCCGTACATATGGCCGATCTCGTGGGCCATGACCTTGAGGCTGCGCCGAAGTGTGAGCCTGGGGTCCCCCTCGGCGGTGTAGCGCGCGAAGCTATACACCCCCACGCGGTTGCGCAGGCTGGCCTGACCGAACACGAAGTTCCAATTGGGGTCCGGGTATAGATCGATCATCGAGATGCCCAGGGTGCAATAGGCATCATCGGGAAGGTTGCGCGCCAAAAACCGCAGGATGTCGGTGGTCAGAAGCTGGCGCTGGCCCTCATGGGGGTTCTGGCGCTCGGTGATCGCCACCTGGGCCAACGAGATCGCCGGCAAGACGGCGACGTCCTGCAGAAAATACGCCTGCGCGTAGCGCTGCAGCGCCCCCAGCGAGGGGCAATTGTCGTCGCACCACTCCCCCAGCGGCTGCAAGTAGATGACGTGGCGGCGCCGATCGGGCCGGTTGGGCCGTGACTTGATATAATCATGGAGCGTCTGGCCGTCTTCCTCGTGTTGGGCCAACCACTCCCCGGGCTTTGCCTGGCGCTTGGGGCAAAAGCCGTCGGTTGCGAATAAGGATCGAATATCGACGGGGATCGCCAGCGGCGATCCCAGCGCCGGGTGAAACTCGCTCGACTCCATCTGCTACCTCCCTCCCCGTTCTGTTTCGGCCCGCCTACAGCGGACCTACCAGCACGGCGCCTCCCGCGCGCCGTGCGAGGTGCAGTACAGCGGTCGAGCCCCGTTTAGGCCACGCTCACTTGCGCGACATGGCCAGAAACACCGCCGCCATATCCTCGTCCCCATGGCCCTCCTCCAGGGCCGCGGCGAAGGCGTCGGCGATCGTGGTGATGATCCGGGGCTCGTATCCGTACTTATTGGCGGCCTGACGAATCAGGCGGGCGTCCTTGAGCGCCAGGCGCAGCGGAAAGCTGGGCTTGAACTGGCGCTGTTGCATCATCTGACCCTTGATGTGGGCATAGTCCACATCCAGGGCTCCCCCAGAGATGGCCTCCAAGAACAGCTCGGCACGCACGCCCAGCGCCTCGGCGGTGGCGTAGGTCTCGGCGAGCACGCCCAACAGCCCCAGCACCCAGTCGTTGATGACCAGCTTGAGGCGGGTGGCCTGGCAGGGCTTGTCCAGGCGGATGGTGCGCTGGCCGATGGCCTCGAAGATGGGCTGACTGCGCTCGAAGATGCGCCCCGAGCCCGCCGCCAGCACCACCAGGCTGCCCTTTTCGGCGGGTCCGCGGGTGCCCAGCACGGGCGCATCCATCAGATGCACCCCGTTTTCCTTGGCCAGGCGGTCGAACTCGTCGACGTCGTCCAGGCCCACCGTGCTCGTCTGCAGCCACACGCTGTCGTGGCCCATGCCCTCGAGCCCGCCGTCGTCGAGCATGACCTGGCGCACCGCCTCGCCGTGGGCGAGCATGGTGATGACGAACTCGGCCCCGTCGACGGCCTCGGCGGGCGTGTCGGCCACCTGCGCGCCTTGTTGTTCGAGCTCGCGAGTTTTCTCGCGGGTGCGGTTCCACACCACCAGCTCGTGGTCGGCGGCCAGCAGTTGCTGACCCATGCCCGAGCCCATGATGCCGGTTCCCAACAATGCAATATTCTTGCCGTTTGCCATAAAAGTGAATCCTCCATGCGCGACTTCGTTGCGCTGTAGTTAGAAAGCTATCCCCGCCGCCCCATTGCTCAACCCCGCCGACGGCTGGGCGCGTGCGGTGCGCCCGTGACCGGCGGATTAAACAGGGACGGTTGTCGTTTCTCTGTTGAGGTAGCTAGTTCAATGTCTTAAGACAAGCCCCGGGCCACCTTGAACTCATGATTCCCTCCCGTCGGCAACCGCCCATGAGCACGCCCAACAGCAAGCGCAGCCGCTTTTCGACCTTTGCCTGGATCTTTTTGGCCTACATGATCGCCGTGGTCATGTTCGGCGCCTGGGTGCGCATCACCGGCTCGGGCGCCGGCTGCGGCGACCACTGGCCGACCTGCCGCGGCGAGATCGTGCCGCTGGCGCCCAGCATCGCCACCATCATCGAGTACACCCACCGGGTGACCAGCGGGCTGGTGGGCATCCTCGCCCTGGCCCTGTTGGTCTGGGCGTACAAGCGCTACTCGACGCGCCACCGGGTGTTCCGCGCCGCCGCGGCCACCATGGTGTTTACCGTCTTCGAAGCCCTCATCGGGGCGGCGTTGGTCTTAGGCAAGCTCGTCGCCCACGATGACTCGGTGGCCCGGGCCGTCGTCCAGGCCCTCCACCTGGTCAACACCCTGTCGCTCATCGGCGCAGCCACCCTGACGGCGTGGTGGTCGACCGGCGCCCCGGCGCCCCGGCTGCGCTCGAAGGGGCCGCTCAAGTGGCTGCTGGGCCTGGGCATGGTCGGTCTGGTGGTCACCAGCATAATGGGCGCCATCACCGCCCTGGGCGACACCCTCTTTCCGGTCACCCCCACGATGGGGCCGGGCCTGTTCGCCCGGGTCAACGACGAGCTGTCGGCGGCCAACCACTTCCTGGTGCGCCTTCGCATCGTCCACCCGGTGGTCGCCGTGCTGGTGGCGGTGTTCGTCGTCGCCCTGACCACCATCGTGCGCACCTCCGACGTGCCCGAGAGCGCCCGGCGCGCTGCGCTGGTGCTCCTGGCGACCGTGGTCGTCCAGGTGGTCGTGGGCGTGGCCAACATCTGGCTGGGCGCCCCCGGCTGGATGCAACTCGTCCACCTGTGCCTGGCCCAGCTCGTGTGGGTGGCCATGCTGGTGATGGCCAACGAGGCATTGTCTCGGGCTCCGGCTACCAGTTGACGATGGTACGGTAGCCCAGGTAGACGGCCGCGCCGATGACGATGACGCTGACCCACTTTTGGATGCGCCCGAGCAGATCGATGGAGTAGCGCTGCTGGAATTTGTGCAGCAGCCACACCTCCACCGCCGTCCAGATGATCATCCCCGAGCCCACCCCCACCACGAACAGCACCCGGCCGAGCAGGTCGGCGCGGATGTGAAATAACGAGAAGAAAAACGCCACCGCCACCGTCCAGTTCAAGATGAGCGTGGGGTTGACGATGGCCACCGACAGCCCCTTGCCGGTGTGGGCGAGCGCCGAGGTCAGATCTTCCTTCTCGTCACCGTGGTTCTCATCGATGTCGCCACGGTCGAGCGGCGAGAAGAAAAAATACAGCCCCACCCCCAGCAGGACGATGGTCGACAGCACCCGGATGGCGTTTTCGGCCACGTGCAATTGTTTGAGGATCAGCCCCACCCCGGCGACGGCCAGCGATGAGTAAAACACCTCGGCGAGGGCGCCGCCGACCCCGGCGGCGAAGGCGTATTTGAGCCGGCCCTTGAAGGCGCGGTTGATGACCATCAGCGCGACCGGGCCGGTGGGCGGAATCGAGCCGAAAAACCCCATGGCGAAGCCGGCCAGCATGATCAACAGCGAGTTGTTCATAACCGCAACTTCCCCAGCGCTGGTCACCAGACGTCACCGTGCATCGGGCACCCAGGGCACCCTTAGCTCGACGTCGACCGTGGGTTTGATCTTCAAAGCGCCCAAAAACGCCCGATACGGCTCGATGTCGAAGTCGGGTTGTTCGAGCGCCACGCGGGCCACGGTGGCCCCGTCGCGGCTCGTCCCGTCGACGGCGACGCCACGCTCGACGCCGTGCAACGTCAGCTGTCCGGCCACGTGCACGCCCGTCGAACTCGTCGACACTTCCGTCGAGCGAAACGTAATCACCGGGAAGCGTCTCGTCTCCAGCACGTCCTTTTGAATATTGCGCTCGATCTTCTTTTTGTCCTTCTCCGACAACCTTCCCGGCCGCGGCTGGCCGCGCTCCACGGCATGCTCGACCCGCAGGGAATCGGCCACAAAGCTCGCCTCGATGGCGCCGGCGTCGTCGACGGTGATCTCGAAATCGCCCACCGAGATGGCCAGGTCGTGGCCCACCGCCGCGGCAATCCCCTCGCGGTAGACATACACGGTGCACTCGCTGTTGGACGGGTCGAATGTGGGCATGATCGTTCTCCTCGATGGGCGATTAGCGTTGCGTGAGATACCGCGGCGACGCCGCCCACGATGCCACCGGGGGCCGTCGCCCCGCAAGAGCCCGGATCGAGTTTGACTTCTTCTTCTTCGTTGCCAATTTCTCGCCAGCAAGCGAGTTAACCCGGTGCAGCGCTCAGCAGTCACTGCGCGATGTGACGGAAGCAGGCGAGGGAGCTCCACATGCGACGCGAGGTCAAGACCGCCACCGGGTGGGCGCTTATGCTCACGTTGGCGCTGGCCATCCTCATTGTGGTCGGCTCGCGCAACCTCGCCCACTTCGACGCCGCGCTCATCGCCTATACCTTCGCGATCCTCTTCTCGACCTTCGGGCTGACCTACCGCTACGTCATGTGGCTGCAGCGCCCGCCCACGCGCATGTACTGGCGGCGCGGCTGGCAGGCGTTCTTCAAGCGCGGCTTCCGGCTGCGCAATATCCCCAGGTGGTTCGCCCGCGTCGGCGGCGAGGTGCTCGCCAACAACTTCATCTGGCGGCGCAAAAAGCTTCGCGGCCTCACCCATATGCTGATCATGTGGGGGTGTCTGCTGGCGGTGGCGATCACCTTCCCGCTGGTGTTCGGCTGGCTGTATTTTCGCCCGGTCCCCGGCCACATGGGTACCTACCGGGTGGTCATCTTCGGCTTTCCCACGTTCGCGTTTCCGGGCGACTCGGCGGCGGGCACGTTTATCTTTCACGGGTTGGTGTGGGCGGCGCTTCTGGTCATCCCGGGGGTGATGTTGGCGATGCGCCGGCGCATGGTCGACCAACAGGCCGCCACGCTTCAGCGGCTGGCCGAGGACTTCGTGCCCCTGGCGCTGCTGTTCGCCGTCAGCGTCACCGGCTTGATGCTCACCGCCAGCTACACCTGGATGCAGGGCTACGCCTATCAGTTCATCGCCATCCTGCACGCCATCACCGTCATCGCCACCTTTTTGTGGCTGCCGTTTGGCAAATTCTTCCACATCTTCCAGCGCCCCGCGCAACTGGGCGTGGGCTTTTATAAGGATGTCGGCGAGCGCGGCGAACAGGCCCATTGCCGGCGCTGTGGGCAGGCGTTTTCCTCGAAGATGCACGTCGACGACCTCATCGAGGTCGAGGCCGAGTTGGGCTACACCTACGACGTCGACGACGACGCCATCGAACACTACCAGTGGATTTGCCCGCCGTGTCGGCGCGCCTCGGTGGCGCTCGCCCAGGGCGCCCTGTGGGAGGGCGTGCGCGGAGGCCACCGCATCCAGCCCGGCGAGCCGCCCACCCGCCCCACCCCGGTGCTCGCCAATCCCGGCCTCGACGAGGGCCCCCTGGGCGATGAGGACGCCCGCAACTTCCACCCATGACACCACGACGAGCAGGACCTCATGGACGCGCCTTATCCGGAAAAGAAATCCGTCAAGATGATCGAGACCTTCGGGCCCCACCTGGCCTATGCGCGGGGGATGCGCACCGAGACCGACATCGAACCCGACCGACTCGTCAAGACCCACTGCTGCTTTTGCGGCCAGCAATGCGGCATGCAGCTCAAGGTCAAAGACGACGAGGTCATCGGCATCGAGCCGTGGTACGACTTTCCGTTCAACCAGGGCAAGATGTGCCCCAAGGGGGTCAAGCGCTACCTGCAAAATCGCCACCCCGACCGACTGCTTCACGCCTACAAGCGCGACCCCTCGGCCCCCGACGGCTTTCGGAAAATGCCCTACGAGGAGGCGATTCGCCGGGTGGCCGACGAGATCGAGCGCATCCAGTCGACCTACGGCAAGGACGCCTTTTCGGTGCTCACCGGAGCGAGCCTGACCACCGAGAAGGCCTATTTGATGGGCAAATTCGCCCATATGTGCCTCAAGACGGCCAATATCGACTATAACGGGCGACTGTGCATGGTCAGCGCCGCCGCCGGCAACAAGAAGGCGTTCGGCATCGACCGGGCGGCCAATCCCTGGTCGGATATCATCGGCGCCGACGTGGTGTGGATCAGCGGGGCCAACGTCGCCGAATGCGCCCCCATCACCAGCGACTACGTGTGGCAAGCGCGCGAGCACGGCGCCAAGGTCATCGTGGTCGACCCGCGGCTGACGCCGATCGCGCGCACCTGCGACTTGTTTTTGCCCATCAAGCCCGGCCGCGACGTCGCCCTGTTCAACGGCATTTTGCACCTGATGATCGAGCACGACTGGCTCGACCATGAGTTTATCGACAATCACACCGTGGGCTTCGACGACCTCGCCGCCCACGTCGCCCAGTGGACCCCCGAGCGCACCGCGCGCATCACCGGCATCGCCGAGAAGACCATCCGCACCGCCGCCGAGTGGTGGGGCACCGCCGAGACGAGCTTTTTGATGCACGCGCGCGGCATCGAGCACCACTCCCACGGCGTCCAAAACGTGCTCGGGGCGATCAATATCGTGCTCGCCAGCGGGCGCATCGGGCGCAAAAACTGTGGCTACAGCACGATCACCGGCCAGGGGAATGGCCAGGGCGGGCGCGAACACGGCCAAAAATGCGACCAACTACCCGGCGGGCGCGACCTGGGCAACCCCGACCACCGCGCCTACATCGCCGACGTATGGGGCATCGACCCCGACGAGCTGCCCCAGCCGGGCGCCGACGCCTACGAGATCTTTCGCAAGGTCGAGCGCGACGAGATCAAGGGGCTGTTGTGTATCTGCTTCAATCCGGTGGTCTCTCTGCCGGACAACAACTTCATCCGGCGCATGCTCGACAAGCTCGAGTTCTACGTGGCCATCGACTTCTTCTTGAGCGAGACCGCCCGCTTTGCCGACATCGTGCTGCCGGGCTCGCTGCACGAGGAGGACGAGGGCACCGTCACCCAGACCGAGGGCCGAATCATCAAGATCAACAAGGCCGTCGACTGCCCGGGCGACGCCCGCGAGGACTGGCGCATCATCCAGGATATCGCCGCCGCCCTGGACCGCGAGCGCGGGCTGACCTTCGAGAGCCCCGCCGAGATCTTCGACGAGCTGCGCGTGGCCTCCAAGGGCGGGGTCATCGACTATTCCGGGGTCACCTACGAGAAGATCGAGCGCCAATACGGGGTGTTCTGGCCGTGTCGAAGCGACGACGATCCCGGCACGCCGCGGCTATTCGAGCCGGGGTCGTACAACCCGGTCGCCGACGGCAACGGCCCGTTTTACTTCCCCGACGGCAAGGCGCGCTTCAACGTCTCTAAGTACACGCCGCCCACCGAGGAGATCGACGACGACTATCCGTTCATCCTGACCACCGGGCGGGTGGTCAGCCAATTCTTGTCGGGCAACCAGACCCGGCGCATCGGCCCGCTCATCGACCACTACCCCGAGCCGCGCGTCGAGCTCCACCCACGGCTGGCCCGGCGACTGGGCATCGTCGACGGGCAGTGGACGCGGGTGTTCTCCCGGCGCGGCGAATGCGTGCTGCGCGCCAGCGTGGTGCGCACCATCCGGCCGGACACGGTGTTCATCCCCTACCATTGGGCCGGCGAGAAGAGCGCCAACCAACTGACGATCTCCGCCCAGGACCCCATCTCGCGCATCCCCGAGTACAAGGTGTGCGCGGTCAACATCGAGCCCGCCGACGGCGCGCCCGAGTACGCCGACAAACTCAAACCCCAACAGTGAAGCCAGGATGAGCGTCCCCGAGGAAAACGAATTCTTCATCGACCCTGCCCGCTGCATCGGCTGCCAGGCGTGCGTGCAGGCCTGCACCGAATGCGCCACCCACAAGGGCCAGTCGATGATCCACCTCGAGTATATCGACCGGCGCACCAGCCCCCAGACCGTGCCGGTGGTGTGCATGCACTGCGAATCGCCCACCTGCGCGGAGGTCTGCCCGGCCGACGCCATCAAGCGCACCGCCGATGGCGTGGTGCAGACGGCGCGCAAGCCCCGCTGCATCGCCTGCAACAACTGCGTGCTCGCCTGCCCGTTCGGCGTGCCCAAGATGAACACCGGCGCGCACCTGATGATGAAATGCGACATGTGTTACGACCGCACCTCCGAGGGGCTCAAGCCCATGTGCGCCTCGGTATGCCCCAGCCAGGCGCTGTTCTTCGGCACCCGCGCCGAAATCGAGGAGCTGCGCCCGGCCTCCCAACCGGTCAACACCTTCCAGTTTGGCCGCCAGACGATCACCACCAAGGTCAACATGATGGTGCCCCGCGGCCCCATCAACCTGGTCGACGCCGTCGCCAGCCTCGACAGCACGTCGGTCAGCCACGAGGTCACCGACGACGTGCTGATGAGCAACCTATTCGAGCCCGAAATGATGTCTTGATCACCGTGTGGAGGCGCCATGCAAAACCCCGATCCCGACAACGTGACCCGCCCGCCCGACGGGCGCCCGTACAGCGAGCAGCCCCGGTGGCGCCAGGACTTCTCCATCGACTGGCCGCGCGACGAGTACGTCTCGCGCCGCGAATTGGTCAAATTCATCGTCTTGACCAGCCTGGCCTTCGTCGCCGGCCAATTTGCGGTGCTGTGGGAATCGTTGCGCGGTGGACGCGAGCAGGCCACGCCCCCCGCGCCAATCGCCAAGCTCGATGACGTCCCCGCAGGCTCGGCGCGCGTGTTCAACTACCCCAAAGGAAGCCCGCCCAGACTGCTGGTGCGCCTCGAAGACGGCACCCTGGCCGCCTACGACCAGCAATGCACCCACCTGTTGTGTCCCGTGCTTCCCGAGCTCGAGCAGGGCAAGCTCCACTGCCCGTGCCACAACGGGCTGTTCGACGCGCGCACCGGCCACGTCCTCGCCGGACCGCCGCCCCGCCCTTTGCCGCGGGTCACCCTCGAGGTGCGCGACGGGGTCATCTGGGCCACCGGCATCGAGGAGCGGGCGGCATGAGCGACTCCCACGAACGCATCCCACGGGCGCGCCGGCGCACCATCGTCACCGGCATTTTGTGGTTCACCGTGCTCATCGTCATCCTGCAACTGTGGCTGCTCACCGCCACCATGAACGCCTACTTGGGCGGTGAATACGCCATCATGGTACCCGCCGCCCTGGTCAGCCTGGGCTGCTTTGTGCTCAACGCCGGGCTGTTGTGGTTCCTGTACGGTCTGGATCGCTAGAGCATGGAAGGTGCACCGTGACGCTGGACGACCACATCGCCGCGCTGCCCCCGGGCTACTTCGCCCTGGTCATGGCCACCGGGATCGTCTCCATCGCCTCCCACCTGCTCGGCTTCGACGCCATCGCCTGGGCGCTGCTGGTCATCAACGTCGCCGCCTACGTCGCGTTGTGGGCGATGACCGTCTGGCGCATCGCCCGCCACTTCGACCGCCTCGCCGCCGACATGGCCGACCACGGCCGCGGGCCGGGCTTTTTCACCAACGTCGCCGCCACCTGCGTGCTCGGCAGCCAATGGCTGCTGATCACCGGCCAGGACGGCGTTGCCTGGGTGCTGTGGTGGTTCGGCCTGGGCCTGTGGGCGTTCATCATTTACGCCTTCTTCGCCGCAGTGACCCTGACCCATAAGAAGCCGCCGCTCAGCCAGGGCATCGACGGCACCTGGATGCTAGCCATCGTGGCCACCCAATCGGTCGCCATCCTCGGGGCCCTGCTGGTGCCCGAGCACGCCGTGGGCTATCACCTGCAACTCTTCGTGTGCCTGAGCCTGTTCTTGTTCGGCTGCCTGTTGTACGTGCCCATCGTCACGATGATCCTGTACCGGTTTACCTTCTTGCCCCTGCATACCGAGGGGCTGACCCCGCCGTATTGGATCAACATGGGTGCGATGGCCATCACCACGCTGGCGGGCGCGTCACTGGTGTTGAAGTCCCAGGCGTGGAGCTTTCTGGTCACCACCCGCCCCTTTCTGCAAGGGGTCATCCTGCTATTCTGGGCGTTCGCCACCTGGTGGATTCCCCTGCTGGTCATCCTGGGCGTGTGGCGCCACGTCTACAAGCGCTACCCGCTGACCTACAACGCCCAGTACTGGGGAATGGTCTTCCCGTTGGGCATGTACACCGCGTGCACCTGGAAGCTCGCCGACGCCCTCGAGCTGCCCGCCCTCAAACACATCTCCCACGGCTTCATCTTCGTGGCGCTGCTCGCATGGCTGCTGACCTCGGTAGGTCTGGCCCTTCGCCTGGTGCGCTTCGCCCTGGACCGCCAGGCGCAATCCGCGTAGGCCGAGGGGGCACGAATATTTTGCGCGCCCCTTGACGAGCAAACGCCAATGGTGCGAACAAGGGGTATCGGCCTGGACGCGATCCGCGCCCGCTCGCCCGCACCCGTGGTCAACCGCATGGAAAAACAAGCTTTTCGACGAATTCTAGCCGCGTCGGTTGCTATCGGCGCGGTCGTGGGGGCCTTCGCCGCCGGATTCAAGTTCGTCTGGACCTTCGCCTACCACCACCTGTGGGCGGCCCTGCCCGATCCCATCTGGCGTATCCCCATCAGCATCGGCGCGGGGCTTTTGATCGGGCTGTTGTTCACGGTGACGTTTTATCCCGGCTCGCTGTCCTCGCTGATCAAGATGTTTCACGACAAGGGTCGCGTGCCGCTGCAGGAAAACGTGCCGGTCGTCCCGGCGGGGCTTATCGGCCTCATCGCCGGGCAGAGCGCCGGCCCCGAGGGTGTGATGAGTGCATTCGGCGGCTCCATCGGTACCTGGGTCGCCGAGCGCTTCGCCATGGACCGCGCCGTCAAGGTGCTGACCCTGGCGGGCATGGGCGCGGGCTTCGGGGCCATTCTGGGCGCCCCCATCGGCGGAGCTCTTCTATGGTTGGAGCTGCCTCACGAACGCGGCATGGAGTACTACGAGGCGCTCACGCCGACGCTGCTCGCCAGCATGGTGGGCTACGTGGTCATGGCCTCGATCATCGGCTTCGACCTGTTCCCCCACTGGAACTACGACAGCCTGACCACGGTCAACGTGGAGTACCTGCTCGACGCCCTGCTCATCTGCGGACTGTGCGTATTGGCGGCATTTCTGTACACCAAACTATTCGGCGTCATCGGAGCCGGATTCAACCGTCTGAAGATGCCGCTCATCGTGCGCACGACCCTGGCAGGCCTGATCATCGGCGTGGCCGGCTACCTGGTGCCGCTCAGCTACTTCTACGGCGGCAAGTACATCACCACCGTGCTCACCCACAACCTGCCCATCGGGCTTCTGGCCACGGTCGCCGTGGTCAAGATGCTCACCTGCTCATTTACCGTGCAGGGCTTTTGGCAGGGCGGGCTGATCATCCCGCAGATGTTCATCGGCGCGGTGCTCGGCCAGTTGTGCTCCCACCTGATCCCGGGCATCCCGCCCGCCCTGGCGATGATCTGCGGCATCGGCGCGTTCAACGCCGCGGTGACCGGATCGCCCTTGGCCTCGGCGCTCATCGCCATCGCCCTGACCCATACCTCGAGCATCGCGCCGGTCTTTTTGGCCAGCCTCATCGCCTCGGTGGCGAGCCCGTCGATCGGCTTCATTCAGACGGCCGCGCCGCGCACCGAGGAGCCCGGGTTTCACCTGGGCGAGCCGCTGCGCACGGGGGCTGCCGACTAAACGTGCCGGCGTCGGCTGGGTCGGGTCGGCGCTTTCGCCTCCGCCCACGACACGTGCTACAATCTCGCACCTCGGCGCAGCCCCCGCCTCCAGGAGGTGCGGCATGAATCCGTCCCGTTTCGGCGCGCTGCTCCCCACCGCATTACTCGCTTCCTGCACGGCAACCTCGCCGATGGATGGTGAACCGCCTATGAACGTCTGGCAACACTGTCTGCTCTCGCAGCGCAAATTTGGCGGTCAACCCGAGGACTTCGTGGCCGTGCACCGCTTTATCGACCACAGCAAGCTGTACCTATACCACTTCAAGCATCGACTGCTTCTGCACAACCTGTACGGCGTGGAGTTGTGCATGGAGCGCTTCGGCGACTTCATCACCACCTGCGACGGCCACACCGTGCTGGTGCGTGATGTCGCCGCCGCCCACTGCAGCGAGGATCTGAGCGGGCGCGTACCGACCCTCTACGAATGGCTGCGCGACGCCGACGAGGCGCTCGCCCCGCACATGCACCTGCCCGACTTCGACGATCCGAGTCTGGAGGCATTCGTGCTGCGCCCCTACCTGCGCTCGGGGCTGCGCTCGGCACTGCTGATCACGCTGAGTGACTTCGGCGTGGGATTGGTCGAGAGATTTTTGGGCGTTGCCCCCGCCAAGAAGCTGGCCGACGCGCTCGGGCCGGGTCATAATGTGCGCAAATACTTGAGCGCAGTCGATTTCGCCCACAAATGGCAGTACACGCCCGATCTGCGTGAACTTCAGTGGCTAAAGGAGAACGGAAATGTACGAGGAATTCACCCATGCGGCGAAACTTCTGGATGAGGGCCACCGCATCACCGCCCAATGGAACTGCGGTGGCGACGAAGCCCTGGTCGATTTTTCCGTCGATGACGAGCGCGTCTCCTATGGCGACCCGCTATTCGACGAGTTGTACGAACCGCTCATGATCACGCTGGAGCTTCCCAGCACCGGCGAGTATTTCGTCGAGGGAAAGGGCAAGTTTTTGCTCGACGATGGCCAGCTCTTCGTCGAGCACGAATCCGTCGCCAACGGCCTCGATTGGGATGTGGAAACCGGCGAGGAGACCTTGATCGAGGACAAACAGCTTGGCGGCCGGGCAAGAATGCAGACGTGGTAGCTCGCTATTCGCGGCAAACCGTCATTATCGTTGCCCTCAGCTCACCCCGATCGTCTCGAAATAGCCGAATAACCGGTCGGCATCGACCGGCTGGCTGCGGTAGCCGATGTAGCCGTCAGGGCGCACCAACACCTGGCATTGGCCGCGGGCACCGTACTCGTGGTGGATGGTCTGCTCGGGGTCGGCAACGTGCCCGTTTCGCCCGTCGGAGGCGTGCGGCGTGACGACGAGCACGTCGACCAAGCCGGCGCCGCGCTCGCGGACATCGTCGGCGACCTGGGCCAGGTCGGCGACGTCGGCGTCGCTCGCGTGGGTTCCCTCGAAGAGCAGCAACTTGAACCGCGTCGAGCCCAGGTGGTCGTACAGCCGAACCTGCTCGTCGGCGGCATCGGGCGCGCGGTCGCCGGCGCACGGGCCGTGGTGGAAGGCGCGCACGTCCTTAAATCCCGGGTGACGCGCGTCGTAGTGCAGGTGCAGCCCGCCGTCGATATGCTCGTGGGCCAGCGGGCCGCGACGATAGGTGTAGGCGGTCTCGCCCATCTCGGCGACCATCGCGTGACGCACGATCTGCAGGTGCCCGGCCGCCTTGGCCAGGCTGTTGCGCACCTTCTGCAGGGCTGGATTTCGCCAGCTGGTGGCCACCTGCATCTCGTTGGTGGAGTCGAGCACGTGTTTGCCCACTGGGCGCCGCTCCGGGTCGTAGGTCTCCAGCAGCGACGCCTGGGCGCGCCCGTCCAGCACCAACCCGAGCTTCCAGCCCAGATTAAAGGCGTCCTGGATACCGGTGTTCATGCCCTGGCCGCCCAGCGGCGTGTGAATATGGGCGGCGTCGCCACACACAAACACCCGTCCTCGCGCGTAGGTGTCGACCTGGCGGTGGTGGATGCGGAAAAACGAGGTCCATTTGGCCGCCGACGCCACCGTGCCTTCGGGCGCGCGCTCGTCGAGGACGGCCTGAAGGTCGTCGATGGTGGGAGCCCCGTCGTGCACCAATTCCGTTTGCGCGCCAGAGAGGTCGCCGACCACCAGCCAACGGTCATCCTCGGGCACCGGGCTGGCAAAGAGCATGCCGTGACGGGTCATGAATACGGTCATATGGTCCCGCGGCACCGGCCAATCCATACGCATATGCCCGAGGATGAAATCCTGCGGGTACGATGCCCCATGGAAAGACAGCTCGAGCTGGTGACGCACGGTGGAATGCGCCCCATCACAGCCCACCACATAGGAGACCGTACTGCGTTTGACGCCCTCCGAGTCACGCAGGCACACGCGCACCGACTCACCGGTGTCCTCCAAGTCGACGAGTTCGACGCCGCGCTCGATGATCCCTCCGAGCTCCTCGAATCGCTTCCTGAGCAGCGCCTCGGTCTGATATTGCTCCAAGCCCAGCACGAACGGATACGGCGCCTCCACGGTGTCGAAGTCCACCGCCACCAGCTCAGTGCCGCCGTTCCCGTAGGCCACAAATCCGTTGACCCGCTCGCCACAGCTCAAAAACTCGTCGATCACCCCCTGGGCCTCGAATACCTCCATGGTGCGCGGCATGATACCGCTGGCTTTGGCGATATTGGCGGGCTCGTCGAGCTTGTCGATCAGTCGACAGTCGACGCCGTGGCGGCGCAACTCGATCCCAAGCGCGAGGCCGGTGGGGCCGGCTCCAACGACGAGTACGTCGGCATCGTGAACATTCATGGGCGTTTCTCCTGGCCGTGGCGCATTAAATGTCGTGGTGATTCGCTCACCATACCAACCCCCTTCACCCGCGCCAATGCCGGTAGCGCATTTTTTGCACTTGCGGCGCGAATATCGCCCCAAACGTCGGCGTGGTCTGCGCTCATCGGAGCCCGCACGCTCCTTCACCGCGTTGTGCGCGTTTCGCGCTTGACACCCACCGACAACATCTCTCTACTCCGGCGAACTTTCCGTTTCCGGGGCGTGGGGAAAGCGAAGAATAGTGAGAAACGCCGCATTTGTGGCGCTCTCCCACGTCTCAGTTGTTCTCCAAGAGGTATATCGATGCAGTGGTGGAAGTGTAAGATTTGGTTGCTGGGCGCCGTGATGGTTGCTCTCGTTGGATGTACGGAGTCCTCGACCGTGCACAACTCCACAGTCGATCAGGACACCGAAGTCGATGCCGCCGCGGATGCGGGCACCGATACGGCGATGGCCGACGACGCCGGCACCGACGCCGACGCGACGCCCGATGCTGGCACCGACGCCCTCGGCGACGTCGCCCCCAATTGCGTCGAGGATCACTGCGGGGTGTGCGACGACGATCCCACCAACGATTGTGTCCAGGACTGCAACGGCGACTGGGGCGGCACCGCCACCCTCGACCACTGCGGCACCTGCGACAGCGATCCCTCCAACGACTGTGTCCAGGACTGCGCCGGCACCTGGGGCGGCACCGCGCAGCCCGACCACTGCGGCGTGTGCGACGACGACCCCTCCAACGACTGCGTGCAGGACTGCAACGGCGACTGGGGCGGCACCGCCACCGAGGACGCCTGCGGCACCTGCGACGACGACCCCTCCAACGATTGTGACTGCGCCGGCACGCCCGGCGGCAATGCCACGGTCGACCACTGCGGCACCTGTGACGCCGATCCCACCAATGATTGCGTCCAGGACTGCAACGGCGACTGGGGCGGCACCGCCACCCTCGACGGCTGCGGCACCTGCGACAGCGATCCCTCCAACGATTGCGTCAACGACTGCAACGGCGTGCCCGGCGGCACGGCCACGCTGGACCACTGCGGCACCTGCGACAGCGACCCCACCAACGATTGCATCCAGGACTGCGCCGGCACCTGGGGCGGCAGCGCCACCACCGACCACTGCGGCACCTGTGATGCCGACCCCTCCAACGACTGTGTGAAGGACTGCGCCGGCACCTGGGGTGGCAGCGCCACCACCGACCACTGCGGCACCTGTGATGCCGACCCCTCCAACGATTGCGTCCAGGACTGCAACGGCGACTGGGCCGGCACCGCCACCCTCGACGTGTGCGGCCGCTGCGTGGGCGGCAACACCGGCGCGACCGCCTGTCCGACCGTCGAGCTGAGCCCGGTGGCCGACGCCACCGTCGAGGGGAACGAGCCGGACAGCAACTTCGGCCAAGACCAGACGCTTACGATCTTCCGCGAGTTTTTCTCGGCGACCGCGCGCGTCTACTTGCGCTTCGATCTGTCCAGCCTGCCGGCCAACGCCGTCGTTCAGGGCGTCAAGCTGCAGGCCCTCGCCTACTCGGGCTACGCCCATGGCGGCGACGGCAACGTGTACACCCGCTTTGTCGCCGATGACTCGTGGGGCGAGCAGACGATCACCTGGAACAACGCTCCCGCGGCCGACACCACCGATCTCGGCCATTGGTGGCTGTGGTACAACCACACCCCGTCAGACCAACTGGGCGTCAACGACAGCTCGGCGCTCGCCTCGGTCGTCCAGCGCGAATACGAGGGCGACGGCAAGCTCAGCCTGCGGCTGCACTCGCCGGGCTACGACACCAATTACCGCTCGCGCGAGTATTCCAATGCCGCTCAGCGCCCCAAATTGGTCGTCGGTTACCTGGTCGCGTCGACCACCACGCTCGAGCCCAGCGCCGACGCCTGGGTCGATTCCTCGCCGGCCAACCACGGCAGTGATCAGATCCTCGAGATCAGCCCATATTCCGGATCCAGAAGGGTATACCTGCGCTTCGATCTGAGCTCGCTGCCGGCCGGCGCCAAGATCGTCAAGGCCACCCTGACGATGACCGCCTACACTGGCTACGCCCCCGGCGGCGACGGCAACGTGTATACGCGCCTGGTCAGCGACGACAGTTGGACGGAGAATGGCATCGACGGAACCAACGCGCCCTCCGCCGGCACCGACAACCTCGGCTACTGGTGGCTGTGGTACGACGGGACGCCAGCCGACAAGACCGGCACGTTCACCACCCCCGAGCTGCGCGACGCGGTGCAGGCCGAGTTCGACGGCGACGGCAAGATCTCGCTGCGCCTCCATAGCCCGGGCTACATAACATCGTACCGCTCCCGCGAGTACTCCAACGCCAACCAACGTCCTCAGTTGACGTTGAAATACGTGATCCCGTGAGCGGTTGACTGACGCTGCATTGATGCATTACTCCGCCCGCCCGGCCCCCGCCGGGCGGGCTTTAGTGTATGCCGCCAAAAACACGCATTTGCGCGCTTAATTAAATTATATTTTCGTGTTGAACAAACCGCATGTACTGTCGTCTCTAAGAATGCGCAGTGCAGCAACGTCTTGGATGCCTGGAGAGGTGAGAATGCATAGGTGGAATTGGAAATTAGCGCTGGGATGTATGTTCATCGTGAGTTTGGTGGGCTGCTCCGATTCGTCGGTCGTGCATCGTTCGGGCATCGATAGCGGCTTCGACATCACCCAGGACTCCGGTGTCGATGCCCAGTCCACTGCCGATGCGGGGGTGGACACGGCCCCCGACGTCTCCGCCGACACCGGCGCCGACACGGGTTGCGTGATGGACCATTGCGGCACCTGCGACAACGATCCCTCCAACGATTGTGTCCAGGACTGCAACGGTGTGTGGGGCGGCCTGGCCAAAGTCGACCACTGCGGCACCTGCGACGACGACCCCTCTAACGATTGCGCTCAGGATTGCAACGGCGACTGGGGCGGCACCGCCACCACCGACCAATGTGGCACCTGCGACAACGATCCCTCCAACGACTGCGTCAAGGATTGCAACGGCGATTGGGGCGGCACCGCCACCGTCGACGTATGCGGAAATTGCACCGGCGGCAACACCGGCGAGTCCGCCTGCCCGACCGTGGAGCTCAGCCCGGTGGCCGATGCCACCGTCGACTCGGCGCATCCGGCGACCAACTTCGGCGCCGACCAGTCGCTCGAGGTGGCCAACGAGCGCCTCGGCGTCCCCGCGCGGGTCTTCCTTCGCTTCGACCTGTCCAGCCTGCCCGACAACGTCGCCATCCGGGGCGTGCGCCTCGAAGCCCATGCGTATAAGGGCTACGCCTTCGGCGGCGACGGCAATGTCTATACCCAATTCGTCGCCGACGACTCCTGGGCCGAAGACGCCATCACCTGGGACAACGCTCCCTCCACCGACGACACCAACCTCGGTTACTGGAATTTGTGGTACGACCACACCCCCTCGGACAAGGTCGGCGTCAACGACGATGCCTCGCTGATTCCGGTGGTCCAGCGCGAGTACAATGGCGACGGCATGCTCAGCCTGCGGCTGCACTCGCCGGGCTACGACACCTCCTACCGCTCGCGCGAGTACTCCGACGCCTCCCAACGTCCCAAGCTGGTGGTCGGCTACGTGCCCACCACGTCGGCCACCCTCGAACCCACCGCCGACGCCTGGGTGGACTCCACCGCGGCCAACTACGGCACCGACACAAGCCTGTATATCTGGCGAAACAGCGACAGGGTGATCTACCTCAAATTCGACCTGTCCTCGCTGCCCGCCGGGGCACAGATCATCACATCGACGTTGTCCATGACCGCCTACCAGGGCTACGCCTACGGCGGCGACGGCAACGTCTACGTCCACCTGGTCCCCAACGACACCTGGACCGAGACGAATATCAGCGGCACCAACGCTCCCACGCCCGCCACCGATGATCTGGGCCACTGGTTCCTGTGGTACGACCACGCCCCGCGTAATCAGGTGGGCTCGTTGAGCTCGCCCGCGTTTCGCGACGCCGTCGAAACCGAATTCAACGGCGACCAGACGATCTCGCTGCGCCTGAACTGCTCGGGCTACACCACCGTTTACCGCTCGCGCGAGTACGCCGACGCCAGTCAGCGTCCCAACCTGACCGTGCAGTATATCGTGCCGTGATCTGTGAGCGCCGAGCCGCCGTCCGGCGGCGGCTCGGCGTCAGCGGTCCGACGTCTCAAAAGCTCACCTCGTCGAGCAGTTCGACGTCCTCGTCGCCAAGCTCGAGACGGGTGGCGTTGACCAGGCTTTGCAACTGCTCGAGGTTGGTGGCGCTGGCGATGGGCGCGGTGATGGCGGGTTTGGTGAGAATCCAGGCGATGGCGACCTCGGCGGGCGTCGCGCCGCGGCGCTCGGCGACCTCGTCGAGGGCCTCGACCACACGCAGGCCGCGCTCGTCGAGAAAGCCAGCCACGCGCCGACCGCGTGCGCGCCCTTCGAGGTCGTCTTTGCTGCGGTATTTGCCGGTCAAAAAGCCGGCGGCGAGGCTAAAGTAATTGACCGCGCCCAACCCTTCGGCGACGACCAGCTCTTCGAGCTCGCCCTCGAAGCTCGAGCGGCTGACCAGGTTATACTCCGGCTGGATGACCTCGTAGCGCGGCAGGCCGTTCGCCTCGCTGGCGTCCAGCGCAGCGCGAAGCTGCTCGGCGCTGTAGTTGGACGCGCCGATGGTGCGCACCTTGCCGGCCTCGATGAGCTTGGCATAGGCCCGTAGCGTCTCTTCGTGGGCCACGCTTTCGTCGGGCCAATGCGAAAAATACACGTCGATATAGTCGGTCTGCAGCCGGCGCAAGCTATCCTCGACGGCCTGCTCGATCCAGCGCGCCGACAGGCCTTTGCGGCCCTCGCCCATGTCGCTGCCGACCTTGGTAAAGATCTTGACCTTCTCGCGCGTCCCCGACCGGGCGGCCAGCCACTGGCCGATGATGGTCTCCGACTCTCCGCCCGTATGCCCCTGGCCCCAACGCGAGTACACGTCGGCGGTGTCGATGGCGTCGAAGCCGGCGTCGACGAACGCGTCCAGCAGCCGGAAACTCATCTGCTTGTCGGCGGTCCAGCCAAAGACGTTTCCACCGAAGACCAACGGGGCGATCTCCACGCCCGACTTACCCAATGCTCGCGACTGCATGCGCTACTCCTGTGTTCCAGCTCGATACCAACGTGACGTTATTGCCGAGCGGCAATGTAGTGCAGTCCACGCTGGTATCAAGCCCGGTCCCATCGAAGCAGCGCATGCGCCGCGGCCGGGCTCAGTTACTGCTGGAAGCGCCTCTTGACCTTCTCGAGGCCCTTCTTGCGAACCTCGATCAACTGGTCGGTGGCCTTCTCGAGGAACTTCTTGCGCAGCGCCAGGGCCTTCTTGGTGTGGCAGTGATGCTTGATATTGCGCATCTCGGCGCGGTCGATCTTGGCGATGCGCGCGCTGGAGTGGGTGTGGCGGCGCGCCTCGTCGGCGACCTGGCGGTAGTGCATTTTGCAGGCGCGGTTGCTCTGCCAGCTCTTGTTGTAGTGCTCGTACAGTTTCTTGGTCGAGCCGGTGGCCTGTTTGATGAGGCTGGTCTTTCCGCGAACGGTGTTGCGCGGCGCCTTGGGGAAAGCCAGCGACGCGGGCGGCGCGCTCGTCAAATTCTTGTCCAACTCGCTCGCGCGATACATCGTGCCGTCGGTCGCCAACACCATGGAACCGTGGTCGAGCACGAGCACCGGCTCATTGGCCACCAGGGGTTGACGCTTGCCGTCGTCACGCTTGCGGTCGTTGCTCGACTCCACGCCCAGGCCGTAGACGTTGAAGTTCTTGGCCCCAGCAAGTGTGTACACAAACAGGCTCTTCGGAGCCGTCTCGAGCAGTTTCATACGCAGCGCGTCGTTGTACTGCAGGGCCTTAGTCGCCAGCGCCGGATACCACAGCCCCAGCATCCGCTGGTCGAGGGGCAGGTCGCCCTCCGGTGGTCTCGCGTGGGTCAGCGGTTCGATCTTGGCGTCCGACGGCTGGATGACCAACGAGTAGCTGTGACCCGCGAGGCTGCGAAGGTCCTCGGCGGACTCGCCCACGCGAATGGCGTATTTGCCGGCCGGCAAGTCCACGGTGTGTTTCTGCTTCGACCACCGGCTCAGGTACGCGTCGATCTTGGCGTCGCGCCAATTGTCGGTCAGCGGGCCGATCACCTCGACCCCCGTGCCCCCCTGGGCCATCGCGGCCTCGTAGACGTGAAGCCCTTTGGCGGGCTTGTCGAGCGTAAACGTCGCGACCGGGTCCTTGCCGAACCAGTAGTAGCCGCCGTTCAACCAGTGTTTCTGTGAGCCGCCGCTCCCAAACTTTCCTACCCGGATGGCGAGCCCGTCGACCTTGCCGAACTTCTGAGCCTGGGACAGGTCAAATGGGATGGCCACCGGCCGTTTGAGATCCTCGACCGTCAAGCTCCAATCGATCGCCCGGTCATATTGATGATCGACGCCCGCATAGATTTTGTAGATACCGGCCGGCATGTGATTGAGGCTGGTGGACTTGCCTTTGACACATACATGATTCTGCTCGCTCGCGATGAGCAGCCGGTTGATATTGCCGTCGACACGGAAGGCGTAATTGCCCGCCGGCAACTTGACCTTGATGGGCCTGGTCACATCTGCATCAGGGCCACAGCCCTTCAAACCGAGGTCTTTGCCCGGGTTCAGCTTCGGCTCCTCCGAGACGCCGCCGGGTGTGTACGGGTTGGGCGACTTGTCTGTAAAAGCAAACGTCTTGCCCGCGTCGTTCCTCGGGGCCTTTTTCTTCGCGCTCCCTCCGTTTGTCTCGGCGCTTGCACGTTGCGATGACGACTCGGACCGATGATCCGACTCGTGCTCCGAGTGGCCGCCGACGGCCTCATTCAGCGCATTATCCTGCTTGGTGAGGTCTTTGAGCTGGCTGCATCCGCCGACCAACATCGCCGACGCAGCGACCAGCGCGCTGACGAGCCGGCGGCTCCTGCGATTCAATTGTTGACTATCCACGGTAATCTCTCCGGATTCGACTTCGGGTTTTCGGGCCCCGTCGCACACCTCGGCGGCGGGGCTCGCATGACAATCCAACGGCGCATGCTCGTCACAGCCTGGACACACAGACCTGTCCGAACGGGCACATAGCGTAGTCGTCTGGCCCCCAAAGCGGTCAACGCGCTGGAGGTGAATTTCAGAATCTTTCAGGAGAGTTGGGGCTTGATTGGCCATGCGGGGCGCAGGTGCGCAGACCTGGTACGCCGCTCGACTTCGAGATGGCCTCGGATGGCCTGGCGATGGTGCTCACGCCGCGGCGTCAGTCCTCCAGCGGCGCTGCACCTCGCGAACGAGCTGGCCCACGAGCATCGGGATCAGGCTGATCGCCAGGAGCAGCCCCCAGCCATATGGGCCAGGCGGCCTCGTGTGAAGAAGCGTGGTAAGCCCGGGCAGATACACCGCGGCGATCAACAACACCGCGCACACTCCCAGCGCCGCCCACACCCATCGGTTGCGGGTCACTTCATTGCGAAACAGCCCCGATTGGGGCCGACGAAGGGTGAACGTGAACCAAAGTTTGCCAAAACCAAGCGTCAGAAACGACAGCGTCACCGCCTCGGGCTGGCTCAGACCAAGCCAGGCCTCGCCGAGCAGCAGCACGGCCAGCACGCACGCGGCGAGCACGGCGGCGAACCCGCCGATCTCCAGCCAGCTCGCGCGCGTGAGCACCGATGCCTGGGGGTCGCGAGGAGGCTGGCGCATCTCCGTGCCGCTGGCGGGGCCCACGCCCAGCGCCAGCGCCGGGAAGACGTCGGTGAGCACGTTCAGATACAGGATTTGCAAGGGCAGCAACGGCAGCGTCCAGCCCACGATGGTGGCGATGGTGACCGCGAGCACCTCGGACACGTTGGTCGTGAGCATGAAGACGACGGACTTGCGGATGTTGCCGAAGATGACCCGCCCCTGCTCGACGGCCGCTGCAATGGTCTCGAAGGCGTCGTCCTTGAGGACCATGTCGGCGACCTGCTTGGCCGCCTGCGTGCCCCGCTTGCCCATGGCGATTCCAATGTCGGCTTTCTTGAGCGCCGGGGCGTCGTTGACGCCGTCGCCGGTCATGGCCACGACCTCGCCGCGATCCTGGTAGATGCGCACCAGGTTCAACTTTTGCTCGGGGCTGACGCGCGCGAAAATATTGGTTCGGTAGATATGCTCGCGCTGGCGTTCGTCGACCGCGCTGGACGTGCCGAGTTCGCGCCCGAGCATCACGACCGTCTGTGGGTCCTCGGCGTCGCCGACGATGCCGACGGCGTGGGCAATGGCGGTGGCGGTCTCCGGCTGGTCGCCGGTGACCATCTCGACGCGGATGCCCGCGGCCTGACAGGTATCGATGGCCGCCTTGACCTGCTCACGGGGCGGGTCGAACAGGCCAACCACTCCCAGGAAGCACAACCCCCCGTAGGGGTCGGCCTCCCGGGAGGCGACCCGCTTGTCGGCCATCGCCAGCAGTCGCAGCCCTTCGCCGGCGAGCTCGCGGGAGCGCTCAGCCCACTCGCGCCGCGTCTCCTCGTCCAGCGGGCGCGCGCCGCCGTCGGCGGTGGCGATCTCGGTGCATACGTCCAGGACCGCCTCGGGGGCCCCCTTGACGGCGACATAGACGCCGGCGTCGTCCTGGTGAAACGTGGCCATCTTCTTGAGGCGGGGCTCGAATTTCTCGACGCGCACCTGCGGGCGCTGTTCGAGCAAGTCCTGACGTTCGATGCCGAGCTCGACCCCACCCGCGAGCAGCGCGACCTCGGTGGGGTCGCCGCGCGGATTGTCCTCCCCCTGCGCTTCGTGCAACGACGCCCCGTTGCACAACACGCCCACCTCGAGCACACGCCGAATGAGATCGTCGGTGGGGGCACGCCCAACCGAGGCGTCGTCGTCGAGGCGTTGCTCGCCGGTGGGCGTCACGATCTTGCGCAACCGCATGCGGTTTTCGGTCAGCGTGCCCGTCTTGTCGGTGAAGATGACCCGCGTCGCCCCCAGCGTCTCCACCGCCGTGAGCCGGTTGACCAGCGCATTGCGCTTGGCCATCAGGTACATGCCGCGCGCCAGCGCGATGGTCGCCACCACGGGCAGGCCCTCGGGAATGGCGGCGATGCCCAGCGCCAGCGCCGTCTCGATGACCAGCGTGGCGTCCTCTTCGCGCACCAACAGCCCCACGGCCGCCACCACCACGGCGATCACGATGGTGAGCACGGCGAGCTGTCGGCCCAGGCGGTCGAGGCGCTTTTGCAGCGGGGTGACCGTCCCCTCGGCGGTCTCGGCGAGCACGGAGATGCGCCCCAACTCGGTCCGGGTGCCCGTGGCCACCGTCACTGCCAAGGCGGTGCCATCGGCGACGCTAGTCCCCTTGTAGAGCATGTCCTGGCGCTCGGCGAGGTCGGTGTCCTCGTCCACCGCGTCGGTGGTCTTGTTGGCGGGGACGGACTCGCCGGTGAGCGGCGCCTCGTTGACCCGAAGATGGGCCGCCTCGACCAGCCGAAGGTCGGCGGGGACGAGGTCGCCCGCGCTCAGCTCCACGATATCCCCAGGGACGAGCCAGGCCGCCTCGACCTGACGCGAGCGTCCCGCCCGACGCACCTGCGTGGTGTGCTCTCCCAGCTCGCGGATGGCCGCCATCGAGCGCATCGCCTTCCACTCGCTGACAAAACCCAGGGCAGTGTTGATGAGCAACACGGCCACCACGGCAATGGCCTCCGGCCACCGCTGGGTGGCAAACGCCAGCACCGCCGCGCCCCCCAACAAGTAGACCACCATGCTGCGCAACTGGGCGCCGAGAATGCGCCACCAGGGGCGAGTCTCGGCCTCCTCCAATTGATTGGGCCCGTGCTCGCGAAGGCGCTCGTCGGCCTCAGCGTCGGCCAGCCCCTGTTGGGGGCTCACCGACAGTCGCTCGAGTGTTTCGTCGACTCCAAAGGCGTGCCAGCTTGCCATTGTCTCCTTGCCCGCGACAGCGAAGACCTCCCGAGTGCGACGAACAAACTCGACGCCAGACCGGCCCAGTCAACGCAGCCTACGTGGTCTACGAGCAAAACCAACTGCCGTACACCTCCCGCTGGCACGTCACGGCGGCGTCGCGCTCGTTTAACTACACGCCCACCGTGGTATCAGGCCGACGCCACCAGCGCGTTCACCCCCGGCAACTCCGGCGTACTCCTGCGGATCTCGGCCGGCCCGCCCTCGGACGCGCTCATCGTCAACACCGTCGAGGTGTGCTTCGACGCTAGCTGACCCAACGACGCTGCTCTGGGCGGAAAAGAGGCTGCAGCTTCACCGGGGTCATTGCCTGGGGACCAGGTGATATTTCTGATTTTCGGAGTAGTCCGGCTTGGTGGGGAGGCTCTGGACGTACGTCAAGGCCGCATCTGCTCCCGGTGCCCCCGCATTGTGCGCTGCGACCACAGCGGCGATGAACCCGGCAGGATAGGCATCGGGAGCGGCCACGTAGCCGTGGAAGTCCGAGACGCCGTCGCTGTACTGACCGGTCCACGCCGTCCCTCTGCTCTCATACTGCGCGACCATGAGGTCATAGGCATCCTTCACCGTCGTGGTGGCGAGGAGTGCGTTGGCGTCCGCATCGCTCCAGCGCCCGTGGGCACTGTCCACGAGACTGTAGTACAGCATCTGCGAGAAGTCCGTCAGCAGGTTGTCGTCTGGGTCCTTGCACATCAGGGTGTAGTGCGTGGCGAACATGACCCACGGGTGCTCGAACCACTCGAGCGCCAGCTTGGCGACGTACTGCGCAAACGGCTTCCACTCGGGCAACTTGTACGAGACCGCATCGAGCGTCATGGCGAGGTAGTTCTGCATCCACTCGGCCACCCCGTGGTAGCCCGCTGCCGCGCCCTCGCCCGCATATCCGGCGAGGGTATCGATGATACCAAAGTCGTTTTTAGGCAGCGCGTTGGCGATGGTCAGGTTGCGCGCCGTCTCGGCCTTGAAGTACTCCTCGTCGGCGCTGACATAGCCCGCCATGAACAGGTTGCGCAGGCACCACGCAAACCGACGCTGCGCTCCATGAACAACGCCGCCCGACTCCGTATAGGTCGGGCCGATCTCCATCAGCGGGAAGTTCGCCCAAAAGCTCGCATGGTCGCGGTCGCGCGCCGTCCTGGTGAGCATCGCCGACAAGAGCGCAAATGACGTCAAATGCGCACCGTTGGGCACGAACGGGCACCCGGTGGATTTCCACTGACTCGCGGGCGGCGTCAGCGTGTGCCCGTCATACGTGCCGCCGTAGTCCACGACCGGATTGTTGTGATAGGTGGCAGACTGCGCGGGTGGCAGGAAACTCGCCTCCGGGTAAACTGTACGGTCGATGATCTTGCCGGTCTGCGGCTCACAGAAGTAGACCGGCCACACACCGGCCCAGTCGTCGGCCCGCCGGACGATGGCCCAGTCGTCCGCTGTCTGGTTGACGAGGAACCCCATATTCCACTTGCTCATATAGCCGATATCGGAGCGCTCTCCGCCGGCCCCCATCTTGGTCAGAGACGCGATACCGAGACCATTGAAGCTATAGTCCGCCGGCTCGCCGCTGTAGCTAGCGTGGGTTTCGTCGTACTGCGGCTGCGGCTCTTTCGCGAAGCTGGGGAGGAGGGACCAGTCGATGTCGGCGCCCGTAGGCACCGGCGCCTGGGTGCCATATCGTGTAATAGGGTTACGGCAGCCTCGCCAGAAGTCGACGGTCCCATCGTCTTTACTACTCGGAGGCGTCTGCACGTCTTCGCCGTCGTAGGTCACCCCAAGCGTGCAGTTGATGTAGTCATAGGCGTTGTCGAAGCGGCACGCGCCCACCTCCACGCCATCGGCGTAAAACCACGCGGTTAGCCCGGGGTGCTCGTTGCCGTCGGCATCGGCGAACTTCGCGTACATCGCTGGCGCGAAAACGTCCTCGCCCACCGTCGCACTCGCGGTCCATTGTACCCCGGCGCCATCGGTCACCGTCGCGGTGACCGTGTGTGTCTCCGTCACGGCATCGGCGTGCGTCGCGTCCACCCCAGCGTCAGCCCCCAGTTCCACGCCCGCGTCCGCGCCCGCGACGGCTCCGCCGCCGCTGGAGGAGCATCCGGGGAGCAGAGACGCGGTGACATATCCGGCACCAAGGCCGACCGTGAGCTTGCCAGCGAGGTCGAGAATCTCCCGCCGCGAGTATTTCTTGCTGGACATCAGGCATCCCCCTTCGACCACGAGCTCAGCGGCTCGCGTTCACACAAACAGCGCAAAGAATTAGAGGCCGTTCAGGCTATCAATCCGCGCGTAGAATGCCAAGTTCGACCCCCCGGGGGGGTGTGTTCTGCACCGACCATACCCGGCCGGGCCTGCAAACTTGGTGTGACAATCGCCGATATGCTAATGATCGTCGGCTAATTACTACTTATCGGCGACCATGACAGCGGGAGAGGACTTCAATGGCAACAACTGACCATCAGGTGGTAATTGCAGGCGCCGGCCCGACCGGGCTGATGTTGGCCGGCGAGTTGGCGTTGGCGGGCGTCGACGTCGTCGTCGTCGAGCGGCGCGCTACTCAGGAACTCGAGGGATCACGCGCCGGGGGGCTGCACGCCCGCAGCCTCGAGGTGCTCGACCAGCGTGGCATCGCCGACCGCTTCGTGTCGGCGGGGCAAACGCATCCGGCGGTGCTGTTTTCGCTGATTCCCCTGAGCATCACCGACTTTCCCACCCGCCACAACTACGTGCTCGGGCTGTGGCAGAATCACATCGAGCGAATCCTGGCGCAGTGGGTCGACGAGCTCGGCGTTCCCATACTTCGCAGCCGCGAGGTGGTCGGCTTCGCTCAGGACGACACCGGGGTCGACGTCGAGCTCTCCGATGACACCTCCCTGCGAGCGCAGTATCTGGTCGGCTGTGACGGAGGACGCAGCCGAGCCCGCAAGGCCGCCGGCATCGACTTCGCCGGGCTGGACCCGTCGACCAGTTGGCTCATCGCCGAGGTCGAGATGGACGAAGAGCCGGAGTTCGGCTTTCGCCGCGACAGCGTCGGCACCCACGCCATCGGTCGAAGGCAGCCCGGCGAGCCGATTCGGGTCGTCTTGACCGAACCCGACCTCGACCACACCGGCGAGCCCACGTTGGACGAGCTTCGCGACGCCCTCATCGCCGTGTACGGCACGGACTTCGGGCTTCGCCGGGCGAGCTGGATCTCCAGGTTTACGGACATGACGCGCCAGGCGGTATCCTACCGCAGCGGCCGTGTTTTGCTGGCCGGCGACGCCGCCCACGTACATCCGCCGCAGGGCGGCCAGGGCCTCAACACGGGCGTACAGGACGCCGTCAACCTGGCCTGGAAGCTCGCCCAGGTCCTCCACGGGACGTCCCCGGAGAGCCTGTTGAACACCTACCACGCCGCACGGCATCCCGTCGGCGCGCGGGTCCTGCACAACACCCAGGCAGCAGTCGCGCTCAACGGCTCCGACCCGCGTCACCTGGCCCTGCGCGACATGATGACCGACTTGCTGAGCATGGACGAGCCGCGCAAGCGCATCGCCGCGATGCTCTCCGGGCTCGACATCCACTACGACCTGGGCGAAGGCCACTCGCTGCTCGGACGGCGCATGCCCGACCTCGACCTCGACACGGCCGACGGCCCCACCCGCGTCTGCGCCCTGCTACACGACGCTCGGCCCGTGCTGCTCAACTTTGGCGAGCCCGCGGGCTTCGACAGGTCTGGTTGGGCGAATCGCGTCCGTGTGGTCGACGCCGACTACGAGGGCGCCTGGCAGCTCCCGGTCCTCGGCGAGGTCGCTGCGCCTCGGGCCGTGCTGATCCGCCCCGACGGATACGTCGCCTGGGCGGGAGACCTCGCCGATCCAGAAGCTGCCGAAGGCACTCCAGACATGGTGTGGAGTGCCCGCTCCGGCTCGGTAGTCCGAAGACGCGAATGCCGCGAGCGAGCCCCCCGCCGTCTGCCGGCGGGGTGCTCTGCCCGACGGCGCCCCCTACCCCTTCGGACACGCCTTCTTCCAGCGGCCGACGAGCTGGGTGACCGTGGGCTGCTCGCCAAACCCGTTCTTGGACAGGGTTTTGAACGCCGACTTCTCCTCGACGTCGACGCATTCGTTCAGATAGTGGTCATTCGGATGGGCGGCGCGCGCCTTCTCCGCCGTCTCCACGGCCAATTTCAAGGCATGCAGTGGCGCGTCGTGGTGGCACATCTTTGTGAGCTCGGCGGCCTGCTTGTCGAAGCCGTACTTTTTAGCCGTGGCCAAGTCGTGTTTGAGACCGAAGCAGCCCATCAGCGGCGGGGCCTCTCCATTGGCGAGATCCTTTTTGACGCCCTTGAAGTCATCGACGAAGCCGTCGACATCGACCTGTTCGACCATGAGCGTGTCGCGCCCGAGGCTCGGTGAGATGTGCATCATCTTGGCGTAGTCGTCGCACAGCCCGCCGTAGACCTTCTTGGCGCTCTTGTCGAAGGTGCCGCGAATCTCCAGGCCGCACACCGCCTGCAAGCCGTTCATGACGGTCTTTTCCATCTTCTTTTTGGACTTGGCGGAGATCTGGAAGCTACGGGCGTCCTTGATGTCACTCCACAGCGGCCGCAGCTTGGCGATCTCCTTGCCGTAGACCTTCTTGGCCTGCTCGGGGCTCTTGGTGGCCTTCATTTGCGCGACCAAATGGTCATTTGCCTTGGCAAATTGGGCGACCTCCTCGTCGCGGCTGCATCCCGTCGAAAACACCGCCACACTGGCAAACATCACGCTCAACATCATCACTTTCACGGTCGTCTTCTGCATCGTTCTTCTCCTGTTTCCACAAAAAGTTATTGGTCCACTACTGCCGTCGGCGTTCGCCCTCGCCACGCAAAACTCCAATGCTACGTACCGGCGTGGGTCGAACGTATGGCGACCCAAAATCGGGCCTTACGACATCCACGGAAGCCGGGTCCCCTGCTTCACTGTGATAGAACGCGGCCCTTATACACATGACTGACTCGTCAGTCAATTGACTCGCAAAAAAATCCCGGGGGCGAAATTCTGGTTGTCTTTCGGGCGAATAATCCTGGTCATGTCATGCCTCTCTAGTTCCATTCCGTTTTTCCCTACCGACAAGGCGGACGGCTCACTCGCCCCCCTCATAACGGTTATCGGAAAATTCGACGAATCGTTGCGTAATTTGGGAAAGTTTTTTGGAGACGCGGCATCAGAACGAACGCCAAAAATACAGGAAACCGATATTATTCAACACCTTACAAAATGCGCCGCCACACAGGATATTTTCGTCCGATGTGCACGGTTTCTGTATAAATAGGAGGGGGTGCAGCGGCGGGTGACTTACTGGTGAGCCAAACGAAAAACGGGCCTCAGCCGACATCGCTGAGACCCGTTTTTGTAGCTCCGGCTGCTGGACTCGAACCAGCGACAAGGCGGTTAACAGCCGCCTGCTCTACCAACTGAGCTAAGCCGGAATATGTGACCCATCAACCGATGGGAGGCGGTTTTTGCCATAGGAAAACCGCGTTGTCAACAACTCTATTTCATTTTGTGGCATCTCAGGCGTTGGCCACCAGAATCGCGGCCTCCACGGTGGTCGAAAACGGCCGCGCGTGCCAATAGGTGTCGATAGCGTCGGCGACGTAGCGCAGGATGGGCTCGCGCTCCGAGGAGCGGATCACGCCGAGCCAATGGGGAAAAAACGTCTCCCGAATCAGCGGGGAGTGCAAAAAGTCGCGCCCGCCCTCGAAGTCGAGCTCCCAGGTGAGCTTTTCGACGACGATGTCCTCCAGGCCGACCGCGTCGGCCACCGAGGCGAGCTGGCCGGGAGTGACCAGGGATTGCTGGAGCTGGCGAACGCGCGGCAGCACTTCGGCGTCGATGTCGTGGGCGCGCAGGGCCTCGTCGAGCATATCGTAGAATTCGGGGAAGCTCGTTCCCAGAGGCGCGGCGACGACCACCTTCCCGTCGCCGGTCACGCGTGCCAATTCGGCGATGCCCTCCTTGGCCTGACGCCCGGTGCAGATGCCCGCCAGGCAGATGCCGGCGCGAAACACGTCGTCGGCATACGACAGCGCGCCCACCCGCTGGGCGACGAAGTAGATGCGGTCGTCGACGTCGCGCCCCTCGGCGCGTTTTCGGGCGATGTCGAGCATCGAGCTGTGCGCGTCCAGGGCGATGACGCGGGTGTCCGGACTCAAAAACGGCACCATCGCCAGCGGTACGAATCCACAGCGGGCCTCGGCGATCAGCACCGTGGCCGATTCGGGCGTGGGCAGCAGATCTTTGCACGCCTCGAAGATGGGCTCGGTCCACAGCTTCTCGACCACCTGACGATGGGCCTGGGCCTGCTCGAAACTATTCTCGGATTCGCTCATCGGTCCGCAAAGTGTTCGTAGCCAACGGTGTCGACGTCCAAGGGCTCGCCGTCGGGCCCCAGCACGCGTAGGCCCTCCTCGGGCCCGCGGATCTCGCCGATGTCGAAGACGTCCCAGCCCTCGCGACGGGCGAGCTCCCACAGCTTGGGCATGCGCGCCGGCGGTACGGTCATGCACAACTGCAGGTCTTCGCCGCCCTGCAGCATATAGGTGAGCACGTCGGCGCCCACCCGGTCACAAAGCTCGACGAGTTCGGCGTGGCGCGGCAGGTTATGGGTCTCGATGGAGGCGCCCACACCGCTGCGCTCGAGGATGTGGCCCAGGTCCTGAGCCAACCCGTCGGTGACGTCGATGAGCGCCGAGGGGATGCCGTACAGCCCCAGAAGCGCCCCCGCGTGCACCCACGGCTGCGGGCGCCGATGTGCGGCGAGCAGGTCGGGAAAGTCGGCGGGGTCGACCTCGTAGCGCCCCGAGAGCAGGTCCACGCCCGCCTCGGCCATCCCCGTCGGCCCCAGAATCACGATGCGATCGCCGGGGACAGCCCCGCTTCGCAGCACCGGCCCCGCCGGCGACGCCTCGCCGAGCAAGGTGATCGTCACCACGCTGGGCCCGTCGGTGGCGGTCACATCGCCGCCGCCCACCGACACCTCGAACCCGTCGGGGATGAGCTGCTCGCAGGCTTGCTTCATGCCGCGCAGCAGCCCGTCGACAAAGTCTTCGTCGGCGTCGGGGCCGAGGGTCAGGTTCAGGAAAAACGCCCCCGGCCCTCCGCCCATGGCAGCGACGTCGCTAAGCGACACGGCCAGCGCCTTCCAGCCCACGTCCGACGCCTCGCTCCAGTCGCGGCGAAAATGCACCCCCTCGACCATCGTATCGGTGGTCACCAGGTCGAAGCGCCCGGGGTCGAGCACGGCGCAGTCGTCCCCGATCCCCAGGGTCACCCCCTCGGGCTGCTCGAACAGCTCGCCGATACGCTCGATGAGATCGAATTCGCGATACATGTCTGCGTCTGAAGAGATCGAGTGTTCGAGTGTTCGAGTCAAATGCGCAACCGCACCTGCGAGCGATCGGGTGGCACTCGACCACTCAATGACTCAATCACTGCCTTATAGTTGGGGCATACCGCTCGAGCAGTTATCCCAGAAAAAAGCCAAGAACAAAAGGAAAAGCGCTACCAGGATGACCAGCCCGACGACCATCATGCGCTGTTTGAAACGGTTGACGTCCTCCTGGAACTCGCTGGCGCTGGCCTTGGCCTGGACGGTGGCGACGATGATGCGCGACTGCAGGCTCTCGGCGAGCTCGCGCAGGTGGTCGATGGCGGCGTCGTCGTCGGGCTCGTCGATCAAATAAAAGCGCAACCGGCGAATGCCCAGGTCGAGCAGCTCCTCGCCGCGGACGAACTCGACGAACTTCGACAGGCGCTGCGCGCTGGGATCGTCGGCGAAGGACTCCCACAGAAGCTCGGCCTGCTCGTACTCGCTCTCCTTGCCCGCCGGCGGCCGCTCCCAGGGCGCCTCGCCGGGCCCAAAGCGGATGGCCTCGGCGCGATTGAGGCCGCAGCGCGAGCAATTTTCGGCCTCGGGCTCGAGCAAGTGGGCGCATTTGAGGCAGCGCGGGCCCGGCCCGGGCTCCGGGATGAGCGCCTTGAGCGCGTCCTCGCGAAGCCACATGCGCACCTGTTCTTTGTCACCGAAGGTATCCGGCGTCTTGGCACGCGCGGCCTTGTCCCCGGCGTCTCGTTCGACATCGCCATCGGTCGGCGGCTGATCTTCGGTGGCGGCGCCGACTTCTTCGCGCGGCGCATGGCCCACATCCAGGAGATTTTCGTGGCCGCAATTCTCACAGACCAGCACGACGCCGTCGGTGCCCGGGCGCACCTCGGCCGCCGGGCCGACGTGAGAACAATTGTCGCAGCGGATCTCCAAAATCGCCTCTCGTACGGGTCATCGGATACGGCGTGCCAGCGCCGGAGATCTCTCCGGTGGGACACTAACACCGGGCGAGGCAAAAAGCGACGGCTGGACCGACGCCCGCTCCGCTCAACGGTAGGGCGTGACGCTGCCGCCGATGTCAAATTGGTAGAGTCGAACCGGACGCAACGGCTGGCCCTGCGGGCCAAAGCCAAACGCGCCACACACCCCGCGAAAGCCCGCTTTGGCCGGCCGGTGATTGGCCACCGCCAGGCGCAGCGCGGCCGTGGACGGGTCGGTCTTGGTCTTGTGAGCGTGGTCCACGCGCCTGGCGATGATCTTGGCGATCATCCAGGTGCTGTCGAAGACCTCCGCGTCCAGGTTGACCGGTTGGCGCCCGGTCTTGCCCTCGAACATGCGGGCAAAATCCTCGGCGCGTCCGCCGTCGGCCGCGCCGACGTACACGTCGCTGTAGATGGCGCCGGCCGCCTGCGCCCCGGTCAGCCGCATCGAACTTCCCTGCCAGCCCGACAGCCCGAGCATCTGCACGGCCACGCCGTCGCCGCCGTCGCCGTTCTGCAGGCCCGCGCCCGGCAAAAACGGCAGCATCCGGGCCACGCGCTGGTGGTAGTCGGGGATGAACATCAGGTCGAAGTCGACCGTGGGCTTGTGGCGCACGCGAAGGTAGCCGTCGCGGTCGGCGCGGTGTTTGCCGGCGCGTGCGCGGCGACCGAGGTGCACGCGCGTTCCCACAAGCTCGGCCAGCGGCTTTCGAAAATCGGTGGTGTCGGCGGGGTAACTCGCCACCGCGGTCACCCGCCCGCCGTGCGCCTCGAAGGCGCGCGCGAAGGCCACGGCTGCCTGCTGGCCGTAGACCGACTCCGGAAAGAAGATCCCCACGCGCTCTTGGGCCTTCATTGCTTTTCGCACGGCGACCGCCAGGCCGGCGGCCTGCTCGGCCGGGCTGGTGCGCAGCCGGTACACCCAATTGCCCACCCGGTTGACGGCGTCGTCGCTCGCCAGAGCGAAGAGCGGCAATCCCGCGCGCTGGGCGACGACCGCCGCCGCGCGCGATTCGTGCTCCCCGATGGGGCCGATGACGGCGAGCACCGAGTCGTCTTTGGCAAGCGCGCTCACTGCCGTGATGGCGCCCCGAGGTGTCCCCTCGGTGTCCTTGCTGACCAGGCGCACGCCCGCGTCCCTGGCGGCGATTCGGGCCGCCTGGAGCACCTGCTTTCCCAGCGGGGCGTACTTGCCCGACAGCGGCACGGCCACGGCCACGGCATACGTTGGCTGTTGGTGTTGGGAAGGATCCTGCGCCCCAGCGGGGTGTTGCTGGGCCAGAAGCGGCGCGCTCACGCACAGGCACACCGCCCCGAGCATCCAAAGCGCCAGGCGCCGAATGCCGCTCGAGGGGCGATGTCGCGGGTGTCTATCCAAATAGTTCTTTCATGCGGTCGAAGAAGCCCTTTCGCTCCGGATGGACTTCTTCACCGCCCTCCTCTGCGAATTCAGCGAGCAATTCTTTTTGCCGGTCGGTCAGGTTGACCGGCGTCTCCACGACCACGTGGACCAACTGATCGCCCTTGCCGTGGCCGTTGACCGTGGGAAAGCCCTTCTTGCTCAGCCGGAAGGTCTTGCCCGTCTGCGTGCCCGCGGGCACGGTCATGACCACCTTGCCGTCGAGGGTGGGCACGTCGATCTTGCCGCCCATCGCCGCCTGGGTGAAGCTGATGGGCACCGTGCACACCACGTTGTTGCCCTCGCGCTCGAACAGCGGGTGATCCTCGAGGCGAATGATGATGTACAAATCGCCCGGCGGGCCGCCGTCAGCGCCGGGACCACCGCGGCCGGTCCAGCGAAGCTTTTGACCGTCGTCGACCCCCGGCGGCACCTCGACCTCCAGGGTCTCCTCGACCTGACGGATGCCCTTGCCGCCGCAGTCGGGGCACGGTTCGGGGATGACCTCGCCGGTGCCACCGCAGCGCGGGCAGGGGCGCATCATCGAGAAGAACCCGTTTTGGACGCGCACCGCGCCGCGGCCCTCGCAGTTGGGGCAGGTCTCCACGCTGGTGCCGGGCGCCGCGCCCGCGCCGTGACAGGTCTCGCAGTCGACGAAGGCGGGGATCTGGACCTCACGGGTCACCCCGTTGGCCGCCTCGACGAAGCTGACCTCCAGCTCCATCTTGAAATCGGCGCCGCGCCGGCCGCGCTGGCCACGCCCGCCGGCGCCGCCGAACATCGAGCTGAACAGGTCGAAGAAATCGCCCACGCCCTCGAAGCCCTGGCCGGCGCCAAAAGGCGAGCCCTGCCCGCCAAAGCCGCGGGTGGAGCCGAAACGGTCGTAGGTGCGACGCTTCTCGGGGTCACTCAGGATCTCGTAGGCCTGGTTGACCTCCTTGAAGCGCTCCTGAGCGTCGGGATCGTCGGGATTCTTATCGGGGTGGTGCTTGATGGCCAGGCGGCGATAGGCCGCCTTGATCTCGGAGACATCTGAATCTCGCGAGACGCCCAGCACCTCGTACGGATCGATAGACATGAATAACTTGGGTGGTGCCGTTTAGGCTTCGTCTTCAGCTTCGGACGCATACATCGCCTCGGCGAGCCGATAGGCCGATGCCTCGAGGTTGGCGATGATCGCCTCGAGCTCCTCTTTGTTGGCGTCCTCGATCAAATCTTTGATGGTGGCGATATCGTTGGCGACTTCGCCCTGTTCCTCGGCGGGGAGCGCGTCGCCAAATTCGCTAAAACTGCGCTCGGTCGAATACAGCAGGCCCTGCGCCTCGTTGCGCATCTCGACGAGTTCCTTTTGCAGCCGGTCCTGCTCCTCGTACTGCGCGGCCTCTTCGATCATGCGGTTGATCTGGGACTCGTCCAACCCGCCGTCGGCCACGATATTGACGCTCTGTTCGCGCCCCGAGCCCACATCCTTGGCGCGCACGTTCACCATGCCGTTTTCGTCGATGCTGAACGTGACCTCGATCTTGGGAACGCCTCGGGGGGCGGGCGGGATTCCAACAAGTTCGAATTTCGCCAGACTCTTGTTGGCGGCGGCCATCTGGCGCTCGCCCTGGAGCACGTGAACGCGCACCATCGACTGGTTGTCGCGCGCCGTGCTGAACACCTCGGTGTGGCTGCACGGGATGGTCGTGTTGCGGGCGATGAGCGGGGTAAACACCCCGCCGGCGGTCTCCAGACCCAGCGTCAGCGGGGTGACGTCCAACAACAGCACGTCGGTGAGCTCGCCGCGGGCGATGCTTCCCTGCACCGCCGCGCCCAGGGCGACCACCTCGTCGGGGTTGACCGAGGCGTCGGGCTGTTTGCCGAAAAACTCCGACACGCTGCGCCGAATCAGGGGCATGCGCGTCATGCCGCCCACCAGCAACACGGTGTCAATGTCGGCCTTGGACAGCCCGGCGTCCGACAGGGCCTGCTTGCACGGCTGCAAGGACTCGACCACCAAATCGTTGACCAACTCCTCGAGCTTGTCACGCGTGAGCGCGCTCTCCAGGTGGCGCGGGCCGTCGTCGTCGGAGTAGACGAACGGCAGGCTGATGTCGGTCTCCTCCTTGGTGGACAGCTCGCATTTGGCCCGCTCGGCCTCCTCTTTGAGGCGCTGCAGGGCCATCTTGTCCTGACGAAGGTCGATGCCCTCTTCGGCCTCGAATTCGTCGGCCAGCCAGTCGATGATGCAGTTGTCGAAGTCCTCGCCGCCCAGAAGGTGTCGCCGGCAGTGGCGACCACGCTGAACACGCCCTGGGCGAGCTCGAGGATGGAGATATCGAAGGTGCCCCCGCCCATGTCGTACACGGCCACGGTCTGGTCGGAGGGGCCTTCGCCCTTGCCGAAGCCGTAGGCCAGCGCCGCGGCGGTGGGCTCGTTGACGATGCGCAGCACGTTGAGCCCGGCGATCTTGCCGGCGTTTTTGGTCGCCTGACGCTGGGCGTCGTTGAAGTAGGCGGGCACGGTGATTACCGCGTCGCTGACCTCCTCGCCGAGGAAATCCTCGGCGACCTTCTTCATCTCGCGCAACACGAACGACGAGATCTCGGCCGGCGAGAATTCCTTGTCGCGCACCGCCACCCAGGCATCGCCGTTGGTCGACTCGACGATGCCATAGGGCACCGCACGCATGGCCTGTTGGACGTCCGCGTCGCCGAATTTCTTTCCGATCAGGCGCTTGACCGCATAGATGGTGTTCTCGGCGTTGGTTTGCGCCTGGCGCTTGGCCAACTGGCCCACCAGGCGCTCGCCCTCATCCGTAAAGGCGACGATCGACGGGGTCGTGCGCGCTCCTTCGGCGTTGGGAATGACCACGCGGTCATTGCCATCGAGCACGCACACGCAACTGTTGGTGGTACCGAGGTCGATTCCAATCGTCTTACCCATCGGGCACAAACCTGCTTCAGGTGATCTTCAATCACGATAATGAGTACGTCGGCGGCCAGCCACGCTGCCGCCGTCAGTGCGTCCGGAGGCAGCATCGGCCACGACGCCGCCCGGACAGCGCCTCCGACTCACTCGTCGTCCGGTTCCTCTTCATCGGACGCCTCGGAGTCGGAAGCCTGACTTGCCTCAGAGTGTTCTTCATTATCGTTACCAGCCACTCGCTTGGCAACTGAAACAAGCGCCGGGCGCAACAGCCGGTCGTGGATGAAGTAGCCCTTCTGGTACTCCTCGACAATCGTGCCGGTGTCCTGCTCGGTGGTCTCCACCTGCTGGATGGCCTCGTGTTGCTCGGGATTGAACTTCTCGCCCTTGGACTCGAAGCTGGTCACGCCGTGCTTTTGCAGGGCGCTGACGATCTGACGATAGACCATCTTGACGCCGTCGATGACCCCGCTGGCGTCCTCGCTCTTCTCGGCATGCACCAGCGCGCGCTCGAGGTTGTCCACCGCCGGGATCAGCTCCAGGGCGACCTTGTCGTGGCCGAATTTGCGAAACTCGTCCTTCTCGCGCTTGGTGCGCTTGCGCAAGTTCTCCAGGTCGGCGGCCGCGCGCATCCAGCGCTCCTTATGCTCGCCGCTCTCGCGCTCGGCCTCGTCGAGGCGCTCGCGCAGCTCGTCAATCTCGTCGCGCAGCTCGGTGAGGTCTTCCTGGCGCACCTCGATAGCGGCCTGGTCGTCGGGCGCGGCCTCGACGTCGGACTCGGCGTCGGACTCGGGGGCTTCGGCGTCGAACTCGACCTCGATGACCCCTTCGGAGTCCTCATCGGGGCTCAAAAAGAGGTCGTCGAGGGGCTCGTCGTCGGCCTCCGGCGCGTCGCTGACCTCCTCGGCGAGCTCCTCCTGGGCGCTCGTCCCGTTGTCCTCGGCGCCCTCGTCGGCCTCCGAGACGTCACTGGCCCCGGACGCCTCGCTGGCCTCCGATGCCTCGGCGGCTGACGGCTGGCCCTCCAATTCTTCGATGGACTCTGCCTCTTCCGAGGCAGCCGGCTTGCCTGCAGCGGTCTCGTTCAACTTGTCTGTCTCCTCACTCAAAACTCGGGCCTCCAACGAGCGTGCGCCCACCGCCCAATGGGCAGGACGACGCCGCTCCTCGATGAACAGTCGTTTGCGATTCTGTCTATGGTTTGTGACCAGGCCATGCCCCCAATTCGACAGGCCCGGTGCGTTCGATTAATCATCGCTGGCCAGCTCCCTCGATAGCACATCGGCGGCGTAGTCGACCAGCGGAATGACGCGGGCGTAGTCCATGCGAATCGGGCCCAACACCCCGATGACACCCATGGGCTCACCACCCCGATAGTAATCACAAAATATCAAGCTGAGATCGTCGCCCAGGTCCCAGCCCAGCTCGGGGCCGATCAGCGCCTGGGAGTGGCGGGTCTCGCACATCTTGTCGAGCAAGGCGGCGACCCGGTCCTTCTCCTCCAGGGCGCGCAACAGCTCGCGCAGCCGCCCGACGTCGTCAAAGAACTCGCGATGATCCAGGATATTGAGCGTGCCCTCCACGTGAACCTGCGGCGAGCTCGCCTCGTCGAGCGGTCCATCTTCCAGGGCTTTGCGCCCGATCTCGAGGGCCTTGTTGACGAAGTCCCGGTAGCGCGCCTCGACCCGGCGGCGCTCGTCGGCCACCCGCCGGCGCACTTCCCGCAGGGTCTGGCCGCCGCCCAGCTCGCTCAAATACTTCTGGATGGAGCCCATCAGCTCGGCGGCGATGGGCTCGGCGAGGCGCACCACGCGGTTGTAGATGCGCCCGTCTTCGGCCACCAGAATGACCAAAATGCGATTGTCACTGAGCTGGGACAGCTTGATGTCGGCCAGGCGCACGTCTTCGACGCTGGTCATCGACACGATGCTCGTCAGACACGACAACCGACTGAGCAGCTCGCCGGCGCGCTTGGCCACGCTCTCGAGGCGATCGCCCAACCCGCTGAACTCCCGGTCGAGCTGGGTGCGATACGGATTGCGCAGGCTGTCGTTGTGCGCGTACAGAAAGTTGACGTAGCGCCGCGTGCCCGCGGGCGTGGGGACGCGTCCGGCCGACGTATGCGGCTGGTACAGCAGCCCGAGCTCTTCGAGCTCGGCCATCACATTGCGCACGGTCGCCGAGCTGACGTTGACCACCCCACTTCTGGCCACCGACGCGCTCGCCACCGGCTCGCCGGAGGCAATGAAATCGTCAATGACACGAAATAGGATTTTTCGCTGTCGTTCGGTCAAAGAAAGCACGCGGCCTCCTCGCAACGGACTAATGCTACTTCACAAAGAAAAAACCACAAGGTTTATCAGACGAAAACTCAGGGTGTCAAATAAGCCTCATCATCTTCGAGGCGGGCCTCGACACCCGTTGAGTTCGTCTCCTCATAAATCGCTCGACGGCCCGCCCAAATTCCTCGCGCGCACGCTCGCGAGCGCCGCTCCGCATCTTAACGGTGGGCGTGGCTGATGTCTACGCAACGGTGGACTTGGCGCCCGCGGCGCGGGGCTGGAGCGCAGGCTGCTAGCCTGCTCGGGCGTGGCGCCTGCGGCGCGGAGGCTAATCGGCGGCGGGCACGGGTTCGGTGGCCTCGTCGGCGCCGTGGGCGGCGGCTTCGGCGGCGGGCACGGCCTCTTCGGCCTGGCGGGACAGACGGATGAGATGGCGCGCCTCCGGGTCGGTCCACATGACGAAGAAGCCCGGCAGCGCGATGATCAAAAACTGCAGGATGTGCACGGTGGCCGCGAACACGGCGATGCGCGCGCCCACGTCGGTGGCCTCGATTGCCAAAAAGAGCGCGAAGCCCTTGGTCATGAAGTACTCGAAGTTGCCGGCCAGCGCCGGGCCTGCCGGGATCATGATCCCGATGACCAGGATGGGCATGATCGTCGCCGCCTGCCACAGCGTGATCTCCAGGTCGAAGCCGTAGCGCGCCAGCAGCCACAGCGACACGATATTGGTCGACCAGTACACCACCGTCATCCACATGTACCGGCCCAGGTTGTGGGCCTCGAGCAGCCCACGGAAGCCGTCGATGAAGTCGTCGAGCAGCCCCAGGGCGCGGTCGGTGAGCTTGGCCGAGATGGGCGTGCCGATGCGCCGCAGCACCCGCAGGGTCCACTGCTTGCGCCAGAACGCCAGCAGGCAGACCAGCAGCGTGGGCACGAAGATGAGCGCGGCGATGACCCCGGCGGAGGTGGCAAATTCGGTGGCGCGCCCGCCGTCGTAAAAGGCAAGCGTCAAGAAGAGCAGGCCCGTCATCACCAGCCCGTCGATGACGCGCTCGACCACCGCCGTGCCCAGCACCGCGGTGACCGACAGGGGCGTGCGCCGCGACAACAGGTAGGGGCGCACCAACTCGCCGAGGCGCAGCGGCAGCAGCAAGATCGCGGTAAACCCGACGGTGCATACCCGGTGGATGGTCATCGGGTCGAGGTCGTCGCCCAGGGGTCGCACCAGATACGACCACCGGTAGATGCGCGACCATTGGCACACCCCGTAGATCACCAAAAAGATCGCCGCCCATAGCCCCAGATGGGCCATGTCGGCGTGGTGGAGGTAGGCGCCGATGCGGTCAAATGGCAGGTCGCTGGCGGCGAGCCACAGAAAAAAGCCCCCGATGAGGTTGGCCACCAAAAAATAAGCTGCGAAGCGGAGCATGCTGGGTCCGAGCCCTCAGTCGCCGAGATCGCGGTCGATCTTGTCTTTGAGGGCGTCGAGATCGCGGTCGAGCTCCATGCGTCGGAATCGCTGCTCGATGTCGCGCTCGCGCCCTGCATTACTGCCGTCATCGGCGGGCGGCAGCGCCCGGCTCGACGAACTCGCCGCGCCCCCCTGGGCGGCGCGCTTGAGCTTGACCTTCTGACGGCGAATGTCGTTCAGATCCTGCTCGAGCTGCTCGGCATCACTCAAATACCCGCGCAGGATATCCTTGGCCTCGTCGGCCAAATCCTGCTCGTTCCATTCCCGGGCCAGCTCCAGGCGGTTGCGCCAGCGGTCTTGCTGCTTCTGGCACTCGGCCAATTTTCGCTCCAGCTCGCGCTCCGTGAGGATGAGCTCGGCGAGTTGGTCCTTGGCCTCCGCCTGAGAAATCCCGGCGAAGCTGCGCTCGGTGCGCGCGCGGCGCTCGCCGCCGTCGCCCGAGGGGGTCGTCGCCTGGCCCCGGGTCGATTTGCCGGTACCGATGGTCTCGAACGGCCCGGTGGACTCGAAGCCGCCGGGGCGCTCCTCTTGGCCCGGGCCCTCGTCTTCGGGCACGGGACCGGCGCCGCCCGCCGGCGCGCGCAGCCACTCCTGGGCGTGCTCGATGACCTGCTCGAGGGCGGCGGCCAACTGCTCGTTGCCGTCGCGCGCGCCCAGCTTGGCGGCGGCGTCGGTGGCCGCCGTCAGCGTCTCGTCGCCAAGCATGCGGTCGACCTCGCTGCCCAAGCGCAGCACGTCGACCACGTGATGGGCCGCCCCTTGCTGGGTCAAATATTCCGCCTGGGCCGCTCCGCGCTCGTCGGCGCCCACCAACAAAAGCGGGCGTCCCTGGGCGAGGATCTCGGCGATGTAGGGCTCGGAGGACACCGCCACCACCAGGTCGCTGGCGGCGACGAAGCGCTCTAGAGCGTCGACCTTGCCGAACATCGCCGCCGGCAGCCCGTATTGGTCGGCGGCGCGGCGCAGCGCCGCGGCGCACGCCCCGTCGCCGTTGTGATGGAAGACGAAGCGCGCCTCGGCGTCGACCAGCGTGGACTGGAAGACCATCTTCTCGAGCACGTGCGGGGCGAATTGATCGGCGCGCACGAGCACGACCTTCTCCGAGCCGAATCCGAAGTCCTTTCGAATCTGTTCACGATCGAGCTCGGCGGCAAATCCCGCCTGGATGGCGGGCGCGGCCACCAGCACCCGCTCGGCCAGAAAGCCACTGGAGACCAGCCGTTGGCGGTGCTCGTCGGTGGGCACCACGAACGCCTGCAGGGAGCTGTTGATCCACTCGGTGGACAGGTTGAAGTCCGGCAGAATGCCCACCTGCAGGGTGCGAATGCCCGACAGCGACTCCATCAGCCCCAGCGCGCGCCCGTAGCGCGGGTTGGTCACCGCCAGCACGTCCGGGCGGGCGCGGCGTACCGCCCCCAGCAGGTCCTCCTCGGAGCCTCGCCCCTGGAAGACGACCCGCAGCCCGCGCAGAAGCCGCTCGGCCCCGCCGGTCAGCGCGTCGCGCGCCACCGAGCCGATCACGTCGGTGATGGTCACGATCTGGGCGTCGATGCCCCGGTCGGCGAGCAACTGGGCGACCCGCTCGAACGCCGCCTGATGCGCGCTGCGCTCGACCAGAATCCACACCGCCGCCTGGCCGTCGTCGGACGGCTGGCGGGCATGCGAGTCGGACTGTTCGTCGGATTGTGTCATGGGTGTAGTCCTCGTGAAGGCATTGCTCGACGCGATCAGCGGCGGCGCTCCCCCGCCCGAGACCCATGACGGCGGGATGGGCGAGCTGGCCACGGTCCAGGCGGCGTCGCCGCCCGGCGTCCGTGTCTACAGCTCGTAGAAATTATCGAGGAAGGCCGCGATCTGGGTCACGTCCATCGACTTGCAGAAGTAGCCGTTGATGTCGTTGTTGATGCAATACTGCTGCAGGCTCTCGGCCTCCATGTCGCTGAACAGCACGATGACCAGGTCCTCGTATTCCACCGCCCCGCGCAGATCCGCCAGCAGCTCGTCGAGGTTTAGCCGGGGCATCTGCAGGTCCAACAGCAGGATCTCGGGTTGCTCGTAGTCAATCTTGGACAGCACGCCGTTGGGCGATGACAGCTTGACGACCTGGTATCCCCCTTCCTCGAGATATTCCTCGACCTCCATCACGTCGAGAATATTGTCATCGAGGATCATTACCTTTCGGGTCGGCTCCATGCTCTGGCCTCCTGCAGAACTACAACGAAAACGACATAGGTCGAGCCGGGAACACGATAGATGCGAATGGCGCGCCGGTCAATGTTTCGGTCGAACCGGTTCGCCCAGGCGTCGCACCGATATCAGCGCCGCCCCAGGCAAGAAAAACAAATGCGCGGAATCGAAGCCGAGCCAGTTGGCGCGCCAAACTTCGAGACCACGCATCGAGCAAGGCGGCGACCGGATTCGAACCGGTGAATCAAGGCTTTGCAGGCCCTTGCCTTACCACTTGGCTACGCCGCCACGGGGCGCACTGAACTAGCACGCTGTAAAGGGCGTGTCAACGGATTCTTTACAGGGCGGCGAGGTCGGCCGCACAAGCGTCCCAACCCGGCGCCGAGGCGGTTGTGAAATCGGCGTTGGCTGCGCTACAACGTCACTACCCGGGCGCGACTAACCATAAGCGCCCCGGTTCACTTTTCCCGGAGGCCATTGTGCTCATCCCCCTGGTCATCGTGCTGGCGTTGGCGCTCATCGCCGCCCTGTGGATGGCGATATCCACGCGTCGCCACGCCACGCGCCTGCAGGCGGAGAGTCATCAACAATTGACCGAGGCCCACGCCGAGCACGAAAAGCGTGTGGGGCGACTGCAGCGCAAGATCGAGGGTTGGCGCGAGCGCGGCCATCTGGACTTCGCCGCCGATCTGCTGCCCGCCCTGGACGCGCTGGGACACGCCCTCGACCAAGCCCACAAGCAGCCCCAGATGGACGCGCTGCGCGAAGGCCTAAAGCTGGTCGATCGCGAATTGAGCGCCGTGCTCGCCAAGCATGGCATCGAGAAATGCTGCCCGCAGCCGGGCGAGGCGTTCGATCCGGCGGTCCATGAGGCCGTGGCCGTCGAGGGGCGCGATGGCGTCGAGCCCGGGGCGGTGGTCGAATGCCTGCGCCCCGGGTACGTCCACGACCAGCGCGTGCTGCGCCCGGCGTCGGTGGCGGTGGCGCCGCGATCGCTGCCGGCCGCGACCGACGCGCCCCCGGATCAGGCGGGGACGTCCCCGACCGAGGCCGACGAGTCGCCCGACGACGTCTCCGAGGACGATTCGGCGTCGCGGCTGTAGAGCTCGCTGCCCGCCTGGGTGTAGATATTGGCCTCCATCTTCGACGGCGATGGCCCCAACTGCATCGCCGTGGCGTAGACGCGTTCGGCGGACTCCAGCGTCTTCTTGAGCAGGGAGGAGACCTCGGCGGGGTCGACCATCTCGCGGGCCATCACGAACACCGTCTCATCGCCGATCTCGACCATGTCGGACAGGTCGACCAGCCGGCGCAACTGGAATTGAATCGCCGGGGACAACAACGACTCCAGGCGCTGCTGGTGGCGCGCCATCAGGATGAATTCGCGGTCGAACTCCTCGTCGCCGATGGTCGCCTCCTGCTGGCGAAGCACCCAATTGCGCAGCCCGGGTTTGCGATCGCTCAAGATGGTCAAGTCCTGGTCGAGCGTCTGGGGAAATTCGATGCACACCCGGGTGTAGCTATTTCGCCGGCCCACCTGCACCTCGACCTCGACGCGCAGCTTGTTGAACTCGCCGTTGACCCGATGGACGACGTCGCCAAAGACCGTGCGGCAGTCGTACTCCTCGAGCCCCAGCGTGCTCGCCAGCGCCTGGAGCCCTTCGGCGAGTTCACCGCTCTGGGCGGCGACCTTGCGCCCGGCGACCAGCTTCGAGCCGATCCACAGCGCCAACGCGCCCAGCACCACGATCCCCGCCGCTGTCAGCCATCCGATCACGCCCTGCTCCCGCCGAGTTATTCGAAGTAAAAGCGTCCCACCAGCGCGAAGTTGGGGATGTCGAGGCGCAGCCCGAGGTCGCTGGTCGTCCCGTTGTCGTACGAAACGATCATCAACGTCGGGGTCATCTCCAAAAACAGCTCGAAGGGCGCCTTATTGAACTGCACGCCCACCCCCAGCGGCATGCGCGGGCCGAAGGCGAAGTTGAAATCGTCGCAATAGATACGCCTTTGGCCGCGCACACACACATTATTGTACGTATCGAATAACAACCCCAGGCCGGGCCCGGCGTAAAACGGCACTTTCACCGAGGCGTTGTCGACGAAATCCCACACGTCAAAGAGGTAGTCGCCGCCCAAAAACAACGTATCGTTCCAAAACGCGTTGCCGTAGGCGTGGAAGACGCCCACGTGGAAATCGATCGCGTTTTTGTCGTTCAGATAATATTTCCCCGTAAAGCTCGTGGGGTTGCCCAGCGATAATCCCAGCCCGAAATTTCGCCCCATTGGCCCGGCTGCATGCGCCGTGCTGCCCATCCCCAGCACCGCGCTCAGCGTCATCACCATGGCCCACGACCGAACAATCTGCCTCCAATTCCAGCCACTCAGTCGCTCGTTCACATGCCCTCCGCACAATCAGTATCTAAAGCAAGGCTCGTTTCTTTCATCGCCCATTGTATAACCAAAACCCGACCCGATGAAACAGTCACCTCGTCTGGACGCGCGGAAAGTGACGCGGATGAACTTTTGACCTATCGTGCTTACCCTCCACGTGACGGAGCGAGGCCGACCGCGCCGTCGCGATGAGGCGAATGAATGATGGCAGTGCCCAGGTCGGCGTCCAAATGACTGCACGACTGTATTTTTTTGATGGCAAGACGACGGCCCATCCTCTCATTGCGGCTTCTTCGGTCGCTGGCGTTTGCCATCGTGGCGGTGATGGTGGCGGGGTGTGCGGGCCAAAAGTCCGAGCGCAAGGCCGCCACGCTCAACCCCGGCCAGACCCGGCTGAAGGTCGAGTCCTTCGAGATCCACGGCACCCAACACTTCAGCGCGGGCACCATCAAGGACGGGCTGGCCACCCAGGAGGACCCGGGCTGGCGGGCGGCAATCTCGTGGATGCCGCTTTTGGGCGCCGAGCACCACTATTTCAACCGCATCCAGTGGCGCCGCGACCTCGAGCGCATCACCACCTTTTATAAGATGCACGGGTATTTCAACGCCCGGGTGGTCAGCCGCAGCATCGTCGAGTCGCGCCAAAAACAGGCCGTGCGCATCAGCATCCGCATCAATGAGGGCAAGCCCACCCGCGTGGCCAAGCTGGACGTCGAGGGGCTCGACCCGCTGAGCAAGAAGGCGCGCAAGCAGGTCCTGCAGGCCCTGCCCCTCAAGAAAGGTCAGATCTTCACCCAGGACGACTACCTGAAGACGCGCAAGATGCTCGTCGATCGGCTGCACACACGCAGTTTCGCGTATGCCGACATCAGCGGGCGCGCCATCGTCAACCCGCAGACCAACAAGGCCGAGGTCTATTACTTCCTCGACCCCGGCCCCAAGGCGCGCTTTGGCAAGATCCATATCTTCGGCAACAAGAAAATCGACACCAGGTTCATCCGCGACGCGCTGGACATCAAGAAAGGTCAGCCCTACTCGGGCAAGGCGCTGCAAGAGGCGCAGACCGACATCTACGACATGGGCGTGTTCAGCCTGGTCAGCGTGCTGCCCGCCCACGAAGCCTCCGAGAAGATTCGCCAGGAGGCGGGCGTGACCCCAAAGGAGATGGGCAACGCTGGTGTGGGAAACGCCGGGCCGGGCGAGCAAAAATCTCCCACCGAGCCCAGCAAGGGCGCCCAGGGGCCCCACCAGGTTCCCAACGCCGAGCAAAAGGTCGGCCCGCAGGCCCAAAAGGAGATCCAGGAGGTCCAGAAAAGCCCGTCGCAAGTGCCCGGCCCGCTGGGCATCTCCGATGTGTTGGCCTCTGCCCAGCAGGAGGCCGAAAAGCGCGTCCAACTCGAGCGCAGCGTGCCCATCATCGTGCGCGTCAAGGAGGCGAGGCTGTGGAACGTCGAGCTGGGCGCCGGCCTCGCCCTGCAGAGCAACCGCTCGGACATCCACGCCCAGGCCAACTGGTCGAGCCGCAACTTTCTGGGCGGGCTGCGCAAGCTCGACCAGTTCAACAGCGCCGGCTACGCCTGGGCGGCCAACTCCAACACCGTCAGCCTGGGCGGCCCGCTGTTGTTCGGCACCGGCACGGACGCGGCCAACAAGGGCTTCTTCTTGGCCAGCCGCCTGGAATTTCGCCAGCCCCAGTTCATCGAACATAAGACCGTGCTCAAGGCCGCCGCCAGCCTGACGCGCGACATCGAGGTGGGCTACACGGTGTGGAACCCGGAGGGCACCATCGGGTTTTCGCGCCCGTTTTGGGACCACCTGACCGTGGGGCTGAACTACCACGTGGCCTACTACGACTACACCAACGTGGGCTCGGCGCTTCTGACCTCCCCGGAGTTGGGCGTCGACTACCAGCGCAACTACCTGTTGGAGTGGCTCGAGCAGGACCTGACGCTGGACTTTCGCGACAACCCGCTCAACCCGCACAAGGGCTACTTCTCGTCGCTGTCCGTCCAGGAGGCCAACTCCTATCTGGTGGGCGGGGACTTCCAATTTCTCAAGGTCATCTGGGGCAACAAGGGGTACGTCCCCTTCGATCTATTCACCCATTGGGTGCTGGCGACGCGCTTTCGGGTGGGGGCGATCTACAACACCGAGCCGGTGCGCCGCGCGACCAGCGGCCAGATTCAGACGCGCGCCGTGCCCATCCAAAACCGGCTGTACTCCGGTGGCGCCGACAGCATGCGCGGGCTGGGCTACCACAACCTGTCGTATTTTCGCGTGGGCACCTTCAACCCCACCGACTCCAACGACGTCCAGACCGTCGAGGTCATCCCGGTCGGCGGGCTGTCCCTCTTCGAGGCCTCCGTCGAGCCGCGCTTCCAGATCGTCGACAGCCTGGCCGGGCTGGGGCCACTGTGGGGGCTGGTGTATTTCGACACCGCCACCGTGCTCGACAAGCAATTGCTGTTCTCCACGGCCGCCGCCCAGTCGCTGGGACAGAGCATCGCCAGCGCCAACGACATCACCTCCACGCTGATCAGCGCGGTGGGCGCCGGCGCCTTTTGGATTACACCGGTGGGCCCGGTCCGCGCGGATTTTGCGGTGACCTTGAACGATTTGAGCAATGATCCGAGGTTTCGCACATGTGGGCCACCGAGCCGCGTCAAGACGGAGGTCAGCGAGACCGGGCGCACCGATTGCCAATTTTTGCCCGTCGCCCAGGACCCGGTCCAGCAACAGATCAACCTGAACTATAGTTTTTTCATCGGCGTGGGCCATTCGTTTTGACTCTTTCGCAGTAACCTTTCGGACGATCTGTTAGCCCTATGCGCAAGTGGCTCAAAAGAGGTGCAATAACGCTCGGCGTCATCGTCGGGATCATTGTGCTCGTTGTGCTAGCCGCGCTGCTGTACGTGCAGACCGGGCCGGGCAAAAACTTCGTGCGTGGAAAAATCGTCTCGGCACTTCGCGGTGCGCTGGCCGGCAAGGTGTCCATCGGGCGCATCGGCGGGGGGCTCGTCGGCGGCACGCAGATCTACGACGTCGTCATCGAGGACGCCCGTGGGCATGTGGCCGCGCGCATCCCCCACCTGAGCGCCGACTACGACCTGACCCAACTGATCCACGGTCATCTGGCCATCGACTCGGTGCGCCTGGACCGTCCGGTCGTCCTGGCGCGCGTGTACAAAGACGGCACCTTGAACCTGGCGACCATCGCCAAACCCTCGCCCAAAAAGACCACGCCGCCGTCGGCCTTTCAGGTGAGCATCGACCAGGCCACCATCGACCACGGCCTGCTCGTCTATCTGAACCGCCCCGAGAGCAATCCGGCGCTCTCCTCGAAGCGCCGCGCGGCACTGACCAAATGGCTGACGGCCTTCGACCAGCCGAACGCGAAGCTCGCCCAGCTCCAACAGAGTGTGACCGCCGCGCTGCAGGGGCCGACGTCGCCCCCACTGGCCGCGGCGGCGTTTTCCGGGCTCCACCTGGGGGGCTCGTTTCACATGTACGGCTACGGCAAGATGAGCGCACAGCTCGCCAAGCTCACGGCCACCATGAACGCCAACGCCACCGCCCGGGCGCATCCGGTGGCCCTGCAAAACGTGGCGTTCATGCAAAACCCGGCGCACCTGGAGACGACGCTGGGATCCTTCGACGTCAGCAAACTCGCCCGGCTGGACAACCTCATCGTGGCCGTCGACTTCGAGACCGAAAAAGACCAGCTCGGCAACGTCGTCTCTGCGGGCCCGCGTCAATTGCTCGTGAGCATCGACCAGGCGCACGCCGACGACCGCGCCGTACATATGTTCGCGCCCACCGCCCCGCTCACCGCCCCCATCACCGCGTCGGTGACGGTGGGCGGAACGCCAACCGACATCGCCTATTTGGCCCGGGTGGGCTGCGGAACCAAGCCCACCGCCACGCTGGCGGGCACGGCGACCTTCCCCGGCCAGGAGGTCACCCGCGCCCACTACGACCTCGCCGGCCTCTTCGACAACCTGCAGCCCACCCAGTGTCTGAGCACGCCCCAGGCGTCGCAGTTCAACGGGGCGCTGGTCGCCAACGGCGAGGGCACCGACATGGCCAAGCTGAAGGCCAACGCCCGGCTGGCGCTGAGCAACTCGAGCTTTGGCGGCTACGCCGTCGATTTGCTCTACGTGAACGCAGCGGCGGCCAACGGCCGTGTGACGATCGACCCGCTCCGGGCGCTGACGCCCTACGGCCAAGCGCGGCTCACCGGGCACCTGGCGAGCACGGGGGAGTACCGTGTCGATCTCGCCGTCGACGCCAACCAGGACATCGAGAAGCTCGCCAACCAGCTCGGCGCCCAGCAACTGCGCACCCAATACGCCCGCGTCAGCCTGGTGAGCCACGGCAAGCTCGACCTCGCGGCGACCTCGCCGCTGGGCTATGTCGACCACGGCCAGTTGTCGGCCAACTGGCGGCTCCAAGACGCCCACGTCGAGACGTACAACGTCGGGTCGAGCCGCGGCCAATTGTGGACCCGCGTGACGCCCGCCAGCGGGCTGCACAAGGCTCGCCTGGTCGAGTTCGACACCAACCTGCAGGCACGCGACCTGGACACGCCGTCGCTGTCGGCCCGGTCCTTGGCCGTCGACGGCAAGGGCAAAGGCATCCTGCAATTGCCGGTGCAAAATTTCCTGCAGGCGCTGCGCAGTCTGTCCAGCAATTGGCACGTGCAAACGCAGCGGCTGCGAGCGCCGTCGACCCGCGTCAACAGCGCCAATATCCGCGCCCAGCTCGACCGACGCGGACAGGGAAGTCCGTTCCAGTGGAACCTGCGCGGCACCGTCAACGGAGGGCGCTACAAGAAGAACCAGGTGGGAGGCGCCAAACTGGACCTGACGGGCACGGCCAGCCTGCAAGCCGCCGCGCCTCCGGCGGCAAAGCCGGCCACCCAGGGCGGCGGGCCCCAGCCCACGGCGCAGAAGCAAACCGTCGAGGTGGGCAATGTCTCGGCGAAGGGCAAAATTGGCGTGTCCAACCTGGCCGGCGGCGGTGTCAAGGCCAAGCGCGGCACGGTCAATCTCGACGTCCAGGGCCAGCCGCCCAACATGCACGGCAACGTCGACCTCGACGCCCAGGGCATCCAGGCCGGCCAGCAGAAGTTCGACTCCCTGAAGGGCAAGGCCAGCCTCGGCAAGGGCCGCCAATTCAAGCTCGACGCCACCGCCAAGCCCGCCGGCGGCGGCCAGCCGCTGAAGCTGAACGCCAGCGGCAAGGTGAGCCCGGACTTCCAGGAGTTCCACTTCAAGAAGCTGCAGGTCCAATCGCCCCAGGGCCAGCTCTCCATGCCCCAGGGAGGCTCGGTCGAGCTGACCCAAAACGGCGTGAAGGTCCAAGACGTGAAGCTGAGCAACGCCAAGGGCACTCAGTCGCTCAGCGTGCAGGGCACATTTCGCACCCGCGGCAAAGAGGACTTCAAGGTCGAGGTCTCCAACATCGACGTCGGCCAGATTCGCAAGCAATTTAACCTGGAGAAGGTCGTGCCGCCGCTCGAGGGCGTGGTCAACGGCAAACTCGACGTCGAGGGCACCGCCCACAATCCCGTCATCACCATCGACATGGCCCTGCGCGACTTCTACTACAAGGGCTACGGACCATTTTCGCTGGCGTTGACGGGCAACTACAAAAACGCGCGGCTGCACATCGCCAATCTGGACGCGCGCGCCTACCAGCACCCCGTGTTGCACGCTGTCGGGGACGTCCCCCTCGACCTCGACCTGCGCGGTAAGTTCAGTGTGCCGCGGGCGTCGAAGATGGACCTCGATATCCGCGTGCCCCGTCTGGCGCTGTCCGACTTTTACAAGCCCGTCCCCGTGCTCGCCGACAACCACGCCAAGGGCACCGTCTACGCCAACCTGGCCCTGCGTGGCACCGTGCGAAACCCGCGCATTCAACTGCAACTGGGGGCCGAAGATCTGGCCTTCGCCGGTGAGCTCGGCGGCCAACGCGTCGAGATCCGCCAGCTTTCGACCGCGCTCAAGGCCGAATACTCCCCGCCCGCAGCCGGCAACGGCGGCATCGGCGCGAATTTTCAGCTCACCTGGCGCGGCGACCAGCTCGTCCAGGCGAGTCTTGCCTCGCCGATGCCCATCGCCAACTGGGTGCGGCGCACCCTCGACAAGAACAAGCCTGCCCCCGACTGGAGCCAGGCCATCGCCAAGGTGCCGTTCAACCTGTCGCTGCAGGTCAAGGGGTTGGATCTGGGCGAGGTGCCCGTCGAGGCGTTTGCGAAGGCCGACGCCGCCGGCAAGGTGGTCGTCGACATCCAGGCGAAAGGCACCTTCGCCAAGCCCACTGCCAACGTCGAGATGCGCCTGGATGGCTTTGGCTGGAATCAATACCGCGACATCTTCGTGTCCACCCAGATGCGGGTGCGCGACCAGATGGTCCACCTGGACAAGCTTCGCTTCGAATGGGACTCCGACGAGATCTTGACCGCCAGCGGCAAATTCCCGCTGCCCACCGAGACGCTGCTGGGCGACAAGCCCCTGGCCGACCTGCCCATCGACCTGGTCGCCCAGCTCGACAAGATGCCCATCACCAAGTTGAGCGCCATCGACTACGAATTCGCCAAATATCAGGGCGTGCTCGCCGGCTACGTGCAGGTGGGGGGCACGTTGAGCAAGCCCCATTTTCGCGGCCGGGCCGGGCTGTTCAACACCGCCCTTGCCCACGGACGTCCGGGAACCATCGCGGTCAAATTCGGCGGCGGCAACGGTCGGGTCACGGCCAGCGCATCGGTTTGCGAGGCCTACCAACCCGTCATGAAGGCCGTCGCCAGCCTTCCCGTCAACACCAACGTGCTCGAGGTGGCCCGCGGCGCCAATGTGCTGACTGAGGGGCCACTGCAGGCGTCGGTGACCAGCGACAAGATCCAAGTGGGCGAATTGCTGCCCAAGGCGCTGGTGGGCAACTACGTGAGCGATCCCGAGGGGAGCATCGAGCTCAACGCCTACCTGGCGGGCACCTGGCAAAAGCCTCAAGTTCACGGGAGCGTCAGCGTCACCAACGGCGCGGTCACCCTGCCCTTCTTCGCGCGTCGGTTTAACGACATCACCCTGGACCTAAAGGCCACCAAGGACCAACTGAAGATCAACAAGCTTTACGTCGCCGAGGACAACACCTGGGTGCGGGTGAACAACGGCACCCTGGGACTCAACGGGCTGACGCCCACGAACCTGAAGGCCCAGGTGGAGTCCCACGAATTCAACTTCGGCGGGTTCGCCGAGGGCTTCGCCGCCTACGTGACCTCCAAGATCGACGTGACGGGCAACCTGACCGGCCCCACGCGTACGGTCACCGCCCACGCCACCAAGCTCGACGTCACCGTGCCCGAGGGCGAGGGCGGCGACTTGTATCCCACACAGCTCGACGACGAGATCGTCGTGCTCAAGCGCCAGCAAAACGCCAACGACCTCATCGACCTCAACAAGTTGGTGAGCACGCCCGAGCAGCAACCCAAGTCGGCCACGCGCACCCAGATCCACATCATCGCCGACCGCAACAGTTGGCTGCACCACTCCATCGGCGACGTCAATTTCTCCGCCGACGTCACCGCCAATATCGGCGGCCCGCGAGTAAGCATGTTCGGCTCGGTCAACACCATCCGCGGCAGCGCCACCCTGCTGGGCAAGGAGTTCGAGGTGCCCGAGCAGGAAAACGCGGTGCGCTTCACCGGCGCCTCGCCGCCCAACCCGGACCTGCAAATCAAGGCCATCCACAAGCTCGACCGCAACCTGACCGACAAGATCGGCGAGCCCTCCGAAGGCGAGCCGCGCATCATCGTGCACGTGCGCGGCCGCGCCGACTCCCCCAAGCTCGTCCTGGAGAGCGATCCGGCGATGAGCGAGACCGAGATCGTCTATGTGCTGATGACCGGTCGCGCTCCCAACCAGGCCGGCGCCGGCGAGGAGACCAAGATCTCCGGGGTCGCCCTGGGCGCGGCCAGCGGCATCTTCGCCAACCTGCTCCAACAGCGCCTGGCCGGCGCGCTTCCCATCGACGTCATCCGCGTCCAGCCCGGCGAGCAGGGCTTGCGCGACGTCCAACTTCAGGTGGGCAAGTACGTGACCAAGAATATCTTCGTCTCCTACGCCCTGCGGCTGGGCGCCGAGCAAGGCGAAGGGGTCAACGTCATCAAGATCGACTACCGCTTCCTGCCGAGCTGGAAGCTCGAGCTGCAGTCGAGCGAGCAGCTCACCGGGGACTTCAACCTGTTTTGGGATGTGTATTAGGCAGGGGTCTAGGGGTCTAGGGGTCCAGGGGTCCAGGCAGCCAAGGACGATTGTGCAGCCCTGGACCCCCGGACCCCCAGCCGACCTCGATCAGGCGCCCAGCGCCTGATCGAGGTCGGCGATCAGATCATCGCCCTCCTCGATGCCCACCGACAGGCGCACCAGCCCGTCGGTGATGCCGAGCTGCTCGCGCACCTCGCGGGGGACCGAGGCGTGGGTCATGATCGCCGGGTGCTCGATGAGGCTCTCCACGCCGCCCAGGCTCTCGGCCAGCGCGAAGACCTCGACGGATTCGAGCATCTGGCGGGCCTTGTCGAGGCCGCCCTTCAAAAAGAAGGTGATCATCCCGCCCGGCCCGGACATCTGGCGCTGGGCGATGTCGTACTGGGGATGCGACTCCAAGCCCGGGTACACCACCCGCTCGACTGCGTCGTGCTCGACGAGGAACTGGGCGATGCGCTCGGCGTTGGCCTGGTGCTGGCGCATGCGCACATGCAGGGTCTTTAGGCCGCGCAACACCAACCAGCAGTCCATCGGGCCGGGCACCGCGCCCATGGAGTTCTGCAGGAAGTGCAGCCGCTGGGCGGTCTCGTCGTCGTTGGTCACGACCATGCCGGCGACCACGTCGGAGTGGCCGTTGATGAACTTGGTCATCGAGTGCACGACCATGTCGGCGCCCAGCGACAGCGGCTGCTGGAAGTACGGGCTCATGAACGTGTTGTCGACGACCACGGGGATGCCCCGGGCGTGGGCGATATCGCAGATCTGGGCGATGTCGCAGATCTTGAGCAGGGGGTTGGTCGGCGACTCCAGCCAGACCAGCCGCGTCTTGTCGGTCAGCGACGCCTCGAAGCGCTCCAGGTCGGTCATGTCGACGAACGAGAAGTCGATGCCCATCTGGTCGAACACCCGCGTGAACAGCCGGTAGGTGCCGCCGTAGACGTCGTCGCCGGAGACCACGTGGTCGCCGCTGTCGAGCAGGTGCAAGATCGTGGTGGTCGCCGCGCACCCCGAGCCGAAGGCGATGCCGTGTTTGCCGCCCTCGAGGCTCGCCACGCAGTCCTCCAGCGCGTGGCGCGTGGGGTTTTGCGTGCGGCTGTACTCGAAGCCGGTGTGCTGGCCGGGGCTTGTCTGCACGTAGGTCGAGGTCTGGTAGATGGGCGTCATGATGGCGCCCGTGGTCGGGTCGGGCTCTTGGCCGGCGTGGATGGCGCGCGTGCCGAAGCCGAATTCGCGGTAATCGTGGTTTGGCTTGTGCATGGGGGTACTTGGTGGTTGGTTCTTGGTTATTGGTAAGTCGAGTCTTGCGCTCCCCCTATACCATTGGCCAGAAGCCACCTCCAACACCCAACTACGGACGGTTTGTAAGCCCCGCAAGGCCGTCGCTTCCTCCAGAAAAGACCCGCAAAAACGACCCGTCCCACCACGGTTGACAGCCTGAGGCGACCTCCATATAGTTCGCCGACTCTCCGCGCGGGCCCCAGTGTGCGCACAGGTAGGCGTCCCTGCGAGAGAACAACCGCCAAAGCAACCGGCTAAGCGCCTGCCTTTCCAATGGAATCGGGCGAGCACACGCCTTGGTTATTTTGGCAATTGGTTTATGTTTTTGGTCGAGCGGCCGCCCATTGGGGCGTTCGCTCATTCACCCACACTCCAACTTTTTCGGTTCACCCAAGGTCGTTCATGACAACCCAGGAAACCACACAACCCACCACAGAAGACTTTGCGGCGCTTCTCGAGGAATTCGACCAGGAAATTGAGGTCGTCTACGAGAACGAGATCACCCAGGGCCGCATTCTCGAGATTGGCGAGGACTACGCGCTCATCGACATCGGCTTCAAATCCGAAGGCCGCATTGCGGTCGATGAGTTCAAGGACGAAACCGGCAAGCTGTTGTACAGCGAGGGCGACGAGGTCGACGTACTCGTCGAGTCGCGCGAAGACGAGTCCGGCCAGTGCGTGCTCTCCAAAGAGCGCGCCGACCGGATGAAAGTCTGGGACGCGATCGCCGACAAGGCCGACGACGACCAGCTCGTGCGCGGTGTCATCACCAGCCGCGTCAAAGGCGGTCTGCAGGTCGACATCGGTGTCAAAGCCTTCTTGCCCGGCAGTCAGGTCGAACTGCGTCCGACGCGCAACCTGGACAAGTATATTGGCCAGGAGTTCGCGTTCCGGATCATCAAGTTCAACCAGAGCCGGCACAACATCGTGCTCAGCCGGCGCGCGCTGCTCGAAGAAGAGCGTGCCGAGCTCAAGAAAAAGACCCTCACCAAGCTCAAGCAAGGTGCCGTCATCGACGGCATCGTCAAGAACATCACCGACTACGGTGCGTTCGTGGACCTGGGCGGCATCGACGGCCTGCTGCACATCACCGACATGAGCTGGGGCCGGGTGTCCCATCCCACCGAGATGTTCAACGTCGGCGACGAGATTCAGGTCAAAGTCCTGAAGTTCAACCCCGACAACGAGCGCGTCAGCCTGGGCTACAAGCAGCTCACTCCCGATCCGTGGGAAGGCGCCGAGGATCGTTATCCCGACGGCGTGCACGTGCTTGGTAAGGTTGTCAGCCTCATCGACTACGGCGCGTTCGTCGAGCTCGAGGAGGGCATCGAGGGCCTGATCCACATCTCCGAGATGAGCTGGACCCGCCGCATCAAGCACCCCAACCGGGTGGTCAGCGAGGGCGAGATCATCGAGGTGGCCGTGCTCAACCTGGACACCGAGGAGAAGAAAGTCTCGCTCGGTATCAAGCAGATCGACCCCAACCCCTGGGAGCTGCTCGAGGACAAGTACCCCATCGGTACGCGCATCCTGGGCAAGATCCGCAACATCACCGACTTCGGTATCTTCATCGGTATCGAGGAAGGCATCGACGGCCTGGTCCACATCAGCGACATCAGCTGGACCCAGAAGATCCGTCACCCCTCCGAGCTGTACGAAGTCGGCCAGGAGGTCGAGGCGGTCGTGCTCAATATCGATGTCGATAACGAGCGCTTCTCGCTGGGTATCAAGCAGCTCGAGCCCGACCCGTGGGAGACCATCCCCCAGCGCTATCCGCCGGGGAAAATCATCACCGCCAAGGTCACCAAGATCACCGACTTCGGTGCGTTCGCCGAGATCGAAGAGGGCATCGAAGGCCTGATTCACATCTCCGAGCTGGCCGAGCGTCGCATCGAAGATGTGCGCGAGGTGGTCAAGGTCGGCGAAGAGCACAAAGTCGAGGTCATCAGCGTCGATCCCAAAGAGCGGAAAATCGCGCTGTCGATCAAAAACTTCGTGCGTCGCTCCGAGCGTGGAAGCCTGCAGGAGTACACCGAGGACGTGGGCGCCACCGCCCAGCTCGGCGACCTGCTCAAGGGCAAGCTCGGCGAAATCGCCGAGGGTTCCGAGGCGATCAGCGCCGACGAGGAAGAAGAGGCTGCACCGGCTGAAGAGGCCGAAGAAGCCGAAGCTGTCGAAGCTGAAGAGGCCGCCGAGGCTGAAGAGGCTGAAGAAGCCGAAGAGGCTGAAGAGGCTGAAGAGGCTGAAGAAGCCGAAGAGGCCGAAGAGCCTGAAGAGGCCGAAGAGGCTGAAGAGCAAGCTGAAGGCGAAGAAGAGGAAGAGGTGACCTCCGAAGAGGAGTAAGTCTCTTTGCTCTCGCGCTAAGCGATAGACCCCGGGCGTTTGCGCCCGGGGTTTTTCTTTACCCGGCTCGCACCGGCGCGCCTCGATACTTGCGCCCAAACTCAGCCAATGCGATCGTGGGCCGGAATAATGGTCCCAAGCTAAAATATGTGTCGGTGGCCCGCGCATTCGGGAAGGCCGGTCCCCGACGATTTGTTGACTGATCGATGATTGAAGTGCTCGAAAACAAGCGACTGATCTACGTCACCGGCAAGGGCGGCGTCGGCAAGAGCACGGTGGCCGCCGCGCTCGGCCGCGCCCTGGCCGCCCGCGGCCGACGCACCTTGGTCGTGGAGACCGACGCATTTTCAGCCATGCCCGATCTGCTCGGTCTGGAGGCCCCCGGCGAGGGGGTACGCGCCGCCGGGGAGAACCTGTGGGCCGAAAACTTGGAGGCCAGCGAGTGCTTTGTGCGCGCGCTCACCCGCTTCGTGCCCAGCGAACGCATCGCGCGGGCGGTGGTGCAGAACAAGGTCGCCCGCGTCTTCTTCAAGGCCGCCCCGTCGGTCAATGAATTCGTCATCCTCGACCAGATCACCGAGGAATTCGACCGTCAGCAGGACGGCCGGCCGGTCTACGACCATATCATCGTCGACCTGCCCGCCAGCGGCCACGCGGTCACCTTTTTGAGCGTGCCTCAGACGCTGTACGGCATGATGAAGGTCGGCCCCATCGCCAAACGCGCCCAGCGCATCGCCGGCGATCTGGCCAATCCCGACATCACCGGCATCTTGGCGGTGTGCTTGCCCGAGGAGATGCCCGTCAACGAGACCATCGAGCTGTCCGACAAGCTCGAGGAGTCGCTGGGTCGCGGGTTGAGCGGCGCCAACATCAATATGGTCCACGCCCTGCCCGTCGACCCCGAGCGCCGCGAGATCTTCGAGAAGGTGCTGGGCCAATTGCGTGAGGAGGGCCAGGTCGACGAGGACTCCATCCACCAGATCGACAGCTCGGCGATCAGCAAGCTGGTGGCCGGCAACGCGCTGGCGCTGGGATGGTATGATCGCGACCAGCACTATCTGGGGCTGTTGCGCGAGCGCATCGACGCGCCCGTTCAACCGCTGCCGGTGGTCTACGACCCCAACAGCCAGACCATCGTGGACGCGCTCGCCGGCGTGTTGAACCAATCCGACGAAACGACCGAGGATGCCGCGGCGTCGTGAGCGCGCCGCCCTCCCCCACAACACTCACAAGGTTGAACGTGACCGAGATTTCCGTCACCCGCACTCGCGACCAAGACCCCGTCAGCACCTGCCTGGAGACCGGCCGACTGATCGTGTGCAGCGGCCCGGGCGGCGTGGGAAAGACCACCACCGCCGCCGCCCTGGGCCTGCGCGCGGCCCTGATGGGCCGAAAGACCATTGTGTTGACCATCGACCCCGCCAAGCGCCTGGCCAACAGCCTGGGGCTGAGCGAGCTGACCAACACCCCGCAGCATATCTCGCTCGAGGAACACTCCGACGAGCTTCCCGACCCCGGTGAAGGCGAGCTGTGGGCGATGATGCTCGACCAGGAGCAGACCCTGGCCGAGCTGGTCGCCCGCCACGCCCCCGACGCCGGTGCGCTCGACCGGGCCAAGGACAACAATATCTACAAGCTGCTGTCGACCGCGCTGCACGGCATGCAGGAGTATATGGCGCTGGAGAAGCTGCACGACCTGTACACCGGCGGCTACTTCGACCTGGTGGTGCTGGATACGCCGCCGACCAAGAACGCGCTCGACTTTCTGGAGACGCCCAAGCGCGCCTCGCGCTTCTTCGACGAGCGCATCATCAAGTGGTTTTTGCCCGACAAGTCCGCCAATAAGGGCTTTTTAAGCCGGGTGTTCAACGCCGGCTCGGTGGTGCAGTCGCTGCTCAAGAGAATCTTCGGTGAGACCTTCATCGACGACCTGATCGAGTTCTTCGACACCTTCCACTACCTCATCGACGTGCTCAAAGAGCGCGGCGACATGATCGAGTTCATCCTGCGCGACCCGGCGACGTACTTTTTGATCATCACCAGCGCCGACCCCCGGCGCATCCGCGAAGCGCTGTACTTCCACGAAAAACTCGACAAGCTCGACAAGCAAGCGCAGGCGTTCATCATCAACCGGGTCACCCCCCGCTTCGACGAGCTCGACGTCGCCCAGGTCGACGACTCCCAACTCGACGACCTGTTGCGCGAGCACGGCATCGAAAACGCCACCGACCTCGCCCTGATGCGCGACGAGATGGAGGCTCATTATACCTCGCTGGCCAAGCTCGCCGCCAAGGACCGCAGCTCCATCGAGACGCTGGCCCAGAACGTCGGCGAGCACCTGCTGCAGGCCATCCCGCTTTTGGGCCAGGACGTCCACAGCCTGGCCTCGCTGCTCAAGCTGAGCAACTGGCTCACCCCGTCGAATCCCGTCGTGACCGCCTAGAGCGGCAATCAGTTTGCGCTCCCGTCGCAGGAGCCGCTCTAGCTCTCGTGCAGCGACGTGGTCATGCCCCGCGACAAGATCTACGTCGCCTACGTCACCGACGACGACTACGTCGTCTATCGTGCTCTCGGGATGGCATCACTATGCCATCGTCGTGGAAACCAACGACCATTCGAAGACGCGCAGCGGCATGGTTTGACGGCGACAACACCGATATGCTGGACCCACGCATGTTAAATCGCATGCCGGGTCAAACGTCCTCGGAAGGATTCGAATGAGCCGTATCACGCGTGTTGGCTACATCGGCGTATTTCTGGCGGTCTTCGCGGCGGCCTGTAGTGGAAGCGGAGGCTCGTCGAAGAGTTACGCCGGCGCGGGACTCGCCGACGCCTGGCCTACGACCACCACGGCGCTGCCGACAGAGGTCTGGACAAACTGCTTTTCCGGATGTCGTCACCTCGGGCGCGATTTCGCCAGCCGGCCAAGGATGTTTTTGTCGGTGCGCTGATGGACGACATCGACATCGACGGTCATCACCGGCGCGCCCTGAAGCACGGCCGACAACGCGCCGACCAGGACAAAGTTGACCTCGTGGTCGAAAAGCACGCGCAGAATCTGGCGGAAATCAGTCTGAATTAATCTGCTCCTTCATCGCCTGGACGGCGTTGACCTGCTGCTGGATGGCCATCAGACGCTCCGTTGGGGAGAGCGACAGCATCCAGCGGATCAGGCTGCGGTCCACGCCCGACTCAGCGTACTGCCGGGAGAGGGCGGAGAACCGGTCGGACGTTGGAGTTGGGTCTTGATCGCGACGTTTGGACATGGACGTGCTCTCGTAGTTGGCGCGCGCGTTTATCTTACGCGCCAGCGGATGTGCGGTCCACTGTGGCGCAGCCGATTGTGCATGTTGATGATTGGAGGCGTGTCGATAGGCCCACGATGGCGACGACGTCGACCTGTTCAATCCGCAGACCACCGGCAACCAGATTCCCACCGTGGACTCGTTCACGCTGACCACGCCGGCATCACCGCCATCGACGATCTGCGCATCTACAATCGCGCCCTGCCCCCGGGCGAGGTCGAGGCGCTGGCGCTGGACTGTGGCATTGGTGGGGGCGAACTACTTGTTCGCCTGCACCACGTCCAAGATCTTGTCGACCACCTCGTCGATGCTCATCTCGGAGGTGTCGATGGCGACGGCGTCGTCGGCTCTTTTGAGGGGAGCGACGTCGCGCTCGGAGTCGCGCTTGTCGCGCTCGACGATGTCGACGAGCACCTCGTCGAGGTCGGCGTCCACGCCGCGCTGCTGGAGCTGATCGAGGCGGCGGTGAGCGCGCACCTCTTTAGAGGCGGTCAAAAAGATCTTCACGTCGGCGTCGGGGAAGACCACCGTGCCGATGTCGCGGCCCTCGAGCACGCTGGACTCGCGGTTTCCAAGCTCGCGCTGGATGGCCAGAAGCGCCTGGCGCACCGCCGGATACGTCGAGATCTGGCTGGTCGCCCGGGAGACGTGCTGGGTGCGAATCTCGTGGCCCATGGGCTCGCCGTCGCAATACAGCACGTTCTCGCCGTCGTCGTTGCGCTCGAAGTCCAGGTGCAACGAGGCGGCCACGGCGGCGACCTCCTCGGGGGCGTCCAAATCTTCGCCGTCCTCCAGGGCGCGGTAGGCGACCGCTCGATAGATCGCGCCGGTGTCGATGAGCTGGAAGCCCAGCCGCTCGGCCACCCGGTGGGCGATGGTGGACTTGCCTGCTCCTGCGGGTCCGTCAATGGCGACAATCATGCGGGGGCCTCCTCGGCGGCTAATTTCTCGAGCACGTCGGCGAGCTCGGTCAGGCACCGGGCGTTCTCGTCCTCGGTGCCGATGGAGATGCGCAAATGTTGGGGAAGCCCGTAGCCGTTCATCGGGCGCAGGATGACCCCGCGGCGAAGCATCGCCTCGTAGATCGTGCGCCCGGCTACCGGCATCTCCACCAACAAAAAGTTCGTCTGGCTGGGCACCCAGTCAACCCCCAACTCGGCGAGTCTGCCCAGGCCGGTCTCGAATTGGGCCTTGCCGCGGTCGTTGACGTCGACCGAGTGGGCGACAAACTCGCGGTCGGCCAACGCGGCCACCGCCGCCTCCTGGCCCACCAGGTTGACGTTGAACGGCTTGCGCACCCGGTTGATCATGCCGATGATCTCGGGGGTGCTGATCGCATAGCCCACCCGCAGCGCCGCCAACCCGTAGCATTTGCTGAACGTGCGAAAGACGATGAGCCGCTCGCGCAGGTCGCGAAGCTCGAGCGCCGAGCTGTAGTCCTCCGCGTGGATATAGTCGTGGTAGGCCTCGTCGACGACCACGATGACGTCCTCGGGCACCTCGGTGAGCAGCTTTCGAAGCTTGGCTTCGCTCAGATAGGTCCCGGTGGGGTTGTTGGGGTTGGCGACGAACAACATCTTGGTGTCGTCGCCACACGCCGCGATCAGCGCGTCCACATCCTGCTCGAAGCCGTCGCGCACGGGCACGCTGACGACCTCGGCGCCGTGCGCGTTCATCGAAATGGAGTACGAGATGAACGTGTAGTCGCTGAGCACCCCGGGCTCGCCCGGCGACATGAACGTGTCGATGGACAGCATCAGCAGCTCGTCGGAGCCCGCCCCGGTGGCCACCTCGCTCATCTCGACGCCGTGAAACTCGCAGATCGCCTGCTTGAGGTTGTAGGCGGCGCCGTCCGGGTAAATATGCAACCGCTCGACGGCGTTGCGCACGACGTCGCGCACCTTCGGGCTGGTGCCCAACGGGTTCTCGTTGCTCGCCAGCTTGATGATGTCGGTCAGGCCGAGCTCGCGCTGCAACTCCTCGATGGGCTTGCCGGGAATGTATTCCTTGACGTTGTGCAGGTACGGGGGAACTAAGGATTTCATGTTCAGCTCGCAACTGTTGTGATGGTTCGAACTCAATCGCGCGACACATCGTACGGGTCGAGCTCGGCCCACGCCAGCTCGGGCTGCTCGCCGGCAAAAAATGCCTCGATATCGCCCAGAACCTGTGCAGGGAGCTCGCCGTCGCGCTCGACCGGGGCGAGCGCCCAGTGAATGTGGGGCTCGCCGCGAAACCAGCCGATCTGCTGTTTGGCATAGCGGCGGGTCTGCGCTTTCATCTCGGTGAGCGCCTCGTCGAGCGGCACCCCGTCGAAGACGTGTTCACCCATCTGCCGATACCCCAGAGACTGCAGGGGTTTCAACTGCCGATCGTAGCCTTTTGCGATCAGCGCCTCGTACTCCTCCAACAGCCCCTGCTCGACCATCAGGTCGGCGCGCCGATTGATGCGCTCGTACAGCTCCTCGCGGGGCCTCGACAGCGCGATCTTGAGCGCGTCGTAGTTGGGCTGCTTGAAGCGGTGCTCGCGCTGGTGGACGCTCAGGGCCTTGCCGGTCTGCTCGTAGATCTCCAGGCCCCGACTGATGCGCACGAGGTCGTTTTCGTGAACGCGCTCGGCGAGTTCGGGGTCGACCTCGGCGAGCTTGGCGTGCAGGTACGCGCGTCCCTTCTCGGCGGCGACGCCGCGGTGGCGGGCGCGGATCGATTCGTCGGGCGGCGGCGCCTCGAAGATACCGTGGACCAGGATGCGCTCGTACATCCCCGTGCCGCCCACCAATACCGGAATCTTGTCGCGCTCGAGCACGTCGGCGATGGCCCGAGCGGCCATCTCCACATAATCGGCGACGTTGCTCTCCTGGTCGGGGTCGAGCACGTCGACCAGATGATGGGGCACGCGCTCGCGCTCGGCCGGCGTGGGCTTGGCCGCCCCGATGTCCAACCCCCGGTAGAGTTGGACGCTGTCGTAGTTGATGATCTCGCCGCCCAGACGCTCGGCGACCTCCAGCGCAAAGCTCGTCTTGCCGACGGCGGTGGGCCCGGCGACGACAAAGATCTTGGGGAGGCCTTCTGTGCAAACGTCTGCAATGTCCATAACGACAAGACCGAAAATACCAGCAAGTTTTGATTCACCACAGAGGCCACAGAGGTCACAGAGGACTACTTAATAGATGTTCTCCGTGGCCTCCGTGACCTCTGGGGTGAAGAAGAGCCGTTAGCGCCGGTCAAAGCACTCTTCGAGCTCGATGAGCGGGATGCGATAGTACACCGGTCGGCCGTGGGGGCAATTGGCCCGAAAGTCAATCTGGTCCATCTGCTCCAAGAGCGACTCGCACTCCTCGATGCTCAGCGGCGTGGGGCCGCGCACCACCGAGTGGCAGGCCATGCGGCTCAAGATGGCCTCCATCTCCTCGTCGACCCGGTCGGAGCGGCCCAGGCTGGCGATGTCGTCGATGGCGTCTTTGATGAGACGCTCGTGGTTGGCCTTGGAGAGCACCGCGGGCACCGATTTGAGCGCGTAGGACTGCCCGCCGAAATGCTCGATCTCGAAGCCGGCCTTCTCGAAGAAGTCGAGGTGGTCCTCCAGGGAGTCCGCGCGCAGCGCGTCGAGCTCCATGCGCAGCGGGAACAACAAGGGCTGGCTCTCCTTGTGCTCGGTGGCGTACAGCTTGCGCAATCGCTCGAAGCCGATGCGCTCGTGGGCGGCGTGTTGGTCGATGACGACCATGCCGGAGGCGTCCTCGCACACAATATAGGCGCGCTTGAACTGGCCGATGACTTTGAGCGTCGAAAAATAGGCACCGTCGGCGGGCGCGTCGGCCAACTCGGGCGGCGCGGCGCCGGTGTCGCCGATGCCTACGCGCGGCGGCTCGCGAAGCGGTGAGGCGCCGCGGGCCGAAAACCCGCGCTGGGAGTCGCGCCCCGCCCCACCGGAGAAAAACGGCGAGGCCACCTCCCCCTGGCCCGTCGGCTCGAAGCCGCGGCCCTGCAAGACGCTCGACGACACCCCATACCTGTCCAGTTCGGACATGCGCCGGTGGCGCGCGTTGAGCGGCTCGAAGCTCGCCATGCCGGGCTTGACCATCTTTTCGCCGCCGCCCGACGCGCCGCCGGTCTTCTCCCAACTGAGCTTCTCGTCGCCGCCGTCGAGTTGATAGACCCGCTTGCTCTCGCGATCGAGCCAGGGCGCCTCGGCCAGCGCGTCGGCGATGGCGTGGTACACCGACCGGAAGATCGGCTGGGTGTCGTGGAAGCGCACCTCCGTCTTGGCCGGGTGGACGTTGACGTCGACCAGCTCGAAGGGCACCTCCACGAACAGCACCACCGACGGGTAGCGCCGCTTGTCGAGCATGGTGCCGTAGGCGCGCTTGATGGCCGCGCGCACCGTGCTGTCGCTGACGTAGCGCCCGTTGACGAACGCGTACATATTCTTGGAGGTGCGCTGGGAGTGGCCGGGCTTGGAGAAGTAGCCGCGCGCCACCACGCCGTTGATCGCCGGGTATTCGAAGGTCGGGTACAGGTCGTCGTAGACCTCGCGCCCGAGGATCTCCAAGATGCGGTCTTTGAGATCGTCGACTGCGGGCAAGTCCAGGCGGACCTTGTCGTCTTTTTTGAGCAAGAAGCGCACGTCCGGCCGGCTCAGCGCCATGCGCGTGAGCATCTCGGTGATGTGGCGGCTCTCAGTGGCCGGTGTCTTCAAAAACTTCAGGCGCGCCGGGGTATTGAAGAAGAGGTCCTCGACCGAGATGAGCGTGCCCGCGGCCATGCCGGCGGCCTCGACCTCGGCCATCTGGCCGCCCTCGATGGCCACGCGCGTCCCCTCGACCTCGCCGTGGGGCTTGGTGCGGATCTGCATGCGCGCCACCGAGCCGATCGACGGCAGAGCCTCGCCGCGAAACCCCAGCGTGCCGATGGCGTGCAGGTCGTCGATATGGGCGATCTTGCTGGTGGCGTGGCGCTCGATCGCGCGCAGCACGTCCTCGCGGTGCATGCCGCAGCCGTCGTCCTCGACGCGGATGAGCTCGCGGCCGCCGTCGCGGATGGCCACCTCGACACGGCGCGCCCCGGCGTCCAGGCTATTTTCGACCAACTCCTTGACCACCGACGCCGGTCGCTCGACGACCTCGCCGGCGGCGATCTGGTTGGCCAGCTCCGGGGGCAAGACGCTGATGGTGCGCGGGCCATCGGCAGCGTGGTCGCGGGCGGGATTTCGGAAGATGTCGCTCATGGTCTGTGCAGTATTTGGTCGTATGGCGAGCAAGCCGCCGGGGTGACGGGGCGAGCCCCGTTCCAACACGACGCCTCGCGCGGATGTTCCTCGCCTCCCTTGGCTCAGGGAGCGTCGAGGGCGCAGCGGAACCCCACGGCCTCTTTGGCCACGCTCTGGAAGGTGCGCGCGGCGCGGTTGGAGACCCGGGCGTACCGCAGCTCCTGGTCGTAGCTGCCGCCGCGCACGACCGGGCCGTCGCCCTGGTCGGTGGTCTGCTCGGGCGCGACCGTATACGACGAGGTGTAGAAGTTGGGATCGTAGTAATCAGTGACCCACTCGGCGACGTTGCCCGCCATATTGAGCACTCCGTAATAACTGGCGCTCTGGGTGTAGGAGTTGGCCTGGGCTACGCAGCTATTGAGTCCCCCGGAACAGTTAACCACGGCCTTGCTGGAGTCGATCACGTTGCCCCAGGGGAACAGGTCTTTTCGGGGGAACGGGCCGCGCGCGGCCTTCTCCCATTCGGCCTCGGTGGGCAGGCGCTTACCCGCCCAGCGGCAGTAGTCGGCGGCCTGCGAGGCGTTCACGCATCCGATGGGCTTATCCCCATTATTGCTGGTCGCGCCGGGCCCCTGGTACGGGCAGCCGAAGTCGAGCAACGAGCAGCCGCGGTTGGTCACGCAGTCGGCGTATTGGCGCCGGGTGACCTCGGCGCGGTCGATATAAAAGGCGTCCAGCTCGACCAGATGCTGGGGTGTTTCGTCCTGCTGGGCGCCCCAATCCGTCGGCTGCGAGCCCATCCAAAACGGCCCGCCAGCCACGTAGACCATGCCGTCGCGCACGTTACCGCTCGAGCACCCCTCGTCGACCTGGCCGTCGCAATCGTTGTCGACACCGTCGCCGCAGACTTCCTTGGGGAGCACGCAGCGGCTCGTGCCCGCCGAGCAGTCCAGCGTGCCCTCGGCGATGTCGCCGCCGGGGCACGCCTGGTAGCACGGGGTCTGGTTGTCGGCGACCGAATCGCAGTTGTCATCGACGCCGTCGCAGATCTCGCGGTCGGCGGGCTTGCACGGCGACCACTGGCCGTTGATGCAGAGCGAGATGCCCCGGCCGGGGCAGGTTTGGGCGCCGCAGCTCCTGGCGAGCACCATGCCGTCGGCGTCCTCGTCGACCAATCCGTCGCAGTCGTTGTCCACGCCGTCGCACGTCTCGGGCTGGGAGGACGTGACGGGCGCACAGCCAATCTGGCCGCCCGTGCACACCTTGCCACCGGTGGCGCATTGGCCCGGCTGGCCGGTGTCGCAGGCGTCGCCCTGGGTCGGGAAGGTCTCGTCGACCTGGCCGTCGCAATCGTCGTCTTGGCCGTCGCACACCTCGGAGAATGGCCCCTCGATGGGCGCACATTGCATCTGGCCGAAGGAGCAGCGCTTCTGGCCGGCGGCGCAGACGCCGTCGAGCCCGGTCTGGCAGGCGTCGCCCACCCCGGCGGCGTCCTCGTCGATGGTGCCGTCGCAGTCGTCGTCTTTGCCATTGCACACCTCCGGGGAGGCCGTCGTCGCCGGCTGGCATTGAAGTTGGCCGTGGTGGCAGATCTGCTGGCCCTGAGCGCACACGCCGACGTCGCCGGTGTTGCAGCCCTCGCCGACATGCAGGGCGCCCTCGTCGACCTGGCCATCGCAGTCGTCGTCCTCGCCGTTGCATACCTCGGGCTGGGGGCCGACGCCTCCCTGACAGGTCGACCACACCCCGCTCACGCAGGTCTGGGTGCCCGGCTGGCAGGCGCCCTGGTCGGGCCCGCAGGCACGGGTCTGCCCGTCGACACAGCCGGTGTTGTCCGTGTCGGGGGGGTCGTATGCGTCCGGTCCGCCGGCGTCGTGCGCCGCATCACCGGAGCCGACGTCGTGCGCCGCATCAGCGGAGCCGACGTCTGCGCTGGTCGCGTCTGCGCTGGTCGCGTCTGAGCCAGGGGCGCCGTCCGGCGTGGGTCCGGCGTCGCCGGCCGCGGCGTCCGTTCCGCGCGCGTCGCCGCTCCCGGAGGCATCCGACAGCGCCGACTGATCGGCCGGCCGACACGTTCCCTGCACACAGACCTCGTCGATCGGGCAGGGAAAGTCCGGCGAGCAGTGGACCATCGCCCCTGCTCGGGTGTCGAAGCTACACCCGCTCAGCCCGAGCACGAGCGCCGCCAGCGACACCACGGCCGTCGCGGCTGCGAATGCCGGTTGCACCCCGCGCCATTTATCCAGCCTCAGCATAAATCACCAAACAGTTATCGAGTGCGCAGCGCTGCGGACCAACGGCGTGCGGCGCCAGACGCTGGCGTAGCAGACCCGACTAAGCCTACCGAAATTATACCGTCAATCAATGCTGCTGGCGCCGCGCCCCCGAGCACGCGGGGGTTTACAAAGCCGCATCCCTGGGAGATTGTGGGCCGTCGGCGCGCGAGCAGCCGCCGGCTCGCACCCTATTCAGTCCGCTCTAGTTTCGGCCGTGCCGTTGTCCATGCGTGAAGTATTCCTCAAGTTGAAGTCCGATTTTTTTGGGGCGTTCGATCGGGTCGAAGAGGAGAGCCTGCGCTGGACCAAGGCCAATAAGGGGCGCGTGGAGTTTCGTCTGGTCGGCCTGATCTTGGTCGCCTGCTTCATGCTCGCCTTCTTGGAGTATTTCGGCGGCTCGGCGGACTTCCGCATCCTGGAAAAGCCGCTCAGCCTCATCGTCGACGACGCCCACCAACGCATCCACTACACCTTCCGCACCGGCCACTACGCCCGCCTGGCCCGCCTGATGTATTGGTCGGGATGCACGTTCGTCGGCTACATGCTCATCCCCATGCTCTACATCAAGCTGGTGATGCGCGAGCGGCTGCGCGACTTCGGCATCGGCATCAAAGGAGCGCTCGAGCACTCCTGGATCTACATCGGGCTGTTTTTGTTCGTGTTGCCCGCGGTCTACACGGTCTCGTTTACCGCCAGTTTCCAGCATACCTACCCGTTTTACAAAGACGCCTCCCGCAGCGCCCTGGACTTCTTTTTGTGGGAGCTGACCTACGCCGTCCAATTCATGAGCCTGGAGTTCTTCTTCCGCGGATTCTTGGTCCACGGCATGAAGCGGCGCCTGGGCGTATACACCGTGCTCCTAGCCACGGTGCCCTACTGCATGATCCACTTCGGCAAACCCCTTCCCGAGACGCTGGGCGCGTCGTTTGCCGGCATCGCCCTGGGGCTGTTGTCGCTGTTCACCGAGAGCATCTGGCTGGGCGTGGCCATCCACGTCAGCGTGGCGGTGTCGATGGACGTGCTGTCGCTGATGGCGCAGAACAAGCTGCATTTGTTCTAACTGCGCAGAGAGCGCCTGCCACGCAGATTCTTCCTCTCCACCCGCAGCGAAGCAACGAGATGTTGCCTAGACCCCTAGACCCCTGAACCCCTAAACCCCTAAACCCCCGTCCCTCATTGACACCCACACACCCGTTCAGTAACGTGACGGATGTTCAGACACCGAACATCTCCCTGAACGGATTGATAAAATGACGCAGCAAGCAACGCTGGACAAATTGACCAAACGCCAGGCGGCCGTGCTCGACTTCATCATCGAGTGCATCGACGTGGAGGGCTACCCGCCTACGATTCGCGAGATCGGTGACCATCTGGGCATCAAGTCGACCAACGGGGTCAACGACCACCTCAAGGCCATCGAACGCAAGGGGTATCTGGAGCGCGAGGACGCGAAGTCGCGCGCGCTCAAGCCGCTGTTCAACCCCGACGGTTCGCCGTACGGGCGTGAGGCGGTCGGCAGCACCGACGACACGCGGGTCTTCGACGAGCCCATCCGCAGCGTGCCGGTGGTCGGGCGCATCGCCGCCGGGCTTCCCGCCCAGGCCATCGAGAATACCGAGGAGTTTTTGGCCATCGGCGAGAGCCTGCTCGGCCGCGGTGGGGACATCTTCGGGCTGCGGGTCACCGGCGAGTCCATGATCGAAGACGGCATCCACGACGGCGACTACATCTTCGTCAAGCGCCAGCAGGAGGCCCGAAACGGCGAGATCGTCGCCGCCATGGTCGACGGCGAGGCCACCGTCAAGCGCTTGTACCGCGAGGGGCAGCGCATTCGGCTCCAGCCGGCCAACTCCTCGATGGACCCGATCTACGTCCACGCCGCCGAGGGGCGCAACGCCGGCATCCTCGGCCGGGTCGTGGGTGTCTTCCGCAAACTCTAGAGGCAGGGGTCCGGGGGTCTAGGGGTCCAGGAACTGCGTTTATCACCACAGAGGCCACAGAGGGCACGGAGGACTGCTTTTTTGGCATTCCTCTGTGTCCTCTGTGACCTCTGTGGTGAAGATGCCGTCCTCAGTTTTCTGCCATCTGGGCCGTTCGGGAATCCTCGAACGCGCCCTTCGTTGTTTCTTGAGCACTGGGTGGGTGCCCGCCGAAGGGGCCGCGTCGATCACGCGAGGTCGCATAGCCAGTTTGACACCCGTCGAAGCGCCGTGATAGGTGAAAGCGCGCCTCCGTAGGAGGTGCTCCACACGACCGGCATTCGGGATATTTCCCGCACGAACAAGCGCAGAGTTGTCATGGAAGTCGCAGATTACATTGGAGTCATCCTCCTGACCCTGCTGGCGGGGGGGGCGGCGGCCGCGGTCGTCGCTCTGGGACAGTTCTTCGGCCCCAAGAACCCCACCCGCGAAAAGCGCATGCCCTACGAGTCGGGCTCCGATCCCATCGGAAGCCCGCGCAACATGCGCTTTAGCGTCAAGTTCTACATGGTCGCCATCAGCTTCATTCTGTTCGACCTGGAGACGGTCTTCGTAGTGCCGTGGGCCATCTCGTGGCGCCAGAGCGAAGCGCTGGGCTACGGGCTGTACTCCTTTGGCGTCATGTTCGTCTTCGTGGCCATTCTGACCATCGGACTGGTCTACGAATGGAAGCAAGGAGGTCTCGAATGGGACTAGAACATCAATTGCCCGAGGTGTTGACCACCAAGCTGGAAAGCGCGGTCAACTGGGCACGTAAATACTCGCTCTTCCAGTATCCCTTCGTCACCGCCTGCTGCGGCATGGAGTATATGGCCACGGCGGCGGCGCGTTACGACATCGCCCGCTTCGGCGCCGAGATTCCGCGCTTCTCGCCGCGCCAGGCGGACCTGTTGTGGGTGGTGGGCACGGTCAACCACAAACTCGCCCCGCACCTGCGGCGTATCTACGAGCAGATGGCCGAGCCCAAGTGGGTCATGGCCTTCGGCGTGTGCGCCTCGACCGGTGGGTTTTACGACAACTACGCCACCGTGCAGGGCATCGACAAGATCATCCCGGTGGACGTGTATATCCCGGGCTGCCCGCCTCGTCCCGAGCAGGTCATCGACGCGTTGATGAAGCTGCAGGACAAGATCTCCGAGGAGCCCTGGAAGAAATACGCCTATGAGGAGAAGGTGCGCGAGCGCGACCAGGAAGGCCTGGGCGAGGCGCGCCCGCTGTTCGAGCCGGCCGAATAATCATCGGCCCCGCCCCACCGGGCGCGGGCCGCAGTGTTGATTGAAGCGGATCGTCTTCAACGAACGATATTATCATGTCCAAAAAGCTCATTGACATCGTCGAGCGCCAATTCGGCGACGACGTGCTCGATACCCACTCCCGGCTGGGCCAGGACACGGTCACGGTCAACGCCGAGCGGTTGCCCGAGGTCATCACCTATCTGCGTGACGACGACGCCACGAAGATGGACTTCCTGCGCCTGGTCACCTGCGTGGACTACCTGCAGCGCTCGCCGCGCTACGAGGTCGTCTACGTGCTATACAGCACCACTAACAAGCATATGGTGACGGTGCGCGTGCCGCTGACCGCCGACGCCCCCACGGTGCCAAGCATCCACGAGTTGTACGGCTGCGCCGGCTGGTTCGAGCGCGAGGTGTGGGACTTCTACGGCATCGACTTCGCCGGCCACCCGGACATGCGCCGGGTGCTCAACTACGAAGAGTTCGAAGGCCACCCGCTGCGCAAGGACTATCCCAAGCAGAAGAGTCAGCCGCGCGTCGAGCTACTGGAGCGCGAGCGCGACTCGGTCGAGGAGTTCGAGCAATACGTCAAACAAGAGCCCACGGCCGGGTCCCGAGACAGCTGAGGAAGGGGAATCATCATGGCTGAAGACATCTATCAGACCCCCGACGAAGAGTTGGAGACCATCGATCAGGACATCCATACCGAACCGATGATCCTGCAGATGGGCCCCAGCCACCCCGCCACCCACGGCACGGTGCGATTCACCCTGACGTTGGACGGCGAGACGGTGGTCAAATGCGACACCGAGGTGGGCTATTTGCACCGCGGCTTCGAAAAAGAGGCCGAGTACTCCACTTGGACGCAGGTGTTCCCGTACACCGACCGGCTCAACTACGTCAGCCCGCTGCTCAACAACTTCGGCTACGCCCTGGCGGTCGAGAAGTTGCTCGAGATCGACGCGCCCGAGCGCGCCCTGTGGATCCGCACGCTGATGGGCGAGATCAGCCGGCTGAGCGACCACCTGACGGCCACCGGCGCCGGGGCGCTGGAGCTGGGGGCGATGAGCGCGTTTTTGTACTGCATCGAGGCGCGCGAGCTGGTGTGGGATCTCATCGAGTTGGTCACGGGCGCGCGGCTGACGGTCAGCTACGGGCGCATCGGCGGGGTCAAAGAGGATATCCCGGCCGACTTCGCCGAGCGCTGGCAGTTCGTGCGCGAGCGCATCCTGGAGACCCACGCGACCACCCACAAGTTGCTCACCCGCAACCGCGTCTTCCTCGACCGCATGCAGGGCACCGGCGTGCTCACCCGCGAGCAGGCCATCACCCTGGGCTATACCGGCCCGTGCGGCCGCTCGGCGGGCTTCGACTACGACGTGCGCAAAGACCACCCCTACTTCAAGTACGGCGAGGTCGACTTCGACGTGCCGGTGGGCGAGCACGGTGACAACTACGACCGTTACCTGGTGCGCATGGAGGAGATCCTCCAGTCGATCCGCATCATCGACCAATGCCTCGACAAGATGCAGCCCGGGCCGGTCAACGCCGACGACCCGCGCGTGGTCCTGCCCGAGAAGAAGAAGGTCTACAACTCCATCGAGGGCATGATCAACCACTTCAAGCTCATCTTCGAGGGCATCCAGGTGCCCCCGGGCGAGGTGTATAGCTACACCGAGGCGGGCAACGGCGAGCTGGGCTTTTTCATCGTCTCCAACGGCACCGGCAAGCCGTGGAAGGTCGGAATTCGCTCGCCGAGTCTGGTCATGATGGGCAGCGTCCACCAGTTGTTTGAAGGCGGGCTTCTGGCCGACATCATCCCGACCTTCGACACCATCAACATGATTGGCGGCGAGTGCGATAAGTAGGGCGGCCCCAAGCCGAACCCTCGAGGAGCGTCACGCGCCTGCGGAGTACTGCAACTATGCCAAAAGTCACCATCAACGGAACCGAAATCGAGGTCGACAAGGGGACGACCATCCTGCAGGCGGCCGCCCAGGCCGGCTACGAGGTGCCCCACTTCTGCTATCACCCCGCGCTGTCCATCCCGGCCAACTGCCGCATGTGCCTGGTCGAGATCGAGAACGCCCCCAAGCTGCAGCCGGGTTGTTATACGCAGGTCACCGACGGAATGGTCGTGCACACCGAGAGCGAGCGGGTCATCCGCGCGCGCAAGGCCGTCCTGGAGTTCATCCTGGTCAACCACCCCGTCGACTGCCCCATCTGCGACCAGGCCGGCGAGTGCAAGTTGCAGGACTACTACATGGACTACGACGCGCAGGAATCGCGCCTGCGCACCGAGAAAGTCCAGAAGGTCAAGGTCTACCCCATCGGCCCGGAGGTGGTCTACGACGGGGAGCGCTGCATCTTGTGCACCCGCTGCGTGCGCTTCTGCGAGGAGATCACCGGCACGGCCGAGCTGACCACGACCTCGCGCGGCGACACCTCCGAGATCCGCACCTTCCCCGGGCGTGACCTGGACAACGCCTACTCGATGTGCACGGTGGACATCTGCCCGGTGGGCGCGCTCACCAGCCGCGACTTCCGCTTCAAATGCCGGGTGTGGCTGCTCAGCTCCACCGACAGCGTGTGCACGGGCTGCTCCAACGGGTGCAACATCCACCTGGAGCACTTCCGCAACGAGATCCAGCGCTACCGGCCGCGGTACAACCCCGAGGTCAACGATTACTGGATGTGCGACGCCGGGCGGCTGTCCTACAAAGAGGTCCACGACGACCGCCTGCTCCACCCGATGACCAACGGCGCCGAGCTTAGCTGGCACGCCGTGGCCGAGGCGGTGGCCGACAAGGTTGGCGGGGCCGACAACTTGGGCTTCGTCGTCTCCCCGCAGGCCTCCTGCGAGGACCTGTTTTTGGCCAAGCGTTTCGCCAGCGAGGTGCTGGGCACCGACAAGCTGTACCTGGCCGGAAAACCCGACGGCGACGCCGACGATCTGCTGATCAAGGCCGACAAAAACCCCAACCGGCGCGGCGTCGAGGCCGTCTTCGGCGGGCTGAGCAAGCTGTCCAGCTTCGACAAGCTGGTCGAGGACATGGAGTCGGGGGCGGTGACCTCGCTGTACATGATGGGCACCGACATTCCCGCCGACGCCGACACCGCCAAGCGCTTTTACGACAACATCGGCGATCTCGACCTGTTCATCTTGCAGGCGATGCACCGCGGCAAGCTGTACGAGAAGGCCCATATCGCCCTTCCCGCCTGCAGCCACGCCGAGAAGGAAGGCACCTTCGTCAACTACGATGGCATCGCCCAGCCGTTCTACAAGGGGTTTACCCCCCACGGCGACTCGCTGCCCGATTGGCAGATCTTCATGCGCCTGGCGCGCGCCATGGGCGAGCCGTTTGGCTACACCTTCCTGACCCAGATTCAGGAGGAGATGTTCGAGGCCGCCGCCGAGGCCCAGGCCGAGCCGGAGGCGTCGGAGGACGCCGCGTCGAGCGAGCAGGCCGACGACAGCAGCGCCCCCGAGGCCGCCGCACCGGCCCAGGAAGCGGTCGGCACCAAGGCCGAGGCCGCCGCCGCCAAGACCCGGGAGCCCGCCGAGCAAGATGACTCGGAAGAACCGGCTCCCACCACCGACTGATTGATGAACGTTTCGACGGCGGGCTCGGCGAAGCCCGCTCGAAAGTGAGGAAGGCTCATGCCGGAAGTACTGATCGTAATCATCAAGATCGTCGCGATCGTGTTCGTGTTCGTGATGGGATTGGCGAGCATGATGACCCTGTTGGGCGACCGCAAACAGTCGGCCGCCATCCAGAACCGTGTCGGCCCCATGCAGGCGAAGTTCTTCGGACAGAGCCTGGCGGGCGTGCCCCACTTTCTGGCCGACGGGCTCAAGATGATCCTCAAGGAGAACACCATCCCCGATGGGGCCAACAAGTTCTTACACACGTTGGCCCCCGCCCTGGTGTTCGTGCCCGCCCTGCTCGGCTGGGCGGCGGTGCCGTTCATGGATCACTATTGCTCCGGCCAGATCCAGGTGCTGCCCAACTACCAGGAAGTCTGCTACGGACAGTGGCACAACTACTTCCAGATCATGGATTTCAACGCCGGGTTGCTGTACGCCTTCGCCGTGGCCAGCATCTCGGTATACGGCGCGGCCATCGCCGGTTGGTCGTCGAACAACAAGTTCAGCCTGCTCGGTGGGCTGCGCTCCTCGGCCCAGATGATCTCCTACGAGGTCTCCATGGGCCTGAGCCTGGCCGGCCTGCTGATGATCTACGGCACCCTGGACCTCAACCAGATGGTCATCCAGCAGGGCACGATGCTGTGGGGCTGGATCCCGCATGTGGGGCATCGTCGATGCAGCCGGTGGCCTTCTTCCTGTTCTTTTTGGCGGGCATGGCCGAGACCAAGCGCGCCCCCTTCGATTTGCCCGAGGGCGAATCCGAGATCGTGGCCGGCTACATCACCGAGTATAGCTCGATGAAGTTCGCCGCCATGCAGCTGGCCGAGTACGCCGCCACCGTGTTCATCGCCGCGCTCCTCGCGGTGATGTTTCTGGGCGGCTGGCAGGTCCCGTACCTGTACGCCAACGGCTTTTACTTCGGCGGCATCGCCCACCCGGCGCTGCACCTGGCCATGCCCTACTGGTCGGTCATCGTGCTGCGCATCCTGGCGATGCTCGTCAAGGTCATCGTCCTGGTGTGGCTGCAGTTCATGATGCGCTGGACGCTGCCGCGCTTCCGCTACGACCAGGTCATGGTCCTGGGCTGGAAGATCTTGCTGCCGCTCAGCCTGGCCAACCTGTTCATCACTGCGCTTCTCGTAGCGATCTTCTAAGACTGGAGTCATCGACTCATGAGTAACGTTCGAGTCAAAAAAGTCGACCGCATCAAGAGCACGTTGTGGGAGAAGAGCTACATCCCCGAGATCGCCCGCGGCCTGGGCGTGACGATGAAGCACTTCTTCACCAACCTGAACCCGAATAAGGCCAAGCGCCTGACGTTTACGCGCGACTACCCGTTTGGCCCGGCCGACTACTACCCGGAGCGCTACCGGGGCATGCATCGGCTGATGGTGCGTGAGGACGGCAACGTGCGCTGCGTGGCGTGCATGTGCTGCTCGACGATCTGTCCGGCGGACTGCATCCACATCGAGGCCGGCGAGCACGACGACCCCACCATCGAGAAATACCCGCGCGTGTTCGTCATTGACGAGCTGCGCTGCATCGTGTGTGGCCTGTGCGTCGAGGCCTGCCCCTGCGACGCCATTCGCATGGATTCGGGCGTGCACATCCATCCGTTTACCGACCGCGGCGAGGCGTTCTACGAGCGCGACCTGCTCATGGAATTGGGCGGGCTGTCCATGGCCAAACAAGGTGGCGAGCGCACGTGAACCGGCGAGCAACACTCTGGCTGATCCCGGCTGCGCTTCTGCTCGTGGCCGGGATTGCTAGTTTGTGGGCCCAGGTCGAGGTCTTCCCGGCCAAGGTCCGCCCCGACGACTGGAAGGCACCGGCGAAATACGTCGTCGAGCACATCGGCCCCCACGACGCCGTCAACGTGCAGCCCTGGTGGACCGAAGCCCCTTACCCCTACCTGACGAGCGTCGGCGACCAGATCGCCCGCCAGCGCACGCCGCTGGTCGAAGACGTCTGGGATCTCGACCACCTCTGGCTGCTCGCCGAGACCGATCGCCTGGACGACGCCCTGGCGCGCATGCCCTACAAGCCGGCCCAGACCAAGAGGTTTGGCGCGGTCACCGTCGCCCGCATCGACCTGCCCCGGCCGGCGGCGATCTCCTACGAGCTTCGCCCCCATTTGCACGGCGCCCACGTCGTTCACACCGACAAGCGCGGCAAGGTCGTCCGGCGATGCACCCGCTGGGACGCCCAGAAGCATGCCTGGTATTGCGGGAGGCCCGACAAATGGGTGTATGTGGGCGATGAGTTCGTCTACCTGGGCATCGACCCACACCAATGTATCTGGGCCCATCCGCCGCGTGGCCAGAAGCACGTGCGCATCACCTTCCCCAACGTGCCCCTGTCGAAGACCTTCCGGCTTCGCGGCGGCCTCGCCCAGCGCGGCGCGCGCAGCAAGCGAGCCACCGACCTGCACTACCAGGTCCGCGTGGGCGACACGTGGTCGCAGCAGCGCACCATCCCGGCGCGCCAGACGAGCTGGAAGCCCATTGACTTCGACACATCGTCGATGGCCGGCAAGACCGCCGACGTCACCGTCGAGGTGTGGTCGAAGTCGGTGTTCGACCGCTTCTTTTGCTTCGATGGGTGGGTCTTCGACAAAAAGCCTTCCGAGCACCCCTAAACAATCACTTTCAGAAAAAATTTGGCCTCCACGGTATCTCTCGTACACTGGGTCTGACGCGACGCGGTTATCCTACATGCGAGCACACCGCGTATCGCGACCATGGAAGGTAAATGGTGAACCTGGCGCCCAGGATGGGCCCGAGGGTTTACCGAACGCGCCGGAGGTCGGCCATGAACTTGCGCACTTATTTCCGTTTGATCATCCCCACCGTTGCCCTCGCCGCGTCGGCGCTGGGCAGCCAGGCATGCACGACGACGTCGGGCGCCCCGTTTCACATGTACGATTCGCCCCTGCTCGAGGGGCGGGTGGAGTCGCGCTATCCGCGCTCGCGCTCCTTCGACCCGCTGGAGGTCGGCGACCACGTGGAGACGTCGACCGACAGCTATTATGCCCAGAGCGATGACGAGGGAGCGGGCCGCGCGACGCGCGTGAGCACCCGGGCGGCCAAAGGCGCCGGCGCACACCGCGCGGAGAAACCGCGCGCCAAGCAGCACCACGCCAAGCGGCCCCCTGCCCTGGCGACCCGCCGGCGCGGCGCGACGCCCAACGCCGGGGCCACCGAGGACACCCACGACAGCGCGCGCGCCTCCAGGGAAGCCGACACCACCACGGCCGCGCCCGACACCAGCGCACCGGCGCTGGCGGCGGACTACGTGTGGAGCGTCTACAAGCTCAACGGCGTGCAATTCTCGGCGGGGTCGCGCCGCTCGCTGCCCAAGCTGTTCCAACAGTGCAAGAAGCGCGGCAAGATCTACCACTCCAGCAAGCCGGCGATCGGCGACATCGTCTTCTTCCACAACACCGGCGACTACAACGGCGACGGGCGCAACAACGACTGGTATACGTTTGCGGCCATCGTCGAGTCGCGCGACGGCGCGCGCGTCACCCTGCTGGGCTACCGCGGCGGCAAAGTCCAGCGCTTCGTGATGGATCTTCAGCAGCCCGACGCGGCCATGACCCGCCGCGGCGAGACCGCCAACTCCCAGCTTCGCAAAAAGCGCACCGACGACCCGCCGTTTACCCAGTACCTGGCCGGCCAACTCTTCGCGGGCACCTGCTCGGTGCTCGGCGACCGCACCCAACTGGTCGTCGTCGACAACTGGAAGCCGGGCATGAAGCTGTCGCGCTAACGCAGGTTGATGAGCACATCGCCTGGCCGGGGGGTGTGGGCCTCGTCCGACGACAAGATGGTCAGCGACTTGCCGCGCACCAGGAACATGGCCAGCGCGTTTTTGTGCTCGCTCCAAAAGTCGTCGTAGTCGTAGGTGTCGGTCAACTCGGTGGCGTGGAGGTGTTGTCCGGCGGCGAAGCGCTCGTCGAGGGCCACGTAGGAGATGGGCTCGCGAAAGACTATCCGCGCGCGCAGCTCGCGCTCGAGCGATTCCCCGTCGACCTCCTCGCCGACCGCCGCCGGGCGTAGCTGGTAGATGCACGCGCGGCCGAACAGGTCGGTAAAGTGCATGCCCGCCAGGGCGTTGACCTCGTCGGTCGACGTCAACCCCAGAAGCTTGCCGATGCCCTCCAACTCGAGCTCACGGCGCACCCGCTCGGAGACGATGCTGCCGTGATGGATCGTCAACCCCTCGCGGCGCGCACACCGCACGTTGTCGTAGTTGGAATCGACCAACTGCACCTCGAAGCCGTGCTCGCCGAGCATCCGGGCGATCGAGCGCGCCCAGGAGTGGGCGCCGGCGACGAGCACCCCCTGGGGGTCGGCGCGGCGCAGCCCCAGCCAGCGGGCCAGCGGCTTGGCCCCCAGGCCATAGATCGCCACCGTCGCGGCGACCACGAAGAACACCTCCGCTTCCAGCAAATCCGCGCGGGGAATCCCCGCCTCCCCCAACTGCAGGGCGAACAGCGAGGCGACCGCGGCGGCGACGATGCCGCGCGGGGCCATGCAGCTCAAGAACACCTTCTCGCGCACGGTCAACCCCGCGCCGATGGTCGATAAGAAGACCGCCGCCGGGCGCACGACCACGATCAGCCCCACCACGAACACCACGCTTCCCATGCTCAACTTCGCCAGGGTGTCCAGGTCGAGGCGCGCCGAGAGGACGACGAAGAGCACCGAGATCAGCAGCACGCGCAGGTTTTCCTTGAACTCGACGATATGACCGATGGGGGCGACGCGCTGGTTGGCCATGATCACCCCCATGGCGGTGACCGCCACCAACCCGGACTCCGGCTGAATAAGGTCGGAGACGGCGTAGATCGACAACACGATGGCCAGGGTGACCGAATTTTGCAGGAAGTCGGGCACCCAGTAGCGCTGGATGGCCATGACCAGCACCCCCGCGCCCACGGCCGCGAACACCGCGCCGGCCACCAGCACCTTGGCCAAGCCGGCGGCAGCGTGCAGCGTCACCGTCTGCAGGCCCGGGGCTTGAATGACCTCGAAGACGAGCACGGCGACGACGGCGCCGATGGGGTCGTTGACGATCCCCTCCCACTTGGTCACCGAGGCGATGCGCCTGTTCAGCCGAATATGGCGCAGCAGCGGAATGATGACCGTGGGCCCGGTGACGATGAGGATCGCCCCCAACAGCAGCGCCATGCGCATGCTGAAGTCCAGCGCCAGGTTGGCCAGCGCCGCGCTGAGCACCCAGGTGATCAGCGAGCCGATGCACACCAGGCGCAAGATGGCGGCGCGAATGCCGGAGATCTCCGAGAAGCGCAGGTTGAGCCCGCCCTCGAACAGGATGATGGCGACGGCGGCGGAGACAAACGGGAACAACACCTCGCCGATCGCCGCCTGCGGGCGCAGCACACCGGTGAGCGGACCGGCCAAGAAGCCCGCCACGAGCAACAGCAAGATCGCCGGCAGCTTGAACCGCCACGCGAGCCATTGTGCCGCAATCCCCAATACGACGATGCTCGCCAGGCCCAGGATCAGGTGCTCCACAGCCACTCCTCGAGCATGCGCCACTGGCTTGAGCGATCCCCGCGGCCAAAGATGCGCACGCCCCGGCGCGGACTCAAGCGGCCATCCACTTGGTTTTTCTTTGCTTTTTGGGTACACTCCTGCGCGACCGCAGCCCTCATTACTTGCCTTGGCCCCAACTCATGATACTGTTTGGGATGGATCTCTGGAGCACGGGCGTGCTCGAAGGACCACCAGCGGGCGCGGCCAGGTCGATGACCGAAATTGACCTGCAATTAAGCGTGCCTACTATACCACCACGTTACGCGGCTTCTGACGATGTTGTCGCCCGAGACGATGCACCTGTGCGTGGTCCCGTAGGCAATCACGACGGCGCCAAACAGGGTGCTCGACGAGGTCTCGGCGCGACAGATGTAGATAAATTGGGGCGGTGGTGTGAGCGCCGCCGTCAGGACCAGCTAAACCAGCGCGAGGCTGCCACACGATCCGGCGGGTTGTCATGACGAAGCGCGACTATTACGAAGTTCTCGGGGTCTCCCGCGATGCCTCCGAGACCGAAATCAAGCGGGCTTATCGCAAGCTCGCCATGAAGTTCCATCCCGATCGTAATCCAGACGATCCCGATGCGGAGACCCGCTTTAAGGAAGCGGCCGAGGCCTACGAGGTGCTCTCCGATTCCGAGCAGCGCCAGATCTACGACCGCTTCGGCCACGAGGGCCTCAGCGGCGCCGGGCGCGGCCCCGGCGGGCCCGGCTTCCAGGATATCAACGACATCTTCGCCGAGTTCGGCGACATCTTCGGCGATATGTTCGGCTTTGGCGGGCGCAACACCCGCCGCGGCGGTGCGGCGCGCGGCGCTGACCTGCGCTACGACCTGGAGCTGAGCTTCGAGGAGGCGGCCTTCGGCACCGCCAAGGCCATCACCATCCCTCGCCACACCGAGTGCGAGCACTGCCAGGGCAGCGGCGCCGAGCCGGGCACCGAGCCCACCACCTGCCAGACCTGCCACGGTCAGGGCCAGATCCAGCATACCCAGGGGTTCTTTACCCTGTCGTCGACCTGCCCGCAGTGCAACGGCACCGGTGAGATCATCACCGACAAGTGCGGGGACTGTGCCGGGCGCGGCGTCGTCGAGGCCGAGCGCGAGGTGTCGGTGACCATCCCCGCCGGGGTGGCCACGGGCACGCGGCTGCGGCTGCGCGGTGAGGGCGAGGCCGGGCGCAAAGGCGGCCCACGCGGCGACCTTTACGTCTTTTTGCACGTCCAACCCAGCGAGATCTTCGAGCGCGACGGCGCTGACCTGCACTACACCGCCGAATTGTCGTTCGTGCAGGCCGCCCTGGGCTGCGAGAATCGACGTGCCCACCCTCGGCGACCCCCAGCGGGTAGGCTTCGACCCCGGCACCCAATACGGAGACACCCGGGTGCTGCGCAACGAGGGCATCCAGCAGTTGGGCTCGTCGCGACGCGGCAACCTCATCGTACACGCGCGCATCGAGACCCCGCGCGACCTCAGCGAGGAGCAGCGCGCCCTGCTCGCCGAATTCGCCCGCGTCTCGGGCATCGAGGTCGCCGGCGACGACGCCAACGTGGAAAATTTGTCGGAAAAAACCGGTTAACTGAGGTAGGGCTCGAGGGTCGCCCGCAGGTGCAACCGCGCGCGGTGCAGCCGGCTCTTGACGCCGCCCACCGACAAATCCAACACGTCGGCGATGTCTTTGAGCGGCAAGCCCTCGACTTCCTTGAGCAGAAATACCGTCTGGTACTTGGCGGGGAGTTCGTCGACCGCCTCGATGATCTTCTGGCGCAGCTCGCGATTCTCGGCGGCCTCGTCGGCGCGCACGCGCCACTCGGGCACCGAGGCGACGTAGTAGTCATCCTCGCGAAACTCGGCGTCCTCATCGTCGACATGGACCTCGCTGCGCCGCTTCTTCTTGCGCAGGCGCATCAACGCGGCGTTGACCACCACCCGATACATCCAACTGCCGAATTGGGACTCGCCCTTGAAGGTGTCCAGCTTGCGGTACACGTTCAGGAAGGCTTCCTGGACGACGTCCTGGGCGTCGGACTCGTTCTTCATCAAGCTGAACGCCAGGCGAAACGCCTTGTCCTGGTAGCGCCGCACGATCTCCTCGTAGGCGGCATAGTCCCCGTCCTGGGCGCGCTCGACGAGCGTCTCGTCGCTCACAGCGTCGAGGTCGTCGCTGGGCATGTCTTGGTCGGTGCTCATCAGGGGCACTTATAGTGGAGGTCCGAAAGACAAACCGAATGTCCCCACCGGCCCGGATTGTGTCAATGGAAACTTCGAGGGGCCCGCGACGACGTCACTTGGCGTCGTCGGAGGCGAGCTTGGAAAAGCGCTGCGCGCGCTTGGAATAACCGGCCTTGCGCAGCGCGTCGGCGGCCTCGCGGCGAACCTGTTGCTTGGTGTCCGGCAGCAAGTCGACGAGCACCTCGTAGGCGTCGACGGCGCGATCGGGATGCTTGCTCTGGAGGCTCGCCTGGGCCAGCGCCCGCTGGGCGCGCGCCTCCAAGGGCTGGATGGCCACCCACCGCTCGGCCGCCTGCATCGCCTTATCCCACTGCTTCTGGGCGAGCATGCGCTTGAGGCGCTGGCGGGCGATGAGGGGATCGTTTTGGTCGAGCTCGAACAGGCGGCGCTCGGCGGTCGCCTCCAACTTGGCGTCGTGCTGGCTCTGGGCGAGCTTGTACAGGTTGACCCACGCCTCGGTGCCGTCGGGATACAACTGCGTGGCCGCCTCGAGGTGGACCCGCGCGGCCTTGGGCTTCTCGAGCATCATCGCCGTGCGCCCGAGCACCACGCGGATCTCGTAGCCGTCCTTGAAGGCGTCCAGGATGGCCATGCCGTGCTTGTAGGCGTCGCGCGCGCGGCCCTCGTTGAGCGCGACCACCGCGGCCAGGTACTGCACGGTGGGATCGTGTTTGTCCAACGTCAGCGCCCGCTCGATGGCCTCGTCGGCCTTCTTGGGGTGGCCGTCGCGCAGTTGGGCCACGCCGAGCTTGGCACGCAGCACCGCGTCGTTGGGCTTGTCGGACAGCTTCTTGTCCAGGGTGCGCACCGGGGGGATCTGGTCGAGGCTGACGACGAATTGGTTGTGGAAGTTGGCGTAGCGCTTCTCCAGCCAGGCCCGCAGCTTCTTGTCGAAGGTGGGCACATCCTCGCCCAACGCCGCCTCGATAACCTTGGCGGTGTCGAGCTTCTTGGGAAATTCGTCGAGCATCTTGTTGATCGCCTCGAAGCCGTGCTCTTCGACGATGAAGTGGATGACCAGGCTCGACAGGTTGTAGGCGCGCAAAATCCCCTTGTAGGAGCGCGCCTGGGTGAAGCGCTTGTCCAGGTCGACCACGCTGGGCAGGTCGCCCTGCCGCATCATCGCCACGATCTCGCGGTCGCGGTGGCGCTCCCAGGCGGGATCTTTGACGTTGGTCTCGTACTCGGCCAGACCCTCGGTGAACCAGCGCGGCACCCGGTAGTTGGACTTCTGGATGTGGTAGACGTGGGCCATCTCGTGCCAGATGACCTGGCGCCAGTTGAAGTTGCCGTCGCTGGGGCTGCGCGTGATCACGATGCGCCCGAAGCACAGGCCAGTGGGGCTGATATGCGGCAGGCCCACGCTGCGCACCCCGAAGGTGGAGTGGTTGGGGTAGATCTCGACCTGCAGCCCGGCGCGCGCCTTGAAGTGGTACTTCTTCTCGTAGGTCGCCATCGCCTGTTTGACCAGTTTGGGCACCATCTGGTTGAGCGCGGCGGTCTGGGACTTCTGGGTGCGCAGCGTAAACTTGCCGTAGGCGGTCAGGTCGTAGTTGGGCATGGTCTTGTCGTACAACTCGACCATATTGTAGGCGCGCACATTATACGGGTCTTTGTCGAAGGCCTTTTTGAGGTAGGGCACCGCCCGATCTTCCTTGCCGATGCGCGACAGCCCGATGCCCAGCCCCAACAGCGCCGGCGGGTAGCCCGGCCGAAGCGCGAGGGCCTTTTTCTCCAGCTCGACCACCTCGACGTAGCGGTGCGACAGGTTCGCGTAGCGCGCCGTCTCCGTGTACAGCTTGGCGAAGTCGGGGTCGAGCGCGAGCGCCTTTTTGCCGATGCGCTCGAAGCCCTCGTGGTCGTCTTGCAGGTAGCGGCAGGCGGCCTTGATGACGAACGCGTCCAAAAACCGCGTCCGCTTCTTCAAGATGGCGTCGGCGCGCCGGGTCGCCTTGGCGCAATCGTTGTCATAGATGTCCAACTCGGCGCGCGTCAGCACCAGGCGCGGGTCGTGGGCGGCGACCTCTGCGGCCTTGTCCAGGTCGGCGCGGGCGTCGTCGAAGTAGTTCTTGGTCTGCATCTCCAGGCGGGCCATGTCCACCAGCGCCCGGGGATTGTGCGGGTTGATGGCCAGCGCCTCGCGCAGGGTGCGCTCGGCGTCGGCGGTGTTGTATTTCGACAGCAACAGCTCCGCCCAGGACACCAACCCGTCGACGTAGCCCGGGTCCTGGTCGTACATCTTCTGGAAGGCGTAGTTGGCGTCGTCGAAGCTGTCGACCTCCCGCATCGCCTCGCCCAGCCAGCGCAACTGGCGCGGCGTCTTGAGCAGCCCATTGTTGAAATACTCGGAGAACGGCTCCAGGACCGTGCGGGCCTCGGTGCGTGCGCCGCGCTTGTTGAGCAGGCGGCCCAACTCCAGGCGCACCGCGAACGCCTTGGGATGGGAGGACAAGAAGGCGCGCAGCCCCTTTTCGGCAGCGTCCCACTGCCCGCGCGCCGTCAGCAGGCGAGCCAGGGCCGCCGACGCCAGCGCCTTCTGTTGGGGTTTGACGGCGTGGTCGAAGGCCGCCCGGGCAAAGCGGGTGGCCAACTCCAGATCGCCGTCGAAGACGGCGAGGCGTGCGCGGATAAGCAGCGAGGCGGGATCGTCGTGCCGGTAGGCGAGCGTGCGCGCCTGGGTGTAGTTGCCGGCGGCGAAGGCCTGGGCGGCCTGCCCGGCCGTGGTGCCTCCCTGCCCCGTGCTCGCCTTGGGATGGTTCTGGGGGGCCGGCTGCGCGCCGGCTGGCGCAGCCACGAGGAGGCTTGCGGTCAACGTGAGGGCGGTACTCAGTGAGACGAGCAGAATCTTTGCTTGTGACATAGGTGCCGTCAGCCTGGGGGCAAATTGTGCGCGCGAGGCTCACAGCCCGGAGACGATCCTCCAGCGGCCGTCCTCTTTGGCGAGTTCGAGGCGGTTGACGTCGACGCCGGCGTCGTACGAGACCTGATCGCCCACCTTATACTGGTACGAATAGTCGAATTTGTAGTCCACGAAGGCACGGTCCTTTTTGACGGCCACGCCCTCGACGACGACGTTGTATTTGATGTCGTCGGCGTGCTTGGCCATCAACTCGAAGACCTTGCCCAGATGCTCGGCGCTGTAGTCGTCGGTGGTGGTGTCGGTGGTGCCGGCGTTGTCGTAATACGACTTGGAGATGAGCCGCTTGAGCGAGCCGAAGTCCTTGTTGATGACCGCCGTGCGGTAATGGGCCAGCACGTCGAGCACCTCGCGGTTGACGGTGGTGTCGGGGATGTTGGCATCGTTGTCGATATTGAAGCCGGGCTCGTTGGCGTACAGATCCTCCGAGCGGATATAATCTCCGCCGCACGCCACCGTCCCAAACGCCATCATTCCGACGACGACTACCACCAGCAATTGTCGCATCAAGGCCATATGAGCCACTCTCCGTTCGTATCATCTCCAGTCAGGCAATCGAGCTACTTCGCAACATCGGCCGACGTGGGCTGGAAACACTACTGTGTTCCTAACCTATTCCCCCGCTTCCACGCAATGCGGTCGAGCCATTCGTGCGCGTCGGCACGGTAGGACGAGCGCGGGCTTTCGTCCAATGCCCGAAAATGACGCTGGGCGGCGTCGAGGCGGCCGACGAAATATTCGGTCCATCCGAGCATGCGCAGCGCCTCGTCGCCGACGATGCCGGTGGACAGCCCGGCGTGGGCTTGTTCGAGGTACGGCAGCGCGCGCTTCCACTGGTGAGCGACCCACAATCGACGCCCGACCAGGTAAGCCGCCAGGGCGTCCTGAGTATCGCGCACATGCCATTGCATGGGAAAAAATAGGCTCACCGAGCCTGGTTTCTGGTCGACGAGGTAGTCGAAGGCGAGCGCGCGCTCGTCGGCGTCGGGGCGCCCCAGCGCGTCCAGCTTGACCTTCAGCAGCCGGCGTTGGGCGTGCGGGATGCCCAACTCGAGGCACTCACGGTAGGCCGCCCTGGCCTTGTCGAGCTTGCCCTGGCGCCAGGCGAGGTCGCCGCGCAGGCCGAGCAATTGGGCGCGCACCTCCGGCGGCTGCTTCTGGGCGAGCATCTGGTCGACCTGCTCGTTGGCCCGCGCGTATTGGTGCGCCTCGCTCAGCGCCTGCGCGTAGGCAATGCGGTGGTAGATATTCTGCGGGTCGAACGCCAAGATCTTGCCGAATAGTTCGCGCACCTTCCCCACGTTGCCCTGCTGGGCGGCGTTATTGGCCTCGCGCTGCATCTCGCCGATCTGGCGGGCGCAGACCTTCTGGAAGATCGTCGGCCGATTGTACAGGTAGCGGGCGAGCTCCATCTCGCTGCTCGTCAGCTTGATGCCGTCGAGGAAGTGCTCCCACTCGCCGACCAGCGCGTCGGTCGATTTGCCGTAGGCGGCCTTGAAGTCGCCGTTGGGGTAGGCCTTCTCGAACTTCTCGACCCCGTAGGTCTCGATGAGGTAGCGCACAAACGAGCCCACCAGCGTATAGGCGCGCCCCGACGATTGCGTCCAAAAGCCGGTCGCCGCCACGATATGACGGATGTCCGGCGCCAGGTGCATGCGACGAAGCGCCGCGCTGGCCTGGTGCGGCGACAACTCGCTGGTCGGCCAGTCGGCGGCCACCGCCGCCCCCTCGACCAGGCCCATATTGACGCCAAGTCCGTGCATGCTCAGGTTGAGCGGCCCGGCGCCAAACGGCGCGGTGAAGATATGGGCCAGCTCGTGGGCGAGCAGATGATCGCCGTAGTGACGCCACAGGATGTGCATCTCGTGCAGCCACAGCTTGGAGACCAGTGTGCGCCGCCCTCCCATCAGCCGTCCCTTCTGCTCGGGGTTGGCGTACACGAAGCTGCGGATCTTGGTGTGCTTGGCGGGGTCGGTGTGGAAGAAGGCCTTCATCTCGGCGTAGCGAAACTCGTGGTCCTCGGCCAGGCGTTTGCGCGCCTCGATGAACTCGCGGGTCTGCGGATAGTAGATGATGAAGTGCTGGGTCTCGATGCGCCCGCCGAGCTGCTCCTCGATGTAGCCGCGGTCGATGCGGATGCCCAGCTCGTGGCGGTACGACCAGATGATCGCCCAGCCGCCGGCGCCCAGCACCACGACAATGAGCGCCCAGACCACCCGCTTGCCGTGGCGCGCGCGCCACAGCGCCTCGATGGCCCCGAGCACCGCCACCACCCCGAGCACCTGCATGAGCCGATACCACGCCAGGCTTGCCGGCAACGAGAGCGCCTCGTCGTAGATCGACCCGCTGAAATAGCCCAAAAACATCTGGTGGCCGACGATGGGCGGCTGCAAGGCCAGGTGCAGGCCGAGCGCGGCCGCGCTCGCGAGCACGGCGCCCACGCAGAACGCGATTTGTAGGCCCAGCCGCCGTGGGGCGGCCGCCGTGGCCAGCCAGCCGAGCACCTGGCCCACAAGGATGGCCGCCACCGGGATGGCCAGCCAGAAGCCCGCACCCACCTGGTAGGCGCAGTTGGTCACCCGCAGCGCGTTGAGGCTCAACAAGACGACCGGCACGGCGAGCAGAAGCTCGTGGCGCACCAGCAACTTGAAGAAGTCGAGCGTCGGCGAACTCTCACGCGCCTCGGCCAGCGGCGCGTCGACCACGCCTCTCGCCACCGCGTGCAGGGTCAGCCCCATCGTCAGCAAGCCGGCAAGCACGCCGAAGGTGGCCGCGGACTCGTATCCCAGCAGGCTGACCAACGGCAAGAAGCAGCAGCCGGCGGCGACCAGCGCCGTCAGCAAAAGCGCCGCCGCATACCAGCGGGTGGGGGCGAGCCAGGACAGAGCGGTTCTGACGGGCTGCATGGAGGGTCTCGAGTCAGGCGTCACCGACGCGGCTTATGCTTGTCGGCGAGATGGTCCAGCGTGATGCTCTGACCGCGGTGCAGGCCCACCTCGGCGGCGCGACCGCCGGCGAGCTCGAGCACGTAGCGCGCCGGTCCTTTGGAGTCGCGATGCACACGGGTGAGCGGCGCGGCGTTGGCGATGATATTGACGACCGTGCCCGCCCCGTCGATGAACACCATGTCCAGCGGGATGAACGTATTTTGCATCCAGAAGCTGCGCGGCTGCTCGTCGGGATAGATAAACAACATGCCCCAATTTTTGGGGATGCTGCGCCGAAACATCAGCCCCTTCTCGCGCTCGGGCGGCGTCAGCGCCAGCTCGAGGTAGAAGGTCGCCAGGTCTTTCCCCTTGGCGTCGTGGAAGGTGATCGTGGGCGTCTTGTCATCGTGCGTATCGGTGACCGACGGCGGGACCTTGCACGTCTCGTCATAACACCACAAATAGCTGGGGCAATCCTTGGGATTGACACAGCTCTGCCCCACCCCTTTGGGCCCTTTAGCCTTGGTGGCGGGCGCGTGGTCGGCGCCCGAGGCGCTCGCCGTACGCGCCGTGGCGGCGTCATCGGGCACGCGATTGCTGCTGCGGCTATCGCAGGCCACCGCCGTGAGGAGCACGAGCGCGGCCACGATACCCACACGGGCGGCGCGCAGGGTCATGTCGAAGGGGATCGTCATATCTTCCGAAGGGTGCGCTTGATGAGTTTTTTCAAGTCGGGGTCCTTCTCTTTGTCCAGCCGCGCTTTGAGCTTGGACTCGGCGGACTTGTCGGCCAGGTTACCCAGCGCCTCGATGGCCGCTCGGCGAATATCGGGGTTGGGATCGTCCAGCACGCTGACGACCAGCTCGGTCGCGCTGGCGTTGCCAGTCTTGCCCAATGCCTCGATCGCAGCCACCCGCAGATTGTTGTCCGCGGCGTTCAGTTGGATGGCGATACCGGTGGTGGCCTTGGCGTCGTCGAAGGTCGCGAGCTGGTGGATGGCGGTCAACTGCACCGTGCGATTGTCGTCGGAGACCGCGCCGCTCAACAGGCTGATGACCTTCTGGACGCCCTTGGCGTCGTTGTGGGACACCAGCTTGCTCAAGGCGGCGAGCGCGCTGGCGCGTACCTGCGGGTCCTTGGCGTCGGTCAGGTCCTTGATTTGATCCCACTTGGTCGCCTCCTTGCGGGCGGCCATGGCGTCGAGGGCGGCGGCGACCACCTCGGGCGAGGAGTCGTTCAGGTATTTGGCCAACGTGTCGAACATCTGACCATTCTTGTAGTGACTCAGCCCGTGGGCCACGCCGGTGCGCACGTCGGCGCTCTTGTCGTCGGCGAGCGTCTTGAGCACGGCCAGGGTCTTGGTGTTGGCGAAGGCACCCAGCGCGCGCGCCGAGGCGCCGCGGATGGCGGCATCGGAGCTCTTCGCCCCTTTGACCAGCTTGTCGAAGACCTTGCTGCTGGCGTGCTCCTTGACGGCGCGCTCACCCAGCGCCCGGTAGGCCAGGCGCTTGACGACGGCGTTGTGCGAGTCGCTCTGCTCGAGGATCGTCTTCAGGGGCTGGGCCACCATCAGCGAGTAGGCCTGCTCCTCGAGCTGGTCGGCGTTGTCGCCTTTTTTGATGGCCTTGGCAAAGGCGGCGAGCGACTCGACCTTGCCGCGCTGGACCAGCGCATTGCCCGCGCTCAGCCGCTTGCGACGCGTGTCCGCTTGCAGGAAAGACTCGACGGTCGTGCGCGCCTTGGGGTCTTTGAGCTTGGCGATCTTGCGGATGGCCATCTCCGCTGAGCGCCCCTTGGTGTTGTGGGCGACATAGGTCAGCCCCACCAGCCGAGAGTGCTCGTCTTTGTGCGCGGCGAGCTCGCCGGCGATATCCAGACGGAGCGCCGCGTCGACCTTGGTGTTGTCCAGCGCGGCGATCTGCCTTTTGTCGGCGCCCATCGCCTCCAACCCGTCGGCGCTGGCGTGGGCGACCTTGGCGCGCTTGTCGCTCAGGTGGGCGTACAGCGCCTCGACGGCGCGCTGGTCCTTCTTGCGCTTGCTCAAGGCGGTGGCCGCGGCGGCCGACTCGTCTTCGGTGCCGCGCTCAATCAGGAAGAGGTCCTTTTCGATATTGTATTTATCGGCTTTGGCCTTGCCCAAAAACTCGGCCGCGGCGCGGGCGAGCTTGGCGTTTTTGTCCGAGTTCATCATCTCGAGCACGGCGGCGAGGACGTTGTCGTTGTTGCGCTTGTCCTCGAGCACATGTAGCGCCTTGGTGCGCACCGCCACGCTCTTGTGGGAGAGCAGCGGGGTGACCTTGTCGGCGTAGGCAACGTCGAGCTTGGGGAGCAGGCCGAGGACCTGGTTGACCGTAAACGCCTGCCCGTCGTTGAGGTAGCTGAACAACCCGGCGCGAAGCTTTTCGTCCTTGGCTTTCCACCGCTTGGCGAACTCCTGCGAGGAGATCAGCGTGCCGTCGGGCAGGCGGACCTGAGCCGGGGAGATCCCCTCGAGCGGCAGCGCACGCCACAGCGGCACGGTCAGCGTATACGCCGAAAACGGCACGTCCGCGCGGCGCATCGCCCCGTCGTAGTAGCCGGGAAATTCGACCGCGTCGACCCCGTACTCCGCCAGGGTGTACACCGTCTCGGCCATGATGATCGACGCATAGCGCCGCTTGGAGGGGTCGATCTTGACCGAGACCTTGGCCCGGCCGGGGAAGCGCCCGGTGATCCGAATGCTGGAGTGGCCGTACGTGGCGCTCTTGTCGGATTTGAGCAGATTGAAGGCGTCGAAAAGCGTCGACTTGCTCACCTTGCCGTGCAACTTATTCTGCGCGCCGACGGGCACCAGGGCGTAGCGCTCACCGTTGGGGAGGTCGACGCGCTCGTAGGAATAACGCACGGTGCCTCCCTCGGCGAACGCCTGGGAGGAGATACCGAGCAAGGCCAGCAAACACGCCGCGATCGCCATCACGGCCGGTGCGACAAAGCGGGAACGACGATCGAAAAGCGAAGCGCAACGCATCGGGTAAACTCTCCTGATGATTCCGTAGTTGCTCGAAGCCCTGGCCCGCCAACGGGGCCGGATGGCTCATAAGACGCGCGCGACGGCCAATGATTCCATCGCGCCGTGCATTTTTTACCGTCGAATCCAGCGATCCACAAATGCAAATGCCCGCCGAGGCGGGCATTGAGCTGGCGACGGCCCACGCGGTAAGCGTGTGCGTCGCCTCAATTGTATGAGCGGGGTCGACCAGCTCAGCGCAGCTCGAGCGCGTCAAAACGCACGTTATTTTTCGAGATCACCGACGCGCATTTGTAGTCCGAGCACACCCAGAACATCCCGCTGGGCCCCTCGGAGCGGATGATACGAGTCATCTCCATCTCGCTGTCGCACTCCGGGCAGCTCTTCTTGATGCCCGAGCTCTTCTTCTGGCTGGCAATTTTCGCCGGTTTGCGTGCCATGGTCTGTCTCCGAATCTATGCGAAAAAGAAGGCCCTGCGCCTATCAGCGAGAGCCGCCATTGCCTACGTTACGTGTTGCTCTCTCGAGCTTGGAAAAACCGGCCGCCGAGACGATGCGAGTCAGTCTCGGCGGCCGTTCCCAAAATAGCCCGTACGGGATTCGAACCCGTGTTACCGGCGTGAGAGGCCGGCGTCCTAAACCCCTAGACGAACGGGCCACAAAGAAAATTCGGGCACAAGGATTCGAACCTTGACTCTCGGGACCAGAACCCGATGTCCTGCCATTAGACGATGCCCGAACAAGCATCTTTGCGACGCTTGGTTTTGCCTTCTGGTGGCGGCGACCGAATAGCTCGGCCGCACCAAGCGAGCGGCTTTATAGGCGATGGATACGGGCGTGTCAATCAGGTTTTGTAAAAAGTCTGGCGCGCCTCCAATCCTGCCGGGTCTCACCGGGGTTCAACGGCCCGGGGCCCGGCGGTATTTCAGCGGCGTCGAACCGGGGCCAACTTTGACAAAATGGGCCTGGGCGCCTATAGTGACCCAGAGTTAAGCGGCCTGTAGTTTGGCTCTCCAACTGTCGAGGCATGCACCATGAGTGTCCTTCCTTTGCGGACACAATCCCCACCTGAGTTGGTGCACCGCTTTATTGACCTGGACAACGAGCAGCTTTTGTCCAGCCTGCGGGCTGGTCTGGCTACAGGTACGCTCGAGCGTTGTTCATTCCAACCTCAGCCCCTGAAACAAGGAGGCACGCATGTCCCGATCGACAGCTAGGCGTGACGAACTTCTCGAACAGTCGTACGACGAACTCCAAAGCGAACATCGGAGCCTCGAACGCCAACTCGAGATGCTGAGCCGCCCTCGCTCCCGCTCTCCTGAGGAACAAGCTGAGATTCAAAAGATCAAGAAACGGAAGCTGGCGATCAAAGACCGCATAAGAACGATGGAAGCTCACTGACCCGATCGCCGGTTCATTGTGACTGAAGAGGAGCCGCTGCGGTGCGCAGCGGCTCTTTTTGTGTCAGGAGATCGCCGGCGAGTTCGACGCCTCGGTGACCGGCGCCATCAGGGTGGCGGGCGTCTGGAAGTCGACCAGATCCAGAGCGGTGTAGCCGGCCAGCGTCTGGTGGGTGCTGGCGCGAAACTCCTCGCCCAGCCGCTCCAGGGCGTCCGAGGTCTGGACGAGGGGCTCGGGCAGAAAGACCGCCACCAACTCGTCGAGGTGAATGGTGTCCAGCGAGCGCGCCGGCACCAGCCCCGCCCCGTTCTTGTCGTGGGCGCGGCGCAGAAACTGGGCGCGGCGCAGCCGCTTGACCGTCTCGCGCACCACCGCGTTGCCGTGGTGGGTGAGCTCGACGAGCCGGTCTTCGTCGACCGGCGCGTCGCCGCGATGAAAGGCAGTGGCCACCGGCGCGAAGATCTCCAGGGCCACCAGGGGGTCGTATAGGTGCGCCCCGCCCTGCTCGTGGCGGTCGCGAAGCCGCGCCACCACCATGCCGCGCAGGTTCTGGACACAGTAGGCCATCTCGGCGCCGATGAGGATGATCGACCAGGTGATGTAGATCCAGATCAGAAAGATGGGGATCAGGCCCAACGCCCCGTAGATCTTGTTGTAGGCGTCGAAGATGACCAGGTTGATATATTCGTTGAACCCCCACTTGGCGACCTCGAAGGCCACCGCCGTAAACAGCCCGCCGAACGCCGCCGCGCGCCAGGTCACCCGCGCGTTGGGCAACAGCTTGTTCATCAGCGTAAACAGCACCAGCGCGTACACCAGCGGCAAACTCTGGGAGAAAAACCCCACGTCGATGCCCAGCCGGCTCAAATAGATCTGCAGGCGCGCCGACTGGATGAACGACAGCGACAGCAGCACCGGGCCCAAGGTGATGATGGCGTAAAACGTCAGAAACTTCGCCAGCATCGGACGGTCGTGGGTGCCCCGCCAGATGTTGGTGAACGCCTGCTCGATTTTGTGGGTGAGCACCAGGCTGATGATCACCAGCGCCACCCCGCCGATGCCGCCCACGGTGTTGGCGCCGTTGGTGGCGAAGTCTTTGAGGTAGGCGGCAATGTCGCCGGCGGCCGACGGGGTGACCGTGGCCAGGGTGTCGTAGATAAAGCCCGTGTCCGACTCGAACACCCCGAAGGCGGCCATCAGAGAGGTGGCCACCGACAGCAGCGGCACCACCGACAGCGCCGAGATAAACGCCAGGCTGCTGGCCAGGGTGATGGCGTCGTCGCGGCGAAATTGGCGCACCACCATGGACACCAACTCCACCGGCCACACCAGCGCGCGCTGCCAGCGACTCAGCGCGGCCCAATCACCGCGGCGAAAACGGGCGAACCCCTGGCGGATCTGGCTGGCGGCGTGGAATTTCTCCATCGGCCTCTCCCATTGGAACCACTGCGCCGGGGGCAATCAACGCCCGCCGCGTGACTGTTGGACGACACCTCTAACGCTACCATGATCCACGTCCCAGTAAAGTTTCGCCAAGAAGTGGAAGATCAGACACCGCCCTCGTGTTAACCCAAACAAAGCACGCATCATCCCTCATCATGCTCGCCGATCGGCGGAGGGGCTGGGGAGCCCATCGTGGCAACACACGCGATCACGCGCGGCGGCCGCACAGCGGGACTGGCACGGGGTGGGGGCGACAGGAGCGCGATCCGCGGTTACGTTCTGGTGTTGAACGCCAAATCATTTATAATGCTAACTCGCGGGGCCTATCCGTAGAGATTTGTGTGGGTTACAGATCGACGGTCGCCGCACTGGACGACAGGGCGCACCTATGAGGGAGCATCGCAGTTTCTGGTTGAAATCGCTGGGCGTCATCTGTTTTTCCGTCGCCGCGGTCTCGACGGTTCCGAAGCTGTTTGCACAACAATTCCAAGGTGAGGGGGCGCCGGCAAAGAGCCCGCTGGACAAGGCGGCGGTGGCCGACGTGCGTACGCAGGTGGCCCTTCCCGGGGTCACGGCACTGGCTGTGCAGCGCCTGGGACGGGCGCGCGAGGCCGCCCACGCCCAGATGGTCGCCGCGTCTGACGACGAGGCGCTGGGGCTGGCCCAGCAGGCCTTCGTTCAGCGGCGCTACGACGACGCCGAGCGCATCACCCGCGCGCTCATCACCCACCGCGAGAAGCAACTGGCCGACACCGCCACGCCCGAGGCCAAGCGCGCCGACATCCAGAAAAACCTCGACCAGGCCCGCTTTTTGCTCGCCCACGTCTTTGGGCGCACCGACCGGCCGACGAAGGCGGCGCGCGAGTTCGGGCGTATCTCCAAGCACACCCCGGTGGCCGACTTCATCGACTGGCTTCGCGGCAAGGCGCTGCGCGCGGCCGGCCAACCGGCGGCGGCCGCCCAAGCGTTCCACGCCGCCTACGAGCACGACACGACCCTGGTCAAGCTGCGCGCCCGCCTCCTCGAGGCCCACGCCCTGGCCGAGGCCCACGAGTGGGCCAAGGCGCTGCCCGTGCTCGACGAGGTCCTGACCAATTTCCCCGACTATCCGCGACGCTACGAGCTGCTGTGGCAGCGTGCCCAGGGGCTCGAGGCGCAGGGCGAGCTCGACGAGGCCGCCCAGGCCTACCAGCAGACCTGGTACGAATTTCCCCACAAGGCCGAGGGTCAAAAGGCACGCCAGATGGTCGAGCGCCTGGCCAAGCGCGGCCACCCCGCCCCGCCGATCTCGCGCGACGACCTCTTCGAACGCTACCGTCGCCTGCGCATCAACAAGCATTGGGCGCTGGCCGAGCGGCTGTTCAAAGAGCTGCTCGCCGCCAACAAGACGCCCGGGGGGCATTCGGACTTCGAACACGAAATCCTGATGCAGCTCGCGCTGAACGACTACGTGCCCCAGCACTACCGGCAGGCGATGGGCTGGCTGCAGAAGCTGCGCCGCGAGTACGAGGCCGGCAACACCGACGGCATCAGCGACGACCTGCTGTACACCTATTTGAGCCGCACCTACGGGCGGCTGGGTGACGTCGACAAGGCGCTGACCGAGCTACAGACGCGCGATGCCGACCGGGGCAGCTACGCCCAGCGGCGCGACAAGGCCGAGTTCTTCGAGGAATACGGCATGTATGCCCGCGCCAAGAAGGTCTACGACACCTACTACTCGAAGTGGCGAAAGCTCGGCTGGCACTATACCTGGTTGCTGTATAAGACCGGCCACTTCCAGCAGGCCTACGAGAACCTGACCCGGCTGGCCGAGCGCTCCCACGGCGAGCGCCGCGCTAAATATATGTACTGGGCGGCGCGCACCCTGGAGCGCGGCGGCAACGCCGACGAGGCCCTCAAGCTGTTCCACGACGTCGCCCAGGCCTACGACCTGAGCTACTACGGCATCCAGGCCAACAATCGCATCCTGGACATCCGCCAGCGCCGCGCCGTCGACGGCCGGCTGCTCGCCCAGACCAAGGGCCTGGTGGACAACGGCGCCCACGTCCTCCAGGTCATGGACGACACCGCCGACGCGCTGTCCAAGCAGGGCAAGGCGCGCGCGGCCGTCTACCGCGACCCGCGCACGGTGCCGCGCACCGGCGACGACGAACACACCGCGCCGCCCCAGGAGGCCGCCGAACTCTCCAGCGTCAAATGCGACGCTGACAGCAGCGAGGACCGGGCGTTCTGTCAGTTGATGAACGGCGAGCTGCCCGACGAGAGCCGCGAGGCCCTGCAGATGGCCGTCGCCCCGGTCCAGCCCTACCTGGGCATGCTGTCGACGGGACTGCCCACGCTGAACTCCAAGCAGGCCGCCGAGGCGAGCATGGACGACGACGACGCCGATGACGTCGTCGAATTGGGCGACAACGCCGGCACCGACGCGCCCGCCCCGCGCCGAGGGGTGCGCGTGGCCAAGCTCAACGCGAAGGTGCCCCGGGTCTCCTATGACACCGAGGCGCGCATCTACTGGGAGGGGCGCCGCGACTCGCCCATCGCCTTCGTCAAGGCCCAGCAGGGCAAGGTCATCGGCCCCCTGCCCGACCACCCCTGGGCGTACGACCAGAAAAGCTACCACCACGGGCTGGCCCGCGCCGTCGCCAAGGCCGGCGACCTATTTCCCCAGCTCGAGCGCGCCCAGTGGCTGCGCGACGCCGGCTACTTGAAATACGCGCGCTGGGCGATGCGCGACGCCGACCTCGAATTCCGCGGGCTCTCCGAGTTGGGCCGGCCCTCGGGCGAGCCCCACGAGCTGCCCAACCAGCGCTGGGCCTACCTCATCGACAACCGCCGCCACGAGACCGGCCTGTGGGGCTACCAGTCCGACGAGCTGCGCTATCCGGTCCCCGACGACGCCGCCGCCCAAAAGAAGCTGCTCGAGCGCCAGCAGGCCATCTACGACCGGCGCGACGAGCTCGAGCCGTTGATGCTCGCCGCCATGAAGGATGTCGGCGACTACCACCTGGTGCGCCGCTTCACCCTGGGCACGGGCCCCTGGTACCACAAGGATCCGGAGGGGCCGATGCGCTACAAGTGGATGCAGGCCTACCCGCGCGCCTTCCCCCGCCAGGTGCTGCGCGAGAGTATCAAAAACGGGCTCAACCCCTACCTGGTGTGGGCGCTGATGACCGTGGAGAGTTCGTATAACCCCGACTCCATCAGCCCCGCCGACGCCCTCGGCCTGCTCCAGGTCATCCCGCGCACCGGCATCAAGACCGCCGAGATGCTCGGCGACGACGAGTTCGGCCCCATGGACCTGCTCGACGAAGACGTCGCCATCAAGCAGGGCGCGTTTTACTTCAGCAAACTCGTCAAGAAGTTCCACGGCCAGGAACTCTTGGCCATCGCCGGCTACAACGGCGGCCCCCACCGGGTAGGCGCCTGGCTGGACAAGCGCGGCAAGGGCATGCCCCTGGACGAGTTCGTCGAGGAGATCCCGTTCAACGAGGCGCGCGGCTACACCAAAAAGGTCATCCGCTACCTGGCGCTGTACCTGCGCATCTACGAGGGTATCGACCACCTGTACATCGGTCAGAAGATGCGGGTGGATTATTTGCCCAATCCGAATTTTTAGCCACGCGGTCTGAAGGTGGGCGCGTTGCGCCGACCCTCACTATATAGGCCGCGCGAACTGCGCGCGGCGCGGCGCCTGGACTGCGGGCGCCTTGGTGGTGCGAAACCCTACCATCCCGATATGAATGGCGGAATTCGACTGGCTCACCCGCGGGTTTCTGCCTATAGTGGGCGCCAACGCGCCATTTTCTCACCTGGCAGGCAGGACGCCATGGATATCAGTGCACGCACGATGTACGGGCTTCGAGCCCTGGTTACGCTGGCAAACGCGCGCTCCGACGAGCCGATGAGCATTCAGGCCATCGCCGACGAGGAGAACCTTCCGGCGAAGTTTCTGGAGGGCATCATGGCCGACCTGAAGCGCGGCGGCTTCGTGCGCAGCAAGCGCGGCGCCAACGGCGGCTACCTGCTGGCGCGCCCGGCCAGCGAGATCACCCTGCTGGACATCATCCGCCACCTCGACGGCCCGGTCGCCCCGGTCGGGCTGACCGACAAGACCGCCGGCGACGAGCTCACCGATCGCCAGAAGGCCTTCCACCCGGTCTGGAAAGAGGTACGCGCGGCCACCATCCGCGTGCTGCAGACCTACTCCATCCAATCCATCGCCGACGCCGTGCCCGAGATGGCGGGCGAGGACTTCCGTCCGATCTATCAGATCTAGCGATCACTCAGCTCAACCACAGTTCGGTGCCTGGTTGGGGTTGTAGGTCGTCGGGCAGTTGTCGCAGGCGTCGGGGATGCCGTCGCCATCGGTATCCTTGGTGCCGCAATTCTGCTCGCAGGCGTTGCCGGTGCCGTTGCCGTCGTCGTCCTCCTGAGCGGGGTTGGACACCGCCGGGCAGTTATCGCAGGCGTTGCCCACGCCGTCGCCGTCGGTGTCGTCCTGCTGGGAGTTGGAGGTCTTCGGACAGTTGTCGCACGCGTCCCCTAGCCCGTCGCCGTCGCTGTCGGCCTGGTCGCCGTTTTTGGTGCTCTTGCAGTTGTCGCAGGCGTCGCCGATGCCGTCACTGTCGCTGTCGGCCTGGTCGCGGTTGGCGACGTCGGGGCAGCTATCGCAGGCGTCGCCCACCGTGTCGCCGTCGGCGTCGGCCTGGTCGTAGTCCTTGACCTTGGGACAGACGTCGCATTCGTCACCGACCAGGTCGTGATCGAAATCGGTCTGGTCGGGGTTGGGGTTGACCGGGCAACTGTCGCATTCGTCGCCCACGCCGTCCTGGTCGCTGTCCTTCTGGTCGGTGTTGTGCTTGGTGGGGCAGTTGTCCTGGTCGTTGGGGATGCCGTCGCCGTCGATGTCGTCGTCGCAGCGATCGCCCACGCCATCGTGGTCGATGTCCGACTGGTCGCTGTTGGTGGCGCCGGGACAGTTGTCGCATACGTTGCCGACGCCGTCGTTGTCGCCGTCGGCCTGGTCCTGGTTGGCCACCTGCGGGCAGTTGTCGCAGGCGTCGCCGATGGTGTCGCCGTCGGTCTCCGCCTGGTCGGGATCGGCGTTTTGCGGGCAGATATCGCAGATATCCCCCACCCCGTCGCCATCGGCGTCGGCCTGATCGGGGTTGGACTGCTCCGGGCACACGTCGCAGGCATCACCCACGCCGTCACCGTCGCCGTCGGCCTGGTCCTGATTGGCCACGTTCGGACAGTTGTCCTGGTCGTTGGTGATCCCGTCGTTGTCGATATCCTGGTCGCAGGCATCGCCGTGGCCGTCCTGGTCGACGTCGGACTGGTCCATATTCGGCGTATCCGGGCAGTTGTCGCAGGCGTCGCCCACGCTGTCCGAATCGGTGTCAGTCTGCTTGGGGTTGGCGTCGAACGGGCAGTTGTCGCACACGTCGCCATAGCCGTCGTCGTCGCCGTCCTTCTGGTGCTTGTTGGCGACCTCCGGGCAGTTGTCCTCGACGTCGTTGATCCCGTCTTTGTCGGTGTCCGAGCCGGTGCAGGCGGCCAACAGGCCGCCGATGGCGACGGCAGCCAACAGGACGATGAGGAGGTGGCGGACAGCGTTGATACGGCGGGCCATGGGGTGTTCCCTTTACTGCGAGAGGCTCGCCTCCCGTCGTGGAGGCGTCGGCGCAACTATAGGAAAGTCGGGGTTGGATGGCCAATATTTCGTCGGCCGGCTCAGTCGACCGCGGCTTCCTTCGCCTCGCGCATATTACCCAGCCAGGTCAGCGCGCCCACGATGATCAGTCCCACCACGAAGGTGATCGCCGCGTGGACGACCTCGGTGGACATGCCCTCGGGCATGACATTGACGATGACACCATCGGCGACCGAACGGAACGGCCAGATGCCGCGCAAACAGCCGAGCATCAGCCCGACGAGCGCAGCCAGGGTGACCGACGGGAAGCGGTGCAGCAAGAAGCTGAGCACCCGCGCGAAGCTCAAGATCCCGATGACCACGCCGATGATGAATAAGATGACGTACGGGGCCTGGGTGGTGGGGATGGCGCCGGAGATGAGCGTCTTGATCATGCCCTTGAGGGCGTTGAGGATGAAGAAATACGCTCCCAAAATCAGCAGAATATACGAACCGCTGATGCCCGGCAGCAGCATCGCCGAGATGGCGACGGCGCCGCAGACGAACACATACCACAGCGCGGGCTGGGAGACCTGGACGACGACGCCGGCGGGCACCTGCAACTCGTTGTAGGGCTTGGCGCGCGCCTTCAGCGCCTTTTTGTCGGTCGCCTCGATGGTCTGCTGGTGGTTGTGCAGCTTCTCGAGGTTGGAGGCGACCGCGTTGTCGGCGCCGATGGCCTGGCGAAGCGGCGCGTTCTGCGGCGCCCAATAGATCTGGTCGGTCGCCAGCGCGCTGGGCGCGCGCCGGGCCAGGTGCTCGAGGGACTCGCCCTGGGAGGTGACCTTGGTCCACTGGCGGGTGGCCTCGAAGCTATTGGCCGGGTTGGTGACCACATAGCCAAACCCGGCGCCGATGACCCCGGCGAGCACCACGCCCATGATGCGCGGGCCCTTGCCCGGCTGGATCATCTTGAGCGGCACCCACACGCTGGCGACGATGAGCCCGAAGAAAAACGCGCGCATCTGCACCGGGTAGGCCTCCATCATCGCCGGGATGATGACGCTTCCGATGCCCAGAGCGACGGCGATGCCGCCGCCCAGGCTGACCAAAAACGGCAGGTTGAGCGACTCGATCTCGGCGACCAGCGCCTGCCAATCTTCCTGCTTGCGCCCGTCCTTCAGCCAGCGCACCAGCGGCGGGACCCAGCGCAGGTGCAGCCCCTTGATGGCGTCGATAAACTGCGTGTAAATGCCCAGGATCAAAGCCATCGTGCCACCGCTGACACCGGGGACGATGTCGGCGAGGCCCATGCACACGCCTTTGATGAATAGGGAAAGTCGTTTCATTGGGTGCCGGGGGTCCAGGGGTCCAGGGGTCCAGGAACTGCGAACTGCGTTTTTCACCGCGAAGGCGCGAAGACGCAGAGGAACCATCTTCTTCTTTACGTTCTTTGCGTCTCTGCGCCTTTGCGGTGAAATCGCCGTTCGCAGTTTTGGTGGCTTACTCGCCGGTTGCTTGTTCGTTCGCCGCGATCTGGTTATCAAGAGGCTGCGTTTCGGCAAACCATAATCACACGAGAAAAGCCATGAGCAACAAGAATTTTCCCACCGCCGTCACTCCATTGATGGAAGCACGCTTTGGATTGGACGGCGGAGCGATGTTCGGCATCATCCCGCGCCCGCTGTGGGAGCGCACCAATCCGGCCGACGAGCAAAACCGCATCGACATGGCCTGCCGCTGCCTGCTGGTCGAGTACGCCGACCGCACCGTGCTGGTCGACACCGGCATCGGTTCGAAGTGGTCGGATAAGGAGCGCGGCATCTACAAGATCCACGACCAGGACCTGAGTCTGACCGACGCCCTGGCCGCCCGCGACCTCGCCCCCGACGACATCGACGAGGTCGTGCTCACCCACCTGCACTTCGACCACGCCGGCGGCGTCAGTGAGTTCGGCGCCGACCAGACGACGGTGCGCGCGACCTTCCCCAACGCGCGTCACTGGGTGCAGCGGCGCAACTGGTCGTGGGCCAACAGCCCCAGCGCGCGCGACGGCGGCAGCTACCGCAAGGTCGACTTTCGCTTCTTCGAGGCCGACGACGAGGCCCCCGAGCTGACATTGGTCGACGGCATCGCCGAGATCTTGCCGGGCATCGAGGTCCTGCCGGTGCACGGCCACACCTTCGGCATGCAGCTCGTCAAGATCACCACCGACCGGCACACCTTCGTGTACCTGGCCGACCTGATCCCGACGACCTCGCATATGCGCGACCCCTACGTGATGGGCTACGACCTCCAACCGCTGGTCACGGTCGAGGAGAAGCGCGAAATCCTGTACGAGGCTAGCCGCCACGACTGGATTCTGCTCTTCGAGCACGATCCCAAGACCGGCATGGCGCGCGTGGAAATCGACGAGCGCGGCCGGCCCAGGGCCGTTCCGGTCGAGGGTTAAGGGGTTTCCAGCCGATACTCGCCGTCGTCGATGGTGATCTCGAGCACCGCCGGGAAGCCCTCGGCGTCGGCGTCGAAGCGAAAGAGCGTGGCGTGGTCGGCGCCGTCCGGGCGCGTGGACACCACCAGGTAGTCGACGCCCGGATGGCTGGGCTCGAGCGGCTCGTCCTCGTCGAAACGCGGCAGCGTGGCGGCAGCGACATCTTCGTCGCTAAAGTAGTCGCCCACGTCGGCGTGGCTATGAAAGATCACCGCCACGCGCTCGCCGCGGTCCTCGGCGCGCACGAACTCCATGGGGTCGATGATGTAGAATTTGCGGGCCGTTCGGGGGAACTGCTCCGGGTCCATGGCGTGGTATTTGTCGGCGAGGTTCTCGCACTCGAGGACGCGATACTCGCCGTCCTTCTCGACGATGAGCCCGCAGCCCTCGACGGGGTAGGCCTCCTCGAGCCAGGCGACGATCTGGTCGAGACGTTCGTTGGTCCACAATTCTTCAGTCATTTTTTCTCCCGTCCCCGGGCTGACGCCGCGTGTATTGATCACAAAGGGTTTCCGTGGCTTCCGAGGGTGCGCTCGCGGCCGGGCCTGAAGGCCCGAACCGCTACGCTTACCCACGGTCACCGTTTGGCTGGCAGCTTCGCTGGACACAACGGCGGTTTGGCAAGTGCCTTCGTCGGGCGCAGAACCCAACCGTGACCGGGGGTAAGCCCACTCGAGGCGCCGATTAGGCGCGCTCGAGGTGGCGCACCCTCGGAAGGGTCACCGCTCGTCATGTCTACGTGGAACTGTTCCCTGCCTTGCTAAGTGGCCTTCCAACTTGAGCAAACCTCAACGGCCCAAATAACGGTCGGCATGATCGCAGATCACGGTGACGATCACGCCCTCCTCCAAATCCTCGGCGATCTTCAGCGCCGCCCACACGTTCGCCCCCGCGGAGTTGCCGGCGGCGATGCCCTCCTGGCGGGCGAGCTTCTCGGCCATGTCCCAGCCGTCTTCGGTGTCCACGTAGATGACCCCGGAGAGGCGATCCTCGTCGTAGATCTCGGGCACGATGGCCGTGGGCATATGCTTGAGGCCCTCGAGGCCGTGAAACGCGTCCGAGGGCTGGGCGCCAAAGGTCTGGATGTCGGCATTGAACCGGTGCAGCCCGCGCGTCACCCCCATGATCGTGCCGGAGGTGCCCGTCGAGGCCACAAAGTGGGTCACCCGCCCGTCGGTCTGCTCCCAGATCTCGGGGGCGGTGGTGTTGATATGAGCCTGCGGGTTGTTGGGGTTGCCGTATTGGTTGGCGTAGAAATATTTGCCGTCGGTGTCGTTGTCGACGATCTCCTTGCACAACCGCTGGGCGCCGTCGCTTCCCTCCATGGGGTCCGAGTAGATGATCTCGGCACCGTAGGTGGTCACGATATGCTTGCGCGCCGGCGAGACGTTCTCGGGCATGACCAGGGCGACGTTGACGCCCACGGCCGCCCCGATCATCGCGTAGGCGATGCCGGTGTTGCCGCTGGTCGAGTCGATCAGCGTCTTGTCCTCGGTCAACGCCCCGCTCTCCAGCGCGCTCAAAATGATCTGGCGCGCCGGGCGGTCCTTGACCGAGCCCCCGGGGTTCAAGAACTCCAGCTTGACCCACACCTCGACCGTGTCGGGCAGGTGCGAGGTCACGTGCTCGAGCTTGACCATGGGCGTGTTGCCGATCATCTCGAGCAGCGACTCACGGGGCGCGGGCGCCGGGCTGGCGGCCGGCTGGGCTGTACTTCGTGCGCCCACGTCAGCCTCCAGCGATGGCGGGGACGATGGAGACCTGGTCGCCCTCGGACAGCGCGGTGTCGAGGCTATCCTGGAAGCGAATATCTTCATCGTTGGCAAAGACGTTGACGAACCGGCGCACCGTGCCGGAGTCGTCAAAGATACGCGTCTTCAGCTCCGGGTGGGCCTCGGCGAGGTTTTGCAGCGCCTCACCGACGGTGGTGCCCTCGACGCTGACCTGGTCTTGGCCGTCGGTATATTTGCGCAGCGGCGTCGGGATTCGAACACTCACACTCATCGTTACTCCGTCGTTTCAAGTGAGAGAAAATCAGTGGCGTCGGCGCCTCACTGCGCCGACTCCGGTTGAAAGGTGACTTCGAAAAGGGGTTGATCTTCCCAGCCCAGGTAGCGCTGGCCGGAGTCGGGGTTGAGCGCCACCAGGACCTCGGCGTCGGGCAGGTCGGCGCGCATCTCCAGGGCCAACAGCACGGCGGCCGCGCCCTTGGGGCTGAGCAGCAGTCCCTCCTGACGGGCGATGCGGTCGCGCATTTGCCAGGCTTGCTGCAGGCTGATGTTGCGCAGCCGGTTGTAGGCGTGGCCGCGAAGCTCGGGAAACTCGTGGGCCGTGAGCACGGCGCCTCCCACCCGCAGCGCGGGATGGGTCTGGCGCAGCTCGCGGGCCACGTGGCGAAACGTGCCGCCGGTGGTCACCGAGGTGACGAACGCCCCCAGAATGCGCCCGCGCAACGCCTGCAGGATCTCGGCGGCCATGTCCGTGTAGGCGTCGGTGACCGCCTGGCGCCGGTAACCGTCGACATACATCCGGTCGGCGGCCCCGCGCGCCCACTTGGCCGCCTCATCGATGGCGCCGCGCAGTCCGGCCTCCTCGTCGGTCCACACGATGTCGGCACCGTAGCGCTCGATGAGCGGCACCAGGCGCCGGCTGGAATTCGACGGGGCGAACACGCGCAGGTCGAGCTGGTGCAGGTTGGCCAGAAGCGAGGCGGCCACCGACGAGTCGTCGATGCCCGCGATCGCCAGGGTGTCCCCGGCGACGATATAGCCGGCCTCCACCGCGCGGGTGATGATCTCGGCGACGTACCGGTCGCGAATGCTCCCGCTGGGGTTGAAGTTCTCCATCTTGACGTAGACCTCGGCCCCTGCGCCGTCGACGACGCGGTTGAGCCGCACCAGCGGGGTGTGCCCCACCAGTTGGTCGATACGCTCGACCGAGCGCAACTCACCCGAGGGCTGTGCGCTGGGTCCATCTGGCCGAGAAGCCTCGTCCACCCGAATTGCCTTGGTCGCAGCTTTCATAATCCTGTCGTCTGACGGTACCGCTTGCGCTCGCGTTGGAGCGGGACGACTGCCTTCGATTGCGTTCCATCCACCCAACGCACAGCGAGCACCATACGTTCCCCGTCCCCAAAAATCTAGCCGATGGGCGCTTCAATTGGGGGCCGATCGACCAATCTCCACAATCCCCACCACCTTACTAGGTAATTAGTAGCGGCGGGCGCCGTCTACGTCAAACGTTTTGACGACGCGGCGCACACCGATCTGGACACCGACGTCCGGCGGCGCTATTGCAGCGGCGGGAGTCGTGGGCCTGTCGTACCCGGGGAAGCTGTCATGGGAGAAATCGCCGCATTGTCGGCCAGCGCGGTTTGGGCGCTGGCGAGTTTGATGTTCGCGCGGCTGGGCAAGACCGTCGGCCCGCTGGTGATGAACATCCTGAAGTGTGTCATCGCGGTGGCGTTGATGTTCGTGGCGCTGTGGCTGCTCGATGGGCGGCTGTGGCCCGAGGGCTTGTCCAACTACGAGTTGGGCATGCTCGCCGCCAGCGGGCTGGCGGGCCTGACGCTGGGCGATACGGCCTACTTCAACGCCCTCAATCGTCTGGGGCCGCGGCGCACGCTGCTGCTGGCCGCGCTCACCCCGCCGATGACGGTGCTCATGGCCGTGCCGGTCCTTGGCGAGCCGGTGACTGCGGGGCTGCTCGCCGGGATGGTGCTGACCATGGGTGGCGTGGTGTGGGTGATTCGCGAGCGCCACGCCCCTGCCGGCGACGACCAAGACAGCGCGAACCCGCCCTCCTCCGACGGCCTGTCCCGCGACGAGAAGATCGGGCTCGCCTTCGGCGTGCTCGCCGCCTTCGGCCAGGCGCTGGGAAACGTGCTCACCAAGCTGGGCGGCACGCATATCTCGGCGCTCGAGATCAGCATCGTTCGCCTGGTCTTCGGCATCGCCGGGCTGGGCGTGGTGCTCGGCGCCATGGGCCGGCTGAGCCGCGCGGCCGAGCCCCTTCGCGAGCGACGCACCTTCGCGATCTTATTTGTGGCGACCTTCCTGGGCACGTTTCTGGGCATTTGGCTGATGAACGCCGGGCTGCGCTATACCTACACCGGCATCGCCTCGACGCTGTCGTCGACCAGCCCGATCTTCGTCCTTCCGCTGGCCTATTTCATAGAGGGCGAGAAGCTCTCGCTTCGCTCCATCGTGGGCGCATGCGTCGCCGTGGTGGGCGTGGCCGTGCTGTTTCTGACCTGAACTGCGGCCCTCGACGGCACGGAGGCCGTCGCTCCAAACTATGGCGCACACCCTTGGTGCCACGCCATCCCTGGCGTCGACAACGGCCGGCGACGGCCCCCTCTTGGAGCGACGCCGTCCCTGGCGTCGTCGGCGCCCTGTCGATCTCAACTCTGCTGGGCAATAGCGCCCGCCCATAATTGGCGCTATAGTCGCGCGTCATCGAATCATTGCGCGCCGGACGTCGTTTCGCGTTGCCTCCAGGTTAGGCGTCCAGTGCTTTGGAGTTTGCTGGAGGCACGCGGAGTTAGGTTGATGAAAGCGAAAGCATGCGGCGCGTTGATCGCCGGTCTGTTGTTGGTGGGCTGTTCCGGGACAAACGGCGTCGACGGCGCCGACGGGGTGAGCGCGCTGGTCGATGTGTCGCAGGAGGCACCGGGGGCGAATTGCCCGCAGGGTGGACTGGCTGTTCGCAGCGGGCCCGACTCGGATTCCAGCGGCACGCTCGACGACTCCGAGGTGGCTCAGACGCGCTATGTGTGCAACGGCGCGGACGGTCAGACGGTGCTGACGCGCACCGCCGATGAACCCGCCGGAGCCAACTGCGCCAACGGCGGCGTGCGCATCGACGCGGGCATCGACAGCGATGCCAGCGGCACTCTCGATGATACCGAAGTCACCGACACCCGGTACGTGTGCAACGGCGCAGATGGCCAGGATGGCCAGGACGGACAGGACGGCGTGTCCTACCTGACGGCGACCACCGACGAGCCCGCCGGTGCCAATTGCGCCAACGGCGGCCTCCGTGTGGACTCGGGGCCAGATACCGACCACAGCGGGACGCTCGACCCCGGCGAGATCAGCGTGTCCAGCTACGTGTGCAACGGCGTCGACGGCAAAGATGGCCAGGACGGTGCCAACGCGTTGACCCAGACCTCCGACGAGCCCGCCGGCGCCAACTGCGCCAACGGCGGCGTCCGCATCGACAGCGGCGTCGACTCCGACGCCAGCGGCGATCTGCAAAGCGGCGAGATCACCTCGACGAGCTATGTCTGCAACGGTGCCGACGGCCAGGCCAACGCGCCGGTCGTGGTCACCAACTACGCTGGGCTCAACAGTGAGATCGATACGACGTCGGGAACCACGGCCACGGTGACCTCGGCAGCGATCACTGTGCCCGCCGCCGGCACGGTCATCGCGTTGGGAACGGCCGATGTGTATTGCTCGACGACCGGCGCACCGGCGTGTGCGACCTCGGGACCCTCCTCCGGCTTTCTCGCCGTCACCGCGGATGCGAACAGCGATCCTCAGACGGCCGAAACGTCGTATTTCTCTTTGACGAACGACAGTACCGAGAGCGTGACGCGCAGCAATGTCTTTACGGTTTCCGCGGCGGGTTCGTACACCTACTACTTGCGCACGAGGAGCCTCAACGGGACCCTCGGATACTTCCGCGGCCAATTGACGCTGATTTATCTGGCAAATTGAACCGCGTGAGACGCTGGCGCTGCCCCGCTTGCGTGTCGCCGGGGTCGGTTGGCCACAACCGCCGCCTGCCTACATTCGACCATGAACTCAGCCGTGTGGCTGGCTTCTGCAGTTTGTAGCAGGGAGGTTGTCGTGAACAGACGTACGAAGCGAGCGCTGGCCTGGGGCGCGCTGGCCGCGGGGAGCGCCGCGGCCGCCTACGGGCTTGTCATTCGCCCGTGGCGCCGGAAGTGGCGGGCCGAACCCATCGACGTCAAACGCCCCATGCCCGGCGACGAGCTCGTCGACGAGCCCGACGAGGTGACCAACCGGGCGATGACCATCGAGGCAAACCCGACGGACATCTGGCAGTGGCTGGTCGACGTGGGCAAAGAATTCCGCGAGGGCGACATCCTCGCGGTCGGCGCGACGGTCAACCTGCGCATCGTCGAGATGGACGACGAGCGCTCGCTGGTGCTCGTCCCCACCGGCTTGCCCCACGGGCGGGCGAGCTGGTCGATCTTGTTGTTTCCCTACGCGCCCAACCGCACGCGGCTCATCTGCCGAACGCGCCTTCATCTCGGTTCGAGCATTCCGGACATGCTATTTCGCATGGTGGTGGTGCCGGCGGCGATGATGCAGCTTCGCGAGTGGTTCGACGCCGTGAAGCTTCGCGCCGAGCACACCGCGGCGGTGCGCGCTCAGCACGAGCGCCTGGAGCAGCTCCACCAGCCCCAACATGCGTTTCAATCCAAGAGATCTCGGCCGCGCGGGACGCTTCGGCCGAGTTAGCGGTCCGATTTGGTCGGCCAGCGCATCATGACGTGGGGGATCTGCGCCTCCTCGAAGGCCTCGCCAAAGCGCTGCCACCCCAGGCGAGTGTACCACTCCTCCAGGTGCGCCTGGGCGTGCAGCTCGGCGCGACGCTCGCCCAGGTGCTCCTGGACGACCCGCATCAACCTGCTTCCGAGTCCCCTGCCCTGCCAATCGGGATGGACGGCCACCCGCCCGACGACCACCGGATCTTCGTCGCAGAAGATCCGCGCCGTGCCCACCAACTGGCCGTCGACCCGCAGCATCGCGTGTTCGCACTGCGGATCGAGGCCGTCGATCTCCTGGACGGCGGTGATCTTCTGGCCGACGACGAAGACCAGGTCGCGAAGGACCATGATCGCGTACAGCTCGTCCTTGCTCAGGTCGCGGTAATGCTCGATGACGACCTGTTTGTCGAGCTTGGCCATAGTCACTTCACCGCGTCGGGCTGTTGGTCGGGGTGAGAGGCCTCGAACGCGTCCAGCTCCATGCAGTTTTGCTCGATCTGGAGCAGCAACTCCATCTCGCTCATATCCACGCTGAAGCGCCGCGCGTTGTACATCTGCGGGATGAGGCAGATGTCGGCGAAGCTGGGCGCGTCCCCCACGGAGAACGTCCCGGCGGTCTCACGGGCGAGGGCCTCGTAGGCCCTGAGCCCGTCGGCGATGAACGGGGCGCACCACTGGCGAGCGTCGACGTCGAAGGACGCCTTGAGGCGCTGCAGCAACAGCAGGTTTTGGACCGGCTGGATGCCGCTGTTGACGACCTCGGCGAGCTGGCGCGCGCGAGCACGCAAGAAGGCGTCCTCGGGCAGAAGCGCCGGCTGCGGGTACTGCTCCTCGATGAACTCCAGGATGGCCATCGACTGCGCCAGGTAGCGCGTGGTGCCGTCGATGTCGACCTCGAGCGTGGGCACCTGCTCCATCGGGTTGCGCGCCTTGTGGGCGTCCGAATGTTGCTGGCCGCCCTCGTTGATCAGGTGCACGGACTCGTAGTCGTAGTCGATCCCCTTGAAGGCAAGCGCCGTGCGCACCCGCCAGCTCGACGAGCTTCGCCAATAGCTGAATAACTTCATGTTCTTAGTTTTTTGTTTTTGGTTCTTGGCTCTTGCAATTCGAAGCATTCGGGTCATCTCCACCGCAGTGCCTCTCGAGCTTCGCTGCAGGTTCAACTGAGCGACTTGCGGCGATAGCCGATACCAACAACCAAGAACCAAGAACAGTTTCAAACCACCGGCCAAGCCGGCAACGCGATTGCGCTAGGATGCATCGACGACCTTCTGCAAGATGGTGCCGAAGATGTTGTTGCCGTCCTTGTCCTTCATCTCGATTTTGACGGTATCACCCGTGCTCATATACGGGGTGACGAACTCGCCGGTGTCGATCTTTTCGAGCATGCGCTTCTCGGACAGACACGACGAGCCCTTGGCGCGGTCCTCGTTGCTGACGGTGCCGCTTCCCAGGATGGTGCCGGCGGTAAACGCGCGCGTCTTGGTGATGTGCTGGATGAGGTCGAAGAACGAGAAGTGCATCTCGGGGCCGGCCTCGGGGTTGCCGAAGAACTCGCCGTTGTACTCGGTCTGAAGCGGCAGGTTGATCCGCCCGCCGTCCCAGGCGTCGCCCAGCTCGTCGGGGGTGACCGCAAACGGCGAGAACGTGGTGGCCGGCTTGGACTGGAAGAAGCCGAAGCTCTTGGCGAGCTCCGCCGGGATGAGGTTGCGGAAGGTGTTGTCGTTGACCAACATCAGAAGTTTGACGTGCTCGCCGGCCTCCTCCTTCTTGACGCCGCGGGGCGTATCGCCCAGCACGACGGCGATCTCGGCCTCGAAGTCCAGGCCCCAGTCGAAGTCGGGGAGCTCGATGTCCTGGGTGGGCGCCAAAAACTCGCCCGAGCCGCCCTGGTAAACCAGCGGATCGGTCTCGAGGGTCTCCGGTGGCTCGGCGTTGCGCGCCTTGCGCACCAGCACGATGTGGTTGATGTAGGCCGACCCGTCGACCCACTCGTAGGCACGGGGAAGCGGCGAGTGAAACTTGTCGACGTCGACCGGCTCGCCGGTGACCTCGCCGGACTCGAGCTTGCCGAACAGCTGCTGCAATTTGGGCTCGACCGCGTCCCAATTATCCAGCGCTGCCTGCATGGATTTGGCGATGCCGTCGGCGGGCGTGTACACCGAGTTGTCGCGCTTGACCACGACCAGCCGGCCGTCGCGAGTTCCGTCGTTGAGCGTTCCGAGTTTCATCGTCTCTCCTCGAATTTGATGTGCTGTTGTGAGCGCAGTCGTCGTGCCCGCACACACGTAATGGGCGCGTTTCGATCTGTCAACGCGACGCCATCGCCGACTCCTGGACGCAAAAAAGCCCGGCGCGTACACCACGCGCCGGGCTGTGCGGTCAGATCAACACCTGACTGCGCTTACTGCTTGACGACCTTGAGGGTGTAGTCGCCATTGCCACTGCAGTCGGAGGCGCTGCAGTACGGCTCGACTTTGATGAAGTAGTCGCCGGCGGCAGCCGCGGCGAAGGCAGCGGCGCTGAAGTACGCGCTGCTCTGGCCGGGGTAGTCGTCGTTGGTGAACACGACGTCGCCGCTGGAGTTCATCACCGTGAGCACCGTGTCGGCGTCGTCGGTGTTGGTGTCCGCGCCGGCGGCGGTGAACGCGCCCACCTGGTCGCCGGCGCTCAACGTGACCTTGTAGACGTCCGGCTTGGTGTCGGTCTTGTTGGTGCCGTCGAGCGTGCCGGTGACGGCCGCGGGCAGGTTCGAGGTGATGTCCTGAGCGTTGCTCTGGGTGTCGTGGGCCGAGCTGGACTCGGTCACGTCGTTGAAGGTCGCGCTGCCGTAGCTCACGGACACGAACGACGGGGTAAAGTCGTAGCCCGCGCCGCCGCGAAAATACTTGTCGCGCACGCCGGCGGTGTAGTCGGTCTGAGCGCTGGGCACGTACACGAGCTGAGCCGAGGGCGAGGCGATACCCGAGTCGGTCAACTCGGCGACGATGGGCTCGAAGTCCGCCGCGGTGGTCGTGGCGCGCAGGCCCACGACGGTGTCGGCGTCGGCGCTGAACGAGTACCACACGTAGTTACCCACGTCCGGGATGCTGTCGCCGGTGGTCAGCGGCAGGGTCTCGCTCGTCGGCGTCCACGTGGTGGTGTTGGCCGTCAGCGTATAGCCGTAGCTGCTGCCGCCCACGTTGGCCGGGGTGGCGTTGGCATCGGCGGGCACGTTGCGCGCGTCGTCGATGGTCACCAGGTAGGTCTCGGCGGTAGCGTTCTGCCCGGTGGGCTCGGCGAACTCGACGGCGGCTTTGCCGTTGACCGGCCAACCCTCGGCGATGGTGATATTGCCGAAGGACTGCGACTTGTAGATGACCGCGATATGCGGCTGCAGGTCGGAGTCGGCGGTCGCCTCCAGGCGCATGACGTCGCCGGGCTGCAGCTCCACGCTGAAGTAGTCGGTGTCGAACGAGTCGCTGCCGCGGTCGGAGATCTCACCGGTCTGCGAGCCACCGTCAGCAATGCTGGTGGGCAGGTCGATGGAGTCGTCGGTCTTGGTCACGCTCAGGTTGTAGGAGGCGTCGCCCGCGGTGTTGACGTAGGAGTCCTCCACCACCCAGTAGGAGTTGCCATTGGTGGCGCTGAAGGCCAGCCGCGAGTCGGTGTTGTCCGGGTAGGAGATGTCGTCGTTGCTGCCCACGGTTTTGCTGTCGTCGACGCTCCACACGAACATCAGCGAGTCCAGGTCGCTGGCGACCGGGTCGCGCATGGCGAAGGTCTCGGCGAGGAGCACCTCGTCAGCCGACGCGGTGACCTTGTAGACGTCGACCTTGCCGTCGGTCAGCGCGCCGCTCTCGTCGACCGGCACGGTGGTGTCGGTCGGGGTGGGCGTCACCGACTTGGTGGCGATTTCGTAGGTGCTGTCCGGCCCGCCGTTGTCGGTCGGGTTCTGCGCGAAGGCGCGCGCATCGTCCACCACCACGTAGTAGGTGCCGGTCGTGGGCACGAAGAGCTGGCGGGTCATGCCGTTGTTGGGGTTGAGCTCCCAGCCGTAGGTCTGGGCGTCGTCGAAGACGAACACCTCGGCCTGATTGCCGTCGCTGGTCGTAAAGCCCGAACCCAGGTCGTTGATGTCGAGCTGCAGAATCGTGCCGCCGGTCAGGTCGACCTTGAAGTAGTCGGTGTCGCTCGTGTCGCCCGAGCCCTGCGAGATGCCACCGGAGATGGTGTCACCGACGGTGAAGGCGGTGGCGTTGTCGCCGGTATTGTTGGGCTCGCTCTCGGCGACGGTGTTGCCGTTGCCACCGGTGTCGGTCGTGCCCGTGTCGGCCGTGCCCGTGTCGTTCATGCCCGTGTCGTTCATGCCCGTGTCGGCCATGCCCGTGTCGTTCATGCCGGTGTCGGCCATGCCAGAGTCGGCATTGCCCGAATCGTTCATGCCGGCGTCGGCCTGAACGTCGGTGCCCACGTCCTGGTTCTTGTTCTTATTGTTGTTGTTCGTGTCGCCGCCACAGGCCGAAATTAGGCCCACAGCGAGCAGGGAAACCAGCAATATACGTCTCATTCGTTACTCCTCTGTCGTACAGTCAATCGAAAACGAAACTACTTACTTCCATCAAATGCGTGCGCCGAAGCGCACGCTATTTCTTCACCAGCGCGACGGTATAATCACCATCGCCGCCGCAGGGGCTTCCGGCGGGGTCCCCATCGCAATAGGGCTCGACGACCACGTAGTAGTCGCCGTCGGCCGGAGCGACGAACGCCGCAGCGCTGAAGTAGCTGGAGTCCTGGCCGACGTAGTCGTCGTTGAAGAAGACGACCGCGCCGCTGGCATCCAGCACCGTCAACACCGTGTCCGCATCGGGAGTGTTGGCGTCGGCACCGGCCTCGGTATAGACGCCGAGGACGTCCCCGCTGGTCAAAGTTACTTTGTAGTAATCGGGGCCCAACTGGTCGGGCGCCGTACCTTCGAGGCTCCCCGCAATAGCTGCCGGAAGATCAGAGGTCAAGTCCTGCGCGGTGTTGATACCGTCGTTGGGCTCGGATTCGGCCACATTGTCGAACGTGACGCCGTCGAAGCTCACCGCGACGAACGACGGGGTGAAATCATAGCCCGAGCCCCCGCGGAAATGGCGGTCGCGCACCCCGGCGGTCAGCTCGGTCTGGCCGGGCACCAGGTAGGCCAATTGCGTGGCGGGGACTGCGATCCCCGAGTCGGGGAGCATGGCGACGATGGGGTCGAACTCCGAGGCCGTAGTCGACGCGCTCAAACCCACCACGCTGTTGGCCGGGGCCGAAAATGTGTACCAGGCGTAGTTCCCTACGTCGGCGAGGCTGTCGGCAGCGGTCAGCGGAAGCGTCACGTCGCCGGGCGTCCAGGTGATGTCGGCGGCCGAGAGCGTATAGCCATAGCTGCTGCCCCCGACGTTGGCCGGTTCAGCGGCATCGTCGGCGGGCACGTTGCGGGCGTCGTCGATATTGATCAAATAATCCTGTGCACGCATGCGCTCGCCGGTGGGGTGGGCGAACTCGACGGCCGTCTTGCCGCCGACCGGCCACGCCTCCGCGACGGTGAAGTTGCCCTGGGAGGTGGGCACGAATACCGTCATATGCGGCTGCAAATCGGCGTCGGCGGTGACCTCGAGGCGCGCCGTCTCGCCCGGCTGCATGGTGATCTTGAAATAGTCGGTGTCGAACGCGTCGGCGCCGCGCTCGGAGATCTCACCGGTGGCCGTCCCCCCGGCGGCGATGGGCGTGCGCGCGCTGGCGGCGTCGTCGGTGTGGGTGACGCTGAGCGCGTAGGACGGATCGTTGGCGTTCTTATAGGCGTCGACCACCACCCAGTAAGTCCGACCACTGGTGGCGTCGAAGGCCAGCCGCGAATCGTAGGTGGAGTCCTGGCCGGGAAAGTCATCGTTGGCCGCCAGCGTCTTGCCGTCGGCGACGCTCCAGACAAAGAGCATCGTATCCAGGTCGCTATTCACCGGCGCGCGCCCCGCGGTCGTCTCGGCGAGCAGCAGGCCGTCACTGTCGGGGGTGACGGCGTAGACGTCGACGCCGCTGTCGGTCAGCGTGCCGGTCTTATCGACCGGCAGCGACGTGTCGATGGGCTGGGGCTGCGAGGTCGACGTCGTCAGCGCGTAGGTGCTGTCGGCGCCGCCGTTGTCGACCGCCCGCGGGCTGAGCGCGCGCAGATCGTAGACCTGCAATAAATAGGTGCCGTCGGCGGGCACGAATACCGAGCGCTTCAGCCCATTTTTGGCGAGGAGCACGCGGGAGGTTTTTCCATCCTCATCCGAAAAGACCACCACCGCCGACTTGCCCTCGGAGGTGTCGAACCCCGCCCCCAGTTTGGTCAGCTCGAAGCTAAAAATGGTGCCGCCGGTCAGGTCGATCTCGAAGGTGTCGACGTCACTGGCGTCCCCGGCTCCGCGATCGATGCGCCCGGTGATGTCCTCGCCGACGCTGAAGCCATTGGCGGTGTCGGCGGTGTTGTTGGGCTCGCGTTCGCTGAAGTGCTCGCCGGAGTCCACGCCGGCGTCGGACTGGCCCGCGTCGGTGCGGGCGTCCGCGTACACGTCGGTGCCGGCGTCCTTGCCGGTGCCGTTGTTGGCCGGGTTATTCGTATCGCCGCCGCAAGCGGCCAGCAGACCCACGGCCAGCAGCAGCGCGATCATAAGATGTCGCATCGTCAACTCCTCGAGGACAAGGTGCGGGTCGGCGGAGCCCGTGGGAGACCCCGTGGCGGCGGCGCGACGGCCCGAAAATGCCTCGCGACGCCACCGAGTCCAACCCTGCACCGGTGCAATGCGGGCAGGATTAGCACATCGCCAATCGCGGTTCAAAGCGGCGGGCAAATTCTTTGCGCCCGTAAAAAAAGCCGATCCCGGCCTTTGAGACACGGCCTCGAGTGGGCATAATTAAATCGAGGGACTAATCGCGGGCGCCGGCGCGTTCTACCGATGGTAGACCCGACACGGCGGCTCACCTTGGCGGGGTGGACGCGACCGACGCTCGACCCGACCCGAACTTGCCGAAAAGGTCGTGGTGGACAGATTTTTCCTCGTTGATTCAGCGCGCCCAAGTCGATGTCGTCATCCGGACGTTGGCAGCGATGCGCGCCGAGTCGGCTGCGCTCGGCATGAAGTCACTGACGCCCCCAACGTAATGATGATCGGCCCGCACTCCATTCGTTCTTCCCGGCTCGCCCTCTCGGTCGTGCTCGCCGCCGCGACCCTGTTGGTCGCCCCGCTGGCCCACGCCCAGGACCACGGCGCACACCACCACCATGTGCCCCAAAAGCTGTGGGTCGATCAGTCCGCCCACGCCGGCATCGATCGCAACGCGCCGCTGCGCTTCTCCAGTCTGTCCAACCTGGCCGAAAAGCTCAGCCCGTCGGTGGTCAACATCATCGTCACCTACGGCAACGACGACGAGATCCAGCGCCTGCTTGGCAAGGAGGACATCTCCGGGCCCACGGCCATGGCTCAGGGCACCGGGTTTATCATCCACCCCGACGGCTACATCCTGACCAACAACCACGTCGTCGAGGGGGCCAGCAAGATCAAGATCAAGCTGCTCGACAACACCGAGTACGAGGGCCACGTGGTCGGGCTCGACCCCCAGATCGACGTCGCCCTGGTCAAGATCGACTCCAAGCGAAAGCTGCCGGCCATCGGGCTCGGTGACAGCGACAAGGTGCGCGTCGGCGAGCACGTCATCGCCATCGGCAACCCCCTGGGGCTGAGCCACACGGTGACCACCGGCATCATCAGCGCGCTAGGCCGGCGCGACTTGGGCATCGAGGACGACGCCTACTCCGACTTCATCCAGACCGACGCCTCCATCAACCCCGGCAACTCCGGCGGCCCACTCATCGGGCTGGGCGGCGAGGTCATCGGCATCAACACGGCCATCAACCGAAACGGCCAGGGCATCGGCTTTGCCATCCCCATCAATATGGTCAAAAAGCTTTTGCCCCAGCTCGCCCAAAACGGCTACGTCACCCGCAGTTGGCTGGGTATCCGCGTCCAACAACTCGACGGCAAGCTCGCCAAGACCTTCGGGCTGAGCCGCCCGACCGGCGCGCTGGTCACCGAGGTCATCGACAACAGCCCGGCGTCCAAGGGCGGCATCCACTCCGGCGACGTCATCCTGACGTTCGACGGCACCCAGCTCAAGAACAGTGACCAGCTCCCCTGGCTGTCGTCGACGGCCGGCGTCGGGCGCACCGTCGACGTCGAGCTGCTGCGCCATAAGAAGCGGCAAACGCTGCACGTCAAGATGGAGGAGCTTCCCAACCAGGAGCACCCCAAGATCCCCACCGCCAGCAGCGTCGCGCCCAAGCGGCCGACCAACGCCGACTTCGGCGTGCGCGTCAAGGCGCTGACTGCCTCGCTGGCTCGCCAACTGGGCGCCGCCGACACCAACGGCGTCGTCGTCACCAGCGTCGACCAACAGACCCCCGCCAAGGGCGCCGGGCTGCGCCAGCGCGACGTCATCACCGAGGTGGGCGACGCCAAGGTCACCGACTCCAAGGACTTCGACAAGGCCCTGGGCCACTTCGCCACCGGCGACATCGTGCGCCTCAAGGTCGTCCGTGGGGGGCGCGTGGTCTATATCGCGGTGGAGAAGTGATCGAGTGTTCGACCAAACGCGCGAATCAGCGCATCCGCGGCCGATCACTCGATCATCACACGGTCACTTGATCACTCGATCACTCCGAACTACCATCCGTCCGGCCACGATTTGCACGCCCCTTCAAGGACATCGCTTTGCTTCACTGGTCGAACATCCGCGGACAACAGCGTCCCCTCGAAATCCTGGAAACCGCGTTGAACACCGGGCGGGTCCACCACGCCTACCTGTTCACCGGTCTACAGGGCGTGGGCAAATTCTCCGCGGCGCAGGCGTTTGCGGCCATCGTCAACTGTGAGCAGCGGCCCGAAGGGCAGTTTCGCCCGGCCTGCGGCCAGTGCAGCAGTTGCCGCAAGATCGCCCAGAAGCAGCACCCCGACATCCTCTTTGTCGAGCCCGAGCGTGACCGCATCAAGATCGCTCAGGTCCGCGAGATCCAGCAGGCGTCGACGCGCGCGCCCTACGAGGCGCGGTTTCGCTTCGTGCTCGTCGACGACGCCCATACGATGACCGAAGAGGCGGCCAACGCCCTGCTCAAGACCCTCGAGGAGCCGTCGGCGCGCATGCGCCTGATCCTGGTGACCGACCAGCCGCACGGCCTCCTGGACACGATCATCTCGCGCTGCCAGGTGCTTCGCTTCGGCGCGCTCCCCGAGGAGGACGTGGTCGACTTGCTGCCGGCTCTTCTGGCCGACGCCGACGAGATGCCCGACCCCGAGACCCTGGAGGTCGCCGCTGGCTACGGCGAGGGCAGCGTGGGCCGCGCGCTTACGATCATCGCCTCGGGCATGCTCGACGAGCGTCGCGGCTTCATCGAACGGGTCACCAATCTGCCCGCCGGCGAGTCGGTGCCGCTTCTGGAGCTGGCCGAAGAACTCAGCTCCGAGCGCCGCCAGCTCACCGCCCGGCTCGACGTGCTCAAGCTATTTTTCCGCGACGTGATGCTCCTGCAGGCCACCGGCCGGCGCGACCGCCTGGTCAACGCCGACATGGTCGACCTGGTGGAAGCCTACGCCGCCCGCGTCACCGACGACGACCTGCTCGAGCTGATCGACCAGGTCCGCCAGGCCCAGCGATTGCTGCTGCGAAACGTCAACACCCAGCTCATCACCGAAGATCTGCTGGGCCAGTTTCGCCGCCGCAGCCGGGCCGTTTAAATGACGAACCCACACAATCGCCCCCCGCGGCGATTTGGACATACATGACGACATCGACCAGCGACAACTCGGCCGCCCTTCGCGACAAACGGCCATTCGGAGGCAAGAAACGTCTGTACAACGTCGTGCAGGCGAAGTTTCGCACCGACTTTATCAAGCACGACTTCGACGCCCGCGAGCTGCAACTGTCGCCGGGCGACCAGGTCATCGTGGAGACCGAGCGCGGCCCGGCCATCGCCACCATCACCGGCCAGGTGCAACGGCGCCTGCTGCCGGCGTCGAGCATCCCCCGGGTGCTGCGCAAGGCCAACGACGGCGACGTGCGCCACGCCGACAAAAACGAGGAGCGCGAGCGCACCGCCTACCGCTTTTGCATCGAGCGCATTCGGGCACGCAACCTGCCCATGAAGCTCATCCGCGCCCAGTACATGCACGACGGCTCGAAGATCGTCTTTTACTTCAGCGCCGACGGGCGCATCGACTTTCGCGACCTGGTCAAAGACCTCGCCCACCGCTTCCGCACCCGCATCGAGATGCACCAGATCGGCGTGCGCGACGGCGCGCGCATGCTCGGCGGCATCGGCCCGTGCGGGCGTGAGTTGTGCTGCAGCACGTTTCTGGAGGAGTTCTCCCCGGTGTCCATCCGCATGGCCAAGCAGCAAGGGCTGACGCTCAACCCCTCGAAGGTCTCGGGGATGTGCGGCCGGCTGATGTGCTGTCTGGTCTACGAGCAGCAGATGTACCGGCGCATGAAGAAGTCGCTTCCCCGCGCCGGCCAGAAGGTCGTCACCGCCGCCGGCATGGGGGAGATCCTCGACCTGGACGTCATCAACCGCACGGTGACCGTGCGCCTCAACGACGAGAACCGCCAGAGCTTTGCAGTCGACGAGATCGAGGTCATCGACGGCAACAAGCTCGACGAGACCGTCGACGCCGACGCCCAGCCCGCCCAGCAGCGCTACCTGTGGGGCGAGGGCAACCGGGGCAGCGTCGAATTCGTGGGCATGCCCGACCTGGCCGCCGACGGCGGGCAAAAGACGCCCTCGAAGAAGTCGCGCCGCCGCGGCTCGCGCCGCCGCAAGGGCCGGCGTGGCAAGAAGTCCGGCTCCAACAAGCCGTCCCAGAAGTAGCTCGCCGCCCAATCCAACGGCCTCGAATCCCCCGCCATCCCCTTGTCAAACGGGGCTGCACGCACTAAGAACCTCGGTGTTCTTGAATCTGCCATTTGCGCCGTAGATTACTGCACGGTTTGTTGGCGCATTGGCGCCTCCGACTGAAGCGAAAGAGTCTGAACGATGCCTGATTTTTACATCACCACCCCGATCTACTACGTCAACGGCGCGCCCCATATCGGCCACGCCTACACCACCATCGTGGCCGATGTCTTCGCGCGCCACTACCGCCAGCGCGGCGACGACGTCTTCTTTCTGACGGGCACCGACGAGCACGGCCTCAAGGTCCAGCGCGCCGCCGAGGAGCGCGGAATCAGCCCGCAGGAGCTCGTCGACGAGAACTCGGCGAAGTTTCGCGAGCTGTTCGACAAGCTCGAGCTCACCCACGACCGGTTCATCCGCACGACCGACGCCGACCACAAGGAGACGGTCCTCGAGATGATCCGGCGCATGAAGGAGTCCGGCGACATCTACCTGGACACCTACGAGGGGTGGTATTCGGCCAGCGACGAGGCCTATTACACCGAGGACGAGATCGAGGACGGCAAGGCCATCGACACCGGCTCGCCGGTCGAGTGGGTCGAGGAGGCCAGCTACTTCTTTCGGTTGAGCAACTACCAGGACCAGCTCATCGCCTGGTACGACAGCGACGCCAACCCGGTGCGCCCCAAAGCGCGCAAAAACGAGGTGCGCGCGTTCGTCGAGGGCGGCCTCAAGGACCTGTCGATCAGCCGCACTACCTTCGACTGGGGCATCCCCTTTCCGGGAGACCCGGAGCACGTGCTGTACGTGTGGGTGGACGCGTTGACCAACTATATCAGCGGCGTGGGCGGCTTCGACGCGGCCGGCGAGACCGGCGCGTTCTGGCCCGCCGACCTGCACCTCATCGGCAAGGATATTCTGCGCTTTCACGCGGTGTACTGGCCGGCGTTCTTGATGAGCGCGGGCGTCGAGCTGCCCAAGCAGGTCTTCGCCCACGGCTGGTGGACGGTCGAGGGCGAGAAGATGAGCAAGTCCAAGGGCAATTGGATCGACGCGTTCGACCTCGCCGACGAATACCCGCTGGACCTCTTGCGCTATTTCATGGTGCGCGAGATCCCGCTGGGGAGCGACGGCAACTTCGTCAAAGAGCGCATCGTCGAGCGCAACAACAGCGAGCTCGCCGACAACCTCGGCAACCTGGTCAACCGCACCACCAAGATGGTCCAGAGCTTTTTGGACGGAGCGGTGCCGGCCTACGCCGAGACGCAAAACGAGGCCGACGTCGAGCTTCGCGCCAAAGCCGATGCGGCCCTAGACTTCGTGCGCCATGCGATGAACGAGCGCGAGCCGCACCACGCGCTCGACGCCATCATGAGCTTCGCCAAAGACCTCAACCAGTACATCCAGAGCACCCAGCCCTGGAAGGCCAACAAAGAAGGCGACGGTGAGCGCGTCGAGCACATCCTGTACCACGCCCTCGAGGGCATCCGCTGGGTGGCCGTGCTCATCAGCGCCTTTGTGCCCGACGCCGCCCAGAACATCCTGGCCGCCCTCGAGCTCGACGGCGCCGACGACCTGCTGCTCGACTCCCTCAAGTGGGGCGGGCTGCCCGCGGGCACCAACGTGAGCACCCCGGAGGTGCTCTTCGAGAAGATCGACCTGGAGGCCATCGAGCGCGAAAAGGAGCAGACGAAGAAAGTGGAAAAGAAGCAAAAGCAGTCCGAAGGCAAGTCCAAGAAGGTCGACTCGGAGAAGACCGGCCTTGTCGAGTTCAAAGACTTTTTGAGCCTCGAGCTTCGCGTCGGGCGTATCGACTCGGCCGAGAAGGTCGAGGGCGCCGACAAGCTGCTCAAACTGTCGGCCAATGTCGGTGAGGAGAATAATCGCACCGTGGTCGCTGGTTTGGCTAAGAGCTTCGACCCCGGCGACCTCGAGGGTAAGCAGGTCGCTATGGTCACCAACCTCAAGCCGGCCAAGATCTTCGGTATCAAGAGCGAAGCCATGGTGCTCGCCGCCGAGACCAGCGACGGCAAACTCGAATTGGCGTTCTTCTCGGAGAACGTGGCGCCAGGAACGCGCATCTCGTAATATGCAGCATCAGCCGCTAGCCGCCATCGCCAATCCCAAGGCGCGGGTCGATGAGTTCGACCACCGCCTGCGTCAACAATCTGCGCCCGAGCTATGGCGCACGCTCCTGGAGGCCATCACCGACATCTACCCGCCGCTTCGCCAGCGCGCCGGCGAGGCGGCCGCCGAGGTCGCCGACGAGTCCTTCGAAGAAGTTCTTCGAGCGCTGGCTCACGGCGACGCCGCGGCGGCCGTCGAGGCGACCGAGGCGCTGGGCCTTCCGGCCGACGCCGCGCCCTCCCCGCTGGCGCCGGTGCGACAGGCCGCCTGCATGGCGCTTCGCTCGTCGCACGCTCCCCAGACACGCACCGTGCTGCTTCGCGCCACTTTCGACGACGACGCCGACGTGCGCTACCGCGCGCTGGTCTCGCTGCACGCCATCGACGCCACCGGCCGCCAATTCCACGACGCCGTCGCCCGCCGACTGGGCGACGACGACTCCGAGGTCGCCGTCGTCGCCGCCCAGATCGCCGCTCAACGCGGCTGGACCGACCTGGCCGGTAACATCGTGCAGCGCTACGAGCAGTTTTTGCGCTCCGACAAGCTCCAGATGGCCCTGTGTCTGACCGAAATGGTCGGCGAGCACGGCCTGGAGTTGAACGCCAAGCTGGTCGATCAGATGGTCGACGAGCTCATCGACGCGCTCCACGAGGAGACCACCATCGCCGCCGCCTCGAAGGCGCTCGTCCAGCTCGGCGCCGAGCGCGCCCGCGCCCCCCTCCAGACGGTGCTCGACCGCTGGTTCGCCCACCCCATCCTCAAGGTCGAAGCCGCCGGCGCACTGCACCAACTCGGCGACCAGAAGGGCACCGACTACCTGGAGAAGTCGCTGGACAGCAGCCGCAAGGATGCCCGCGGCTACGCCATCCGCGTCGTCGGCCGGCTGCACATCGCCGATTTTTTCGACGAGATCGTCGTCCTCGCAAGGAGCAACGACTACCACGCCGACACCGCCGTCCTCGCCCTCGGCGACTACGGCGGTGACGACGCCCGCGCCGTGCTCGAAGACATCGCCGCCAATCACCCCGACGACGAGGTGCGCGCGTTGGCCGACAACGCCTTGAAGAATGCGAACAACTTTCCAACCGCAAAGCCGCCAAGACGCTAAGGAACACGAATTTCACGCCGTTCTCCGCGCCTTCGCGCCTCCGCGGTGAAACCCGCCGTTCGCCGTTAACGCCGTTCCTGGACCCCTAGACCCCTAGACCCCTGGACCCCTAGACCCCTAGACCCCTAATGAAACTTATCGACACCCATGCCCATCTCGACTTCCCCAAGCTCCAAGATCGTTTCGAGGAGGTCTTGCAAAACGCCAAAGACGCCGGCGTCGAGCGCATCGTGACCATCGGGGCGAGCCGCGGGCTCGACAGCAACTACCGGGCGCGCGACATCGCCCGACAGTACGACTGGATTCGCTGCACCACCGGCATCCACCCGCACGACGCCGAGATGGTCGACGAGAAGGTCGTCGCCACCATCCGCAATGAGTTCGCCGAAGACGAGCAGGTCGTGGGCATCGGCGAGACCGGGCTGGACTATTTTTACGACAACGCCCCCGTCGAGCAGCAAAAATGGGCGTTTCGCGAATTCTTGAAGATGTCCAAGGAGGTCAATAAGCCGGTCATCATCCACAGCCGCGACGCCGACGAGGACTGTATCGCGCTGCTGGAGGAGACCGGCGTGACTGGCGGCATCCTGCACTGCTTTACCGGCAGCCGCTGGATGGCCGAGAGACTATTCGAGTTGGACTTCTACCTGTCGTTTTCGGGCATCACCACGTTCAACAGCGCCAAAGAGCTGTTGGACATCGCCGCCGATGTCCCCGACGACCGCATCCTCTTCGAGACCGACTCGCCCTACCTCGCCCCGGTCCCCAAACGAGGCCGGCCCAACGAGCCCGCCTTCGTGCGCTTTACCGCCGAAAAGCTCGCCGAGGCCCGCGGCGTCGACCTCGACACCCTCGCCGAGCAGGTCTGGCAAAACGCCCAACGCGTGTTCGATTGGGAGTAGTTTGCGAAGCGGGGCCTTGGCCCCAGCGTAGCCCGCCGCGTTGTATGCGGCGCCTGTGCAGCCCCGCGGCCTTGGCCTGTGTATTGATCACAAATGGTTTCCGTGGCATCCGAGGGTGCGCTCGCGGCCGGGCCTTTCGGCCCGAGCCGCTACGCTTACCCCCGGTCACCGTCTGGCTGGTAGCTCTGCTGGACGCAAGGGCGGTTTGGCAGCTGCCTTCGTCGGGCGCAGAACCAAACCGTGACCGGGGGTAAGCCCACTCGAGGCGCCGAAAGGCGCGCTCGAGGTGGCGCACCCTCGGAAGGGTCATCGCTCGTCATATGTACGTCGAAAGTTTCCCTGCCTTGCAAAGCCAGATTCAAATTTGTGATCAATAGCCAGGGCCTTGGCCCGGGGGTTGGCGTGCGGGTTCGGCAATGTGGTCCGACGGCGAAATCCGCGTATTGGCTGGGCGTGACATTGCCAATGGGCAAGCAGAGCAGATGTGATTGCCGCGATCAAAACCCCAAGGCGAGCCTTGGGGCTGCACGGGCGCCGCAGAAAGCGCGGCGAGCTCCGCGGGCAGCAAGCGGCCGCTCCGCAACGGCCTTTACCCCTGCCCGTTGATCTTGCGCCGACCCTCTTCGGTGAGCTCGGCCCACAGGGTGTGGTCGTCGGAGACGTTGGGCAGGAAACGGTCGAAGACGCGCTTGTCGACGTACACGCAGCTGAGCTCGGCGGGGTTGAGCGAGTTCGACAAGAGCGTAAAGCCCAGGTCGTCGGGCGTGGCCATGTAGATCTTGCGCATCATGTCGCTGCACCGATGCACCCACACCAGCGACTCGTCGGCGGCGATGGCAATCTCGTCGGTGTCGTCATCGCGCACGCCACGTCGCGCGGCTTCGATGTCGCGCATCACTTCCTGGTACATCTCCTCGACGAACGTGCGGTCGCCGGAGATCTCTACCTCGACTCCCCGGAAGTTGAACTGAAACCGAATCATCTCGTCCGCCGACATCTGCGCTCCTGTAAATACTGCGGGCCCAATCATGATGCCTCGCACGCCCGGACGGCGCAACCGCCACGCGCGGCCATTAGGTCCATCGCGCCCCAACCCGACGCGGCAAGCAGCCCTCTTGGGGACTCAAAAGCAATCGATGTTCTCGACGGGTCCAGCTGTCAGTTGACTTCGGTCCCACAGGACCCACTCTGCGGCTGCGTTGTGATTGGGCTCGTCGTAGGTGACCCGCTCCGCAGTCACACGCGCGATGCCGTAACTGAAGACCCACCAGAACGTGAGCGCCCCGAATACAGCAGCGACGACTTGGGCAACACGGCTGTGGCTGATCGGTCCCTTCGTCCTTTCGATGTAGGAGACGATCATGACCGAAATTACCGCTGCGACCAGCCACACCTCAAACATCGTCGGAAAGATTCCGCGTTGAACGACCTTAACGGTCGAACTCGCCGACGGGTTGTCACATGTGGGCGCGGAGATGGCGTACGAATAGGACCCCGCGTAATCAACTCCACCGACGAGGAGAGAGTAAACAATCCATACCACCGCGGCGAGACCGAGCACTCGAAGACCTGCTTTGCGGTAAGTTCGTCCGGTCGATGTTCCCTCCTCATCGGCGTTGCGACCGCCCCAAATCTGGACGACAAATAGGGTAATCCCCAAAATGATAAAGGCGCCGTAGCGCAACAGCGGCTCCCTGATCATGGTATGGCGGTGGATGTACACGGAGGCGAACGGCACGGCGACGCCCGTAACGACGCCGAGAATTTGCGCGACACGAGCTATGCTTGGCTTGGCCGTCGATCCTTTACTCATCGCCCCTGCTCGCTTCAGTGTCTATTCCACCTCTAGGGTAGGCCTTAGACGCCGACCGTGCAACGCCGCGGGCTTGCTTTCATCGGCGTTGGCGTGTCCCCGCAACGGACGCTTCAATCCGGCGGCGTCCTCCTCTAGAATGGCGGCAGTGAGTCTACCAACGAAGCTGCTGTGAGCCCCAATTTGAAGCTATTCGACGTCATCGGCGCGCTGGCCGTGGCCACCTGGGTCGTCCTGGGCGGGGTGTACGTGTACCACACGGAGTACGCCGCCGCGCCCAAGACCCGCGCGATGGGCAAAAAGCTCGTCATGGACGAGGGGGAGACGTGGCTGGTGCTTCGCCGCGACGACAAGGACGTGGGTTTCGTGCACCAGACGCGCACGCAACTTACCCACGGGTGGTTGCTCGAGAGTGACATGCTCATCACCATCAACGTGCTGGGGAGCGAGCAGCCCATCGACACCAACGTGAAGTCGCGGCTCGACCCCGACGGCTACCTCGAGCAGTTCAACGCCAAGCTCACCGTCTCCGGGCGGCATATCAAGGCCAGCGGCAACGTCGACGGCAAGACCTTGCACACCACGCTGGTGCTGGGCGACAACCCCACCGTCCACAACATCAAGCTCCAAGAGCGCCCGCGCCTGTCGTCGAGCGCGTTCAACCAACTGCTCGCCGGCGGCGATTTGAAGGCCGGCGAGACCTATAGGGAAAAATTCTTCGACCCCACGACCATGCATATGACCGACATGGTCATGGTCTACAAGGGCAAAGAGAAAATCGACGTCTTCGGCAAGAAGTATCAGGCCCATCACATCGTCCAGAAGGTCTCCGGCAACACCCTCGACGCCTACGTCGACGACAACGGTGAGGTCCTCATCCAGGAGTTCCCGCTCAAGATGGTCGGTGCGCGGGTGCCCAAGGCGCTGGGCCAGACCCGCGCGGCCGCGATTCGCCGCGAACTCAAAGAACGCCAGAAGAAGCAGGCCTCCAGCAAGGACGGCGGCCTTCAGCTCAACCTGGGCACGGCCATGAAGGTGCTGGGCGGCCAGATCCCCGGCATGGGCAACTCGAAAAAACATGACGGCGCAAAAGACGCGAACACGCAAGGCGGGGCCGAAGGCACCCGCGGCGGGTCGGAGACCACGCGCTCCACGCCCCACGCCCCAGACGCCAAGCCCCGCGCCCCAGGCGCCAAGCCCGACTCGAAGTAGCGGAACGATCGTATGACCCAAGCACAGACTGCCACATCGGCCGCCGAGGCCACCGACGGCTCCATCGTGCGGCTGCGAACGCTGCACAAAAAATACGGTGAGTTCACCGCCGTCGATCACATCGAGTTGGACGTGCCCTACGGGCAAGTCTTCGGCGTGCTTGGGCCCAACGGCGCTGGCAAGACGACCACCCTGCGCATGATCACCGGGCTGCTCAAGCCCACGTCGGGCAACATCGTCATCGACGGCCACGACATGGGCGAGGACTCGGTGGCCGCCAAGAAGGTCACCGGGTTCATCCCCGACCGACCGTATGTCTACGACAAGCTGACCGCCTTCGAGTACCTGGAGTTCATCGGCGGGCTCTACCAGATGCCCGCCAAACAGATCGCCGCGCGCATGCGCGAACTGCTCGACCTGTTCGAGCTTCGCGAGTGGGGTGACAACCTCATCGAGAGCTTCTCGCACGGCATGAAGCAGCGGCTGGTCTTCGCCGGGGCGCTTCTGCCCAACCCGCGGCTCTTGGTCGTCGACGAGCCCATGGTCGGCCTCGACCCCAAGGGCCACCGGCTCATCAAAAATCTCTTCAAGGAGCTCGCCCACGACCTGGGGATGACGGTGCTGTTGTCGACGCATACCCTGGAAGTGGCCGAGGAGGTCTGCGACCAGATCGTCATCATCAACCACGGGCGTATCATCGCCCGGGGCACCTTGAGCGAGCTTCGCATGGAGTCGGGCGCCAATGACGGCTCTCTCGAGCAGGTCTTCTTGCGCCTGACCGAGGAGAGCGCCGAAGAGCGCGCCCACGCGGTGGCCGAGCGCTTCGGCCACGACCTCGACGACGGTCGGGGGACGCCGTGATTGGAAAGCTCATCGGCGTCAAATTTCGCATGGTCAAAGGCGGGCTTCGCTCCGACCAGGACGGCCGCTTCCGCGCGCCCATCTTCGTGGTCTTGAGCGTCGTCTTCTGGGTGATGCTCTTTCGCGGAAGCCTGTGGCTCGTGAGCAAGGCCATCACCATCGAGCCGGTGGGCGAGCTGCTCATTCAGAAGCTTCTGTCGATCGCCTTCCTGGTATTCTTGGGGCTGTTGGTCTTCTCCAATATCGTCACCGCCTTTACGACGTTTTATCTGGCCGACGACCTGCAGTTCTTGATGTCCAAGCCGATCCCGCGCGACTCGCTCTTCTCGTCGCGTTTCGTCGAGTCGCTGGCGCAGTCCTCCTGGATCGTGTTGCTGTTCGGGCTTCCCATCTTCATCGCCTCCGGGGTGGGCGTGGACGCCCCCTGGGACTACTACGTCACCCTGGTGGGCGTGCTGATACCGTTTGTGGCCATCCCCACGGCGTTCGCCACGCTCATCGCCCTGCTCGTCACCAACATCCTGGAGGCCAACCGCACGCGCGACGCGATGCTTTTCTTCGGGCTGGTCGCCTTCTCGGTGCTGTTCATCCTGGTGCGCGCGATGCGCCCCGAGCGGCTGCTCAACCCTGACAGCTTCCAGTCCATCGGCGAGATGCTCAAGCTTCTGAGCGCGCCCACCAGCGCCTACCTTCCCAGCGACTGGTGCATGAGCTCGGTGGTGCCGGTGCTCTTCGACTCCGGCAAGCCCGACCTGTGGTCGCTGGGGATGCTGTACAGCACGCCGCTCGCGCTGTACTTCATCTCCGCCTGGCTGCACCGCAAATACTACGAGCGCGGCTACTCCAAGGCCCAGGAGGGCCGCCACGGGGCGAGCCTGTTGCAGATCGTGCGCGACTGGCTGCTGCAGCGCACCTCCCAGATCCGCGGCGACCTCGACGAGAACCTCGAGCGCCTCGACGAGGCCGGCCAGCAGGTGATCTCCTCGATGCGGGTGCTGGTGCGCAAAGACCAGAAGATCTTTTTGCGCGACGCCAGCCAGTGGTCCCAATTGATGGTGGTGGCGGCGATCATCGTCATCTACCTGGTCAACTACAAATACTTCCAGATCGCCAGCGATCAGAAGCTCTTCGGCGACGTCGGGCTCTTCTTCTTCAACCTGACCGCCTGCGGCTTCGTGGTGGTGGCGCTGTCGGGGCGCTTCTTATTCCCGTCGGTCAGCGTCGAGGGCCGAAGCTTCTGGCTCATCCTGCAGGCGCCGATTTCGCTGGAGCGATTTTTGGTCGGCAAGTGGCTGGGGGCGATGCTGCCGGTGGTCGTCGTCGGCCAGGTGCTCATCTGGGCGTCGAACCTGCTGGTCGTCCAAAACTGGTTTTTGATGCTCGCCGGCAGCCTGATCGTGTTGCTCTTGTCGGTATGCGTGGCCGCCATGGCCGTGGGCCTGGGGGCGGTCTACCCGCAATTTCACAACCCCAACGCCGCCAAGATCGCCTCGAGCTTTGGCGCGGTCATCTACATGATTTTGGGCATGATCGTCGTGCTCATCATCCTGGCGTGCACCTTCCGAGTGACCATGCATTTCGGCCAACTCGTCGACGGCAAAGACGCCTGGGCCATCGGTGGAATAGATTACGTGTTGACGACGATTGGTCTACTGCTACCGTTCGCCGTGGCCGCGGGCGCCATCCGCCTTGGCGCGCGCTCGCTGCGACGACGGCTGTAGGATTGCATGCAGTCGCCAAGCCATCGAACCCCCGCATCACAGCCAAACTCGGCAAACCACCCACAAACCACATGCAAAGCGCCCCAAATAAACGCGACGTCACCTGGCGCCTGCGCGACATCCTCAAGCCACCGTACAACCTCGACTTGGTGTGGCTGATCCTGCCGTTCGCGCTGACTTTCTTGTGCTTCGGGCTGCTGCCGCTGCGCTCCTGGGACTATTGGTGGCATATCACCATGGGCCGGCTCATCGACCACTACCAGGCGGTGCCGGCGGCCAACCGTTATCTGTACACGATGGACCCGAAGGCGCCCTCGTTCATCCAGCCGTGGATGAGCCAGTGGATGCTGTTCTGGCTGCACGACGTGGGCGGTTTGCAGTTGGCGCTGCTGGCGCGCAACTTCCTGGCCGCCAGCGTCTTCGGCTTCGTGGGCGTGGCGGCGAGCCGGCGCACGCGCTCGCCGATGCGCGGCGCGCTGGTCACGATGGTGGGCCTTTTACTCGCCTTCCAATTCATCGGCGCGCGCACCCATATGTTCGTGTGGCCGCTGTTCGGGCTTCTTTTGTGGGTGGGCTACCAGGTGCGCCGCCGGCGCTTCCCGCTGGCGTTGGTGGCGTTGTTTCCGGCCGTGGCGGCGCTGTGGGCGAACCTGCACGGCTCGTTCTTTTTGGTCGCGGCCATCGCGCTGGCGTTTGCCGGCGCGGCCGTCGCCGACCGGTGGGTAGGCGCCCGCCAATTCTCGGCGGTGCGCGTGGGCGTGTGGATCGGCGGCGTGCTCGCCTCGGCGGCCGCGCCCATGCTCAACCCGCGGGGCGCGCAGATCTACGGCTACATCGCCGACTTGATGAGCAATCACGAGATCCACGCCACCGTCACCGAGTGGATGCCCACCAGCTTCAACAATCCGGTGGGCATCGGGGCGTTCTTCTACGCGGTGCTCGTCGCCGGCGCCGTGCTCTTTTGGCGCAACCGGCGCCAGTTCGACCCCGCCGACGTGCTGCTCTTTTTGGGGTTCGGGCTCGTCGCCGCGCTGGGCGCGCGCGGGCTGATGTGGTTTGGCATCGTCGTGCCGGTGACGATGGCGCCCTACCTGGCCAAAGCGCCCGCCCAGGCGAGCACCAAGGCCGCCGAGGCGCCCGGGTGCATGACCAGCGTGGTCCACGTCTTGCTGGCGCTGGGCCTGCTCACCGCATCCTGCCTGCTGCAGCCGGGCACGGTCTTCCAGCGCGACGTGGTCACCAAATACCCGCCCATCCCGGTGCGCACGATCCCGCCGATGGCCGGGCTGGTGCCCGCGGACACGCCCGTGGTCGAGGCCGAGATCCTGTCGAAGTATCCGATGGGCATGCGCCTGTTTCACGACCAGCGCTACGCCGGCTATTTGATGTACCACCTGACCAAGCTGCATCCGGCGCCCATCGTCTTCGTCGACCAGCGCATCGAGCTTCCCCCGGCGAGGATCTGGCGGCTGTACGACCTGATCAATTCGACGACGGCCTGGAAGGGCATCTTCCACCAATACGAGGTGCGCGCGGCGGTGCTCAGCAAGAAAAAGCAGCCCAAGCTCGTCGAGCGCATGCGCGCCGACTCGCTGTGGACGCTGGCCTACGAGGACGACTACAACGCTCTCTTCGTGGTCAATAAGTGATGTACCCGCCGCCACGTGACCCCACCGTCTTTCGCCGCGTGCGCCATCTGGTCTTCTTTCTCCTGATGGTCGTGGTGGTGGGCGCGGCCACGCCCGCCAGCGCCGTCGAGGACCCCAAGCTCGACTACTACACCATCGAGACCCAGCACTTTTACGTGCACTACTACTCGGGCATGAAGGACTTCGCCCACCGCGTCGCCCAGGTGTGCGAGGAGGCCTACACGATCATGACGCCGCTGCTCGACTGGCAGCCGGCGGGCAAGACGCACATCCTGGTCACCGACAAGGCCGACACCGCCAACGGCTCGGCCAACGTCTACGGGCGCAACCAGGTCACCGTGTACAGCATGCCCCCCGAGCCCGAGGGGGTGCTGGGCTACTACGACGACTGGCTGCGCATCCTCGTCTACCACGAGTTCACCCACATCGTGCACCTGGACACGACCAGCGGCGAGGCGCCGCTGATCAACGTGTTCATCGGCAAGCAGCTCGACCCCAACCAGATCCTGCCGCGCTGGTATATCGAGGGGCTGGCCACGCTGTACGAGTCGCTGCGAACGGGCACCGGGCGCATCCACAGCTCGATGTTTCGCATGTGGCTGCGCACCGCGGCGCTGCAGAACAGATTCTTCTCGCTGGGCACCGCCACCGGCTCGCCGGTGGAGTGGCCGATGGGGAGCGCCGCCTACCTGTATGGCAGCTTCTTTCTGGACTACATCACCCAGACCTACGGCCAGGAGTTCGTGCGCAACTTCAACCACATCTACGGAAGCCGCCTCATCCCGTTCAGCCTCAACGAGGCGGCCACCGAGGCCGGCGGCGAGACCTTCCAGAAGATGTGGCACGAGTTCACCGCCCACACCATGGGCCAGTCCATCGCCCGGCAGGTGGTGGTGACCGCCGGGGGGCGCACCAAGCTGCAACTGATCACCCACGGCGGCGGCGACAACCGCTACCCGCGCGTTCGACCGCACCACCACCAGATCAGCTTCCACCGCTCGGATTTGAAGTCGCACGCCGCGTTTGCGCTCACCCGGACGACGGGCACCGACCACCACACGCTGGTCGAGGACAACGGCGCCACCGGCGCACACGACTGGACCCCCGACGGCAACACGCTGGTGTACGGAAAGAACACCGTCGACGACAACGTCTACACCTACTCGGACCTATATACCTACGACGCCACCACCGGCGCCAAGCGGCGGATCACCCACAAGGAGCGCGCCCGCGAGCCGGCCGTCTCCCCGGACGGCAAGCGCGTCGCCTACGTGCGCAACCTGCACGGCACGATGGACCTGGTGGTGCGCCCGCTCGAGGGCGCCGAGGACGACGTCGACGTGCTCGTCGGTGGCAGCAAGTGGCCGGCCAAGAACAAGCGCCACTGGCAGCAGATCTCGATGCCCGCCTGGCGCCCCGACGGCAAGGCGGTGGTGTTTAGCTGGTGGCGCCTGGACACCCGCCAGCGCGACCTGTGGCTGTACGACTTCGACAAGCCCGAAGGCCACCGGCTGAGCCAACTGACCGACGACGCCGCCTACGACCTCGACCCGTACTTCGCCGGCGACGGTAAGCTGTATTTTTCGACCGACCGCACGGGCATCTACAACGCCTACGTGATGGACGTCGACGCCCGCAAGACCTGGCAGCTAAGCAACGTGGTCGCCGGCGTGTTCAGCCCGCGGCCCTCCGCCGACGGCCGGTGGATCTACGTGACCACCTACACCGCGCGCGGCTACGAAATCGCGCGCTTTCGCCGCCCCACCAGCCTGTGGCACGAGGCGCCGAGGAGCTACGCCGGCCCGACCAAGCGCGACTACCCCACGATCGACGACTCCTCGTGGGTGACCCGCCCTTACCAGCCGTGGCGGTGGCTCGCGCCGCTGACGTTTACCCCGCAATTCGCCGTGATGTTCAGCGGCACAGGGCTGGGCGGCACGCTGCAGGGAAACGATCCCGTCGGCCACCACGCCTGGCAGCTCTCGGGGGTGTGGACGACCGGCCCGGATATCACCAACCGCAGCTCGGCCATCGCCGGCTCGTATGTCTACGGCGCCCTGCCCTTCGACCTGGGCGGGACGGTCAGCTTTCGCACCTTCCCGGAGACCCACGACCTGGTCGCCGAAAACCAGTATATCCCCTACAGCAAGAGCTCGCTGTCGGGCGGGCTGACGCTGGGCTATCCCATCCGAAGCATCGACGACCACCTGAGCTTTTCGACCTCGCTGCAGGTCGAGCACACCGACTTTTTCGAGGTGCCGCCGATCCACAACGAGCCCGCCGACATCGAGCCGTACACGCCCTCGCCGGGCTGGTTCAGCAACCTTCGGTTCAGCCTGGGCTACGCCAACCTTGAGTACTACCCCCAGGGGATCAGCGTGACCGACGGCTACAGCGCGCGCGTCGCCGTGCAACTGCGCCACGACCTGTCGGATACGTCGACCAACTCGGTCAGCCTGACCTACGGCTTTGGCGCCTACTGGTCGGTGCCCTGGTTCGACCACCACGTGCTCGCCCTGCAGCTCGACGGCGGCATCATCAGCTCGAGCTTCCCCGGCTCGACCGGCTTCGCCATCGGCGGCTACTCGCCCCAGGACGTGCTCACTGACATCGTGCTGCAGCAACCCCGCGGCCAATTCGTACTGCGCGGCTACCCGCCCGGCTTTTCGACCGGCGATCAATACCAGGTCTGGCGCGGCTCCTACCGCCTTCCCCTGCACACCTTCGACCAGGGCTTCTCGACGGTGCCGGTCTTCCTCAAACGCATCAAAGGCGCGGTGTTCAGCGACGTCGGCGCCGCCTACACCGGGTATTTGAGCGACGCCAACCTGCTGACCAGCGTCGGCGCCGAGGTCCAACTCGACACCACCTTCGGCTACTTCTTCAGCGGCTCGCTGCGCCTGGGCTACGCCCGCGGCCTGAGCGACGGCGGCATCGACGAGTGGTACCTGCGCTATGGTGGGGGCTTCTAAGGGGCTGGCGGCGCGACATCGTCGCGCCAGATCCGATACGCCCCATCGTTGAGGTGTTCGGGCAGTGTCTTGCGCTCGATCTTGGTGTGGTCGATGGCGCGGTAGGCGTCGTAGCTGACTTCGCCGTCGGCCGAGACGTGTACGACGACCGCGCTGTTGGCGCTGGTCTCGTCGCTTCCCACGAGCTTGCGCGCCCCCGAGCCCAGACAGGCCATGCCCAGCAGGCGTAGATGCCCACGGCGGCCGGGGTAGTAGGCGTGGTGGTGGCCGGTGATCATCAGGTCGACGTCGTACTCGTCGAGCAGCGCCTCGAGCTTGGTATCGGCGAGGATCTCGTTTTTGACCTTGCCGGCAAACGGGTACAGCGGCACGTGTCCGAAGACGATCTTGACCTTCTTGTCCTTGTGGGCGTCGAGCACGCGGCGCAGCCAGGCGCGCTGGTGTTCGTCGATGGGGCCGGTCAGTGTGGCGTCGAGCGAGACGAATAGCGCCGGGCCCATCACGAACGCGTAGTGCAGCGGGTAGAAAGCGTCGTCGACGAAGTGCACCTTGGGGCGGTAGCGGCGCCACTGGTCGACGAAGATGACGCGCTCCTTTTGATAGGCCGCGCCCGCCGAGGCGTCGTGGTTGCCCGGGGTGATCGCAAACGGGATCCCCGCCCGGATCAGCGGGCGCGTCACCGCCCGGTGAAACCCCTGCCACATCGCTTCGTAGTCCAGCCCGGCGCGCTGACCGGCGACCATATCTCCGGTGGAGATGACCAGGTCGGGGTGGACGTCGTCGACCAGCCATTTGACGGCCGCGTGCACCTCTTTTCGGTAGTCGGTCGACCCGTAGTGGCTGTTGAGATCGGAGACCACCGCGAAGGTCAATCCCCTGTCGGCGCTGGGCTTGTCGTTGGCGGCGGTCACCTTCAAGTTGGTGGGCGCGTTCGCCGCCGTCGCCACCGTGACCCCGGGCTTCGCGCGGCGCACCTCTTTGACGAGCTTCGTGTCGTCCTGCGATGCCTCTCCCATATGAGAACACGCCGCGGCGAATAGGCCGGAGGTGAGCGCGACAATAACGAGGATGAAGAGCAGCTTTCGCATGAACGCGATTGTGGGTGCGGCTGGCGGCTGTGTCAAAAATTGTGCATAGTCGGGGCGCCCGAATCGCTCGCGAATTTCGACCAACCAACGCCATGCCCAACTTTACAACCACCGACGGCGCCAAGCTCGCATACCGCATGACCGGCTTCGACAACGACGGCGACGCCGTCGTCTTTCTCAACGGCATGACCCAGTCGACGGCACACTGGAACAGCCAGGCCAAGGCGTTCGCCGCCGACGGCTACCGCGTGCTCACCTACGACGCGCGCGGCCAGGGCCACAGCGACGTGGGCGACCAGGCGCTCACCCTCGAGCTGCACGCGCACGACCTGGCCGCGCTTGTGGGCCACCTGGAGGTCGACCGCGCCCACCTGGTGGGCTTTAGTCACGGCTCGCGCATCGCGCTGGCGGTGGCCAACCACCACCCGTCGCTCATCGAGCGCATGGTGCTGTGCAGCGCCACCGCCCGGCCCACCGCCCTCGCGCGCACCATCGTGCGCTCGTGGTACGGCGTCTTGCAGGCCGGCGGGCTGGAGGCGATGAGTTGGAGCGCGTTGCCCACGATCCTGGGCAACGACTTTCTGGAGGCCAATGAGTCCATCCTCGAGGGCATCGTGCGCGCGTCGGTGCAGCGCAACTCTCTGGAAGGCGTGCGCGCGCTGCTCGAGGCGATGATGGACTACCCCGACCTGTCCGACCTGGCCGAGCACGTCACCGCGCCGACCCTGGTGATCTCGGCCGACCAGGACCTGCTGGTCACCGCCGAGGGCGCCGACGAGTTGGCGCGCCTCGCCGGCGGTCACCATCGCCAGGTCGACGGCGTCGGCCACACCATTCCCATCGAGGCCGCCGAGGAATTTCGAAGCATCGTCCAGGATTTCCTCCAAGGCAGCGACTGACTCCCACCCCTCCTTCGATGCTAAAACACAAGCTCCAACAAGCCGCCGACTGGCTCTCGACAGCCAATCACATCCTGGTGTTTTGCGGCAGCGGACTGTCGGCAGAATCCGGCGTACCGACCTTTCGAGGCCCCCACGGTCTGTACAACGACCCGGACCTGCTGCGCTTCGCCCACGCCGAGGCGCTGCGGGACTCGCCCAAAGAGGCGTTGGGCTGGTTCCAGCAAGTGCGTGAGAAGCTCGCCGAATTTCGCCCCAACCCCGGCCATTATGCGCTGGCGCGCATCTGCGGAGAGCACGACTGCACCATCGCCACTCAAAACGTCGACGGGTTGCTCGACGTCGCGTTCGCCCATGAGGGCATCGCCCACGAGCCCATCTTGTACCTCCACGGCACGCTGGAGCGCGCGCGCTGCCAGGACTGCGACGTGCCGCTCGACGAGCCCCCGGCCGACTACGTCACCGCCGAATGCGACGCCTGCGGCGGTCACGTGCGCCCCGACATCGTGCTCTTCGGAGAGCCCCTGCCCGAAGAGCCCTACCTGCGCGCCCAGGCCGCCGCCCACGTCGCCGAGGTGGTGCTGCTCTTGGGCACCTCGGGCATCGTCTACCCAGCGGCCTCGTTGCCCGGCCTGGCGCGGTCGCACGGCGCCAAGCTCATCGAGATCAACCCCAATCCGACGGATTTGTCGGATATTGCCGATTTGATCATTCGTGGGCCGACCGGCGAGGTGCTGCCGAAGATCGATCGGTTGATGGCTTAATACTACAAAGTCACTCACGACGTGATGGCGTTGCAGGGCTGACACGCCGGCTATTGAGGTAACACTACTGTTGATGGGCGGACGATCAGTCACGTTTGCGCGGGGCGGTCGTTTGGCTGGTTAGCCACGTGGCGATTTGGCCGGGCGCGCGTCTCGCAGCCATGATTTACCCGGACGCACGCCTCGCAAAAAAGGACGTGGCTATTGGCGAACCGCACCGCGTCGCGCAAACGCCGCGAATCGTCCGCCCTTCAATAATAATTACCTCAATAGCCGGCGTTGCTGACCTGCAAGGCGTTCTCTCGATGAAGACAAGGCCCTGCAGGGCTGACACGCCCGCTATTGAGGTAACACTACTGTTGATGGGCGGACGATCAGTCACGTTTGCGCGGGGCGGTCGTTTGGCTGGTTAGCCACGTGGCGATTTGGCCGGGCGCGCGTCTCGCAGCCATGATTTACCCGGACGCACGCCTCGCAAAAAAGGACGTGGCTATTGACGAACCGCACCGCGTCGCGCAAACGCCGCGAATCGTCCGCCCTTCAATAATAATTACCTCAATAGATTGCCCGCCACAGCCCATCTGTCGTATGACATCGGCTTCACATCACGCACAGGAAGGCCATGAACGACAAAACCATCCGCAAGCCGCTGCGACTCGAGCCACTGGGCGCGCTCGAATTCGTCGACCCCGCTACCGTCGACGTGCTCCATCAAATTGAAGCGCTGATCGAGGATCCCCAGCAGTTGGCCGAACGCTGGGAAACACTGGTTTTCGGCTAGGCTGCCTCGACGAGCGCATCGCAGGCGTCATTCCCCCACTCCCAACGCATGAAATGCATACGCCAACTCGTTGGCCAACAGCTCCCAGAAGAGCTGCGCGCCAAAGCCCGTCCACCACAGCCAGTTGGTGTCGCGCTCGACCTCGACGCTGACCACGCCCAGCGGCTCGCCGCCGAAGGCGATGGGGAAGGCGAGCGTGGCGTACGCCGAGGAGCGGGCGGGCTTGTAGTACTCGCTCAGGCGCACCCAACCGCCGTCGTCTTCGATGCGGCCGGATTGGGTGCTGCGCGCGTCGACCACCACGCCGCGGTCCTCGTGGACGTGCAGGTAGTTCTTGAACGCCAATTGCTCGCCTTCGCCGCGGCCGCCGGCGAGCACCAGCGCGCGGTTGATGCGCACCGCCAGGCTGCACACGCCGGAGTCGGCGCGTTGGTCGACGCCGACGTCGACCGGTAGGGTCAATTGCTCGAAGTGGGTCCAACCGTGGGGGTGGGCATAGCGTAGGTGGCGGCGTTGGGTGCCGTCGGCGTCGTCTTGGAGGCGAAGATAGGCGATCGCAAAGCTGGGCACGTCCACGTGGGGCACGATCAGCGAGGTGACCTCGCCGATGAGCCCCTCGATCTGGGCGACACGGTCGGTGTGGGGGCCGGCGACGGCCTGCTCGATGGCGGCGCGCGTCTGGCCCAGAATCCACAGTTTGCGCGCGTTGAGCGTGTACAGCGGCGAGTACCGAAGCATGGCGGTGAGGTTCTGGCCCAGCTCGGCGAGCAGGTCGCCGGTCGACCGGGCGAGGTCGCCGCGGCGGCGAAACACCAGCACGACGAAACCGAGCTGTTCGGACTCGGTCTCCTCGTGGGCCAGCATGGGCACGAGCACGCACATCGACTCGTCGTCGCGCTCCTCGCAGCGGTGGAACCCGCGCAACTGGGTGTCGTCGCCCGCCGGCGACCAGGCGTCGGGGTCGTCGTGGGAGCGCCAAAAGACCTGAAAGGGCTGATCGGGGTCGCGTGCCTGTCGCTCGACGGCCTCGCGCAAAAAGCCCGCCGACGCGCTGTCCAAACACACCGACATGCCCACCAACCGGCGCGGCGCGGCCTGGTCGTCGTCGTGATACAGGCGCTCGGCCAAGAAATCGAAGCGCGCCTCCGCCGATGCCTCCAGGGTCATCGCCTCCAGACTGCTCGTCATAAGCATGGCCGAGGAGTGATCGCAACCGGTCCACTCGGGCAAGTGCTCGAGCAGTTGGTACAAAAACGTCTTGATCGGCAGGGACTTCTTCTCGTCGAAGAACAACCGCATGGCGTTTCGCCGGGCGGCGCGGATGGCCTCGGTGGCCTGGGCGGCCAGGTGGTGCAGGGAGTCGGGCACCATGATGTCGGCGTCATCGACCAGCACAAACCCCAGCAGCACGCGCGGCTCGGAGTCGTCGGCGGGCATGTCCAGAAGGGGCACCAGGTCGTAGACCGCCGTGGTACCGGCATCGCCGGGCTGCTCGACGTGCAGCCGCCCGTCACCGCGCCGGTAGATATGGCATAGATCCTCGAAGGTCCACGCCACGTCGACCACCTCGCAGCGGGCGATGGAGGCCTCGAAGCTGGCCGACTCCGCCTGGCTGTGCTCGAAGCCCACCGTGACCAGAACACGCGCACGGCGCTCGCGTTCGAGCCAGCCGCTCAGGTAACGGTGCAGGTGAAAGGCGAGAACGTCACGGCCGCCCTCGGTCATGCGAGGCGCGCCGGTGTAGCGGATAGGGTACGTCATCAATACTGCTCGTTATTGTCCCGACCGTTTAATCACACTGCAACTTTGCGTATAGTCCCTGAGGCATTCCGGCCACACACTGCCACCTCGCCGCAAACGGTGGCCTCCGCGCGCCCGAACGATATGCGTACCTCTGACTCGACCCCCATATGGTGCCGCATCCTGTGGTATTTCGCCACCCTCGTGGCGGTTTTTGTCGGCGTCGGCTGCGACTCGGGCTCGGACATCAAGCCCATCGGGGTGTCGACCTCCGGCGGCGGCGTCTCCACGTCACCGGACGTGGGCTTTGTAGGCGATACCGGCCCCGAGGACCAGCCTCTGCGCCAATTCTGCTCGCCGCACGAGCGCCGCTGCCTGTTCGAGAACAGTCCACTATTTCAGGAATGCGACGCCACCGGCCATCAATTCGAGGTAGGCGCCTGCGCCGCCGGGCAGATGTGTCACAACGGGCGCTGCGTGGGGTTCGCCTGCTCGCCGGGCCGCGATATTTGCGTGGGCACCCAGACCCGGGCGACGTGCGCCGAGGACGGCCACAGCGTGCGCGACCAGCGCCGGTGCCCCGGCGACGGCGACGTCTGCCGCGGCGGCGAGTGCATCGACTCCTGCGAGGCCGCCGCCCGCGCCCATTCATACCTGGGCTGCGAGTACCTCGCCCGCGAGCTGCCCAACCTGTATCGCTACGGCGGCGAGGTCGACAAAGACGCCCCCTTCGGGGTGGTGGTGGCCAACCCGTCGCCGCTGCTCGACACCAAGGTCACCATCCGCCTGCCCGACGGCCAGCCCGCGCCGCTGCTCGGCGAGGTGGACGTCGATCCGGGCAGCTACGCACACCTGGCGCCGCCGCCGGTGCGATCGGCCATCCTCACCCACGACGCCAGTACGCCCATCGACTCGCCGGCGCAGGACGTCGCCGTGCCTCCACAGGCCGCCGCGGTCTTTTTGCTCGACCCCGGCGCCTCGTACACCATGCGCTCGTACCGGGTGACGAGCACGCGCCCCATCGTCGCCTATCAATTCAGCCCGTATTGCTGCAACGTCACCGCCTCCAACGACGCCAGCCTACTGTTGCCGACCACGACTCTGTCGACGCGCTACCGGGTGTTGAGCTATCCGTCGATGCTCGATCCGGCCAACCATGCCTCGTTTCCGGGTACGCTGACGATCGTGGCCGACAAGGACGACACCCACGTGCACGTCGACAGCCCCGTGGACCTGTTGCAGAGCGCCGACTGGTTTCCCACCGAGCCCTACGACGGCAGCCCGCTGACGCTCGACGCCGGCGAGTCCATCACTCTGGGCACGGCGACCAAATTTCTCGACGGCGCCACCACCGACCGGGATCTGTCGGGCGCGGTGATCACGGCGGATAAGAATATCGCGGTCTTCGCCGGCCACCTGTGTACGTTCGTCCCCCAGGACCAGTGGGCCTGTGACCACCTCGAAGAGCAGATGTTTCCGGCGTCGACCCTCGGCAAGAGCTACCTGCTGACTCCCCTGCGACAACGCGGGCCCGGCGGCGCCAATGACAAAGAGGAGGTCTACTGGCGTGTGGTCGCCGACGAGGCCAGCGACATCACCTTCTCGCCGCCGCTCGACCAACTGCCGGCGGTCGCCCCGTCGAACGACGTCACTCCCAGTTGCATGTCGCTGGTGGACGGCGGCGTGGTGCACCTTGAGGCCGGCGAGTTGTGTGAATTCGGCGTCCTGCAGCCGGTCGCCGTGCAGAGCACCGGCGCGCTGTTGGTCGGCGGAGTGCTCTCCGGGCACTTCTCCACCGGCCAGTATTTTTACGGCGCGCACGCCGGCGACCCGTCGCTGTTCCTGGCGCCGCCGGTGGAACAATTTCGCAAAAATTACAGTTTCGTTTCCCCGCCGACCTTCGCCAAGAACTACGTGGCTGTGGCGGTGCCCGCCAGCGGGGCGGTCGCCCTCGACGGCGTGGCCATCGCCCCCGAGGGGCGCCTGGAGCTGCGCCAGGTCGACCTGGGCGGCAGAACGTGGGATATCTACAATGTCGCCGTCGAGTCGGGCTATCACACCATGACCTCCAGTGAGCGCTTCGGCATCGTCGTGTACGCCTACGACGACTTCGTGAGTTACGCCTTTCCCGGCGGTTTGGACCTGCTTCCCAAGGGGAGCCGTTGATGATTTCGTTTCTCGTCTCCGACAGACGCGCTCGCGACCAGCGCCCCCTGAGCACGCTCCTGAGCGTGCTCGTGGTGCTGGTCGCGGGGACCATAATGCGCCCGGCGGCAGCGCTCGCCGAGGACGCCGTGGCGGTGCTGCCCACCGGCGGGGTGAGCGACGCACCGGTCTACGACCTGGACACGAGCGCCGCCCAGATCCAGGTGCGTGACCGCGGGCGCCGCCCGCTGGTAGACGCCTCGCTGGGCCCGGTGGCCGTGCGCGACTGGAAGATCTTGCCCGACGGCTCCAACCTGCTCTCCGACGTCGACGGGCGTGGGGTGGCGATCACCGATCAGACCGGCGCGGTCACCTTCGACTACGCTGCTCCGCTGGACCGCCCGCGCATCACCAGCGCCTCGGTCACCGCCTACGCCGCCCCCGGCGAGCCGGCGCGCATCCTGGTCACCGACAGCAACCGCTCGCAGGCGTTTGTGTTGACCCCCGGCCAGCAGAACCTCGACTGGATCCAGAGCTTCGCCCTGCCCGGCGCCCGCGCGAGCTTCGTGCAGGCGATCGCCCTGCCCCACAACCAGTTCGCCGTGGCGGTGAACTGGCAGAGCCTGGGTGCCTCGGCCATCGACATCTACGACGGCAGCGCGGGCGTGCCCAACAGCCTCGTGCGCCGGCTGACCAGCGCCCGCGTGTCCTCGACCGCCGGTCACGACGTGGTCGTCGTCGACGAGCTCGACGGCGTCCACGACATCGAGGGGCTGCCCGACGGCAACCTGCTGGTTGCGGCGCGCTACAAGCTGTTCGAAGTCACCCTCGACGGCCAGATCGTCTGGTCAGTGGACATCGCCCAGTCCGACACGATGCACGGGGAGTTCGCCTCGGCGCGGCTGATGCCCTCGGGGCGCATCGCGGTGGCGACCTACGAGCCCGGCGTGTGGACCAGCCCCCACCCCAATCATCGGATCTTCTGGCTATCGTCGTCGGCGCTCGCACAGTCCCGGATCGACATCGACGCCGAAACCGGCCCGCTGGACGCCGCCCCCGCGCGCATCGAGCCCGCCGACGGCGACGGCGGCTCGGGCACGTTCGGCTACCGGCCGGGGCTCGACCAGACCGGCTCGGGAAGCCTCGGCGATCTGACGCTCGACCCCGACCTCGCCCTCGACGCCGACGCCTACCGACACGGACAAACCCTGTCGGCGTCGGCGCGGGTCGAAAATACCGGCTCGGACACCGTGGTGGCCACGCGGGTCACCATCACCGTGACCAGGGGAGCCTGCGGCGCCCAGACCACCACCGCGCTGACGCTGGCCGAGGTCGACGCGCTGAGCCTGGACGCCGGGGGCGCGCACGATATCTACGGGCAGTTGCCCGTCGATGCGAGGTTTACCCCCGGCCAGTGGTGCGCGCGCGTCTCCGCCTGGGACGCCTCGGGAACACAGGTCGACCTGGGCACCCCGGTCACGTTCGACATCGTCGAGGGCCAGGCCGACACCGGCTCCACGGTGGTCACCCACGATCTGGGCATGAATACGGCCGACGCCGGGGACGCCGGCGATGCAGGCGACGCCGGCGAGCCCCAGGTCAAGACCGACCCGGGCTGCGGTTGCTCCAGCGCCTCGCGCTCGCTGCCGGCGAGCTGGCTGGCGCTTGTCGTCATCGGCCTGGGCGGCCTGATTCGGCGCAGGCATTCGTTGAGTGAGTAACCGCCCGCCCTGGGCGATGGGAGCGCTCAACCGTCCTGCCCGCCTTTGCTCTGTTGCTTGGCCTTCCACTGCTCCTTCCACGACTGGAAGCGCTTCTCGATGGCGCGGCCGACCTCGATCTCCCGGGCGTTGCCGCGGGTGCGCAGCTCGGGTGTGTCGACGGGCTGCCAGTGCTCCTTGCCGTCAATGACGGTGCGTCGCTGCCACTCGGTGATGACCTTGAGCCCCATCGCGCCGGGCGCGGCGCGCACCACCCGCGAGGCCAGCCGCTTGCGCAGGTTGGGCCCCACCTCCTCGTACTGGGAGGTCACCACCAGAAATTTGGCCGACGACACGTCGATGGGGATGTGGCGGCTGTGATAGGTGGACACGATGGCGTGGTACAGAATTTCGGGCGGCCCCATCGCGTCCATTCCTCTGGGCGGGGGCACCTTTGGCGCAGTGGCGCAGCCCATCAGGGCCCAACCGCAGGTCAGCGTCAGCAACGCGATTGTGGCGACAAGCTTTGCCAACCGACGGTGTCTGCCGTACAGTGGAGCCATCATGAGTTCATCCAAAATTGAAGGACCGTTTTTATGAGATCTGCCATGCGTTTTTTCGCCGTCTTCGTGGTCGCCGCCGGGTTGCTCGTCGGGTGTAAATCGACGCCGCAAAAGAAGAACGAAAAGCAGCACGTCACCGAGAAGACCGCGCCCAAGCCGAAATTTTCGGCCCAGGAGCTGTTCGTTCAGGGGAACAAGGCGCTGGACGCAAAAGATTTCGACAAGGCGGTCACGCTGTACGACCAGGCGCTGTCCCAGGACGACGCGCGCTGGGACATCTACATGAATAAGGCCATCGCCCTGTCCGCCCAACAGCACTTCTCCAAGGCGATCGACGCCATCGACAAGTCCCTGGCTCACGGCGGCGACAAGCACCCGGAGGTCTACTTCAACCTGGGCAATATTTACCAGAACCGCGCGCTGTACTCCCAGTCGATCAAGGCATACCGCACCAGCCTGGCGCTGCGCCAGAAGCCCGACATCGACACCCTGGTCAATATCGCCGGGGCGCTGATGCTGATGCGCCAATACGACAAGGCGCGCGCCGCCTACGAGCATCTGCGCACCCTCGCCCCCGATGACCCGCGGGTATACCTGGGGCTGGGATTGGCCGAGCAGATGCTCACCCACTTCAAGGATGCCCTGCAGTATTACGAGCAGGTCAACTCGATGAAGCCGGACTTCGCCCAGGCCTGGTACAACAAGGCCAACCTGCTGCAGAGCATCGGCAAGCGCAAGGAAGCCATCGCGAGCTACGAGCAATATTTAAAGGTCGCCCCCGATGGGCCCGTGGCCAAGCGAGCGCGCAACCGCATGAACGCGCTCAAGAAGAAAAAATAGAGGTTTTACACCGCCTTGACACCGCTCTCGGGGGGCCTACTCGTTAATATGATATGGCCCCGCGGGGCGCCATTCTCTGAAGGGGGATTCAGGGAGCGGACGCGTCGTCCCCGCGCACCGGGGCCCGTCTCACACCCGCCATGCACGGCTCATCGGGAGGAACCTACGATGGCAACTGGTCACGTCAAGTGGTTTAACCGCGCCAAAGGCTTCGGCTTTATTACCCAGGGAGGGGGCGAGGATATCTTCGTCCATTACAGCCAGATCGAGGACGCCGAGCACGAAAACCTCCATCAGGGCGACACCGTCAGATTCGAGCTCGTCCAGGGGCCCAAGGGGCTGCACGCCACGCATGTGCGGCGGCTTAGCAGCCAGCGACACACAAGCGGCGAGCGCCGCCCGCGCCTCGATCACCGCTAGAGCGCGCTTGACCCCCATGATCACAAAAGCCGGCCCCTAAAGGCCGGCTCGTGACAGGGGTGTTTGCGCTGTGTCCTACTCGTTAATCTCCACGCGCAGCAGCTCGCTTCCCACCTGGACGTAGTCCCCGTGGACCAGCCGCTCCTCGTCGCTGATATTGACGTAGGTGCCGTTCTTGGAGTCCAGATCCTTGAGCACCGGGCCGCCGTCTTCCCAGACCACGCGCGCATGGCGCGGCGAGACGTGCCGGTCGGCGCCGAAGGTAATGTCGCAGCCCTGCCGGCCGATGAGGATGTCGTTGTTGACCGAGCAATACGACGCGCACGGCTTGCCGCCCTCGAGGACGTGCACCAGGCGGAATTTGTAGTCTTTGGGCGGGCTGACGTACATCAGCGTGTCTTCCTGCATCGGATACTCACTCTGCAGGTTGAGCAGCTCCAGGCGAAGCAACTGCTCGCCGACCATGAACTTGTCGCCATGCTGCAGGCGCTTGGGCTCGCGGATGCGCAAGTAGGTGCCGTTCTGGCTGCCCTCGTCGCGCAAATACAGCTTGTTGTCGCGGTAGACGAAGGTTGCGTGGCGCTTGCTCAGAAAATGGTCGTCGGGGAAGAGGATCGCCCCGTTGCCACTGCCCGCCACGTGCTCGGTGGCGTTGAGGTGGTAGCTGAGGCCCTCGAGGCCCTCGCCCTTAATCAGGATGAGCTTGGCGCGCCCGGGCGCCATCATCGCCCCGAAGTACAGGGTTTCGTCTTCTTCGACCTGTCCGCCTTCGTGATAGCGCGCTCCACAGCGGCCACAGAAGTGGTGTCCCTCCGGGACAACCGCCTGACAGTTCGTACAAATTCTCGAGCTGGACATTCCGCACTCCTGCAGATTGAAGTACCGACGCGCAGGGTAGGCTGGAACACAAATCAGGTCAAGGTATCGGAGCGGGAACCGTGAGCGGAACCGGCGCCGCGACCGCCCTACTCGCCTCCGGCGGCCTGGCGAATGCGAATATCGTCGTTCTTGCGAAACGGCGCCAGCGCCTTGCGGGCGGCGTCGGTCTTGCTTGAGGCCAGCGCGCGCAGGGCGACCAGACGCACCGGCAGGGCCAGGTCGCCCAGCCGCGCGCTCAACCCGGTGATGGCCTCGTCGCTTCCCAGGGCGACCAGGCCCTGAGCGGCGGCCTCACGCACCGCGCGGAAGTCGTCGCCGAGCAATTCGAGCAGCGCCGCGGTCGCCTTGGCAGCGTGCGCGTCCTTGGGCCCGACCAGGGCGCCCAGGCTTCTGGCGGCGGCCGCGCGCACGCCGAAGGCCGGATCTGCCAGAGCGTGGCGCAGCGCGGCGACGATCTTGTCGGCGGCCTGCGACGACGCCGGTTTGGCGTGGCCGAGGGCGTCGATCGCCGCTTCGCGCACGCCCGGGTCCTTGGCGCCGGCGAGCTCCAACAGGCGGGGCTCGTCGGCGCTGTCGCCCGCCGCGCCCAACAACAACACCGCCGGGCGTAAGATCGCCGGCTTGTCCGATTGGGCGAGTTTGGCGAGCTGCGGGTGCAGGCGTGCGAGCAGCGTATCGACCGCCTGCTCGTCGGCCTTGGTGGTGGGCGTGAGGATGCCGAAGCCCAGCCGTCCGGCCATATCGGCCAGGTCGCGCAACACGATGCGGCGCACCCGCTCGTTATCGCCCCCGAGGCGGTCGTTCGCTAGCTTGGCGATGGTGTCCAGGTGCGGCGCGATGAAGTCACCGCTTCGGGTCACGTCGATGGCCCGCGCGTCCTGCTGCAGGCTCGAGATGATCGAGTCGGTCTGGATCTGTTGGCGGCGGTCGTCGATATACTGGATGTCGTGGGCGGCCTCACGGGCGGCGGTGGCCTTTTCGTCCTGGTGGGGGTCGCGCCCGGCCATCTGCACCAGCCCGCGCGCGCCGGCCTGGCGCAGCAAGGGCTCGTCGCTCCAATACGCGTCGAGCAGCGCCTTGAAGGCGGCGTCATTGCCCACCCGCGCGAGGCTCCAGGCGGCGACGTCGCGCACCTCGGCCGACCCGGTGTCGAGCGCCTTTTCGAGCGCCGGCACCGCCTTGTCGCTGCCGGCGCGACCCAGCGCCCAGACCAGCGCGACGGCGGTGTTGTCCGACGAGTGTGACAGCCGGTCGGGTTCGAGGGCGTCGAGCAGCGCGCGTGAGGCCTTGGCGGTGCCGATGCGCCCCAGGCTGATGGCCGCCAGGGCCTTCTGGGTCCAGTTTTGCCCCTTCTTGACCACGTCGACCAGCGCCTTGACCGCGCGTCGGCCGCCGGTAAAGCCCAGCGCCCAGGTGGCCATGTCGCGCACCCCGGGGTCTTCGTCATCCAACGCGCCGACGAGCGCCGCCGAGGCGCGCTCGTCGCCGATGCGGGCCACCGCGATCAGCGCCATGGTGCGCAGCGAGTCGGTGCGGTCGACGCCGATATGGGCCAGCGCCGGGGCCGCCGCGCCCGCCCGCAGATCGCCCAACAGCCCGATGGCCGCCGCGCGTTGGGCGACGTCGTTCGACTGCAGGGCGTCGGTCAGCGCCGGCAGCGCCTTTCGCGAAAGCGCCACGAGCTTCTTCTCGGTCGTCGCGTGATCTTTGCCAATCCCGTAGCGCAGCTCTTCGACCAGCGGCGAGGCCATCCGGTCGTAGATCTCGAGCAAAAGCTTGCGGTACACCGGCTTGGAGCGCGCCCCGAACAACAGCGGCGAGAACTCCATCTCCAGATCGCCCAGCCGCCCGTCGGCCTCGGCCAGCTTCATCGCCTTGCGCCCGGCTTTGATGATGAGCGACTCGTCGTCGGACTTCGTCACGATCGCCCTATAAAGCTTCTCGGCGGCGTCGTATTTGCCCAATTGCAAGTCCAACTCGGCCAGCTTCCAATAGTGGTCGAAGGAGCGCGGGTCGAGGTCGATGGCCTGCTTGTACTGCTTGACGGCCTCCTCGGTGCGCTGCATCTCCCGGTAGACATCACCGAGTTGGGCATGCGCCGTCGCGTCGTCGGGGTTCTGCTCGACGGCGCGCATGGCGTATTTGATGGCCTTGTCGTCCTGGTACAGGTCCAGCGAGATCTCGGCGATCTGGTGGTAGAATTGCTGGGCCAGCCGCGGGCGAAGCTTGGCCATCTTCTCGAGCACGGCGATGGCCTTTTTAGGCTCGGAGGTCTGCTGGTAGATGCGCAGCAGCGCCTGCAGCGCGTCCAGGTCGGACTTGTCTTCCTTGCCGTCGAGATCGATGAGCTTCTGGTAGACCTTCTCGGCCTGGGCGTACTCCTTGCGCTTGAGGTGAGCCTCGGCCAGGAAGTAGCCCGCCTCGGCGTCGGGCTTGTCGGCGGCGAACGCCTTTTCGTAGTCACGCATCTTGGAGCGAAGCAGGCCGCGCTGCTCGAAGATGTCGATGATGCGCCCGCGAGCCTCGGCGCGAGCCTGGGCTTGCTTGCTGTGGTCGAGCACGTAGCGCCAGGCGGCAATCGCCTTGTCCCAGCGCCGCGCACGCACGTAGTTGCGCGCGACGCCGCGCCGAATCTTCAAGTCGTCGGGGGCGAGCTTGACGGCCTTTTCGTAGTAGCGAAGGCCCTCCTCGATGAGGCCGTGCTCGGCGAAGGTGTCGCCCATCAACGAGTACGCCTGCGGTTTGCTCAACCGGCTGTGGATCAGCTTCTTCCAGGTCTTCTTGGCCTTATCTAACTCGCTGGAGCGGTAGTAAAACTCCCCCAGGCTCAGGATGTAGCTCTCGTTTCGCGGGTCCAGGCGCACCAGCCGCTGGTAGGCTTTGCGCGCCTTCTGGCGCATGTCGTAGCGCATGTAGGTGTTGGCCAACTGCTGGTAGACCTGCGGGTCGCGCCGAAACCGCCGAGCGATGTGGGCGAGCTCGCGCTCGGCCGTTTTGCGCTCGCCGAGGCGGAAGTACAACTGCACCAGGTCGAATTGGAAGCGCTCCTGCCCCGGCGCCACGCGAATCAGGCTCTTGTAGGCGTCGACCACCTTGTCGTCGTCGCCGCGGCGCTGCAAAATCCGGATGAGCGCCAGGCGCGGGTCGACCTTGTGGCGGTTCTTGGCCACCGCACGCCGAAAGTAGGTCAGCGCCTTATCGTCCTGGCCGAGCTCGTCGTACAGCTTGGCCAGGGTCATCGACTGGTCGTAATTGGGGTGGTGCCACTTCTTCTGGTACTGCTCGACGAGCTCGTCGAGCTTGTCCATCGACCGGTAGACGTCGACGATGCGGTGGCGCAGCTCGTCGTGCAGCCAGTTGCCCTCGCGCATCAGGCGCATCGCCTTGCGGTAGGTGGCCACGGCCTTCTCGGGCTCGCCCATGCGCTCGTAGACGTCGCCTTTGTCGCGAAGCGTGGTCGCGCGCTTTTTGGTGTCGTGGCCCGCCAGGCGAATCAGCGCGTCGTACTGCTTCAGCGCCTTGTCATAGCGCTTGTACTTGACCAACACCTGGGCGTACTCCATGCGCAGATATTCGTCGCGCGGGTCCAGGTCGACGAGCTTGTCGTAGTATTTTTCGGCGCGATCCCAATCATGCTGGGCGAAGGCCACGTCGGCCAATTTGCGCAAGATCTTTTGCTTGCGGTCCTTATTCTTCTCCAGGCTCAGCGCCTTCTCGAAGTCCTGGGTCGCCTGCTTGTCGTGGTTGAGCAGCATATGGGCCGAGCCGCGGCTCAGCCAGGCGGTGGGGTTTTGCTTGTCGAGCTCGACCGCGCGATCGTACTGCGCCAGGGCCGCCTTATACTCGCTTTTGACCTTGAGCAGGTGCCCCAAGATCAGGTGGTACGTGACCTTGTTGGGGTGGTCCTTGACCGCCTTTTTATAGTCTTCGATCAGGGAGTCGAGCCCATCGCCGCGGCCGACGTAGGAGACGAGCTTTTTGAAGATCAGCCCCTCGACGGGGTTATGCTCGAGCAGTTGCTTGTAGCGGCGAACGATCTCCTGGTGGCGCTTGGACCCGCCGCGCACATCCCAGTTCTGGGCGTGGGCGAGCGAGGGCGCGGCGACCTGGACGGCCACCATCGCAGCGAGCGCGGCGACGAATACTCTCATCTTCAAGCGAAGACGCTGCATTCAGCTCATCCTCAATATGGGGATCAGTCGGGTGATGCGACACGAGACTATCTCCAACAACGGCACAAGCCCCTCGGGGGATTCCGCCGCTGCGGTCGTGAGCCGATTGTAAAGGTTGGCGAGCGCGGATGCATCCCCTCATTTTGCGGGGATATCCACCGCGATGTCGAGGTCGTGGGCGTCGAGGAACTCGGCGAGCGCCTCGGCGACCTCGCGCAGCGACTGCGCGCCCAGGCGCGTCTCCAGCATGCGCTCGCCGCCATGCTCGTCGAGCTCGACGACCAGGCGGCTGGTATGCGGGGCGTCGGCCAGATGCACCGCGAAGCGCTTGATATGCTCGAACTCCACCCCGGTCTGCTGGCTGCCGCCCAACAGCCGGCTGGTCTGGTAGACGAGCATCTGCTCGCCGAGGTCGACCACCCACAATTCCTTGCGCAAAAACCGCAGCACCGCCGCCAGCAGGCTCAGCCCCAGCGTGCCGATGATGAGCACGACCAGCAACAGCCCGGACTGGGGCTCCTGGGCGCGGTAGCGGCCCAGGTAGTCGGGCAGATAAAAGATGGTCGCACCGATGAGCAACACCGGGAACAAAAACATCAACCGCTCCAGCGCCGCCCACATCCGGCCGGCCGGCGTCGCTCCCATGGCGAAGGTGTTGCCCTTTGTTTCCGCGAAGACGGCTCTCATGGTCCCTATTTGAATCGCAAGTCTAAGCTGCTTTTCGGCTTTTGTCGTTTACACTGTCGGGCGAAGCCATATACTGCGCGCCGGGGACAAGGATCAAACCCAGACGAATTTTTCACGCGCGAATCGCGTTCCGCACATCGATCCCGCGTTCGGTCCTCGACCCTCTGGTATTCGGTCCTCGGGCCTCCGTCCTCTGACCTCGCACGTCGTACGTTGTAAGGGATGTTCGAAAGTCGCCGAAAACAATCGGCCCATACGGCCTATCGAGTGCTGCTCTGGTCGCTGGTGGTGATCGTAGCCACCGCGCTGCACTTGGACAATTCGCCGTTCGTGCTCGACAACGACGTCGACACCGCCGACGGAATCACGATCACGCGCGAGGCGAACTCCGACGTGCTGGTGGTGCTGGACTACGATGCCATCCGCAACAGCGGGCCGGGCTTCGCCGAGCGCGATTTCAGTGTGGCATGGATCAACCTGTTCGAACAGGAGATCGGCCCGGTGTCCATCGCCACGCCCCAGTCGCTGTCGATGAAGGTGCTCGACGCCGCGCGGGTGGTGGTGCTCACGTCCAGCGTGGCCGACCAGGTGCCCGACGCCCTGCTCGAGAAGCTTCGCCAGCACGCCCTCGACGGCAACGTCATCGTGCTCGACGAGCCGCACGGCAAGTTGCGCCAGACGTTCTCGGCCAACGGACGCGCCGGCACCCGCGATGGCCAGAAGGTCACGTTTGCCCGGGGGCTGAGCGATCCCTACAAGACCCAACTGCTGGACATGCCCCTGTCGACCCAATTCGTGGGCTCGACCGCGCCGCGCCAGGGAGCGACCACGCACCTGGCCATCGACGGCGCGCCGGCGATCTACGCCACGCCCATGGGCAAGGGCACGGCCATCACCGTGGACTTCGACTTCGGCGAGCAGCTCGTCGCCATGCAGCAGGGCCGGCCGCGAAACGACTATTCGGTGGTCGCCCACAATCACGTCGGGGTGCCCCGAACCAGCGCGCTGGTCATGGATCCCAAGTTGGTCAACAACTCGGTGCCCTACGCCGACGTGCTCGAGCGCTTCATGGTCTTCGGCGTTATCGGCGCGTACACCCCGCTGCCGGCGTTTTGGCCGTTTCCCGGCGGCGCTCAGGGCGCGCTCATCGCGGTGCACGAGGACAGCGAGTTGGGCGACGGCGGCGGCTGGATGCTCGGCTACGAGACCGACCATCAGGGCGTGTCCACGCTGCTGTCGACGGTGGACTCCGGCCTGACGGCCTCGGGCGCGGCGGTCATCTCGCGGCGCGGCGGCGAGATCGGGCTGGCCTGGAAGAAAGCGGGCACGCCGCTCGAACTCGACAAGAAAGTCGGCATCGGCGGCTTCCAGCCCCTCGCCCAACCGATCGGGCTGGGCGACCAGCTCGACACCCTTCGCCATACGCTTCCGTCGGGCTACGTGCGCACGGCACGCGTCGCCGGCGGCTGGTGGGACAAGCAGTGGGCGCGACCCTTCGAGCTGGAGGCCGCTCAAAAGCTGCGGGTGGACACGACCTACAGCCCCGCGCCGGGGGCGGGCTACGCCTACGGCACCGGCTTTCCCTTCCTGGTGGTCGACGAGCAGGGCCAGCCGCTGGGCATCCGCGAGCTTCCCGTCGTCTACCCCACCGGGGTGACCGGCGGGCCCAAACTCGCCGACCTCATCGATCAGAGCAGCAAGGGCCAACACGAGGCCATCGCCTGGTCGGTGCCGCCCAGCGCGTTCGCCGACTACCCGGATATGGACCGCTTCGAGCAATGGCTGTCGGTCTTCCAGATCGCCCGCCAGCACGACCACGTCATCACCAGCGTGGCGCGCTTCGACCGTTTTTTGCGCTCGCGGCGCGCCGGGCGCATCAAGAGCCGGGTGGTGCGCGACGCGCGCATCCCCCCGAGCCGGCCGGCCAGCGCCGACGCCCCCGATGACGCGGGCGGCGACGCCGCCGCGGACGCCAACGCCGGCCAGAGCGCCACCTTGCTGCGGGTGACCGTCGAGGCCAAGCGCCACGGCCTGTCGCTGACCATCCCGGCGAGCCTCGACGGCAAGAGCTTCGCGCTGGCCAAAAAAGGGGTCAATCGCATCGCCGGCGAGCTCGTCAGCGGGGACATCGACGCCGTCGACGCCAACCTGGTCGGCTATCATTTCCGGCGCATCCCGCTCGATCCCGGGTTCAACACCATCGACGTCTATTACCAGTAGAACGCACGCGCTATGGCTCGAAAACAATCCATCCTGGGGGCGCTCAAATGGGACTTCGTGCTGCTCGGGCTCATCGCCCTGGGGTTTGGGCTGATGGCGGTGGTCGACCACCCGCACTTTGAGCCGGCGACCTCCAAGACGACCACCGGCAGCCGCCCGCCCGACCGCACCGAGGGCGACGTGCTCTTGTTGCTGCCGGACGTGCCGGCGGCGCAGGCGGAAAATTTTGACGAGTTGGACTGCAGCTACGGCTGGTTCAACGGGCTGTGGCAGCATTTCGGCTCCTTCGCCACCACCATGAACCGCAACTTGAGCCCGGAGATCCTGGCCGGCCGAAGCGTGGTCATCGTGCCGCGCCGGGTCGCCGCCGCCATGCCGTCGACGGGCATCAGCGCGCTGGCCGGCTTCGCCCGAAACGGCGGCCAGGTCATCGTCGAGCAGCCCGGTGAGGGCTGGGAGCTGCTCACGGGCGTGTCCACCAAGGGCAAGACCCGCGAGGCCCGCGCGATCACCTCGGCCGAGGGCCTGGGCGTGCACGGCCCCATGCGAAAGCACCTGCCCAACACGCCCCTGTCGGGCAAGTTATTGCCCGCGCCCGCCCTGGAGGCCTACCCGTCGGGCCCGATGCTCATGGAGGTCGACGGCCAGCCCGGCCTGACGGTCAACAAGCTCGGCAAAGGCTACGTGTACACCTTCCTATTCGACTTCGGCTGCACGGTCACCGGCATCCAGCAGGGCGTGCCCACCGAGGGCATGAACTTCGGGCGCAAGAAGGGAAAGCACTTGCTTCCCGTCGACGAGCGCGTCGCGAATAAGCGCATGCTCAAAAATCACGTACCCTACGCCGACCTGCTCGAGCGCGCCCTCTTCCACCGCCTCTCCGAGGTGCGTCCGATGCCGCGTCTGTGGATGTACCCGGGCCAGAAGGCGGGCGCGTTGATGATCACCCACCCCACCCCGACCAACACCCGCGCGGCGATCGGCTACGCCGACTGGGCGCGCAAGCAAAAGGCGTCGTCGACGGTCTTCGTCGCCCCCGACATGGTCACGCGCACCGAGGCGGCCCTGCTCGAGGAGACCGGCGCCGAGTTGGGACTGTTGTGGGTGGTGGGAAAGGAGCGCAAACCGGCGACCGAGCGCGTGGGCCTGGGCGCCATCAAGCCCATCGAGCGCGAACTCAACCTGAGCCAACAGCGCCAGGAGCTGACCGCCACGGTGCCCGGCAAGAAAAACATCATCTTTGGCCGCGTCGAGGGCTCGCTGTGGACCAACGACTGGGACACCACCTTCAGCCAGCTTTTGGCCGCGGGCATCCAGGTCGACGATAGCTTCGGGCCCACCGACCCCGACCACTACGGCTACCTATTCGGCACGGGGTTTCCCTACTACCCGATCGACGATCGCGGCCTGCCGCTGCCGATCTTGGAGTTTCCGTTCCTGCTGCAGGGCGCCAACGCCAACGTCGCCCGCCTCGACCGTATCCTGGGCAATAGCGAGGCCTATTTTCACGAGCCGGTCACCGTCAGCCTGCCGTCGGACGCCATGCGCACCGAGCCGGCGCCGGGCATCCTGCTGACGTTTCGAAGCGCGTTCGATCTGGCCAAAAAACACCGCCACTGGGTGACGACCATCGGCGAGTTCCACGACTTTTTGTCCGCCCGGCGCCAGTCCGTGCTCACCAGCCAGTGGTCGCCGGAGACACGTCGTCTGACCATCTCGGTCAACCTGCTGGGCGCGCGGGTGCGCTCGTTGGAGGGCGGCGCCATCCCCGGCGTGGCCTTCCCGCGCACCTGGCAAAACCAGGAGATCGACCACGTCGTGCTCGACGACAAGGAGTTGTCCCCCCGCAAGCTGGTGACCACCGGCGACAGCTTCGAGCGTATCGCCAAGGTCGGCCCCGGCCGTCATACGATGTCGGTGTATTATAAGGCGCCCCCCCTGGAGGAGGGCGCCGACGCCCCGCAGGCCCAGGGCGACAAGAAGTGAGGCCGGCTCAGGCCGGAAACTTCTGGGTCTTCTTGGTCTCGATGGTCGAAAAGATCGCCATGTGCACCAGCATGACGCCGAAGGCGATCACCTGGCCGCCGACCCAGTAGGCGATCTCGAGCAGCGGCACGTTGAATGGGGCGATGAGGCTCGACAGCGCGCCCACGATGCCGCCGCCAATGACCATGACCACCCCGCCGATCACGCCGGCGATGGCCATGCCCACCACGGCCACCAGGATGACCTGCCAGTATTGCTTGTTGATCTGCAGGGAGGTCTGAATGGCGTCCAGGGGGCTCAGCCCCTTGGTGGCCACCAGGTAGGGCGCCTGGCAGAAGACGAACGCCAAGAAGATCCCCGGCACCAGACAGCACATTCCGCCGATGCCCATCGCCAGGCCGATGATCAGGCTGACGATAAGCATCGGCCCGAAGACTCCCTTGGACTCGTTCAAAGCCTCCTTGGGCGTGGTCACCGAGGACTGGCCGCCAAACACCTGGCGGTACAGCGGCTTCATCAGCCCGAGCTGCAGCGAGACGACCAAGAAGCCCGCCACGCTGGCCACGAAGCCGAGAACCATCTCGACGATGCCCAGCGCGCCGCTGACGGCGACGCTGTCGATGAAGTAGTTGACCACATGCAGCAGCCCCCCGAGCAGGTCGAAGGCCAAGAGCACCGCCCCGGCCATCAGCCAGGCGGTGAGCACCGGCCCCTGGGCGCGCTTGGCGACCAACTTGAGCCGATCGAGCACCTCGTCGAAGGTCACCTCCTCGCCGCCACCCCACCCTTCGGTGATCATGTCGGTCGACGGCCCGTTCTGTTTGGGCGGCGGGCCGTAGCTGCCGCCGGGGTCGGGGTTGGGATTCGACGGCTGGCCCGAAGGCTGCTGCTGCCAGTCGTTGCCACCTTGCTGATTCCAATCATTTCCGTTGCTCACCATCGTCTCCGTCGAGCCCGAGTCCATGAGGGCGAGAATCGCCGTTGTCAGACACCGGCACCCAATGTCTGCGCACACCCCCCTCGGTGCAAACCATACCGAGGTCACCGATACCTTTATTAAGAGAGATGTGTGCGCGAAATTCAAGCCGCGAATGTCACTTCGCCTCTTTCCCAGCCCCCCCAACCCGTGCTATCGCCGCCGCCCGAGGCTTGCGCAACCGCCCCAAGTGTCGAAATAATGGTTCGGCGGCTTGCGTAATCGCACAGCCCACGCCCCCATAGCCCAACAGGCAGAGGCAGCGGACTTAAAATCCGTCCAGTCCGGGTTCGAATCCCGGTGGGGGTACTGCCAAAACCCGTTCATTATCAACACCTTGCGGGATTTCAGCGAACGCCACCAAAACCGTGTGCCCACTATCTGCCCACGAGTTTGCTCCTCCCAGACGCAGCAAAGCCTCATCCCTTATCAAAAAGCTCAAAGGGATGAGGCTTTTATTTGGCCCTGAAAAGCCCATGTGCCGTCTGTTACCGTTATTCGCCCAGCCCAACCCCGGCCAGCGCCTCCCGAGCCCTGTCGTAAGCCTCCGGCATGAAGTGGGCGTAACGCTCGGTCACCTCAATAGTACCATGCCCGAGGAGCTTCTGGAGGTCTCGTAGCGTGACGGCTCCAGAGCCTGCCATTTGCGTTGCATAGGTATGTCGTAGCAAGTGCCAGCCTCTCTTGTGTGTGGGGATCTCAGCGGCCTTGTAGGCGCGGTCTAGAGGATCTCTTACCCGCTGCTTGTTCAGGATACCTCCCTCGTCGTCACAAAAGACCCACTCGCTGCGAGGCCGCTCGGCTATGTAGCTACGCAGGCTCTCACAAAAGGTCTCCGTGATAGGGATCGACCGCCGCTTATGGCTCTTAGGAGTCGTGAGCTTTCCCCGGCTGTAGCTCTTTTGTACGTGGATCTGGCAGCGCCCGAAGTCGATGTCCCGCCTCCTAAGGCCGAGCAGCTCCCCGAGGCGCATACCCGTATGTAGCGCCATCCGAACCATCATCGAGATCCTGGGCTCCTCTTGAGCAGCCTTTACAAGTGCATCGGCCTCGCGCTTCTCAAGGTAGTACCACTCGGGGTCACCTGCTTTGGGTGCCTCTATGGCAGGCATAGCGCCAACAACGTCCCACTCAACCGCTGTACGGTAGCGGCCGGATAAGACCCCCATCACATTCTTGATCGTCTTGTTGCTCAGCCCCTTGATGGCCAGGTCGCTTACGAGCGCGTCGACGTCAGCCCTTTTAACAGCATCCAATCGCATCTCGCCGAGAACGGGCAGCACGTGGCTCTCAAGGCGCTGCTCGTAACCCTCCCAGGTCGAGAGCTTGAGCCTCCCCTTGCAGTCCTCGATGTAGCGATCTGCGAACTCGTTAAGGGTCGGAGCGTCCTCTTGCTGCTCGTCGGGCTCATCTGGCTCGAAGAAGCTGCCATCATCGATCGCGCTCTCGATCCTTGTCTGCGCTTTTTTGGCGGCACGCTTTGTTCGGAAGCCAGACTTACGAAACCGCTTCCGCTTCCCGTCCTGGTCGGTATAGCGGAAGTCGATCATCCAGCTTTCGTACTCTCGCCCGTTTGCCTTCTTCGTTGTCTTGCGGATGCTCATTCTTCCACCCCATTTTTCTCAAACCACTTAACCACCGCCGCCTTCGAGATCAGGGTCCGCCTCCCGATTTTCCGAGCCGGGAAGTCCTGCTCCCTGATCGCGTGATAAAGAGTGTTGCGGTTGATCCCGAGGACCGGAGCCAGATCGTCTACGCTGCAAAAATCAGGCAGCGCCTCCAAATTCGGCTGGTCCTGCCAGCTCCTTAGCTGCTCGATCTCGTCGAACCAGCCGCTCAGGTCCGTAACGATCATCGTGCCGTCTTTCTTAATGATCGCCCTGTAGCTATTCGCCGTCTCATTTTTGTTCTCGTCGTCGCCATTACCCATCAGCCTCATACCTCCGTTTAGTACTCGTCTCTCCCTACCCGCTCACAAGCAGGGAGAGGCGTTATCTTAGTTATTCAAGCTCACCGTTAAGGATGGCCAACCGTTAAGGATGGCCATCAGCGTGCTAACAGCGGCCTCACGACCGTCGCCGCACACTGTCACAAACACGGTGAGCATCCGGCCCGTCACCAGCTCAACCAGCGCAAACCAATTATCCCCATCCTCATACAACGAGGCGTGGGTTACGTGGTCGCTGTTGATCACCGTCTCGCCGAGCGAATCTTCTTGAATCCTTACAAGCATCTTAGACCTCCTCCATCTCTTCGGGGGTGGCGTCAGTGGTCGAAAAGCTGAACCGGCCCTCCTCTGGGATAAACGGCGCAACCTCAAGGACGTCGTCGATACCTAACTCAACCTCGCCCTCGTCCGTCCAGCCCTCGCCGTGCCAGACTCTTACGAGCTGAAACACGCGGTCCCGAGCCCATCCCGGACCTTCGCCCTCCTTGAACTTTACTCTCGCTCCTACCTCAATGCGCTTCATCTGTTTCCTCTGGTTTATCAGGCACATAAACACGGGCACACAGTCCCGGTGTGGCGTCCTGATGGACCATCGCTCTTCGTCGCACGAAGTCCAGCGCCTTCTTCGTCCTCGCCGCGAAGCTACTAGGTAATACTCAGGAGCAGCCGCCTGTTAAAAACGACCGACGAGTTTGTTTTAGGGGTGGGGCGTGAAAGGAACGAGACCTGCCCTTTCCTACTGAACGGGCGTGCGGTAGGATAATCGGCGTAAACCCGATGTAATTAGGTGGAGAGCAAGATGCCAGTGATCGACCACTTCAAGAAGCGCATGCGTCGGCAACGCGGCGAGATGCCCGATGTCTACCAGTATGACAAAATTCCTGGACCGCTCAGAGTACAGGTGGTCTATGTTTTCATCGACATCGTAGATCCGGAAAGCGATCGCTACGCAAGGGAGGACTATGGCTGGATCGCGAACATGATAATGCGCGAACTGCCATCAACTACACAGTTTAGGAAAAGCGACCTTGTGCAGACAAAGTGGGCATTCCTAACGGAGGTATTATTCAATACCGATGATGCAGAGATGTTCCTGTCGGTGATCGAAATCGCTCTTAGCCGGTTCCGCTACCGCGAAGCAAAGCAGCGAGCTTATGGAGGTAAGAATGTTGGTCTCGCGATCCGACAAGGTATAGAAGAGCTAAACATTCGGTTCCAAGAGAATGGCTTGGGCTACGAGTTCGTAAACGGCCAGATCATCCGGATCGACTCAAAACACCTCCACCAAGAGGCAATCAAGCCAGCAATCCATCTCCTGCACCAACACGGGTTTGAGGGTGCCAACGACGAGTTCCTGACCGCCCACGAGCACTACCGAAGCCAACACTACAAGGAGGCGATGAATGCGTGTGTTAAAGCCTTTGAAAGCACGATGAAAGCTATCTGCGACAAGCGAGGCTGGGAATACGATGCCGAGCGCGACACTGCGTGGAAGCTCGTCGAAATCATGTTCGAAAAGAAGCTGCTTGAGGGCTTCATGCAGAACAAGATTAATCAGCTCAAGTCGCTCTTGCAGACGACACCAACGCCTCGGAACAAAAAGAGCGGACATGGTCAAGGCGCTGAGATCGACCAGGTGCCGGAGTACTTCGCGCAATACATGCTCAACGTCACAGGCTCAGTGATCGTCTTGATCGTCAAAGCACACGAGGCGATGGGTTAGGCTCCTCCTCAATATTCTTTCGATATTTGGCCTCCGGTAGACGCTGCACGCACTTCGCGTGGGGTGAAACGCAACTTACCGGAGGTTATTTTATGTCGAAGAAATGGAACAAATTTGAAGAATTGCAGCTCAGACTCGCCTACTCCTGCCTCGGCCCTACCGAGCTAACGAAGCTGGGCTGGATACCGACTCGCACCAAGAAAGCTATCGAACGAAGGGCCAGCCGTCTTGGCCTGACTAGCGCACGGGAAAACCGCGTCATTGATAACGACGACGGTACCTCTGTGCTTATCCTTGATGGCCGGGTCGGGTCTGAGCGAGGTCGTGTACTCGTTGACACCGACGTGGTCGACCAGCTCACCAGTGTCGGGAAGTGGTCGCTCCTAACCGGCAGGGGTCAGCTTCAATACGCATATCGTAAGCGCGACGGCTCCAGCATCTTGATGCACCGTTTCCTTCTCGAAGAAATCTGGGAGCAAGAGATTCCCGAGGGATATCACGTCGATCATGTCAACGGTAACGGGCTGGATAACCGACGCGAGAATCTTCGTGCGATTCCCGCTGGCCTGAACGTCTCTAGGGATAAGGGACCACGCGCCGGTTCTAAGTACGACCTGCCACGTGGCGTCACGAAAGGGTATCAGCGGAAGGACGGCACGCAGACGTACAAAATGATTCATGTTAGCAACAAGCAGCGGCTGGAGCGGCTGGAGCGAACATTTACCTGCCCACGATCTGCCCACCTTGCTTATCGGCTTGCTCGCTTCATTCGCACCCAGGGTGACGTTTACGGCGATGCAGAGTTCATTGACGGCTGGGGCAAAGAGGAGTGGCAGTTAATCCGCGATGCCTATACCGGCAAGCTGCCTGACTAACCAGCCCACTCGATAATCTTTCTATATCCCCCTCCTGTTAAACCCCTGCGTCCTGCGGGGGTGCCTCTTTCCCCTTCGCCTCCACTTACCAGATGTCCAACCGTCTCGACCTAGACCCAGATTTGAATCCCTGGGAGAAGCAGCCCGACGAGGGCGATGCTCCCTTCGAGGCATTCAAGATCTTCAAGGACATGCCGCCAGACGAGCGGCACCTCGATACGGTCTATGAGATCTGGAAGGGCCATCCACCGCCTACGCCAAACAGGTCCGTTTGCAAGCGTTACAGTTACACTCACAGGTGGCCAGAGCGCGTTGAGGCATGGGACAAGCACCTCGAAAACCAGCGCATCGCGAAGGTGGTCGACGTGCTCGGGAAGAGCCAAGAGATGCTGCTTTCGTTCGCCCCTGCCCTGCTCAAGAAGCTCATCGCCATCGGCCTGACCGGAGACGGATCTCATTTTCAAGTCCGCGCCTTACAAGACCTTCTTGACCGTGCTGGTATGAAGCCGGTCGATAAGCTCCAGATTGACGGCCTCCCCGGCCAAGTGAACGTCCAACAAAACACCCTCCAGCTCGATACCGAGGACGCAGCACACATCCTCCGGACCCTCGCCGACTCCGGTGCTCTTCAAGCACTCGGCCTTGATGACCAATCTCACCTCCTAAAGAACGACGTCATTGATGTCTCAGACCCGCAATCAGACGGGTCGGACAGCGACGAATGAACCACTCTCCCCAGACCAACTAGAACGACTCAAAGAACGCCTCTCCGACCTCCTAGAAATCCCTTGGTCGCCGTATATCCCGATCAAGCCCACGCCGAAGCAGGCAGCGTTCCTTCGCATTTCCTGCAAGGAAGCGCTGTAATCGGCGCTGTCCTTACCTTTGTCGGCCTTACGCTTGGTGCCCCAGGCACCACATTCGACGTCGGAGCGGCTATTTCAGGGCATGACGCAAGGAAGCAAATCTGCAGAGACTACAAGTCTGCCACACAGAATCCAGATCCAAAGGTTGAGCGGGTTAAGTAATGAAGGAACTTCTTCTCGTACTGCTCGCCGCCTTGCTTGCGTTCCTCACGGGTAAGGCTTGGAAAGATAAGCAGGCGGATAAGGCGGTAAACGATGCCATCGATGAACGCGAAAAAGCCGAGAGTGAGGCGCTGGCTAACGATCCTGATCGGGCTGTTGATGAGTTTAACGATATGCTCGACGACATACGCGCAGGACGAGCCTCCGACTAGAGCCGCTATCAGAGTGTCTGAGTGCTACAGAGACGGCACGAAGGTACGCGGACCCGGCGTGTGGGTATCGAACGAAGGCCTAGCCGCTATCGTCGCTCACGCTAAAGCAGACGATAAGCGAATCAAGCACCTGCAAGAGTCCGCTTCTACTCCGGTCAGCAATTACGTGATCGTCGGCGCAATCGGAATCGTCGTGGGTACACTCACCGCGACATATCTGCATAGCCTGTAATCAAGAAACAAGAAACCCGCCTCCCCGAAGGAAGGCGGGTTGCTTCACTCAGTCTTCACCAGGAGGCAACTGCCTCAGATTTCGGCCCATGAAGGACCAGAATTTCTGGTAGAGGTCGAGCGAGAGCATTCCGGCGACGAACGCCGTGAGGATTACCACGGATGGTGGCATAAGTTCCTCCAACGAAAAGGACAGAAATCGAACTTACGTCTTTAAGCTTTTCGTCATTGACTCGTTTCGTCGTTGCTCGTTGCACGTACAGTATACTCCCAGGTTCGACCTTGTGAACTAGAATCCACAGGAACAGACAAACCCCGCCCTGAACGCCTCAGGAGCGGGATTTTTCATTTTATACGCAACGATCCGGTCGATTCTGCCGATAACCGTTATAGAGGGGTCGATGTAAGACACCCTCGCACAGACAACCACTTAAAAGGAGGCAGACCGATGACTGAGATACAGAAGATCAAGCGCGTGCTCGACCAGCTCCACCCCGACAAGAAGCGTTACATCATCGATGTCGTGTTCGGCGAGATGCTGGCCAACCCATTCTTGAGCGACGAAGAGCGTCGACACCTCGAGATGCGCAAGTGGGAGTTACTTGCCGAGAATCAGGGCAAGAAAGCAGCCTAACTGAACCCTTGTGCAGGTGAGACGACGGCGATACGATCCTCCGTGTGGCTTTATCAACTCGGAGGATGGTCTCGTGTCTTGGACAGAATTCGCCGGCAAAGGGCTCGAAGTTGCCGACAAACATATCGGGAGCCTCAAGCTACCGTCATTCGCAGCAATGGTCGTCGGCGCTGCGGTGTACATCTGGTACTCCGACATCGCGAACGTTCCGCTGCTTCGCGAGCTGTTGATCATCCCCAAGAGTTACCTGGGGCTCGGCGTACTCGCCCTCTTCATCCTCAACCTTGCGTGGCTGCCCTCGGCCTTAGGTGCATGGTCCAAGAGGCGGAAGAATGCACGGTCCGAAATTCGGAAATTCGAGCGGCACCGTGATCTTGTTGCGAAGCTCGAGAATCGAGAGTCACGCGCTGTCCTGGCGTACATGTACTTTACCAAGACGGCGGATGTCTGGCTCTATGAGGAAGAATTCCTCCGGGTACGAGAGCTGCAGACTAAGGGCTTTGTCTACATCGAGCGCCGTAGAGATATGGTAAACGTTATCGCTAACGTCGATGCCCTGTTTGACGTCGTCGAACCTCACATCAGCGTCCTCCTCCCAGCGGGTGAAACGGACATCCCCGGCTTCGTCACAGCCTATGAGCGAGAACTTCGCAGTGACCGCCAAGGCCGTTACGTTCGGCACTTCCCCACACTGATCAACTACACGCTCGTCCCAGAAGAGCTAAAGCAGTTGGAGGAGGACTGAGCCCCTCCTCGCCTCAAGCCGAGGAGGGGCGTTGTCGTATCAGGCAGCGTCTCGAAGCAGCCAGCTCATCACCGGCGTGCCTCCGTCGCCGAGCTCGGCAAACGCCTCGAAGAACTGCTCGTACTTCTCGGTCGGCCCGAAGAAATAGAACACGCCACCATTTGACCTGCTCGGGATCAGCTTACCGTCTCGGTGCCACTTAGGTCTGCCTTTGGTGAAGACCATCGGGACTCCCGCGTCGGCAATCTCGTGCCACCATTTCGCGTCGAGATATGCGTGGGTCACGGCGGCAGCCTGCTGCACGTTCCCGGCCTGGTACTCTTCCAGCAGCTTCCGCATCCACTCACCTCCGTTCGAGAACGGCGGATTCAGCCAGACGTTTCCACGCCACTCTTGAGAGAAGCCATCGTCCTCGATGGTGTAGTAGGTATCGGCCTGGACGCGCTGCTGCGCCTCCTCACAAGTCGCCGGGTCGAGGTCGATGCTGCCCATGAGCTCCCGAGCTGCCTTGATGTACATGGACTGCGTATACCACTCGTCGGAGCCAAGCCCTTCCGAGCTGCCCTGCCCTTGTTTTGCCACCTTGAGATGCTGCTTAACCGCATCCTGCAAGACGGCCCGCATGGACGACGCCTGAGCCAGTTCATCGAGCACCTCGTTCTCCTCGACGCTCAGCAGGATGGTGCTTCCAACAGGCTTTTTCACTGTCCCAAGTGGGACAGGCTTGTCTGGATTGCACGCCCTTTCGACGACCGACTTTGAGACACCGATTGCGCGTGCGATCTCTCGCATCGACATGTCCGACTTCTCCCTGATGATTCGGATGCCCTCGTCGCGCTCTTCTTTCGGCACCTTCTTCCGAGCGCAATTGAACATCAGGTAAGCGATCCGCCGCTCAACAGTGTCGAGCTCGCCCAGGCTACGAAATGGCACTTCGTCTGCTGGTACCTCCAGCAAGTGCGCCGCAGCCAGACGATGCCATCCGTCGACAACCCAATCGCCAGACACTCGAATCGGCACCTGAATCCCCTTCTCGTCAATAGACTCCGCCAGTGCGACGAAGTGATCGAGGTCTTGAATCTCCGGATGCTCGCTCCGGTATTGAGCGCCACCGACAGAGATCACCTTGGGAACCCGACTCAGAATTCCGTCTACGTCCACTCTACTCTTCATGTTTCATCCTATCGCTTCATCATACCTCCTCTTTCGCTGGGAGTTTCGCGACAGGTGCAACCACGCCCCTGCCTTCATGATCACTCAGAAATGCATCCTGATTCAAAACATTTTTCGGTTTTCTTCCCATAAGAAACTTAACCAAACAACTAACACACTGACATCACAGAGGATCTCTTATGGGCAGAAAAACCAGAGAATGGCTAAAACTTAATGAATTAGTTCCTGCAGCTAAAAGCCTGGGACTGGATCGAGAAAATGTGGACCGGATCGTCCAGGCAAATCTGGCCAGAGCAGAGTGGAGACATGATCACAGAACAGACTGTAGTTTAGCGGTTACATCAGCGGAAATGTAGGAGGTCAGCGCACAAAAACAGGCGGCGTAAAAATCGCGTCGAAGACGCCTGTCTGATGGTTATCGTTTGAGGTGCTCATGCCAAAAACGAAGACCAGGACAAGGAGGTCCACGATGCGTCTTCCTACGCCGCCTGCGGCTACCATCATCGATACGGCCGCCCCGTTCGACAAGTTCTTTTCCGAAACTCGCTTCCAGTATTTTTTGGCGTTCATGACCACGATCTGCCAATCCGAGCAAGCGCGCACCATCACCGAAGTGCAGCGCACGGCGGCCTTCGATCGGCACTACTGCCGCTTCTGGAGCTTTCTGTTCGACGGCGAGTGGCACGAAGACGAGATTCGCAACACCCAGGTCGACGCCGTCGTCGACCTCGGCGCCACCACCGAGCTGCCCGACGGCCGCCAGGTCATCGTCGAGGCGACCGACGATACGCTCAACCCCAAGCCGTTCGGCCCGAAGATGTTCGGTGTGGCGGTGCATCACAATCATGCTGCCAAGGCCCATCAGTCCAGCTACGTCTTGAGTCACAACCACGTGCTTCACGGCCTCATCCCCGACGCGCTCAACCCAAATGGTGCGCGCTGCTACGTCACCGATGCCGAGCTGTTCGTGCCGATGGACGAAGCAGAAGAGTCCGGCCACGACAGCCTGGCCTACGAGACCAAGCTTCAGCTGGGCGCCCTGATGACCCATCGTCAGGCTGACTCGTTCGAGCCAGATATGGTGCGCTATCAGCTCGTCGACGCGCTGTACGTCAAAAATCCGTTTCTGGAAGCCATCAGACGCGACCCGATGTGCCACGTCATCGGCCGGCTGCAGAAGAACCGTGCGCTGTTTGAGCTTCCGCCGAAAAAAGAGCCTGGCACGCCCGGTCGCGCCAGAAAGTACGGCGAGCGCTGGGACTGGCAGGCCGCTTTCGAAGCCGAGTCGTCCTGCTGTGAGCTTTTACTCTACGGCACCAGGCGCAAGCTCAAGGTGCTCTCCAAGCGAGTCAAAATCCGAAAGTATGACGACGAGGTGCTCGTCATCGTCAGCCAATTTGCCGACGATCCGCGCTCCAAGCCGACGCTGTTCTTGTGCACTGACACCAGCCTCGACGCCCGGGTGGCGCTGAGGCTATATGCCGCGCGATTCAGCCTCGAAGAGGCCATCAAAGACCTGCGCCAGGCAACCGGCTTTGGCACTGAGATGGTGCGTGGACGCCGCCAGTGGCTGCGTTACGTGCGCATGTTTCTTCTGGCCCAGTGTTGGCTGCGAGCCTTGGCCGATCATCAGCCCGAGACGGTGGCAAACCGCGTGCGCGACCCGTGGCGAAAAACCCAAGAGCGTATGGCGATCGGGCAGGTCAAACAGGCGCTTCGCTACGAGAGTCTGACCGGTAATAGGGTTTTGGCGAGGTCGCGGCCGGCTCGGAAACTATCGAAAACATCGGGGCGTGCTACTGGCAGCTCTCGAACTACCGCCACATCGCCCCCCAAGCCGTCGCCAAAGGTGCGAGGGTGTGGGTGAAATGGCGAGATGTAACCGCTAAACTACAGATCTGGATCTCGAGAGGTCTCTACAACGCGCTTATGCTGGAGATGCACCTTTTAGACAAAACGCACCAGGCTAACGACGTGCCTTCCTGATAACGAACACGGTTCAACACTCGCACCTTAACCACAAAAGGCCGCACAATCAATATCGTGGCCTCTCAGGCCGTTTATCGCAGTGCACACTAAACAAAATCACTCAACACTCTCAAGATAGCCGCTGGAGGACATGACATGATCTCTTGTTCTTGATCATGTTCTTGGACATGACATGTTCTCTTGTTCTTGATCATGTTCTTGGACATGACATGACGTGCGCGCATCAAGACGCGCGTACGTACGCGCGAGAGAAACCAAAGACCCTTCCTTTCAACACAAAACCCTTGATAGCTCTCTTCAATTGTGCTATATTGCTCTGCACATAGCAACCATATCGATAATGTTTTTATATCGCAGGTTAGTGCAACTGTTCGAAGGGAGTGGACTCCTTAGTTGCAGGTAAACAAAGAGATCAAAAACTTAAGAGTTCCTGCCCAGCAGGAGACAGACCCGCAAAAGGTCATCCGAGCGTTTCTCTTTGGCGCAAGTCCACCGGATGATCTCTTGTGGGTTTTTTAGTGGACATACCCAAAGAGGTTTAGACATGAGTAAATACACAGAATTTATCGAGAACTCACAACCTGCCGTTCAGTCAGAGCAGCAGAAACGAAATGCCTGGATCACGAAGATCGGGACCTTGCAGGCAGAGCTGAACGACGAGTCATGCCCAAATGTAAAAGAGCTCAAGAAGGAGGTGGTGACCACGCCTGCCCTCGCCTGGGAGATCTTGGATGACTGCCCATATTGTCAGGGAAACGCAACGCTCGGATTTATGCTCTCAGACGACCAGCTAAACGACTTCTCCCTGATGGAGATGTACGGAGCTGGTTTCTCGCCAGAGGACGTCATCGAGCAAAAGCAGCAGGCTATCGAGTGTCCTTGCTGGGTGATGGAGACCTACCAGAAGAAGCTCCAGCGGTACTTTCCGGACACGCCGCTGGCCGGGAAAAGGTTTCCGGAAAAGCCCGCACTCCTTGATGAGTGGAAGTCGGGGGCTAACTGCATCGTGCAAATGGAGCAGACAGAGTTCTTGTCTGAGCTTGCGTACCTGCTGTGGAGGCGCGTCCTGCACAACCACGACTTTGACGTTCTCGATGACCGCCAAAAGTGGAGGATCTGCACCGACTCCGACCTTCGGGAATGGCAATTTGATGCTGATGTGCGACTCGGCTGGAAGACCTATGAGCCGCGCATTTTGATCATCCGTATGGGCTTCGCACGCTCCTCTGGCAACCTCGCAAACCTTCTCAACGACATTCTGAGCCAGCGTCTACAGGACCAAGATAAGGTCACCTGGCTGGTTACTGACGAGCCCCTCACGACGGCGCATTACGCTTGTGACAGGCGCACAGGGGACATTCTGAACGGCTCGTTCAAGAAGGCAAACCACTTACAAGCTGCTGCAGCGAAACCAGCACCATCCGAGCCTATTGTGACACCGCCATCGGAAGACTCTCCGAAGTGGCTCAAGATGCACTGCTCCTACCGAGTAAATACTGCCAAGGCTGTCAAACTTGAGTGCGAGGTAGGTGGCCGACTCGACGCGCAATGGTTCCCATTGAGCAAAATCAAAGAGGCTCCGGACTGGTCGCAAACCAGAGAACATGATGAAGTCGAGGTATCTATCGACACCGACATTTTGAAGGACAGGGGGTGGTTATGATGCGCATCTATGAACTTGTTTTTTAGATAACAAACACGAAATCCGCGACGAGAAATACGAGAGGTGTCGGATAGAACTACGCAACGTTCACAACGGCGTCCTAAAGATAGACAGTGACGCGGCGTTTTTGCTTGTCAGAAGCCATACGATAACCGCTCTGGCGCTTTACAGAGACGGCAGGCAGGTGAAGGCGTGGGAAACGGCAGAACCGCTCACCATTAGCCCAGGTGAATGTATCGACCTGCCAAAAGCGGACTTGGAGCACCTCGACAGGGTGTGGATCTCGTATTTATCAGCGCCTGAGCGCGTAGGCGTGGCCGCCTGAATTGCGAAGGGGTGCCATCCCCGGCTAAGCTTGTTTTCGACCAAGAAAATAAGCGCCAAGGAGGCACCCCGTGAGCCAAGAGTCGCACGACCGAGAAGAGATTCGCAAGCAGTTGCTGCCGTTTTTCGAGGAGCTGGTCGATTCAGTGATGGTCGCTGGCACAAATGCTGCGTCCATGCACGCCGAGAAGAGCATCGCTGAGGCCAGCGACCGGCTCGGTGCCCAGGCCGTCGGCCGATGGCTGTTGCGCTACGACATGGACGCTCGACTCATCGAGGTCGACGGCGCACTGCACTATCTGCTCAGAGACGCGGTCGAGAAGACCTACCACACCATGCGGGGTCCGGTACGGATTGCCCGGCACGTCTACCGGCCAAGCGGCGAGCACAATGGCAGCGTGGTCTGTCCGGTCGAGGTTCGCACCGGGATGATCGGTGGGCAGTGGACGCAGGGCTGTGCAGAGGCGATGGCCTACGTGGCTCAGGAGTTGCCCGAGCGTGCGGCGGCCAAGGTGGCCGCGAAGCTTGGGGCGATGGGCTACTCGCACAACAGCTTCAAGCGCGTGGCGCGCACGCTCGGTGAGTGCTGGGAAGACGAGCGCGACGTGTATGAAGAGCAGACCATCAAACAAGTCGAAATGCCTGAGGAGGGTGCGCGTCTGGCCGTCTCGATCGATCGCGTCAGCCTGCTCGTCGACGAAGCTGATGGGCTGCACTGGCGCATGGCTTACTGCGGCACGCTGACCTCGTACGACGGCGAGGGTGCACCACTTGGTACGCTGCGCTACGGGCGCATGCCAGGCGAAGGCGCACACATCCTGCGAGAGCAGATGAAGTGGGACGTCAACGCGCTGATGGAGCGCCGCCCGACGCTCGAACTCATCACGCTGAGCGACGGCGCCAGCGAGATGTGCAACATCCTCGATGAGGACTATCCCGCTGCCGCTCGCTACGTCGACTTCTACCACCTCGTCGAGAAGCTGGGCGCGGCACTGCAGGCGTTCAGCGCCAAGCGAGCGACAACCGATAAGCCCGAGGCAGTGCTGGCCAAATGGAGGACCCGATTGCTCAATGAGCCCAACGCCATCGAGCGAATCGAGCGGGCCATCAAGCGCTGGCGCGCAGACGACATCGAGGCGGTCCACCAGGCGATGACCTACATTGCGAATCACAAAGAGCAGATGAACTACGCCGAAGCACGCGCCAAAGGACATCCCATCGGCAGCGGGCACGTCGAGGCGTGCTGCAAGCAGCTCGTGCAGACGCGGATGAAGCGCAATGGACAGCGGTGGAAACGCGAAGGTGGCCAGGCGATTCTGACACTTCGAAGTCTGGCTACGGATGCCAGATGGGAGGCGGCGATGCAGGTGATGATGCCGAGCTTCAAACGGCACGCCGAGCCGGTCGCTCAGGCCGCGTGATCAATACGAGATTCACACCCCCTCGACATCTACGTAGGTGACTGGCCCGACGAAAACGAAGCGGAAGACACGTATGAAAAGGCCAAGGAGTACGCGAGCCAATTTGGAAGCATGGCAAAGTACTTTGTTAATCCAAACTTCAATTCTTAAACAAGTTGGGCGGCGGTGTCCGCCCGCATGACCAGAGGAGACAATCATGAGCACACTGACTTCAGCAAAGCAGACCTCCTACCGGCGGCACCGCCAGACATGCATCGATTACTTGCAGTCCAGGCTGCCCCACTGTCGTGTCTCGGAGGGCAGCGCCGACCCCAGGAACATCTGCGTCAATTACCGAGACGACGGAGCTATCTCGCTCGGGGTTGCGTTCACCTATCCGAACGACTCGACGCCGGAGGACGCCCTCGACCTTGTCCGCAGGCTCCTTAGTGAGCGCATCGTAGTACGTGCTGCAGCCAACTTCGCGGCTGCGATCACAGACGGGTCGGAGGCCCTCAACCAAGACCTGGAGCCAGAGGCTAAGAAGCTCATCTTGCTTGGGCTGGGAGGTGACTCATGATCTACGCGATCACCAAGCCAGATGAGATAGACGCTGCCGGCCTCAAGCTCAGGCGCGACGGGTATCAAGTACGAGATGTTATTCGCGTTCTCGGTGGCTCCTTGGCCGTCTTGATAGCCAGAAAAGAAGGCTCCGATAGCTTCCTAAGGGAGTACCTGCGGAACGGGTCGGGATGCATGGGTATAGACGCGGCCAGGCTCGACACGCACGCCCAGCCCAGACCAGCGACAGGGAGGCCGAAGTTTGATGGTGTCTACCGGCAGGGCCTGGTCGATGAAGAAGGCTACGACGGCTCGAAGGGACGCTTCCCGGCCAACGTGATGGTAATGCCTGACGCGGCCCAGGTGCTTGATGGGCAGTCAGGTGATGTAGGAGGCGGAGGCCGAAGGAGGATGGCCTCAGAGGGTACTATCTGGGGCTCGTGCGGCTACTTCGAGACCGTCGCCGGGTACGATGACGAGGGAGGCGCCTCGAGGTTCTTTCACGAGGTCGAAGGCAATAGAGCGCTGGAAGGTGTTCTTCAGCTCCTCCTTGATGCAACCGATACATCGTCGCCCTAGAACATGCTCACCAAAAATGTCTTCAGCCCATCGCGAACAGCTTCGAGGAACTGCACGTACACCCCGGTCTCTTGTTGCTGCTGGAAGATGAGGTCCATCAGCGACTTCGTTGTAGTCTTGTCCACCGCGCCATGTCCTTCGACGACAAAAAGCACGTGCAGAGCATAGTAATGCGCTCCGTGTACGTCACTTACAGCGCGAATGAACTTAACAAGCACGTCTCTTGAGATGGCCCGGTTAGGCAGCAAGAACGCAAACACTAGGCTTTTCTCGTCGGGCTGCTCAGCGGGATACATAACGAATGTCCCGCCCCCCTCACTCTGAACGTGCGAACGCTGAAAGGCGTCCCCGATATACCGTAGTGTTGGCTCATAAAGCGCGTCGGGGAGAGGCATTGGCTGCGCTACCCCAATAACACGCTCAATATTGGGTGATGCTTCGGTCAGCTCAAAAAGTCGCTTCGCGTGCCTGTAACCCTCCATGAACGCTCTTGCCGCGTCTTCGACCTGTTGCGGGGATGCGTCTTCGACCTTCACGTTGAGACGCTTCGCTCCTTCCACCAGAAAGCCCTTCGGCTTGTACATATGGAAGAGTTCAACCTTTCCGTCCCTGAAAATCTCCTCACGAAGCCTACGACGTGGTCCAATCGTTTCGCCGTGAAATTCCTCCCACCAGTCTTCTTTCTGGTCGTCGGTAAGAAAGACGACACTATTTGCGCCTATTTTCTTGGCGTGCTTGAGGATCTGGTCCCATATCGTCAAATCACCTTGAATCGGATGGTAATCTAAGCCATTGAAATCCCACTGGGGTTGGCCCTTTTTCTCCTTGTAGTCCTTGTAACCAGGTGGAACCTTCGCCTCGCCTCGCCGTAGAGCCTCCTCGATGAGCTTATCGACGTCTTCTTGGCTGTAAACTGGGTCATCGGTCAGGTTTTCTCCAATGAGATCGTTGATACGCCTTCCGATCACGTCCTCATCGCGAAAGCTCGGCTGCTTGTCCTTTAACACGGAGAGGTGTTCGCAGAAGTCTGCCTTTGCCTGCTCAAGGTCGTCGAAGAGCAAATTGGGCTCAATCAACGGATGCCGCTCGTGCAGCTCCTTGAACTTCCTTCTGAGCCCTGCAATTGCATCCTCAACATCCGACTCGACTTGCTCGAACTGATCCTTCTGCTCTTGAATGACCTTGAGTCGATTCCGGTGGTATTCGATGCCCACGTGGTGGGGCACCCACACCCTATCCTTGATGGCCTCCAGCATCTTAAACATGTCCTCACGAGCAGTCTCTGGATAACGGTAGAGACTGAGGAGCACGCTGGAGTCGAGGTAGAAGACGCCCTCCTCCCAGAGGGTCTTTTTTTCTTCCTCGGTAAGCTCGTAGAAGGACGAAAATCGTTCGCGTAGGGTCATACTTCTCTCAGTGCTCAACCATCTCGGCAGACAATCAAGTCGATAGCTTAGGAGTCGAGGAACTCATCGATTGTCATTGGCTGAGGAAGCTCCTTGTCAGGCTCTTCATTCTCATCAGCCTCAGGCTGAAAGACGTGAATCACCACAATTGGCTCGTCGCCATCATAGGTAAATTGCCGACTTCGAACGAACCAAAGTTCGGACGAACTCGTGCCTTCCTCAACTGTATCGAAGATAGCAACCGCATCGCCTGCGACCGGGAGCGGTGTCTTATCGTCGAGCTGGTACTCCTTGATTTTCTTGGGCTCTCCTGTCGCGAAAATGACCTTCATTTCGATCCTATCTGATTAGTGAGTACAGCTTGGCTGCATGTTTCATTCGTTAGCGTTCAAACCGAAGCGATTCAGGTGGTCTTTGGAGCGACCTACCGAGAGGTTTTCGAGGAATGCGCTCCATTGCTCACTCGATATTGCTGGGTCAGTGCTGCTCATGAAGAGGCACCCTCTTCTCTGTCATCCTAATTTACGGTAGCAGGCTCAGACTCTTCGTCGCCGATCCCTTCAACGGTATCAGGTAGCAGGTCCTTTTGAGTTTCGCGCAGGTGTTCCATCGCAGCCTCATTATCTGCAGAGTAGTCGAGCGCCTCGCTAAAGAACTCAAGGCGAGCTCTGCAGTCGTCTAGGACCTCTCTCCACTCCTTGACCCAGACCCACACCTTTGGGCCATTCGGCTTGGGAGCAAACAGCAGGCCGTCATCGCTCGCAAAATCCTTCACGTCATCGGTGATACGGTCGGAGATTGCCCAAAAGGACCAGCGCACGTTGGAGTCTTGGAAACGGTCATCACTGGCGACAGCGTGTGCATATCGTTGGAGCTGTGATTGGATCACAGCATTGATCGACTGCTTGGGCCGCTTGAGCTCAACCACAAGATGCTCAAGCTCGTCGGCGTGGTTACGGCGCACCTTCCTGGAGAGCATTAGGTCGACGATAGCCTGAGAGTAACCGCCGGGAATCTTGACCGGCTCTACATCTTCTTCGGTGGGACGCTTGAGCAGGTGACGATGCCTTGCAAGAACGTTGTCCAGAGACTGGTCACTGACGGTGAGATTAAACTCCTCACCAAAGAGCCATGTGTGCGGCTCAAGGATTTTGTGGAGCTGGGAACGCTCAAGCAGCGCCTTCTTATGCTGTGGGTCAAATAGGAGGTTCTCCAAGCCCTGCAGGAAATTCAAACGGTCCGCAACGAGCTTCGAAGCACTGATAATCGACGATAGCGACGTAGAGTCTAAGAGCCCTGCGAGGTCTTTGAGTTCACTCTCGGGCAACTCAAGTACCTCAGTAATTACCTTTTGCAACTCTGCCGGATTACTTTCCAGCGCCTGCTTCAACAACAGGAACGTGAAGCGCTTAGTCTCCAGGCTCTCCTTCGAGAAGCCTTTGAGGTGGTCGTGGACGTCAAGCGCCAACTTGTTGAAAAGGAGACGTTGAGCCTCTTGAGCAGGGGATGATGCATCTCGGGTATATGGGTAAATCCGCTCCTGCTTCCAGCGCCTGATGATATTCTGACGCTGTTCTTGCTCTCGGCGTTTGAAATACCCACGCATCGCGTCTCTGGCCTGATCCACCGTATCGGTAAGCTTGGTGTCCATATTGCCAAGATCGAGCGAGTTCTTCTCGACCAGTTCGCGCACATAGTTGGTCTTCAGATAGGCGGTAAAATCAAAGCCTGGTGCTTGAATGCCTGCGTAGTCGCGCTTGAAGGCAAAGCCGTCCCAGTCACAAAGATAGAGTGCGCGGTCTACCTTCTGCGTCCATTCAGTCACTTCGAGCTTTGCCTGATGCTTTCCTCCGGCATCATCCTCGATGTCCTTCAAGTCAAAAGTCTTGCTTCGTGCCTCGAGCAGCGCCGGATCGATGGTTGTCCCGTCGTACACAACATTAGCGTCGGGATACTGCTTCATGTACGGTGCAAGCTGAGCAACGATATTGTTGGTAGTGTGCTCGGTTCGAGGATCGCGCAGCTCAGGATAGACGTTCGTGATCGTTACTGTCGTCCCGGTTTCCTTAGTAGTTGAAGGCTCGGGCTCAGAAACGAAGAAGTCGTCCAGCTCCTCATAGCGGCAGATGATGACCAGATCGAATAGCTCCTCGGTGTCATCGACCTTGTAGGTGGTGCGCCACTCAACCTTGCTTCCCAGCGAGAGCGCCGCATATCTTCCCTGTCCCTTTTCACCATGAAGGCGGCGCTTGTGGTTTTTTGACCACTTGTTCTCCTTCTTCCAGGAGCCGCCAAGAGAGCTAAACGCGGCCTGGGCAATCTCGATATCGATGCCGTGGCCATCATCGATGACCTGGATGGTGTCGATCGTCCCCTCGATCATTCCTTCTCGAAACTCGACCTCGACGCTCTTCGACTCGCCATCAAGAGCATTCCAGATCAGCTCCATGATAGCTGATACAGGCGTGGTATTTGCGACATCACGCAGGTGATCACGAGCGACTTGAACAGGCAGACGTTTCATGCCCCCTCCTAGATTCCGCGAGGGTTTCGGGACTTGATGGGACATTTATATGCGAATCGATGGTGTGGCACAAGCGCGCGACCTACTCGCCGTTCTTGTTGAAGATCCACACAGCGAATCAAATTGCTACAGTGACAAATTGTCCAGAAGAAGAACGTGTTTACATTATTTTAATGCAGCATTTTTCGACTATGAAAACTGAGAACTACGGAGTCAGAATGATCTTGTTGTTGACGTACAATGCCCACGGCAACCACGACGAAATAAAGCGACAGCTTGTTGAGGACGAAGGTTTCTCCGACACGCTTGGCGGCGTGCGCCTGCCTAACACGCAGGTCTGCGCTGAGATCGAAGGAGACATCGACGCTGAAAAGGCGGCAGAGTTCTTGCTCGAACGCCTCAAACCGATGAGCGTCTACCGAGTAAGCGTCTCTTTCAGCAATTCGAACTCGGGAGTGGGAGTCGCTGAACAGTCGTTCGAGCCGCTCGGCGAGAGAACTGCCCACAGGATCCTGCAACGCCTCTACAACATGTAGGCGGTGCCTTCCGCTCAGGGTAGCGTCACGCCTCCCCCGCCTCTTAGGCTCGGGAGGCTGGCGAACCTGAGGGCTTTCAATCGCGCACAAATAGCTTACAATGGGCGAAAAAGAGCACAGGTTAAATCCGTGGGTCCACTATGTGCCCAAGCTTCGCGGGACGGGTTAGGACAGGAAAAGACAGGACAGGACGAGGCCGGATGACCCGAAATCGCGTAACTTATTGACACTTCTACACTATCCCGCTCAAGCCCCCGTAATCGCTTGATTTTACCAGGATCAGCCGATAGGCATAATCGCCGGGTTCGAATCCCGGTGGGGGTATCTTGCAGCCTACGCCCGCTCCAAACGACGGCGTGCAGACCGTCGACCCAAAGGCGCGTCGTTCGCGCCGCGCCGAGCGCTGTCCCGCGAGGCCGTTGTAGCCGAGGGTTGTGCTCGCGCCGTTTGCGAGCGCTACCTTCGGATGGCGACTCGATGCTATCGCAAGAGGCCCAAAGCGCCATCGGTGAGAGGGCTTCTAGCCCTCGGAGACAGGGTTCAAAGCCCTCACATCAGTGTGTTTTGGGGTTGAGAATTCGACTTGAGTCAGCAATAAACTATCTTCGGCAACTTCAAGATGAGGGACGCCGACGTCTCGTCGAATTCATGAATCGACACGAGCCAGGCGCGCTTTCATTGGTAGAGAGAGGGGAGCCATGATGCGCGAACACTGTGCAGGATCCCAGTGTTCGACAGACCGCCCCATTAGTATCGGGTCGGCTTTTTAAGGACCACATGCAGTTATTTGATTTTACCGGCAACACCCTCTTTTGGCGGCTGACCGATGGGGACGCCGGGCTCGGGAAAATGATGGAGGGGCATTATGATCCGCTCTTAGTTTTCCTGTCCGTGCTGGTAGCCTCCATCGCCGGCTTCACGGCCCTGATGCTGCTGGACCGGATTCGCGCCACCAACACTCCGCGCCAGCGCCAGCTATGGCTGCTGTTGGGGGCCGGCGCCATGGGAGCCGGGGTGTGGGGCATGCATTTTACGGGCATGCTTGCATTCATGATGCCGGGCATGGAGATGCAGTTTAACTTCGGCATCACCATCCTTTCGGTCATCCCGGCGGTCGTGGGCAGCTATTTCGCGTTGCGTTCGATGTCGCGTCCGAGCGCCGAAATGGACTGGAAGGCGTTGAACCTCGCAGCCCTCCCGGAAGCCCTGGGCATTGGCACCATGCACTATTTGGGCATGGAGGCGATGCAGATGCAGGCGCATCTTCGCTACGATATTTGGCTCTTTCTGCTCTCTCTGGTCGTAGCACATCTCCTGGCATTCTCCGCGTTGTACGTGCGGTTCGCCATCGATGGAGAGGCCACGCAGGGCGATGAGTTGACGTACGCACCCAAGTGGACGATGCGGGGGCTGGCCAGCGTGCTCATCGGCTTTTCGGTGGCGGGGATGCACTACACGGCGATGTCGGCGGCTCAGATCTACCCTGACCCCAGTCTTCCCACAGTGACGGTGACGGGGACCAGCTTTCCGCCGTCCCTGCTTGGCGTGGTCATCTTCGTGGTGACCACGATCTTGATGTCCACCGCGATCATCGCCGCTCAGATCAACCAGCGGTTCGTGCTGCTCCAGCGGGAGCAACGCGCGGCCGAGGAAGCAAATCGGGCCAAGAGCATGTTCTTGGCGAATATGAGTCACGAACTTCGCACTCCCCTCAACGCGGTGATCGGCTACTCCGAAATGATCCAGGAGGAGTTCGAGTTCATGCGCGACAACCAGGAGCCCGGCGCCGAGGTGGTGTCCGCATTCATCCCCGACCTCGGGCGCATCCGCACCGCCGGAAAGCACCTGCTCGGGCTGATCAACGACATGCTCGACCTGTCCAAGATCGAGTCGGGCAAGGTGACCCTCCATGTCGAACTCTTCGACGTGGCTGGATTGCTCGAGAACGTCGAGGACACTATTCGTCCGCTGGCCGAAAAGAACGAAAACACCCTCGATATCCAGACCGGCGAGGGGTTGAGGTATATGCGCTCGGATTTCACCAAGCTGCGCCAGATCTTGCTCAATCTGCTGAGCAACGCCTGCAAATTCACCTCCGGTGGCTCGGTGATACTACGCGCTGACAGCAACGACTCCGGCGATCAGGTCGTCTTTACGATCGAGGATACCGGGATAGGCATGAGCCCCGACCAGCTCGAACATGTCTTCGAGGCGTTCACGCAGGCGGACTCGTCGACCACCCGCGAATTCGGCGGGACCGGATTGGGATTGACCATTTCCAGCCGCTTCTGTGAATTTCTCGATGGGGAGATCGATGTCGATTCGACCCCCGGCGAGGGGACCACGTTCACAGTGCGCGTCGCTGCGGATCTGGACGACGAGGCTGCCCCGGAGGCGTCATCGAGCGACACTCGACTCGACGTGCCCGATTCCCAGGCCAAAAAATCGGCGTCGGTCGACTCCGAGGCCAATCACGTCCTGGTCATCGAAGACGATGCGACCATGCGCGACCTCTTGCATCGCGTGCTCGAGCGGGAGGGCTTTGAGGTAAGCACAGCCAGAAACGGCTCCGAGGGCCTGAGCCTGGCCGAAAAACTGCGCCCCGATGTCATCACCCTCGACGTGATGATGCCGGCGATGGACGGCTGGACCGTGCTGGCCAAACTCAAGGAGCACCCGCAACTCTCGGAGATTCCGGTGGTCATGATCACCATGCTCAACGAGAACTCGCGTGGCTACGCTCTGGGCGCCGATCACTATCTGGTCAAACCTGTCGACCGCAACAAACTCATCGACGTGTTGAACTTCTACCGCAACCGCAAGTCCGACCCCGGCGTGGTGCTCCTGGTCGAAGACGATGAGCCGACCCGCTCGTTGATCGGGCGGGTGCTCGGCCAAGACGGATGGGATGTCGTGGAGGCCGACAACGGCGAAGTCGCCCTCGACAAACTCACCCAGTGCGACCCGGACCTGGTCCTGCTGGATCTGATGATGCCCAAGATGGACGGCTTCGAATTCTTGCGCCACTTCAGAAGCGATGACTCCTACCTGGACGTCCCCGTGGTGGTAGTCACCGCCAAGGAACTGACCGCCGAGGACGAAGAGCGACTGCGCGCCAGCGCCTCGAAGGTTCTGGCCAAAGGCGGCAGCAGCCAAGACAAGCTCATCGACGAGATTCGCGTGCAGGTCAGGAAAGTGACCGCCGGCGACACCCACGCGGCTCAATCCGACGCTGTTCCAGAACCCGTCTGATGCCGTGGGTTCGCGTCCGCGTCTCCCTCGTCCTCGTCGGGAGCTGCAGGGACTCGCTCGACACGGTAGCCTCGGCGACGAAACTCACTCAATAATCCGTGAGGGCCGACGAAGTGTGCCAGCGGCAGCGCCGCGAAGACAGTGTCCGACTGCGCCAGCGTGGCCAGACGCGGGATCCACGTCTGGGTGCGCGCGACGACGAATTTCTGGCAGAGCGCGCGACGGCCGCACATTACCACCGAACGCTTGGTAATATTCTGCAGCTCGTCGAAATCGCCGCGGAAGTAGGCATCGGGGAGATCGGCCAGAAGGCGCTTTTCGGCGTCGAGTCGATCGAGCACAGCATACAGCGTGTCCAGGCCGATTCGCGTGCGCAAATCTCGGGCGTACTCCAGACGCGTCTCGAGAAACTCGCGCTTCATATCCTCGTCGGGCCGCACTCTCCACAGCGCCTCCCCAACCGAGTTATCGCGAGCCGACAAAGTCGGCGACAGCGCAGTAAGGGCCACCCACGGATACTTGGTCGCCAGGATTCCCCGAGGCTTTCCTTCTGGAGTCTTTGTCTGGTCGACCAGCATTTGCCAGTGGCGCTGGTCCATCATCGCGCGCAGCGACCGCCCGTGGGGGAGTTGCCCGGCGCTAATCACGAACGCTAACGAGGCGTCTTCGTGCTCGCCGACAAAAACGGTCGACTCCTCGACGGCCTCACGCGTCTCCCGCGGGAAATCCTCCAATCTGAGCGGCTCGGCCACGTCCACAGTGGGCATCAGATACAACTGGCGGTCGCCGCGCACGGCGCGCCACAGCAAAGACCGTTTAATTTTGGGGTCGTACGACTTCTTCTTCGCCTTCCAGTGCGGGATAGGGAGACCGTCCATCACCCCGTATGGGCGGAAACCGCTGCCGGCGTCTGTCGTCGCGGCGGCTGACCCGGCGTCATCTTGGTCCGACGCGCGCGGTTGCGCCGCGGGTGCCTTGTCACAGGCCATCGCCCAACACATAACCACACAGAGGATTGCCCATCTGGTGCGCATTTGTCGCATCTCCGATGCCCCGAGTTTCGTCTGTTCGCTTGAGTTCCGCCCGACCATGCACCGCCGGACCAGCAGGTGTCAATCACCGCCCCGGCATATGCGCGATCACGTTCCCGGCACCAGGATCAGCTTGCCGACCGTGCGCCCCGACTCGATGTCGGCGTGCGCGCGGCCGACCTCTGCCAGCGGGTAGGTGGTCACCGGGGCCGGGGTGATCGACCCGTCGGCGAGCCATCGCTGCAGGTCGTCGACCGCCTCGGCCAACAGGTCGAGGCGGTCGAAGAGATAGCTCAGGTTAAAGGCCAACACGCTCTTGCCCTCGTTGGTCATGTCCAGCGGGTTGAAGCGGGGGGTGCGAAGCCAGCCCCAGATGAGCTTGAGCCAGTCGGGCTTTCCGCCCTTCTTGGGCATCATCGTGTGGAACCCGTAGATCACCAGCTTGCCCGCTCGCCGCAGGTGGGCGTAGCTGTCGGCGAGGGTGGCGACGCCGTTGGCGTCCAGGATGACGTCGTAGCCCTGGGGCGCGAGGCGCTCGGCTTCGGCCCACAGGTCCTGGGTGGACTTGTCGATGACGTGGTCGGCGCCGTGGTTTCGAGCGGTCTCGACCTTGTGGGTGCCGCCGACCACCCCGACCACCTCGCAGCCGGCGAGCTTGGCGAGCTGGACGAGGCTGCCACCCACGCCGCCGGCCGCCGAGTGCACCAGCACCGTGGAACCAGCGCGCGGATGGGCGAGCTCGAAGAGCGCGTACCAGGCGGTGATGAAGACCGTGGGAAGGCCCGCCGCCTCGGCGAAGCTCGTGGAGGCGGGCTTGTCGAAGACATAGGGCCGCCGGGTCACCAGACGGCTGGTGTAGCCGCCGAATCGAGACACCGCGCAGACCTCTCGGCCGACCTCCAAGTCGTCGACGTCCGGGCCGACCTCGACGACCCGCCCGGCGACCTCGAAGCCCGGTGTGATCGGCCAGCCCACGAAGTCCTTGGCGGATTGGTACAGCCCCATCCGCACGAGCACGTCGGCGTAGTTGACCCCGGCCGCCTCCACCTCGACGAGCACCTCGTCGCCCTGCAACCTGGGCACGGGCTCCTCCTCGACGCGCAACTTGTCGTAGCTACCCGCCGCGTGGATGACGACCTTTTGGCGCGTCATCGGACGAGCGCGCGGCCCGTCGTCCCCGGCATCCTCGGTCGTGAAGGTGTCGCTCATCAAAGGCTCCTGGTTCGCTGCACGGTGTTGCGATCTTGGCGCAGGCTTGGCGCGATCGCGCTCAGTCGCAGCCGAGGTTGTCGGGTGACCACCAGTTTCCGCTCATGACGATCATGCTCAGCATTTTGATGGTGTCTTCGAAGTAGGACTCCTTGGGATTGGCGACAATGGTGTCCCACAGGTCGTTGAGCCACGCCTGGTGGGCGGGGTCGACCATCGCACCCACGCCCAGCGGAGCGACGAACGCCATGGTCAGGTAGTCTCCCTTGGCGCTGCCGTCGAGTCGGTATACCGCCTTGATCTTGGAGGGGTCGCCGCCGGTGTCCGAGCGCATGAAGTCGTCGATACGCTGCACGATCTGCTTGGCGCGTGATTGGCCGTCGGTAAGGTACGCCGTCGCCAGCCGCCAGGGAACGCGACAGGCGTTGTAGGCGTAGTTGCCGTCGTCGGCGCCCTCCAACAGGTTGGAGGCCGGTGTGGGATCAGTGTCGACCGACTCGATGAAGTCGGGGATGAGGCCCGTCGACGCGCTGTAATTGGACTGAATACTCTCGAGCACATCATAGGAGCCCTGCACGAGCGTGCTCCAGTCGGAATCGCCCGTCGCCTGGGCGAAGGCCGCGAAATGGCCGGGCATATGGTCGCTGGGCCGCGTGCTGTGCTCGAAGCGCGTCCCCGAGCCCGGCACCCAATCGCCCAGCAGCGTCCATCGGGCGCTCGGGCTGACCTCGTGAGACTTGATGGCGTCGATGATGGAAAGTGCCGCCGACCTGTAGTCGATATCCCCGCAACTCCCCCACTGCTTGTCGGCCAACAGCAGCGCGTACGCGATATCCAGGTCCCCGTCGGTGGCACTGTCGTCGCCCTGTGCGTCCTGGCAGGAGTTGTCCTGGAACCAGGCCATCAGGTTTGGCGAGATCGCGCTCGTGTGGTCCTGGTAGTACCGATACATCCCGTCGAAGACGGTCTTGGCGTCCGGGTCGTAGCCGGCCATGAGCACCGAGATGAGCATCCCGTAGCCGTGTGCCTCACTCACGGACTTGCCCCCACTGACAGAAGCGTTGACGTAGTATCGCCCCTGGCCACAGCCCTGACGAAGATAGGTCGACTTCCACGTGTCGTAAAAGTCGCGGGTGGCGGCGTCGAGCTGGGCTTGCGGGACGCGACTGGGGAGGATGCTCCCAGCCACGTAGCTCGTCACATGAGCGGCGAAGGGCACATTCGGCCCGCCGCAACTGCAACTGAGCACACTGGTGTCAGCGCCCGCGTCGATTAATGAGCCGGAGTCGGCCCGAGAGCCAGCGCCGCCAGCATCATCGGGTGGCGTGGCGGCGTCGCCAGCCGCGTCTCGGACGCTGGAGACGTCTCCGGCGTCCACCGATATGCTCACGTCGGCTGCCAGGCTCGCGTCGCCCATCCCCCCGCTGTCGCCGGCAGTGCCGCCGGTATCGGTCGACCGGGCCCCGCCCTGGCAGCCGCCCGCCGCGAGCAAGAGCGATAGCCCCGTGGCGAGCACGACGTGGCGCCTATTCGATAGCAGCATGGTCTCGTCTCTTCGTTGTAATATGCCATGCCAAAAGCACTATTACTCCGAAACCCGGAGTCTTGGCGTCGCCAGACCAGCGTCTGTTGATTTGTCCTCAATCCACGGAGCGCTGCTACGCGTCAATCGGCCAAATCAACATCCATCTGGCCTGGCTATGCCAATTTCTCCGGTTTCCGAAGTAACAGTGCTTTAGTTTAGAGAGTGGTGGCATCTTCGAACAAGAAGCGATTCCACCCGAAGAAATCCGGCCCGCTCGAGGCCGCGCACTGCGGGGCCCGCGCGCCTCGGCGAGCGCCTCCACACCGGCCACTGCCAGCTTCGCTGGGTGGACCCTCAGGAGGCCGCCAACATGCTCGCCATGGCGAGCTTTCGCTGGGTCGTCCAACATCGTGATTGAGCGGCGCGGTGGCGACGCACGAAACCTACACAATGTGCTTTCTGACACTATAGTGAGTTGCGTGGCTCTTTTATCGGCCACCCTATCCACGCATTGCAAATGCGAGCTCGGTTGATCGATCGCTCCATTCTTGCTTGCTCGACGAGAGAAAAATTTCGCCACTTCGCGCGGCGACGACAATACATTGTAGGGGAGAGCGCTCGAGCGTGGCCTCGTGCAGTTGGAATTGTGCGGAGCAGATGGTGAGAAAGTTGACGTTCCTCAACATTGGGTGAGGTATGGTGCACCAAAGTGACGACGACATCGGAACCTTCGAAGAGCACAAGCCGACGATGTTCGCCGCCCTCGCGAGGCTCGCGCGGCAAGGCTACGTGGTTGCGCCCGGGGAGGCTCTCGAGTTGATGCACGACTTTTATGTCGAGGCCTGGGGCGATTTGCAGCAACGGTACGACACTCATAAGGGCGCGTTTGACACATATCTGTACAGCGCATTCTTGTACTTCGCACGTCCGCGCATCGCCGAAGATCACAAGTGGCGCCAATATCTGCGTCCACTCGACGACATCGAGCGCGCTGAGTTGTCTCGTGCACACCTCGAGCAGGAGCCGCAAACGCCCTTTCACGACGTCAGCGTCGTGCGCCGGGCGTTCTCCGCGTTGTCGCCCGAGGATCAGCGTGTCTTGGAGCTCCGGGTCGTGGACGGCCAAAGCGAGAGGCAGGCTGCCAGGCGGCTCGAAATGAGCCGCTATAAACTGCGGCAAGCCACCGCCCGAGCGCTCGCCCGGCTCAGTCTGGAGGTCGGAGAAAGCGGCCTCCTCGATGAGCAGCAGTGGTGCTTCGCCCGACGCCTGTGGGACGAAGAGCGCAGTCTCGCCGACGCCGCCGACGCGTGTGACATGACGACACATCAGGGACGTGTCGCCCAAAAAGAACTCCTCGAGCGGCTGGCGTCGAGCCTCGTGGACACCCGCTCGAACACGCCCCCCCAAAGCCCGAATACCACTTCCCACGAACAGCGGAGGACAACGATGAGTCCGTACAAGCCAAGACAGCGAGAGGATAAAGAAGGGCGAACGATGTTGCGAGAGCCAGAGGCGGTCGACGAGCTCGTGGTGCGCCTGGCGGAATCAGCCGACGACGATGAGCTTCGCGGTCAGGTCCGCGAGCGGTGGGACGAAGTCGCCTCTTATCTCGACGAACACCCGGACGTGCTGGCTGAGTACGAGGACCTGCTCCCGGCGCTCTATGAGATCATGGGCACCGAAGTTCTCGACGTTGAGCGGGCAAACGAGCTCGACGAGTTCGTACGTCGTCACCGAAGAGAAGTGAGACGAGCGGTGCGCGACGTCCTGCTTCCACAATTGCCACGCAACGCTCAGGAGCCGAGCTGGCTTCGGGAGGCTGACGACATCGCAGCAATATTCGACGTCGCGAACGGATTCTCGATGATGCTGCGTCGCCTGCAACAATTCCACCCCCGATGCGCGTCCGGCGAGTTCGAGCTCACGCCCAATGGCGAACTGCGCTGCCGGGGTACGGTGGTGGCCATGCCGGACGCGCTCTTTCAGGACATCCACCTATCAACGGGTCTGCCTCGCGAAATCGCTCCCAGCGTCGTCGAGTGGCTAGTGGAGTCGGCCCGCTCTGTCCCCCGGCTCGTAATCGATGCAATGGCCGAGCCGATCAATGGCAAAGATACGGTAATCGCGCTAGTCGAGCCACGCTCGCCCGGAAACTTATATGAGTGGTGGAGCCCCAGCGATTCCGACCGCCACCGTCGCCGAGAAGCACAGGGACCCCAACGCGAATCGGGACGGTCCTTGTAGGCGAGCGTCAGCGCGCTCTTAGAGCTTGAGTGGGAACGCTTCGGCATCGCCTTCGAGTTCGAAGCTATTGCCGACCCGCACCCACGTCTCCGCCTCCCATTGATATCCGCGCCCTGCTTGCTCGATGCGATGGACGAGCAATGAGTTCCTGACCGGGCGCTTCTCCTTGCCATGCTCTGTGTCGCTCTGTTGAGCCTGGTGGAACTCATCGTCTTGGAGGGTTGTGCCACACCGAAATTCGTGAACATCTCGCTCGTCACCGACCTGCGATGTTAGCACGTGCGTCACGAGGCAAGGCGTGTGACAGTGTCCGGTCAAAATGACGTCGAACTCGTGATGCACCAAGAAGTCCTCGAGCACTTGTCTGTCCCGCGGAACAATCTCCAACAACCGCATGTCTCCGTCGCGGTGATGCAACGAATGATGGACTAACAGTACCCGGACCTCGCCATCTTGCGGCTCGGGTAGCTCGTAGTCCAACGCATCCAACTCGCTGACGAACGAGCCTTGGGCGAGGGTGCGCTTGAAGCCCGTGGTGCCGACGTCTGCATCGGAATCAATTTGCGCGATGAGCAATCTTGGCCCATTTTTCAGCGGCGTGATGGTAAAAGACGCGGTTGGCGTTGGAAACATGATCCCAAAGGCTTTGCTCTCCGCTCCCCACATCCAAGCAACTCCAGGCCAGCCGAAACGCCCAGGCCAGTGGTCGTGATTTCCCGGGATGGCGAAGTCGAGCGCGTCTGGACGATTCAAGCCCAGCCATCCTGGCAAGTGGCCGGTCAGGTACGTCCTTGCGATGAGGAACTGATGGTCAGAACCGTATGCGGTGAGGTCTCCGGTGACTAACAGGCCCGGCTTTTCAGCGTGCACTCGGCCCATGAAGTCCGCCAATGCGCGCATGGCCTTCTCGGAGTGTCCCAGGAAGCCGTCGGCTCCGGGGCAGTACCGCCACCAATGCTTGGCTTCGGCGTCGAGCGTGCGATCACGCTCACCTGTAGTGAATTCGATATCGCCGATGTGCAGATCCGAGATGTGAACGAACGTCGCGATACTCATACCACCCCCTGTTGTATCGAGCATATGCCGTTATCTGGACGGCGCAGCGATTGCAACTGCGTCAGCACCTGTGTTTGTGACGCTGCCCCGAAGGCGGTTCCGGGCTAAGACGACGTTCACATGGGCGGAACTGCAAACGGGATACGTCTTACCTCCAGCATAACCTAATCACCGACCCGGCGTGCTGCCCCCCGCCGGCCTACTCAGCCTCACGCCCTCGGTAATACACTGCGTACACCGCAAGGTTGATGAGTAAAACCGCCGCGCCGAGCGCGATGCGCAGCGCCATCGTGTAGCCCGCCGGGTAGATGATGGGCACCAGGTAATGCTCGATGAACCCGCCCGTGTAGCCGGCCTGGCCGGCGAGTCCACGGAAGTAATTCTCCAGAGGCGTCAGCGGACACACCCAGCCCACCCACTCGATGAGCGCACCGTAGGCGACCGTGGGAAGGTGGACCAGACGCACCCGCGGCCACACGAAGACCAACACGCCTCCGAAGACCACGAAGACGATAAACAGCAGATGGGTGACCAATACGCTGTCGGCGAGGAGGCGATAGAACATCGTTCGGGATGGTCGGGGTTCCACCAAGTCACGCCCCAAAGATGGGCGCGGACGGCCAAGACGCCACGGGCGCACCGGTCCTACAGCCGGGACCGGAGCCGTGACCGGAACCGGAGCCGGAGCCGGAGCCGGAGCCGTGACCGGAGCCGGGACCGGAACCGGAGCCGTGACCGGAGCCGGGACCGGAACCGGAGCCGTGACCGGAACCGGAGCCGTGACCGGGACCGGAGCCGTGACCGGAACCGGAGCCGTGACCGGAACCGGAGCCGTGACCGGAGCCGTGACCGAAACCGGAGCCGTGACCGGGACCGGAGCCGTGACCGGAGCCGTGACCGGGGCTCCAATCCCCGACGGCCCGGTCCAAACGGTCAGATTTATCGACAAGGCCACCCTCTTGCCCCCCTCCAACCCGGCAAGCTCAGCGAGTTCCTGGGGCGTCCAAGCGTACCCGATCGCCGCGCTGAGTAGAGCCGGCAAGCCGCCTCGCCGAATCGCGCCTTTGTCCATGCGGCGCTTGCGCCTACTGTCGTGCTGCACCCCAACCGGTAACGACAGGAGACCCCCGATGAGCGAGCAGCGCGACGCACGCATCACCACCGAACGACGCGACCACCTGTTTTTGATCGGCCTGAACCGGCCGGCCAAGATGAACGCCTTCGACCGCCAGATGCTCTCGGAGTTGGCCGAGGCATACACCGAGTACGAAGACGACGACCAGTTGTGGTGCGCGGTCGTCTTCCCGCACGGCGAGCACACGACCAGCGGGCTGGACCTAGGGGACGTCGGCCCGGCGGTCGCCCAGGGCGAGGAGTTGTTTCCGCCCGGCAAGATCGACCCGTTCGGGCTGCGCGAGCCGCGCCGCTCCAAGCCGGTGGTGATGGCGGCGCGCGGCTGGTGCCTGACGATTGGCCTGGAGCTGATGCTCGCCAGCGACATCCGGCTGGCGGCGCCGGGGACCAAATTCGCCCAGATCGAGATCAAGCGCGGCATCTTCCCTTTCGGCGGCGGCACGTTTCGCCTGCCACAGGTCGCCGGCTGGGGCGACGCGATGCGCTACCTGCTGACCGGCGACACCTTCGAGGCCGACGAAGCCCGCCGCATGGGCGTCGTCCAGGAGGTCGTCGATGACGACGCCCTCGTCGACCGCGCCATCGAGCTCGGCGAGTGCATCGCCAAGCAGGCCCCGCTGGGCGTTCAGGCAACGCTCGAGACCGCGCGCATCGCCCTCGAGCAGGGCCAGCAGAAGGCCGCCGCCGCGTTGCTCCCGAAGGCACGCAAGATCATGCAAACTAAGGACGCGATGGAGGGCATGCAGTCCTTCCTCGAGCGGCGCGACGCGAAATTCGAGGGACGCTGACGCGAGCTGTGGCTGCATCAACTCGGCGACCCGCTCCAACTCGAGATGGGGGGCTCAGCCACGTCAGGTAGGCCAAGGCGTGGTACGGCTGGCAAATCATTGTCGGTCCGACATCGAGCGGGTATCCTCCACTTGTTTCGGAGTGGCTAATTTGGACGCCGCCATTGGCCGAAGGCGTCGTCTTGCTCGCGGATTGGTACCTCGCCTCCACACCTGTCTATAGCGGCGACAAGCATGCTTGAGGTCCCATGAGTGAGTTTTCCGAACGCATCTACATTCGCGCCGATGACCAGCAAGCCGGCGTACAATGGCTGCGAGACAGCGGCATCGGCGGCTATGTCTTCGCGCCCGCCAACGGCTGGGTGCAGGTGTTGCCCAATTGGCCGGGGATGTACCAATGCGACGAAGGGGCCCTCGAGGCGTCTGCCAGCCTGCTCGTCTACTACAGCTTCGCCGAAGATCACGCCTGGGAATTTCGGCTCTACGAGGCCGGCGCGCGCCTCTTCCGGTACAGTTGTGCGTGGGAGCAAGGCAATCGCGCCAAGGTGCAGGGCATCGCGCTGTCCGAGGCGTCCGAGCGCCTCGGCCTCGCCGGCGACGCGCTGGAGGATGTGCTGGTCGTGGAGGCGGCGAACGCGTCGTGGGGCGAACTCATCGACAGCGCTGCGGCCTTCTGCAACGCGGTCGGCCTCGCCAATTTCTCGTGGGCCTCCTTCGAGTCCGTTTACACGTTTCACGAACGCGGCGAACACGTCGAAGCCCTTCGCGTCGACGCCTCCGGGCGGGTCAGCGAGCACAGGCCCGGCTCTTACGAAGAAGCCGCGGACACCGAACTGGCCGAAGACAGGTCGGCACAGGCCGCCGACGTGGCCACGAAGCTCGCGCGGGCGTTCGTGGTCGAACTGTCGGCGCGCGAGCTCCTCGCGCTGGCCAAGAATAGCGACCTCACCGCCGAGTTGGTCGTCCGCCTTCTCTCCGAGACGATGATGTCCCACGATATCCGCACCCCAACCCAACTCGCCCGACTTTGGTGCGACGCGCTCATCGACTCCGCGCTGGTCGACGAACTCTACGCCACCGACGACCAGGTCGAAGGCATCGTCGGACAGCTCGTCGATCGCGCCGATCCGGGCTGATCGCACCAGCGCGTAAGTAATCACCATAACGCTCGCCCCATCACACTCGACGAGACGTCCGAACCATGAACGACGACACGCCCACATTCGGCCACCGCGAGGAAGGCCGCACCTATCGCCGCCGCCCGGGCGCCTACGCCCTCATCGTGCGCGACGACAAGGTGCTCATCGTCGAGGAGGAGAGCGGGTGGTTTCTTCCCGGCGGCGGGCTGGAAGTCGGCGAGTCGCCCGTGGAGGCGCTTCACCGCGAGCTGCTCGAAGAGACCGGCTATCACATCGAGGCGCCCGAGCCGCTGACGCAGGTGCGCGAGCACCTCATCGCCAAGGCCGACCAGAAAGCCTGGACCAAAGAGTGCCACATCTTCACCGCTCGGCTCGGCGACCGGCCACAATCGGGGCACTGCCAGCTCCGCTGGGTGGACGCTCGGGAGGCCGCCGATATGCTCGCCACGGCGAGCTTTCGATGGGTCGTCGAGTATTTCGTGGGCGGCACGAATGGCGACCGTGACTCGCGCGGATATCCCACCATCGACGAACTCGTCGCCGACCTCGAGCTCGCGCCGCATCCCGAGGGCGGGTTCTTTCGCGAGACCTGGCGCTCGGAGCTGACGCTCGCGCAGACCGCCCTGCCCGGCCATCCCGGCGAGCGCAGCGCGGGGACGAGCATCATCTACCTATTGCCCCACGGGGAGGTCTCCGCGCTCCACCGCGTGCGCTCGGACGAGCTGTGGCTGCACCAGTTGGGCGACCCGCTCGAGCTCGCGATGGGCGCGGACGCCGACGGCGAGCTGACGCGGCACGCCTTGGGCTGGCCGCCCGTGGGGCGGCTGCAGGCGCTGGTTCCCGCGGGCTGGTGGCAGACGGCTACGCCGCTCGGTGGGCCGGCGGGCTACTCGCTGGTCGCCTGCGTGGTCGTGCCTGGCTTCGACTTCGAGGACTTCGAGATGCTGAGCTCTGAGCTCTGAGTTCGGAGCGCGGAGGAGCTGAGGAGTCAGCGGAGGCTGCTTGGGCCAAGGGTTGGGCTATTTGGGGGCGCGGTTGCGCAGGTATGCGGCGTACACCGCCAGGTTGAGGGCCACGACCAGCGTCCCGAGGACGACCCGCAGCCCCATGGTATAGCCCGTGGGATAGATAATGGGCACGAGGTAGTGCTCGATGAACCCGCCGGGATAGCCAGTGTGGCCGGCGAGGCGGCGAAAGTGGTTCTCGAGCGGGGTCAGCGGGCACGTCCAACCGATAAACTCGATGAGCGCGCCGTAGGCGACGGTGGGCAGATGGAGCCAGCGCACCCACGGCCAGCGAAATACGAGCAGGCCGCCGAAGACGACGAAGATGATGAACACCAAGTGCGCGACCAGGACCACGTCGGCCAGCAGGCGATAGAGCATCGCTTTTAGACGGAGACGTCCGAGGTGATCCACCCGCCGTAAAATCCGCCAGCCTCGGCTGCGACCTCCTCGCCGTCGACGGTGCATCGGTCCATCTTGGCGGCGTAAAACGCCAGGCAATCGGTGAGGTCGGTGAACGCCGGCGACGGTTGCGGGTAGGACCAGGCGGCGTTGCGCACGAGGTGTCCGTCTACCTCGACGTCGTAGTATACTGCCCTGCCCTTCCACTCGCAGAACGAGGTGTGCTCCGAGCGCTCGAGCCGCTCGGTGCGCACATCCTCGGGCGGGATGTAATAGGTCGGCGGGTGGCTCGTCTCGAGCACGCGAAAGGCGCGGTCGGTCTCGGCGATGACCTCGCCGCCAAACTCTACGCGGATGTGTCGCCGGCTTCGCTCCAGGCGCGGCGGGCGCGGGTAGTCCCACACCGACTCGGGGACGCGCCCAGGCTCTTCGATCGCTAGCTTTGCCATAATCACCTCGCAGACAGGACGTTTCGCCTCGTCGCAAAGATGCTCACTGACGGCGCGGCGTCGACCCGCTGCGAAAAATTCGAGCGCTACAACAAGACGGGCAACGAGCTTGCGCCGTGCCGGTCGGGGCGCCCGGCCCTCATGATTGCGTCGACGACGGGTTGACGGCGCGCGGCTCGCCGTGGGCCTGCGGAAGCGGAATGAACTCCTCGGCGTCGCCGGGCACCGTGTCGAACTGGCCCGTCGCCCACTCCTCTTTGGCCTGTTCGATGCGCTCGAGCCGAGACGACACGAAGTTCCACCAGATGTAGCGCGGCCCGTCCATCGGCGCGCCGCCGAAGAGCATAAAGTGGGCGTTCGACTCGGCCATGAGATCAACGCGCGCCCCGGGCGCGAGCACCAACAGGTGGCCCGGCCCGTAGGTGTGCTCGCCGGCGCGAACGGTGCCGCCGAGGGTGTAGATCGCCCGCTCGGTGTACTCGGCGGGGATGGTCACGGTGCGATCGGCGTCGACGCGCAGCTCGGCGTAGAGCATCTCCGAGGCGCATTCGAGCGGCGAGGTGACCCCGAACGCCGAGCCGGCGAGCACCCGGGCGCGCACGCCCTGGTCCTCGACGCCGGGAAGCGCGTCTGCGGGGTGGTGGATGAATTGAGCGTCGCTCTCCTCGTCCTCGCGGGGCAGCGCGACCCAGGTCTGCAGGCCGAACACGCGCGTCCCGGTGGCGCGCAGCGCCTCGCTGGTGCGCTCGGAGTGCACGATGCCCTGCCCGGCTCGCATCCAGTTGAGCGCGCCCGGCGTGATCGTCTGCTCGGTGCCCAGGCTGTCGCGATGGACGATCTCGCCGTCGAAGAGATACGTCACCGTGGCCAGGTTGATATGCGGATGTGGCCGCACGTCCAGCCCCTGGCCGGTGATCATCTCGGCGGGCCCCATCTGGTCGAAGAAGATGAATGGGCCGATCATCTGGCCGCGCTGAGTCGGCAGCACGCGCTTGACCTGCAAATTTCCGAGGTCGACGGCGCGCGGCACGATCACTGTCTGAATGGCGTCGACCGTAGCGCGGTCGCCGGGAATGGGGTCGGGACAGGCGGTCCAACTCATGATGATTGACTCCTGGGAGGGGACGACGAACCAAGATGCTACAGGTACCACAGTCCGAGCGAGGGGCGCAAAAGCTCCGGTCACTCCCTTGCGGCGTTGACGATAGGACGCCAGCGGGCCACAGTTAGGTTCACGACACGACTTCCCCTCGCAGTAGCTCGTATACATGACCGACCGACGCAGTTCGACGCGCGGCCAGCCGGGGCGGCCCAGCCAGGCGGCACGCCGTTTTCTGCGCCGCCTCGTCAAGCCGGTGGTGTCCCTGGCCTTCCGGCCGTCGCTCGACGGTCACGAGAACCTGCCGACGGAGCGTCCCTACTTGCTGGTCGCCAACCATTCAGCGGGCCTGGGCATCGCCGAGTTGGCCAGTTTTGTCTGGCTGTACGCCGACCAGGTCGGCTTCGAGCGGCCGCTGGCGGGCTTCGCCCATCCCATCGGATTTCGGATCTGGCCGATGACCGCGATCAACCGGGCCCTGGGCTCGGTGCCGTCGACCTATGAGGCGGCCTACGATGCCCTGGAAAAGGGCGTGCCACTGCTGGTCTTTCCCGGCGGCGACCACGAGACGATGCGCCCCATCTGGCAGGCCAACCGCGTCGATTTCGGCGGCCGCACAGGTTTTTTGCGCATCGCGCGCACCGCGGGCATCCCAATCGTGCCCATGGGCATCCGCGGCAGCCACTACACCGCGCCGGTGCTGTGGCGCTCGAAGCGGCTGGCCCGCTGGCTGGTGCTCCCCCGCTTGCTGGGACAAAAGCGCTGGGCGCTCACCGGCCTGGGCATCCTCGGCGCCGGCGTGCTGGCCGTCGCCCCGCTGTGGTGGCCGGTGCGCCTGGGGCTGGTCTGGGGGTGGCTGACCTCGCCGGCGATCTTTTTGCCGTGGGTCCCCTGGTCCATTCGCTTTCGAATCGGGGCGCCCATCGAGCCCGGCGATCTCTTCGACGTCGCGGCCGACGAGGACGACGACCTCGCCGACGCCCTGCCCCGCGTGCGCGACGCGGTGCAGGCGCTCGTCGAGGCGTTGGGTTGACGAGTTGCCTTGAAATTTAGGCGCGTTCGGGCGAGGTTAGCTGCTCAAGTTGCCGTTGACGGTTAAAGCCGGTGGGCGAAATTTCCAAGCATAAATTTACGTGTCCAGGGTGCCGCACCCGCTTTCAGGTGCGATGGCTGCGCGACTCCCAGTCGAAGCGGATCATCGACTGTCCGCGTTGCGGCAAAAAGCTGGAGTTGAGTCCGCCGAGCCAGCGCCAGCGCCAGGCGACGTCGACCAACTTTCCGCCGCAGGTGCCCGCCCCGCCCTCGCGCGAAGGGCTGAGCATGGTCTCCTCGTCGGTGGGTGGACTGACCGACGAAGAGCTCGAAGACATCCAGGGGCTGGCCGAGTCGCTTCGACGCGAGCCTTCGCGCGCCGACGCCATGGCCAATCCCGCCGCCTCTGCACCCTCGGGCGGCGCCGCCTCCGACAGCGGGTCGCTACGCGCGCGCTTGCAGCAAATCATCGCCCAGGGCACGGCGTCGCCCGATCTCAACGAGACGCCCCCCATTCCCTGGTCCGACCAATTGGATCGGGAGTTCGACGACGAGCGTCGGTATGCCCCCGACGCGAATGAGGCGAAGCACAGCGGCGACGGGGCATCTCCGCCTGCCGGGGAGCCCGAGACGCGCCGCACCAACCTCTCGCCGCGGCCGGCGGCGATCATCGCCGGGCGCCGCTCGCTCGACGAGCCAACCAAGAGCAGCCGTTCGCCGCGCGAGACCCAGCGGCTCGACGCCGCCGAGAAGCACTCGCCCAAGGGCCCGGCGGGCATGGCTGGCGCCGGGCGCGGCAGCGGCTTTATCATGCTGCCCTCCGACGAGATCCGCGAGGCGCTCTCCGAAGGCCCGTACCATCTACGGGTGGATGGGCGCGAATACGGACCGCTCGACGCCTCGGTCATCGTCACATTGATCAAACACGGGGTGCTTTTGGGCGGCGAAGAAATCGCGGCCACCACCGGCAGCTTCGTGCGCCTCGACGAACACGAGGCGCTGGCAAGGCTGCGCCAAAAGCTCGCTCACGAGGCCCACAAGGTGCTTCGCACCATGCCGGTCACCGCCCGGCGGGTCGCCCCGCCCAGGCCCGAGCGTCGCGATGACGGCAGCGGCTTCATCCTGCTTCCCACCAAAGAGATCAACGACTCGCTGGAAGACGGTAAATTCCACCTGCGCATCGAGGGCAAGGTCCACGGCCCCCTCGACGCCTCCGACCTGGTCATCCTCATCAAGCACGGGGCCATCCTGGGCGCCGACGAGGTCTCTCAGGACGGCGGTCCCTGGCTGCCGGTGATGATGCACCCGGTCTTCGAGCAACTGCGCCGGCGTATGGCCGCCGCCGCCCACGGCGTGCTGCGCCAAATGGGCACCGAGGGCCACCGCGAGCGCAAGTAGCTCACGCCGAGGTCTGCATGCTGCGCTCGAGTTGGCGCTGCTGGAAAAGCGGAAGGAGGGTGTCGATATAGTCGAGCACCCCGGAGAGGTCCTCGAAGCGATCGTCGGGGTCTTTGGCCATCATCCGGCCGATGAGCCGGTCGAGGAACTCGCGCTCCATCTCCGGCACCCCGCCGACGAACAGCCGCGGCACCGGCTTGGAGATATGCTTGGTCAGCACCTGGTAGGCGTTGTCGCCGGTGAACGGCGGGTTGCCGGCCATCATATGGTACAGCAACGCTCCCAGCGCGTAGATGTCGGTGCGGTGGTCGATGAGCTCCGGGGACTGGAATTGCTCCGGGGCGCTGTACAGCGGCGTGCCGTAATAGCGGCCCTGCTCGCTTCGAAACTCCAAGATCTCGGCGACCCCGAAGTCCAAGATATGGGCGAAATGCCCCCGGATGGGCAGCTTTTCGACCATGATATTTTCGGGCTTGATGTCGCAGTGGACAATGCCCTGCTCGTGGGCCTCGTACAGCCCCTGGGCGATCTGGCGGGCGATGCTCAGCGCGTTGATCACGCTGAAGCGCCCGGCGGTCTTCAGGATGCGCGCCATGCTGTAGCCGCGCACATAGTCGAGCAACAGCGCGAATACGTTGTCGTCGACCAGCACGACGTCGTAGATCTTGACGATATGCGGGTTGGACAGCCGCGACAGCACGTTGACCTCGCGGGTCGTGCGCTCGCGGATCTCCGCCGGGTCGACCCCGATGCCGGGATTGCGCACGTCGATGATCTTGGCGGCATACCCGCGGTTGAGCTGCAGGTCGCGCGCCTGGTAGACGCTGCCCACCGAGCCGCTGCTCAGGTAGCGATTCAGAAAGTAGCGCTCGCCGATGGTGCGGCCCAGGTAGGGGAATTCGTCGCCGCTCAGCGTCGCCCACCCCTCAGCGGGTCGCTCGCGGTAGCACGACGGACACTCGCTGTCGTCGGGCTGCACGCTGGTGCGGCAACGCGCGCAATAGCGCCGGCTGGACAGCGCGCGGAACTTGCCCGAGTCGGTCAGCGCCGCAAACCCGTTGACGCGCGGGGCCGCCTCCCGGGAGGACTTGCGCACGGCCAATTGGGTCTGAATGCGGGCCATGACCACCCCGAAGTCCAGCGGCTTGGTCACGTAGTCGTTGGCCCCCATCTGCAGGGTGCGCACCACCGTCTCGCTGTCGCTCTTGGCGGTCGCCATGATCACCGGCAGATCCGTCAGCGAGGCGTTGTCGCGCAGGCGCTCGAGCACCTCGATGCCGTTCATGCGCGGCATCATAATATCGAGCACGACCAGGTCGAACTCCTGTTCAGCGATCTTTTCGAGCGCGTCCACCCCGTCGACAGCCGTCGACACCTCGAAGCCGCGCCGCTGCAAACGCCGCGCGAGCATGTCGCGGTTCATCTCCTCATCATCGACAACCAGAATGTGGCCTTCCGACTGCTTCATGACTACAACTCGACGGTAGGGGACCCGATGCGCGGCGGCGCCCGACGCCAACGGCTGACGCGCCTCCCTATCGTGGGCCATGTGCCCCCCGAAAGGCAAGACGCCTGCGCGAATTCACCGCTTTGCGCGTGCACTCTAGGCTAAAAACTTCTCCATCTTTCCCAGCAAACGCTTGATATCAACCGGCTTGGTGTCGAATTCATCGCAGCCGCATTCCAGCGCCCGGTCGCGGTCGGCCGACAGCGCGTGCGCCGTCAGCGCGATGATGGGGATGTCGCGCGTCTCCTCGCGCTCCTTGAGCATGCGCGTGGCCGTCCACCCGTCGACGACCGGCAGGCTCAAGTCCATCAAGATCAGATCGGGCTGGTGCTGCACCGCCAGATCGACGCCGATCTGTCCATCCTCGGCCACGATCACTTCATAGCTGTAGCGCATCAGCCGGCGCGCGAGCATGTCCCGGTTCATCTCGTTGTCTTCGACCAGCAGTATTTGGGGCATCGGTTCGCTCCTTGGTGGTGATGGCGGCTTCAACTGAATTCGGCGACGTGGCCCAACGCCTCGACGAGCGCGTCGATATCGCGCCGGCCACTGTAGACCCCCAGTGAGACGCGCACGGTGCTGTCCACGCCCAGACAGGCCATCAACGGCTGGGCACAGTGGGTGCCGGCGCGCACGGCGATCCCCTGGTGGTCGAGCAACGCGGCGACGTCGAGCGCGTGGACGCGGTCGAGGCGAAATGACAACGCCGCGGCGCGCTGGCGCGGCTGACCGACGAGGGTCACGCCCGGAAAGTCGCTCAGCCGCTCGACGGCGTAAGCCATGACGTCGGCTTGATGGGCGGCGATGGCCGCGACGCCCCACTGCTCGAGGCAGGCGATCGCCGCCGCCAATCCCACCGCCTGGGCCACCGGCGGCGTGCCCGCCTCGAAGCGCTGCGGCGGGGCGACATAGCGGGCCTGCGTCCAACTGACCTCGTCGACCATGCCGCCGCCGGTCTCCACCGCCGGCAGGCGCGCGAGCTGCGCGCTGCGCCCGTACATCAGGCCCACGCCGGTCGGCCCGAGCATCTTGTGGCCCGAGCACACATAAAAGTCACAGCCTAGCGCGGCCACGTCGACCTCGACATGCCCCACGGCCTGCGCACCGTCGACGACGGTGACCGCACCCACGTCTCGGGCGAGCGCGGCCACCTCGGCGACGGGATTGACCGTGCCCAGCACGTTGGAGACGTGGGTCAGCGCGACCACCCGGGTGCGCGCTCCCAACAGTTCGCCGAGCGCGTCGAGGTCCAGGTCGCCGCGCGCGTCGATACGGGCGACGCGTAGCTCGGCCCGGTGGCGCGCGCACGCTTGCTGCCAGGGGATGAGGTTGGCGTGATGCTCCATGCTCGAGACCACCACCTCGTCGCCCGGGCCCAACAACAGCTCGCCGAGGCCGCGCGCGAGCATGTTGAGCCCGTGGGTGGCACCGCGAATAAAGACGATTTCGTGGGGGTGTTGGGCGTTCAAAAACCGCTGGGCCGTCCAGCGCGCCTGCTCGAAGCTCGTCGTCGCCTGCTCGCCCAGACTGTGCGCGCTGCGGTGGACGCTGCCCGGTTGGAAGCTGCAAAAGTCGGCGACGGCGTCCACCACCACCCGCGGCATCAACGACGTCGCCGCGCTATCCAAATACACCAGCGGCCGGCCGTCGACACGCCGCTGTAGTATGGGAAACCCCGCCCGGACCGTCTCCAGGTCATAGGCCATATCATCTGCGCCTGCTGGTCGCCTTTCAGGAACATTTTTCACAATTCCCGTAGATCCAGTGTTGCAGTTTTACAGTATATTTGCAATCTTACAGAGAGATTAAAAACACTCCATCAGAATCCTGCTGGCACAGATCAGCGACGACCTCGCGGCAGCGTGGGGGGACGAGTTTTCGATGTCTTCGCTCCCTCGGCCCCTCACTTAGCGCAGTGAACGTCGCCTAATGTCCATTCATCCGGATCTTTCCAAACTCTTCGATGGGATCGGCTTCGATCATCCCGATGCCCCCCCGGACGCGTCTCAGTGGCCGGAGTTGCTGATGCAGCTCAACCAATGGGCCGCCGAGGCCGCGCGAAAACAATATTTGCTCGACCGCACGCTGGAGACGCTCGACCGGTCGTCGCAAAAGCTGCAAACGAAGGTCGACGAGGAGCGTGACAAGCTCACCTCGGTGCTCGGCGGCATCGAGGACGCGGTGTGCGCGGTCGACCGTCGCGGGCGGGTGCTCTTCTCCAACCCCGCCGCCAATGCCCTGCTGGGCGCCGAGGACGGAGCCATCAGCGGCGCGCAACTGTTCGCGCGGCTCGGCTTTCACCTGGCCGGCGAGGTCCTCGACGCCCCTCAGATCCTCGAGCGGGTCACCGCGCGCCAGACACTGCGCGACGACGACGCCACCATCACCACGGATGAGGGGCTGGTCATCCCCGTGTCGTGCATCTTCAGCCCGATCATCAAGCACGATATCGTGACCGGCGCGGTCGGCGTGTTCCGCGACGTCACCGAGCAGAAGGCCAACGACGCTCGGCTGCGCCAGCTCAACGAAGAGCTGACGCAGACGCGCGACAAGGCCGTGGAGGCCAACCGCGCCAAGAGCGTCTTCTTGGCCAATATGAGCCACGAGTTGCGCACGCCTCTCAACGCCGTCATCGGCTACACCGAGTTGATCAGCGAGGACGCCCACGACCTGGGCTACTCGGAGATCGAGCCCGACCTCAAGCGCATCCACACCGCCGCCAACCACCTGCTCAGCCTGATCAACGACGTGCTCGACCTCTCCAAGATCGAGGCCGGCCGTCACGAGGTCGTCTGGGAGACCTTCGAGGTGCCCGGGCTGGTCGACGACGTGGTCTCGACCGTCGAGCCTCACGTGACCAAAAACGGCAATCACTTCATCGTCGAGTGCGCCTCGGACCTGGGCGTGCTTCGCGCCGACCGCATCAAGGTACGCCAGATCCTCATCAACCTGCTGAGCAATGCCGCCAAATTCACCAAAGGCGGCGACGTCCGCATGCAGGTGCGCCGCGAATCGGGCGACATGGGCGATTGGTTCGTCTTCGACGTGAGCGACACGGGCATCGGCCTGGCCGAGGGGAAGCTCGACGAGCTGTTCGACCCGTTTACCCAGGCCGATAGCTCGACCACACGCGAATACGGCGGCACCGGGCTGGGGCTGACAATCACGCGTCACTTCTGCCGCATGATGGGCGGCGACATCCACGCCCACAGCGTCCTTGGCGAAGGCTCGACGTTTACGGTGCGCCTGCCGGCCCCTCTGACCAACACCGGCTCGTCGGATGACGGCGGGCCGAGCGGCACAGGCGGTGGCGGGCGAGGCCAGTACACCGTGCTGTCGATCGACGACGACGAGCAGATGCACGAGCTGATGCGCCGCCAACTCGGCCGGGCCGGCTACCTGGTAATCGCCGCCTACGACGGGCCCGAGGGCCTGCGCCTGGCGCGCACGGTCTCGCCGGACGTAATCACCTTGGACGTGATGATGCCCGGCACCGACGGCTGGCAAGTCCTCGCCGAGCTCAAAGCCGACGCGGAGCTGGCCGACATCCCCGTGGTCATGCTCACCATGGTCGCCGACCGCTCGAAGGGCTACGCCCTGGGGGCGGACGATTATCTGGTCAAACCGGTCAACGGTGACCGGCTCGTGCGCGCGCTCGGCCGCTACGGCGGCCGGGGCGATGAGCGCCTGGCCCTGGTGGTCGAAGACGATCCCGACACCCGTCAGATCATGGAGCGCACCATCACTGGGGCCGGCTGGAAGGTGGCCAGCGCGGCCAACGGGCGCCTGGCCCTCGACGAAGTCGAGCTCGCCGTGCCCGACGTCATCTTGCTCGACCTGATGATGCCCGAGATGGACGGCTTCGAGTTCTTACGCGAGCTGCGAAAGCGCGAGGCCTGGGCCGATATTCCCGTGGTCGTCGTGACCGCCCGTCAGCTCACCCGCGCCGAAGCCGACCAGCTTCAGATGGTCGCCGAGCGTGTCCTGCAAAAGGGTAATTTCACCGGCCCCGAGCTTCTCGCCGAGGTCGATCGCGTCGTCAGTCAACGTTCACCCCAAACCTAACGCCCCTGGCCGGCGATGCCGGCACCCCGGAGATGCCTTATGGAAGACCTCGCCAATGCGATGAGCTGGCTCGACGAGCACGACTTCGTGTTCATCGGCGATACGCCCATGTGCTCGCATTGCCACCACTACAACCTGTTCATCGACCAGACGATCACCGATGCGCTGGGCATCGGGGACGCGACGGTGCTGCGAAGCGAGGCGGCGCGCGAGTTCTTCTACCAGATGCTCACCGCGGCCTTCGATCGCCTGGGCATCAGCTCGACGCACGAGCGGCTCGACGCCGCCCAGGAGATCTTCGCCCGGCTGGGCCACGGCCGTGTGGACCTGTCCGGGCTGTCTGCCGACGGCGGCACCGCCCGCGGCGACCACCTGCACTACGCGTACACCTGGCTGGAAAAATTCGGCGACACACAGGCCCGCTACCACCCGGCGGACGCCATTGGCGCGGGCTATGTGGCCGCGGCGCAGGCCGCCGCCTTCGGCCTGCCCACCGCGCAGGTGACCGTCCGCGAGACGCACTGCCTGGTGCTGGGCCACGATCACTGCGAATTCGACGTAACCGTGGACCCCACCGCGACCAGCGACGCCCTGGCGACGGTGAGCTACGACACTATCCTCCCGGTGCTCTCCGACCCCATCGACGGCATCCAGGAAGACACCGTCGAGAAGCTGACCGTCGGGCTGCGCGACTTCCTCAGCAGCGTCGCCGGCGACGAGCGCGGCCTGATTCAGGCCTTCGGGATCTTCGTGACCACCAGCCCCTCGAGCATCTACAACCGCATGTCCTACGACCTGCTCGACGTCCTGACGCGCAAGCACCCCAGCTTCGTGGAGGTCTCCGCCAGCCTGTTGCGCGAGGCCGGGCGGATGTGCGGGTTCAATACCTTTGGCGGCATCCTGGGCTCGCCGGAGTGGGAGGCGCTGTCGGGCACCACCGAGCGCGACATGCTCACCGTCGCCGTGCATGCCTGCACAATCGCGCGCGGGTTGGGATTTGGGCGCTGGTCGGTCGCGGATTACGAGCCCGGCAAGATGCTCACCATCCAGGCGCCGTGCACCTATGAGGGCCCCTACTTTCAACTGCGCCACGGCCAGACTCACCGGCCCATGTGCTACCTGTTCGAGGGCGCCTGTGAGGCGGTCGCCCAGCTGGGCGACGCGGTCGACTGGAGCGAGCAGCCCCAATTCACCCCGGCGTTTTATGAGGACGTCTTCGCCCCCACCTCCAACCCGTGGCGCGCCGAGCAGACCCGCTGCGTGTGTCAGGGAGATGATTTCTGCGAGGTCACGGTGACTCGCCACCGATGAGCCAGCCGATGAACCCATCGACCCCCTGCGGCGCGGCACGCACCGCGCCGCTCGACCTTCGCCTCGAGCAGTCCTGCGTCGACCACTTGCTGTGGCGCTGCGACCTGCCCGACGAGGTCGACCTCGTCGGGCTGGCCGCGGCGCTGGACGCGCTGGGCTGCCAGCAAAAAGGCGCGCAGTCTCCCCTGCCGTTGTACGTGACGTTTACCCCCGACGCGCATCGCATCATGATCGTGCAGACCACCCGGCGCACCCAGGTGCGGGTGCACTACGAGACGCCCAAGGCCGAGCGGGTGGCCGCGGCGGTGCAGGTCGCCGAGCTGCTCGACCGGGCCTGCCGCGAGGCGACGAGCGAGCGCTGACGGGGCGCCCGGCGCCCGGCCCGTTCACGCCGTCTCAGGGCGCGGTCGCGTTGCCGAACAAAAAGACGTTCCACGCCGAGTAGTCCGTCCACCCCGAGGCGATGGAGGCGCGCACGCGGACGCGGTACGGCGTGTCCGACAGGTACGGCCACAGGTGCTTGCTGGAGGTGGTGGTGTCGTAGGAGTAGTAGTCGCGCCAGGTGCTCCCATCGTAGTACTGCACGTCGAATTGGTAGCCGTCGGCGCCGCTGACCGCGTCACACGAGACGGTGACGTCGGAGGTGTAGATGTGGGCACCGTCGGCCGGGCTCAGCCCCGTGGGCGCGTTGCTGGTGGGCGCGCCCGCCGCGCCGGTGGGGTCGGAGGCATTGCCGTACAAAAACACGTTCCACGTCGTCTGGTCGGTCCAGCCGGAGGCGGCGTGGGCCCGGGCGCGCCAGCGGTAGGCGCTATCCGAATAATACGGCCAGAACTCTTTGGCCGAGGCGTCGGTCGAATAGGTGTAGTAGTCGACCCACTGGTTGTTCTCGTAGACCTGAATTTCGAATTCGTATTTGTTGGCGCCGCTGACCGCGTCCACCTGCAGGGTCACGCTGTCTCCGTTGACGCGCTGACTGGCCGTCGGCCAGGCCCCAATGGGCGCGTTCGAACTCGGCGTCGTGGTCGACGAGCCGCTCCCCGTCGTGGTCGACGAGCCGCCGCCGGTCGAACTGCCCGTGTTGCTGGTCGTGCTGCCGGTCGACGAGCCGCCGCCGTTATCGGTGGCCGAGCCGCCGGTATTTCCGGTCGCGCTGCCGGTCGACGAGCCACTCGAGGCGCTGCCCGAGCCGCTGGCGATGCCAAACCAGAAGGTGCTCCACCCGGAGTAATCCGAGGTGCCCCCGGCGGTGGTCACGTTGACTCGCCAGCGGTACGCCGCTTTGTTGGCCGGCCAGAACGTCTTGGAAGACGCTCCGTTGGTCTTGTAGGTGTAGTAGTGCTGCCAGCTCGAGCCCTGATAGACCTGGATGTCAAAGCTATAGGCGTAGGCGCCGGCGACGTCTTTTGCCTTCAGCGTCGCGCTGTTGGTCCACACCGAGTCCCCGTTGGCCGGGCCCAATTGGGCGGGCGCGTGCGGCGCGCTCGCCGAGCTGCCGGCGCCGCCGTTGAGGAAACGGCCCACCGCCGGCATATCCGACTGTTTCAGGTGATTGGCGGCCTGTTTGGTCAGCTCGATGTGCAGGTGATCGTGGTGTTGGGATTTGCTGCCGCCGTTATCCCAGCAGTTGCCCTTACAATAGTCCTCGACGACGCCGCGCTCGGTGTTGAACTGGCTGTGGTCCCAGATGAAGTACTGCACGCCCAGCTTGGTGGCGTTGACGATGAGATAATTCGCCACCGGGTCGCCCTTCGAGTTATCCGCCTGGTCTCCGATAGTGGGGATATACAGGTCGATGGCGCGCCCGGTGGCGTGCATCGACAGGCTGTGCCCACCGCGCACCGGCCGGCACACCACCCATTTGTCGTAGCGGCTGGGGCCGGGGAAGTTGTGCAGCAAGAATTTCGCCAGCGCCTGCGAGCCCGGCAAGATGGCCTTGCCATTACCGATGCAGCGGTCGGCGTTGTCGTAGGTGATATTGCCCGCCTGGGCGCGGCCGGCACGCGCGACCCAGTGCGGCGGAAGGTAGCGCCCGGCGACGACCTGGGCCTGCTCGACTTCACCGCTCTGATCAGTGCTGCCCCACCCCAGCATTCCGTCACCACAACCCACCCCGACGGTGGCGAGCACGATCAAGGCCGCCATCATGAGTACGAGGGTGCGTGAAGTCCGACGAGTATCCTGAATCCAACGAGTCATGGTCGCCTCTGCTCGGTGTGCGTGGTATGTTGGCCACAGCGCCTATCTCACACCAAGCACACTAGGAGACGACCCGTCTTTCAGACGACTAAAATTTGATTTTTTCAGATGTCCTCAGGCGCCTGAAAGGGTGCTTAAAACGTAGCTTTCAGGTAACATCAGTCTCAGCGGTGGGCTCCATCCAGTCTGCCGCCCCCCACGCACCGCGCAACACCACCTGAACGATTCGGGCTTATCGACGAGATGACCCAACCCCAGCACAACCTGCCTCAGCGACGCAAGCGCTTCATCGGCCGCCTCGGCGAACTCGCCCGGCTCGACGAGTGCCTGCGCGAGCATGGGCTGGTGACCATCGTGGGCACCGGCGGCATGGGAAAGACGCGCCTGGCGATGCACTACGGCGCCAGCACCGAGCGCTTCCAGCGGGTGGTGCTGTGCGACCTCGCCCGCCAGCGCACCCTCGATGAGTTCATCAATGGGGTGGCCGACGCCGCCGAGATTCCGCGCGAGGGGACCAACGGCGACGGCGGTCGCCTGGTACGAGTCGGCCGAGCCCTGGCCAGTCTTGAAGAAGTGCTGTTGATCATCGACAACCTCGAGCAGGTCGTCGACCCGGCGTCGCTAGCGGTGCGCCGCTGGTTGGAGCTCGCCCCGAACGTCACCTTCCTGGCGACCTCACGCGAGCCGCTTCACCTGCGCGGCGAGCGCCAGTTTCGCCTGGCGCCGCTGCCGGTCGACGAGGCCATCGAGCTGTTCGAGCATCGCGCCCAGCAGGTGCGCCCGGAGTTCGCCATCGACGACGTCAATCGCGGCGCCGTCGCCAGCATCGTTCGCCACCTGGACGCCGTGCCCCTGGCGGTGGAGTTGGCGGCCGCGCGCATCAACGTGTTCTCGGCGGCCGATATCTACCATCGGCTCACCCGCGACGGCGGCGGGCTGGAGACGTTGATCCGCAAGACCCGCCACGCCACCGTGCGCCACCAGAGCATGCACGCCACCCTGTACTGGTCGTGGGAGCTGCTCGACGCCCAGGAACAACAGGTGCTCACCCAGGCGTCGGTGTTCTGCGGGGGATTCGATCTGCAGGCGGCCGAGGCCGTGCTGACTACGGGGGGGGCGAGTTGGGTGGGCGACGTGCTCGAGTCGCTGGTGGACAAATCGCTGGTGGTCTCGGAGCGCGCCGCCGGCGCCGCGCGCCGGTTCGTCCTCTTCGAGACCACCCGCGAATTCGCGGCCAACCTGCTGGCCGACGAGGACCGGCCCGACCTGGAGCTGCGCCACGCGCGCTACTTCGCCGAGCGCCTCGAGCAAGCCCGGCGACTCAACCGGGCCGACGACCTGGCCAACGTCGAAAAGGCGTTTCGCTCGACCATCGGCCGCGACGACCAACTGGCCGCGCGCCTGGCGCTGGGGGCCTACCGCATGCTTCGGGCGCGCGCCGACATCTCCGGGCGGCGCTTCGAGGTCGTCGACGCCGCTCTGAGCGGCCATGTCGACGATCCGGCGCTTCGCGCCGAGCTTTTGAGCGCCCGGGCGACCTGCTTGATCGCCGACGGCCACTTCACCGCTGCCATCCACGACGTCGAGGCCGGCCTGGAGGCGGCCGCGAGCGCCGGCGCCACCAACACGCGCGCCTACCTGCTGTACCGCAAGGCGATGGCGATCCGCATCGGCGGTGCCCCGACGCGGGCGCGCGCCATCCTCGACGACGCCCTCGAGATCGCTCAGACCCACCAAAACCCGCGCGCCATCGTCACGCTGCGCCAGGCGCGCGCGATGATCGACTACGAGCTGGGCGCCTTCGAGGAGTCGCGCGCCCAGCTCTGGTCGAGCCTCGAGCTCGCCCGCCGCGAGGGCTTCGACGACCTGGCGACCAAGGTCCTGCTCGATCTGAGCATGTTCCTCATCCCGCTGGGCGAGCTGGAGGCCGCCGAGGCCAAGCTCGACGAGGCACGCCGCACGCAACCCGCCGCGGCGACCTACCGGTTGAAATGGCGCGAGATGAGCGGGTGGTTGGAGTGGTACCGCGGCCGCAACAAGCGCGCCTTCGAGACATTTCACCCGGCGCTGGAGTACGCCCACGACCACTCCCAGGGCACCGGCATCGTGCTGCGGCTCAACCCCATCCGCTTCGGGCTGAGCGCGCTGGACGCCGACGACGACACCTCCCCGGAGGCGCATCTGCGCGCCATCTTGCAGACGGTCTGGAACACCGAGGATGTGTGGACCCGGGTGCAGGCGCGCACTCGCCTGGCAATCATCCACCTTCGACGCCGCGAGTTTCGCGACGCAGCCCGCCTGCTCGACCAGGCCCTCGACGAGGTCGACCAGCTCGAGAATCGGCGCATTCGCGCCCACGTGCGCTGCTGGACGGCGGTCGCCGCCGCCAGCACCGGGCAGGCCGAGCGCGCCGAGCAGCTGTTCAACGAGGCACGCTCGACCTACGAGCGGCGCGGCGACCGCGAGTTGGCCGCCGACGTGGCCTATTTTCTGCGCACCTCCGAGTACCTGTCGGGGCGTGTCGCCGGGCCCGCCTCCGAGCTCGACGACATCGTCGACGACCTGCGCACGCGTGCCAAAGAGCGCCGGTTTCAGCCGGCCACGCGCATCTGGCGGTGGATCTGCTACGACCACCTGCTCGAGCTGGCTGACCTGCTCGAAGAAGCGGCCAGCCCCGAGGCCCCCAGCGCCGCCGGCGGGCTGTGCGTCGCCCGTGACGGCAGCGCGTTCGTGCGTCCCGACGGCGAGCACGTCGACCTGTCCAGCCGCCACGCATTGCAGCTCATCATGGCGGAATTGGCCCGCCTGCGCAGCACCGGCGACAAGCACGGCGTCAGTGTCGACGACCTCCAGACGGTGGGATGGCCGGGCGAAAAGCTCACCCAGTCGGCCGGCTCGTCGCGGGTATATACCGCCATTCGCACCCTGCGCTCGATGGGCCTCGACGGTATCCTGCTGACCGGCCACAACGGCTACCTGCTCGACCTCGACGTCCCCTTCGAGTGGTTGGACTAGGAGGCTGGACGCGGCTGCTCAACTGGACTAGCGTGGTCTCGTTACGGTTCAGTTTGTCAGCGTCGCGCGCCTCGGGAGGTCCCCGTGGGATCCGTCGGATTTTCCATCTCGTATGCCAGCCCCCAACCGCTGTCCGACGGCGACCGCCGCGCGCTGCACGCCGCCGTCTGGGAAGTGCTCACCGAATATATGGCCGCCTATATGGGCGCGCAGGCCTGCAAGAAGGTGTGGGACGACTACATCGCCGAGCTCCCCGTCGACGAGCGTTTCGCCCATCCAAGCGAGCACGCGCTGACCTATTTTTTTCCCGACCATGCCGGCTGCTGCTCGTGCTCGATGGAGGCGGCGTTTCACTGGAGCCAACTGGCCTACGCCTGCCAACACGACCGTGTCAGCCAGGTCCTACAGGACCACGGCGCGATGCCCTCGGGCGACCCGCCTCGGCTGGCCGAGCTGGTCTATGCGCATCCCGCCATGATGCTCGTGTGCGTCGACGAGGCGTTGTACACCATGTCGACCACCCCGGATTTCGACAGCGACGACGACGGCCTGTGGGGGGATAATACCCACGTGGCGTTCACCGATCTCGACGACGATACCCGCGCGCGGCTTCGCTCCCTGGCCGAGCGCGGCATGTGTGCGTGTGCGATGTGTACGATGCTGCGTCCCGACGCCGAGTTCGAGCAGACGATGGTGCGCTCGCTGGCGAGCGACGACCCGGCCGTGGCCGAGACCGCCATCTGGTACCTGCGCCAGACGGCGCGCCCCTCCATCGACACGGCGTTGGCGATGGCCAAGGCGGCCACCCCCGGCCACGAGCGAAGCCACGCCGCCGCCATGTTCGAGGTGGCCGGTACGCTGCCCTCCGAACATCTGCGGCGCATTCGCACCGCCTTCGACGACGCCGACTCCCCCACCCTGCGCGCCGCGCTCACCGCGCTGGCCGCGGGCATCGGCGTGGGCGACGCCGCCGCCCTCGGCCAAACCCGGGTGGACCTCCTGCGACGCGCCCTCGCCGCCGACCCACCCGTGTGCGAAATCGCCGCCGAATTCTGCGGCTACGGCGCCCCACGCCACGGCCGCGACGAACTCGCCCGCGCCCTCGCCGCGCGCGTGGGCGTCTCCGAGGAGATGGACCACAACGTGGCCCTGACGCTGTTCAACCTCTACCACTACGACACCGCCGTCCCGCAGTGGGTCATCGACGTGCTGCGCGAGATCCACAGCTCCGGCGGCCAAGCGCTGGCCATCGTGGAGTTCGCCCTGAACATCCTCCAGTCCAAGGACCGCTACTGAGCGCCCGTCCTCATTATGCCCCGGCTCCTGAAGTTGGCCCGATGCTTGCAGCTTATCGAGGCGTAGCACTTCGATGATGACACCCTCAGGAGCCCGACCGGCAGGAGGAATCTCATGGCTAGCAAACACGACATGATGAATGGAGGGGAAGACAAGTGGGTAACCAGCTACATGGAGCAGGAGCGGCGCCGTAAGCTCACGATGGGCATCGGCGGCATCGCCGTCATCGCCGTGGTCACGCTTCTGGTGATCTACCTCTTCGCCAACCTCGCCCCTCTGGGCGGCTGACGCACCCGGCAAAATTTGCCGACGACCACAGCCCGGCGCATTGGATGCGCCGGGCTGTTGCTTTTTGGTTACATATGCGCGGAGAAAAAATCCCCGACCGGTCATGTTGCCTCAACGCCCCAGCCAATGCTGAAAGTAGCTTCCGTCGGCCCCCGAATCTTCCGGGGCCTGGCGGTAATGGGCGCTAACGAAGGTCTCGATGTCGGTGGTGTCGACGCAGTTGGCCTCGTAGACCCAATCCCAGGCGACCACCGCGATGGTCGTTTGGAGACCGGGATACGGGGTGAGCACCCAACGAAATTGGCCGCCGTCGTCGTCCGGACGATTGGCAGCGTAGGCGTGCAACGCGTCGATGGTCGCCTGGTCGGCGCATGGGTTGTACAGCAGCGCGATGCCGCCGTGCTCGAGGTTGTGCACCCAGCGCTCCGGCGGCAGGTAGGTATACTCGCCCCATTTCCCCCATTGCGGCCGGTGCGGACCGCTGGCGGGCGGGCTGTAATCGTAGGTAATTGGCGTCGGCGGGGAGACGTGCTGGCCGCCCTGGTCGGGCTGCTCGGTGATCGTACTGCCGGCGCACGCCCCCGGGGTCCACGACGGATCGGTACACGCGTACACCGGTGTCGAATCGGCGTCGGTACCCGTGTCCGCATCGGCGACAGCGCTGTCGGCGATGTCGCCGGCGTCCATCTGGGCGGCGTCCACGGCCGCGTCGGCGACACCACTGTCGACGCGCGCATCGGCGGCATCCAACGCCGCCCCGGCATCGGCGTCGCCCGCGTCCGGCGCCGGTGCGACGTCCGCCGCCACGCCGCCATCCGCGCCATCGCCCGCGTCCGTCACCGCGGTATCGTGTGTCCGCGAGCTTGTCTGATCCGGCGTCGAGCTGCATCCGACGTCAAGCACGACCAGCGCGACCAACAGGCAAATGGCGACGTATTTCATCATGTGTGCGCTCTTCGAAGACTCCAACCGGAGCACACACTACCTCTGCACTAGTCGCGTTTCCACTTGCCGTCTTCCTTGTGGTACTCGTTTTTGACCGCGCTCCACGCCACCTTGTGCGACGCCTCGTCGCGCGACTGGTTGCCCCGCCGCTTGTCCGGATCCGAGAAACGATCGTAGGCGCTGTTGAACGCCTCTCGATAGATGTCCTGCGCGTGCTTGGGCAGGTTATTCTTGACGCTGTCGGGCAACTCCGCGTTGCTTTGATATGGCATCGTCGACCTCCCGTGTTCACCAGTTGACCACCGACCAAAGATCGACATCCCCACCGCCCCTTCAAGCCCCACGTTCGATGCAGGCTGGCAGCCTGCGCTCCAGCGCCACGCCTCACCGCCCCAACCACTTGTCGCGAAACGTCCCATCGGCCGCCGCATCCTCCGGCGCCTTGCGATAATGCGCCTTCACAAACGCCTCGATGGCGTCCGGGTCGACACAATTCGCCTCGTACACCCAATCCCAGGCGACGACCGCGACCGCCGACTTCAGCCCCGGATACGGCGTCAGAACCCAGCGAAATTCGCCGCCGTCGTCGCCCGGGCGGGCCGCGGCAAAGGCATGCAGCTTGTCGACCACGCTCTTGTCCACACACGGATTGTACAGAAGCACGATGCCCCCGTGCTCGAGGTTGTGCACCCAACGCTGCGGCGGCAGGTAGCTGTATTCGCCCCACCGGCCCCACTCCGGCCGGTGCGGCCCGCTGGCCGGCGGGCTGAACTCGTAGTCGATGTGCGTCGGCGCGGCCACGTGCTCGCCGCCGCGGTCGGGCTGCTCGGTGGTCGTGCCCCCGTCGCACGTGCCCGCCGACCACGTCGAGTCGGTACATTGGTAGGATGTCTGTTGTTCCGGGGCGTTGCCCCCGGTCGACCCGCCGCAGCCCATGGCCAGTGCGGCGAGCACGCATACGTACGTTGGATTGATCGTGTGCATGGCGCCTCGTCACCTTTGAGATGTCGTCCCCGGCTGCTACCATACGGATATTTCATGAAGACGACACCCCTCGAAAAGCGCACTGACTCATCGGCTCCCGCGCCCCCCGCGCAACGCTATCGGCGCGTGGGCGCCCAGTTACTGCGCTACGGCGTGGTGGGCGGGGTGGCGTTCGTCGTCGACTTCGGCCTGTTATTCGTGCTCACGCGCTTTGGCGGGCTCAATTACCTGGTGTCGGCGGCGGTGGGGTTTTGCGCCGGGCTGATCATCAACTACCAGCTCAGCATTCGCTGGGTCTTCGAGACCCGCGCGGTCGCCGACCAGCGCCGAGAATTCGCCGTATTCACCGCCATCGGCGTCGGCGGTGTGCTCGTCAACGAGCTGATCATGTGGTTTGGGGTGGAAGTGCTCGTATGGTACTACTTGCTGGTCAAACTGCTAGCCACGGGTGTCGTGTTTTTCTTCAACTTTTCGTTGCGAAAGCTCCTCCTCTTCTCTGCCTCTGACAGTCGACCATGAGTGCTTCGCCCGCCCCCAAAGTCGTCATCGTCGGCGCCGGCCCCGCCGGGCTGACCGCCGCCTATGCCCTGGTCGGACATGGGGTCGCCCCGCTGGTCCTGGAGGCCGATCCCGACTACGTCGGGGGCATCTCGCGCACCGCCACATACAAGGGCTACCACTTCGACATCGGCGGGCACCGCTTCTTCTCGAAGTCCCGTGAGATCGAAGACCTGTGGACCGAGATTCTGGGTGACGACCTACTGGTGCGCTCGCGCTCGTCGCGCATCTACTACAACGAGAAATTCTTCTCCTACCCGCTCAAGCCCATCGAGGCGTTGATGACGCTGGGGCCGGTGGACGCGGTGCGCTGCCTGGTGTCGTATCTGTGGGCCAAGGCGCGCCCGTTTGACGACCCGCGCAACTTCGAGCAGTGGGTCATCAATCAATTCGGCCGGCGGCTGTACGAGATCTTCTTCAAGCACTACACCGAGAAGGTCTGGGGCATGCCCTGCACCGCGATCTCGGCGGATTGGGCGGCCCAGCGCATCAAGGGGCTGTCGCTGGTGGGAGCGTTTTGGGACGCGGTCAAAAGCGCGGTGGGCCAGCGCCAAAATACCGGCGGGCCCGACGTCGTCAAGACGCTGATCACCCAGTTTCGCTACCCCCGCAAGGGCCCGGGCATGCTGTGGGAGCGCTGCAAGGAACGCGTCGAGGCGGCCGGCGGCACCGTGCGCATGGGCCGGCGAGTCGACGGCCTGGAGCTGACCGACGACGGCTGGCTGGTCCACCACCACGGCCAAGACGGCCAGCGCGAGACCGAACGGGCCGACCACGTCATCTGCTCGGCACCGATGCGCGAGATGGTCCGAGGCCTGCGCCCCCAGGCCCCCGAAGCGGCCGTGCAGGCGGCCAACGCCCTCAAATACCGCGACTTTCTGACCGTCGCCGTCATCGTGCGCGACCGCGGGCTGTTCGACGACAATTGGATCTACATCCAGGATCCTGACGTCAAAGTGGGGCGCATCCAAAACTTCAAATCCTGGTCGCCCGAGATGGTCCCCGACCCCACCACCAACTGCTACGGCCTGGAGTATTTTTGCTTCGAGGGCGACGGCCTGTGGACCGCCAGTGAAGAGGAGTTGGTCGCCCTGGCCAAAAACGACCTGGACACGCTCGGCCTCATCGATCCGGGCGACGTCCTCGACGCCACCGTCGTTCGCCAACCCAAGGCCTACCCGGTCTACGACGACGCCTATGCGGACAACGTGGACACGATTCGCTGCTGCCTGGAGAGCGACTATCCCAACCTGCACTTGGTCGGGCGAAACGGCATGCACCGCTACAACAACCAGGACCACGCGATGATGACCGCGCTCCTGACCGTGGAGAATATCGTCGACGACGACGCCCACTACGACGTGTGGCGGGTCAACCAGGACGCCGAGTACATCGAGAAAGGCACGCCCGGCGAAGAGGAGTTGATCGAGAAAGGTGGCCGCGACGTGCCGCGCAAAGCGCCGGTGGGTTGACGACCCTGGTCACGGCAAGCCGAGCACCCCGGCGGTCGACGGCTGCGACAGACAGGGCTCGTGCAGCTTGCTCAGATCGGCCGGGCGCTCCAGCAGCGGCATGGCCTGCTCGCAGGAGAGCATCTGCCACTGGCGCGTGCTGGGATCGACGCGCAGATAGTAGCAGTGGCGGTTGGGGTAGCGCTGCAGGTACGTCTCCACCGCTTTGCCGCCGGGCCGGGGATAGGTCACTACCGGGTGGCCCGAGCCCCACCAGCGCCGTCCGACGCCGGTGAGCACCCACCCGTGGACGAGCTTTTCGGCGCAGCTATCCTCGTAGAGCACCAGCGCGGGCGTGTCGACCTGAGCGAGCTTGTGGTCGACGGGGCCGTGGATGGCGTCGAGCAGCCGCGAGATGCGCGCCGACTGGTAGGCGACGAACACCCCCGTGCCCAGCACGAATTGGACGACCAAGAACAGCCGTGTCAGCCGCGGTCGCCGCTCGAGCGCGGCGACCGCCGCCGAGCCCCCCACGGCGCAGGCCGGCAACAAAAGCTCGAAATAGTAGACCGGACCGACGTCGGACATCCCCGGTGAGAAATAGCAAAACAGCACCGCGATCAGCGCCAGGCTGCTCCACAACCACACCTTCCCGTGGCGCATCGGACGGCCCATGCGGTTCCAATACCACAGCACGGCCAGGCTCAGCGGCCACCCCAACCACCAGGCGTTGAAGCGAATGAGGGAGACCAACAGGTTGACCATCGCCCTGGGCACGGTGTGGCGGTAGGCGAATTGGTCGAAGACTTTGCCGAAGCCGTAGTGCTCGGTGATCCGTGACAGGTACCACGGCAGTTTCAGCGGCGATCCCGTCAGCAGCATGTCGTAGCCAAACAGCGCCGCCGCGAACAGACACAGCACGCCCGTCAGCGCGGCGAGGGCGCCCCAGCGGTGTTTGCGCCGCAGCGCCCACATCGTCGCGAGCACCACCACCGCGCCCATCGGCACCATCGACTGGGGGCGAACGAGCACGCCGAAGCCCACCCCTACGCCCACCAGAAGCGCCGCCCTCGCCGGCGATCCCTCCCGGGCATGGGCGTAGCCATACGCTGCCAGCGCCAGGCAGCCCAACGAGGTCGTCTGCGACATGCCCGTGGCCGCGGTGAATAAGAACATCGGCGAGAGCCCCAAGAATAGGCAGGCCCAGCCGGCGACCTCCTCATTTTCGAGCAGGGAGAGCGCCCTGTAGGTGCACCACAGGGTGAGCAGCGCCACCACCAGGTGCATCAGCGGCGCCATGCCCAACATCAGCCCCGGAATCTGCACCAGCGGCTCGCCGGGCAGGTATTTGCCGGTGCACCCCAGTCGGCTGGCGATCATGCAGCTGGCACGCGCCGCGCCCGGCAGACATTGGGTGGCGAGCTTTCCGTGGCGCAACAGATCAGCTTGCAGGTAGTAGGCGAGCTCGTCATCGACGAGCGCCCTGCCCCGAAAGACGCCGAACATCAGCCACGACAACACCACCAGGCAGACGCCACCGGCCAACCGGGCGCGCCGCTTGCCTGTGTCCAGGCCAACGCGGGCGCTCCAGCGGCGCAACTTCGTGTTGGCGTCGCTCCCGCCGTATAGGCCGGCGACGATCCAGCGCAGCGCCAGGGTCCCCAGCACGAGAGTGACGAGGTAAGCGGCCGCCTGCTCGACGGTGAAGCCGAACATCGCGCCCAGCAGGCCGCGCACGCGGCTAAAATAATTGAACTCGGTAGGTGCGGTGGGAAGTGCCCAAAGCGCCGCGATCCAGCCGCCAAACAGCACCACACCGGCAAAAAGAACCCGGCGCGGCCGCTTGGGAGACGGTTCGGGCAGGTCTGTCACTCGAAGTCTCCGTGTCGCGAGCCGCGCCGGGCGTGGATCCGATGGGTTCTTTGGGCCGCGGCGTTACTTATCGCGCCCCGGCCACAGCTTGATGATCCTCGCAGCACGATGCGCCTCGCGCAAGCGCGAGCCGTAGGCCTCCAAAATATTGCTGCGCGTGATGATCCCTTTGGCCGACTCGGGCTCGTCGCGTGAGACCACCGGCAAGCGCCCCACGTCGTGCTGGGCCATCAGATCCTCGGCCTCGCGCAGCGACTGGTCCTCGTACACGGTGATCGGCGGGCGCCAGATGATGTCGCCCAGCGTCGCCCCTTCTTCGGCGTCGGCGTCGGGGCCGAAGACGTCTCGGAGGGTGACCACGCCGACCAGGCGATCGTCGTCGTCGACCAGCGGGTAGCCCTGGTGCTGGCTGCGCGGGTCGTCGGTGTTGAGCCACTGGCGCACCTCGCTTACCAGCGCGCTCGCCGGCAGCGTGACCACATCGGGCGTCGTCGCCTCCCAGGCGAGGATGCGCGACATGAAGTCGGCGGAGTACTCGTCGGGCACGCGCACGCCGCGCCGGGTGATCTTGCGGGTCATGATGGTGTCGCGCATCAACACCGACGAGATTAGATAGGCCCCGGCGCATCCCGCCAGCAGGGGCAGCAACACGTGGGGTTGGTGGGTGACCTCGTAGGCGAAGATGGTGGAGGTCAAAAACGCGCGCGCCGCCCCGGCAAACAGGGCCGCCATGCCCACCAGCGCGGCGATGCGGGGGTCGACGCCGGAGTGCGGCGCTAACCACAGGATCAGCCCGCCGAAGATCGAACCCAGCGCGCCGCCGATGCCGAACATGGGCGCCAGCGTCCCGCCAGAGTTGCCGCTGGCCAAGGCGAGGGTCCACGACAGAAACTTGAGGATGGCAAAACCGCCCAGCGCATAGCTGACGGTCGAGTTCGACAGGAACTCGCGGATGGTGGCGTAGCCCACGCCGAGGGTATGCGGGTTGAAATAGCCGATGATGCCGACGAAGATACCGCCGATGGCCGGCCACCACATCCAGTGGATGGGCAGCTTCTCGTACCAATCCTCGACCTTGTAGACCGAGGCGGTCAGCCCCACCGACAGCACGCCCATGACCATGCCGATGGCCACGTACCACACCAGCGCCATATCCGAGGGCGCGGCCAGGTGGGGCATGTCGAAGATGGGCGCCGAGCCCCACCACAGCACGTGCAGCGCGGCGGCGGTCAAGCACGCCAGGGCCACGGGCACCAGCGCGCGCACCGAGAACTCGAAGAGCATCAGTTCGACGGCCAATAGGATCGAGCCCACCGGCGCACCGAAGGTGGCGGTCATGCCCGCGGCTGCACCTGCAGCCAACAAGATCTTGCGCTCCTGTCCCGTCGTGCGCACGAATTGACCAAATAAGGAGCCCAGCGCGGCGGCACTCGCCACGATGGGACCCTCGGCGCCGAACGGGCCGCCGGTGCCGATGGCGATCGCCGAGGCCAGCGGCTTGAGCAAGGTCATCTTGGCCGGCACCCGGCTATGGCGCAGCAGGATACTCTCGAGCGCCTCCGGGATTCCGTGGCCGCGCACCTCCGGGGAGCCGTAGCGCGCCATCACGCCGACGACCAGCCCGCCGATGACCGGCACGAGCACCACCCACATCCCGATCTTCGAGATATTCGGTTCGACCATCTTGAACGAGATCTGGCCGAAGAACAGCAGGTTGGTCGTAAACCCGATGAGCGCCTGCAGCGCCAGGGACATCAGACTGGCCCCCACCGCGGCGATGATCGCCAACCCGCATAACATGAGGACGCGGCGGTCGATGGGGCCCCGGCTCTTGGGGTCGCGCATCTGGTCGAAGACGCGCCTTAGGGAGGGAACGAGCGGAATGGAAGGCCTAGAGGATTCTATTGATGGTTCGGGATCTTTCATCGGCGTACTACATGTCGGGCGTTAAACGGTTCACCAATTGGCGAGTCCACGGTGATTCACTACCACGTGAATACTCTGATCTTGCTGGGATGCAACCGTCTTTCCGAATTTCGCCGTTTACGAGCACGAATCGACCGGATGTCTTTCCCGCAAGTGGACGGCAAACGCGCTTACGGGGCCCCGTTGGAAGCGGCTCGCCGGGCTGGACTACCCGGTCACGCTCGTCGCGGGTGGGGAACGTGGGCCACCTGACGACCATTCCCGCATGGGCCAAATTGCTCAGATCAGTGGCGAAACCGGCGCAAACGGGCGTGACCCTCGCTCCCCAATCGCTTATCCTGCCGGCCGATGCCGCGTGCCCGGCAGCCCGCAAGCACCTTCCACGGATGACGACCATGCGCGACCAATGGCGAGAGGCGTTCGCCGACAAAGCACGGGCTTATTGGACCGAGCAGCGCACCCGCGAGCTCACCGGGGGCAAAGACCTGTTGGTGACGCCTGACGAAGCGCCGGTATTGCTGCGGGCGCTGGGACTGCTGCACCGTGACGCGTCCATGCCGCCCAAACAGGTCAGCAAGTTCTTGCAGCTCAACCACATGCTCTGGCTGATGGGCCCGCCGCTGCGCGAGCTCATGGAGCGCTTCGACACGCTGCATATCGTCGACGCCGGCTGCGGGCGCTCGTATCTGACCACCGTCCTGGCCTGGTGCTTCGAGCACGTCTGGGACCAACCGGTGCGCGTGCTCGGCGTCGATCGCAACGCCAAGCTCATCGAGGAGTGCCGCCGGCGCACCGAGATGTGCGGCCTCGGGCACGTCCTGCGCTACGAGGCCTGCGCGCTCGACGAGTTCGACGCCCCCGCGGCCTGGGCGCGCGCCTTCGATGCCGGCCAACACACCCACGCGGTGATCGCCCTGCACGCCTGTGATACGGCCACCGACGACGCCATCGCCCTGGGGGTCGCCAGCCAGGCCGAGCTCATCGCGGTCGCGCCATGCTGTCAGGCCGAGCTCGCCCGCGGCTGGCAACGCCTGGCCGACCGCGGCGACGACGGAGCGTTTTCGCCGCTGTGGCACACCCCGCAGCTTCGGCGCACGGGCGCGGCCACGCTCACCGACACCTTCCGCACGCTGCTGCTTCGCGGCTGCGGCTATGACACCCGCGCCGTCGAGTTCGTCCCCTCCGAGCACACCCCCAAGAACACCCTCATTCGCGCCATCCGCCGCCAGGGCGTCGATGCCGAGGCGCTGGCCGAATACACCGCGCTGCGCCAGGCCACCGGCGGGGTGGGCATCAAACTCGAGCATATGCTTCCCGCGCCCGTCGCCGCGCACCTTCGACGCCATTGACACGCCGCGGTCCGGGAGGAAGTTCCTTGCCAACGGTATTCGACTGTTTCGTCCCCCCTCGGCCAACTCACTTCGATCATGGCATCCACGGCGACCGGGACCGACGACGCCCCCACGGGCAAGCGATTGGGCCTGTTGACGCTGACGGCGCTGGGCGTGGTCTACGGCGACATCGGCACCAGCCCCCTGTACGCGTTGCGCGAGGCGTTTTACGGGGACTTTGGCATCGCGTTGACCGAGCAAAACGTGCTCGGCGTGCTCTCGCTGATGATCTGGTCGCTGGTCCTGGTCGTGACCATCAAGTACCTGCTGCTGGTCATGCGCGCCGACAACGACGGCGAGGGGGGCATCCTCGCGCTGATGGAGCTGGTCGCCCCCAAGGACCGTGACGGCGTCAAGACGGCGCGCTGGGTCATCCCGCTGGGGCTCTTTGGCGCCGCCCTGCTCTACGGCGACGGCATGATCACCCCGGCGATCTCGGTGTTGAGCGCCGTCGAGGGCCTGAAGGTGGCCACGCCTTTGTTCCAGCCCTACGTCGTGCCCATCACCTGCGGCATACTCGTGGGCTTGTTCGTCTTGCAGAGCCGGGGCACGCACGGCGTCGGGAAGATCTTCGGCCCCATCATGATCGTGTGGTTTATCGTGCTCGGCGTGCTCGGCGTGCGCGGCATCATCGCCGACACCTCCGTGCTGAGGGCGTTCAGCCCCTGGTATGGCGTCGAATTTTTCGGCCGCCACGGCCTCGACGGCGCGGTGGTGTTGGGGGCAGTCTTCCTGGTCGTCACCGGCGGCGAGGCGCTGTACGCGGACATGGGTCACCTGGGCGCGCGCCCCATCCGCCTGGGCTGGTTCGTGCTGGTGCTGCCGGGACTGCTGCTGAACTACCTGGGACAAGGCGCGCTGCTGATCAACGCGCCGCACACCGCCCACAACCCATTTTACCGGCTCGCCCCCGACTGGGCGACCTACCCCATGGTGGTGTTGGCCACGGCGGCCACCGTCATCGCCTCGCAGGCGATCATCTCGGGGGCGTTTTCGCTGACCCTGCAGGCGGTGCAATTCGACCTCGTCCCCCGCATGGACATCCGCCACACCTCCGAGTCGCAATTCGGCCAGATCTACGTCCCCCTGGTCAACTGGGTGCTGCTGGCGGCGACCATCGGCCTGGTCATCGGTTTTCAGTCCTCCAGCGCCCTGGCCGCGGCCTACGGCGTGGCCGTCAGCCTGACGATGATCATCACCGACGCGCTCATCCTGCGCACGATGCTTCGGCTGTGGAAGTGGCCGGCGGTATGGGCGGTCGCCATCACCGTCTTCTTCTCGGTCATCGACCTTGGTTTCTTCGGCGCCAACTCCCTCAAGATCGCCAGCGGCGGCTGGTTTCCCCTGGTCGTGGCCGGGTTGGTCTACCTGGTCATGTCCACCTGGCGGCTGGGCCGCAAAGTGGCGCGTCGGCGCCTCCAACAGCAGCTCTTGCCGCTGTCGGCGTTTCTGGAGGAGGTCGGCGTCGTCGGCGAATTGGAGACCGGTGAGCCCCGCGGCGAAGTCGAGGTCGACGTCGAGCTCGACGTCGTGCGCACCCCCGGCGCGGTGGTCTACCTGACCAACTCCACCCGGGGCATCCCGCGCGAGCTGGTGGTCAGCTTCCACCACCATCGCTCGGTGCGCGAGACGGTGGTCTTTTTGACGGTGCGCACCGACCCCCGGCGTGCCCGCCTCGACCCCGGCGAGGAGTTGGAGGTCACGCGGCTCGGCGGCGGCTTTTACCGCGTCATCGGCCACGCCGGCTTCATGCAGGAGCCCGACGTGCCCGCCATCCTGCGCCACGCCGAGCAGATGGGCCTTACGCTCGAGCCCGACGACGTCAGCTACGTCTTCGGCAAAGAGACCATCGTCGCCGCCGACGGCTCGCCGTGGCACAACCTGCGCGCCCGACTGTTCAGCTTCTTGTTGCGCAACGCGCGCAGCGCCACCGAGTATTTTGGACTGCCCCGCGAACAGGTCATGGAGATCGGCACCCAGGTCGAAGTGTGAGGCCGTTGGGCCTGTGGCGGACCTCACGCCGTGTGGCTGGCTAATTGAAGATGCCGGGCAGTTGCTTCAAGTCCTGTGGGAGCTGCTTTTGCAGCTCGCCGGGAAGCTGCTTTTGCAGCTCTTCGGGGATGTTTTTTTTGAGCTCGTTGGGAAGCTGCTTTTGGATTTGCTGGGGCAAGTCTTGGAGTAACTGCTCGTTTTGCAACACCCCCTTGACGCCGGCCAGCCCCAGCCGCTCGACGATCGCCGCCAGCGTGCCCTGGCGCGGATACGTCCCGTCGAGGCGCACCGAGGTGCCCGGCCCGTACAACACCATCGAGTTGATGGTCACCGTCTGGTCCCCGATGACCACCGTGGAGGGATTGCGCGTCGTCCACATCAATCCGGGCCGCCCCAACTCCAGGGTCGACAGCTTCAGATTCTTGAACTTGTTGGTCTCGGAGCCATCGGTCTGCACCACGAGCGGAAATTGCGGCGCGATACTGGGCACGGCGCGCGCGGTCAGCGCGAAGGCATCCCCGGACTTCAGGTTCAGCGTGACCCGGCCGGAATCAAAGGCGTGCTTGCCGACCGTCAGCCGGTCGAGCCCCGCGCGCACGTCGCCGTGATTGCTCGACCCGGCGTGGGTCATATCCACATTCGCCTGCACGGCGCTGACGGTGAAGCTCTTGGCCTCCAGCCCGCTGACCTGAACGGCGCCGTCGGCGTTGATCTGGGTGGGCCGGCCGGGCTCGGGTGAGCGACGAAACTCCAGGGTAAAGCGCTGCCTCGGCCCGAGCACCAGGCTGCGCGCCTGGTAGTCCCCCACGGCGACGTTGGTGGCGTTGAGGTGGGTCCGCACTCTCCAGGTATGCGCACTGGCGCGCGAGCCCAGGAGCGTGCCACGCACGCTGAAGTGCATCGGCGGGGCCTTCTTCAACACGATCCAGTGGGCCGGGTCGACGTTGTCGCCGCGCACCGACAGGTCGAAGGTCACCGGGGAGGTGCTCACCGTGCCGTGAAAGCCGACCGTCGATCCGTGAGCGGCCGTGGCGTCACCCTGAACGGCGAGCTCGTCGGTCGGCCCGTGAAAGCCCCCGTGGATCGTCACCGGAGCGGCGAGGTTCAGGCCCGGCGAGATCGCCTTGGCCAGCCGCGGCGTGAGCGTCATGCGCTGGACCCGCCCGACGTACGTGGCCGCCTTCTTGGTTTGATCGCCGCTGGCCACATTGCGGTCGACCGAGATGTTCTCCAACCGGGAGGTCTTGTCCACGCGCGCCTGTGGCGCCGCCACATGCAGGTGTCCGCGCTCGACGACCACGGTGACGTCGTCGGCCGCAACCGGTACCGACTTGGCCAGCGTGCCGGCGTCCGTCGCCAGGGAGAGCTTGTCCAGATGGGTGCTAAACTTGCCGCCCTCCACGTGCAGGCTTCCGGTAGCGTCGACGTTGCGCGCCTCGAGTTCCCGACCCGACGCACCGCTCTTCTTGGTCTCGTCGACGTAGGTCACCGTGCCGTTGGAGACCTCGTATTGATCGAGCGCGAATGGGCGCGGCGGCGTCCCCGCCGGCCTGGGCTTCGCGGGCTTGACCAGCGTGGTCACGTTGATCACGCCGTCGGTATAGCGCCGCACGATCAGGTGGGGTTTGACCAGGCCGACGCTACGCAGGTCGAGCTGCCCCTCGAAGAGCATCGGCAGCGAGTAATTGACGTGCACCTCGTCGACGTCGAGCACGGGATTGCCACGCGCGTCGCGCAACGCGACGTCGTGCAGCGTGGCTCCCCACAACAGAGAGCCGCTGACACGTTCGACCTCGACCTTGCCGGCCAGCGTCTTGTTGAGGTGGTTGGTGATGGTCTCGAGCACGTAGGCCCTCGGCTTTTCGGTCTGCAGCGCGATCAACGCTGCGCCGAGCAGCACCACGAACGCGATGAACACCCAGAACAGCACCCGCCGAGTTGTATGTGACGTCTCCCTCATCACGACCCCTTGGCACCTCACCCCAAAGCTAATGCGAGCACGGGCGAGGTCCAGCCGACAGCGATTGCCATTGGCGTCCACGGTCGTACCTTCCCGCATGACTCGTTCGAACAGCCTCATGCGGAGCCCGACGATGACGTTTGGAGACGATAGATTACAGGGACTGACCGAACCGCTGGGCGAGCACGTCGATCTGCTCGGCGCCATGCTCGGCGAGACCGTCGAGAACGAGCGCGGCGCCCGGATCTTCGATGCGGTAGAGGCATTGCACGGCTGCGCGCGAGCCGACGCCGAGCGCCACCAACTGCTGGAGGCGGTCGCCGACCTGCCCCTGGAGGTCATCGAGGGCGTGCTGCGCAGCTTTGCGTCGTATTTTCACCTGGTGAACATCGCCGAGCAGGTCGAGATCACCCGCATCAACCGGGCTCGGGAGCGCGAGGCGAGCGAGCGCCAGCCGCGCGCCGAGTCGGTCGCCCAGGGCGTCGAGCTGCTGCGCCGCCAAGGCTGGAACGCCCAGCGCGTCCAGGAGCTGCTCGACCACCTGCTCATCGAGCCCACGTTGACCGCTCATCCGACCGAGGCGCGCCGCGAAACGCTGCTCGACATCCAGGGACGCATCGCCGACCGGCTCTTCGAGTTGCGCGGCGGCGACGTGACGCCGACCGAGCGCGACGAACTACTCGGAGGGATTCGACGCGAAATCCAGTTGATGTTGCTGTCCGACGAGATCCGTGCCGAGCGCCGAACGGTGGCCGACGAGGTCGACTTCGGGCTGTATTTTCTATCCACCTCGGTCTGGGACACCATCCCCCGCATTCACCGCGACATCACGCGCGCCCTGGCCGAGCGCTATGAGGAGCCGCCCGAGGTGCCCGCGGTCCTTCGCTACGTCTCCTGGATCGGCGGCGACCGCGACGGCAACCCCAACGTCACCCCCGAGGTCACCCGGTCGACCTTCGAGAAGCAGCGCCGGGTGGCGCTATCGCGCCATATCGACGCGGTCGAGCGCTTGCGCGACGAGCTCAGCGTCTCCGACCAGCAGGTCGACCTGCCGACCGCGCTATACCGCTCCATCGACGCCGACGCCGACGCCGTCGAGCTCGACGCCAACGAGGCCCGAGACCTCGACCGCGAGTACCGCCACGAGCCCATTCGCCGCAAGCTCACCTACGTGCTCGCCAAGCTGCGCGCCGCGCTCGACGTGGGCGCGCTCGCCGCCACCGATGAGCGCCCCTCGGGCTACGCCGCCGGGGATTTTCGCGCCGACCTCGAGGTGGCGCGCGACGCCCTCGAGCAGGCCGACCTGCACCACCTCGTCGACGGGAGATTCAGCGATCTGCTCGTGCAAGCGGACGCCTTCGGCTTTCACCTGGCGAGCCTGGACTTTCGCCAGCACAGCGCGAAGCACGAACAGGCCGTCGCCGAGTTGTTTCGCGCCGCCGGCGTCGAGGACAACTATGCCGACCTCGGCGAAGACGCACGCCTGGATCTGCTCGCCCGCGAGCTTCGCAACCCGCGCCCCCTGCAGCCGCGCGTGGGCACCCAGGTCGGCGAGGAGACGCATGACTTGCTCGAGGTCTTCGACATCGCCCGCCACGCCTGGCTCGAAGACCCCCACGCGGTGCACTCCTGGGTGATCAGCATGACCCACGAGATCAGCGACGTGCTCGAGGTGCTCCTGCTCGCCAAGGAGGCCGGACTGTGGCAGTTCCACGCCGACGGCACCGGCCATGCGCCCATCGAGGTCGTGCCCCTGCTGGAGACCATCGACGACCTGGCTCACGCCGATGACTTTCTGCAACGCCTGTTCAACAACGACGCCTACGCCGCCCAGCTCGACGGGCGCGGCCGCTTCCAGGAGGTCATGCTCGGCTACTCCGACAGCTCCAAAGACGGCGGCTTCTGGATGGCCAACTGGTCGTTGCACAAGGCCCAACGCGCCCTGGGCCGGGTCTGTCGGGAGCACGGGGTCGACCTGAGCATCTTCCACGGCCGCGGCGGCACCGTCGGCCGCGGCGGCGGCCACACCACCAAGGCTATCCTGGGGTTGCCGCCGGAGTCGTTTACCGGGCGCATTCGCTTCACGGAACAGGGCGAAGTGATCTCGTTTCGCTATGCGCTCGAACCCATCGCCCACCGCCACCTCGAGCAGGTCTTCGACGCCATGGTCGAGGCGGCCGTGCGCGCCGACCGGGCCCCGACCAGCGCCGGCGCCGACGCCTCGGCGGCCGCGCGCGACGAGGTCATGGAGACCATCGCCCGGCGCTCGATGCAGGCCTACCGCCAACTCATCGACGACCCGGACTTCTGGCCGTGGTACCAGCAGATCACGCCCATCGAGCATATCAGCCGGCTGCCCATCGCCTCGCGGCCCGTCTCCCGGGCGAGCAACTCCGAGGCCACCTTTGATGACCTGCGCGCCATCCCCTGGAACTTCGCCTGGACGCAAACCCGCTACAATGCTCCCGGCTGGTACGGGCTGGGCACCGGCATCTCGCAGGCCATCGACGCCGGCGAATGCAGCGTCGATGACCTGCATCGCTGGTACGAGGAGTGGACGTTTTTCCGCGGGGTCATCGACAACGCCCAGCTCGAGATGGCGCGCGCTCGCCTGCCGATCTCGAAGCTATACGCCACCGAGCTGGCCGAGGACGGCTTCCACAGCCAACTCGCCGAGGAGTTCGAGCGCACGCGCACGATGCTGCTGCGCATCACCGGCGCCGACGAACTCCTGGCGCACAACCCCACCATTCGACGCCTCATCGCCGTGCGAAACCCCTATACGGACGTGCTAAACGCGGTGCAGATCGAACTGATGCGCCGCTGGCGAGGCGCCGCCGACGAGGAGTGCCCGCGGTTGAGCCACGCCCTGTTGCTCAGCTTGAGCGGATTAGCCGCGGCCATGCAAAACACCGGGTAAGCCGGCGACCAACCTGACGCCGCCGGCGCTCGCACGATCGCCCTCGAGCCCCTATACTTCCTCCATTGCCGGCCCGTCCCAATGGAAGCCCAACGCTTTGTATCAGCGCGGCGACCACACGTTCGGCCGCCCAAGCACCCGACGGCGAGTAGTGGTGATTCCGTCGTTCGGATACGCGAATTGTGCCGGCCGCATATCCAGAGGACCCATGGACGCACTCACCTTCATCATACTCTGCTGCATCGCGATCGCCGCTGTTGTCACTGTCATCGTCGCTTTGTGGCTTCGACGCCATCAGGCCAACGTTCTCGAGTCGGTGGCATCCACGCTCGAGCTTCGGTTTGTCAAAGCCGGCCCCGACCGCTATCCCAGCGCCCACGGCAAGGTTGGGGGCGTCGAGGTCAGCGTGCACACCCAGCTTCTGGTCGCCGGCAAGGACAAATGGGGCAACGAACGCACGTTGCAGTTCACCCTCATCCGCTCGGACGTCGGCCGCTTCGTCCCCGCCGGGCTTGGAATCCGCCATGAGGGCATCCCCGAAAAACTCGGCAAAGCCGTCGGCCGCCAGGACCTGCAAGTAGGCGACCCCGACCTCGACCGCGCGTTCATCATCACGGGCGACTCCTTGCCTGAGGTTACCGCGCTGATCACCCATCCGAGCGTCAAGCGCGCGCTGCTCATCGGCCACAATCGCTGCCCGCAGATGCGTATCGAGAACGGATCGTCGATGGTTCGCATGCGCGGACGTCCCAGCAGCGCCAAGAAGCTCGAATTGCAGATTCGCTCGGTGGCCGACCTCGCCCGCGCCATCAAGCAGGCCAACCACCCTCACGAGGAGTCGACCTCCACGCCGACCGCTGGCGCCTGGTGACGCCTCCCCGTTCGTGCCCGGGCTCGCCTCAGTCGTCGTCATCGTCGTGGTCGCGCTCGCCCTCTTCCTCGCCGCGCTCCTTGTGGTGCTCGTGCTCTTCGCCGTCGCCGATCTTGAGGGTGGTGCCCACCAGCGGCAGCGTGACCTGGTGTTTGGCGCTGTCCCACCCGTTGTACAGCCCGCCCATCCACAGGCCGGTGAGCGCCAGAAAGACCACGCCGACGATCGGGCGCGCCGACGGGATGGCCATGCGCTCCTCGCCGTCCTTTTTGCCGTGGATCATGCTCAGCGCGATATTCTCGCGCTTTTTGACGGTGTGGACGATCACGCCCGCCACGTGCACCACCACCACCGCCAGCGTCGTCCACGCCAGCACTTGGTGAATCTCGCCGACGATCTCGCCGCCCTCGGCCATGAACGCGCCCGTCAGGGCGAGCCCGGTCAGCAGGAATAGCATCGCGAAGATCGCCACGCTCGAGCCCGGGTTGTGGCCGATGTGGCGCTTGCCGTCGCGCTTGAACGCCGTCTTGAAGTAGCCGAGCACCTCGCCGGGCCGAAAGAAAAACGAGCCGAAGCGCGAGTACTGCGAGCCGACAAAGCCCCACACCACGCGCAACAGCACCATGAACAGCACCGTCCCGCCCAGCAGCATATGCACCGGGAAGGTGGGGCTGCGGTGGTGAACGACGTTGGCGATGATAAACGCGCCCAGAAAAGCCGCCGCCAGCAGCCAGTGAAACAATCGCGTGGGGATATCCCAGACCAAAATGCGCTTCATTGTGGACCTCCTTACGTCCAAGTGACTTCGAACACCAACCTAGCAACCGGCTTTAAACTCCACATGCGAGGTCGATTAAATTTTCGTTAGAATTATCGCCCCAGTTGTCGGCGTCGCGTGCGTTCGGCGCGCATCCGGCCCTGCTGCCATGCCAGCAGCATACGCTGAATGACCGCGCCGAGTAATACCGCGCTGGTGCCGATATACATGCCGCGCACGGCGGGAACGCTGGACTCCGAGCCGGCCGACACTCCATGCACGAGCGCCAGAAGAAACGCGCCGAAGGCCGTGGCATGGACGGCTCTCCACAGCCAACGGGGGATGCGCTTGTGCAACGCGGTCGTCAGCCCCAGCGTGGCCATGCTCCACAGCGCCAGGGTTCCCACGGCTACCGGGCCGGTCAATTTGTCGGAGGCCAGGGGAATCAGCGCGGCCAACGGCGACACGCCCGAGTGCGGGTCGGCGATCACCGCCAGCACGTGCAACGAAGTGCCCACCAGCGCCCCTACCGCCCAGCGACTGTGCAACTCGAGCACCGTCGGGCGATCGAGCAGGCCGCCGGCGCCGCGGCCGGCGACAAAGACCCCGAACAACACCGACAACCACAGCGCCAGATAGGACATCAGCCCAAGCGCTCGGCCGGCCCACCACATCGCCGGCACATCCGGGGAGCTGATGGCGTCGAAGGCGGGCGACAACAAGGTCACGGCCAGCCCGCCGAGCGCCATCGCGAAGAACCAACGAACAGACGGTCCGAATGAGTCGTTCATTCAACCTTCTCCCAGCCGCGCGTGGTCCACCATTCGCCCCGTTGGTCGCGCACGACGGCCCGTGCGTCGAGCCGTTCGAGCAGCGGCAAGACGCGCTCGGGGTCGACGAGGATCGCCGTCGCCAGGGCATCAGCGGTGGCGGCGTGTTCGGCGACCACGCTGACCGTGTCGATGGCCGCGTCCGCCGACCAGCCGGTGCGCGGATTGATGATATGATGGAGGTCATGGCCCTCCGCGCTGCGCCAACGTCGCCGGCGCGTCGACGAAGTCGCCACCGCGCGCCCGGCGATGTCGACCACGAAGTTGCCCGCGACTTGCACGAACGCAGAGCGGCCGGCCGCGGCGATGTCCCCGCCACCGTCGACCAGCACATCGGTCGCCCCTTTCTGGACCATCCAGCTCAACACACGGTCGACCGTCCACCCCTTGGCGACCCCGCCCAGGTCCAGGTTGCCCTCCCCACTCAGGTGTACCCGCCCGTCTCGAACGCGCACCTTCAAGCAAGGTTGCGCCGGTCGAACATGAGCGACCACCGGGTTGGCGATGGCCTCGAACGTGCGGTCATAGCCCAACTCGGCCAGCCGCGAGCCGATGGCGGGGTCGAACGCCCCGTTGGTCACCCCTCGCAGCCGCAAGGCGAGCCTGGTGACCTCGACGACCAGCGGATCGTCGCTCACCCGCTTGCGGTTGAGCCGCGACAGCGCCGAGTCGGCCGAGAACCGCGACAACCTTTGCTCGGCGGTGCGTACGATTCTGCTCGGCCCCCCGCAACAGCTCGGGCCGGTCGGACTCGATCCACCACGACGTACCCATCGCTTCGAATTCATGATGGGTCATGACGCCCTCGACCGGCGCCGAATGATGACGCGGCGCACCGGGCGGCGCGGCGCGGGCTGCAGCCCCGGCACGGGTGGGCGCGACGCCGACGACCACACCTGGGATTGATTCGAAGGCTGCTGAACCGGTCGAGTCACCGTCGACGTGCGCTCCACGGCGGCGTTCGCCTGCCGGGTCGCGCGGCGATCGGCGTCGACCTTGGCCACCACCACGTAACTCACGGCGATGGCCAGGGCCGACACGGCGACGACCGAGAGATCGACCAACCTGCGGCGTGTCCTCCGATCAGTCATCGTCGTCCTCGTGTTCCCACCGTTCGTGCTCGCCGCGCTCATGCTCGCCGTGCTCGTGCTCGTAGCGCTCGTCGTCGCCCCGGCGACGCTGCGCGGCGGGCTCATCGACATAGACGACCTCGACCGGCCCGTCGGCCGCCGCCGGCTGAGCCCCCGCTGGCCATGCCCCATTCACCGGCTGCCTCCCCTGCACTGGCGGCGCATCCGCCCGGCTCATGGGCCCATCGACTGCGGCGGTCGCCTCGGCGCCCGGCTCGGCTCCCTTGTCCGACGTCCGGCCTCCAAACAATCCCACGCTCGTGCCGATGACTACGATGGCGGCCACGGCCACGGCCAGCCCTGCAATTCCATATGCCAATGCGATCTGTTTGTTCATAGGGTCCTCCCGTTAAGTTCGAGAACAACCCTACACACTCCACATTAGGCGAGCGTTAGAAGCCCCTTAGTTGTTGGTGATGATTGCCCGAAACGGCCCGGAAGGCCGCCTGGGCTACTTGCGGTGCACCGTCAGCCGGGCGCGAAGCCCGCCCAACGGTGAGTCCAGCAGGACGCAATCGCCGCCGTGGCGATGGGCGACCTCCCGGGCGATGGGCAAGCCGAGGCCCAGCCCGGCGCGGTCGCGGCGACGGGCATCGCCGGCACGCGCGAAGCGGTCGAACAGCGCTTCGCGCTGGTCCATTGGCACCCCTGGGCCGGCATCATCGACCTCGAAGACCGCCAGGTCGCCCTGCTCGCCCACCCGCAGGACGACCTCGCTGCCGGGAGCATGTCGCGCGGCGTTGCGAAGCAGGTTCGACAGCGCGACTTCGAGCAAGGCGCGATGCGCCTCGATTTCGGGGTCGTCGTCGACCTGCAGGCGTACCGAGCAGCCGGCCTCGTCGAGCGTTCGCGCCTCGGCTTTGAGCGCGTTATTGGCGAGCTCGACGGCCCGCATCAACTCGCGGCCGCGGTCGGTCTGTCCGGCGTCGATGCGCGCCAGCGCCGTCAGGCCCTCGACGAGTTGGCCCAGTCGCTCGACCTCCTCGCGCACCGACGCCAGCACGCGCCGATACTCCTTTGCGTCGCCCGAGCCGCGCAGGGCGACGTCCAACTCACCGAGCATCGAGGTGACCGGCGTGCGCAGCTCGTGAGCGGCCTCGGCGGTAAACCGGCTCTGGGCGTGGTAGGCGTCGTCGAGGCGCGCGAGCAAGGCGTTGAGCGCTTCGATCAGCGAGCGCACCTCGACCGGCCCCGCCTCGGTCAATCGTTGCCCCTCGCCGAGCCCGACGACACGGTCGGCCTCGTCGCGGGCACGCTCGAGGGGCTGGAAGGCCTGGCGAACGACCTGCAGTTGGGCGAGCGTGGCGACCACAGCCGCCAGAAGGGAGACCAGCCCGTAGACCAACGCAAAGGGCCCCACACTGTCGGCCAGGGTGACCTTCGGCGCGGACGCGGCCGCCAGCCGGCGCACCTCGTCGTGGTCGTCGTCCTCGCGGTGGTGGCCGTCCTCGATCTCGAAGCGCAGTAGGACGATGCGACGGGCCCCCACGTCGGCGAAGAGCGGTTTTTCTCGGTGCATCGCCTTCTCGACGAGGCCATCGGGCAGCCGATGCTCGCGCGACGGGACCAGCCAGGCGTCGACCGGCGAGCGCAGATGCTCGATCTCGACGCGTCGGCGCCCCTCGGGCCGGGCGCGGGCGTGCGCGGCCGCCAGCAGCGTCTGGTCGAGGGCGTCGACGTGCTCGCGGTACAGCATCGCCCCGGTGCCCACGCCCACCAGCAGCAGCGTGGTCACCAGGATCGCCACGCCGCCGGCGGCCACGCGTTGGGCGACAGAGTCACTCATCTCGGCCGGTCCTCGAGCACGTAGCCCACCCCGCGCACGGTGTGAATGAGCGGTCGGTCGAACTCTTTGTCGATCTTGGCGCGCAGGTAGCTGATGTAGACATCGACCACGTTGGTGCGCGGGTCGTGGGTCATGTCCCACACCGCGTCCAGAATACGAGTGCGCGACAACACCCGACCGGCGTGCTCGGCCAGGTAGCGAAGCAAGTCGAACTCCTGGGCGGTGAGATGGATCTCGGTGTCGCCGCGGTAGACACGGCGCGCCGGGATGTCGATGACCAGATCGCTCACCTCGACGCGCTCGGCGCCGTGTCCGCGCCGGGTCACCGCGGCGATGCGCGCCAGCAGTTCGTCGAACTCGAAGGGCTTGACCAGATAATCGTCGGCCCCGCCGTACAATCCCTCGACGCGCTCTTCGACGCGGTCGCGCGCCGTCAAACAGATCGCCGGCGTGCGGTCGCCCTTGCGGCGACGCTCGCGCAACAGCGACAGGCCGTCGCCGTCGGGGAGCATGCGGTCGACCAACAACAGATCGTACTCGGCGGTCGCCACCGCCAGGCGCGCCTCGCTCAGCTCGGAGACGACATCGACATTATGTCCCTCATCGCCGAGGCCTCGTTCGAGAAATCCGGCGATCTTGGGTTCGTCCTCGATGACTAAAATGCGCATACTTCGTACCTCAACGCAGGTCTGGGCGCCCCAACGTTAGGCACGAGGTACTAACGCGGCAACCACCGACGAATCGGCCCTGTATAACGAGGAACTCACCGCCATGATTTCATTGCACTGGCGGTGAGCTCACCGTTCGACGCCGTGATGCGAAGACGCCTGGCGACACATGCCTGCTCGCGATTTCATCCGCGCTCGGATCAAAAACCCGCGGTCACGATCCGGCTGGCGATGTCCTCCTCGCCGAGATCGCTGGCATAATCGAACACCGCGGTGTGGAAGTGGGAGACCAGAATACTGGCTCCCTTCGCCAACAAGAGGTCGACCATCTCGGCATCCCCGTGGGACACGGCCACGCCCAGGGGGGTCGCGCCGTTGATGAGCGTGTGGATATCGACCCGGTGCTCGTCGAGCATATGCGACACCGTCACGAGTTCGCCGCGGCCAATGGCCTCCACGAACTCGTTTTGGCGGCTCATCACTCCCACCTGGGCCTCGAGGGCGCCCATCTCCATCTGCCCGCCGAACTCCTCGACGAGCGCCTTCAGATCCTCGTCGTCGCTGGCCAGCGCCACGGCCAACGGGGTCTCGCCGCCTCCACCCTCTTGGGTCACATCAGCGCCAGCCTCGCACAGCAGGCGCGCTATCTTGGCGTTGGATCGTTTGAGCGCGATCAGCAACAACGAATCGCCCCGATAGTTGGTCTGGTTGGGATCTTCGCCATCGTCGAGCAACTCGGCCGCGCTTGTCGGTGAGTTGATATAGACGCATTCGAGCAGCTTGGACCACTCGTTGCTATCATCGACCACGTCGTCGAGAAAGAAGTCCGACGCGTCGTGCTCCCCGGATGCATACTCGTCCAACACCTCGTTCATCGCTGCGCGACCGGCCGCGTGGGCACGCGCGTTCATGCCATTGTTGTCGGTCGCGGTGGGATCGGCCCCCGCCTGCAACAAGATGCGGGCGATGTCGGCTTCGCCGCCCATGGCGGCAAGAAGCAGCGGCGTCACGCCATCCCTGTCCGCTGCCTCCACATCAGCGCGCCCCTTGCACAGCGCTTCGACGAAGTCGACCCGGCCAGCATCGACCGCGTGGTGCAACGCGGTGCGTCCGTTCAGGTCGCGCACGTCCACGTTGACGCCCTGGTCGATGAGCCATTCCACGATCTCCAACGATGTGCCCTGGACGGCGGCGAGGAGCGGGGACGCCCCCGCCGGAAGGGGGTCGGCGTCCTGGCCCCTCGCGGCCAAAAACTCCATCAAATTGAGCTTGCCCGTGCCGGCCGCCAGCACCATCAGTGGCTGGTTGTCCAGCCGAACGTCGAGGTCGACATGTCTGAGGCCAAGGGTGATGACGCATCTGACATGAGCGTTTATGACCGCCTCGATCACGGGCGTATGACCATATTGGCTCTCAATTTCGAGGGGGGCCCCCGCGTTCCTCAGCGCTTTCAATACCTCGTCATAGCCCTCTCGAGCGGCCAGGAGCACGGGATCGACATTGGGACCAGGCTCGATTCGCTCCACCACGCCCGCTTCGACCAGCCCCAACGCCACCTCGAGTTCCTCGCGGCGAATCCACTCGCACAGCGTCTCGGCGGTTTCGGTTTCGACCAGCGCGGCGTACAGCTCCGGGGAGCGATCTTCGTCATCGAGGCCCAACGACGCCTGCGCCTCGCGCAGACGGTCGATGGTCAGAAAGTCACTCACGAGCGCGACCATCTCATCGACCTGGTCAAACCGCGCTGCCTCCACCGGCGTGTGTCCGAGGTGGTTGACCCGCGCGCAGTCGGCTCCGGCCTCCAACAGCTTGCCCGCGATGGTCACGTAGACGGCCTGATCGACGTCGGTGTAGTGATTCTTGCAGGCCAGGTGCAGCGGCGTGTTGTCGCTGGGGTCGGCGCCGTTGACGTCGGCTCCGGCCGCCAAGAGCGCCTCCACAATCTCGAGCTTGCCCCACTCGACCGCATAACCCAGCGGGGTCTGCCCGATGGTGTCACCGAACTCGGTGTGGGCGCCGACGTCCAGTAATACCTGCAGGGTCTGCGTACAGTCGTAGCTCGCCGCATTATGCAGCGCGCACGTGCCGGAGGCGTCACGCGAGTCCACGTTGGCGCCGGCGTCGATGAGCTTGCGCACCCGCTCGGGCTGCTCGTCGTAGCACGAGGTGAGGAGCACGCTGGAGTGGCCGGGCCGCTCATTTGGGGATGCGCCGACTGACAGTAGGCGGTCGAAAGCCAGGTCCGTGGCACAGGCCAACGCGGTCCCCCCATGCGCCGCCACCAGATCCAACGACGCCCCCGCATCGATGAGCAGGTTGACGGCGCTCAGATCGTCGGCGGCTTGCTCGGCGGCGTACATCAGCAGCGTCCGGCCGTCGGGCCCACACAGATCCGGGTCACCGCCGGCCTCGGTGTAGGATTTCAACCCCGACCACTCGCGGCATCGAGCGTCGTCCAGCATCTGCCAGGCCCGTTCATCCAACGCGTCGTTGGCGGGCGCGCCCAGCACGTCGTCGGGCACTGTTTGGCCCTCCCAGCGCGCGATCATCGCCGCCGTCCATCCGAACGCATTCGCCGTCGCCGGATCGGCGCCGGCTCCCAGCAGCTTTTGGGCCAAATCCGCGTCGCCTTCGGCAACCGCCACCATCAGCGGGCGGTTGCCGTCGCCGGGCCGAGCGGCGTCGATCGACGCCCCCGCGTCCACCAGCTTGTCGATCAAGTCGGGCGCGAACTCCAGCGCCACAAAAATCGGCGGCACCGCGCCGTCTGCGCAGAACTCGGGATCCGCGCCGCCCTCGAGGAGCAGCTCGACGGCCTCCTCGTTGTTGTTCTCGAGCGCTGAGATGAGCGGGGTCTTGTTGGCGTTATTGAGCGTATCGAGCGGCGCGCCGAGCTCGACGAGCAGGCGCGCTACATCCAGATGACTCCAATTGATGGCGGTATGAACGGGCGTATCACCGTCGCGGTCGCGCGCGTCCAGGTCGGCCCCGGCCTCGGCGAGCATACGCACGATGGCGGGTTGGTTTCCCTCCACGGCCTGGAGCACCGGCGTCGACTTGCTCCACTCGTCGCGCGTCTCGGTGGACATGCCCAACGCGAGGTAGGCTTCGACGACCTCGGCGACGCCGTCTTTGCAGGCGTAGCGCATCAACTCCAGGCTACGGGCGCTCAGGTCGGGAAAGTAGCCGCGCTCGATCAGGGCTTGTCGAGCATTGTCGTGCTGCTCGGTAGAGTTCGTCATCGCCATCCTCGTCAGTGGCCAAAGGCCGTACTTGTTATCATGGTAAAGCGTCGGTCATGTCGAAGTGCACAGTCGTGCCCAACAATTGGCTATGCTTCAGGTACGCGCCATCGACGGGCTCGCCATCCACGCGCACCGCGGAGACGAATTTGGTGGCGTCGCTCGCGCCCGGGGCGTCGATGGTGAGTGTGTTTCCGTCGGCCTCGTCGACCTCGATATGCGGGAACAGCGGCGTTCCCACGAAGTAGGAGTCGCCGCCCGCGATGGGATAAAAGCCCATCGCGCTGAACACATACCATGCCGACAGTGTGCCGCCGTCGTCGTTGCCGGGAAGGCCGTCGGGCCCGTCGCCGTAGGCGACCGTCTGGATGGTGCGCACCCACTTGTCGACGTCGCCGGAATGGCCGGCGAAGTGGAAGAGGAAGGCCGCCCCCAGATCGTGCTCGTTGCCGTGCCAGTAGCGCTGGTCGGGCAGGAGCGTGTTGAAGTTGGATTTGTTGATGCCGGAATCCTCGAAGAAGGTCGACAGAGGCTGGTAGAAGGCCTCAGCACCGCCGTAGGCCTGGGCGAGGTCTTCGGCCTGCCAGATGGGGTAGAAGCGCCAGTGCCAGGCGTTGCCCTCGGTGTACGGGCCGCTTCGCCCAAAGCCGCTCGAGCCGACGTCCTCGAAGGTTCCGTCGGCGTCGCGCGGCTGCATAAGCTGGGTGTCGGGGTTGTACACGTTCTTCCAATTCGCCGCTCGCTGGCGCAAAGCGTCGGCCTCGGGCCGGCCGAGTTTGTCGGCGAGATTGGCAAGCGCCCAGTCGCTCCAGGCGTATTCGAGCGTGCGGGAGACCGACTCCTCGAATTCGTCGGCGGGCAGATACCCCTTCTCGATGTAGCGCTCGACCCCGCGGCGCCCGCCGAACGGCGCCCCCGACGGCGGGGTGTGCGTGGCGGTGTTCAGCAGGGCGTCAAACGCGGAGGCGTAGTCGACGCCGTCGATGCCCTTGACGGCGCTGCCGGCGAAGAGCTGGTCGGCGGGTGTCCCCAACATGCTGCCGGTATAGGTCTGCAGCGCCGGCCAGCGCGGGATGTAGCCGGTGGCGTCCTTCATCGCCAACAGCGACTTCAAGCAGTCGCGCTGCAGATCGGGGTCGACCAACACCAGGAAGGGATGCAGGGTGCGGAAGGTGTCCCACAGCGACATATCGGACAGGTAGCGAAACCCGTCAGCCTGATGAACCTCGCCGTCCATGCCGCGGTAGCGCCCGTCGACGCCGTCCAGGCGGGTGGGCATGCGCCAGACGTTGTACAGCGCGGTGTAGAAGATGCGCTGGTCGGTCTCGGAGCCGCCACGCACGCGGATGCGTCCGAGCTTGGCCTTCCAGGCATCGGCGGCCTGGGCGCGCACGTCCTCGAAGGTCTTGCCGTCCAACTCTTGCTGGCGGTTTTGGCGCGCCTGATCGACGTCGACGAACGACAGCCCGACGCGCAGGGTCACGGCGGGGGCGCCGGCAAATTCGAGCACCGCTCCGCCCTTGGTCCCCTGGGCGCTGGTCGTGCCCTGGGTGACGCCGTCGCCCGTCCAGGTGGACACCGCCGTGGGCGCGGGGTCGGTGGTCGCCGAGAAGTATAGTGTAAACGGGCCACCGCGAGTGGCAAAATCACCGGCATAGACCACGCTGCCCTCGATGGTGTCGCCGTCGACGGTCATATCGACGGTGGTCTGATCGGAGTCCGTGATGCTGCTCGCGGGATTGAACAGCAGCGTAATTTTGGCTTGGGCGTCGTCGGCGGTGTAGCGGTGAAAGCCGCCGCGAAGCGTCGCCGTCAACTCGGCAGTCACGCCGGCGTCGGGCAGGTGAACGCGATAATAGCCGGGCTCGGCGGTCTCGGTGTCCTTGTCCATGGCCGTGAACTGGCGCCAGGGCCTGACGGCGTCGACCTGCGCGACAGGAAGCACGCTCAGGTTTCCGAGGGCAGCCGCGCCGGTACCGATGAGGCGCAAGTGGCTGAACCCGCGCACGTCGGTGTCGTAATAATTGTAGCCGCTAAAGTGCAGCAGCGCGGCGTGCAGTTGGCCGTTGGAGGTATCCGGCCCCAGCTTGACCAGCCCGTTGGGCATCTGCGCGGCCGGGGAGAGCGCGGCGTAGCCGAAGCCCTTGCCGCCGGTGCCGATGAACGGGTCGACCAGGTCGAACGCCCGGTCGGCGTCGACGATCTGGGGAACCGCGCTCGCATCGGCGGCGTCAGCCGCATCGCCCGCATCGGCCACGTCGGGGAGTGACGCCGCATCGCTGCTGCCGGCATCGGACAGGTGCTTGACCGACCCGCCGGTGTCCGAGCAGGCCGACAGAGTGACGACGGAGAGCAGTGCGAGCACGATGGACAGGCCGTTGGACTTCATCAAACACGTCCGCGCATCAAGGGTTTCAGTTCGTTGGAACGCGGTAGTTTTACACCATTCCACCGCCGCCGCGCCACCCTACCACTCCGCTCCTCCGCTCCAAGCCCCGCGCCCCAGAGCGTCTATTTCAGCTCAGCCGCCAAGCCCTCGATCGCCCGCCGGTACTCGCCATCGAGGCGCTCGACCAGCTCGGCGACGGTGGGGACGTCGTCGATCGCGCTGACGCCGTGGCCGGCGGACCAGACGGTCTTCCAGGCTTTGGCCTCGGACTCCTCGTCGACGGTGAGCTTTTTGCCGAAGTCGACGCTGGCGGGGTCGAGCAGGCGGTCCATGTCGAAGCCGTTGGCCTCGAGGCTCGGGCGCATGAAGTTGGCGGGAACGCCGGAGACCGCCGGGGTGTAGACGATGTCCTCGGGGCGCGCGTCACAGAGCATCTGCTTGTAGGCGTCCTGGCCGCGGCTCTCCTGGGTGGCGATAAAACGGGTGCCCATGTAGGCGAAGTCGGCGCCCATGGCGCGGGCGGCGGCGACGTCGCGCCCGGAGGACAGCGCGCCGGCCAGGATGAGGGTGCCGTCGAAGACCGCACGCACCTCGTTGAGCAGGGCGAAGGGGTTGATGGTGCCGGCGTGGCCGCCGGCGCCGGCCGACACCAGAACGATGCCGTCGACGCCAGCCTCGACGGCTTTCTGGGCGTGACGGCGGTTGGTGACGTCGTGGAAGACGACGCCACCGTAGCTATGCACGGCGTCGACGACGTCTTTGACGGCGCCCAACGAGGTGATCACCAGGGGCACGCGGTGGCGCACGCACACCTCCAAATCGGCGCGCATGCGCGGGTTGGAGCGGTGGACGATGAGGTTGACGCCAAACGGCCCGCAGGGGGCATCGGGGTGGGCGTCGCGAAAACTCGCCAGCTCGTCGGTGATCTCGGCGACCCATGACTCGAACCCGTCGGTCGTGCGCTGGTTGAGCGCCGGAAACGTGCCGGTGATGCCGGCGCGACACGCCGCCAACACGAGTTCGGGCCCGGAGACCAAAAACATCGGCGCCGCAATCACCGGCAACCCCACATTCTCGAACAACTCTGCGACACTCATATGGCCTTCCACATCAACGGAATCGAACAAGCGAAATGCTCGTGGCATCCTGAGCCGACGCCGGCGGTTTTGCAACCGCCCCCCATCACAGCGAGCCCCCAAGATCTGCCCCACCCGCCCCCCTCCGAAAAGGTGCCATGCACCTTGACGAGCCCCGTCTCATGCGCCTGTGCGCACGATTGGCCCGCCCAGCGCCTCCCCCTTCCTCCCAACTTTTTTCAAGAAAGTACGCAACGATTCGCCCCCTTTTGCCGAAAACCCTTATGAGGGCCTTCTTCGATCACTTCGCCTCATTCGGGAGCACCACCATGGGACGCAAAATCCGCACCTTCGACAAAGACACCATCTACTTTGTGACCAACTCCTGCTTTCAGCGCTGCTTTTTGATGGCCCCCGGCGAGGAGGTCAACCGCATCATCCTGGGCTGTCTGGCCCGCGCCGTGGCCATTCACCACGTCCAGCTCTTCGCCTTCGTCTTCATGAGCAACCACTTCCACATGCTCGTCAAGGCCCCCTTCATGAATCTGAGCGAGTTCATGCGCGACTTTCAGGCGGACATCGCCCGCGAGATCAACCGCCTGCGCAGTCGCAACGGCAAGTTCTTCTCGCGCCGCTTCAGCGCCGAGCCCATCCTCGACGAGGAGGCCCTCCTGGACAAGCTCGACTACACCCTCAACAACCCCTGCAACGACGACCTGGTGCGCCACATCAAGCACTGGCCGGGGGTTAGCTCCTGGGACTTCCACGCCACCTCAGAGCCCATGGTCGGAAAGTGGCTCGACCGCGACGAGCTTCGCAGGCTTCGCCGCAAAGACGAGAACACCCCCGAAGAGGCGGCCTACAAGGAGTTCGAGCTCGAGCTTTCGACCCTGCCGAACTTCAAGGACCTGACGAAAAAGCAGGCCCAGCAAAAGGTCTGCGAGCATATCGAGCCGACGGCGACCCGACTTCAAAAGGAGCGCGCCGACAGGCAAGACAAGTGTATGGGGCCGCGTAAGATCTTGGCCACGAAGTGGTGGGATCGGCCCAACGACCCCAAGAAGTCGCCCCGCCCGCTGTGCCACTGCAGCAGCGCGCAGGAGCGCAAGGCTTACCGAGAGCAACTGTACGAGACGATGGACGCCTACAAGAAGGCCAGCGGCCGCTGGCGCGACGGCGAGACCAACATCAGCTTTCCCTACGGCACCATCCCGCCGGGGCACACCCGGTGTATCGGCGCACCGCCGGTGCCGGCGCCGTTTGCCGACCTGAGCGCCGAGGGCTGACGCCCGCGCCGCCACGTTCCATCGTATCCCAGCGTCGAGTCACACCTTCGACGCCGACTCCGCCGGCGAGCGCAGCGGTGCGCCCGCCGCACCGCGAAGGACGCCCTGCACGGCCGAAAGCTCCCCCAAAATCGTCGAGTCACGAAGTCAGCGTCGCCGGTTTGGCGACAAAGCACGCTCGAAGCGTGCTGACGAGGCTCGATCCATCGGCGAATGTCCTCGCCAACCCGCCTCGCAGGCGCATGCATGGCCGTTCGTAAGCGTGCATGGCACCGAATGTGGGGGCAGTGCGCCCGCCGCACCGCGAGGGACGCCCCGCGCGCCGAAAGCTCCCCCAAAATCGTCGAGTCATGAACTTAGCTTCGCCGATTCGGCGACAAAGCACGCTCGAAGCGTGCTGACGAGGCTCGATTCATCGGCGAATCGCCTCGTCAACACGCCTCGCAGGCGCATGAATGGCCGTTCGTAAGGGTGCATGGCACCCAATGGGGGGTTATTGGGCGGTGACCGACGGCAGGTGGCGTTGGGCGAAATCGTAGGCATTTCGCCAGGCGATTTTCTCGACGAGTTCGTCGACGCCGATGTCGTCGATCATGCGCGTGTGGCGATGTTGCCACAGCAGCTCGCGCAGGTCGTCGGCGAAGGTCGACAGGTCGATGGCCGTGGGATAGCGGGTGACCGGGTCGATCATCCCGTCGAAGTCGGTGCCGATGCAGATGCGATCCCAGATCGTTCGGCGCTCGGCGGCCGCCAGGCGGTCGTCCTGCATGATGACGTCGACCACCGCGAAGATCTGGTTGAGCATGATGTGGGGCCACTGGCTGTCGTGGACCTTCTGGCGCGGTGCCACCCCCACGATGCGCTGGTCGAAACTCAGCCCGAACAAGCCCTCCGAGCTGTGCACGATCTGGATGTCCTCGGCGCACGGGTTGATGCCCCAGGCGTAGAACGGGTTGCGCTGCCAGTTGTCGTCCTCCAGGGGCCCGTTGGCGACCAGCTCCTCGAGCGTGAGCACCCCGCTGTACGCCGAGTGGCTGGTGATCACCGGGATCTTCGGGAACCGCTCGCGCTCGGCCTTTGGCCGCCCCGCGTGCCGCTCGTTATACGGCCGGACCACCTCGTCGTAATACTCCTGGCGGGTGCGCGGGCTCATGTGGCGGGTGTCGATGAGAATGCGCCGCCCGCCGCGGTCCTCGAGCTCCTCATCCACGTCCAGCAGCTCGCGCACCACGCGCAGCCCCAGGTCCTCGTCGCGCTCGAACCCCTCGTGCATCCGAGGCTCCTGGTCCATCACCAGGTTAGCCGCGTCGATCAGGCTGTGGGCGTGACCGCACAGGCCGTTGTCGAAATGGTGCGCCAGCGTCAGGTAAAAGATCGGATACGGCAGCGCCTTGAGCTTGTCGATGCGCTCGAAGATCACCGCGCTGTCCACGCGCTTGCCATCCGGGCCCATCGAGAACACATGCCCGCCCTCGATGGACATCAGCAGCGCCACCTCCTCCTCGTCGCCCTCGAGGATCTCGGTGAGCGTCTCGGCCGCGTCGACCATTCGATAGCGCCCGTCGACTTGCTCGACGCGCCGCCCGTCACGACCCCCGTGCCGATACTCCACGCTCGTCTGTTGGCCGCTGCGGCTGAGGAAGAACGCGTACTCGTGCTCGAACTCCTCCCAGTAATCGTAGTCCTCCGACAGGAAAAAGCGCACCCGCGGCATGCCGTATTTGAGAAACGCCCGCTGCAACATCGCGCGCACCGGGCCGCGGTTGCGAGCGACCGCCATCAACTTGCGCGCCGCCTCGAAGGGTTCGCCGCCGATGGCGTGTGTCGCGCTCTGGGCGACCGTCACCCCCGACACCAGTTTGACGAGCTCGGGCACGAAGTTACCCAACTCGTCTTTGGCCCCCTGGAAGAAGCCGCGCTCGATGGGCGTGATCGACGCGAATACCAACCGCGCGCCCCCATGCGCCAACTGCGCCATATTGCACTGCGAATACTCCGCAGCGCGCCGCCCCTGGCGCATATGCTCGAGGTTACTCGCCAATTGGTGCCAGGGGTGGAATTTGTGGGGATCGTCCTCCATCTGCGGATGGTTGCGCATCCGGTTGAACGTGTAGAAGCCCGGGTGACAGTGCAGGTCTGCAAAAAGTTTCGCCATGGTGGCCGCCTCGCGGTGCGAGCATGATCGTTGACAGATGTCCTGTGTAGCGTTCAACTGTGGGCCAATCAAGACCAGAGCGCGCACCCATCCTGGCGGTGGCGCCCGATCAAGCGCCCGGCGCCCGTTCCATGACCGACCCGATCCACATCGACCGGATTGACCGCTCCGCCAAGGAGATCGTCCTGCTCGCCCCCTGTCATATCGACGACGACACCCTGGCACGTTTGGAGGCGATCATCGCCGAGGAGGCCCCCGACGCGGTATGCCTGGGCATCGACGAGCAGCGTTTCCAATGGTCGGCCCCCGCCCAGGACGGCGAGGAACTCGACCTCATGAAGGCGCTGCGCAACGGCCAGGGCGAACACCTGTGGTCGTACCTGGCCCTGGGTGTCCTCGACAAACGCTTCGTCCATTACGAGGACGTGCGGCCCGGCTGCGAGATGCACACCGTCGCCGCGGCGGCCGCTGCCTGCGATGCCACCGTCACGACCATCGATCGCCCCATGGTCACGACCTGCCTGCGTACCTGGCGCCACTGCTCGCTGTGGCAGCGGGTCAAACTCGGCTGGCTGCTTACCTGGGGCCTGTTCAAACGTCACTCCGCCGCGCCGTCCCAGGCGCCTTCGACCTCCGAGGTGGCCCCGCAGTGGCCCCTGGCACAGGCCCTGCGCGAGCGCACCTTCCTGGACCAACGTGTGCCGAAGTTGTGCCAGGTCGTGCTCGACGAATCCGGCCAGTACATGGCCCAGCGCATCGCCGAGACGCCGGGCGACAAGGTCGTCGTGCTCACGACGCCGGCCTACGCCGACGCGATCGCCCAGGCTCTGGCCGAGCCGGCCGAACTCGACCCACAAGAGCTCGAGCATATCCCGCCCAAAAGCCTGACGGCCCGTGTGTTTCCGTGGGCGCTGACCGTCGCCATCGTGGGCCTATTCGTCCTCGGCTTCGCCTTTGGCGACGTCGACAAGATGACCGACGCCGCCGTGGCCTGGATCCTGTGCAACGGCATCCTCGCCTCCCTGGGCGCTATCCTGTCGCTGGCCCATCCCATCACCACCGTCGCGGTGTTCATCGCCGCGCCCATCGTGTCGCTAAACCCGGCCATCGGCGCCGGGCTGGTGGGCCTAGTCGTCCAGGCCATCGTCGTGCCCCCGACCCTGCGCGACATGGAATGTGTGGGCGACGACCTCGCCCATTGGACCGGCTGGTGGCGAAATCGCATGGCCCGTCTGCTGGTGATCTTCGTGCTCGTCAATCTGGGCAGCACCATCGGCAGTTTTGCCGCCCTGGCCTGGTTTCCCAATATTTTTTGAGCCACGGGCCCCCTTGACCGATCGGACAATTTTTTGGCCCACGGGCTTTTCAGCAGCCTGGCGCGCCGGTATAGTCTGCCAAGCCCCGTAATCTATTCGGAAGTATCATGGCCAGGATTCACCCTCATTTGCGTCCCAGCGCCCGCGCGCTGCTCGCCTCGCTCGTGGTGTCGAGCGCCCTGCTCGTCGTCGGCCCGCCGTCGGCCCACGCGCAGACCGCGCCCGACAAAACGTCCGAGCACGACGCCACCGAAGTGCGCCCGATCTTCAAGAAAGCGCCGACGCCCGCGGATTCGGCCGACGACAGCGCCAAGGCGGCGTCAAAGACCGACGATGCCAACGACAACGGCATCGACATCGCCTTTCACCCCGCCTACCGGGTGCGCTCGATCTCGGTGAATCCCCTGGACCTCAACAGCGCACGGGTGCGCGATGTCTCGTGGACCGAACAGCGCTTTCGCCTCGACGCCTCGCTGTCCAAGCGCAAACTCGGCGCCATCCACATCCAATTGGACGCGCTCGACGGCGTGCTTTTTGGGGACAACGGCGCCTTCGGTCAGGACGTCTCGTCGATCTCGGGGGTGTCGCTGACCGCCAAGCGCCCCAACGTCGTCGGATGGGGCGTGGGCCTGGCCGACGGCGCCGACCCCCTCAATCCCGACAGCTACGTGCCGGTGCTCGAGAACCGCGCCCCCATCAACATCAACTACCTGTACGCCGACATCCGCCTGCCCATCGGTCTGCTGCGCATCGGGCGTCAGCCGCTGAACTACGGCGCCACGCTGTCGGCCCACGACGGCGGCCCATACAACCGCTGGGGCGTGAGCAAATACTCCGACGGCGTCGACCGCATCCTCTTCGGCACCAAGCTCGACCAGGTCTGGCGCGTGCTCTCCGGAAGCCACGATCCCCCGGACTTCTCGCAGGACAACGGCATCGTCTGGGCGGTGTTCTACGACACCCTCAAACAGGACGTCACCCCGGGCATCAGCGGCAAGGTCACCCAATTCGGCACCTCGCTGCAATTGCTCGACCGCGACGCCGACTGGGGCGGGCTGCGCTGGCGCCACCTCAAGCTGTCGGGCAACGTCGTGTACCTGGGCGGCCAGCGCTTCAACTCCCAGGCGTTCGGCTTTCCGGTCGTGCTGCAGGGCCAGATCGACAACTTCCACGTCAACCTGCAGTATATCCGCCTGCAGGGGCATACCCGCGAGGTCTCCGAGGGCTTCGCCGTGCTCTCCGGGCAGACCCCGCAGACCCAGCAAATCCGCGCTCAGGGCGCTCACGCGGTGCTCGACTGGGACGTCGGCCCCGTCACCCTTACGCTGCAGGGCGACTACGCCAGCGGCGACCCCGACCCGCGGCCGACCAACGCGCTGACCTCGTTTAACTTCGCGCGCGACCTCAACGTCGGCCTGCTGCTCTTCGAGCACGTGCTCGCCTTCGAGTCGGCGCGCTCGGTGGCCGTGGGGATCCAGAACCTGGCCGCGGCCCACCTCAAGTCGTTTCCCCTGACCGAGGCCAGCACCCAGGGGCGCTTCACCAATGCCCTGGCCATCTTTCCCCAGGCCAACGTGGACTGGATCAAGACTCCCCGGCACCACCTGCACACCCGCATGGGCGTGCTCATGGCCTGGCCGGCGACCTCCGGCGGGGTGGTCGACCCGATCATGACCAACCTGCATTACGACGGCCAAAAGATCCGCGACGACGCGGTCAACTTCGCCGGCGGCAAGCCCGGCGACTACTACGGCACCGAGGTCGACATGCAGTTGGGCTACGGATTTCGCAACGCGTTCATGTTCACCCTCGAGGGCGCGACGCTGTTTCCGGGCAACAGCTTGCAAGACGAAAATGGCGATGCGGCAAATTCCTACATGATGGAGGCGCGCCTTGAAGTCAGACTATGACACGATTCGCCGACCGCTGTGCGTTCTGCTCGCGGCTTGCCTCCTGGCGGCGGCGAGCGGCTGCGCGCCGTACAACGCCCCGCCCGAGCCCGAGCTGACTCCGCCGGAGGGCGGCGCGTTTTTGGAGGGCCAGTCGCTCGATCTCGAGTTCACCGAGCCCATCGATCCGTCGACGCTGTCCGTGCGCATCTGGCCCAACGATCGCGGCCCGGAGGGCAACTTTGCCGACGGCGTCGAGCCATTGGTGGACACCTGCACCCCGGCGGACTCGCCGTGCGGCGACCTGACCATCGAGCTGGCCGACGACGACACCAGCGCCACGCTGACCCTCGGCGGCGACCTGGGCAAGGCCGGAACGCCGCTGTCACTCGAAGTCGAGCCCGGCCTGGCCGATCCCCAGGGCAACGACACCGGCGTAAGCCACTACTTCGACTTCCAGTTCCGCATCGACGAGACCGCCAATACCGATCCCGTCCAATTCGACGACGGCGTCTACGTCCTGGGGGCGAGCGTCCAGAAGCCGCTGCCGGCCGTGCTCACGCTGGTCAGTGACATCAAGGTGCTCGACGACGGCACCTTCGCCCTCGCCGGCACCTCCGCCAAGGTCAAAGACGGCGCCGAGCGCACCAGCATCAACCCCGACGACATTTACGTGCGCGACGACGACCACGGATGGACGGTCTATGCGGTCGGCCAGATCACCGTCAAAGACGACGGGACCCGCCTGTTGGAGACCGATCCCTTCAACGCCTACGTTCCCCTGGGCACGATCACCATCCACCTCGACCAGGTGCGCCTGTTTGCCACCGTCAAGAAGGACCCCGACACCAACAAAGACACGCTCGACGGCACGCTGTCCTTCGAGCAGATCCGGCTGACCTACCCGAACGGCAACGAGACGACGACCGACGGCGGCAGCACCGCCCTTCGCGGCAAATTCGTGCCCGAGGACAAGATCCCCGCCGGCTACGCCCAGCTCTGCGGCGATCTGTGCGGGGCGGTCATCGGCCACTGCGAACCGCCGGACAATTTTCCGCCCGACGGCATATGCACCGACACCACTCAATGAGCCTGGAGCGAGCGATGACCGCCCGACACACGACCAGCCTCGTGCTGTTTTCCCTGTTGATGATGGGATGGTCCGCCCAGGGATGGGCGCAGGACCACAAGGCGTTGGATCACGGTAAGATCTACGTCAAGAGCACCCCCGTCAAAGGCAGCGACATCCCCAAGGTCGTGGTCACCGCCGTGGTGAACGCGCCTCCGACGAAGGTCTGGGAGATCGTGTCCAACTGCGACAAGTTCAAAAGCCGCATGCCCCGGGTGCTCGCCTCCAAGCTCGTGCGTAAGAACGGAAATACCTACATCTGCAAGGTCGAGATCGACCTGCCCTTTCCGCTGTCCAACCTGACCGCCACCACCCGCGCGATCCACCACACCGGCCCCAAGCGATGGGAGCGCAAGTGGACGCTGATCAAGGGCGACTACTCGTTTGACGACGGAAGCTGGGTGCTCACCCCGTTTGGCAAAGACGGCAAGCGCACCCTCGTCGTCTACACCGTCCACGCCGAGCCCGACACGCACATCCCCGACTGGGTGCGCGAGAAGGCCCAGAAGTCCTCGCTGCCGGGCCTCATCAAGCGCATCCGCAAGGAAGTCAAAAAGCTCAAGTAGGCCGCGCCGACCCGATTCACAGGGCGTCGACGAGCTCTTCGAGCTCGAAGGCCACTTTGTCGTCGGTCTCGTTGTCGAGCGCCGCCTCGATCGCCTCGCGGTACTCGGCGAGGTCCAGGTCGGCGAACTCGACGAGCGCGGCCGTGGCCGCTTTGCGCGTCGTCGCGCGCCCGTCGTCGAGCAATGCCACGATATCCTCGACGCGCAACACCTCGTCGACCTCCCCGACCGCGCCACGGTGTGCGGCCGCGGCCGCCACCGCCAACTCGCGGGTGATCTTGGCGTCGCTCTGCAGCCCCTTCAAGACCAACTCGACGCTGTCCAGGGGACGATTTTCCAGGACAAATTGCGTGAACTCGAGTTCCAGCCCCATCGCCGTGCCGTTTTCGAGGCGTTCGAGCATCACCGCGGCAGCTTTGGCAGTCCCGAAGGCCGACTTTAGCCGCCAGTCCAACTCGTTGCGTCTACGCTTGCTCAAATCCATGCGGCACAGCACGTCGATGACCTTGCGCGCCGTGTCTTTGCGCGAGTCGTCCACCGACCGGACGATCTCCCAAAGAGCGGTGTTGTCATCGTGCGCGACGAGCACGTCGGCGAGCAAATCGAGCGTCTCGACGCCGTGCTGGGCGACGAATTCCTTTCGGCCGGGCTCGCCGTAACTGAAGGCTCTGCGCATCGCCTCCGCGTCGAAGTCGAGCTCGGCGCCCTCGGCGCCCTCGGCGTTGGCGGCCTGTTCGAGCCTGGGAAGTTGGGCCTTGCAAAACTCGCGGACGGCTTTCTTGCTCGACTCTGTCCCCTCGCGCACGGCTTCGAGCGCAGACGCACCGAAGTTCGTCAGCGCCTTTTGAGCTGCCGCGCGCGGCGTCTTGGCCTTCGTGCCCAAAAGCTCGACGAGCAACTGCGCCGACTCCGGGTCATCGTGGCCGCCCAGGATATTGGCAATGACGATCAACTCCTTGGCGGAGGCGTCGTCGACGTAGTCGGCGAGGGCATCGTCAAGTCCCGGGCCGCATTGAGACAGAAATTTGGTGGGCTCGTCGGGATAGTTGTGCTCGGCGATGACGGGCACCCAAAAGCCAACGGCTGCGCGACGTTGCTCCTCGCTGAGCAGATCCAGCAGGCGGGTGGCCACGACCTGGTGATCGGCCCGGCCGTACTCCGGCACGACCAACGTCGCCGCGATCCACTTGTCGATCGTCTCCTGAGGCAATTGCTCGAACACCGGAACGACATAGCGCCGAATCTCCTCGGAGGTCAGCGACCTATATCGGACGCAGGCCTCCAACGAGTCTTCCAGCAGGTCGACATCGCGCCCCAGATCCTGGGCGATCAGGGCGTGGACAACCCCAACGGTAGCGCGCCACGTATACGACCCGTCGTGTTCGTGGAAGTCGCGCTCGAGCAGCTCGAGCATCGCCTCGCCGCGTGGCCGGATGTGGTGGTCGATAAACTCGAAGGTCTCGCCCCTCCAGGCGAGGTCGGCATAAACCGCGGCGATTTCCTCGTCGCTGAGCTCGTCGGGATTGCCCAGAAGTCCGACCTGGTCCAGGGCGACCTTGACTCCATATTGAGTGGCCAACTCTCGAGCGTGCGCCTCGATATCCCCCTTGGTCAGATACTTGGCAGAATGATCGTACCCGGCCAAAAGCGAGCGCACCAACGCCCTGCGCGCCGCCTCCGGCAGATCCTCGTCGTCGATGATCTCCCACAAAATCAGCGTCGCCCAGATCTGCTGTTCCCAGACGGGCTCGAAAACTTGAGCCGCCTGGGTCATGTCCACTCCGCTTTTGTGCAGAGCTTCGGTGAGCACGGAGACATCTTTTATCCACGCGGGCACTGCGAACTGGGATGACCCGTCATCGTCGGGGTCTCGCTGCAAATGCCGCAAAAATGCGGCCAGCCCCTCCGCGCTCATATGTGCGTTGTAGCGGCTCATCACCGCCAGCGCCCGGTCGCTGGTGACCTCCCCGGAGGCCGCGGCGTTCCACAGCCACTCGGAGGCGGCCTCGGTGTCGCCGTCGAACTCGCTATACAGGTAGTCGCGAAAGTATCGCGGGTAGTGTCTCGACTCTTCGAATTCCTTCCAACTGGGCATGGCTTCCTCGGCAGGTCGTCGTCTTAGCAAGTTAGGCGATCTTTGGGGCTCATTCGCCTGCAATGGTGGCGAGCTGGCCGAGGAATCGACAACTGAAAAGTTCTGAAAATTGGTGGAGGCTCGACGAGCGGTGGCTAGCTCGTCGGTTCAGTGAGTGTGGCCAGGTCCAACGCCAGCTCACTGGCGACAATGGGCTCGGCCGAGTCGAGCCAGACGATCTCATCGGGAAAACGCCTCAAACCGAGCGACTCCAGCTCGACCGTGGCCGACGACTCCCCGGCGACATAATACGGGGAGTGCGTTAGAACCGCGGTCAACCCGTGGCCGCGAAACGGTCGATACGCATGGTGGATGGCGCCGGCATCGGCCGTTGCACCCGGCCGCCACGGCGTCGTATCGAAGAGTCGCCGCAGCCGGCTGAGCTCGATGGTCGTGCCCAGCCTGCGCGTCGGATCCTGGGGGCGGGGCCGTTGGTTTTCGGCGCCGACGAGCGCCAGGGGAATGACCGCGCGCTCGAGCTGTGAAAATGGACCGTCCCCATCGCGTCGACTCATGAAGGTCCGCCAAGCACCGAGGACCTCGACGTCCAAATCCGCGGGATGTGCCACCCGCACGGCCCCATCAGCGAGGTCGATCGGTTCCGAAGCGAGGTTCATCGCACGCGCAAAATCGGGGTCGATGGTAAAGCGGAGATCTTCGCTCATAAAGACCAGCGCCGAACACATCTCGGCCAGCCTCGCGCTCCGGCGAAGCTGCGCCTGTAGGTCCGCCCACGCCCATGTCCTGCGGCCGATCATCGCCTCCTCGAGACGGGCGGCCATGGAGGCAATGTCGCGCTCGTAGGGTCGGTCGAGGGCGACGAACTCGTGGTCGAGCACCCGGTCGAGGATGAAGGCGTCGACCCGAGCTTCAAACTCCTCCAGCGACTCGTCGCGCGCCTGGCAGATGGCGAGCACCATGTCGGTGGCGGCGCGGCGCAGGCTCGGAGGCCGCGCGCCCAGCGCCCAGTGATAGATCCAGGAGTGAGCGCGATCCGAGCCGTGGCGGGCCATGGCGTCGATCCACCAGACGGCCTCCTGGTGGCGTCTAGCCGAAGCAAGCTCCCCGAGGCGCCCCCCCGGCCCATCAAATGCCCGCGGTTTGGCGAAGACCGCCAACTGGTAGATCGCCCATTTTTCCCGGGGATCGCACTCGCGCAGCCAGGCATCGAGCACCGACATCGAAAATGCGTGCGCGCTGTCCGGGTCGAGCAGAGGAGCGATGATCCGCGGCGTCTTCGACAGCGACTGCGGACCCTCGCGACGCAGCCGGCTGAGCAGACTACGCACCTGCGTCTGGTCGAACTCGGCGCCGTCGCCAAACCGCGGCACGGCGACGTCGTCAGGCCCGATCGCGAGCGTCGCGCGCCCCGCGCGTTGCAGGCGCCCCAGGTGCTTGTCGCGAAGCGCCGTGTCGGGCGACTGGTCGGCGAGCGACCAGGCCGTCCGCAGTAGTTCGATGTCGTCGGTGAGTTTCATGTTCGGCGAAGATCGGTGGACCAATAGCCCCCAGAAACACTCAGTCCAGGTGTCTCACGCCGACGTAGTCGCGAGCGCGAAGCGGCAAGTCCAGCCGGGGTTTGCGCTCGTGGCGCCCCGCCAGCAAGTACGGACGCCCCTCGAAGCGGGTGGGAAAGTAGTTCAGGAAAAACAGCACGTTGGCCGCCCGGTGCGACAGCGGTTCGATGCGCGAAAGCTCGTCGCGAAGCGCCGCGTCCCGACAACCGGCGATGGCCTCGGCGACCGCCGCCTCGTCCCACTGGGTGGGCTCGAAGTCGGCGTCGTCGCCGACCTTGCCGGCATAGGGTTTGGGGTCGTTGCCGTCTTTCCAGAGCGGCGTCTCGCCCTCACGGGCGAACGGATCGACCGGCTCGCCATCGAGCCACACGTTGTAGTGGACGTGCGGCGTCGACCACGGGAACATCGCCACCATGTCGATCCCCGAGGCACCCGAGAGCGCCACCGGCTCGCCACGAGCGACCCGGTCGCCCTCCTCGACCAGGGCGCGCGACAGGTGATTGGACGTGGTCAACAGCCCCTCGCCGTGGTCGATGATCACCTTGAGCCCGCCGCGATGGAATTCGTTGCTCACCCGCACGACCTCGCCGGGGGCGGCCGCCGTGACCACCGTGCCCACCGGCACCGCCAGGTCCGTACCGTTGTGACTATCGTAGGTACACTGGCCGCCGCGGTAGTCGCGCACCTGGGTCTTGCGCACCGACCAGCCCTCCTCGATGGGCGTCTGGGTGTGGTTGAACAGGTTGTACAGCGGCACGCGCCGATCCCGAGGGTGCTGCTGCAACCACAGGCTCAGGCTCAGCCGCGGCCGCAAGATCTTGAGGCTGGACAGCCCAAAGCGCGACGACGGCGTATGCTCGTCGCCTTTGAATACCATCGCCACCTCCGAGAGGCGCTCGGACAGGGGGCTCAGGCCGAAAACCTCGGCGATCGACAACGATTCGTACTGCGTGGATGACATGGCAGCGTCTTCGATGAGGGGGTAGACAACTCGATTGCAGCGACTGATGGAGTCTACCGTAGCGAATTCGGCCGCCGTGTCAACGCAACCAACCGTTCGGTCAAACGCCGACCGCTCGCCTGCGTTAACCCTCGAGGCGTTCGACCAGGGCGATGTACTGGCGCTTAGCCTCCTCGGCGTCCATACCCTTGCGCTCCTTCCAGGCGTCGTATTTGGCGCGGCCCTTGAAGTCGGTAAACCCCGGGCGTTTGCCAGACACGTCGCCCTCCGTGGCCTGCTTGAACAGCGCGTACAGCGACAGCAAATCGTCGTTGGAGGGACGCGACGGAAGGTTTTGGACGCGCTCGGAGGCGTCTTCAAAGCGCTCGTTCAGCTCGGACATATCAGCTTCCTCGATGGTAGAGAGTGATTGTGAGCTAAACCTAGCGCAGCCAACCCAGCAGGGGAAGTGTTGACAACGCGTAGCCGCGCAACTACCAATTAAGTAGTCAATCAGCTACGCATCTACCGGAGGCCGATCATGACGTCCCTTTCCCCACTCTTTCACATCGCTGCCGCGGTGGCGGCGTTCGTCGGCTGGGCCGTCGTCGGCCTGGTGGCGCTTCGGCTGGCCGGCGTCGACCTCAAAAGTGGCCAACGACGGTTCAACAAGCGCAGTTTGGCCCTCGCAGGGGCGATCAACGGGCTCGTCATGGCCACGGTGATGGCGATGCAGGTGTGGTGGGACAAGCGCCCGCTGCAAGCCTGGGGGCTGGCGACGGGGCCTCGACACCTGGTATCCGGCGCGATGGCGGTGTCTGTGATCTTTGCGTTGTCGACTGGCTACGCTTTATGGCTCGATCGGCGGGGCCGGGTCCGCCTTCGGTGGAAGTCGCCGGACGCGGCGCAGTTTGGTGTCGCCGGGCTGGTGGCGATGCTGGTGGCCCTGTTCATGGCGGCGCTGCAGGAGGAGGTCGTCTTTCGCGCGTACGTCCTCGAGCAGCTACATGGGTCGAACTGGTGGGCGGCGGTGGCTGTGTCGGCGGTCGTCTTTACCGGCGTTCACTTCGTGACCAGCCGGGGTGGGCGGTGGCAGGCCGCCTCCTGGCTAGTCGGCGGGGTCTTCCTCGCCGGGGTCTACCTGATCACCGGGTCGGTGTGGGTGGCGGCGGTGGTGCACTTCGCTCACAACCTGGCCAACGTGCTGGTCATCAACGACGAGCAGGGGCTCGGGGTATTTGCCTATGATGAGCCGATGTCGGGGGCGCATAAGGCGCTGCACCATGCCCTTCAGGCGGCGGCCGTGGTAGGACTGAGTTGGTTGGTCTTTTGAGGGAGTCGAGACGTCGCCATGGACAATGACGCAAGCAGCGCGGGGGCCGGGTGGACCGTCGCCCGCTCCATCGCCCTGGAGCTGGACGTGGCCATACACCTGGTGGGGGCGGACGCGCAGGGTTTCGCGGTCCCCGAGGACCTGGTCGACGCGTTCGCCGCGCTGCCCGCAAAGTGGCGAGAGCAGCGCGACAGGTTTGTGGGGAGCGCTGGGCTTTCGGCCACGCCCCTTGTATCCCAACTGGCCATGCTGTGTGGCCGGATGCTCGACGACGACTTCGGCGAGTGCACGCTGGCGCTGCGCCAGCTCGACGCCGACGCCGTTCGCCGGGCGCTGCGCGACGACACGCAGGCCGGTGACGAGCTCGGCGCGGCGGTCGCCACACTTCGCCGACGGCTGCGGGCGCGCTTCGGCTTGCCGACCGGACGCCCGGCATCTGCACTTGCGCCGGCGCTTGCGACCTTGCCGCGCATCCTGCGCGACGGCGAGCTGCACGCCGAGTTCTGGCACTGGCTCGACGAATTCTATTACCGCGCCTATGAACCCTGGCGGCAGACGCGCCTGGCCGAGATGGACGCCCAGGCCAGCCGTGCCGCGCAGGCTCTGGGCGCCGCACACGCCGACGCCGGGGTGCCCGCGACCGACTGGCTGCCCCAGCAAAACCCGCTTCGCCACCAGCCCGAGCTATCCGAGGCGGTGGGCGCGGGACGTCTGCCGGTGGTCTTCTGGGTCCAGCCGCTGGGCATGTGGGATCTGTGGACCATCGTGCCCTCGGACTCGCCCGCCGGCGCGATGTGCCTGCTCAGCTTCGACGAGCCCGGCGAGGTCTTCGAGACGTTTCGCGGCCACGCCGAAGCCCTGGCCACGCGCCTCGACGCGCTGTCCGATCCCACCCGCCTGCTCATCCTGCGGCTGATCCGCCAGGTCGACGCCGACAACACCACCATCGCCGACATGCTCGAGCTGGCCCGCCCCACGGTGAGCATCCACGCCAAGCAACTGCGCGAGGCCGGCCTGGTCGAAAGCCGCCGCGAGGGCCGCAGCGTCAAGCACCGCCTCGACGCCGACGCACTGCGCCGCCTGTTCCGCCAGATGGAGCAGTTCCTGGGGCTGGCTGACTGAAGCGGGGAGAGTCGCCCACTACACCTGGCGACGCAAAATTTGCCCGCGTCGCACGACGCCTCGTATTCGAGATCAATGCGATTTTGGCCACTTTTCGGAAAATTTTACGTAACCGGCCCGTCGACGAAAATCCTGCGTAGACCCAGTCAATCGGCGCCCTAAGGCGCTTCATCCGAAAAACACCCCATCACCGCACCGTATACAAAGAGCATACGGAAATTAATTTATGAACTGTTAAGGTAACTCAAAAGCGACTAGTATACGGAGCTGGACTCAATAGAACCGCGGAGGTCAGACATATGAAGAGACGTAAAACGAGCATGGGAGTGATTGCCACGGCGATGGCAATTGGGGGATTGGCGCTGGTGGGAATTGCGGCGTGTGGCGACTCGAACGCGCCGCCCGCGGTATGCTCGACCAATCAGGACTGGCTAAACGGCAGCGAGGGTTCGCCGTTGATGGTCCCGGGGGGCAATTGCATCAAGTGCCACAGCCAGGGCGAGGGGCCGCGCTATGCCGTGGCCGGCACAGTCCACGGCGCGGTCGACGACGACACCAACTGCTACGGCATCAAGGGCGTCAAGGTCACCCTGACCGGGGCGAACGGCAACACGCTGGTGATGACGAGCAATGAGGCCGGCAACTTCTATAGCCGCAGCAAAAATGGGCTGACCACCCCGTATAAGGCCACGGTCACCTACAACGGTCAGACCAAGCAGATGATCACGGCCCAAAATGACTTTAACTGCATGAACTGCCATACTGCCCAGGGCGCCAACGCCGCGCCCGGACGTATCTTCGTACCTTGAGGGAGTGAAATCGATGCCAGCGAAACGAATGCAGTGGACGTCAATGATGGTGGCCGGCGCGGCGATGGTGCTCGGATTGTCGGTGGGGTGCGGAAGCGCCACCAGCGGCACGAGCGGCGGCGGCAACAACGGCGGTGGCAACGATGTCGGCGCGAGCGCCGATGCCGGCACCACCAACGACGTGGGCACCCACGCCGACACGGGCACGCAGGGCTCGGCCTGCTCCAGCGGCCAGCACTGGACCATGGGCAACGAGGGATCGGCGCTGATGGATCCGGGGGGCAACTGTGTAAGCTGCCACGCCAACAGCGGCGAGGCGCCGATGTATGCCACCGGAGCGACCGTCTTTGGTGACTATCGCGATGAGGACAATTGTTACGGCGTCTCCGGCGTCACCGTCGAGCTCACCGGAGCCAACGGAAACGTGCTCACGATGACGACCAACCAGGCGGGTAACTTCTTCTCGGCCAGCGACAACGGGCTGGCCACGCCCTACACCGCCAAGCTCACCTACCAGGGCCGCGAGCGCCCGATGATCACGCCGCAGACGGACTTCAACTGCGCCAATTGCCACACCGCGCAGGGCGCCAACGCCGCGCCGGGGCGCATCGTCGTGCCCTGAGCGCTCTCGTTCACCGCCCGACCCTTAAACCTTCACCGCCCGGGCCCGGGCGGTGAACGGCCCAGGCGGCGTTGATCAGGCCGATATGGCTGAACGCCTGGGGGAAATTGCCCAGCAGTTCTCCGGTGTCCGGGTCGGCCTCCTCGCTGAGCAGACCCAGGTCATTGGCCAGCCCGGCGGCCCGCTCGAAGATTTCGCGAGCCCGGTCGACTTGGCCGGCCATCGCCCGAGCGCGAGCCAACCAGAACGTGCACAACAAGAAGGTCCCCTCCCCGCCCGCCAACCCATCCTCGTTGCGATACCGATAGATCAGGCCGCGCTCGTCGCTCAGCTCGCGCTCGATAGCGTCGACGGTGGCGAGGACGCGAGGGTCGTCGGGCGGCAGAAAGCCCACCATGGCGATGACCAGGTTGGCGGCGTCGAGCGCATCGTCGCCGAAGGACTGGGTAAACGATTGGGCCGTCTCGCTCCAGCCGCGCTCCAAGATGGCCTGTTCGATGTCCGAGCGAACACTAAGCCAATGGGTCACACTATCGTCGGCGTCGAGCCAGTCGGCCATCGCGATGGCCCGGTCCAGGGCCACCCAGCACATCACCTTGGAGTACACGTAGTGGCGCGGCCGGCCGCGCACCTCCCAGATGCCCTGGTCGGGTTGCTCCCAGCGCTGCGCGGCCATGTCGGCGGCGGTGCGCAGGAATTTGCGGGTCAACGGATCGATGCCCTCCAACTCGTCGCGCAGCCGCTCGACGGCGGCGAGCAATGCCCCGTAGACATCGATCTGGCGCTGCTGCCAGGCGTCGTTTCCCACCCGCACCGGCGCGCTGCCACGCCAGCCGGACAGGTGCGACAGCGAGCGCTCGGTCAGGTCGTGCTCGCCGGCGACGCCGTACATGATCTGCATGTCGTGGCCGCCCTCGAGCTTGGTCAGCGCCGCTCGGGCCAGAAAGTCGATGAATTTATGGGCTTCGTCGGGACAGGCGGCCACCCACAGAGCGTCGAGCGTGAAGCTGGCGTCGCGCACCCAGGTAAACCGGTAGTCCCAGTTGCGCCCGCCCCCGACCTGTTCGGGCAGCGAGGTTGTCGGCGCCGCCACGATGGCGCCGGTGGGATAGAAAGTCAGCGCTTGCAACACGCGGCCGCTGTGATGGACGAGATCGCGCCATGGCCCCTCGTAGGCTTGATGCATCGTCGACCAGGTCCGCCAGGCATCGATGGTCACCTCGAGCTGCTCGTCGATATCGGCCTGCCCACAAAGCGACGGCATCGGCTCGGTGCTCGCCGCGTAGCGCAGCGCAAACCCCCGACGCTGCCCGGCGCGCATGGAAAATCGGGCGCGCGCGGCGGACTCGCCGATGTCCACGTCGATATTGCAGCACAGCGCCCAGACGCTGGCGCCGCCGTGGCCGAAAATTCCGCCGTCGGCGCGGCGAAGCAGCGAGGCGATCAACCCGTACTCCGGGCGCGGGCGAAAGTCGAAGGCCACCTCGACCTCGCCGCGCGTGCAACGCAGCTGGCGCAGGAGTATGTGCGGAGCGTGCTTGCCCAGGTCGTGCCCGTGGGGCTCGTGATTGGGCCCCACGGCCAGCGCATCGCGCACGACGAGCTCGCCCGAAGAGGTCTCGAAGGTGGTCTCCAAGACCATCGACCCGTCGAGGTAGCGCCGGCGCACGCTGGCCTCTCCGACCGGACTAATCGCCCAGTGGCCGGCGCCGTCGTCGAGCAGGCGGGCGAAGACCGCCGGCGAGTCGAACCGCGGCAGGCACATCCAGTCGACCGAGCCGCCCCGGTGGACCAGGGCGGCACCGTGGCAGTCCGACAAGAGCGCATAATCTGCGATGGCGTGCTCGCTCATGGAGACCTCTTAGCGGGAGGCGGCGAGTCGGGCTCTTGCGAGTTGGATGACCCGCCCTGCGGCGGCGCGGGGTTCATCGACGCGCGAATGGATGTACGCGCGTCGACGAGCGGAGACTGGCTGACCGTGAACAGATGCGTTTGCACCTGGTCGAGGTCGACGATGAGCAAGAGCACGGAGGCAAACGCGGCGACCAGCGCGGCGCTCGCCAGCAGATTGCGCGTGCCCGACAGGCCGAAGTTCAGCCCCATCATGGCCATGGACAAGAACGCGACCAGATAAAGGGTCCATATCAGGCTCGGGGGGATGCGGTAGTGAAGGCCGACGGTCACCCGTTCTTCGTGAAGGTCGATCATCCCGTTGAGCGCGTCGATATACAGCCCCACGGGCACCGAGCGCGGCCGCGAGGCGGCGACGGTGCCTGCTCGGGCCCAGAGCTTGTTTTGGATGTCGACCGAGCGCCGGATGGCGTCGTCCAAATCGCCGGTCTCCAACGGCATCAGCCGGGCATTGACGTAGTCGGCGAGCAGTTTCTTGGATTGGGTACGCTGGGGCTCGGGCAAGAAGTCGGTGCGCAAGAAGGTGGTCCCGATGGCGTTGGCTTCCTGGAGCACCAGGGCCTTTCGCTGCGAGAACCGGTCGGCGGCGATGCCAAAGCTGATCGCCAGCAAGAAGCCCAGCAGCGCCAACAGCGCGGCCAGCACGGTGCCCGTCAGCGACTTCTGCTCGGGGTGGGCATTCCGGCGCCGCCATCGTCCAAATAGAAAGCCCGCCTCGATGGTGAGCATGAAGAAGAGGAGCGTGCCGGCAAAGAAGATCCACCAGTGACTTTCGCTGGCCAGAAGTTTGTCGATCATCGGCGCCTCCCATCGATCACGGCGCATGTGCCGGCGGCGGGCCCCCGCCGCGCGGCAGGCTGTGCATGGCCTGGCGAATCGATGTCTGCACGTCCATCATGGGCGTCTGGGTCACGTGAAATAGGTGTTGGCGCACCTGGTCGAGGTCGATGATGAGCAGCAACACGGCCGAGAAGGCGACCACCAGCGCGACACTGGCCAGCATGTTGCGCGTGCCGGACAGCCCGAAGTGGATCCCCATGACCAACATCGACAAGAAAGCCACCAGGTACAGCGTCCACAACAGGCTCGGCGGCACCCGATAGCGCATACCCACGGTAACGCGCTCCTCGTGCAGGTCGATCACCGAGTTGAGCGAGTCGATGTACAAGCCCACCGGCACCGACCGCGGACGGGTGTTTCCGACCTGGTCGGCCAACGCCCACAGTTTGGTCTGAATCTGCTCGGAGCGCTTGATGGCCGTGTCGAGTTGGGCCATCGCCGCGTGGCGGCCGCGCGCCAGCGGCTGGAGCCGCACGTGGACGTAGTCGGCGAGCAACTTGCGGGACTGGGAGCGTTGAGGCTCGGGTAGAAAGTCGGTGCGCAAGAAGGTCGTGCCGATGGCGTTGGCCTCCTGGAGCACCAACGCCTTGCGCTGCGAGAAGCGGTCGGCGGCGATGCCAAAGCTGATCGCCAGCAGAAAGCCCAGCAGCGCCAGCAGGGCCGCCAAAACCGTGCCCGCCTGCTCCTTTTGCTCGGGGTCGGTGCGCCCGCGACGCCAGCAGCCAAACCAAAAGCCGCCCTCCACGGTCAACAGGAACACGACGATGGTGCTGGCGAAGAACAACCACCAATGCGTGTCGCTGGTCAACAGCTTGTCGAGCATCACTGCCTCCCTTCAGCCGAGCCACCCCGCTCAATGTAGGAACCAGCCCCCCAATCGCGAACCCAAATGATGGGCGGCGGTCAAGAAGACGGGCTCTCTGCCTCGGGGGGACGTCGGGCCCACAGAGTTCCCAGCGTCAAACCCGCGACCAGGTGCCACACGCCCCACCAGGCGGCGATGATGGCCATGCCGCCCAGGCCGCCAAAGAAATTGAAGATGAGCACCAGGCCCAGCCCCGAGTTCTGGATGCCCACCTCGATGGTGATGGCGCGTCGATCGCGCGGCACCAGTCCCGCCAAGCGTGCCACCGAATAGCCCAGCAAAAACGCCAGGCTGTTGTGGATGAGTACGGTCAAAAAGATCTGGTGGATATGCTCGCGAAAGGGCTGGAAGTTCTTGCCCAGCGCGATGACGACGAAGGCGGCGAACACCACCAGCGAAAACACCTTGAAGCGACCGCTCCAGGTGTCGGCGGCTGCGGGCCAGCGCGCCCGCACGCCCATTCCCAGCGCCACCGGTACGACCAGCAGCATGGCAATGATGGCGACCATTTTGACCGGGTCGACGTGCACCTGGTGCAGCAAGGCGGCGGTATCCGGGCGCATCGAGGCCCAAAACGCCAGGTTGAGCGGCGTGGTGATCACGGCGGCGAGGGTGACCACCGAGGTCATCGAGATGGAAAGCCCGGTGTTGCCCTGGCTGAGGTGGGTAAAGAAGTTGGAGACGTTGCCGCCGGGGCACGCCGCCACTAACATCATTCCCAGGGCGATGGACGGCTGGGGATGGAGCACCACCACCAGCAGGTAGGTCAGCGCCGGCAGAAGCACCAACTGAGTGACCAGGCCTACAATGGCCGCACGCGGCTCGGCGATGACGCGTTTGAAGTCATCGACCTCCAGGTCTAAGGCCACCCCGAACATCACCAGGCCCAAGATGACGTTGAGCACCCACAGGCTCGACGGACTGAAGTTGAGCTGCACCTGGTCGATCATCCTGCGTGCCCTGGCCCGGCGGAGAAGGAAGTGATGTTTGGCAGGTTACACAGCCGACGGCAACCCGGGCAAGGATGGGTGGCGACCGACGAGCGCAGGTGCGCGCCCAGGCCTCCCGGATTCAGCTTGGCACGCTTGCGCAACGACCGTGCGCGAGTGATCATCACGGTGACGCTCAGCCGTCGTTCGCGACGCGAGGGGTTTCCAAATACGAACCAACGCGAGGAATGACGCCATGGGAGATATCAATGTCGAGATCGCCGTCGAGGTGGGCGCCGAGCACGCCGAGGGCCCGTTGTGGGACGCCGTGGGCGCCCGGCTTTGGTGGGTCGATATCACCGCCCAGCGGGTGCACTGCTTCGATCCCGACACCGGGGAGGACAGCGCATGGGCCGTCGGCGGCCAGCCCGGCGGGGTCGTCCTGGACGCCGCCGGCCGGCCCCTGGTGGCCATGCCCGACGGCTTGGCCGTGCTCGATCGCGCCGACGGATCCACGACGCCCCTGGTCGCCGTGGAGGCCGACCATCCCGAGAACCGGGCGAACGACGCCAAGGTCGACTCCCGTGGTCGCGTGTGGGTCGGCACGATGGCCTTCGACAAGCGGCCGAACAACGCCGGGCTGTACCGCGTCGCCGGCGATGAGGTCACCCGCGTGGTCGAGGGGCTGACCATCTCCAACGGCCCGGCCCTCGACGAGGCCGCCGGCCGAATGTACCTGGCGGACACCGCCATCGGGGTGGTGGACGTCTTCGACCTGGACCCGGACACCGGTGCTCTCACCAATCGGCGCAACTTCCTGGACTTCAGTGATGACGGCGTGTGGCCCGACGGCATGACCGTCGACGACGAGGGTATGTTCTGGGTGGCGCTGGGCCGGGCGGGCGCGGTGCACCGCTACGCCAAAGACGGCACGCTGCAGGGCGTGGTCGAGGTGCCCACCTCCAACCCCACCTCACTCACCTTCGGCGGAGCCGACGGAGGCGATCTGTACATCACCACCTCCTGGTTCGACCTCGAGGCCGACCAGCGCGACAGCCAGCCGTCCGCCGGCTGCATCTTTCGCTGCCGGCCCGGCGTCACCGGCCGGCCCTCGCCGCGGGCGCACACCCCCGGCTGATGCGGACGCGCCCGCCGCCGTGTGGGCGCGGAGGCCGCCGGCGCTTCGTCATCATGGCGGCGACTTCGCCCACACGCCACGCCACCAGCCTTAGGCGGGGGTCGGCTGGCTGGGAGGCCCCTGGGCGCGCGGCGCCCCGTGCAGTGCCTGGCGCATCCGAAACGACAACAGGGTGAACACCCCTCCGGCCAGGACCGCATACAGGCCGATGACCCACACCAGCGTGCGCAGTGCGATCGAGGGCCAGACCAGCAGCACGATGCCAAAGGCCAACGCCAGCGCGCCGCTGACGGCCAGCAGCCAACTGCTCTCGAAGGTCTTGCGCATCTCCACGAAGGCGACGATCTCGAGCACTCCCCGCGCGATCGCCCAAAACGCAATGATCAGCAGCATGATGTAGGCGGTGATCTGGGGCCACACGTAGGTGACCACCGCGCCGCCGATGCCGGCGACGCCCGCAGCCACCAGCGGCCAGACGTTGCCCTGGGTGGTCCGGCCGCCGCTGGCGGCGTAGATGAGCGCGGTGACCCCGTCGACGAGCAAGAAGGTGCCAAAGATGATGACCAGCACCAGCAGGCTGGGCCCCGGCCAGATCAGCGCGGTCAACCCCAGCAGCATGGCGATGACCCCGCGCACCGCCATCCACCCCCAGTTTTCGTAAGCGACTTGTTCTCGGATGGACAATGCCATAGCTCGCCTCCTGTGCAACGAGTTCGACGCCGCCCGCCACGACGAAGCCACCGTGACGGCCCGCTCCTACAGCAAGGATACGAACGCTTACCGCGGCTTCCACTTTGCCGGCCGGCCCCAGCCACGATTGCCCAACCCACTGAAGTTGTTACCTTTCCCCAGACATGCCTTGCGTTCCATTCACGAACCAAGAGAGGACGACGTGGCTCGAGACAGGCTCCCCAGTTGGAACGACGGCGCCGCCAAACGCGCCATCGTAGACTTCGTCACCGAATCGACCACCAAAGGCTCGGCGCGCTTCGTGCCCGAGGCGGAGCGCATCGCCGCCTTCGACAACGACGGCACGTTGTGGGTCGAGCAACCGATTCCAGCCCAGGGGCCGTTTCTATTCGCGCAGTTACTCGAGCAGGTCAATGCGAACCCCAACCTCGCCGCCAGGCAGCCCTACAAAGCCATCATCAACCATGACTCGGACCTTATGCGCGCCATCGCTCGCCAGGACCCGGTGGCCGTCCAGTCCCTGGTCGAGGCGGTCGGCAACGCCTTTGCCGGCACCACGGCCGAGGTGTTCGACAACTCCGTGCGCGACTACCTGAAGACCCACCAGCACGAGCGCTACGAAAAGCCGTATACCGACCTAATCTACCAGCCGATGGTCGAGCTATTCGACCTGTTGCGGGCACACCACTTCCGCATCTTTATCTGCTCGGGGGGCGGTCGCGACTTCATGCGCGTCTTCGCCGAGGAGACCTGGGGCCTCTTCAAGGAAAACGTCATCGGCTCGGCCCCTGTGGTCGAATATCGCGACGGCCGGCTGGTGCGCACGGCCAAGGTCTACGGCCGGCTGTCGATCGGCCCCGGCAAGCCCGAAGATATCTACGCGCGCACCGGCCGAGTAGCGCGCTTTGTCGGCGGCAACGGCGACGACGACAAGGAGATGCTCGAGCTGGCCGACTTCCCGCTGGTCATCGTCCACGACGACGACGAGCGCGAGTACGCCTACACCGTCGGTGCCGAAAGCCTCCTTCCCGCTGCCGCCCAGGGCGGCTGGACGATGGTGAGCATGAGAGACGACTGGAACACCCTCTTCAAGGCGTAGTTGTTGTACGTGCAGCCCGGAGACGACCATGGCCCCGACCACCAAGATTGACGTCTCGCCCGACGTCGCCCGAGCCATCGCCAAGGAGGCCTATATCTACGGCTTCCCGTCGGTGATGGCCTACAAGACCATGCACAACTTCACCGTCGACAAGGACAACCCCGAGTACAGGGGGCCGTTCAACCACCTGGCGTGCGAGGCGCGCCTGCTGACCCCGCAGGACACCTCGGTCGTCTCACCAAACGCGGACACACCATACTGCATGTTCTGGATGGACCTGCGGGCCGAACCCCAGGTGTTGAGCGTCCCCGACATGGAGCCCGACCGGTTCTACCATTTCCAATTCACCGACCTTTGCACCCACAACTTCGCCTACGTGGGCACCCTGTCGACCGGCAACGACGCGGGCACCTTTCTCATCGCAGGGCCGCATTGGGACGGCGACCAGCCCGGTGGCGTCGACGGGATCATCCGCAGTGAGACGAATTTCGTGATGAACATCGTGCGCACCCAACTCTTCGGACCCGACGACCTGGACCGGGTCGCCGAGATCCAGCAAAGCTACGAGGTGCAGCCGCTCAGCGCTTTCCTGGGCACCGGCCCTCCGGCACCCGCTTCGCGGATCGACTTTCCCGGTTGGGAGGAAGGCGCTCAATTCGACGAGCGCTTCTTCGGCTATCTCGACTTCATACTCGACTTACTCGAAGAGCCACCTGCCCAAGAAGAGCCGCTTTGGGAGCGGTTGCAGCTCATCGGGCTGGGGCCGCACGCCCATTTCGACGTCGACGCCCTACCCCACGACGTCAAGGAAGCGCTCGCGGATGCCGTGAAGCAGGGGCTGGGCGAGATCAATCGCTTCGTCGAAAAGATCGGAGACGACCCATTGGGAAGCACCAAGGTCGTCGGCACCCGCGAGTTTCTCGAGCGCAGCGCAAAGCAGAACTACGGGCTCGACAACCACTACCTGCTGCGCGCTGCCGCGGCGCAAATCGGCCTGTACGGCAACTCGGCCGCCGAAGCGGCCTACCCGCTGTATCTGAACGACGCCGACGGAAAGCTGCTCGACGCCTCGCAAGACCGATACACGCTCACCTTCGAGCGCGATGAGTTCCCGCCGGTCAAGGCGTTCTGGTCGCTGACTTTGTACGACGCGCGCACTCAACTCTTCGTCGAGAACCCGCTCGATCGCTATTTGCTCAACTCGACGATGATGGACCAGGTCGAACGCGGGGACGACGGCTCGCTGACGCTGTACATCTCGAAGAACTCACCGGGCCCCGAACTCGAGTCGAACTGGCTGCCGGCGCCTGATGGACCGTTTTATATGGTGCTGCGCATGTACGGTCCCCGAGACGAGGCGCTCAAAGGCCGTTGGACGCGGCCGATGCCGCGGAAATCTGGCGAAATGAAGGCCTTTCAGGGCTCCCACGCCCGCTATTGAGGTGGAACTATTATTTGAGGGCGGACGATCAGAAGCGTTTGCGCACGGCGGTCATTTTTCGGGTAAGTCACGTGGCGATTTGCCCGGACGCATGTCTCGCAAAACATCCACGTGGCTACTGGCAAATCCCACCGCCTCGCGCAAACGCCGCGAATCGTCCGCCCATCAATAGTAATTACCTCAATAGCCGGCGCTGCTGACCTGCACGGCGTTCTTCGATGTGAGCTTAACCACAACACGAGCACATAGGAGACTCGCCATGACGCGAAAACTCGACCAGGCCAGCACGTTCTCCCCGGCCTACGAGGGCGGCTATCCCACCCAAGAGACCGCCCAAGCAGCCTTCGAGGAGTATGACTTTCAGGCGGCGGTGCAGTTTTACGTCTGGGGGTACGCCTATCTCAACGGCCTGGGCACGCAGAAAGGGCTGGCCAAGATGGGCGGCGACGAGCGCTCGGTTTACGTCTTCGACAAGCGTGTCCAGCCGCAGCATGGAATCATGACGGCCAACGGCGAGGTCATTTATGCCGTCACGCAGCCGCTCGACCTGACGCAGGGCCCGTTGGTGGTCGAGGCGCCGCCTCGCTGCCGCGGCCACATCTTCGACATCGGGATGCGCGCCTATGAGGACATCGGCGACGTCGGCCCCGACCGCGGCGACGGCGGCAAGTTCCTCCTGGTCGCGCGCGACTACGACGGCGAGCTTCCCGAGGGCTATTTTCCGGTTCGCTCGCTCTACTCCGACCTCGTCAGCGTGGTCGTGCGCACCTTCCCGACGAGCGAGGGCAGCGTGGAAGCGGCGGCAGCGCTGGCTCAGAAAATGCGTGTCTATCCACTATCCGAAGCCGACGCCCTCCCAGAACAGAACGTCGTGCTCATCGGCGACCGGCCGTTCTCCCAGGACTGGCCGCGCGATGTGCGCGCGTTCGACTGGCTGGCCGAGGTCGTCGAGCGCGACCGCTTGCCCGCCGAGGCGCATGCGCACCTGGGCAATATGCGTCGATTGGGTCTGAGGCCCGGCGAGGGCTTTTCCCCCGACGAGCGCGCCCGAGACATCCTGGGTCGCGCGGCCAAGACCGCCGAGGCCATCGTGGTCTCCATGGCCTTTCGCAATCGGGTCGCACCACCGCTTTACGAGGGGCGCCAGTGGGAGAGCTTCTTTTTCAACCGCGACCCCCAGTTTTTGCCGGACAATTATGAAGAGGTCGAAGAGCGCGCCGGTGGCTGGCACCAGCTCGTCGGCAACTTCGCCCATCTGGTCCCTGCCGAGCCTGGCACCGGCCAATTCCCATTGGCTGGCTACACTGACAGCGACGGCAACGTCTTGATCGGCTCGAACCTCTACCGCTTGACCATGCCGGCCAACGTCCCGGTCACGCAGTTCTGGCAACTGCCGGTCTACTCGACGACCACCCGCTCGTTTGTGCACACCGACCAGGGCCGCGCGACGATTTCGAGCACCGACGAGGGACTGGTGACCAATGACGATGGGTCGGTCGACATGTACGTCGGCCCCGAGGCGCCCGCCGGTTTCGAGCCCAACTGGATAAAGACCAACCCCGACGAGGGCTGGTTTACGTTGCTTCGGCTCTATGGACCGTTGGAGCCGATTCTGAGCAAGGAGTGGGTGCCCAATGATATCGAACGTGTGCGTTAGATGAAGAGAAGGCCTTGCAGGGATCACACGCCAGCTATTGAGGTGGAGCTACTATTGATGGGCGGACAATCAGCCACGTTTGCGCGGGGCGGTCGTTTTGCTAGTTAGCCACGTGGCGATTTGCCCGGACCTGCGTTTTGCAGCCACGACTTACCCGGACGCACGCCTCGCAGAAAATCCACGTGCCTCTTGCCCAATCGCACCGCCTCGCGCAAACGCCGCGTATCGTCCGCCCTTCAATGGTAATTCCTTCAATAGCCGGCGCTGCTGACCTGCAAGACGTTCTCTTCGAAATGAGCTTCGCAAACCACAACACGACCACATAGGGGACTCGCCATGACGCGAAAAATCGACCAGGGCAGTACATTCTCCCCCTCCTACGAAGCCGGCTATCCCACCAAGGACACCGCCCGGGCCGCCTTCGACGAATATGACTTCCAGGCGGCGGTGCAGTTCTACGTGTGGGGCTACGCCTATCTAAACAGCCTCGGATTCGACCAAGGCTGTGCTCGACTCGGCGGCAACGACCGCACCATCTACGTCTTCGACAAGCGCCTTCAGCCCCAGCAAAAGGTCATCTCGGCCAACGGCGAGGTCATCTACGCGGTCACACGGCTGCTCGATCTCACCCAAGGGCCGTGGGTCCTCGAGACACCACCACGGGTGCGCGGCCACATCTGGGACTTCGGTCAACGTCCCTACGAGGATCTCGGCGACATCGGCCCCGATCGCGGCGAGGGCGGTAAATATTTGTTGGTCGCCCGCGACTATCCGGATGACCTGCCCGAGGGCTACTTCCCGGTGCGTGCGCTGTACTCCGACCATCTGGTTTGCCTCATCCGCGCGTTTCCGGGAGACGAGGGCGGCGTCGAGGCAGCCGCTGCACAGGCCCAAAAGATGCGCATCTATCCCCTGTCCGAGGCCGACGCCCCCGCCGAGCAGGACTTCGTGCTGGCCGGCGAGCGCGAGTTCTCCCAGGAATGGCCGCGAGACGAGCGCGCCTTCGATTGGCTCGCCGAGGTCGTCGAGCGCGACCGCCTGCCCGCCGAGGCGCACGCGCATCTGGGCAATATGCGCCGGCTGGGACTGCTGCCCGGCGAGGGCTTCCATCCCGACGAGCGCGCCCGTGGCATCCTTGCTCGCGCGGCGAAGACCGCCGAGGCCATCGTGCTCTCCATGGCCTTTCGCAGCCGCATCTCCGAGCCGCTGTACGAAGGCCGCCGGTGGGAGTTTACGGTCAACAACGTCAGCCCCAACTTCCTGACCGACAACTACGAGGAGGTCGAAGAACGTGCCGGTAGCTGGCACCAGATGTGGGGCAATTTCGCCCACTACATCCCCGCCCAGCCCGGCACCGGCGAGTTCGCCCTACTCTGCTACCGCGAAAGCGACGGCCAGCCTCTCATCGGCTCGAACCTGTACCGGCTGACCATGCCGGCCGACGTGCCCGTCGAGCAGTTCTGGCAGGTGCCGGTCTACTCGACCACCACGCGCGCGCTCATCGAAACCGACCAGCGCCGCGCGACGGTCACGAGCACCGACGAGGACCTGGTGGTCAACGACGACGGCTCGGTCGACGTCTACGTCGGCCCCGAGGCGCCCGAAGGCTACGAGGCCAATTGGATCAAGACCCACCCGGGCGAGGGCTGGTACACGCTGCTTCGGCTGTATGCGCCGTTGGAGCCGATTCTTGAGCAAGGAGTGGGTGCCCAACGATATCGAGCGTATTCGCTAGAAGGAGACGACCATGACCACGACCACCAACATCGAAGTCTCGCCCGACGTCGCCCGCGCGATCGCCAAGGAAGCCTACGTCTACGGGTTCGCGCTGATGTACGCCTACCGGTTTTTGAACAACCAGGCGCTCGACCGTGAGAACGACGACTTTCGCGCGCCGCTCAACGAGCTCGGCTGTCAGGCCCGGCTGCTGACCGCCCGAGACAGGACGATGCCCTCGCCCAACGCCGATACGCCCTACTGCATCGGTTGGTTGGATCTGCGCGCCGAACCGCAGGTGGTGACGGTGCCCGACATCGACCCTGAACGGTTCTTCGAATTCCAGATCGAAGACTTCTACACCTACAATATCGGCTATGTGGGCACGCTGTGGACGGGGAACGCCGGCGGCAAGTTCATAATCGCCGGGCCCCATTGGACAGGCTCTCATTCGATGGAATCGGCCCCAGACGGCATCGACGGGGTATTTCAAAGCGAGACGGACTTCGTCTTCACCATCAGCCGCATCCAGCTCTTCGGGCCCGACGACCTGCACAACGTCGCCCGCCTCCAAAAGGGCTTCGAGCTGCAGCCATTGAGCGAGTATCTGGGCGAAGCCCCTCCCGAGCCGGCGCCCGCAATCGACTTTCCCAAGTGGGTCGAGGGGGCGCAGTTCGACGAGCGCCTCTTCGGCCACTTGGACTTTCTGCTCACGCTACTCCAGGAGCCGGTCGACGAGGAGGAAGGATTGTGGGAGCGCATGGCCATGATCGGGATCGGGCTTGGGTCTCAATTCGACAAGTCCCGACGCGACAACGCCCACTTCGACTTCGACGCGCTGCCATCCTACATCCAAGAAGCTCTGCGAGATGGCGCCGAGCAGGGTTTGGCCAAGATCGAGCGCTTCATCCACGAGCACGGAGACGACCCGCTTCTAAGCGCGAAGCTCTTGGGTAGCCGTGAGTTCCTGAAGCGCAGCGCCAGGGACAACTTCGGGCAGGACGACCCCTACCTCATACGCGCGGTAGCCGCCGAGCTGGGCACGTTCGGCAACATCGCCGAAGAAGCGATGTATCCGGTTTTTCTGAGCGACGCCGACGGCCTGCCGCTCGACGCCTCCAGGCACGATTACACGATGGCCTTCGAGGCCGGCGGCCTGCCGCCGGTGCGCGGCTTCTGGTCGCTGAGCATGTACGACGAGGAGATGTTCTTCGTCGAAAACCGACTCGACCGCTACATTGTCAACTCGACCATGTTGGAAGACTTCGTCTTCGCCGAAGACGGCTCACTGACGCTGTACATCTCCAGCGACTCACCCGGCCCTGAGCTCGAACCCAACTGGCTGCCCGCACCCGACGGGCCCTTTCGCATGGTCATGCGCATGTATGGGCCGAGTGAAGACGCCCAGAAAGGCCGGTGGACGCCGCCACGGCCCGAAAAAGCTGACGTAGAGAGGGCCCTGCAGGGATCACACGCCGGCTATTGAGGTGGAATTATTATTGATGGGCGGAGATCAGTTGCGTTTGCACGTGGCGATGGTCTTGCAGGTTAGCTACGTGGCGAGGGGCCCAAAGCCCATCCCCCCATCACCCGTCAAAGCCCAGCCAACGCAGCCCGATCAGGGTGGTCTGGACCCCGAGTGCGACCTGCACAAAGACCAGCACGGAGCCCAGGACTTGGAGCGCGAGCATCAGTCCAGCGCGCTGCGTGATGACCAGGTTGAACCACATCACCAGGAAGTTCAGCGCCATGATGATCGGGATCGAGATGACAACGGCCCATCCCATGCCCGGGTTCGTGGGCGCGAGCGCCATGAAGATGAGAATGGCGGCGACGCCCGCCGGCGGCAAGATGATCGGCGCGGCCACCGGCGAGGCGGCGAGTTTCAGCGCCGCGGGCGGCTCTTGGGGGCTCGGCGGCGGCTCGGGCCGCACGAAGATCTGCTTCAGGGCGGCGAGCATCAGCACCAGGCCACCGGCGATGCGCAGCGCGTCGACCGAGATGCGGTATTCGCCCAAGAGGTACCGGGCGACACCCGCCACCAGCAGCGCGACGAGGGTGGCGATAATCGTGGCGCGCCCGGCCACCGCACGCTGATAGTCCTTGTCGGACGCCGCGACCACCTGCGCGAAGGCAGGGATGAGTTTGATCGGCCCGATCAGCAGGAACAAGACGGTGAACACGAACGGAAAATGCGCCATGGAAACACCTTCCCCCTAGGGTCGCAGTCGGCCCGCCCCGGTGTCATCAGATTGCGAGCTCGTCGGCACCTCGATGGTATGCTTGCCGATCCACTCATGGGTATCGACGGGCACGAAGCGGCCGCGCTCCTCGACCGGGTAGCGGATGGGTTGGCCGGGCCGCACCGCCAGCACCTGCGAGTCCCTGACGACGACCGTCCCCTTGACGATCACATACGGGATGCCCGTCGACGGCAGGCCGTTCTCACCGGATTTGTAGGTGGCGTTGTCGGTCACCCTGGCGGGGTCGAACAGCGCCAGGTCGGCGACCTTGCCGACCTGGACACGCCCACGCTGCTGCATCGCCTCGAGGCCGGCGTCGCCCAGGTGCTTGGCGCTCCAATAGCTGAGTTGGCACAGCGTAAACATCAGCGGGACGCCTTGCTCCCGAGCCATGCGCAGGGTCTTGGCCATCGCCCCAGCGGTGCGCGGGTGCCCGGCGTACTCGGTGTAGTCCGCCTCCCAATCGAGCAGCTTGCCCTCGCGCCCGACGCCGGCCATCGCGTCGGTGGCCACGGTCATCTGGGGCATCGTCAGCCAGTACGGCATCCATTCGGTTCGGTAGGGCATGAAGACCACCACCGTGTGCCCCGGCTCCTCGGCGACCAACTTGGTGTAGGCGGCCTTGTCGAGGAAGGTGTCGGCCACGGGGTCGTAGATGGTCTCCTCGTATTTGTAGCCGTAGGTCTCCTCCCAGGTCTTCGGGCCCAGGAACTCGGCGCTGACCACGGTCGAACCGGCGTCGTACGGATAGTACTCCGCCCACATGTTGTGGCCCTGGGCGCGGGCCATCTGCAACTTCTCCTCGTCCTCCCACCAGCCATAGTCGTTGTCGTGGGCGAGCAGAAGCGGCGCCCCGAGCAGCAGCGCGTTGGCCAGGACCTCGTCGAAGCCAATGGTGGCCTCGGTGGGCGTCTGCTTGCTCAAGTGGTAGCGGGTGTGCACGGAGGTCAGCCGGCCGTAGCGCGCGGCCGTACGCTGGGCTTCGAATTGTTCGTAGCTGGTCAGTCCCTGAGCCATGTACGCGGCCGCAGAGCCCACACCGAGGGCCCCATTGCGAAGGTCCTCATCGAGCAACTCCATGATCCGGTTGAGCTGCTCGATGTTGCTGCGAGTGACCGACCAGCCCGGCGTGCCATCCTTGGCGCTTTCGTTGAGGTAGCCGGGCGTGTTCGAGAAATCGATCGGCCCGTCCACCTCGACCTCGGCGTCGTGTACCAGCAACCGGTTCAGGTTCAGCGATGACGTGGTGCCGTAGTTCACCTGCCACCCATCGCGATCCTTGCGGGCGTACCACTCCCCAACCGAGGTCGAGCCCAGCTCCAGGTCCATGCCGGTGGTCACCCCGTCGCGAAGCGCCAGCTTGGTCGCGTACGGATCGACGGCGTGGAAATGCGTATCGATGAAGCCGGGGGCGACGACCAGCCCGGTGGCGTCAATGGTCTCGGCGCCGGACAACGCCTCCTTGGTGACCGCCACGATCCGACCGTCGGCGATGCCGACATTGGCGATGTCGTCGCGCATCGTCTCCGGATCCATGACCCGGCCGCCGTTGATGACCAGGTCGTACTCTTCGATCTTGTTCGCCATGGTTGTCCTCCCCTGTATGGCAACTCCGAAACCCGGCAACGCCCACCATCGCGGCGCCACCCTTGCTCCCACAGTCGAAAGTCAACACGCCCCTCGCGCATGACACCCGGTCCGCCGCCCCCGAGACAGCTCACTCGTGTACGCCGGCCTCCAACGCGGTCGTCTTGCAGGTTAGCTACGTGCCGATTTGCCCGCCACTCACGTCTGGCCGGTTCGATTTGTCCGGACGTACGTCTCGCAGATTAACCACGTGGCTCTTGGCGTATCGCGCCGCCTCGCGCAAACGCCTCGCGTCGTCCGCCCTTCAATATCAATTCCTTCAATAGCCGGCGCGGCTCGTCTGCAAGGCGTTCTGTCGGCGAGTTGGCCCTCCCACCTACCCCGCCGGCAGCGGCTGTTCGACCGGCGGCCGGGCGCGCAGTCGCTGGGCGGCATGCAAGATAATGGCCGTGAGGGGCGCGGCCAGGATCATGCCGAGGATGCCCGCCACCGACCCGCCCAGGGCAGTCGCCACCAGGATGACCAACGGGTGCAGGTTCAACATCGCCCCCACCGCCCAGGAGGTGACCACATTTTGCAGGGTCCCGTTGGACAGGAGCACGGCGATGCCCACGATGAGCGCGGCCTGAGGGCCGCCGGCGCTAAACGCGATGAGCACGGTATAGGCCCCGCCGAGCCACGCTCCCACAATGGGGATGAACGAGGTAATGAAATAGAGCACCAAGATGGGCACCACCAGCGGCGTGCCCGCGATAAGCAGGCCCACCAGGACGACTACCGAGCTGACCAGCGCGGACACGGCCGTGCCCTTGAAGTAGGCTCGAAGCGAGCGTCCGGCATCCTCGAACAGGTCGTGAGCCCCTCGCGCATGGGTCTGCAGCCAGCCGTCGAAGCGCGGACCGTCGTTGAGGACATAGTACAGGGCGAAGAGCGCGAAGAAGAAGCCCACCGCGAAAGCGGCCACCCCTGAGAAGCTCGTGGTCACCAACTCGCTAAGTCCCTTGACGACTTACCGGAATGACCTTGGTGATGGCTTGGCGTGCGGCGTCGGCGAAGGAGGGATCCAGCTTCCCCAGGCTCAGACCGCCGACCCAGGCACCGAGCGCATCGAGGCCCATGCCGGCCTGATGGATCAACTTCGGGAGTTGCTGGACCAGGCCGTTGACGACGACTACCCCCACCAAGATGGTCGCCACCACGATGAAGAGCATTGTGCCCAACGCGGCGAGCGGAGCGGGCACGCGGTGGCGCGACGCCCAGTCGACCAGCGGACGACACAGCATGCCCAAGATCAGGGCGACCAACAAGGGCACGACGATGCCGCTGAGCGCGGCCACCACGACCGCCAGTATCACCACGGCGATCACGAGCCCGACGAACAGCCAGGACTGAGTGCCCACGCGCCTCAGCCAGGTCGGCGCACTCTCCGCCGACGAAGCCGAGTCCACGTTGGCTTGTGAGTTGGGTGTGATGTCTTCCGCCATTTCCGCCCCGTGTCGTTGGAGAAGGTGCGTCGTCCCGTGCCAGAGACGCACTTAGTGATGGTCATACTGCATGACCTGGCGCGCGTCGCGCAGCGCCCGTTCGCTGACGTCGAATGTGCGCTGGTAGGGGTGGTCCAGGTCGACGATCAGCACGAGGTAGCCCGCCAGAGCCAACACGATCACGATCACCCCGAGGGGGTCGCGTTTGCCGGCGACGCCGATGTTGTATCCCAGCAACAGCAGCACCAACGCCTCGAGCGCGACCGCGACCAGCAGGATCGTGCCGGGCAGACGCTGGTAGTTCGCCGCGGTGCTGAGCTCCTCCTGGCGGTCTTTCAGCTCGTCGAGCGCCTCGACAAACAGCGCCGCGCCTATCGACATGTCACCGTGTGCCTCGAGCGAGGCCGTCTGCTTCCACAATGCACGGTGGATGCGTTCGGCGGCCGCATCAGCTCTGCGATAATTGCCGGGGTCGGCGAGTTCGATCTGCACGTCGACATAGCGGCGCAGGAGCTTCTGAATATTGCGGCGCTGAGGGTCGGGCAGATACGCGCTGCGCATGTAGGCGGTCTTGATGGCGTCGGCCTCCTGGAGGACAAGATCACCCCGCTTCTCGAAGTGTTGGTAGGCGGCCTGGAAGCTAAACCCCAGGAAGAAGGACAGCACGACCATCAGCCCCGACAGCAGCTCATTACCGTGGAACTCGGCGCGACTTCCCTGCCGCTTTCGCAAGTGCACGCCGATACGGAAGCCGATCTCGGTGACCACCACCAACAAGCCCACCAGCCCCAGCAGGAGCCATCCGCTGATGGGTCGGATTCCCTCGAATGCGTCGAACATGGTCGTCTCCGGACTGGCCGAGGACACGGGACGCGACGAGCCGATCATAGGGACGAGGGAACCGACAACAAGACTCCCGCACCGGACGACAACTTGCCCGGGGGGACTCCTCGCAGAATAGCCAGCAGGCTACCGGCGCATCGCTGCGCCCGCGCAAACGCTGCCTCGTTCCAGGCCCCGCCACGCTTGCGTAACCCCGCCAATATCCTATCTTTTTTCGCGCCACCACTCTTATTCCCCTGCGGAGGAGACGGCCATGACCTCACCGACACGAATCGAAGTCTCGCCCGACGTCGCCCGTGCGATCGCCAAGGAGGCCTACATCTTCGGCTTCGCGCCGGTGATGGCCTACCGCAGCATGCACAACGAGGCGCTCGACGCCGAGCACCACGACTACAGCGCCCCCTTCAACGAGCTGGGCTGCAAAGCGGCGTTGATGACCGCCGCCGACCGGACGCTGCCCGGGCCCAACGCCGACACTCCCACCTGCTTGGCCTGGCTCGACCTTCGCGCCGAGCCGCAGGTGCTCCACGTGCCCGCCGTCGATGCCAACCGGTTCTTTGACTACGAACTCGAGGACTTCTACACCCACAACTTCGGCTACGCAGGCACGTTTTGGACGGGCAACGGGGGCGGCACCTTCCTCATCGCCGGGCCCCACTGGCAGGGCTCGAAGCCCGAGGGCGTCGAACAGGTCTTTCGCAGCGACACGAACTTCGTCTTCAACTTCAGCCGCATCCAACTGTACTCGCCCGACGACCTCGCCAACGTCGCCAAGCTCCAGCGGGGCTTCTCGCTGCAGCCGCTGAGTGAGTTCCTGGGCGACGCGCCGCCCTCCCCGGCCCCCGACATCGACTTCCCCGTGTGGGACGATGGCGCGCAGTACGACGAGCGCCTCTTCGGCTACCTCGACTTCGTGCTCACGCTGCTCGGAGCGCCGCTCGAAGAGGACTCGCCCTTATGGGAGCGCATGGCGATGATTGGGCTGAGCCCCCAAAGTCAATTCAACCTCGAGGCGCTGCCCGCCGAGTATCAGCAAGCCCTGCGCGACGGCGCCAAGCAGGGACTTGGCGAGCTCAAACGCTTCATCCGAGAGTACGGCGACGACCCGCTGGTGAGCACCAAGATTTTGGGCACCCGCGAGTCGCTCGAGGAGAGCGCCCGCGAGAACTACGGCCACGACAATTGCCACCTGATCCGCGCCGCCGCCGCCGAGCTGGGCATCTTCGGCAATATCGGCCAGGAGGCGATCTACCGCCTCTTCCTCAACGACGCCGACGACCAGCCGCTCGACGCCTCCCAAAACGACTACACGCTGACCTTCGCCCCGGGCGACCTGCCGCCGGTGCGCGGCTTCTGGTCGTTGAGCATGTACGACGAGGCGATGTTCTTCGTCGACAACCCGCTCGACCGCTACCTGCTGAACTCGCGCATGCTCGACCAGGGCGAACTTCGCCTCAATGACGACGGCTCGCTGACGTTCTACATCTCGGCCGACTCGCCGGGAGCCGAGCGCGAATCGAACTGGCTGCCGGCGCCCGACGGCCCGTTTCGGATGATCATGCGCGTGTATGGGCCCAGCGAAGACGCGCAGAAAGGTAAGTGGACGCCGCCGCGGCCGCAGAAGGACGAGGTGGCCGGACGCACGACTCGCAGACTAACCACGTAGCTCTTTGCAAACCGCACCGCCACGCGCAAACGCCGCGATTCGTCCGCCCTTCAATAGTAATTCCTTCAATAGCGGGCGTCGCTGGCCTGCTGGGCGTCCTCCGAGCGAATTGCCAAAGCGTGCGTCTCGCTGATTTTCCACGTGGCTCTTTGCAAGCCGCACCTCTACGCGCAAACGCCGCGATTCGTCCGCCCTTCAATAGTAATTACTCAAATAGCGGGCGTTGCTTGCCTGCAGGGCGTTCTCTTCGGAGACGCTGCCTTGCAGGGCCGACACGCCCCTCTATTGAGGTGAAATTATTATTGATGGGCGGACGACCAGCCACGTTTGCGCGTGACGGTCGTCTTGCTGGTCAGCCACGTGGCGAGTTGCCCGGACGCACGTCTCGCAGACTAACCACGTAGCTCATGGCGTATTCGAGTCGCCCGGACGTGCGTCTCGCCGATTCGGGGGCTAGAACGAGCCCGCCCCCAGCTCGATGACGTAGCCCAGCGAGTCGATGCCGCTGAAACCTACGGCGGTTACGCCGATGCGCAGCCCCCAGAAATCGGTGAGCTTGTTGAGAAAGCCCAGCGGCACTCGCTGTGTGTTGACGCGGAACTTCAGGCCGAGTTCGGCCTGGAAGTCGGTGTTGGTGACCTTGTCGCCGGCGGCGTTGTCCTCGGCGTCGACCTTCAGGCCGGCGACCGCGTAGCCGTCGACCCAGCGCGAGGCCGACCGGGTGTACAGCACGCCCCAGCCGAAGTCGCGAAGACCGCGGTCCTCGAGGTAAATGCGGTTCATGATCCAGCCGCCGCTGATGGGGTCATTGACGTTGCGCAGGATAAGCAGCGGGAAGACGAACGAGACGCCGAACGTGCCGTCGTACCGCGCGGCCACCGACAGGGTGCGGGTGAACGTCTCGGGATCGAAGTCCTCGAGGACGTCGGAGAACTCGGACGCTTGCTCGATCTCGGGCCAGTCGTCGTAGCCCTTGTCGACAAACCACACGATGCGCTGGTCCTTGTACGCCTTGGCCGCAGCCAGCCGCGGGTAGGGTCGCAGCACGTAGAAGGTCGGCTCGGTCTCCTCTTGGAGGTCTTCGCGCAAATTGTCGCGCACGGCGCTGTCGTCGGGCAGCCGCGGGAACACCCGCGTGCCCGGCCCGCGCACCTTGGCGAACCACGACTGGTAGGCGGCGGCAAAGAGCATGCCGCCGCGCATCACATCGCGCACGCCCCAGGCGTCGTTGACGCGCACATTGACGTCGAAGCCCGGGGTATACAGTCCGTCGGCGTTCTTGTCTGGACAACTGGCGTGCTTGCCCTCCTCGACGAAGACGCTCATCGGAAAGCGGCTGAAATTGTCGGTCTCCAGGGTGTTGTCGAACCACTTGACGCCGTGGGCCTTGCCGGTCACCCGCACGGCCGCCAGGCTGTAGCGGCACTTCTGGCAGTTGGGATGGCGCACGACCACCAACTTCATCTCCACCGATTCGACATCGTGGTCATGCCCGCCCTTGCCCACCTCGAAGGGATAATAGTGAAAGTAGTCGATCTGCAGCGCGCTCACCCGCGACAGGTCGATCTCGGCGCGGGCGCGGTCTTTTCCATGGGGAAAGTACGCCTGTTGGTCGCCGCCGCGGACGATGGTGCGCACCCGGTAATAGACCACCGGGCTTTGGGACGGTGCTTCGAAGGGAAACGCCGTGGGGATATTGATCGGCTGGGGCCCTTTGATCTCCTCGAGCAGGGGCTCGTCGGGCGAGAACCACAGGATGGGCGCGGCGTAGGCGGCGAGCTTCTGCAGGGTCATGCGGGTCTGGTCGCCTGTCCACAGCACTCGCCCATCGTTGGCGACACAGCAGGCGCCCTTTTGAGAGGCCTCGAGCTGCGCAGACGCCGGAACCGACACGCTCAACATCACGCACAGCAAGATTGTCAGCCATTGAAAAAGCCTCATCATCCCCCCTCAGTACCATGGATACACTCATCACCAACGCTCGAGGCGAGGCAGGACCAACGCGACGCGAAAGCGCACCGCCCACGACGCTGCGTTCTGGGGGCGTACGACCCGGTAGTAGGCCTCGACGCGAATGTTGGACGGAAACAAGTCCTTAAGCACCAGCCGTCCAATCCCGGCGCCGATGGGGACAAGCCAGCGCTGGCCGGCGTCGGCGTTCCAGTTGGCGGCGATGCGCGAGTTGTTGACCAAGAACCACCCCTTGGGGAAGTTCCAGAACACGAAGGTCTGTAGCCGAAAGGCGTTGACGTCCTGGCGGGCGTCGTTGCCGGCAAACGACCAGGTATTGGCCGCCAGCAGCCCGTACAAAAAGGGCCTATCGGAGCGAAGGAGCAACGCCGACGGCCCGGCCGTCCACTTGTCGGTCGTCAGGCGCGGCTTGGTGCCCGTGGGAATCGTCAGGGTGGGCCCCACGCCCCAGATCGTGCGCCGCACCTTTTGGGGCGTCAGAAACGCCTGGTACTGCGTGTCGAGCAGCCCCGACTGGTCGCCAAGCTCGCCGACGCCCGCGTCGTAGCGATAGCCCCCGGCGATGCGGTGGACGATGTCGAAGTCGCCGGCCAGCGGGGTGGAAAAGGTGGGGGCGAAGTCGAACTGATACGAGAACAGATGGTCGGGGCCCTCGGCGAAGTAGTACTGGCTCTCGACGGGAATGCGCACTAGCTGGCTCAGCGGGTTTTCGACCTGTTCGAGGGTGATCTTCTCCTGGTCAGCCGCCTTGTCTTGACAGACGCCGTCGGCCGCGAACGCAGTTGTGAGCACAAGCCATACTGTAAGTGCGCTAAGTCGATATAAGGTCACGGCCCCCCTCCTTGCAGAGATCCCACGCCCGCTATTGAGGTGGAACTATTATTGATGGGCGGACGGCCAGACACGTTTGCGCGTGGCGGTGATTTCGCAGGTTAGCCACGTGGCGATTTGCCCGGATGTACGTCTCGCTGATTCGATTTGCCCAAACGCACGCCTCGCAGATGATCCACCTTGCTACCGGCGTATCGCTCCGCCTCGCGCAAACGCCACGAATCGTCCGCCCTTCAATAGTAATTACTCAAATAGCCGGCGCTGCTTGCCTGCAGGGCGTTCACTCCGAGGTGATCCCCAGCCATCAAAAGTGCACCGACACGCCCAGCGCCGGCCCGCTGTGGTGGACGTTCCAGACGAAGTCGTCGTCCTCGTAGTCGGTGGACAGGTAGCGCCACCCGGCGAGGATGTCGACGTAGGGGACGGCCACGCCGACCGCGCCGAAGCCTTGCCAGGTAAAATCGGACCCCAGCCCAAAGCCGCCAATGTCGACGTATCCCTGCAAGAAGAGCCGCCACACGACGGTGAGCCGGCCGCGCGCGCCGATGATCGGCGAGGCCCAACTCTTGTTGCTCGACGCGGTCGCCAGGGTGTTGTCGGTGAAGTTGAGGTCGAGGTCGGCGTTGAGGTTGGTAAAGCGCGCTCCCGCCAGCACCGAGGCGCGGCCCCACCGTCCCCGGATGAGCCGGCGCACGAGGGCGCCATCGATATTGATGCCCTTGAAGCCCAGCTCGGCGTTGGCCTGGGGGACCCGCGCGGCGACCTTGCGGGTGGTCGTGTCCACGTAGATGAAGTCGCCCAGCACGCTCCACGGGCCCTTGCCGACCTCTAACTGAGTCATGAAGGCGAAGTCGATGTCAGTGCCCGGATTGACGACGTTGCCGGTGTTGTCGCCCCCGTTGTCGTCGTCGAAGATGTTGCCCAGCGCGTCGAACGCGTCGCCCAGGCTGTAATCGACGCTGACGGAGCGCCGCCCGACCCGGGCGTCGCCCTTGGTGTCGGCGACCCAGCCGTATGGTGTCAGACGCACGTGCCAGCCGTCATCGTCGCCGTCGGCGGCCGCGGCGCGCGCCGATGGCAGGACGAACACGGCCAGCGTGAGCACGACGACGGCGCCGCGCACGCGTGTCGCGAGCGAGTTCATAAGCCCCCCGGTTCATGATGCTCGTTTGGACTACGGTGTCTGTCTTCGAATGTAACCGCCCAGCAAGACGCCTGTAGGGCCGCTTTCTCGATGCGGCGGCCCTGCAGAACCCACACGCCAGCTATTGAGGTGGAATTACGATTGATGGGCGGACGATCAGCCACGTTTGCGCGTAACGGTCGTCTCGCAGGTCAGTCACGCGCTACTTGGCCAGACGTTTTCGCGGGAACAAGAACGAGAACTGGAACCGAATCGTCGCGTCCGGCGCGGCGTCGGGGTGCGCGACGTTGTAAAACCCCTGCAGGCTCAGGCTCATGGGCAGCCTGCCGAACTTGACGACCTTGCCGAAGCCACCGCCCAGCGGGACCGTCCACTTGTCGTTGTCGGCCGCGAAGTTGAGCACGTTGATCGGGCTCGAGGCCAGGAACCAGCCGTGCGGGAAGTTGTAGTTTACGAAGTATTGCAGGGCGAGGACGCTGACGTCCTGGCGCTGGTCGTCGCCGGCAAAGGAGTGCAGGTAGGTCAGCAGCGCGCCGTAGACCCACGGGCCGGTGACCTGAAGGGCGACCGCCGCCGGGCCCGCCGACCATTTGCCGCTCCCCAACAGGTCCTTGGTGGCCGACGGAAACTGGAACATCGGGCCGACTCCCCAGATAAACGGTTTGGGCGAGCTCGGCGAGACGAACGCCTGGTACTGGATGTCGCCCAGGCCGAACACATCACCGACCCCTGGGGCGACCTCGGGCAGGTACTGCACCGGGACAATCGCGCGGTGGATCAGGTTCCATTTTTTGGTCAGCGACATCGGGTAGACCGGCTGGATGTTGAGCAGGTAGCCGAGCTTGTCCTCGTAGCCCATTCCCAGATTGAAGTTGCTCTGGAAGGGCACGCTGATGAGATCGCTGACCGGGTTCTGGGTCTTCTTGGCCAGCTCGCTTTCGCCGCCCTGCTCGCCGGCGGCGGCTGGTCGCTGTTGTTGCGCCTGCGCCGGCGTAGCCAACACGAAGGCGGCGACGAGCGCCGCCGCGCAGCAGACCAAGCGCCTGCGCAGGTATGGCAGAACCATCTCCATCATTGCATCCCCCCATTCCAAGGTCGTCCAATCACTTCCAAACGTGTACACGACCGCCCCACGGGCGAACGTAGCTGTTGGCGGGCCAAGCCGCCGCGCGTCGTCCGCCCTTCAATAGTAATTCCTTCAATAGCCGGCGTTGCTTGCCTGATGGGCGTTCTCTTCGAAGACACGGCCCTGCTGAGTTCCCGATCACTGCTTCAGATCGGCCTGAAGGGCGTCACGCGTGTCGATGAGCGCCTGCTGGCTGACCGTGAATGTGCGCTGCACCGGGCGGTCGAGGTCGATGATGAGCACGAGCACGCCGGCGACCGACAGCACGACGCAGAACGTCAGCAGGGCGTCCTTGGCGTGGCGCAACCCGGCGCTGTAGCCCATGACCATCAGCGTGAAAATGGAGATGGCGTATAGCGCCAACATGATGACCAGGGGCAGGCGGTACTCGAAGGCCGTGGTGACCCGCGACTCGTGCAGGTCGATCATCTGGTTGAGCGAGGCGATGAACAGCCCGGCGAACTCGGAGTTGGGGTTGAGCTTCTCCAGGGAGGCGGCCTGGTCCCAGATCTTGGATTGCAGCGCTTCGGAGCGCTTGCGGACATGCTCGAAGTCTTGCTGCTGCGCGCCGACGATGCGCAGGTTGACATATTCGAGCAGCAGACCCTGGATCTTGTCGCGCTGTGGTTCGGGCAGATACTTCGAGCGCAGGTAGGTCGTGCCGATGGCGTTGGCCTCGTCGAGCACGATCCGGCGGCGGGCCTCGAAGTGGTTGGCGGCGATGCCGAAGCTGAACGCCAGGAAGAACGACAACAGCGTAAGCATCCCCGTGAGCACATTGGCGGCATGCAGTTGGCGGCCCGTCCCGACCTCGGTGTGCCGTCCAGCCAACCAGCGGCCGACCTCGAAGACGAGCAGCAACGCCACCACGAACGCCAGCAGGATCCAGCCGTCGATGGAATCGACCTGCTTGAGTTGGTCGAGCATGTCCGTCCTCTCATGTCTCGGCAGTGGGGCCGGCCTTGTGCTTGTGGCGTCGCTCCCGCGCCAGGCTGGCGATGGTGATGGCGGCGTTGGGTGGAATCATCAGCAGCATGTAGGCGAGCACCACGTTGTCCACCCCGGAATACGGAAACAGCGTAATCGAGAAGAGCAGCACCAGCCCGGCGTTGCGGATGCTGGTGGCCGTGGCCATGAGTTGGCGGTCGGCGCGGTCGCGCCCGCCCATCAGCCAGCCGATGAGCAGGGTGCCGGCGACAAAGAGCACCAGCACCAGCAACACCGTGCCGCTGAGCGTGCCGGCGGCCTGCTTGCGGATGGAGTTGCCTACGATCATGGCGGCGACAAACGACACCGTCGACACCAGGTTAGTCGGCCGGGCGAGCTTCTTGGCGAGGTCGGGGGCGTGGCGCCGCACCAACGCCCCCAGACCCATGGGGGCGAGCACGGCCGCCAAAAACGCCACGATATTCCAGATGGCGGTGAGCTGCCCGGGCTCGCGCGGCAGGGGCATGAACAGCAACACCAGCGGCGTGCTCACCAGCGAGATCATCGACAGCACGAACAACAACGCCGCCGCGTGGGCCAGCCGCCCGCCGATCTTGGTGGTAAACTGAACCACGTTGAGCCCGCCGGGCGCCGCCCCCAACAGGATGAGTGCGACCTTGGCCTCGACCGCCATGGGGAAGATCGCGACCAGGAGCAGCGCCAACAGCGGCGTGAGCACCAGGTTGGCGATGAGCGCGCGGCCGACCAACGCGCGCTCGTCGAGCAGCGTGACGACCTGCTCGCCGGTGACCGACATGCCGATAAAGGCCATGGCGGTGACGATGAAGATGACCTCGAGAAACAGCGTCCACTGAAATGCGTCCATGATCTCCTCCGTCGAACCCACGCCGCGTCGGTCAACCGTCAATCTTAGATGCCTCAATAGGCGGGGTAGCACCCCCGTAGTCGAGGTGAGCTTCCTGAATCATGGTCGGTTTGTTTTCCTCGGCGACCCCAGTTCAGGTATCGAGGCCTCGACCACCGGCGTGGGAGCCGGCCTATTGAGGCAATTAAGATTGATTCGTGTGTAAGAAATCTCCCGTCGCCGTCGGCGGCTGATTTTCACGGCCTCTTCGCCGCCAATCCTCGACGATGCGCTGCATCGCCTGCGGTTGTCGGCTTCGATCCCGCGAAAAATCAACTCGCCGAGGCTCGGTCCAACTTCTTACACACGAATCAAGATTTCGGGAGGCGATCCAGCGCCCTTGCGCGGTTTGCAACTCTACTCCCGCGACATCATCGCCTGCGCCTCTTTGTCGAGGTCGCGGATGCGCTCGCCGCGCAGGTCGATGGTCACCTGCTTGATCGTGCCGCCAGCAAATTCGAAGGGCGACTTATACTCGTTGGACACCGGCTGGCCGCTATCGCGGCCGACCGCGAGCCCCTCGCCAGCTAATGTAAACGCGCCGGGCTGGGTCTTGATTTCGAGGGCACCCACGACCTGCTCGTCGACATACAACTCCACGGTGCCGGTGGGGCTGACCTGGTCGACACCGGTCATCTCGAAGCGCACCCCGAAGGTGTGCTTGCCGGTGGGGATGGTCTTGTTGGAGGTGACCGTCTGCTCGTTCTCTCCCAGCCAATTGTAGGTGTAGTGCAGCCGGCGGTCTTTGACGTATAGGGAGTGCCCGCCAAAGCGGCCGCCCTGGGCGAAGAGCACACCCCGGGCCCGCTGCTCATCGACGCTCAGCTCGCAGCCGATGTCGAAGGAGCGCCCGTGGGTGTTGGCCGCGACCATCTCGGGCACGTCTGCGCAGTCGGGATAATAGACGTAGACGTCGCGCTCGGGAGACGGCTGGGGCCGCGGGCTCATCAGGACCTCACGGGCGGTGCGGTCGTCGAGCGGCAGCCCGTTGTAGCGCCCGGCGAGCATGAACCACAGCTGCTTGAGCTTCTCGAGCTTGTCGGGGTGCTTGTCGGCCAGATCGTGGACCTGAGTGCGGTCCTCGTCGAGGTGAAACAGCTCCCAGCGGTCTTCGGCGAAGTGACCCCACCCGCTGACCGTGGGATGGACCGTGGCCGCGTGCCACCCCTCGAACCAGATGCCTCGCGAGCCTAGCATGCCATAGATTTGCATGCGCTTGTGGGTGGGGGCGTTGGCCTTGTCGAAGGTATGCCTCAAGCTCACCCCTTCGATCTCGGACTGGGTGTAGCCCTTGACCTCGTCGGGGGGCTCGATACCCAGACAATCGTAGATGGTGGGCACGATGTCGATGGCGTGGCAGTATTGGTCGCGCACCTCGCCTTTGGCCTTGATGCCCCTGGGCCAACTGATGATCAACGGGTCGGCGGTACCGCCCTCGTGACCCGAATAACGCTTGTACATGCGAAACGGCGCGCACAACGCCTGTGCCCAGCCGTTGGGATAGTGGTTGTAGGTCTCGGGCGAGCCCAACACGTCGAGATACTTCATATTCTCCTCGAGGCTGTCGGGTACCCCGTTGAAGAATTTGTTCTCGTTGACTGACCCATTGGGTCCCCCTTCCCCGCTGGCGCCGTTGTCGCTGACGACCACCACGAGGGTGTTGTCGAGCTGGCCCGATTCCTCGAGGTAGTCGAGCAAACGGCCGATGTGATGGTCGGTGAACGTAACGAACCCGGCGTAGACCTCGGCCATGCGGCAGAACAGCTTCTTTTCGTCGTCATTCAGCGAGTCCCAATCGCGAATGACGTCGGTCTCCGGCCAGGGCTTGCCGTCGGGGCTGGTCTCATCGACGTACATGTTGATCGGGGACAGCTCGGTGCCCTCGGGCAAGATGCCCATCTCGATCTGGCGCTGCAGCGTCTGCTCGCGATACTTGTCCCAGCCAATGTCGAACTTGCCCGCGTACTTGTCGGCCCACTCCTTGGGCACATGGTGCGGGGCGTGGCCGGCGCCGGGGCAGAAGTACATCAGCCAGGGCTTCTGAGGGGCGATGACCTTGGCGTCACGGATGTACTGGATGGCCTTGTCGGTGATGTCCGGGCTCAGATGGTAGCCCTCCTCGGGCGTCGCCGGCGGCTCGGCGGGCTGGTTGTCCTGCACCAGGTCCGGGTAATACTGGTCGGTCTCGCCGCCCAAGAATCCGTAGAAGCGCTCGAAGCCGCGCCCCAGCGGCCACTGGCGCTTGCTGGCGGCCATGTGGGTCTGCTCGCCGGGGGTCAGGTGCCATTTGCCCACCGCGTAGGTGTTGTAGCCGCCGTCGACGAGCACCTCCGAGACGTAGCCGTTTTCGAAGGGTACATGCCCGTTGGAGCCGGGAAAGCCCGAGGACGCCTCCGTGATGCAAGCCATGCCGTTGCTGGTGGCGTTTCGCCCGGTCAACAGGCACGAGCGCGTCGGCGAGCACAGCGCGGTGGTGTGGAAGTTGGTGTAGCGCAGGCCCTGGTTGGCCAGCCGGTCGATATTGGGTGTCTCGATCAGGCCGCCGAAGCAATCGAAGGCGCCAAAGCCGACGTCATCCCACACGATGTACAGCACGTTGGGCGTGTCCTTTTCGGCCGTGGGCGGCTCGTAGGCCGACCAGTCGGGCTGGGAGTCGCGGATGTCGAGGGCGATACGTCCGTTGAACTTTTTGTTGGGCATGGTGTGTCTCGCTGTTGTTTGACGGTTGTGCTGGCTGCGCGATGCTTCCCCGCGACCGTAACTCTTTGGCTGCGCGATGCGCCCCGCGACCGTAAATCTTAACTGCCTAAATAGGCGGGGTAGCGCCCCCGTGGTCGAGGTGGGGCTCCTGAACTGTGGCCAATTCGACTTCCTCTTTGACCACAGTTCAGGCTACGCAGCCTCGACCACCGGCGTGGGAGCCGGCCTATTAAAGCAATTAAGATTTCAGGGTCGCGAATCGGCGCGGTTGAATGCCTTGAATCCTGGTGTCAGCGACGCCATCAGTCGCGACGCCTGGCCATCTCGGCCTCCATCTCGGGGTCGCGGTGCGGCGCGCCGTGCACGTCGATGGTGACCTTCTCGACCACGCCGCCTTTGAACTTGTCAGGGGCCTCGTAGTCGTCGCTGGCCGGCCGGCCGACGTCGCGCCCGATGGTGACGACGCCTTCGAGGCCGAAGAAGCCCGGCTGCGTCTTGATCTGCTCAGTGGCGACGTCCTCGTCGTCGATGAAAAGCTTGGCCGGGCCGACGGGGCTGGACTGCTCGTCGCGGTCTTGGATCTCGAAGCGCACCCCGACGGTGTGTTTGCCAGGGCTCAGCGGGTTGGGCGAGGTGATCTTTTGCTGAATCTCACCCAGCCAGTTGTACACGTAGTTGAGCCGCCCATTCTTGACGTACAGGGTGTGCCCGCCGGTGTTGCTGCCCTGGGCGAAGATGACGCCGTCGGGCTGGCCCCCCTCGTCGACGGTGAGCTCGGCGACGATGTCATAGGAGCGCTGGATGGTGCTCACGCCCACACCCTGGGGCACCGGCTCGGTGTGCGGATAATACACGTATTGGTCACGCGGCTTGCCCGGCTGGGGCCGCTGTACAGCGACCACTTCCAGCGCGGTGCGGTCGTCCAGCGGCAGGCCGTCGTAGCGCCCGGCGAGCATCGCCCAGATACTCTTGAGCTCCTCGAGCTTGGCGGGGTGCTCGTCGGCCAGGTCGTTGGTCTGGGTGCGGTCTTCGTCGAGGTTGTACAGCTCCCAGCGGTCCTTTTCGAAGCCGCCCCAGCCGCCCATTGCCGGGTGCACGGCCGCGGCGTGCCAGCCCTCGTACCAAACCCCGCGGGTGCCCAGCATCGTGTACAGTTGGGCGCGCTTTTTGGTAGGCGCGTCGGCGTCGTCGAAGGTGTGAAAGAAGCTCTCCCCCTCGATGGCCGACTGGGTGTAGCCCTTGACCTCGTCGGGCGGCTCGACCCCAAGGCAGTCGTACAGCGTGGGCACGACGTCGACCGCGTGGCAGTACTGGTGGCGAATCTCGCCGCGTGCCTGGATGCCCTCGGGCCAGGCGACGATAAGGGGGTCGGCGGTGCCTCCCTCCCAGTTGGCGTAGCGCTTGTACATCTTGAACGGCGTGCAAAACGCCTGCGCCCAGCCGTTGGGGATATGGTTGTAGGTCTTCGGCGAGCCCAGCTCGTCGAGGTACTTCATATTGTCCTCGAGGCTGTCGGGGATGTTGTTGAAGAACTTCATCTCGTTGACCGACCCGTTGGGCCCGCCCTCGCCGCTGGCGCCGTTGTCGCTGACCGCCACGATGATGGTGTTGTCGAGCTTGCCGGTCTCTTCGAGGTAGTCCAGAAGCCGGCCGATCTGATGGTCGGTGTAGCTGATGTAGCCGGCGTAGACCTCGGCCATGCGGCAGAACAGCTTCTTTTCGTCGTCGTCGAGCGCGTCCCACGCACGGATGACGTCGAGTTCGGGCCAGGACTCGCCGTTGGGGCCGGTCTCATCGACGTATTCGTTGAGCGGTGGAAGCGCGGTCCCCTCGGGCATCAGGCCCATCTCGATCTGGCGGGCGAGCACCTGCTCGCGGTACTTCTCCCAGCCCATGTCGAACTTGCCCTTGTACTTGTCGGACCACTCCTCAAACACGTGGTGCGGAGCGTGGGCGCAGCCCGGAGCGAAGTACATCAGCCAGGGCTTGTCGGGGGCGACCGCGTCGGCGTCGCGCACGTACTGCAGGGCCTTGTCGGCGATGTCCTTGCTGAAGTGGTAGCCCTCCTCGGGCAAGTAGGGCTGGTCGATGGACTGGTTGTCCTGGACCAGAAGCGGGTGCCACTGGTTGGTCTCGCCGCCCAAAAACCCGTAGAACCGGTCGAAGCCGCGCCCCAACGGCCACTGGCGGCGCGAGCCGGCGGCGTGGTTGTCGTAGTCTGGCGTCAGGTGCCACTTGCCCAGGCAGTAGGCGCTGTAGCCCTGGTCGACGAGCACCTCCGAGATCATTGCGTTCTCGAAGGGGATGCGCCCGTTGGAGCCGGGAAACCCGCTGGAGAACTCCGAGATGCACGCCATGCCGTTGCTGGTGGCGTTTCGCCCGGTCAGAAGACAAGCGCGCGTCGGCGAGCACAGGGCGGTGGTATGGAACTGGGTGTAGCGCAGCCCCATGTTGGCGATGCGGGTCATATTGGGCGTCTCGACCAAGCCGCCGAAGCAGTCGAAGCAGCCAAAGCCGACGTCGTCCCACACGATGTACAGGATGTTGGGCGCCCCCTCGGGGGCATCGGGTGGCTCGTAGGCCGACCAATCGGGCTCGGCGTTGCGGGCGTCGAGGGTGATATGGCCGTTGAATCTATCCTTGGGCATGGTGGGCCTCTTGTTGGTTTGGTGGCTTGTTGGCTCGGTGCCGCGTCTCGCAAACGTCAATCTTGATTCGGGGTCGCGAATCGGCGCGATCGGATCGTTGGGCCCCTTGGATCACGCTGACCGTCAGTCGCGCCGTCTGGCCATTTCGGCCTCCATCTCCACATCGTGGTAGGGCGCGCCCTTGACGTCGAAGATGACCTTCTCGACCTTGCCGCCGGTGAACGTGTCGGGCGATTCGTACTCGTCGCTGGCCGGTCGACCGGTGTCGCGTCCGACCGTGATCACCCCCTCGAGCCCAAAGAAGCCCGGCTGGGTCTTGATCTTGTCGGAGGCGACCTCGTCATCGTCGATGAACAGCTTGACCGGCCCGATGGGGCTTTTGTGCTCGTCGTGCTCCTGGAGTTCGAAGCTCACGCCGACGACGTGCTTGCCGGGGGAGAGCGCATCCGAGGCGCTGATCTTCTGCTGCAGCTCACCTAGCCAGTTGTACACGTAGTGCAGCCGACCATCCTTGACGTACAGGGTGTGCCCGCCGATGTGGCTGCCCTGGGCAAAGATGACCCCGTCGGGTTGGCCGCCCTCGTCGACGGTGATCTCGGCGGCGATGTCATAGGAGCGCTGGACGGGGCTGGCGGCCACCCCCTGGGGCACCGGCTCGGTATGCGGGTAGTACACGTACTGGTCGCGCGGCTTGCCCGGTTTGGGGCGTGCTTCCTGGAGCACCTCCACTGCCTCGCGGTCGTCGAGCGGCAAGCCGTCATAGCGGCCGGCGAACATCGCCCAGATGTTCTTGAGCTCCTCGAGCTTCTCGGGATATTGGTCGGCCAGATCTTTGGTCTGGCTGCGGTCTTCGTCGAGGTTGAACAGTTCCCAGCGATCCTTGTCGAAGTTGCCCCAGCCGCTGGTCGCCGGATGAACCGTGCAGGCGTGCCACCCCTCGTACCAGATGCCGCGGGTGCCCAGCATGGTGTAGAACTGGGCGCGCTTTTTGGTCGGGGCGTCGGCGTGGTCGAAGGTATGCGCCAAGCTCACGCCCTCGATCGCCGATTGCGTGTAGCCGTGGACCTCGTCGGGCGGGTCGATGTCCAGGCAATCGTACAGCGTGGGCACGATGTCGATGGCATGGCAGTATTGGTGGCGAATCTCGCCGCGGGCTTTGATGCCTTTGGGCCAGGCGATCATCATGGGATCGGCCGTGCCGCCCTCGTAGTTGGCGTAGCGCTTGTACATCTTGAACGGCGTGCAGAACGCCTCCGCCCACCCGGTGGGATAGTGGTTGTAGGTGTTGGGCAGGCCCAGGTCGTCGATGTACTTGATGTTCTCCTCGACGGTGTCGATGACCCCGTTGAAGAACTTCATCTCGTTGACCGTGCCGTTGGGGCCGCCCTCGCCGCTGGCGCCGTTGTCGCTGACGACCACGATGATGGTGTTGTCGAGGTCGCCGGCGTCCTCCAGGTAGTCGAGCAGCCGGCCGATCTGGTGGTCAGTGTAGCTGACGAAGCCGGCGAAGACCTCGGCCATCCGGCAGAACAACCGTTTCTCGTCGTCGTTCAACGAATCCCACGGGCGCACGGTGTCCTGCTCGGGCCAGGGCTTGCCGTCGGCGCTTGTCTCGTCGACGTAGGCATTGATCGGCGAGAGTTCGGTCCCCTCGGGCACCAATCCCATCTCGATCTGGCGAGCCAGCGTCTGCTCGCGGTACTTCTCGTAGCCCATGTCGAACTTGCCCTTGTACTTGTCCGACCACTCCTTGAACACGTGGTGGGGGGCGTGGCCGGCGCCCGGGGCGAAGTACATCAGCCAGGGCTTCTCCGGGTCGACGGCGTCAGCATCGCGGATGTACTGCAGGGCCTTGTCGGTGATGTCCTTGCTGAAGTGGTAGCCCTCCTCGGGCATATACGGCTGGTCGATGGATTGGTTGTCCTGGATGAGCAGGGGGTACCACTGGTTGGTCTCGCCGCCCAGAAAGCCGTAGAAGCGCTCGAAGCCGCGGCCCAGGGGCCACTGGCGCCGCGAGCCGGCGGCGTGGTTGTCGTAATCGGGCGTCAGGTGCCACTTGCCCAGGCAGTAAGTGCTGTAGCCCTGGTCGACGAGCACCTCCGAGATCATCCCGTTTTCAAACGGAATTCGCCCGTTGGAGCCGGCGAAGCCCGTGGAGAACTCCGAGATACACGCCATGCCGTTGCTGGTGGCGTTGCGCCCGGTGAGAAGACAAGCGCGCGTCGGCGAGCACAGCGCGGTGGTATGAAACTGGCTGTAGCGCAGCCCCATGTTGGCGATGCGGGTCATGTTGGGCGTCTCGACCAACCCGCCAAAGCAATCGAAGCAACCAAACCCGACGTCGTCCCACACGATGTACAGAATGTTGGGCGCCCCCTCCTTGGCTTGCGGCGGCTCGTAGGCCGACCAGTCCGGCTTGGAGTCGCGGGCGTCGAGGGCAATACGTCCCTGAAAGCGTTTCTTGGCCATGTCGTTTCTCTCGAAGTGGTAGGGTTCGGTGTGCTGCTCGGCTACGCGCCGAGCTCGACTGCCAACACTCCAATTAGGACCGCGCCGACGACGAGCACAAAGAGTGCCGAGAACAGCGCCGTCGTCGGTCGGAACTTCTTTCCGGCTGCATGCTGTAAGTCTCGGGTGTATCCGACATACTCGACGAGCGCCAAAACGAGGGTGAGCGCGCCGCCGGATAGCAAAACTAGCCCCAGATGGTGGGGCGCCTGTCCGAGCTCGCTGCGCGTGCGGGCGGTGCCGAGCTCGGCCATGTATTGGAAGAATTTGGCGATCGTAAATCCGAAGCTGATCATCGACACCCCGGTGCGCACCGCCGCCATCAATGTCCGCTCGGCGGCCTCGGCGCTACGCTGATAGGCCAGATCGGTACGCTGCTGGCCCAGCGACTCTGTGGCCGGCTCCTCGGGCGCCGGTGGGCCGGCGTCGATCGGAAGCTCACTGGACATCGCGCTCCTCGTCGTCATCCGGGCTTGGGTTCAGCGCTTGCGTCGGCGCCGATGTCGCCTGGGCCGCCGGCGCACCTCGCCGCCATGTCGGCCGTCCTGTCGGGCGAGCACATCCATGACCTGGGCGGGGTCTCGCCCGCGGCGAAGCAGCCCGCCCAGCAACTGCATGGGCTCGTCGATGTGGGTAAAAAAGGCCTTGTAGCCGGCGCACAGGTAGTTCAGCCCGGGCTCGCCGTCGGGCGTCTCGAGGAAGCGATTGCGCGGACACTCCCCGTTGCAGGCAAAGCGCACCTCGCAGTCCCGACAGTACTGCGGCAGGGTGTCTTTTTTGGCCCGGCCGAACGCACGCTGCTCGTCGGAGGCGATCAGCTCGAGCATATGGGTGTCGCGGATGTTGCCCAGCAGGTAGTCGGGCTCGACGTAGTGATCGCAGGAATACAGGTCGCCGTTATGCTCCAAAGCGACGGCGTCGCCGCAGGTCTCGGCGAAGATGCACATCGACTGGGGCAGGCGCATCCAACTGGCCAGCGCCGCCTCGAACTGGGGCAAGAACACCCGTCCGACGTCGTTTCTGACCCACTCGTCGAACACGCCGATGAGAAACTCGCCCCATTTTTCGGGCTCGACGCTTCGCTCGGTGACCAGTCGGCCCCGCTGAGTGTACAGCGGGCGGCTGTCGCCCCCGGCGCCCCATCCCTGGTTGGCCTGCTCGCGCGTCTGGGCGCTGACGCGCTCGACGATAGGGATGAACTGGATGAACTCGGCGCCCAACTCGTCGCGAAAGAACCGGTAGACCTCCAGCGGGTGGTCCTGGTTTCGGGCGTGCACGGTGCACAGGATGTTGAAGTCGACGCCGTGTTCGCCCAGAAGCTTGGCCGCACGCACGACCTTGTCGAAGGTCCCTCGCCCGCCCTTGTCCACCCGGAAGGCGTCGTGCATCTCGCGCGGCCCGTCGATGGACAGCCCCACCAAGAAGTTGTGCTCGCAAAAGAAGTCACACCACCGCTCGTCGAGGCGCGTGCCGTTGGTCTGGACGGTGTGCTCGATGGTCATCTTCGGGCGACGGTACCTGGCGACCAACTCCATCGCGCGCTCGAAGAACTCCAGGCCCATCAGGGTGGGCTCGCCGCCCTGCCAGGCGATGGTCACGTGAGGAGCGCGCTGGGACTCGATGACCTGCTGGATGTACAGCTCGAGCACGTCGTCGGCCATGCGAAAGGGGCTGCCCGGATACAGCGCCTCTTTGGACAAAAAGAAGCAGTACTTGCAGTCCAGGTTGCACACCGCGCCGGTGGGCTTGGCCATGACGTGGAAGTTGGTGGGCGCGCCTTTGGGCCAGGTCGCCGGTCTCGCCGGGCGTGACGCACTGCAACCGGCGCAGCCATGGGCCGTGTCGGACGACGGTCGTTGCTCACTGGACGTCATGGGTGGTTTCCCTGCGACGTAGATACCGCGCCATACCCCTGCGAATTGTGCTCGACATGCGTCACTTCCAAATGCGTGCCCCACCGCACGAGCCCCAGAGGTTGGAGTCCCCATGCGCACGACCAAGAGCGACGTGCCAACCTTAGACACAACCGGCGCGTCCGCAACCAACACCGCCCCAAAAAACCACGCCCGACGCTGCACGGCCCCCTACAGATTGAACACCACGCCCACTTCCAACCCGTGGTTGACGGCGTCGAGTTTGAAGTTGGTCTCCTTGTAGTCGTAGTACAGGTAGCGATAGGCGAGCACCACATCGAGCCAGCCGAAGGTATAGCCCAGCCCGGCGTAGCCGTTCGACGACACCCTCGAGCCGACGTCGAAGCCGCCGATGTCGGCGTAGAACGGGATGAATAGGTGCAGCGGCAGGTTGACCCGGCCGCGCGCGCCGATGATGGGGTCGAACCAGTCCTTGGTGGCCGACGGCGTCAGGGTCCGCTCGGGGAGACGCAGCGTCAGGTCGGCGCTCATATTGAAGTAGCGCGCCCCGGCGAGCAGCTTGAAGCTGCCCCACCGGCTGGCGAACAGCCGCCAGTTGAGCGCGGCCGTGGCGATCCACTCCTGAAAGCTGGCCGAGGCGCTGACCGCCGCCGGCCCCGGCGAGGTCTTGTCGGTCGACAGGTCCAGGTAGATGACGTCGGCGAAGACGCTCCAGTTGTCGTAGCCGACCTCGCCGGCGCCCAGCGCCCCGAAGTCGAGGTGCTGGAAGATATCGCTGAAGTTCTTGTTCACGCTGACCGTGCGCGACCCCACGGTGACGTCCCCGTCGAACCCTGCCGCCCAGAAATACGGAGCGAGGCGCCCGTACCAGCCCCGCGGGGCGCCGTCGGCGGCGTGGGCCGTCGAGCACCACCCCAGCAGCGCCATGACCAGCGCGGCGATAAAGCCCAGTCGAAAGTCGATAAACCGCTGTCGCATGGTTCCCCCCCGGGTCGCGCGATCATGCCAATGGGGCCGCCGCGCCACGGCCCCGATGCCTATTTCGACGAGCTCGGTGGCTGCCCGGCGGGCACCATCGGGATCTCGTGCATGTCCCCGGTGGGCTCGAAGGTAAACAGCTCGTTGCTCAACTGCGGCGACAGATTCACCGAAATATTGTCGACGACGTATTTGGGCTGGCCCGGCAGGGTCATCGACCAGGCGACCACCTTGACGGGCAGCTTGTCCTGGCGGTCGATCCACATATCCCAGCGCACGTAATCCTCCTCGAAGCGCAGGTGGTCGACGCGCTTGCCGTCAAGCTTCTCCTCGCCCAGGTACTTGCCCGCCTCCACGTAACGCGTCATCGCCTGGTAGGGGTCGGCGACCACCAGGTCGGACAGTGGCGGCGTAAAGCCGAACTTCTCGTCGAGCCGGCGCACGAGCACATCGATATTGCCGGGCACGGGCTTGGTTGCGTACAGCCCCTGGGTCACATCGACCAACGAGAACGTCTTGCCGTCGTAGTACATCTTGCGGTGGTCACCGCTTCCCTGCACCTCGGCATACAGCATATCCGGGCGTTCGACGGACACACGCACGTCGGCCTCTCGAGGCACGTCCGCGCCGGCGACCAGCCCCGGGTCGACGGTGCGGTGTCCGCGCAGGGTGAATTGGTTGGCGCTGGCCAAACGCGTGCTCATCGCCCGCAGCACCTGGTCGGCCTTCGGGCTCATGCGCTGCTCGTGGGCGAGCTTATACGGCGGCACCTGGGCCTGGGCCTGCGTGCCCGCGTCCAGCGCGCTCACCAACAGCGCGCACGCTCCGGCCATCAACAGACCGAGGAGGGGAATCCGCGCTGTGCGACGCGCCAGGCGGCGTGTGAATACGTGCTCAGTATCGCGCTTCATGGTTTCCTCCCCGCTCAGTCGATGTCGACCACCACGTAGGCAACCCGGCCTTCGGTGTACACGGGCTTGTAATACGTGCCCCCGGCCACATAGTAGGTCGTCCCACCGCGCACCACCGTGCGGTAGCCGGCGGGCAGCGAGTAGATGTAATTCTGGCGCGCCGTCGTGCGCCTCGAGGTGCGTCGCGACACCCGCCGCGCCTGGCCCCACTGGGCCTCGGCCGAGGGGGTGTGGTGCGTGGCGAGCTCGATCACCTCCGGCCCGACGCCGACCATGACGAATGCCAGCGCTGCCGTGGCCAGGCGTTGCCGCCACCGCGCGTGTGGTGTGTTCATAGCGCCTCTCCTTGTTGCTGCATCCCGGGCGTGCCCACGGTCCGAGCGTGCCCCCTGATCGGAGTTGTAGGGCGCCCACGACCATCGTCAATGTCGAAGGATGCCCGTCTCCATCCCTCGCCCTACTCCAGTGCGTTGCGAATCACCGGCTCGATCTGGACGCGAAACGACCACCGATTGCCGATGGCGTCCGGGTGGACCACCGCGTACTGCGCCTCGAGGCGCAGCCGAACGGGCAACGCGGCCACGTGGACCAGGCGGGTCAGCCCCAGGCCCACCGGCCAATTGACCCGCTCGCCGCTGGGGGCCGCCCAGTCGATGGTCGCCTTGGGCGCCATGCCCACGGCCATGGTGTCGCCCAGACGCGCCTCGATATTGTAGTCGATGTCGGTGCGCAGCACGTCGCCGTTGCCCACCCCGTCTTTGAACGACGTCCAATGCTGCACGAGCGCGCCCACCACGAACCCATCGCCCAGATAATAGGCCTGCGCAGCCGGGCCGGCCTGGTACAGATCCTCGTCGATCTGCTTGTTGAGCGCGGTGGGGATGCGCGAGGTGACTCCCACGCCCCACACGAAGCCACGGGCGCGATTGGGGCCGATGAGGCGCAAAAACTCCAGGTCGCCGGGACCGGTGACGTACTGGGCGTTTTCGGGCACCCGCCCCCCGGTCACGCGTGGGCGGGTGATCAGTGGGAAACGAAGGCGCAGGGCAAGGACGATGCTGCCTTTGGGGCCGATCACCAGCGGAAGCGACGGCTCGATGACCACCGAATTGGCCACCTTCGTCCCCGCCACGCGCTCGCCCTGGAGCAGGTCGACGCGGTCCTCGAGCTTGACCGACCAGATGGGACGCACCGGGTTGGTCAACTGACTGATGAGCGTCCATCCGTCGACCGGGTGTCGATGGGTTGGCGCTGACGTCTGCGGCGCGTCCGCCCGCGCCACCGCCGGCGCACCTGCAGCTAGCACAGCAGCCACCAATGCTGCAGCAATCCTGGGCGCGCCCATGGCCTTCCCCCTGTACGAACACAATGTCCCCTCCCTGCGAAGGTGGGGTCGAGAAGCCCTGCGACAAGGGCTAGCCGGGTCGCACCACACACCGAAACCCCAGATGACACATCCCCGTGTCGACCATCTGGGGCTGGCGCGCGGACGGCCGGTAGCGAAAACAGTAGTTGGGCGCGCACAGATGCGAGCCGCCCTTGAGCACCTTTCTGGGGATAGGCACGTCGGGCTGGTGGGGGTCGAGGCTCTGGTCGCGAGCCCCGCCGCGCGGGTTGTGCGGCGTACAACACGCCTTTTGAGGATCGTCCGGGTGGCGCGCCCGGTACCAGTCGTCGGTCCACTCCCAGACGTTGCCGGCCATGTCGAACAGCCCGTAACCGTTGGACGGAAATGCGCCCACCGGCGAGGTGCGCGCGTAGCCGTCGAGCTCCAGGTTCTCCCAGGGGAAGCGCCCCTGCCAGGTGTTGGCCATGGGCTTTCCGTCGGGCATATGCTCGTCGCCCCACACAAACCGAGCCTGGTCGAGCCCGCCGCGCGCGGCGTACTCCCACTCGGCCTCGGTGGCGAGGTCTTTGCCGGCCCACTCGCAGAAGGCGCGGGCGTCGTCATAGCACACGTGGACGACCGGGTGGTCTTCGATGCCGCGTGTGGATGAGCCCGGCCCCAGCGGGCGCTTCCAGCTCGCCCCCGGCACCCAGCGCCACCAGTTGGCCACGTTGCGCAGGTCGACCGGCCCCGGCGTTGGGAAAAACACCATCGACCCGGGCACGAGCAAGGCGGGGTCGGCCCCGGGATACAGCGCCGGGTCCGGCGGCCGCTCGGCGACGGTGACGTAGCCCGTGTCGTCGACGAAACGAGCGAAGTCGGCGTTGGTCACCAAGTATTTGTCGATGAAAAACCCGTCGACTTGGACGCGGTGGACCGGGCGCTCTTCCGGGTAGAACTGCTCGGAGCCCATCCGGAAGGCGCCGCCTTCAATCCAGACCATCTCGTCGGGTTGTTGTTTGGGTGTCGGTGCCGATGAGGTCATTTGCTCCCCTCCGATGTTTCTGGACGCTAGAATTCACCACAGAGGGCACAGAGCGCACAGAGATAAAATCTCGAGATGCTTTTCTCTGTGGCCTCTGTGACCTCTGTGGTGAGACGGTTCAGTCGGACTGGTAGCCCGCCTTGAGCTTCTCGAGCACCCGGTCGAGGTTGAACGACGCCGGCTCCTGGCGCGGCGGAAACTCCCGGAACGACTGCAGCTTCTGGGCCACCAGTGCCTGGGCGGGCACCAACACGAAGGCGTGGTCCAACAGCCAGTCGTAGTAGGTGTTGGAGTTCTCGTCGGCGCGCTCGAAGGGGTCGCGGCGCAGGTTGAAGATCTTGGGCACCCGCAGGGGCACGAACGGCTCGGCCCAAAGCGCCAGGGTCTTGGCGCGCTGCTCCAGGAAGACGATCTTCCAGTCCTTGTAGCGAACCGCCACCAGTTGGCCGTCGTCGTTGACGTAGAAGAACTCGTCGCGCGGGCTCTCGTCGACTTTGCCGGTCAGGTAATCGAGCACGTTGTAGCCGTCGAGGTGGACCTTGAAGCGCTTGCTGCCGGCTTTGTGGCCCTTGACGAGCTTCTCGCGGATATCGGATACGCCCGCCGCCGCCAGAAACGTCGGCGTCCAGTCCTGGTGGGCGACCATGCCGTTGCGCACCTCCCCGGCCGGGATCGCGCCCGGCCAGCGCACGAACGCCGGCACCCTGAAGGCGCCCTCCCAGTTGGTGTTCTTCTCGCTGCGAAACGGGGTAATCGCCCCGTCCGGCCAGGTGTTGTAATGCGGGCCGTTGTCCGTCGAGTACACCACCAGGGTGTCCTCGGCGACGCCCAGCTCGTCGAGCTTGTCGAGGATCTGACCGACGTGGTTGTCGTGGTCGACCATACCGTCGGCGTAGGGACCCTGGCCGGTGGTGCCGGCGACCTCGTCCTTGATATGCGTGCGAAAGTGCATCTTGGTCGAGTTCCACCACACGAAAAACGGCGTGTCCTCGGCGACGGCCTCCTCGATGAACGCGCACGTGCGGTCGGTGACGTCGTCGTCGATGGTCTTCATGCGCTCGCGGGTCAGCGGACCGGTGTCCTCGATGCGCCCGTCGGCATAGCTGTGGATGACCCCGCGTGGGCCAAAGCGCTTGCGAAACTCCGGGTCTTCGGGGTAGTCCGCCAGCTCGGGCTCCTCCTCGGCGTTGAGGTGGTACAGGTTTCCGTAAAACTCGTCGAAGCCGTGGTTGGTCGGCAAAAACTCGTCTTTGTCGCCCAGGTGGTTCTTGCCGAATTGGCCGGTCATATACCCCTGGGGTTTGAGCAGCTCGGCGATGGTCGGATCTTCGGGCTGCAGGCCGACGTCGGCGCCGGGCATGCCCACCTTGGTCAGGCCGGTGCGGATGGGGTTTTGGCCGGTGATGAACGCCGCCCGACCGGCGGTGCAGCTCTGCTGGCCGTAGTAGTCGGTAAACGACAGCCCTTCCTGGGCGATGCGGTCGATATTGGGCGTGCGATAGCCCATCACCCCGCGGTTGTGGTGGCTGATATTCCACAGGCCGATGTCATCGCCCCACAACACCAGGATGTTGGGCTTGCGTGCTTGCGATTGGCTCATATCGCGCTCCGTTCGATGAGATGATTGCGGTTGTCGAGAGTTCGGGACGGCAAACCCGAACGCAGGCGGCGTCTACGGTGTGATCGCCGCAATTACGATGCTCGCGGGCAGGCCGCGCAGACATCCATCATGGCCGCCCCGGCTCAGAAGATCCCCAGTCCAAACGCCCAGTTGACGATGACGAGAAAGGCGAGCAGCAAGAAGAGCCCCGCCGAGATCAGCGCCCCGGAGATGGGCATCTGCACTTTGCTGCGATGGCTGAGCTTGCGCACGTAGCGCACGTGTTCCCACAGACCGACGATAAGCAGCAGCGTGCCGCCGAGGACCAAGGCCCACCCCAGCCGGCGAGGCCCGGCAGACGACCACTTGTCGGCCTGGGCCAGAAAGGTCGAGCCCTCGAAGATGGCAAAGCCAAAGCTGATCATCGACAGGGAGGTGCGCAGCGTGGCCATCAGCGTGCGGTCGGAGGCGGCCACGCTGCGGTCGAAGGCCAGACTGGTGCGCCGGCTCATCTTTCTTTTGGGCGACGTCTTGGGCGATGGCGCCTGCTCAAACGACTGTTCGATCACGCTCTACCTCCCCGGCCTCGACCAGCGTCTGGTGTCCGGCGGTCTCTCGCAGCCCGTCTCGCGCCCACGGCCGGCGCGGCGGCTGCTCACCCTGCTCTTCCATCGTGCGCATCTCCCGCTCCAAGAAGTAGTTGAGCGCCGTTCGGATGGTGGCGATGGCCGCCAACTTGCCGATCTCGGCCCACGACGGCGCGATGGTGGTCGCCAGAATGTCGGCGGCGAGTTGGAATTCCAGGGCCATGGCCAAGTACTGCGACAGCACCAGACGCACGTGGCGAAAGTCATGGGAGGGCTGGGCTTCGTCGACCGCGACAGCCTCGCGGCTGACGTGGATCGCGTGGATGATAGCCACGATGACACCGACCACCACGACCAGCGCGCCCAGAATTTCGATACACAGACGCACCCACGAGATTGCCGCGATAATGGTCTCTTCGAATGCCTCCATGCCCGCTCTCCATCCGAGCCCTTGAGCGCACGCCACCGTCCACGACTGTAGACACCGCCAACCGCATACGAAATAAAACCGTTAAAATCCAGCCACTTAGATAGCCACCAAACCAAACACAAAAAACTCGCGTCTGCCGCACAATCGCCCCACAATGGTCACATGAAATCCTGGCTGACATCCCTGAAGGTCTATGTCGACCGGCGCATGGCCGCCTTATTCGCGCTCGGGTTTTCCAGCGGTCTGCCCCGTCTTCTGGTCTACAGCACGTTGACCTTTTGGCTGCTCGAGCGCGGCCTGAACATCAAGAGCGTGGGGCTTTTTGCCGCCACCGCCCTTCCCTACAACCTGAAGTTTTTGTGGGCGCCACTGCTCGACCGGCTGCGCGTGCCCGGGCTGGGACGCCTGCTCGGGCTTCGGCGCGGGTGGATGGTCATCCTGCAGGTGGCGCTGATGGGCGCGATCGCCGCGCTGGCGCTGACCGACCCGGCCAGTCGGCCGCTGTGGTGTGCTGGGGCGGCGATCGTCGTCGCCGCGCTGTCGGCCAGCCAGGACGTCGTCATCGACGCCTACCGGGTCGAGCGCCTCGATGACGACGAGCAGGGCGCCGGGGCGGCTGCCGCGGTGTTCGGCTACCGGGTGGGCATGTTGGCGGCCAGCGCCGGCGCGCTGTACCTGGCCCAGTGGCTGGGCTCGGCCGCGGCTGGCAACTGGCAGGCGACCTACCTGGTCATGGCCGGGCTGATGGGCGTGGGGCTGGTGACCACGCTGCTCAGCGCCGAGCCCGACCGCCCCGACGACGATCCCACGGTCGACCTCCTCGCCCACTTGCGCGAGGGCGTGGTCGGCCCGTTGCGCGACTTTGCCGCCCGCCGCGGCTGGATGGTCATCGCGGCGTTCATCGTGCTGTACAAGTTGGGCGATGCGCTGGCCGGCACCATGACCAATCCCCTGTTGGTCCACCTGGACTTCGGCAAGGTCACCATCGCCAACATCGCCAAGACCTACGGGCTGGTCGCCAGCATCGTCGGCGTGATGCTCGGCGGCATGGTCGTGCGTCGGCTCGGTATCGTGGGCGCGCTGTGGGTGGGGGGCGTCTTGCAGATGGCCTCCAACCTGATGTTCAGCCTGCTGGCCACGGTCGGCCACGACACCCATATCCTGGCGTTGACCGTGGGGGTGGAGAACCTGTCCGGCGGGCTGGGCACGGCGGCCTTCGTCGCCTACCTCAGCGCGCTGTGTCGCCGCGAATATACCGCCACCCAATACGCCTTGCTCACGGCGCTGTCTTCGGCGCTTCGCACCGCCACGGCCGCGGCGGCGGGCTACGCCGTGGCCTGGCTGGGCTGGGGCCCGTATTTCGTGGTCACCACGGCCGCGGCCCTGCCCGGCCTGGCGGTGCTGTGGTGGTTGACGAGCCAGCGAGCCAGCGGCCTTGGCGACGCCGTCGAGCCCCGGCGATCGCCCGGGTGATCACCGCCGATCGCTCCCCGCGTCCAAACGCCCCCGCCACTTCATACACGCCGTTCGACGACTAATAGAGCGCCCAAACCCGCAGCTTCTTGTTCTTCTGGGCGGCAGCGCGCGCTCGTTTGATCGTCATGGTACAAATTACTTCGGGCCCGGTCGTGAAATTTTGGGGCCCATAAATAATTTGACAGCCTCTCTTCACGCCCCCTGGGGGTTTGCCTAGGCTGAGGGATGTCAGCTTGGCGAACGCCCATTCGTTCATATGAGTTTTATATGTGTTTGAGGAGGACCTGGGCTGGCTGTCGACGCCTGCGGGTGTCGCCAGGGGAATGCGGACGTGGCCCAGGCCACGTCGAGGCAATATTCGTCAATTACTCGCTTCTCGAGGCCAAGAGGGGAACAGCGTATGCCGAAAGGATCCGTTAAATGGTTCAATAACGCCAAGGGGTACGGTTTTATCAATATCGACGGCGAAGACGAAGATATCTTCGTGCATTACAGCCAAATTTTGCAGGACGGCTTCAAGACGCTCAAGGCCGACGAATTGGTCGAATTCGAGCTCAATCGCGGCCCCAAGGGACTGCACGCGACCAACGTCCAACCGTTGGGCCCGTCGGACTAGGCAAAGCCCGGCCGGGCGCACCGGTGTCACCAAGGAACCACCAGTGCCGACTTCACGGAGCGAAGTCGAACGTAGGGGTCGACGTATCGGTTACCCACCGTCTGGAGACAGTCTCCAGATCACTTCGACCAGTCAACTCATGGAGGCGAGTGGGGGCTCGCTGTAGAGACTTACGGGGACAAGAGACAACATGCAATACGTGATCACCAATCTGTGGAAGCTGCCGGACCTCTCCCACCACTCAGAGCAGTCGCACCCAGCGCCAACCGAGGAGGCGCACACGCTGCTAGCCGCGGCGTGCCGTGATTGTGGTCAGTACAACTTTCCTCCCAAAGCAACGTGCCGCTATTGCGGCAGTCCGCGCATCCGGACGGTCTCCCTGGAGGGCCGCACCAAGGCCAATCCGGGCGCCTTTGTATTCGGCGCAGCCGACCAACCGCCAAAGCCCAACTGACGCTCGCCACTGCACCCATGTGAGTTGATGGTCGTCGGTCGCCCCCATCCCAGGGGCGCGGCCGACGACCCCATCGATCGCTCTCCTACCATTGTCGCCTCGCCCGCTGACGCGCGTCGGGGCATCTGTCCGGCGTTGCATTGATCTATCCCACACCTGCTTACATTCGATCACATAGTTGACATCCGGGAACCCCGGACCGAGCGACATAGCCGTCACAAGCCTGGAGACTCCATTGGTAAGGGCTCCCGGGGGGACATCAGTGCGCGCCCAGCAGATCACCGTACTCCCTGCGGTGGTGGGCGTTTGAGTTTTGCTGTGCGCGCGTACCCCCATCGGGCCGACGCTCCTCCACGTCGGCCCGCCGGCCGCGGCCGCCACACCGGCGGCCGCGGCTTCTCTGGAGTTTCCGTTGCTCATCGATGAAAGATTGCGCACAATTGGGTCGATGAGCGATAACCAACCAGCCATAGCGACTCCCACCATTGCCAGTACGGACGGGACCCAACCGGGCGCGGCAATCGAGGATCTCAGCGGCCAGTTGATCTCCGGGCGCTACCTCGTCGAGCAATGTCTGGGCACCGGGGCCATGGGGGCGGTCTACCGCGCCAAGCACACGCTGATGGAGAAAGCCGTGGCCGTCAAAGTGTTGCGCCCGCAGATCGGCCAGCGCGACGACCTCGTCGAGCGCTTTCGACGAGAGGCCCAGGCCGCGGCCAATATCGACCACCCCAATATCTGCTCGGCCAGCGATTTCGGGCGCATGGACGACGGCGCATTCTTTCTGGTCATGGAGTACCTGGAGGGCCAGACCCTCGAGGAGTTCATCGAAGGCCAGGCGCCGCTGGCCGCCGAGCGCGCCGTCGACATCGCCGCCCAGATCTGTGCGGCGTTGGACCGCGCGCACGAGCTCGACATCGTCCACCGCGATCTCAAGCCCGAAAATATCATGCTTCTTCCCCGCGATGACGGCGGAGATCTGGTCAAAATTCTGGACTTTGGCGTCGCCAAGGTGCGGTTGACCGACGAGCACGAACAGGCCCAATTGACCAAGGCAGGCACCGTCTGGGGCACGCCCTGCTACATGTCACCCGAGCAGGCCGCCGGTGGCGACGTCGACGGACGCTCGGATCTGTACAGCGTGGGCGTCATCCTCTTCGAGATGCTCGCCGGGCGTCCGCCGTTCGTCGACGACAATCCCGCGCGCGTCATGGCCTTGCATCTGACCGCCGAACCGCCCGCGCTCAGCGACGTCGCCGACACGGCCGACATCCCCGCCCACCTGGAAGCGCTGGTGATGCGGCTGCTCGCCAAAAATCCCGCCGACCGCCCGGCCACCGCCGACCGGCTGCGCCAATACCTGCTCGGCGAGGCCGACCTGGAGCCGGCTCGGCCCTCGAGGCAATCGGGCGGCCAAGTCCTGCGGCTGGGCGCCGACGCCCTCGTTCACGCCTACACCTGGAGCGAGACCCAGTGGGCGCGCGCGCTGCAGTGGTTTCGCGCCCAGACCACCCTGCTCCAAGGGGTCATCCTGGGGGTGGCCGCCGCCACCATGCTGGCGATGGCGATCGTCCCAATCGTGATCACCGCCGCCATCGCCGGCCCCACGAGCAACGCCGAGCGCAAGGAGATCGCCAAAGATCTGGGCGACGAGCGCGCTCAATTCCTGAAAACGGCCGGCCTCTCCGATGTGCCGGTCGCCCTGAAAGAAAATCGAACCAGCGACGCGCTCGACGCGCTGTCCCACGTCGACCAAAAATATGCCGACAACCCCCACGTCGCCTACCTTCGCGGGCGGGTCAACGGCGCGCGCCGGCGCTGGCAGGCCGCCATGGACGCCTACGAGCAAGCGCTCGAGGCCGAGTCGGACTACGCCAACGACACGGCGCTGGTCGACGACGTTTTCGCGCGCTTCTCGGAGCGAAGTGACGCCCGCGCCGCCCAGGCGCGCCATATCATCGCGACCTACCTGGACAACGACTACGCCACCCACAAGCTCGCCGAGCTCGCCAAATACGGCGACAGCTCTCCGGTGCGCGACCGCGCCCTGGACGTCCTAGAGAAGACCCGCCGCCTGGGCGATCTCGAGGACTGGAACCGGCTCAGCGTACAGCTTCGCCACGCCGGCGACTGTGACCGGCGAAAGAGCCTCATCGACGCGTTGGTTGACGAGGGCGACCCCCACGGGGCCGAGATTCTCGAGTATATGGCCGACCGCGGCCAAACCGGCTGCGGCTTCTTGCACCTGCAGGATTGCTACGCCTGTATCCGCGGCGACCTGGGCCCGGCAATCAAGAAGCTGCAAGACGACGGCGGCTGATTATGCTACCCTTGCGGGCGCCCCTCCCGGCCACTTCCCGAATGCCTTCAACTAGTTAGCCCATGGACGACACGATCACCCTTCGCATGCTCGCCAGCGGCTCGTCGGGCAACTGCGTCTTCGTGCGCGTTGGCCAGACCCGCCTGCTCATCGACGCGGGCATCTCGTGCCGGCGCATCGAACGAGCGCTCGCCGAAATCGATGAGTCGCTCGACGACCTGGACGCTCTGCTGGTCACCCACGAGCACAGCGACCATATCAAGGGGCTTGGCCGCCTTTTCGCCAAGCGCCCCGACATCGCCGTCTACGCCACCCGTGGCACCATCGCCGCCAGCGCCGAGCATTTCGACGCGCCGGCGGGGTGGACGCCCATCCGGGCCGACCAGCCCTTTCGAATCGCCGATATCACCGTCGAGCCGTTCGAGCTGTCCCACGACGCCGACGAGCCCACCGGGTTTCGCCTCGACACCGACGGCTTCGCCATGGCTCTGGCGACCGACCTGGGTTACTGGAGCGACGAGGTCGCCGAGCGCCTGCTCGATTGCCGACTTCTCATCGTCGAGGCCAATCACGACGTGCGCATGCTGCGAAGCGGCCCCTACCCCGCGTTCTTGAAGCGGCGCATCGCCTCGGGCCACGGCCACCTGTCCAACGATCAGGCCCGGGCGCTGGTGTCGCGCGTGGCCGGCCCCGAGCTCGAGTGGCTGGTGCTCGCCCACCTGAGCGAGAAGAATAACCTCGCCGAGATCGCCGTCGACGAGGTCAGCCGCGGGCTCGCCGCCGACAACGACACCCGCGTCATCGCCGCCAGCAAGCGCCCCGGTCGACCCATCGAGCTCGAGCGCCGACCGATGCAGCGTTGCTCGCGCGCCCCCGCCCAGGGCGTGCTCTTCTGAGCGCCCACCTTTTCGGCGCCCGCCTTTTGCGCTCACGCCGTCTGCGCTTTGGCGACGTCCTCCAGGTCGAGTTCGTGGATGGCCACCTCGCGCATCTTGAACTTCTGGATCTTGCCGGTCACCGTCATCGGGAAGTCGTCGACGAATTTCCAGAACGCGGGGATCTTGAACGTCGCGATCTGGTCCTTGCAGAACTCGCGCATCTGCTCGGCGGTGAGCTCGCGGCCGACCTTGGGCTTGACCCAGGCCATGACCTCTTCGCCGTATTTTTCCGAGGGCACGCCGATGACCTGCACGCTCTCGACCTGCGGGTGGGTGTGCAAAAACTCCTCGATCTCGCGCGGATAGATATTCTCGCCGCCGCGAATGATCATGTCCTTGATGCGACCGACGATGTTGACGTAGCCGTCGGTGTCCATGGTGGCCAGGTCGCCGGTGTGCATCCAATGCGCCTGGTCGATGGCCTCGTGGGTCCCCTCGGCGTTGTTCCAATAGCCCAACATCACGCTGTAGCCGCGGGTGCACAGCTCACCGGACTGCCCTCGGGGCACGATTTCGCGCGTCTCGGGGTCGACGATCTTGACCTCGACGTGCGGGTGAACCTGGCCGACGGTGGACACGCGCTTGTCCAGCGGGTCGTCGCGCTTGGTCTGGGTAGACACCGGCGAGGTCTCGGTCATCCCGTAGCAGATGGTCACCTCGGGCATGTGCATCTTGGACTGCACCTGCTTCATGACCTCGATGGGACACGACGAGCCCGCCATCACGCCCGTGCGCAGGCTGGACAGGTCGAACTCGTCGAAGCGCGGGTGGTTGAGCTCGGAGATGAACATGGTGGGCACCCCGTAAAGGGAGGTGCACTGCTCTTTCTCAATCGTCTCGAGGACGGCCTCGGCCTCGAAGCTCTCGCCGGGCACGACCATGGTCGCGCCGTGGGAGGTGCACGCCAGGTTGCCGATCACCATGCCGAAGCAATGGTAAAACGGCACCGGGATGCACACCCGGTCGGCCTGGGTGTAGGCGAGCTCCTCACCGATGAAATAGGCGTTGTTCAAAATATTGTGGTGCGACAGGGTCGCGCCCTTGGGAAAGCCCGTCGTCCCCGAGGTGTACTGGATGTTGATGGGGTCGTCGAACTGCAGGGTGCGCTCGCGGCGCTGCAGGTCGCTGTCGCCCACATCGGCGGCGGCGCGCAGCATCGCCTCCCAATCGTCCTCGAGCACGAGCACCTCCCGAAGCGTCTCACACTTACCGCGCACCTTCTCGAGGATGGCGCGGTAATCGGTGCTTCGAAATCCCTGGGACATCAGCAGGAGGCTGACCTCGGACTGGTTGAGCGCGTATTTGAGCTCGGCGGCTTTGTAGGCGGGGTTGACGTTGACCAAAATAGCCCCGATGCGCGCGGTGGCATATTGGGCGATGACCCACTCATAGCGATTGGGCGACCAGATGCCCACCCGCTCGCCCTTGTGCACGTCCAGGGCCATGAGGCCCTTGGCAGCGCGCTCGACTTGGTCCCACAGCTCGGCGTACGTCGCCCGATAATCCTGCGAGTTCACCACCAACGCATCGGCGTCGGGGTATTTCTGCACGGTGCGCCGAAGGTTCTCGCTGATCGTCTCGCCCAGAAGCGGGGTCTCGCTGGTGCCATGTACATACGAAAGCTTCTCCATCGTCGTCGCCTCGCCGGTTGGTATGCCGTTGTCATGGATGTCGCGCAGGAAGGTTGTCACGCGCGCAGCTTCTTCAAGTCCCACCCGCCCGCAGGACCGCAGATAGTTGCCGACGTTGCAGGGCCTCGGGTAATTCGGGTAGCGTGGCACCGAGCACCGGCGTGGGAGCCGGCCCGACACGCTCCGCGATCGATATTCTGATGCGCAATCTGTTCACATCTGGCCGCGCCTATGCGGCCCTCGCCGCGCTGGTTTTTACCATCGGGGCAGTGATGTACGTGGCACGCGTCCACCGCCCGTCGAGCCGCGTCGCCGACGGGTCGGACGCGACCGCGGGCGACTCCGCCCAGGCCTATCCCAGCCGCGCGGACGCGGGATCGGCGCCCGGGGCGGCGTCCACCCGGAATGTCAGTGAGCGCTCGTGGGCGTTTTACTCCAGCCGGCCATCTTTCCAGCGCCCGCGCCCGCCCACGAAGGTCCCCGCGGGCCTGCCCGATATGCGCGCGGAGACCTGCGGAAGCTGTCACAAGGCCATCTACCGGGAGTGGAAGCTCTCCACCCACAGCCACGCCTGGCTGGACGACGCCCAATTCCAGGCCGAGCTTCGCAAGTCGCGCGGCGTCGACGACCCGCACACCCAGGACGACGTGGGTTGGATGTGCGTCAACTGCCACACCCCCAACTTTCGCCAGTTGCCCGAGGTGGTCGTGGGCCTGAAGAAGGGCGACATCTCCAGGCCGGTCTACGCCGACAACCCCACCTTCGACGTCGACCTGCAGGACGAGGCCATCACCTGCGCGACCTGCCACGTACGCAACGGCATCGTCTACGGGCCCTACGCCGGCCTGGACGCGCCCCACCCCACGGCCAAAGATCCGGACCTGCGCTCCGAGCGCGTCTGCACGCGCTGCCACAACGTGCAGGCGCAATTCCCCCGCCAGAACCTCGGGTGCTTCTTTTCGACCGGCGAGGAGTGGGCATCCAGCCGCTACGGCGCGGCCGACCACTACTGCGAGAAGTGTCACATGCCCCAGGTTCGCCGCAAACTCGCCGCCGACTTCGACCGACCCGCGCGGCTGACCCGACACCACTGGTTTGGCGGCTCGCTCATCCCCAAAAAGCCGGCCTATGCCGACGACTTAAAGCGGCTTCGCAAGGTCTACGGCACGGCCGTCGAGATCGCGCTCATCGAGCCCGAGTCGGACACACCTCCGGCCGGCGAGCACGACCCCAACTTCGGCACCGACTCGACGCGCTGTGCCGCCAACCAGCCGTGTACGCGGCTGTGGGTGCGCCTGACCAACAAGAACGCCGGCCACGACTTTCCCACCGGCGATCCCGAGCGCCACGCCGACATCACCGTGGTCGCGCGCGACGCCCACGGCAAGACCATCGCCCGGGCGAGCGACCGCATCGCCGCGCACTACCAGTGGTGGCCGACCGTGAAAAAGCTGAGCACCAACCGCATCCCGCCGGGCGACCACCACGACATCGTCCTCGAGGTGCCCGGCGCTCACCGTGCGTTCACCGTCGCGATCGTCGGGCGCAAATTCCGCATGTACAAAAAGGCCTTCGAGCACCACCATCTGGACGGCAAATACGTGCGCGGGCGCACCTTCCACACCTCGACATGGAAGGTCGACAAGCACGGTCACCCCACCTTGCAGCAAGTCTCCGATGATTGGGGCACGCGAACCACGCTCGCCCACGATTGGCCCGAGCCACGCTGATCACGCTCAGCCGAACAAATCGCGAAGCCGGCCGGCCATCTGCCCCAGCGCCGACCGAGGTCGCGCCGGCTTCTCGCGCTCTCGGGCGCACTCGGTGCGCACCCGGTCGATCTCGGATTGGTCGATCAGGCCGCTGGCCCGGGCGTGCTTGGCAGCCTCGAGCGTGTTCTCGACCAAGAGCATGTCCACGCCGCGGGCGCACACGTCGTCGGCGATGGCGCGCACGACGCGGTCGCGTTCGTCGGGAGTGACGTCTCGCACGTACACCGCCTCGATGCGCTCCGGGTTGTCGCGCACGATCTTGTGGTAGATCTCCGGGTCTTTCTGGCCGGAGTCACCGATGAGCACGAACGTCAGCTTCGGGTAGGTGTCCAGAATATGCTGGATATGATCGAGCTTGTAGCGCTCGTGGCCCGTCTTGATGAATTTGTCGCTGTCGAATCCGAAGTCCTTCAAAAAGATCGTGCCCGCCGGAATGTCGCGAAACTCCATGAACTCGACGAATAGCTCGTACAAGTTCCACGGCGACGACGACACGTACCAGATGGGGTTGGTGGGTCGGGCGCGGTCATCCTGCAACGCCCGGTAAAACGCGGCCACGCCGGGAAAGGGCACCCGCGTTCTGGGCCCGTTGAGCAGCACGACGCGCGCCTGGCGCAGCAGGCCGGTCGCCCCGGTCTCCACGATGGTGTCGTCGATGTCGCTGATGACACCGAATTGGGGGTTGGAGGGCACCTGGACTTTGGCGTCGAACGCGAAGGTGGGCTGGTGGACGCGCGGCTTCGGGGAGACGAGCTCCAGATCGACGTCGTACCACAGGTCGTCGACCACCAGGGCCTCGCCGGGAGGCACGTCCAGGTCGAAATAGCCCTCCCAGTCGGTCTGCACCTCGTAGTCGCGCTCGCCGATGACCACGCGCACCACCGCCTTGGGCACCTCGTCGGTGTGGTAGCGCCGAAACATATTTCGCAGGTTTTCGAGCTCGTTGTCGGCGTCACTAGACTCGACCTTGTCGTCGGCGAGCACCCGCCCCTTGAGGAACAGGCGGTTGTCGTTGCCGTAGCCGTTGTAGCCGACGACGCGAATCTGGTCGAAATAGCCCACCCGCTTGCGCAGCGCATGGCCGATGAGAATCCTTTTGGCGCTCGTAGGCGCCGATGGCGTGCTTGATTTGACTGGGAAGGTGCATGGGATACCTCTGAACAGCGGGGTTCTTCCCTTAAATGTTGCACGTGATGACGATGCGCCAAATCACAACACGACGTCGCCGTCAAAGCAACTCCAACGAGCGAAGAACGCCCAGCGCGCGTTCGACGACCTCGTCGACCGAGCCCTCCGCGGACAGCGCGTGCGTGACGCGCGCGCTGTCCGCGGAGGGCGCCTCCCAGGCCTCGGCCATCTTGCGATAGATGTCCCAGCCGGCGTCGGAGACGTCGCCGGTGCGCGCGTCGAGGCGTGCTTGCGCGGTGTCGGAGCTCGTCTCACAGACCAGAAAGAGGCCGGGAACGCCGTAGTGGCGCGCGCACTCCAAAAAGATCGCCCGGCGCGCCTCGCTGGTGAAGGTGGCGTCGACGATGACGCGCTCGCCGACCTGCAGGCGCGCCTGGGCGCGGCGCAGGCATTCGGCGTAGGTCTTGGCGGACCACTCGGCGGTGTAGATCCCCTGGCCGAAGGCCGCCCGGCCGCTGGTGTGCGGGTCGATCCCGGCGAGCTCTTTGCGCACGACGTCGGTGTCGATGACCGTAAAGTTGGCCCGCTCGGCCAGCGTGTGAGCGAGCGTGGACTTGCCCGTGCCGGGAAGGCCCCCGACGAGCACCAGCGCCGGGCGCCGCCTGGGCGCCTCCAGCCGCCCGAGGGCGAGCAGCCAATGCGCGCGGGCCTTTCGCCGCGCCTCGTCGCGCGCCGTGTCGTCGATTTCGGCCTCGGCGGCCTTGATACCCTCGACTTTGGCGCGCACGGCCGCGCGGTAGGCGACATAAAACGGCAGCAGCGCCGCTCCCTCGGCGTCGCCGGACGCCCGGATATAGGCGTCAGCGAGCGCGCCCGACAGGTCGCGACGGCCGACGAAGTCGAGGTCCATCACCAAAAAAGCGATGTCGCTTATCGGGTCAGCGTAGCGGAACCGGTCGTTGAACTCGATGCAGTCGACGATGACGAACGCCCCGTCGACCCGGTAGACGTGGTCGAGGCGAAGGTCGCCGTGGGTGTCGCAGGGCACGTGGCGCCGGGCGCGCTCGTCGATGAGGTCGTGCAACCGCGCCAGCTCGTCATCATTGAGCGCCGCCAACCGCGCGTGGACCGCCGCATCGACCGTCTCACCGACGTGGTCCTCGGTCTGGGTGTAGTTGTCGCGCGCGTTTTGGGCGACCACCTCGAAGCGGCCGAACTCGGCGACCTCGTCGCCGCGGGCCGCACGGGCGTGAAAATCCGCAATAAGCTTGGCCAGGTCGACCATCTCGGCGACGTCGACTTCATTGTCGGCGAGCCTGCTCTCGAGCGTAGCCCGGTCGGGAAGCCGGCGCATTTTGACCGCCCACTCGACGACCTCGCCCTGCCCCGCCACCTGCAGATCGCTGCCCGTCATGGTCACCGGCACCGCGTCGAGGTAAACGTCGGGCGCCAATCGGCGGTTGAGCTCGACCTCTCGGCGACAGAAGTGCTCGCGGCGGGCGAGCGTCGAGTAGTCGACAAAACCCAGGTCGACGGGCTTTTTGAGCTTGTACGCAAACTCACCGGCCAGAAACACCACCGAGATATGCGTCTGGCACACCACGATGGGCCCATCGACCACGTCGGGATAGGCCGCGGGGTCGCTCAATTGGTTGATTATTTCAGCAATATCCATGATTTACCTGTAGCCGTCGTCTCGCGGGTTAGCCACGTGACTTATCGACCAAAGCTTCGCCTCGCGCAAACGCCGCGAACCGTCCGCCCTTCAATAATGATTACCTCAATAGATGGCGCAGCTCGCCTGCAAGGCCTTCCAACACGCAAACCCCGATTTGCGCACAACGCACGGTATATGCCAAGGTCGCCACGGAAGGCTCCACCCCATTTGCATGTTAAGCCCCCGATGAACGTACTCAACGTCCAACATCTCTCGATGTCCTTCGGGGCACACACCGTCTTCGACGACGTCGACTTCGCCGTCGACGACGGCGAAAACGTGGCCTTGCTGGGACCCAACGGCATCGGCAAGACCACGCTGTTTCGCATCCTCATCGGCCGCTACGAGGCCGACGCCGGTAAGATCGCCCTGCGAAACGGCGCACGCATCGGCCACCTGACTCAGGAGACCCGCCTGGACGAGTGGGCGACGCCGCGCGAGCTCGTCGGCGAGGCTGTGCGCCCGGTGCGCGAGGCCATCGCCGCCTACGAGAAGATGTCCGCCGAGATCGAGCACGCCGACGACCTCGAGGCCGCCATCGTGCGCCAGGACGAGCTGCGCCAGCGCATCGAGAGCCTGGGCGGCTGGGACTGGCAGCGCCGCGTCGACGAGGTGCTCGCCAGGCTGGGGCTCGCCGAGCATATGGACGCGCGCGTCGCCCACCTCTCCGGCGGCCAGCGCCGGCGCGTGGCTCTGGCGCGGGTGCTCATCGAGTCGCCCGACCTGTTGCTGATGGACGAGCCCACCAACCACCTCGACCCCGACACCGTCGAGTGGCTCGAGGGATGGCTGCGCGCGTTCCCCGGCGGGCTGTTGCTGATCACCCACGACCGCTACTTCCTGGAGCAGGTCGCCAGCCGCATCATCGAGGTCGCCCCCGACGGGCTGCACAGCCACCCGGGCACCTACCAGCAATTCGTCGAGCGCAAGCAGCAGCGCATGGAGGTGCACCGAAAGACCCAGCAGCGCCGCCAGAAGTCGCTCGAAGACGAGCTCGACTGGTTGCAGCGCGGCGTCAAAGCCCGCGGACGCGCCTCCAAGGCACGCACCGACGAGGTCGAGCGCGCCAAGAACGCGTATCGCGGGCCCGACGACCGCCAAGTCGACATCACCATGTCCAACGGGCCGTCGTTGGGCGCCCACGTCCTGTCGGCGCGCGGCCTGTACAAGTCCTACGGCGAGCGCCAGATTCTTGGAGGACGTGAGCATCTCGGTCGCCCCCGGCGACAAGATCGGCATCCTCGGACCCAACGGCTGTGGCAAGTCCACCCTGCTCGACATGCTGGTCGGCCGCGAGCGCCTCGACGCCGGCGAGGTCGACGTCAGCGAGTACACCCGCCTGGGCTACCTGAGCCAGTCCGGCCTGCAGATGGACCCCGACGAGACGGTCTACGACGCGTTTAGCGAGAGCGATTACGTGTGGATCGGCGACACTCGCCACCACAAGCGCGACTACCTGGGGCGATTCTTATTTGGGCGCAAGCTGCTCAAATCGCCGGTCAAGATGCTCTCCGGCGGCCAGCTTCGCCGGCTGCGCCTGGCCCGCGTCATCGCCCAGAACGCCAACTTGCTCATCCTCGACGAGCCCACCAACGACCTGGACATGGCGTCGCTCAGCGCGCTCGAAGACGCCCTGCTGGAGTTCGAGGGCTGCATCCTGCTCGTCAGCCACGACCGCTACTTTTTGAACCGAGTGTGCAACAGCATCTGCGCGTTCGAAGACGGCGTTCTCGTGCGCTACTGGGGCGACTACGACGCCTATCGCGAAGAGCGCGACGCCAAGCGCGAGAGGCGCGCCGCGCGGGACGCACAGCCAGCTCCAGCCCAAAAGACGCCCGACAAGCCATCGGCCGAGCAGCAAGCCGAGCAGCAGGCCGAACACCCCGAGCAAAAGGGGCTGACCTGGAAGGAGGAGCGCCGGCTGGAGGCGGTCGAGGAAGAGATCGCCCAGCTCGAGGCCACCAAGTCGGGCATCGAAGCCGAGCTGGCCGACCCGGCGTTGTACAGCAGCCGCACCGACGAGATCGCCGGCCTGAACGCCGACCTGCGCGACGTGGCCGCGCGGCTGGACGCCTTGTACGAGGAGTGGGAATCCCTGGAGGCGCGCCGCGGCTAGGCCGGCAAAATTCTCGCGCAGGAGCAGGCGCGCGGTCTGGCTTGCCTCGTCACCTCGGTCGTCATAGGTTGGCTGCCTCGACGACAATACGACTCCAACGCGACCTGCTCTCATATGAAATCTGCACTGACGACCGCCCTGATCGCGCTGTTGAGCCTCGCTGCATGCTCGGATAACACCGGCTCACACGCCCACCTGGACTCCAAAGACACGAGTACGACGGCCGATACCGACGTCACGACCGACGCCGGAACCACAGGCACAGACACGGACGCGGCCGCTGGCGATGCCGCCCTCGGGGACACCGGCACGAGCCCAGACACCGGCGGGACCACCGAGCGCCTGACCTGCGGCGCGCTGCCCCTCGACGACAGCCACACCGTGGTCCACGTCAGCCCCGACCAGGCCACCCAGCTCCCTCAGATCGTGCGCGAGGCCGCCTCCGGCACGACCATCATGCTCGACGACGGCACGTACAAGCCGGGCGCGCCCCTGCAATTTCGCCACGACGACGTCACGCTGCGCTCGGCGTCGAACGACGCCACCAAGGTGGTCATCGACGGCGAGTACAAGGTCGACGAAATCATGTACGTCATTTCGTCGAACGTCACCATCGCCCACGTGACCATCAAACGCGCCGTCCACCACCTGGTCCACGTCTTCCCCGGCGGCACCAACCCCGACGACGTCACCGGCACCCTGCTGTACGGGCTTCGCCTCATCGACGGCGGCGAGCAATTCGTCAAGGTCAACACCAACGGCGACCGCACCAGGTTCGCCGACGACGGGCGCGTGGAGTGCTCGTACTTCCGAATGACCGACGCCGGCCGCCCCCACGTCGAGCGCAACCCCGGCGGCTGCTACACCGGCGGCATCGACACCCACTCCGGCCAGGGCTGGCAGGTGCGCAACAACGAGTTCCACGACATCTACTGCGCCGGCGAGGGCCTGGCCGAGCACGCCGTTCACTTCTGGAGCGGCAGCCGCGACACGCTGGTGGAGAACAACACCATCGTCAACTGCGCGCGCGGCGTGGGCTTCGGGCTGGTCAAAGACGGCAAGACCCGCGACTACCCCGACAACCCCTACCCCAACGCCGGCTACATCGGCCACTTCGACGGCATCATCCGCAACAACGTCATCTATGCCGACAACCCCTGGTTCGACACCGGCATCGAGCTCGACCAGGCCCGTGGCGCGCGCGTCTACCACAACACCGTCTACTCGACCGACGCCGCCACCGGCTTCTTCAGCTCCATCGACTATCGCTTCGCCAACACCGACGTCGACATCCGCAACAACCTCGTCGAGCGCATCACCCAGCGAAACGGTGCCACCGGTCAGGTCGACCACAACCTCGAGAACATCGACGCCAGCCTCTTCGTCGACGCCACCAACCTCGACTTCCACCTCGTCGACGGCGCCACCGACGCCATCGACCAGGGCGTCGAGGTCGACCAAGCCGGCCTGGATATGGACGGCGAGCCCCACACCAACGGCGTGCCCGATCTGGGGGCGGACGAGCATTGAGCACCTCGCTCCCCGGGCTAATGCCCTGTTCTATTGCTCACAAATCAACTCAGCAGGTCGGTTTGTGACGTGAACCTGAACGCGAACGTGCACGTGAACCGCTGTTTGAGGGGCAGGGAGCCCGGTGTTCTCGAAAGCATAGGAACACAGCGCATTGGCACAGCCTGCAGAGCCATGCAGCCAATGATCCTATCGCGGCTAAACGGCCGATCACGACCACGACCACGATCACGATCACGATCACGATCACGACCACGATCACGACCACGATCACGATCACGATCACGGGTCGTGGTGCATCGGATCGACAAATATGTGTTCAATAGGCCGGCTCTCCAATCTCTGTGCAGTTCCACAAATAGCCCCGGACTTCAGTCCGGGGGCTGGGGCACAAATGAGCTGGTCGGCGTGTTGAGTGGTCGTTGATGTTGACCGTTGCAAACGAGCAGCGGCGCAACTAACGTGCCCCATCCCTACGCAGGCTCCGAGCTCGCACCCAAACCCGTTCAAATAGAGGCAGAAAATGGCCAAAGAATTCATCTATTCGATGAAGGACCTCAAGAAGGTCGCCCCCAACGGCAAGAAGATCCTCGACGGCATCTGGCTGTCGTTTTTCCCGGGCGCCAAGATCGGCGTGGTCGGCCCCAACGGGTCGGGTAAGTCGACGCTGTTGCGCATCATGGCGGGCATCGACACCGACATTCAGGGCGAGACCTGGATGGACCCGGACGCCTCGGTGGGCTACCTGGCCCAGGAGCCCGAGCTCGACCCGGAGCTGACGGTGCGCGAGAACGTCGAGAAGGGCCTTGGCGAGGTGCGCGAGCTGTTGAACCGCTACGAGGAGGTGTCGGCCAAATTCGCCGAGGTCGACCCCGACGAGATGGACGCGCTCATCGCCGAGCAGGCCGAGCTGCAGGATAAGATCGAGGCCGCGAACGGCTGGGATATCGACCGCACGCTGGACGTGGCCATGGACGCCTTGCGCGTGCCCCCGGGCGACAGCAGCGTGGAGCACCTGTCCGGCGGTGAGCGCCGCCGCGTGGCGCTGTGCGCGCTTCTGTTGCAGAAGCCCGACCTGCTGCTTTTGGACGAGCCCACCAACCACCTGGACGCCGAAACGGTCGCCTGGCTGGAGCGCACGCTTCGCGACTACGAGGGCACGGTCATCGTGGTCACCCACGACCGCTACTTTCTGGACAATATCACCGAGTGGATTCTGGAACTCGAGGGCGGCAAGGGGATTCCCTTCGAGGGCAACTACACCGCCTGGCTCGAGCAGAAGCTACAGCGCCTGCGCGAGGACGGCCGCGAGGAGAGCGCGCGCTACGAGACGCTGTCGCGCGAGTACGAGTGGTCGAAGCTGTCGAACGACGAGCGCCGCGAGCGCTCCCAGCAGCGGCTTCGCAACTTCGACGAGCTGCAGGGCAAGGCGCGCCGGCACAAGCACGCCATCGACATCCCGCCGGCGCCCCGGCTGGGTAACCTGGTGGTGCGCGGCGAGCATATCTCGAAGGGCTACGGCGACCGCCTGCTCATCGAGGATCTGACGTTCAACCTGCCGCCCGGCGGCATCGTGGGCATCATCGGGCCCAACGGCGCCGGCAAGACCACGCTCTTTCGCATGATCTCCGGCCAGGAAGAGCCCAACAGCGGCGACATCACCGTCGGTGAGACCGTCGAGCTGGCCAACGTCGACCAGATGCGCGAGGACCTCGACGCCGACAAGACCGTCTACGAGTCCGTCAGCGGCGGCGCCGACGTGCTTCGCATCGGCGACCGCGACGTCAACGCCCGCGCCTACGTGGCCGCGTTCGGCTTCGGTGGCAGCACCCAGCAGCAGAAGGTGGGCACGCTCTCCGGCGGTGAGCGCAACCGGGTGCACCTGGCCAAGACGCTGCTCGAAGGCGGAAACCTGCTGCTTTTGGACGAGCCGTCCAACGACCTCGACGTCGAGACGCTGCGCTCCCTGGAGTACGCCCTGGAGGACTTCGCCGGCTGCGCGGTGGTCATCAGCCACGACCGCTGGTTTTTGGACCGCATCGCCACCCACATCATGGCCTTCGAGGGCAACTCGCAGGTGGTGTGGTTCGAGGGCAACTACCAGGACTACGAGCGCGACCGCAAACGCCGGCTGGGCGAGGACGCCAGGCAGCCCAGCCGCATCAAGTACAAGCCGCTGACGCGTTAGTCTCTGGCTTCGAGGTTGACCGACTCCTCGGCGATCTCGGTGAGCTCGTTATCGAAATCTTCGAGCTCATCGAGGGCCTCGTCGAGCACCTCGGCGTCCTCGTCGCGGCCCAGCTCGTAGGCGTAGGTGCGCGCGGTGCCGTAGGCGGCCATGCCGAAGTGGGCAATCTGCTGGGTGATGGCGATCATGCCGGCGTCGCGCACCGCGTCCGACTGGGCGCGCCCGATGATATCCTCGACCTCCTCGACCAACCCGCTCATCACGCTGGACGATTCGCCGATCGACGACTCGTCGAGGTCGCCGAAGATCTGGTCGAGGCAGTCGCGCCGCTCCTCGGTCCTGCGCTCGAAGTCGCGCAGCGCCTCGGCGAGCTCGACCGACGTCACCGAGTCGATCATCTCGGGGACGAGCTCGATGAGCCGGCTCTCGGCGTCGTACAGCTCGCGAAGCTGCTCGACGAAGAGGCCCAACAGCGAGTCCAACGCCAGGGCGTGCGGCGCCTTGGCGCGGCTGTAGCTTCGCACCTCCTCGAAGGATCCGTCGTTGCGGTGGATGTACAGGTTGCCGCCGGACTCGCGGGCGAGGTGGCGGCCGCGCTTGATGGCCTCGATGCGCGTCTCGAAGCGCTCGCCGCTGGCGTCCTCCTCCTCGGAGCGCAGCAGCCAATCGTCGTCGACGGGCACCACGTGCAATTCGCGGCGCCCCGGCCCGCCCTCGCCGACGGCGGACTCGCCGCCACCCAGCTCGCGCGCCTGCTCGATGGCGCTCAAGATCGCCTCGGACTTCTCCCGGCCCTCGCGCACCAACCGGTCGGCGATCTCTAGGGAGCGCCGGCGCATCCTGGCGCTCATCGTCTGAATCTGGTTGGGAAGCTCTTCGATATTCCAGCGCATGATGACCCCCTCGTGGGCGTTGTCAAAACCTGCGACGCGGGCCTTTCCATGCCCCCGACGACTGACTCAAAGGTGTCTACGCGCGCCCTCGAGTCAATACGCCCTGGGCCATCGCGCCCTTTATTCGCGGTCGCAAGCTATGGTAGCTAAACCCGGGAAAAACACGACGAACTCTCGGTGGTACACGACGATGAAACGCATGCTTTTTGTAGCCGCTCTGCTGGTCCTGGCGGTGGGATGTTCGGATTCCGGCAGCACGACCGACGGGCAAAACACGGCCGACGCCGGAAGTGACGCCCAGCAATCCTCGACGGTGAAGCTCAGCTACGACTTCGCCGAGGGCGCCCAACAATGGGCGGCCGACGTCACCGACTACCCGAAGGGTGCGCGCGAGCAGCTCAACTTCGTCGGCGAGGTCCAGCCGCTCCCCAGCGAACTCGACGACTCCAAGACGGCCTTCTACCTGAAGGCCGACAACACCACGTCGAGCATCTTCATGTTCCTCAAGCGCCAGCTCGGCCCCGACGACGGCCTGAAGCCCGACACCGACTACACCATCGCCTACAAGGTGACCTTCGCCACCAACTACCCCGACGACTGCACCGAGCAGGCCGGCCAGTTGATGATCTGGAAGATGGGCGGCAGCACCTGGGAGCCCGGCAACACGCTGAGCGACGACCAGTCGACCTACCAGCTCAACGTGCGCAAAGGCGACGCCATCAAGGTCGGCGGCCCGGCCGCGAGCACCGCCGGCGACGTCACCCACGACCAACCCTGCGCCCAGGTCGTCGACAAATACGTCGAGGTCACCCGCGAGCACACCCACAACGCCAACGTCACGACCAGCCCCGACGGCAACCTGTGGCTGCTGCTCGGCGTCGACTCCACCTACCTGGGCGAGAACTCGCTGTACGTCGAAAAGAATCGACGTCACGCTCACGCCGGCCGGCCAGTAGCGCCGAGCACGAGCAAAGATGCGCGACGCCGTCGTGCCGATCGACGGCCTCGCCTCCCAAATTCGACGCACTTTTGTGCTCCTCATCGACGATACGCACACCTCGCCCACAGGGGCGCCGGATGCAGATTGTCGCCCCGCTTTAGCTGGCGATCTTTGCGTTCTGTGGGGCAAGCCCACAAGGGGCGCTCGAGGCGGCGAGCCACCTCGTTTTGCAGGGCAACACGGGCGCTGCACAACCTCAAGGGGCCTGCTCGACGGCGATGTACGAGCTTCGGCGCACGAACCTCGACACGCCACAAATCGCGAACGCGAGATACGAGGGACGGTAAGGACTCAGTCGGTGGTCCCGTCTACGCCCATCGTGACCTCCTCGGCGTGTGTCTCGTCCCACTCATGGCGCAACAGCGCGTAGATACGAAGGTCGATCAGCTCGGCGTTCTTGAGCTCACACTGGCGATGGGTACCCTCGAGCGTACACCCCAGGCGTTCGGCGACGGCGCAGCTCGGCTGATTGCTCGGCTCGCAGCGGATCGTGATCCGGCGCAGATCCAGCGTGTCGAATGCGTGGTCGATGAGTGCCATACAGCTCTTTGTGATCAGGCCGCGTCCCTGGAAGGCTTGGCCAATCCAATAGTACATCTCGGCACTGCGACGTTGGGCATCGATGCGCACGAGTCCCGCTGCTCCTACCAAGTCGCCGCCCACTCGGATGGCGCAGGGCAATGCGACACCCTGTTCGATCGCGCGCAGCATGTCGCGGATCCGTTCGCGTGCCTGTTCGAGGGTCGCGGCGACCGTTTCACGGCCCTGCCACTTCTCGAGGTAGCTGCAATCGACATTCATGCGCTCGAACAACGCCTCGGCGTCCGAAGACGAAAACGTCTGCAACGTCACGCCGCCGCCGAGGCGCTTTGAAAACGGCGGTGGCGTGCGCGGTCGAGCGGGTGCCTGGCGAGCGACGTTCCGCTTCTGGGCAATCTGAACGCGACGACGCTTCTCGATCGCTCTGGACACAGCTCGAGCGCGAGCGAAGTCCCGCATCCCGAAATACAGGCCCCCGAGTACGCCGCCCAGCCCAAGCGCCACGATCCCAATATTGTAAATGGGAGGAAGAGGACCCACGCTGCCAACCTGCACAACATCTATCGCAAGCACGAGGAAGGCCGTGCTAGCCAGCATCTTCACCGGGGCCACCAGGTACAAACGCCGTCTGCGTTTGCGCAATTGGGCGTGGCCGTCGTGTTCTGGTTTGTTCAATGTTCTTCCACGGTGGAATGATCTCCCGCTGCATACGATAATCGGCATGGAGATCGACGCAACCCCCAGGTTCGCTCAGCGATTGGGCCTCAGATCTTTTTCGCAGTTAGCGCCCCCGCGTGGCTTGTCCCGCGGGACGCCTAGATCGGAGGCTAGCCAGAATCGGCTTTTCTCCCTCCCTCCGTGCGAGGCGCGCGCAGCGCGCCGAGTCGGTTGTTGGGCCCTCGGCCCGACATCACAGAGGCTCGGAGTCACGGAGGCTCGGAGGCTCGGAGGCACGCGAGTCCGTGAAGCCACGAAAGAGCACATGGAGCGGCACTGAGACCACCGAGGAGGTGCGCACGGTGTTGCTGAGGCGGTGGCAGCGTAGATAAGCGACCGCATTCTTTGGTGAGCGAATTGGGACCGGACCGAGCCGTATGGGTCGTCGACGGTAACTACTCCGCCGCCCGCGACATCGCGTGGCAGCGCGCCGACGCCGTCGTCTGGCTCGACCTGCCGTTTCACGTCGTCATGGCGCAGGTCATCAAGCGCACGCTCGTCCGATGCATCACGCGCAACGAATTGTGGAACGCCAACCGCGCGAGCTTCCGACGCGCATTCCTGAGCCGCGACTCAATTATTTGGTGGGCGGCCTGGCCCGCCCCGGCTGCCTCCGGCCCCGCCTTGCGTGTTCCGGCGCGGCCAAAGCCGCGACACGTGCGGGGCCCCGGAGGGCCCGGAGGGACCCCGGCGGTCGAGACGACCGCGCCCCGGACCGTCTTAGCCTCCCATCAATTGAGTTCGGTCACGCCGACCAGGGGCTTGTCCGCTCGGATGTTGCGGTTGTGCTGAGCCTGGGCTTCCTCCTCGCTCGTGAACCGCTGGACGACGGTCGAGCCGTCGTGGCGGTTGATGGTGACGACGCAGTAATCGCCGTGGCCCACTTCGATGTAGTCGTCGCCGCGTTTCTTTCGCCGCCGCGCAGAATTGTCGGAGTGCTCGCCTCGCTTTTTCCGAACCTTGATGCTCATGATATGCCTCGCAATGTGATTGGTTGAAACTTGCCGATGCGTTGAGGAATGCCCTCTTGGCCCCCTCATTATGGTTATCGGCAAAATCAGCCAAATCGTTGCGTATCAGGCAGATCTTTTTTGGATCGGGACGGCGAACAACGAGCTCAACCACAGCCATTCAACATTATCTTTCAACAACTTACCAACCCGCCAGACCATCTACCCGCGACCCAATCAGATCTGGCGTTCTCTGTTCGCCCCCTGCCTTTCCCAACCCCCGGCGCCTCGGGTATCGTCGACGTGGTGTCACCAACCCACGCACCGTGTAGCCCCAGATGCAGATTGTCGCCCCGCTTTAGCTGGCGATCTTTGCGTTCTTTGGGGCAAGCCCACAAGGGGCGCTCGAGGCGGGGAGCCACCTCGTTTTGCAGGGCAACACGGGCGAAGGGCATACGAGGCCGGATCGGCATTGCGCGCGTCGTGACCCTGGCCGTCTAACCATCGATCACATTTCCACACATGTGATGCGGAGCGGCTGCTTGCTGCCGCTCCGCTGGGCGTCCCGCAAAAATGTGTGGGATCATCAGCCGTAACCTTGACCGCGCCCGAGTGGGCACACCTGGACGTCTTTCGCGTCCGCGCGCCCGACTTCACGCAGGTCGACGTCCGCCGCGGACACGACCAACGTTGACCCGAGGAAAACCGCATGTTCGCCACCGTCCTGCACAACCTCAAGGGGCCGCGCAACGTCGGCCAGATCATTCGCAGTCACGTCGCCTACGGCGGTGGGCCGCTGCTTTTTGTCGGCCACGACGAGCCGTGGAAGTTTCGTGCGAGCACCTCGCGTTACTCGCGCAAGCTCGAGAAACACTGCGACATTGGGCACCTTCCGGGCTCGCAGCTGATCGTGATCCAGTGCAGGCCAGAGACCCGCGCCGCTCTCGACGCCAGGGACGGCGTCGCTCCAAACCTGGGGCCGCAGCCGGAACCCGAGCCGGCGAGGGCCTCCTCCCCTACCTTCCCCGACGCCGGCGCCTCGGGTATCGTCGACGTGGTGTCTGCCACCAAGCCAGGCAACGAATAGCCGCGACGAAGCCTCCGACCCATGAAACAACTTTCGATTTGCACAGATCGGCTGAAGCTGCGCCCGTTCGTCCTCGACGACTTCGACGAGGTGCACGCGTATGCCTCTGATCCGCTCGTAACCCGGTTTACCGACTGGGGGCCAAACTCGCCGGAGGAAACCCGGGAGTTCATCCGCGCGGCCGTCGCGGCGCTCGACGAGCCGACGCTCCGCTGCGTGCTCCTGGCGCTCGAATTTGGCGAGTCGGGTCGAGTCATCGGCACGGTCGGGATTGAGCGGACGACCTCGGAGCTGGGTGATGCCTCGCTCGGGTTTTGCCTCCATCGCGATTTCTGGGGCCGAGGACTGGCCACGGAGGCGGCACAGGCTCTGCTGTCTTGGTCGGCCTCGGCGCTCGGGCTTCGCCGCGTTTATGCGACCTGTCGGCCCGACAACCGCGCCTCCGCGCGGGTGCTCGAAAAGCTGGGCATGCGCCGCGAAGGACGCCTTCGCCAAAACGTGTGCATCGACGGGCAGTGGCGCGACAGCCTGGTCTACGCGACGACGCTCGGCGACAGCGCCGCCGGCTTGCTGCCGCCCCTGGAGTACCTCGAGAGTCTGCCGCGAAAGCGCATGGCCGCCGGCGTCCTGTTCTTCGACGGCGGCGGGCGCATCCTCATCGTCAAGCCGACCTACAAGGAGGGTTGGGAGGTTCCCGGCGGAGTGGTCGAAGCCGGCGAATCGCCCCGACGCGCGGCAGTGCGTGAGACGGCCGAGGAGCTCGGCGTTGTGATCGACGAGCAGCGTGTGTCGCTGGCATGCGTCGATTACCTGCACCCGAACTCGACGCGCACCGAGGGTTTGATCTTCCTATTTGCCGGCGGCGTCCTCGACGCCGACCGTGTCGCCGAGATCGACCTGCCCGACGCCGAGATCTCCGCCTATCGCTTCGCCCCGCTCGACGAGGCCGTCGAGCTGCTCGGCGGGGTACGAGGCCCGCGCGTGGCGCGCTGCGTTCAGGCCATCGAAGACGGGCGGGCCTGTTACTTCGAGCACCGGGCGAGCGACTGACTCGACGGGGCCCGACACCGCCAGCGTCACTCAGCGGAAACCCGTCAACTCTGGATACCACAGCGAGAGCACCGTCATCCCCAGGACCAACACGACGACGAAGACGCAGACCTTGAGCCCAAACGCGCGCCACCCGGAGACGCTCGACGTGTCGCCCAGCCCAGGCCGTGACCAACCCACCACGGCGGCGTCGGCAATCGCCCATATTTGGACGACCCAGCCCAGCAGGACAAACCACAGCGCGATGGCCGCAATCGCCATGACCAGTCCCTTGACCCACTGGCGATTGTACACCTGCCCCGCCCCCGCGAAGACCAGGCTGAGCAAAGCGGCAATGGTCGCGTTCAGGATGCGTTTGCTGTCTCGCATTTGCTGGGCCTCCCTTACCTGTTTAAGACGATCGCCTTGGCTGTCCCGCATGTGCCGAAGGTAGCCTGCAACTTACCGGCCGCACAAGGAGTCGGCCTCGAGCGGGGTGCGGTTCCCTGATCGGGGATCTGAGGATCGCGGCAACGCGCCGGGCGTTTCGATGTCTGCTCGAGGCACGGCTCGAGTCCACGCTTCAAACCAGGGCGGGTCGCCGCCTCCAGCGCCCCTGTGGGCTCGCCCCACAGGACGCAAAGATCGCAAGCTAAGCCAGGCGCCTCGCCGCCTCCAGCGCCCCTGTGGGCTCGCCCCACAGGACGCAAAGATCGTCGGCTAAGCACGGCGGCACCCGCGGTCCGCGAAAGACCCGCGCGCGCGCTGCCAAAGCGCGCGCACTGCCCCAACTGCCCCGCCATCCTGGGCTCCTCGAGCCCTCCCCCATGAAACCAACCAAGACGCACCTCGGCCGTGCCCTGGGTCGCCCGTCTTTCTCGCCGATGTGAGGCGGGGTTTGCGGGCATCGGACCGGGCCGATGGCGTTGTTTCGCTGCGACGGTTGCGCTTCCGTGGGGGCCACCTTGTTCGACGGCGCGACGCTGGGTGAGACGCCGCGTCCTAGTCGGTGCCCCTCTCTATGGTTTTCGGCAAAAAGGTCGAATCGTTGCGTCCTTTCTTGGTCGATCGGCCGTCGAGCGGCGTCTGGGACGGATTTTGGATGGCGAGTTGTGTTTGGGCAGCCGCTCTCGTAGCAGACGATCTGATTCACCCGCGGGATGAACCCGCGGGGGTCTTGCGGGGCACACCCCGCCGCCCTTAGCTGACGATCTGATTCACCAGCGGCGCGAGGCCGCTGGGGTCTCCCCGCCTCCAGAGCCACGTGCCTCCACACCTCGAAGCCCCCGATTACGGAACCACGCCCCCTCGAGCGCATGTGACTGGTACGTGCCGACGCCGCAACTTCGCCTCCCGCCGCGCCTCTGGTATCTTGATACCGAACCGCAACCTCGAAGCCACCGGGGGAAACCATGAAAGACACCGCCGCACACATTATCCGCCGCGAGCTCGATCCTGATGAGGAGCTCCTGTGGGCTGGCCAGCCACACCAAGGCGTGCAGTTGACCGGCGTCGACTGGTTTCTCATCCCGTTCTCCCTGGTGTGGGGCGGGTTTGCGCTGGTTTGGGAGACCGTGGTGCTGTGGAACGGCGTCTGGCCGTTTGCCATCTTCGGTTTATTATTCGTAGCCGTCGGGCTCTATATGATGTTCGGACGCTTTTTCAGGGCCGCCCACAAACGCAAGCACACCTACTACGGGGTCACCAACAGCCGTGTGATCATCGTGACCGGCAAACGGCTCGACCAGGTGCAGTCGAAGCGCCTCAGCACGATCGAACAGCTCGATTTGAAGACCAAACGAGACGGAAGCGGCACCATCGAGCTCGGCGAATCTCGCTTGCCCTTCGGCATGTCCGGCGTGATGGCCGACGCCGGCTGGCCGATGATCGGAAGACAGACGCCACCGCGTCTCGCGATGATCGACGACGCCCGCGACGTCTACCAGACCATCCGTCGCGCGCGACACGCGCTCGAGGGCGAGCCGGCGCGACCACAGTTGGCAGCAGCCCGGATGCAGGAATGAAGGTCCACGGTCCGCCGGTACCGGCGCTGGAACCGGAACCGTGACCGTGACTGTGACCGTGACCGGGGCCGAAACCGGAACCGGAACCGGAGCCGTTTTTTGCGTTTAATCGCCCTCGGTCGGATAACCCGCCGTCTTCCACGCGTCGTAACCGCCCGGGAAGTTGACCACGTCGGTGTAGCCCTTGGCGCGCAGTTGGCTGGCGGCGAGGCTGGCGCGGATGCCGCTGGCGCAGTGGATGATCAGCTTTTTGTGGCGCGGAATCTGGTCGAGCTGGTGGGTGATTTTGCCATAATGGACGTGGATGGCCCCGGGGATATGCCCCTCTTTCCATTCGGAGTCGGCGCGCACGTCGACAACCGCCGTGTCGCGCCGCTCCCACAGCGTGTGGGCTCGGCCGACGGGAACGATGGGGAAACACCCCAGCTCGTCGGCGTCGACGTACTCGGCGAAGTGGGTGACGTAGCCGGCGATATTGTCCTGGCCGATGCGGATGAGCCGGCGCGTGGCGTCCTCGACCTGCTCGGGCTGGCCGATGAGCACCAGCGGGCGGTCGTCGTAGGGGAGCACCCAGCCGGCGTAGGTGGACAGATGATTGCGCGTCGGAAAGCTCAAGGCTCCGACCAGGTGCTGCTCGGCGAACGCCTCCTTGGGCCGCAGATCCACGATGTGGGCGTCCTCGCGGCGCAGCGCGCGAAACCGGTCGGGGAGGAGCTTCGGGGGCGCGGGCAACGCGCCGAGCAGCGTCATGCCGTCGCGGTTCATCAGCTTCATATTGCAGAAGTAGCTGGGCGTCTCCGGCTGGTCGGTGAGCAACTCCTCGACGAACCCGGCGCGGTCGCCATCGTCGACGAGCTTGGTCCACCAGGCGTGCTTGCGCTCGTAGCCCACCGAGCTCGCCGGGATGGCGCCCAGCGACTTGCCGCAGGCCGACCCCGCGCCGTGACACGGCCAGACGATCACCTCGTCCCCCAGTTTGCATAGGACGTCGCCGACCGAGTCGAATTGGGCGCTCGCGCCCTCCTTGGCCGTGCCCATCTGGCCGGCGGCCTGTTCGAGCAGGTCCGGGCGCCCCAGGTCGCCCACGAAGACGAAGTCCCCGCTCAGAAGCATCATCGGCTCGTCGGCCGCGGCCCCGTCGGTCACCAAAAACGACAGGTGCTCGGGCGTATGCCCGGGGGTGTGCAGCGCCTCGATGCGGATATTGCCCAGCTCGACCTCGTCGCCATGACACAGCGCGACGGTGTCGAAGTCGTCGAGCCCGGCGTACTCCCAGCGCGGCACCGTCTCGCCGGAGACGTACAATTTGCCGTCCACCGCCCGGGCGAGCTCGCGAGCGCCGGACAGGAAATCGGCGTGGATGTGGGTCTCCATCGCGCCCACGATGTCGAAGCCCTGGTCGCGTGCCTCGTCGAGGTACTGGTCGATGTCTCGCGCCGGGTCGACCACGATGGCTTCGCCGCTCTCGGCGCAGGCCACGAGGTAGGAGGCGTGGGCGAGACCTTCGTCGTAGATGCGTTTGAAAAACATAGGGGTCCGGGGGTCTAGGGGTCCAGGGGTCCAGGGGTCCGGGAGCCCGGGGGTCCGGGGGTCCAGGGGTCCGGGGGTCCAGGGGGCCTGGTGGCCCATTTGGATCGTAAGGGCGGGAAAAGGCGCGTCGAGCCTGCTGAGGAGTGGGGCACTCGTTTGCAAAAACATACAAACTTGGTAGGATTTATAGGCCTAATATGACGGAGTTCGCTCATGCACCACTTTACGCCTATCGCTTCTGCCATCGGGGGCATACTCATCGGCCTGTGCGCGGCGGCGCTGTGGCTGTTCAACGGCCGCATCGCCGGGATCACCGGCATCGTCAGCGGCGTGTTCAAGCCGGCGTCGTCGAGCTTTGCCTGGAAGATGGCCTTCGTCGCCGGCCTGGTGGTCGGCGGCGGCGTGATGTTCGCGCTTCGGCCCGAACTTTTCAGCGTCCACATCGAACGCTCGGTGCCGGCGCTCGTCGTCGCCGGGCTGCTCGTGGGCTTCGGCACGCGGCTGGGCAACGGGTGCACCAGCGGGCACGGCGTGTGCGGGCTGGCGCGGTTTTCCAAGCGCTCACTGGTGGCGACGTGCTCGTTTATGGCCGCCGGGGCGCTGACCGTATACGTGGTCAATCATCTACTGGGAGGCACGCTATGAAGGTCCTGGTCGCGTTTGTCACCGGGGTGGTCTTCGCCATGGGCCTGGCCCTGGCGGGCATGACCCAGCCGTCGAAGGTGGTGGGCTTTTTGGATTTTTCGGGCGCCTGGGATGCCAGCCTCGCCTTCGTGATGGGCGGGGCGGTCCTGGTCAACCTCGTCGCTTATCGGCTGTCGCTGCGCCGACGCCGCCCCGTGCTGGACACCCACTTTCACTTGCCGTCGCGCGACCGACTCGAGTGGCGCCTGGTCGTTGGGAGCGTCCTCTTCGGGGTGGGCTGGGGGCTGTCGGGCTACTGCCCGGGCCCGGCGGTGGCCAGCGTGACCACCGGCGGCGTAGGGGTGCTGAGTTTCGTGGGCGCGATGCTCGCCGGCATGGCCCTCTTCGAGGGGTGCGACCGGCTCTTTGGGCGGGTGCGGACGCCGCTCGCGCAGAATCCCATCCTGCGCTAGACTGGCGGCGCAGCCGACATTCTAGAGTTCTCAGCTACAGACGAGGCGCCAAACGATGGGAATCTTTACGACTCTGAGCAATATTTTCTCCGGCGAGACCTTCTCGAAGCTCGACGAGACCCAGGAGAAGGCCCTGGTCGACATCCTGACCTATGCCATGGCCATCGACCAAAACGTGGCCGCCATCGAGCAACAGGAGTTGACCAAGGAGTTGCACGTGCTCGAGTGGCACGCATCCACGCCGCTGGAGGCCTACGTCAGCGAGGCCCTCGCGCGGGCCCAGCAGATGACGACGGATGCGGCGCAGGCGCGCGCCTATTGTGCCGATATCAGCCAGCGCCTCGGCGAGGACTGGTTGCGCGAAGAGGCCTATTATTACGCGGGGCGCATCGCCACCGCCGACTCGCGCATCGCCCCCGAGGAGCACACGCTGCTCGCCGCCATCGTCGAGTCCTTCGACATCGACGAGAAGACCCAGGGGCGCATCACCGACCAACTCATGCGCGAGCAGCAGTTCTAAGCGCAGCCCGCGCTTGAGAGCGTCGACGACGGGGTTATTGATTCTGTGTGGTCGCCCGACGCCTCTGTGCGTCAATGCTCCATCGATAACTACAGCAAATCGGAGCCCCCTATGAAGTATCGTATTCTCGTTATCGCCGTCGGGCTCGTCGCCGTGGCCGGATGCAAGAACCGCGAACCCCAGCCCACCGCCGGTGGGCCCGCCGCGGCCGCCGAACAGCCGCATCCGGCCGCCCAGAAGAGCAAGTCACCGGTACCGCCGGGCCCGCCCGACCGCATGAAGTTCGCCCTGTCGAGCGAGGCGTTCAAAAATGGCGGCACCATCCCCACCAAGTACACCTGCGACGGCCAGGGCATCTCGCCGCCGCTGAAGTGGTCGTCGCCGCCCAACGGCTCCAAGAGCTTCGCCATCGTGGTCGAAGATCCGGACGCCCCCAAAGGCACCTTCCACCACTGGGGCATCTGGGCGATCCCGGCCAACGAACGCGTCCTGACGGCCAACGTGCCCAACAAGGCCAAGGTCAGCGTGACGACCCCGCGGACCCAGGAAAACCGGGTGACCGCCTTCCAGGCCAAGAACGACTTTGGCAAGATTGGCTACGGCGCGCCCTGCCCGCCTCCGGGTAGCAAGCCCCATCATTACGTGTTTCATATCTACGCGCTCGACAACCCGGGCACGACCTTTACCGAGATGCCCACCATCCCCGAGCTGGCCAAAGAGGTGAAGGCCGACGCCATCGCCGAGGCTACGCTGGTGGGCACGTACCAGCGCCAGAAAAAGTAGGCGTGCGCCCTGCCCCGACACCCAAACAAAAGCCCCCGCGCGGTTCTGACCGCCGGGGGCTTTCGTGCGTCGAAGGCTCGCCGCCGTGGGCGGCGCAGCTTCTCAGAATAGGTCGCGCTCGATGAGCACGTGCTCGGCCTTATTCCCCACCCGAAACAAGCGCTGTTCGTCGCATAGGGACGCGAACGCGTCGCGCAGGTCGGTCTTGGTGAAGTCATCGGCGAGCCGGTCGAGCACCACCTCGCGGGTGACATACTCGGTCTGGATGGCGACCTGGATGATCGCTTTTTCAGGCTCGGTCAGATCGGCATAGGTTCGTCGATCCTCATTGGATAATTGAACATATGGGCGTTCGACCGCGATGGTGCACCTCCTTAGCTGCAACATATTTGGACGCCGTGGGGCGCCAACTCTGCGTCTATCGTACAAATTGCATACCGAATTGGCAAAATGAGACAAGAATTTTCGTCGAACTCCTGTCTCGTGTACGAATCAAACTCTATCGGCACCAATTGGACTGAATGCAGGTCGGACCCGCCTGGGGCACGTCGCAGCAGGTCTCGCCGCTCTGGCAATCCGAGTCGGTCGCGCACACACCGCCCGACCAGCACCGGTTGCGATTGGTGCAGGTCGTCTGGCCCGAGCGGTCCATGCAGCACACCTCGCTGCCGGTGCAATCGGAGTTGGTCGAGCAGGGGTCGCCGCTGCCGGTGTTGCCACCGCAGCGCGTCGAGCAGACCTGCGCGCCCATCACGCTGCAGCAGCCTTCACCGGGCGCGCATTCGGCGTCCGTCTGGCAATAGCCGCCCATGCGACATTGGTCGCTGGGCGTACACGCGGCGTTGCCCTGGAAGTCGGTCGGGCAGCAAACCAGCCCCTGGCCGCACTCGGAGTTGGTGCTGCAGGGCGTATCGGCCGGCGCCCCGGCATCGCTGGTGCCGGCGTCGGCGCTCGTTCCCGTGTCCGGCGTGCTCACCCCGACGTCGACGCTCGGGGCAGCGTCGACCACCGCTGGGCCTGCATCTTGGGGGGGCGTACCCGAGTCGGGGGTCATATCCCCGCCGTTGGCATCAGGGCTGCCGTTATTGGTGGGTCCGGCATCGTCGCTGGTCGCCCCACTGGAGCCATCGCCCCCGACGTCGGAGAGTTGGGCGTCGTGATCGACCCAACTGCCACTTCCATTATGCGTGGCCGCCGCGTTGGGTTCGGTGCACCCCATCGAACCGGCAACGGCCAGGACCACGATCACTGCGAGCAAACGCATCATCATTCGCATTGGTGTTCTCCATAATCGGGGTAGCGAGACGTCGACGACTGTCTCAAAACTCGCCCAGGAATTCAACACGCCCGCGGCGCGGGGAAAACTCGCTCAATTGCGATCTTGACGGCTTTGCGGTATGGGTGAGAGGGATGCCGGGCGTTTTTCGAGCCCTCATCCATCCGTAGACCCCCCTCCCTTCCCAAGGAAGTAATGATGGGCACCGATTCTATCGAGTTGACGACCGACAATTTCGACCGGGAAGTCCTCGAATCGCATATTCCGGTGGTCGTCGACTTTTGGGCCGACTGGTGCAGCCCGAGCAAAGTGCTCTCGCCGTTGCTCGAAGAGCTCGCCGCCGCCTACGACGGGCAAGTCAAAGTCGGCAAGGTCGACATCGATTCCAACAAGCACCTGGCCAACGAGCACCGTATCCAGGATATCCCCACGCTGATCTTCTTCCACAAGGGACACGTGCTGCGTCGGCTCACCGGCGACGCCTCGCGCAGCCAGCTCGAAGAGATGTTCGAACAACTGGTCGACGTGGCCACCGAGACAGCCTGAACCACCGAGGCGGCGATGACCGACCTAGACGAGCTGCATCCCTGGTTTTTGGGGCCTTATGCCGAGAACTCCAAGGTGCTCAAGGAGCTGCTCGAGGAGTTCATCAACGACCACGTGTACTGGCGGCGCAATTTTCACCCCGAGAGCACGCCGCCCATCCCGACCACAGCGCAGTACCGCGGCGACTATATCGAGTTCGTCGCCTCCATGAAACAAGAGCTGTACCGGCTCAGCGCCGACCTCAAGAAGTCGGTGCCGTTTTTCAGCCCGCGCTATGTCGGCCATATGGCCTCGGATTTGCTGCTGCCGGGGCTGGTCGCCCGCCTGGTCACCACGCTGTACAACCCCAATAACGTCGCCGAGGAGGCCGCCCCGGCCACCGTCGCCAAGGAGCTCGCCGTGGGCGTGCAATTGGCCGACATGTTCGGCTTTGCGACCGACGAGCGCGCCGAACCGTGCGCCTGGGGGCACCTGACCTCGGGCGGGACGGTGGCCAACTACGAGGGCCTGCGCAACATCCTGGCGGTGCGCTTCTACCCGCTGGCGCTGCATGCCGGCGCGCGCGAACTCGAGCTCGATGTGGGGGCGGTGGGACCGCTGGACAGGCCCCTCGACGAGATGAGCGCCTGGGAGCTGTTCAACCTGTCCATGGACCAGGCCATCGAGCTTCGTCAGGCGGTGTTTGCCCACGTCGTCCAGCAACACGGCAAGGCGCGCGGGGTGGAGCTGGCGCGCGCCGTGAGCCGCCAGCGCGTCGAGTCGCTGGGCTACGTCGAGTTCTTCCGCGTTCACGCCGACCTCGCCCCGCCCCGGGTGCTCGTGCCAGTCTCGGCGCACTACTCCTGGGAGAAGGCCATGAAGGTGCTCGGGCTGGGCACCCGCAACCTCGTCGAGCTGGACGTCGACCGCAACATGCGCATGGACCTGGACAGCTTGCGAGACATCCTGGACGGCTTTGTCGACGCCCGGGTCCCCGTGCTGGCGACGGTCGGGGTGCTGGGCAATACCGAATTCGGCACCGTCGACCCCATCGGCGGCCTGCTCGCCGCGCGCCGCCGCTTCACCGAGCGTGGGCTGCACTTCTCGGTGCACGTCGACGCGGCCTGGGGCGGCTACCTGGCCTCGGTGTTTCGGCGCGCCGATGGCGGCCTGGTCAGCCGGGACGTGCTGCGCAAGGAGTTCCACTACTTCCCCAGCCAGACGGTCTACGACTCGTTCGCCGCACTCGGCGAGGTCGACTCCATCACCGTCGACCCCCACAAGTTGGGCTACGTGCCCTACGCCGCCGGGGCGTATATCGCCCGTGACCGGCGCATGATCGACTTCATCGCCCAGAAGGCCGCCTACGTCTTCGATGTCGAGGAGGAGTCGGCCCAGGCCGACATGGGTGAGAAGCTGCACAACCTCGGCCAATACATTCTGGAGGGTTCCAAGCCGGGCGCGGCGGCGGCCTCGGTCGACGTCACCCACCGCGTCTTACCGCTGCACACCGACGGCTTTGGCAAGATCCTCAAGGGCACCATCCAGGCCTGCGAGTATTTCTACGACCGCCTGGCCGAATTCGCCGACGAGATGAGCGAACTCGTGGCCATCGAGATTCCCTTCGAGCCCGACAGTAACCTGGTGTGCGTGGCCATCAACCCGCGCGGCAACGACGCGCTGGCGCAGATGAACCGCTTCGGACGCGCGATCTTCGAGCATATGAAGGTCGACGCCAAGCAGCCCCTGCAGCAGCGGGCGTTCATCGCGTCGTACACCTCGCTATTGGCCGAGCGGGTCAACCCCAAGCGCATCGCGCCGGTGCTCGAGCGACTGGGCATCGACCCGCACACGCTGTGCGACGATCCTGCCGACCCCAGCCGCGAAAGCGACCACATCTTCCTGGTGCGCAATACACTGATGAACCCGTGGTTGCTCTTCGAAGAGAGCGGGCAAAACTACATCGACCACTACTTCGACTACCTCGGCGAGCTCATCCGCGCCGAGTTGAACTGACGGCTCAGAACAGGTAGCCGGCCATCAGATAGAGCACGTTATTGTAGTTTTTGGGCGTGCTCAGGTACGCCGGGGTGGCCGAGTCGTTGTAGATCCTGGTCAAGCCCTGCTCGTAGCGCGCGTCCACGGTGATCATATCCGACCCCACCTCGATGTCCGCGCCCAGCCCGGCCATGAACGAGAATCGGAAGCGGTTGACCCGGTCGGTCAACGAGGCGTCACCGGTGCGGGCGTCGAGCACGAAGCTTCCCGCCGGGGCCACGCTCAGCCTCGGTGACAGCCAGCCCAGGTGGAGCTTGGCCTCCAGGAAGACCGGCAGGGTCACCTCGTGGGTGACGAAGCGCTGGTTGACCCCGTCGATGCCCGAGCCTTTGGTGGCGTACAGCAGTTCGGGGGAAATCGCCGCCGCGTGGCCGAATTCAAAGCGCGTGGCCACCCCGGCGGCGAGGCCGGGGGCGAAGCTGGCGGCGACGGAATTGTCGCCGCTGATGGTCGCCAGATCGGCGCCCACCTTCGGTCCCCAATAGAACTCGGCGGCGTCGGCCTTGGCGCTCCACAGCGTGACCACGGCCAGCAGGCAGGCGGTCAGCAACACCGCCCGGGGGACCCGCCGGCGGCGCAACGCCCAGCACACCAAGCCCAGGCACACCAGCAACAAGACCAGCTTCGACCAGGGCGCCGGCGCGGCGGTCGCGGCCACCGCGCAAGCCGCGGCGTCGGGCTGTCGGGGCAAGGGGCTGTCGCCGACCATCGCCTCGCGGTTGTTGATCGACGTGCGCGGGGCGATTCGCAGGATCGAGCCCGACGTGGCGCCGGCCGTCAGCACCAGCATCGCCCCGTCGGGGGCCTGAGCCAGGTCGCGGATGCCGGTGTCAGCGACAAAAAAGGCGCCCTGCTTCTCGAGCGCGCCGCCGTCGGAGAGACGAAAGCGATCGACTTCGCCGGAGTGGCGTCCCCCCACGAAGATATCGCCGGCCAGCTCGGGCATGAGCTCGCCCTCGTAGGCCAGCAGCCCGGTCACGCCCATCTTGTCGCGAAATTCGTAGCTGGGGTCGGTCATCGCCCCGCTGCACACTTCCGTGGGCGGATAATTGTCGCAGCGCCCCATCACCAGCGGCCAGCCGTAGTTGCCGCCGGCCTCGACGCGGTCGATCTCGTCGTGCAGGTGGTCGCCGCTGTCGGCCAGCCAGATGGTACCATCGGCGGTGACGTCGAGGCCGAAGGGCGTACGAAAGCCGTAGGCGAAGATAGGCGAGCCGAACGGATTGTCGTCGGGTACGGTGCCGTCGGCCCGGTAGCGCAACAGACTGCCGGCGAGCCGGCCGGTGTCCTGGGCATCGGAGGCCTGGCCCAGGTCACCCAGCGCCAGGTACATGTAGTTGGCGTCCAGGGCGATGTCGCCGCCGAAGTTGTGGGTCGGGTCGTGCTGGCTGGGAAGGACGATCCAGGGATCTTCGGTGATCTGGCCGCCGTTGGCCGTGACCCGCGCCCGCGACACGTACACCGTATACGGGTCGGTCGAGGGCACATAGACCACCGCAAACCGGCCGGTCTTTGCGTAATCGGCGAACACGGCGATGCCCAGCAAGCCGGCCTTTCCGCCGGTCGAGGTGGCGAACGAGGCCACCGGCGCCTCGCGCAAGGTGCGGTCGCGCACCAGACGCACGTCGCCGCCCTTCTCGGCGACCAGAATGTCGCCGTTGTCGGCCGCCGCCATGGCCACCGGCTTGTTCAGGCCGTCGGCGTACATCTCGGCGGCGAGTTCGCCCGGAAGCGCCATCGCGGACGGGGTCCCCCAACCCAGCCCGCAGATGACGGCAGCGATGATGAATAGTCCCCCAGCATGCAGTACGGCGGTATGCGTGGCACGGCAATGCCTGCGCTCGCCCATAGCCTTTCCCCCTGATGTTCGAAAATTCGTCTCTGCTAACGAATGTCGACATCAAGAGGCAGGCGTCCAGCACGAGCCCAGGCATTAGCCCAGCAGGCCGCGGGAAAACTCCGGCGTTACTGTGCTCCCTGGCACTGCACCGGGTCGCTGAGCTGGCAGATGGTCTGCGAGTCAAACGGCTGGCCGGCCAGGCGCGCGTCCACGAAATCGAGGATCTCGGAGAGCGCCAGGAAGGTCGTCTCGCCGTGATGGGCCCCGGCACATTCCAGGAACTGCATCTTCATGCCCTGGTCGCACAGCGTCTGGAAGGACGTGCGCTCGATGGGCGTGTGGACCAACTCGTCGTTCTCCCCGAGCACGAACAACACCCCGTACGAGTCGCTCTGCGGGGGGATGCGGTCGACCGTCGTCGTCGTCAACCCGTTCTCGGCGGTAATGCAGCCCCAGGGATCGACCGACGCCAGCGTGCCGTTTTGGGCGGCGTCGATCAGCGGCTGCTTGAAGATATCCGAGGTGCTGCTGGGGTTGGTGTCCAGAGCGCTGAAGTCGCAGCCACCGGCCAGCGTCTGGGGCACCTCGGTGTCGTAGGGCGATTGGAAGACCTGGTCGAGTTGGTCGGCGTAGCCGTACCAGCCGGCCGTCGCCCCCAGGAAGGCCACCGTGTTGCCGGTGGCCTTGACCACCGAGGTCAGAGCGCGCTCCATCTGGCCGACCATATCGGCCGGCGGCACCGTCGCCACCACGCCGGCCAGCTTCAACTCACGCGCATAATACGGGGCCAGACGATCGACCCACAGCGCGGCGTGGCCGCCCTGGGAGCCGCCGACGACGACCACCCGGGGCTTCAAGCACCAACCGCCGCGCTCGTCGGCGGGCAGATGGGCGGCCGCGCGCACCGCGTCCAGCGAGGCGATGGCCGTGGCCTGGCCGACCAGGTACGGGTGGATAAACCCGGTGGGGTCGCCCAGGCCCTTGAGGCCGATGTAGTCGGGGGCGACCACCACGTAGCCAAACGACGCCAGCAGCGCCGCCAAGCCCTGAGAGGCCAGGTCCTTGGAGGGCGCACACTCGTCGGTAAAGCCGGTGGTCCCGTGCAACAGCAGCAAGACGTCCTGAGGCCCGTCGGTGGGCTGACGGTCGGTCGGATAGGCCAACAGCGCGCTCGCCTCGATGGTCTGACCGCGGTCCTGGGTGGTGTAGCCGAATTGCACCACGTGGGTGTCGTGGGCGATGTTGCGCGGCAGGGTGATGTTCTGAGACTGGGCGACGCCCTTGAGGAAGTTGGCCGTAAAGTCCTTCTTGATGCCCGTCTGGGTGATCGCGCCCAGGTCGGCGTTGGTCAACCAGGTATACGAGGGCTGGCCGCAGTGGGCCGGCGATTGGGCGAGCGCGTCGGTTTGGGTGGTTCCGGCGACCTCGGGCGCGGGGAATTGGTCGCAACTGGGGGCAGTGGCGTCGCTGCCAACGTCGGTGGCATCGGCGCCCACATCGGCGACGTCGGCGCCGGCATCGGCCGTATCGACGCTCGCGTCGTGGGAGCCTCCATTATTGGAGCCGCCACCGTTGGTATCACTGCCACACCCGGCGGCCAGCAATACCGCCGCCAGGACACACACAATCGACCATCGCAAATTCGACATGCTACACTTCTCCTGAGCATCGGAAACATCTATCGACGGCGGATGTTACCTACATGCAGCAGCCTTCGTCCAGCGCCCGCACCTTGCCGACAGCGTCCACGTCGCCCATGAGACAGATGAAACCCACAATCTTGCTGTTCGACATCGACGGCACCCTCATCTCGACCCACGGCGCCGGTCGGCGCGCCTTCGCGCGCGCCTTCGACGAGCTGACTGGGCCGGGAGACCACCTCGACTTTTCCTTCGCCGGCATGACCGACCGGGGCATCGCCCGTCAGGGGCTGGCCGCCGCCGGCATCGAGCCCACCGAGGCGATGATCGACCGGGTGTTGGACACCTACGTCGGCTGGCTGGGCGAGACGCTGCAGGCGACGCCGCAGTACACCGTCTTTACGGGGGTGGTCGACGTACTCGAGTCGCTTCGAGACCGTGCGGGCGTGGCGGTGGGGCTGGGCACGGGCAATATCGAGCGCGGCGCGCGCATCAAGCTCGCCCGCGGCCGGCTCAACGACCATTTCGACTTCGGCGGCTTCGGCTGTGACGCCGAGGAGCGCGCCGAGGTCATCGCCACCGGGGCGCGCCGCGGCGCCGGGCGCCTGGGCGTGGCCATGGAAGCCTGCCGCGTCCTGGTCATCGGCGACACCGCGCGCGACGTGGCCGCCGCGCAGGCCATCGGCGCCGAGTGCCTGGCCGTGGCCACCGGTGGCACCAGCCTCGACGAGCTGAGCGCCTGCGGCGCGACCTACTGTGTGGCCGACCTGACCGCCCCCGAGGTCGCCGGCATCCTGGGCGGTTAAGCCGCCGACAGCCCCAACTCGGCGGTCATGTGGGCGAGCAGCCCTCGTAGTCCGCCTCGCACAACCGCTTGAAGGCGTAGGCCTGCCGCGTCTCGTCGGCCCAATGGTCGAGGACCTCGGCCGGCGGGTGCTGCTGACACATCGCCTTGCCGATCTTTCGCGCCCCCACGTGTTCGAGAGCTCGCCCATAAAGACTGTGTCAAACGGCTGGCATCACAGTCGGCGTCGAGTTACAATGCGTCGGACACACTTTTTGTAGTCGATCAACGGATACCATCGCCTCTTCGGGGCCAGCGATGAGCGAACCCGTCATTCAAATTCATGACGTTCGAATTACTCAGGGGGCGATCCTGCAGGATCGCTATCGGATCGTGCGCCACCTGGGCGAAGGCGGCTTTGCGCAGGTCTTCGAGGCGTTCGACACCAATATCGAGCGCTCCGTGGCGATCAAGTTTCTGAACTTGCACACCTCCACGACCGACCAGAGCGCCTCCGACAATATGATGGCGCGCTTCAAGCGCGAGGCGAAATTGGCCGCGCGCATCCAGCATCCCAACGTGGTCAATATCTTCGACTTCGGGATCCTCGGGCAGAATCGAAACATCCCGTTCATCGTCATGGAGCTGTTGTCGGGCCACGATCTCGAAGAGCAGATCTTCGAGAAGGGACCGATGAGCCCGCAGCGAGCCTTGCCGCTGTTCGTGGGCTGCTTGGAGGCACTGGGCGAGGCCCACAAGCTGGGGATCGTGCACAAGGACCTCAAGCCGTCGAACCTGTTTTTGTCCAACCCCGGCGAGCGCAACGAGTCGCTGCGCATCGTCGACTTTGGCATCGCCCACATTCGCGACGCGCGCGAGGGCCGACTGACGGCCACCGGCGAGATCCTGGGCACCCCGCAGTACCTGTCTCCGGAGTATATCGAGGCGCAGATCGTCACGCCCGCCTTCGACGTCTACCAGATGGGGTTGATCCTGGTGGAGGCGCTCACCGGCCGGCCGGTGGTCGACGAGAACCACCCGCTGCGCTGCGTCAAGGTCCACTCGATGGGCGAGCTCGACCTGCCCACCCCGCTGCTGGAAAGCCCGCTGGGGCCAGTCATCGCCAAGGCGCTGCATATCGATCACACCCAGCGCTTCGCCGACGCCGACGCCTTCGCCGACGCGCTGGCCGCCGTCGACGCCACCACGCTTCCCAAGGTGGGCCCGGACACGCCGATGGCGCGGCTGAGCTCGGCGGGGACGCTGGACAGCAATTCGCGGCTGATGGCCACCGGCACGGGCACGTTGCGCCAGCCGACCACCGGCCAATTGAACACCGGGGCCACCCAGCAGGGCTATGCCCAGCCCCAGTTGGGCGCGCCGGCCGACCAGAGCGGTGGCATCTCCTCGCGAGCGACGGCCCAACACGCCCGAAACGGCGCGGGCCCCACCGACCAGGTGCCGCGCTCGACGGCCGCGGCGATCAACAACGCCGGTCTGGGGAGCAAGAAGGGCGTCAAGGCGCTCGTCGCGCTGGGGATTCTGGTGCTGGTGCTCGGCGGTGTGGCCGCCTGGTTGGTGACCAACCGCCTCTCCGGGGCCAAGGCCGACGAAAACCCCGCCGAGGCGACCGCCAGCAACGACAACGACCCGGCGGCGGCGGCGAAGGCCGACGAGGCGGCGGCCGCCGACAAGAAGCCCGCAGCGGCCGTGGCGGCCGCAGCCACCAAGCAGGACAAGGCGGCCGACAACGCTGGAGACGCCAAAGAGGCCAAGACGCCGCCGGCCGCCGACAAGAAAGAGCCCGTCGAGGTCACCGTCGACTCGTCGCCCGCCGGGGCGACCGTCTACCGCGGCTCGACCAAGCTCGGCGACGCTCCCGTGGCAGTCAAATTCGACTCCAAAGACGCCGACGCGGTGACTATCAAGCTCTCCCGCGACGGCTACGAGGACAAAGAGGTCAGCGTCTCCCCCGATGCCGGCGATAACCTACAGGTCGCGCTCGAGCGCGTGCCGCATAAGACCCATCACGTCACTCGTCACCACCACCACAAGCCGCATCGCGTCGCCAAGAAAGAGACGCCCACCAAGCCCACCAAACCGGCCAAGACCCAAAAGAAAGACGACAACGCTCCGCGCATGCTCATCGCACCGTGAGCCCCGTTTACTTCCAGCACTCGTAGGTGTAGTCGGTGCGAAGCACCACCACCTGCGAGTCCTGGGCGTAGGACACGCGCGTCGTCTCGAGATTCCCGCTCGCATCGTAGTCGTAGCGGGCCACGCGCAACTGCCCGATCGTGGGGTCGTAGGCCGCCATCTGAACGAGTTGGCCGTCGAAGTTGCGCGTCTCCGCCACCAGGCGCCCGGCGTCTTCCAGCGCGGCGCCGCCGACCAACTTCAGGTCGGTTCGCACCCCGAAACCGGGTGATTCGACCTGGGCCATGATGTGTTTGTGAGTCAGCGCGGCCCGGGAAGCCAAGTCGCGAAAGCCGAGTGACGAGCTCCAGGCGCGAAAATTGGTCAGCGGCACCAGGATCTTGCCGACGAATGAACAATCCAGGTCCGTATCGTCGACGCCGCGGCGGTGCCGGTCCACCGTGAAGTGACGCAGCCGGCCGCCGGCGCCGTACTCGTAGCGCATGGCCGCTTCCTGATGCAGCCCCAGCCCCAGGTAGCGCAGCGCGTGGGGGTCGCGCACACCCTCGAGGTAGGTGTGCGCCGAGCACGGCGGTTGACGGCTGGGCAGCGCAGTCACCCCCTCTTGGACGTCGCGACACATCGTGTCGCCCTCGTCGTACAGCGTGGCGACGGCCCGCGCCGACAGCACGACCATGATCAGCAGCAGCGCGGTCGCCAGCAGCTTCTTGCGATCCCAGCTCGTGGGACGCTTCCCGGTGTTTTTGGCTCGAGAGGGGTCGGTCACATCCACCAACGTCGATGCTCGGTGTAACAGGCGGTGTTGCCACGCGCAGCAAACAGCGTAGAATGGTAGCATACTCGGCAGCTACCACGCACACGACGTCAGCATGGCCATCCACCGCGAGACAAGTCAAATCGACGGCCCTTTCGCCACCGACGACCCGCTGGGGCGCCTGGTCGAATTCTACGCGGCCAACGGCTATGACATGGTCGGCGCCGACGCCGATGGCGAGGTCGAACCCGCCGAGGATCCGGCCGAGCCGTCGACGCGCGAGCGCCTCCAGGTGCGCCGCGGCAAGGCGGGCAACGGCTGGTGGACGTCGAATATGACCGAATTGCTCACCACCGTGAGCATCGAGCACGACGCCGAGCAGGTGCGCCTCAACTACGAGGTCGACATCACCGGCCAGTTGCTCAACGACGTCGAGAAGTCGTTCTGGCGCCGCGAGTCCCAGTGGGCCAGGCGCTACCTGTGCGATGAGGACGCCGTCGAGCCTCGCGACCTGCGCGAGGACGAGACCGCGCGTGCCGATCAAGTATCGAGTAGTTTCATCTCGGTCGGCCTGTGGGGGGCCGTCTTGGCATTTTTGGTGATCGCGTCCCTGATCCTGTTGGGGATCATCTGACTCACCGACTCGTTCCCCCGTTGGCGAGATGCAGTCGTAACGCCGTACGCCATCCTTGGACCGGCTCGTTCCACTGTGTTGCCAGAGGGAAAGTGTATGCCTGTCAAATTGACGATCACCCCACCGCGCGAGTCCAGCCCGAAGGTCATCGAATTCGACGACACCCGGGTGAGCATCGGGCGCAGCTCGAGCTGCGATATCCGCCTGCCCTTTCGCATCGTCTCCGGACACCACCTGACCATTGTGAGCGACGACGCCGCCACCTACCGCGTGCGCGACGAAGCCAGCACCAACGGCACTCTGCTCGACGGACAGCCCATGGCCGAGGGGCGGGAGTATGCGCTGAGCTCCGGTAGTCGTCTGGACATCGTCGACCTGCAGATTCAGGTGGAGCTGGTTCCGCTGCTGGGCCACGGGGTCTCCCTGGACAAAACCGGCACCATGGTGCGCCAGATGCTCGGCGAGGCCCTGCTCGACGGCGCCTCCGACGCGGCCGAGTCGGCGCACTTCCTCATCCTCGCCGGGCCCGAGCGCGGCGAACAACTGCTGGTGCCCGACGACCTGGACAGCGCTCGCGTGGCCGACGCCCCCGGCGCCGATTTGCGGGTTCGCGCGCTGGAGAGCCCCTTCGACATCTTTCGAGAAGGCGACGGCTTCGGAGTGCGCCCGGCCGCACAGGACGCGTCGGCGACCGTGGGCGACCAACCGTTGTCGGGGCCGCGCCAATTGGCCTCGGGCGATGAGATTCAATCTGGACCGGTGCGCCTGCGCTTCGTCGACCCTCTCGAGAGCTTCTTGCAGGAGCTCGACGGCATCGTCCCCTCGAGCAGCCACAACCACGAGGCCGACGCGCAGCCGGTGCGGATGACCATGGATGCGGCGCGCCCGTCCGACGCGGACGAGGCCGGCCAGGCGCCCGCCCTCGCCGACGACACAGCCGTGGACGACGCCACGCCGGCACCGCCCAATAAAAACCCCGAATCGACCCGCCACCATTGGGGGCTGGTCGAATTCGGGGTGCTCGCCGTCAGCATGGTCGTGCTGTGCGGCGTGGCGTATTTGCTGCTGTCCATCTTCGGGGTGCTCTGAGCGCTTCGGCGCGCTCACACCTCCAGGATTTCAGCTTCCTTCTGATCGACGATCGTGTCGATGCGCTCGGAGAACTTCTCGATGAGCCCGTCGACCTGCGCGTAGGCGCGGTGCATCTGGTCCTCGGTGATCTCGGACTCCTTCTCCAACTCCTTGAGCTGGTCGTTGGCCTCGCGGCGCGAGTTGCGCAGCGAGATCTTGTGGTCCTCGCCTTCGCGGCGCACCACCTTGACCAACTCCTGGCGACGCTCGCCGGACAACGCCGGGATGGGCACCCGGATGATGTTACCATCGTTCGACGGGTTGAGCCCCAGGTCCGAAGAGGCGATGGCCTTTTCGATCTCGGGAATCATCGTCTTTTCCCACGGCTGGATGGTGATCAGCCGCGGGTCGGCGACCTTCATCGTCGCCACCTGGTTGAGCGGGCTCATCTGGCCGTAATACTCGACTTTGAGCCCGTCGAGCATGCCCAGGTTGGCCCGCCCGGTACGGATCTTGGCCAGCGAGCGTTTCAGATCGCGAATCGTCGACTCGAAGTCTTCGCGTAGTTCATCCAATACCAACTTGTCCATGATCCCTCCTGAGCAAAACCGATCTCGTATACACGTTGTACCGGAGCCGGTCCGTCAATGTCACGCGCGATTCGTCCGGCGCAAGCGCGCCGAGGCTAATCGCGGATGAATGTACTGTCCTTACCGACAATGAGCGTTCCAATTTGGCCGCCGAAGATGACCGCCTTCATATTGCCGCGCGTGCGCAGATTGAACACGATGATCGGCAGGCTGTTGTCCATGCACAGGCTGATGGCCGTCGAGTCCATCACCCGCAGGTTGCGCGACAACACGTCCAGGTACGTCAAGCGGTCGTACATCTGGGCGTCGGGGTTGATCTCCGGGTCGGAGTCGTACACCCCGTCGACCTTGGTGGCCTTGAGGATCACCGACGCGCGGATCTCCATGGCGCGAAGCGCCGCCGCCGTATCCGTGGTGAAGTAGGGGTTGCCCGTGCCGGCCGCGAAGATGACCACCCGGCCCTTCTCCAGATGACGCATCGCCCGCCGACGAATATACGGCTCGGCGACCTCTTTAATTTCCAACGCCGTCTGCACGCGGGTGGGCACGCCGCGCTTTTCGATGGCGTCCTGCAAGGCCAGGGCGTTGATGACAGTGGCGAGCATGCCCATATAGTCGGCCGAGGCGCGGTCCATGCCGGCGGTGCTTCCGGCGACGCCGCGAAAGATATTGCCTCCGCCGATGACGATACCGACCTCCACGCCCAGCTCGCTGAGCTCGGCGATCTCCTCGGAGATGAGGTCGAGGGTGTCCGGGGCGATGCCGTAGCCCTGCTTTCCCTGCAGGGCTTCACCCGACAGCTTGATGAGGACACGTTGAAATTTGGGCTTTGTCATGAACCGTTCCGCGATGTGACTGGCGTCGTCAAGACGCCCTGCGAGCCAAAAAAAAGCGCCCCGAAGGGCGCCCGAGTCCACTGAACCGACTCAGCCTTTTAGCTGCTCGGCGACTTCCTTACGGAGGTCAGACTCTTGTTTCTCGATGCCTTCACCGACCTGGAAGCGCACGAAGTCGACGATCTTGACGCCGCCCACCGTGTCTTGGAACTGCCCGACGCTCTGGTCGGTGTCCTTGACGAAGGGCTGCTCGAGCAGGCTGACCTCCGACTCCCACTTCTTGATCTTGCCGGTGACGATCTTCGGAATGATGTGCTCCGGCTTGCCCTCCTCGGCCATCTGCGCCGAGAACACCTCTTCCTGAGAGGCACGCACGTCCTCGGGGATATCCGAGGGCGCCAGGTACGGCGGGCTCATCGCCGCGATGTGCATGGCCACGTCGCGGGCGAACTCATCGACGGCGTCGCGGTCGGCATCGTTGGCCAGGTCGACCTTGACGAGCACGCCAATCTGGTCGCCGGCGTGAATGTAGGTGCCCACCAGCCCCTCGGGGGCCTGGAAGCGCGCGAAGCGGCGCACCGACAGATTCTCGCCGAGGCTGGCGATGGTCTCGGTGGTCAACTCCTTGATGGTCTTGCCGTCGACGGGCACCTCGTCGAGGTCGTCGTTGGACTGGGCGTCGGACTGACCGATGGCCTCGGTGACTGTGTCGGCGAACGCCTGGAACTGGTCGTTGCGCGCCACGAAGTCGGTCTCGCTGTTGATCTCGACGAGCACGGCGTTGGTGCCGGCGTCGTTGGTCCACGCGCGCACCAGGCCCTCGGCGGCCACACGGCCGGACTTCTTCTGGGCGGCGGCGATGCCCTTCTTCTCCAGGTACTCGATCGCGGCGTCCATGTCGCCGTCGGTCTCCTGCAGAGCTTTCTTGCAGTCCATCATGCCCGCGCCGGTGCGGTCACGAAGCGCTTTGACTTCTTTCGCACTGATTCCCATGGTTTGCTGCTCCTTATGCCGGCCGAGCCCCGTGAGGGGCCCGCCGGTTGGTCAAAATTTGCTCATTAATTCGATGTTGGTCACGGCTGTGCCCCGAGGGCGACTCAGCCCTCGGCGCTCTGCGAGGTCTCGCCGGCCTCGCCCAGACGCTGGACCTCCGGGCCGGCCTTTTCCTCGGCCACGTGGAAATCGGCGGCGGCGCGAGCCGCCTCGCGGGCGCTCTCCTCGCGGCGCGAGCTGGCGACCTTGCCGCCTTCCAGGCAGGCGTCGGCGATGGCGCTGGCGAACAGACGGATGGCCCGAATGGCGTCGTCGTTGCCCGGGATGACGTAGTCGATGCCGTCGGGCTCGCAGTTGGTGTCGCACACGGCGACCACCGGGATCCCCAGCTTGTTGGCCTCGCGCACGGCGATGTCTTCTTTGTGCGGGTCGACGACGAACATCGCCCCGGGCAGGGTCTCCATGCCGCGGATACCGCCGACGTTATTCTCCAGACGCTCGCGCTCGCGCTCGAACATCAGGACTTCTTTTTTGGTGTACTTGGCGTAGGAGCCATCACGCGACATCTTGTCGAGCTCTTCGAGCTTCTCGATGGACTTGCGGATGGTATTCCAGTTGGTCATCGTGCCGCCGAGCCAGCGGTTGACCACGTAAAACTGGTTGGAGCGCTCGGCCTGGGCGCGGATGGCGTCCTGGGCCTGCTTTTTGGTGCCCACGAACATGATGGTCTCGCCGGCGGCGGTCATCCGGGCGATGAACTCCTGAGCGCGGGCGAACATGCGCACCGTCTGGCTCAGATCGATGATGTGAACCCCGTTGCGCGCCCCGAAGATATACGGGGCCATCTTGGGATTCCAGCGGTTGGTCTGGTGACCGAAGTGAACGCCGGCCTCCAGAAGATCTCTCATGGTGACTTCTGCCATTGGTTTGCTCCGTCGGTTGATTTGTTGGAACCTCCGCCTCCTTCATCCCGCCCTCCCCACCTCGGCGTGCGAGGCACATGGGGCTGCGGTCCAGAGACGTGTGTAGTATGGCGGCGAGTTCATCTCGCACGCCTGCGAAATTTAGCGCGCTGTCTCTAACACACCAAAGGTAGGGGTGCAAGGCGCCCCTACCCGGCGATCAACGTTCGACCCGGCGCAACATTTCCCCCGGCGGCGGCCCCCGAACGGCAAAAGGCCACACACCAGCCGATCGGTGCGTGGCCCCAGCAGATCTGTCGGAGGCGCGGCCGTCAGCCGGCCTTGCGGTTGAGACGCTCGGCGACGACCACCGAGTCCACGATGGACCAGATGTGGACCACCCAGCCCAACAGCACGAACCACAGCAGGAAGCACAGCACCATCATCATGATGCCTTTGCTGACCTCGCCGTTGTAGATCTGACCGGTGCCACACAGGATCAGGCTGAGCAGAAGAGCCATGCCCGGCTGGTGCTCGGGGCGCTCGATCTCGTCGTCGCGCACCGCCAACTCGCCGCCGGCGGTGGGCGCGAGCATGGTCGACTGGGACTGGGCGCGGTCGAATAGGGGCTCGGAGGATGAGCTCTGGCGCTGGGCGGTGGCCCATTTCGGCTGGGTCCACTGGGCCTGCGCAGGGCGCTGGCCGGGCTCGACACAACTGGCGACCACGGGCTTGCGGCTGGGCAGCGGGCGGGGGTCGCAGCGCACGGCGTCGGAGACGATGACCGGGCTGGCCCCGCAGCGGTCCAGGCTGGCGTCGGGCTGGGCCTGACGGTGGGTCAACCCGGCGAAGAGGTCGCCGCCGCGGCGAGCCCTTGCGCGCACCCGACGCTGCTCGTTCCACCCGTCGGCGCCCCCGCGGCGCGGGCCGCGCTCGTCGTCCGAGGCCTGGGAGCGGCTCCACGGGGAGTGCACCGAGCGCGCCCGCCCCTCGGAGGGCTGCCAACCGGAGACCTGCGCCTGGCCGCCGGACTGGCCGTCGACCGGCGCCTCGGGATCGAGCGGGCGCCGCCCGGCCAGCCGCGCCAGCTCGGTGGTGTTCGCGTTGTGGGCGCGGCGACCATAGCGGGGCGCGATGGGCTCGGAGTCGTCGTCCTCGGTGGCCGACACCAACATCACCGAGTCCGGCAGCCGCGCCTGACGCCGCTCGGAGGGCGCCGGCTCGCGCCGCGGCGGGTGGTCGGCGAGCAGGCGTGCGTCCACCTCACTTTGTTGCTCGGCGCGCAACCGCGGCAGCAGGTCGTCGGCGCCCTCGGGCTTGTGCGGCACCCGGTAGTACAGGTTTCCCTCGGGGTCACTGTCCAGCTCGAGGACCCCCTCCTCGAGCAGCGCGTTCAGAAGCTCGTTGGCTTTGCGGCTGGGGATCCCCAGATAGTAGGCCACCGACGCGGTGGTGATGCGCGCGTCGGTCTCGAAAGCCAACTTTAGAATTGCCTGTTCGAATTCCTGAACATCCATGTGACGTCACCCTTTCGTCTTGCGAGCTGTCCCTTGTCGACTCGCCCTGCCGGCTTCGGTACCCAATATAACCACGGCGCCCAAAAGTTTTGTTCCCAGCCCCGTCTGCGCCCTCGCACGCCCCATCGTCCCCGTGTCAGGGGCGTCTTGCGCGGCACCGGCTGATGGGTCCCTGTGTGGCGCCCTCGCCTGACCGGCTCCCACGATCGTCCCGGTCAGCACTCCGGTTGGAGTAAGACGGCGCTATGGTCAAAACTAATCATACGGGATTTGAGTTCAACGCACGAGGGTTCCCCCTCGCCCGGGGCCTGCCCGGGCGACTCGACGTAGGCCTCGAAATTCGCCCGCGGCCGCACGCTCAATGCGCAGCGCGCGGTCTTGTAATGCACCGGCACCACCCGCGCCGGCGCCAGGCGCCGCGACCACTCGAAGGCCTGGGCCGCCCCGATGGTAAAAAAGCCGCCCACGGGCACGAACAGCACGTCCGGCCCTCGAAGCGCGGCCACCAGCTCGGCGCGCGGGCTCTCGCCGACGTCGGACAGGTGGACCAGGCGCAGCCCGTCGACGCTGATGTCGAGGATGTCGACCGCGCCGCCGCGGCGCCGGCCGGCGTACTCGTCGTGATACGCCTGGTGGCGTCGCACCGAAAACGGCCCGAAGGCGCCCTCCCCGTCGATGACCTGCGGACGGTTGGCCAGATCGCCCACGGCGCAGTGGTCCAGGTGGTCGTGCGAACACACCACCGCGTCGGGTTGGTACGGAATGGGCGCGTAGGCCATCCGCCCCGAAAAGCCGCCCGGATTGTAGGGGTCGATGAGCAAGGAAGTGCCGTCATCTGCCATCAACAGTACCGCCGCATGCCCGAGGAAACGTGCTTCCATAGTTTGAGTATACCGAACTCGCCGATGTGATCCCAGAGGTTTACTCATCTTAGATGCGCCGGCCCACCCGAGGTTTCATAATCGGGTAAACGCCCCGCCCGGCGCGGTGGGGCCGGGGCGAACTCGCGCGTCGGCTACGCGCGCGGGTCGAACTCGGAGGCGTCTCGCAGCGCCTCGTACAGCTCGCGTTCGCGGTCGGTGAGCTCGTCGGGCACGCGCACCAACAGGCGGGCGTACAGATCGCCGCTTTTGCCGCCGTTCTTCTTGGGCAGGCCCTTGCCGCGAAGCCGCAGCTTCGAGCCCGACTGCGAGCCTTGTGGGATGGTCAGGGTGACCTCGCCGTCGAGGGTCTTGACGGGGACCTTCGCCCCCAGCGCCGCTTCCCAGGGGGCGAGGTAAAGGTCGGTGTACAGGTCGTGGCCGTCGACATCGAAGTCGGGGTGCGGCGCGATTTCCACGCGCAGGCGCAGGTCACCGGGCTGTCCGCCGGCCGCCCCGGGCTCGCCCTGGCCGGCCAGCCGGATGACCGTGCCGTCGGTGGTCCCCGCCGGAATCTTGACCTTGTAGGTCTTGGTGTGCTGGACGACGCGCCCGTCGGGCATCTGCTCGCGCACCGGCAAGGCGATCTCGCGCTCGGCGCCGCCGGCGACGTCGCTCAGGGACACGCGCACCGTGGCTTCATGGGAGCGGCCCTTGCGCGGTCGCGCCTGCGCTCGGGCACGACCGGCCCCGGGGGCCGCGCCCCCAAACCCGCCCAGATCTTCGAAGTTGAACCCGCCGGGCTGGGCGCCGGGCGCGGCGCCGCCGAAGAATATATTGAAGAAGTCGCTAAACCCGGCATGGCCGCCCGCGCCCCCGCCGCGGCCGCCGAACAGATCCTCGAAGCCCCCTCCGCCCATATTGACCCGCATATTCTCCCAGCCCGGCGGCGGCTGGAAGCCTCCCGGGCCCTGGAAATTCTTCCAGTTCTTGCCCAATTGGTCGTACTTCTTGCGCGTCTCCGGATCTTTGAGGACCTCGTAGGCCTCGTTGACCTTCTTGAACTTCTCCTCGGCGTCCTCTTCCTTGCTGACGTCGGGGTGATATTTGCGGGCGAGCTTGCGGTACGCCTTCTGGATCTCCTGCTGGGTGGCGCCACGATCGACCGTCAGAACTTTGTAGTAATCCTCGAACTCTACAGACACAGGATTGCCTCTCTTGAGGGTAGCTACGACTTTTCCCAGCCGAAAAGTTAAGCACGAACGACCACCGGCCAACCCCAGCTATCCGATCATTTTCCAGCCGCGCCCGCTTCGGAGGCGCGCCGGGCCATCCACAGGCCCGCCGAGATCTGCTCGAGCGGGGATAGCGTGTCGATCTTCAGGGAGAGCAGCACCAGCGGTTTGACCTCGCCGACGTCGACGCGCAGCACCGCGTTGCCGTCGGCGTCGACCACCGTAGGCACGGGGCTGGGCTCGACGGTAAACACCGGCCCCTTGCCATAGCGGCGGCGAAGCTGCCATTTGCCCTCGTCGTTCTTCTCGAAGGCCCCCATCAACTTGCCGTCGGTGCCAAAGACCGCCCAGCCGCGGTTGGTGGGTTCGAGGCGAAAGTGGCCGGCCATCTCGAAGTTGCCGTCGTCGACCGGCTCGATGCTCGCCGGCTTCGAGCCGTCCAGGGGGCGCTGGGTGACGCGGGCGGCGCCCGCGTCGCCCGCCGCCCGCCACTTGACGTAGCCCACCGCGGCGAGGTGGGCATCATAGACCTTGTAGCCGTGGTAGCGCTTGCGCAGCTTGCACACGGGGTGGCCCTTGGCGTCGACCACCATGATGCGTCGGCCATTGGCGTCGAGCAGACGCCGGTAGTGGGCGGCGGCAGACGCACTGGGCTCGTCGTCCTGGCAGCCGCTGGCTATCAGCACAGCGGCGGCCAGCAACGCCACCCAACTCACCCAGCGCCTTACGCGCGCTGTGCGGAAACCTCGATGCCGTGGTCCTTGCATAGCTGATCCAACAAACCGTTGATAAACCCGGGGCTGCCCTGCTCGCCGTACTCCTTGGCCAACTCCACACAGGCGTTGATCACCACGATGGGGGCGACCTCGCCGTGGAACAACTCCCAGGCGCCCAGGCGCAGCAGGTTGCGGTCGATGGCCGCCATGCGCTCGAGGCGCCAACGGGTGCTGACCCGCTGGATCTCCTCGTCGAGCTGGGGCCGCTTGTCGACCACGCCATCCACGCGGGTCTCGACCTCGGGCCACAGCTCGGCGACCTCGGCGTCGAGGTCCTCGGCGATGGGGTAGAAATCGTCGAGCGCGCCGGGCACCAGCCGGTCGACGACGTCCAGGCCATAGAGCACCCACAGGGCCACCTCGCGCGCGCGGCGCAGCAGTTGGCTCGTGGGCGAAGCGCTTTGTGTTTGGGCACTCATTCGGAGGTATCCATTGCGTCGAAGAGATTGGCCATCTCGATGGCCGCCAGCGCCGCCTCGGCGCCCTTATTGCCGGCCTTCGAGCCGCTGCGCTCGATGGCCTGGTCGAGGTTATCGCAGGTGATCACCCCGAAGCTCACCGGCAGCGCGTAGTCCTGGCCCACCGAGCCGATACCCTTGGTGGCCTGCGCGGCGATATAATCGAAGTGGGGGGTCGCCCCGCGGATGAGCACGCCCAGGCAGATGACGGCGTCGAATTGCCCCGTCTCCGCCGCCCGCGCGGCCACCTGGGGCAGCTCGAAGCTTCCCGGGCAGCGGTACACGGTGATGTCCTCGTCACGCACCCCGTGGCGCACCAGGGTGTCGCAGGCGCCGGCGACGAGCTTCTCCGAGAAAATATCGTTCCAGCGCGCCGCCACGATGGCGAAGCGCTTGCCCTCGGCGACCAGATTTCCTTCCACGAATGTAGGCACTTCCAACTCCATCAATGATTTATTCGGTAACCACTTGCGACGCTCGGTCGGTGGCGGGCTGGTGAATGGGCACCTGGTCGACGACCTCGAGTCCGTAGCCGTCGAGCCCGATGATTTTCTTGGGCCGGTTGGTGAGCACGCGCATCTTGCCCACGCCCACCGAGGCGAGGATCTGCGCGCCGATGCCGATCTCGCTCAGGTATTGCTTGGGCTGGTTGACGTCGTCCTTGCCGCCGTCGGCGTGGGGGTCGGGGGCGGCCAGCCCGTGGTTGCGCAGCAGGTCGACGGCGCTTCGGCCTTCCTTGTCCAGGTAGACGATGACGCCCAGGCCCTCGCTGGCGATGCGCTCCATCGAGCCGGTCAGCTTGGCCAGACACGAGCTCTGGCGGTTCATGAACACGTCCAGGGTGTCGCAGCGATGCTGCACGCGCACCAACGTGGGCTGGTCGGGGGTGGGCTCGCCGCACACGAACGCGAAGTGCTCCGAGCCGTCGAGCAGGCTGCGCATGACCTTGACGCTCCACTCGCCCGGATAATCGGTGGGGAACTCACTCTGGGCGACCACCTCCACCAGGCTCTCGCGGCGCAGCCGGTAGTCGATAATGTCGGCCACCGACACGATGGGCACGCCGTGCTCCTGGGAGAATTGCTCCAGTTGGGGCATGCGGGCCATGGTGCCGTCGGGGTTCATGATCTCGCAGATGACCCCGGCGGGCTTCAGCCCGGCGATGCGCGCCAGGTCGACGCTGCCCTCGGTCTGGCCGGTGCGCACCAGCACCCCGCCGTCGCGGGCGCGCAGCGGAAAGACGTGGCCGGGGGTGACCAGATCGTTGGGCTGGGCGTCGTCGGCGATGGCCACCTGCACGGTGCGCGCGCGGTCGGCCGCCGAGATCCCCGTCGAGATGCCCTCGCGGGCCTCGATGCTCACCGTAAAGGCGGTGCCGAACTGGCTGTCGTTGCTTCGCCCCTCGACCATCATGGGGATGTCGAGCTGGTCGAGGCGCGCGCCGGTCATCGTCAGGCAGATGAGCCCGCGCCCGTGGGTGGCCATGAAGTTGACCGCCTCCGGGGTGACCTTCTCGGCGGCCATGCACAGGTCGCCTTCGTTCTCGCGGTCCTCGTCGTCGACCAGGATGACCATCTCGCCGGCGCGGATGGCCTCGATGGCCCGTTCAACTCGTTTGAGTGCGTCTTTCATGGCTAAAACCCCATGTCTTCGAGCATCTGTTGGGTGATGCCCGTATCGGACGGGCTGACGAACTTTTCGACGTACTTGCCGATGACGTCCGCTTCCAGGTTGACGCGGCGTCCGACGGCGTAGTCCGCCAGGTTGGTCTTGTCGGAGGTATGCGGGATGATCGCCACCCCGAAGCGCTTGGCGCTCACGGTGTTGACCGTCAGGCTGACCCCGTCGATGGCGACCGAGCCCTTCTCGATGAGGTAGCGGGCGACGTTGTCGGGGGCCTCGAACTCCAACAGCCAGGCATTCTTGTCGCGCTTGCGCCCAACCAAGCGGCCGACGCCGTCGACGTGGCCGAGCATCATGTGCCCGCCGAGGCGGTCGCCGACGCGAAGGGCGCGCTCCAGGTGGGCCTTATCGCCGACCTTGCGCTCGCCGAGCGTCGTGCGCGCCAGCGTCTCCGGGCTGGCCTCCACGCAAAAACTATCCGCCCCGATGTCGGTCACCGTCAGACAGGCCCCGTCGACGGCGATGCTCTCGCCGAGCTCCACGCTCGTCAGATCGAAGCCCGTCTGGATGGTGACCTTCCAATTGGTGCCGGTCTGCGAGAGCCCGGCGATGGTGCCGACGTCGGCGACAAGTCCGGTAAACATGGCCTCAAACCTCCTGAGCGGCGGGCGCCGCGGGCGCATCGGCGCCGGTCTGGCAGGGCGTCGACTCGACGTCGGCGCGATGCGTGGCGGGCACGTCGCCGCGGACGAGCACGTCGCGCCCGTCGATGACCTCGATGGACACCCGCTCCAGGGCGAGCGCCTCGTTCATGTCGGCGATCCCCTGGCCGGCGACGGCGGTCGAGGCGGCGGCGCCGCCGATGATCTTGGGCGCCACGAAGGCATAGACCCGGTCGACGAGTTGCAGGTCGAACAGGCTTCCCAGAAGCCGGCCTCCGCCCTCGACGAGCACGCTGGTCAGGTCGCGCTCGGCCAACGCGCTCAGGGTCTGGCGCAGATCGAGATGTCCAGCCTCGTCGACGGCCACCTCGACCACCTCGACGCCGCACTCGGCGAGCGCCCGGCGCTTGTTCACCCCGGCCTCGGGGCCGACCACCACGAGGGTGGGCGCCTCGGAGAACTCGGGGTCGAAGACCGCCGACTCCAGCGGCGCCTGCAGGCGCGCGTCGAGCACGACGCGCACCGGGTCGCGCCCGCCGTCGATCCGGCAGGTCAACCGGGGGTTGTCGCCAAGCAGCGTGCCCGTGCCCACCATGATCGCGTCGTGGGTGTCGCGCAGCCGGTGGACGCGCTCGCGTGAGGCCTCCCCGGAGATCCACGCCGAGTCGCCCGTGGCGGTGGCGATCTTGCCGTCGAGGGTCATGGCGTATTTGACCGTCACCCACGGAAGCCCGGTGGTGATGCGCTTGAAATAGGGTTGATTGAGCCGGCGACTCTCGTCTTCGAGCACCCCGGCGACCACCTCGATGCCGGCGCTCCGCAGCGCCTCGACGCCCTTGCCGCTGACCTCCGGGAACGGGTCGAGCGTGCCCACGTAGACGCGCTCGATGCCCGCCTCGATGATCGCGTCGGTGCACGGCGGCGTGCGCCCATGATGGCAGCACGGCTCGAGATTGACGTACAGCTCGCAGCCGTCGGCGGGGCCATTGTTGGCCAATTCGCCCAGCGCCACCACCTCGGCATGAGCCTCGCCGGCGCGGGCGTGGTGGCCGCGGGCGACGACCTGCCCGTCGCGCACGATCACACAGCCAACCAGCGGGTTGGGCCGGGTGCGTCCCTCGGCCTTCTTCGCCTCGGCGATGGCCTCGGCCATCAGGTGCTCGTGAGGGCTGGCGTGCGCATCGGAGCTCATTGCTTCTCGGTCCTAGTCGGCGTCACGGTCCTTAGTCGGTGGACTCTCGCGACAACGTGCTATCACTGTTGGGGCGGGATTGTCGACCCGGCGCACCATCGCCTCCGGAGTCTTCGTCGAGCCCGCGTAACTCTTCGAGAAACGCCTGAATATCGCTAAACGCCCGGTAAACGCTGGCAAACCGAATATAGGCCACCGGATCGAGATCGCGCAGCTCCCCGGTGACCGCCGAGCCGATCCAGTCGCTGGAGATCTCACGGGTCTGCTCGTCGACCATCTTGCGCTCCACGGCGTCGACCACCGCGTCGATCTGCTCGATGGAGATGGGCCGCTTGGTGCAGGCGATGCGGATACCGCTGCGCAGCTTCTCGCGGTCGTAGTCCTCGCGGCTGCCGTCGCTCTTGACGATCTGAGGGAAGGCCTCTTCGACGCGCTCGTAGGTGGTGTAGCGGCGCTCGCAGGCCTGGCACTCGCGCCGACGCCGGATCTTATCTCCCTCGCGGGAGGCGCGGGAATCGACGACCTTATCCTCGAGGTGACCGCAGAACGGGCAGCGCATGAGTTTTTCTCGAGACGGGAATGGACGACCGGCGACGATGGTGCCGGGGTGGTTCGCTGTGGTGATCTAGTGGACGGCCTACTGGCAGGACTGGCGCTCGATCTCGGCGATGCGTCCCACGCGGCGCTGATGGCGGCCATCGTCGCCCGGGTCGAAGTCGGTCTCCAGAAACGACGTTATGCACGCCTTGGCCATCTCTTCGCCGATGGTGCGCGCGCCCATGCACAGCACGTTGGCGTTGTTGTGCTTGCGCGACAGGCTGGCGCTCAACGGCTCGCTGACCAGGGCGGCGCGCACCCCGGCGACCTTATTGGCCGCGATGGACATGCCGATGCCCGAGCCACAGATCAAAATGCCCCGGTCGGCGTGGCCCTCGGTGACCTTATTGCCCACCAGCTCGGCAAAATCGGGGTAGTCCACCGACACCGTCTCGGCGGGGCCCAGGTCGACCACCGTCTTGCCCTGCTCGCGCAGCCAGGTGGCCAGCGCGGCCTTGAGCTCGACGCCGGCGTGGTCCGAGGCGATGGCCACGTCGGACACCTCGTAGGCCTCGGAGGGCTCGTCGGGACGCGTGCGGGCGACCATCTCGACCAGATCGCCGACCGTGGCGATCTGCTCGAGGACGGACTCCGGGGTCTCCGGAAGCGAAAACGCCTCTTCGATTCGCCAGATCAGATTGACGATGTCGAGGCTATTCGCCCCCAGATCTTCGATGAACCGGTCGTCGACGCCGATGTCGTCAATGGACAACTCCAGCGTCTGGGCGACCAACTCGATGACGCGAGACTCGGTCGACATAACGCGGGCTCAGTACTCCCAGACCTCGATGATCTGCTCGCCCTTATAAAAGCCGCACTCGGCGCACACGCGGTGAGGGCGCTTGGGCTCGAAGCACTCCGGGCAACGCTGGTAGCTCGGGGCCTTCATCTTCATGTTGGCCGAGCGGCGGGAGCGCGTCTTGGCCTGCGACTTGCGTTTCTTCGGAACTGCCATCTGTCTGTCTCCTTGCAGCAGTGAAACTGCCCATAGCCGGCTCGTACGCCGACCTCAGTCCTTCTTGGTATCGTCTTCGACCTTCTCGACTTCGCCGCTGTCATTGACCCGAAGGTTTTTGAGCGGGGTCCACCGAAGGTCGACCTTTTGGTCTTCGAGCTCGGCGACGGTCTCCTCGCCGATGCGCTCTTCATAGAGGCGATCGCACTCTTCGTGCAAGTCCTCCGGACACTGCGGATACACCGGCAGCTCGAGCAACGCCGCCTCGCGGATGAGCTCGCCGAGGTCGATCAGATCGCCCTCGTAGTAGCTGACGTCGAGCTCCTCTTCGCTCAGCGCGATCTCCTCCGCGTCGCCGTAGGCGTTAGACCACTGCGACTCGGACATCAACACAAAATTGACGTCCGTATCCACCGGCAGCGTGCGCTTGGCCCTGCACCGACCACAGCGATAGGCGAAGTCGGCATGGATCTCGCCTATCACATAGATCGTGCCGTCGGAGAGCTGAGCGCGCACATCCGCGCGAAAATCCTCCGGGTGCACCAGCCGATACTCCTCGCCGATATCGTCGAAGAGCGCGCCGAGTTGCTCCGGGCTGGGCCGGTAGTTCTTCTCGACGGCCCCGGCCTCGAGTTCGTGCAATTCGATCTGAAAAGCAGACATGGAGGTCTCGGTGCGACTGCGTGCAAAAAACCTGAATTCGTGCGCTCTTGGGCAACGTGCCCCGCGGCGCCCAAAATTTTCGAGCGGCGCGATGAGCACGTAAACCTACAGATGGCGATGGGTCGTGTCAACCGCCGCGGCCGCGATCGCAATGAATCGACGGGCGCACGGCGCGTCTAACCTCGTAAAACACCGGCTTTCCCTGTAAATTCCGCAGGAAATGCCCGTCGTGACTGCCCAATTTCGTTGCCGCCGGAGTCCACCCATGACGCGCCCGACTCGCCGCCGCCTCGCCGTCGCCAGCCTCCTCATGATCGCCCTCGCCCTGACCCTGGTCAGCTGCGCCTACCCCCAGCTAACGCTGCGCGGCGCGCGGCTCAACCGGGTGGAGCTCAACGGGCTGACCGTCGACATGTACCTGGACGTCAACAACCCCAATCAGTTTGCGCTTCCCCTCCAGCAGGTCGACTGGACGCTGCAGCTCTTCGGCCTGCAGGTCGGCGCGGGCACCAGCCGGCTCAACCGCACACTTCCCGCCCAACAGACCACCCGCGTGCGCATGCCCATCACCGTCAAATTCCAGCAGTCCTACACGGTCGCCCAGCGCGTCGCCCGCAGCCGCTCCATCCCGTGGACCATCAATGGCACCGCCACCTTCCAGGCGCCCACCGGCCCCATCGCCATGGATTTTGGCGACCAGGGCCGCTGGAACAACCCCATGTACCGGTAGCTCGACGCCATCCCCGGACTCGAAGTCCGGGGCTATTTGGAGAACTACGTAAGAATTTCTGGGTCGGCTTGTTGCCGGGTGGTTGCTGTCCGAGAACGCGGCCGGTTAGGCCCAATCGCGCGGTTCTTGGAGCACCTCGACCAGCCGCGCCTCCTCGGTTCCCGGCTGCGGCTGGAAGTCGTACTCCCAGCGGGCCGTCAGCGGCAGGCTCATCAGGATGGACTCGATGCGCCCCTTGGTGCGCAGGCCGAATTTGGTGCCGCGGTCGTAGACCAGGTTGAACTCGACGTAGCGCCCGCGGCGCATCTGCTGCCATTGGCGCTGCCGCTCGTCGAAGGCCATGTCCTTGCGCCGCTCGACGATGGGCAGGTAGGCCGGCAGGAAGGCGTGGGCGCATTCGGAGACGAAGCCGAACAGCGTCTCGGGGGCGGTGTCTTCGTCGGTGGTGGGCTCGTGGAGGTTGTCGAAGAAGATCCCCCCGATGCCGCGGCCCTCCTCGCGGTGCTCGATGTAGAAATACTCGTCGCACCACTGCTTGAAGCGCGGGTAATACGCCGGGTCGTGCTTGTCGCAGGCTTGCTTGTGGACGCGGTGGAAGTGCTCGGCGTCCTCCTCGAACAGATACGCCGGCGTGAGGTCGGAGCCGCCGCCGAACCACCACGAGCCGGGCGCGGAGCCGTCGCCGCGCTCGAAGTAGCGGTAGTTGGCGTGCACGGTGGGCGCCATCGGGTTGTGCGGGTGGATGACCAGGCTGACGCCGGCGGCCCAGAACGTCAGGTCCTCGATGTGGGTGCCCCCGCCCATCTGGCGGGCGGCCTCCTCGCTAAGCTCACCCTCGACGATGGACACGCCCACGCCGGCCTTCTCGAAGACGTTGCCCTCCTGGAGCACGCGGCTTCGCCCTCCCCCGCCGCCGGGCCGCTCCCACTGATCCTCGCGGAAGTCTTTGCCGTCGAGTTCGGCCAGCGCGGTGGTGATGTCGTCTTGGATACCGAAGACGAGGTCGGTCATCTTGGTGCGAATGTCGAAGTCGGCCATCGTATTGAATCTCGCAAAAAAGGTCTCACCACAGAGGGCACGGAGGTCACAGAGAACGTCGCTTTACTTGGCTTTCCTCTGTGCCCTCTGTGGTGATTTCATCACAGAATCGTCTCGGTCACGCTGCTGGTTTGGCGTTACAACTCGCCGGTTCGTTTGAGTTTTCGGAGCTCTTCTTGGACGCGGTACGCCTGATTTTCGATGCGCTGGACGTATTGTCCGTAGCCGGGGGCGCGTCCGGAGAAGAAGGCGTGGTGGTTTAGATATAACAGGTAGCCGGCCATGGCGCGGTCACCGTTTCGGGCAAAGTCGTGGATGCGCTCGACGGTGGCGTCGACGTTGAGCCGGGCGCGGCGGGCCAATTGGCGCGCGACGCTCTCGGCCTCCTCGACGAGCACGGCCGCGCAGTCGGCGTAGGGCTCGCCGCGCCAGGGCGCGCGCTGGGCGAGCTCGCCGATGCGCTCGGCTTCCTCGTCCCAGCGCTTGGCCACGTCGTAAAGCATGTCAAAATAGCGCGGCTGGGCCGACGCCTCCCGGGCGTAGAAGTCGTACAGACGTGTAAAGTGCTCGTCGAGGCGCGACTTGGCCGCGCGCAGGTGGCGAAACTTCCACCACTTCTGGACCTCGTCGGTCAGCCGGCCGTCGAAGATATTCTTGAGCATCTGCAGCGGCTCGAGCCGGACGATCTCGTCGACGTCGACCCCCTGGCGCGAAGGCATCTGCTCGTCGGGGCTTACGGTCATCGCCAGCGGCGCGCGCTTCTCGCGAAAAACGCGCCGCTCGTCGACCGAATCCTGCACGATGCGCCCCAGGTGGCGCTCGATTTCGTCGCGGGAGACGTCCTCGACCTCGGCGGGGAGATCCTCGACGCTGGGGACCAGCGCCGTGGACGTGTCCCGGTCGGCCGCGGGCCTGGCCGAGGGCAGCAATTTTCGGGTGCGCAACGTCAGCGTGGGGATCTTGCGGCGGTTTCCGGTGTGGCGATGCTCGCGGTAAAACTCCTGGATGGCGGCGAGGTTGTCCTCCAAAAAGTCGGAGTAGGTGCCGTGGGCCTCGATGCGGTCGTCGAGGAAGCTGTGCACGCGCTCGAAGTCGCCCGGTTGGCCCAGCAACAGCCCCTGGTGGTCCATCAGGGCGAGCGCATAGTCGCTGACACCCAGATCCCAGAAGACGTCGAAGATCGACAGCGGCCAGCCGTGGTGGTCGACCTTGTCGAGCACGGCCTCGCGCAGCGCGCGCTGGCGCTGGCGGCGTCGGATGAGCACCGCCGCGCTGCCGGCCCCACCGCCGGTCAGCGCAATGATCGTCAAGATGAGCACGACGAAGGGATCCACGGTTTAATTACTCGATGGGGTTGACTCGCTCGTTGGGAAACAGCAAGATCCAGCACATTCTCGGCAGCCCGCGCCGCGGCAGACCGAACTCGCCTCACGCAACGCTGTTCCATGCGAGCCCATTCCACTGCCAGATTCGCTGCGTCAACAGGTCCTCTCCGGCATCTCGGACTGGTGGTCTGGCTGGTGGTGCTGTCCGGGTGCACCGGCTTTGGCTCCACGCCGGTGTGCATGGCCGGCGCGCGCCTGGGACCGCGCGGCCACTGCCGCTCGCAGCGGGCGCCGCTGCACCATATCCCATTCAGAGAGGGATTCAAAACGAAGGTCATGCAGGGCTTCGACGGCTATTTGAGCCATAAGGAAGACCTGGCCTTTTCCATCGACTTTCGCTGTCCGCTGGGCACCCCGGTGACCGCCTCGCGAGACGGGCGTGTGTGGGCGGTTCGCGAGGACTCCAACAAGGGCTGCGGCGATCCGTCGTGTGTCAACGACGCCAACTACGTCATCCTCGACCACGGCGACGGCACCTACTCCGAATATTATCACCTGCGCGAGCTGGGCGCGTTGGTCGAGCCCGGCGACCAGGTCTGCGCCGGCCAGGTCATCGGGCTGTCGGGCAACACCGGCTTTTCGACCGGCCCGCACCTGCACTTCGCGCTGACCGACGTCACCCGTCATACGGTGCCGGTGCGGCTGTACGAGGCGATCAACGAGCACAACTTCGGCTTCATCGTGCCGGAGACGACCTACGTCTCCCAAAATAGGCTGCACGCGGTATGCGCGCCCACGTCGTACTCGACGCTTCCCTACGAGGCCTTCGCCCAGCAGGGCATCATGCTGTCGACCCACCTGCCCATCGTCGTCGAGCATCCCGACCGCGCGGTGACCGTCGAGGGGGTCTACCACGGCGACCACCCCAACGTGGCCATCCACCGCAAGCGCGTCGACGGCGGAAGCTGGATCGACGAGTGCCTGCCGGTCGACGCCGACGGGTCATTCGCCGCGCGCATCAAGTGGCCCCACGAGCGCTTCAAACCCGGCGCCTACTGGTTCATGATCACCGGCGCCGACAAGGACTGTCTGTCGCCGGGATGGGCGTGGTCCTACAAGGTCCAGGTTCGCTGACGCAGCCCGTTCGCTGACGCAGCCCCAGGTTCGCTCAGCGATTGGGCCTCGGATCTTTTTCGCAGTTAGCGCCCCCGCGTGGCTTGTCCCGCGGGACGCCTAGATCGGATGCTAGCCAGAATCGGCTTTTCTCCCTCCCTCCGTGCGAGGCGCGCCTAGCGCGCCTAGCTCCGACTTCCGGTCCCGACTCCGACTTCCGGTCCCGGCTCCGGTCACGGCTCCGGCTTCCGGCCACGGCTCCGGCTTCCGGCCACGGCTCCGGCATCCGGCCACGGCTCCGGCATCCGGCCACGGCTCCGGCTTCCGGCTCCGGTCACGGCTCCGGCTTCCGGTCCCGGCTCCGGTCCCGGCTCCGGTCCCGGCTCCGGTCCCGGCTCCGGCTTCCGGCCACGGCTCCGGCCGCTGGCGACGCTTCTAAAGCTGGGCGTTCTGGCGCTTTCGAGCAACGCGCGCTCGACTCGGGCAGTCGAGCATCGAAGCGAGCAGCTTCGCTTGGCGGTGCGCGCAGGCATTGGCCTGAAAGAGCGCGTCTCGGACAATGCCTTTGGCCTGGCCTTGCAGAAGGTCGACTGGTGCGCGGTTCGCCGCTGTCTTCATCGGCACATCAAGGCCGAGAGGCGCCGAAAGCGCCTGTTGCCCACCCGCCTGTCCAAGAGCACCGTGGCCGTCGACGGCAAGCACGTCGCCACGCTCGAGGAGAAGCAGCACCAGGGCTTGCTTTCGCGGCCAGCACGACGAGCGTGGCCAGACCATCTGCTACAGCGTGTGGCGCCGCACGGTGATGCGCGCGGTGGCCATCAACATCCTGGCGATCTTGAGGTCGCTGAGCCGCTACACCCACGGCGATAGGTGGCTCAAACCGACATGGAAAATGGTCATCGAGCACACACTCTTGGTGCTGTGCGAACCCCTGCTGGATATGGAGGCGTTTGACGCCTTCGACGACTGAGCCCGCAGTCGACGCCGTCACTCTTTCGAAAAGGCGTCCCGCCGCAGCGCACGCGCTACGGCAAGCCAGACCTGGAAGGATCTGGCACCGAAAAAGGCGCCCGCCACCGTGGGGGAAAGGGGGTGATACGCTCGATCGCGCGCCGCCAACCGCTCAAAGCTCCCAGATTGGCCGTGTAGCTACTGCGGCGGCGATCATTGATCGAACCTGGACGCAGCCCGTTCGCCGACCCGCCGTTTCTTGCATCGCCCCTGACGATCGTAGTACACCGTAGGTGATCTCGAAAAACGTGGGTGCCTGCGTGCACCCGCTGAGCGCGTGTGCCAACACGAGGTAGCGGGGGGCATGAATCCGTGCCCCACGCGGTGCTGGGCGCCCGTTTCACGCATCTTGAAACCGTTGGTAACAGGCAATTGAGGAGCAGAGAATGTTGAGGCATGTCCACAAGATTCACCTTACTCTCCTATCGGCGCTGGCGGCTGCCGCGCTCGTCAGCGGCTGCGGCGGTGGCAGCAGCGCGAAGATCTCCTGTGGGGAGGGCACCAAGAAGGTCGGCAACAACTGCGTGCTCGACTCCACGCCGGTCACCTGTGCCGAGGGCACGACGCTTCAGGACAACCAGTGCGTCCCCAACGTCGCCTGCGGTCCGGGGACCTCGGCGGACTCCACCGGCCAGTGTGTGCCCAGCGCGCAGCTTACCTGCGCCCCGGGCACCAAGCTCGCCGGAGACACCTGTGTGGCGGACACCGATGTCGTGTGCAAGGACGGCACCCACGTCCAGGACGGCAAGTGCGTAGCCGACCTGTTGTGCGGCGACGGCACCACCGCCAAAGACGGCGAGTGTCTGAGCGACAGCCAGGTGCTCGCCGCGCAGGCCGATGTCGACGAGGGCAGCGACGAGAACGATCCCAACTTCGGCGGCACCGCCCAGACGGTGACCCTGCCGGCGGCCAGCGACACGCTGACCATCGCCGGCGGCTTCGACACGCCCCAGGACAAAGACGGCGACGGCTACGACGACCAGGACTTCGACGTCTACGCCTTCGACGGCCAGCCCGGCGATTACCTGCGCATCGAGACCATCGACAACGGCGCCAGCTCGACGAGCTTCGTGCTGCGCGGGCCCAACGGCTATGTGCGCCGGGCCCCGACCAACGCCGGCCACGGCGAGCGCAAGGTGCTGTTGCCCTACGAGGGCACCTACTCGCTGACCGTGGGCCCGGCGGCAAACCTCGCCAACGGTGATCTGGGCGCCCAGGGCGGCGACAAGGCCGGCTACGTGGTCTCCATCGAGAACCTGGGGCCGTTCGACACCTCCACAGCGGCCACCGTCGACGCCACCACCGGCGACAGCGCCACAGGGCACTTCGCCGAGCTGAGCGACAACCTCGTGGCCGTCCACGCTCCCGCCGGTTCCACCGTGCGCCTGGCGTTTCCGGAAGTGGGCGTCGACGTTCGACCGGCGGTCATCTTGTTGGATGGCAGCGGCACCGTGCTCGGCGAGCAGCAGGTCGACGCGCGCGGCGTGGTCGACGTGCCCGCCAACGACGACGACCTGCAGGTCTTGCTGGACTATGTCTCGCTGCACGGCGACCGCGACGCCTACACCGCCCAGGCCACCGTGGAGACACCTGACAGTCTCGGCGAGACCCTGTCGGGCACCAAGCGCGTGACCATGGACCAGTCGACCTGGACCATCCCGGCGGGCACCGCCATGTATCTGACCTTCGACGTCGACCTCAAGGACGACGGCGGCAATGCCGTGCCCGGCCTCATCGAGACGATCATGGCCGACAGCATGCCCGATACGCTCGAGATGCGCGTCTACGACCCCAATCACCAGCCCGTGGAGGGCTTCGATGGGCTCAGCGGCTTTTATGCCTCGGTGGGCGGCACCTACACGCTCGAGCTGTACAACGCCGACCGGCTGCGCCCGGTCGAGCTGACGGCGCTCAGCTTTGCGTCCTACGTCCCCCAGAATTTGGGCTCGTTCGACACGACCACCCACACCTCCGGCGACCACACCTTCAGCAGCGTGCCGGTCAATACGATGAAGTTCGTGACCTTCGAGACCACCGAGGCGCTCACGGCGGACCTGTCGATCAGCCAGGGCACCGCCAAAACGCTGCGCCTGTCGCTGCTCGCCGGGGACACCGGTTATCTGGCCGGAGACACCGGCCGTACGCCGGCGATCGAGGGCATGCCGCTGATGCAGCCGGGACGCTACATCGGGGTCGTGCTCGGCCCGCCCGGCGGCGCCGCCACGTCGGTCGACGTGGCTCTCAATACCCGCGCGGCGGCCACCGAGGCTGCCGAGCCCAACGGCACCAACGCGTCGGCGGTCGAGGTCGACAGCACCAACGTTCGCCTGGTGGGCACGCTGACCGGTGGTCCCATGCGCGACCACGACGTCTACAAGCTCACGTTCAGGATCAACCAACCCTCACTGGTCCACTTCAACGTCGAGCCGATGGGCTCGGACAGCGTGGTCGTCAAACTCTCCGACGCCAACGGCGCCGTCTATGACGCCGTCGAGTCCAGCGGGAGCACATCGGTGGGCGCGGTGTTGCAGCCGGGCACGGACTATTACGTCGACGTCTACCGCACCAGCGGCTACGCCGACCTGCCCTACCTGGCCAGCGCCACCGTCGACACCAACGTCGACGCCACGCTGGAGACCGAGGGCAACGACACCAGCGCCGACGCCGCCAGCGTGTCGGTCCAGGAGAACCCGGCGACGCTCAAATTCGGTGGAACGCTGGCGGGTCCCGGCGACGCCGACTGGTACGCATTCGACATGCCCAACGACGCCAAGGTCAAGGTCTCGCTGGCGGCCCTGGGCGGCCTGCGCGCTCCCAGCGCCGACCTCAACGTCGAGTTGTACGAAGACGACGGCAGCGGCAACCTCACCCAGGTTCCGCTTCAGGACATGATGGATCTGACGGCGGGCACCAAATACCTGAAGGTCAGCGGCGGCACCGCCTCTGGCTACGCCAACACCTACCTGCTCAAGGCCCTGGTGATCTCGGCCATCGACCTCGGCCAACTGCCCAACGACGTGATGCTCGAGCGCACGAACACCTTGGACAGCACGGGCAGCGCATTGTTCATGTTCACGGTCGGCTCGACCCTCCCCGGCGACGGCTCGCGCAAGATGGCCTTCTGGAGCAACGTCAAAGTGGAGGTCATGGACAGTGACCTGCAGCCGATGTTTACCGCCCGGCAATCGCAGGAGTTCAACTTCCCCAATCAGCTCGGCACCGGCTACGCGACCACCTCGCTGGCCGCGGGGACGTATTTTGCGCGCATCAGCGGCCCGGCCGGCGCGACCTGGCATATCCGCGCGGGCATCCTGGCGTCGCGAACCGAATTGGAGCTGTTGGGCACGGGCGTCAATAACGCCGCCGCCGGCGCCCAGGATCTGGGACAGTTGAGCAACGGCGGCGAGACCACCATCTTCGGTGCCGTGGCCCGCAGCGACGCCGACGACTACTACTCGTTCAGCGTGCCCGACCTGGCCGGGGACGGCTCGACTCAGCACGTGGTCATCGAGACGCTGTCACTTGGCGAGAAGGTCGACGACCTGAACACCTACCTGCTCGACAGCACGACGAGCTTCCTCGACTCGGTGACCGCGCCGTTCCGGGTCCTGGACGAGCAGCTCGCCCCGGGCGTCTACTACGTGGACGTCTATGACTCGGCCACCGGCACCGGCTGCGTGGGCGACTACCTGTTGCGCATCAAGTTGAAGTAGGCCCGGGCGCTTTACGCCCACGACCGACCCGCTCACCTGGCGGCGCAGGAATTCCACTCCTGCGCCGCCATTTTTCCAACAGTGCCAGCATGGGGGATCCTTGGGCTTGCGCGGGATCCGCTCGTATTGAGCCCAGGCTGGTTTTACTGGTGTTTTTGGTTGGTGGTTCTTGGTGCTTGCTACTTGTGGACTTTTGCTCGAACCAACTGCCGTGCCTTCCGGACACCATGGTATGGGACACCTAACCCGTTCACGACGCACGGCAAAAGCCAAGAACCAACCACCAAGAACACGCCATCAAGCAAGAGCTTGCCGCCAGACCGGTCCGTGCCAAAAAGCGAAAGACCTTCGTCAGTAAACGTGGGTGCCGCGCAGCATTCGCGCAGCTTGAACCACGCGCCTGGTTGGACTAAACGTTCGTACGCGTAAGCCCGTCAACCCGACATCGATCAAACCGAGACCGAGACAAGCGAAGATGGCCAATTACAAGCCCGCAGAGATCGAGCCGAAGTGGCAGCAGTACTGGGAGGAGGACAACACCTTCCACGTCGAGGCCGACCCCGACAAGCCCAAGTACTACGTGCTGGACATGTTCCCGTATCCGTCGGGCTCGGGCCTTCACGTCGGCCACGTCGAGGGCTACACCGCCACCGACATCGTGGCGCGCTTCAAGCGGGCGCGCGGCTTCAACGTGCTCCATCCCATGGGCTGGGACGCCTTCGGGCTTCCCGCCGAGCAATACGCCATCAAGACGGGCACCCATCCGTCGGTGAAAACCGCCGAAAACGTCGCCACCTTCAAGCGCCAGCTCAAGGCGCTGGGGTTTAGCTACGACTGGGAGCGCGAGGTCAACACCACCGACCCGGGTTACTACAAATGGACCCAGTGGATCTTCTTGCAGCTCTACCACCAGGGCCTGGCGTACGTGGCCGAGGTGCCGGTCAACTGGTGCCCCGCCCTGGGCACGGTGCTGGCCAACGAGGAGGTCATCGACGGCAAGAGCGAGCGCGGCGGCCACCCGGTCATCCGCAAGCCCATGCGCCAGTGGATGCTGGCGATCACCGAGTACGCCGACCGGCTGCTCGAGGATCTCGACGACATCGACTGGCCCGAGCACCTCAAGGAGATGCAGCGCAACTGGATCGGCAAGTCCAAGGGCGCCGAGGTCGACTTTAAGGTCGACCCGCAGACGGCCGACGGGCTGGAGGCCAATATTCGGGTGTTCACCACTCGGCCGGATACGCTGTTCGGCGCGACCTACATGGTCCTGTCGCCGGAGCACCCGCTGGTCGACGACCTGACCAGCGAGGAGCACAAGCTCGACGTCGAAGCCTACAAAAAAGAGGCGGCGATGAAGAGCGAGCTGCAGCGCACCGAGCTGCAAAAAGAAAAGACCGGCGTGTTCACCGGCGCCTACGCCATCAACCCGGTCAACGACGAGAAGGTGCCCATCTGGGTCGCCGACTACGTGCTGATGAGCTACGGCACCGGCGCGATCATGGCCGTGCCCGGCCACGACGAGCGCGACTGGGAATTCGCCAAGAAATACGACATCCCCATCCGCGAGGTCGTCAGCGGCGGCGACGTCCAGCAGGAGGCTTACACCGGCGATGGCGAGCTGGTGAACTCGCAGATCTTGAACGGCCTGTCGGTTCCCGAGGCCAAGAAGAAGATCACCGCCTGGCTCGAGGAACAGGGCACCGGACAGGGCACCATCAATTATAAGCTTCGCGACTGGCTGTTCAGCCGCCAGCGCTACTGGGGCGAGCCCTTCCCCATCCTGCACCGCGCCGACGGCGAGACGGTGGCGCTGCCCGAGGAGCGCCTGCCGCTGCGGCTGCCGGAGGTCGAGAAATACCAGCCCAGCGGCACCGGCGAGTCCCCGCTGGCGACCATCGAAGACTGGGTCAACATCGTCGACCCGGAGTCGGGCATGGACGCCAAGCGCGAGACCAACACCATGCCGCAGTGGGCGGGCTCGTGCTGGTACTACCTGCGCTACCTGGACCCGCACAACGACGCCGAGCCGTGGGACAAGGACAAGGAGCGCTACTGGATGCCCGTCGACCTGTACGTCGGCGGCGCCGAGCACGCCGTGCTGCACCTGCTGTACGCGCGCTTCTGGCATAAGGTGCTCTACGACATCGGGGCGGTGTCGACCAAAGAGCCGTTCCAGCGGGTGGTCAACCAGGGCATGATCCTGGGGCGCACCTTCCGCTATGCCCTCGACGCCGACGACCAGCCCTTTAGCCTGATCGGCCACAAAGGCGAGGTCGAGGCGCACCGCGAGCGCGTGATCAAGCCGGCGGACGTGCGCTGGGTCGACGAAAAGCCCATGCACCCCGAGCACGACATTGAACTCGAGGTCATCACCGAGAAGATGTCGAAATCGCGCGGCAACGTGGTCAACCCCGACGACGTCATCAAAGAGTACGGCGCCGACTCGCTGCGCATGTACGAGATGTTCATGGGCCCGCTCGAGCAGACCAAGCCGTGGGACACCCGCGGGGTCAACGGCGTGCACCGCTTTCTGTCGCGCGTGTGGCGCCTGACCGTGGGCGACGACGGCGAGCTCGCCGACAACGTGCTCGACTACGAGCCCACCGGCGACGAGCTCAAGGAGTTGCACAAGACCATCAAGAAGGTCACCGAGGACACCGAGGCGCTGGGCTTCAACACCGCCATCGCGGCGATGATGGAGTTCGTCAACTTCCTGTACAAGCAGGACGACGTCTCCAAGCAGACCCTGGAGGCGCTCACCGTCATGCTCGCCCCGTACGCCCCGCACACCGCCGAGGAGCTGTGGGCCAAGCTCGGCCACGAGCCGTCGGTCGCCCGCGCGGCCTGGCCCGAGTACGACGAGGAGCTGACCAAAGAGGACACCGTCGAGATGGCCGTGCAGGTCATGGGTAAGGTGCGCGGCACCATCGAGGTGCCCGTCGACTGTGACCAGGACACCGCCGTGGCCGCCGCGCGCGACGACGACAACGTCGAGCGCCACCTCGAGGGCAAGACCATCCGCAAGGTCATCTTCGTACCCGGGCGCATCCTCAACTTCGTGGTCGGCTAAGCCCGCCGTCTACTAAGCGGCCGTCGGGCGCCCCATCGGGGGAGCCGACGGCCGTTTGGGTGCCTCGCCGCGGGCCTCGCGGCGCATCTGGAAGGCCAGTCCCAGGCCGACCACGCCGACGATAATCGCGTACAGCGCCACCAGCCACACCAGGGCCATGATGCCGGCGACCGGCCAGGCCAGAAGCAGCACGCCGAAGATCACCGACATCGCGCCGGCCACGCCCAGCAGGGCGGAGGCGCTGGTCTCCCGGCGCAACTGGAAGGCCGCGCCCACCTCGAAGACGCCGCGCACGATCGACCAGAAGGCGATAATATACAGCAGCACCATGGCGGTGATGCCCGGCCACACGAAGGTGATGATGCCGGCGGCGATACCCGCCAGCCCGATGACCACCAGCGGCCAGGTCTTTCCGGCTTCGGACCGGCCGCCGCCCGCCGCAAAGACCAGCGCGGCCACGCCGTCAGTCAGCGCGTAAATGCCGTAGAGGATGACCAGGGTCAACAGCACCATGCCCGGCCACACGAACGCCAGGATGCCGAAGATGATGGCCAACACGCCGCGTGCGGCCATCCAGCCCCACTGCCCTCTGAGTTTGTGCGATACCGTTGCCATCCGATCCTCCCCGGGTGGATGTGAGCCGCCCGCCGTCGGGCAGCGTGCTTGATACGGCGTTGTCAATCTAGGGGCCGCTTCAACCTCGGCCAGTCCCCGTCGATTCGCTGACCGCTCATTGACGCGCCGCGTCATTCAAGAACCACGCCAACGCATGATCTCCTGCCCTTGTCCGGCGCGCGAAGGCTGTGCTAACAATTCTCGACGACAGGCAATTTTCTCGATTTCAGGCGTGTGTCGAGAATCCGTAAGGGGCCCTCACAGCGAGCCAATCGGGCCCTCACCGCGGTACGGACGACCTGCGCACGCCGCACAATCATAAGCAAGCGGGACGAGACATGGCGACGAATATCGAGGGAAGTTCGGCAGACGAGATTTCGGCAAAGGCCGCCAGCGGCGCCACCGGCGCGGCGGCGACCCATGACCAGACCGACAAATACGGCGGGCTGAGCCCCGAGGAGTTGGTCGACATCTATCGCAAGATGTACACCTCTCGGAAGCTCGACGACGCCGAAGTCAATATGAAGCGCCAGCAAAAGATCTACTTCCAGATCTCCGGCGCCGGCCACGAGGCCGCGCTGGTGGGCTGCGCCAAGGCGATGAAGGCGGGCTACGACTGGTTCTACCCGTATTATCGCGACCGCGCCCTGGTACACGCGCTGGGCATGACGCCGCTCGAGATTCTGGCCGAGGCGGTGGGCTCGAGCGAAGACCCCAACTCCGGCGGCCGCCAGATGCCCGCCCACTGGGGCCACAAAGACCTCAATATCGTCAGCCAGTCCTCGTGCACCGGCACCCAGGAGCTCCAGGCCGCCGGCGCCGCGGAGGTCGGCCGCATCATGAGCCAGGTCGAGGGTCTCAAAGACAAGACCGACCTGTATAAGAATGACGAGTGCGTCTACGTCAGCATCGGCGACGGCGCCTCCAGCGAGGGCGAGTTCTGGGAGGCGGTGGGCACCGCGTCGACCTACAAGCTGCCGGTCATCTTCATGGTCGAGGACAACGGCTACGCCATCAGCGTGCCCAGCACCGAGCAGGTCCACGGCGGATCCATCTCCGAGGCCGCCAGCGGCTTCCAGAACCTGTACATCACCGAATACGACGGCTGCGACCCCATCGCCAGCTACGTCGAGGCCAAAAAGGCGGTCGACTACGCCCGTGCGGGCAAGGGCCCTGCCCTTCTGCACGCCCACGTCGTGCGGCCCTACAGCCACTCGATGTCCGACGATGAGCGCATGTACAAGCCCGAGGCCGAGCGCGAGGCCGAGCACGAGCGCGACCCCATCTTCGCCTTCCCCAAGTTTTTGGTCAGCGAGGGTATCCTGACCGAAGAAGAGGTCGACGCGCTCACCGCCGAGGTCGACCAGGAAGTGCGCGACGCCGTCGACCAGGCCATCGAGCTTCCCACGCCCACCCCGGACAGCGTGCTCGACTTCCAATACAGCCCGGACGTCGACCCCACCTCCGACGCCTTCTCCACCAAGCCCCAGTGGGACGAGGAAGGCGGCGAGAAGACCATGGTCGACCTGTTGAACAACACGCTTCGCACCGAGATGGAGCGCGACCCGCGCATTGTCATCTTCGGCGAAGACGTCGCCGACGTCACCAAACAGGAGTACGAGGGCAAGGTCAAAGGAAAGGGCGGCGTCTTCAAGGTCACCCACGGGCTGCAAGGTGAGTTCGGCTACCGCCGCGTGTTCAACAGCCCGCTGGCCGAGGCCAACATCATCGGCCGCGCCATCGGCATGGCCACTCGCGGCCTGAAGCCCGTCGTCGAGATCCAGTTCTTCGACTACATCTGGCCGGCCTATATGCAGCTCAAAAACGAGCTGTCCAACATGCGCTGGCGCTCGAACAACGCGTTTAGCGCCCCGATGGTCGTACGCGTACCCATCGGCGGCTACCTCAAGGGCGGCGCGCCCTACCACAGCCAGTCCGGCGCGGTGCTATTCACCCACATCCCCGGCCTGCGCGTGGTGCTGCCGTCAAACGCCGCCGACGCCGCCGGTCTGCTGCGCACCGCCATTCGCAGCGAGGACCCGGTGATGTTCCTCGAGCCCAAGCACCTGTATCGGCAGACCTACAACAAGTCGCTCAACCCCGGGCCGGACTATATGATCCCGTTCGGCAAGGCGAGCATCGTGCGCGAGGGCACAGACCTGACGATCATCACCTACGGCGCGACCGTCGAGCGCAGCAAGCGCGCGGTCAAGCAGTTGGGCAACGTCGACGCCGAGATCATCGACCTGCGCACCCTGCAGCCCTACGACTGGGAGACGATCGCCGAGTCGATCAAGAAGACCAACAAGGCGCTGGTGGTCTACGAGGACGGCAAGAGCTGGGGCTACGGCACCGAGATCGCCACGCGCATCGCCGACGAGCTCTTCGAGTACCTCGACGGGCCGGTGCGCCGGGTGGCCGCCATGGATAGCTTCGTAGCCTACCACCCCGACCTGGAGGACGCGATTTTGCCCCAGATCGACGATATCGCCGAAGCGGTGGAGTGGTTGGCCAAGTACTGAGCAAGTACTGAGACGGACGCCTCACAAAAAAGCCCCCGGTCGAGCGATGCGTCGACCGGGGGCTTTTTTTGTCGCTCCGGGGTGTGTCACACCTCCAGGTCGATCTTCGAGGCCAGGTCGAAGTCCTGGTGGGTCAGCCCGCCGGCGTCGTGGGTGGTCAGCGACAGCTCGACGGTATTGTAGACGTTGAAAATCTCGGGGTGGTGGTCGTCCTCGTCAGCGTGGTTGGCGATGCGGTTGATGAAGTCAATGGCATCCATGAAGCTGTCGAACTCGATGGTGCGCTGGATGGAGTCGTCGACCCATTCCCAGTCGTCGAGTTCTTCGAGACGCTCTTCGATTTCTTCCTCAGACAGTAAGTCGGGTGCCATGCTGTTCTCCTCAAACAGATAAGCAAAGATGCGGTTGAGATGTAGTTCGTGGGGTCGTTCAGGGGCGCGTCAAGTTCTAAGCGCTTCCAATTCGGCATCAAGTTCTTGGGCGCGCCGGTCGAGCGCTTGGGCGCGCTCGCCGTAGTCGAAGCAGTCGTAGAACGCTGCCACCGTGCGCAGCAGGCGCACCGCCTGGCGGCCGCGTTCCTGCTCCAGCGCATGATGCGCCATATTCTCGATGAGCGAAAGCCAGATGTCGCGGTGCAGGTAGTGGAACAACTCGGCCTGGCCGATCTCGTCGACCAGCGCCTGGAAGTTCGAGTGGGCCTCGGTCAGCCGCGAGTACAACGCGGCGTTGGCCTGACAGAAGGTGGTCACCCGCTGGATGCCCAGATCCTCGGCGTCGGCGCGGGCGCGCCCCAGCTCGAGGGCGGCCAGTTGCAGGCGGCTCTGGAAGCAGCGCAACAGGCCCATGAGGCTGCGCGCGACGGTGCGGTCCTCGTCGGTGCCGCGCTCGTCGACGTCCTGAAGGGTCTCGTGCAGGATCTGCTCGGCGTGGTCGAATTCGCCCAGCCACATGGCCGTGATCGCCAGGTGGTTGCGCAGGTCGAACAGCGCCCAACTGCTGCCGAAGGACTCCTTGATGCGCCGCGCCTCGCGCAGCAGCGCCTGGGCGCGGCTGATCTCGCCGCGGTTGATGGCGACGATGCCCTTGTTGAGGATGACGTGGGAGCTGGCCATCTCGTCGCCGACGCGCCGGAACAGCTCGATGGCCGCGTCACAGTGGTGGTCGGCGGCGTCGAGGTCACCCTCGAACAAAAACGCCACGCCCAGGCTGTTGTGGGTCGCGCCGATATTAAACGGCGCCCCCAGGGCCTCGTGGATGTTGAGGCTCTGCTGCAACAGGCTCTGGGCGCTGACGAAGTCGCCCAATTCCAGCTCGAGCTGGCCCAGATACCGGAACGCCTCGGCGACGCCGTGGCGGTCGCCGATGGAGCGCTTGATCTCGAGGGCCTCGCGCAACTTCTCGCCGGCGCGCTGCAGGCGGTCGGGGGCGTTCATCGCCGGGTCCATCAGCGAGCCGCCCAGCGCGATGAGCGCGTCGCTCAACCCCTGGCGGTCGGTCGACCCCTCGAATTCCTTGCGGGCGCGCACCAGGTAGTCGTAGCGCGCGGTCAACTGTCCCTGGCGCTGGGCGACTTCGGCCAGGTGCAGCAGAACGCGCCCGGCGACGCCGCCGCCGGGAAGATGCGGCAGCATCTCCTCGAGCCGGTCGCGCACCTTGGCGCCCTCCTTGGCGTCGCCGCGCATCAGGTAGACGCGCGACAAGCCCACCAGGGCCTTGGCCACCCCGGCGACGTCCTTGACACGCTGGCTGGCCTGCAAGGCGCGCTTGTAATACTCGAGGGCCTCGTTATTTCGCCGCTGAACGAACAATAGGTGGGCGAAGCCGCGAAGCGCCTCGGCCATCTCCGGTTGCTGCTTGGCCCCGGCGGCGATGACGCGCCGGTAGTGATCCTCGGCCAGGCCGAACTCGCCGAAGCGCCGGGCCAGCTCGGCCAGGGCCAGGTGGGTGTGCACCCATTTCTGGCTGCGATCGCCCTGCTCTTCGAGCACGTGCAGCAGCTCGCGGAAGCGCTCGCGCGCCCCGCGCATGTCGAAGCGGTCCTTCGAGCGCGACGCCGCCTCGAAGAGGGTGTCGCGGTAGCGCTCCATCTCGCCGGCCTGGCGCCAGTGGTCGGCGATCTCGACCAGCGGAAGCTCCAGGCCCTTGTCGCGGTAAAAGTCGAGCTTGTGCAGCGCGGCCTGCTGGTGCAGGCGCCGGTTGGACCAGCGGTCGGACAGATCGCCCAGCAGCGCCTCGCGCAGCAGGCTGCTGTCGAACTCCACGCACATCAAGTTGCGGTGCAGCGTCTGGTGGATGATGCCCTCGTCGGCCAACGCCCCCAGGGCTTCGTCGAGCTGATCGACGTCGACGTCGCCGGTCGCCGCCAACACCCCCACGAGCAGGTCGACGGGCGTGCGTATGCCCAGCACGGCCACCCATTCGAGCAGCGCGCGCAGGTCGGTATTGCCCCGGTGGCCGGCCACGGCCTGTTGCAGGCGAAGCTGCATCAGGTCCATGAGGTCCGGCGGCAGGTTGATCTCGCGCGGGGAGCCATCCTTAAGGCCCCAGCGGCGCCCCTGGCGCACGAGCTTACCCTCGTTTCGCAGGTAGCGAATGATCTGGATGGCGTGCAGCGGCACGCCCTGGCTCAGCCAGCCGATGCGCTCCTTGATGCGCGGCTGCAGGGGCAGGATGGCGTCGAGCAGCCGGGCGAGGTCTCGGCCGCGCAAACGCTTGATGCGCACCCGGGTAAAGCCCACGCCGATATTGGCGTTCATGGTGCGCAGGCTGTGCTCGAGGTCGCCGTTGAGCCCGCGCTCCTCGGGCCGAAGCGTCATGATCAGCACGATGGGCGCCGACTGGGTGCGCAACGTCACCGCCAGGTACTCCAAAAACGACACCGTCGCGCTGTCGGCGTATTGGATGTCCTCGAGGATGAGCACGATGGGCCGGCGGCCGGACAGCTTGAGCAGCAGGTGCTCCAGGCGGGCGAATAAGGCGCCGGCCTCCTCGGTCGAGGTGGGCATCTGGGAGGCGTCCATCGCCTGCGGCCGCACGAAGTCGACCACGAAGTTGATCTCCTGATCGCTGAAGCCGCCGACCGATTTCAGGTCGTTGCGGATGACGCGATCGACCTCCATGCGCTCGCTATGAGCCACGCCCCACGCCGCCGCGAGGGCCTCGCGCAGCGCCTCCATCGGCAGCGAGCGCCGGCGGAAGTGGCCGACGCACACGCCGAAGCCGCGCTCGTCGAGCTGGGCTTTGAGCGCGCGCACCACCCGGGATTTGCCGATACCGCTCTCGCCCTCGAGCAAGATGATCTGGCCACTCTTGGTGGCCACGCTATCCTCGATGATCCCGTGGCATTGGGAGAGGATGTCCTCGCGGCCCAACAGCGGCAATTGATAGCGCGGACTGCCCGGCTGCGAGCGGCTGCGCTGGCGCTGGGGGCCGGCCGACGGGCGGCTCGGCTTGGCGGTCTCCGGCGGGCCACCGGCCTGCGAGCCACGCCGAGCGCGGCGCGCCCGGCGCGGCACCGGCGGCGGCGCGGCCGCGGACTTGGGCGAGGACGTCTCGGCGTCCATCAGCGACTGCGCCGGATGGGTGGTCTTCTCGCTGGGCGCGGTCATCTGGCGGGTCGCGTCCTCGGAGATGTCGTCGGGCACCAACGAGGTGATGGAGATCTCCGGGGAGGTCCCGCCCTTGGGAGCCGGAAAGATCTGCATCGTGCGAAGCGCGGCCACGAACGCCTCCAAAAACTCGGTGGCGTTCTGGTAGCGCCGCTTCTGCGACTTCATACACGCCGTGCGGATGACCTGGCCGACGGCGGTCTTCTCGAACTCCTCGCTCAGCTCGGGCACCTGGTCGCGGATCTGCTTGTGGATCACGTCCATGCGGTTGCGCCCGGTCACCGGCGCCTTGCCCGTCCAGATCTCGTAGAGCAACAAGCCCAGCGCGTACACGTCCGTCGCCGGGGTGATCGGCTCGGCGCACGCCTGCTCGGGAGCCATATACATGGGCGTGCCGAAGATGCGCCCGGCCTTAGTCAGCGCCTCCTCGCCGGCGTCTTCCTCCTCGTCGGCGTCCATCAGGGTCATCTTGGCCACGCCAAAGTCGAGCACCTTGACGTAGTCGTGCTCCCCGAACATCTCGCACAAAAAGATATTCTCGGGCTTGAGATCGCGGTGGACCAGCCCGCGCCGGTGCGCCTCCGACAGGCTCTTGAGCACCTGGATGAACACGTGCGCGGCCCGCGGCGGCTGCAAAGCCCCCTCGTTTTGGATCACGTCGGAGAGGGCCTCGCCGTCGAGGAACTCCATGACCATATAGACCAGCCCGTCTTCGGTCTGGCCGTAGTCGTATAGGGTGATCGTATGCGGGTGGCGCAGTTGGCTGACGTGATAAGCTTCCCGGCGGAAGCGCTCGACGTTGATGGGATCTTCGGCCACGCCGGGCGTCAAGAACTTCAGGGCGACCTCACGGCCGACGTTTTCTTGCAACGCGCGGAAAACCGTGCCAAAGCCACCGGTTCCCAGGTGGTCGAGGATCCGGAAGCGGCCACCGACCAACTCGCCGGGCTGTGGCAACGAAGGTGTCTCCGAACTCATGATGGCTGCTCAGGGGAAACGCCGCGAGGGCTGCGTTGGAGCCCGCTCAAACCACGGCGATTGCAATGAATCGCATACACTGTCAAAAAGTACCACGCGACGTTGCGCATGCGCAACTAGTTGAGTGATCGAGTGATCGATCACTGTGCCAAAACGCCACGAGACGTAGGAAATCGAAATATGACCGACATGCCACTCACCTTCGACCTCCAGACCACCGATGGACGCGCGCGCCGCGGTCAGGTCACCGTCACCCACGGCACCTTCCAGACGCCCGCGTTCATGCCGGTGGGCACGCGCGCGACCGTCAAAGGACTGATGCCGCGCGACCTGCGCGAGACGGGCAGCGAGATCTGCCTGTCCAACACCTACCACCTGTACATCTCGCCGGGACCGAAGATCGTCAAGAAGCTCGGCGGCCTGCACCACTTCATGGGCTGGAACGCGCCCATCCTGACCGACTCGGGCGGCTACCAGGTGTTCAGCCTGCCCAAGGCGAATATGGACGAGGAAGGCGTGACCTTCCAATTCGAGAAGCGCGGCGGCAAAAAGATCAAGCTGACGCCCGAGAAGAGCATGGAAATCCAGCAGGATCTGGGCGCCGACATCATCATGGCCTTCGACGTGTGCGTGCCCCATCCCTGCGAGTACAAGGACGCCCGCGAGGCGGTCTACCGCACCGAGCGCTGGCTGCAGCGCTGCAAGGACGCCCACGACCGCGACGACCAGGCGCTCTTTGGCATCATCCAGGGGTCGACCTACGCCGATCTACGCGCGCTCTCCGCCCAACTCACCAGCGCCATCGACCTGCCCGGCTACGCCATCGGCGGGCTGAGCGTGGGCGAGGGCCACGAGTTGATGATGCAGATGATCGACCAGACCGAGCCGTCGATGGTCAACGAGAAGCCGCGCTACCTGATGGGCGTGGGCTACCCCGAGGACATCATCGAGGCGGTCGCCCGCGGGGTGGACATGTTCGACTGCGTCATCCCCAGCCGCTACGCGCGAAGCGGGGTGGCGTTCACCCGCCGCGGCCGCTTCCGGGTGACCAACGCGCGCTACAAGGCCGACAAATTCCCCCTGGACACCAACTGCAACTGCTACTGCTGCCGCAACTTCAGCCGCGCCTACCTCAACCACCTGATCAGCACCAACGAGATTCTGGGCTCGGCGCTGATGACCCTGCACAACATCACGTTTTACCAGGACATGATGCGCGCCATCCGCATGGCCATCGAAGAGGGCAGCTTCCAGAAGTTCCGCCAGGCCTTCCTCGACGAGTATCTCTCCGACGACCAGAAAGACGAGCTGGGCTTCGACGACCTCGACGGCCGCTACGACCAGCAGGACTTCTCCTGGAACGTCGAGCACTCGGTGGTCCCGCCGACCGACCTGGAGGAGAACCTGGAGAAGACCGAGCCGGTCGACCAGGTGGCCGGGCCGCGACGGCGAATTGAAAGGATCAAAGGGCGCGGGGATTGATCGTTTCAAAGGAGTTGCTTTGCACTACTCCTCCCGCAACACCGGCGCCGGCTTCCCATCGTCATCCACGGCGACAAATACCGTCTCGGCCTCAGTGACCTCGAAGAGTTGCTCGCGCCGATTGCCCCGATGGGCCACCACGAGCACGTCGACGGTCACGCTGGTGGTGCCGATGCGTTGGGTGCGCGTGTAAAAGCTCACCCAGTCGCCGACCTTGACCGGAGCGACGAAGTCGACCTCGTTGATAAATTTGGTGACGACCTTGCGCCCCGCGGCTTTGCGGGCCTCTTCGCTCGCGGCGAGGTCGAGTTGGCTCAAGATGACCCCGCCGAAGATGGAGCCCATCGAGTTGGTGTCTTTGGGCAGCATGACCACACGGATCATGGGGTCGGGGCTGTAGGCTTCGAGTTTTTCTCGAAGTGTGGCTGGGTGATACGTCTTGGACATTTTGTTCCTCCCTCAATAGCCCACTTTCTTGGGCAGTTCGATATCCCGGGACACCGGGAACAGCTTGTCGAGGATGCGCCCGCGACGCTTGGCGTCGTGCTCGTACAGGTACAGATAGCGCACCATATGCTCGGCGACCTTGCGGCAGTAATTGCGCCCCTCGTTGTAGGCGAACTCCTCGATGAGCCAGGCAAATGACGCCTTGGGGTTCTTGCGAAACCAGCGGGCGACGGCCTTCGGGCCGGAATTGTAGGCCGCGGCGGTCGGCACGATGAGCCCGTCGAAGATGTCCAGCAGTTTGCGCAGGTAGTAGCCACTGTAGCGAAACCCCACCGACGGGCGCGGAAAGGTGCGCGGGTTGTAGTGAATGCCCAGATCGTGGGCGACGCGACGGGCGGTGCGCGGGATCATCTGCAGGGCGCCGACGGCGTCGGTATACGAGATCTGACCGGGCCGGTAGCGGCTCTCCTGGCGCATCAGCGACCACATGAGTTCGGGCGGCAGGTGAAACTCGGCGGCGACCTTGTCGACCACGTCGCGGTAGGTGCGCGGGTACGCCATCGCCGCCGTCAGGCTGTCCGGGTCGGGCGGCTGGGGCATCGCCGAGATCGTGCCGCCGGTGGCCACGGCCCACATGTGGTGGTAGTCGCCGACGAAGTAGCCCAGCGTGTGAATCCAGGCGTCGCGTTGGTCGCGGGGCACCGCCCGCACGAGGTCTTCGTAGATGTCGTCGACCGCCTGGCGGGCGCGAAACGGCTCGTCGAGTTCGACCAACGCCTGCACGCGCTGCCACTGCGCTTTGTCAGACGACGACAGCCCGTGCAGCTCGAAGTCGGCGATGCTCTTTTTGGGCTGATCGTCGAGCTTTCCGCCGTCGGACGGCCACCACACCTTGGAGGCGTGGGGGTCCTTGCCCTCGATGCGCGCCCGCAACTGCTCGCCGAGCACGCCATAATAGGTCACCGGATAGGTCTTTCGCAGCTCGTCGAGCTTGGCCAGCGCGTTCTTGCGAGCTTTGAGCTCGTTGTAGGCGTAGGCCTGCCAATACAGCGCCTTTCCCCACACCAGCGCGTTGCCGAAGGGGCGCATCTCCTCGTAGGTGGCGATGGCTTTGTGCCACTTATGCTCGCGCATATACGTCCACGCCAGAAAGCCGTAGACGTACGAGGAGCGCCCCGAGTGCTTGCCGTAGCGCCGGATGTACTTCTTGAAGCCGGCGATGGCCTTGTCGTTCTGGCGGTGGTCGTACGGAAGCCAGCCGTCGTAGTAGTACACCGAGCTGATGTGGCGGCCGTGGGGATAGCGCCCGCGGTAGGTCGCCAACGTGGCCAACGCCGCGTCGTAGTGCTCCTGTCGCATCTGGGCGCGCGCCAACTGGTAGAGCGACTCCTCGCGAAAGGGGCCGTCTTTGGCGAGCTCGGCGAAGAGTTTTTCGGCCTGCTTGGGGCGATCGCGAAGCTTGTTCAGGGCGATATGGGCCAGGTACCAGCGCGCCCTGCCCGCGTAACGAGGCTCGTCGAGGAGCTTGTCGAAAGCCTGGCGCGCCCGGTGATACGCCCAGTGGTGGTACAGGGTGCGAGCGCGCTCGTAGCGCTGCCCGGCGTCGAGGTCGTCGGTCGACAACACCAGCCCGGGGCGGCGGGTCGCGGCTTCGCCCGGATAGTCGATCAGCAGCTTTCGCGCGGCCTGCGCGGCGATCTCTTTGTGCGCGTCGTCGCCGCGGGCCAGCGCCAGGTCGTGTTCCAGGCGCCAGCGGCGCGCCGCGAAGAAGCGCGCCTGCGCCGAGCTCGCCCCCAGGGCATCGGCGGCCTTGTCGGCGTCGTCGAGGGCGTGTTGGCAGGCGTCGAGCTTTCCCTGCAACAGCAGCAACTCGCCGCGCTCGACGGCGGCGTAGAGCCGGTCGATGGGCCGGCGGGCGACCTTTTCGAGGGCCGCGAACGCCGCCACGGCCTTGCCGGCCTTGCCGGCGTGTTCGGCGGCACGCGCCAACAGGTCGAGGCGGCGGTCATCGGCGTACGGGATTTTATCGAGCTTGTTGGCGAGTGCGTAGGCCCGGGCGGGGTCGCTGTCGAGCAGGTCGCGCGCTTTGCGGTAGGCAGCCGCCTGCGCCCTGGGAAGTACGTCGGCGCGCGCCCACCGGCACGGCACGAGCACCACGACACACGCGGCCAAGACCAGGCCCAACAACTGCTTCAAAATGCCCACTTCTCCACTAATTTCTGACGATCTCCACCGAACGTCTTCCAATCCTCGACGAGCTGATCGGCCAGGGTCACGCCGCTGTCGGCGATCTCGACGGCCGGCGCCAGGAACTCGCGCTCCGAGCGGTGGCCGGCGGCCTCGGCGATCGCGTCCAGGCCGTCGCCGGCGATGGCGACCAATTCACCGACCAGCTCCCCAACTGTACCACGCGGCGCCCTGGCGTGAAGCCCGTCGCGGTAGGCGTCCAAAAATAGCTCGGCGTGGCGCTCGGGCGTCACCGCACCGATCAGGTCGCGCGCCTTCTTGCGGGCGGGCTCGTGGTACAGCAGGCCCTTCCACAGCGCGGCGACCGCCAACATATGGTCGCGCGGGCCGGCGTCGGCGCCGCGCACCTCGATGAAGCGCTTGAGCCGAATCTCGGGGAACGCCGTCGACAGGTGCAGCTCGAAATCGCCCACCGTCGCCTGGTAGCCCTCGTGTCCGTGCTCGATGAACTCACGGAACGAGTCGCCGGCCTTGTTGATGTAATTGCCGTCGCGCCGGATGAAGAACATCGGCACGTCCAGCATATACTCGAGGTAGTCGGCGTAGCCCCAGTCGTCGCGGTACATAAACGCCGGCCAGCCGCAGCGATCGGGATCGGTGCGCGTCCACACATACCCGCGGTAGGTCTGCATGCCGCTGAGCTCACGGGCGCGGATCGGGCTGTTGGCAAATAGCGCCGAGACCAGTGGAGAAACCAGCAGCGCGGTGCGCATTATTTCGACCGCGTCGGCCTCGGAGGCGTAGTCGAAGTTGGCCTGCACGGTGCAGGTCAGCTTCATCATCCAGTGGGCCAGGTCGCCGCGGGTGATCAGGTAGTCGCGCATGACTGCGTAGCGCGACTTGGGCATCCACGGTACGTCGGCGGGCTCGAAAAACGGGTTGAGCCCCCAGCAGGTCATCGCCAAGCGCTCGCCGGCGAGCTGTTTCATCAGGGCGAGGTGGGCGTCGAGCTCGTCGGCGGTCTCGAAGATGGTCTTTCGCACCGCCCCGGACAGCTCGAATTGGCCGCCGGGCTCCAGCGTGATCGCCCCGTGGTCGCCCTCCAGCGCGACGATATGTCCGCCGTCATACGACGGCTGCCAGCCGTGGTCGTCGGCCAGGGTGGCCAGCAACGCGCCGATTCCGCCGGCCTCGCCATAGGAGACCATCTCGTAGTCCGAGCGTCGAAAGATGAACTTCTCATGCTCGGTGCCCACGCCCCACTGGGTGCGCGGCTTCTCGCCGGAGCGAAAATAATCGATCAGCTGGTCGCGATCGTCGATCGGGACCAGGTTGTCATCCATATCACGAGACATCGGGCCTCACTTGCGACGTGGGGAGCGTCGCTACTTCTCGAGGGTGCGGGTGGTGCGCCACGCGTCGGGGCTACACCCAAACGATGCAGGAACGTAAACGAGCGATTCATAATTCACAACCATCTCGACGATCGACGATCGCCCTTTCGTCGCGGGCCGCTCGTGCTTACACTCTTCGAAGTTGTGGAGCGAGGCTTCTTCCTCCGTCACCTTATACGGAGCCTAAATGACGAAACATGCTCGATGTTATTGTTTGCTATTGATGTTGGCTGGTGTGATGGTCACCGGCGCGTGCAGCACGGGGGCGAATCGGCGCGCCGACGTGTGGCCCTCGGTCACCGCCCTGCCCCAAAATCCCCCCTCGGATCTGGACACCAAGACGCCCTCGGCGGTGCTGCGAAGCGGCAGCGACGGGTTTGTGTACGTGGTGGGCCTCAAGAAACAGGTCGCCCCGGGCACGCCGTTCGTGGGTCGGTACAGCGGCGACTGGCCGGTGCGTGATCTGGCCCGACCGGCGCTGACGGCCGGCCGTGTGGTGCAAAACTACAAAGGCGGCGTCGCCCTGGTCCACCTGAGCTACCAGGTCCCCGACTCCGAGCTGGACGGCTTGGAGGTGCACTGGACCAAGGGAGCCATCAAAGACCACCTCGGCAAGGGCCTGGCCACGATCAAATCGGTCGCCGCCAAGGGCGAACGCGCGGTGACCCTGTCCATCGGGCGCAAGCACGGGGTACGCGCGGGCGACTTCTACGCGCTGTTGTCGGTCCCGTCGGGCAAAAAAGCCCCCGACGCCCCCATGCTCCAGCTCAGCAGGCGCCTGACCGGCGTGTGCATGGTCCAAAAGGCCCAGGACGACTCCGCGCGCTGTCTACTGTGGCCGGGCAGCAAGTCCGAGCCGCGCGTCTCCAAGCCGGCCAAGGGCCAGCAGGCGCTGTTTTTGGAGCATACCTTCGGCGCCGCCCCCCGCGCCGGCGTCATCGAGGTGGCGACCATCAAGGGCGCCGAAAAGAGCGACGCGCGCACCAAGGTCGTCGACGCCCTGAAGAATTACGTCGGCAGCGTGACCGATCCCAAGGTCAGCGTCGAGCCCATCGACGCGACCCTCGACGCCACCGCCGACGAATTCTACCGGCGAGCCGACAAGCTGCCGCACCTGAAAAAACCCCAACTCGTCGTCGGACTGGCCACGGCCAAGGTCGACGGTGACACCCACCTCATCGCCACCTACACGGGCATCGGCGCGGCCAGCGGGCCGGGCATGGTCGCCGCCCCGCCTGACCACGGCATCGATCTCGGAGAGCTGGACAGCCTCAACAAGGATCGCCTGCTGACCTTCGCGGCCACGGTTTGGTCGGGGATGTTGGTCTACCGCGGCCAGACCAGCGAGGCGCTCATCCAATTGCACCAGTTGCTCGAAGATCCGCGCCTGACCGGCCGGCTGCGCTGGCACGTGCGCGACCAATACGCCATGCGCTGGGGCGCGCTCGACCACCACCGCGAGGCCCTGTGGCTGGTGCTCCAGGACGAGACGCTGGGCGCCAAGCGCAACGACCGCGAGGCCTGGCTCAACGCCCTGGGCACCCACGTTCGCCTCTACGACTTCTTGGACCTGCCCGCCCAGGCCGTCGCCGCCGCGCGGCGCTACCTGGACGCGCGCGTCAAGGATAAGCCCGGGCCCAACTGGCGCTCGGCGCTGTCGATGTACGGGGAGATGCTCATGACCGACGGTCGCGTCGACGACGCCATGAAGACCGTCCAACAGCTCGAACAGGTCTGCCCCAAGGGCTGCAACGGCGACCTCGAGGACTACGTCGCCGGCATCTTCTGGAACGTGCCCACCGAGCGCCACGACGTGCAGAAGAAGTTGATGAACTTCCTGGTCGATCACGCCAACGAAGACGATCCCAGCGATATGGCCGCCACCCGCCTGTACCAGGGGCTGATGTCGATGCGCGCCGAGGACTACACCCAGGGGCTCATCGCCTTTCTGGAGGCCAACCGCCTGTACAAGAAGGGCAACAACCTCAACGGTCAGGCCCGGGCGACGTACTTCGCCTTTCTGGCCGAGCTCAGCCGCGGCGAACCCCAGCAGGCCTACGAGAAGGCGCGCGACGCCCAGCGCCTGGAGATGGAGCTCAACGACTTCAAGTCCACCGCCGACATCTTCGAGCGCATGAGCGTGCTGTACACCAACCCCGATTTTCTGGAAAAGCCCGGCCCCTACCTGGGCGCGGCGCGCCAGGTGTTGGGCGGCGCCGTGGAATCGAGCATCGCCATGGGCGATTTTCGCGGCGCCTCCGAGGATCTGTTGTCGCTGGGCGGCTTCATGCTCAAGATCGGCCAGGCCGACCAGGCCAAGGACATTTTGACCGAGGCCGTGGGCTACGCCATCTCCTTCCAGCGCTTCGACGTCGCCGCTCTGGCGCACCTATACCTGGGCATCATCGCTCACCAACAGGGCGATCGGGCGAGCTTCCGCGACGAGATCTCCAAGGCCAAGCTCATGGCCAAGCTCTCCGGCGACCCCAGCATTCAGGAGGCCGTCGAGCAGATGCTCCATCCCAAGAAGAATAGCGAAGTGCCCACGCAATTGCTGTGAGCCGACTCGTGGAGCGACGGCACGAAGGCTGTCGCTCCACGAAACCTACAAAATCGCCCCACCACCCATCGACGCCACGATGAGCTCGGCGCCGTCGGCGCCCTCGGCGACGACCTCTCCCAGCCCCGCCGGAATCACCGCCGTCTGGCCGTAGGCCAGCTCGACATGGTGTCTGACACCGTGTCGACCGCCCGTCAGGCGCACCCGGCCGGCGCCGGCAAAGATGACCTGCGGGCGCGCGTCGTCGAGCGTCCAGCGCAGCGTTGAAAACCCGGTCGCCTTCTCGATGCGGTAGGCGTCGACGTCGACGAGCACCTGCGCCGACGGGTTCGTTGAGCTGGGCGAGGCGGCGAGCTTGGCGGGCTCATGGACGTCGAAATTCGACACCTGCATGGCCTGCTCGAGGTGCAGCTCGCGCGGGTTTCCGTCCATCCCGGGGCGATTGTAGTCGTAGACACGGTAGGTGGTGTCCGAGGGCTGCTGGACCTCCAACAACACGACCCCTTTGCAGATGGCGTGGATGGTGCCCGGGGCGACCCGAATGACATCGCCCGCCTGCACCGACACCCGCCGAAGGGCCTCGGCGGCGCGGTTTTCCTCGACGGCCATGCGGAAATCGGCCGGCGTGCTCGCCTCGGTGAAGCCGTGGAGCACGCAGCCATCGTCGTCGGCGTGCAGGATGAGCCAGCACTCGTCCTTGGAGTCGGCGTCGAGGTCCAGGCGGGCGATGTCGTCGTCGCCGGGGTGGACCTGCACGCTCAGGTCGTCCTGGGCGTCGAGCACCTTGACGAGCAGTGGGAAAGCCGCGCCGTCGGGGCCTGTGAGGGCCGTTCCCCAGCGCTCGATGACCGCCCCGAGCGACTGGCCGGCCAGCGGGCCGTTGGTCACGAACGATTGGCCCTCGGCCAGGTCGGAGACCTCCCAGGCCTCGCCGTAGGGCGACGCGTCGGGCAGGGGTTTGCCGAAGACGTCGGCGAGCTTGCGGCCGCCCCAGACCTTCTTACGAAGGTAGGGGCGCATCTTCAAAATATACGGTTCGGTCATCGTCGCGCTCTCGAACAGTCCAGCCATCAACTTCCGCGGCCCATTGTGACCGATTCTAGCCACCGGGCCAACCCCCGGACACGGACGCGCACCGCGCGTCAGTGATCTGGTCAAAAAAAAGCCCCGGCTCGATGGAGAGCCGGGGCCTTTTGCAACTCAGCGGTATCTTAGAAACCGCTCATGGCGATGCAGACGCCGAACATGCACATCTGACCGCTCGGGCACACCGAGGGGTCGAGCGGGTTGGCGTTTTGCGGGCAGGTGCACATCACGCCCATCATGCAGGCGCTGGGGCCGCCCGGGCAGGCCGGCGAGCAGGTGCCGCCGCCGCCGATGCCACCGCCGGTCATGCTCTGACAGGTCTGGGTGGTCGGGTCGCACATCTGGCCGGTCTGGCAATCGGCCTGGCTGGTGCAGGAGCCGCCGCCCTGGGGCGCCTCGCACTGGCCGGTGGACTGGTTGCAGGTCATGCCGCCGGTGCACACCGAGGGGTCCGCCGAGCAGTCGGGCGGCGCGCCGCACGATCCGTCGACGCAGACCTGGCCGGACTGGCAGTCGGAGTTGCCGATGCACTGCACGCAGCAGTTGGACACGCAGTAATAACCCGAGCCCACGCTGTCACAAGCGTTGCCGCCCTGCGAGGGGTCGCACTCGTTGCCCGCCGGGCAGCTCATGCACTCGCCGTTGGGGTTGCAGGTCTCGCCGTTGGGGCAGTCCGAATCGCTCAGGCACTGGGCGCAGAAGCAGCCATCGGCGTTGAACTTGTTGTAGGTCGGGTCGTTGGCGCAGTCCTGCGGCGTGGGGCTACCGGCCGGACAGTTGTTGTCGATGCAGGTGCCCGAGGTCGGGTCGCAGATCTTGCCGCCGGTGCACGCCGGGTCACAGGCCTGGTCGGCCTCGCATTGGGTGGTCTGGGTGTTGCAGTGCTGACCGCTGGGGCAGCCGCCACACGCGTCGGTGGCGCCTTCGCACTGGTTGGTGGTGGTGTTGCAGGTCTGGCCGGCCGGGCAGCCGCCGCAGGGGTCGGTCGAGGTGCCGCCCTGGCATTGGTGCGTGGTCGTGTCGCAGGTCTCACCGTTGGCGGTGTCGCAGTCGGCGTCGGCGTTGCAGCCCGACTGGCACTGGCCGTTGGTGTCGCAGTACTGACCGGCGCTGCAGTCGGTGCTCGACGAGCAGGTTCCGGTGTTCTGGTTGTCCTCGCACTGGTTGTTCAGGTTGCAGTGCTGGTTGGCGCCGCAGTCGCTGTCGGCGCTGCACCCGTCGGTGCCGTTGTTGCCACCGCTGGTGCCGGTGGAGCACTCGCCGCCCTGGCAGGTCTCGCCGGCAGCGGTGTCGCAATCCGAGTCGCTGGAGCACTCCGGCTTGGAGCACACGCCCTCGGGGTGCGCGTCGGTGTGCAAACAGATCAAATCGGCGCTGTCCTGGCAATTCTCGCAGGACGCGACGATGCACTTTCCATCGAAGCTGCACGACGTACCCAGCGGGCAGTCCGAAGAAAATGTGCACGACTTCGTCGCCGAAGTGTTGTCAGAACCGCAGCCAGCCATCAGGCCGACCATCAAGAAAAGAAGAGCGGCCAGACACAGGCCAGTGGGTCTGGCCCACATCGCGCCATTTTTTCTCGCCACATCCATAGGTAACCTCGTTGTCTTCAGCAAACGTCGTTGGAGCATCCGCAACTGCTTAAAATCGTGCGAAAGTTTTAGTGTATCGGGCGTCACTATAATGAAATGGCATCCCGAGTTCAAACAAATGTTACAGAAGCGCAACGCCCATGCGCCTCACAGGCGTCGCGCGACCTCACGGGTCAGCGCTTCGTAATGGCGCGCGCCTCGGCTCTCGGGGGCGAATTCGTAGATCGGTTGACCGGCGAGCTGAGCCTTGGCCAGCGCCGTATTGATACCGATGCGCGTCTCCAAGAGCACATCCTTCCATGCGTCCTCGATCTGGCCGAGGATCTGCTCGTTGATCGACTGGGTACGCCCGTCCACCCGGGTGAGAACCACGCCGAGCACCCCGAGATCGTGGCCCAGGCGCTCGTTGACCGTGACCACCGTGCCGATGAGCTCGTCGGCGCCCTGCACCGACAGCGCCGACAAATCGGTGGGGATGAGCACTTTGTCGGCCGCCACCAGGGCGTTGAGCGTCAGGTTGCCCTTATTGGGCGGCGAGTCGATGATGACATAATCGTAATGAGTGCGCGTGATCTTGAGCGCGTCGCGAAGCAGCGACTCCTTGCCGATCTTCTGGGCGATCCGCCCCTCGGCCTCGGCCAACGCCGCGTCCGCCGGAGTGATGTCGAGGCGAGCGACCCCCGTGGGCACCCGCGCCTCGAGCACCTCCAGGGCTTCCTCGCTCAGCAGCACGTCGCTGATGGGCTTTTTGAGCGACGAGGCCGACAGCTTCGCCGACAGGCTCGTCGAGCAATGGCCCTGGGCGTCGAGATCGACCAGCAGGACCTTCGCCCCCTCGAACTTCGCCAGGCCGGCCGCCAGGTTGACCGCGGTGGTGGTCTTTCCCACCCCGCCCTTGACGGTGGCGACGGCCAAAATCTTGGCGTGGCGATCGCCGCGCGGGTATTTCGCCTCGGCTTTGACCAGCCGCTTGAGGCCGTTGGTGATCAGATTTCGCATTCCTTGGCTCCGGACTGCACGAGAAAGTGCGCAAAATGTAGCTGGTTTGTGGGGTTGACGCAATGCGTCAGACGAATGGGAACAGCAAAGCGCTTTCAGCAGTTGCCAAGTCGGCGCGATCTCCATATATCAGGGGCGCGTTCAGAGACGCGCGTCGCACCGCCGCCCGCCACCTCATCGACGTAGCCCGAGGATGACCGTGAGTGAAGCAAACCAAGGCAAGCTGGACAACGTCAACGCAACGGCCGCCTTCGTCACCGACGCGGCCACTCGTCCCTCCGAGCACATCTCGCGCGGGCTCAAATTCGAAGAGCCGCTCATCTTCGAGCGCAGCCAGCCGGGCCGGCGGGGCTTCTCACTGCACGCCGACGATTGGGACGTGCCCCGCGTCGACGCCACCGAGCTGTGGGACGAGGCGCTGGTGCGCGACCACAAGGCCGAGCTTCCTGAGGTCAGCGAGCCCGAGGTCGTTCGCCACTACACCCGCATGAGCCAGTGGAACTACTCCATCGACACCGGGTTTTACCCGCTGGGCTCGTGCACGATGAAGTACAACCCCAAGATCAACGAGGGCGTCGCCCGCCTGCCGGGCTTCGCCAACCTGCACCCGTATATGCCCGACGAGTGGTGTCAGGGAGCGCTGGAGCTTCTGTGGGAGCTGCAGGGCTTTCTGAGCGAGATCTCCGGGCTACCCCACTGCTCGCTGCAGCCCGCCGCCGGCGCCCAGGGCGAGCTCGCCGGCTTGATGTGCATCCGCGCCTTCCACGAGGCCAACGGCGACACGGCGCGCAAGAAGATCATCGTGCCCGAGTCCGCCCACGGCACCAACCCGGCGTCGGCGGCGTTCAACGGCTTCGACGTCATCGAGGTCAAATGCTCGGCCGACGGACGACTCCACCCCGAGGCGGTCGCCGCGGTCATGGACGACACCGTGGCTGGCCTGATGATCACCAACCCCAGCACCATGGGGCTGTTCGAGACCCACATCGGCCAGATCTGCCAGATCGTCCACGAGGGCGGCGGCAAGGTGTATATGGACGGCGCCAACATGAACGCCATTTTGGGCAAGGCGCGCCCGGGCGACTTCGGCGTCGACGTGATGCACTTCAACGTGCACAAGACCTTCTCGACGCCGCACGGCGGCGGCGGGCCGGGCGCCGGCCCCATCTGCGTGGTCGACAATCTCGAGCCGTACCTGCCGGTGCCGCGCGTCGCCCGGCGCGGCGAGGACGAAGAGGGCCCGCGCTTCTACCTGGACTTCGACCACCCCGCCTCGGTCGGCAAGCTCAAAGCGTTCTGGGGCAACTTCCTGGTGTACGTGCGCGGCTACACCTACCTGTCGGAGTACGGCTGGCGCCTCGAAAACCTCACCGAGCTGGCCGTGCTCAACGCCAACTACCTGCGCGTCAAGCTCAACGACGTGCTCGACGTCGGCTTCCAGGGCACCTGCATGCATGAGGTCGTCTTCAACGACAGCACGCTCCAAGAGCGCGGCGTGCAGACCCTCGACGTCGCCAAGCGCCTCATCGACTATGGATTTCACCCGCCCACGGTCTACTTCCCGCTGAACGTCCACGGCGCGCTGATGGTCGAGCCCACCGAGACCGAGTCCCGCGCCACCCTCGACGCCTTCGCCGAGACGCTGCGCACGATCATTCGCGAGGCCGACGAGCAGCCCGAGCTGCTCCAGCACGCCCCCTACAACGCCTTCCGCACCCGCCTCGATGAGACGGGCGCGGCCAGGAATCCCATTTTGACGTATCGACAGTTGGTGGAGGCGCGGGAGGCGTAGGTGGTTGCTTCTTGAGGACCCCCATCGCCTCGCGCTGTGACTGCGCGCGAGGCACTTCCAACCACGCCGCATTCAACCTACTGCTGCCCGCACGTCCCCACCTGCGCGTCAGCCACCGGCGCGAACACCGGCGCATCGCCCACACCCACCGTCTTCGCAAAGCACGCATATTGCGCCTTGGCCGCGTCGACCTGGTAGGCGACGTTGTGCCCGTCGAGCACGCTGGGCTGGTACATCGCCACCACACCGGTGATGCCGCCGTCGAGGTTGGCACTGACGGGCGGGTCGAGCGCCTGGGCGTGGTCGGGGGCGATGAGGCTCATGATCTGGAGCGCCTCGGGCTCCTCGACCGGCTTGGCGAAGTCCAGCCCCACCGACGCCGACACCGCCGTGCGGCTCTTCAGGCTAAAGTAGCCGTCGTCGACGCCGGAGTGCTGCAGGATATGCTTGGGCGGAGTGTCCGGGTGGGGATGCTTGATCAGATAGCGCGCGTGCACCTCCGGGTCGACGAAGTCCCAGGTGTATTGCAGCAGGCTGAGCACCGGGTCGAACCGGTCCATGACCTCGTCGCTTCGATACCCCAGCAGGTGGACGAGCAAGGGTTTGAGCTTAGTCGGCTTGATGGTCTTGAGGGCGACCTCGATGAGCGTCGCGCCCGAACCCGACAGGATCCCCGCGTCGATCACCTTGCTGATGGTCAGCGCCGGCAACCCGATGGTCGAGCCCATCGACTGGCCCATGGCGGTGATGCGGTCGGTGTTAAAGCGCATCTTGCCGTCCGGGGAGTTGCCCGCGTCCAGCGCGCCGTTGGCGATGCTCGGGTCGAAGGTCAGCCCCTTCAACAGCCGCGCGTGCAGCGTGACCTCGTTGGCCGACACCAGGAAGTTGTCGACGGTGGCGCGCGGGTTCTGCAACAGGTTGTACAGCACCAGCCCGGTCTTGTCGGGCGGGTGGAAGCGCGTGCCGTGGAAGGGAAATTCGGCGGCGAAGCCAGCCACGCCGTACGGCGCGACCACCCCTCCCGGCCCGGTTCCGTGCGGCGCGGGCGTGTCCTTGTCGGGCTGCGCGCCGCGGTCGACCAACTCCTGCATCTGGCCGCCCGAGCCGTGCATATACATCAGCACCGGCCAGCCACCGTCGGGCATGGGCGTCTTGGGGATCGTGAGCAAAAACGGCACCGTATCCGTGCCCGTCTGCACCGGCTGGCCGTTGTCGTCGAATTTGACCTTGCCGCCGGGCGGGTGCGGATAGGGACGCTCGCCCTCCTGAATGATCGGGACCTTGTAGGTGCCGTGCAGCACGACGTAGTCGTCGAGCTCCTCGACCAGGCTCAAGCTGTCGGGGTCGATCTGCGGCTCGGGCAGCTTGCGGTACCAGTCGTTGAGCCGCACCAGGCGATGGGCGGGATTGCCGGTGGTGAACAAGACGATCGACGAGATCTTGTCGGCGGCCAGCCCGGCGTCGACCAAGGTCTGCTTGGCGGCGGCGTACGGCGCCGCGGCGATGGTGCCGTTTCGGCCCTCGACGTCCTCGCCGTCGAGCAGCTTTCGCATGGCCGCGTCGGCGACCACCGGATTGCCGTCGGCGTCGTGGACGTCGGTGGTCACCACGAACGCGTAGCGCGTATTGGGCTGGCGCACCACGCCAAACGGCGAGATGCACCCGAGCAGGTTGGCGTCGTGGTAGGTACCCTCGGCCGCCGTGAACTTGCACTCGATGGGCAGCATCTCGCCGTTGTGCTCGGAGTCGGGGTCGACGTCCATCAGAAAGACGCTCGGAAACCCGTTGTCGCTCGAGATGGTGTCCGCCGCCTGCTGCGGCAGCGTCTGCGCGTCGATAGGCCCGCTGAAGTTGACGAAGATGCCGCTCACCAGCCCCCAGCCCTGCATGAGGTCGTCGGCGGCGTCGATCCACAGGTGCAGCAGTTGATTCTGATAGGCGCGCTTCCACTTGTGCAGCGCGAACGAGCCGTCGGCCTGCTTGCGCGTGTCGCTGGGAAGCGGCACCGCAAAGAAGTCGTCCGACGTCGGCTCGAAGCGAAGCCGCGTGCCGGCGATTTGGCCCGCGTCGGCATCGCCCTGCCCGTCCGGCTGGGCGTCGACGCCCGCGTCGGCCTGATCAGCAGGCTTTTTGGTGTTCGAGCTATCGTCGGAGCAGCCGACAAACGTTAGCAACACCAGCAAAAAGATCGGATATCGAAGATACTTCATGGCACCCTGGCGCAGGCTTCATCGTGAGGAAAGACGCGATGCCCACGTTGTATCAGGTTGACCTCCTTGATGCCATAGAGACGCAACGAGCCGGCGCTTCCGCAACGAAAGCGCCGGCTCGATCACGCGATCACTCGCTCACTCGATCACAATCCAATCGCCTTGGTGATGATCTCCTTCATGATCTCCGACGTCCCACCGCCGATGCTCAGCAGGCGGCTGTCGCGCCAGGCGCGGGCGACCGGGCCTTCCTCGACGTAGCCCATGCCCCCGTGCAGCTGCAGGCAGCGGTCGATGACGCTCATGGAGGTCTCGCCGACCATCAGCTTGGCCATCGAAATCTCGCGCTGGCAGGGGATGTCGCGGTTGAACAGGTCGGCGGCGTGGTAGCTCAGCGAGCGGCAGGCCTCCAACTCGGTCTCCATGTCGACGATCTTGTGGCGCGTGACCTGGAAGCCCATCAGCGACTTACCGAAGGCGTTGCGCTCCTGGCAGTATTTTTTGGTCTCGTCGAGCACCAGTTGGGCGCCGGCGGTGCCGCTGAGCGCGCCCACCAGGCGCTCGCCCTGGAAGTTCTGCATGATGTAGTAAAACCCGTGGCCCTCTTCGCCGAGCAGGTAGCGCTTGGGGATGCGGCACTCGTCGAAGAACAGCTCGGCGGTGTCCGAGCAGTGGTTGCCGATCTTCTCGAGCTTTCGGCTCACCTGGAAGCCGGGCGTGTCCGTCGGGAAGGTGAACAGGCTGATGCCGCCGTAGCGGTTATCGGCGTCGGTGCGCGCGGCCAGGGTGATGAAGTCGGCGCGGGTGCCGTTGGTGATCCAGGTCTTCTGACCGCTGATGACGTAGTCATCGCCGTCTTTTTTGGCGCGGGTGATCATCCCGGCGACGTCGCTTCCGGCGCCCGGCTCGGAGATGCCCAGCGCGGCGATCTTCTCGCCTTTGATGGCCGGCATCAGGAATTCTTCTTTCTGCTCCTTGGTGCCGATCTTACCGATGATCGGCGTGGCCATGTCGGTCTGCACGAGGACGGCCATGGTCAGCCCGGCCATGCGGCAGCGAGGCATCTCCTCGCTGAGCACCGCGGTGTGCCAGATGTCGCCGCCGATGCCGCCGACGTCCTCGGGATAGCGCCCGCCCAAGAACCCGAGCTTACCCATCTCCTGGAAGACCTCGTTGGGGAAGAAGCGCGCCTCCTCCCACTCCTCAGCGTTGGGCGCGAGTTCGCTCTCGGCGAACTTGCGCAACTGCTTGCGGAACATGTCGTGTTCTTCGGTAAATTGCGGCCAATGGTTGCTCATAAGAACCGTCCTCGTGGTGTAGCGGTGTGTCGCGCTAAGTAAGTGTTCACTAACCGGGAGGAATCCTAAACAACTTCGACGGCGTTGGCAACACCCTGTTGGAGCACAGGCTGCTAGCCTGCTCGGATGCGCGGGTGGCTGGCTGCATCGTTCCATAAATTGAATTTGCGGGTGCGGTGGGCTATACGAACGGGCAACGATCCGAAGCAATCCCAACGCCCTTGCCTGCGGTACGACGTGGCCGGACTCTTCGAAAGCCTGCGCGAGCTGAGCACGCGTCGATACGACGAGACCGGCGTGCCGCGCATCGTGCGCGCGGCGGGTTTGCTCGCCGGCGTGTTCGTGCTGGGGACGCTGGGTTATTGGGTGGCCGCGCCGCCGGGCTACACCCTGCTGGACTGTGCGTTCATGACGGTCATCACCCTGACCACCGTGGGCTACGAGGAGGCCATCCCGATACGAAACAACCCGGCCCTCCAGACATTTACGATCGCGCTGATCGTGGTGGGCATGGGCATCATGCTGTACTTCGCCTCGTCAGTGACCGTCTTCATCATCGAGGGCGAGCTGCGAGACCTCATGCGGAAGAGAAGAATGGACCGCCAGATCGACAAATTGGACGACCATCTCATCATCTGCGGCATCGGCCAGACCGGCGTGCACGTGTTGCGCGAGGTCGTGAAGAGCGATGAGCCCTGCGTGGTCATCGAGCGCAGCCACGACCGCGTGCTCAACCTGCGCCAGGAGCTCGGCGAGGAGTTTTTATACCTGATCGGCGACGCCACCCACGACCAGACCCTTCTGGAAGCGGGCATCGAGCGGGCCAAGGGCCTGATCACCTCGCTGGGAAACGACCGCGACAACCTTTTCGTGACCATCACCGCGCGCAGCCTCAACAGCAACCTGCGCATCGTCGCGCGCGGCGAGCATCCCGAGGCCGAACAGAAGTTCCGGATGGCCGGGGCGACCAGCGTCATCTACACCAACGTGCTCGGCGGCGCGCGCATGGCCGCCGAGGCGATCCGCCCGGAGGTCACCACCTTCCTCGACCTGACGGTGATGGACCGCGACCACTACCGGCGCGTCGAGGAGCTGCGCGTGCCCGACGATAGTCCCCTCATCGGACGGCCCATCCGCGAGACCGGCATCCGCCAGCAGACCGACGCCCTCGTCGTCGCCGTCTTCCGCCACGAAGACGCCCAGTACATCTTCAACCCCGGCCCCGACTACGTGCTCACCGCCGGCACCAAGCTCATCGTGCTCACCCTGGTCGAGGATATCCCCGTGTTGGAGGCGATGCTGGCCGGGAAAGGCAGATTTTCCTGACAGGTGGCTCGGTCTGTGCTAAACCTCCCATCCAGTAATATTCGCCCTTTTCAGCGAGTCACCAACCAAGGAAGGAGAAAGAATTGGGCGCGATTTCAGGTACTTTGACGTACAAGCTATTTTACGTGCAGGGGGAACTCCCCAAGGACTGGAAGGATCGCTACGTCCAGAACGTCCAACACCACGCCTTCGAGACGCTGGCCCCGGACGATGAGGAAGAGGAGTCGATGGGCTGGGTCATCGTCGACCGGCCGCTGCACACCGACTTCGACCTGTACAGCATGCTCTTCGACCACTTCATCAACCTGAGCCTGCGCCACGACCGCTACGCGGTCCCGTCGGCGCTGCTCAACGCGCACCTGGCCGAGGCCACGCGCGAGTACATGCTGGAGAACGAGAAGAAGAAGCTGTCCAAGTTCGAAAAAGAAGACCTCAAGGAGATGGTCAAACGCCGGCTCAAAGAGCAGCAACTGCCGCGCATGCGCATCATCGACATGAGCTGGGACATCCGCGCCGGGCGCGTGCGCTTCTGGAGCCACTCCAACAAGACCTGCGAGCTGTTCCAGGGCTTCTTCGAGGACACCTTCGGCCTCAAACTGCTGCCGGCCAACCCGTATATCAACGCCGTGGAGCTGGGCCTCGAGCCCGACGAAGTCGAGACACTGCAAGCCGTCGAGCCCAGCAACTTCGTGGGCCGCCGTCCCGAGTAACCTCTGATTTCACCACAGAGGACACAGAGGCCACAGAGGTCCATTTAATTTTCCTCTGTGCTCTCTGTGCCCTCTGTGGTGATTCCAAACCCCAGACTGTACACGACTATGGACCTTATAGATCTGATCGAAAGTAGAGCGTTTCTCGGCAGCGAATTTTTGATGTGGCTGTGGTTCAAAGCCGAGTGTTTCGACGGGCTGTTCGACCTGCCCGAGCATGGCCGCGTGGAGGTCGTCTTCGACGACCAGCTCACTTTAGAGGCCTACCTGGCCGAGACCGAGCGCAACATGTTTCGCGGCGGCTCGCCGGCGTATTCGCCGGAGGCGAAGACCGCGCTGCGCGAGGGCAAGCGCGTCCAGGCCGCCAAGCTGCGCGTGCTCAAAGAGGGCCGCGAGTGGACCTTCAAGATCAAGGCCGAGACGATGGGCCTGACCAGCGTGAAGATCCCCGCGCTTCTGAGCAAAGAAGAAGAGGAGCAATTCTACGAGCGCATGTACCTCGTCGAGGAGCTCGAAGAGATCTTGGACGTGCTCTACAAGGAGTTCTTGGGCATCCGCCTGACCACGGCGTGGAGCGGCGTGATGCTGCCGGCGATTCAGAGCTGGGTGCACACCGACGAGCTGCTCAACCCGGACTACTATCCGAGTGACAAACAGCTCGAGGCCGGGCTCATCGTCCCCGGCGCGGTGCAAAAGCGGCAGACGGCGCCGGCAGAATAGTCGGTGTGACGCGGTGCACGCGCGGCGGCATCACGTGTTTTAGCCGTTTTCAATCCACCGGCACCACCAATCAGTGTAGCCCAACGAGGCGGCGATCGCCTCGACCGACTCGTGGGCGACCACTGATGACAGCCCGACCGCGACGTTCCCGCCTACAAGTCGGGGCAGAGATCGCATGTGCCCCCGGTCTTTTGCAGCGCGAGGCAGGCCGTGCAATCGCAGAACTCTTGGAAAATCGAGCACATCGACGGCGCGTTCGACACCTCACCCCCGATGATCGTCATCGGCACGCGCGCACCCGGCGTGGGTGTGTGCGCGAGGGCGAACGCCGTGAGCAACAGGTGCGGGGACATATTCTTGAAGCCGTTTCGCCGCTCGACTTCCTCGACGGCCTGATAGCCGTTGGCCACATCGACCTTCTGTTCTTTGTTGCCCGGGTTGTTCTCGTCGTAGGTCCATACCTCGTACGAACCATCAGGATTCGCCAGGACGGTCACCGACTGGTCGGCGCCACCGATATTCACGTACTGCTCAGCGACGTTGTAGTCGAAGAAGCGCAGCTCCCCGGTCTCCTCATCGGTGACGAAGAGGGCGATGTCTTCGCCCGCTCCCACCGGCTCGGCGTCTTCCTCGATGCTCATGGCATGTTTGCCTTGGCCGTCGAGTTCCGTGTAGCCGGACGCGGTCGTCTGCCACTTGCCCCCACCCAGATCTTGGTAGTTGGCGTCCCAATCCTGGTAGCCGCTCAACCTGATGCCCCAGGTATCCCACAGATAGGCGATGAACTCCTGGTCGCTTCCGACGGTCGAGTTGTTCTGCTTCGACTGAGTCGATGAGCCGCAGCCAGCGACCAACGCAAGTCCCAAGATAGCGAGCGCCGCGAGTGCGCACAACACGTTGCGAGTTTTTATGAGATAGTCCTTTCGGGATGGGAGGACGCCCTTGGGCGGCCCACGTGACACAATCGTCAGACCAACAGCATTGCCAGATACAATCGGCTCATTTGCGAGTACTACCGCACGCAAACGCCCCCAAACAACAACGTGCCTTACTACTTGAGTACCACGCTCAGATTCTGGGGGTCAACGACGCGCGTTCGCCACGGGTGTGATCATCGTCCGTTGGTGGACTCGCTGTGAGCCCAAGCGGCAATCGAGGTCGATGATGCCCGTGAACGTGGCCGTGCACGTGCACGTGAACGGCTGTTTGACTGCAAAAATGGTCGATGGGGCGTAGGTCTGCGAGTCGAGCAGTGTCGAGCGCTCGGAGCGGTGTCGTTTCCGGCGGAAGCCAAGCAGGTGAAACTGCGGTTCACGGCCACGTGCACGTTCACGTTCACGGGCACACGTCGCCCCGCGCGGGCAACGGCAGGGTTTTCTTGCGCAAGAAAATGGCAACATCCTCGGTGCTAATTGTCGTGAGTCACCGAAGTGCTCAAAACCCGAGGACATTGCCATGGACGAAAAAAAGTATGGGAAGGCTATCGAGAATGCCAGCGAAATTTTGGTCGACGCGATGCTCGAAGACCTCGACGACCTGATCGAGGAAGGCCGACAACTCGACGCCAAGGTCAGGCAGGTGCTCTTTGAGGTCGGAGGGCGAATGATGATTCGGCTATTCACCATCATCGGCGCGGTGCTCATCGAAGAAGCCAAGCGAAAAGGAATGACGGTCGAGCGCCGGCCGACAGTGACCTTCAAGACGATCTATGGGCCCATCCAGCTCGAGTCTGCATACTTGCGCAACGCAGAAACCGGCGAGTCGACCCGTCCGATGCGCGAGCATCTGGGCGTCGAGGGCGAGCGCTACAGCGACGCGGTCGACCGGGCGGTGAGCGACTTTGGAGCCGAAAACTCCTATCAGAAGAGCACCGACCGCTTCTTCGAGCATTACGGCTGGCATATGGGCCGGACCACCGTCAGGAGCCGGACGATGGACGTCGCCGAGGCGGCACAGGCCTACATCGAACAGCGATTCGCTCAGAGCCAGAAGGCCTATCAGCAGCCAACTGCCACGCGGAAGCCCGCCCAGGAGATGCTCGTGGAGGCGGATGGATGCCACATTCGCTGCGGAGAGCTGATGACGGCCAAAGAGGCGCGCAAAAAGTGCGAGGATGAGGAGCAGTTAGCTCGTCTTGAGGAGGTCGAGGACGACAAGATCGTCAGGCTCGAGCAGTGGAAGGAAGTGCGTACGGGGCTGGCACGTCGACCAGGTCAGGTCGAGCCAACCTACGTGTGCAGACGAGGAAGCTGGGAGGAGCTTGCCCAACAACTCTTTGCAGCCGCCTGCGAGCACGGGTTAGGCTTTGAAACGCAGGTTATCGCGCCCGGCGATGGCGGCATCGGCCTCAAGGAGGCGCTGGAGATGTGGTTTCCCCACCTCCAATTCATTCTCGATCGCCCGCACCTAAAGAGTCATGTGCACGAGTGCGCCCAACTGCTGAGCGACGTGGACGCACTCGACATACCCATCGATACCTGGGTCGACGCGGTCATGGATACGATTCATAAGGGGCACGTCGACCAAGTACTTGCCCAGAACCAGGACCGTCACACTCAGATGGAAGAGGTGGTCGCCGAGCTCGCAGATGATTCGCAAGAGGCGAGCGCCTACGAGCGGTTGGGTCGACTCATCAAGCACCTGAGACGCTTCTACAACTGCGTCGACTACCAGGCCTACGAAGACAAGGACTGGCCGATCGGCTCTGGCGAAGTCGAGAGCGCGCATAAGACCGTGCCGCAGGGCCGACTAAAAAAGCCCGGCGCGTGCTGGAAAGAACAGAATCTCAATCCAATGTGCGCTTTGCGAACTCTGCGCGCCAACGGCTGGTGGGACGATTTCTGGGCATGGGAAAATGAACGCCGTCGAGCTGCATAAACATGAGGTCTACCGATCAACGCCGATCACACCCGTTCGCCACACGGTGGGCTGAGCCGCAACGCTCGGCGCCAGACGAATGAGACTCCCGCCTCGACAACCCGCCCTCTGTGCTAACTTTTCATCAATCGATTCATCGCTGTCTGCTACCCTATGGAGGCCTCCATGCGACGCACCTGGCTGCTTGTCCTGCTCGCCCTCGCCGTTTTCACCGCCGCCTGCAGCACCCCCGAGCCCATGCCCGAGAAGATGGGCGACGGCGTCCCGCCGGCAAACGCTGCCAACCAAAAGCCCGAGCCGATCACCGATCGGATGGCCCAGGAGCACGCCGACGACTCGCCCACTCCCAGCCCGGCGGCGACGACCGCGCCCACCAAGGCGGTGGTCGGCGAGGAGGTCGAGTACGCCAAGCTCGGCAAGCCCATCCACGGCTATGTGGCCCACCCCAAGGGAAAGACCAGCGGCCTTCCGGGCATCATCGTCGTCCACGAGTGGTGGGGCCTCAACGACAATATCCGGGCGATGACCCGCCGGCTCGCCGGCGAGGGCTACGTCGCTCTCGCCGTCGACCTCTACGACGGCCAGGTCGCCACCACCCCTGACCAGGCCCGCCAGCTCATGGGCACGACGCTCAAGAACCAGCCCCGCGCGCTGGTCAACCTGTCGGCGGCGCGCCAATACCTCGTCAAAGAGTACAATCCCCCCAAGATGGGCATCATCGGCTGGTGTTTCGGCGGCGGCGAGGCGCTTCGCGGCGCGCTCAATATGGGCGACCACATCGACGCGGTGGTCATGTACTACGGCGAGGTCATCACTGATAAGTCCAAGCTCGCCGACCTCAAAGCCCCGCTTCTGGGGATGTTCGGCTCCGCTGACAAGGCCATCCCGCCCAAGCGCTCGCAGGCCTTCGAGAAGGCCCTCGACGAGACCGGCAAGGACGCCCACATCTACATCTTCGACGGCGTCGGCCACGCCTTCGCCAACCCGTCGGGCAAAAACTACAACAAAAAGGCCGCTCAGAAGGCCTGGGGTATGACCACCCGGTTCTTCGCCAAGCACTTACAGCAGTAGCGTGATGTCTCCATGCCCGGGTCCCGGGCATCCCGGGCCCGCTGCGGCCTCACCACAGCCACCTCGCACGTTCACTCCCTAGGTATCGCGTTACGGTGGTGTCGAACTACGGACGCATTACTCCGCCGGCCGGGGCTGACCGTTCGCCTCCAACAAGCGGCAGGCATCTTCGACGCCGTCCTCGCAGCCGCGGCGCAGGTGTTCGATCGCCTTGTTCCAGTTGTACCCCAATAGAATCCGACCGCTGTCGAGACATGCACGACCACCGGATGTCTCACAATCGGCGATCGCCGACTCGAAGCCCGACCGCCTATCGTTTAGCCAATGTTTGCAGGCGAGGTCGCTGCCAAGCCGACATGCTTTGGTGTAGTACACGCTCGCACGGTCGAAACGGTCGAGCGAGAGGCTGCCAAATTCGGTGTCGAGCCCGGCCTCCAAACAAGCCTTGGCCTCGCCTGAGTTGCACTTAGACGCCGCCCCGTCGCCATAGTCGTCGCGCTCGAGCATGCGGCTGTACCCGCAATCCCAAACCGGATTGCCCGACTTTCGGCAAACGCGTTCGAAGAGGCGACGCGCCGATGCAGGGTCCCGCTGGGCCAGAAAGCCCGTCGCCAGCATACGCGCCTGAATGGCGCACGCAGACATATTGCCATGGTCGCACGCGCGCTTCTCGTCTTCGTACGTCGACGCAGGTGCGTCTCGAGGTTCGAACCACATCACCAACTGACCAAACATATCATCGCAGTACACACCGTCGTTGTGCCGGCGACACATTCTGCCGTGGGCCGCTTGTAGCGCTTGTTGTACCAATGATCCGCGCCGCTCGTTAGGCGGTAGTTTGGTCAGCGCCCAGACAGTCCCCATACACGCGACGATATCGTGTTTGCGGCAGCCCGGAATGAGCGCCTTGGCGAAGCTCACGATGTCGGATGCCGTGGGCGATGCTCCACGAAGGGTCGATTCCATGCACCCGGTGGTTCGGACGATCGTGGACAAGGTGAAATCGCTGCAAATCCCGGCCAACTCCATGGCCGAGCGAATGGGCTCTCTGGTAAAGAACTCACCGCTTCGGCGTTGGCGGCTTACCTCCGTGCATGCGGCCCTCTGTCCGGCCTTGCACGCCCTCAAAAGATAGCGTTTGGCTCCAACCTTGTTGGTCTTCAACCCATGCCCGTAGGCAATCGCTCGCGCGGCAAGACGACACTGAGAGGTTTTCCCCTTTTCGCACGACGCCTTGGCGAGACGCAGACCGCGCTCCAGCAACGTATCCGCGCGCTTGGCGTCCACACGCCCATAATAGCCGAACCGCAAATTCCGTGAGGCGGCAATGAGCACGGTCACGATAATTTCTGGATAACAGCCCAATTCTGAGCAGACTGGGCGAGGGAAAATAAATGAGCCCCCTCGCCGATTCTGGAAAATTACCGAGGGGGCTCCAAGACCACGGCACAAGGCCGGTGGGTGAGGAGTATGCTACCCGATCTGCTCAGAAAGTCATCTCTTTTTCGTCTCCTTCACGACATCGAGGTGGACCTCGCCGAAGAGGTTCGCGCCAGGGGCTGTCCGCACTGCGACGGCACGCTGCACTACGCCCGCTACGAGCGTGATCCACGCGGCGGCCCCGAGGATCTTCCCGACGAGCTGTGTGTGCGCCACAGCCTGTGCTGCGACACATGCAGGAAGCGCACCTTGCCGCCGTCGGTCCTCTTCTTCGGCCGGCGTGTCTACTGGGGCGCGATCGTGGTGCTGGTGTGCGCGCTTCGCCAGCAGCGTGACGGGTCGGCGAGCTACCGCAAGCTTCAAAAACTCTTCGGCGTGCACCGCTCCACCGTATGGCGCTGGATGGAGTACTTCCGCGAGTGTTTTCTGCAAACGTCCCAGTGGCTTCGCCTCAAAGACCGGCTGCGAGCCGATGTCGACACCGACGAGGCCCCCGGTTGCGTACTCGAGCTCGTCGTGGGCAAACACGGTCGGTTCTCCGAGGCAGTCCAGGCGCTGATGGTGCTCGTTTGTGCCCCCCATTTTGCGAGCTGTGTGATGGATACCTGATCCCCGCAAAACTTGGCATCTTCCAGGCTCTGAGAGGGCAAGTCATGGTCCAATCTCGACGATTCGATCCCGATTCGAAGGAGACGACCGATGACAGACACTAGGCCCGGCCATCAGCGCTGGGCACATCTGCGCTTTTCGGTGGTGGGTGGGCTTTTGGCGAGCCCGCCGCCGAAGGGCGAGCTTCAGGACGCGCTCGACGAGCTCGCCAGGCGCCTGTGGCGCCACCCCACCGAGCCAGACCGCTGGATTCAGTTTGGCCGCTCGACCATCGAGAAGTGGTACTACGCGGCCAAGCAAGCCGACGACCCCATCTGTGCGCTTGCCAGGAAGCCCAGAAGCGACCGCGGCACTACCCGCGCCATGAGCGACGGGCTGTTGAGCGCGCTCGAAAGCCAGTATCGAGCCTTTAGCGACTGGAGCTATCAGCTCCACCACGACAATCTCAAAGAGCTTGTGCGCGAGAGGCCCGAGCTGGGTGATGCCCCCTCGTATGCGACGGTGCGCCGCCACATGCGACGCCGCGGCTGGGTGCGCCGGCACGTGCCTAAAAATCCCACCGACGGCCAGATCAAGGCCATCGAGCGCCTCGAGAAGCGCGAGGTGCGAAGCTTCGAGCGCGAGCACGTCCACGCGCTGTGGCACTTCGACTTCCACGAGGGCTCACACCGGGTGGTCGACGATGAGGGAAAGTGGCATACGCCCTATCTTTTCTGCGTGCTCGACGACTGCAGCCGGGTGTGCATCCACCTGCAGTGGTTTCACACCGAGAGCGCCCACACGCTCTTCCACGGGCTCAAGCAGGCTTTCCTAAAGTGGGGGCTGCCGCGCGAAATCATGAGCGACAACGGCAAGGCGATGCTTGCGACCGAGACTCAAGCCGGCTTCAAGCGACTGGGGATCGTGCACGCAACCACGCTTCCATACAGCGCCTACCAGAATGGAAAGCAGGAGTCCTTCTGGAATCAGATCGAGGGGCGGCTTTTGCCGATGCTCGCCTCGGTCGAGGGGCTGACCTTGGAAGAGCTCAATCGCTTCACGCTCGCCTGGGCCCAGCACGACTACAACCGAAAGGAGCACTCCGAGCTCAAACAAACACCCATCGACCGACTTTTGGGCGCCAAGGACGTGGGTCGCAATAAGCCTACGCGCGATCTCATCGAGCGCGCCTTTTGTCGCAGAGTAAGCCGCCGGGTGCGCCGAAGCGACGTGACCATCACCATCGACGCGGTGCGCTTCGAGCTTCCCGCGATGCTCCAATGGCAGACCAAAGTCTGGGTGCGCTACGCCAAATGGGACATGTCGAGGGCCTTTGTGGTCGACCCGGACACCGACGAGCTCATCTGCCAGATCCGCCCGCAGGACAAGACCAAAAATGCCGACGGCAAGCGCCGCGCCATCGACGCGCCCGACAGCGCGCTGGGCGACGAGGACACACCGCTTAAAGACGAGCTTCCGCCCCTGATGCGCCGCATCATGGCCGACCACGCCGCCACTGGTCTGCCGGCCCCGTACATCCCCCTAAAACCCGACTGGAGTAACGACGATGCGTGACCGACAGCTTCTGAGCCTGTTTTCTTTGAAATACGACCCCTTTCGCCCGAGCGTGCCGCCCGAAAACCTGTGGCATCCCCCCGGCGCTGATGTCTTCTTTGGTCGCGTGGAGGCTTTGAGCGCCCACGGCGGCTTTGCGCTCATTCAGGCTGAACCGGGCCTGGGAAAATCGAAGCTTCTGCAGCTTCTAAGCCGCCGGCTCGACCAATTCGACGACATCACTGTGGGCACCATGGAGCGCCCGCAGTCCAAGCTTGGCGATTTCTACCGCGAACTCGGCGAGCTCTTCGGTGTGCCCTTGTCGGTCGCCAACCGTTACGGCGGCTTTCAGGCGCTTCGCGATCGCTGGCGAGACCACATCAAGGCGACGCTTCTTCGCCCGGTGCTCCTGATCGACGAGGCTCAGGAGGTGCCCACCGCCTGTCTCAACGAGCTTCGGCTGCTCTCCAGCGCCCGCTTCGACTCCGAGAACCTTTTGACCACGATCCTGTGCGGTGACGACCGACTCTCGGATCGCTTCCGAAGCCGCAAACTCCTGCCGCTGGGAAGCCGGATTGCCACCCGGCTACACCTCGAGGCGTACCCGGCCGATGTGCTCATGGATTTCCTAAACCACGCGGTGGAAGCGGCAGGCGCGCCGCATCTGATGACGCAGGGCTTGAAGCAAACGCTTTGCGAGCACGCCGGCGGCAACCTGCGCCTTTTGTGCAACCTGGGCCACAACCTGCTGATGGCCGGCTGCGATCGCGAAGTCACCAAGCTCGATGAGGAGCTGTTTTTCGAGGTCTTTTCCCAGCGCCCACGCGCTTAAAAGGAGGTCGACGATGAAGATCCCGATGCCCATCAATATGACCCGTGCCGAGGCCAGGCTCGCCCTCGAGCTTCTCGAGCTTCTGATCGACGCGCTCATCGAATATCACGGCGCCATGCAGCGCGCGTATGACCTGTGGGAGCACGACGATACGCTGCCCTTCTGATCGTAAAAGCCGCGGGCGATCGACCCGCGGCTTTTTCAGTCCCTCGTTTATCGTGCTCTCCCTCGATTATCCTGCACGACTGTCCCTCGATTACCGAGACCATGCTCAGCAAGGCAGGCCGACGCGTCGCTGCATCTTAGCGGGGCAGACCGGGCAACGTCTGCGGCCTCGCTCAGCGACTTGCGCGCCGCGGTCTCTGACCGATTGCGCGATGCCGCTGTGCTGCAGTTCATGCCCAGCGTACTGACGGCTATCGTCATAAGCGAAAGCGTTGCTATTACCTTGACGCGCACGGTCATCCCGGAATCCTCATCGGTTGGTCGGGTGAGGGGCCTAGTCTAGGTCGACCTCTCGGGGTTCTTCAAGTTAGCGAACATGTTCCCGAGTCATCTGATACATCCTAGAATCGGCGTCAGTGGTCCGGTTGCTTACTTGACCGGCGATGGTCGTGACACTACATTTGGTGTCATGGAGCCGGTGGCCAGATCATGGATGATCGATAATAGACCTGATCGAAGAGTACATCGACGAACTTGCAGACAGTGGAAAGAACACGCAGTTCGAGAGGTTGGTCGGGATCTGTGAAGACATCTTCGGGGACTACCGCGAGAAAGGAAGCCACCACATCTTCAAGACGCCGTGGCCCGGCGATCCGCATCAACCTCCAGCCAACAAAAGGCGGAAAGGTGAAGAGCTATCAAGTCAATCAAGTGATCAGAGCTCTACAAAAACGTCGAGACCAACTTGGCGAGTAGCACCATCGGGAAGCGGTTTCGGCGGTGAATGGTCCTTTCCAGTAAACCCATGCAGGAGACTGACAGATGGCACCCAACGAAGAATGGTCGTCGTGGGAAGGCGTGAGCGACGAGGCACGACGTGAGTCGGGATACTACTCGTACACGGTCGAGTGGTCCGCGGAAGATGACACCTACATCGGTCGTGTAGCCGAATGGGCGTTGCTGGCTGCCCATGGCGAAAGCCCGGAAGAAGCGCTGCACGAAATCCGCTTCGTAGTGGCTGCTGCGATCGATGACTGCCAAGAGCAGCAAGACGAGTACCCCGAGCCTTTGAGCCGACGGTCGTTCAGTGGGAAGTTTTCTCTTCGTATTCCACCCGAACTTCACCGACGGCTGGTCGCAGAAGCAGCGAGGCAAGGGGTATCACTGAACCAGTACGTCACCACCAAGCTAGCTGGCTCGATTTAAACTCGGCCTGAATGTCGTTCGCCCCAACCTCACATGGTGCGTGACCTCCGACTCCTTCGACGACAAAAAGGAGGTCGACGTTTTGCTTTTGCGCCCAACTGGCTCGGTGGGCTGTCAAGATCTCCCCGAGCCGGGCTGGTGGGCAGCATATTACTGGCTTAATTGAGCGGAGGGATTGCATTGGCACGACTTCCATACATGGTTGGAATTCTCACGATGAGCGCGGCGCTGGCGATGGGGCCGGGTTGTTCGAGCTGCACCGACGAAGTCGAACACGATCCGTGGAATGTCCACGAATCGAGGGCGAACGATCTGTGTGCGCTCGAAGAGCCGACCGATTCGTTCGAGCGCATCGACGCAACGCACTGGTCCAGAGTACTCCCTCCGATTGACCGAGACTGCGGGCGTTGGCAGATGAAGTTGGAACTAGAACAATTCCAAGAAGACGGCTGGGAGTTGACCGAGACTTCGCGCATCTGTAACCAGTGTGACGGGCAGCGAGGATTTCGCGGTTGGATATACGTTAGAAGTAACCAGGATCCGCCACGACCAGATACCGGCCTCTATATTGCCGGTGCGTTCGGTGTCGCGGGCGTGGTCGATGAACAACACAATTGGTACCTATTGGGATGTGATAGGTGGGGCGTAGGCTTGGCCGATGCCGTTTATCCGGAATTCTATCAGGTTCGAATTCCCTCCATGATGATGAGCGAATTCGAGCTTCCACTGGTGCAAAGGCAACTTCATCCAAGGAAGCCCACAGCGGATGAGAGCCAAACCCTGGCCTATTATCGATCACCGGTTCAATTCAGTGACCAACTCAGCCTGGTCGTCATGTGGCCCGAACTCCAGGATGTGGTTTCCAAGATGGACAAAACGAATACCCCGTATCGTGAAAGGGTGCTCTGTGGCCCGGAGTTCGGGTATGACCAGGCCGAGCGGCAGCGCTTTCGGGATGCGCGCGACAGCTTGTACTTCCGACAGAATATCGGCGATCCCGGGTTTCCCGATGCATTCCAGCGCTTCTTGGCGTCGAAAAACTATGCCGACTGATCCAAATCGAGCATCTGAGCATCTGAGCATCTGAGTCATCTGAGCATCTGAGCATCGGAGTCATCTGAGCATCTGAGCATCTGAGTGTGCTGAGCGCGGATAAGCTGAAGAGGTATCGAAGGCAAGCGAAGCATCGGAAGAGCAACGGAGGAGCGGAGGTCGCCGCCTGGCGGCCTCCGCTACTCCTCTGCTCCTCCGCTTGCCTTCGATGCCTCTTCAGCTGCTTCGAATCTCAGTTCACTCAGCTCCTCAGCGACTCCGTTCCTCAGATAGAATGAACAAGCCGCAACTGCTCCTGCATCAGCGCGATGGTGTCCGCGTAGGAGTCGCTCTTGAAGATACCGCTGCCCGAGACCAACACGTTCGCCCCGGCTCGGTAGATCTCGGCGATATTGTCGACCTTGACCCCGCCGTCGACCTCGACGCGCATGTCGCTTCGGCCGTGCTCGGCCAAGAGGACCTGCAGGTCGCGCAGTTTGCGCAGGGTCTGGGGGATGAACGACTGGCCGCCAAAGCCGGGGTTGACGCTCATGATGAGCACCATGTCGAGGTCCTCGACGACGTACTCGACGACGTCGAGCGGCGTGGACGGATTGATGGCAAGCGACGCCTTGCCGCCGGCCTCGTGGATCTGCTGGATGACGCGGTGGGTGTGGGCCGTCGCCTCCGGGTGGAAGGACACCAGATCGGCGCCGGCCTCGGCGAACTTCGCGGCGAAGTAGTCGGGATCGGAGATCATGATGTGGACATCCAAAAACGCCTCGGGCAGCTCGCTTCGCAACGCCTTTACCACCGGCAGGCCGATGGTGATGTTGGGCACGAAATGGCCGTCCATCACGTCGACGTGCAGCCAGTCCGCCCCGGCGTCGAGCACGGCCCCACACTCCTCGGCGAGGCGGGTGAAGTTGGACGAAAGAATCGACGGTGCGATCAGTGGCTGCATGGCTACTTGCCTGTTGAGACTGGAGAATCACCACAGAGGGCACAGAGACCACAGAGGACTGCAAACTACTTTTTCACCGCAAAGGCGCGGGGGCGCAAAGGAAAAGGCTTTCATGGTTAGTTCTTTGCGCCTTCGCGCCTTTGCGGTTAATGACGCTGTTCGCCGTCCTCTGTGCCCTCTGTGTCCTCTGTGGTGAAACCTAACGTAGTATTCGACGGACGCGTGCCGCGAAGAACGCGTCGGTGTCGTGGTCCAGTGGGTTTAGCGAAAGTTGGCCGTCCGGATCAACGTAGTTTGTCCAGTCGACCGTGGCGCCCTCGCCCTCGGTGGGCGGGCCGACGCGCTCGAAGTCGTCGTGGCGCTCGAGGAAACGCTCGAGCTGCTTGGGGCCTTCCTCGCTGGTAAACGTGCACACGCCGTAGGTGAGCACGCCGCCGGGAGCCACCAGGGTGGCGGCGGCGTCGAGGAGTTCTTGCTGGAGCTTGACCAGCGCAAAGATATCGGACTCGCTTCGCCGCCAGCGCGTCTCCGGGTGGCGGCGGATCACGCCGAGCCCGCTGCAAGGGGCGTCGACCAGGACGAGCTCGAAGCGCGGCTCTTCGTCCGTCGCAAACGCCTGCAATTCGCCGACCTGCGCGCTCACACGGGCGTCCAACTCGGCGCGCTCGGCCGCCGCACACAGCATGTCGATCTTGGAGGCCGACGGGTCCAGCGCCACGACGTGCCCCGACGGCCCCACGAGCCTGGCCAGATGCAACGACTTGCCGCCCAGGCCGGCGCAGCCGTCGAGGACGGCCATGTCGGGCTTGGCGCCCGCGTACAGGCCGATGAGCTGACTTCCCAGGTCCTGGACGACCCACTTACCGGCCTCCAGCCCGTCGCGCACCGCCGGGCTCATGGCCTCGGCGCGAAACGCTCCGGGCACGCCGTCGACGGATTGGACGCCGTCGGGAAGCTCGCCGGCGCCCTCCCCGACCGCGCGCAGGTACAACGTGGGGCGTTGGTCGAAGGCCTCGGCCAGCGCCTCGGCGCGCTCCAGCCCCCAATACTGCACCATGCGGTTGGCCATCCAATTGGGCAGCGAATAGCGCTCACCGAGGTAGCGCGCGGGTTTGCGCTCGCGGTCGGCGTCGCGCCACCACTGAATCGCGTCGCGCTTGCGCACGATATTTCGCAGCACCGCGTTGACCAACCCGGACGCCGCTCGGCTGGGGCCGCGTTTGACGATCTCGACGGCCTCGTCGACCGCGGCGTGGGCGGGGATGCGGTCGAGAAAGACGAGCTGGTAGACCGCCACGCGAAGCGCGACGAGCACCGGCAGGTCGAGGCTGTGCAGGTCCTGGCGCACGAAGTCGGCGAGCACCTTGTCGAGCGCGCGCTGCCAGGTCAGCGTGCCGTAGACCAGCTCGGTGGCCAGGCCTCGGTCACGCCCATCGAGGTTGGAGCGCTCCAGCGCAGCGTCGAGGGCGATATGGCTGTAGGCGTCCTCGCCCTCGATGGTCTCCAGCACCTTTTGTGCGAGCTTTCTGGGCATCACACAAACCTCTGGCCGGGCTCGATATCGTAGCCGTTGAGGAAGTCGCGCGCGTTCATCGCCTTGCGTCCGGGCGCCTGGCTCTCGACGCACTCGATGGCGCCCTGCCCGGCCGCGATCACCAGCCGCCCGCTCGACGGGTCGGCCTCGAGCACCTCGCCGGGCTCGCCGGCGCCCTCGACGGGCCGTGCGCGGTGAAATTTGACGCGCGTCTGCTCCCCGTCGTGCTCGTGAAAGGCGAACGCGCCCGGCCAGGGATTGAACCCGCGCACGTGGTTGGCGATCTGGACGTTGGTCTTCGTCCAGTCGATGCGCCCGTCCTCCTTGGAGAGCATCGAGGCGTAGCTCGACTGAGCGTCGTCCTGCGGGGTGGGCTCGAGTTCGCCGGCGGCCAGCCGGTCGAGCGCGCCCACGATGACCCGTCCGCCGAGTTCGGCCAGCTCGTCGTGGAGCTCCTGCGCGGTCATGTCGGCGGGAATGGCCACCTCGTGGGTCTCGAGCATGGGGCCGGTATCGAGCCCCACGTCCATCTGCATGATCGTCACACCGGTTGTCTCCTCGCCCTCAACAATGGCCCAGTTGATGGGCGCGGCGCCGCGATACTTGGGAAGCAGCGAGGCGTGGATATTCACGCAGCCCAGACGGGGCACGTCGAGGATACGCTCGGGCAAGATCTGGCCGTACGCGGCCACCACGACCACGTCCGGCTGCCAGCCTCGCAGCGTCTCGAGCGCCTCGTCATTCTGCTTGACGCGCTTGGGCTGATAGACCGGCACGCCGGCCTGCTCGGCGACCACCTTGACCGGCGGGCGGCGAAGCTTCTTGCCCCTCCCGCTCTTGCGGTCTGGCTGGGTGAACACGCCCACGACCCGGTGATGGCTGTCGATGAGCGCCGCGAGCGCGGGCACCGCGAAATCGGGCGTGCCCATATAAACGACCCGCAGGGCGGTGTTGTCAGTGTTGGTAGTCATGGACGGCGTCGTACCTGGCTGAATCGGGACAAGAAACAGACGAGCGGGCGCCTATGTAGCGCCCGCTCGACCCACTTGGCAAGCAGCCGAAGGCCGGCCCGATCACTGGGCGGCTTCCTCGTCGCTCGGCTCTTCGGCCTCTTCGAGCATGCGAGCCCGGATCTTCTTGTATTCTTTGAGGGCCATGCGCCGCTTCAGCCCGCTCATGCGCTCGATGAACAGCACGCCATCGAGGTGGTCGATCTCGTGCTGCAAGGCGACCGCCAACAGCCCCTCGCCCTCGATCTCGTAGGGCTCGCCATCGCGGTTCAGGGCGCGCACCTTGACCTTGGCGTTGCGTTTGACCTCGCCGTACAGCTTGGGAAAGCTCAGGCAGCCCTCCTCCCAGGTCAACTTGCCCTCGCGCTCGATGATCTCGGGGTTGATGAGCACGTAGACGTAGGGGTCCTCGTTTTCCCGGTCGCTCACGTCGATGACGGTGACCCGCTTGGTCACGCCGATCTGCGGGGCCGCCAGGCCCACGCCGTTGGCGTCGTACATCGTCTCGATGAGATCGTCGACCAGCTCGCGCGTCTCCTCGTCGACTTCCTCGACGGGGGTGCACTTGGTGGTCAGTACTTTTCGCTCCTCCGGGTAGAGCACAATTTCTCGGATAGCCATCGTCTTCCTCTGGGCAATGCTTCGGTCCGCGATCGTCTCACGGGTGTATCCGTTTCACTTCCCACGGTCAACACGTGGGCGTGTGGGAAACTTCCGGATTTTCCGGCGTTTGACCGGCGGCGATGCGCCCTTGCAATCGGCACGGTCCATCGCCGATCATGCAGCTACAATCCCGCGCTCCCGATGTTCCGGAGAGGTCCCATGAGCCACCGTTTTTGGAGTTACTTTCGCTCGCTTTCCGCCTGCGTCCTGGTCATCGCGTCCTGGGGCTGCGACCATCAGCATCGCGCTCCCCAGGCCACCAGGGCCGGGGCGGCGGCCGAGCCGGCGCAGCCGGCGCCGACGCCGCCGGTGAGCGACAACCCTGCGCTGCACGCGGTCAAGGCGACACCGCCGCATATGAAAGCCGCCCAGGCCATCCGGGTGGCCTTCCTGGGTCAGCTTCCGGACAAGCGCCGCGAGGAGGTCACCGAAACCCTCGAGCCCACCCACGTCCAGCTCATCGAGGGCCACTTCCCGGCGGACCACACCCCGGTGGTCATCAGCGTGCCGCTTCGCGATGGCCAATTTGCCAACGCCCTGTTCATCGTCGACCACGTCGGGGAAGTCGCACAGGTGCTCGACAAACCGGCGATCGAGCACAAAGCGCTGCGCGCCGTCGCCATGGGCGATCCCGACGGCGACGGCATCGACGGGGTTCTCGTCGAAAAGCCCTCCTCCAAGCGCGCCTGGGTGGACTTCGTCGATGGCAAGGCCGTCGAAAAGGCCCCTCCCGCGGCCGTCCACGCCAAGTGAGGCCGGTCGAATTTCTCAACCATACGACTCCAGCAACTCGACGATTTGAGGCATGTGGAACGGTTTTTTGACGAAGGCATCGGCGCCCAGTTGCCGGGCGCGGGTCTCCAACTGGGGCACCCCGGACATGACGACCACGGGGATGGTCGCCAGCTCGGGGATCTCGAGCTGAGCTTCGCGGAAGCCAAAGCCGTCCATGACCGGCATCATGAGGTCGAGGAGAATGACCCTGGGGCAAAGTCCCCGCTTCAGGGCACTCAGCGCCTCACGGCCGTTTCCGGCGACCTGGACGTCATAGCCGACCGCATTGGCCACCACGCACAGCAGGTCGCGAATGTCGGGGTCATCGTCGACGATCAGTACCACCGACGTGGCGTCGACCTTGGCACATTCCATTGATTGCATGTGGTCCATCGCAGCCTTGGTCTCAGTCAATCGCTCAGCGAGGCATTTCATCCGGCAGCGGCTCCCCACCGTCGGCAGGGTCGTGACCGGCCATGAGCTGCCGCGGCCAGGTCACGTAAAATGTGCTTCCCCGGCCTTCGCGCGACTCCAACTCCACCGCGCCGTCCATCGCCTCGACCATGTCGCGCACCAGCGCCAGCCCCAACCCCGCCCCCGGGAAGCCGACCTGCGGGCCCTCGGCGCCGGCTTCGCCCTGCTGGAATTCGTCGAAGACGTGTATCTGCTCCTCGAATGAGATGCCCGGACCGCTGTCGCGAACGATCAGTTGCACGTCGCCGTCCCGCTCACGCAATTCGACCTCGACGAAGCCGCCGTCGGTGAATTTGATGGCGTTGCCCAACAGGTTGGACAGAATCAGGCGCACCATGCGCGTGTCCGCCCGGGCGACGATGGGCTCGGAGACCCCACAGACGCGCAGATCCAACGCCTTTTGCTCAGCGTAGGGGCGCATAGCCATGGTCGTGTCGATCACAAGCTCGCTCAGGTCCACCTCTTCGGGGCGAAGCGACAACCGCCCGCGCTCGATGGCCGCCCGCTCGAGCATGCCCTCAATGAGGTTGGTCAGCCCCTGGACCACGTGGGACATGCGGGTCAGCGACATGCGCTGGCGCTCGCTGAGCCGCTCGCGGTCGGCGTCGATCAGCGCGATATACAGCGGGAACGCCGCCAGGGGCGTGCGTAATTCGTGGGAGACCAGGCCCAGAAACCGGCTCTTGACCTGGCTGGCGGCCTCGGCCTGTTCGCGCGCGGCGCGGGCGACCTCTAGAGCCTGCTCGAGCTCGGCGTTGCGATAGGCCAACTGTGACGCCAACAGCTCGATGTCGTCCTGGCGGCTGGCCAGCTCGCCGCGCAACAGATCGCGGGTGCGGGTGACGCTTGTCAGGTTGCGCAGCCGCAGACAGAAGCTCGGCCGGGCGAAACGGCTTTTGGAGAAAGTCGTCGGCCCCCCGGCGCAGCAGTTGGACGCGGGTAGCGTCGTCGGCCCGGGCGGTCACCACCAGAATCCCTGCATCCGCTAGCCGATGGTGCGCGCGAATCCGGTCGACCACCCTGGCGCCGCCGCCCTGGGGCATCATCAGGTCGACCACGACCACGTCGGGCTCGACCCGGGTGGCCAGGGCCAGGCCCTCGGCGGCGTCGTAGGCCGGGTAGACCTGCGCAAACCCGCGGGCGAGCTCGCAGATATATTCGTTCATGTCGCGGTTATCCTCGACCACCACCACGCGCGGCGGGCGTTCGCGGCGAGCGGGCAGGTCGTCGTCGGGCCCAACGGCGCGCGCCGCGAGTGCGTCAGCGGCGGGCGCGAGCGGCTCACCGCCCCCGCGCTGGGCGGCGACCGCGTCCAATTTGGCCTCCGCGACAGCGCTGCCGGGCACGTCGGTGTCCGCTCGCTGACGGGCCTCCGGCACCAGGATGATCGGCAAGCGCGCCAGAAAGTGGGCCCCGCCCGACTCGGCATCGCGCACCTCGATGGTCCCGCCGTGAACCTCGGTGAACTCCTGCGCCACCACCAGCCCCAGCCCCGTGCCACTGAAGCGCGGGCCGACGTCCTGGTCGACCTGGTAGAAGCGGTCGAAGATGGCCTCGCGCGCCTCTCTGGGCACACCGGGGCCGCTGTCTTCGACACTGATCCGCGCCCATCGGCGCTCCTCGTTGGGCGGCTCAGTGCCGCGTTCTTCGGACAGGACGCAGCGGATCGTGCCGCCGTCGGGGGTGAACTTGAACGCGTTGGACAACAGGTTGACCACGACGCTGTGCAACTGGGCGGGGTCGGCGCGCACTTGCATCGACGCCGGCGCGCTGACCTCGAAGCGGATGCGATAGTCCGTGGCCAGCCCGTCGAAGTTCACCGCCACGCGCCCAAACCACGCCGCCAGGTCGAAGGTCTGCCAGCGCGGCTCGACGCGCCCGCTGTCCAGCGAGGCGATGTCCATCAGGTTGTCGACGTTGCCCTGCAAGACCTGGGCGTTGCGAATGATGACGTCCACATAGGCGCGCTCGAGCGCGGGCAGGTCGGCCTGCTCGGCAAGTTGCCGCGCTCTACCGGCGATGAGGGTCAACGGGGTGCGCAACTCGTGGCTGACATTGGCGAAGAAGGCGGCTTTGGTCTCCTCGAGCGCCTTCGCCTGCTCGTACATCGTCTCCAGGTCGTCGACGGCGGCCTGCAAGCGGATGCCCCGGCGGGTCGCCGAGCGCACCCCGCGCGCCAGGCGGGCCGCCTGGGGGATCAACGGTGGCAGCAGCGCGGCGGTGGCCACCGAGGCCACGGCGGTCACCGCCCGCACCGCTCCGTCGACCCAGTAGATCGGCTCCCAGATGACGATCACGTCGAAAAAATGGGTCACGCCGCACGACAGGATGAACGCCGCAAACGCATAGTACATCCCCCGAAACGGGATGTCCTCGATGCGCCGCACCAACAGCGCCAGCAGCGCGGCGATGACCACGTACGCCAGGCCGATGACGGCGTTGGTCACCACCTCCAACCAGACCAGCCCCGGCTTCCACAGGTAGCAATTTCCGTGGGGCATAAACCCCCCGCGGCCGACCCACTCCAAAAGCGCATGCCACATAGCAACGTCCGTGTAAGTACTATCGACTCGCCACCCCCCGGTGGCGCGCGCATCGCGCGCCCTCCGCCCGACTGCTCGCCTGCTGGGCCGTTTGGCTGCCGCACAGGTGTGCAACTTACGGGCCATGGGCCTCGACGCGCGGTTCCACGGCCTCAGGGGCGCAGAGACCTCCTGCGGGACTGCAAGTTTTGCAGTTTCTCGTGGCCCCGTGGCCGCAATTGCAAATCTTGCAGTCGGCCGGGGGGCCGGCGGCCGTCTCCCCCGCATAGATTGCGGAAATGAATGTACTCTGCCTGGCGAATTCACTAGGCTGAAGCCGTGTTGTCGAATATCTCCGGGTGACCCCCATCCGGCGAATCATGTAGCTGACGCTTTTTTCGACGTATGACCGATTGCATTCGCATAATCGCAGTTTCCGCGACGAAGCTCCCCGACACCTGGGCGGCGACGCTCGAGGCCAACGGAGCCTGTGTGCGCTACGAACGAGCGCTGGAAGGGGTGGCGCCGACGGCCCGCGACTGGCAAGCCGACGTCGTCGTCGTCGACCAGGGTTGGGACGACGACGAGGTGGCGAGCGCGGTCGCCCGGCTTCGCGACATCCACCCGTGTACGACCGCGCTGGTGGTGGCGGCGTATACGCCTCGAAGCTTTACGCGCACCTTCCAGGCGGGAGCCGACCTGTGCGTCCAGCGGGACGCGCCGGCCGCCGACCTGCTGCGCGCGCTCCAGCAAGAACTGCGGCATCGCGACGACCCGGCGCCGTCCCACGAGGCGCGCCAGACCTCGGTGGCGCATTTTGTCGGCAACAGCCGGCAGATGCGCGACGTCTGCCAGATGATCGCCCGCGCGGCCCCGTCCACCGCGTCGGTGTTCATCGGCGGTGAGAGTGGCACCGGCAAGGAACTGGTCGCGCGGGCCATTCACCGCCTGTCCCCGCGGCGCGCGCGGCCCTTCGTGGCGGTCAACTGCGGCGCGATTCCCGAGAGCCTGCTGGAATCGGAACTCTTCGGCCATGAGGTGGGGGCGTTTACCGGCGCCACGGCCCGGCGCCAGGGACGCTTCGAGCAGGCCGACACCGGCACCCTCTTCCTCGACGAGATCGGCGAGTTGCCCCGCGCCATGCAGGTCAAGCTGCTGCGCGTCTTGCAGGAGCACTCCTTCGAGCGTCTGGGAGGGATGGACACCGTCTCGGTGGACGTGCGCGTGCTCGCGGCGACCAACCAGGATATCACCGCCCAGATCGAGCGCGGAGAGTTTCGCCGCGACCTGTTCTACCGCCTCAACGTCCTGCAGATCGACCTGCCGCCGCTGCGCGATCGCCTGGGCGATCTGCCCGGCCTGTGGCGTTATTTTTTGCGCGAGGCCGCCGACGCCGAGGCGCTCGCGCCGCCGCAGACCGACGCGGACGTGTTGCGCATGCTGTATCGCTATGATTGGCCGGGGAACGTGCGCGAGTTGAACAACGTCGCCCGCCACGCCGTGACCATGTCATCGGGCCATAACGTCACCCCCGGCAGGCTTCCGCTACATTTTGCCAGTCAACTGACCAGCGCCGACATCCCCGACGATCACGTGCGTCTGCCGGGTATGACCCTGGCCGAGGTCGAGCGCGTCGCCATCCTGGAGACCTTCCGGGGGGTCGGTAGCGTCAAAGAGACCGCCGAGTTGTTGGGGATCTCCGAGCGCAAGGTCTACTACCGGCTCAAAGAATATCGCAACCAGGGCCATCTGAGCGTCGACGAGTCCGACAACGTCGAGCAGACCAGCGGCGCCGCGACCGCCGCGCCGGCGCCGAGCGACCAGGCGCGCCGCCCACGCTTGATCGTCGCCGAGGACGACGAGCAGATCCGCTGGGCGCTCAAGAAACACCTGGAGAGCGAATTCGACGTCACCACCGTGCCCAACGGGCGCGCGCTGGTCGACCAGGCGCGCGCCCATCGGCCGGACATCATCTTGTCGGACGTGCGCATGCCCGGCCTCGACGGCATCCAAGTGCTGCGCGAGCTGCACAACGAGTCGTGGGATATCCCGGTGGTGCTCATCACCGCCTACGGCGACGAGGCCACCCGAGCTCAGGCAGATATGCTGGGCGCGGTCGCGCTGCTGGACAAACCCATCAATATGAGCCGATTGCGCTCGGAGTTGCGCAACGCCATCGCGGTGCAGTGATCAGCGCCGGGTGGTGTGATCGAGGTAGGCTTCGCGAAGCTTGGGGTCACCGAGCACCGCCCAGGCGTCCTCCAGGGCGTCGCGTATCTCGCCGAGTTCGTCTTCCATGCGGTGGGCGACCTCGAAGTCGATCTCGCGGGGGTCGAAGCGCCGATACAACCGGTGGAACGCCTCGCGCACGACCGCGCCCTCGGCGCCGCGCCGGATCTCCAAAATGGCGTAGTAGTCCTCGTGGCGCACCGCCCGAAGCTTGCGCTTGACGGCCTCCTCGTCGACGCGCGCTTGCTCCGAGGGGCGCTCGTGGGCCCGCGCGCTCGGCGACGAGAAAATCGCGTCGCGATCGAGCCTGCGCGGCCGGTCCCAATCGTCGTCGATCTCCTCGATAAAATACGCCGGGGCGCCGTTTGCGCCGTTGGATGCCTGCGCGGCGGGCGCGGCGGGCGCGTCGGCCGGGCCGGCGGCCTCGGCGAAGTCGACGCCCAGACACTCCTGGAGCACGGCGACCAGCCGGCCGACGTCGGCGTTGGGCGACAACCAGGCGTCGACCTCGGCGTGATCGTCATCGCTCGGCGGCGGTGCGATGACCACCACGGGGATGAGCTGGCCCAGGGGCCGCTCGCGCACGGCGGCGATGAGCGTGGCCGCGCGGCTGGTCGACGACGTGTCCACCACCACCAACGCATCCGGCGGGGTCGCCTCGAATTGGCGCAGGCCCGCCGCCGGCAGCCTGGCGGTGTCCATCTCGATCTCGTCGCCGGCGCGCTGCTGGAGCTGGTCGCCCCAGCGGGCGGATTCGCGACCGATGATGAGAATACGAATCATTGAGAGGGATCGAGGGATCGAGTGATTGAGTGATCTACGACTGCGTAACTTCTTAACTGCGTGACTGCTTAACTGCGTTTTGGCGTTGGGTGACGACGAGGTCGTTGAGATAGTCGTAGTCTTCGGGGTTGTCGGGCAGCTTGGCGGCGTCGGGGTCGATGCGCTCGATGAGCGATTCGACGGCGCGGGCGAAGTCGGCCCGATAACCGTCGTCGAGTTTAGCATCGTGGGGGGCTTCGCGCAGCAGCCCTTCGAGGGTGGAGGAGCCGTAGGCGTCGACCAACTCCCACAGGTGAAAGTCGACCAGGCCGTCGGCCAGCGCGACACCGGTGAGCGCGTGTCGGGCGATGTCGAGCAGGTCGGCAGGCCGCACGCCCTGCCCCTGGGCGCGCTCGAGGCGGGCGATCTGGCCCTGCGCGACGTCGCGGTAATGGTGGAGCACGCCGCGGGTCACGGCGGCGTCGACGATACGACGGGCGGGAAAATCGGCGTCGTGCAGCACCGCGGGGCTCGCCAGGATCTCGAAGGCCAGCCCGCTTTGGTGGAGCATCATGCGCACGATCTTTTCGACCTCGAACAGCGCAAACGGCGCCGCGTTGCCCCACTGGGCCACCTCGAGGATGCCCTCGAAGGCATCATCCCAGGAGCGGATGCCCAGGACGACGTCGGCCGGCTGGACGACCACGCCGCCCACCCGCTCCGGGCTGGTGAATCCGTGGACCGCCCGGCCCGACCACAGCGCCAAGAAATGCGCCGGCGGCCGTTGGTCGCCGGCCCACTGCGCCCAGTCCATGCCGGGTGCGCGCGCCGCGTCGACCAGGGCCGCCTCGTGTGCGTATGTCAGCGTCATCGGCCGCTCCGCTCAGGCGCGCCGCTGATAGATGTAGCCGTCTTTGTGCAGCCCGTACTCCTCGGGCAGCATATGCTCGACGTCCTCGCGCTCGTCCTCGGGGACCTTCCAGTCCTTATGCTCGGCGAAAGCCTCGGCGATCTTCTTGATGATCCGAATGGAGTCCTCTTCGCTGAGCCGCTCGCGAAGCGGCTCCTCGATGATCTCGTCATAGCCGTGCTTGAGCAGCGCCTCGACGGTCAGGAAGCGAATGGTCTCGTTGAGGTCGTCGAGAAAGCGCAACAGCTCGCGGGTCAGGGCTTCGTCCTTGAGCTCGGCGCTGCGCAGGACCAGCTCCTGCTTTTTCTCGGGGTTGCGCTGGTAGGAGCTGCCACACTCCTCGAGCAGCTCGCGCACCAGGTCGACCATCTCGCCGTAGTCGAGCAGATCGGTGAGCACCTTCATCGGCCAGTTGATCTTCTCCTCGCGCCGATGCAGGTATTTGATGATGATGCCGCGAACGTCGAGCTCGGGGTCGGCGGCCATGTCCGCCAGCGACTCGTAGACGTAGGTCTTCTCGTCGGCGTCGACGGTGGTGTTGGGGGCGTTGTCTTCGAAGCGCGCCAACAGCGCCTCGACCGCCGCGGGGGTGCCGATGTCGCGCAACTGCTGGATGGCGTATTTGCGCTCGGGCGGCTGGACATACATATTCGTCAGCGTCTTGCGCAATTTGCGCACTTTGCGCTGCTCTGCTTTTTCTTTATCGAACAAGAAATCGAGGAATCCCATCGTTACTCCCGGGTGCCGGATCTTGGCCAAGACGCCGACAACATAAGGAACCGGCGTATGTCGAGCAAGCGGGAAAGTGACAACCGGCTCCGTTCGCACTACGCTGATCGGGCAGCCGACCCGAGCCCCAAGCCGCACGTCCCATGTCCGAGAAGTATATCATCCCAACGCCCGGCGACGTCATCGCCGGCAAATACCACATCGAGGAAGAGCTCGGTCGTGGGGCGTACGGGGTTGTCTTCCGGGCCCACCAGGAGGGAATCGCGCGCAAGGTCGCGCTCAAGACGCTGCTGCCCAAAGCGTTCTTGGAGACCGACATCGTCGAGCGCTTCGAGCGCGAGGCGCGCTTCGTCGGCCGGCTCAGCCACCCCAATATCGTGGGCGTGCACGACTACGGGCGCCACGAAAACCTGCTGTACATGGCCGTGGAGTACGTCGAGGGCGAGCCCCTCGACGACATCATCGCCCGCGAGGGCCCGCTCGAGCCCGAGCGTGTCCGCACCCTGGTCTACCAGATCATCGACGCGCTGGAGCACGCCCACCAACGCGGCATCGTCCACCGCGACCTCAAGCCGGCCAATATCGTCATCGTGCCCCGCGATCCCAGCGACACCGGCGGCGGCGGGGAGTTCGTCAAGGTCCTGGACTTCGGCATCGCCAAGCTCATCCAGTCGGAGGCGGAGGACGAGCTCTACGAGACGCTGACCCAGGCGGGCACCGTGCTGGGCACGCCGCACTATATGAGCCCGGAGACGATTGTCGGCGACATGATCGATCATCGCGCCGACATCTACTCGTTGGGCGTGATCATGTACGAGATGCTCACCGGCGAGCGGCCCTTCGGGGCCAAAAACTCCCCGGGCGTCATGGTCAAGCACCTGCGCGACAAGCCCCCGGCGCTGCCCGGCCACCTGGAGCGAAGCTGTTGGGGCGAGGCGGTGCGTGGTTGCCTGCAAAAGCGGCCCGAGGACCGCATCCAATCGGCCGTGCACGTGCGCGAGATCCTCGAGCGACGCGACGAGGCCGAGGCAGCCGCGGCCTTCGAACGCGAACCGCAGACGCCCACCGAGCAGGCACCGCCCAAAAAGCGCGCGACCGGCATGGTGGCCGCGGTCGCCGTCGGTGTGGTCTTTGCCCTGGTGCTGGCGGCGCTGTTTCACTGGATTCCGGGCACGTCCACATCGCAGGAAGCGGCGCCGGCGGCCACCGCGCCCGCCGCCCATCGCCGGCTCACCCACACCGCCGAGCAGCACGCCAAGCATGTCGTAGCCACCGCGTCGAGCGCGCATGCCGCCTCGCCCGCCCCGCCCGCCTCCAATGCGAGCGGCGGTGCCGACGCGGGCTCGGCGGACGCTGGTGACGCGCACGCGGAGCATCCGGCGCCGACCACGCCGCCCAAGCCGGCCGCGCAGGCCACTGCTCCCCACCGCGACGACACTGGCAAAAAGCACGCGCATCACCCGGCTAACGACGCACCGGCGCCCAGCCATGCCCACAAGCGCCCCCGGCCGACCGCCGCGCCAAAGCGCGTACACCTCGATCTGCGCAGCTCGCCGCCCGGCGCCCGCGTGCTCATCGACGGCAGCCCGGTGGGCAATACCCCCCTGCAGCACGACGTCCTCGTGCAAAAGGCCCCGCTCAACATCGCCTTCTCGCGCATCGGCTACCGCACCAAATACCGCACGGTGGTCCCCGATGAGGACCGGACAATCGCCGTGCAACTGGAGAAGGGCCGCCTCAAGCTCATCCCGTGATCGTTTTGGTGGCGGGTGCGGTTCCCTAATCGGGGATCTGAGGATTGCGGCAACGCGCCGGACGTTTCGATGTCTGCTCGAGGCACGGCTCGAGTCCACGCTTCGAACCAGGGCGGCTCGCCGCCTCCAGCGCCCCTGTGGGCTCGACCCACAGGACGCAAAGATCGCACGCTAAGCGGGGCGGCTCGCCGCCTCCAGCGCCCCTGTGGGCTCGACCCACAGGACGCAAAGATCGCACGCTAAGCGGGGCGGCTCGCCGCCTCCAGCGCCCCTGTGGGCTCGACCCACAGGACGCAAAGATCGCACGCTAAGCGGGGCGGCTCGCCGCCTCCAGCGCCCCTGTGGGCTCGACCCACAGGACGCAAAGATCGCACGCTAAGCGGGGCGGCTCGCCGCCTCCAGCGCCCCTGTGGGCTCGACCCACAGGACGCAAAGATCGCACGCTAACAAGCTAAGCGGGGCGGCCCCCGCGGTCTGCGAAAAGCCCGCGCGCGCTGCCAAAGCGCGCGCACTGCCCCAACTGCCCCACCACCTGGGCTCCTCGAGCCCTCCCCCATGAAACCAACCAAGACGCACCTCGGCCGTGCCCTGGGTCGCCCGTCTTTCTCGCCGATGTGTGGCGGGGTGTGCGGGCATCGGACCGGGCCGATGGCGTTGTTTCGCTGCGACGGTTGCGCTTCCGTGGGGAGCCACTTTCTTGTCGGACGCGACGCTGGGTGAGACGCCGCGTCCTATCGGTGCCCCTCTCTATGGTTTTCGGCAGAGAGGGCCGGATCGTTGCGTCCTTTCTTGGGCGATCGGCCGTCGAGCTGCGTCTGGGACGGATTTTGGGTAGCGAGTTGTGTTTGGGTGGCTGCTCTCGTAGCTGACGATCTGTTTCACCAGCGGCACAAGGCCGCTGGGGTCTGTGGGTGCAATCCCGGATTTGCTAGCTGACGATCTGTTTCACCAGCGGCGCGAGGCCGCTGGGGTCTGTGGGTGCAATCCCGGATTTGCTAGCTGACGATCTGTTTCACCAGCGGCGCGAGGCCGCTGGGGTCCGTGGGTGCAATCCCGGATTTGCTAGCTGACGATCTGTTTCACCAGCGGCGCGAGGCCGCTGGGGTCTCCCCGCCTCCAGAGCCACGTGCCTCCACGCCTCGAAGCCCCCGATTACGGAACCACGCCCTTTGGTGGCGGCGAACCTTGCCCTGCGAACGGCTTCGACGTATCAAGAACGGGATGAATTGCACTCGGTTACATCTTGTCCGATTTGTGTTGGTGTGCATCGTTGTTGGTACGGGACTCACGACACCACGACCGGCTGCCGCCCAGCAAAACGGCGGCGGCGCCGGGACCGATGCCAGCGCCAGCCATGCCGCCGACCTGCATTATAACGAAGCGGCGCGCCTCTTTGGGGAGGGACGCTATCGCGAGGCCATCGAGGAATTCGATCAGGCCATCGCCCTGGCCAAGGAACCGGTGTTTTATTGCAATCGGGGGATTGCGTTCATCAAGATCAACGAGTGGCAGTCTGCCCTGCAGGATCTGCGCACTTGCCGCAAGACCTACAAGGGCGGCCCCGAGGAGGTCGCCCAGATCGACGCTCAATACAAGGGGCTGCGCGCCTTCGTGCGCCAGGTTCGGCCACGCGCCATCGAGGTGGCCGAGGATGTCGCCACCGGCGAGATCAGCCCGCGGGTGGTCAAAGTTCCCGAGCCATCCAGCCCCTGGAACGTCGCCCTGGTAGGTCATATATCCACCGGCACCGGCGTAGCGCTCTTGACGGCAGCCCTGACTCTCGATTATCTGAGCGGAGATTTGCGCGACGAGTTCGTCGCCGAAAGCGAAGGCGGTCCGGGCACTTCCATGAAGCGTTACCGGCAGCTTCGCGATGAACTAGAGACGCGACAGACAGTATTCACCGGACTGACGATCTCGGGGGCAACCCTGGTCGTCGCGGGTGTTTCGGTTCTGGCGTATACCTGGTTTTTTTCCGACACCCCCGCACCTAGCGATACGGCCGGTTCTGTGTCTGTCGCCCCGCTTGATGGAGGAGCCACGGTGCAACTCCATTTGGGCTTTTAAAATTCGGCGAAAAATCTCACAGAATGCTTTTGTTGGGACGCAAGTAATGCGGTTCGATATGACTGCACATGTGTTACGAGAATATGTTGGCGTGGGACTCCGAGCCCTGGGGCTGGCCGGTCTGGTGACCGTGCTCACCCTGATGGGCTCGAGCGGTGAGGTCACCCCGGTCAAGGCTCAACAGGCGCCCAGCGGCTCCGTCATCGGATCGCTGCGCCTGGCCGCCTCCGGGCTGGGGCCGGTTCCCACCAACGCGATCTTTCCCCCGGACACCCTCGAGCGCATCGCCGAGCGCATTCGGCGCAAGCGATGGAAGGTGCCCTCCGAGGATAAGATCTGGCCGATAACTCACGGCAAGCCGGTGGTCACCACCCCGCGGCTCGACGAGCTGTGGCATACCGTCGAGCCCGGCCAGACGCTGCACCGGCTGCGCATGATGTACAAGGTGAGCACCCACCGCCTCGCCGAGCTCAACCCCGGCGTCGACCTGCGCGACCTGAAGGCCGGCGAGCGCATCCTGGTGTGGAAGCGCCGCCCCGGCAAGATCGCGCGCAGCTACGGCGCGCCCCAGTGGGGGCGGCTGTACCACGGCGAGCCCCTTCCCGACGACCCCCACTACGTCATCCTCTATCCGCACCGCACCTTCGGCACCTACTACACCGTCAGCGAGGTCAAGCGGGTGCTCGACGACTTCTACGAGAAGTATCCCGACGCCCCCAAGATCATGATCGGGGATATCAGCTTTCGGCGCGGGCGCAGCATGCATCCGCACGTCTCCCACCGCTCCGGGCGCGACATCGACATCAGCTACCCGCGCGTCAAGGCGCCGGGCAACTTCCGCCGCTTCCACTACGTGCACCGCGGCAGCCTCGACGTCAAAAAGACCCTCTCGCTGATCAAGGACCTGGTCGACGGCGGCTACGTCGAGTACATCTTCATGGACCACTGGCTCCAGAAGAGGCTTCGCCGCGAGGCCCTCAACGAGGGCGCCACCAAGGCCTGGGTCGAGAAGGTCTTCCAATACCCCCACTGGCACGGCACCGACGCCATCGTGCGCTACGCGCCCGGCCACCGCAACCACTTCCACGTGCGCTTCAAATGCCAGCCCACTGATAAGCGCTGTCGGTAGGTGCGCTCTCGCAGCTCTCCGTGAAGCGACTCACAACAACGGGCTGAACAGGCGCGCGGTGCTCTCGATGAGTCGGTGCTTCAGGGGGCGCGGCTCGAAGTCCGCCAGGCGCACCTCGGTGCTCTGGCGCAGGTGGGAGTTGAAGATGTCGGTCAGGTGGGCGTTGAGCTGCGGGCTGCGCAGCACGGCGTTGGCCTCGAAGTTGAGCAGGAAGCTGCGAATATCCATGTTGGCGCTGCCGATGATCGACCAGTCGTCGTCGATGACGATGAGCTTGGCGTGCAGCACCCCGTCGCCGTATTCGAAGATGCGCACCCCCGCCTCCAGAAGCTCGCTATAATACGAACGCCCGGCGGCCTGCGCGATGGGCACGTCGGACTCGCCGGGGGTCAACAGACACACCTCGACGCCGCGGATCGCCGCGGTCTTGATGGCCATCAAGATCGCCTGGTCGGGCACGAAATAGGGGGTGGTGATGTAGATGCGCTCGGTGGCGCCGGTGATGGCCATGAAGAAGACGTTTTCGATGACGCTGTCGGGATTGTCCGGACCGCTGGCGATGATGCGAGCGGTCACGTCGTCGGCCACGCGCAGCTTGGACGCCGCCGCCTGGTCGTTCGACGGGGGCTGGGATGGCCGCTCGCTCGGGGGCAACACAGCCCCGCCATCCTCGGCCACAGCCGTGCCATCGGCGGGCAAGAAGTACTGTGGGTTGCCCAGATCTTCCCCGGTGGCAAAATACCAGTCCTCGGCGAAGACCTCCTGCAACTGCAGCACCACCGGCCCCTCCAGACGAAACGCCAGATCCAGCCAGTCGGTGTACTCCTCGCCGATGTTGACCCCGCCGGTAAACCCGACGTCGCCGTCGACGACGATGATCTTGCGGTGGTTGCGGAAATTGACGCGCAGCTGGCGCTCGAAGAGCACCACCGGCAGAAATGCCTCGACCTTGCCGCCCGCCTCGATGAGGGGATCCATGAAGCCGCGCTTGACCGGCGCGCCCCCCACGGCGTCGTACAACACGCGCACCTCCACGCCCTCGCGCGCCTTCTCGGCGAGCAAGTCGCGAAACCGACGTCCGACGTCGTCGCGTTGCCAGATATAAAACTCGAAGTGGATATGTTCTTGGGCCTGGCGAACCGCCTGCTCGAAGGCGTCGAAGGCCTCGCGGCCCGAGCCGAACGCCTGGACGCGGTTGCCGTTGGTGGGAGGAAAGACGCCCTCGTCGAGGCGCAGGTACAGCGCGTCGTTGGAGGTCAACTGCCGGCCGCCGTCGTTGACGTGGCGCAGCGCCCGGTCATGTTGCATCTCGATGAGGTCATCGGACTCGGAGATGGCATCCTTGACGTCGGCGAGGCTGCGCGACATCGCCTCGCGCGAGCGCGCCCACCGACGCTTTCGTCGCTCGAGGTGGCGCCGACCCATGCCCCACCACAGGATCACGCCCACCACCGGCAGCGCCACCAGGCATAGGATCCAGGCGAGCGCGGCCATCGGGCGGGTCTGGCGTCGCATCAACACCGACGGGATGTGCAGCAGGGCCACGATCGTGCCGCCCCACCACAGAAGCGTCCACCAGTTGAGCTCCCAACTCATGTTAAACAGGTATGAAAGGATGGACAGGCTCATCGACGGATCGGCTCCCAGGTGCTGTATCTATACCACTAAAACTACTTACGCACGTGGGAAAGCCAACCCCCGGGGCCCGCTGGTCGGACTCGGATTTAGTGGCGCGACAACCGCCGCCTCCCCACGGCCAACAACCCCGCCATCAGCCCGAATAATCCCAACCACAGCCCGGGAAGGCGCGCCCCGGTGGACACGCTCTGGCACCCGCAGCCGTCGGCGGCGGCGTTGCTGTCGAGCTTGCCGTGGGCGGCGGCGTCGCTGCCGGCGTCGGCGCTCACGGCGACATCACCAGCGTCGTCGCCTCGCGGCGCGCCCAACACCTCCACGGCGTCGTGAAGCACCGCCGCCTGTCCGTCGGGGTTGGACACCAGCACGTCGTAGGTCCCCATGGGGAAGCCCTGGCTGACCGAGGTCTCGATCATCCCACTATCCACGTTGACCACCGCCAGCGGCTGGCCTCCCAGTCTTACGGTAGCCCCGGGCTGGAAGCCAGAATCCAATGATGAACAGGCTGGTCGCGCTGGTATTGGGAAACGACTCGGGGGAGACCGACTCGATGTTCAGCGTGCCGGAGGCGGCCGTATCCGCCGTCGCTACGTCGGCGGCGGCGTCCTTGGCGGCGTCCATGCCGATGTCACCGCCGGTATCGGCGGCCACGTCGACGCCGGCGTCCATTCCGACGTCCATCCCGGCGTCGACGCCGACATCGACACCCACGTCCGCCCCGGCGTCCACGCCCACGTCAGCGCCGCCCTGGGCGGGCCGGTCGAAGATCAGGCGCATCACGAAGTCGCCGGGCGGTTGGGAGAAATATTGGGAAAAATCCGACCAATAATAGAAATGCGGCGGCGGGATCGTGCCCAGGGCACCGCACAGATCGGCTTTGCCGTACAAGAAGTTGTCGGCGCTCGCCCCGTCGTTGTCGGTGACCATCACCGGAAAGGCGTTGGCGTTGGACACGCTGAAACACTGGTTGTCGATCGCCTTGATGCCCACGCGCACCTTGCGGGTGTTGAGCATCACCGGGTTGATGGTGACGTTGAGCTGCGGGTTGTTGTTGATCTGGGAGAACTTCAAGTCCTGCCAGTTGCTGGAGTTGCCCTTGACCTCGAAGCCAATGGAGTTGGACTGGAACTGGGTGGACATGCTGTAGATGACCGACCCGGGCGGCTTGTAATGCACCAGCGGCGGACAGGAGTCCGGCCCGGACATCGCGGCGTTGCTCTCCTCCCAGACCTCGATGGTGAACCGACCGCAGTAGGTCTTGGAGGCGTCCTGGCCGTCGACCATGAGCACGCGCACGCCCTTGAGCTCGACAGGCAGTTGCCAACTGGCAGGCAGCGTAAACGTCGCCGTGTACATCTCGTTGGCCACGACCTCGGCGCTGGCGATCTTTCCAGTGAAGTTTTCCCCCATGCTGTCGTTCTTTAAGAAGTAGTCGACGGCGTAGGCCGGAGCTTGCAGTCCGAGCACGATCACGCCGACAATGGCAACGATGGAGTAACGGGAGAGCGCGCGCATTGGTGCCTCTTTCGGTGTGGAAAGTACGTTACTGTTAGTATACCGGGCTACGGTTTCATTTCCAATTTTGTTTTCTGGAGTTTCGTATGAATGCTCGCGCCTTCGCTCCTCGGCCGTGGTTGGCCGCGCTGATCGTGCTGGCCGCCGCCAGCCTGTTGACGGGATGCGCGGCCCAATGCCGCCAGTGCCGCCAGGACTATAGCCTCGCGTTGCGGCGTGAGGCCCACCTGGACAAAAAGCTCGCCTCCACCAAGCCGCCGGCCCAATTGGGGCTGGCCATCAGGACCGACCTGCTCGACGACATCGCCAACACCGCGCTGCACACCGCGCTCAAGGCCGGCCTGGCGGCGCTGTCCAACGTCGATGTGGGCGGGGGCCAGTCGATCGGGGTGCAGACCCGCGGCGACATCGTCAACCTGAATATCCAGGCCTCCAACGCCTGCAACCACTGCTTTCGCCTGGGCGGCAACCTCGACGGCACCGTCGCCCTCAACATCCCCTACCTGGGCCACAAGAGCACCCGCCTGGGGGGATCGGTAAGCGTGGTCGCCCCGCTGGTGCTGCAGCGCGGCCAAAACGGCACGGCGGTGCTCGCCCTCGACCTGCCCGAGGCGGCGCGCATCGGCAAGTCCAGCCTGACCGCCCAGCTCACCGGCGTGCGCCAATCCTGGGCGCGCGTGCTGCAGTCCAAGCTCTCCGACCTGCTGCTTCGCAAGCTGCTTCACGGCGTGCATCCCGTGCAACTATTCACCATCCACAGCCCCGATCTGGGCATCCCCGGCCTGCAGATCTTCCCGGTCCAGCTCGTCACCAACGCGCGCACCCACACCATTTATGTGGGCCTGGCGACCAACATCGACGGCATGCAACGCGACCCCGCCATCCGGCCGGTGACCAACCTGGCCAAAGACCAGAACCTGGCGCTGAGCTTCAACCCCAACCTGGTCGTCCACGCGCTGTCGCTGATGATGCAAAAAGGGGTCGTGCCGCGCGACTACGACACCCACGGCCGCCCCGTGCGCGCCGGCTCGGCGCATGTGAGCATCAGCGGGTTTCGGTTTACGCGAGGGCGCGCCGGTGAGCTGCCGATGACCCTGGATTTTCGGGTGTACAACTTCGGCCGGCAGAGCCCGCTATGCTTCTGGTTCACCGGCAACGCCCAGGGGAGCATCGCCATCCGCGGGCAAAACCTGGACGTCTCCCTGACCAAGGTCCAGATCACCCAATCGTCGGTCCCCGGGCTGGTGCAGGCCAGCGACTGGGCGAACGCGGCGTTTTTGCAGGGGGGAAAGCGCATCGTGCGCAAGTCGCTCGACGACCAGAACGTCAACGTGCCCGGCGGGCAGTTGACGTTTCACGGTCTGGCCGTCGCGCTCGACGGCGGCGCGGTGGTTCTCAAAGGAGCGTCGAAAGTGGCCGCGCCGCGCGCACGGCGCTGAACCGCCTCACGGGCTCACCCCAACGGGCTCACCCCAGATCATCGGGCGCAAACCCGCGGCGCATCGTGTTCTCGGTGACCGCGCGCGGCTCCATGAACTGGAGTAGGTAGTCGGGGCCGCCGGCCTTCGAGCCCACCCCGCTCATCTTGAAGCCGCCGAACGGCTGGCGGTAGACCAGCGCGCCGGTGCACTTCTGGTTGATGTACAGGTTGCCGACCTTGAACTCGCGGCGCGCCTTCTCGATGTTCAAGGGGCTGCGGCTGAACACGCCGCCGGTCAGCGCGTAGCGCGTGCCGTTGGCGATCTCGAGGGCCTGGTCGAAGTCGTCGGCGCGCATCAGGGCGAGCACCGGCCCGAAGATCTCCTCCTGGGCGAGGCGGTCGTCGGCCTCGATGCCCTCGAAGACCGTCGGACCCACATAGCATCCACCTTCGGGGGCGTCGCGCTCGATGAGCAGCTCGCCTTCTTGCTTGCCCAGTTCGACATACGAGCGGATTTTTTGGCAGGCTTCCTCGTCGACGACCGGGCCGATGCGGTTGGCGGGGTCGTCGGCCGGCCCGATGATCAGGCTTCGGGTCGCCTCGACCAGCCGCTCCTTGAACTCGTCGTAGCATGAGTCCAACACGATGGCCCGACTGCACGCCGAGCATTTCTGCCCCTGGAACCCAAACGCCGAGGCGAGCACGCCCAGCACGGCCTCGTCGAGGTCGGCGTCGGCGTCGACGATGATGGCGTTCTTGCCGCCCATCTCGCAGACCACCTTCTTGACCTGCTGCTGGCGCGCCGGGTCGGTGTTGCCAGCCTTGCGGATGATATCCAGGCCCACCGCCATGCTGCCGGTAAACGCGATCAGGTGGGTAAACGGGCTCTGCACCAGGTAGTCGCCGACCTCCTCTCCGATGCCCGGCAGATAGTTAATGACCCCGTCGGGAAAGCCCACCGACCGGCACAGCTCCATGAGCTTGGCGGCGATGACCGAGGACTGCTCGGCCGGCTTCATGATTACCGTATTGCCGGTGACCGCCGAGGCCATCGTCATGCCGGTGAGGATGGACAGCGGGAAGTTCCACGGCGCGATCACCGCGGCGACGCCGCGCGGCTGGTAGTACATCAGGTTGAGCTCGCCGGGCACATGGCCCATGCGCTGCGGCTCGGCCAGCCGCTTCATCTCGCGGGCGTAATACTCGCAGAAGTCGATCGCCTCGCACACGTCGGCGTCGGCCTCCCGCCAGTTCTTGCCCACCTCGAAGACCATCCAGCCGGCCAGTTCGTCGCGCCACTCGCGCATCTTGTCGGCCAACTTGAACAGGTACTCGGCGCGCTCGCTCGGGTCGGTGTCCGCCCAGGCGTCCTTGGCCGCCCAGGCGGCGCCGATGGCCTGGTCGGCGTGCTCGGTGTCGGCCACGGCGATCGTACCCACGATCTGCTCGGTGCGGCTGGGGTTTCTGCTGTCGAGGGTGCGCTCGGTCTGGATGTCCTGGCCGTTGATCACCAGCGGGTAGCTCATGCCCAGGCGCCCGCGCACCGTCTGCAGCGAGTTAGTGAAGTGCTCGCGCTGCTCGGCGCGGGCGAAATCGCGCAGCGGCTCGTTTCGAAACCCGTGGTCGGTGATCGGCTGGGTGTGCGCGGGCTGGCCGCCGTCGGCGGCGGTCTTGCCGGCGGGATCTTCCGGGGCGGCGAGCAGCTCGTCGATGCTCTTGCCGTCGGCAAAGGACATGCGCAGCCAGGACTCGTTGGAGGTATTCTCCAGCAGGCGGCGCACCAGGTAGGCCATACCCGGGATGATCTCGCCGATGGGCACGTAGTCGCGCAGCCGGTAGCCCATCGAGGTCACCGCCGCCTTCATCGGCTCGGCCATGCCGAACAGCATCTGGAACTCGAGGCCGTTCTTGTCGATCTTCTTGGCCTCGGCGTAGGCCATGGCGTGGGCGATGCTGCGCACGTTATGCGAGCCGATGGCCGTGTGGATGTATTTGTGGTGGTCGAGCAGGATCTCGGTGCACGCCTCGTAGGACTGGTCGGTCTGCCACTTCTGGGTGAACACCGGATTCTCCCAGCCCTCCTGCTGGCTGTGGATGGTCTCGTAATCCCAGTAGGCGCCTTTGACCAGGCGCACGGTCACCGGGGTCTTTCGCTTCTTGGCCCACTTGCACAGCTCCTTGACGTCGTTTTCGGCCTCCTTGAGGTAGGCCTGCATGACGATGCCGGCGTGCTCGAAGTCGGCGAATTCATCCTCTTCGAGCAAGCTCTTGAAGATGGCGATGGTCAGGTCTTTGTCCTTGTGGGACTCCATGTCGATGTTGATGAACGCGCCGTGGGCCTTGGCCTTGCGAAACAGCGGGCGCAACCGCTCTTTGACCGCGGCGATACTGCCGTCGAAGTCCACGGCGTCGAGCTGGCTGTACAGGCTCGAGATTTTGACCGACAGGTTGACCCGGGGCACCTTGCCCCAGGCGGCCTGCTCTTGCTGCGGGCGCTCGGGCCACTCGGCGGCGGCCTCGATGAGCGTGTCCAGGATCTCGTTGTAGCGCTCGAAGTAAGCCAGCGCCTCCTTCTCGCTGACGGTGGCCTCGCCCAGAAGGTCGAGCGTAAAGCACAACCCCGCCTCCCACATCTGGCCAAGCTGGTCGACGGCCTCGCCGGCGTCGGTGCCGGCGATGAACTTCGAGGCCATGCCGGTGATCTGCTTTTCGATCTGACCGGCGGCCTTCTTGGCCACCCAGCTATCGGGCTTGACCTTGGACAGCCCCCACTGGAACGAGGAGGGAAAATCCTGGCCCGGCCGGCAGAAATACTCCTGGAGATGCTCGGCGACCTGGACGTGGTCTTTGAGCGTGGGGAAGACGTCGACGAAGCGGAACATCTCGACCTTGAAGGCCTCGTCCTTCATCGACCAGTCCATCATCTTGCCGCTCCACCAGTCCTTGCGAAACACCGAGGGGGTCTCGCCTTTCATGCGGTCGAAGATTTCTTTGCCTAGTTTTTTTATCTGTTTTTCAGCGGCACGCGCCATGAGTCACTCCCGTCGATTGGATCGCCGTAAGCTCGGGGGCGAAGCTGCCCCACAAGAAACCGTTGGCCGGAGTTGATCGTTCCGTGACCGAACGATGCTTAGCAGATCCGTTTTAGGCGCGTAAACCCCTGAGAATATTGACGCACAGCGTCATCGTGGTGCGGCCACCTCAACAGGCATCGTCGGAGGAGGCCGAGGGAAGGAAGATCGAAAACACCGTGCCCTCGTCGGGGGCAGTCTCCACGCAGATCCCCCCGCCCAATTCGTGGACCGCGCGGTAGACGTTGGCCAGGCCAAGCCCGGTGCCCTGGCCATCCTGGCGCCGGGTAAAATACGGCTCGAAGATATGCGAGGCGGTGTCCTCATCCATGCCCACCCCGCGATCGACGACCCGAACGACGACGTAGTCGCCCGGGGCGACCGGCGGCCGGGCGTGGCTCAACTCCTGCTCGACCCGCTCGCGGCACGTCTCCAGACGAATCGTGCCGCCCGCGGGGGTGGCCTCGGCGGCGTTTTGAACCAGGTTGAGCACGATCTGGTCGAGCTGGGGGTGAGCGGCCACGACGGTGGCGCCGTTGGCGTTACAGGCCATCTCCAGAGTGATCGTGTCGTCGATCATGCTCTGGAGGATGCTGCGGAAATCGTGCAGGTAGTTGCCCACCTCGATGCACACGCGCGCGGCGTTCTTTCGGCCCAACTGGCTGATGCGCTCGGCGATGCGGTTGCCGCGCTCGGCGGCCTCGATGATGCGCTCGAGGATCTGGGCGGCGCCCTCGGCGTCGGTGTCGGCGTCGCGCACCACCTGGCTGTCCAAGGCGATCAGCGACAGGATATTGCGCAGGTCATGGGCGATACCGCTGGCGAGGTCGTTGAGAAACGGGAAAGTGCTCGCCCTCCGGCGCTGCGGCGAGCGGTCGCGCCCGCTCAAGTCGACCACCGTCTCGAGCACGAACTGTAGCCGGCCGGTCTCGTCACGAATGGCCACCCGGCCCAGCTTGGTGCGCACCTCCTCACCGGTCTTGCTCATGTGACGCACGTCGATGGTGGAGAAGTCGGTCTGTCCGCCGGCCAGCGCTTCGAAGGAGCGATGCCCGTCGATCTGGTCGTCGGGGTGCAACAACTGGCGCTCGGTCAGCAGGCGCAGCTCGCCTTCCGAATAGCCCAGCATGCGCTGCATCTCGCGGTTGCCGTACAGCACCACGTTGTGGGAATCGAGGATCTTGATACCGATGGGCGCGGCGTCGAAAAAGGTCCAAAACGAGCGCGACTCCAGCTCGGGTCGTATGGCCGCCTGCGCGGGCGACTGGTCACTGGCGGCATGCGGGGCCGCGGTGACCACCGTCGCCGAGGCCACCCACCGTCGCAACAGCACTTCGAGTATTTTGCGCGTCTTCCGAGCGTCCTCGTGGCGCAGCACATAGCTGTCGAGGCCGTGCTCGAGCGCGTCGCACAAAAACTCGGTGTCCTGGGGCTCCACGACCATCACGACCGGGCGCGTCGGAAGCCGGCTCTTGACGTAGACCAGCTCGTCCATGCCCTCGCGATCGCCGTTGGCCAGGACCAGACAGGTCTCGGCGTCGACCAACGCCTCGCGCAGCTCGTCGCAGTCCGCCAGATGCTCGACGCGCACCCGCCCCGAGTCCAGGCCGAGGTCGAGGTCCCCGGGCAGCCGCTCCTGGGGGCGGAAGTGGCCAACTTGCAAGATGACGGGCAACTTGTCGGGCATGGAGGGCGCCTCCTGACGTGGCGCTTGAGGATCGAAAAAGTACCCTGGCAAGGATAAGCACGCGTTGCCTCAAACCAACAGGAGCGCCCGCTCAACCGACCATGAGGTCGACGGCGTTGTCGGGCACGTCGATGGGGCCGGCATACCCGGCTCGCGCGATGGCGCGCTTGAGCGAGAAGAGCTGGGATCGATGGCCATGGACCAAAACGACCCGCTCGGGGGCGAGCGCGTCGACCGCGGCGATCAACTGGCGGCGCGGGGCGTGGTTGGGCAGCAGCACGTGCTCGATGCGCGCGCGCACCGCCACAGCTCGCCCGCCCAGGCGAAGCGTGTCGCCTCGTCGCGCGCCCACGAGCCGGCCGGCCACGCTGCTGGCGTGGGCGCGATTGATGACCGCCACCAGCGCCTGCGGGCGCTCGACGACCCCGCCGACGAGCCGGCCGGCGGCCGACGAGCGGTCGAATTGTTCCCCGGGCGCCACCACGACGCCCCCGGCACCGAGCGCGCGCTCGCAGGCGGCGTCCGAGCCAAAGCGCAGGTCGTCGGCCGGCACGCCCGCAGCCTGTAAAACCGGGGCGATCATCTCATGGACGAGCGGGGCTTGGCCGGCCTCGCGCAGCGCCTCGACCACCGAAAACGCGCTGCCCACCGTGGCCACACCCACCAGGACCGGGCCGCGGGTGTCGGCCACCGCCTCGACCAGCACGTCCAACTGCTCGGCGTAGCGCACCTGATCGCAGGCCTTATTGGTGGCCAGCACCCCCTCCATGACGAGCACGTCGACGCCGAAATCCGCCCCCGTGCGCGGAAACAGCGCCCCGGGGCACAACGGCTGGTCGTGCCCGCAGAAGTCGCCGGTGTAAAGCAGGCGAAACGGACGCGTCGGCCCGCGGTCGATCTCGACGAGCAACATCGCCGCGCCCGGGATATGCCCGGCGGGAAACGCCATGAGCCGGAACTTTTCGGCCTGCGGGTTGTCTGACAGGCGAGAGAGCTCGAAATACTGGCGCGACGGCAGCGCTTGTAGCTGCGAGCCCAGCGCCCGAGCGCGCGCCTGCTCCACCCCGCCGAGCGCAAGCGCCGGGCCGGCGAGCCGGCGCGTCGTGGGGGTCGACAGGCAGGCGAGCCGCGGGAAGCGCTCCCGTAGCCCGGCCAGGGCCCCCATATGGTCCCAGTGCACGTGGCTGATCCAGCACACCTCCGGGCGCGCGATCTGGTCGACCCAGCCCGGCGGGCGCTGCTGCGGGGCGCCCGCATCCAACAACACGCGCACGCCCAGCGCCTCGAGCACAAAGGCATTGGCCGACAGCTCGCTGGCGCCGCTGGCAGCCCGAAAGGAGATTTTGTTCATGGCTTTTGGACGTTTGGTCGCCGGGTTGAGTTTGGGTACAATGGACCCGCACGGGAGATGGTCTATGGCAAACAACAACAAGCGCGGCCTTCACATCGACTGGCGACGGGGTCTGATCCCCTTGAGCCTGCTGGTCATGTTCGTGCTGCGCTTCGGCTTCAACGCCCCGTTGTGGACGCTGGCGCTGTTCACCTTGTGGGTGCCGCTGTACTACATCGCCTACCCACACTACCTGCGCAAGCGGTGGGCGCGCTTCGAAAAGGAGTTTGCCTATCGCTTCCAGCGCGGCGACTACAAGGCGCTGCTGGAGTTTTATCGCGACCAGTGGTTTTTGCGAAGGTTCGGCCCCCAGGCCGAGATGCTGGGCAAGCTCGGGCTGATCTACTCGGCGCTGCATAAGTACCGCGAGGCCGAGCACGCCCTCGAGCAGGCCATCGACCGCGCCCGCGCCCCCCAGAAGGAAAAATTGTTCTTCAACCTGGCCAACGTCAAATACGAGCTGGGCAAATACGAGGACGCCGAGCAGATGTTCAAAGCCCTGCGCGTCAACTCCCCGTACCGCCACTCCGCGCGCACCCAGCTCGCCCTCATCGACCTGCGCCAGGGCCAGCGCGTCGACCAGGCGCGCGAATACCTCGAGCGCGAGAGCGCCCGCGCCAGCGGCAGCGTCAAGACCCGCATCGAGCGCGCCCTCTCCGAGTGCTGAACTCACCCACGGGGCGGTTGGCCTTGCCATGTGACCGGCGGCACGTATATTTGGGGCCGCTTTGATACGGGCAATTCGACCGCCGATTCCCCATAGATTCGTCATCTACCAAGGAGTACCTATGACCACCGACAAAAAAGACCGCCTATTTGACGTGCGCACCCTCGAGCGCAACATCAAAAAGGGCCTGATCACCCGCGAAGATTACAACGCCTACCTCGAAGGTCTCGAGGACGCCAAGCCCAAGGCCGACGTCATCGAATCGGAATTCGAAGAAGGTGTGCTCGACGAAGACGAGCAGGCCGAGGAGGACGACGACGACGAATAGGCCCTCGTCGTCGCTGCGCCCCGGCCTTTCCCCACGACCCACAGGAGTGAACTACCATGAGCGATGATTCCTCGAATAAGAATCACAAGTCCAGCGGTCACTCCAGCGACACTCCCCAGGGCACCGTCCTGGGTGACAACGCCGGGGTGCACATCCCCTCGCCCAACGACCCCGACGAGCTGGACATGCCCGCCGACTTCGGCAGCTTCGTGGTCAGCCTGGGCACCAATTGCATGATCAACCTCGGGCGCATCGAACACCCCGACACCGGCCAGGTCACCCGCGACCTGGTCTCGGCCAAGCACACCATCGAGATCCTCGAGATGCTCCAGGACAAAACCCGGGGCAATTTGGAGACCGAGGAAGAAAAATTGCTCGACAGCTTGTTGTACGACCTGCGAATGGCTTTCGTGCAGGAGAAACGGACCAAAAACTGAGTGGAATGGCTGTGGAGTGAGCTGATGGTGACGACGAGCCGAGGTTGGAGCAATGGTTGGTTGAACCTATGTGTGATGGCCCTGGTGGTGGCAGCGAGCGCCACGGGCTGTAAGGCATCGGTGGGCGCGCCCGCCCACTCCGCCTCCTCTCCACCTGCCTCGTCCCCGTCGACCTCTCCGGCCGGCGCGACCGCCAAGACCGCCACTCAGCCCACCCCGTCGCCGACGGTGGCCACCCGCCCGGCCACGTTTGCCGACATCGTCGCCAAGGTGCGCCCGGCGGTGGTCAATATCTACACGCGCAAAGAAGAAGTGGTCGCCCGGCGCCACTACGATCCCTTCTTTGGCGCCGGGGTCGTCCCCCAGCGCCGCATCGCCGAGAGCCTGGGCTCGGGCTTTATCATCGATCACGGCGGCCACGTGCTCACCAACTACCACGTGGTCAAAGACGCCACCGCCATCGGGGTGCGCCTGCTCGACGACCGCTTCTTCGAGGCCAAGATCGTCGGCGCCGACCCCAAGAGCGACGTCGCGTTGCTGCAGATCCAGAAGGGCAAAAACCTGCCCGTCATCCCCCTGGGCGACGCCCACAAACTCAGGGTGGGCGATTGGGTGGTCGCCATCGGCAACCCCCTGGGGCTGACCAGCACGGTCACCGCCGGCATCACCAGCGCCATCGGCCGGCAGAATATCCCGATCAACGAGGATATGCGCTACCAGGACTTCATCCAGACCGACGCCTCCATCAACCCGGGCAACTCCGGCGGCCCGCTCATCAACACCCGCGGCGAGGTCGTGGGCATCAACACCGCCATCAGCGCCAAGGCCCAGGGCATCGGCTTTGCCATCCCCATCAATATGGCCACCGAGATCCTGCCCCAGCTCGAGAAGACCGGCCACGTCGAGCGTAGTTGGCTGGGCATCTACGTCGACCAGGTGCCCCGAAAGGTCCACCAGGAGCTCGGGCTGCCGCAGAAGAGCGGCGCGGCTCTGGTCACCCGGGTCGTCCCCGGCGGTCCCGCTGAAGCGGCGCATCTGAAGCGCGGCGACATTCTGCTGAGCATCGACGGCAAGCCCATCGAGGACGCCGGACACCTGGCCTGGATGGCCAGCACCCTGGGCATCGGCAAGACCGTCGACATCGTCTACTGGCGCGACGACGCTCGCCGCACCGCCAAGCTCACCCTGGGCGCCCTGCCCGAGTAACACGCGAATCCAACCACTTTTCACCACAGAGGACACAGAGAGCACAGAGGGAAATTAAGCTTTCTCTGTGACCTCTGTGACCTCTGTGGTGCCCCTGATTCGTCGCGTGTCAGAATTCTCACACCCTCCACGGCGGCGTCTGGGCCGGCGTTAGAATTCTACCGAAACCGGCCGGAACGCTTCTTGCTACATATCCTGACAGCCGTAAGCCGTCGCACGCCGGAGAGCCCGGCGGGGGCGGTCGAATCACAAAATGGGAGTGAGAGACTCATTGCACTATTGCATGAGATGGAGGAGATGATGAGAAAGTTATTGCCGCCCGTTAGACGGCCGTCACGCGCAGCCCTGGGGCTGTCGGTGGCCGCTGCAATCCTGACTCTGGGGCTGTTCATGTCGACCGCCTCGGCGACCGTGATGAAGTATGTTGGACTCGAGCAACTGATTCACATCTCCGACATCATCGTCCAGGCCAAAGTGGTCGACCAGCACACCTACTTCGACAAGGCCCAAAAGCGCATCGTCACCGATACGACCTTTTCGGTCGAGCGCTCCTTCTGGGGCGGGGTCAAGGACAAGGTGACCATCCAGCAGTGGGGTGGCACCTACAAGGGACGCACGCTGATCATCCCCGGCGACGCCCACTTCTCCAAAGGCGAGGAAGCCATCGTCTTTTTGAGCAAGTCGCCCAGCGGTCTGGTGACGCTGTCGGCGATGAGCCAGTCCAAATTCAAATTGGTCAAAACCGGCTCGAACACGCTGGTGTCGCGCGATCTGAGCGATGTCGCCTTCATGATCGCCGGCAAAGACGGCAAGCAGAAGGTCACCCACCTGCCCGGTGAGACTCGCTCGTACGCCTCGTTCGTCGCCGAGCTGCAATCGCTGGTCGAAGGCATCAAAGGAGGCACCAATGAATAAGCAGCGCAAAACACTATTCGCACTGCTCGTGGTCGCCCTGGGCCTATGCCTGAGCACCAATGCATTTGCCTACAAGTATATCAACGCCCAGCAGTGCCCCAACGGCGCTCACTGGGGCGCGGCCAACCAGCCGCTGCCCTATTACCTGAACCAGGACGGCACGCCCGATCTGTCGTTTAGCCAACTCCAGACGATCATTCACGACTCGTTCGCCACCTGGGGCGAGCCGTGCTGCTCGAGCTACGCGGCCACCTACCAGGGAACGACCACCGACACCGCCCTGCAGAACAACGGCGAGGTGGTGCTCTCGTTCATCGACGGCCAGTGGCCCACCCAGTTGGGCAACGTCAACGTGACCATCGGCGTGACGCTGACCCAGGTCACCAGCAACTGCGAGATCGCCCGCGCCCCCATCGTGTTCAACGGGGTGGGGTTCACCTACTGCACCAACGGAAGCGGCGGCTGCACCGACCTGCAGAGCATCGCCACCCACGAGATCGGCCACAACCTGGGCCTGGACCACAGTCAGTACCAGGACGCGACCATGTACGCCTCGTACTCCGGCGGTACCTCCCTGCGCACGCTGTCGCAGGATGACATCGACGGGGTGTGTTCGCTGTATCACGGCTCGTGCACGAGCTGCTCGTCGAACGCCGATTGCTCCTCGGGTCAGGTGTGCAACAACGGCCAATGCGTCGCCGCCGGCTGCCAGTCCGACGCCGACTGCTCGGCCGGGCAGACCTGCAACGCCAGCACCGGCGCCTGCCAGGCCCCCAGTTGCTCGAGCGACGCCGACTGCCCCTCCGGCTACACCTGCGGATCGGGTGGTTCCTGCGTGTCCAGTTGCCCGGTGTGCCGCACCTGCCAGAGCGATGCCGAATGCGGCAGCGGCGGTCAGTGCGTCAGCCTGAGCAGCGGCAGCAAATGCGTCACCGCCTGTGACAGCAACGGCAACTGCCCCGGCGACTCCAAATGTTTCGGGGTGCCCACCCCGGCGACCGGCGGCTCCTGCTCGTCGAATAGCGACTGCAGCTCCGGCCAGCAGTGCTACAACACCCAGAGCGGCGGCGTGTGCGCCACGCCGTGCCAGCAGGACAGCGACTGCGGCACCAACCAGACCTGCCAGAACTACGGCAGCAGCAGCAACCCGGTCAACGTCTGCGCCGACGTCCAGAATCTGTGCCTGAACCCCGACGCCCAGTCCTCCGGCGTGTGCCCGGCGAACTACACCTGCCAGAGCAGCGGCAGCACCGGCGGCACCGGTGGTACCGGCGGCACGGGCGGCACCGGTGGCACCGGCGGCTCCTGCCCCAGCCTGGGCACCGACTGCGGCAACCAGGGCGCCAACTGCGGCAGCGACGCCGACGCCTGCCTGTCGTCACAGGACGGAAGCACCAGCATCTGCACCTGCACGTGCAGCACCGACGCTGACTGCGGCACCAACGGCGTGTGTCAGACCCTCTCCGGTGGGCAGAAAGCTTGTGTGCCGAGCAGCAGCGGCGGCACCGGCGGCACTGGCGGCACCGGTGGCACCGGTGGCACCGGCGGCTCCTGCCCCAGCCTGGGCACCGACTGCGCCAACAACGGCGCGCAATGCGGCAGCGACGCCGACGTCTGCCTGCAACTGCAGAGCGGCTCGACCATCTGCTCGTGCTCCTGCACCAGCGATTCCGACTGCGGCACCAGTGGCTCGTGCGTCGCGGTCGATTCGACCCACAAAGCCTGCGTGCCTGGCACCAGCAGTGGTGGCACCGGCGGCACCGGCGGCACCGGTGGCCCCTCCTGCGCCAACATCACCTGCGGCTCCGGCATGGTCTGCCAGAACGGCCAATGCGTGTCCGACACCGGCGGCACCGGCACTGGTACCGGTGGGACCGGCGGCACCGGCGGCACCGGCGGCAGCGGCACCGGCACCGGCAGCAATAACGGCACCGGTGGTAGCTCCGGCGGCCTCGGCGGCCTCGGTGGCGGTAGCAACGGCGGCACCAATGATGGCACCGTCAACCAGGGCAACAATCAGTCCGCTCAGGACTCCACTTGCTCGACGGTCGCCCCCGGCAACGCGGCTCCCGGCAGCCTGATGCTGCTGGCCGTGTTCGGCCTGGGCGCCCTGTGGCGCCGTCGCCGGCGCTTCTAAGGCAATAGGCGATACAGAAAAGCCCCGCCGGTTTCGGCGGGGCTTTTCTGTATCTGGAGTGATCGAGTGATCGATCACTCTCTCAATTCGGCGTTCCCTTCGAGAATGCCAACTCCTCGCCGTTGTCGGCGACGTCGACCAACACGTGATCACCCTCGCCAAAATGGCCTTCGAGAATCTCGACCGACAGGGGATCTTGGATGTAGGTGCCGATGGCCCGCTTGAGCGGGCGGGCGCCGTACTCCGGCTCGTAGCCCACCTTCGCCAAGAAGTCGCGGCTCGCGTCGGACAGCTCGATCGAGATCTTCTGGCGCGCCAGCAGCTTGGCGAGCTTGCGCTCCTGGATGTCGACGATGAGGCGAATCGCCTCCTGGGTGAGCGCCTGGAAGACGATGGGCGCGTCCAGTCGGTTGAGGAACTCGGGCTTGAAGTAGTCTTTGAGGATCGTCTCGACCTCGTCGGTCAGCTCCTCCTGGTCGACCTTGCCGGTCAAATCCATGATGCGCCGGCTGCCCACGTTGGAGGTCAAAATGATCAACGTGTTGGAGAAATCGATCATGCGGCCCTGGCTGTCGGTCAGCCGCCCCTCGTCCATGACCTGCAGCAGGATGTTGAACACGTCCGGATGGGCCTTTTCGGCCTCGTCGAACAGCACGACCGAGTACGGCTTGAGGCGCACCGCCTCGGTGAGCACACCGCCCTCCTCGCTTCCCACGTAGCCGCGCGCCGAGCCGATGAGCGTGTTGACCTTGGACTGCTCCATATACTCGCTCATGTCGATGCGGATGAGCGACTCCTCGCTGTCGAAGAGAAACTCGCTCAGGGCCTTGGCCAGCTCGGTCTTACCGACGCCGGTGGGCCCGACGAACATGAAGTTGCCGATGGGCCGGCCGGGCTCTTTGAGGCCGGCGCGCGAGCGCCAGATGGCCTTGACGATGGCCTGGATGGCGTGGTCCTGGCCGACGACGCGCTGGCGCAGCCGGTCGGGCATATTCAGCAGCTTCTCGCGCTCGGACTCGAGCATCTTGGTGGTGGGGATACCCGTCCAGCTGGCGATGACGGCGGCGATGTCGGCCTCGTCGACGTAATCCTTGAGCAGGCGCTCGTCGGCGTGGATCTCGTCGAGCTTCTTCTCGGCCTTGGCGATTTCCTTTTGGATGCGCGGCACGGCGCTGTACTTGAGCTCGGCAGCCCGGCCGAGATCGCCCTCGCGCTGGGCGTCGGTGATCTGCTTTTCGGTCGCTTCCAGCTCCTCTTTGCGCGCGGTCAGCCCGTCGAGGGCCTCCTTTTCGAGCTCCCAGCGCACCCGCAGGCGCGCGGCCTCTTCCTCGAGGCTCTCGATCTCGTTGACCAGCTCGTTGCGCGCCTCGACGGTGTCGGGGTCGGTGGCGTCGGCCAGCGACTGGCGCTCGATCTGCAGCTTCTGGATCCGGCGCTCCACCGAGTCCAATTCGGTGGGCTTGGAGTCGATCTCCAGGCGCAGCCGGCTGCACGCCTCGTCGATGGCGTCGATAGCCTTGTCGGGAAGCGCCCGGTCGGTCACGTAGCGGTCGGTGGCCTCGGCGGCGGCGACCAGAGCCTGGTCGCGGATCTGCACCCCGTGGTGGATCTCGTACTGGTGCTTGATGCCCCGAAGGATGGACACGCAGCCCTCGACGCTGACCTCCTCGACCAGGATGGACTGGAAGCGGCGCTCCAGCGCGGGATCCTCCTCGATATATTCGCGGTATTCGTCGAGGGTGGTCGTACCGATGATGCTCATCTCGCCGCGGGCCATCGCCGGCTTGAGCAGGTTGGCGGCGTTGGTGGCGCCCTCCCCGCCGGCGCCGACGATCTGCTGGAGCTCGTCGATGAATAAGATGATATTGCCGCGGCTCTGCACGACCTCGTTGATCACCGCCTTCATGCGCTCCTCGAACTGGCCGCGCAGGCTGGTGCCGGCGACCAGCGAGCCCACATCCAGGCTCATGATGCGCTTGCCTTTGAGCCCGGTGGGCACGTCACCGGCGACCATGCGCTGGGCGAGCGCCTCGACGATGGCGGTCTTGCCGACGCCGGGCTCGCCGATGAGCACCGGGTTATTCTTGGTGCGTCGGGTGAGCACCTGCATGACCCGGCGGATCTCGGCGTCGCGGCCGATGACCGGGTCGAGCTCGCCGTTGCGGGCCAGCTCGGTGAGATCCTCGGCGAATTTACCCAGGATCTCGGAGACCTGACCGCCGGCCTGCTCGACCTTCTTGCCGGAGCGGCCCTCGTCGAGCGCCTCGCGGATCTTGTCGGGCGTCGCCCCCATGTCGCGTAGTTGGCGGCCGGCGTAGCTCTTCTTCTCCTTGGCGAAGGACAGCAGCAGGTGCTCGGTGTTGACGAATTTATCGCCGAAGCTCGCCGCCTCGTCGCCGGCGTCCTCCAGCGCGTTGAGCAGCGGCTTGCCCACGAAGACCTGCTTCTGGCTGCGCCCGTAGTTTTTGGGCATCAGTTCGAGCTCGTCGATGAGCTTTCGGCCCAGCGCCTTGGTGTCCACGCCGATCTTTTGGAGCACCGTCTCCACGACGCTGTCTTCTTGCTCGAGCATCGCCAGCATGGCGTGTTCGATCTCGACGTGGCGGTGCTCCAGATCGGTGGCGAGTTCCTGGGCACGCGCCATCGCCTTTCGGGCCTTGCTGGTGAATTTCGATAGGTCGAATTTTGTGGGCATGATCAAGTCTTGTGTTGTTATGTTCGTTTAACTTTTGTGGTTTCCGTAGCCCCGCTGCGACTCACCGTCAAATCACTCCCAACCCCACCAACGCCGCCACCACGCCCAGCGCCAGAGCAAACGCGCCAACCGTCCACGACCAGGGCATGCCCGTATCGTCGGGGTCGTCGCCCACGGCCGCCACGGCGGCGCGGCGCATGGCGGTGCTGATAAGCGGCCCGCTGGACAACTTGCTGTTGAGCGCGCGGTTCTTGTCGGGGTCTTCGACCCCCGAGAACGGCGCCGGCAACAGGATCATCCCAAAGCCCTTGGACTGCGCGGTGGGCAGGCCGTCCTCGGTGGTATACGGAAGCAGGCGCTCCATGCGCCCGAAGCGCTTCTTGAAATGCGGCTGAATGAGCCGCGCGACCACCAGCGCCAGGCCCGGCGGCTCGAGGTTGCTCAGCCGGTCGTAGGCCGGCCAATTGAGCGGGTTTTCGACCACCGTGCGCGGCTCCTCGGCGGTGAGCACGAAGCTCATCAACGCCCCCAGCGCGTACGCGTCGGCCGTGGGCCGAAGCAACTTGCCGGAGCGCTCCGCGCGCACCTCCGGCGCCACGTAGGGATCGTCGTCGTAGGCCATCTTAAATTCGTTGGGCCGCTCGCCTTTGGGCGTGGCGTTGCCGAAGCCGACCGCGCCGACCAGCTCACCGTCGTCGTCGACGATGAAGTGGTGGGGATCGAGGTCCCGATAGACGTAGCCGGCCGCGTGAACGGCGCTCAAGAATTGCACCAACTGGCGCAAGATGCCCAGCGCCACCGCCGGCGCCACACCCTCGGGATGCTCCAGGCGCACCCACTCGAACAGTGTAGTTCCCGCACGCCACTGGTGGACCAACACCGGCTCGTCGTCGAAGCCGGTCTCGTCGCTCGCCGCCCGAAAAAAGGCGATCGGCTCGGGAAGCAACGGGTGGTCGACGGCCTTCAAGAAGCGCCACTCCGCCTCGAGTTGGTCGCCCCGGGCGCGTACATAGTCGGCGTCGCCGCGGCGCTTGGCGTCGTAGGCGGCGGCCTTCGCGCAGGCGAGCTGGCCGGTCTCGGTATCCTCGACGCGGACGATCTGGTAGCTTCGTCCCGTGGTGACCAGGTCGCGGACTCGAAAGCGTCGCGCGCCGCTTTGGGCGTCGGTTAGGTAGTTTTCGTCGCTCATTTGTCTATACTGCCACTAAGTCTATCGTGCTGGGGCAAGGTAGACTCAATCTCGAATCGAGTAAACCCCGTGGCCCTATTGAGAACCAACGCGACGGCCGTTGCATTTCTGGCCATTGCTCTGCTCGCCGCACCGGCGCACGCTCAGCAAAAGCACGCCGGCGAGCACCCCACCCACAGCGCCAAGCGCGCGTGCGTGCCGTTTACCGAGTCCACCAAGACCGGCGAGATCGCCTATAAGGACGTCGACGAGGCGTCGGGGCTGGCGGCCAGTTGGCGCCACAAGGGCCTGTTGTGGACCCACAACGATTCCGGCGGTCAGCCGCGGGTCTTCCTCATCAAGCCCGACGGCTCGACGGTCGCCATCGTCCACCTGGGCAACAAGGCGCGCAACGTCGACTGGGAGGATATCGCCGTCGGGCCCTGTCAGAAGGGCTCCAAAAAGTCCTGCGTCTACGTCGCCGACATCGGGGACAATCGCAGCAAGCGAAAGAAGGTCGTCATCTACCGTTTTGCCGAACCCGCGCTTCCGGACAAACGGCCAGCCGACCTGACCATCGACCATCCCGACGAGCTGTGGTTTACCTACCCGGGCGGGCCGCGCAACGCCGAGACGGTGATGGTCCACCCCACCACAGCCCGGATTTACGTGGTCGAGAAGACCGCCGAGCGCGCCCCGGGCGTCTATCGGATCCCGCGCAAGAAGGCCGACAAGAAGCACCCCGTGCTCGCCGTCGAGGTCGGCCAACTGCGCTTTGGCGCGGGCAGCGGCTTCGGCACGCTCATCACCGCCGGGGACATCTCGCCCGACGGCCACGAGTTCAGCATTCGCACCTACCTGGCTGCGTACACCTTCTGCGCCGACGGCGATGACTTCGAATCGGCGGTGGAGGCCGATCCCGTCCTCAGCGCGGTGCCGTTCATGGCCCAGGCCGAGGCGCTGGCCTACTCGCGCGACGGCCAATCGATCTGGCTGACCAGCGAGCGCCGCCCTACCCCCATCTACCGGGTCGACCGCGCAAAGTGAGGCCGGTATCGGTGCAATAGTGTGATTTGCGTGTCCATCACAGCCCTACCGAAGAGCCAACGCTCGTGCTGCGAACCACCGTCAACGTCCTGCTCGTCGTCTTTTCGACCGTCGCGATTGCTGGCTCTACTGCCTGCAGCCAGCCATCTAGTACGGTCGCCGGCACGCCGACCGATACGGGCACGGCCACGCCGGCAGACGCGAGTTCCCAAGATACGGCCGACTCTGCCGACGTCTCCGACGCCGCAAGTCGGCCCTGTCAGCCATTTTCCTACCCCACGAAGACCGGCGAAATCGCCAACACCGACGTCGACGAGGCATCTGGCCTCGCCACCAGTTGGCGTCACCCCGGGCTGTTGTGGACCCATAACGACTCCGGCGGCGAGCCCCGGCTCTTTCTGATCGAACACGACGGCTCGACCGTCGCCGTCGCCCACCTCGGAGGGAATGCAACAAACGTCGACTGGGAAGACGTCGCCGTGGGCCCGTGCGAGGCCGGCTCGAGCGCATCGTGCGTGTACGCCGCCGACGTCGGCGACAACGACCGGGTGCGCGACGAAGTCGTCATCTACCGCTTCGCCGAGCCCGAGCTGCCCCAGACGACGCCTGCCGACATCACCATCGATGACTTCGACACGCTGTGGTTTTCCTATCCCGACGGGCCGCACAACGTCGAGACGCTGTTGGTCCATCCCGAGTCGGCGGCGATCTACGTGGTCGAGAAGACCTCCGACACCGACCCGGCGGTCTTCGGCATCTCCGGGGAGCCCAACGACGCCGACCACCCGCACCAGGCCGTCGAGGTCGGCCACCTCCACTTCGGCGACAGCCGTTACGGCTCGCTCGTCACCGCCGGCGACATCGCTCCCAATGGTCGCGAGTTCACCATACGCACCTACCTCAGAGCCTTTACCTTCTGCGCCGACGGCGCCGACTTCGCGTCTGCCTTCGGTACCACTCCGGTCGTGAGCCCAATCCTGCTGATGGGCCAGGCCGAAGCCCTGGGCTATTCGCGTGACGGTCAGACCATCTGGTTGACCAGCGAAGGCCTGTCGGCGCCCATCTACCGCGCCGATCGCGCGCGCAAATAAGCGCTTCAAGTCACCGCAGCGAGCCCTCCCGTACGTCGGCTGACAGCTCGCTCCCCCGCATAACACCCACCCCTCCTTCAAATCACCATTTCAAGCAATTAAAGCTAAAAAAAGTTAAAATATCCTTTGTGGTTTTAGCCACGCACGCCTAGACTAACACTTCCGGACAACGACCGGAGTTTCCCAAAATATGCAGCGCCAGGAGGCAGGTAGTGAAGAAGTTCACGATTTCATCTGTGCTACCCCACAGGTGGCTGAGCGCCGGTGCGCTCGCCGCGGGTGTGGTATTGGTTCCCGTGGTCGCCAGCGCGGCGACGATCACCGTCAACACCAGCACCGACGAGCTGAATAGCAACGGCAATTGCTCGCTGCGTGAGGCCATTCAGGCGGCGAATACCGACGCCGCGGTGGATGGGTGCACGGCGGGCAGCGGCAACGATGTCGTCGTGCTCAGCGGCGGTCAGACCTATGCGCTGAGCCTCGCGGGCAGGGGCGAAGACGCCAACGCGACCGGCGACCTCGACCTGCTGTCCAACATCGATATCAGGAGCGATTCGGCGACGCCGGCGACGATCAATGGGGCGGGCATCGACCGCGTCTTTCAGGTCGACGCCACCGCGACCGTCACCATGCGCCACCTGGCGATCACCGGTGGAAACGCGATTTCGGACAACGGCGGTGGCATCTACAACAGCGGCACGCTGACCCTGGTCGACACCGGCGTCGACGGCAACACCGCTGCCGGGGCCAACGGCTCGCGTGCCGGCGGTGGCCAGGGCGGCGGGATTTACAATGAAGGGACGTTGACGCTGACGCGTGACAGCCTGACCAACAACCAGGCCATCGGCGGCAGCGGCGCCGCTGGCACCGACCGCGGCAGCGGCGGTGGTGGCGGTGCCGGTTTGGGCGGCGCAGTGTTCAACGCCGCCGCGGGGACGGTGACGGCCACCAGCACCACCTTTACCTCCAACACGACTACCGGCGGCGCCGGCGGGTCTGCGGGAACCTGTGGCAGCGGCGGCTCATGGAACGGCGGCAACGGCGGCGGCGCCGGTGGCGCGGGCGGTAACTACCTTAGCCAAATTAACGGTACGGCCGGCAACTATGGTGGTGGCGGCGGCGGCGGCGGCGGCGGCGGTGGCGCTGGTGGCGCCGGCGGATTTGGCGGCGGCGGCGGTGGCGCTGGCGGGAATGGCGGCGGCGGTAACAACAGCAAGCACGGCGCCGGTGGTTTCGGCGCTGGCCGTGGCGGCACCGCGTTGTATTCCTGCGCGGCCGGCGGCGGCGGTGGCGCCGGTCTTGGCGGCGCGATCTTCGATAACGGCGGCACCGTGACGCTGACCGACACTTCCCTGCAACAAAACGACGCCAATCCCGGCGCCGGCGGCCATCAATACTACGGCGGCAGTGGCGGACAGGGAGGTAGCGGCTGGGGCGGCGCGCTGTTCACCAATGGCGGGGCCATCTCGCTGACGGGACGTTCGTCGGTCAACCAGAACAACTCGAGCGCTACCGACACCACCTTCGCCGATTGCGGTTGGACCGCCGGCGGGGCCGTCACGGTCGGTGTGGACGTCGACACCGCCGGCTCGGTGGGATGCACGACGCCACAGACCACCCAGGTCACCCAGCTCGCCGCGGGCGACGCCAATTGCGCCGACGGCGGGCTTCAAATCGACATCGGCTACGACGATGGCTCGGGCGCGGGCACCCGTCTCGACGGCGTGCTCGAGGACACCGAGATTCGCTCCACCAACTACGTTTGTAACGGCGCGACCGGGGCCACCGGTGCGACTGGCGCCGACGGCACCGCTGCCCTGGTCAACATGACCAGCCTGTCGGTCGGCGATGCCAACTGCGCCACCGGCGGCCAGCAAATCGACACCGGCCTGGACAACGGCGACGGCGGCGAGACCGCCGGCGACGGCACTCTCGGCGCTGGTGAGATCGATTCCACCAACTACGTGTGCAATGGCGCCGACGGCGCGAATGGCCACAATTCCCTGAGCCGCTACACCGCCCTGTCCACGGGCGATGCCAATTGTCCTACCGGCGGCCAGATGCTCGAGTCCGGCCTGGACAACGGCGACAACGGCGCCACCGTCGACGACGGGGTGCTCGACAGCGGCGAGGTCGACTCCACCAGCTACGTCTGCAACGGCGCCAACGGCTACAGCTCGCTGGTGACCACCACCGGACTTTCGGCGGGCGACGCCAACTGCGCCAACGGAGGCCTTCGCTTCGACGTCGGCCTGGACAACGGCGACGGCGGCGCCACCGCCGGCGACGGCGTGCTCGACGCCGGCGAGGTCGACTCCACCAGCTACGTGTGCCGCGGTGCCGACTCGCTGACCGCCACCACGCCTCTGACGGCCGGCGACGCCAACTGCGCCAACGGCGGCACCCAGGTCGACTTCGGTCTGGACAACGGCGACGGCGGCGAGACCGCCGGCGACGGCATCCTCGGCGCCGGTGAGGTCGACTCCACCACCTACGTGTGCAACGGCGCTGCCGGCCAGGACGGCGCCAGCCAGTTGAGCGCGACCACGGCGCTTCCCGAGGGCGACAGCAACTGCCCGGCCGGCGGCACCCAGGTCGACTTCGGCCTGGACAACGGCGACGGCGGCGAGACCGCCGGCGACGGCACCCTCGGCGCCGGCGAGGTCGACTCCACCGCCTTTCTATGCGACGGAGCCGACGCTCAATCGACCCTGGTGTCCATCACCGAGGAGCCCGCCGGCGACAACTGCGAGTTCGGCGGCCGGCGCATCGACGCCGGCGTCGACGCCAACGCCGACGGCACCCTGGGCGACGACGAGATCGCGACGACCTCGTACGTGTGCAACGGCGCTGACGCCGCTCCCCTGCTCACCCGCACGCGCGCCTTCGCCGACGGCGAAGATCAGTGCGCCGGCGGCGGCTTCATGCTCGAGGTCGGTCAGGACACCAACGGCGACGGCACGCTGTCCGACGACGAGGTCCAGACCAGCGCCCCCGTGTGCCAGGGCCCGCATGGTCCCGCTGGTCCCGCCGGCGGCTGCTCGGCCACCGGCTCCGGCCAGGTGCCTGGCTCGCTGGCCGCGCTCATGCTGCTCGGCTTCGGCGCCCTCGTGCGCCGTCGCCGGCGCGACTGAGCGCTGAGCCGGGGTAACTAGTTAGCGTCCGGGAACCCCGGACCGAGCGACAGCGAGATGATTTTGATGAGCTGGGCACTTTTCGAATCCCGAGGAATATCCGTAGGTTATTTCGAGTGGTGAGAAAGTGTCCAGGTCGCAAAATCAGCCGCTGTTTGCGAAGGGAGGGGTTTCCGGATGCTAACTAACTAACAACGGCGCGAGGCTTTAGGGCCTCGCGCCGTTTTTTCTCTGACTTCCTCGCGCGTTATCGTCCTGCCCCCAACGGTGTCTATAGATAGTTCTGACGACCCCACCTCGACACCGAGACGCGAGCCATGAAGCACATATACTACGCATTCGCCATCGCCATCGTCGCCCTCTTAGCCTTCGCCGGCTGCGAAGGCGAGCACCACTACGAGCGCGACGATAACTACCACAACGGCTACTACGAGGGGCAATATCCCGACGATCACCGCGGCGACTACGACCACCACGGCGATGACGACCACCACGGCAATTACCAGCGCAACGAGGACTACAATCGCAATCGCGACGGCGACCACCGCGGCAATTACGAGCGCGACGATAACTACAATCGCAATCGCGACGACGACCACCGCGGCAATTACGAGCGCAATGAGGGCTACAACCGCAACGGGCACGAGGGCCACGGCGGCCACGACGACGACTGATCGAACCGCCTAACCCGAGCGCGAACTAGACCTGCGATGTCAAAGGAGAATTCGCTTGATGATCGTCTCGACTCGATCCAGCGTCTGCTGGTTCACCGCGCCGAGACGCACTTGAAGACGCTTCGTCGAGATACAACGAAGCTGCGAGCAAATGATGTGGCTGTCGCGGTCGAGCCCACCTTCTGGGGCGGCAATGCCCACCCAATCGGGAAAGTTCTTCCGGGTCGTCGTCAGCGGCACCGTCCATACTAGCCCAAGCGGCAGCTGGTTAAACGAATCCTTGGAGACGACCAAGACCGGCCGCGTACGCCCTTGTTCGTGCCCCTCGACGGGTTCGAGGTTGGCCACCCAAATGTCGCCGAGAGCCGCCTTCGGTCGTGCCACCACAAGCCTCTCCGAACTACTCGAGCCCCTCTAACCCATCTTCCAACGTGCCGTCCCACTCCTCTATCTCCGCCTGGGCGCTTTGGACAGCCTCTGTTTCAGCGTAGGTTTCGCGCATTTGCTGATAAAAGATCGCTTCCTCGAGCAACGCGACCGCCCGCTCGACCAAATCAGTTTGAGATGCCCCGGTTTGTTCGGCGAGCTTGGCGAGGATCTCGTGTGATTCTGGACGAATTCGAATGCTAGGCATAGCAGGCCTCCTGGCGACACATGCCGGCCACCGGCACATTTGTGCCTACACAATTGCATGCACATCTGCATAACAATCTGGCAGCACCGGGATATTTCGTCAACCTCAAGTGCCGCTTGCCACGAGGTCCTCGCCCTCCTGCTCGAGGTCTTCTAGGCGCACGCTCTCGTGGGGGATGACCTTCCAGAAGTGGCCGCGCGCCTGGTCCCAATCGGCGAGGATGTCGGTGGCGGCGGGGCTGTCGGTGTGCTGAGCGTGCGCTTCGACAAGCGCGCGCACCGCCTGCGCGTCAAAGTCGTCCATGCGACCCACGTCGACGAAGTCGGAGTTGAACTTTCCGACGAACGTGGCGTTGGGGTCGTAGACGAAGGCGTAGCCGCCGGTCATGCCCGCCCCGAAGTTCTTGCCGGTGGGCCCGAGCACGACGACCGTGCCCTGGGTCATATATTCGCAGCAGTGATCACCCACGCCCTCGATGACCGTCTCAGCGCCGCTGTTGCGCACGGCGAAACGCTCGCCGGCCGAGCCGCGCAGGAACGCCTTGCCGCCGGTGGCGCCGTACAACACGGTGTTGCCCACGATGACGTCGGTGGAGCGGCCGGGAGCGTCGTCGGGCGGGCGCACGATCAGTTCGCCGCCGCCCAGGCCCTTGCCGACATAGTCGTTGGCCTCGCCGATGAGCCGCAGGCGCACGCCGTTGATGTTGAACGCGCCGAAGCTCTGGCCCGCCGCTCCGGTAAAGGTCAGCTCGATGGTCCCCTCGGGCAGGCCCTGGTTGCGGTGGTACTTGGCGATATGGCCAGCCAGGCGCGCGCCCACGGTGCGGTCGACGTTGCGAATGCGGTACGACTTTTGGATCGCTTCGCCGTTTCGCGCCGCCTCCCCGACGTCCGCGAGGATCTGGTCGTTGAGCGACTCGTTGGGGCGCACGTTTCGCTCCCACACGCGCCGCCGCGGGGCGTCCGGCGCCGGGTCGAGGAGCAGGCGCGACAGATCCAGCAGGTTGGCCTTGGGGTGGTCGTCGACGCTGGTCTGGCGCAACAGCTCGGTGCGCCCGATGACCTCGTCGAGGGTGCGAAACCCCAGCGCGGCGAGCACGTGGCGCACGTCCTCGGCCACGCCGTTGAAGTAGTCGATGACCTGCTCGGGGCTTCCCTTGAAGCGCTCGCGAAGCTCCTCGCGCTGGGTGGCGATGCCCACCGGGCAGGTGTCCAGGTGGCATTGGCGCACGTATTTGCAGCCGATGGCGATGAGCGCGGCGGTGCCAAAGTTGTACTCCTCGGCGCCCAGCATCGCCGCTTTGACGATGTCATTGCCGGTCTTCAGGCCGCCGTCGGTGCGCAATTTGACCCGCTCGCGCAGCCCGTTGAGCCGCAAGACCTGCTGGGCCTCGGCCAGTCCGAGCTCCCAGGGGCCGCCGGCGTTCTTGATCGACGACAGCGGCGAGGCCCCCGTGCCACCGTCGTGACCGGAGATCTGGATGACGTCGGCGTACGCCTTGGCCACCCCCGCGGCGATGGTGCCCACGCCGGACTCGGCGACCAGCTTGACGACGACCTCGGCTCGCGGGTTGATCTGCTTGAGGTCGTAGATGAGCTGGGCCAGGTCCTCGATGCTGTAGATGTCGTGGTGCGGCGGCGGTGAGATCAACGTCACCCCGGGCGTCGAATGGCGCAGCGTGGCGATATATTTGGTGACTTTGTGGCCCGGCAGCTGCCCGCCCTCGCCGGGCTTGGAGCCCTGGGCCATCTTGATCTCGAGCTCGCGCGCCTGCATCAGGTATTCGGGGGTCACCCCGAAGCGCCCGGAGGCGACCTGCTTGATGTACGAGTCGGCCGAGTCCCCATTTTCGCGGGGCTGGTAGCGCTTGGGATCTTCGCCGCCCTCCCCGGTGTTGCTCTTGCCGCCGATGCGGTTCATGGCGATGGCGATGGCCTCGTGGACCTCCGGCGACAGCGAGCCCAGCGACATCGCCGCGGTGGTAAAGCGGGTGCGGATGTCCTCGGCCGACTCGACCTGCTCGAGGGGCACCGGTTTGCGCTCGCTGGCGAAGGCCAGCAGGTCGCGCAGCGCGATGGCCGGGCGTCGGTCGGACTCCTCGGCGAATTTGCGATAGTTGTCCCAGGTCGCCTCGCGCTGGAAGCCGGCCATCGCCCGCAGCATCTTGGGCGACCAGCCGTGCTCCTCGCCGGCGCGGCGGAAGCGAAAATAGCCCAGGTCCTGCAGGCTGGAGCCGTCCTCGTCGCCATAGGCCTCCCCGTGGCGCACCAGCGCCTCCTTGGCGATCTCCTCGAAGCCGATCCCGCCGACCTGCGAGGGCGTATTGGCGAAGCAGAAGTCGATGACCCGCCGGTTGAGCCCGATGGCCTCGAAGATCTGCGCGCCTCGGTAGCTGCCCAACACCGAGATGCCCATCTTGCTCATGATCTTGAGCAGCCCCTTGTGGATGGCCTCGCGGTAATTCTCGAGCATCTCGCCCAGGATGTGCTCGTCGGTGTCATCGTCGGCGATCTCGTGGACGATGGTCTCGAACGCCAGATACGGATGCACCGCGCTCGCTCCATAGCCGACGAGGGTGGCGAAGTGGTGGACCTCGCGCGGCTCACCGGACTCGGCGATGATGCTGGTGTGCAGGCGCTTGCCCTGGCGCAAAAGGTGGTTGTTGACCGCGCCCACAGCCAGCAGCATCGGGATGGGCGCGTGGGTGGCGCGCACGTTGCGATCGCTCAAGATCAGCGTCGTCGCCCCGTCGTCGACGGCCTTTTCGGCACGTCGGCACACCTCGACCAGCGCCGGGTACATGCCCTCGGGCCCCCGGCTGACCTCGAAGAGCGTCTCGACGCGGGCAGCCTTCGACAGCCCGCAGATCGCCTCGAGATCGGCCTCGGTGATGACGGGGCCGGCGAGCACGATCTGCTCGGCGTGCTCCGGGGTCTCGGCCAACCAATTTCGCCGCGGCCCCAGGTTGACCCCCAGCGACATCACCAGCTTTTCGCGAATGGGGTCGATGGGCGGGTTGGTCACCTGGGCGAAGCGCTGCTTGAAGTACGTGCACAGCAGCCGTGGCAGCCTCGAGAGCACCGCCAGCGGCGTGTCGTCGCCCATCGAATGCACCGGGTCCTTGCCCTCGACAGCCATGGGCGCGAAGACATACTTGGCCTCCTCGGCGCTGTAGCCGAAGCATAGTTGCTGGTCGACCAGGTTGGCGGGCTGGGAGTCGCGAATGATGCGCGCGGCGTCAAACGGGGCGTAATCCACGCGCTTCAAACGCTCGTCGACCCACTGGCCATAGGGCGCCTGGCTGGCGAGCATGCGCTCGATCTGCGCGTTCTCGAGCACCTCCTGGCGCTGCAGATCCACCGCGATCATGTCGCCGGGGCCCAGGCGCCCCTGCTGGACGACCTCGCCGCCGGGAATGTCCAGCACGCCCACCTCCGAGCTGACGATGACACGCCCGTCGCGGGTCACCTTGTAGCGCGCCGGGCGAAGTCCGTTGCGGTCGAGCTTGGCGCCCACGATATCGCCGTCGGCGAAGACCACCGCCGCCGGGCCGTCCCACGGTTCGTTGATGCAGGCGTGGTATTCGTAAAACCCGCGCAGATCGGGATCGACGTCGGGCACCGCCTCCCAGGCCGCCGGCACCAGCATCTCCAGGGCGTGCAGCACGGAGCGGCCCGACAGCGTGAGCAACTCGAGCACGTTGTCGAGCTGGGCCGAGTCGCTCTGGTCGCGGTCCAAGATCGGGGTCAGGTACTCGATATCGTGGCCCCAGATGGGGTTGGCCAGGTCGATCTCGCGCAGGCGTGTGCCGTTGGCGTTGCCCAGAATGGTGTTGATCTCGCCGTTATGGCCCAACATGTCGAAGGGCTGGACGAGCGACCAGGTTGGAAACGTATTGGTGCTGTAGCGCTGGTGGAAGATGCAATACGCGGAGTCGAACTCCTCGCGGCGTAGATCCGGGTAGAAGGCGTCGAGCGCGTCGCCCAGCATCAGCCCCTTGTAGACCATGCGTCGACACGAAAAGGAGACGAAATAGGCCTTCTCCAACTCGGCCACGCGCGTGCGCTGCTCGACCTCCTTGCGCACGACGTATAGCCGCCGGTCGAAGTCCAGCCGGTCTCGGATGTCCCCGCCGGCGACGATGATCTGGGTGATGATGGGCATCGTGGCGCGCGCCTTCTCCCCGAGCACCTCCAGGTCGACCGGCACCTCCCGCCACACAAACTCGAGGCCCCGGCGGCGCAACACATGCTCGATGATGCGGCGTGTCTGGTCGACGGCGTGGCGCGACAAGAACACCGTGGCCACGCCCACCATCTCGTCGTCGCCGATCTCGCGGCCCCCCTGGCGCTCGAACTCGGCGCGAAAGAAGGCCTCGGGCAGCTGAAACTGCACCCCGACGCCATCGCCGGTCTTCTGGTCGGCGTCGATGGCGCCGCGGTGTTTGAGCCGGCCAAGCGCGCGCAGCGCACTCGCAATCGTTACGTGGTCCCTGTGACCGTCGATATTGGCGATGAACCCCACGCCACAGGCGCCGTGTTCGAACCTCGACTCGTACAGCGATTGCGAACGCTTCGAATCTGCCATGAGCTACTCCCGTTTTTCGACTTCGCCCCGATGCACCCTCCCGGCGGAGGCACAACAGACGTTCCCTTCGACGATATGACCATCCCGGCTTCACTGCGCGCCGTCTGAGCAAGGGAACCCACCCTTAAAGCTCATGCCCGCTCGTGGGCGTCGGCTTCGTGACGCGGTGCGTCATCATAGTCGTTCCACGGCAACTGAACAAGGATTCACTGCGGAACGACAGGGTACGTAAACGGCGCGGCCGTGAGCGAAAGGCTAATGCACGATGCCTTTCCTCTTGCTTTAGCCAACGCAACGCGCCGTCATCTCGTCAGATTCCACGGGCTATCAAAAAACAAGCCCTAAAACGTCGAAGTTAGGGATGTGGAAGCCGAATGCCAAGGTAGGCCCGCACCGCCTGTCCGAGGGCCACGCCCACCCCCGGCGCCCGGGCGGGCTCCATGGGAGGCACGTGGACAAAGAGGGCCTCGGCGGCCCGCTCGGCCTGCCGGGCGGCGCCGACGGCGCGAAGGGAGTGGTAGTAAATGGCGTTGCACACATAGTCGCCCGGGTCGCGACTGGCCCGCGCCGCGGGCACATCTTGGGCGCGGGCGTACAGATCGACCATCGCGGCCGTGTCCACCAGCGTCTCCATCGCCGCAGGGGCGTCGGGGACGACCCAATCGGGCCACCCGGCGCGCCCGGACTCGTCGCCAAGCGCGCCGCGGCAATTGTGCGCGAAACGCTCCACGGCGAGCGTGTCGGCGCGGGCGGCCAACCCGCAGTGGACGACCAGGCGCTGACCGTCGTGCCAGCCTACCTGCTCGGCGAACCCCTCGGCGGCCGCGTAGGTCACCTCGACGAGCTCGCAGCGGCAGGCATACGCCTCGGCGATCGCCGGGCAGGCTTGCTGGGCGACCGCCCACGACGGATTGTCGGCGTTGTCCAAAAACGGGGTAAAACCCGTCAGGACCACCTGGAGTTGGTCGGCGTCGAACCACCACGACTCGGGGAGCGCCTCGAGCACGGCCGCGGGTTCGTCGACGAGCTCGGCGAGCACGGCAGCCGCATCGGCGCGAAACCCGGCGCACAACGCGCGCATCAAACGGTGGCGCACTGCCGGATCATTGACCGCGGCCCTGGCGTCGGCGTCGAGGTGACTCGTCACCCGCGCCAGTCGATGGTAATCAACGCGCGACAATGGGTTCATACGGGCCACCCGGCAGGGGTCGAACTCCACAGACTTTGAGAGATGGGACTTCGACAGATTGGACTTCGGCAGATTGATGGTATGCCGGTGGTTACTATAAGCGTAGTGCAGGCCGACGGCGAGCGTGCGCCCGGTTATCGAGCCATACTTTCCAGGGACTCCCCATGACGACCCGCAATGATAACATCCTGGCATTCACCTGGTACCACGAGCACGACTACGAAAAGCTCCTCGAGGTCAGTCGCAATATGCACGGCCTGGAGGCGTGCTATCAGGATTGGCTGGTGGGCGCGCGGCGCGCGTTCGTCCAGTACAAGCAGATGGGCTTCGAGCCCCACCGCGTCTACATCGACGTCGACGAATACCTGGCCTGGTGCGACCGACGCGATCGCCCCGTCAACTCGCACTCGCGCGAGATGTTCAAGGAGATCAAGCGCCAGGAATTCTACCGCAACCTCGACCGCGAGGACTGAGCGCCCCTAGACGATCCCCACCGAGTGCAACAGGACGAACACCACGCCCACCGGGGCCACGAAGCGGGTGACCGTCAGCCAGCCGGCAAAGCCGACCTTGCCGAGCACGTCGCCCTCGAGCTCGTCCCACATCTGGGCGCGATCGACGCCCCATCCGGCGTACAGCGCCACGCCCAGCCCGCCGATGGTCAGCGCCCAGTTGCTGATCAGATAGTCCAGGCTGTCGAAGATCGTCTTCTTGCCCACTCCGGGGATGGGAATGAGCACGTCTTTGAGCGTGCTAAATGACAAGACGCTGGCGATCCCCAGCGCGAAGATCACCGAGCCGAATACCAGCGTGGCGACCTTTCGGGAGAAGCCGCGCTCGTCGACGAAATAGGCGACGGCGACCTCCAGGATGGAGATGCCCGAGGTCAACGCCGCAAACCCCAACAGCAGAAAGAACAGCGCCGCCCAGAAATTACCCAGCGGCAGGTTGGCGAACAGCGACGGCAGCGTCACGAACACCAGCCCCGGCCCCGCCCCCGGCTCTTTGCCGGCGCTGAAGACGATGCCGAAGATGGTCACCCCGGCCATCAGCGCGATGAGCGTGTCGGCGCCGGCCACGATGACCGCCGATTTGAAGATGCTGTCCTTTTTGTTCAGATAGCTGCCGTAGACGATCATCACGCCCATGCCCAGGCTGAGCGTAAAGAACGAGTGGCCCAGCGCCTCGAGCACCGCCTTGCCGGATAGTTTGCTGAAGTCCGGATAAAACATGAAGTGTAGCGCCTGGCCGGCCCCCGGCGTGGTCAGCGAATAGCCCAGCAAGATCACCAGCAAGAGCGCGAACGCCGGCATCATCACCTTGGCGGCGCGCTCGATGCCGCCCGACACCCCGCCGATGACCACCCCGATACAGCCGACCATGAAAATGGCGTGGTACAGCGTGGCCTGGAAGGGGTCGCTGGTAAACTGCTCGAACATCTTGCCGGCGTTGGCCGCCGTCTGCGGGGTAAACGCGCCTTGCAGCGCCTTGACCAGGTAGGCGATGGTCCACCCGCCGACCACGCTGTAGAAGCTCAGCAGCAAAAAGGCGGTGACCACGGCCAGCCAGCCGAACACCCCCCAGGCTTTGCCGCCGCGCGCCCGGCTGGCCAGCGAGGAGAACGTGCCCACGGGCTCTTTGCGGCTGCGCCGGCCCAGGGTCATCTCGCCGACCAACAGCGGCAAGCCCACCACCGTGATGCAGGCCAGGTAGACCAGCACGAACGCCCCGCCGCCGTTGACGCCGGTGATGTACGGAAATTTCCACACATTGCCCAGGCCCACCGCCGAGCCCACCGCCGCCATCACAAACCCGAACGCCCCGCTCCATGTCTCGCGCGTCTTCGCCTCACCACTCATGGCGTCACCTCGTCGCTACAGCGTTATCTTGTTGCCTACAAATCGCACTTCTACGGTGGCCGTGCCGCTTGCGTCAAGCTATCAGGGGGCCGCACTTGTCGCTGGCCGTCCCGTCCACAGATTAGCTCTGACGTCCACGAGTTTGTCTCCCGGAGTAGTTTATGCGAGTCATTCTGCACACCGACACCAGCCTGACGCTTGGCGAGTTCGACCAGCCCGATTTTGTGGTCGAAGCCGAGCGCGACGACGTCCACTACAGCGCGCTGCCCATGTTCGCCACCTCGCTGGCGCTTTGCACCTTTGCGGTGGTCGCCGAATATGCCAAGCGCTTCGACGCCGACACCGGGGACATGGAGATCGACGTCGACTGGGAGTATGTGCCCGACCCGTATCGCATCGGCTCGATCGACCTGGTCATTCGCTGGCCCGAGGTGCCCGAGGAGCGCCTGCAGGCGGTCGAGCGGGCGGCCAAAATGTGCACAATTCACAATACTCTGCATCACCCGCCCCAGATCGCCACGCGGGTGGTCCGTTCCCGGGAGTAACTGACCGTTCGGTCTTCACATTCTCCGACACACACCGTATGCTTCTCGGCCCATGTATACCGAATGTTTGCGCCGGTGTGGATCGGCTCGTCTCGTGGCAACGTAGTAAATTCGACCTGCGTCGATGGCCATTACCTTCAAAGCAGCCGCCTCCCATCTCGTCTCCGAGCGCTTCGTCATCGAATCGAAGCTCGGCTCGGGCGGCTTTGGCGTGGTCTATCGTGCCTTCGACCAGGAGCTCGGCTCGGCGGTCGCCCTCAAGACGCTCCACCAGACCAACCCGCGCACGCTGTTCCGTTTCAAGCGCGAATTTCGCGCCCTGGCCGACATTACCCACCCCAACCTGGTCACCCTCTACGAGCTCATCTCGGAGGACTCGCTGTGGTATTTCACGATGGAGTTGGTCGACGGGGTCGATTTTCTAAGGTGGGTGGGAAACGGGCGCGTGCTCGCCTCCGGCGGGCCCACGGCCGAGGCTGCCGGCGCGGCCACCGTCGAGATCGACAGCGGGCTGGGCGCCGACACCTCCGAGTTGGCTCGGCCGGAGACGATGAACACCGCCGAGCTGCGCGCGGCCAGCGGTGATCGCCGCGGGCGATGCTTTGACGAGGAGCGCCTGCGCCCCACCCTCGCCCAGTTGACCCGCGGCATCATGGCGCTGCACCACATGGGCAAGCTGCACCGCGACGTCAAACCCTCCAACGTGCTCGTCGACCACGCCGGGCGGGTGCGCCTGCTCGACTTCGGCATGGTCATCGACTTCGGCGGCCGGCGCAGCCTGGTCGAGGAGCTCGAACACAGCGCCGAGCCCGGCCGCGTCACCTTCGCGGGCACCCCGCGCTACATGTCGCCCGAGCAGGCCATGGGCGAGCAGCTCGACGAGGCGACCGACTGGTACGCCGTCGGCGTGATGCTCTACGAGGCGCTCACCGGCGGGCAGGTCCCCGTCACCGGCGACACCCCGCTGCAGCTCTTGTTGCGCAAGCAATCCGCCGATCCCCCCGCCGTCGACCAGGTGGCCACCGACGTGCCCGGCGACCTCGCCGAGTTGTGCATGGCACTGCTCAATCGTACGCCCCACGAGCGCCCCGGCGGCGCCGACATCTTGGACCTGCTCGGCGAAATGAACGCTACGGCGTCGACCCAGGCGGTACGCACCAGCGCCACCTTCCGACGCGCTCCCTTCGTCGGCCGGGCCAACGACCTGGAGGCGCTTCGACGGGCGTTGACGCGCAGCATCCACGGCGACCAGCTCTCGGTGGTCAACGTCTGCGGCTCGTCGGGGATGGGCAAAACGGCTCTGGTCCACCGCTTCCTGGAGTCGCTGGGCCAGGAGGCGTTCAGCCCGCTGGTCCTGCAGGGTCGCTGCTACGAGAACGAGTCGGTGCCCTACAAGGCCCTCGACAGCCTGATCGACGAACTCAGCTCCCATCTGTATCGCTTCTCCCAGGACGAGGTGTCCACCTGGCTGGCCGGCGACGTCGACGCCCTGACCCGCCTCTTTCCGGTGTTGGGGCGCGCGCCGGCCATTCGCGAGGCCGTGGACAAGTGTGAGCCGGCCGAGATGGACTCGACCACGCTGCGCACCCGGGCGTTTCGGGCCCTGCGAAATCTGCTGGTGGGCCTGTCGCGCAAACACGCCCTGGTGGTGTTCATCGACGACGTCCAGTGGGGCGACGAGGATAGCGCCATCCTGCTCAAAGCGTTGCTGGCCCCGCCGCAGCCCCCGGCGTTGTTCCTGGTGATGACCTGGCGAAGCGAAGACGCCGAGACCAGCCCTTTCTTGAGCACGTTTTTGCCCGCCCTGGACAAGCTCGACGAATCGCTGCATCGGCTGGACCTGTCGGTCGGCGAGCTCACTGAGACCGAGGCGGTGGAGCTGGCGACCAGCCTGCTCGACGAGCGCGGGCGCCAGGCGCCCGAGCGCATCGCCGCGATCGCGCGCGAGGCCCACGGCAACCCCTTCTTCATCGACGAGCTCGCCCGGCATACCCGCATGTACGACACGGGGCCGGATTCCGACCTGAGCTCGCTGGGCGACGTCATCTTTCGGCGCGTCACCGAACTCGACCCGGCGGCGCGCCGGCTGCTCGAGGTGCTGGCCGTCGCCGGCCAACCGGTGCGCCGACAGGTGGTGCGCGCGGTCGCCGGCCTGGAAGAAGACGAGCCGTCGGCCCTGGCCACGCTTCGCGGCGAGCACCTCATCCGGGTCAAAAGCGCGCGCGACTACGAGTGGCTCGAGCCCTATCACGCGCGCATCGGCGAGACGCTGGTCGACCGCATCGACCACGACCAATTGGTCGACTACCACGAGCGCCTGGCCGTGACCTACGAGGCGCAGAGCCATTTCGATCCCGCCACCATCGCGCGCCACTTCCTGGCGGCGGGCAACGACGAGAAGGCCGGCCACTACTCGCTGCTGGCCGCGCGGCGCGCCGGCGAGGCGCTGGCCTTCGAGCGCGCCGCCCGTCTGTACGAGCAGGCCCTCGAGCTGCGCCCCTGGCCGGAGATGCGCACCGACATCCTCGAGGAGTTGGGCAACACCTACGGCTATCTGGGGCGCGGCAAGCGCGCCGCCGAGGCGTTCTCGCAGGCCGCCGAGTTGGCCGACGACACCCGCGCGCTCGATTTTCGCATCCGCGCCGCCGAACAACTGCTGCGCGGCGGGCAATTCGACGAGGGCATGGGCGCCCTCGAGGCCGTGCTGCGCCAGACGGGCTTCGAGCCGCCGACGTCGACGTTTCGCACCATCCTGTCGGTGGTGTGGAAGCGCATGCGCTTGTTCCAACGTGGCTTCGACGTCGAGCCCCGCCCGCGCGAGGACATCCCCGGCGCCACCCGCTCGCGCATCGAGGCGCTGTGGACGGCCGCCAAGATGCTCGGGGCCATCGACCCGTTGATGGGCGGCTACTATCACTACCACACCATCCACGAAGCCCTCGACGCCGGCTCCCCGTCGCACCTGGCGCTGGCCTTCAGCCAACAAGCCGCGCAGGAGGCCGCCGCCGGCCCCACGCCGCCGCTGGCCGAGGAATTGCTCGAGCGCGCCGAGCGCCTCATCGAGGTGTGTGACGACCCCGAATACGTGCGCGGCTACGTCTACTTTCTGCGCGGCTTCATCCACTATACCGACGGTGAATTCGCCGACGGCCGGCGCCTGATGCGCCAGGCCCGCCAGATCTTGACCGACGGGTGCACCGGCGTCATCTGGGAGACGACGACCTTCCAATTCTTCGAGTTCTTCCCGACCTACTGGCTGGGCCGCTTCGACGTCTTCGCCGCGGAGATGCCCCGGCTGTTGGAGCACGCCGTGGACCGCAACGACGTCTTCCACATGGTCGCGCTGCGCACCTGGCGCTACCCCGCGCACCTGGCGGCCGACGAGCCGCGCCGCGCCCACGACGACCTCGAGCAGGCCCTGTCGGATTGGACGCGCCACGGCTACCATATGCAGCATTTCTGGTACCTGCAGGGCGCCGTCGAGACCGCCCTGTACGAGGGCAACGGGTTGAACGCGTGGAGCTTGCTCGCCGAGCACCGCGGCCCGCTGCGGCGCTCGATGTTGTTGCGCACCGAGGTCATCGAGCGCATCTTCTGGCATCTGACCGCGCGTAGCGCCGTCGCCGCGCTGCGACGAACCAACGGCTTGCTGGGCCGGCTGCGGTTGCGCCGGGCCGCCAGGCGCGCGCTGGCCAAATTACGCGAGCCGCGGCCCACCCATTGGACCAAGCCGCTGGCCGACATGGTCGAGGCGGAACTTCACGCCTTGCACGGCCGTGACCAGCGGGCGATCGGCCTGCTGGAGGCCGCCGAGGCCGGCCTGATGGAGGTCGACCTCGCCCTGCATGCACGAGCGGCCCGTCGCCGGCGCGGCGAGTTGGTCGGCGGCGAGGAAGGCGCCGAGCTGATCCGCTCGGCCGACCTGTGGATGAGCGAGCGCGGCATCGCGAACCCGGCGGCGATGACCGCGATGATTACTGGTGGGCCGCGCCATCCGCGGCGGCGGTTGTTGGGGAAGTGATTGAGTGATTGAGTGATTGAGTGATGGTGTAACCCGAGCGTAGAGACGTAGGAAAATGAGTCATAGCGTAGCTGTATTGGGGGGAGGCGTTGCTGGACTGAGCGCGGCCCACGAGTTGATCGAGCGAGGATTCATCGTCGACGTGTACGAGCGTCGGGCCCGCTTTGGCGGCAAGGCGCGCAGCATGGACGTGCCGGGCTCGGCCAAGGGGCAGCGCCTGCCGCTGCCCGGCGAGCACGGGTTTCGCTTCTTTCCGAGCTTCTACCGCCACATCAAAGACACCATGAAGCGCATCCCCTTCGGGGACAACGACCAGGGCGTCTTCGACAACCTGGTGGCCACCACCCAGGTGCTCATCGCCCGCCAGTCGGCCGCCGAGGTGACGCTTCCCTCGGAGCTTCCGCACGACATCGAGGAGTGGTCGGCGATCTTTAGGACCTGGTTCGGCAACGAGCTCGACATCCCCCCCGAGGAGATGAACTTCTTCGTCGACCGCATGCTCGCCATTTTGACGAGCTGCGAGGAGCGCCGCGACACCGAATACGACAACATCGCCTGGTGGGACTTCGTCGACGCGGCCAATAAGTCGCAGGCCTACCGCGACTTTCTGGGCCGCGGGGTCACCCGCTCGCTGGTCGCCATGAAGGCAGAAAAAGCCAGCACCCGCACGGTGGGACGCGTGTACCTGCAGATGATGCTCGGCCTGGCCTCGCCGTGGCTCGACGTCGACAGCCTGCTCGACGGGCCCACCAACGACGTGTGGATCGACCCGTGGGTGGACTACCTGAAGCAGCGCGGCGTCACCTTCCACACCGACGCCACCATCGACGCCATCGACTGTGACGGCGAACGCATCACCCAGGTGCATGCCAGCGAAACCAACGGCGACGCCGCCTACACCATCGACGCCGACTACTACGTGGCCGCCCTGCCCGTGGAGGTCATGCGCCGGCTGAGCACCGACGTGATGCGCCACGCCGCGCCCACGCTCGCGCACCTCGACCACCTGGAGACCAACTGGATGAACGGCATCCAGTTCTACCTGGACCGCGACGTCAAGCTGGTCCACGGCCACGCGATCTTCGTGAACTCGCCGTGGGCGCTGACGGCCGTGTCTCAGCGCCAGTTCTGGGAGGACGTCGACCTGTCGCGCTACGGCGACGGCACCGTCGACGGCATCCTGTCGGTGTGCATCTCCGACTGGACCGCCGACGGCATGATCCACGGCAAGCCGGCGCGCGAATGCACGCCCGCCGAGATTCGCGAGGAGGTGTGGGCGCAACTGCAGGCCCACGTCAACGACGACGCCAAGCCCGACCTGAACGCCGCCGACGTGGTCACCTGGCATCTCGACCCCGCCATCAGCTACCCCGACGCCAGCGACCCGGACGCGGCCGTCAACGCCGAGCCGCTGCTCATCAATACGGTGGGCTCACTGCAATACCGGCCGGAGGCGAACACCGCCATCGACAACTTCTTTTTGGCCTCCGACTACGTGCGCACCTTCACCGACCTGGCGACCATGGAGGCGGCCAACGAGGCCGCCCGCCGCGCGGTCAACGGCATCTTGCAGGCCTCCAGCAGCACCGAGTCGCCCTGCCAGGTGTGGGATTTCGAGGAGCCGGCGGTGTTTCTTCCCATGAAGGCCTACGACCGCATGCGCTACGAGATGGGCTTGCCGCACGCGGGCTAGCGAGCATCACACGTCCATCTTTTGGTCGCCGACCAGGCCGAGCAGCTCCTGGCCCTCGCGGTGCCATTGTTGGCCGCGGTCGACCCACTCCTCGATGGCGTCGACCTCGGACTCGGGAACCCCCATCGTCTCGGCGACCTGGCGCACCGCCGCCTTCTCCTCGGCGAAGTACTCCCGGTCGGACAGGGCCATGTCGACGAGCTCGACGAGGGCCACGCGCTTGGCGGACTCGCGCTCGAACTGCGCGCACAGGCTCTCCAGCGTATGCTCGTCGATATCGTCGAACACCCCGTCGGAGGACACCTTCAGGTCGTGGGCCAGGTCGAGCACGAATTTGCGCTCCTGGGGCGAGATTTCTTGGTCGCTGGTGGCCAAGAAACCGACCAGCTTGAGCAGGGCTTCCTTCTCTTCGAGACTCAGGTGATATGCAAACATCGTGGGGTCTCCTTTGGGCATCGGAGCAAACGGATGAATCGACGAATACCGGCCAACCGGTGAGGCGAACGCAAGCAAAATTGCGCACGCCGCGCTCGTGTTCAAATCGCCGCCTGTGCCACGGCGTCCGGCCCGCCCCATGTTACTTATCGGCGATGGACAGTCGGGGCGCCAGAACGTACGGTTTAAGCGCAGACCCGGCGTTGGCCTGCCCCACGCCGGATCGTCTTGCCGCTCCTGGTCCATCCCGGGGTCGCCGTACGCAGTAACGAGGGAGTCATGACCGAGCAAGCCGCCGAGACACACCGTATTCTGGTCGTCGACGACGAGATCCGCGTGCGCCGAAGCCTGAGCCGCATTCTGACCGTCGCCGGCTACGAGTGTACCGAGGCGAGCGACGTCGACGAGGCCATCGCGTGCCTGGGCGAGCAGCGCGTCGACCTGGTGCTGAGCGACATCCGCATGCCCGGGCGCAGCGGGCTGGAGTTGGTCGACCACGTCAAGGCCATCGAACCGCACACCGTGTGCATCACCATCACCGCCGTCGACAACACCGAGGTCGCCGTCGACGCGCTGATGCGCGGCGCCTACGCCTACATCATCAAGCCGTTCGACATGAACGAGATCCTCATCCAGGTCGCCTCGGCGCTGCGCCGCCGCGAGCTGGAACTCGCCCAGCGCAAGCTGCAGGACGAGCTCGAGCGCCAGGTGCGCCAACAGACCGAGATGATTCGCCGCTCGCGCGAGGAGATCGCGCTGCGCCTCATCTCCGCCTCCCAATACCGCGACACCGAGACCGGCGCCCACATCCGGCGCATCGGCCTGTACACCGCCCACATGGCCGAGCTGATGGGCATGGACCAGGAGACCATCGACACCCTGCGCGTCGCCGCCCCCATGCACGATGTCGGAAAGATCGGCATCCCCGACGCCATCTTGCTCAAGCCGGGCAAGCTGACCGCCGAGGAATTCGAGGAGATGAAAAAACACACCATCATCGGCGCCTCCATCCTGCGCGGGTCGAACACCCCGCTGCTCAACGTCGCCGAGCGCATCGCCCTCGAGCACCACGAGCGCTGGAACGGCACCGGCTACCCCCGCGGCCTCGCCGGCGAAGACATCGGCCTGCACGCGCGCATGGTCGCCGTCGCCGACGTCTTCGACGCCCTGACCCACGACCGCGTCTACAAGTCCGCCTGGCCGGTCGACAAAGCCCTGCAGCTCATCGAAGACGAGCGCGGCGAGCACTTCGACCCCGACCTCGCCGAGCTCTTCTTGGCCCACGCCGACGAGATGGAAGACATCCGCGTGAGCAACCCCGAGACCGACTCCCCCTGGGAAGACGGCTGGCAACGAAGCGGCAGCCACCCCGCCCTGGCCGCCTACGCTCCCACCCCGGAGTAAGCCGGCTCGATCGGCCGCCGACGCTCGTTTTCTTCGGTGCGGGGGCATCTTGCCCTCGTTTTCTTCGGTGCGGGGGGCATCTTGCCCTCATTTTCTTCGGTGCGGGGGGCATCTTGCCCTCGTTTTCTTCGGTGTGCCCCGCATCGTGCTGCATTGCGTCCTCAACGTCTGTCTCGAGGCGTGGCAACCACGCCCGCGCCGACTTGCCGTCGGGGGCCGCACCGCGGCCCAAAACGACGCCAGCGGATCGTGCGGGACCCACGGACGGCAAGCCCCATCGGGGCGGTAGAAAAATCGGTAGCTGCGGGTGAGCGCGCCCGACCTTTGGTCGCGGCGCGCGTGGCCCGTAGCGGGGCGCGGGACGCAACAGCCAATCGCGTCGGCTCAACGCGAACTCAGAAGCTCCCGTTGTGCGGCCGTTGTACGTTTCCGCCCCCGTCTAGATCTGATTTGATAGTCATCGGTGATCTGCAGCACGTCGACGAGAGATAGTTGAGCAGCAACCTCCGAGGCGCTCGTCGACCTGACAATACACCAAACAAGACTGCGCGATCGAGCGACATCGCCGAGCGCCGACGAATCCGACTCAATCGGACTCCAACCGCTTTGCTGCTTCACGCATCTCCTGCGCCTTGTCGTCGAATTCTGGACCGCTTAGCTCCAGTCGTGAAGCGTACAATCTGTAGACCAACGGCTCATCACAACCAAGATCGATGAGGCGTTCGTATGCGCTGAAGGCAATTTCATCGGGTAGGTCGATGTCACGGCCCCCTTCACAAAATGGCCGGATTTCATCGTAGGCGGTCGTTTGGGCGAGAGCCTCAAGCGCTCGCTCTTTCAACTGCCGCCACTTGATCGCATCCGTGCCACGATAACCTTCCAACCGGTTGAGTGCATCCAAAAATGGACTGTCGCTGTCGGTCATGATGTTTCACTCACTGGTAATCGGGAAGTAAGTTCCAACTTCGGGAATTCCCGTCGTAGGGTTCGTGACCGCACGATATCCAATCTCTTGGCCGTTAACTGTAACGGTGCGTTCGAGAACCCCAGATTCCGGCTTCGGAACAACACCGCCTTCCGAAACATAGCCATCCAAATCACTTAGTATTGCTGTTTCTACCTCATCCATCGTCGCCCCGGTCGCAAGCTCGACATCGCCGGTTGAGTGAGGGCGATTGTACCCATGACCTGATTTTATCCGATAGTCCCTTCCGTCAACCTCCGCCGTTCGAATGAGGTCGGTGTTACTTCCCTGAGTCGCCTTGAACGTGACCTTCGAAGCGCCTGCGCCATCACCCGACGATGTCGCGTCTCTATCATCAGACGACTTTGCTTGGCCGTTCTCGTCAAATTCGATCGGGTGAAATTTGTCCGACGACCCCGCCTTGCGAACCGCATCTGAGCTCGTCGCACTGCCACCCTCCCCACCATCGGCGTCGTCATCCTCGACGAGATCCTCGAAGAACTCTTCGGTGGAGTCGATGGCGTCGCCAAGCGATTCGACAATAGACTCGCCGTCTACTTCCGGTACGCCGCCGCCTCCTGTTCCGCCTATGCCGCTGCCTGGAAACGTCTCGCACTCTTCCTCCCCGGTGCACATCCCACTTGGGTCGACAACCGTCGTCGGATTGTTCGTGGGGCAGGCGTACAAAGAACAGCCCGTCGGGGTAGCCGTCGCCGTTGATATCGGGGCCCTCGTCCGGACGAATCTCGGCGATGCCCGCGAAGTCGACGATGCGCTGGACGTTGCCAGTCAGGTAGTCGACGGTGTTGCGCAGCACCTGGCGGCCGCCCTGTCCGCACACATTCGTGGTGGCCAGGTCCCTGGTCGTCACCCCATTGACCTGCCGTAACACATCTACTTCGCGCAAACACCCGGCGGCGTCGTAGCTGATCGATTTGTCTTCGGAGGTGTTGGTGTTGTCCCAGACGCGGTGGTCGCTGCAGAACCGTTGGTGCCGGAGATTCCGGCCCTGTTTCCGAGGGCTAGAAGCCCTCTCACCGATGTCGCTTCGGGCCCTTTGCGATAGCCTCGGCCTCGTCCGAAATGGCCGAGGTCGACGCTGACTGCACAACGCGAGCTCCCGGTCTTGGCACCCAGGATCCGGCTGGCTATTGCTCTCATTTCATGACGCCCCCTGCGGAGCGGCTGCTTGCTGCCCGCGGAGCCCTCGCCAGTGCAGCCCCGCGGCCTTGGCCCGGGGTCTTGAGGCGCAACAACCACAAATCCCCCATCACACGTTCATGCCTGACGGGCACATTTCAATCGCCGAAAAGCAACCACGCCGCAACCACCAGGGGGCTTCTTCCCCTCGGGGAAGTGCCTCGCGCGCCGTCACAGCGCGAGGCGATGGGGGTCCTCGATAACCCGAGCGCCACGGTCGGTGCCCGTCATCGAGGCTGTCGCAGCGCCGTTGGTGTCAGGGCTTCCAGCCCTTTTTCGAGGGCTAGAAGCCCTCTCACCGATGGCGCGTGGGGCCTTGCGTGCAACGGCCAATGTGGGCGAATCGTGACGATCACGACCGCGCCGAGTTCAGGTCATCCACGCCAAACCCCGGGCCGAGGCACCGGGGCTGCACGGGCGCCGCAGACAACGCGGCGTGCTCCGCGGGCAGCAAGCAGCCGCTCCGCTGGGCGTCCCGCAAAAATGTGTGGGGCCATCAGTCCGCAGGGAGCCCCGGCGGTCGAGACGAGCGCGCCGCGAACCGTTTTCGCGAAAGTCCTTCGTTCATCCTGCCCAAAACGGACGTTTCGAGGCATTTCAAGCGTAGCCGGAGGCGTAGCGCGCCAAGCGCTGTCCAGCTTGGCCTTTATAGCGGAGGGTTGCGCCGGCGTAGTTCGCCGAGCGCCTACCTTCCGTTTGAGGCGCAACAACCACAAATCCCCCATCACCCATTCATGCCCGACAGGCACATCGCAATCGCCGAAAAGCAACCACGCCGCAACCACCAGGGGGCTTCTTCCCCTCGGGGAAGTGCCTCGCGCGCGGTCACAGCGCGAGGCGATGGGGGTCCTCGACAACCCAAACGTCGCGTCCATCACCTCATGCAGGCCGTACGTCGACATCCGGGCCCCCATAGACTGCCCGTACTCACTCGCCAATGCATGGCTCTCGCTATAGTGTCAGTCATCCCACTTAGCTTCCGGAAATCCACTCGAGAATAAGCACTCCACGGTTTGCTTTGACTGCGAGTGAATTATCCAAAAGCCGCTGTCGAATGCTTCCAGGACGTGCTCGCATGCGTCATACATGGCCTGGTCGTCGTCGTACTTGTGGAGGTTCGCCTCGTTCGCGCTCCCCACGATGAGTATCTCGTAAATCTGTCCCAACTGCGAATCTAATGCACGCAACTCATCCCAGGTAACGCGCACCCCGGCTGACGTTTGGGTGATGGCCTCTTCCAACGCAAGGTAGGTTCCCCAGCGTGTGTCGCTCAGATCCCCCTCGGACCATAGATAAAGAATCGACCATTCGAGTTGGTTGCCGTCTTCGATGCAGTCAAGAATTTCAGCAAGTCGAATCTCAACTCGATGCTGTGAGTCGTCGCCAATGAATATTCCGTGTTTGCTCATCAACTTGCCCTGGCTGCGCCGCATGGATTTTCGTCCACGAATCTACTCCCCGTGTTCATCCAATGGCTTGGCCTCTTTGGAGCGCTGTCTTGTTCCGCCAGTTTCGTTCTCCAAATACTCATGTTGGTGAGGATTTGGATGATTCTGTGGTCGCCCGTGGTCGGTGAAGTCGACGTCACGCTTCGGAACCAAATTTCCGTCTGAATCATAAGCCCACTCCCTCGCCTGTGTATATGTCCCGTTGCGACCGGCCTTGGTTCCAAGCTGAGTGTGTGGAGCATCGGTGTCTGGAACCTTTACTCCGTTCTGATCAATTGGCAATTTTCGATCGGGTGCGTAGGTGCCCCAGGTGTCAGGATAGTTGTCGCCTGTTCGATTGTTAATTCCGTGGAACGATCACGGGGCGACAGGAGATCCAGATCATGGGTAAACCATATTCAGCTGAGCGAAAAGAAAGAGCGGTCCGGCGCATGATTGACGACAAGGTCGGCGTGACCGAGTTGGCTCGGCAGACAGGCATCGGCAAGACGACGCTGTGGCGGTGGAAGACCGAGGCCCTCGAGGGCCCGTCGCGTTCTGCGAGCCCGTCGGCCCCCGACAGACGCTCGGCGAGCGAGAAGATGCGGCTTGTGCTTGGCGCCGAGGCGCTCGAGGGCAAGGAGCTTGGCACTTTCTTGCGTGCCGAAGGAGTGCACTCGAGCGACCTTCGACGCTGGAAGGAGCAGATGTGCGACGGCCTCGATGGACGCACAAAGGCAAAGAACGAGGCGACCCAGAAGCTTCGCCAGGCCGAGCGACAAAAGCGCGAGCTCGAAAGCGAGCTTCGCCGAAAGGAGGCCGCGCTGGCTGAGACGGCCGCCTTGTTGGTGCTCTCAAAAAAGGCGCGCCGGTTGTGGGGGGACGAGGACGCTCCCACGACCGCAAAGAGCGACAGGTCGTCCTCGAAATGATTGATGAGGCAGTCTCACAAGGCGCCCGCCAGGCCCAGGCTTGCCGGACGCTGGGTATCAGCGAGCGCACCATCGAGCGTTGGCGAAAAGACCCCGAGGCCGAAGATGGACGCCAGGGGCCTGACAGCCGGTGCGCTCATGCACTCACAGACGAGGAGCGAGCACAGGTGGTCGACATCGCCACCAGCCCCGAGTTCTGCGATATGAGCCCCAGGCAGATCGTGTGCACCCTGGCCGACCGCGGCGAGTACGTGGCCAGCGAGTCGACGTTTTACCGGATCTTGCGCGAAGAAAAGATGATGACCCATCGCCAGCCAAGCCGGCCGCCAAAGCCCCGGCCAAAGCCCGAGCAGGTGGCCACAGGCCCCGGGCAGGTGTGGGTGTGGGACATCACGTATCTGCCCACGCGTGTGCGCGGACGGTTTGTCTACCTGTACTGGATCATGGACCTGTTCAGCCGCAAGATCGTCGGCTTCAGCGTCGAGGAAAAGGAATCGATGGAGCTGTCGAGCCGCCTGATCGAGCAGACGATCCTCGACGAGGAGCTCGAGGCAAGCGGGCTATGCATCCATGCCGACAACGGCGCTGCGATGAAGGGTTCGACGCTGCTGGCGACGCTGGAGCGCCTGGAGGTCGCCACCTCGTTTAGCCGCCCGGGCGTCTCCAACGACAACGCCCACTGCGAGTCGAGCTTTCGCACCCTCAAATACCGCCCCGGCTACCCCAAAAAGCCGCTCGAGGGCGTCCAGGAGTGGACCGAGTGGGTCGAGGCGTTTGTCAGCTGGTACAACACCGAGCACTATCACAGCGGGATTGGCTGGGTGACCCCACAGCAGCGCCACGCAGGCGAGGACATCGAGCTGCTCGAGAAGCGTCAGAAGCTTTACGAAGCCGCTCGCCAGAAAAATCCCGCGCGCTGGAGTGGTAAGCCGCGCGGGTGGTTACGACCCCAGGAGGTGCGCCTTGCGCCATTAGAATCACAAGAGACGTAGGTAAGTCAGACGCGACAACAATCTTGACACATACCGGGTGCCCCAGGACGAACGCCCGCCCCAACCGTCTCCTTCACTCGATACCTCGCCGGCCAAACCAAACAGAGCCTTACCCGCAGCCATGAACGCCGCAGCGATGGCGTAGTTCGTGACCTCCTTGCCCCAATCTACCTCGGGTCCCCCGGCCTCGGACAGGCCAAACCAAAAGGTAACCGTTCCCACATATATTGCTGCGAACACACTTACGGCAGCCGACTGCATTTTCCGCCCAATCGGCAAGTACAGTCGTTGGGTGTTTTGGATGTGCTTGATGACCGCGTCATCGCCGCCCGCAAGGTACTGCGCCATCGAATCCACGCCGGTGCACTGTAGGCACCTTCCGCTTCGATCCGTGCTCGTGGTGGGATTGTTGGACGTATAGGCGTAAAGATTGAGTTGGCTGCCACGATCGGAATCGACCTCGGGCAATGCAGCCATCAACGGATCGGGCGACAACCACCGCCGCAGCGTCGGGTCGTAGACCCGCGCCCCCATGTAGTAGTAGCCCGCAGCGGCGTCGGGCTCGAAGTCGACGAATTGGTGGCGGGGCTTTTGGAGCGAGGAGACGTCGACCGGGCCGCCCCAGGCGTCGTAGGCGGCCTCGCGGTTGATGCTGGCGGGTCCATCGATGGCGGTCTTGGCGATGACCGAGCCGCGGATGTCGGTGTGGATGAATCCGGAATCGTCAGGCACCGAGCTTCCGTCCCACAGCGAGCGGGCGTCCTCGACGCGCACGCCACCGCTGACGGAGGGCCATCTTGGCAGCGCACCACGCCAGGTGGAGCGCGGTGCTCTGCGCCGCCGGGGCTGCTCAGCGGCCCCGAACGTGTTTGGCTGGGCGTGCAGTGGAGCGCGCGTCCACGCAAGGCGGGGCCAGAGGCGCCCGCGGCGGGCTGAAAGCCGCGCGCTCCGCGGCGTCGATACGCGACTCCACGGTTAACGGGGCCCCCTCTGCCTCGCGCTGTACGACGCGCTCATCATCTCCCCGAGGGGCAAGAAGCTCGCGCGCTGTCACAACGCGAGGCGAAGGGGGTCCTCAAACAGGCCGCACGCCGACATCTGGGGCGTCATAGACAGCCCCATACGCCTCCGCCAGTACAGAGAACTCGCTATTTCGGTCGACAAGGCTCTGCTCGCGATCACACACGACCAGCCAAGGGGCCTTCCTTTCTTCCCAATAGGCCACGGACTTGGCGATATAGTCGGACAACGAACGATTGACCGACTCCCCTAGCTCTTGCTCGCGTTGCAATGAATGTACAGTTCGGGCGGGAACGTCTTGAGTTGCCGCGTGCACACTTCAACCAACTGTTCTGGTTCTCCAGCAAGTTCGTCCAGATTATCGAAAAAATCAGCCCACCAGGCTACTACTTCACTGCCATTTGCATACAACAGAAGAAGTAGCCGACCCAACTCAGTGTTCTCAAACAAGCCATCAGCGACCACAGTGTGGTATGCATCGTCCAGCAACTGCTCACAACGCTCCACGGGTATATACCACCACTGCGAGCAAGAATTGGCGCCGCTGATCTGTCGCACAACATCACAGACAAAGGGGTCGGCACTGGCTGCAAGCGGAATGCCCATAACCTGTCTCAAAATCCTGTCATCGTTCACACAAATGAATTGGCTCATTCGGTCGACCCTCCTCTGTCCGATCTATTGCGTCGCCTGCGCATCTTTCCTGATTTCAGAGCATTGTCCGCATTGTTGATATCGTCTGCTGTTGTCTCGCGCGATCGACGAGTGCGCGAGACGACGTTTCCATCAACTATGTTGTCCTCGGGATAGTGAGTATGCGGATTGGTCAGGTCTCCATGTGAGTGTTTTCTATGTATTTGGAGCCAGTCTCCGCCTTCCTCCGAAGAATCCACGAGGTCATGATCTTGATCTGGCGCCAAAGTGGCTCCATCTTTGGTGGAAATGTAAGCGTCGTCAGCAGTTTTGGCGACACTCTTGGCTACCCTCTTGGTGGTCTGCCCCGTCATCCTCATGTCATCGGCCGCATGATCCAAAATCAGGTTGAGCAGAATCATGCCTCCGACCATCGCCATCTTTTCGCCATTGCCCGATGCGGCTGCCTCTACAAATGAGTAGAAGTCGGTCATGGGGCCGATCGCTGCGTTGATAGCTACCTTCAGGCCGAAAATCACTACCCTGTCGGTGGTCGTGAGCCTTGTTGGCTTCACTCCAACGGGAACGCCCTGAGGAATGTTGCGCACACAATCAGCCTCACCGGTCGAACAGTCTGATCCCGGCATACTTGTCTTCGGAACTTGGGTTCCTGACGGATCGGTCAGTCCCACCGGATTGTTGTTCGCATAGGCAAGCAGATTAAGGCCTGCGCCGTCGTCTTGCTCCAACTGTGGGACAGCAAATATCAACGGATCGGGCGACAACCACCTTCTCAACGTCGGGTCGTAGACCCGGGCGCCCATGTAGTAGTAGCCGGTCGCCTGGTCGGGCTCGAAGTCGACGAATTGGTGGCGCGGCGTGCCCAGGCCGGGCAGCGTCACGGTGTTGCCCCAGGCGTCGTACTCGGCGGCCTTGTCGAACATGGCAGGGCCGTCGATGGCCGTCTTGGCCACCACTGAGCCGCGCAGGTCGGAGTGGATGTAGCCGGACTCGTCGGTGACGAGGTGGCCGTCAGCGAGCGAGCGGGCGAGCTCGACGGCGACGCCGCCGTTGACGGGGATGCGCAAAAACATCAGCCCGTCGGGCTCGCCGGTGTCGCTGGTGCCGGCGCGGTCGTCGGGGCGAATCTCGGCGATGCCCGCGAAGTCGACGATGCGGCTTGTGACCTCGCCGGTCAGGTTGTCGACGGTCTTTCGCAGGATTTGCTTTCCGCCCTGGCCACACACGTTGGTGGTGGTCATGTCCTTTATGACCGCTGCGGTGTCGTCGGTGCGGATGGCGTCGACGCTCTCGAGGCAGCCGGCGGCGTCGTAGCTGAGCAGGCGGTTCTCGGTGATTTCGCCGTTGGCTGTGGGCTCATACAGGTCGTCCTCGTGCAGGTCTTAAACTACACCGAGCACTATTTCTGCGAGAACGTGATACATAGTCCTTCCTCGCCGAGCAGGTCTTCACCGATTTCGAACTCGAACTCGCGTTTTGGAAACACCTCCGCGAGCCGCCGTGACCAAAACGCTTTGAGCACGAGCATGAACTCGTCCGCAAGCTGGTCGATGTCAAGTGCCGGGTCACGCTGCTCGGGTGTAAATAACTCCTTCATGGGCTTGATATTGTTCCAACGCTCAACCGACTTTCGGTCATTGCCGAATGGAGACGTCAGATCGTTCGGATCTCCCGAGAAGTCTCTGCAATTTTCAAGCAGGAATATGTGTTCGTCGCGCTCTAAGAACGACGGAGCCAACACGCCCGCGACCGCAAGGAATTGCTCCAAGCTTACTAAATTTGCGACGTAAGGGAAAAAATTGCGAAATGGAAAGCCAGAGGGAAATTTGCCAACCAGCTCCGGATCGATAATGCCCGGATGTTCTGTGATGTCAGTTTTCATATTTTGCTCGTCTACTTGATTAGTCCCACTAGCCTCAGAATTTGCTCGGGAACACCGCGGCGAAACAACTTCGTGCCGTTTTGACTTCCGTACCATTTACCATTCGGTGCCTTGTTCCACTCCGCCATCTTGATTCGTTGCTTCGAGATATCCATAAGATAGCGTCCATTCTCGTCGTAAACTAAGGCGTGACCACCTCGTGTCTGCACAATTGCATTCTTCGGCCCCCCGGTCATCGCCGTTCTTCCACCATTCCGCCCAGTCGAGACCTTGTCAGGAAGAATGTTCTTATTCTCTAATGACTTGAGGTCGAACTGGTTACCCACGCTATCGGCAAGTACGCTGTCCTGCTCCGTCGATTTTGGCTGCTGCTCAATATGAATACCCGAGTAATCCTGCTCAATGTCCAGATTGGTATCGCCTGTAGACGGCAACCCGGACGACCCGGCGGCCGAAGTATCCTCCTCCGAGTCGTCTGACGATCCACCACTGTGCGAAGTGCCGTCGTCTCCGGTAGCCGTCGTTTCACCATCCGTTTCTCCCTGTCCAGAACTGCTGCTCTCATCGCCCGCGGAGGCCTCTTCCGTGGCTAATGGCAAGTCCCCACCGCCAGCGGCTTCCATAAAGTCCGCGTTGAGTTCCTGCTCTTCGTCGCCCATCAACCCGCTCGGATCGACAACGACCGCAGGATTGTTCGTGGCGTAGGCATACAGGTTGAGTTGTCGCCCGCTGCCCGTCGTGGCCTGGGGCATCCCCAGCATCAACGGATCAGGCGACAACCACCTTCTCAACGTCGGGTCGTAGACCCGGGCGCCCATGTAGTAGTAGCCGGTCGCCTGGTCGGGCTCGAAGTCGACGAATTGGTGGCGCGGCGTGCCCAGGCCGGGCAGCGTCACGGTGTTGCCCCAGGCGTCGTACTCGGCGGCCTTGTCGAAGATCGCCGGCCCGTCGATGGCCGTCTTGGCCACCACCGACCCGCGCAGGTCGGAGGAGTGTGGTGGCTATACCGCCGCCTCGCGTAGATATAGATAAGGCGCGTCGCCGGAACGCATCCGTTTCAGTGCGTGGTGGCCACGTCGACCCTCCCCACGGGCCAAGGCCCGAGGCTCGGAAAAACGACCATCACAAGGCGTGCGGGCCAAGGCCGCGCACGCCGAGCGCGTGGTCGATGCTTTGGTGATGCGTCGACGACGAGTCCGTGTGGGATTGGTTGTGCGGTGGGCATGTCGTCGTGGATGGGCCGTGCAACCGGTCGAATCGGCGAACGCCCTCGCCCATTCGATCCCCCAATCGGCCGACACGGATGGGCGCTCGTTCTCCCTTCAAACCATCGACCACCTGCTTGGCGTGCGCGGCCTTGGCCCGCACGCCTCGACGTGGCTGTCCTTTACGAGCCTCGGGCCTTGGCCCGTGGTGAGGGTCGACCTGGCAACCACGCCCGCGCCGACTTGCCGTCGGGGGCCGCACCGCGGCCCAAAACGACGTCGATCGTGCGGGACCCACGGACGGCAAGCCCCATCGGGGCGGTAGAAAAATCGGTAGCTGCGGGTGAGCGCGCCCGACCTTTGGTCGCGGCGCGCGTGGCCCGTAGCGGGGCGCGGCTCGTCGCCGGCACGCGTCCGTCTCGAGGCGTGGTTGCCACGTCGACCCTATCCACGGGCCAAGGCCCGAGGCTCGGAAAAACAACCATCACAAGGCGTGCGGGCCAAGGCCGCGCACGCCGAGCGCGTGGTCGATGCTTTGGTGATGCGTCGACGACGAGACCGGGTGCGATGGGTTGTGCGGTGGGCATGTCGCCACGGATGGGCCGTACAACCGATCGAATCGGCGAACGCCTCCATCCATGCGATTCCTCAACCGGCCGACACGGATGGGCGCTCGTTCTCCCTTCAAACCGTCGACCACCTGCTTGGCGTGCGCGGCCTTGGCCCGCACGCCTCGACGTGGCTGTCCTTTACGAGCCTCGGGCCTTGGCCCGTGGTGAGGGTCGACCTGGCAACCACGCCCGCGCCGACTTGCCGTCGAGGGCCGCACCGCGGCCCAAAACGACGCCAGGGACGGCGTCGCTCCAAGAAAGAGCGAGCGCCTGGTGTTGGAGCGACGGCCTCCGTGCCGTCGAGGCCGCGAAGCGCCGATTCGCCACCGCACGCGGCGGATCGTGCGGGTCCCACGGACGGCAAGCCCCATCGGGGCGGTAGAAAAACCGTTAGCTGCGGGTGAGCGTGCCCGACCTTTGGTCGCGGCGCGCGTGGCCCGTAGCGGGGCGCGGTTCGTCGTCGGGAAACACGTACGGGGCCGCAGAGCGACCCCGGCGGCGCAGAGCACCGCGGCCCGTCCGATTGTGGGCGTGCGCGTGGCTCGTACGCTAGGCATCGACGCGTTTTGCAACACGCGTTGAGATCGGAGGCGTGTCGGGGCGCGTCACCGGGCTACATGCGCCCGGACACCGGAATGAGCGCGCCGTTGATGGGGTCGCCGACCGGTTGGGTGAGCATGTAGATGATCTCGGCGAGTTGGTCGCGTTTGACCCAGCGGTCGAACTCGCCGTCGGGCATCTCCGAGCGGTTGGCGGGGGTGTCGATGATCGACGGCAGGACGGCGTTGATGGTGACGTCGTGCTCGCGGACCTCGGCGGCCACCGACTTGGTCAGCGCGTTGAGCGCCGCCTTGGTCGCGGCGTAGGGTCCTTCGCCGGTCGTGGGGTTGAGGGTGGACTTGGAGCTGACCAGCACGATGCGCCCGCGGTCGCGCTCTTTCATGCCCGGCAAGACCTCGCGCACGATGTGCAGCGCGGAGCGCAGGTTGGCGTCGATTAGAAAGTCGACGTCGTCGTCGCCGGCCTCGCCCATCAGCGTCCAGCGAAATCCGCCGGCGCAGTTGACCACCGCGTCGATGGGGCCGACCACCTCGTCGATGCGTGCGATGCCCTGGCGTACGGCGTCGGCGTCGCTCAGGTCGATGGCGGTCCAGTACAGCCGCTCGCGCTCGTCGTCGGCGACGACCTCGGCGCCGTGCTCGAGCCCCAGGTCGACGCCCACGACGGTACAGCCGCCGTCGAGAAAACGCTGGCAGACCACGCTTCCGAGGGCGCCGGCCGCGCCGGTGACCACCACTGTTTGAATCTGTGCCATGTGCCACTCCTCCTGTTGCAAAGGTTCGGGTGGCCCCATGTTACACAAGGCGGTCGCGATGGCCAGCATCGGCGCGCCGGCGGCTCAGGGATTGAGCACGCTCGTGGGCACGGTGATGTCGTTGTTCTTGGTGCCGTCGCCGACCTGGCCCCACTGGTTGTCGCCCCAACAAAACGCGTTGAACTCGCCGGTGGCCACGCCGCAGGTATGCTGCAACCCCAGGATGATGCTCGACCAGCGATGTCCGCCGGCCACCAGCGTGGGCGTGGGCTGGCTATCGACGTAGCCGCCGGTGCCCAGGTTGGCCTGGCCGTTGAAGCCCCAGCAATAGGCGTCCCCGTTGGACAAGATGCCGCAGGTCGTTCCCGCGCCAACTTCCAGTGAATTGTAGGTACGCGTGGAGTCGGCGCGCACCGGCGTGTTCTGCTGGGTGGTCGTCCCGTCGCCGTCCTGACCGTATTGGTTGTCCCCCCAGCAGTACATCTTTCCGGTCGCGCCCAGCCCACATACGTGGCTGTAGCCCGAGGCGATGGCCACCAGGGGCTCGGGCGTGCTGACCTTGACGAGTTGGTCGGAGCTGGTGGCATTGCCGTCGCCCAATTGGCCGGACGTGCCGTCGCCCCAGCAGTACGTCGGGCCGGCCTGGCTGATCGCGCAGGTGTGCGCGGCGCCCATGGCGAAGTCGACGAATTTGTGGCCGGGGACCTTCTGGGGAATGGCGTAGAATTGTTGGCCACCCGCGCCCAGGCCGAGCTGGCCGTTTTGATTCGAGCCCCAGCAGTACAAATCACCGGTGGTGTCCAACGCGCAGGTGTGGTTGGTGCCCAACCCGATGTCGGTGAACACATAATTGCCGTTGACCGCCACCGGCGTGGCACTGTTGGCGAAGACGGCGCTTCCCAGGGCGCCGTTTTGGCCGAAACCCCAGCAGTAGGCCTTGCCGTTATTGGTCAGCCCGCAGGTGTGGTAGATGCTCGCCGAGACCATTTTGAAATTCAGCCCGCCGTGGACCAGCGTCGGCTGGGCCTTGTCGGCGTTGTGGTTGTGAGACGCGTCGGTGCCCGAATCGGTGGTGCCGTCGCCGAGCACGCCATCGGGGGTGTTCTGCCCCCAACAATACGCGTTGCCGTTGGAGATAACCCCGCAGGAATAGCTCTGGCCGGCGCTGACCTGCGACCAATGCACCACGTCGACGGTCACCGAGTTGGAGACGCCCTCGCTGGTCGCCTTGACGCTGGTCGACCCGTTGGCCACGGCGGTGACCAGCCCGTTGGCGTCAACCGTGGCGATGCTCGAATCCAGGGTGGTCCAGGTGACCGTGCGCCCGCTGAGCGCGTTGCCATTGGCGTCGCGCAAGGTCACGTTGATCTGGGCCTGGTCGCCCGGAAACAGAAAGACGTACGCGGGGCTAAACTCCACGGTCGCCACCGGGTCGTCGACGGTGATGTCCACGGCGTGGGAGGCCCGGTGGCCCTGTCCATCGTCGACCGCCGCGGTGATCGTGGCCGTGCCGCCCTTCTGACCGGTCACGTCGGCGGTCATCGCCCCGGTCGCGCTGACCGTGGCGACGCTGGTGTTGTTGCTGCTCCACGTGACCGTGTACCCAGCCAGCGCGTTGCCCCCGAGGTCGCGAGGCGTGGCCGTCAGCGAGGTCGTCGCGGCCACCTGCACCGCGGGCGACGCCGGCGAGATGTCCACCGAGCGCACCGGGTTGTCCACGGTGACGTCGACCGAGTCGGTGGCCGCGTCCGCCTGGGCGGTGATGGTGACCGTGCCGCCTTTGAGGCCGGTGACCAGCCCGTTGGCGTCGACCGAGGCGACGGTGTCGTCGCTGCTCGTCCACGTGATCGTGCGCCCGGTCAGCACGTTGCCGCCCTTGTCGGCGAGTTGGGCGCTTAGCTGCACGGTCTTGGTGACCTCGATGGCCGGCGCCGTCGGGGTGAGCGTCACCGAGCGCACGGGGGCGTCGACGGTGACCTCGGCCGTGCCGACGACGTTGTCGACCTGGGCCTTGATGGTGGCCGAGCCGCCTTTGAGCGCCTCGATATTGCCGTTGCTGTCGACGGTGACGACCGTGGGATCGGTGCTCGTCCAGGTCACGGTATGCCCCGTCATCACGTTGCCGCGCACGTCCTTGGCGGTCGCCGTCAACTGGGTGGTGTCGGTGACCTCCAGGGTGGGCGAGGCGGGCGTGACCTCGACGGTGGTCACCGGATTCTCCACGGTCACCTCGGCGCTCCCGCTGACGCCCTCGGCGGTCGCGCTGATATTGACCGTGCCGGCACTCTTGGCGGTGACGACCCCGCTCGCGTCGACCGTGGCCACGCTGGTGTCGTCGGAGCGCCAGGTGACCGTTCGCCCCGTCAGCGCATTGCCGGCGGCGTCGGCCAGGTTGGCCGTCATCTGGTGGGTGTCCAAGACGTTCATCGTCAGCGGGTCGGGCGAGACCTCCACGGTGTCGACGGGGTTCGCCACGGTGACCTGCGCCGTGCCGCTGACCCCTTCACTGGTGGCCGTGATGGTCACGTCGCCGCCCTTTAGCCCGGAGACCATGCCGTTGGCGTCGACCGTGGCGATGGTGTCGTCGCTGCTCTCCCAGGTGACGCTGCGCCCGGTAAGCTCGTTGTCGGCGGCGTCGGTCAGCGTCGCCTGGAGCTGCAGCGTGTCGGCCACGTTGACGCTACCGGGGTTGGGGCTCACCGCCACGGCATCCACCGGGGCGTTGACCGTGATGGTGGCCTCGGCCTGCTTGCCGTCGCACGCGGCGGTGATCGTCGCCACGCCCTCCTTGAGCCCCTCGACGAGCCCGCTGTCGTCGACCGAGGCGACCTCGGGCTTGGAGCTCGTCCAGGTGACCGTGCAATCATCGCGCGGCTTGTCGTTGACGTCGATGACCAGCGCGCCCAACTGCACCGTGTCGGTCACGTCGATGGTCGCGTCGGTCTGGTCGAGCTTGATGTGGTCGACCGGCTCACGCACGGTCACGTCCACCGTACCGGTGACCCCGGTCGCCTTGGCGCGGATGGTCGCCTGGCCCTCGGCGACGCCGGTGATCTGTCCCTCCTCGTCGACCGTCACGATGCTCTCGTCGGAGCTGCTCCATTCGATGGTGCGCCCGTTCATGACCGTGTCGTTGTCCCCGTAGACCGTCGCGCTCAACTGCTCGTTGGCGCCCACGTCCACAAACGCTGGGTCGGGGGTGATGTCGACGTGTTTGACCGGGGTGAATACGACCACGGTCGTGGTGGTGGACACGTCGCCGATGGTCGCCGTAATGGTCGTATCGCCGATGGCCTTGGCGGTGACCTCCCCGCTGGGGTCGACCGTGGCGATGGACTCATTGCCGCTGGTCCAGTCGACCACCAGCCCGTCGACCTCCTTGCCTGCCTGGTCGTACAGCCGCGCCGACAGTTGCGTGGTCTGGTACAGCTCCAGGCGCACCGGGTCGGGGTCGATCTTCAAGCTCTTGACCGCCAGCGCCGGGTCGAGCGCCGCGGGCTCGTCGTATAGCGCACACGACGACGCTCCCAGCGACAGGACCACGAGCAAGCAAAATGAGACCAGCGACACCGGCGAGTGTATGATTGAACGGCTCATTGGGGCATCCTCAATGCGTCGGGCAGCGACGAGATCTTTGCTCAAAACGTCCACCGTAGCTGGACGCTGGCGCGGTCGGCGCCCACCGACCCGGACACCGACGCCAGGTCCACGTGGCTGCGATCGTGGGGCGACTCGCCCATGTCGAAGAAGTCGTAGGCGAACAGCGCCCCGCCCACGGCCACCAGGCCCACGCCCGAGTACAGCATCACGCGGCCGAGCTGCTGCCCGCTGGTGATGTCGGCGCGCAGGGATTTGGCGCTCTGGTAATTGCCGTCGGCGCGCGCCGAGTCGTATTTGTCCATATTGCCGCTGACGACGATGTCGAGCACCCCGGCGCCGATGAGCGCCGCCGCTCCCAGCCCCGCGGCGCCCACGCCGCTCCAGCCAACGGCGCCGAAATGGGCGTCTTCTTTGGCGACCTTCGCCTTGGCCGGTGGGTTGATCGCCTCGCACACCGACTGGGCCGCCAGCGCGCGGCGAAAGGCCACGATGCGGTAGCGGTTCTTGCGCGCAGTGTCCTTGGGAAGCCCGCCGATCGTCTGGGCCTGCAGCGCGGCGTCGAGCGCTTCTTTGGCGTTGCCCAATTTCGATTGAGCCAGCGAGATGTTGTAGAGGACGACCGGGTCGGGGTCGAGCGCGTTGGCGCGCTCGAAGTAGGTGATCGCCAGCGAGTACTTCTTGTTGAAGTAAGCTTTGACCCCGGACTGGTAGTAGACCTGGGCTTTCTTGGCGTTATCGGCGTCGGTGTTTTGCCCGTGGGCGTCGGCGCCCTGGTCGGGATCCGGAGCGTCCTGCGCATATGCGCTGGGAACGAGCACGCCCAGCGCCACCCATGTTGCGAGTACCCAAGCCGCAAGGCGGCCCGCTCCAGTGATTGACTGCTGTGTGCGCATGTGTCGTCCTTCCGCGCTGATTGCGCAGGGCTGCCGTCACTCCAGCGGCAGGTACTTTCGCGTTTTGACCTTCGAGGTTTTGTCGGGCTTGGTCGTATCCGCCGGCGTCGCCGTCGGGGTCGACGGCGGGTTGGCCGGTTTGGCGTCGGCGTTGGCCGTCTTCGACGGCTTCTTGTCTCGTTTGGGCTTGGCCTTGGTGTCGGAGGCCGTCTGTTCGTGATGGCGCTGCGCGTGGTGGGCGGCGTGATGCTCGGCGGGCTTGTCCGCCGTGGGCGCCTGCTCGGCCAGTTGGTCCTTCGGCGGCAACTTCAGCACGTGCTCACCGCCGGGCTTCTCGAGCGTCTGCTCGGCGCTGCGATCCCCCAGCTTGACGCGCACCGTCAGGGGGAATTGGTACTCGTCCGAGCCGAATTGGACCGGCGCCATTCCCACGAGGCGCTCTCCGAGCCACACGCTCGCCCCCTTGGGGTCGGTGCGAATCAGGGTGATGACCGCGGGCGGCTTGTCCGGCTTGTCGTCGTCAGCCGCCGCCTTGACCTGCGGCGCCTTGGACGGCGCCGGCTTCTGCGCAACCTCGGGATGTGCCTCGGAGATGTCCTGCTTGTGCGGAGTGCCGACGACCTGCCAGATAGCCACCCCGCCGCCAATGAGCACGACCAACGCGACCGCTGCCCACACGAGCCCACGCGAGCCGCCGTCGTCGGCCGACGACTCCCACTGCACCTCCGCCGGGTCGAGCTCCTCGATATCATCGTCGTCGGCCGACGCCTCCTGGAGACTGTCGTCGTCGAACGCCGGCGGCCCGCCGATGCGCAGATCGCCGGCGACCTGTTCGATCTCAGCCAAATCGGCCAAGACCTCTTCAGTCGACTGGTAGCGCTCGTCGAGGCGCTTGGAGAGCATCTTGTTGATCAGTCGGCGCAGCTTCGGGTGGATGGCGTGATGGCGAGGAATCTCGAAGGACTCCGAGGACAGGTGCTTGCCCAGAATCTCGATACTGTCGGAGTTGGTGATGGCCTTCTCCCCCATCAGCAACTCGTAGGCCACCAGACCCACGCTGTAGATGTCGGAGGCCGGGCCGATGTCCTCGCCGCGGATTTGCTCCGGGGACATATACCGGGGGGTGCCGATAAGCGAATCGGCCGCCGTCAGGTCCTTGTCGGCGTCGCTGGCCGCCTGCCCGACCGCCTTGGCGATGCCAAAATCGAGCAGCTTGACCTGGTCCTTCTGGCCCAGGTGCTCGTAGACCATGATATTGGCCGGCTTGAGGTCGCGATGCAGCAGCCCGTTGGCGTGGGCCTCGCGCAGGCTCTGCAGCACCTGTTTGAGGATGTTGACGACCCGGCGGGGCTCGATGGGCACCGGAATCTCGTCGAGCTCGGTGCCATCGACGTACTCCATGACCATGTACAGCAGGCCACCGTCGGTGCGCCCGTAGTCGTAGATCGTGATCGTCTGGGGACTTTTGAGCTGGGAGACCACCCGGGCCTCGCGCTCGAAGCGCAGGGCCACCGATTCGATCTGCGGGTCGGTCTGCTCGCCGCCGACGGCCTGGGAGACCTTCGGGCTGAGCACCTTGATGGCGACCTTACGCCCCAGGTCGGTTTGTTCGGCCAGGTAGACACGCGCGAACCCGCCACTGCCGAGGAGCCGCTCGACGCGGTATTTCTCCTCGAATAGTTTTCCTGGCTCGGGAAAGCGACCGCTCATGGGGGTTCGCTGCTCCTGTCCTCGCGCAGCCGCGCTGGCCGAGGGCGAGATGTTGGTTCTATTTTCTGCTGTTAGCAAGGTACCACGCTCGTGGAGCAGCCGCAATCTCTGCGGTTGCGAAATACCGGCGCGTTGTGGTTGTTTGCACTGCGGCGCGCCGCAAAGATAGGCCGCCGTCGAACCCCCTCGACACCGTGTCATGCAGTCAACCACACCAGTCCTCAAAGACCTCGTCCTCGTTGGCGGCGGCCACGCCCATGTGGCCGTGCTCAAGATGCTCGGGATGCACCCGGTCAAGGGCCTTCGGGTCACGCTGATCACCCGCGACGTGCACACGCCCTACTCGGGCATGCTCCCCGGGCTGATCGCCGGGCATTACGGGCATGACGAGGCGCATATCGACCTGCGCCCGTTGTGCCAATTTGCCGGCGCGCGCCTCTTCCACGACACCGTGGTGGGGGTGGACCTGGACGCCCGCCAGTTGCGCTGCGCGGGGCGCCCGCCGGTGGCCTACGACCTGGTTTCCTTCGATATCGGCTCGACGCCACGCGTGGCGGACGTGCCCGGGGCGGCGACCTACGCCACGCCCGTCAAACCGGTCGACGAGTTCCTGGTCCATTTCGAGGGCCTGATCGAGCAGGCCAGCCAGGCGTCGGGCGACGCCGACAGCTTGCGGGTGGCGGTCGTGGGCGGCGGCGCCGGCGGCGTGGAACTACTGCTGTCGCTGGAGCACCGCCTGCGCGTGCTCGCCGAGGAGCGCGCGCCGGCGGCGCCTGGCGTGCAGTGCGCACTATTCTCGGGCTCCCAGCGGCTGCTTCCGACCCACAACCGCCGGGTCAGCGCCAAATTCGAGCGTATCGTCGCCGAGCGAGGCATCGAGCTGCACCGCGGCTGTCGCGTGGTCGAGGTCGACGACGGCGCGCTGGTGGACGCGTCCGGCCAGCGCCACCGCTTCGATTCGGTCATCTGGGCGACCAACGCCTCGGCCCCGGCCTGGATTCGCCAGTCGGGGCTGGCGACCGACGAGGCCGGCTTTATCGCGGTCGACGACTGCCTGCGCTCGACCTCGCACCCCGAGGTCTTCGCCGCCGGCGACATCGCCTCCATCGAGGGCCACGCGCTGGCAAAATCGGGGGTATACGCCGTTCGCCAGGGCATGCCGCTTGCCGATAATCTGCGCCGCGCCGCCCAGGGCCGCCGACTTACTGCGTACCGCCCGCAGCGCCGCTTTTTAAGCCTGGTAGGCACCGGCGACCGCTACGCCGTGGCCTCCCGCGGGCCGTGGGCGGCGGAGGGCGAGTGGGTCTGGCGCCTCAAAGAGTTCATCGACACCCGCTGGATGGCCCAGTGGGACGACCTGCCCGTGATGGACGCCGAGGCGCCCAAGGTCGACGTCCAGGCCGACGACGCCGCCGCCCGCGAGTTGTTGGCGACCGCGGCCATGCGCTGCGGCGGCTGCGGCTCCAAGCTCGGCCAGCCGGTCTTGTCCCGCGTGCTCGCCCGGCTGGACATCTCCGCCGGCGACGACGTCGTGGTCGGCCTCGACGCCCCCGACGACTGCGCGGTGGTGCGCGTGCCCGCCGGCAAGCTGCAGGTCCAGACCGTCGACTTCTTCCGCACCTTCATCGACGACCCCTACATCTTCGGCCGCGTCGCCGCCAACCATTGCCTGGGCGACATCTGGGCGATGGGCGCCGAGCCCCGCACGGCCCTGGCCATCGCCCAGGTCCCCTACGCCAGCGAAGACAAGGTCGAACAGGACCTGTTCCAGATGATGGCCGGCGCCGTCGACGTCCTCGAAGACGCCGGCGCCGTGCTCGTCGGCGGCCACAGCGGCGAGGGCGACGAGCTGGCCTTCGGCCTGCAGCTAAGCGGGCTGGTGTCCCCCGACGAGCTGTTGCGCAAAGGAGGGATGCAGCCCGGCGACGCGCTCATCCTGACCAAGCCCGTGGGCACGGGCACGCTCTTCGCCGCCGACATGCGCCAGAAGGCCAAGGGCCGCTGGATCGAGGCCGCCCTCGACACGATGATGCAGTCCAACCGCGCAGCCGCCGCCTGCCTGCGCGAGCACGGCGTCACCGCCAGCACCGACGTCACCGGCTTCGGCGTGCTCGGCCACCTCGTCGAGATGGCCCAGGCATCCCAGGCAAACGCCGAGCTCGACCTCGACGCCCTCCCCCTGCTCGACGGCGCCCTCGACACCGCCCGCGCCGGCATCGCGAGCTCGCTGCAACCCGACAACGTGCGCCTTCGCCGCGCCATCACCAACGTCGCCGAAGCCGCCGACCACCCCCACTACTCCCTCATCTTCGACCCCCAAACCGCCGGCGGCCTGCTCGCCGCCGTGCCCGCCGCGCGGGCGCAGGCCGCGGTGGCAGCGTTGCGAGAGCGTGGGTATGGGCAAGCGGCGGTGATTGGGCGGGTTGTGGAAGGTGGCAATGGGGGTGGGATGGTTCGGCTTTGTTGAGGTGTTGTTTGCCATTTTGCGCCCCCGCTACGGGCTGCGCGCGCCGACTGCGTCGGTCGCGCTGACCCGCAGCTACCGGTTTTTCTTACGCCCGCAGGGGGCTTGCCGTCCGGGGGCCTTGCACGGGCGTCGTGAGTCGATGTCCCCGGATTGTCGTGCGGTTCTTCGGGGCCGCGCGCCTTGGGCAGCGGCCGCGCTGGTGCGGTCTGGGCGGGGATTTGACGAGCGGTGACCCTCCCGAGGGTGCGCCCCTCGAGTGCGCCTTGCGGCGCCTCAAGTAAGCTTACCCCCGGTCACGGTATGGCTTGTAGCTCTCTCGGGCGCATGACCAAACCGTGACCGGGGGTAAGCGCAGCGGCTCGGGCCGCTGGGCCCGGCCGTGAGCGCACCCTCGGGAGCCACGGAAGCCATCTGTGCTCAATAGCCGGCCAGAAACCGGGGGAAGGTGGCAAAGCGGCACATGACCCCCTCAGCCGCCGACCGACTCTCGCCCGGCGCCGGTCCGATACGCCACACTCACCCCGCGTATCTATCTGAAATAGCTCTCTTTCAGAGGTAGGTGGCACCTTCATGTCTCCGAAGGTGGCAATGGGGGTGGGATGGTTCGGCTTTGTTGAGGTGTTGTTTGCCATTTTGCGCCCCCGCTACGGGCTGCGCGCGCCGACTGCGTCGGTCGCGCTGACCCGCAGCTACCGGTTTTTCTCACGCCCGCAGGGGCCTTGCCGTCCGGGGGCCTTGCACGCGCGTCGTGAGTCGATGTCCGTGGCCTGTCGTGCGGTTCTTCGGGGCCGCGCGCCTTGGACAGCGGCCGCGCCCCAGCGAGCTTGTCTCGCTGGACGCACAGATCGTTGGCTAGCCTCGATGACCGCCACACGACGCGCCCCGGCGGCCTTACGCCGCCGGACGCGAAGATCATTGGCGACGCCGTGGCAGTGCGCCATGCGAGCCAACCGTCTCTCACCATCAAAGACCGCGTCAGAACAAGTCAAGCTGTGACTGAGCTTGCTCTGATTTAGCGGACACCCTTCTCAGGCCGCTTGGGCCATCTGTTCGAACTCGGCAGGGCTCATGACGTCGAGCGCCGAGTGTCTTCGTTGTTGATTGTAGAAGACCTCGATGAACTCGAAAATCTCCCGTCTCGCCTCGTCTCTGGTCGCAAACTCATGGCGATGCAACGACTCGCTCTTCAGCGTGCCAAAGAAGCTCTCCATGGGCGCGTTGTCCCAGCAGTTTCCTTTGCGACTCATCGATCAGGTCATGCCTTGGCTTTCAAGCATCGCCTGGTAATCACCGCTGGCGTAGTGCTGCCGCGGTCCGAGTGATGCACAAGGCCCTCAGCCGGCCTGCGATTGAGCACAGCCATTTCGAGCGCGCCCATGCACAGCTTGCGGCTCATGGAACTGTCCATCGCCCAACCGACGACTTTGCGGCTATACACGTCGAGGACGGCCGCCAGATACAGCCAGCCTTCCTTGGTGTCGACGTAGGTGATGTCCGCCAGCCAGACCTCGTTGGGCTGGCTCGCACGCTTGCTCGGCTTGCGCCATGCTCGGGCGTCAGATTGCCCTGGCCGGGGAAGGCATCGTCGCCGTGCTTCTTGTACTTGCGTCGCCAGCTGTACAGCGTCTCGACGTTGATATCTAGCTACCTGGCTACGCTGACGGCCGTGCGGTCAGGCAACTCGGAGAGTCGAACGGCTTCGAGCTTGAATTCTTTGGGGTAGCGTTTCGGCATCTGGACACCTCGTAAAATTTACCAAAACATGGTGTTCGATGTGTCCGCGAAAGTGAATCAACCTCAGTTTATCGTTTGGAGTAGAAGTACAAGGTGGGTCCATAATCATCCGGCTCTCCGATGACCTCGGTTTGGAACTCGATGGAAGGAAACGCCTCGGAAGCGGCGGCAGACCAGGACCGCGATAGCACTTGGGCCAGTTGGTGCAGGTGCATCTCCGAGACATCATTCGCTGTGGAAATGAAAAGGTCCCACATGTGAAGATGGTTGACCACGGACTCGACCTCTTGGACGCTTGTTGCCGAATCCATCCACTCGTCGACGAGGTGCGGCTGGAACTGGAAGTCGACAAAAACGCCGCCGCGATAGTGTACGAAGTCCGGCCAAAATAGCTTTGAACAGACAAGGACCCCTCGAGCGGTCACGACCCGGTCCAGGAAGCCAAAATACCCTTCCGAGATCGAAGCCCCGCAATCGTCGAAGTACGGGTAGAGTTCATTTAGTGACAGCTTCGTGCTCTCCATTTGTGCCCTCAAAATTGAGTTGGAACTTCTTCTGGACTTGCCTGCCGAACGTCACCCTTGTTGATAAACGTTTGTCCCGCTGGATTCGTGTTCTTGGTGTATTCCTGAACGTGAGGCGTGGGAATCCCACCGTGGCTGCGGCCTTCCAAGTCGACGCGCTTCAGAGGAGTTCCGTCGTTTCGGTATACTTGGTAGGTCGTCACATTTCCCGTATTGGGTATTGGGATCAGTGCGATACAGCACCGCGTTCGGATCCGAGGTTTCCGGAAATTTTCCACTGACGCGCGTACCGCCCCGAATCAGATCGTCAGCGCAGTTATTATGAACCCACGCCCCCGCCTTCCCCACAAAATACGTGTGGAACCGGGCGACCTCGAAGTTATACACCGTCTGGCGGGCCTGCAGCCAGGTCGAGCCGGTCACGCGCACCCAGCCGCCGCTGGAGGTAAACACCTCGTCGCCGGGCCGGAGCTTGCCGGCTGGCTTCCAGCCGTGGCCGATAACCCAGAAGGGGTGGGTGGGCGTGACGCCGAAAGCTTCTGTGTGGCCGTCGGGCGCGACGAGGTTGAGAGACTCCACCTTTTGGTCGGGCGTGACCTTCAGACCCACGACCGGCTGGCATGCTTGCTCGCCGGTCTTGGGGTCGCGGGAGACGACCTCGTCGCCCACCTCGACGTCCTCGATGGGCTCGATGGTGCGGTCTGGGCGGGGATTTGACGAGCGGTGACCCTCCCGAGGGTGCGCCCCTCGAGTGCGCCTTGCGGCGCCTCAAGTAAGCTTACCCCCGGTCACGGTATGGCTTGTAGCTCTCTCGGGCGCATGACCAAACCGTGACCGGGGGTAAGCGTAGCGGCTCGGGCCGTTAGGCCCGGCCGTGAGCGCACCCTCGGGAGCCACGGAAGCCATCTGTGCTCAATAGCCGGCCAGAAACTGGGGAAGGTGGCAAAGCGGCACATGGCCCCCTCAGCCGCCGACCGACTCTCGCACGGCGCCCGTCCGATACGCCACACTCACCCCGCGTATCTATCTGAAATAGCTCTCTTTCAGAGGTGGGTAGCACCGTTTGGGTGGCTGGTGCGGTCTGGGCGGGGATTTGACGAGCGGTGACCCTCCCGAGGGTGCGCCCCTCGAGTGCGCCTTGCGGCGCCTCAAGTAAGCTTACCCCCGGTCACGGTATGGCTTGTAGCTCTCTCGGGCGCATGACCAAACCGTGACCGGGGGTAAGCGCAGCGGCTCGGGCCGCTGGGCCCGGCCGTGAGCGCACCCTCGGGAGCCACGGAAGCCATCTGTGTTCAAATAGGCAAAGCCGAGGCCGCCGGCCACAGCCCCGCGGCTTAGCCGTTGCCAGCCCTCGCGAAAACGGGACACACAACCGCGCAGCACCCGGACAAACGCCCATGAGGACTGGTGCTCCGAGATCGCGTCGGTCATTGGCCATACCCCGAGATCGCTGTGGGGACGCCCGATGGTCGTCGGGCGTCCGTCGTAGAAGAAGCGATCTTCAAGGTCATCACAACGCGGCGCGCGTCTAACTCAAGTAGCGCTCCCGGAGGTGCGCCTTGAAGATGTCGGCGTCCAGCGCGCTGCCGGTGGCATCTTCGATGAGCGCCTCGGTGCTCGTGCTCGACGCCCGGGTGTGCACGTTCTGGCGCAACCAGCCCAGAAGCGGGGCGAAATCGCCCTCGCGCACGCCGCTGACGACCTCGGGGACCTGGGTGCGGGCGGCCTGGAACAATTGCGCGGCGATCATCGCCCCCAGCGTATAGGTGGGGAAATAGCCGAACCCGCCGGTCATCCAGTGGATATCCTGCATGCACCCGTCGCGGTCGTCGGGCGGGGCGATGCCGACCAGCTCGACCATGCCGGCGTTCCACGCCTCCGGCAGATCCGCGACCGCCAACTCGCCGGCGATCATCTGCTGCTCGAGGCGGTAGCGCAGGATCACGTGCGCCGGGTAGGTCACCTCGTCGGCGTCAATGCGAATGAGGCTTCGCTCCACCCGGGTCGACAGGCGGTACAGGTTATCCGCCGTCCACGCCTCGCCGCTGCCCCCGAACGCCCCGCGAATGCGCGGGGCGGCAAACTCCAGGAACTCGCGGCTTCGGCACACCTGCATTTCCATCAACAGCGACTGGCTCTCGTGGATGCTGGTGCCGCGGGCCTGCCCCACCGGCTGATAGCGCCACTGCTCGGGAAGCCCCATATTGTACAGGGCGTGGCCAGTCTCGTGCAGCGTGGCCATCAACGAGCGCGTAAAGCCGCTCTCGTCGTAGTTGGTCGTCAGCCGAACGTCGTCCGGGGTGCCGCCGCAAAACGCGTGGGCGCTGGTGTCCAGCCGGCCGTGGCGGAAGTCAAATCCCAGCGTCTTCATGAACGAGTGACACAGCTCCTTTTGCGTCGCCGCGGGAAACGGCCCCTCGGGCAGCGTCGGAGCGGGCGCGCTGGCCTGATGCTCGAGCACCTCGTCGATGAAGTCGGGCAAGAAAGCGGCGAGGTCGGCGAAGACGGGGTCGATCTTGGCCGCGCGCATGCCCGGGTCGAATTGGTCGAGCAAGGCGTCGTACGGCGAGCAGCCGAGCGCCTCGCCCTTGGCCTGGGCGGCCTGGCGCACCAGCTCGACCACGCGCTCCAGATACGGCTGGAGGCGCTCGAAGTCGTCGTCCGCGCGCGCCGCCATCCACACCGTCTCGCACTCGGAAATCGCGCGGCTCTGGGCCTCGACCAGCTCGGAGGGCACCGACGTCGCGTGTACCCAGATGCGCTTCATTTCCCCGAGGTTGGCCTGCTGCCAGGCGTCCAACGCCTCGGCGTCGACCTGCTCGAAGAGCTCGCCAAGCGCCGGGTCGGTCAACTGCTCGTGGGCGAGGACTTGCAGGGTCGCCAACTGCTCGGCGCGCCCGCGCGCCCCACCCTCGGGCATCATGGCAGCGCGGTCCCAATGCAGCACGCCCATGGCTTCGTCGATCTTCGCCAGCCGCGCAAAGCGCTGCTCCAACTTCTGATATGCGTTCATCAAAGGTCCTGTCGATAAGAAACGGCCACATCCAACAACCCTTTCCTTAGCACACTTCGAGGCGGTTGAGGAATTTCGAGCGGGGCACTATTACGACAACGTCACTTTCCGACGAGCCCACGCCATGAGACGCCTTCAATTCACAAGTTGGTACGCGCTGACCCGCGACGAGGTCGCCCGCCACGCTCCCGACGGCCCCGCCGCCGTGCAGATCCGCGTCGAAGACGGGCTGGTCGACTACCCCACGGGCCGAAGCAGCGCGATGGTGTGCTATTTCTACGCGAGCAAAAGCGCCCGAGACACCCTCGAGGAGCTCTTCGCCGACGAGCTCGACCAGCCGGGCGCGCGCGGCCACGGCCCGCTGATGTTTCGCTATATCGAGGGCGGCGACATGGTCCTCGAGTACCTCAAGAAGCTGCTGCACAAATTCTTCACCCACTTCGGCGAGCTGCCCCTGTTCAACCAGAAGGACTCGTCCTGACGGCGCGCTTGCGCTAAGCTAGCGCTCGGATCTCTTCCATTTGGCGAGTCGCCATGCCCACGCAGCTCGACAACCCTCCGGCGCCCGATGTTTCCGCCGACGAGCAGGACGCCGCCATGGCCGACACGGCGGCGATCGCTGATAGCGCCGACCTCGCGCGCACCGCGCCGCTGGATGACGGCGAGATCCGACGGTTCGCGCGTGAAGATGCCGACGGCCTCGTCGGCCGCCAACTCGCCCACTTCGAGGTCTCCGAGACGCTGGGCGCCGGCGGCATGGGAAGCGTCTACCGCGCTCGAGACGTCTCCCTGGAGCGCACCGTGGCGCTCAAGGTGCTGCCGGCCGACTTCCACGAGCCCCACCTCATCGAGCGCTTCAAGCGTGAGGCCCGCGCCCAGGCGCGGCTGAGTCATCCCAACGTGGTGCCGATCTATTTCATCGGCGAGCAGGAGGGACGCCATTTCTTCGCCATGGAGTTGGTCGACGGCCCGTCCCTCGAAGATATGCTGCGCACGAGCGGGGCGCTTCGCTGGCAACAGGCGCTGGAGTATATGGTCGACGTCGCCCGCGCGCTCCGCCAAGCCCACCAACGCGGACTCATCCACCGCGACCTCAAGCCCGGCAACTTGCTGCTCACGCCCGAGGGCCACGTCAAAGTCGCCGACTTCGGGCTAGCCAAGCCCATCGAGGAGGGCGACGGCTCGCTCACTCAGGAAGGCGCCTTTCTGGGCACTCCCATGTATATCGCCCCCGAGCAAGCGCGCGGCAAAGACGTCGACCACCGCGCCGACATGTACGCGCTGGGGGCGACCTTCTTCCACCTGCTCGCCGGGCGTCCGGTGTTCTCGGCGCCCACGCCGGTCGCCCTGGTCGTCAAGCATGTCTCCGAGCCGCCGCCTCATATCGACGAACTCGTCGACGAGTTGCCGACCAAGTTCGCCGCCGTCTTGCAACGTTTGCTCGCCAAAGCGCCCGACGAGCGCTTCGCGGACTACGACGCGCTGATTGCAGCGCTCGGCGCGGCGCGTCCGCGCAGCCGCGAGCGGGCGGGCTTCCTCGTGCGCACCAGCGCCTGGCTGGTCGATCTGGTGCTCGTCATGCTGACGGCCTTCATCCACAAGGACGCCCCGCTGGTGGTCTACCCGGCGTATATGGTGGGGGCGTGGACGTGGCGCGGCAGCACGGTCGCCCAGAAACTCTTCCGAATTCGCGTCACCAACGAGGACGGCACCCCGCTGTCGCTGTGGCAGGCTATCAAGCGCTTTGTCGCCATGCATTGGGCCGTCGGGGTACTGGCGCTCATCGTGCTGTTCATGCGCCTGGGGCTGGGTATTGACACTATCTCGATCAAGGACACCGAAGTGACGAGCGCGGGCGACATCCCCACCCAGGTCAGCATTGTCGTCGTGATGACTGTCACGGTGATGTTGTGGCTTCTGGGGGCCGTGGTGGCTGTATTTCACCCCCGAAAAAAGGCCGCGCACGACATCATGGCCGATACCACCGTCACCTACCGCCTCGGCGAGGCGCCGTGAGCTATCCTCGCCCGACAACTTATGTGGCCGTGGCACTGCTCGCCGCGGTGAGCCTGGCGGCCTCATGCAGCGCGGGGGACGCCACGCCCGCTTTGGCAGAACACCCCGGCCACGACGTCGGCCGGGACGGCGGAGCCACCGACGTGAGCGGCGCGGCGCGCGATACGAACGACGCCGCACCGCAGGCGAGCGAGGATGCTGGCGGCGACACAGCCGACGCGTCGTCGGCCGCGTCGCGTTGCAGCGACGACGGAACCACCCTGCAGTGTGAGTACCACACCGCCACCATCGACGAGGACACCGAGCAGCGCAAGGTCTACTGGCAAACGCCGACCGGCACGCCGCCGGCGGACGGCTGGCCGGCGGTGATCCTATTCCAGGGCTCGTTCGTGGGCGCCAAGGGCTTTTGGGACGAGCAGCGCGGCGCCTCCATGGGCATGTTTCACCGCGCCCAGACGCTCGCCGCCCTGCTCGACGATGGGTTTGCCGTGATCACGCCCGAGGCCCACTCCGGCGGCTCGGGCTACTGGGATACCAACATCGCGCCGTGGGCGACCGACTGGGCGGATGCGCCGGACAACCAACTCATGCTCGACCTGTTTTCGGCCATCGCCCACGGTCAATTCGGCGCGTTGGATAGCGGCCGGCTGTTCGCCGCCGGCATGTCCAGCGGCGGGTATATGACCAGCCGCATGGCCGTGGCCTACCCGGGCAAGTTTCGCGCCCTCGCCATCATGTCCGCGTCGTATTGCTGGTGCGCCGGCTACACCTGCTATGTGCCCACGAACTTGCCCGCCGATCACCCGCCCACCCTATTCATTCACGGGCGGCTGGACACCGTGGTGCCGCCGGCGACCATGAGGCCCTACGAGGAGGGCCTGCGCGCCCAGGGCACCCCCACGCGGCTGATCATCGACGAGGACGCCGGCCACGAGTGGAGCGAGCAGGCCCCACAGGCCATCGTCGATTGGTTCGACCGTTACCGGTGAATCGCCTCCGTGGCCGTGCACGTGGCCGTGACCGGCAGTTTAGCTGCAATGAGATCGGGTCGGCAGGAACTTCTGAATGAGCGTAGTCGTCCAATATGGAGGCGGTAGCCTAGAGGCCACCGTGCAGAGCAACAGCCGGTCACGGTCACGGTCACGGTCACGGTCACGGTTCGAGACGGCGTCCATCGCTTAATTTGTGAATCCTCCACAGGGTAAGAAGCGTGCTGCGTGAAGCAACGTGGTTGCTTTACGACGTGAACCAGAAGCGTAGCAACCTGGCGAGGGGCTGCTCCCCCTCGGGGGAGATGCGTCGCGCGCCGTACAGCGCGAGGCAGTGGGGGGTCCTCGAAAAGCGAAAGAGTTATGTGATTGCACCGACTCAACGAAGCACCAAGCTATCGGGCGGGCTGGGAAGTCTGGCGAGCGCGCCGGCGGGCAGCTCGAGGGCGTATTGGGCGGGCGCGCCGGAGTCGACCAACCCCGCCTCGCCCGGCTGTAGGTCTGGATGGACCGACACCACGCGGCCGCTGTGATCGGCAAATACGAGGTCGATGGCGAACTTCATGTCGGCGACGGTGTACTCGAGTTCGGCCTCGTCCGGGTGAACGAAGAGCATGCCCCAGCCGGGCTGGATGCAGGGGCGCAGCGCCAGGCCGCGCTGGCGCTGCAGGTCGCTTCTGGCGAGCTCGACGGTGTAGATGGCCCGCGTCGAGCCGGCATGGGTGAGCGCGACACTGGCGGTGCCCGTGGAGGTCTGGCCGGTCATGGCCTCGGGATAGGCGCAGCCGGTCGGCGCGCACACCAGGTAACCGTCGCACTCGCCGTCGGCCGTGCACGCGCGGCCGAAGCTCGCCGGTGGCTGGGCTGGTGGGCACGCGTTCGTCACCGGCGTGTCGGCGGTTCCGCACCCGGCGCACGTCAGCGACAGCACAACCCCCAGCGCACACCGTCGAGCTCTGCCCTTCATCTCAGCGAGCCCCACCGCCGGCGGTCTCGTCGACGTTGTCCACGACCTTGACGACCACCGAGTCCGAGCCAGCGCCCAGACCGCCCTCGACTTTGAGGTCGACGTCGATGCGAACGGTGCGCCCGGTGACCGCGTCGGGGCCGTCGACGTCGAGCACGTAGCGCTCCCACAGGCGCACGCGCTTGCCGCCGGGGCGCGGCTCCCAGGTGGACTGGTCGACGCGATATTTGGAGGGTTCGGCGGCTAGCGCCTCGCCGGTGTCCACGTCGGTGACGGCGTAGTCCACCACGGTGATGAACTTGTCGGCTGCGGGTGAGTCGATGCGCAGCGCCGGGCCGACGTGGAAGCCGCCCTGGAAGCCGGAGACGACCTCGATGGTGGGGTCCTGGTCGGAGAATGGCTGGAATTGGCCGTCGACGTTGCGCCCGATCTCGACGGCCAGATTCGCGCCCGAGGCGTCGGTGCCGGCGTCCGACGTCGACGGCGCAGGATCTCCGCTACAGCCGGCGGCGAGCAGCACCACGACGACGATTGAGACCCAGAAAGGGAACCATGCCGGGGCCACTTTCATATCGCCTCCAAGAACGCGATCAGCGCGGCTTGGTCTTGCTCCGAGAGCGCCTCATAGCGCCCGGTGACGCCTTCGGACTCGCCCTGGTGTCGGCGGATGGCCTCGTCGAGGGTGCCGGCGAGGCCGTCGTGCATGTACGGGCCGGTGTCGCCTATGCCCCACAGTGGGGGCGTGCGGAACTCGCGCATGGTCGCGTCGCCGCTCTCGATGCCGCGGTAGTTGGGCGGCGCGACGTCGTGCAAAAGCAGGTCGCTGTACAGAGGCACGGGCTGGCCGTCGTCGGTCTTGAGTTCGGGTGTGTGACAGCCGGTGCAGCCGACATCGCCAAAGAGCTGCTCGCCGCGCGCCTCGGTGTCGTCCAGATGCGCCTTGGCAGGCGGCGGCCCCAACCGCGCGGTGTAGTAGACCAGCGCGGCATAGTCCGCAGGGTCGATTTCGGGGTCCGGGGCATCGTCGTCGTCCGAGGATCTGCCGGCCACGAAGCCGTCGCCTTCGGGCACGGTCACGCCGACCTCGTTGGACAGGGCATCGCGCACGAAGTCCTCGAGCGTGGGGAAGTCGCCCTTCCAGCCGAAGCGTCCGATACGCCCGTCGGGCAGCCGTCTGACGCGCCCGCTGATGCCGTCGCCGTCCTCGTCGCCGGGGTCGGCGTGGGCCTCGATCTGGGCGTCGGCGATGCGGTCGACCAGCCCCAGGCCGTATAGCGGCGGGGCCTGGCGCAGCTCGAAGACGTTCGCGTCGGGGTCCTGAGCGGGGCGCTTGTGCACGTCGGTCATCAGCCGGTGGAGCATGGTGCCGCCGGCGGGCGTAAAGAAGCTTCCGGTCTGCTCGTCGATGATGCCCTGGCGGGTCACGTCGACGCCCGCCGGGCCGGCGCCGCCGATGGTGGGCTCGAAGTGACAGGCCCGGCAACTGTCGCCGTTAAAGCCCGGGCCGAGCCCCTTGGCGATGGCCACGTCGCGGTCGAAGATGCGCCGGCCCCTGGCGTAGAGCTCGGCCTGCGCGCCAGCCAGCGCTTTGTCGGGCGCGCCGTAGCTCCCCACCGCCGGCACCGGGTCGCCGGGCGGCAGAAGCCCGTCGGAGCGCAACTCGCGCCCGCCCAACGAGTTGAGAAATTCGAGCACCGCGGCGCGCTCGTCGTCGCTCAAAGCCACGTAGTTGTCGCGCACCTGGCTCGCCTCGCCGCCGTGCAGCCGGATGGCCTGGTCGATGGTCTCGGCGCGCCCGTCGTGCAGGTACGGCGCGGTGGCCGCCACGCCCCACAGCGGCTGGGTGCGAAACTCACTTCCCGTGGCCACGCCCTGCTCGATGCCGTCGGCGAGGTCTCCACCCATGTCGTGAAGCAGCAGATCGGTGTAGGCCATGACCTTGCCGCGCGGGCCTTTCAGCCCGGGCACGTGGCACTTCTGGCAGCCGATGTCGCTGAACAGCGCCCTGCCCTGCTCGCCCTGGTCGGTGAGCTCGTCGGGCTGCGGCGCCGCCAGCAGCATCGCGAACGACACCAGGTCGAAGAGGTCGTCCTCGCTCAGCTCCGGGTCGGCCACGCCGTCGTCGTCGACCAGCGGTTCGGCGGGCGCCGCCGCCTGGCAGGTCGGGCAGAATGGGAGGCCAAATTCCACGCTCAGCGCGCGCCCGCCGGCGATATCAGCCGCGCTGGGCACGGGAAGCTCGGCCTTGCGCCGGTTGGGCAGCGGATCAGAGGTCACGCCCACGTGGTTGAACAGCGGCCCTCGGATGAACCCCTCGATGGAGACGGTCTGCGCTTTTCTGCCGAAGCGGCCGACATAGCCGCGGTCGTAGTTGGGCCGCCCGCTGATGCCGTCGCCGTCGGCGTCGTCGGGGTCGGCATGCGCCAAGATGGCCTTCTCGGGGATCTCCGCCAGGGCGCCCACGCCGAAAAACGGGATCGTATTTCGCGTGGAGACGAACGTCGCCTGCGCATCGGTGGCCACGCGATACGGCGGCGCGGTGCTGTAGCGGTCCTGCACCCCACTCTTGCCGAGCATGACCAGCGACTTGTCGGACAGGCGCGCGCCGGTCAGGTAGAAGTTGCGGTACCGCGGGCTGGAGCCGCCGGTGACCGGCTGCTCGTGACAGCTCGTACACGAGGTGGTGTTGAACTGCGGCCCCAGACCGGTCTGCGGCGTGAACTTTCGCTGTGAGATTTTCTTGCCGCGCTGGAAGGCGGCGAGTTGCTCGGGGCTCGCCCACGGCACGGGCTCGCCCATCTGCGCAAAGATGGCGGTCGCCACCTTGGCCGGCGGCTCGTCGGGCGGCTGGCAGCCGACGACGCCGACGACGAGCGCGCAACCGAGGACCACGCAGGTGAGCTTCCGAGACGTCCCCGTCATTGCTCGCCTCCGGCGTCGATGCGCTGCAGGGCGATACCGTCATACGGCCCCTGCGGCTGCTGGAAGTTCCCGCCGACGCTGTACACCGAGCCCGCGCCCACCCCGAAGACCGCGTGCATCTCCAGGCGCGTGCCGGTCTCCACGGCGGACACCGACGGCGGCTCGGCGGCGTCGGCCGGAAGCTTCACGCGCGCGATCGTGCCCGAATTGCCGGAGATCCAGCCCCTCTTGGCGCTCTCCAACCACACACCGTTGACCCCCGGCAGCGGGGCGAGCGAAAACGAGCGCCACTTCTGGCCGTCCCAGCGCACCAACACGCCGTTGGAGCGCCCGCCGACCATCACGATATTGTCGGCCGACGTCCCCCACAGCGAAATCAAGTCCCGGCTGGTGCCGACCAACTCCTCGCGAAGCTTTGCGCCGTCCCAATGGAGCACCGCTCCGTTCTGCCCGACCATATAGACGTTGTCGGCGCCCGTGCCCCAAACCTTGTAGAACGCCCGCACGCCCGGCCGCTCCATGTGCGGCAGCGGCACGACCTGCCAGGCGCCGCCGACAAAGTGGAGCACGGTCGCCGCGTCGGCGTCGCGCCCGTTGCCTCCCACCGCCCATACATCATCCGGCGAGGCGCCCCACACGCCCCAAAGATCCTGGTCGGTGGGCGTGTCCACACGGTGCCAGACACCATGTTGTGGCCGTAGAATCGTGCCGTGGTCGCCGGCGACGATATGCGTGCCGTCGGCGAAGGTGTGCATCCAGTTGAGCAGCGGAACGCCCTCCGGGACCTCCTCCTCGCTCCAGCCGCTGCCATCCAAGCGCCACAGGCGCCCACGCTGCGGCGCACCGCCCACGGCATACACGTCCGAGGCGGTGCCACTGACGCTGAGCAGCCAGCCCTGGCCAGCCGCGTCCAGCGACTGTTGCCAGCGCACCTGCTGGCCGTGGCCGCCGGGATCGCTGCCGCCGCCACACCCGCCGACGAGACCCGCCAGCGCGAGTCCGAGGACGCACGTGCGCGCCGCCACCATCATGTCGTCAAGTCGCCAAATCACCATCGCCTCGGCAGTCTAGCAAACTACCGAGGCGCAACAAAATTTGAACCCTACAGCGCGATGGGCACGCCCTTGTCGGCGTAGCGCTTCAGGATGGCCTTGGCCTTGGCGTCCTCACCGCGCGCCTGCGCCTGCCAGGAGAGCATGTAGGCGGTCGGCGCCGACAAAGGCTCGACCCGGCTGGTAATATCGAGGGCCAGCCGGTCGCGCTCGTTGGCGAGCGCCTGCGTCCGCGCCGGCTCGGCGAGCTTGGGATCGACACGACGCAGCACCTCCCACTCCCACACCGACGCGCTGCCTGGGAAGGCGTCGAGGCCTTCTTTGATGAGCCGAATCGTCGCCTTGACGTCGGCGTCGGCGAGCATCTTTTGGCGCGTCGCCGCGTCGTCGAGCGCCAGGGCGAAGAGCACCTGTACGCCCGCGGCGCGGCGGGTCGCCTTGTCGAGACGTGCGATATTGGAATCCTGGGACAGCACTCGCATAAGCGCGCGGGTCGAATACGCAATCTGCAAGTCGTCGCGCGTCTGCGACGACGGCGCAAGTTTGTAGGCGCGCTTGGCCAATTTGACGGCCCGATCGAGGTCGGCCTTATGGCCCATCAACGCGTAGGTCTCCTCGACCTGGGCGCGCTCGCCGGCGGCGATGGCGAATTCGATGCGTTGGTGGCGCGGCTGGAGCTTGGCCAGCACCCGGTCGATGTGGGCCGCTTGCGCCTTCAGCTCGCCGAATTCCTTCTTGTCCGAAGACCCCGACCAGAGCTTCTTGCGCTGGGTCAACGCATCGCTGGAATCGAACTCCACCTTGGCGGCCTGACGGTCCAGCTCGCGCAGCGCCTTGGTGTCGCGAAGCCTCCTCTCCAGGTGAGCCATGGTGTCGTACATCCAGCCCGCCTTGGGGGCCAGCAGGCGCGCGCGCTGCATCGCCGCTAGCGCCTTTTTGACCGCCGGGTCCCGACGCAGCTTGTCGAGGTAGGGCTTGCGCGTTCGGGCATCGCGGTACAGATAGCCCAGCAACGACAGCCGCATGCTCTCGCCGAGCACGCCGGGGTCGATCTGCGAACCCACCACGTCCGTCAGGCCCGCGGACATATAGGTGGACGCCGCGTTCCACACCACGACGCTGTCGCTGGGCGCGCGGGCGATGGCCTTGTCGATGAGCTCGGCGGCCTTGACGAAGTCGGCGTGTTCGCCGGTGATGCCATATAGGCTGAAATAGGCGAGCGCGTAGTTGTTCAGCGACAGGCTCGACTCGGGCAGCTTCTCGAAGATGGCGATCTCATCGCGCAAATACTTCGCCGCTTTCTTGCGGTGGCCGTCGCGCAGGGCCCGGTCGGCGCGCGCGGCGGCCAGGTGGGTCTTCACCTCGGGCTGGTGCTGATCGGCGCGCTCGAACCAGGCGACCTTTTCGTCGAGATCGTTCGTCGTCACCGCGCGAAGCAAGGCCGCCTGGTTTTTGACCTCGTCCTTCTTGGCGCCGTTGTAGGCCTCCTCGGCCAACGCCCGCGCCTCGGCCTTGCTGCCCACCGAGCGAAGCGCCCGGCCGACCATCAGCAGCGTATGCGGCGCGCGCTTGGCCGAGGCGAGCATCTTGTCGAAGAGCTTTTGGCCCTTGTCGTGCTCGCCGAGCCAATAATAGACCTGCCCCAGATAGAGCTGATATTGTGGCGAGTTGGCGGCGACGGCGCGCACCGACAAGAAGGTCTTTTTGGCCTTTTTTAGCTCGGCATTGCGCGCGGTCGCGCTGGGAAGCGACTGCGCGCGGTTCAGGATGGCCATCCCCAGGTCCAGCGCCACGGGCACGATGTCGGAGTGCCGATCCAACTCGGCGAGCGCATCTTTGACCGCGGAGTTTTTGTCGATTTGCTTGTCCACATAGTCGCGAACCAACTGCGTCTTCTCGGCCTTGCTGGCCCCGTTGTAGCGGTTGTAGAACGAGGTCGGGCCCGCGCCGCGCTTGAGCCGGTCGAACACCGACTTGCTGGCGGTGCGGTAGGTCTGCTCGTAGTGCTTCTGAGCGTGGCGAAACGCGGCCAGGTGCTTGGCGGCGTAGGGGTCGAGCAACTTGTAGGCACGGTCGAAGTCGCCACGCGATGCATAGATCTCGCCCAGGATGCGCGCCCCCTCGGTCGTGCCCAACTTGTCGGCGAGCGGGGCGAGCAGCTTCTCGCATTTGTCCTTCGCCCCGGCCTTCTCGTAGTCCACCGCCAGCGCGGAGGCGAAGTTGGGATCATCGGGGTGGGCCGCCACGAACTTCTCGAGCAGCTTGCGGCGCCGCTTGGAAAACGCGTCGGCGTCGGCGGCGAGGGGTGATCACGTCGAGCACCGCCACGGTGCCGTCGGGTTGGTCGTCTCCTTCGGCCTTGACCAGCCCCAGGCCGCGGTCGACCAGCGCCTTGGCGCCCAGCGCATGCGCCTGGGAGGCCTGTTGCAGGACGCCGGCGGCCTTGGCGAGCGGCACGTCGTCGAGCCTCTTGTCGACCATCTCGGCCAGATCCTCCTTGGCCTCACCGGCGTGGGAGGTCGCGCCGCGGGCGACTTCCCCGTAGGTATGCGCGGCCTCGACGACCTTGCCGGCGCGCGCCATCTCGGCGGCCTCGTCCAGCCGCTGCCCGGCACGATAGCCCGGCGAATCCAGATACGAACTCACGCCCACGCCCACGATGCCCAGCGCCACAATCGCGCCCACCGCGTAGTTGTAGCTTCGCGCAAGCCCCGACAACGGCACCTTGCCCAGGAAATACCACTTGCGCCCCCCGGCCCTGGCGACCCGGTAAGCGCTCAACATGAACACGGGGATGAACAATACGACCACGCATAGCGTCGCGACGTGGGTGCCCGTCTCGTCGTCGTAGTCTCGCTCGCCGTAAAGCTTGGTGCCCACGCCGTTGAGCGTGAACATAGCCGGTGCGCCGTTGGTCGGGCGCATCTCGGGAAACTTCTCCTTCAGATAATCCGAGCCCATCTCTAACCCCTCCGCAGTCATCTATTTTGTCCGAGTGTCTGTGTTTTAGCAGACCGCGGGGGGAAATTCTAGAGCAGGCATTCGCCAGTACGTCGAGCGTTGCTTGGGTGCGCACGCCTCAATTAGCGAGGGCAAGATGCCCCCGCACCGATGGATTGGCCGTAAGAACTGCCGCGTTCTGCTGGAGGGCTCAATCGTCGAGCTGGCCGCGAAGGGCCTGCAGGATGTCGACGTAGCTGATGATGCCGATCAATTCGCCGTTGTCGTCGACCACCGGCAGCGCCGAGAGGCGGTGCTCGAGGAGCATGTCGATAGCGCTGGTCAACGGCGCGGTGGGGCTGACGAGCAGGACGTCGGAATCGACCGCAAAGCGGGTTTGCAAAAAGTCGCGCACGGGCGTGTCCAGGAAGTGCTCGTAGGAGTCGCGGCTCACGCCGAAGCGATGGGCGACCGTGGCCGCCGATGCCAGCTCGCGTTGGCTGATCATGCCGATGACCTGGCCATCGTCGACCACGGGAAGGTGGCGAATACTATGCTGTTCCATGGCACGCTTGGCCGCCCGCAGGCGTGTCTCGAGCGAGGTTGCCAACACATAATCCGTCATGATCTCGCCTACCTTCATCGTCCGTCAGGCTCCTATTCTTTGCGGTACGCTTTGAGTTTGTATTGCACCTTGCGCACGCTGATTCCGAGCACGTCCGCCGTCTCGCTGGTGCTGCCGCCGGCGGCCTCGTAGGTCTGCAAGATGGCGTAGCGCTCGATATCCTCGAGGGTCGAGCCGGGAATGCGGATCTCCTCGTTGGGCGCGAAGCTGGTGCTGCCGAAGTTATCCGGCAGGTGGCGCATCTCGATGCGCGGGCCGTTGGCCAGCACGACGGCGCGTTCGATGGTATTCTCCAGCTCGCGCACGTTGCCCGGCCAGTCGTATTGGGACAGCGCCTCGACGACGTCGTGGTCGATCTCCTCGATATCCTTGTTGTTCTGGCGAGCATACCGGGCCACGAAGAAACTCGCCAGCGGCGCGATATCCCCCCGGCGCACCCGCAGCGGCGGAGTGTTCAGGTGGATGACGTTGAGCCGGTAGTACAGGTCCTCGCGGAAGTCGCCGTTGCGCACTTCTTTTTCCAGGTCGCGGTTGGTCGCCGCGATGATGCGCACGTCCACTGAGATGGTCTCGTTGCCACCGACGCGCTCGAACTCGCGCTCCTGCAAGAAGCGCAGCAGCTTGACCTGGGTCGACGGGGGGATCTCGCCGATCTCGTCGAAGAAGAGCGTGCCGCCGTCGGCCTCCTCGAAGCGGCCTTTGCGCCGCTGGGCGGCGCCGGTGAAGGCGCCCTTTTCGTGGCCGAACAGCTCGCTCTCGAGAAGGGTCTCGGCCAGCGCCGAACAGTGCAGGCGCACGAAGGGCTTGTCGGCGCGGTCGCTGCGCTCGTGGACCAGCCGGGCGACCAGCTCCTTGCCGGTGCCGGACTCGCCGGTGATCAGCACCGTCGCCCGCGAGGTGGCCACCTGATCGATGATTCCCTTGAGGCGCTGCATGGGAGGGCTGTTGCCCACCATCTGGGTGGTCGTGCGCGGCGCGGCCGTGCCCTCGCGCAACCGCTCCAACTCCCGGCGCATCTGCGTGCGCTCCATCGCCCGGTCGATGACCAGCTCGACGGCGTCGAAGTTCAGCGGCTTGGTCAGGTAGTCGTCGGCGCCGGTCTTCATCGCCTCGACGGCGTTCTCCACGCTGCCAAAGGCGGTCATGACCAGGCAGGTCAGCTCCGGGAACTCCTCGCGCGCCTTGCGAATCAGCGTCAGCCCGTCCATGACCGGCATGCGCAGGTCGGTGACCAGCAGGTCGCAGTCCCACTCGCGCAGGATCCCCAACGCCTTGAACCCGTCGGGGGCGTCGCGCACCTCGTAGCCGTCTTCCTCGAGCAGCACCGCCAACGCCTCGCGCGCGTGCTGCTCGTCGTCGACGATCAGAATGCGGCCGCGGTTGGCGACCACGTCGTTTGTCTCTTGGTTAGCTGTCGTCATGGTGCTCCTCTCGAATCTCGGGACGCGGCAAAAAGACGGTAAATTTGGTACCCCGACCCGGCTGCGACGCGACGTCGACCGAGCCGCCGTGGGCCTCGACAATTTTCTTGATGATCGGCAACCCGATGCCGGTGCCACCGGCCTTGGTGGTGAAAAACAGGTCGAAGATGCGGTATTTCAGCGCCGGCGCCATGCCCTCGCCGGTGTCCTCGATGGTCAGGGTGGTGCCGTAGGCGGCGTTGTCGATGGTCACGATGATGCGCCCATCCTCGTCGATGGCCTCCACGGCGTTGGTCAGCAGGTTGACCAGCACCTGGCGCATGCGATCCATGTCACACCACAGCCGGGCGTCGCCCTCCAGGTGGGTCTCCAGGATGATGTGTGAGGTCTGCAGCGACGGCCCATGGACCCGCTCGAGCTCGTCGAGCAGGTCGGCGCTGTCGTGCCACGCCGGGTTGATCTCGACGGGCTTGGCAAAGTCCATGATCTCGCTGGTCAGCGTGCGGATGCGCTCGAGTTCGGAGCGCAGCGCGTCCAAAATCGGCGAGATGCGCTCGTCGGCCCCCTCGGCGACCTTGGAGACGTCGCGCACCCGGCGGTCCAGCAGCGTGAGCTGCAATCCCATGGTGTTGAGCGGGTTGCGAATCTCGTGGGCCAGCCCCGTGGCCAGCGCCGAGGGAATCTCGAGCTTCATCTCCATCAACTTATCCCAGTACGACTGGGTCATGATGGTCAGCTCCAGGTCGAGGATGCGCTCGATGCTCTCAATGCACTGTTGGGGGCTGCGCTCGACCTCCGTATGCACGCGGTCGAGCTGGTCGTAGACCGCGCGGACCAGGTCGATGCGGATGATATTCATCGCCCCGAACATGAATTGGGGCTGCAGCCCCACGTCGACATGGATGCGGCCCACGTGCTGGCGCCGACGAAAATACGTCTCGTCGTACGGCCCCGAGAACACCTCGTCGAGCCAGTGGTGCAAGCTCTTGCACAACCGGTCGAGCTGATCGGGGCCGGTGAACACGTCGCGCGTTCGCGGATTCTGCTTCAGCGAGCTGTAGAAGTGGTCGACGATATCATCGAAGTACGGTCCGACGATGCCGTGGAGCTTGTGCAGGCACTGCGCGTCTTCATCGCTGAAGCCGATGTAGTCCTTGATTTCCTTAAAGAAGTGCATCAAATAGTCCGACCTCGGGGCCTCCTTGCGGATGCCTCCTCATTGAGCGTCATCGTCGTCTTGTTGGTTGTCGTCGAATAGGATGCGCACGGCGGGCGTGTCCAGATCGTCGAATTGCCCGTCGCGCGTCGCCCACCAAAATCCACCCAGGGCGCTGGCTACGATGACCAGCGCGACGGGAATCAGCAAAAATAATACGTTCATGGCGGTCACGTTGGGTGAAAGTCACGCGACCCGAAGCGTCCTATGCCTTGGAATCCTCGAGTCGAAGCCCGGACTCCTCGCGCGACCTATCGGCCACTTCGGGGGCCTTGCCAGCCGGCGCGGCGGCGGCCTTCGATGATGCCAGCGTCGCGAACGACTTCTGCATCAGCGAGGAAACCACCACAGCCACCGAACTCAGCGGCATAGCAACCGCTGCAATAAGCGGGCCAATGATCCCAAACGCCGCCGCCAGAATGGCCACGGCGTTGTACACCGCCGACATCGCCAGGTTGCGGTGCACGACACTCATCACGTCTTGCGAGCCCGTCAACAATTCGAAGACGGGGGCGAGGCCCGGCCGGGTCATGAACACGTCGGCGGCCACCAGGCTCGCCTCGGCGCCGCCGTCGACGGCGATGCCAATATCAGCCAGCTGCAGCGCGGCGGCGTCGTTGACGCCGTCTCCGACCATGGCGATGCGCCCTTGGCCGCGCACCCGCTCGGCGAGTTGGGCGACGAAGTCGGCCTTGCCCTCGGGGGTGACGGCGCCGTGGGCAAATTCGGCGGGCACCGCCAGCTGGTCGGCCACGTGACGCACCACCTCGGGATGGTCTCCGGAAACAATGATCGGCTGGATGTCGCGTTCGCGCAGGGCGCGCAAAAATTTCGCCGATTCTTGGCGAAGCGGGTCGCCCACCCCCACCAGCGCCGAAATTTTTCCGTCGACGGCCACCGCCACCGGCGTAAAGCCGCGTGCGGTCAACCGGTCGATGTGGGCATCCATCGCAAAATCTGCCGCCAAATCGGCCTGCTGTTGCACCCAGGCCGGTTTTCCGACGCAAACTTCGCGTCCGCCGACCCGCCCGCACAGACCTGCGCCCGGGTATTCTTGCGTCGCCAAAAGGGCGTTGCGCAAATTTTTCACGCCTTCGAGTATATCACGCAAATATTGCGCATCCAACTCCCCGGCCAGAGCCCGCGCCACGGGGTGGTTGCTCTGGGTCTCCAGGGCCGCCGCCAACTGAATGGCGTCGCGCGATCCCACCGTGTCGGTCACCGCCATGGTGCCCTCGGTGAGCGTGCCGGTTTTGTCGAAGACCACCCAGCGCACGTCCGACAAGGCCTCGAGCACGTCGTCGTGCTTGACGTAGATGCCCCGGCGCGCCGCACGGCCCGTGCCGACGGCCAGCGCCAACGGCGTGGCCATGCCCAGCGCGCAGGGACAGGCGACCACCAGCAGCGCCACCATATGGGCGACGGCCTGGCCGGGATCGATCTGCGACCACACCAGCCCCGTGATCAGCGCCACGCCGATGGTCACCAGCACGAACAGCCCGCCGAGGCGGTCGGCCTTCTGGACGATGGGCGCGCGGTGTTGGGCGCGCTGCTCGACCCAGGCCAACAGCTTGCCCACGCGCGTCTGCTCGCCGACGGCGTCGACGATCAATTGCACAGGCGCGCCCACGTTGGTCTCGCCGGCGTGCACGGGCTCGCCATCGTCGACGCGCTCGGGGCGACTCTCCCCGGTGATCACCGCGCGGTGCACGGTCGTCGAGCCCCCGTGGACGAGGCCATCGACCGGGATGACCTCCCCGGGGCGCACGGCGACGAGGTCGCCGGGGACCAACTCCTGGACGGGCACGTCCTCGGTGGTGTCGCCGCGCAGGCGTCGCGCCGTGGTGGGGATCAGGGACAAAAGACGGTCGGCGGCGTCGCCGGCGACCCGCCGGCCGCGAATCTGCAGCCAGCGCGCGGTCAGAAGCGCGGCGATGAGGACGGTCACCGAGTCGAACCACACGTCACCGCTGCCGGTCACCGTGGCCCACGCGCTGTGGCCCCATCCCACCAGGATGCCCAGCGAGATGGGAACGTCCATCGACAGGCGAAGCAGCGCCGGCGCCCCGCCCTTGCGGAACACCGAGCGCAGGGAGACCGCCGCCCGGCGGAAGAATTCGGCGCCGCCATAGAGCACCGACCCCGCGGCCAACACCAGGCTCAGCCAGCGCACGGCGGTGGTCAGGGTGGCGTCGTTGGCAAAGCTCAGCCCCGAGTACAGCGCCATCGCCAGCAGCATGACGTTGGCCGCCAGCGCCCACGACACGCCCACCTTGAACAACAGGCGTCGCTCGCCGCGGGTGCGCTCGCGGCTGCTCTCGCCGCGGATGGGATGCGGCGAGTAGCCGAAATGCACCAGCCAATCGGTCGCGCTGGACAGGTGGGCCTGGTCGGGGTCCCAGCGCACCGTCAGCCGGGCGCGGGGCAAGTCCAGTCGCGCGTCACACACCCCGTCGACATAGTGGGGCATGCGCTCGGTGATCCACACGCACCCGGCGCAATGCACCCCCTCGAGGTACAGGTCGGTCTCGCGGGTGCCGTCGCCCAGCTCGCGGGTGTGCTGCTCGGTAAACCACGGGGCGTCGAAGTCCAGCGCCGCCCGGGGAAGTTCGTCGCCGATGGGCTGGACGTCCGGGTCCGGGCTGATCTCGCGCAACTGGTAATAGCCCTCCAGGCCGGCCTCGTGCAGGGCATAGTAGACCGCGCGGCATCCCGGACAGCAAAAGTGTGGCCCCTCGTCCTCCGGGGAGGCCCCGGGCACGGGGAGGCCACAGTGGTCGCATAGGACCTCGACGTTTTCGGCCGCCGCGCTCAAAGAGAGACCTCCTCGCGCACCTTGAACTGAAGTGCCTGGCCGTCGTGCTTGGTTTTAATGACGAAGTCCCACAGGCCGGCGCGGTTGGGGTGAACGCCCACGGCGTAGCGGCCGGGCTGGCCGCGAACCGGCTCGAGCTTGGCCACACCGACGGCCTTGCCCAGGTCCGGGCGGTGCATCGAGACGGTGCCTTTCAGCCCGGTGACCGGCTTGCCGCTGCGGTCGACCACGTCGATGTGCACGTTCTTAGCCTGCTGCCCGGACGCATCCACGTCGACCTTCCAGCCGGTCTGGCGGGCGGCCGCCCGCGTGGCCTCGATATAGTCGTAGTCGACCGCCTTCTGGTAGTAGTTCTCGACGACCTGCGGCTGGTCGATGGTCTCGACCTTGTAGAGCATGGTGCCCCACATGGCCATGCTCGAGCCCAACAGCGCGATGACCAGGCCCGGCCAGAAATACTTGTCAGGAATTCCAAACATAATGTCCTCCTGGGGACACCGAGTTCAGGGGCGCGAACACCGCGGCGCTCAGTCCTTGTGGCCGTCGTCGTGATGCTCGTCGTTGTCTTTGTGGTCGTGTTCGTGCTCGTCGTGTTCGTCGCCGGAGATGGGCCCGAGGAGCTCGAAATGCTCGAGTTTGGACTCGCCGTTGCCAGTGATGCGGAACACCGCGTCAGCGCTGCCGTCCCAGCCGAACACGCTGTTCGGAGTGAGCGCGAAGGCCTCCACGTGCTTCATCTCGCCCTGGGCGAGTTTGATGTCGGGATCGCCGATGATCTTGACCTCGAGGCCTTTGGGGCTGACCGGCTCGATGTGGAAGGTCGCCGCGTTGCCCGTCTGGTTGCGCAGCCGGAAGCGCACCCGGTTGGCCACGGTATGCTTGTCGATGCGGGTAAACGGCGCCCCGACCGCGCGGCCCACGTCGACGCTGAGCGCATCGCGGGTGGTCAGCATGAAGCCGAACGCCCCCAAAAGCCCCACCCACAGCAGGCTGTACAGCACCGTGCGCGGCCGGATGATGTGGGTCTCGGTGTGCTCCTCGATGGCGTGCTCGGAGCTGTAGCGGATCAGCCCGTGGGGCTTGCTGATGCTCTCCATGATGCCATTGCACGCGTCGATGCACTGGGTGCAGCCGATGCACTCCATCTGCAGGCCGTCGCGGATGTCGATGCCGGTCGGGCAGGTGCGCACGCACGCCCCACAGTCGATGCAATCGCCCAGCGCGATGGCCAGGCCGGCCTTTTCCTGTTTGCGCAGCTCGCGGGTACGCCGGCCGCGCGGCTCGCCGCGGTTGGGGTCGTAGGCCACGATCATCGAATCCTTGTCCTGCAACGCCGACTGGATGCGGGCGTACGGACAGGTGATCGTGCACATCTGCTCGCGGAAGTAGGCGAAGTCGAAGAAGATTAGCCCGCTGACAAACAGCATGCCTGCAAAGATTTTGGGGTGTTCGCCCGGCGAGCCCCCCGCCCACGCCAGCAGGGCGTGCCAACTGACGAAATAGGCCAAAAAGGCGTGGGACAGAAACATGGCGATGGCCCAAAAGACGCCCCACTTCAGCCCCTTTCGCCACACCTTGTCGAAGGTCCACGGGCCCTCGTCGCGGCGCTTGCGCTGCATCTCACGCCCCTCGAACAGGCGCTCGATGGGCCGGAAGACAAACTCCATATACACCGTCTGGGGGCACCCCCAGCCGCACCATACCCGGCCCAAAAACGCGGTGAGCATGATGATGCCCAACAGCATCAGCAGCAAAAAGAGCATCAACAGGATGGTGTCGGTGGGATAAAGCGTCAGCCCGAAGAAGTGGAACTGACGGTGCACCACGTCCAAGAACACCGCCGGGTTGCCGCCGACCTGGACGACCGGAAGCGCCAGAAACAGCGCGATCAGTCCCACCGCGGTCAGCAGCCGCTGCCACCAGTGCCGGCCCTTGCTCAGCACCGGGTATAACCAGCGGCGCTTGCCGTCGAGGGTCATGGTCGACAGCACCTCCTCGGGGGCGTCGGGGACGTGAGAGCTTTTGTGTTCGCCAGTCGACGTAGCAGACATCGTTATGCATCTCCGGTGTGACAACAGGCCACCACGGATGGCCCGGTAATGTTCGACCCGGCGGCGCTTTTCGCGCCGCCGGGACTCGGTTCGGCCTGAACATCATGCATCGCGCATGCCAACCCCCTCGTCGGGTCGGTTCAGGCCTCGCCGCACCCTATTTCCCCGCGAAGGGCTTGCCCTGCGGGGCTTTGGGATTGGGGGGATTGCTTCCGCGCACCGAGTGGACGAAGGCGACGACATCGAGCAGCTCCTTGTCCTTGAGCACACCGCCCCAGGTGGGCATACCCTTGTCGGTCACGCCGGTTTTGACGGTGTGGTAGATGTCGGTCAGCTTGCCGCCGTGCAGCCAGTATTTGTCGGTCAGGTTGGGACCGACGATGCCCTGGGCCTGCTTGCCGTGACACGGCGAGCACTTGGCCTCGAAGATCTCGTGGCCGGCGGCCACCGCCTTGGTGTCCTTGGCCACCTTGGCCAACAGGGCGGCGTCGACCTTGGGGGCGTTGACGGCGGCGGCGTTGCGCATCTTCTCCAACTCCGCCTCGCCCTGGGCCAGATCATCCTGGTAGGTGGGCAAAAAACCCATATTGATGCCCACGAAGTAGATGGCGGCCCAGATGACCGTGCCCACGAAGATCCACTTCCACCACCCGGGCATGGGGTTGTCGTACTCGCGAATGCCGTCGTACTCGTGGTCGAGCAGCTCGTCGGCGTACTCCGAGTCGGCAGGCGGCTGTTGTTTGGTTGTTTGGCTACTCATTTGGTCTCTCACTTCGACGCGGCGCTATCGGCGTCATCATCCAGGGGCAACTTTTCGAGCTCTTCGATCTCGTCGCGCTTGAGCAGGATGACGCGCGCAAGCACGAAGATGAACGCGACGATAAACAAGATCAGGCCGATTTCGGCGTACATGTGCAGGCCGGCGGCCTGCATGACTTCGCGCTTCATTGGTTACCTCCCTGAGTCGAAGCAGATGAGCTCGCAGCCGCGGACTTACCCGGCTTGTGGTAGATGTCGGTCCCCAGACGCTGCAGGTAGGCAATCAGGGCGACAATCTCCTTATCCTGCAAGCCCTTGGGGCCGCCGGCCTTGGCGATCTCGTCGGCCAATTGTTTGGCCTGCGCCTGGGCGTTGGCCTTGGCGTTTTTGATGTCGTCGGCGTCGTAAGGCACGTTGAGCATGACCATCGTCTCCACCTTCTTTTTGGTCTCACTCAAATCGAGCTTGTCCTTCAGCAGGTGCGGGTACGGCGGCATGATCGAGTGCGGCGTGGTGCGCCGCGGGTCCATCATGTGGTTGACGTGCCACAGGGCGCCGCCGGCGCCGGCGCGCTTGATGCCCTCACGCGCCAGGTCGGGGCCGGTGCGCTTCGACCCCCACAAAAACGGGTGGTCGTAGACGCTCTCGCCGGGCTTGGAGTACTCGCCGTAGCGCTCGATCTCCTGGCGCAACGGGCGCACCATCTGGGAGTGGCAGTTGACGCAACCCTCGCGGATGTAGATGTCGCGCCCCTCCAACTCCAGGGGGGTGTACGGGTGGACGGTGGCCAGGTGCGGGATGGCGCTGTCGACCAGCAGCATCGGGATGACCTCGACCGCCCCGCCGACGAGCACCGTGAGGGTGGTCAGGACGGTGAACACCAGCGGCCACCCCTCCAAAAAGCGGTGGAAGCCGTGCTTGAACTTCTCTTGCAGGGCGAATAGGGCCTCGTCGTAGGTCTGGGGCGCCTCGCGCTCGGTGTCCGCCTTCTTGGCGGGCTTACGCCACGCCGGGGCAGGCACCTCCACGACCGTGTCCGCGGACAGGTCTTTGGGCGCCGACATCGCCGAGCGAATCAGGTTGTAGGCCCCCAGCAACACGCCGGTCAGGTACAGCGAGCCACCCACCAGGCGCACCCAATACATCGGGATGATCTTGACGACCGTCTCGATGAACTCCGGGTACATCAGGTGGCCGGTCTTGTCGAAGGCGCGCCACATCAGCCCCTGGGTGATCCCCGAGCTGTACATGGCGATGATGTACAGCAGGATGCCCACCGTGCCGATCCAGAAGTGCGCGTTGGCCAACTTCTTGCTGTACAGCTTGGTGTTCCACAGGCGCGGGATCAGCCAGTAGATCATGCCGAAGGTCATAAAGCCGTTCCACCCCAGCGTGCCGGCGTGGACGTGGCCGATGGTCCAATCGGTGTAGTGGCTCAGCGAGTTGACCGCCTTGATGGCCAGCATCGGCCCCTCGAAGGTGGCCATGCCATAGAAGGTGATGCCCACCACGAAGAATTTGAGCACGGGATCTTCGCGCAGCTTGTGCCAGGCTCCGCGCAGCGTGAACAGGCCGTTGATCATGCCGCCCCAGGAGGGCATCCACAGCATGATCGAGAAGATCATCCCCAGCGTCGACGCCCACTCCGGCAGCGCCGTGTAGTGCAGGTGGTGCGGGCCGGCCCAGATGTAGATGAACACCAGCGACCAGAAGTGCACGATGCTCAACTTATACGAAAACACCGGCCGCTCGGCGGCCTTGGGCAAGAAGTAGTACATCAACCCCAGAAACGGCGTGGTCAGCACGAAAGCGACCGCGTTGTGGCCGTACCACCACTGGATGAGCGCGTCCTGGACGCCGGCAAACAGCGAGTAGCTCTTGAACAGGTCGACCGGCATGGCCAGGTTGTTGAAGATGTGCAGGATCGCGATGGTCACGATACTGGCGATGTAGAACCAGATGGCCACATACAGGTGCTTTTCGCGACGCTTCTTGATGGTCATGAAGAAGTTGACCGCGAAGACCACCCACACCAGCGCGATGGCGATGTCGATGGGCCACTCCAGCTCGGCGTACTCGTGGGTTTGGGTAAAGCCGAGGGGCAGCGTGACCGCCGCCGACACGATGATGATCTGCCAGCCCCAGAAGTGGAACTTGCTCATCACGTCGCTGAACATCCTCGTCTTGAGCAATCGCTGCGACGAGTAATACACCGCCGCGAAGATGGCGTTGCCGGCAAAGGCGAAGATGGCCGCGTTGGTATGCACCGGGCGCAGCCGCCCGAAGGCGGTGTACCGAGTGATATTGGCCGGCCAATAGGCCAGCTCCAACGCAAGTACCACCCCCACGCTCATGGCGATGATACCCCAGGCGACACACGCCCAGATGAACATGCGTACGATCTTATCGTCGTAGCGCACCGTCTCGAGTTTCGATGCGGCAGCGCTAATCCCAGTACTCCCTATTCCAGTACCCATGGGGGGGCGCCCTCCTGTTTCAATTCGTTTCAATTCGTCGCGAGACTTCCAACGTCTCTCCACGCGTCTGGCTCCCGAATCACCGAGAGGCCCGCTCATAGCCAATATCCCGCGCGGTTCGCCGCGCGGCTACGCAGGCCGTCCATTCACGTTCTGTGCCAAGGGCCAACGAGGTGGCGAAAGGAAGGGTCGGAGTTCGGCGGGCACGCCAGCGCGCGACGCAATTGCTTCGGAGGGAGCCCCGGAAGGCGCGAAAAATTTTCTGCTTCAACAGCGGCAACGCAAATGATGCGCACCTCGACCCCAAAAATCTCACCCCATCGCGCAAAATGTTCCGCCGACGCCGATGGCACGGGATGTGCTCTGTACACGCATGATCTGGCGCAGTTCGACCGCGCCCTATGATCTGGCTCATCTGCTGAGGGATTCATGGAAAAATACCTGCCCCAATACACCCAGCTCGTCGGACTGGGCCTATTGTGGGTCACGGTGCACTGCTCGGGCATGTGCGGGCCGATTGTCGGCAGCCTGGTGGCCACTCGTGACACCGACGGCACGTGGTTCGAGCAGCTACGCCGCCGCGCCGGTTATGTGCTCTCCTACCAGGGGGGCCGCGCGGTGACCTACGCGATCATCGGCGCGGCCGCCGGCACCGCCGGCGCCGCGGTCGAGGGGGCCGTCGGCCAACTGACCCGCGTGGCCGGGCTGGTCGTGGCCGTGCTGTTGATCGGCGCCGGCCTGAGCCGCATCGAGGCCATCGCGAAAAGGCTGCGCCTGGCGCCGGGAAGCGCCACCGGCAACGCCGCCGGCAAATTCTTGGGCGGGGCCATGCGCCAGGTGCGTCGTCTGGCGCCGCGGCGCGGGCCCTTGCAGATGATGGCCATCGGCGCGGTCATGGGGCTGCTGCCGTGCATGCTCATGTTCTGGGTGCTCGGCCTGTCGGCCTCGACCGCCAGCCCGCTGCACGGCGCGCTGATCATGGTCGGCCTGGTCGTGCTGACCACGCCCGTGTTGCTCTTCGCCGGCACCGCCCCCCTCGCCTGCAAACCGGCGATTCGGCGCATGGGCGAGCGCATGGTGCCCTACGCCGTGATATTGTCGGGGGTGTGGATGGGGCTGATCTCGATGGCCGCCAACGGCTGGATCGAGCACCTGCACCTGCCGTTCGAGCTTTTCGGCGAGAAACTCGTCATCATGTTTTGGTAGAGCGGGGCTCGGCGCCCTTCCTTGGAGCGACGGCCTCCGTGCCGTCGTGAGGCGTGGCGCCTGCGACGCGGAGTTGCGCATGGCGAGAGATTTGGAGCGCAGGCTGCTAGCCTGCATCGACGCAGGAGGGCGTCATGAGCGTGCTCGTAGCGGTAGATTTCTCCAAAAACTCGTTGGCGGCGGTGCGCACGGCAGCGCGCCTTGCCCGTCGCCTCGGCCAACCATTGGTGGCCGTTCACTGCGTGGTCGCCGCCGATGAGGTCGCCTTTTGGCGTCACCTCATCGACACCCCCGAACAGGCTTCCGCGCGCATGCGCGAAGTCGCCGAGGCCCGGCTTCGCGAGCGCATCAACGAGGTGCTTCGCACCGACGAGTTGCCCAACAAGCTCGTCTACCAGGTCGAGCTCCGCGGGGCCGACGAGGGCATCGTCGCTGCCGCGCGCGCCCACGACGTCGACCTCATCGTGCTCGGCACAACCGGCCTGGGCGCCGTCGAGCGCATGGTCATGGGTAGCACCGCCGAACGCGTCATCCGCACTAGCCATTTGCCGGTGCTGGCCGTGGCGCCAAGCGCACCCGACGACCACTTTCACACGGTGCTGGCCCCCGTCGATCTGACCGACCACAGCCGCGTCGTGCTCGGCGGGGCCATCGACTTCGCCCGCGCCGAGCTCGCCCGACTGCTGGTGATGCACGCGTTCGCGCTCCCCACCGCGACCATGGCGCTGTTGGACTTGCAGCCTCCGGCCGAGACCATCGACGCCTTCGAGCAACGAAAGTGGCGTGAATTCGACGGTTTTCTGGCCGATTTTGACTTCACTGGCATCGACCTCGCTCGTCTATTGCGTATCAGCACGCCGGCGGCGGCGATTCGAAGCGTCGTCGCAGACGAGCAGGTCGACCTGGTGTGCATGGGCACCCACGCGCGCCGGGGCATGCAACGCCTGCTTCTGGGCAGTACCGCGTCCAAGCTCGTTCGTCGCCCGCCGTGCTCGATCATGGTGCTGCCTGGCCCGGAGTAGAAGCACTCAGAAACGTCAGGCGCTCCGACGCGTGCGGGCCGTGGTCGTTGTGACCGCGGCCCGCACCGTTTTCGCTACAGTACTCCGTGACTGTACTCAGGGACAGGTGCCCAGGTTGCCACGGATTTCAACGCTCCCGGTGATCACGGCGATGGCGTTGATAAGCGCCTGCGCCTCACATGTCGGCAGCTCGTCGTTGTTCAAGATGCGTACATCCCCCAACACCTGCTGAATGGCATGGAATGGCTGGAGTGTCGTCAACGAGGCGTTGTTGATCACCTCGAAGAACACACTCACCCGCGCCGAATAACGCAACGGGACGATGTCGGTCAGGCGGGGGTTGTCGACGAACTCCCAGCGCACCGCGTCGGTAATCTTGGAGACGTCCACCGTGGTCAGCGACGGATTTTCTCCGATGACAAACGCGCCTTCCGGACCGTTGAGGCTCAGGTAACCCTGCGTGAACAACTCCGGCAGCAGCACGGCCTCGAGGGCGGCGTTTTGGCGGATGGTAATGGAGCCGCTGACCTCGAAGAGACTCGCCAGTTCCAGACGGCCGAGGCTGGCATTGCCGGTCACGATTAGCCCGGCATCCGGCTCCGCGGCATTCTGAAACACGGTGATCAATTGAAGCTGGGGCAGCGCCAGCGTCTCCAGCGCGGCGTTGTGGTCGACGACGACACGCGTGTCGATCTGTTCGATCACGGGTAGGGAGACGGATTGGAGCGCCGAGTTGAACGTCACCGTCAGGGTATCCAGCCCGCTCACCCGGGGCAGTGACACCCGTTGCAGCGACGGATTTCGCAACATATCCACCGTGTGTGCGCTCAACAACTCTGGGAGCGTCACGTCCGTCAACGCGCGGTTGAATCGAAGCGCGATCAACCCAGCGTAGCGCAAGGCGCCCAGATTCAGGCGGCGTAGCCGGTCGTGGTGCTCCACGCGCAGACTGTGGCCCGAGGTGACTAGCGATGGCGCGGCGATGCTTCGAAGCGCGCCGTTGGCCGTAAATAGCTGGTCGTTGGCGAAGTACAGCACCGGCAAGCCCACGCGCTGCAGCGCCGGGTTGCCGAAGATGTGAATCTCGTGGGCGACGGTGGCGAGCGAGTCAAAGCTCGTGGCGCTGGTCAGCACCGGGTTCCCCTCGATGACCAGCCCCTCGCCGATGGCTTGCAGGTGCTCGAGCCCGGCCAGGCTGGTGAGCGCGAGGTTATCGGCGATGCCGACGTAGCCGCCCACCAGCCGAAGCCCGCTCAAAAAGTCGAGGTTGGTCACGCCGGAAGCGCGCTGGACGAACACCCCGCCCTCGACGTCGAAGCATCCCCGGATCTTTGCGATGCGCGCCACATCGGCGGCGTTGTGAACGATCAGGTCGCCGCGGATCAACGTGCACGACGCCGGCTGTTGGACCAGCTTGGTCACGTAGGCGGTGCGGTCGGCGAACAGGTTGGACCCGTTGAGCTGGTAGCTCGTATCCCCGACCACATACACCGAGTTGCCATCCGCGGCGACACCGCGCGCGGTGTCGCTGACGCGCACGCCGAACTGATTGGTCCACACGGGGCTGCCATCGCCGCTGTATTTGCGCGCGAACGCGTCTGTGTCGCCGCGATTGACCTCGCCGGGAAGCTCACCGTCCGTATCCCCTGCCACGTAGACACCGGTGGTATTGGCGTCGATGGCGTTGGCCTGGTCGTTCGCCGCGGTGCCGAATTGGTCCGTCCAACGAAGCGCCCCGCTCGCGGCGTAGCTTCGAACGAACGCATCGCGTCGGCCCGCCGAGTGCTGGCCGGACAGCGCGGCGTCGGTCCAGCCGCTGACGTACACACCATCGGAGCGAAGGGCCACACCGGTGGCCTGGTCGTCGGCGCTGGTGCCGAATTGGCGCGTCCAAACCTGGGCATCGGAGGCGTCCAGCTTTCGCACGAAAGCATCGCGCCCGCCACGGTTGACCTGTCCGGACAGCGCCCCGTCGGTCCAGCCGCTGATGTACACTCCTGACGCATTGACCGCGATGCCGGTGGCGGCGTCGTCGACCCCGGCAGCCCCGAAACGCTGGCTGTCGAGCAATGTGCCGTCGCGGTCGTAGCGCAACACGAAGCCGTCGAGCGGCACGGGCGGCCCTCCCGGACTAGAGAACGAGCCGGCCGACCCGCTGACATAGATGCCCTGGGGACCCAACGCCACCGCCGACGGCAGGCTGATACGCACACCGTTGAAGGCAAAGGTCTGGGTCCACACCTCGTCTCCGCCAGCGGTGTATTTGCGCAGGAACACCGTGGAGTGGTCGCCCTGGTTGGCCGACGAATAGCTGGTGTCGCCGACGACATACACGCCCGTGGAGTCGACGGCGACCCCGGAGGCGGTCTCCTGGAGGTGGAGGTCGAATTGGCGCGTCCACAACAAAGCGCCATCAGCGCTGTATTTTCGAACGAAGGCATCGTTGCGATAGCCGTTGGTCTGGCCCGGAAGGGCACCATAGACCGTGCCCACGACGTAGACGTCGCCGCGCGCATCGACCGCGCGAGCGAGGGTGGTTCCTGCCTGGTCGGGGAATTGGCGCGTCCACTGCACCACGCCTTCGGGTCGATTGATTTCTCCAGCGGCGCGCTGGGAAGGTGAGGTCGTTGGTGAGCCGACCGGTGAATCACCGCACGCTGTCAAAGCCACGGCGCACCACACCACAAGGTATAAGGACGTCCGTCTCATGATCATCCCCCCTAAGAATCATCGCGCCTCGCTCGACATACGCACGGCCACAGCCAATCGAATTCACCCTACACAGGCGAGGCGCGCACTAAGTTGGCTGGCAAACTGGCGCTGTGCTCATACGACCAACCTATACACGCGGTGAGGGGACCACGACGAAGTTACCAGGTAGCCCTGGGTCGCCAACCACACCGCGTTTCGACCCTCCCCGGCCCCCAGGCACACAACCCGGCCCTGCGCGGGCACCTGGGCCACGGCCCGGTCGGCGACAAACGGGTTGGGCTGGGTGCCGTAGCGAAAGCTCTCCTCGCGGTATTTCTCGTCCCAAAAGTCCTCGGTCATGGTTCCTCCGTCGGGTGCGTGCCTGGCATGGATGGCTTCTGCCGTCCGTGGGACAAAAGATGGAGGACCACGCGGGTGATGTCGAGCCCGGTCAGCCTGCCATCGACGGTCCGCCCGACGAGGTCGCGAAGTTGGACGCCGCTTCGCCGCCCGTTGGCCAGGGCAAAGATAATGCTGCCGTCCTCCTCGTGAGCGCTGCCGTGCCACGAGCGCATCGGGTCGGAGAAGTAGAAGCGCTGCTCGATGGGCAGGTTCATCCCCGACTTGGTCAACAGGATGATGTCGCCGGCGCGCTCGCCATAGGGCCCTTCGGCCAACTCGCTCATACGCCGATTGAGGTCGACCAGGTCTTCGCGGCCGTGGTTGAGGACATATCGCGCGATGGGCACGAGTTGGTGGCCGTTGTAGACCTCGAAGGGGCGAGTCACCTGGCCGGGCGGAACGGGTTTTCGCGCCAAAATCAGGTCCAGCGCCCCGCGCATCTGGGGCACCCACCGCCCGGTCTCATTATTCTGGTACAGCGTGCGCACCAGGGGCATGACGTCTTGCTGGAAGCGCGGGGGCCTGGACCAATCGCACACGATCCCCTTGTGGGGGCAGGTCGAGCGGTCGGCCAAATAGATGTAGGCCATCGCCCCCTGGTAGGCGAGCACGGCCTGGAAGTCGCGCTGCCTGGCGTCGACGTCCAGCTGGGGCGGGCGCACGCGAAACCCGGCATCGCGCAGCAACTCGGGCGGCTCACCTTTGCCCTTGCTGTCCAGCGAGTGACGGTCGTCGTCGAGCACCGGGGTGTGCCCGTGATCGGACAGAAAGAGCACGTAGGTGTTGTCCAGCGCCGAGTGGCGGCGATAGGAGTCCAAGACGCGCTTGACCACGGGGTCGACCACCTGTTCGACGTACGATCGCTGGTCGCGCAGCGGAAACGCCGCGTGGTGCGTATACAGGTCGGTCCCCGGGAAGTAGACCACCTGCAGGTCGGCCACGCCGAAGTCCGAGATGGCGTCGGTGGTGGTGTCCCCGGCCTCCTCGTCGAGGCGCCCGTCGACCTTGCGCTGGATGGATTGCCGCGAGACCAGGCCATCGGTGACCCCGGCGATCAACGGGAAGACTTCGTCGAAGTCCGGCACGAGGTACAGGTCCGCGCCCTTCTGAATCGGCCCCAGCGCCACGTAGGTGCGCACGTTGGCGAGGTCGAACAGCGTGGGCACCTTCATCTGCTGGCCGATCAGCCCGTGGTTGAGCTGGCGCAGCACGTCGTCGTAGTCGTGGACCGAGACCGGCGACGGCGCGAAGAAGCGCCGCGTGGTGCGGTCGAACCACTCGTCGCCGGTGATGCCGGTATAGGCGGGGCCCTGGCCGCTAAAGATGGACGTCCAACTCGGTACGGTCGTCGAGGGCAGCGTGCTCAACGCATCCGGCGCCACATAGGCGTGCTCGTAGGTGTAGGCGTCGATGCGTCGGCCCAACAGCTTGGCGATATTCGGAGCGCGCCCGGAGGCGGCGACCCGTTGAAATTGGTCGCGGCTGACCCCGTCGAGCGCAAAAATGAGCACGCGTGGTGGCCCTTTTGGCGAGCGCATGGGAACGCGCAGCTTCTGCTGTTCTTTGGCGGAAAGGTAGGTGATTTGCTCGGAGACGGGCGTCTCCAAAAACGTGCACGATGCCGCCAAAAGGCTCAGCGCCACCACTGCCAGCACCATCACCGATAAGCCCCGACTGCTCATATGCCCCAGACCCGCTGTGTCGACTTCGCCCGGCCAGCCGGGCGCGAAAACCCGCCAGCCAAAAGATGCGCACCGGGGGCCAAACGTGGAGCGTTCCCAGACCGGCAAGGTCACCGATTCGGGATCGGAGGAGGTGGATGCTGGAGCCACGGGGGTCGCGTGCTTAGCCTCTAAGTGGAGATTTTCGATGAACACGCCTGCGCTTGACAGCACGCCACCACTACTGGAGTCGCCAGCATGACCACCGAGAGACGCCAAGACGGACGCCTTCGCCCCCATCCGGTCGAGCGGTTTGCGCCCGCCGAGCGCAAGATCGACCTGGAGGACTGCTTCGACGATCTGCTCGGGGAGCCCCACGAGGCGATCGACGGCCACCGCCAGATCACCATCGCGCGCCACGAGTCGTTGACCTTGATCGTGTTCTATTTCGAGGAGGGCAGCCACATCCCCGAGCACGTCGTCGACGGGGCGGTGACCATTCACGTGCTCGAAGGCGAGCTGGAGGTGGAGACCGCCGAAGAGGTCCACCACCTCATCGACGACCAACTGCTCATCCTGGCGGCCAACGTCGAGCACGACATGCGCGCCCTCGACGAGACCCGCATGTTGCTGACGGTACACCTGGACGAAAAGCGCATGCCCCTGGAGCCCGAGGCGCGCGACTGAGGGGGCGGCGTCATAGGCCGTAGCGCTGCGTCAGATAGGCTTCGACCTTTTGGCGGTCGGCGTCGGAAAGCGCGGTATCGTAGACCATGATCTCGGCGATGTCGCCGTGAAGATGCTCCGAGCTACACCGGGCGCCGACCTCGCCAAAATTCCAAGCTCCCTGCAGCGACAGGGCCACCGAGGCCTGATCCTGGCCGTTTTGGAGCACGCGAAGCTGTGAAGCCGTCAGCACCACCGTGATGAGTTGGTAGGTCGTGGTGGGCACGCCCACACTGACGCGTTGGTCCAGCCCGTTGTGCTCGCCGTAGAAGTACAGCGCGGAGTCGCTGGCCTCGAAGCGAAATTGGTTATTGCCCCCATCCTGGGTGCAGTTGGACAGGATCTGGCCCTCACGGCTGGTGTCGGTGTCCTCGACGACGGCGAAGATCGTCGCCTGCGTCAGGGCCACGTGGGTCGCGGTTGTGCGAAGATCCTGATTGCCCGAGAAGCGAAGCACCGGCTTGCCGTTGACCGCGTGATTGACCCGCTGCGGGTCGTGCGAGAACGTGCTCGCCGCCACCTTATAGCCGTTGCCGGACAGGTCCTCCCACTGTTCGACGTTGGCGCCGCCGGAGAAATCCAGCCCCACGTCGGCGCGCAGCCAGATAGCCAGGTCGCTCGGGTCGGTCAGCGCCGCCGGCAGGCCGCTGTCATTGACGTACACCCGCACCTTGGCCGACTTGCCCCGGCACTCGGCGCGGATGTCGGCCATGCCCGCGGCCACGCCCTCGACGTTGCCGGACATGTCCACGCGCGCCACGGTGGGGTCCTGACTCGACCAGGTAAATTGGCAGAAAGTGTCGGCGCCGGTGGTGTCGGTCGCCGATGCGCTCAACTGCAGGAACTCGCCCACCGGCAACACCTGGTTTCCCGTCGGCGTCAACCGCACCCCGCCGATATCGGGGCAGGTGCCGCAATCGAGCGTGCCGCCGCAGCCATCGTCGACGCTGCCGCAGGCCGACAGCGCCTGACACGTCGTGGGCTGGCAACTCGGGGTGTCGTGGCCGGTGTCCGCGGGCGCCACGTCCGGCGACGGCCCGGCGTCCGGCGTCGGCGCGTCGGGGGCGGCCACGTCCGTCGAACCCGCATCTCGAAGGGCGGCGTCGGAGGTCTGCTGGGGCAGATCCGTGCTCGCGCAGGCGCCAAGCGTCCCCCCCGCCAACATCAACATCACCAACCATGCGCACGTAAAACGCATCGTGTTCCGTACTCTCGAATCGTCTGGGACCAGAAAAGCTCGATGAGCCCATTGTAACCGATGTTGGCCTCAGAAGCCCAATCGACTACAGGACGGTGCGCTCGAGCCAGGCGACCATGGCCTTGAGCGGCTCTTCCCAGCCGTCGTCGAGGATCATCGAGTGGCCCATCCCCACGAACATGCGCAGTCGGGCGTGGTAGGCCAGCGCGGTGCGCTCGACGTCGCGCGGCGGGATGAAGGCGTCGTCGCGGCTTCCCATGACCAACACCGGTGCCTTGGAGGGACGAGGCGTGCGCGGAAGCAGCATCTCAATCTGGTTGAGGGCCGTCGGCGGCTCGAGGCGTGCCAGGTAGGCGCGTGCGGTGGCGTCATCGAGGCGATCGCCGAAGAAGTGCTCGCGGCGCCACTCGAGGGGCTGGCCGGCGAGCCCGCGGGCGAAGTCGGCCGGAAAGCGCCTCACCATGCGCCGCGCGACGCCCAGACCGCCGTGGGCGGGCACCGGCGCGAGCAGCACGCCAGCGCGGGCGGCGTAGCGCTCGAGCACGCGCATCACCGGCAGCGCGCCGGCGGCGTGGCCCACCAGCACCGGCGGCTCGGGCAGTTCGATGATCGCCTGCATCACATCGTGCTCGTAGTGACGCGTGGTCACGCACTCCGGGCGCGACGGCCGGCCGCTTTGGCCGTGGCCGCGCAGGCTGACGCGTAGCTCGGCCAGCCCAGCGCGGCCAGCGCCGGCATCCAATGCTCGGCGAACGTCCAGGCGGCGTGCCCGAGCGCGTGGACCAACAGAATCGGCGGCTTGTCGGTCTTATGCTCGGGCACCTGGCGCACGATTTCGAGGTCGACCGGCTCCGGGGGAAACGCCCAGTCGCGCCGGCGCAGCACGCGCTCGCGAATATCGGCCATCGATCGGTTCATCGAACCCTCAGCGGTCGTTGGCGCTCGCGCGCGTCATCCAAACGCTCGATAAGCTCGGCGAGCTCTTCCAGGTAGGCCATATGCTGGATCTCGACGTAGTGACGCGTCGACTCCTTATAGTGCACGCCGCCGCCGACCTCCTCGCCGCAATGTCGGCCGAAGAAGCGCAGAAACGGCTGCACGCCCATGGGATTTTCGCGCCGCAGGCGCATCAACTTGGCCAGAGCCACCGACTGCCAGTGCACCAGCTTGAACTGGCCGCTGTCGGGCTGGATGAGCCCGATGACCGCCAGGTTGGCGTACTCGGGGTGGAAGACGTGCAAATACAGCCGCGGGCGCCCGCTGCGCCAGTTCGAGCAGCTCGTGATCGATGAACGGAAATCGGATCAAGTACCCCGTGCAGTAGACAATCGTGTCGACCTCGACCGACGAGCCGTCGTCGAAGTGAACCGTCTGGCCCTCGAAGCGCGCCACGTTGGGCTTGGGCACGATGTCGCCGTGGCCGATATAATACAGCAACAGGCTGTTGACGATGGGGTGCGTCTCCAAAAACCGGTGGTCCGGCCGCGGCAAGCCCACTCGTCGCAGGTCGCCGGAGGTAAGCCGCGACGCCTTTTCGAGCAAGAATTGCACAACCCGGTGGGGAAGCGGCGCTGCCAGCAGCATGTCGAAGATCTGGTCGGAGGGCTTGCCCATGACGTATTTGGGCGAATACCAATACGCCCGCCGCGTGCTGTGGTAACAAATCGCGGCATGCTGGCCGGCCTCCACGGCCACGTCACAGCCGGTGTTGCCGGCGCCGACCACCAAGACACGCTTGCCCTCGAGCACCTCCGGGCCCTTGTACTCGGCCGAGTGGAGCACCTCCCCGTCGAAGTGGCCGGCAAATTGCGGGATTTTGGGGTACCAATTATGCCCGTTGGCGATGACCACCCCGGCGTAGCGGCGCGTCTCCACCTCCCCGGTGGGTAGCGCGAGGGTCACGTCCCAGAACAGCCCCCCGTCGCACGGCTCGACGGCGACCACCTCGGTGTCGAATTCGATGAGCTCGTGCAGCCCGAAGTGCTGTTTGTAGTGGACCAGGTACTCCAGGATCTCGCTGTGGTGCGGGTAATCCGGGAAGGCGTCCGGCATGGGAAAGTCGGGAAATTGCGTAAACGGCTTCGACGAGATGGTGTGGGTGGACTGGTAGACGCGCGAGTTGTCCTTGCCGAAGTTCCAGTTGCCGCCGACCTCGTCTTCGCGCTCGATGACGTCGACCTCAAAGCCGTACTCGCGCAGGTTCTTGCCAGCGGCGAGCCCCGAACTACCCGCGCCCACCACGCAGATCGCCCCGCGCCGGTCGACGGGGATGGTTTGCCCCTGTGTTGTCATATCAGTCTCGGACGTGGTGGTCCGCCTCGCTGAAAGTCACCGCTCGAACCGCACACCCACTATAGCCGACCCATCCACCCACGTTAAGCAAGGGCGCCCGCAGCACACATCCTCACAAACCCAAACCTAAACCTAAACCTAAACCTAAACCTAAACCTAAACCTAAACCTAAACCTAAACCTAAACCTAAACGGCCGCCGCCCCCCCGGTCTCCCACAAAGTTCCAAACGGTTTCGAATCCGCCCCATGGTGCCTATACTCGACATGAAACGAGCGAACTTGGACCTCCCACATCAGCCCTGCGCCAACCATGAAAATCAACGCCAACCTCACCAAACGCGCCGTCGTGGACACCGAGCACATGGAATGGAAGCAGTCGCCGGCCAAAGGCGTGTGGCGAAAGATGCTCGACCGCGACGGCGGCGAGATCGCCCGGGCGACCTCGTTGGTGCGCTACGCGCCGCACAGCTCGTTTCCAGAGCACGTCCACGAGGGCGGCGAGGAGTTTTTCGTTCTGGAGGGCACGTTTTCGGACGAAAACGGCGATTATCCGGCGGGTACCTACGTCAGAAACCCCATCGATTCGCGCCACTCGCCGCATAGCGACGACGGCTGCGTCATCCTGGTCAAGCTTCGCCAGATGAACGACCCCGACGAGCCGCGCGTGGTCGTCGACACCACCGAGCGCCAGTGGACCAAAGTTGCCGACGAACCCGTCGAGCGCATCGACCTGTTCCGCTCCGAGCTCACCGGCGAGTGGGTCTGCCTGGAGCGCTGGCTGCCCCACACGCACATCCCGGCTCGCCGCATCCTGCGCGGCGCCGAGGTCTTCGTGCTCGACGGCGCCTTCGCCGACGAAGAGCGCACGTACGCCAAGGGAACTTGGCTGCGGCTGCCCGCCGGCAGCGTGCAGGCTCGCTCCAGCGCCCGCGGCTGCACCCTGTGGGTCAAGCGCGGACATTTGCGTTAGCCAACGATCTGGTTCACCCGCCGGACAAGCCGGCGGGGGTCGCACGCGTCAGGCCCGGTCAGCCCATATGCTGCTCCACGTAGCTTACGAGCTTGCCGACCGTGTCGATCTTCTCGTAATCGACCTCCGGGATGTTGACGCCGAAGTGGTCGTAGACCTGTTCGACGACGGTCAGCGAGTCCATCGAGTCCATGCCGAGGTCGCCCTGAAAGGTGGTGTTTTCGTCGAGCTCTTCGGGGTCGACCTCGGGGGCGACGTCGCGGATGATGTCGACGACTTCCATGCGTACGCCTTGATTGCTCACAATTCCTCCGGGGTTTGTAGGAATGCGTCGATGCGGCTCAAAAACCGCGCGCCGATGATGCCGTCGCTGACGCGGTGGTCGGCGGCCAGCGTGAAGGTGGCCGTGCGGCGAACGGCGAGCATGTCCTCGTGGGCCCACGGACGCTCGACGACCTTGCCCACGCCGACGATGGCGACCTGGGGCGGGTAGATGATGCCCCAGACCTTCTCGACGCCCTGGTCGCCCAGGTTGGTCAGCGTCAGCGTGGGGTCGGTCATCTCCGAGGCGCGTAGCTTGCCGCGCCGGGCGCGTTTGACCACGTCGCGCAGGTCTTTCATGACCTCCTTTATGCCCTTGTTCCCGACGTCGTGGATCGCCGGCGCGACCACGCCGCCGCCGCGCATCGCCACGATGATGCCCAGATGCACGGACTTACTGGGCCGAAACTCACCGTCGACGAAATGCCCGTTCATCTGGGGATAATCCTGGGCGGCCAGCGCGACGGCGCGCGCGAACAGCACCACCGGGAGCACCCGCTCGGGCGGCGGCGCCTGCGCGTTTCGCGCCTCCAGCCAGTCGAGCGCCTCGGATACGTCGACGGTGTGCTCCAGGTAGTAGTGTGGGATCTCGCGTTTCGAGCGCTCCATGGCCACCGCAATCGCGTGGCGCATCGCCTCGCGCTGCTGCTCGCCGGGCGCCTCGGGCTCGGCGCGCGCGGCACGGTCGACATCCTCGCGCACAATCGCCCCGTGCTCCCCGGAGCCCTGCACGCTGGATAGGTCCACGCCGAGTTCCTCGGCACGTCGGCGCGCCACCGGGCTTACCCGCACGTGATGTTCCCCGGCCTCCTTTACCGGCTGCTCAGTAGCCGCTGCGCGCTCCACATCGGCCAGCGTCACGGCTCCGTCGGGCCCGGTCCCCGCGACCGCAGTGAGGTCCACATGGGCCTCGGCCGCGCGCCTGCGAGCCGCAGGACTCGCCATCACCCGCCGCCCCGCGACCGGCTCCGGCTCCGCGACCGGCTCCGGCTCCGCGACCGGCTCCGGCTCCGCGACCGGCTCCGGCTCCGTGACCGGCTCCGGCTCCGCGACCGGCTCCGGCTCCGGCTCCGCGACCGGCTCCGGCTCCGGCTCCGCGACCGGCTCCGGCTCCGGCTCCGCGACCGGCTCCGGCTCCGCGCCCGTATCCACCATCGCCAACACGTCGCCCACCGGCACTTTCGCCCCCGGCTCGACGACAAGCTTGTCGATCACCCCGCTCTCCCAGATCTCGACGTCGATATTGCCCTTCTCGGTCTCCACCTCGCAGATGACCTGGCCGCGCTCGACCGGGTCGCCCTCTTTGACGTTCCACTGCACGAGCCTGCCCCACTCCATGCTCGCGCCCAACGCTGGCATCGTGAACTCATGCATTTTGACCCACCACGGTATGAGCGGCGTTGATGATGTCGGGCACCTGCGGGATGGCCGCGTCTTCCAGGTGCTTGGCGTACGGGATGGGCACCTCCTCGGTGCATACCCGCGCGACGGGAGCGTCGAGATCGTAGAAGGCGTTTTCGACCAGGCGCGAGGTGATCTCGGCCGAAACCGACCCGCTCTTCCATCCCTCGTCGACGATGACCGCGCGGTGCGTCTTCGTCACCGACGCGACCAGCGTCTCGTCGTCGAGCGGGCGCAGCACGCGCAGGTCGATGACCTCGGCGCTGATACCATCGTCGGCGAGCTTGCCGGCAGCCTCGAGCGCCTTGTGCAGCGAGCCTCCGTACGTGATGAGCGAGACGTCCGAGCCCTCGCGGCGCACCGCCGCGCGCCGCAAATCCACCGGCGCGCCGTCGTCGGGCAACTCGCCCTCCATATTATACAGGCCGGCGTGCTCGAAGATGAGCACCGGGTCGGGGTCTTCGAGCGCGGTCGGCAGCATCCAGCGCGCATCGTCGATGGTCGCCGGCGTGGCCACCGTCAGCCCCGGAATGTGGGCATAAAGCACCTCCAAGCTATGCGAGTGCTGCGCGCCCAACTGCTTGCCCCCGCCGGTGGCCATGCGTATGACCACGGGCACGTTGAACTGCCCGCCGGACATGTGCAAAAACGTCGCCGCCGTGTTCACGATCTGGTCCATCGCCAGCAGGCTGAAGTTGACGGTCATGATCTCGACGATGGGGCGCATCCCGCCAATGGCCGCCCCGATGCCCGCGCCCACGAAGCCCGACTCCGACAGGGGCGTATCGCGCACCCGCTCCTCGCCGAACTCCTCCAAAAACCCCATGCTCACCGCATAGGATCCACCGTAGGCGCCCACGTCCTCGCCCATCAGAAACACGCGCGGGTCGGCGACCATCGCCTCGTGAATCGCCCGGCGCATTGCCTCTCGATACGTTATCGTCTCGCCCATCGTCTCTCTCCTGTTAAACGCCGAACCGCTCTTTTCACCACAGAGGTCACTGAGGCCACCGAGGACTTCTTTTCATTTGCCTTTACCTCTGTGCTCTCTGTGTCCTCTGTGGTTAATTCGCCTTTTCCTCGCTGGTTACCCAGCGTGTCAGTTCCTCGACCGGTTCGAAGTCGGCGTTTTCGGCGTAGTCGACCGCGTGGGCGACCTGGGCTTCGACCTCGCGGGTGATGCGCTCGACGTCGGCGTCGTCGATGAGTTGCTCGCGCTTCAGGTAGTCGAGGTACGTCGTTAACGGGTCGCGCTCTTTCCAATGCTCGACCTCGGGCTTCTCGCGGTACAGCTCGGCGTCGAACATCGAGTGGGCGCGAAAGCGGTACGTGCGAAATTCGATAAATTGCGGGCCTTCGCCGGCGCGCACCTCGTCGACGGCGCGCTGGGCGCGGCGGCGCACCTCGCGCACGTTCATACCGTCGACCTGGCAGGCGTCGATGCCGTAGCTCGCCGCCTTGAGGTGGATGTCCTGCTGAGACTCCGAGCGGTCCAGCGCGGTGCCCATGGCGTACAGGTTATTCTCGCAGCAGAACAAAATGGGCAGGTTCCACAGCTCGGCGAGGTTCATCGCCTCGTGGAACTCGCCCTCGGCGGCGGCGCCCTCGCCGAAGAAGCACACGGTGACGCGGTCGCCACCCTGCATCTTCTCAGCCAGCGCCAGGCCCACGGCCAACGGCAGGCAACTGCCCACGATGGCGTTGCCGCCGTAGAGCCGATGTTTTTTGGAGAAGAGGTGCATCGAGCCGCCGCGTCCGCGGCTGCAGCCGCTCATCTTGCCGTACATCTCGGCCATCAGGCAGTCCATGGACATGCCCTTGACCAGGGCGTGGCCGTGCTCGCGATACGTCGCCACGACCGCGTCGTCGGCGCGAAGCGACTCCATGACCCCTACCGCGATGGCCTCCTCGCCGATGTACAGGTGCAAAAACCCGCGGATCTTCGCCGCCGAGTACATCTCGGCGCACTTTTCTTCCATGCGGCGCACGCGCAGCATCTGGTGGTACAGGTGCTGGGCGTAGTCGCGCTCCGATGTGTCGGGATTGCTCATCACTGGTTCTCCAACGTGGAAGTATCGCCTTCGGGAAGGCCCAGCTCGCGCGCCTTCAGAAGCCGGCGCATGATCTTGCCGCTACGTGTCTTGGGCAGGCTGTCGACGAATTCGATCTGGCGCGGCGCCACCGCCGTGCCCAGGCGGGTGCGCGCGAACGCCATCAAGTCGCGGCGAAGCTCCTTGTCCCCGACGTATCCAGGGTTGAGCGCGACGAACGCCTTGACGATCTCGCCGGCCATCGGGTGAGGTACGCCGATGACGCCGGCCTCGGCGACCGCGGGGAATTCGATAAGCGTGCTCTCGACCTCGAAGGGGCCGATGCGGTGGCCGGCCGACTTGATCATGTCGTCGGCGCGACCCACGAACCAGAAGTAGCCGTCGTCGTCCTGGCGAGCCATGTCGCCGCTCAGATACCAACCGTCGACGAACGACTTCTGGTATTTCTCCTCGTTGTGCAGGTAGCCGCGAAACATCGACGGCCAGCCCGGCCGCAGCGCGAGTTCGCCCTCGGTGCCATCCTCGACGAGCTCGACGCCGTCATCGGTGCGCTGCACGATGGCGGCCTCGATGCCCGGAAGCGGGCGGCCCATCGAGCCCGGCTTGATGGGCATCGACGCGTAGTTCGAGAATCATGATGCCGCCCGTTTCGGTCTGCCACCAGTTGTCGTGGATGGGCAGCCCGTAGGCCTCCTGGCCCCACACGACCGCCTCGGGGTTGAGCGGCTCGCCGACGCTGGCGATGAAGCGAAGCGCGCTCAAATCAAAGTCTTTGGCCATGTCGGCGCCGGCCTTCATGAGCATGCGAATGGCCGTCGGCGCGGTGTACCACACGCTGACCTTGTGCTCTTCGAGCACCTCGTACCAGTGCTGGGCGCCGAATTCGGCCTCGTCGACCACCATGGTCAGCCCGTTGGTCAGCGGCGAAATGATGCCGTAGGAGGTGCCGGTGACCCACCCCGGGTCGGCGGTGCACCAGAAGACGTCGTCGGGATGCAGATCCAACGCGAATTGGCCGGTGATGTGATGGGCGACGACGGCCTCATGCACGTGAATGGCGCCCTTGGGCTTGCCGGTCGTGCCGCTCGTAAAGTGCAAAAGCGCCATATCCTGCGGGTCGGTCGGCCCGATTTCATAGGTCGACGACGCCTCGTCGAGCAGCCGGCTCAAATCGTGCGTCCCCTCGATGTCGGTGGACTCGCCGGCTTCGCCGATCAACAGCACATGCTCGAGCTTGGGCAACTGGTCGCGGATGCCGGCGACCTTGGCGCGGTATAGCGACGGTGTGGTCACCAACACCTTGCCGTCGCCCGACTCCACCCGCTGGCGAATCGGCTCCGGCCCGAAGGCCGAAAACAACGGCGAGAACACGCTGCGGTGCTCGAGCGTGCCGAGCATGGCGACATATAGCTCGGGCACCCGGCTGGACAGCACGAAAACCCGGTCGCCCTTGCCCACGCCCAGGCTCCCGAGCACGTTCGCGAAGCGGTTGGCCAGGTCCTCGAGGCGCGCATACGAAAAGTCGTGGCGCTCCCTGTCGGCCGACAACCACCGGATGGCCACCCGGTCGGCGAGCGGGCCCCTGGCGTGGCGACCCACAGCCTCATAGGCGATGTTGAGTCCGCGCCCGTCTGGAAGCCCGTCGAGTTGAGCCCGCGCCTGCTCCCACCGGAAGTTCTCACGTGCGGTCTCGTAGTCTCTCAGATTGGGCTCGACGCCACCGGGCCAGGCCCCCTTATCGATGACTTGATGGTCCATGTCGGTTGCTCTCCGGAAAGGGTCACACCGCGGCCTTGTACTGCGAATGCCTCAACAGAAAGCAAAACACGGACCAACCGTGTTGCCAGCATGTGTGTGGGGGGTGCGCGAAGAAAGTCTTGCGTTGGGGCCGTTTAGGCGAAGAGTTTTCCGATCCCCAAACCGCCGATGGACGGATGCGTGAATGGGAGGTTGCTGCTAATATTGTTCGAGATCTAATCGCGCAGCCACCGGAGGGTACGACGGATGAGGAACGTCAAGACGTTGGCTTTCGCGGCGGTGCTCTCGCTGATGTGTCACCTCGGCTGTGGCACCTCCGACGAGTCGTCGTCCGGCTGGGATGTCTCTGTCACGGTGAATGACGCGGCTGCCGACACAGGGGACGCGCCCTCCCCGTTCCCCGATGCTCCACCGGCTACCGATCCCTTGGACGTGGGGCCGGATGCGGCCGCGCAAACCTGTTCGCCCGACCATCTTCCGGCCGACGGCGATGCCGATTCCGACGGCCTCCTCAATTCGGTCGACAACTGCCCCTGTGTGGCCAATCACAATCAGCGCGACACCGATGCGGATGGCGTGGGCGACGACTGCGATAATTGTCCGGCGGCGGCCAATTTTTGCCAGGTCGATAGCAACGGCGATGGCGTCGGAGACGCCTGCGCCCAACCCGACCGCGATCACGACCGCGACGGCGACGGCGTGCCCGATTGGAAGGACAACTGCCCGGATACCCCCAACGCCTCCCAGGCCGATAGCGATGGCGATGCGGTCGGCGACGCGTGCGACAATTGTCCGTTGATGGCCAACCGGGGCCAGGAGGACAGCGACGGCAATGGGATGGGCGACGCCTGCGAGGGTATTGATTGCAATGGGATTTCGGCCGCCGGCGGGGATGCCTGCTCCTGCGAGGTGTGTGACGGGGTCGACGACGACTGCGACGGGCAGATCGACGAGGGTTGCACGTTGGATTGCGTCCCTACCCCGGAGGTTTGCGACGGCGCCGACAACGATTGCGACGGGCAGGTCGACCAGGGATGTCCTGGGGCCGCGTCGACTGAATGCCCGTCATGAAATAATCCCCGCAAAATTTGCCTTCCCTTCCATCAGCGCGTTTTGCCCGCTACGATGCGCGCACACGTCAATCAGCAGTTTGCCCAACATACCGGAGCCACCATGTCTGATGATCGCTTGAAGTATCAGCTCGACGAAGAAGAGATTCCGAAGTCCTGGTACAACATCGCTGCCGACCTGCCCGAGCCGCCGCCGGCGGTGCTGCATCCCGGCACCGGCGAGCCCATCGGCCCGGAAGACCTGGCGCCGCTATTTCCGATGGCGCTCATCGAGCAGGAGGTGTCGACCGAGCGCGAGATCGAGATCCCCAACCCCATCATCGACGTGCTGCGCATGTGGCGGCCCACGCCGCTGTACCGGGCGCGCAACCTGGAGCGCGAGCTCGATACCCCGGCCAAGATTTTTTACAAATACGAGGGCGTCAGCCCCACCGGCAGCCACAAGCCGAACACCTCGGTCGCCCAGGCGTTTTACAACAAGCAGGCGGGCATCAAGCGCATCACCACCGAGACCGGCGCCGGCCAATGGGGCTCGTCGCTGGCCTTTGCGGGGGCGCTGTTCGACATCGACATCAAGGTGTTCATGGTGCGGGTGAGCTACATGCAGAAGCCCTACCGCAAGGCGATGATGCAGGCCTACGGCGCTGAATGCGTACCCAGCCCCAGCGAGGAGACCGAGTCGGGCCGAAGAATCCTCGCCCAGGACCCGGACACCACCGGCAGCCTCGGCATCGCCATCAGCGAGGCCGTCGAGCTCGCCGCCAAGAACGAGGACACCAAGTACTCGCTGGGGAGCGTGCTCAACCACGTCATGCTCCACCAGAGCGTCATCGGCCAGGAGGCCATCAAGCAGATGGAGATGGCCGACGCCTACCCGGACGTCATCTTCGGGGCGGCCGGCGGCGGCAGCAACTTCGCCGGGCTGACCTTCCCGTTCATCGGCCAGAAGCTTCGCGACGGCAAGGACGTCCAGATCGTCGCCTGCGAGCCCACCGCCTGCCCGACGCTCACGCGCGGCACCTACGCCTACGACTTCGGCGACACCGGGCACCTGACTCCCCTGGTCAAGATGCACACCCTGGGCTCGAGCTTCATCCCGCCGGGCTTCCACGCCGGTGGGCTGCGCTACCACGGCATGTCCCCGCTGGTCAGCCACCTCAAAGAGTTGGGCATCATCGAGGCGCGCGCCTTCCACCAGACCGGCTGCTTCGAGGCCGGCGTGCTCTTCTCGCGCGCCGAGGGCATCATCCCCGCCCCGGAGAGCAACCACGCCGTCAAAGCGGCCATCGACGAGGCCCTGGCCTGCAAGGAGAGCGGCGAGGCCAAGACGATCCTGTTCAACCTGTCGGGCCACGGTGACTTCGACATGGCCGCCTACGAGGAGTACTTCTCGGGCAAACTCGAAGACCGCGACTACGACCAGCAAAAGCTCGACGACGCACTCGCGGCGCTGCCCGAGGTCGGCTAACCCCCTCTGAATTCACCACAGAGGGCACAGAGGCCACAGAGAAAGGCGAAAGAACACTTTTCGCTGTCCTAACTGCGAACGGCGATTTAACCGCAAAGGCGCAGAGGCGCTAAGAACGACTCTTCAAGAGTTTTTCCTTTGCGTCTTCGCGCCTTTGCGGTGAAAAACGCTTTTCGCCGTCCTCTGTGTTCTCTGTGGCCTCTGTGGTGAAACTTACCGACTGAAATTGCGCCCTCCTCCGAGGTGTTGTACCAACGGTTGGCCTGTTGCGTCTGTCCGAGGTACTCGCCATCGCACACCATCGCGAACAACCCGAAAGCTGCCCGGAGTGTGGCAGCGAGCACATCCACACCAGCCGCTCCATTCTGGGAGTCGTCTTCGGGTGGACGTTGGTCATGGTCGGCTTTCTGGCCGCCTTTCCCACCGTATGTGCGAGCTTCATCCTGGCCGTGTGGGGCGTCTTTTTGATGCTGCCGCGCCACCGATGCAAGGACTGCGGCTGGAAGAAGCGCGCGCGCTAGCAGACAATCGGACTTTCGAGCGCTGTTTTTGCCCGCCGGAATGCGCTATAATGCCCGGAACATGCGCTTCTGTTGGGGATTTACCTGCTGATGTCTTACGGGCACTATCGCCGCTATCGCGCGCTGTTTTACGGCGCGCTTTTCTTCGTTTTGCTCTGGGGGATGACCTCGTGCTCGAGCCCACCGCCGTCCGATCACACGCCCTGTGAGGCCGACGCGGGTCGGTGCGCTCCGGCCGGCTGTACCGACGCGTCGTGTTTGCGCGGCGTGTGCGGCGACGCCGGGCAATGCGCCAACGCGCGCGACTGCGCCGGCGACGACTCGCGTTGCCTCGATGGCTACGTCTGCGCGGCCGACGGGACCTGCAAGGTCGACGCGTGCGCGGGCCGTACCTCCCAGTGCGCGCGTGGCGTGTGCGACCGCCTGACCGGAGACTGCGTCGACAAGGCCACCTGCGCCTCGTCGTCGGAGTGTCTGGACGGCGAGCGCTGCCTGGGCGATCGATGCACAGGCGTGGACGCGCTGTGCGGGGCCGACGGTTGTCCCGGCAATCAGATCTGCCAATATGACGAGGCCGCGCGTTCGGCGGCCTGCGCGGAGGCGTCCTCCTGCACCACGAGCCTCGACTGTCGCCCCGGCCGCGTGTGCGGCGGCGTTCACTGTGTGAGCGCGCCGGTGTGCGAAGACGACGCCTTCGAGCCCAACGAGGCCACGAACAACGCCACCGACTTCGCGCTGATGTCCCACCTCCACGCGCTCCACGCGACGCTATGCGCCGGGGATGTCGACGTCTACCGCGTCGCCGTCCCATCCTCTCAGACCACGCGCCGCGAGCTTCGCGTCGACCTGAGCTTCCCGAGACGCGAGGTCGGACTGGGCCCCATCGCCATGGAGGTGACGACCGACGCGGGCGACCCGGTGGGCACCGCCACCAGCGACGACGCGGGGCAACTCCACCTCGTCGAGCCGCTCCCCAACGTCGCGCCCGACGCCTATCTGCTTCGCATCGCGGCTGGTGACGAGGCCGGCGAACTGGGCATCGACTACACGCTGTCGGCACGCGTCCAGCCCAAACAGGCCGACCAAACCTGCCAAGATGCCACGGCGCTCCAGCTCGACCAGCCGACCCTTGGCGACACCTCCCGCTCGTCGGCGACCGCCTTCCGCAGCAGGTGCGCGCTCGGCCAGACGCGCATCTCGGACGTCTATGCCTTCGACATCACCGAGCCTAGCCGGGTGCATGCAAGCGTCGAGTCCTCCGACTCGAGCCAATTCACCGTCGGCATTCGCTCGGCTTGCCAGCGCCTGGACACCGAGCTTAGCTGCGCTCGCAGCCAGGAGGTACCACAAGGCGTACGGGCGCAAACCGACGACGTCGTCCTGAGCCCAGGACATTATTTCGCGCTGGTGCAGAGCCCGGACTCGTCGAACTCGGGCCCCTACACCTTGCGCGTGCATGCCGAGGCCATCGGGTGTGACCCGGCCGCCGATAGCTGCAGCGACCTGTCGACGGCCCGCCAATGTGATCCCGCATCCGGTCAGCGGACAACACGTCAATGCGCCCGCGGCTGCACCCCCGGCATCGGTCAATGCGTGCCGCAAAGTGCCGACACCTGCGAGGACGCGCCGCTGGTGACCGCCTCGGGGACGTATCAGGTCCAGAGGAGCAGCTTAACTGCCGACTACCAGGTCGCCGACGACGGCTGCGTGCCCGTCGTCGGCGGCAGCAACCAGACCGACGGCGTCGACGCGGCCTTTCGGGTGGCCCTGCCGCCGCATTCCTCGCTGACCGCGAGCCTCGCCGCGCGTTTTCCGCGATTTGCGTCGGTGTATATCGTCGACGACTGCCTGTCGCCCACCGACACCTGTTTGGCGGCCGGAAACGCCGACTACGTCGACGCCGAAACCGCGCGCTACGTCAACGAGGGCGACCAGCCGCGCTCGGTGTTCGTCATCGCCGACTCGACGCCGCCGACCGTCGGCACCGCGACACTGACGCTCGACCTCGAGGCGCTGGTCTGCGAATCGTGGCAGTCGCGTTGCCACGGCGACGCTCTCCAGAAGTGTAATGACCAGCGCACCGGCTTCGAGACCATCGATCAGTGCCGCTGGGGCTGCAGCAACTCGAGCTGCAATGCGCCACCGGGCGATCAATGCGTGGCCGCCCAGCCGTTGGTCGACGGCCAGACCTTCAGCGAGACCTTCGCCGACTACACCAACGAGCGGACCACCGACATCAGCCGCTGCAACGTCGAGCTCGCCGCTGACCAGCTTCCCAAGCAAGGGCCGGACGCCTTCTTCAGCGTCGACTTGAACGCCGGCGACATGCTTACGGCTACGCTGACCACGCAGGCCTACGCCAGCCTGTTCGTCTTCGACGACTGCGCCGCCGGCCCCAGCGCGAGCTGCCTACGCGGCACCGAATCCGGCGACTCCATTGAGTACCTGGCGCGCCAATCGGGCACCTACTACATCGGCGTCGACGCCGCCGCCCCCAACGAGACGGCGCCCTTCGATGTGAGCGTGGCCGTCGACGCGAGCAACGCCGTCTGCCAGCCCGGCGGCGTGAGCTGCGACCCCGCCAACGGCGACGCCGTGACCTGCAGCGACGACGGCTCCACGGAGTTGGCGCGCTATAGTTGTCCGAACGGCTGCGTCCCGCACGGCTGCCAGACACCGACTCCGCCCAACGATACCTGTGCGGCGGCGATGCCCATCTCCGGCGGAGGCACCCGCCTGGTCGACAACCTCGCCCGTTTCTCCGACGACTTCGAGCTCGACCGCACCTGCAATATCACCTCGTCCGACGCGCCGGACGCGGTCTACGCGGTGGATATGGCGGCCGACGACGTGCTCGTCGCCACCGCCCAGACCACGCGGGGCTGGAATCCCATGCTCTACGTGGTCACCGACTGCTCCGACATCCAGCGCACCTGCGCGGCGGGGGCCAACGGGACCGGCGGTCGAGCGCACCTCGAATATCACGCGCAGAGTGCCGGCACGGTCTTCCTGGTGGTCGACGCGAACTACATCCACCAGGATGCGACCTACCGCCTGGACGTGACCGTGGGACCACAGCAATGCCAATTTGGCCAGACCTACTGCCAGAGCCCGTCGAACCTCGGCTATTGCACCCAGGTGGGCCTGTACCAATCGTATTCGTGCGACGGCGGCTGCAATCAGGCCACGTGCGGCACGCCCCGGGGCGATATCTGCGCCGACGCCATCGCCGTGACCGACGGCCAGACGGTCCACGGCGACTGGCACGGGACGAATTCGCTGACCCTGAACCCGACGGTTCCCGGCCAGTGCCAATACGACGGCCCGCGCTTTTATGGCCCGACGTCCACATCGGGCGCGGACACGTTCTATCGCATCGACCTGCAGCCCCATGACTTGCTCACCGTGGACATGCGAACGGCGGCTCCGCAGGCGAAGGTCTACTTTTTGGACAGTTGCACCGGCGTCGACTCCTGCCAGCCCGGCGGCTACGCCTCGCGAGCGCTCACCTCGCAGTATTACTCGGAGAATGGCGGCGCCGTGTGGGTAATGGTCGACGGCGCGGTCCCGCCCAATACGCTCTACACCTACGACCTGACGTTCCAAGTGCGCCACGCGGCCGCGTGTGCACCGGACCAGGCCTTCTGCTCCGCGAATGACACCGTCGCGATCTGCAACGCCGACGGCACCGGGGTCGCCTCGACGTTCACCTGTCCCAATGGCTGCGCCCGCGGCGGCTGCCAGGCGGACGCGAGCGCGGCCGACCACTGCGCCACGGCGCCCGACGTGGGCGATGGCATGCTGGTTTACGCCGACCCGACCGATTTGAGCGACGCGGTCAGTGGATTACCGGAGTCGTGTGACGCCGACCGCGGCAGCGGCCGCGACCTCGTCTACCAGGTCACCCTGGGCGTCGGCGAGATGCTGCACGCGAAGTCCAACGCGCGGCTCGACATCATCACCGACTGCAGCGATCCCGCCGGCTCGTGCATCGCCACCGACGACCCGGGCCTGCAGCGCTCGCTCGTCGGCGACGAGGTTTATTGGAAGCCCCCGCAGCCGCAGACCGTGCGCGTGGTCGCCAACGTCCCCGCCGCGGACCACGGCGTGCGCCTGCTCGTCGAGAAATTGCCCGTCCAATGCAGCCTCGGCGACCGCCAGTGTCTGGCGTCCAACGACGGCTTTCGCTCGTGCACCACCTACGGACGTTGGAAGACCCAGACGTGCCAGACGAGCTGCACCCAGGGCCGCTGCGACGTGCCCAGCGGCGAGAACTGTCTGGACGCCATTCCCCTCAGCGCGCCACAGTCGCTATACGGCGACCTGGCCCGCAATCGCGACGACGTCGACCCGCGCAGCGACGCCTGCCCGGGTACACACGCCTTCGCCGACGCGGTCTACGCGGTGGACCTGCTCGCCGGCGACAAGCTGACGGCGACGGCCCTGAGCGACGACGGCGTCGATTTGTACGTGCTCGATGCGTGCACCGGCGCGTCGCAGGAGCACTGCGTGGGCGACCGCAAGATCTCGGGCCATCTCGACTATGTCGCGCCCGCGGATGGCACCTATTACCTGGTCGTCGACGCGACCACTCCTAGCGCCGGGCGCTACGTGCTGCAGGTCGACCGCCACGGCGGTTACACCTGCCAGCCGGGCGAGGTGCGCTGCGACGCGTCGACCAACCAGGCGAGCGTCTGCGCGGCCGACGGAAGCGTGTGGACCGACTTCTACCAATGCGCCAATGGGTGCACCAGCAATGGCTGCGCGCCGCCGCCGACGCCCAACGACACCTGCCAGCAGGCCTACGTCATCGACGGGCCCACGCTCATCGCCGATAGCTTTCGGCGCTTCAACGACGACTACGCCTCACTTCAATGCGGCAGCAACTTCTACGCTCAGGGCGCTGACGCGGTCTATCAGGTCGACCTGAACGCCGGCGAGGTGCTGCTGGCCGAGCTTCACACCGAGGTGGGCTCGACCAACACCAAGGCCCGACCACAGCTCTACGTCAGCACCGACTGCGCGGATATCGAGGGGAGCTGCGCGGCGGGTGGGACGGTGCTCGATCCCTGGAGGGGTTCGCTCGGCTACCGCGCTCCGTCGGACCAGACGGTCTATCTTGTCGCCGACTCCGACAAGTACTCGCTGTCGGACTTCTGGCTGTCGGTCGACATCCTTGCGTCCGAGGAGTGTACGCCCGGCCAAGCCCAATGCGTCGACGCCCAGACCAGCCGCGTTTGCCAGAGCTATGGCGCGTGGACGCGACATACCTGCGAGAACGGCTGCACCAACGGCCGCTGCGACGCGCCCTGGAACGACACCTGCGCCAACGGCCAGCCGATCATGCGCGACGGCACGTACTACGACTTCGACGTCCAACTCGACGACTACACCAACAGCGCCGACGCGGGCGCGGCGACGAACGCGCATTGCAACAAGTTCCGCACGCCCGGCCCCGACGCCGTCTACGAGATCGACGCCAGGGCCGGCGACGTCGTCGACGCCTATTGGCGCGGCGACGACCGCGCCGCGCTGTGGCTCACCGACGACTGCACCGCCCCGGCCGACCATTGCATCGCCGCCGAGCGCTACCAGGCCCACCTGCACCAAGTTATCCCGGCGGACGGCGTCTACTGGCTTTATGTCGACGAACTCTCCAACGCCAACGAGGATCCCGGCATGCTGCATGTGGCCGTCCTGCCCAAGGTTTGCACGCCTGGCGAGTCGACCTGTTCGGCGACCACCGGCCTGCTCACCTACTGCAGCGCCGACGGCACCCGCTGGGAGACCTATGCGTGCACGGGCACATGCAGCAACGTCGGCGGCGCCCACTGCGCCCAACCGCGCGGCGAGCGCTGCGTCGACCCCATCGACGCCACCGGGGGCGGCTCGTTCTCCATCGATCTGTCGGAGTTCGACAATTCGCTCTCGCCAACTTCGTCGTGCGGCGGCCTGGTGGGGGCGTCGGGCGGCGACGTCATCTTCCGCGTCGACCTGAGCGCCGGCCAGACCGTGCAGGCGAGCATCGCCCCGCCGCCGAGCGCCGAGACGACCGTGTACATCCTGGACACGTGCCCGCCGCTGGGCAGCTCGCCGACCTGCCTCGCCAATGCCACGGCAGCCAGCTACGGAGCGCCCCCGTCAGCCACCTTCCAGGCGAGCTCCGACCAGACGGTCTACGTGGTCGTCGACAGCGGCAGCGACTACGACGCCAGCGACCCGCCCACAGCGGTCGACATTTCGATACAATGAGTCCGCCCGCGCCCGTAGTTCGTGACGTCGTAGCGCAATTCATGGAAAACGCGTGCTGCAATTGCCCGGCGCGATGCGCTATATTGCCCAGAACACACACACCCGCTGGGGGCTCGTTCAATGTTTGATGGGCAATATCGTTACCTTCGCGCGCCCTTTTTTCGCGCGGTCTTCGTCCTCCTAACCGTGGTGCTCTGGTCGTGTTCGAACGCGCCGACCCACGAACATCAGGACTGCTCGAACAGCGACGCCGGCGAGTGCGCCCCACCGGACTGCACCTGGGAGTCATGCACACGCGGTGTTTGCGCGAGCAGCGGAGCGTGCGTCAACCCCGACGACTGTATGGGCAACGACGACCTCTGCCTCGACGGATATTTTTGCGGCGACGACGGGACCTGCCATGTCGACGGATGCAGTCACGGCTCGTCGTACTGCGCACGCGGGGTCTGCGACCCCTCTTCGGGACAATGCGTCGACCACAATCCGTGCAGATCGTCGGCCGAGTGCATCGAGGGTGAGCGCTGCTTGCGCACCACCTGCGTACCTCAGGGCTTGCTTTGCGGGCTGACCTGCGCCGGCGATCAGATCTGTCAATACGACGAAGCCACGCTCACGGCCCGATGCACCGCCCGACCAGCATGTCAGCGCGCGAGCGATTGCCCCTCGGGGCGCATGTGCAGCGGTGGCCATTGCGTGGCTCCGCCGGAGTGCGCAGATGATGCCTTCGAGCCAAACGGCACCGACAGTGCCGCCACCGATTTCGCGCTAATGTCGCATCTGGGGGCGCTCCACGCCTCGCTATGCAGCGGCGACGTTGACGTCTATCAGTTGGCCGTTCCGCAGGGCTCGGCGACCGTGCAACGCGAGCTTCGCGTCGAGCTCGACCTTCCCGCCCGTGAGGCAGCCCTGGGGTCGGTCGCGGTGTCCATCTCGACGTCCAGCGGACAGCACGTGGATCGGGCGTCGACCGACCATTCGGGCCATGTCGAACTGGTCGACCCTCTGCCGACCGATGCTCCGGGGGGCTACGTGCTGCGCGTCGCTCCCGGCTATGATGTCGGCGATGCTGGCATCCACTACGAACTGTCGGCGCGCATGCTCCCGGTCCAGGTCGCCCACGTCTGCCAGTACGCCGCCGTCCTCCCAGTCAACACAGACGTCGACGGGGACACCTCGATGTCGTCGTCCTCCGACTTTCGCAATCGCTGCGCACTCGAACACAGCGGCGTGGCCAATATTTACGCCTTCGATGTCGACCAGCCCAGCCGCCTCCAGGTGGACCTGACGGGGTCGCCCGGGGCTCGGTTCACCGTCGGACTTCGTTCCACCTGCGCTCGCCTCGACACCGAGATGGCCTGCGATCGCGGCAGCGACGCATTCGTCTCCCAGGCAGAGACCGACGATGTCATCGTCAGTCCAGGCCGCTATTACTTGGTCGTCCGCAGCCCCGACTCCTTCGCCGGCCCCTACATGGTGCATGTCAGCGCCGATCCCATCGGGTGCGATCCCGCCGCGAATAGCTGCTCCAATGCCTCCGGCGAGACAATCTGTGACCCGAGCACTGGCCAACTGGACACCCGCCAGTGCGATTACGGCTGCGACCTGAGCACGGGCGAATGCGCGCCAGCCCCTGCGGACACGTGTGCCGAGGCGCCGCTGGTGACCGCTTCGGGGACATTCGAAGTGACGTGGGGCTACCTCAACAACGACTATCAGTTGCCTGGGGATAACTGTAGCCCCGTCGCGAGTGACGTGACCCGCACCAATGGCACCGGCGCAGCGGACGCCGTCTATAGGGTCGCCCTGCCGCCCCATACGACCCTCAGGGCCCGACTATCGGACGCCTCGCGACCATATGCCTCGCTGTACATCCTGGACGACTGCCTCTCGCCTGGCGATTCATGCCTTGCGGCCAGCAACATGAACCACGTGGACGCCGTCACCGCTCATTACCTCAACGACAGTGAACAGCCACGCTCCGTCTTCGTTGTCGCCGACTCGGCATTGCCCATCGCGGGAAGCGCCCAACTGAGCCTCGACATCGAGTCGAATGTCTGCACTGCGGGCCAGACACGCTGCAGCGGCAGCAACCTGCAGGAATGCGACGACACACTCAGCGAATACCAGACCGTGCGACAATGCCAGTGGGGATGCACCAACGCGACGTGTGACCCCGCCCCCGGTGACCAATCCACGAGCCCGGCGCCACTGGTAAATGGACAGACATTCAGCGCGACATTCGCCGAGTACACAAACGCCGCAGACACCGATATCAGTCGTTGCAGTGTCGATCTGCACGCCCAACGCTATCCAACTGGCGGGCCGGATGCCTTTTTCAGCATCAACGCAGCCGCCGGGGACATGCTCACCGTGAGCCTGAGCACCGCTGCGGAGGCGAATTTGCTCGTCTTCAATGACGTCGCGGTCGGGCCGTCGGACAGTTGTGTGCGGGGAACCGCGACAGCCCAATCAGTTCAGTACCTGGTGCCGGTCACAGGCACATACTATATCGGGGTCGACGCCCGGCACGTGACTGAGACCGCTCCGTTCAACATCACCGCCCTCGCCCACGCGAGCTGGACTGTATGCCAGCCCGGGGGCACGAGCTGCGACGCCACCAATTGGCACGTAATCGTATGTAGCGAGGATGGCACCTCTGAATTGGCCCGCTACGGGTGCACCAACGGCTGCGTGCCGCATGGCTGCCAGACGCCCGCGTGGCCCAACGATACGTGCGCCTCAGCCATGCCGATCGTGGGAGGCACCCGACTGGTCGACGACCTCGCCCGGTTCTCCAACCAGTTCGCCGTCAGCAGCTCCTGCAGTGGTGCGTCTAGCACTGTCGGGCCAGACGCCGTCTATCGGGTGGACATGGCCGCCAACGACACTCTGTCGGCCACGGTCACGCCTCTGGGAGACCTGCTGCCAACTGTGTACGTGCTCACGGATTGCGCCGCCCCGCAGACATCCTGCGTCGCTGGCAGCACCGCCACCAACGGGGCTGCCCACCTGGACTACCACGCGGCAACGGCGCGCAGCGTCTATCTTGTGGTCGACGCGCGGTTCCCCGGACTCGACAACACGTTCCAGCTCGACGTCGACGTCGGCCCCTAAGTGGTTTCACGAATAACTCTCGCGATTTGCCGCGGGTGGGTCTTGCGGCAACACCGCAGAAGGCGACAAGGTCACAAGACGCACGGATCCCACAGAAGCCGAAAGATATTCGTGATTCTACTGAGGCCCAGCGTTAGTTGACGCGCGGAGTCGGCCGTGCGAATTTCGGGCAGTTGCAAATCAGTCCCGCCGCGACGCGCTCTCACGCTCGGACACGACTATGCCAACCGTCCAGCTCACACGGCATCTCTATACGTTCTTCCCCCAACTCGAGGGGCGAGACATCGAGGTCGACGCCACCACGGTGGCCGAGGTCGTCGACGCGCTCGAGGCGCTCGCGCCGGGCATCGCGTTCTATATCTGTGACGAGCGCAATCGCCTGCGCACGCACGTCAACATCTTCATCGGCGAGGAACGGGTCCGGGATCGGATGGAGCTCTCCGACACCGTCGAGCCCGACGCCAAGATCTTCATCCTACAGGCGCTCAGCGGAGGCTAGCCTATGTCACACCGGATTCTGGTCGGCACACGGAAGGGAACGTTTGGCGTGGAGAAGAAAGATGGCCGCTGGCGGGCGCGCCTGATGGCGCACACCGGCGTCGGCGTAAATTACGTGGCTCGCGACCCCAATACGGGCCGCTTGTGGGCGTTGCTCGGCCACGGCCACTGGGGCGCGAAGCTCTCGTGTTCCGACGACGATGGCGAAACCTGGGCCGACGCCACTGCTCAGATCAAATACCCCGACGGTGCTCGCTACATCGGGCACAACTTCGACATCGACGACGAGACCGGCTTCGGTTGGAAGAGTGAGCTTCGGGAGGCCACCGTGCTCAAGCTGTGGGTCATCGCGTTCGGCCCCACCGGGCGCATCTACGTGGGCACGATCCCGGGGGGCCTCTTCACCAGCGAGGACGGCGGCGAGTCCTTCGAGCTCAACCGCCCACTTTGGAACCACGAGTCCCGCGGCGGCGACCTGTTCAGCGGTGACGGCCACGGCGAGACCAAGTGGTTCGGCACCCCGGCGTCCGATGGCGAGTTCGCGGCGGGCATTCATTCCATCACCGTCGATCCCCGCGATCCAGACCACATCTTGGTCGCGGTCTCCTCGGCGGGCATCGTCGAGACGACCGACGGCGGCGAGTCCTGGCACAGTCGCAACAAGGGCATGACGATGGAGCACGAGCCCAACCCCGAGGCGGAATGGGGCCACGACCCGCACTTCATCGCGCAGTGTGCCGGCCAACCGGAGCACGTCTGGCAGCAGAATCACGCCGGGGTGTATTACAGCAGCGACGGCGCGGCGACGTGGACCGAAGTCAGCAAGCCCGACCAGGGCATTCACTTCGGTTTCCCGGTGGCGGTCGACGAGAACGACGGCCGCACGGCCTGGATTGTACCGGGCCGCTCCGACCAGCAGCGGATGACCGTCGACGGCAGCCTGTTCGTCGCCCGCACCTCAGACGGCGGCCAAACCTGGACGCAGCTACGCGATGGCCTTCCCCAGGACGACGCTCACGACGTGGTCTACCGTCACGCCCTCGCCAACGCCCAGGGCACCCTCGCCTTCGGCAGTACCACGGGCAACCTGTATATCAGCGAGGACCACGGCGAGAGTTGGCAGACCGTGAGCAACAATCTGCCGCCGATCTACTCGGTGCGCTTCGGCTAGCCGGCGACGGCGTCGCCCCAATTATTGCTGGGCGGAGGCGTCTTCCTCGGAGGCGGGCACGAATTTGAGCGCCGCCGAGTCGATGCAGTAGCGCAGGCCCGTGGGCGCCGGGCCGTCGGTGAAGACGTGGCCCAGGTGGGCGCCGCAATACTTGCAGTAAACCTCCACGCGGGTCATGCCGTGGCTGGTATCCTTGACCAAGCCGACGGTGCCGTTGTCCAGCGCCTCGTAAAAGCTCGGCCAGCCCGTGCCCGAGTGGAACTTCGCCTCCGAAGAGAACAGCGGCTTGCCGCAGCCGCCGCATACGTACACGCCTTTCTTCTTGTTCTTCAACAACTTACCCGAAAATGCCGGCTCGGTGCCGCTCAGGCGCATGATCTTGTACTGCTCGGGCGTGAGCCGCTTCTTCCACTGGGCTGGCGTCAGCTTGAGGGTGGGCTCGACCTTCGTGCCGGGGACCTTCGAGAAGTCGATGTGCTGGCGGTGCTCGCCTGCCGGCTCGTCGTCCTTGGCCGGCGCGTTCGCCGAGGCATGCTCGTGCTGGTGGAGCTCGGCGGCGTGCGTCTGCGGGTGGACGCTGCTCGAGTCCAACGTACTGCGGTCGCATGCGACCAGCGCAGCGGGGATGAGGGCGATGACGAGAGCTTGGATGATGAATCGGCGCATTTTCTCGGTCCTGGCACAAGGAGGCAGAAGAGCCACTCGATAGTCTAGACGCAGTTTGGCCCAAACGCGATTCAATTGTTGTCGGCGTCAGTGGTTCAAAACCTGGGTAATCTTGCTCGAATCCCACGTTTTCGAGCGCCTCGGTGGCGTGGAAGGTCCCCGTGAACGTCAGCGTCGCATGAGACACCTTGTCGGACAACTCGACGCCGTCGAGTTTGAGCTCGAGTTTGCCGGTCAAGCCGTCCTCGTCCGACGAGATGGTCACCGCGCCCTTCTTAACGTCCAAAAGCGCGAAGACGTTGGGGTATTTGGCGTGGCGGGATTTGGCGCGCACGATGCCCATGACCGTGAACAGTTGGGAGAGCTCTTCGAGCTTTTCATCGGGCAGCGAATCCAGGTCGTCGACCGCGTTACTGACCTGATAATCGCCCTTGGCGGGGTTTCCGTGCATCGGGCGCATCAGCAGCAAAAAGACCTGGCGTCGCGGCTGCTTCTTGCCGTGCGCCGGAAGCGGCACGCGCAATAAGAGCGCGAAGTCGCCGTGCTCGTTGGTCCCGTAGACGGCCGTGCCGCGCACCTTTCCCTTGGCGTCGCCCGAATAGGACAACTCGAAGTGGGAGGCCGCGGCCGCCTTCTTGTCGGTCGGCTCGAGCATATGGCTCAGAATGGTCACCGGCGCGATCTTCGAGAACATATCGTCGTCGATCACCGGGTAGGAGGGCATCTCGGCGAGCTTCGTCTTGGGGCGGCGAAGCGCGCTGGCCTGCATCTGATACAGCGGTTTCTTGGCGCCCTCACGGCGAAACTCGACGCCCAGCACCAGCCCCTTTTGGCGGATGTCGTCGCGTACCTGATTGAGGATATACTCACCCAGACGGGTGTCGTCGTCTTCGACGAAGAGGCGACCGATGACCCGAAACGGCAGCGCGAACGCCGGCGAATATGGCAGGTCCTCGGCGATCCACAGCCGGTGGGCATAGGCGTAGTTCTTCTGGCCCAGCTTCTTGCCGCTCTTGTCGAAGCGGGTGCCCTGGAAGCGAATTTTTAGCAGGTAGGCGTGGGTCTTGTGCCCGGCGATGGTGCGCTCGGCGTCGCCGCGCACCAGCTCGGTGTGCAGCCCATCGTAGGCCACGAAGGAGACGCCGTTTCGCCCATGGCGCCGCTCGCGCATGCCCGGTTTGTAGTCGCCAACCGCCGGTCGAACCAGCACGGGGCGATGGACCTCGAGCACCCGCGCGATCTTTTGGCCGGAGGCCTTGCCCGCATACCACGCGCTGGTTCGCGACGGGTCGAAGTGGTCGAATTTGGGCGGCTCGCCGTTGGGATGGCGCAGCACGACGGTGTCTTTGTCAGTCTGGTAGACGGTATAGACCGAGTTTTTGACCCAGGGATTCGGGTCATTGAACTCGTAGGCGATCGGCAAGGTCAGCTTCGAGGAGGCGGGCTGTTGGTGCGCTTGGGGCGCTTTCTGCGCGCATGCAAGGGTACTCACGCCCAGCGCCATCCCCATTGCGAGGCATGTCGCGGCGATCAACCCCACCCGGCGCTGCGTAAACCATACAGGACGCATCATCGCAGTAATGACGGCTCTCGAAGGTACCAAACCTGACTACACCAGCGCACATCGTAGTAGGCACCATAACGGCCGAACTGCGATCCGTCACGTTCTTTCCATAAGAATTTGAGCCAGATGGACTTTTAGCGCGTCATACGAGCAACTCGCGGGAAGCTCGTCTTTGAGCGGGCGCAGCGCATCGCCGGGCTGCCAGTCCTCGGCTGCCGTGCGCATGCGCGCGAGGATGTCGCCGTCGAGCTGGCCGGTCAGGTCGAAGGTATCGCCGCGCGCGGCGAGCTTGAGCAGGTGGTCGGTGACGGTGCGCGCCTTGAGGCCGCGCTTGTGGGCGATCTCGGCGACGTCGAGGCCCTCGTTGAGCATCTCGAGGGTCGTGTCGTAGGTGTCGCCGGTGGCCGCGGTCGCGTCCGCGCGGCGGCGGTGTTTTTTGGCCTGGCGTCGCGTCGGCTCGACCAGGACGGCGTCGAGTTGCCGCACGAGCCCATCGGGCATGGGTGCATCGCCGCGCATGACCTCGGCGCCCGAGGCCGTCAGCGACACGCAGCCATACTCGTTTCGCCCCACCAGGTCGTGGCTGGTGAGCACGTCGAGCAAATACACCAGGTCGTCCTGGGTGAGCCCGCTCAAAATCCCGTGGGTGCTCAGCCGGTCGAAGCCCGCCTCGCGCACCGCTTTGGCGGTCGAGCCGCGAAGCATGCCGGCCACGGCGTGGGCGCCGCGTTTTCCGCGGCCGCGGGCGACGCCGGCCAGAAGCTTCTTGACCAGAACCTGCGGCTCCTCGCCGGTGACCACCGAGCGCTGCAGCGCCGCCCCGCCCTCCTCGACATACTCGGGCACCTGCGAGCACGAGGTGCAGTTGCCGCAACGCTCGCCGAAGCTCGGCGTGCTGTTGAAATAGGCCAACAGCTCGGCCTGCAGACACCCGTTGGCGGTGGCGTATTGCAGCATATTGCTGAGCTGCTCGTTGGCCACCGAGCGGCGGTGCTCGATGGCGTCCCAGTCGACGTTGACGTCCTGCAGCGCGGTCTCGTCGAGCACGCTGATTCCCTGGCCGGCTGGAAGCACCTCGATATGCCCGCCGCTCTGCAACAGGCGAAGCGTCGACTCCACGCCAAAGGCGTGAATCTTGGGCCCCGCACTCCCCAGATCGCGCGAGATACGGTCGGCGTCGACCAGGTGGGTGCCGCGACCCAACTGGCTCAAATACTGCCACACCCGCAGCACCTCGGTGCGAAGCGGGTAGGAATTTTCGAGGAAAAATTCGTGGATGCCCTTGTCGCCGTAGTTGAACAAGAGCAGGCAATGCGCCGGCTCGCCGTCGCGCCCGGCCCGGCCGGCCTCCTGGTAATACGCCTCGACGCTTCCGGGCACGTTGTAGTGAGCGACCGCGCGCACGTCGGACTTGTCGACGCCCATGCCAAACGCGTTGGTCGCCACCAACACGGCGACCTGGCCGGCCATCCAGGCGTTCTGGACGTCGGCGCGCTCGGCGTCGCCCAAGCCGCCGTGATAGATCCCCGCCTCGATGCCCTTGCGCGCGAGCTTCTGCTGGACCTGGCGCACCTGTTTGCGGGTCGCGCAGTAGACCACCACCGACTCGCCATCGTAGTAGTCGATGAGCGCGACCAGCCGGTCGAGCTTGTCGCTGTCGCGCCGGGCGTGGAACACCTCGAAGAACAAATTGGGCCGCTCGAAGCCGGACACCCGGATGTCGGCCTCGGGCATGTCCAACTGCTCGACGATGTCGCGCTGGACGAATTTGGTCGCCGTCGCCGTCAGCGCGACCGTCTGCGGCTCGCCGAGGTCGTGGCGGATGTCGGCGATGCGCAGGTAGTCCGGGCGAAAGTCGTGGCCCCACTGGCTGACACAGTGGGCCTCGTCGACCGCCAACATGGACACCTCCACTTGCGAGAGCGCCTGGCGAAACGACCCGCTGCGAAAGCGCTCCGGCGCCACGTACACCAGCTTGTACTGCCCGTTGCGCAGCCCCTCAATACGCCGCTGCTGCTCGTCCCAGCTCATCGACGAGTTGATCTCGGTGGCCGGCAGGCCCAGCGCGCGCAGGCTGTCGACCTGGTCCTTCATCAACGCGATCAACGGCGAGATGACCAGCGTGACGCCTTCCTTGACGCAGGCCGTAAGTTGGTAGCACAGGCTCTTACCCGAGCCCGTCGGCATCACCACCAACGCGTCGCGCCCCTCGACGATGGCCTCCATGGCCTCGCGCTGCCCCTTGCGAAACCCGTCGAAGCCAAACAGCTCGCGCAGGGCATCGTCGAGGCTGGCGGCCAGCGGGGCGTGGGCGTCGATGGTGTCTGTGTCCGTCGTGGTGGTCATGGCTGCTCCGGTCGTAGGTGCCGTGGCGGAGGATATGGGGGATAGTGAACGTTTGTCTAGGGTTAGGTGGTTTGGACTTTGGCGCGCTCCTCCGCAACTTCAACCCACCCATCCGCTCGCTCTTGCTGAGCCCCACCGTGACCGGGGGTAAGCGTAGCGGTTCGGGCCCTCTGGGCCCGGCCGCGAGCGCACCCTCGGGAGGGTTGAACTGGCTATGGCGTGCTCTCTTGCCGAGTTGCTCACCGAGACGTACGCCTTGCTAGGTCGTCCCTCCCGAGGGTGCGCCTCCTCGAGCCCGCCTGGCGGCGCCTCGAGTGGGCTTACCCCCGGTCACCGTTTGGTCTTATGCGGGGCGTGCGTTTGGGTGGGTTGGTCTGGCTATGGCGCGCGCCTTCGCAACTTCAACCCACCCATCCGCTCGCTCTTGCTGAGCCCCACCGTGACCGGGGGTAAGCGTAGCGGCTCGGGCCCCTCCGGGCCCGGCCGCGAGCGCACCCTCGGGAGGGTTGAACTGGCTATGGCGTGCTCTGTTGCCGAGTTGCTCACCGAGACGTACGCCTTGCAAGGTTGACCCTCCCGAGGGTGCGCCTCCTCGAGCGCGCCTGGCGGCGCCTCGAGTGGGCTTACCCCCGGTCACCGTTTGGTCTTATGCGGGGCGTGCGTTTGGGTGGGTTGGTCTGGCTATGGCGCGCGCCTTCGCAACTTCAACCCGCCCATCCGCTCGCTCGTGCTGAGCCCCACCGTGACCGGGGGTAAGCGTAGCGGCTCGGGCCGTTAGGCCCGGCCGCGAGCGCGCCTGGCGGCGCCTCGAGTGGGCTTACCCCCGGTCACCGTTTGGTCTTATGCGGGGCGTGCGTTTGGGTGGGTTGGTCTGGCTATGGCGCGCGCCTTCGCAACTTCAACCCGCCCATCCGCTCGCTCTTGCTGAGCCCCACCGTGACCGGGGGTAAGCGTAGCGGCTCGGGCCCCTCCGGGCCCGGCCGCGAGCGCACCCTCGGGAGGGTTGAACTGGCTATGGCGTGCTCTGTTGCCGAGTTGCTCACCGAGACGTACGCCTTGCTAGGTCGTCCCTCCCGAGGGTGCGCCTCCTCGAGCGCGCCTGGCGGCGCCTCGAGTGGGCTTACCCCCGGTCACCGTTTGGTCTTATGCGGGACGTGCGTTTGGGTGGGTTGGTCTGGCTATGGCGCGCGCCTTCGCAACTTCAACCCACCCATCCGCTCGCTCTTGCTGAGCCCCACCGTGACCGGGGGTAAGCGTAGCGGCTCGGGCCGTTAGGCCCGGCCGCGAGCGCGCCTGGCGGCGCCTCGAGTGGGCTTACCCCCGGTCACCGTTTGGTCTTATGCGGGGCGTGCGTTTGGGTGGGTTGGTCTGGCTATGGCGCGCGCCTTCGCAACTTCAACCCGCCCATCCGCTCGCTCTTGCTGAGCCCCACCGTGACCGGGGGTAAGCGTAGCGGCTCGGGCCGTTAGGCCCGGCCGCGAGCGCACCCTCGGGAGGGTTGAACTGGCTGTGGCGTGCTCTGTTGCCGAGTTGCTCACCGAGACGTACGCCTTGCTAGGTTGACCCTCCCGAGGGTGCGCCTCCTCGAGCGCGCCTGGCGGCGCCTCGAGTGGGCTTACCCCCGGTCACCGTTTGGTCTTATGCGGGACGTGCGTTTGGGTGGGTTGGGGGGCGGGAGCTGCTTTGTTTCTTGTGAGCCTGCGGCTAAACTGACCCCACAAACGCCCTGCATTGATGACCGACGCCCATGATCCCCAACGATCTCACCCATCACGACCTGCTCGAAATCGTCGACCACCTGGTCCAGATCGGCACGGCGCTGTCGACCGAGCGCGACTTGGACGTGCTCTTGGAGATGGTCGTCGACGAGACGCGCCGGTTTACCCGGGCGGACGGGGGGACGCTTTTCTTGGTCGACGACGACGGGGAGTGGTTGGAGTGGAAGATTGTTCAGAACGAGACGATGGGCATACGTATTGGCGGGACCTCCGACGCCCCCCTCGACGAGGCGATTTTCAAGCCGATCCCCCTGGGCGACGCGCGCGATCCGCAGTCGACCAACGTGTCGACGTGGGTGGCCCAAACCGGCGGGTCGGCCAATATCGCCGATGTGTACGACCAGGAGACATTCGACTTCGCGGGGCCGCGCCGCTTCGACGCCGAGACGGGCTACCGGTCGCGCTCGATGTTGGTGGTGCCGCTCAAGCACCACACCGCCGGGGTCATCGGAGTCCTGCAGCTCATCAACGCGCGCGATGACGCCGGCGAGGTCGTCCCCTTCGGCGAGTACCTCGAGGAGTTGACCGCGTCGCTGGCCTCGCAGGCGGCGGTGGCGGTGCGAAACGCCCAGCTCTTCGCCACCCTCGAGGAGCAATTCGAGGCGTTCATTCGCACCATCGCCACCGCCATCGACGAGAAGTCGCCCTACACCGCCGGCCACGTGCGCCGGGTGGTCGACATCGCCCTGAGCCTGGCGGACGCGATCGACTGCTGTCAGGACGGCCCATTCGCCCGCGAGCGCTTCGAGGGCACGGCCCGAAAGGCGCTGCGCATCGCCGGGTGGATGCACGACGTGGGCAAGGTCACCACGCCCGAGTGGGTCGTCGACAAGGCCACCAAGCTCAGCACCATCCACGACCGCATCGAGGAGGTGAAGACCCGCTACGAGGTGCTCGCGCGCGACGCACAGATCGCGGCGCTGCAAGCCAAGCTCGAGCGCGTGCGCACCGACGGCGCCGAGGCCGACACCGGCGACATCGACGCCCAGCTCGACCAGACCCTCGCCGAGCTTTCCGACGAGCGTGCCTTTATCGAGACATGCAATAAGGGCGGTGAATACATGGCCGACGACGCGGTCGAGCGCGTGCAGGCCATCGCCCGGCGCCAGTGGTGCCTCGACGGCCAGGAGCGCGAGCTGCTGAGCGACGACGAGGTCGAAAACCTGTGCATCCGCAAGGGCACGCTCACCCACGACGAGATTCAGATCATCCGCAATCACGCGCGCGTCAGCCTGGAGATGCTCTCGAAGCTGCCGTTTACGCCCGAATTGGAGGATGTCCCCGAGATCGCCGCCAGCCACCACGAGAAGCTCAACGGCTCGGGCTATCCGCGCGGACTGACGGGCGCGGACCTGTCGCTGCCGGCGCGCATTCTCGCCGTCGCCGACATCTTCGAGGCGCTCACCGCCGCCGACCGTCCCTACAAAGACGCGCTGCCGCTGTCGGTGGTGCGCCGCATCCTCGACAGCATGGTCGAAGACGGCGAACTCGACCCCGAGATCGTACGCTTCGGCATGCAGAGCGGAGTGTTCGACGCCTACGCCGAACGAGAGCTGTTGGACGCGCAACGCGACGTTCGTTTCGCCGAGAACTGATGCGATGGGCGAGGCGACTTCCCACCTTGCACCGCACGCCAACATCGGCGATCGTCCGCCCGCCATCCTCCCCTTTTTGCAGTAGCGGAGTCTCTGGATGAAACGCGTCCTCATTTTGCACACCGGCGGCACTCTCGGCATGACGGGCTCGCCGCTCGAGCCCGACGCCTACGCCCAGGCGCTGACCGACGCGGTGCCCGAGCTGGGCGAGATTGCCGCCATCGACACGCGCATCGTCTTCAACCTCGATTCCAGCGACGTCGGGCCGTCTCACTGGACGGCGCTGACCGACCAGATCGCCGAGGCCTACGAGGACTACGACGGCTTCGTCATCGTCCACGGCACCGACACGATGGCCTATACGGCCAGCGCCCTGGCGATGACGCTGGTGGGTCTGGAAAAGCCGGTGATCTTGACCGGCGCGCAGCGCCCGCTGTCGGCGCTTCGCACCGACGCGCGGCGAAACCTCGCCGACGCGGTGGAGCTGGCCACGCGCGATATCTCGGAGGTGGGCATCTGCTTCGACGGACTGCTGCTGCGCGGGTGTTGCAGCACCAAGAGCAACGTGCGCGACTACCGCGCCTTCGACAGCCCCGGCGTGCCTGCGCTGGCACGCCTGGGCGTGGACATCGACATCGCCGAGCACCTTCGCCGCCCCAACAGCAATGGACCACTCGTGCCCGACGCGCGCTTCGACGACCAGGTCCTCGCCGCCTACCTGACCCCGGGCTTCGACCCGCGCCTGCTCGAGCTCGTCCTCGACGCCGACGACCGCCCGCACGGTATTGTGCTGGCCGCCTTTGGCGCGGGGACCGTGCCCACCGAAAAGCGCTCGCTCGGCCCGCTGGTCGAGCGCGCCATCGCCCTGGGCGTGGAGGTGTTGGTCATCACCCAGTCCTACGGGATGGTCGACCTGAGCCTATACGAGAATAGCCGACGGCTGGCCGACGCCGGGGCGCTGTCGGGCGGACGCATGACCATCGAGGCCGCGGTGCCCAAATTGATGCACGCGCTGGCCGTCTACGACGAGCGCGACGCCCGGCGCGCCTACCTGCAGCGAAACGTCGCCGGCGAACTTGGGTAAGGAACCTTAGATCCATTCGGCTGTCTGTTCGTAAGTGTAGTCATGGCGGCCGTGCAGGCTCGTCTGGGATTTCTGTCGCCGACGTATTAAGCTCGCTCTATCCTCAAAGACGTATCGAATATGAACACATTGAGATCCACCACGTGGTGCCTTCTGCTGTGCGTAGCGTCGACCGCCGCCTGCCGCGATACCAAGCCGGAGCGACACGACCAGCCGCAAATCGCGAAGGATGCCGAGGGGACGTACCCGGTGAATACTGACGGGGACGCAGGCTTGAAGTTGACGCTAAGCGAGGCAAAGGCGCCGGCGGATAACGTCGTGCGCCCGCGCACCCTCCAGGGAACGCCCCTCGACGCCCAACAGACCAACGCGCTACTCGCGCGGCTTCCGGCGCTGCCCGACGAGAAGAGCAAGCAGGCCGAGTTTGCCTTTCGCAAGCGCTCCAAGCCCGCGCCGCGCACCGGCGAGACCGTCCAGACGGCCTTTCCGCCCGAGCAGAGCAAGCAGGCCGAGGCGCCCAAGGCCACCGGCCCGCTCGAAGTGCTTCGCCACGCGCCCGAGGGCGATATTTCGCTGGCGCCACGGCTGAGCGTCACGTTTTCCCAGCCCATGGTCGCCGTCACCGGTCAGGAGGACGCCGCCAAGACCATTCCCGCCACGATCGAGCCCGCGGTCGACGGCAAGTGGCGCTGGATCGGCACGCGCACGGCGCTGTTCACCCCCAAGGGCGAGCGCTTTCCCATGGCGACGAAGTACCGGGTGAGCGTGCCCGACGACCTGGCCTCGGCCAGCGGCCATAAGCTCGAAAATCCGGTCTCTTGGACGTTTGCGACGCCGCCCGTCCAGGTCACGCGCGTCTACCCCAGCGGACAAGCCGTGGGCCGCGACCCCATCGTTTTCATGCAGTTCGACCAGCGCGTCGAACCGACCAAGATCATCGACGCGATCGAACTGCGCGCCGGGTCAACCACCGTCAAGGCGGTGCGCGCGAGCGACGCGCAAATCGCTCAGGACGACGTCGTCCACCGGCTGGCCGAGCAGGCGCGCGACGGCCAATGGATCGCCTTTCATCCGGCCACGAAACTGCCGGCGGCCTCCAATATCGAGGTCGTGCTCACCAAGGGCGCCCCGTCGGCCGAAGGGCCGCGGCGCACGGCCGAGGAGCAGACCCAGAGCTTTCGCACCTACGACCCGCTCACGGTGCGCAACCAGAGCTGCACGCCGGCCAACAAATGCCAGCCGGGCGTGGGTTGGTGGGTAGCATTCAACAACACGCTGGACGACGACAGCGTCTCGGCCGACGCCGTGCACGTCGAGCCCGAGCTTCCGGGCATGCAGGTGCGCGTCACCGGCCAGATCCTGTACATCAACGGCCAGAGCACGCCGCGCACCAAATATAAGGTAACGCTCGCGCCGACCATTCGCGACCAATTCGGCCAGGAGTTGGGCGACTCCAGGCCGCTGAGCTTCCGGGTGGGTAAGGCCCAACCGCGGCTGGGCTCGGCCGCTGGCACCATGACCGTGCTCGACCCGGCCACCAAAGGCCACCTCCCCATCTTCAGCGTCAATTACCAGCAGATTCGGGTGCGCGCCTACAAGGTCGAGCCCGAGGATTGGTACGCCTATCTGACCTTTATTCAGCAGCGCACCGGCGAGCCTCCCGGCAAGAAGGTGATCGACGAGAAGGTCGACCTGAACGCCCAGCCGGATGTTCTCACGCACACGATGCTCGACCTTTCCAAGGGACTCGACAGTTCGGGTCACGGCCAGCTCATCGTCACGATGAGGCCCACCAAGCCGCGGCCCAAAGCGGACGATTACTACAGCAACCACACCGAGTTCACCTGGATTCAATCGACCGATATCGCGCTCGATGGCTTCGTCTCGCACGACCAGATGCTGGCGTGGGCGTCGCGGCTAGACGACGGCGCGCCGCTCGACGGCGTCGACATCTCGCTCATCACCGGCGAGCACACCAACAGCGACAAGTCCGGCCTGGCCACGCTCGAATTGCCCAAGGCCGCCAACCAGCCGCGTCTGCACGGCAATATCCTGGTGGCTAAAAAGGGCGGCGACCGCGCCTTCTTGCCGGAGTACCAGTACAGTTGGGGCTACCAGCACAGCAATTGGGTACAGCGCGAGCAACAGCCCGCGGTGCTATGGCATGTCTTCGACGACCGGGGCATGTACAAGCCCGGCGAGAAGGTCCACCTCAAAGGGTGGGTGCGCGAGTCGCGACCGACCCACACACCCCGTCGCCTGGCGATGGTCGACGCCAAGCAGGTTCACTACACGGCCTTCGGGCCGCGCGGCAACAAGTTGACCGAGGGTGACACCCCGCTGGACTCAAGCGACGGCTTCGACCTCGACCTCGCCCTGCCCGACGACGTCAACCTGGGCTATGCGCGGGTGCAATTCTCGCTGGATTCCCAGAACCGTCACGCCTACAACCACTCGTTTCAGATTCAGGAATTTCGCCGCCCGGAGTTCGAGGTCAGCGTCTCGAGCGGGCCTGGTCCCCACGTGGTCGGCCAGACAGCGCGCGCCGACGTCGACGCGCATTATTACGCCGGCGGCGGGCTGGGCGGCGCCCCGGTGCACTGGACCGTGCGCACCTCGCCGGGCCACTACAGCCCGCCCAACCACGATGATTTCATCTTCGGGCGCTGGAGCCCGTGGTGGCTTCCGTCGGCGAGTTCGGGCGGCTCCACGCAGACCTTCGAGGGCCACACCGGCGCCGACGGCGAGCACCACCTGAAGATCCAACTCGACCGGGTCAACCCGCCGCTTCCCACCGTGGTCCAGGCGAGCGCGTCGGTCACCGACGTCAACCGCCAGACCTGGAGCGACCGAACCAACATCTTGGTCCATCCCAGCGAGACCTACGTGGGCCTTCGCAGCCCGCGCAATTTCGTCGGCAAAGGCGAGCCCATCCGCATCGACGCCATCGCCACCGACATCGACGGCCACATCGTCAAAGGACGCACCATCGACATGAAGGCCGCGCGCATGGAGTGGCGCTTCAAGAAAGGCGAGTGGAAGGAGGTCGCCTCCGACGAGATCGATTGCTCGCTGACCTCGGCCGACAAGCCCGAGACGTGTACCTTCAAGCCCAAAAAAGGCGGCACCTGGCGCATCACCGCGATCGTGCGCGACCAGAAAGGCCGGCCGAATATGAGCCAGATGCGCGTGTGGGTCTCCGGCGCCGAGGCCGAGCCCAACCGCAAGGCCGACCAGCAAAAGGTCCAGCTCATCCCCGATAAGGAGACCTACAAGGCCGGCGACACCGCCAAGCTTCTGGTGCAGGCACCCTTCGCCGACGCCGAGGCCCTGATGACCGTGCGCCAAAACGGCATCGTCTCCCACAAGCGCTTCCACATCGACGGGCGTTCGCACACCGTCGAGGTGGGCATCAGCGAGTCGGACTATCCCAACGTCTACGTTCAGGTCGACCTGGTCGGCGCGGACGTGCGCAAAGACCGGCACGGACAGCCCGTCGACTCATCCGATGGCAAAGAAGCCAAGCAGCCGGCGTACGCCACCGGGAATCTGTCGCTGAAGGTGCCCCCGCTGAAGCGCGAATTGTCGGTGAAGGTCGAGCCGGCCCAGTCCGAGGTCGCCCCGGGTACCAAGACGAAGATCCACCTGAAGGTGCGCGACGCCGACGGCAAACCCGCCGCTAATAGTGAGGTCGCCGTGGTCGCCGTCGACGAGGCCATCCTGGCGCTGACCGGCTACCAACTCGCCGACCCCATCGCGTCGTTCTATCCGGCCCAGGGCGCCGGCGTGGCCGACCACTACTTGCAGCGCTACCTGATGCTGGCCACCGCCGAGGAAGCACTGACCGCGACCGCCGCCGACGGCCAACTCGGCGGCGCCGCGGGCTCCGGCGGCGTCATGGAGGAGAAGGCCATGCCCATGGCGCGCCAACGCATGGCCATGCCGGCGGCGCCCATGGCGGCCGCCGAAGCCCCCGCGGGCCCGTCCGGCGGCAAAGCCCAGCCCATCGCCCTGCGCAAGGACTTCCGCGCCCTGGCTCTATTCGCCCCGGCGGTCCACACCGACCAAAATGGCGAGGCGACGGTGGACTTGGACGTGCCCGACAACCTGACGCGCTACCGGCTCATGGCCGTGGCCGTCGACGGCACCGACCACTTCGGCAAGGGCGAGTCCACGCTGACCGCGCGCCTTCCGCTGATGGTGCGCCCGTCGCCGCCGCGCTTTCTGAACTGGGGCGACCGCATCGAGATGCCGGTGGTCATCCAAAACCAGACCGACAAGCTCGCCCACGTCCAGGTGGCCGTGCGCGCGGCCAACCTTCGCTTCGGCGCGCCCGCCGGCCGGGCGGTGGACGTGCCCGCCGGCGACCGCGTGGAGGTGCGTTTCAAGGCGGTCACTGAAAAGGCCGGCAAGGCCGTCATCCAGGTCGCCACCACCGACGGCGCCTGGTCCGACGCCGCCCAAAAGGAGCTGCCGGTGTGGACGCCGGCGACCACCGAGGCGTTTGCGACCTACGGAACGATCGACAAGGGCACGCTCGACCAGCCGGTGCGCGCCCCCAAGGACGCCATCGAGCAGTTCGGCAAACTCGAGGTCACCACCTCGTCGACCGCCCTGCAGGAGCTGACCGACGCGCTGATCTACCTGGTGGACTATCCCTTCGAGTGCTCCGAGCAGATCTCGTCGCGGGTCATGGGCATCGCCGCGTTGCGCGACGTCCTCGAGGCGTTCGACGCCGAGGGGCTTCCGCCCAAAAAGAAGCTCGTCGGCGCGGTCAACCGCGACATCAAGCGCCTGGCCAAACTGCAGCGGCCCGACGGCGGCTTTTATCTGTGGTCGAGACGCGACCGCTTCCGCGTTCCCTTCGTCGAGGTGCACATCACCCACGCGCTGCAGCGCGCCAAGATGAAGGGCTTTGACGTGCCCAAAGACGTGCTCGAGAAGGCCAAAGAGCACGTCGCCAATATCGAGTCGTACATCCCCAGCGACTACTCCAAGTTGAGCCGAAACAGCGTGCTCGCCTACTCGTATTACGTGCTCGACCTGATGGGCGATTCGGCGCTGGCGGGCGACCGTGCGATGAAGCTCGCCGCCCAGAAGCCCGGGAAGGACATCTCCATGGAGGCTGTCGGCTGGCTGATGAGCACCCTGGCCGGCGACAAATCCGCCGGCGCGACACTGCACAAGCTGGAGCGTTACGCCCAGAACCACGTCAGCGAGACGGCCGCCGACGCCCAATTCACCACCAATTACGGCGGCCACGACCACGTGCTCATGTACTCCAACCGGCGCACCGACGCGGTCATGCTCGACGCGCTCATGGCTACCGAGCCCAAGAGCGACCTCATCGCCAAATTGGTGCGCGGCCTGCTCGATCACCGCACGCGCGGCCACTGGTTGAACACCCAGGAGAACGTGTTCGTGCTGCTGGCGCTCGACCGCTACTTCGAGACCTACGAGAAGCAGACGCCCAATTTCGTGGCCAATATGTGGCTGGGAGACGGCTACGTCGGCGAGCACAAATTCAAGGGGCGCACCACCGAGCGCAAGTCGGTGGCCATCCCCATGAAGGCGCTCATGAAGGTCGCCGACGACCACGCCGCCGACCTGGTCATCGACAAGAAGGGGCCCGGGCGGATGTACTACCGCATCGGCATGAGCTACGCGCCGGAGTCGCTCGAACTCGAGCCCGCCGACTATGGCTTTGCGGTCAGCCGGCGCTACGAGGCCGTCGACCACCCCGACGACGTCGCGCAGCAAAAGGACGGCACCTGGGTGGTCAAGGCCGGCGCCCGCGTGCGCGTCGTGCTCGAGATGGTCGCCCCGGCGCGGCGCTACCACGTGGCGCTGGTCGACCCGCTGCCGGCGGGCCTCGAGCCGCTCAACCCGGCGCTGGCCGTCACTGAAGACGTCCCCACCAATACCCGGCCAAAGCAGGCGCAGGGGCCCTATTGGTGGTGGTTTCGCCCGTGGTACGTCCACCAGAACCTGCGCGACGAGCGCGCCGAGGCCTTCGCCCCGATGGTGTGGGCGGGCGTACACGAGTACAGCTACGTCGCCCGCGCGACCACCCCCGGCCGATACGTCGTCCCGCCGACCAAGGCCGAGGAAATGTACCACCCCGAGACCTTCGGGCGCACCGGCACCGCGCGCATGGTCGTCAAATAGTTAGCGTCCGGGAACCCCGGACCGAGCGACAGCGAGATGATTTTGATGAGCTGGGCACTTTTCGAATCCCGAGGAATATCCTTAGGTTATTTCGAGTGGTGAGAAAGTGCCCAGGTCGCAAAATCAGCCACTGTTCGCGAAGGGAGGGGTTTCCGGATGCTAACCAAATAGGTCAGGTCAGGGAAACAGGTGCATCTGCTGGGTCCACCCCTTTTCAGGGGTGAATTTGAAGGGGACGTCGACCACCACGACGCCGCCGCCGCGCGGCTGGGGAAAAGCGATGTCGAGGACGGCCTCGATGAGGCAGTCCTCCACATTGGGAGCCTGTAGCGTGGTCTTTTTAACCCCGACGCGGGCGACCTGGCCGTCGGCGCCGATGGCGAGCGTCAGCTTCACCTTGCCCTTCTTGCGCTGGGCGCCGCTGGCGTAGCACTGGTCGATGACCTGGTGGTGGGCGCGCAGCGTTCGCTCAATCTCCGCGCCGGTCAGCCCCCAGCGGTGGTAGGCGTCGACGGGCTTGTCGAAGCGCAGCTTGCCGCTTTGGGGGTCGAACTGCAGCGTTTGGTAGTAGGTCGCGCCGCGGTGCGCCCGGCCGTAGTGCAAGTTGGCGAACACCTTCTCGAGGCAGGAGCGCAGCTCCACCGGAATGTCGTCGGCGTCGAGCAGCCGGATGGACGCCGGCGTGCCCGAGGCGGGCAAGTGCAACTCCACTTCCACTTCGGATACCTGGGCCGCCTTATTCGGCTCGCCGTGCTCGAAACAGCCCCGAATCTCGGCTCGATTTTTGCGGTGAACCGCCGCGATGACCTGCTTTCGCGGCGGCGGTCCGTGGTGGTGATGGTGGCGATGGTGCGCGCCGTAGCCCGTCGCACACGCGGACAGCGTCGCAGCCGTGAAGGCCACAAACGCAATAACCTCCAAAGGTTTCAACAACTTAATACACCTCATAAACACCCAATCAGGTGGAATGGATCTCTCGGGCGATCATGTTGGAAACAGTGGGCGCTCGTCAATCCACAGTCCTTCGCGCAGACCCCACCCATGAACCACTCGCCAGTCCCCATGCCATTTTGAGTGCCTCAAAGCGGCGGCCGACAAGGCACGCCGTGGCAGATGTCGATGATCTCACCGGTGCGCAGGAAGTGGTCGACCTGCCCGCCCACCTGGGGAACATTGGCGAGCGCGCCGTGCGGGTCACTCATCCCATCGGTCGCGGGACCGTTGCCGTTGTCGGGCCACGGATTTCCAAAATCAAATAACACGATGCCCGAGCCGGTGTGCGGATAGGACACCTGCTCGACATTCCAGGGCGTGCGCTCGTCGTCGTAATGCTCGAGGATGGGGATGCCGATGTGGCTGCGCGCGACGTTCTCATTGGTGACCACCGCCACCTGGTGATCGCCTTTGGAGATGTCCATGAGCACCTCACGCGGGTCGCCGCCGAACGGGTCGTCGTGGATATGGCGCACGTAGCTCACCGGCTCGGTGCCGTCCCATAGCAATTGCATGAGCGCGAAGTCCACGGCCACATCCGCCGCCGAGCGGTATCTCGTCTTGATCTGGGGGATCACCTGCGCAAACCCCGACGATCGGTACAGCAGCGTCGAATAGTCGTTGCCCGGCACCCCCAAAAAGCCGCGATGCACGTCCGGGCTCAACGCCATGAAGGTCTGCCCGAAGATGCCGCCCTGCGAGGCCCCAAAATAATACTGCTCGCTGGTGTCGACCTGAATGCCACGCGACGTCACAGCGTCGAGCTGGGGCAAGCGCTCCTTGGCCGCGCGGGTGAGCAGGATGAAGTTGAGGATGCCCTGGTGTAGGCGATCGGCGACGCGGGTGAATTTGCTCACGTCCACCAATGCGCTCAAGGCGGCGGCCTCATCCTCCGGGGCCATGCCCACAAGATCGGTGGCCACCAGGATGTAGTCATATTGATTGGCCACGCGGCCCAGGAAATCCTCGCGAATGTCCTCGCGGTCGCCCATCAATCCGTGCCCGAAGGTGATGAGCCGCGCGGGCGTGTCCTTCGCCGCGTAGGGGATGCGCGCCAAGAACTTCACCTGGCGGGTGCCGTTTTGGACCACGTTGCCATCCTCGTCGAGGTTGAACACGAAGCCCGGGCCATCCTGCTTCATATACTCGGGCACCTTCATGGTCCCGGCGATCTCCAGATAGATATTCGGGTCGACGGGTAGCCCGCTGCCGTCGTCGCTGGGCGCGAACTCCTGCACCTTGGTCACGGTGAGCTCGGGCCCCTGAGGACCGGTGACCTGCAGCGCGTCGTCGCGCATATGCAGCATTCGGTGGTGCAGGCCGTCGTCGCTGGCGGTTTGAAAGTCCCAGGCCAGCGTCAGTGAGTCGCGCGAGACGCCGGCATCGGCGAGAATCCCGAACACCTCGTCGAAGCGCGCCTGGCGGGCAGCCAGCGCGGGGTCGTCGTCGGTTTGCCCGTCCAACAACTTCTGGAACGCCGCCGAGCGCGGCACGTCCTTTCCGTCGGTGGTCTTCAAGTTGCGAAACGCGACCACGTAGCGGGTGTTCTCCTTCAAGATGACCGCCGGGCGCACGAACAACGTCTGGTCGTCGGGCGCGTCCGCGGTGACGTCGAGCTCGGCCCAGTAGGGAACGCGCGTGGTCGATCCGTCGTCGCTCACCTCCAACAACACGATGGGCGCATCGTCGGCGACCGACTTGTCCACCGAATAGCGCCCCGCCATCTGCGAGGTGTCCACGTTGGGAAAGATGGCCATGATGGGCACGCCCAACCCGTAGCCGTCCAGGCGTTTGAAGGGGGCAGCGTCGACGTGTTTTCCCGAGATATTGGCCGGCAGCGACGTGTCGCCGAAGGTCAACGTATAGCCAGTCGCGCGCGTGTCGTCGTGGGCGAGGTACAGGTTCGACGGCCACGGCATCGCACATTGCTGCTCGACCAGCGGGTCGCATTGCGACACCGGCACCGGCGTCGAGCCGGCGTCGGCCGTCGGCGGTGCATCGGCGGCGTCGGCGGCGTCTCCGGTGGCATCGGCCCCGGTATCCGGCGCGGGTATGACACCGGTGTCGGCGTTGGTGCCGCCGTTGTCGTTGCCGCAGCCTGCCAGCGCGACGAGCGCCGCGAGAATCAAGAGCGCCGCATGCTTGCCAGGTAAACGCGCGGCGAGGGGGCGAGGACGACCAAACTGCACCATCATTTTCTCACATACAGGGGAAATGGATCAGGCGTCGAGCAGGGTATCAGCAGCAGGTGGCGTTACTCAATGGCCACAGAAACAGGCCGACACGCAAATTTCGCGCGCATTTCCCGAAACGCAAAATCTGCGTACCTTTGACCGCCGATACCCCGTTCGTCAGGCCGAATGGCCCGGCAAACGCGCCCATCGAGGCCGGATCAAGAAAGTTTTCGAAATAATAAAACCTCTGGCACAGGTTGTGCATCATAACAATGTCGATTGCACGGTCCCGCACCATCACCAAAGGATAGACCGATGTCGGCAACTCCCAAAACTCTAAACGGCTACCCCGTCGACGCCCTGCTCGAGCAGGAGATCGTGGAAGTTCGCGAATGGGAGCGCTTCAAATGGCTGGCGCGCGGGCTCGAGCATGTCAAAGACCAGTATGACGTCGCCCGCCTTGAGGCGCTGCTGGACACCCCGCCGACCATGCCCGGCCAGCGCGAGAAAGTCGTGGTTTTGCTGGCACTTAAAGCCAACGAGTCCGCCCTCGACGCCCTGGAAGCCCTGGACACCGCCGACAGCGATGACAGCTTCCATCAACTGCACCGCGTGGCCCTGCGCTATGCGCGCCAGCAGATGAACTGACCGACCCGGCCGGCAGCGCTCGTCTCCTTCGGAGCGCCCGGCGCCGATAAACTTCATAAAAATTTGGGGACTTGGACTGGCCATCGAGCTCGGCATCCTTAGATTCTGGCCCGGTCGCAGTTCGAGCAGTACGCACCTGGGGTAGTCTTTCACCACATGCGGTCAACTTCTCTCCGCTGATGTGCTCCGCTCCCCTGCCTGCTGTACTCCGTACTGCCCCTGCCGTATGCGGCCACACTCGAGCCAACAAACGACTCACGAGGAGACCGAGAGGCCACGCATGCCGGTTGACGCCGACCACGACGCCACCCCGACGTATCACTCAGCCCCGCTTTCATTCGATCATTCACGTCCCGCCACACACGCGCTCGAAGCGCTGACCATCGCCTCGAATCGCCTGCCGGTGGTCATCGAACGCGGCGCCAACGCCGTGACCGTGCGCCCGAGCAGCGGCGGACTCGTCCAGGCGATGCGCCCGGTGCTCGAGGCCCACGGCGGCAATTGGGTGGGATGGCCGGGCTCGACCAGCGGCCAGGCCACCTTGTCCGAGGTGTTGGAGCGATTCGCCGACGACCACGGCTTCGGACTCGACCCGGTCGAGCTCGACGACGACCAGGTTGCCGGCTACTACGCCGGCTTTGCCAATTCGGTGCTGTGGCCGCTGTTTCATGGATTGACCCGCCACTGCGAGTTTCGCGCGGACTTCTGGAAGGCATACCTGGAGGTCAACCGCGCGTTTGCCCTCAAGCTGGCGCGCTCGCCGCAAACCGGCGGGCAGGTCTGGATTCACGACTACCACCTGATCCACACCGGCAAGATGGTGCGCACGATCATGCCCCGCCTCGATCGCCTGGGGTTTTTCCTGCATATCCCCTTTCCGGAGGTGGGCACGCTGCGCCGGCTGCCGTGGGCGGGCCAGATCATGAGCGCGCTGCTCAGCTACGATGTGGTGGGATTTCAGACCGCCCACGACCTGCACAACTTCCTGGGATGCGTCGCCCATTTCGCCCCCCACCTCGACGTCGAGCGCCACGGCGCCCGGGCGCACATCGACCTGGGTCACCGGCGTGTGGACGCCGAGGCGTTTCCCATCGGGATGGACTTCCAGACCTTCTCCGAGCGGGCGAACACGCCCGCGGCCGCCCGGCGCGCCCAGGAGCTTCGCCGGGAGCTGGGCGCCTCGACGATCTTGTTGGGGGTGGACCGGCTGGACTACACCAAGGGGCTTATCGAGCGGCTCCACGCCCTGGAGTGGGCCCTGGAGCACGACCCCCGGCTGGGCGAGCAGGTGGTGCTGTATCAATTGGTCGTCCCCAGCCGCGAGACGGTGCCGGCGTATGCCGCCCTCAAAGCCGAGGTCGAACGCACCATCGGGCGCATCTGCGGGCGCTTTAGCACCCGCGGCTGGACCCCGGTGCGCTACCGCTACGGGCGGGTCGACCCGGTCGAGCTCGCCGCCATGTACCGCGCGGCCGACGTCGCCCTGGTCACCCCGGTGCGCGACGGCATGAACCTGGTGGCCAAGGAATACGTCGCCTGCCAGGTCGACGATCCCGGCGTGCTCGTGCTCAGCGAATTTGCCGGCGCCGCCGAACAGCTCGGCGACGGCGCGGTGTTGGTCAACCCCTACGACGTCGCCGCCAGCGCGCGGGCCATCGCCCAGGCGGTGGGTATGGCGCACCCCGAGCGCCTCGAGCGCATGACGGGGCTGCGCGAGATGGTCCAGGCCGCCGACGTCCACTGGTGGGCCGAACGCTTCCTCGATCGGCTGTGCCGACCGGCGCCGGCGGGGCGCGCCGCCTACAGCGCGCAGTGGGCGAGCACCTCGGCCTCACCGCCCATGTACTGAGTCAGAAAGTCCTTGAATTCGTCGCGCATCTCCACCTCGATCTGGCGGATGCGCTCCTTGGAGACGTTCCACACCTCGCCGAGTTGGCGCAGCGAGTCGGGCTCCTCGCTCAGGGTGCGCTGGTACCAGATCGACTGGCGGCGCTCGTCGCCCAGGCCCTCGCCGAATTTGTCGATGGCCTCGCGCAGGCGCACCCGGAATTCATATTGGGCGGTGTAGTCCTCGGGACTGGGCTCCTCGGTCTCCATCATGTCGCTGACCGTGGTGGCGCTGCCTTCGCTCAGGGGCATATCCAGCGAGACCGGCGCCGTCTCCATATTCATGCCGATGAGGGCGACATCCTGGGCGTCGATCTCGAGGTACTCGGCCACCCGCTCGTTGGTCGGCTCGAGGCCGTTGGCCTTGATGGCGCGCTTGGCCTTGTTGAGGTTGAAGAACAACTTGCGCCCGGCGCGCGTGCCGCAGATCTTGACCGGGTGGATGTGGTTCATCATGTGGTTGAAGATCATCGCCCGGATCCAGTACTGGGCGTAGCTGATGAACTTGACGCCGCGGTACGGGTCGTAGCGCTTGACCGCCTCGGCCAGCCCGACGTTGCCCTCCTGGATGAGCTCGAGCAGGTTCATGCCGTGGCGGCGGTACTCCAGGGCGAGCTTGACGACCAGGCGCAGGTTGGTCAGCACCAACAGCTTGGCGGCCTCGACGTCGTCGTCTTCGACGTAGCGCTCGGCCAGGATCTGCTGGTCGTCGGCCGACAGCGGCTCGACGTAATTTAGGCGGGCAAAATAGCTATCCAGCGCGCTCATATCCTTGGACAATTCCACCCCGTCGGCCGGGATCGCAAATGACCACTCCCCCAGTTTCGCCAGCTCATCCTCGCGCGTCGTCGATACTGGCTGCACGTCTCGCTGCTGCACACTGCCATTGATTTGCGTTGTCATTGCCATCCCCTATGCGTGATCCCAAAACATGGGCGAGACTGGAGGGCCCCCGCTCCAGTATCATCGTCGATTTTTGCCGAAAGTGCGGATACCGATAAGCTAAACACGAAATGGCGCCTGTAACCCAAACGCCGTCGTCTCGCCGAGGACACGCGGTATCTCGTCGGCTGCATCTCGACAGGAAGCAATGGGCGTGCCAGCCCCCCCAATCGTCGCCTTAGATCTCGAAAATTGTCACCAGATCGAGGTCGCCGCCGTGCTGGATGGGAGCGCAGTCGCCGGCCTCGACGACCATCTCGGGAAGGAACAGAGAGGCGTCCGGAAAACGGATGGCCAGTTGCACGAACACCCCCAGGTCCACCGGGGGGGCGAGCACCGCCTCCAGCCGCCAGCAATGCGCCGGCGCCTCGTCGAAGTCCACCGGGTGGGGCCCGTCGACCCGAAGGCTGTCATCGTCGCAGTTTACCTGGACTTCCCACCACTGATCGTGGGTGTCGCAGGCGTGCATCACCGCCTCTTTGAGCATCGCCAGACTCTGGAATTCCCCGAGGGTGCGGCGGCCGCGTGCCCAGCGTTCCTGTTGGACTTCGGTCAGCGTATCGGGGGTGTCGAAGTGCAGCATGGTGTGGCTCCTGGCCGGTGAATGAAGCAGTCGGCGTCCTCGCACGAGATCTACGCACAGAAAAGATAGACACAACCCCGCCGGCGAAAAAATCAGGCGGGGCCGGCGATCGTGCATATTTTGCGCACCGCGCACGGGCGCGCGTTTTTTGCGTTCGGCGGCAATTTCCGGGCACGGCCTTGACGCGCGTGCGTCGCTGCACAGATTTCGCCACCGGAGATCACCGGTGACCTCCAGCAATAACTTTGACCTGGAACTGAACAGCACAAGGAGGAAAAGATGGCCTTTGGATCGTGGACGCCGTTTCGTCGGGGCGACAACAACATGCCCATGCGCCGCTCGGAGTCGTCCGACGGGCAGGGCCTGTCGCGGCTGCAAGACGAGATGAATCGCATGTTGTCGGACTTCTTCGGCCCGGCGGGCTCGCCCTGGTCGATGATGTCGTCGCAGTTCTTCGGCGATTTCTCCCCCTCCCAATTCGTGCCCCGCGTGGACATCTCCGAGGTCGGCGACAAGCTGCGCGTCAGCGCCGAGCTGCCCGGCATGAGCGCCGACGACATCGAGATCAACTGCGAGCACGACCGCCTGCGCATCCGCGGCGAGAAGCACTCCGAGCAGAGCCGTGAGGAGGGGGGCTACTACCACACCGAGCGCTCCTTCGGCTCCTTCGAGCGCACCATCCCGCTGCCCGAGGAGGCCGACGTCGACAAGGCGAAGGCCAACTTCAAAAACGGGGTGCTCACCGTCGACATCCCCAAGGTCGAGGGCGCGTCCAAGCAGCGCAAGCTCGAGATCAAGAGCGACTGAGTCCTCCCAAACCACCCGGGCCACACGTGCCAAGCGCGCGTGTGGCCCTATGTTGTGAGGTAGGGCCCCTACTGATGCTCGCCGTCGGGCCCGCGGCAGGTTTCCTCGAGCCCCGTTACGTGGTCATGACTCCAAAAGCTCCCACAGCCCTTATCGCCCTGCTCAGCGCGCTCGCGATCCTCCCGGCCTGCAACGAGCGCGGCCGGCCCAACTCCTCGGCGACCCAAGGCTCGGCCAACACCGCCGCGGACCACAGCCCGGCTACCAACAGCCCGACTACCAACAGCGCGGCCACCAACAGCGCGGCCCCCCAGGCCGGCGCCAGTCCCCGGGTCAGCGGGCATGTCGAGTTGCTCAAAAACCTACCCGACGTCGTCTCCATGGCCCTGCCCGCGGTGGTGGGCGTGTCCACCAAGACCAAGGTGGAGTTGGGCAACAACAACCGCTTTCCGTTTGGACCGGGGTTTCCGTTCGACTTCGGCCCGTCGATGCCCGGCGGGCGCCAGGAGGGCATCCAGGAGGGGCTGGGCTCGGGGGTGATCATCTCGCCGAAGGGCTACGTGCTCACCAACAACCACGTCGTCGAGGGCGCCCAGCAGATTCGGGTCAAAATCCACGGCGACGATCGCGAGTACAAGGCCAAGGTCGTGGGCACCGACCCCAAAAGCGACCTGGCCGTCATCGCGATTCAAAACCCGCCCAGCAACCTGCGCACCTTGAAGTTCGCCGACTCCAAGGACGTGCGCCTGGGCGAGCCCGTCATCGCCATCGGCAACCCCTTCGGGCTGGCCAGCACCGTGACCATGGGGATCATCTCGGCGACCGGGCGCAACAATATCGGCATCAACGACTACGAGGACTTCATCCAGACCGACGCGGCCATCAACCCGGGCAACTCCGGTGGCCCGCTGGTGGACATGAACGGCAATATCGTGGGCATCAACACCGCCATCCTGTCGCGCAGCGGCGGCTATCAGGGCATCGGCTTTGCCATCCCGTCGAGCATGGCCCAGACGGTGATGAACGAGCTCATCGAGCACGGCAAGGTCACCCGCGGCTGGCTGGGCGTGGTCATCCAGACGGTCACCCCCGACCTGGCCAACGCCCTGAAGTTACCCTCGGGCACCGAAGGCGTGGTGGTCTCCGATGTCCAAAAGGCCAGCCCCGCCGCCCGGGCCGGCCTGCAGCGCGGCGATGTCATCGTCAGCTTCCAGGGTAAGGACGTCACCTCCGCCAGCGGCCTGCGCAACGCCGTCGCCCTGCAGTCGCCGGGGGCCCTGGTCAAGATGGGCGTGCTGCGCAATGGCCAAAATACGACCATGCAGGTCAGGCTCGGAGAGACGCCCGGTAAGGAGCAGGCGGGCGCCGGCCCGGCCTCCACCCAAAACGAGCTCAAGGGGCTGAGCCTGGCGCCGCTCAATGCGCGGCTTCGCCAGCAATTCGACCTCCCCGCCGATATCAACCAGGGAGTGGTCGTCACCGACGTCTCGCGCGCCGGGCCCGCCGCTGCCATGGGCCTTCGCAAAGGCGACGTCATCCTCGAGGTCAACCGCCAGCCGGTCAGCTCGGCCAGCGACTTCGCCAAGGCCTACCGCAAGGTCAAGGACCGGGTGCTCTTCCTCATCTACCGTGACGGGTCGACCATCTACCTGGCGGCCTCCAAGCCCGGCTGAACGAGGTGGGCTCACACACCTCGCCTCAGCCTGGTGCGACGGGTTTGGCGCCAGGGGCTCGAGGCTTGGTGTGTGGCAACCTCGAGCCTGACGCCGCGCCGACTTCCCTCGACTCAACGCGACGCGGCCGCCCGGTGCGTGCCTGCCTACTTCGAGCCGTGTTGTTGGTAGGACGCCGGGGAGTATGTGGGCGTGTTGAGAAATTGCGCGGAGGGAAACAGGTTGGCGATCACGTAGAATAGCGCCCAGGCGGTGACGATGATAACCAGCACCCAGGCCCACGTGGGGATGGGCGCGGGCGTCTCCGCCTGATAGGGCTCCCAGTTCTCCTCGCTCGCACCACCATAGGCGTGCACCAACATGGTCAGCGCCCCGTCGACCACGTCCCCCTCGCGCAGGCCCTCGACGGTAATGGCCGGCCCGTTGCGCACCGAAAAGGAGGTCTGGCGCACGCCCCGGCGCCCGGTGCGGTCCCAGGCCTCGATGCGCAGGGTGTGGGGGCCGTCTTCCAACTCCCGGGTGTCCAACTGGAAGAGCGCCGGCGGACGATAAGTGGCCAGGGGATTCTGGGCGCCGTCGAGGTAGATTTCGATGCGATTGGCCTCTTTCTGGGTCATGGCTGCCTCTCGGTGGGCTCATCGCGCAAAATCCGCCGCTTGATGTGGTCTGGCGAGGACTCCCCGGGCCAGATCAGCAGCTTGATAAGCAGGACGAACACCACCGCCACGATGACCACCGCCACGACGACCACCAGGTAGTCGAACGCGCTCAACGGACCGCGGTGGCGCCCCTCGGTGGACGCCGAGAAGCCCGGATGTTCGACCGTCGCCTGCGAGGCGTCCGCCGATGAACCGCGGGCTGGCGATGAGTGGACGGGAGCGCCCATGGGCTAGTCTCCGGCTTGAGAGCGAATCTTGGCGACCTTTGCGGCGTCAACCGTCGGGGCGCTGTTTCCCCAACTGGTGCGCTCGTGGTTGATGATAGCCGCGATTTGCGCGTCGGACAGTCGCGGCCCGAACGGCGGCATCGCCGCGGTGTATTTGACGCCCTTGATGGTCTTTCCCTGCAGCCCCCCGAGCACGATCCGGATATGCTCGGTGGGGTCGTCGGCGGTGACCACCGGGTCGCCGTGCAGCGACGGGAACGTGTTGGGCACTCCGGCGCCGGAGGGACCGTGGCAGGCGGCGCAGTTGCTGGCAAACAGGCCCGCGCCGTCGGGCCCCTTGGTGGAGGGCTTGTTCGCCCCGGCGGCCGGCGCCTTGGCGGCGGCCTGCTCGATCTGGCCCCACTGCTTGCCCTCGAGCTTGGTTTGCTTGAGCGACAGCAGGTAGGCGACCAGATTCTTGTGCCCGTTGGGTGGCCACGACCTTGCCCTGCACAGGCCCGTAGGGCGCGGGCACCGACACGACGGTCGCGTCGGGGCCGGGGTTGGCCTGCACGCGAAACAGCCACGGAAAGGCGGGCATCACCGAGTCGGGGACCAGCGCGCGCGGCTGGTACAGGTGGATGAACTGCCAGGCGTCGCTGGGCTGGCGCTCGCCGATGCTCGTCAGGTCGGGCCCGTTGCGCTGGGTTCCCAAGATCTCGGGGGTCTGGCGCCACACGCCCGGCCGGCTCAGGTAGGCATAATCGCCGGGCACCGACGCGCGGCCCCAGACCTTGTCGACGGGCAACGGGCGCACCTGCTGGGTGTGGCAGTAGGCGCAGCCCTCGCTGACGTAGACCGCTCGGCCGCGAAGCTGCTGGGCGGTGGGCGCGACGCTGTTGGGCAGCGGGTAGGTGTTGTCCTGCGCCCACAACGCCGGTCCCACCGAGATGAGCAGGCTGAGCGCGATAAATCCGAACAACACCACCCCGAACAGCAGGCGTTCGTTGCGATGATAGTCGAAGCTTCAACGGCGACCTCCCCGCTGGGCGCCTGCGCCTTGCTGGGCAGCATCTTATACAAGTTGTAGGCGAACAGAAGATGCGAGGTGAACATCAGGCTGCCTCCCACCGCCCGCCAAAGCCACCAGGAGGCCATCCGGCGCACCGACTCGATGAACGGAAGCCCGTGCACCCAGGCCTCGCCCTGGATGATCCCTCCGGCGCTCATGGACACGGCGTAGACCAGCAGCCCCACGAAGGCCAGCCAGAAGTGCATCCCCACGGTCAACTGGGGCGGCTCGCGACCCGAGAGCCGGGGCAACAGCCCGTAGGTGCCTCCCCAGATGAGGAAGGCCACAAAGCCATACATCGTGATGTGGGAGTGGCCGATGGTGAAGTTGGTAAAGTGCAGGTAGACGTTGACCGAGCGAAACGCCTCCACGGTGCCCTGCATCGAGCCCACGAAGTAAAAGATGATCCCCACCAGGGTAAACGGCAGCGCGTAGCTGACACGCACGCTTCGCCAACTGCCGCGCATGGTCAGCAAGAAGTTGGCCGTGCCCGCGACCACGGGCACGACCATGCCCACGCTGAAGATGATCGCCACCGTCTGGATCCACCACGGGATGGGGCTGAACACGAAGTGGTGGGCGCCGATCATGGTGTAGAACAGCATCTGGGTCCAGAACGCCAGCACCCCCAGCGAATACGAGTAGATGGGCTTGTTGAGCAGCTTGGGCAGGAAATAATAGGTCAGCCCCAACACCAACGGGGTAAACCACATGCCCACCCCCTGGTGCATGTAGTAGCCCTGCACGACGGTCTGGCCCATCGCCGCCTGGTAGCCGGGCAGGTAGGCGATGATGGCCAGTACGATGGTCCACAGCACCGCCCCCTGGATGTACCAATTGGAGATGTAGATCTCGTCGGTGTTGCGCTCGGCGATGGTGCGGTAGAAGTTGTAGGCGGTCAGCACCAGGGCGGCGGCGAACATCGCCATGATCGGCCAGATGAACTCGCGATATTCCTGATCGCCATTGTTGACCCCCGACAGCAGCGCCAGGTCGCCGGCGACGACGGTGGCATTGACCAGCACCAGGCTCACCCAGCCCAGCTTGATGCTATGCAGCCGGGCCCGGGAGGTGCGCGCCACGATGAAGTAGGCCAACGCCAACATCCCCAGCGAGCTCCAGCCCCAGAATACCGTGTTGGTGTGCACCGGGCGCAGCCGCCCGAAGCTCAGCCAACTGGCCACGCCCAGGTCCGGCCAGACGAATTTGAGCCCCAGGTACTCACCGACGAGCGTGCCGAAGACCAGCCAGAACCCAGCGCAGCCCGCGTAGGCAAAGACCAGGCGCACCAGCGCCGGGTCGGCCTTGATGACCTCCTCGACGCGTCGCTTGGTGACCACGATGGGCCGGCTGAGATGAGGTGGCTCGCTGCCTTCTTGTGACGGCTGTTTCGATTCGCTCATGCTCGCCGCTCCGCTCGTCGAGAAGCCATGCGTGTTGGGCCGCAGTGAAGAGTCCCCCTAATGCGTCACGACAGATGGTCCTCGACCAGCGGTGCTCTTGATACCGAGATTGTCGGTCAAGCTAACCGCGGCATGCACCAGTTCAAGCTCTCGGAACAGCGAGCGCCGCCTGCTGGGAGCCCTGGCCATCGAGTGCCGTCCAACAAAAAAGGCCTCGCCAGTCCACGCGCTCGGCGTCGACGGCGAGGCCCTTTGTGGGGGCACATACGAGTCGTCCGCACACGCCTGCATGTGAGCAGGCGCCGGGGACTCGTTCACTCGCTCACTCAGTCATCGAACACACCGCGACGCTCCTGGTCACGCTCGATGGACTGGAACAGCGCCGTGAAGTTGCCCTCACCGAACGAGTCGTGCTTCTCGCGCTGGATGAGCTCGAAGAAGATCGGGCCGATGCAGTTGTGCGTGAAGATTTGCAGCAGGTAGCCCTCCGCGTCGCCGTCGACGAGCACGTTGTAGTCCTTGATGCGCGCGTGGTCCTCTTTGACGTTGGGCACGCGGTCGAAGACTTCGTCGTAGTACTCGTCGAGGATGTCCAGGGTCTCGACCGTGCCGCCCTGCATCAGGTCCAGCGAGCCGAGCAGGTCGTCGGTCAGCAGCGCGATGTGCTGGATGCCCTCGCCGTCGTACTCGCGAAGGTACTCCTCGATCTGCGACTTCTCCTCGTTGCCCTCGTTGATGGGCAGGCAGAAGGTGCCGCAGGGGGATTTGAGCGCATACGAGGTCAGCCCGGTGCGCTCACCTTTGATGTCGAAGTAGCGAATCTCCTCGAAGCCGAAGATGTCCTTGTAGAAGCTCGCCCACTGGTCGCGCTTGCCCTTGTAGACGTTATTGGTCAGGTGGTCGATGTGGTAGAAGCCCTTCGACTCCACCTCTTTGGGCTCGGGGTGGTCGACGTACAGGTCGTCGAAGATGCTGCCGTTCTCGCCCCATTTGTCGATGAAGTAGACCAGGCTGTCGCCGATGCCGAAGATGGCCGGGAAGTCGTAGTCGGCGAGGGCGTCGCCGTCGACCGGCTTGGCGCCGCGCTTGACAGCCTCGTCGAACGCCGCGGCGGCGTCGTCGACGCGCATGCCCATCCCGCAGATCGACGGGCCGTGAGCGGCGCGGAAGTTGGCCGCGTGGCCCTCGTCTTCCTTGTTGACCAGGAAGTTGATGCCGTTTTGCTTGTAGTAGTCGACGTCCAGGTCGCGGTGGGTTTTCACGCGCGAGAAGCCGAGGGCGGTGAACAGCTCGTCGAGCGCTTCGGGCTCCGGGGAGCTGTACTCGACGAACTCAATGCCACGAAGTCCGAGGGGGTTTTCCTGCGTCATCTCTATCTCCTTTCCTTGTTTGCGTCTAAGAAACATTACTTCGGAATCACCACAGAGGTCACAGAGAGCACAGAGGAAAGGCAAGAGGTGTTTTCTTCTGTGTCCTCTGTGTCCTCTGTGTCCTCTGTGTCCTCTGTGGTGAAAACTGACCTACTCTGAAGCCATCCAGCTCTTCCAGTAGTCCGTGCGCTCGATCTCCAGCGCGCGGGAGGTTATCTCCAGAGGGTTGCGCGTGTCGACCATGACGGCCTTCTCGTTGGTGCGCTGCTTGGACTTGGCGGCCTCGATCGCCTTGGGATGCGGCCCGTGGGGCAAGCCCTGCGGGTGGAAGGTGACCATGCCGGCGTCGATGTCGATCCAGCCCACCGGCGCCTCGGTGCGGTACAGATGGCTCGTGCGCCCGAAGAAGCCCTCGCGGGCATATTCTTCCTCGACCGTACCCTCGGGCAGGTCCACACGCGCCTGGCGGGTGGTGCGTCCCTTCTTGAAGTACATGGTGCCTCCTTTGTTATTTGTTACGCGAGAGACAGTGTAGACACCCTTTTAATCAACTGACATCATAAATTACTGGCGATCAACATCGGATTTCTCGATGAAGATAGATCTCGACGCATTGGAAACGCTGGACGCGGTCATCGAGCAGGGAAGCTTCGCCGCGGCCGCCGACAAACTGCACAAAGCGCAGTCGGCAGTCAGCTACACCATCCGGCGTATGGAGGAGCGCCTGGGCGTCGAGCTCTTCGACCGCTCCGGCCACCGCGCCGAGTTGACCGAAGCCGGCCGCACGGTGCTCGAAGAGGGCCGACATCTCCTGGCCAGCGCCCGGCGCCTGGAGACCGTCGCCGAGCAGATCGCCCACGGCTGGGAGCCGCGCCTGGAGGTCATCATCGACGGCATCCTGCCGATGTCGCCCACGCTGGCCGTGCTCAAGACCTTGGCTGATGAACAGGTGCCGACCCATATCCAGGTCAAGATGGAGTATCTGGGCGGCGTGCAGTACCGCTATATGCGCGACCGCGCGGACATGATGCTCGTCAAAGACTTCCAGCCCGAGGAGTTTTTGAGCGCCCACCCGCTGGCCGAGGTCAGCGTCGTGCTGGTCGCCGCCGCCCACCACGCCCTCGCCCACCGCCCCACCGACGACCCGCTGGAGCTGGCCGAGTTGCAACAGCACGTCGAGCTGACCATCCAGGACTCCAGCGCCCAGGCCAGCAAGGACGAGCATATGTTCGGCGGCTCGCGCATCTTTTATCTGAGCGGGTTTCACAACAAAAAGGAGGCGCTGTTGCGCGGGCTGGGCTTCGGCTGGCTGCCGCTATACATGTGCGCCGACGAGCTCCAGAGCGGCCGCCTGGTGGAGGTGCCCTACGTCTCCGGCTCGCGCTACACGTTCACGCCCATGCTCGTGCACCGCTCCGACCGTCCGCTGGGCCGCGCGGGCAAGCTTTTCGCTGAGCGCATCCGCGAGGAGTTCGCCCGGTGAGTTCACTTCTTGGCTGAAATTTGAATAATGAAGCCACGCCCACGTCCAACGGGCAGCCGCACCAAGGAATGCCCACATTGCTTTTCGACTGCGTCGGCCCGACCGGAGATGACCACTGTGAAGAAGTTGACCAACTATTTGCTACTCGCCGCGATGTGCTGTGTTGTGCTTCCCGCCTCCACGGCGTTCGCTCAGAAGAGTACGCACGACGAGTTCGACCCGACCCAATTTGGCTGGTCGGCGACTCCGGCGAAGGTCGAGGCCACCCTGGAGACGTCGCTCGACGCCGACCATTTCGGGCCGTACACCCGGCTGACGCGTCGGGTGAAGCTGCACTCGGAGCACTGGCGCCAATTCTTCGTCTTCTACCACGACAAGCTCATCGCGCAGGGCTATGCGCGCCGCGAGCACCTGGTCAAGCCGCGGGTGGGCACGATCTCGGACGTGGTCTCCTACAACAACCACTTCTGGATGGTGCGCGCGGTCACCAAAGCGCACGGCAAGCCGGCGTTTAGCGACGCGCGCAGCCGGCGCGACTTCTCCCAGGAGTTGGGCAACGACAAGCTGCGCGCGCGCCGTTCGCTGGCGTGGGACCTCGACGGCGAGCGCTTTCGCTGGGAGCTCAAAGACGGCACCATCCGCTACACCGTGCAGTACAGCATGGACGGGTTGGCCGAGCACCGCCTGGTCAACGTCAACCCGGCGCGCTGGGCGAACTACTTCGAGTTCGAGACCGCCCAGGCGTTCCGTGACGCGGGCATCCAGCTCATCCGCCGCTTTCGCCGGCGCACCAAGAAATGGGTCGTCGCCAGCTTCGCGCCCTCCGGCGCGCTCACCGTCGAGAAGTACAACCCGCCCCACTCGGCCGCTCCGCGCTCGGCGCGGCGCACCCAGTGGAGCACCGACCGCTGCCACCTGGCCGGCAAGCACTGCAAGATCACTTACCACTACTACGGCGGCCACCTCTACCAGGTCGACGTCGACTTCTCCCAGGACGGCCGCTTCCCCCGCGAGGGCCATCAGGACAAGATCGCGCGCAAATTCTACGACCAATTCGTGCGCGTGGACAATGACCTGCGCCGCTACCTCGGCAACCCGGGCGACTCCAAGCATATCAAGCACGTCCACGACGGCCGCGAGCGCATGCACGCCAGCAACCTGCTGCTCGGCCAGCAGGCGTTCTGGTCGGTGTGGTACGACGTCGGCAACGACATCCTCGTGCGCCACACCATCAGCGCCGACAACGAGGGCGCCGGCTTCCACGTCGACCACCGCGTGACCTTCCGCTTCCACAGCGTCGCCCGCGCGCTCGCCGAGCACGACGCCTGGAAGGTGGAATCGGCCAAGGAAAAATAGGCAACCTCGCAGGCCTCGGGGGATATCCGCCCCCATCTGGACATTTTGACCGACCGGCTTATCTTTCTCGGGCGCGCGTTTTGGGGGCGCGCACTCACGCACTGAACACGCAGTACGAGGTAAGAAAATGCCCGAGAGTCAAGCTGTCATCGAAGTCAACGATCACACCTTCGAAGCCGACGTCGTCGCCCGCTCACGTGAGGTTCCCGTGGTGGTCGACTTCTGGGCGCCGTGGTGCGGCCCGTGCCGCGCCCTGGGCCCGGTCCTGGAGCAGCTGGCCACCGAGGCCGACGGCGAGTGGGTGCTGGCCAAGATCAACGTCGACAACAACCAGCAGAGCGCGCAGCGCTTCGGGGTGCGCGGCATTCCGGCGGTCAAAGCCTTCCGCGATGGCGAGCTCGTCGACGAGTTCACCGGCGCGCTGCCCCAGGCGCAGATCGAGCAGTGGCTGGACGGGTTTCTTCCCGACGAGACCGACGCCAAGATCGCCGAGGCGCGCGCCCTCGAAGACGCCGGCCAGTGGGACCAGGCCACGGCCATCTACGAGGCCGTCCAGGCCGACCAGCCCGGCGACACCCCAGCGCTGCTGGGCCTGGCCCGGGTGAGCGCCGCCCGCGGCGAACACGACGAGGCTGCGCAATTCCTCGACGAGGTCTCCGAGCACGCCCACGACGCCGAGTTCTACCGGGTGTGGCTGGAGGTCGAGGCCGCCAACACCGCCCCGCGCGAGGCCCTGCAGGCGCGCGTGGAGGACAATCCCGGCGATCTCGAGGCGCAGTACGAACTCGGCGTGCGCCTGGCCGCCGCCGGGTCATTTGATGCGGCCCTGGAACACCTGCTACAGATCGTCCTACGTGACCGCGCCTTTCGCGACGATCTCGGCCGCGAGACCATGGTACGCATCTTCCAGGTGATGGGTTCGAACACCGATCAGGTGCGCGAGTGGCAAAAGCGGCTGGGCCGCGCGATGTACTGAGGCAACCCCGTGCGCCAACGGAGACCGACCACATGAAGCACAAAACTACCCTGCCCACCGCCGCCGAGGCCCTGCCCGGCCGCGACCAGCCCATGGACATCGCCGACGAGCACGCCGTGCTGGGCCCCCCTCTGAAAGGGCCCTTTCCCGAGAACACCGCGCGTGCGCTATTCGGCATGGGGTGCTTCTGGGGCGCCGAGCGCAAGTTCTGGCAGACCGACGGCGTCTACACCACCGCGGTGGGCTACGCCGGCGGCTACACCCCCAATCCCACTTACCGCGAGGTGTGCACCGGGCGCACCGGCCACACCGAGGTCGTGCTGGTCGTCTACGACCCCCAAAAGGTCAGCTACGACGAGCTGTTGCGCGTCTTCTGGGAGAACCACGACCCCACCCAGGGCATGCGTCAGGGCGCCGACATCGGCACCCAATACCGCTCGGCGATCTACGTCTTCGACGACGAGCAAGAGCAGGCCGCCCAGGCCTCGCGCGAGGCCTACCAGGCCAAACTGAGCCAGGCGGGCTACGCCGAGATCTCCACCGAAATCGCCAAAGCACCGGACTTTTACTACGCCGAGGACTACCACCAGCAATACTTGGCCAAAAACCCGGGCGGCTATTGCGGGCTGGGCGGCACGGGTGTGAGTTGTCCGGTGGGCCTGTCGCTCGGTTGAGCGACTCGTCCAAACGGTCGCCTTGCAGGTTAGCCACGTGGCTATTGGCGTGTTGCTCCGCCTCGCGCAAACGCTGCGCACCGTCCGCCCTTCAATAGTAATTTCTTCAATAGCGGGTGCTGCTCTCCTGCAAGGCGTTGTCGGGGCGTGACGACGGCCTTACAGGGAGCACACTCCCGCCAAAAGCCTGAGTCACTCGACTTCCTCAACGACGGGCACCTTCGCCTCGTCGGCGCGGATCTTGCCCAACCGCTCGTACTGGGTATACCCCAGCCGGTCGAGCGCCTCCTGGGGCGCCAGGCCGATGTCGACCAGCGTCTTCAAATTGTAGGTTCCCACCATCACGGGCGGGCCGTAGCCGCGCACCGTCTGGTCGTTCTGGAAGGGTTCGAGGGGAAAGAGCTTCTCGTGGACGTGCAGGTGCACGAAGTGGGCCATGGCCACCCGCGAGTAGCCCGGGGTGTCCGGGGCCTCGACGACGTGGGGCGTGGCCAGAAACTCGCCGCCGGTGAGCACCTCGAGTTGCTGGCCAACCTGGGCGACGATGCAGCCCTCGGGGGTCTTTCCCTGCACCTTCTGGCCGTTGGGATGCTCGGGGCTGGGCCGCGTGCGCAGGTACAAGCCCGCCTTGGGGTCGGGCTTGGCGCAGCGCTGTCCCTGGGCGTCCAAAAAGCGTCCGCCCGGGAGAATCGTCAGCAGGTTGAAGTCGGTGTGCTCCTCGCCCCACAGCACGCCCGTGCCCACCTGCTCGTCGGTCAGCGGGATGTAGCGCAGCGCCCGGGTGACGTGCGGGCCGCCGTCGACCGCCGTCTCGAACAGGTGCGGCGACAGCCCCAGGGCGGCGGCGCAGCCGCGCAGCAGGTTGACGCCGACCTGTTGGAGCTGGCGGCTCAACTCCGAATAGCTCGTCTGGAAGGTCTCGGCGTCGTCCGGCCACATATTGGAGGCGTAGATCTCGGGGTATTCGCGCTGGATGGCCGCCTCGGGCTCCTCGGGGGTGATGAAAAAGCACTCCTTGAAGTCCGGCTGGCCGCCGGCGACCACCGCCTTTTCGGTGTTCGGCGGGGTCCAGCCGCGCTGGTACCAGATATCGCCACCGGACATCTTGCGTTTGTCGGCCTCCGGGCGATCGGTGAACTCGAGGAAGGTGTCGTAAAACGCCTCCAACAGATCGATATCCACGCCGTGGTTGCGCAGATAGACCAGCCCGTAGTGGCCGAACGCGCGGCGAATGGCCGCGGCGGCCTGCGCGCGCACTTCGGTGCGTGGACTGGTCAGCTCATTGAGGTCGACGACGGGGATCTCGGTACTGGCTTGCGGCATCGCTCATACTCCTGGCGATCAGCGGGGGCGGTCGAGTGTGCGGGTGAATTATCGCCGGAACCCAGAATTGATCAACCTTCGCGCGCCAGGTTTGACTCGACCGGGCACGCACACACATTCCCAACGGACCCACGCGTTTTTTGCCGTACTCCCCGGAGGATCTGATGGCTTCCAAAGACGAGTCGATGCAAAAGCAGCATATGCACGCGCAACGCGAACACGCCGAGTGGCTCGAACAGCTGCATCTTTGGCGCGCCGAGCACCAGCGCGCCCTGGCCCAACTGGCCCGACTGCAGGCGGCGATGATGGAGCACGACGCCGACATCGAGGAGCACCTGAGCCACATCCACCGCCACGAGCAGCATATCGGCCGCCACGAGCGCACCATCTCCGCCCACAAGACCAACGGCGGCTCGCCGTACGACCAGGAGATGCTCGACGGCCACGGCGATTTCGACGGCGCCCACCGCGAGCTCCGCGCCAAGCTCAAGCGCATGGCCTCGGTGCACACCGACACGGTGGAGGTGCTCGAGGAAGCGACCAACCGGTTGCACGACATCCGCGACAAATTCGAGGGCGAGGCGCTCGCCGAGCCCTCCAACGAGGAGGTCGTCCACGAGGCCGAACTGGAGTCGTTTCCGGCCAGCGACCCCCCCTCTTTTAATCCCGGGCACACCTGATATGCTGCGCGCGCCATGAGTGAAACGACGAAGTACGACAAGGCAGAGATCGAGGCGCGCGTTCAGGCGCTATTCGACGAGGGTGAGGACCTCAGCGAGGCGTCGCGCCGGCGCATCGTCGAGTTGGGCGCGCAGGCAACGCCTCGCCTCGTGTCCATCTTGGCCGACCGCCGCCTGTGGGATGATCAGGCGCCCGGCGCCGGCTTTGCGCCGATCCACGCCGTCGAGATCCTCGGCGAGGTGGGCGACGAGGCCGCCCTCGGCCCGCTGTTCGATGCCTACAGGCGCGTCGATCCCGACGCCATCCTCGACGACGCGCTGACCGACGCCATCCGCGGCTACGGCGAAGCGGCGGTGCGCGCCGGGCGGCGCGCACTGGAGTCGTGGGACGATCCCTTCTTGGAAGACCTCGCCTACCTCTTTGCCGGCCTCGGCGTTCATCACACGAAGGCGCTGCAGGTCCTGCTCAAGTACTTCCTGAAACACCCCGTACCCGGCGCCGAATTGCTCGCCGAGTACGGTGACCCTCTGGCGGCCGACGCCTTACGCGTCGCGCTGGATCGCTACATCGTCGCCTCCGACGGCCAGACCACGTACCGGCGGCCGATTTTCGCCCTGGCAGACGCCATCGAGGAGCTCGGCGGCGAGCTCTCCGATCAAGAGCGCGACGCCATCGAACGGATCAAGGCGCGTCGAACCCTCGACGAAGAAGTCCTCGACAAGCTCGCCTTCAAGAAGGCCCCCGACGACAGCGCCACGGTGGTCAACGAGCGTGAGCTGGGCCGAAACGACCCCTGCTGGTGTGGAAGCGGCAAGAAGTACAAGCGTTGCCACTGGGTCGAAGACCACCGCTAACCCCCACCTAACATTCCGAAACCAGCGCGCTTAGGCTCAGCTCGATGGCCCCCCACTCGTTGGCGTGGCCCTCGACATCAACGTCAACTGACCTACGCCACCGACGTGTCCCCGCGATCGGCGTCGCGGGCGTGTTCGAGTTCCTCGGGGCTGAGCTTGGGCGCCTTCGCGGCCCGCCCGGGCACCTCCGGCACGCGCGCGGTGCGCCAATCGCCCACGTCGACCGGGTCGGACTCCATCCACACGTAGTCGCCGTCGAGCAGATGCTGCGCCAGGCGGTACTTCTCGACGTCGTCGTTATTCCACATGGCGTCGAAGGAGCGCTCGATCCGATGGCGGCTATTGCGGCAGGTCAGGTCGGCCATGCGCAGCGCGGCCCGGGCGTTGGGGTGGCCCTGGGCGATCATGCGCCGGGCGCGTACGACCGCGGTGCACATCGCGAAGATCTCCATGGCCACGTCGACCGCCCGAAAGAGGAAGGCCTGCCGGCGCTCCAACCCCGCCTGATACACCAGCATGCCGTGGAAGATGCCGCGCGCGAGCTTACGGCTGGCGCGGTCGGCGAAGCGTACGTGGGTGGCGAGGTCGCCATACTCGGAATACTTGGGCCAGCGCCCCCAGCCGAGCCATTGGGAGGTGTACCAAAAGGCGTAAAACCAGATGATGCTCGGCAGGGCCTTGAGCTTGTCGGCCAGGGAGGACTTCTCGACCATCACCCCGGCGACCTGCAGGTGCTTGTCGACGGCTTCGCGGGCGATGAACAGGTGCATGATCTCGCTGGAGCCCTCGAAGATGCGGTTGATGCGCGAGTCGCGCATCATGCGCTCGACCGGCCAGGCCGTCTCGCAGCGCGCCGCCAGCGACTCCTCGGTCTCGTAGCCTCGCCCGCCGCGGATCTGCATGGTGTCGTCGATGATGCCCCACTGCTCTGAGGAGTTCCACTCCTTGGCCACGGCCGCCTCCAGGCGGATGTCGTAGCTGGGGTCCAGGGCCATCTCGCTGGCCAGATCGCTCATCGCCTCCATGGCGAAGGTGCGCGTGGCGATGTCGCTGAGCATGTGGGCGACGGCCTCGTGCTCGCCGATGGGGGCGCCCCACTGGACGCGCTCGTTGGCGTATTCACGCGCGATCTTCAGCGCCATCTTGGCGCTTCCCACCGCCGCCGCCGGCAGGCTGAGCCGGCCGGTGTTCAGCGTCACCAGCGCGATCTTGAGGCCCTCGCCCTCCTTGCCGATGATATTTTCCTTGGGCACGCGCACATTGTGGAAGTGCAGCGCGGCGTTCTCCAGGGCGCGCAGGCCCATGAACCGGCAGCGGTGGTCGATCTCGAAGCCCTCGGAGTCCGCCTCCACCACAAACGCGCTGATCTTTTTGGTCTCCGGGTGGCGAGCCATGACCACCAGGAGTTCGGCGATGGTGCCGTTGGTGCACCACAGCTTCTGACCATTGAGGATGTAAGCCTCGCCGTCGTCGCTCTCCACGTAGCTGGTGGTCAAGCGCGCGGGGTCCGAGCCCACGTCCGGCTCGGTCAGCGCGAACGCCGACACCGCCCCCTTGGCGCAGCGGGGCAAATACTTCTTTTTTTGCTCCTCGCTGCCGAAGAGCTTCAACGGCTGGGGGACCCCGATGGACTGGTGGGCGGACAGAAGCGCCACCAGGTTGGCGTCGTACTCGGCGACAATCTCGAGGGCCTTGCCGTACTCGACCTGGTTGAATCCCAGGCCGTCGTATTCCTTGGGAATCTTCATGCCGAAGGCGCCCAGCGCGGCCAGCCCGTCGACGACGTGCTTGGGATACTCGCCGGTGGCGTCGATGAGACCGGGGTCGACGTCGCGCTCCATGAACGCCTTGAGCTTGCAACAAAAGTCGAGGTACTCGGGTCGCTGGGCGGGCTCGGGGACCTCTTCGAGCCAATCCATGCGTAGATTGCCCAGGAACAGTTCTTTGAGAAAGCTCTTGCCCCGCCACTTCTTCTGGCGCGACTCCTCGGCAACGCGGCGGGCTTCCTGCTCGCTGACTTGGGCTCGCTTCTGTTCTCGAGTCGTCATGGCATCGTTCCAAATGCTGGAGTTGTGGCCTCGCCATTGCCGTCCAACCACACATGCAACCGGCGAGGTCGAAGTTGCTGATTTTGATGGCTTTTACTTCCGCACTGAATTGCCATTCATTAATCTAGGGCGCTTTCCTCACGCAGCAACCGAATTTCGTGGCGTTTCGCGCGCCTTATTGCGTCCTTAGCGTCGAACTGGTAGGTCTGGATCGTTACGCAAACAATCAGGTTCGGAGTAGACGATGCGTTGGAAGTATGCCGTCGCGCTGTGCGCGCTGTACGTCTGTAGTGCCGGGTGCGGCACCAATACCAAGACCCACGACCGTACCCTCGAGCCCGGCGCCGCGCCCGGATACAAGCAATTGCACGCCAAGATCTTTGCGCCGCGCTGCGCCTCCCAGGCCTGCCACGGCGGAACGCGCGGGGTGGCCGGGCTGAACTTCAACGACCTGCAGGGCTCCTACGACAAGCTCGTCGGCGGCACGCCCGTCAACGCCCAGGCGCTGGCCGACGGCCAGAAGCTGGTGACCAAGGGCGACGCCCAGGCGTCCTTCTTGATGCACAAAGTCGCGGACGACCCCAGCGTGCTCACCGAGCACGGCTACGGGGCGGGCATGCCCCTGACGGGGGCGCGCCTGGGGCCTAAGAGCCTGGCGGCGCTCAAGAGCTGGATCGACGCCGGCGCGCCCATGGACGGCGCCGACTTCGAGGCCGACTTCGTGCTCGACCCCAACGACGTCTACGTCAAATGCGACGCGCAAGACCCCCAGGCCATGCACGACTGCTTTGCGCCCAAGCCCGCCGGCGACGACGTGGTGCGCGTGTACAGCCCGGCCATCGACGTGCCCGCCAATTCCGAAGTGATCATGTGCAGCTACCTGGACTATCGCGCCCCCGACGACCTGCTCATCAAGGCGGCGCGCGGCCAGCAGATGAGCGGCGGCCACCACATCGCGGTGTTCGTGGCCAATTCCCCGCAGAGCGACTACACGCCCCACGAGTGCTCCAACACCGAGATGGAGAATTACCGCTTCGTCGCCGGGGCCGGCGGCGGCGGCGGCCAGGACACGGTCATGCCCGACAACACCGCCCTGCATATCCAGAAAGGCCAGCAGATCGTCATCCAGTCGCACTACATCAACTCCACCGACAAGCCGCTGCATGTGATGGACGCGGTCGACCTGCACCTGGTCACCCACCCCGGCGACGACCTGGTGGTGGTCGACCCCTTCGCGATGGTGAAGTCGGATTTCTCGGTGCCCGCCGGCGAGCAGGGCTACCGGCAGACCACCGACTGCACCGCCGACCAGGACATGGACATCTACATGCTGCTGGGCCACACCCACGACTACGGCACCCTCTTTGAGATGTCGTTGCAGCGCGACGGCCAGGAGCCCGAGCTGCTGTACCACGCCACCGACGGCCCGCTGCTGCGCGCCAGCCCCGAGGTCAAGATGTTCGACCCGCCGCTGCACATCCACGCCGGCGACACCTTCCACATGGCCTGCGAGTGGACCAACACCACCGACCACGCCCTGGAGTGGCCCGAGGAGATGTGCGTCGGGCTGATGTACTACGGGCCCGGGCGCGGCTGGCTGACCTGCTCGAACGACGACGGCACGCCCCACACCCTCGGCGGCGACGCCGCCGGCCAGGGCTGCGCCGACCCCAGCGACACCGGCAACGCGATGGGCGTCGGCGAGTACTGCACCCAAAACGGCTCGGAGTGTGCGGACAACGACGGCGCCACCTTCTGCCTGGCCCCGTTCGACGCGTCGAGCAACTTCTGCTCGAAGATCGGCTGTGACACCGACGCCGACTGCGGCACCGACGCCACCTGCGTGCAGCAAACCGCCGGCAGCGCCTGTGTGCCCGATAAATGCCTGAACTGAACGTCCGGGCCAGCGCGCCACTCGGGGGGCGCCGGCCCTTGTCGTCGCGGGCACGCGTTTACGTTGGATGTAGACGCATGTAGGACACTGTGAGTACAGTGCGCACAAGGCTTCGGGGGCTCAGCGCGGGCCGTGATGAGGGGGGCTATGGACACCGTGGCAACGCTGGGACGCGGATGGAAGATGATGATGGCTGCGGTGATCGTGGGAGGAGCAGGATGGCTCTCGCTCAACGGTCTGACTCAATCGCTGGTGGTGTCGATAGCCGGCGCGATGACAGGCGCGCCGACGACGTCGCCCCCGTCGGGCGCGAGCTGCACCTGCCCGGGCGCCGGCGACCAGCACTGGCAACGTCGGGACATCCAGCTCGTGCCCGACGCGCGCACCAGCAGTGACGTGGGCTCGGCGACAATCAGCGTCCAGCCAACCTCCAAGGCCCGCACCGGCATTCGCTGGAACGCCGATCTGGGGATCGACGCCATCGTGCTCCGCGGCGAGGGCACCTCCCAGCTCGTGCGCTTCGACCACGAGCGCTACGCCGGGCGCGCCCGCCTGGACAACGGCCAGCCCATCGACAAGGTCACCTTCTGTTACGACTTCGAGCTGACCGTCAACAAGGACGCCAACCCCTCGCTGACGCGCCGCTTCGACTGGAGCATCGACGAGAGCGTCGACCCCGCCGAGGTGCACCTGAAACCGGGCGCCTCGGCCACCTCCACCTACCGCATCGCCGTGACCAGGGACAAAGGCACCGCCAGCGACTGGCGCGTCGACGGCACGATCACCATCGACAACCTCACGCCCATGGACACCACCCTCGAGCAGGTCAGCGACGTGACCAGCGACGGCATCGCCTCCAAGGTCGACTGCGGGGTGCCCCTGCCGGGCTATGTGTTGCGATCGGGGCAGACGTTGACCTGTCGCTACCTGACCCGGCTTCCCGACGGCGCGGCTCGCCAGGCGACCACGCACGTACAGACCGCCGGGCCCGTCCACGGCACCAGCGTGACCTCGGCGTTTAACTTCGCCGGGGCCGACGAGCACCTGCTCGAAGATCACGTGCTGGTCAAAGACAACCGCGGCCGCTCCTGGACCTTCGACCACAGCGGCGCCGCCACCTACAAACAGGCCTTTCGCTGCGACGGCGACGCCGGCCTGCATCCCAGCGCCGCGCGCATCGTAGGCACCGCCAAGCAGGCGAGCACGGCGGTGTCCGTGGAGTGCCAATCACGCCGGGGTGGCACCACCGCCTCGCGCTCCGAACACCACTAACCCACTGACAATACTACTGAAATTTTGAAATAGGACTGTACAACCGTCCCTTCCTTTTCTATGGTGTGGGTATCAATCCCACGCCGCGGGCCACCAGTTGCCCGGCGTGCAGTCCATGTAGTCCCCCGACGTACGTAGTAATCGATGCACAACCGACGCAGTATTCTCGCTCGCCTCGCCCCGTTGACCTGTGCTTTGTGTGTTTCGTTGCTGGCCGTGCCGGCAATGGCCGCGCCGCCGCTGCGCGCTCCGTGGACATGCGGAGCCACATACGAGGTCTCCCAGGCGCACAATACCGGAAGCCATGTGGGCAAGGGATCCAACGCCTGGGATTTCGCGTTGCCCGTGGGCACCACCGTCGTGGCGCCGGCCAACGGGGTCGTGCGCATGGTTCGTCAGAACTCCAGCCGGTACGGATGCAGCCCGGCGTACGCCTACGATGCCAACTACGTCATCATCGCCTTCAAAGACGGCACTGAGGCGCTGATGATGCACCTGCAGGCCAACTCGGTGGTGGTCAAGGTCGGCGACCACGTCAAAGCCGGCGAGCCCATCGGTAAGATCGGCATGTCCGGCTACACCTGCGGGCCGCACCTGCACTTCCAGGTCCAGCGCACCTGCAACTCGTGGTGGTGCACCTCGGTGCCGGCCAACTTCGCCAAATACGCCGACCCCTACACCGGCGAGCAGCTCGTCTCCACCAACTGCACCAAGCCGGCCGACCAGCCGCAGATGGCGTCGAACCAGACCGACAAGAAGTCGGACGACAAGGACGCCAACTCCAAGGCGACGCAGGCCAAGCAGACGAAGTCGTCGCCCAAGGCGGCGACCGGTGGTGGCGAGGCTGCCGAAGAGACGGCCAAATAGGCGCTGACGAGAACCCGTCCCCCCTACGTTCCGCGACTGGACAACGCCCCACCCGTGCGCAAATTTATCGCGACACGAAATGTGCGCCCCCACGGGGGGCTTTTGTCCAACTCCATCTGTAGCGGAATGGAAACATGACTGAGAACGAAGAAGGTCTTCGACTTCAGGTGGCCGGCGCCAACGAACGTGACGTCGGCAAGGGTACCGCCCGCGTCAACGCCAAGGTTTTCGAAGAATTGGGCATCAAACAGGGGGACGTCATCGCCATCCACGGCCAGCGCATGACCACGGCGATTGCGCTGCCGCCGTATCCCGAGGATGACGGCCTGCCGATCATTCGCCTCGACGGGCTCATCCGGGCCAACGCCGGGGTGAGCATGGGCGACCGGGTCGAGGTTGCCGCCGCCGAGCTCAAGGCGGCCAAGAAGGTCGTGCTGGGGCCGGCCCAGGAGAATATGCGCCTGCAGGGAAGCGGCCAGGCATTGCTGCGCACGCTGCTCGATCGCCCGCTGGTCGCCGGCGACGTCATCTCGACGTCGGTCTACCGACGCGAGCCGGGGATGAACCAGAATCAATTCCCCGAGGACATCTTCCAGCGATTCTTCCAGCAGCGCGCCTTCGGCCTGCAGGAGATCCGCCTGCAGGTCATCTCCACCAAGCCACGCGGCGTGGTGCGGGTGACCCAGGACACCGAGATCGAGCTCAGCCCGGAGTACGTCGAGCCCGAGGAGCACCACCGCGCCGACGTGACCTACGACGACATCGGGGGCATGGGCGACGCCATCGCCCAGGTGCGCGAGATGATCGAGCTGCCCCTCAAGCGCCCGGAGCTATTCCAACGCCTGGGCATCGACCCGCCCAAGGGCGTCTTGCTGCACGGGCCTCCGGGCACCGGCAAGACGCTGCTGGCCCGGGCGGTGGCCAACGAGTCCGACGCCGCCTTCTACCACGTCGCCGGCCCCGAGATCATGGGGCGCTACTACGGCGAGAGCGAGGAGCGGCTGCGCGAGATCTTCGAGGAAGCCCAGAACAACGCCCCGGCGATCATCTTCTTCGACGAGCTCGACTCCATCGCGCCCAAGCGCGAGCAGGTCACCGGGGAGACCGAGCGGCGCGTGGTCGCCCAACTGCTCACCCTGATGGACGGGCTGGAGGCGCGCGAGAACGTGGTCGTGGTGGCCGCGACCAACCGCGTCGACGCCATCGACGAGGCGCTGCGCCGACCCGGGCGCTTCGACCGCGAGATTGTCATCGGCGTGCCCGACCAGGAGGGGCGCAACCGAGATCCTCCACATCCACACCCGCGGCATGCCGCTGGAAGAGGACGTCGACGTCGACGACATCGCCCACCGCACCTACGGGTTTGTGGGCGCCGACCTCGCCGCGCTGTCGCGCGAGGCGGCCATCGAGGCCCTGCGGCGCAATCTGCCCGACATCAACGTCGACGAGGAGGAGTTGGCCCCGGAGGTCCTCGAGAACCTATTCGTGACCCGCGAGGACTTCATCAACGCCCTCAAGCGCATCCAGCCGTCGGCGCTGCGCGAGATCATGATCCAGGTGCCCGACGTGGGCTGGGACGACATCGGCGGGCTGGACAAGGCCAAGCAGCAGCTTCGCGAGGGCATCGAGCTGCCCCTGCAGCAGCCCGAGGCCTTCCGGCGCGTGGGCATTCGCCCGGCCAAAGGCTTCTTGCTGTATGGCCCGCCGGGCACCGGCAAGACCCTGATGGCCAAGGCGGTCGCCCGCGAGGCCGAGGCGAACTTCGTGTCCACCAAGTCCTCCGACCTGTTGTCGAAGTGGTACGGTGAGTCCGAAAAGCAGATCGCCCGGCTGTTCAACCGCGCCCGTCAGGTCGCCCCCACCGTCATCTTCATCGACGAGATCGACTCGCTGGCGCCCCAGCGCGGCGGCGGTCTCGGCGAGCCGGCGGTGACCGAGCGCGTGGTCAACACGCTTTTGGCCGAGATGGACGGGCTGGAAGGCCTCGACGGCGTGGTCGTCGTCGGCGCCACCAACCGTCCCACCCTGCTCGACCCGGCGCTTCTGCGCCCCGGGCGCTTCGACGAGGTGGTCTACGTGCCCGTGCCCGAGGAGGAGGGTCGACTCAAGATCTTGCAGATCCACACCGACGGCATGCCCCTGGCCGACGACGTCGACCTGGCGTCGATCGCCGAGCGCACCCGCGGCTTTACCGGCGCCGACCTCGAAAACCTCGTGCGCCGCGCCGGGCTCAACGCCCTGCGCGAGAACGTCGAGGCCGACACCGTCTCCATGAGCGTCTTCGAGAGCGCGCTCGACGCGTCGCGCCCCTCGGTCACCCCCGAGATGGAGACCGAGTACGAGCAGATGCACGAGAAGCTCAAGCAGGAAAGCCCCGCCGGGCGCCGCCAGCTTGGCTTCACCACCGAGTGATTCGCGAATTCGCTTGATGATAGGGCGGATTCGTTCGGATGTCCTGATGATGGCGGATTAACTGGATTCACAGAAATCTTTCGGCTTCCGTGGGGGCCGAGCGTGTTGTGACCTGGCGGGTTTACACAGGGTTCTTGGTTTTTGGTTCTTGCTGCTCGTGGATGGTCGCTCGAACCACCCATATCGCCTGCCGGATGCCACAGACGGGGCATGAGGGCAATTCACGATGCCCTACAAAACCGAGAACCAACCACCAAGAACGCGCCGCAAAGCAGTCATTTGCCGCGAGACCCACCGGCGGCAAAAAGCGAAAGATCTGCGTGAACTCGCTTAAGCGGATACGGCATCACCGGATTCGCCATCATCAGGGCATCCGCCAAAATCAGCCCTATCATCAGCCCATCCACATCAGCACCATCAGCCCATCCCCCAATCAGCCCATCCCCACATCCCCCACGCCTTTGTAATCGGCGCGTTCGGCGGTATTGTCTGCGCGTTCTTCGATCTCCCAGCCCGGTCCCTGCATGAAGACGCCGTTGATCCTCACCGCTGCACTGCTCGCTACAGCAGCATTGCTAGCCATGCCCAAGGCGGCGAGCGCCTGCGAACCCGCCGGCCCCAAGCCCCTGGCCGTCGTCCCCCTCAACGGCGACCGCGTGCCGCCGTCGACGCAGATCTTCGTCATCGGCGAGGGCGAAACGCCCACCGGCACGGACATCACGCTGACCGACCGCTCCGGCAACCCGGTCGACGTCGACGAGACGGTCTACGCCCGGCCCGGCCTCTTCAAGTGGGCGGCGGTGTATGCGCCCACGACCCCGCTTAGTTCGACGGCCTACGACTTTTTCGCGTCCTACCCCTTCCAGGGGGGCGACGCGCAGACCATCGCGACGAGCTTTCAGGTGCAGAACACGGGCGCGGCCCCATCTTACGAGCGCCCCACCATCGCCCGGTGGGCGCGGGCGAGCTTCGCTCCGGCGGTCGACGACCAGTGCGAGTCCTACGCGACGGCGGTCCAGCTCGTCTTGCAGGCGCCGAGCCGCGGCGACGCGCCGCTGTGGTACAAGGTCGAACTATCCTCCAAAGACGGCGGCGATTCGGCGGTCTACGCGGTCGTGCCGGGCGTGGCCGACGACGACGGCGCCACCATCACCCGGGTGTTCCACGACGACATCGCGGTCGACTGCGTGCGCGTTACGCCCGTGGGCCCCAGCGGAGGCCGCGGCGACACCGTCGAGGATTGCGCGCCCGCCAAATGCCAGAAGCACGGCTGCTGGCGACGTCAATATGGACACGTTGTGGCAGGATATGCCCGAGTGTCAGGCGGATGGGGCGGGCGGTGCGAGTGGCTCGGGCAGTGCGGGTGGCTCGTCATCGGGCGGCCACCACAGCTCGGGGTGCAGCGTCGTTGCTCCCGAACGCGCGTCGCGCACGCCGCTGGTGGCGCTTTTGGGCGTGATGATGCTCGCCGGTATCACGAAACGACGAAGCCGCCCGCCACGGATGTGACGGACGGCTCCTACACCAATCGATCTAACTGGCGAGGCTCACAGCCCCAGCTTCTCCTCGACGATGCGGTCGGCGACCACACCGGTGGGAAGCTCTTCTCTGTCGGCGCGCTCGAAGATCTGGATGAGCGTGTCGAAGATACCCTCGGTCTCGCTGCGCGCCCAATCGCCGTCGTAGCCGGCGTAGTTGGCGGCCACGTGGATGAGCCCGCCGGCGTTGATGACGTAGTCGGGGGCGTACAGGATGCCCTTCTGGCGAAGCAGCTCGCCGTGGCGGGCCTCCAGAAGCTGGTTATTGGCGGCGCCGGCGACGATGTCGCATTGGAGCTGCGGCAGCGTCTCGTCGTTGATGATGGCGCCCAGGGCGCACGGGGCGAAGATGTCGCAGTCGACGCCGAAGATGGCGTCGGGCTCGACGGCGGTGGCGCCGAACTCGGCGACGCAACGGTCGACGGCGTCCTGATTGACGTCGGTCACGATGAGCTGGGCGCCCAGCTCGTGCAGCTCGCCGGCCAGGTAGTAGCCGACGTTGCCCAGGCCCTGGATGGCGATCTTGAGGTCGGTGAGGTCGTCACGGTCGTACTTGAATTTGACGGCCGCCTCGATGCCGTGGCGCACGCCGCGCGCGGTCACCGGCGAGGGGTCGCCCGAGCCGCCGTCGTCGGCGCTGGTGCCCAGCACGTGGTCGGTCTTCTGGCTGATCAGGTTCATGTCGGCCACCGACGTGCCGCTGTCCTCGGCGGTGATATACTTGCCGCCCAGGCTCTCGACGAACTCGCCGAACTCCTCGAAGATGGCGGTGCGCTGCTCCTCGGTGAGGTTTTTGGGGCGGATGAGCACCGACTTGCCGCCACCATGGGGCAGGTTGGTGATGGCCGCCTTGTAGGTCATGCCCCGCGCCAGGCGCATCGCGTCGCGCAGCGCGTCGTCGGTCGAATCGTATTCGATGAACCGGCATCCGCCGATGGCCGGCCCGAGCTGCAGGTTGTGAAGCGCCACGATGGCTCGAAGACCCGTCTTGGGGTTGGTCTTCATGTGCAATTCGCCAAATCCGAGCTCATTAGCGTAGTCGAACAGGTCCATATTCTCCTCTCACCGTTAGAGTTATTTCGCCACTGTGGCGCCATATTTTCTCGACAACGAACGCACATATAGTCGGCGCTCGGAGCGCACGCAAGGGCCCTTTTTGAAAAGGCTCATGACGCGATGCGTCAATAATACCGCGCGTTTGCGCCAAATTGATGGCGACGCCCCGAATGGGGCCAAGGAGGCTCTTTGGGGAAGGCTCCCGGTGGGACCGACAGGGAGGGAGGCCGGGCGGCCCCGACGGACGGAAAACCATCGGGGACCGCGCCGTATTCGCCGGCGCAGACACTCAGTTTTTGAGCGCGGCGACGTAGTCGAAGCGTATGAGGATGTCGTCGACGTGGTTGAGCACCAGGCCGCTTTGGTCGTCGCTCAGCGACAATGCGTCGGCCGGGATGAACAGCGTGTAGTCGCCAAACAGCCCGCGGCCGGCCAGAGCCAGCGAGTCGCCGTTGGAGTACGACTCGTCCTCCAGATCCCCGCGGGCGACGTTGATATAGGCGTTGATCGCCGCCTTGGAGAATTGGCGCGGCTCGCCGCCAAAATCGGCGACCGACGGGGCATTCGACTGGGACTGCGCGCGCGGATCCAAAAATAGGTTACGCGAGGGGCGCACCGAGGCGAATTGGTAGCGATCTTGGTGGCTGTCGGGATTGCACCACTGGCTGAAGAAGGTGTTGCGCTTGCGCAACTCCAATTGGCTGATGTGGGTGTCCGAGCCGCGAATCAGGTCGTCGCCCAGAATGGAGGCGTTGACCGTCCACAGCCGCTCGGCACAGGTGCGCCCGCTCAAGATAGGCACGCTGGACTGTCCCTGCTGGCCGCCGGGGGCGACGGTGAACGGGATCTCGACGCCTTTGAATTGGCCATCGTCGCCGTAGACGGCGTTCTGCGGGTCGCTCAACACGATGTCCAGGCGCTGCTCGGCGCTGAGCTGGTGCGCTCCTTCCGGGAAGTTGGAGTGATCGGCAATCTCGAGCAGGTCGTTTTTGAGGCTGAGCACGGCCACACCATTGTCCGGCGGGCTGGCCGACGGGATACGGTTGGGCAAGATGAAGTTGGTCAGGTCGGCCTGCGCGCCATTCAGGTCGGCTTGGGTGCGCGCGGCCAGGATATCCTCGCGGCCCGCGTAGGTCATCTGCAGCTCGTACTCCACGGCCAGCATCGCCAGGTACAGCGAGCGCTTGGCGATGCGAAAGTACTGGTCGTAGGTCTGGATGCGATTGTCGACGCGATAGTTGAGCGCCAGCGGGCTGACGCGGCGGTTTCGCTCGCGCTCGACGGAGTCGCGTCCCTCGGAGACCAGCCCGGCCGCCGTATCCTTCATTGACTGGAATTCGACCAATTGGCGAGCCAACTCCTGGCGCGCCCGCTTGATCTGCAAGGTGTCCGACCTCGCCCCGATGAGGTCGGCCTGCGCGTCGTTAAAGCAGGTCGCGTTGCTGATTTGATGTTCGATATCCGCCAAGAACGACTCGTGGTGACGCTGGGCCTCATCCATAAAGTAGTCGATGGTATCGGCGGCTGAATTGGCCCCCGCTTCCACGCCGGCCGCGGCACATTCGAATGCGGTGCCGCCGCCGATTTCTTCAGCGGCGTTAAACGCCGAGGCGCAGTCCTTGGCCCCGGCGGCCACGTCGGCGACGACCTCCGCCGCGGTCTGGCCCTTGTCCAGATCGCGCATGGTTTGGTTATGGCGTTCGAGCTCGTCCTGGGCGGCTTGGTGACCCAGTTGGGCGATCAGACAGGAGCGCATGTCGTTTCGGTATTGCTCGATATGCTCTTTGAGCTCGGAGTTGGCGATGTCGACATCGGTGGCGGTGCTGCGAAGCTGCAGAGCCATGGCGCCCAGTTGGCCGCGGTAGCACTCGGGATTGTCCAGCGCGGAGTGTTGTCGGGGCGCACATTGCCCCGACGAGCACACATAGCCCAGCGGGCATTCGCTGGTGAAATCGCAGTGGCCCGGCGGCTGGGCCGGCCGTCCAAAGCCATTGCCGAACTGGGCCTGGCATTGTCGTGTGACCTGCGTGAGAAAATCGCCGTTGGACGATTTGCTGCCGCTGGCGACCAAGTTGGCCACCTTCGAGGCGCTGATCTTGGCGCCGGGGATGGTGGAGGAGGCGAAGGCTGGACTGGTGAGACTGACCGCGCCATGGTCCTGCACCAGGCTGGCGCCTTGCACGTTGTCCAGGGGAAGACTGTCGATGAGGCTGTCGAAGTTCTTGTCGCCCGAGCTGACCGCCTGGCCGAATCGATTGCGCATCGCCTGGGCAATACACATCTGGGTCAACACCCCACCGGCGGTCAGCCGCTGGCGCAACGCGTTTTCGTCAAACCGGCAGGTCTGCCCCGACGAGGTCGTGTCGCGCAGGTAACAGGTATTCGGGTCGAGCTTTTGGTCGGAGAAGCCCAGCACGTCTTTGGCGGTCCACGCCGGATTGCACAGACTGGCGATCTGGCCGCCGTAATCCTTCTTGAGGGCGTCGATCCGACGGTCACGGGCGTCCTGAGCGAGCTGCTTGCGAAATTGCAGGCTGCGGTAGTCCTCGTAGGCTGAGCTCGCGTCATCCAACTTCTGGGAGGCGCGGTCGATGAATTCGCGCGCCACCCCACCGCGGGCATCGCTGCCCAACAAGAAGTGAGACACCGCCAGAAAGCGCTGCGCCGCGCTGCTCTGGTCGTCGATGCCGTACAGCGGCAGGTCGGTCTTCTGGATGCCCAGCGGGTTGCGCTCGGCAACGCCGGCGCTGACGTTTCCGATGGCGCTGACTAGCGCGCGAGCCATGCTGTCCCGGCTCGACGTCCACTGGTCCAACCAACTGGGTGCTCGCAGCACGGAGGCATCGTCGAACAGCCCGCGGGCGATGGCGTAGGCGATGAGCTGTTTGCGCACCGACTCCATGGCCAGCTTGCGAAATTGAGCGAAACCCGTCGGATGTACGCGCGCCCGGCTGGTCAGCCGATCGGTGATCCGCGCCTGGGCACGGACCGCCCGGGCGATCATCACGGGCGCGGCCGCCTGTTGAGGACCATCGGGCGGCGTCGTGTCCACGACCTCGGCTCGATAATCCGGCTGGCGCAGCGCGTTCTGGGGAGCCAGCCCCCAGGCCACTCCATATCGCGGGTGGAGCAAGACGTCCCAAGAGGCGTCCATACGCTGGAGCAAATCGGTCAGAACGCCTGTCGGGTCGGCCGGGTCGACGACGGGATCGCCCACCCCAGTGACCGCCTGCATATGGTCGGCATCGCGAAATTCATGGGCGACGAAGGTATGGCCGGCCATCCATTGGCCCATCAGGTAGGTCGCCAGGCGCATGCCCTGGCCGGGCTGGTGGCGAAAGTCGCCCAACGCGCGCAACCGTGCGTCACGCAGCCCGTAAGCGAGCGCCGCGCGCAGCCTTTCGGTGTCGATACAGTGGGCAGACGAGGTCCACGCTTTGGTCGGATCCAACTCGCCATAGCAGGTTTGAAAGGTCTGGCTGGCGTCGAGAACGCTCGCCTCGAGTTCGGGCAGCGCCTTCATGGGCTTTTGGCCGGCGCAGGCGAGGTCGGCGGTGCGCGCGGCAATGGGATCGCCATTTGCGTCGACCACCGGCAGCAAGGTGTCGGTGAGCTCGGTCCCTTGGGCGTCCTGTCGCGGCGTGCAGGCGGCGGCGCCCGCCGCCACGAACGAATTGGCAGCGTCGTAATTACCCATCGCGGGCACGTGCGCCCGAAAGGATGTCTCGGCAGGCACGGGAAGCTGTGCACGCTGGTCGGTCGGCGTCGAAAGATCCATCTGCGTGCCCACCGGTACGCTCGCCCCGTCGAGGTCGCTCTTGCGCACCACCTGGACGCGCCACTGCAGCAGGGGGTCGCTTTGCTCGAGCGTCACGCCGTGGTAGCGCGTGCGGGCGATAAAGGACAACGCATCGCCCCTCCAGGCCACGTGTTCGGCGTGCACGTCGGCGACGATCTGCACATCGCCCGCCTGTGGCGAGGCCTTGCCCACCGACAGGTAGTTCGGCGAATCCAGCGTCCACAGGTCTCCGTCGGCGGTCAGCGTCGCCTGGGTGGCCTTGTCACCCGCCGGAAATACCACCCCGGCCTTGTCGCTGAGCAACACCTTGAAATCGGCGCCATCCTCGGAGACGCGCACTTCGACGGGCACGGTCAGCGTGGCCAACGCCCCGGAGACTCCGCGCGGATCGCGCGAGGAAAACCCGGCGTCGTGCAACACCGCCTGGCCCTCGTAGATACCCGGCCCCGATGGCGGTTCGGGCCCGGCTTGTGAGGCAGGGTCGAAGGAGACTCCCACCAAGTACTCGCGGTTGCGCGTGGCCAGGCGAAGCTGCTCTTGCTGGTCGGGATGGGACCACTGGTCGCTGCGCAGGCGAACCACCAGGTCGGTGCCCCCGCCCTGCCCCTGCCCGTCGACGGTGCAGACCCTCCAAAACGAGCCCCCGCCGTCGCAGGACACCTCGGTCGACGCCGAGGCGTAGACCTTGACGGTGTCGACGCTGCGGTTATCGGCGAAGATATGCAGGCGCTTGGAGACGTGCGTATTCGGGAAAACGACCAATCGCGGGGTCCATCCGATGGACACCTCGGGGTCGGTGGACACCTGCTGGACGAGGGTGTCGTCACCGTTGTCTCGGCAGCGGCCGAACTCGTCGCAGTATTGACCGTCGTCGCAATCGGTATCTACCGCGCAATCGGCAGCACATGCCCCGTAGGCGCAGTGGGTACCACAGCCACACTCGTCGTCGCGCCGACAGGCGTCGCCGATGGTGGCGCTGCCGTCGCCGCTACACTGGTAGTCCGGCCGCGAGACGTCGGCCTGGGCGGCGTCGCCTTCAACAGCGTCGGCCCCGGATGCATCGGCGTCGCCCTGCATCCCCGCGTCGGCCCGCTCGGGGTTGTTCGCCGGTGGCGCATCGCCGCAAGCCGCCAAGGGTATCGTCAGGGCAAGAAAGAGCGCAAACAACTTGGGTAGCGTCGATTTTATCATCGTTCAACTCCGCAGACTCGTGCCGGGATCTCAAGGACTGAATCTCACAGGCCGCAATTATAGCTCGGATACTGTTGACCGTCGGGCCCTGGGCTGGTGGGAAGGGGCATGCCGGAAGGCGCGTTGGGGTCGCTGCCGCTTGCGCCCTCGCCAGGCTGACCCAGGTCGATGTGGAAGGGGCTCAAATCTTGCAGAGTGGCGTTCGCACACAGGATCCCCACGGTCGAGCCGCCAGCCCCGTTGCCGCCATGGCCGCCCCACTGGCCTTTGGCGCCATCTCCGCCGGCATACGATGAGGTTGTGCTGTCGCCAGGGTTGGGTCCTCGTGGATCGTAATAATGAAATTCTTGTGAGGATTCGCCTTGGGCGCCCGCGGCGCCCTCACCACCAGCGCTTCCAATCTGCCCGTCGCCTGCATCGGCCACGACCAACCGAATATTTTCGAAGGTGGTCTGCGACGGGTCGTCAATCATCATCCCGATGGCCCAATCCCCACCGGCTCCGCCACGCCCTCCCAGGCCGCCGCAGCCCCCACTGCCCCCGTTGGCGCCAGTCGGCCCCTCAATACATATGAACTGGAACGGATTCGAATCGAATATGAACAAAGCGCGGTCGGCGTGCGACCCGCCGCCACCGCCGGATCTACCGGGATGGCCGATGGCGCCAAAGTCTCCGTCGGTGTGCTCGTGCCACAGCCCATCGCCCGCGATCTCTCCGCCGGCTAAACCCGCGGCTCCTGGCGCGGAGAACTGCTGCGCCCCGGTGTAGGCTTGGGCGTCGCCGCCTTTGGCCTGCATGCCGCCGCTGGCCTCATCGCCGGCACCCAGGGGATCGCCGCCGGGGCTTCCCGCCTGGGGCGTCCCCCAAGTGGACGTGCCACCCCGCCCACCAGTGCCCTCCTCGGTCAGGTTCGCGGGCACCGTGGGGGATTGGTAAAATGTCCGTGCACCGGCGTCGAAAATCGGACAGCGCAGCGGAGTCGGACTGTCTGCCATCAGATCGGAGCTCTGGTTACACCACCGCTCAGCCCCAGACGCATTGAAGTTGGCCGTTCCCGATGGGGCCACGTGATGGGTCGAGGCCGGCATGGGCACAGCGACCGTGTTCGGGTCGTGGGCTCGCGGCGGTGAGTTGGCCGTAATCTTGACGTCAATCAGTTGCAACGCCGGCGAGTCGGCGATCACCGCCCCGTAGCTGGTGCCTTGGAGTTCGTCACGGGAGTTCTCGAAGTGAAGATGACTCACGCGTGTGGGCAGGTCGACCCCGTGAGCCTCCAGGGCGATATTGGAATGCGCCGCGTACACCGTGGGGCGCTGGCTGAGGTCGCGCAGGAAGTCCGGCGCCCCGGTATAACCGCCAAAAAGCGAGATGCCGTTGGGGATGCGAAATCCATAATTGGGCGCCTCCGGGCGTCCGTCGGCGCTCTGGGCGGGCAGCGTCATCTCCCCTGACCCTCCGATGACCAACGCCGTGGCATCGACCATCCGGGCGCCGTGCAGCGCGGCGCCGATGGTGGTGAATGGCGCTTGGCGAGTGCCCGTGGGGTTGTCGCCGGTGTAGGAGGGGTCGACGTACACGAAGGTCGGCCGCGTGGTCCCACGGCAATTGGCACGCAAGTTGGGGGCAGCGGGCAATTCGATATCGTGACAGCTAAAGCCGCCGTCGGCGTCGCATTGATAGGAGCCCAGATTGCAGGTTCCGCAGCTTATCTGCACCTGGTCGCTGCAGATATTCTGGTAGGTCACCCCACCGGCGCTGCTTAACGGCGCAGGATCACATTGGGCAGCCGGGCAACTGCCCGGGTCGCCGCACACACGGATGTCGTCGGGAGCGCAGGTCTCGGCGGCGCAGCGCCCGCACGACTGACCACCGCAGGTGATCGGCTGGTAATCGCAGGTGCCCCGATCGGTACAGCCGACCGCCTCGACGCACGGCCCCGGCGGGCAGTCTTGGTTTACCGTCGCCGGCGAGCAGGTGCACTCCCCGCACCGAATCTGGCCGCCGCAGCCGTTGTCGTGGGTGCCACAGCTGGGATTGAAGTCCTCGCAGGTCAGCGCCACGCAGGCGTCGGAGGCATCAATGCCTGCATCGCTCCCCGCGTTGACGTCCGCCGGTGCATCGGACCCATCGCCCGGCGTGTCGACGCCGGCATCGACGATGTCTCGAGAGGCATGACCGCCCGAGTCGCTGCATGCCAATGGCGCCAAGCACAAGGCGACTATTATTAGCCAAAAAAAGGTCTTCCAACGCATCAAAATGAACTCCCATCAACCCTGGGGCGAGCGGAATCGGCTCGAGAATTCTCGATGGTTCACATGATAGGAGAGCGCCGCCTGATGCGTCTTGTCGATGGGCGCCGAACTTCTTTTCATTTTGCGCCATCTCGCCTTGATCGAGTCGCGATCACCTCTTTACACTATTAGTCCTGGCCTTTTCGTTTTTATTTATTCGAACGCACCAGATTTTATGACACAGCAGTTGAGTGCACTTCGCTGGCACCAGATCGCCAATTTGTGGGCAGAACTCGGGGAGTTTTCGAGCATCGAGGTCGACCTGGCCCAACAGCATGCTGCCGAGGGGCTGTTGTCGTTGGTGGGCGGCTCGAATGTCATGATGGTCATCCAGCGCCGGCTCGGCCCCCGCTCCAGCGCGCTCAATGGATTTCGCGCGGTGTACTCCCACGACATGGGCCCCGACTTGCAACGCCGGCGCGACATTCTGATCGATTGGAATGTCAACGAGCCCTTTCTGGACCGGGACCCGGTTCTGCGCCAGGCGACCGCCGACGCGGGGTCGCCCCGAGTCATCTTGCATCGAGCGGACACCTCCGCTGCTGCGTGGGACCGCGCGCCCGTGCGCCGGTTGCTCGAGGAGTCGAACGTCGAAGATCGCGCCGACGCCGTGGTGCCGGTGAGCCCGGAGGTGGAGGTCTCCTTCTGCATCGACCGCCCCCGCGGCAACGGTATCTTCGACGAACAGGACCGCGCCTTGCTCCAAGCGGTGACGCGGGGGCTGCGCCCCTTGGCTACCAACTTTGTACAACTCCACGGGCACCTGCCTGGCCAGAGCGAACTTACCCCCGTCGAAAAGCGTGTCTTGGGGCTGCTGCTGAGCGCGCATACCGACGCCGAAATTGCCCGCGCGACGGACATGGAGCGCGCACGCTTCCAGAGCATCGCCCAGCGAATCTATCGCAAGGAAGGAGTCGACGATCGGGTGGGACTGATGAACCTGTGGCTCCGAGGCAAGGGCCGACGCCGGGCTGATTGTGAGGCGAACGACGTCGACGAGGGCCGCATTCATCCGCGCCTTCCAGTCGAGGCGCCATCACTTCGCCGGCGGGTGCACGCGGCGCTGGTCGAGGCGATGGACGCCGACGACTTTCACATCGACGCCGTCGCTCGGCGGCTGGGCATGAGCGCGCGGACGCTGCAGCGTCGGCTGAGCGCGCAGGACATGACCTTTCGCGACTTGAGTGACGAGGTCCGTCGCGAGCACGCCGAACGCATGCTCGCGCGCCCCGACTTATCGTTTACCGCCATTGCCCTGAAGTTGGGTTACACTCAGGCGTCGAGCTTCAACCGCGCCGTGCGCCGCTGGACGGGCCTGACACCCAGCCAACTGCGCACGAGACTTCTGAGCGACGAGGCCGGCCAAGACGGCCTATGACGGCCGGGAGGCGCGCGACGGGCGCTGCTCGTCGAGCAGATCGTCGACCAGCGCGGCGACGACCGCCTCGAGCGAATCGGTGCGCTGCAAGACCGCCCGCTGGTGATTCGCTCCCGGCCCACGCGCCAACCTCTGGCGCGCGCGCTCCAGGTAGTGCGCCTCGCCGAGGCCGTGTGCCGAGGGTGCGACGGCATCGAATACGGCCTCGGCCATCGCACGCACGCTGCGAAGATGGCCGTCGGTGTCGACCAGGCACTGCGCGTCGAGCGCGCTCTGGGAGGCGCGAAAGTGATTCTCCCTTTCGGCCCACCACGGAAGCGGGCGCGGCAACATCGGCGGGCGCTCGGCGGGCGGCGTTTCGCGCAAATAAGCCACCAACGCCCGCGTCAGCGCCGCCAACCCGACCGCCTCGTCGACGCTGCTCACCGCGTCCATCGTGCGAAGCTCCACGGTTCCGAATCCCGGCTGGGGCCGCACCTCCCAGTGGAAATCCTTGACCTCACGGCACATGCCGGCGCGACGCGCCGCCTCGAAGAAGCGCTGGAAGCCGAACCAATCCTCGAAGGCCGGTGGAATGCCGTAATTGCCCGTGGCGGCCAGCGCCCGGTGTCGATACGAGTCAAAGCCCGTCTCACAGCCGTGCCAAAACGGAGAATTCGCCGACAGCGCCACGAAAATGGGCAGGTAGGCCAATAACTCGTTGGTCAGCCGGATCATCTCGTCCGGGTCGGCCACGCCGACATGCACGTGGGTGGCGTAGGTGATGCGGGTGTGGGAGAGGTAGCCCGACTTTTGCTCTATCTCCAGATAGCGCGGCGTGGGCGTGACCGCGGCAAACCGCGTCGAAAACGGATGAGTGCCCGCCCCGCACAGGCGTAGGCCCAGCCTGGCAGCGGCGTCGACGAGCTCGCCGACCATGTGATGGACGTGCGCCTCGAGTTGGGCGATGTCCTCGCAGGGCAGCGACGCCAGCTCGACGGTCTCTTGGATGAACTCCGGCTTGACGCACTCGTTGTCCGGAAAGAACTCCAGCAGCGGCATGATGCCGTCGGCGAGCTCCAGCGTGTCGGCGTTGACGAGCTGGTACTCGATCTCCATGCCGACGCTCAGCGGTTTTGACGGGCGGAATGCGAGCATGGGACCTCATCAGCCGAGTTCGCCAATCGCCTCCCGCACGACCTCGTCGAAATACGCCGCCCCCACCTTCATGACCTCCTCGTCGATGGTGAACGACGGGCTGTGCAACGGGATATGCTCCTCGTCGGCGCGCCGCGCGCCAAAGCGCACGTAGGCGCCGGGGAGCTTTTGCAAAAAGAAGGCGAAGTCCTCCGAGCCCATGCTCGGGTGCACCATTTTGCGCACCCCGTCGCGTCCCACGACCTTGCAGGCGGCGCGCCGGGCGATGTCGGTCTCGCGCTGGGTGTTGACCACCGGCGGGTAGCCCGGCGAGATCTCCACGTCGATGTGGGCGCCGTGCAGCGCCGACAGCGCCGAGGCCATGCGCATCAATCCCTTGTGGATGTGGTCGCGAATCTCGGGAAGCGTCGTGCGAATCGAGCCCTCGAGCACGGCGCGCTCGGCGATGACGTTGGCCGCGCTGCCCGCCTCCACCCGCCCGATGGTGATCACCGATGGGTGCACCGGGTTGAGCTCACGCGAGACGATGGTCTGCACGGCGTTGATCATCGACCCGGCGATGACCACCGCGTCGATGCCCTCGTGAGGCCGGGCGCCGTGGCCGCCCTTGCCGCGAATCTTGATCAGAAAGCGGTCCGACTGCGCCGTGATCACGCCGTCGCCGACCATGATCTCGCCGACCAAATACTTGCGCGACACATGGGCGGCAAAGATCGCCTGCACGTCGTCGACCGCCCCCGAATCGATGACCACCCGCGAGCCTCCGCCACGCTCCTCCGCCGGCTGGAAGACGAACACGACGTTGCCCTGCGGCGGCGACTCGGCGAGCATGCGCGCCGCCCCCAGGACCATGGCAGTGTGGGCGTCGTGGCCGCAGGCGTGCATGCGCCCGTCGATCTCGGAGGCAAACGGTAGGCCCGTGTTCTCCTGGCCGGGAAGCGCGTCCATCTCGGCGCGAAGCGCCACCGTCGGCAACCCCTCGCCGGCCTGCAAACGCCCGACCACACCCGTTCCTTCCCCGCCATATGCGTAGGCAATGCCCAGCCGCTCGAGCTCGGCGATGATCGTTCTGGGCGGTCTGGACCTCGTGGAAGGCGAGTTCCGGGTGGCGGTGGATCGTACGCCGCAGCTCGACCATGTGGGGGAAGACCTCGTCGGCCTGCATCACCTCTGCCATCTCGACCTCCTTGGGCGCGTGGCGGGTACATCTCCACCCTCAAAGGTGCGCACATCCCCTTAAAAATCAGCCAGATGGAGCAATTGAGTTAGGGATGGGCTGATTGGCGGATTCGATGATGGGCTGATGGTGCTGATGTGGATGGGGTGATGATAGGGCTGATTTTGGCGGATGGCCTGATGATGGCGAATCCGGTGATGCCGTATCCGCCTATCCGTCATCATCAGGGGAGTCGCACGCATCCGCCCTATCATCACCCCATCCCAAACAGCCGCATCAGCCCATCCGCCAATCCCCGAATCCCCCAATCAGCTGCACAGTCTCTCCCGAAGCATCTGGCGCACCAGCTGCGGGTCGGCCGTGCCGCCGGTGGCCTTCATGACCTGGCCGATGAAGTAGCCCAGCAGCGACTGCTTGCCGTCGCGGAACTTTTGCACCTCGTCGGGGTTGTCGGCCAGGATGGAGTCGATCATCGGCTCGAGCTCGCTGGTGTCGGTGATGCGCTCGAGGCCCTCCTCGTCGATGATGGTCTCGGGGTCTTTGCCCGTCTCGAGCATGGTGCCGAAGACCTGGCGGCTGATCTGGTTGGTGATGCGCTCGTTGGCGAAGGCCTCGATGAGCGCGGCGACGTCCTTGGGTGGGACGTCGAGGGTCTCGACCGACTCGATGTCGCGCTCGCCGAGCTCGGGGAGCATCTCGTTGACGATCCAGGCGGCGACGGTCTGCGGCTCGGCGTAGGCGTCGATGGCCGCCTCATAAAACTCGGCCAGCGCGAGCTCGCCGGAGAGCAGGTCGGCGTCGTCGTATTGCAGGCCCAGGTCGTTCTGGTAGCTCGCCAGGCGCTCGGCCAGCGCGGGGTTTTCCTCGCGGGCCTGGTCGCGCTTGTAGGAGGCGGGCTTTTTGCTGGGCCGACGCTTCTTGTCGCTCGTGGTCTGCTTGGCTTTCTTGGCGGCCTCCTCGGCCTTTTTGCGCGCGGCCTTCTCCTGCTGCTTTTTGAGCTCGGCCTGCTTCTTCGCCCACGTGTCGCGAAGGGCGACGATGCGGTTGAACACCAGGTGGTCGGCCGAGGAATCCTCGGGGTCCTGCCAGAAATAGCCCTCGCGCTCGAATTGATAGCGCGTGCCGGCGGGGTCGTCTTTGACGCTGGGCTCGACGCGCGCGCCCTGGGTGACGATGAGCGACTCGGGGTTCAAAAACTCGGTGAACTCGCGCTGGGGGTCGGCCTCGGGCATATCCGTGCTGAACAGCCGGTCGTACACGCGCACCTCGGCGGGAAGCGAGTCCTCGGCGGACACCCAGTGGAGGGTGCCCTTGGGGTTTCGCCCGTCGGGAGCGGCGCCGCCGCGGGTGTCGGGATCGTAGGTGCAGCGAAGCTCGACGATGGTGCCGTCGTCGTCTTTGACGACCTCGTCGCAGGTGATGAAGTAGCCATAGCGAAGCCGCACCTCCACGCCCGGCGCCAGGCGCCAGAAGCCCTTGGGCGGGTTCTCTTTGAAGTCGCTGCGGTCGATGTACAGCTCTTTGCCAAAGGGCACCTTGCGCGAGCCCTCTTTGGGGACGTCGTGCGGGTAGTAATCGGCGTCGAGCCACTCGGTCTCTCCTTCCGGGTAGTTCGTCACCACGACCTTGAGCGGGTCGAGCACACCCATGACGCGCGGCGCGCGGGTGTTGAGGTGGTCTCGGATGGCGTATTCGAGCATCTGGACGTCGACCAGGCTATTGGCCCGGGCGACGCCGACCATGTCGATGAACTGGTGGATCGCCTCGGGGGGGACGCCGCGGCGGCGAAGCCCGGCGATGGTGGGCATGCGCGGGTCGTCCCAGCCGCCCACGTGGCCCTGCTCGACCAGCCGGCGAAGCTTGCGCTTGCTCATCACCGTGTAGTTCAAGTTGAGCCGAGCGAACTCGATCTGGCGCGGCTGGCACTCGACCTCGGTCTCCTGGATGACCCAGTCGTACAGCTCGCGGTTATTCTCGAACTCCAGGGTACACAGCGAATGCGTCACCCCTTCGAAGGCGTCCTCCAGGCAGTGAGCGTAGTCGTACATCGGGTAGATGCACCACTTATCGCCGGTGCGGTGGTGGGTGGCGTGGCGAATGCGGTACAGCAAGGGGTCGCGCATGAGCATATTGGGGTTGCTCATGTCGATCTTGGCGCGCAGCACGTGCTCGCCGTCGGCGAACTCGCCGTTGCGCATGCGCTCGAAGAGGTCGAGGTTCTCCTCGGCCGAGCGGTCGCGGTAGGGGCTTGGCGTGCCCGGCTCGCCGAGCGTGCCGCGGTGCTCGCGGATCTCCTCGGTGCTCGAGCTGTCGACGTAGGCCTTTCCCTTTTTGATGAGCCGCACGGCCAGCTCGTACATGCGCTCGAAATAGTCCGAGGCGAAGTACAGATGCTCGCCCCAGTCGCCCCCCAGCCAGGCGACGTCGCGCTTGATGGACTCGACGTATTCGGTGTCCTCGGCGACGGGGTTGGTGTCGTCGAAGCGCAGGTGACACCGCCCCTCGTAGTCGCGGGCGATGCCGAAGTTGAGCAGGATCGACTTGGCGTGGCCGATATGCAGATAGCCGTTGGGCTCGGGCGGAAAGCGCGTGACGATATAGTCGTGCTTACCGCTGGCGAGGTCGTCGTCGATAATGTCGCGAATGAAGTTGGACCGAGTGGTCTGGGTCTCGCTATTTTTGGTGTCGTTGGCCACGACTTGTCTCCTCAAACTTGTTCCGAATCACTGACGTCGCCCAACATAGTGCGATGCTCTCCGGTCGACAACCACTGTGTTGAGGCGCGCTCGATACACTGTCGGGCGATGTCGGCCGACGACGGGCGCGCCTCGAAGGTCAGCCGACAGGCCACCGGGCCGTCACGCTTGTCGAGCCCGTAGGAGTAGGACTTGTCGTAATAAGCGAGCGCCTCTTGGCCGGCGATGCGCAAGTCGCCCGATTGCAGGGCGTCGAGCGCGACCTGAAAGCGCCGGCCCCCCAGGCGCTTCTTGATATTTTCGAACGACTCCAGCAACTCCTCGAGAGGATGTTCGCCGTACTCCTCGACCAGCCGATCGAGCCGGTCGTCGTGCGACACCTCCAAGATGACCACCGGCGCTCGCTGCTTTTGCTGGTGGAGCGACTCCGGTACGCAGCAGCGGCCGACCAGCCGGCTTTCGTCCTCCACCCACACGCGCTCGCCCGGGTCGAGTCGCTCGAGCACCTCGCACAGGTCGTTCTCGAATTGCTGCTGGCCGACCTCGCGGCGCTCGATCCCCCCGAAGGCCGACCCGCGGTGGTTGGCGAGCCCCTCCAGATCGATGATCTGCTCGCCCAGGGCGGCGAGCTCGTGGAGCACCTCGGTTTTGCCGCTTCCGGTCAGCCCGCCGAGCACGACCAGGTGGGGAAGCTCGACCTGCAGGTCGTCGAGCACGTGGCGCCGGTATGCCTTATAGCCGCCATCGAGCACGGTGACCTGGTAGCCGTAAGTCTCGAGCAACCAGCCCAGGCTCGAGCTTCGCATGCCCCCGCGCCAACAATGCAAGAGCACCGGCCCGGGCGGCTCCACCACGGCTTCGACCTGCTCGACGAAGCCGCGCATCTTCGGCCCCACGAACTCCAGGCCCCGCAGGATTGCCGGGCGGCGGCCCTGCTTCTTGTACAGCGTGCCGATGACCGCACGCTCGTCGTTGGAGAATAGCGCCAGATTGTGTGCCTGGGGGATATGACCGTCGTCGAACTCGGCGGGGGTGCGCGCGTCAAACACCGGGTGAGTTTGAGCCAAGTTCAAGAATTGCTGCACGCCGCAACGGTTCACGGGGCCTCCGGGGTGCGGAAGAGTACGTTGCACGCTACCCTTAGCAACCCTCAGTCGCCCTTCGCAACCCTTGCGACTCGAAGCGCGTCCCGCACCGCGTTCGCGGGTAGTGAATCACTGGCCTGCCCAATACAAGCGCCTTGATGAAACACACTGCACGACCAGATCTTCCGGCGGCGCGAGTGGAGCAACTCCATCTTGAGTTTGCGCCCGTCGCGCTCGATGAGGCCGTGGATTTCGGGGGCGGCTCCGTCCCACGAGCCGCCGAAGATGTCGCGGAGTTCGACGGTGGTCATCTGGGCAATTTGACCGCGGGGGTGCGGGCGATGAAGAACGGATTGACCAGGTCCTCCTTGTTGTACGACAGCTCGTCGCCGTCGGTGGTCTCAACCACGCCACCGGCCTGTTCGACGACGCAGTGGGCGGCGCCGATATCCCACTCCATCGTCGGCCCGAAGCGCGGGTAGACGTCGGCGGTGCCCTCGGCGACCAGGCACAGCTTGAGCGCGCTGCCCGTGGGCGACAGCGTGACCTCGCCGTAGGTCTTGCGCAACTTGGCGATGAACTCCTCGTCACGCTCGCGTAGGTGGGAGCGGCTGACCACGACGGTGATCGGCAAGCCCGCCTGATGGGCGACCCGAATGCGCTCGACGCCCTCGACGGTGCGCTTGAAGGCCCCCTCGCTGTCCAGCGCCCAGTAGGTGGTCTCGCGCGCCGGCGCGTGCACCACCCCCATCACCGGGCGGTGGCCGCTGATCAGCGCGACGTTGACCGTAAACTCGCCGTTTCGCTTGATGAACTCCTTGGTGCCGTCGAGCGGGTCGACCAGCCAGAACGCCTCCCATTGGCGCCGCTCGGCGTACGAGATGCCGCGCGACTCCTCCGAGAGTACGGGCACCCCCGGGGTCAGCTCGGCCAGGCCGTCGACCAGCAGCCGATGTGCCTCCAAGTCCGCCTCGGTCAGCGGGGACTGGTCGTCTTTGTACTGGGTCTCGAAGTCGGCCTTGCGATAGATCTCCATGATCGCCGCGCCGGCCTCCTCGGCGAGCTCGGCGACGTCTTCGGCCGTCTGAAGGTTGAGCAATTCGGTGGCTAGCGGCATCGCGATGATCTCCGTGGTCGTGCGTCCAGGCAAAGGGAATTTGTTCGGCGACACCCGAGCGATACAACTCCTGGGCGCTGCGAGCAACCGACGAATGTGGCCACCGCTCGGAAGCTGTCACCGCCTACAAGTCCACGTCCGCCCAGATCGGCCGATGGTCGCTGGCCACGTGCGTGAGGGGCGTGCTGGGCACGCGGATCTTCTTGAGCCCGCCGGCCGGATCGGTCCAGATATGGTCCAGGTGAAAGATGGGCGTGTCCGCCGGAAAGGTCGACCGGCCGTGACACCTGCCCAGGTAGCGCTCGAGCACGTCGTAGTTGGCGCTGCCGCCGAACCACTCGTTGAAGTCGCCCATGACCACCGCCCCGCGCCGCTTGGGGTGGGCGTATAGCCAGTTGAGCAGCTTGGTGATCTGGCGGGCACGCTCGCCGGCGTCCAACCCCAGGTGGGCGCCGATGATGCGCACCAACTCTCCTTCGACGGCCAGTTCCACGTCGACCATCCCCCGCGGGTCGCAGTCGGGCTGGGAGAAGTCCAAATTGCGCACCTTGTTGATCGGAAAGCGCGTGAGCAGGGCGTTTCCCCGAAAACAATAGGAGTCGTTGGCCAGGGGCATGGTCACCAACTGCATGTCGAGCATGTCGGCGATGACCTCCAGGCGGCGTTGGCCGGTGTCGGCGGTCTTGCCCATGTCGGTCTCCTGCAGGGCGACCACGTCGGGCTCGATGGCCTGCAGGACCTCACCGATGCGCCGGGCGTCCTGGGTATTATCCAGGCCCCACCAATGGTGGACGTTGTAGGAGGCCACCCGAAAGCTCAACGGCTTGCGATTTTTGCTGCTCAGGGCGGTGTCCTTCCAGGAGGGGTCGCGCACCTCGATGGGCCCCACCTCGTTGGTCAACAGCCCGCAACCCGAGCTCAACACTCCCAGGCCCAGCGCCCCGCCGGCAAGACCTCTCAAGAATCCACGTCGGTTCGGCCCCCAAGTCTTCCCACTGTCGTCGGTCATCCGCATGTCTCACTGAACGGACGCGGTGTGCGCCCCTGTTGTCGAGCCCTGACCCGCCAGCCACGTTCCCATTATACATGCGGGAGGACGCCCGATGCCAGATGCAGCCCCACACTACGTTCCCGGGTGGTGTCGCCCACTGGGAAGAGCGCGAGCGTGAAAAATCTATTCTTCTTCTTGAAGATCTGGCACGCCCCAAACATTCCCAACGACCGACGCCGAGGTCGCGAACCTCGTCGCGTGGCGGTTTCACATCCCGGCGCGGGCGTCGATTTTGAATATAGCGGCGGCCATCGCGGTGACAGTGACGCCGTCACTATTCCAGTCTCGAGGGGGAGGACTATGAACGCTTGTCGACACCGATTCGCTCGCCTCTTGTGTGTCGCGCTGGCCTGCGTGGTCAGTGTGGCGCTGGGCACCGCCGGCTGCTCGACGACGCCCAAACCCAAGGAGAAAACCCCACCGGTCGCCGCGGGACAGGGCGCCAAGGCGCACTTCTCGGCGTATAACCACCTGAAACAGCGCGCGCGCTGGTTGCCGGCCGACACCCAGTTGGTCGGGGTGGGCGACGCGTCGTATCTGTGGGAGTTCTTCGGCGAGCTCATCCCGCCGCCGGCGCCCGGCGACCACGCCGCCTTTGGGGGCGGGCCGACTGGCGAGCGCGCCCAGGCCGGCGTCAAAGCGCGGGCCCAGGCGCTGGAGGCCAAGCTGTCGGATGTGTGGTCCAAGCGCGTCCAGCTCGACCTGACCTCGGCCACCTCGGTGGTCGTCGGCGCCGGCGAGCAGCGCATGGCGCTGATCCTCGACGGCCAATTCCAACCGCCGCCAGGCGCCGAGAAGATGACCATCAACGGCTTCCAGGTCTATTACCTCAAGAAGCCCTTCGAGGGGGCCTTTCGCAGCGAATTCCTCCAGCTCATGTCCCAGGAAATCGACCTGTACATGGTCATGCTCGAGAAACCGGCGGGCGTGGCCATCTTCATCGACCGCCAGGGCGTCCAAAACGCCACCGCGCGGGTGCGCAAGGGGATGGACTCGCTGACCGGCACCGACCGGCTCGCCGAGTTCAAAGACCTGATGGACATGACCGACGGGGCCCGGTTGGTCGTCGCCGGCGCCGGCGTGCCCCCCGAGGAACAGACCCCGCCGGGCCAGCCGCCCTCGAGCGTGGAGAGCGCCGAGCAGGTCATCCTGGGCATTGGCTCGAGCGTGCAGGCCAGCTTTCGCGGCTCCAAGGCCGCCCTCGACGACATCGACAACGAGGTCCAGCAGGACATCACCCAATTTCGCCAGCGCATGCAGGCCATGCAGGCGAGCTATCGGACCAATAGCCTGCTGGAGGCGTCGGCGGCGGCGCTGGTGGCCTATCTGGGGGAAGGCTATATCAACGCCGTTCAAAAAAAGCGCGGCCAGGGAACGCTGACCTACACGCTGCCGCTTCCCGAAGACCGCCCGGCGGCGGCGTTGGCGGGGCTTCTGGGCCTCGGGCTGACCGACTGGCTACGCGTGCGCGGCACCGCGCTCATCGAGCCGCCCCATAAAGAGGCGCCCGCCGAGCCAACGTCGGATCCATGACCGGCGGCTCGTACTACGCCTGCTCACGGTGCAATAACGCCTCGAGCATCGCCCCACCGCGGCCCAACAACTCGTCGGCATAGCCGACCAACAGCTCGTTGGGCTCGGCCTGGGGGCGGTCGTCGAACACCGCCTCCAGGCATTCGGCCTCACAGCCGGGTCCGTTCCATACACACCGCAGAATATAGGCCACTGCCGTCGATCGACTGATGCCGGCGTTGCAATGGCAGTAGACCACGCCCGCCTGGCGAAGCGCCTCGGCGCGGCGCAGCAAAAACTCCACGTCCGCCGCGCTCGGCGGGCGAATCGTCGATGTCGTATCCGTATAGGCCGCCGGATCGGGCTCGAGCACGTCGTGGAACTCCAGGCGGATGTGCAGCGGGTGATCTTCGCGGAAGCCATACGGCAGCGGCCCGTCGGGCTCGCCAATGGAGATCACCGCGCTGTTGTCCGCCAGCCGAATCACCTCCAGGTTGGCCTCGGGCAGCGAGCGCGCCACAATCTTGGGATGGTTGCGCATCACGGCCCCCTAAAACGACGAGTTGGGCTGCTCGAGAAACGCGCGTTCTTCGTCGGTCGATGGCCGCGCGAGCACGTCGTTGCGATGGGGAAAGCGCCCGAAGCGGGCGATGATCTCGTGGTGGCGCTCCGCGTAGTCGAGCAGGCCGCCGTCGCCGCCGGCGATGTCTGGGGCCATGTCGGCCAGTTCCGTGAATTTCTCGACGGACAGCTCCTGGAGGTGGAGGTCTTCGGCGTGTTCGAGCGGCAGGTAGAAGAAGCCGCGCTCGATGACGGCCAGCTCTCGGTCGTGGCCGCGCGCGATGCCCTCCAGGCAAAGCTCGAGCGCCAACGGGTCCTGACACCACGAGCGCGGCGAGCCTCGAAAGAGGTTTCGGGAGAATTGGTCGAGCAGGATGATCAGCGCCAGGCGCCCCGCCGCGGTGTCCGCCCATCCGTCGTACTCGCCGCGGATCGCCCGCTCGAGATCGTCGCCGAAACGCTGGCGGATACGCTCGTCGAAGGCGGGATCTTTGACGAACCACTCCCGGCGAAACTCCACCTCTGTGCCCGGCTGGTGGCCGTCACCGAACCAGAAGTCCAGAATTTCTTGCCGCTTGTCCATTGTTTCCTCCCTGAGCAACAGGCTTGTGCCTGACGGGGCTGTGCCGAGGTTAAGTGCGCACGTTCTCCTGACGGCGACACCGACTTCGCTGATGGATGCGCCAGTGTAGTCGCATCGGTCGCCATCGAACAGGGCCGCGACATCGGCGGACTCGACGAGGCCGTATCGACGTGAGTGAGCAACAGATCCATACCGAGAACCTGCTCAAGGTCTTCACCCGCGGGGAGCCCGGGGAGGTGGGGGCGTTTCGACGCAACCTGCCCAACGCGCTGACCTGGATCCGTGTGGGGCTGGCGGTCGCGTTTCCGTTCTTGCCGCACAGCCTGTGGCTGGCCACGCTGGTAGTGGCAGCGCTGACCGAATGGCTCGACGGTGCGCTCAGCCGGCTGTGGCACGTCGAAAGTGCCTTCGGGCGCATGCTCGACCCGGTCGCCGACAAGCTGTTCGTGGTCACCATGCTGGCCACCTTCGTGTGGAATGGGTGGCTGAGCCTGGCCGGCCTCTTCATGGTGGCCGCCCGCGACATCACCGTCGCGGTGGCCTGCGTGCTCATCCTGTTGTTCGGCAATCGCGCCGAGTTGGGGCGCATGCGCCCGCGAATTCTGGGCAAGGTGACCACCACGTTGCAATTTGCCTTCTTGCTCGCCCTGCTCTTCTGGCATCACGTGCCCCGGTGGTGCGTATTCGTGGTCGCCAGCCTCAGCGGCGCCGCCGCGGTGGACTATATTCTCTTCTACTTCCACGACGTGCGCGGCCAGGCCGACACCCCCGCCCCCACGACCAAAAAACCTACTACAAGCCACTGAAGTCCCTGGATTATTTTTCATACTACCGCACAAACGTTCAGCCATGTATAGTGGTCTCGAAAGACACCGATGGGTCCACCGCAGACGAGATCCGAACCATGGCAAACGCACCCAGTCAGAACCCGACCAATCAGAAGACCCCCGAGGCAGCCGCCGAGCCGCGTGAGCACCATCACCGACAGCCGGAGGTGCCGCGCCCCAGCGGTCCGCTGAGCACCGGGCGCTACGAGCCGCGCGACCTCGCCGAGCTGATGCGCTACTGCAAAATCGTGGTGCAGAGCGATCTTTGCCCGCGCCACATCAAGTCGCCGGCCGACGCCATGCTCATCATCCAGCGCGGCGCGGAGTTGGGGCTCTCGGCGGTCAACGCCCTGCAAAACCTCAACGTGATCAACGGCAAGGTGACCATGCCGGCGGCGCTGGCCGTGGGAGTGGTCAAGGCCTCCGAGGCCTGCGAGTACTTCACCTGCATCGAGTCCACCGACGAGTACTCCACCTGGGAGACCAAGCGGCGCGGCAACCCCGAGCCGACGCGCTATACCTTCGCGAAGCACGACGCCCAGGTCGCCGGGTTGTGGGGAAGCGGCACCTGGCGAAAATACCCGCGCAACCTGCTGGCGGCGCGGGCGTCGATGAACCTGGCACGCATGGAGTACCAGGACGTGTTGGTGGGCGTGTACACCCCCGAGGAGATGGAGGGCGGCGAGGCGCCGGTACGGCGAGCGCCCGCACCCGAGGCACAGCCGCCGGCCGAGCTGGTCGAAGATTCGGTGCCCGAGGCCGACGCCGACACCCAGCGCCCGGTGCATTGGAGCGAGCAGTCCGTGGAGAATCCGCGCGACAAATCACGCGCCCGGAAATGGCAGAAGCAAAACGAGCGCTTCCACGCCCTGATGCGCACCGGCGACCTCGAAGAGCATTGCGAGGCGTTCCGCGAGCTGATCAAGGCGCGCCACGGCGTCGAGTCGTGGACGCACCTGCCCGCCGAAGTCATCGAGAAGTGGTGTGACGTGCTCGCCAAGCGCAGCGACGAGGTGCCCGAGGACGGCGACGAGGCGCTGAGTGAGCGCGCGCAGTGGGTCACGCGCAAGCTCACCCAGCATGCCCAGGCATCCGAGGACGCATGAACGGCTACGGCGCGGTCACCGTCAGGTCGCCGGCGTTGGCGGTGTCGTAGCTGCCGTTGGCGGCGGTATTGCCGTCGCTGTCGCAGTACAGCCAGGTCGAGCCGCCGTCGCCGCTGAACCGGAAGGCGTAGTCGTAGGAGCCGGCGGTCGACGGCGCGGTAAGATCGGCCTGGTACTCGTCGTTATTGGTCGCGCCCGCGCTCGAAGCCGACCAACTGGGGTTAGGCGACGCCCACACCCAGGTCCACTGCGACGAGGTCGCCGGATCACTGCCGTCGGGCCCCCAGCCGAGCTGGCCGAAGAAGTCGGGGTGCGTGTCGACGGCGTCGCTCTGGTCGGTCAGCCCCTGGGCGTACACGCGCCCATAGACCGTCGAGGTCGCCCCCGGTGCCAGGCTCATGCTGGTCTGCCACTGCAGGATGCACCATCCCACCGGCCAGGTCTGCTGGCAGACGGACTCGCCGCTGCAGTCGTCGTCGGCGCAGTCGGGCAGGCCGTCCTTGTCGTTGTCGGTGTAGTCGTCGCAGCAGACCTCACTGCCCCCGACACACTGCCCGTTGGCGTCGCAGGCATCATGCGAGGTGCAGGTGTCGCCGTCGTTGCACGTCGCGCCCACGTCAGCGGTATGCTGGCAGGTGCCGCTGACGCAGGTGTCGGTCGTGCACGGGTTGCCATCGTCGCAGCTTCCGCAGGTAGCCGCGTCGACGCCGACGTCCTGGGTACCGGTATCCGCCGGGGAGACATCGGGGCTGGTATCAGCCACGCCCGTGTCGCTGGGCGTGGAGGTGTCCGGAGCGACATCCAAACCCGTGTCTGCCGTCGCCGCGTCCATCGACGAGGTGTCCGACGCGGCGTCGAGCGTGCCGGTATCCTGGGCCGCGGCGTCGATGGTGCCCGTATCCACGGTGCCGGCATCGGCCATGCCCGTGTCGACGGTGCCCGTGTCGACGGTGTCAGTGTCGACGGTGCCCGTGTCCGGCGTGCCCGTGTCCGTGGCCGCATCTGCCACCGTGGTATCCGGGGTGCCGGTGTCTTTGGCGCCACCGTTACCGCCGCCGGGGTTGTCCGAGCACGACGCCAGCACGGCGCACAAAATGAGCAAATAAGCCAAACGCGACATAAACTTCATGGCAAACTCCACAGTGGGCGAGAGGTTCTGGCCCGGTAGCGCGGTCGAGTCTATCGACAGCGCCTACCCCTGTCTATTGCATCACTTGGTCTATTGCATCATCTGGTCGACGCGTGCCTGGACGACGTCGCGCAGCGCGCGAAAGCGCGGGTGATCGCGAAAGTCGTCGAAGAGCGGACACCGCTCCAGCCACATGATATCGCGCAACCCGTCACGCGCGGCCGCCTCCAGCTCGGTGAGCGCCTCGTCGACCTCGCCAACCTTCGACATCGCCTCGGCCGCCAGTTGGCGAATCATGAGGTTGAAGCGCGTCCCCGGCAGGCTCATCGACAGTGCGCGTCGCCGGAAGTCCTGATGCGCCTCGCTGAGCTCGCCCAATTGCATGAGTTCGCGCCGAAACGCGCACATCAGACGTACCTGTGGGCTGCTGGGCTGCAGCGGGCGTTCTTCGCCCTCGGCGAGCCAGCGCGGCTGGGCGCGCCACATGTCGATTCGGGTGCGCGCGGCCTCTCGCGCGTTGCGCTCCTGCTCGCTGTCGACCGGGAGTTCGAGGAGGCGGTCGACCTCCTCGAAGCGACCCTGCAACGCCAGCGCCGGCGCCAGATCCCACCGGGATATGTACATGTGGGGGTTGAGATCGAGCGCGGTTTGCAGGTGACGAATGGAGCTCTCCAGCGGGCCGACCTCACGCAGGATGCGCCCGAGCAAATCGTGGGCGTCGGCGTTGGACGGCGCCTGGGCGATGACCTGGCGCAGGTGGGCCGTGGCGGCGCCGAATTCGAGTCGCTCCGTATGCACACGGGCCAGCGCCAGGCGCGGCTCCGGGTGCGACGGTGCGCTCTGAAGGGCGCGTTGAGCGTAGTCTTGGGCGGTGCCCAGAAGCTCGTCGCGGTGCGCGTTATCGAAGAACGACGCGCGGGCATAAGCCGAGGCCGCCCCCGCCAGGATTCGCGGATCGTCCGGCGCCAGGGCCAGCGCACGCTCGAAGAGCTCCGTCGTGCTGCTCATGTCGTCGGTAAACCAGGACGCGTGCATCTGGTGACGGGCACGCAGGTACAAATCGATCGCCCCGGTGTCGGCCACGTTGGGCCGGGGGGTGACCAGGGCATCGGCGGTCAGGGCATCGACGATGGCGCGCGCGGCCGCCTCGCTGATGTCGAACAGTTCGGCGGCGTTGGCCTTGAAGCGCTTGGCCCAGATCTGGAAGCCGTCGTCGACCGAGATCAGCGCCAGTCGAATGCGCAGCGCGTCGCCGGCGCGCCGAATGGAGCCGTCGACGACGACCTGCACCGACAGCGCCCGGCCAATCTCGCGCGGATTGCTCTGGCTGCCCTTGTAGGGCATGACCGCCCCGCGCGGGCGCACCTTCAGCGACCGGCTCATCGACAGCTCGTCGATGAGATCTTCGGTCAATCCGTCGGCGATGTAGGCGTCGTCGGCGTTGGCGCCGACACGAAACGGAAGCACGGCCACGCGCTTGAGGTCGTCGCTTTGCGCGTCGAATCCCCCCGACGATGCTCCACCAGGGGCCTGGGGCGCCTGCGCGGGCAATCGGTCGAGGGTTTGCGCCGCGGCGATGCCTGTTCGCGGGGCCGACAGACCAGCAACGGCGCGGTCGAGGGCATCGAGGACCTCGTCGACCCGTTGGAAACGCTCCTCGCGCTCGCGTGCCAGGCACCGCGCGATGACCGCGGCGACCGGGTCGGGCACATCCGCGCGCAATTTCGACAGGTCCGGCGGCTCCTCGAGCAGCCGCGCCAGCGCCGTGGCGATGGGGGTCTGGCCGACGAAGGGAAGCTGGGCGGTGAGCATTTCGAAGAACAGCACCCCCAGCGCGTAGATGTCGGCGCGGTGGTCGATCTCCGAAGCGCTCTGGACCTGCTCGGGCGCCATATACGCCGGGGTTCCCAGCGGAACGCCCTCCCCGGTCAGGTGATGGTCGGACTGGCTGGCGTGGGCGATGCCGAAGTCGGTCAACACCACCCGTCCATCGCGGGCGACGATGATATTGTGGGGCTTGAGGTCGCGGTGGACCACGCCCACCGAGTGGGCGGCGGCCAGCCCCTTGCACACCGGGCGGGCCAATTCCATGAAGCGCTCCAACGCCAGACGACGCTCGCGAGTGAGCACCGCGGCGAGGTCCTCGCCTTCGACGTACTCCATGGTCAGGTAGGGCACGTCCTCGCAGACGCCCAGGTCGAAGGTGCGCGCCACATTGCGGTGGGTGACCTGGCGGGCGAGCTTGACCTCCGCGCGAAACCGCTGCACGGCGTTGGCGTCGCCGACCAATTCCTGCTTGAGCGTCTTGAGGGCGACGATCTCGTCGAGCGCCTGGTCACGGGCCTTATAGACGTTGCCCATGCCGCCCTGGCCAAGCAGTGCCACCAATTCGTAGCGCCCGTCGATGACGTGCGCGCCCACCGGCCCGGTGGAGGTGTTGTGCGCGTGGTCGACCAGCGAGCGCGGCGTGACGAGCGTCTCCGCGCCCACCATGGTCACGGCGTGCGCCTCGGCCGACTCCACCCCCGCGGAGTCATCTGGCGCATTGTCGGGTTTGAAAGCGTCGTCTGCCATGCACGTGCCGAAGGTTTGTTTCGAGCGAACGCCCCTACGCTAGCGCGTCCGGGCGCATTCTCAAAGACGTTTTGCGCCACTTCACCCTCGGGTGGCCCGGGCCACGCGCGAGATCTGGCGTACGCGCTCGCGCACCGAGGCCACGCACGCCTGGAAGCGCCCATCGGCGCGAAGCGCATCGAGGCAGGCGCAATGCTCGAGCCACACCACGTCGAGCAGCCCGGCGTCGACGGCGTCCTCGATGGTGGCGATGGCCTGTTCGACCTCCCCGACGGCCCCGTGGTTCTCGGCGCGCACCTGGCGCACCAACAGGCCCAGGCGCGTGCTGCGGCGGGTCTCGGCGAGGATCTCGTCGATGAGCGCGTGGTAGTCGGCCGAAAACTCGCCGGTGCGCATCAACTCGCGGCGGTGGTAGCTCATCAGGCGGATATGCGGGCTGGCCGGCGAGATCGGCCGGTCGTCGTCGGCGTCGAGCCAGCGTGGTCGGTCGCGCCACAGGTCGGTGCGGGTGCGCGCCGATTCGCGCGCGTTGAGATGGTCGTCGGTGTCGACGTCGAGCGCGAGCAGCTCGTCGACCTCCTGCCAATGGCCCGCCAGCGCGTGCGCCTGAGCCAGGTCCCAGCGCGTGGTGTGCAGGTGCGGGTCGAGCTCCAGGGCGGTCTCCATATGACGGATGGCCGCCTCGATCGGGCCGATCTCGCGCAAGATACGCCCCATCAGGTCGTGGGAGGAGGCGCACGATGGCGAGCGCGTCAGCGCCGCGCGCAACGACGCCAGCGCGTGGCCGAATTCCTGGCGCATGAAGTGAACCCGCGCCAGCGCCAGATGCGGCTCGGAGCGCTGCCCGGCCATCGCGATGGCGCGCTCGGCGTAGTCGGCCGCCGCCTGCAGATGCTTTTCGGCACCGTCGCCGCCGAAGAATGCCGCCCGGGCCCGCGCGATGGCCGCGCCCGACAGCAACCGCGCGTCGTCGGGGACGACCTGCAGGGCGCGCTCGAACAGCTCGACGGAGGCCGACAGGTCGCCAAACCATGCCTGGTGCATCTGGCGGCGCGCCTGCATGTAAATCTCCACGGCGGCCGACTCGATGACCGGCGAGCGCGGGAGGGCGAGGTCGTCGGCCATCAGGGCCTCGGCGACCGCCTGGGCGGCCTGCTCGCTGATGTCGAATAAGGCCCCGGGAGTGCCCTCGAAGCGTTTGGCCCACACCTGAAACCCGTCGTCGACCGAGATCAGCGCCACGCGAACGCGCACCCGCTCACCGATGCGTCGCACCACCCCATCGACGACGAGCTGGACCGACAGCGCGCGTCCCACCTCGCGGGGGGACTGCGTGGTGCCCTTAAAACCCATGACCGCGCCGCGCGGGCGCACCTTCAGACCACGACTCATGGACAGGTCGTCGATGATCTCCTCGGTCAGACCGTCGGCCAGGTATTCGCCGTCGCCCTCTCCCTGGTAGCGAAACGGCATCACCGCCAGCGTCTTGGCGTCGGGTCCGGGCGCCGCGTTCAGCTCCAGGCGCAGCGACTCCAAGGTGCGTGCGGCGGACGCGGGAGGCGGCTCGGTCTGCGTGGGCACGCGCCACTGAGCGCTTCCGGTGGCGCTCATCTCGATGACGTCGAGCTCGGCGGCGAGCGCGCCGACGCTGTCGTAGCGTTCGCCGGGTTCGCGCGCCAGGCAGCGGCAGACAACCTCGATCAGCCTCGACGGGAGGTCCGAGCGCTGGGCACCGAGATCCGGCGTCGGCCCATTGAGCCGCGCCAGCGCCGTGACCACCGGCGTCTTGCCGTCGAAGGGGCGCCGGCCGGCGAGCATCTCGTAGAACATCACCCCCAGCGCGTAGATATCGGCGCGGTGATCGATGGCAGCCTTGCCGAGGACCTGCTCGGGCGCCATATACGCCGGCGTGCCCACGGGCATGCCCTCACCGTTGATGTCGGCGGGCTCGCGGGTGGCCCGGGCGATGCCAAAATCGGTCACCACCACCCGCCCGTCGTCGCCGAGGATGACGTTGGAGGGCTTGAGATCCCGATGGACCACCCCGACGTCGTGGGCGGCCTGCAGGCCGTCGCAGATCGGGCGCGCCAGGCGGACAAACCGCCCCAGCGACATGCGCCCCTCGCTGGCCAGATGCCAGCTCAGGTCGTGGCCGTCGACAAACTCCATGGTCAGATAGAGCACCTCGTCGGTGCTGCCCAGATCGAAGGTGCGCACGACGTTGCGGTGGGTGACGCGCCGGGCGAGCTTGACCTCGGCGCGGAAGCGCTCGACCGCGTGTGCCCGGCTGGTCAACTCGCGCGTGAGGGTCTTGAGGGCGACGATCTCGTCGAGGTCGCGGTCGTGGGCCTTGTAGACATTGCCCATGCCGCCATACCCCACCAGGGCGAGCAATTCGTAGCGCCCGGCGAGGATCTCGTGCTCGGCGAGCCCCCCGGCGGTTTGCGGCGGGGTCGTCGGCGTGACGGCGCCGCTGATCAGTGTGGGCGCCAACGCGTCGGAGGTTGGCTGGCTGTCGTCGGTGGCCCCGCCAGTTCGGTGGTGGTCATCGCTCATGGCGTAAGCCTACCCCGAACGCCGGAGTGGTTAAAGAACTACTTGGCGGGGCTGCAGCGCCAACACCAGCTCGCGCACGACCTTGGCGGCCAACACCGAGGAGACCCCGGTGGGGTCGAAGTTGGGGGCGAGCTCCATGACGTCGGCGGCGACCACGCGTAGCTCGGCGAGGACGTCGAGCAGGGCCGCAAACCGCGGCCAATCGATGCCGCCCGGCTCGGGGGTGCCCGTGCCCGGGAAGCAGGCGGGGTCGAAGACGTCGAGATCGACGGTCAGATACACCGGCCGATCGCTCACGGACGCCACGCGCTCGGCGAGCGCGTCTGCGTTGGGCGCCACGTAGCGGCCGGCGCGGCGCATCTCGTCGAACTCCTCGCGGGTGCCGGAGCGAATGCCGACCTGGAGGAGCCGATCGTCGCCCGGCCCCAAGACGTCGAGGCAGCGGCGCATGGCGCAGGCATGGCTGTAGGCCTCGCCGAGATAGTCGGCGCGCAGATCGGCGTGGGCGTCGAGTTGGATGACCACAAGATCGGGGTGCAACCTCAACGCCCCTCGCACGGCCCCGGCGGTCAGGGAGTGCTCGCCGCCTAGCATCACCGGGTGGCCGCCGCCATCGAGGACCTCCTCGACCGCGTCGGCGACCTGGCGAACGGCCGGCTCCGGCGAGCCGAACGAGACGTCGAGGTTGCCGGCGTCGACCAGCCGGACGTCCTCCAAGTCGGCGTCCAGGCGCGGCGAGTACGTCTCCAGCCCCTCGCTGACCTGTCGAATGGCGTCGGGCCCGAAGCGAGTGCCCGGGCGAAACGAGGTCGTGCCGTCGTAGCCGGCGCCAAAGAGCACCGGGCTACCCGCCTCGAAGGAGCGCGTCGCCCCCAAAAAGAGCGACGCGCTATCATCGGCAAAGGACAAACGGCTCATAACTCGCGCCGGATGTGGTTGGGCACGCCGAAGGCGCCGCGGTGGACGTCGCGGTTGTAGATCTCGGCGACCTCCTCGATGCGCTGGGCGCGCTCGTCGATGATGTCCATCGGCGAGACGCCTTTGGAGGCGTATGTCCAGCTCCACGGCCCGCCGGCGTAGATCATGACGCTGCCGTAGTACGGGTGAACCTCGGGGAAGGCGCGCTGCATGGTGCGGACCATGTCGAGGTGAACGTCGCGAAAGATCAGCGGGCTTTCGCTCTGAGTCACGAACACGCCGTCGTCGCCGAGCAGGTTGGCGCACCCCTGGTAAAACGCGTCGTCGAACAAGCCCTCGGCGGGCCCGACCGGGTCGGAGCCGTCGACGATGATGACGTCGTATTGGGGCAGGTCGGTGCGTTGGGCCCAGGCGATGCCGTCGCCGATGACCACGTTGAGCCGCTGGTCGTCCCAGGCAGTGCCGATCTCGGGCAAATGCTCCTTGCACGCCTCGACGACCATCTCGTCGATCTCGACCAGGTCGACGTGCTCGACCTCGGGGTAGCGCAGCACCTCACGCGCCGAGCCGCCGTCGCCGCCGCCGATGATGAGCACGCGCGCGATGCTCGGCGCGGTGGTCATCACCGGGTGGATGAGCATCTCGTGATAGCTCTTCTCGTCCTTCTCGGCGGCCATCCACAGATCGTCGAGCACCAGCGCCTTGCCCAGCAGCGCGGTCTCCACGATGGCGATCTTCTGGAACTCGCTGTGCGCGGTATAAATGGTGCGCTCGACCTTGAGGCCGAAGCGCAGCGAATCCTGGAAAACTTCGTCGTACCAAAGTGCCATGAGTAGTCTCCGGTCAGCGCGAGGATTCGTCCCACAGGACGACCCCGGCAAAAGCAGCGCCATGCGTCTCCACCAGGTGCTCGGCTCCGATGGAGACGACCTCGCGGATCTCGCGGTTGCGATAATTCATGCCCTGAACGGCCATCTCGCGCACCTGCGCCTCGACGTCGCTCAGGCGGCCCACCGCGTGGTGCTCCATGATCAGCCCGGGCAGCGCCGGGTCGACGGGCACCCCGATGGCCACAGCCGCGGCGACGTACTCGCCGGGGTTGCTCGAGACCATGTCGGCGTAGGCCACCGGCACCAGCGCCCCGTACGGAAGCGCCACCGGCTCGATGCGCTGGCACGACGGCGGCAGAATCGAGCTCATGCGCACCAGGTTGGTGTCGCCGACCCCGGCTTCGAGCAGCGACTGGTCGAAGGCGTTGAGCGCCGAGAATCCCTCGGAATGACCCGAGACGATGAAGTAATGGGTGGGTTGAGTAAAGATCATCGCCGACCTCCGGCCGCCAGCGGTCGCGGCCCTCGTCCGTCGACACGGTGGCTGGTCACGTTGAGGCTATGCGGCGCCTCGATCTGCCCACGGTCGACGTCCATGATTTCGTAACGCTCGGGCTGGAGGCCTTCGCACAGAACAAGATGCCCTTCGAACGGGTCGCACTCTCCACAGGTGTAGAAATCCATGGCCGCATACCCGTACTCCGGCCAGGTGTGGATCGACAAATGCGACTCCTGCAATACCAGCACCCCGCTAGTCCCGCAGGGTGAGAACGAGTGAAATACATCGGCGACCACCGTGGCGTTCGCCGCCTGAGCTGCACGTCTCATCAACTCTTGTAGCTGCTGCGGATCGTTCAACAAAGCCCGATCGCAGCCCTGGTACTCCATAAGCAGGTGCCGTCCGTAAGTTTGCATCCTCAGGGTCCTCCTCGTGTGACTGGGAGACTACCCCCGGATCACTGCTTGATCCGGGCTACGCCGACGGAGCCCTCACGCGCACGCGCGCGAGGAATTTAGCCGCGCGACTCTAGTCCCGAGTAAACGCCCCGTCAAAGCTAAAATTGCAGTGTGAATGAAAAATTTTTCGGCTGCCAACGGTGCCCGTCTTCCCATGACATCTGGGACTGTGCTGTGGTCGTCGGGTTGTGTGTCCGTAGGGTAAACGCGAGGCGCCACACGGCCAGCTTCTTCCCCTCGGGAGCGGGCTGAGTGGGCGCCGGGCGACCGGCTGCGCCACCGGGCTCGTCGCCGCAGTCGACCATTGACGAGCGGCCAGGATTTCCCTACCGGTGATCGGCGGTTACATAAATGGGGCCGCCGCGCGCGGCCCAACTGTTTTCCCCAGCCCCTCAGACGCGAGTATACCCATGAGCCAAGCCGCCCAAGACGCCCAGCCCAAAGCCGTGCCCGAGCGCGCTGACATCGATGACCGCTACAAGTGGGACCTCTCCGACATCTACGAGTCGTGGGAGAGCTGGGAGGCCGACGTCGAGCGCTGCCGAGAGTTGATGGACCAATTCGTCGAGATGAAGGGCACCCTGGCCGAGGGCGCCGAGCGGGTGCTCGAGGCCTACCAGCTCAACGACCGCGTCGAGATGCTCGCCTACAAGCTGTTTCGATTCCCGCAGTTGAGCTACGACACCGACCAGCGCAACAACGAGCTGCTCGCGCGCATCCAGCGCGTGCAGAATCTATTCGCCGAATTCGGCACCAAGACCGCCTGGTTCCACCCCGAGCTGGTGTCCATCGACGAGGACACGATGCTGACGTGGATCGACGACACCGACGAGCTCGATCAGTACCGCTTTCCGATCACCGAGATCTACCGCCAGCGCGAGCACCTGCTCGACGAGGAAGGCGAGCGCCTGCTGTCGTATTTCAGCCGGTTTCGCGGCCAGCCCGCCGAGACCTACCGGGCGTTGTCGACGGCGGATATCGAGTTCAACACCGTCGAGCTGAGCGACGGCGAGACCGTCGAGGTCAGCCACGCGGCCTACGGCAAGTTGCTGCGCACCCGCCGGGAGCAGAGCGACCGCCAGAAGGCCTTCCGGGCGATCTACGAGGTGTACTCCGACAAGCGCAACACGTACGCCTCGCTGTACAACGGCATCTGCCAGCGCGACTGGGCGAGCGCGCAGGCGCGCAACTTCGAGAGCACCGCCCAGGCCGCCCTGGACAGCAACAACGTGCCGGTGAGCGTGCTGGAGACGCTCATCGAGACCGCCGCGGCGGGCACTGAACCGCTTCGGCGCTACCACCGGCTGCGCCAGGAGGTCCTGGGGCTGGACTCCTACGACCTGTACGACGGCTCCATCCCGCTGGTCCAATTCGACAAGGAATACGACTACGACGCGGTGGCCGACACCATCATCGCCTCGGTGGCCCCGCTGGGCGACGCCTACCAGAGTCAGCTCGCCGAGGCTCTGGGCGGCGGCTGGATCGACGTCTACGAGACCAAGGGCAAGCGCTCGGGCGCCTATTCGGCGGGCGTCTACGGGGTTCACCCGTATATGCTGCTCAACTACAACGGCACATTGTCGCACGTGTTCACCCTGGCCCACGAGCTCGGCCACACGATGCACACCCTGCTGGCCAACGAGGCCCAGCCGTTCTCGACCGCCGGCTACACCATCTTCGTGGCCGAGGTCGCCTCGACGCTCAACGAGGCGCTTCTGCTCGACCATATGCTCGGCCAGACCGACGACCCCACCGAGCGCGCCGTGCTCCTGCAGCACGCCATCGACGGCATCGTGGGCACGTTTTACGCCCAGTCGCTGTTTGCCGACTACGAGCTGTCCGCCCACCGGTTGGTCGAGCAGGGCCAGCCCATCACCGCCGAGGTGTTGAGCGAGCTGTACTATGGGCGGCTGCAGAACTACTACGGCGACTCGCTGGCCCTCGACCGCCTCTACGAGGTGACCTGGGCGCGTATCCCGCACTTCTTCAACGCGCCGTATTACGTCTACCAATACGCCACCTGCTACGCGTCGTCGGCCAAGCTGGTGCGCGAGGTCCTCGCCGAGGATGAAGATTCGCGCCAGGAGGCCGTCGAGCGCTACCTCGACCTGCTCCGCGCCGGCGGCAGCGACCATCCCATGGAGCTGCTCGAGAGCGCCGGCGTCGACCTGAGCCAGGCGTCGACCGTCCAGGCGGTCGTCTCCCAGATCGACGAGCTCGTGGGCCTGCTCGAAGAGGCCCTCGCCGAGATCGACTGACTCACCGCGAACTGCGAACTGCGTTTTTCACCGCAAAGCCGCGAAGACGCAAAGGAACTGCTTCAAAATGCTTTTCTTTGCGTCTCTGCGCCTTTGCGGTGAATTCGTTGTTCGCTGTTGCCGTTCCCCCCGAAAGGCCTGTTCAAACCTGGAAGTCGTCGACGTCGACCGCCGAGAAGAACGCCTCGCGCACGTCGTAGGTGCCGCCGAGGGCTTCGAGGTGGTCGTATAGCGTGACGATATACATGCCGAAGGGGATGAGGTTGGGGTGGGCCTTCTCGCCGGCGCGCTTGCACTCGCGCAGGGTGCCGCGAAAGGTCTGCACGAAGTTTTGCAGCCGAAAGCTCACCTCTTGCTGCTCGCCGCCGCCGAAATGATCCAGGAAAACGTCCTCGGCGCAGGACAGCCCCATGGTGCGCATCGCGTTGTCGAAACGCTCGTCCTGTTCGAGGAAAAAACCCAGGTACAGATCCCGGGCGGCCTGCAAGAAATCGCGCTCCCATTCGATCCAAAAGGCCTGGGGGACCCACTCGATCTTGCCGTTGAGGCCGCCGAAACGGTCGTGGCGCAGGTCGAGCAGTGTCGTACGCCCGTAGAAGAGCTGGTGGAAGTAGAGCTCGAGCACCCGATTGCCCCCCAGCGCGCCGTCGCCCAGCGCCACCGAGCGCTTGCGGCTTAGCTTGAGAGGCAGGTTCTTCTCGTCCAGCCAGGACTGGCGCTGGGCGATGGCTTTGTCGAAGCCGTGTCGATTGAAGTAGTTGGAGACGATGCGGCGGAACTGACGGGTCGCCACCGAAATGGGCACGACCCGAAAGATCTTGGGCGAGACGAACTCGCGCACGTCTTGCCATTCGCTCTCGCTGAGCAATTGTCGAAGCATCGTCGGCCCCGTCTCGAGGGATGTGGAACTACGGGCGAGCACCGGCTCGACCGTCGCCCCCGAACATGCACACGAGATGGGCCGATGTGAGCCCTGCCGCGGCTCAAGACGTGGAGGCGGCAGCGTGACCGTCGAGGAAATTCGGGGGCTGCAACAGCCCCATCGAGACCAGAAATCCGCTCATGAGGATCGCCGTATAACCCCAGTCGGGCACCAGGAAGTACATCACGAAGGCGAGGATGGCGGTGCCCTTGGCGAGCATCCAGCACATCAGAGCGGTCGACATGCCCCCGCCGCCCAGGCGTTTGCGGTAGATGAACGCGCTAAGCCCCCACATCGTCACGGCCAGTCCGCCCACCACCAGGGTGCTCGTGTTGGCCCAGCCGGCGGCGTTGTCAGCGGCCATGCTCTTCATCAAGAAGACCAGCACGGCCTCACCGATCACCGCCAACACGATCCCCACCCAGAAGAACCACAATAATTGAGTCAGTTCGCGTCGTTCGCGTGCGTCAGCGGGATCGGGGCTGGACATGGTAACTCCTTGGGCAGGGGTGAGGCGATGAAGCGGTCAGCGCGAGCACGCCGATGAGTCGATTGCTACCAGAACCGGGCCTTCGCTTGCAATGATAGCGTCGACCTGTGGGCAGCCCCAGCGGCGACGGCGACGCAAATACCTTGCCCACAACCCCGGTGCGCGGTAGCGTGGGGGCGATGCACCGACTGCAACTGGAGCCGTCACCTCCCGACGAGAGAGCGATGTCCAGACTCGAAGCAATACCGTTGATCCGCCGGGCCATGGTCCCGATGTTGGTCGCGTTGGCCCTGGTGTTCCTGCCGAGCTGCTCGGTGCTGCTCGACTTCGACCAGTGCTCGACCGACGCCGACTGCGGGGCGGCGGGCATGTGCGTCGACGGGATTTGTAAGACGGCCCAGAAGATCGAGGTCGTCGATTATATCGCCGAGGACACCACCTGGACGGCCGACCAAGTATATGTCCTGGGCGGCACGATTTCGATCCTGCCGCCGGCCACGCTGACCATCGAGCCGGGCACGCGCATTCTGGGAAAACGCGGGGCCGCGCTGGTCGCTCGCGCCGGCGCGCGCATCGTCGCCGAGGGAACGCGCGACCAGCCCATCGTATTCACCAGCGCCAAGCCGGTGGGCCAGCGCCTGGCCGGCGACTGGGGCGGAGTGGCCTTGATTGGTAAGGCCAAGGTCAACCGCCCCAACTTCCAGCTCAACATCATCACCAATGAAGAAAGTGCTCTAGTCGGCGGAAACGACGACACCTGGGACTGTGGCTCGCTCAAATACGTACGCATCGAGTTTGGCGGCAGCGTGGTCGCTGGGGTGGACGCGCTCAACGGATTGACGCTGGCGGGCTGCGGCTCGAAGACCAAGATCGACTACGTGCAGGTCCACCAGGGCAACGACGACGCCATCGAGATCTTTGGCGGCACGGTCAACCTACGCCACGTCGTGCTCACCCGCGCCCACGACGACTCTCTGGATGTGGATCTGGGGTGGAGGGGCACAGCCCAGTTCGTGGCCGCGCAGCAGAGCCTGGTGGGCAACCATGGCATCGAGGTCGACAACCGCTGGGAAAAAGAGAACCCCGAGCAGGCCGCGCTCTCCGAGCCCAAGACGGCGTTCACGATCTACAACTACACGCTCATCGGCGATAAGGGCGGCGATATTCAGCGCGCGCTGGCCATCCGGGCGGGTGGGGCCGGCTTTTTGTCCCACGGCATCATCATGGGCCAGACCACCGAGGCCATCGACATCGGTGGGCAGGCGGCCGCCGATCGCGCGACCGCCGGCGACACGGTGGTCCAAAAGACGCTCTTTTACGACGTCGGCGACGGCGGCAGCCACTACTTCCCGAAGGAGCCCGAAACCGACGACGGCTCGGGCGACGGCGCCGACGGCGGCTTCGACGAAGAGGCCTACTTTACCAACCCCGACTTCGACAATATCTTCGACGTCGACCCGGGCATCGAGCGCCCTCACGACCTGACCAACCCGAGCTGGGTGCCCGCCCCGGACCACACCACCGGCTCGGATATGAATCCGCCGCCGGCCTCCGAGGGCTTCGACCCCACCGGAGTCTACCGAGGCGCGTTCGCCCCGGGCGCCATCCCGTGGACCGAGGGCTGGACGGACTACCCCCAAAACTGACCGCGGCGCCGTCCTCAGCGGCGCACTTCGTTGGACTCGACCGGCTCACGCACGTCGGTGCGGTGCACTTCCTTGTCGGCTGGCTGCTCCACGTCGGTCTCGGCCATGCCCGTATCCGTATGCGAATAGCTCGAGGCGAGGGCGAAAAACGCCACCACCACGATCACGAACGCGATGCCAATGATGAGGGCCCAGAAAGCCATGACTTCTCCTTGGATTGCGTAGGAACCAAACATACCTCCCCGCTCTCAAACCTAGACACGCCACGGGGCCGTTTCGGGGCGACGGCGCTCAGAGCGCAGGCTGGATGGGATCGCCGCCGGCCGCGCGACTTTGTATGATGGCGGCGGCTTCGTCTTCGGAGACGTCACGCCAGTGCTGGTAGGCGTCGGCGACCGCAAAGGGATGGCCCGAGCGCACATTGGCGCAGTAGATGCGCTTGGTCTCCTCGGCGAGCTTTTGAAGGGCGGCGAGATGGGCGGTGGGCGTGGCGATGATCACGTCGTCGCAGCCCACGTTGCGTACCGCCTCGACGGCCACGCGCATGGTAAAGCCCGAGGCGATGCCGTCGTCGACCAGGACCGCATGCCGTCCATCCAGGCGCAGCGGGGCACGCGCGCGGCGAAACAGGTCGGCGCGGCGCGCGACGACCTGGCGGGTATGCGCGACGGCCTCGTCGACCTGCTCGGGCGTCAACCCGAGCCGGTCGATCATCCCCTCGTTGAGGCGCACCGTTCCGTCGAAGGCCACGGCCCCGAAGCCGGCTTCGGCGTTCCACGGAAGTGTCGTCTTGCTGACGACGACCACGTCCAAGCTCAGCCCCAGCCGCTCGGCGAGCACCGCCGCCACCGGCACCCCGCCGGCGGCCACGCCCAACACGATCGCGCCCGTGCCCCGCTCCGCTCCCATGAGGCCGGCGAGCTTCTCGGCGGCGTGGCGCCGGTCGAAGAAGACACGCTGCTGCTCGCGAAGCTCCTCGATGTCGCGCACTCGATCGGGAAGTTGCATGCTCGGGCCTGGGCGCGAATGGACGTCGACTTCGGCGCAGTTGCGCTCTGTCGACAATCATAAGCACGCCCCGCCCGCAGAAGATTACTGCAAGTAGCACACGTGGTGGTCGTCGGGGTGCTGGCGGTAGGGATCGGTGTTGATCGCCGGGCATTTGTCGCGGATGAGCTGTTTGAGGTCGGTGACCTGCTGCCAGCTCAGCGCCATGGGTTCGAAGACGATGGGGATGCGGTCGGTGGCGTGTTGGATCTGGTCGACCAGGTGGCCGTAAACGTCGTCGGCGCGGCCGGTCTCCCAGATGGTGGAGAAGTTCTTGTTGAACGAGTCGACCACCTCGGGGAAGCGGCTCGCCCGGTAGATCACCAGGTTGTCCATGGTGTTGTGCTCGGCGTTATCCGACAGGTTGTACGAGCCCGAGGCGACGGTGTTGCCGTCGAAGATCATGTATTTGTGGTGCATCTGCACCGCGTAGTGGTAGTCCCAGCGGTACGAATAATACTTGAAGCGCAGCGGGATGCCGGCGTCCTGGACTTCGTAGCTGAAGTAAAACCCACTGTCGGTGCAGTCCTGCTGGCGCGCGACGCTGTCGCCGGCGGCGTCCAGGCAGTCCTGAAGGTCGCGCTGCTGCGACTCGTGGTACCACTCGCTGATATACTCCTGGTCGTCCAGGTACACCCGGATATCCATGTCCGGGTGGGCCTGCCATTTGGCCAAAAGGGCCTCGGCGACCGGGCGCGAGCGCAGGTGCCCGGAGGCGATCCAGATGGAGTGCTGGGCCCCTTTGATGAGCGCGACGAGCTCATTGGCGACCTCGTTTCGCCCGCGGATCACGCTGAACGTATTGCCGTAGCGGCTCGAGTAGTAGGTCTTGAAATTCGCCGAGGTGAACTTGGCGTCGACGCCGTCCTCGTCGGGAATCATGCCCTCGCGAATGGGCGCGGACTCGAAATACTTCAGGTCCTCGTTCCAATCGAACGGCCGCGAGTGCGCCCACAGGTGGTTGAACTCGCGCTGGAAGCGAAGCGTCAGCTCGACGTCGCCGTGGACGAAGGTGGTGTTCTCGTCGTAACGCGTGCCCGCCGAGTACGACCAGTTGCCGCTTCCGGTGGCCAGGGTGGCCTCGGGGGTCTGCAACAGGCTGTCGCGCGGGCCGTCGATGATGATGAATTTGTGGTGCATCACCTTGTTCACCCAGCGCACGTTGGCGCCGGCGTCCTCGAGCCGGGCTGACAGCGTACCCCGGGGGTTGCGGCGGTCGTCGTGGGCGCCATGGTAGATGACGCGCACGCTCACGCCGCGGTCGATGGCGCGCTCGATGGCCTGGAAGATGCCCTGGTCGCCGAAGCTGTAAATGGCGATGTCCAGCGAGCGCTTGGCCGAGTCGATGAGGTCGGCGATCTTGGCCAGATGGCTGTCGTGGTAGGACTGCGGCGAGAAGATGGTGTAGGCGCTGGCGCCCCAGTCGCCCTGGCAGTAGTCCGACATCGCCGCGGTGAGCTGCTTCATGGCCACCGGGCCGACGTAGTAGACGTCGTCGACCTCGGTGGCGTCGGCGAAGTAGTCGTCGTCGTCGGTCAGCACCTTGCCGTCGGGCCCGTTTCGGTGCTCGATGAGGTTTTTGGACGCACGCGTGTGCACCCCGGCGTCCTCCAGCGTCTGGACCGTCGTCGCCGGATCGTTCAGCCACAGGACCACGTGGTCGAGTTGGCAATCGCTGTAGGGGCTGTCCGCCTTGCCGGTGGGAAGCGCGGTGGCATCTTTGGCGTCGGGCGACGCCTGGGCGGTGGGGCCTGCGTCGCCACATGCGGCCACCTGCGCGAGGGCCAGCGCGCCGACGAGTGAGACGAGAGCGTACAACTTTTGACACTTCATGGCATTACTACACAGCAGGATGTAAAACAGGGCGCACGGATTAGAGCAGATCACCGTGCCAGTGACAAGTTCAACAAGTTTCTGTCGGATTTCACCGCCAGGGAGCCGCCACATGAGCTCGACTCGCCCCGTCATCGACGCCTGGATCCAACACCCCTCCCCTCGCCTGCTGGCCGAACCGATGTTCGACTCGCTGCGCCGCTGGATGGGCGTGGACCAATTTCCCGACGAGATTCCCCTGCAGATGACCATCGCCGCGCTGGAGGCCGCCGAGGTCGACCGCGCCCTGGTCTGCGCCTGGTGGGGGCCGCAGGGCGCGCTCATCTCCAACGAGGAGGTCGCCGCCCAGGTCGCCGCCCACCCCGACAAGCTCGTGGGCGTGGGCTCGGTGGATTTGTCCCGGCCGATGGAGGCTGTCGAGCAGGTGCGCTACTGCGTCGAGGAGTTGGGCTTCAAGGCCATCCGCGCCCTGCCCTGGCTGTGGGATTTGCCACCCGACGACCGTCGCTACTACCCGGTCTACGTCGCCTGCGTGCAGATGGACGTGCCGTTTTGCCTGCAGGTCGGCCACACCGGGCCGCTCAAGACCTCCGAGTGGGGCCGGCCCATCCCCTACCTCGACCACGTCGCGCTGGACTTTCCCGAGCTGACCATCGTCGGCGGCCACGTCGGCTATCCGTGGACCGACGAGATGATCGCGCTGGCGCGCAAATACCCCAACGTCTACGTCGACACCTCGGCGTACAAGCCGTCGCGCCTGCCGCCCCAATTTGTCGAGTATATGCGCAAAGACGGGCGCAAGAAGGTGCTCTTTGGCAGCAACTTTCCCATGATCATGCCCGGCGATTGCCTCGGCCAGCTCGACCAGCTCGGGCTCGACGACGAGGCCGAAGAGCGCTTCCTGTGGAAAAACGCCGTGGAGGTCTTCGGGCTGGACTTCGAGCTCGCTCGCGATTGAAATCACTCACTCAAGTGAATGCACCCAACTCCCTCGCCAACCGCACAAAATCGTCCGGCAGCGGCGCCTCGATCACGAGCGCTTTGCCCGTCACCGGATGGGGAAGCTCGAGGCGCAACGCGTGCAGCATGACACGCTCGACCTGCGCGCCATCGACGGCGGCGGGCCCGCCGTAGGTGGTGTCGCCCAAAATGGGCGTGCCCACCTGGGCCAGATGCGCACGAATCTGGTGGGTGCGCCCGGTCTTGGGCTGCGCCTCGACGTCGAGGGCGGTGTCCGAGGCCCCGATGAGCCGAAAGTCGGTGTGGGCGTAGTCGCCGCCGGCGTGGACCTCGACCTGGCGCGGCTCGGCGCCGGATTCGTCGAGCGCCAGGTGGTTTTCGACCATCCACGTGGCCCCGGGTTTGCTGAGCGCGCCCGACCAGTGCGGGTCGCGAAACGCCAGCGCGCGGTAGGTCTTGTGGGCGTCGCGCTCGCGAAACGCGTCCGTCAGCCCGGCGTTGGCCTCGGGTGACTTCGACAACACGATGACGCCGGTGGTGTCCACGTCCAGCCGATGCTGCAGGGCGAGGTACGGCTCGGCGCCGCCGCGCTCTCCGAGCAAGCGCCCGACTGCGGCCACCAGGTGGTCGCGCGCCTCGTCGAGCGTCGCCTGGCTGGGAAGCCCGGCGGGCTTGTTCACGGCGATGAGCCACTCGTCCTCGTAGAGCACGTCGTCGGCATCGAGCTCGACGCGCTGGCGGCGACGCTTCTGGCTTCGCTGCAGGCTCTCGGGCACCTCCACCACGACCGTTTGACCGGCGCGCACGCTCCTCGAGGCGTAGCGCTCGCGGCGCCCGTCGACGAGCACCGTCCCCCGCTCGACGATCTCCTTGGCCTTGCGGTTGGACAGCGGCGGGTCGAAGTGCTCGCCGACCTGCGCGCGAATGGTTCGGTCGAGACGTTTGTTGTCGCAGTCGGGGCGCACGGTGAATTGGAGTTGGTCGGGCATGAGGTGCTCTTGGTGACGTGGGTGCAACGTTGAGCCTTCCGAGGATCACGGCGCGACACGGCTCGTCCTATCGATTCACACCACAACTGACAACCCACGCAAGACTGTGATAGACCCATCGGCGTCTTCAAAACAAACCGATCGGTCGACTGTGAAGGAGTGACTTATGGCGAAGCGCGACGGCGGACATATCATCGCCGAGAAGCTCAAAGCTCGGGGTATCGAGCACGTCTTTACGCTGTGCGGCGGGCATATCTCGCCGATTTTGGTGGGTGCCAAAGATCTGGGACTGCAGGTCGTCGACGTGCGCCACGAGGCCAGCGCGGTGTTCGCCGCCGACGCCACCGCGCGCATGACGGGCAAGCCGGGCGTGGCCGCGGTGACCGCGGGACCAGGCGTGACCAATACGGTGACCGCCGTCAAGAACGCCCAGATGGCCCAGTCGCCGGTGCTGATTTTGGGCGGGGCCACCGCCACGATCTTGCGCGGGCGCGGCTCGCTGCAGGACATCGACCAGATGGCCCTGATGAGCCCCATCGTCAAATGGTGCACGCGGGTGACCACGGTCAAGGCACTGGGCCCCACCATCGAGCGCGCCCTTCAGGTGGCCACCGAGGGCGTGCCCGGCCCGGTGTTCGTGGAGGTGCCCATCGACCTGCTCTACCCCGAGGAGGTCGTCAAAGGGTGGTACCTGGAGGAGGCCGGCCTGGACAACCCCAAGACGCTGCTGGCCAAGGGCATGCAGCTCGGCATGAAGGCCTACCTGCTTCGCCAATTCCACCAGCCCCACGTCTCGGTCGATTTGACGCCGCCGCAGGTGGAGATGCCGTTCAAAAAGAGCCTGGAGGCCAAGATCGACAAGGCTGTGGACGCGCTGGCGCGCTCGGAGCGCCCCACCCTGGTGGTGGGCAACCAGACGCTGGTCAACATGAACCAGAGCCAGGCGCGCCGCGTCGCCCGGGCCATCGAGGCGCTGGGCGTGCCCGTGTGGCTGGGGGGCATGGCCCGCGGCTTGTTGGGCCGCGACAGCGACATCCAGTTCTTCCACAAGCGCACCGCCGCGCTCAAGAAGTCCGACTGCGCGATCGTCACCGGCTTCCCGTTCGACTTTCGGCTGGGCTACGGGCGCAAGATCAACTCCAAGGCGACGCTGGTCTCGGCGAACCTCAGCGCCGAAGACCTCACCAAGAACCGCCGCCCCGACATCGCCCTGCAGATGCACCCGGGCGACTTCATCATCGCGCTGGCCGAGCGCATCCGCGGCGGCAAGCGAAGCTGGCAGGACTGGTTCGACGAGTGCCGCGAGCGCGAAGAGGCGCGAAACGCCGACATCGATGCGCGCGCCCAAGACGCCGACGAGCTCGTCCACCCCATCTACTTTTTCAAACGCCTCGAAGAATTGATGGGCGACAACGCCGTCATCGCCGTCGACGGCGGTGACTTCGTGGCCACCGGCGCCTACGTGCTGCGCCCGCGCCAGCCGTTGAACTGGCTGGACCCGGGCGTCTTTGGCACGCTGGGCGTGGGCGGCGGCTTCGCCCTGGGCGGCGCGTTGTGCCGCCCCGACAGCGAGGTGTGGCTCATCTGGGGCGACGGCTCGAGCGCCTACAGCCTGGCCGAATTCGACACCTATATCCGCCATGGACTGGCCCCCATCGCCGTGGTCGGCACCGACGCCTCCTGGGGCCAGATCGCCCGCGACCAGGTCGTCATCCTCGAAGACGAGGTGGGCACCTGCCTGCGCCACACCGAATACCACAAGGTCGCCGAGGGCTACGGGGGCAAGGGCATCCTGGTCACCGAGGAGAGCCAGGTCGACGACGCCATCAAAGAGGCCAAGAAGCTTGCCAGTGAGGGCATCCCGGTGCTCATCAACCTGCACCTCGCCCCCAGTGACTTCCGCAAGGGGTCGATCTCGGTGTGACACACCGTTCAAGCGGAGGCGTCGCCGTAGCGCGCCGCGCGCTGTTTGCGCGGCCTTCGTAGCTGGTGGTTGGCCCGAGGCATCGCCGAGGGCCTACCTCCCAGATGGCGCGACACGTCGGCAACGCCCCCCGTTACCCGCGCACAACTTGCCGGCCTGGAAGCCTCGGCCGGCAATTTGTGCATCTGGCTTGCTCGGCTCCCCGCGTGCATACGTTTCCCAAGCAGTCGGACACTGTTTGGGGCATGGTATGTTAATTGCCTACACAAACAGACAGGAGGGAGGAACTCCATCACCTCACCAGGAGTGCGGTATGAAGCGGGGACACGTCAAATGGTACAACGATGCGCGCGGCTACGGCATGATCGAGCCCGACGCCGACGAAGCGATCGTTTTCGTGCACTTTACCGAGATCTTGGACGCCGATTATCCAACGCTCGAAGCCGGCGAAGAGGTCGTCTTCGAGGTCGACGATGCCGAGGAGAACCACCTGCGGGCGCGCAACGTCCACCGGTGCGCCCCCGGCGGGTTCGTGCCGCGGCCGTTTGGCTGAACCGGCGGTAGCGAGCGCACACAAAAAAGGCCGGCGCCCTCGAGGGAGCGCGCCGGCCTTTTTCTTGTCAGTCAGTTCGCGTTCGGCTCAGCCGATCACTTCTTGACCTTCACACCCAGATACCAGGCGGTCTTGCCGTTGGGGGCGATGCGCACATAGCCCGGGTCGGTGAGCACGACGGTGTACTTGCCCTTCTTCTTACCCACGGTGGCGTAGAAGCTGACCTTGTCACCCTTGTGGATCTTGACGCCGCGCGGACGCGGCACCTGCAGGATGTAGCCACTTTTGACCTTCTTGTAGTGGCACTTCTGCTCGTAATACACCTGGCCGGTGTAGGCGTTGACGCTGGCGATCTTGTTGGTGTGCCAGCACTTGGTGGGCACCTTGTAGGCCGAGCGGAAATCGAACTGCAACGAGCCGCCTTTGACGGCCGTGACCGGCTCGCTCACATAGACGACCTTGCCGGCGTATTTGCCGGGGTTCGATCCCGCCTGCCGGTGGCTGACGGTGGACAGATCCACGCCCAGCATCGCGTAGGCTTGGCCCACTTTGGCGTCGGCGGCCTGCTTGGAGAAGCGCCACTTCTTGGCGGTGTCGGAGTAGCGGCTGGCGTAGCGCTTGACCGGGTCGCTGGCCTTGGGGGCGAGCCTGCCGCTGCGGTCGGCCAGGATATCGTACAGGTGGACCTTGAGCTCCTCGGAGTCCTCCAGCCAGGGGCGACCTTGCTTGATGATGTTCAGCTCGGGGTACAGCTTGGCGAGGTTGCCCTGCTCGAACTGCACGCGAGCGATGGCCGCGGCGATCTTGTAGGACAGCCCGCGCTTGAGGTCGCCGTTGGCGATGGCGGTGTCCAGCGCCACGCTCGACGGGTAGGCCGCGGCATACAGCTTCTGACGCGCCGTGGTCAGCTTCTTGAGCGCGGTCTTGTAGTCGCCCTTCTGCAGGGCGGCCACGCCGGCGTCGTAGTCGGGCTTGGCGGTGGCCTCGGCGTCCTTGAGCTTTTTCATCTCCTTGGCGAAGGTCTCGCCGGCCATCTTCTTCCAGGCCTTGAACGCGTCGGCGGCCTTCTCGGCCTCGACCTCACGCGGGTCGCGGTAGGCCATGCGCACCTTCTTGATGCGCTTGGCCACGCCCTTGGTGTAGTCGTTGTCGGGAGCGACCTCGTTGTAGTCGTCGAGCTTGTCCTCGAGGTTCTTCTCGAAGGCCACCGCGGTGCGGAATTGGCTGGCCTTGCGGTCCTTCTCGATGATGCCCAGGGCGTAGGCGGCGAACTTCTGGAACTCACCCTCGTACAACTTGTCCTGCGCAGCGATGGCGTCGGCGGCGCCGCCGGCGTCCTTGAGCTTGCGCCGGCACTTGACGTAGTCGACCAGCGCGTAGTCCACGCGCCGCCAACGCTCGTCCATGCGCGCCTCTTTGGCGTTGTCGACGTCCTTCTGGCACTCGTCGGTCAGGGCCTTACGGGCGTAGACCTCTTTGGTGTACTTCTGCTTGATCTCCGCCAGCCGCTTGGGCGCCGACTTCAGCTTGGGGTTGTCGGCGTCGAGCTCCTTGAGCTTGTCCATGTAGCGCTGCAAGGTCTTCTCGCGGTACTCCGCGGAGCTGAAGTGGCCTTCCTTGCGCTGTTTCTCGATCGCCGCCAGCGTCTCGTCGATGCGCTTGACGTAGTCGGCCGCCTGCTTCTGGTCGCGCTCGCGCTCCTTGTACTTGCTGTCGGCGCTGTTGACCACGTCGGCCGACGAGATCTTGCCGCCCGAGGCCGCTTTCTTCAGAAGAGAGCAGCCCGCCGTGGTGCCGACTGCCGTCAGACACACCAGTGCGATTGCTGTGTTTCGAATTCCCATAGTTCTACTCCTGTCCGTTCTCTTGTGTGGAAGATTCACAGAAGATGAGTTCGGCCGATAGCGCACCGCCCCCCGCCGTCACGTTCTACAGCCGCGTTTCCCGTAGAGTGTGACCTCGTTAACCGATCTTTTGCCGACACGTCAACCGCCAATAATTAACCGAACGGTAAAAACCGCCGAACGCGACTTGGCGTTGAGCATCGTCACCAGATGTTTACATCCCACAGTAGGAGCTGCGGGCGCGTTCCAGGCGTCCGCCGCACAATGCCTACCCAAGCTCACTTGACCGAACCGGGGGCGACCACGCCGCGTATCGATCCGGTTCTGGAGGCCATATGATCAACCGCACGATCGCCATATTCACCGTGCTCGCCCTGGTCGGCGTCGGCTGTCGCAGCGCCGAGGTCACCGGCGACCACAATCAACCGGTCGAACAGCCTGCCCAAAAGCAGGTCGTCACCCGCGACGCCATTCCCGCGGGCACGGATTTGCGCGTCGAGCTCAACCAGAAGCTCAGCACCAAGACCTCGCAGAAGGGAGACCAGTTCACCGCCAACCTGCTCAACCCCCTGGTCACCGCCGGCGGTGAGGCGGTGGTGCCCGCCGGGGCGACGGTCGTTGGGCGAGTCACCGGGCTGAAGGGATCGAGCCACGTCGGTGAGCAGGCGGCCATTCGTCTGAGTGTCGAGCGAATCCAATTCGAGGGTCAGAGTTACCCGTTGGCGGCCAACATCGTCGACACCAAGGTCAAGACCAAGCGCAACGCCGGCAATATTGGCAAGGGCGCCGCCATCGGCGGGGTCGCCGGCGCGGTCCTCGGCGGCGTCATCGGCGGCAGCCTCAAGGGCGCGCTCATCGGCGGCGCGCTGGGCGCCGGCACCGGCACGGTCATCAGCCTGGGCACGGGCAATGTGGCCGCCGAACTTCCCGCAGGCTCGGAGATGACGCTGCGCACCACCCAACGCGTGCCGTTGAATGAGTAGCACCGAGCCGCGTCGACTCGTGCGTGAACACGACGCTCCGCGACAACGCTTACGGCCGGCCGCCCAAGCTGTACAACGTGGAGGGCTTTGACTGCCCCAACTGCGGCTCGAACTTCGATTGTCCGTATTGAGGACTTGGTGAACCACGCCTCATGAGGCTAGAATGCCGTCGCCACAGACGAATTCGGCCTTGTGTGGGCGTGCGGACATGTATCGAGACATCGAGTCGTTCAAAACCTATTTCGAGACGCTCCAGCTCGACACACCGACGCTTCCCCTCGACGCCGATTGCTCGATGCGTCTGGTGACCCAGGCGAACGCACAGCCACCTCACCACGGGCTGCATACGCTACCCGAGCTGCAGATCGACGAGGACGGCGCCGACGCGGACAACCCCACCCTCAGCCTCATCGGAACCCTCGGTGAAGGCGGCATGGGGGTGGTGCGCCTGGCCAAGCAGCTCCCCCTGGACCGACAGGTCGCGGTCAAGACCACCCACGCTGGCGCCGGCCAACAGGCCTCTGAGGCGCTGCTGCAGGAAGCCTACGTCACCGGGTTTCTCGAGCACCCCAACATCATTCCCATCTACATGGTCGGGCGCACCGCCCAGGGCGCCCCGCTCATCGTCATGAAGCGCGTCGAAGGGACCTCTTGGCAGGACCTTTTGCCAGCCGCGGGGGAGGCGGCGCCGCCGGCGGATCTGACGCGCCACATCGAGATCCTCGTACAGGTGTGCAACGCCGTGCGCTTCGCGCATAGTCGCGACATTATCCACCGCGACATCAAGCCCGCCAACGTCATGATCGGGCATTTCGACGAGGTCTACTTGCTCGACTGGGGGATCGCCGCCAGCCTCGATGCTCGCTCCGAGCGCCTGCCTCGGCTCGACGAGGTGGACCCCCTGGCGGGCACCCCGGCGTATATGGCGCCGGAGATGACCGAGAACGGCGGGGAGGCGATCGACCAGCGCACCGACGTCTACCTGCTGGGGGCGACGCTGCATCATATTCTCACGGGCACGCCGCGCCACGGCGGAGGCAATCTGCTCAAAGTGATGTTCGCCGCCCACGTCTCGCGCCCCCACGAGTACCCCGAGGCGGTCGCCGACGAGCTGGCGGCGATCGCCAACAAGGCGTGCCACCGGGACAAAGCGCAGCGCTTCCAGACGGTGGAACAATTTCGCGACGCCCTGCACGAATACCTCCAACATCGCGAATCCATCGCGCTGAGCACCTCCGCCGACCGCAAGCGCGAGGAACTCGAGCGCGTGCTCGGCCAGCCGAGCCCCGATCCCGCCGACGTTCACGACACCTACGGCGAGTGCCGCTTTGGCTTCCAGCAAGCGCTGCGCATGTGGCCCGACAACGAGCTCGCCGTCGACGGGCTGCAGCGCTGCCTGTCGGCGATGGCGGCTTATTACCTGGACCACGACAACGCCGACGCGGCGCGCGCCTGCATCGCCGAGCTGCCTCACCCTCGCCCCGATCTGAGCGAGCGCGCCGACGAGCTGAGCCTGCACCTGGCGGCGGAGCACGAGGACCTGAAGCGGCTCAAGCGACTCGAGCGCAACCTCGATCTGACCACGGCGATGAGCTCGCGAAGCCGGCTGGCGCTGATTCTGGGGGCGGTGTGGACGTCGACCAGCCTGTGGGCCGCCTGGCGGATCCACGCCCATCATGTCGATGCCGCCACCCAGCTCGAACACCATATGCATGCCGGGCTGCGCAATATGGTGGTGGTCGCCGTGGGCGTCTTCGCCTTTCGAAAGCGCATCCTTGCCAACGTCGCCAACCGACGCCTGATCTACATGCTGGCGGCCACGTTCGGGGCGGTGGCGTTGATGCGCTGGGTGGCCTGGTACACCCGGATGAACCTGGTGGCCGCGCGCTCGGCCGACTTCATCATCTACATGTTGACCATCATCGCGGTGGGGCTGGTTACCGACCTGCGCATCTGTTTGCTGTCGTTGACGTTTTTGGCGGCGACGTTTGTCAGCATCGCCTTTCCGCCGACCCAGATTCTGGCCGGGGCCGTGGCCAACGCGCTCACCTTCGGCGGGCTCGCCTGGCTGTGGAGTCCGTCGCAAATGAAGGGCAAGATGTCGGTGTGATCGCCTCGCCGCGAACCTGGGCCAGTCAATTGGACCGATAGTAGCGCCGGCATTCCGCCTCTCGGCCGCGCACCACGCGGCGTCCCTGCAAATCGCCGCCGGTCGCCGTGACCACGGTGCATTGGCCTTCGGCGTCGTCGCTCTGGTAGTAGATGACCACCCAATCGTGGGTCTTGTCGAGCTCGTGGGCGCGCTGGGTGTTCGAGAACAGCGCGCGAACCCGCCAGTTGCCCCGCTCGGTGGCCAGGATGGGAAGCCACGCCTCGCCGGTGGGGTTGAACCGATGCGGCGCGATGGTGCGTAGCTGGCCGGCGGCGGCCCGGTCGCGGTATTCGCGGTCGACGTCGAGCACGACACCTACCGCCGGGCGCTGGTCTTCGGCGGGCTGTTCGGTGCGCTGGCGCGCCTGACGCATCGCCGAGCGGCTGAGCATGCCGGCGAGCGCGTGTTGAATGCCCTCGAGCTTGTTTCGTCCGATGCCCTCGACCCCGACGAGTCGGCCGTCGTGGGCCGCCTGCTCGAGCTCCTCGAGCGTTTCGACCTCCAACTCGGCGTGGATGCGCTCGGCCAGCTCCGGCCCCACGCCCGGCAGCCGGGTGAACAACTTTTCGGGGGCGACCTCGCCCTCGAGCCGGTCGAGCAGGCCGAAGCGGCCCGTCTCGACAATCTCGCCGATGGAGCCCGCCAGTCGCTCGCCGATGCCCGGGATGCTTTCGACCCCCTCGGCGCCCTGCTCTCGATACAACTCGGCGATGTTGCGCCGGCTGTGGCGCAGCTCGTCGGCGGCCTTGTGGTAGCTGCGAATGCGAAATTCGTTGTCGCCCAATTCGGTCAGAAGCTCGGCGGTGCGATCGAAAAGCTGGGCGATTTTGCGGTTGCTGACGTCGGCCATGGTCGCGCGCTCCGTCTCAGAGGGACTTCTGCGCGCAAATATCCGTGCGACGCCGCCAAGTTCAATACGCTGGCCGGCCTACCAGGAGGAGGTGGGCTCGGGCTCGAAGCCGCGCGCCTCCAGGATCAGCCGCGTCTTGAGCTCGTAGAGGCTCTTCTCGAGCCCGGCGGGATATTCGTGGGGGTTGTCGAAGCGCTTGATGCCGTCGTGGAAGTATTTGAGCATATGCTTGGCGTGGGCCTGGATCTCGGCGATGTCGTCCTCGATATGATCCTCGCCGACGTATTGGCCGTTGCGAAAGATGGGCTTGAGCAGGTCGATGCCCGAGCCCTCCAGGCGCTTGCGGCGCGTCTCGTCGAGCGGGTCGACGATGATGTCGCTTTGAGGCTCGCCGCCGAACTCGTCGAAGATCATGTCGCCGACGAACTCGCCCTCTCCGCCGAAGCGGCCGGGCTTGTTGCGCCAGTAGCGGCGCACCTGGATGCGCCCGGGGTTGGAGATCTTGATGCGCTGCTCGCTGACCTTGACCTTGGGCTCCCACTCGCCGCCTGCTTTGCGCACCGCCGACAGCTTGTAGACCCCACCCAGCGCCGGCTGGTCGTTGGCCGTGGCCAGGTGCGTGCCCACGCCCCAGACCATGATCTGGGCGCCCTGCTCTTTGAGTGAGCGAATGGTGCGCTCGTCGAGGTTGTTGGAGGCGACGATGCTGGTCTTCTCGAAGCCGGCCTCGTCGAGCATCTTGCGCGCCTCGATGCTCAGCCAGGCAAGGTCACCCGAGTCCAGCCGGATGCCCGCCAACGCGTAGCCCTTCTGGCGAAGCTTTTTGCCCGCGCGAATGGCGTTTTTGACGCCCTCGATGGTGTCGTAGGTGTCCACCAAGAACACGACGTTGTTGGGCATGGACTCGGCATAGGCCTCGAAGGCCTCGAGCTCGGAGTCGAAGCTCATCACCCAGGAGTGCGCGTGGGTGCCCTTGACCGGGATGCCGAAGAGCTTGCCCGCCAGCACGTTGGAGGTCGCCGCACACCCGCCGATAAACGCCGCCCGCGAGGCCGAAATCGCCCCGTCGATGCCCTGGGCGCGGCGCAGCCCGAATTCCAGCACCGGCTCGCCCTGCGTGGCGTAGCAGATGCGCGCGGCCTTGGTGGCGATGAGCGTCTGGAAGTTGATGATGTTGAGCAGCGCCGTCTCCAACAGCTGACACTGGATCAGCGGCCCCTCGATGCGCAGGATGGGCTCGTGGGGAAAGACGATGCTGCCCTCGGGCATCGCGTCGACGCTACAGCTAAACTCCAGGCGCTCCAAGAAGTCCAAAAACCCCGGCTCGAACAGCGGCTTGTCGTCGCTGCCGCGAATCTCGGCCAGGTAGGCGAGATCGTCGGCAGCGAATTCGAAGTCCATCAGGAATTCGACGGCCGTCTTCAGGCCCGCCGACACCGCGTAGCCCCCGCCGAAGGGCGGCTCGCGGAAAAACAAGTGGAAGATCGCGTCGGTGCCGACCATCTGCTTCTTCCAATAGCCCTGGGCCATGGTCAGCTCGTAGAGGTCGGTCAACAGGGCGAGCGACGATCCGTAGATGTTCAGGTGATGCATAGATACTCCGGACCCACCCGCGATCAGCGGCGGCGCCAGCGCGCCACGCACTCTTTACCCTCGCGGCCGGGATGACTGTCGGAAGGGGGCTCGAGGAAGACCAGATCGAAGCTTGGCTCGAGCAGCCCCCGCACCAGCTCCGCGTTCAAAGCATAAGGTGGTCCATCGTCGGGGTCTTTGTCGACGATGGGAAAGATCAACGTCACGAGCTCACCGTCGGGCGCCAACAGCTCGCCGACGCGCTCGGCCCAGCGGGGGCGCATCTCGGGCTCGATCGCACACAGAAACGTATAGTCCCAGATAAGATCGAACGGCATAAGAATCGAACGGCGCGTCGGGCTGCCAGTCGAAGAAGTCGGCGGTGACCATCTCGGCCTGGTCGGCGGGCACGCCCTGCTCGGCGCGAAGCGCGTCGAAGCGCCGCTTGGCGCCGGGGGCCAGGTCCAGGCCCACGGCGTGGCGTTCGGGGCCGGCCAGGGCGAGCACGTCGTAGCCCGAACCCGCCCCGGGCACCAACGCGCGGCCCTCGGGTAGCTCTCCCGACTCGACGAGCTCGACGAGGCTGGGCGCGGCCGCGCCGGCGTCCCAGGGGGTGCGATTTTCTTCCCACGCTTGTTGCCACGACATCGACATCTCCTCGCTGTGAGGCTGTGAGGCTCGCCAAATCCAGCACGTCACCGCCATCCTAACAGCGGCTACCATCGCTGCCAATCATCGCGCTTTTCGCGACAGACACCACGCGCTACACTCCGCGCGCCTACCCAACATCAACGCTCGCACGGAGACCCATATGTTCACCGACGGCTCCCGCGCCTTCGTCCTCGAAGGCATTCATCAGGGAACAATCATCACGCTCACCTCCGTCGACGCCGACGCGGGCACGGCGACTGCCGACATCGATGTTTTCGGGCGCACCATGGAGCAGACGGTCCAGCTCGACGACCTGCTCGACCTGAGCGGCACCGCCGAGCAGCTAAGAGCGACGATCTTGGGCACGCTCGAGGTGGCGTTTCGGCGAGGATTCACCACCCATCTCGCCCATTGGTGGGCGATCATGGCGCTGGAAGGGGCCCAGCCCGACGAGGGCCTCCTCGACGAGTTCGAGGCCTATGACCGCGACGTTCGAGAGCGCGCCGACATCCAGATCGCCGACAGCCTGCAGCAGGTGCGCGACCAAATCGGAGGGATGGACGCCTCCGTACTGCGCGAGTGGATCGATCGACACTTCGCGCAGCTGCTGAACGCCTGGAAAATCGAGGCCGACCAAGCACGCGCGACGTTCTGTGAGCAGCGTGTCGACGAGCCAACGCTGCGGGAGGCGACCGCCCAGGCGCGCGCCGAACTCGGAGACGACGCCGACGAAGAGCGCGTCGCGCGCATCGCACAAACCATGGCCGTCGGCGAGTTCATCGAAGCAGGCCTCGACCTGCAGGAGCGCTGCGAGCACCTGCGGATTCGCAACCAGACGCGTGGCTTCGCCTACGACGAGGTGCCCGTTCGCGAGGTCGATCTGGACACCGCACTTTTGGCCGAGGAAACCCCCGAGCCGCTCACGCCCGAGGGTCTGTTGGGCTGGAGCCCCACGCGCGACGTCACGCCTCCCCAACCGGTACCGGTGAGCGAAGCGCTCGCCGTGCTCGACGAGGCCAGCACCTCGCCGGTCGCCGCGCTGCGCGCGCTGGCCGAGGCCGCGACGCCGCGGGCCATCGAGGCGCTCGAAGCGCGGCTCGCCGACCTCCGCGCGCTCGATGAGACCGAGGGGTGGTCGAACGACCGGTATTATTTCGAGGCGGATATCCGGGTCGCTCTGCTGGCCAGCGACACCGAGTCGGCCTGGCGCGATACGCTCGCCCATGTCGTCGGGCAGCGAAGCTACGCTGAGGGCTTTGAAACAGCCGGATTCGTCACGGCCTCGACGCTTCTCGAGCCCTTTGGCGACAACCCCTGGGGTATCGACGCCGAGTGCACGCTGACCTCGGTGTTGGAGACCGTGTGGGGGCCGCTGGCGTCGCGGCTGCCCAACTTCACGAAGTATTTGCGCCAGCGCTGCCTGGCGGTCGCGCACGTCATTCAGGACGGCCAGTCGAGGCTGTTCTACCTGATGATTCGCCCCCGCGATCACTACCTGCTCGAGCGCCAGGAGGTCCCGTTTGCCAAGCCCGACGATCTGGACATGGCCCGGCTTCACGAGTGGGTGGGGCTGGCTGATGTCTACGCGGTGAGCGGCGAGTTGCCCTCGCACGAGACACATGCTCCGCTGGGCGACGACGAGTTCACCATCCCGCTGGGGCTGCGCGAGTTGAGGTGTGCCCACCGTCAATTGACCGACGGCATGCGCTCGATCGACCGACGCTTCGTCGCGCTCTCGGCGTATTGCTTCCACGACATCGAGGTCTTCCAAGCCCGAAACGACGGCGCCGTGCCGCGTCGGTTTGTGACCTTCAGCGGCGACGGCGTCGGCAACTGCGACGTGTTCGACCTCGACCAATTGGACGCGCGCCAGGACCCGCTGGTCGCCGACTGGGACCACGAGACGCGCGAGGTGTCGACGCGCCTGCCGTTTTGGCGGCTGATGGACCAGCGGTTGTGCGAAATGCTCCACCTACGGGATTGGTAGGTTGCCGACGCCCAGATGGTGCCGATGACTCATGGTGCGAGCGCAGCTTTCGTCGCCGGACAGACCACAATGAACTCACCTACCGCATTCGTCGCAGGGGCCACCGGCTTCACGGGACGGGAAGTGGTGCGCCTGCTCGCCCAGAGCGGCGTGCGCACCGTCGCCCATATTCGGCCGAGGTCGTCCAAGCTGGACGGGTGCACCGAGCTGTTCACCGGCTACGGCGCCGAGGTCGACACCACCGCGTGGGACGAAGACGCCATGGAGGCGACGATGCGCCGGGTCGAGCCCGACCTGGTGTTCTGCCTCGTCGGCACGACGCGAGCGCGCAAGCGCCAGGCGGACAACCCCGACGAGCATACCTACGAGGCGGTCGACTACGGGCTGACCGCCCTGCTGGTCCACGCCTGTCAGCAGGCCGAGATCATGCCGCGCTTCGTGTACGTCTCGGCGGTCGGCGTGGGGCCCGACGCCGCCACGGCGTATATGAAGGCGAGGTGGAAGGCCGAGCGCGCCGTGGTCGAAAGCCACCTGCCCTACTCGGTGGTGCGCCCGTCGTTCATCTCCGGCCCCGGCCGAAGCGAGCCGCGCCCCGGCGAGCGGATGGGCGCGGCGTTGAGCGACGCGGCGCTGAGCGTGCTGGGCGCGCTGGGGCTGGCAGATGTGCGCGACCGCTACAAATCGATGACCAATACCGAATTGGCCGAGCACCTGGTCGATGTGGCCTTGTCTGCCGACGGCCACAATACCATCATGGACGCCCAACAACTGCGCACCCGACCCTCGACCGCGACCTGATATGCTTATCCGTCCCACGACCGACCAGACCTTCGAGTGCACCCTGCAAGAGCACCACGCGCTCATCTCCGGGGTGCTCGCCGGGGCGTGGGCGCCCAGCCGGCTCGACGCCCTGCTCGTGCAGGCCATCGGCATCCACGACAATCCCTGGCGCGAGGCCGACGCCAATCCCGTCTTCGATGCCGAGCGCCGGCTTCCCCACGACTTCATCACCTACCCGATGGAGGCCAAGATCGCGCTGTACCGTCGGGGCATCGACCAGCTCGAAACGGTCCACCCGTGGGTGGCCTACCTGGTCAGCCGCCACTACACCACGTTCTCGGGCACCCGCGACGTCGACGCGCTGCAACGCCCGGAGACGGCGCGGCGCGCGCGGCTCGAAGCCATGCTCTCCGACGCGCGCGTGGCGGCCTCCGACGAGGGGCTTCGCTGGATCAAATTCTTCGACGTCTTCTCGCTGCACTTATGCCTGACCGGCCCGCGCACCCAGCCCGGCTCTGTCCCGCGGTGGCTTACCGACCCGGATGCGTGGTCGACCGCGCCCGACGGCACCGAGTTGCGCCTGCGCTGGAGCGACGACACCACGCTGACGGTGGCGCCGTGGCCGTTCGTCGACGATTCGCTGCGTCTGTCGCTGTACCACCGCCGGCTCGACGATCGCCCCCAGACGCCCGCGCAGTTGGCCCAAGCGTGGGCCGCCGCGCCCATCGTCACCCGAGCCATCACGCTGCGACAACCCTGACCAAAATTTATGTGCATTCACGGAGATCTTTCAGCTTTTGTGGGACCCTGGGCAGATTGTGACGTGGCGGGTTCCCCTGGTGTTTTTGGTTGTTGGTTCTGGCTGGTCTTGGACGTTCACTCCATTCACCTGTACCGCTCGCCGGATGCCACAGAAGGGACATTCGGGCAACTCACGATGCACTGCAGAAACCAAAAACCAACCACCAAGAACACGTCGTAAAGCAGTAACTTGCCGCGAGACCAACCAGCGGCAACAAGCGAAAGATTTCCACGAAATTACTCGAGGAGACTGGCATGCACGAACCGGACACCCCCATCGAAGCCCACGACGACGGCTGCCGCCTGCACCTATACGCCCGGCCGCGGGCCAGCCGCACCGAAATCGCCGGGTTGTACGGCGGCCGCGTCAAGCTCAAGGTCGCCGCCCCACCGGTCGACGGCGCCGCCAACGGCGAGATCATCGATTTTCTGTCCGACCGCCTCGGCGTGCGCAAGACCGACGTCGAGTTCATCTCCGGGCATAACGGCAAGCGCAAGACCCTCCAACTGCACGGCGTGCGCCCCGAGGAAGCCATCGAGAAGCTGGGCTTGTAGGATTACGCGGCCCGCATCGTCTGGAGCAGCCGGCACAGCCGCCCCAGATGCAGCGCCGGGTGGCGTGTCAGCGCCACCGAGTGCGCGCTGGTCAGGCACAGCCATACCTCGTCGCCGTCGATGCCGATGGTTCCGAAGATCTCCTGGTCGACGGCCGGCGTGGTGGCGGCACATGCCATCAACGACTCGGTGCGCGCAGCGATGTCCGCGATTCGCCCGATGCCGTCGCGCACCGACTGGTTGGTGAAAATGAGGCTGCCGCACCCGTTGCCGTCGCGTGCGAACAACCATCTCTCGTCGGGCTGGATGTTGAGGCGGTCGAGCTCGCCACGAAGGTCGTCGACCGGGCACATATGGGCGCCGATGGCCGCCAACACCTCCACGGGCTGAAAGCTCAAGTACCGGTGCTCGCGAAAAGCTTGCGGGTCGAGGCGCCACCGACGCCCCTGCCCCTCGGTGCCCGGGGCGAGCGCACGCGCCAGATGCTCGAGCAGCGCCTGGCGCTGCGCCGGGCGAACCGGCATCACGTCGAGGTCGATGAGCAGATTCTTCATCGAGATGGCCCGCGCGTCAGTACGCCGCTGGCCGATATAGTCCTGATAGGCCTCGGCGAGCTGGGGATGCTGGCTGCGAAACTCGCCGTCGAGCCACGCATGACAGCGACGCGCCAACCCGTAGAACACACGCCCCTCGCCGACGATCAGGTGAATGGGGTGCGCACCATCGGCTCGCCTCCACTCGACCAGCCAATAGCCCTCGTAGGCCTCCAGCGTGTGCAGCCAGGAGGCCGCTTCCACCGGGGTCAGCAGTGCTTCACCGGCGCCGCCCTGCTGGATTTCCGTGGGACGGTGCGGGCAGTTGTTGCACGGGGTCCCGCTCTTGCACGCAGAAAATGCACCGAAGACATCCGTGCTCTGCGCGCCGAGCTCCTCCGGCGCGTCAATGGGGCCATCGAAGACGTCCTCTTCGACGGCCGCCGCGGCCGGGCCGAGCGTAGGGAAGGTCAGGTTTCGCCCGGAGTCAAAGGCGCTCGAACGCGGTCCGGACCGGGCAGGGTCGCTTTTCGAGTTGTCAGACGGGGAATCTTCGGAGCCAAACAGCGAGAAGCGTGACTTCATGGTATGTCGTGGAGCAAGAGGGTCGATACAATCAGCTTTCACCCCTCAATCAAAGCAATTATTGCGCCATGCGCATAAAAATTCTGCAACTTTTTCTGGATTCCCACTCCACGGTGCCTAAGAGACGGTCGGGTCGTACCGCACGCCCATGCCGGCGCCCAAATGGGCTGAAATATATGCGCGTACACAATGCCTCGCCGCATAAAATGCGCGCTCCCCCGCTCCTCCGCTCCAAGCCCCGCGCCGCAGGCGCCACGCCGACGGCACGGAGGCCGTCGCTCCAAGGACGGGCGTCACGCCGACGGCACGGAGGCCGTCGCTCCAAGGACGGGCGTCACGCCGACGGCACGGAGGCCGTCGCTCCAAGGACGGGCGCCACGCCCCGCGCCGCAGGCGCCCCGCGCCCCGACGGTCAAGCCGCCGACATCAGCACCGCCAATACCACCGCCCCGAAGGCGATGCGGTAGATAGCAAACGGCACGAAGCCGCGCGAGCGCACCCAGCGCATAAACCAGGCGACCACCGCGTAGGCGACCACGAATGAGACGACGAAGCCGATGGCCAGCGCGATCCAGCCCTGGGCATCGTGGGGCCCGGCGCCCAGGGCGTCGGCGCCGGCGGGGTGCAACAGCGACTTGAGCAGGTCGTAGCCGGTGGCCGCGACCATCGTGGGGATGGATAACAGGAAGGAGAACTCCAGGGCCGCCGGGCGGGTCATGCCGGCGAGTTGGCCGCCGGCGATGGTGGCCATGGAGCGAGAGGTGCCCGGAAAGACGGCCGCGAAGATCTGACAAAAGCCGACCCACACCGCCTGCATCAGGCTCATCTGCTCGACGTCGGCGGTGTCCGACTCGTGCGCGGCCTGCCGGCCGCCGTACAGGCTGTCGACGCCCCACATGATCACGCCGCCGACGACCAGCGAGATGCCCATGACATACTCGCTCTCGAGGTTGGCGCCGATGACCTTGCTCAGCAGCAGCGCGGGCACGGCGGTGACCACGAACGCCACCCCGGTCAGGGTCAGCGGGTGGGTCCAGATGGTTTTCTCACCGTTCTCGCCGTGGGGAAAGGTGGTAAAAAACCTCCACAGCCGCTTTCGAAAATAGATGGGCAGGCACAGGATCGCGCCGAGCTGGATGACCACCGAGAACATCTTCCAATAGGGGTCGCTCAGCGCCACGCCCATCCACCCCTCGACGATGCGCAAATGTGCCGTGGAGCTGACCGGCAAGAACTCGGTCAGCCCCTCGATGACCCCCAGAACCAATGACAACAGGTAGATGTTCAACGTGTCCTCCCTGACCGCGCCCCCCGCGCAGCGCCCCGGACACGGCGTCGACCCCCGACGCCGCGCCAGGCAGTGTGTTAGAGCTCCAAAAAGCGCTTGAGGCGCTCGATGATGACGTCGAGGGCGATGAAATTATTGCCGCCCTCGGGGATGATCAAATCCGCCCAGCGCTTCGACGGCTCGACGAACTCCAGGTGCATGGGGCGCACCGTCTCGTAGTATTGAGCGCGGATGGACTCGAAGTCGCGGCCGCGGTCGCGGATGTCACGGCGGATGCGCCGAAAGGCGCGGATATCCGAGTCGGTGTCGACGTATAGCTTGATGTCGAATTGCTCGCGCAGCTCGGGCACGGCGAACAGCAGGATGCCCTCGACGACGACCACGGGCAGCGGATCGACCCGCACGGTCTCTTCTTCGCGGGTGTGGCGGGTAAAGTCGTACTGCGGGACCTCGACGGCCTGGCCGGCTTTGAGCTGCTGGAGGTGCTCGACCAGCAGCATATTGTCCAGGCTGTCGGGATGGTCGAAGTTGACCTGGGAGCGCTGCTCCATGGGGACGCCGCTCTGGTCGTGGTAGTACCAGTCGTGCTGGATGAGCGCGCTGTTGTCACCCACCCCCGCCTGAATGCGTCGCGCCAGGGTGGTCTTGCCCGAGCCGGTGCCGCCGGCGATGCCGACGATGACGGGGGTTTCGAGAGAGTCCTTGAGGTCAACCTGCATAAATCCTTTCCATCGTTGGCGTACCACTCGTTTCGCCAGCGCCCAAAAAGCGCTCCGTGCACGCGAACTTCGCCGAACTGTGGCCGGATGTCAACGAACACCGCTGCCAGCATCGGCGCCCAGCTTCTGGAGGCGCGCGATGCGCTCGGGCTCGTGCTTGCTCAGCCAGGGGTCGTCTTTGAGCAACTCCCAGGCCTTGTGGAAGTGCGCGCGGGCCTTGTCGGCCTGTCCCTTGGCGTACAGGCACTCGCCCAGCTCCTCCTCGACGTAGGGAAGATCGGCGTCGGGGAAGTCATGGCGGATCGCCTGCTGGATGGCCAGCGCCTCGTCGATACGCCCCAGCGAGCGAAGCGTGCGCCCCACCGTCCAGCGGGCGATGCGGATTTGCTGGGGCTTGCCGTGCTCCTTCTGCCAGGCCAGCCCCTTCTTGAAGATGGCCAGGGCCTCGTCGTACTTACCCAGCTCATGCAACGACCAGCCGGTGTTGTTGTACAGCGAGCCCAACCACTTCTTGGCGTCGGGCTGGTCGGACTTCTCGGCGTAGGCGATGGCCTGCAGGTTGATCTCGAGCGCCTCGGCGGGCTCGGCGACGATGGCGATCATGTGCAGCGCGTCGACCGCCAGCCGATCCTCACGGGCCTTCTTGGCCGCATCAAATGCCTGCTCGAACAGCGGTCGAGCCTCCTTGGGGTGGCCCGACGAGTTGAGCACACGACCGCGCTCGAGCAGATAGCGAACCCGTGCGCGCGGCGTGTCGCCGAGCTTGGCGTCGACCGCGTCGAGCTCCTTGTTGGCCGCGTCGAAGCGCTTTTGCAGCCCCAGCGCACGGGCGACCTGGGTGCGCACCTCCAAGCGATATTGCTCGGGGGCGTCGGGGTGGTCGGCGAGCAGCTTTCGAAACGCCTGCTCGGATGCCTTGGGGTCGTTCCAATTCCACTGCTTGCCAATCTCGGGGAGGTTGGTCTGGCTCATGATTTCGCTCCTTTGTTGGGTCGAGTTCTTTTGTTGGATTGAGTGTTTTTGTTGGGTTGTGTGTTGGTGCGCACGCCGAGAGGCAGGCCGCGAGGAGGCGCATCCGGCGAGAGTGCAAATAGCAATCACGGAAAAAATAGCACGACTGGTTCGACCCACTGGAACTCCTTTGCCCCGACCAACGGGGTGTTATTGCACGCGACGCTCGCCTGGCCCGGCTGAATGGTCGTCGACGGCGCCGTCCGTATCGGCGGCGGGTGGCCGTTTGCGTCGGCGCCGGCGATGGTCGCGACGATCGACGGCGCGACACTCGAGCATGCATTCATGGGCGGATTACATGGGATTACGGGGCGCGATGATGAACAAACACACCGCCCCCGTCAACCGGAGTTGGCATGCGATTTGAAACCTCGGGCGTGTGCTTAACGTCTTTGAGCACGACAATGCGAACCGCCGAGTCTCGGGCCGCGAGCCAACAGCAGTAGGAGAGGTAGAACATGAAGACGCGAAGGGTTGACGTCGCCATCATCGGAGCCGGCACCGCCGGGTTGAACGCGCGCCGGGAGGCCGAGAAGGCCGGGGTCAACTGGGTGATGATCGACGGCGGCCCCTACGGGACGACCTGCGCCCGTGTGGGCTGTATGCCCTCCAAATTATTGATCGCCGCCGCCGAGCGCGCCCACCAGGTCGAGCGCGCCGGGCGCTTCGGCATCGAGGTCGACCAGTGGCGCGTCGACGGCCCGGCCGTGCTCGAGCGGGTGCGCCGCGAGCGCGACCGCTTCGCCGGCTTCGTGGTCGACTCGGTCGAATCGCTTCCCGACGAGCGCCTGCTCCGCGAGGACGCGCGCTTCGTGGGCTCCACCAGCCTGATGGTCGGCGACCACACCCGGGTGGAGGCCAAGGCGATCGTCATCGCCACCGGCTCTCGGCCGTGGATCCCGCCCCAGCTCGAATCCGTCGCCGCCGACGTCATGGTCAACGACGACCTCTTCGAGATCGACGATCTGCCCGAGTCGCTGGCGATCTTCGGCACCGGCATCGTCGGCCTCGAGCTCGGCCAGGCGCTGTCGCGACTGGGCGTGGCCGTGGAGTTTTTCAACCCCTTCGACGAGCTGGGCCGGTTCAGCGACCCGGAGGTGTTGGCCAAGGCCCACAAGGTCTTCGGGCATAACCTCAAGCTGCACCTGCGCTCGGATGCCACCGCCGTCGAGAAGGTCGACGCCGGGTTTCGCATCCAGTGGACCGACATCAACGGCAAAGATCACGACCGCACCTTCGCCCGGGTGATGAGCGCCGCCGGCCGGCGCGCCAACGTCGAGGGGCTCGACCTGGACAAGGCCGACATCCCGCTGAGCGACGCCGGCCTGCCCATCTCCGACCCGCGCACGCTGCAGTGTGGTCAGGCGCCCATCTTCGTGGCCGGCGACGTCAGCGGCCACCGGCCCATCCTGCACGAGGCCTCCGACGAGGGCCGCATCGCCGGGTCCAACGCCGCCCACTTCCCCGACGTGCAGGCCTATATTCGCAAGACCACCCTGGAGGTCGCGTTTACCTCGCCGCAGATGGCCATCGTCGGCAAGCGCTTCGCCGAGCTCGAGGCGGACACCTTCGAGGTGGGAAGCGTCTCCTACGACGATCAGGGCCGCGCGCGGGTCATGGACCTGAACTGCGGGTTGGTGCGGTTGTACGGATCGAAGACCAACTGCCGGCTGATCGGCGCCGAGATGTTCGGCCCGCGCGTCGAGCACACCGCCCACCTGTTGGCCTGGGCGATCCACCAGGGCCTGACCGTCCCCCAGTTGTTGGACATGCCGGTGTACCACCCGGTGTTCGAGGAGGGCATCCGCACCGGGCTGCGCGACCTGGCGCGCCACCTGCGCGTCTCCGGCCAATGCCCGCCCCAGGACCGCGGCGAAGGCCCCGGGGCCTGAACGCAAGCCGGGGCCTGAACGCAAAAAAGCCACCGCCGCTGCTCCGGGGCAGCGGCGGTGGCCACGGAAGGAGCCGGACCTGGCTCCCACAAGGACGGCTGGTTTACAGCGCGTCCTCGACGCTTCCCAGCGCCATGCGCGCCTTGGCCAGGGCCATGCCGATGTTGGCGGCTTTGCCGCACACCCACACGACGGCGTGGTTGGGGTTCTTCTTGCAGCGTTGGAACACGTGCAGGAGGTTGTCGCTGAACACGATCATCTCCTGGAAGTAGTGGTGGTCATCCTGCTCGAGGCCGCGGTTCTTCTTGAACATATTCTCGATGGCGGCGACGTTTTTGCCCTGAAACATGTCGGCGGTGGCCGCCGCGACCAGGTCCAGGACCTCCTGGGGGTGGGACTCGACGGTCTTGACCGCGAGCAACATGCCCGTGGACATGTCCACGTACCCGCCAGCGACGCACTCGGGGATGTTCTTGACGGCGGTAGCGACAGCGTTCTCTAGCGACATTCTCAACTCCTTGACTTCTTGACGAGGGGGTTGGGTAAGCGGAGGCATCGATCCTCGATGCTCCGTGACACCGACAGCGGTGTCCTTAGTCGAGCCACTGCTCGAACTCCTTGAGAAAATCTTCTTGACGTTTCGATTGCACCCACTTGGGGTTGACCCGGCGCACCCGGGCCAGGGCAGCCTCGGCGGACTCGCCCTTCCAGATCAGGTAGCACGCCAGCATCGTGCCGGTGCGCCCCAGCCCGGCCTTGCAATGCATGGCCACCACGCCGCCGTCCTCGAGACGCACCTCCACCAGCCGGCACAGGTCGGCGGCGCGCACCGGCTCGGGCGCGTGCATGTCGACGATGGGAAAGTGAATGCTCTCCAGGCGCCGCTTGCGCAGCTTGCGCGCCGGCAGCCGGTCCAGCGTCAGGGTGACCAGCGTGGTCGTGCCCACGCGGCGAAGCGCGTCCAGGTCGCGGTCGATATCGTCGACGATGCCCGGCAGGGGCGTGCCCGCCAGGCGTCCGGGCAGCAGCCAATCGAAGCCGCTGGGCCCCTGGCGAGCGGGCGCGTAGCCGCCCTTGGCGGGCCGTTCGTACTCGGCGGTGCGGTACTGGGGGTCGAGCTCCTCGGGGCGCGCATCCGGCGAGGGCACCGTGCACCCGCCGGTGCGCACGAACACACGCGCCAGCTCGCTGGTGGGCGCGGCGAAGAACTGCTCGGTGGGCAGCGCCTCTTGAATGCGCCCCCCGGCGAGCAACGCCGTGCGGTCGCCGACCTGACGAGCGCGGCGCTGATGGTGGGTGACCAACAACACGGCGCGCTCCTCGGCTTGACGCCGGATATACTCGAGCACTCGGGCCGCCTCAGCGTCGCCCATCGCCGCAGTGGGCTCGTCGATGCACACCAGCGCGGGCATCGGCAGCGTGGCGCGCAAGATCCCCAAAATCGCCCGCTCGACGGGTTCGAGGGCGGTCATCGGCGCGTCCAATTGGCCCTCCAACACGGCCAGTCCCGCGTCGCCCAGCGCCTCGACCAGCCGGCCGCGCAATTGCAGGCGCGTAAAGAGCTCGCGCGACGGGAAATTCGACGCCAGATACTCGAAGACGGTGCTGGTGAGCATGGCCGGCTTTTGCTGCACGAGCACCGGGCGCAAGCCCCGGGCGGTGCCGGTGGCCAGCGGTTGGCCCAGGTACTCCGCGCGTCCGTCGATACGCATGGAGGCGTGGGCGCTGTTGGCCCCGCAGATGGTGCGCAGCAGCGTCGACTTGCCCGCCCCGCCCGGCCCCATCAGCACCGACACCTCGTGGGCGTGGACCTCAAGGTCGACCCCCGACAGCACGGTCTTCGAGGGAAATTGCACGCTGAATCCCTCGAGGTTCAAGATCCGGCTCATCCGCCCTCCTCTTGTTGCATCAGGGCGCGTTGCATCAGGGCGCGCGCTCGCGCGACCACATAGCCCAATTGCAGCGGCTCGGTGCGCACCAACGCCACCTGGTCGCCGCAGCAAAACGAGCACCACATGGCGTCGTCGAAGACGAACGTGGGCGCCAGCCCCGCGTGGGCGTTCATTGGCTCGGCCACTTTCCTGGCGTAGGCGAGCATGTCATGGGCCGCCCGGCCCAGTTGGCGCACCTCTTTGAGGGTGCGCGGAAAGGCATAGGTGGTGCGCACCGGCAGGCACAGCTCGGTGGACGGGTCGGCTTGCACCATCAGCCAGGCCTCCTCACTGCGCTCGCACATCTGCTCGTAGAACGCCGCCGCGGCCACATTGGAGTCGCTGTGCATGTAGCCGGCGGCGCGGATCAGCAGGGAGAAGGGGGCGAACGACGGCGTGTCCTGGGCATCGGCGTCGTGGCTGCACGCGCGCAGGCAAAATTGGTGGCCCTCGCATACCTCGGCCAGGTACACCAGCGCCCGCGCCGTCAGCCGGTATAATTGGGAGCGCTCCCCGGTGGTCATATCGGCCGCCGACAACCCCGCCGGCCCCTCCACGCGCAGTCGCTCGGCCAACTCGGCGCTGACGCGCTTGAGGGCCTTGTCGACGAAGATCTCCCCGTCGATCTCGACGCCGACCTCCAGGCGCCCGTCGTGGGCGATCAGGCGGGCATAGGGGGCGCCGTCGCCGTCCTGCAGAATGATGCGCGTGGGGGTCTGGGCGCGCTCGACGGCGCGCAGCAACCCCATCAGGTTTTTGGTGCGGCTCTCCCCGCCAAAGAGCATGCCGTGATCGCGGGTGGACTCGCGGGCGAACGCCGGCAGCGATTCGTCGCGCGGGGCGGTCGCCTGATCGCCCAGCCCTTCGGATTCGCCGGGCAGAGGAACGTTGACGTCGGATGGCTCGGACAAGTCGACCTCCAGAGACCGGGCGAGATGCTCGATATCCTCGCGCGCGCCCACCCAGTTGGCCGCCCGGCGCAGGTACGAGGCGGCGCGCTTAGGGCCCCCGTCGACGCGGCGGGCTAACTCGCCGACGGCCTCGATAAACTTCATGGGCTGACGGGTGCGCTCGTACAGCACCACCAGCCGCTCGCGCACCACCGTACTGCTGGGGGCGTAACCCAAGGCGCGCTCGAGCGCCTCCTCGGCGCGGTCGTGGAGCTGAAAATTCATCAACACCTCGGTCTCGGCCAGCAGCGCTTCGACGACCTGCGAGCGCAACTTGGCGTCGCCGGGGCCGATCTCGAGCAGGTGTTCAGCCACCTGCAAAAACTCCTCGGTGCGCCCGGCACGCTCGTAGGCCTGGGCGCAGGCACGGAAGGCCTCGATCGCCTGGTCGGTCTGCCCCGCCGCTTCGAGACGGTGAGCGCGCTCGAGTTGCAACTCCACATCTTCGGGTTTCAGGCGAATCATGCGTTCGAGGACTCCTAGTGGCCGTGCGCTGCGATCGCGCACCGCGGCCAATTCGTAAGCGCGCTGGTAGGCGTCGAAGGCGTCGCGAAAACGGCCAAGCTGGTGGTACGTCTTGCCAAGTTCGAGGAAGTCATCGGCGCGGTCGGCCCCGCACTGCACGGCGCGCTCGAACAGGGAGAGCGCGGCCGTCAAATGGCCCGCGCGCAGGTGAAGGTGAGCCGCGCGGCTGAAGGCGTCGGCGGCCTGCTCGGCGTCCTGCGGCGCGTCGGCCAGCAACTCGGCCAGGTCTCGCCACAACTCGACGGCCTCGGGCTGCTCGTCGAGACGAGCGCGCAGATGCCGCAGGCGCACCTGGCGCGAGGAGGTCTGCTGCGCGTTGGCAGTGCGTGTATCTGTGGGTTCGGCCAAGGGCATGCGCTCTACTACAACGGCGGGCGGGCTCGCCAGATCTTCTTAAATCTTACCATCAATCCGAATACACCTTTGCCATCAAGAACTGTCGTCATCCCCGACGACTCTGCGTGCATTTCTCCATGAATTATTTCTTGACGACGAGGTATCCCTCTTTCATGACTATCGCGCCGCTCTCGGCGGTGCGTCAAGCACACCAATGTCAATTCACCGCCGAATCCTTCGCTTCTCTACGATATCCGGCCAAAAATCCCGCCAGACGGCCCATCGGCTTCTAAACCGCGTATAATGCCCATCACACAGCGTTTGATAGGTACTCTCGTGTAATTCTAAAACGTAAATTACAAGAATAGTGGGAATACTGAAGGGCTGATAGGCGATCATCGACCGATCGGTCCGCGGCGGCCGTCGTGGATCCCTCGAGGATCCCGGCGGGCGACTCGACGGGCTGGCCACCGCCCAAAAAAGACGCCCACTTACGCCTCAAACAAACACTAAAGTTAGATTAGAAATTTAATTCAAGACGCCGGCATAATTCATTTGTATGGAATACGAAATTTTCATAACATATTTACAGCACTACGCCGTGAGCAGGAGTACTTATGCTCACGGCGTAATAGTCCCTTCCGGCGCCCGCCCGCGAGACCCGGTCTGCGGCCGGCGCCGAGGAACCACCCGTTCGTCGACGTGCGGGGGCACGAATTTCGGCGAGCGGCGCACCATCCGCCAGAGAGCAGTTCCAATGGCACAGCGCGCTGACAGTCTTGCGAGCGACGCGTCGTTCATCGACGCGATGAAAGAACGGATTCGCCACGTCTACCGCTCGCGTGAGGCGGTGTGGCTGTTTGCCTTCAGCGGCGGACGAGACAGCACCGCCGCACTGCAGCTCGTCTGGCAAGCCCTGGCCGAGCTGCCCGCCGAGCAGCGCACCAACCCCGTCGAGGTGCTCAACGTGGCCACCGGCGTCGACAGCGTGGTCGCCCACGCCTGGGTGGAGCGCTCGCTGTTGGCCATCGACCACGCCGCCGAGCAGGCCCACATGCCCCTGGAGGCGGCCCGGTTGCGCCGGGAGTTGGCCGATTCGTTTTGGGTCAAGCTCATCGGCCACGGGCTCGCCCCGCCCCGCCCGGACAACTTGTGGTGCGTCGAGGGGTTGAAGCGCCGACCGGTCGAGCGACGCATCCGCCATTGGACCAGCCAGGGCCGCGAGGTCGTGCTCGTGCTGGGGGCGCGCGAGGAGCAACGAGCGTACGGGTCGCGGGTGCTGGCGCTTCGCGCCGCCTCGGTCGACGGGCTGCGACGCTACGCCTACGGGGCGCAGGCGCTGGTGTATATGCCCCTCGCGGGCTGGAGCACCAACGACGTGCACACCCTGCTGAGCACGCACGCCTGCCCGTGGGGAGTGTCCAACGCCGATTTGCTCGAGTTTTACAGTCATACTCACCCCGAACGGGGGAGCGTCGAACTTCCCGATGCGCCCATGTGTGGCGACTGCCGAGTCGGCTGCTGGGTGTGCACGGTGTTTCCGGCGAGCTGTTCGTTCGACGAATTGCTGGCCGACCGTCCCGACCTTCACTGGCTCGGCCCGCTGGTCGAGCTTCGCTGCGAGTTGATCGAGCAACGCGGCCCGCACGCCCCCCGCTATTCCCAAGAGGAGCGCGAATATTGGCTGCGCCGTGTCCTCGAGGTCCAACGGCAGGTCGGCGAGTTGCTCGGCGTCGACGACCCCGGCTTCGAGCTGATTTCGCTGGAGGAGTTGCGCGAGATTCGGCGCATCTGGTGCGTGGACAATCTGGGAATAGATGATCGGTTACCGTTGATCTTTTCTTCGGTGCTCGGTCAACCGTTTGCTGATGCCACGTCGCGTGACGACGCCGGCATGCTCGAAGACGACCTCACTCTGCTGCGCGCTGCCTTCGGCGACGACACTGTGGGCTTTCACCTGTCGCACTCCTTGCTCGCCGTCGAGCAGGAGTACCGAACGATGCTGCGCCGTGCAGGCATCTTCGAGGCCCTCGAAGAGGTGTTTGGCCGCCAGCCCCATGACGCCGCCTCGTCCGACGACCAGCTTCCGCCTGGAAGCGTCGCCGGAGACGCCAAGACGAAGACGTAGCCCCAATCACCAGCGTACGCGTCGTCGAGGGAGACGCAGCCATGCCGTGCCCGGCCGCCCAATGATCCTAGACCGCCTGCACATGCAAAATTTTCGGGCCTTCGCCGGCACTCACAAGCTCGTGCTGCGTCCGGCCGGCCCCGGGCGCACGGTCGTGTTGATCTCGGGCGATTGCCAGGAGTGTCGGGACAGCGTGATGGAGGCGCTTCGGCTGGCGCTGTACGGCAAGCGCGCCCATCGGCGCAACCCCGGCGCTTACGACGATTACCTGCGCCGGGCGATTCATCCCCAGACGACCGCCTATGAAGGCGCGGCCGTCCAGGTCGACTTTTGTACCGTCTCCGAGGGCCGGCCGCGCCGACTGGAGGTCCGACGCTCCTGGCGATCGGTGGGCCGGGGTGTCTACGAGGAATTCAGCGTGACCCTCGACGGGCAAGACGCTCCCGACATCGCCGCGAGTTGGCAGGACTACGTCGAAGATCTGTTGCCCAACGCCCTCGCCGATCTGTTCTTCTTCGACACCAACGACCTTGGCGACCCCGCCGGCCAGGCCGGGCGGCGCCAGACCGTGCGCGAGGCGCTCGAGCACTTGCTCGGGCTGCACCTGGTCGAGCAGTTGGGCGACGACCTGGTCGAGCTCGAAAAGCGCCAGGTCGCCCAACTCGGCCTGCCCGACGAAGACGTCGCCCCGCTTCGCCGGGCGCTCGATGAGGCCGTGGCGCGCTCGCAAGCCGGCCGCGACGAGATCGCGCGCGCCACCAAGCGCCTCGCCCAGCGCGAGCGCTACCTGGCGCTGCTCGACGAGCGCCTCCAACAGGCCGACGCGCACCTCTATGAGGAGATCGCCGGCCAACGGGCGCAGCTCGACCAGGCGCGCGCCCGGCTGGCCGACCGGCGCCAGGCGCTGGTGCGCTGGATGGCCACCAGCGCCCCGTTGTTGGGAGTCGCCCCGTTGCTCGACGAGCTCGCCGCGCAGCACACCACGTTCGCCGGCGGCGACACGAACGCCTGGGAGCATGCCTTGAAGCAGCGCGACGCCACCATCGTGGAGTTTTTGCGCGAGCACGACGTCGACGCGACCACGCTGCGCGAGCTCGAGGACATGCTCGAGCGCCGCCCGCCGCCGCTGTCGGCGCCGGCGACGTCACCGGAGGCCGGCATGTCGGGCGCCAACACCCGGGAGCGGCTCGACCGGCTCTGTCGAGGCGAACTCGACGAGCAACGCGCCCTGGGCCAGGAGTTGATGGCCGCCATCGACCGTGCCCGCCAGGACGTCGCCGCCTCGAAGGCCTGCCTCGAGCAGATTCCCTGGGAGCACCCGCTGGCGGGCATTATCGAGCGCGGCGAGCGCGCGCGTGCGCGGGTCGAAGACTCCCGGCGCGAGCTCGCGCGGTTGGCCCGCCGCCGGGCGCTCGCCGATGCCGAGGTCGAGCGTCTGGACACCCAGGTGCGCTCGGTGGTCGGCGACCAACTGACCGACGACGACCCGGCGGGCGTGTCGATGGCGCTGGCGCTCAGCTCACGACTCCACCTCGGCCTGGCGCGATTTCGCGAGCTGCTCATCGACGAACGCCTCGACAAGATCGAGCGCCTCCTGCTCGACCATATCAACTGCCTCGTGGGCGACGAGCGGCGCATCGAGGAGGTGCGCATCGACCGCGACACCCTCGACATCACCCTGCTGGACGCCGCCGGCACTCCCTTCACCGCCAGCGATTTCAGCGCCAACGAGCGCCAACTCGTCGCGCTGGCGGCGCGCTGGGCGTTGGCGCGCGCCTTCGGCCGGCGCATGCCCGTGGTGATCGACAATGCGTTTTCGGAGGAGGGTGTCGGCGCGGAGCCACGCGTGCGCAGCCGTTACTTCCCGCGGGTCAGCGCACAGCTCGTGTTGCTGTGCTCGCCCGCGCTGGTAGAGCGGGCTTTCGCCGAGCCGCTTTGTCGGCTGGTCAGCCATCACTATTGGATGGATTCCGACCCGACCACCAACTGCGCCAGCGTGCGCCGGCTTCCGCGATGACCCGACCCCGCGAAGACATTGTGCTCGATGCCAGCGCCCGCGCCCGGCTGACCAGTCTGCTGCAAACCACCGGCGTGGAGCGCGCCGACGTGCTCTGTCGCTGGGCCCTGAGCCTGTCGTTGGCCGACCCCACGGCCCCGCCGCCGGTCACGGCTCCGGCGTCGACCTGCGTGGCACTACCGTGGTGGGGTCGTGAAGTGGCCTTCGCCGAGATCTACGCGGGGCTGGTGCGCCTGCACTGCGCGCGGCTGGGCGAGGACGCCTCCGTGGACGTCGCCGAGCGGCTGCGCGCCCACGTCCACCGCGGGTTGGCCTTGCTCGACGAGCGCGTCAGCGACGACGGCCCCGAGGCGATCGTGGCCGCCGTGCTCGAGGCCGGCGACGACTAACCCATCAGGGGAGTTGGCACTGGCCGGGGTCGACGGAATAGTCGTCGACGACGTGGTCCATCTTGACGACCTGAAAGAATCGGCCTTTGATCTGGCGAAGCTCGGGGACGAGCTTGTCGTCGTTCCACGAGGCGCTGGGCGCCCCGCTGATATACCAATCGCTGCCGTTGTCGGCGACGATCATGCCGTAGGTCTGCAGGGCGCGCACGATGACACGTGTCTGTGGTGAAAACCCGGACACGTCCACCCCGTCGGCGGCCAGCTCGGCGTCGCTCTCCAGGCGCACGCGCATGCCCATCGGCGGGAGATCGGCGGAGGTGTCGCCACTGGCCCAGTGGCTGGCCGGCGGCACGAACGCCTTGCGGCTGTGGGATACGGTAAAGCGAAGGGCGTGGTGGATCGCCCCGGCGGCGACCTCGTCGTAGCGCACCAGCCCGGGCAGAATGGGCAACCCGGCGGCGTCGGCCGACGTGCAGTAGGGCGCGCGCTCGAGATGGCCGCTCAGGTCCCACACCGCCCCCGAGCCCGCCTGCCAGGAGCCATCGTCGTGTGGGTAGGCCGAAAACAGCTCGTACAGCTTGGCGCGGGCGCAGTCGACCACGAGCACATGACGGTCGCCGTCGGCCCCGGCGCCGCCCTCGATGGGCGCGTCGGCGGGGATGGGATACGGGCCGGGGTCGCTCTCGTCGGCAGTATCGAAGCTCACCGGCACGGGGGCGGTCGACGAGTCCACCACCATATAGGGAATGCCGAACGGGCCGTGCCAACAACACCCGAAATCGGGATGCAGCCCGGTGTCCGCCCCGATGGAGGCGATGAGGGCCTCGGAGTTGGGATTGACCGGCGCGTCCGTCACCGGCTCACTCCAATAGGTATTCTCGAAGAGGTGGGCCCCGGAAATATCGGCGTTGGCGCCCCGGCCGACGCGGTCACACAGGCGGGCTGAGGCAGTGTCGGCAGCGGCGTCGGCATCGGTGCCCTCGGGTGCGTCGGCCCCGACATCGTGGCCGGCCGCGTCCGCGGCGCGGGCATCACGCGCCCCTGCGTCGGCCGCCTGGGCGCCGTGGGCGCCGTGGCCGGAGTGGTCGGCGCAGCCGGCGAGAAGCCAGATCATGCACAGGACGGACGACATTGCGACGGCACGGACGTGGGTACACATGACTCGACTCCTGGCTAAACGGTGGGGCCGATGATGACCCATGGTTGACGGCGAGTCCAGCGCGGCGCTGCCCGGTCGATATGCGGCCGGGCTGGGGCGTGCTTACACTCAGGGATGTGTCTACAAGCCGTCACCGTACAACTCTAGTCGAGGGACGATTGCATGCCGAAGATCAAGGATCTCGCCGTCCGTCTGGCCACCGGCGCCGTCGCCGGCGCCGTGGCGACATGGGCGATGAAAAAGGTCACCGAGATGATTGAGACAGCCCAGGACGCGGACACCCGCGTCGAGGAGGCGTTCGCCGAGAAAAAGCCCGCCGAGGACGTGCTCATCGACCGCGCCAGCAAGCGCATGGGCGTCAAGCTGTCGCGTGGCGAGCGCCGCCGCGCCGCCCAGGGGCTCAAGTGGGGGCTGGGGGTGGCCAACGGAGTGGCCATGGCCTGGCTGCGCCGGCGCATGGGCGCCACCGGTAGCCTCGCGCGCGGGGCGCTATTCGGGGCGGTAACCTTCTTGCTCGTCGACGAGATGCTCAAGCCGGCCGTCGGCATGCACCGCAACTTCAGCGCCATTCCCTGGCAGACCCACGCGCGTGGGCTGGCCGGCCACGCCACCTACGGGCTGGTCGACGCCGGCGTGCGCCGGGCGATCGGGCGCATGTTGCCGGCGCAACTCGGGGCGTGAGGCGTGCTCTCGCCGGGTGGACCTGCGCCGAGTCAGCCCTGCCAGTGGCGGATCAGGCCTTCCTGAGCGGTCGTGGCCACCAGGTTTCCCTGCTGATCGAACATGCGCCCGCGCACCAGCCCGCGGCCACCGGAGGCCGACGGGCTCTCCATGACGTGCAGGACCCACTCGTCCATGCGGAACGGTCGGTGGAACCACATGGCGTGGTCGAGGCTGGCGACCTGCATGCCCGGGGTCAGCCAACTGACCTCGTGGGGAAGCATCGCCGTGCTCAGAAAGTTGAAATCCGAGGCGTAGGCCATCATATAGCGGTGCAGCGACGGGTCGTCGGGCAGCTTGCCGCAGGCGCGGTACCACGCCGCGCTGATGGGCGGGCGCTCGTCGGGGGCGAAGGGGTTTTGGGGGTCGATGGGTCGCGTCTCGATGGGCGACTCCGCGGTGAGCCGCTCGCGCAGCGGCGAGGGGATCTGGTCGGCGACGCGCCGGGCGAGTTCCGTGCGCGACGCAAGCCCGTCGGGGCCGGGGACCTCGGGCATGTCCTCCTGGTGGGAAAACCCCTCCTCGTCGACCTGAAAGGAGGCGGCCATCGAGAAGATCGCCCGGCCCTTCTGAATGGCGGTCACCCGGCGGGTGGTGAAGCTCTTGCCGTCGCGAATGCGGTCGACCTCGTAGACGATCGGGCGACGCACGTCGCCGGCCAGCAGAAAATAGCCGTGCAGCGAGTGCACATGGCGCTCGTCGGGCACGGTCTGCACCGCCGCCGACAGGGCCTGGCCGAGCACCTGGCCGCCGAAGACCTGGCCCCAGCCAAGGTCCTGAGATTGGCCGCGAAACAGGTTCTTTTCGATGCGCTCCAGGGCGAGCAGGTCGACGAGTTGGGAGAGTACTTCGCTCATGAGGATCCTCCGGTTCAGGGCAGCGGCAAGGTAGGCGCGTTGGCTGCATTTCGCAACCTGACGCGACCTACCTGGTCCGCCGCCCACACCGACGGGACCGGCCTCAGAACGAGAAGGCGAGCTGGGTGGTCATCGACTGCTCGTCGAGCCCGCCCGGGTTGAACAACTTGTCGGCTTGTTTGAAGAACGCGTCGTACTCCACGCGCACGATTACGTTTTCGAGCAGGTAGTAGTTAAGCCCCGCCGTCACCGAATCGGTCAGCTCCGAGGGTTCATGTTCCTGCTCGAGTTTGACCGCCTCCAGGCGCACCACCGGCGCCAGGTCGAACGGGAAGCGGTAGGCCAGCGTCACGTAGCCGCCGGTGCTGTTGAGCATCTTGGCGGTGGTCTTCATCCAGGCGTGGGCGATCTCACTGCGCAGGGTAAACCCGCCGACCTTGGCGCTGGCGTCGATGACCCCGAGGGTGAGCCGCTCGGTGGTGTTGTCGGCGAATTCCCCGGTGTAGCCGGAGACGCCCAGCTCGTAGAAGTTCTGGTTGGCGCGCACGCGCACGGCCACGCGGCCGCCGACGGCTTTGTCGCCGTTGACCGTCTCGACGCGGTTGTTGCGCATGGAGCGAATGCCGCCCTCGGCGGATTCTTCGTTGGTGCCGGCGCCGACGGCATCGTTCTCCTGAACACCACTGCCCTCCTGCAGTCCGTTGACCACATAAGCCGAGTAGTTGAGGGTGAGCGCCTGGGACAAATCGAAGTCACCACGCGCCTGGATACCGACGTCGGAGTAGGTCGTCGGAATGATCACCTCGTCGGTCAACGGCGTGCTGATCGTCAGGTTGCGAAACGACGGGTGGTACTTCTCGTTGTACTGGCCGATGGGCACCAGCATCAGGCCACTGCGGATGACGAATTTGCGCGAAATCAGCGCGTCGAGGATGGCGTATTCCAGGCGGTGCTCGGTGCCGCCGTGCTCGAACTCAATCTCGAATTCGGCGAAGAAGAGCTGGCCGATATAGGCGCTGATGATGGGGTTGATATGGGTCTGGTCGAAGGTCGTCGGGCCCGACGGGTCGATGGGAATGTGGAAGGCAAAGTCGCCGTAGCCGGCCACCGTCGTCTGAATGCCCAGCATATTGAGGCTGTTACCGAAGGTATCGGTGGCCTTCTTGCCGCCGTCGTCACCGCTGCTCTTGTCCGCCCCGCCGCCGTCACTTCCACCGTCGCCGTCGCCGTACAGCCCCATCTGGTCGAGCGCGCTGGCCTCGTCGGCCTTCTTGGCATCGGCCTTCTTGGCGTCGGCAGGCGTCTTCGCCGACGCCGGCTTATCTAGAGGGGCCTTCGGAGTGCTCGTCGTGTCCGGCGACGCTTTGGGGGCCGGCGCCTTCGTGGCCGCGGGTTGCTGTTCAGACGCCTTTTTGTCGCCGGAATCACCCTGGTTGTCCTTATCGTCGCTCGACTTGTCGTCCTTGCTCGACTTGTCGTCCTTGGACGTCTCATCGCCGGGTGCGGACGGCGCGGCGCCCTGCTGGTCCGCCGCCGGCTGTTCGGGCGCGGTGGGCGCGGCTTGTTGGGCATGGGCCGAGCCAGGACATCCCATCCAGGCAGCCACCGCCAGGGCGCTACAGACCAGGGTGCGCGATAGCGCGCGCCGGGCCGAGGATGGGCGGTCAGACGATACAGGTCTCCACAGGTGCAGTCGCTTCATTCGGTACTCCATTGCTCCGAATTAAGATGTGCTTGGTCGAGGTCTTGCAGACGAGGTCCCCCCGACACCGGCGCGGGTGCGCCCGGCGCGGCCCGCCGGCGCGCTCAGCGCAACGCGCCGGCGCGATAGCTGCTGACGAGGCTTCGGGCGACGCTCATGCGGCCTTTGCCGTCGCGCACTCCGCGGGCGATGATGTAGTAGATTTTGCGAGCGTTGAGCGTGATCGACGAACCCGGCGCCAGGTCTCCTTGCACCGCGCGGTACAACAGCGCAGTGGTATTGCGCACCTTGCTGCGCGACAGGTCGTTCTTGGCGACCACCTCCCGCTCGATCCCCACCAGGATGGAGCGCAGGTTCTGCAGGTTGCGCACCCAGGCAGTCGACGGCAAATTAGGCGAGGCGATCTTCTTGGGCGCCGTCTTCTTCGGCTCCGGGTGGGTGGGTGCGGGCTTGGGTGTCGGCGCCGACGCCGAGGTACTTGGCGAGGCCTCGGCGCTCTTGTCCGGCCCCGAGGTGCCGGAGGTGTCGTGCGGCCGCGCCGACTGGCGGGCCGTGCGAGGCTCGGGATTTCCCTGATGCGTCGCGGGAACCTCGGACTTGTGGGAGCCGGTAGCGGCGAGGGCGGCGGGGTTGGCCCCACCAGCGTCCTTTTCGTCCGCCTGAGCCACGGCGGGTGCGCTGGCGTGGGTCTTCTTGGCGCTCCCGGCGCGCCCGCCGGCCTTGTTGCTGTCATGATGGGCGGCGCGGTGCCGTGCGACGGCGCGGCGCGCCTTGGAGAGCGTGGATTTCTGGTGAATGGGCGTCAGTTTGATGTTGAAGGTCTTCTCCCCGGCCGAGGCCAACTCGAAGCTCGTCGACCAGCCGCGGTAGCCCGCGGCGCCCAGTTCGACGGTATGTTTGCCCGGGGCGATCTTCTGGTCGACCGGCGTCTTGCCCACCGGCAAGTTGTCGACGTAGACCGTCGCCTCCGGCGTCGACTCCACGTGCAGCGTGCCCTTCTCGCCGACGACCTTCTCGGCAGGCGCGTCCTTTTGCTTGGCCTTGACCAACGCCTCCAGGCGCGCCCTGGCCTCGGCGTGGTCGCTGTTGCGCGCCAGGATTTGCTTGTAGACCTCGATGGCCTTGTCGGCGTCGCCGCTCTTCTCGAGCCCCTTGGCCTTCTCCATGAGCTGGCCGATCGCCAAAGAGTCCTCCAGGCTGACGGCGCGCACCATCAGGTCGGGGTGGTCGAGCAGGTGGCTGTCGAGCTTGTCCAACAGCATGCGCCCCTGGGCGTATTTGCCCTGCTTGGCGAGGGTGTCGACCTGGTCGAGCACGCGGCTGATCTGGTCGGATTCGTTATTCTTGGCGGTGGCCGCCGCGGCGGCCGTGGCGGCGGCCTTGGGCGCTTCATGCGAGCCGTTGGGACGCATATACAGCCAGGCGGCCAGGCCCCCGACGCCCAACAGCGCGACGGCCAGCAGCGCCGTGAGCATGCGCCCGCCCGCCGGCTGCATGCCCGTTTGAGAGCCCGTTGCTGGCGACTGAATCATCGGACGCGAGCGCGACGACGAGGGCGTCAGCGCGAAATCGTCGGACAGCGAGCCGGAGACCTCCGACTGATAGACCCGTCCGTAGAGCATGTCTCGAAGCTCGCCGGCGTCTTTGGGCCGCTCGACCGGGTCCTTGGCCAAACACTGATAGACGATGTCGATCAGGTTGGGGGGAATGTCGTGGCTTTCGGGCAGTCGTTCTTCCAGGGGCGGCACCGGCTCGTGCACGTGCATGTACAGCAAGGACATGTCGTCGGCGGCGTCGAACGGGCGCTGGCCGCACAGCATCGAATAGAACAGCACCCCCAGGGCATACACGTCGACACGCACGTCGAAGTCTTTGCCCAAGATCTGCTCGGGGGCGATATACGGCGGCGAGCCGATGAGCTCTTTCTTGCGGGTCAATTCACCGCCGCCCGAGGCCAGCTTGGCCAGCCCGAAGTCGAGCACCTTGACGTTGTAGCGCCGCCCGTGCCCCTCGTAGAGCATGATATTGGACGGCTTGAGGTCGCGGTGCATGATGCCCTTTTGGTGGGCGCTGGCCACGGCGTCGAGGATCTGGTCGGCGATGCGCAAAAAGAAGCGCAGCGACAGGTGTTTTCGCCGCCGCAGCAGGTCCTTGAGGGTCTCGCCCTCGACGTATTCCATGACCAGGTACGACAGCCCCTGGTGGCGCCCGAAGTCGTGCACGGTCACGATGTTGGGATGGCCCAGGCTGCTCAGCCGACGGGCCTCGCGCTCGAAGCGCTGCTCGGCATTCTTGTCGTTGATCACATCGCGCGAGAGCACCTTGACCACCACGTAGCGATCGAGCGCCTCCTGATAGGCCAGGTACACCGCCCCCATCCCGCCCTGGCCGATCTTGCGCTTGAGTTCGTAGCGGTCAGCGAGCACGGTGCCCGCCAGCTCGGTCTCGCTTTGCTCCTCGAGGCCGACCGGTTCGATCTCGTCGATCTCGTCGATGGCGGCGGCGTCGGCACTGGCAGCATTGGGTAGGGAAGACGGCTTCTTATTAGACTCTTCGCTCATGGAACTCGCCGTAATGACTTCGGAATCGCCGGGGGCAATTCACTATATATGGGGCAGAATACGCGTGTTCAAACGGTAGGTCCTTTTGTCGCCTTACAACAACAATTCATTGATGTCTCGTGATGTCCCAAGGCAAAAAATCGGCGAATTTTCAGCCAATTGTGCGGGCTGAACTCTCGCCGGGAGCCTCAGTCATCATCGACGACCAGCAGACGTCCGCCCAGCGCGTAGCCATCGGCGTGGGTGAGCAGGATTTCGGGAGAGGAGGGGTCGACTTCGATGCGCTTGCGCAGTTTGCGCACGGCGAGGCGAAGTCGGTTGTCGTGGCGCAGGGGGTGGTAATCGTCGATCTTCCACACCGCGCTGAGCAATTGCTCTTTGGTCAGGTAGCCGCCGCGGCGGGACAACTCCACCAACAGGCTCCACTCGATCTGGCGGTCCTGCAGGCAGACGACGTCGCCGCGCTCGGTCCACACGCACCACGCGGGATGATACAGCCCCCAGGACAGAGGCGGGTCGGGGAAATCGAGCAGCGACACCGGTTGGGGGGTCTGCCAGTTCGACCGACGTCGAACCTCGCGCAGCACGGCGGCGTCGACGGCGTCCAGCGGCGGGTCGCCGCCCAAAAGCGCCCCCGCGCGGCGCGCGGCCACGGGGTGGCGATCGTGAGTCTGGGCCAGGGTCGCCAGGCGGGCGTACCACTGAATGCGCTGGCGAGGCCCGTTGGAGGTCGGCGCGCGACTCGCCCACAGGAAAAACTCGGCTTCGCCGCGAAAGCGCTCGCTGCCAAGGCGCTCGGCCAACGCCAACAGGTCGTTGGCCGCCGTGGCGACGTCGCGCCCCTGCATCGTCAGCACCTCACATTCGACCAGGCGCGCCTCCAACTCCAAGAGCCCCAACTGGGAGGAGGTGCAAAAGCTCAGCGCCCGTCCCACGAATTCGAAGGCCCGCCCGGCGCGGCCGGCGAGCGCCTCTTGTTGCGCGGCGAGCAGCAGAAAACGCACGCGCTCGCGCACCGCCAATTCGTCCTCGACAAAGTCGTCGAGCTCGACGGTGTGACCGTGGCGGGCGGCCTGGGTCAATCGCACCAAGCGCACGGCCATGCGGCCATCGGGCCCATACAACGTGCCCTCGGGCAGATCGCCGTCGGCCGGGGGGTTGCCGCGCGCGATGTCGAGCAGCGTGCGATGCAGGGAGACCTGCAAGATGATTCCGTGGTGTCCAAACTCACGAGCGACCCGCTCGCAGTCGTCCAACGCGGCGCGCAGGCCGTCGAGATTGCCGGTGTAGAAGCGCCGGATGGTGTCGTAGAGGAGCAGGTAGACGCGCCGGCGGGGCACGTTCGCCAGGCAGGGCTCCAGGCGGTCGAGCGTGCGCCGCGTCTCGACCAGTCGGCCCCGCTCCAGGGCGACCAGCGCCAGCAACCGTAGCAACGAGCGCCCGCGGCGCTGGCTCAACACCTTGGGTTGGAGCATGCGCCAGACCTTCTCGCCCAGCGAGGCGGCGGCGCCCAGCTCGCCGACCAGGCACAGCGCGCGCACCAGGTTGGAGGCGACCAACATGGCGTCGTCCGGCCGAACGTCGGCGAGGATGAGTTCGACTTCGTCGCACAGACTCAGCAGGTGAGCGCGCTGGCTCAGCGCCGCATAATGGCTGGCCAGGAAGCTCACCCGGAAGCAGCGGTGGCGCGCGGAGTCGGCGTCCAACTCCTCGATGACGCGCATGGCGTCGTCGCTGTCGCCGAGCACAAACGACGCGTTGGCCAACAGGTACACCGAGCGCAGCCAGAGGTCGTCGTCGACCTCGCCGTGTTGACGCTGCTCGCGCAGGCGGTCGACGAAGGTGCCGATCTGCTCGCGCGCCTCGGTGTCGTAGTTGGTCAGGTACAGGATGCTGGCCACGGCATACTCGGCCTCGGGATCGTCGAGGTTGCGACAGCGCCAGCGCCGACACATGGGCACCAGCGCTTGCAGCGCCTGGGGACTGCCACAGCGCTCCGCGCTGCGCAGACGCCAGCCCTGCAATTCGGCGGCCTCCACCGGCTCGAGGCACTCCCAGAGCCGGGCGGCATAGCCCTGCCCGAGCAAGTCCTCGCCGTGCTCGCCGAGGAGCTCGCGCGCGCCCTGGTGATTCTCCACCGCCAACAGCAGGCGCAACCGCTCGACGATCACCTCCAGGTCGTCGCAACGCGCCAGAAACTCACAGGCACGCTGACGCGCATCGAGCAGCGCCGCCGCCCCTCGCCGGCGTGTCCAGGCGTCTTTGGCCTTGCGACGCAGTTGCCAGCCCGCCGGGCTGCGCTCGATCAGGAACGTGTCGGCAGCGCGCTGCCACGCCGGCGAGCCGAGAATGTCGACGGCGCCGGCGTCGGGCGTGGGGGCCTCGAAGACCTGTTCGGGCAGGGGGCACTCGCACACCGTCAGCAGGTCCAACCAGGGCTCGAGGGTCTCGGCGTCGTCGTCGTTGAGAGCCTCGATATCGTACTCGTCGAGCAGCTCGACCAGCCGCCCGGGGATCCCGCCGCACAGTCGCCCTTCGATGCAGGCGCACTGGGCCTTGACGGCCTCGACGCGGCGCTCGTCGCGCGCTCCGCCCCGGCGGCGTGCCATGGCGATGAGCGGCTCACAGGGCAGCGGCTCCAGCCGGACGACCTGCCCGGGACAGAGTTCGTCGTCCGGCCAGTCCTGGCGCGCCGTGGTCACCAGCCAGCGCGAGCGCCGGGCGTAGCGGCCGAGCGCTCGGCAAAAGGAGAGGAACTCCGAGGCACACTTGCCGTCGAGATCTTCGATGACCACCCAGGCGCCGTAGGCCTCGCTCAGATCGATCGCCAACGCCAGGGCGGCGTCCATGCCCCGAAATAACGTGGGCCAGTCGGGCGTGTCCCGCCCCAGCGCCATGCACAACGCGCGGATGATATCGAAGACGGCCTGGGCGATACCGTCGCCGGGCTCGACTTTGACATAGACGCAGCGCTCGACTTGCTCCGCGTCCATCTCGTGAAGCGTCTGCAGCAAGACGGTCGTCTTGCCGATGCCCGTCGGGCCGGTGAGCACCGCCAGCGGGGACGCCTCGATGGCACGTCGAAGCTGCGCCGACGCCTCCTTGTGCTGGGGAAAGGTCACGAGTTGGCCGCACGCCAAGGGGACGTTGGGCAACCGGTTGCACAACGGCAAGCCCCCCGGGAGTTGGCGGTCCGAAGTAGTCATGATCGATACCACAAAACCGAGGCGTGCGCCGCGTCTGCAGCCATCCGAAACCATTGTAATGAAGTGCGGTTATACGATCGTTAGTATGGCGGGTCCGCGACCGCTTTGCCAAGCCGGTGGGCGAAAAACCGTATTCCTCGCGAATACGCGATTTTGCGCCAAAATGTACCCGCGCCCGAATGTGCCACCACAGTTGCCGAGCGCCCCCAGTCCTGCTATTGCTGCTGGCGTTTTCGCAAATGATTCATGCAGTAAGGAGTGCCCATGCACTGGTCGAATTGGCGCAAAAATCCCCTGGCCATCCTCTTACCCGCGTTGATGCTGGTGGCGTCCTCGCTCGCCTCGTGCGTGGCCGATGCCCCTCAAAAGAAATCGGATCTGACGGTCAACGCGATCGACGCGACCCCGCGCACCGGGCAGGTCCCCCTGGAGGTGAGCTTTTCGGTGGATGCGGTCTCGAGCACCAAGCCCATTTTTGTGCAGTGGAGCTTCGGTGACGGTGCCTCGGGCAGCGGCCTGCAGGTGACCCACACCTACACCCAGGTGGGCCAGTACACCGCCGAGGCCAACATCACCGACGCCGCCGGCGGCTCGTCGCTGCAGCAGGTGGTCATCAAGGTGGTCCAGGCCCAGGCCCCGGTCGCCACGGTGACGGCGACTCCCGACTCGGGCATCGCGCCGTTGAGCGTCTCGTTTGGCACTCAGGTCACCGGCGGCTCGGGCAATTACACCTACGCGTGGGACTTCGGCGATGGCAGCACGGGCACGGGCAAGACACCCAGCCACCGCTACGATTCGGCCGGCCAATTCAGCGCGACGGTGGTCGTCAGCGACACCACCACCGGAGCCAAGAGCCAGCCGGCCAGCGTCGACGTCCACGTCGCCAGCAACGAGCAACCGGTCGCCTCGGCCAGCGCCTCGCCCTCCTCGGGCATCGTGCCGCTGACGGTGGCGTTTAGCGGGGCGACGGTCGGCGGCAACCAGCCGTTCACCTACCAGTGGGATTTCGGCGACGGCTCCGACCCGGTCTCAGCGCAGAATCCGTCGCACGAGTACACCTCACCGGGGACCTACTCGGCGGTGTTCAAGGTCACCGACGCCGACGGCGACACCGACACCGACCGCGTCGAGATCCGCGTCGCCGACAACTCCACCCCGATCGCTAACATCAAGGCGAGCCCCGAGCGCGGCATCGCCCCGTTGAGCGTGCAATTCGACCCGCAGGTGCAGGGCGGCGACGCCCCGCTTGGCTTCGCGTGGGATTTCGGCGACGGGGACACCTCCGATTCGCAGACGCCCTCGCACACCTTCCAGACGGCCGGCGACTACACCGTCAGCGTGACCGTGACCGACAGCAACGGCGACGTGGCCACCGACAGCATCACGGTGACCGCCACCGACAACTCCGTGCCCACCGTCGCCCCCACGGCCACCCCGGACAGCGGTCTGGCCCCGCTGCAGGTCCAGTTCAGCGCCCACGCCTCCGGCGGGGACGGCACGTTGACCTACCAGTGGAATTTCGGCGACAGCGCCACCGACACCGTGGCCAACCCCGTCCACACCTACAACAGCGCCGGGGAGTATGACGCCAGCGTCACGGTCACCGACGCCAACAACGACAGCGTCTCCGACACCGTTCACATCAGCGTGGGCAGCAACCTGGTGCCGTCGGCCAGCGCGTCGGCCACGCCCCAGAGCGGCTACGCGCCGCTGCAGGTGAGTTTCTTCGGCAACGCCAGCGGCGGCAACGCCCCGTTGCAGTACCAGTGGAACTTCGGCGACGGCGCGACCTCCACCGACCAGAATCCCACCCACTCCTACGCAAGCACGGGCACTTACACCGCCACCCTGGTGGTCACCGACGCCAACAACGACTCGGACAGCGCCACGGTAGCGATCACGGTCAAGGACAACTCCGTGCCCCAGGTGTCGGTGGCGGCCTCGCCGACGTCGGGCATCGTGCCGTTCAACGTCAACTTCAACTCCACGGTCACCAACGGCGATGCGCCGTTTACCTACGAGTGGAACTTCGGCGACGGCTCGCCGGTGGAGACCACCGCCAACCCCACCCACTCCTACACCACCGGCGGCACCTACACGGCCACGCTGACGGTGACCGACGCCAACGGCGACCAGGTCAGCGGCACGGTCGACATCCAGGCCGCCAGTAACACCAAGCCGGCGGTGACTGCCTCGGCGGACACCGACACCGGCACCGCCCCGCTGACGGTCAACTTCACCGCCACGGGAAGCGGCGGCAACGCCCCGCTGAGCTACACCTGGTATTTCGGCGACGGCAGCGCCCCGCAGAACGGCCAGACGGCCTCGCATACCTACAATAACGTCGGCGTGTACGACGCCCAGGTGGTGGTCACCGATGCCGACGGCGACACCGCCAACGCCACCGTCACCATCAACGCCCTCGACACCGCCCCGGACCTGCAGGTGCAGTCGTTTACCGCCACGGTGACCGGCAGCGACGTCCAATACGACGTGGTCATCGCAAACCAGGGAACGGCCGACGCCACCGCGCCGTTTTACGTGCACTTTTACAACAACCCCGGCACGACGCCGAGCTCGTCGACCGCCTACGACGCCAGCAAATACGTCTCCCAGAGCGTCCCGGTGGGCAGCACGATCACGGTGAGCACCACGGTGAGCAACCTGGCCGTGGGCGACTACACCCCGTATGTGTACGCCGACGTCTACGCGGACAACCCCGACCTCGACCGCACCAACAACGTGGCCTCCGCGCAGACCTTCAGCGTCGTGTCGGTGCTCATCAATGAGGTGCTGTACCAAACTGCCGGACACGACACGGGCACCTTCGTCGAGCTGTACGGCACCCCGGGCATGGATCTGTCGGGCTACAAGCTCGACGGCATCAACGGCGCCGACGGCTCGCGCTACGGCAGCTACACCATCCCCAACGGTACGACCATGCCCGCCGACGGCTACCTGGTCATCGGCGATGGCACCGTGGCCAACGAAGACCTGACCGATCCGTTCGTCGACCTGCAAAACGGCCCGGACAGCGTGGCCCTGGAGGACCCCAGCGGCGCCGTGCTCGACGCGCTGGGCTACGGCGACTTCTCGGCGGCGCCGTCGAACTTCGCCGGCGAGGGAAGTGCGGTGGGCGACGCCCCCGACGACTACTCGCTGGGCCGCGACCTGGTGTCGACCGACACCGACGACAACAGCGCCGACTTCTTCATGTGGCGCCAGCCCACCCCCGGCGGGCCCAACGTGCCCACGCTGACCAACAGCGCGGACACCTGCACCGACGCCTACAGCATCGCCGACGGGGTCTCCGGCAAGTTCATCTTCAGCGGTGACGTCGGCGGGCTGACCAACGACTACACCTCGCTGGCCGCCGGCGGCAGCGGCACCTGCGCCGCCACCGGCAACACCTTTGGCGGCCCCGACCAGGTATTCAGCTTCACCATCCCCTCGGGCAAGACCGGCGACGTCGACCTGACGCTGTACGACTACGCCAACGTCGACCTCGACTCGGTGCTCACCGGCGACCCGTGCGACTCGCTGGATTCGGGCTTCGTCGGCTGCAGCTACGTGGGCACCGAGACGTTCACCGGCCTGGCCGCGGGCACCTACTACGTGGTCGTCCTGGAGGACGCCTCGACCTCCCAGGCGGGAGCGTCGGAGCCGTATGACTACGTGGTGAACATCACGCTGCATTGACGCGCGCGCCGCAGGCGCCACGCCCCCTTTGACCGCCGGCTTCCCGCGTAGTAGGCTCACCGCGGACCAGGACCAAAATCACATCGCGCGCAAGCATTTAGCGGCCCTGCTTGTCTTGGCATGGGGCCGCGCTTGTCGTGCCCGAACGTGGAGGTTCGACCGATGAAGATCGGCATCCCCAGGGAGGTGTCGCCCGGCGAAAGACGCGTGGCCGCCACTCCCGACACTGTCCGTAGACTCGCCAAGCTGGGTTTCGAGGTGCACGTGGAGGCCGGCGCGGGCTCGCCGGCGAGCTTCTCCAATGCCCAGTACGAAGACGCCGGCGCCTCCATCATCGACGAGATGAAGGCGTGCTGGAGCTACGCCGACATCGTGCTCAAGGTTCGTCCCCCCTGCGAGGTTCCCGACGGGGACTGCCACGAGGCCGATCTGCTGCGCGAAGGCGGCGTGCTCATCAGCCTCATCCACCCCGCCCAGAACGAAGCGCTGCTCGAGCGCCTCGCCGCGCGCAAGGCGACGGTACTGGGGTTGGACTGCGTGCCCCGGATCAGTCGCGCCCAGTCGGTCGACGTGCTCAGCTCGATGGCGGCCATCGCCGGCTACCGGGCGGTGGTGGAGGCGGCCAACCAGTTCGGCCGCTTCTTCGCCATGCAGATGACCGCGGCGGGCTCGACGCCGCCGGCCGAGGTGATGGTCATCGGCGCCGGCGTCGCCGGGCTGTCGGCCATCGCCACCGCCGACAGCATGGGCGCCAAGGTCAAGGCCTTCGACGTGCGCCCGGCGGTCAAAGAAGAGGTCCAAAGCCTGGGGGCGCGCTTTTTGGAGTTGGAGTTCGAGGAGGAAGGCGCCGAGGGTAAGGGCGGCTACGCCAAGGTGATGAGCGAGGAGTTCATCGCCGCCGAGATGGCGATGTTTCGCCGCGAGATTCCCACAGCCGACATCGTCGTGACCACGGCCTCCATCCCCGGGCGGCCCGCGCCCAAGCTCATCCTAAAGGACATGGTCGAGGCGATGAAGCCCGGCTCGGTCATCGTCGATTTGGCCGCCGAGTCCGGTGGCAACTGCGAGCTGACCGTGCCCGGCGAAGTCGTCGAGCGCCACGGGGTCAAGATCGTGGGCTATACGAACCTGACCAGTCGGCTTCCCGGCCACGCCAGCGAGTATTTCGGGCGCAACCTGACCAACCTGCTCAAGCTGCTGGGCACCGCCGAAGAGTTCCGGATCGACGAGGACGACGCGGTGGTGCGCGGCATGCTGGTGATGCACGATGGCGAGGTTACGTGGCCCCCGCCGACCGTCGAGCCCTCGCCTCCAAAGGCCGAGGCCGCCGACGCCCCCGAGCCCATCGTGGAGGCGCCCGAGGCGGGCGACGCCGCCTCGGCGCGCGGCCTGGTCACCAGCGTCGCCGTGGTGCTGGCGGTGGCGCTGATGGGCGTCATCGGGGTGTACGCCCCGGCTGACTTCGTCCAACACTTTACCGTCTTCGTGCTCGCCTGCTTCGTGGGCTGGCAGGTCATCTGGAACGTCTCGCCGTCGTTGCACACCCCGCTGATGAGCGTGACCAACGCCATCAGCGGCATCATCATCGTCGGCGGCATTCTCAAGATCACCCACGGCGCCAACCATCTGGTGCTGTGGCTGGCAGCCGGGGCCATTTTGGTGGCGGCGATCAACATCTTCGGCGGATTCCTCGTCACGCAGCGCATGCTCAAGATGTTTCGGGCCGATACGGAGGGGAGGTAGATCATGGCAACGAGCTTACCGACCATTGGCTACCTGTCGGCGGCCATCCTGTTCATCCTGAGTCTGAGCGGGCTGTCCAACCAGCAGACCGCCCGGCGCGGCAACCTCTTTGGCATCATGGGCATGGTGCTGGCCATCGCGGTGACCTTCGTCATCGCCAAGCACGTACTCGTGGGGTGGGCGTTGGCGCCCTTGGCCATCGGCGCGGCGCTGGGAGCGCTGGCCGCCGCCCGCGTGGCCATGACGTCGATGCCCGAACTGGTCGCCATTTTGCACAGCTTTGTGGGCCTGGCGGCCGTGCTGGTGGGCATCTCCACCTTCCTGGAGCCGGCCACGGGGCTGTCCGCGGCGGCGCATACCATTCATCTGGTCGAGGTCTACGTCGACGTGGCCATCGGCGCGGTCACCTTCACCGGCTCCATCATCGCCTGGGGCAAGCTCAGCGGCAGAGATCGGCAGCAGCCCCCTTCGGCTGCCCGGCCGCCACCTGCTCAACGCGGTGCTCGCCCTGGGGATCGTCGGCCTGGCGGTGCCCTTTGCCACCGGCGGGTTGGCCGACCCGTTCACCCTGTTGTTGGTCAACGCCGGCATCGCCGCGTTTTTGGGCGCCCACCTGGTGCTGGCCATCGGGGGCGCGGACATGCCCGTGGTGGTCTCACTGCTCAACAGCTATTCGGGCTGGGCGGCGGCCGCGGCCGGCTTCATGCTGTCCAACGACCTGCTCATCATCACCGGCGCGCTCGTCGGCAGCAGCGGCGCCATCTTGAGCAGCATCATGTGCAAGGGGATGAACCGCTCGCTGGTCAACGTCATCTTCGGCGGCTTCGGCGCGAGCACCTCCGTGGGCTCGGCGGTGCAAACCGAGCACGGCGAGGCGCAGGCGGCCACCGCCGAGGAGGTCGCCGACTTGCTCGCTGCAGGTGAGCGTGTGGTGGTGGTGCCCGGCTACGGCATGGCCGTCGCCCAGGCCCAGCACGCTGTCAGCCAGCTCACCCACAAGCTTCGCCGCCAGGGCAAGCAGGTCCACTTTGGCATCCACCCGGTCGCCGGGCGCATGCCCGGGCATATGAACGTGCTGCTGGCCGAGGCCGACATCCCCTACGACATCGTCCTGGAGATGGAGGATATCAACGAGGACTTCGCCGAGACCGACGTCGTGCTGGTGGTCGGCGCCAACGACATCGTCAATCCCGACGCCGAGACCGACAAGTCCAGCCCCATCTACGGCATGCCCCAGCTGGAGGTGTGGAAGGCCAAGACCGTGGTCGTACTCAAGCGCAGCCTGTCGCCCGGGTATGCCGGGGTGGCCAACCCGCTTTTTTTCCGCGACAACACCCTGATGTTCTTCGGCGACGCCAAGGACAGCCTCACCCAGCTCAACGAGGCCTGTTAGTACTACAACGGCACCGACAGCACCGGGCACGGCGAGCGCCGCACGATGCGCTGGGTGCGGCTGCCGCGAAATACGTCGCCCAGGCTGTCGTGGCCGTGGGTGCCCATCACCAGCAGGTTGACGTTGTGCTCTTCGATGCAGTGCAGCACCTGCTCGGCGAGGTTCCCGTCACGCTGCTCCCAGCGAAGCCGAGGCAAGTGCTCGGCTTCGGGGACCACCAACTCCTCGATGACGCGATCCTGGCCGACGTGCAAGACGACCACCTCGGCCTCTTGCTGGCCGACGCGCTCGAGCAGGTCGCGCAGCGCCTCGAACGCCTGCACCAGGGTGGCCTCGTCCTGGGCGGGCAACAGGATACGCCCCAGGTCGACGGCGCCGGTTTGCTCGTCGACAAAGCCACGTCCATCCAGCGGCATGAACAGCGTCGGGATATTGGCGTTGAGCGCCAGGGCCTCGGCGACGCTGTCGCGAAATAGCTCGACGCCCCCACGGCCGGGGTGTTTTCCCACCACCAAAAGATCCGGCTGAATGCGGCCCATCGCGTCGAGCAGCGTGTCCACCGGATCCTCGCAGCACGTATGCAGCAGCTTGTGAAACTCGATTCGGGGCGCGTCGATGCCGTTACCCGCCGCCCATTGCCACTTGCGGATGACCTCGTTGGCGTCGGGGATGCGTCGCCCGTCCTCGGGGGACACCGGGTTGGCGTGCATGGAGTACAGGGTGGCATGGGCGTCGCGAGCGAGCGCGACGCTGTGGCGAAACGCCGCCCCGCCCGCGGGGTGAAGATCGGTGGCGTGGGCGATGACAAACGGTGAGTGTGACGCGGACTCGTCGACCATGAGCGGCTCCCATCAAGCAGAATAATGTCGCCTTGATAGAAGGCAAGACCGGTGCCAGCGCCACAGCCCGGTGATTTAAAGGTCGATGCGCGCAAGAATTGCGCTGGCGCCAGTCGAGCACGCAGAATTTACCGCCGCCCCACCCGTGCGCCTACCTACGACCGCTCGAGGACCGAGTCGATGGTCTGTTGGAGCTGGGAGAGCACCACCGGCTTGACCAGGTGGGCGTCGAAGCCCATCTGCTCGCTTCGCTGCCGACGCCGCTCGTCGCCGTAGCCGGTCACCGCCACCAGGCGCACGTCGCGCTGGGACGAGCAGCGCGTCTTGAGCCGCTGGGCGAGCTCGTGGCCGCTCATGCCGGGCAGGTTGATGTCCAACAGCGCGATGTCCGGCCAAAACTCGCCGACCATCTCCAGCGCCGCGGCCGCGTCGTGCGCACGGCGCACCTCGTGGCCCAGCAAATCGAGGGTGTCGGCGAGCATGCCGGCGAAGTCCTCGTTGTCGTCGACCACCAGCACGCGCCCGGCCGGCCGCATATCCTCGTGGTGCAAGCGAGAGATCGGAGAGCGCGCCTTGTCGGGCTGGGCCAGCGGCAGTCGAATGACTAATTCGCTTCCCTGGCCGGCGCCGTCGCTGTAGGCGGCCACGGCGCCGTCGTGCAGGGCAACGATCTTGTCGACCAGGGCCAGTCCCAACCCCATCCCCGGACGCGTGGGAAGGTCGGGACGGTGGCCGCACACAAATGGGTCGAAGACCGTTGCGAGCATCGGCGCGGGCATGCCTGCCCCGTCGTCACGCACCGAAATCACCACCGACCCGGCCTCGTGGGCTGCGGACAGCCAGATATTGCCCCCCTCGGCGGTAAACTCGGCGGCATTGTTCAGCAAGTGGGAGACCGCCAACGAAAGGCGCTCGGTATCAGCGGACACCGCCAGGCCACTGCTGGGGATATCGACGTGCAGCCGGTGGTCGCGCTCCTCGAGGCGCGGCGTGGCCCGTCGAATGGCCTGGCGCAGCACCTCAGCGACCTCGACGCGTTGCCCCACGAGCGCTTCGCTGCCAAACAGCACCCGAGAGGCCGCACCAAACTCCTCGAGCAAGTCCACCATGCGTCCGATCTGACGCTCGAGAATGCCGCGCTCGCGCTCGGAAGACGAGTCTGCGCGCAGGTTCATCATCTCCAGGGCGCTGACCATCGGCGCCAGGGGGTTGCGCAATTCGTGAGTCAGCTTCGAGTAGAAGTCGTCCTTCTCGCGATGGAGCGCTTGCTGGCGTTCGACCTCGGCGTCGAGCTGGTCGATGCGCTGTTGCTGCTGTTCGGTGCGCCGGCGCAACATCAACGCGTGGCGCTGCCAGCGCGCCGCCTCCAGACCGCCGTGGCCTGCCGAGCGCACCGCATCACAGGCGCGGCACAGGTTCTCGAACGGCTCCTCGTGTTCCTGGCGAGAAAAGTGCTCCAATCGGTAGCCACAGCACAATTCGACTTCGTTGCCATCGAGGAGCGGCTTCCACAACTCCCCGAGCTGGCGCATGGGGCCGAATTGACCGTCGGCGATCAGACGGTCGCCCAACTCGCTGTACACACGCACGCCACCGGACCAGCGCTCGCGCAATTGTTCGACGTTGGACTCGACGAGCTTGGAGAAGTGCGCGCTCGACGGCTGCCCTTTGACCATGATCTGGGCGCGCGCGGCGTCGACGTCGATGAAGACGAGCTGGTCGCACGCGACCACCTCCTCGACGCGCACCTTCATAGCCGACAAATGATTGGTCAGCGCCTGCCAATGGTCGCCGGCACTGACCACCAATACGCCCTGTCCCCGGCCCAATGCGGCGTTGACGTAGGCCGCGAGCGTCTCGTACAGCTCGGACTCCTCGACATAAAATTGGGCGGTGTGTTGATGCACGACGACCGGGGACTGCAAACAACTAGAGGGTTCAGTATCAAGCATGAGCTTATCCCGTAGAGCACAAGAAAACCTACGCCCGCGCCTTTCCGTGGCACAGCGGGCGCTGACAGCCATTCATGTTACTTCTACTGCGTGGTCAGTTTATTATAGTAAACGTCCCGCATCGGGCAACCGTTTTACCCGTTAAGTTTAGGTAAAAAACTCACGCATCGGCACAGGGGAGCGGCGAGAGGGCGACGACACGCTCGTCGTCGACCAGTTCGATCTGGGGGTCCCCCTTGGCGGGGCGCCCCATGGAGGGAAACGCCGTGGCGGGCACGCGCAACAGGCGACCCCGGTCGGTGGTGATGGCGAGGTCCTTGGCGGGATCGCAGGGGATGGCCGCGGCGACACGGTCGCCGCGGTCGAGGCGAAGAAGTTGGAGCCCGGCCCCGGCGCGGCCCTGCGGGCGAAACTCGTCGAAGTCGACGCGTTTGCCCAACCCACGCTCGGTGATGACGGCGACCTGCTGGACGACGCGGCCCACCATCGGCTGGGCCAGAAAGGCCCCCACCACCTCGTCGCGCTCGCTGTCGAGCTTCATGGCGTTGACCCCCACGGCCGACAGACCCATCGTACGCAGGTCGGCGGCGTCGAAATGGATGGCCTTGCCCATCGCCGAGGCGCAAAACACGCTGTTGTCCTCCGGGCCGCCCAACGCGGCCAGGGGCGTGTCGTCGTCGTTGAGCAGGAAGGCCGGCCGGCCCTGGCGGTCGAGCGTGTAGTGGAGATCGGACATCGCCGAGGCTTTGGCCTTGGCCTGGCGGGTTACGTGGATGAGCCGACCACCATACAGCGCCCGGCGCGGCAGCACGTCGACGATGCGCTCGTCGTCGTCGAGGTGAATGACGTCCTGAACACGCCGGTCGAGCATGTCTCCGTCCCAATTGGGGACCATACGCATGTCGATGCCGAAATAGCGCCCCTCGTCGGTAAACGCCACCACACCGGTGGGCTCGCCCAGGTACGCCAGACGTTCGAGGCGGCCGGCGCCGTGGGGTGTCGCGGCGATCAAGGGCCGCTCGGATTGCGGCGCGTCGCGGCCGGCCACCTTGTACAGCGCGCCCTGCGTGGTCAACGCCAATAGGGGATGGGACGCCTCTTCGGTGACCTCCCGGTGCACGTTCTCCTCGACCGCAGGCCGAGCGGTAGCAGCCCGGCGCGGCGCGGGCGCCTGGGCTACGGCGTGGCAAAGCGCGGCCGCCAGAGCGGCGTCCCACCCGCCAAACGCCTCGCTGGCCTCCTCATACAAGTCGCCATGCAAGGTGGCCGCGCTGGTCTCGAGCAGGCTGGTCGACGACTCCTCGCGGGCAATGGCCAGAATACGCTCGATGATTGCTTGTTCGGACACGTCGGCTCCTCGTGATTCGGTGAATGGGCAAGCGCAGGACGTTGTCACTAACTCCCGCATGAGGTGACGTCAACAGCCTCGTAGGCTCGTCGGAAACTTGGCGCGTCTCTCGCGGATTTCGAAGCCTTATTGCTTGTGCCGCGAGCGAGAGAACCGTATAATTTACACAACATTTATATCAAGCCGGTGCCCCGAGATGTCATGAACGCGCACGTGCGCCCTACCCTGTCGCTTCTGCAGTTGCTCGTCGCGCTTTGCGTCGCGGCCCTGGTGTCGGTGTCGGCGGTCTCGCCCGCCGTCGCCCAGCAAAACGAGCAGCATTTCGCCCAGTACAACTCCGAGCAACAAAAGCTCAACGAGCAGGGGGTGCGGGCGATCATCAAGAAGGACTACGCCCTGGCGATCGCCTTGCTCGAGGAGTCCTCGGATATCGGCGAGCTCAACGTCACCTATTTGAACCTGGGGCGCGCCTACCAGAAGATGGGCGACTGCAAGATGGCGCGCGAGACGTTCGCCAAGGTCGAGACGGCCCCCAAAGTGGCCAATCCTTCGCCGAAGCTCATCGCCAAGAAGCTCCAGGAATACCGCGACGAGCTCGCCAAAAGTTGCACCAAGCCCGAGCCTGCCGCCAAGTCGGCCAAGGCGACGACGCCCTCCCCGGACAGCACCGAGCAGGCGGCGCCCGAGAAGGCTGCCGCCGATGAAAAGGCCGCCACCAAGAAACCCGAGCCCGCCGAGCCCAACCCTGCAGCGAGCGCGGCCGTGGCTCAGCCCGAGCAGCATCCCGATGCCGCTCGTCGCGCGCCCGCCGCAGGGCCGTCGACCTTGGGCTGGGTGCTCACCAGCGGCGGCGCGCTGCTGCTGGGCGGCGGCGTCGGTGCCCTGCTGTACGCCAGGTCCCTGCGCTCCGACATCACCGACGCCACCGTCGACGGGCATGGCATCGTCACGTCGATGAACCGGCAGACCGCCCTGGATAAAAAGTCGACCGCCAGCACCCTCGACGCCGTCGGCCTGGGCATGACCATCGGCGGCGCCGTGCTCGCCGCCGGCGGCGTGTATCTGATCGTCACGCACGACGCCGAATCACAGTCGACCGTGGCCCTTCAACCGGGTGTCGACCAGATGAGCCTCGTTTGGACGGCCACGTTCTAGACCACTGGATTTCGATGATGTCTCGAATTCGTCTCACGCAGTTTTTCCTCGTCTGGACCACCGCCATGCTGGCGGCCTCTGGCTGCACGGGCGTCAACGTCGACGAGCACCGCTATGTCTGCGATGGACCGGGTCAATGTGGGCCGGGCTACGCGTGTCGGCACGTCGCCGGCGAGTCTTATCGCGCGTGTTACGCCATCGACGATGATTCCTATCAGCATACGGATGCGTCGAATACCGACGACGCCGGGGATGTGACGGCGGCAACCGACGCGACCACGACGTCGGATACCTCGACCGCCCCGGACACCTCGATCGTCCCCGACACCTCGGCGGGCGCCGACGCCGCCGACACGTTCGGGACACCGGATACTTCCACCGTGGACGCGGGCGCATCCGACTCCGGGTCCTACGACTCCGGCGCGTACTACGATTCTGGATCTTACGACGCGGGCTACTACGACACCGGCTACAACTACGACTCCGGTTATTACGACACCGGCCACAACTACGACTCCGGTTATTACGATGCGTCGAGCTGCAACAAAGACATGTGCAACGGCGTTTGCACCGACGTGATGACCGATCCCAGCAATTGCGGTACCTGTGGCAACCGATGCGCGCAGTCGTCCAATTCGACCGCCCAGTCGTGGTGTCACTTCGGCGCCTGCGATGTCACGTGTATGTCGGGCTTTTGCAATCTGGACGGCGACCCGTCCAACGGGTGTGAGAGCACGACCAAGACCTTCTATCGAGACCAGGACAATGACGGCTACGGGGATCCGAACAACGTGACGCAGGCATGCGTCCAGCCCGCGGGCTACGTCGGCAACGCCAACGACTGTGACGACAACAATTCCCTGGTGCACTCCGGATGCACGAGCAGCGGCGGCTGCCATTATCTGAACAAGAACAAGGGCGTCTGTGCCACGGCGCAGTTAGCGAGCGACGGGCACACCTGCCTGAAGCCGCCCAACTACAAGCCGATCGAATTTGGCTGCGGCGCGGGCAACGCCGACGGCCTGGACAACGACTGTGATGGGCTGACCGACGAGATCGCCGCCGACCACGTCGCCACCGGCATGACCCACGCCTGTGTGCTCAGCAACGGCCACGCCTGGTGCTGGGGCAAGCTATTTACGGCCAACGGGTCCAGCGACAATAACCCGCCCACGCCCGTGCCGACGCCCAGCGGCCAGACGTTCACCCAGATCTCGGCCGGCTGGGAGCACACCTGTGCCATCGGCAAAGACAATCAGGGCATCCAGCACGCGTTTTGCTGGGGCCACGGCGCCAGCGGGCAGTTGGGTTCCAACTACTCGATCAGCTCCGACCAGCCGCAGCTTGTGGGCTCGAATCAGCAGGGCAGCCCGCCACCGTCGCCGCCTCAATTTTTGGTCGTGGCCGCCGGCGGCAATCACAGCTGCGGCATCACCGTTCAGGGCCAAGTTGCTTGCTGGGGTGCCAACAACTCCGGCCAACTGGGAGTGTCCAGCCCGACCTCCACCGGCGTTCCGATGTTTGTAGGTCAGCCCGCCAGCGGCACGGGAACGCCCAACGGCATCACCGCCGGCTACGGGTTTACCTGCGGGCGGACCGACGCCGGTGCCGCGGCTTGCTGGGGGAGCAACAACGCCGGCAAATTGGGGGCGAACTCCACCTTGAGCGAGTCCACCACGCCCCTGACCACCTTCGATACCTCCGCGGCAGTCTCTGGAATCGTCGCCGGCTACAATCACGCCTGCGCCTTTGCCAGCTACTCCACGACCAGCGCGACGTTGTATTGCTGGGGAAGTAACGCGACCGACCAGTTGGGCGAAGGCACCAGCTCCAACAGCAGCGAGCTGTCGCCGGTGCCGGTGTTCGTCCCCTCGGGTTTCCCGGGATTTGCGCAGGTGTCCGCCGGCACCGACCACACCTGCGCCATTCGCAATGGCGACCAACTGGCGATGTGTTGGGGCCGCAATAACGTCGGCCAGTTGGGCAACGGGATCAGTCAGGCGGGCGCCACGGTCAACGCCCCCGCGGCGGTGAAGATGAACGCCAACATCGACGCGCACTTCGACGAGATCGCCGCGGGTGACCAGTTCACCTGCGCCATCGACCAGAATCACAACGTCTACTGCTGGGGAAGCGGCATGTCGGGCCGGCTGGGCAACAGCGCCACCGGCGGGTTCAACTACCCGCATGCGGTGACCTGCGCGCCGACGCCGTGAGCTCGGCCCAGCTCGACTCAGCCCAATTCGACCAGGCCGCGGCGCGCAGCGCGAGCCACCGCCTCGGTGCGATTGGCGGCGTCGAGCTTGTCGAGCAGCGAGCTGACGTGAAATTTGACGGTGCGCTCGCTGATGTACAAATGCTCGGCAATTTCCCGATTGGACAATCCCACGGCGAGCAGGTCGAGCACCTCAGCCTCGCGCGGCGTCAACTCCACGGTGGCCTCGTCGGGTCGGCGCATATGATCGAGCAGGCGGGCGGTGACCGATGCCTCGATGAGCGTCGCGCCCCCATCGATGGCCCGAATCGCCCCAAATAGCTCCTCGCGCGGCGCCCCTTTGAGCAGGTAACCCTCGATACCCGCCTTGACGGCGCCGATGATGCGCTCGTCGTCATCGTAGGCGGTAAAGACGAGCACCCGCGCCCGCGAGTCGAGCTTGCGAAGCCGTCCGATGAACTCCACGCCGTCGACCTCGGGCATCTCCAGGTCGGCGAGCACCACCGCCGGGCGACGCTGCTGGTAGAGTTCGAGCGCTTCGACGGCCGTGCCCGCGTCGCCCACCACGCGAAAATCGGGTTGGGTGGACAGCATCGCCACCAACCCCTCGCGCACCACCGGGTGGTCGTCGACGACCAGGATGTCAATCGCCTCGCTCACGCCAACTCCTCGGTGGGGACCACCACGACCAGTCTGGTTCCCTCGGTCCACGAGGTCTCCACCTCCAACTCGCCGCCCATCAGCCGGGCGCGCTCGTTCATACCCACCAGACCAAAGCTCGCCTCGGGGCCTGCTCCCATGCCTCCGGGGTCGAAGCCGACGCCGTCGTCGCGCACGACCAGGGTGACCTGGGCGGGCTCGACCTGCAGGCGTACCTGCACCTGGCTCGCCCGGGCGTGGGCGGCCACGTTGTTGAGCGCCTCCTGGCAGATGCGGTACAGCCCGTTTTCGACGCGGGTGGGCAGCGGGCGCGCGGCGCCGACCGCCTCGAAGGTCACCGCGGCCTGCCGGCTGACTTCGTGGCTCGCGCACAACGCCCGCAGCGCCTGCCCGAGCGCCCGTCCCTCCAGAGGCGCCGCGCGCAGGTCGTGCACCGAGCGGCGCGCTTCCTCGAGCGCGCGGCGGCTGAGCGCGAGCGCGCGGCGAACAATCGGCGCGACCTCGTCTGGCGGCGCGCCGCGCTCGACGACGGCGTCGGCCGTCTCCAATTGCATGATGATGCCCGTCAGGCTCTGGGCGAGCGTGTCGTGGATATCGCGCGCCAGGCGGTTGCGCTCCTCGACGGCGCCCAATTCGGCGCTGCGCGAGAACAGACGGGTGCGCTCGATGGCGATGCTGATCAGATCGCTGACGGTGCGCAACATGCGCAGCTCGTCGTCGCTCAGCCGGCGCCAGTCGCGGCTGGCGAGGTTGAGCACGCCGAGCTTGGCCTGGCCGCTGTCGTCGCGGCTCTCGTCGCCGGCCGGGGCGCCCTCCCCTCGCGCGATCAGCGGCACGCTGGCGTGGTAGCGAAACCCCTCGCTGCCCTCCGACAACTTCTTGAGCCGGCTGCAGGTCAACACGTTGATATTGGCCGCCCCGTCGTGGTCGCCGGCGCGAAACGTATCCAGACAATAGCAGCCGCCTTCCATCAACTCGGGGTGCTCGGCCAGCCCTGGCGGCAGCCGGCGCGCGGCGGCCAGGTACGGCTGGCCCGTTTGCTCGTCGAGCAACCAGAATCCAGCCGGTCTCCAGCCCCAATAGCTCGCCGGCCTTGGCCAGCGCCACGTCCAACGCCTCGCGAAGCGCCACCGAGCCGTTCAACGCGGCGGCGACCTCGTGCAAGATGACCAATTCCCGATTTTTGCGGCGCAATTGCTCTCGCTCTGTCGACTTGTCGCTCATATGTCCTCGCAGCGGTTTCACCATAGCGTCGAGCCTCGCCAGCCATCACCATACAGCCGGCCCACCGGCCGGGACAACGACGCTCGGGCCCTGCCTGTACCATCGTCCAGGCCCGTACTGGCTGACCGGCCGGCTCCAAATCCCACCCGACGTCCAATTACCGGGCCGCCCCGTCCCACCTACCTTAGACACCGCAACACGGCCCGCCACACGGCCACATACAACGCGGGTCCCACCGACCGACCACGAATTCGAGGAACGATCATGAACAAGACATACGCCTCCCCCAACATCGCCATCATCACCGGAGCGTCGCGCGGCCTGGGCCTCGCCGTGGCCCGCGAGCTTGCCCGTCGCGAGTGGACGCTGGTCATCGACGCGCGCACAAAACAGGCCCTCGAGAAGGCTCGAGTGGTCCTGGCCGAGCGCACCGACGTGGTGGCCATCGCCGGCGACGTCAACGACGCCGCCCATCGGCGTGCGTTGGTCGCCGCAGCGGCCGGCAGGGGCGCCATCGCCGCCGTCATCAACAACGCGGGCGCGCTGGGGCCCAGCCCGCAGCCCGCCCTGCTCGACTACCCGCTGGATGTGCTCGAGCATGTCTTTCGCACCAACGTGCTCGCGCCGCTGGCGTTGCTTCAGGCAGCGCGCCCGCATCTGGCCGCGGGGGCGCGGCTGGTCAACATCTCGAGCGACGCCGCCGTCGAGGCCTACGCCGGCTGGGGCGGCTACGGGGCCAGCAAGGCCGCGCTCGAGCAGCTCACCGCCGTGCTCGCCGTCGAGGAGCCCGAGCTTCGCGTCTTCTGCGTCGACCCCGGCGATATGCGCACCAACATGCACCAGCGCGCCTTCCCCGGCGAGGACATCAGCGACCGGCCGCTGCCCGCGGCGAGCGTGCCCGGGCTGGTCGAACTCCTGGAGGGCGCGCACCCAAGCGGGCGTTACCAGGCGCGCCGCATGGCGCAATAGCCGAGGCCCAACCGCAACGATGACCAAGCTTTTTGGAGGAATTATGTCGGCTGTACACAAGCTCAACCACGGTGAGGCGCCCAACGGAAGCCTGGCGTCGTTGACCATCTGCGAGCGTCATATCGCCCGGCGGCCTCCGGAGTGCCGCGGGTTGGCGCGCGACGGGGTTCGGCTGCTGGTCACCGACACCAGCGCAGCCGCGCCGCACCACGCCCACCTGTACGAGTTGCCCGATTTCCTGAGGCCCGGCGACCTGCTGGTGCTCAACGACAGCCAGACGCTGCCCGCGGCCCTGCCGGCCACGCGTGAGGACCACCTACCGGCGCTGCTCCACCTGTCCACGCGGCTCGACGCCGAACATTGGAGCGTCGAGCTTCGCCAGCCCCACCACCACGGAAGTCGGCCGTCCTTCGACGGGCGCCCGGGCGAGGTCGTTGGTCTCCCCGACGGCGCCCGGGCGCGATTGGAGGCGCCCTATCGGAAAAGCCGCCGGTTGTGGCGCGCCCGCCTGGAGTACCCCAGCCCGTTGCATGACTTCCTGGAGCGCCACGGCCAGCCCATTCGCTACGATTACGTCGACCGGGCCTGGAGCATCGATCACTACCGCACGCCGGTAGGCAGCGTCCCCGGCAGCGCCGAGATGCCCTCGGCGGGCCGCGGTTTGACGGCGGGTTTGCTCGATCGTCTGGCGAAAGCAGGCGTGCACCTGACGACGATCACCCTGCACACCGGCGTCTCCAGCCTGGAGAGCGACGAGCCGCCCTACCCCGAGCGCTTCGTCGTCTCCAAGGTAGCTGCGGCCACCGTCAACGCCACGCGCCGGCGCGGCGGGCGCGTCATCGCCGTGGGCACCACCTGTGTGCGCGCCCTGGAGTCGGCGGCGGTCGACGGCGAGGTGCGCGGCCAGCGTGGCTGGACCGACCTGGTCGTCACCCCCGAGCGCGGCGTGGGCGTGGTCGACGGCCTGCTCACCGGGCTGCACGAGCCGCGCTCGACACACCTGAAGATGCTCTCGGCCCTGGTCCCGCGCCAACGGCTCGCCCGCGACTACGCCGAGGCGCTCTCGCGCGATTACCTGTGGCACGAATTCGGCGACATGCAGCTCATCGTGGGGCGCTGAGTCATTGGTCGTCGGCGTCCTTGCCCTTGGCCTTGTGCGTGCCTTTGCGCAGGTTCGCGGCGACGACCTTGTCGCCGAAGCGCTCGTAGTTGACCAGCCAGGCGGCGGCGTTTTTGACGTAGCGGGCGGTGCCGGCGGTGTCCCAATTGATGTACAGCCGGGTAAAGCCGCCGTCGAGGATGGCGCGCTTCCCATTGTGGTCGTAAAACGCCGCCACCAGGTTGCCCGCCGAGCCGCGAATCAGCGGGGTGAGCGCGTCATTGGGCTGGATGGTGGCGATGGTGATCCCCTCGTAGATATGCTCCAATCCGGTGGTCAGCAAGTGGTCGCGAAGCAGGCCGGGCTGGCCCTTTTTCTGCTGCAAGCCCACCGTCTTGTTACCCATCAAGTTGCCCTTCATCTCCCCGTTGAACAGTACCTTGGCCACGGCGTTGGCGTCGCTGTAATAGGGCTGATTGTCCCCCCAGATATACACGCCTTTGCCACTGTCGAAGAACTCCTTGATGACCTGCAAGTGCTTCTTGGTCAGGTGGCGAGTGGAGCCGGAGATGATCCACAACTGGCAGGACTTTTTGAGCGCCTTGCGCAGCTCCTCGGGGCTGGGCGCCTGGTTGATCCAGCGGTAGACCGAAAAGCCCTTCTCGGCCAGCGCCTGCTTGGGCAGGTGAAAGTCGAAGCCCTCGCCGGTGTAAAAGTGCAGCACCGCGATCGTCTGGCCCTTGAAGGCGCCGTCGACGGCCAGGTCGTATTGGTTGCCGGCGGCGTTGCCAAATTTGTCCGCCGCCGGGGCTACCTCTTCGGTCTTGTAGGTCGTCTGGCCGGTCTCGTCGACCACGCGCACCCGCCGCTCGACCCGGGGCGCACTCTTGGCGGCGACCGGAGAGTATTGGGCGAAGGCCGAGGAGCTGGTCAGCAGCACGAGCGCGGCCATGGCGAGGAAGGTCATCAACAGGGACTTTTTCATCGGGCGTTCCTTTCGCGTCGAGCGAGTCGGAGGTTGTGTGGTCGTGTCTCCCCTACTCACGCGCCCCGGCGAAAAAAGATCTAAGAAAGCTTCGATCCGGCGCAAAACTGCCCCAGCCGCAGGTTTGACCCGCACCGAGTACCCCGTAGATTTACAGTGAGTGCCTTGGAGGCTGTTCAGCATCAGGAGGATGACGCCATGGCCCACATTGAAGTCGAAGAAGTTCCCGCCGCCAGCCGCACGTTCTGGGGCTGGGTCGTCATGGTCATCGCCGTGGCGATCGTCATCTGGTTGGTCGTCGAATTCGCCACCTGAGCGATCACCACGTCGATGCAATGCGCTTGCTGACACATGGAGGACTCCCATGACCATCCAACGCCTCTCCAAACTCGCCGACTGGCGCGTCAAGCATAAGGAGCAGGATGTGCGCGGCCTCGACCTGTGGGAGCGGGAGGGAGCGCGCGTGGGCACCATCGCCGACATGGTCGTCGACACCGACGCCCGCCTGGTCACCAGCGTGGTGCTCGAGGACGGCCGGCACGTCGCCGCCGAAGACATCGATATCGAAGGCAGCAAGGTCTACCTGGACGTGCCGCTTGGCGAGGAATTCGAGGGCGCCGAGCGCCGCCCCCAGGGATAACCGAGGATGCGTGTTAACCGAGGACGCGCCGCGTAAAGTCGTTTTGGAAGATGCGCCTCGGGTCGAGGCGCTCGCGCACCTGCACAAAATCGTCGAAGCGCGGGTAGACACGCCGAAGTTGCTCACGCCCGGCGAAGAACGTCTTTCCCCAGTGAGGCCGAGCGCCCAGGCGGGTGGCGATGGCCTCGCAGCCCTCGAAGTACGCCCGCCAGCGCGGTGAGTCGCCGATGTAGGCGCCGATCTGGCAGGCATCGCGCCCGTAGGCCGGGCTCAGCCAGATGTCGTCGCCGGCGACGAAGCGCACCTCTGTGATAAAATTGACCGGGATCTGCTCCCACTCGATGAGCGCGCGCATCTGCTGGAGGGCGTCTTCGGCCTGGTCGCGCGCGAAGGCGTACTCCGCCTCCAGGTGGCGCGGCGGCATGGGCAGATTGAACACGCGGTGGCTGTGGTCGACCAGCTCGTAGTCGGCGAAATACGTCCCGGCGACCAGCCAATTGAGCGCGGGGACGGCCGCCGGGAAGCGACCACCCAGCGCCAAAATCCCCGCGAAGACCGGGTTGAGCAACCCGGCGTCGTCGACGCGGTGCATCAGCCGCAGCGGGGTGCGCTCGCGCTCGGTGCGGTCGGCGACGAAGACCTGCACGCGCCCGGTATGCGGCAGCCACCAGAATTTGACGTGCTCGTGGGCGTCGACCAGCGACTGCATCTGGCGAAGCGCTTCGTCGAAGCCCAGCGTAAAGGAGCGCTCGTACAGGTTGAACGCGGGCACGCACTTCAGGGTCACCTGGGTGATCACCCCCAGGCTGCCCAGGCCGACGCGCGCGGCCGCCAGCAGCTCCGGGTGCGAATCGGCCGATAGCTCGAGCACGTCGCCGGTGCCGGTGACCAGGCGCAGGGACTCGACCATCGACGACAGGTTTCCCACGCCCACGCCCGTGCCGTGAGTCCCGGTGGAGATGACCCCGGCGACCGACTGCTCGGCGACCGACCCCAGGTTGGCCAGAGCCAGGCCGCGCTCGAGCAAATAGGCCACCAGGTCTTTGAGGCGAATCCCCGCCTCCACGGTCACCCTGCCCCGCTGCGGGTCGACCGAGAGCACATGCGACAGGCGGTCCAGGTTGACCAATTGGCCGTCCGTGCAGGCGATATCAGACCAGGAGTGACCGGCTCCGACCACGCGCATGGTCTGGCCGTGGCGGCGCACGTGCTCGACCAACTCGACGACCTCACGCTCGCTGCTGGGCATGTGAATGCCCGCCGGGGTGCACGCCTGATTGCGCGCCCAATTGTGAAACAGACGACCGGAGGCCGATGTCGACGTGAGCAGCATAGCGGTGGTGTGCAGGTGGAAAGTTGAGGTCAGAAGCCCTTGCGCTGCAGCCCGAAGGCGAGATTGCGGTAGAATCGGATATGGTCGAAGCCGGTGTGCGGGTCGGCCTCGTCGTGGGCGATTTGGCCAACCTCGTCGAGGTGGTCGGCGGGGATGCACCCGCGGAAATGCCCCCACTTGGCGCTGTCGACGGCGACCATGCCGTCGTTGAGCGTCAGGCTCGGCCCGGCGACCAGCGCCGCCGCGCCCCACAGCAGCGAGCTCATGTGGTCCATGGTGCCGTCGTGCATCAGCACCTTGCCGTCGCACGCCTCCTCGATGCCGCCCACGCGGATCCCCTCGACGCTGCTCACGCCCGCCCACGACTGATAGTAGACACCATCGGCGTTGGGGTTGTGGGCGTTGAAGTCGTCGGCGTTGGATTCGGCGATATCCTGCATCGCCGCGCGCACGTCGGCCTTGTCGGCGACGTCGCTGAAGGTGCCTCCCACCGCACGCGCCAGGGCGTCGACCGCGCCGTCGGCGCTCTGAGGCATCAAGTCCAGGTAGACGTCGGCGATGCGCGAGCCGTGGTGCGGGGTCGCGATGGTGGTCAGCGAGGCGACCCGATCGGCATAGCCCAGGGTGCTGATAAGGTAGCGGCAGTCCAATCCGCCCATCGAATGGGCCACCAGGTTGACCTTCTGAGCGCCGGTCTGCGCCAGGATGTCGTCGATCTGGGTGGCGAGGCTCTGGGCGCGCACTTTCACCGAATGAAACGGGGGAACTTCGGTCTGGAAGACCACGTGTCCGTCGGCGCGCAGCGCGTCGGCCACCTTGTAGAACGACCAGAAGTTGGTGTCGCTGCCCATGAACCCGTGCGCGAGCACGATGGGATAGCGGGTAGGTTGGCCCGAGGGATCGGGCCCCAGCGGGTCGAGGTCGCAATCGGGATCGTGGCGCGGGCAGAACCAATCGCACGCCCGGTCGCCGTACCAGCTATTGCGCTGACAGATGTCGATGCCCCAGTCGGCCTTGCCGTTGTTGGAGGCGTCGGCCGCCTGCGCTTTGGTCTGGGGCAGATCCGTCGACGTGGTCGCGTGGCTCTGCGACGGCGCGGCCTGGCCGCACCCCGTGGCGAGCATGGTGGCCAGGGCCAGCACCATTGCCAACCTCACGCAGCGAAAAGCCTTTCCGTACAAGCACATAACCAAACCCACCACAGAGAAGCGCGCGAGCATCGAGGCTGCCCTATTGGAACGAGGGCGGCGGCGTCGACTGCGCCCGAATGCATCGAGTGGCCCCACCATGCCCCAGCCACCGGTGCGGTGCAAGTCGCGCGGTTGACCCTCTTCCGAGCTACCGTACCTTTGAGGAGATAACTGACGGCATGGGTGCCGCGATAAGCCATCATCACGCCCGGACATATATCATGACTTTTGCCCCCGATAGGGTGACGGACGAAACTGGTCGAGCCGGGCGTCTGGTCGCCACCTCCCCCGCGGGGGAGACCGCCCAGACGATGACCGTGGTCGCCGACGGACACCGCTACACCATTCCCCACGAGCGTGTGCACGCCACGACCGACGGCTCTTACGTGCTCGACGGTCGCTTCGACGACTATGCCTGCGAAGCGTCGCTGTCGGGGCAGGAGCACACGGCCGGCGAGAGCCGGCACGACGAGGTTCGGGTGCCGTTGGCACGAGAACACGTCGACGTCGAACGCGAGCGCAAACCCGTGGGGAAAGTGCGTCTGACCAAGCGCGTCGAAGAGCATGACGTCCAGGTCGACGAGCACGTCGACACCGAGCACGTCGACGTCGAGCGCGTGCCCGTCGAACGGGTGCTCGACGAACCCGCTCACGTCCGTCAAGAAGGCGACACGCTGGTCATCCCGGTGATGGAAGAGCGCCTCGTCAAGCAGTTGGTTCTGGTCGAGGAGGTCCGCGTCACCCGCCGCCGTCACACCGAAGACGTCCGCGAGCCGGTCACGCTGCGTCGCGAATATGTCGACGTCGAACGTGAACCGGTCGAGCCGGATACGCCCGGCTCGCGGCAGCCGCCAGCCTCGGGACACCGTCCCGAGGCTGGATGATCATCACGTAACAATCCCGCCCCGTTCGTCGGGGCGTTCAGTCATAGAGGAGGACGACCATGACAACGACAATCGTCGGATTATTCGACCACGAACAATCCGCGCTCGAGCTCGAGCGCGCCATCATCGACCACGGGATCGACCACGACCAGGTGGAGACGCTGACCTGGCGGAGCCTCTCGGAGGGCAACGACCCGTGGGGCATCGGCGAAGCGCGCTCCCGCGGCGAGCAGCCCAGCCAGCACCTGATCGACCACCTGACCGACCACGGGGTGCCCGAGAGCGACGCGCGCGACTTCGCCGAAGCCGTGCGCCGCGGCGGCAACCTGGTGCTCACCGAGGTCGACGACGACGAGGTCGACGAGATCTCGCGGCTAATGGACCAGGAGGAAGCCGTCGACCTCGAGGAGCGCCGTGCGCTGTGGGCCCAGGAGGAACACGCCGATCTGGAGCCCTCCGGCGACCTGTACACCCCCGAGGAGGTCGACACCGAGCGCCAGCGCACCCTCGGGGTGGGCGACGAGGCGCGCATTCAAACCGCCAAGGAGGAGATGCGTGTGGGCAAGCGCGAGGTGCTCGGCAAGGGCGTGCGCATCCACAAGCACGTCGAGGAGAAGCCGGTCAAGGAGGACATCAAGCTGCGCGAGGAGCACATCGACATCGAGCGCAAGAAGGTCGACAAGCCCATCACCTCCGAAGAGCCGTTCAAGGAGGAGACCATCGAGCTGACCGAGCACGGCGAGGAGCCGGTGGTCGAGAAAAAAGCGCGTGTCGAAGAGGAGATCGTCGCCGGCGTGCACGCCGAAGAGCGCACCGAGACCGTCGAGGACACGCTGCGCGAGACGGTGGTCGACATCGAAAATATCAACCAGGGACTCGAGTCCGAGCGCAAATATGCCTCGTTCGAGCCCGACTTTCGCGAGCACTACAACAACAACTATGCCGCGCGAGGTGGGTCGTACTCCGACTATGAGCCCGCCTACCGCTACGGGCACGCCTTCGGCTCCGAGAAGCGCTACCGCGACCGTGACTACGACATGGTCGAGCCCGACCTGCGCCGCTCCTACGAGAGCAAATACGGTGAGGGCAGCTTCGAGGATTATAGCGACGCGGCGCGCTACGGCTTCGAATCCGCACGCAGCCGCCGCTCCGAGCGCCTCTAAGGGATGATGAGCTTGAAATGGGATAGGTGAGACGCCCCACGCTGCCGTCGTGCAGCGCGGGGCGTCGTAGTCAGGTGGCCAACTCGGCGCCGGGCACGCCCTGCTCGACGCTTCGGCCCAGCTTGCGCAGGTGGCGGAAATGCGAGCGGATACCCCCGCGCAGGGTCGGCTGGGCCAGATACGGAATGCCGTACTCGGCGCAGGTCTGCTCGACGATGGGGGCGATCGCCGGGTAGTGAATATGCGAGATGCGCGGGAAGAGGTGATGCTCGACCTGGAAGTTCAGGCCCCCGATATACCAGCTCAGCAAGCGATTATCGCGCGCGAAGTCCACCGTGGTCATCAACTGGTGGACCGCCCAGTCGTGCTCCATCTGATGGTCGTCGGGCACCGCCGGAAACGACGCCTCCTCGACGCAATGGGCGAGCTGGAAGACCGTGGCCAACGTCATCCCCTGCACGAACGAGGCGAGCAGATAGAACACGATGACCCAGCCGACCGGAAACAGCAGGCTGGGCACGACGAACGCCAGCGTAAACCACACGAGCTTGCCGCCCACCAAAATGAACGCGTCTTTGCCCTTCGGGCGGGGCATCTCCCGGCCACCCACCCGCCCGGTGGCCCAGCAGTAAAAGTCATCCCAGAACTGCCACTTGGCGACCAGAAGCCCGTACAACGGCCAGATGTACAGGTGCTGGAAGCGGTGAAACGGCAGACGGCGCTGCTCGGGCGACAGCCGCCCCAAAACCCCCACGTCGATGTCGTCGTCGTGGCCGTCGAGGTTGGCAAACGAGTGGTGCAGCATGTTGTGCTTGACGTTCCACACGTACGAGCTGCCCCCGAGCACGTCCAGGGACATGAACAACAGCGAATTGAGCAGGTTGTTCTTTGAATAGGCGCGGTGGCCGGCGTCGTGCATGATGCTAAAGCCGATGCCGGCGGCGGCCAGCCCCATCGAGACGGCGGCGAGCACGCGCACCCAGGCGCTCACAGGGGCGAAGACGAGCACGCTATAAGACAGGCCCATCCACGCCAAGATGGTCGCCGTCTTGACGTACATGGCGAGTTGATCGCGGCGGTCGAGCCCGGACTCCTCGAAATAGGCGTCGACACGTTGGCGCAGAGTTCGACGAAAGTCGCCCTGACGAGCAAATTTCACATTGGGCGAGCGATTAGGCTGATCTTTCTGCATGGAGGCTACTGGGGTACTTGGGGTCAGGGGCATACTTTACACGACTAACACAATATTTCCGCGAGAGAAAACAATCCCGGCATGACTAAATGGATTCACGGGCTAACCACTGTCAACTGCACACCGACCCCATTGGGAGCGGGTCCGAGCTGCCAGGCGACATCGTCATCGTTTCCCTCGAAAAGCGACTGCGGCTTTCCATCGGGGCCGAAGCGACGCCAATACGAGATGTTGGCGAAGAGAAATCCGATCGCCCCGCCGGCGATGACGTCGCTGGGATGGTGACGCCCGTCGATGACGCGCGAGCCGGCCACGAAGGTGGCCAGGCCCATGAGCACGCTGTCGGCGGCGACGCCGGCCGCGCGGCTCTCCGGGGTGGCGCCCGCCCCCCAGATATAGTGGCCGCCGATGACCAGCGAGGTGTACGTGGCCGTGCTGAACGACATCGAGCTGTGCCCGGACACGAAGCTGCGGCGTCCATCCAAGAATAGCTTGTCGGCGGTGGCGGGGTCGCTCGACAGTCCCTGGTTGCGATACCCGCCGCAATCGAGGTTGCGGGCCTTGCCGGTCGCGCACAGGTAGCGCCGCGCGCGGTCGGCAAAATCGGGACGAAGCCGGCCGACCTCGGGCTTGATCAGGTTGGTGACCCCCGCCGTCAGCGCGGTGGCCTCCAAAAAACCGATGACCGTGTCGTGGAATTGGCGCGCCGAGCCGGTGCCGTCGTGCCAGTCCATGCCTTCCAGGGCGCCCAGATAGATGCCCGCCGCGCCGATCCCGGCGATGACCCACTCCTTGGGCACCGTCTCGCCCTGCCCCTCGGGAAGATAGGGCCGGGAGATGTCGCTATACTGGAGCAGCTTGGAGGGGTGTTGGGGATCGTAGGCCGGCCCGATGAGCGCGGGGGTCGACGGAGTCATCTGCTGGCCGACCACAAAGGCGGTCGTCCCCGCGGCGATCAGGCCGTAGTCGATCAGATACCACGGGGTCCACCAATCGTCGTGCGGATCGATCGCCGACCCCTGCTGGACAGGCGTCGTGGCCGGCCCATCGTCGGCCGGCTGGGCGTTCGCCAGCGCCGGATTCGCCAGCAGTAGCACGGCGAGGAGGAGCGAGAACAGCCGTCCTCCGGCAGGTGCAACTTTTGATGACATCCAGACTGCTCCAAAACCCAATTGTGCGATTCGAACGAGCCTATTGTATTAAGGATCATTCGATAGGTCCAGCCGAATGAGCATCCGCGACGCCTTTGGCGGCCGCTGCGGGGTTGCGCTACCATCCGACTGTGGAATACTGAGCGGTGTTCGACTCGACCCGTCCACGAGGAAAGTACGGTATGGCTGACAAGAATTTGCTGATGATCCCCGGGCCCATCGAGGTCTCTCCCGCGGTACTCGACGCCTTCGAGACGCCTCCGCCGAGCCACCTGGCGCCGGATTTCATGGAGAGGTTTGGCCGGGCGCTGGAGTTGATGCGCGCCCTCTGGTGCGCCTCGCCGGACAGCCAGCCCTTCGTCATCGCCGGCAGCGGCACCATCGCCATGGATATGGCGGTCAACAATATCGTCGAGCCCGGCCAGCGCGCGCTGGTGGTCAACACCGGCTATTTCTCCGACCGCATGGCCGAGATGGTGCGCCGTCGCGGGGTCGACGTCGTCGAGGTCGGCGCCGAGCCGGGCGAAGCGCCGGCGATCGACGCGATCGCGGCCGCCCTCGATGCCCACGACGTCGACGCCGTCTTCGCTACCCACGTGGACACCTCCACGGGGGTACGCGTCGACGCGCAGGCGATCGCCGAGCTCGCCCGTGACCGGGGTGTGTTGTCGGTCTTCGACGGCGTGTGCGCGACCGCCGCCGAGGAGTTCCAGATGGAGGCGTGGGGCGCCGACGTGTACCTGACCGCCTCGCAAAAGGCCGTGGGCGTGCCCCCCGGGCTGGCGCTGATGGTCGTCAGCTCCCGGGCCATCGCCGCGCGCGCGGGATTTTCGACGCCGCCGCCGCTGTCGATCGACGTCCACGAGTGGACGCCGATCATGCGCGCCTACGAGGAGCGTCGGCCGAGCTACTTCTCCACCCCGGCGACGAACCTGGTGGCGGCGCTCCATGCCAGCCTGAGCGAGATCGATGCCTATGCGCTCGACGACATGAGCGGCATCGCCGCACGCGTGGCCGCCCACCAGCGCGCCGCTGACGCCATGCGCGCCGCCTGGAAGACGCTCGGCCTCGAGCTCTTCCCCGCCCGGCCCGAGCTCGCCGCCAACACCCTGAGCGCCATCTTCTACCCCGACGGCGTGGACTCCTCGCTCGTCGCCAGCATCAAGGAGCGCGGGGTGGTCGTCGCCGGCGGCTTGTACCCCGGCCGCAAACAAGACTACTTCCGCGTGGGCCATATGGGGCACGTGGTCACCGAGCCCGAAAAACTCGTGTACACCGTACGCGCAGTGGGCGAGGCCCTCGTCGAGCACGGCCACGCGGCCGACGTCGACGCGGCCGTGGGCGCCGCGCAGGATATCCTGGGTTAATCCGCAGCGACGGCGCGGAGGCCGTCGCTCCAAGCATGGGCGCCACGCCTCCGCTCATCCGCTCCACGCCCCGCGCCACAGGCGCCTTAATCGCCGATCTCCAGGCGGAACTCCTCGGCGATGTCGGCCACGGCGTGGCCGGCGGCGTCGAGCATGCCGCCCATCGTGATAAAGCCGTGCATGAGCCGGTCGAAGCTGCGGTGCACCACGCGCACCCCAGCGTCGCTGAGCTTTTTGGCGTAGGCCTCACCCTCGTCGCGCAGGGGGTCGAACCCCGCCGTGATCACCACCGCCGGGGGCATCTCGTCGAGCTTGTCGAAGAGGATCGGCGCCACGCGCGGGTCGCCGGAGGCGTCGTAGCCGTTCAGGTAGGTCTGGGTAAACCAGGTCACCATCGACGTGGTCAGAAAGTAACCCTCATGGAAGTGCTCCAGCGACTCGTAGCCGCCCCGGTTGTCGGTGGCGGGGTAGATGAGCAGTTGGCGCGCCGGCGGCGCCTCGCCGCGTTCGATGAGCCGCTGGCAGACCACCGTGGCGAGGTTGCCGCCGGCGGAGTCGCCGCCGATGCTCACGCGCTCGGGGTCGATGCCCAGGTCGTCGGCGTAGGCGCGCACCCATCGGTACACCGCCACACAGTCGTCGACGGCGGCGGGAAACGGGTGCTCGGGCGCCAGCCGGTAGGCGACGCTGAACACGACACAGCCGGTGCGCTCGGCCAGCGCGCGGCACAGCCCGTCGAAGCCATCGAGCCCGCCGATGACGAAGCCGCCTCCGTGCAGATACACCAGCGCCGGCTTGCCCGCGCCGTCGCCGGGCCGATACACCCGCACCGGCACCGAGCCTTGGCCGCCCGGTAACCTGCGGTCCTCGACGTCGAAGAGGGGACGTCGCGGCAGGTCGAACAGCCGGTTGGACATCTCGTAGACCTCGCGCGCCTCGAATGGAGTGAGATCGTCGAGGTTGGGCTGGCCGGAGCTCTCGAGGAGCGCGAGCAGCACGTGGGCCTGAAAATCCAGCGGCGCGCCGCGATCGTTGGTCGGAGGCGGGCCGAACAGGCGACTGGCCACCGGTTTCGGCAAACACACCGCGCTTCGCAGCGCGTAATAGCCCATAGCTTCCAGGGGTGTTCTCACGACGCTTCTCCCCAGGTGAGTCGAAAGTCTTGCAACTTCAGCCGGCGCGTGCGCAGCCAGTATTCCACGGTATATCCCGGCCACAGCGTGGTATTCTTGCCGTTGTCCTCCAGATACCAGCTCTCGCAGCCCGACTTCCACACCGTTTGGCCCATGCGCTCCTGGAGGCTGTCGTTGAAGTCGCGGTGCACCGACGGGCGCACGTCCATATAGGTGGCCGCGTATTCGTCGAGCGCCTCGATGGCCTGGCGAACCAGGCGCGCCTGCGACTCGATCATGAAGATGATCGAGTTATGCCCCAGCCCGGTGTTGGGCCCGACCATCATGAACAGGTTGGGAAAGCCGGAGACCGCCAGCCCGTAGTAGGCCTCGGCGCCGTCGCGCCAGGCGTCGTTGAGGTCGCGCCCGTCCAGGCCGGTGACCTCGACATGGGACAGGAAGTCGGTGACGTGAAAGCCGGTGCCGAAGATGACCGCGTCCACCTCGCGCTCGACGCCGTCGTCGGTGACGATGCCGCCGGCGGTGAAGTGGTCGACGGACTCGCAGACCACCTCGACGTTGGGGCGGTCGAGGCTCTGATAATAGTCGTTGGACATCAGGATGCGCTTGCAGCCCATCGTGTACTCCGGGGTCACCTTGCGGCGAAGCTCGGGGTCGTCGATGCACGCCTCGATGTGTCGGCGCCCGAAGCGCTCGAAGAACTTCAGAATCCCCGGCCGGCTGACAAACCCCACCGCGCGCATCTCCTGGAGCCAGTAGATGAACTTGCGGTACGCCCAGTGCACCGGCGGGACGAAGTCGAAGAGGCGCTTTTGCCAGTCGGGAAACTTGCGATCGGGCCGCGGCAGCACCCACGGAGGGGTGCGCTGGAAGACGTGGAGTTGGTCGACCTGGGGCGCGATCTCGGGGATGAATTGGATGGCGCTCGCCCCGGTGCCGATGGCCGCCACCCGCTTGCCGCGCAGGTCGTAGTCGTGATCCCAGCGCGCCGAGTGAAACGACACCCCGTCGAAGTCGTCGAGCCCCGCAAACTGGGGGATCTTCGGGCGGCTCAGCCCCCCGACGCCCAGCACGACCACGCGCGCGTCGATCACCTCGCCGGTGTCGGTCGTCAGCGTCCAACACCCGCTCGTCTGGTCGAAGCGCGCCGCCCGAATCTCGGTGTCGAACCGCACGTGGTCGTACAGCTCGTATTTGTCGGCCACCTCCACGATGTAGCGCTGGATCTCGGGCTGCGGGCTGTAGGCGCGCGACCAATGGGGGTTTTGCTCGAAGGAAAACGAATACAGGTGCGACGGGATGTCGCAGGCGCACCCCGGATAGGTGTTGTCGCGCCAGGTCCCGCCGAACTCGTCGCCGGCCTCGACGATCGTAAACTCCTCGATGCCCGCCTGCTTCAGCTCGATGGCCACACACATGCCGGCAAACCCGGCGCCGATGATGGCGATGGGCGTCTGGGTGGGTGTCGATGGATTCATGGCGGCCTCTGGTCCAACAGGTCGCGTCCGGCCGTGATGGCCCCACGGCGGACGCGCCCTCGCGATTACCTCTGCGCAAAGATACTGGCAAAGAGCGATGCGCCGAAGTGACCTTCGACGCCGTCGATAGTTGAAATTATAATTGAATTCAATCTCAACACAGTCCCCCGGCGCAACGGAGGCGAACGTGAATCAAACGGTCGAACACGCATCCACCCCGCGGATCGTCATCCGCAAGATGGGGTTTTCCTTCGAGGATTTGCCACGTCACTGGTTTGGCGGCGATCCCGTGCGCACCCACGTGATCAATGGGCTGCACTTTGTCTTCCCGGCCGGCGAGCGCTTTTTCATTCGCAGCGTCAAGCAGTTTCGAGACGACGTGCCGCCGTGGCTGCAGGAGCGCATTACCGGCTTTTTTGGCCAGGAAGCCCACCACCAGGCCGAGCACAAGCGCGCCTTTCGCGCGATCGAACAACAGGGCTACGACGTCCAGTCTTTCCTGCAATGGTACGAGGGGTGGGCCTACGACGCGATCGAGCCGCGGGTGCGCCCGGTGGCGCGGCTGGCCACCACCGCCGCGCTGGAGCACTACACGGCGGTGCTCGGCGAGCTCGCCCTGACCGGCGACGTGCTCGACGATTGCCACCCGCTGATGCGCCAGTTGCTAAAGTGGCACGCCTGCGAGGAGATCGAGCATAAATCGGTGGCCTTCGACGTGCTCCAACACGTCGATCCCCGGTACCGAACGCGGGTGGCCGGCTTTGTGATCGGCAGCCTGGTGCTGTTCTTCTTCTGGGGCAGCGGCGCGCTGCACATGCTGCGCCAGGAGCCCGGCCGCGCCCGCCCGTTGGCCTCCGGGCGAGCGTTGAGCATCCTCGCCGCCACCGCCCGCCACCTGGCCCCGAGGCTGCTGGACTACCTCGCCCCGTCGTTTCACCCCGACGATCACGACAATTACGAGCTCGCCCGATCCTACCTGGAGGCGATCGGGCGGCTGGAGGCCTGAACACGGGGCGCGAGCAACAAACGACGCGGCCCGCGCAAATTTTTCGTTTGGTGTTCCGCGGGCCGCGCTTACGTTGCTCACTCGCAGTCGATACGCATTGAACGGGCTCTCGCACACGACCTGGACGCATCTGCGCCAGGCCGACGGCTGGCCGCCTTCTCGCGGGGATACGACGCCTGCCTTCCGGGGTTTGGAACGTATGAGAGAGGCGGGGCCGAGCCACGCGACGCTCGATGGTGCCCGAATGTGGTGCCCAGGCAACTCTGTCCGACGCTGACAGGGGGATTAGATGGTGACAAGATCGGACCGCAAGGAAATGTGTGGTCGCGACGATGATGATGTCAGGGAACTCGACGACTGTCCCACCCAGGAGTTGCCCGCGCGGGAGGTTCGCGCCGGCGACCCGCCGGGTCGGCGCGGCCAGGGCGGCGGTGTGCCCGCGCCGCCGGGACGCGTGCCCACGCGCTCGACGCTGACCAACGGGTGGGCCAGCCACGGCGACCGCATCGAGACCATCGACGATGACATCGACACCTACGAGGCCGACACCGAGGTCGATCCGTTCGTGCCCCACGACTTTCTATGCTCGGATGGGTCGCTGCAGACCCAAGAAATCGAGATGGTGGAGACGGCGGCGGGCGACTGGCAGATGCAGGCCGACGACGCCTCGCTGCGCGACACCGTGCGCGACATCACCGCCATCGAGCGCACCCAGATCATCGACATGGACGAGACCTTCCGCAGCGAGGCCCTCGCCCGAAACCGCCAAAGCGGCGCGGACAGCTCCGACCAGGAGGCGCTCAGCGACCTGGCCGGCGCCGTAGGCCACGAGCTGAACAACCCCCTGACCACCTGCGTGGGCTACCTGCGCCAGATCAGCTCCATGGTGCCCCCCGAGAACGCCCAGATGGTCGACATGCTCGAGCGCCTGGCGCGCAATCTCAACCGCATCCACAGCATCGTCGGCGAGCTCGAGATGCTCGCCGCCGAGTCCAGAGGGCGCCAGCAACGGGTGGACCTGGCCCACGTCGTCGAGCGCGTCCACGACCAACTGTCGCGCTTTCTCAAAGCCGACGTCACCCTCGAGCTCAGCTCGGCGTACCTGCAATGCGACCGCCCCCGGCTGTACCAGCTCGTCTACGTGATGCTGGCGGCGTATATGCTCGACGACGACGCCAGCGAGCACTGCATCGTGCGCGTCAGCTCGCGCTCGGTGGGCGCGTGCCTGGAGATCATCGCCGCTTGCCGCCCCCAGGGAAGCCTGCGCCTGGACCTGCTGGGCATCCTGCGGCGAAACGTCCTCGCCGGGGCCACCCCGCTGGGACTGGCCGCCCAACTGACCCACGAGATGGGCGGAAGCTGGTTCGAGCCGCCGGTCGACTCCGGCCACCGGGTCACCGCCATTTTGCCGCGCCAACTGCCGCCCGAGTCGCTCAACCGGCGCCCTCCGCACGCGCTCAACCACCCCAGCCGCGCCCTGCCCGACCACTCCGCGTCGGCCGACGGCCACACTGGGCTGATGCGCTCGCTGCCCCCGTTCATTCAATAGTGGTTGGCGCCGCGCTCACTTAATACGCACGTTGCTCACGCTGCCCGGCGGCTCGTCGTCGCCGATGAGGTTGGTGTGGCCGTAGCCGAGCTGGCCCTGATCGTTGTAGCCCCAGCAGCGCACCTGGCCGCCGTCGAGCAGCGCGCAGGTGTGGTAGCTGCCGGCGGCGATGGCGGTGGCGGCTTCGCCCAGGTAGACGGTGCCCATCGACTTGGGCGGCGCCTTGTCGCCCACCGGATGGGTGTGGCCGTAGCCGAGTTGGCCGAATTTATTGTCGCCCCAGCACTGGACCTTGCCGTCCTCGAGCAGCGCACAGCTATGCAGCGCGCCGGTGACGACCTGCTTGGCCGGTCCGCTGAGCTGGACGGGGGGCACGGAGGCGGGGGTCTCGTCGTCGCCGACATTGTCGGTGTTACCCTGGCCGAGCTGGCCCTTGTTATTCCAACCCCAGCAGCGCACTTTCCCGCCGTCGAGTAGCGCGCAGATGTGGCGCCGGCCGACGCTGACCTGCTCGACCTTGCCGCCCACGTCGATGGGGTCGACGCTGGCCGGAATCTCGTCGTCGCCGATGTCGTTCGTGTTGCCCAACCCGAGCTGGCCCTCGCTATTCCAGCCCCAGCAGCGCAGCGCGTGGTCCTCCATGATCGCGCAGGTGTTGTATTTGCCCGCGGCGATGGACGCGACCTTGCCGCCCACGGCGACCTTGCCCACCGTATTGGGAAGCTCGTCGTCGCCGATGACGTTGGTGAAGCCGTAGCCGAGCTTGCCGAATTTGGCGCTGCCCCAGCACCGCATGGTGCCGTCGTCGAAGAGCGCGCAGGCATGGGAGCCGAATTTGGAGGCGCCGGCGGCGATCTGAATAACCTTTTGGCCCAGCGGCACGTCTTTGAGGTGGGCGAGCGTCTCGTCGTCGCCAATCTGGTTGGTGTTGCCGTAGCCCAACTGGCCGTGGGCGTTCGCCCCCCAGCAGCGCACGCTGCCGCCCTGCAGCAGCGCGCAGGTAAACGACGCCTGGCGGTCACCGACGGCGACCACCTGCACGGCGGGCACGCCCAGGTCGAGGGGCGCGACCGAGTTGACGGGCTCGTCGTCGCCCAAATAATCCTGATTGCCCAAGCCGAGTTCGCCCTCGTCGTTGCCGCCCCAGCAGCGGATCTTGCCGTCGGCGCGAAGCCCGCAGGTGTGGTATTTGCCCGCGCTGAGCTGGGTCATCGCCCACGCCGGAAGCGGTGGGCCGGTGTCGGGCGCCGCGGCGTCGACGGCGGCGTCGGCGCTGGCGTCGCTCACGTCGGCGATGACGTCGGCTCCGGCATCGGCCGCGCCCGCCGCGGCCGCCGTAAGCTCTGCCGACGCATCCGGCTGCGCCGCATCCGGCACGACCGCCGCGACGCCCGCGTCGCCGACGCCCGTGTCGGGCACAGCGGCCGTAAGCGCCGCTTGCGGCGCGGATGCGCCGGTGATCATCGCGCGCAAATTATCACGGGCGAAAAACGCGCCCGCCCCTAGCAGCGCGACCACCGCGACCAGCCCCACAGCGCCCCGCCCTTTGCCGGAGGCGGCCGATTCTTGGACCGACGGCGCCGGTGGAGGCGCCCCGCCGCCGTCGGCCGCGACTTCACCGATGTTGACGATGTCTTTGGAGTCCAGCGTAAACGTCATCTCCGAGCCGCTGGGCTCGATGGCCGCGACCCTTCCGTCGAGGGCGTCCAGCGCGCGGTCGAGTTCTTTTCGAAATGCCGCCACGTTCTGCGGGCGCTCGCCGGGCTCACGAGCCAACGCACGGCGCACGAACGCCTTGGTGTCCTCGGGAATCTCCAGATCGGCGACGGCCTCGAAGACGTCGAAGTCCTTCCGGAGCTTTTTGCTCATGATGGCTTCGTCGCTGTCGCCGGGGAACGGGCGCCGCCCGGTGAGCATCTCGAAGAACATCACGCCCAGGGCGTACAGGTCGGTCCACGTGCCCAGGTTCTGCAGGCTGACCTGCTCGGGCGCCATATAGCTCGGCGATCCCAGCGGCCACTTGGTGTCGGTCGTCCCCTCCACGAATTTGGCGATGCCGAAGTCCAGGATGCGCACGTGGGCGGGGTTGCCGACCACCCGTTGCAACATGATATTTTCGGGCTTGAGGTCTCGGTGGATGATCTTGCGCGCGTGCGCCGCCTCCAGGCCGTTGAGCATCTGGTGGAAGACGTGGCCGAGCTCCTGGCGGGTAAACCCGCGCTTGGCCCGCGAGCGGCGCCACATCTCGTCGCGCAGCGTCAGCCCCTTCTCTAGGTACTCCATGACCAAATACGGCCGATTGCGGTGGGTGCCGTACTTGATCAGCCGCACGATATTCGGGTGGCTCAGCTCGGCCAGGACCTCGGCCTCCCCCTGAAACTTCTCCAGCAGCGCCTGCTGAAATTTGGGGTCGTCGTTGGGAAATTCGATCAGCTTGAGCGCCCCGCGCAGCCGAAACAGCGGGCTCTGCAGCGCCAGGCACACCTTGCCGAACCCACCGGCGCCCAGCATATCGACGACCAGAAAGTCGCCGATGAGCTGGCCGATGAGGGGATCGGGGCTCTTGTCCTCGTTGGCGTGGGCCTTGTCCCAATACGCCTGCGAAATGAAGTGATAGCCGCGCTTCTGGCAGGCCGTCCCCTCACAGGGCTGACCCACCGGGCCCGGCTGATCACAGGATGGGCATTTTCCCGAATCGTCCGACATCAACCAGTCACTTTGCGGGGAACGTCGCCGGCCCATGATGCCAGAGCCGGCCACGTCGAACAACCGCTGCGATTCGCCAATTAACTCAGGGTGTCGCTTCGACGTTGGCGAAGCGAATAACGAAGCCGCCGTCGTCGGAGACGCGCCGGGTGGACAGCGTCAGCGGGCCGAACTTCTGATAATTCAGCCACTTGAAGTGCCCCTGGCGTCCGCTCTGAAGCTTGAAATCCCAGCGCGCGATGCGCGCCTTGTCGGGGTCGATCGTCAGGGCGTAGCGGTCGCCCGGGGTCAGCCCAACGTCCCCAAAGGTCAGCACCAGGCGGCCCTGCTCGTCGAGCGCGCGGTGCACGCCCGCATCCATCAGCTTCGACGGCATCAAAAGCCAATAGCTGTCGTTGATGAACCAGCCCCACGCCTTCGCCGCCTGCTCGGGGGTAGCCTTGGGGGCGATCGCCTTCCACGCCTTCGCATGTGCGCTGGGCTGACCGGCGAGTTTGGACACGTCGTAGTCGTGCAGATGCGTCAGCGTGATCGTCTGATCGCCGGAGGTCACGGTGAGCTTTCCGGCTTTCGGATGCCACACGTGGCGTCGGCGCGCGACCTCTTTGCCACCCTTTTCGACCACGAAGCTAAAGGCGAGCTCGTCGAGCTTGGTCGGGTCTCCCGTCGCCGAGACCACCTTTTGGGCGATGGCGTCGGCGCCCGGTTTGTGAGCGTGGCCGGCATCCTGCGCCGCGGCGGTCGCGCCAAACGCGCACAACAACACGAACGTACTTGCGATCCAGGGAAGCTTCATGGGTTCACCAGCATAAGAGCGTGGTCAATTCAATCTCTACCTTGTCACAGCCTGGCCCGCGCGTCGACGCCGCCGACCGGCACCGCGTCGTTCTTGCACAACAGCGCTCGCGAGGCGATCATCGGGCCATATTGCCCTGTGTGACGACGAGCGCTCCATGCAGTCCAAACTCGATCGATTTCTCCCCCTGGCGGCGACCATCGGCCTGGTATGCGCGGCGCTGTTCATCTATGGCGTCCTCCTCGACGACTGGTGGCTGCGCGTGATCACCAAGCCCTTTCCGGTGCTGGCGATGGCGGTGGTGGTGGCCGCGCGTGGCCGCGGCCGCTACGGACGGGCGGTGCTCGCCGGGCTGGTCTTGTGCGTCTTCGGCGACATTTTCTTGGAGTTGGGCCAGTCGACGTTTTTGCTGGGCATGATCGCCTTTTTGCTCGGCCACGTCGGCTATATCACCGCGTTCTTGCGCCGATCGCGCGAGCCGCGACCGCTGGAAGCCCTGCCCTTCGTGTGCTGGATCGGCTGGGCGGCGAGCGTGCTGTGGCCGCACCTGGGGGCGATGCGCGTGCCCGTGGTCGCCTACACCTCGGTCATCCTGGTCATGCTGTGGCGCTCGGCGGCGCTCCTCGCCAGCGAGCAGGCGCCCACGCCGTGGGATTGGGCGGCGCTGGTGGGCGCGATCCTCTTCGGCTTCAGCGACACCCTCATCGCGCTGGACCGCTTCCACGCCCCCATCGACGGCGTGCGCGTGCCTATCATCGTGACCTACTGGCTCGGCCAGCTTCTGATCGCCGGCTCGGCCACCCGGGCCAACGCCCGATAGCGCCGCCCCGGCCGATACGTTATCGTGGGCGCCCCGACGACTCCTCGACCTGTGGCGCGCCATGACCCAGACACCGCCCCGCGACGACGACGCCCCCGGCTTCGATCGAACCACCGCCCTCTTCTGGGGCGGCGTACTCAGCGTCACCGTGCTGACGGTGCTCATGACGGTGGACAGCGCGACCTACGCCTCGGGCGCGGTCTGCATCGCCGACACGGCCAGCGGCGCCTGCCGATTCGCGCGGGTCGCGGTGAGCATCTACAACGTCTATTTCGCGATTTTGTGGACGGTCATCGGCGGGCTTTGGCTGGTGCGAAACCGAGAGCGCGACGCTCATCCTTGGATCGTCGTTCCCGTGGGGCTGGCCGGCGCCATGCTTCCGCTGTTCATGGTCGACAGCGTGCTACGCCCGGTCGCCTACGCCGTGCGCCTGCAGACGCGGTTTATCGCAATGGTGGCCATCACCGCGTTTTCGATGGCGGCCGTGGCGCTGGCCTGCCGCTTTCGTGTGCGCCGCCGCCACTGGGCGATTCGCGCGGCGATGGTGGTGCTGCCGCTTGTTTTGGTGGCCGCCACCGGCGTGGAGATCCGCGGCGACCAGCAGATCCGCGCCCGGGTTCAGCAGGTCGCCGATTACCACATCTTCGACGCCGTCGGCGACGCCGACGTCGGCGCCAACCACTTTCCCTCCGCGAAGAAGCAGCGTCTTTCAACCCTTTGGCTCTCCGCGCCGCCGCCGTCCTTCGATCGCGCTCAGCGAGACGCCATCGAGCAGACCATCGGCCACCTCGAGTCGGGTGGGCGCGGACGCGACTTGCGGGCGGTCCTCGACTTTATCGCCCGCACCGCCGCCGCTCAGAAGTCCTCCCCCGTCGAGGTGGCCGCGTCGATGGGCGCGGCCGGAGCGCTGCAGAATGTCTACGTGGTTGGCCGGCATGCTGCCGGATACTGCCTGGACGCGACGCGGCTAGTGATCGAGGGCGGTGATGCCGTCAAATTCGTCAATTTCGGCCATGGCCAGCAATGGCTCCCCAGCCCAAAGGTGCGACGCGAAGACCACCCCATTTACTGTGTGCTGGGCGACGAGGTCATCGCCTTCGACGGCGACGAGGCGACGCCGCGACGGGCAGCGAGGCTGGCCTGCGCGCCGACTCGTCCGCCAAATCCCTATGGCACAACGGCCACCGAGCGTCTGCTCGCGCATTTTCTGCTCGCGGTCGCCCGTCCCAAGCCGGGCAAGCTCGACGCCCTCGCCGCCGAGGCGCAGCAGGAGGCCGATAAGGGCGCGGTAGCACCGTTTGTGGCACATATGATCCGGGCATTTCGGGCCGGCCCCACCCGTGACACCACCCGCACGCCCGACTATTGCGACGACCTGAAGCGTTGGTCGGCCGAGCCCCCCGCTCCGGGCGCCGGAGACCTTCTGAAGACAATCGAACGGGCCGCACACCACGCCAACGACGCCCACGCGAGCGCCGACGCCGAGCGCAACTGGGAGCGCTTTATCGACACGCAATTGGGACAGCCCCCCGACCTGCCCCCGGACGCCAGGCTCGATACCATGTCGGCCAAAGGACGCGCCGAGTTCCTGGGCGAGGCTATCGACCGCGCCGTCGCCCGCGTCGAGGCGCCGGATCAGGCTGCGCTGCGCACGGTCTTCGGGCCGCTCGTCGATACCTTCATCGACGGTGAGTCGAACGCGACGCTGTTCAACTCGCTGATGCCGCGCGAGCTGGGCGGGGGCAAGCGCGCCCTCGATCGCATGGGCCAGGGTGTCCCCGTCGCCGAGTATATTCGGGGCACGAAGGCGACCGGTTGGTGTGCCTATCGGGTCCACGCGAGCGCGGTTGAAGAAGGCGGCGACCAACCCATACGGGCTAAGCTCGTCTTCGAACTGCGGTATTGTCTTGCGGGGGAGCGGCTGTACGCCTTCGAGGGCGACAAGGTGCGCCAGAGCTGGGACGCCGCCGGTTTTTCGCGGGTGCTGCCGATCGCCAAGCCTCGGCCTTACGACAAGCGGCTGTACACGGACCCCAGCAATCGCGCCGGGCTCGAGCAAAGTCGCCAGCGAACCCGCGTGCTCATTCGCTTCCTCGACGCGTTGGTCGACGGCGAGCTCTCCAGCGCCTCGCAACTGGATACGCTGATGTTGGCCCAAGGGGCCGGCGACCTCGACGCCGACACCCGCAACGCAATGCGTCGCATGGTCGGCGAGGCCAAGCGCTAAGCCGCGCTCACAGCGGGCGAAGCCGGATGACCACCGATTTGGACGCCGGGGTGTGGCTGCGCTTGGCGTAGCTGTTGACGGGCACGAGCACGTTGGCCTCGGGAAAGTATGTCCCCGCGCTTCGCCGCGGCAGGTCGTAGGCCACGACCTTGAAGCCGGGCGCGACGCGCTCGACGCCGCCGTATTCGCCGACCAGGTCGACCATCTGGCCCTCCTGCAGCCCCAACTCGGCGATGTCGCGCTCATGGAGCAGCACGACGCGTCGGCCGCCCTTGATGCCCCGATAGCGGTCGTCGTTGGTGTACACGGTGGTGTTGAACTGGTCGTGGCTGCGGATGGTCATCATCAGCAGCTCGCCGTCGTCCAGATCGTGCTCGGGCATGGGGTGGACGGTGAACTTGGCCTTGCCCGTGTCGGTGTCAAAGCGCCGCTCGCGGGCGCCGTTGGGGAGCACGAACCCGCCGGGCTTTCGCACCCGCGCGTTGTAGTCGTCGAAGCCGTCGATGACGTCCTCGATGACGTCACGAATGCCGTCGTAGTCGGCGATGAGCCCGGCCCAGTCGACCTCGGAGCGCTCGCCGAGTGTGGCGCGGGCCAGGCCGGCGACGATGGCCGGCTCGCTCATCAAATGCTCCGAGGCCGGCTCGAAGCTTCCCTTCGACGAGTGCACCACCCCCATCGAGTTCTCCACGCTGACAAATTGCACCCCGCCCTTCTGCCGGTCGATCTCGGTGCGGCCCAGGCACGGAAGAATCAGCGCCTGCCCACCGGTGATCAGGTGGGCGCGGTTGAGCTTGGTCGAGATCTGCACCGTCAGCGAGCAATTCTGCAGCGCCTCGGCGGTGTAGTTGGTGTCCGGCGTCGCCGACAGGAAGTTTCCGCCCATGCCCACGAACACCTTGGCGCGGCCGTCGTGCATCGCCTCGATGGCGTGGACGGTGTCGAAGCCGTGCTCGCGCGGCGGATCGAAGCCAAAGCGCTGCTGCAGACGGTCCAAAAACGCCGGCTTGGGCCGGTCCCAGATGCCCACGGTGCGGTCACCCTGCACGTTGGAGTGGCCGCGCACCGGGCAGGCGCCCGCGCCGGGCTTGCCCATCTGGCCGCGCATGAGCAGGAAGTTGACGACCTCCTGGATATTGGCCACCCCGTTCTCGTGCTGGGTCAGGCCCATCGCCCAGCAGGCGATGAGGCTGTCGGCCTCCATGGCGATCTTGGCCGCCTGTTGGATCTGGTCGCGCTCGATGCCGCTCTTCTCGACGATCTCGTCCCACGGCTCCTCGCGCAGGTCGTCGGCGAAGGCCTCGAAGCCCTCGCAGAACTCGTCGATGAACGCCTGGTCGAGGACGCTGCCGGGTTGGGCGTCCTCGGCCTCGAGCATCGCCTTCATGATGCCCTTCAACAACGCCACGTCGCCGTTGATGCGCACCTGCAGATGCAGGCTCGCCAGCGGCGTGCCCCGGCCCAAAAGCCCGCGCACCTCCTGCGGGTGCTTGAAGCGCACCAGCCCGGTCTCGCGCAGCGGGTTGATGCTCACGATGGTCGCGCCGTGTCGCTTGGCCGACTGCAGCGCGGTGAGCATGCGCGGGTGGTTGGTCCCCGGGTTCTGTCCGATGACGAAGATGGCGTCGGCCTTGTCGAAGTCCTCGAGCAAGACGGTGCCCTTGCCCACCCCGATGACCTCGCTCAGGCCCACGCCGCTGGACTCGTGGCACATATTCGAGCAGTCGGGCAGGTTGTTGGTGCCGAATTCGCGCACGAAGAGCTGGTACAAAAACGCCGCCTCATTGCTGGTACGCCCGGAGGTATAAAAGATCGCCTCGTCGGGCGAATCCAGCGCGCCCAGCTCCTCGCCGATGAGGGCGAAGGCGTCCTCCCAGGAGATGGGCTCGTAGTGATCGCTGCCGTCTCGGCGCACCATCGGGTGGGTGAGGCGTCCCTGCGCGTTGAGCCAGCGCCCCGAGCGCGTGGCCAGCTCGGAGATCGCAATGGCGGGCGAAGAACTCCGGCCCCACCCGGTCGCGGGTGGCCTCGTCGGCGACGGCCTTGGCGCCGTTTTCGCAAAACTCGACCATGGAGCGGTCTTTGGGGTCGGGCCAGGCGCAGCCCGGGCAGTCGAAGCCGCCCTTCTGGTTCATGCGAAGCAGCGTCTTGACGCCCTCGGCCACGCCCACCTTGCGCGCGGCGTGCTTGAAGGTCGAGACCACCGCCGGGATGCCGCCGGCCGCCTCGCTCGGCGCCGACACCTGGGCGTTGTCGTCGGGGTCGTTGGGCACGACCGGGTCGGGGAGCGTGGGCGCGTGCTCTTGTTCGTCGTGATCGGTGCTCATTGGGTTTCACCGCCAAATCGGATGCGTTCGGGATGCGAATAGATATTGAAGCGGCCATCGCGCGCAAAGCCCACCAGGGTGACGCCGAACTCCTGGGCGACGTCGACCGCCAGGCTCGACGGCGCGCCCACGGCGACCACGATGGGGATCTCGGCCATGACCGCCTTGTGCAACAGCTCGAAGCTCGCCCGCCCGCTGAGCATGACGACGCTGTCGGCCAGCGGCAAGGCTCCGGCCAGGAGTCGTGCGCCGATGAGCTTGTCCATGGCGTTGTGGCGCCCGACGTCCTCGCGCACGTCCACCAGCGCGCCGGCGGCGTCGAACAGCCCGCAGGCGTGCAACCCGCCGGTGTCCTCGAAGACGGCCTGCGCGGCGCGAAGCTTGGCGGGGAGCTCGCAGATGCGCGCGGCGTCGGTCTCGAAGCCCGACGGGTCGAGCACGGGCCGTCCGTCGACCTGCAGCGCCTCGATGCTCGCCTTGCCGCACACCCCGCAGCTCGAGGTCGTGTAGAAGTGGCGGGTCAGCGACTTCGTGTCCACCTCGACGTGCTCGGCCAGGCAAACCCGCAGCAGGTTCGCGCTGGGCTCGGCGCCGTCGGCGGGCGCGCAAAACTCGAACGCCTCGATGTCCTCGGCCGCGGCGATCATGCCCTCGCCGAAGAGAAAACCGGCGGCGAGCTCGCGCTCGTCACCGGGCGTGCGCATGGTCACCGACAGGCTCTTCTGGGCCGGGCGGCCGCGCCACGAAAACCCCAGCCGGATCTCCAGCGGCTCTTCCATCGCCACCACGTCGCGCGCCTCCGCCGTACGACCCTGGCCATAGCGCACCACGCGCACGTCTCGCGCCCCGTGCTCTGGCTCCCGGTCGACTGTGCGCACAAAATCGCTTGACATAAACGCTGATGGCTCTTGGTTTGTGGACCCGTTCAGTGTAGCTCAACGGTTTGGCACGCGAGGCGTCGTTGACGTCCTGCGCACACTACTTATCTAGCAACGATCGAAACGCACGTGAAGCTTCCCAAGGCCGGCCCGGTCGTCGAGATGTTGCTCGGCGCCACCATGATCAGCACCTCGGCGGTGTGGGTGCGCGTGGCCGACGTCAGCCCAACGACGGCCGGATTTTACCGCATGGTCTTCGGCGCGATCGCGCTGGCCGTGGTGCTGGCGGCGTCGGGCCGGTGGCCGTCGCGGCGCGACGCGCGCCAGGCGCTGGGGCTGCTGCCGGTGGCGGCGTTCTTCGCCCTCGATCTATTCTTGTGGCACCGCTCCATTCACTATGTCGGCCCGGGGCTGGCGACGGTGCTGGCCAACCTGCAGGTGTTCGTGCTGGCCGCCGCCGGCGTGCTGTTCTTCGGCGAGCGCATCGGGTGGCGCTTTCCGGTGGGGCTGGCGCTGGCGCTTCCCGGGCTGCTGGTGCTGGTCGGGGTCGATTTTGCCGACCTACCCGCCAATTACCTGCGCGGCGTCGCCTACGGCGTGGGCACCGCGTTTGCCTATGCCGGCTATTTGCTGGGCCTGCGCTCCCGGCAGAGCAACGCGCGCACGCTCCACCCGGCGGTCAACCTGCTGTTCGTGTCGTTGTGGGTGGCCCTTCTACTGGGCACCGTCGTCGTCCTGATGGGCGAAGGCTTCGCCATCCCCAACACGCACACGGCCCTGGCTCTGGGCGTCTACGGGGTGGTCTGCCAGGCGCTGGGCTGGGTGTTGATGACCCGCGCCATGCCCCAGCTGCCCGCCTCCGTGCTGGGGCTGCTCCTGTTGTTGCAGCCCGCCCTGGCGATGGTGTGGGACATCGTCTTCTTCGGGCGCCCGTTCGGTTGGAGCGACATGGGCGCCGGCGTGCTCGTGCTCGCCGGCATCTACCTGGCGGTGCGGCGCAACAAGCGCAAAGCCCTCACTTCGCCCCGGGACGCTTCACCGTAAACAATGCCTTCTCGACGCACGGCTTGGTGTTGTTGATCAGAAACGGCGTCTTCGACAACACCACCCGCTTGTTGGTGCGCGCCAGCGGCACGTAGGGCACCTGCTGCTTGGTGCCGTTCTCCAGGTCGAAGACGTAGCCGTGGCGAAACGGGCTGCCCGCGGCCTCATAGGTGCACCCGTCGGAGTCGACCGGCTGCGATCGGCCGCGGCGCAGGCAGGCCACGCCCTGCACCTGGGGCGTGTCCAGCGTCACGCTGAGAACGCCGGGGCAGTCGGTGTGGGCGAGCTTGCGCAATTGGGCGTGCTCGTGGTCGAGCAACCACAGATCCGGCCCCTTGGCGTAGAGCAACGAGGAGACGCGGCGCATGCCGTCGGGCGGCTCGAAGAGCTTGCCGTGGCGCAGGTCGAGCAACGCCCGGTCCATATGTAGCGGCATCGTGCCCGGCTTGCGGATATCGACCATCGCGTCGAAGGTCAACCCCGTGCTCCATCCCTCTCCGGGGACCTTCCACAGCCTGCCCGGCGCCCACGCGTAGAACGTTCCGTCCATCTGGTTGCCCTTGCGGCACGAAAACATCGCCCGCGGCAGCGTCAGATCGGAGGGCAAGTGGTGTACGACCATGGCCGAACATCCCTTCGGCCGCGGGTTGACCGGATCCCCACCGCCCGAGGGATACGCCAGGATCTTGCCCGGCTGACTGCGCGTTTGAATCCACCAATCGCCGTGGCGTCGCACGGTCTGGCCGGAGTGCGGGTCGACCAGCGCCAGACAACCGCCGTCGCCGTCGGGCGTGGCGATATAACCGCCGCAGCGGTCGCTGGCGTCGGTGCGCCACACGAGCGCGCTCCGCTTCGGGTCATACTCGGTGTACAGCGGCGACTTGGGAAACGCGCTGCTCGTAAAGGCGAGCTTGGTCACGGCGGTCGGCGGCTTATTGAAGGCCTGGTAGGAGACGTTGCGGTCGGCGTCGAGTTCGAAGACCCAGAAATACGGGCTCCCTTTTGGCAGGTAGATGCGCGGCCGCACGTGGGCCGGCGCCCTCGGCGCGAGCACCGCGCCGTCGGCCAGGCTCACCAATACGTTGGTCCAGTCATGCTCGCGGTGGCCGACCAGATAGCCCAATGTGTCCGACGCCTGGCTCACTCCCCCCATCCGAGCCAGCGTCTTGCCGTCGTCGAGGCTCACCAGCCGCGCGTGTCCTCGGTTGTGCAAGCAGCTACCCTTGACCGGCGAGCCAACGGTGATGCGCTCATGGCGGCGAAACGCGCGGTCCAAACAAAGCGGCCCGCCATCGGCGTCGACCAGCGCCCTCGCCTTCGACGACACCTCGCGCAATGTGATGGGCTTTCCCTTCGGTAAGTCTTCCATCTCCAGGTCAATTTCTTCGACATCGCCGGGGTCAGCGGCCTTGGCCGGCGGCGACTTTGCCGCCTTCGACGCCGACGCTTCTTTTGCAGCGCCGGCCTTCTTGTCGCACCCGCCCAGGCCAATCGCCGCGCTCAGCAAGAGACACCCGGCGACGGCGCCAGCATACCGGCTCATCATCATCACTCCCACACAACGACTCGACGTTTCGCAATTACGACCTCAGTGTACGGCCCTCGGTTCCGTCGCGCAAAGCGCATGCTCGAAGACGCCATCAGCACGGCGTTCGACCGTTCATCCCTCCGTGTCCATATTCTTGGCTAGTAGTCCTTCACCAACAGATCAACCACTGCTTCGATGTAATTCGGCCGGCTGCCGCGCATGGAGCTGCGCCGAAATATATGGCCGTACAGCGACCAGAATCACCGTTCTCAATTGGCACCGGGGGGAGCCAAATGACCAAAAAATGGGCAGGAACCACGATCGCCTATGACGTCGACGCCGACGTCTACTTTCGAACCGAGGTGTACATGTCCGATGATCCGTCGGACACCGTCGAGCTCGACCTCATCGACCTGAGCGAACCACGACCCCAGGCCCAACGACACCGCGACAAACCGGGCGCCGTCGCCCGGGCGTTGCCCGACGACGAGCCGATCTTGCTGCGGCCGGACCAGATCAAACAGACGGCCGTGGATGCTCGCGCCCAGCCGGACACCTCGCCGCCGCCGCGCGGGCGCCGCGAAACTCGCGTGACCGCGCCCGAGGACGCCCAAGAGCAGCAGTGCTGGTTGCGCTTCGAGGCCGAAGTCGTCGATGACGGGGAGTTGCTGCGCCTGCCGGGCCATGTGCGCCAGGTCACCGGGCAGCAGAGCGGACCGGTCGAGGTGCATATGCGGGTGTCGAAGGACCCCGATGAGCCGCGCCGGCGCACGCTCGACGGTCTGCCGTGCGTGCGCGACGACGAGCTACGGTAGGGGAATGGGGTCGCCGCTGGGGACCTGGTCGGGCACCACGTCCCCGAGGTGCTCGGCCGACGGGCTGCTCAACGAGTTCAAAAACGCCACCAGCGCGTCGACCTGAGCGTCGCTCAAGTCCAGCACCGGCATCGGCTCGAGGGTCGTCTCCACATCCTGGATGACCTCCTCGCGCTGGTGGACGTAGCGGCGAAACTCCTCGTCGAGTTGGGAGGCGTCGTACGTCTCCAGCGACTTCTTGACGTTGATGAAATGACGCACCGCCGCTTCCAGGGTGGTGTAGGCGCCGTTGTGCATCCACGGGCCCGTCAGCGCCACGTTGCGCAGCATCGGCGTGCGGAAGGCGTACTTTTTGTCCTCGCCGGCGTTGGTGCGCAGCACCGCCCCGTAGTCCACGTCGTACTGGGGCTTGCCCGGCCCGGGCCCGATGGGTCGCACGCCCACGTTGTACAGCTTGCCGTCGGACAGCGCCGGCCCGGAGTGGCAGCGCGCGCAGCCGGCCTCGCCATAAAACAGATAGGCGCCGCGCTTTTGCTGCTGGGTCAGCGCGCTCTTGTCGCCGCGCAAATACCGGTCGAACGGGGAGTCGTCGAAGGTAAACGCCTGGGTGACGAAGGAGCCCAGCGCGTTGGAGGCGTGCGCCAGAACGATCTGGTCGATGGGCGTGTCCGGGTAGGCCTCCTGGAAGAGCTGGCGGTAGTTCGGGTTGGCCTTGAGCCGGTCGATGACCCTTTGCCACACCAGGTCGAGGTCCTGGTCGGGGACCTGCGCCAGCTCGTTGGTCTGCCCGTGAATGTCGGACTCGCCGTAGTCGCCGCGCATCTCGTCGCGGTTGATGACCGGAACCATCGTCTGGGCGGCGAGCATGCTGTCGAGGATGGGCGACAACGAGCGCAGGTAGCTGTCACCGGACTTCTGCCAGCCCTTGTCGTACAGCACGAGCTGGCCGGCGGCGTTGCGGGTCACCCGCCCGTCCCAGAACAGGCTGGTGACGTTGTCGTCGCCCAGGTTGAATAAGCCCGGCGGGTTGCGCGGGGTAAAGCTGTGGTCGGGCCCGGGCATGCGCAGCCCGTCGCGCATCACCGCCTTGGTCCCCACGACCAGCGAGCGGTGGACCGTGGTGCCCTGCGACGGGCGGTGACACGTCGCGCAGGCGGTGTCTCGGTTGCCGCTCAAGATGGGGTCGAAGAAGAGCATGCGCCCCAGACGCACGCGGGCCTGGTTGACGTCGGTGGGCTTGGAGATGGGCGCCGCTCCCGCCGCGTCGAGCAGCGGTTTGAGCTTCTGGTCGTAGTCGATGGGCGCGGCCGCGTCGGGCTGGCCGGCGTCCGGCTGACCGGTGTCGACCCCGGCATCACGGCCGTGGTCGCCCGGCTGCATGCCATTATCCGGCCCGCAGCCGGCCGCGGCCACTACACAGACGAAGGCCACGCTGCGAACCATCCACAGTGTGGCCTTCGTCCAAGTAGCACCTCCACGCGGTGTCTTGTCTGACTTGTCGTGCATCATCACCGTCACAACCGGCCAACGGGCCGATCCCTCGAGGGGACACGACCCGTTGGCCAAGTAAGGGCGAAGCGGAACGCTCAGTCGTCGATGCGCGCGGGCGCTTGCTGCTTGCGCCGGCGCGCCGCCAGGCCGAGCAGGCCGAGCATCGCGAAGAGCACCAGGGCAAAACCGGTGGTCGGCGTCGAGCTGAACGACGTCGAGCACATGCCCTGCTTATTGATCGTGCTGTGGTAGCGGTTGGCGTCATAGCCGCCGTCGGCGCCGTCGTTGGAGCCGTTGTTGTCACCGCTGCCGGCGTCCGCGCCGGCGTTGCCACCGTTGTTGCCGGCGTCGGCGCCCATGCCGGCGTCGCCGCTGCCGTTGTTGCCGGCGTCGGCGTTGGTGCCGGTGTCGTCGCCACCGTTGTTGGCGTTGTCGCAGATGGCCTCGCCCATGCAATCGACGTCCTCGCAGTCGACCTTGCCGTCGTTGTCGTCGTCGTAATTGTCGTCGCACGAGGTCTCCACGGCCGAGTGCTCGTAGCCGTTGATGTCGTGCAGCACGTACAGTTGCGAGGGGGCGTAGCCGTCGGGCAGCTTGATGTGGAACGTCACCGTCAGGTCGGTCCCGCTGGTCGAGAAGTTGTAGTCGGTGCCGTAGTCGGTGCCCACGTGCAGACGCTCGAACTGGTTGGTGTTCGGGTTCGTCGCCCACACGCTGGCCTGGAACATCACGTCGAAGACCGTGTACGGGCTCGACGTCAGCCAGATCTGGCCCATGCCCAGGAAGTACGTGCCGTCGACCGCCGGCCCCATCATCTTGTTGCCCATCTCCAGGCGCTGGATGTCATAGGGGCTGTTCTCGTTCTTGAGGAACGTCTTGTAGCTCTCGGTGAACGTGATCGTCTGACCGGGCGTCCACTTGGAGTCGGGAGCGTCGATGGTCGTCTCGATGCGCCCGATCTTGGGCGTGAGGTTCTTGGCGCTCGCCGTCAGACGGCCCGTCTGCACGTCGAAGGAGGTGTGGTCGAGCTGGACGACCGTGGAGTAGTCGTCCTTCGAACCCGTCAGCACGACGCCGGCGCTGCCGTTGAGCGAGCCCACGAAGTAGGGGTCGTCGCTGGGGTCGGTCGGGTCGAAGCCGTTGGTGACCTCGTCGCCGTCGCTGGCGCCACCACCGTCGGTGTCCGCTTTGGTCGGATCGCTGTGGTAGACGTTGACCTCGTCACCGTCGTCGAGCCCGTCGCAATCGGTGTCGCGCATATTCGGGTCGGTGTTGTAGGTGTTGACCTCGTCGTAGTCACTCAGCCCGTCACCGTCGGTATCCGCCGAGTTCGGGTTGGTGTGGTAGGTGTGGACCTCGTCGTAATCGCTCAGCCCGTCACCGTCGGTGTCGGTCTTGTTGGGGTCGGTGCCGTAGATGAGCACTTCCTGAGCGTCGTTGAGACCGTCGCCGTCGCTATCCGCCTTGTTCGGGTCGGTGCCGTACTGAGCCTCTTCGGCGTCGGTCAGCCCGTCGCCGTCGGCGTCGGGGTAGTCGGCCGCGCTCTCGCCAGCCACCAGGGGATTGCCGCCGTTGCGGTGCTCGATGCCGTCGATGACGCCATCACCGTCGGTGTCGCTGTTGAGCGGGTCGGTGCCCAGTTGCACCTCGTCGTAGTCGCTGAGCCCGTCGCCGTCGGTGTCGCGCAGCATCGGGTCGGTGCCGCGGTTGACCTCGTCGTAGTCGCTCAGCCCGTCACCGTCGGTGTCGACCATATTGGGGTCGGTGCCGTAGGTGCCGACCTCTTCGCCGTCGTCGAGGCCGTCGCCGTCGGTGTCGGCCTTGTTGGGATCGGTGTGGTAGATGTTGATCTCGTCGCTGTCGCTCAGCCCGTCGCCATCGCTGTCGGTTTTGGTCGGGTCGGTCCCCGCGAACAGCTCCTGGGCGTCGCTCAGACCGTCGCCGTCGCTGTCGCCGAGGTTGGGATCTGTGCCTTGAGCCAGCTCGGTCTGGTCGTCGATGCCATCGGAATCGGTGTCCGGGGGCACGAACGGGACCAGGCCCGGCGAGGTGCGGTTACCGTCGGCGCACTGAGTGGTGTCGACCGTCCGGGAGGAGTCGACCACCACGGTGCTGCCGCCGCAGGCGAGGATCGGCGTGCCGCTGCCCATCATCGCGCCGGTCAGGCGCACGGTGGCCTGCGAACAACTGCCGTCGCGGCACAGGTGCCAGCTTCGCGAGATGACCCGGAAGCGCACCGATTGGCCGGGGCCGATGGGGTCGAGGCGCTTGGTCGCCCGCGAGCTCGCGTGCAGCGCCGGGTTGGCCGGCAGCGGGATGCACTCGTCGACGTTGTCCCCTTCCATGGCGATCTTCAGCGGGAAGGCGTCGCCGTTGGTGTCGGCGAGCGAGAAGCCCGAGGCCGACGAAAACGGCGGCTTGCACTGGCCGTCGTGCAGCTTCTGCACGCCGGCGTTGGTCAGCACGCAGTCGTTGGCGTAGCTCTTGCCGTCGCAGCCACACACCGGGTTGGTGGGCTTTTTGCTGCAGTCGGCCGGATCTTCGGGAGCCGTGGGATTGTCGGTGCACACCACCGCCGGGTCCGGGTCCGGCGGGGGCACGTCGTCGGTCTCCGGCGCGCCGTTGGCGTTCGTCATCGACACGGTCAACTGACCGCCGAAGCTCTGCGTGGTGCTGTGGTTGACGATCTCGTAGATCGAACCGGCGGGCTGGCCGGGACCAGCCGCCGCGACCGTCGAGCCGACCACGTGCATCTCCACGACCGGCTTGCTGGGATCGGCGTTGTCGGGAGGAAGCAAGCACACGTTTTGCGGCGAGCACTGCACCGTGGCCGACTGCCCGCTGGACAGACGCACCGTCGCCGTGCCCCCCATATTGCACAACCGGGGGTTACCGTGCTGGAAGGAGATCGGGATGTTGACCGGACTGATGCGCCCCTGCGCGATCCGTTGGTGCACAGAGCCCGAGCCGCCCGGCGCGGGGGTCTGCTGCCCGTTGGCGCCGAATTCCGAGCATTGGGCGTTGAGGTTGACGTCGACCACCCCGGTGTTGGGGCAGCGCGGGTCGTTCCCCGTCACGGTCAGGTACAACAGCGCGGGCATCTGCCCGCTGGGGGTCCCCGCCGAGGTCAGCGTATCGGCCATCTGCAACGAACACGACAGCGATACACCGCAGCGCGGCGGTGGCGGCGTGGAACTACACGCAGACGCCGGAGAGAGGTGCGTCAGGCTTACCCCGACGACGGCGGCAGCCGCCGCCAGTAGTAGCGCGACCCTCCCACCCGCGCGTCCCGAACGTGCATTCATTTTGGTCATCTTTAGTCTCCAATATCCCAATTATCCCGGTTGGATGCCTGTCCACTTTAGGGAACAGAGCCCATCCGTTCAAGCTCAATCGCATAAAAATTAATATTGGGAACACCGGAGTTTTACACGCAAAACCGGGCATATGTAGGCCGTACGCGCCGATCAGCGTTGGTCGAGTTCGGGATAGTGTCGAAAGATTCCCTGCTCGTTGAACGGGATCCGCTGTTCGGAAGCGAGATACGCACTAATCGCCGGGCGGTCCTCGACGCGGTCGCACAGCGCCCACAGGCCCTCCGCCCGCGATCGGCACCCTCGCATCGCCTCGGGGAAGGCGTACTGCAGGCCCCGGACCACCTGAAAGACGGACAGGTCCACATAGCTCAGCGCGTCTCCCAATAAGAACGCGCCCGCGCTGCTGTGCAAGGCGCGCTCGAAATAGTCCAGGAATTTGGGAATCCGAAGCTCCACGAAGGCCTTCGCGCGGCGCCTGGCGGCCTCCTTTTGGTCCTCGTAATAATCGGCGACCGAGATGGGATGGTGGGTGTCGTGGGCCTCGGTGACTAAGTCGGCCACCGTCAACTGCAACTGGTTGGCGTGCAACTGGCTGGCCTCGTCGTCGGGTACCAGCCCATGTCGGCGCGCGAGATACAGGCAGATATTGGCGGTCTGCGAGATGATCAAGTTGCCGTGTTGCAGCATGGGCACCGCAAACCCCGGGGTCTGGCCGATGTCGCCCTCCAGGATGTCCTCGAGCCGGTCCATGCCTCCGGGCTCGCGGGCGACGTCGGCGTAATTGGCGCCCGCCTCCTCGAGCACCAGACGCACGAACTCGCCGCGCCCCTGAATCGAGGGCCAATAGAAGAGTTGGTAGGTCGCGTCGGTCTCGCCAGCCATGGGAAAGTCTCCGTTGTTGGTTGTGTTGGTTATGAGTCAGCGACGCTGCTCGACGTCGGTGCCATCAGAAGATGGCGTCGGTGGGATAGAGCACGACCTTCTGGCCGGGCTTCAGGCCCTTGATGATCTGGACCGCTCGTTCGGTGCGCCGGCCGATCTCGACCGGGGTGAGCTTGGCCTCGCCGTCGGCGGCGCGGTAGACCGCCCAGCCGCCCTTGTGGCGAAAGACCGAGCTGGCGTCGACCTGCAAGACGTCGGGCTTTTGCCAGGTGACGATTTCGGCCTCGACGCGGTAGCCGTCGCCGAGCTCGTCGACGGCCTTGGCGGGCCCTTCGAGCGCGATGATCACGTTGACGCGCTGTTCCTCGACGCCCAACGACGACACCTTGGTAAACGCCGACGGGTCCACCCGCTTGACGCGTCCGTCGATGGTCGTGCCGCCGCCCCAGCGCACCAGGCGCACGTGATCGCCGGGGTGAATCTTGACCGCGTCGGTGGTCAAGACGTCGACGACGGCCTCCAGTGTATCAATATCGCCCAATTCGACCAGCGGTTTGCCCATCTGGACGACGCCGGCGCTCTTCTGCATGACCTGGAGCACCTCGCTGTTGACCGGTGCGGTCACCGGTAGTGTCTGCGTCTGGGCGGGCTGCTTTTCGGTCATCGTGCGCAGGGCCGCCTTGGCCAGATCGAGCTGGTTTTTGGCCACCTGCACGGCGAATGTCGCCGAGGACAGATCCGCGCGGCTGGTGCGCTGCTGCAACTGGGCCTGCTCGGCGGCCTGGCGGGTGACCACGCCGGCCTCGACCAGGCGCTGCTGGCGAGCGGCCTCCTTTTTGGCCTGCTCGTAGGCCGCCTGGGCGCGCGCCTGAGCCGCCTGCGCCTGGCGAAGCGACGCCTGCGCCGCCTCCACGCGCGCCTCGGCCTCGTCGCGGCTGCGCACATCCAGAAGCGGCGGCGCCAACGGGGCGATGCGCGCGACGACCTCGCCCTTGTGCACCCGGTCGCCCTCGTCGAGGCCGATGCGCTCGAGCTGGCCGGTCAGCGGCGCCGCCACGGTGTACTTGTCGATGACCCGGGTCTTGCCGTCCTCGTCGACCGTTTCGGTGAAGGTCGCCCGCTTGACCGCGGCCTCGTCGACGGGCACGGGGCGGGGCATCCACGCCCACACCACCGCCACGACGGCCGCGAGCGCCAGCAGCGACCACAGGATGCGTTTCGCCCAGATATTCATCGCGGGGCCCATGACGTCACTCCCGTTCCTTGAGCACTTCGGTCAGATCCATGCGGTCCAGCCGCCGACGCACCAGAAGCCCGCTGAGCACGGCCGAGGCCACCGTCACCACCGCCGTGAATGCGTAGGTATGCGGTGAAATGTAGACGGGAAAACGAAAATTCTCCGGGTTCATCGCCGCGACCAGCGCGCGGGCGAAGAATTTGCCCAGCACCCAGCCCACCGGGATGGCCAGGACCACCTGGACGGCCTGCTCGGCCAGCAAGATGTAGGCGACCTCGCCGCGGGTGAACCCGAGCACCCGCAGGCTCGCGAGCTCGCGGCCGCGCATCGACAGCGCCACGCGCGAGTTGTTGTAGACCACGCCGATGACGATGATCGAGGCGATGATCACGATGATGGTGGTCTGGAAGACGACCGACTCGTTGGTCTGGCGTCGAAACTGCTCGAGGATGCGCTCGGAGCGCTGCGCCCCCTGGACTTTGGGCATATCCTCCAGGCGGCGGAACACCTCGTCGATGTGGCGTTGGTCGACGCGAAGGTAGGCGTTGGTGATCGCGCCCTGGTCGTCGAGCTTTCGGTTGAGCGCCCCCATCTGCATATAGCCGAACATGCCGAAGGTATCGTCGACCAAGCCGGCGACGCGCAGCGTGAAATGCTCGCGGTCGCCCTCCTGGACCTTGACAGTGATGGTGTCGCCTCGATGGACCCCCAGGCGCTCGCCGAGCACGCGGCTGAGCACCACGCCGGTGGACGGCGGTCGAATGACCTGTCCGTCCTCGGCGATCGGCCGGCGCAGCCGGCTGGGAGTCGGATAACCCATGAGCACGACGTCGCGGTAGCGCGGCCCCACCTGCATGCGCACCGGCACGGCCCGCTGGGCCTCGACCTCGAGCACGCCGGGCAGGTGGGCGAGCTCGCGCTCGGCGCGCTCGGGCAGCGGCTGGGTGAACGTGACCGAGACGTCCTCGCGCTGGCCCAGCGTGAACTGCATCTCGATGAGCCGCTCGATGGCGTCCCACCCGAAGCGGCCGAAGACCAACAGCGAGACCGCCAGCGCCAGCCCGATCCACGACAGCAAAAAGCGCACCGGGTGGCGCTCGAACTCGCGCACCACCATGCGCGTGGCCGACGACAGCAGCCTGGACAACCCCAGCCGCTCGAGCACCGTGGCCTTGTAGACCTCCGGCGCCGGCGGGCGCATGGCCTCGGCGGGGGCCAGGCGCATGACCTGGAAGACGGTGCCCAATGCCCCGCCCATGCCCGCGACCAACGTGACCAACACGCCCACGATGACCAGTTTGACGTCGACGCGAAATTGGAAGTCGGGGAACCGAAAATAGTGGGCGTACTGGCCGGTCATATAGTGGCCCACCCAGGCGCCAAACCCCGAGCCGACCACCGCTCCCAGCGCCAGAATAATCAGCGCGAATTTGAAGAAATGCCCGGCGATCTGCCGGCCGCTGTAGCCCACGGCTTTCAACGTGGCGATCTCGCCGCGCTGCAGTTGCACCAGCCGCACGAGCACCACGTTGAGCAAGAACGCCGCCACCGCCAAAAACGCCAGCGGAATGACCGTGCCCATGGCGCGCAATTGCTCGCGCTCCTGGGTGACGATCATATTGGAGGGCTGGCGGCTTCGCGGGTACGCGCCCAGCCCGCCGTAGGGCTCGAGCAGGCGGTCGAGCTCGGTGATTACCTGCTGCTCGGAGGCGCCGGGCTGCAAGCCGACGGCGACGTCGTTGAACGCCCCTTCCAGGCGAAAGGCGGCCTCCACGGCGTCGCGGTTGAGCCACAGCACGACGTTTCTGGTCTCGTCGGCGACGATCTCCCCCTGGCCGCTGAAGAAGACGTACTCCGGGGACATCGCCAGGCCGACGATACGAAGCTTGTGCTCGCGCCCGCCCATGATCACCGGCAGCGTGTCGCCGGGCACGAGGTCGTGGGCCTTGGCGAAGGCGTCGAGCACGATGACCTCGTCGGGCTGGTTGGCCTCCAGACGGCGCCCGGCGGTCAAATGCAGGCTATTGAGCGCGGGCTCGCCCACCTGCGGCAGCGAGACGACCTGGGCCCGCGCCGGCTCGACCATGCCCTCGAGCGGCACGGTCGCCTGCTCGACGATGCGCGTATCGACGGTCTGCACTCCCGGGATCTGCTCGATGCGCCGGGCCAGCGACTCGGGCGCCTTCTTGGCGTGGACGAACACGTCGGCGAAGCGGTTGTGCTCGTAATAGGCGTGCATCGAGTAGTCGATGGAGCGCAGAGTGCTGTAGATGGCCACCAGGCCGGTCAATCCGGCGGCCACGACCAGGGCCACGGTGATGATCTGGCCCTTGAGGCGCGAGACGTCGCGCAGCAATTTGCGGTCGAGCGGTCTCACCATTGAAGCTCGGCGGCTGGAATCTTGCGTCGGTTGGGCTCGTCGCTCTCGATGCGCCCGTCGCGCAGGGTCACCACCCGGTCGGCGACCTGGGCGATGGGGGCGTTGTGGGTGATCACCGCCGTGGTCGTGCCCACCTCGTGGTTGACCGTCTCGATGACCTTCATGACCACCCGCCCGGTGCGAAAATCGAGCGCGCCGGTGGGCTCGTCACACAGCAACACGTCCGGGCGTTTGGCCACCGCGCGGGCGATGGCCACGCGCTGTTGCTCGCCGCCGGACAATTGGGCGGGGAAGTGATCCATGCGCTCTTCGAGCCCCACCAACGCCAGCGTCTCTTCCGGGGTGTACGGGTCGCTGGCGATCTCGGTGACCAGGGCGACGTTCTCGCGCGCGGTCAGGCTGGGGATGAGGTTGTAAAACTGGAAGACGAACCCCACGTGGAAGCGGCGGTACTCGGTCAACTCGGCCTCGTCGGCCGTGGACATATTCCGCCCCCGGTACAGCACGGTGCCGGAGGTGGGCACGTCCAGCCCGCCCACGATGTTCAACAGGGTGGACTTTCCGCTGCCCGACGCCCCCAGAATGACCACGAATTCCCCCTCGCGCAGCGTCAGGTCCACCCCGCGAAGCGCGTGAACATCGACCTCGCCCATCCGATAGGTCTTGGTGAGCTGTCGGGTCTCGATGACCGGCGCGCGCACATCATCCATGTCCACCACCCCCTCATTCCCATTGATCACGTTGATCACGGGCAGGCCCGCCCGTTCACTGCGGGCGCAACGAAGCCCCATCTTCGGGCCCCTTGCAAATTAGGCACGCCCGCGGCCTTTTCGACGCCGCTCCACCCCAATTCTGAGCTTTCAATTCAAGTCACAGTTCGTAACAATGCTCGGGAGTCGTCGGCCTATGCGTTGGCCGGCTGCAGACCGCAAGCGACGACCCCATACGCCCATGACATCCTCTCCCATATCCGTGGCCTGCGTGGACCTCGCCGGAGCCGAGGCGCTGTGGAATGGTGCGCCCGAGGCCACCGCCGAGGGCATCGCGCTGCTCGACGCAGCGTTGTCGGGTGCATTGGACGACCACGGGGGACGCCGGCTGGCCACACCGAGCGCGGCGTTTTTCGCCGCCTTCGACGACGCCTTCGACGCGGTGCGCTGGGGGTGCGCCATCCAGCAGTCCCTGCTGGAGTTGGAGTGGCCGGCGGCGCTGCTCGACCAGGAGCACGCCGGGGTTATCCGCACCGACGCCGGCCAGGTGTTGTACCGCGGGCTTCGCGTGCAGGTCGGCATCGACTTCGGACGGGTGTTCACCCGCCGCGCGCCGTTCAGCGGCGACGTTCAATACGTCGGCAAGCCCGTCGAGCGCGCCCGGGAGCTCGCCCGGCTGTCCGACCCCGGCCACGTCGTCGTCAGCGTGGGCGCCCATCATATCGTCGGCGAGGAGCGCTGGAGACACTTCGACCCCGAGGTCCACGAGCTGCGCGAGTTCTCCTCGGGCAGCGTGCTTTGCGAGTCCGGCTTCCTGGTGCTGCCGCGTCCCCTGGCCGGGCGCATCGACCTGCGCGTCTCCGGGGCGCCGCGCCGGCGCACCAACCTGCCCGAATACCAGACCAGCTTCGTCGACCGCGCCGTGGAGTTGAGCGCGCTCAGCGAGCATTTCGCCACCGGCGCGCGCTGGGTCACCATGGTGGGCCCGGCGGGCGTGGGCAAGACGCGCATGGCCGTCGAATTCGCCAGCCAATGGCTGCGCGAGAGCGGCCCTGGTTCGCGCGAGGCGTGGTTTTGCGACCTGACCGCCGCCCACGACTTGAAGGCGGCCATGGACACCATCGCCCGCGCCGTCCAACTGCAGCTTCCGGCCACGGACAGCTCCGAGAAGGCCGGCCACCTGATGGCCGCCGCGCTTCGCGACCGCGGCGATGCGCTCATCGTGCTGGACAACGCCGAGCACCTGGTCGACGCCCTGGCGCCGCTGGTGCAGGGCTGGATTGGCAACTGCCCCCAATTGCTGGTGCTGGTGACCAGTCGGCGCCGCTTCGACCAGCCGCTGGAGGTCGCGCACCGGCTCGATTCGATGAGCGAGGAGGCCGCCCTGGCCCTGCTCGTCGATCGCCTCTCCCAGGCCCGCGGCGCCCACGTCAAATTCGGCGCCGAGGACCGCGCGGCGCTTCGCCAACTGTCGAGGCGTTGCGCGCAACTACCGCTGGCCATCGAGCTGGTCGCCGCCGGAGGCCGGCTGCTGTCGCCGCGCGAGCTGTTGGAGATTTGGAGCGGCGAGCACGGCGGCGAGGCCTCCTCGCAGCTCGACCGCGCCATCGAGCGCACCTGGAACCTGCTCAAGCCGTGGGAAAAGGAGGCGCTGACCCATTGCGCGGTCTTCGCCGGGGGCTTTAGCGTGGCCGCCGCCGAGCGCGTGCTCGCCCCGTCGTCGCCCGACGCCCCGCCCACCATCGAGGTGCTCGAGGCGCTGCACGGCCACTCGCTGTTGCGCACGCCGCCGGGCACCGAGCGCGCCACGCGCACCCGCCTGGCGCTGTACGAGCCCATCCGCGAATTCGTGCTCGCCCGCGAGCCGGCCGACAGCGTCGACACCGCCCGCAAGCGCCACATGACCTTTTTTACCGCCTGGGCAAAGCGCGAGGCCCAACGCATGCGCGGCGACGAGGAGCTCGGCGCCGTCGAGCGGCTCACCGAGGAGCTATCCAACCTCCAGCAGGCCTTTCTCTTTGCCTGCGACCACGACCGCGAGCGCGCCGTGCGGTTGGTCGTCGTGCTCGGCGAGCTCGACCGCCGGGTGGGCCCGCTCGCCGGCCAGATGGACCGGGTGGAGACCGCCGTCGAGATCGCCGACGAGCTGGGCGACGTCGCCCTGCAGGTCGGCGCACGCTGCGCGCGAGCGCGGGCTCGGCGCTGGCTGCATCAATTCGATCGCGCCTTCGACGACTTTCAGGACGCCCTCGCCCTCGCCGAGGACGCCGGGCAGACCGAGCTCGAGATCGAGCCGCTTCTGGGCCTGGCCGCGGTCACCCACCGGCTGGGCCGCCACGCCCAGACCGAACGATACGCCCAGCGCACCCTCGATCTGGTCGAGGGCAGCGACTCGCCCGAAGAGGTCACCGCTCTGCAATTGGTGGGCGTGTTACACAGTTGGCGCGGAGACCGCGACGAGGCCGCTCGCCTGCTCAACCAGGCCCAGCTCTGCGCGCGCCATATCGGCAATCCCAGCGCGCTGGCCGAGACGCTGGCGCTGTACGGGCCGGCGCTGACCGCACACTTCAAATACGACGAGGCCGCCCGGTATATGGAAGAGGCGCTCGAGATCTTCCGGGCGCTGCACAACCGGCGAAAGATGGTCGTGATCATCTTCCAGTTGGCCTTCGTCTACACCCAGACGGGCCGCCACGAGCGCGCCGAGCGCGCCTATGCGCAGGCGCTCGAGATCATCGAGACGGCCGGCCTCTCCAAGGCCGACCGCGGCGCCCTGCTGCGCGGGCGCGGCGAGACTCGCTTTTGGCGGGGCCGCTACGCGGAGGCCGAGGCCGACCTGACCCAGGCCCTGGCGCTCATCGACAAGGGGTCGGTGGTGCGTCTGCTCTACGCCCGCGCCTACCTGGCGGCGACGCTCGCCCAACAGGACCGCCGCGCGGAAGCGCGCGACCACTTCGAGCACGTCGTCGCCGAACTCGAGGATATGGACCTGCCCACCGAGCGTTCGATGGCGCGCACGCTGCGCGGCTACCTCTACGCCGCCGAGGCACGCCACGCCCACGCCAAGGGCGACGCCAGCGCCGCCCAGACCGCGCTCAACCAGGCGTTTGCCAGCGTCGAAGCCGGCGAGAACAGCGCCCACACCGCCTTTCAGGACGAGGCCCGGCGGCTGCGCGACTACCTCGACGAGATCATCGACGCCGGGCTGGTCCCCGCCCCGGGCACCTCCAGCGGGCCGGTCTTCGAGGTCGCCGCCGACACCCGCTGGTTTCGCTTCGGCGACGCCGAGCCCGTCGACATTACCCGCCGCGGCGCGCTTCGGCGCATCCTGCACGAGCTCGTCGACCGCCGGCTGACCGCTCCCGGCGAGCCCGTCAGCCTCGACGAGGTCATCGAGTTCGGCTGGCCCGGCGAGACGATCATGCCCGACTCCGGCGCCCGGCGCGTGTACACCACCATCAACCGCCTGCGCGAATTGGGCGTCCACGACATCGTGCTGACCACCGACGACGGCTATATGCTCGACCCCGACGTGACGGTGCGCCGCGAGGGATGAGCGTCCCCAAACCGAGGCTGCCTGCCATGCGTCACGCCCTACGAACCATCGTCGCTGCCTTTTTCCTCGTCTGCCTGACAGCGCCACCCGCCCTGGCCGCCGCGCCGCAGGCGCCGGTGGCGCCAAACCGCTGGACACCGAGACCGAACCGTTGAGCAACTTTCCCGAGGATCTCGGCGCCGACTTCGTCGACGTCCACCCGCATTGGACGCGCCCCTCCGACCTGCAGGCCTACGCCTCGCGCGATCTCGAGTTGGGGCTGTGGATGTTCGACATCGTCCCCGAGACCCTCGACGCCATCGACCGCCTCGAGCCCGCCTACGTTACAACCAGCGAGGCGCGCGAGCTGTCACGCTGGCTGGCCGATCGTTGAGTCTAAGGGTTGTCAGCATTGTATGCGCCGAGTAACAAACAGGGGCGACGAACTCTCTCCCACCAAAGTGAGGCGAACCATGACCTCCCTGACCGATCGTAAGAAACAACTCGCCCAGGCCGCCCAGCAGTCGGGCGTGTTCCGAACCGCCTATGTCGGCATCGTCAACGGCCTGCTCGACGCACTGGCCGACGGCGCGCTGACGCCCGATGCTCTGGCGGTGGCGGCCGGCGTCGACGCGGCCTACGTCACCCGGTGGTGCGACGCGGCCTACGCCTTCGATCTGCTGGACGACGACGGCGGGGCGTTCTCGCTGACCGAGCTGGGCGCGGCGTTTCGCCCCGGCGTCGAGGGCACGTTGATGCCCATGGCCGTGGGCGCCATCCTCGGCGCACATATGGCCGAGCGCGCCGCCGGGCTGATGGCCTCCGGCGAGCGCCCCGGCGAGCAGGTCTTGGCCGAGCGCCAGACGGTGCTGCCCTGGTTCGGGCCCATGTTGGAGGCGCGCTTCGGGCCGTTTTTCGAGGAGCATATCGTCGGCGCGGTTCCGGTCTTCGCCGACATCAACGCACGCGGCGGCGTGGTCGCCGACCTGGGCTGCGGCAACGGCTGGTACCTGCGCGCCCTGGCGCGTCGCTACGACAAGATCCGCGGCATCGGCGTCGACGGTTTTGCCGAGAACGTCGAGCAGGCCGCCCGCCTGGCCGACCAGGCCGGCGTGGCCGACCGGCTGAGCTTCGAGACCGGCGACATCTACGACTTCTCGCCCGACGAGCCCCTGGACGCCATCGCCATGAACCGCGCCATGCACCACGTGTGGAGCGACCGCGAGCGCGTCTTCCAGATCTTGAGCGAGACCCTCGCCCCGGGCGGCTCGGCGATCATCTGGGAACCCAACTGGCCGGCCGAGCGCCAGGCGCTTCGCGATCCCACAAGGCGCGGCCTGGCCATCCAAAACCTCAATGAGCATATCCAGGGCAACCACCTGCTGCGCCCCGACGAGATCGAAGCCGCCTTCGAATCCGTGGGCATGACCGCCCAGACGCACCTCTTCGCCGACGGCGCCGAGGCCGTCATCGTGGGAACCAAGCCTGCCTAGCCAACACGGCTCCCTGCAGGGCGAACTACTCATCGCGCACGACCCGCCCGTCGCGAAGCTCGACGACCCGCCCCGCGCTCTCGGCGAGGCGAGTGTCGTGGGTGACCATCAAAAACGCGGTGTGCGTGCGCTCGTTGATCTCGCGCATGACCCCCATGACCGTGTCGCTGGTCTTGGAGTCCAGGCTTCCGGTGGGCTCGTCGGCCAAGACCAGCTCGGGCTGGTTGGCGAAGGCGCGCACCACCGCCACGCGCTGTTGCTGGCCGCCGGAGAGCTGGTTGGGCCGCTTGTGTAGGTGCTCGCCCAGGCCGACCATCCGCAGCATGTCGACGACGCGCTCGCGCGCCTCTTCCTCCGCCTCGCGCCCCTGGATGCGGCAGGGCATCAAGGCGTTTTCGACGACGTCGAACTCCGGCAGCAAGTAGTGCTGCTGGAAGATAAAGCCCAGGTACTTCAGGCGCAGCTCCGTGCGCCCGTCCTCGTCGATCTGGGAGATGTCGCGACCGTCGAGCAGCACCCTGCCGCGCGTAGGCGTGTCCAGCAGCCCGATGAGGTTGAGCAAGGTGGTCTTTCCCGAGCCGCTCTCGCCAATCACCGAGACGAATTGACCACGCGGTATCTGCAGATCGATACCGAAGAGCACCTGCGTGGCGACGCCGTTCTCGTAGACCTTGTCGACGCCCTCCAGCGCCAGGACCGGCTGGGCTTGCGCGTCGCTCATCACGCCCCCCGGATGACATCGATGGGCTCGACCTTGGCGGCGCGCCGCGCCGGCACCAGCGAGGCCACCAGCCCCACCAGCGTGGCGACCACCACCGCGCCGATGACGATGCCCCAGGTCAAGTCGAACGGAAATAAGGGCTGCACCCGGCCGGACTCGCCGGGGGCGGGGATCGAGCCCAGCCCCCAGCACAGAAGCGAACCGAGGATCGAGCCGACGACCGCGCCGCCGAAGGACAGCAACGTCCCCTGCAGCGCGAAGATGCGCCGGATCTGGCGGCGGCTGGCGCCGATGGCCTTCAGAATGCCGATCTCGGGCAATTTGTTGGTCACCAACACCACCAGAATGCTGGCGACCGCGAAGGCGGCGGCGACCGCGGCGAACAGTACGATGAGGTTGCTCGACCCGCTCTGAGCCCGCAGCCCGCGCAGCAACTCCTGGTTATCCTTGGTCCAACTGTCCACCTGGTAGGGGACCTGGCGGCCGAGCTTGGCGGCCAAGTTGTCGGCGGCGAAGACGTCGTCGAGCTTGATGTCGATGGAGTTGACCGCCGAGCCCAACCCGAACAAGGACTGCGCGTCGCCCAGCGTCATGAACACCGCCGCCTGGTCGACCTGGCCGAAGCCGGTGTCGAAGACGCCCCCCACCGTCTTGGACACCGTCTTTCCCTGCGGCGGGGCGACCTGAATCCGGTCGCCCACCTTCACCTTCAGATCGTCGGCCAGCGTGCGGCCGATGGCGACCTCGCCGGGGGCCAGCCGGTCGAAGCGGCCGCTCTGTAGGTTGGACTCGATGTCGACGATGCGGTCGTATTCGACCGGGCGCACCCCGAAGATGCGCACCGCCTTGCGCGTCTGACCGCGCAGCACGAAGCCCTGGTCGATGACCGCCGGGGTGACCGCGATGATATGCGCGCTGGAGCGCTCGATGCGCGGGATCCACGTCGCCCAATCCTCGATCTTCTGCTTTTGCTGGGTCGTGCCGGTGCGCTCGCCGATATACAGGCGCTTTTGGCCGCGAAACTCCGGCCGGTCCCACAGCGCCACCGGCTCGCGCTCGGCGGGCTCGACGGTCACGTGCGGGATCGCGCCGGTGACGTCGGCGACGAGCTTCTTCTGCAGGCCGTTGATGAGCGCGGTCAAAAAGACCACGAGCACCACGCTGACGCCGACGACGCCCACCGTCAGCAGGGTCAGCCGACGTGAGTCCAACAGCCCACGCAGCGCGATGCTCCACGAGAAGCGGTCGGCGATCATGGCGACGCCTCCCGCCGCGCGGGCGGCGCGGCGCCCGGCTCGGCGTCGACGCGCGCGCCCGCCTCGACGCTGGCGGCGTTCTCTACGACCCGCGTTCCCTTGTCGAGGCCGCGCACCGCCGCGAAATTTTGCCCGGAGGCCAGCACCTCGACCTTCTGGCGCTGCGCGCGCCCGTCGTCGACCACCAACACGTAGGCTTGCTTGCCGTCGCGCAGCACGCTCGTCACCGGCACTGCCAGCGTATCCTTGAAGTTGGCGACCTCGATGTTGACGTCGACGGTCAACCCGGGGAAGGCGTCTTTGGGAAGAGACTTGGGTTTGACGTGCACCCCGACCACGCCGCGCTCGGTGTCGATCTCCGGGCCGATCTGGCGCACCGTGCCTTGAAAATGCTCGTTGGGGCGCGACGGAAAAAACACCACCGCCGGCTGGCCCACCTTCAGCCGGTCGAGGTTATCCTCGTCGGTCTCGACGTAGTATTCGGCGTCGTCCATCGAGGCGAGCGTCAGCAGCGACTGGCCCGGCGAGACGCTCTGGCCGGGCTTGGCCTGCACGCGCACGACCAGCCCGGCAAAGGGCGCGGCCACCGTGGCGTTGTCGAGCTGGGTGCGGGCCACCTTCAAGTTCGCCGCGGCCTCGTCGACGCGCGCGCTCGCCTGTTGCAGGGCCGTCGAGCGCGGCTGGAGTTGGGCGCGCTTGGCCTGGGCGGCGCGAAGCTCGGCGCGCGCCTGGCCGAGCTTGGTCTTGGCCTGGTCGAGGTTCGCGCGCGTCTCCACGCCGGCGCTCACCAACTTCTGGGCGCGCTGGAAGTCCTGCTCGGCCTGCGCGACCGCCGCCTGGGTGCGCGCGACCTCCGCGCGGGCGGCGTTGGCCTCGGCCGTCGTCGGCCCCTGGTGCAACTGCTCGAGCTGGTGGCGCGCTGCCTGCAACTGCGCCTGGGCCTGCTCGACCTTGCTCTGCAGCGTCTGCGTGCGCAGCGTCACCAACACCTCGCCGGCTTTGACCCGGTCGCCCTCCTCGACGTTGACCTTGTCGACGATGCCGCCGACATCCACGCCCAGCGCGCTCTCCGTCTGCGAGCGAAGCCGCCCGGTGGCGATGACGACCTCGGTGACGTCCCGCGCTTTGACGCGTGTGACCGCCACACTCGTGCGCCCACCCCAAAACCAATACGCCCCTGCCCCGACGAGCAGCGCAGCAAGGACCAGCACTGTCACCCAAACGATGCGTCTGCGAGGAACCATTATGCTCCAACTCCGACCCAGAAACGGCGGCGGCCGCGACCTTGGCAACCACAAAAAGGCGTACGCAAAGTTCCGAACGGCGCGCCCATCGTCAAGGACGCACCCACCGGGCGGCCCACTGACAGCCTTTAGATGCGCCAACTCCCCAAACTGTCACATGGTCTCTCCAAGCGATTCCCTAGCGCCACAAGCGGATGTTCGAGCAGCCACTTCCTCCCCGCGGCGCAGTCCGCCGATGGGGAGGTGTCGAGGGCCTCGCCCGAGACGGAGGGGTTGAGGTGCCGAATCGGCAAGGCGCTCTCCACAGACAGATAGTAGCCAGGGCATCTTGCCCTCGGCGCTCGATAGAGCAGGTCCTGCAGGCGCGCGGCCTCAACCCCCCGACGCTGGCGCGTCTGCCCCCCACGAACGGCACGTGGGGGGCGAATGGCGGCTTCGATGCGGCGAGGTGGGGGGCCGAGGCGACTTTCGAGCGCCACATGGTGTCTGGCACCGTGTTCTGGGCTGCGCTACAGTCTGCAGCACCACCACAGCACGACGCTCCGAGATCGCGGCCGACTCCATGCTCGAAACCCCTCCTCCACAATGCGGTGACTTCGCTCTCCTCGAACCCATCGGCCAGGGAGGCATGGCCACGGTGTGGCGCGCGCGCCACGAGCCCACCGGCGAGCCCGCGGCGATCAAGGTGATCGTCGGCGAGCGCGCCCAGAGCGAGACGTACCGGCGTGCATTTCGACGCGAGGTCCAGGCGATGGCGCGCCTGGAACACCCGTCCATCGTGCGGGTGTACGACTACGGCACCATCGCCGCCGACGCCGCGTCGGCCGCGTCGAGCGCCGGTAGCCCGTACCTGGCGATGGAGTACGCCCAGGGTGGCACCCTGCGTCAGCACGCCTCGCGGATTTCGGGGTGGGACGAGCTGCAGCCATTGCTGCTGTCGGTGCTCGACGCGTTGGCCTACGCCCACGCCCGCGACCTGGTCCACCGCGACCTCAAGCCCGAAAATATCCTGCTCGGCGACGGATTCAAGGCGATCCGGCTGGCCGACTTCGGCATCGCCTACCCGCTCGATCCGGTGCGCGAGCGCATCGACGCCGACCGCGACCACCTAGTCTCGGCGGGCACGCCCACCTACATCGCCCCCGAGCAGGCCACCGGTGACTGGCGCTCGTTCGGCCCGTGGACCGACCTGTACGCCCTGGGGTGTATGTGCTTCGAGCTCATCACGGGGCGGCCCCCCTTTGAAGACGACAACGTCGTGCGCCTCATCTCCAAGCACGTCAGCGCCCCGGTGCCCGAGCTGGTCGCGCGGTTTGCGTGTCCGTCGGGCGTCGAGCAGTGGCTCGCCGGGCTGCTTGGGAAGCGCCCCGCCGAGCGCTTCCAGAGCGCGCCCCAGGCGGCGGCGAGCCTGCTGGAGTTGGGCGCCGGTGGCACGGTCACGTTCGTGCCGGGGACGCCGGTGCCGGACGCCCTGGCGGACACCGTCGTCGTCTCCGAGACGCTGCCGATGCTGGGCACGGCCATTCGCACCACCGAGGTCGACGTCGCCCACCAGACCGAGCCGCTGGCAGTCGCCGCGCTCGACGCCACCGCCGACACAGACAACCCGACGGCCAGTGAGCACCTCCCCCGCGTGCCCGCCGATTGGCGGCGCGCGGAGCTGCGCGCGGCGCCGGCCTCGTTCGTCTCCGGGCTGGGGCTGTTCGGACTGCGCGAGGTGCCCTTCGTGGGACGCCTGCAGGCCCGCGACAAGTTGTGGGCGACGTTGCGCGAGGTCACCACGACCCAGACCACCCACGCGGCCGTGCTGCGAGGCCCCGCCGGTGCCGGCAAATCGCGCCTCGCCGAATGGCTGACCCGCCGCGCCCGCGAGGTCGACGTCGCTACCGTGCTTCGCGCCCGCCATAACCCCGACGACGCCCCCGGCGCCGGGCTGGCCCGGCTGCTGACCAACCACTTTCGCATCTGGGGTTTGTCCGACGCCGCCGCCCTGGGGCGAGTGCGCGCCGAGATCGACCGGCTGGGCCCGCACCTCTCCGAGGAGCAGCGCGACCACGACGCCAACAGCCTGCTGCAACTGGCGCGCCCGGAGACCGATCTGGCGCGCCACTCCGACCGCCGGGCGCTGCTGGGCGCGCTTCGCCGCTGGTTCACGCTCTCGGCGCGTCACCACCCGATGATCATCTGGTTCGACGACGCTCAATGGGGCACCGAAGCGCTGGAGCTGACCGAGCAGGTGCTCACCACCGAGCAGCGAAACCGCGTGCTCGTGGTGCTGACTATCCGCGAGGACGCCATCGAGGGCGCGCGGGCGCGCCGCCTGCAGCGCATCACCGACCGCGAGCAGACGCTCGACCTGGCCATCGGGCCACTCGGCCCCGACGCGCGCCGCTCGCTCGTCCAGGCGATGCTGCCCCTCGACGAGGCGCTGGCGCACCGGGTGGGCCGGCGCACCGCCGGCCACCCCCTATTCGCGGTGCACCTGCTGGGCGCCTGGATCGAAGAAAGCCTGCTCGAGCGTAGCGCCGACGGCTACCGCCTCGACGATGCCCAGACCGCGCTGCCGGCCGACGTCGCCGCGATTTGCCGCCAGCGCCTGGACAACTTCATCGCCGCCGCCGAACCCGAGCGCCGCCAGGCCCGGCGCCTCGCCCTCGAGCTCGCCGCCGTGCTGGGAGGCGAGCCGCGCCGCGAATCGTGGGCAGAGGCCTGCGAGCTGGCCGAAGCCGAGGTCGACCTGTCCGAACTCACCGCCGAACTGATCGAGCGCGGACTGGCGCGGCCCAGCGAGCGCGACTGGCGCTTCGCCCACGGCCAATTCCGCCAGGTCCTGGTCGACATGGCCCGCGACGCCGGCCGCTACGAAGTCCACCACGACCGCTGCGCCCGGGCGTTGGCGGCCGCCCAGGCGGCAACGTCGGTGGATAGGAAGTACCGCTACGCCGTTCACGTGGTGGAAGCTCAGCGCTACGAGGACGCCCTCGCGCCGCTCTTGGATGCCTACTTCGCCAGCAAATACGTCAACCACTGGTCGGAGGCCGAGCGCCTGCTGGACATGCGCAAGCGCTGCGCCGCCCAGCTGGGCTACGCCGACGACCACCCGGTGTGCGTTCGACACGCGCTGATCGACATCCAGATGGCCACCGACAAGGGCCAACTCGAAGAGGCTCGCCGTCTGCTCGACGACGTCGCCGGCCGCATCGGCCCCGCGCAGCGCACCAACCAGGCCGACTACGAGCATCTGCTGGGCTGCGTGGAGGTCTACGAGGGCAAGCTTAGCTCGGCGCTCGCCCACCTGGAGCGCGCCGCCGAATTATTCGACCGCCCGGTGGACATCGGTTGCACCCTCGCCTGGACGATTGACACCCAGCGCATGCTCGGCCGCCTCGACGACGCTCGCGAGACCTGGCGCCGGGCGCTGGCCCTGCTCGACCCCGACGCCCACCGCTCCACGCTGACCACCGTGCTCAGCCACATCGGCTACGTATGCACCCAGCAAGACGACTTCGACGCCGCCGACGCCCACCTGTCGCAGGCGCTCGCCCTGTGGGAGGGACGGCCGGGCGCGTCTGGATGGGACCTGAGCCAACTGTGGAACGTACGCGGCGAGGTCGAGCGCCGCCGCGGCAACTCCACCGAGGCGCTGCAACATTATCAGCGCGCCCGCTTGCTCGCTCAACGCGTCACCGCGCCGGTCCTCATGGCCGTCTTCGACCTGAACACCGGCATCACCCTCGTCGACCTGGAGCGCTTTGACGAGGCCACCCAAACGCTGCTGCAGGCAGCGCGCACGCTGACCGACCACGACGACATGGCCACCGCCGCGATGGCGCGCACCGTCCTGGGCGTCTGCGCCGCCGCAACCAGCGACTGGGACCTATGGCACCGCGAAGTCCGCCCCGGCCTCGAGTGGCTGGAGACCCACGACGTCGTCGAGCTCGAAAACGCCCAATACGGTGAACTCGCCGCCGCCCTCGCCGACGCCGCCGGCCGCCACGAACAGGCCGCCCTGGCCCACCGCGTCGCCAAGGCCCAACGGGCCGGCCTCGAGCGCGCCTAGGCCGCGCAGAGCACGGTGCGCGACTTCGGCGGAGCCGGCCTTCCTCGAGCGTATGTATTGAACACAAATGGTTTCCGTGGCTTCCGAGGGTGCGCTCACGGCCGGGCCCACGGGCCCGAGCCGCTACGCTTACCCCCGGTCACCGTCTGGCTGGTAGCTTCGCTGGACGCAAGGGCGATTTGGCAGGTGCCTTCGTGGGGCGCAGAACCAAACCGTGACCGGGGGTAAGCCCACTCGAGGCGCCGAAAGGCGCGCTCGAGGTGGCGCACCCTCGGAAGGGTCATCGCTCGTCATAACCACGTCGAAAGTCCCCTGCCTTGCAAGGCCAGCTTCAAACTTGTGATCAATAGACAGCCCGAGACGGAGGGGTTGAGATTGGGGTGGAGAAGCTCTCGTGTTCGTTCAAGCCACTTTGCCGCTCTCACGGCGCTCTTGGAGCGACGGCGCCCCCCACGAACGGCGCGTGGGGGGCTAATGGCTGCCTCGGTGCGGCGGCGTGGGTGTTCGAGGCTGTACGTCCGGGCGCCGACGCTTTATTCTCGGCGAGCCCAAGGTTTGTTGCTTGAAGTCCACTTCTCTGTACTGATTTGACGATGAACCCTCTCCAACCCTCGTTGCGCCGTCTTGTTGCTCTGTTGTTCCTCACGGGCTGTGTCGGCCTAGTCGGGTGCAAGTCGAAGGCAGCGTCGAAACAGCCGGCTGCGGCCACGACAAAAACTGAAAAGCCTGACGATAAGACCGACGACACACCCGACGCCGCCGGCCTCCCTCCCAGCGAGGTGGAGACGGCCAAGGGCGATGGGGACCTCGTCGGACTGGTGAGTTTGAAGATGATCGAAGACCAATGGAAGGGGTGGAACAAACTCGTCGCCAAGGCCAAACCCGACGCCAAAGCGGCGCACGCGCTGGCCAAGGTCAAGCCCGGTGCCAAGCTCACCATCTACTTCGGCGCCTGGTGCAGCGACTGCGCCCGCGAGCTACCTCGGCTGTTCAAGGCGATGGATATCGCCGGCGAGGTGCCGTTTAGCTACAAGCTCATCGGCGTGGACAAATACTTCCAGGCCGACGAGGTCTCCGCCACGCCCCTGGACCTACCCGCGGTTCCGCTCATCGTCGTCGAACGTGACGGCAAGGAAGTCGGGCGTATCATCGAGAAGTCGCCCAACGGCATCGAAAAAGATCTGCTGTCGCTTTTGGACGGCACCAAGACGGGCAAAATATCGGCGACCCACTAATCGACCCCGACTTACTCTTCATCCAACAGCAACATGCCCCATATCATCAACGACGGCGTCAAGATTCACTACGAGACTCACGGCAAGGGCACCCCCATCGTGTTGTTGATGGGGCTGGGCCTGCCCGGCCTGATCTGGAATGACCTGGCCGACGACCTCATCTCGCACGACTTCCAGGTGATCATCCCGGACAACCGCGGCACCGGCCACTCCGACGCGCCGCTGCCGCCGTATTTGATGAGCGAGATGGCCGAGGATGTGGCGCTGGTGCTCGACGACGTTGGCGTCGAGCGCGCCATGGTCGTGGGCGTGTCCTTTGGGGGCATGCTCGCCCAGCATGTCACCCTGCGCTACCCCGAGCGCGTCTGCGGGCTGCTGCTGGCGGCGACCACCTGCGGGGTATTTCCCGGCGTGTTTCCGCGCGCCGAGGCCATCTGGCTGCTGCTCAAAATGGTCTTCGCCGGCACCACCGTGACCTTCGACGAGGCCCAAAAGCTATTCTCCCACCCGGAGTCCGAGCACCGCGTACGCGACCTGTTCAAGCGCTGGGAGAACGTGCTCTCCGAGCTGCCGACACCTCCGTGGGCGATCCTCGGCCAGTTGTTGGCGGCGGCGTTTCACCGCACCGGCGCCTCCCTCGAACAGATCCGCGTGCCCACACGCGTGGTCACCGGCGACTCCGACTTTCTGATCTCGCCGAAGAACTCCGAAATCCTCGCCGACCGCATCCCCCGGGCTACCCTGGCGGTCGTGCCCAGGGCCGGCCACGTCTTCGTCCACGAGCACCCCGAGGCGCTGCTCACCAATATCCTCGCCCTGCGCGAACAGGTCGAACTTAGCTGAGCTCGTCGACGATGCGCTCGCTTTCCTCCCACAGGCGCGCGGCGAGGTCCATGTCGCGGCCCTTGCGGCTGGACTGGGCGACGTTGCAATCCGACCAGTACTCGCCCTTATGCGTGGCCGCCTGCGGGTGGACGGCGACATAGGTTTGGGTGGCCGCGCCCTGCGCGATCGACTTGAGGAAAATCGGCCCCATCGCCGCCCACACCAGGCCTGCAAGCGGGTTCATATGGCGCGTCAGATTGGTGTCGATGACGCCGGGATGGACCGCGTTGGCCACCTTGCCGCTGTCGCCGAAACGCCGGGCGAGCTCGCGGGCGACCAGCAGGTTAGCCAGCTTCGAGCGCCCGTAAGCTGCCCACGGGCTGTAGCTCTTCTGACCGCCGAGGTTGTCGAAGTCGACACCCACTTTGGGGGCTCGCTTGTGCGCCTCGCTGCTCAGCATCACCACCCGCCCGTCGTCGGTCAGTTGGTCGAGCAGGCCGGTGACCAGGATGAAATGGCCGATGTGGTTGGTCAGAAATTGAAGCTCGTAGCCGTATTTCGTCTCCAGATTCGGCAGCGCCATGATCCCCGCGTTGCAGATAATCGCGTCCAACGGCTCGCCGCGCCCTTTGACCGCGTCGACGCACCCGCGCACCGAATCCGGCTCGGACAGCTCACACACCAGAGGCACGCCCTCGCCGGGCAGCTCCGCGCAGGCGCGCTCGGCCTTTTCCTGAGTACGGGCCGCGCCGTAGACCGTCGCTCCGCGCATCGCCAGCACCCGCGCCGTCTCGGCGCCGATGCCGGAGTTGAACCCGGTGACCAGGATGCGCTGGCCGCTCAAGTCCAGCCCCTCGGTGACATCTTCGGCCGTCGACCCATAGCCAAATCCGCTGGGCCCGGCCGACTTGAACATCGCATATAATGACATCGCGCTTCTCCCTTGGTGAGACGATTGGCAGGCAGTCAACCTAGAACAATCTCACGCTAGGTCAAATGGCATTCGTTGTCGTCAAGTAACACCAACTTTGATAGGATTCCATGCGTTAAACGCCGAGTCAGCCAGCCGAGCCGATGCCCGCTTTCGAAGGGGAGACCGAACCATGCCCCACCTCGAGGAAGAGAGTGAAGAAATCTCGTCCTACACGCTGCGCGCCTTGCACCTGCTCACTCACGCACAGCGCGCCATCTTGCACGCCCGCAATGAGGACGATCTGTTGAGCAGCATCTGCCGCGTCATCACCGACGAGGGGGGTTTCGAACTCGCCTGGTGCGGTGACGTCAACGAGGACCAGACGGTCACGCTGCGCGCCGCCGCCGGCCTGTGCGCGTGCCTACGCCGATGGGCTACACGTCACCTGGGACGACTCGCCAGCCGGGCGCGGCCCCACGGGCATCGCCATTCGCGAGCGCCGCGCCGTGGTCGCCCTCGACACCGATCGCGACCGCAGCTTCGGGCCTTGGCGCGACGATGCCCTCGCCTACGGACTGGCCAGCGCCATCTGCCTGCCGCTTGTGGCTCGCGATGAGGTCCACGGCACGCTCAATATCTACTCGGATACCCGGCGCCACTTTGGCGATGACGAGATCGCCTTGCTCCTAGAGTTGGCCGACGCGCTATGCTTCGGGCTGCTGGCGATGCGCGAGCGCGAACGCCGCCAGCGCGCCGAGCGCCGCCTGGAGGCCAAGACGCTCGCCCTGGAAGCGGCCCTTCAGACCGCCGAGGAGGCCCTCGAGCACGTCAAACAACTGCAGGGCATCCTGCCCATCTGCATGCACTGCCACAAGATTCGCGACGACGACGCCGCCTGGCAGCGCATCGAGGACTATATTTCGAGCCACAGCGACGCCAAATTCACCCATAGCCTGTGCCCGGATTGTTTCAACGAGCACTATCCGCAATTCGCCGACGCCGCGCCCACCGAAGATGACTGACGGGGTGGTCGAATCGCGCGTGGCGCCGCCCTCAGCGTGCTAATTCCTCGACCAGCTCACCCAGCCTACGCACCGCGCGGTGGGATTGCTCCGTCCACTTGATCGCGCAGTTGAGGCAGATATGGTCTCGACAGCCGCCGGTCGCCGAAAACATCGACCCGGGGCCGATGCTGATCTTTTCGGCCAGCGCACGCTCGGCCAGCCGCCCGGCGTCGACCCCCAGGGGAAGGCGCACCCACAACAGGTAGCCGCCGGCGGGCTCGTGCACGTAGGTGCCCGGCGGAAAATGCTCCTCGACCAGCCGACACATCTTGGCCACGCCTCGGCGGTAGGCCTGGCGTAGATGCTTGAGATGACGGTCATAGCCGCCATCTTCGAGCAGCGCGGCGATGGCCATCTGCGGGGGCGTGGCCGTGGCAAACGACGAGGTCATCTTGAGCCGGGCGATCTTCTCGCGGTACCGCCCCGCCACCACCCAACCCACGCGAAATCCGGGGGCGAGCGATTTGCTGAACGAGCCGCACCAGAGCACCCCGTCGCCAGCACACGCCCGCATGCTCGTGGGACGCTTGGCGTCGAAGGTCAGCTCGGCGTTGGCGTCGTCTTCGATGATCGCCAGGCCGTGCTCGTCGGCCAGATCGACGATCGCCTGCTTTCGCGGCTCGCTCATCACCGCGCCGGTGGGATTGGCGACGTTGGGCATCACGAAAACGGCCCCCACGCCCCCGCGCTCGACGGCCTCGCGCAGCGCATCGACGTTCATGCCCTCGCCGGGATCGGTGGCGATCTCGACCAGCTCCGCCCCACACATCCGGGCCAGCCCGAGAAACCCATTATAGGTCGGTGATGCCACCGCCACGCGCAACCCGGGCTTGCTCAACGAGCGCAAACTGAGCATCAACGCCTCGCTGGCGCCGTTGGTGATGATGACCTCCTCGGGGCTCACCGAGACCCCGGCGAGCACGGCGCGGCGCGCGATCTGCACCCGCAGGCGCTCCAGTCCATGCGACGGGCCGTAGCCCAGCGCCTCGGCAGGGTTCTGGCGCACCACCCGGCTGAGTAATTTGGTCAGCCGTTCGGCGGGGTAATGGGCCGTGGACGGCAGCGCCAGCCACAACTGCAGCACGTCCTCGTGAGCCCCACCGACCATCAGGCGGGTGGTGCGATCGTGGCTGCGCAGCGCGCTCTCGGCGAGCAGCGGCATCGTCGACGGGCTGGGCGGCTCCCCCACGCCGACGCGCGGGCGTCGCCGCGCCGGCGGCTGGACGAAATAACCCGATCGCGGCCGCGCCTCGACCAGCCCCCAGTCTTCGAGCAGCCGGAACGCGACCACCACGGTGGTCTTGCTCAGCGACAACTCGTCGCTCAGCCGCCGTATCGACGGGAGGCGATGGCCGGGTTGAAAGGTGCCACTATGAATGAGGTCGCCCAGCCACTCCGCCAATTGACGGTACAGTGGCTGGGCCGCCTCCTTGTCCAGGGGACACTGCTCCATGATGTTGCGTACTTTTGGGACAACTATCTGCTACGATCCACCCTAACAGTTACTCATAAACTACAGGCCGACGCCCGCGTTCATTCCGCGGACGTCGGCCTGCCACGGCCTCCGAAGAGGCCGTCGATGCCTGGACGGGCTCAGTCGCGCCGGCGGCGGCGCCAGCCGATGACCAGGCCGGCCATCACCAGCGCCAGACCGCTGCCGGGCACCTGGGCAGGAGCGCCGTCGGTCGAGCAACTGCAGCCGCCGGCGTCCACACTGCCCGAGGAGTCGAGCTTGGCGTGACCCGACGCGTCCGTGTCGGCCAAGCCGGCATCGCCGCCATCGGCGAAGCCCGCGTCAGCCATGCCCGCGTCCGAGCCACCAGCGTCGGCCATACCGGCGTCCGCGCCGGCATCAGCGCCGGCATCAGCGCCGGACTTGGGCTCGCGCATACACGCCGCGCTGCACCCATCGCCGTCGACCCGGTTGCCGTCGTCGCATTGCTCGAAGCTTCGGCGCACGAACCCGTCGCCGCAGGTGTTGACCCGGCAGGTGTCCAAACACCCGTCGGTGTTGTCGTTGTTGGCGTCGTCGCATTCCTCGCCGGCCTCGATGAGGCCGTCGCCGCAGGTGGGCACCTGACAGGCGTTGGTGCACCCGTCATCGTCGTTCTGATTGCCGTCGTCGCAGCCCTCGTGGCCGCGCCACAGGAAGCCGTCGCCGCAGGTGGCGTAGTGGCAGGTGGTCAGACAGCCATCCTCATTGCTGGAGTTGCCGTCGTCGCACTCTTCGCCGTCCTGGACGACGCCGTCGCCGCAGTTGGGGAGTTTGCAGTCGTTGGAGCAGCCGTCGTCGTCGACCTGGTTGCCGTCGTCGCATTGCTCGACGCCGACCTCGACGACGCCGTCGCCGCAGACGGCCTTCGTGCAGTCGTTGAGGCAGGCGTCGTCGTCGCGGTCATTGCCGTCGTCGCACTCCTCCACCCCCGCCTGGACGACGCCGTCGCCGCAGCGGGCCACGGTGCAGTCGTTGAGGCAGGCGTCACCGTTGTCCTGGTTGCCGTCGTCGCAGGCCTCCACGCCGGTCTGGGCGAAGCCGTCGCCGCAAGTCGCCGTGCGACAATTGCTCAGGCACCCGTCGGTGTCGATGTGGTTGCCGTCGTCGCACTGCTCGCCGGCCTGGACGATGCCGTCGCCGCAGGTGGGCACGGCGCACAGGTTGGAGCAGCCGTCGTCGTTGACGGTGTTGCCGTCGTCGCAGGTCTCCACGCCGGTCTCCACGAAGCCGTCGCCGCAGCTCGCCACCTTGCAGGTGTGCAGGCAGGCGTCGTTGTCGTTGGTGTTGCCGTCGTCGCACTCCTCCACGCCGGCCTGCACGTAGCCGTCGCCGCAGCTCGCCAGCTTGCAGGTCGCCAGGCAGCCGTCGGTGTTGGACTGGTTGCCGTCGTCGCACTCCTCCACGCCGGTCTGCACGTAGCCGTCGCCGCAGCGGGCGAGGTCGCAGGTGTCCAGGCAGCCGTCGGTGTTGTCGGTGTTGCCGTCGTCGCAGGCCTCGCCGGCCTGGACGATGCCGTCGCCGCAGGTCGGCAACATGCAGCGGTTGGTGCAGCCGTCGTCGTCGACGTTGTTGCCGTCGTCACACTGCTCGACGCCGGTCTGCACATAGCCGTCGCCGCAGCTCGCCAGCTTGCAGGTGTCCAGGCAGCCGTCGTTGTTGTTGGCGTTGGCGTCGTCGCATTGCTCGGGTCCGTTGGTGAACCCGTCGCCACACGACGGCCCCATGGCCGTGCAACTGGTGTTGCAGTGACCGTAGGTGCCGTTGGAGGCGCCGTCGTCACAGAATTCGGTGCCCTCGATCTTGCCGTTGCCGCACACCGGGTTGGGCACATACTCGAAGGCGCCCATATCCCACTCGTCCTGGCCGTCGTTGTCGCCGTCGACCGGCCGGGTGTTGCCGTCGCGGTCGTGGTCGGGCGCGCCGGTGGCGGTACCGTGGTCGAGCACCAGGCTGCTGGCGTCGACGCGCAGGTCCGCCGGCGGGGCGATGAACAGCGGGTCAGCCGAGATATTGCCCGCGCCGTTGCCGGAGACGTTGCGGTAGTCGGCGTTGGTGTTGCCCCACAGGTCGCTGTAGGTGACGTTGGCCTGCTGGGCGGCGGCGCTGTAGATGCCGTAGCGTTGGTTGAGCACGGACACCGCATTGACCACGTCCACTCCCACGTTGCCCGCGCCGGCGCCGGCGACGTAGATGCCGTCATAGCGGTTGCCGTAGGCGGTCACGTTGGCCACCTCGATGCTGTGCGGGGTGTTGGCGGTCAGGTTGAGTTCGAAACCGTAGCCGTTGTTCGAGTAGCTGACCACATTGGTCAGCCGCGCCCAGGCGCGCCCGTCGTCGGACTTGACCCGCACCCCGGGGCCGTTGATGTCGTGCACGGTGACCTGGTCGATGTCGGCGCCCTCCGAGGAGACCCACACGCCCGCCTCCGAGGAGAACAGCACGCTAGCGTCGCGGATGGTGTTGGCCTGGTCGGCGTCGTAGTGGATGCCAAAGCGGGCGTACTCCACCACGATGTTGTTGATCTGCGAGTCGCTGGCCGTCGGGGCCATGTAGATGCCGTACCAGGTGCCGGGGGCGGCCGGGTCGGCCTTAAAGCGCACCGCCCGGCTGCTGCCGCGGTCGATGTGCACCGTGCCCTCGACGCGAAACTCCGCGCGGCGGGTGTCCACCCCGGCGCCCATCAGGTCGCCGGATTGGAAGACGAGCTGCACCCCCGGCTCGATGGTCAGGGTGACGCCGTCGGCGATGGTCAAGTCACCGGGGACCACGTAGGGGCTGTTGGCCCGCGTCAGAGTTTTGTCCGCCCACAGCGTGCCGTACAGCCCGGGGGTGGGGTCGTTGGCGTAGGGAAGCGCGCCCACGTCCGCCCCGGTGGAGCTGGCGAAACGCACCGGCGAGTTCTTGGTCAGCCGCAGGTTGGACTGGGAGACGTAGATGGGGTTGGTGGACACATTGCCCGTGCCCATGGTCACGTAGTTGGTGTAGTTGGTAGAGCGGTTACCCCACGAGTCGTTGTGGTTGACCTCGATGGTGCCGGCGGGCGAGGTGCGGTAGATGCCGTAGCCGTTGTTGTTGGTGACCAGAGTGTCGGTCACGTACACCGTGGTGCTGGCGCCCGTGCGCGGCACCACCTGGATGCCCGTGCGGTTGTGGTGCACCGTGCAGTGGTCGATGGTCACGTCGGACAAGCTGGTGCTGTCCTGCTCGATGTAGATGCCCTCCAGGTCGCTGTCGCGCACCAGCGAGTGATCGAGGCTCGCCCCGCCGCCGACGTTGACGCGCACGCCCTCGCGGTTGGCGACCACGTCGGCGCTGCTCAGCGTCACGGTGCCGTCGAAGACGTCCACCGCCCACACGCCGCTCTGGCGGAAGGTGGTGCTGGTGACCGTGGTCGCCACCGGCGCGTGGTAGTCCAGACCGGTGTAGGCATACTCGACCACGGCGCTCTTGAGGACCACGCTGGTCGCCGTCGGCCCCACCCAGATGCCCTGCCAAGCCGAGCGGGTGGTGTTGGGGCTGGTGAACACGATGGGAGCGCTGGCGGTGCCGTTGGCGTTGAGCGCCCCCTCGATGTTCAGCTCCACGCGCGAGGTCGCCCGCCCGCTGCTCATCAGGTCGGTGGTGGCAAATTGCAGCTCCACGCCGGGATCGACCGTCAGGGTCACCCCTTTGGGCACGGTCAAGTCGCCGGCGACGGTGTACGGGCTGTTGGTCACCGTCAGGTGGGTGTCCGCCCACAACGTACCGTACAGCCCGGGGGTGGCGTCGCCCTGATACGGCAGCGCCCCCAGGTCGTTGCCCTGCGCGCTCTGGTAGCGGCACGGCGAGTTCGACGTCAGATGCAGGTCCTGCGAGGAGACGAACAGCGGGTCGGCCGACATGATCCCCACGCCCGACTGCGACAGCGCTGTGGGATAGAAGCTGTGCACGTTGCCCCACACATCGACGTACAGCATGCTCAGAGACGCCTGCGCCCCGTTGGCGCGCAGCCCGTAGGCGCGGTTTTTGACCACCAGGCTGTCGCTGACCACCGTGGTCACCGCCCCGTTGGTGGTGTTGGTCAGGTACACGCCGCTCTGGCTGTTGGCGTACACCGTGGACGTGTCGATGGTGGTGTTGTCGGTGGTGTTGGTGTCTTGGGTGACCTCGACGCCGTTGTTTCCGTTGTTGGACACGACCGCCCGGGTCAGCGCGGCGGCGGCCGGCGCGGCCACGTACACCCCGCGACCGTTGTTATTGTCGATGGTCGTGTCGGTGATCGTGGGCTTGCCGCCGGTCACGTTGATGCCGTTGGCCCCGGCGTCGTGGATGGAGCTGTTCAAGATCTCGACGCGGTTTCCCGGCGCCGCGGTGTCCACCCCGTTGTAAGCGTGGGCAATCTCGGCGTGCACCAGGCGCACCGACGTCGCCGTCGCCCCCACCACGATGCCCCGCCAATGGCCCTTCGATGGGCTGCTCAGGTTGGCCTTGAACTTGACCGGGCTGGTAGCCGTGCCGTTGACCGTCAGCGTGCCGTCGACGGTGAACTCCACGCGGCTCGTGTCCACGCCGCTGGCCTGAGCATCGGTGTCCGAAAACCACACCTCCACGCCCGCCTGGATGGTCAGCGAACTTCCCTGGGGCACGCGCACATCGCCCTGGATCAGGTACGGGCTGCCGGCCGTGGTCCACTGGGTGGCGGTGATGTCGCCGCCGGGCACGGTGGTCAGCGCCTCGGCGGGCTCGACGCCCAGCAGGCTGACTGCGCAAATCGCAACAACGACAAATAACGGTCCTATCCGTCTGTGGAAAACATCGCGCACAGACATAGCTCCTCCTCGAAGAAATGTGCTCGGATACACCAGCGCCCGCCGGCCTTTACAATCGGGACGGCAAGCGCTCGGCCGTATCCAAACAAGCAAAATATGAAGAAAATCCCCTGTTGCGAGCACCTTAGCACTGTCAGTGCACGCGAAAAGGTACAGATCGGCACTGTTTCGACCGATACAGATCTGTCGGAAGAAGCAGGGGCCCGGGCGGGGTTGCAGTGCACAGGGAAAAACGTATCCTCAAGTACACAACCGACCCCCACCCCAAATGAGGAAGCGCATGAAAGCCACGATGATGGATGTGCAGTTGTCGACGACGAACCTGCTCGAGCGTGCCGCCCGGTACTACGCCGACACCGAGGTCGTCTCGCAGATGCCCGACAAGAGCCTGCGCCGCCACACCTACGCGGACATCTACGAGCGCACCCGGCGCATGGCCAAAGGGCTGGTCGACCGCGGGCTGCAAAAGGGCGACCGGGTGGCCACCCTGATGTGGAACCACTACGCGCACCTGGAGACCTACTTCGGCGCTCCCATGGCCGGCGGCATCTACCACACGCTCAACCTGCGCTTGTCGCCCGAGGACCTGAGCTACATCGTCAACAACGCCGAAGACCGCTTCCTCATCGTCGACGACGTGCTCGTGCCCCTGCTGCAAAAATTCGTCGACGACGTCGACTTCGACGAGATCTTCGTGGTGCGCCTGACCGGCCAGCCCCTGCCCGAGGGCTTTACCGACTACGAGGACCTGCTCGCCGACGACATCGACGGCTGGCAGCCGCCCGAAATCGACGAGCGCCAGGGCGCTGGGCTGTGCTACACCTCAGGGACGACCGGCATGCCCAAGGGCGTGGTCTACGACCACCGCTCGCTGGTGCTGCACTCGCTGGGCTCGTCGCTCACCGACAGCCTGGCCGTCTCCAGCCGCGACACCGTGCTGCCGGTGGTGCCCATGTTCCACGCCAACGCCTGGGGCCTGCCGTTTACCTGCACGATGGTCGGCGCCAAACAGGTCTTCCCCGGCCCGCACCTCGACGGCCCTAGCCTGCTCGACCTATACGAAAAAGAAGAGGTCACCCTCACCGCCGGGGTGCCCACCATCTGGCTGAGCATCATCCAGGAGTTGGAAAAGGCCCCCGACAAGTGGACGCTGACCGACGGCATGCGCATGGTCGTGGGCGGCGCGGCCGCGCCCAAGTCGCTCATCCGCAAATTCGACGAGTTCGACCTCGAGGTCGTCCACGCCTGGGGCATGACCGAGACCACCCCGCTGGGCACCATCGCCACGCTTCGCCCCTTCCACGACGACCTGTCCTACGAGGAAAAGCTCGACGTGCGCGCCCGCCAGGGCGTCGCCGCTCCCCTGGTCGACCTGCGCGCCGTCGACGCCTCCGGCGACGAGATCCCCTGGGACGGCGAGGCCGTCGGCGAGCTGCAGGTACGCGGGCCCTGGGTCGCCGGCGCCTACGCCAGCGGCCGCGACGCCGACAAGTGGACCGACGACGGCTGGTTCTCCACCGGTGACGTCGTCAACATCGACGCCCACGGCTACATCCAGATCACCGACCGCATCAAAGACGTCATCAAATCCGGCGGCGAGTGGATCTCCTCACAGGCCATCGAGAACGCCCTGATGGGCCACCCGGCCATCGCCGAGGCCGCCGTCATCGCCATCCCCCACGAGAAGTGGTCCGAGCGCCCCCTGGCCGCCGTCGTCTTCAAAGAGGGCCAATCGGCCACCGACGACGAGCTCAACGAGCTGCTCCTCGACAAGTTCCCCAAGTGGTGGCTCCCCGAGGGCTACGTCCAGATCGACCAGATCCCGCGCACCTCCACCGGCAAGTTCCAGAAGACCAAGCTGCGCGAGCGCTTCGGCGACTGGAAGCCCGGCCAGTCGACCGACGTGGCCGGCCAGCCGGCGGAGTAAGCCAGATTCTACGGCAGAAGGATTCACCACAGAGGGCACAGAGGACACAGAGGAAAGGCAAAGGAAGCTAAACCTCTGTGCCCTCTGTGAACATTCGCGGAATCAAAAAACTGAGGCGACCATGACGCCGACGTCAGGCCCGTGGCGTGCGTTCGCTGCAAAACGGGCCGCACACGACACTGGCACGTTCCTTGTAGTTCGGTAAGGCGAATCGCGCGAATGCTCGAATCGCTGTCGCGCCACTACCAATTATGATTCGTGTGTAAGAAGTCGGACCGAGCCGCGGCGAGTTGATTTCTTGCGGGATCGAAGCCGACAACCGCAGGCGATGCAGCGCATCGTCGAGGATTGGCGGCGAAGAGGCCGTGAAAATCAGCCGCCGACGGCGACGGGAGATTTCTTACACATGAATCAATTATCGAGGAATGAACGATGGGGAAGCGCTGCAACCTGATATTGACTGTCGCATGTATCGTCGCCACCCTCGCCGCTTCGGGCTGCGGCCTGCTCGATGACCCGCTCGCCGACGGCGACGTCGACATCTGCTTTGCCGGACCCGACGGTGCGATCGATCCGGCCAAGCCCGGCCAGTTGAACGAGTCGCTCGACGGCACGGTCGTAAGCGACTCGGCCGACGGGGACACCACCGACCTTAACTGCAATCTCAGCCGTGTGTTGTCGGTCGATGTCGACGGTCAGACTTGGCGGGTCGGCTACCGCGCCATCGACCACGGCGGCGGCGACATTACCCCCGAGGTCGGCTTCGCCGACGGCCAGGCCATCCACCTGACGCTGGTGCGCGATCGCGGCTGGGGCGAGTACTACGCCTTCGCCGCCCAGGTTCAGGACGGCCCTCTGCTGGCGATGAACGACGGCATGGGCGTCGAACTCCCCGACGGCGCCGTCGAGGAGTTGTCGGTGAGCGAAGATGGCGAGGACGGCCAATCCGAGGATGGAAACTGCGGCAAGCAGGTCGGTCACGAGCTCGTCTTCCGCGCCAACACCACCACAAGCCTGGCCAACGGCGAGTCCGGCAGCGTCGAGATCGGCTCCGGGCCCATCCAGGTGATGAACGTGGCCACCTGGTCGTTCGCCAAGAACCAGCAGGTCAACTGTACCGACATCTGGGGACCCAGCGCGTGGATGGCCTGGCGCACGGCGAAGTGATTGGCGTCCGGACTCCCCGGACCGCGCGACGGTGAGTTGTTTTCAATGAAGCGGAGTGAGGTGGATTCTACAGCACGAGGATTCACCACAGAGGGCACAGAGGACACAGAGGAAAGGCAAAGGAAGCTAAACCTCTGTGCCCTCTGTGCCCTCTGTGGTGGGAGATGATTGATCTAGCCAAACACCCCCGACCGGGCCACAAACTCCGACGGCGTCACGATCATCGCCTGCATCTGGTCGCGCGGTCCCAGCAGGTGGTCGTCGCTCGTGACCAACACCACGCCCGCGGCCGCCGCCAGGGCGGCGAATTTGCGGTCGGTGGGGTCTTCGACCAGCGCAAACGCCTCGGGCGCCGTCGGCTGGGCGTAGCGTCCCTCGTCGGTAAATAGCGGCGCGACTTCGAAGTCGCGAAGCGGTGGGATCTTGCCGACGACGGCGAGCGTCTCCGCGCGCGTCGCCTCGTTCCACACGAGCAGAAGGTCGCCGGCGGCGACAGCGTCGACGATGCGCCGCGACGCGCTGTCGGCCTTGAAGCCAGCGCCCACGAAAACGTTGGTGTCGAGTATGACGGGTGCGGTAAACATGGGTCTAATTATAGCCACGTCCGAGCGCCACGCATACCAGCTCCCGACTCTGTCGGCCTGTGTGCTGGATCCCTTTGTTCAGATGCCCGCAAGGTAGCTGCCGAGCCCCTGGCACGTCGTGCGCCAGGCGGCCAATTCGTGTACACTCGACATCCGTCCAGCATCACAACTGTCACGCCCCATGCATTCGCCGCAGCGCGTGCGTGCTTTGCGATCAGAAATGCCGCTCAGGAGTCCCGATGGACAACCCGATGGACCCGATGGACAAGAAGCGCCGACGGCTCAAGTCGGCTTCTCTTTTCGTGGGGATCGTGGCGGTGGCCCTCGCGGCGGTCGGGGTGTTCGAGGCGATGGCGCCACCCCCATTGCGAAACCGCGCGGACATCTGCATTCACAACCCCGGCGGCGACGCGTTCATGCCGTCTGTGAAATCCTCCGGGGCCGGCAAGATCGTTTGGGACAAGGCCGCCTCCCAGACGAGCACCAAGCCGGATTGGGAGTGCGATCCGTCGCGCATCATGAAGCTACTCCTGGGCGGCAAGACCTACATTATCGGCTATCGCGTGACCGACGCGGATGGAAACGACGCCACGCCGAATGTGGGTTTGCGGCCGGGCGACGCACATATCACGATCTATGACACCCAGCTTCACATGATCGCTCACGCATTCGCCGTCGAGCAACGCGGCCACCTTCTGGCCATTACCGACGGCTATGGAGATAACTTCAAGCGCACCCGGGTCGGCGAGATTTCTGTGAGTGTGGGCAAGAAAGACGGCCACCGCTCGGACTCCGATTGCGGCTACCAGGACGGCCACGAGCTCATCTTCCACGCCCGCTCATCCACAGCGCTCGCCAACGGGAAGCACGCGGTGCTCGACCTGAGCACCGGCCCCGTCAACGTGATGAATGTGTCGACCTGGGTCTACCCCGAGGATAACTACGCCAAATGCACGGACACCTGGGGCCCCCAATCGTGGATGGCGTGGAGTCCGTAGCCTCAAGTTAGGCGACGTCCTTCGAGGTCGTCGCGCCGGGCTCGTCGACGGGCATGAGCTTGCCAATGGTGTAGTGTACGGGGCAAAAGCCGGTGAACAAGCTCGAGACCATCACCGCCGCGACCGCCCCGGCGATCCACAGAAAACGCATATCGACGTAGACGGCCAGCAGCAGGCTGATGATGTTCAGGAGGGCGATGATGCCGTCGTGCACTTTGGTTTGCTTGCTCATGGTTCGTACTTCCTTCGGCCAATATTGGGGTTGGCGCGCGGACACAACCGCGCCCGTTGCTACTAACACTTCTGCATTATAAGTGCATTCACGGGGATCATTCGCTTTTTGCCGCGGGTGGATCTCGCGGCAAATGACTGCTTTACGGCGCGTTCTTGGTGGTTGGTTCTTGGTTTTGCAGGGCATCGTGAATTGCCCTCATGTCCCTTCTGTGGCATCCGGCAGGCGATGCGGGTGGTTCGAGCGAACATCCACGAGCAGCAAGAACCAAAAACCAAGAACCAAGAACCAAGAACCCTGTGTCAACCCGCCAGGGAACAATACGCCCGGCTCCCACGGAAGCCGAAAGATCTCTGTGAATCCATTTAGAAGACGAGTCCCACCGTGAGTTTTGCAACAAATTCGAAGGTGGGGAACGACGGCTGGCTCGAGAAGGGCATTCCGGCGCCGGCGACCAGGCGAACGGACGTCGCTCGCGTGGGGGCGAGGCAGTAGCCGCCCATCAGGTAGGCGCCGAGGCCGGAGTCGGCGGCGCGCAACGGGTTTTGCTGACCGTAGTACACCCCGCCCTCGCCGACGAAACCGGAGGCGTCGAGCAAGTGTTGGCCCCATTGCAATCCGGCGTAGCCGCCGACGCCATACTGAGGCACATAGCCCGCGCTGACGCCGACGCCCCAATGGCTGGGCCGATATTCGAACTCGGCGCCGAGCCCATAGGCCCAACCCGCGCGCAGCGCGAGCGACGGCTGCGTGAGGTCGGAAGGTGTGCCGGCGGCGCTGGCAGACACCGGAATCAAGCTGAGCGCGACGACGGCCAATACCCACAGACTTCGACAGCTCACAGCGACTCCTTCGACCCTTGGCGCGTCAAACAAACGCCGCACCACTAAACCACTCCTACTCCGAAACCCGGAGTCTTGGCTTCGCCAGACCAGCGTCTGTCGATTTGTCCTCAATCCATGTAGCGCTGCTACCTGTCAATCGGCCAAATCAACATCCATCTGGTCTGACTTTGCCAATTGATCCGGTTTCCGAAATAGGAGTGCTTTAGTAGCCCCGGACTTCGAGTCCGGGGACGCCTCGCGTTGGTCAGCGGCGTCGTCCTCGTCGCGCAGCCTGGGCGGCGTATACTCCTGGTGGCGCTTGCCTTCTTTGCCGGCGTAGAACTCGCGGATGATGTCCATGACCTCGTGCTTGGGCAGCGACGAGTCGACCACGCGCCCCAGCCCGCCCTCTTTGGCCTTATAATCCAGGAAGCCCAGCACGATGGGCACGCCGGCCTCGCGGGCGATATGGTAGAAGCCCGACTTCCAGTACTCGCGCTTCGAGCGGGTGCCCTCCGGGGCGATGCCCAGGGCCATCTTGTCGGCGGCGTCGAACGCCTGGGCAATCTGCTCGACGAAGTTGTGGCTCTTGCGCCGGTCGACGGGGATGCCCCCCAGCCGGCGCATCAGCGCGCCGAAGGGCCGGCGAAACATGGTGTGCTTGCCCACCCAGAAAAAGCGCATGTCGATGGTCGCCGCCACCGCCAGCGTGAAGGGAAAGTCCCAGTTGCTGGTGTGGGGCGCGGCGATGATGACGAATTTGTCGAGCTCGGCGGGCACGTCGTTGCGCACCGTCCAGCCCATGGCGCGCAGGTAGGCGCGGGCGAGGAGTTTGAACATTTGGTATACTGCTCGTCGGGGACATCAGCCGACGCGGCATGCGACGGCTCTCCAACTGACATACTACCACCGAACCGGACGTGTGTGCACGACAACCACGACCACAATTACCGTACCCAGGCTGCCCGTGACCTCGCCTGGTCGCTGACGAGCCCGTCGTTGATGGACCACGCGCTGGCCGTCGACTCGGCGTGGGGTGATCTCGAATTTTCGCGCAACCAGGGGCTAGTGTCGCGGTTGGACCGGCCAGACTCGGCGCTTGCCGGGGCCGTCAAAGCCCGGCACAGCAACCGCCTTGGCGAGTACTTCGAGATCTTGATGACGACCTGGGTCGACCAGGTCCCGCCGGCGACGCTCATCGCCGCCAACCTCCAGGTGCCCGGCGGGCGCGGCACCGTCGGGGAGTTCGACCTGTTATTTCGCCGCGACCGCGCGGTGCGCCACTGGGAGCTGGCCATCAAATTCTACCTGGGCCATCCGGGCCGCTTCGAGGAACCGCGCTGGTACGGCCCCAACCCCAAGGACCGGCTGGACAAAAAGTGGGATAAGATGCTTCGCCGACAGCTCCCTCTGGGCGACAAACGCGCGGCGAAGAAGGTCCTGCAGGGCCTGGGCGTCGACGAGCCGTTGGAGTCGCGCGCGTTCATCAAGGGATACTTTTTCGACCCGCTGGACGCGCAATGGGAGGTCTCGGAGCATCGCGACGCCAACGCGCACGCGCTTCGAGGCTGGTGGGTGCATCGAGGCCAGCTCGCCGCCTTCGCCGAGCGGCTCGACCCGACCGGCGAGCGCCGGTGGATGACGCTGCCAAGGCTTCGGTGGATGTCGCCGGCGCGCGTCGACGGGCGCGACCGGCCGCGCAGCTTCGCCCAACTCACCCACAAACTTCCCGAACATCGCCACTTTCTGGTCGCCGGACTCGAGGAGACCGACGCAGGCCTTCGCGAGGTCACCCGAGGCTTTGTCGTGCCGGACGGCTGGCCGTGGCTTCGCTCTTAGGCAACCTAACCAGCCACACCAGCGCCAACGCGCCGACCACGGCCACGCCCGCCGTGGCCGACACCATCCAGCCGGTCGACCAGGTCAACCAGGCGACCACGGGCACGGCCAGCACCAGGCGGGCGGCCTCGGCGAAGATAGCCCAGCGGCGAAGCTCGAACAGGCCGCCCAGGCTGGTCACCGCCAGCAGCAACAGCACTCCGAACGCCGTGGCCTGGGGCCAGGCGAGCTTGCTCTCCCACAACAAAAACGCGGCGGTGCCGACGATGACGCCGGCGAAGTTGGCGGCCACATACCAGTCGACTTGCCGGGGAATCTCGGTCTCGAACTTGGCGGGTTCTCGCGCATCGACCGCCGGCACTTCCACCGGGCCGCCCAGGCCCTCGGGGCGCCACTCCGGCGGTCCGAACACCAGCTTGAGCTTGTCGGAGAGCCGGCGCGCCCCGCGCATCAGCCGGGCCATCTCCACCCAATTGGCCACGTTGACCCACAGCGGATTCCAGCTCGCCACGGGCTTGACGGTGCCGTAGACGACCTCGTCTTTTTCGGGCTCGAAGGTGCCGAAGAGGCGGTCCCAGATGATGAAGATCCCGGCGTAATTCTTGTCGATATACTCGGGGTTGACCCCGTGGTGGGCGCGGTGGTGCGACGGAGTGTTGAGCACCCACTCCAGCGGCCCGAGCGTGCCGATGGCCTCGGTGTGGATCCAGAATTGGTACAGCGTGTTGAAGGTCTTGGCCGTCAGGTACATCACCGGCGGAAAGCCCAGCAGCGCCAGCGGCACGTCGAACACCCAGGAGACCAGCGGGATATACCAGCTCTGGCGAAGCGCCACCGCCAGGTTGTAGTCCTCGCTCTGGTGGTGCACGGCGTGGCCGGCCCAGATGAAGTTCATGCGGTGGCCGGCGCGGTGAAACCAGTAGTAGCATAGGTCGACCCCCAGCACGACGGCCACCCAGCCCCACACCGAGTGGGTGCTGACCTGGTGGAGGCGAACATGCTCGTAGACCAGCGCGTAGGCGCCCAACCCGATGAGCTTGGCGCCGGCGCCGGTCACCAGGCTGCCCACCCCGCAGCTCAAGTCCGTGATGGCGTCGTGAAACCGGTAGCTGTCTTTGCCCTGCATCTTCGTGACCACCAGGTCGATACCGATGAGGACGAAAAAAACGGGCAGTGACAGCGCGATGAGCCATGCATCCATGGGAGCTCCCTCTCAGTGGCCTCGCTTCATGAATATCGCAAAGTCGAACGCTGGGGCAAATCGCGTCGCTTCGCCGCCCGCTTCTTGCGCCCGCCCGGCCCCCTCTGGCAAAGTTGGGGCAACCGTTCATCTTGGAGCGCGCCCATGGGCTATGGCTTTCACTATTCGGGGGGCTACTCGAGTCACCCACCGTCTGTCGGCGAGATTGTCTGCATCGTGGTCGTGCTGGCCATCGTCGCGTTGTTGACGGCGAGGCGCTTCCCGCTGTTCCCGTTCTGGCGCAGCCGAGGGTGGGGCAAGCTCGCCGAGGAGTTGGGCGTGAACTGCGACGCCTACGTCATCGAGGGCGACCTCGAGGGCATGGGACTATGCGTGCGCGCCGCCGAAGAAGAGCGCGGCACGAAATCGGTGCGCATCACCCAATACGAGGTGTCGCTTCGCGGCTGCGGCGTGCCCCCGATGAGGCTTCGCCGCGAGCATAGGTTGTTGGGGTTCAACCTCGACGAGATGGCCAAATCCACCGAGATCGAGATCGGTTTTGGCAAGCTCGACGACGCCTTCATCATCAACGGGGCCGACGAAGACGCCATCCGCGAGTTCTTCAAACGCCCGGGCGTGGCCTCGGCGCTGCTGCACCTGGTGAACGAGGCCCGCGGCTCCGTCAGCTACCACAAAGGCGCGCTGCGCATCCGCCACGACGGCATCGCCAGCCAGAAGCGGCTGCGCCGCAACGTCGCCGCGTTGATGCAATGCGCCAAGACGTTCGCCAAAGCGGGGCGTTCCCAGCTCGACGAGCGTATCGCCAGCCGCGAGGAGGCCCAGGAGCCTCCAGAGGCCAAATTCGGCTGGTGACCCGCCCTGGAAGTGACCGTCGGCGGGCGGCTCAGGCCGCTTTGGCCGCGCTGCCCTTCTTGAGCACTGCCGACCACGCCGACAGCGCCGCGATCACCGCGCCGCCTCCGGCGACCATGCCTCGAATGAGGCCCTGGTTGTGGGGCAGATGGAAGGCGAGGCCGGTGATCAGCAGCACCACGCCGAAGAACGCCGCCGCCCACGACAGCACCGGGTCCTGGTCCTGAAACCCGCCGGCCGCCAGCATCGCGGACAACCCGCCACACAGGTAGACCAACCAGCCCGACCCCACCGTCAGCGACCCCATCGCCACGGCGAAGACCGCCATCAGCAAAAGACCCGCAAACATGGCGACCATGTCCTGCCAGTAAATCGTCCAATCCTTCATGATCTCGACTCTCTGTGTCGAAGCGTGAAACTTGCCGTGCCACTACAATGTGGGCACGGCTTGTACCACTTATCAACCCGAAGGCAACTGATCCAGCGCATACTTTGCGGGAATAGCATCGCTGGCCCGAAGCCGAAACGGCACGTGCCCAAAAGCGCACCCTCGGCCGCCCAGGCAACGACGCGTCACTTGAAGTTCTGGACGAACCAACCGTCGCCCCCGCCGCAGGCCACCTCGGTGTACTGCGTGTTGGACATATTGATGTAATGGCCGTGCTGCTCGTAGGGCTGGCCCGGGCCCTCGTCCCACATCATCTGGATGCACTGGCTGTTGACCTGCCCCCAATCGCCCCACCCGGGACACTCGTTTTGAGCCCAGCCGCTCGAGCAGATGTGGTTTTTGAACCCGTCATGCGCCGCATTCTTGGAGGCGTCGTTTTTGGCGTCCTTGTCGGCGCAGGCCTCGCCGTCGCGCCAACGCTTCAGCGGCGGCAGGCACTGACACTCCCATCGAAGCTGGTTGATGCGCCGCACGCAGTCCTCGCGAGGGTCGCCGGTGCTGGGCCACGGCTCGGGATGGCAATTTGCGATGGGCTGGTCGAGCGGACCCGAGTTGCAGGGATTCTCGAACGGAAGATCGGAGTTATTGACCGTACCGTTGTTGGCGCCTGCGTCGGTGTTGATGACGACGTTGGACCCACCGCTCGATCCACCGCACGCGCCGCAGACCAGCGCCAAACCCGCGCCCAAGACGACCAGGATGAAAGACAATCTCACGAGACACTCCGCTGAGGATGAACACGCCGCCGGCGCTGTTGACTTGCGGTAACCATAGCAGACCGGCGCCGTGAACATCACCCTCCATCGGCCGCCTTGATATCGAAGAAGCTCAATTTCATGAACTATCCTACAACCACGTCCACCAACATCTTCCTCTCCGCCCGCAGGCATTTGCTGGCTTTGCTCCGCCCACCAATTTGAGTACAACTGACCCATCGACGTGCTGTATGAACCCAGGACGACCCATGAACACCCGCCCCGCCCTCACGCTGCTGTGCGCCATCGCCACCGCCCTCGCCGCGTGCGCCAGCCCCAAGGCGGCGCCCGACCAGGCGCCCACCAAAACCACGCAGGCCGCCGCCCAGCCGGCCAAGCCGGCCATCCCCACCGACGAATTGGTGCTGTGGCTGTACGCGACGCCCGCGCAGGTCGAGGTCGACAACGGCCAGGTGGCCACCTGGAAGGACGCCAGCGGCCGGCATAACGACCTGCAGGCGCCCGGCCTGGAGATGCGCCCGACCTATGTCAAAGACGCCGCCGGGGGCCGCGGGGCGATTCGCTTCGACGGCAAGGAGGATATGCTCATGCGCGACGGCATGAGCCCCGACCAGTGGCCCGATGCGACGGTATTCGTGGTGGCGGCGCCGTCGGCCAACGCCGGCCAATTCGACGCGCTGGTGAGCGCGGGCAACGTCGGCGCCGAGGACTCGTTTACCGGGTTCAACATCGACCTGGGCGGCAAGAACTTCGGCGACTGCGCCGAGACCTACCCGGACACGCTCACCGCGCTGAACACCGTCAATGTCCAGAGCACCAAAACCACCGTCGAATGCGGCCAGGACCTGATGAAGGCCAGCCAATCCTTCGACCAGCCCACGCTGCTCACCGTGCGCATCGACCAGGACGAGACCTCGCTGTGGGTCGACGGCAAGGCCCAGGACACCGTCGGCGGCGGCCCCGACACCCTGCAGGTCCCCCAGCTTCGCCTGGGCGCACGCTTCATGCGTCAGAAATTCCAGGGCTACTACGACGGCGACATCATGGAGGTCGTCGCCTACGACCGCAGCCTCTCCGATAAGGAGCGCCAGCAGGTCGAGGCGTACCTGCTCCGTCGGTACGGCATCCACTAGTCCCCACCCACACCCGTTTCTCTCGCGGTTTCGATGCCTCTTGAAAAATGCTGCGCGGTCTGTAAGATCGCTCTTGGTTGGTTGACCAACTAACACATTCGAGGCTCCGATGAACCGGCTCTCCCTATCCAAGATGACCTCGCGACAGCGCTTTGCGTTGTTGGCGGTGCTGTATTTTTCGCAGGGATTGCCGTTTGGGCTGTTCATCCAGGCGCTGCCGGTCATCCTGCGGCAGCGCGGCTTCTCCCTGGAAACCATCGGCTTTTCGTCGCTGCTGGCGTTGCCCTGGGCGCTCAAATTCCTATGGGCGCCGTGGTTGGATCGGGCGCCCGTCGGACCGTTCGACTTGCCGCGGCGCAAGGGTTGGCTGGTGCCTATCCAACTGGTCACGGTGACCGTATTCGTGCTGCTCGCCTTCGTGGACACCAGCGACCACCTTTCCTGGCTGCTCGCCGCGGTCTTCGTGGTCAACTTCCTCAACGCCACGCAGGACATCACCACCGACGGCCTCGCCGTCGACATTCTCACCGTCGACGAGCGCGGCGCGGGCAACGGCCTGCAGGTCGGCGGCTACCGCCTGGGCATGATCGCCGGGGGCGCGGGCGTCCTGGTGTTGATCCAGGCGGCCGGCTGGACCGCCGGCCTCCTGGCGTGCGCCGCGATCCTACTGGCCGCGGTGCTCGCCGTGCGCGAAGATCTGGCGTATGACGCCAGCGAACATGCTGTGAGCCTGCGCGACTATTGGTCCCGCCTCGCGGGTTTCTTTGATCGATCGTGGAGCTGGCATGTGCTGGCGGTGGCCGTCGCCTTCAAATTCGGCGAGGGCTTCGCCAGCGGCATGTTGCGCCCGATGCTCGTCGACCGCGCCTACACCATGGGCGAGATTGGCTGGATGCTCGGCGGGGTGGGCTTCCTCTTCGGTCTGCTCGGCGCCGCGGCCGGTGGCCTGCTCGCCGACCGCTTCGATCGCCGGCGCGCGCTGTCGCTGGCGGTGGCGGTCCAGGTCGCCGGCGTCACTCTGTACATCCCGCTGGCCCTCGCCAACCCGAGCCTCGTGCAAGCCAGCGTGCTCATCGCCATCGAGCACGTCGCCGGGGGCGTCGCCACGGTGGTGCTCTTCGCCTGCATGATGGACTGGACCCGCCGCGATCACACCGGCACCGACTATACCATCCTGGCTAGCGCCGTGGTCATTTCCACCGGCATCGCACAGGTGCTCAGCGGCGTAAGCGCCCACCATCTGGGCTACGCCGCCCACTTCGTGCTCGCCGCCGTACTTTGCGCGGCGGGCGGCATCGCAGCGCTGCTCCTCTTTGGACGCGCGTTGCGCCTCGACCACACTCTCAACCCCACCCGACAAGGAGGTACGCCATGAAAACCGTCGCCGTTTTCCCGGGATCATTCGACCCGCCCACACTGGGTCATCTTTCGCTGATTCGCCGCGCCTCGAGCCTGTGGGACAAGGTCGTCGTCCTGGTCTCCATCAACCCCATGAAGAGCGGCTGGTTGGAAACGGGTCGGCGCGCCGAGCTCATCGAGGAGGTGGTCGAGAGTATGCCCAACGTCGTCGTGCAGGCCACCGACGACCTGGTGGTGGCCTTCGCCGAGCAGTATCGCCAGCCCGACCAGCAGGTGGTGCTGGTGCGCGGCGTACGAGGGAGCGACGACCTGGACTACGAGCTATTCTTGGCCCATGCTAACCGCGAAATGGGCCGCGGCTTGGAGACGGTGTTTTTGCCGGCGGCTCACAGCCTGAAAGATGTCAGCTCCAGCGAGGTGCGCCACCGCATCGAGCACGGCGAGCAAGTCGCCGATTTGCTCCATCCGCGCACCGCAGCGAGCCTTCACGTGCACCAGGAGCACTAACCCATGGAGCGAAAGAGCACCGATGCCCGCCGCGCCGAGATCAGCCAGGCATTATTGCGCGTCATGGCCGAGCACGGCTACGTCAAAGCGACCATCTCGAAGATCGCCGAGGAGGCCGACGTCACCCCCGGGCTCATTCACTACCACTTCGCCAATAAGCAGGCGATTCTTGCTCGACCTGCTCGGGCGGCTCGTCGACCAGCAACAAGCGGCGCTCGATAAGCAACTCGAGGCCGCCTCGGGGCCGCGCGCCGAGCTCGACGCGCTGGTGGACGCCTTTCTGGCCGTCGGCAACAACGCGCGCCCCGAGGCCGTCGCCTCATGGGTGACCATCGGCACCGAGGCGATCCGCCAACCCGAACTCGCCGAGGCATTCGCCGCGGCCCTGGGCACCTTCGGCGACCAATTCGACCGCGTGCTCGCCGCCGGCATCGACGAGGGAGTGTTCGACCCCGGCGACCTGTCCCGACAAGCATGCGTCGCCGCCATTCTCGCCACCATCGAGGGCTATTTCACGCTGGCAGCCATCGACCGCAGCATAGTCCCGGCCGGAAGCGCCGCGCCGGCGACGCGACGCATGCTCGCGGGACTGCTCGGCATTTGATTAGAAAAACATACGGAGCTGAGGCTCGTTGTTGTGCGGCGTGGTTGGTTTTCGGTACCTTCATATTATCGCGATTTGTCAACCATTGGAGGCCCATCCATGCCCTGCTTCCGTGCCGCACTCTTTTGCTCTGCTGCGTTGTCGGTCCTTTCGCTCGCTTCGGCGTGCACCAGCAGTTCGAAGGCCGCCGCGCCGGCGGCCCACGCGGCCCATCCGCTGGCGGACAAGCAAGCCCCCGTCGAACCGGCCGCTAAAACGGCCGAGAAGGCCCCGGCCAAGCTGGCGCCGACCAAAGACCAGCTCGCCAAATCGGGCATGAGTGTCGTCGAGGCCACCACCAAGGACGGCGTGCACATCCTGGTTGGCTCGGCCGGCGACAAGCGCAAAGGCCCGCTTCGCCTGGTCGCCGAATCCCGCGGCACACTCCTCGCCGACCAGACGTTCACCAAGTGGCCGGGCTTCGACGGCCCCAACCTGCAGAATTTCTTTTGCGACCCGGACGAGCAGGAGCTGGAGGTCGGTGCCCAGGCCCAGCCCGACGGCCTGCTGCTGGTGACCCTGACCTGCTCGGGCGGCGAGGACATCGTCAGCAGCGAGCAGGCCGTGGCCGTCTTTCGGGCCCAGCCCTCGTGGGACAAACTGACCAAGCTCGACCACCTGTGGAGCGGTCCCGGCTCGACGACGTGGTCGAACGACGCCCTCGGCTGCGGCCACGGCACCAAGGCCACGTTCGCGCTTCGCAAAACCGGCGAGTTGTGGGTCCACCGCGCCCCCTATGCCAACAATCCCGACAAGAATCCCGGCGCGGACTGCGCCGCCAAACCCGGCCCGCCCAGCGACAAGCGCCTCGCACCCTGACGGCCTGCTGTCGCGGTGTTTAGGTTCGCACTGTCACGCGTTGGGGCAGTCGCATATCGAACCGCGGGAGGGGTATTATGGACGCAGAGGTCATCATCGTGGGAGCGGGCATCGCCGGGCTGACCTGCGCGCGCAGGCTCGAGGAGAACGGGCAGGCCGCGCTCATCGTGGAGGCGTCGGACGACGTCGGCGGGCGGGTGCGCACCGACGAGATCGACGGCTTTCTGGTCGACCGGGGCTTTCAGGTCTTCCTGCAGGCCTATCCGGAGGCGCGCCGCTTCCTGGACTACGACGCCCTCGACCTGCGCGCGTTCAAGCCCGGCGCGCTGATCTGGACCGGTGAGCGCTTCGAGCGCGCGGTCGACCCGCGCCAAGATCTCATCGCCGGCATCAAGTCGGCCGGGGCCCACTTTGGCCGACTCAGCGACAAGGCGCGGCTGGCCAAATTGTGGTCGCAGCTCGACTGGCTCGACAACGAGGGCATCAGCAGCGCCGTCGAGCCCAAGAGTACCCGCGAGGCCCTTGAGGAGTACGGCTTCGGGCCCGAGATCATCCAACGCTTCTTGCGCCCTCTGTTCGCCGGGGCGATGGTCGACCCCAGATTGGAAAACTCGAGCGTGCTGTTCGACTTCATCTTCCGCATGTTCGGCGCCGGCAAGACCTCGGTGCCGGCCCACGGCATGCGCGCCATTCCCCGCCAACTCGCCGCGAAGCTGACCCACAGCGACATTCGCCTGCAGAGCCCGGTCGAGCGCGTCGATCGCGGCCGCGTCACCCTGGAAAGCGGCGAGGAGCTGACAGCCGACCATGTCGTCGTGGCCACCGACGGGCCCGCGGCCTGCGAGCTACTCGGCGAACTCGACACCTGCCGGATGCGCCCGTCGACCACGGTGTACTTCACCGCCGATGAGCCGCCCTACGACGAGCATCTGCTCGCCCTCGACGGCACCGGCGTCGGTCCGATCAACAGCTTGACGGTGCTTACCAACGTCGCCCCGGAGTACGCGCCGGCCGGCCAGGTGCTCATCTCGGCGTCGGTGCTCGGCGTACCCGACGACGAGAAGAAGCTCGTCGCCCGATGCCGCGCCCAATTGTCGCGCTGGTTCGACGACGTCGGCGGCTGGGAGCACCTGCGCACCTACGTCATCGAGCGCTCCCTGCCGGCACAGACCCCCGACATCATGCCGCCGGTGCACAAGTCCGTGGAGATCGACGACGGCCTGTACGTATGCGGCGACCACCGCGATACGGCGTCGATCAACGGCGCGATGTTGTCGGGGCGGCGCGTGGCCGAGACCATCATGGACATCGAGGCGCGCGTGCCTTCCGGCCAGCGCCCGGAGCGGCGCGGATGACCGCCAAAAACGGCTACAGCCGATCACGATCACGACTACGGTCACGATCACGGAGCCTTTTGACCGCTTCTGCTATCCGAGGGTTAATTTCTTAAAACTACAGATGCCCTCGCACCGTAGGGGCGCGGTGTCGGCTCAAACTGCCTGAAAAATCCTAAAAGATGCCGCCAAATCGTTGCTAGAGAACCGGCCCGACCAGTATGGAGGAATGTGTCTTAGCGCAACCTACCTCCACCCGGAGCTCGAGAATGTGGACCTCGCAATTTGGCCTGTCGCATCTAGCATGTCTTGTCATCTGCTTGCCCCTAGTCCTCGGCCAAACTGCCTGCGACCGCAAGCCAGACGCTGCGCCGCAAAAGACCCCGACGGAGGCCGAGGTAAAGACACCACCGTCAGCGAAGAAGTCGCACGACGAGCCGGCCGCCCAGGCTGATGCCTCGGCACAGCCCACCGCGCCCAAACCCGACGCGTCGGGCGAAGCCTCGACGGACGCCTCCGCCAAAGCCGACGAGGTTGTCAAACAGGCGCCGACGCCGTTTGTCGAAAAGATGATCGCCCACATGGTCCAGGGTTGGGGCGCGCAGGTGCAGACCGCTCAGCCCAAAGGAGGGCCGCTGGTCATCGTGGGCGCGGCTGGCCTGTCGACCGATAAGCTGCGCGTGGTGGCGGTGAAGAACGACAAGATCCTCGACCAGCACACCTATCGCCGGTGGCCCGGCGTCGAAAAGTCCGACTACGATCCCAAAAAACAGTGCCAGATCGTACATGTGGGTGTGTGGAACGAGCCCAGCAATCTCTTGCTCGTCAAAGAATTCTGCTCCACCGAGGATAACCCCTCGCGCGACATCGACTGGGTCGAGGTTTTTCGGCCGGTGCCCTCGTGGAAAGGCTTCAAGAAGCTCGAGCCCATCTGGTTCGGACGCGGCGACACCGATCAGTACGACGCGGACACCGATTGCCGCCACGGCCTAGCGACCAAATTCGCGTATCGCCCCGACGGCGAGCTGTGGGTCGAGCGCACGCCGGTGTCGGAAAACCCGAATCACAAGGAGACGGCCTTCTGTAAGGCCAAGCCGCCCAAAGGTCGCAACGAGAAGGTCTGGGCGGCCAAGTAGCCCCCTCAGCGCCCGTAACGACGCCGAAAGATCCGCGCCAGCCCCCCGAGGTAGGCCGACGGAAACAGTCGCTGCAGCACGTCGATGGCGCGGGCATCGTTGCCCACCAGCACCCGGCGCTTGTTCTTCTGCACCGCGGCGATGATCTGGCGGGCGGCGTCCTCGGGGCTCAACTGGGCGAGCTTCTCGTCGAATTCGCGGGCGATCTCGTCGGCGGAGCGGTCCAGGACGCCGTCGTCGGCGTAGCGCGCCGAGCGGGCAATGTTGGTCTTGACGCCGCCGGGGTGCACGCTGGTGGCGCCGATATTGACCCGGTCGATCTCCAGCTCCGCCCGCAGCGACTCCGTAAAGCCGCGCACGGCGAATTTGGCGGCGTTGTAGGCCGCTTGCGAGGGCACCCCGATGATGCCGAAGACGCTCGACAAGTTGACGATGTGGCCCTCGCCGGCGGCGCGCAGATGCGGCAAAAACGCCTTGGTGCCGTAGACGACCCCCCAGAAGTTGATGGACATGAGCCACTCGAAGTCCTCGTAGCTCAGCTCCTCGATGGGCGCGGTCACCGACACGCCGGCGTTGTTGATGATGACGTTGACGCGGCCGAACTGCTCGACGACCGCGTCGGCCCAGGCGTAGACCGCCTGGCGGTCGGAGACGTCGAGCGTCGTCGTGGCGACGTCGACGCCCTGGCGGCGCACCTTCGCGGCGGTTTGCTCGAGGCCCTCCTCGTCGATGTCAGCCAGCGCCAGGTGAGCACCATGGCCGGCAAACTCGTCGGCCAGCGCACGACCAATCCCGCTGGCCGCGCCGGTGATGGCGACGACCTTCTCTCTGAAATTCTCCACGCGTCCTCCTAATATTCTTCAAACAATTGTTTAGCTCGCGCATCGTAGCCGACAGCCGCGCTTCGTGCGAGCCAACCTCGCCACCGGCCCCACGGTCGTGTACGTTGAGCGCGCCCCCAGCACTGAGATTTGCCATGACCACCGACATCACCCTGGCGACCTGCCACCCGCTTCCTAAACCCGACCAGGACGAAGCCCCGCTGGTGCGTGCGCTCGTCGAGCGCGGCCTGAGCGTGCGCGTATGCCCCTGGCACGACGACGAGGTCGACTGGTCGGCGTCGCCCGTCACGCTGATTCGCTCGACGTGGAATTACTACCACGACCGGCCGGGCTTTGTGCGCTGGGCGGAGCACGTGGACGATGTCAGCTCGCTGTTCAACTCCGCCGAGATCGTGCGCTGGAACTCGCATAAGCGCTACCTCGTCGAGCTCGCCAGGGCGGGCGTTCCCACCGTGCCCACGGTGCTCGCCGAGCGCGGCACCGGCGTCGCCCTCGACGCGCTATGCGCGGCGCGTGGCTGGCGGCGCGTCGTCGTCAAGCCGGCGGTGTCGGCGGGCTCCTTCGAGACCCACATCGTCGACGTGGAAAAAGGCGACGACCCGGCATTCGCGCGTCTGGCCGCCGAGCGCGACGTCCTCGTCCAGCCGTATGTGGACGCCGTCGACACCTACGGCGAGCGCTCGCTCATCGTCATCGACGGTGAGTTGACCCACAGCGTCAAGAAGCACCCGCGCTTTGCCGGCCAAGAGGAGCACACAACCGGCCCGCACCCCATCGCGCCCGCCGAGCGCGAGCTCGCCGAGGCCGCCCTCGCCCATGTCGACGCCCCGCTTTTGTACGCGCGCGTCGACATGGTCCCCGCCGCCGACGGCCAGCCGATGCTCACCGAGCTCGAACTCATCGAGCCATCGCTGTTCTTTCGCTTCGGGCAGCCGGCCCTCGAACGGCTGGTCGACGCGCTCGAAGAGCGCTGCCGGACGTTGCGCGCCCGCTAAAGCGCCTTACAATGAAGTTCAAGACGTCGTTCGCCTTTCGCACTGGCACCAGCCACGGTATCGCCCCATGGACCGCAGTGAGACGCTCATCGAATTGATCCGGGACTCGATCATCGGCGAGGACAGCGCCATCGACGGTCCCTACGGGCTTCGGCGAGTGACCTACGCCGACTACACGGCCAGCGGCCGAGCGCTGAGCTTCATCGAGGACTATATCCGCGAGCAGGTCCTGCCGCTGTACGCCAACACCCACACCGAGACCTCGGGCACGGGCCTGCAGACCACACGCTTTCGCGAGGAAGCGCGCACGATCATCGCCCGGGCGGTCGCGGCGACGGACGAGGACGTCGTGCTGTTTTGCGGCTCGGGGGCGACCGGCGCGATCAACAAGCTCGTCGACATCCTCAACCTGCGCCTTCCCGCCGACCTCAACGAGCGCTACGGCCTCGACGCGCATATCCCCGCCGAGGAGCGCCCGGTGGTGTTCATCGGCCCCTACGAGCACCACTCCAACGAGCTACCCTGGCGCGAGTCCATCGCCGACGTCGTCGAGATCCACGAGGACGCCAACGGCCACATCGACCTGGAGATGCTCGAGCAAAAGCTCGTCGACTACGCCGAGCGCCCGCTGAAGATCGGCAGCTTCTCGGCCGCCTCCAACGTCACCGGCATCGGCTCGAAGACCCACGCGGTGTCCGTGCTGTTGCACAAGCACGGGGCGCTGTCGTTCTGGGATTTCGCCGCCGCCGGTCCCTACGTCGACGTCGAGATGAACGGGCCCGACGACGGCCCCGACGCAGAACTGGTCTACAAGGACGCCATCTTCATGTCGCCGCACAAATTCATCGGCGGGCCGGGCACCCCCGGGGTGCTGGTGGTCAAGCGCAAGCTCGTGGCCAACCGCGTGCCGTCGACGCCCGGCGGCGGCACCGTCGCCTACGTCAACGAACAGGAGCACCGCTACCTCGACGACCCCGTCCACCGCGAGGAAGGCGGCACGCCGGCCATCGTCGAGTCCATCCGCGCCGGGCTGGTCTTCCAGCTCAAGGAAGCCGTGGGTCACGAGGCCATCCAGAGTCGCGAGCGCCGGTTCATCAAGCGCGCCATCGACGCGTGGTCCAAGCGGCCCAACCTCGAGATCCTGGGCAACCCGGACGCCTGGCGCCTGTCCATCGTCTCGTTCGTGGTGCGCCACGGCCAGCGCTACCTGCACCACAACTTCGTGGTCGCGCTGCTCAACGACCTATTCGGCATCCAGGCGCGCGGCGGCTGCTCATGCGCCGGGCCTTACGGGCACCGATTATTGGGCATCGATCTGGAGACATCCCACGCCTTCGAGCGCGAGATCGTGCACGGTTGCGAGGGGATCAAACCGGGGTGGGTGCGCGTGAACTTCAACTATTTTCTGACCGACGAGGTCTTCGACTACATCATCGAGGCGGTCGACTTCGTCGCCGAGCACGGCTGGAAGCTGCTTCCAGACTACGCCTTCGAGCCGGACACCGGCCGCTGGTACCACCGCGAGCGCCAGATGCGGGCGCCGCATTCGCTATTCGACATCTCCTACGAGACCGGCTGGCCGCGCCACCCGCGCCACCGAGCCACGGCGCCGGCCTCCGAGCTCGCCCGCTACCTCGAGGAGGCACCGCGCGTACTCGCCGAGGCGCACCGCCGCCACAAAGACCTCGACCTCGAGGCCATGGCCGAGCGCGAGGACTTCGAGAACCTTCGCTGGTTCCCGCTGCCCCACGAGGCGCTGGCCGAGGCGCGGGGACAGGCGTGCAAGGTCGCACCCAACAATCCCCTACACCTCGAGCACTGACACCTCGAGCACGGATTATTTGGGCGTGATCGTCACGCTCATCACGTCCGACAGATTCGGGTAGCTCCACACGTGATCATCTACGGCCGCGCACGCCGCCTGCGGCGCACGCCGAGCCCCATGAGTGCCAGAAACGCCAGCATGCTGGCGGTCATCGGCGCGCGCGCCGGGCTGCCGGCGGTGCGGCAACTGCAGCCATCGGACTTCGCGCTCGACGATTGAGCTCCCGAGGTGGCATCGCCCGCCCCACCGTCGGACAGCGCCGCGTCGCCCTGCCCGCCGGAGCCGGCATCGAACGACCCGGCGTCGGCCTGCGAGCCGCCGGCGTCCATGGGGCCGGCGTCGGTCCCCGCGTCCGCGCCGCCGGCGTCTCCGCCGCCCGTCGAGGTGGCGTCGATCTGCTTGAAGCCGGCCTGGATCGCCCAGCCAGGGTTGCCCGCCTGGTCGAATTTATACGCCCCCACGTCGGCGGCGCCGTTACGAGCGGTGCCGTTGAAGTCGACGTCGACCACGTAGTCGGCCTCGCCGGCGCCCACCAACGCCCCGCCGGGCGCCGGAAACACATCCATCGGCCCGCCGGCGTAGCTCGCGTCGACGAAATCGGCGTTGATGTCGCCTGCCGTCAGCCCCTGAGAGCCGCCGTTGAGCCCGCCCTCGCCGACATTTCCGGCGACGGTGACCTGGCTTGTATCCCCCTTGAGCAAGAATCGCCGCGCCCGACGCCGAGTAGACGGCGTTGTTGGCGATGACCACGCTGCCTGTGGGGTTGCGCAGCGCGATGGCATCGCCGTTGTTGATGACCGTATTGTGCTCCACGACCAGATTCTCGGGCGTGCCCTCCTGGTGCGGCTGCATGGCGATGCCGCTGCCGGCGGCGCCCAAAATGATGTTGTTGCGGATGGTCGCGTCGGCCGCCGACTGGATGGCGTTGTCACCGCAATTCCACATCACGTTGCGCTCGATGGTATTCGCCGCCCCGTTGCCGACGGTCGAATAGGTCAGGATGCACGGGTAGCCGGTGTCGTGGATGACGTTGTCGCGCACCACGTTGCCGTAGCTCCCCTCCTTGACCTCGATGCCATCGCCCTGCGAGACGTTCGGCCCCTTGGTGTCGTGGACGTGGTTGTTGGCGATGACGCTGTCGGTGATCCGACAATCGTCGTGGTTGCACCCCAGGTACATGCCCTCGCCGGTGCCGCCGGTGTCGTGCAGGTTATTGTGCAGGATCTTCAGATGGTCGTAGGTCTGAGCGTGGTCGTTGGCGCGAATGGCCACGTCCTGGGTGCCGCCGACCTCGCAATCCTCGACGGTGACGTGGCTGGCGCTCTCGAAGCGCAGCCCCGCCGAGCCGCCCGAGAAGTGAATGCCGCGAATCACGACATACTCGGCGTTCAAGTCCCAGATATTCTGGTTGGCGTTGGGCCGGTTGACCACGGGGCTGGCGCCGTCGGCCGCCCGAATCGTGATGGGCGCGGCGGCCGTGCCGTGCAGCTCGACGCCGAAGCGTGAGCTCAGCGTGTAGGTCCCGTCGGCGAGCACCAGTTCGTCACCGGGCTGCAACCCGGCGACGGCCGCGTGCAGGTCGTCTCCCGGTTGGACCTGGACGGTGGCGGCGTGGGCGACGCCCGCCCACATGGCGACGGCGGTAAACGCCCCGAAACAGGCGAGAGTGCGGCGGTAGAACGTCGACATACATCCTCATCATGGGCATCAAACGGCTTGCAGTGCCCACCACCATAAACCGCCGCCCGCCGAGCGGCAACGCCCGTGCCCCCTACTGGGGCTTGGGCGCGGGCGTGTGCGGGCCGCTGGGTGGCAGCTTCGGCCGCTGAATGACCTCGTGGGGCAGCTCGCCGGTGAGCGTCTTCAGCCAGGTGATGATGGAGTTGACCTGCTGGTCGCTCAGCTTGGTGCCCAGTTGGTACTCGCCCATCTTGCGCACCGCCTCGGGCAGCGTCTTGACCGAGCCGTTGTGGTAGTACGGGGCCGTCTCGGCGACGTTTCGAAGCGACGGCACCACGAACACCATCTTGTCGGACTCCTTGCCCGTGACCTTGTAGCGGCCCAGGTCGGTGTGGTCGTGCCACTCTTTGACCGCCCCGAGCTTCTGGAAGCTGCGCCCGCCGACCAACGCCGAGTTGTGACACCCCGAACACCCCACGTCGGTGAACGTCAAAAAGCCCTGAAGCTGCGCGCTGTTGAGCGCCTCGTCGTTGCCGGCGATGAACTTATCCCACGAACTCGGAGTGGTCAGCTTGCGCTCGAAGGCCCCGATGGCATGGGTGATATTGGTCATGGTGATGGGGTCCTTCTGGTCGGGAAAGGCCTTCTGGAACTCCTCGCGGTAGCCGGGAATGGATTTGACGACCTCGACGACGTAGTTGCCGCTGGGCATGGCCATCTCCACGGCGTTGAGCATGGGGCCGCCGGCCTGCTCCTCGACGTTGGCCGCCCGCCCGGCCCAGAATTGGGCCACTTTGCCGGCGGCGTTGTACACCGTGGGGGCGTTTCGCGCGCCCTTTTGGCCCTTGAACCCCTCGCTGACCGGCCCCTTGTCGACCCCGTAGGCGGACAGCGCGTGACAGCTATTGCACGAGATATTCTGGTCGCGAGACAGCCGCGGGTCGTAGTACAGCTGGCGGCCGAGCGCGACTTTTTGGGGCGTGATCGGGTTTTCGGCGCTCTCGAACTCTTTAGGCAGGATGCCGAACGCCGCCAACTTCGAGCGCGCCTGGGAGACCAGCTCGGCGTGGGTCGGGCCGCCCAGGGCGGCGTCGGCGCCGCCGGCCTCGGCCCCGGCCGTCTGTCCCTGCTTGGCCGTGGCCGCCCCGCTCGCACGTGCGCCCGCATCCGCCGCGGCCGTGCTGGTCTGGCCCGCCCGCCGCTTACAACCCCACAGCGCTAAAGCCGACAACAGCGCACACGCCAGCACGCACCGGCGAAATCGCTCCTCATTGGTCATCGCGTCCCCTCTGGTCTCGGTGTGTTTCAACACGCGTTTCAACAATCGTTGAAACACGAGTTTCATCCCTGCAACGCCGCCGACCGCCCGACGCGGCGAAGTGCCTATTGACTGTGCCGTCAATGTAGTTACCGAGCCCAGGACGCCAATCCCGATCGCCTCCCTAAGGCCTTCCGGGGCCGGTTGGGACATGAATTTGGCCGTCACTGTAATTTTTTTCGGTCCACCGGCCAGGTTGGAACGCGACATGCTTAATAGGTGGGCGGAACTTACGAAGGTTGCAAGAAACCAAACGCTCACATGTTGGAAAGGAACAAGCCATGATGACAGTCGGACTTGCACTCGCTCTTCTCATCGGCCTGGCGCTGGGGCTGATGGGCGGAGGTGGCTCGATTCTGACCGTACCCATCTTCGTGTACGTGCTCAAATTCGCGCCCAAAGACAGCATCGCCATGAGTCTGGCGGTGGTAGGAACCGTCGCGCTCTTTGGCGCCATCGGACACTGGCGCGCGGGCAATATGAACTTCAAGATCGCCGCGCTGTTCGGCGGGGTGGCCATGGTGGGCACCTTCTTTGGCGCCCGGCTGGCGACCCTGTTCAGCGGGACGGCTCAGCTCATCTTATTCGCCGTGGTCATGCTCGCCGCCTCGGTGACCATGTTTCGGAAATCGGGCCCCAAGAAGAAAGACGGCGACGGCCAGCTCGCCGAGGTCGTCCACACGAGCACCTCGTCGAAGGAGGGCATCTCCTTCGGGCTGCTCATCCCCGTGGGCCTGGCGGTGGGCGCGCTGACGGGCATCGTCGGCGTCGGCGGCGGCTTTCTAATCGTGCCCGCCCTGGTGATCTTGGGCAAAGTCCCCATGAAGAAGGCGGTGGGCATCTCGCTGGCCATCATCGCGATGAACTCGGTGGCCGGCTTTGTGGGGTACCTCGACCAGGTGCACGTTCGCTGGGCGTTTTTGGGCGAGTTCTCGGCCATCGCCGTCGCCGGCATTTTCGCGGGCACCTACGCGACCAAATTCATCTCCCAAGCCGCCCTCAAGCGCGCCTTCGCCATCTTCCTGGTGGTGATGGGAGCGGCGATTCTGTACCAGAATAGCGCTGCGTTTCTCAGCTAAACCAACCCACCTACGCTTACGACGCGGCCGGCCGGCTCTCAGTTCGCGCTGGCCCGCGGCTTACCGGCTGGTCGCGTCGTGCCCTTCAGTGCCACATTTGGCACATCCCGACCCGCACGACTTGCCCGAACCACCCATCATCGAGCGGAAGCGCCACATCAACCAGGCGAACGCCGACAGGGCGATGGCGGCAGCAATCCAGTCTTGAGTGTTCATAGCAACAGACTCCCGATATTGGAGACGAGAAACGCGCCGATATAAGCGAGGAAGGTCATGTAGCCGAAGGTGATCGCCGGCCACTTCCAGCTGCCGGTCTCCCGGCGCATGACCGCCAGGGTGGAGACGCATTGCATGCACAGCGCAAAGAAGACCATGATGGACAGCGCCACGGGGATGGTGAATACCTTGGAGCCGTCCGGATGTCGGCTCTGCTGCAGCGCCTTGCGCAGCCCCGCCGACTGTTCGTCGACGTCCGAGCCCACGCTGTAGATCGTGCCCAGGGTCGCCACGATGATTTCGCGGGCGGGAAACGAGGCGATGACCCCCATGCTGATCTTCCAATCCCAGCCCAACGGGGCGAACACCGGCTCGACACCCTTGCCCATGCGCGCCAGGTAGCTGTGCTGCAGGTTGGCCGACTCCTCCTGAACGCCGACCTTGTGCAGCGCGGCCTGTTTGGCCTCGGGGGTCGGCGCCTGGGCGACGGCCTCCTGGCGGGCGACCTCGAATTTATGCTCGATCTGTTGGGAGCGCGGGAAGTAGGCCAACGCCCACACGATGATGGACACGGCCAAGATGATCGTGCCCGCGTCGCGAACGAACGCCTTGGCTTGCTGCCAGGCGGTCGACAACACCGTCGACGCCGACGGCAGCTTGTAGCTGGGAAGCTCCATCACAAAGGTCGGCGTGGGCCCCTTCAACAGCGTCTTCTTGAACAGAAGCGCCATGGGCACGGCCACCAGAATACCCACCAGGTACATCGCCCCCAGGACTAGCCCCTGCACGTTGAGAAAGCCGCCCAGATACACCGCCGGGACGAACGCGGCGATGAGCAAGGTGTACACCGGCAGGCGCGCCGAGCAGCTCATCAGCGGGGTCACCAGGATGGTCGCCAACCGGTCCTTGCGGTCGGCGATGGTCTTCGAGGCCATGATCGCGGGCACCGCACACGCAAAGCCCGACAGCATGGGGATAAACGACTTGCCCGACAGGCCCACCCGACTCATCAGCCGGTCCATGAGCACGGCCGCGCGCGACAAATACCCGCAGTCCTCGAGCGCGGCGATGAACAAAAACAGCACGAAGATCTGCGGCAGAAACACCAGCACGCCGCCCACGCCGGCGATGACGCCGTCGACCAGCAGGCTGCGCAGCGCGCCCGGGGGCATCGTGGAGGCGACCCAGCCGCCGAAGCTGCCGAAGACCGCGTCGATGAGGTCCATCAGCGGCGCCGACCAGCTAAAGATCGCCTCGAAGAGGATCAGCATCACCAACCCGAATAGCAGCGTGCCCCAGACCTTGTGGGTGACGACCGCGTCGATGCGATCGGTGGTCGTACGCACCTTCTTATCCGGCTTGGTGACCACCCCGGCGAGGATGTCGCGAATCCAACTATAGCGCGCGTGGGCCTCGATGGCCGGCAGCACGCGCTCGACGCTCAACTCCTGGCGAACGGCCTCGATGACGGGAGCGACCCGCTCGCGGGTGCCCTCGTCGACGAGATTGAGCAGGTAGCCCTCCTCGTCGAAGATCATGCGCAGGCGCACAAACTCCGGCGGCGCCGGCACGCCCGCGGCCTCGAAGGCCTCGCCGACGCGCTCGACGCTGGCGTCGACGGCATCGGTGTGGACGCGATGCTCCGGCGGCAGCGCCGCCTCGTCGCCCTGCTCGTCGATGACGGCGAGCTTCGCGCCCAGCGCCGACCTGAGCTCGTCGAGCCCGCGGCCCTTTTTGGCGTGCACCGGCACCACCGGCACGCCCAGGCGCTCGGAGAGCAGGTCGACGTCGATCTCGAGCCCCGACTCCTCGGCCACGTCGACCATGGTCAGCGCGACCACCACCGGCCGGCGCGTCTCCAGAAGTTGGGAGTATAAATACAGGTTTCGCCGCAGGTTGGCGGCGTCGAGGATGACCAGAAGTAAATCGGTAGGATGATCGGCGAACTCGTGAGCCCACGCGATCATGTCGACGGCGACCATCTCGTCGGGGGAGTGCGCCGCCAATGAATAGATGCCAGGCAGGTCGATGATGTCGGCCTGGTAGCCGCCGGCCTCGACCGTGCCGGTTTTGCGCTCGACGGTCACGCCCGGATAGTTACCGACCTTGTGGCGCAACCCGGTCAACGCGTTGAACAGCGTCGTCTTCCCGGTGTTGGGATTGCCGACAAGGGCGATCTGGGGCGTGTGGGCGAAGCTCATTGCACCTCGACGAGCTCAGCCTCTCGCCGGCGAAGGGACAGATGGTAATCGAATACACAGAATCTCGACGGGCCCACCAAAGGGGGCGTGGCGCACCACCTCGACCTGATTGCCCTCCAGAAGACCCATCTCGTACAACCGCTGCAACACGCGCCCGCGTCCTTTGAGCTGACGGATCGTGCCACGCTCGCCGGGCCGAAGGTCACTGAGTCGCTTTTGCATCGCTGCTGCCATCGCTGCCTCTCGTCGCTATGGGTCCCTGCGTTCCGGGCCGGACCTTATTGAAAGCAGTTTTCAATTTCAAGGCCGAACAGGACCTTATTGAAAGCTGTTTTCATTTTCAAGTCCAGTTTAGTTGAAAACAGTTTTCAATTTCAAGCCTCGTTGACAACAAGGTATGAGCGGCGAACAAAATTTCAACTCCCGGGGGAAAAAGGGACGACCGCCACAAAAAAGAGCGCCCCCTACCTGGCAGGGGCCAGAATAAGGGGCGCTCTGGGACGACCGCGCGCGAGATGGCTACAGCAGCAAACTCAGCCAGTCGCGCAGGCCAGTCAGCGCCTCGTAAGCGCGCTGCTGATCGGCGCAATCGGTCAGACGGTCGTTGCCATCCGGAGCGCCGCCCACAGCGCATCCGTCGACGGTCGTGAGCATGCTGTGCTCCACCTGCGAGATAGCCCCACGGATGGGGCCGGTCTGGCCGGTGCGACGCGAGGCGTTGACCTTGTTGGTCATGGCTCGCAGCTTGCCGCTCATGCTGTTGCAGGTCGCGCGGTCACCCGTGGAGCAGAACAATTGCTCGATGGTGTCGGTCACGCCCTCGATGGTGTCGTCGCTCATGCCGTTGCAATTCTCGTCGACCCCAGAATAGGGGATCTCCTGAGCGCCGGGGTTGATGGCGGGATCGTAGGGGGCGCAATCGTCGGCGTTGTCCCAGCTATCACCGTCGATATCGGGGTCGCACACGTCGCCCAGACCATCGGCGTCGAGGTCGGCCTGGTCAGCGTTGGCGTCGAATTGGCAATTATCCGCCCCATCGGCGATGCCGTCGTTGTCGTCATCGGGATCGCACACATCGCCCATGCCGTCGGCGTCGTTGTCCGCCTGGTCGGCGTTGGCGTCGAATTGGCAGTTGTCGGCGACGTCGTCGACGCCGTCGTTGTCGTCGTCGGGGTCGCAGGCGTCGCCGAAGCCATCGGCGTCGTTGTCCGCCTGGTCGGCGTTGGGGGTCAATGGGCAGTTGTCGGCGTCGTTGGTCACCGAGTCGCCGTCGACGTCGTCGTCACAGGCGTCGCCGATGCCGTCACCATCGAGGTCGGCCTGGTCGGGGTTGCTCACATCCGGACAGTTGTCCTGCGCCGACGGCACGCCGTCGCCGTCGCCGTCCACGCCGGCGCCGCCGCCGGGCAGCGGCGTGGTGTACAACCCCTGGATGAACAGGGCCTGCGCCGCCGTGTTCGCGTTGGTGCGGTCGACCTTGTTCAGCAGCGTCATCTTGTCCAGGTCGAACGTGTCATAAAACCCAAACGCGCTGCTCCAATTGCCCTTGCTGTAGGCGACCACCCGCGAGCTGTCCGCGCTGATGACGAAGTCGGTCAAGCTATACGACCAGCCGGCCCCGTGGGGCAGAAAGGCGATGTCCTGGCCGGTCTCGGCGTCCAGAACAGTCAACCCGTCGCGCTCCAGCGCGATCGCCATGGTGCCGTCGGGCGTCACCGCCAGCTTGGTGATCCCCAGCGCCTGCGCCGCGGTGCTGGCGTTGTTGCGGTCGAGCTTGTTGATGCGCGTAAAGTTGGTCAGATCGAAGGTGTCATAAAACCCAAACGCGCTGCTCCAATTGCCCTTGCTGTAGGCGATGACCCGGCGGCTGTCCGGGGTGATCACGAAGTCGGTCAGCGTGTAGCTCCACCCGCCGCCGTGGGACATGAACGCCACGTCTTTGCCCGTGGCCACGTCGATGACCACCAGCCCGTCGTCCTCGTTGCCGATGGCGTAGCGCCCGTCGGGGGTGAGCTTGACGTCGCTGATGCGCAGCGCCTGCGCGGCCGTCGTCGCGTTGTTGCGGTCGACCTTATTGAGCAGCGTCATATTGTCCAGGTCGAAGGTGTCGTAAAACCCAAACGCGCTGCTCCAATTGCCCGTGCTGTAGGCGACCACCCGCGAGCTGTCCGCGCTGATGGCGAAGTCCTTCAGGCTGTACGACCAGTTCGCGCCGTGGGGCAGAAAGGCGATGTCCTGGCCGGTCTCGGCGTCGAGCACGGTCAACCCGTCTTGCTCCAACGCGATCGCCATCGTGCCGTCCGGAGTCACCGCCAGCTTGGTGATCCGCAGCGCCTGCGCCGCGGTGCTGGCGTTATTGCGGTCGAGCTTGTTGATGCGCGTAAAGTTGGTCAGATCGAAGGTGTCATAAAACCCAAACGCGCTGCTCCAATTGCCCTTGCTGTAGGCGATGACCCGGCGGCTGTCCGGGGTGATCACGAAGTCGGTCAGCGTGTAGCTCCACCCGCCGCCGTGGGACATGAACGCCACGTCTTTGCCCGTGGCCACGTCGATGACCACCAGCCCGTCGTCCTCGTTGCCGATGGCGTAGCGCCCGTCGGGGGTGAGCTTGACGTCGGTGATGCGCAGCGCCTGCGCCGCCGTGTTCGCGCTGTTTCGGTCGATCTTATTGAGCAGGCTGTAATTCTGCAGGTCATAGACGGCGTAGAAGCCAAACGCGGAGGTGGACGTGCCGCTGCAGTAGGCCACGGCGCGCTTCCCGTCGGGGGTGATGCGAACGTCGTCGAGTTGCTGCGCCCACGTGCCACCGTGGGGGATGAAGGCGATGTCCTCACCGGTCAGCGAGTCGAGGACTGTCAGCCCTGCATCCTCGCTGGCGACAACCTGCTCGGCAAAGGCTGGCACCGCGACCATCAGAGCCAGGGCCAAGGTCAACAAAGAGATTAAACGTCGAGAGAGCATCCGTGCCTCCGTAAAAGAACTGCACATACGCCAATTCACTGGCTATCTTGGCGGCAAGCTATACACACGACTCACGTATCCCACAAGAGGCAGATCTTCCTTATTTTCCTCAGAAAAATACGCAAGAACTAACGAGCGAAAACGCGTATACTATTTGATGCAGGCAAACGGGCGCGGCGCACGCGCCATCTTGACCGCATATGCTGCCCCCACCTACTCTCACACAAAAGCTTTACTCGGCGCGCGTGACGCGTCATGTGGTATAAATCTACAAATGGATGGTGAACGTCATGCGTGTTCGCGGCGGGCTGTTGGCGGTGCTTCTAGCGATGTGCGCGGGCTTGGTCGCCTGCGGAGATGAGGCCGACAGCGGGCGCACCGCCCAGGCGGGCTACCAGCCGCGCACCGTCGGCGAGCCGCTCACGCGCGTGTGCGGGGTTAATAAGTACAACGGCCCGCAGGGCGCCGACGTCTCCAAATATCAAGGGGATTTCGATTGGGCAGCCCAGAAGTCCGCCGGGCTGGCCTTCGGCTACGCGCGCATCAGCGACGGCACCAACATCATCGACGCCAAATTCGACCAGAACTGGCGTCAGATGAAGGCCAACGGCATCCTGCGCGGGGCCTACCAATTCTTCCGCCCCGGCCAGGACGCCGCCGCCCAGGCCAATATGGTCGTCCAGAAGATCGGCCGGCTGGGCCCGGGCGACATGCCCGCCATGATCGACGTGGAGGCCGACGACGGCCAGTCCAAGGCGACCGTGGCCGCCAAGGTCAAGCAATGGATCGACATCGTCGAGCAAGGCACCGGCAAGAAGCCGGTCATCTACACCGGCGCCTATTTTTGGAGGGATCACGTCGGCAGCACCGCCTTTAGCAGCTATCCGCTGTGGATCGCCGCCTACGGGCCGAGCTGCCCGTCGCTGCCGCCGGGCTGGTCGGATTGGACCATCTGGCAATACTGCAACGGGCAGACCCAATATTGTTCGAACGGCCAGGGCTTCGATCGCGACGTCTTCAACGGCTCGCTGTCCAAACTTCGCCAGATGGCCGACGGCGGCGTCGACTGGAGCGCGACCTACGTCGATCAGAGCTTCCCGCTGGCTGCCACCGCCATCAAGATGGTGCCCGGCCAGACCCTCTCGGGGTATATCGAGCTCAAAAATACGGGGTCGAAGACCTGGAACTCGGACACGCGCCTGGCCACCACCCAGCCGCGCGACCGCAACAGCATCTTCGCCGACTCCACTTGGCTGGCGCCCAACCGCCCGGCGGGCGTCTCCGGCACGGTTCCTCCTGGCCAGAGCTACAAATTCCAATTCACCCTGCACGCGCCCAACCAGCCCGGGACCTACCACGAATATTTCGGCGTGGTTCAGGAGGGCGTGCATTGGTTTAGCGACCCGGGCCAGGGCGGCCCGCCCGACGACCAACTCCAGGTGCAGATCAAGGTCGCCGATGCCGGCGACGCAGGCACCACGCCGGATGCCTCCGGCGACGCCGGCACCACACCGGACGCGTCTGGCGGCGACGCCGGCTACCCCGACGCGGGCGCCGACGCCGGCCCGAGCGCCGACGCCGGTGGCGACGCCCCGGACAGCGCGCTCGGCACGCTGGTGAGCACCTCCAGGGGCGTTCAAGGCGGCTGCTCACAGGCGCCGGAATCGGCGCCCGTCAGCGGAGCCCTGGTCGGGCTGTGCTTTGTGCTCGGGCTCGTGGGCCTGCACCGGCGCCGCCTCACTGACTCGGCGCGGTGATGTCGACGTCCCAGCTAAAGCTGTTGATGCACCACCCCGAGCCGCCCTGCACGATTTCGGTATCGTAGTTGGTGTTGTCGATGGTCACCTCGGCGAGCTTGGCGTTGGTCAAGGTGGCCTGGAAGTGGTCGCCGGCGCTGCCGATCTGCTGGACGCTCAACGTCCCCTCGCCGGCCGAATAGGTCTTCTGGCACTGCCCGCTGCTGTCACAGCCGGTGTAGATGAGCAGGCAGTTGGCGCAGGTGGCGAAGTTGTAATCGTCGATTTGATAGGTCCCCGGCGAGGTCGCCGCGCCGTCGAAATCCGGGTAGATCTGCAGCGAGAGCACGTCCTGGGGCGTGCTCGCCGATGACGCCGCCTCGACGATCAGCGGGGCGTTCTGCGCGGCGTCGCGGGTGGCCGTGGTCTGCCCGTCGGCCGCGGTAAACCCGGTCTGGTCGCAGGTCGCCGCGAATGGGTCCATGGGATCGGTGGTCGCGGTTAGACTGACGTCGCTCAAGCACCAGGTCTGCCCGTTGGGCACCTTGGTGATATTGTTGTTCTGGTCGACCTGAACCGCCTCGAGGGTCACGTTGGATAGCGTGGCCGCGAACGCGCCGTCCTGCGTCTTTTCGAACGTGGTGATGTCCAGCGTGCCCGAGGTCGCCTGGAACAGCGTCGCACACCCCTGCTGGGTGCAGCCGCTGCCCAAGATTAGCGTATTGGCGGCGTTGGTCAGGTCGGTGTCCGTGAAGGTATAGGTGCCCACGTCGGTCGCACCGCCGTCTTTGGACAGCGACAGCGAGATGACCTGGTCGCCGCTTTGGCCCAGCAGGTTCCAGTCGAAGGCGGTCTCGTCGAGCTGCATGTCGGTCGGTGGGGTAAAGCCGTTGAGGTCGCAGGCACCGCCTCCGTCTTGGCCGCTGACATCCTGGCCGCCGTCCTGGAGGCCGCCGTCGGACACGCCACCGTCCTGGGCGCCGCCATCGACGGCGACGTCGGGGCCGGCGTCGACATTTCCGCCGCCCCCGCCACCACCACCGCCTCCGTTATCACCGCAGGCACCGGCCAAGGCTACGGTCATCGCCAGACACAGCATCATCAGCCAACGTTGGTGATCCATCATCTTTCGCATGGTCTTGTCCTTGACATTATCGAGCAGAAATTTCGAAGTTGTTTCCCCGTGTTCGCCCGCAGCCCGCGCTGGCGTAATCGCCTCACTCCCGGCATAATCGCGCCATGATTCACGAACTCCACCACGCTCTCGAACGACCGCGCCCCTGGCGACATCTTCACGCCGCCCAAGCCGGGGCCGAGCGCCACATCATCACCACCGACGACGGCGTCCGGCTCCATCTACGCCGGCTCGCCCCCACGGGCACGCCGACATCGGGCGCCGCCGTCATGCTCTTGCACGGCCTGGCCGCCAACCACCGCGGCTTCGACCTGCCACGACGCTCCCTGGCGCGCTGGCTGGCCGAGCGCGGCCACGACGTGTGGATGCCCGAGCTGCGCGGTCACGGCGACAGCCAGATCGAGCGCTTCGATTGGCGACTGGACGACTACCTGGCCTACGATCTGCCCGCCATCATCGAGGCAATCCGTACAACCAGCGGTGTCGAGCGGATACACTGGGTGGGACACAGCATGGGTGGCATCCTGTTGATGTGCTACGGCATTCTCAACCCTGAAGCCCCCATCGCACGCGGTGTTACTGTCGGCTCAGCACTGGACTATAAGGTCGGCAACACCGGATTCAAGTCACTGCTCAAGCTCAAGCCCCTGCTCGAGCGCCTCGTCGCCATCCCCTACGGGTCGATGATGCACCTGCTCGCCCCGGCCATCGGCCACCTGCCGCGGGTCGTAGAGACGTTCAACGTCTGGCCGCCCAACATCGAGCCCCACGTGGTGCGCGCGATTCACGCCGGCGGTTTCCACGGCATCCCCATGAGCCTGCTCAGCTCGCTGGCGACGACCTTCGAGCCCGACGGGCTGAGCCTGCAATCGGGGTTTTGCTTCGTCGAGCACGCCCCGCGCTTTCCCTTCCCGCTGCGCATGCTCGCCGGCAGCCGCGACCGGCAGGTCTCGGTGGCCGCCATCGAGCACACAGCCGCGCTCGTCGGCGACAATGCCCACGTCGTCGTCCACGGCCCGGAGCGCGGCGACGCCGATCACTACGGCCACTTCGACCTGCTGGTCGGCCGGCGCGCCCCCGTGGAGACCTGGCCCTCCATCGCCCAGTGGCTGGAGACCTGAGCGCGCCCGCTTGTCCACTATTGAACCTTGCGACGACTACGATGCGATGATCGATCTGCGAAGCGATACGGTGACCCGCCCCACGCCGGCGATGATGGACGCGATGGCCCGCGCCGAGCTGGGCGACGACGTCTTCGACGACGACCCCACCGTGAACCGGCTGGAGGCGCTGGCGGCGGACACGTTGGGCAAGGAGGCCGCGCTCTTCGTGTGCAGCGGCACCATGAGCAACCTGTGCGCCATCATGAGCCACTGCCAGCGCGGCGATGAGTATATCGTCGGCCAGCAGGCCCACACCTATCGCTTCGAGGGCGGCGGCGCCGCCGTGCTGGCGAGCGTCCAGCCCCAACCGCTGGAAAATCGGCCCGACGGCACCCTTCCCGTCGCCGACATCGAGGCGGCCATCAAGCCCGATCAGGCCGTCTTCGCGCGCACCCGGCTGGTTTGCCTGGAGAATACCATCGGCGGAAAGCCCATCGGGCCGGCCTACGTCGCCGAGGTGGCCGACGTCGTCGCGCGCCACGGACTCGCCTTCCACCTCGACGGCGCCCGCCTGTTCAACGCCGCCACCGCTCTGGGGAAGAGCGCCGGCGAACTCGCCGCCCCCTTCGACACCGTCTCGGTCTGCCTGTCGAAGGGGTTGGGCGCTCCGGTCGGCTCCGTGCTTTGCGGCCCCGCCGATATCATCGCGCGCGCCCGGCGCTGGCGAAAGATGCTCGGCGGCGGCTGGCGCCAGGCCGGGCTGCTGGCCGCGGCGGGCATCGTGGCGCTGCGCGACCACGTCGACCGCCTCGCCGACGACCACCGCCACGCCCAACGCCTGGCCGACGGGCTGCGCGATGCCGGCTGGCAGGTCCGCGGCCCCCACACCAATATGGTGTTCGTCCCCCTCGCCGACGGCATCGGCGACGCCCTCGCCAAATTCTTGGCCGAGCGCGACATCCGCATCTTCGTGCGCGGTCCGATCCTGCGCCTCGTGACCCACCTCGACGTCTCCAGCGCCGATGTCGACGCGACCATCGCCGCCTTCGCCGAATTCGCGGCCAGCGATTTCTGATCCGCCGCGCTATTTGCTATTGTCCACCCGTTCAGTGGCAGAGTCCGATATTTTGCGGCTATGAGGGAGCTCCAACCAACAACCAGCAGCGCGGTTGCGCTGACGATGCTGGCGAGCGTTTTGCTGGCGGCGGGCTGCTCATTCGTCCAATTCGAAAAGAGCCCGTACACCCCGCGCGACGTCGTCGCGGTGTACTCTGCCCAGGAAGATCTGACGTTTGTCTCCTGGAAGGTGGGCGAGGAGGCCGACGTCGGGGCGACCAAATTCGAGCTGTACCGCGACGGTGCCTGGCACGGCATCGCGCTCGGCCAGGCGCCCTACCCCGCCGCGCCCTACGCCTGCGGCGACCGCGACGTATGCCTGCAATACCAGGTCGAGGGACGCCTGAGCGTGCCCGCCGACCACGCCTTATTGCGTGCGGTCCACGACCACGTCTGGGGCGGGCCCGACGCGCAGTTCATGGCCGTCGACAAGACCTTCGACGTCGACCCCATTGGCGTCGACAATAACCAGGCAATCGACCCAGTGCTCTTCGACTGGTTCCACCAGCATAAGGTGGCGCTCCGGCGCGACTATCAATACCAGTTGGTCGCCCGCCCCGACGCCTGCGCCGAGGAGCGCGATGGTCACTGGCACCCGATGCACACGCCCAGCGGCCTCGACCACGGGTGGGTGGACAGCCCCAAATGCTTCGCCGCCCGCCCCAAACGCCGCGACAAGAGCGGGCCGATCATCGTGCGCCCGCTGGACCCTAGCGCCGAGACGAGCTGGAAGCGCGAGGTGTACGCGCCGCCCAGCGAGCAAGCGCCGGTGGTCTACGGCGTGCTCTTCGACCTCGAGATCGCCAACGCCACGCGCTGCCAACACGTGCGCACTCAACTCCTCGACACCATCGCCCACGCCTTCGAGGCGCGCGGGACGGCCCAATTGCTGGACGTCTACCTGCCGGTGTCGGCGCGCACCGGCGAGGACATCGACGACTGCCACCAACAGCCCGGGCGCTACTACCCGGTCGACCGCATGCTGCACGACGCCGAGGTCCTCGCCGCCCAGCACGACCCGCAAGGAGTGCGCGTGGTGTGGATCTACGTCAACAACAGCAACCTCGTGCCCGAACAAGAGGTGCTCTCGCAGCTCCAGGGGCTCCAGGCGCCGCGCCAGGAGCAGCCCAATCTCGCCCACTTTAGCTGGGCGATCGGCTCGAACAGCGTCATCTCGATGCTCCCGTGGAACGCCACCACCGGCTGGCGCCCCATCGGCGACGACACCTTCCGGGCCGACATCGTCTCGTTTGCCAAAAACACCTTGCCGTTTATGACTATGAAGCACGACCTACAAACGGAGGTGAGCATCGCACCGCCCGACGGCGCCGACGCGTCCAAATACTTCAAGCTGTGCACCTCGCAGCCCCACTATGCGGCCGTGGGCTCGGCGCCCGGCCAGCCGCCGACGCATACCGCGACGAGCGCGGCGGCGCCGTGGCCCGCGCAGGCGGACACCCTGCCATTTTTCACCATCGACCTCGGCACCCAGCGCCTGGTGCCCTTCGGTGACTACGTCCACAGGCGCGTCGAGTTCGTCGTCGAGGTCTGCCAGCGCTTCTGCAACAACCCGTTTCGCACCCGCGGCGGACGCACCTTCGCCCACTGGCGGTCACCCGCGACCGCCCGGCCCATGGAGACCTGCCAGTGGAGCCAATGAGCCGACGACATACCCTGCTGGCGCTGCTGGTAGCGCTCCTTTTGGGGATGCCCGCCCAGGCCAGCGCTCAGGGAAAGCCGCGCCCGACCATTCAGCATCGCTTCGCGACCAAAAAGCACAAGCTTTACGGTCACCTGACGGGCACGACCATCCTGCGCAACGACTTCTATCACACCGTCGGCACCGGCGTGGACCTGGGCTACTACTTCACCGAGTCCTTCGGCGCCGAGCTTCGCTGGCTGTTGATGGCCAATTGGGAGGTCGACTCGGCCGCGCAGATCCGCAAACAGACCGGCCTCGTCCCCGACGCGCGCCCCCAGAATATGCTGCTCGCGGCCGACGCGCGCTACTCGATGGGCTATGGCAAGGTCTTTGTCTTCGACTCGTTTCTGGTCCACTTCGACCCCCAACTCATCGGCGGCGCCGGCATCACCCTGGCGGAGGGACGCGTGCTCCCGACGGCGACGATCGGGGTATCGCTGCTCACCCACTACCGCTACGGCGTGCAGGCCAAGCTCGACATGCAGGTGGTCGTGCAGGCCGAGCACCGCACCCGTGGCTGGGTGGGAAGCGTCGGCTTCATGCCCACTCTCGGCATCGGCTGGAGCTTCGACCCCTTCGTGACCGGCAGGGCGGGAGGCGGCCATGACTGAGCGCCCCTTTTACACCGGAGGCTGGCTCGTCGTCGGGCTCGCCGCCGCGCTTCTGAGCGGCTGCGTTCGGCCCGAGCCGGCCGCGATGGACGCCCACAGCCGCTTCCAACTGCTCCACGAGCGCCGGCTGTCGGACTTCGAGCGCGAGATCGCCGTCGAGCACCGCACGGGGCCGGACGCGTGGACCGCCGTGGGCGACGCCTGGCTGGAGTTGGCCACCTGCGACAATCCCACCGGGTTCGTCGACCCGCCGCGCACGCCGCACTGGGACGGCGCGCCGGCGCTTGCCCACGTGCTCTACGAGACGCTGGTCCTCGAGAATCGACCGGCGAAACGCCCGCGCCATCGACGGTAAGCCCGACGACGCCTCCACCATCTTCACCGAACTGGGCGCACCGTCATACTTCATTCGCAAACCGGCATCGGTGCCCGACTACCTGGAGAAGTGGCCCGGCGAACAGGAGAGTTGGGTCGACGAGAAGCTCGCCCCCGTCGGCGTGCCCAGCCGCTGCGACGCACTCGACGAGCGACTGCTCGCGCCCCCCGACGACGATAACAAGCCGTCCGACCCGAAGGCGCTCCATCGCCAGTGGATCGCGCGCGAGCTCGGCGCGGCGCGCCGCGCGGTCCAGGCGGCGCGAGCGCTTCCCGACAAGGCCCGCCGCGGGAGCGTCGCCCTGCTGCTGTGGCGAGTGCGCGTCCAGGGCGCTCAGCTCGCGCTGCAGATGGGCGACGCGACCCCCGACCGGGCCGACGCGATGCGCGCCGAGGCGCTCGACCTGCTCGAACCGCTGGGCTCCAAGCCCGCCAAAGGCGCGGCCGCGCCGAGCTCGGCCGAACTCGCCCGCATGCTGTTTTTGCGCGCCCGCCTCGAGGTCGACGCCGGCGACAAGCACGCAGCCCTAAACGACCTCGACCAGGCGCTCTCTCTGGGGCCGTCGGGATTGCACGAGCCCAACGCCCAGCGCGCGCGGCTGCTGGCGGTGGAGTTGCTCACGGACGCGGCTAAATGGGACCAGGCGCTCGCCCACGGCGACCCCATGCCCGCGCGCACCTCGCCGATTTATGCGCCCTTTGCCTACCGGCTGGCGCTCGCCGCGCGCCAATCGGGCAAAGAAGACCGTTTCTTGCGCATCGCCATGCAGGCGCTGGCCGACCGCGGCGCGGGTCAGTCGCCGTTTCTTCGCGCGATCTACGCCGACGTGCTCGAGCTTTTGGCGACGTATAACTTCGACGGCCGCGTCGTCGAGATGCTCGAGAATCTGGGGCCGCGAAACCGCATCTACGCCCGGGTCGCCGCCCTGGCGCGCGTGGGCCTTCGCCGCGGCCATCCCGCCAACGCCGCCGCCGCGTGCCGCTGGCTGCTTCGCCACCACCGCAACTACCAGTACACCCCCACCTATCACGGACTGTTGGCAGTGGCGGCGTTTTTGCAGGATGACGAGGCCGACTTTCGCAAGCAGGTCCACGCGATGACCCGGCGCAATCCCGAGCTGGTCGCCGCGCTGGGCCCGACGGACCAGGCGACCTTCTTCGCCGGCGCCGACCGCGCCTTTGCGCGGCTGATGGGCAAGATGCTGCCGGCGATGGCCGAATGGGGCGACGGCGCTGCCGCGCGCCACCGCCGCCAGCGATGGCTGGCGATCATCGTCGACGAGACCCAGCGCTTCTTGCGCTCCGTCGACCGCTCGCAGGTGCGCCCGGACCTCATCGAGCTGTACGGCATCGCCTCGAAGCTGCTCGCCGACCACCCGCGCGGCTACGCGGCGCGCGTCGGCCAGACCAAGCCCGGCCCGCTGGTGCTGGGCACCGTCGAGGTCGCCCGCGCCGAGCTCGCCGACAAGGAGCCGCGTGTCGAGCCGTCGATGCCCGCGCCGTATTTCCTGTCGCTGGTTCCTCAGGGCGACGCGCCCGCCGCCCGCTGGCGCTTCGGCTGGCCAAGCGACGCCGTCGATGGCAAGATGACCGACGGTTCCACCAACGGCTCGGAGGTGGGGGATGATTGAGAAGATGACCATCTGGCTGGTCGGGGTTGCCGCGCTGTGCATCTTCGCCGCACCCGCGCAAGCCGCGACCTATTGTCATCGCGATACGCAGTGCCCGACGGGCAGCACGTGCGTCAACCACCGCTGCGTGCTCCCGCGCACCAGCGGCCCGGCGGCCGCCGCTGATCCTAACGCCGACCGCGAGTGTGGCGCCGACCGGCGCTGCCGCATCCGCAGGCTCGCCCGCCGAAACCGCGCCCGCCGCCAGATCGCCGCGCTCTACGAGGAGAAGCGCCTCAAGCGCCTGCTCGCCGAGCACGACAAACAGGAATTCGAGTCGGTGGTGCGCCGCGCCGACCCGTGGACGGCCGATATGCATATCCTGGTCAGCCTCGGCCCGGGGCTGCAACTGGGCTACGCCATCACCCCGCATATCCGCGTGGAGGCGTCGTACCATGCCAACACCGACTACGTCTCCGAGCAGGTCAACCACGTGTGGATCGACGGCGACCACGATTTTCGAGCCGTCTGGGCGGGGGCGAGCTACTTGTTGACCGAGTCGGAGCTGGCGCCGTATTTGCAGGCAGCGTTTGGCTACCAGTGGGGGACGATGCATCAGTGGGGGCGCGGCGGATCCTCGAAGATGTCGACCGCCGCTCACGACTTGATCCTGGGCGCCGGCCTGGACCTGCAATTCGACTTTGGCTTGCACGCACGCCTCGGCGGGTTGTACCGCTACGGCATCTACAGCGAAGCGTGGGTGGGTGTTGGCAAGTACGACGACCAGGTCCGCAAGGCGATCGACAAGGGGCGGTCGTCCTTTGACATGGCAATTGCATTTGGATGGGCTTTTTGAGCACGGAGCTTGGCTGGTGACGTCTAAATTATCCACATTTTTGGCCGCGATCGTCCTCCTGGGCGCTGTCGTGGGCGTGCCCGGGCGCGCCGCTGCCCAGTCGGCGACGGGCCAGGCCCCGTCGGCTGCCTCCGGGGAGGGCTCGCAGCTGAATAAATGGGCCGACAAGAGCGCCGCCACGTCCGCCAAGTCCGGCCACGACGCCAAGCCCTCGGTGGTCCCCGAGAACCTGCGCGAGCGCAACAAGCGCATCAGCGCGGCGGCGCGCCGTCAGATCGAAAACAGCCAGTCGCAGATCCCGATCTACCAGATCGTCGAGGAGATGACCGACGAGGTCACCGCCGACATGCGTGAGCTGAACACCAAGGTTATCTCGCCGCTGGCGTTTCGGCGCATCGGGCTGAGCCCGAACCTGTCGTCCGAATTTGGCCAATTCATCGAGGCGACGCTCCTGTCGTCCATCGCCACCGAGACCGACATTGCCGTCAAGCGCTGCACCGCCTGCCACACGATGCGCTCGCATATCGACGGCGACGACTGGGTGGTCACCATGGGGCTGGTCGACCAGGCCGCCCTGGCCCACGAGGCCAAGCGCATCGGCGTCAAGAACTTCCTCAACGTCCACTTCGCCTACTTTCCCCAGGCCAACGTCGTGGTCATGGAGCTCGAGGTGATGCGCGCCAGCGACGGCGCCATCCTGTGGACCGAGACCTACCGCTCCGACGCCACCACCGCCGCGATTCTGCGCTCCGGCGACCGCATCATGACCCGCGAGCAGGCCGTCGCCGAACTCGACCGCAAGCTCGAAGCGCGCCCGTATTATGGCTACATGGCCTATATGGGCGCCTCGTATATCCCCTACGACGTCCCCGGCGGGGGCATCACCGGGGCCGCCGGCGGCATCCGGCTGTACGAGATGCTCGGCGAGGAGCGCCGCTGGCGCTACGGCATCGGCGCCGAGGGCTTCGCCAACTTCGGCAGCGGCGGATCGAGTACGTCCCCGGCGACCGACGCCCTGGTGGGCGCGTTCGTGGGCGCCACCGCGCAGTACCGGATTCTTCAAGCCCAACTTAAACGACGCCGTCTTCTGGACCGGCCCGACCCTCAGCGGCTTTCTGGCCGGCTCGGAGGGCAACTCCTTTGCCGTCGAGTGGGGCCTGGAGGGCGTCTTTCAATTTCGCCTGGGGGCCGGCCTGAGCGCGATGTACTTCGTGCCCGTGCGCTTCGCCGGCCACGACCTGGGCGGCTTTGGCTACAAAGCTCGCGTCTCTTTCAACTGGTGAGGATGAGGACGATGACATCACCGCTTCGACATCTCTCGCGTCTCGCGCTCATCGCCCTGATGGGCGCGTCCTGGCTGGCCGGCGGGTGCAGCTCGACCAAGCCGCAGACCAAGCAGATCATCGTGCCGTCGACGGCGACCAGCGTGCCGCAATACCGCGGCGACGGCACCGCGACCGACGAGCACTACGTCATCCGGATGAGCGATGGCCGGCGCGACTGGGAGATCAGCTTCCCGTCGACCGCCTCCGGCTACGAGGTGCGCATCCCGCTCAAGGGCGGCAAGCCCACCGCCGACAAAGGCGGCGGGCTGCACTGGCAGGCCGAGCAACTGACCGACGCCGACAAGGAGTTGCTCGCCGAGCTTCGCCGCCAAAACCCCGACATGGAGCGCGAGGGCGTCTACCAAAACGGCCAGAACCTGGTCGACAAGCAGGCTGCGGCCGACCAGGGCAAAAAGCCCGCCACCGCCAGCGACGCCTCGCCCCAGCCGCGCCCGTCGGCCAAGCACACAGCCGAGGACGCCGCCGCCCCCACGCGCCCCAGCTACCTGCTCGGCATCGCCGAGGTCCAGAAGCTCTACGAACACGGAAAATACGAACTCGCCATGGTGCGCCTGTCACAGTTGGACAAAGCCTACCCCAATGATGCGAGGATTCTTTCCATGAAAGGCACCCTCTGGAAGAAGCTCGGCCGCCCCGAACTCGCCCGCAAGGCATGGGAACAAGCCTTGCAACTGCAACCGGACAATAAATCAGTCATCCAGGCGCTCAAGGATCTGAACCAGTCTCACTCGACCAACTGATCCCCGAATCCCTGGACCCCTGGACCCCTAGACCCCCTAGACCCCTGGACCCCTAGACCCCTAGACCCCTAGACCCCTGGACCACCACCATGCACATCATCATCGGGGCGCTCATCGTCGTCGGCGCTTTTTTGTGGTCGATGCAATATTTCTCGATGAACTTCAACGGGTTCGTCAACCTGTACTCCATCATCCTGTTGGTGGGCGTGCCCATCGGTCTGATGTTCATCACCTACCCGTTCGCCACCCTCGGTGAGGCCGTGCGCGGCGTGCTGGCGATGATCAGCCACCGCCCGCAGCGCGAGCGCGAGCGCATCGGCGCGCAACTTATCGCCTTCGGGCGCGCCCTTCGCCAGGGCAAGGCCCAGGCGGCGTCGACCATCCTGGAGTCCGAGACCGACCCGGTATTCAGGCGCCTGGGCCGCCACGTGCTCGAGCGCGCATCCACCGAGGAGATCGAGGCCGACGCGGTCATCTTCGGTCGGCGCGAATTGCACTGCTACCGCCGCGCCGAAAAGGTGCTCGCCTCGCTGGGGGACTTCGCCCCGGCGATGGGCATGATCGGCACGGTCATCGGCCTCATCCAGTTGCTCTCGCAGATGCGCGACTTCGACAAATTGGGCTCGGGCATGGCCATCGCGTTGTTGACGACGCTGTACGGACTGCTCCTGGCGCACCTGCTGTACCTGCCGCTCGCCCGGCTGGTCGCCGACTACGGCGCCCAGCGCGCCGAGACCATCAACCTGACCGTCGACGGCATGCTCAAGCTCGCCCGGCGCCGGCCGCTGTACGAGATCGACGACCTGGTGGGCAAGACCGCCGAGCCCGCCCGCGAACCCGCCACTGTCTAAGGAGACTGTCGTGAGCCACAACGCATCACAACAGCCCGGTGGCGGGCGACGCCTCGGCGAGGAGTGGCTGACCTTCGAGTCGTCCTCCAACAAGATCAGTTGGATGGTCAGCTATGCCGATATCATGACGATCATCCTGACGTTTTTCGTCCTCCTCTTGTCCATCGCCACCATCGCCCAGAACGAGTTCGACCTGCTCGTCGAGTCCATCACCGGCCACAAGGTGGGCAACCTGCGCGACGTCCAGACCCACATCGACAAGGTCATCGACCAGCAGGGGCTCGACGGGCAGATCTCGACCAAGATCGACCGCGACGGGCTCAAGATCCAATTCGACAACGCCCTGCTCTTCGACTCCGGCAGCGCCGAGTTGACCCCGCAGGCCGCCGAGATTCTGGCGCCCATCAGCGCCGACCTGGCCAAGAAGCTCCAGCCGACCTACGGCATCACCATCGAGGGCTACACTGACGACGTGCCCATCTCCAACGAGCGGTTTCGCTCCAACTGGGAGCTGTCCACCAGCCGGGCCATCAACGTGATGCGCCGGCTGCGCGAGACCGGCTTCGACAGCAAGCGCATGTCCATCCAGGGGTTTGCGGACACGCGCGCAGCCACCGGCATCGACCTGCACGACGCCGCCCAGACCGACAAGCTCACCCCCGAGCAGCTCCAGAAGGTGCGCGCCGCCAACCGCCGCGTGGTGCTGCGCATCCACCCGCTGAGCGCGCGGGTCATCGCCAAGCTGCACCTGAACACACACGATTCGAACGCACCCGACCGCGCCGACGCCAAGACCGCCCGTGCCGCCAAAGCCGCCAAAGCCGCCAAAGCCGCCGCGCCCACAGGAGCTTTCCATGCACCGTAAGTCTCTCATCCTGGCCGCAGCCCTGTTGCTCGGCAGCTTCGTGAGCGGGACGGCTCACGCCCAGCAAGCGCCGTCCAACGCGGCGCGCTCGACCTACGGCATGCACGAGACGGCCGCCGTCGACCAGGAACAGGCGCGCGTCCAGACTCAGGCCGAACAGGCCATTCAGACCTTATTCTCCCGGCTGTGTCCGGGGCGCTGCGAGCTGGTGGGGGTCGACGTGCAGATGAACGACGCCAAGCCCGCCGCCGGTGCCACGCCCGGCTTCGACTCGGTGGGCCCGCAGGCCTTCGACGTCAGCGCCAAGTCGGTGACCGCCTCGGTGCTGGTGGACAGCAAGCTGCCGTCGAACTTCAAGTCCAACCTGCCGCGCATGATCGAGTACCAATTGCACGGGCTGGCTTCCAAGGTCGACGTGCACCAGGAGTTGTTGGACTTTCCCACGCCGCAAAACGAGCCCATGCCGCCCGCGCGTCCCGAGCCGCGGCGCGCCCGGCGTGCCCAGCCGCCCCAACCGCCAATGCCGCAGGCGAACAAGGACGCGGCCGACAAAGACGCCTCCCCAAAACCGGCCAAGCCAGCCCCCACCAAGCCCGAGCCGACGGACTGGTGGAAGAAGATCTCGCCAATTGTGGGCGCGGCGCTCCCCTGGGTGGGCCTGATGCTGGTGTTGTTGTTGCTCTTTGCCCTCGGCATGGTGTTCATGCAGCGCGCGGCCGAGCTGTTCATCGACCGCGCCTCCAGGCGCGACGACACCGCGGTCGACGAGGCTGCGCGCCCCGGCGAGCGCGCCGACGTAGACGCGCTTCGCGCCGAGCTCAACCAATCGCGCTCGCTTCGCAACCAGGTCATGCGCCAGTGGGTCGACGAGGATCCCGCCCGCGTCGCCCAGCTCGTCCAACTGGTCGGCCCGGAGGTGCTCGACGACCTCAAATCCGACCCGCAACTTCGCCCCCAGCTCCAGGCGGTCAGCCAGGAGGTCGCCGCGACGAGCGAGCCCATCGAGCCCGACGAGGCCGCCCGGCTCGCCCGGCAGGCGCGCGCCCGGCTCAACGCCGCCCGCCTGGTCCATCAGGACGCCGCGCTGGCCTCGGATTGGGCGTTTTTGGAGGGGTTGAGCGCCGGGCGGCTGCGCCGCATCCTTCGACACTGCACGCCCAGCGAAAAACTGTACGTCGTCGGCAAGTTACCCGGCCCGCTGCGCGCGTCGTACCTGGAGGGGTTGGGCGCCGATCAGCGCCGCGAATTCTTCTCGTCGGGAAGCCTCGACGCGCTCGACCGCTCACAGGCGCAGGCGCTGGCCGCGCGTCTTCGCCAGGCTGCCGAGGACGCCGCTCATGTCGGCGGGGAGGTCGAGGTACGCGCCACGCTCATGCGCGACATGCTCCAGGCCCAACACCTCGACGAGCAGCTCCAATCGGTGCGCGAGATGACCAGCTACCGCCCGGAGGTCGCCGACGCCCTCTTGTCGATGACCTGTCTGGAGGCGACTGCGACCGTGGTCCCCGGCGACGTGCGCGCCGAGGTGCTCCACCAACTGCCCGTGGCCACGCTGACCACGTTTTTGGCGGGCACCCAGCCCAACGTCAAACGCGCCCTGCTCGACGCCGCCCCCGGCGAGAAACGCCGCGCCCTGGAGACCGAACTGTCGCTGGATCTTCGCACCGGCGACCGCGAGTTCTTCGAGGCCCGCCGGGTGGTGACCGACCGGCTCGAGGAGGCCATCCGACGCGGCGGCTACGACCTCGCCGCGGCCAACCAGCAGGCGCTGCGCCTGCACGCTACCAACGACGCGACCCCAACGAGCGCCCCGGAGGTTTCCTGATGAACGCACCGCCACCCGATGCTCGACGTTCGACGCCTCTTCGCCTGCTGGTCTTGGCCGCCCTATTCTGCGTGGCCGCGTCTGGCTGCACCATCGTGGTGCACGACCCCCAGCCGCAGCCCGGCAACAACGGGCACAACGACCCGCCGCCGCCGCGCGTGCTCGACGTGCTCGTGCTCACCCAGCTCGACCGCAGCGCCGGCAACCTCGCCCCGATGTACGGCCAGATCTTGAGCCAACTCGAGGCAGACCTGGGGCGCGAAAACGTCGCGCTTCGGCAGGTGGGGTTTGCCCCGCTGCATCGCCGGGCGCAGGACGTGGTTCCGTTGATCTACGGGCGCACCGATGGCTCCCAGCAGGGCGACTTCGCCAGCCCCGGCGAGGCCATCTCGTTTTATGCCACTGACAACGGCGGGCAGTACTTGCAGCAGATGGCCACCGGAGAGGGCGAGAACCTGGCAGCGCTGGGCATGTCGTTGGACCAGCGCGCCATCTACCATCCCACCAGCGCCGACCCGAGCGCGGCCGCCTACTTCAAGGCCCCGGCGGACGGGTTCGTCGTGCTCACGTTTTCGGCCTCCAAGCGGCTATGCGGCGCCGACGAGCAGGCCTGCCAGCTCGACGGCGAGGCGGCCGGCACTTACTTCACCGCCAAGGACGCCGACGGCAATGCCACGTGGCTGAGCCTGCCGGGGGGCTCGGGCTTGCCGCCCGGCCGCATCTTCCACGCCGCGTTCGTCACCGCCGAGGGCGTCGACTACAACCAATTCGCCAGCCACTGTCGCGGCTTCCCGAACTTTCCAAACAGCGACCTGGACTTCATGGAGGGCTCACAGAAACGCTATTATGGCCCGGTCGCCAAGGCCATCAACAACCACGGTGGTCACGCCGCGGTCGTCGATCTGTGCAAGGCCTTCTCCGGCGATGGCGACAAGGCCGTACGTGCGCTCGCCGACAAGATCGCCGGGATGCACTGAGAACCGTTCATGAGCGTACGTGATACCGCAGCTCAACTGGGCGCGATGGCGCTGGCGCTGGGGGTGGGCGTGCTCATCGGGGCGCGTGCCTGCGGCCCGCAGGCGCCCGTCGCCGAGGGCGACGCCGGTCCGGTGGCCGCTCCGGCGCCGCGCATCGTCTACCAATGCCCGCCGGATGTGGGCGTGGCTGACGCGTCGCCGGACGTGGCCATCGCGGCCGCGCCGAAGAACAAAACCAAGCGACCGCACACCCTGCCCAAGGCCAACGGCCCCAGCCCCGCCGAGCAACGCCGCCGCTTGCTGGCCTGGGCGCAGGACAAGTCCGATGGGCTTATCGGGTGTCGGACCTCCGGTGGCGCCGGCGGCTCGGTCATCGTCACCCTCCACCTCGACACGGCCGGCGCGCTCGACGACGTGGTCATCAACACGGCGAGCAACGACTCCATCCCCGCCAACACGCTGGCCTGCGCCCGCGCCCGCATCAGGAAGTGGCATCCACCGGCCGAACTGGTCGGAAACCGCCAGAAGATCGTGTTCGGCTTGGATCTTTGAGCAAACTTCGCCCTTTTCGGTTGGTGATGAGCCGGTTATACGTCTTTGCTTGCTCGCGAGGCGACAACGATACTCTCGGAGGTCCTCTATGTCTGCGCAGCTCCATTCCACCCAGGCCACCGTCGTCGGCGCCGGCCCCGTTGGCTGTGTGTTGGCAATGCTGCTCGTCCGCCACGGCTTCGACGTGCGGATGTACGAGATGCGCCCGGACATGCGCACGAGCGAGCTCGACGGCGGCCGCTCGATCAACCTGGTGCTGACCGACCGGGGGCTTCGCGCCTTGGAGATGTTCGGGCTGCGCGACAAGGTGCTCGAAATTACCGTGCCGGTGCTCGGTCGCATGTTGCATGCGCTCGACGGGGAGACGAGCTTCCAGCCGTACGGCAAAGACGAGTCGGAGTGCAACTACTCGGTGTCGCGCGGCAAGCTCAACGAGTTTTTGCTCGACGCCGCCGAGGACGCCGGGGTGACGATCGCCTTCGAAAAGACGTGTATCGGGGCGAACTTCGAGGCCGGCCAGCTCGACGTCGCCGACGCCGATGGCAACGTCACCACGGTGGACGCCGGGGTCATCTTCGGCGCCGACGGAGCGCCCTCGGCGGTGCGCCAGGCCCTCGTGGACGCGGGAATTGTCGACGAGCGCGTCGACATGCTCGAGCACGGCTACAAAGAATTGCCATTTCCGTCCGGTGAGGATGGCAAATATGCCATGGCCGGCCACGCGCTGCACATCTGGCCGCGCGGCGATCATTTTCTGATGGGCCTCGCCAACCTCGACGGCAGCTTCACGGGCACGATCTACCTGCCGTGGAAGGGGGTGCACGGCTTCGATGAGCTCGACGAGCGCGCGCACGTCCGGCAGTTCTTCGAAGAGGACTATCCGGACGCCATCCCGCTGTTGGACGACGACTTCGAGGCCGAGTTCTTGGCCAATCCCAACGGGAAATTGGGCACCGTGCGGTGTGCGCCGTGGCACCTGGACGACCGCGTGCTGTTGGTGGGCGACGCCGCCCATGGCATCGTGCCGTTTTTCGGCCAGGGGCTAAACTGTGGCTTTGAGGACTGCGTGGTACTCGACGAGCTGATGGCCGCGTCGGACGACCTCGCCGAGGTCTTCGCCGCCTTCGACGCCCGCCGCAAGCCCAACACGGAGGCCATCGCCGACATGGCGTTGGATAATTTCGACGAGATGCGCGAGAAGGTCGCCGACCCGGAGTTTTTGCTCGCCAAGGCCGTCGAGCACCGCATCGAGCAAGAGATGCCCGAGATCTACCGGTCGCGCTACGCCATCGTCATGTACAGCGACCTCCCCTTCCGCTTCGCCTTCGAGGTGGGCGAGGTCCAAGAGGCCATCCTCGCCGAACTCACCGTCGCCATCGAGCGCGCCGACCAGGCCGACCTCGAGCGCGCCCGCGAACTCATCGAGGCGCGGCTGGTGCCGCTGTACGAGCGCCACCGCGTAAGCTTGACCTTTTAGGCTGCGCCTGAACACGGGCGTCAGCAACACAACTCGCCCCCCCACCCCGCCGCCCCCAAAAACGGTGTCAGACACCGTTACGACCCAGCATCCATGCGCCTCAGCGCCCGATCGCCCTCCTCCCCCCACACCCCCCTTCGCAAAAAAACTTTGCCCGATCACGCAACGATTCGCCCCATTTTGCCGAAAACCATAATGAGAGGACGAACGATCACCTCGAACCTATGGAGCCACCCCAATGGGACATCGACTGCGTCATTTCGAACCCGGTATCATCTATTTCATCACCATCCGCTGCCTGCAGCAGCGCTACTTCTTTCGCCCCGGCAAGGACGTCAACACCATCATCGCCAACGTGCTCGCCTATGCGGCCGACAAGTTCGACGTCGACATCTACGCGTTTGTGTTCATGTCCAACCACTTCCACCTGATGGTCGGCTCGCACTCCTGCCAGATTCAGAAGTTCATGCAGCTCCTCGACACCGAGCTCGCCAAGCAACTAAACGCCCACTGGGGCCGCTCGGGCTCGTTCTTCGAGAGCCGCTACAAGTGCTCGCCCATCCTCGACGACGACGAGCTGTTGAACAAACTTCGCTACACGGTGTGTAACCCCTGCGAGTCCAACCTGGTCGCCCATCCCAAGTTCTGGCCGGGGCTGTCCTCCTGGGACCTCCACGAGTCGGCAACGCCGCTTGTGGGACAACGCGTCAACAAAAAAGAGTACTGGCGGCTTCGCCGAAAAGACATCGACCACGACGAGGCCGAGCGCCGCGCCATGGTCGACTACGAGCTCGAGATGGCCAAGCTGCCCATGTGGAAGGATTTGAGCGACGAGGCGTACAACCAAAAGGTCTTAGAGGAGCTTCGCGACCACGCCGAGCACCTGGCCGAGCACCGCAAAAACGGGTGCGTGGGCGTCGAGAAAATCCTCGAGCAGAACTGGTACGACCGCCCGCAGGACTCCGAAAGCTCTCCGTGTCCGCTGTGCCACACGACCGACCCGAAGCTTCGCGAGGAGTACACAACGACGTATTGGGAGATCCGCGACCTCTACAAGCAGGCCGCCGACAAGTGGAGGGACGGCAAGACCGACCTCGAATTTCCCAACGGCACCATCCCGCCGGGCCACCGCGAGTGCGTCGGCGCGCCCGAGCCGCGCGAGGAGCGCCACGGCTGAGGCCGCAAACTTCCGCGAAGTCCCACAATTCCACGCTCAAAATGCGCGCGCACCCATCGAGTCAGCGCTCAACGCATCCGTATGTGCTGACTCAAAGCATAACCGGCGCTTCGCATCACCAATCGTCGAAATTCGCGCACTCTTTGCCCGCGAACGCCCTAGATATTCGCGTGGAGCCCCTCCTGGCTCCACCATTCATTCTACACAAGCATTCTCCGAGCCCATGAACGGCCGAAAAACCGCATATTCTCTGGCGTTAACGGTGTCTGACACCGATTGTGTGGACACCGATTGTGGGGTGGGACGACAACGGCAAGCCCGCCTGGCGGCAATGGTGGGCAAGCTACCGCAATTTCATCACCTACTACCCGACTCGCCGACAAGCTACACATCGGTGAACTCGTCGTGGGCGTCGAGTTCGCGATCGTCGACCACCCCCTATAGGCCGAGGCATATCGCGCGCTGTTCGATGAATTGTCCACCCACCAGGACGTCACCGGCGTGCATGTCTGGAAGTACTTCACCGCCCCACACACCCGGGAGAATCGACCCGACGGATTCTCCGCGCGGCCGGCAAACTCGCTGACAAGGCGCTCCAGGCCGCCTACGCTACTTCCGAGGACTCCGAGCCCCCAGGGGGCGTGGCCGGCAAGTAACTGACGGTCTCGCGCGAAGCGACACGCTTGCGCTCAGTGCTCCGGCCGCTATATTGCTCGATAGAGCTTCGCCGGAGGCACCAAGAGCCGGCCGAGTTCTCCATTTCCCCCCAGCCACGAGCGAGCAATGGAGCAACGCGACTAATCCCCGAGACCCCCTCGCAATCTCATCAAACGGGAAAGTCGCTATGACCGCATTGCGCGCGGCGGACCTCAGGTTCGCCTTCGAGGGCTCCACGGAGCTCTTTGATGGACTTGAATTTCACCTCACCGCCGGTTGGACGGGCCTCGTTGGGCCCAACGGGGCCGGCAAGACCACATTGCTCGATCTGATGCGCGGCCGACGCCAGCCAACGAGCGGCGAGGTGCGCACCAATCCCGCGGACGCGCGCGTCGGCTGGTGCGCCCAGCGCGTCGAGCACGCCGACGCCGCCATCGAGCGCTTCGCCACGTCGTGGAGCAGCGAGGCCTTGCGCTGGATGTCGCTGCTCAAGATCGACCCCGGCGATTTCTTTCGATGGGACGAGCTCTCACCGGGCATGCGCAAACGCCTCCAAGTCGGCGCCACGCTGTACGACGAGCCCGACATCGCCCTGCTGGACGAGCCGACCAATCACCTGGACCGACAGGGAAAAGAGATGCTCGCCCGCGCCATGCAAGCGCACGACGGCGTGGGAGTCCTGGTGTCCCACGACCGCGCCTTCCTCGACCGCATCTGCCAGCACACCCTGTGGCTCGACGGCGGCGGCCTGGAGAGCTTCGACGGCGCCTACTCCCACGCTCGCGATTTGCGCAAGGCGCGTCTGGCGCGCGACCTCGCCCAACTCGACGCCCTGCAGAAGGAGCGGCGCAAGCTCGACGCCCAGCTCGCCGACGAGCGCCGCCGCGCGAACAGCGCACACGCGTCCATCTCGACGCGCACTCGCTCGACGAACATGCACGACTCGGACGCGCGCAGTATGGCACGCAAGGGCCGCGCCGAGCGCGCCGCGAGCTCGCTTTCGAGCGCGGCCGGCGCGTCGGGCTCACGCCTCCAGCGGGTCCGCGACGAGCTGTCGCACACAAGCGCCTCGACCGACCTGGGCAGCCCGATCGACCTGCAGGGAACGCCCGCGCGACAGTCACTTGTCGCACGGCTGTCCTGCGACAGCATTGGTCACGGCGACCGCGTGGTGCTGGTCGACGTGGACGTCGCCATCGGTCGCCAACAGCGCATCTGGCTCGACGCGCCCAACGGGGCGGGCAAGACCACGCTCATCGAACGGCTGCTCGACGCAGCTTCGCTCGACGCGCAGCAGACGCTGTACCTCCCCCAAAAGGCCGACGCCGAACAAGCGCGCGCCATCCTGGACAAGACCCGCGCGCTGCCCCACGACCAGCTCGGCGAGGTCATGCAACGTGTCGCTGCGCTGGGAGTCGCCCCCCGACAGCTCTTGAGCACTCGACAGCCCTCGCCCGGCGAGGCGCGCAAGCTGATCATCGCCCACGGCCTCGACCGCCAGTGCGCGCTCGCCGTGCTCGACGAGCCCACGAACCACCTCGACATTCCGTCGATCGAGCGACTCGAGCAGGCGCTCGCCGACTTCGGCGGTGCGCTTGTGCTGGTCATACATGACGAGGCCTTCGCCGGCGCTGTCGCCCGAGAGCGCTGGACGATCGAAAACCGGCGCGTCGTTCGCGCCGGCGATGTACCCGAGTAGCCAACGCTGGCGGCGCGCGCAGTATGTCGCCAGCTCGTTCGGTGCTACAACCGAGTTCGCACACCACCACCGCGAGGAGATTATGAAAGACTTCGACAAGCTGGAATCACTGGCCGTCAGCGTCGACGGCGCCACCGCCACCGTCGAGCTCATCGGCCCGGGCAAGGGAAACGCCATGGGGCCGTCGTTCTGGGAGGAGACGCCCGGGGTGTTCGACGCGCTGGACGCCAACGACGACGTGCGCGTGATCATCGTGCGCGGCCGCGGCGACAACTTCACCTACGGCCTCGACCTGGTGGCCAGCGCCCAGGTGTTCATGCCGCTGGTCGCCGGGGAGAACCTGGGCCGCGAGCGCACCGATCTGCACGACCTCATCCTGGACTGGCAGGAGTCGTTTACGGCCATCGCGCGCTGCCGAAAGCCGGTCCTGGCGGCTATCGACGGTTGGTGCATCGGCGGCGGCGTCAACATGATCGCCGCCTGCGACGTGCGCGTATGCACCGCCCAGGCGCGCTTTAGCCTGCGCGAGCCGCGCATCGCCATCACCCCCGATGTCGGCGCCTTGCAGCGCCTGCCGGCGATCATCGGCGAGGGCGCCACCCGCCTGATGGCGTTGACCGCCGGGGACTACGACGCCGAGTTCGCCGAGCGCGTGGGCCTGGTCGAGCAGGTCTTCGCCGACCGCGCCGCGCTCGACGCCGGGGTCGACGCCATCGCCCAACAGATCGCGCAAAACGCCCCGCTGGCCGTCCAGGGCGCCAAGCGCGTGCTCAACTTCTGCAAGGACGCCACCGAGGAGGCCGGCCTGGAGTATGTGGCCACCTGGAACAGCGCCTTCTTACAGACCAAGGACCTCGGCGAGGCCTTCGCTGCCTTCGCCGAGCGTCGCGATCCAGACTACCAGGGTCACTGAGCCGCCCGGCGCACCATCCCCTACTCCGCCGTCGACGGCCCCGGGGAGTATGTGACCACGTGCACCGTCTCCATGGTCACCAACCCCTGGGGGACCATCTCGTCGAGGATGGGCAGGAGCTCGTCGACCTTCTCCTGGGTGTCGACGACCTCGACGATGAGGGGGAGGTCTTCGGACAGGCGCAAGATCTTGGTGGTGTGCACCACGCTGTGCGCGCCAAAGCCGGCCTGCGCGTGCAGCACCGTCGCCCCGGCGAAGCCCTCCTTGCGCAGCCGCTCGAGCAGCGCGTCGGACAGCGGGCGCGACTTCCACTTGTCTGATTCACCGATGAAAATTCGAACCAGAACCTGGTCGCCTTGAAGTTGACGCATGTCAAAACTCCCTTGGAATGAGGAAAAGCGGTCAGCCGCAGATCAGCCCACGAGCATGTAGCGACCGACGGCCAGCCCCAAAAAGCTCGCCCCCAGACAGACCAGCACAGTCACGGCGATGTTGAGCAGGCCCATCGACCACGCCCCGTCGTGCATGTAGCTCATCGTCTCGTAGCTGAATGTCGAGTAGGTCGTAAAGCCGCCCATCATGCCCGTGGTCACGGCCATGCGCAGCGTGGGGCTCATCCACTCGGTGTTCGTGCCCAGGTACATCAGCACCGCCAGCAGGAACGAGCCCAACAGGTTGACGGCAAACGTGCCGTACGGAAAGCCCGAGCCAAACAGCTTCATGGCCCAGCCGCCGACCAAGTAGCGCGCGCCGGTGCCGATGGCGCCACCCAGAGAGATCCACAAAAGACGCTGCATCGTCTGTCCTCTGTACGAAATAGGCCGGGGGTGTCTCGTGGCACTAGACGTACTCCCGCGGCCGGAACATCAATTCTGCCACCGCAGGAGTCATTGGCCACCGTCGGCCCGAGCGGGCCGGGAAGGTGACGGTTTCGGCGAACTCCACCGCCATCGATGCGCCCACCTTATCGCGGCGGGGCCGGGCACTCAAGCTCCGGTCGTGCGCTGGAGAGTCCACCCGTCGGACTTACCATTGGCACGACTGAGGAACTCCATGGCCCGCGCTGATATGCCCAAAAGTCGTTTACTCGATCCCGACCACTGGTGGGACGTCGTCGTAGCTTCCGACCCCGGCTTGGACCGCCTGCGCACCGCCGCTCGGGCCACCCTGACCGCCGGGGCGTCGCTGCTCACGCTGCACTTTCTTGCCCAGTGGCTCGGCCGCTCGGGCAACGTGTACCTGGTAGGGGTCGCCGTGGCGATGATGGGCACGGTGCTCATCCAGGGCGCCTCCCGTCGCAGCCAGATGATCACCACGGCGCTGCTCGTGATCCCGGCGACGGCGACCATCGCCCTGGGAAGCGCCTTGTCGGGCATGGCCGTGTGGGATTCGGTCGCCTTCGTGGCCGTCATCTTCGTGGCCATCTGGGTGCGCCGTTTCGGCCCGCGGGCCACGGCCCTGGGCATGATGGGGTTCTGGGGCTACCTGTACGCGCTGTTCTTTCATGCCCCCCTGTCCAAGCTTCCCTGGATCGCCGCCTCGCTGGTCGTCGCCACCGCTGTCGCAATGTTTGTCCGCTTTGTGCTGCTTCGCGAGCGCGGCGCGCGCCACCTCGAGAACACCCGCAACGCCTACCTTGCCCGGGCGCGAATGCTGCTGCGCCAACTCGTCGACGCGACCCGCGCCGGCGAGTGGCATCGCCTCCAGCGCACCGTCCTGGCCAACCTCGCCCGCCTCGACGAGACCGCGCTGGGCCTGCGCCAGAGCGTTCAGTCTTCTGGCCAACAAACCTCGATCGACCCGGCGTTGAGCGCGGACGAATTGCGTGCCCAGATCTTCGCCGTCGAGCTGGCCACCCAGCGCGTCGCCGCCATGACACGCCGGCTGCTCGCCGCCGACGTCGCCCCCGAGGTCCGCCAAAAGATGGCCGACGCCCTCATGGCCACCCGCCGCCACCTGCACGCAGCAGCCCACGACGACGCAGACGAGCCCGACACGGCCAACACCGCGCTCAAGCACCTCGCACGCCGACACGACCTCGAACAACTCCGCCGCATGGCCGTCTCCCTCGAGGACCTGGAAGCAGCCAGCGACACACGCCAGCGTTCCGCCCCCGGCGCCCGCGCGCTGGCGGCCTCGCGCGCATTCACCGCGACCGACGACGACGCCACCGACGACTCCAACAATCGGGACTCCGACGGCGATAAGGACTCCTCGAGCCATCTTCGCGCCAGCACCCGCAACGCCATTCAGGCCGCGCTCGCCGGCGGCCTGGCCATGCTCGGCGGGCGCTGGCTGTCGTCGAGTCGTTGGTACTGGGCCGTGATCGCCTCGGTGGTCATCTTCACGCGCACCTCGTCGCGCGGCGAAACCCTGGTCAAGGGATGGCGGCGAATGCTGGGAACTGTCGTGGGCATTGGCGCCGGCCTGGGGGTGGCGTGGCTCGTCGCCGGCCACCGGGCGGCCGAATTCGTACTCATCTTCGCCGGCTTGTTTGCCGGCTTCTACCTCTTTCAGATCTCCTACACCTGGATGGTCGCCGGCATCACCATGGTGCTCGCCCTGCTCTACTCCCTGCTGGGCCGCTCGGTGTCCGCGATGATGCTCACGCGCCTCGAAGAGACCCTGTTGGGCGTAGCCATCGGCGCGCTGATCGCGGCGCTGGTGCTTCCCACCGACACCCACGCGAAGGTGCGTGCGACGATGGCGTCGGTGCTGCGACAACTATGCAGCTTCCTCGAACAGGTCGCCGCTCGGCTGCGCGGCGCCGACAAGTTCCAACACCCCATCTCGGTGCACACCCTCGACCAGACCCTGCAACAAATGCGCAGCCAGGCCGAACCGCTGGCCGGCCGCATGATCCCCGTAGGCTTCAACGCCCTTCGCTACGAGTTGTTGATGGTCTCGGCACTGGTCTATTACGCGCGCAACCTGGCGGAGGTCGCCGAACACGCGGGCCAGGACCTCGGCGAGGAGGCAAGCCGCACGACCGCCGACGCGCTGGTGGCGCTCGCCGTCAACCTGGGCCACCTCGCCGAGGCCATCGCCCAGACCGAGCGCCCCCATCAGATCCATTTCCAGCCAGTTTCTGCGAACCTCGACCGCGCCGAACAGGCGCTCCCCGAGCGCCGCGCCGGCCGCGCCGAACCCGAGCGCCGTCTGTCGGCGGGCGCCATCGCGCTGGTGGCCATTCGAGCGGCCGACGAGCTGAGCATCGAGCTGTGCCGCCAGATCGCGAAAACGCCCAAGGCCTGAGCCGGCTTACGCCTGCTCGCGCAACACGTCCATGATCTCCTCGCCGAACATCTGGCGATGCCAGCCCAGGATGGCCGCGAAGGCGTCCAGGCCGGCAACGCTCGACGGCGGGTCCGACGCAATCTCCGACAGCGTGGCATTGGTGGCGATGAGCGCGCTGGGAAGGTCGAGCTGGTGGGCGGTGTCGTTTCGCCACTGCTTGAGGGCGGCGAAGCGCTCGCGCTGGGCACGTGGTGGTCGCGGATGAGATATACGCGGACGTTTGGGCGGCGGCGGCTCGGCGTGAAACGAACGCTCGATGGCCTCGATGATGCGTCGGCCGTGGCGGTGGACGGTCTCGTGGGGCAATCGCTTGACCGCGTCCAGGCCGTCGATCTCCTGGGGCCGCGTGCGCGCGAGCGCCAGGAGCGCCTCATCTGGAAAAATATGCAGCGCCGCACGGTTCTCCCGCGTGCAGATCTCGTGGCGCGCCGCATACAACTCGCGCAGCGCCGCACGCCCGCGACCGTCCAGACGCTTTCGCCCGCGCACCGACCACCACCCGTCTTCGTCGAAGGGCGACGCTTCATAGCCACTGACCGCCGCGATATAGGAGCAGTGCTGGTAGAACGGCTCCAACCAGCCGCTCTCCTCCAATTCGGGCAAAAAACGCTCGCGCAGCACGAACAAATCGGCGACGTCCGCCGCCGCATACTCACACGCCGCCGGCGGCACCGGCCGACGCGTCCAGTCGAAGCGCTGGAATTGCCCCGAGGGCGTCTGGCCCACGAGCTCCTTTTGCAGCCAGCTCAACCCATTTCGCTCGTAGCCCAGAAATTTGGCGGCCACCTGGGTGTCGAAGACGTTGGCGATGCCCACCCCGTAGTCGCGGTCGAGCTCGCGCAGGTCGTTTCGCGCCGCGTGCAGCAGCGTGACCACCTCAGGGTCGCGCAGCAAGTCGAACAACGGCTCGAGCTCGTCGGCCGACAACGCCAGGGGGTCGACCAGCGCGCTGACCTCGGCGTTGCCCACCTGAATCAGGCAGACCTGGGCCTGGTAGGCGTGGAAGTGGTCGCTCTCGGTGTCCACGGCGATGGGCCCACAGCCCATCTCCTCACAGAAATCCTCGAGTTGTTCGGGTCGATCGATCCAGACGGTACCCATGGCAATGCTCTACTTCGGAGGTCAAACGTGGCCGCGCTGCCGTTGTTTCAAAGGCATACCGGCCCGATTTTAGTCCACGACAACTCCAATCAACCATCTGACCCCACCGTTGTCCAGACCGATGGGCGCAGCCGCCCGCACCACCGGCGAATGCCGCCCCCTTGTTTTTTCATTGCCCATGCAGTTCCCCAGCCCTACAATCCGAACAGATCAATTTCTCGAGGCCGATGTCTCGATGCTGGCCTCGTACTTTCGCGTGTCGTAGACCTCTTGGGGCAATCATCCCACCAGCAACTCATATGCCCGTCCCTTCATGGCATCGTGGGGATAAGTAAGCGCCATTAGTGGCCAGGAGAAGAAGTGAAGCGTCTCGTTCCGATTCCCATTTTTTGTTTATTGTTTTTCCTCGCAGCCTGCGGCTCCAACAGTGGAGGCAAGACCAAGCCGGTCATCAACACCGACGCGGGCACCGGCGGCAGCAGCGTCGACGCCTGCACGGCGGCCGGTCATAAGTGCAACACCCATCAAACCTGCGACGAGTCGGGCGATACGCCCCAGTGCGTGTGCACCGACGCCTACACGGGCGATTCCTGCGGCGAATGCGCCGACGGCTTCCAGGACAACGACGGCGACGGACTGTGCGCGCCCACCTGCGACACCGTCCAGCTCGACTGCGGCGGGTTTGGCTCCTGCGACGACTCCAGCGGCACCGCGGTCTGCGCCTGCGAGGGCCATCACGCCGGCGATGCGTGCGGCGTCTGCGCCGACGGCTTCCAGGACAACGACGCCGACGGCACCTGCGCGCCGGACTGCGCCTCCTCGGACCTTCACTGCGGCAGCTACGGCTACTGCGACGCGTCTTCCGGCGAAGCCCAATGCGTGTGCAACCCCGGCTACAATGGTGACCAATGCACCACCTGCGCCGACGGCTTCCAGGACAACGACGCCGACGGCGTCTGCACGCCCACCTGCACCGAATCCGGCCTCGCCTGTGGCGATCACGGCATGTGCGACGCCAGCGGCGGCCAGCCAATGTGCGCCTGCGACCAGGGCTACACCGGCGACGCCTGTGACCAGTGCGCCGACGGCTTCCAGGACAACGACGCCGACGGCACCTGCGCTCCCACCTGCGACACCGCCGGGCTAGACTGCGGCGACCACGGCACCTGCGATGACACCAGCGGCGCAGCCGTATGCGTGTGCGATCCGCGCTTCGACGGCGCCGCCTGCGACCAATGCGCCGCCGGCTATCAGGACAACGATGCCGACGGCACCTGCGCTCCCAATTGCGACACCGCCGGGCTCGATTGCGGCAGCTACGGCACCTGCGACGACTCCTCGGGCGAGGCGGTATGCTCCTGCGACTCGGCCTATGTCGGCACCCAATGCACGAGCTGCGCGCCCGGCTACCAAGACAACGACGTCAACGGCGTCTGCGAGCCGACCTGCGCCACCGCCGGCGTCGACTGCGGCACCCACGGCGTGTGCGTGTCCAGCAGCGGAACCCCCGGCTGTTATTGCGATACCGGCTACACGGGATCGAGCTGCGGCCAGTGCGACACCGGCTACCAGGACAACGATGGCGACGGCGTCTGCGCGCCTGATTGCTCCACCGCCGGGCTAGCCTGCGGCAACCATGGCTCCTGTGAGGACACCTCGGGCACGGCAATTTGTGCCTGCGACACAGGCTATATGGGCACCACCTGCGGCGGCTGTGCGGCCGGCTACCAGGACAACGACGCCGACGGCAGCTGCACCGCCGACTGCGCCCACGCCGGGCTAAGTTGCGGCGCCAACAGCGCCTGCGACGACTCCTCGGGCACCGCCGCCTGCACCTGCGACACCGGCTACACCGGCTCTGCGTGCGACCAATGTGCGACCGGCTACCAGGACAACGACGCCAACGGCACCTGCGAGCCCGATTGCACGACGGCCGGGTTGAGCTGTGCCCCGCAGCAGGCCTGCGACGACTCCTCGGGGATGCCTACCTGCGCCTGCGCTTCCGGCTACCAGGACCACGACGGCGACGGTGTCTGCCAGGTCGACTGCGCCAACTACGCGCGCGACTGTGCGGGAATGGGCCTGGTGTGCGACGACTCCTACGGAACCGCCCAGTGCATCGAACCGCCCCCGCAGAGCTGCGCGGCCATTCTGCAGGCCACGCCTGGCAGCCCGGATGGCACCTACACGCTGTATTACCATGGGCACCTGGCCGAGCCGTTTCTCGTCTACTGTCACGCCATGGCCAGCGGCACCCCCGCCGAGTACTTGCCCTTGCCCGCCAGCCCGAACGCCAATGCGTTCACGAACCTCCATTCGGGCGTCACCACGACCTACCAGCGCGTGCGTCTGGACCCGGCCACGCTGCGCGTCAATATCACTGATGCGACGTTTGCGACCTCGAGCCCGACGGGCCAAGGAGATGTTCCCTTCGCCACCACGGGTAGTTGCAGCGGCAGTTACGGGCGGAGCACCGTGGATTTGACTGGCACGCCCTTTGCGGTCGATGACACGTTCAACTGGTACGGCTACTGCGCCTATGGGACGGCCTCGTTCTCCAACGCCGCGCAGATCATCGATCTGATGGGCCACGGGTTGTGCGGTGACATCGGCCCCGCGGACTTCGCCGCCGAGCACGGCCACACCGGGTGTGGCGACGAGCGCCCGTCCAACGGAAGCACCGACCCGTTCGTGCTCCAGCTCAAGTACATCAACCCCTGACCCCTATACGATTCGGGGCCGCCCTGTGCTTGGCGCCCCCGAATCTCGTCGGTGCATCGACAAAGCCCCGCGTCACCTGAGGTGGCGCGGGGCTTTGTGATCACTTCATCCCTCTGGCACGTGGCACACCGCCTCGATGTTGTTGCCATCCGGATCGAGCACGAACGCCCCGTAGTAATTCGGATGGTAGATCGCACGGACGCCCGGCGCCCCGTGGTCGACGCCACCGGCCGCCATCGCGGCTTCATAAAACGCATCCACCGTCGCGCGATCGGGACTGGTAAAGGCCACATGGATGGGCGCGCGCCCCGCCTCATGTTCCGACGCCCAGAAGTCCGGGCCGCCCTCGCCGATCCAGAACTGGGGGCGCTCGTCGCCGAACCCGGCGATCCCCGGAAACGGCTCCATGACAACATGGTAGCCCAGTGGCGCCAGGGCGGCCTCATAGAAGGCTTTGCTGGTCGCGAAATCCGCGACGACGATGCTGATATGATCGAACATTTCGGTCTCCTCGAAGCTATCCGTACACGATGCGGCGCATGCGCCGCGGCACGATGATAAAGAGCACCAGCGACACCACCACCAACCACGCCGTGCTCACCCACACGCCGGTGTCGATCTGCCCGTGGGCCAGCCCACGCATCAGGCGCACGCCGTGGTACAGCGGGGTAAACCAGGCGATCTGGTCGCCGTGGGGAAAGCGGCTCGTGGGAAAGAAGATCCCCGAGAACAAAAACAGCGGCGTCAAAAACAGCGTGTAGAAATACGAGTACAGATCGATGGTCTTGATATACGACGAGAACCACATGCCGATGAGCGCGAACGTCATGCCGATGAGCAACACCGCCGGGGGCATCAAAATGGCCGTCCAGCTCGTGATGATGGGATAGCCAAACAGCGTCATCGCCAAAAGCACGATCATAAACGCCGTGCCGTAGATCCCCGCGCGGGTCACCGACCACAACAACTCGCCCATGGCCACGTCCTGCATCTGTGCGGGCGTGGTCAAATAGGCGTCGTACAGTTTGTCGAAGTGCAGCTTGACGAACAGGTTGTAGGTCACCTCGAAGATCGAGCCGTTCATCGCCGCCGAGGCCAACAGACCCGGGCCGATAAAGGCGATGTAGTTCTGCCCGCTGATGCCCTTGCCCACGTAAAATCCCAGTCCCAGGCCCATTCCCACCAGGTACAGCAAGGGCTCGAAGAAGTTGGGCAGGATATTTTTGAGCCAGGTGCGCCGATACACAGTGGCGTTTCGCCACCACACGGCCTTGGCCATATTCAAGTCGATGTCACCGGGAAGTCGCACTGCTCAGTCCTCCAATCCTTTGCCGGTGATGCTCAAGAAGACGTCTTCCAGCGAGGCGCGCCGCACCAGCGTGGGATGCTCGGGCAGGCGGCGGGCGACCTCGGCGAGCAGGTCTTCGGGATCATTGACGTACAGCAGGACGCGGTCGCGAAGCTCCTCGGCGCGCTCGGCGTGCTCGAACAGTTCCCTGGCATCGGCGGGCAACTCGTCGGCGCCCACGCGCACCTCGATGACCTGCGGCGGCACATGCTGTTCGATGAGCTGCGCCGGCGAACCCACGGCCACGATGTGGCCGCCATCCATCACGGCGATGCGGTCGCACAGCCGCTCGGCCTCCTCCATATAGTGGGTGGTCAGCACGATGGTCGCCTTGCGCTGGCGCAGCTCGGCGAGCTTGTCCCAGATGCGCTGTCGCGCCCGCGGGTCCAACCCCGTGGTCGGCTCGTCGAGGATAACCACGTCCGGGTTGCTGATGAGCCCGCGGGCGATCATCAACCGGCGCTTCATGCCGCCCGACAACGTCTCGACGCGCTGGTCGGCCTTGTCCTCGAGTTGGGCGAACTCCAGGAGCTCCTGGGCGCGCTGTTTTCGCTCGCTGGAACTCATGCCGTAAAAGCGGCAAAAGACCTCCAGGTTCTCGCGCACGGTGGTCTCCTGGTCGAGGTTGTCCTCCTGGGCGACCACGCCCAGCCGGGCCTTGATCTTGCGGTCTTCCTGCCCGGAGGCGGCGTCGAAGCCCAGCACCTCCAGCTCACCGCCGTCGACCGGGGTCGCCCGGTAGATCATGCGCATGGTTGTGGTCTTGCCGGCGCCGTTGGGCCCCAGAAAGCCAAAAAACTCCCCGCGCTCGATGACGAACTCGATGCCATCGACGGCGACGAAATCACCAAAGCGCCGGGTCAACCCCTGGGCGCGCACCGCTGCGGTCGTGTTTTCGGACATTGTCTCGCGTCTGGACGAGGGACTCGAACCCAGACCGGCATACCACGCACCATGGTGGAATGCACCTACTGAGCGCCCTTCTCCCTCACGCTCGCGCCGCCCATCGCGAGCATCAGCGCCAGGTAGATGCCCCCCGAGATGAAGAAGCCGACGAACCAGGCGTAGTTGTACAATGTCTGGAAGAACGCGGGGGCCACGCTGGCCGACAGTAGCTTCACGTGCACCAAAAACCCGGGCACGTTCGGAAGGACGCCGGCCAAGAGCGCAAACATCGCCACTGGATTGTACCCGCCGCGATACCAATAAGGCCCCTCGCGCCGGTACAGACCTTCGAGGTCGAGCTCGGTTTTGCGTAAGGCGAAATAGTCGACGATGATGATGCCGCCGATCGAGCCCAGGAGCGCCGAATAGCCCACCAGCCACGTAAAGATGTAGCTTCCCGCCGAGGCCAAGAGCTTCCACGGGAACATGGCGATGCCCAGGCCCGCGGTGATCATACCGCCGGTGCGAAACGACAGCTTGGCCGGCGCCAGGTTGATGATGGCGTTGGCCGGCGAGACCACGTTGGCGGCGATATTGGTCGACAGGGTGGCGATGGACAGGGCGAAGAGCGACAAGATGATGCTAAAGCCACCGCCCATGCGCCCGAGCAATTCGGTGGGGTCGGAAATCGCCTTGCCGTAGATGACCACCGTCGCCGAGGTCACCGCCACGCCGATGAACGAGAACAGGGTCATGAAGCTGGGCAAGCCGATGGCTTGGCCGAGGATCTGGTCGCGCTGGCTTTTCGCATAGCGGGTAAAATCGGGGATATTGAGCGACAGCGTCGCCCAGAACCCCACCATGGCCGTGAGCGACGGGAAGAAGACCTGCCAGAACTCGCCCTCGCGCGGGCCACCGGGAGCAAATTTGGATGGGGCGGCGAACATCGGCCCGAAGCCATCAGCCTTTAGATAGGCCCAGACCAGAAGCGCCAGGCCCATCACGATGAGAAACGGCGCCGCCCAGGTCTCCAAGACCTTGATGGAGTCGATGCCGCGCCAGATGATGAACACCTGTACGCCCCAGAAGATCAGAAAACAGCCGAGCTGCAATCCGTTGATCCCGAGCACGGGCAACGGCTCGCCGCCGACGCCGTGGCCGAAGATCGCGCCCAGCAATTGGTAGATGGCCGCGCCTCCGATCCAGGTCTGAATGCCGAACCACCCGCAGGCGACCAACCCGCGCAGCACGGCGGCGACGTTGGCCCCGTGGATCCCGAAGCTCGCCCGCGACAAGACCGGAAACGGCACGCCGTATTTGGTGCCCGGATGACCGTTCAAGATCATCGGCACCAGCACGATGATATTGCCCAGGCACACGGTGAGCACGGCCTGCCACCAATTCATGCCCTGCTCGACCAGCCCGCCGGCGAGCATGTAGGTGGGCACGCAGACGACCATGCCGATCCACAGGGACGCCATGTTGAGCACCGACCACTTGCGCTCGTCTTGGCTGGTGGGGCCGATATCGTCGTTGATCAGAGACGGATCTGGATTTTCGAGCATGGCTTGTGAGGGGTCCGGGGGTCTAGGCGGTCGGGGAGGCCAGCGGGGCCCACAAGCGTAGCCGCAGGCGAAGCGCGCCGCGCGCCGTTGGCGCGGCCTCTGTAGCTGAAGGTAGCACGAGGCCTTTGGCCAAGTGCTACCTTCAGAGTGCGTCTAATCAGAAGTGCGTGGGGTCGCGCTTGATGAACGTGCCGTGGCTCTTGTCGCCGACGAATTCACCGTCTTCGACTTGGACCTTGCCGCGCACGCTGACCGCCGCACACCGCCCCTTGACGGGCATGCCCTCGAAGGGGTTGTAGTCGATGTTCATGTGGTGGGTTTCGACGCTGATCTTGCCCTCGAAGTCGGGGTCGTAAACCACGAGGTCGGCGTCGGCGCCCGGCTGGATGGTGCCCTTGCGCGGGAACATGCCGAAGATCTTGGCGGCGTTGGTGCTCGCCGTCGCCACGAAACGATGCAGGTCAATGCGCCCGGTCTCCACGCCGTAGGTGTAGAACATGCGCACCCGGTCCTCGAGCGAGGGGATGCCGTTGGGAATGAGGGAGAAGTCATCGGCCCCCATCTTCTTCTGCTCGGTGTTGAACGGCGCATGGTCGCTGCCGAGCGTGGAGATGATCCCGTTGGCGAAGCCCTCCCAGAGCACGTCCATGTGGTAGGGCTCGCGAAGCGGCGGGCTCATCACGTAGTTCGCGCCCTCGAAGTTGGGCCGCTCGGCGTAGGATTTGTCCAACAGGAGGTGTTGGATGAGGCTCTCGACGTGCACCTGTGCGCCCTCGAGCTTGGCCTGCAGCGCGTGCTGCAGCGCCTGCGCGCAGGTCAGGTGGACGACGTAGCCGTGCGCGCCGGTCACCTGCGACATCGTGCAGAAATGGCGAGTCCCCTCGGCCTCGACCACCGGCGGGCGGCTGGGTTCGTGCCACTCCGGGCCGGTCTTGCCGTCGGCGATGAGCTTTTGCTGGAGCTGGGCGACCATCTCCTCGTTCTCACAATGGGCGCACACGATGATGCCCAGCTCCTTGGCCAGGCGCATGGTGCCGAAGAGCTCGCGGTCGGGGATCCCCAGCGCGTCCTTGTAGGCCAGAAAGACCTTGAAGCTGGCAATGCCCATGCTCACGATTTCGCGAAGCTGGCTCTCCACCTCGTCGTCAAAGCGCGTCACCGCCATATGATAGGTGTGGTCGCAGGCCGCGTTGCCCAGCGACTTTTGGTTCCAGGTCTCCAGGGCCGCCAGCGGCTCCTCGTCGGGGTCGGGGATGCAGAAATCGATGAGCGTGGTCGTCCCGCCGCACAGCGCCGCGGTGGTCGCCGTCTCGTAGGTGTCGCAGGCCACCGTGCCCATGAACGGCAGATGGATGTGGGTATGCGGGTCGATGAACCCGGGAAAGACGTATTTGCCGCTCGCGTCGATGACCTCGGCGCCGGGCGGCGGCGCGATGTCCCGATCGATACGCGTGATCGTGTCGTCCTCGCACCAGATATCCGCCTTGTAGCGGCTGTCGGCGGTGACGATTTCTCCATTCTTGATCAACAATCCCATCTGGCTCTCCTCATGCAGTTGTCAGAATTGATTCGTGCATGAGGAGCCGGACCGAGACCGCTGGCGACGACGCAAACGTCTCACGCACGAGGCGATAACCACACAAACACCACCGACGGCGCGTGCGGCACAGGTACAGCTTGTCGAGTATGTTTGGAGTCCTACCACGTTCGTGCGCCAAAGGAAATAGGACTTTTGTGCCCCATTGACAGGCCTTCCTGGCCTGGACTATAAAGGCCGCCTCAATCAAAAAGTTGTACATCCTCGACGTGAGCTGCCTGTAGTTGGCTCATGAGGAGCTGTAACGCGGGCATCGGCTCGATTGGGCCGCCGTGGTGCCATGCGGATTGTGAAGTTTTGCGACTAACTTTCCGTCCCACGGCGAGGCACGATTCCGATGAGCAAGCCGCCACGCGTCGACCTGGAGTCGAATTTCGAGGACTACAAGCCCCCCATGGCGCCCAACGCCGCCCTGGTGGAGGCCAACCGCTGCCTGTTTTGCTACGACGCGCCCTGCACGCGAGCGTGTCCCACGGGCATCGACGTCCCCGGGTTCATCAAGAAAATCGCCAGCGGCAACCTGAAGGGGTCCGCCAAGAAGATCCTGGAGGCCAACATCCTGGGGGCCTCCTGTGCGCGGGTTTGTCCCACCGAGGAGCTGTGCGAGGGCGCCTGCGTGCTCGAAGACCTGCACGAGGAGCCTATCCAGATTGGCCGACTGCAGCGCTATGCCACCGACGCGGTGGTCATGGGCGGCCAGCCGCTCTTCGAGGCGGCGGCGTCCAACGGCAAGCGCGTCGCCCTGGTGGGCGCCGGGCCTGCCAGCCTGGGCTGCGCCGCCGAGCTCGCCAGATTGGGCTACGAGTGCGTCTGCTTCGAGAAGGCCGACGCCCCCGGCGGGCTCAACGCCTACGGCATCGCCGACTACAAGATGACCCACGCCACGGCGCTGGCCGAGATCGACTGGGTCCAGCAATTCGGCGTCGACATCCGCTGCAACCAGGAGGTGGGCGAGGACGTCAGTGTCGAGTCCCTCTTCGAGGATTTCGATGCGATCTTTGTGGGCGTGGGTCTGGCCGGCGTCGATCCCATCGGCCTCGACGGCGAAGACCTCGACGGGGTGCGCGACTCGTTGGAGTTCATCGCCGAACTCAAGACCCGCCCCAAAGAAGAACTCTCCTTACAGGGCAAGCGTGTCGCCGTTGTCGGCGGGGGCAACACCGCCATCGACGCGGTCACCCAGTCGGCACGTCTGGGCGCCCAGGCGGTCTACCTGGTCTACCGGCGCGCCCAACACCGCATGGGCGCCTACGCCCACGAACAGGAACTCGCCCGGCACGACGGAGGAATCTTCGTCATGGAGGCCCAGCCCGTGCGCGTGCTCGGAGAAGACGGCCGCGTCACCGGCCTGGAATGTGTGCGCACCCACAGCCTCAACGGGGACCTGGAGTACATCGACGGCTCCGAGTTTGTGCTCGACGTCGACCTGGTGCTCAGGGCCACCGGCCAGGCCAAGCACACCGCCTTTTTCGGCCTCTTCGACGGCCTGGAGCTCGACGCCCGCGGTCTTCCGGTGCTCGACGCGCACGGGCGCACCAGCCTCGAGGGCGTGTGGTCGGGCGGCGACTGCGCCAGCGGCGGCCAGGAGGTCGTCAACGCCGTCGCCGAGGGAAAGACCGCAGCGCACAGCATTCACGCCTACTTGCATGGAGACTCCTGATGGCCGACCTGTCCTGCAATATCGCCGGGATCAAGTCCCCCAACCCCTTCTGGCTGGCCTCGGCGCCGCCGACCAACACCGGTGACCAGGTCGCCCGCGCCTTCGACGCCGGCTGGGGCGGTGCGGTGTGGAAGACACTCGGCGAGCCCATCGTCAACACCTGGTCGCGCTACGCCTCCGTGGACCTCGGCGGGGTCAAGATGATGGGCTTGAACAATATCGAGCTCATCACCGACCGCCCGCTGGAGGTCAACTTAAAGGAGATCTACGAGGTCAAGAAGCGCTACCCCGACCACGCGGTCATCGTCAGCCTGATGGTCGAGGCCGAGCGTGAGGCCTGGCACGACATCGTCAAGAAAGCCGAGGACGCCGGGGCCGACGGCCTCGAGCTGAACTTCGGCTGCCCTCACGGCATGAGCGAGCGCGGCATGGGCGCGGCGGTCGGCCAGGTCCCCGACTACACCCGCCAGATCACCGAGTGGGCCAAGGAGGCCGCCACAGTGCCGGTGCTGGTCAAACTGACGCCCAACGTGGCCGACATTCGCTACCCGGCGCGCGCGGCCAAAGAAGGCGGCGGCGACGCCATCAGCCTCATCAACACCATCAACAGCCTGATGTCGGTGGATCTGGACACCTTCGCCCCGGCGCCCGACGTCAACGGCTGGTCGTCACACGGCGGCTATTGCGGCCCGGCGGTCAAGCCCATCGCGCTGAATATGGTCTCCCAGATCGGCGCCGACCCGGCCACCGCCGACGTGCCCATCAGCGGCATCGGGGGCGTGGCTACCTGGCGCGACGCCGCCGAGTTCATCGCGCTGGGCGCCACCACCGTGCAGGTGTGTACGGCGGTGATGCACTACGGCTTTCGCATCGTCGAGGACATGATCGATGGTCTGTCCAACTACCTCGACGACAAAAAGATGACCCTCGACGAGCTTCGCGGCATTAGCCTGCCGCGCATCCACGACTGGAAAGAGCTCGACCTCAACTACGTGGTCAACGCCCACATCGACCAGGACAAATGCATCGGCTGCGGGCTGTGCTACAGCGCATGCGAGGACGGTGCTCACCAGGCCATCCACGCCCGGCCGCGCGCCGACGGGCGTACCTATGTCGAGGTACGCCCCGACGACTGCGTGGGCTGCAACCTGTGCAGCCTGGTCTGCCCGGTCGACGGCTGCATCGACATGGTCAAGATCCCCAACGACTACGAGCCGTGCAGTTGGGAGGACTACTCCGAACATGACGGCAAACTCGCGCCGCGCCCGCAGCACCAGCGGAGTGATCGAGTGCTCCAGTGATTGAGTGATCGAGTGAACGGCAACTGCGTGACGGCAACTGCGTAACGGCAACTGATTAACGGCAACTGCGTGACTGCTGCACGTTTTTGTGTGGCTTGGATTTCTTCGACATAAGACGAGAAGACAATGAACAAAGTGAAGTGCGGACTCATTCAGTGCTCTAACCCCATCAACGACGAGACGGTTCCGGTCGCCGACATCCAAGAGGCGGCGGTCGAGAAGCATCTCGGCTTCATCAACAAGGCCGGCCAGGAGGGCGTCCAGATCCTGTGCCTCCAGGAGATCTTCAACGGTCCGTACTTCTGCCCCAGCCAGGATACGCGCTGGTACGACGCTGCCGAGCCCGTGCCCGGGCCGACGACCAAGCTCATGCAGCAGTACGCGGCCAAATACCAGATGGTGATCGTCGTGCCGGTCTACGAGGAGGCGATGCGCGGGGTGTATTACAACACCGCCGCTGTCATCGACGCCGACGGCACCTACCTGGGCAAATACCGCAAGCAGCACATCCCCCAGACCTCCGGGTTCTGGGAGAAGTTCTTCTTCAAACCCGGCGACGGCGGCTATCCGGTCTTCGAGACGCGCTACGCCAAGGTGGGCGTGTATATTTGCTATGACCGCCACTTCCCCGAGGGCGCGCGCGCCCTGGGGCTCAATGGCGCCGAGATCGTGTTCAATCCCAGCGCCACCGTCGACGGGTTGAGCCGGTACTTGTGGAAGCTCGAGCAGCCCGCCCACGCCGTGGCCAACGGCTACTACGTCGGCGCCATCAACCGCGTGGGCACCGAGGCGCCCTGGAATATCGGCAAATTCTACGGTTCCAGCTACTTCGTCGACCCCCGCGGCGAGTTCCTCGCCGAGGGCTCCGAAGACCAGGACGAGCTGATCATGGCCGACCTCGACCTCGACATCATCGACGAGGTGCGCAAGACCTGGCAATTCTTCCGCGACCGGCGCCCCGAGGCCTACAAGGAACTCGTCGAGTATTGAATGGAGTGATCGAGTGATCGAGTGGTCGAGTGATCGAGTTCTTGCGCTGAGGCGCTGAGGCGCTGATAGCGTTGTTGCAGATCGCTCGATCACTCGTCGCCACGCAAATCACCCGTTCGCCGAATACTCGTGGAGCTCCGATACCGACGATCCGTTCAATTTCGCCGGACTAGGTTAATCCCGCAGTTACGCAGTCACGCAGTTACGCAGTCGTAGTTCACTCGATCACTCAATCACTCGATCACTCAGGACTCAACATGAACAAACACGACTTCCCCGCACGAAGCTACGACTTCGTCGATTATACGCAGGCAAATAACTGGATCGGCGGCGAATGGATGCCGTCGACGACCGGGCGCGTCGAAGACGTCATCAACCCGCGCCACGGCCGGTCCATGGGCAGAGTCGTCTTCTCCAACGCCGACGATGTGGACGCGGCTTATCAAGCAGCCGCGAGCGCGCAGAAAGACTGGCAGGAGTGGCCGGTGCGCGAGCGCGCCCAGGTCTTTTTCCAGTTGCGCGACCTGATGCACGCCCACCTCGACGAGCTCAGTTGGCTGCTGTCGCACGAGAACGGCAAGACCATCGACCAGGCGCGCGCGGAGGTGCTCAAGGGCATCGAATGCGTGGAGATGGGCGCCTCGCTGCAAAATATGGCCGACGGCGGCCAGCTCGACGTCAGTCGTGGCGTCAACTGCCGGGTGGTCCACGAGCCGCTCGGGGTGGTCGCCGGAATCGTGCCGTTCAACTTTCCCACGATGGTCCCGCTGTGGATGATCCCGCAGGCTCTCGTCGGCGGAAACGCCATGATCATGAAGCCCTCGGAGAAGGTGCCCTTCGGCACGATGCGCCTGGCGGAGCTGCTCGACGACGCTGGCCTCCCCACCGGCGTGTTCAACGTGGTCAATGGCGACAAAGAGACCGTCGAGGCCGTCGTCGACCACCCGGACATCAAGGCCGCGGCGTTCGTCGGGTCGACCCCGGTGGCGCGCATGCTCTACGGGCGCGGGGCGGCTACCGGAAAGAAGATGCTTTGCCTCGGCGGGGCCAAAAACCACCTTGTGGTCGTGCCCGACGCCGAGCGCGAGCTGACCTCGACCAACGTGGTCGCCTCCTACACCGGCTGCGCCGGCCAGCGCTGCATGGCCGCCGCGGTCATGCTCGCCGTCGGTGACGTCCAGCATATCGTCGACGACATGGTGCGTATCTCCCGGGAGATGGTCGTCGGTGAGGACGTCGGCGCGATCGTCACGGCGAAGTCGCGCCAGCGCATCGTCGACATCATCGACGAAGCCGAAAGAGACGGCGCCACCGTGCTGGTCGACGGGCGCGACCAGTCCGTCGAGGGCTCGGAGGGCTACTGGCTCGGCCCCACGATCATCGACAATGTCACCCCCGAGATGCGCTGCTATAAGGAGGAGATCTTCGGGCCGGTGCTCTCCATCTTGCGCACCGACACGCTCGACCAGGCGCTCGACATCGAAAACGCCAACCCCTATGGCAACGCGGCGGCGATCTACACCACCAGCGGCGGCGTCGCCGAGAAGGCCATCAACCGCTTCCAGGCGGGGATGTGCGGGGTCAATATCGGCGTGCCCGTGCCCCGCGAGCCGTTCGCCTTCGGCGGTTGGAACGACAGCAAATTCGGCAACGGCGACATGACCGGCATGGACGGCTTCCGCTTCTGGACGCGGCCACGCAAGGTCACCGTCAAATGGGCGATCCAACCCGACCAGACCTGGATGAGCTGATCATTTTGTCAATGACTGCACCTTTGCTGCGAGGCGTATGATGGAGAGCGACAAGATAGTCGAGCTGTGCAAGAAGCACACGATGTACACCTGGAATAAGGGCGACGCGGTCGACCCGCTGCCCGTCGAGCGCGCCGAGGGCGTGTATATGTACACTCCCGACGGGCGCAAAATTCTGGACTTCAACAGCCAGTTGATGTGCGTCAACATCGGCCACCACCACCCCAAGGTGCGCCAGGCGATGAAGCGCCAGATCGACGAGCTGCTGTACGTGTATCCGGGCACGGCCACCAAGGCGCGGGCGCGCACGGCGACGCTGCTGGCCGAGCTCGTCCCCGGGGACATCAACACGTTCTTCTTCTGCCTGGGCGGCGCCGAGGCCAACGAAAACGCCATCAAGGCCGCGCGCCTGTACACCGGCCGCCAGAAGGTCTTGAGCCGCTATCGCAGCTACCACGGCGCGACCAACGCGTGCATGCAGCTCACCGGCGATCCCCGCCGGCTGCCCAACGAGCCGGGCGCGCCCGGCTTCGTCCACGTGATGGACCCGCGCCCGTACAACTACTCCTTTGGCGAGTCCGAGGAGGCGCGCACGGCCGCCAACCTCGAGTACCTCGAAGAGGTCATCATGTACGAGGGCCCGGAGACCATCGCGGCGATGTTCGTCGAGACGGTCACCGGCACCAACGGCATCCAACCGCCGCCGGCGGGCTACCTGGCCGGGCTCAAAAAGCTGCTCGACGAGCACGGCATCCTGCTGGTGTGTGACGAGGTGATGTGCGGCTTTGGGCGCACCGGAAAGATGTTCGCCTTCGAGCACTACGACGTCGTGCCCGACATCGTGACGATGGCCAAAGGGCTGTCCAGCGCCTACGCCCCCATCGCGGCCATGGGCATCAGTGATCCCATCGCCGAGCATTTTCGTGAGAACGTCTTTTGGGGCGGGCTGACCTATAACTCCCACTGCCTGGGGCTGGCGGCCGCAGAGGCCAATATCCGGGTGCTCCTCGAGGAAGGCATGGTCGACAACGCCGCCCAGCTCGAGCGCGTCATGCGCGCCGAGATGGACCGCCTCGCCGACAAACATCCCTCGTTCAAAGAGGGGCGCGCGCTGGGTCTATTCGGCATGATCGACGTGCAGAAGAACAGCGCCGGCGAGCCCATGGCGCCGTATAACGGCAGCCATCCGGCGATGAAAGAGCTGTCCGAGTTCTTCCTGGACAACGGTCTATTCACCTTCGTGCGCTGGGGAAGCTTCATGTGCAATCCCCCGCTGTGCATCACCGAGGAGCAGTTGCACGAGGCCTTCGAGATCATCGACCGCGGCATGGAGATCACCGACCGCGCCTTCGAGGGATAATCGGGCCGCAAACGCACGCCGACTCCGACACCGGGCGAGGTCTAGCGCGCCACGACCACCTTGGCGGTGCGGGCAATGGTGCCGTCTTCGAGTTCGAGTCCGTGGCGCTCGACGCGCACGATCTCGCCGGACTCGAAGTCGTCGGAGTCGACCAGCTCGACCGCCTCGTGCAGCCGCGGGTCCATCGGCTCGCCGGGCTCGCCGAGCAGGCGGGCGCCCTCGGTGCGAAAGAACGCCAGCAATTGAGAACGAATCCCCTCCATGCCCTCGCGCCAGGGGCCGCTGGCGCCCATGTCGAGGGCGCGTTCGATGGAGTCGAGCACGTCGCCCAGCCCGGATAGCAGGCGCACGCGCTCGTCGCGCTGGGCCTGCGACACTGCGTTGGCCGCGCGACGACGCACCCGCGCGAGGTCGTCCATCAACCCCTCGATGCGCTCCTCCAGACGCGCGACTTCGTCGGCGCGCTCTTGCTCGGCGCGCTCTTGCTCGGCCTCCTCAGCCTCGTTTTGCTCCGCTCTCGCCTCGGCCGCGGCGTCCGGTTGGCCCGTGGGCGGCGTTTGCGCAGCCTGCGCTTTGACAGCCTCCTCGGCGCGCGCCGCCCGACGCTGCTGAGCCTCGAGTTCGGAGCGCATCGTGCGCAGTTCCAGCTCGGCGGCGGCGAGCTCGCGCTCGAACGCCTCTTGCTGGGCACCGGTAGTGCGCACGGCGCCGCGCAAGCGGTCATTCTCGCGGCGTAGCTGCTGCACCTCGGCCATCAGCCGGTCGCGCTGGCGAGCGAGTTGCTCGGCGACATGCATCGGAACGTGGCGCTGGCTGCGCCCTCGTGGTCGTTTGTCGTAGGGGAAAACCATCGGCGGCTACCTCGTACCTCGGAGCGTGCTGCTTGCTCGGTCGCACAAAGTATAAACACGCATATAATTTAGGCACACCCACCTCGCACATCGGGCGCGCTCGTGGCCAACTACTTCTCTTGGGGGCCTTGGTAGGAGCCCCGCCCTTGGAACCATCCGCCGACCAGGGCATTGCGGTGCGGTCAGCTTGATCCCGACCAGGGCCACACGTACTCGGCGTCCTTCGAGCCCGGGCCGATATATTCGTATTGTGGGGCCACCAAAAGGAAAGCCACCACCGCGCCGCCGGCCAGCAAGACCAAGACGAACAACAGAATCAGCACCAGCGGAAGCTTCGACTTGCGCCTGGGGGGCGCCGCGCTCGGAGCGGGGGTTTGAGAGGCATCCGCCGTCCCCAGACTCTCGGCCGAGGCCGACTGTGTCTCGGCCAGCGCCCGCTCGGCGTCGATGTGCTCGACATCGTCGGTGAAAAATCCATCGGCCGGGCTGGGCGTGACCACCGGCTGGCCGGCGTGGAAGTCCAGCGGGTCGAGCAGCCACGGCTCGAACATCTCCTCGGCGGAGGCGCCCACCTGCAGGCGCACCCGCGGCAGGTCCAGTTCACGCTGGATGATTTCGATGCGGTCGCGCACCTCCAGCACGCTCGCCGGCCGCTGCTCGGGCGCTTTGCGAATCATCTCACCCACCAGGCGCACCAGGCTGTCGGGGACCTCGTCGGTGCCCACGAATTGGCGCATGTCCGGCGCCGGCGTCTGCACGTGCTGCAGGACGATTTGCATGGCCGTATCCCCCGAAAACGGGGCGTGGCCGACGAGCATCTGGAACAAAATGATGCCCAGCGAATAGATGTCGGTGCGCCCGGACATCTCGTCGCCGCGCGCCTGCTCGGGGGCCATGTACTTGGGGGTGCCGTGGACCATGCCGGTCTTGGTCAACTTGGTATTGCCGTCGGCGGCCTGGGCGATGCCGAAGTCGAGGACCTTGACCTGCAGCGATCCGTCGGTGGTCACTCCCAGCATGAGGTTGTCGGGCTTGAGGTCGCGATGCACCACCTGGTGGGCATGCGGCTCGGAGAGCGCGGCGCAGACCTGCGCGGTGATCTCGAGGGCCATGGCCACGCGCAGACGGCCGCGCTCGAGCAGCCCGCCCAGGTCGGTGCCCTCGACCATCTCCATGACCAGGTAGAGCAAGTCGTGTTCCATATCCTGGCCGAAGTCGACCAGCCGGACGATATTGGGGTGGTTGAACCCCGAGATCACCCGCGCCTCGCGCAGGAAACGCTTGATGAAGTCCTCGTTTTTGCCCACCGCCTTATGCAGCACCTTGAGGGCCACGGGCCGATCGACCGACAATTGAATGGCCAGGTAGACCTTGCCCATGCCGCCCTCACCGAGGACCTCCTCGATGCGGAAGCGCTCGTCGATGACCTCCCCGAGCAGCGGGTCGTCGACCCGTTCGCCGGCGCGGTACTGGTACAACTTGGCCCCATCCTCCGGGCAGGCGTTGAAGCTCGGATCGTACTCCGCCCCGCATTCGGGGCAGTAAGCAACTGTATCTTGGGTCTGCTGCGCCATCGCCACTCCAGAGTCTCGTGCGCGCCGTGATGAATTCATACCACGAGCCGCGCGCGAATTCATCTTTCTACCTTCTGGATACATCCTACTTTCCATCGACGAGTTCATCTGGAACACTTGCGAAGACTCTTGCCATCAGCATCGAGCGGACACGGTGTCCTTTGGACCGGGAAACAGGCATGAAAATTCTGTACGGCGTCGTCGGCGACGGCATGGGCCACGCCATTCGCAGCTCCGTCGTCGTCGAAAAATTGCGCCGCGACGGCCATCAGGTGCATATGGTCGCCTCCGGCCGCGCGGTCGATTACCTCGAGGAGCGCTTCGGCGACGTCAGCGAGATCTGGGGCCTGTCCATGGTCATGGAGGACAACCAGGTCAAGAAGCGGCTGACCGCCAGCCATAACCTCAAGGGCGCGCTGGCCGGGCTGCCGGACAACGCGCGTCGCTTCTTTCAGATGGAGTCGGAGTTCGCCCCCGACGTGATCATCAGCGACTTCGAGACGTGGAGTTGGGCGTTCGGAAAGATGTACGGGGTGCCGGTAATCGCGCTGGACAATATCCAGGTCATCAACCGCTGCCGTCACGACGACGACATCATCGCCGGCGACCGCGACGATTTCCAGATCGCCAAGTCGGTGGTCAAGGCGCGCACCCCGGGCGCGGCGCACTACCTCATCACCACCTTCTTCGACGCGCCGGTGCGAAAGGATCGCACCACGCTGGTGCCACCGGTGCTGCGCGACACCATCCTCGAGGCCGAGCCGAGCGACGGCGACCACCTGCTGGTCTACCAGACCTCCGAGACCTTCGCCGACCTGCCCGACATGCTCGCCCAGCTCGACGTGCCCGTGCTCATCTACGGGCTTCGCCGCGACATCACCGAGGACCAGGTCGAGGGCAACCTGACCTACCGCCCGTTCAGCGACACGCAATTCGTCGAGGACCTGGCCAGTTGCCAGGGCGTCATCGCCTCGGCCGGGTTCACCCTGGTCACCGAGGCGCTGCACCTGGGCAAGCCCTACCTGGCGACGCCGGTCAAACGCCAATTCGAGCAGGTGATGAACGCGCGCTACGTCAACAAGCTGGGCTACGGCACCTACTACGAAGACCTCGACGTCAACGCCATCCAGCATTTCCTGGACAAGCTGCCCGACTACCGCGACGCCCTGGCGAGCTACGACCGCCAGGATAATACCGCGACCTTCGCCCGGCTCGACGAGTTGTTCGACCGCCTCGCCGCCGACTTGCTCTAGAAGCTCGAATAAGGCGACTTTTCGCGCGTCTCATCACTGACGTCGTATCGAGCGCACTCCCCCAGCATCCGAGATGTTCCTATGCTACGCCGTATCGCCCCTGTTCTCGTCATTTGCCTGTTGTCCATGGCCGGCTGCGCCACGGAGTCCACGCCCAAGGCCAATGCCAAGGCCCCGGCGGACACCAACGCCCAGGCCAGCGCCAAGACACCGACCGCCAACAAGGCACAACCCGAAGCCAAAGCCGACGCCAACACCAAGGCCCAGCCCCAGCCGATCAAAGTCGCGGCCTCGCCCACGCTGACGGTGCCCGACGGCGCCCAGCAAGTTCCAATGAAGCCATTCGAGCCGTCGGCGACGCCGTTTACATTCGCCAAGATTCCGGCGCCGGGCCTCTACCACATCGAGACGGCCGATCAATGGCCGCTCGCCGGCGGCGCCCCCAAGATCGACTTCGCCAAATACGACGCGCTGCTCGCCGTGGAAGGCACGGGCACGAGCATGCGCAAGATCCACATCGAGAACGCCTACGAGACCGCCAAGAGTATCCTGGTGGGGGTCAAGCTGACTGGGCCGGGCCAGCACTGCGTCGTCACCCAGGACATGGCACCGATTTACGACATCGCCCTGATTCCGGCGACCAGCAAGCCTGTCGACTTTCAGACGGTCGACCAGCGCCACGACTGCTCGGAGAAAAATCAACCCTAGTACCTCGTCGAAAGTGACGTTGTAGTACTAAGCGCGCTCGCGAAACGCGGCCGCGGTCGTCTCGTGGCGATATTCGAACATGCGCTCGAGCATGCGCCGCGAGAAGCGGCCGCCAACCAACGCCCCCAACCGCCCCATCGGCAGTTCGTAGTCGATGGAGTCACGCAGCAGGCTGGCGCCGTCGGCGGCGGGCAAGAACTGGTGAGTGTGGGTCCATGCGGCGAACGGCCCCTCGACCTGCTCGTCGACGAATTGGCGCCCGTCGATGAAGTCGCGGTGGTGCGCCACCCAGCGCACGCCCACCGGCCCGGCGATAAAGACCTTCATGACCAACACGGCGCCCTCTTCGAGGCGCGCCGGCCGCTCGAGCACCTCGACGTGCTGCCACGGCGGCACGAGCCGGTCGAACGCGCCGGGCTGCATATGCCAGTCGTACAACTGCTGCGGCGAGGCGGCGATCCGCGATTCTTTGACAAAATGCTGCATTCCTCGCTCTCCGTGTCACTCGTCTACGACGGGCGTCCATCCCGTTGTTCGACCTGGCTCATGACAAATCGGCTCTCGGGAATCGCCGGCATGCGCGACAGATCGATGCTCAGGTCCTGCGGGGGCACGGCGTAGTTAATGCCGTGTACCAGAAAGTCGACGGCCACCTTCATCAACTCGATGGTGATCCATTCGCCGGCGCAGCGGTGGTTGTGAAAGTGATCGCCGCCCCCTTGTGGGATGAAATTGAACGGACTTCCGTTCCAATCTTCGAAGCGCTGAGTCCGAAAGACATGCGCGTCGTCCCAGATGCGCTCGTCGAGGTCCGTGCTGTACAGATCGAGCAACACGCGGGTTCCCTTGGGAAATTCATAGTCGCGCCATTTGAACGTCTCTCGCACCCGCGCCGCCACGAACGGGAAGAACGGATAGTAGCGGCGGCCGCGTCATGACGCGCGAGCAGCTCGCCGTCGACGTCGCGATATCGGGCGATGCGCCCCAGCGCGCTCTGCGGCCCCGGTTCGAGCTTGCCGGCGAGCACGTCGTCGATGAGCGCGCCAGCCCACCGGTTGGCCTGTCTGCTCCAGACTATGTAAAAGTTCGCGCAAAGGCAGCCCTTTGGGCGCCTTCGCTCACCGAGGTCGTCGTGCTAAAACATGCCTTCGACCGCCCTTTCGAGAGCGACACCTCCAAATCAAGACACGACCCGCGACAATAGAATCAATGTCGGACATCTGGGATGCAGTCATCGTCGGCGGTGGGGCCGCCGGCTACTTCGCCGCCATCACCCTGGCCAGTGCCGCGCCGGATGCGCGCGTGCTCATCGTCGAGCGCTCGGCTCGGGTGCTCCAGAAGGTCAAGATCTCCGGGGGCGCGCGCTGCAATGTGACCCACGACTGCCTCGACCCCAAGCGTATGGCCACGCATTATCCGCGCGGCAACAAGGCGCTCATCGGGCCGCTGCACCGCTTCGGGGTGCGCGAAACGCTGCGGTGGTTCGAGGGGCGCGGCGTCACGCTAAAGACCGAGGCCGACGGGCGCATCTTTCCCACCACCGACGACTCGCAGACGATCATCGACTGCCTGTGCGAGGCCGCCGCCGAGGCCGGCGTCGAGCTGTGGACGACCGCCGCCGTCAAGGAGATCTCCGCGACCGCGGACGCTGACGCACGCTTCGACATCGTGCTGCACGGCAACAAGCGCCTGCGCTCGAACAACGTCCTCCTTGCCACCGGCGGCACGCGCTCGGCGAGCGGCGCCCGACTCGCCGAGAGCCTCGGGCATACGCTCGTGCCCGCGGTGCCGTCGCTATTCACGTTCAACATCGACGATAAGCGCATCGACGGGCTGCAAGGCCTGTCCGTCGAGCCCGTCGAGGTGCGCGTCGTGGGCGAAGACCTCGCCGACAGCGGACCGCTGCTGGTGACCCATTGGGGCATGAGCGGGCCGGCCATCCTCAAAATGTCGGCCTGGGGCGCCCGCGACCTGAACGCCCTCGACTACACCTTCGAGATCGAGGTCAACTGGCTGCCCGGCGTCGACCCCGAGGCCGAGTTTCACAGGCTGCGCTCGCGCTGGGGCAAGCGCCAGGTGGCCTCGCACTCCCCCTTTGAAACCATCCCCAAACGCCTGTGGGAGCGACTGGTCGACGCCGCCGGTATCAGCGCCGCGCAGCGCTGGGCGGAGCTGTCCAAGAACAAGAGCCGCGCGCTGGGCGACCAGCTCACCCGCGGGCGTTTCCACGTCGCCGGCAAGAGCACCAACAAGGACGAATTCGTCACCTGCGGTGGCGTGCCCACCGACGACGTCGACATGCGCACGATGCAAAGCCGCATCACGTCCGGGGTCTTCTTCGCCGGCGAGGTCTTGGACATCGACGGGGTCACCGGCGGCTTCAACTTCCAAAACGCCTGGACCACCGGCTACCTCGCCGGTTTGGCGATGGCCTCCGACCTCAGTCGTTGACCTTAGCGATGCGCCTTGAGTACAATGGCCTTCTATCTACACACGGCATCTGGTGGAGCACCGCATGATTCGCATGAAAGCGAAAAAGACCGCGTTCCTGGGCGCCATCGTCGCCGTCTTCGTTATCGGCATCGCTGTGGGTGTGTATTTCCACCGGGCCCCCGATGGCCCGTGTACCCGCGCCCTGAAAGACGACCCCAGTTCTGTGCACATTTCGATCGGTGTCCACGGCACAAATCTATTCGACGTGGTCAATCATGACCTGGACGCCAACGGTACCGGAGCGGTCATCTACGATGGAAGGACCTATACGATTAGCCACGACGATATGTGGAAAATACTCGACAACTTTGATCGCAGGGTCGTAGCCCAGAAACATAGTAAGTTCCCCGAGGCGATAAACTCGGTGTGCTCCGACAGTCCTACCACGAAGGTGAGCATCACCTGCGGGAAGTTCCATCGCGAGGCGTCTAACTCGTGTGGCAGAGACTGGGGCCTGTCCTGGCCGATCACCAGTGCTGCGGGTATCGAGGACCGTTAGTAGCACGAGTAGCGTGACGTCGGATTCGACACTCCTTCCGAATTCGACGGCGTCGCTCCCATCTTTTGCAATAGTCGATCGAAATACGCTGTAATTACGTTCAGCGGGCTTTGTCGTCGCGGCGCGGTTGGTGTATGCTGCCGATGCAACGTTTGATTCCGCCAAGACGACCTCGGTGCGTCGGTGTTCGGCAGCTCGATAATATTGTTTTTCAATGCTTTTTGAGGGGACCTGGTGCGGCTCTTACACACATCCGACTGGCACCTGGGATGCGCCATCAAGCAGGTAGACTGCCACGACGAGCAGTCGCGCTTTTTGGACTGGCTGGTCGATACCATCGTCGAGCGCGAGATCGACGTGTTGGTGCTCGCCGGCGACGTCTTCCACTACGCCAACCCGTCGAACGCGGCCCAGAAGCTGTATTACGGGTTTCTGGCGCGCTGCGCCGGGATCGACTGCCTTCGCAAGGTCGTCATCGTCGCCGGAAACCACGACTCGCCCACCGGCATCGACGCCCCACGCGAGCTGCTCGACCACCTCGATGTGCACGTCGTCGGGGCGCTGCCGCGCGACGAAGCCGACTGGGGCGAGTGCCTGGTGCCGGTGGCAAATGACGCCGGCGAGGTCGAAGCGGTCGTCGCCGCCGTGCCCTACGTGCAGGAGGCGCGCCTGGGCGTGAGCCTCGGCGAGGGCGGTGCGTCCGAGCTTCGCAGCCAATACCAGGACGCCTTCTCCCGGCTGTACACCCACCTGGCCGACGAGGCCCGGCGTCGTTGGCCCAATGCCCGTCTGGTGGCGACCGGCCACTTGACGGTCTACGGAGGCGACGACAACCCACAGAAGGGTGACTATCACACGGGCATCCATCGCACGGCGCGCCCCCAGGAACGCACCGACGACCATCCCGAGGCGCCCCATACCATCGGCACCATCGAGGCGATGGGCCCTCAGAATCTTCGACGCGCGTTTCGACTACGTCGCCCTCGGCCATATCCACCGCCCGATGCCGGTCGGCGGCAAGCGCCACATCCGCTACAGCGGCACGCCCGTGGCCACCAGCCTCGACGAGGACGCTCCGCAGCGCCAGGTCATCGAGATCGCGCTCGAGACCGCCGACTTCCAGCAATCCCTGCTGATGGACGGCGGCGAGCACGTGCTGCCCATCGAGGTGCTGCCGGTGCCCAAATGGCGCGAGATTTTCGAGCTGAAAGGCTCGGAAGACGAGCTCGCCGCCCAACTTGCGAGCCTGCGCACCGACGCCGAGCTCGCGCCGGTGGTCTTCTTGCGCGTCGAGCTCGGCGCCGACGACGTCGCCGGAACCGACCGGCTGAGCCGGTTCAAGAAGGTCATCGACGAGCACCATCCCGAGGGCAGGCGCCCCATCATCGTCGAGGTGCGCGAGCGCTACGTGGACGATGAGCGCGGCGATCAAACGTCCGCCGAACGCCTGCCACCCATCGAAGAGCTCAGCCATCTGGACGTCTTCAAGGCGCTGTACCGGCGCTACTATCCGGGCCGTGAGGGACCGCCCGAGCGCCTCATCGAGCGCTTCCGCGACATCGAGCAAATGCTGCACGACACCGACGAGGGGGACCGGTGAAATTTCATCGCATCGACATCCAGAATATCAACTCGCTGTATGGCGACAACCCCATCGACCTCGACGGGCATTTTGCGGACGTGCCTCTGTACCTGATCATGGGCCCGACCGGCTCGGGAAAGACCACGATCATGGACGCGGTCTGCCTGGCGCTATTCGGCACGACCCCGCGCCAGACGCATACGCGCAGCACCATCGAGGTCGGCGACGAGGTCAACTCCAAAGGCACCGGGCGCTCGCGCGCCGAGGTGGTCTTCAGCGTGCTCGACGCCGCCCAGGGCGGCCGCACCCACTACCGCGCGGTTTGGGAGTTCTGGCGCGCGCACGACCAACCCTACGGCAACCCCCAACGCCCACGCCGCGAGCTCCACGAGCGAGACAGCAACGGCGAGTGGACTGTGCTGGTCAGCAGCGACAAGGAGAAGGAATACGCCCCGCACTTCGAGCGGGTCCTGGGCGAGATGACCCTGCAGGACTTCCTTCGAAGCGTCATGCTCGCCCAGGGCGAGTTTGCCGCGCTGTTGAAGGCCGACGAGTCCGAAAAAGCCTCCATCCTGGAGCGGCTGACCGACACGAGCGTCTACCTTCGGCTGGGACGCAAGGCGCACGAGAAGTGGCGAGAGGCCCGCGACAAGCTCGCGCGTCTCGACGACCGCGTCGACACATTCGAGGGGGCGTCCGCCGAGGACATCGCCGCCACCGAGGAGCGTCTGACGGCCAAAAAGAGCGACTACGCGGGGCTGGAAGCCTGGCGAGACGCGGCCGCCGAGCGCCGTCAGTGGCTCGAGCGCCACGCGCGGCTCACTGAGGAGCTCGCCGCCGCCAAAAAAGCCCTGACCGATGCCCAACAGAACAAAAAAGAGAACGCCGCGGCGTTCGCCCGTCGCGACGCCGACCAGCGCGTCGGCCCGGCGCGGGCGCCGCTTCGCGAGGTGCGCCGGCTCGAGGGCGAACTCGACTCGCTCGACGAGACCATCCCGAAGCTTCGCGACGATGCGCAGGCCCACAAGAGCGCCCTCACCAAGGCCAACGAGGCCGAGAAAAAGGCCAAAGCCAAGCTCGCCGAGGTGCTCGATGCCTTCCAGGAGATCAAGCCCGAAATCGAGGCGGCCAAGGCCATCAAGAACAGCCTCGCCGGCGTCCGAAAGCGCGTCAAACGCCTCGATGAAAAGGTCGCCACACGCGCCAAGGCGCTGAAAGCGGCTCGAGCGCAAGTTCAGTCAGCCGCCAGCAAGGTCGAGACGTGCGAGACCGCCTGCACCGCCGTGGCCGACAAGCTCGAGACCATCGCCGACGACGCGGGCCTGCACGATGCGCTCATCGCGATCCGACCCGAACTCGAGGCGCTCCACAAGCTCGAAGAACGCGTCCACAAGGCCGACAAGAAGCTTCGAAAGATCGACGAGGACCTCAGCCAAAAGCGCGAGCAAATCGAGCAGCTCGACGAGGCGCTCGCCGCCAAGAACGACGCGCTCGAGCCCCTGCAAAAGGCCGTCGAGCAGGCCAAGGCCCGCCTAGCCGACAACCTCGGCGAGGCCGAGCGCCCGCGCGAGCGCTACGACCAGATCGCCGAGCAGGTTCGAGAGCTCACGCGCCGCCGCGATGCGCTTGGCCAGCTCGTCGAGCAGGTCGATGACCACCGCGCCAAGCGCGACGCGCTGGACGAGCGCGCAAAACAGCTCAAAAGCGTCGAGGAGCAGCTCGCCGCGGCCAACGAGTCGCTGGAGGGCATCAAGACGAAGCGCGACGACCTCAAAGCTGCCATCGATGCGCATAAGGCCGACATCGAAAAGGTGGGCCAAAATCTTCTAGCCGCCGAGCTTCGCCGCACGCTCGAAGCGGACATGGCCTGCCCCGTATGTGGCGGAACCGACCATCCTCGGGTGCACGAATACGGCGCCGAGGCGCTCGACGCGCAGGAAAAGAGCGATAAGGAGCGCCGCGCCGAGCTCGAGGAGCAGCTCAACAGCCTACGCGTCGAGCTGGCCGAGGTCGTCGGCGCGTTCGAAGCGAAGGAAAAACGCGTCGACGCGCTGACGCTGGAAGTCGCTCGCCTGTCGACGAGCCGCGAGGCCGCAAAAACAGCGCTCGACACGGTGTCTGACACCATTGAGAAGACCGCCGCGAGCGTGGGCGAGTCCATCGCCGACGTCGACCTCTTCGCCGACGGTGCCCGCGACGGACTGGACGCAGTGGCCGAGGCACTGGACGAGAAGCTCGACACGCTCGATCGAGCGAAGACCGAGCTTAACGCGGCCGAGGATGCGCTCGAAAAAGCGCAGTCGCAGCTCGAGGAGGCCCGCACAGACATCGACGACGTCGAGGAGAAGCGAAAGGCGCTCGCCCTTTCCGTGGAGAACCTCGCTTCGAACCGCAAGAGCGCCAACGGCGAGCTCGATGACATCCACCGAGACTTCGAACTCGACCGCGACGACCTGCTGGAAGCCTTCGACTGCGCCGGCGTCCAGGTCGTCCGCGACGACGAGGGCAACCCCGACTTCGCCGCCGCGATGGACCGCGCACAAAAGCGCGAGGCCGCCTTCCAGAAGGCCAAGCATGCTGTGGAGACAGCCGAAGAAGCGCTCGCCAAGGCCGCTCAGGCGCATGCCGACGCCAAGTCCGCGCGCGGCGTCGCCGAAGAGCAGCTCGCGGAAGCCACCGACGAGCGCGACGCCGTCAAACAAGAGGTCAACGACCTCGAAGAGAAGCTTCGCGCCAAGCTCGGCGGTCGAGATCCCGACGAGGTCCAGAAGAAGCACGACGAACGCGTCGCAAGCGCGCGCCGCGCCAGGGAGGCTGCCGGCGAAGCGCGTCAGGAGGCCGAAAAGGCCGCCCAGAAAGCCAGCGACGCCCTCACCCACACCACCGAGCGCCGCACGACCGTGGCGGACGCGTTGAAAGGAGCGCGCGCGCAGCTCGACGAGGTCATCGCCACCATCGACGGCGTTTGCTCCGTCGAAGAAGTCGAAGCAGCCGTGCTCGCCGATGACGAGCGCGAGCGCCTGCACCAGGCGTGTGGTACCATCGAGACAGCGCTACGCGACGCCAAACGCGACATCGAGCGGCTAGAAAACGACCTCGGCGAGCACACCGACAGCAAGCCCGACGACTTCGCCCCCCAGTTGTACTCGCTGGAGACCTTGACGCGCGCCCAGGAGCAACTGGACCAGGCGCTGGTGACCTACAACCAGGCCATCGGCGCCCTTCGCACCGAGCTCGAGCAGATGCGCGACCGCGTCCAAAAGCACGCAACGCTCATCGCCGAGCGCGACGCCCAGCGCGAAGAATTTGAGGAGTGGAACGAGCTCAACACCCTCATCGGCGTGGGCAACGGCGAGCGCTTCAAACAATTCGCCCAGGCGCTCAACCTCGACCGCATCGTCGAGCGCGCCAACCGCCGCCTCGAGGAGTTGCACCCGCGCTACCGGCTCAAGACCCAGCACGACGCCGCCAGCGGCATGCCCACGCTGAACTTCGAGATCGTCGACACATACCACGCCGACCAGACGCGTCCGCTGAGCACCCTGTCGGGCGGCGAGACCTTCCTCGTCTCGCTGGCCCTGGCGCTGGCGCTGGCCGACCAGCAGCAGATCAAAATGCCCATAGAGACGCTGTTCCTCGACGAGGGCTTCGGCACGCTGGACCGCAACGCCCTGCACAACTCGATCACCATCCTCAACGAGCTGCACGCCCGCGCCGGGCGCACCGTGGGTGTGATCAGCCACGTCGAGGCATTGCAGGAGCAGATCAACAGTCATATCATCGTCAAACCGCAGCAAGACGGCCGGTCCACCATCGTCATCGAGCAGACGTGACCACCATGAACCTATCACCACGATTCGTCGGCCTTATCCTCGTATTTTGCATCGTGGGCGCGGTGGCGACTCTGAGCGGCGAGCCGGCGCAAACCCGCGAGCGCAACCCGTCGACGCTGCTCACCCTGGTGTTGCACCAGACCAAGGACCAGAGCGTCGAGGAGTTCCAGCAGCAACTGCGCGACAATCACTTCCAGCAGGCGTTTCCGCCCGACGGAGTCGAAATCGTCTCGTGGACCGGCGTGGTGGGCATGGGTTACGTGATCACCATGCGCCTTCCCAACTACAAAGTCCCCGAGGTGCGACACGCCATCAACGCCCGCAAGTGGGGTGACATCACGCCCAAACTGTACTCGGCGTACGACTTCGAGCCGTTCTGGCACGACATGGGCGGCCAGACGAACAGCCAGCCCGATCGCTACGCACAGGCCCCCCCGCGCATGCTCATTGCGCCGTGAACGATCCCACTGACGTCGAACAGCCCGTTTTGCAGCCGGCCACGAGCGCGCCGAAGGCCGCGGCGCGCATCCGCGGGCGCCTGGAGCAGTTGCGCGACCGCTTCGTGGCGGTCAGCCTGCGCAGCCGGTCGCTAAGGCTGCGGCGCACCACGCGCACCGGGGCGTTCGATCTGGCGCGGCTGGCCGACGAGCAGCCGGCGACGCTCGATGCGCTGCGGGGCGTGCTCGGCAACGAGGACGCCGCGCCCACGCGCCTCGCGCCCGATTCGGACGCGCTCGACGCCGATATCGGTCGTGTGGCCAGGGCCGCTCGCGAAGAGCATATGGAGACCGGCGCCGACAACCTGGCGGTGGGCTGGCCCATCTTGGAGGGCGCCTGCGCCGACGGCACGTGGCTGCGCGCGCCGCTGTTGCTCTATCCGGTCAAGTTGGAGCGCACCGACACCGGCCGGCTGTGTTGGGCGCTGACGCCGCGCGGCTTGCCGGAGGTCAACGAGCCGCTCATCCAGGCGTTCGTGCGCCTGGAGGGGTTGCGCCTGTCGCGCGACGACCTGCTCGCCTTCGACGACGACGGGTTGTTGGCCGTCGACGACCCGACGTGGCGGGCGCTGGTGGACTACCTGCGAGACGCGGGCCTGGCGGTCGACGCCGCCGAAGGCCTGCCCGCGCTGAGCGAGCTGCCCGCGCGCGACGCCGAGGCCAGCGCGGCGGCGACCGCTGGTCAGTTCGAGCTGCATCACCACCTGGTGTTGGGGCGCTTTCCGCTGTCGGCGTCGAGCATCGTGCTGGACTATGACGAGCTTTTGAGCCTGCCCGACGAGCATTTGCTGGGCGACGACCTGGGGCTGGCGCTGGATCTGTTGCGCGTCGACGAGTCCACGTTGGACGACATCGAGACGCACGAACTCGACGACCAGCCCACCTCCGAGCACCCCGCATCCGACCAGCCTCCCCTGGGCCAACATAGCCCTCTTGGCGAGCTTCGCCGCTGGCAGGTGCTCGCCTCCGACGCCAGTCAGGACGCGGTCTTTCGCTACCTGGAGGCGGTGGCATCGAGCCCCGCCGCCGAGCGCGGCGTCGTCGTTCAGGGCCCGCCGGGCACCGGCAAGTCCCAGCTCATCGCCAACCTGCTCGCCGCCTGCGTGGGCCGCGGGCAACGCGTGCTCCTGGTGTGCCAGAAGCGGGCCGCGCTCGACGTCGTCGCCGACCGGTTGAGCGCGTTGGGGATGGCGGAGCCAGTGGCGCTGGTCCACGACGTCCAGCGCGACCGCAACGACATCTGCGCGGCCATCGCCGGCACGCTCGAGCGAGGCATCAGCGGCGGCGAGCTCGACACCGCCGGTCTGGAGCGCCAGATCGAGGCGGCCGGCGCCGACCACTACCGGGCGCTGAACCGGCTGGAGTCGCGCGCGGGCGCTGCACAACAGGCCTACCGGCGACTGTCCGGCGCCGACGATCCGCGCCCCGGCCTGGCCGAGCTGCTCGAGCGCGCGCTCGACGACGATGGCCGCGAGCTGCCCGACCTGCGCGCGTATGCCGCCGATATCGCTCGAGGCGACCTCGACGCGCACCTGCCCTTCGTGGAGTCGGTCGCCCCCGAGACCTACCCCTTGGCCTGGCCGCATCCGTTGGCTCGACGCGGCGACTTTGGCGGCCTCGACGCCGACGCGTTGGACGCGCTCTTCGCGCGGCTGGAGGCGCTCGACGCCCTCTTCGCAGAGCTGGAACGCCCCGCCGCCCAGATGACGCCCGGCGAGGCCCGACGGCGCGACGAGCTGTGGCGCGACGCCGCTCCACTGCTCGACCTTCTGGACAGCGAGGATACCGACGACGTCGAGAGCTTCGCGCTGTTCTGGGTGTGGACCGACGGCCAGGTCGCCACCGGCGAATGGAACCGGGTCATGCGAACCCTCGAAGCCGCGCGCGAGCGCCTTGCGCCGGTGCCCTACGAGCTCGTCATGGCCAGACGAAAGACGCTGGAGACCTGGGAGGCCCAACTGGCGAGGCTGGCCGAGCTGCGCACCCACTGGTACCGCTTCGCGCTGCCGGAGTTCTGGCGGCTGCGCAAGGTGCCCGGCCACATCCTCGACCACTGTAACTCGTTGGTGTCGAGCAGCGGCTCGGCGGGCGTGCCCGTCGACGTCGCCGCGCTGGTCGACCAGGCCCTGGCGTGGAGCGACTTCATTGGCGAGCTTCCCACGGACAATCCGCTGTTCGAGTTTGGCTTCGACGGCGATCCGCGAACCATCGACGATGCCATCGAGACGCTGAAGACTCAGCACCGCCGGGTGCGCTGCGCGCACGAGCTGCACCGGGCGTTGGCCCAGGTGGGCGCGGCCTACGCCGAGCTTCCGCAGTTGGACCCGCTGCTCGAGCAAGCGCCCGGCGAGGCGCCGTTTTTCGCCGCGGCGCTGGCCGACCGGCACCGAGCGCAAGCTCTGGCCGCCATCGACGACGCCCTCGACAGCCTCGTTCGGGCAATTGCGAGCGCGTTTCGCCGGGAGCTACTCGACCTCGCCAGCGTCGGCGATATTGCGTCGGCGCGCGCGCAGCTCGCCGCGTTTTTGCAGGCCCGTTCGGACGCCGACGAAGCCGCCCGCCAGGACGCGGTGAGCGCGACGAAGCCAGCATGGCTGCGCGCCTTCTTGCGCCGCTGGAAGCCCGGCGCGGGCGGCGTTGCCAGGGTGAGCGACGATGTGCGCACCGCCGTCGAGCGCGCCTGGATCGACTGCTGGCTCGACGGGCAGAGCGTGCGCGCGGTCGAGGCCCCGCTGGTCGCCGCCGAGCAGCGCCAGCGCCTGGCCGACGCGCTTGGGCGCTGCCACGAGGTCGCCGGGCGCGGCATCGTGGCGCAATTCTACGGCCGACTGGTGCGCAGTTTTGCCGCGTCGTCTTCTCCCGCCGACCACCGCCGCGCCATGCGCAAGCTGGCCGCCGACGCACGCCGAAAGCGCTCGCGCAAGACCCTACGCCAGCTCATCGACGCCTACTGGGACCAGGGTCTGGCGCAGGTGCGCCCGGCCTGGTGTTGCTCGCCGGAGTCGGTCGCCGCGATGTTCCCGCTGCGGGCGGGCTTGTTCGACGTGGTCATCTTCGATGAGGCCAGCCAATGCCCGGTCGAGTCGGCGCTGCCGGCGCTGCTGCGCGCCCAGACCGCCGTCATCGCCGGCGACGACCAGCAGATGCCGCCCAGCCACTTCTTTCGGGCCTCGCCGGATGTGAGCGACGACGAGGACAGCTCGCTTCTGGCCAGCGTGTCCATCCTGTCGCTGGCGCGGGCGTGCTACCCGGGCGTGACGCTGCAGTGGCATTATCGGTCGCACCACGAGGAGCTCGTCGCCCTGTCCAACGCCGCGTTCTACGGCGGACAGTTGGTGACCGCGCCATCGAGCGAGCCGTATATTTCGACGGATATCGAGGGACTTCACTGGGAGCCGGTCGACGGGGTGTGGGAGGAGAACCGCAACCGCGTCGAGGCCGGCCGCGTCGTCGAGCTCATCGGCGACTTCCTCGCGGTCGTCGGCCCCGACGGCCACCCGCCGACGGTGGGCGTGGTCACGTTCAACCGCAAGCAGTCCGAGCTGGTTGAGTTGTTGGTCGAGCAACGCGCCGCGCGCGATGCGCACTTCGCAGAGCTGCTCGCGCGCGACCGGCGGCGACCGGTGGTCGACCAACTCTTCGTGCGCAACCTGGAGAACGTGCAGGGAAACGAGCGCGACCTCATCATCATGTCGCCGGGCTACGGGCCCAGCGAGCCCGGCGGGCCAGTGCACGCGCGCTTCGGCCCGCTCAACCTCGACGGCGGCCACAAGCGCCTCAACGTGGCCATCACTCGCGCGCGGCTGGGCCTGTGGCTGGTCACCTCCATCGTGCCCGAGCGCCTGGACGTCTCCAACACCACCCATCCGGGCCCACGGGTCTTCGACGCCTACCTGCGGTTTGTGCGCGCCCACTCCACCGGCGACGTGGACGGGGTGCACGAGATCCTCGCCCAGGTGCGCGGCCTGGGCCTGGCTGGACGGTCGTCGGGCCCGGCGCCAAGCGCGACCAGCGGCGGCTTCGACCTGGGCGGCGCGGCCACCGGCAGCCGCGTGTTGGACGAGCTCGCCCGTGCCCTCGAGCGCCGCGGCTGCCAGGTGCGCCGCGACGTCGGACTGGGAAGCCAACGCCTGGACCTGGCCGTTCGCCGCCGCGACGATCAGCCGTGGCAGCTCGGCGTGGATTGCCGCGGCTTTCTGCGCCAGCCCGAGCCCCTGTCACGCGACGTTTACCTGCCGGCCTTCTGGCAACGCCAGGGCTGGACGATCACCCGGGTCAGCCCGGGCATGTGGCGCGAGCGCGCCGACGAGGTCATCGACGAACTGCTCGCACTGACGGAGCGTTGAAACCTGGGCACGCCGCCTGCACTCAAAGGTTTACCGGTTGCAGGCTGGCGGTTCCCTGCCATCCCGATGCCTTCCAGCGCAACAGACGCGAGTTGGTGAAAAAGGTCGGAGAGCCGTCCCCGTCGACGTCGACGACATAGTTGACCATGAGATCTTCACTCATCGGCACCATTTTATGTGCCTCGACCTTGAAGAGCGCCGGAACCCAGCAGTCGCTGGCGACCTCGGAGCTAATGCTCACGTACACGTAATGCAACCGACCGTGGATGAAGACCTCGGCGTCGGACTCTGTCTCCGAATCGTCCACGCCCTGAAATCCCCCCCTCCACCACGGCCCGCCCCCGTCGGCGCAGCGCTCCTGGAGGCGACGTACCGACGGCAGGCGTCCGAACGCCGCCTTGGTTCGGCGCAAGAGCCTCTTATTCCTCAACAGAGACTTTCCCGCGTAACGAACCGGCTTGGCCAGGCTCGCATCGCGCGTCCACTTGCCGTAATGACACTGGTCATCGAGCTTGGCGACGAGCAGCCGCCCCTGCTTTCCGGCGAGCTCCCAGGAGAGCTGGGCCTGGCGCTCCTGACCGAACCCGAGCTTGTCCCATGCCTTGGTCTCCTCGGAGGGAAGGCGAGCCCTGTCCAGGTACAAAATATCGGTGACCGCGCGCCGGCAGCGTACCTTCTGAGCACCGTCGTAGACGTCCAACTTGCGCCCGTACCAGGCATTGATGTCCGCGGGGAGCTTGTCCTTGTCTACACGGCGAACGGTCGTGCCCCGGCGGTACTTTTGGGGAAAGCGCGCCGGTCCCGCCGCCCAGTCGGCGCCGGGATGAATTTGCAGCGGAACGTAGCGCGAGTCGATGAGGAGGGCCGCCTTGCGCGGATCGATGCGCGGGCTGGCTGACGCTGCTGCCGGGGACGATTTTTGGGCCGGGTCCACGACCCGCGAGGAGAACATCGTCTCGCGGGTGATCGCCAACTTATGTTCGCCCACGCGTGCCAGGACCAATTGTTTGGGACCGATGTCCTTGTACGTACCCGATGCCCACGTCTGCACGAAGTTCACGACCGCGATGGTGACGCCGGCGTGGACCTCGACCTGGTCGGCGTGGACCTCCATCTTCTTGGCGAACATCTTCTTTCGGTCGTCCCTCCAGCCATACCAATCGTACGTCGAAGTGCGCCCGCCGGAGACCTTGACGCCGGTGAAGCCCTGATGCCCCTTGTACAACGACTTATAAGCCTCGAAGTCCGACCGGTTCTGAGCGTCCAGCCACCGCTGAAGCAGCGCGCGCGCCTTCGCCGGGTCGATGGTGTCGCGCTTGGCCACGGGCGCGGCGGCTTGCTGCGCCGGCTTCACTTGTTTAGCCGGCTTCGCTTGTTTAGCCGGCTTCGCGTTCTTAGCCGGCTCGTGCGCCGCGCCTGCGAGCTCGGTCTTCGCGCCGGGCTTGCCCGCCGAAGCGAGGCTCGCGCGCTTGGACGCGTCCAATTTTTGGGGTGACGCCGTCTGACACGCGGCTCCCACCATCGCCACCAAGCAAAAGAACGCGCAGCGCCACCAACCGTTCATCCCGCACTCCGAGCGAGTCCGCGGCGCCGCAGTCGCTCAGGCGCCCGTGTGTTCGTTGTCGACTGGAGACCAAACGATAGCAGATCTCGATAACCCCGACTACGCACAGATGCGTGCGTGAGCCGACAAGGCCGCGCGCCTACTGCTCCAAGTCGCCCGCGGTGTACAGCCAGCGCCCGTCGCGGCGCACGAACTCGCTGCGTTCGACGAACGACACGTCGCGCCCGTCGGCGCGAAGCTTCGCGCGAAAACGCACCTCGCCGGTGCCGGCGTCGTCGTCGAGGTCGCTGTCGAGGATGTCGACGCCCAGAAATTGGACGTCTTCGCCAAACTTGCGGATATCGGCGCGCCACTCGGCCTCGGGCTCGTGCCACGCCGGCCCGTCGGGGTCGGTCGTCTTGACGATGTAGTCGACCTCGCCGCGGGCATAGGCGGCGTAGCGCGAGCGCATCAGCTCCTCGGGCGTCTGCGCCCGGGCCTCGCCGCGGTGAAACCGACCACAGCACTCGCGATAGGGTTCGGGCAGGCCGCACGTGCATTGCCCCGGGCGTTTGCGACGACGGCGACGTTTCTTGGGCACAGTGGTTACTCGGTTTGGAGGAGGTTGAAGTCGTCCAGCCCGAAACGATACAGCCCGTAGCGCCCGGCGGGCAAGAAGACCTCGCGCCCGTCGACGACCACCTGCGAGGGCCAGCCGCGCAGGGGGAAGTACGCCTGTGCGTAGGGCTCCTGCGGGTCGTCGAGGTTGACCACCAGCATCCCGCCGGGCACGGCAAACAGGGCCCGGCCGGCGACCGCGTCGCGCAGCGTCGCCCAGTCGTCGATGCTTGTCTGCGACAGCTCGTCGAACGTGTTCGACTCGGCGTCGAGCACCGACAATTTCAGCACACGATCGGGCGGGTCGGCCGGCTCGTCCGACGCATCGGCTCCCGCGTCGGCCACACCGGCGTCGGAGGTCGCAGACGCGTCGGCGCTGCCGCTCCCCACGCTCACGCCCCCACCGCCGTCCGCCGGCACCGCGAACTCGTCGCGCCACCACCACGCGCCACGATGGGTCACCAGCACGTGTCCGGCGCCATCGAAGCGAATGTCCTGGACGTAGCGGTCGGTGAATCGATGGGTTCCCTCGAGCACGGCCTTGCTTCCCTGCCAGCGAAGCTTGTTGACCGAACTCTCCACGACGTGGTCACCCCACAAATGGTCGCGTGTGATCAGCGTTTGGCCATCGACCGCGATGAGATCTCCGGGGATGTTGACCCCGGCGCCGACCACGGGCGCCTGCGGGTCGGAAAAATCCACCGGCTCGAAGAAAAAGCGCACGAACGAGCGCCCGTCGTCGGGAACCGTATAGGGCGTCTTGTAGCTCAGGAAGACCCGGCTGCCGGCGGCCAACATACTCACTGCCTCATGGTCGGCCGGCGAGGCGACGGTCTTTCCGAGGGCGGGGTGAGCCGGGTCGCGCAGGTCGAGCGAGTGAAGGTTGTAGTGCACCCAGTAGCGGTAGCGTTGCCAGTCGTAGGTGGTTTCCCTGGTCTCGACGGAGTCAGCGTCGACCGTGGTGCAGTCGGCCGAGCCATCGGCGCTCCAATCACATCGGTAGATGGCTCCCGAGCAGACCTCGGGCTCGTGGGTGCCATCGGGCCGTTCGACGTGGCGACACGAGATGCCCCCCGTCAGGAAGGAGCATAGGTGGTCGGCGGTGTTCTCGGCGCAGGTACGATCTTGGGACACCGGCGAGATATAGCGCACGTGCTCTGTGCCGACCAACTCGCGTTCGGAGACGGCCTCCGGAAAGACCAACGCCGATGCGGTGACCATCACCTGGCCGCCGCCCCAGCCGACGTAGACAGGCGAGTCCATCGCCCGCGTGGCACCGCCATCGGCCGCCACCGGATCGCCATAATAATAGCCGGAGACGGGAAGCTCGCGCGTGGTCAGCGAGCCCTGTTTGGTCGGTGCCGTGGGGTCGGAGACGTCCCACACGTCCACGCGCGTCTGCCACTGAGCCTTGTCGGCCTGGGCCGAGTCCACATAGGTCTGCGAGACCACCGTCAACAGGTCGCCGACCCGGTAGACGCGCGCCCCGGCGGGGATGTTCATGCTCGCGACCGGCGCTTCCTGGTCGACGTCGCCCGCCAGCGCCACCACCTCGAGTTGGTCGTCTGGCCGCGCGGCCGTGTGGTCGCCCCACCAGTAGTAGTAGTCCTGTCGGCTGTGGCGGCGCACACCGTGGTCGCCAACGACGAAGAAATCGGTGTAATTGGGCGCAAGCTCGACACGCCCCAGCTCGGCGGGCGCGTCGGGGTCGGCGGCGTCGAAGAGGCTGAGCTCGACCTCGGAGAGGTTGCCGGCGGTACGCGCGTCCGGGTCGGCCAGAAAGCTTCGCCGCACCGGCGAGTCCTGGAGCATCACGCCGCGGCGAGTCAGGGTGTTGGCCGAGAAGGTAAAGATTTGCACGCCCGATTCGTAGCGCCCGTCGCCATCGTTCCACCCGCTAAATGGCAGCAGCACCAGCCCGGTCTCCTCGACGCCGCCGGGCCCAGTGACCGAGGTCGCCCCCTCGAGCACGGTGAACGCGCGGTCGTCCCAGTTGGCCTCCGAGCTGCTCCACTGCAGACCCACCTCGGCGCGGCTGAGCAGCGGATTGGCGTTGTTCAAGTCGGAGATGTCATACAGGCTCACCGCCAGCTTGCGCCCATCCTGGTCATTGACGCCCACGCCCAGCAGGCGGGTGTTGTTGGCGACCGGCTTGAAGAAGTCGTTCCACCCGCTGACCACGAATTGGGAGCGTTCGGTGATCTGACCCTGGGCCGAGATCTCGAAGGCGTGCAGCGGGTCGACGCGCTGGTAGGTCACGCAGAACGCCTTCTGCCCCACAAAGATCGTGGCGTACAACTGCTCGCCGTCGCCGAACGTGGCGTGGTCGACGGGCGTGATCGACGACAGATCGGAGATATCGAAGGTCTCGATGTGGTTCGTGCGGGTAGCGTTGGACCAGTCGTTGCCGGAGACCACCCGCAGGATGTCGCCGTCGACGTCGATATTGGTCTTCGAGGCGACCTTGCCCTGAACGCGCACCGTCCCGCCCTCGACCATATGACCGTCCGGGTCGCTGATGTCGATGACGCTGACGTCACTTCCCTGCCCGCTGCCGCCGTCGTTGCTGGCGACCAGGAGGCGCGTCGGGGTCGCCTGGATGTCGGCGACATAGCCGCCGAGGTCGATGTCACTGCGCTTGGTCAACTCGCCGCTCGACGCGACCGCGAAGCTGCGCACATACGTCGTCTGCCCGTCCGTGGCCACCACATAGAGCGCCTCGCTGCCGTCACCGCGGGTGAGACGGCTGGTGCGAATGTAGCCGTCGACCTGGGCGCGCCCGGTGACCCTGGGCGCCGTGGGGTCGCTGACGTCGATGGTCAGGACCAGGCCGCCCGAAAAGGTCGTCGGCCGCAGGTCCGTGCGGCTGCCGTAGTAGCCTCGCCAACCGTTGACCAGGGCATAGACACGCTCGCCGACCTGGTACATCTCCACCGGCTCGCCGGCCACCTGCACGCTGCCGACGACTTTGGGATGAGCCACGTCCGAGAAATCCAGCTCCTGAAAGCCGCGATAGGCGTTGAGGTTCAAGATCAGATGCGACGAGGCGGACACACGATAGATGTCGCCCTCCTCCACGCTGCGATTGTCGCCCCCGGCGCTGCCGTCGGCGGGCTCCTGGCCGGCGCGGTCGCCCGGCGAGCTCTCCCCGGGCTGCCCATCCGCCGAGACAAAGCTCGACTGGCCAGGTTGTGGATCGGTCTGGGGCTTGCCGGGCACGATGTCGGCCGAATGCCCCGTCGGTGCCTGGTCGCAGCCGGCCAGTGTAAACAGCGCGAGCGAAGCCACTACAGCGAAGACGTACTTGCATCGGGCATTCATGAGGGCGCACTCTCGGGCAAAGGTATGGTCACCAATGCCTCGAAAGACTGCATAAAAAGTGCCAAGTCCTGAGCCGCCCTGGCGAGCGCCTAGCGCCCTCGGCAGCGCTTTCTCACATGCAAACCTTGCGTGGCTCGCCGCCAGGCCGGCAGATTATTCGGCGGGCGCGGCGCCGGTTCATTGCGCCGCCGCCGATTGCGCCACGCCGGTGGGGTTGGGCGCCGGCGCCGGCTGGAAGCCGGCCGCCGTCGCGCCGTTTTCCTCGGCCTTGCCAATGAGCTCGCGAAATTTCGACGAGACGCTGCGAAGGCGTTCGTCCCACTCCGGGTCGGGCACCTGGCCGACGATCTCGTAGTGATAGGTGACCAGCGTGTACGCCATGGCGAAGGGCTCGAAGAGCGCCGCCTTGATCGCCCAGGCGGCCACGAAGGCCATCACGACCACCAGCACCTGCACGACCACGTTGCTCACCGCCAGAATCACGGCGATCGCCGGCAACAAGAAGGCGAGGAACAACACGAAGCCGACGACCCGGCCGAGCAACCAGATCTTGGCCGCGGTGATCAGGATGGGTTTGTAACTCTGGGCGTAGAGCAACACCCCGTGGCGCGCGCTGTTCCACACGTTGTCCTCGTCGCGGTAGACCGCATAGGACAAGATCGCCTCGTCGACATAGGTCATCGCCCGTTTCATAATCTGGGTGGCCAGGCGGACCAGGCCGTCGAACATGTCGGAAAACGGCAGCCAGTCGACGATGCGCAGGAGATTGTTCTGCAGCGAGCGCAGCGCGCCGTTGACCAGGCTGTCGAGCACGAACAGCACGCTCACGTCCTTGAAGCGCTCCTCGATGACCTGACGCCCGTAGCGGTATTGGCTCATCCCGCCGGGGAGGTCGCCGCCCTTGAGCAGCTCGGTCATCGCCGAGATATGCGCGCCCTTGACCATGTAAAGCAGGTAGCGCCTGGCGTATTTGAGCAGCCCGCCGAAGGCCACGCAGGCGATGATGATGAACACGTAGGGGACGACCGGGATCTTCAGCACCGCCCCGCTCAGCCACGCCAAGCCGCCCCACAGGCCAAACCAGATGGCCGAAATGACAAAGAAGATGGCGTAGACCGCCGTATTCACCCCGATAAACGGCAGGGTGCGCGTGATCAGAGATACGGCGACGCTCCAGTAGCTGACATCTCGCTGGCTCATGACTCAGTCCCCGGACTCGGTGGAGTATTCGGCCTGATTGACAGCGACAAGGATAGGCGCACCCGGCGTACACGCAAGCGCGATCAATGCGTGATACACCCCCCACCGGGTCCCACCCTGCGCCGCCTCTCTGAACGCTGCTCACGTTACGGGCGGTAGTCCCACACGCCGATGTGATAGGAGGGATTGCCCCCGGCGGCGGTAAAGAGGCCGCCGACGAACAACTGGTGGTCGGCGATGGCCATCGCCTGTCCCATATCGGACAGGCCCGAGCCCAGCGCGAACCAGTCCTGACCGTCATACCAGGCGATGTAGTTGACCGGCAGCGGGCCCACTGTGGGGAACGTGCCCGTGACGAAAAAGCCGTTGGCCTTGGCCACCACGCCGGTGACCGTCGGCGCCGGACCGTTGGGGAAGCGCGGCGGGATGCCGCCGTTGAGCGCATCCCAGGCGGTGCCGTCCCACAGGGCGACCGACCCGGCGGGCGTCGACCCGCCGACCTCGCCGAAGTGGCCGATGACCAGAAGCTTGCCGTCGTAGACGGTCATCTTGGAGACGTAGCCCGTCTTGTCGATGCCTCCGCCCACGGGAACCCACCCGCTGCCATCCCAACGAGCGATGCCCGACAGCGCGGTGCCGTTGGCGTCCTGGTCGAATTGGCCGCCGATGTACAGGTCGCCGTTGGGAAGCACGGCCATGGCCTGGATATTATTGGCGAAAGTGGCGCCGAGCTGCTGCCAGGTCGACCCGGTCCACTGGTGGACGCTGAAGGCGCCGCCGCCGGTGGTCGCAGCGTACAGCTCGTCGTTGGGCCCCATCGCCAGGGCGACGACCTCGCCGGGCACCGCGGTGCTCAACCCCGACCACGTCGTGCCGTCGAAGATCGCCAGGTTGTGAAGCGTCTGGCTGGCGGTGGTCACGGTCATATTTCCGCCGAAGTACGCGCGGCCCGCCGAGTCGAACACGATGGCACCGACGTCGCCGTCGACCTGGTCGGGCAGCTTTTGCCAGTGCCCCTGCTGGTAGCGCGCCACGTGGCTGATCTGGCGGCTGCCGATGGTGGTGAAGCGACCGGTGGCATAGACCGTCCCGTCGGGCGCGGCGCCCAGCGTGACCACGGCCATGTCGGCGCCGGCGAACTCGCCGTTGCCCACGAGCTTCGCCCAGCCGGTATTCTGGGTCGCGCCGATGGTCCACTGGCCGACGTTGAGGCTGAACTGGTCGCCGACGTTGGAGAAAAAGCCGGTCACGATGAGCTTGCCCGACGCGGCGTCGACCAGAAAATCGTTGACCCCGGTCACGCCCGGGCCGACCACGCCCACGGTGTTGAACACGCCGGTGCCCAGCGCCTTCCATGTGCCGTTGTCGAGCACCGCCACGTTGGCCGCGGCCACCCCCGACATGCCGCCGGCGCCGGCGAAGGTGCCGCCGACGTACAACTGGCCGGTGGGGCCGAAGGCGAGCGCGCGCACGTTGGTCAGCGAGCCGCCGGCGACGCCGCCGCTGACGCCCTTCCAGCTCGTGCCGTCCCACCGCGCCAGGCCAATCGACGAGCCGGTGGCTCCGGGCACCGAAAACCCACCGCCGGCGAGCACGTCGCCGTTCCACTCGCGAAGCACCGACACCGCGGCGTTGAGCCCGGCGTCCAACGCCTTCCACTGCGAGCCGTCCCAGCAGGCCACGTGGTTGACCTCGACCGTGCCCACGTGGGTGAAGTCGCCGCCCAAACAAATGCGCCCGTCGGACATCTCCAGGATACTCTGCACCCTGCCGTCGGGGCTGGCCGAGCCCAACTGCTGCCAGTTGGCACCGTCGTAGACCGCGAAGTTGTCCAGCGTCGCCGTATCCACCGAGCCGAATTGACCGCCCACGGCGATGCGCCCGTCGCTCAAGATGCGAATGGCGTCGACCTCGGTGCCGAACCCGCCGCCGATATCGGCGAAGGTCGCCCAGCTCGTGCCGTCCCACTTTTCGATGGAGTTGGACCCGCCGATGCCGATACCGCCGCCACCACCGCCCTCGCCGCCGGCGTACAGCTCGCCATTTGGCGTGGCCGCCAGCGCGTGGACCTTGACCGACAGCGGCGACGCGCCGACCTCTTGCCACTGAGAGCCGTCCCAATGTGCGATATTGGCGGCCACCGCACCGCCGGCGACCGCGAAGTTGCCGCCCACGTAAAAGCCGTTGCCCTGCGGGTCGGCGGCGAGCACGTAGCCGCGCGCGCCCGCCGGTCCCTGCAGGCCGGGCATCGAGTAGTTGGTGCTCCAATGGCCGCCGGTGGGGTCGAGGTCGTCGATGGGCGCCGGACCGGCGTCGGCCGTATCCGGGCCGGCGTCGGCGATGGCGTCGGGCTCGGCGTCGGCGCCCACGTCGGCCGGGCCGGTGTCGCTACCGGTGTCGCTCGTCCCCGAGTCCACCGCAGCATCGGCAGTCTCACCGGCGTCGGCCGACGGCTGCGCATCAGTCGCATCTTGTCCAGCGTCGGATGCGCCGGTATCCTGCGGCGAGACGTCCGCGCCGGCGTCGGCCGTGCTCTGGCCTCCACCCTTGCCTGCCCCGTCGTCGCTGCACCCGACGAGCTGTGCGCTCAACATGAGCGTCAATACGATGACTGCGAATCTTTGTGTCTGCATGACTTACCCCACTGCGGATTGCGGCCCAGCCCAGCCCTCGAGGCGCGGCTCTGCCCTTTATTCGTCATGTTTGATGCTGCCCGAAGCGGTCGCGGCATCCCACTTACAGTCACTGACAATTCGCGCGTTTAGCCGCGCTCGCCGTCGGTGAAATCGCGATGTCAGCCCCCAACCCCGCCCCATCCGCCAACACCGTCGCCTCCCCCCGAGCGCATGTCGTCGCGGTCGCCGAGCTTATCGGCGCGGCCGCCGCGTGGACCCGCCACGAAGAAGCGATGCGCACAGCGAGTGCGCGCTTTGGCCATATCGTCGACGACCTGCTCGACGAATTCAACGGCGCGCGCCTCAATTCGCGCGACGCCGAACTGGTGGCCTGTTTCGAGGAGGTCGACCATGCGATGGGTTGGGCAAGCGCGCTTCGCGACGCGGCTAACGCGCTCGACTGGCCGACAGACGACGAGGCCGATTCGCAGCGCCACGGTGTTGGCGTCGCTGTCGGCATTTCAGCCGGCGTCATTCAGACGTGCCGTGACGGTCTGAGCGGCCGGCAATTGGTCCGCGGCGAGGCCATCGACCGGGCCGCGAGGCTCGCGCGTGGGCAAACGGACGGCGGCATCGTGCTCGGGGCGCGGGCGGTCGATCTCGTCGACCATGCTGCCGTGGAGCTGCACGACGTCGGCGCAGGCGCCGCGCGGTTAGGCCCAGCGACGCGCTCCAAGGGCGCGCGCTCGGAGCAACGCACCAACCTGCGCACCTTCGACACCGACTTCGTCGGGCGCACCCGCGAGTTCAACGCCCTCGCTGAGGCGCTCGACGCGGCGCGAAGCGCGTGCGTCGTGGGCCCCGCCGGTGCGGGGAAAACGCGCCTGTCAGTAGAGTTCGCCCACGCCTGGCTCGCCGCCCGCGCCGATGCCGACGCCCAGGCGTGGTTCGTCGACCTCGCCGGAGTCGCCGCGCTCGACGAGGCGCTGTTTCGCGTCGCGCGCACCGCCGGCATCCAGCTCCCGACCTCGGAGGCCACAGCCGACGTGGAGGCGCGGCTGACCACCGCGTTCAAAAGCCGCGGGGCGGCGCTCGTCATCCTCGACGACGTCGGACAGCTCGACCATGTCGCCGCCTGGGTGGCGCGCTGGCTGGCCAATTGCGCCGAGTTGCGCGTCATTCAGACGCGCCAGAGCATCCCCGAGACCGACGCCCACCTGGTGCACGTCGACGCGCTCGGACGGGCCTCGGCGTGCGCTCTGCTGGAGACCCTGGTGCACCGGCCCATACCCTGCCTCGACGCGTGGGCGGCCGGCGAGCCGTTGGATGCGCTGGTCGAGCGCTGTGGGCGCCTGCCGCTGGCCATCGAGTTGGCGGCCGGAAACTCGGCGCATGCCCCCGATTGGCAGCGCGGCGACCCCGCCACAGAGTCGGCCGCCACGGCGGCCCCGGGCCAATTGCAACAAACGCTGCTGCGAAGCTGGGACGTACTCGCCGACGCCGAGCGACGCGCCCTGCAGGTGTGCACGGTCTTCGCCGAGAGCTTCACCACCGAGGCCGCGCTGTCGATCATCGCCGCCTCGGCCGACGCCGACGCCCAGGCGCTGTTTTCGACGCTTCGACGCCTGTCGTTGGTGCGCTCGACCGCCCGCCCCGACCAACCCCAGCGCCACATGCTGCTCGCCCCGGTGCGCGACTTCGTTCGAGAGCGCACGCCCACCGACGTGCTCGAGGCGGCCAAGCGCGCTCACCTGGAGTACTACGCCGGGTGGTGCCGCGAGCTTCGCCACGCGCTGCAGGGCCCCGACGAACGGGCGGCGCTCGACCGAGCGCGCGAGGAGCTCGCCAACTTGTACACGGCGGCGGATATCGGTTGGCGCGCCGACGCGGCGTGCTGGCTCGACGTGCTCGAATGCCTCGGCGAATTGGACAAACGCATCGGCCCCCTGGGCGGCTTCGGGGCCCGCCCGGACGCCTGCGTCGAGCGACTGCGCGCTCAGGATACCCCGGCGCTCCTGCTGCGCGCCCTGCGACTGCGCGCCCAGGCGACGATGTGGACCGGCCGCTACGAGGCCGCCGAGCGCGACTCGCGCGAGGCCCTCGCGCTCGCCGAACAGCTCGGCGACGTCCGACGGGCCACCTACGCGCTCAGCGACCTGGGCTTTGCGTTGGGGGTCCAGGGCAAGCAGCAAGAGGGCCTGCCCACGGTGCGACAGGCCGTCGAGCGCATCGACGACGACGACGCCTATGAGGCCATCGCCGTGCTGACCAACGCCGCGGTGGTCGCGCGCAACTGCCGCGAGATCGACGAGGCCACCGGCTACTTGCACCGCGCCCTGCTGCGCGCGCGGCGAAGCCAGAGTGCGTTTGCCGAGGCGTCCGTGCTCTTCTTGTTGAGCACCATCTTGCGCCACAACCAGCAGTGGTCGGAGGCGGCGCGCAATCTAAACGAGGCACAATCGCTGTTTATCTCCTGCGGCGAGCGCCGAGGCCGGCTGTTGTGCTACCACGAGCTGGGCGAGTGCTACACCGCGACCGGCCAGTTCGAGCGCGCCGAGACGTGCTACCGCGAAGCCATGGAGCTGGCGACCAATATCGGCGACCGAGAGCACTCGGCGGTGTTCTGGCTGGGCCGCGGCCACTCCCGATTTGCGCGCGCCGACTTCGCCACCGCCGAGTCCGACCTGCTGGAGGCGACGTTGGCCATCGAGGAAATCGGCCACGTCCACCTCAAGATCGCCGCCCTGCTCTTTTTGGCGGCGACCTACGGCGCGCTCGAGCGCGTCACCGAGGCGCGAGCCTACTTCGAGCGCGTCGAGGCGATCTTCAATGAGACCGGCATCGACCGCGAAAAGCCCCTCTACGAGGTGCTCTTCGGCTACTTGGACGCCGCGTGGGCCCGCGCGGCGATGCGCAAGGGCGACGAGGCGGCCGCGCGCCGGCACCTGGGCGACGCCTACGCCCGCGTCGAGGCCGCCACACAAGCGCCCCTTCCCAGCGCCCAGCGCGAGGTCGAGCCGCTGCGCGCCTACCTCGACGCCCACGTCGAGAGCGGCGACCTGCCCGCCGGCGGGGCGCCGCACCGCTCGGTGTTGCGCGTATGCGAGGACCTGCGCTGGTTCGCGGTCGACGACACCGAGCCCGTCGACATCAGCCGACGCGGCCCCATCCGGCGCATCCTGCGCGCCCTCATCGAACAACGCCTCGCCCACCCCGGCGAGCCCATGAGCGCCGACGCGCTCCTCGCCGCCGGCTGGCCCGACGAGGTTTTGACCCACCAATCGGCCACCCAGCGGCTGCACACCACAATGTCGCGCATGCGCTCGCTGGGCCTGCAAGACGTCGTCGACACCATCGACGGCGCCTACCTCATCGCCCCGATGTACGCCCCGGTCTGGGTGGCTCGAAACGCGCCGCGCGATTAGTCGCTTGGCCTCGGCGGGCAAGCAAGCTACGCTTGCGCTTACCGCTCACAATACCGGCAGGACACGCGACCGATGGACGAAAACCAGACGCCCAACCCCTGGGAAGCCCCACAAACGCGCGACCCGATGGCTCCGCCCGAGCCCCAGTCTCGCCGCACCGACGAGTTTCGTCCGGCGAACTTCGATACGACGATGGACATCGCCAAGGAGTTGTGGCGCGACCATCGGCCCACGCTGCTGACCGTGTGGGGCGTGTTCTCCAGCCTATCCCTGGTGGCGGCGTTGATCACCGGCATCGGCGGTGCGGCGGTGGGCCTGGACCCGGCCTCCCAGCGAGAGATGCTCAAGAATATGCCCACCCACGGGGCCAATCCCTTCGGTGCGTTCGGTGCGTTCGGCCCGGGCTACTGGGCGTTCATCGGCATCATGATCGTCCTCCTCTTCGTCCAGATGGGCGTGGGCGTGTCCACCTTCGGCCCGCTTCGCCAGGCCTGGCATGAGGGGCGCAACCTGACCACCGGCGAGGTCCTGAGCACCATGGGTAGCCGCGTGCTGCCGGGGCTGGCGTTATATGTGATATTCATCATGGGGATTGTCATCGGCGCCATGCTTTGCTGCATCCCCGGCGTGCTCGCCGCTTATTTCTTGATGCCCACGTTTTACCTGGTTGGAGGGCGCGGCGACGGCATCTTCGACAGCGTGTCCACTGCCTTCGACTGGGGCAAAAAATACGTCTCCCTGCTGATCATCTTCGCCATCATCGCCTTCGTCATCGGCGGCTCCGCTGGCTGCATCGGCAACGTCGTCGGCCAGGTCCTGATGGCCATGGGCAAAGTTGGCTACGTCCTCACCCAGTTGGTCTCGTGGGCCTTCGGCGTCGTCATTGGCTTTGTCGTGTGGGTGTACTACGCCAGCACCATGATCACCATCGAGCTTTCCGAAGAGCAGGTCGCCGACATGCGCGAATGGTAAACGCCTGCCAGTTGGACAACGCTCGACGAGCACTAAGGTTCACAGTATCGCCCAACGAGCCAACCCCTTGGCTTGCAATGCTTTTCACGCGAACAGGAGCTGTGAACCATGGCCCAACAACTCGAACATAAGACCGTCGCCATGCTCGTCGCCAACGGCTTCGAGCAGTCCGAGCTCGCCCAGCCCATGAAGGCGCTGCGCGACGCCGGTGCCAACGCCGTGCTCGTCTCCCCGGAGTCCGGCAAGGTCAAAGGATGGCAGCACGACCACTGGGGCGACGACTTCAACGTCGACCAGAAGCTCGACGACGCTGACGCCGCTCAATTCGACGCGCTGCTCCTGCCCGGCGGGGTGATGAACCCCGACCACCTGCGCCAAAACCCCAAGGCCGTCCAATTCGTGCGCGACTTCTTCGACCAGCACAAGCCCGTGGCGGCCATCTGCCACGGCCCGTGGCTGCTCGCCGAAGCCGGCGTCGCCCGCGGGCGCAAATTGACGTCCTACCCGTCGATCCAGACCGACCTGAAAAACGCCGGCGCCGACTGGGTCGACCAGGAGGTCGTGGTCGACGAGGGCCTGGTCACCAGCCGCAGCCCCGGCGACCTGGACGCATTCTGCCCCAAGATGGTCGAGGAGTTCCGCGAGGGTAAGCACGCCGAGCAGACGATCCCGCGCGGCGGCGACTCCGGCCAGCGCCCCCGCGCATGACCCGAGCGCCGCCGACGCCGACTCACACGATCGGCTCGGCCCCATAGAAGTCCAAGGAGGCCGATTCCAGATCCCGGCGCGCCATATTCTTGTGGTGGCGGCGAAACATCTCGCTGCCGGGATACTGGTCGAAGGCCTCTTTGGACTCCCAGCGCGAGATCGCCAGCAACGCCCCGTCGTCGCCTTGCCACAACTCGAAGCCCAAAAATCCGTCCAGCTCCTGCATGTCGGGGGCCGAGGTGCGAAAGGTCTCTTTCATCTGCTCGATGGCGTCACTGTCGGCTTTAATCGTATTGACGGCGATAAACATGCGGCCTCTCCTGTACGGTTTAAGAAACATGATGCGCGCCGACTGTAACCACGCCGGCGGCGATTGTCATCCCTGATGGGGAAACCCGCGACCGGAGCCGGTGCCGGAACCGTGACCGGTGCCGTGACCGGAACCGGAGCCGGGACCGGACCCGGAGCCGGAGCCGTGACCGGGACCGGAACCGGAGCCGGGACCGGAGCCGGAGCCGGGACCGGAGCCGGAGCCGGGACCGGAGCCGGAGCCGGGACCGGAGCCGGAGCCGTGACCGGGACCGGAGCCGTGACCGTGACCGTGACCGGAACCGTGACCGTGACCGGAGCCGTGACCGTGACCGGAGCCGTGACCGGAACCGGTGCCGGAGCCGGAGCCGTGACCGTGACCGGAACCGGAGCCGCGACCGGAGCCGGAGCCGGGACCGGTGCCGCGACCGGAACCGGAGCCGTGACCGGAACCGGTGCCGGAGCCGGAGCCGTGACCGGGACCGTGACCGTGACCGTGACCGGAGCCGGAGCCGGAGCCGTGACCGTGACCGTGACCGGAACCGGAGCCGCGACCGTGACCGGAGCCGGAGCCGGAGGCCGGTGCCGTGACCGGGACCGTGACCGGAGCCGCCCGTCGACTGGAGCCGCGACGGCCTCGCTCAAATCGGCGACGCGTCCAGCCAGCCGAGCTCCAGAACGCCCCACAGCCCGATCAGAATCGCCTCGGCGGCGTCGTGCCGGAGCGAGGTCGGCCGGTCGGCGCCCGACCAATCAATGACCTCGCGGGCGAGCTCGTCGGCGGCCACCTTGGCGTCGGCGCCGCTTCGCTGCTGGCGAGGCAGCAAGAGCACGTCTCGCCAGGTCTCCGCGCCGATGAGGGTAAAGCCCGCGCCCTGCTTTTCCGCCGCTTTCTCCCAGGCCTGGGCGAGGGTGCGGTCGCCCTCGGCGACGACGTGGCTCAAGCCGTCGACCCGGCGCAGGATCCCCACACCGCGTTCTTCATGCGCGCGACCGACCCGAAATTGGTCGACCGATAGCTCAAGAGGCGCCCGTCGGCGCCGAAGACGGCCAACCCGCAGCGCACGCCCAGGTCGACGGCGAGGAGTCTCGATGGTTTGGAACTGTCCATATCTGTGTGGGCCTGTTGGGCGTGCTCATCCATCCCGCGCCCATCGGATACGTTGCGACGCACTCGAAGGGTAATTAGAATTGAGCTGTCATCGAGGTGGGACGACGCTATTGCGCCGTGCGGCGTAGTAAGCGCCGTCGGGAGAAGCCTGCATGATTTCAGACATTCTCATCATCATCGCCACGTTCGTCGTCCAGTTGATCCCGGTGGCGACGGTCGTCGCCTTCTTCAAGCTGGACTCCAACCCGGATACGGCCCATCTGCTGCCCGAACTGGACTCGTATTATTTGCCCGACGAGGCGCAGCCCAAGCTATTGCCGCCCGGCCAGCCGCCGCTGCTTCCCCCGCACACCGACGGCGACCTGTGAGCGGGCGCTGACGGTGTCGTCGGTGTCCAGGGCTCAGGAGTCGGCCAGGCGCGTCGCGACGATCGCCCACGCGTAGTGGGTGTCGGCGTCGTGGCCCGGGAAATGGGTGTGGCGAAGCAGGTCCAACCGAAGCCCGCCGGGCTCGGTCTCTCCCATGGTATCGACGATGTCGCGCGCGCTCATGCCGTGGGGGCCGTAGTCGCGCGCGGGGTAGACGTCGAACGCCTTGACGATCACGACCCCGCCGGGGCGAAGCGCCCCGATGACCGACTCGCGCCACAGCGCGCGCTCGTCGGGGTCGAGCGTGTGCAAAAACCCGCGGTCGAAGACGACGTCGAACGGCCCCGCGGGCGTCTCGCGGATGGCGTCGCCCACGCGGTAGTCGATCGCCACACCGCGCTTTTCGGCCAACGCCATGGCCATCTCCTTGGCCTCGGCGACGCCGTCGATGGCCACCACGTCGCAGCCGCGCGCGGCCAATTCGATGGAGTGGACGGCGGGCCCGGCGCCCAGAATCGAGCACGCGCGCGCCGTCGGGCACGAGCTCGTCGAACAGCGCGACGAGGTCTTCGTCGGGCTCGGCGTGAAACCACGGCAGGTCTTCGGGTCCGGCGCCTTCATACATCGGAGCGAAACAATCTTTGGACATGGTGTGCCTCTGTGTTTGTCAGGGTTCCGCCCCACCTTTGCGCCCACGGGGCCCGCGGTCAACTCCGGGCCCGGAGCGGATGGGCGTGCAGGGCGGTGTGTTGCTGCCTCGTGCGAAACAAGTCGACGATGTAGTTCATTCGATCGGCCAGCTCGCTCCAGTCCAGCGCCGCGCTCGCCTCGGTCGTATCGGGCGTGCGGTCCCACTCCAACAGCGCGTCGAGGCGGGCGCGAAATCCCGCCGAGTCTTCGTCGATACGCGCGAGGTGGGCCGGATACATCTCCCAGGGCGAGCTCCAGGGCACGTCCTCCCCGATATCGAGGTCCTCGGCGCCGAGGTCCATCTCCATAAACATCTGGGTGCCCAATACCTGGGTGAGACGCCCGTCGATCACGCACGCGTGCAGCATGCGGCAGGAGCGCTCGATGGGGGTGGGCACGTGGCGCGCGCCGACTCGGCGGCGAAGCTGCGCCCGCAGGTCGAAGCCCGCCGCCCACAGGCGCACCAGCGGCGCAGCCAACAGCAACACCCACCGGTTGACGTCGGGCACGTCCAGCAGCGAGTCGAGGATGGCGTCGACGCGCATCTGCTCCTGCAGGCCGACGAAACAATTGGCCACATAGATATGCTCGGCGCGCGCGTCGGCGTCCTCCTCGTGGACCGCCAGAAAGTACTCCGTGAATGCCCACACCATCGCCTGCTGGCCGGTCTCGCTGTCGGAGACGGGCCGCGGGTCCAGCGAAAGCACCTCCTGGATGTAGGCGGGGAGGTCCGCACCGTCGGCTTCGGCCAAGCGCCTGTGTTCGGCGCGCGTAGGATCGTCTACGGCAGCCATCAACTCGACGAACCGGCCGAACACCGGCGCGATGTCCAGGAAGATGAGCCGGTTGCCCTGCCCCAACAGCTCGGTGACCCGCCCCCCGAACTGGGGGACCAACCCGATCATCGGCAGGCCCTCGTGGCGCATATAGCTGCCCGCCTGCTCCGAGGCCCACGCCCCAAAACCGGGCCACGACAGGTTCTCCCGCCCCACCAGCGGCGCCATCTGTTCGGCCAGCCGCCAATAATTGTGCGTGATCAGGTAATTTCGCCGGATCGGATCGGCCACATTGCCGATGTCCTGCCACGTCATCGTCCGGGAGACACGCTCGAGCTCCTCGACGAATCTACTTTTTTTGTGCATCGCTCGCCCCTCGTTGCGCCCACATCGCACATGGTCCCCGTTTTGCCAGCAAACGCGGCGGGCGGCAAGGACGCGCGGGTACACCGACACATTGCCCGACATGAAAAAACGCACAGACTTTATTGTCTTGCGGTAACCCCGGCGCTACAGTCACAGATAAGAAACACGGCCCCACGACCCACCTCAACCGCGGAAACGTAAAAAATGCAGACTCGATACGCCCGTTCTTTTGCTATGCGATTGCTGATCATCTCAGCGATGGTCTTGGCCTTCGCCGGCTGCGGCGACACCGCGTCCACCGGTGTCCCACATCTCGGTTCGACTGACACCGGAGATGTCGTCAGCGATACCGGGGGTGGTGGCACGGCCGATGCTGGGGACACCGGGGACACTGGTGACATTGGTGACACCGGGGATACTAGCGATACCTCCAATTTGCCCGAATGCACGACCGGCGCGGACTGCGACAGCGGCGTGTGTGACACCCAGACGGGCATGTGTGCGGAGCCCTCGTGTGACGACGCCGTTCAGAACGGCGACGAGACCGACGTTGACTGCGGCGGCTCGTGCACGACGAGCTGCTCGGCCGGCGCGCATTGCGCGTCCGATTCGGATTGCGGTGACAACGCGACCTGCGATTCTACCGCGTCGACCTGTGATTGCGACGACGGCTACGAGGCCGACGACCAAGGAGCCTGCGTGGACATCGACGAGTGCGCCAACGGTACCGACAACTGCGACACCCTCGCTGGTTGCACCAACACCCCCGGCGGTTTCTCCTGCGGCAGTTGCCCCTCCGGCTACAATGACGTCAACGGCGACGGCACCTCCTGCGTCGACATCGACGAGTGCGCCAACGGCACCGACAACTGCGACACCCTCGCTGGTTGCACCAACACCCCCGGCGGTTTCTCCTGCGGCAGTTGCCCCTCCGGCTACAATGACGTCAACGGCGACGGCACCTCCTGCGTCGACATCGACGAGTGCGCCAACGGCACCGACAACTGCGACACCCTCGCTGGTTGCACCAACACCCCCGGCGGTTTCTCCTGCGGCAGTTGCCCCTCCGGCTACAATGACGTCAACGGCGACGGCACCTCCTGCGTCGACATCGACGAGTGCGCCAACGGCACCGACAACTGCGACACCCTCGCTGGTTGCACCAACACCCCCGGCGGTTTCTCCTGCGGCAGTTGCCCCTCCGGCTACAATGACGTCAACGGCGACGGCACCTCCTGCGTCGACATCGACGAGTGTGCCAACGGCACAGCCAATTGCCGGGCAGACCAAAATTGTACGAACACGGCGGGAAGCTTCACCTGTTCCTGCCCGACCGGCATGCTCGACGACGGTACCAGTTGCCGGTGGCCGACGTCCTGCCAGGAGGCGCTCACCCAGGGTATTAGTCAGGGTGACGGCATCTACACCATCGACCCGGACAAGTCCGGCGCCGTCGCTGCCTTCCAGACCTACTGTGATATGACCACCAACGGTGGCGGTTGGACGCTGGCCATCAAGGCCGACGGCCGCCTGTCGACCTTTCAATATGACCAGCCCATCTGGACAAACTCCTCGCTGCTCAACCCGACCAACCCGGGTCTCAACCACACCGAGGCCAAGCTGGAGACGTTCAACTCCGTGCCCTTTTCGGAGGTGATGATCGGGCTGGAATACCCCGTCAGCACGGGAACCCCCAGCTTCAACTACATGGTGCTCACCAAGGCGGCGCCGTCGCTGCTCAGTGTCTTCCAGGGCGGCTTTCAGGCCACTACTCAGGGCCGCGCTGCCTGGAAAGCCATGATCTCGGGCAGCTCGCTGCAGCCCAACTGTAACCGGGAGGGCTTCAACAACTACCATTCCTACAGTCGGGCCCGTATCGGGATCCTCGGCAACCAGGAGAACGACTGTACCAGTCCCGACTCCCATATCGGCATCGGAGGCGGCGGGACCACGTGTGGCCAGGCCGACGTCAGCGTCGGCAACTCCGCCGGCTGCTCGCCGGATAACGGCGATGTGAACCTACGCGCCTTCGGCGTGGTCTACGTGCGCTGACCGCGCCGTTCACCGACAAACCGAGCCACGAACGAGGCCGCCGAACCGACTACCCGGTTCGGCGGCCTTTGATTTACTGCCGGCTGGCCTCCCTTCGGCGCTCCATTTTTCCGGGTCGCGTGTCCGCCGTTCGAACAGAGAAAACGATTCGCCACCCAATCCCTCACCGCCCCCAAAACCCTCCAAAACCAACTACCCTTCAACCACTTACACCCCCCAAAACCCTCCATATCTCGACGCCCACCCAAAAAAACACGCAACGAAACCCGTGGTTTTGCCGAAAACCATTATGAGACGTACGACGACCGTTCGAGCCATTTCGACAGCCCCCATCATCGCCGCTGGCGAGGAGATACCATGCAAGAACTACAAGCCGACAAAAACGACCTGGACCGAGTCTACGACAACTACCAGTTGGGCGACCTGCTCACGGCTGTGTATCGCGGCAGCGACTACCGTTTTGGCTGCCTGCACTTCGCCGAACCGATGGGCGAAGGCAACTACCCCGACCACCTGGTCAACCCGCCCGAGTTCATGCAGAGCGGCTGGACGGAGTTCCACGAGATTCCGATGGTCCTGCATCCCCAAAAGGGCGCGCTGCTGCTGACGAGCGTGTGGTATACGGACGAGTATCCGCAGGCGTCGCTGGGCGAACTCATCGAGGAGGAGCACAGCCAACTGACCGCGCTCGAATGGAAGATTCGCGACCAACTCGAATGCGTGGGCTATTGGGCCAACCGCGCCATCGTTCTGGGCGTGGGCCTCGTCGCGGGCCAGCGCGTCCCCGAGGACGAGCGCCCCGCCAACGTGCCCGACGTGGCCATCATCGACCGCGACAAGCTGCCCCAACTCGCCACCCACATCGACGCGCTCTTCGAGCACTACACCACCCCGGCCGCCCGTCCGGTCGACGAATGGGGCGACCGCCTCGTCGCCGACCTCACCGCCGATAACTCGTTCTTGGGCTGCTTCGTCGACGAGGAGCAGCACATCAATACCTACGAGAGCTGCGGCTTGGAGCTCGACGGACTGGTCGAGCCCGCCGCGTGAGTCTTCGCCTGTCGGCAAAACGCGTTGTGCCCCGCGCATCAGCGACACGGGCGTCTTGCGCTCTTGGGCGAGCTGACCTAAAAGACACACAAGCACCCTTTACTTTGAGTTCGCCCAAGAGCGATGGGTTGGGCCGTGGGACGCATCGGCCACCGTCCGGCAGCAAGACCCCTTCGAACCGCAGGAGCACGTGATGAAATGTCGCATGTTGTTTTTGGTACTCTTCACTTCGTCCTTGGCCGTCGCCGGATGTAGCAGTGACGATGGTGGCGGTTCGCGCGCCGACCAGGACGCTGCGACCAGCAGCGACACCGGCGCGGATGGAGGTGATGTCGCCGCGTCGGATACCGGCGCCTCGACCGACTCCGGCGCCACCGCCGACTCTGGCTCTACCGCCGACTCTGGCTCTACCGCCGACTCTGGCTCCACCGCCGACTCTGGCTCCACCGCCGACACTGGCTCCACCGCCGACACTGGCTCCACCGCCGACTCCGGCTCCACCACCGACACTGGCTCCTCGACCGATGCCGGCAGCGATGCCTCCACCACTGCCCAGGTCTCGGGCACCTATCACCTCACCGACTATGCCACCTCCGATCCCATCCGCGACATGTCGCTGACTGTCGGAGGCAACTCCGCCACCACCGACTCCTCCGGGACAGCGACCGTCCAACACGCGGCCAACACCCCCTTCGAGGTCGTCGCGAGCAAGACGGGCTATCCCGACTACTACTTCACCGGCATCACCGGCGCGACCGACTACACCACCACGTGGGGACTGGCCGATAAGACGACATTGAACCAGCTCGCCGGCGCACTCTCGCTGACATGGGACCAGACCAAAGGTCTCGTGGTCGTCCAGGTTCGCCAGGCCGGCGCTCAGGGCGGGATGACCGGACTTGCCGGCGCCACCGTTACGCTCGACACCACCGCGGAAGCCACTTTTGCTGCCGACAGCACCTCGATGCTGGGTTTCACACCGGGCAACACGACGCACGAGCCGGGCTTGGTCTACTTCATCAACGTGCCCACCGGCGACTTCGTGCCCACGGTGACCCCTCCCACCGGTTATAGCTGCGTCGTCGCCCCGGGGTTGGCCACCTCCATCACAGCCAGCTCGTATGCCGGCGGGTTCACGGTGCTGGAGTTCGACTGCACCTCCAATTGAGGCGGCGATTTACTTTGCCTCGACTTCGCCGCACAATGCGGCCTTCACCCCCCGCAGCTGTGGCGCCACTTTGAGAGTGGCGCCACTACGAGAATAGGCAAGCGATGAGCGATCAGCCCTACCAAACCGACCTGGAGTATCTCGAAGAAGAGATGGAGTGGGTCGAGCTGCGATGCAAGCGCATCATCACCAAGCGTCTCGTCAACGAGATGTCGGCCGAAGATGACGCGGGTGTGTACTACAACCCGAGCTACCACGGGCACGTCGACCAGTCGCTCGACGCGCTGGTCGACCGGCGCGACCGCCTGGCTAACCAGGAGCGCAAGCTGCGTATGCGCATCGACTCGCGGCTGGCGTTGACGCGCCAGGCCGGCGAGCCGGTGGCCGTCGACCGCCTGGTCGAGTTGTACGGGCTGGACCACTTCGAGCGCACGGTGCTGCTTCTGGCCGCGTCGGTGACCTTCTCGCGTCGCTTCTTGCAGCTCTTCGGGCGCATCTGGAACGGCTATGAGGCGCTCATCGTCGAGACCATTTTTAGCTTCTGCGAGCTGTCCTACGGTGAGCGCATCACCCACTTGAAGCGCTTCAGCCAACAGGGCGCGCTGTTTCGCCACGAGCTCGTCTCGCTGAACTTCGGCCAGCGCATCCAGACGCCGCAGGAGCTGCTCGACGCCCAGGTGCGCATCTCCAACCGCACCTTCGATTTTCTGGTCGGCGACGATCACTTCATGGACGAGTTCATGGAGTTTTCGTCGGTCGAGGAGCCGCGCGCACACCTCGACCAGGTCGTCCTCGACGAGCGCGACAAGCAGCGCATCCGCTCGGTCGTCGAGCGCCACGACGTCTACCTGCAAAAGCGCGCCGAGTGGGGCTTCGACGACATCATCGCCTACGGCAAGGGCATCCTGATGCTGTTTTACGGCAGGCCGGGCACCGGCAAGACGATGATGGCCCACGCGGTCGCCGACGAGATGGACATGAAGGTGCTCAACGTGGACATCCCCACGTTCATCAACCACTACGACTCCCAGCGCTTCTTGCCCGCGCTGTTTCGCGAAGCGAAGATGCAAAACGCGATTCTCTTCTTCGACGAATGCGAAGCATTATTCGCCTCGCGCATGAGCGGCAACCCCTTGATGTCGCTGCTTTTGACCGAGATCGAGCGCTTCGAGGGCGTGGCCATCCTGGCGACCAACCTCCCCCAACAGCTCGACGAGGCCCTCGAGCGGCGCATCTTGGTGCGGGTCAACTTCCCCGAACCGGACACCGAGGCTCGCCGCGCCATCTGGGCCAGCCACCTGCCGTCGGCCGCGCCGGTGGCCGGCGACGTCGACATCGACCACCTCGCCGAGAACTACGAGCTGACCGGCGGCTACATCAAAAACGCCGTGCTCATGGCCGTGGCCGACGCCGTCCACCGACCCGACGACAGCGGCATGCAGATCACCATGGAGGCGCTCGACCGCGCCGCCCACGACCAGTCGGTGCGCGCCAAAGGGCCGGCAGAGACGGACGACGAAGCGTGAGCGCTCACCGTCTGACCGGGCGCACGTCGAAGTCACCCAGCGTCAGCCCGAGGCTTCGCCGGGTGCCCGTGACCACGAACTCGGTGACGAGCTCGCAGGTCATCGCCGCGACCATCAACGCCAACGTGCGCGTCAGCGGATAGTCACACATGTCGTCGCGGCCTCGCGACGGGACGCGATACTCCTCATTCCACACGACCTCGCCGTATCCGTCGGCGAGCCCGGCGTGCACGCAGGCCACCTGATGGCGCGCGGCCCAGTCGGTCAACGCCCCCCGCGAGGCGCCGTTGTCGAAGCAGTCGACGACCAACCAGGCGTCTGCCAGAAACCGGTCGAGGTTGGCAGGCTCGAGCTCGACGGCCTTGAAGGCGACCTCCACGCCCACCGCGCGGTAGATGGCGTTGGCGAGCGCGCGCGCCTTGTAGGCGCCGACGTCGCGACGCCCGTAGGGCTGTGTCGACAGGTTGCGCTCCTCGATGCGGTCGCGGTCGATGACGGTGAGCTGCCCATAGCCCATGCGCGCCAGGCTCTCGGTGACGTTTGCGCCCAGCGCGCCGGCGCCACAGACGACCACCGGGTAGTCGGCGAGGGCGGCCATGGCCGCCTCGCCGCGCTCGAGTTGTTCGTGAAAAAAGATGCTCATCTTACCACCATTCCTGCCGGCCCCACCCTTCGACCACGCCCACTAGAGACTGCAAATCGAAGTCCCGGTCGCGCCCCGAAAGGCAGATGCCCGCGCTGATGACCGTCAGGTCGTCCTTGTCGATCGCCGAGTGGTGCACCTGCCCGGTGGGCGTCGACCACTCCACATGCAGGAAGTCGCCCTCGTCGCAGTAGCTTCGGAGTTCGCCCCCGGCCATCGCCAGGGCCTGCTCCACGGGACAACTCGCCTCGTAACGCTCCGCCTCGAATAGCTGCAGGTCGGGCTCGCCCCACGCCATCGCATAGCCGCGGCGCATCTCCGGGGTCATCCCACGCACCCGCACCTGGTTGGGGGGCCACATATGCCGAAGCGCTTCGCGCAGTCGGTCGGCGATGACCGGATCTGCGCTGCAGTCGAGGTGGTCGAACCACCACGTCGCGCCGTCGGTGCGCGCGACGACGGTGTCGAAGGCCCGTCCGTGGTCGACCAGGTGGACGACCATGGGCCGGGCACGAGCGAACCGCTGCGCCATATCCGACGCGTTGAGCGGATACGCCAGCCAACTGCGGCCCTGGACTGCACGCACCAGCAGCACCCGCAACGGCTCGAACAGCGCCAGATAGCGCTCCACGGTCGCCAACGACGCCGACTCGACGAGCTCGGCCACCCCGCTCTGGGGCGCAAACACGCCCCAGCCCACAAAATCAGCCGGAGACGGCGCATACGTGCGCACCAGCCCGGAAATCCGTGCCCGGACCTTACCGTCCTCGACACGCGGCGCGACGAACTGTGTCTGCTCGAACGCCCGCTCGGCACGAGCGAGATCGTCGATGAGGTTGAAGATGTTCATAGCGGTTCCTTGCCAGTCGCTACTTCGTCAATGAGCGAGCAGACGAGCCGGGGTGTCCTCCGCCGACAAACGCGATCGACGCAAACAAGGTTGCCCTGTCCGCCCAGATCGTCGTTCGTTTGGAGAAGGAGGACCCCCGGCTCGTCCCCGAGCAGCCCCAACCTACTCGTCCCGCGTCGGCAACGGCGTCTCCAACACCTCGAGCATCAACTCGAGACGCGAAGGCCGCGTCAAAAACGGCACGAGGTTGGGTAGCGAGTAATAGTCGCCATCGAAGTCCCAGGTGTCGACGCGCACGCGCGCCTGTTCCAGGCTGTCGGTGCACTTGCGGCACGCTCGTCCCACACGCACGATGACCACATCGGGCGCTCTTCCGAGCGCCTGGCGGTAATCGGCGTACGCGTCGGCCAGGTACGGGGCCGTGTTCTCGCCCTCGTCGGTGACGATGACCAACTGGTCGACCGCCTCGCCGCGTCGGCGCATGGCCTCGACGGCGCAGCCCACGCTGGTCGCGCCGCTGGCGCGAAGGTGAGCAAAGCCTCGCTCCCAGTCGGCCAGCGGGCTTGCCTTCGATAAGAGCCGGCGCTTCGGCTTTACCCGATAGGGCGCGGTGTCGAAGGCGTACACGTACAGCTCGCTGTCGGCGATGCTCGAGATGAGCGCGGCGAGCCGCTTACCCACCTCGAGGGCGTCCGACATCGACGACGACTTGTCCACCAGAAGCCCGGTGGGCCGCCCGATGCTACCCTGGGCGGTCACCTGCTCTTGGGTGACACGGTCGAGCCGCTCGCGCGTCTCGGCGCTGGCGCCGACGGCCTCCGCGGCCACTTTGGCCTTGTAGGCCGACACGCGCTCGTCGCGCTCGGCGGCCTCGAGCTTGGCGAAGATAAGCCGCTCGATAGCCTCGTGTTCCAGCGCGCCGCGCGCCTCCAGCGTCTTGAGGTTGTTGATGACCTCCTGGGGGCTCATCACGTGGATGAGCGCCGCCAGCACCGGCGGGCTCATCTCGTGGATGGCGCCCACCGCCACCGGAAAGGGCACGCGGTACTCGGCGATCAGCCGCGCCTGCGCGGCCGGATCTTGCGCGTTGGCCAGCCGCTTGAGCATCCACGGCCGGCTTCCCTCGGGGGGATCATCGTCGAAGAGGATGCGCTCGGCGCGCCGGCTCGGCCGGATGTGCAGCGTCGCGTACAGGTGCTTGACGTGCCGACGGGCACGCAGCACCGCCCCGTCGAAGGCGTGCGGATTGGCCTCACGCCGACGCAGGTAGCGGGTGACCGCCGTGCGCGTCGAGCGCGGGGTCTTGCCAATCGAGCGCTTCATGAAGTCGATGACCCGAGCCACCTGGTAGGGCGGCAGCTCCTGCAGGAGCACAAACCCCGCCTGGCGGTGCTCACCCAACGGGCTAGTTAGGAGGTTCGCGATGAACACCTCTTTGTGGTCGCGTACCCGCCCGTTTCGCTGGTACCACACCGACAGGTGGCCGTAGAAAATCGGGTCGCGCTCGAGCATCTCGAGGTGCACCGCCCCCACGGCGTCGAGCTCGCGGTGCGGCGTGGTCAACAGGCTGTTGAGCATCTCCAGCCGCGTGTCTTTCTCCTGCGTGTTCATGGCGATACCGCCTCCCTGGGACATCTCGCATGGGGCTCCGACGCGCGTGTCCCGGACGCACCGGTGCCGTTCGCAGCCACGCGTTCACGCTGGCTGCATCGCAAAAAGAGGTCACCCCGCGCAAGTACACCGAGCGTTGTGTCGGGATTCGAACCCTTGGTGCTGAGGTCCGGAAATACGTAAGCTCCTCGGCCAATCCAGCCCTTCGAGCACAAGGAGACGTGCGCAGTCGATGCAGCGCATCGTCGAGCACACGTCGACGCAGTGATCGTGGGGCTGGTTGGCTCAGATGCGTACGTATTTCCGGACCCCAGCACCTAACACCGATTCACAGTCGGTGGCTTACGCCAGTTTGTAAGCTCGGCCAGTCGGGTCGCGGGGTGACGGTCTGATTGTGTTGTGGTGAGAGGCTTCTGATCGGCCCCGTGCAAGTACGGAGAGCTGGATGTACTCGATGCTCTACCCAATTGAGCTACGCCGCTGTAAAGCGGCGACAGGACTCGAACCTGTAACCCTCGGCTCCAGAAGCCAGAAGTATGTAAGCTCTCCAGGTCCGGTCACGGGGCCGACCGGAACCTCTCACCATTTCATTCCAATTTTCATGTCAATGTTTGCACACTTCACCCGTAAACCGCCTCCGGACGAACTATGATGTCTCCGGTATCCGGGCGGTCGACAACGTAAAAGTCGAAGCGCTTGCGCTCGACGTCGAACCAGCTCGCCAGGCGTTGGCGAATCTGGGCGTCGGACATCGAACGCGTGATGTCGATCCGGCGCTCGTCGAAATCGTACGAGCGCCCCTCGTAGCGGACATGCAGCATGTAAATCACCTCCTGGACAATAAAAAACCCGTCTCCATCGAGCGACGGAGACGGGCTTCCCAACCAACCGGGTATGTACCAACGGTCTAGTCGGGGATGCCTCCTCCGTCACTATCGTCGCACGCGGGCTGGCGCCGCGCGCCGCGATTGGCGCCGCCTTGCCAGGCCGGGTGGAGTGGATATGTCGACTTCGTGCGTTTCATGTCTTCTCAGGTTTGCGCTGTCCCCAACGGACAGCATATTTCCCAATGACGGCTCTGGATTCTAGCGGCCGTTTTCATGCTGTCAAGAGGTTTTCTTAAATACTTAAATCAATATCCTTTGAGGTCACGCGAGGCCTTGCCGCTCTCGTCGTAACACTTGCCGGCGTTGGAGTGACAACTCGAGGAGTAGCTCCCCACGCTGCCGCAGTCCTTGCCGGTCTTCTTGTCACAGACTTTCTTGGCCTTCTTGCGGTCGGCAAAGGAGTCGCTGCCGTCCTTGCCCACGCACACGTAGACATCGGAGGGCGCGTCCGAGAAGTGATAGCACTTCGCCGAGGCATTGGCGGCAAAGGCGAGGATCGAGAGCGCGGCGAAAGAACCAGCCAGTAGCTTGCGCATCGTGACACTCCACAAAAAGATTGGGTTGACGTGGGCGCCATGATGGCAGGTTCGCCGCCGGTGGGCAACCGCCGCGGTAACACCACTAATCCAGTGCGCCGTCGTCGAGCCGGTCACGTAGCTGGCTGGCCCGGCGTCGTAGGCGCTCGGCCCGTTGGGACTCGTGCGCGGCCTGGACATGCTCGACGGCCAACTCCAGCAACCACAGATGCCCCGCGTCCAGAGGCGCCTGGGCGATCCACGCTTCATCCAAGGTGTCGAGTCGCCGGTCGAACGAGGGCCAATCTCTCTGTCCGGCGGCTCTGACCAGGTGGGCCAAGTGGCGCGTATAGCGGGTGTTGTCGGCGCCCTGCTCGGCGAACATCGCCTCGGCGACGCTCAAATACGCGGCGGCCGCGTCGAACCGCCCCGCCTTCAACTCGACCAACGCGAGATCGAGCCGGGCGTGGGCCACCGACATCAGAAAGCCCGCCTCGCGGCTGAGCTCCTCGTAGCGGCTAAAATAGGCCCGAGAATGGTCGAGATCACCGCCGAAGAGGGTGAGCTCGCCAAGGCCCTTATTGGAGTGGGCTTCCAATTGTCGAAATCCCTGCTCACGCCCCTCGTCGAGGACCCGGCGGAACATCGTTTCGGCGCGGGCGTGATTGCCGCGGGCTGCGGCGACGCGAGCCCGCGCTTGCACCGTCGCCAATTCGAAATACAGGTCTCCCGCCGCCCTGTAACGCTCGCCCGCCTCGCGCAACAGCGCGTTGGCGCGCTCCAACTGGCCAGCGACGGTCAGCATAAAGCCGTGGACGTGAAACGACTTGGCCAACTCGAGCGCGTCGCCAGCAATCCGAGCCTGCTCGACCGCCTCGTGTCCCGCCTCACAGAATTTGTCCACGTCGCCCGTCTGGAGGTAGCAGGCCGCCAGGCGCCTGGCCGAGCGCGACATGAGCACATGGTCTGCGATGGCCCGGGAGCGTCGACGCAGCGAGATTGCGCGCTCCAGCACTGCGTCCGCCGCGCAGCCGCGCAGGAGGTCGCACTCGACGCCGAAGATGTCGTTTTCGATTCGTCGCGGGTCGTCGATCTCGGCGCCCAGTCGGTCCAGCAGTTCCTCGCGCAACGTGTGCACCTGTTGGAGGACCACGATATCCGCGTTGTTGACGGTGCCTTCGCGATCCTCGGTTAGCAGGTCGAGCGCCTGTTCGAAGCGTCCGGCCTCGATCAGATGGCGCGCGCGGCGCAGAACCGCCTCACCGGGTTGGTTCGGATAAAGCCGAGCGAGCAACGCCTCGCACTGCCGATTGTGCTCGCGCCACCTGCCGGCCTCGCGAGCGGCTCGCTCGATGCTGTCGACCAGCAAGCCGTGCGCGAAGGTCCACCCATCGTCGGCGCGGCGGGCGAGGCGTCGCTCGACCATCTGGTCGCGAAGCTCGTCGGCGCGGTCGACCCCGACCAGGGCGCAGACTTGCGCCCATTCGCTCGTGTCCACCTCACGCCCCAACGCCGCGGCCATCTCGATGGCGCGCAAGCGCGAACCGGCCTCCTCGCCCTCGCCGGTGTGGACCAGCCGGTCGAGGCTGCCCATCCACAGCTCGTGGATGGTGTCGGGCACCTCGGCCTGGACACCCTCGGCGAGTTCGAAGCCGCGGGGCGTCGAGGCGAGTAGACCGCGTTCGACCCAATCGCCCAGCAGTTGCAGCGAGAACAGGGGATTTCCCTCAGTGCGCTCGACGAGCAACTCCCCCAGGTGGGCCTCGAGCGGCAGGAGGCGGTCGACAAACTCGCGATGGTCGCGCCGACCGAGCGGCGCGAGGTCGACCCGAGTGCAGCTCTCGCCGGCCTGCAGGCGTTCGATCCGCTCGCGCAACGCCGGCTGCTCGGCGAGCACGCCCTCGCGCAGCGTCAAGATCACCAGCGAGGCCAGCGCCTCGGTGGCGTCGGCCAGATGCTCGACCAGCCCGAGGGCCTGCATGCCCCACTGCGCGTCATCGAGCCATAGAATCGAGGTCCGCCCCCCCTGAAATCGGCGCACGAATCGAGCGACGAGGGCATGCTTCGCCCTCGCACTGGCGAAGCGAAAGCGCGGCCCATCGACATGTTCGGCCCCGTAGTCGGTGGGATAGACCAATTCGGTCAACGCGCGGGCGTCGCCCTCCGTGAAGCTGGCCGCGCACCCCAGCGCGGGCAGCTCACCTTGCAGGAAATCGTAGAATGCGCTGCGCTCGAGATTCCAGGCCTGCAGGCTGCGGCGCACCATGCCCGGCAGCCCCTCGGCGGGCCCCTCCCCGCCCGGGGTGTGCACCGCGCGCAGCACCGCGGCCACGCCGAGTTGGTGGGCGCGCGCCGCCATCCACTCGACCAGTCGGCTCTTACCGGCGCCCGCCTCACCGACGACCAGCACGATCTTGGGTTGTTGCTCGCGCTGAGCCTGTCTCAAGGCGGCCCACAAGCGGTCTCGCGGACGATCCCGGTCGACGTAGGGGGCTTCTCGAAGCCCAAAGAGCCCGAGGCCGGTGCCGATTTCAGGCAGCGGCAACTCGCTGCGGCCCCCGGTGCGCCAGTCCTCGGGAATGGGCGTTCGGCCGTCCATCTCGGTGAGATGATCTGGCGGCGGTGCCGCGGCGTCGCCAGCGCGTGGCGGCGACGGCTCGTGAGCAGGCACTGTGGTGGCGTAGGCTACGTCCGCCAACGCCGATGTCTCGTCGAAGTCGATGGTGTCGCCCAAGCCGATGGTGTCGACCTGCTGTGTGGTCGCGGCCGACGACGCCTCGCCACCGGCCGGCCGAGCCGGGGCATTCGCCGGGCCGCAGACCCCTGTCGAATTCGCCGTCGGCAACGCCCGGGCCGCATCGGCGGCTGTACGAAAGCGCTGCGCGGGGTCGATGGCCATGGCGCGATGCACCCACGCCTGTAGCCCATTGGGTACCTCGAAGCGCGGCTCGAGCGCCGGCCGCCCGACCCGGGTATGCTCGACAAACAGCGCCATGGCGTTGGCGGCGCGAAACGGGCGACGCCCGCACACCATCTCCCAGGCCATGCACCCCAACGCGTAGATGTCGGTCCACGGCCCATAGTGGCGCCACTGTCCGCGAATCTGCTCCGGGGGCATATACGCCGGCGTTCCCGACGTGGAGTCCAGCGCGGTGACATCGCGGGTGCGTGCGCCCTCGAGCGCGTGGGCGATGCCAAAATCGGCGAGTTTGATCGAGAATGGCTGCGCGCCCGAGGCCTCGAAGACCAGGAAATTCTCCGGCTTCAGATCCCGGTGAATGACCCCGCGCGAGTGGGAGAACGCCAGGCCGTCCAACGCCTGGACGAGCACCCGCCGGACGGCGGTCCAGTCGTGCAGCGGCAGCAGGTCGCGCAAGCTACCACGCTCGGCCAACTCCATGGCGACAAACGGGCTTCCCGCCACGAACTCACCATTGGCCCCGTCGCGCGCGGCGGCCCCGACGCGGCCATACTCGAAGAGGTGAACGATATGGGGATGCAACAGCCCCGCGTGCGCCTGCACCTCACGACGAAACAGCTCGCGGGCGTGGTCGTCTGCCCGCTCGCCTCCGATGACCTTGACGGCCACCTCCATCGCTGTTTGACGGTGACGCGCCCGATACACCCGCGCCATGCCCCCCTCGCCGAGGAGTTCTCCCACCTCGAAGGGGCCGAGTTCAACGGTTGGCGTCATGACGCTCCACAAAAAGATTCGGTGACCAGGTAGTCTTTGCCGTCATCGTGACAGGATCGACCGCGCCCGACAACTGCCGCGGCGAGGACGAACTCGCGCACTTTGGCGCCACGCCTCCGAGCGGAGAAGGCGCCAAATAGTTGATTCTTGTGCCGTGAGGTGTGAGCATCAATCTCCCGACCCACCCAGGAGTTGTTGTGCACGTCGCCATCACAGGAGCATCGGCCGGTATCGGCGAAGCCTTCGTGCGCGAGTTCGCCCGTCATGGCGCCCGCGTCACGCTGGTCGCGCGCAGCGAGGACAAGATGCGCGCCATCGCCGACGACCTCGACACCGACACTTTCGTCGCCGCCCAGGACCTCGCCAGGCCGGACACCTGCTGTGAGTGGGTCGCGCCGGCCATCGACGCGCTCGGCCCGATCGACGTGTTGGTCAACAACGCCGGCATGCAGATCATCGGACCGACCCACGAGGTCAACGTCGATCGCGGCGAAAAGCTGCTCAAGCTCAACGTCTTCGCCCCCATGCGCCTGACCCGGGCGGTGCTTCCGGGCATGCTCGATCGCGGCAAGGGCACCATCGTCGACATCGCCTCGATGGCCTCGCTCGCCCCGACGCCGGGCATGTACTACTACAACGCCTCCAAAGGCGCCCTGGCCGCGGCCTCCGAGGCCCTGCGCGGCGAGCTGCGCGGCAGCGGCGTTCACGTGGTGACGGTCTACCCGGGGATCATCATGACCGACATGGGCGAGGCCGGCTACGACGCCTACGAGGAGTCCGCGGCGCTGCGCTGGCAGCCCACAGGCACCACCGACAAGCTCGCGGCCCTGACCTACCGCGCCGTCCAGCGCAAGAAAGCGCGGGTCATCTACCCACGCATGAATGCCCTGGCGCGTTGGTTCCCCACGATCACCCGCTGGTTCATGGACACCTTCACGCCACCGCTCAAGCAGCAGCGCTAGGACGAAACAGAGATTCACGCTCGCCGGCAAATTTCTCGTCGCCCTGCCCGCCTCGACTTCACGAGCTTTTCCAACCAGTTACCACCCGCCTCTCCTCACACGTTGCGCGTCCACCCCAAAAAACACGCAACGAAACCCGCGGTTTTGCCGAAAACCATAATGAGACGAACGACGAACGTTCGCGCAGTTTTCGACCCCCGAGGTTCAACGCGTGACGCGAGGAGATACCGTGAAAGACCGTCCAGGCAACCCGAACGACCGTGATCAGACCCGCGACCGCCACCGGCAGGAAACAGCTGGCCTGGCGCGGCGCATCAACGACACGCTCGAGCAATGTCGCCGCTTCGAGACCATGAGCCAGACGCTGCAGGAATGGGCCGAGCACTGGTCGACCGAGACGCTGGCGCGCTGGCTCAACCTCGGGCAGCTCCCCATCGAAGAGCGCGAGAAGGCCCTCATCGCCCTGGCGCTGCAGGCCACCGCCGAGGCCGGCGCCGTCATCGACGCCTACGACCCCTACGGCCACGGGCGCGACCACGAGCTTCTGTACAGGGTCGCGCGCATCGAGTGGGAGCAGCGCAGCCGCGCGCCACGCGCTCGCCGGTCGAAGAGCCTCTTCTCAAACTGACATCGCCCCTGATAAGTTACTGGCTCCGGTGAACTCTTTGGGGAGTCACGAGATGCCCATATCCGACTACTACAAGAGCCTGCGCGAGCGGTGGCGGCGCCACTACGTGCCCCGGCTCGACGACTGCGTCGCCTACATTCGCGCGGTGCGCGCGGCGATGTCTTGAGCCAGGGCTTGCCCAGCACCGCGGTGCACGGCGGCTTCCACGCCGCATTCTTGGAGGGCAGCGTGTTCAATCAATCAATTACTCGCGTCGTTGACCACGAAGTTCTGTAACACCGAGTCCCCGAGCACGACGCGCCTGGATGTACTTACTTTTTACTGTTTCCTGACAGGGACGATGGCCACCGCCGATCGAACGAGCACAGCCCACTTCTCCCGCACCGCTGAACCGCCCCGCGGTGCGGGGAGCGCGTCGTCATTCGACCGATTAACTGTCCACGAATACCCAGGAGTTGGAGATGAGTAAGGCCCCCACGAACTACAAGATCAGCGCTCGGTCGAAAAAAGGCGGCCAAGCCGTCGCCCTGGCCAAGCACGAGCAGATCGATTTCGACGCTTCGACGGCCATGGGCGACGAGTTGCCCGGCCCTGCCGAACTGCTCCTCACCGCATTTTCGGCCTGCGCGCTCAAAAACGTCGAGCGCTTCTCTGAGCTGCTGCCGTTTCAATACGAGGCGGCCTCCATCGAGGTCGAGGGCGAGCGTCAGGACACGCCACCCAAATTCACCCGCATTCGATACACACTCAAGCTCGTCACCGACGAGCCCGAGGCGCGTCTCGCGTTGCTGCACAAGAATATCCGCAAATACGGAACCATCACCAACACGTTGGCCGAGGCCTGTGAACTCGACGGCAAACTCATCAAAGTCGACTCGGCCGACGAACTTTGATGCGGACCTGCAGGTTCGCGGCTGCGGCGCGGCCTTTTTTGGTTTCGAGTCGAGCGCGTTCATCGTATGTGTGCATGGAACGCCAGTGACTGGCGCGATTACACCGACACTCTCGAGAGGCGCCTCGATGAAGATCCAAGCCAAAGACGAGCTCCATCTGGTGGGCTACCGCATCACCGCTCCGATCGCGGAGCTGTCCACCAAGGTTCCCGAGGCCAACGAGCGCATGCTCGCCAGGCTCGACGAGGTTGATGGGCGCGCTGATGAGTACCTGCTGAGCGTCGCGCTGGGTGTCGAGAACGGCAGCTACACACAATTTGTGGGCGTGGAGGTCGACCCGGACGCCGAGGCCCCCGGAGAGATGGAAAAGCTGGAGATGTCCGCCGCCCGCTGGGTCCACTTCGCCCATCACGGCCCGGCCGAAGAGATAGGCAATAGCATCGGCACGATGCGCCAGTGGGCTGATCACAACGACCAGCCCACTGAGCACGTCTTCGTCATCTCTCGCCCACTTGACGGCGACGGCCCTATCGACCTTCTCGTGCGCCTGAGCGACGTCGACCCTGAGTAGTCAGGGTTCCGGTGAACCCGTTGGGGAGTCGAGCGATGCTCATATCCGACTCCTTCAAGAGCCTGCGCGACTTCTCATGGTGCCCGTGGGCGATGCGCTCGGCGACCGCGGGCGCTGCGAGGTCACTGGCCCCTTTTGGCCATCACCGGTCGTCTTCCTCGGCGGCTTCCCCCGAGATGCGTTTGATGCCCTGGATGCTGTGCTCCAGCGCCTTCTCGACGCCGTCGCGGCGTGGACTCACCACACAGACAAACATCTCCATGCCGCGAACCGAAAATTTGCGAACGTCGACGTAGGCTTCATCCGAGTCGAGCTGAAGCTCCTCGCGGAGCATTTCTTCGAGTTCTGCACGCGTGACATCGTCGGCCTCGAAGAGCCTGGGCGCGAAAGTCGCGAGCATCTTCTCGAGTTCGGGATCGCTCGAGCCGGTGACGTAATGGCCATAGGTGTCGCCGACGGCGAGGAATTCGAAGCCGTATTCTTCTTTGACGTGCTTGAGCTGCAGGCGAATCGCTTCTTTGGTCTGTTCGCTGCGCTCCTGGCGGCGCTCACCCGGTAACTTCGAGTCAGACATGGTCTCTCCCAAGCAGTTTCAACATCACATGTGCCCAGAGTGTAGCGGGTTCGCGCGGGAGCACAAATTTTCGGGCCGCCTCTCGTCGCCACGAAAGACCTCGACCACGCAAGCTGGGGGCGGAGCCCCCATGGCGGGCCGGAGGCCGCGCGCCCCGCCGTTTTGCGAGCCCTCGGCGGGCGGGGCTGCGGCTGCGGTTGCGGTTGCTGGGCGGGACTCCGTGATTGCTGTGGCCCCCTCCGCCTCGCGCCAAACCGCGCGCGAGGCACCTCCCCGCGAGCGGTGGAGGAGCATCCTCGCCGTTGCCGTAGCGCTTGTGACTCGAGAAATAAAAAAGGACCCGGCGGGAATCGAAAACAGAGAGCGCAAAATTGACAAACCACTGAAAGACAACGACTTTCGACCTAAGCGCCTGTTCTCGTTCCCGTTTCGCCTTTCCATTCAGTGGAAGCCTTCGGAAGCCGAGATCCAACCGACTCCACGGAGTCAGGGTGCATAGGCGGCACATGATTTAGTCCTTGCAATACAGGCCCGGCTGACGACTCGATGGCCGGAAAGTGTCATTGCCGTGGAATCACAAAACCTCTACATTTATTTCTAACCGTGGAGGTTTTATGAGCATCGAAGCCACACAAAAACAGCAGGTTCTCGAACTCGCCCAGGCACACGGGCTTCTAAGCCGCTCCGATCTTCGAGAAGCCGAACTACCCGAAGAATACCTATCGCGCCTGGCGGACGACGGTGAACTCGTCGCACTCGCCCCTGGCGTCTACATGGCCCAGGAGTATGAGCCCAGCGAGTTTCTCGAGCTGGCGGTGCTCGCGAAAAAAGTTCCCCATGCGGTCATCTTCGGAATCAGCGCGCTGCAGTTTCACAATCTGACCACGCAGGTAACTCATGCCGTGCAGATCGCCATCGAGCGCGGCAAGTGGGCGCCAAAGCTCGACTGGCCTGCAACTGAGGTCTTTCACATCTCGGGTGAGGCATTTTCCGCCGGGGTCGAAACTCACACCGTCGAGAAAGACGTTGAAGTAAAGGTCTACTCCGTCGCCAAAACCGTGGCCGACCTCTTCAAGTTCAGAAACACCTTCGGCCTCGATGTCGCCATCGAGGCGCTAAAGGAAGGGTGGCGGGAGAAACGATTTACGATGGATGAGATTTACGAGTACGCCAAAACCTGCCGAGTGCAGCGAGTGATGCGACCCTACTTGGAGATGCTCCAATGACGAAAAATATGCGAGCGTTTCTTCGAAAATCGCGACTTGAGGCTCTACCACTCACCGAGGTCGTTGCACAGGTGCGCAACTTTCTGGAGCCAGTTTCAGACGCGATCGGAGCAGATACAGCGCATGACAGCAAATGGCGCGATGGACAGTGGACGTGAGCCATCGCGCGATGACCAAGCGAGCCGTCGCCGTCAAAATGCACGTCACGACTTGTTGGCAATCTTGCGAAAGCCCGGCATGAACGAACGTTTTCGGCCATGCTCGTCCGTCACGTCCTCGACGAGCCGCTCCCAGTCGTCTTCTCGCCCCAGCTCGACATACAGCTCGTGCGCACGCTCGAAGGCGTCGAGCCCCAGGTCATAATACTTGGACTTGCCACGATCGACGTGCCGCCAGCCAAGCGCGGTGTAGACTTTGACAGCAGCCTCCGGCCACGTCGGGTCGAGCCGTTCGGCGGCGTCTTGGAGCGTCCAGCTCGAAACCTTGCGCAGGTCGTCGACGTCAGTTTCGGCAACACATCGGGCGAGCGCATCGCTCGGCGCGGTCTTCGAGACGACTGACATCAGCGAATAGAGGTCATTGCCGAGCATCTGTGTGGCGCGCTCTTCGACCTGGGGACGCTCCTGTTCTGCGACCACCTCGCGAAGCTCATCGAGGCCATCGGCCGACGGTTGCGCCTCGAAAGCCTGCCACGCCTCGCTAATCGCGTCGTCGCCTCGCCCCAGCTTGCGCATCAGTCGCCGCCTTTCGGGCTCGACTCTGCCGGTACTTCGGTAGCGATTTTCGGTGTCGACGGCCAGCCACGCCTCACTCACGTCGAGCGCTCGCTGGCAGTCGCCCTGTTCCTCGAATGCACTCATCAGCGCAACGACATCGTCCGAATCCAGCACGCCGAGCGGCAGGCGCTCCAGCAGCAATTCGATACTGCCCTGTTGTTGGTACAGCGTGCGAAGCGCCCGGACCCGAAACTTCTCTCGCCTGTGTTTGCCATTTGTCCGGGTGATATCCTCTTCGAGCCACCGAACCAGTGCCCCTCGCAGTGGTTCCCCTGCACTCTCGACCAGGTCGGCGAGCCAATAGGAGAGCTCGAAGGCTGACACCCAACGGTCAAACTTCTCGACCAGCGGCGCCATCTCGGACGCATTATCCACCGTGGATGATACTGTCGAAATCCAGAGCGGAATGGCCGCCTGGGCAAGCGAGCTCACGTCGTCGGGACAAAAGTAGTCGAAGGTGACGCCCGCAAGCCCCTCCAAGATCGTCTCCGCACGCTCACGCAGTGACGCGCCAAACCCGGCGCTCGCCACCTCCTCGAGAGCGTCAACGACATCGCTCAGGGACGCGACTTCCTGCAGATACCGCTCGACGCTGTCCGGCCAGTACTGCTTGTTGTGTCCCCACGGGTCGTCGTCTCCCAGCCACGGCTCCACCTCGTCGAGGTCGATCCGCCGGAGTGCAGCGAGGCTTTGCTCGATCTGCTCATCGAGCTCGCCCAGGCGCTTGTCGACACGCTGCCGAGAAACGACCTTCCCCGCACTTTCAGACTCAACGGGTTCATCGAGGTCGTAACCCAACCAGCATCGATACGCCGCCAGGACGGCGGCGCCTTCGGTACCTGGTGCCATCCGAACAGCGTCAAAGTTCACGAGCCAGGTGTTGTCCCCTGCGTCGTTCTCTACCCTGGCACGTATGCGGCGATGGCTGGGCGTCTGTTCCAGACGCGTCAGCATCCGAGCCACTCCGGCGACCGAGACCTCAACCGGCAGCTCGACCAGCTCCCCGAAGCGTTGCAAGAAAGCCGCTTCGGCCTCACGATCGTCTCGTGCGCCGAGTGTGATGCCTCGAACAAGCTCTCTGATGTCGGTCATGTTGATCTCCGCGGTGGATCCGGCTGCGTTCCTGCCCGAGCTAAAGGCTTTAGAAATTGTCACGCCGAGCGCCATCTCGTAAACTCTGGCTTTGGTCTTCGGAAGCCCCTATGACAATTTCTAGAGTAGTACGAGCGGACTCGAACAGATTTCAGGAGCGATACCATGGGTCACTTCTGCTGGTGCTGCGAACGCGAGCGTAGAAACGAGAAGTTCTCCGGCCGCGGCCACCGCAACCACATCTGTAAAGACTGCCAAAAGCTCCCCAAAGACGAACGCGAGATTCGGCAAGCCATCCGAAACATCAACCGGCTATGCACCTGTGCGGGCTCCATCAGGAGAAAGCACCGCCAGGAGTTCGACAAATATCTCGAGCATCCCGAAGAACGCGTTCGCCAATACGCCCAACAGGTCCAGGAGCGCGACCAAGCGGAGCGTGAGCTATGGCGGCGCATTCGCGAGCAAGAAGAGGCCGAATTCGAAAAGTGGGCTGCCGATTTCGACCCAGACCCCGCAGAAGAAAGCGAACGGGCATCTTCGTGGACTGCGCTGGATGATGAGATTCCATTCTGAGAACCACGACTGGCAGGTGCTGATGATGCGCCACCAGGCCGACACAAGTGGAGCCTACCTGAGGTCCGGCCGCCTCGGCGGGCGGGACTGCGGCTGCGGTTGCGGGGCGGGACTGCGTGATTGCTGTGGCCCCCTCCGCCTCGCGCCAAACCGCGCGCGAGGCACCTCCCCGCGAGCGGTGGAGGAGCATCCTCGCCGGTGCCGTAGCTTTTGTGGTTCGAGAAATAAAAAAGGACCCGGGAGTGACGAAAAAATCGTCACTCCCGGGTCCACAATGGAGGCGGCGGGAATCGAACCCGCGTCCGCGGAAGATCCACTGAACGCCACTACGTGCGTAGTCCGTGATTGGGGTTTAACCTCCCCTGGTCACTGTCCACGGACAGGCCATGACTGGAGAGGGAGCTTCGGAATGTCGCCTCAGGTCGAAGATCGAAGCCCCTGAGGCCAAGCCTACTTGTTGTCGTCCCTCAAGCCCCGCAGGCGAGGTGCGAGAGTGGACGGGCGGGGGTTACCCGCGTCTATTCACGACAGTCTGCTTACGCAGCCATCGCATACTGGTTTGTTTGGTTGCCAGTTGTAAAATGCTAACAGTTAGACGTGGTCATTAGCACCCACGGCACGCAACGTTCGCTTCAGCATCCACGTCGAAGCCAGGGCGCCCCCGTAAGGGAACAGCTGGACTGAGTGGAGCGTCACTCGGTTGAGTGTGTTTGGCTCAGTCGGTTGTCAAAGAGCGGGTGACGAGTTTGCAAGCCGCTCGTCGGGACATGGTTAAGATGCCGAATCGACGAGAGGGTTTCAAATTCGTTGCCGGACGCAGGAACCTAAGGGCAAGCGGGCCGTATGTCAAATAGTAAACCCGTCACGCGTTAGGGAAAACACATAACGGGTCGATGATCTTCCCTCATAGGGATGCAGGCTGGCGGCCTGCGCTCCGAGCGCTAGTGGTCGCCGCGGCGGTCGTGTTGGCGGGCGTGCTCGCGGGCCATCTCGCGGGTGTGCTGCTGGCGTTTGAGCTCCTGGCGCTTGTCGAATAGCTTCTTGCCGCGGCACAGGCCGAGCTCGACCTTGACGTTGGCGTCCTTGAAGTACAGCGACAGGGGGATGAGGGTGTAGCCGGCGGTGTTGACCTTGTGCTCCAGGCGGTTGAGCTCGCGGCGGTGCATCAGCAGCTTGCGCTCGCGCTCGGGCTCGTGGTTCTCGTGGGTCGCCTGGGGGTATTTGGGGATGTGAGCGTTGACCAGGTACAGCTCGTGGTCCTCGAAACGCGCGTAGGCGTCCTTGAGCTGTACCTTGCCGTCGCGCAGGCTTTTGACCTCACTGCCCAACAGCTTGACACCCGCCTCGTACTCCTCGTCCACGTAGTAGTTGTGGCGGGCCTTGCGGTTGCGGGTGATCATTTTGACGTTGTCGTCAGCCATTGCGTTGGTTCGTTTCGCGCAAATTCGTTGATAGTCGAACCGCCCTTGCCCTGTTGCACCCGAGTCGACAGTCGCGGCTGTTCTTGGTTCTTGGTTCTTGGCCTCTGCCGTCCGCGGGCATCAGGCCGATTCACGTGCAGCGTTTTACGCGCGGCATGCAGGCCCCAATGGCCCTGTCGCGGCGGCTGGCACGAACCAAAAACCAAGAACCAAGAACACGACGTAATGCAAAGGCTTTCCGAGACGCCCGTCAGACACGGCGGGCGCCGACCGTACGTTTCAGCGTTTCGACGCCTGGTTGCACACCAGCTTGATGAGCTCGCCGTCCTCGAACAACACCTCCACCTTGGTCGGCGAGATGAGCTCCAGGACGAAGCCCACGCCGAATTTGGGGTGGTCGACGGTGTCGTTTTCGGTCAGCTCGACGTCCAACGAATACGGCTTGGCCGCATCCAGGTTGGTCTCCTCTTTGAGCTTGTCGTAGGCCTTGACCGCGGACTCGGGCGACTCGAAATACGTCGAGTCGATGATGCCCTCGACCAGCTTGCGGTTCTTCTTGCGCTGGGCGGCGCTGACCCGCTTGGGGTTGGCCTTGACGGCGTCCTCGGGGGCCTTCTCCAACAGCTCGTCGTCGATGGTGCTGGGCTGGAAATCGTCGTCGTCGCCGTAGTCTTCGGGCTCGACGTCCAGATCCACATCGTCGTCGCTCAATTCCAGTTCTTCGTCTTCGAATTCTTCTTCGTCTTCGGACATGACGGCTCGTCCCTCCTCAAGCAATACTCGTGCGAAAATCGCACCTCGATCAATCGACGCGACTCTTATGAACTGCCCCAAGGGCAGTGTCAAGCGCCGAAGCGGGCCATGGAACGAACGAGGGATGCGCACGGTCGATGCGCATCCCTCATCTTAGACACAGCGCCGGGGCGGAGTATGCCCGCGGGCTTATTTTTTGTCGCCGGCCTGCTTGGCCTTGGCCTCGGCTTTGGCGCCGTCGGCGCCCTTTTTGGCCTTGGCTTCTTTGGCCTTTTTGGCTTGCTGTTTGATCTCGTAGCCCATCTTGAGCACGGCGTCGAGGGGCATGCTCGCGTCGATGGTCAGCTCGTGGCGGCTGGCGTCGACCTTGACGATCTTGAAGCCCTTGGGCGCCTGGACCTTGGAGAAGTCGGCCTTCTTGGACACGCCGGTGGCCTCGGAGACGGTGTCGACCAGGGCGGGGGCGAGCTTGTGAGCGAGGGCGTATTGCTGGATGAACGGCTGCTGCTTTTTGTTGCGCGCGTCCAGGCGAATGCGCTTGCCCTTCTTCTCTTTGATGTAGTCCTCGACCTCGCTGACGTTTTGCTTGAAGCTAAACAAAATCGTCTTGTGCTCGGCGTCGTAGCGGTCTTCCTTGGCCAGCTTGGCCTTGGCCTTGGTCTCGAAGTACTTGGTCATCTGCTCTTTGTTGGCCTCGTAGCGCAGGTTGGTGGAGCGCTCCTTGGCGTTTTTGCGCTTCGAGGGAAGCGTGCGCAGCTTCAAGATCTTGGCGTAGGTGTTGGCCGCCTCGAGCTTCTTGCCCTGCTCGACGAGTTTCTTGGCCCGGTTTTCGTAGAAGCTGACCAGCATCGAGTTCAGCCGCGGCTTTTTGGGGTCGAGGGCCAGGCCCTTCTTGACGACCTCCTCGAATTTGTCGGGGCTGTCGTTCTGGTCGATGGAGCCGGCCCACGCCTGGTACAGGCCGGTGAGGTCGTCCTCGAGGCGCTGCTTCTCACCCTGCTGCTTGGTGGACAGCTTGGCGTCTTTTTTGCCGAAGCCCTGGGCGTCCCACAGGCCTTTGAGCTGCTCTTCGGCCTTGGCGTAGTTTTTGCGCAGTTGATCGACGCGCCCCATCAGTCGCTTGGCCTCGAAGTTGTCGGGCTCGGCCTTGAGCACCGCCTTGAGGTGGGTCTCGGCCTCGTCGGGCTTCTGGCTGAGCACGGCGCCCTTCGCCTCCCGCAGGTGATCTTTGGGGGTCTGCTTACAGGCCACGCCGGTGGTGGCGAGCAGGCCGACGACCAGGGCGGCCGCCAACATCCGTAGCATGCGCGATTGCGAGCGAAGTTTCATAATCCTCTCCGAAAAAAATGGCTTCGAGATGACGGTTTGACTCGGCCACCATAGCACAAATTGGCCTGGTTGACAGCGCACACCACAGTGGCTAGGTTGCAGCCAGCCTGACGGAATCGCCGCGTGTGCCCGCTCAGTCGCTCCAAGCGGCTGCCAGGGTCCACACACGTCGACCGCACCTCCCGCTGCCCGCGAAAACGGCCGGCAGTCGCCCTCCCAACCACTGTCGACCCCGGGTCGGGGAGCGCCTCGACCGGAACAACGGGCAGTGTCCGAACGTTGGTCACGTGCGTCAAGGCGCACACATTTCGGCAACCAGGTTTCCTAGAGCACACAAGGGATGCGCAATGGCTATGTTTGACGTTGTCGCGAAGGGTTTTCGCGACGTACGCAACCGCTTCGAGGGCAAACGCGAGATCACCGAAGCGAATATCGAGGACGCACTCAAAGACATCCGCATGGCGATGCTCGAGGCGGACGTCAACTTCCGCATCGCCAAGGGCTTCATCAAGCGGGTCAAGGAGAAGGCCGTCGGCGAGATCGTCAAGGTCTCTGCCAAGGCCGGCGAGAAGGTCGAGGTCACCCCCGGCGATCACTTCATCCGCATCTGTCACGACGAGCTCGAAAGCCTGCTGGGCCCGGTGGACACCTCCATCGTGTTCAGCAACCCCCGGCTGGGCCCGACCAAGATCATGATGGTCGGCCTGCAGGGCTCGGGTAAGACGACCACCACCGGCAAACTCGCCAAATACTTGATGGACCGGGAGGGCAAAAAGCCGCTTTTGGTCGGCGCCGACGTCTACCGCCCGGCGGCCATCGAGCAGTTGCGCGTGCTCGCCGAGCGCATCAACGTGCCGGTGCACGCCCGCGAGGGCGCCGACCCGGTGGAGGTGTGCAAGGAGTCGCTCAAGATCGCCGAGGACAAGGGCTGCGACATCATCTTGTTCGACACCGCCGGTCGCCTGGCGGTCGACGACGTGTTGATGGACGAGCTCGAAAATATCGTCGCCCACACCAAGCCGGAGAATATCTTCCTGGTCGCCGACGCCATGATCGGCCAGGACGCGGTCAACACCGCCAAGGAGTTCAACGCCCGGCTGGAGGTCGACGGCTTCATCATGACCAAGCTCGACGGCGACGCCCGCGGCGGCGCGGCGCTGTCCATCAAAGAGGTCACCGGCAAGCCCATCAAGTTCATCGGCGTGGGCGAGAACCTCGACGACCTCGAGGAGTTCCGCCCCGAGGGCCTGGCCAACCGGATCCTGGGCTTTGGCGACGTCATGGGCCTGATGGACCGCTTCGAGCGCACGCTGTCCGAAGAGGAGGCTCAGCGCGCCGAAAAAGATGCCATGCGCATGCTGTCGGGCGAGTTCGACTTCAACGACTTCTACAACCAGCTCGAGCAGATCTCCAAGCTGGGCTCGATGAGCGAGCTCATGGAGATGATGCCCTTCTTTGGCGGGGGCATGCCCGACGACGTGCAGGTCGACGACAGCGAGCTCGGCAAGATCCGCGCGATCATCCAGTCGATGACCCACAAGGAAAAGACCAACCCCGACCTGTTGACCAAGCAGCCCAACCGGGTGCGCCGCATCGCCAAGGGCTCGGGCAGCGATCAGGAGAAGGTCGAGCAGGTCATCCAGCAGTTCAACATGATGCGCGGCATGATGCAGCAGTTCTCCAATATGGGGGGCGGCTTCCTCAACAAGATCCCGGGCATCAAGCAGCTCAACACGCTGCGCCAGATGAAGGATATGGACATCGGCTCGCTGATGGGCGATCTGCTCGGCGGCGGGGGCGGCGGCGACGCCTCCCAGGGCGGTGGCCTGCCGGGCATGGGCGGCATGAACCTGCCCCCGGGCTACACGCCCCCCGGCCACCATCGCCAGGCGATGGGCGGGTCGAGCTCGAACTCGATGTCGCGCAGTAAACGAAAGCGCAAGCGCAAGAAGACCCGCCGGCGCAAGCGTAAAAACGACAAGAAGAAGTAAGTCGTGGACCTCACCCAATCCAGTCGTACCTGCTGTCACCACGACGGTGCACCGGCCGTGGCCGTGTGCACCGAGTGTGGCGGCGATATCTGCGCGGCCTGCCACGGCAGCGACCTGCGCGGCTATTGCATCTGCGCGGCCTGCCGCGAGAAGTACGCCCCGCCGACCACCCCCTGGGAGGACCCGCGCGTGGAGTACTCGCCGCGGGCGCTGGGGCGCACGTTATTGGACGTGATCACCTCGCCGCGCACCTTCTTTGGGAAGGTGCGCTTTTCGGGGTCGGTCGCCCCGGCGGTCGCCTTCGGGCTGATCTGCATGTGCCTGGGGCTTCTGTTCAGCACCACCTGGCAGCTACTATTCCTCGACCAGGTCACCAAGAACCTGGCCGACCTCGCCAGCCAGGCGGGCGTGTCCGTGCATATGCTCAAGATCGCCGCGTTCGTGGCTATCCCGCTGCGCGCGGTGCTCGACTTCCTCATCCACGCCACCATCTTCCACCTGGGCGTCAAGCTCGCCGGCGGCCGCTCGACCTTCTCCCTGAGCTCGCGCATCGTCGGCTACGCCTCGGCGGCCTACGTCTTTTTGATCGTCCCGCCCATCGGCGACTTCGTGCTCGGCCATTTTCTGGCGATCATCTGGCTGTTCAACATCGAGATGGGCGCCCTGCGCGTGTACTTCCGCCTGGGCATCTGGAAGTCGATGTTCGTGGTCATGGCCACCCTTCTTCTCATCCTGCCGGTAGCCTTCTGAGTTCGGTCACGGAGATCTTTCGGCTTTCGCCAGTGGTCGAACCAGCGCCGAAAGATCTCCGTGAGCACGCTCAGTTGGCCGGACCATCCATCTGGTAGGTGATCTTGCACCCGTAGAAGCGCATGTCCTCGGGAGTCGTCGACAGGCGCGTGCTCCAATGGACGGCCACCCAATACTGGTAGTCGCCATCGATGGCGCCGCCACCAATATTGCCGAGCGTATAGGAGTGCAGCGTCGGGCTCGGTGAGTACGTCGACGTCGACGCATTGCCGGAGGCGAGTCGTTCGTCGTTGGCTATGATCGCCCCATCGACGAGGCGCTGGCGCTTGAACGACACGTAGTACCACGAGAAATAGTTATAGTAGGCTGGACTGGTGATGTCGGTCACGTTGTCGTAGTCGTAACACGACAGCGACTGCGGCATCGCGCCCTCCGGCAAGTCCACCGGCGCGCTCAGCCACAGATCGGCACCGTCGCCGTTGGGATCGTCGGAGATCCAACCATAGGCATGCGAGATGCTGACATTCCAGGGATCGTCCTCGTTGGGATCGACCACGTGGAACTTGTAGATCGGGATGCTCTTGGTGACGGTCTTGGGGGACGCGTACTTGTAGCTGCCTGCGGTGACGGTGCCGGTGTTGCCGGAGAAGTCGAGCTTCGAGGCGCTGATGCCCGCGTTGGTGGCGACCATGCTGTTGTCGATGCCGCCCGGCTTGACCGAAAACGTTCCTGCCGGGCTAAGCTGCAACCCCGCTCCCGGGTAGTAGAGCGTGTCGTTGTCCTTGTCGCCGGCGCACTGCCACGCGCCTCCAATCCATTTGAGCACCTCGCCGCCGCTGCACGTGCTGGTCAGTCCGATGGCGTTGTTCGCGTCGATCGTCACTGGGCCACTGCCAGTGTAGGTCGTGTCGGTGTCCTTGTCCGACGCGCAATTCCACGCGCTTCCGTCCCACTTGAGCACCTCTCCGCTGCTGCACGTGCTCATCAGGCCGATGTTGTTGTTGGCGTCGATGGTGACCGCGCCGCTGGCCGTATAGGTCGTGTCGGAGTTTTCGTCGGCGGCGCAGTTCCAGGCGCTTCCGTCCCACTTGAGCACCTCGCCGGTCGAGCACGAGCTCATCAGACCGATGCCGTTATTCGAGTCGATGACGACCGCGCCGCTGCCGGTGTAGGTGGTGTCGTCGTCGCCGTCGGCGAGGTCCGCGGGCACGTTTTGGATCGACGACCAGTCGGGAGCGTAGTCCGACGGGGCGAAGTCGGCGGCGCTCTTTCCCTCGAGGCTGGCGGCGTTGCCGGCCACCGCCGCGTAGGGCACCGTCGACATCTTGATCCGCGGGCTCATCTCGGCGCCGCCGTCGACGGCCAGGCCCAGGTAGATGTCGGTGTTGTCCTTGAAGATGCTCATATCCGGCGTCAGATACGCCGTAAACGCACCCGCGTCGGCGCTGATGGTCTGCTCTTCGGAGTACAGCTCGGTGCCGCTGGTCTCGGCGTCGTAGATGGCGAATTTGACCGTCACGTCCCCGTCGACGGGCACGCCGGAGTCGTCGGTCAGAAAGCCCTGCACGGGCACCTCGGCGGGCACCTGCTGTGCCGACGCCACCGCCGGAGCGGCCACGATCAATGCAATTACCAAAGCCAACCAATACTTATAACTCATCATGTTCCCCATATTTTTAAATTACTTAGAAGAAGTTCATTGGCCTGTCGGCGCTTACGGGCTGACCGGCCCGAGGGTGACGCGGTAGCCGCCTCCGTGCGCGGTGCCGCGCGGGATCGGCGCACCGATGCCCACGACAGCGCGGTAGCCGCCGCCCTCGGTCGAACCACCACCGGAACTCACCTGGTAGAACTTGCCCGGCGTGTAGCTGGGACCGGTGTCGGTGCCCGGGCCGGTGTCCGCGCCCGGACCGGTGTCCGCGCCTGGACCAGTGTCCGCGCTCGGGCCGGTATCCGCGCCCGGTCCCGTGTCCGCCGTTGGGCCGGTGTCCGCGCCGCCGCTCGAGCCGTCGGTGCCGGCGTCGGTGCCGGTATCCGACTGATCGCTGTGGCCGGGATGATTCGCAGTGGAATCGCCGCCACAGGCAGCTAGCGACAGAGACAGGCACGTCAAAACGCACAAGAACCTGTGTCTGGACCTCAAGGGTACCCCCTTTTCAAAGAGACATTCTGGAACGATGTATGTGCAGGTATAGCCTGCCGCAGACGGCCTGTCTACCCCTTTCGACCACACCAAGAAAAAAGGCCGGGCCCCACCAACATGGGGCCCGGCTATCTTGGCCGATCAACTCACCGACGCATCAATTGTACCGCGGACCATCAACCTGATAGTTGACATAGCAGCCGTAGAACCGCAGGTCCGCACTCACGGCGCTGCCGGCGAGGGATACGTCGATGTGGTAGTTGATGATGTCGGAATCGACCGACGCGTAGCTGATCGTGGTCGTACTTGGCGCAGAATAGATGGTACTAGTGCCCGAAGTCGAGGCGCTGAGGCTCGCCATCTCCATACTCGACGTCAGCGGGCCGAGGATCCCCTGCCGACGCAGATGGGCGCTGAAGCTGGTGATGTTGTCGGTGCTGTCGTTGTCATAGATCATGCAGCCAAAACCCGTAACCTGGGCATGGTCGGGCATCTCGACCTGAGCCTGAAGCTCGATCTTGGCGGTGCCGTCGGTCCCCGGGTCGGAGATATACGAGCCCCCGTCACTTCGCAGCCGGAGCACGTCATCCTCGCTCTTGCCCCGCGACAGCTCGAAGGACGCCGGAATGACCATCTTGGTCACGTTCTTGGTGGTGTTGTATTGGAACCCGGCGGCGCTGACGGAGCCTTGAAAGTTTTGGGGACCGCTGAGGGTGGCCACGCCGTTGACCTTGGATGCGGGGATGGCGTTATCGGCCAAGCTGCTTGGGTCGACGGAGAACTCCCCGGAGTTGAGCGCGAGCCCGGCGCCGGCGGTGTAGGTGGCATTCTTGTCGGGCGCGCACTTCCAGTTGCTGCCGTTCCACTTGAGGATCTCGCCGTTATTGCAGCCGGACAGGCTGATCTTGTTGTTGGCGTCGATGCTCACCGGTCCTGCCGCGGTGTAGGTGGTGTTGGCGTCGGCGGCGCATTTCCAGGCGCTTCCGTCCCATTTGAGGACCTCGCCGGCCGAGCACGAGCTCATCAGAATCGATGTTGTTGTTGGCGTCGATGCTCACCGCGCCGCTTCCCGTGTAGGTGGTGTCGTCGTCGCCGTCGGCGAGGTCCGCGGGCACGTTCTGAATCGACGACCAGTCGGGAGCGTAGTCCGACGGGGCGAAGTCGGCCGCGCTCTTTCCCTCGAGGCTGGCGGCGTTGCCGGCCACCGCCGCGTAGGGCACCGTCGACATCTTGAGCCGCGGGCTCATCTCGGCGCCGCCGTCGACGGCCAGGCCCAGGTAGATGTCGGTGTTGTTCTTGAAGATGCTCATATCCGGCGTCAGATAGGCCGTAAACGCGCCCGCGTCGGCGCTGATGGTCTGCTCTTCGGAGTACAGCTCGGTGCCGCTGACCGCGGCGTCGTAGATCGCGAATTTGACCGTGACACTTCCGTCGACGGGCACGCCGGAGTCGTCGGTCAAAAAGCCCTGCACGGGCACCTCGGCGGGCACCGACTGGGCCGACGCCGCGACCGGAGCGGCCAAGATCAATGCGATTGCCAATACGAACGAATATCTAAACTTCATCATGTTCCCCAACTCTGAAATTCTTGGCTAATTGCTGTCATTTGTGAACGACGCTTATGGGCTAACTGGCCCGAGCGTAACGCGGTAGCCGCCGCCGTGGGCGGTGCCGCGCGGAGTCGGCGCACCGATGCCCACGACAGCTCGGTAGCCGCCGCCTTCGGTCGCGCCCCCACCGGAGCTCACCTGGTAGAACTTGCCCGGCGTGTAGCTGGGACCGGTGTCCTCGCCCGGGCCGGTGTCGGTGCCCGGACCCGCATCGGTGCCCGGGCCGGTGTCGCTGCCCGGCCCCGTGTCCGCCGTGGGACCAGTGTCGGTGCCTGGGCCGGTGTCCGCGCCATTCGAGCCGTCCGTCCCGGCATCCACACCGGTGTCGGGCTGACCATTGTGGCCCTTGTGATTGCCGGTGGTATCGCCGCCACAGCCGGCCAGCGCCAGCGTGAGACAGGTCAGTCCACACAGTAACGTGTACCTGTACTTCAAAGGGCTCCCCCTTTGCTAAGTAGGAAAAATACGAAAATCGATTAACTGGTGCCTCTCATGTATAAATCATCTAAAGAGGGTTGTCCAGCGCGTCGTCGTTAAGTGTACAAAAAAACACCCGCCACGCTCATACGTGACGGGTGTTTCGGGCCGCCGTCCTGGCGGCTCCGTATGCTGCCGGTACAGCAACTGTGGGAAGCGTTGATTAACGCTTCGAGAACTGGAAGCGGGCGCGGGCGCCTTTCTGGCCGTATTTCTTACGCTCTTTGACGCGAGCGTCACGGGTCAGGAAGCCGGCCGGCTTGAGCGTGGCGCGCAGGTCGCCGTCATACAGCTCGAGGGCGCGGGCGATGCCCAGCTTGATGGCGTCAGCCTGCCCACTTTTGCCGCCGCCTTTGACGGTGGCGTAGATGTCGAACTGGCCGGACAGGCCGGTCAGCTCCAGGGGCTGGCGAAGGATCATCATCAGCGTGTCGCGGGCGAAGTACTCGTCAGCGTTCTGCTTGTTGACGCTGATGTCGCCGCTGCCGCCGGGGCGCAAAAAGACCCGGGCGCTGGCGCTTTTGCGCCGACCGATCGCGTGGAATTGCTCTACGTTGGCCATGCTCTAATCTCCTCAGTCGATCTCGTAGGGTTGGGGCTGCTGCGCCGCGTGCGGATGCTCCGAGCCGGCGTAGACCTTCAACTTCTTGATGATTTTGCGGCCCAGCTTGTTCTTGGGCAGCATCCCCTGCACCGCAAATTCGATGACCTGCTCGGGGGCCTTCTCCATGAGTTCGCCGGCGCGGATCTCTTTGAGACCGCCGGGATACAGGGAGTGGCGCCGATAATATTTGTCGGTCAGCTTATTGCCGGTGAACTCGAGCTTGTCGGCGTTGATGCACACGACGAAGTCACCGCAGTCGACGTGCGGGGTAAAAATCGGCTTGTGCTTGCCGCGCAAAAGCGTGGCGATCTCGGTGGCCACCCGACCGACGGTTTTGCCTTCCAGGTCGATCAGATGCCACTGGCGCTCAACATCCTCAGCTCGGGCGCTAAACGTCTTCATGGCTGTTCTCGCGTCTATGGCCCGCGTTACTAAGTGCAGGCCGTGTATGGTGAATTCGTGTCCATCCAAAGTTTGTCGGTGCCGAGCGCGTGCGATCTACCGGGAAAAATCACAGGCCGCAACCGAGGGGGCATGGTATAGCCGCCGTCCGTGGCCGTGTCAACTGACCTTCCCGAATCAGCTTCTCGATCACTTCAACTGATGCTTGGCCATATACTCGCGGGCCTTCTTCGCCAGATCCGTATGGGGGTGGTACTGGACGAGGTCGTCGAGCGCCGTCTGCGCCTTATTCATGTCCCCCAGCTCGATGTACGAGCGGGCGAGCAGGAAGAGCGCCTGCGAGTCGAGGCCCAGGCCGGAGTAGTTCTGCAACAGGTAGCGAAGCCGCATCGCCGAGGCGCGCGGGTTGTCGCGCTTGAGGTAGAATTTGGCCACGTATAGTTCGTGATCGGCCAGCCGACGGCGCGCCTGCGCCAGAAGCTTCTGGGCCTTGGGCGCGTATTTGGAGTCCGCGTAGCGCTTGACGAACAGGTTCAGCTCGCGCACCGCGTCCTTGGTCTTGGACAGGTTGCGCTCGTAGGCCGGCGGCAAAAACCACCAGTCCTCGGGCATCAACTTGTAGAACGCCAGCGCGATGTGCCAGTGCGCGTAAGGCACCTCGGCGTTGTTGGGATGCAACTGCACGAAGCTGCGGTACTGCTCGACGGCGCTGGCGAATTTATCCTGGTCGAAGTAGGCATCGCCGATGCGCAGGTCGGCCAGCGGGGCGTATTTGCTGTAGGGGAACTGGCTACGCACGCTGGTAAACTGCTTGATGGCGTCCTGGTAGTTGCCATCGTCGAGCGATTGTTTGGCGGTCATGTAGCTCTGCTGAGCGGCGTCGGCGTATGTCTTCTTGTGCGCCTGCTGGCTGTGGGAACCAGTGGCACATCCGGCGCTCAGGGCGAGCGCGCCCACCACGAGCCATGTCGTCAATCCCGTTCGCATCGTCGCTGTTCCTTGCTGGGTTCGTATCGGCCAAGATGGCCGTGTCGAGGCGCACCCTAGTCGCTTCTCTCTAATGAGTAAACCCGCACAAATCTTCCCTCCACGCACAAACGCCCGGCTCGCAGATGGCGAGCCGGGCGTTTGGCAGTCGTCAGCCGTTACCGGCTAACTCGGTGCATCTCGCTCAGTTACCCGTGGTCACGGTCACTTCGCTGATGCCGGTGCCGGAGTTGAGCGTGATCGGGTTGCAGGTACCGCCGGCGACGTCGTTGTCGGTGGCGTCACACAGGTCGAGCTCCCACTGGTCCTGCTCGCTGGCGGGGCTGCTCTGGCACTGCGCGCCCCACTCGTAGACGGTGATGGTGTCGTTATTCTCGATCTGGACCGGGTTGCCGCTGCTGTCGACGAAGGCCACGATGACCGAGCCGCCGCAGCCCAGCGAGACGACGCTGTTGCTGAAGCTCTCCGTGGGGCAGCTATCGGCGTTGAGGCCGGGAGCGTTGCCGTCGAGGATGGTGGCCGCGTCGGCGTGCTCGTTGGTGTTGCCGCTTTCGTCGGTCGCCTTGATGCTGTCGCTCCACTCGCTGTAGGCCCAGTAGCTCGAGCCGTCGGATTTGGTCAGCTCCACGCCGAAGATGTCCGAGCCGGGATCGTTGGTGTCCGGGTTGGTGCACAGGGTGCTGGACGTGTCGGTCACGTCGAGGACCTGAGCGTAGTAGTACTGGGTGCTCGGGGTGGTGCAGGCGCCGGCGACGCAGATCTGGTCGCCGGTGCAGTCGTCGGTGGTGGTGCAGCCGCCGGTGGCCTGGCAGGTGCCGTTATTGCAGGTCTCGCCGGACTGGCAATCGGCGTCGGCCGTGCACGTGGTGCTCGCGGCCTGACAGGTGCCGTTATTGCAGGTCTCGCCGGACTGGCAATCGGAGTCGGCGGTGCAGGTCTGGTTGTTATTGCCGGTGTCGGCGATGCAGATCGCCCCACCCTCGCTGCGAGTCACGCAGATCTCGCCGCTATTGCAGTCGGAGTCTTGCGTGCAGGAGAACGCGCAGTTGCCGGTCACCGAGTCGCACAACTGGCCGCTGCCGCAGTCGCTATCCGCCAGGCACTCATTGGAGTTGGAGCTGCCACAGGCGGCTACCAGGCCGGCAGCGGATGCCGCCACCAGCAGAATTGCGAAAAATCTCTGAAACGTCTTCATTGCTCTCCCCTATTCAGTGAGGTTTGCCTTGTCAATGAACTAACCAAAATTACCATTGTCGAACCCCGCGGGGTTCATGCCGTACGTCCGTCATTTGCAACCAACTGCAATTTTGCTGCCATTCTGATCAACTTGTCGGACTCGCGGATAGGTTGCCTCCCACAATCTCCGAAACTCGATCAAATTGCAACGACCACCGGAAAACCACCGGAGTCAGCCGCCGGCGCCGATCGAGACCGCCTGGTAGCCCGACACCGGGCCGTTGGCGTTCAATTGGCGCGTGCAGTCGGTCGCCGGGTCGATGCCGCCCGAGCCCTCGTGTGCGCTCTCGCAATAATAGATGTCGTAGGTATCGGCCTCGCCCGCCGCGGCGCAATTCGCCCCCCACTCTATGACGACGAGCTGCCAGTCGGCATTCAATTGTAGCCGGCGGCCGTTCGCGTCTTCGAAGCTCACCAATAACCCGCCCCCGTCGCCGCCCAGCGGCACGGCGCTGTCGGCGAAGGTGGCGTCGACGCACTGGCCGTCGGCCGTCAGCGTCTTGGCCGTGCCGTCGAAGGTCGACGCCGGCCCTTGTGCGTCATTGACCGGCGAGTAGTCCAACATCTTCGCCCAACCCAGCGGCTGGTCGGAGTCGGCGGTGCGCACATAAATGGCGGCGATATCGGCTCCCAGCCCGCCGTCGGCGGGTTGGGTGGCGGTGTCCACCTGGGTGCGGTCGCGGATGAGCACCGCGCTGTCGACCGGCGGCACCGGGATGATGCAGCGCTTGTCCATGCCGCACACCGCCCGACTGTCGCCGAACGCCTGGACGCAGGCGTCGTCGGTCTCGCAGCAATCCGGCGCCACGCAGGTGCTGGGGTTGTTATTGGTGGAGTTGTTGAAATCCTGGGGCACGCACACCTTGACGGTCTCCTGGCCCTTGCCGCTGGCGCGGGTCTGGGCCAGGCAGCGGTCGTAGGGCGGCTGACAGTCGTGCTTGTCGGTGCAGGTGGCGTAGCAGGTCTGGGCGATGCACAGGCTTCCGCCGCTGCAGTCGGCGTCGAATTGGCAGGCCTGCCCGATCGAGCCGCACGCGGCCAACAGAAGCCCCCCCAGCGCACCCAGCGCCAACACCATGCCCAAACCGGCAGAAAAAAACCGGCGAGGGGGCCAGGCGTTGGTACGAGGAGACTTCATAGGTCGCCTAAAAGAGACATCGATGTCACGAGTGGAGCAAGGCTACTCCGACCCGCCAAACAGTCTAGTTCGAGGTGGAGTGCGGGTCAAAACAGTTGCTACCGCGCCAACCACTTGCCCACGCGCTCGAATAATTCGTTGCGCAGCCGGGTGACCTCGGTCTGGGCCCGCTGCAGAATCCAGCGCACCCCGTCGAGATCGCCGGCGCGCTCGCGCCGCTCGAGTCGCTCTTCGAGGTAGAGCTTGCGCGCCAAAAACCGGCGCACCTTGCCGCTGTGGGTCTTGGGCACCGACCCGGGCGACAGGGCCACCAGCGCGTGCGGGTCGATGCTCAGGTGCTTGTGCAGCAAGGCGCGCGTGGCCCGCTCAATCTCGTCGGGCTCGGTGCCCGCCTGCAATTCGTAGGCGATGACCAGCAGGTTGGTCGCCTCGGCGTCGGCCTCCTCGTCGCCCGGCGCCGCGGGCACGGCGAAGACGACCGCGCTGCCGGCGCGCACGCCGTCGACCGCGTTGACGAAGAGTTCGACCTCCTCGGGAAACAGACGCCGCCCACGGGCGGTCTCGATGGCGTCGCAGCCCCGCCCGACGATGTATAGCTCGCCGTCGGCGACGTAGCCCAGGTCGCCGGTAAATAACCACTGCCCGTCGACGTGGGTGCACTCGCCCTGGGGCGGGCTCTGAGAGAGGTCGTCGGCGGTATAACCCTTCATGACGTTGGGCCCGCGCACGCAGACCTCGCCGCACTCGCGCTCGCCGAGCTCGTCGCCGGCGTCGTCGACGATGCGCACGTCGATATGCTCGAGGGGCTCGCCCACCGACACCAGGTGCAACCGCTCGGCGGGCGTGCGCGCTCCTTCGGCGGGCAAGGGCTCGGCGAGGCCCTGGCGCTCGAGGACGCGCCGGTTGATCCCGTCGAGCTTCAGCGGCGTGTTGCGCCGCCCGAAGGTCACGCCCAACGTCGCCTCGGCCAGCCCGTACACCGGCATGAACACGTCGCGGCGAAGCCCGTAGTTGCTGAAGCGGCGCACGAACGAGTCGATATGCTGGGCGCGCACCGGCTCGGCGCCACTCATGGCCACGCGCCAGCTCGACAGGTCCAGCCCCTGCAGGTTGGACTCCTGGCAGCGACGCACCGCGTAGTGGTAGGCGAAGTTGGGCGCCGTCGACAGCGTGCCGCGGTGGCGCGAGATCGCCGCCAGCCACTCCTCGGGGCGCTTCAAAAAGCGCTCCGGGTGGACCATGACCATGTCCAGGCCCCAATACAGCCCGAAGCAGATCACGCCGACCAGGCCCATGGAGTTGTACGGCGGAATCCAGGACACGCCCACGTCGTCGGCGCGCACGTCCAGCGCGCGGCCGATGGCGTGCACGTTGGACAGGATATTGGCGTGGGTGAGCTCGACACCGCGCATGGGGCCGGTGGCCCCGGAGGTCAACTGGATATAAGCGGTCTCGGGAAGCGAACGATGCGCCTCGACCACCGCGCCCACGGGCATGCCGTCGAGCAAGGTGGCGACGTCGCCAAAGAAGGCGAACGGCCCGGTCGGCCCGGCCGCGGCCATGCCGGCGGTGTCGACGTCGCTATCGGCGAGGACCGCGCGCACGTCCAGGCGCCGGGCGATGCGCATAAAACGAGGCTCGCCCATACTCTGGGCGCGCCCCTCGCGGCGAGGCGGCGGGTAAGGCACGGGCACCGCGCCGATGGCGGTGGCGCCGAAGAATACCGATAAGAAGTCGAAGCCGGTCGACTGCAGGCACATCACCCGATCGTGGCGGCCCACACCTTCGACGCGCAGCGCGGCGGCCACACGAAGGGCGTTTTCCAGGATCTGGGCGTAGGTGCGAAATTCCTGGACGCCGCGCGCGTCCACCACGTAGATGCCCGCGCCCGAGGCGTACTGTGCCATGCCACGCAGAGCATCGGCCACCGAGCGCCACTGTCCGCGAATATCGGCCGCCGGCCCCTCCCACTTCGATTGCGTGTCGCCGCGAAGCATCGCCATTTTCTTAGATCCATTGCCGCACGATACCGTTGGTGTGTATATCGCATCGGCACTGGAATAGAAATTGTCTTACCAAGTGCTTAGTATAGTACCACGAGCGGACATGACCGCCTGCGCCGCCATGGCGCTGCCCGTTGGCCCAACACGAGCGAGACGCATCCATGAGCACGTTGATATTCGGCATCGTTTCCTTCTTTCTGCACGCCCTGGTCCTCAAGCTTGCCATCGCCACCATGGGGGTGCCTCATGCCAAGAACAGCTACACCAAAGCGCTGGGGATCGCGTTTGCGCTGAGCGTGGCCGGCCTCCTGGTGGGCTGCATCCCGGTGGCCAGCTACCTCATTTACGGCGTCCTGTGGATGGCTGTGATCATGAGCGCCTACGACCTGGGCGTGTTCAAAAGCCTGGGCGTGGCCATCGTCCAGGTCGGCCTCAAGGTCGTGCTGTGGCTGATCTTCAAGGCCTTCGGCATCCACATGCTGCTGTGGCACCACTGATCGGCCGCAGCGTCAAGCGATCATATCACGATCAACAAGGGCCCGGCGAAAACTTATTTCGCCGGGCCCTTTGTCGATCGCGCGAGCCGTCGATCAGTTCTCCAACTTCTCGTTGCGCATGATCGTGTCGTTGACGTACTGGGCCAACTGACGGCCCAGATACGTCAGGGCGTTCATCTCGTTGGCGCTAAAACCGGTGTGGGACTTCTTGTTGATCAACTCCAGCGCGCCGTACACCCGGCCTTCATACTGAATGGGGGCGCACAGCAAGCCCTGGGTCTCGTAGCCCAGCGACTCGGAGATCGACTTGTAGAAGCGCGGGTCGTTGGGCGCGTCGCTGATCGCCAGGCTGACGCCCTCGCGGGTGCAAAAGCCGACGATCCCTTTGCCCATGGGCACGCGGTAATCCATGATCTCGTCGGCCTTGGGGCCGCGGGCGGTGGCGAAGTACAGCTCCCGGCCGTTGACGTCGGCGAAGAGCACGCTGCCGCTCTCGGCGCCGACCTTGTCCATGGCCATGTCCATGACGAAGTTGATGACCTCCTCCATGGTTTTTTCGCCCTCGTGGATCACCTGGATCTCCAGGAAAATATCCTCGATGAGCGACTCGGAGACCTTCTCGTCGTGGCGACCAATCTCGATGGAGCGCTTCTGGTCGGTCTTCGAGCGCGTCTCACGCAGCACGCGCGGCTCTTCCTCGTCGCGCTGCAGCGCCTCGTGGGTCGACGAGCCGATGCGCAGGCGGCCGGCCTCGGAGCTGAACGAATGCGGATCTTCATCCGGCTCGACGCGCGCCTGAGGCTGGGTGGGCGGCTCGGGCTCGGCCGGCGCCTGCGGCTTCTCGGCCGGCTTGGGTTGCGCGGGACGCGATTGAGCGGGCCGCTCCGGGCCCCGCGCCTGCGGCTGCGGGGTCGGCTCGGGCTGCTTGGGCTGCACCGGCGGCTGGGCCGGCTGAGACGGCTCGGGTTGCGCGGGCGGCGAGGCCTGCTCGGCGTTGAGGTCGATACGCTGCGTGGCGGCGACCGAGGAAGTGTCCTCTTCGGCCTCCTCGACCTGCTCGCCGGCTTCGCCGGCGTCGTACTCGTCTTCGCTGACTTCGCGCAGCACGAACACCCGGCGGGTGGACGCGTCGGTCACGTGGATGGTGTTGTCATCCTTGATGTCGCACATGACGTTGCGCACAGCATCGGCGCCTTCGCCCGTGCGTTGCAGCCCCGATTTGAGCGCGGCCATCCAATTGTCCGCGTCGACGGTGATGGTCACGTCGAAGCCATCGGGATCCGGCGAGGGGATGAATACCTCGTAGTACATCAACGCCTCCTTGGACGTATCAAAGGGTTAATCATTGGTCTGGCTGCTGGACTCCACAACTTCCCCCGCGGCAACCGCGGGTTCCGTGGCGCGACGCCTTCGCCTCGCTGCCGTCGACGAAATAGCCCCGCTGCGACAGCGCGTCGGCGTCCAGCCAGCGCGCCGACGGCGCCTGCCGATCGAGGCGGGCGGCACAGTGTAGGCACACGTCGACGAGTTGGCCGTCGGCGTCGAGATCGCGCGCCGTCAACACCTCGCGCGCGCACTGCGGGCAATGCACCACCAGGAAGGTCACCGCCTCACTGGCGGCACTGCTGTGGTCTGAACTTGCGGGAGAATCGTGTTGCGGTTGGGCAGCCATGGCTTCGATGAAAGGTCACGGTCTGAAAGCCGCGTGCGACTCGGTGGTGCGCGCGGCGAAGCACATCTCCACGATAGCCCGCCGGCGTGGCGAACACAAGCTGCGCGGCCATCGGCGAGACCAACCTCACCGGCCCCCGGCAGCGGCGCTGCCCAACTCACGAGCGGCGAGCACGAGCATGCGGTCGACCTCCTGACAAAACACCGGATCGGTGCTCAGCGTGGCCTTCATGGTGTGCATGATCTGGTCGGCCGTCGCCGCAGGCAACTTGGGGGCATAGCGCTGCGAGACGATCGCCTCGACGACGGCCTCGCGTACGTGGTGCGGCGAGTCGTAGGCGCCCTCCAACGCATCGCTGGCCACGTCCAACAGCCGTGATTGCAGCGCCTGGTCGACGGGATCGGCATGGGCATCCACGCCGGGCGCGCCCGCAGTGCCGACCGATGCGGCCTCGCCCGCGTCGGCCGTGGGCGACGCCTGGGCGACCTCGCCGGCCTGGGCGACCTCGCGATGGGCCTGGCGCATGCGTTCGAAAAGGTCCCCGTTCCCCGACGTCCCGTTGCCACCGACCTTCATCGCAATCTCCCTTCCAAAGTCCACGCGGCGCATGCCACTTCAGCAGGCGCGCTCACTCCTCGTCGTCGAATTCGACCACCAACGGCGGTGGCATCTGCGACGGGTCGATCGCCTCCCAGATCTGGCGAAGCTCGTCGACCAATTGCTCGACCTCCTCGGAGTCGGCCAGCCGCTCGGCCTTGTCCAGCGCGCGCTCCCCCTGGCGGCGCCGACCCGACAACAAGCAGGCCTCGGCGAAATAGATCTGCGGCAGCGGCTCGTCGCCGTGACGGCGAGTCACCCCGCGCAGCGTTCCCAAGGCGTCGCGCACCCGGCCGCAGGCCAACTCGAAGCTACCCTGCAAGGTCGGCGGCAAATAATGGTCGGGCGCCACCTTGGCGGCGCGCTCGCAGGCAGCGATGGCCTCGTCGTATTGGCCGAAGCTCACGTGCATATAGGCCCGGCGCAGCTCGTCGCGCGCGCTCACCGGGGCCTCGCTGGTCTGGGGCGGTACGGATTCGTTCGTCATGGACATTGTTAGTCACCCTGGTTGAAAAATCAAAGGATTGGGCCGGCCGCTCACACCCGCATATTGTTGATGGCCGCCTTGGCGGTGTCGTGGCGAGCCTTGAGCAGGTTGGACATCGTCGAGAAGTGGCGGTTGTCGGACTGCATGGCCTGCTGCAGGTGCATGTACTGAAGGTTGAAGACCTGGTTGTCCTTTTGCATCTGCCACATCTTGTCGAGCTGATCGCCGCGCGCGCCGCCCAGCCCGCCGGGGGCCTTGTCGGTCAGCCCGCGCAACCCGTCGGCGGCCATCTTGACGATCTGACCGCCGGGCAACAGCGGGGCGACGGCGGACACCCCCGCCAACGCGCCGTCGGCGATGTCGCCCATCAGGTCGCCAAAGCTCGAGCCGCCGTCGTCGTGGTTCGCCGGGGCGTTTTGCTGCAACTGCGCGGAGTTCATGGAACTGGAATTGACGCCGTTGATGTTGCTCATGGTCTCTCCTGTCTTCACGGGGACGTCGATGATCACGGGGAAGGGCCGAGCAATGCTGGGCCCCCCTCATTATGGTTTTCGGCAAATTTCGAAAATCGTTGCGTAAAAAATCGCTCCCCGAACTCGCCTCGGCACCGACAACCTCGGACAACCCGTTGATTTCACTTACCTTCGCGGCCGCCTAGATTTTCTGGTAGAGCGACGGTTCGGGCGTGATTCTCTGTTTGATAGCGCGATGCCTTGGCGGCGGACCTGCCCGGATCGGAGCACTGGCTGCTTGATTGGGCTTCGAGCGCTTCCCTATAATCGGAGGGAGGACCGCTGTCGGCCGGTGGCATCACCGGAATGAACGATCTGTGCGGAAAGTTAGCGAGATGCACCGCGAGCACATGGAATGCGCCTGTGCGCGGCGCGCAGTCCGCAGCGCACCCCATTTTCCTGGAGTCACGGCATGAGCCGTTTGGAAAACACCCTGGTCATTCGCACACGCGGCCTCGACGTCGAACTCGACGGCGACGCCGCCGCGGTACGCCGTGCCTACCGCGCGCTGCGCGCCCAGCTCGTCGAGCATTACTTCGACACCATGGCCGCCCAGCGGCCGGCGTCGCGCGCCCCCGCACCGCCGGTCCGAGGGCTCGGCGAGGCCAGCCGGCCGCGCGACGACAGCGCCGAGGAACACTTCATCAACCTCGTGGTATGCGAGGACATCTACCACAAGATGTACCTGGTCGACGAATTCCGCTTCGCCAAGGGCTTTTTGAGCCGGGCGCTACGCGGCAGCGAGCTGCGGCGCATCTACGTGCACGCCGACGTCGAAGACCGCGTGCGCGAGCGTCTGGATGTGGGCAAGACGCTGTGGCGCGAGCTGACAGCGGCCGGCAAAGCCGCTGTGGGAAGGAGTGATTGAGCATGCAGTCGGTCCAGATCATCGTCGGTCACAATTGGAAGCAGGACGTGCGCTTCTTGAAGAATCTGCGCCAGTACCGACGCTTCGACTCCGAGCTCGACCTCGTCGAAATCCGCGACATCATCGACATCGTCGTCGACGGCACCAATATCACCAGCAACGTCGCCGAGGAGAGCATCTTCGGCGTGCTCAGCGAGCTGCTCGGCGCGGTGGCGCGCCTGTTGGAGGGTCGTGCGCGCAAGGCCATCGTCGAGTTTCATTGCGAGCCCTGGGAGATGGTGCTGGTGCCGCAGGGCAACGAGTTTCTCATCTCCCTGTACAGCATCAACCGCCACCACCGAGTCATCGCCCACGACATCCCCATCGCCGTGGACAAATTCGTCGAGGCCCTCTCCGAGGCCGCCGAGTCCCTGCTGACCGACCTGTACCGCATCTCCGAGGGATTCTCGGCGGACGCGTTCGTGCGCACGTTCAGCTCGCGGCTGGGCCGCATCCAGGACTACAAGCGCGCCGAGTTCGCCCGCGGCCAGGACGAGGACTTCGAGGACGCCGGCGAGCACCACGGTGGCACCTCCAGCCCCAGCGGACTGACGCTGAGCTACTCGTTCGACGCCGATCACCGGGCGCTGCGCCACTACTGCGGCGAGCACGACTTCGACCTGCACTCGCTGCTCTTTCCCGGTAAGATCGTCGTCGAGACCCACGGCTACAACGTGGAGTTGACCCACGGGTATCCATTTCTGACCGTGCACGCCTTGCTCAAGCGCTGCCGGCAATTGCTCAACCTGCTGGAGGCCTCCCAGGAGAGCAGCTTTGCCTGCGACGAGCGCATGCGCCACCTGCGCTTCGACGTGCGCGCCCAGGGCCCGGAGTGGACGTTGACGATGGGGACGTCGGCGGCCGGAAAGCCGCCGCTGCAGGTCGCCAGCGACCCGCGCGAGGCGCTCGACCTGATGCTGTCGCTCGCCGAGATGCTGCTGGCCGACATCGTCTCGGTCAACGCCCACCTCGAGCTCAACCACCGCTGGAGCGACCTCGACCAGGAGACGCGCGAGCTGCGCGGCTGGTTCGAGGACATCTCCGGCAGCAACTTCTACCACGACGAGCCCGAGACGTTCATCGAGGCGCTCGGCCACGTCACCCCGGCCCCGCTGCCCGAGCCGGCGCCGCCGCAATTTCCGTGGCCGCTGTCCAGCGTTCACGCGATCTTCCCGCGGCCGACCTGGCAATTCGCCGCCGAGCGCATCGAGTTGGCCGGGCTGGTCAACGCCGCCGGCGGGCTGTTCGTGCCCACCTCCGAGGCGATGTACTTCATCGACACCGCCACCGGCCGGGTGCGCTGGAAGTACGGCGACGAGCTGAATATGGCGCGCGTGGGCCACGCGGTCGCCGGCGATCGCCTGTTGATCGCCGAGGACGGCGGGGGCATCCGGCTGCTGGACCTGGAGACCGGCGAGCACGTCTTCGAGAACCGCTCGGTGCCCGCCAGCTCGTGGAAGCGGCTGGTGGGTGCGGCGGCCTACCCCACCGAGAGCCGGCTGGTCGCCTGCGACCTGCACGGGCGCATCCTGGGGCTGTCGTCGACCGACGGCACCGTCGACTGGAGCTTCGCGTCGGGCCACGGCCGCTTCGTGGGCGTGACCTTCCAGGGCCCGCTGATCATGGCTCTGACCGGGGAAGGCTTTTTGTACAGCATCAACCCGATCACCGGGGAGACCCTGTGGAAGGTGCGCCTCGGGGGCCTGGCGGCCACCGGTCCCCAATTCCACCAGGGCCGGCTGTACTCGCTGTCCCACGATTCACTGCACCAGAAGCTGACCGTCCACTCGCTGTATCCGTTCACCGGGCGCACCTCTTGGCAGCTACGCATCGACGGAGTACTGGCCGGGCGCGCCTCCTTCGTCGACGAGTACATGATCGTGCCCGTCGAGCGTCACGGTCAGCTCACGCTGCACGGCATCGACGTCGAGCGCACCGAGCCGCGCGTCGAGTGGACCCTGGATCTGTCCAGCGCCGGCATGGACGACCCCACCCCGGTGCTCGCCGTGGAGGACGACGGGCGGCTGTTCGGGTTGGTCAAGACCGACCGCGCCGAGATCTCCTGCTTCGAGATCGCCACCGGCGAGCTCGACTGGCGCGCCACCCCCTCCGACGAGACCTGGCTGCTGCACGGCAATATCCCGCTGATGCGCATCGAGGACGCGGTGCTCGCCGTCGGCGACGACATTCAGCTTCGCGACATCCGCAACGGCACGCTGCTACACACGATCGACCAGCCGGTCAAAGCCCCCGAATATGTGAGCGCGTTCGATGAATTGTCAGTGGTGGTGGGCACTCACGGCACGTCCGCCGACAGCGTGGACGTGCTCAGTTGCCTGACGCTCGACCACTTCCTGGCGCTGGTGGGCGACTAAGCTAGATGCCGAAGAACAACCGCTTGGCGAAGTCGCTGGAGAGATCGGACTCGAAGATCTTGCGCGCCGCGTTGCGCACATCGTAGTCGCGCCGCTGGTACTCGAAGGTCTTGGCCTCGGTGTCGTAAAAGCCGAAGCAGGCGCGGTTGTCGTTGTCGCGCGGCTGGCCGACGCTGCCGACGGTGACGATATACTTTTTGTCGGGGTCGAACTCGAGCAGCGGCGAGCTGACCTCCACGGCGCCCTCGTCGGGGTCGAGGCTAAACGCCTTGGTCAGGTGGGAGTGGCCGATGAAGGTGATATGCTGCAACTCATCCCAGTGGTCGAGCAACTGGCTGGCCTGGTGGATATTGAAGACGTACTCGAAATCCTCGCGGTTGACCGGCGAGCCGTGGCAAAACTCGACGTCCTCCCACTTTTGGGAGTACGGCAACGAGCGCAGCCAGTCGTGATGCTCTTCGCGCAATTGCTCGGCGTGCCAATCCAGCGCGTTGCGCGCGGCGTCGTAATAAAAGGCGTAGTTCATCCGACCGCACACGGCGGCGTCGTGGTTACCCAGGATGGTGAACTCGGCCAGCTCGCGTACGATATCGCAACACTCGTTGGGGTTGGCTCCATAGCCGACCACATCGCCCAGGCACACGTACATCTCGACGTCGCGCTCGTCCGCCTCGTAGGCGTCTACCACGGTGGTCAGGGCTTCGTGGTTGCTGTGCACATCGCTGAAAATTCCGATAATCATTGCAGGTCGCGTCGTCGAAAAATGCGTGGGGAGGAACCGCTCTACTTGTCTCGGGCGGCGCTGGCGGCGTTGCGTACCTTCTTGCTTCGGTCTTTGGCAAGCGTCGTCAGGATGCCATCATGCTGCTTGTCGAGCTCGCGAAGCAAGGCCACAATCGCCTCGTCGTGGCCGTCTTTTTTGATCGCGCGCTTGAGCACCGGCAGCAGCTTGTCGCCGTAGCGCGCCAGCGTGCGTGCCAGCGCCTGTTTGTCTCCCCGGCGCTTATCGTCGCGGTAGGCGTCGACCAGCGTCGGGATCGCCGGGGTGCTGCGGATGCCGGCGAGGGCGCGGGCGGCCACGTAGGTCGCGCTGGGGCCGCCGGACTCCACGCAGCGCACCAGATCGGCCTCCAGGCCTTCGGCCTTGGTCTCCACGAAGCGCGCCAGCGCGGCCACCTCGGTGGCGGTCATATTCTCGGCGCCGTCGAGCGCCACCTGAATGCCATCGGAGCCGAAACGCTCGACGAGCATCTGCGCGGCTTCCAGGCGCCCCTTGGAATCGTCCAGGAGCAACTCGAGGTCTTCGCGTCCCATGGACGCAAGATCGTCAAAAGTATCGAGGACGGCGTCATCGGGCAAGAAGTAGGTGACCCCGGTGGACTCCGAGCGCCGCGCGACCAACAGGTCGTCGACCTCGTACTGGTCGTGAGCGGCGCTGCTGGGCTCGTCGAGGGCCGGCGGGGGCTCGGCGGCGTCGGCCAGGTCGGTGTCCTGATAGTCCTGCGCGCGCTTGAGGCTGGCCTCGGCGAGCTCGAGGACATCGGGGTCGAGGCTCACGCCGACGTGCTCGGCCAGCTCGACCAGCGCCTCCCAGTTATCCCACTCTTCGAGGGGGTCGAGATCATTGTCGCGCAGCCCCACGCTGACCTCGGCGAACTCCGCGAGCAGGCGCTCGACGAGCTCGACCTCGTCGGCAGCCAGGCCCATCTCGACGGCCAGGCGTCGCAGCTCGTCGTTGATGAACAGGCCCTGCTGCACCGCCCGGCGCACCACACGCTTTTGAATGGCGTCGAATTGCTCGATGGGAAACGAGCGGTTGGCGACCAGGTACTCGTATTTATCGGGCGTCGACCAATAGCCGACGATACCGCTGGCCAGCGCGAGCTCGGCGGGGGTGGTCGCCCGCTCGAAGCTGTCGTGATGGAAGTTGTGGCGCATCGAGCCCAGCCGCTCGTGGCCGGCGGACTGCCAGCGGTTGGCGGCATCGTCGAACGAGCCCACCTCGACGTCGGCGTCGCCCAGCAGGTGCTCGACGCGGGTGCGAATCCAGTCCAGGTTGCCGCTGAGCGGGGCGGCGACGTCGTAGACCACCGCGAGTTTGTCCGAGTCGTCGTACAGGGCCACGCGCAGTTCGACGGCGTCGGCGAGCCGGTCGAGGACGATCTCGTGGTCGGGGTTGACCACGTCGAGCGCCCAGCCCACGGTCGTCAGGGCGTGCTCGTCGGCATCGAGCGCGGCCACCAGCAGGCCGACGATGGGATAGCCGCCCTCGTGGTCGAATTGGACGAAAAACCCCAGGGAGTCCGCCCCGTCGATCACGTCGACGATGCCCGCGGGCACCTTGGCGCTGGCGAGCACGTGGCCGTCGACGACCTCGAGGCCGCGCCAGCCGGCGGCGCCGAACGTTTCGGGCACGTCGGCGGCGTCGTCGCGCACGATGCGCGTCTCGGTCAGCGGGATCTCCTCGCTGTCCTCGGCAGTATACGGGCTCTCGATGAGCGCGGTCGCCTCGCTGGGCGCGGCCGACTCCCCGGCGGGTGGCGGCTCGGCGGGCGGCGGCTCCGGGTCGGCGGCGTCGTCATCGTCGACGTCGATGTCGTCCTCCTCGAGGACCTCGACGAATTGGTCGTCGGTGACCACCTGGGTGGACTCCTCGGCGTTGGAGCGCGGCGCGCCCTGCTCGAGCTGCATGCGCTTTTGCTCGAGGTTGAGCTCGCGCGCCTCGATCTCCGAGCGCAGCTCCTGGAGCGACTGGCGCTCGTCGGCGAGGTTCTGCTCGACGTCGTCCATCCGGGCGCGCTCGCGGTCGATACGCTCGCGCACCTCGGCGAGTTGGTTGCGCTCGCTGGCCAATTGCTCGCGCTCGGCCTCGAGCTTCTGCCAGGCCTCGTCGAGCTCGGCCTGCGCCTCGGGCGACGGCCCGGGCGCCTCGGTGATCACCGTCGCCTGAGGCTCGCCGCCGTCGGCGGCCAGCTCGTCGAGCACCGGCGCGGCCGGCGCGTCGGCGCGCTGCTCGAGCGCCTCGATGCTTTCGGCGCCGATGATCGTTGAAAATTGGCGAATATACGACGGCAAACGCTCGCGCACCTGGCCCAGCTCGTCGAGTAATTGGGCGCGCAGCTCGAACTCGCGATGGCGCAGCTCCGTGGGGATGACCAACGCGAAAATCGCGCGCTGCTCGTCGTGGTAGCAGATGGGAAGCGCCAGGCGGTAGGTGGCCTCGCCGTCGGGCGAGCCCACCTCGTACAACGCGCCCGACATCAGCGCGTCGCGCAGCTCCGGATCGGTCGAAATATTGACGCACCGATACACACGCGCCTCAAAGACGTCGCCGCGGTGGTCTGTCACTTGAATCGGAATACGCGATGTCCGCCCGAACGCATTATCGCCCGGTACACCTGCACTTGCACTCATCGAGAACCTCTGAGCCGGCCTTGAGGCCCTGCCATCATACCCACGCCAGCAGTCGAGTATAAGAGCAGGACCGAGCTGTCGAAACTGGCGATCGTGCATACCACGCCGGTTTCTATCCCATCAAGGTCGCGCGGGTCGATCGGGGGTCGGCTCGCAGGTCGCTCAGCGATTGGGCCTCAGATCTTTTTCGCAGTTAGCGCCCCCGCGTGGCTTGTCCCGCGGGACGCACAGATCGGCAGCTAGCGAGATTCGGCTTCTCCCCCGCCTGTCCAAGAGCACCTGTCGCGACTGGGCCAACGCGAGAGTTTCGAGGATGGTTCCACGTCGACCCTATGGGCGGGAAAGGCCGTTTAGGTTTACGTTGAGGTTGACGTTTACGTTTAGGTTCCGTGAGTTTGACAGCATCAAACCTAAACCTAAACCTGAACGTAAACGTAAACCTAAACGGCTTCTCCAACTGCGGGCCTGGCGAGAAGGTCACAAAAGCACTGGAGCCGGAGTTTGGCGTGGATGACCTGAACTCGGCATGGTCGTAATCGTCACGATTCGCCCAGATGGGCTGTTGCGCGCACGGCCCAATGTGATTGTTGACCGCAAGACCCCGGGCGCGCGTCGCGCCGATCACTCCAGAGAGTCGTGGGCGCGTTTGCGCAGTTGGCGAGCTTTGGTTTCGAGCTCGGCGGCCTGTTTTTGCAGGCGCTTTTGCTCGGATTCGAGGTCGTGGATGCGCGAGTCCAACTCGTCGTCGCTGTCGAAGCCCTCGCCGGTGGACTTCTGGGGATCGGCCTGGCTGTCGATGAGGAGGCTGTCCTGGGAGCCGAAGACATCGCCCTGGGAGTCGGCGCCGCTGGAGCCGGCGCCATCCTGGGCCGAGCCGCTCTGTTGGGGCGACGTGGGCGTGGCCGGCTCGTCGCTCATTTGCGAGCCGGTGCCGTTCTGGAAGTCGCCGCTGGTCGATCCGCCGGCGCCCGCGCCCGCCGAGGGCGCCGGGGTCCCGGCCTGGCCGTCCGCCCCCGTGCCCCCGGGCGTGGCAGCGCCGTCGGTGGACGTGCCTCCGCCGGTGGGCGTGCCGTTGTCGGCGCTGGTGCGACCCGATCCACCCGCCGTGCTGCCATCGTTGGTCCTCGAGCCCGCCGAGGCCGTGGCCCCACCGGCGCTGTGATCGGCCGAGGACGTGGCGTTGGAGTAGTGGCCGATGAAGCGGCTGCGATCGGTCTCGTCGAAGAAGCGGTCCTCGGTGGTGAAGCTGCGCGCGCGCCGGGCGAGGAGTTTGGCCTGGCGCAGCTCCTGGATGCGCTGTTGGATGGCGCCCAGGCGCTTTTTGACCTGATCGCTGGTGTCCTGCAGCTCGTCGGCGGCCGCCAGCAAATCTTCGGCGGAGGCGTCCTGCAGGTTCTCGCTCATCTGCAGCGTCTGGCTCATTTCGCCGTGCGACGGCGCGCTGGGAAGCGGGGCGGTGAACTTCTGGCGCTCGGCGCGAAGCGTGTTGAGCTGCCCGACGATCTCGCGGCGCTGGCTGGTCGAACTCTGGGCGAGTTGGGCCTCCAGATCTTTCATGCGCGCGTCGATGGCGCCCACCAATTGGCCGCGCTCGTTGCTCAGGCGCTGGTCGATGTCGTGGATCTTGTGTTGCAGCGTCTGCATCCGCTCGGCGAGCTGACGACTCTGGCGCAGCAAACCCTCGAGCTCCATGCGATTTTGCAGGGTATTGGGCGCGCGCTTCAGGGCATCAATCTGGCCGAGCAGCCCGCGGTAGTCCGCCTCGCGCTGGGCGAGCTGGGCGTCGAGGGCTTTGCGCTGCTCGACGCTCTGCGTGTAGGACTGCTCGATCTGAGCGAGCTTGGGCCCGACCAGCAGATTCTGGGTCGCGGGCGCGAATAGCGCGGCCACCAGAATCAGCTTCACCATCAGGTTGTAGAGCGCGACACTCATCCGGTCCTCAATTGCGCGACCTTGTTGCACGAAGTTCAATGTGCAAGGCCCGATCCAACCACCGAGATTGTCGCATAGATCGAAGCCCGGCGCACGCCAGGGGCCGGCAACGGGGACGAGGCCAACCCGCGTCACCGCCCGGCGCCATGCGAGGCCCGGCCTCGGCCACAGATTTTTGTGACTTTGGCCAACTCGTTTCAAATTTCTGAGTGAGACCGATGGACCGGCGTCGCCAATCGAGCAGCCGTGATCGGCCCGATCTTGTGCCCGCGCAAGAAACCGGGGCAAAAACCATTGCCAAAACCCCGCCTTCCCGTGTTAGAACAGCCGGCGATGTCTAGCAGACCGAATACCAACGCCACATCGACTGGAGCAAGCAATGTCGAGTGAAGAAGAAGATAAGTATTTCAAGGAGCGCGATCGCGAGAAGATCGCCGAGGCGCGCCGCGCCCAGCAGCTCGCCGCCATCCGCCAGCAGGAGCGCGAGGGCATCCAAGAGGTGCTGCAGTCGAGTGACGAAGTCGCCACCGAAGCGTTGGCGCTGGGCTTCGACAGCGAGACGGCGCGTGTGCTGCCGCTGGTGCCGCTCATCCAGATGGCCTGGGCCGACGGCAAGGTGACCTCGGCCGAGAACGACAAGCTGCTCGAGATGGCCCGTCGCTTCCGCGTCAACATCGGCACGCCCGCGCACAGCTTTTTGACGCTGCTGCTCGGCGAGCAGCCCTCGGGGATCTTCTTCGAGCGCGTCAACCGCGTCATCGAGCACCTGGTCGAAGAGCACCCCGAGTATTGGGAGGAGAAGTCGGTGGTCGAGCTAGCGCGTGAGGTCGCCGAGGCCTCCGGCGGCTTCTTCAACCTGACCGACCCCATCAGCGCCAGCGAGCGCGATCTGCTCGCCGATTTCGCCGCCCACTTCGAGGTCGGCGAGCGCCGCGCGGCCGACCTGCTCAACGGCGAGGAGAGCTGAGATGGCCAGACTCCAGGTCATGACCGAGATCTATCGGTGCCCCGAGACGCACCAGCCGCTCGAAGAGCTCGACGAGGCCCGCCTCGCCGAGCTCAATGAGGCCATCGGCAACGGTGAGCTGACCGACGACTCCGGCGAGCCCGTCGAGGAGAGCCTGGCGGCCGGGCTGGTGCGCGAAGACGGTGCCTACGTCTATCCGGTGCGCAACGGCTTCCCCAACCTGCTCATCAGCGATCGCATCCCGCTCGACTGATTGGCTCGCGCCCACGCGAACCTCTCAAAACACCCCGCCGACGGAGAGGCGCACCTGGTCGTTGTGGTCGTAGACCCCGCCCAGGCTCATCTGCCCCTTCGTCGGCGTCGGTCCCTCGTACAGCGCCACACCCAGCGTCGTGCGCAGCCACGAATACCACTCGCGGCTGAGCGACGCCGTCCCCACCACATCTTCGTTGGACAGCGTGCTCACCGCGCCCACCTGCAGATCCGCACCGATGACGGGCACGCTCCAGCGTAACCCGCCGGCGACGCCGTACATCTCGTCGCCGATGAGAAGGAGATGGGCGCCTTCGGGGCCGCGCTCGTCGGAGTTGACGAAGAAGTCGTTGACGGCGCTGTCGCGGGCGAAGGGGTGCAGCCAGAAGCCCTCGAGCGTCAGCGCGAAGACGTCGTCCTCGCTTTTGACGTGCTCCCAGCTCAACCCCAGCGCGCCGAAGACGGTGGTACGCCGCAGCGGATCGAACGAGTCGGAGTACAGGGTCTGCTGGGGCGTGAACGCCACGTCGGCGCGCACGCCGATGGGACCGACGTAGCGCGACAGGTTAGCGACGACGGTGTGGCGCCGCTTGTACTCGCCGTCGAAGAGGGTCTGGCCCTTTTTGGACTTCTCGCCCAGGCGCTTGGTGATGCCGAGCACCTCCGGATGACGGCCGAAGAAGGCGGCGAAGTCGAAGTCCTGCAGAACCTTGCCGTCGGCCACGGTCAGGTCGACGAGCTTTTGGACGTCCTCGTCCATTTCGATCCACGGGGTGCGGTCCCAGCCGTAAAAATAGCCCAGCCCAAAGTCGGTGTTCCAGCGTGTGGCCGTCACGCGAACGCCCGCGCTGGCGTTCTTGGGCGTCTCGTCGGGCACCCGCGTGGCCGTGAAGAACGACTGCACGTCGTCCCACCGACTGGGGTCGATGACCTGCTCGACCACCCGAATCAGCGATAGTTGGTCGCCCAGCGCCGGGTTAAACGGGCTGACGAGCGCGCTGTCGCGCCCGAAGACGTACATGCGGTTGGGCTCGAAAAACGGCACCACGAGGCCGGTGACCGCCCAGGTGGGCGTCGAATAGGAGACCTCCCCGGTCAACTGCGGCAGCAAAAAGCCCGTGCTGGAGGCGATGTCGGTCATATCCTGCGGGTTGATTAGGTCGCCCGGGCGCATGATGGTCGTGCTCCCCCACGGCGTGACCAGGTTGCCCGCCCGAAACATCCAATTGCCCGCCCGATACAACACGTACGCCTCGCCCAGCCGCGGCTCGTAACTCGCGCGGGGGTGGCTGGCGTTGAGCAGGTAATTCGGCTCGTCGGGGTTCTCCTGGCCGACAATCCAGTGGCGAAAGATGCCCTCGACGACCGCCCTGGAGTGGCCGGGAAGCTCGTACTCCAGGCGCAGCGACAGCAAGTTGTCCCACTCGACGACATCCTCGCCGTGGCCCTCCCAGGCGGTGTCGACGCCCAGGCTCGTGGCGTAGTGGCCAAGAAACGTCGCGTTCGACGCCGGCGATTCATCGTCGTCGACCGGCACCAGGCGTGGCTGTCCGGTGTTATCGTCCGTCTGTTGGTCGTCTTGGACGGCAGGGTTTTCCGGGTCGAAGATGGTCTCTTCGCCCGTGTCGGAGTCGTCGGATGGGGTCTTCTGGTCGGTCTGAACCGCGGGGTTTTCGGGGTCGTAGATGGTCTCTTCGGCGTGCGCGGTGGCGCTGATGAGGGCGGCGCTTAAAAAGATTGAGGCCCAGCTCAGGTGCGTCGGCTTGTACATCGTATGATCCAACAGCAGCTATAGAGTTCGCCGTGCTGAGATTGGGGCGCCAGCTATTGAGGTGCAACTATTATTTATGGGCGGACGATCCGACACGTTTGCGCGAGACGTAGGATTTGCAGATTAGCCACGTGGCTTGTCGTCCATCGCTCCGTCTCGCGCAAACGCTGCGGCTCGTCCGCCCTTCAATGGTAATTCCACCTCAATAGCCGGCGCCACGACTTCTGCAAGGCCTACGCACTCGATGCAGATTAGCCACGTGGCTTGTCGTCCATCGCTCCGTCTCGCGCATACGCCGCAATTTGTCCGCCCTTCAATGGTAATTCCACCTCAATAGCCGGCGCCACAACTCCTGCAAGGCCTACTCACTCGATGCAGATTAGCCACGTGGCTTGTCGTCCATCGCTCCGTCTCGCGCATACGCCGCAATTCGTCCGCCCTTCAATCGCAATTCCACCTCAACCGCCGGCGCTTATTTGCCCAACTGGTTCTTCGAGAACAGCGCGTCCGGCAGGTCGGCGTCGGACTTCAGCGAGTCGATTTTGATGGTGGTAAACCCGCCGCCTTTGGGCCGAAGGGTCATCTGCTTGACGTAGGACTGGCCCTTTTTGGTCTTATCGAGCTTTTCGACGAACAGCGTCTTGGTGACCTCGCCGTCCTTGTCGTAAAACCGCATCTTGAGCGGCATATAGTCGGACTTTCGGATGTAGCTGACGACCTTGGCGTAGTCGCTGTCGGTCCCCTTTTTGGGGCTCGACTCGATGACGTAGACCGCGTTTTTGCCGATCTTGGCGTCTTTTAGGCGCTTGTAGTGGGCGCCGTGAATCTGGCGGCTCTCCAGGTCGGCGTAGGTGAAGTGGCTTCCCAGAAAGGAGCCGTTCTTCTGGCTGCCCTCGATGCGCCGGGTGACCTTGAAGGCGGGCACGAACATCCACACGTCGTCCTCGCCTTTTTTGTTCTCGGCGAACAAAAACGCCTGGCCCTTGACCTCCTTGGGGGCGGTCAACTTCACGAGGGTATGGGTGGCGCCGTCGATCTTCTTGCTCTTGACGTCGAGCGCACGCACCCGCCGATTGCCGGTCTTGTCCTCGATGATGAGCTCGAGGCTCGCCTCGCCGGCGGAGAAGCCCAACGAGTTCTTGTCGCGCGCCGCGTCGATGATCTCTTTGGCGGTCTTGTGGCCTTTCGTGCCGCCGGCAAACGCCGACATCGGCACGAAAAGTGTGACCAAGAGCAACCAGCTAATCGTTCGCCATTTCATCGCATCCTCGCAAATCGCCAAACCGTCAACTTTCGGCTTCGTAGGCTTCCAAGAATTCCAGATCGAGATCGTCTTGCAACTCGTCGCGCTCGAGCTTCTCGGCGAGCTCCTCGGGGCTGAGTTCGAGCAGGTTCTCCAGGGTGTGAATGCGGTTGGAGAGCCGGTCGATATGCCCCGATCAAATCCTTGACGATGCGCTGCAAGGGGTCGGGCAGCGCCGCGTGGTCCAGGTTGGGGATGGTCAGCCCGCTGGGCTTGTCCTTGGAGACCACCCGCCCGGGGATCCCCACCACGGTGGCCCCCTCGGCGACGTCCTTGATCACGACCGAGCCGCTGCCGATGCGCGCGCCGTCGCCGACCTCGACGGCGCCCAGGATGCAGGCGTTGCTGCCCACGGTCACGCCCTTGCCCAGCGTCGGGTGGCGCTTGGTGCGCGCCAGGGTCGTGCCGCCGAGGACCACGCCCTTGTAGATGAGGCAGTCGTCGCCGATGACCGCGGTCTCGCCGATGACGATGCCCATGCCGTGGTCGATGAAGACTCGCCGGCCAATCTGGGCGCCCGGGTGGATCTCGATGCCCGTGTAGTGGCGCGCCAGGTGCGATAGCAGCCGGGCGCGCACGATCTGGCCGCGATTGAACATCCGGTGGGCCACCCGGTGGAACCACAGCGCGTGCAGCCCCGGGTAGGTGAGCACGACCTCCACCGGGGTGCGCGCCGCCGGGTCGGCGCGGCGCACCGCTCGGATGTCCTCGATGGCGTCGAGCACCAGCCCGCGCGTACCGTCGGGGTGCAGACTCGGCGCGGTGACCGTCGGTCGCTGGTTGGTTTGTGAATCCGTAGTCATGACCACCTACAGCTCGCGGTACAACGGCGTGGACAGGTAGCGCTCGCCGGTGTCGCACAACATTGTGACGATGCGCTTGCCCTGAAATTCAGCGCGCCGGCCCACCTCGATGGCGCCGACGACGTTGGCCCCGGAGCTGATGCCCACCAGCAGGCCTTCCTCGCGCGCCAGGCGCCGGGCCATCTCCATGGCCTGGTCGTCGTCGACCTGGATGACCTCGTCGATGAGGCCCATGTCGAAGTTTTTGGGCACGAAGCCCGCCCCGATGCCCTGAATCTTGGTCGGGCCGGGCTCGCCGCCGGACAACACCGGGCTTTGGGCAGGCTCGATGGCGATGGCCTTGAAGTCGGGGTTCTTCTCCTTGAGCACCCGGGCCACGCCGCTGATGGTGCCGCCGGTGCCCACGCCGGTGACGATGGCGTCGATCTGGTGGTCGCAGTCCTCCCAGATCTCCAGGGCCGTCGAGTGAGCGTGGGCCGCCGGGTTGGCGGGGTTTTCGAATTGCTGGAGCATGATCGCCCCGTCGCGCTCCTCGGCGAGCTCGCGCGCCCGGTCGACCGCGCCCTGCATGCCCAGCGCGCCCGGCGTCAGCTCCAGGCGCGCGCCCAGCGCCTTGAGCAGCGCGCGCCGCTCCAGGCTCATGGTGTCGGGCATGGTCAGCACCAGATCGTAGCCCTTCGCCGCACACACAAATGCCAGGGCGATGCCCGTGTTTCCGCTGGTGGGCTCGATGATGGTCGAGCCCGGCCCGATCTGGCCCTCCCGTTCGGCGCGGGCGATCATATTGGCGCCGATGCGATCCTTGACGCTGCTGCAGGGGTTGAAAAACTCGGCCTTGGCCACGATCTCGGCGGGACAGTCGCCGACGACCTTCTGGAGACGAATCAGCGGGGTGTTGCCGACCAATTCGACGATGCTGTCATGGATGGGCATCAGCCAACCTCCGGGTAACCATCAATGCATTGAAGAATCTCGAGGGCCGCCACATACCGGCCGAATGGGGGCATGATGTAGGCGCCGACAACCTTGTCTTTGACCATCGCGAGGGTCTCCTGGGCGATGGCGACGCCCTCGGCGCGCGCCTTGGGGCCGCTGCCGGCCTCCCTCATGCGCCGGCGGATGTCGTCGGGCACGGCCATGCCGGGGACCTCGTTGTGCAAGAACTCGGCGTTGCGGTGGCTGGCCAGCGGCAACAGCCCCACCAGCACCGGCAGATCCAGGTGCTCGATGTCGGCCAGGAAGCGCTCGAGCACGCGGTGGTCGTAGACCGGCTGGGTCATCACGAAGTCGGCGCCGGCGGCCTTCTTCTCCTCCAAACGGCGAATCTCGCGCTCGTAATCCTTGGCCGCCGGCTCGGCGCCGCAGGCGCAGACGAAGCGGGTGACGTCGCCGACGGACTTGCCCGAGGGGTCGAGGCCGCGGTTAAACCCGGAAATCATGCGCAACATGCCCACGCTGTCGAGGTCGAACACGGCGGTGGCGTGCGGGTAGTCGCCGACCTTGGGCGGGTCGCCGGTGATCACGCACAGGTTGTGCAGGCCGAGCACGTGCAGGCCCAACAGATCGGATTGCAGGCCGAGTAGGTTTCGGTCGCGCGAGCAGTAGTGGACGATGACCTCGCAGCCCACGCGCTTGCGCATCAGCGCGGCGAACGCGCCGTTGTCCATGCGCACCGAGGCGCGCGGTCCGTCGGAGGTGTTGATGACGTCGACGCCGCCGTCGATGAGCATGCCCGCCGACTCGATGGCCTTGTCGGGGTTGAGCCCCGACGGCGGGTTGACCTCGACGCTGACCACGAAGCTGTCGCGGTTGACCGGCAGGCGCTGGTCGGGCGCGGCTTTGACGCGCTCGCGCTGCACGCGCAGGATCTTGCGGGCGAGCTGGGTGCGGTCTTCAAGGGGCACCTCGTCGAGGCCCTCGTCGGGGCGCTGGACGACCTTGTCGGCCTGGTCCATCTCCACCTTGATGCGCCCGCCGCCCATCATGCGCGCGGCCGCGGCGATCTGGCGGATATGATCGGGCCCGGTGCCGCAGCAGCCGCCGACGATGTGCACGCCCAACTTGTAGAACCGACGCGCGTACACCCCGAAATACTCGGGGGTGGCCATATACACCAGCCGCTCTTCGACCTTGCGCGGGTAGCCGGCGTTGGGCTGGGCGATGACCGGGCGGCCGTGGCCGACCATCTGCTCGACGACGTCGTACAGGACGTTGGGCCCCTCCATGCAGTTGGCGCCGATGACGTCGGCGCCCCACTGCTTGAGCAGCAAGGCCACGCGGTCGGGAGCGGCGCCGTCGCCGGTCTTGAGATCGGAGTCGAACGCCATCTGCGCGACGATCGGTAGAGTGCACACGTCGCGGGCGGCCTCGATGGCGATGCGAATCTCGCTGAGCTGGCGGAAGGTCTCCAGCACGATGATGTCGGCGCCGGCGTCGGCCAAAATCCCGATCTGCTCGCGGTAGGCCTGGCGGATCTCGTCGAGCTCGGCGTCGGTGAGCATCGTCGGGGTCAGCCCGGTGGGGCCGACCGAGGCGGCGACGTAGGCCGCGCTGCCGGCGACCTCGCGGGCGAGCTCGACGCCGTGGCGGTTGATGGGCTCGACCTTGTCCTCGAGCCCGTGGCGCTTGAGCTTGATGCGGTTGGAGCCAAACGTATTCGTCGTGATGGCGTCGGCGCCGGCCTGCAGGTAGGCCTCATGGACGCTTCGCACCAGATCTTGCTGGGTGAGGTTGGCGTCGTCGAACGAGCGGTTGATATAAATGCCGCGCTCGTACAGTTGCGTGCCGACGGCACCGTCGAAGACGACGGGGCCGGCGGCGACGACGTCGAGAAACTTTTGGGCGGGTCCGCTCATTGCGCGTGCTCCTGGGTGCACCTGATCACCGGATCAGTCTTACCGGAGAGGACAGGCTGATTGCAATGAGCTGGCGCGGGTTGAGGCTGTTGGATCAGTCGAGCCTCGCCTATCGGTTGGGCTTCCAGTTCTTAGCTAGCGGTAGACGGCGGTGTCGGCTATGACAGGTCGCGAATGTTGACGCGGGCTTAGTTGTTCTTGTGCAATGCCAACGGTTTCGTGCTAACCGCACGGATCAGCAGTACCAACAACGAAAAACCAAAAACACTACACGCGGGCTGCACGTCGCCAACTTCACAATGCGCCGCAACGTCCCGAGAGACCCATCAACCAAGAACGAGCCATGGTAGTAGAACTGACCAAAGACTTCCGCTTCGAGGCCGCCCACCGGCTTCCCAACACCCCCGAGGGCCACAAATGCCGCCGGCTGCACGGCCACTCCTTCAAGGTGACCATCGAGGTCAAAGGACCGGTCGACGAGCAGAGCGGCTGGCTGATCGACTTTGCCGAGATCAAAGAAGCGTGGAAGCCGCTGCACGAGCGCCTCGACCACTATTTTCTCAACGAAATTGATGGGCTGGAGAATCCCACCTCGGAGATTCTGTCGCGCTGGATCTGGGTGCGTCTGCAGCCCCGGCTGGCGTGCCTGAGCGCGGTGACCGTGCACGAGACGTGCACCTCGGCGTGTACCTACCGCGGGGAGTGAGTCCTCAGATCGCGCCGTCGGTCTTGGCGGAGTAGACCTCGCGGCGCACGCCGTCGAACTCGGGGCGATCGCCGAGCGTGGCGCTGGCCAGGGGATTGGGCTCGGGAAGCGCGCGCCGGCCGGCCGCCTCCTCCTGGGGGTGGGCGCTGCGACGCGCGCCCAGTTCGGTGGCCAACTCGTGGACCTCCTCTTCGTGGCGCGCGCTCAACAGCAGCGCCACCGCCGCCCCAAACGAGCAAAGCCCCACCGTCAGCGCGAACGTCACGCCGAACGAGCTCAGCGACGACAACACCGCGTACAACAGGCACACCAACGTCACGGAGGCGGCCGCCACCGCCCCGATCAGCCGGGCGCGCACGCCCCGAAGCGCCGCCTGCGAATCGACCACCATCGGATAATAGGTGCCCCCACGCTTGTGATCACGCCGGTGCGTACGCCGGCGGCGGCGGCGGGCGGGAATGGTATCCCGCGTGTGTCTCCAGCGTCTGCGATATGAGCGTTCCATATTTGTCCCGTGTGGTACTTCGACGCCGGCTGCTCCCGGTCTGCCGAACGTTCGGTTAGAGTACCAACTCCAGCCGCCTCCTTCAAAATAGACACGGCACAAATAGAAGAAAACGCCGCCCTCGCCAATTTGTGCAATTTATTGTTGACAGGCCCGACGGCCATCCTTATAAACGCTCTCCCGTTGGCGAGGTCCCCCTCGCAAACGGCGGTGAATCCGGCGCCGATTTGGTGCTTAGTTTCGCCGATGGGCCGTTAGCTCAGTTGGTAGAGCAGCAGACTTTTAATCTGCGGGTCGCTGGTTCGATCCCAGCACGGCTCATGTCCCGTTCGTCTAGCCTGGTCAAGGACACCGGCCTTTCACGCCGGCGACACGGGTTCGAATCCCGTACGGGACGCTAAACCCCTCACAGCTTCGGCTGCGAGGGGTTTTGCGTTTCTTGCCCGCGGCGCACCGCTTATTTGGTGCATTGGTCGAGGCTGCCGACTTGCTCGCAGGTGTTCAAGTCTTGGCTCAATCCAAAGCTCACGATCTGCTCACATCCATGGGCCGCCCGGTTATATTGGTCGGTGCAATTCTGTGCGGCCGTACTGCTGGGGTCGATGCACCCGGACATACACTTCTTAAAGTTGTGAAGGGCCGTCACCCCACAATTCATGTACTTGACGAAGTTTTGGGCGTGACATTTCGCCGCCTGTTCCTCACAGGCTGACAGCGAAACTGTGCCCCGTTGATCCATACAGGAGTTGTAGTTCGCCGATCCCTTCTGATAGCTGCAACCGCAAGTCTGCGACCACGTCGAAGAGAGCGCCTCGTTGAAATTGGCGCTGGCCTGATCGACGTTGGCTCCACCACCGTCGTCTCCACAGCCGCCCAACACAAGTCCTAACGCGAACAAACCCGCGAACCAGACGCGCCTGCAATTCAAATCGATCATACGTCGAATCCTCATTTGTCGAGCCCTGTGTTCCGGTACCCACTCGAATGCATCGATTAAGTGGAGGGCTCGTCCGCAGCCGGAGCGAATACATTCGAGGTCGCAGGGCTGTAGACTGAGCGGAGCTGCCGACGTGGCCCCCCTATTATGGTTTTCGGCAGAAAGGGCCAAATCGTTGCGTATTTTCTGAAAAAAATTCCCCGCGCCCGCCTTCAATCCCGCTTGCGCATACCCACAACCCGCTGACATCCCTCCATAAATTCAGCCCGCGGCGGCGTGGACGGCGGCGCCGGCCGCACGCCGCCTCTCTGTTCGGCCTCACCGCCGACTCGGGGCAATAAATTGTGCTTGCCGATACGATGGCTGCGCATATTTGTTGGGCACGGAAGTAGAAGTACCTTTGATATGTGAGGCGACAAATGAAGTTGACCAGTTTTGGCGCCGCCGAGGGCGTCACCGGCTCGTGCCACCTGCTCGAGGTCGGCGACACGCGCATTTTGTTGGATTGTGGGATGTTCCAGGGCGGCCGGCGCGTGCGCGAGCACAACCGCCCTCCCCTGGCGATCGACCCCAAGTCCATCGACTATATCGTGGTCAGCCACGGCCATCTCGACCACATCGGGCGCATCCCGCTGTTCGTCAAAGAGGGCTTCGACGGCAAGATCGTGTCCACCCGGCCGACCTACGAGATCTCGCGGATCAGTCTGATGGACGCCGTCGAGCTCATCGCCCACGAGACCGATCGCCACAACGCCCATCGCAAGGCCGGCGAGCCGCTGGTCGAGCCGCTGTACGAAGAGACCGACATCTTCGACGCCTTCGACCGGTGGCATACCTTCATCGACTACCACGAGCCGTTTCGCCTCAGCGAACACATCACCATCACCTACTACGACGCCGGCCACATCCTGGGATCGGCGTTCATCCTGCTGGAGCTGACCGAGGGGGACCAAAAGCGCCGGCTGCTGTTCTCGGGCGACCTGGGCAACCTCAACAAGCCGCTGATCCGCGACCCGGAGCCCGCGCCCGAGGCCGACATCGCCATCGTGGAGAGCACCTACGGCAACCGGCTGCACCGCCCGTTCACCCAATCGGTCGCCGAGCTCGAGGAGGCCATCCGCCAGACGCTCGAGCGCGGGGGCAACGTGGTCGTGCCCACCTTCGCCGTCGAGCGCGCTCAGGAGCTTCTGTACGTGCTCTACGAGGCCTGGCGCGACGGGCGCATCCCCGAGTCGGCGCGCATCTTCCTCGACAGCCCCATGGCCATCGACGTCACCCGGGTGTTCGGCCGGTTCCCCACCTACTACGACAAGGAAGCCCTGGAGCTGACCCAGGATGGCGGCACGCCCTTTAACTTCGACGCGCTGACCTACACGCGCGACACCCACGAATCGATGCATATCAACGGGATTCACTCCGGGGCGGTCATCCTCGCCGGCAGCGGGATGATCACCGGCGGGCGCGTGCTCCACCACCTGCGCTTCAACCTCGAGCGCCCCGAATGCAGCGTGGTCATCTGCGGCTACCAGGCCGAAAACAGCCTCGGGCGCCTCATCGTCGAAGGCGCCGAGAGCGTGCGCATCATGGGAAGCTACTACGAGTGCAACGCCCAGGTATGGACGATCAACGGCTTTTCGGCCCACGCCGACAAGAACGAGCTGACCAACTGGGTCCAGCAGACCCACGCCAAACGCGTGCTCATCGTCCACGGCGAGGAGGAGTCCAAGGTGTCGTTTCAGAAGCACCTGCAAGAAAATACAGAGGCCGACGAAGTGCATATCATGCGCTTCGACGACCCTGTCGAGCTGTAACGAGAATGGGGCTGGCCGGTTTCCCCGGAATGAATTCCGGGGCTATTTTTGGAACTGCTTTGTTATTTCAGCGTTGCTCGTTTCAACGCTTTGCTTGCCGCGGACTTCGACCACGGCGCGACCAGGCTTCGCTGAAATTCTTCCGCCTTTCCCTTCCATAGCCCCGGAATTCATTCCGGGGGTCACACGACTTTGACCACGTGGTAGTTCTTCTTGCCGCTCCTGAGCACCATCATCGACTCGCTGGCCAGGTGCTCGAGGGTGATCGGGTCGTCCCAGCGCTCGATCTTTTCGTTGTTCAGGTACGCGCCGCCCTGCTTGATGAGCCGGCGGGCGGCCCCGTTGGACTTCTGCAAGCCCGTCTCGGTGAACAGATCGAGCACGCCGATGCCCTCGCCCTCGAATTTCGCGCGCGGGATCTCGGTGGAGGGCACGTCGGCGAAGATCGAGGACAACTCCCGGTCGGTCAGCCCCTCGATCTTCTCGCCAAACAGCATCTGGCTGGCGCGCACGGCCTTGTCGGCCTCCTCGGCGCCGTGGACCAGCGCGGTGACCTCCCAGGCGAGCTTTTGCTGGACCTGGCCACGGTTTTTCCCCTCGTCGATCTCGGCGACGAGCGCGTCGATCTCCTCCTGGGGAAGAAACGTCAGAAAACGCAGCAACTTGGGCACGTCGGCGTCGTCGCGGCGCACCCAGTACTGGTAGAACTCGTAGGGGCTGGTGCGCTCGGCGTCGAGCCACACCGCGCCGGCCTCGGTCTTGCCGAGTTTCTTGCCGGTGGAGTCGGTCAGCAGCGGGAAGGTCAGCCCGAAGCCGGTGTCGCCGTGCTTGCGGCGCATCAGCTCGATGCCGGCGGTGATGTTGCCCCACTGGTCACTGCCGCCGATCTGCAGCTTGCAGTCGTACTCGCGGCGCAGGTGCATGAAGTCGTACGCCTGGATGAGCATGTAGCTAAACTCGGTGTAGCTGATGCCCTGCTCGCGCTCCTCGAGGCGCGCGCGCACCGACTCCTTGGCGAGCATGGTGTTGACGCGGAAGAACTTGCCGACGTCGCGCAGAAAGCCCAAAAAGCTCCAGTCCGAGAACCAGTCGGCGTTATTGACCAGCGGCACCTCCACCTCGCCGCCGGCCTGCTCGCCCAGCGTCTCCGGGTGCATCTGAAGGGCGCGCTCGAGGATGGTCTCGATCTGGGCGCGAATGCCCGACAGGTTGCGCTGGATCTGCTCCTCGGACAGGAGCGTGCGCTCCTCGGACTTGCCGCTGGGGTCGCCGATAAGCCCGGTCGCCCCGCCCACCAGCGCCATCGGCTGGTGGCCGTGGCGCTTGAAAAACGCCAGCTCGATGATCGGCAACAGGCTCCCCACGTGCAGCGAATCGGCCGACGGATCGAAGCCGCAATACAGCGTCACCGCATGCTCGTCGAGCAGCTCGTCGAGCCCCTCGTCGGTCATCTGGTGGATGAATCCCCGCCATTGGAGTTCTTGCAGGACGCCGCTGTTGAAGTCGCTCATGGGTCGTGTGGTGCGTTGAGGGTTACACAAATAAACCGAGGCCGCCTGGAACAGCAGGCGGCCTCGGTTTTAGAACATAGGGAGGTTGTGTTGGCAAGGGAGTTGGCGTGCGCGGCTTCTACTTCGCGAAGTCCACCGCCCTGGTCTCCCGAATCACGCACACCTTGACCTGGCCCGGATAGGTCAGCTCGTCCTCGATCTTGCGCGCGATATCCTTGCTCAAGGCGTAAGCGTCGTTGTCGCTGACCTTGGAGTTGGACACCATCACGCGGATCTCGCGGCCGGCCTGGATGGCGTATGTCTTCTCGACGCCGTCGAAGCCCATGGAGATGCGCTCGAGCTCCTCGAGGCGCTTGACGTAGGTGCCCAGGATCTCGCGGCGCGCGCCGGGGCGGGCGCCGCTGAGCGCGTCGGCGGCGATGACCAGGTGGGCGATGACCGAGTTTTGCGGCTCCTCGTCGTGGTGAGCGGCGATGGCGTTGCGCACGATCTCGGTCTCGCCGTGCTTCTTGGCGATCTCGGCGCCGACCAGCGCGTGGCTGCCCTCGCGCTCGTGGGTCAGCGCCTTGCCCATGTCGTGCAGCAGGCCGGCGCGGCGCGCCAGCTTGACGTCGACGCCGAGCTCGTCGGCCATCAGGCCGCACAAAAAGCCGACCTCGATGGAGTGCGACCACATATTCTGCCCGTAGCTCGTGCGCCAGGTCAGCCGGCCTAGAAGCTTGATGATCTCCGGGTGGAGCCCATGCACGCCCAGCTCGAAGGCGGCCTGCTCGCCGCGCTCCTTGATGACCTGAGCGATCTCCTGCTCGGTCTTCTCGACGACCTCCTCGATGCGCGCCGGGTGGATGCGCCCGTCGGCGATGAGCTTTTCGAGCGACAGCCGGGCGATCTCGCGGCGCACCGGATCGAAGGCGCTGACCACGACCACCTCGGGGGTATCGTCGACGATGATGTCCACGCCCGTGGCCGCCTCCATGGCGCGGATATTGCGGCCCTCGCGCCCGATGATGCGCCCCTTCATGTCGTCGCTGGGCAGTTGGACGACCTTGACGGTGCGCTCGGTCACATACTCACCGGCGTAGCGCTGAATGGCGGTGGCGAGCACCTTCTTGGCACGCTTGTCGGCCTCGTCCATGGCCGCTTCTTCGAGCTCGCGCACCTTCTGGGTGGCCTCGGTTTTGGCCTCGGCGACCATCTCGTCGATGAGCTGGGCCTTGGCCTCCTCGGCGGTGTAGCCGGCGACCTTCTCCAGCTCGGTCTGAATGCGCTCGTGGTCGCGGGTCAGCTCGTCGTCGCGCTGGTTGAGCTCTTTTTCGCGTGCGTTGAGCCGCTCCTCGCGCCGGGTGGCCTCCTTGTCGCGCTCGTCGAGCTTGCCGGCGCGCTGGTCGAGCTTGGCCTCGCGCCCGGTCAGGCGCTCCTCGAGCTTCTGCAGCTCGGCACGGCGCTCCTTGAGCTCCTTTTCGGCCTCCTTTTGGGCCTCGAGCTTGATGGACTCGGCGGCCAGCTCGGCCTCTTTCTGGGTGGCCTCGGCCTTGGATTTGGCCTCCTCGAGCTTGCGCTCGGCGGCCTCCTCGGCGGCGGCTTTGATCTCGTCGTCGTATTTACCTTTGAGTTCTTCGCGGACCTCGCTGGTCAGCTCCTCGCGCAGCTCGACCTCCACGCGCTTTTTGGTCTTCTCGACCGTCTTGTCGCGCAGCTCGTCGAGCCGGGCAGAGACCTTGCTGTCCAGCGCGGCATCCGCTTTCCGGTTGGCGAAGAACAGGCCGGCCACTAGGCCGACGACTGCCCCCACCACGAGAAAGATGATGTTCATTGTCGACTACTCCTCGTCTATCTATGTCAGGCGGCCGTGGGAGCAATAAATGACCTGCTCGTCGGTCGCAATGACGTCCATTGGGATATCGTGGGGCTCGACGGGGATCTCTCCCTCGATGAGCTGCCACTGGTAGCAAATCCCCACCAGCAGCGGGCTCGCCGCGCCCTTCAGGTGCGTCAAGTGTTGATGCGTCTCCAGAGCGTCGGCGAGCGCGCGGTCGTAGAACCCGCGCCCGAAGCCGAGGCGTCGGCCCTGGCGGTCGAAGGCGACCCCGGGCACGAGAAAGGCGTCGATCTCGGCCAAGGCCGCCGGCGCACCGTCGGGCTCGGGCACGCCGAAGGCGCCCGGGACCAACGCGTCGAGGTCGTCGACCCTGACAAAATCCAGCTCTCCCGGGCCGTCGACGCGCGGGAAGAACAACTCGGCCCCCTCGCGCTGGCGACGGGCGAGGAAGCCGGAGGCGTCAATTTCGTTGCGGATGGAGGCGTAGCCGGCGATGGCCGTCAGGGAGGCCAGACGCTCGATCTCCGTGAGGCGCTCGCATAGCGCACGCGAATGCGCCCGAGCCACCGCGGTGGTCAGCTCGTCGCGCTTCTGGAGCACGGCGGAGCGAAGCTCGGCCTTATTCTTTGCGGACGGAAACTGTCCGGCCATGGCTTTGCTCACACGCACGAGGCACGGGTCGGCGGGATACCCTCGCCGGACCCACCGTTGACGGCGAGCTGACAGGCACTGCGAACAGATGTTTTACAGAGAGGTGCGCCCGATCCAGGCCATCCTTTGTTGAGGTCAGCCGGTCTCGGGAGTGTTATTGCCGCCGGCCGCCTTATCGAGCAGGCTAAGCATGGCGTCGGTACGCTCGGTTATCTCTTCTTTCAAACGATTCTATTTCCTGCCGGGCCTCGAATAACTCCTCGGCCACGGTCATGCTTGCCAGCATCAAAAGCTTGGAGAGGGGCACCGACGGCGCCATCTTCTGGAGCTCGCCGACTTTCTGGTCGATGTGGTCGGCCAGGCGTTGGACAAACGCCGGGTCGTGGTTGCTGCGAACCGACAGCCGTTGGCCTCGAATTTCGACGCTGACTGGCTTCGACGGACCGGTAGTCGACGTGGTTTGCGTCCCTACCCGCTCGACCGTCGACGTGTTCGACTCGCGACTCGCCACACCATCCTCCTTAAAGTTAGACCCGATTCCCTCTCATTCTGGCGCCGCGAGCCGCTGTACGGATCGGCGCGCCAGCATCCTTGAAAATCGATGCTGCCATAACTTAGAACTTGGAGGCGAATTCTTGCAAGTATGCATTTGTGAGGAGGCGCCTGACGGCGCGCCAATGGCCATGCCGGCCTATTTTGCCAGCGGAAATTTCTTCGCTGGCGAGGCCGACCACTCCCACATCGAGCCCGCATAGTTGAGCGCGTGCTTGTAGCCCAGGCTGCGCAGCACCACCGTCATCCACCCCGATCGCACCCCGCCCGTGCAATACGACACGACGGTCTTGTCAGGGGTAATCCCCAGCGCTTTTAGCTTCTTCTCGAGCGCCGCCCGCGGCAATAAGCGCCCATCGGGGCGCATCAGATCCTTGTAGTACAGGTGCACGGCGCCGGGCACGTGGCCGCCGCGCGACTCCCCGTAGGGGGTCTTGCCGTCGTACTCGCGCTGCTCGCGGGTGTCGATGACAACGAGGTCCTTCGAGCCGAGCTTCTTCTTGAGCTGGTCGCGCCCGATGACCATGGCGGGGTTGCGGTGGACGACGAAGTCGCCGTTCCTGGTGTGCGAGAGTTTGAGCGTGGTATCCAACCCCGCCTTCTCGAGCGCGCGCTCCCCACCGCTGACGAGCGCCGCGTTGGGATGACCCAACGCGTGGAGCATCCACACGATGCGCCCATCCTCACCCCAGTTTTTGGGCGGCTTGCCTACCACGACGACCGGGCGGCCTTTAGAGACGCCGAGCGCCTGCAATTTCTTGGTGAGCGCGGCGTCATCGCCCAAAAGCACGCCGCGGTGGGGCTTGTCCGAGCGCGTGAAGTCCTTCCACTTGACCGAATGCGAGTTGGGCACGTGCCCGGCCAGCCAGCTCAATTTGCCTCGGGTATCGAGCACGGTGGCCTCGCCCGATTCGATGAGCTTCTTGGCGTCCTGGGCGCTGATGACCCAGCGCACGTTCGATGGAGAACCATCACCGGCGAATACGGCAGGAGACGAAGTCATGAGCAGCGCGACGATGAGAAGAAAGGCTCGCCTGGACATAGTGCAGCTCGCTTGCGTGGCGTGGTCTGTGATTAGACCGTCACGACGATACCATATTCACCGCGCGGTCGCGCCACAAGGGCCGGCGGCCCGAAGGGCGCGGTTCTGTAGTCGGGGACTTCGAGGCGTGAAGGCAGGTGATTCTGGAGTTGGGGAGACCCCGGCGGGATCACCTGGTGAATTAGATCGTCAGCTAAAGCCGACGCTTTTCGCCTCCAAGACCCCAGCGGCCTCGCGCCGCTGGTGAATCAGATCGTCAGCTAAGGCCGACGCTTTTCGCCCTCCAAGACCCCAGCGGCCTCCCGCCGCTGGTGAATCAGATCGTCAGCTAAGGCCGACGCTTTTCGCCTCCAAGACCCCAGCGGCCTCGCGCCGCTGGTGAATCAGATCGTCAGCTAAGGCCGACGCTTTTCGCCTCCAAGACCCCAGCGGCCTCGCGCCGCTGGTGAATCAGATCGTCAGCTACGACAGCGGCCGCCCAAACACAGCTCGCCATCCAAAATCCCTCCCAGGCTGCGCTCAGCGGCAGATCCCGAAAAATATGACGCAACGATTCGCCCCTCTCTGCCGAAAACCATAGAGAGGGGCACCGATTAGGATGCGGCGTCTCACCCAGCGTCGCGTCCGACGAAGAGGAGCCCCCACGGAAGCGCAACCGTCGACTCGGAACAACGCCATCGGCCCGGTCCGATGCCCGCACACCCCGCCGAATATCGGCGCGAAAGTCGGGCGACCCAGGGCACGGCCGAGGTGCGTCTTGGTTGGTTTGATGGGGGAGGGCTCGAGGAGCCCAGGTGGCGGGGCAGTTGGGGGCGGTGCGCGCGCTCCGGCAACGCGCGCGAGGCCTCCACAGGCGGCAGGCGCCGCCTCGCTTAGCCGACGATCTTTGCGTCCCGCGGGACAAGCCCACAGGGGCGCCCCAGGCCCAGCCAGCGTGGCGTCCCGCTTAGCCGGCGATCTTTGCGTCCCGAGAGACAAGCCCGCAGGGGCGCCGCGCCCCTCAGAGCCCCCCGTTCAGGGAACCGCGCCCCACCCCGGAAGGCGCACGCCAACATCAGTGCGCCCCCGTTCGACTTCCCTAAGATCCTCGAATCCGTTAGGCTTTCGCGCGTCATCGACCAACCGCACGCGCCCCATGGAGTCCCGATGTCGCCGCGCCTGACGTTCGCCTCCAAATGGCTTGCCGCCCTGCTCTGCCTGACCGTGCTCCTGCCGGCGTGCAGCAGCGACCAGAACAATGGCAACCACGCCGCGAACCAGACCTCGGATGCCAGCGCCTCCGATGCAGCCCAGGACACCTACAACCCCTGCGACGGCGGTTTGGGCTATTGTGACGACAAATGCGTCGACCTGATGAGCTCGACGCAGAATTGCGGGGCCTGTGGAGCGACGTGCCCGTCGTGGAACGCGACCTGCGAGCAGGGAACCTGCATCTGCGACAACGACAGCTACACCTATTGCGGGGGCTTTTGCATCGACACCGGCAGCGATCCCGACAATTGCGGCCGGTGCGGCAACGTGTGTGCCGACGACGAGGTCTGCCACAACGGCGAGTGTAAGACGCGCGCCTGGCGGGTGACCGAGGAGACCAACACCGTGCGCTCCACGCCCACCGACTGCGACACCGAGGGGTTCTTCCAGGCCGCCGGGCCGCTGACGTTAAACGCCGAGCTCAGCAAAGCCGCCCAGGCCCACGCCGACGACATGGCCGCCCACAGCTTTTTGGAACATGCCGGCAGCGACGGCAGCACTTTCGACGAGCGCATCCGACGCACCGACTTTGAGGGACAACCCCTCGGCGAGAATATCGCCGGCGGCCAGCGCAGCCCGGAAGAAGTCGTCGCCAAATGGGTCGACTCCGACGGCCACTGCGCCAACCTCATGAACCCGGAGGCCACCAAGATCGGCGTGGGCTACGCCACCTCCGACCACCCCGGGCCCGACGGTTTCCCCACCTATTGGGTGCAGGAATTTGGCAAGTGAGGACTATGCCTCCACCTCACCGCCCCACTTCCACCACACCAAGCCAAAGCCCAGAATGATGGGGTAGAGCAGCGCCGCGGGGAGCCAGATATTCTGGTCGAACCAGGGCAAAAGCTTGAGCGGCAACAAAAGCAGCGCCAGCGCGGACAGGCCCATCCACAGGTAGCGAAGCCACCCCTCGGCGCGCGTCGAGCCGAAGGCCAGCGCGATGCCCAGCGGGGCGACGATGAAGGTGAACGGGTTGCCCAAAAAGAGGTTCTCGTTGTGGTAGGTCACCGTGTGGTCGGTGATCGCCCACATGATCGCCAGCGCCAAGCCGGGCAAGCCCACCACCAGCCCGACAAGGGCGTTGTACAGCCCGAAGAGGATGCGCCGCCCGCGGGTGCGCTCGCTGAAGTAGCGCCAGCCCAACAACACGCCCAGCCCGCCGATGAGCAGGCCGACGGCCAGCGCCCCCGGCCAGTGCGTGGGCGGCTCGTCGGGCACCGGCGGACGGTCGGACTTGTAGTAATCGAGCTCGTGTTTGACCAGCGGCACCTTCTCGCCGTCGGCGTTGGTGTAGGTGGTGTTTTTGACCACCTCCTCGAGCTCGTCGGGCAGGAACATGTCGTCCCAGCGTTTGATGGGCTGGTCGATGCTGTCGTTCATCATGAACATCAACAGCATCTCCATGGGCGGGTTGTGGGCGGTGTAGCGGCGGGTGTGGTCGCGAAGGGTCTCTTTGCTGGGATAGTCGGTCTGCTCGTGCAACTGCCCGCCGATGGCCTTGTCGATGGCGTCGCGGATGCGCGTCGAGCAGTTGTCGAAATAATGGTCGTATAGGTAGTTGCGGTTGGCCGGCAGCACGTTCCACGCCAGAAATTGGGCCATCTTCAGGCGCTGCTTCGGCGGCAGGTTCAGCGTGAGCACCTGCACGTCACGGTTCATATGCTTGTAGAACTCGAAGGTCTGGTACACCGGCGCCTCGCCGACCCAGAACCACAGCCGACCCATGGCGAATTTGGCGAGCATCCCGTCGCCAAACGAGAACATCCCGTAGTTGTACAGGCGACGGCGATCCAGGCGGGTGTCCTCGACGACCAGGGCGGTATGGCCGAACCACGACGGGATGTCGTCGCCCGGGCTGAACGTGACCAACTTGACCTGGACATCCTCCGCCCGGCTGGGGCCGCCCTTGGCCCACGGCGGCGGGTAGGAGGCGCTGGCGGTCGTGGGGATGAGCAGCGCGAGCGACAGCAGCAGCAAAAAGAAGAGCTTGCGCCAGGTTGGCTTTTGGTTCGTGGAACCATTCAAAACGTATACCCGAGGTTAAAGTGCATCGTTCCAAAACTCTCGCCAGGCCTGCGATCGAGGACCATCCCGTAGTCGAAGACCAGCGGGATCTGGTCGGCGATCAGGTAGCGCACGCCCAGGCCAGCCGACGTGCGCACCTTCGCGAAGGGATTGCTCCCGCCGAAGGCGTCGTCATAACAACTGACTCGTACGTCACTATTCTCGACATCACTGAAGCAGTCGGCAAGGAGTCCGGCATCGAAGAACACCGCGCCGTACAGGTTAATGCCGCGAATGAGCGGATAGCGCAACTCCGCGTTGTAGTTCATCATGAACTCGCCGCCGCTGGGCGTGCCGTTTCGCAGGGGGCCCAGCGAGTCGTTGCTAAACCCGCGCACGCTGCCGGCGCCGCCCAGCCGAAAGCGCTCGTCCTCGGTGACCAGGCGGTCGCGGCCGAAAAACGGCAGAATATGCCCGTAGCGCAGCCCCTGGCCGAGGGTGACGTGGTCGAACAGCTTCAAGTACAGGTTCGCCGTGACCAGCAGGCGTAGGTAGGAATCCTTAATGGCGTCCTCACCGCCCTGCACGAGGGTGGCCCCGGAGACGACCGCCGGCTGGAGCTGCAAATAATAGCCCGACGAGGGGTTGAGCGGGCTGTCGCGACGGTCCAGGGTGATCTCGGGGATGAGCTTGCCGGTGACCCGCCGCGGCGAAAAGATGCGCTCGCCGTTGATGGTCGGGTCGGCCGGTGTCCACAGCGCCGCCTGCTTGCCCTCGATGCCGAAGGAGACGAACAAGCGGTCGAGCACTTCGTTGAGCTCCTTTCGCACCTCCATACGCAGCCCCCACTCCTCGCGCAGCACGTTCTGATGGGTCACCCCCAACAGGTCGAGCATATAGTACGGCGCGATCGTCAGCGACAGCTTGTCGATGTCGGTCCACTCCTTGAGGAAGCGCGGGTGGTTGTAGACCAGCTCGCCGCCGAATAAATAGTCCAGGTTGGACACCGGCTGGGAGCTGGCGATGCCCGCCGAGTTGCTTCCCGCCTGGAAGAGTTGCATGGCGTCGAACGCGCCGATGAGGTGCGGGCGAAGCCGCTGGGCCTGGCCCAGGAAGTTGTCGTCGTTGTACTGGGTCTCCCCGGTGACCAGCAGGCGGCGCGAGTCGCCCAGCAAATCGCGCCCCTCGAAGCCAAATTTGAAGTCCAGGTAGCGGTTTCGGCTCTCCTCGACGCTCACCAACAGCGAGGCGTTGGTCTTGTCCTCCTTGCGCGCCTCGTCATCCAGGCCGATGGCCTCGATGGACACCGAGTCGAACACCCCCAACGAGCGCATATTGGCCTGGCCCTCGAGGATCTTGCGCACGTCGAATAGGTCGCCCGAGCGCAACGGGATCTCCTGGTAGATCAGCGAGGTGCTGGTGTGGAAGTTGCCCTTGAGCAAGATGTTGCCCACGCGCACGAACGGCCCCTCGGAGATGTGGTGCTCGACGCGCACCTGACTGTCCTGCACTCCGCCGCTGAGCTTGCAGCGCGGATCCGGGCGCACCCGCTGGCACACGCGTGTGCTGTTGGGGCCGTCGGTCCAGTGGCAAAGCTGCTCGAGGTCTTCCATGGTGCTGGCGACACAGCCCGAGGGCATGCGCGGCGCGCGGCACTCGACGTCCTCGCCGGTCAACGCACGGCAGGTGGTGTCGACCTTGGCCAAGGGGTAGCCGGCGGCGGCGTACAGCTGGACCAGCCGCGAGCGGTCAGCCTTGAGCTGCATGGGCACGAACGCCTTGCCGCTGCGCACAGTGACCTTGTGGGTCAGAATGCTGTCGGTCAGCGTGCGGTTACCCTGAAAGCGCACCTGGCGCGCCCAGGTGCGCTCGCCCTCGTCGATGTAGATGTGGATGCGAAGCGCCGTCTTTCCAGGCAACACCTGCAGCTTGAAATGGGTCACCCGCGCCTGCAAAAAGCCCTTGGAGCGGTAGACCGCCTCGAGCTTGTCGAGGTCGCCGAGCAACTGCTCGGTCTGCAGGTAGCCGCCCTCGGCGAATAGCCCGAAGCGGCGCGTGCCGAAGTTGGCGAGGAGTTGCTCGCGGCTGACCTTTTTGTTGCCGTGCAACACGATGTCGCGGATCTCGAGGTGCGGGCCGGCTTTGATGTGGAAGTTGAGCACCCGATCGAGACGATCGCGGCGGATCTCCTTGCCGGTGACCTGGGCGAACGGATAGCCGCGCGTCTCGTAGAGCTGGCGGATGGCGCGCTCGGCGCGGCGGATCTCCTCGCTGTCGACGTAGCCCGACTCGTAGAACGGCAGCTCCTTTTTGAGTTCGTCGATGCTCACCTGGAGATCGCCGCTGAACTCGAGCTTCCAGCGCGGGCCCTCGGACAGATCGACCAGCTCGGTCACGCAGCCCTTCTTGGGGTGCTTCGTGGCGGTCTTCTGCAGGATGCGGGCCTGGAAATAGCCCATCTGCCGGTAGTGCTCGATGAGGGCCTCCTGGCCCTTTTTGAACACGTCCGTGGTAAATTTGGGGGCGAAGAGCTTGAAGCGGCGCGTCAAGATGGAGTGGCCCGACAGCAGCAGTTGGCGCGCCTGCTCGTAGGGCATCGAGCGCAGCCCGCGAATGCCGATGTCGCAGATGTCGAGCTCCTTGCCCTTCTTGATGCGAAACAGCACGTCGACCAGGTGGTCCTGCCCCTTGACGGGGTGGACGTACATGCTGATCTGGGTGCCGAAATAGCCCTCTTTTTCGAACTCCTGGCGCAGCGTGCGCAGTTGGGTGCCCGCCTTGGATTTGTCGCGCTGATACGGCTGGCCCTGCCGGTAGATGAGCAGCTTGCGCAGATCCGACTCGAAGGGCGGCCCGTCGACGCCCGAAAACCCCACCCGTCGGATGAGCACGGCCCCGTGGGCCTGGATGCTCACGGACACGCCCTGCGCGTCGAGCTGGGTGGTGGTGTCGATCTTGGCGAAAAAGCCGGTCTTCGCCAGGCGCTGCTCGGCGATCCGGATGGCCTTGCGCGAAAAATCCATGCCCACGTACAGCCCGGCGAGGTCGCGCAGCTTGTCGACGGTCACGGGGTTGTCGCACAGGTCGAGATCGCAGTCCAAGTCGATGGAGTACACCGGCTTTCCGACCATCTTGGCGTCGGCGGCCGCCTGGGCCCGCAGGTTGGCGTCGGCGTCGTCGCCGGCCTTGGTCTGACGCTCGGGGCGGTCGTGGGTGGGATCCTGGGGGATGAATTGGGCCCGAGCGCGCGCCGGCCAACCCACCACCAAAATGCACCCGACGCCCCAGGCCGTCAGGGCCATCCAGATTCGGCGTTGTAAGCAAGGTGCATTCAAGGCATGGCGGACGTCGAGGAACCCTCAGTTCAAGGGCAGTGTATACTTCAACTTCAAATCGAGCAGTAAATTGTTCGTCTCGGTTTGGCTGCGCTCGCTGAGCTCGGCGGCCCACCGGTCGGACAATTTGTACTCGATCTTGTAGCGCTGGCCACCGGAGGTCTGGGCCATGCCCGTGTCCAACTGGAAATTCCAGCTCAGCCGGCGCGTCAGCTTGTCGCCGATGCGCACCTGGGTGCGCTCGACGCCGGGCATGATCGTAAACTCGCTGACCTTGACCACGTCCTGGATCTCCTTTTCGATGCGCCCCAACAGCGGTCCCAGGGCGATCTCGAGGGTCGGCCCGCTGGCGCTGGACGCCGTCAGCTGGTCGACCGTACAGCCGGTCAGCAGCAGGCTCAAGATATCGCGCTGATCGGCGTAGGGGTTGCTGTCGAATTGGATGTCCAAATTATTGGCATAGCCCTGCAGGTTGAGCATGACGTGGTAGTACTGCTGCTGATTGTCGTTGAGGTCGCCCGACAGCGTCATATCCGTCTGGAATTGGTCGGTGAGCTGGTCCTCACGGCAGCGGTTTTGGATGTCGGCGCCGGCGGAGACGTCGATCCACGGGTTGTCGGGCTGGCCGCTAAAGCGCACCGTGCCCGAGCGCACCTGGAAGGCCTCGCCCTGAAAGCCCACGGTGCCGTCGACCACGTCGATGTCGCCGGTGACGTAGGGGTCGGCCAGCGTGTCCTGCAGGCGCAGGTCGACGCGAAGCTCCAGGTCCAGGCCCAGACGGTCGATCTGGTTGCGGATGCGGAAGCCGTCGCGCGCACGCACCGCCAGGTCGAGCTTGATATCCGACAGCATCGGCAGTTGGTCGAGGATGCTGGCCTGGTAGCGCTCGGTCTGGCGATTGAACGCCCCCAGCACCCGCCCGGTGACCTCTTTTTCGAACAGGCTGATGTCGCGGTAAAAGATGCCGTCGAGCACGTCCAGCTTCCCGCTGACCACCCAGGTGTCCGGGCGAGACAGGTCGCGCGCATTCAAGGTGACGTCGGTGTCGAAGGTCAGGCTGGCGGTGTCCGGCAGCCGGTAGTTCATATTGTGCGTCCAGGCGCGCAGCCGAAGGCCCTGGGGCTGGCCGGCCTTCATGTCCATCTGCCCGGCCAGGTTGAACACGCCGCCCAGCGCGCTGCCGCTCAAGGGGGCGTCCTCGGTCACGTAGATGCGATCGTCGGATAGATGCACCTCGCCCGTCGCCAGGCGCACCGGCTCGCTCATGCCGCGCACGGCGACCTCGGCGCCCTGGAAGTCGACGGTGCCGTTGGCGGCCAGCCGGTCGATGGGCCCGCGAAAGCTCGCGTCGACGTCGATGGCCCCGTGGGATTCGATGAACGCCGGGGGCATCACCTGGGGGAAGGCGCGCCGAAGGGTATTGAGCATGGACAGGTCGACCTGCCCCTCGACCTTGAGATCGAAGAGCGTCGGGTCCAGCGCCACCGCCCCCTGCACGCTGACGTAGCGGTCGCCGGTGCCGATGGTGGCCTGCTGGATCTGGAACACCTTGCCGTTGTTCAGCCCGAAGGCCAGCGGACCGCGGTTTTTGATGGTGCGCCCGAGGGTGTCGATCTCGAGCTGCGTCAGATAGGTCAACACCTGGTAGCGCGAGAAGTCGCGCTCCACGAATAGCTCGACCATGCCGGTCGCCCGCGCGTGGGAGACCACCGAGCTGTCGCGTAGCTCGGCGATGGCGTCGGCCAGGTCGAGCTGCTCCATGCCCAGCCGCGCGTAAAACGGCGCCTTGCCGTCCAGCGGAATCTCGACGTGCAGCGTCGCCAGCGGCAACACCGCGCCGGAGACGTACACGGTGTCGTCCATGGTGTTGACCACCAGGGCGACGTTGCCCAGCTTGCGCTCACCGACCTGGAGCTTCTCGACCTGCACGTCGCCGCCGACCGTCGGCTTGGCCAGCGAACCCGAGCCGTGCAGCGCGATGCGCGCCCGGCCGCGCGGGCGAACGGTTTTCGGCAAGACGCCCAGCGGTTTGATGCGCCCAAACTCGATATTGGAGCCGTCGAGGCCGAACGCGTAGCTGCCGTCGAAACCGTAGTGGCCGTGGGCGCGAAATTGGCCGGCGCCGGCGGCGTCGACCACCAGCTTGTCGAGCTGCACGCGCCGATTATGCATGCCTGCTTCGAGGTGAACCGACGGGACGTCCTGGCCCATGACACCGGCGTCGGCGATGTCGGTGGTGACTGTGGCGTTGGGATTTTGAAGCGTGCCGTGCAGCTTGCCCGACGCCTCCAGCTTGCCGCGCACGGGCACGCTCACCCCGGCGAGCTTGGCCAACGAGCCCAGATCGACGTTGCTGGCCGAAAATTTCAGGTTCGCCGGCTGCACGCGTCGCACGGCGAAGAGCGGCGCGTCCGGGCTGGCCGTCGACGGCGGCGTGGGCTGGAGCAGATCGATCCACCCGGACGTCGACGCGCGCCCCAACGCCGTGGTCACGCTGGCGTCGCGAATATTAAGCCGCCCGCGGTCCAGCCCCAGGCTCAACCGAAGCCCATTGGCGGCGACGTCGGTGCCAGGGAAGTGAATGGGCGCGTGGCGGTTGCGCAGGTCGACCGACAGCTTCGGCGAGGCCAGCGGCCCGGCGATGCTCGCCTGCACGACGACCGGGCCGTGCACGCCGTGCAGCCCGTACAGCGAGGTCCAGGTGCCCACGTCGTCCAAAAAGCCCGAGATATGCGCCGGCTCGTCGTCGGGCCCCTCCTCGAAGTCCATATCCTGGTATTGCAGGCGGAAGTCGTCGACGAGGACGGTGTCGTCGTCGAGCAGCAGCCGCGCCTTGGGGATGACCACGCGGTCCATGTCCACCCAGGTCGTCGATCCCTTGCGCAACACCGCCCGCGACGCCGGGGCGAGCAGGTGGTTGGCGCGGTCGAGCACCCAGTCGTCGGTGACCTCGACCTGGGCGAGCTTGCGGTGGGCGAAATCGCGAAGCTGGTAGGGGTCGTCGACCGACGGCTCGTCGGACAAAAGCGGCACCGCTCCGTCGACGCGAAATCCGCCGGTGAGCTTGCCGTCCACGAAGGGCAAGTCCACGCCCAGATCTTGCAGGACCCCGCGCGGGTTGACCCCCTCGAAGTGCCCCTGGCCGCCGTACTCCACCCCGAAGATGTTGAAGTAGGCCTGGGGGATCTCGAGCGTGCCGCCGTGAATCTTGGCGCTGACGTCGGCCAGATCCACCCACTGATCGTGCAGCGACAGGGTGCCGCGAACGTCCTGGAAGTTCAGCCCGGCGGTCTCCAGCCGGCTGGCGTACAGTTGCGCGGCGCCGTCGATCTGATTGAGGCTGCCCTTGGCGGCGATGCGAAACTCGGGCACCTCGAAGTGCACGTTGTCGTCGATGAAATACTGCGCCAGCGGGCTCCAATACGGCACGCTCAGCCGCGCGTTGCCGTCGTAGGTGAACACCGGCGGGTTGGGGCTGCCGTCGTCCTTGGGGAAGGCCATGCGCCCCTGGGCCTCGAGCTGGATGCCCTCGGTGGTCAGCGCGATCTTGCCCACCCCGAAGCCGTCGTTGGCCCAGCGCCAGTTGTCGATGTCGACGTCGTCGACCTCGAATTTCCAGTCGCCGGCCTCCGCGGGCAGGTGCATCAACTCGTGCTTGAAGACGAAGTCGATGCGCGGCACGTGCAGCCGCTCGACGTTCATCAACAGCGTCTCCGGTTCGATGGCGATCGACGCCTTGGGCACGTCGATCGAGGGGACGTCGAAGCGAAAATCGGGCTGGATGAACGAGTACTGCGCGTCGTGGACCTCGATGTCGTTGAACTCGATGGCCAGCCCGCCGCCGTTGTCCTGCTTGGGCGTCTCCTCGGGGTTGTCGTGGACGCCGAGCGCCTCGAACAGCCCCAGGTGGCCGTCCTCGTCGAACTTCATGCGCACCTTCGCCCCGTGGACCACGGCCTTGTCCACCGAGATGCGCTCGGTCAGCAGCACCAGGGGGTTGAGGGAGGCGTCGATCTTTTGGGCGTCGATGACCGGCTGGTGATCGGGGGTGGCGACCGTCGCCCCATAGATCGTCACGTTGGTCATCGTGGGGTCGACGACCAACTCCTTGACGCCGAAGTTCCCCCCGAGTTGGGCGTGCAGCGTGGAGGTCAGCTGGTCGAGAAACCACCCGGAGTTGGCATATAGGTAGGCAGACGCGTACAGTGTGACGACGAACGCCGCCGGCACCAAAAAGATCATCGGGATCTTGACGTGGCTGCGGAAGACCTTGACGTCGATCTCGTCTGTGAGACCGCCCAGTGGCATGAGAAGTCGCCCCGACACCAGAGAAAACGCACGCTGCCCAACACGGGCACACGCCCCAGTCCTTGCGACCGGGGCCCCGGGATTTATAGCACACTGCACCCGGACCTTTCAGTGTGCAATCGCTGCGTATGTCAGACGATTGATCCCGCTGATGTTATTCATTTCTCTCGGTCTGCTCGCCGGATGCTCGAGCACGCCCCTTGCGGGCACCGCCGAGCAGCGCGATCTGGGACAGGTGATCCTGACGAGCGGGCTGGAGTTTTCGCTCAGCCCGGGCACCATCGTGACCAACACCGAGTCGTCGGTGGAGGCGCGCGCGGCGATCCCCCTGCCCCGACTCACCCTGAGCACTGGGCCGCGCGGCGCCAGCGCCCTGGACATCACCGTCGACAACGTGCTCGCGGCGGCGGTGCTGCGCGTGCGGCGCATCACCGCGCTGACCTCGCGTGACATGGCTGGCTGTCCCGACCAGGCCGCCGCGGCCACGATCGTGTGCGACAGTCCCGATGCCGATCCGCTGTGCCAGGCGCCGGCCTTCGAGCGCGACGACGTCACACCCACCCAGATCCACGTCCAGCTCAACCAGCAGGGCTGCCGGCGCATCAGCTACGGCATCGACCTGACCGACGCCGACGCCCACAGCGCGCTGCAATTCGCCGTCTTCGGCAAGAGCTCCACGCTCGACCAGTTGAAGTCGGCGCTGAGCGCCGCGGCCGCCCACGACCCCGATTTTGTGGTGCTTCTGGGCGACGACGCCGAAAACTCCAGCCTCAACGGGCTTCGCAAGCTCGACTTCGTGCTGCGCCGCTCCGGGCTGGCGGCCGTGGTGCTGCCCGGTGACGGCGAGATCGTCGAGGGCTCGCGCCGCCAATTTTTGCAGACATTCGGCCCGCTGGATTTTCGCTGGGACGTCAAGGGCGTGCAGATGGTCGCGTTTTACTCGGCCAACAAGGCCCTGGGCGCCAACGGCATCAGCCGGCTGCGAAGCACGCTGAGCCGCCTGGATCCCAGCCTGCCCCTGCTCACCTTCACCCACACTCCCCCGCTCGACCCCATGGGCCCGCGCGACGACGGCTTTGAGAGCGAACTCGAGGGCGCGCGCACCTTGTCGACCCTGGCCGATCAGGGCGTCGACGCGCTGTTCGTGGGGCATATCAACGACGCCACCACCGAGACGATCAACGACGTCAAGATGTACCTGACCAGCGTCCAGCGGGCCAACGAGTACCTGTGGGTGCGCGTGGACAATGGGAAGGTGAGTGTGGAGCATCGCGGGTTGTAGGGAGGCGTGTTGGAGGTGTGTGACGTGGCGACCTCCTAACCCCCAGCTACGTTACGCGTACGCTCCACTTCGCAGGGGGCTACGAATCATGGCGACGCCCTCCGGGCTCGGCGGCCTGTAGCCCGCAGGGCGAACTCCCCAATCTGTAGCCCCTTGCGCAGCGAAGCGAAGCTGGGGGTTTAGGAACCACAACACCCCTCGTCGATCACACTATCGCAGTCGTTGTCGATGCCGTCGCACACCTCGAGTTGCATCGCCCGCCCGTCCGGGCATGCGGTGCAATTTTCGTCCACTCGGCCATTACAATTGTTATCCGCGCCATCGCAAATCTCATACGGCACGCAGCCACTGCAGCCCTCATCGATGACGCCATCGCAATCATCGTCAATATAATTGCAAACCTCGGGGCACGAGCTATCGCAGCCCGAAGTTGTGTCCGCGTCGCATGCATCTCCGTGACAATCGTAGTTTGCGTTTGCCTGATCGGGATTGGCGATGTCCGGGCAATTGTCGCACGAGTCGCCGACGCCATCGCCATCGGTATCGCTCTGACTCGGGTTTTGGCTTACCCCGCCAATGGGGGATGGCGGCGGGCAGTTGTCGGCACTGTCGACGACGCAATCGTGGTCCCCGTCCTTGGGGTCGTTCGGCGAGGCTCCCAGCGCCGGATTCTCGGCGCATAGGTCACAGGCGTCGCCCAGGCCGTCGCCGTCCGCATCCGCCTGGTCAGGGTTGGCCACGCCCACGCAATTGTCCGCCTGGTCGACGACGCCGTCGCCGTCCATATCGGCGTCGCACGCACCGTCGGGATTGTCGCGCGTGCCGTAATTGGGCACGCCCGGGCAACTGTCGCAGTAATCCGGCACGCAGTCGTGATCCTGGTCGGTGTTGGGTTGGTCGAGCGTGCTAACGCACGGCCGCGGGCGCGGTCCGTGGCGCACGTCACGAGTGTCCTGGGCGTCCTGGGCCGGTGCGGCGTCGGGCTCGGGCGAGGTGTCCTGCGCGACGTCGCGCTCGGGTGACACGTCGGCGGCGTCGCCGGCGTCGAGGCCGTCGTCGAAGCCCCATCCGTCGGAATGGGAATTGTCGCTGTGGCACGAACAGAGCGCTGCGATAAGCAAGAGCGCCGCGAACTTCCCATACGCGTGATTCATCGAAAGGCCCCCATCATGGTGATGAGTGATCCCGACGATTCTATCAACCCGTGCGTTCCCCGTCATCCCCCGCGCGGCGAAGCGGGCGCGGTTCCCTGATCGGGGCTCTGGGGATCGCGGCAACGCACCGGGCGTTTCGATGTCTGCTCGAGGCACGGCTGAGTCCACGCTTCAAACCAGGGCGCCTCGCCGCCTCCTGCGCCCCTGTGGGCTCGCCCCACAGGACGCTAAGATCGTCGGCTAAGCGGTCGACGGCGCGACGCTGGGTGAGACGCCGCGTCCTAGGTCGAGACGACCGCGCCCCGGACGCTGGCTTCGCGGGGGACGCTGATTCCGCGGGAGACGCTGGTCACGGTGACGCTGATGGATGCCGCGGAGGCGCCGCGGATGGCCGTGGAAGAATCGCGGTGGCGCTGTTTACTTTGCCCGAACGTGGGTCGCGGATTGAGTGCGCGCAGAAGGCCCAACACGACTTCCGCGCTTCACCCAATCTCCCGCGCCGTTCGCGCCGCCTCCGCGCCATCCCTCAGAGCTTCCGCGACCAGTGGATCCCGCGAATTCCGTTGATCCTGCTGTTCCCGCGAATTCCGCTGTTCCCGGCCGTGGGCTTTACTTGGCGATGGCCTTGGCGTTGAGCGGATCTTCGGGCCACGGATGCTTCGAGTAGCGTGCGCGAAGCTCCTTTCGCACCTCCGGGTAGGTATTTTTCCAGAAGCCGGCCAGGTCGTCGGTGACCTGTTGGGGTCGGTAATTCGGGGCGAGCAGGTGCAGCAAGACGGGGATCTTGCCGCGGGCGACCGCGGGGGTCTGGGCGGTGCCGAACATCTCCTGGATGCGCACCTCCAGCACCGGCGGCTTTCCGGGCTCGTAGCTCAGCCGGCGGCTCTTGCCCGAGGGCACGGTGATGGCCGGTGGAGCGTAGTCGGCCAGCGCCGAGATCTGCTCGTGGGTAAGGTAGCCCTTGAGCGCGCCGGCCAGGTCGACGCGCTTGAGGTCGGCGAAGCTTCGCTTGCCCCAGCAGATCTGGCGAAGCATCTGGTGGAAGCGGCTGTCGGGGTCGTCGGCGTCCAAATCGGGGAGTTCGAGCTCGGGCATCCACTCGCGCAGGCAGCGCACGCGGTCGAGGAATTGCTCGTCATCTTTGGACAGCGCGAACGCCTCGCTCAAGCGCGCAGCGGCGGCCCTGGCGAGCATGTCGGCGACGTCGGCGGGGTCGGCGTGGTCTTCGACGGAGACGACCGCCTCGGAGAGGGTGAGCCCGGCGAAGGTCTCGCGCTGGTGGGCCATGACGCGCTTTCGCTCCTGGTCGAAGTCGACCTCGACCGTGGTGGCGAAGCGCTCGGGAAATAGCTCTTCGAGCCAGGCGCGCTCCATGCGGCTGGCCAGGCGGATGAGCCCGCGGCTTGCCACCGCGCCGGTGTCGCGCCCGCGGGTCTGCCCGCCGATGCTCGCGGCGACCAAAAACTCGGCGTCGCGCACCGCGCTTTCGTAGGCCAGCGCCAGCGGCTCGCCGCCGACCATGACGTAGCGACGGCCCTCGCCGCGGCTGATGCATACGCGGTCGGGATAGCCCACGGCCAGTGATTTTAAAGCGTCGACCCTTGGGACGGCGTCGCGCCCATGACGGTCGACGCCGGCGAGCGCTCGCTGGAGTTGGTCGCGCACCTGCTGGACGCGCCGGGCGCGGCCGATATTGGCGTGCAGCCCCAGGCGCCGCGCGCCGTGCGTGCGCCCGCTGGCCACCTCGTCGAGAACCTCGGCGCGGCGAAGCAAGTCGGAGTCGGCGCCGGGCGCGTCCTCGTCGACGCGGTAGACGAAGTCGCGCTCGCTCAAAATCGCCGCCATCGCCGCGGTCGTACGCAGACACCCCCGGCGCGCGCCCTCGATGAGCATGCGCCCCAGGCGCGGGTGGGCGGGCAAGTCGAGCATCATCTTGCCGACGTCGGTCAGCCGAAAGTCGTCGTAGTCGACGGCGCCCAGCTCGCGCAAAAGCTCGACGGCGCGCTCGATGGCATGCTCGGGCGGCGCCTCGAACCAGCCGAACTCCTTGGGGTCAGCGCCGCTCCAGGCGACGACCTCCAAGATGGGCGCGGTGATGTCGACGCGCTGGATCTCGGGGGTGTCCTCCTGGGCCATGCGGAATTCGAAGGCGTTGGTCCACAGCCGATACGCCCGCCCGGGGCGCACGCGCCCTGCCCGGCCGGCGCGCTGGTCGGCCGAGGCCAGGCTGACGTGGGTCTTCTCGAGCTTGTCCAGGCCCGACTGTGGCGCCATGCGCAGTTGCTTGACGAGCCCGGAGTCGACCACCGACGTCACGCCTTCGATGGTCAACGACGTCTCGGCGATATTGGTGGACACGATGATCTTTCGCCCGCCGCCCGACTCGATGGCGCGGTCTTGCTTTTCGGGTGGAAGCGCGCCGTACAGCGGCAACACCTCGACGCCGTGACGCTTTGCCGCCGGCTCGACCGCCTCGATGGTGCGCTCGATGGTGCCCGCGCCAGGCATGAACACCAGGATGTCGCCGTCGTCCTGCGGGTCGTCCAGGATGCGGCTCACCGCGCGGGACGCCTGCACTTCGATGGGATCGTCGGAGGGCTTGTCCAGGTAGTCGATGTCCACCGGGAACGTGCGCCCCTCGGACTCGATGATGGGACAGCCCAGGTAGTCGGCGATGGGACCGGTCGTGATCGTCGCCGACATGACCACGACCTTGAGGTCGTCGCGCACCTGCTGCAGTTCGCGCAAAAACGCCACCGCCAGGTCGGTGTGGATGCTGCGCTCGTGAAATTCGTCCAGAATCACCGCGCCCACGCCCTCCAGAAAAGGGTCGGCCTGCAGCCGACGCGTCAAAATCCCCTCGGTGATGATGGCCAGGCGCGTGCTCTCGGTCATCTTGCGGTCGAAGCGCACCTGGTAGCCGACCTCGCCGCCCAGGCGCACGCCGCGCTCGTAGGCGATGCGCCGGGCCGTGGCCCGCGCGGCCACACGGCGCGGCTCGAGCACGAGAATTCGGCCGTCGCCCGCCAGCCCGGCATCGAGCACCGCCGGGGGCACGCGCGTGGTCTTGCCGGCGCCCGCGGGGGCTTGCAGCACGAGGCTATGGTGGGAGCGGAGGGCGTCGACGACGTCCGGGAGGACATCGTCGATGGGCAGGTGGGTCAGCTCGGGCATCTGATTCGTTGATTCGCTGATTCGCTGATTCTCGGATTGGCTGATTCTCGGATTGGCTGATGCGGCTGATTAGGATGGGGTGATGATAGGGCGGATGTGTGCGAATCCCCTGATGATTGCGGATTAATACGGCATCACCGGATTCGCCATCATCAGCGCATCCGCCAAAATCAGCCCTATCATCACCGCATCCCCATCAGCGCAATCAGCCAATCACCACATCCTCAAATCACCCCATCACCCATCAGTCACCCATCAGTGTTTCAAATCCGCGTCGGAGTCGTGCATGAACTTGAGGAACTCGCTGTCGGTCGACAAGACCAGCGTCGAATCCTCGTCGACCACGTTCGGGTAAGTCTCCATGGTGCGCAAAAACTGGTAGAAGTCCGGGTCTTGCTTGTAGGCCTCGGCGTAGATCTTGGTGGCCTGGGCGTCGGCTTTACCCTTGATCTCCTCGGACTTTTTGTAGGCCTCGGACTGGATCTGCTCGAGCTCGCGCTCCTTCTTGCCGCGGATGTTGGCGGCCTCGCCGCGGCCCTGGGAGCGGAAGCGCTCGGCGATGCGTTTGCGCTCGGCGATCATGCGCTGGTAGACGCTCTGGCGCACGCTCTTGTTGTAGTTGATCTTTTTGAAGCGCACGTCGATCACCTTGATGCCCAGCTCGGGGGTGGTCTTGGCGACGTGGCTCAAGATCTCCTGCATGATCTGCTCGCGGGCGACGTCGACCTTCTCCAGGCCGGTCTGCTCGTCTTTGGACAGCTCGGCGTCGGCCTTGGGTTTGCGCTCGGCGGTGGAGGTGCGCACGATCTCGAGCAAGTCGTGGTTGGCGACCGCGTCGCGGGTCTCGCCGTCGATGATGTCGTCGAGGCGCGACTGGGCGCCCTTCTCGTCGCGCACGCGCTGGTAGAATTTGAGCGGGTCGGTGATCCGCCAGCGCGCGTAGGTGTCCACCCAGACGAAGCGCTTGTCCTTGGTGGGGATCTGGTTTTTGTAGCCGTTCCACTCCAGGTAGCGGTTGTCGAAGTAATGCACCTGCTGGGTGAACGGCTGCTTGAAGTGCAGCCCGGGCTTGGTGATGGCCTCGCCCACCGGGCGTCCGAACTGGGTGACGATCGCCTGTTGGGTCTGGTCGACCACGAACGCCGACGACGACAGGGTGATCAGGCCGCCCACGACGACCACAATCGCCACGATCTTGATGATTTGTTTCATCGCTGACCTCCGGCCTTGCTCGAGTGTGCGGCGAGGTTCGTTGCGCCGCCCAACGGCAGGAAGGGCACCAGATTTTTGGTGCTGCCGTCGATGATGATCTTCTTTTTGGCCTTGGGCAGCACTTTGCCCATCGTCTCGATGAAGATGCGCCGGCGGGTGACCTCCGGGGCCTTCTTGTACTCGGCGTACAAGTTGTTGAAGCGGGCCACGTCGCCCTTGGCGCGGTTGACGCGATTGACCGCGTAGCCCTGGGCCTGCTGGATGGTACGCTCGGCCTCGCCGCGTGCGCTGGGCACGGCCTTGTTGTAGTCGGCCTTGGCCTGGTTGATCAGCTGCTCCTTTTGCTGCTGGGACTGGTTGACCTCGTTGAACGAGGGCTTGACCGGGTCCGGCGGGGTGATGTCCTGCAAGATGACCTGCTCGACGCGAATGCCGGTGTTGTACTGTTTGCACAGCTTCTGCAGGCGCTGGCGCACGGCGTCGCCAATCTCGGCGCGACCGACGGTGAGCACCTCGTTGACGGTGCGGTCGCCGATGACCTCGCGCATCGCCGCCTGGGTCATGTGGCGGAAGGTGTCGCGCACGTTGCGCACGTCGAAGAGGTATTTTTGCGGGTCGACGATGCGGTACTGCACGCTCCACTCCACGTCGACGACGTTGAGGTCGCCGGTGAGCATGAGCGACTCGTCGGGGAAGTCCTTGGTCGAGTAGCGCGTGTCCACGCCCGCCTCCACGGTGCGATAGCCGAACTCCTCTTTGAGCTGGGTCTCGGTGGGGACCTTGCGCACCTCTTCGATGCCAAACGGCAGCTTGGCGTGCAGGCCGGGGCCGACCTTGCGCACGTATTTGCCCAGCCGAAGGACCATGCCGACGCTGTCGGCGCCGACCTGGAACCACGAGCCCCAAAAGCCCACGAGCACGACGAGCACCACCACGCCGATGCCGACCAGCTTGGGGCTGACGTGAATCCCGGGTCGCTTGCCGGTCAGCTCGACGACCTTGTCTTCGATGTCCATAAGTGACTCCGTGGCGCCGCGGCGCCCTGCGGGATGACGCGATGGAGGCCACTATACAACCTCGCATCGCGATTACAACGCGCCGTCACTCGTGCCATTCCGCCGTCGACGCCGCGCTCAGCCCTGCTCGGGCAGCACCAGCGTCTCCATGGTGGACATGTACAACCCGAAATTGTCGAGCTTGAAGCCGGCGCGCTCGAGGCGCCGGCGCACCTCGTGGAGCTGCTCGGGGGCGAGGATGTTGCGGATCATGTCCTGCTGGTCGTGCAGCTCCCACCACAGGTAGTCTGGAAGGGTGTCCAACAGGCCGTCGAGGTGCTCACGCACGAACGGGATGTCCAGTTGGCGCGTCGAGCGGTAGGGGTTGTAGCCGGGAAACTCCAGGCTGATCTGGGCGGTCGCCAGGCAGCGGCCCAGGTGATAGACGCTGCGGTCGAAGCGGTACGGGGAGCGCCGCTTCTCGAAGGGGCCGAAGTCCGATCCCGTCAGGCACAGGTCCAGGCGATGAGCTTGCTGGGCAAAGGAGCGCAGCGCGCGCCACCGCCCACCGGCGGCGCCCTCGGCACATTCGGGCTCGTAGCGCACCATCAGGCTGTCGATGACCGCCTGGGCCGAGTACGCCGGGATGGTCTCCTCGGGGAAGCGCTCGCGCAACCGGGCGTGGTAGTTGCGCAAGAAATAGCGATAGTCGAATTCATCGAACTGTACGCCCAGCACCAGGCTGGTCGTGATGCTCAGGTTTGTGCCTTCCGGTATCATCGCGCACTCGCAAAGCCATACAAACCCGGATCCCCGCCCTGCTACTGGACTTATCTACTCCCTTCGAGGCTTCCGGAGGCGTCAGTATACACCGAAAAGTCGCATTCCCCAAATTTATCGCGATACAAACTGCATCCTGCTGGCCCGGGGGCTACCCGCTCTGGGCGATATGGCGCAGGCTCTCCAGATCCCAGATGCGCGTCTGGCCGCGCCCCTGCTCGACGATCTTGTCGTATTCGAGGGCCTCGATCACCTGGCGAACCCGCTGGGGGTCGACGCCGGTCAGGTCGGCGAGCTTGCGCGGCTGCAGGCGCATGCCCAACTGACCATGTCCGTCCTCATCGAGGCTGCCCTCGGTCTCGACCAGGTGCAACAGCACCTTGGCCATCCGGCACCGCGGCGTGGTGAACAGCAGCGGCTGGACGGGCACCCAGATGTCGCGCCGCTTGCGAAACAGCCCGACGCGCGTCTCCAGGCGGCCCAGGTGGGGCACGACCATCGCGCGAAAATCATCGCGGGTGAGCACGGCCAAGAGGGTATCGTCGTGGGCGCGCAGCACCAGCCCGTCATGGTCGAGCGCGCCGTTGGCCTTGCCGAAGACATCCCCGCGCGCCAGCGTCGTCTCGGCGGCGCGCCCGATATCCTGCAGCCACACCCGGCCTTCGAGCACGATGGAGACGTCGGAGTCGTCGCGCGCCCGAAAAATCTCGGCGTGATGACCCCAGCGCTCCAGGCGCGCATTGGCCTGAAGTGCCTCGAGCACATCGTCGGGCAGGCGCTCGTCGAGATGGAGATCTTGCAGGTACCAGAACTTCGGCAATTGCATGGCGATCACGTCCTCAGTGTTGGCGATGACCAGGTCACCGCATCGAATATTGGCCCACGAGACACGTCAATTGAGCAACCGAGCAAACCGGGCCACTGTTCCGACATCGGTCGACGGCGCGCGCGCCGACTGGGGCGTTTTCACTGGCGTTTGCTCGTAAATAACGTAAACTTTGGACCGCACCTTGCAATCAACTGGGCGCAGTAATGATCAAAGTTTGTCCGACATGCCAACAGAAGTATCCGGAAGATACCGAGTTTTGCGCTCGCGACGGCTCCCGCCTCGAGGAGTTGCAAGACGCCGGTGGCGACCCTCTGCTCGGACGCGTGCTCGATGGCCGCTGGGTCATCGAGGAGCGCATCGGCGAGGGCGGCATGGGCGCGGTGTATCTGGCCTCCCAGCGCAGCGTCGACCGCAAGGTCGCCATCAAGACGCTGCGCCGCGAATTGTGCAATAGCCGCGAGTTCGTCGATCGCTTCTTTCGCGAGGCGCGCGTAGCCAGCACCATCGCCCACCCGCACTGCGTGACCATCCTGGACTTCGGCCAGACCGACGACGGCATCCTGTATCTGGCCATGGAGTATCTGGAGGGCATGCCGCTGACCCACCGGCTGCAGCACCCGGATCTGAGCGTGCGCGAGATCATCCAGATCTGCATTCAGATCTCCTCGGCGCTGGCCGCCGCCCACGACAACAATATCATTCACCGCGATCTCAAGCCCGACAACGTCTTTTTGCTGTCCATCTCCGATGGCAGCACCTTCATCAAGGTGCTCGACTTCGGCATCGCCAAGGTCAACGACTCCGAGGAGAAGATGACCAAGACCGGCCAGGTCTTCGGCACCCCCGAGTATATGAGCCCGGAGCAGTGCCGCGGCGACCGTCTCGACGGACGCTCGGACCTGTATAGCCTGGGCTGTATCTTGTACCGCATGCTCGGCGGCCATCCCCCGTTCGAGTCCGATACGCCCATGGCCGTGCTCGTCTCCCATGTCAGCGAACAGCCGCGGCATGTGCGCGAGTTCATCGAGCGCGACGACATCCCCGACGAGCTCAGCGACCTGTGCATGCGTCTGCTGGCCAAGGACGTCGACGACCGGCCGGCTGACGCCCAGGCCGTGCGAGCCGAGTTGGAGACCATTCTCGCGAACACGTCGCCGGGGGCGACGGGCGCGATCTCGACGACCATCGCCCAGAGCGACGATCAGGTCAGCGGAGAGACGCTGGCGACCGAGCAAGCGCGGGTCCTCGCCGACGGTGGCTCGGCCCAGCCGTCGGCGCCCAATCAACCGCCGGCCGAGCCGGCCGCGCCTGCGCAAGCCGGTGACGAAGCGCCCCAGCGCCCCCAAACCTCCGACGTCGACACCAGCGCGTCGCTGACCGCCGCGCCGCCTCAGCAGAACAGGAGCTCCCTGACGCTCATCCTCATTGTGGGCGTGGGAGCGGTGCTCGCGGCCGGCTGTGTGCTCGGCGGCCTGTACTTCGCCTACACCAAGTTGGGCGGCGACGACGGAAGCTCGATTAGCATCTCGGCACTACTCGGCCAGGACGACAAGTCAGCCGACGACGAACCGGCGAACGACAACGATCAAGCCCAGGCCGACGATCACGCCAAGGCCGACAATCACGCCACGGCCGACGATGGCGTCGCGGCCGCCTCGGGGGACAAGACCACCGCGGCCCTCGCGGCCAACGGCGAGGCCGACGCGGGCACGCCCCAGGGCGCCCAAGCCGGCAGCAAGCCCCAGGACGGCGACAAGTCCAACGACGCCAAGGCCCAGGGCTCCAAGGCTGGAGACGACACGACCCACGCCGCGGGCGCGGGCACCGCTGACGACGGCGCCAAGAGCTCCGACCACGCCAAGACCAAGTCCAACGACGACCACGCCTCGACCACCAAGATTGCCAAGGTGGAGGTCCACACCGACAAGGTCGAGATTCACAAGGATAACTCCGACGACGAGCCGGCCGTCGGGGATGGTCGCCACCACGACACCACCAAGACCATCGCCACCGCGACCAAGGTCCACAAGCAAGAGAAGCCGAAGCACGACAAACCCAAGCCCCGGGGCAATATCCGGCGCACGCGCCTGTCGACGACCGGCGCTGCGTGCCTCAAGCCCAATGTCGAGGACGTGCTCGATGGGGCGCGCGGCCGCTTCTTGAGCTGTTATAGCAACGAACTTTCGTCCCACCCCGGCCTGTCGGGCAAGGTCATGCTCGCCTGGAATATCTCGACCGATGGCGGACTGATCCACCCCAGCGTGCTCGTCTCCGACATGAAGGTCGTCAATTCGTGCATGTTGCACACCCTGAAGCGGCTGCGCTTCGACGCGCCCGAGGGCGGGCGCTGCTACGTGCGGGCGACCTACCACTTCTCGCCGTAAGCTGGCCGCGCGCTCAGGGCACCTGCGCACGCATGATCACCTCGTGGCGCATGGCGAGTTGGCGGTCGAGCACCTGCGCCATATTTTGCAGCGAGGCGCGCTGCTGCGGGTTGGCGCCGCCGCGGGCGAGCTGGCGGATCTTGCCGCCGGCGCGCGTCAGCGCCGAGGCCGCCTCGCGCAGGCTCGGCGGCTCGGCCAGGTTGGCCGGCGCGGGCGGCGCCAGATCCGCGCGCGGCTCGCCGGCGACGAACGAATCCAGACGCGCCAGCAGCTCGGACATCATCGGGGCGAGGTCGCTGGCGACCTTCTTGTCGGACATCTGCTCGGTGATGGCGCGCCGCAAACCTCGCACTTCGCTGGCGGCGCGGTCGTCCCACGGCGTTTGTACCGCCTGGCCCTGGGCTCGTAGGTTACCGCCTCCTCCAATCGCACTCATCGGTTCTCCTCCATCCATCGGCGCGACGCCACTTCATCCATGGCCGCCGAGCGCCGACGCTGCTCGCGGGTGGTCTGCTCCTCTTGCCATTGCTCACGGTGCTTCTGGACCGCCTTGAGTTCCTTGGTCGCCTCGATGAGCTCTTGCTTGGCCTGGGCGACGGCGCGCTTTTGCTGCTCACACGACCGTCGCGCCCGCTCGATGCTCTCCTTTAGGGCGGCCTCGTCCTGGCGCATCCCCGCCAGGTAGCCGTCGAAGGCGTTGATCTCGATCAGCGACAACCCCCCGGCGCTCAGCCGCTCGTCGTGCTCCCGGCAGGCTTGCTCGCGCCCGGCGACCGCCTCGGCCAACTCCCGCTTTTTCTTGGTCACGAACTCCTCGCGCCGGCGAAGCTCCTGGATCTCGGTTGCATATTCGTCCTCGGCGTTTTGCTGCTGCTGCTCGCGCAGCTCCAAAAGCGCCTGCAAGTTGTATTCTTCGCTCATCCGCTCCTCCGCTCCACTCGATCACTCGATCACTCACCCAAAAATATCGAGCATGCGTTCGACGGTCTCCTCGAGCGGCGTGCGCTCCTCGAGCCCCTGCTTCAAGATGGCCTCCAACTCCTCGATGAGGTCGATGGCGTAGTCGACGTCCGGGTCGGTGCCGTACTGATAGGCGCCCAGGGCGATGAGGTCGCGCTTGGCCTCGTAGGTCGCCAGCACCTCGCGAAACTCGCCGGCGGCGCGCTTGTGCTCGGAGGTGGCCACGGCGTTCATCACGCGCGACAGCGAGGGCAGCACGTCGATGGCTGGCCAGTGGTTGCGGCTGGCGAGCTTTCGGTTGAGCAGGATGTGCCCGTCGAGGATGCCGCGCACCTCGTCGGCGATGGGGTCCTCCATGTCGCCGCCGGCCACCAGCACCGTGTACAGCGCGGTGATCGAGCCCTTGTCGTTGTTGCCCGAGCGCTCGAGCAACTTCGGCAGCATGCTGAAGACGCTGGGCGGGTAGCCCTGGCGCGCCGGAGGCTCACCGGCGGCCAGCCCGACCTCGCGCTGGGCGCGGGCGAAGCGGGTGACCGAGTCCATCATCAGCATCACGCTCTGGCCGCGGTCGCGAAACCACTCGGCGATGGCCGTGGCCACGAACGCCGATTTGAGGCGCACCAGGCTCGGCCGGTCGCTGGTGGCGCAGACGACCACCGAGCGGGCCAGGCCCTCCTCGCCGAGCACTTCCTCGAGGAAGTCACGCACCTCGCGGCCGCGCTCGCCGATGAGGCACAACACGATCACGTCGGCGGCGCACCCCTTGGCGATCTGGCCCATCAGCGTGGATTTACCCACGCCGGAGCCGGCGAACAGCCCCACGCGCTGGCCTTTGCCGACGGTGAGCAGGCCGTCGATGGCGCGGATGCCCATCTCCAACGGCTCGGTGATGCGCTCGCGCTCCAGCGGGTTGGGCGGGTCGCGGGTGATCGGCCATTCCTCGAAGCCCGGCCCCGCCAGCGGGCCCTTGCCGTCGATGGGCCGGCCCAACCCGTCGAGCACGCGTCCCAGCATGGCCTCGCCGCAGCGAATGGACAGCGGCCGCCCCAGCGGCTCGACCTCCGACTGGGGCCCCAGCCCCTCGACGCCGCCCAGGGGCATGAGCACGATGTCGTCGCCCTCGAAGCCGACCACCTCGGCGCGCAGCGTCTCGTCGCGCGAGCCGATCTCGACCACCTCGCCGACCCGCGCCTCGGGCACCGACGCGCGCACGACCAGGCCGGTGACCTGGCGCACGCGGCCGCGCACCTGCACCGTGTCGACCTTGTCGAGCCGGTCGAGGTAACTGCCCAGAATGGAGTTCTTGGCGCGTGTTTCGCCAGCCTGCTCGGTCATGGCTGCCCTCCCGTGATGGCGCGTTGGAGTGTGTCGAGTTGGGTCTCGATGCGCCCATCGACATGCCCGCTCTCGGTTTCGATGACGCAGCTTCCGCGGCTGATGGCCTCGTCGGCCTCGAAGAAGACCGACACCCCGTCGACTTGCTGGGCCATCTCCTGGGAGGCCGCCTCGAGCACCGGCAGATCCTGCGGGGCGACGTACACGACGATGTCGCGCTTGCCGCGCGCGTGGCGCAGCACCTTGGCGACCATCTGGCGCACGCGCTGCGGGTCGATCTCGACGGCCTCGCCGATGATGCGCTGGGCCAACCGAAATGCCATCTCCACCATGTCGTGTTCGGCGGCGTCCAGCGCCTGAGCGTATTGGCGCCGTGCCTTGGCGAGTTCCTGGAGCAATTCTTCGTAGCCGGCGCTTCGCCCCTCCTCGCGCGCGGCCTCGCGGATGTCGTCCGCCTCGGCCTGCGCCTGGTCGACGAGCTGGCGCGCCTGGGCGCGCGCCGCCTCGTAGTCGAGGCCAATCTGGGTAAGCGAATCGACCACCCGCGCGTCGACCACGCGCACCGACGGGCTCGAAAATAGCGGGCGCACCTTCTCCTCGAGCACCTCCGGGGCGCGAATCAGATGCAGCGGCCGCGGCGCGTCGTCGGCCCCGCTGGCCTGCTCGGGCGCCTCGGGCTCCGCGGCCGCGTCGCTCGGACCGGGCTCGTCCATCTGCAGGGACATCGATTGCTCAGTCATCGGGTTCCTCCTCGGTGTTGCTCTGGGTCGCGGCGGCGCGGCGTTCGACGAAGAGGTCGAGGGCGCGGCGAAACATCGGCGCCAGCGAACTCGCCGCCTGGGCGTCGAGGCGGTGGTAGTGCATCACCAGCGTTTCGAGCGTCGACGGCAGGCGCGCGGCCACCCCGGCGAGCTCGACGGCGAAGCGCTGCCCGCAGGCGGCGGCCACCGAATACAGGCCCAGATGGGCCAGTCGTGCCGTCAGATCGGGTTCCTGGCGGCTGACCGCCAGGAAGAGCTCGCGCAACCGGGCGCGCTCGCGACGGTCGACGTCGCGCTCCTGGCGCATGCATTCGTCGAACCACGCGCGGTCCTCGCCGCGCAGCGCCCGGCGCAGTCGAACCAGGCTGCGCCGGTCCTGGTTGCGCGCGAGTTCGGCGAGCTGGAAGACGCCCAACTCGCGGATGAACCGCTCGCGGCTCGACGGGTCCATGTCCACGAGCAATGCGACGCCAAAGCCCTCGGTCGCCCGTAGCTCCGGTCGCTCGGCGCGCACCGAAGTGCGTAGCTCACCCAGCGCCAGCCACACGATGGCGCGCCGCGTTCGCACGCTGTTGTCGTGCCAGGGAGCTCGCCGCCCTCCCTTGTGTCGGATGCGCTCGAGAGCGCGGCGCCAACGCGGCGACATCTTCACCTGCGCGCGCTCGACCACGTCCGGGTCGAGCCGCTCTGCCAACGCCTCGAGGCGATCCCAGCGACGATCCTCGTCGCGCCAGCGCTCCACGAGGCGGCGCCGCTCGGCGTCGTCGAGCTGCAGCGGCGAGTCGATCACCGCACGCACGGCCCGTCCGGCGTCGCCTCCGAGGACCTCGCATGCCTGCGGGTCGCCTCCGAAGCGCGCATACGCCCACGCGATAGCCGCCTCGGATGCGTTGAGCCCCGGCCTGGTCAGCGCCGTCGCGCTCATTGGGCGCCTCCGCCGGCCGCGCGGCGCATGCGAAACACCATGAACACCAGCCCGGCGGTCAGCAGCACGATGCACAGGCCCATGGCCACCACCAGGATCTGGAAAATCCCCTTGCTCTTGGCCGCCACCGACACCGGGCCTACCGTTGCCAGCTTGGGGGCGACCAGCGGCTGGGCGCTGTGGGCGGCCCGGGTAAAGATCACCTGCACGTTCTTGCCGTCGAGCCCCTCCACGCCGCCGGCGACCACTTCGCGCACCTGGTCGACGGTCATCGGCGGCTTCTTGCGGTCGGAGCGGTACTTGATGAGCACGCTCGCGCGGGGCGGCTCGACCACGGTGGTCTCGAGCTGGACGCGCGGCTTCTCCGGCAGCACCAGGTTGACCTGGGCGTCGACCACCGCGTCCACCGCCAGCAAGCTCTTTCGCAGCTCCTGGGCGGTGGAGTATTGCAACAGCACACGCTCCTCGTTGGAGGTGGGCACCAATCCTCCGCTGGGATAGTAGGCGCTGAAGCCCTTGACCTTCGGGCGGGGCAAGCCCTCGGCCTGCAGCACGCGCCACGCCTCGACTTTGGTCGCGTCGGGCACGGTCACCTGCCAGGCGTCGTCGCCGGCGGGATCGCGCTCCTTGCCGGCCTCCAGCCCGTGCTGCTCGAGCGTCACGACCATCTCGTTGGCCTCCTGCTCGTCGAGGCCGTGGTAGATGGGCGCGCTGCACCCGACGGCGCACACGGCCAGGGCAGCGAGAAACCACGTCTTGAGTCCTCTGGTCACGTTCACGTCGGCTCCCTCACTAGACCTGGGTATTCATGATTTGTTTCATGCCGCTGGTGGCGTTGGACACCAGCTTCGAGGCCAACTCGACCTTCTGCGAATAGCTGTACACGAGCGACTGCATCTTCAGCAGGTCTTGCTGAGACATCTTCGCGCCGGACATGCTGCGGGCCATCATCTTGTCCAGCGACGTCTCGTCGGTCTGCATGCCGTCCAAGAAGTCGCGCAGTCGCGTTGCCGCCGGTCCCTCGGACTTCTGGGTCTGGTCGACCCCGTCGAGCTTGTTGGGCCCGTCGGCCTGGTCGACCTCGCGGTTCTGCACGTTCGACAGCACGTCCTTGAACGAGGTCTTCTGCGTCGAACCGGCGTCGCTGACCGACGCCTGGTCCTCACCAACCTGGCTGACCTGGTTGGCCATATGGGATGTCATATTTCCGCTGATTGGGTCCGTCATTGCTCTCCTCTGCTCGCAGGCGCATCGATGCATACCCCTCATTATGGTTTTCGGCAGAGAGGGCGATTTCGTTGCGTATTTTCCGGAAAAAAGTTTCGAGGAGATGCACAGAGATCGCCGATCTCAGTGCCTTATCAGGCACTTACGGAAGATCGATTTTTTTGGAGGAATCGAGATTCTCTGTTGGGCGGGCTGCCTATCGACCACACCTTGCTAAACCGACGCGCCCCGCCTGGCTTTGCAAGGCAGCGAAGTCTTCGACGTAGATACGACGAGCGATGACCCTTCCGAGGGTGCGCCACCTCGAGCTCGCCTTTCGGCGCCTCGAGTGGGCTTACCTCCGGTCACGGTTTGGTTCTTCGCCCGATGAAGGCACCTGTCAAACCGCCCTTGCGTCCAGCGAAGCTACCAGCCAGACGGTAACCGGGGGTAAGCGCAGCGGCGCGTTCGCACGCCCAGCGGAGCCAAGTTGCCGGGCCTATGCTACTCGGCCGAGGCCGACGCCTTCGACGCGTTGGCCAGGCCGAGTTGGTCGACGCGGGCGGCGATTTTTTTGAGGCGGGGTTTGTCCAGCCGATACAGGTCGGCCAGGAAGTTGGCGTGGCCGTCATCGTCGACGCGCACCACGAAATACTCGATATGCACCGGCAGAGGGTGGCGCAGGCGTACCCAGGTCTCGCCGTCTTTGGCGTACCACTCGTCGAGCTTGTCCTGGCGCTCGTTGTCGTCCTTGGTGCGCGGGTTGTCCTTCCAGCGCCCATCGAGGTCGAGCAGGTAGTTGGCCAGCGCCATGGGGTCCTGCATGCGAATACAGCCGTGGGAGTACGCCCGAAACGGGTATTTGAAGATGTACTTACTGGGCGTGTCGTGCATGTACACGTTGTGGCTGTTGGGGAAGAGAAATTTCACCCGGCCCAGCGCATTCTTGGGGCCGGGTTTCTGCCTCAACTCCTCATAGCCGTTGGCGTCGGTGTGGTACTCGTAACCCATCTTGTCGAAGTAGCCGGGATCTTCCTTGAATTTGGGCTCGAGTTCGTCCTCCCGGATGCGCTTGGGCACGTTCCAATAGGGATTGAACACGATGTATTGGAGCGTGTCACTGAACCGCGGGGTGGCGTGGACGTAAGCCAACTTGCCGTCGTCGTTTTTCTCGCGGGTGGTCTGGCCGACGATGACCTTGAAGTACAACTGGCGCTTGCCGTCCTGCCACACCGAGGCGTGAAAATCGGGCAGGTTGACGTGGACGTACTCGGTGTCGGGGCCGATGCTCGACTCACGCCAGCGCTGCAAGGTGAGCCGGATCTGGTCCCAGCGCTCGGTGGCGGTGACGTTGAGGCTGCGAAGCGTCTGCGGGGTCATCCATCCGTTCTCCCACAGTTGGTGGGTCGACTGGTAGATGATCAGCGCGTGGCGCAGCTTGTTGCCGAAGTGCCCGGAGTCGTCGTCCCCATAATAGCCCTCGATGCGTAGTCGGCGCTTAATCGTGGGGACGAGATCGCTGTTGGCGCCGCGTTTGAGGCCTTCGGCGGCGTCGGGAAGCGTCGGCCAGCCGCCGGCGGCGACGATCTTGTGGTAGCGCACGAAGGCGCGGGTCAACCGCCGATAGGGCTCGAACGGCGGGGGCAGCGTGGCCAGCACCTGGCCGACGGTGGTGGGGTCGTCGAAGACCGGGCCGAGGCTGTGCATCACCAGATAGCGCCGGCGAGCCTCGACGAGCTCCTTGCCGGTGAGCGTGGGACGGGCCTGGTCGCCGGCGTCGGCGTCCGATTGCTTCGCGGCGTCCGCTTTGGCGGCGTCCTGCAGGCGCACCGGCCAGGTGTGGCCGCGCTGCCAGGCGCGATTGGCGAAGCGCATGCGCACGGCGTATTGGACGAAGGCGTCGGACAACAGCACGTCGACCCGGCCACTGGTTTGCGCGGTGTTGCGAAGCCGGCGCACCTGCTCGGTGACCGGCGCGCTCAACCTCGCCAGCGGCTGGCCCGCGGCGACCAGCCGGTTGGCCAGGGAGTCGAGCTTGTCGTCGTGGGTGGCCGCGTCGGGGTGGTCGTCGAGCCAGTCGAGGATCGCCTGGCGTTCACGCGGGTCGAGGTGAGTCGCGGTGAACGCCGCGTCCCGGCCCGCCGGCGATGAGGGCAACTCGATGTCGCGCAGCCGATCGAGGTGCAGCTCGGCCGGCCACAGGCCGTGGGCCGACACCCCTTTTTCGAGCGCGGCGAGCAGATCGTGGGCGGGCGTGGTCAGCCGCGCGCTGGTCTGGTCGATGTCTACCCAGGCGGGCTTGTACGCGCGGCGGGCGTACAACTTTTTGAGGTACTGAACCCGGCGTAGCTTGACGCCCGGCAGCCACTTGTCGGGCTTTTGGAGCACGGCGTCGATGCTCAACGCGTTGGCGCGCTGGCGCGACACCTGGCGCAGCAGCGCCGGCAGACGCGCGTCCAGCGCCTCCACCACCTCCTGGTGACGGTTCTGGCGCAGCTTCTGGGCCCGGTCGACCGGCTGTTGCGCCGTCGTTTCCGTACACCCCGTGGTCCCCAATGCCCCCACAACTACCACGAGAAGCGCGGCCCAACGCGCAAAGCGTAGGCCGCCGAGTCGTGTTCGCTTTCTGGCGGATTCCATGATGCAATTGTAAAGTGTAGGTGTCCCCAATACGGCGCGCCGCCGCGACTTTCCCCGAGCGGCCTAAGATGCGCTAACCCCGATGTCACAATCCATTGGCAGTACGAACAAGCTAAGCACTGCCTGCCCCGACGGCCAGAGCCTCACTCCAGCCGCTTGACGCGCACCTCTTTTTTGCCGGGCTGTAACTGGTACTTGTTGGACGTGTCCGGCAAGACCTTGACGTTGGTCTCGTAGCGCTGGCCCGACGGGGTCTCGAAGACGACGTGGTGCTGGCCTTCGAAGACCTCGATATTTTTGACGGGGTTGGAGTCATAAGACTTCGACCCGATATAGATCTTCGAGCCTTTGGGCTCGACTCGCACCGTCAGGTGGCCCTTGCCGCGCTTGATCGGGCGCAGGAAGGTGCGCAGCGTAAACGTGCCGATGTCGTGCAACAACACGTAGCGCAGTTGGTCGTGATAATTGGGCTTTTGCAGGGAGACCTGCAGGTATTTGTTGCGCGTCTGGTTGGCCACCAGCCGGGTGCTGCCGATGAGCTTGCCCCCCACGGTCACTCCGGTGTTCTTGGGGATGGCGTCGTAGGTCACATGCACGTAGTGGCGGCTGCCGGCCGAGTCCTTCGACGACAGGCTGACCTGAAAGGCGTTGCGCTCGCCGGCGACGACCTGGAAGATGCCCGCAAAATCCCAGTAGCCCTTCTTGCGCACCTCCACGTGGTGGTCGTAGCCGGCCGGCAGATCCTCGATGGTCTGGGGCGCCGCCCCCAGGCGCTCGCCGTCGACATAGACGATGCCCTGGCCGGGGTCGCTGTGAATGACGAGTGTGCCCGTCTTGGGCTCGGCGGCGTAGGGCTCGAATGTCGCCGGCTTGTCCTGGGCGCCGGCCTCGCCGCTGAGCACCACCCGCTTGGGCGGGTATTGAGCGTGGTAAAAGATGACCTCGTTGGGCTGGCCGGCGACCAGGGAAAACTTGCCCGGGGTGACGCCGTCGGCCAACACGCCGTCGACGACCACGTGGGCGCCGGCCGGCTCGGTCGCCAGGGACACCTCGACCAGGTCGGGCGCCTCGGGGATCTTGTCGGCCTGGGCGGCGGCCAATTTCTTGGCGCGATCCAACGCCTTTTGCTGGTCGGTCTCCAGGTCGGTGCTGGTGTTCATCGACGCATAGACCACCACGGCCACGCCCACGATGGCGGCGAGGATGCCGAGCACCGTGAGCACGGTGGTGCGCCGGCTGCCGAAATCGCCAATCTCATCGACGTCGACATCCCAGCCGCCGTCGTCCTGCAGGTCGTCGGCGGGGGCGGGCTGCTGCGCGGCCGGCGGGGCCCCGCCCGGCGGGGCCGCGCTTGCCGGCGGTCGGGCGCCCGCGGGCGGGCCGGACGCCCCGGGCGGCGGGCCGCGTCGGGCGGGCGCTGCGCCGGGGTTCGCCGGGCCCGCCGGCGCCGGCTGCTGGGCCGAGCGCACGTCGACCATCGGCTGGGTCGCCGGCTGTTGCTGTCCGGCCTGGTCGACGGCGGCCACGCCCACGCCCGTGGGGAACAGGCGGCGCATATACGCGCTCAACTCCACCGGCCCGACGCGTCGCTCCTGGTCGTGCAGCCAGTCCTCCAGCGCCATGTGAAAGTCCTGGGCGCTCTGGAAGCGATCCTCAGGGCGCATCTGCAGCGCCTTCATGATCACCGCCTCCAGCTCGGCCGGAAAATCCGGGCGCAAGTCCGACGGCGGCGTCACCTTGCCGCTGGCGATCAAGCTCATGGTCTCGAAGTCGCTGCGCCCCCGAAACAAGCGGGTGCGCACGGTGGTCTCGTACAGCACGATGCCCAGGGTGTACACGTCGCTGCGCGCGTCCACCTTGCGTCCCTCGAGCTGCTCGGGGCTCATATACGACAACTTGCCCTTGCGCTGGCCGCTGCGGGTGTGCCCCAGGCGGTCTTCGGCCTTGGCCACCCCGAAGTCGCCCACTTTGACCTGGCCGTCCATGCTGACCAGGATATTCTGCGGGGAGACGTCGCGGTGGACGATATTGCGCGGCTTTCCCTGGCTGTCGACGCTGGTGTGGGCGTAGTGCAAGCCGGCGGCCGCGTCGGCCATGATGCGCGCGGCCAGGTCGCGGGGCAGAAAGTCGTCGCGCTCGATGCCCACCTCACAGATGCGCCGCAGGTCCTGGCCGTGCACGTACTCCATGGCGATGTACAGCGTGTCGTCGACCTGACCGAGATCGTAGACCTGCACGATGTTGGGATGGTTGAGCTGGGCGGCGATGCGCGCCTCGTCCAGGAACATCATGACCAGGTCTTCGCGTTCGGTCAGATGCGGAAAGATCGTCTTGAGGGCGACTTGCTTCTCGAAGCCGGCCAGATCGCCGATCTGCTTGGCCAGGTACACCTCGGCCATGCCCCCCTGGCCGATCTGCTCGATGAGCTCGTATTTTCCGAACGTCTGGGCCATGACACGGTCCCGACGGGCCAGCAGCCCGCGCGTGCGTACACGTTACCAACGGATGGTTCACACAACGATGTGCCGATCATCGTACTGGAGTTTACCAGCTTTGGAAAAATCTTTAAGTTGCCTGCGATGTGATCCATCGCTGAGGCGTCTCACCACACTCGATCCCGGGTCCGTTCGATGACCAAATTTGCCGCACTGTGTATCGGAGAGGAATTATTGGATGGGCGCATCCTGGACAAAAACGGCACCTGGCTGGGCGCCACCGGCGCCGAGCACGGCCTGGAGCTGGGCAGCGTGCGGGTGGTCGGTGACGACATCGAGGCCATCGCCGAGGCCCTCGACGAGGCCAGCCGCCACAGCGACCTCATCGTATGCTCCGGGGGACTGGGGCCGACCGCCGACGATATGACCCGCGACGCGGCGGCGCGCTGGACGGGCGTCGACCTCGAGCTCGACGAGCAAGTTCTAGAGGTGTTGAAGCAGCGCTTCGACGAGCGCGGCTACACGTTTACGCCCAATAACCGGCGCCAGTGCATCTTCCCGGCCGGCGCCGAGGTGCTGCCCACCGAGGTGGGCACGGCGGCGGGCTTCGCGGTGACCAAAAACGGCTGCCGCGCGATGTTCTTTCCGGGCGTGCCCCGGGAATTCCAGTGGTTCGTCCAGACTTATGTGTTGCCGCAATACGCCGCCCCCGCACACCAGCGCGCCAGCGACAACCTGGTGCTTTTTGGCCTGGGCGAGAGCCAACTGGAGACCAAGCTCGCCGGCATCGAGGAATTGGCCGCGCGGCTGGACGCGCGAGTGAGCTACCGGCCGAGCTACCCGGTCAACCAGGTCCACCTCAAGGCGCCCGACGAGGCCTCCCTGGACCAGATGCGCGCGTTCGTGCTCGAGCGGGTGGGCCGCTGGCTGGTCGCCCAGGGCGCGGAGACGTTCATCGAGCGGCTGGGCAGCGCGCTTCGCGGCGCCTCGGCGACGGTGTCCACCGCCGAGTCGTGCACCGCCGGGCGGGTGGCCGCCAAGCTCACCGAGATTTCTGGTTCGTCCCACTGGTTCGAGCGCGGCTATATCACCTATGCTAACGCCGCCAAGATCGACATGGTCGGTGTGGCCCCGCAGATTCTCGAGCGCTACGGCGCGGTCAGCCCCCAGACGGTTTGCCAGATGGCAGCGGGGGCGCGCGAGCGCGCCGGGGCGACCTACGGGCTGGCCACCAGCGGCATCGCCGGGCCCACCGGCGGCACGCCCGATAAGCCCGTGGGGACCGTCCACTTCGCCCTGGCCGCGCCCGAGGGCATCTGGCACCGCCACGTGGTGTTTCCCAACCGCGGTCGCGAGCGCACCCTGAGCGTGTCCGTACACACCGCCCTGGCCCTGCTGCTGTGGCACCTCGAGGTGCGCCTCGACGAACACCGCGTCAACGGGCCGTTTTCGGCCGAGCAGGTCTGGGCGGCCGACGGCGTACACGTCGACGATTGAGACGATTGAGCTGACTTTTCGCACACGAGACCACCTGATGAGACGTCTTTTTGTCGCCCTCGACCTGGCCATCCCGGTCGTCGAACAGCTCGCCCTCTTCCAAGAGGAGATCCACGAGCTGCTCGCCGACCAGCCCAACGTGCGCGTGCGCTGGACGAGCCCGGAGAATATCCACCTGACGATGAAGTTTCTGGGGGACACCGAAGACGCGCTGGTGCCCATGCTGCGCGACACCCTCGCCGAGTTGGTCAAACCGCTCTTTCCCTTCGAGGTCGAGGCCAAAGGCATCGGCTTTTTCCCCGACCCCAACCACCCGCGGATTATCTGGTCGGGCTTCGACCAGCAGAGCGCCGAGGTGCTCTCCCTGTTGCAGCAGGCGCTCGAGCGCGACCTGGGAGAGCTGGGGTTCGAAAAAGAGCAGCGCTCGTTTCGCCCGCACGTCACCCTGGGGCGGGTCAAGTCGCGCGCGCGGCCGGACTTCGCCAAGCTCGCCGAGGAGGTCGACCGACGAAGCTTCGGCAAAAGCTACATCAAGGACGTGGTCCTCTACGAATCGACGCTCTCCGCGCAGGGGCCCACCTACACGGTCATCGACCGCTTCGGGCTGGGCGCCTCGTGAGCGCCGGGGGGGCGATCCCCCAATACTACAACGTCACTTTCGACGTGAGTGCCTTCGGCGAGACCACGGGGGCGAGGCCAAGGCTCAGACGACGAGGCGATGCGGCTGAGCATCGTCGAGGAGGATGAACGCAGGCATCGGTTTCGTGGGCCGACGAGGTGCTGCGTGGAAAGTGACGTTGTAGTACTAACAGGCCAACCCACTGAAGACGCTTGACTTGTTGTCGTAATACGCAACGATATCGGCCTCAGTGCCGAAAACAATAATGAGGCGTGGTGAGAAGGCTCCGAGGAGTTTTGTCGCCATACGATCGATGTTCCACCGGCACGGCGAGCGCGGTACTTGACGCCCTGCGCGGGCAATACTATACGTGTGTTCAGTTACAGAATCGGGTCGTCGACAAGAGGGTCGCGCGACCAACCTTAAGGAGATATCCACATGGCAAAAACGGCCGATAAAGAAAAAGCGCTGGAGATGACGGTCAGCGCCATCGAGAAACAATTTGGCAAGGGCGCGATCATGCGCCTGGGTGACGACGAGCAGTTGGTGGAGGTGGAAAACCCCATCCCCACCGGCTCGATTTCGCTGGACGCCGCGCTGGGCGTGGGCGGATTGCCGCGGGGGCGCGTCGTCGAGATCTACGGGCCGGAGTCCTCCGGTAAGACGACGCTGACGCTGCACGCCATCGCCAACGCCCAGAAGCAGGGCGGCGTGGCTGCGTTCGTCGACGCCGAGCACGCCCTGGACGTCAAATATGCCCAGGCGCTGGGCGTGGACATCGACGAGCTTCTGGTCAGCCAGCCGGACACCGGCGAGCAGGCCCTGGAGATCGTCGACATGCTGGTGCGCTCGAACGCCATCGACCTGCTGGTCATCGACTCGGTGGCCGCGCTGACGCCGCGCGCCGAGATCGAGGGCGAGATGGGCGACAGCCACGTCGGCCTGCAGGCCCGGCTGATGAGCCAGGCGCTGCGCAAGCTGACCGGCTCGATCAACAAATCGCGCACCTGCGTGATCTTCATCAACCAGATCCGCCACAAGATCGGCGTGATGTTCGGCAGCCCGGAGACCACCTCCGGCGGAAACGCGCTGAAGTTCTACTGCTCGGTGCGCCTGGACATCCGCCGCATCGGCGCCATCAAAGACGGCAAAGACGTCACCGGCAACCGCACCCGCGTCAAGGTGGTCAAGAACAAGGTCGCCCCGCCCTTCAAGGAGGCCGAGTTCGACATCATGTACGGCGAGGGCATCAGCCTGGAGGGCGACCTGGTCGACCTGGGCAGCGAGCTCAACATCGTCGACAAGGCCGGCTCCTGGTACAGCTACGGTGAGGATATCCGCCTGGGCCAGGGCCGCGAGAACGCCAAGGAATTCTTGCGCGACAACCCCGAGATCATGCAAGAGATCGAAAACCGGGTGCGCGAGCACCTGGGCGTGCCCGGCATCCAGGCCGGGGCCGATGAGGACGAGGAGGATGAGTGAGTCCGGCCAGCTCTACCTCTTCGGCGTGAGATCGGGCCCGACGGGCTCGTAATTTGCGCGCGAAATGATCGAAAAAGCGGCGCTCTCCGGCGGGGGAGTCGCCGCTTTTTTGATGGCCATGAGAAACCGTGACAACCTCCCATGGAGGTGGTAACCTCGCCGATGTTACACACTCGTTCTCACAACGTTTGCGCCAACATCGACCAGCCGGGGCGCCACCGCCTTCCCACACGACCCGGGAACGTCACGCGGAGCGACTCGCTCGAGAGGGAAGATGCCGACCGAATACGATCTGAACAAGATCTTGCAGATCGCCGTCAAGGGCAACGCCAGCGACATTCACATCAAAGCTGGCCTGCCGCCTATCTTTCGGGTCGACGGTTCGCTGGTGCCCCTGCGCGATGCCAAACGCCTCAGCCCCGAGGACATCGGCAAGATGGCGGCCAGCATGATGACCAAGTATCAGAAGGCCGAGTTCGAGGAGACGCTCGACCTGGACATGTCCCACGGCGTGCCCGGCGTGGGGCGTTTTCGCGTCAACATCTTCCAGCAGCGCGGCTCCATCGGCATCGTGTTTCGGGTCATCCCTTTCAAGGTGCGCACCCCCGACGAGCTGATGCTGCCCCAGGTGGTCAAGGATATCGCCGAAGAGCGCCGGGGACTGGTGCTGGTCACCGGGGCGACCGGCAGCGGTAAGTCGACCACCCTGGCCAGTGTGGTCGACTTTATCAACCGCAACCGCACCGACCACATCATCACCATCGAAGACCCCATCGAGTACCTGATCCGCGACAAGAAGAGCATCATCAACCAGCGCGAGGTGGGCACGGACACGCGCAACTTCAACCGGGCGGTGCGCGCGGCTCTGCGCCAAGACCCCGACGTGATCATGCTCGGCGAGATGCGCGACCTGGAGACCATCGAGATCGCGCTGACCGCCGCCGAGACCGGCCACCTGGTGCTGGCCACGTTGCACACCGTCGACGCCGCCGAGTCGGTCAACCGCATCGTGACGGCGTTTCCGCCGCACCTTCGCGACCACGCCCGCTACCAGTTCGCCAACCTGTTCAAGGGCGTCATCTCCCAACGGCTGGTCCCGCGGGCCGACGGCAAAGGCCGCGTGCCCGCCGTCGAGGTCATGATCGCCACGGCGCGCATCCAGGAGATGATCCTCGAGGAGGCCACCACCCGCTCGATCACCGAGCAGATCAGCAAAGGCGTGGACAACTACGGCATGCAGACCTTCGACCAGTCGCTGATGAACCTGTTGCAAAATGGCATGATCACCTACGAGGAGGCCCTGGCCCAGTCGACCAACCCCGATGACTTCGCTTTGCGCGTCAGCGGGGTGGGCTCGACCAGCGCCGACTCCAGTTGGAAGAGCTTCGAGACGAGCAGCGGCGCCACTTCCGGTGGCGACGATGACTTCGATTTGGACGAATTTGACATCGAGCGTTTCTAATTCCCCGCAGTCTTCCATGATAAATATCGCATTCCATCGTAGCAGCTTCGTGCTCGTCGCCGCCGTGCTCTGCGCGGCGGTCCTCGCTATCGCGCCGCGCACGGCCCACGCGCAGGACGCGCCGCCCAAGACCACGCGTGTGGCGCTGCTCAGCGTGCCCGGCGGCGGCACCAAGAAGCTGACCGACGCCATCGGCAGCATCGATCACGTCGAGGTCAAAGGGCAGGGCTGGTTCCTCGACCAGATCAAGAGCCGCGGCTTTCAGGCCAAAGGCATCATGAAGCGCTCCGACGACATCAAGTGGCTGATGAAGGGCGCCAAGATCAGCTACATCGTGTACTTGATCGCCAAGTCGGACACCGCCTACGAGGCACGGGTGGTCGGTCCCAAGACCGGCAAGGTCGTGCATACCTTCTCGATCGATCGCACCCCCGAGGGGCTGTCCGATGCCGGCGCGCGCATGGCCAAGCATGATTTTGCGCAGTTTTTGGACAAGCAGCTCCACCCGGTCGACCCGGCGGCCGAGAAGCGCAAGCGCGAGAAGGAAAAGGCCCGGCTGGCCAAGCTCAAGAGGGAAAAGGACCCCAACGAGGTCAAAAAGAAGGCCGCCAGCGCCAAAAACGCCGCCAAACAGGCCTACAGCAAGGACTGGCTGATGGTGACGGTGGGGGCCAGCGGCCTGCGCCGCGACCTCCACGTGGCCAGCGGCGTCGACACCAACCAGGCGGTGCTGGCCTACACCTCGGCGTTCTACCCGGGCATCGACCTGGGCGTGGAGATGTTCCCCATCGGCATGTCCAACCCCGACTACGCCTCGGTGGGCTTTTTCGCCGATTACACCCACGGCTTCGACTCGGTGACGGTGCAGAACTCCGACAACACCAAAGACAACGTCTCCATCACCCACATGGACCTGCGCGCCGGGGTGATGTACCAATTGGGCGACGCCCTGAAGCTCAAGACCTCCAAGGAGGCACACTTCGATCTGAAGGTGGGCGTGCGCTACACCGGATTTTCGGCGGTCGACAATGTCGCCCTGCCGTCGACCAGCCACACCTCCCTGCTCATTGGGGCGCGTGTGACACGCCAGGCCTTCTCGAATAATTTCAAGGTGCGCGCCGGGGTGCAGATCGAGCCCATCGGCGTGTACGGCACCGGCGCGACGCTGTTTGGCGAGAGCGCCCACACCTACGGTTTCGGGGGCAACCTGGGGGGGATGTTCAACGCCACCGACAACATCGGCTTTACCCTGGGCTACAGCTTCGAGCTCGAGCGCACCGTGTTCACGGGCACCGGCCAGGCCGACTTCGTCGACGCCAACGCCTTCGAGCTTGTGCAGGGCTTCAACGGTGGCTTATTCTACCAGTACTAAAACGGTGCCGGCGCCCAGCGTCGGCCCGAACGCGCTGGAATCCCAGCGCTTTCGTAACATTGACGCACGTTTCGGAATTCGAGGAACGCATCAGTGACTGACCCGAATTTCTCAGCAATTCGAGCTCGACTTCGCTACGAGTCGCTCGACGCCTTCATGGACGGCTACTCCCGGTTTGTTTCGACCGGAGGCATGTTCATCCCCATGGTGCCCGCCAAGCTCAAGCCAGTGGGCACGACCATTCGGTTCCAATTCCTGCTTCAAGACGGCTCTACGGCGATGCTCGGCGAGGGCATCGTTCGCCAGATTCAGGGAGCGGACAGTGGGGACAATTCCCCGGTGGGCATGCTCGTCAAGTTCACCAAGTTGAGCCGCGACACCAAAAAAGTCGTCGACCAGATCGTGGCGCGCAAGAGCGCCGACGGCGGCCAGACCCTGGCGCCGGACTCCGACGAGTTGCACGAGCCCTCCGAGCCCCAACAACCCCAGCAGCAGCCCGACGAGCCGGCCTTTGAACAGGCCGAGGTGCAAGCGGCCGATGACTCCGTGACCCGCGACGGTGCTGACGCTCATGGCGCCGACGTCGCCGCAAACGACGCCGCCCAGGACAGTCAGCTCGACGCGATGTTCCTGGCTCCCGAGGCCGAGGCGTCGGCGGCGGGCGACGCCGACGTCGATGATGACGAGCCCGCCGACGATGACGAGCCCGCCGACGACGAGTTGCTCCCCGAGGCTCCCCACGCCCAGGTAGGCGCCTCCGGTAGCGACGTCTTCAGCGACGCCGAGCCGGTCGATGCCGACAGTGAGCCGGCCGCTTCCGACGCCGGTCCCAAAGAATTGGGGCGCACCGAGGCTGGCCTGCAGATCATGGCGTTCGACGAGGTCTCCGAGGCCGACATGGCCGGCATGGCCGACTTCGACTTCAGCGGCGCCGAAGATGAGGTCGACCAGATGTTCGACGGCATCTTTGGCGGCGGTGGCGGCGGTGGCGGCGGCGGCGACTTGTTCGGCGGTGGCGGCGGTGGCGGCGGCGGCGACTTGTTCGGCGGTGGCGGCGACGACGGCGGCGACTTCTTCGGCGGCGACGATGACGTGCTGGCCGACGGGGGCACGCCCGTCGAGGCGCCCGAGGTCACCCACGACCTCGAAGAGACGGTCGACGTCGACGAAGACGAAGACCTCGAGCAGACCTACGACCTCGACGAGCAGGTCGGCGACACCTACGATCTCGACGAGCAGGTCGGTGACACCTATGACCTCGACGAGGACATCGAGTTTGACGAGGACGATGAGGCCGGCGTCGAGCCCGCCGGCCAGGAAGAATCGTCGGCGTTCTATATCGACGACGACCTGATCCTCGAAGAAGAGCCCGAGGCTGCCGAGCCGGAGAGTTTCGAAGCGTCGTTGGAGTTGGAAGAAGACGACGGGGCTGAAGAATCCGAGCCGGCCTTCGAGCCCGAAGAGCTTTTGGCCGACGACGAAGCGCCCGCCGAAGAAGAACCGCCCGCCCCCGCGGGTCTGGCCGAAGAGAGTTCCGCCCCCTCGGCGGACCTGATGAGCGCGCTGGGCTCGTTGGACGACGACGACGACGAGGCCGATCTCGACCTCTCGCTGGGCGCCGAACCCGACTTTCCCGAAGCGGAAGACGAAGACGAAGAGGAGAGCCTCGAGGCGCTGCTTGCCAAGGCCCAGCAAGACATCGACGCCAAGCGTGCCAGCGAAGAGAGCGACGAGGACCAGGTCGACATCCTCGACGAGCTCCTCGGCGACGACGACGCCCTGCCCCCGCCGCCCCAAAATGAACCGGTCTTCGACATCGGCGACTCCGGCGAGCACCAGAAGAAAAAAGGCGGGTTTATCTCCAAGCTCTTCGGCAAGGACTGATTGGATTCACCACAGAGGGCACAGAGGCCGCAGAGGAAAAGCCCAAGACTAATCCTCTGTGGCCTCTGTGCCCTCTGTGGTTCGCTCTGAGCTCAGTCGAGCTCGCCGATGTCTCGGCGGTAGTGCATTCCCTCCCAGCTAATCTTGGAGACGGCCTCGTAGACGCGTTTGCGCGCCTCCTCGCGCGTCGTGGCCCGCGCGGTGACTCCCAGCACTCGGCCACCAGCGTTGACGAAGTTGCCGTTGGCGTCTCGCCGCGTCCCGGCGTGGAAGACCTTCGTCTCGGCGAGCCGTTCGGCCTGGTCGAGGCCACCAATGACGTGGCCGGTATCGGTGCTTCCCGGATAGCCACGTGAGGCCAGGACCACGCAAAACGCATGGCGCTCTGCGAGCAGCGTCTCGCCTGCCGACAATGCCCCTCTCGACGCGCGCAGCAGCACGTCCCCCAGGTCGGCCTCCATGGCAAATAGAAGCGGCTGCGTCTCCGGGTCGCCCAACCGACAGTTGAACTCGAGGACTTTGGGCCCGGCCTCGGTGAGCATGAGGCCGGCGTATAGGAAGCCGCGGTAGACGATGCCCCGGCGACGAAGCTCGGCGAGCGTGGGCTCGATGACCTCGTCGAGGACGCGCGCGGTGAGGGCCTCGCTGGCCAGGTGCGACGGCGTCACCGCCCCCATGCCCCCGGTGTTGGGACCGGTGTCGCCCTCCCCCACCCGCTTGTGGTCCTGGCTGGTGGAAAGCGGCACGACCTTGTCGCCATCGGTCACCACCATGAACGACATTTCCGTGCCCTCCAAGAACTCCTCAATGAGCACCCGCTGCGAGGCTTGGCCGAAGGCCTCGTCGGCCATGTAGCTGCGCAGCGTGTCCACGCTGGTGGCCACGTCCTCGGAGATGACCACACCCTTGCCTCCGGCCAGGCCGTCCGCCTTGATGACCAGCGGGTGGGCGACCCGGCGCACGTACGCCACGGCGTCGTCGAGGCGCTCGAAGGTGTCGTACTCGGCAGTGGGCACATCGGCGCCGGTCATGATCGCCTTGGCGAAGGACTTGCTGCCCTCGAGTTGGCTGGCCTTCTTCGACGGGCCAAAGACGGCCAGGCCGCGCTCGCCGAAGAAATCGGCCAACCCGGCGCATAGCGGCGCCTCCGGCCCGACCACCGTCAGGTCCACGTCGCGCTCGACGGCAAAGGCGGCCAGCGCCTCGAAGTCGTCCACCGCAATATCAACGCACTCCCCGCGAATCGCCGAGTCCGCGGCGATGCCCTCGCTTCCGGGCGCAACGTGCACCACCGGGGAGTCCGCGCCCTGGCTCAACTTCCAGGCCAACGCATGCTCTCGCCCCCCCGAACCGATCACCAAAAAGGTCCGCCTCGTCATATCTCTCTCCGATACCACGCACTTGCCGTTACGCCGTCGTAGTTACGCAGTTGCCGTTACGCAGTTACGCAGTCGTAGTTCACTCGATCACTCAATCACTCTCAGTGCCGAAAGTGCCGATTCCCCGCAAAGATCATCGCGATGTCGTGCTCGTTGCAGGCATCGATGACCTCCTGGTCGCGCTTCGATCCACCGGGCTGGATGATGGCGACGACGCCCGCTTCGGCGGCGGCGTCGACCCCGTCGCGAAACGGGAAGAAGGCGTCACTGGCGAGGATGGCCTGGTCGAGCTCCTCGCGGGCCTTTTTGACGGCGAGCTCCACCGCGTCGACCCGGCTCATCTGCCCGGCGCCCACACCGACCGTGCGCGTGCCCTTGCCGATGACGATGGCGTTGGACTTGACGTGTTTGCACACCTTCCACAAAAAGCCGAGCGCGGCGACCTCGGCCTCGGTGGGCTTGCGCTCGGTGGGAACCTCCAGCGCGGCGAAGTCACGCGCGATGCGCGGGTCGGTCTGCTGGATGAGGTAGCCCAGGGCCGTGGCGCGAACGGCGTGCGCCGGCCCTTCGAGGTCCGCGGGCACGCGCAAAATACGCAGGTTTTTCTTACCCGTGAGCACCTCCATGGCGTCCTCGTCGAACGCCGGGGCGGCGACGATCTCGAAGAAGTGGTCGTTCAGCTTTTCGGCCAGCGCCGAGTCCACGGGGCGATTGAGCGCGACGATCCCTCCGAACGCGCTCATGGGATCGCAGGCCAGCGCACGGTCGTAGGCGGCCTCGAGGTCCTCGCCCAGCGCACAGCCGGCCGGGTTGGTGTGCTTGATGATGGCGCAGCCCGGCTCGTCGAACTCCCGCACCAAGTCGAGCGCGGCGTCCAGATCCACGATGTTGTTGTAGCTGAGCGCCTTGCCGTGCAGCTTGTCGATGCCGCCGAAGTCGAGCTCACCCTCGCGGGTATAAAGCGCCGCCTTCTGGTGGGGGTTTTCGCCGTAGCGCAGATCTTGGGTCTTGGTCAGCTCCAGGCCGACATGGCCGGCGAGGCCCTCACCGTCTTCGAAGTGGGCCTGCAAATAGTCGACGATGGCCGAATCGTAGGCGGACGTGTGGCGAAACGCCTTGAGGGCGAGTTCGCGGCGAAGCTTCGGGCCGACCTCACCTTTGGCCAGGGCGTCGGCGACGCGGTCGTAGTCGTCGCTGTCGACGACCACGGTGATGGACCCGTGGTTTTTGGCCGACGCACGCAGCAAGGTGGGCCCGCCGATGTCGATATTTTCGATGGCATCGTCGAGGCTCGCCCCTGCGCGGGCGACGGTGGCCCGAAAGGGATACAGATTGACCGCCACCACCCGGATGTCGGGGATGTCATGCTCGCGCAGGGTGGCCACGTGGGCATCGACATCGCGCCGCCCCAGCAGAGCGCCATGAATTTTGGGATGGAGGGTCTTGACGCGGCCTTCCAAGATCTCCGGAAAGCCGGTGACGTCGGCGACCTTGGTGACGTCGACACCGCCCTCGGCGAGGGCACGCGCGGTGCCACCGGTCGAGATGATCCGATAACCCGCGTCGACGAGCTTGCGGGCGAAGGGAACGATGCCGCTTTTGTCCGAAACGCTGATGAGCGCGTACTTGTCAGCCATGGCAGATTGTCCTCTGATCCACAGGGGTTGTAGGTGGTTTGTGGCCTGTGAAGCGGGCTTGTCCGGGCAGGTGACAAGCGCGCATCACAGGCTACAAACCCCGTGCCGGCATCTGCGCATGGCCCACGCCCCAAATTGGGACGCGTCAATTGGGCGTCTGACTAACAGGAGCGACTTGCGCATGCAAGGGTCGAACGCGACGCGCCGATCGCCCGGGCGCTCAAGCGGGCTGGGCTCTCCACGCCAATATAAACATAGCACGCATGGCGCAAACGCCTGATTTTTCACGCAAAAGAGCCGCCACTTCGACCAGCGAAGGGCGGCTCGGTATCTGCGTGGACGACGGTGGCGATCTACTCTTCGTAGCTGTCGCGCAGCTTCTCCAGGCCCACGGCCTCGACCTGCCGGATGCGCTCGCGGGTCAGGTTCATCAGCTCGCCGACCTCCTCGAGGGTCATGCCGCCGCGCTCGGCGACGTCCAGCGCACACGTCTCGGTCAACTCCCAGACCTCCAGATCCGGAAAGTTGAGCTTGATGGAGCCGGTGCGCGGGTTGACGTCCAGGTACAGGTGGTGTTTGCAGGAGACGAACGGGCACGGCCGGTCGGCCATGCGGCAATCCGCGCGGTTGCTGGGCCGAAGGTGGCCCAGCTCGTCCATGACGAGCTCGACCTCTTCGCGCTCCGCGCTGGACAACTTGCGCGACGAAATCGTCTTGCTGCGACGCAAGCCCTTGCGCGCACCACGTTTATTCGAAGTGGTCCGCCGCTTCTTCTTCGTATTCGCCATTTAAGTTTGCCCGCTCTCGTTACGACTGCTGTCAGTGAAAGCTTTGGCACGAGAGTATCGGTGAGCCTCCATTCATGTCAATGCGGACGTTGAGGATCGCGGGTAAAGCCGCGCGCTTACAGGGAGTCGACCAGGCTCAGGCGCACGCCGATGAACACGCGCCAGTCGGCGCCGCCCCGCCACCAGATATTCTCCCGGTCGAAGTCCAGGCCCATGGTCGTCTTCCAGGCCAGGTGGACGCGTTGGCCGCCGTTGGCGCCGGCGAGCGCGCCGTAGTCGACCAGGAGCCGATCGCGCGGGTGGATTTACGGGTTCGGGTACACGAAGGGCTGGTCGGCCGGCGGGTCGTTGCGCACCGCGTCGAGGTGGTCGAGGTAGTCGTCTCCCAGCGCCACTGTGCCCTGCTCGCCGCCGTGCTTGCCCAAGATGTAGGTATGGTCGAGCGGCACGCCCGCCTGGGCGTAGGCGTAGATGTCGGTGGGGGCGTTGCCGTAGGCGGCGACGACGTCGAAGCCCAGCGACTCCAGGTAGCTCAGGTAACGGGCCTTGTAGGTGCCCACGCCGCTCTGGGTGGGCAGGGCCTCGCCGTTGGTGCTCGTCAGGTGCAGGTGGCCGGGCGCGGTGGCCTCATCGGCCAGCCAGTCACGGCTTCGCTGCGTGAGCCAGTAGGGGCGCCCGGTCAGGTAGATGATCTGGTAGCCCTGGTCCAGGCGGCGAAGCCAGGTGATGTCCGGGGCTCCGGCGCGCGCCTCGGGCGTGTAATCGCCGCTGAGAATGGGCTTGAAAAAGTCGTTGATGATATCGTGGAACAGGTCCATGTCGCTGGTGGTCAGCGTGGCGTCGATGTCGAAGACGATGAGCTTGGTGTGCTGCGGGAGCACCCGAAGCATCGCCGTGGTGAAGGTGTCGTCACCCATCACGCGCTCGTAGACCGCGTAGGCGCCCGGGGGCAGCGCATCCTTGTCGGTCAGCGTCAGCGCGATGCGCCCGTCGTCGTCGGTCAACGCCTTGCCCACGCGGCGATATTGACCGGAGCAATCGTCGATCCACACCTCGATCCACTCGTCCTCCAGGTCCTTGCTCGTGGGCCCGTAGGTGAATTTGCCAGTGATCGTGGCGGGCGTGTCCGTATTGGTCACCGCGTCCTGCGCGCTGTGCCAATCGCTCATATGGGCGATGGTGCTCGAGCCGAGGTGGCGGAAGTCCTCGGTGGGAAGGTCCTGGGGAAGCGGCGCCGAGGCGCAGAACTCAAAGGTCGGCCGCGGGTCGGACGTGCCCGTATCGCCCGTTTGCCCGGTGTCCCCGGTTTGGCCGCTATCGCCGGTTTGCCCGGCGTCGCCGGTCGGGTCGATGACGTCGCCCTTGCCGCCGCTCCCCTGGCCACCATCCGAACTGGCCGGCTTGGATTGGACCGTGGCCGAGTCGGTAGCGTTGGAGCACGCAGCGGTGCTCAGCACGAACAGGCTGACGAGCAGGAGGCGAACGGAGCGGCGCATAGCAGTTCTCGAATCCGAGCATCATTCAACAAGAATCAACCGGATAATTTTCGAGAACGCGGCCGCATTTGTCAAACACGCCGGCTCGCGGTTGCCGCGGTGGGGCCTATCTACTAGGCTTGCCTGCGATACGTGCACACGCCGTTGGGGAGAGATCCAGATGACAGACTGGGAACATTACGAGATGCCTTCCAGCGACCGCTCCGGTTGGTGGAAGCCGCTGCTTCGCCTGCTGCTGATGGTGGCGGTGGGCGGCGGGCTATTGTGGGCGCTGTTCGCCTCGCGCGCCAAGCGCGCCAACGACTTGATGGTGACCTTTGCGCACGTGCGCCAGGTGCCGGCCGGCCGGCCGCTGCCGACGAATTGGGCGCGCCGCGATGGCGGAAATGTGGTGCGCTACTACACGCCGCCGGTGGAGGCGGATGTGTGCAGCAAGGTGACCGACTCGGACTTCAAGCTTCCGCCCGGGGTGAGCGTCGACCTTATGCACGGTACGTTTTGCGGCCGGTCCAGGCACGTGCTGGTGTTCACGGTGCCCAAGCCGGCCGCCACACGCTGACCCGGCGACTATTATGGCGTGGAGGTCGAGCGGGCACGCCGCGACTTGATGCCGGCGTCGGAGGCGGCCAGAAGCTGACGGGCGGCGGCTTCGGGGGCGTCGCTGGCGACGACGTGGCGGATGACGGCGACCCCGGCGGCGCCAGCGGCGGTGACGGCGGCGGCGTTGTCGGCGGTGATGCCGCCGATGCCGACGATGGGCAGATGAAGCTGGGAGGAGATCTCGGCGATGACGCCGGGGCCGCGCGGGGCGGAGGCGTCGGGCTTGCTGGAATGGGCGTCGTAGATGGCGCCCACGCCCAGGTAGTCGGCACCCTGCTCTTCGAGGCGCTTGGCGCGCGCGAGCGTGCCGGCCGACCCGCCGATGATCAGCTTGGGGGCGATGCGTCGGGCGTGCTCGATGCCGATGTCGTCGGGCCCCAGGTGGACGCCGTCGGCGCCGGCGGCCAGCGCGACGTCCAATCGGTCGTTGACCACGAACAGCGCGTCGTAGCCGTCGCACATATCCTTGAGCGCCTCGGCGCGCTCGACGAGTTGGCGCGCGCTCGAGGTCTTGTCGCGCAACTGCAGCACGCCGGCGCCGCCTCGCAGCGCGCGCTGGGCGACCTCCATCAGGTCCTGGCCGTCGGGCACCGCCCGGGGATCGACGATCACGTAGACCCGCCAATCGGCGCGCTCCAACTTCTGTTCACGGCTCGCCGCTCGCATGCTCGCTCCTCGGCTCAGCCTTTCGCCGCGCGTTTGTGGGCGATCTCCTCGGCCTGCATGTCGGCGCGGTAGCTCGAGCGCACCAGCGGGCCGGCTTCGACGTGCTCGAAGCCCATCTCCTCGCCGGCGCGGGCCAACTCGTCGAACTCCTCGGGGGTGACCCAACGCTTGATGGGCAGGTGGCGCGGGCTCGGGCGCAGGTACTGGCCGAGGTTGAGGATCTGCACGCCCACGTCGGCCAGGTCCTGCATGGTGCGCAGCACCTGCTCGTTGGTCTCCCCCAGCCCGAGCATCATGCCGCTCTTGGTGAGCACGTCGTCGCGCTGGGCGGATCGCTCGAGCACTGCCAGCGAGCGCTCGTAGCGCGCCTGGGGGCGCACCATCCGGTGCATCTCCTCGACGGTCTCGATATTGTGGGCGAAGCAGTCGGGCTTGGCGTCGAGCACGACGTCGACGTCGTCGAGGTTGCCCTTGAAGTCGGGGGTGAGCACCTCGACGCCCAGCTCCGGGCACAGCCGCTTGGTCTCGCGAATGGTCGCCGCCCAGATGCCCGCCCCGCCGTCGGGCAGGTCGTCGCGGTCGACGCTGGTGATGACCACGTAGTTCAGATCCAGGTTGGACAGCGCCTCGGCCACGCGCCTGGGCTCGTCCTCGTCGACGGCCAGCGGCTTGCCGGTCATCACGTCGCAGAACCCGCAGCTTCGGGTGCACACGTTGCCCAGAATCATGAACGTGAGCGCCTTGCGGCTCCAGCACTCGCCGATATTGGGACACGCGGCCGACTCGCACACGGTGTGCAGGTCGTTCTCGTGGACCAGCCGGCGCGTCTCGAAGAACTCCTCGTTCATGGACACGCGCTTGCGGATCCAGCGTGGCCGCGGCCCGGCCTCGTTGGGCAGGTTCTGGTATTGCGGCCTGGCCGGCCCGGAGATGCGGTCGGCGCCGGTGGGCTCGCGCTTCTGATTGACGACGGGTAGCGAGATTTTCTTGCCCATGAGTTTGCCTATTGCGTGAAGGGCTGGCCCGGGATGTCTCTCCGCGGTGTCTAGCAACGTTCGCGAGTCACGACAAGTCGAGGCCGAGCCGAAGTTACGAACTGGGGCGCCTCGAGCCAAGAACGATTCGACCCGGCCGGAAAATCCGGCCGGGTCGAAAGGCTCGGAGCACCGAGGTCAGCTTATTGGCTGATCTTCAGGAAGTACGGCACCTTGCCGGTGTCGCTCTCGATGTCGATGAAGATCGGGCTGCCCACCGTCACGTCCGCCGCCGGCACCGTGTAGGTCGCGCGGTTGGCCACCGTGGTATCCAACTGGTGGTTCAGGGCGTTGACGTAGCCGGAGATGGCTCCCTTGGAGCTGTCGAAGTACACCGTAAACGTCACCGCGCCGGCGGCAGTGGGCGTGTAGGTAAAGATGTCGACGAGCTTGGTGCCCGTGGGACTTCCGCACGAGCCCAGCGCGTAGGTGCCCAGGTCGGGCAGCGCCTTGGCCTGACCGGCGCGGTCGTTGGGCTCGTAGCTATCCTCCGGGCACAGGGCGTTGTGGGAGTCGAAGTACAGCCCGTAGTCTCCCTGCGCGGTGGGATCGCCGCCCTTCTGCTTGACGCCCAGGAAGTAGGTGCCCGACGCGCTCGGGGTAAACGAGGCGAACTCGTCGCTGGTGGAGCTGTCGTTGGCAAAGGAGATGTCGTTGCCGTTGCCGTCGGCGACCAGGTTGCCGTTCTCGTCGCGCACTTCCAGGGCGAGGTCGTAATTCGACGCCTGGTCGAAGAAGGCGGCCAGATCGTATTGCTGGGCGGCCCGCAGGTCGACCTGGTACCAATCCTCTTCCTCGCCGCACATGATCGCGTCGGCGAGTTCGGGCTGGGTGGCGAAGTCGAAGGCGTAGGCGCTCTCGGTGGTGTCGTTGCGCTCGTAGGCATCCGGGCAATACGGCACCGTGGGCGCGTTGCCGGCGATGGACGTCCACAGGTCGTAGTCGTTGCGCATGAACGCCCCGTTTTTGGGGAAGACGCGCAGGTACAGCGTCTGAGACGCCCCTGTCGAATTGGTGTATTGGATGGACTCGAGGTCGGTGGCGCTCGTCGAGCTTTTCAGCACCGTGCCGCTGCCATCCTGCAACGCCATGTCGATGTCACCCAGGCGGTTGCGAAGCTCGGCGTGGGCCTCGAAGCTCTGACCGTCGGCCAGGTCGAAGGTGTACCAATCCTCGGTGCCCTCGCACAGCGACAGCGCGTAGTTCCCCGCCGTCAGCGTCTTGGCGGTGGACTGGTCGCCGTTGGGGTCGAATTGGTCCCCGGCGCATTGGGTGGCGAATTGTAGGCCGATGTCCATGCGGTAGTAGTTGTGGAAAGAGCCGGTCGCCCCGCGGACCTCGATATAGTAGGTCGCGCCCACGCTGGTGGAGTTGGTCGTGGACACGGACTCGTTGTCCGTCGACGTCGTGCCGCTGTCGACGATCTGGTTCTGGGCGTCTTTGAGCTGGACGTCGATGTTGCCGTCGGCGTTGGTGAAGGTCAGGTCCACCGTCAGCGTCGCCCCCGCGGGCACGTATACCTTGTAGTAGTCCGGGTCGATGACCGGGCTGCCCCAGCACGACAACAGGTTGTCGTAGGAGCCCGCCGGCAGCGCCACGGCGGTGTTGAACGTGTCGTTATTTTCGTAGGCATCGGGGCAGATCTTGTCGGCCGGGCCTTCGTCGCCCAGGTCGATGCTGCCGTTATTGTTGAGGTCGCGGTACAGCATCAGATCGTAGCCCAGGCGCACGCCCACGCTGGGGTCGGCCGAGGCCACGCGCACATAATACGTGCCGTCGGCGCTGGGCGTGAACTGCGCCATCGCGTCGCCCGTGGCTGCCGGTGCGCTCAGGTCGGCGGGGTCGTAGATGGACACGTCCAAGTCGGCGCGGGTGCCGTCGTAGTTGATGTCGGCCTCGAAGAGCTGGCCGGCGGTCAGGGTGACGGCGTACCAGTCGTCGTCGTTCTCGCAGCTCATCAACCGGGTGTACAGGCCGGGCGCGTCGACCTGGGTGGCCGAACCGGCGCTGTCGTTGTCCTCCATGCCGTCGTCGTTGCACGTCGGCGCCGCGTCGATGCTCACGTCCAGGGTGTAGTCGTTGCCGGCGACGTTCGCGCCGGTGGTGACCTTGTAATAGACGTATTGGTCGCGCGCGGTGGTGTAGGAAAGCGTTTCGGTGTCCGCCGAGGTCGCCGAGGCCAACTTCGGCCGGGTCAGATCCGAGTCCTCGAACAAACGCAGGTCGATATTTCCGCGGGCGTTGTCGAACGAGGCGGTCACGTTGACGGTCTCCCCGGCGTGGACCAGCGTCTTGTACCAATCGTCGTCACCGCCACACACCAGCAGGTTGGAGTACGACCCGGCGGCCAGTTCCTGGGCCGACGAGCTGTCGTCGTTATTCTCGTAGACGTCCGGGCAGGCCGTGTCGGTGGTGCCCGAGCCGTCGATGAAGGTCAGCAGCCAGTAGTCGTTGCGCACGGGCAGGCCGTTGGCGCCGGCGACCTTCAGGTAATAGGTCTTGGTCGCCCCGCTGTTATTGGTGACCTGGATGTCGCCGTTGGCGTCCAGCTTGATGGGATCGTTGTTGGCGTCGACCACCGGGGTCGTGCCGTCGCTGTCGATGAGCTCGGCGTCGATGGCGCCGTTGGTCGAGTCCTGGACGATCTCCCACTTGAGGGTCTCACCGTCCTGGATGTCGATGGTGTACCAATCCTCGTTGTAGTCGCAGGTCTTCAGCCCCAGCAGCGCCGATTGCGGCCCGTTGTTGACCACCTGGGTCTCGTCGATGACGGTGGCGCTGGCGGCGTCATCATTGGGCTCGCTGCCATCGTCGACGCAGGCCGGGCCGGCCTGGACGTCGACGGCCAGCGAATAGGGCACCCGGATGCCCGAGAAGCGGCTGGCCAGGATATAGTAGGTGCCGCCCAATTGGACCTGGTAGCCCTGACTGGTGTCGTTGGGGTCGGCGATGACCAGCTCGCGCTCGGTGGAATTGGGCACGTCCTGCTCGACAGCCGAGGTCTTGAACGCCCCGCAGTCGTTGGGCCCAAACAGGGTCAACTGCAGCTCACCGGCGGCGTTGGCCGGGTCGAAGGCGGCGGTGGCCCGGATCCGATCCAGCGGGCGCAACGTGATGGCGTAGTAGTCGCTGTCCTCACAGATGTTGAGGTTGGCGTAGGTCGTGCCCGACTGCACCGGCGTGGCGTCCGCGCACACATCGTTGGGCTCCAGGGGGTCGGTACACACGTTGGCCGTCGTGCTCCACGCCAGGTCGTAGACCGCCTTACCGGCGCCATTTTTGACCCGCACCTCCAGGATGAGCGTGCCCGCCTCCTGGGTGGCGTAGGTGATTCTTTGGACCAGGGCGTTATTTTGCTCGGGCGCCGCCGTGGCCACGGTCTGGCCGTCCTTGTTCAGGAAGGCCTCGACCTCGCCCAGCCGCGGCGGGGCCTGAATCGCGACGGTGACGATCTGGTTGGCCTGGACGTCGAGCGAGTAGAAGTCGGCGTCGTCGCCGCAGACCTCCAGGTCGTTGTGGGCCACGTTGTTGCCCTCGATGGGCTTGGCGTCGGCGGTGGTGTTATTGGGCTCGTAGCCGTCGTCGGCGCAGCTCTGCGGGTCGGCGACGTCCACGCTCAGGCTGTAGGGCACCGCCGGGTCGATGGGCGTGCCGCGCACGTGGATGAACAGGTCGACGGGGCCGGAGTTCTGCGGGTTGATGCCATACACGATACGCTCGACGCCGTTGTCGGCGGCCGGCGGGCGCGACGACGTCATCAGGTCGTTGCCCGCGCTGTCGACCAGCGCCAGGTCGAGGTTGCCGGCGGTGTTGTCGTATTGGATCTCCACCGAGACGACCTTGCCGGGGTCGGCCGACAACGAGAACCACTCGCCGCCGGCGTGCTGCCGACAGAACAGCGGCCCGGCGTCGGCGGTCTTGTCGAAGGGAAATTGGTCGATGGCGAAGGCGTTGTCACGCGAGTGGTTGTCGCCGAAGCCGTCGTCGGGGCATTCCGGCGGCAGATCCTGACACAGGCCCTGGCCGCCCGGGGTTCCGTCGGCGTCCTTATTGCAGAATTCGCTGCCGTAGCACTGGTTGTCGTTGGTGCACATCTGGCAGTGGGTGGGCGTGCCCGTGCACACATAGCCGACCATGCCCGCGGCCTCGCAGTCGTCGCGGGAGGTGCACCCGCGCGCGCACTCCAGGTCGACACACACCTGGTTTTCGCCGGAGCAATCGGCGTCGGCCTGACAGCCGGCCACGCATTTGAGCTGGTCGTTGCAATACTCGCCGACCAGGCAATCGTCGGTGCTGCGGCATCCGGCGGTGCAGTAGTTGTCGCCGTCCTGGACGTCGATGCAGATCTCGCCGGCCCCGCAGTCCTGGTCGCCGGCGCACGGGGGCTTGGCCTGACAAGCGCCGTCGACGCACAGGTAGGTCTTGCCGTCGTCGAGCTGGTGGGCGTAGCCGATGCAGTCGTTGTCCGTGCCGCACGAGCCGTCGTAGACGCACTGGGGCGGGTCGCGGGAATCGTCGCAGTTGCGGTGTGCCCCGCAGCTACCGGGGGTACACCCGGCCTGCACGCAGGTCATCGTCACCTCGCTGCACCGCTTGCCGGCCTCACAATCGTCATTGGTGCGGCAGCCGGCGCGGCAGGTCCCGCCGTCGCACACCGCGTTGGCCGCACAATCGTCGTTGGTGCTACACGACGACAGCTGGCAGGTGCTCTTGCCGTCGGCGGTCCCGCAGTATTCGTACTCCGCGCAGTCCAGGTCACTCGTGCATTGCTGCTCGGAAGCGGTCACGCACGCGCCGGCGAAGCATTGGGCGTCGGCGGCGCAGTCGTCGTTGGTCTGACAACCGCTGGCCTTACCATTGTTGCCCCCGCTCGAGCCCCCACCGCAGGCGAGCAGCCCGAAGCTGAGCGCCATAGACGCGACCAAATACAAAATAAACCGTTTCATCGTCGACGACCTTTTATATGAACCGAAAAAATTCGCGTTGTTCTCCCACATTGCCGTGGCCGGGCATCCTAGCAGAGGTTGGGGCCCTACTTCCAGCCATACCTAACCTCGCGCGATCACTCCCGTTCGTGGTGTTGACCATAGGGTACAAGCACCTCGCCGGGCGAGTCACAACACCTCACAATTTCGCCGACGCCCACAAACAATAAGCCGAGCGTCGCCCGGCGACGCTCGGCTTATCGATGTCAACTTCCCCGCCTCGAAACCCGTGTTTCGACAGCGTTGTGTCGTAACCGAAAACTCACTCTTCGATCGGCTCCGACTCGGCGTACAGCTTGAGCAACTCGCCCTCGCTGAGGATGCGCGAATTGGTGTTGCCCCACACATCGTTGATGGCCACCAGCTCGCCCTCGCCCAATTTGGGGGTCAAGTAGATGGCATAGAAGTGCCCGCCGTCCTGCGAGCCCATGCCAGGGATCTGGGCGAGGGGCTCGCCGCTCTCCGGGCAGGTCAACTCGCAGCGCTTGCCGACATCAAACTCGACGTGGCTGACCTTGCTGGGATCGCCGAAAAACGGGCTAAGGATGACGTCGTCTTCCTTGTCGCCCTGCTTGACGTGCAGCTTGACGCCGGGCTCGCCGCTGAACGTGGGCCCGTCATAAGCGATCAGGTCTTCACCGTTGGGACCATAGGCGCGGGTCACCACCACGATGTAACCGTTCTCGGTGATCGCCTGAAGACGACTGGTCGTATCAGGTCGATCAGCAAATTCGTTCTTTCCGTCTTCCGACATGGTCTCGCTCCAGGGAATCACCTGATTTTTTCTCTACCTACCGCAATCCGCGGGACGTGACAAGCCCATCGAGGGGCTGAAACGGTCGACATGGACGGCAGAGTGTGGGTCGAGCGCCGGCAGCACCGCGTCTGCCTGCGCCTTCGTCATACCTCAGATAGCAATCGCACTGCAACTTGTGCAGTCACATGCCGCCGAGGCGCGTATGGCTCAATTGAAAATGAAATGTAGCACCGACTTCGCTATGTTGTAGGGACGTTGCACCTGAGTCGACGCCGCCAACCCGAGCCGTCCCCCAGCGAGAAGCCCATGGCCTACCCCGCCCGAGATGTTGCCGCCCAGACAATGATTCGCGACGCCCGCTGCTTCTACGAGCACGGCTGGCTGCTGGGAACCAGCGGGAATTTGTCGGTGAGGCTGGCCGACGAGGCATTCTTGATCACCGCCAGCGGCCGCGACAAGGGGCGCCTGACCCCGGAGGATTTCCTGGCCTGTGGCCTCGAGGCGGCGTCCGAAGAGACCCAGCCCGAGGTGGGCCTGCGCCCCTCGGCGGAGACGGCGATCCACCGGGTCATCTACCGCCACCTGCCCGACGCTGGCGCGGTCTACCACGTCCACGAGCCCTACTCGGCGTTTTGCAGCGAGCGCGACGGCTATATCGGCGCGACGATCATGGCCGGCGCGGAGATGATCAAGGGATTGGGCATCTGGGAGGATGATCCGCGGGTGCGCATCCCGATCTTCGAGAACCACGCCGACGTCGGCCGCATCGCCGCGGCGATCGACGAGCATCTGCACGATCCCCACAAGCGCAAGGTCCCCGGGGTTAATATTCGAAGCCACGGCATCTACGCCTGGGGCAAGGACGCCTTCGAGGCCAAGCGCCACGTGGAGACCTTCGCGTACCTCTTCCGCTATAGCTGGGAGCTGGGCAACGGGGCCTGAGGCCCCGTCGCGCTGTCCTCAGCCGCGCTCGTTGAGCAGCAGCTTGGCGATCGTCTGCAACTGCATGTTGGACGTGCCCTCGTAGATCGAGCCGATCTTGGCGTCGCGGTAGTACTTCTCGGCGGGGAATTCCTTGGTAAAGCCCACCCCGCCGTGGAACTCCACGCATTTGGAGGCGACCCGCTCGGCGACCTGGCTGGAGTACAGCTTGGCCATGGCCGCCGACTTGACGAAGTCCTGGCCGGCGTCCTTGAGGCGCGCGGCGTTGTAGACCATCAGGCGGGCGGCCTCGATCTCGGTGGCGATCTGGGCGAATTGGAATTGCACGCCCTGGAAGTGGGCGATGGGCTGGCCGAATTGCTCGCGCTCGAGCATGTAGGCCATGGCCTTGTCGAAGGCCCCTTGGGCGAGCCCGATCATCTGCGCGCCGATGCCGATGCGCCCCTCGTTGAGGGTCTCGATGGCGACCTTATAGCCCTTGCCGACCTCGCCGAGGACGTTTTCCTTGGGCACCACGCAATCCTCCAGGATGAGCTCGACGGTCGACGAGGCCCGGATGCCCAGCTTGTCCTCCTTTTTGCCCACCGAGAAGCCCTCGAAGTCGCGCTCGACCAAAAAGGCGGTGATGCCGCGGTAGCCCGCCTCCGGGTTGACGTTGGCGAGCAGCACGTACAGGCTGGCCTCTTTGCCGTTGGTGATCCACATCTTGGTGCCATTGAGCTTGTAATGGTCACCGCAGTCCTCGGCGCGCGCCTTCAAGGCGAAGGCGTCCGAGCCGCTGCCCGGCTCACTGAGCGCGTACGCCCCCACCCACTCGCTGCACATCTTGGGGAAGTATTTTTGCTTCTGCTCCTCGTTGCCCCAGCGCAAGATGGCGTTGTTGACCAGGGTGTTTTGCACGTCGACGGCCACGGACACGCTGGGATCGACCTTGGCCAACTCCTCGATGGCCAAGATGGCCGTAAAAAAGGAGCTGCCCGCCCCGCCATATTCTTCGGGCACCTCGATGCCCATCAGGCCCATGGCGAACGCCTGGTCGATGATGTGCTGGTCGAGGTGCTGCTCGCGATCCATCTCCTCGACACGCGGCGCCACCTCTTTGGCCGCGAAGCTGCCGATGGCCTGCTGGAAGATCTGCTCGTCTTCGGTCAACTGGGTCAGTGCGGGTCTTATGTCGGACATAACGCATCCCTCTCGGTGTGAGCTCGGCTGCCAGCCGGCAGCGAATGAATGGTGATTCATCTACCAAGCTCTAAATAGTAGATGCACCGGTGCGATGACAAGGCTGGAGGCGCATTCGACCCCAGCGATGTTGTTCAAAAGCGACAGCCCGACTACCTATGGGAGCATCCAAGCCACGGCTAGGAGACTGCGACCCGACTCACGATATGTGTCGTGAAACATGCAGGGAGGCGCGACGGCATACCACCGTGGGCTCATGGAGAAATGACGACTTCAGCGACCGGGGATGCCCAGCTCGCCGCGCCCGGCGACGCGGCCGACACCACCGCTGACGCCGCCGATGCGCTTTCGGACACCGCCGACGCGGAGGAGGTGCGCACGGTAGTGCTGAGGCGATGGCAGCCTAGATAAGCGACGGCATTCCTCGGTGCCCTCAAGGCTGCTCCATGTGCTCGCTCCGTGTTTCCATGGATTCGGTTTCTTGGCGTCTCCAGGCCTCCACGCCTCCCGCAGGGACGCCGTCACTCTTTCTTGGGGATCAGGATATGAAACGTCGTTCGGTAGGTCAATCCCTCAGCCGTGGCCGGTGGCCGGATGCCGGAGCCGGAGCCGGGACCGGAGCCGTGGCCGGTGGCCGGAGCCGGATGCCGGAGCCGGCCGTCGGCTCGGCGCGCTGCGCGCGCCTTGTAGGGAGGGGGAGAAGCCGATTCTGGCTAGCCTCCGATCTAGGCGTCCCGCTGGACAAGCCACGCGGGGGCGCTAACTGCGAAAAAGATCTGAGGCCCAATCGCTGAGCGGACCCACCGTCGCCCCCCATAGCGCTTGTGTATTCTGGCGTCTCAGGCTAGCATGGACAGACTAGTGAAATATCAATGTAAACGGGTATCTCGCGACGCCGGGACCTTATGAGACTGCGAATCCTTGTGCGCCTAGCGCTGCTGTACGTAGCGCTGCAAGTGGTGCTTTCTGGCTGCGGCGGCTGCGACGAAGCCAGCGGCAAGACGACCAATAACGCCGTGGCCGGCGACGCCGGCGACGCCTTCGGAGACGGCTCGGTGGGGTGCGTGGACGCCGACGGCGACGGCTTCAGCGCCGGCGGTGCCTGCCAGGACCAGCCGCTCGACTGCGACGACACCGACGCCTCGGTGGCCCCCGGCGCCGACGAGGTCTGCGGCGACGGGATCGACAACAACTGCGACGGCCAGGTCGACGAGGACTGCCCGAGCTGTACCGACGGCGACACCCGCGCCTGCGGGTCGGACGTGGGCGCCTGTCAGAAGGGCACCCAGACCTGCCAGGGCGGCACCTGGGGCGAGTGCGTCGGGGAAGTGCGCTCGGCGCCGGAGGTCTGCGACGGGGTCGATAACGACTGCGACGGGCAGGTCGACGAGGATCCCGAAAACGCCCTGTGTGACGACGGCATCAAATGCAACGGCGTGGAGGTCTGCAACGCGGGCACCTGCGAGGCCGGCCAGCCGGTCGACTGCAGCCAATTCGACGGCCCCTGCCAGCAGGGGATCTGCCAGGAAAAAGACGGCTCCTGCGCCCAGGTGTTCATCCCCGACGGCACCGCCTGTGACGACGGCCAATTCTGCACCGTCAACGGCGTCTGCCAGGAGGGCGTGTGCCAGACCGAGGCGCGCGATTGCTCCTCGGCCAGCGACCAGTGCAACGTGGGCCAGTGTGACGAGGACGCCGACGCCTGCGTGCCCAAGCCCGTCTCGGACGGCACCACCTGCAACGACGGGGCGTTCTGCACGGTCAACGATGCCTGCCAGGCGGGCACGTGCACCGGCAGCGCGCGCGATTGCTCGGCGGCCGGCGACCAGTGCAACGACGGGATCTGCGACGAGCAGGCCGACAGTTGTGTGCCCCAGCCGGTTGCCGACGACACCCCCTGCGACGACGGCCAGTACTGCACCGTCAACGACACCTGCCAGCAGGGCCAATGCAGCGCCGGCGGGCCGCGCCAATGCGGGGCGGCCGGCGGCTCGTGCCGCACGGGCACCTGCGACGAGCAGGCCGACGCCTGCACCGGCGATCCCGTGCCCGACGGCACCTCCTGTGAGGACGGCCAATATTGCACGGTCAACGACACCTGCCAGGCGGGCACTTGCGCGGGCGGCGGCGCGCGCGACTGCGCGAGTGCCGGCGACCAGTGCAACGACGGCGCGTGCGACGAGCAGCGCAACCGCTGCGCCCCCACGCCCAAGGCCGACGGCACCACCTGCAACGACGGGCTGTTCTGCACCGTCGGCGACCAGTGCACCAGCGGCGCCTGCGGTGGAAGCAGCCGCGACTGCTCGAGCGCCGGCGACCAGTGCAACGACGGCACGTGCGACGATACGCAGGACAGCTGCGTGCCGTCGCCCAAATCCGACGGCACCACCTGCAACGACGGGCTGTTCTGCACTGTGAGCGACGTGTGTACCGGCGGCGCCTGCGGCGGCTCGGCGCGCGCCTGCGCCTACGCCGGCGACCAGTGCAACGACGGGGTGTGCGACGACTCCTCCGACGCCTGCGTCGCTCAGCCCAAGGCCGACGGCACCACCTGCAACGACACCCTCTTTTGCACGGTCAACGACCAGTGTACCTCGGGCACCTGTGGGGGCGCGGCGCGCGATTGCTCGGGCGCCGGCGACCAGTGCAACTCGGGGGTGTGCGACGACACGGCCGACGCCTGCGTCGCCCAGCCGGTCGCCGACGGCACGTCCTGCAACGACGGGCGCTTTTGCACCGTGAGTGACCAGTGCGCCTCGGGCACCTGCCGCGGGCTGGGCCGCGACTGCTCGAGCGTCGCCGACCAGTGCAACGACGGGGTGTGCGACGACTCCACCGGCGCCTGTGTGCCCCAGCCCAAGGTCGACGGCACCACCTGCAACGACGGCCAACCGTGCACGGTCAGCGACCAGTGTACCTCCGGGACCTGCGGCGGCTCGCCCAAGGACTGCTCCGCGCTCGACGACCAGTGCAACACCGGCAACTGCGACCCCAACTCCGGCTCGTGCGTCGCCCAGGCGCTCAGCGACGGCACCTCCTGCAACGACGGGCAATTCTGCACCGTCGGCGACCAATGCTCCTCGGGAGTGTGCGGCGGCTCGGCGCGGGACTGCTCGGCGGTGGCCAACGGCGAGGCGTGCGCCACGGGTGTGTGCGACGAGAGCTTCGACCAGTGCACCAAGCAATACGACACCTCCTGCTGCGACAACACCGTCGACAACGACCTGGACGGCTACGACCAGTGCAACGATTGCGACGACGCCAACGGCGCGGTCCACCCCAACGCCACCGAGGTGTGCAACGGCGTCGACGACGATTGCGACGGCCTGATCGACGAGGACTTCGACAGCGACGGCGACGGCTACGCCACCTGCAGCGACGACCCCAGCCTGCGCGACTGCGACGACACCAACGCCGGCGTCAACCCCGGCGCTGCCGAGAATTGCGGGGTCGACGGCACCGGCAACGGCATCGACGACGACTGCGACGGCTACATCGACGAGGGCTGCAACCCCTGCACCACCACCGACGTCGACGGCGACGGCTACAGCCAGTGCGACGGCGATTGCAACGACACCAACCCCGACGTCCACCCCGGCGCCACCGAGGTCTGTGACGGCCTGGACAACGACTGCAACACGTTCACCGTCAAGAACTGCGACGTCGACGACCCCTGCAACTTCCCCAGCGGCACCGACGTGTGCAAGGACGACCGCATCTGCGCGTGCATCGTGGGCGCCAACGGCTCGTGCACCGGCGACTACCGGTGCACGACCTTCTGCAACTGGAGCTCCACCGGGCCCATCGGCGACGGCTGCGGCGCCGACCAGACCTGCGGCTACGACCTGTTGCAATCGTCGAACGACCACGCCTGCAAGGTCACCACCGCCACCCCGGGCAGCCTGGGCGGCGGGGAGGCCTGCGGCGCGGACAGCGACTGTCGCAGCCTCAGTTGCACCAAGCTGTGTCGCGGCGCCGGCTGCAACCAGACCTATTGCCACGACCTATGCGCCAGCGACGCCTACTGCGGGACCAACGCGGTGTGTCAGATCCAGCGGCTGTCCACCAATATGGACGGGCAGTGCTGGCCGGCCGGCGGCCCCTTCCTGGGCACGAGCACCGTCGGCCAGAGCTGCTCGCAGGACTACAACTGCGACCACGGCTTCTGCCTGACCGACCCCAACGACGCCAGCCGCTATTGCACCGAGGCGTGCTGCAAAGACGCCGATTGCCCCTCGGGCTATACCTGCTCGATGCAGGGCGACCAGATCGACACCACCTACGTCTACCCCGACCCGCGCCATATCTCGTGTGCGACCGACTCCGACTGCACCGGCCAGGGCGGCGTATGCTACAACAACGAGTGCGCCTGGCGGCTGGTGGAGACCTCCCCGATGTGTGTCAAAGACGTCAGCGGACAGGGCGCGCGCGTCGCGGGCCAGCAGTGCAGCCAGAACAGCGATTGCGCCAGCGACTTCTGCGAGAAGACCCTGGGCATCTGCGTGTCGACCTGCTGCAACGACGCCGCCTGCCCCACCGGGCTGAACTGCGAGGGCCAGGTCGTGCAGACCGACGACGACCGCGTCTCCCAGATTCGGGTGTGCACCAATATCTCGACGGACAAGGTCCTCGAGCGCAAATAGAATCACGGGCGGCGGGCCCTCTCGGGTTGCCCGCCCGCCCCTCTTCCCGCTATAACGGCGCGGTGGATAGTACTTCCGGCGTTCTAGCGAGGAGTTTATGACCGACATCTATTCTCACCTGGGCGACGATCGCGTCGCCATCGGCGTCATCGGCGGCAGCGGCCTGTACCAAATGGAGGGGCTGGAGGTCATCGAGGAGCGCGAGGTGGTCACCCCCTTCGGCCAGCCCAGCGCCCCCATCACCATCGCCAAGGTCGACGGGCGTCGGGTGGCGTTTTTGCCCCGCCACGGCCAGCACCACCAATACGTGGCCTCGACGGTGCCCTACCGGGCCAATATCTGGGCGCTCAAGGAGCTGGGGGTGTTCTGGCTGGTCACCGTCAGCGCGGTGGGCTCGCTCAAAGAGGAGATCGTACCCGGCGAGCACTTCGTCATCCCCGACCAGGTCATCGACAAGACCTACCGGCGGCCCAACACCCTATACGAAGACGTGGCCGTACACGTGGGGCTGAGCTACCCGTTCCACCCGATGATGCGCGAGTACCTGCTCGAGGCCTGTCGCGACGAGGATATCCACACCCACGACGGGGGCACCTACGTGTGCATGGAGGGCCCGGCGTTCTCCACGCGCGCCGAGAGCCAACTGCACCGCCAGTGGGGCGCCAGCCTCATCGGCATGACCGCCATGCCCGAGGCGCGCCTCGCCCGGGAGGCGGAGATGTGCTACGCGACGATCGCCCTGCCCACCGACTACGATGTGTGGTATGAGTCCGATCATGTTGATATCGGTGAGGTAATGGCGAATATGAAACGAAACGTTTCCAACGTTCGCCGCGTCCTAAGGCGGGTGATCCCGCGCATCCCCCTGGATCGCGAAGAGGAGTGCGACGCCAGCCGGGCGCTCGAGTACGCCATCGTGACCCATCCGGAGGCGATCGCGGAATCTACCCGACGCCAGTTTCGTTTGACCCTTGGAAAGTACATCGGTGATTGATCAACCTGTGCCTTTCCAACGGGATGTGTGGGGCGATGGTTCTTGAACCGTGAACACGAGTGAAGCGATGAGTTCACATTGCAGCCGAGCGCTCGAGCATCTGGTCGACTACCTGGAAGACGAGCTCGAGCCCGAGGAGCGCGAGGCGCTCGAAGAACACCTGGCGGCGTGTCCGCCGTGCGTGCGCTTCCTGGAGACCTATCGCGCCACCGGCACGATCTGCAAAAAGGCCCTGGAGCACGAGATGCCCACCGAGATGAAGCAGTCGTTGCTGGCCTATTTGCGCAGCCAAACCCATACCGAGTCCTGAGACGCGAGTCTTGATTTGAGCGACCGGGCTCGTGTACCACGGGTGCGTCGCTAATTTGGTCCGTAGCTCGGATCGTGCAACCAGAGAGTGAGCCGTGGCTGACGAGTCGAAGTTTACCGGTTATTTCCAAGCGCTTCTGTGGACCTGCCCTTCCTGCGGGTATGTCCGCGAGGGCGGCCAGCCCAAGATGGAGTGCCAGTTCTGCGAGGCCTACAAGACCTCGTTCATCGACATTCCCCAGGATCTGGAAGCGAAGGTCCGCCAAGAATTTCCCGACCTTCCGCCCAACCACGTCAAGTGCCGCCAGCGCCGCCTGGAACTGATGAAGGAGACCAACGCCTTCCGCAAGTTCCACGTGGCCGGGCGCGTGCTTCCGTCCGAATCCGGCAACCATATCGACCCTACAGAGTTTGAAGGCTAACGACTCCAGACGCCCCCCACTGGCCGAGCGAATGCGCCCGCGCACCCTGGGCGAGTTCGTCGGCCAGGAGCATCTGCTCGGCCGGCATAAATTCCTGTCCAACGCGCTGCACGGCGGCAAGCTGCCCAGCCTGATCTTCTGGGGCCCGCCGGGCTCGGGCAAGACCACGCTCGCCCGGCTGCTCGCCGACCAGGTCGACGCCGAGTTGGTGTCGCTGTCGGCGGTGTTGAGCGGCGTCAAGGACATCCGCCGCGAGGTCGCCCGCGTCCAGCAGGCCGGCCCGCTGTTTCGCAAGCCGACGATCCTCTTCGTCGACGAGATCCACCGGTTCAACAAGGCCCAGCAAGACGCGCTGCTGCCCCACGTCGAGCGCGGCACGATCACGCTCATCGGCGCCACCACCGAAAACCCCGCCTTCGAGGTCAACTCGGCGCTGTTGTCGCGCTGCCGCACACTGGTGCTCGAGGGGCTCGACGAGGCGGCCATCGCGGCCATCGTCGAGCGCGCCCTGGCCGACCGCCAGCGCGGGCTGGGCGAGCTCAAGGTCACCCTGACCGACCAGGCCCGCGAGGCGATCACCAGCGCCGCCAGCGGCGACGCGCGCATCGCCCTGAACACCCTGGAGACCGCCGCCCAGGCCGTCGCCGCCGACGCCCGCGAGGCCATCCGCCACCAGGATATCGAAGAGGCCTTGCAGCGGCGCATGATCCTGTACGACAAGGCCGGCGAGCAGCATTACAACACCGTCAGCGCGTTCATCAAAAGCATGCGCGGCAGCGACCCGGACGCCGCCCTGTACTATATGAACCGCATGCTCGAGGGCGGTGAGGACCCCCTGTTCATTTTTCGGCGCATCCTGATCTTTGCCAGCGAGGATATCGGCAACGCCGACCCGCAGGCCATCCAGATCGCGGTAAGCTGCATGCAGGCGTTCCAGTCGATGGGCTTGCCCGAGGGCGTGCTGCCGATGACCCAGGCGGTCACCTACCTGGCCTGCGCCCCCAAATCCAACGCGGTGATCACCGCCTACGGCAAGTCGCGCAAGGCCGCCGTCGACCACGGCAACCTGCCGGTGCCCAAGCATATCGTCAACGCCCCCACCGACCTGCACAAAAAGCTCGGCCACGGCCGCGGCTACAAATACCCGCACAACTTCGAGGGCAACTACGTCCAGGAGGACTACCTGCCCGACAAGCTCGTCGGCCAGCGCTACTACGAGCCGTCGGACAACGGCTACGAGGCCCAGATGGCCGAGCGGCTGCGCCGCTGGCGCGACTCCGACCCCGAGCAGGTCAAAGACGACCCCTCCCATAATGACTGAGAATGGGCGGGCGTCGTCGCTTCTCGCCGGTACTCCTAGTCATCGACGCCCACGCCATGCACGTTATGGGTCGTCGGCACGGCGGGTTGTTGCCACGTCTTGCCGTCCCCGATGACGCTGGAGTCGAGATTGGGCCGGGTGTAGGTGTCGGTGCTCGCGCCGCTATCCAGGAAGACGCCCACGGTCAGCGCGCCGTCGAGCGCACTTCCGGGCTGGACGCCGTTATTGGCGTAGCCCCAGCTCGCCGGGGTGCTCGAGGTGTGGGCGTCGTCGCCGCCGCTGAAGAAGGCAAAGCCGAACCCACCGTCCAGCCCCACCCCGCCGCCCGGGGTCATGTAGGTAACCGTATCATCGCCGCCGTTGTCGTCGAAGAAGCCCCAGCCCAGGTTGCTGCCGGTGCCCTGGGCGTTTTTGACGACCGTGGTCGACTGGTTGTAGTGGTCGCCGCCGGCCTGGTCGAGGAACACGCCCCCGCCATACAGCTCGCCGACGCCCTGGACGGAGGCGCGGCCGTTGTAGATGTCGTCGCCGCTGGTGTCGGACAGCACGCCCACCCCGCGCACCGAGCCGAAGCCCTGCGCGAAGGTGCCCGCGGTGTAGGTATCGGCGCCGGCCTTGTCGCTGAGCATCCCGACGCCTCCGCCCAACCCGATGGTCTGGGTGGTGGCCGCGATGCCCGCGCCGGCTCCCTGGGCGAGGTTGCGGTTGGACTGGCCGCGGTCGGCCAGCGACAGGTACAGCACGCCGGTGCCGTCGGATTGGCCGGTGACCGCCTCGAACGCATCGTCGCCCGAGTCGTCGCGCAGCGAGCCGATGCCGCCGGCGGTGCCGAAGCCCTGGCCGGCGTGCCACACCCGGTAGTGATCGTTGCCGCCGGCGTCCCACAGCACGCTCACGCCGTACATCGACGCTCCCTGGGCGAAGGCCTCGGCGTCGTAGGAGTCGGCGCCGCCGTCGTCGTACAACATCCCTACGCCGAAGATGGCCGCGCCCTGGCTCATGCGCAGGCTGCGGTAGGTGTCGTCCTGGCCGCCCAGGTCGAACACCAGGCCGATACCCAAACGCCCCGCCCCCTGGCGGGCGGTCGTCGACAGGGACACCGGTCCGTTGTTCTGGTTGAGCGCTCCGGCGGGCGTCTGGCGGCCGTCGCTGTCCGAAGGCAGCAAGGCGGCGTTATCGTTGGGGTCGGTCTCCTCGTTGTAGGTGTAGGTGTCCGAGCCGCCCAGGTCGACGGCGATGGACACCCCGTTGGCCACGCTGTGGTTGGCGCCCACCGGGATGCGGTAGGTGTCGTTGCCCCCGGCGTCGATGACCACGGCGATGTCGCCGGCCATCAACGGGCTGGCCTTGGGATCGTAGACCGTGCCGTTGGCGTCGCCCAGCACGATGACGCCGGCGGGCGTGCTCACCACGTAGCTGAATCCGGTCCACGAGCTCGTATCGCCCACCGAGGCGGTCGCCTGCGCGACGGTCGCGCTCAAGTCGCCGGCAGCCTTGGCGAATGCCTGCAACGGGAAGCCTTCGTAATCCGCCAGGACGGCGGCGTCGGACAAATCCGGCGCGGCGGCGAGCTGGGCGGACGTGCCCGGCAAGAAGAGGTAGGGCGCGCCGTCGAACGCCTCCTGCTGGCGGGTCGCGCTCCACCCGGCCTGCTGCAGCGCCTGGTTGCGCGCGGCCAGGGCGTCGGCCGCCGCCGAGATGATCGGCGCGGCGATATCCTGGAAGCCCGCGGGCACGTTCTGGGCCTTGGTCTCGAGTTGGGTCGTGTCCGGGGTGCCCCCGGCCTGGGTGATGAACGCGCTCACCGCCTGGGTCAGCTTGGAGGTGCTGCCGGTGTAGGTGTAGCTCCCCGCCGACGGCGCTACCTGCAGCCCCAGAGCGATGGCGCTAAACGAGATGGCGTGGGCGACGTCCGGGGCCACGTTCAACCGCAGCAAGTCCGTCTGGAGTTGCTCGACGCCGGCCATGGGAAGCGCCGCCAGGTGTTTGACGAGCGCCGTGGCCAGCGGCGTGGACGACAGCGCGTCCATCGCCGACGCCAGCGCCGGGTCCAGCCACAGATCGCATTGGCTCACCTTCACCTCGCCGAGCGCGGTCGACCAGGCGGCCAGCAGGTCGCTGGTCAGAGTGGGCGTCGCGGCGCAGTCACACTGGACGGGCATGCACATATAGTCGCCCTGGGCGTCGGGCGCGCAGCGCGCCCCGGCGGGGCAATCGGCGTCGCCGCTGCAGCCCATCGAGCAGAAGCCGTCGAGGTTGCCCGCCTGCACACAGGTATCGGCGCTTCCCGAACACGAGCCCTGCCCCGACCCGCAGGGCTTGCCCAGCGGCGAGGAGGCGTCGTGCAGCGTGCCACAGGTCAGCGGGCCGCCCAAATCGGCGGGCATGCAGAAGCTGTACAGGTTGGTGTCCACGCAGGTCTCGCCGGTCGAGCAGTCGCTGTCGCTCGAGCAGATCGGCTCGCACGTCCCCATGGTCCCGGCGCGGTGGGTGGTGCACGAGGTCACCACGTTGTCGCAATCGGCCGCCCAGGAATCGCCCGAGCAGGCCTTGCCGGGGGTGACGCATTGGGTGGAGACCGGGTCGCACAGCTCGCCCGACGGACAGCCCACCTTGGTGCAATCTTTGGGAAGGTCGACGCACTCGCCCGAGGTCGGGTCGCACACGCCGTCGGGGTAACAGGAGGTGCCGTAGCACATCTGGCAGCTCCGGCCTTTGGGCAGACACACCGACTGGGTCGTGCCGGTCAGGCGCAAGCACTCGTAGTTGTCAGTGCAGACGTCGGGATCTTCGGAGCAATCCTGCCAGCAATGCGCCCCGTCGCCGATGCCCAGCGCCAGGCACACGTCGTTCTGGCCGCCGCACTCGGCGTCGCTGGTGCAGCCCTTCTGGCAATACCCGTATTGCGGCGTGACGCATTGACCGGTCAGTTGGTCGCAGTTCTGGCCGTCGGGGCAATCGACGTTCGAGCAGCGGTCCACGCAGGTGCCCGCCAGCGGAACGCAGATGCCCTCGGTGGTGTTGGGGTCGTTGGACAGCGGCGAGCACACGAAGTTGATGGGGCACTGCGAGACCTGCGCCTGCGGGTTGCAGCCGGTCATGCAGTCGCGCTCGCCGTTGGTGCCGGGCATAGTCACGCAGATATCTTCGGGGCCGTTGCCGCACACCTCGTTGGAGGTGCATCCGGTGTCGCAGGTGCCCAGCGGCTCCTTGCAGTCGCCGGTCCACGGGTCACAGACCTGCCCGTCGGCACATTGGACGTCGCTGCAACGATCGGCGCAGGTCAGCTTTTCGGGCACGCATTGATGGTCCAGGCCCGCCTGATCGACCGCCGTGCACAAAAAGCCCGCCGGACACGAGTCGGCCACGTCCGGGTCGCAGCTTCGCGCGCAGCCGCTGTCACCGGCGGGAAGCTGCAGGCAGCGATCGTCGCTGGTGCCGCACTCGTCGTTCGCGGTGCACGGCTGGCACAAAAAGCCGATATCGACGGCGTCGGCCGTATCCCCCGCGTCGGCGACATCGCTGGCCACATCGCTCGGCACGGCGACATCGGCCGCGTCCTGCGCGTCCATGCCGGCGTCGGCCGCCGCGTCGGTGGTGTCCGTCCCGGTATCCTTGGCCTTGGACGACCCGGAATCATCCGAACACGCCGCAACCGCGACGACCACCAGCACAATCCACATCCATCTCGACCACAGCGACTTCATGCGCGATACCTAAGCAGGGCAATTTTGGCCTTACACCTCTCCAGTGAGCACACCTTCGCTAGGTTGAGTGGGAAAATCAAGGTGGGTATCACGCAAGGATGGCCCAAAACGGAGGACAGGGCGCGTTCACATGCGACCGACCTCGTAGCAGAGCACCGAATCGCACTTCCATTGGCCCGAAAGGTCGGAGCAATCATCGTCCGTCGAGCATTGGTGAGTGCAATACGCGTCTTGCAACCCGCTCGTCGGCGTGTAGCACCAATTACTGGAACAGGATTCACATCGACTTCCACCTGGCGGCGGGGAAACGACACACGTCGGATCGGCACACAACTCTCCGATGGCAGCTTTTCCACTGCCATCTGGTCCCGCGTCAGCAGCTCCCCCGTCTTGCGTATCTTCAGCAGCATCAGCCGCATCTGCCTCAATACCGACTTGTCCATCTCGAGCGGCGTCATTCACGCCCACATCTTGGGCGCCGCCTCCACCTCCAGGCTCGGAGCTCTCGATAGGCCAAATAAAACTCCCATAAACCCCAACCTACATTTGACGACAATCAGCATGCGCCAGGTTTACAAGAGAGGGATCTTCGCATTCGAAGTCACCGTACCTCCTGGCCAACTCAGCATCTGCACTGGCCGAAGCTGGTCCGACGGGCCATTCTTGCATCCCGAGGCCAAACTAAGTAGTTTGGGCGGCAAAATCGGCACGAATTTGGTTAGAAAATACATAGATGCAGGAGATGTCCCCGATGAAATTACGAACCCGGTTGATGCTCGTCTGCCTGCTGGCCGCCGTGATGGTCGCGGCCGCTTGTGGCAGCAATGACTTCCAGGAAACCAAGACTCCGTCGATCACCCTCGACGACTCGACGCCGCAGCAGATCGCGCTGATCATGCCGCCGACGACCAACCGCATTCAGGCGCAGACGCCCATCAAATTCCGCAACAGCGGCAAGGCCGACCTGAAGGTCAAGAGCATCGAGTGGGTCGCCCACCCCGACCGCCTGGTGGGCGCCGGCGAGTTTACCGGCGACCATTGCCAATACGACGCCAACTCGCCCCATTTCGACTCCTCGGGCACCTGCGGCGACGGCACGGTGTGCTGGGCGATCACCGGCGAGTGCCGCAAGCAAGGGCTGCCGCAGACCCCGATTACGCTGCCGGTCAACCAGCTCTCCGAGATCGACACGATGATCCTGCCGGGTAGCGGCGACATCGTCTGCCCGGACGCGCCCGCCGGGCGCGACGTGCCCACCGGCTATTGCGGTGAGCTGGTCGTCAAGACCAACGCCGCCAACGACTCGCCGCCCACGGTCACCAAGGGCACGCTGCACGTCTTCTTCACCCACTCGGCGGGCAGCGGCGAGATCGGCGTGTCTCCGGAGGCGCTCAGCTTCTCGGGGGTCCAGCCGGGCAGCTCCGATACCCGTGACTTCACCATCACGAATACGGCCAGCGAAGGCGACCTGAAGATCAGCGAGATCAGCCTCAAGAGCCACACCGACACGCTCAGCATCACCGGCGCCGAGTCCGCGCCCACGACCATCGGCCCGGGCGAGCAGAAACGCTGGACGGTCAAGTTCAGCCCGTCGACCAACTGGGACCAGCAGACCTTCGGCACCAATATCGTGGTCAACTCCTCGGCGACCAACAAGCCGCAGTTGCAGGTGCCGGTGACCGTGTCCTCGCAGACCGACCTGCCGGCCATCAAGATCGACCCGCAGGTGCTGCGCTTCGACTCCAACAACCAGCAGACCCTGACCATCAGCAACGAGGGCGGCGCCAACCTGACCATGCAGAGCTTCACCGTCGTGCCCTCCAACGCCGGCGGGCTGTATAGCTTCTCGATCAACGGCCAGGCCGTCGACCCCAACGTGCCGTCGAGCGAAGCGGTCATCCAGCCGGGCAGCTCCAAGACGGTGACCGTGAGCTTCTCGCCGCCCTCGGGTCCGGCCGCCGGCGGTATCGGCACCCTGCAGATCGGCTACAACTACTTCGTCAACGGCCAGAGCGAGAACGACATGGCCACCGCCACGCTGCTGGGCAACGCCGGCGACGCCCCGGTGGGCATCATCAATCCCAACGTGTTCACCTTCCGCGCCGCCTCGGGCAACCAGGAGGCGCGCAGCTTCGGCATCCTCAACGCCGGCACCCAGCCGCTCAATATCACCGGGGCGGACTTCACCGCCGCGACCGGCTCGGACAGCGCGTTTGCGGTCAGCGGGCTGAACGGGGCGACCATCGCCGCCGGCGCCATCAAGGAGTTCACCGTCAACTACACCGGCGACGACAACCAGACCGACAACGTCACCCTGTCGATCACCTCGAATACCGCCGGCTCGCCGCTGAGCCTGCTGCTCGACGCCGAGCCCGGCCAGGCCTCGAACGCCGCGGCCACGATCACCCCCGGCTTTGGCAACGATACCGCCACGGTGGGTGCCTCGGCGCAATTCAGCGCCCTGCAGAGCACGGGCCTGAGCGACGCCGCCCTCAACGCGGCGACCTGGACGCTGTTGAGCCGTCCCGACGGCAGCGCGGCCTACATCAACAAGACCGGCTCGGAGATGTCGTTCTTCCCCGACGTCGCCGGCCAATACAAGATCTCGTTGCTGGTCGACGACGGTCTGGTCGAGTCGCAGGCCACCTACTCGTTTACCGCGCAGTGATCGCCTGAGCGCCTGATCGAACGCCCCCTCAGTCGTCGCCGAAGAGCGACGCCTGCAGGGGGCCTTTTTTTTGCAACTCGGCCGCCGTCCCGGCGCCCTGGCGCTGGTTGAGCCCAAGGCGCTTGCACTGGGTCTCGAACAACTTGGAGATGATCTGCCAGCGCGGGCCCTTGCCGGTCATGCGCCGGCCGAAGGCGGCCTCGTTGAGCTTTCCCTGGCGCACGTCGCGCACCGTGTTGAAGATCTTGTCGGCGCGCTCGGGCATCGCCTGGCGCACGCGCCCCTCGAAGACCGGCAGCACCTCGGCGGGCAGGCGCAACAGCGTCATGAACGCGCGATCGGCGCCCGCGTCGGCGGCGCGCTCGAGCACCCGAGGGATGTGGCTGTCGTTGAGCCCGGGGATGACCGGGGCGACGGCCACGCCGGTCGAGATGCCCGCGGCGGCCAGAATCTGGAGCGTGCGAAAGCGCTGGGAGATGGCCGTCGCGTGCGGCTCGACCGCCCACCCCAGCTCGTCGTCGGCGAACGGAATGCTCACGTAGACGTGCACGCCGGCCTTGGCGGCGATGTCGCCGAGCACGTCGACGTCGCGGCGGATGAGCGAGCCCTTGGTGATGATGGCCACCGGGTTTCCCACCCCGGCGCACACCTCCAGGCAGGCGCGGGTGATCCCGTAGCTTGCCTCCAGGGGCTGGTAGCAGTCGGTGATCCCCGAAAAGGCGATGGGCTCGCGCTGCCAGCCCGGCTTTCGCAGCGCCCGGTACAGCAGCTCGGCGGCGTTGGTCTTGACCACAATCTTGCGCTCGAAGTCGGTGCCCGCCCCGAAGTCCAGGTATTGGTGGGTCGGCCGGGCATAACAATAGGCGCAGCCGTGGTAGCACCCCCGGTAGGGATTGACGCTGTAGCGAAACGGGATGTCCGGGCTGTTATTCTCGGTCAAAATCGAGCGCGCGCGCTCCTCGAAGACCTTCAGTTCGGCCTCGGGGGGCTCGCCGAGCCACTCGACGTGGCTGGTGGCCCAGGGGTTCGGCGGGTTGGCGACGGGTTTCATGGTCATGTCGGTGTGTGTCAGGGGATCGACGCGCGACCACCTTGACAATGGTCGTGTTTACCATATAGTGACGCGCCGATTTGACTGTTGCCAGAACGAATCGCAAACGCACATAGATTGGCCCGGGCGAACCCGTTGGCCACCGCATGGAGAGAACATGGCAGACAAGGTCTACCGCAACGTCGGCGAGCTGTTCGAAGAAGAGCGGTTCAGCCAGATCAACGAGTATCAGGAGTGGAAGTCGACCAAGATCGAGGAAGACCGGCGCAAGCTGGAGGAGCTCCTCGAGAAGCGCGAGACCCAGATCGAAGAGGGCCTCGCCGAGATGGAGACGCGCTACTTTTGGGTCAGCTACGTGCTGCGCGCCATGGGCTTCGTGTACAGCGTCGCCGAGATGACGCCCGACGCCACCGAGGCCGAGGAGCCGCGCCCGGACTTCACGCTGTTCGAGTCCGCCCAGAGCTTCAGCGCGGCGCTGCCGTACCGCGGCGAGCGCGAGTTCTTCGTGCACGGCCTGGCGATCATGCGCGGGCTTGCCTGGGACGCCTCCCTCGACGAGGTCGAGGAGGACGAAGGCCCGCTCAACCCGGCCTTCGAGATCGACCGCTTCATCCGCGCCACCGGCGTAGAGTGGGGCATCTTGACCAACGGTCGTAAGTGGCGCCTGTTCCACCGCGACACCGTCGGCCTGATGGACACCTACTACGAGGTCGACCTGATCGCCGCGCTGGAGTCCAGCGACACCGACGCGTTCAAATATTTCTGGATGGTGTTCAGCCCCGAGGCCCTCTCCGGCCGCGGCGAGGTCGATCCCATCGTGCGTCGCATGCTGCACTGAGAGCGATCGAGCGATCGAGAGAACGGCAACTGCCTTGGAGCTGTTCGCGAATACGCCACGGGCCCGATTTGTTAGGTCCGTGGTCGTGTCGGCTTGATCGGTTGGGCTGATCCGTTAACATTTAGCACTGCTCGCGACGGCCTTGCCGGAGAGCTTGGCCAGCGCGACACAAACAAGATACATTCGAGCAATTCGCCGATATATCGAGCTAGCGAGGAGCACCGATGGCAAGAGACGAGCTAGGACCCATTGAGGTCGAAGTCCGAGACAATAACATCAACCGCGCGCTCAACCGCCTCAAGCGGGAGATTGGACGCGAGGGCATCAGCCGTGAGCTGAAGCGCCGGCGCTTCTACGAGAAGCCCAGCGTGGCCAAGCGTCGCAAGATGCGCGAGGCCGAGCGGCGTCGCCGCAAGGAAGAGCGCCGCGCGCGCCGTCGCCGGCGTCGTCGGCACTAGCATACGAATCTGATTCACCCGCCGGTCGAGCCGGCGGGGGTCTCGATTTGAAGCCGGGCGTCTTGGGACGTCCGGCTTTTTGCGTCTCACCCGCCGGTCGCGCCGGCGGGGGTCTCGGTTTGAAGCCGGGCGTCTTTGGGACGTCCGGCTTTTTTGGTTTGAGTGCATTCACACCACTCTTTTGGTGTCCGAGGACCCCCGTGATTTTGCTGAATGCCCGATGTTGGCTCGGGCGCCGGCCCCAGATGGAGCCGGCGCCGCGGGCTCAGCCGCCGATGCAGGTACCGGCGCCGGTGGCGTCGGTGGCGCACACGTTCGAGCAGCACTGGCCGCTCTGGGCGCAGGTTACGCCCAGCGGGCGACACGGCGGCTGGCAGGTGCCGTCGGTGCACACGTTGCTGCCGCAGCAGTCGCTGTCGGCCTGGCAGGCCTCGTTTTGGAAGGCGCAGTCCGGGCAGCCCTCGTCGACGGTGCCGTCGCAGTTGTTGTCCACGCCGTCGCAGACCTCCGGGGTGCAACTGTCGCAGCCCTCGTCGATGCGCCCGTCGCAGTTGTTGTCCTTGTAGTCGCAGATCTCCTCGGTGGGATTCTGACACTCGGTCTTGCAGCCCAGGGTGATCTTGAGCGGGCTGGGGGCGTTGGGGTTGGCGTTTCGAAGCGTGTTACACGCCTGGCCGTGCAGGGTGAGCGTGTTCGAGCCGCTGTCGTAGGTAAAGCCGTTGGTCGAGTCCGGGCTGACCGGGCTGCCCGAAATCTGCACCCAGATCTTGTTGGGATCCTGGGGCGCGGGATCGAGCACGTACGAGCAGGAGATGACCTCGTCGGAGATGCCGCTGAGCACGCTGACCAACTGGTTGGGGCTGTCGGCGGTGTAGTGGCTGCCGGTGCCGCCGTTGCGCGCCATCTCGTCGAGGTTGGACGCGCTGGCCCCGGAGCGGAAGCCGATGACGTACATGTCGATCCCGGCGTTGTGCAGCGCGCTGGCCTGGCTGGCCGCGTAGCTCTGGTTGCCGCAACTGTCGTTGGGGTTGCCGTCGGTGATGAGCACGACGACCTTGGGACGCATGGCGTCGAGGTTGTCGCTGGGGTCGTTGTACAGCCCCTGGGTGCGCACCTGCTTGAGCGCGCCGCCGGTGGGTGTGCCGCCGCCGGCGGCCACGCCCGCATACGACTGCTTGAACTGGGCGGCGCTGTGCGAGCCCATATTCAAGATCTCGGTGCCCGGCGCGTTACACTCGTCGTAGGTATCCGGATAGATGAGCATGCCGAAGCGCACCGTCGAGGCGAGCTGGTCGCCGATGGTGTTGAGCGCCGACTTCGCCTCCGAGATGCTCGTGCCCGACATCGAGCCGGACTTGTCCAACACGATGTAGATATTGGGCTGCACGCGGGTAAACGAGCTCTGCTGGGTCGAGCAGACGTTGCCCACCGGCGTGGGCGTGCACGCGTCGCCCTGCCCGTCGTTGTTGCTGTCGGTCTGGTCGTAGTTGGCCGCATGCGGGCAGTTGTCGCAGGCGTCGCCCAGATGATCCTGGTCGCTGTCGGTCTGGTCGGGGTTGGCCGTGTTCGGGCAGTTGTCCTGGATGGTGGGCACGCCGTCGCCGTCGTCGTCACGGCTGGCGTCGTAGGCCGGGCCGCTGGCGCAAGCGTCACCGCTGCCGTCGCCGTTGGTGTCGGTCTGGTCGACGTTGGCCTGGTCGGGGCAGTTGTCACAGGCGTCGCCCACCCCGTCGCCGTCCTGGTCCTTCTGGTCGGGGTTGGCCGTGCGCGGGCAGTTGTCCAGGCTGTTGGGCTGGCCGTCGCCGTCCTTGTCATCCCACGGCGTCAGCGGGTCGGGGTTGCCGGCGTCGCCGCCGCCGTTATTCGTGCCGGTGCCGTTATTGTTCCCACCGCCACCACCGTTGCCGTCGACGCATTTGCCGGTGACCGGGTTTTGGTGCTGGCCGGCAGGACAATCACCGCCCGACGAGACGTTGGCCGTTCCATTGCCCGAACAGGCGGCCAGGCCCCAGACAAACATCAACACGAGGAACTTCGTGATGATCCGCTTCATGTGCAACTCCAGTAGCAAGCTAACCAGTCGATGCTCGAGCCCCGTAAACCGTCGATGGGTGTGCTCTCAGTTGTAAGCACCAGCACCCGTGACGACTACGCAACCCGTGCTGTCATCCCCTAGGATCTATCTAGGACAGTGTAGCGATCTTAATTTCTCTAAGAAAGTTCCGTTTTCACGAACTTACGCACAATATACTACATGGGCGAATGAAATGCTAATCATGTGCGCCTCTACCGGCCCAGCCAGATGAGCACGGCGTGGGGAAGCGAGGCGTATAGGACGACGAGCAACAAGCCAAAGATCACCGTATTGATGTAGGTCTGGCGGTCGTGGACGAACGTCACGGAGGCGTCGCGCCGCAAGAACCATAGCAGCACCAGTCCCACAAGGAAATTGTTACTGGTACGCAACATCTGCAGGGCCACCCCCGACCAGTGGCCGGCCAGCCCGGCGACGGCCGCCTGCGAGGTCACCCAGGCGGCGCCGCAGATACCCAGCGCGAACACCGCCACCCGGGCGCGAAACCGGCGTCCCATCAAGATGAGTACGGCCAGCCAGCTCGCCGGCGGCCCCAGCAAAAATCCGGTGTACAGCAGCACGTAGGGCGAAATCTCGGCCGGTTCGTCCTCACGCCGCCTCCCACGGCGCCGCTGGTCGCGCTCGGTGGCCGCGCGGGCGCGGGCCCACTCGCGCTCGAAGTCCCACTCGTCGTCGGTCGTCGAAGTATCGTGCTCGGAGTCGCGTTCTGCCATCACTTGCCTCGATCGAGTACATCTGCGGCCATGTTAATAGGATGCGCGTGAACTTTCCACGCCACTGCTTACAACTTGACGAGTCTCCCACGGGGAACTATTGGGATCGGTGCGCGCTGCCCACGGCGCCTCGGCCCATTGGAGCATGGGTCCGATGCTTGCCCCGGGCATGCTCGAGCCAACCACCCGTACCGCGACCCATCGACGTAGAGTGACCGCTATGGCCAACACAGCCCCGGACGGAAAGCAGCAGCCGAAGACGCCACAGGCTGACGCGCCCGACGAAGTCGAAATCCCCCATTTGGATGAGAAGCTCGGCGCGCGGCTGCGCGATCAGTTGGGCGACGATCGTCTATTGGAGATGTACCAGACGATGACCCTCATCCGCCGCTTCGAGGAGCAGGCCGGGCGCTCGTACCAGATGGGCAAGATCAAGGGATTTTGCCACCTGTACATCGGCCAGGAGGCCGTGGCCGTGGGCGCGATGAGCGCCCTGGAGGCGCGCGACTACGTGGTGGCCGCCTACCGCGAACACGGCCAGGCCGTCGCCCGCGGGCTCGACCCCAACAAGGTCATGGCCGAGCTGTTCGGCAAGGCCGCCGGCGTCTCCCAAGGCAAGGGCGGCTCGATGCACCTGTTCGACACCGACAAGCACTTCTACGGCGGCTGGGGCATCGTCGGCGGCCAGATTCCTACGGCCACGGGCGTGGCCTTTGCCGCCAAATACCGCGAGGAAGACGCCGTCTGCCTGTGCTTCATGGGCGACGGCACCGTGCCTCAGGGGTCGTTCCACGAATCGCTGAATATGGCGTCGAGGTGGGACCTGCCGGTGGTGTACATCATCGAGAACAATATGTACGGCATGGGCACGGCCTACGAGCGCATCAGCGCGGTCAAAAACCTGGCCAGCAAGGCCGACGGCTTCAATATGGAGGGCGTGCTCGTCGAGGACGCCCAGGACGTCTTTCGCGTCTACGACGCCGTCTCCGAGGCGGTCGAGCGGGCGCGCACCCAGCACCGCCCCACCCTGCTCGAGCTGCGCACCTACCGCTACCGCGGCCACTCGATGAGTGACCCGGCGACCTACCGCACCAAAGAAGAGGTCGAGCGCGAGCGCCACCGCGACCCCATCCAGCGCTACACGCGTTGGCTGGTCGAAAATGACGTGCGCTCCGAAGACGACCTCAAAGAGATCGACGCCGAGTGCAAGCAGCGGGCCAAAGACGCGGTCAAATTCGCCGACAAGGCCGACTTTCCGCCCGCCGAGGCGCTCACCGAGCACGTCTACACGACGTGGCCGGCGGAGATCGATTCGATCCAGTGACCGAATTTTTCGCTGACGCGCGACCGCGCGGACGACGAGAGTGATATGAGAACAATTGCATTTCGAGAAGCGCTCAACGAGGCGATGGTCGAGGAGATGGAGCGCGACGACAGCGTGTTCCTGATGGGCGAAGAGGTCGCCGAGTACAACGGCGCCTACAAGGTCAGCCAGGGCATGCTCGACCAGTTCGGGCCCAAGCGCGTCATCGACACCCCCATCGCCGAGCTGGGCTTTGCCGGCCTGGGCATTGGCGCGGCGATGGTCGGGCTTCGCCCCATCGTCGAGATGATGACGTTCAACTTCGCCATCCTCGCCCTCGACCAGGTCATCAACACCGCCGCCAAGATGCACTATATGTCCGGCGGCCAGCTTAGCTGCCCGGTGGTCATCCGCGGCGCCGGTGGTGCCGGCGGCGCGCTGGGCGCCCAGCACTCCCAGTCGCTCGAGGCGCAATACGCCCACGTGCCCGGGCTCAAGGTGATGATGCCGTCGACGCCCTACGACGCCAAAGGCATGCTCAAGACGGCCATCCGCGACCCCGACCCGGTCATCTTCATCGAAGGCGAGATCCTGTACGGCCTGCAAGGGGAGGTCCCCGAGGAGGAGTACCTCATCCCGCTGGGCAAAGGCGACATCAAGCGCGAGGGCAGCGACTGCACGCTCATCGCCTGGAGCCGCATGGTCCACGTGTGCAGCCAGGCGGCGGACACGCTCGCCGAACAGGGCATCAACGTCGAGATCGTCGACCTTCGCAGCCTGCGCCCCTTCGACAAGGAGCTGCTGCGCGAGTCCATCCAGAAGACCAACCGCGCGGTCATCGTCGAGGAAGGCTGGCCGTGGGCGTCGGTGGGCGGCGCGGTCGCCGACTGGATCGCCCGCGACCTGTTCGACTGGCTCGACGCCCCCGTGGGCCGGGTCCACCAGCGCGACGTGCCCATGCCCTACGCGTTCAACCTGGAGGCGGCGTCGCTGCCCAGCGCGGACCACGTGGTCGAGGCCGTCAAGAAAGCCGCATACGTGTAAAGCATAATCACTCTAACGAAACGAGAAGATCATGGCCGAAGTAGTCACAATGTTGGCGCTCAGCCCCACCATGGACGAGGGGACGCTCGCCGAGTGGACCAAGAACGAAGGCGACGCCGTCGAGGAAGGCGAAGTCTTGGCCGAGGTCGAGACCGACAAGGCGACCATGGAGATGGAGTCGTTCTTCGAGGGCACGCTGCTCAAGCAGTTGGTCGGCCCCGGCGACGCGGTGCCCGTGGGCGCGCCCATCGCCGTGATCGGCGAGGCCGGCGAGGACATCTCGGCGGTGCTCGAGGAGTTGGAAGGTGGTTCGGGCGGCCAAGCCACGCCCGCCACGGGCGCCGAGCAGCCGCAGTTGGCGAGCACCGAGGTCACCGATGTGCCCGCCCAGCAAGAAGCGCCCGAGGCGCCGGCCGCCCCGGCGGCCGAGGTCTCCGAAGGCCGGCTCAAGGCCAGCCCGCTGGCGCGGCGCATGGCCGAGGACGAGGGGCTCGATCTGAGCGCCATCGACGGCTCCGGCCCGGCCGGACGCATCATCAAGCGCGACATCGAGGCCGCCCTCGCCCAGGGCGTCACCGCCGCCCCGAAGGCCGCGCTCCAAGCCGCGCACGCGCCCGTCGCCGCCCCCGAGGTGCCCGCCCAGGAGATCCCGCTCAGCCAGATGCGCAAGACCATCGCCAAGCGCCTGCAGAGCGTCTGGCAGACCACGCCGCATTTCACGCTGACCATGGACATCGACATGGCCGCGGCCATGGCCCAACGCAAGCAGATCAACAACGGGCTGAAGGACGCCGAGATCGACGCCAAGATTTCGGTCAACGACATGATCGTCAAGGCCTGCGCGGTCGCCCTCGAGCAATTCCCGGCGATGAACGTCGCCTACCAGGGCGACCACCTGCTGCAGTTCAACGAGGTGCATGTGGGCGTGGCCGTGGCCATCGAGGACGGCCTGATCACCCCCACCGTGCGCAACGCCAACCAGAAGGGCCTTCGCCAGATCTCCACCGAGATCCGCGAGCTCGCCGCCCGCGCTCAAAACAAGCGCCTGCAGCCCGAGGAGTACAGCGGCGGCACGTTTACGGTGAGCAACCTGGGCATGTTCGGCATCGACCACTTCATGGCCGTCATCAACCCGCCGCAGGCCGGCATCCTGGCGTGCGGGGCGGTCAAACAGGTCCCCGTGGTCGAAGACGGCGAGCTGACCGTGGGCACGCGCATGAAGGTGACCCTGTCGTGCGATCACCGCGCCGTCGACGGCGCCGTGGGCGCCGAGTTTCTGACCCATGTCAAGCGCCTACTCGAAAATCCCCTGCTTTTGATGGTGTGATTACTGTCGGCAGGTGGCCACGGGACACTCGCCCGAGATTTTGCTCCACACGGGCATCTGACGGGCCATATCCAGCGTCGCATCGCATTGAGCCTTGGCCATGCGCTTTGCTTCGCTGGATTTTTTGTGCGTTCCCCAGCCGCAAATGACGTCCTTTTTGGCCTTGGCGCAATCCCCTTCGGCCGGGCAAATGCGCACGCAGGAGAAGCACTGGACGGGCTCGTCGGCGTGGGGGGGCTTGGTGGAGTCGGAGCTGGCGGGCTTGTCGGTCGCCGCGTGCTTGGCGCTCGCAGGATGCTTGCCGTCGCTGTCGTTGATCTCACCGCTGGCGGCCACGGGGACCGCCTCGCCGGGCATGCTGTTGATGAAAAAGGGGTCTTCGTCGGCGGGTGGGGGCTTGCCGATGACGTGATCGGGGGCGGCGTTGTGGGCCTTCTGGGTTGTCGAACAACCGGCGCCGGCTGCCAGGAGCAGGACGACCAGCAGCACCGATCCGCCAAGTCCCCCCAGCGAAACGCGTGCGTTGTGATGCGACTTCATTCTTCGACCTCGGCGTCGCGAAACGCCCAAAGATGACTTGCTGCAAAGTTGATGGTCATGCCCACGGCGACCCCGCAAATCACGGCGATGGTCGGCGCGACATCGATCGAGTGCGCGTGGGCGCCCACGAAAGCGGGTAGCTCCAGGCTCACGGTACCGAGCACGTAGGTCTTCAGGCCGGTGTTCACCGACCAGTTGACCACCGCCGCGCCCGACGCGCTGACATAGTATTTGACCAGCCGGCGAAACCAGTCGCGGCGCGCATCGCCTTTGAGGCGATCGCCCCACGTCCAGGAGTCGTTGAGCAGGAAATTGGTAAAGATGCTCACGGCGATGCCCGCGGCCGCGGCCAGCCCGTAGGGCACGCCCAGCAGGCTGTACAGTGACTGCAGGATCACCAGGTTGACGACGACGCCGCTGGCGCCGACCAGCCCGAACTTGACCACCCGGCCCAGCCCGCCGGCCACCTGCGTCGGCGCCTCGCCCTCTCCCACCGCCGTGGGCAAGACGTGATCGGCCACCTCAGAGTTCTCCAGTGTATTGCTGCTCATCGGTCCCCCCGGGGACTATTGGTCGGACGATTGGACAAAGACAGTCTGGTACTCCGCGTGAAACTCAAAGCCCACCTTCTGATAAACCCGGTGAGCGGCTTCGTTTTCCGCGTTTACATACAAAGTAATCCGCGGGAGGCCAGACTCGAATAACTGCTCACAGATGTCAAACAGCGCGCGCGTGGCCACGCCCTGGCTGCGAAATTGGGGCGCGGTGTACACCCCGGAGATCTGGGTGCCGAAGCTCGAGCACGCCGACAGATCCGCCTTGAACATCAGCCGGTGGTGATCGTCGAACCACACGAAGCAGCGATTGGTCTGGATGCGGTGGCGCACATGCTTGCGAAACGCCTCCGGTTGGGTGTCCAGGGGATTCTCCAGGGTCTCTTCCATGTGCATGCGCGCGCTGGCCAGGTAGGCGGCGTCGAGCTCGTCGAGCACCGCGCGGCGCACGCTCGTCGCGTCATACCGGCCGCGCAGCCGCGGGCGCACCTTCGCCAGCCAGCGATCGCGCTCGAGGACGTAGAGTTGTTGGTCGCGGTCGAGGCGCGCCGACACGCGCGGGCGGGCGGGCTCGGCCTGATAGGCCTGCCAGAAGGGCGTGACCGAGGCGCGCCCGGAGACGATATGCTCGAGCACGACGCCCCGGCGCCGATACCACCGACCGAACACCGCAGCGGCCCGCGGGTCGGTGGCGTGGATGAGCAACAAGCGCCCGCTGATGACCAGGGCGACGGCCTGGAGTCGATTCGACGGCCCGTTCAGCCCGGCGAAGTGATACAGGTCGCGCCGGCCGGGGGCGGCGACCCCGTGGTTCTCCAGCCAGCACAATTGGAAGAGGTTGACGGGCACGTCCGCGGCCAGAAATGCCAGCACCTGCGCGTGGTGCTCCTGGCCGAGAATGACGGGAACCCGCGGCGCGGGGCTGTGCGCTTGAAAACTGGCCATGACTGCCTCGATGGAGGGGCCAAAGTCGAACTCCCCACCAATGTACGGAACGGGGCACCACAAGCAAGAACCCGGCGCCCAAACGCCGGGTTCTCGCAGTGAACGTGGTGTGACGGCGCGCCCTAGAAGGAGCCGCTGCCGAACGGGTCGGTGCCGCCCAGGTCGAGCTTCAGCCCATGCTTTTTCTTCTTATGATGGCTGGAGTGGTGGCTCGAATGGTGGTGGCTGTGATGGCGCCGGTGCGAGCTGTGATGCTCGGGCTCGGCGGGCTTGGGCTCCTCCTTTTTGGGGATCGGCGTAAAGCCCATGGTCACCAGCTTCACCTCTTCTTGCTTGGGCTGGTAGACCGCCTTGCTGTAGGGCGTCTGGTCGATCTCGTAGCTGCCCTGGGTGATCGCGAACGCCGCGCCGCCGCCGCCGAGGACCAACACCACGACCACGGCCAACAGCAGCGCCGGCCCCTTGGACTTGGGCGGGTCGACCTCGACCTGGGTCTGGGGCTGATGGGCGGCGCGCTGCTCCGGCGAGGGCGCTTGCTGGGCCTGCATCGCCGCTTGCTGGGCCTGCAGGGCCGCGGCCTGCTGCTGGGCCTGCACGGCGGCGGGATCTTCTTCTTCCTCGGGCTCTTCCCACTCGCCTTTGGCCTTGAGCTCCTCGATGCGCAGCGCCTCGGCGCGCTCGGCGCGGCGCTTATCGATCTCGTCGAGCCGGTCCATCTCGGCGGTGATGCGCGCCTGGGCCTCGGCGCGGCGGCGCGCTTCCTCTTCTTCCTTTTTGCGCCGCTCTTCTTCCTCCTTGGCCTTGATCTCGGCTTCGATGCGCTCCTGCTCGGCGGCGGCCTCGTCCTCGGTCTCGCTCAGAATCCCCGCGAGCAGGTCATTGGCGTCGTCGTCGCTAGCCCAATCATCTCGTTTTGCCACGTTCCCGTCTCCTTGCCATTTCTGCGTCGTCCGGTTCACCGCGGGGCCAAACCCCAGAACAATCCCCGCAAATCCGGACGGGCGAACGGCTCCAGTATAATGTGCCGGCTACATTCCTACAACCAACCCCTCGGTGGGGCCGAGGTCTACGAACGCGCGGGCCCCTGTTGGCGATCTATTTTTCTTCGTCGGCGTCCAGAATTTCGTCGCGCACCTCGTCTTCCCAGGCGAAGCTCGACGGCTCCCCGTCGACCAGCCCGGCGAAGTCGGCGACGAATTGCTCCGGGGAGCACTTGGCCGCCTCGGCCAGCCGCTCGACGTCGGCGGGGTCGTCGAAGTCCTTGCGGGTCAGCCGCTGCATGTAGCGGCGCGCCACCAGGTAGCTCTCCGAGGTCACGTCGACGTTGCGCACGATGGTGCGCCCGGTCTGCGGGTCGCGCATGCGCTCGAAGGGGATGAATTGTCGCCGGTTGTCCTCGAGCACGACCATGGAGTTGCTGCCCCCGTCGGCCAGAAAGCGCACCGCCCCGTAGCCCAGGTCGCGGGTATATTCGATGTCGAAGGGCACCGGGTCGGCGCAGCGCAGCTCGTAGCCCAGCTTGATCTCGCGAAATCCGGTGTGGATGCCCCGGGCGGCCAGGCGCTGGGAGACGACCTCGCTCAAGATCCCCCCCAGGTTGATATTGGCCAGACGCACGTGGCCGAAGGCGTCGCGGCCGGCGTCGATGTCGGGAAATTTCTCCAACTCCGAGGGCTTGAGGACCTCGACGAGGCCCTCGCCGAGCACGGCCACGCCCCAGCGCCGCCCGTGGGCTCGCCCCTTGATGACCGCCCCCTCCAGGATGGTGGCGAAACGGTCGATGGAGGCATCGTCGGGGCTGAACTCCTCGGGGATGAGGGTGACGTGGGCCCCGGCGGCCTTGCCGATGCCCAGGGCCAGGTGGCCGGCCTGCCGGCCCATGGTCACCACCAGATACCACCGCCCGGTGGTCTGGGCGTCCTGGATGAGGTGCTTGACCATCTTGACCCCCTCCTGGCGCGCGGTGGTGTAGCCGAAGGTGGGCACCCCCGGCGGCAGCGGCAGGTCATTGTCGATGGTCTTGGGCACATGCGCGCAGCGCAGCTTGCCGCCCATCTTGTCGGCGATGACGCTGGCCCCAAAGGCGGTGTCGTCGCCGCCGATGGTCACCAGCAGGTCGATCTTATGCTTCTTGAGCGTGCGCACGATGCGCTCGATGTTGTCGCCCTTGGCGGGATTGGTGCGCGACATGCCCAGCACGGCGCCGCCGCGAAAATGGATCCACGCCACATCCTGCAGCGTCAGCGCCTCGAGCTCGTCGTCGACCAGGCCGCGGTAGCCGTCGCGCACCCCGAAGACCTGCCAACCCTGATTGATGGCCTCGATGGTCACCGCGCTGATCACCGAGTTGATCCCGGGCGCGGGCCCACCGCTGGCCAGCACGGCCAAACGCGTGGTGGCATCCTTCTGACTCAACGTCGCCTCCTGAGCTGAACAACAATCATCGTCGATGGATCACTGGCTAAACTTAGCGCTGAAACCCGAATTTCCAACGCCCTCCGAGCTCGAACTGGTCGCCCGGCTCCAGGGCCGCCCGCTCGACCGGCGCCCCGTTGAGCCGGGTGCGCCCGCCGGTGAGCAGGTCGACCAACAGGACCTGCCCGGTCTCCAGGGGCAACACCAGCACGTGCTCCGGGGCGATGTCGTCGTCGGGGATGACCACGTCGCAGCGGTCGGGGTCGCGCCCGATCTTCAGCCCCGCCCGGCGCAACAAAATCTGGCCGGGCATCAGGCTCTGCGACAGGTCCTGCAGATAACCGAAGGAGCGCGGCTCGGGCAATGGGCGCGGCTCGGAGGGCTCGTAAAACCAACTGGTCTCCCCGCGATGCGGCCCGCCGGCCTCCCGAGCCGCCCGCGGGGGCAGCTCGCTCAAGATGCGCCGGCAGCGGCGCAGCGCGGCGTCCATCTGGCCGGCCGAGAAAAAGCGCTCGTCGGGGTCCTTGGCCAGCGTCTCCATGACCACGTCGACCAAGCAGGGGTGCAGATCGGCGCGAAACTGGCGCGGGTCCGGCGGCGGCTCCATCTCGATGCGCTTCATCAGCGGGTAGCCCTCCTCGCCGTCGAAGGGCACCTCGCCGGTGAGCATCTCGTACAGGGTCACCCCCACCGCGTACAGATCGGCGCGGTGGTCGACGCTGCGCGGGCTCGTCAACTGTTCGGGGGCCATGTACACCATCGTGCCCACCAGATCCCTGGAGTCGGTCACCCGGGGGTCGCGCCGGCCGACCTCGGCGCGCGCCACCCCGAAATCGGTCAGCTTGACCGTGCCCTGGGGGGTGACCAGGATATTCTCCCCTTTGACGTCGCGATGCACGATCCCGTGGTGGTGGGCGTGCGCCAGCGCGTCCAGGGCGGCCAGGATGATGTCGATGGCCTCGACGGGATCGAAGGGGCCGTCGTCTTCGAGGATGTCAATGACCGAGCGCCCGGGCACGTACTCCAGGACCATCGCCGGGCGCCCGTCGACCTCGATCTCCTCGTAGCAGGTCACGATGCCCGGGTGCTGGCGGCCCAGGATATTCTGGATGCGCGCCTCCTGGTGCATCCGGTGGACCAGCACCTCGTCGACGCTGCTCTCCTCGGTGAGCACCTTGATGGCCACGGGCATGCCCGTGGGCCGGTACACCCCCCAGTAGACCACGGCCATTCCCCCCTGGGCGAGCACGCGTCCGATGCGGTAATTGCCGACGATCACGGTCGAAGCCTTGTTGTAGTCGCAGATTGACTCTCCCCCATGATGATGCCAAAGCCGGCGGCCTTGCAACCGCCTTTCGCCGCCGGCCTCGCCGATCGCGCTGGGTTCATGTGGCTTGACAAGATCGGCCAGACACTTTACTTCCTCAATTAACCAATGTGACACGATGGTGACTCAAAGGAAGTCGACACGTTTGGTTTTTTTGTGGCATCGAGACAGTAGTTGGTTTGATGTGTCCCCCGTCGACGACTTGAATTTTGTTGTCGATTTCTTGACAAACTTCCTTTTACACTTTTAGCTCAACAGTCACGCAGTCGAAGTGACTGTGATGTTGTGTGCGAGAGGAGTTGTCACTACTTCGAAAAGGAAAGGTCATGCGTAAGTTTTTCATCATGCTTTTGGTCGCGACGTTCGGCGTCGGTGCTGTGGCTTGTAACAAGAAGAAAACCGACGACAGCGCCAACGCGGCGGCTGCCGATCAGGCGGCGGCCAACGCCGATGACAAAAAAGCCGACGACGGCGCTGCCAAGGCCGACGACAAGAAGGCCGAGGCCAAAGCCGACGACGGCGCTGCCAAGGCCGACGACAAGAAGGCCGACGGCGAGGAAGCCAAAGCTGACGACAAGAAGGCTGACGGCGAGGAAGCCAAAGCCGACGACAAAAAAGCCGACGACGGCGCCGCCAAGGCCGACGATAAGGCCGGCGACAAACAAGCCGAGGCCAAGGCTGGCGACAAAAAAGCCGAGTGATCACTCGAGCTTTGACGGATGACGCTCCCGCGTCGTCCCGGCCCGGCGCGGCGTTGGTCGCGCCGGGCTTTTTTTGCCCCCACGTCAACGGTTGTTCTGCAACACTGAGTGCACTACAGTTGGGTCGCGCAAGTTTCCCGAGCAAACCAGGCACAGCGATGTCCAGCGAGCAGACAGACGAGCGCGTCGCCGAGGCAATGGACGCGTTCCATCAACGCCTCCAAGACGCCGGGCTGAAGTCCACCCGCCAGCGTGACGTCATCGTCGAGCGCTTCTTCGAGCTCGACAAGCATATCACCGCCGACGAGTTGCTCGACGAGGTCCGCGAGATCCAGCCGCGCATCGGCTATGCCACCGTCTACCGCACGCTCAAACTGCTGGTCGAACAAGACCTGGCGCTGCCCAAGGACTTCGGCGACGGCCAGACCCGCTACGACCCCATCTTCGACCAGGACCCCGGCCACGACCACCTGATCTGTGTGGACTGCCGCAAGATCGTCGAGTTCAGCGACGATCTGGTCAACGATCGCATCGCCACGCTCGTCGAGGAGATGGACTACTCCATCCGGCGAAAGAAACTCGAGCTGTACGCCGAGTGCCACATCCCCAACTGCCCCAATCGACCGACCTCCTCGGAGTGAGCTCGCGCCCGTTGGTGTGGTGCCGAGGTGACCGACAACCGACGCGCCCGGATGGGAATGTTGCGCGGCGATCGTGCCTTTTTGACTAGCCCGCGGGTACCCTGGCCGCCTCGATCGGCTTGCCAACTGCCACTGGAGTGCAGTATGGGCATAGCCATCGGTACTGGGCCACCGCCACCATTTTTACGCTTACGAGAAACAAGGCCATGAAAGACGATTTTTCGATCAAGGGCGAAGTCATCTCCGCGCTAGAGACGATCGACGACGACGCCAAGGGCACCAACCTGCTGGATGCGCATATGGTCGAGCAGGTCGACGTCGACGGCGGCGTCGTCGACGTCACGTTGGTGGTCGAGGCCGGCCGCGATCGCAACGAGCGCTTCGCCTTGGAAGACGCCATCTACGACAAGCTCGAAGCCATCGCCGGGGTGCGCGAGGTCAAGATCAAGATGACCACCCCCAAGGCGATCGAGCGTGAGCAGCAGGCGGACGGTACGTCGGCTCCGGCCAGCGCCCCCGCCCAACCGCCCGCCCAGAGCGCCGGCGGCGCCCAGCGCCCGGCCGTGCCCCAGGCCGAGCCCGTCCAGGGCGTCGGCAAGGTCATTGCCGTGGCTTCGGGCAAGGGCGGTGTGGGCAAATCCACCGTGGCCGTCAACCTCGCCCTCGCCCTTCAGGAACAGGGCTTTCGGGTCGGCCTGCTCGACATCGACATCTACGGGCCCAGCCTGCCCACCCTGCTGGGCATCATGGACCGGCCCAGCGTGGCCGAGCGCCGCATCGTGCCCCTGCAGGCCCACGGGCTGCGCATCATGAGCCTGGGCTTTTTGATGGAGGACGACACCCCGGTCATCTGGCGCGGGCCCATCGTCACCGGCATCATTCGCCAATTCCTGCGCGACGTCGACTGGAGCGGGCTGGACTACCTGGTCGTGGACATGCCTCCGGGCACCGGCGACGCCCAACTGGCGCTGGCCCAGACGGTGCCCGTCGACGGGGCGGTGGTCGTGACCACCCCCTCGCAACTGGCCCTGATCGACGCGGCGCGTGGCTTCGAGATGTTCCGCACCCTCAATATCGACGTGCTGGGCATCGTCGAAAATATGTCCAAATTCGTCACCCCCGACGGCGAGGAGCATTACATCTTCGGCGAAGGCACTGTCGACAAGGAAGCCGAGCGTCTGCAGACTGATCTGCTCGCCTCCATCCCGCTGGACCCGGCGGTGCGCGAGGGCGGTGACAGAGGCGAACCGGTGGTCGCTGGCGACCCCGACAGCCCCACCGCCAAGGCGTTCTTGGAGTTGGCCAAGCGCGTGGCCGAGTTGCAACCGATCGGCTCGGCCGGCGCGGGCGGCTCGGATAAGAAAAAGGGCCTGTTTTCCTTCCTCAAGGGTTGAGACACGGGCCTGGCCCAAATAATATGAATAAGGTGAATTCTGCGCCAACAGCTAGAAATGCCAGCGCGGCGCTTTTCAGACGTGGCCGCATACGGTATGACAATCAGCGCAGCTAGAAAGGCTCGGCACCGTTGAGGAAGCGCAAACGCGAGTTGGTAGAGTTTGCTGTCCGCGTAGACACTTCCTGAGTGGGCCGAGGCGGTCGACGTTCTGGAGACCATTTATGTCAAAGACGCAGGGACGACCCAAGACCTCGACGGCCACAGTGGTCGTCTCGGTCCGCGTCGATGAGGGCGTCCTCGAAGAATTAGATCGCCTGATGAATTTTCGCTTCCGGGCGCCCATCGGACGCGAGACCTATCTGCGGATGATCCTGTACGGCGACGAGCCTCCCATCACCCCGGCGGTCGAGCGCGACAATCTGGTGCGCGTGGACTTTCGCCTGCCCGAGCCCTCGGTCGACGAACTCGCCGAGCGCGTCGGCGACGGCAACCGCTCGGAGCATATCCGTCGGATCCTCACCGGCCAGGAAGGCCCGCTGAGCCCTCCCCCATCACATCCCGACTCTTAAACGGAAAGATCGTCGACGCCGTCGGGTTGTGTTATAGTGGCCTGCCCCGGTGAGACCGCCGGGGAGATACACGACCCCACAGCGAGAAACGTTTGAGTCGTTTCGGCCGACATTTCGTCCGCATTCGCGAATTGAAGGCATTCGAGCGCCGCTTCATCAAGCTGGCGGTCGACCACCCCGGCGCATTGCACTCGCGCGACGAGGCGTTGTTTCGCTACGCCCTCGCCCTCGCCCAGGCGGACCTTTTTCGCACCCCCGAGGGACACGACGTCGCCTTGAGCGAGGATGTCGACGGTCTGCGCCGCTGGATGATCGAGTCCATCGTGCCGCTTTTGCCCGAGGAAGGCACCCCCGAGGTGAGCACGCTTCGCGAGATGGCCCCGGTGCTCGCCCTTCGCCTGGAGCGCGCTCGCGCCCAGCTGCTCGAGCGTCACGTCAACGACTTCGGCCCGGAGCACCTCGACGAGGAGCTTCGCCAAAAGCGCCTGGTGCTCGTGCTCGGTGGTGGCGGCGGCGCCGGGCTGGTCCACCTGGGCACCTTCTCTCTGTTCAAGGAATTGGGGGCCACACCCGAGCTCATCGTCGGCAGCTCCATGGGAAGCGTCATGGGCCTTCTGCGCGCCCTCGACCGCAGCTACGACCCCGTGGCCACCGCGCTGGCGCTGCCCAAGACGTTTAGCTACAACGAGATCTTCCAGCCCTTTACCGGCTATTCGCGCTTCGGGTTTCCGGGCGCGTTCCACATGAACCTGCTGCGCGTGGGCCGCCAGATCTGCCAGGAGCTGCTGGGCACGCCGGTGGTCAACTTCGCCGACCTGGCCATCAAGATGGAGGTGGTCACCTGCGGCATCCGGCGCGGCTACGAGGTCGACGACGCCCAGTACCGCCAGCAGGACGGCACCGATCCGTCGAGTCTGTCGCCTTTGGACATCACCCGCAAGCTCAAGCTGTTCTTCCAGGCGGTGCGCCAACTGAGCCGCAACCCGCGCTTTCTGACCCAGGTCGTCTTCGGGCGCAACAACGTGACCGCCGACTTTCCGGTCATCGAAGCGGTGGGCTTTTCGTGCGCGGTGCCCGGCCTGCTGCACTACGATATTTTTCACGATGACCCGGCGACCATCGATCCGCTGGAGTCCATCTTCGAGCGCCACAACCTGCTGCGGCTATGCGACGGCGGGGTGATCAACAACGTGCCCTCTCAGGTCGCCTGGGAGTCGGTGCAGTCGGGCAGCATCGGCACGCGCAACGTGCATATCGCCGCCTTCGACGCCTTCGCCCCGGTCACCCGCGGGCGCAACCTCATCTGGATTCCCATCCAACAGATCGCCCGCCCGGCGGTGGTCGCCAACCGGCCCTACTCCGACTTCCACAAGACCTTCCACAACCCGCCCAACCCCTTGCAGGTACTCGTCAACAGCTACTCGAAGCTCAAGGCCATCATCCAATCGGCGCGCGGCGAGCTCGACGAGGACGCTCACTACCTCAAAAGGTCGCTCGAGCAGTTGCCGCCGTATGGGTCGTGGGAGATTCCGTAGAAACTTTCTTTCACCACAGAGGTCACAGAGGGAAACAAACTTACTGTTGTTCTCTGTGCCCTCTGTGGTGACACCTAACGCAGCGCCTTCTCCAACAACACCGCCGGATGCAGCGCGTCGCGCTGCACGCCGTCGTGGATCTGGTGGCGACACGACGTCCCCGGCGCGCACACCAGCGCGTCGTCGTCGAGGTCGCGAAGCGCCGGGAAGAGCACGAGGTTGCCGATGTCCATGGAGACCTCGTAGTGCTTGGCCTCGTAGCCGAACGAGCCAGCCATGCCGCAGCAGCCGGTGGGAAGCGTGCGCACGGTGTAGCCGGCGGCCTGCAGCGCCTTCTCGGTCGGGCCGGTGCCCACCAGCGCCTTCTGATGACAGTGACCGTGCAATACCACCGCGCCCTTGTCCGCCTCGGCGAACGCGTCGGCGAAGCCGCCGTCGGCGACGGCCTGGGCGACGAACTCCTCGATGAGCATCGCCCGCTCGGCGCAGTCGACGGCCACGGCCTTCCAGGGCGCGTGGCACAGGTCCGGGGCCTCGTCGCGGAACGTGAGCAGCGCGCTGGGCTCGATGCCCACGATCTTGCGGTCGGGAAAGGCGTCGAGCAGCGGCGCGAGCCGCTCCATATTGGCCTCGGTCAGCGCCTTGGCCTCGCGTACCAGCCCCTTGGACAGAAGCGTGCGCCCGTCGTCTTCGACGGGCAGCAGCTCGACGCGGTAGCCGCCGGCCTCGAGCACGCGCACCGCGGCCATGCCGACCTCGGGCTCGGTGTATTCAGTGAACGGATCGACGTACAGCCAGACCCCGGGGGCGTCCTCGACGGCCGGGTGATCGCGCCGATACCGCCGAAATTGCTTGGCGAAGGTGCGAGAGGCATAGGTGGGAAGCCGGCGCGCCAGCGAGATCTTGAACATCCAGCGCATCAGCAGCCGCGTGACAAAGAAGCTGAGCATGAAGTTTGCCAGCCAGGGCATGATCGCCGCGGGTTTGCTCAGCGAGCGGTAGTGGCCGAAGACCAGCGCCGACAGCGGCGTGCCTTTGGCGTCGTGGTACTGCTGGGTGAACTCGGCCTTGAGGCGAGCCATGTCCACGTTGGCCGGGCACTCCGACTTGCACCCTTTGCACGACAGGCAGAGGTCGAGCGCCGAGCGCAGCTCCTCGCTGGAAAACGCCTCACGCGGATCTGGGCTCTGAAGCGCCTGACGAAAGACATTGGCGCGCCCGCGGGTGGTGTCCTTTTCGTCGAGCGTCGCCATATAGCTGGGGCACATCGTGCCGCCGGCCTCGGCGCGCTTTCGGCACACCCCGGCGCCGTTGCAATTCTCGACCGCGCGCACCAGGCCCAGATCGCTCGACCAGTCGAAGACGGTCTCCAACTCCGGGGTCTTCTCGCCGGGCACGAAGCGCCAATCTTTGTCCATCGGCTCGGGGTCGACGATCTTGTGGGGGTTGAGCAGGTTATGCGGGTCGAAGGCCTGCTTGACCTGCCGGTGCAGCTCCATGACCTCCTCGCCGTAGAAGCGCTCGAGCAGCGGCGCGCGCAGCCGCCCGTCGCCGTGCTCGCCGCTCAGCGCGCCGCCATAGCGGCTGACCAGGTCGGCGACGTCGCGCGCGATGCCCTGAAATTTCTCGGCGTCGCCCGGCTCTTTGAGGTTGAGCTGGGGGCGCAGGTGCAGCTCGCCGACCGAGGCGTGGGCGTAGTAGACGCATTCGGTGCCGTAGGCGTCCATGATCGCGCGAAAGTCGTCGATATAATCGGGGAGCACGTCCACCGCCACCGCCGTATCCTCGACGACGGTGACCGGTTTTTTGTCCCCCTTGGTGCCCATCAACAGGCCCAGGCCGGCCTTGCGAAGCGCCCACACGCGCTTGTCGTCGGGCGGCCAGACCAGCGGGTGGGAGTAGCCCAGGCCCTTGGCCTTGAAGTCGGCGATGAGCCGGTCGGCCATCGTCTGCAGCTCGTCGGGGTCGTCGGCGTAAAACTCGACCGCCAGGATCGCCTCGGGCTCCCCTTCGACGAAGAAGCGGTTTCGGCGCTGCTCGATATTGTGCTTGGTCAGCTCGAGGATCGGCCAATCCATCAGCTCGACGGCCGCCGGGCCGTGCTCGACGGCGACGATGGTCGCCTCCAGCGCGGCGCGAAGCGAATCGAAGTGCACGCACACCAGTACGTTGTGCTCGGGGCGATCGACCAGGTTGAGCTTGGCCTCGGTCGTCAGCGCCAGCGTGCCCTCGGTGCCGCACAGAAACCGTGGGAGCGAGAACGCCACGCCCTCGGTCCCGTAGGGCTCGCTCGCCAGCGCCACATCCAGCGGATAGCCGGTGTTGCGCCGGATGACCTCCGGCCTGGGGTAGCGCTCGTGGATGAGCTCGGCGTTGGCCTGCAGGACCTTGTCGAGGGCGCGAAGCCCCTCACCGAGCCGGTCGCTGCGCTCGAGCTGCTCGGACCACTGCTGCGCATCCCACGGGCGCAACAGCTCGTAGGTGGCGTCGGCGAAGACCACGCCCAGCTCGAGCAGGTGGTCGCGGGTCTGGCCGAAGTAGATGGAGTGCGAACCGCAGGAGTTATTGCCGATCATCCCGCCGATCATGCACCGGTTGGACGTGGAGGTGTCCGGCCCGAAGAACAGATCGTATTGGGCGAGGTGGCGGTTGAGGTCGTCGAGGATGACCCCGGGCTGAACGCGCACCCAGCGCTCCTCGACGTTGACCTCGAGGATCTGGTTCATGTGCCGGCCCAGGTCGACCACCAGGCCCGGCCCCACGCACTGGCCCGCCAGAGACGTGCCACCGCCCCTCGGGATCAGGGGAATATTCATCTGCCGCGCAAAGCGCACGATCGCCTGGACGTCGGCGCGGCTTCGCGGAAACACCACCCCCAGCGGCTGCTCCTGGTACACCGAGGCGTCCTGGGCGTACAGCATGCGGTGCAGGTGATCGTAGTGCAGCTCACCGTCGAGCGACTCGGCCAGCTTGCGTGCGGATCTTGCGTCCATGGACAACGTCATAGAACGATCGCTTCGTGTGAATCATCAAAAAAGCCCACCCTGGTCTATTGAACCAGCGTGGGCTTGTTGCTCTTCCAGATGCGTGCGGCTTACATCGCCACGACCCACAACCGGACGTGGGCGTAGATGCCGCTGGCGAGCTTGACCGGCACCTTGTAGATGCCCAGTTCGCGCACCGGTTCGTCGAGCTGGACCTGCTTGCGGTCGACCTCGATGCCCTGCTGGCCGAGCACCTCGACGATGTCGCGTGCGCTGACCGAGCCGTACAGCCGGTCGTCCTCGGCCACCCGCGAGGGCACCGAGATGGACACGCCGTCGATGTCGCCGACAATCTTGCGGGCCTCGGCGCGCTCTTTCTCACGACGCGCGGAGATGACCGCCAATTTGTGCTCGATCTGATTCTTGCGCTCGGCGGTGGCCGGCTCGGCCATGCCCTGCGGAATCAGGTAGTTGCGCCCGTAGCCGGCGGCCACGCTGACGATGTCGCCCATCTCGCCGAGATTGGACACGTCTTCAAGTAGGATGACTTCCATCGGTTCACTCCTCTTCGCCTTGATAGGGAAGGACTTCCGGCTCTTCTTCTTCCGGGCGGTTGAGCCGCTCTTCCGGAATGAGAATCGTCGTCGACCTTGATGGTCATGAACTTGAGGACGACGTCCAGCAGGTTCAGGTTGCGCTCGACCTCGGTGACGGTGTCGTTGGGGGCGAGGAAACGGTAGTACTGGTAGACCCCGCGGTCATAGCGCTTGCTGGCGGTGGTGTCGCGGATCTCGTAGGCGAGATCGCGCTGCCCCCAGTCGTCGTATTTGAGGACGTGGCCGCTGCGGCCCTCGACGACGCCTTCGAGGCGGTCGCGCACCGTGGAGCGCTCTTCGTCGGTGGAATCCGGACGCAGGATGTAGATTGTTTCGTACTCTCTCTGTCTTTCGACTGGCATATAAACCTCTCGGGATAAGCTGCCCCGCCTCGGAGGGCGGAGCGAGGTAATTGGGGCGGATGCTTTTAGCCGAAGCATCCGCCAAATGCAATGGCCTTAGCGCGTCGCCTGCGCCACTTCCACGTGGTGGTTGCTCGAGGCCTTGTCGGCCTGGGCGTGCTTGGCGCCGTGGGCGGCACCGGGCTCGGCGGGCGCGACCTTGGCCGGCTGGTCGGCGTGGGCGGTGGCCTCAGCGCCGCTGGCCGGAAGCGCGATGACCGGCGCCAGAACCAGGGCGACCACGCTCATCAGCTTGATGAGGATGTTCAGCGACGGGCCGGCGGTGTCCTTGAAGGGGTCGCCGACGGTGTCACCGACGACCGAGGCTTTGTGGGCCTCGGAGTGCTTGCCGCCGTGGTGACCGGCCTCGATGTACTTCTTGGCGTTGTCCCACGCGCCACCGGCGTTGGACTGGAAGATGGCCATGGCCACGCCCGAGGTGGTCACACCGACGAGCACGCCGCCCAGGACCATGGGGTCCCAGAAGCCGGCGGCCGCGGCCACGACGATGGCCAACAGGCCCGGCACGATCATCTCTTTGAGGGCGGCGCCTGTGGAGATGTCCACGCAGCGGGTGTAGTCGGCGTTGGCCTCACCTTCGAGCAAGCCTTCGATCTCGCGGAACTGGCGGCGCACCTCGTCGATCATCGCCGAGGCGCTGCGACCGACGGCCTTCATGGCCAGGGCGCTGAAGATGAACGGCATGATCGCCCCGATGAACACGCCGATCATGACGTTGGGGTCGAGCACGTTGATGCCGTGGTGGATGTTGGCCTGCTGGGTGAACGCGGTGAACAGGGCCAGCGCGGTCAGCGCGGCCGAGCCGATGGCGAAACCCTTGCCGATGGCGGCGGTGGTGTTACCCACCGAGTCGAGCTTGTCGGTGCGGTCGCGCACCTCGTGAGGCAGCTCGGCCATCTCGGCGATGCCGCCGGCGTTGTCGGCGATGGGGCCGAAGGCGTCGACGGCCAACTGAATACCGGTGGTCGCCAGCATTCCCAGGGCCGCCAGGGCGATGCCGTACAGGCCGCTGAAGTGATAAGCCACGCCGATGGCGATGACGATGAGCACGACCGGAATCCCGGTCGAGATCATGCCCACGCCCAGCCCGGCGATGATGTTGGGGGCGGTGCCCATTTCGCTTTCGGCGGCGATCTCTTTGACCGGGCCGTAGGCGTCACTGGTGTAGTACTCGGTGACCATGCCGATGAGCGTGCCGCCGACGAGTCCGCCGAGCACTGCCCAGAACGGGCCCATATGCGTGTAGTGAGCGCCGCTGATGTCCACGCCCTCGGGGGGGATGGCCCAGCCGACCAGGAAGTAGGTGATCACCGCGGTGATCAGCGCCGCCGAGATCGTGCCGAAGTTCAGGGCTTTGGAGGGGTCCCCGCCTTCCTTGACGCGCACCAGGAAGGTGCAGGCGATGGAGACGACGATGCCCACACCGGCGATGGTCAGGGGCAAGAAGACCGGGCGGGTCGTATCGGACGACCAGGCCAGCGCCAGCACCATCGCGCCGATGATCGAGCCGACGTACGATTCGAACAGGTCGGCGCCCATGCCGGCGACGTCGCCCACGTTGTCGCCCACGGCGTCGGCGATGCACGCCGGGTTGCGCGGGTCGTCCTCGGCCAGGCCGGCCTCGACCTTACCGACGAGGTCGCCGCCGACGTCAGCCGCCTTGGTGTAGATGCCGCCGCCGACACGCGCGAACAGCGCGATGGACGAGGCTCCCAGGCTGAAGCCGGTGACCACGTTGAGCAGGCCCTTGTAGGTGGCCGCCTCCGTGCTGCCCACGGCCACGACGTGGTTCAGGTCGACGTGGAAGACATGGCTGTAGAAGATGAGCAGAACGCTCAGGCCCAACACGCCCAGGCCGACCACGCTCATGCCCATGACGGCACCGCCGGCGAACGAGACCTTCAGTCCCTGCGCCAGCCCGGTGCGCGCGGCGTTGGTGGTGCGCACGTTGGCCAGCGTGGCCACGCGCATGCCGAAGAAACCGGCCGCCGCCGAGCAGATGGCCCCGACCACGAAGGACAGGGCCACCATGCCCATATCCGTCGCCGTCAGCGCGCCGGCGTTGAGCGCCCCGCTGCTGACGGTGTGGTAATAGATGCCGAAGAGCAACGCGGCGATGATCACCACGAAGATGACGAGCACGCGGTATTCTTTCTTGAGGAAGGCCATCGCCCCCTCGCGAATGAACCCGGACAGCTCGTCCATACGTTCGGTGCCGACTTCCTGCTTTCCGACCCAGCTCGCCTGGGCCATGGCGAAGACCAGGGCCAGAAGACCGGACCCGAGAATCGCGTAGATGATCCAACTTGCCACGACAAACTCCTGAGATCGTTGAAACTTGACGTCCCGAGTTGCACGGCCGAATGCCGAGCGCCCCGGATCTATCGGTTCGTCTGTATGAACGCAACCCCCGAGTGCACGCGCATCGTGGCGCGGCGGACTCGGAGGTGTATCAGTTAAAGCGGTTTTGCGCCGCGTCCAGCCCCTCCCGAAGGAGGGTTTCGACGGCGTCGCAGGCTGTTTCGACCAGCTCGGCGACGTCGTCTTGCTCGTCGCGGCCGAAGGTGCCGAGCACGTGGTTGGTCACGTCGCCGTGCTCCGGGCGTCCGATGCCGAGGCGCACGCGCAAAAACTCGCGGCTACCCAGCTGGGCGACGATGTCACGCAGGCCGTTGTGGCCTCCGTGACCCCCGCCGCTCTTGACGCGAATCGTGCCCAGCGCCAGATCGATGTCGTCGTGAACGACGATGATCCGGGCGGGGTCGACATCATAAAAATGAGCGGCGGCGACCACCGCCTTGCCCGAGCGATTCATAAACGTCTGCGGCTCGAGCAGCACTACCATTTCGTTGGCGACCCGACCAGTAGCGTAGCGAGCGTCGAATTTCTCCGTCGCCAACGCCATGCGATGGCGCTCGGCAAGACGCTCGAGCGCCATAAACCCGATATTGTGTCGGGTGCGGGCGTATTTGGAGCCGGGATTGCCCAGCCCCACGATCAGATACCGACTCATGGCAGGTCCCGTCAGTGGGCCTCAGGCCGCGGGGGCCATCGACCTTATTCTTCGGTCTCTTCGGCACCCTCTTCGCCGGCCTCGGCTTCCTCTTCGGCGCCCTCTTCGGCCTCGGCGGCCGCGCCCACCGGCTCCAGGCCGATGACGTTTTGACGGGGCATCAGGATGCGCGCGATGGCGAAGTCGACCTTGAAGGTCGGCTCGACGCCCTCGGGGTAGGCCAGCTCGCTGGCCATGATCGCGCCGCCGGGGCCCAATTGGGTCACGTCGACCTCGATGAGCTCGGGGATCGCCGAGGGCACACAGGCCACCTTGACCTCCGGGTGCAGCAGGCGAAGCTTGCCGCCCTCGCGCTCACCCAGGGAGCGACCCACCGGCTCGATGGGCACGCTGACCTCGATGAACTGGCCGTCTTCGACGACCATCAGGTCGACGTGCAGCAGATCGCGGCGCACCGGGTGGACCTGGTAGTCGCGCAAGATCACGTTGTCGTAGGAGGCTTCCTCCCCGTCGAGCTCGACCGTGAACACGGTGTTGAGCCCTTTGGGGGTGTCGATGGCCTCCTCGAGGTCTTCGAGGTTGATGGCCAGGGCCACCGCGTCGACGTTGCGTCCGTAGCACACGGCCGGAAGAAGGCCGGCGCGGCGCAGCCGACGTGCGGCGCCCTTGCCGCTGTCGGCCCGGCGCTGAGCGACCAGAGTCGGGTTGTTTTGAGCGTCCATTGGCTTTCTCCGTTAGCTTCCGGCGGGTCTGTGGCTTGCAGAGCCGACCTCGCCGGTCATGCGAGTCAATCTATCGAGTTTTCCAGCGCACCATTCGTCTGCGTGTGTCTCGAGGGTGCGAGTGGATAAGTCATGCGTTGATGGAAGTAAAGAGAGAACTGACCGACGTCCCCCCGTGGATGCGCCGGATGGCCTCTCCGAAAATGCGCGCCACCGAGACCACCTTGATGCGATCGAGCGCGGCGGCGGCCTCGCCCAAGGGGATCGTGTCGGTGACGATGACGCCTTCGAGCTGGGAGTTGGCGATGCGCTCGACGGCCGGCCCGCTCAAAATCGGGTGCGTGGCCGCGGCATACACCGACGCTGCTCCGTGCTCGACGATCGCCGAGGCCGCCTTGGTCAGCGTGCCGGCGGTGTCGATCATGTCGTCGACGATGACCGCGTGTTTGCCCTCGACGTCGCCAATGAGGTGGATGACCTCGGCGACGTTGGGCGCGCTGCGGCGCTTGTCCAGGATGGCCAGCGGGCATTTGAGCGTCTTCGAATAATGCCGCGCCCGCTCCACCCCGCCGGCGTCCGGCGAGACGATGACCATCTCGTCGGGCCCGAAGCCCAACTGCTGGATGGCCTTGATGAGCACCGGGCTGGAGTACAGATGTTCGAAGGGCTGGGTAAAAAAGCCCTGAATCTGGCCGGCGTGCAGGTCCATGGCCACCACCCGGTCGGCGCCGCCGACCTCCAGCATATTGGCGACCAGCTTGGCGGTGATCGGGGTGCGCGGCCGGGGCTGACGGTCCTGGCGCGCGTAGCCAAAATACGGAATGACCGCGGTGATGCGCCGGGCCGAGGCGCGCCGAAGCGCGTCCATCATGACCAGCATCTCCATGAGATTGTCGTTGACCGGCCACGACAGGCTCTGGATGACGTACACGTCGAAGTCGCGCACGCTGGTGTTGATCTGGACCTGGATCTCCCCGTCGGAGAACTTGCCCACCAGGGCGTCGTCGATGGGGATATTCAGATACGAGGCGATCGCCTCGGAGAGCACCGGATTGGAGTTCCCTGCGAATAAGATTAATTCGGAGTCCATCGATGATCTCCTGGCCGCACTACTACGGCGACCGACTGCCACTTACCCAGCGGATTCCAACGCGATGCGGCCAGCTCCGGCGGGGCGAACCCCGATAGAACAAACGCGCAGACCCTTTGTACACCAACTTCAACGAGGATCTGCGCGACTCATTTAGGCGGGCAATCAGGCCCGCGCTTCAAACAATTCGGGTGCTAGGATTCGAACCTAGGATGGCGGGACCAAAACCCGCTGCCTTACCACTTGGCTACACCCGATCGAGCCAGCTCGACCTGGCAGGACGGCCGCGTCGAAATTTTCGGCGCCGCCAATCGCGGGCGATCAATTAGCACGCCCTTTAGGGGGTGTCAAGCGCTGGCCACGCATCAAAAAAGCGCGGCGCCCAGAAACTAGGCGCCGCGCCTTCATTCAGCCACTCGGTCGACCGAAATCAGCCGACGACGGTGTCACTGCGCCACGCAGGCGTAGAACGCGATCTGGTCCTGTGAGGGACCGATTCCGCCGCACTGCTCGCCGCTGGCGCAATCGCTGCCCTGCGGGTCGCACAGTTGGTAGCACTTCGAGCCCTGGCCGAGATCGACGCAGGCTTGGTCTTTGCCGCAGTCGGTCAGGTGGCTGCAGCTCGTGCCCGGCGTAACCCCCGAGGTATAGGTCACGCACTTGTTGCCGGAGGCCGTGGGGGCGCAGCTCTGAGCCGAGTCGGAGCACGCGTTGCTGCTGTCGGGATACAGGGTGCACTCGTCGCTGGAGACGATGCAGGCGCCAAAGGGCAACTGGCCGCCGCCCTGGATGCTCAACTGCTGGCAGGTGCCCTGGTCGCAGGTGGGCGCGACGCCGTTGAGGTCGCAAATCTGGTCGCAGGTACCGTTGACGCAGCTATATCCCGCCGCGCAGTCGGTCGGTGCCGAGCAGCTATCACCCTGCATGGCGCTGCCGGCGGCTGCGCACTGGGTGGCCAAGCCCCCGCCCTGCTGGGATTGGCCGGCGAAGCACGCCTGGCCCTGTCCACAGTCCTGGCAAAGGATGCTGCAGGCGCTGTTGTCGATCCCGCTGGACAGCGGGGTGCAGCTTCCGCCGCCCCCGGTGTCCGCCATCGTGCCGGTGTCGGCGTTGGAGCCGGTGTCGGCCATCATGCCCGTGTCGTTGGTGCCGGCGTCGGCGCCGCCGCCGCCACCGCCGCTGTCGGCCGTGGTGCCGGTGTCGGCGTTGCCGCCCCCGCCGCCGTTGTTGTCATTGCCGCCACAGGCGACGGCGAACGCCAGCACACAGCTCACCAGCATGGCCAGCAGGGCGGTACGTCCGGTCATCTTGAACATCTTCGAAAGCTTCATCCTTGCACTCTCCTCATATGGAGTTCCAGTAAATACTCGTTCCAAACTCACTCACACAATCCGTTGACGCACTGCCAGTTGCACGGGGTCGACCCGCCACAGCAATCCTGGGTCTCGTTGCCCGCGGTGCAGGTGTGGCGGCACATGCCGTTTTGGCAGGTGCCGTTGGTGGTGCTGCTGCTGTTGCAGTCGGCGTCCGTCGAACATTGCGGCAGGCACAGGCCCCAGGCGTGGCTTCCGGCGGCGACGTAGGTGTCGCAGCCAAAGGTCTGGCTGGAGTTCGAGTAGCTCGAGCAGTCGCCCGCGCCCGCACGGCAATACGGCAAGCAGTAATTCGCCGTACTCGACGCGCTCAGGCAGATGACCCCGTCTTCGCACAGGTTTCCGCTGGTCGTGCACTGGGCCAGGGGCTGCTCGGGGGTCGACGAATCCACGGTCGCCACACAGATGCCGTCGCGGGCGGTGAACAGGTCGCAGAATTGGCCGCTGCCGCACTGGCTACCCGAGTGGGTGAACGGGTCACACAGGCTGCGGCACACGCCGCTGCCGCTTCCGCGCGGCTCCTCGTGGCAGAACGATCCCTGCGCGCAGGTGTTGTTGGCGGTGGGATCGCAGGACTGACCCGCGGCGGTCGAGCCGGGGGTGATGCACAGGCCGAATTGGTTATCGAAGTTCAGGCAGGTGCCCCCCGAGCAATCGGCGTCGGTCTGACATTGCGAGTCGATGCACGCCGGCGCCGGATTGGTGTCCGAGCCGATATCCCAGCAATACGACCCCGTGGCACAGGTGTCGGCCTGGTAAGCGTTGGTGCACTTGGGAATGCACGTGCCGCCGCCGTTGCCGTCGCCACCGCACCAGAAGTTACCCTGATCGACGGTGTTCGGGTCGCAGGAGTCGCCCTTCTGGGTGCAGGTGCCGCCGCCCGTGCCGGTATTATCGACGCAGGTCCCGTTGTCGCAGTGCTGGTTGGCGCCGCAGGCGGGGTTGCACGTGTTGGTCGTGTCGTTGACGCACGTGCCGTTGTCGCAGTGCTGGCCCGTGCCGCACGCCGGGTTGCACGTGTTGGTCGTGTCGTTGACGCACGTGCCGTTGTCGCAGTGCTGGCCCGTGCCACACGCCGGGTTGCACGTGTTGGTCGTGTCGTTGACGCACGTACCGTTGTCGCAGTGCTGGCCCGTGCCACACGTCGGGTTGCACGTGTTGGTCGTGTCGTTGACGCACGTACCGTTGTCGCAGTGCTGGCCCGTGCCGCACGTCGGGTTGCACGTGTTGGTCGTGTCGGTGACGCACGTACCGTTGTCGCAGTGCTGGCCCGTGCTACACGCCGGGGTGCACGTCGTGCCCGTGCCGTTGTTCGTGCCCGTGCCGTTGTTCAGCCCGGTGCCGTTGTTGGTCCCCGTGCCGTTATTGGTGCCGGTCCCGTTGTTGGTCCCCGTGCCGTTGTTGTTGCCGCGAAGCTCCTCGCATACACCCAATTGGGTATTGCACTGCTGACCGAAGTCGCAGTCGAAGTTATCCTTACACTCCGGCTGCGCGTCGCTCGACGCACACCCGGTTTGAACGAGGGCCAGCGCAAACACCAGCGCGACCGCCAACCATATTTTTCCTTTCAAATTCATTGGGTCCGTCCTCGAATGCTCGAGAGAGATCTCAATTTGTCGGCGTAATGCAGCCGCGAATCATGACCGCGCAGGCAACTGCCTGTCAATCGCCACGGGGCTGTCACATCGTTTGACACCCTGTTACTTACCTGACACGCCATCATAATGCAAAATACGGGCCGTTAGCATGGTAACGCCGGCGTCGCTACTGCGGAGCCTGGCACACCCCGATGTCCTTGACGAAAGGCGTGCATACCAGGTTCGCCGGGCAGGTGCTCTGCAGGTAGGCGCCCTGAGCGTCGGCGCCCAGATAGTCGCAGAAGCGAAAACACGTCTGGCTTCCCTGGTAGACGACGCAGATGGAGTCCTCGCCGCACGACAGCCCGGGCTTGATGCACGGCTGCATGGGCGCGATGTCCTCGACGATGGGCGCACAGTGGCCGACCTCGGCGCTGAACGGATAATTCGGCAGGCAGGTCTCGCCGTTGGCACATTGGTAGGCCGAGCTGTCGCCGTCGAAGGGGTCGCATTGGGGCTTGCAGGTGGGGACCTGGCCGGCGGCGCCGAAATACGGCGACAGCAGCGTGGAGACGAGATCGGTTTGCTGCGATCGCGGGTACAGACACTCGGTGCCGGCCACGCAGTCGCGCCCGCCGCAGGGCTGTCCCGCCTGAACCGGGCCGGAAGCCGAGCAAAACGGCTGCTCGTGCTCGACGACCGGAGCGGACTGACCGGAGGCGTCGCTCAGCAGCGCCGCGTGCGGCTTGCAGCTCTGCAGACCGTCCGGGCAGCTCTGGTCGGCGTAGCGATCGCCGGGGTCGCACGCCCAGCCGCAGTGGCCGATGTCGTACGATCCGTCGTAGACGACCGGTTCACAGCTCTGCCCATCATCGCAGCCGAGTGACGACGTCCCGCCGGCGTCGACCGCGCAAAGCGGTGAGCACTCGCCGAGTAGCCCGCCGGTCTCGCCCATCGCCCCGGTGCCGTACTGCTGGCAGTAGTAGCCCTCCTTACACGTCCCGTATGGCCGCGTGGGATCGCAGGGCGTGTGCGTCCCGCCGTCACCCACGGGCGCGCACAGCGACAACCACTGGCTGCGCTTCGGAAAATCGGTGGCCACACAGCCCATGCCGTCGCCCTGACAGGCGTCCTGGCCGAAATCATCGGCGCCGTGCACGCAGATCTGCTGGCAATAGCCGTAGGTCTTGCCGGCGAGCGCGGTGCACGAATACTGCGGGCCGCGCGGCATCGACTGGGCGGGATCGCCCAGCTCCAGCACCGAGGGCACGCCGGCGTCGAAGAAATCGTCGGGGTCGAGCGTGCCGCGAAGCACCAGGGACGAATCGGCGTCGGCCGACACCCCGGCGAGGTCGAGCAGCGCGCTCGACGGGTCGCTGCGGTCGGCGCCAGCGGCGAAGACGAGCACGCGCATCGGGCTGGCAGACACCGCCACCGGCGCGCTGGCCTGGCCGAAGCCGAGGCCCTCGGCGAGCACGACCTGATTGCTCGTAGCGGTGGCGTCGGCGCCCGCCGCCACGGCGACCACGTCGACGGCGTCGGCGTCGGACAGCAGATGGACCACCGACACATCCGTGTCCTGGGTTCGTGCATCGGCCGCCGGGGCGGCCACGACCGCCAGTTGGGCGTCGTCGGAGCTCGTCGGCGCCGGCGGCGCGATATAGACCACCGTGCCCTTGCCCGAGCTCAGCTCAATCGACCCCCTCGCCAGCGGACGGTCGGTGCGAGGAGCCCCTTGTGGCAAGACCACCACCCGGTAGCGGCCCGGTTCCATCTGCGCCCAGCCGCCGTCTGCCAGCGTGGGCGCGGCGCCTTCGAAGTCCAGGCCGCTGGCCAGCGGCGTGTCCGAGTCACCGACGTATACGTCGACCGGGCCGAGCGTCTCGACCATATGCACCGCGCGCACCGACGCCGGCGCGGCCTCGGGCTGCGGACAGGTGGCGTCGCGCGCGGCCTGCGCTCCCGCCGAGACGGTACCGTCCTCGGCCGGCGGCGCCGCCGACAAATCACAGATGGGATGACACCGCCCCTCGGACCCGCCGTTGGCCGACGGATAGGGAATGCAAAGCGTGCCCGAGACGCACTCGCCGGCGCCCGGCGTACACCGCGAAAACGCCGGTTTGGCGCCGGCGGGCACGCAATTTCCCGTGTCCGCGCTGACCGGCTCGCAGGTCTGTCGGTCGCCGCACGAGCCCGACTGGAAAGGTGTGCAGGGATCGGCGCAAAAGCCCACCCCGTCGCCCAGGTCCGTGGGCTCGCCGACCACGCAGCTCTGCCCGCTGTCACAATCATCGTCGGCGCTGCACGGCTTGCTGCACCGCCCGTTGACGCAGCCCAGGCCGACCGCGCAGGTCGCCTGGAACGACTGCGCCTGCATGGCGTCTTCGATACTCGTGCACTGCTCGCCAAGTTGGCGAGTGCCGGCAGGCATGCAGAAGTTGGCGTTGTTGGGAAATTCGTAGCATTTCGCGCCGTCGGGAAAGCTCGGACTGTCGGCGTATTTTTGCTGGCAGGCGCGCTGCCCGCTGACGAATCCGGCGCATTCCGACGGCTCGCACGCCGTAAACCGGCAGGTGCCCTGGATGCAGTGCATCTGGTCGGCGCAATCGGACTCGCTGTGGCAACTGCGGTCGAAATTCGAGCGCAGCACAAAGCACGACGAGCCCGCCGGGCAGCTGCCGTCAGCGGCGCAGGTCTTCGAGCACATCGGATCTTGGACCCCGCTGGCGTCCCAGTCGATGCATAGATAGCCCGCATTGGTGGACGCGGCGGGATCACACTGGTCGCCGGCCTGGCTGCACTGCAGCGATTGGGTGATGCACTGGCCGCTGACGCATACCTGGCCGGACGAGCACGCCGGCGAGCAGCCGCTCGTCGAGCTACTGCAGGACTCGCCGGTGGCGCAAAACGTCACGGTGGGCCCACAGCCCGCCAGGACCACCCCTAGCGCGGCCAACAAAATGAGCCCGACCGCCCAGCGACGCGCATCGTTAAAAATGACAGAAGACATGAAGCCACCGGCGAGGAACATGTGGTTGAGACTCTCGCGCTATCGTAATGCGCCGGCCCGCCGGTTTCAAAGCCATACAAAAAGCCCGCCTCCAGCGTAGGCCAAAGGCGGGCTTTGATGCGGTGGCGCGGGGCGAGGCCGAAGCCTCACCCCAGCGCGGCGATGATTAGTTCGACGAGCACTCGCCGAGGCTGAACCCGCTGGCAAGCGGCTGGCACGTTTCGGTGTCGCTGTTGCAGCCGGCGCCGGTAGCCACGTCGCAGAACTGCACGCAGACGTAGGCGTCGCCGGCAGCCGTGCTCTGTGCCAACAGGCACACCGAGCCGTCGCCGCACATCTTGCCGGCGGCAGCCGCCGGGCAAGCCTCGCCGGAGCCGATGCCCTGCAGGGAGTCGTCGGTCGGGGCGCAGTAGCCGGTCTTCGAGCTGAACGTCGACCCGTCGATCATGCAGGTCTGGCCGGTCGGACAGACGGTGTTCGAGCCGGCGAACAGCTCGCAGCGACGACGACAGGTGGCGTTGTCCCCGCTGAGCGGGCTGTACAGCACACCCAGGAAGTCGGGCGCGTCGGGCTGGCTGCGGCAAACGGCGTTGGGCTTGCAGTTGTTGACGGTAGCACTGCCACAGTCGGCGCCCACGTCCAGGTCGTTGGACGCTTTGCAGAACGCCTGCGTGGCATCGCCATTCGCGTCGACGTTATTCGGCGGGCACGCCTGCAGGTACTGCGTCGAGCAGTCGTCGCTGCTGTAGTCGTTGGGGGCGTCCTTCGGCGAACACGGGATGTTGCAGTGGCCGAAGTCGATGCCCGGACCGGACGCTTCACAGGCCTCACCGCTCGGGCAGGTGAGCAGGTCGTTGAGGCTGCCGCTGGGCTGGCACTGCTTGGCGCACACGCCTTTATGCATGCCGTCGGCGGTGGTGGTTCCCAGCGAGCGGCAGTACGCACCGGCCTCGCAGGGGTTGAGCGAGCCGGCGTCGCAGGTCTCGCCCACGGGGATGTCCTGGCTGGCCAGGCAGATGTGGTTGGAGCCCAACGTCGAGCAGTTGTCCTCGCTGTTGGTGCACAGCCCTTTGCCGTAGGCCTCCGGACCGGTGCAACGCTCGAAGCACACACCCGAGTTGACCGAGGGAGCGCCCGAGGACAGGTCGTAGCAGTAGCCGTTCGAGCTGCTGGTGGCGGCCTCTTTGTACAGCACCGGCGTCGCGCTCAGGCCGTCGTAGTTGCCACTGCTGTTGGGAATGCCCCACAGGTGGAAGGTCTCGATGGTGTCGGCGTCGAGGGTCACGGTGACCATCGCCGCGGCGGTGGCGATGGTGGGGGTCATCCCCGCGGGGACCAGGTAGACGTCATAGTCGCCGCTGGCCATGCTCGAGGTAAAGTCGGTGGCCGAACCATAGGTCAGATCCGTGAAATCAGCCGTCTCGGTGGCGATGGTCGCCGTGCCCGCGTCGACCACGTACACGTCGTAGGTGCCGCCGAGGTCGGCGTCGAGCGCCACGCGCATGCGGCCTTCGCCGCCGCCCGGCGCGGTCACACCGCGGGGCACGGGGATGGCCACCACGGCGATGGTCGACCCGCCGCTGGCGTCGGGCGCGTTGACGATGGCGTAGGTGTTGGCGTCGTTCATATTCGCCAGGGCGTGCAGCGAGCCCAGCGGATGAGCGTTGTCGGTCGCGTCTGAGGCGGTCACGTCCACCATCAGGTCGCCGGGGGCGATGTCGGTGAAGTCGTGGTCGATGGCCGTCGTCGCGCCAGTCTCCTGGCTGCGGTTGTCGATGGCCAGCGTGCCGTTGATGTACACGTCGACGTCGCCGGCGCCCTGCGCCAGGTCGACGAAGCGTCCGTAGGCGGTGGGATTGCCCGTCGGGCAGGTCGCGTCCTTGGCGGCCTGGTCGTCGGAGCCACCGTTGGAGGCGGCAGCGTTACAGATGGGCAAGCAGCGCCCGGTGCCATCGGAGATGGTCAGGCAGCGGCTGCCCTCGGCGCATTGCGGCGGAATCGTGCACACGCCGCTGCTCTGGCCGTCGGCGATGTCGCACTGCCAACCGGTGTCGCAATCGCTGTCCGAGGAGCACGTGTGCTCGCAGGTGCCGGTCGACTGCCCCTGCGGGATATTGCATGTGTCGGCGCCGTCGCAGTCGGCGTCCCTCGAGCAGAACGTCGGCACCAGGCAGCTACCGTAAGCGGGCGTGTTGCCGACCGCGGTGCAGAAGCCGTCCTGAGGGGTCAGCGGGAAGCAACCCATGCCCTGGCCACACTGGCCGGGGGTGCCGTAGGAATCGCAGCCCTCGCCGCAGATGCCCATGCCGGGGCCGACGTACTCGCCGGTGTCGTCGGACAGGCAGCGCTTGCCCGAGCCGCACGCGTCGTCGCCGCTGCACAGCTTCTGGCAGGTCTGGTCGATGAAGCTGCAGACCAGGCCCGGTTCACACTTACCCGAGCCCGAGCAGTCATCGCCCTCGGCGAGCTGGCCGGCGGGCGTGCAGTAGAAGGTGGCGTTGCCGAGGGGCGAACAGCTCGCCCCGTTGGGGAACGAAGAGGCGTTGGCGTTGACGATGTCGTCACACGAGTGGGCATCCGAGGGATCGCACTGCGACAGCAAGCACACGGCGCCGGAGAGCGCGTTATTGCCCAGGGGCTCACAGACCGACCCCTGCTGGCAGGGCTCGGGCTCGCCGCTGGCCGCCGGGGTGCACTCGGTCATGCATTTGGGGCCGCCACCGAAGTCGACGCATTTGAAGCCGTCGGCGGTGTCGGCGTTGGGATCGCAGGTCTCGCCGGCCGACTGGCACTGCAGCTGAGGAGCCGCGCCGCAGGCGCCGTCGGTGCACACCTGGTCGCTGACGCACTGGTCGTCGCTGGTGCACGCGCCGCAGGTATTGTCGCTCAGGCAGACCTGACCGTTGGTGCAGCCGGTGTTGTCGCGGCAGCCGGCGACGCACGCGCCGTCGGTGCAGATCTTGCCGGCGTCGCATCCCGAATCATCCGTGCAGGCGTTGCTCTGGCCGGTGCACGTCCCATTGACGCAGGTCTGACCACTCTCGCAGTCGGCGTTGGTCGTACACTCGTTGTTGCCGGCGTCGTTTTTGCCGCCGCCGCCACCACCGTTGTGGCCGCACGCCGCCGCGCCGGCCAGGCTCAGGCACAAAAGCCCAAACATGAGAAAACGTAAGAAACGATTCGACATCTAGCTCCTCCAGTCAGGATCTGTCATCAAAATGACATGGAAATTTAAGGGCAATCCAGCCGAGGACATTAGAAAATGGGGCTTCGCATGTCAATTCTCATGGCAGAATGCCTGAAAACTGCGTGCAAAACTTAGGATTTCGCGATGTGGGGGTAGGCACGCAACAAGTCGCGTCCGGCCGCGTCGTCGGTCAGGGAGGCGACCTGTTGGATGAGCGCGTGCTCGATCTCGAGCCCCTGGCCGCCGAATAGCTCGTCGCGGGTGGCGTAGGCGGCGTCCATCTGGGCGAGCACGAACTCGAGGCGCCCGACCAGGTAGCCCGACGGGCGTATGGTGAACACCTCGCCGTCGAGCAATTCGACGTCGACACGCTCCGGGCGCTTGTCGCGGTGGTACGCCCGGTGGTTAGCCACCAGCACTCGCCAGTAGGTGCCCAAGAATTCGGCAAAGAGCGCCGAAAGCGCGCCCACCGGCCGCGGCGCTCCCCGACGGGTCGTCACCGACGGATGGGGCAACGTCATTCGCTCCATCCTGGCCAGGTAATCGAGCACGTTGGGGTAAATGCGCATCTTCGCGCGGCCGGTGGGGTCGTGGGCGTATTGGGAGAGCTGGCCGAATAGCGCGAAATCGGCCACGGTGGGATAGCACTCGAAGAGGTGGTCGGGCTGGCGCTCGAGCAGCGACTCGAGCGCCTGGAGCAGGCGGTCGCGCGAGCGCTCCATCGCCGGCAGGTTGGCCGCGCGCGCGCCCCCCTTGCCGATATTTCCAGCGATGACCACGCCGGCCACGCGTCCCAGCAGCGCGGACGCGCCGGGAAGACCGGCGGCCAATTCTCGGCCGATCGCGCGCTTGTTTTGCTGCGCGTCCGCCGCGCTCGTCCAACGCGAGCCCAACACCCACAGCGAGACCCATTCGTCGGCGAAATCCTCCAGCAGCCAGCAGATCGGCGCCAGCGTCGAATCGGCGGGCAACAGGGGGCGGTCGGTGTGCTCGACGATGTAGTGAGCAATGTGGCTCGAGTCGGCGATCGCCCACTCACCGCGCCGCAGCGTCGGCACCATCGTCTGACCGGTCAACCGTTGGAGGGTGGCGAAGCGGTTGACCAGATTCTGGGTTTTGACCCGACACGGCAGCCCGGCATACCCGATCATGGCCGAGGCCTTCATCGAAAACGGGCTCATCGAGTTGAGGTAGAGTTGGTACATGAGGCAGGGGTCCAGGGGTTCGGGGGTCCAGGGGTTCGGGGGGTCCAGGGGTTCGGGGGTCCAGGGGTTCGGGGGTCCAGGGGTCCGGGGGGGGTCCAGGGGTTCGGGGGTCCGGGGGTCCTTTGCCGTCACTCGCCGAGGTGGCGCTCGAGGATCATGAGTTCGTCGAGCGTGAGCTCGTACAGCTCGGCGACGATGCGGTCGAAGGCGCCGACGATCGCTTCGCGCTCGGCGGCGTCCGACGCCTCGTAGCGCCGCCAGAGCACCTCGAGCTGCGCGGCGCTCAGCCTCGGCACCTCCGGCAGCGGCAGTTCGCCGAGCCGCGCGGGATCGGCGTCGAGCAGCGTGCCGACGATCTGCGAGCTCACAATGGCGGCGACTACCGCCAGCGACGGGGCCTCGGGCCCGGCCGCGAGGCACACGCCGTCACTTGCCTCGGTGTGCGGGCCGATCACGCATTCGAGACGACCCTGCCCGGCTCGCACGCCCAGTCGTGGGTCGGTCGAACACCCTATGGCACATGCGTCGCCCAGGCGCTGGGTGCACGACTCCGATAGCCGCGCTCGTAGTGTCTCAATCTTCATCATAGACTTTCCTTAGATCATCGAGCCTGCGTCGTCTATAATCCCCCAGCGCCAATCCGCACCGTCTACGCCCTCACCCCGAGCCTATGACCGACCTCGTCCCAACGCTGCCCGAATTTGGCGGCGGCTTCGACCGCCCCGGCACGGTGCGCGTGCCCGAGATGCGAAACGTCCCGGTGACCCGGCGCGTCCAAGCCGTCATCGATCACCCGGCGTTCCAGCGCCTGCGGCGCGTGCGCCAGTTGGGGCCGACCCATCTGGTCTACCCCGGCGCGGTGCACACCCGCTTCGAGCACAGCCTGGGCGTGTACAGTTGCGTGCGCATGTACGTCCAGGCGCTGCTGCACAACGAACAATTTGCCACCGCGGCGACCGAGCGCGACCTGTTGAGCGTGCTCGCCGCCGGGCTGCTCCACGATGTCGGCCACTACCCGTTCGCCCACAGCCTGGAGGCGCTGCACCTGAAGGGGCGCGATACGCCGCGCCACGAGGACGTCGGCGGGCGCATCATCCGCGGCGAGATCGACGCGTTGCGCGGCGACAAGCCCGTCGGCCAGATCCTGCGCGAGCAATGGGGCGTCGACCCCGAGCGCGTCATCGGCCTGTGCAACGGGCGGATGGGCGACCACCCCAGCGCGATGGACCGCATCCTGCGCTCGGTGATCTCCGAGCTCCATCGACGCCGACAAGATGGACTACCTCGAGCGCGACAGCCACCACATGGGCGTGCCCTACGGGCGAAATTACGACCGCGGCCGGCTGCTCGCCAACCTCACGCTGAACCACGACGAGGACGGCATCGCCATCGTCTCCAAGGGTAAGGTCCCCGCCGAGATGTTCATCTTCGGGCGCTATACGATGTTCAGCGAGGCGTATTGGCACCACACCGTGCGCGCCGCCAGCGCCATGGTCGAGAGCGCGCTGGCCGCCTTCCACAGCCGAGGCATCTTCGATCCCGACGACTTTCTCGACGTGCTCCTTCGCCACGACGACGACCGATTCTTGGAGTGGGTGGGCGATCAAACCCCCAAGAGGAGCGCCACGCGCTACCTGACCGCCGGGCTGACCGGTAACAACCGCCGGCTGTACAAACGCGTGGCCACCTTCAGCCGCATCTACTCCGAAGAGCGCAAGCAGAAAGCCTACGAGCGCATCTACCATATGGACGCCCCGGCGCTGTATTCGCTCATCGATCGGCTGCGCGCCCGCCTGTCCTCGCTGGTGGAGCGCTCGCTGCACCCGGCCGACATCATCATCGACACCCCCCCGCGCGACAAAGACAAGCTCGAGACGATCGAGGTTGTCTATCCGGGGGCCAGCGGGCAACAATACTACCCGCTGCACGACTTATCGCGCGTGGTCGCCGGCATCCAGGACGACTTCATCATGGTCGTCAAAAAGATCCGCGTCTTCGCCGAGCCGCGGCTGGCCGCCGAATTGGCCGAGCACGACGGCATCGACGAATTGTTGGTCGACGAGATCTCGAGCAAATGAGACCCAAGACGCCTTTACCTCCAACCCGACGCTGTAATGAACCGAGCCTTCCTGTGCGCCCTTCTCTTCGCCGTGTCGACTGCGGCGGTCTCTGGTTGTGCGACCGTGCGCCAAAAGCTGTGTGGCCCGGCCACGCCGGCCGTGGCCGCAAACGACGCCGCCCCCAGCGACGACGCTCCCGCGAGCTGCGAATGCTCCAACGCCCCCGCCAAGAGCACGCCGGCGACCACGGCGAGCGCCGATGAGCCCGACGAGCCCTGCGCGATCACCTCCGAAGAGGTGAGCTTCACCTCCAAAGGCGACAAGCTCACCGGGGTCATCGATCGGCCCACCGAGATCGCCCAACCGTTGCCGGCGGTCATCGTGCTGCACGACGCCGGCCCGCACGACCGCCGCGGGGTCTTTCAGGGCGCGCTGGGCCTGGAGTTGCCCGTGGAGGTGCCCGTCTACCAGGAATTGGCCGAGCACCTGGCCCAAAATGGCTACGTGGTGATGCGTTTCGACAAGCGTACCTGCGTCAAAGGCGGCCCGCCGTGGTGTAAATACCCGCGCAAATACATCGAGAACCACCGCGACGACCTGGCCAGCACGCTCATCGCCGACGCCAAGGCGGCCATCGGCGCGTTGCGCAAACGCGACGACGTCGATCCCAACCGGCTGTATATCGTCGGCCACGGCCAGGGCGCCGACATCGCCCTGGCGCTGGCCAAAGACGTCGACGCCAGCGGCCTGGTACTGCTCGCGCCCAGCCCCTACCCCCTCGACAAGGTCATCTTGCACCAGACGGACACCTCCCTGTCACTGCTTCGAAAGCGACGCCAATCCGCGGGCAATACCTCCGAGGGCATGTTGCTCCAGCAGCAAATCGACGCGCTGACCGAGACTCGAAAGAAGCAGAAGGCCGGCTTCGCCAAGCTGCGCGCCGGCGACGTCGACAGCCCCAATGCGCTGGGCGCCCCGGCGGCGACCTGGCAGGGGTTGTTCGAGCTGCACGACCGGGCGATGGCCAGCCTCAAAAACACGCGCATCCCCCTGCTGGCCATCTTCGGCGAGCACGATTTGAACCTGCCCGAGGACAGCCCCGACAAATTTCGCCAGCAGCTCGCCCACGCGCGCGATGGCCAGGTCAAGGTGCTCTCGGGCGTCACTCACGTGATGGTGGGCATCGACGGCGATCCCGATGAAAATGCCCAGGTCTCCGACGACGTCCACCAGGCGATCTTGAACTTCCTGGACCACCTCGACCAGCCTCCGCCGGCCCCGTCGGTCGATTCAAAGTCCTGAGGCGCGGGGCGTGGGGCTTGACGCTGAGGCGCTGGACAACAAAAACGCCACGGGTTGCCCCGTGGCGATTGTGACTGGCCGACCATCGGTGTGGTGGTCATGACTCCTCGATTTTGTATTCGTTGTTGGTCCGATACCACGCGATCATCGAGCCGACGAGCAGCGCGGCTGGAATGCCGATGAACAATCCCAAAATCAAGTTCTCCATCATACCCTCCTCAATACCGTCCCCCCAGTTGTCGAATAAACGCAACGGCCGGACGGCTCCCCAAGCCCGCGGGCGGCTGCGCCGCAGAGGCTTTCTCTGCGCTTACAGATAAACTTAAGCGCTTCCTCATCAACTTCAAGCCGCTGACTTTTGGTCTTTTTTTGAAGGAATCGACCGCGCCGATCAGGTGGGATGGCTGTGCGTCGTCGGGCCGGTGGATGCCGTCGTCGATGGGGTCTCGGCGGCGGTGAACTCGTCCTCGGCGGGCATGGCGGCGCTGGCCTCGTCGGCGCGTTCGATGTCCTCGCCGCGCCGGTACACGTAGTAGACGAACGCCGCCGCCAGGATCACGATGGGCACGGCGATATAGAACGCGATGATGACTTCGTCTCCCATGGCTAACTCCCGGCTGGCAGGCTCAGTGGGCGCACATCGTACGACGGATAAACTAACCACGGGATCGACGAGCTCAATCGCGGCGCCCGGTGACCAAAATGGCGAGGATGGCGCGCAGGGCGTTTGGGTCGGGCTGGGCGATCTGGGCGGCCAGCCGCTCGACGGCGGCCGCGCGCGCGCTGCCGTCGAGCGGCTGCTCGCGCAGCACGGCGAGGACCTCGCGGCCCACCAGCGCCGCGGCGTCGCCGACCGGGGCGGTGGCCGGGGCCGGCGGCGTCGCCTCATCGGGCCCGCCGCTGGCCTCGTCGGGCCTGGCGCCGCCGACCATAGTCTGGCGCAACCGCACCAGCGGATCGCCCGCCGCCGGCTCGTGGGGCGTGGGCGCGGGCAGCTCGCGCGCCTCGGCGATCGCGCGCAGCAAGCTGCGCAGCGGCTCGGCGGCGTTGTCCATCGTCGTGGGATCGGCGGGGGAGGTCGACATGGGCTCTTCGGGCTCGGTTACGGCTAAAATCGGCACAAACAGGCGACTCGTCAGGCGATCTTACACCGTCAGCCTCATCTGTCGAGGCGGGGAATGGAGCAGTTGTCGGCGTCGTTGTTCGACCGCGTCGATTTTTTGTTTGACACACCCAAAACTTCGTCGTACATACGTCAGCCCTTGGGGCGATCAGCCCCAACTGCCGCGCGGAAGTGGCGGAATTGGTAGACGCGCTGGCTTCAGGTGCCAGTGGCCGCAAGGTCGTGGAGGTTCGAGTCCTCTCTTCCGCATTCTGTTTCAGATTGCTAATCTGCAACGGCGTTTAGCCCTCCTCCCCCCCGGGGTTGGAGGGCTTTTTTTCGTGCCCCGCCGGAGGTCGCAGTGAAGTCATCCCACCCGCTGCGTCTCGCCGTTCCTCGAATCCTTGCCCTAAAGGGCAGCAGCTCGGCGCCTTATCTGAACTCACTGCTGCACCAGGGCGCCCACACCGAACAGGACTAAAACCCCCGGACATCCACCCCAGCGAGCCCAACTATCTGTGGATGGAGGCCGGCGGCACCTTCGGGGTCTTCAATGAGCTCAAGACCGTCCAAAAGAGCTTTGGCGTCGAGCCCCTGCTGCGCCACGCCGGCGAGGCCGACGTCGAGGACCTGTCCGACCTGTTCGCGCAATGTCCCTGATCAGCGTCCCGACCGGGGTTGATCCACCTTTCGCCGTGCGCAGGTTCGGTGCGTGCGCGAACGGTTGACAACCTACGAGAGGCGCGGGGCAGCCCCATGGACGAACAGCGAAAAAATATTCTGGTCATCGGTGCCACCGGCAATCAGGGCGGCGCGGTCGTGCGTCACCTGCTTCCCCTGGAGGACGACTTTCACGTCCACGGCTTGTCGCGCAACGTCAGCAGCGCGCGCGCCGAGAAGCTCACCGAGCGCGGCGTGACCATGCTGCAGGGCGACCTCGAGGATAAGGCGTCGCTGGCGCGCGTCATGGAGGGGATGGACGCCCTCTTTCTGGTCACCAACTTCTGGACCTCGGGCTACGACAGCCAGGTGCGCCAGGGCAAAAACGCCGCCGAGGTGGCCGCCGACGTCGGCGTCGACCACGTCGTCTTCAGCGGCGTGGGCGACCACGAGAACGCCACCGGTATCCCTCACTTCGAGTCCTGCTGGGAGATCGACCAGCATCTACAGCACTTGGAGCTGCCCACGACCGTGTTGGAGCCGGTGTTCTTCTTCCAGAACTTCGAGCCCATGTGCGACGACATCCTCGACGGCACCCTGGCGATGCCGCTCGAGCGCGGGGTCAAGCTGCAGATGGTCGACGTCGACGACATCGGCAAGGCCGCGGCGGTGGCGTTGATGCGCCCCGGCGACTTCATCGGCACGCGCCACAACCTCGCCGGCGACGCGCTCACCCTCGAGCAGATGGGACGCATCTTGGCCGACGTGGTCGACGTCGACCTCGAGGTCGTCCACGTCGGGCTCGACCAGGCCCGCGAGCAGATGGGCGAGGAGGTCGCGGTGATGTACGAGTGGTTCAACGAGCGCGGCTACTCCACCGACCTGGAGCGCGCCCACCAGACGTTTGGCTTCGAATTCACCCGCTTTCGCGACTATCTGCACAAGCACGGCTGGCACGTGCGCAGCGTGCACTGAACCCTCGGCTCGCGAGTGAATGTAGACAGCAGCGCCCTCGTCGATAAAATAGAGGAGTTCGCTACTGACCTACTGTGTTTTCGGACGAAGCTGCCATGACCGTACGCGCCCTACTCTCTGTGCTCGTCGCCACCGTGATGACCCTTGCCGCGACCAGCGCCTTCGCCCAGGACGCCGAGCCGGCGTACACGCCGCATCGCTACTCGCGCGCCGAGCTGATCAATTTTGGCGCCTACGACACGCCCCCGCTGAAGTTCAACTGGACGGTCGAAGACGTCCAACAAAAGCCGGTGGCCAATCGCCTCGACTTCGTGCTCACCGTCGACGCCAACTTCGGCGAGGTCGTCGACACCCTCAAGAAAGCCTACCTCGCCAATAAAGAGGTCGCCCAGCTCGCCCCCGGCGTGCTGCCCTTCCAGACCAAGCGAGCCCTCAAGGTCATCGGCCACACCGACGTCGACAACACCGATCCCGCCCGGTTTACCCTCGGCGGCAAGGGCATGTCGCGCCGCTTTGTCGTCGATATCTCCAGCAAGGGAACCAAGACGCAGATCACCATCGAGAACGTCATGCACGGCCAGCTCTACAGCGGGCTGGTGCCCTCACGCGCCCCGTTCAAGCCCAGCGGCGCCAAGCCGGTTCACTTGCTGTACAATTGAGGTTAGGCGGTACCGCCCTTCGACGGCGCGAAGGCCGTCGCTCCAACAAAAGGCGCCACGCCCTTCGACGGCACGGAGGCCGTCGCTCCAAGGCAAGACGCTCAAACGATCCAATTGCGCAATTCGAACGTCTCGTCGGGCACCTGCATCTTCAACGCGCGCTCGACGGGGTGGCGCTCGACTTCCATGCCGTGGTCGATCACCGACAGGCACACCGAGAAGTCCTCGCCGGCGTGCAGGCCGAGGTCGGCGAAAGGAATCGCCAGCTCCAGACAATTGACGAAGGCGGCGCGCTCGACGCCGACCTCGCCGCGGGTGGGCGTCTGCACGCTGGCGCGCAGCGCGTCTCCCAGGCGGGCGTGGACGATGTTGGTGGCGCCGTTGGGGCCGGTGATGCGGAATTTGAGGTCGAGCTTGCGCCCGTTCGACGCCAGATCGGCGCCGGGTTTGGCCATCAGGTACAACGTGGTCAGGTCGAAGCCGATGCGCAACTCGTCGACCACGCGGGTGTTTTCGAACATCGAGCCGCGTCCGCCCTGATTGCGGTAGATGCCGGCGCCGCTCCACTCGTAGAAGAACTCGTTATGGCCGTCGATGGTCGGCTGGACGAGGCCCTGGGGCGGTTGGAACTCCACGCGCGGGGCGGCGTTGCCGGCGATGGGCACGTCCAGGACCGTGGGCGGCTCCTCGCCAAGCGCCGCGTAGACGTGGCGCAATTGGTCGCGAAACAACCGGTCGAAGTCGGCGTCGTTGGGCGAGGAGAAGTCGTCGCCGTACCACCAAAACCAGTCGCTGCCCTCGGCGACGTAGATCGCCTCCCATGCCTGCTCGAGGCGAGCGTGAGTGTCCGGGTCGCTGGCCTCGTAAGCCTTTAGGTGGGCGCGCGTCTCGCCGAGCAACTCCCAGGCGCGGTTGGTCAGCTCGTCGCCGATCCAGATGCGATAATTGGCCTCGATCCACGAGCCCGAATGCAGCCGCGCGAGCGCCGGGCCCGGGCCATGCTCGTCGAGATATTGCGACGGCGTGACCGTGTCGATGTCGTCGGCCTCGCTCAACGCCTCGTACAGCGCCTGCAAGAATAGCTCACCGTCCTGCGGATAGTGCATCCAGGGGTTTTCGCCGTCGAGGATAACGCTGACCACCGGCGGGCGCTCGTCGTCGCCGTGGTCGCGCCCGATGGCGCGCACACGCTCGACGAAGTCGCCCACGGCGTCGTGAGCGTCGTTTTTGCTGTACACGAAGCCGATGAGATCGCTCAGGCCGCGGTCGCGAAAGAAGATCTGGGTCTGCGGCGCGCCCGGGGCGTGCCAGGGATGGTATAGGTCGTGGGAGCGCGACCAGGCCTCTGCCCGCGAGCGCTGCAGCACTTCCTCGTCGCTGGCGATCCAGTCGACGTCGTGGGCGGCGAAGACCTCGACGGCCTGCGGCGACACCGATCCCTCGGCCGGCCACATCCCGCTGACGTCGATCCCCAGAAAATCGCGCGCGACCGTGCGCGCCTCGGCCAATTGGGTGTGGGCGTCGTCGGGCGCGCGCAGCCGCGGCGGGCGGGGCCGCTCGGGGGTGGCGACTTTGGCCTCGTCGGTGTCCACCAGCAGCGGCAAGATCGGGTGATACATCGGGGTGATGCTCAGCTCGATCTGACGGCGGTGGTGCAGCTTGCTGTACAGCGGCGCGATGAGCTGCATGATCTCGATCTGCTGCTCGAGCACCGCCTGTTTCTCGCTCTCGGTAAACCCGCGCCCCTTGTCGATGAGCGCCTGGATGACCACGCGCTCCTGGCGCGCCGAGAAGCCAAACCAGGCCAGGTTGAACAACACCTGCAGGTCGCGCAGCTCCTGAGTGGTGAAGTCGCCCGGCTCGATGGCGTGTTCGTCGCGACCGCGCTTGTCGAGCAACTCCTGGTAGCGCGGGTAGCGCGACACGCAGCGCTGCCAGTCGATGCTAAAGAAGTTGCGCAACAGGTGGTAGCGCTCGGCGTCGTTGAGATCGCGCGCCGGCTTGGCGGTCAGCTCCCACCAGGTATCGCGCTTGCCCTCTTCGATATACTCGCGAAGCTGCTGGAGCAGGCATCCCGAGAAGTTGACCACACAGCGCACCTGGGGAAAGCGCTCGAGCATGCGTCCCATGTCGTAATACGACTTGATGGCGTGCAGACGCACCCACGGCAGCTTATTCGACGTTTGGTTGGGGACGCTGTAGTAGGGCTGGTGGAAATGCCACAAAAACTGAACGTGAGTCGTCGAGTTCATAGAGGTCAGTTGAACTCCGCGCCTTTGGGGATGACGACCACGCCGGTCTCCGAGACGGTGAACCGCTGGCGGTCTTTCTCCAGGTCGTAACCGATGACGGCGTCGGCCGGGATGCGCACGCCCTTGTCGATGACCGCTCGCCGGATCTTGGCGCGCCGTCCGATGTCCACGCCGTCGAACAACACCGACTCCTCGATGCGCGAGTAGGAGTTTACGCGCACCCGGGGAAACAAGACGCTGTTGCGGATTACTCCACCGGAGACGATCGCCCCCTCGGCGACCATCGAGTTGATCGCCATGCCCACCCGGTTGTGGGTGGGATCGTCGTGGACGAATTTGGCCGGGGCGTGGTGCTTGTAGCGCGTGCGGATGGGCCAGCGCGGGTTGTACAGGTCGAATTGGGGCTCGATGGCCACCAGGTCCATGGAGGTCTGCCAATACGAGTCGATGGTGCCCACGTCGCGCCAGTAACCCTGCTCGGTGTCGGGCTGGCCGGGCACGACGTTGGTCGAAAAATCGTAGACGAATACGTCGCAGTCCTCGTCGCGCACCATGCGCGTGACGATGCTCTTGCCGAAGTCGTGGGCGGACTCCTCGTCTTTGGCGTCGCGGGTGACCTCGCCCCCCAGCGCGCCGCTCTCGAAGATGTAGTTGCCCATCGACGCCAGGCACCGTGTGTCGTCGCCGGGCATGGGCTTGGGTTGGTCGGGCTTCTCCTCGAAGCCGATGATACGCCCGGTCTCGTCGGCCTCGATGATGCCAAATTGTGAGCCCTGCTCGATGGGCACGGGCACCGCCGCCACGGTCAGGTCACCGCCGCGCTCGCGGTGGTGCGCCAGCATCTGAGAGACGTCCATCTTGTAGATGTGGTCGCCGCCGAACACGCACACGTCGTCGGGCTGGGCGTCCTCGAGCAGGTTGAGGTTCTGGTAGATGGAGTCGGCGCTCCCGCGGTACCAATGCGGCCCGCGCCGCTGCTGGGCGGGTACCGCGTCGACGTAGTGGCCCACATGCTCGGAGAGGCGCCAGCCACGCGAGATGTGATTGATCAGGCTGTCGGCCTTGTACTGGGTCAGCACCTTGATCTTGTAGAACCCGCTGTTGACGAAGTTCGACAGCACAAAATCGATGATCCGGTAGCGGCCGCCAAACGGCACCGCCGGCTTGGCGCGATCGCGGGTCAACGGGCGAAGGCGGCTGCCTTCACCGCCGGCCAGAATCATCACAAGGACATTGTCCATGACACTTTCAGGTGATCGAGTGATCGAATGATCGAGTGTTCGAGTGATCGAGAGTCAAATCACTCCCAAATAGCTCAACAGGAAAGCGCCCGCCCCAAGAATCGCCACGACCAACAGGCCCACGATGATGACGGCCGCCTTGCTGCCCGCTTTTTGCTCCGGCTGGGGCGCGGGAATCTTGACGTCGGGCGGCTGAACTTGCTGTTGGGGCTGGCCGCCTGAATTCATCAACGCCTGCTGACCGCCATGCGGCGCACCACCACCGTGCGGTTGCGCAGGCTGCTGGCGCTGCTGCGGCTGTGGTGGGTCGGGCTGCTGAGCTGGCGAGGGCTTCTGGCCGGGGCCGGGGCCCTGAATCGCCTGCATCGACTGGGTCGCGCGGGCCACGTCCTGCAGCCCGCCCTCCTGCCAGCTATTGGAGTCCGCGCCGTGCGCGCCCGCTGGCCGCGGGGTGTGCTCGTGGGGTGCGCCGCCGGCGAAGTCCTCGCCGCCAAAGCCCAGATCCATCCACTCGCGCGGATCCTCACCGTCGCCGTCGTAGTCGCCCGAGGCATCGCTGTCCTGGGCAATCTGGCCGTAATGCTCGGCCATGAACAGGTCCAGGTTGCCCATCTCCTCGAGGCTCATCAACTGGTTGAGCTCGCGCTGGACCTCTTGGCCCGCAGCCACGTCGGCGGCAGTGGTGCGGTCGTCCTTCTTCTCGAGCACGCTCTCGACCAGCCCGGCGATGTCGAAGGCGGAGACGACCAGGCCCTGGCGGAACAAAAAGCCGGCCAGCGCCCGCCCCATCTCCTCGGCGGTCTGGAAGCGGGTCTTGGGGTCGCGGGTCAGCGAGCGCGCCAGGATCTGCTGGAGCTCCTGGGGCACCTGAAGGCCGTACTTCGACAGCGGCGGGATCTCGGCCTTCTGGACCAGCTTGAGCGTCTCGTAATCGGTCTTTCCCAAAAACAGCCGGCGCCCGGCGAGCATCTCCCACAAGACGATCCCCACCGCGAAGATGTCGGTGCGCGCGTCGACGTCCTCGCCGTTGGCCGCCTCCGGCGACAGGTAACCGAACTTGCCTTTGACCACGCCGGGGTCGGTGATCTCGGCCTGGCTCTTGGCCTTGGCCAGCCCAAAGTCGGTGATCTTGACCTCACCCTCGCGCGACATCAGCACGTTGGGCGGGCTGATGTCGCGGTGGACGATGCCCAGGTGGTGGTCATCCTGGTCTTTCTTGAGGTGCGCGTGCGCCAGCCCCTTGCACACCTCCAGCGCGACATAGACCGCCTGCTCGGCGGGCAGACGCTGGTTGCGCTCGCCGAGCAACTGGATGATTTTCTTGAGGTTTGTGCCGTCGACGAACTCCATGACGATGAAGTAGGTGCCGTCGGCAATCCCCAGGTCGAACACCTGGACGATGTTGGTGTGGTTGAGGTGCAGGCTGACCTTGGCCTCGTCCAAGAACATGCGCACGAAGCGCTCGTTCTGGGTCAGCGACGGGAGCACGCGCTTGATGGCCACCAACTTCTGGAAACCCTGCAAGCTAGTGGAGTTGGCCTTGAAAACCTCGGCCATGCCACCGGCGTCGATACGTTCGATGACCTGATATCGCTGTTGGGCCATGGGGCGTCGGCTGCCTCAAAAAAGTCAAACTAATTCGTTGGCGTAGCGCTGCGGGCCAATATATTCCATCGCGGGAGGGCTGTCACGTTTGGTCAGGAATCCTGCAGTTCCTGGACCCCTGCCCACCCTAACTCTGATGGGTGTCGCGGGTCGGGTCGGGCAATGAGCTGCGCTCGGTGTCCTCGCTCAGACCCGCGGCCTCGTCGTTGAGCCCGAGTACGCGGTAGATGTCGACGTGTTCGGCCTTGCCCTTGAGCTTGGTCGGCGGCAACAGCTCGGTCTCCACCAGGTGGGCGACCTCGGCGTAGGTGTTCTCGCCGATGAGCACTTCGTCGGGGCCGGCCGCCGAGCAGAACCGCGCGGCGGTGTTCACCTCGTTGCCCATCACCGTGTAATTCATCGACTTGGTCGAGCCCATATAGCCGGCGACGACCTCGCCGGTGTTCAGCCCGATGCCGATATGAAAGGTGATCTCGCCGGCCTCGGCGCGCTCGGCGTTGTACAGCTCGAGGATTTGCTGCATCTCGATGGCGCATTTGACCGCGCGCACGGCGTCGTCGGGATGGCCGATGGGCGCGCCCCAGATGGCCATGATCTCGTCGCCGACAAATTTGTCGAGCGTGCCCTCATGCTTGAAGATGACGTCGACCATCAGTTCGAAATACTCGTTGATATTGTCGACGACCTCCTGCGGGGGCATCTGCTCACTGATGCCGGTGAAGTTGCGGATGTCGGCGAACATGATGGTGGCGTGGCGAAGCTCGCCACCTTTCTTGAGCTCGAGGCGCCCGCTGACGACCTCTTCGACGAGCTGGGGCGACAAAAGTCGGCGCATCTTCTCGCGCACGACGATCTCGGCCTCCATCTTCTTGAGCAACCGGTGGTGCTGGACCATGGCGGCGGCCTGACGGGCAAAGCCGGTCAGGATCTGCAGGTCTTTTTCGGTAAACGCCCCGCTGGCGAGCTTGGAGTCCAGGTGGACCACGCCCAGGATGCGATTCTCGTGCAGCAGCGGCACGCTCATGGTGCTGCGAATCTGGCCCAGGATGATCGAGTGGCTGCCCGAAAAGCGCGAGTCGCTCATCGCGTCGCTCGACAGCACGGCCTGTTTCTCCTCGCACACCTCATTGAGGATGGTCTGGCTGATGCGCACGTCGTCGACGTCGTCCACCCCGCCCTGGCGAGATTTGACGACCATGGGCACCAGGCTGTCGGACTCCTCCGGGCGCAGCAGGATGACCCCGCGGTCGGCCGGAAAGATCTCGAAAGCCTTGTCCAAGAGCTTTTGGAGCAGCACCTCCAGATCCATCTCCACGCCGATGGACTGGCTGAGCTCGTGGGCGATGCGCAGCTTCTCGTAGTCGCGGCGCACGGTCTGGTCGTCGCGGATGGACGACTCCGGCAAGAAACGGTCCTGGACCTGGTGGGCCAGCCGGCTGCGAATATGGGTCTGCAGATCGTCGGCGTGGATGGTCACCCGCCCGCCGCGCGTCTCGGTAAACGAGTCGGTGTTGGGCTCTTTGTTGTCGTGGTAAAACAGGTCGGTCGACCCCACGGTGATGCGGTCGCCGTCGCGAAGCTGGTGGCTGTCGTGGACCAGCGAGCCGTTGACGTAGGTGCCGTTGCGGCTGCCTCCGTCTTTGACGACGAACGAGCCGTCGGCCAGGCCGATGACCAACGCGTGTTGCTTGGAGACCACGCGGTCGAGGATCTGGATCACCTGATCGGGGTGACGCCCGATCGAGGTCCGCTCGCCAAGTTGGTGCTCGTGCAGAACACCTCGCGCATCTCGGTATGACAGCTTCGCCATGAATTAGTCCGGAGAGACTGACTTTTGCCGGATGAATCAGTCGCGCCGTTTGCCTGCAACGATGCTCGCAGACGCTCCAAAAGACCGCTGCGAACACACGGTGACATGTGTGACAATGGGGTCGCGTGACAAGTTGAAGTTCTATCGAACTTTGACTGCAACTTCAATGCTGCATTAAATGGGGGGCAGGAATGAAACGCCCCACTGTCGCAGTTTTTCAACACGCCTCCAATTTCCCAACACGTCGCTCAACATGCCCGACTCCGCCAAACTCCTGCTGGTCGACGACGAGGTCGCCCACCTCAAGACGCTGGAACGGCTGTTCACCAAGGAAGGCCACGAGGTGCTCACCGCCGAAAACGGCGAGGACGCCCTCGACATCATCCGCCGCGAGCGGGTCAACCTGGTGATCACCGACCTGAAGATGGGCGAGGTCGACGGCATGGACCTGCTCAAGCTGGTCAAGACGCTGCAGCCGGAGGCCGAGGTCATCTTGATGACCGCCTTCGGCACCGTCGAGCGCGCCGTGCGCGGCATGAAGGACGGCGCCTACGACTTCGTCAGCAAGCCCATCAAACGGGCGACCATCCTCAAAGCCGCGCGCCAGGCGCTCGAGAAGCAGGCGCTCGTGGCCGAGAACCGCAAGCTCAAGGCCCGCCTGGCCGACCTGACCAACGATCGCAATATCGTGGGCCAGTCGCCGGCGTTCCGCGAGGCCCTCGACCTGGTCAAGCAGGTCGCCGTCAGCGACGCCACCGTGCTGTTGAGCGGGGAGTCGGGCACCGGCAAGGAGCTCTTCGCCCGGATGATCTACGAGCTCGGCGATCGCTGCGACAAGCCGTTCGTGGCCGTCAACTGCGCGGCGCTGCCCGAGACCATCCTGGAGAGCGAGCTTTTCGGCTACGAGAAGGGCGCGTTCACCGGGGCGAACCAGCGCAAGATCGGCCGCTTCGAGGCCGCCGACGGCGGCACGCTGTTCCTCGACGAGATCGGCGAGCTCAGCCAAAACGTCCAGGTCAAGCTGTTGCGCGTGCTCCAAGAAGGCGAGTTCGAGCGGCTGGGCTCGAACACCTCCACGCGCGTGGACGTGCGCATCGTCGCCGCCACCCACAAAGATCTGGAGGACGAGCTCGAAGCCGGCAACTTCCGCGAGGACCTGTACTACCGGCTCAACGTGGTCAACATCGCCATCCCCCCGCTTCGCCGCCGCCTCGACGACGTGCCCCTGTTGGCCGAGCATTTCCTGAACAAATACCGCGAGAAGAACAAGCGCGACATCAGCGGGCTGAGCCGCGAGTGCCTCGACGCCCTGGTCGGCTACAAATGGCCGGGCAACGTGCGCGAGCTCGAAAATATCCTCGAGCGCGCCGTCGTGCTCGACAAAGACGGCCTCATCGACGTCGACGACCTGCCCGAGCATATCGTCTCCTACAAGGGCGACACCCGCCACATCACCATCCCGCTGGGCATCCCGCTCGACGAGATCGAAAACCGCGTGCTCCACGAGACCCTCAAGATGACCGGGGGCGACAAAAAGCTCGCCGCCAAGCTGCTGGATATCTCCACGCGCACGATTTATCGCAAGTTGTAGCGCTAACAAGCCAGATATAGCGAAGCGGTGACGAGCGGTGACCCTCGGGAGGGGCAACTTGGCAGAGAAAATCGTTTTGACAAAATGTCACACCCATCCTCCATCAACCCCCGCGATTGACAAAATGTCACAAACCTGTGGTAAGCCAGCTGCCCCCACCCCGCTCAGCGAGGTTGCGGAGCGGGTTCGACACCTGGCATAGCGCTTGCAAAATAATCGTGGCGACGCGCGAATCGTGGCCGACGCGGCCGCGAGGTCGAGATCCTCGCAAGCCCAAGGATGGGCGGGGTACGGAATGAACCTCTGAGAGGTGATGTTTGCCGCAGTGATTCGTTCCCGTGCCTGGGTGGTTCGAAACTGGAACCGTTGGTGGCGGCGTACGTGTAGGCTGGCGACACAACCTGACTGGACGAGCATGGAGAACTTTCTTCGAAAATACGGCTGGACCCTGACCCTGGCGCTCATCGCCGTGGGGGCCTCGCTGTTGGCGCTGATGGCCAACAACATCGTGGCCAGCCAATTGGCGCCCTTTACCGTGCCCAAGCTTCCGAAGATGGCCGCCACGCACACCTCCGGGCCACCGCCCGGGGTCCGGCGCCTGCGCAGCCGCGACTGGGACCGCACGATCGCCTCGCTGTGCCTGTTCGGCTGCAGCGACGAGAAGCCCAAAGACGAGTGTCCCGGCGGCTGCCCCGACGGCCAGAGCTGCCAGCAGGGTCAGTGTGTGCCCACCGACCAGCCCGCCAGCGACTCGGACGTGCCCGTGCTCAGCGACCTGAATATGAAGCTGACCGGCGCGATGGTCGCCCACCCCAACGAGTACTCCATGGCGCTGGTGCGCGACGACAACACCCACGAGACCATGGTCGTCAGCCCCGGCGATATGGTGGCCGACGGCGCCGAGCTGGTCGAGATCCGCCGCGATCGCCTGATCATCAAGCGCAACGGGCACCTGGAATATATCCGCATGGACAAGACCATCGGCGGCGAGCCCAGCGCGCAGACCCCGGTGTCCACGCTGACGCCCACGCCGTCGCTGAGCGGGCTTCACCGGCCCAGCCTCAGCCACCCCAGAAGTCTGCCTGTGGGCGCGCCGGTCAAAAAAGTCGACCGCGACAAATATCAGGTGAGCCGATCGGCCATCAAAAACGAGCTGAACAACAAAAAGCAGCTCGCCAGCGAAGGCCGGGTGGTCCCCAACTTCAAAAATGGCAAACGCGAGGGGCTCAAGCTGGTGGGGTTGTCCCCCAACAGTGTGTACACCAAGCTGGGCATCCAGAGCGGCGACGTGCTCCGTGCGGTCAACGGCCACAAGATCACCACCAGCCAACAAGCGCTGGACCTATTCGAGAAGCTGAAGTCCGAGCGCGAGGTCTCCGTCGAGATCGAGCGTCGCGGCCAAAAGCGCCATCTCGAATATAAAATTCACTGACATTTACTGACCGATTCTTTTCGAGACGTAGTTGATGATTTCGATGCGACGACAACTCCAACATTGTGTTGCGGCCGCCTGGCGGTCGAGCTCTCTTCGCGCGACTGGCGGCTCGCAACGCGTCAAAGCGGCGGCGTTTGGCTGCGCGGCCTTCTTCTTGGTGGGCCTGGCCTACATGCCCCTCGCCCACGCTCAGGATGTCCAGGGCAAAAAGCCCGGGGTCATCAAGCGCGGCGGCGACCAGGCAAAGACGCCCCAAAACAAGCAGGCCGACCAGAAGTCCAACGCCCAGAACCAGAAGAAGAAGAGCAACAATAAGCTGGGCGGCAAGGTGATCACGCCTCAAAGCGTCAACCCCAACGAGCAGTACAACCTGCCGCCGAACTTCAACCCCAATTATCGGCCCAAGCGCACGCCCAGGAACACCAAGGTGACCCTGGACTTTCGCCAGGCGCAGCTCGAGGAGGTCGTCAAATTCTTCGCGGCGGCGATGAACAAAAACTTCATCATCTCCGACAGCCTGCAGGCCAATAAGACGATCACGATCATCTCGCCCCAGGAAGTCAGCCTGGCCGAGGCCTACCGCGCGTTTATCGCCGCCCTGGAGATGAACGGGCTGACGATCGTGCCCTTTGGCAAATTCTCCAAGATCGTGGAGGCCAAAAAGGCCATCTCCGAGCCGATGGGCACCTACACCAACGGCGAGCGCCTGCCCAACGTGCCGCGCATGGTCACGGCCATCGTGCCCCTGGAGAATACCGCGCCCGACGAGATGCAGGACGTCATCGGCAAATTCGCCAGCCAGTACGCCACCATCATCCCGTACGGCAACAGCCTGATCATCACCGAGAACGCCTCCAACCTGAGCCGACTGCGACGCCTGATCCACCAGCTCGACCAGAACGAGTCCACCGAGCAGGTCTACGTCTACGATGTCCAATACGCCGAGGCGACCGACATCAAGGACAAGCTCGAGCAGATCTTCCAGGCCGAGCAAAACCAGACCACGACCCGTCGGCGCCGACGGCGCACCAAGGCGCCCGCGACCAAACAGAACGACGGCGAGCTCAACGTCCAGATCTCCCAGATCTTGGCCGACGAGCGCACCAACAAGCTCATCATCGTGGCCAACCCCCACGACTTCGACAAGATCAAGCAGATGATCCAGATCCTGGACGTGCCCACGGCGGTGGGCGGCCAGGTGCATGTCAAATTCCTGGAGTACGCCGACGCCGAGGAGATCGCCTCGGCCCTGTCCAGCCTGGCGTCGGGACAAAATCAGCACCAGCGCACCGCGCGCCGCGGCCGTCAGCCCCACGGCAACGAGGTGGCCAATCAGGTCGCCGCGCTGTTGCAGGGCGACGTCCAGATCACCGCCTACAAGCCCAACAACGCGCTGATCGTGACGGCCTCGCCCAAGGATTACGTGGCCCTCGAGCAGGTCATCGACATGCTCGACCGGCCGCGCAAGCAGGTCTACGTCGAGGCGGTGATCATGGAGATCGCCATGGACAACGACACCAAATTCGGGGTGGGCGTCAGCGCCGTGACCGGGCAGGACTACGACGCGGTCATCCCCAACTCCGCCAAGTCCAGCGGGCTGATCGACAGCACCGAGGGCGGGATTTTGGGCCAGTCGAACTTCGGCGGGCTAAGCTCGCTTTTGGGCGGCGGCGTGGCCGGCTCCATCGGGCTCATCGGCCCCATCGCCACCATTCCGGGCACCCAGATTCTCGCTGCCGGCGTTCGCGCTGACCTTGCAGGCCACCCAGACCGATCGCTCGGTCAACCTGCTGTCGGCGCCGGCGGTCATGACCATGGACAACGAGGAGGCCGAGATCGTGGTCGCCGACCGCGTCCCCTTCGTCAGCGGCCTGGCCAGCGGGATCTCCGGCGGGCTGGGTAGCCTGGGCGCCCTGGGCGGGCTGACCGGCAAAAATGGCCAGTCCGGCTCCTCCAGCGCGCTGGGCGGGCTGGGCGCGCTGACCGGGCTGGGCGGGCTCATCTCGCCCATCCAATACGAGGACGTCGGCATCACGCTGCGTATCAAGCCCCAGATCAACGAGAGCAACTTCGTGCGCCTGGAGATCGACCAGGAGGTCAGTGACATCAAAGGGGCGAGCAACCTGGGAAGCGAGATCCCCACGCGCACCAAGCGCACCGCCAAGACGGTGGTGTTGGTGCGCGACCAGTCCACCGTGGTCATCGGCGGGCTGATGAAGGACCGCGAGACCAAGTCGGTCACCAAGATTCCGTTTCTGGGCGACATCCCCGTCATCGGGGCGCTGTTTCGCAACACCGGCACCACCAAGACCAAGCAAAACCTGGTGCTGATGCTCACCCCCTACATCATCGAGAGCGAGTCCGACGTCCAGAAGATCTACGAGCGCAAGATGGAGGAGCGCAAAGAGTTGGCCAAGTTGTTCAAGATGCAGAACAAAAAATACGTCAAGACGGTCAACTACCAGAAGAAAAACGGGCTCGTCGAGCGCATGCGCCAGCAGTTGGACAAGGCCGAGGAGCAGGAAAAGGCGCGCCAAGAGGCCGTCAAGGAATTCAAGAATCAGGGCCCGCGCTACCACATCCTGGGCGCCCCGCAGCCCGAGCAGAAGCAGCAGCCCGGGCAAGAGCAGCAGCCCGAGCAAGAGCAACAGCCCGAGCAAAAGAAGCAGTCGCCGGGCACACAGCAGTCGCCCGAGCAGCCGCAACCGAAGCAGGAGCAGCCTTAAAGCCATGTACAATCGCCAACGACTCGGTGAAATCTTGGTGCGCAGGGGGCACGTCACCCCCGAACAGGTCGACCTCGCCCTGCGCCAGCAGCGCGACAAGGGCGGGCTGATCGGCGAGGTCCTCGTGGCCATGGAAGCGGCGACCGAACAGCAGGTCATGGAGGGGGTCGCCGAGCAGCTCGACTACCCGTTTCGGGCCGAGGTCGACGCCGACGCCATTGACCTGCGCCTGCTCGAGAAGCTGCAACTGGGCTACTCGCGCGACAACGGCGTCTTGCCGTTCGACGAGCGCGACGGCCTGGTGCTGGTGGCCACTGACAATCCCCTGAACGTCGAGGCCCTCGACCAGATCCGGTTCTTGTCGGGCAAGGAAGTCCTGCCGGTGGTCGTGCCCACCACGCCGCTGCGCGACGCCATCAACAGCGCATTCGACCGCAAGAGCCGCCAGCTCGGCGCGGGCCTCGACGAGCTCGACGAGGCCGACAGCCCGCACGCCGAAGAAGCGAGCATCGACATCAACGACCTGCTCGACGCCGGCGACGACGACGAGGCCCCGGTCATCCGCTTCGTCAACAGCCTGTTCGTCCAGGCCGTGCGCGAGCGCGCCAGCGACATCCACATCGAGCCGGGCGAAAAAGACCTGACGGTGCGCTTTCGCATTGACGGCGTGCTCAAAGAGATCGCCCACCCCCCGAAGCGCTTCCACTCGTCGATCATCACGCGTGTCAAAATTATGGCCGGGCTGGACATCGCCGAGAAGCGCCTGCCCCAGGACGGGCGCATCCGCATCAAGATGGCCGGCAAGGACATCGACATCCGTGTGGCGACCGCCCCCGCGGTCCACGGCGAGCGCATCACGATGCGTCTTCTGGATAAGTCGGCGGTGCTGTTGAACGTGCGTGATATCGGGCTGGCCGAGTCCGACCAGCAAAAGATCTTGAAGCTCATCCACCGGCCCAACGGCATCATCCTGGTCACCGGGCCCACCGGCTCGGGAAAGACGACCACGCTGTACTCGTCGCTGAGCGAGATCAACCAGCCCGACAAGAATATCCTGACCATCGAGGATCCGGTCGAGTATCAGCTCGAGGGGATCAGCCAGATGCAGGTCAACTCCAAGATCAAGCTGAACTTCGCCACCGGCCTGCGCAGCTACCTGCGCCACGACCCCGACGTGATCATGGTCGGTGAGATTCGCGACCTGGAGACCGCCGAGATGGCCATCCAGGCGTCGCTGACCGGCCACCTGGTGTTCTCGACGTTGCACACCAACGACGCCGCCAGCGCATTCACCCGGCTGATCGACATGGGCGTGGAGCCCTTCCTGGTGAGCTCGACGGTGATCGCGTCTCTGGCCCAGCGCCTGGTGCGCCGGCTGTGCTCGAATTGCAAGGAGGCGTACGTGCCCGACGAGGCCGTCCTGCAGGAGGTGGGGCTGACGCGCGCCCACCTCGACCAGGTCGGCGGCCACGTCTACCGCGCCCGCGAGGGCGGCTGCGAGGAGTGCCTTGGCCTGGGCTACCGCAGCCGTACGGGCATCTACGAGATCCTCGAGGTGGAGGACGAGGTCCGCAGCTTGATCATGAACCGCGACGACGCCTCCAACATCAAGCGGGAGGCCTGCCACCACGGCATGAACACCCTGCGCGAAGACGGCGCCGTCAAGGTGCTGCAGGGCCAGACCAGCATCGAAGAGGTGCTGCGCGTGACTCAGGAAGACAGCGTCTACGAGGCGGCCTAAACTTATGCCCGTTTACGAATACAAAGGCCTGGACTCGTCCGGAAAGACGGTCAAAGGCATCCAGAACGCGGACAACCAGAGCGCTCTGCGGCAATTGCTGCAGTCTCAGGGGGTCTACGTCACCGACGTTTGGGAGGGCAAAGACGGCGGATCGGTGCGTCGCGATGGTGAGGTCGACTTCAAAAAGATGTTCGAGCGCGTCAGCCTGCGCGACATCTCCGTGCTCACCCGCCAGTTGGCCACCCTCTCGCGGGCCGGTATCCCGCTGGTCGAGTCGCTCACTGCGCTGAGCGATCAGACCGAAAAGGACGAGCTCAAGCGCGTGCTGAGCGACATCCGCCAGAAGGTCAACGAGGGCTCGAGCCTGGCCAAGGCGTTGAGCGACCACCCCAAACACTTCAGCAACCTGTACGTCAACATGGTCAAGGCCGGTGAGAGCTCCGGCAACCTCGACGTCGTGCTGGAGCGGCTGACCGAATTCTTGGAGGCCCAGCTCGAGCTGCGCGGCAAGATCATCGGCGCGATGGTCTACCCGATCATCATGTCGGTGGTGGGCGTGGCGATCTTGAGCCTTTTGTTCATCTTCGTCATCCCCAAGATCACCCAGATTTTCGAGAACCAGCACGCCGCCCTGCCCTGGATCACCCAGATGCTCATCGGGCTGAGCCACATCTTTGCCGGCTACTGGTTCATCGTCTTCCCGCTGTTGGGCGCGGCGATCTTCTCGTTTTTCAAGTGGAAGGCCACCCCCGACGGCAAGGACACCTGGGACCGCTTCGCGCTCCAGGTGCCGGTGTTCGGCCCGCTCATCCGCATGATCGCGGTCGCCCGCTTCGCGCGCACGCTGGGCACGCTTCTGGCCAGCGGTGTGCCGCTGTTGAACGCCCTGGACATCGTCAAAAATATTCTGGGCAACAACCGGCTCATCGAGGTCATCGAGGACGCCCGGGTCAACATCCGCGAGGGTGAGTCCATCGCTCAGCCCTTGAAGCGCTCCGGGGAATTCCCCCCGCTGGTCACCCACATGATCGCCATCGGCGAGCGCAGCGGCCAGCTCGAGGAGATGCTCGACAACGTCGCGGTGGCCTATAACCAACAAGTAGATATGCGCGTCCAAGCGCTGACGACGGTCTTGGAACCGCTGATGATCGTCATCATGGGTGTCGGCGTCGCCATCATCGTGTTTGCGGTGATGCTGCCGATTTTGCAGCTCAACCAAACGGTGATCCATTGAGGGAGTGATCGAGTGATTGAGTGATCGAGTGATCGAGTGAACGGCAACTGCGTAACGGCAACTGCGAAACTGCACAACGGCCTGAAGGCCACGACGTAACCTTGACAGGGACCTCAACGAGGGGACAGACAATGATGATTTTCAAACAGATGAAACGACACGACGAACGCGCCCAGGCGGCCGAGCTACTCGCGAACCAGCGAGGCATGACGCTGGTCGAGATCATGATCGTCGTCACGATCATGGCCTCCATCATGGGCGTGGTCGGCTTCTTCGTGTTCGGCGCCTTGAAGCAGGCCAATATCAAGACCGCCAAGATCCAGATCGGCAACTACGAGCAGTTGGTCAACACCTACTACCTGACCACCGACCCGCACCAGTTGCCCGACGCGCTCGAGGACCTGCACAGCAAGAAGAACCTGGCCAAGCAGATCAAGCCCGACCCGTGGGGCAACCCGTACGTCTACAAGAAGTCGGGCAACGACCAGTTCACCATCAGCAGCAACGGCCCCGACGGCACCGAGGGCACCTCGGACGACATCACCAGCGAGGGCGGCGGCGACAAGAATAGTTGATGAGGCAGGGGTCCAGGAGGCAGGGGGTCCAGGGGTCCAGGAGGCAGGGGTCCAGGGTCCAATGACGCCGCTGTTCGCTTGGTCTTCCTCCCCGCCCGTAGCGCGAGCGAAGGGATGGGGAGCCAGGGAGAGGCCATCAACCATTCACGCACACCCACGAGGCACTTATGATCAGTCCCATACGAAGTACACAATTCGTGCTGTGGCGTGTGGGGCGCGGTCATCTTGGCCGCCGGCGTCCCTCTGGGGCGCCGAACGTGTCGCGGCGACGCCGCGCAGGACACGCAAGCTGAGGCCAGAGGCCTCAGGGCGGACCAGCGGCCGCGCGCCCCGGCCATGACAGACGACTCGATACGCAGCAAAGGAACGAACGTGACGCATCGCCCACACAACACGAACGAGCACACGCGCCCAGGAGCGCGGGCGGCTCGCCCGCATCGGGCGACGACGCCGGGGCTGCCGTCCAGCCCCGCGGCGGAGCCCGTCCGTGCGCAGGCGTGTGTTCGTGCGGGGCGTGCGAATTTCGCCTCCTCGGCGGGGCGAACGACGGCCCCGCACGCGTCGGCGAATGCGGGCGAGCCGCCCGCGCTCCTAACGAGTCGGCGCGGCTTTACGCTCATCGAGATGTTGGTGGTGCTGACCATCGTCGCCGGCATGTTCGCGGTGGCGATCTATGGGATGAATGTGCTCACGGCCAGCGACCTGCGCGACGAAGCCATGCGGCTGACCTCGGTGATGAAGAGCACGTGGGCGCAGGCGGCCATCAAGCACGCCAACTACCGGCTGGTGCTCGACCTGGACAGCAACAAGTACTGGACCGAGGTCACCGACGCCGCGGTGGTCAAGCGTCTGGCCGCGGACGACAGCTCGGAGGGCAAGCTCGACGAGCAACGCCAGGACCGGGCCAACGAGCAGAACGCGGCCGCCTCGGATCTATTCGGCAAGGAGAGCGATCCCTGGGGGATCAACCAGCCGACGAGCTTCGAGAAGGCAAAAACCGCGGCCATCGACCCCAAGAACTTCAAGGACGGCGTCCAGATCTACGAGGTGCTCACGGCTCGCCAGGAGCGCCCGATCACCAGCGGCAAGGTGGCCGTGGGGTTTTATCCCAGCGGGTTTCAGGAGCCGGTGATCATCGTGCTCAAGAACAAGCGCGGCGAGTATTACTCGCTGGTCAACGAGCCGTTGACGGGGCGCGTGAAGATCTACAGCAAGCTCGTCGATGATCGCGAGAAGCTCGATCAGGGAGAGAGCGATGATTGATCGCAAGCTAGATCAACGCGGGTTCACCCTGCTGGAGGTGCTTCTAGCGCTGGCGGTGCTCGCCATGTGCATGAGCGTGCTCATGGGCACCATGGCCACCAGCGGCCAGCAGGCGATCTACGCCAACAAGCTGACCCGGGTCAGTCAATTTTCCCGCATCAAAATGACCGACCTGGAGTACAAGCTGATGAAGGAGGGCTTCTCCGACGACGTCGAGAAATACGACGGGGACTTCTCCGACCAGGGCTACGAGAACATCACCTGGAACGCCACGGTCTATCCGGTGGAGATCCCCCCGAACGTCAAAGAGCAGCTCATCGCCCAGGTCAACGCCCAGCTCTTCGGCGGCCAGGACACCAAGGGCGCGCTTAAGGGCAACGCCGCGTTCAGCGCGATGCTGCCCATGCTGGTGGCCCAGGTGCCCGAGATGATCAACCAGATCGGCAAGAAGGTGCGCCGGGTCAAGCTGGTCATCCACTACGCGTTTGCCGGCCATCCCCAGACGATGACCGTCACGCAATACGTGGTCGACCAGGATACGGCGAACTTCAACCTCTTCGGCACCGGCGACTCCAGCAGCGACAGCTCGGGGGACAAATGAGCCGTCGACGCCATCTCGAGCGCAACATGAAGCGGGCCCCGCGGCCCTGGGAGCTGCTGCGCCAGCGACCTCAGGCGGGGTTTACGCTGATCGAGGTGCTGCTGGCGGTGTCCATCCTGGCGGTGATCACCGGGATCATGTGGGTGAGCGTGTCCAATATGTTCCAGACGCGCGACTTCATGCAGAAGCGCTTCCAGCGCTACCAGACCATGCGCGTGTCCATGGACCGCATGGCCCGCGAGCTCGCCTCGGCGTACGTGGCCGGCCCGGAGCACGGCGGCGAGCCGCTGCCGGGCGAGGAGCAGGACAAGAATGACTCGGGCGACGACAGCTCGGGGACCCACGTGCTCCAGCAACTCCAAGATCCGGTGCAATTCGGCATGATCGGCCGCGACGATCGGCTCGACTTCACCGCCTTTGCCCACATCCGCACGCTGGCCGGCGAGAAGACCAGCGAGCACGCCGAGATCGGCTACTTCACCGAGCGCCACCGCGACGACAAGGGCGATCTGGTCACCGCGCTGATGCGCCGCGAGGACACCACGCTCGACGACGACATCACCGGCGGCGGGCGCATCTACACGATGATCCCCGACATCGACGACGTCCAATTCGAGTATTGGGATCCGGGCCCGGTCAAGCTGGGCACGATGAAGGAGATGGCCCAGGAGGGTAAGTGGGTCGACGAGTGGGACACCACGCGCACCGAATTTTCGGGGCGTCTTCCCACCCGGGTGCGCATCACGGTGACCCTGCCGCCGATGGACGAGCACGGGCGCAAAGAGACGTTTTCGATTGAGACCGAACTTGGCTCGACCGAGGTGCTGGAGTTTTGATGCTACGTGAACTCATAGCCAAACCGACGATGCGGGTGCTGGCGGCGGTCGACCGGCCGGCCACCCATCCGCTCGCCGCGGGACGCCAGCGGGGGGTCGCGCTGCTGCTCGCGCTGATCACCATCACGGTGTTGTCGGCGGCGGTCGTCGAGTTTGCCTACACCACCCGCGTCAACGTCAACCTGTCGGTCAACAGCGCCGACAAGCTGCGCAGCTATTATCTGGCGCGCTCGTCGGTCAACTTGAGCAAGCTTTTGCTGGCGTTCCAATACGCCCTGCAGGACGAATCGCGCCAGGCCGGAAGCGGCCAGTCGGGCGACGACATGGCCCGGCTGATCAGCACGGCCATGCGGCGAAGCAACTTCCAGATGTACCAGTACGTCGACCTTTTGATGAAACCGTTCAACTCGGGCAAGTTGGAGAGCCCGGTGGGCGGCATCGACCTCAAGGAGACCGGCGTGGAGGGCTTTGGCGACATCGCCGGCCACTTCGACGTGACCATCAAGCCCGAAGAGGGCAAATTCGACCTGAACCGGTTCGCCCGCGACAAGGTCGACGAGGCCGACATCCAGGAGTTGTGCGCGATGACCCTGGACAAGACCTACGACTCGATCTTCGAGCAGAAGGACAAGAACGGCAACACCCTCGACCGCGCCACGGTGATCAGCCGCATCGTCAACTACATCGACACCAACACCGTCGGCCTGCAGCTCACGCCCCAGTGCACGGTGCGCTCGCGAAGCGGCGACGAGACCCGGCCCTACGAGCGGCTGGACAATGACGTCAAGCCGCGAAACGCCAAGCTGACCCACCTCGCCGAGCTGTACCAGGTGCCGGGAGTGACCGAGGCGTTCATGAACGCCTTCGGCGACGAGTTGACCGTCTACCCGGTGGGGCGGCCCAACCTGAACGTGGCCACTGCCCCGATCTTCTACTCGGTGCTGTGCCGCAACGTGCGCCTGCAGCAGGTCAGCCGGAATGCCGTCGACCAGTCTGCGTTCAACTTGTGCGCCAGCAGCCCCCAGGTGCGCTCGGAGGTGTTGTTGATGGCCCTGGCCCTGGACGGGGTGCGCCAATTCTTCTCCAACCCGATGTCCGTGCTCATGGCGTATGTGGGGACCACCGAGAGCAAGCTGCTGCCGTCGGCCAAAAAGGGCCAGCCGGTGGCCTTCTTGAGCGTCAGCCAGCTTCCGTCGTATATCCAGGACTTCCAGCATAACCCCGATCTCATGGCGCAGTTTATGATGTACTCGCCGACCTACCAGCAGTTGGTCGCGCAAAACCCGCAGATGCAGATCGACCCGCTCAACCCGAATTTTCCGAAGTGGACGGTCACCTATGATCGCACCGGGCTGATGCGCTCGGCGTCGTCACGCACCCCGAGCATCTATCGCATCGAGGGCAAGGGCACCTACGGCAACAGCGAGACGACCATCGACACGGTGGTCGACTTCAGCGAGACGGTGCGCCGGCTGCCCAACGAGAAGCAACTGACCGAAAACGTCGACGATCCCGATCAGGTCAAAGAGCTCAAAAAGGCGCTGCGCGAGACGCGCAAGAATATGCCCAGGGGCCGTGTCCTGTACTGGAGAGAGAAGTAATGGCGAACAATATCATCGGCCTGGACTTTGGCACCCACTCAATCAAGCTCGTGCGCCTGGAGAGGGGGCGCGAGCCGCGCGTGGTGGGCTACGACGAGGAGCCGCTGCCCACGCTGGCGGCTCCGAGCGCCGCCGACGCCCAGACAACGGCGGACGGTGGTGGGGCGTTCGACGACGCCCCCACCCAGGTGCGCCACCAAGACGACGTCGACGGCGCGCCCGCCGACGACGACGACACATCCGGCCCCGACGACACCGCCGAGGACGTGGCCGGCGACGAGGCTGACGCCGACGACACCCAGGCGCGTTGGGAGATGGCGCTCGACCGCCTCATCGAGCGCGGCGCCTTCGAGGACGACGCGCTGGTGGTGACGTTTTTGCCCAACGGCCAGGCGATGTCCATCCGCCAGGACGTGCCCTTCGCCGAGCGCGACAAGGTCGAGAATATCCTGCCCCATATGCTCGACGACCGGCTGCCGGTCGACTCCAGCAAGGTCATCTACGACTTTCGCCTGATCACCGGCACGGTCGACGAGGGCGCCGAGGCCATCGTGGGGTTTGCGCGCCGCGAGCAGGTCGGCGAATTTTTGAGCGACCTCAAGCAACACCACATCGACCCGGCGGTGTTGGGCATCCCCGAGCTGTTGCTCACCTATGCCCTGGAGCGCTGCGCGCCCACCGACGACGGCACCTACGCCGTGGTCGACATCGGCCATCGCTACACCCGGGTACTCGTGTTGCACCAGCGCGAGCCGTCGGTCGCCCGCTCGATCCAATTCGGCGGCCAGCAGCTCACCGAGGCGCTGGCGCGCCGGTTCAACGCCACCGTCGAGCAGGCCGAAAACCTCAAGGAGCATCAGGCCGCGATCATGGGGCCGAGCGACGCGCCCACCGACCAGCAGCGCATGATCAGCGACTGCCTGACCGAGGCGCTGCGCCCGTTCGTGCGCGACCTTCGGCGCACCTTCCAGTCGCTATACGCCCAGCGGCGCATCAAGATCGACGAGATCTTCGTGTGCGGGGGCACCAGCCTGCTGCAAAACCTTCCCGAGCACCTCGGCCGGGAGTTCGGCGTGCCCGTCACGCCCTTCCCCATCGAGCGGCTGCCGGGCATGGACACCGCCGCCGGCGGCGGGCGCACCGACGCCAAGCTGGCCATGGCCGCCTCGGCGGCGCTGCAGCAGATCGACGGGCGCGACGAAGAGCGGCTCATCGACCTGCGCAAAGACGAGTTCACCTACCGGGGTAAGTCGAGCTACCTGCGCTCCCAGATGGTCAAATACGGCATCGCCGCCGCCGTCTTATTTCTGCTGCTGGTGGGCATGTTGTTCACCGAAAAGATCCAGATGGAGGCCCAGCGCGACGCCATGCGCCAGGCGCTCAAGCAGCAGACCACCCAGCTCTTCGGTGAGCCGGTCTACTCCAAAAACCAGCTCACCGCCCGGCTGGCCGGCGACGACAGCTCCAAGCAGGGCTTCGTGCCGCGCATCAGCGCCTACGAATTGTACTATAAGCTCGCCTCCAAGATCTCGAGCGACCTCAAGCTCGACATCGACCGCTTCGAGGTTGACGTCGACCGCAATGTCGCCCAGATCTACGGCGAGACCGACAGCCCCCAGTCCGTCGAGAAATTCATGGATGACCTGCGCAAGGTCGACTGCATCAAAGACGTGCGCCAGGAGGGCGAGCTTCGGATCAAGAGTGATACGGAAGTGGACTTCCACATCCACGTCTCCAGCGAGTGTTCCTGATGGCAAACGAATCTCTGAGCGACAAATTCTCGGAGCTGAGCGAGCGCGAGAAGAAGATGGTCATCGCCATGGCCGTCATCATGCCTTTGTTGGCGATGGTCCTGGTCATCGGGATCTTCTCGAACTCGTTGAACAGCATCGAGGACCAGACGCGCAGCTACCAGCAATCGCTCGATCTGGTGCGCATGGCCGGGCCGAGCTACCTCAAGCACAAGCAGGCCTCGTCGCAGAGCGGCGGGCTGGCGGATATATTCACCGACAAGGTGCTCGAGGATAACCCGGTCAAGCTGACCGGCTTCATCGCCGCGCGCGCCAACGAGGCCGGGGTCAACCCCAGCAGCTACGACACCGAGGACATCCCCATCGGCTCGAAGTCGGGGGACAAATCCGGGCCGATCATCGTCGAGAAGAAGGTCAAGGTGGACATCCGCCAGGTCCAGATCGACGACCTGCTCAAATTCCTCGAGGGCATCGAGTCCAGCGACCAGCCGGTGGTCATCAAGCGCATCGACCTGCGCGGCCGGCGCCGCAAACCCGGCGAGGTGCGCGCCCGCGTGGAAGTGTCGACGTTCATCAAGAAGAAACAGAAGAGTTGAGTGCCGTGAGCCGACTATCCATGGACCGCCCGTTGGTACGCATTCCGGCGTACATTGCCTTTGGCTTCGCCGTTTTCTTGGTGGCGCTGGTGTTGACGTTTCCCGACGATCGCATCAAGGAAATCGTCACCGTCCAGCTCGAGAGCCGGCTGGGCAACAAATACGACGTGAGCATCGGCGACCTCGACCTGTGGTGGCTCAGCGGGGTCAAGCTCAACGACGTCACCATCTCCGAGCACCAGATCGAATCCAACAGCTCGGACAAATCCGACGACAAGGGCGCCAAAGGCAAGGACGCCAAAAAGGCGGCCGCCAACCAGCCGCCCAAAGAAAAGCCCCTGCGCGTCGAGATCCCCGAGATCGCCGTGGGCTTCTCGCCGCTGTCGAGCCTGGTCCACCTGGCTCCCACCGTCGACTTCAATGTCGATCTCGGCGGCGGCGACGTCAGCGGCGACTACGTCCAGGGAAGCGACAAGCGCTCGGTCGACGTCGACATCGACGACATCGACCTGGCCAAGACCCCCGTACTCGAGTCCCTGCTGGGCGTGCCGTTTCTGGGCACCCTGGGCGGCGACGTCCACCTGGACTTCCACCCCACCCGCCAGCTCATCACCGGCGGCCACATCACCCTGACCGGGCGCAAGCTCGCCGTCGACAAGGCCACCCTGCACACCAATAAGCTCGGCCCGATGGCGTTCATCGACGTCCCCCACACCGACCTGGGCAAGCTCGACGCCAACCTGGTCATCAACAAACCCAAGGGCCGCCCCAGCCCCACGGTCGACTTCAAGCGCTTCGAATTCCACGACGGCAAGGACGTGCGCGGCCAGATCTGGGGCGACATCGACCTCGGCCGCACCCTGCCAATGAGCCGCGCCAAGCTCAAGATGCGCTTCCAATTCGCCGACAAATACATCCGCTCCAACGACCTCTCCAGCGTCTTGCGCATGAAGTGGTTCCGCGACGGCAAGAACAAGGACTGGTACGGCTTCGTGCTGCTGGGCCACCTCGGACGCCCGCGCTTCGAGGGCGCACCCACCGCCGCCTCCGGCCCGCAAAAGTCGGCGAGCAAGGACACCCACGCCAAGGCGAAGCCGGCGCACGCAGCCAAGCACAAGTAGCAGCGCCGCGCTTGAAGCCCGGCGGCGTGTGTTTCTATAGTGGGGTTACGGCTGGACAGCCCTCACCCACGAGACACGATGCAGCCCATCCCCCGCCGGCAATGCACACGGCTTTTGCTCGGGCCGCTTATGCTGGTGGTCGCGGTGGTCTTGATATGCGCGAGTGGATGCCATCATCAGCCGGAGACGCCTCACCGAAGCGTCGAGCCCAACGCGCCCGGGGCGGCCGTCGTGGGGCGCTATCAGTGCAATCGCCGCCATCGGGCGGCCGGCAAGCTCGTCGCGCCGCCGCGCGCCAAGAACTGCTCGGGCTGCCACAACGCCGTCCTCGACGGCGAGTATGATTGGAAGCTGTGGGAGTACTCGCCCGCCCGAGTCGCCGAGTGGAAGCGGCGAATCCACGACCTGGTGGAGGTGCCCACGCTGACCGGCGCGGACAAGCGGTTTCGGCGCGACTGGCTCGTCCAATTTCTGCAACATCCCCACGACCTTCGGCCCCGACTGGGCGCGACGATGCCGCGCTTTTCGATGCCCGAGAAGGACGCCCGCGCCATCGCCGCGTATCTCGTCACTGACAAATCGCCCTACCCGCCCGGCGACCTGACGGGCGCCGACGCCAAAGCCGGCCGCGCGATCATGGAGGCGATGAATTGCGGGTTTTGCCACACCTTCTCGGGCGTCCAGCCCCTGCACGTCTCCGCGCGCCCGCAGGCGCTGGTCGACGAGCACCTGAGCACGGCCCAGGTCACCCGCGCGATGAAGCTCGCCCCGGACTTTCGCTACACGCGCGAGCGGATGAGCCCGGCGGCCATCCTCGCCTGGCTGCGAAACCCCCGGGCCATCAAGCCGGACACACTCATGCCGCGCTTCGAGTTGAGCGCCTCGGAGCGCAAGAACGTCGCCGCCTATATCCTGCACGCCGAGCTCGCCCCGAAGACCTATCCCAGAGTTCCCAAACGCCTGCCGGTTCTGCACCGCGAGGTCCACTTCCCGGAGGTCGAAGCGCGGGTCTTCAGACGCGTGTGCTGGCATTGCCACTCCGACCCCGCCGGCAACGGCGGCGACGGAGGCCCCGGCAATACCGGCGGTTTCGGCTTCGCCGGCCGCGGCCTCGACCTGAGCAGTTACGAGGGGATTATGCGTGGCCGCGTCAACAACGCCGGCGAGCGCGAGAGCGTGCTCGCGCCGCTGGCCGACGGTACCCCGCGCATCGTCGCGCATATGATGGCGCGCTACCGCGAGCGCGCCGGCAAGCCGGTCGAGGGCATTCGCGGCATGCCGCTGGGCTTGCCGCCGATGTCGCTGAAACAGATCCAACTCGTGGAGACGTGGATCGCGCAGGGCGCCAAGCGTTGAGGGACACCACGATGTTCCCTATGCTTCGTGGCCGGACTCATCGTCGTCATCGAGCTGATACGCAAAGAGCCTCTCCCCAAAAAGAGGCGCATCCAACTGATCGCAGCGATGTATGTCTTCGCCGTCGTCGCGATTAGTGTCTATTACGCGGCCACGGTGGATTACACGAACCGGTCGTGGCACACCAAAACGGTGTGGGCGACGCCGGTGCGGACGGACATCACGTTCTGAGTCCGCGGGAAAGGCCGTTTAGGTTCGTTTAGGTTTACGTTGAGGTTGACGTTTACGTTTAGGTTCTGTGGGCTTGACGGCGCCAAACCTAAACCTAAACCTGAACGTAAACCTAAACCTCAACGGCCGTTCCAAACGGTCATGGTCGTCACGCTTCGCCCGCAACGGCTATTGCGCGCACGCTCCAATGCGGTTGTTGACCTCCAACCCGCCTTGCCATCGACCCCAACGGCTGAAATACTCCCCCTCCCCGAGCGGTTCTCTTCGCGCATGAATGCCGTCCGTCCGATGTTGTCCCCAGCCGTATCGTTGCTTTATGACCGCCCAACCGAGCTTCAAATCCGCGTCACGTGCCACCTTCGGTGAACGCGTCTTCGAAAAAGACGCCATCGTGGTCCACGGCGCGCGCGAGCACAATCTGAGGAACCTCGACCTCGCGATCCCCAAGCGCCGGCTGGTGGTGTTCACCGGTCCGAGCGGCTCGGGCAAGTCCAGCCTCGCCTTCGACACCATCTATGCCGAGGGCCGGCGGCGCTATGTGGAGAGCCTGTCGACCTACGCGCGTCAGTTTTTGGGCCAGATCGACAAGCCCGACTTCGACCTCATCGGCGGATTGAGTCCGACGATCTCCATCGAGCAGAAGACCTCGACGAACAACCCGCGAAGCACGGTGGGGACGGTCACCGAGCTGCACGACCACCTGCGCGTGCTGTACGCGCGGCTGGGCCAGCAGACCTGCCATCAATGCGGGCGCCCGGTCTCGTCGATGTCCAAAGAGGCGATCATCGGCAGCGTGCTCGCCCTCGACGAGGGCACCAAATTCATGGTCCTCGCCCCGCTGGTTCGAAACCGCAAAGGTGAGTATCGGGATCTGTTCGAGGAGCTTCGCCAGGGCGGCTTTATCCGCGCGCGCATCGACGGCGAGGTCGTCCTGCTCGAGGACGTCGAGAAGGTCGCGCTGCACACCCGCCACGACATCGACGTGGTCGTCGACCGCCTCGTCGCCAAGCCCGGAAAGCAGCAACGCATCACCGACTCCGTCGAGCTCGCCCTGTCGACCTCCAGCGGGCGGTGCATCATCGCCACGCCCGGCAGCGCCGACGAGGAGGCGCGTGAGCGGCTGTACAGCACCGAGCGCGCCTGCACCCACTGCAATATCGCCTTCCCGGAGCTCAGCCACCAGAGCTTCTCGTTCAACAGCCCGGTGGGCATGTGCGAGGACTGCCGCGGCATCGGCTCGACCCAACAGGTCGCGCCGCAGTCGCTGGTCATCGACGAACAAAAATCCATCGCCGAGGGCGCCGTCGAGGCCATCGGTCCCGACCCGGCGACCGACCGCGGCGAGCGCTTCAAACATGCCGACAGCGTCGCGAAGGTGTGGAAGCTGTTCAAGACGACCGCCAAGGCCCACGACATCGACCTGGAACGCCCGTGGTCCGAGCTGACCAGCGACGAGCGCGACATCGTGTTCTACGGCCCCGCCGAAGCCAAGAAGAAGGGCTACAAGGGCTTTGAGGGCGTCGTCCCGTTCGTCGCCGATGCGCATAAGAAAGCGCGCAAGAAGAGCACTCGTGAGTTTTTCGCCGAGTTCCAGGAGCCGGCGCCGTGTCCGTCGTGCGACGGAACCCGACTTCGCCCGGAGAGCCGGGCGGTGCTGTTCAAAGGCGAGTCGCTCGCCGCGGTGGCCGCGATGGACATCGACCACGCGCTGTGCTTCTTCGACGAGATCGAGCTCGACGGGCGCGAGGCGGTCATCGGCACCGAGTTGTTGCGCGAGATCCGCGAGCGGCTGGGCTTTCTGCTCGACGTGGGGCTGGACTACCTGTCGCTGGGGCGCGCGGCGACCACGCTCTCCGGCGGCGAGAGCCAGCGCATCCGGCTGGCCAGCCAACTGGGAAGCGAGCTCTCCGGCATCTTGTACGTACTCGACGAGCCGTCCATCGGCCTGCACGCGCGCGACCACCGCCGGCTGCTCGAGACCCTGCAGTCGCTTCGCGACCAGGGCAACTCGGTCATCGTCGTCGAGCACGACCGCGACACCATGGAGCACGCCGACCTCATCGTCGACTTCGGCCCCGGCGCCGGGCGCGACGGCGGCGAGATCGTCGCCATGGGGACGCCCGAAGAGCTGCGCGACAACCCCCGCTCGCTGACCGCCGACTACCTGTCCGGGCGCAAGGACATCGCCGTTCCCGACGAGCGCCGCCCCACCGACACGCCCAGCCTGTGGATCCGCGGCGCGCGCCACCATAACCTCAAGGGCTTCGACGCGCGCTTTCCCACCGGCACGTTCATCTGCGTGACCGGGGTCTCCGGCGCCGGCAAGAGCTCGCTGGTCAACGAGACGCTCTACCCGGCGGTCGCCCGACGTGTGTACTTCAAGCACCGCGCCGTGGGCGCTCACGACAAGATCGAGGGGCTCGAACTCTTCGACAAGGTCATCAAGATCGACCAGTCGCCCATCGGGCGCACCCCGCGAAGCAACCCCGCGACCTACACCAAGGTCTTCGACCACATCCGCGACCTCTTCGCCAACCTGCCCGAGTCGCGCATGTACGGCTTCGACAAGGGCCGGTTCAGCTTCAACACCGCCGAGGGCCGCTGCGAGGAGTGCAAGGGCCAGGGCGTCCAGACCGTCGAGATGAGCTTTCTGGCCGACGTCTACGTCCCCTGCGACGCCTGCCTGGGCAGGCGCTTCGACCCGACGACCCTGCGGGTCAAATACCGCGGCCACAGCATCAACGACGTCCTCAACATGACCATCGCCGAGGCCGCCGAGCTATTCGACAAGCACCCCAAGATCTCGCGCATCCTGCAGACTTTGCTCGATGTCGGGCTCGATTATATCCAGCTCGGCCAGCCCTCCCCCACCCTGTCGGGCGGCGAGGCCCAGCGCGTCAAGCTGTCGCGCGAGCTCGCCAAGATCGCCACCGGCGACACCCTGTACATCCTCGACGAGCCGTCGACCGGGCTGCACTTCCACGACATCCAAAAGCTTCTGGGCGTAGTCGACCAACTGGTCGACGCCGGCAACACCGTGGTGATGATCGAGCACAACACCGACATCATCAAATGCGCCGACTACCTCATCGACATCGGCCCCGAAGGCGGCCACGAAGGCGGCCACCTGGTCGCCGCAGGCACGCCCGAGGAGGTCGCCCAGGTCGAGGAAAGCTACACCGGCAAGTTCCTGCGCGAGGCGTTGGACTGACCGCCGCGAGCGTGCACACCCTGCGGCTCTAACGACGGTTCACGTTCGTGTTCGCGTCTGATGATCCCACACATTTTTGCGGCACACCCAGCAGAGAGGCTGCTTGCTGCCCGCGGAGCACGCCGCGTTGTTTGCGCCGCCCGTGGAGCCCCGGTGCCTTGGCCCTGTGTATTGATCACAAATGGTTTCCGTGGCTTCCGAGGGTGCGCTCGCGGCCGGGCCTTTGGGCCCGAGCCGCTACGCTTACCCCCGGTCACCGTCTGGCTGGTAGCTCTGCTGGACGCAAGGGCGGTTTGGCAGCTGCCTTCGTCGGGCGCAGAACCAAACCGTGACCGGGGGGTAAGCCCACTCGAGGCGCCGAAAGGCGCGCTCGAGGTGGCGCACCCTCGGAAGGGTCGAACACGGCCGCAACGCCCACGAACTCACGACTCGTGGCGCACCCTTTCCTCGGTGACCGGCAGCAGGTTCTTCGACTCGCGGACGTCCTCGGTGGCGTCGCGCAGGTCGGCGCGCAGGCGCACGGTGAAGGTGGTGCCCTGGCCGTGGGTCGACTCGACGTCGATATCGCCGCCGAGCAGCTCGCAGAAGTGGCGGGTGACCGTCAGCCCCAGGCCGGTGCCGCCGAATTCGCGCGTGGTGGAGTTGTCGGCCTGCATGAACGCCTCGAAGACGCGGGCGAGTTGCTCGTCGGTCATGCCGATGCCGGTGTCACGCACCTCGAAGACCAGCTCATCGCCGTGGGGGCTCGCGTGGCGGCGCGCGCATAGCTCCACCCGCCCATCGTGGGTAAACTTGCAGGCGTTGCTCAGCAGGTTGAACAAGATCTGGCGCACCTTGGTCGCGTCGGAGTGCATCCTCCCCAACTCAGCCCCGGTCTCGAGCCACAGCTCGTTTCCATTCTCGAGGGCGGCCGGCTCGATCACGTCGGCGATCCCGTCGAGCAGTTCCAGCACGTCGAAGTCGCTCAGGTCGGTCTGCATACGCCCGGACTCAATCTTGGAGAGGGCGAGGATGTCGTCGACCAGCGCGAGCAGGTGGCGCCCGGAGGCGCCGATCCGCTCCACGTCGGAGACAAAGTCGATGGCATCGACCGGCCGGCCGTCGCGGTGGGCGAACTCGATTTCCTCGCCGATCATCTCGGCGTAGCCGATGACGCCGTTGAGCGGGGTGCGCAGTTCGTGGCTCATCTTGGCCAGAAACCGGCTCTTGGCCTCGCTGGCCGCCAGCGCGCGGTCGCGGGTGTCGCGAAGCTCTTGCTCGACCTCCTTGCGCTTGGTGACGTCGCGAAAGATCAGCACCATGCCCGCCTCGCCGACATGCCGGGGCAAAAACGCCATATTGACCTCGAGGGGAAACTCGGTGCCGTTGGCTCGCCGGCCGGTGTGCTGGGCCCCGCGGGTCATCAAGATGCTGGTGGTGTTGTCGCCGCTGCTGCGCTCGGCGTCGGCGATGCTGGGGACCAGGTCGCGAAGCTGGGCACCGACGAGCTCGTCGCGGGTGAGGTTGAAGATGCGCGACGCCGCGCGGTTGGCCGAGTGCAACGTCCCCTCGGCGTCGACGGTGACGATACCGTCGGGGGCGGTCTCGAAGATGGCCTTGGTCTCCAGCTCGCGCACCTTCGTCGCCTCGCGACGCGTCGCCTCATGCGCGCGGTCGGCCGCCTGCCGACGCCGGTCGCCCACGAAAAACCCCAGCGCCGCCAGATTGACCACGCCGGCCAGCGCCAACGCCGCCGGTGCCGAGCCAATCACCGCCCACACAAGCCAACCGACCAGCGGCGCGGCCACCAGAAGCGCCACAATCGCGCGGCCCCACCGCGACGAGCGCTGCGCGTCGTCGACGGACGGTTGGTCTACCGGGTCCCCACGCCGGCGAGTCGGGCTGTGTTTCGTGTCGGGCAAAGTCGACTCCAACAGCCATCGCGCAAAACGCACGACTCATTCGATGAAATGGGTTCTGTTGAAGATTCTACCCGAAGGTGGGCCCCCAATGCCATACTCCCGCGGTTCTGGGCATTTCTGGGATGTCTCGCCGAGGAAACAGCACCGGAGCTCCGGCGCTCATGACGTCCCGCCGTGTGGCGTTCTGGATGCATCGGCGTCGAGGGCCCGGCGCCGCACCAGGCCGAGCACGGCGAATCCCAACAGCGCCAACACGCCCAGCGGCGCGGGCCGAGCCGCGCCACCGGCCGAGCAGCCGCGGTTTCCCAGCGGCGCGGACTCGTCGCCGACGCCGCCGCGCGCCTGCTGGCAGGCGTCGCCAACCCCGTCGCCGTCGCTGTCGGCTTGCTCGGGATTGGCGACGCCGGGACAGTTGTCGGCGCCGTCTGGCACCCCGTCGTTGTCATCGTCACCATCACAGGCGGCGCCGCGCGCATCGTGGTCGTGGTTCGTTTGATCGGCGTTGGGCACGAACGGGCAATTGTCCCGGCCGTCGACCACGCCGTCGCCGTCGACGTCCGGGTCGCGGAAATCGGCGACGCCGTCGCCGTCGGTATCTCGCGGCGGTGTTCGGCGGTCCGAATCACCGGCCTCGTCGGCGTCGCTGCGCCCGTCGCCGTCGCTGTCCTGGTCGAGCGCGTCGGGAATGCCGTCGCCGTCGACGTCCGACGGCTCGTCGCCGTCACCGAATTCGGTGGCGTCGTCAATCGTGTCGTGGTCGCTGTCGGCCGAATGGGGATCGAGGCCAGCCGCCATCTCGCGCGAGTCCCACAAGCCGTCGCCATCGCTGTCGACGCCGTGGACTCGCACTTGGAGGCTGCGTTCGGTGCTCCCACCGTGATTGTCCCGCGCGCGCACGGTCAAACGACGCGTACCGATATCTCGCCAGGAGGTGGTCCAGGCAAATTCGCCGGTTTGGGCAAAGAAGACGGCATTGGCGGGCATCGGGTCGACGCTGTAGCGGACCTGATCGTGATCGGGGTCGGCAGCCTGCAATCGGAACGCGATGACCGCGCCGGCAGCGTAGTCGTGGTAATCACCGTCCGGTGGCGTCGGTTCGACGAAGCGCGGTGGATCATTTTGGCCGCTGACGACGATGGAGACGTGGGCGGTGTCTGACAAGCCCTCCGGGTCGACTGCCCGATAGCTAAAGTGGTCCATCCCGTAAAAATCAGCGTCCGGCTCGTAATGAAAAGCCCCCGAGCCTAGCTGGGTCAGGGTGCCGGAGGACACTCCGTCGGTAATCTCCACAGCGAGCGTGTCGCCGTCGGCGTCGGTGTCATTGGCCAGGACGTCGATATCCAGCGCCGTGTCCTCGAGCGTCTGGACCGTGTCATCGGCGGCAACGGGGGCGTCCGGCACGGACCCGACCGTGATGTAGATCGAGGCGTCGTCGTTGTCGTAGGGGTAGCTGGTGGACGACGCCTTGAAGTCGATGCGGTCCTTTCCATGGAAATTCGCGTCCGGCGTGTAGATCAGATTGGGAGGCGTCCCGCTGAGCGAGCCATGTGTCGGTGAGTTCGTCACCAAGAAGTTGCTCGGAGTGCTTGCCTGAAGCGTCACCGGGCGGGAGCCGTCCTCCTCGACAAAGACCGGCCGGCTCGCCGCCGCGAAGGGATATAGGTAGTGCATTGCCTGAGCGAATACACGGTGCGACGTCGGCTGGTCGAGCTCATACGCCACCAGGAAGTCCCCGAGACCGGCACTTGCAACGGCAGAGTTCGAGACGATGTCGTCGATTTCGGCGACGTACCCGTCGTCTCGAAGCCAACGATATCGGCTGTAGAAAACGCGACCAGCCCCGATGCGGGACTGTCCGTCAACGGTCGTCTCATCCCATGTAACCAACGAGCCCCCACCATCGCCGGCAACCGACGTCACGCCCGTGGGGGTCGCTCGACGAGCCAGTTGAATCGGCGGGACTTCCAACAAATATCCGCTCGACCCGAGATGCACTGCTTGTGTGCTGGCCCCCCGGTTACCATCCTGGGTCCAGGCAATCACGAATCGGTCCCCGTCAAACCCGACCGAGGGAACCCCCACATACTGCTGGCGCGTCGTAACGGCGAAGGGCTGCGCGTCAATCGCGTGGCCGGCAGGGTCGAGGCGCGTCACTTCTACGCCGCTGATTGGATGACCGGTGTTCCACGCCGCCAAGAAGTTATAGGCCCCGAAACCCAACGCAATATTGTAGGCGGGGGTATTGGGGTCGAGCGGCACAACGAACGGCGGGTCATCGAGCACGGAGCCGTCCGGCAGGACGCGCACGCCACGAAGCCCGGTCGTGTCCTGGCAAACCACCATATAGTGTCCGGCGCCAAATGCGACTGCATAGGAGTTCGCGTCGGGTTGTAGATGCAACGGCGCCAACTTGATCGGCGGGTCGTCGAGGACAGCCCCTGTCGTCCCACTGACCCGCACAGCTTCGATCGACCGGCTTCCCCGGTCTTGCCAGACGGCCAGATAGTTCGTCCCGTCGCTGGCCAACTTCGGCGCGGCCTGCATGTCGTCGGCCTCCGTCAAGATGATGTCATTGGAGTCGATCCGCGTTCCATCGCGGCTCATTCGCACGGCGTACAGATCTTGACCGCTCGAAAGCTTGTTGCGTTGGTCGGCGAACGCTACCAGGTAGTTGGCCCCGTTCGAGGCCACGGCGGCTTGTTGTTGGACACTCGGCTGCAAGGCGGCGCTGAAGCCTCCGGGATCGAGCACCGTCCCGCTGGAGTCGAGGCGCGCGGCGAGAATATCGCTATCATCCTGCGGATAAGGGCCGCTCGAAATGTTGTACGTCTCGCTCCACGCGACCATCACCTTTTGGCCGTTGGAAGCAGCGTCGAGATCGGGGTACAGGTAGCTAAGATTCGACGGTCGAGCCTGAGCCTGCCCGACCAAGATCGGCGTGGCGTCGAGGAGTCCCCCCGACAGGCCTATTCGCCTGGCAAAGACCCTGGGCCCAGACTTCCAGGCGACGACGATATTCGTCCCATCATTCGCCACGGTGTCAGCATCGGTCGAGCCGACGGCGAGCGCAGGCCCGACTGACAGCGTTGCGTCGGCGTGCACGAGCCGTCCATACCTCCCCGAACTCGCATCCCTTTTGTACGTGATGAAAAAGGTGTCTCCGAGGCTACCGACGTGAGGCGTGGCTCCCACCTGTGTCACTACGATCGGCGCGGACTCGAGAGGCGTGGCATCGGAGTCCAACCGCTCGGCCATCACCGGATTAGCAGGCTGCGCATAAGTCGAGTTACTCGCCCATGTCACCAGATAGTTTGTTTCGCCAAAGGCGAGGTCGAGCCGCGTATTCGCAGGCACCATCCCCGAAAGGTCGTGTGGTGTGGCATCGATGAGTTGGCCGGCGCGACTCACCCGCACCGCCATGACTTTATGGGCACCACCATCCTCCCCGACAAAGGCTACGAGATAATCGGTCCCGTCTGAGGCGACTTGCACAGAGGAACCGGACGACACTCCCAGCGCATTTGGCGTCGCATCAATCGCACCGGTCGCGTCGAAACGCACTGCGACCAACTCGGAGTTCCGAGCGCCAACGACCAGGCATTGGCCGTTATTGCAGGCCAGCCCGTTCAGTTCGCTGAGCGCGTCCGTCAGTTCGGTGGTCGTGCCTCCCACACGCTGGCCATCGGCATCGTACCGCACGCCAAACACTCCCTTTGACGATTGGTACACGATCCAAAAGGTCGTCCCGTCGTAACCCACGCGCGCGTGGTATTCGGCATTGGGCGACGGGCCTTCCACGGGGTCATCGACTTCGATCTTGTCTGACGAGAAGTAAAAGACGCCAGGGGGAAAATTCGCCTGCGACATCGCGTGCCGTTCGGTCGGCGCGGGTGAGGCCCCTGCGGTCGGGTCGCCGCTGGCTCCACAGCCCACAAGGCATGCGCAGCCGGCGACGAGCCCAATGAACCGACCGAAGCCGCCCACCGAGAACGACCCGGCGCGACGCGCACCGCCAACCAAGAGGAGCAACGCGAGCCACACCATCGCGTGCCACGACGCAGGCCTGGACGAGCCGTCGGAACGACACGCACAGCCCAGCGATGCCCTCGAATCTTGCGCGCCCTGCGCCTGCCACATGCCGGGGGGCGCCAACGGGCAACCGGCGGCATCGCCGCCACTTTGTGACGGGCAATGATCCTGCCCGTCGCTGACCCCGTCGTGGTCGCGGTCACTCTCGAGGCCATCGGGTATACCGTCGTCATTGCTATCGCGGGGGGCGTCACCTGCCCCCCACTCCGCGCCGTCGTCGAGACCGTCGTGATCGGAATCAGCCGCGTGCGGGTCGAGGCCGAACTCCGCCTCCCGGGTATCGGAGACGCCGTCGCCGTCGGTGTCCCGGGCGGTGATATTCACCTGGAAGGAGCGACTCGCCGCGGCCCCATGCGGATCCATCGCGGCTACGTCGAAGTGGCGGGTTCCCACGTCTCGCCAGTCCACTCGCCAATAAAATGCCCCCGTCTCGTCGGAGAAAGCAGCTCCATCGACCGGCGGCGAGAGATGGTAGGTGAGATCATCGCCATCGGCGTCGACGGCAGCGAGGTGGATCTCGACGACGTCGCCCACGGCATACTCGAGCACCGCCCCTGCTCCGGGAGTTGGGTCGACGAATCTGGGGGTGTGATTCGCCGAGCCGTCATCGGAACCGCCCCCCGCTCCTCCGGGGTCCGTACCATCGCTTCCCGTGCTGCCTTCAGGCACGACGTTTAACCACACCATGGCCGTATCGGTGTTTCCTCGAGGGTCGGTCACCCGAAACTCGAAGTGGTCGCCGCCGCGATAGGTGGGCGCGGGCATGTAGGTGAGCTGCGGCGGGTCTCCCACCAGCGAGCCGTGGCTCGGCCGATGTTCGACCGTAAAGGACAGGGGCGCAGCGTCGGGCGCGTAGCCTCGCAGCCGAATCACCTTCGAGCCGTTCTCCGGGACGGTCACGTTCTGGTACAACGCCGCGAGTCGCAGGCCCATCTCCCCCACGCGAAGTCGCACGCGAGGCGTCGCGCCGCTGCTGTCGACATATGACAAGAGAAGCCGCCCCGCTCCTCCCACCGCCAGACCATCTGGCTCGAGGTTGCCGCTCGGCGTGCCGAATCGGTAAGCGTCGCCTACCTGTCCAGACAGGTCTGCCGCGACCGTCGCGCCCACGAGCACGTCAGGGTTGGCAGCCTCACCCCATGCGACGAATGAATCGGCCCCATCGAAGACCACGCGTGGTGTCGAGACGACGCCCAGCCCACGCTGGGCCAGCGTAAGGCGGCCGTGGGCCCGTTGGCCGTTGATGTCGACGCGCGCGGCCTTCAAACCTTGGTCAGGCCAGACGACCAAAAAGTCGGCTCCGTCGAAGCCGACATCGGGCCGCGAGTCCACGCTCAAAACGAATCCCCCGACGTCTACCGGGCTACTCGCCGGCTGCCCGTCCGTACCGATAGATACCCCGCAGATGGTGCAAGGAGCCCCGTAGTCGGAAAACCACACGGCAAAGAAGTCGTGTCCACCATAGGCGACCGCCGCTCGTTGGGTATTGGCGTGCGCGGCCTCGGCAATTGGCGCGGGGTCTTCAAGCGTGCCGTCTGGGGCCACTCGCCGGGCATAGACGCCTCCATCTGGCGAACCTGAGCGGTCTGCCCACGTGACCAGGAAATGTCCGGCGCCAAATGCCACGTCGGGATGGCGGGTGTTGACCGACTCAGCGACATGCAGCACCGGACTGTCCAATACGGTTCCGCTCCTGTCGATACGGGCGGCGACGATCCTGTGGTCCGCAGAGCTCGGCGACGAGAGCCAGGTCACCAAAAACACCCCGTCGCCATATGCGACGCGCAGCGACTGGTTCTCTCCCACGCCGCTGCCCAAGTAGATCCCATCGTGATCGAGGAGCGTGCCGTCGGATGACACCCGTGCGGCGTAAACCGCAGTGCCAGTTTGCTGCGCAAACCGTCCGTCACTCCACACGAGCAGGTAGTTAATGCCATCGAACGCCACATCTGGCTGAGATTGGGCACTCTTCTGCTGGGCTACGGCAAGGGCCGGCGAGTCCAACACCGCGCCGTCTTGGTCGAGCCGGCTCGCCATCAGCGAGGTGCCGAGGCGAAAGGCATCCTGCCATACCGCCAACACCTGCGAGGTTTCCCCGGCCAGGGCGATCGCCGCGTTGGCCGATGGCTTCTGGAACGTGCATATCACCACCCCGGACGGATCGCGCACCACGCCCTGGGCCGAAATTCGAGCGGCCATTGCCTTGTACTCGGTCGTCCAGGCGACCTTGAAATCGGTGCCATCGAAGGCAACCGCCGGTCGCGCCGCGACTGCCCGCGACGCCGGCAACGAGAGGGCCGTGGGATCGAGTAGTCCGCCGGCCGCACTCACTCGCCTCGCTGAAAAACCGCACGCTCCTGGTTGCGCGCAACTCGACCACACTGCCAAGTACTCGCTTCCGTGGGCGGCCACCGCTGGAAATTGGCTATCGACCCCCGACACGCTCAAGACAATGCCATCGGGGTCGAGGACCGTGCCTTGGGCGTCGAGCCGCGCGCCGTAAATCGCCCGGGCGTTCGTCGACGTCATCGCATCCGACCATACGACGAAGAAGTCGTCGCCACTCGCCGTCACCGCCGGCTCAGATTGGTCGGTTGACCGGCTCGCGATTGCGATCGCCGTGGAATCGAGCGCGTCGCCGGTGGCGTCGAGGCGCGCGGCCCGTATGTCGTGATTGCCGCCCGTCGTTGGCGATGCCCACACTGCCAGGTACTGAGTTCCGCTCCACGAAAGCGTGGGCTGGGACGGAGACGTTGCTCCAAAGAGCAGCCGCGGCGAGTCGTCCACGAGTCCACCGTGCTGACCAAGCCGAATCCCCTCGATGCCATCGGTGCCCGCCCAAATCACCAGACAATCGGCAGGACTGCAGGCCACCGACGGCACGGATTGCTGATCGGATACCATAATCGGCGGGCGGTCGAGCACTTGGCCCTGGGGATCGACGCGGGCCGCTTCGATACCGCGCAGGTTGGACCAGACGACCACATAATTCGCGCCATCGAATGCGACTGACGGTCGCGAATTATTCTCGGTTGACGGAATCCAAAACGGGTCACCAATGCTGATGTCGTCTGACAAAAGCAAGTACCTGGCGCTGGCGTGCGACCGGATCGTGGAGGGTTCGCCGGTGCCGACGTCCGGAGTCACGAGCGGACGCCCAGCGCCGGTCTGCGACTCGGCCACGATGTCGCCTGACGGCGCACTCGCGCCATCGGGCGACTCCTCGGGCTTGGCGTGGTGGGTGCTCGACCCACCACATCCGCTCAAACAAAGCCACACAAGAAAAGCGCATCCCAGCGCTCGACGACTCCTGTTGGTATTCAGCGACAAAACGGCTCTCCCCCAGTATCTTCGCGGTCGAACTTCGGTTGGTCAGTGCGCAGCATACCACAGCCGCTGCCCCCGCGACATGTCGGCGTATCGGACCTGCCGCCGGGTAAGCACCGGGGATGCAAATTCTTGCACTATGCCGGCGTTTCTGTCTCCCTACACTGGGTCTTGTGACAACCGCTCCAGTCGTGGGAGGCCACGTAGTGAACGCTCGATTGCTCATCGACGCCGTCGTTCGACAGACGACGGTGCTCATCGCCCAGCTCGCCACGTCGGCGGGGCTGCGCGCGCCGCTGGCCGACATCGCCAACTCGGTCTTTCTGGAACTCGCCGAGGAATTGGAACACCAGGGGGTCAGCCGCAAAGTCGCCGCGGATATGTTCGGCATGGCGCTGCGCTCCTACCAGGCCAAGATCCGCCGGCTGGCGGCACGGCGCGGCGACGAGCATCAGTCGGTGTGGGAGGCCGTCTTCGACTTTGTACGCGAACGCGAGGTGGTCTCCCGCGCCGACGTGCTCATCGAATTTTGCGACGAGGACGACACCATCGTGCGCGGCATCCTGTGGGATCTGGTCGAGTCGGGCCTGATCTTCCAGAGTGGCAGCGGCGCCTCGACGATGTACCGGCTGGCGAGCGACGAAGACTTCGAGAAGATCGCCGACTATGACGCTCGGGCCGCCGCCGTGCCCCTGGTGTGGCTCCACGTCTACCTGCACGGACCCATCGGCCAGGCCGCGCTCGAAGAGCACCTCGCGCTGGGCGACGGCCACGTCGAGCGCGCCCTCGCCTCGCTGAGCGACGAGGGGCGGATAAGCGGCGAGCGGGTCGACGGTACCACCGTGTACAGCTCGGATGTGTGCGTCATCCCGATGGATGATCCCGCGGGCTGGGAGGCGGCCTTCTTCGACCACTTCAACGCCCTGGTGGGGGCGATGTGCAATAAGCTTCGCAATATGCGGCTTCGCTCGCTGCCCTCCGACGCCGTCGGCGGCAGCACCTACTCGTTCCAGATCTGGCAGGGCCATCCATTCGCCCGCCGCGTCCTGGGGCTCCTGGCCGAGACGCGCCGGGAGATGTCCGAGCTACGCGAAGAGGTCGACGCCTATAACCAGACCCACGGCCCCCCCGACGAGGCGCCGTCGACCGTGACCTTCTATTTCGGTCAGTCCGTCGCCACCGACACAACCATGTCCAATGACTCCGAGGACTCCCAATGAAACGCTTGTGTGTTTGCGTGTTCGCCATCTTTGCCTGCAGCATCGCCCCGGCCTGTAGTCAGTCGACCGACACCGACCCGCAGACCGGCAGCGAGTCGCATTGGCTGTCGTGCACCTCCGACCAGGAGTGTCCGTCGGACTATTCGTGCCAGGACGGCAAGTGCAAATTGACCAGCATCCCCCACACCGACGCCAATCCGTCGGACGCCCAGCCGACCGATGCCGGCCCGTCGTGCTCGTCGGGCCAGGGGCAATGTTGCTCGACCGCAGGATGGGATGCGACGGATTTGGACGCCGGACACGTGTGGGGCGACGTAGCTGTCCCGCAGGGCGTCACCGCCCGGCAACTCGGCGTCGGACGCGGGCATATGTGCGCATTGGGCGTGGATGGCACCATCAAGTGTTGGAATGCGACGGGGCTTACGGATGTGCCGTCAGGCACCTTCACGAAGCTGAGCTCCGGCGACTACCACGACTGCGCCATCCGTGACGACAAGTCCGTGGTGTGCTGGGGCATGGGCAGCGATCCCAACGCCAACGAAAGCACCGATCGCGACTATGACCAATCGGTGACGCCCGCCGGACAATTTACCGATGTCGCCGCCGGTGGCTACCACACCTGTGCCATCAAGACCGACGGCACCGTCCAATGTTGGGGGCGCGATGACTTCGGCCAGGCGACGCCTCCGTCGGGCACCTTCACCCAGGTAAGCGCCGGCGCGCTTCATACGTGCGGCATTCGCACCGATGGCACTCTAGCCTGCTGGGGAGCCGGTTCGACGACCAGCGCCTCCGGGCCCGAAAACTTCGCCCAGAGCCAGCCGCCGTCGGGCACCTTCAAATCGGTCTCCGCCGGCTGGCGCCACACCTGCGCGGTGCGCAGCGACGGCACTCCCGAGTGTTGGGGGTTGGGCTCGCACCGCCAGTGCGACGAAAACCCGCCCCACCACGGCGATGACGCCGGCGGCATCGAACCCGACCAGGATCAAGCGGCGCCGCCGAATCACAACTTCGCCCAGATCAGCAGCGGCCAACACACCTCCTGCGGGGTCGACCCCGACGGGGCGATCGCGTGCTGGGGCTGGTCCGCGCCTGGCTGGCCAGACGCACACGACTTCATTCAGGTCCAGACCAACTGGCTCAACTGTGCAATTCGAACAGACCACAGCGTCTACTGCTGGCGCTGGGCGCCCAGCCTGTGATCCACCCGCGGCCGTGGTGGCCGGTCCAGCCACCACGGCCGGCTGGCCCACCCCGTGAACGGGCACGTGCACGTGAACCTGAACGGCCGTTCCCCCTGCACATTTCGCCGTCAAAGCAATGAATTCCCGGTCGGACACACGCGCTCGACCGAAGTTGCCCGCGTTCAGTACGCCCTGCAGGTCTAACTGCCGTTCACGTGCACGTGCGCGTTCGCGTTCACGGGTGTTGTCAGGGACGGCGGGCTTACTCAAGGTCCACCATATTGGTGAGCATCGAAGCAATGCGTCCAAGCAGTGACTTGCCACGCGCGTGCTCTGAGGGCTTGATCAAATGACGCACGTTCAACGCGTCGTAAATCGCTGCTGATTCAAAGGTCGAGCCGCGCGCTATCGCATAGAAATTGGCCTTGTCTTTTGCGCGGACCTTTCCGGCGCCCTCTGCGATATTCAACATGATCGATGTGGATGCCCGGTTGAGCTGATCCTTGAGGTTGCCCGTTCCACGCGGAAGACGTTCCAACACGACCGAGGTCAGGGCGAAGAAATCAATAGCAACATCGTAGACGTCCAGTTTTTCGTGACTGAGCATTTTTCTGCCTTTTCAGAGGAGTCTGATTTTTGCCACGGAGGTCCAACTTGCCTCCAATATGGTTTTCGGCAAATGTGCTCGAATCGTTTCGTCAATGACCAAAAAACCTTTGACCCACATCGACCCCAGACGCCACCAAACCCACGCCCTTTCAACTACTTACCAGCACAACAACGTTCAGAAGCGACAAGCTGTCCGGCTGATGGCGGCTGTCGCATCCACTATGCATAAAGCCCACCCCGTGAACGGGCACGTGCACGTGAACCTGAACGGCCTTTCCCCCTGCACATTTCGCCGTCAAAGCAATGAATTCCCGGTCGGACACACGCGCTCGACCGAAGTTGCCCGCGTTCAGTACGCCCTGCAGGTCTAACTGCCGTTCACGTGCACGTGCGCGTTCGCGTTCACGGGGTTCGCCTCTCCCAAGGCACTCATTGCCGCTGCGCCCAGATATGGTATATGGTTCACCTCGGCATACTAACCATTCTCCGCGGCAAGGAGACGACTCCATGGCAGATGACGGCCTGTCCCTCGGGGACATCGTCGGGGATCTGGTGCAAATCCTCGGCGTGGTCCTCCAACGGGAAGAATCCGGCGCGCCGGCCTCGTACGATGCGCTTCAGGCAGAACTCGCTGACCAGCTCCACCTGCATATCCTGAGCTATATCCGTTTCTTGGAGGGGCAGGACTTTCTGATCTACGATCGCGTCGACGACCAGATGAGCATTTCGGACGCCGGGCGCCAGGCGCTCGACGCGCCCGAATCCTGGCAGCAGGACGCTGTCGAGGCCTTCGGCGAGCATATCGATCAGGAGGGCTTCGGCGCCGAGGACATGGGCGGGCTGCTCGACGATGTCGACGCCGGCTTCCTCGACCAGATCGCCTCGGGCATCGAGGAGGTCTCCGCCGAGTTGGAGGCCGAGGAGCAGGCCGCGGGCCTGGAAGACTCGGTGCCCATGGATGTCGAGCCCGACTTTGCCGCCGGCAGCGCCTTCGACGGCCCCGGCCCCGCCGAGTTGGGCGAAGATTCGTCGGTGCCCGAGCCCGACCTATTCGAGGACTCCGAGCCCGAGCCCGGCTTTGCGCCCTCCCAGCCCCACGGCGACTTCCAAGCATCCACCACTGACGACGCACAGAACCACCAACGAGACGCCATGAACGCACAAGGTTTTCAGGGACAATCACAGGGAGGCGTATCCATCTCCTCCAACCCGTCGACCGCCGACCTGTACAACCGCGACGAGGAGCTGGGAAGCGGCGGCGTGGGCACGGTCTACCGCGCCAGCCAGACCAAGCTGGCCCGCGCGGTGGCCCTCAAAGAGATCAACCAGGTGTTCAACGTCTTCGCCGGCGTCAAGCGCGACGACATCATCGAGCGCTTCACCCAGGTTATCCAGCAGCAGGCCGCCCTGGTCCACCCCAACGTCGTCCAGGTCATCGACATCGAGACCCAGGTCGAATACCCCTTCGTGGTCACCCAATATGCCCCCAACGGCAACCTGCGCCGGCTCATCGAGATGGAGGACCGGCCCACGCTGAGCGTGGCGCTCAAATACTTCATGCAGATCTTGAGCGGGCTGAAGACCGCCCACGAAGCCGGCGTGGTTCACGGCAACCTCAAGCCGGAGAACGTCGTGCTCGACGCCGCCGGCAACGCCATGCTCAGCGACTTCGGCATGTCCAACATCGTCGAGCGCGAGGGCGCCAACTCCGCGGCCGTGTACGTGGGCGTGGGCACGGTCGCCTACATGAGCCCCGAGCAATTCCAAAACCCCAGCGCCGCCACCGTCAAAAGCGACATCTACTCGCTGGGGATCATGTTCTACGAGATGCTCACCGGCAAAGTCCCCGGCCGGCGCTCGCCGATGCCCTCGAGCTTCTACCCGGACATCCCCCGCAAGCTCGACGACATCTTCGACAAGATGTCCATGGACGCCGAGGAGGACCGCTACGACGCCATCGACGAGATTTTGCAGGACCTGTACGAGGCCGACGAGGTCATGTCGTTGCTGGACAACCGCTCGGGCGTGCTGTTCATGAGCGATCCCATCGAGCACGGTGAACTCGGCGGCATCGCCGTCGCCTCCGGCGGCGCCGGGCTGGCAGAATCGTCGGTCTCCGAGGCCGGCCTCGAGGAGTCCTCGATCTCCGAGGTCTCCGAGGTCGACGAGGACGACGACAGCGAGTTCGACGAGGCCTCCGAAGCCGACGACATCGATGAGGTGTCCGAGGCCGACGACGACGCCGACGACGACGCCGAGGCCGACGACGTGCTCGACAAGCTGGACAAGTACGGCGACATGTTCGAGGAGGACGCATGACCCAGGACGCGAGCGGCATTCTACCCTTCGAAGGCGCCACGCCCGAGCTGGGCGCCGACGTCTACATCGCCGCCGGCGCCAAGGTCATCGGCAACGTCGAACTCGGCGAGCAGGCCAGCGTCTGGTACAACGCCGTGCTGCGCGGTGACCTCGAAAAGATCACCGTCGGCGCGCGCACCAACATCCAGGACGGCACGGTCATCCACATCGAGAGCGGCGAATTCGCCACCGACATCGGCGAAGGCGTGACCATCGGCCACAAGGCCCTGGTCCACGCCTGCACCATCGGCGACAACTGCCTGATTGGCATGGGCAGCATCATCCTCAACGGCGCCGTCATCCCCGACAACTGCCTGGTCGCCGCCGGCGCGGTGGTCACCCCCGGCAAGACCTTCCCCGAGGGAAGCCTCATCCTCGGCAGCCCCGCCCGCGCCGTGCGCGAGCTGAGCGACGACGAGATCGACGGCTTCCGCGAATCGGCCGCCCACTACGTGGATCTGGCCCGTCGGCATCGGGATTCTTAGCGCCGGCGGTTGGCCGGCGAGGCCAGCGCGCCCAGGCGCCCCGCCTCGTTGAGGAGCAAAAAGCCCTTGCGCTTCGAGAAGTCGAAGCTGGCGTTGCAGCGCCGGTGCTTGGTCAGCAGGTAGGTCTCGAAGCGCGCCTTGCTCGGCTTCCACATCTTGATGTGGGTCTTGACCGTCTCGCCGCCCTCGCGGGTGGTGCACCCGTGCTCGAGGCCGTGACACCACTGGTCTTTGACGTGCTCGATCTCGCAGACGTCCAGGCCGCGGGTCTTGTCGACCAGCGCCAGATAGACGTGGCTGTTGGAGACGGTGCGGCTGTCCGACGTCGCGTCCTCCCGCTCGGTGATCGACACCCCCATAAACGGCTTTTTCAGCCGCGGATTGGCGTACCAGATGCCCTTCTCCTCGAGGCGTTCGCCGCTGTCGCTGTAGGTCTTCTTCCACCCGATGCCCCACGCCGAGCTTCCTAGCATTTCCAGGGGCAGGAGCGAAAAGCCGCTGTAGAGTTCGCCGCCCGGGCGCGGGTCGTGGACGCATTGGGGCAGCGGCTTGTCGGTAACCTCGGCGTATTTGGCGAGCTTCCAGTCGTTGTTTTGGGGGCGAAGCTCGACCCAGTATAGGTGCGACTGGGCGTCGTCGGGGCAGCGGCCGTGGGGCGCGCGTGGGCCGCACAACACCAGCCCGGCGCGGTAGTTTCCGCCGCGCGATTGGTAGGCCTCGACCAGCGTGCGGTCGCTTCGGGCGGCGGGACATAGCTCGGCGAGCGTCTTGGAGTCGCTCAGGGCCTTGTCGAAGGCGGAGACGTCCTGCATGACCAGCCAATTATTGGGCACGACCTCGAAGCTGTCGAAGCGCCAGTGGTCGCCGTCGAGCACCCAGCGCCCCAGCGCGCCGGGGCGCGGCGGCTGGCCATGGGCTTCCTCGTAGGGAAGCCAGCCGCCCACGTTGTACAGCGCGTAGCGCGGGCCGGTCTTGTCGGGCAGCATGCTCATGCGCGTCTGCTCACCGCGGCGGTCGGGCTCGTCGCCGTCGATGACGTCGACGCGAAACGCGATGTCCTCGGTGGGAAGGCTGGCCACCTGTTGGAGCACGCCCAGGGAGAGCGCGACCTCGAGGCGGTAGCCGTTTTTCATCTTCTTGGTCGCCGCCTCGATGCCCGAGCGATACAGCTTGCCGCCCTTTTTGTCGTAGCGCCAAAACTCCCCGTCGGGGGTAAACAAAATCGCCAGCTCCGGCTGGATATGCTCCTTCTGGCTCATGCCCTTGGGAAGCGACTCGACGATATCCTGCAGCTTGGGGTCGCGCAGCCACAGCACCACCCCGTCGCTCATCACGTCGTGGGAGGCGGCGGGGACGACCTTGTCGTCGCGCACGTCCACCCAGAAGTATACGTGGCCGGTGTCCGAGTCGACGGCGACGCGAAAGCTCGCGTCTTTGGGGCCATTCCAGAACTGCTCGCCGTCGACCACGTCGCTGCGCCGGTCGAAGTGGCGCGCCTTGTGGGCGTCCCAATCGTCGACCTCGGCGTCGATCTTCTTGCTGAGCTTTTTGGGCGGGTCCGGCAGCATGAACACGGAGTCCCCGGCGGTGGCCTTGCCGGTGGTGCGCCCGCTGAAGTGCGGCTGGGTCTGGCTCTTGTCCACCGGCGCGTCGAGCAGGTCGGCGTTCTGGTCCTCGTCGGCGGCGGCGAACGGGTCCACCCCCTGTCCCTTGGAGGTCGAGCAGGCGCCGGCGAAGTTGGCGGCGATCATCAGGCACGCCATCAAAAGGAGGGGACGAGTCGTTGGGCGCATGGCGCGGTCTCCGTTCAGTCGTTCAGCTTGGCGGCGAGCTCACCCAGGAAGTTCAGCGCCGCCAGCGGCGTCATCGCGTTGATATCGACGTCGGCCAGCGCCTCCAGCGCGGCTTTTTGGCCAGGGCTGAGCGCGGGTCCGGTGTTGAAGAGCGACAATTGATTCGGGTTGTGATGTTTGGTCGCCCGGGGCACCTCGCCGGGTTTGCGCCCGGCCATGGGGATGCCCATATCGTCGAATTGGCCGCCCTCGAGGTTCTCGAGCACCTGTTTGGCGCGCTCGACGACCGGCTCGGGCAGCCCGGCGAGCTTGCCGACCTGGATGCCATAGCTTCGGTTGGCCTCGCCGTCGACGAGCTTGCGCAAAAAGATGATGTCATCCTGCCACTCTTTGACCGCGATGGACAGGTTGCGCGCCCCGTCCAGCGTGCGGATGAGCTCGGTCAGCTCGTGGTAGTGGGTGGCGAACATCGTCTTGGCGCGAATCTCGTCGTGCAGATACTCGGCGACCGCCCACGCGATCGACAACCCGTCGAAGGTCGACGTGCCCCGGCCGATCTCGTCGAGGATGACCAGGCTTTGCTCGGTGGCGTTGTTCAGGATGTGCGCCGCCTCGGTCATCTCCACCATGAAGGTCGACTGGCCGCGCGCCAGGTTGTCGCTGGCGCCCACCCGGCTAAAGATCTTGTCGACCACACCCAGGGTCGCCCCTTTGGCGGGCACGAACGAGCCCATCTGGGCGAGCAGACTGATCAGCGCGACCTGGCGGATGACCGTGGACTTACCGGCCATATTGGGCCCGGTGATGATCAGCAGGCGCTGCTCGGGGTCCATGCGCACCGAGTTGGGCACGAAGCGCTCGTCTTTGAGCGTGCGCTCGACGACCGGATGGCGCCCCTCGTCGATGTCGATGATGGGCGCGTCCGACATCTGCGGGCGGGTGTACTCCAGGCGCGCCGCCAGCTCGGCCAGGCCGGTGACCACGTCCAGGTTGGCCAGTTGGCTGGCCGTGCGAAGCAGCGTGCCCACCTCCAGGCCGACCTGCTTTCGAAGCTCCTGGAAGAGCTGGTATTCGAGGCTCTTGCGGGTGTCCTCGGCGCCCAGGATGCGCTCCTCCATCTCCTTGAGCTCGGGGGTGTAATAGCGCTCGGCGTTGGCCAGGGTCTGCTTGCGGATGTAGCGGTCGGGCACCAGGTGCAGGTTCGCCTTGGTGACCTCCAGAAAGTAGCCGAAGACCTTGTTGAACTTGACCTTGAGGCTGGAGATGTCCGTGGCCTGTTTCTGCTCGGCCTCGTAGCCCAGGATCCAGTCCTTGCCGTTGGTCGAAATCTCGATGAGCTCGTCGAGCTCGTCGTCGTGGCCCTCTTTGAACAGCCCGCCCTCGGTCAGCTCGATGGGCGGCTCGTCGACGATCGCCCGGTCGATGAGCTCGCGAATGGGGGTGCACGGATCGAGCTCGGCGTCGAGCTCGATGAGAAACTCCGACTCACAATCGGCGAGCACCTCTTTGACCTGCGGAATGACGCTCAAGGTGCTCAGAAGGCTTCGCAGGTCGCGCGCGTTGGCCGTGCCCGACGAGATTTTGCCGCACAGCCGCTCGATGTCGTACACCGCGTCGAGCGCGTGGCGCACGTCCTCGCGCAACGCCGGAAAGCGCACCAACTCCTCGACGGCGTCGTGGCGGCGCTGAATCCGCGCCAGGTCGACCAGCGGATAATTGAGCCAGTGGCGAAGCCGGCGCCCGCCCATGGCGGTAACGGTCTTGTCGATGACGCTGAGCAGGCTGCCGCTTCTGCGCCCGCCCATCAGCGTGCGCGTCAGCTCGAGGTTGGCCTTGGTGGACTCGTCGATGACCAAAAACGAGCGCGCGTGATACGGCGCGATGCCCTGCACGTTCGACGGCACGCCGCGCTGGGTCTCCACGATATAGTCGAGCACGGCGCTGGCCGCCTGCTGGACGACGTCGGGCGACGAAAAGCCGAAGTCATGGACCTGGGCGAACATCTTTTCGATGGGCCCGGCGTCCAAAAAATAAGCGTCGTTGTCCAGGTCGTCGGCCAGCCGCGCGCCCTCCGCGACGGTCGAAAGCACGTGCTTCGGCGCGAACACCTCGTCGCGCCGCGGCCGAAAGAACACCCCGTCGAGGTGGCGCTGGACGTCCTCGAAGAGCGCCTCCGAGCTTCTGGCCACCAGCACCTCGCGCGGCTCGATGCGGTTGAGCTCGCTGGTCAGCTCGCTCTGGCGGCTGAGCTCGGTCGCCCGAAAATCGCCCGTGGACACGTCCAGGTAGGCCACGCCGTACTCGGCGTGCACGCCCTGGCCCTTGACCGCGATGGCGGCCACGTAGTTGGGCGCCTTGTCGTCGAGGGTGTCGGTGTCCAAGACCACGCCCGGGGTGATCACGCGCACCACGTCACGCTTGACGATGCCCTGAGCGGCCTCGGCGTCCTCGACCTGCTCGCAGATCGCCACCGAGAAGCCCTTGTCGATGAGCTGGGTGATGTAGCTATCCGCCGAGTGGTGCGGCACGCCGGCCATGGGGATGTCCTCGGCGCCCTTGCTGCGCGACGTCAACGTCAACCCAAGCTCACGCGAGCACACCTGGGCGTCCTCGAAGAACATCTCGTAGAAGTCCCCCAGCCTGAAGAACAGCACCGAGTCCGGATACCGCTCTTTGACGTCCAGGTATTGCTGCATCATGGGTGTGAGCTTCATACGTCCCTTTGTCGGTTTGCGCCGCAGAATCGACACGCGCGGGCATGGTGGCATTGCAGGATTTGGGCGTCAATCGGCCAACCCCCGGAATGAATTCCGGGGACGTACTTAAACCCCAAAGCCCCCGCACGCCGGCAGCGTGCGGGGGCCTTTTGTTACGCGGGGTTATCGCGAGCTACTACTCGAGCACGACGACCCGACCCATCATCGTCGTGTGGATGGTGCACAGGTAGTGGAACGTACCGCTGGGAAGCGTCTCGGCGGCGGTGCCGCCGCTGGCGGTCACCATGTCGTCGACCGAGGGGCCGGTAGCCGTGACATCGGTGATGGGATTGCGCTCGGTGACCGTGTGGTCGACCGCGTCGCTGTTGGTCCAAGTGACCGTCGCGCCGGCGTCGACGCACAGGTCCTTCGGGTCGAACGCGTTACCACTGATGGACACCGCACCTGTCGCGCCAGCGGAGGTCAAGCTGGTGGGCGCGGGGAAGTCGGTGGCGTCGCGCGGCTCGATTTTGTAGTTGCTGAAGCTGTACCAGACCACGCCGGTGATGGACGAAAACACGTCGCAGTTGGCCGGGTTTTGGACGTTGGTGTCGTAGTCGAACAACTCGTCGTCGACGCGCACGGCGTTGTCGATGCGGAACTCACCAAAATCCTTGGTCGTGGACGCATCGGGGTTCTCGTTGGTCACACCCGGCTGGTCGACCTGGACGAGCACGCCTTCCCACGGCTCGGCCGTGGTGGGGTCGGTGAACTCGCTGGACAGGACCTCTTCGGGTGTGATGGTCGGAGGCGGCGTCGCCGAGGTGACGGAGGTAGTGACGGTGACGCTGCTCGCCGCGACCGTGGTCACGTCGTGGTTCTCGTTGTACTGCCCGATGATGTCGACCTCATCACCGACAACCACGGTGGGGCTCAGCGAACCGAAGTCGACATACGCGCCGCTATACTTGCCTTGAGCGGGGTCCTCGACCCACATCCCCTGGGTGTTGTGCAGCGCCGTGACGATGACGCCGGCGAGGTGGACCGTGTCGCCTGCCGCGGGCTTGTTGGTGCTGCTGGGGGCCTGCTCCAGGTCGTAGATGCTCACGTCCGTGGCCGGCTGCGTGCAATTGGAGTTGGCCGCGCCGGGCGTTCCGAGATCGCCACCACTCATGATGGGGTCGCTGGCGGTGCACCAGAAACTGGGGTCGTTGTTGTCATCGGTGGTCGGGTCGTACTCGCCGCCGAACTGCATCGAGGCACCAGCGGGATCGGGCCAATTCGGACCGCCGTCGTAGGTAACGCGGTCGATCTCGGTGGCGCCGTTCATGATGATGATCTCGTCATCGCCATTGGCCAGCGTCATATCCGAGCCATAGGCATAATCGACGGTCACGCCGCCGTTGCTGCTGGAGTCCCCGGTGTGGCCCAAGACAAAGTAGCCGTTGGGCATCACCTGGTAAGTATTGGTGGGGTCCGTGATGGTGAAGCTGTCGCTTCCTGCATCCTCGAAGGTCAATCCGTCGAGATACAGTGTGCGCGACGTGGTGTTGTGGATTTCGAACCACTCGCCCGCGGGGTCCTGCGCGGTTGTGGGGTTCTGCATGATCTCGGTAATCACCAGATCGCCGGCGTTGACGCTGTGGTCGGCCGCGCCGGTGTCCTGCGTGCCCGTATCGGCCGTGCCGGTATCCTGCATGCCCGTGTCGGCCGTGCCGGTGTCGGCCATGCCAGTATCCTGCATGCCCGTGTCGGCCATGCCAGTATCTTGCATGCCGGTATCGGTGGTGCCGGTGTCCTGCATGCCCGTGTCGGCCATGCCGGTGTCCTGCATGCCCGTATCCGCCATACCGGTGTCCTGCATGCCTGTGTCGGCCATGCCGGTGTCCTGCATGCCCGTATCGGCCATGCCGGTGTCTTGCGGCATTCCGGTATCTTGGGGCATTCCCGTATCTTGCGGCGTGCCCGTGTCTTCGGGCATGCCCGTGTCCTGCATACCGGCGTCGGTGCCGCTGTCGTAGGTGGTGACGTCGGTACCGGCGTCTTGGTTCTTCTTCTTGTTGCCGCCGCCATTGTCACCGCAGGCGCTCATGCCCAGCAGCGCCAACGTGGCTAACAACACCAACATTTTCCGGGGACTGGCCCCAAGACTACGAAAATTCATCGTAAATACTCCCAAATTAACAAAAAGATATGGTTGCGACGGCAAAAAACCGCGCCCGCTACTCCGGCGTGAACATAACGACGGCCCCCCAGAGAATCCAGTCGAACAACGAAATTTTTCTGATTTGTCACGCAGAAGTACGGCGGTTTGCGCTGGGGAAGTGGGGACGTCGACCGCATGCTCACTGCTGCTCATGGGCCTTGTGAGGCTTTTTCCAGCCGCCGCCGAGGGCGTGGTACAACTGCACGCCCGCGGTCAATCTCTGCAATTTGTCGGTGACCCGATCGAGCTGGGCCTGCAGCAAGCCGCGTCGCGCGGTCAGCACGTCGAGGTAGTTGGACTCGCCGTACTCCAGCAGCTTGCTCGAGTAGTCGACCGCGTGTTTGAGGGCGACGATCTGTTTGTCGCGCAACCCCAGCTTTTCGCGTGAGTTCTGGTACAAGCTCAGCGCGTTGGACACCTCGACGCCGGCCTGCAGCAGCGTGCTTTGCAATTGCAGCATCGCCTGCTTTTGTTGGGCCTTTGTACGCTTTAATTGGGCAATATTCTGGCCCTTCTCGAAGATCGGCTGGGTCAGCCCGGCGATGAGGTTGTAGAATAGCGAGCCCGGGTCGAAGAAGTCGGTGGCCTTCAGGCTGCGCAGCCCGCCCTGGGCGGTGAGCGTGAGCGACGGGTAAAACCGCGCGCGGGCGTTGTTGGTCAGCGCGAACGCCTGGCGAAATGCGTATTCGGCTTCGATGACGTCGGGGCGGTTTTGTAGCAATTGCGCGGGCACGCCCAGCGCCAGGTTGCCGATGGGCTGTTGGTCGGACAAGGAGCTGCGCTCGATGGGCCCGGGCGGGCGCCCGAGCAGGCGGCTCAGCGCGTTTTGCTGCTCGAGGATCTGCTGCTCGAGGTCGGGGATGGTCGACTCGGTGGCGTAGCGGCTGGCGATGGCCTGCTGGACGGACAACTCGTTGACGACGGCGCCCTTTTTGAGCGCGCGCAGCGTCTTGACCTCTTGCTCGAAGGTCCGCACGGTGCGCCGGGTGATGGCGAGCTGGGCGTCGAGCGCCAGCAGGGTGTAGTAGCCGGTGGCCACGTCGGCGATGAGCTGGGTCTGCACGGCGCGCCGCGCCGCCTCGGTCTCGAGCAGCGCCGCCAGTTGGGCGCGTTTGAGGCTGGTGAGCTTGCCCCAGATATCCGCCTCCCAGCTCGCCGCCCCCGACAACTCGTAGCTCGTGGTCGCCGGGATGGTGATGCCGCTGAGACGCGAGCCGAAATTGACGTTATTGTCGGACGGGTTGGTGTAGCCAAACTCGGCGTGAGCGTCGAGGCTCGGATACAGCGCCATGCGCGCCTCGTAGAAGTCCGCCTCGGCCACGCGAATCTGCGCGATGGCCTGCTTCAAGTCGAGGTTGTTGCGCAACGCCTCGTCGATGAGCGCGCGCAACTTGGGGTCACTAAAGACCTCTTGCCAGGGCATCTCCGCCAGCGTCTTCTGGTCCAGTTGAACCTGCTGGGCGCCGTAGAGCCCGTCGGTTTGGACCTCCGGCTTTTTGTAGGGTTTGGTGGCCAGACACCCGCACTGCCCCGCCGCGCACCAAACCGCCAGCAGCGCATAGCTTATCGCTTTGCCCAGCGTTCGCGGCATCATGCCTCATCCTCGGGTCGGTCGGTGTCGTCGGCTCCTTCGAGTTCGTCAGATTCTTCGGCTTGTTCGGCGTCGTCTGTTTCCTCGGCCTTCTTGGCCGCCTCGGGGACGCCGGAGATCTTCTCGTGCAGCTTCTCGAAGATGATGAACAGGCTGGGCACGACCAGAAGCCCCACGAACGTGCCCACGAGCATGCCCCCGGCGGTGCCGATGCCGATGGATCGGTTGGCGTTGGCGTTGACGCCGCTGGCAAACGCTAGGGGCATCAGCCCGGCGATAAACGAGAACGAGACCATCAGGATGGGGCGCAGTCGGGCCTCGGCGCCACGCACGGCCGCCTGAATGATGTCCATGCCCTCTCCGCGGCGGCGCTGCACGCCGAACTCGACGATGAGGATGGCGTTTTTGGCCAGCAGCCCCAACAGCATGATCGCCGAGATCTGCAGGTAGATGTTGTTGTCGATGCCGAAGATCCCCGCGAAGGCAAACAGGCTGGCCAGGCCGACGGGCAACGCCAGGATAACCGACCACGGGGTCACGTAGCTCTCGTACTGGGCGCTGAGCAAGAAGTAGACGAAGACCACGCTCAGCAAGAAGACGATGACTTCCTGGCCGCTGGTCTGCTCCTCCTCGCGGGTCAGCCCGGAGAACGCGTAGGTGTACTGCGGGGGGATCTTGGCGCGAAACACACTCTTGATGGCCGCGATGGCGTCGCCCGTGCTGTAGCCCTGCGCGGGCTCGCCGGTGATCTGTACGGCGTTGAGCAGGTTGAACCGCGAGATATTCTCCGGCCCGTACACCCGTTTGAGCGTCACGAAGCTGGTGATGGGAGCCATCTGCCCCTGCTTATTCTTGACGAAGACGCTCTTCAGGCTGTCCGTGGATCGGCGATACTGCGGGCCGGCCTGCACGTAGACGCGGTACAACTTGCCGAAGCGGCTGAAGTTGGCGACGTACAGACCGCCGAAGTAGACCTGCAACACGTCCAGAATGGAGCGCACGGTAAAGCCGGCGGACATCGCCTTGGCCACGTCGACGTCGACCCTGTACTGGGGGTAGTCGGTGCTGAAATAGGAGGCGGCGAATTTGATCGAGGGGCGGGCCATGAGCGCGCCCTGGACCTGCTTGGAGACGGCGGCGAGTCGGTCGAGCGAGGCGTTTTGGCGGTCTTGGACGTGCACGGTAAACCCGCTGGTGTTGCCGAAGCCCGAGATCACCGGCGGGGAGAAGAAGACGATATTGGCCTCCTTGATGGAGGCGGTCTTTCGGCGCATCTCGTTGATGACGTCCTCGACGCTGCGGTCGCGCTCGGACCACGGCTTGAGGCGGGCGGCGACAAAACCGTACGAGCTGCCGGCGCCGCTGATGAGGCCGAAGCCCGAGATGGCCACCCGCGTTTTGACGATGTCCATCTTGGCGAGCATGTCGTCGACCTGACTGACCACCTTCTGGGTGCGGTCGATGGAGGCGGCCGGCGGCAGGCTGATGTTGGCGAAAAACACCCCCTGGTCTTCGTCGGGGATGAGCCCTGTGGGGATCACCTGGATCAGCCAGGCGAACAGCGCCACGAACAGGGCCACCGTCACCAGCGACAGCCACAGATGCTGTCCCATGAACCGAAGCGTCTTGACGTAGGCGCGCCGAGTGGCGTCGAAGGCGGCGTCGAAGCCGTCGTGGAAGCGCTGGCGCAGGCTCTTCTTGGTCTGCGGCTCGTCCTCCTCGGTGGCCGTCTCGGGCGACAGGAAGACCACGCACAGCGCCGGACTCAAGGTCAGGGCGTTGAGCGCAGAGATGAGAATGGCGACCGCCAGGGTGACGCCGAATTGCTGGAAGAAGATGCCCGACGAGCCCCCGAGAAAGGTCACGGGCACAAAGATCGCCGCCATGACCAGGGAGACCGAGATGATCGCGCCGGTGATCTCGCGCATGCCCTCGATCGCCGCCTCGAGGCTGGTCTCGGCGCCCTCCTCGAGCTTGGCGTGCACGATCTCGACGACGATGATGGCGTCGTCGACCACGATGCCGATGGCCAATACCAGGGCGAATAGCGTGAGCAGGTTGAGGCTGTAGCCAAACAAGTACAGGAAGAACAGCGTGCCCACGATGGACACGGGCACGGCGATGGCCGGGATCAGCGTCGATCGCAGGTCCTGCAAGAAGACGAAGACCACCAAAAACACCAGGATGAACGCCTCGATGAAGGTGCGGTAGACCTTCTCGGTGGATGCGTTCAGAAAGTTGTTGGCGTTGTACACCTCGGCGTAGGAGATCCCCGTCGGAAAGGACTTGGCGGCCTCCTGGAGCTCGCGCTGCACCGAGGCGACCACCTGCTGGGCGTTGGAGCCGGCGGTCTGGGTGACGAAAAACCCCACTCCGGGGGCGCCGTTGGCCAAGCTGACCCCGGCGTAGGTCTGGGCGCCGAGCTCGACGCGGGCGACGTCGTCGAGGCGCAGAAGCTCGGAGCGCGGGCCGCCGGCTCGGATGATCACGTTTTTGTAGGCCTCGGCGGTCGACAGCCGGCCCTTGTAGCGCAGCGTGTACTCGAAGGGCTCCTTGCTATTCTTGCCAAGCGAGCCCGGCGCGGCCACGAAGCTCTGCTCGTTGAGCGCGGCGATGACGTCCGAGGGCGTCAGGTCATAGGAGGCCATCGCCGCCGGTTTCAGCCAGATGCGCATGGCGTAGGTGTTGGTCAGGAAGGCGTCGGCCGCCCCCACCCCGTCGACGCGCTGCAGCTTGGGCAGCAGGTTGATGCGCGCGTAGTTCTCGATGAACTTCTGGTCGTACTGGCCATTGGGGCTGTACATCGTGAAGATGAGCAGCCGGCTGGTCTGGCGCTTCGCGGTCGTCACCCCCGCCTGGATGACCTCCTGGGGCAACAGGCTGCTGGCCTGGGCGACCCGGTTTTGCACGTCCACCGCGGCGATGTCCGGATTGGTGCCGATGTCGAAGTACACCGAGATCTGCGCCTCGCCGCTGTTGGAGGCGGTCGAGGTCATGTAGGTCATGTGCTCGACGCCGTTGATCTGTTCCTCGAGGGGCACGACCACGCTGTCCAGGACGGTCTGGGCGTTGGCCCCCGGATAGATCGCCGTGACCTGCACCGTGGGCGGGGCGATGTCCGGGTATAGCGACACCGGCAGGGCGGTGTAGCCCAGGATGCCCAGGATGACGATGATGATGGAGATCACCGTCGACAGCACCGGACGCTCGATGAAGATGCGGTTGGTCATTGGTTCGTCGGCCTGATCTTCATGCCGTCACGCAATTGCTGCATGCCGGCGGTGACGATGGTGTCTCCCGCGCTCAAGCCCTTGGTGACCACGTAGGACTGCTCGGTGCTCAGCGGCAGCGTCTCGATGGGCGTGCTCTTGACCGTGTTATTCTTGGTGACCGTGTACACGAAACGCTTGTTCTGGATCTCGTAGGTCGCCTTCTTGGGCACGGTGATGGCCGAGGCGCGGCGAAACGGGATGCGCACCGTGGCGCTTCCGCCCGTGCGCAGGATCTGGTTGGGGTTGGGGAACAGCGCCTGAAACGACGCCGCGCCAGTGCTCTGCTGGATGAGCCCGCTGGCCAGGCTGATCTTGCCGGTGTGGTCGTAGACGGTGTTGTCGGGAAGCACCAGCTTGGCCGGCGGCATCTTCGCCACGCGTTGTTGCAAAGACAGTTGGGGCCCGCCGCCGCTGGCTCCCTGGGCAGGCCGGACTCGGGTCATCTCCAACAATTGGCGCTCGCTCATCGAGAAGTAGGCGTACACCTTGGAGATGTCCGACACCGTGGTCAGCGGTGGATTGATGGTGCTGTCGACCAGCGCCCCCACCTTGTAGTTGATGCTCCCCACCACGCCGCTCGCCGGGCTCACGATGGTGGTATAACTGAGGTCGGTCTCGGCGTTGGCGAGGGCCGCCTGCGCCTGGGCGAGCGCGGCCTCCTTGGTCTTGAGCTGGTCGCGGGCGGTCTGCAGGCGAAACTTGCTCAAGATCTTCTGCCTGACCAGCGGCTCGAGCCGCTCGACCTCCGTCTTCGCCGCCGAGATGTCCGCCTGGGCGGCCTGCACGTTGGCCTGAGCCGAGCGTACGTTCTGCTGGTAGGGGCCCGAGTCCAGCTTGAAGAGGACCTGTCCCTGTTGGACCTGGTCGCCGTCATCGACCAAAATCTGCTCGATATAGCCCTGCACGCGGGGACGAATCTCCACGGTCTGATAGCCCTGAAGGGTGGCCGGATAACTCGTCGTCAGCGTGACCGACCGGGGTTGGATTCTTCAAGACCGGAAGCGCGGGGGGTGGCCTGGGCGGGGGCTTCTTGGAGCCCTCGCACGAGACCAGCATCGCCGCGGCGGCGACCACCAGCACACGCGCAAATCTGGAAGGAGCCGATGTCGACATGGAAACACGGACGCTTTGGCACCGCCCCCGCACGTGGCGAGTGGACGGACCCCGAGGATGTACTGCGCGAATAAGTAGCTACAACCTGCACACGACGCGCCGCGAGGGCAAATCACGCCCTCGACGCGGACGCGCTCGCGTGGCTCAGGGAGCGGGCTGGGGAGGCACGAAGCTCCAGCGCGTCAGCGAGTACGCGCTCCAGGCGTCCATCGACAGGTCCTGGTACGAGAAATTCTCGTAGGCAAAATTGTCGGCCGCGCGGATGCCGATGACCGTCATGTAGATGCGGCTGGTGTCCAGCGGGTCGGGCCGCTGCTCGGCAGGCAGGAAGGAGAAGTCCGGGAAATCGGGCAACCGAATGGTGTTGGAGGTGCCCGGAATGACGAATTGCCAAAATGGCAAACCGTCGGCGTTCAGAAAGATGATCGAGTAAAAGTCGGGGTAATACGGCCCGGAGGCCTGGAAGGTGACGGTGTTGTTTTGCAGCGTCCCGCCCACCGTCGGCGAGACCGGCTCGGGGATGTCCAAAAGCGGCGGCATCACGATGGTCTTCGACAGGTCGGTCACGTCGGTGACCTGGGTCTGGGTCGACGGGGAGTACGAGCCGGTGTAGCTGCCCCCGACGAGGGTGTAGGTCATGTCGCTCAACGCGCCGGTGGCCGCCGGCTGGCCGGGCACCTCGATGATGCTGCCGAGCCCGCGGCCGATCTTGGGCGCCGGGAAGACGCCTTCGAAGCCAAAGTCCCAGTACACCTGCACCATATTGTTGTCGGGCCCCTGCGGCGAGTAGATCGGGTTGACCAGCTTGGCCGTGGCCGTCTTATCCAACGGGATATTGCACAGAAGATCGGCGTTGTACTGGCCGCCGTCGCTGATGAACATATAGCGCTTGATGCCCATATACTGCGGGTCGAAGCTGTCGGTGGACTCGTCGTACACCCCGCACAGCGCCACCACCGCCACGTCGCCGATGCGCGAGCGAATTTCGTAGTGTCCCGAGCCCAGCACGGTGCCCCCGGGGCCGGGATCGACGAGGCCTCCGCTCATCGAGTCGTCGGTCGTGGCCACCACGGCCATGTCGTAGGTGCTCTGGTTGTCGGGGTCGGACAACTTGCCCTGGGTGGTCACCGTGCCGCTGATCGTGCCCGCCGGCGGGCCCTGGCCGCCGCCCTGCCCGCTGTTGGGGTCCATGATCAGATAGTTCAAAAACAGCGTGATGTTTTCGGCGTCCACCGTCTGGATGGTCGTCGACGAGTAGTCTTTGGCGGTGGCGGTGATGGTCTGGGCGCCGAGCACGTCGGGGCCCGACAGGGTGACCTGGCCATTTTCATCGGTCACGCCCTGATAGGGTGTGTCGCCGCGGGTCGACAGCATCACGAACGCGCCGGGGATGGGACCACCGCCGCGCGAGAAGACCGAGACGTTGACCGAGCCGTCGACGGCGCCGCCGGAGGCGCCCCCGAAGCGGCTGGCGGGGTTGAAATACTCGAAGGGATAGGGCGCGGTGGCCGCGCGCGAGCCCGCCTCCACCCGCACGTCGGCCTCGCCGACCGCGTGCGGCGGGGTGTACAACAGCAAGTTGTTGCGGTCGATGCGCTGGACGGTGGGCGCCTCCACGTTGTCGAAGTAGACGTGCAACTCGCCGTAGAAGCCCCGCCCGCGCACCTCCACGTAGGTATTGCCGGCGACCGCGCCACGGATCGGGCTAAAGCCCCACACCTCCAGCGGCTCGGTGAACACGAAGCCGTCCTTCAGGGTGGCCTTCACTCCGTCGCGCTGGACCACCACGTCGACCTTGCCGGCCCCGTGAGCCGGCGTCGTGGCCTTGATCTGGGTGTCTGAGACCACCTGAAACGCCGCGGCGATGCCGCCAAATTCGACGCGGTCGGCGCCGGTAAAGCCGCTTCCCGCGATGGTGACCTGGGTGGCCCCGTCGGTCGGCCCCTGGGCGGGGGTGACCGAGTCGATCCACACGTCGTCGCGGTACTCGAAGCCGTCGGTCGAGCCGGCCGAGCTCGCCGCTGGCGTCGCGCATGACCACGTCGACGCTGCCCGTGGCACCCGGCGGCGTCTTGACGACCGCGTAGGTCTCGGCGCGATCGACGACCGTGGCCGCGTTACCCCCGAAGTCGAATTCGGCGCCCGGAGCGTCCAGTCCCTCGCCGACCAGGGTCACCTCGGTGCCTCCCGAGGCCGGGCCAAACGCCGGGCTCAGGGCAGCGAGCGCGGGCGTGGTGTCGGCGCGATACAGATAGGCGTTGGGCAAAATCGCGTCGTCGTTGGCGTTGTGGGCGCGGACGTCGACCAATCCGGCGGCGTGCGCCGGTACAGTCACCGTCGCCGTCGACGCCTGGGGGTCGACGCTGACCACCTGGGCGGCCTGTCCGCCGAAGACGAACGTCGTCGCCGAGGTAAAGCCGCTTCCCTCGATGGTCACGTTGTTCCCACCGGCGAGCGGCCCGCCTGCCGGGCGCACCGCGTCGATCTCGAGCGGGGCGAAGTAGGCGACGGCGCGCTCGGCGACCGTCGACGCCGACTGGGTAGTCACGCGCACGTCGGCGTAGCCGCGGTGGCGCGGCGGCACGACCACGCGCAGCAAGCTGTCGTCGACGTAGGTCACCCGCAACGCGGGGTCGCCGGAGAAGCTCACCGCAGACTGCGGCGAAAAGCCGCTCCCGCGTACCTCGACCTCGACACCGCCGTCGGTCGGTACCCGCGACGGCGTCACGCTGTCGATATGCAGGCCGGCGACGTATTCGTAGGCGTCGACCAGGGTGCGCACCTGCCCGTCGGGCGCGATGGCCTTGACGGTCACCGGCCCGGGCCCGCTCGCCGGGGGCACCTGCCCGAGCATCTGCTCGGCGGTCACGTCCACGTGCATCTCGTGGCTGCCGAAGAAGACTTTCACTCCCGGCGCAAAGCCCGTGCCCACGATGCGCACCCGGTTGCCCCCTTCGACCGGCCCGGACGGCGGCACGACCTTCTCGAGGGCAAACGCCTGCTCGCCGCCATCGCCGCCGATGTCCCAATTCCAGTCATTGTTGGTGTCGTGCGGCTGGCGCGCGTCGCCGGTCGCGTCGGCGGCGTCGAGCGTCGGGCCGGCGTCGAGGTCGGCGGTCGTCGCGTCGGGCATGGCTGAGTCGGCGGAGGCGTCGCGCGACGGGCCGGCGTCGCCGCTCCCATTCGTGTTGTCCGAGCAGGCGCTCGTCAGGGCGAGGGCCAACACGATGAGGAAGGCAAGTGCACGTCGCAGGGATGCGCGGGGCATTCGGCGTCTCCGTCGTAGTGAGGGGCGGTCGGGAGCATTCTAGTGACTTTGAGGCTGGAAGTTAAACACGATGTTTTCGTGCGCGTGACCGCGCCGACGCCCCCGTCCGCCGCGTCCCCCGAAGCAGCCTTTCCAGCCTCAGAAGCTTATGTACTGCGCCCACGCCGAGTACGACTCCCAGGAGTCCAGTGACAGGTCGGAATACGAGTAATTGTTGATGCTCGTGCCCGCCTGGCGCACGCCGATGATGATCAGTTGATACACCCCGCCGGGGTACGGCACCGGGCGCTGATCGGGCGGCAGGTAGGAGAAGTCCGGGAAGTCGGGGAAGCGAAAGCTGGTGGCCGTGCCGTTCAAAAAGCCCTCCCACACCGTCGCGCCCATGGTGGTGACCACGCGCACGTAATAGAAATCGGGCGGGTTGGGCGAGTTGGCGTCGAAGGAGACCAGCCCGTCGATGGGCACCGCGCCGCTCGCCGGGGAGGTCACCCGGGCGATGGTGGGAAGCGCCGGCAAGCTGACCACCTGGCTCATGTCGGTGATATTCTTCTTGAACGTCTCGCCAAAGGGCGGGTTGGAGGCGCCCGATGGGGGGTCGGTATCGGTGTAGCTGCCGCCGATAGCCCAGTAGCTCACCCCGGCGAGTTGACCGGTCAGCGCGGGCAGGTGCTCACAGGTGACGATGTCGGAGGCGCCCTGGGCGACGACGACCCCGCCGAAGACGCCCTCGAAGCCAAAGTCGAGCCAGGGCACCACGCGATTGGTATTGGGGCCGGTGGCGGTGTGCTGGGGGTTGTTGATCTTGAAGCTCAGCGAGCTGTTCAGCGGGATGTCCAGGTCGATGTCGACGGTCTGGGTCTGCCCGTCGCTGGCAAAGAGGTAGCGCTTGACGCCCATGGCCAGCGGGCGAAACGTGTTGGTGTCGTTGTTGTACAGCCCACCCAGCGCCACGATGGCGACGTCGCCGATGCGGCTGTTGAGGGTGTAGGGGCCGTCGGACATCACCGTGGCGCCAGCGCCGGGGTCGGGGATCTTCGACCAGGGGTCCGGGCGGGTCGTGCGCACGATGGCCATCTGGAATTCGTTGGGCCCGGGCTCCTCGATCTTGTCCAGACCGCCGAGGTGTCCCTGGAAGGTCGCGGTGGGCGGGCCGGGAGGCGGCGGGCCCTGGGAGGACTTCGACAAAAAGATGGTCACGTTCTCGGCGTTGACGTGCTGGACGGTCGCGCTGGAGTACTCCGGGGCGATCGCGGTGACCGTCTGCTCGCCGAAGACGTCGGGGCCGGACAGGGTGATCATGCCGTTGGCGTCGGTCTGGCCCTGGTACAGCGTGTCGCTGCGGGTGGACAGTTGGACGTGGGCGCCTTCGATGGGCGCGCCGCCCATCTCGTAGACGGTCACGTTGACCGCCCCCTGGATGGGGCCGCCCCAGGCGCCGCCGAAGCGGCTGCCGGGGTTGAAATAGGTGTACTGTTCGCTGGCCGCTACCGAGTCGCTGCCGCGGGTGACCGCGACGTCGACCGGGCCGGTGGCGTGCGGCGGGGTGCGCACGGCGAGGGTCTGGGAATCGAGGATCTGGACGTCGACGCCGTCCTGGCCGTCGAAGGTCACGCCCATCTGCCCGCTGAAGCCGCGGCCGCGAAGCTCGACGTAGGTATTGCCGGCGACCGAGCCGCGCACCGGGAAGAAGCCGTCGACGCCGAGGTCTTCGGTGTAGGTAAAGCCGTCGCGGAAGCGCGCCTGGATGCCGCGCTCGACGACGACGTCGACCTTGCCGGCCGAATGCGACGGCACGGTGGCGGTGATCTGGGTATCGCTGTCGACGCTGAATTGGGCGGCGATGCCGCCGAAGCTGACGCGTTGGGCGCCGGTAAAGCCCTCGCCGGCGATGGTGACGGTGGCGCCGCCGGCGACGTCGGCCGTGGCGGGCGTGATCCGGTCGATCCAAAGGTCGGGGACGTACTCGAAGCCCTGGGAGAGGGTGTCGGTCGCGCCGTTGCCGTCGGCGATGCTCACGTCGACGAGGCCGGGGGCGTGCGCGGGGACGGTGACGGTGGCGTGGCCGGGGCCCTGGTCGACCAGGGTGGCGGCGGCGCCGTCGAAGGTCACGCTCAGCCCGCTGGCGTCGAGCCCCGAGCCGAGGATGGTGACGTCCACGCCGCCGCTCTGAGCGGCGGTGGACGGGTCGACAGCGGCGATGGCGAAGTCGCTGATGCTGGCGGTGTAGTAGAAGGCGTCTGCCAGCAGGGTCGCGTCGCCGTCGGGCGTCTGGGCGCGCACGTCGGTGAGCCCGGCGCTGCCTGCGGGCGTGAGCACGGTTGCCTCGGTGCCGGCGGCGTTGACCGACTGTACGGTGGCCGGTGCGCCGCCGAATTGCACGGTCATGCCGGGCTTGAAGCCGGTGCCGTAGACGGTGACAGTGTCGCCGCCGGCGGTGGCGCCGCTGGCCGGGCGGACCTTGTCGATGGACAGCGTGTCGAAATAGGTCACCGCGCCGGCGAGGACGTCGGTGCCGTCGCGGTTGGTCGCGCGCACGTCGACCGCGCCGGCGGCGTGCGGCGGGGTGACCACGCGCATGGTGTGACTGTCGACCAGCGTGTGGCGAACGCCGGTCTGGCCGCCGAAGCTGATGCGGGTGTCCGAGTCGAACCCGCGCCCGTCGACGGTGACCTCGACGCCGCCGTCGGTGGGGATGCGCGACGGGGTCACCGCGGTGAGTTCGACGGTGGCCGTGTAGGTGAAGCCGCCGGCGAGCAGGGCGTCGCCCAGCGTCGGGTCGAGCAACTTGAGGTCGACCGACCCGACCCCGGCGCCCGCGGGCGTCTCACCGACGAGGTTGCCGTCGACCAGGGTCACGTCGGCGCGCTCGCTGCCGAAATAGACGACGGTGTCGCGGCTGAATCCGGCGCCCTTGATCACGAACGGCGTGCCGCCGTCGACCGGTCCACGCGGCGGGGTGATGCTGTCGAGGCGCAGTTCGGTCGGCGCGACGTCTGGCTCGGCGTCGGGCGTGGCATCCACGCCGGCGTCCGGCGGCGGCACCCGCACGTCCGGCGGCGCATCATCGAGGACGTCGCCGGCGTCGAGCCCACCCACGTCGCCGCTGCCACTGTCGACGACATCGGCCGCATCGGCGCCCGCGTCGACGTCGCTCTGGGCGTCGGGGCGAAGCGCAGCGTCACCGCCCCCGGGATGGCTCGTATCATCCGAGCAGCCCGCAGCTACCACCAGCATCAGCGCAGTGAGGACGGCGAGCAACCGGCGCGACAAGCCGCTGCGCAAATGGACGTCGTCAAAAATCATGGTCATTCCGGTCTATGTGGACGCGAGGCAGACGGGTGCCCCCGGCGCAAAAATCCAATCCGTGCACTTGGAGGCACTATAGTAGCCGTAGGTGCGTGATTCAACAACGCCGGCCACGCCGCCGCCACGCCCACGCGCAGCCAACACCACCCCACCCCGCCGCCCCAAAAAACGGTGTCAGACACCGTTACGACCCAGCGTACATGCGCCTCAGAGCGCGATCGCACTCCTCCCCCACCCCCCCCTTCGCAAAAAAACTTTGCCCGATCACGCAACGATTCGCCCCATTTTGCCGAAAACCATAATGAGAGGTTTAACGATCACCTCGAACCTATGGAGCCACTCAAATGGGATATCGACTGCGCCACTTTGAATCCAACGTCATCTATTTCATCACCATCCGCTGCCTGCAGCAGCGCTACTTCTTTCGCCCCGGCAAGGACGTCAACACCATCATCGCCAACGTGCTCGCCTACGCCGCCGACCAGCATGACGTCGATATCTATGCGTTTGTGTTCATGTCCAACCACTTCCACCTGATGGTCGGCTCGCACTCCTGCCAGATCCAGAAGTTCATGCAGCTCCTCGACACCGAGCTCGCCAAGCAACTAAACGCCCACTGGGGCCGCTCGGGCTCGTTCTTCGAGAGCCGCTACAAGTGCTCGCCGATCCTCGACGACGACGAGCTGTTGCACAAACTTCGCTACACGGTCTGTAACCCCTGCGAGTCCAACCTGGTCGCCCACCCCAAGTTCTGGCCGGGGCTGTCCTCCTGGGACCTCCACGAGTCGGCAACGCCGCTTGTGGGACAGCGCGTCAACAAGAAGGAGTACTGGCGGCTTCGCCGAAAAGATGTTGACCACGCCGAGGCCGAGCGCCGCGCCATGGTCGACTACGAGCTCGAGATGGCCAAGCTGCCCATGTGGAAGGATTTGAGCGACGAAGAGTACAACCACAAGGTCTTAGAGGAGCTTCGAGGCCACGCCGAGTACCTGGCCGACCACCGAGATGGCGGGTGCGTGGGGGTCGAAAAGATTCTTAGCCAGAACTGGTACGACCGCCCGAAAGACTCCGAAAGCTCTCCGTGTCCGCTGTGCCACACGACCGACCCGAAGCTTCGCGAGGAGTACACAACGACGTATTGGGAGATCCGCGACCGCTACAAACAGGCCGCCGACAAGTGGAGGGACGGCAAGACCGACCTCGAATTTCCCAACGGCACCATCCCGCCGGGCCACCGCGAGTGCGTCGGCGCGCCCGAGCCGCGCGAGGAGCGCCTCGACTGAGGCCGCAAACTTCCGAGCAGTTCCACATTTCCACGAAAGACACGAACGTTTTCCGCCGCCAAGCGTTCGAGCGCACCGCTATGCCACATCTTTCCCCGCTCTTCCCGAATCGGCCGTAATCAGCCCCAACTCGAACCCGATGTGGTCCCTATTCATCCTTCGAGTGCTTCGTCATGGGCAAAAATCGCATGTGAGCCGCCCTCACCGACTCGTTGCACGCCGACAAGTGGCCGCACGACCGCATGGTTGCTGACTATCACGGTGTCTGACACCGAATCTTGGGGGGGATTACGGTTGGAGAAGCGCGCCCTCGTCGACGAGCATGCGAAGGTCGCCGAGGAGGGCGTCGCAGTCGAGCTCGGCGTAGAGTTCGCCGACGCACGCGAGAGCGTCGTCGAGCAGGTCGCCCTCGGCGAGGCGAGCGAGGGTCTGGGCGAGGGCGGGCTCGATGACCCGCCAGTAGACGGTCTCGTCGCGCCGGTAGGCGAGCACGAACGCCGGCTGCGCGAGCGGCTCGGGCCACTCGGTGGTGGCCTCGTCCATGCGGTAGACGGGGTACTGGTAGATGCCCAGGCGCGCCGATGGGTGCAGCGCGAGCCCGCCCCGCTCCATCGCCTCGGCCTCGGGGGCGTTTCGCACGTCGACCTCGACGCTCTCCCAGTGCACCAGGTCGGCCAGCGCCGGGTGGCTGAGGCCGTCGACGTCCCGAAGCCAGGCGGCGAATTCCAGCGGAAGCTGCCAGTAAATGCGCGTGGTGGGCGGCGCCTCGGCGAGCCAACGCGACAGCAGACGCTCGACCTCCTCGGGCACCAGCGAGCACGCTATCGGAATCGCCAGGCGCACGCCGCCGAGTAAACTTCGGCGCACCTGGCGCCGGTAAATGCGCTGCGCGCGCTCGTCGAGCCCGTCGACCGGGCCCGGCTCGCCGCCAAAGAGCAACCGATACAATTGGTCGTCAAGTTGCGGGTTCGAGCTCATCGAGGATCTCCAGCAGGGTCGCCATCTCCGCCTCCAACTCGGCCAGCGGCGGGAAGTCGTTGTCGCGTTCGAGCAAAATCGGCGGCCGATGCGGCAAACGCTCCAAGGCGTAGCGGAAAAGCTCGTAGACCGGGTCGATAATGGGTGTGGCGTGGGTGTCGAGCAAGAGCCCGTCGTCCTCGACGTCGTGGCCGGCGATGTGGATCTCGACCACTCGCTCCAGCGGAAGCTGGTCGATGTAGGCGCGCGCGTCAAAGCCGAAGTTGGTGGCGTTGACGTACACGTTGTTGACGTCGAGCAAGAGCAAGCAGTCGGCGCGCTCGACCACGGCGCCGACGAACTCGGCCTCGCTCATCGTGCCGTTGGGCATGCGCCCGTAGGCCGACACGTTCTCGACCGCGATCGGCACCCCTAACAGCTCGCGCACCTCGCGGATGCGCCCGGCGGCGCGCTCGACCGCCTCTTCGTTGAACGAAAGCGGGACCAGCTCGTGCATCTCCGCGCCGCCCAGGTGGGTCAGACACAGATGGTCGCTGTACCACTGGGCGCCGAGCTGCGACAGGAAGTCGGACAGCGCGCCCAAAAACTCGCGGTCGATGGGCGCGCGTCCGGCGAAGTCGCCGCACAATCCGTGGCAGACGATCGGCCAGCGCTCCCGAGCCTCGTCGAGCAAGCGGCGGCGCCGCCCCCCCACCCCCAGATAGTTCTCCGGGGCGATCTCGACAAAGCTCGCGTTGCTGTGCTCGGCGGCGAGCAACGCGTCGGCCAACCCGAGACGAAAGCCGAGGCCGACGTCCAACGTGCTCACTTCTGGCCGCATTTGCCTTCAGCGCACTTGCCTTCACCACATTTGCCTTCGCCACACTTGGCCTCGGCGTCCTTGGCTTTGGCCTTCGCCCCGCAGCTCGCCTCGGCTTTGGCGCCGTCTTTGGCGTCTTTGTGGTCGGCGCCGCAGTTGGCCTCGGCCTGTTGCTGTTGGGCCTGCTTGACCTGGGTGGCCTCGGCGTCGGGCTTGGCGGGCGTGCTCGAACAGCCGGAAAGCGGCACCGACAAGAGCGCCACCGACGAACCCAATCCAATCAAAAATTTGCTCTTCTTCACGTGTACGTCTCCTTTAAGGAACATCAACCATAAGGGTGACATCGGCCGTCGAAGCCCGGGAAAAATAGCCCGGCAGGCTCGACCGTCCGATGGTGATGAGCCGGCGCCTTCATTCATCGACGCCGCTCGCATCCAAGACCCCGTCGGGGCCCGGCGAGATTCAAACTATTAGATCGGCACGCAAAATCATACCCGCCGTCGATCCAGAAATTGCTTTTCGGGGTTGCGCAAGAAGTAGTCCACCAACGTCTGCATGTAGGTGGACAGGTGCGGGCACCGGATGGCGGTGTTGCGAAGCTCGCGCTGAGTGTTGCTGGTGTCGTAGCGCGCGTCGTGGTTGAAGTAGGTCAGCACCTCGCGGGGCACGCCCAGCGCACCTTCGACCGTGGGCTTGCCCAGCGCGGCGTTGACCAACACCGAGGGCAGGCTCGCAACCGCCGGCGCTTTGTTCATGCTGTCCAGCGCCAGCGCCACCACATCGCGAGCACGCATGGGGTTGGGATCGGCGAGATGGAAGACCTGGCCGTCGACGCCCTGCTTGGTCCCCAGAAACGCCATCGCGTCGGTCACGTAGTCGATGGGCACCAAGTTTACCACCGACTCTCCCTTGCCGATATTGAACGTCGGCATCCAGTCGGGCAGGCGCTGGACCAACTTCATCAGATAATACGGCCCGTCATATTTGTCGGTCTCCCCGGTGCGCGAGTCCCCCACCACGATGCCCGGCCGAAAGATGACCGTGGGGATGTTGGGCGAGCGGCGCTGGACCTCGACCTCCGCCCAGAATTTCGTGGATTCGTAGTGATTCTTGTGGCCCTGCCCCTCGTCGAGCTCGTCCTCGTAAATCAGGCCCTCGCGCTCACCGGAGACGTAGCAGGTGGACACGTAGTTGAGCCGGCGCAGGTCGTCGCAGGCCTCACAAAAGTCGAGCACGTGAATGGTGCCCGTGACATTGACCCGGTAGGCGAGCTGCTCGGGCACCGCCAGGTCGTAAATCGCGGCCAGGTGCCACACGACCCCGATGGCCGCGCTCAACTCCTGGTAGCGCGCCTCGCTCAACCCCAAGAAACGGTCGGTAATATCGCCCTCGACCAGCTCCCAGCGCCCCTCGAACTGCGGGTGGGCGCGCTCGAGCTCCGCCAGCGTGCGCCGGGCGACGTCTTTCAATCGCGCCTCGACGAGCAGGTAAAACGTCGCCTCCGGCTGCAATTCGACCAGGCGGGCCAACAGGTTCTTTCCCACAAACCCGGGAAATCCGGTCAACAACACGTCCGCCCCGATCAGGTGGGGGTCGATCTCGTCGATGCCGTCACGAATCTTCGCCTCGATCTCGGAAGTCGCCTCGCCGGTTGCCTTGCTCGAAGCCATGGGCTGTCGCTCCTTGGGTGCGCGCTGGTGCACGAATCGGTCGTCTCGATCGGCTGGCACCGTATTTCACCTGCCCCACCTGGTCAATGCAATCGGGGCCGGCCAATGCGGAGCCGGCTTCAAAATCGCGCCGCGCTGGTGTAAAGCGTTGCAGTGTCCATTGTGCACTGCCTCGCTGACGAAATGCCCTATGAGTGCTCTTATTCGCTATCAGGTCTCGGCCCGCACCCCCCACGACCACTTGCTGCACGTGCGCCTGGAGCTCGACGGGCTCGCCGACGACGAGCACGTCGACCTGAGCATGCCCGTGTGGAGCCCGGGCAGTTATCTGGTGCGCGAGTACGCCCGCCACGTCCAGAACGTGCGCGCGTTCGACGCCGACGGGGAGCGCCGCCAGGCGCGCAAAATCGACAAGGCCACCTGGCGGGTGGACGTCACCCAGTGCAATTCTGTGCGTGTGGTCTACGAGGTGTACGCCTACGACCTGAACGTGCGCGCCAACTACTTCGACGACACCCAGGCGTTCATCCACGGCGTAGCCACGTTCATGTATCCGCATGGCCGCGAAGACGAAGCCGTCGAAGTCCAGCTCGTGCCGCCCGAAGACAAGGACTGGGGCGTGAGCACCGGCCTGGACCTCGTCGACGGCCCCTCGAAGACGTTTGCGGCGCCCGATTTCGACACCCTCTTCGATTGTCCGGTGCATCTGGGTGATCACGACAACGTGCCCATCGTCGTCGATGACGTCGACCATCAACTGGTGTTCCCCGGCAAGACCAACTACGACCGCGACGAGCTCGGCCGCGACGTGGCCCGGGTCATCCGGGCGAACCGCGACGTCTTCGGCGAGCTTCCTTACGAGCGCTACAGCTTCATCACCCTGCTGAGCGACGGGGCCGGCGGCGGCCTCGAGCACCGCAACTCGTCGGCGCTCATCTGGCCGCGCGATGGCTTTACCCGTGGCGACAAGCCCGGCAGCCCCGACGACAGCTACGTCAACTTCTTGAGCCTGGTCTGCCACGAGCACTTCCACGTGTGGAACGTCAAGCGCATCCGGCCAGCCAACCTGGGGCCGTTCGACTACCAGAACGAGAATTACACCCGCGATTTGTGGACCGTCGAAGGGATCACCAGCTACTACGACACTCTGGGGCTGGTGCGCGCCGGGATCATCGACGCCAACGGCTACGCCACCCGGCTGCTCAAACGCATCCACCAATACGACCGGGTGCCCGGGCGCAAACTGCACTCGCTGGAGGACGCCAGCTTCGACGCCTGGATCAAGCTGTATCGGCCCGACGAAAACACGCGCAACTCCACGGTCTCCTACTACCTGAAAGGCGAGATCGTCTGCGCCCTGCTCGACCTGCACCTTCGCCAGCAAACCGGCGGCGAAGCCTGCCTCGACGACGTGCTGCGCCACCTGTGGGAGCACTACTATGTGGCCGGCGACACCGGCTATCCGGAGGGGTCGTACGAACGCATCGTCACGGAAGTGACCGGGGTGGACGTCGGCGAGTTCTTCGACGCCTATATCCGTGGCACCGACGACTTCGACTGGGACGCCCTGCTCGCCCCGGTCGGCCTCGAGCTCACCCGCGAGTCCAGCGTGCCCCAGAAGGCATGGCTGGGCGCGAGCACCGAGACTCGCGAGGGCCGGGTGCGCGTGCTACATGTGCCCACCGACAGCCCCGCCCAGCGCGGCGGCATCTGGGCCGGGGATGAAATCGTCGCCGTCGACGGTTGGAAGGTAACGGGAGACAACCTCGCGAAGCGCATCGCGGATCACGCTCCCGGTGACAGCATCGAGATGCACCTGTTCCGCCGCGGCGAGCTGCGCCAGGTCAGCGTCGAGCTCGGCCTCAAACCGCAGGACAAATATTCGCTGCGCACACGCGACGACGCCGACGAGGCCGCGCGTGACTTGCTGCGCGGCTGGCTGGGCTCCGATGAGATCGAGGCCGAATACACCGGATGATCGACCTATGATGACCTTTTTGACGTCAACGCTTTCGATACGGGCGCGCCACGTGGCCGCGCTGGTAGGCCTTCTGATGCTATTTGTGGCCGCGCCAGCCTTCGCGCGCGGCCACCTCACGCCCGACGAGGCCATGAAGATCGCCCTCGAGCAGCGCGAGGCCGACCAGAAGGCCAAACCCACGCCCGCCAAGCGCAGCCCCGGCGAGGTCTCCGAGCTCACCCAGCAGATCAGCGAGGATATCTACAGCCCGTTTTGCCCCGGCGAGACCATCGCGATCTGTCCGTCTGGCGGCGCCTCCATCGTGCGCCAGCACATCCAGAAGCTCGCCCGCGAGGGCAAGAGCAAGCACGAGATCGAAGAGGCCATCTTCGCCAAATACGGCGATGAATTTCGCCGCCCCCTGCCGCCCAAGCAAGACGACTACGTGCTGATCGCGCTGCTGGCGGTGGTGTTTGTGTTCTGCATGGTGCTCATCTTCTTCATCGCCGTGCGCCGCCGGCGAAACGCCTCCGACGACGATGAGACCGACGAGGAGTCGACCAGCGCGGAGATCTCGCCCGAGGAGCGCCTCTACCTCGAAGAGCTTCGCGGCGAATACCTCGATTGACCCCTGGCGCTGGCTAAAAGGCCACGGTCGCCTCGAGGCTAAAGCGCGGCGCCACCGTCTGCAGGATACGATCGACGTCGGCGCTGGCCGGGTTGGGCGCCTCGATGCCCCGAAGGGCGGCGTTGAACATCAGCTTGGCGCGTGGGGTGAAGAACCACTGCGCGCCGACGATTCCCTCCCAGAAAATCCTCTCGTTGGGCCCACCGCCGGGCTCCTGGTGCAGTAAGTTGGCGGCGAGGTCGACCTCCAGGGGATTGTCGAACCGCCAGCCAACCAGCGACGTGACCCCGTAGGCGGTCGCATCGGGCAGCACCACCAGCGGCTCACCGGCGAACGCCGGCTTGCGCCCCCCGGTGATAAGCCCGTCGGCCCACACGCCCTCGAGGCGCACGCGCAGGCTCTTGCGCTGAAGCTGGGCGCCGACGCCGGCGCGAAACCGGGTCTTCTGGCCGTCCAGGTAATTCCGCTTGCCCCACTGACTCCAGCCAAAGAGCGACACCTCGTCGCGCCTGGCTTTGAAGCGCTTCTTGGTGTCCCAGAGCCACGATAATTGCAGCCGGCCGATGATGTCCTTGTGGCTCGTCGGGTCGAGCGTTCCCGGCCGTCCATTGGCGAGCATGAGGGCGTATCCCAGCTCGACGTTTCCGAGCAGAGGCGCGCCGAACAGCTCGACACCGACGTCGCGAAAGCCGTTGGCCGGCCCCACCAGGTACTCGGCGTCGATGGGGCGCTCGACGATGAGTCGGCGCGCCACGATGGAGTAATTGACCAGATCGGTGGTGACGTGGACGGCCTCGAGCGTCTCGTCCATCAGCGGCAGCTTGAACTGCCCGGCGCGAATGAACGTGACCGGCGTGCGAAACGTCACCGAGGCGTCCATCAGGGCGAAGCGCTCGCCGCCGGCGGTGACGGCGTTGGCGCCGAATTCGGCGGCGAGGAAGTAGACGATAGCCTGGTCGGTCTTGGGCACGGCGCCGCGCACGCCCACCCGCGCCCGGCGCACGCCCAGGCCGTAGCGAACGTCCTCGCCGGAGAGCACGTTGAAGGCGGCAAACCGCCCGTTGAAGGGGACGAGCGCGTTCGCCTCGAGGCCGTCGACCGGCGAGGCCGGAATCCCCTCGGCGACCACCTGCAGGAAGGCAAAGGGCACGAAGGCGCGATCCGGACGGCCCTCTTCGCTGCCCTGAATCATCGGCCAATCGGCCGCGCGGGCGCGCCTCGGGAGCCCCACGCCCACCACCACGCACCCCACCGCCAGCCACACGGCGAGCCGCCGGGCCCGACCACGACGTGTTTTTGTCACTTCGCGCCTCGTCCGAGCACGGCGCCGTCGACCTTCTTGTCGTAGAAGCATTGGTGGTGGTGGAAGGTCTTGGCGGTCTTGTCGAGGCTCGTCGAATAGCGCGGGTCCGGCGGCCGCTCGTGACTGTTGATATAGGCGGCGACGTCCCACGCCTCCTGGTCGGTCAGCGTGTTCGGCTTACCCAGCGGCATATTGGCCTTGATGAAGCCCGCCGCGGTGTTGATTCGATGCATGCCCGCGCCCCAGTTGTACGACTTCGGCCCCCACAGCGGCGGGAACGCATAACGCCCGTCGGCGAGCTTGGTCCCCTGCCCGTGGTCGCCGTGGCACAGGGCGCATTGCTGGTCGAAGACCTTCTTGCCGCGGGCGACGTCGTAGCCCCGGGCGGGCTTGTCGAGCTTGGGAAAGCCGCGCCCCGGCAAATTCTTGCCGGCGGGCGCGCCGGTGGCCAACCAGAACATATAGGCCTGCAGGTCGGTCAGCAACGGGTCGCCGGGCCTGGGGGCGTGTCCGGCCTTGGAGCCAGGCGCGTTCATCGAGTAGCGGAAGCATCCGCGAATGCGCTCTTCGAGCGTGTTGACGTGGTCGTTTTTGCGTCGGTAGGCCGGGTAGCTCCCCCAAGCCGCCCACAGCGGTGCGGAGTTCGCCCGGCGGCCGTTGTCGAGGTGACAATTGGCGCAGGATAACCCGTTGCCGACGAAGCTGCCGGCATGTGCGGGCGTGTCCCGAAAGATCTCGGCGCCGCGGCGCACGGCCTCACCGAACGCACCTTTGGGCCACTTGTCGCGCGCCGGCGGCTGGAAGTAGCCGTCGGTCGGCGCTGGCGCCGCCGGAAGCTCGGCCTGATAGTCGACGCGTTTGTCCGGCTTGGCAGACTTTGTATCGGCCGACGCGCCGCCGGACGGGGCGCTCGCCGTCTCGGCGGATTTCGGCGGCGACTTGCACCCGATGACACTGGCCACGGCGGCGGCCACGAGCGCAACCAGCGCGCCGCGCGACACCGGCCCACGATATTCATCCAAAAAACTCGGCATCACAGGCTCCTACTGCTTTTTGGCGTCCGCGGCCGGAAGAGAGGCGAAATAGGCGGCGACCGCCTTGACGTCGTCGTCGGGCAGCCGCTCGGCGACCGCCTTCATCAGCCCGTTGGGCCCATCGTGGCGTTTTCCCGACTTCCAGGCGGCAAATTGCGCCTCGATGTAGGCCGCGTGCTGGCCGGCCAAGGCGGGAAAGGCCGAGCCGATGCCGCGCCCGCCGGGCCCGTGGCACTGCGTGCAAGCGGGGACGTCGTGCGCCCAGACGCCGTAGGTGGCGATCCTTTTGCCGCGGGCCACCAGCTCCGCTCCCCCCGTGGGTTTGGCGGCCGTCGGAGTCGTTAGCTTGGAAAAATAGGTGGCCACGGCGCGCATCTGGGACTCGGTGAGCGCGGCGCCGATGGGTTTCATGATCGCCTGGTCTCGCTGGCCGTCCTTGTAGGCTTTGAGTTGGCGAACGAGGTAGCCTGCGTCGAGCCCGGCCAGCCGCGGGTAACCCGCCGGCCCGTTGCCGGCGCCGTCGGCCCCATGGCACGCGCTACAGGCGGGCGCGCCCTGGTCGTTTCCCTGCGCGACGATGTTGGCGCCTTGCTGGGCGGGGTCCCCATCCGCCCGCGCGCTGGCGTCCATCGTCAGCACGGCGCCGACCAACAGTAGTGCCGTCAAAAAAGTGAGTCTTCGCTTCATCAACTAACTCCCGGCCCGGATCCAGTGGGATGTCGCGGCTGCCGCGCAGCCACACGGGGAGCTTCTTCTGCAACCGGTATGCCACAGCGCGAAAACGGCCCGCCCCCCGCGCTAACGCGCTACCGAGGGGGGCATAGGTCGAAGCGTTGAAACGAATCGAAACGAGCTGAAACGAAGTAGAACGGGCATTCAGAAGGGAAGCGACACCGACATTCCTACCATGCTGTCGCGCGGGGAAGCGACATATTCGGCGGCGCTGAGCAGGAAATCATACCAGAAGTGCAGCGCCACCGACGTCGACAGGCTGTAGTCGCTCCACATATAGCTCGCCCCCAGGTAGGTCCCCACCGTCGTGATGAAGGGCACGGCATAGAGCAGGTAGTCGCCGCGGTCGTCGCCGGAGAGCACCGCGGAGTTGAGGATGTGAGTGGCGCCGAAGATCAACGAGCCCGCGATCAGCCCCTTGGTCTCGCCAAAGTTGCGGGCGATGGACGATTGGACGACGCCGCGAAACAAAGATTCCTCGGCGATGGCCACGTGGGAGAACAGCACCACACCGGTGGCGCCCGACAGCGAGTAGGCCGCCGGCGGCGTCAACCGCTGGCCGATAAACGTCGGGGGCCCGTCGCCGTGAGACGTCGTCACCCCGGCCCAATTCCCGGCGTATAGGTAGTTAAAACCCAGCGCCAGAGCCGCCAGCCCGACAATGCCGCCCCACACGTAGGGTTTCTCGAGCACATCTACGTTGAACGGTGCCGCCACCAACTGGCCGAGGTTCTCCTGGGGAGCGTACAGCTCGTGGTGGGCGCGCGCGACCTCGATGTACGAGTCGGCGATCGCATAGATCCACACGTCCTGAAGCGCCAGCGCCGGCAGCCCCGAGGCATCGACCGGCGCACCATCATAGGCGTGGATGTCCGCCGATCCCAACGTCGCGATGCCCGCGATTTCCGCCCCGGTCAGCCCGATCAGCGCGGTGCCCTCGCCGGTTTTTCCCACGCAGAGCTGTCCGAGGCCTGGCAAAAGCCAGCTCCAATACGGACTGCACGATTTCGTCTTGTAGCGGGTGTGCGCCGACTGCTCGACGAGCGTCGGCGCGGCGGTGGGTTGGAGGCGAGCCTCACGGGTGGACACGGCGCAACCGGAGACACCGGCGGCCAGCACCACGCACAACAACCTCGCCAGAATCGAGGGTCCAGATGCGTCCAGATTATGCATCGAGGTGCCCCCGATCCGTGAGTTCGCTTGCAGTATTAGTCCTTATCCTCGAGCTCCAGCTCGGTCTGCGCTGGCTCGGCGGCTTCCTCAGCCTCGCCGGCTTCCTCGGCCTCATCCGACGCTTCGGCTTCTTCGGGCTCGTCGGCCTCCTCAACCTCCTCAGCCTCTTCGTCCTCCGCGCCCAAGCCCAGGCCCAGTCGGTCGCGCAGGATGTCACCGAGCTTGGCGGTGGCGCCGTCCTCGTCGACATACTCGCGCTGGGTGGGCTCGTCGAGCTCGTCGCGCTTGAGCGACAGGCCGATGCGCTGGTTGGCGCGGTCGAAGCTGACCACGAGCACCTCGACCTGCTGGCCGGGACGCACCACCGAGTGCACGTTCTCGACGCGCTCGGGCGACAACTCCGAGATGTGGATCAGGCCCTCGACGCCTTCGACGATCTGGGCGAACGCGCCGAAGTCGGTCAGCTTGGTGATCTCGACGTTGATCTTCTGGCCGGGTTTGGCCACCTCGGCGGCCTTAGACCAGGGGTCGCGGCTCAGTTGTTTGACGCCCAGGCTCAGGCGCTGGTTGTCGATGTCGATGTCCAGAATCTTGACCTCGATCTCGTCGCCGACCTTGTAGTGCTCGTTGGGGTCGTCGATCTTCTCGGTCCACGACAGATCGCTGACGTGGACCAAGCCCTCGACCGAGGGCACCACCTCGACGAAGAGGCCGAAGTCGGTGATGTTTCGGATGGGACCGGTGACCACATCCCCCACCGAGAGCTGCTCGGTGAGCTCGACCCACGGGTTGGTCTCGAGCTGCTTGATGGACAGGCTCAAGCGTTTGTTCTCGGTGTCGATGCCGATGATCTTGACGCGCACCGGCTGGCCGATTTCGAGCACCTCGCGCGGATGGTGGATGCGCGCCGTCCAGGACAGCTCGGTGACGTGGACCAGGCCCTCGAGGCCGGGGGCGATCTCGACGAACGCGCCGAAGTCGGCCAGGCTGACCACCTCGCCGTCGATCACGTCGCCCTCGGAGAACTTCTCCTCGATGTCCTTCCAGGGATTGTCGAGCAGTTGCTTGCGGCCCAGGCTGAGGCGGTCTTTCTTTTTGTCGTAGTCGAGCACCACGACCTTGATCTCGTCGCCCGGGCGCACCAGCTCGGAGGGATGGTCGATGCGGCCCCAGCTCATATTGGAGATGTGCAACAGCCCGTCGATGCCCCCGATGTCGATAAAGGCACCGTATTTCTTGATGTTGCGCACCACGCCGGTGAACACTTTGCCGGGCTCGACGGCATCGAGGGTGCGCTTGCGCTGCTCCTTGCGCTCGAGCTCGATGACCTTGCGCCGGCTGAGCACGACGTTGCAGCGCTTCTTGTCGAATTGGAGCACCTGGAAGCGCTCGGTGCGCCCGACATACGGGGAGGCATCGTCGACGCGGTGGATGTCGATCTGGCTCTTCGGACAAAACGCGCGCAGCCCGATATCGACCGACAGGCCGCCCTTGTTCTGGGCGACGATATCCCCGTCGATGATCTCGTTGCCCTCGGCGAGCCGGTTGAGCTCTTCCCACAGGCGCAGCTTGACCGCCTTGCGGATGGAAGCCTTCCACGAGCCGGCCCAGGGCTGCTCGACCAATAATTCGACGGTGTCGCCGGCGGCATAGGGAAAGTCCTCGCCGAACTCATCGAGGTCGACGCAGGCCTGCTCGCCGGAGTCGAGATCGAAGACATAGCCCTCGCCACGCTTCTCCACGAAGGTGCCCTGGGCAAAGGAGTTGTACAGCGAGTCGTCGGTCGGCGGTGCGTTTTCGGCGGTTTCGGTCATCGGAACTACTCGTAGTTAACGGGTTTTTCGCGGGCGCGAATCTAGATTGGGTGGTCCTGCTATGTCAACGCCTCACCACCGACGCCTTTAGTGATAAAGACGCCTCAGGTGATAAAGATGAGGGCGATGGCGCCGGCCGCGACCATGGGAAGCAATCCGACGGCGACATATAGTCCCAGCTTGCGCGAGCCCATCACCGCGCTGATGCCCGCCTTGACGAAACTATTGGCGAGGATCGCGATGACGATGGAGCGGGTGGCCGTGCCCATGGCGACTGCCCCGGAGTCCTGCATGCGCGCCACCGCGATGCTGATGGCGTCGGCGTCGGCCAGCCCGCTGATCAGCGCGGCGATGTAGGTCCCCGAGCTGCCGTAGTACTCGCGGGCCAGATAGACCAGGCCGATGATGCCCACAAAGATCAGGCCAAATTTGATCGCCGGACCCAACCGAAAGGGGTTGGTGATCTGCAATTTATCGTCGGCGGCGTCGTCCGGGTCGGCCTCGTCGGCGTTGGCGCTGGTCATCTTGTACCAGAAGAAGCCGGCCACCGCCGAGCCCGGCACGGCCATGGCCACGATGGGCACGATCAGCGTCTCGACCACCTGGGGGTTGACCGCGGCGACCTCCACGGTGACCCGGATGGACATGATGGCGTTGGCGATGAGGATGGCAAACGCCGCCGCCAGGCGCACCCCCGGGTCGTCGCGGGCCTCGGTGATGCGCCCGCACATCGCCATGGTCACGGCGGTCGACGAGGCCAGCCCGCCCAGCGCACCGGTCACCGAGATGCCCCGGCGCTTGCCCAGGAAGCGGATGGCAAAATAGCCCAAAAAGCTGATGGCGCTGATGAGCACCACCAGATAGCCCAGCTCGCGCGGGTTGTAGATACCGCCCGGGCCCATGCCCCGGTCGGGCAGCACCGGCAGCAACACCACCAGCACCAGCAAAAACTTCATCGTCGCCAGGATTTCTTCGTGGCTGAGCTTGTCGACCAGAAGATGGGTGTAGGGCTTGACCGACAAGATCGCCGCGACGATTACACCCAGGGCCGCCGCCAGCAGCGGGTTGTAGGCCACCAGGGCGCCGAGCACGAAGACCAGGATCGCCGCCACCTCGGTGGTGATCCCCGGAATGGTGTCCCGCTGGCGATACTCGAAGACCAGATAGGCCAAAATCACCAAAAAATAGCCCACCCCGGTGATGTAGACGAGTCCGGCCAAGCCGTTCTGGGAGGCGATGGCCGACACGGTGCCCAGCAGGCTGGCCAGCGCGAAGGTGCGCACCCCCATCGCCTCACGGGCGCTGTCCTCGTTGTAGTGGCTCTGGCGCTCCAGCCCCACCACGGCCCCGAGGCCCAGCGAGATCAAAATGGATTGAACCAGGGGCCAATCCAGCGTTGTCGCGACATCCACTTACTTCGACCGGGTCAGGAGTCGTCGTCGCTCTTGCGAATATAGACCGTGCGACCCACGCGCTTCTTGCCGCGCAGCCGCCCGGTGTTGGGCGATTCCTGTTCATTATAGCAGCGCACGCACAGATAGTCTTTGTCGGGCTTGGGGGGAAATTTCAGATAATCCTGCCGGCCGCATTCGGCGCACTCGAATTCCCACTCGCCCTGCTGCTCGGTCTGCTTCTGCTCGGTGATCTGCGACCAGCGCGACTCGTCGCCGTAGGTGGTGCGCACGCACTCCGAGCACAGCACCTCGTCCATGGCCACGCCCTTGGGCACGTAGTCCAGGGTCTCCTCGCGGCCGCACTGCGCGCACACGATCGGAAACATCACGCGGGTGCCGTGCTTTTTGCGCGGCGACTTGCGCTGGCGCTGACGGTTGACGTCTTTGCGCTTGAACTTGAAGCAGTCCGGGCAAAATACCTCCTCGTTTTTGCGCGGCCGAAACGGCACCCGTGCCTTCGCGCCACACAGCGAGCAGATAATGGGATAGCCCTTGTGGTCCTGGTCTTCACTCTGTTGATCTTTCTCGTTCATCATACCTTCTAAATCGCTGTCGGGCTAAGTGGCGGTCGGGCCGTAAGACGCTCAGGGACGCGGGTTGGGCGCGCCGGGCGTGGGCGACACCCACCAGAAGTCCTGGTAGTTGTCGTCGGTGTCCACCGGCCAACTGGGATCGGAGATCGGCCAGCGAGCGAGGGACTGCCCCGAGTCGCTGGACCCATAATCGATAGCATCGCCCTCTCCAACGAACGTGTCGTTGGCCCCGAATGTTCCGTATCCGATCGCGTCGATGGTGCGCCCATTGTAGGTCAGCACCACGTTGTCCGGACCGTTCTGTAAATCGGCCCCGTCATAGGCCACGGCGCATAGGTTGAGCAAGGAGATCTCGGCGTTGAGGTTGCAAATGACCACATAGCCGTCGTCGCTGCCGGCGTCGTTGAGGTTGAAGCCGCTCAGCTCGACCCCGTCGGCGCCGTTGGCCCCGAAGATATAATCCTTGCCGTCGAAGCCGTTGATGGCGTGGACCACGTAGCCGTCCAGGGGCATGTCTTCCCATCCCTGGATGGGCGCGACCAGCTCGATGAACGTCTGGGTGGCGTCGTCGGTGCCGGGCTGGTCGGGGTAGACCTCGTTGATGATCAGATCCTGGTTGGGCAGGCCGGGCGTGGGATAAAAGCTGATGAAATCGGCGCCGTTATCGTCGCTATCCGTCGCCCCGGGCACACGCCCCAGCGAGTGGCCGGAGATGACCGCCGCGGCGGCGCTTCCCTCGCCGGCGAAGTTCTGGGGCGTCGCCGAGAAGTCGCCGTACCCCAGCGCGTCCACCTTCGTGCCCGCGCCGTCCTCGAGCACGATGCTGTCCTGGCCGTTTTGCAAGGCGTCCGCCCCGCTCGCATAGCCGCTGAGCACGTAATAGACGTTGGTGTAGGCGGGTGCGGCGTACGACAGGTAGTGATCGGCGATGTCCATCGCCAGCACCGCGAAGCCGTTGCCGTCGAGGGTGGTCCCCGCGGCGAGCGAAAACGAGTTGTAGTCCTGGCCGTTCGAGCCGTTGACCAGGCGCACGACATAGCCCGACAGATCCATGCCCGGGGTGCCCTTGAGCTCGATAAAGTCCGGCGACGACGCGCTCAAGCCGCTTCCGCGCACGTCGGTGCCCACCGGATCGTAAAATACCTCGTTGATGACCACCGTGCCCGAGCCGCTGCCGGGCGCGGCCTGGCAGCTCGGGGTGCCCGAGGCCGCCGAACAGGTCTCGCCGGGGTTGGGGCAGTCATGGGGGGTGGCAAATTCGGTGCATCCGTCGCCGTCGTGGTCGGCACAGTCGGTGATCTTATTTCCCACACACACCGTCTCGTCCTTGACGCATTGGTCCTGGCAGGTGGCCGCGTCCACGCACGCCCCGTCGCGGCACTCCTGGCCGCTGGGACACGCCTGGGGGTCGGACAATTCGGTGCACCCGTCGTTATTCTGGTCGCCGCAGGTGCGCACGCCGCCGTTGGTACCGCACACCGTATCGCCAGCGCTGCACTCGTCGGTGCAGCTCGACTGCGCCTGGCATTGGCCGCCCTGGCAGCTCTGGCCAGTGCCGCACTCCTCGCCGGCGCCGTAGACCATGCACCCCTGGGCGTTTTGGGTGCACCGGCGCACCAGGGTGTCCTCGCAGGTCGTATCGCCCTGGGAACACTCGTCGGTGCAATTGGGCTGCTCGCAGGAGCCGGTGTCCGGGTTGCAGTATTGGGAGGCCGGACAGGCCATCGCCCCGCCCCACTCGTAGCAGCCGTCGTCGTTGTAGTCGTCGCATTGTTCGACCTCGCCATCGGCGTTGCAGCGCGCGGGCTCGCCGGGGGTGCACACGCTGGTGCACTGGGTCTGGTTGTCCACGCAGGTGCCCGCCTCGCACGACTTGTACGACGGGCAGCGAAGCGCCTCGATATAGGTCGGACAGCCGTCTTTCATCTCGCAGCGCAGCACGACCTTATCCTCGCCGCAGGTGCGCGCGCCGAGTTGGCACTCGGGCACGCAGGAGCCGCCGCTGTCCTGCTGGCCGCCGGCATCGGCGCCGGTGTTGGCGGCCGCGTCCTTGGTCACCGGCGCGTCCGTCCCCACGCAGCCAGACGCCAGCGCGGCGAAGACCAGGGCTGCCAGGATCGAGAAGATCAAAGACCGTTTCATCATCGAGAATCGCTCGCTTAGCCATCACGTTCATCATCGGACCACCTGCCATGGTGACATAGCTGGGCGCGAATGGCCAATTTGGGGCTCCTTTGTCCCCGGAATGAATTCCGGGGCTATTTGGGGAACTGCTTTTGGATTTCCGCGTTGCTTCTTTCTCCGCTTTGCTTTCCCCGGATTTCCACCACCTTACGGTCGTGCTTCGCTTCAATTCTTCCGCCTTTCCAACAATAGCCCCGGAATTCATTCCGGGGTCCCTTCTAAAAAAAGTTCTTGACACTATTGATCCCTGCCCCTTACCCTGCAAACACGATCGCGCTAACGCTTTGAGATCATTAGATCAATCGGGGTTTTCCACAGGCAAATCCCACACCGAGTTTCCCGATCAATTTCAAGGGCTTAGCACTCATTGGAAGCCCACGATAGGGTCGGGACAAGCACCCTCGTAGCCACTTACGAGGTACTGTGCGACGGCGCGTCATGGATTGATGGATTCAAACTGGCCACGGATGGCCCACTCGCACGGATGCGAGTCGACCACAGATGGCCCGCTCGCAGGGACGCGAGTGAACATACGACAGGGACGTCATGCAACCATTGCTGCAGCACGACAGCGATCTCCCCACTTATTATTCGGACCCCCGCGGTTTCACCCTTTTGCAGGGTGATTCGTTGGAGCTGCTCGAGCAGATGGAGCCCGAGCAATTCGACATGATCTTTGCGGATCCGCCCTACTTTTTGTCCAACGACGGGGTGACCTGCAAGTCCGGACGCATGGTCTCGGTCAACAAGGGCCGTTGGGACCGCTCCAAGGGCGTGGAGGCCAACCACGAGTTCAACCTGCGCTGGTTGGAGGCCTGCCAGCGGCTGCTCAAGCCCAACGGCTCCATCTGGGTCAGCGGCACTCACCACGTCATCTACAGCATCGGCTTTGCCCTGCAGCGGTTGGGCTACAAGGTGCTCAACGACATCGCCTGGTTCAAGGTCAATCCCCCGCCCAACCTGTCGTGCCGCTACTTCACCCACGGCACCGAGACGATCATCTGGGCGGCGCGTGACCAGGACAGCAAGCACAAGTTCAACTACCAGGTCATGAAGCAGATGAACGGCGGCAAGCAGATGAAGAATCTGTGGAATATCATGTCGCCCAGAAAGGCCGAGAAAGAGTTCGGCAAGCACCCCACCCAAAAGCCGATGAAGCTGCTCGACCGCATCGTCCAGGCGGCCAGCGATCCGGGCGATTTGATCCTCGACCCGTTTTGCGGCTCGTCGACCACCGGTCTGGCGGCCGTGCAAAACGGGCGGCGCTACATCGGCATCGACCAGTCCGAGGAGTACCTCGAGCTGTCGATGCGCCGCTTCCAGGGACTCGAGCTCGACGGCGACGACGCCAGCGCCAGTTGAACTTGCAACGGACACGCCTCTATCACCCCACCCTCTCGCGCCACGACGAGCCCACCCGCGCGAGAGGGTGAGAGGCTGTCCAAGCCCCCACCCCTCCCGGCTCGACGCGCCCGCCTCTGCTATCCGAATTGGGCGCGGCTGCGATTGAACACTCTGCGCCGATCATCTATCCTGCAGCCACGCTCTTGCGGCGTTTAACTCGGGCCACCCCGCCACAATTATGGGGAGCAATGGCCCCAAATCTGTGACAGCATGTCACACCTGACCGCGCGCAGGTCACCTCATGACGGACAAGCCCAAACTACCGCCCCCGTTGCCACCTCATAGCGGCGACGGCGACGACAGCGAAGACGAGACGCTGGTCGGCGCCACGCTCGAGATCCCCATACCCAACGAGGCGGAGACCGAGCCCAACCGGGCGGCTCCCAGGCTCGATCGGCCGGCGCCCGCGCGCTCACAGGCGGCCTCGGGCGGTGGCGATTGGGCGTCGTCATACGACTCGGGAGTTTCGGCCCCGGCCGACGACGACGCGTCCGACACGGCCGACGACCTCGTCGTGCCGCATCGCGACGCCGCACCGCCCTACGACTCTGGTCCACGCTACGAGACTGGCCCACGCCAAGAATCTGCGCCGTCGCACCAACCGGCGCCGCACTATGAACCCACGCCGGCGCCCTCGCAGGCGTCGCGTCGGCCGGCGCCCGGTTTTCGAGACGCGCTCAAGCTGTTCATCGTCGGCGCGCTGGGATGCACGCTGCTCATCAGCGTGGTGGCGGTGCGCGAGTGGCTGGCGCCCTGGCTGCCGCTGGTCAGCGGACTGGGCGTCGCGGCCATTTTGAGCGCCTCGGTCGGCTTTCTCTACTGCGAGCGCGAACAAAAAGACGCCTTTTTGCGCGGATTTGGAATCTGCGTGGCCATCGCCCTTCCGACGGTGTTGTGGATGGTCACACCGGTGCGCGTGGCCGCCGTCGAACAGATGGGCGCCGGGCTGTCCATCCCCGCCCAGCTCAGCGCGCTGAACGACCCCGCCGGCGAGGTGCGCTCGAGCGCGTGCGCCATCATTGGGGCCCACGAGCAGGCGGCGCTCGAGCCGCAGTTGGAAAATCTCTTCGCCAACAATCCGAAGCTGGGCGCGCAATGCGTGCAGAAATTGGCCACGACCGACCGGTTCCACGCCGTGGAATTGGCCCACCGCTTCGTGCTGCGCTGGTACGACGCGCTGGAAAACCAGGAGCCGGCCCTGGCCTGCAAGGCGGCGCCGCAGCTCTTCGCCATGAACGTCTCGGGCAACCTCGCCCCGGCGCGCAAGGTCACCTACTGCGCGATGACCGCCGAGGACGGGCAGTTGGCCCAGTGCTGCGCGGGCGCGCTGACCAGCCGATATAGCAGCGCCAAGGCCTACGCCGAGGCGCTGGGCGACCCCACCGACGTGGCCCTGGATCGCCGCCCGGCGCTGTTCGCGGCGATGGTGCCCCACGCCTTCAAGAAGGTCGACGCCAGCCGGCGAAAGATGCCCGAGTTGGAGCACGGCCTGATGCGCCACAAGCCCGTGCAGGACTGGGTGCTCGCCCTGGGCTGCGATGGCGTGCTCTCCGGCAGGCGGGCCGACGACTTCGCCGCCGGGCTCGAGGGCGCGGCCGCCTCCCAGCGCTGCGACACCAAGGCCGGCGGCAAACGCGAGGTGGACGCCTGGGTGCGCATCTGCGGCGGCATGGCCAGCGGCGAGGAGCCCTCCGGGCATCTATGCGTCGCCATGCAGGACGAGGCCGTCGCCAAGACCGTTCAGGACGCCTCGGCCATCGTCCACAGCGCCCTCGACGGGCTGTACGCCAGCCGCACCGGCAAGGCGATCATCCGCGGCGCCGCCAAATTGCAGGCCCTCGCCTCCAGCGCGGCCGCCCCCGGCCAGTTGATCGCCGACTCCCTGTCTCCCCAGAATTTGCCCGGCAACGTCGGCGACGGGCGCACCCGCGCTTTCGGGGCGCGTATCTCCGCCGGCTTCAAAAACTCCACCCTCGCCAAGGTCTACGCCGAGGGAGGCTCGGGGGGCGACGACTCCGCCGAGGGCATGAATAAAAGAATGGAACGCGGCTTGCATAAATTCATGAAGCGCAAAAAAGTCGACCAGATGATCGACAAGATCAAACATATGAGCCCCGCGCAGCGTCGCCGTTACTGGGAGACGATGCGCAAGGCCCATAAGTAGCACGCGAGCCCGACCCCGCACTGCCGATGTGGTTGTGGAGAGGACGATGAAACAACCCGACCAACAACGAGCGACCAGCCGCCCCGGCCTTCGGGGCTGGTTGATGCGTGCCGTGGCGCACTCGCTGGGCGTGGCGGCGATGGCCGTGGTGATGCTGGTGCCGTTCGTCAACCGGGTCAGCCTGGAGGCGGTCTGGCAGTCGGCTCACTACGCCGACTTCATCGGGCTGAGCTGGCAAGAGGCCGCTCTGCACCTGGGGCTGGCCGTGTGTCTGTGGACGCTGTTGGTGCTGGGCTTCGAGATCGTGACCTCGCGGCGCCAGCCGGTCAAAAAGGTGCTCGAGCTCGAGCGCGGCAGCGTGATGACCGAGACGATCATCGTGCTGCCGATCTTCTTTTTGCTGACCTTCGGCATCGCCCAGCTCGCCGTCAACAACATCGCCGGGCTGTTGTGCAACGCGGCGGTGTTCCAGGCCGGACGCACCGCCTGGCTGTGGCAGCCCGAGGCCGACGTCAACCGCCGCGGGGTGACCGCCGGCAAGGTCAAGGAGCTGGCGCGCGTGCAAGCCGCCGCTGTCCTCGCCCCGGTGGCTCCGGGCGATTTCGAGCAGACGCCGATCGGCGGCAGCACCGAATTTCGCGAGATGCGCGGGTTGCTGCTGGCCAGCCAGATGCCGGCGTTTTCGACCGATACCGGTCAGGTGGGCATGGCCGCGGCCGGCCCGCTGGTCGCAGGCTCGCTGGGGCGCACGGTCATCCAGGACAGCTCGTTTACCTCGGCGCTGGACGACTCCGGATTTCGCTCGCGCACCGCGCGCAAATTTACGTTTGCCTACGCCGCCACCAAGGTCAACGTCATTCAGACGGGCAGCGAGACGGGCGCCAGCCTGGAATACCACCAGTCGCTGGCCTTCCCGTTCATCGCTCGCTTCATGGGCAAATTCGACACCGTCGGTGGCCGGCCGGGGTTTTATCTGACGATCAAGCGCCGATTTACGATGCCCAACCAGATTCCGCCCAACCCCCGCTGGAACTAACGCTTTGCGGTGGAGAGGTCAGGAGAGCATCATGAAGCCGTCGGTCCAAAAACTTAGCCGCCACCTTCGAGGGGCGCACCGCGACGACAGCGGTGCGGTGGCCTTGCTGTGCCTGGCCGCCGTGCTCGCGCTGATGTTGGTCGCCTGGGTAATCTTGGACGCCCACAAGTCCACCCGCGACAAGATGATGTTGCAGGGCGCGGCGGACACCGCCGCGTTTAGCCACGCCTCGGTGGAGGCGCGGTCGATGAATATGATCGCCTACGCCAACATCGCCAAGCGCTCCATCGTGGGCATTCACTCGCTGTATCCGGGGATGTTCTTCTCGTACACCATCTGGCTCATCGACCAGGCCAGCGGCTGTCAGCCGATCCCGGTGCCGCCGTTCGTCAAGAACCCGGCCAAGTGCTGGCGGTTTATCGAAAACGCCCCCCAGTGGGTGCGCGAATTCCTCCAGGACCACGTCACCTACTCGGGCAACCCGGCGATGCCCTATGCCGGCGCGCTCATCCAGACGGTGGCCGGCATCCTCAACTGGATCGACTCGATCATCCCACCGCCGTTTCCCAAGCTAGGTCTGGGCGGCAAGGTCAGCGCCGCCGGCTCGTCTTTGGTCGGCGGCTATTCGAAGACCGCCTACGGCAAGGACGTCAAGGCGCTGGACAACTACCAGCGCTACATGCACGACATCACCCCGTGGTGGGCGTGGTCCGAGCAGTTGGCGCGCGGCTGGCGAAATGGCGCGACCACCGTGGCGAGCTTTCCGCCGCCGCCGGGCTCGATCACCATCGTGATGGGCACCGTCCAAAAGGCGATCAACACGGTCAACCAGGTGCTCAGCTTATTTGGCGCCCCGGCGGTCGACGCCGACACGTACGACGGCAACGACAACCTGCCCATCAGCCACGCGAGCTACAGTTGGAGCAACTGGCTGTGCGAGATGTTTTTGGGCCGCGACGACTGCGGCTTGAGCAACCTGCAGGGCTTCTCGCTCACCCGGCTCAAGTCCATGGGCAACTTCGTCTTCGGCGCCGAGCATATCGGCAACGTGATGTTGCACCGGTCGCGCTCGAGCCTGGGGGCCAAGAAATGGAGCGTGATCATCGGTGGGGCGACCCTGGGCTTTGCCACCGTCGGGCTGCAGTACTCGCGGCTGGCCTTCGGCGACGCCGCCAACCCGTACACCATCGACAGCGACAGCATCAGCAACGAGGGCGATTGGCTGACGTTTACCTCCAACTTGATCTTTGCCTACCACAACGACCCCGACCGGATGGGCAAGGACCGGCTCAAGCTGCGCGTGCCCAGCACCGACTACAAGCATTCCAATATTCTCGACAGCCAGATGTACAAATCCAGCGGCTATTGGACGATGGCCAAGTCGGAGATCTCGTTTAACGGCGACGGCTTCGACCACGTGGATATGTGGCATCCGAGCTGGACGGCGCGGCTGCGCCCGGTGCACCTGCCCGGCGAGTTCCAGATGGCCAACTACAATATGAACAACGCCTACAACGAGACGCTGCTGTACCTGGCGCTGAGTGCCCAGGTGGGCAGCCTGCGCGGCAGCGGCACCGGCGGCGCCATCCTCAACTCGCTGCGTGACATGGCGATGATGGAAGTGGAGACCGCGGCGATGGGCCCCTCGACGATCGACGGAGTGGGAAAATGAGCGTTGCACACCGCCCACAATCTGCTCGCGGTCTGATGGCGCGCCTGCGCGGCCTGCTCTCCGGGCTGCATCGCAACGACTCCGGGGCGACGCTGACCGAGTTCGTGATCATGCTGCCGATCTTTCTGATCGTGTTCGACGGCGTGCTCGTGCTCGGCCAATTCACCCGCAAGAGCTCCGAGCTGCCCGTGCGCGCCTACAAGCAGACCTTCGAGCAGGCGCTGCGCTACCAGAAGGACTTTTATGCCTTTGGCTGGAACGACCAGCCCCAGGCGGCCTCGGTGGACGCGCTCACGCAGTTGAACAGCGTCTCCACGGCCCACAACCGCTCCACGGCCGTCAAATGGGCGGACTACGCCGAGGAGACCGCCGCCTACGGCGGGCTCGGCCTGTCGGGCACGCCCGGCGAGTCCTATGCGCGGGTCAAACCCATCGCCGCCGTCATCGACATCAAGGGATGCGAGGGCAACTCGCCGGGTGACTACATCTACGGCGGAAGCGCGACCAATTGCGTCGGGCTCAAGAGCGACAATATCCTCAAGCCCCAGCTCAAGGGGTGGGTGGGCAACGCCAAATATGCCACCGACCTGCTCAACGACTCGGTGTTCAACGGCGGGGGTTTTGGCGGCGGGTTCTTCTCGGCGCTCAACAATATCATCACCCACACCGGCATTCGCCCGGCCCTGGCCGCCGGGGTGCGCTACGGCACCGTGTCCGGCCGGGTCGACGACGACTACACCTTCGCCGGCCAGACCATGCATATGAACGCCCACTTCAGCACGCTGGTGCCCCCGGGCACCACCGGCGACGGGTTCTGCCCGCTGGGCCAGGGGCCGCGCTGCGACGCGCTTCGGGCCACGGCGGTCGCCCGCCTGACCATGCAGGGCGAGGACTACTACAAGGAGCTGCCGGGCATCCGCTGGAGCCAGCCGCTGCACGGCGTGGGTAGCAAGAGCTTCAACGTGCCCGATTACCCGGACTATCATTGATGGGCCAGAGGCGGCAAAATCGAGCCAACGAGGACAATACGATGCGTTCTCTAAAATCCATGCTGTGGGTCGGCGCCAAGCTGGCGCTGTCGGGCGCGCTCATCTGCGCCATCGCCTGGGTGGTGGCCGTCTACCAGCCCGACGGCACCGTCCAGGACTCCCAGGCCGACATCCTCGATCTAAACTTCATCCACCTGTCCAACTCGGCGCGGTTTGCCCGAGGCCTCCAGCAACTGGGCCACGACCGCCCGCAGACCTTCAGCATCAACGGCAATATCGTCAACTTCTCGGTCAACCACAGCCGCAAGCGCCCCCTTCAGTTGATGAAGGAGTACCAGGAGGAGTTCGTCCACCAGGGTCTGCAGGACACGGTGTGGACGGCCGACAAGGCCAAGCAAGACGGCGACAAGATGATGCAGGAGGCGATGACCGGCGGGGTCGTGCCGCTCAACGTCAGCGACGACTACGTGGCCATGGGCGGCGTGCTGCCCAAAAACGACGCCACCGACGCCCAGGGCCTGGTCGACCTGGCCCGCTCGCGCCCCAAGCCGCCCACGATCTTCAAGGGCCACCATTGGGTGGAGATGTTCTGGGACAAGTATCGCCGCCAGACCACGGTCACCGCGTCGTGGAGCGACGAGCACTTCGACTACGAAAAGATGTTTCCGGGTGTGGCCGCCAAAGAGGGTAAAGACATCGACGTCGACCTGGACATCCCCGCCTGCCCGGGGTGCAATCGGGTCAGCCGGGTGCGCGATCTCAACCCCATGCGCACCTACTCGAGCAACACCTACGCGAGCACCAAGCACCTCGACGACACCCTCGACTTCTACCGGCGCGCCATGCATCGGCGCGGCTGGACGGAGACCGAGTCCTCCCAGACGTTTGCCACCTTGCAGCCCTACGTGAAATTCGAGGGCGACGGAGCGCATTTGCTCCAATTGCACCGGGGCAAGCAATTCCTGACCATCCTCGCCTACCCCGACGCCAATGGCCATACGACCATCCACACGGTCATGTCGAATTGAGTGATCGAGTGATCGAGTGAACTGCTTAACTGCAGTGATCGAGTGATCGAGTGATTGCGGCGCGGGCTTTGCGTGGCCGGTGAGTGTGTTAAGGTTGCACTCATAGGCTGTCCCCAGCGTGATCTCTCCCGTATTTGACCTGCCATGAACTACCGCGGACTGACGCTCGACCCCTTTCAGGCAACGGCGATTCGCCATATCGAGGACGGCCACAGCGTGTTGGTGGCCGCGCCCACCGGCACCGGTAAGACCCTCATCGCCGACTACCTCATCGAGCATATCCTCGAGCAGGGCGGCGAGGTCATCTACACCGCCCCGGTCAAGGCGCTGTCCAACCAGAAATACCGCGAGTACACCGCCCAATTCGGCCGCGACAAGGTCGGGCTGGTCACCGGCGACCTGGTGATCAACCGGGACGCGCCCGTGCGCATCATGACCACCGAGATCTTGCGCAATATGCTGCTCGAGGGCGGCCACGGCGGCATCGTCACCGACATGGACGACGGCTACGAGCCCGACGCCGACGAGCGCCTGGAGCTCGAGGAGACCGCCAGCCCCTCGGACACCCACCTGCCCGAGATCGAGCGGCTGGCGGCGGTCATCGTCGACGAGATCCACTTTTTGGACGACGAAGACCGGGGCACGGTGTGGGAGGAGCTGCTCATCTACCTGCCCACGCGCATCCGCATTCTGGGGCTGTCGGCGACGGCGTCGAACCTCGAGGAGATGGCCGACTGGCTCTCCGAGATCCGCGAGACCGACGTCCAGGTGGTGCGCGAGGACAAGCGCGCCGTGCCCCTGGAGATGTATATGGCCAGCCTGGAGACCGACATCGTGCCGCTGGGCCGGTACAACAAGCTGTACAAGAAGTGGCAGAACGACCAGGGCCGGGGCAAGTCGCGCCGCTCACGCGGCGGCCGGCGGCGAAGCCGGGGCAAAAGCCGCGGCCACCACGGCAACCACAACCGCACGCGCCACTACCACGTCTTCGACATGATGCAGGACTGGCGCTTCCCGGCGCTGTACTTCATCTTCAGCCGCAAGCTCGTCGAGCAGCTCGCCGAGGGGCTGGCCCGCGGCGACGCCGGCCGGCGCCTGGGGCGCATGGCCGACACCCGCGCGATCAACGAGCGGCTGCGCGCCTTCGAGGCCGAATATCCCAACGTGCTCACCCCGCGCAGCAAGGCCACCCTCAAAAAAGGCATCGCCTGGCACCACGCCGGCATCCACGTCGCGCTCAAGGCGCTGGTCGAGGAGCTGTACGAGGCCAAGCTCATCAACGTGCTGTACTGCACGTCGACCTTCGCCCTGGGCATCAATATGCCCGCGCGCACCGTCATCTTCGACAGCCTGACCAAGTTCAACGGCACCGACGTCGTGCCGCTGACGGTGCGCGAGTTCATGCAGATGGCCGGGCGCGCCGGGCGCCGCGGCATCGACGAGGTCGGCGACATCATCGTGCGCCAGGACTTCGACCAATACCACGAGGTGCGCGGGCTGTTGCGCCAGTTGACCTCCAACAAGAGCGAGCCGGTGGAGTCGTCGTTCAACCTGTCGTTTCACTCGGTGGTCAACCTGCTCGCCCGCTTCGAGGAGGCCGACATCCGCCGCATGCTCGAGCGCAGCTTCAAGGCGTTTCAGTCGGGCACCCAGGCGGCCTCGCTTCGCGAGCGCATCGCCCAGCGCGAGACCCAGATGGACGAGCCGGACGGCGCCGACGATCTGAGCCACGAGGCCGCGCAAAAGCGGCGAAAGCAGCGCCGCAAGCTCGCCTCGCTCAAACGCGAGCTCGCCGAGCAGGAGCGCCCCCGGCTGTGGGAGGATTTCCAGCGCAAGGTCCAGTTTTTGCGCACGTATAACTACGTGGGCGCCGACAACGAACTCGAGCCGCCGGCGCGCATCCTGCGCCACATCAAGATCGAGGAGATCTTTTTGACCGAGCTCATCCTCGCCGGCTGCCTCGAGGACCTGACCCCCGAGGAACTCTTCGGCACGATGTGCGGGCTGGTCGTCGAGCTCGCCCGCAGCGCGCGGGTGCGCAAGCCCTCCGACGACAAGTGGTGGGCGATCTTCGCCCAATTCAACGAGATCTACGAATCCGAGGTCGTCGGCCACGCCGAAGATCTGGTGGACTCGCCGACGGTGTTCACCCCCGAGGTCATGCCGCTCGGCGAGCGCTGGGCGCGCGGCGATAGCCTCAACGACATCCTCGACGACATCCAAAACCCCACCGACATGTCCGGCGACCTGGTAGGCGCGTTTCGCCGCGCCAAGGATATGATCGGCCAGCTTCGCGACGTCTTCTTCGCCGACGTCGACCGGCGCAAAGAGCTCACCCGCCTGATCCGCCAGGTCGCCCGCGACGAAGTCGAAGTCCTCGACTGATTGGAACTCTCAGAGACATTTCGGAGGAGCAACCATTCGCCCCCCACGAATTACTCGCGGGGGGCAGGCGCGCAGCGCCCGGGGGTGGGGCCGCGCGCCTGCTGGGGGTTGGTTACTTCAGGCGCACCGCCAAAAAGATGGTGCGGCCGTCGCGCTCGACGAGCAAGCGAAGCGGCTTGTGGGAGTTGTGGCGGGCCAGAATCGAGCGCAGCGCCGACGGCGAATTGACCTTCTTGCCGCCGACCTGCTCGATGATGTCGCCGGGGCGAAGCACCCGGGCGGCCGGCGAGTTGGGCATGACGCGCTCGACGACCACGCCGCGGCCGACCTTGCCGCCCATGCGGCGGGCCACCTGGGAGTCGACCGGGGCGACGGCCACGCCCAGCTTGGCGTCCCCGCCGTGGTTGTCCCTGGCGGGCACGACCTGGGCGTGATGGGCGTCGGGGCGCTCGGCGACCTTCAGGTTGATCGTCCTGTGATGGCCGTGGCGGATCACCTTGGCGCTGGCGTGATGGCCGGGCTCGGTGTTGGCGACCGCCAACAGCAGGCCCTTGACCGTCTTGGTGGGCTTGCCGTTGAACTCGGTGACGATGTCACCGGGCTCGAGGCCGGCGCGCGCGGCGGGGCCGCCGTCTTCGACCGAGCTGATGAGCACGCCCTGGTGAGTGTGCACGCCGAAGCTGCTGGCCAGGTCTTTGTTCAGCGCCTGGATGCCGGCGCCGATGTAGCCGCGGCTGACATACCCCTTGTCGCGAAGCTGGGGCATGACCTGCTTGACCATGTCGATGGGCACGGCAAAACCGATGCCCTGCCCGCCCTTGATGATCGCGCTGTTGACCCCGACCACGCGCCCGTTCATGTCGAATAGCGGGCCGCCGGAGTTACCGGGGTTGATGCTCGCGTCGGTCTGGATGAAGTTGTCGTAGGGCCCCTGGCCGATGTTGCGCCCCTTGGCGCTGACGATCCCGGCGGTCACCGAGTAGTCCAGCCCGAAGGGGTTGCCGATGGCCACGACCCACTGGCCGACCTTGAGCGAGGTGGAGTCGCCCAATTGCACCGCCGGCAGCTTGTGGTCGGGCTTGATCTTGATCAGCGCGATGTCGGTCTTCTTGTCGGTGCCCACGATCTTGGCAGGATAGGAATCCCCGTTTTTGAGAATGACCGTGATCGTCGACGCGTCGGCGACGACGTGGTTGTTGGTCAGGATATAGCCGTCGGGGTCGACGATAAACCCGGAGCCCTGCCCGATCTCGGGCTGGCTCTGGAAGCGGCGACCGAAGAACGGGTCGGTCACCGTCTTGCCCTTGATCTCGGACTTGATGGCCACGACCTTGTTCTTCTGGGCCTCGAAGACCGAGGACACGTTGGGCAGCCCGACAGCGCGCGCCGCCTGCTGCTGAGGCTGCGCCGGGGGCTCGGCCTGCGCCTGGGAGACCCCGGGAGGGGTATGCTCGGGCGCCCGGTTGCCGGGCGCGACCGAGGCCACCACCGGCACCGCCAGCAGGGCGACCAGGGCGACGAGCGTTTGTTTGAACCTTCGCGAACGACGTTTCTTGGATTGAGTATCGCGTTCCATTTGTTTTACCTCGAATGCTTCTTGAGTTCCCATTGGACAAGAGCTCGGAAAAATAACTCGCAGTCGACTGTTGGGATGCGACCACCGTCGCGTCTCGTGTGCAATAACTGGAACTTCCAAAAAAATAATTCCGTGGGCGTTTTCACGACCCGCCCAGTCACATGATTTATCGGTGTGCGTCCCATCGGCGAGCCTCTTTACACGCACTGGACTCGTCACTACCTTCGGCGCGCGCCGCTCGACTCACTGACTTCAGACACCCAACTGATGACCATTCGCCACACACAACCGGGCGACGAGCCCGACATCGATTTGGACCCCCTCGCCGACGACGCCTTTTCGCTGGCCGAGCTCATGAACCAGACGCTGGCGCCGATCATGGGCGAGGCCGCCGCCGAGGCCGCACGCCGGCAGACCGATTTGCCGGCCAAGACGCTGCAGGATCTGCAGTGGCCGGCCCTGCTCGAGCGGCTGGTCGCCGAGGCGGTGACCCCCGAGGGCCGCGAGATCTTGAGCGCGCTGAGGCCGCTGGCCGAGCGCAGCGCCGTCGAGCGCCGCCTGGCCGAGACCGCCGAGGCGCTGCGCCTGTTGGCCGACGACGATGCGCCCCCGCTGGTGGGGCTTCGCGACATCCGCCGGGCGGTCACCCACGTGACCCGCGAAGGGGTGTTGGTGGGCGAAGATCTGGCCGCGATCGCGCGCAACTGTGACGTCGCCTCGCGCAACCAGCGCTTCTTCGACAGCCGCGCCCGACGCCTGCCCTACCTGGCGGCGGCCGGCCAGAAGCTCGACCCCTGCGACGAGTTGCGCCGCGAGCTGCACCACGCGGTCGATCCCGGCGGCCAACTCAGTGACAACGCCAGCGCCGACCTGCGCCGGCTGCGCCGCTCGGTGCAAAACCAGCACGACCGGCTGCGCGCGCGCGTCGACCAGCTTTTGCGCCGCCACGACGTCGAAGCCCACCTCCAAGATGAATATTATACCGTGCGCGAAGATCGCTACGTCTTGCCGGTGCGCGTGGGCGCCAAGGGACAGGTCCCCGGCATCGTGCACGGCTACTCGTCGAGCGGTCAGACCGCCTTCATCGAGCCCACCGAGCTGGTGGAATTGAACAACCAGCTTCGCTGGGCCGAGATCGAGCTCGAGGAGGAAGAGCGGCGCATCCTGCAGCGCCTGTCGCGCCTGGTCGCCGAGTACGCCCCCCGCCTGGAGCGTAATATCGAGGTGCTCGCCTACCTGGACGTGGTCATGGCGGCGGCGCGCTTCGGCGAGCGCATCGACGCCACCATCCCGATGCTCAGCGACGGGCGCGTCGAGCTCAAAGAGGTGCGCCACCCGCTGCTGTATCTACAGCATCTGCGCGAGGTCGACGGGCGCATGCACAGCGACGTGGTGGCCAACGACCTGATCATCGAGCCCGAGCGGCGCGTGCTGGTCATCTCCGGGCCCAACACCGGCGGCAAGACCGTACTGTTGAAGACCTTCGGGCTATGCGCACTGATGGCCCGCTGCGGGTTGCCGCTGCCGGCCGACGCGGGCAGCGAGGTGCCGCTATTCGACTCGATCTTCACCGATATCGGCGACGAGCAGTCCATCGAGCGCGACTTGAGCACGTTCTCGGCCCACCTGACCAATATCAACACGTTTTTGGGCCGCTGCGGGCCCGACAGCCTGGTGCTGCTCGACGAGCTATTCACCGGCACCGACCCGATGCAGGGGGCGGCGCTGGCGGTGTCGCTGCTCGAACAATTGGTCGCTCAGGGCGCGACCACCGCGGTGACCACCCACCTGGAAAACCTCAAGACGCTGGCCCTGCAGAATACCGGGTTCGCCAACGCCTCGATGGGCTTCGACGTCGACGCCCTCGAGCCCACCTACCGGCTGACGCTGGGCATCCCCGGCAGCTCGTTTGCCGTGCGCATCGCCCGCCGGCTGGGCTTTCCGTCCACGCTCATCGACCGGGCCGTGGCCATCTTAGAGGGCGAGGAGCATCACAGCGTCGACGAGGTCCTGGCCAGCCTGGAGGACCAGCTCACCGAGCTTCGCAGCGAGCGCAACCGCCTCGAGCAGGAGCGCCGCCACGCCGAGCACCAGAAGCGCAAATACGAGAAGCGCTACCGCGAGCTTCGCGAGCAGGAGCGCGAGTCGGTCCACGAGGAGACGCGCCAGTTGCGCAAGCAGCTTCGCGAGGCCCGCAAGCTCATCCGCGACAAGATCAAGGAGGTCCAACAGGCCAAGATGGTCGAGCGCGGCTCGGACATCAGCCAGAAGGACCTGACCGAGATCCAAAACCAGCTTCGCGACGCCGAGAAGACCATCGACAAGGCTCGCGAGCGCACCCGCCCCGCCCAGGCCAGCCCCGAGGGATTGGTGCCGGTGAGCGCCGACGAGTTGGAGGGCGGCCAGGAGGTGTTCGTGCGCTCGTTCAACCGCAAGGGCTCGCTGCTGCAATACGACCAGGGCGACGAGCAGGCGCTGGTCCAGATCGGCGCGCTCAAGGCCAACGTCGCCCTCGGCGAGTTGTTCCACCCGTCGGAGGCCCAGCGGCGCGAGCACGCCCGCGGGCGGCGAAGCGGCGGGCGGCGCCAGCGCGGCGGCGCGCCGGCCGACGAGGGTTTCGCCGAGCGCGACCAGCGCCTGGCGATCCCGCAGACCGGCGACAACACCGTCGACCTGCGCGGGCTGCGCGTCGACGAAGCCCTCGAAAAGGTCGACATGTTTTTGGACCACGCCTTCCTCGCCAACCGCGCGGGCGTACACATCATTCACGGCCACGGCACCGGCGCGCTCAAACGCGCGGTGCGCGGCCACCTGGTAGACTCGCCGTACGTCAGCGAGTTTCGACCCGGTGACAAAGGCGAAGGCGGCGACGGGGTGACCGTGGCCGCCCTCGCCCAAGACCCAGGACACTAGAGATGTGGCCGAAGTACATCCACCACATCACCCTGCACTTCCCCATCGTGTTGTCGTTGGTGCTCGCCGGCATCGGTGTGTGGTCGCTCAAGGAGGACACGCCCCAATTTCGCCGGCTGATCCGCTGGCTGGGCTGGGCCTGCTTCCTGCTGACCACCACCGCGGTCATCACCGGGATCATCGCCGCGCCGGGCTGGTTTGGCGGCGATGGCAGCCATCGACTCGCCAACCACCGCAATATGGGCGTGACCACGTGGGTGGTCATGGGCGTGGCCACGTTCTGCTACGACTGGGGCGTACGCCACAAGATCGACGACTTCCGCACATTTGCCATCGGCGCGTGGTGTGTGTGCGCGTTCGCCGTCATCGGCACCGCCCACTGGGGCGGGACGGTCGCCCACAAAAAAGAGATTCCGTGGGCGGCGCATCCGGCGAAGACGGCGCCGGAGCACGTCGACAAGCCGTCAGCGCGCTGATGGTTTGCGGCTTGGCGCCTGCGGCGCGGGCTGGAGCGCAGGCTGCTAGCCTGCTTCGGGCTCGGCGCGGAGGCGCGGAAGAACGGGCGCGGTCGATTGTTGTGTTGGACGTGTCGACCCCCCACAGGTTGACGTTGGGTGGGATTCGTGCTTGAAACAGCGCGATCCCAGCGCTAGTGCGCGATGTGTGGGAAGCCCTCACTGCAGTGACCGATCATGAGCGACGACAAACGCACCGACGAAGAGCAGCAAGCTGACGAACAGCACGCCGAACCGGCGGCGCCGGCCAAACCCAAGATTAACATTGAGCCCATCCAAGACTGGGAATTGTGGGCGAAGATCGCGCTGATGATGGCCGTCACGGCGGTGCTCAGCTGGGGCGTCGTCTTCCTGCGGCTGGGCTACGCCAGCGTGTTCACCCACGCGTTTTTGCTGTCGTCGCTGGGTGTGATGACCCTGCCGGTGATCTTCTGGGGCCTGGTCAAGACCATGTTCCACCGGCCGGTATTTCGCTGGTCGCGCTCGATCGCCTTCGTGCTGCTCGTCGGGGTGGCGTTCTTCTGCAATATCCCGATGTTTGCGGTGCCGCTGTCCACGGAGAACTGGACGTCGTCGCACGAGTATCGGCTCCCCTTCGACGGCGAGTGGGTCGTGACCGCCGGTGGCGACTCCCTGGACACCAACTACCACGCCACCACCGCCACCTACCGGTGGGGCTACGACTTTACCCGCATCAAAGACGGCAAGCGCTTCAAGGGCGACGGCAAGAAGCTCGACGACTATTACTGCTACGGCCAGCCCGTGCTCGCGCCGGTGGGCGGCAAGGTCACCGACCTCGAGGACGGCCACAAGGACAACAAGCCGCACAACTTCGACGCCGAGTCGGTGCTGGGCAACCACCTGGTCATCCGCGTCGACACTCACGAGTACCTGTTCGTCGCCCACCTCAAGAAGGGCTCCATCACCGTGCACAAGGGCGACAAAGTCGCCGCCGGCCAGAAGGTCGGCGAGTGCGGAAACTCCGGGCGATCCCTGCTGCCCCACGTGCAGTACCACCTGCAAAACGGCACCAACTTCCCGCTCTCCGAGGGCCTGCCGATGCGCTTCTCGCACTACCTGGCCGACGGCAAACCCGTCGCCAAGGGCATGCCCAAAGGCTCGTCGGATCCAAAGCATCCGTTCGGCCAGCACGTGAAGAACAACGAATAACGCCGCGCCCAATGCAGGCTAGCAGCCTGCGCTCCAGCCCCGCGGCGCCACCGCGCCTCCGCTGCAAGCCCCGCGCGCCAAGCCGCGCCGCAGGCGCCAACAGTTAATTGTTGTCCTGCGGCACACAGATTGCTATCGTACGAGCACGTCGACCTGTTACGGCACGTCCATCATGCCCATCTGTCCAAAGTGTCACGGCGAGAACCCGGAACTCGGGGCGAAATGCCCTCGAGACGGGTACTATTACATCTATGAAGATGCCGTCGAGGACGCCGAGTCCGACGACTGGATCGGACGGCTCGCCGCCGACAAATACGTCATTCTGGCGATGATCAGCGAAGGGGGCATGGGCGCGGTCTACCGGGCGATGCAACTGCCGGTGCAGCGCGAGGTGGCCTTCAAGGTGCTGCGCACCGAGCTGCAGGACTCCGACAAGGGACGCGACCGCTTTGCGCGCGAGGCCCGCGCGGTCTCCCAGCTCACCCACCCCAACATCATCACGATGCACGACTTCGGGGTGGACTCGGGCGGCCACCCGTTCATGGTCATGGAGTACGCGCCCGGCAATAGCCTGGCGGAGTGGATGATGCAGCCCGGTCTGACCCTGGGGCGCATCTGCCACGTGTTCCGCCAGATCTTGTCGGCGCTCTCCGAGGCCCACGAGCAGGGCATCATCCACCGCGATCTCAAGCCCGAGAACCTCATCGTGACGCGGGCGGGCAACGACCCCGACTTCGTCAAGCTGCTCGACTTCGGCATCGCGCGCATGGTCCACGACGGCGCCACCCGCGGGCTGACCCGGGAGGGCGAGGTCTTCGGCACGCCCCACTACATGGCCCCGGAGCAGGCCCAGGGCAAGAAGAATATCGGCCCGCCGGCCGACGTGTACGCGCTGGGGATCATGTTCTACGAGCTGCTCGGCGGCGAGTGCCCGTTCGACGCGCCCACGCCGCTGTCGATTCTGTACATGCACATCAACGACCAACTGCCCGAGCTGCAGCCGCGCCGGGGCCTGGACGTGCCCGATGCGCTGCGCGCGATCATCACGCGGGCGACCGCCAAGACGCCCGAGGAGCGCTTCGAGGACGCCGGGCAGATGTTGGCGGCGCTGGACCAGGCGTTGGGCAACGCCAGCGGCGTGTACACCGCCCCGAGCGCCACCGGCGCCCACAGCTCGCTCGTGGTGGGCGAACCCGACGCGGAGACGCGTCTGGAGAAGGCCACCGCGGCCACGTTGATGCTCGACGGTGGCCAGGCCCAGCGCGTCACGGGCAGCTCGAACGGGGTGCCCGTGGGCGATCCCGACTTCGACACCGCCATGGAGTTGGAGGCCCTCCGCGGGCAAAACAACAAGAAATTGATCCTCGTCTTGGCCGTGCTGGCGCTGCTGATCGGCGGCGGCGCCGTCCTGGCGTTGACCGTGGGCTCGGGCGGCGACTCCCCCGAGCCGGCCAAGGCGGCCGCCGACTCCGCCGGCGAGGATGCGCCCGCGGCCGACAAGCCGACCGATAAGCCGGCGACCAAAGCGCTGAGCGCCAAAAAACCTCAGGACGAGAAGACGGCCGCGCAACAGCCGACCAACGGCGCCGCGAAGGTGGAGGCGGCCAACGACGGCCCGGCCACCGGCAGCGCGGCCGGCGATGGGGGGGCGGTCGCCAAGGCCGCCGGCGACACTAAGGCCGCCGCCAAGTCCCAGGATTCGCAGCCGACCCACCAAGACACCCGTTCGACGACGCATCGCCGGCATCACCCCAGCGCGACCAAGAAGACCACGTCGACCTCTCGGCGACATCATTCCACGTCGTCGACCACCTCCAAGAGCGACTCGAAGAGCGACTCCACGAAGTCGTCGAAGTCCGACGTCATCCAGCCTCATAAGTTCAAGCAAGTTCCCACGGTTCAGCCCCACAAATGGACCCACTGAACCGTTTGGCCGTCACGCGATGACAGTGGCGTCCAATCGTGAGATTCTTGACTCGCGACGGGTATCATAGGAAAACTAACCCGTTGGCCTAAGTTGACTGTGTCGGGAAACCGTTCTCGAAGCCCCCCAAAGATTTTGACGATGAATACGTCGCTTCGCATCAAGTTGCTCAGTTTGTGCATCGTGGGCTGTCTGACCGTGCCGTCGGGCGCGGCCTTTGCCGGGGATCCCGCGGCGGCTGCTCAGTTCTACCAGCAGGCCTCCAAGGCCTACGAACAGGGGAAGTACGCTGAAGCAGCGGAGTTGCTGGAGAAGGCGTACGCGCGCGACCAGAACCTGATCTACAAATACAACGAGGTCCTCGCCTACCAGGCGATGGGCAAGTACGACGAGGCGCTGCGCATCCTCGACGCCTACGAAGAACCGATGCTCGAAGATTCCCAGCACCGGTTCAGCGACATCAAGAAGATTCACGCCCAGATCGACCAGGCCAAGGCCAAGGCGCAGGCCCAAGCCAAGGCCACCAAGGCCGGCGCCAACGGCCCGAAGGACGCGCACGCTGCCAACGGCGAGCAGAAAGATGCCAGCACCGGGATCACCGAGCCGCCCGAGAAGGGGCCGAACATCCTGGGCTGGTCGCTCGTCGGCGTGGGCGTGGTGGGCCTGGGCGCGGCGGGCTTGTTCGGCTCGACGGTGCTCATCTCCGACGTGGCCGACCGCGAGTCGTGCATGGAGTCCGGCACGGTCGCCAAGTGCTACGCCGACTTCAACAACCCGCAGGCCCAGCTCAAGCAGGACCAGGATACCTGGTCGACCCATCAGACGCTGACCTGGGTGTCGCTGGGGGTGGGCATCGCCGCCCTGGTCGGCGGCGGGGTCGTGCTGTACATGAACTCCCAGGATGAAACCGCTCCCGACATGGGCGCCACGGGCGACGATGCTCAGGTGACCCTGACTCCGTATGTGGGCGCCCACAGCGCCGGCGGCGTCGTCAACGTCTCCTTTTAATGCGGTCGCGAAGGCTCACACCAGCGACGTCGAGCCGCCCCCACCCATCATGACTGTCCACGCCGCCGATCTGCTCGAGCAGAGTCTCTGCGAGACCGCTACGGCGGCCGACCTTCCGGCAGCGTCGGTCATCGTCGACGCCGTCGACGAGGCGCTCGCGCGCCAGGAAGATGTCTACGACCGCATCTTGCTGCCCCGGCTGGGGCTGGGCGAGCGCTTCGACATCCACCCCCATTGCTTCGAGCTCGACGAGCAGGACTTCGACTTTTACGGCGGCGAGATCTGGGGCTTCGACCAGCGCCCCGATCAGAGCTGGCTGCACGCGCCGCTGCTGGTCCCGTTCCAGGACATCGACGACACGCTGATTTTGGTGCGCCGCGCGGACGTGCCCGCCGAGGTGGCCGCGCGGCTGCGCCCGCCGTTGGTCCCCGGGGTACGCCGCGCGCTGGAGGCCCTGGACTGGCTGGTGGTCGACACCGGCGGCTACGAGGGCGGGCGCATGCAGCACGACGAGTTCCTCGACGAGATCGGCGAGCGCCGCTGGTACCGCATCGACCACGACCCGGACACCGGCGCGGTGCGCTTCGAACAGTGGCGCGGCGAGGAGCCCACCGACGGCTGGTCGGCCAACGTCTTCGACGCGTTCGAGTGCCAGCTCGACCCCCGGGTGCCGGTGCGCGCCCCGGCGGTCGTCGCCGAGGCGTGGAGCGACGATCCGGCGGCCAACCCCTTCGCCATGGCCGTGCGCCTGGACTGGCTCGACGACCCTTACGCCATCTTGCGCCGCCTGCTGTGGCACGACGCCGGGTTGGACGTCGACCGGCTGGGGCCGCTTTTGACCTGGAAGGACCACCCCGACGCCCTCTTCGAATTCACCGACGCCGAGGACTCGCGCCTGGCCCACCTACCCGCCTGGCTGGCCGACGCGCTGGGCGCCGACGCCGACGCCCTCACTCGGGTGGTCGACGACTGGTTCGCGCGCATCTTAGACAGTACTCCCGTCGAATTTCCCTTCGTGGGCACGCTCCATCAGGTGGTCGTGCCGCCGGTCGAACTACGACGGCCGGCCGGATTGGTCGGCCGGCCGCGTCACGTCGACCGCCGTGTGCGCCTGGACGACGAGCGACTGGTCGTCGCCACCGCGCGGCCCACCGAGCAGTGGCTGGACAACGACGACGCGTATCGCTAAGAAACGCTCGGACGAGCTGGAAGCACGCGTCACCGACGCCCTTACGACCGATCAACTGCATCTCCAAGGAGCCCATCGCTATGGGAGAACTCAAAGAACGCCTGGACACCGCCAACCGCGACGACGTCATCGCCGACGTCGTCAAGCTCATCGACAACGAGGTCAAGAATAAATCGGGCCTGTCCGGGGTTGCTCTGAAGGGCGGCTACAAGGTGGTCAAACGCCTCAAAGGCGGCCGCATGATCTCCGACGCCGCCGACGGGCTGCTCGATCCGTTCGCCGAGGCGCTCGATCCGCTGTACGCCGACTACCTGCAGTCCGACGGCTACAACACCTTCGAGACCTACCTGTCCAATCACCGAGACCAGGCCACCAACGCCCTGTTGAGCATCACCGACGGCAAGGCCGAACGCGCCGACAACAAGGTCCTCAAAAAGACCTACGCCAAACTGCGCGGCCAGGCCGAAAAGCACGTCGAGGAGGCGCTTCCGGGCACCGGCCGGCTCATCGACAAATACGCTCCCAAAGGGAGCTGACGGCTCCGCTATGCCCCAGCCTCAAACCACCCAGGCCTTCGTGCTGCGCAAGGTCGACTACGGCGACAAAGACCTCATCGTCACGGTGCTTGGCCGAGAGACCGGAAAGTTCTCGGCCATCGCCCGCGGCGCCCGCGCCAGCCGAAAGCGCTTCGGCGGAGGCCTGCAACCGATGCGCTGCCTGGCGCTGAGCTACACCCACGCGGCCAACCGCAACCTGGCGTTTTTGCGCGAGATCGACGTGGTCGAGGACTTCCCGGCCCTGGAGGCCGACTTCGACCGCATCACCATCGCCTCCTACGCCACCGAGTTGGTGCGCGAGCTCGCGCAAGAGGCCCACGCCGAGCCGGCGACCTTCGATCTGCTGCGCGCCTTCTACCGCCAGCTCGCCGAGGCGACCGCCAGCCCCCTGGCCCTGGAGGCGGTGCTGCACCATTTCGAACTGGGCCTGCTCGACATCCACGGGGCGCTTCCCGCCCTGGCCTGCTGTTTTCGCTGCGGCGAGCCCACCTTCAAATTCGACAAGATCCGCTGCATCCGTACCGGCGAGGGGGTCATCTGCGGCGAGTGTCGCCGCCCCGGCGAGGCCGTCGGGGTCATCGAAGGCGAGACGCTGGAGCTGCTGCGCTATTTTCACCGGCCGGGCGCCACTGCCCCGCGCGGGTTGAGCGAGCCACACGCCGTCGCGCAGGCCCGGCGAGTCATCGACGCGAGCTTCGAGCAGATGCTCGACCGGCCGCTGAAGAGTCGGCCGATGCTCGAGACGGTGTTGGATGGGGTGTTTGGGTAGACTTGGCGCGCGGGGCTGGAGCGCAGGCTGCTAGCCTGCATCGGGCTTGGCGCCTGCGGCGCGGAGCAGCGGAAAAGCGGAGTAGCGGAGTAGCGGAGCAGCGGAGCAGCGGAGGTTGATGTGGACAAGATCGACGTGCTGAGCTTTGGAGAGGCGCTCATCGACTTTTTGCCGAGCGAGCGCGGCAAGATTCGCCACGTGGCGAGCTTCCACAAAGCGGTGGGCGGCGCGCCGGCGAACGTGGCGCTGGGCCTGGGGCGGCTGGGCCGCACGGTCGCCTTTTTGACCCGCGTGGGCGCCGACGAGTTCGGCGAGTACCTGCGCATGGAGCTTGGCGCCGAGGGCGTGGACGTCTCGCGGGTGATCGCCACCCCGGGCGTCAAAACCGGCGTAACGTTCGTAAGCCTGGACGAGAATGGCGAGCGAAGCTTCTTGTTCTTTCGCGAGCCCAGCGCCGACCTTGAGTTGTGCGAGGAGGATATCGACCCTGCGCTGGTCGCCCGCTCGCGCATCGTACACGTGGGCAGCAACGTGATGACCTCGCCCTCCCCCCTGGCCGCGACCCATCGGCTGCTGGACCTGGCCGACGCGCACGATTGCCTGATCTCGACCGATCCCAACGTGCGGCTTCACCTGTGGCAGGACCCGGCCGAGGCGCGCCGGCAGACGGACGTGCTCTTGGAGCGCGGGGACCTCATCAAGCTCAACGATGAAGAGCTCGACTTTGTCGGCGGCGGGCGAAGCGGCGACGAGGTCTGGAACGAGTTCGTGCGCCCGCACGGCGCGCTGGCGCTCGTGCTCACCCACGGGCCCCACGGCGCCGAGGTCTTTTGCGGCGACCTGCACGCCCGTGCCAGCGCCCCCGCCGTCGACGTCGTCGACACCACCGGCGCCGGCGACGGCTTTATGTCCGGCATGCTCGCCGCCATCTGCGAGGTCGCCGGTGACGGCGACCTGCGCGAGGCAATCGCCGCGTGGGATACGGCGCAGTGGGAGGCCGTGCTGGGCTTTGCCTGCGCCGCCGGCGCGCGGGTGTGCGAGGAGCTGGGGGCGACGCCGGGGCTGGCCCGACGAGAGGAGTTGCCGGGGCTGTGACTTGGGGCCGCGAGTTCTCGAGCCCAATAGCCTAGACGGACCCACGCGCCTCCACTACTCTCCGCCTCGTCGAACTCAACTCCGATGAGGTGTGCTCATGTTTGCCTGCAATCGCCGTCTCGCCACTGCCCTGCTGTCCCTGTCGCTGGTCTTTAGCGCCTGCGCCCAACCCGCACAAAAGGCCGACCAGAAGCCGGTCAACAAGCCGCCGGTCGACGTGCGTGTCATCGCGTTCAACGACTTTCACGGCAATATTGAGGGGCCGGCGGGCAAGGTCTACGTCGACGGCAAGCCGGTCGAGGCCGGCGGGGTCGCCTACATGAAGGCCTACATCGACAAGATGCGCGCCGGACATCCCAACTCCATCGTGGTCGCCGCCGGCGACCTCATCGGGGCGAGCCCGCTGGTGTCGTCGGTGTTCCACGACGAGCCCACCATCGAGGCGATGAATGAGCTGGGGCTGTCGATGAGCGTGGTGGGCAACCACGAGTTCGACGACGGCTGGAAGGAGCTCGTGCGCATGCAGGACGGCGGCTGCCATCCCAAGACCGGCTGCGAGGACGGCACGCCCTTCAAAGGCGCCAAATTCCATTATTTGGCCGCCAACGTCATCAAGAAAGACGGCAAGACGCTGTTTCCCGGCTACGAGATCAAGAAGTTCGACGGCATCCCGGTCGCCTTCATCGGCGTGGTGCTCTCCGACGCTCCCAAGGTCATCTCGCCGACGGCCATCGAGGGGCTTAAGTTTCGCCCGGAGCCCGCGGTCATCAACGCGCTGGCCGCCAAGCTGCGCAAGCAGGGCGTCGAGGCCATCGTGGTGCTGCTGCACCAGGGGGGCGTCCCCTCCAAAAAGCACGCCGGCATCAACGAGTGCGGCGACATGAAGGGGCCCGTCGTCGACATCGTCAAGAAGACCAGCCCGGCGGTGGACGTGTTCATCACCGGCCACACCCACCAGACCTACATTTGCAATATCGACGGCAAGCTGGTGACCAGCGCGCTGTCCTACGGACGGCTGCTCACCGAGATCGACCTGAAGCTCGACCCGACCACCCACGACGTCATCAAAAAGCAGGCGGTCAACAAGGTCGTCTACGACAACAAGCTTGCCGCCGACGCCAAGGAGGCGGCGCTGGTCAAGCGCTACGTCGATCTGTCGGCCGATGTGGCCAATAAGCCGGTGGGAAGCGTCGTGGCCACCCTGTCGCGCGAGCCCAATAAGGCCGGCGAGTCCGCGCTGGGCGACGTTATCGCCGACGCCCAGCTCGCCGCCACCAGCGCGCCCGACAAGGGCGGCGCGCAGATCGCGTTCATGAACCCCGGCGGCATCCGCTCGAGCCTGGTCGCCGACAAGGCCACCGCCAACAAGCCCCAGACGATCACCTTCGCCCAACTGCACCGCACCCAGCCGTTCGGCAACAACCTGATGACGATGACGCTGACCGGCAAGCAGATCCACGACCTGCTCGAGATGCAGTTCGGCGGCGATCGGCCTGATATTCTGCAGGTCTCCCGCGGCTTTAGCTACACCTGGAACCCGGGCAACGCCCCCGGCGACCGCGTGGCGATGGCCGCGATCAAGCTCAACGGCCAGTCGATCGACCCCAAGGGCACCTACCGCGTGACGGTCAACAGCTTCCTCGCCTCGGGCGGCGACGGCTTCTCGATTCTAACCAAAGGCACGGACCGGCGCGCCGGCGAGATCGACCTGGACGCGCTGGCGCGCTACTTCAAGCAGAACGCGCCGGTGAAGCCCGGTCCGCAGAACCGCATTGGAGTGATCGAGTGATCGAACGCTCGATCACTTCTCCCCCGGCCAAGCCATCTCCACCGTCAACGGCGCGTGGTCCGACAGCGGCATGGTCTTCATGCCGCCGTGCTCGACGTCCTGATGGACCATGCCCGAGCCTTTGACGAACGAGGCGTTGGTAAATAGGTAGTCGAGCTTGCGGTTCCAGAAGCCGTTTTTGTCGGTGGTGTGGGACAGGTACGGGGCGTTGTTCCCCTGGTACTCGTCCAGCGGGATCGCCGCGTGGTAGCGCTTGTATAGCGGGGCGAGCAGGTCGATCTGGTTGGAGAAGTCGTCGGCCTGGAAATCCCCGGTCTTGCAGGCGTTGTCGGGAAAGTCGTTGACCATCTTCGAGCCCGGCGGGATGGCGTTCATATCGCCGCCGGCCACAAACACCTTTCCCTGCTCGTCCAGGCGGGCGAGTTCGCGCTCGAAATCCTCGACCTGCTTGGCCTTCGTGCCGTCGGTGGCAAACGCCACCGTGTGCATATTAGCCACCCACAGCCCCTTTTTGCCGGGCACGTCGACCCGCGCGCGCAGGATATTGCGCTTGAGGTAGAAATATTGGGTCAGCGGGTCCTGGTCGCTGATCAGCGGGAGCGCCAGGCGCTCGGCGTGGCTGATCTTCCACTTGGACAGCACGGCGTTGCCGGAGTTGACCCGGCCCAGCCCGTGCTTGGGGATCCACGTCGAGCGCCACTGGGAAGCGTAGGCGCCGTAGTTGAGGTGGGTGTGGTCGAGCAGCCACTGCAACTGGTCGACGTAGGCGGCGCGCTTGGAGTCGACGTCGACCTCCTGCATGAACAACACGTCGGGGTCGACCTGATTGATCTTTTTAGCCAGGCCGGCGAGGTTTTTCATCACCTCGTCTTTGGTCATATTGACCCGGTCGCCGTGGCAGTCGAAGAAAAAGTCGATGCGCCCGCCCCCGAACTTGATATTCCAGTCCATGATGTGGAGCTTGTCGACCTTGGCGGGGGCGGGTTCGAGCTTGTTGGCGACGTACATCTTGGCGTCTTCGACGTCGTCAAATTGGGTGTGGAAGGGGTCGAAGAGCGCCAGCGACGCCCCGGCGACGCCGGCCAACCCCACAAGCACTGCAACAGCCATAGCGACCCACTTCCAACGAGAGACCTTCTTAGCCATGCGACACACTCACCACGTCGGCCCGGCCAGGCGCGCGACGCTTACAGGATATTGGCGGCGAGCTCGGCAAGATCGGAGCGCTCGCCCTTGAATAGAGAGATCGTCGCCGCGATGCGCTGGCCCTTGAACTTGCTGACCACGTAGGTCAGCCCGTTGGACTCGCTGTCCACGTACGGGTTGTCGATCTGGTAGGGATCGCCGGTGAGCACGATCTTGGTGCCCTCGCCCACCCGGGTCATGATTGTCTTGACCTCGTGGGGGGTGAGGTTTTGGGCCTCGTCGACGATCAAAAACAGGTTGGGAAGCGAGCGGCCGCGGATGTAGGTGAGCGGCTCGATCTCGATGATCCCCATGTCGATGAGCTCCTGGGCGCCCCGGCCGGCGCGCTTGTCGGCGGTGGACACGCCCATCAGGTGCTCGACGTTGTCGAAGATGGGGCGCATCCACGGGTTGAGCTTCTCCTCGACGGTGCCCGGCAAATAGCCGATGTCGCGGCCCATCGGAAAGATCGGCCGGCTGACCACCAGCTTGCCGTAGGCTTGCTCGTCGGTCACCTTGCGCAGCCCGGCGGCGATCGCCAGAAGCGTCTTGCCCGTTCCCGCCTTGCCGATGAGGGTGACCAGCTTGATGCTGTCGTCGAGCAGCGCGTCCAGCGCGAAATACTGCTCTTTGTTGCGCGGGCGAAGCCCCCACACCGAGTCGCGAAGCTGGAACAGGGGCTTGACGCGCCCGGTCGTGGCATCCTCGGGGTTGTCCAGGGTGATGCGCCCCAGCGAGTTCTGGTTGCCGCCGTCCTGGTTTTTGAGCAGCACGAACTCGTTGGTGTACACCTTGGGCATGACCACCCCGGCGCCGCGCTCGGCGGACTCGCTGACCTTGGGCTCGTACTCGGTCAAATCCAGGGCGAGCTCACCGTCGTCGTGCAACTGGTTGATGAGCTCGACGGAGACCTCCAGCTCGCAGGCGCCCGGATACAGCTCCGAGATGCTGACGTCTTGCTCCTCGTAGTTCTCCGACTTCAGCCCCAGGGCGTTGGCGCGAATGCGCAGGTTGACGTCCTTGGTCAGCAGGATGCAGGGCACGTCGGGCTCGTCGTCCTGCATGTCCAGGGCGACCGCCAGGATGAGGTTGTCCTTTTTGTCGGAGTGCAAAAACTCGCCCTCCAACGAGCGCGTCGTCGAGGGCACGCGCAAGGTGCCGCCGGTCTCGAGTTGGACGCCCTCCCCGAGCTTTCCCTGCACGCGGTAGCGGTCGAGGATGCGGCTGGCCTCGCGGGCGTTTCGGCCCAGCTCGGTCATCTCCTTTTTGAAGGTGTCGATCTCCTCGATGACGTAGATCGGGATGACGACGTTGTTGTCTTCGAGCTTGAAGATGGCACGGGGGTCGTGCAGCAGCACGTTCGTGTCAAAAACGAAGTTCTTTTGCATAGAAGTATCGTGCCGGTACGGACGAGGCGTCGAACGCCTTGCGCCGGCTGTCGGGGTTGATGGTTCGGTGATGGGCGGACATGTCTTTTGACATATCAGGATCGAGGGCCACCCGGCAACGCCAATCCCACTGCGCCTCACAGCCGATCAGCCGAGGTCACCTGGTTGCGCCCGTGTTCCTTGGAGAAGTACAGCGCCTGGTCGGTCAGGTCGATGAGCGCTTGCTTGTCGCCCTCGTCCTCCGGCCACACCGTCACCCCCATGCTGATCGTACATTGGAAAGGCCCCTGCTCGGACTGAAATTCCAGGGCGGCGACCTCCTCGCGCAGCCGGTTGGCGACCGACATGGCGGTGGCGCGGTCGGCGTCCTCGAGGATGACGGCGAACTCCTCGCCGCCGTAGCGGCAGGGCACGTCGATCTCGCGAAGCGACTCGCGAAACACCCGCGAGACCTGGCGCAACACCTCGTCGCCCACCGGGTGGCCGTAGGTGTCGTTGACCGACTTGAAGTGGTCGATGTCGGTGAGCACCAGCCCGAAGGGCTGCTCGCTTCGCCGGTGGCGGGCGATGGTCTCCTCGAGGCGCGATTGGAAGCTGCGGTGGTTGAGCAGGCCGGTCAGCCCGTCGGTGGTGGCCATCTGCTCCATCTTGGCGTACAGCCGGGCGTTTTGCAGGCTGATGGCGACCTGGTTTCCCACCACCTCGAGCATCTCGCGGCGCTCCGAGCTGAACTGGCCGGCCTCGTGGTGGCAGATGACCAGCGTGCCGATGGCCTCGTCGTGGGCGATCAGCGGCAACACCAGCATGCTGCGCACCCCGTCGAGGCGCTCCTGGCGGGTAAAGATGACCGGTTCGGCCTCGCGCACCTGCCCGCCGTAGGGCAGGTAGTGGCAGTTTTTGACGACCATGGCCACCAGCCCGTTATTCTCCGCAAAGCTTCGCCCCTGCCACGCTTCACAGTCGGCGCGCACGGCCTCGGAGTGGTCGACGGCGGCGATGCGATGGCCGCCGTCGGCCCCGTCGACGGTGGTAATGGCGGCGAAGTCGTACTCGACGATGCCGGCGATGCTCTCCAGGGCGACCTCGTAGACGTCGGTGGGCGTGAGCACCCCGTTGAGGCGCCGGCTGGCTTCGAAGAAGCGGCCGAGCTCGAATTTGGTGCGCTCGATGCTGGTGAACATGCGCTCGTTTTCGACGGCGCGCAGGATGTAGGCGGCGGCCTCTTCGGCCACGTTGACGTCGGTGGGGCTAAACGGCTCGCCGTCGACGCGGTCGGCGCACAGCACCCCGCGAAGGTGGCCGCTCTCGATGACCGGCACGCCCAGAAAGTGGCGGATGCTCTGGGGCTGGCGATAGTAGGGGATGCCGCGAAACCCGCTGCGCAGGTTCTCCAGGTTGACCGGCTCGCGCCGGCGGGTGATCCCGCCGATGACGCCCTTGGCCGGCTTGATCTCGCCCTCGATGAGGGCGTCGCTATCGCTGACCAGCTCCTTGATGTGCATGGTCTCGTTGCGCACGTCGAACCACAGCAACACGCAGGTGTGGCAGCGAAGCGCCGTCTTGAGCAGCGACAGGCTCACATACGTGGTGTGTTGGACGGCCTCGACGGCGTCGTAGACGGCCAATTTCTCGGCCTGGGCGGGGTCGCTGGCCGCGTCGACGCGCCCGGAGTTGAGCAGGCGAAACTCGCGTGCCTGGCGGAGCATCTTTTCGCGCTCCTCCTCGACCTCCCGGCGGTGGCGCCGGCGCCGCTCGAGCACCTCGGTGCCGTGGACCAGGTAGGACAAAAACCCAAACAGCGCGATGAACGCCGTGCGCGTCAGCAGCGTCGGCCAGGCGATGGTCGATTGCAGGTGCAGCCCGGTGGCGATGTGGGCGCTGCCCGGGGCGGTGCCCAGCCAGTGGGATCCCCACTCCAGCACCAACGCGGCGATGACCGCGCCCACCGCGGCGTTGCGCGCCTGGAAGGTCACCAAGAAGGCCAGCAGCAGGTAGATCACCGGGTAGACGTCGAGCCCGTAGCCCTGCAGGGTGCGCGCCAGCACAAAGCCGGTGGTCACGAACAGGACGCTTCGCTCCAGTTGAAAGCTCGTGGCCTTGTCGGCCTGGCGGGCCTTGACGGCGCGCGCGCCCAACCAGGCGCACACCCCCAGCAATACGGCAGCGGGGGCAGCGTTGAGCCACAGTGGAAAGGAGGGGTTGGCGATAAAGCCAGCCAGGTAGAGCACCGCCGCGAGCATGGCCACGCCGGTCGGCCAGCTCGCCTCGATGTCGCGAGGCCGCCGCGTCAAACTTCGGGTCGTCGCGCTCATAACCATCCTTGGTACTGCTGGAGTGTTCGAGTGATCGAGTAAGTTTCGACCGCTTTGCTCGACTCGCTCCTCGTTGGGGCCTGGGCGTCCGTGCCCGGGCGGGTCATCTCATTTATTCGCGTCGACGTACTCCGCTTTTGCCAGCGGGGACTGGCCGACGATGTCGCGCACGCGCTGTTGGCGAAGCGCGTCGACCTTGGCGTCGAACTTCACGCTCAGATGGGCGTGGGGCACGTCTTTTTTCAGCGCCACCAATCCCTGGTCGAGCCGGTCGACGTGCAGCTTCTTGCCGGCCAGCTCCAACGACTTGGGGTGCACCTTCAGCATCACGCTGACCTCGACCGCCTTGTCGGGCTTGTCGAATTGGAAGACCACCTCGTTGGGCCGCGCCAGCCCGCTGGACTCGCGCGCCTTGCGCTCGGCCAGCCGGGGGTCGTCGCGCAGGGCGACCACCTCGCGCTCGAGGCGCTGATTCTTGTCGGCCAGAGCGTGGTTTTGCGCGCGAAGTTTTCCCACTTCGCGTTGCAGTCGCTCGGCCTGGTCGAGGCTCGGGCTGGTGAACACGTAGTACGCGGTGCCCGAGATGATCGCCAAGACCAATAATGTCAGCCCGAGGCGCTTCATCGTGGTCGAGATCCGTCGAAGGTCGTCAGTTGCAGATTAACAGGCATTGGCGGGACAGCAAGAAAAGTGATCGAGTGAGCGAGCGATCGATCACTCAGAGGATGGATGCGAGATCACCAGGTTGACCTTCTCGAAGCCGGTCTGTTTGATCTCGTCGAGGACCTCGATGATCTTGCCGTGGGTGGCCTGTTTGTCGCCCTTGAGCACGACGTTGGCGTGGGGGTTGTCCTTGTACAGGGCGGCGAGCTTGGCCTTGAGGGTGTCGCCGGTGACGGACTTCTCGCCTTTGAGGTCGACCTGGCCGTCTTTGGTGACGAACAGCACGACCTTCTCGCCGCTGGTGGCCTTCTTGCCGGTGACCGCCTTGGGCAGGTTGATGGGGATCTCGGCCTCGTGGTTCTTCGAGAAGGTGGTGGTGATCAAAAAGAAGATCAGCAGCAGGAAGACCACGTCGATCAGCGGGGTCATCTCCAGGCTGACCTCCGCGCGACGTCGATTTCGCCGGTCGCGAAGACTCATTCAGCCTCCTGGGGCGTCCACTGCCCGCCGGAACCGGCCTCGGCGCCGGCCTCGGGGGCCGGCTCGACGGTATGCACGGGGGCCTGTCGGGGCGCGCCGGCCTGGGCGTCGGGCACCATATAATCGAGCGCGCCCAGGCAGATATCCTCCATCTCGACGGTGTAGCGGTCGATGAGGCTCATCACGTAGCGATGCCCCAGGTAAATGGGGATGGCCACGGTCAGCCCGGCGGCGGTGGTGATCAGCGCCTCCCAGATGCCCGCGGCCAGCGCGCCGGCGTTGACGCCGCCGCCGGCGCCGGCCTGGTTGACCACCCGCTGGAACACCGAGATCATGCCGATGACCGTGCCCAGCAGGCCCATCAGCGGGGCGACGGTGGCAATCGAGCCCAGCGCGTTGGTAAAGCGCTCCATGAAGAACAGCTCGCGCTCGCCCTTCTCGAGCATGACCTCCTTGATGACCTCGCGCTCACAGCCGGCGTGTTGGATGCCCGCCTCGAGCATGGCGGCGATGGGCGACTCGTTGGTCTGGCACAGCCCCTCGGCCTCCTCGAAGCGCTTCTCGCGCAGCATATTGCGCACCACCTCGACAAAACGCGGCGGCACGATCTTGGTGCGCTGCAGCGACCAGATGCGCTCCAGAAAGAAGGCCAGGCCGATGACCGACGATCCCAGGATGGGGATCATCAGGATGCCGCCCTTGGCCAGAAATTGGTAAACTTCGGTCATGTGGTGTCCCGTATGACAATCGGCCCGGCCAAAAGCCAGGGCCGTTACTGGTTGCGTAACTGCTCGCGGCGCTCGATAACCTCGAAGATCGAGGCGAAGTATGGATAGGCCTCGCCGTCGTCGTAGTGCTGGCGAAGCTCGTCGACGGGCACGTCGTTGGCCTGGCAATACGCCCGGATGCGCTCGCGAAGCCGCAAGGCGCGCCGGCGCACGATCACGCGCAACACGAATAGGCCCACCAGAAACACGCCCACCGCCGCGATCCAGGTCAGCGGCGAGGCCAGCGCCCCCAGCTGGGCGGCGACGACCCCCACGGCCACGGTCAGCGCCACGACGCTGATGCCGCCGACGGCGTAAACAGCAGAGAAGGCGTTATTCATTTCACGCACGAATCCGCGGTGGCTGTCGTCGGGGCCTGCGCCCGTCTCGTCGGCCGCCGCCGAGGCGGCGGGTTGTTGTACTCCGTCATCCATGAAATGTGACCAAGCTTGGTGGAAGTGTCCAGTCGTCGCCTACGTTAACGCCCACGGCCGCGATCGCCAATGCGTCGGCGCCGTGGGTCGGCCGCTAGGTTAACCACGGCCGCTGCAAAAATATTTTTGCAGTTCGCGGAACGCCCGGCGCCGCTCGCTCGTTATAGCAGAGACCAAGGCGAATGACGGTACCATGAGGGCCGTTTTGGACTCAGATCCGTGCCTTCGTCGTACTGCTCCATATATTTAAGACCGTAGGGCCTCTTCGGAGCGTTACGCATTCGGCGAGCGCCTCCGGTCGAACTAAGGTTGTTTGGACTGAGGTGGATTCATGAGCATGTCCGAAAACATCTCAAACGAGCTGCACTCGCCCGATGCTGAACTGGCGCAGAAGCTGCGCGAGTATTTCGAGCGCGCCGGCGCGATCATCGACGCCAGCGACCGGTTCAGGGACGAGTATCTCCTCGACTTTACGGTCACCGCCCTGGAGGACGTGCACGCCCACGTCAATCTGGGCATACACCTGACCACGGAGTCGGATGACCTGGACCAGCAACAGGCATTCTTACAGGCCTCCAGGCGCGGGGTCGTCCTCAAGTCACTGTATGTCGAGGTCGACGAGGTGACCATCGGCAGCGGAGGGCTTTTGGTGGCCTTTGGCGCCTGCCTGTCGTTCTTATTCGACAGGCGCTACAGCCAGGTCAAGGCGATGGGCATCCGGATTTATCAGGATTGCTCCTTCCATTTCTTCGATCTCGAGGAAAATATCGATCGGCTCGAGCGCATGTCGATCGATGAAGAACTTTCCATCGGCGAAGATATCCAGGGGCGCATCATCGCCTACTTTACCGACAAGGGGTTTGGCTTTATCCAGACCGACGAGGAGCGCAAGTTCTTCTTCCATATCGCCAACGTGGTCGACGACGAGCTGCGCACCCGCCTGCCGTCGTACGTGCCCGGCGAGATCATCCCCGTGGAGTTTCAATACGGCGGCCACGATGGCAAGAAGTATCCCAAAGCCATCAACGTGTCGATGCGCGAGGATGAGGAAGACTAGGCGCCCGCGTGGGCGACGGGGCCGACGCGGCCCGGCGAGTTGAAACCTCCCGAGGGAGGTGTCACTGTAAGGTGGTGCCTCCCCAATCTGGAGAAGTGTATGACTCGTACGATCGTCGTCGTCGTGGTGGGCTTGGCGTTGGTGGCCGTGCTGAGTTCGTGTTCGTCGGGCTGCGTGGCGCTGTTCGCCCCGCGCGCGAAGGTCGTCGACAATCCCATCGTCGATGATCTGCGCCACCAGCCGGCGCACCCGTCTCGCTTCGACCACTCCACGTTCGATGCGTTGTTGGCGACCTACGTCGACCCGACCTCCGGGCGGGTGGACTATGCCGGGCTCAAAGGCGAGCGCAAAAAGCTCGACGCCTACCTCGACCACATCGCCCACGCCGACCTGCGCGCGCTCGACCGCAATGAGAAGCTCGCCCTGCTCATCAACGCCTACAACGCCTACACGCTGGCGCTGATCCTCGACCACTACCCCAAGATCCACTCCATCAAAGATCTGGATTCGCCGTGGACCGCACGCACGCATGTCGTCGGCGGCCACAAGCTCAGCCTCGACGATATCGAACACGGCCTGCTGCGCCCGCTGTACCGCGACTCGCGCATCCACTTCGCGGTCAACTGCGCCTCCAAGGGCTGCCCGCCGCTGGCGCCCCACGCCTACACCGGCGCCCATATCGACGCCCAGCTCGACCAGGCCGTGCGCCGCACGCTCCAAAACCCCCGCTACGCGCGGGTACACGACGATCATCTGGACCTGACCAGCCTGCTCAACTGGTACCGCAAGGACTTCACCAGCGCGGACTTCTCGCCGCACGCCCGGACCATCCCGATGTATGTGGCGCGCTACGCCAGGCCCGACGTCGTGCACTTTATCGAAAAACACAGCGGCGAGCCGGCGGTGACGTTCGTGGATTACGACTGGTCGTTGAATGATGTAGACAGATAGGACGCGCGCTTAGCCACGGCGACCCTCACCACGGCCAAGGCCCGTGGTTGGTACGGCCCATCAACACGCCTCCGATCCTCGACCAACCGACCCGCAAGAAACCAAAAAGGCGCGCCACCGGCGCGCCTTTTTGGTGTTCCTTGTGCCGAACTCAGTACGAGCCGGTCACGCTGAACTGGATGGCCGAGGCGTTGTCCGCCGCGCCGGTGAAGTCCCACCAGGGGAACTTCAACGAGGAGTTGTCCGCCGTCTTGGGAAGCTGGCGGTTGCGGATGCCCCCGGCAACGCTCAGATAGTCGTTGATGGGGTAGCTCAGCGCCAACGATGCGCTGGTCACGTCGCTGGTGCCGCGACCGACCTTGGCGTACGTCGAGGTGTACTGGTCGTTGTTCTGGTCGGCGTACGTCCAGTATTTGGTGATGGAGTACGATACCGACGCGCTCAGCTTATCCCACACGGGGATGCGCGCCTTCAGGCCGTTGCTCAGTCCGAACTCGGTGTTCAGCCCGCCCACGCGAACGTCGCTTCCGACCTTCTCCTCGGGCCGATAGATGTTGACCACGTTGGCCGGCAACTCGGCGTCGGGGGAGACGTTGGGAAGCCAACTGCCGCCCAGCGTGTACGAAAGCGACAACTTGTCGAAGAAGGTGTGCGACACCGAAACACCCAGCGAGTTGGCAGCGATCAAACCGGCCGCGCGGCTGACGGTGCTGGTGGGCAGGTCGAGCTCGTAGCCCGCTGAAATCCGGGTGTCGATAGCCTCGATATTGTAGCCCGACCACGACGCGGTCAGCGCGGTGTCCTCCAGACGGACCTCATGGGGTCCGTTGTAGCCACCGGCGGTGGTCAACCACTGCGACACCACACCCTCGGCGCCAAAGCTGAAGTCACCCACCGAGTAGCCGAGATCGACCACATACAGGTTGAGCCAGCGCTTGAACGACGCCGATGGGTCGGCGGCGTTGGGCGACGAATATTTGGGATTCTGATCGGCCAGGCCGGTGAACATGCCCTGGTAAGCACGCGTCAGAACCGTCGCCGAGACCGACCACGGCTTCTTATTGGCGTCCTTCTTGGCGTCGGCGTCCTTTTCAACCGTGGCGCTGTCGTTGCTTTCGGTCGACGATTTGGTGGTCTCGTCGGCTCCTTTCGTATCTTGCGCCCAGGTGACGCTTGGCGCCAGGACCACTCCCGCCAGGAGTGCCCCGGACAGGTATTTTTTGAAGTTGTCGCGCATGCTTTCTCCTCACTTAGTCGGTTTCCCGCGCAGCCGGGGCGTCTTCCCGTACCCTCGGGACGTCATAAAATGATCGACGGCTAACACTGATGCAAAAAGCGATCCGTCAAAAAAGTGTCAGGCAACTAACGTCTCGGCCTCGTTGCGGGAATTGCATCAAACGCCGGCATCCTATGGGCAGCCACAAGTTGCGTCAACTGCAACCTTTTCAGAAAAAAATTGCCGTTGTCTTACATCCTCGTACAGTGAGAAGTGCGCCAGGGATGGCGCGTGAGAAAACCACTGCTCATGGAGGACGCACAATGACCGTCGTCAATCTGTACAGCGAACGTCGCCGCAAACGCAGCCCCCACGCCCACACCGCCATCACCTACCAGCTCGAGCATATCTTCGAGCGCCAGCACCTGAACAACTTCGTGCTCGGCGACAGCAGCGGCCTGGTGCTGGCCAGCGCCGGCGACGGCGACGAGGCCGCCGTGCTGGCCGCCTATGCTCCCGTGCTGGAGACCTACCGCGGAAAAAGCCGCGGGCGTGTGTACGCCAAGCTGGCCTCGCTGGTGCCGCGCTTCAACCCCGCCGCCCTGACCATCCGCACCTTCGAGATCGACGGGGAGACGCTGTACCTGTGCAGCGTGGGCCGGGAGACCGCCGCGCGCCAGGCGAGCCTGTACCGGGCGATCACGGGGATTCGGCGCATCTTGGATCAGACGGCCAAGGCGGCCTGAATCGAGATTCACCACAGAGGTCACAGAGAGCACAGAGGAATAACCCATACCGCTGTTCTCTGTGGCCTCTGTGACCTCTGTGGTGATTACTTCCCTTCGCCTTCGATGTACGCCTGTACGCGGCGAAGATCCTCGCCCAGCTCCAGCTCGCGGTAGATCGCGGCGGCCTTGCGCCACAGCTCGACGGCCTCGCGGCTGTCGCCGGCCTCGGCGCGCAGCCGGCCGAGGCGCTCGAGGGGCTGGGCGTAGTCGAGATCGGGGATGGGGAAGCGCTCGGCGAGCTCGAGCACGTCGCCCAGAATCGCCTGGCTCTCGTCGTCGTCGCCGCGAAGCGTCTTGACCAGCGCCAAGTTGAACTCCACGCCCGCCAACAAATAGGGGTATTCGTCACCGGTGACCATGCCGCCAGCGGTGCTCAGGTACTCGTCGGCGGCCTCGTAGTCGGCCAGCGCGATCGCGGTCATACCCAGGTTGGTGTAGACCAGCGCGACGTCGTATTCGGCGCCGATCGCCTGGTAGATGTCCAGGGCGTGCGCGTAGTTGTCGCGCGCGTCCTCGTAGCGCTCCTCGAAGCGGGCGATGTCGCCCAGGCCGTTGTAGCATTGGCCGGCGCCGCGCCGGTCGCCGATGGATTCGTAGCGGCTCAGCGCGCGCTGATACAGCGTGACCGCCTCGCCAAACGCTTTGTGGTAGCGGGCGAGCTGGGCCAGGCTCAACAGGTTTCGGGCGATGCCCGTAGGGTCGCTCAGATCGCGGTACAGCCCGAGCGAGGCCCGGTAGCGCCGCCGGGCGACCTCGCCCTCACCGGTGATGCGGGCGACCTCGCCAAGCAGCCACAGCGAGGCGGCCCGGCCGGCGTCGCTGCCGCGCGCGGTCGCCGAATCCAGCGCCGCCCGGGCGATCTCGCCGGCGCGCTCGTACTCCCCGCGGTGCCACAATACTCGCGCCAGCCCGCGGGCGGCGTCCTCGTCGACCTCGACGAGCTTGTCCTGGTGGGCGACGAGTTCACGCACCTTCTCGAAGGCCCACTCGGCCGCCTCGAAGTCACCGCGCTGCCAGGCGATATGCCCAAGGCCCAGCCAGCTCAGCCCCAACGCCTTCAGCACGTCCTCGGCCAGCCGGTCGTGGTCGCGCCCGACCATGCGCACCACGCGTCGAAACGTAGCCTCGGCGCGCTCGTACTCCCCGAACCCCTCGAGCAACTCGCCCAGGTGGACCAGCGTCTCCACGTATTCGCCCACGGTGACCCCGGCGAGCTCGAAGCGCGCGCCATCGTCGATATCGGGCAGGGATCCGCCGGCCGGGTCGATGCCCATAAGCGTGTCCATCAGCTCGATGCAGATGGCGTAGGCCTTGGCCGCCTGGCGGTACATCGACGTCGAGCGCAGCGCCTTGGCCCCGCGTCCGTACCACTGCAGGGCGTGCTCGGGGCGCCCGCCGGCGCGCCAATGGGCGGCAATCTCCAGGGCGTATTGCTCGGCGCGCGCGCCCAGCGAATCCACCAGCGCGCGGGCAGCCAGGCGATGTAATTTTTTGAACAGCGCCGGGCCCAGGCTCTCGCGCAGGAAGTAATCGCGCAACAGCGCGTGGCTAAACTGGTACCAATCCTCGCCGCGCCCCTCCACCTCGACGATGAGCCCCTCGGCGAGCACGCGGTCGAAGAGGCTGTCGAATTGGCCCAAGCGCGCGTCGTCCTGCTCGAGTTCGACGATGCGCGCGAGCACGTCGTAGCTAAAACGCGGACCGATGACCGCGGCGCGCACCAGCAGGTCGGTCAGCGCGCCGGCGGTCTCCAGGCGCTCTTCGACCTGCTGGACGCGCACGTGGAACAGGTCCGCCAGGCTCGGCGGCATCGCCGCCCGGGCGCGGTCGAGGTTGCGCGCGCGCCACCGGCCGGCGTCGAACTCGAGCTGGCCCTCCTCGCGCAAATAGCGAAGCATCAGCACCAAGTGCAGCGGGTTTCCCCCGGAGCGCTCGTAGACGATGCCGGTCAGAGCCTCGTCGCAGGGAAGCAGCGCCTCGACCAGTTGGTAGCTGACCTCGCGGTCGAGCCGGGCGAGCTCGACGCGCTCGACGCTCTCGCCGACGTAGCGGCTCAGCGCCTCGAGCTGGGCGGCCAGGCGCGGCCGCTCGGCCAGATCCTCGGTGCGGATGGTCGACAGCACCAAAAGCGGCAGCGTGCGGTGGCGCATCTCCACGGCGAGGTAGTCCAAGAATTCGGCCAACTCGCCGCCGGCCCAGTGAACGTCATCCAGGATGATCAGCCGCGGCCGGTGCAGGCTGGCGAGTTCGAGCACGCGGGCGACCGCGGCGAAGAGCGCACTGGTGGACAGATTCCCCGACCAGCTCTCGCCCGGGGCGCGCCCGTGGGGGCGCAAAAACTCCACGATGGCCGCGCCGTCGGCGCTATCGGGGCGGCCCCACTTGGCCAGGTGCCAGCCGACGCGCTCCTCGACCTCCGAGCGGGCCAGCCCGCGGGTGTCGAAGATGCTCTCGAGCACCTCGTGCAGCCCGCGCAGCCCGCCGCTGGCGCCCCGGGAGAACGCCCCCAGGTGGGCGCGAAGCAGGCCGTACTCCTCGCATTGCTCCTTGAGCCACATCGACAGGCGGGTCTTGCCCACCCCGGCCTCGCCGTGGACCAGCACGTTGCAGCCGCTGCCGGTGTCGCGCGCCCTCTGGGCGATGCTCCACAGCCGCTCACGCTCGGCGATCCGACCCACGAACGGCACCCGCTGGAAGGCCGGGCCCATGGTGGCGTCCATGACCTCGTCGCGCACCTCGTCGAGCACCCCCGGCCCGTCGACGATGGTGGGGGCGTTCTCCGCAAATTCGCCGGTCTCCTGCAGGGTCTGGCGCGCGGTGGCCAGCGTCGCCTCGTCGCTGACGCGAAGCTGCGGAGTGGGCACGCGCACGGCCGCGGGATCCCGGCGGGCACGCTCGATGATGGGGGCGAGGTCCTGGCGCACTTCCGCGGCCGTCGCCCAGCGATCGCGCGGCTCCTTGGACAGCGCGCGCATCACCAGGTTGCGAAGCTCCGACGGGATGCTCAAGCCCGCCCGCGGAATCATCGGCGGAACGGGGTCGTGAACGTGGCGCGCCATGACCGCCAGACCCTTTTGCTTGCCGAACGGTGGCTCGCCGGTGATCAGCTCGTAGAGGATGAGTCCGACGTTGTAGATGTCGGTCTGCGGCCCCAAATTGCCCTCGCCGCGGGCCTGCTCCGGGCTCATATACCGCGGCGTGCCCACGACCTCGCCGTGATTGGTCTCGCGCTCCGAGCCGGTCTCGAAGGAGACCTTGGCGATGCCAAAATCGACCAGCTTGGGGACACCCATCTTCTCGGGAAGCGCCGAGCCCGCCAACAACACGTTCGACGGCTTCAAATCGCGGTGGATCACTCCACGGGCGTGGGCATGGGCGAGCCCGGCGAGCAGCAGATCGGCCAGCAGCACCACGTTGAGCGTGGACAGGCCCGTCTCGATGCACCGGGTGACGGGGTCCCCCTCGATGAGCTCCATGGCGATGAACATCTGACCGCTGGGGTCGACGCCGAAGTCGTGAACCACCGCGATATTGGGGTGGTTCAGCCGCGAGGCCGCCCTGGCCTCCCGCGCAAACCGCCGCCGCAGGTGCGGCAAGCTGGACATCTCCGGGCGCAACAGCTTGAGCGCCACCACACGACCAGTCGCCTGCTGGACGGCGCGCCAGATGGTGCCCACGCCGCCTTGGCTGATCTGCTCGTGGAGGCGGTAGCGGCCGTCGATGATGTCGCCTGGGTTGATCACTCGATCACTCGATCACTGATTCCACGGATTGAGCTTCTTGAAGTTCAACCCACCGGTATACGCATACGACACGTAGTCGTCGTACCCGTACACCACGATGCCAAACGGCACCTGCGCCTCGATCTTATGCGGGCCGGGATCGACGGGGATATGCGCGCGGGCGACGCCGCGTGCCTGGTTCTCCTCGTAGTCCAGCGTGCTCATGTCCACGGCCTGGCCGTCGAGGGTGATGGGCACACCCGGCTGGGCGGTGACGGTGACGTAGCTCTGGAAGTAGGTCGCCGGCGTCAAGAAGGAGTACGATGTGCGGTACTGCTCCTCGGGCGGCACCAAATAAAAGGCGGGATCGCCGGCGTGCGAGCCCCAGTCGGCGTTTTTGGACACGCTATTTTGCCCGGAGAGGAACGCGCCGAGCATGATCGGCTGGCTGGCCTCGGCGACGAAGAGCGTGCGGGTGCCGAATTCGCAGGTCTGCCCGGAGTCGAGCACGAACACGCCGGTGGTGGGGTCGTCGGCGAAGCTGCTGCAGAAGGGCACGCCCTCGTCGGCAGGCGGCAGCACGTTGGGCGGCTCGAGGTTCAGCCCGGTGTCGACCTGAGTGTGGTCCTCGCGGGCGACGAATTTCCAGTAGGTGCCCTCGCGGGTGCCCGTGGGGTCCTGCTGGCGCAGCTTGAGGGGCGCGGCGATGAACCGGCGCCCCCAGGTCTCCAGCGGGAAGAGCTGGGACTCCAGGTGGTCGCAGGCCGGTGAATCGAACGGCACGTAGGCACAGGTATGCCCCCCGAAGACGGCTATTGGCTTGTTGGCCTCGATGATCGAGCCGGTCAGATCTTCGACGGGCGCGACGCCCGCCCCGGCGACGTTGAGCATCTCGAAGGGCTGCATGGTCACGGTGATGCGGCCCTGGGCGTCCGGGCCGCTGACCCGGGATTCGTCGAACGGATAGATGAGATCGGAGTACGGGCGCGGGTTGCCGCTATCGTCGGTGCCCTTGGGTGGGCTGAGCTTGATGGAGACCTGGGTGTCCGGCTTGGTCGCCAGCACGGTCATCGTGTCCGAGTAGGGCTTGTCGAGGCGCTGCCGGCCGCCGCCGTTCCACACGGCGTAGTCCATGAACATATAGTTGCCGGTCAGCGCGCTGGTGGGCAGCAACAAGCTGGCATCGTTGGTGAAGTTGTAATTACAGCACAGCGGATTGAACTGGTAGGCGACCACCGGCTGGGTCGAGGTCACCCGGTAGGCGAGTTGGTCGAGGGTGCTCTTGCCGAATTCGACGCTGCGATGGGGCAAGACCAGCGTCATCAGCGAGCCCTTGGGCAGGTTCAGGTGGTCGATATTGCCGGTAATCGGCCCCTGCATGCGGTTGCCGTGCCCGTCGACTAGCTCCGAGTGCACCGTCACGTAATCGGTGCCCGGAAGGGGCACGTCCGAGGCGACGGTGCGCGAGCCGACGGCCTGGGCGAATTGGCCGTCGCCGGTGTACACGCTGACCTGGGCGTCGTAGCTAGTGGAGGTGTTGGCCAGCACGATGGCAAACGGAGGACGCTGGTCGGCGGGCATGGGCTGGCCGGTGTCGTTGGCGTCGTCGAGCAGGTGGTTCTCCAGCTCGATCGCCCAATACTCGCAGCCGATATAGCTGTTGGTGCGGTCGGCGATCTCGCAGCGGTTCAGGCAAAAGCCCTCCTCACAGGTGTCGCCGTTGGTGCAGGCGTCGACGTCCTCCCAGGCGGTGCCCGCCTCGTTGCACTTCTGGGGCTGACCGGGGTTGTCGCAGCGGCGCGTGCCCGGGATGCAGGTCACGTCCACGCAGGCCCCCTGGCGGCAGACCTGCGAGGCCCCGCAGCTCGCCTGCTCGACGCCGTCGCCAGTGGCGTTGCATCGATTGATTCCGGGGGTGTTCTCCTCGGTGCACCCCATGATCTCGTTGGGGGTGCACGAGATGACGTCGTGGCTGGTGTCGTGGGCGGCGTCGCCGGCGTCGGATTGTCCCATGCCACCGTCCTTGGTGGCGTGGCCGGTATTCTGGTCACACCCGCCGCACGAGGTCAGCGCGATCAGCGTGAACACCAGCAGCGAGCGTCTCAATAAGTTCCACATCATCGCAGATCTCGATACGGTCGAAACAGCGCGGCAGCAATGGTTGGCCGGGCGCCCGGCTCAGTGGGCCGGTTTGGCGGGCTTCGATGCCTTGCCGGCCGCGGGCGGGTGCCAGGGCGTCTCGCCTTTATCAGCCGCGCCGCACGGGTGCAACGAGGCGGTGTGCCAGACGCGAAATTTTTGGAAGGCGTCGTGAAGATCGAGCAATGCGCCTTCCTTGCGCTCCTGCGGGGTCTTCTTGGGCGCCTTCTTGGTCTTGGACGACGCCTTGGCCTTGTCGCCACCGGCGACGACGACTCCGTCGGGTTTGTCGTTGCCCGCGTCGTCGGCCCCGGCGGCGGCCTTGTCTTTCTGGTCTTTGTTCTTCTTAGCGGCGTCGGCGTCATCTTTCAATTTGGCCAACTGCTCCTTGGCGAGACGGTCGACGAAGGACAGCTCCAGAGCGACGTAGTCGAACCAGTCGGCGAGCTGCTTGCGCGACTCCGAAAAGCGCAGGTTGGCCTGATGGGAGTACTCCTCGATCTCGTCGAGGCGCTGCTGGATGCGCGCGACTTCGTCGCGAATCTTCTGGATGGCCGCGGGATCGTCGCCCAACAGTTGTTTGTCAATGGTGGGCTCGAACTGCATATATCGGTCGGAGAGCTTCTCGACCTGAGCGATCATATTGCGACACTGGGGGTCGTTGGTGCGGGCGAGCACCTCCTTTTCGCCCTTCTTGACGTCGATGGTGGGCGCGAAGATATCGGCGCGAAACACGAGCACGAAGCCAAAGAGGCCCCCCGCGATCACCAGCGCCACGACCACGTAGAGCAGCCGCGAGCGGCGGCGTGCCGCCTCGGCCTTCTCGAATTGATCGAGCACGTCATCGAGCTCCCCCGAGTCGTCGTGCTGCTGCGATTTGTCGGTGCCGTCGGCCATAACTTGTCCAACCTCGGTTGCGTTCAAAGCACGACGCGCCTCCCGGCCCCACCGAGATGCGCGTTGGCGTGCATCCTACCACCTTCGACGGTGGCCTTACTACCTCGATGGCGATCTGGGCAATCGGTGTCGCGCGATCCATTGGACAAGCTCGCCCGCGGCGAGTTCCCTCAAAGGGAGTCGTGCACTTTGCGGGCAATCGCGCGGCCAAGTTGTCGTCGGAATTGCAGACAAGACGCTACCCCGTAGGTCTGCTGGTCGACCCGAAGGTCCACGCTCGTCGAGCGGCTGGTCGTGCCCCGCGGCCCGCGAATGCTGGAGCCGATATTGACCATGGCGCGTACCTGCATCGACTTGACCAGGGGCATATAACACAGCGGCGAGGACGCGCCGGAGAGCGACACCGACACGGTGGTCGCCGCCCCGTGAGGCCGCGGGTGGGCCAGCTCCCGGCGAACGGCGCGGCAGATGGGGTCGAAATACGGGGCGCAGATGACCTGCGGCGGCGCCGGAGGCGAGGCGTGGATATGGGCGTGGACTCCGTGGGGCAGCCCCGTCCCGACGGTCGAGGTCGAGGTCGACGTCTGAGCGGTGACGTGGCGCTGGGTGTTGTACCAGGAGAGGTTGAGCGTCGACCACGGGGCGAACGCCCCCTCGCGCCACATCGTGCCGAGGACGGCCACGGCGACCACCGCCCAGATGAGGCGTCGGTCGCTCGCCCAGCGCCCGCTGACAAACGGCACGCTCGCCGGCGCGCGTCCGCGCAGCCGACGCACCGCCCAACCGACCGTCAGAAACACGGCGCTAAAGTACAGCGCCCCGAACACCGACACTCCCACGGACACGAGCACGTCGATCAGACGCGGAGATTCGGTGAGCAGGCGAATCATCAACACCGCCGAAAATACGGCGATGGCCCCCACTCCCAGGCGACTGGCACGATTCCAGCTCATGCTGCTCACCCTAGGTCATCTGCCAGGAGCGTTCAACGTCGAGTGCCAATTGCGATTTTAGTGCGCGCGTGGTATGCCCACGCTCCACAGCCCCAGTGCCCTGCACGAAGCCACGGATACGGCGAGTCGAATAATTCCGGGGCGTTGTTAGTTGACAGCGTGGAAACGAGGCGAACATGACGCTGCGTTTCATCGCCCATCCCACCCTCTAAGAAGTGTTCTTCGAAGTAGTCCCGCGCTGCTTTAAGGCCGGTTCACGATCCCAATTTGGAGGTTTCGGTTGAATACGACCACCTTTCTCAAACGTCATCTCGATGCATCCGATGAAGAGATTCCCCGCCTCGTCGAGATGGCGACTGACGCGCTCATCGAGAGCACGGATTATCCCATCGGCGGCAGCAACGAAGAGCGTATCTGGCGCTACCTGCAGTACCCGTATTATCTGGGACTGTTTGCCCGGCGTGTCGTGGCCGCCGAGGGAATTTCGGACCACGTCAAAGAGAAGCTGTGCCACGCCTGCCTGCAGGTCAACATGCACCTGGAAGAGGGCCAGGAGCCCGGACCGGGCTTGTTCATGCTGACCGCCTGGCTCGGCGAGCACGGGTTATTGACCCGCCGAGACTACCTGGGCCTGCGCCGAGGCATCATCTGGCTGCCGCGGCTGACGGACAACTACGAGGAAGCCGAAAAATACCTCATCCCCGCCTGTGACGGCGTCTTCGGCGACGTCAAGATCAGCCGCGAGGAGTCCATCGAGGTGATCCTGATGATCCTGACGGCCAAAGAGGCCATCGGGGCCAAGGGCAAAAAGATCTTCGACTTCCTCATGGAGCTCGACAGCCTCAACAAGAGCCTCAAGCGCGAGGTCTGTCAGATCGTCGTGCAGAACGCCATTCCCTTCCCGCGCGGCGAGTACGAGCACCCCCTGGACACCGACGCCCAGGAGCAGGATCGGTTGAGCATCCGGTTTTTGCCCGGCTCGGTGCGCCGACGCGCCGTGGTCTGGCTGTCACGGCTGGGCAAGGATTCGCTGGAGCTGCTCAAGAAGCTGCTCAAGCCCAACACCGTGCGCGGCTACGGCGGCGACCACGTGGCCAGCGGGGCGCTCGACCTGCTCGACGAGGAGTGGGACAACCTCGAGGAGAACACCCGCCTGGAGCTGCTCGAAAAGGCCGCCGACCTGCCCAATACGTCGGTGCGCAAGCGCGCCTATATCCTGGGCGAGAAATACCTGGGCATCGAGTTTCTCAAGCAGTCGCTCGATGACAAGGCCAAGAGCCTGCGCGAGTGGGCCCGCGAGCGCCTGGAGCGCCGCGAGGACGAGGGTCCGCCGTCGGTCGAGCAGTTGCAGGCCGAGCTCGAAGAAGAGATCGAAGAATAGGACCCACCGTGCCCACCTGGACGCTGTCCGTCGACCGGCGCAAGGCCGACCGTGAGCAGATGATCGGCGAGCTGCGCTCGCTCGAGCAATCCGTCAAGGATCTCCGGGTCGACATCTTCGACGCGGACGAGTATTGGAACGCCGCCGACCGCGGCGCGTTTCGTGATTTCGTGCCGTTTGCCACATTGAGCCACCCCCACCGCGAGGGCCTCGAGTACGTCGCCGAGGACCTTTTGGAGCGGTTCGGGTGGCTCGTCGACTTTCGGCCGCCGGAGGCGGAGTGATCCGGAGGGATCGAGTGATCGAGTGAACTACGACTGCGTAACTGCGTAACTGCAACTGCGTAACTACGGCGGCGTAACTGCGATGGCGTAACCACCCTTCCTATTCGAATAGACGGCCGATGGATATCCGACATTATAAGGCACGCACGCCGCAGGTCACCGAGATTCAGCATGGCTGGGTCCGTGCGTTTGTGGGCGATGATATCCCGCGCATCGGTGATGCGCTGGGGTTGCGCTCTTCCGAAGGTGAGGAGGCGTTCGCGGCGGTGCGTCGGCATGCCGGCGGGCGCCAGGTGATCGCGATGATGCTGTCCGTGCCCGAGTGGGTCGGCGAGGGCACCGAGGTCTTCACCACGGGACAATCGGCGCACGTCCCCGCCCCGCGCGCGGGGACGACCGCGCTGGAGGCGCTGGCCATCTCGGCCGGCGAGGCGTCGGCGACGATGGCCTTCACGCCTCGCTCGCCGAGCTTCGAGGAGATGGCCGGAAGTCAGGCGGCGCTCACCTCTGGGTACGACGCCATCGACCGCCTGGCCCCGCTGTCGCGTGGCGGGGTCAACCTTATCTTGGATGCGTTTCCCGGGGAGGCCGCCTTCGACCACCTGACCGCCCGAGTCCACGAGGCCGCGCGCGCCGACGCCAACCTGTGGCTCGCCGGCGACGACCGCGCACCAGGCTGGGCGGACTACCAGATCACCGCCGGCGTCGACCGCGGCCAGCGCCAATTGACCGCGCTGCGCGTGTTGGCGAGCTGGGCGACCCAGCTTCGCGACGGCGGGCAGCACGTGCTGCTCTGCGCCGAGTTGCCACCATTGGCGTCTCGCGGCCCCGCCACCGCCGTCGAGGCCGCCCTGGGCGTGGGCATCGGCGAGGTCGTCGACCAGCTCGGCTCGGCGCTGGCATCCACCCGCGAGGCCACCATCACCACCGTGCTGCGCCTGCCGCTGCACACCAGCGCCGCCGGCATCGAGTCCATCATCGAGACGATGGACGTCGGCGACGTCGACGCGCAGGTCTACATCGACAACCAGGGTCGCTTCGACCCCTACCGGTCGACTTCCGACGCCGACCTCGACGCCGACGCCCGCAGCGATCAACAGCGCCTGCTGTCGGTGCTGAGCCGCGCAGCCAGCGCGCGCGACAAGGCTGCTATGTTGGGAGAATTCGGTCTGGAAGAGGCCGAGGAGCAGGCGCTTCGCAAGGCGGAGGGGCTTCGCGAGAAGCTCGTTTACTGAGAGCCGCGTTAGTTGCCAATCTCAACCTGAGCAAGGATCTCGTCGAACTTCTCCTCAAGTGAGAATGTTTGGCAGACATCTCGAATTTTGTCGATGTCTGCGTCCGGGTTACGCTCGAGCAGGTCGAGCACATCAGCGTGGGACCGTAAACCGCCAGCAAACAGCTTGAGCGCAATAAGGTAGGGTAGATCAACGACCTTGAGAGACGACTGTTCAATCAGCCCAGCTACGGCATTGTCAACTGCTCGAATACCAGGTGTTCCAGAGGTTAAATTTCCAGGATTCAGAAAATTGACCAGTTGCCATGGTCTTCCAGCATGGCCGCGATTTCTTCAGCACGAGCCAAGGTGCGTTCGGCGCGATTGCGACTAGTCACCGCGCTTGCCCCGATTGAGACGGTGACCCAATTCCAAGGCGCGTATCACGCGCTCACGCGCGGGTAGCTGAGCAGTCCGCGCGATCAACTTCTGCCGGGATGCCTGGGCGCTAACGCTCGACTTTCGAGGCTGCAGTGTTGTGTTTTTTGCGTTTCCGGTGTCCATACTCGCCTCGTCGCAGGCACACGTTCCGACACTAAGTGTAACAACGCCGCCACTCTCCGGCAACAATTGCCGCCCTCGCTCCATTCGTGGCGCTTATTCGGCGGCGGCTTCCTTGTACAGGCCCTCGATGACGTCGCCGTAATTCTTCAAAACGTTGCGCCGCTTGAGCTTGAGGCTGGGGGTGAGCATGTCGTTTTCGGTGGTGAACTCCTCGTCGATGAGCGCGAAGTTCTTGGGGTGCTCGTAGCCCTTGAGGGTGTTGCCGAAGCGCTTGAGCTCGTCGGAATACAGTTGGCGCACCTTGGGGTCGTCGAGGGCGGCGGCGCGGCCGACGCCGTTGTCCTCGCACCAGTCGGTCAGCGACTCGTCGTCGACCACGATGACGGCGACGTTGTAGGGCTTGTTGGTGCCCTCGATCATGATCTGGTTGATGAACGGGCTCAGCTTGAGCTGCTCCTCGATGGGGCTGGGCACCACGTATTTGCCGTTCTCGAGCTTGTACTGCTCTTTGACGCGTCCCGTAATCCACAGAAAGCCGTCGTCGTCGACGCGGCCCATGTCGCCGGTGCGGAAGCCGCCGTCGTCGTCGAGGACCTCCTCGGTCTTGTCGTCGAGCTTATGGTAGCCCTGCATGACGTTGGGGCCGACCACGCACATCTCGCCGGTGCCCTCGGGGTAGCCCTCCACGGGGGTGATCTTGATGTCGACGCCGGGGATGGGCCGACCGACGCTGCCGATCTTTTTGGCGCCGGGGATGTTGGCGGAGACGATGGGCGAGGTTTCGGTCAGCCCGTAGCCCTCGTAGACGCGGATGCTGAGGTTGTCGATGAACTCGGCGACCTCCGGGCTCAGGGCGGCGCCGCCGCTGATGGCGTATTTGAGCCGGCCGCCGAAGCGCTCGCGCACCTTGCTGAACACCATGCGGTCGAAGACGTTGGCCATGACCTTGGTCATGAAGCTCGCCTGGCCGGCCTCTTCTTCCTCGCGCTGCTTATTGGCATTGTCGATGGCGGCGTAGAACAGCTTCTTTTTGAGCCCGCCCTCTTGCTCCATCTTCTTTTGGACGCCGTCGTAGATGCGGTTGAAGATGCGCGGCACGCTGAACAGGATGGTCGGGCGCACCTCGGCGAGGTTCTCGACGATGGTGGACACGCTCTCGACCAGGCCCAGCGCGGCGCCGCGCGAGAACATCATGTGCAGCTCGACGGTCTGGCCGAAGCAGTGCGCCCAGGGCAGAAAGGACAGGCGACCTCGTCCTCATCGATGGGGAAAATCTCGTAGATGCCCACGATATTCGAACAGATATTCCAGTGGCTCAGCTTGACGCCCTTGGGATTGCCCGTGGTGCCGGAGGTGTAGATGAAGGTAGCGATCTGCTCCTTGTCGGGATGCAGCGTCGGGCAGGGATTGGCCTTGCCGTCCTCGATCACATTGCCGAAGTAATCGGCGTGTTCCTTGTCGCCGTCGAAGAAGATGAGGTGCTCGAGCTCGTCGAGGTCGTCAGCGAAGTCCTTGACCTTCTCGTAGATGTCCTGGTTGGCCACCAGCACGATCTTGGCGTCGCTATCCTCGAGGATGTATTTCCAGTCCTTGGCGAGCTGGACCTCGTACATCGGGCAGTAACGCGCCCCCAGGCCGTAGGTGGCATAGGCGCCCACGGCCCACTCCAGGCGGTTGTCCGCGATCACCGCGACGGTGTCGCCCTCACCGATGCCCCGGGCAGCCAGCGCCCCGCGGAAGGCGTCGACCTTTTGGCCGAACTTCTGGTATGACGTCCACTGGTAGCGGCCGCCCTTCTTCTCACCGAACAGACGATTGTTCGGATGCTTTTCGATGGTTTGCTCGAACAGATCGACGAGTGTTTCAAATCCAGCCATCTAGATTCTCCGGGAGTTTAGCGAACGCCCACAACTTATTACGGGGATCGCGTGAGACGCAAGACCAATAACACATACGACGGTGCGCCTATGCCGTTGACCAGCGAGCGCCGGCTGCCTGTTGGCGAGGCGCTGCGGCTGCGCGCCGACGCCAATCGGGCGGTGCGCGCGTTCTTCGACGCGCGCGACTTCGTGGAGGTGGAGACGCCCAACTGGGTGGCCGCGCCGGGCACCGACGTCTACCTCGACCCGGTGCAGGCGAGCTTCCAGGACGTCCACAGCGCCGGCGAGCCCATCTCGGGCTACCTGCATACCTCGCCGGAGTTTGCCATGAAGCGGCTGTTATGCGCCGGCATGGAGCGCATCTGGCAGATGTGCAAGGTGTGGCGAAACGGCGAGGTCACGCCGATGCACAACCCCGAATTTACCATCCTGGAGTGGTACCGCGCCCACGCGCCCGTCGAGGCGATCATGGACGACGTGGAGGCGCTGACCGGCGAACTGCTCGGCCAAGGCGTGACCGTCGCCGGGCGCGACATCGCGCTCGACGCGGGCATCCAACGTGTGAGCATGCAGCAGTTGGTCGAGCGCGCCTGTGGCTTCGACCTGCTGGAGGCCTTGGAGGTCGACGCGCTCATCGAGGCCTGCCGGACCCACGAGCTGCTCTCCGAGGCGTCGCTCGGGCGCGCCGAGCGCGAGCGGCGCTGGGACGAACTCTTCTTCGAGTTGCAGATCACTCACCTGGACCCGTATCTGGCCGAGCTGGGCGCGGTCTTTGTGACCGACTGGCCGACCCCGTTGGCCGTCCTCGCCCAGAAAAACCCCGACGACCCCCGGGTGGCCCAGCGCTTCGAGCTGTATGTGGGCGGTGTGGAGTTGGCCAACGGCTTCCAGGAGTTGACCGACCCGGTCGAGCAGCGCGAGCGCTTCGAGGACGACTTGCGCACGCGCGGCGAGCGTGGCCTGCCCGCTCTGCCCACGCCCGAGCGGTTTTTGGCGGCGCTGGAGCGCGGCATGCCCCCGTCGAGCGGGGTGGCCGTGGGCGTCGACCGCTACTTGATGTTGGCCGCCGGCGTCGACGATATCCGCGAGGTCGTCCCGTTCGCGCTGCGCCGCGATGCGCACACAGGCGCGGTCGTGTGGGGTTGACTCACACGGTGAAGTGCTCATAAAAGGCGGGTAACTTTGCCCGTATCGCTATTTCGAACGCGAGAGGAACCCCGATGTCCGACGATTTGACAGCCTGGCCATTTGAAGAAGCCCGTACCATCCTCGAGAAGCTCGAGCGCGAGAAGAAATCCGGCGGCGAGCGCAAACACGAGTACGTGCTCTTCGAGACCGGCTTCGGGCCCAGCGGCCTGCCGCATATCGGCACCTTCAGCGAGGTCGCACGCACCACCTGGATTCGCTACGCCTTCGAGCACCTGTCGTCGGGGCTGCCCACCAAGCTATTTGCGTTCAGCGACGACATGGACGGGCTGCGCAAGGTGCCGGAGAATATCCCCAACCAGGAGCTCATCCTCGAGCATCTGGGCAAGCCCCTATGCGACATCCCCGACCCCTTCGAGGAGGAGGAGAGCTTCTCGGGGTATATGAACGCCAAGCTTCGAAGCTTTTTGGACTCCTTTGGCTTCGACTACGACTTCAAGTCGTCCAAAGACCAGTACCGCAACGGCGTGTTCGACGAGGGCCTCGTCAAGATCTTGCAGAATTACGACGCCGTGCGCGACATCATCACACCGACGCTACGCAAGGAAAACCGCGAGGTGTGGAGCCCGTTTTTCCCGATCTGCGAGAATTGCGGCAAGGTCTACACCACCCGGGTGACCGACGTACACCCGGAGGACGGCGAGATTCTCGTACGTGTGCGACCAGAGCTTTCGCAACATCGACTCGTGTGGCCACGAAGGCCGCATGTCGGTCAAAGGCGGCAACGTCAAGCTGGGCTGGAAGGTCGACTGGGCGCTTCGCTGGTATGTCTTCGACGTCGACTACGAGATGTACGGCAAGGACCTCATCGAGTCGGCGGAGCTCAGCGCCAAGATCGTGCGCAAGCTCGGCGGCGAGCCGCCGGTGGGCTTCTTCTACGAGATGTTCTTGGACGAGAACGGCCAGAAAATCTCAAAAAGCGTGGGCAAAGGGCTGACCATCGACGAGTGGCTGCGCTACGGACCGCTGGAGAGCCTGGGCTGGTTCATCTTCCAGAGCCCCCAGAAGGCCAAAAAGCTGTACTTCGAGGTCATCCCGCGCAGCGTCGACAAGTTCTTGGAGGCCCGCCAGGAGTTCGGGCGCACCGACGGCGAGGAGAGGCTCGACAACCCCACCTGGTTCGTCGAGCACGACAAGCTCGACGCCGGCGAGGACGTGGGCTTCGAGGCCGACATCTCCTATTCGATGCTGCTCAACCTGGTCAACGTGCTCAACACCGACGACAAAGAGGTCGTCTGGAACTACATCCTGCGCTACGACGCCGACGCCGAGCAGAACAAGGCGATCATCGACGACATGATCGACCGGGCGCTGCGCTACTACCGCGACTTCGTGCTGCCCACCAAGGAGTACGAACTTCCCGCCGAGGAGTTCATGCCCGCCCTGGAGCAATTCCGCGCGTTTTTGGCCGACTACGACGGCAACGACGCCCAGGAGTTGCAGTCGGCGTGCTACCAGGCCGGCAAGGACAACGAGGTGAGCATGGGCAAGTGGTTCCGCACGCTGTACCGGCTGCTTCTGGGCCAGGACCGCGGCCCGCGCGTGGGCACGTTCGTCAGCGTGTACGGCGTCGACGAAACCCTGGCGCTCATCGACAAGCGCCTCGAAGAGGGCGCCTGATTCGGGGAATTTGGCGAGGCCTCGTGCGTTGATTTGTTGGTTTGCAGAACGCCTTGCCGAAACCGCAGCGCCCGCTATTGAGATGGAACTAGAATTGATGGGCGGACGGTCCGCTGCGAATGCGCGAAGAGCTCGTCTTTCAGATTAGCCGCGTGGCGAATCCGCGGTGAGTTGACGACGCTCAAACGCCGCCAATCGTCCGCCCTGCAATGCTCGCTGTTCACCTCAATAGCAGGCCCTGCATCAGCCGAGGCGCCTCACCACCAAACGATCTTACCAAGCCGAGACGTATTATGAGCGACAAAGTCATCAGCCTCGACGAAGAACGTCGCGACGCCCCCTCGCCGCTCGAGAAGATCGAGCGAAGCCTGCCGCCCGGCGAGCCCGCCGAGCAGGTCAAGGCGATCATCGAGATGGACGATCCGGTGGGCTACTTGCAGCGGCTGGACTCCCAGGTCTTCTACCAGCTCATCAAGTCGGCGGGCTGGGACCAGACCTACGACCTCATCCAGTACGCCACGCCGCGCCAGATCCAGAATTTCGTCGACTTCGACTGCTGGACGCGCGACCGGCTGATCCCCGAGAAGATGGACAAGTGGATCCTGGCGCTGGTCACCGAGGCGACGGACATCAAGCTCAAGAAAGTCTGCCGCGACCTCGACCCGGAGGTGCTGGCGATCTACTTCAAGGACTGCCTGCACGTCGAAGAGCTCGACGAGGGGCGCATCCCCGACCACCTCGAGGGCGATATCGGCACCAGCCCCGACGGGGTCTACGCCATCGTCTATCCGGACAACGAGGACAAGGCCGCCCTGATGCGCACGCTCCTCGACCGGCTGTACGCCGTCGACCGCGTGCTCGCCTGGACGCTGCTGGAGGCGGTGCGCTGGGAACTCACCAGCGAGATGGAGGAGTTCGCCTACAAGTGGCGCAATAGCCGCCTGGAGGAGTTCGGCTTCGTGCCCCGCGAGGAGGCCGTGGGGGTGTACTCCTACCTGGATCCGTCGCGCTACCGCGACCACGTCGAAAAGGGCGTGCGCCCCGAGGAGCACGTCGAGCGGCTCACCGCCGACAAGCTCGACCTGCCGGCGGTGCTCGAAGACGAGCTCGACGAGGAGTTCTACGCCTATAGCGCACTGTCGCGCGTCGACGACCCGGAGGACGTCCAGCGCGTGGTCTATCAGATCGCCGCGCTGTGTAACCGCACGATGATCGCCGACGGCATCGAGCCCGGCGAGGTCGAGAGCGGGCGCGAGGTCGTGCGCCGCACGCTGGGCTACGTGAGCCTGGGGCTGGAGTTTTTGAGCCGCGCCGACCTCGACGTCGCCGCCGACCAACTGCGGACGCTGCCGATCAAGCGCATCTTCCAGACCGGCTTCTCCCTTCCACGCAAGCTGCAGGCGCGCCTGGAGTCCCTGGAGCACCGCCCCACCCTGTCGATCGTCGAGGGCGACCGCTACTCGCTGCTCGACGCCGACGAGCGCGCGCTGGCCGACTCGCTGTCGCGCCCCCGGCCGACATTCGCCTGGGACAGCATGCGCTACGAGATCTTCAAGTCCCAGGACCAGCTCGACTCGGCGGCCTTCCGCATCGGCATGCTCGCCTTCAAACAGTTGTGGCTATTCGTCGTCGAACGCCAGACGCTCGACACCCTGGCCGAGCTCATCTACTCGGAGGACGTCGCCAATGAGCCGGTGGCGGTCACCTTCGACACCCTGTTTGCGACCTGGCTGGCCAACTATATGCTCGGCGGCGAGGCCAGCCTGCGCCCGCTTCGCCCCGGCGGCATCATGCGCCTGGGTAAGGTGCTGCGCGAAGCCCCCTGGGACAGCGGCCAGGCCGGTTATTTCAAGCCCCTGCTCGACCAGGTCGAGGCGAGCGTGCCGGTGGCCTCCAACCGGCTTTTCACCCGCTGGGTCAACCAGACCGTCGAGCGCCTCGACGCCGAAATTGGCGAGCTCAAGGCGGTCGACGAGGTGCGCTACTTCCAGGAGCTGATGCTCGTGGCGTCCTAGCCGCGGTCTCAGATCGATTCGGGCGGCGCGTGTGTGCTATGATGGTCGTCTACGATCGACTGCTCACACGGGTCCGCTCATGCTCCAATCGTCTCCACGTCGTCTCGCCATCGGGTGCCGCCTCGGCATCATCCTGGTTGTTTCAGCCCTCGTCGGCTGCTCGACTGAGCCGCTCGGGCGTAGCTCGAAGGGTTGGTCGTTGGGCGATGCGGCTGGGGAGCCCGACGCCAATCAGCCGCCGCCAAAGGATACGGGCGCTCCGCGCGATGTGGGCGACGCACGTGTCGACACGGCTCGAGGCGACGTCGGTGACGTGGGCGTCTCACAAGACGCGGGCGACGTCGGGGGCGCTTCCGACACCGGCGCCCCGACGGATCCGCCCCCACAGCCGCCGACCTTCCCGTCGACGATTCATCGCTTCTCGGTGGCCATCAAGACGGGCGGCAACCAATACGACGGGTCCAACGCCAAGTTCAAAGTCTGCCTCAACCAGAATCGCTGCTTTCCCCTGGATGTGGCGTCGGTCGACGAGTTTCAGCGCGGGCTGTTCGACGTGTTTCACTTTACGAACGTCAATTTGCCGCGCAGCCAGGTCGACCGCGTGCAATTGCGCCACGTCAGCGGCAGCGACATGTGGCACCCGGCGTGCATCGAGACGCGCTTCGATGGCGAGCCGGTCCAATGCGCGAAGAACCTGCCCAAAATGGGCAACGGCGCCGGGGAAGTGCGCAACCACAGCGAGCCGGTCAAAAATAAATGCACGACGTGCTATCCCAGCCGGGTGACCCACGGTCCGCTTGTGGGCGAGGTCGGCCCGCGGCACGCGCGGGTGCTCGTTCGAACGGACGCGACGCGTCGGGTCTCACTGCAGGTCGCGCGGGCGTCGGCGCCCAATCAGGTGATCGCCACGGTCGGCCCCAAGTGGCCGCTTCCCAAGAATGACTACACGGCGAAGTTCGACATCACCGGCCTCGCCCCCTCGACGCGCTACGTCGCCACGGTGGTCATCGGAAACCACGTCACCAACCAGCAGGCCCATTTTCATACGGCGCCGAAATCCGACCACTCCAGCCGGTTTCGAATCGCCCTGGGCTCGTGCTCCAATAACGACACGATCCGACGGCCGCACGCGATCTTCGACAAGATCCTCGCCAAAAACCCCGACTTGTTCCTCTTTTTGGGGGACAATCACTACGGCAACACCGGCTCGCTGTACGGACAGTGGTGGAATTACCGCGATGTGCTTCGGATGCCGCCGCGCCAGCGCTTGGTGAGCCATGTGCCCGTGCTGGCGATCTGGGATGATCACGACTTTACGGGCAACAACTCCAACCGCTTCGCCGCCGGGCGACATCGGGCGCTGCGCGCCTTTACAGATTATTGGGTCAATCCGAGCTACGGCACGTCCGACCAACCGGGGGTGTTCTTCAAATACTCATACGGCGACGTCGACTTCTTCATGCTCGACGTGCGCTACGAGCGCGACCGGCCCAATACCGGAGGCTCGATCCTGGGCGACAAGCAATGGAGCTGGCTCAAGGCCCAGCTCAAGGCGTCGACGGCGACCTTCAAGATCTTGGGCTCGGGCACCCTGGTGAGCCAAAGCGGCGGCGAGACCTGGAAAGACTACACCAGCCGAGCGCAGCTGTTCCGGTTCATCCGAAACAACAACATCCACGGCGTGCTCGTCGTCGACGGCGACATCCACCACAGCGCGCTGCGGCGCATCCACCGGGTGCAATACGACATCCCCGAGATCGTGGCCTCGGGACTGGCGAACCTGCACAATTCGAGCTGCAACGGCGGGCCCGCCGAGGTGGACGAGGTTGCGTGTGTTGGCAATCGGGGAAGCTTCGCGGTCCTCGACGTGGATACGACGCGCGCCGACCCGCGCATCATCGCCCGCCTCTTCGACGAGACCGGCGCCCCTCACGGGACCATGACCATCCATGCCTCTCAGCTTCGCTGAGTCGCTCACGGAGGCGGCATCGACATGGACGACGGCGCGGCGCCCATCTTGGGCCAACCGTTGCTCCATTGGATGCGGTCGATCAAGACGTTTCGCTTGGCGCCGTTGGTCCCCGGAGGCGGATCCCAGGCGTGGTAGGCGTACCACCAATCTGCGGAACGCGACTGCACGGGGCTGCCATGGCCGGGGCCGGTCCACGCCTCGTTCGAGCTCACGATGGGATGGCCGAGCTTGGTGTACGGGCCATCGACGTGGCGCGAGCGGGCCACGCCGATGCCATAGCGTGAGGTGTTGTAGGCCCCGCCGCTGTAAAACAGGTAGTAGTAGCCGCCGCGAAACATGATCGAGGCGCCTTCGATGCTGCCTCCTTCCCACGAGCCGGGGTCGTTGTTGAGCACCTTGGTGCGCGAGCCGACGAGCTCGGTGCCGTTCGCCCGCAGGCGCTGAATGTAGATGGGCGTGCGCTCGCCGGTGGCCAGCCCGGCGTATTTGTAGATCACGTAGCGCCGACCGTCGGCGGGGTCGCGAAAATAGCTCGCGTCGATGTAGCCCGCCCCCGTCCCCAGGACGAGGGGCGCGCCGATGTCCTGGAACGGGCCCAGCGGATTGTCGGCCACGGCTGCGCCGATGGACTTCTTGCCATTTCGATGGGTGGCGCTGAAGTAGGCCACCCAGCGGCCATCCTTGACCTTGTGAATCTCGGGGGCCCAGAAGCGCGGCGGGTCCGTCGTCGTGCGCCACGCGGGCTTGGTGGCGCGGGTGAAAATGGAGCCCCGTCGCCTCCAGTGGACGAGGTCGTGGGACACGAAAATACGGAAATTGCCGCCGGTGCAGGCCAGGATGTAGCGATCGCCGTCGGGGTCGTAGGTCACCCCGGGGTCGGCGCATCCGGCGAGCACGTCGTTATGGTACAGCCCGCCGCACTGGGTGTAGCGAAACGACAGCTGGCAAAGCGGCGCGTCGAAATGCGGAGGCCACCCGTTCGACAGCTTGGCCCGCGAGCCGCCGTTGCTGTGCGTACAGTTGCTATTCCAGCCGATCACGCCGTTACGCTCGTCGTAGTCGGCCGGATGGCCCGACGGATGGGTCCAATTGGGGCCGTAGTGAACATGAGTTTGGCAGGTCGACGGTGCGTTCGGGCAGCCCTGGTAATCCAGCGCGATCACGCACGAGTAGCGGCCGCGGAACCGGGCCGTCGTTCCGTTGGAAAGCGTCGCCTTGGCATTGGAGCCGTCGTTATGGCAGACGCCGTCCCAGCCAACCATTCCGTCGACGACGTCCACATTGGTCGTCACCCCGGCGGGACGGATCCACGTCGAACCGTAGGTGATCGTCGTCTTGCACGTCGGCTGCGGAGCGGCGTCCGGAGTGGCGTCCGGGGTGGCAGCGCCGGTGTCGGCCACGGGCGTGACCCCGCTGTCGGCGGCGGGAGGTGTCCGGGTATCGCGGGCCGTGTCCGGCGCGGCGTCGACCGTGGCCTGGGCGCTGTCAACGGCAACGACGTCTCGAGCCGCATCGCCGGCATCGGCCGCGACGGTCTGGCCCGACATCGTTCCCGTCCCACAACCGACCAGGGCCAACGCTCCTAGCAGCAAACAAACTCGTTTCGTCATCATCGCTTTCCTACGTTAGAAACGGAGCAATGAGCATAGCGAGTCGGCTACAACCTTGGCAATGCGCCGCTTGCGTGGCTTTGCGCGGCCGGCGTTTTTCTCTATAGTTTTCGCATGGAACTATCAAAAACTCGTGCGAGGACTCCCATGCTATCTTCGGGCCGTGCGCCGCTGTACCTGTCGGCGATGCTCGCCTTTGCCGGCGCCTGTCTGGCTGCTCCCAGCGCCGCGACGGCGGCGGAACTCTCCGGGCGTCTGACCGACGCCGCCACGGGCGTGCCTATCGCCAACGCCACCGTGCGGGTGTCTGGCACCACAACCACGGCCACGACCGACGCCGACGGCCACTACGCCTTCGATTTGCCCGCGGGCCACTACGAGCTGAGCATCGCGGCGCCGGTGGGCGGCCAGGTGCTTCGCTCACGGCTGGTCCACCAGCGGGTGCCCCAGCCGTATGCCGCCCACGCGCACGTCTACACCGACTACTTCCTCAATCACGGCCATCCGCCGCTACCCAACGCCCAGGGGCTTCCCAGCTTCAGCGGCCAGGCGCCGGCGGGCGGGCCCGACGTGCTCGACCTGAGCGGGCTGTTCGACAGCGGGGGCAGCCCCACGCATCTGACCATTCCCGACCCGGTGCCCACGACCATTCGGGTGGGCATTCGCCAGGACGAGACCGGCGGCGCCGGCTGCACCGACAGCAGCAACCCCATCGTGGACATCAAGGAGATGTCGCTCGACGAGTACGTCAAGGGCGTGCTGCCCGCCGAGATCGGCGTGTTTCGCAGCATTCCGGGCTCCTCGGAGGTCTACAAGGCGTTTGCCATCGCCGCCAAGAGCTACGCGCTGTACTTCATGATCTACTACGGGCCGGGCAACCGGCGCACCCTCAACCGCACGGTCAACGGCTACACCTGGTTTCACATCGACAACACTGCCTGCAACCAGCGCTACGGCGACACGCGCATCGCGAAGACGAGCGCGGCTGCCGACGCCGTGGCCCACAAGATCCTGGTCGACAAGTCCAACATCGACGGGCTGAGCAAATACGAGTACGCCGCGAGTTGCGGCAAGCACGGCACCCGCCCGGCCCACCAGAGCACCCTCGTGCCGGACAACCCCCCAGTGAACGGGTGCGTGGGAAGCTGGTGCGGCCACGATGACTGCGCCGGCCACGAGGTAAATCCCAACTTTCCCAACAGCGGCCGCTGCCTGGTGCGCGGCATCTGCCAGTGGGGAGCGGCCAGTTGGGGCAAGGCCGGCAAGACGTATACGTGGATGCTCGATCACTACCAGCCCAACCTGCAGGTGCGCGACCTGGACACCAGCGGATCGCAACCCGGTGGGGACGACGTCGGCGTGCCGCTCGACGCCGGCGCGCCGCTCGACGCCGGTGTGCCCCTCGACGCCGGTGTGCCGCTCGACGCCGGTGTGACGCGCGATACCGGCGCGCACGATGTTGGGAGCGTGGCCGACGCCGCCGGCCCAGGCTCGGGGCCGCATCGACGGCGCCCCGCCGTGCTCGGCCCGCTGGTCAAGCCCTCGCCGGGCGTCCAGGGAGGCTGCTCGATGGCCCCGGGCCCGTCCGGCTGGGCTCCGCTGGGCCTTCAACTGCTCGTCGGCCTGGCGCTGTGGAGTTGGTGGCGCCGGCGGCACTGAGCCTGGCGTCGACTCGAGCCGCGAAGCGACCCACGACGGCGCGGAGGCCGTCGCTCCAATTCAAGGCTTCGCTGCTCGGGTGCTTTGGAGCGACGCCGTCCCTGGCGTCGACTCGACACAAAAAGGCCGCCGGCGTTTCCGCCGGCGGCCTTTTTGGTGTCAGATTCGAGCCCTGTTCTTATTTGGAAGCGACGCACGCCGGCGTCGTCGAGAACGGGTCCGGCGCACCTGCGCTGGGCGGCGGGCAGTCCAGGCAGATGTTGATCGGAAACTGGAATTTGTTGGACTCAACCGAGCGACCGCTGAAGGTCTGGCCCTTGAGCTGAATCTCGGCGACCAGGGGGATGATGGCATCCTTGGTACCCGAGGCGATATTGGGCGAAGCCTCGATGACCTGGTTGTAGAACTTCTCGACCTTGGGGAGCTCGCGCGAGCTGAAGATCGGGAAGCTCGCCAGCGCGGCGCCGCCGCCGCTGTCGACCACCGCCGAGAACAGCTCCTTCTTCTCGAGCTGGCTGGCGTACTGCGCCCCGGGGAATTTGTTGAGCGACGACGGGTAGCGGATGGTCGCCCCGGTGATCATGATCGAGTTTTGATCCTCGCTCAGCCCCTGGAAGTTACCACCACCGGTGGCGCCCGTGCCCACCTGAGTGCTCTGCTCGAGCAGGTTTTTGATGTCGCCCCAGAAGAAATAGCCCTGGGGTACGTTGTTCGAGCCGTTGCCCTTGAGCTCGGTCACGTCGACGTTGGCGCGAAAAAAGAAGGTATCGATCGAACCCGGCTTGGCCGAGCTGTAATCGCAGACCAGCTTTTTGACCGTATTGCCCTGGGAATCGGTGGTATCCTGGTACGAGCCGGTAAACGCCACGCTTCCGCGAAGCGACAGACTCGGTTCCTGGTCGACGCACCCGCCCAGCCCAGCCAGCAGCAGCGAACCTGCCAAGATTGCGAATGTTGCTTTCATTCTCTTCATTTATTGACTCTCTTCGAGGGGTTCGATGAGGCCATCGGCCGCCACTCGATTGTCTGGGACGTCATACTACTATTGAGCCGAAAATCTCGGTCCAAGTCAAATGCTTCTGCCATTCGGTCACTGTGCGTCCGCCTCACTGAGCGATCCCGCGCCCTTATTGGCGCCCAGTGACTCCGCCCGGTTGACGATGCGCGGCGTGATGAAGATCAACAGCTCGGTGCGCCGCTCACTGGTGGTCGAGGTCTTGAACAGATTGCCCAAGATGGGAATCTTGTGGAAGAACGGCACCGCTGACAGGTTCGAGCCACCGTTGCGCGTGTAGATACCGCCGATGACGGTGGTGTCGCCGTCTTTGATGAGCAGCTCGGTCTCTGCCTGCTTGCGGATGATCGTGGGGTCGCCGCGAGCGCCGGTGTTCTGGAAGTCGGGCTCGTTCTTCGAGGCCTGGATCTTCAGTTGGATGTTGCCATCGGGGGTCACGTGCGGCTTGACGCTCAGCTCCAGGGTGGCGTCGACGAAGACCGTCTGCACACCGGCGGCGCTGACCACGCTGATGGGAATCGAGGTGCCCTGCGAGATCGTCGCCTCGGTGTTGTCCAGGGTCATGATGCGCGGGGAGCTGACGATCTTGGCGTGCCCGGAGGACTCCAGGGCGGACAGGCGCAGGTTCAAGTTGACGCTGCCGCCCACGCTACCCATGGTCAGGCCGATGGCACCACCAGCGCCGGTACCGGCGGGCGCGGGCAGGTTGACCGCGAAGTTCGGGTTGCTCGAGGTCCCCGCCGTGGGGGTCTGACCATCGGTCGCGCCACCGGCGACGCCGAGCACGCTGGGGAAGATCAGGCCGGTGGGGTTGCCGTTGCCCTGCGAGAAGGTGAAGTCACCGCCCCACTGGATGCCCAACTGGCGCGAGAAGGTGTCGTTGGTCTCGACGATGCGCGCCTCGATGAGCACCTGAGGCACCTGGGAGTCGAGGTTCTCGACCAGCGAGCGGATGGACTCCAGGTTGGAGGACAAATCCTTGATGATCAGCGTGTTGGTACGCCCGTCGACGCTGACGGTGCCGCGCGGGCTGAGCAGGCCTTTGACCTGCGACTGCATGTCGCTGGCGTCGGCGTAGTTGACCGGCAGCAAGAAGACCTCCAGCGGCTGGAGCTTCTCGGCGCGGGCGGCGGCCTCGGCGCGGGCCTTCTGCTCGTCCAACAGCGTCTTTTGCGGGGCCACGCGGATGACGTTGCCGCGAAGCTCGAAGCCCAGCCCCTGGGTCTGCAGAATGGTCAAGAAGACCTGGTCGAGGGGCACGCTGCGCAGGCGCATGGTGACGGTGCCACCGACGCCCTCGCCGGCGATGATGTTAACGCCGCCCTCTTTGGCCAGCAGGCGCAGCACGTTCTGAATGTCGGCGCCGCGCAGGTCGATGGTCAGGCGCTTGCGCTTCATGCCCGGCACGGTGTTGACCTTGGTGGGGTCGGCCACGGTGCGCGGGTAGTGCGGGGGCGCCGAGGTGAAGCTCTGGCCGTCCTGGGCACGCCGGGGGCGGCCTTTGGCGGCCATCGCGCCGGCGTCTTTGGCGTTGTCGGCGAGCTTGGGAGCGAACTCCCAGACCACCTTATTGCCTTCCTGGTGAATCATCTCCGAGGCGTCCTCGCCCAGCTCGGCCTCCATGTGGACCTTGCCGTCTTTGCCGGTGTAGCTGGACACGAAGCGCACCGCCCCGCCCTGGGCGTTGGGGGCGAGGGTGCGCTCGAGGGTGTCGGGGAGTTTGACGTGGTTGAGGATCATGACCGCGCGGCTGCCCTTCCAGGGGCGCGTCTCGAAATCCGAGGGCCGGTCGAGCTCGACGACGATGCGTGAGCGGCCGCCGTCGGTCTCCAGGTGGATGTCGCGCACCTCATTGGCGTTGGAGGGATTGACCGCCACGGCGCGCGCCGCGGGGAGGTCTTCGCGCGAGCGGATGCCGTCGAGCTCCTTGCGCCGCGCGTCGATCTGCGACTCGGTGGAGCTGAAGATCCTTCTGTGCGCGCTGGCGACGCTGCGCCAACTCGGACAGACGCTTTTGCTCGGCCTGACGCTTGCTCTCCAGGGCGGCGACGCGCTTTTGCTCCTGCTCGAGGTTGCTGCGCAACTTCTGCAGCCGGGCCAATTCCTTGGCCTCTTGGGCGTGCTTGGACGAATGCGGCTGGGAGCGGGCCTTGTCGAGCTCGGCGCGCAACCGCGCGACTTCGCTCTCGCGCTCGTCGACGCGCTTGCGCAGTTGGGCCACGCGCTGGTTGGCGGCGTTGGCCTCCGAGCGGGCCTTGTTGATCTCGTCGAGCTGGGCCTGCAGGCGCTGGCTGAGGGCCTTTTTCTCGTGTTCGATCTTGGTCAGCTCGCCGCGCACGGATTTGTCGCCGTGGGCGAGCGCGGCGCGAAGCGAGCTGAGCTGGCTTTCGAGCTGCTGCTGGCGCGTCTTGGCCGCCTGCAGTTGGGCCAACTGCTGGTCGACCTTGGTCGACGATTGCTGGGCCTGCTGCTGCATCGTGTCCAGACGCTGCTTGAGCTGGTCCTTCTCCGAGGCGACCGACTCGAGGGTCTGACGGGTGGAGTCGAGCTGGGAGGCCAGCGCGTCGGCGCGGGCCACGGCAGCGTGGCGCTCCTTCTCGAGCTTGTGGACCTTGGCCTGGGCCTGGTCGCGCTCGGCGGTGAGCTTCTTTTTAAGCGAATCCAACCGCGCCAGGGCCTGGTCGCGCTCCTGCTTGAGCGTGCCCATCTCGCCTTTGAGCTCGGCGACGCGCTTTTCGCGGCGGGCCACTTCCGCCTTGGTCTGGCGCAACCGATCGCTCTGCTGGGCGATCTTCGACTGCAGTTGATTGCGCTGGGCGCCGCTGGCCTTGGCCAGGCGGCGGTTGAGCTCGTCGAGCTTCTTCTCGGTGCTCGCCAGCTTGTCGCGGGTGGTGCTCAGTTGGCCCATCGCCGACTTGTAGCGCGACTCGCTGTCGGAGAGCTGAGTGCGGTACTGCGACTCGACCTTCGCCAGGCGCTGATTGGCCTGGTCGAGGCGGGCCTCCTTTTGATGCAGTTGATGCTGCATCTGGGCGACGTTGTGGGGCGCCTTGGTGCGCTTGGAGCCGTCGACGAAGACGACCACGTCTTTGCCGTCGGCCTTGACGTCGTAGTGGGCGGCCTGGTCGAAGCCGATGATCAGGCGGGCCATCGACTGTGAGTTTTGCTCCACGCCGATGAGCGCCACCTTCGAGATCACGCCGTTGCCCACCCGCTTGGTCACCGCGTCACCGTCGAGCTTGCTGCCCGAGATGTCGACGAACAAGCGCAGCGGGTTGGTCAGCTTGAAGACCGAAAAGGTCGGCCGGCTCGTCCCGTGGATACGGATCGAGGTGCCGTCCTTCAACTCGTTGACCTGCAGTGAGCCCACCGAGTTGGTCGCTGCGTGATGGGAGGTCTCTCCTGGCCCCTGGGCAAGCGCCGGGGCACTGGCCCCCATCAGCGCGCACAGGATAAGGACAGAAAACTTACGTCTCATGGCATGACTCCTGAGTCTCACTGAGCTGTCAGCCCGACCTGGACAATTTGAGTGGCCCAGCGGTGAACTGTCCTGATTGCTCAACAGTTGCATCGTATTACAAGCTCCAGATCGAAGCGTTCACAGTGACATTGACACCAACCATTGGCGCAATTGCTCGTCGTACATCAACATGGCAGTGGCCGCGCTACTTGGGCGGCAACACACCGCTTTCTCCGTCGGCGCCCGTGGGGGCACCGGCCTGACCGAGAGTCTTTTGGAGCGCCTGGCGCCCTTTTTGACTGGCGAGCAGCTTTTTGAGGGCCTCGCGTTCCTGGTCGGTCAATCCGTGGTCTTCCTTGGTCTCCAACTCCTTGGTGCGCAGCTTGACGGTGGTCAACCGCGTCTGGGTCTCCTCCTCGTCGGTGACCTCGCGCACCTCGACCTCGTTGTCGCGGATGTCGGTGATCGTGCCGCCGTTTTGGCCGATGCGATCGCCCTCTTTGACCACGTGGCCAAACCCCTTGGGGTCCAGAAACATGGCCTTGGGCACGGCGACCTCGCTGATGATCGCCACCAGCTGGAGTTGACCCAGCTCGTACTGCTCGAGGGGCTCGAGGGGACGCACATCGCCCTTGGCAATGTCGTGCTTGGGCTGCAGCACGTCCAGATCCGGCAAGAAGGGGTTGCGCCGAACGTTGTCCGGATAATCGGGCCGCTCGTACTCTTCCTGGGCGGTGGCCTTGGGCTTGGGCGCCGGCGGCGGGGTGGCCGCCTGTTTATGGGCGCCGGGGGGAGGCCCCTTGTGCTGGCCGCTCGAGCCGTCGAGACCCAGCAACCCACAGCCAGCTGCGCCCAGCGAAAACACCACCAGCAGCGCGGCTACCCAGCGGGCTGACAAGAGTTTGTTACGTCGTGTATTCACTTGCTTGCGATCCATTGGCTTGAGTACCGACCTCATCTACACGGGCCCATCGCGCCAGCTACTTGGCGCCTTTGGGCTTGCCGCCTTTCATCTGGAAGGTGGTCAGCTCGGCGGTGACCACCAGATTACCGTCCTGGTTGAGCCCGCTGGCGCGCCGCTTCATATTCAGGTTCTTGATATTGACGATTCGGGTCATGCGGCCCACGTAGTAAAAGAAGTTCGCCAGCTCATCGAAGGTGCCCACCAACTGCATGGTCACCGGAATCTCGATGTAATATTGCTGGGTCTTGCTGGCCTCGCGCTTGAAGTTTTGGATCTCCAGGCCGGCCGTCTTGGCCTGGTTGTGGATCCGCTGCAACAAGCTGGGGATCTCGGCGGTGGCCGGCAGCTTCTCGCGAGCGATGAGCAGCTCTTGCTGCAGCTCGGCGATCTTCGAGCGCATGCGCGCCTTTTTGTCCTTGAGCACCTCCAGGCGCTGTTTCTCCTGCTGGAGCTTGCTCAACTTGGTGCGGCTGCTCTCGATCTTGTCCTGCACCGGGGTGTACATGACCACCCAAAAACCGGCGGCCAGGGCCACCATCACGATGATGAGCAGCAGCACCTTTTGGGCCAGGGGGACCTGGTTAAACCTGTCGATAAAATCGTTCATGAGATCACTGTCCCGTTCAACTCGACATCACACCCGCACGCGGCGGGCGCGCTACATTCAGGAACCGTCGCCAGCGTCGCCCTTGGGCTTAGCCGAGTAGGACAACTTGCCGGTGACGCGGAATTGGACGAGGTTGACGCTATCCTTGCCAGCCGCCTTGACATAATCGAGCTGGACATCGCTGAAGTGGCTGGCGGTGGTCAGCCGCTCGAGGAATTCGGCCACGTCGTCGGCGTTGACCGCCGAGCCGACCATCTCGAAGTCGCCGTTGTTCTCCTTGAGGCTGGCGATCCACAGCCGGCGGGTGTCCCACTCCACGTTCCAGTTCATCCGCGAGCGCGCGTGGCGCTCTTCTTCGTTGCGCGGCGGGCTGAGCATCGCCTGGAGTTCGTCGAGCACGCGCACCGGTCCGGTGCGTTTTTTCTCCAGCTCGGTCAGGATGTGCAATTGCTGCTGCAGCTGCTTTTGCTTGGTCTCGAGCACCTTGGCGGCCTTGACCGATTTCTCGGCTTTTTTGACCTCGCGTTGGTGCTGGGCGACGTCCTTCTGCAGATCCTGCAGCTTGCTCGACTCGGCCATGTACATGGTTCCGAAGACGATGCATTCGAGCACGATCAACACCGCGAACAACACCAACTGGGTGCGCCCCGCCGAGCGTCGCCGCGTCTTATTGATGGGTAATAAGTTAACGCGAATCATCGTTCGTGGGTCCTCCGAAGGGCCAAGCCGACCGAAATGCCGGCGATCGGCGCACAGCTCTGAATGCGCTCGGGCGAGAACTGACGCTCGTCGTACGTGATATTGCGAAACGGGTTGGCCACCTCGGCCGGCACGCCGCTGATGCGCGAGATGGTGCGCACCAGCGAGGGGATGGCGGCGGTGCCCCCGGAGGCCACGATCTTATCGATGTGACTGTCGGCGGCGGTGGCGGCGTAGAAGTCCAGGGAGCGCTGGATCTCGTTGGCCATGTCCTCGGCCTTGTCCTGAATAATGGACTCGACCTCCTGAGGCAGCACCTCGTCGCTCGCCCCCCCGGGGCTGCCGCCCATTTTGTACATCTCTGCTTCTTGATAGGTGATGTTGAGCTGGCGCTGGATCTCCTCGGTGATGTCGCTGCCGCCGATGGACAAGTCGCGGGTAAACACGGTCATGCCGTCGGTGACCACGTTCATGGACACCACGCTGTTGCCGATGTCCAACAGCACCACCGTCTCGCCCTGGTGATAGCCGTAGTTGACCTCGTACATATTCTGCATGCAGAACACGTCGACATCGACCACGATGGGCTTGAGGCCGGACTCCTCGCAGACCGCGCGGTAGTCGTTGATCATCTCCTTTTTGGCGGCCACCAACACCACGTCCATCTGGCCCTGATCGGTGCGCGGGGCGAGCACCTCGAAGCCGATGAACACATCTTGAATGTCAAACGGAATATACTGCTCGGCCTCCCACTGGATGGACTCCTCGAGCTCTTCCTGGGTCATCAACGGCAGGGTGATCTTTTTGATGATGACGGTATTACCCGACACGCTCAGCGCCGTCTCTTTGTAGCGCACCTTGTTGCGGTCGAGCAGCTCGGCGATCGCGTCGGCGACCACCGTGGAGTTCATCAGGGCCCCGTCGACAATGGTCTCCGGGGGTAGGGTGGTATGATCAAAAGTCTGCAGTTGCAGGCCCTTTTTGACCTCTTTGAGCACACAAAGTTTGACTGCACTCGACCCGATATCGAGACCGACGCAGTTTCGTCCCTTCGCCATGCGCACAATCCTCTTACCAACGGGAAATTTCGTTCTAAGCGCATGGTGCCACGCGCTTCAGAGAAGTGTCAAGAATTCCTCGACGCTGATTTTGGCCCGAAAATCGACCGGTTGCCCCCTCTGGCCACGGGTCCAGAGGGCAAGCGTCCAGGTGCTCCAAGCACCGCTCTGCGGGGTACATACTCCCGGGTTCAATCCCTTTATACACCACTTTAGAGGCGTCGAAAGTTTTTTATGGAAAAAATTCCCAGAATCCCGGCTTTCCGGACCGATCCGTCGTCGCCCGGGGATTAAACCGCGTGCATGGCCTGTTCGTCAGGGGCGTCTGGGTGAGTTGGGTGATCGCTGGTAGGCCTTGTTTGGACGATCGCCGCGGCGGCTCGGGGGTTGTTGCACGCCGAGGCGTGTCTTAATTCTACACCAACAACACGCACAATCGGTAAGAGGTGTTGCTGAATGACGTCTTTTGGCGTACAAGGTGCGCGTTTCAGCACAACCCTTCGGTTGGTTGGCGAGCGCGCAGCCCGGTGCGCCACGCACCGGTAAGGAGTCAAACTCTCCTTGCAACTGCAGGCGTTTACCGACATTTTTCTGGGCCAGTCTCGCCCACTGTCGAGGGGACGAGGATGGCAAACAGCTTTGTCCACACAGCCACAGGTTTGCGAATGGAAGCGAAAAAGCTCGAGGAATTCCGACAGATGCTCGCCGAGGAGAAAAAGACTCTCCTCAAAAAGGCGATGCACACCCTCAAAAACGAAATCGAGCTCAGCAAAGAGGACATGGCCGACGAAGCCGATCTGGCCAGCGCGCTGACCGATCAGAACTTGAGCCTGCGCCTGCGCGGCCGGGAGCGCTCGTTGATCGACAAGATCGACCTGGCCCTGCAACGCATCGACGCCGGCGAATTCGGCGAGTGCGTCATGTGCGGCGAGGAGATCTCATATAAGCGCCTCAAGGCACGCCCGGTGACGACCATGTGCATCGCGTGCAAAGAGGAGCAAGAGCGCCGCGAGCGTCACTTCGCCGAATGATCGCCCGCCGGGTGGGACCAGCGCGGCGCGCTGGTCGAGCCCGTGCGTTTTATTAGTTTGACGTCTGGAGACGACATGGCCTCCACGAAGCTGTATTTGTACGCCACCGAGGATTGCACCCGCTTTTCCGAAGCCCACGGACGAGGCGGCGACGTCGCCTTCCCGGCGGCGGTGCACGGGTGGACTGAGGTGCTCGACTGCCGCGTCGAGCCGTACACCGACAAGTCGCTGGCGGAGAACTGCGAGCTCGCCCACCACGTGCGCAAAAAGTACATCCTGGTGGGTGAAGACCAGAATCTCGAAGGAAAACCCCACCGGGTGAGCAGCGCGACCGGCTCACCGCCTTTGGCTCGAGCCGGTGTCGCGAGCGCAATTGGCGTCACACGCCGGAGTCGTTATACTGGAGACCTAGACCCTCGTTGGCGACGTCTCCCAGGCTCACACGCAAAGGACCGTCATGGCGCTCGAAGTCGAATGGAAGGGACATACCCTGCAAGTGTCGGGGAATTGGACCTGGCGCTGGCTTTATCTGGCCCCGATCTACGAATTGCACATCGATGGGGAGTTCGTCGACCGCGCCGGCGGCCCGCGGGTGCGCCCGCATCTGGAGGCGATCGTCGAGGACGAGGACGGCCAGATGTATCACGTCGCCGCCGAGCTGCTCTCGCTGGTGGGCTTCAAGCCCAACTGTGACATCTCGGTCGACGGCGAGGTCGTCGGCAGCGGCCCGGTGCGCGTGCAGAACTTCCTCAACCCCTTCTTGGTGCTCATCATCCTGATCTCCACCGGAGTGATGCTGTACCTGGGCCCGGACGTGCTGCGCCACTACCTGCCGGGCTGAGTCCCCGTCCAACTACAACATCACCAGGCTGTCGCGGTGGACCACAGTGTCCAGGATGCGAAAGCCCAGAAGCGCCTCGATGTCGTCGCTGTGGTGGCCGGCGATGGTAGCGATGTCGTCGGCGCTGTACACGGCCAGGCCGCGCGCGAAGACGTGTCCCTGAGGGTCGATCAACTCCACGACCGCGCCTTCGGCAAACTCCCCGTCGACCTGGGTCACCCCCGAGGGCAGCAAGCTTGCCCCCCGTCGGGTCAGCGCGCGCACCGCCCCCTCATCACAGATCAGACGACCAACGGGTATCGCCCCGGCGCCCAGCCACACCTTCTTGCCCGCCAGGGCGCTACCCTGACCCGGGGTGATCAGCGTGCCCACATCACCGAGCTCGGCGATCTCGGTGAGCACGCCGTGGCGCTTGCCCGGCCCGATGATCGTGGGCACGCTCATGCGCCCGGCGATCTGCGCGGCGCGGACCTTCGAGAACATCCCTCCCCGGCCCACCCCGGAGGTCGACGGCCCGGCGACCTCCTCGAGGTGCGGGTCATCGGCGGCGATCGAGGTGATGCGCTCGGTAAACCGGGGCTGGCCGGCCTCGCGGCCCTCGACCTCGAAAACCCCGTCGACGTCCGACAGGATCACCAGCAGGTCGGCGCTGACCAGCCCGCAGGTCATCGCCGCCAGCCGGTCGTTGTCGCCGAAGCGCAGCTCGTCGGTGGCCACGGTGTCGTTCTCGTTGACCACCGGCACCACGCCCAGCCGATGCAACTGGCCCAGGGCCATGCGCGCGTTCAGGAACCGGCGGCGATCGTCGAGATCGCCGCGCGAGAACAACACCTGGGCGATCTTCTGGCCGTGGTGGGCAAATTCGTCGGCGTACATCTGCATCAGGCGCGACTGCCCGACGGCCGCATACGCCTGCAGCGCCGGGATGTCGTTGCCCTCGTCGGGCCAGTCCATATGTTCGCGGCCCAGGGCGACGGCCCCCGAGGACACCAGCGTGACGCGCTTGCCGCGCGCCAGCAACGCGGCGACGTCCTCGACCAGCGCGGCAAACGCCGGGCGGTCCAGCCGGCGCGCGTCGCGCAGAAACACCGCGCTTCCGATCTTGACCACCCAGTGCTCGGCGTCGCGGATGCAATCGTGTCGTATCGTCATGGTCCACTCACTTCTCGTGGGCTCGTTCAATCCAGTGGCGAGACGCCATCTGATCCAGGAGGCCGTCGACCCGGTGGAAACTGCGGTCGCGTCGCACCTCGACGATCTCGTCGGCGGCCGGCTTGGCGACGGGCCGCGCGGCGGCCGAGAAGGCGTCGGAAAAACGCGCCGTCAGCGTCGATCCATCCTCGAGCTTCCAATTCAGCATCAAGCGGCGCGGCTCGGAGGCGTCCTTTCCGGTGCGCAACGTCCCGGAGACGGTCGTCGCGCGCGTGGCGAAGCGGCGCAGCCACCCGGCGGCGTGCGCCTGGCGCCCACCACAAATAAGACGTCGCCCGCCGTTGGTCCACTGATGGGCGCCCTGGCGGCTCCAGCCTGACGCCACCGCGTCCAGCAGGGTCTGCAGGGTGGCGGTGCCCGCCGCCATGAGCCGGGCGCGCGCGTCGAAGCCGGGCGCGCGCCGATAAAACGCCTGCCCATCCACGCTCACATAACTCTGGTCGCCCACGATACGCCACTGCGGCGTGCGCTGCACCTGCTGGCCGAGCTCGGTCTGAGCGCGCGCCTGCATGGTCAGCGCGAGGTTGCCCGCGGAGTCGCGGCGCAGCACGCGGTGCTCGGTCCAATCCGCCTCCACGCCGGCCGCGCTGGTGCGCTGCAGGTGCAGGTCGAATTGGTAGGTAAACGCGCCGCGCGCGGGGATGGGCAGCCGACAGGCGCTCGCGTGGGCGGCCCGCATATGCGCGGCGACCGCGCTGGCGGTCTGCTCCACCTCGAGCGCACGCAACATGCCCCCTTTTGGTTGGGTCTTCGCATGCGCGCGCAGCGCCGCCTCCACCCGCGAGAGCCACGGCGACGTTCGGTCGCACCCCGCCGCGCTCCCCGCCGCCGCCGCGCATAGTACTGCCACGGCCGCCCACCGGCGCGCGCGCCGAACGACGGTCACTCGGTGCCTATTGTCTGGTGCGTGGGCGATGCTCGGCTCCTCATTGGCGCGATTGCGACTTGACCTGATCCCGGCGAAACCCGCAAGCTCGAAAGGTATGTGCCCTGTGAATCGACCTAAGGACCGAAGCACATGAGACGAATTGTCGTACTCGGGTGTGGATTCGGCGGCTTCAAGGCCGCCAGTGAACTCGAGCGAAGCCTGGCGCGACGGCGTCGCGTCCAGGTGACTGTCGTAAGCGACCGCTCCCACTTTGTGTACACGCCGCTGCTTCCGGGCGTGGCCACCGGCGAGTTGGACGCCTCTCACATTACTTTCCCCCTTCAGTCGGCGTTCGACAAGTCCACCGAGGTGATTGTCGAGCCCATTGAGGCGATCGATGTGCACACGCGCACGTTGCGCGGGCAGCGCTCCGCGATCGACTTCGACTACCTGGTGGTGGCCTGCGGCAGCGAGGTCGACTGGGGCGGCCACCCCGATTGGGAATCTCACGCGCTGGTGTGCAAGAGTGCCCGCGACGCGGTGCACGTGCGCGAGACGCTTCGCACCGCGCTGCGCGAGGCGGCCACGATGACCTCGGCCGAGCAGCGCGCGCGCCGGCTGACCTTCGTGGTCGCCGGCGCCGGTCCCACGGGCGTGTCCATGGCCGCCGAGCTGCTGTCGGCGCTCAAACTCGAGGCCGCCAACCTCGCCGACGACGACATCGGCAGGGCGCTTCGGGTGGTGCTCGTCGAGCAGCGCGACGCGATCTTGCCGGACTTTCCCGCCGACCTCGGCCAATTGGCCCGAACACACCTGCGCGAATTAGGCATGGAAGTCCGCCTGGGCACCGCCGTGGTCGGACGCACCGCCAACGAGGTGGAGTTGTCCACCGGTGAGGTCATCACGGCGGATCACCTGTTGTGGTGCGGCGGCGTGCGCCCGCCCAGGCTGGTGCGCGAGTCCGGCTTCGAGCTGGACGCACGCGGGCGACTTCGGGTGGACGACACCCTGCAGGTTCGCGCCCACCCCGGCATTTACGCCGTGGGCGACGTCGCCGGCGCCGGCGCCGAGGTGCCTCAAAATGCGCAAGTGGCCACCCAGCAAGCCGCCGAGGCCGCGCGCAATATCATCGCGGAGCTGTCGGGCCGCGCCCGGCGCGGCTGGCACTACAAGCATCGCGGTGACTTGATCCCATTGGGCCCCGAGCACGCGGTGGGAATGCTGGGCGAGTCGGCCATCGACGGGCGCGCCGCGCGCACGCTGTACCGGTTGATCCACACCGCGCTGATGCCCAACGGCGTCAAGAAGGCCCAACTACTCACCGACTGGTTGTTCACCTCCCGACGCCGACGCGCCAACTCTCGGCATCTCCTCGCCGGCGCCCCTCCCGCCCCACAGCTCGAAGGCGACGACTCCGACTCATAAGACAACAGCCGCCCGAAGGCGGCTGTCGTAGCTGAACTCTGAACTATTCGAGCGCTGCCAGGGCGCTTACTTCTTGAGGTTCTGCAGCTCCTGTTGGAGCTGATTCTCGACGTTCTTGTCGTCCCCGGATTTCTCGGCCGGCTTCTTGTCAGAGGCCGCCGGCTTATCCTTGGTCGCCGGCTTCTTCTTGGCCTCCGGCTTCGTCTCTTCCGCCTTGGGCGCAGGCTTGGCCGTGGGCGTGGGCTTGGCCTTGACCTTCGGGGCCACCTTCAGCTTGGGGGTGGGCGCGACCTTGACCTTCGGCATGGGCTTGGGCTTGGGCTTGGCTTTGGGCTTGGGCTTGGCTTTGGGCTTGGGCTTGGGCTCGGGTTTGGGCTCCGGCTTCGGCTTCGGCTTGACCTCGGGTTTGGGCTCGGCTTTGGGATGAGATCCGGCCGTCAACGCCGAGTTGGCGGCGGCGCCGGCGGACTTGTCGTCGGACTGGGGTTTGCGGGCGCCGTCGTCTGAGGGCTGCTCCTTCGCATTCGCCGCGTCGGGCTGTGCAGCCGGGTTTTCCTGGTCGGCCTCGGCAGGTTCGTCCTGAGCAGCCTTCGCCGGCGCGGCTTTGATGGGCGCGGGCTTGGCGGGCGCGGCCTTGTCGGACGTCGCACCTGCAGCCTTAGCCGGGGCCGTGTCGTTGGCGTTGCCCGTCTTCGCGCCGGGACCGGCCACGAAGTACCAGGCAGCACCGCCGACGAGGGCGACGAGCACGAGCAGCACTAAGATACCGCCGGCCCCGCCCTTCTTCTCGGCGTTGGCCGCCGACTTCGCGGGCACGGGTTCGTCTTGCGCTTCGGGCGCGAACGCCTCGTCGACCGGCTGGGACGCAGCCGTATCGTCGTCGTCGAACTCATCGAGCACATCCTCGATGTCGGCGGCGATGCGATCGGCCGACGGGGCCTCGTCGGCCGAACGTACTTCCAGCGACTCGTCGTCGAAGAGTTCGGCGGCCAGGTCGGCCTGCGGCTCCTCGACGGGCTCGGGCTCGTCGAACGCCTCCGGCGCCTCGACGGGTTCGGGCTCGGCCTCCTCGACCGGCTCGGGCTCGTCGAACGCCTCCGGCTCCTCGGCCGGCTCGGGCTCGTCGAACGCCTCCGGCTCCTCGGCCGGCTCGGGCTCGTCGAAGAGCGCGGCCGCCTCAGCGGCGTCCGCTGGCTCGGCGGCCACCTCGGGGGCGGCGTCTTCTAGCGGGGCAGCCTCTTGCCCAGCGACAGCGGCGTCGCCGGCCAGCGCAGCTCCGCCATCAGCCTGCAGTTCTTCTTCTCCCCCTTCGTCGGTTCCCCCGTGCATGTCGAACAACGGCGTGCCGTCGTGGGGGCACTCGGTGACCGAGCTGTCGAAGTTTCGTCCACAGGTCGTGCAGAAGCGCATTTCGATGGATCCTCCTCGAAGAGTACCTATTCCGCCTCGAAGGTGTTTATTCGATAGGACGGAGACAGGAACAAAAAAGAGCCACAGGCCTCGCGTGCGCTCACGCTGTCCGAAAACGTCCGTAACGCCGAGACCTGAGGGCGAGGGCTACCATATAACATTCTGTTTATGGCGACAACATATTGCCCCGGCCCCAAGAAACAGAAGCGGGACCGCGCAACACGGTCCCGCTTCTAGGTTGCTGCAGAGTGTTCGTGGCGGCTTATTTGGTCGCGCTGAACTTGGTGCTGAACGGCTTCTGGAAGATCTTGCCGTTGAGCGAGCCGCTCACGCCGGCCTTGGTGACCTTGCCGATGGCCGTGGCGCTGTCTTTGCCCCGCGAGCCGCTGACCTTGAAGGTGTTGGACTTGGAGACGTGCCCGTTGCTCAGGGGGATGTTGAAGTTCTGCCCCTCGCGCTGGCCGCGGAACGAGCCGTGGATTTTGTAGTCCTTGGTCACGAACAGGCGGATGTGGCCCTTGGTGATGCCCGCGCCGCCGACGTTGCCCTGGGTGACGCCGACGAAGGCCGGACCGGCGGGCTTGGCCGGGGCCTTCTTGGCGGCTTCTTTCTTGGCGCCAGCCGCGTCGGCCTTGGCGCCGGCGTCGGCTTGCTTGGCCGCCGCATCACCTTGAGCGCCGGCGTCTTTGGCCTCTGCTTGCTTGGTGCCCGTGTCCGGCTTGGCGGCGGGCTTGGCCGCCGGCTGGGCGTCGGGCTGCGCAGCAGCGCCGGCGTCGGCCTGGGGCGCGGCCTTTTTCTTACAGGCCGGCAGGGTCATGCCCGCGGCGATCAGCAAAATGCAAAACAATTTGGGCGAAAACTTCATGAAAGCTCCTGTCACATTCTTGTTCATTCCCGCCGGGCCGTTTGGGTCTCCGACGATGGAGTGGAGAAGACTCCACTGCCATTTACATTTTTTAATGTCTCGCGTTTCCTCGACTACATCACGGTAGACCGGATAGTAAGAAGCCCCGATCGCGTTGTCAATCGGGCGTGATCTGGGAAGAGTGTGCGGAGATGCGCTGTTGAATCCCCCCCGTGGGTGCGATAAGGCATTGCGTCTGTCGCCGTTGGAATTCTGCTGGAGGCGAGTACAGCCATGGCCCGACAACCCAAATGTCCCATCTGCCGCGAGCCGGTCGAGATGCGTCCGGACAACGAATATTTCCCGTTTTGCTCCAAGCGCTGCAAGATGCAGGACCTGGGCAACTGGCTCAACGAGGACTACCGCGTGCCGGTGGGCCACGACGCCACCGAGCGCAGCCTGCGCGCGCATGACCCCGACGACCGCGGCCCCAACGAGCGCTGACGGCCTACTCGCGGATGGCCTTGGGAAGCGCGTGGGACATGTTGACGTCGACCTGGGTGGTGTCGTCGCGGTGGACGGACACGTTGCGGATCCACCGGTTGTAGTCCGGCTTGGTCACCTCGATAAAATACTTGCCGGTGGCGAGTTTTTTGGGCTTGGCCATCGGCGAAGTCAACGTGATCGCGTCGCTGGCGGCCCTGGGCGAGTCCAGCTTCTTGGCCTCGATCTTGATGGTCGCCCCCTTCTGGTCGACGTCGATGGCGAGCTGGCCGTAGAACAGCTTTTTTTCCAGGGTGAACGCGTGCTTGACGTCGGCGCCGGCCTTGACGGTCAGCTTGTCGCTCTGGGGCAGGTGCTCCTTGGCCGTCGCCGCCACCGTATACTCGCCGGGCAGCAGCGTCAGCTTGGGGATGTCGCCGCCGCGGCTGATCACGTAGCCGTCGATGGTGACCTGGACCTTGTCCTTGGGCTCAGCGCTCAGCGTCAACGTGCCCGTCTTCTTGCCGGCGGTGCACTGAGCGATGCCCTTTTTGGCGTCGGCGACGTTGCCGACGGTCTTCTCGACGCCCATATACGCGTTGTACAGCACGACCGCCTTGCCACACTCTTTTTTGAAGCGGTAAACCTCGGCCAGGTTAAAATAGGCCTGCGGATAGCGATCGGGCTCGGCCTCGAGCACCTTCTGGTAGTGCGGAATGGAGCGAGTGATCGCGCCGGCCGATGCAAGGCGGTTGGCGCGAGCAAACTCCCAGGAGGCGTTGATCTTGGCCGCCCCGTTGTCGCCCCCCAGCGCCACGCTGGAGATGGGCAACATACAGATCGCGACCAAGACAGCCGCCAGCGCGCTTGTTCTTGAGTGGCATCGAATTTTCATCTTGCGTCCCCTGAGTCGCGGAACAATTTGGCTGCTCATCTGTCTTAGTGTATTGCAAGCCATTGTACTACAGCCGCCGGCTCATTGCAGCCGGTGCCATCGCTGTTGTCGATCGTCATCGTTGGGCTGGTCATGCCAAAAATCAAACTCGTCGCCAACGTCGCCGAAATTGGGCTGTTTCGCAGCCTGGCCCGCACGCGCGCTCGCCTGGTCAGCGCGGCGCTGGTGAGCGTGGGGGCGACCTACGCCGCCGGGTTGTGGGCGGCGGGGTATATGTTCGACACCAGCAAGTCGGTGATCCTGAACATGTTCATCATCACGGCGTTGATGATGATGCTGTTGGTCGCCTCCTATCTTGTGACGCTGCTCATCGGCGACTTATTCTTTCCGGGCCCGTGGCGCGAGCAGGTCATCCTGGGGCGCGAGCCCGCCGGCGAGACCATCTCGGTCGACGATCACAGCGCCGAGTTTATGATCGTGCTCATCCTGACGGTAGTGGCGAATGCGTTCGCGCTCAATTGGACGGCCGACGGCTTTTTGGACCGGTATCACGACGAGGGCTTCTTCGCGGTGCGGCTGCGCTCCGACGACGCCGACGAGCGCCTGGCGGCCCTGAAGAATATCATCGAGCCCATCAACTACGAGCTGTGGGATCTGCCCGCCTTGCAGCAAATTGTGGTCGGTGCCTTCGACGATCCCTCGCCGAAGGTGCGCCAATTTGCCTATTGGACGGCCGGCAAGATGAAGGACACCGACGCCCAGCCCAAGCTGCTGGCGGTGCTGCGCTCGAGCGCGTCGGCCGAGGACAAAAAAGCGGCGGCCATCGCCCTGGGAAAGATCGGTGAGCCGCAGGCCTCGCGCGAGGCGTTGGAGGCGCTGGCCCGCGGGGCCCACGAGCCCGGCGCCAAGGTCGGCGCGCTGCGCGGTCTGGGGCTGTTGGCCTCGGCCAAATCGGTCGACACCATCCTGCCGCTGACGCACTCGCCCAACGAACAGGTTCGGATCCACGCCTTCTGGGCGCTGCGCAAGATCGGCTCGAAGAAGGCCCGCCCCCTCGTCAAGAAGGTCATCGCCGCTCACCCCCACGGCGTCGAGCGCTGCGCGGCCTACGACACCCTCAAATTGGTGGCCAACAAGGACGATGTCCTGTGGGCTCGCCGCCAATTCCAGCGCTTCGACAGCGGCCAGGAGAAGGGCAACGACGAGTGCAAGCATATCGTGTGGACCGAACCCGACAAGACCCAGCACTATATCGTCTACGGCAACAGCTATCGCGAAAAGCTCATCAAGATCGTCGCCAACGCCGACGCCTCCCACCACCGACAGTGGTTCCAGCGACTGATCAACGACCCCGCCGAGCCCTTCCGCATCCGCCAGGTCGCCAACGAGGTGCTTCGCCAACTCAAAGAGGCGCAGTGAAGCCTTGACCATCCCCGCCGGGGCTGCTAGCTAAGGCCCTTGTCGGGAACATCCCCCGCCCCACGCTGGTTGTGGGATCGAAAGCGCGAGTAGCTCAGCTGGATAGAGCGTCGGCCTCCGGAGCCGAAGGTCATGGGTTCGAATCCCGTCTCGCGTACTTTGCCAAAGCCCCGCCCGGGTCATCCCGAGGCGGGGCTTTTTGGTTGTGCTCACTGCTCTTTTGGGCGGCCTATTGCGCGGCGTCGCGCTCGGCGAGGTCGCGTTTGTCGGAGCCGCGGCGCAGCTCGAGCAACCTCTCGATGACGAGCTTATTCTTGGGGTCGCGCCTGAGCGCCTCGTGGTAGGTCGCCTCGGCCTTGGCGACCTCGCCGTCTTCTTCGTAGGACTGGGCGTCGGCGAGCAATTGGGCGATCTCGAGCTTCTCGTGGACGTCCGCATAATCCTGGCGCAGGCCGGGGTAATGCTCCAGATCGCCCGTCAGCAAGTCGAGCTGATCTTCGGCGGTACCGAGCTTGCCCGCCTCGATGAGCGCGTTGGCCTCGTCCAACTCCTTGCGCACCTCTCCGCGGCTGGGGCTGCTCGACTCCCAATCGAAGGTGGCCAGCCCCACGCCGACCAACAGCGTCAGCACCGCCAGCACGACGTTTCGCACATAACTATTCTTGGCCAACGCCAGCAGACTGTCGGTATCGTTGGTGTCGCCGGCCTCGGCGGGAGTCGTCGGCGTGGGCGCGGCGTGCTGCGACGAGGACGGGGGCACGGTGGTGTTCGAGTCCCACTCATAGACCTTGGACCCGCGGACGATCGGACCGCTGGGCTCGCCCGGCGGGCCGTCGACGATCGTGGGCTCGGCGGCGTCGACGCGGGTGTCCAGCAGGGTGTCGGCGGAGACGCTGGTGCCATCGAGGCAGGTGATGAACTCGTCGAGGAAAGCGCCGGCGTCGCGCGGGCGATGCTCCGGGGCCTTGGACAACGCGCGATGAATGAGTTCGATGACCGCGTGCGGCACGTCCGAGTCGTCGGCGAGGCGTTCCTCGAGGCGTGGCGGTTGGCGGTGGACGTGCTGGTAGAGCACGGCCACCGGATCGTCGCCGGCAAACGGCTTATCGCCGCACAGCATGTAGTAAAACACCACCCCCAGCGAGTACACGTCGGCGCGCTCGTCGGTCTCCTCGCCCTCGATCTGCTCGGGCGACAAATACGAGACGGTGCCGACGACGCCGTTGGGACGGGTCAGATCCGTGTCGCCGCGCACCAATTTGGCCAGCCCGAAGTCCAGCACCTTGACGAAATAGCGCTCACTGCTCGTGGAGGTGAGCATGATGTTGGCGGGCTTGATGTCGCGGTGTACCAACCCCAGCGCGTGCGCCTCGCCGATGCCGCTGAGGATCTGCAGGGCGATGCGCGCAAAGATCTTGAACTCGGCGGCCTTGCCCTGGTGGATGAGCCGGCGAAGGGTGATCCCCTCGACGTACTCCATGACGATGTAGCCGAGATGATCGTGGCGACCGAAGTCGAAGATGGACACCACGTGGGGGTGCTGCAGCCGGCTCATGCCGGCGGCCTCGCGCTCGAAGCGCGCGCGGGCCTGCTCGTCGTCGACCAACGAGGGCGGCAGCACCTTGACGACCACGCGCCGGTCGAGCGCGCGCTGGCGCGCCAGGTACACCACGCCCATGCCCCCGTGCCCGATGCACTCTTCGAGATCGTAGCGACCGTCGAGCGTCTGACCGATCAAATGACCGGGGTCGAACGGAGCTTCCCCCGCCGGCTCGGACGGAGACGCGCTATCCCCGAACCGCGTGGTGTGAAGCTGCTCCTTGTCGCCCATACATCGCCGCCAAACTGGGTCGAATCATAATCTGGAGCTATAAGGTTTGCACAGATACCCTCACTGTCCAATGATTATTAGCTGATCGCCCCCGGACGCGCAGGCGTGAGCCACGCTCGGTGGCATGCGGCGTCCACCACACGAGCGTGCCAACGCCGTTGCGCCGGGGGAAGTCTCACGCCCGGCCGCGCAGCATCCCGTGCCAATACATCTGGGGGAGCCCGTAGGCCTTGAGCGCATACATGCTGTAGCGCTCCTGGGCCTGGTTGAACGGGAAGGTCTCCTCGGGATTGCCGTCGTAGTCGAACTCGGCCAGGATCAACCGCCCGTAACCGGTGACCAGAGGACAGGAGGCGTAGCCGTCGTATTTGGCCTCCAGCGGCTCGTCGTTCATCTGCGCGACCAGGTTGGCCACGCTCACCGGGGCCTCCTTGCGGATGGCCGCGCCGGTGCGCGAGGTGGGCAGGCTGGCGCAGTCGCCCAGCGCGAACACGTTGGGGTAGCGCACGTGCTGGGTGGTGTATTTTTCGACCTCCACCCAACCGGCCTCGTTGGCCAGCGGGCTGCGCGCCAAAAAGTCCGGTGGCCCCTGCGGCGGGGTGACGTGCAGCATGTCGTAGTCGAGCACCAGCTCCTCGGCGCCGTCGAGGCTCTCGAAGACCGCCTGCTTTTTGTCGGCGCGCACTTCCACCAGGTTGCGGTTGAAGTGGGTGACGATGTCGCGCTGGTCGACCAGCTTTTGCAGCGCACGCTCGTACTTCTCGACGCCGAACATCGCGCCGGTCGCCGACGCATAGATCACCTGGGAGCGCTTTCTGAGGCCGTGCTTTTCCAGGTAGTGCTCGGTCAGCCACATGATCTTTTGGGGCGCACCGGCGCATTTGATGGGCGTCGACGGAAAGGTGAACACGGCGTTTCCACCCTTGAAGTTGCGCAACGTACGCCAGGTGCTCTCGACGGTGTCGAACGAGTAGTTCGAGCACACCCCGTCGTGTCCCATGGCGTCGGCCAGGCCGGCGACCTTATCCCAGTCGAGTTGGATGCCGGCGGCGACCACGAGGTAGTCGTAGGTCAGCGTCTCGCCGCTTCGCAGCGTCACCGCGTTGTGCTCGGGGTCGAACTCCTCGACCCAGTCGCGAATCCACTGGGCGCCCTCGGGGATCACGTCGGCCTCGGAGCGAACCGAGACCTCGCGGTCGAACACCCCGCCGCCGACCAGCGTCCAGATGGGCTGGTAGTAGTGGACGTCGTTGGGCTCGACGATGGTCACCTGGGGCGCATCGGCGCGCTCGCAGAGCTGGGCGGCCACGGTGATGCCGGCGGTGCCGCCGCCGACGATGAGTACTTGATGGTGGGTCGTCATGGGATTCTCCTAGGCTCGCTCGGCGGTGAGTTGGACGCGCAGCAGTTGGCCAAAGCGCTTGGCCACGCGCAGCAGGAAGTTCAGGCTGCGTTTGACGTCACCGTCGCCCGCGCCCCGGACCATGCCAAAGAGGCTGGTCCGGGCGGGCGGAAGCTGGGCGACATCGGCCAGCGCCTTGCCGGCGCGTCCGATGATCTCGATGGCGTAGGGGTCGAGCACCCCTGAGTCGAGCAACGCGCCGAACTGCGCGCCCTGCACGAAGGTGGCGAAGCGGCGCCCCGCCTCCAGGCTGCGCTGGACCAACGCCTCGACGGACACGCCCTCGGCGGCGGCGCGCGCGACCGTCTCGTCGAAGATGTCGACCACCATGGCGATCATCGCGGGAGCGCGGTCGGCCGCGTGGATCGCCTTTTGGGCGAGGTCGGCGCGCTCGGCGAGCATGTCGACGACCTCGAGGACCTCCGGGTCGGTCAGGCGCACGGCCAGATCGGCCACACGCCGCAACCTCGCGTCGACGTCGATGCCCCGGCTGGCCGCGCGTTGAACCATCTCGTCGACCATGTCGGTGACCGTCGCCGCCACCGCGGGGGCATTGTCGCTCAGGGTTTGTAGGCCCGCCATCGACTGCTCGATGCGCTCGAGGCGCGCGTCCAACCGGGCGAGTGTCTGATGGAGGTCGTCCCCCGGCGGCGTACGCTCCGGGGGTCCTCCATGTTCTGGCATGCGTGTTTCCATGCATCGTCTCCTTGGGTTTGCCCAGCCGCCAGCGCATCGACGCACCGGGTCCACATGTGTCTACTGGAAACTTGAGCAAGGAGCGTGCCATCGTGTAGGCGAGCAGCGCCCATCGCCGCTGGGGCACGGCGCACACGTGGGGGGAAACAAATGGGACGCGGTGTTTCAACGGGTGGAAACGCCAGCTGCGGCCTGGGGGGATCAGGAGGCGCAGCAGGCGACGTGGCGCAGCATGCGAGGAATGTCGACCGGTTTGGACAGAATATCCAGCGCCTGGAGGCTATCGGCATCCTCGTTGGAAAAATAGGTCCCCGACAGGACCACCACCGGGATGCCGGCCAACTCGGGGTCGGCCAGTTGGCGGCTGCGAAACTCCCAGCCGTCCATGGTGGGCATCATCAGGTCCAGCAAGATGAGGCAGGGCTCGAACCCATCCTCCAGTGTAGCCAGCGCTTCGCTGCCGTCGGGCACAGCGGTGACCTCGTAGCCCTTGAGCTCCAAGAAGATCTTGAGCGTATGGCGAATATCATCGTCGTCTTCGACGATCAAAATGGGCTTAGACATCGTTCACTCCTCCGGCGAAATCTTTGGGACCACCGGATGGAAGGACAACAGCAAAACTACTCCCCTGTCCAACTTCAGAATCCAACTCGATATTTCCGCCGAGCGCATCGACCAGATCACGCACCAGCGCCAATCCCAGCCCGGCGCCGGCGATCTGTTGGCGCCGGGGCTGCTCACCACGCTCGAAGGGCTCGAAGAGTCGAACCCGTTGGTCGGGCGCGATGCCCGGGCCGGTGTCACGAACCACAAAACGGTGAGCCCCATCGAGCTGGCATACGGAGAGTTCGACACGACCTTCGTCGGTGTAGCGTAGCGCATTTCGCACCAGGTTTTCCAGAATCAGGCGAAGCAACCGCGCGTCGGTCGTGACCGGGTCGGCCTCCTGGGCGCCGGCGAACCGCAGCTCCAGCCCCTTGTGGCGCGCCTCCGAGCGCATCTCCTCGATGATGGCATCGCACAGCGGGCCCGGTTCGACGCGCCCCGGCGAGACGGTGACGCGCCCGCTTTCGATGGCGGCGCGCTCGAGCAGCGCCTCGATGAGCTGGCTGAGCCGTCCCAGGGCTGCCTGCATGCGCTCGACGAGCTCGCGGTGCAGCTCGGGCAGCGTGTCGTCCTCGTCGAGCACGGCCACCTGCAGTTGCAGCGCGGCCACCGGCGTGCGCAGCTCGTGCGAGACCATGCCCAGAAACTGGCTCTTGATGCGACTGGCGCGCTCGGCCTGATCCCGGGCTACGTGCGCCGTCTCCAGCGCCTTCTCGAGCTGGGCGCGCCGGCCGGCCAACTCGTCGACCAACGCCTCGACGTCGCGCCGCGAGGTGTGCAGCTCATGCTGCAAGATCTTGCGGGCGCGCGCCAGGCCGACGTGATTGTCCACCCGGGCGCGAAGCTCGGCGGCTTCGAAGGGCTTGGTCAGATAGTCCTGGGCGCCCTCGCGAAGCATCTCGACGCGCAGGCGGTCGTCGGCCTTGGCCGTCAAGATGACGATGGGCACCTCGGCGAGCGCGGTCTGGGAACGCACCCGACGCACCAGTTCGTCGCCGCTGATCTCGGGCATCATGATATCGGTGAGGATGAGGTCGGGCTCGATCTGGGAGGCCAGCTCCAGACCCTGGGCGCCGTCGAAGGCGGACACCACGCGGTAGGCGTCCACCAAGGACTCGCAGACAAATCGGTTCATGTCGACGTTGTCCTCGACGATGAGGACCAACGGCTTGGCGTCCTTGCCACGGCCGGGGGCAGCGGTCGACGGCGTCGGCGCCGAGGCCGCCGGCGTCGTGGCGCGCATCGCCTCGGTCGCTGCCGCGGCCGTTTGAGCCTGGTCGGCCCACCGGGAGGTGTCCACCAGCCGGTGCACCTCGGCGCCGGCGGGGGCGCGTGCGGGCAGTTCGACCTGAAACAGCGCCCCGCCCTCGGGCGCGTCCGTCACCGACACACGCCCCCCATGGAGCGCGACGGCGTCGCCCACGATGACCAACCCCAGCCCGGTGCCGCCGAAGCGGCGCGTCGCCCCTCGGTCGAGCTGGCGAAAGCGCTCGAAGATGACCTCGCGCGCCTCCTGGGGCACCCCCGGCCCCGAATCAGCGACCTCGAGGACCAGGCGCTCGTTGGCCGAATCGCGGCGCAGGGTGCAGCGCACCTTGCCGGCGGCGGGCGTAAACTTGAAGGCGTTGGACAGCAGGTTGAGCACCACGCTCTCCAGGCGCGCGGGATCGACCTGGCCGACGAGGCTGGCCGGCAGATCGACGACAAAGGCGATGTCGTGCTGATCGGCCAGCGCCTCGAAGTTGGCCGCGGCCGTGGCCACCAGGGTGGCGACGTCGACCTCGGCGTAGTGAGCCTGCATCTCTCCGGCGTCCATGCTGGCGACGTCGAGCAGGTCGTTGACATGCTTGAGCAACATGCGCCCGCTGCGGGCGATGCCCTCGACGCGCCCCTGTTCGGCGTCGCCCAACGCCTCGCTGGCTGCCAACATCTCGGCGTTTCCCAAGATCAACTGCAGCGGCGTGCGCAGCTCGTGGCTGACGTTGGCGAAGAAGTCGGCCTTGAGTTGTTCGAGTTCGCGGGCGCGCTCGTACATCGACTCCAGCTCGTGGACCATCGCCTCGAGCTTCATGCCGCGCTTGTGGGCCGCGCGTGCCCCGCGCGCCAGGGCTACCGCATCGGGGATCAGCCCCGGCAACAAAATCGCGGTGCCCACCGAGGCCACCGCCGTGACCGTGCGAAGCCCCGCATCCACCCAGTACGCCGGGTGCCAGATGACGTAGGCGTCCATGAAGTGGGTAAACCCACAGGTGACGATGAAGATGGCGAAGGCCACGTAGATCAATTTGAACGGGATGTCGCGGATACGCCTCACGAGCACGACCAGGGTGATGGCGATCGCCACGTAGGCCAACCCGATGAGCACGTTGGTGGATAGTTCCAGCCACACCAGCGAGGGTTTCCACAGGTAGCAATTCCCGTGGGGCATGAAATGCTCGCCGGTCAGGTACGAGAAAATGGCGTCGAGCATGACAAACTCCTGGGGGAAACGGCGGCAAAGACAGTTGTCCCCCCAGGCGCACGCTCCCCACGGCGCCCATCGGCCCAGGGGAGACCTCGGATGACCAAGAAACGGCACCTGTATCGGGCCACGCCAGAATATAGGGAGAGCGCCCCACAAATCCAGCGATCACCCCGACGGCGCGCCGCCATCCGGGCCCGATGTCTTCTTGCGGTAACACCGCGATCGCGCCGTCGGTCGATCGGATCTGCTCTTCAACGCGCCCGGCGTGGAGTTAGATTGAAAGTGGCGAGGGTTTCGGGTCACGTCGACAGGGAGGAGGCGATGGGCATCGAACGAGCGCAGACCTATGGACAAGCGCACCAGCACCCGCGTGGGCGTGGGGCGCGATTGGTCGGGCTTTGCCTGGTGGCGGCGGCGCTGCTGTGGGCGGCGAGCGCCAGCGCCCAGCAGGTGCTGTTGGCGCCGACAGTCGACCTGCAATTCGACTCACTGACGCTGGCCGGCCAGCTCAACAAGCTGACCGTGAGCTACCAGCTCTCCAAAAACGACTGGCAGTGGACCCGCGACATGGGCTTCGACGTGTGGGTGGGCGTGTACAAGCGCGCCGGCAACGGCGCCTGGGTGCCCGAGAAGGTCCAACGCCTCGACAAGCGCAGCGGCAAGGCGAGCCTCGCGGCCTCGGGCGCCGGTCCATGGGGCATCTGCCTGGTGGCGGCGACCGACGGCGGCAGGCTCGCCCCCGGCATGGGCTATACCTGCCAAAAGCCGGTGCTCGTGCCCGCCAGCGCCGCGCCGATCACCTGGACGAAACAAAACGCCACCGTGGCGCTGGCCTACCAGGCACACGTCGACCAGCAGCCCTGGTACAACAAACAAACCGGATTTCGCAACGCCGGCGCCCAGCCGACGGCGGTGAGCACCACCGGCGGCGGCTTCATCAGCTACGTGGCCCCGTCGCCGGCGGTGACCAGCCAGCCGGCCTCGCCCGGCGCCTACGCCCAGGGCTACGGTGAACGCCCACGCTACCAACGCGGCGAAGGAGCCTCGGGCTACCCCGCCGACTTTTACGGCGGCTACTACGACTATTACGGCTACGGCGGCTACTTTCCGGGCGAAATCAACCGCTTTAACTACGACTTTTTTCGCCACCGCCGCCTCCAGCGCCAGCGCATGTTCCCGCCGCTGGGAGGCTTCGACGCCCAATTCAACCAGGATATGTTTACCACCCACCCCGACGACGTATTCTACAGCTTTCCGATCATGCCGGGCTACTTCGGGCGCGACGCGTTCGGCCGCCGCCTGGACAATGGCTTCGGCCCCATCGCCCCCCAGCGGGGCTTCGGGCCCCGGCCGGGCTTCAACGCCCCCGGAGGGTTTGAACCGCGCGGGGTCGGCGGCGGTCCCGCACAACCGCGTGGCGCGCCCGGCCCGCTGCCCGGCGGCCACGGCGTGGGCATGTCGCCGGGGCTTCGCTGACCGGAGGAATCGCTGGCATCGCCACGCCGGGATGAGTCGCCAACGCTTGTGCGTTGCAGTATCGTGGGAGGCCGACCTGGTCGAGCCCACCACGTTCAGACGTCTCTTGCGATCTCGTGCGATGTCCAGCGACTTTACCCGACTCAGCGATGCCAGCCGCCGCCCCCTTCCCGTTTCGTTTTTTCAGCGCGAACCTCACGCACTCGCCCGCGAGCTGCTGGGCCGCGATCTGGTGCGTGTCCTCGACGATGGAACCCGCCTGAGCGGACGCATCATCGAAGTCGAGGTATACGGCTACGAGCACGACCCGGCCAGCCACGCCAACAGCGGCGCGCCCACCGAGCGCACCGCCCCGATGTTCGGCCGCCCGGGCACGGCCTACGTGTATCAAATCTACGGGATGTACCACTGCCTCAACGTGGTCGCCCCGGCCCACGAACGCCCGGCGGCGCTGCTGGTGCGCGCGCTGCACCCCCTCGAGGGCCTCGATCCCATGGCCGAGGCCCGGGGGTTGGCCGGGCGCTACGAGCAGGCGATGCCGGCGTCGGTGCGCAAGAATCTGTTGAGCGGTCCGGGCAAGATCTGTCAGGCGATGGGCATCGACGGTGGGTTCAACGAGCACCCCCTCGACCACGGCGCGCTGCACCTGACCGAGGGCATCTGCGCCGTCGATCTCGACGCGGTCGACATCGCCCGCGGCCCGCGCGTGGGGCTCAACCCCAAGACGGTCGGTGAGGCCAGCGAGTGGCCGTGGCGCTATGGAATACGGGGGTCGAAATACCTGTCGCGGCCCTTTGGGCGCTGACGGCGCGGCTCAGCCGAACCAGGTAATGGCGGCGATGAGCACCAGAACGATGCCGACGACCAATCCGACGACGATCGCCACGGAGTGATCGCGCGGCTCCTCGGGGTCGAGGTCGAACTCCCGAAGGGCGAGCTCTCCGGGCTTTTTGGGCTGGGGATACGGGAAGGTGGCGTCCTTGACGGCCCGAGAGGCGCGGGTGTGACGAAGCCCCAGTTGGATATCCTCGGCGGAGGGGCTGATGTCGACGGGAAGCGGTAACTTGTAACCCTCGGAGACAAACTCCGCGGCGGGCTTGACCGCGCGCACCGGCGTATTGGCCCGTGCGCGGGGAGCGTCGTCGTCGACCGGCTCGAGCTCGCCGACCTCGATGTCGACTGGCTCGGAGGACTCGTTGAGGCCGACCAACTCGGCGGCCTCGTCGAGCATCTCGTCGAGCTCCTCGTCGGTGGCCACGGCGTCGGCCGGTTCCGGTTCGACGTCGGCCTCGGCGTCGTCGGCCTCGGCGTCATCGGGCGTCTCGCCCGGCTCGCCGTCGGCCGCCCGATCGTCCTCGAACGGCTCGCTGCCCTCCTCGAGGTCGTCGGACATGACGATGCGCCAGCGCGGCTTGCGCTGCTCTTCGTCGATCAGCTCGGTGACCTCGTCGTCGTCCTCCTCTTCCAACTCGCCGAGTTCGTCGATGACGGCCTGTTGGACGCCCTGTCGGGGGATCTCGTCGGTGACGAAGACCTCTTCGGGCAAGCCGTGGCGCCCGGTGGCCGGCGCCTCCTCGGCGTCGTCCTCCTCGTCGGGGCTGGCCTCCTCGGAGTCGGTCTCTTCGGAGTCGGTCTCTTCGGAATCGGTCTCTTCGGAATCGGTCTCTTCGGAGTCGGTCTCCTCGGAATTGGCCTCGTCGGCCGGCTCCGGTGCGGAGGCTTCCTCGCCGAGCACCTCCTCGCGATCGACCAGTTGTGTGGGCTCCTCGGCGATGGCGTCGGCGCCGACGTGCTCACCGGAGGCGGCATCATCGGCCGGCTCGAGCACCTCCTCGCGCTCGACGCGGTCGGTGGTCTCCTCAGCGGCCGGCGCCTCGGCGACGGCGATGTCGCCGCCCTTGCCCGCCTCGGCGCGCAGCATCTCGAAGGTCTTGTCGGTCATCATCGTGATCTCGTCCGAGTCACGAATGAGACCCTCGACGCCTTCGGGCGCCTCCGGGGGGGCCGGCGCTTCGTCTTGGGGATCGGATGCGGCGTCGGCCGACTCGGGGCGATCGTCATCGGCGTCGTCGGCGGCCGGGGCGTCGGCGCGCGGGTCCTCGCGCACGTCGGTCACCTCGTCGTCGGCCGGCGCCTCGGCCTCGTCGGGCTCGTCGGGCGCCTCGGTGACGTTGGTGATCTCGTCGCTGTCGGCGCGCAGCCCCTCGTCGGAGATGAAGATCGTCGACGGCGCGCTCGCGGCGGCGTCCTCCTCGGGCTCCGTCGGCGCCTCGCGCACCCCGGTGATTTCTTCGCTGGCCGCGTCTCCCAGCTCACTGCCGGGCTCGACCTCGTGCTCGGCGGCGATCTCGGAGGGGGCCTCGGTCACCACCGTGTCCGGCTCGTTGGCCTCTTCCTGCTCGATGACCGCAAAAATGTCGTTGAACGACGGGTGCTGCCCGATCGGGTTCCACGTCTTTTCGGCAGCATTATATATCAAGTCGGAGGGCCGAATGACCCAGTTACGAATGAGTCGCTCGACTTTGTCCTCCGACTCGCATTTGTACTGCCGGATGTCAGTCTTGATGTGAAACATTCGGTCGTCCGACGCGCACTAGTGCGGCCTACAGCGCAGTAAAATACCGTTCTCCAACACAAATACCCCGTCAGGCCAGTATCATCAACCGAACTCTGCAATTGGAGCAGGTTTCGCGCTCACGGCCCCATGTCGGAGTCGACGCCCTCGGGTTTGTCGTCGGAGTGGTCGTCCTCGTCAGGCTGCGCTGCACGGCGGTGGCGGCCGCATTCCTCGATCTTTTCGAGTTCTTTGGGGTCGTCCGCCAGGCGCACGCGGTCGTAGTGATACACATCGGCCAGGAAATTCGCCCGCCCCTGATCGTCGATGCGCACCGTATAGTACTCGACGAACACCGGGATTTTGTGATCCAGGTTGATGTATTTCTGGTCGCCGGTGGCGTAGATCTTGTCGAAGTCGTACTTCTTGCCGTTGGGATCCTGGCCCAGCAGGTAGCGCGCCAGCTTCTTGGGCGTGGACACGCGCACACACCCATGGCTGAAGGCGCGCACCGGGTAGTCGAAGTAGCGCTTGGCGGGGGTGTCGTGCATGTAGGTGTTGTGCGGGTTGGGAAAGATGAACTTGACCCGTCCCAGGGCGTTGTCGTCACCGGGCTTCTGGCGGATGGCCTCGGTGCCGTGCAGGTTGACCTTCTCGTAGTTGTTCTCCTCGAGATAATTCGGGTCGCGCTCGATCTTGGGCTCGAGATCGTTGTCGATGATGCTCTGCGGCACATACCAGTAGGGATTGACGATGATGTGATCGAGCTTGGCCATCTGGATGGGCGTGGCGTGGGGATAGACCCACTTGTGGGTGTCCGGGTCGCAGGTGCGATCGTTGTTGCCCACGACCACCCGAAAGCGCATCACACGCTTGTGATTTTTGTACACTTCGGCGTGAAAGTCCGGGATGTTGACCATCACGAAGTCGGGCTCGCCCTCGTAGCGCGACTCGCGCCAACGCTGGATGGACAGCTCGATTTGCTCGATGCGCCGGCTGACCGGCACGTTGAGGCTGCGCCAAAAGCCGGCAGTGGGGTCGCCCGTGGGGCGAAATTGATGCGCCTCCTGATAGCTCTTGACCGCCTCGACGAGCTCTTGGTCGACGACCTCGGGGTCGGGCTTGGGCTCGGGCTTCGGCTCGGGCGCCTTGTCGGCTTCGGCGGCAGCGTGGGCGGGCGCCGCGCCGTCGGGATCGACGCCGACGGCCGCGCCCGAGGCAGCGTCGGCCGCGCCGGCGCTGCGGGCCCCGTCGGCTCCGTCGGCCCCATCGGCCCCGTCCGGGGGCTGGTGGGGCACGGCGGGCTTGGCATCCGGCGACGACAAATACCCCTCGGCCGCCAGGCGCTTGCGCAGATCGGCGACACGCCGCGAGCGGTGACCCAGCGTCAGCGACGTGGGACGCACCCGCTTCCAGCCGCCGTCGGCGGCGATCGCCCGGTAGCGCGCCAGCGCGTCCAACAGCTTGTGGTATTGGGGGTGCTTGGGCTCCAGGGCGTGCATGATCGCGGTCGCCTCGTCGGCGCTCGCTTTGCTCAGCTTGTGGTAGGTCTTCTCCAACCGGCCGTAGATCAGCGCCTTGGAGCCTCCCGCGTCGCGCAGATCTCGCCAATCCTGACGGGCGAGGTTGAAATGCTTCATGTCCCGCGCGTAGCGCAGCGCCCCGTCGGCGACGCGCAACTCCAACTCGGCGGTCAACTGCGCGCTCTTTTTGAAGGCGTCCAAAAACTGGCCCATCTGCCCGGTGATGCGCGGCGCCGGGCTGGGCAACACCTGCTGGGGCCCCACCCCGTCGACCGACGCCCCCACCAGCGCGCTCAACACGGCGTCGCGTGTCTCGGGCTTGTGGGGGTCGAGGTTGTGCTTCTGCAGCCAGCCGACCATCGCGTTGGCCTCGGCGGGGGTGAGCTCGACGGGCTTCCAGGCGGGCTGGCCGGCGGCGATGCGCGTCAGGCTCGCCTCCAGCGTCTGGATACGCGCCACGTGGTACGGCGACGGGTCCAGCGCGTGGCGCTCGGAGTGCAGCAACACGTCCAGCAGCGCCTTGCCCCGCTCGGTCAGCCCGTCGGACTGGGCGAACGCCTTGCGATACCCGCGCTCTTTGTACAGCCGCTCGAACAGGTCGGCGTATTTGATGCCCCCGTGAACGCGATCGTTCCACGAGCGGCGGGCCTCCCGGCTCACATAGGTCTGCAGGGCCTTGCCCGTGGCCACGGCCTCGGCCTGACGGCGAAGCTCGGTGCTCACGTGGGGCAGAAAGTTTTCGACGAACGCCCGGCTCGGATCGAGCGGGGCGGGCATCTTCTCGCTGGCCTGAGCGGCGTCGTGGCAGCCGCCCACCGCCACGGCGAGCAGCGCCACCGCACACGCCGCCGCCACCGCCTTACTTACGCGGTGCATGCGGGCTTTGGGCGGGACGGCAACAAACATCAACGTACCTGCAAATATTGACGACAGCGATCGGCGAGATTGGAGTCGGGCTGGATCTGGGCGCACTTCTTGAAGTGGCGTCGCGCCCCGGGATCGCCGCGGCGCTGCATGAGCTTGGCCAGGTGGAAGTGCGGCTCGGCGTAGTTCTCCGGGCACTTGCGCAGCGCCTTTCGGTACTGGGTCTCGGCCTTGTCGGGCTGGTGCATCGCCTCGTAGACCTGGCCCAGGTTATTGTAGGCCAGACACATCTGTGGCTTCAAAAAGATCGCCATCTTCAAGTGTTCGATGGCCTTTTGATAGCGGCGAAGCTTGAACAGCGCCCACCCCAGGTTGTTGTGAGCCAACTCCGGGGTGGTGTACATGGGCTCTTCGAGCAACTCCCGAAAGATCTTGGCCGCGTCCCGCCAGCGCTCGGTCGCCAGGTAGACCGCGCCCAGGTTATTTTTGGCGAAGAGGAAATCGGGCTTGTACTTCAGCGACGCCTTGTAGTGCTGGATGGACTTGGTGTACTCGTGGCGGCCCATGTAGATAAACCCCAGCAGGTAGTGCGCCTTGAACTGCTTGGGCTTCATCTTCAGGGAGGTGTGCAGCTCACGGATCGCCAGCGGGATCTCGTGGGACTGGAAGTAGCCCGCGCCCATCTTGTAGTGCCAGTCGGCGTTCTCGATTTGCTTCTTGTCTTTCTTCTCCTGGGCCCCGGCGCATCCGCTGAGCACGGCCACCGAACCGACGGCCATGGCCGCCAGAAGAACGAGCGCCACCAGACGGCGCGGTGAGGGAATCCAAGACTTCATCGCTGTACCCGCTTGAAACTGCTAGGCTCTGGTCCACACTATGTCGGGGAGCCTTGCCAGGCCCGGACCGTCACGCCACCAGAGACGTCTCGCACGTGCCACTGTGGCACGAACTTTCGTCATTGCAAGCTTTTCTGCACCGTCATGACCCTATCGCGCGCCGAAATCAGCACCATCATCGACGAGATCGAGCCGCTGGCCGCCCGCGCGGTCGTCCAGCGCGTGCTCGAGGGCGACCGACAAACGCGCGTGTTGCAATTGCGCGAGCCCGGGCACACCCATTACTTGCTCCTGAGTACGGAACCGAGCGTCACCCGGATTCATTTCGCGACCGGCCGTCCCGACCAGCCCGCCAGGCCGTCGGCGTTTACCATGCAGTTGCGAAAATGGCTCGGCGGCGCTCTCTTCGAGCGCGTCGCTCAGCTCAACGACGACCGCATCGTGCGCCTGGACTTCGAGGCGGTCGATCCCGCGTGGGAGCCCCCCGAGGACGTGACCCCCGACGACGAGGAGCGCGCCCCCCGGGTGCCCGTGGCGCTGGTCGTCGAGCTGACCGGCCGCCACGCCAACTGGTATTTGCTGGACGCCGACGAGCGCATCATCGGCCAGCTCGACCAGGAGGCGATCGGCCCGCGCGATCTGCACCCGGGGGCGACCTACCGCCCGCCCCCGCCTCCGCCCGATCCCAGCGTGGGAGCGCGGGTGCGCTTCGACCTCGACACGCTCGATCCCCGCACGCACGAGCGCTCGGCTCGCCTCGACGCCCATTACGGCGATCTCATCGAGCGGCGCGCGCTCCAGGAGACCCGTCACAAGCTGGAATCGCGCCTCCACCAGCATATCAGGCGGCTCTCCAGGCGCGTCGACCATATCGAGCAGGACCTCGCCCGCGCCGAGGATGCCGCCGAATTTCGCCGCCGCGGCGAGCTGCTGCAGTCGGCCTGGGGCAAGGTCGAGCGCGGTGCCGAGTCGGTGCGCGTGCCCGACTTCTACGACCCGGACATGCCCGAGGTGGACATCCCCCTGGACCCGGCGCTCAACCTGCAGCAAAATATCGAGCATTACTTCCACGAGTATCACCGCCTCGAGGGCGCCCGCGAACAGATCGAAGAACGCCTCCTCGAGTCGATGGAGCAGCGTGACGCCGCCCAGGCGGCCCTCGACGAGTTGGAGGGCCACGCCGACGGGGTCGAGGCGCTTCGCGCCTACGGCGAGGCGCTCGAAGCCGACGGCGTGCTCCCCCGACCTCGACGCCAGCGCCGCCGTGGGCACGCCGAGGAGCGAAAGCCGTACCGCGAATTTCGCAGCAAACACGGCCGCGCCATTCTGGTCGGACGCGGCGCTGCCGACAACGATACGGTGAGCACCCATATCGCCCGCGGGCGGGACATGTGGTTTCACGCGCGCGACTGGGCCGGCGCCCACGTGCTGCTGCGTATGAGACGCAACGACGAGAGCCCCAACAGCGACGACCTGCTGGACGCAGCCACCCTGGCGGCGTGGTACTCGCGCGGCAAGAACGACAGCCTGGTCGACGTGACCTACACGCGCGCCAAATACGTGCGCAAACCCAAGGGCTTTCCCCCCGGACGGGTCACCATCGCCGACGCCTCCACCATCGGGGTGGTCATCGAGCAAGACCGCCTAAAGCGCCTGCTCGACACCGAGCACTAGCGCGGCGTCGACACAGCAAAGCCCCGCTGCCGACGATGGGCAGCGGGGCTTTGGCGTGTTTGGCCTGCGCGATCGGGCGATCAGTGCAGGATGAACGGGTAGTTGACCGTCAGCGAGGACTTGGTCTCCGGGAAGTGCATCTGGCGCACCACGTGCTCGACACATTTGCCGACGTCGGTGCCCTTGAACTTGCCCGAGGTCACGTGCGCGGCGCTGATCCGCCCGGAGGGCTTGACCGTGTAGCGCACGAACACAGTCCCACCGAGTTTGCTGCGGTTGCTGCCGGTATAGCAGCTATGCACGCGTCCGGTGTACTTGGCCACGGTATTCTTGACCATGCTGCGGCTGAGCTTCTGGGGGACGTTTTTGGCCGGCGCCGAGCCCCCGCTGGAGTGGCTGCCGCCACTATGCGAGCTCTTCTTCTTGTCGAGGTTGCCGATGATGTTGTCGATGCTGTCGCCGCCACTCTTGTGGTGCGTGCTCGAGTGATGGGTCGACTTCTCGTGATGGGTCGACGTCGCGTGATGGCTCGAATGGTGGGTGGAGGCGTGGGACTTGCGACCGCCGTCGTCCTTCTTGGCGTCGGACTTGTCGTTGGCGGCCACTTCCTTTTTGTCGTCGGCCTTGGCGTCGTCCTTCTTGACGCCCTCTTGGACCGCCTTGGCGACGGCCGCGGCCTCCTTCTTCTGGTCGTCGGAGGCGCCCTTGTCGTCCTTCTTGGCGCCATCGTCCTTCTGGACGTAGACCACCTTGGTCTGGGGCTGGGAGGGCTTGTCGTCCTTCTTGTTCATCATCACGAACAGCGCCGCGGCCAGGCCGCCGACCAGCAACACGCCGCCGATGGACAGCCCGATGATGAGCCCCTTATTGCTCTTGTGGCTGCCCATGGGCATGAGCGCGGGCATGCTCATGGTGCCGGCGCCGAAGGGATCGTCGCCGCCGGGAGTGGGCGGGCCGCCGGCGACACCGCCGCCCTGGCCGCTGCCCTTCATGACCTTGTGAGCCGAGGCCAGGGCCTGGATGTCGATGAGCCCGGAGCCCTCGGTGACCGCGCCGCCCTCGGCGCCACCAATCGCACCACCACCACCACTACCACCGACGCCGCCGCCACCCGAGGTATCGGGGCCGGCACTGCCGGAGACAGCCTCGACCTGATCGAGGCTGCTGAGGCTGAACAGCACGGAGTTCTCGCTGCGCTGGCCGATCATGTCGTTGGCCGAGGTGGCGCCGCCGTCGCTGGCGCCGGCGTCCGCGGACGCCGCACCGGCGTCGTCGTAGCCGCCGCCGAAGCCTTCATAGCCGGAGTCGCCGCCGTCAGCGCCGGCGTCGAACGAGGAGAACATGCCGTCGTTGCCGGCGCCCCCGTCGTCGTAAGAGTCGTAGCCCCCACCGGCGTCGTAGCCGCCGCCAGCGTCGTAACCACCCTCGTCGTAACCGCCACCAGCGTCGTAGCCACCCTCGTCGTAACCACCACCGGCGTCATAGCCGGCGTCGTCGCCGCCGAAGCCTTCGTAGCCGGACTGGCCGCCGTCGGCCGCGTAGGCGCCGCTTGCCGCCTCGCCGCCGCCGTAGCCGGCGTCGTCATAGCCGCCCTGGTCGCCGTAGGCGTCGTAGCTGTCCTGGCCGCCGTAGTCCGCCTGTGCGTCGGCAGCCTCTTGTTCGTCGAATTGCGCCCGGAAATCGTCGGCCGGCATCACCGAGGTGGCGTCCTCGTTGAACCCTTCGTCCTGGCCGCCCTGCTCGTAGTTGTCCTCGGCGCTGTTGTTGAACGGCGATTCCACCACGGCGGTGGCCTCGGCCTCCCCGACGTCGTGCTGGACGAGGTGGGCGAATTCGTCGAGCTCACTCAACGCCACCCAGTCACCCAGGCCATCGCGCCAGGCGAAGCTCTCGGCGGTGATCTGACCGGCGGTGAAGTAGGCTTCGACCTCCTCGGGAGTGATCGGGCCGGCCTGATCGCCGTCGATGACCACGTACCACTCCGCCGCACCGGCGGTGCCCCCGTAGGCGCTCCCCATGCTGGAGTCCGCCGCCGAGTCCTGCTGCTGGCTCTCAGCTTGCTGCGAGTCACCCTTGACGACGATGACATTGCTGCACTTCTTGCAGCGGATCTTGAAGACCTTGCCCTGAACCTTCTCGTCGGCAATGGAGTACTTGGCTCCACAGCTTCCGCAAACGATTTTCATCGTAAAAAGACTCCTCTCCGGAGTATGGATTCTGAGAGTGTGGCTGGCGGCGCAACGGGCCCGGTGGCGTGCTAGGCCGGGCGGCAGTGTTGCCGCCGGTGGGACCCGTGCTCCGATGTTGAACTACTGGAGCGCGGCCTCTTCGGTCGACTCTTTGATCTTGGGCATGAAGCTCTTTTTGAGGTTGAGCAGGCGCTTGAACTGCGCCTTGCCGCGAGCCTGCTCCTTGATCAGGTCCGGCGTCTTGAGCTGGCCGTCGACGAGCATGTCGTCGAAGTTGTAGAATTTCGAGCGCGTGTTTCCGCCGTCATCCTGGGCAAACGCGCTGGCGCTCGTCAGCACAAAAGCGAGTACAATAAACAACCCGATGGTTCTCCGCATGACGCTTTCTCCTGTGTCGCGATTGAAGCTGACTCGAAAATACCAGAGCGGCCCGCAGAGCGTCAACGCGACCTGACACCGCCGTCCGGTCGACGCGCTCTCGAGGCCGTCACTTCGCCGCTTTGGCGTCGCCGGCGGCGTCCGCCTGTTTTTTCTGGTCTGCGGGCGCCGCTTTCGCCTGATCGCCCTGATCGCCCTGGGCCTTGTCACCGCCCTTGGCGTCATCGCCCTTGTCCTTGGCCTTGTCGGCGGGCTTGTCGTCGGCCTTCTTCTCCGGCGCCTTCTGCTTCTTCGATTTGACCTGGCTCGTCAGGAAGTTAGCCATGGCCTTGTAATTGGCACGTTTTTTCTTGTCCTGAACCATCGTCAGCAGCTTCTCGTAATATTGAGCCGCTGCCGCCGGATCTTTGCTCTCGTTGAGCTTGGCCAGGCGCTCGTAGCTGGAGACATGCTTGGCGTCGCACTCGTCGACGTAATACTTGTAGCCGTCGATGGCCTTGTCGTTATTGCCCAGCCCGAAGTTCGCCGCCGCCAGCCCCAGATGGGCCACGCAATGGTCGGGAGCGATGCGCACCGCCTCCTGGAACTGCTTGGCGGCGCGCTTGTAGTCCAGGTACTGGATGAGGATCGCCCCAAGGTTCAGCCGGCTCTCCAGGTAGTTGGGGTCGGCCGCGTCGGCCGCCTCGAACTGCTTGACGGCGTTGGGCACGTCGTCTTCCTTCATGAACACCAGACCCAGGTTGTTGTGGATGTCCGGATCGGGGTGCTTCTTGGTCAGCTTGATCGCCTTCTGGAAGACGTATTTGGCCAGCGAGAGGTTGTCGCGCTTCTTGTAGATCAGCCCGAGAGTGTTCAGCGCGCCCACGTTCTGGTTGTCCTCGCGCAGCACGTCGCGCACGTACTCCATGGCTTTCTTGTCATCGCCCTCTTTGAGCGACAGCACCGCCAGGTTGTTCTTGGCGGTCAGGTTGTTGGGCTCGCGGGCCACGACCTGTTCGAAAAGCTTGCGCGCCTTGGTGTACTCCTTGGTGACCGCGTAGGCCTGCGCCAGGGCCACAGTGGTGCTAAGCTGACCGGGCGCCAGCTCGCGGGCCTTCTCGATATGGGGCACCGCGTCCTTGTAGCGGGTCATGCTCGAGTACAACACGCCCAGGTCGTATTGGGCCTCGGCGAAGTCGGGCTCGGCCTGGACGACCTCAAGCAGAAGCTTCTCGGCCTTCTTGGTGTCGGGCTTGTCTTTTTTGAGCTCGGCGAGCGCCTGTTGAAAGGTGCGCACCGTGTCGACGCTCATGCCCATCTGGTCGGCGAGCTTTTCAGCCTCGGCCTTCTCGATCTTCTGGGCCTTCTTGTCCTGCTTGGGCTTGGCCGTCGAGCAGGCAAATAGCTGGGTCGCCCCGAGCACCAGCACGAGCAGTCTCGGGAGCAAGCGACTCTTGGTTTTATTCGACATCTTCATGGGTTTGTTCCCCAATGCGGTGTTCTAGGCGTGGCGGCGGCGCACGCGGCGCCGCCGCTCATGCTGGTCCTTTCTAGGCGTTAGTTGCTTGCCTGCGGCGTCGTCTTCTTGGCCTGATCGCCGCCCTTGGCGGGGGCACCGTTGGGGCCCTTGGGAGCCGCCTTGGGCTCGGGATGGGCCGCGCGGCGCTCGGCCACCTTCTTGGCGATGGCTTTCAGGTCGGTGATCGGCTTGGGCACGAAGAAGTTGATGCGCCCGTGGCCGACTTCGACGCCATCCTGCTCGGTGATCGGGTAGGTCTCCGCCTGCATGCTGCTGATCTGCTCGGCGGATTTGGCCGACCACTTGTTGTAGGCCTGGAACTGCAGGGCGAGTTTCTGGGCGCGCCCGAAGGCGGCCAGCGCTTTGTCCTGCAGCGGCATGATCTGCTGGTCGAGCGTCCACTGGTAATCCTGAGCCTGCTGCTCGGTCAGCCCTTTGGGAATCGGCAGGTTACTGAGCTGATTGGCGAAGTCGTTGTACATCTGGCCGATGCGGTACGCACTGGCGGCCACCCACTTGGGCGAGGCCATCTGGATGACATCCAAGTAGACCTTCTCAGCCTTCTGCTCCAACTCGCCCTTCGCGGTCAGCCCCTTCTTGAGCTTGCTCATCGGGAAGGTCAGCTTGACGTCTTTGAATTTGTTGAAGATGCGCTCGCCCTGGCGGAAGCGCGCCTGGGCGGCGTAGTAACGCATCTTCTTCTGCTTCTTCTCGTCGAGCTTGCCCCAGATCTTGAGGGCCTTGTCGAAGTGGTCGTTGGAGTCCTTCTCCCAGCGGCGCCCTTTGATCTTCTCGAGCAACAGCCCCATCTCGGTGTTGATCTGAACCTGCTCCTCGTCGGTGGGCTCCTCATGCTTGAGGAACTTGCCGAAGCGCTTGTAGGCGGCTTTCCAATCCTTCTTGGACTCCTCCAGGTAGGGCAGGCGCAGCTCGACCTTGCGGATCTGGTCCTTCTCGGAGTCGCGCCCGGAGTACAGGGACACGTACTTCTCGAAGGTGTCGATCGACTTCTGCCACTGCTCCATGGCAGCGCGCAGCACGGCGGCGTTGTACACCGCCTGAGCGGCTTTGGGATGGTCTTTGTACTTGACCATGTCGCCCTTGTCGTTTTTGTACTCGTCGTTCGAGCCCATCTGAGCGAAGTAGGTCGCCGCCTTGTCGAAGTCGGCGCGCGACTCGAAGATGGCGCCCATGACGAACAGCGCCTCCGGGGCCTCGGTGCTCTTGGGATAGTCCTTGACCACCCGCGAGTACACGTCGACGGCCTTGTTGAGCTTCTCGGCCGACTCGTAGATGGCGCCGGCGTTGAACAGCGCGCCCGGGGCCAGGTCGGACTTGGGGAACTCCTTGGCCAGGCGCAGCAGCTCGCTGGTCGCCTTGTCGAACTTCTTGGCCTTCTTGAGCTCCTTGGCGCGCTCGTTGATCGCCAGGGCGATGGCCTGCTCGAGGTCTTCTTTGGGGGTCACATCGAAGATCTTGTGGTCCATCATGTAGCGCGCCCACTTCTCGACCTCGTCCCAACGCTTGAGCACGTAGTTGGCGACCAGGAGGCTGCCGCCGGCGAAGCTCGCGTAGCGGTTTTTCGGGGCGTTCTTGATGATGCTCTCGTAGCGCGGGATGCACTTGTCGTAGTGGCCGCGCGACTTGTAGACCTCGGCGGCGACGTAGTCGATCGTCGGGGTGATCTCGTCGTGCGGATACATATCCGAGTATTGGTCGGAGGCCTTCACGAAGCCCTTCTCATATTTGAGCAGGGGCACCTTGGGATTGGGCTTGGACTTGGTCGAGGCTTCCACCTTGGATTTGCGGAAGCTCTTGTTGCCGTGGGACTCCTGGTACTCGGCCATTTTGACAAGCACGCTGTCCGGGTGGTTCTTCTTGACCAGCTCGTTGTAGGCGTTGACCACGCCGTAGGCGGCGTCTTTGACGATGGCCTCGACGTCCTTCTTCTTGGCCCCTTTGGGGGTCTTGCCGGCTTTATACAGGTCGACGACCTTCTGGTAGTACTCCGCGGCTTTCTGGAAGTCGTTGAGCTGCAGCAGGTAGATGTCGGCGACGAAGAAGTTCATGTCGAACGACGCCGGCGCCTCCGGGAAGCGGTGGATGAACTCCTGATAGTAATGCACCGCTTTTTTGTAGTCGTCCTTGGTATCGTGCTTCTGCGCGCGGCGGTGATAGACGTTGGCCAGGTAGGCCAGCGACGCCTGCGAGAGCATGTCGGCGTTGTGCAACTCACCCTTGTTGTCCTTGTTCTTCTGCGCCCACACCCCGTCGGGGTCCAGGTAGGACACGTAGGTGTTCATCGTCTTTTCGAGATCCTCGAAGTTGTTGATCTTCTTCTTGGCGACGATGATCGACTCCATCCACTCCGGAATGTCCGGGTTATCCGGGCGCTCCTTGATGAAGTAGCGGTAGATGTCGATGGCCTTGTCGTCCTTGCCCTGGCCTTCGTACAGGCCGGCCATCTGGGCGAGCTTGTGGTAGGTGAACTTCTTGTCGCGCATCTTCAGGAAGTAGTCGCGCATCTCCTTCCAGCCGCCGGGCACCTCGGCGTAGGCAACGACGAGGTCGTTGATCGCCTGGTTCTGGAAGCCCAGCTTCTGGTCGGTGCGGGCGACGACCTTCTTGAAGGTGTCGATGCTCTTTCGGTACTCGCCCTGGTTATAATAGACCCAGCCGAGCTTATAGAGCGCGAAGTCGTAGTTGGGGTTGTTCTTGAACTTGAGCACCGCCTGGTACTTGTCGCGCGCCGCCCCGAGCATCTCCTGCTTGAAGAAGAATTCGGCCAGCGCCAGGTCGGCGTCGGCCACGTACTTGGAGTTGGGGTAGTTCTTGACCAGCCGCTGCAGGTAGCTGACGGCCTGGGCACCCTTGCCGGCGTCGATCAGCCCGCTGCCCAGACGGTAGATGACCTCGTCGAGGCGGCCGTAGTCCGGGTATTGGGTCAAGATCTCTTTGTAGATCTTTTGCGGCTGGCCGTAGTCGGGCTTGGGCTCTTTGCACTTATTTCCGGAGGTGCCCTGGCCGGCGGCCGTCAGACACTGGTTGTACTCGGCGCGGGCGCGCAAGTACTCCATATTGCGCAGCTCCCACATCAGCTCGGCCTTCTGGAACATCCACTCCGGCTTTTGCTTGCTGTAGGGGTCGCCCTTGATGATGCGGTCGAGCTTTTTGATCATCGTCCGGTTCTTGCTCTCGATCTGACGCTTCAAGGCGTCGATCTGCTCCGGAGTCATCTTCTGCTGCTCGTCCTTGTACTTCTGCAGGTCGGCGGGGCCCTTGGGCTTGGTGCCCTTCTTGCCCTTCTTTTTGTCGAGCCGCTTGGTCAAGTCCTCGGTCCGCTGGGCGGCGGCCTCTTTGGTCTTGGCCGTGACCGCCTCTTTGTGCGGACGCTTGGAGACGTCCTGAGCAAAGGAGGTTGTCGCCAGGCCCGACAGGACCACCACGCACAGCAGGGCGAGAGTACGCTTCCAAATCTTTGTATGATTCATCGCTCTGTACACTTTGAGCCTTGTCTACTCGTTAATCGTTGGTGGTCGACTTACTTGGCCGCGCACTGCGAGTGCAGCCGGCTGCGGTAGTTGTTGACCTCATCGCGCCAGTACTCGCCCTCGAACGGCCAGGGCGTAAAGTCGTCGGCCACGATCAGCAGCGTGGTTCCCTTCTGCGGGCCCTTGTTGGCCTGGCCGCGGTTGCGCAGCTTGGCCTCCAATTGGTTCTTCTCCTCGCTGTCGATGTCGAAGGAGATCTGGGTGGCCTTGATATCCCAGTCCTGCAATTCCTTGTTGATGGCGCTCAGCTTTTGCTGAACGAGGATGCCGCCTTCCTGGATCTTGGTGTCCAACTGCTGGTCGACGCGGTCGAGGACCTGCTGGCCGAATTCGCCCAACGAGCCCACGTTTTGCTTCAGGGCCGTGCGCTCCTTTTGGAGCGTCTCGATGACCTTGTGGATGTTGTAGAACGCCAGGTCGTCGAGCACCGCGTTGGCGAACATCTTGGGCAACCCCTGGGCGGCCTTGGGCGGATGCTCCAAGTAGATGCCGTTGATCGCCGTCCAATAATCCTTGGGCTCGGTGGTCTTCTGCAGGTACTTCTCGAGCAGCGGGCGCTTGTCCAGGTAATCCTTCTGGAACTTGGCCAGGGCCTGCTTGCTCTGGTCGAATTTGCACAGGTTCAGGTACACGGTCGACTCCAGGATATATAGGTCCGGGAAGTACCAGTCCTTGAAGTACGGGCTGTGCAGCGTCTGGAAGGTGCCCAGGGCGCGCTTGTAATCGTTCTTCATGAAGTAGGTCCACGCCGTCTCGAAGGTCGCCGTGGCGCTGCGCGCCGAGTTGGTGGGGATCTTCTGGTAGTAGTACAGCGCGACGTCGTAGTAGCCGACCTCGTAGAACACCCGCGCCAGGGCCAGGTAGCCCAACTGCAGGATCTCCTGGTTGCCGCCCGGCTCCTTCTCACCGGCGACGATGGCCGCCTCGAAGTTCTTGAGGGCCGCGCCGGTCTTTTTGGATTTGCCCAACTGGGCGACGCCCTTGAGGTAGAGCGCCTCCGGGTAGTCCTTGGCGCCCTTCTGGACCATGTCCAGGTATTTGATGGCCAGATCGCCGCGACCGTAGTCGTAGAAGAACTTGCCCAGGTAGTAGTGGAAATCGTTCTTGAAGTCGTCGTTCATGTCGCCGACGTAGAACTTGGTCATCTCCTCGAGCACCGGGGGCTGGTAGCCAATCTTCTTGGTCAGGTCCTCGAGCATGTAGAACGCTTCTTTGAAGTGCGGCTTCTGAGCGCCCGCCCGGATGACGTCCAACAGGGGCGTGGCCGCGCCCGACAGGATGCCTTCCTTGTACAGCGCGCGGGCCAGGCCGTATTTGGCCTCGTACCACTCGTCGGACTGCGGGTCGGGGTTGAGCGACAAGAACTTCAGGTAGGTCTTGGCCGCGCTCATATTGTCGCCCGACTCCAACTCGTTCTTGGCGGTGGGCAACTTGCGCGCCATCGACTTGATCTGCTGCTCGTGCTGGCTGGCCTGGACCTTTTGCTGGTTGAGCTCTTTGGCCTTCTGCTCGATCTTTTTGTTGAGCTCGTCCTTGCTCAGCGTCTGCTTGTCCTCTTCCTTGCCAGGCGCGGGCGCCGGCGCCGGGCCGGTCTCGTCGCCCGCCGGGGCAGTCTGGTCGCTGGAGCCGGCGTTGTTGTCCGCGCTTTTGACGTGCCCGGTGGACTTCAAATAGGCGATGACCTCGTCGTCGACGCCAGCGGCGCGCAGCTCACCGAGCTCCTCGGGGCTCAGCTTGAGGCTACTGCCGGCGCCGTCGATGGCGCCCTTGATGGCGCTGTCCTCCATGCCCAGCTTGGTCATCTGGATGATCTGGTTCTTGTCGAGCGCGTATACGCTGGTGACCGGCACCATCAAGATAGCCCCTGCCAGAAGGCAGGTCAGAATCTGCTTGAGCAGGCGATAGCGCCGCCCGCGGGGGCGACGACTGACGTCCGTTTTGTTGTCCGCTCGCATAGACATCACTTTGTTTTTCACCGCTGGATTTGCTTACCGTGACGGGCCCGCCGTGTGGGAGCTCGCCCAATCGCGCTCATCATCAGAACAGGTACGAGGCGCCCAGTTGAAATTCCGTGGGCACCTGGATTCGCTCGGAGATCGTCTTGGACGAGGGCGTCTTGGCGCCTTCGTACAGGTAGGCGCGCCCCTCCAGTCGCAGCACGACGTTCTGGGTGGCGAAGAACTGCACGCCTCCACCAAACGCCAGCTCCGGGGCGACCGTCGACGACGTCGTCGAACGCACGTCATCGGGACGCTGCACCCCCACGCCCCCCAGCCCCAGGGCCAGGTTGATGTCGAAGTGGGTCAGCTTGCGCTGCAAGAAGGCCAGCTTGCCGTACAGCGGGTGCCACACCACCATGGCGTTGCCCCGCCACAGGAAGCGGTCCTCGGTGTCGGCGGCCTTATAGCCAGGACCCAGCTTGGACTTCAGAAAGGTCGTCAACTCGGTGTCGTGGGTGAGCACCCCGTTGACGCCCATATACGAGCCCTCGAGCTCGACTCCCCAGAAATTGCTGAAGTAGTACGAGGCGCGCAAGCCCACCGGGTAATAGTAGTAGAACGGCTCGCTGGACAGCAGGCCGGTGAAAATCCCCAGGCCGAAGCGGCCCGCGCGGGTGTACAGCCGATCCTTGACCGCCGGCAGGTGGCGGTCGACCGACCAGTACGTGTGCAACTTTTGGTCGAGCGACTGCGTTTTGACCGCACTGCCCTTGCTGTCCTGGCTGGCCTTGTTGTCCTTGGCGGACGCGGTGGCGCACGCCAGGCTGACACCGGCGACCAGCAAGGCCACGACCAGCCTGCGAAGCCGGCGGTGAACCGGGGCGACTCGACGTTTTTTATGGAGCGAATTCATCACTGCGAACCTTTATGCGAATCTATCGTTGGCCGTTTGCCGGCGCTTGCTCAGAAGAACCAACCCAGCCCCAGAGACACCTCCGAGGGGTTCGCCACGCCGCCGGTCACCTTCTGGAAGACGAACTGGCGGAAGTCAGCGCGAACGGTGGCGTGCTTGCCCAGGTAAAACGCCGCTCCCGCCCCCAGCACACCCTCGGGGTTGGTGTTCGACGTCGCCTTGGCGTTGAAGTCCGAGGGGGTCTTGGTGACCACCAGGCCCGCCCCGCCGAAGACGTACAGGTCGAAGTAGTCGAGCGCCGAGTTGTAAAAGGCGGTCTTGCCGTAAAATGGGCTCCACAACACCCCGAAGTTGGTGTGGAACACCTGGGTGTCACCGATGAGGATCTGCTGGGCGTTGGCGCCCTGCTGGTCCGTGATGGTGTTGCTCAACCCAGTGTCGGACTTAAAGGCGTACGAGCCGGCCAGCTCCAACCCGATATTCTCCAGCCAGTAGTAGTCCAGGCGGACTCCCGCCGGGTAATACTGCTCGAAGATATTGTTGGGAATGATCCCGCCGTAGACCGTCGCCGAGAAGCGTCCCTGCTTTTGGAACGGGCGCTTTTCGACCGTGTAGATGTCCCGGGTCTTCGCCCAGTAATCGGGGTCGTTGGGATCGGCCTTGGGCTTGTCGGCCTCCTTATCGCCCGCCTTGGCGTTGGTGGCCACGCTGGGATCAGCGCCGTTGGCGTCGGCCTGCTGAGCCATGGCCGGCGAGACGCTCGCCAGCAGCGCTGTGAATACGAGCAGGCCGATGAGCCTGGATGGATGGGTGTGCAACTTCACCACGTTCTCCTGCTTTCGCCGAAGATTTTGTAACTTTCTGAAAAGTAACGAAAATTCTTTGTTTTGGCCATACAACCTGGACTCACTGCGCGGTGAACACCACCGAGCGGGTGTCGAAGTCATCGACGGTGGAATCACTCGTCGAGGTCTGCACGTCGCCCAACTGACTGAACGAGTAGGTCTGCCGGGAGCCCCCGACGCTCACGCCCATGGTCGTCTGCAGCTTGATCGCCCCCTTGGGGGCCTTGCCACGCTCGATCTTGGCCGACGAAACGCTCGCCTCCCACAGCCCGTCGAGGGCGTAGGGCGTCCAACTGATATTGCGCGCCAAGCCTGCAGGAGAGGGCACATACATGTAGCCACCACCGGTGGCACAGGCGAGGCGCTCGTAGTCCTGAATCGGCCCGATGCGGCCGGTATCGTCGCGCTTGGGCATGCAGTAGGTGTTGTCGAACGCCGGGTCCGTCTCGACCGGCTGATAGCTGCCGCTCTGGTTCTTGTAGTACCCGCGCGGTTTGCGGCACTCTTCGAAATTTTTGCACTGGTCGTCGGAGGTGCAGGGCGACTGGTTCTTCCAGTAGTCCGGGTTTTCGCGCAGCAGCTCCGGATTCTCCAACTTGGAGTCGAGCTGGACGATGAACAGGCGCACATGATTGTCAGTCGCCGCCTGGATGGCGTCGTCGACGGTGATGCCGCTGCCGTCAGTCGCGCGTAGGTCGTCATAGCCATCGACGAAGACCACCAACAGCTTGTCGACCGACTCGGGGCTCTGCAGATGCAACTTGTTCTGCATCACGTCAGTCGTGAACTGGTTCTGGATGAGTTTGGTGATGGACTCGTAGACATTGGCCCCGCTGGCATCGACGTTGGAGCGATCATCGCCATCAACCAGCCCCTCGTAGCGTTTGATGGCGTCGTAGATCCGACCGTTGTGCCCGGCATCCTCGCTCCACTGCAGGCCGTCGCCCGACGGAGATTGGATGTAGGAGGTGGGATCGATCTTGTTGGAGTTGAAGCTCCACAGCCCGAAGTAGGACTTGCGCCGTTTGGATCGAGCGATGCTCGCTGCATTGACGAAGGCGTTGAAGGTGCGATGCACCGCCGTCAGCCGTTTGTTACCGGGATCGGACGCGATCTTGACTCCCACCCTCGGCGCGGTGCTCGGCGGCAAATCCTTGGTGGTGTCCACCTGGTTGCCGCTCATGTCGATCTGGCCGTTGGCGTTCTTATCCCAAGCGCCTTCGGTGCCCGGCAGGTTCCAGCCCTCCAGGCTGCCGGAGTTCTCCATGAGCAGACCGAACACCTGATGATACGTCGTATCCGAGATCGGCTTGACGGCATCGCTCGCTGTGTCGACGGTCAGGCCAGGCTCGCTGACGTTGCAGGTCTTGAGGTTGGCCCCGTTACTAGCACCGGCGCCGCCGTTGAGACCCGGCGCCTCCGTGCAACTAAAGTCGGTGGTCGTGCACTCGCTGTCACTGGAGCAGGCATCGGTGCCCGGCTCCATGATCGCCGAATCCTCCAGCGTGATCGAACTGCTGTTGAGTTCGACCGACTGGTTGTTGACAGTCTGACCGACGATGATCGGCGAGTTGTTATTGTCCAGCAGAACGAAGCGCAGCTTCATCTTGCCGTCGCTGCCCACGCCGTCGCAGGAGCCAGCCGGCGGGATGAAGCCGGTGGAGCGGATGCCCTGGAAGTTGCGCTCCTCGAAGCTGATGCGCGCCACGGTGTCACAGCCGAACGAAGTCATCGCCAGCGATCCCACCATGCCAATGGCGGCCATCGCGGTGGCCCCGCGGCGCCATTTGCTCATCCATGCCGACCCAAAGTCATGCCGTTTCGTCATCACGTACTTTCCTTCAACTGACCGCATCCGACAAATACCACGTTTCCTTTGGGAATACGTGGCGCTATTTGCGATTTTCCTTGCCCGCCCAACAGGTTAGAGAACAGACCAAGGGACGTGCAACACCGACGCGGACGATTTTTGCCAAACTGTTGATTTTTCGCGCTGAATCGTCGCGTGGTTCGTTTCATCCTAATCAGGCACGACGTTGTACCCGTAAATACCCGGGGATGCAAGAGAGACGTCGCTTGGAGCGTGGGCGTGGCGCCTTCGGCGCGGGGCTTGAAGCGGATGCGCGGATGCGCGGAGAAACAGAAAAGCCAGCATCCGGGTGTGGATGCTGGCTTTGCAATGCGTAGGGACGGAATCGAACCGCCGACACCGGCCTTTTCAGGGCCGTGCTCTACCGACTGAGCTACCTACGCACGAGTCGTTGACTCTCCGTGTCAAAGCCGTTGGCTCCTCGACGGTGGACGCGGTTTATACGGGCGGTCTTTGGGGTTGTCAAGCTGTTTTGAGTAAATTTTCGCACCCCGTTCTCAGGCCCTCATCAGACGGCGCGCGACGCGGGTTAGCGCCTGGCGATGTGCGTCATCATCGATCCGTGGGCGGCGGGCCAGGCGAAGCACCAGATGGTTGGCCTCGCGGGCGATCTGCACGGGGGTGTCCGCGATGTCGGCGGCGTCGATCTCGGCGATCCCCGCCGGCTCGGCGCCGCGGCGCCAGCCGTAGATCATCCCGGTCAGCCCGGCGCCTTCGGGCGCGCCCACGCCGGCCTTTTGCAGCGCTTGACGCCACTGCGCCGACGAGATCAAGGTGGATTCGACGGGCAAGTGTTCGTACAGCTCGGTCCACTGGGCGACCAGCGCATCGACGTCGTCGTCGGTGGGCAGACGGATGATCGCCGTGGGTTGCTCGTCGCGCTTTCCCAACGCGATCATCGCCAGCGCCGACGGCTGCTCGCCGCGGATGCGCAGCAGTTGGGTGCGCTGGGTGAGCGCGTCGACCACGATGCGATCGGGCGAAAACGCCCGCCACTGCTCCTTTTGGTTGAGATCGTAGCTGGCCGGAGATAGGCCGGGCACGTCCAACAAAGCCGAGACCAGCGGCAAGATGGCAGCCTCGTCGTCGAGTACGGGCGCCCCGAAACGCCAGATAAGTTCGAGCATGTCCAAGATCCAAGGTATATAGTCGCCGTGCATCGATACGGCCCTGCGGTTGTATATTAGGCTCCGGTCGACGACAATAAAGCGACGGTGACGTAATGAGAGATGGTGATCACATCCAACGCCAGGTCGATCGGCTCGACGAGTTCTTCTGGGTCTACGATCCCCGCAAGGACTGTTTCGTGTACGTGGGAGCGGCCTACGAGGATATCTGGGCGCGTTCGCGCCAGCCGCTGTACGACGACGCCAGCGAGTTTTTTGGGGCGATCGCCGACGACCATCGCGAACGTATCCGCCGCGCGTTCCAAGACAACGACAAAGCCTACGACGAGGTCTACCGGGTGTGCCGGCCCGATGGCACCACCCGGCTTGTGCGCGATCGCGCGTTTCCGCTGCTCGGCGAGCATGAGCGCTTCGAATTCGTCGCCGGGCTGGCCAGCGATCTCACCGCCATCACCGACGAGCTGGAGGCCACGCGCGACCAGCTCGCCCAGGCCCAGAAGATGGAGCTCGTCGGCCAGCTCGCCGGCGGCGTCGCCCACGACTTCAACAACCTGTTGTCGGTGATCATGGGCTTCGCCGAATTCGTGGAGATGCGCCTGCACGAGGACTCCCCGCTGCGCGACGACGTCCACAAGATCATGGAGGCCAGCGAGAGCGCCGCCTCGCTGGTGCGCCGGCTGCTGACGTTTGCGCGCCGCGAGGTCGTCAGCTCGGAGGTCGTCGAGCCCGGCCCGCTGCTCGAGCGTATTCGCCCGCTGCTCGAGCGCACGCTGCCGGCCGACATCGCCCTGGAGGCGCAGATCGCCCCGCGGCTTCGCCCCATCCGCATGGCTCCGGTGGAGGTCGAGCAGATCGTGATGAACCTGGGCATCAACGCCCGCGACGCCATGCCCGACGGCGGCCGGCTGACCATCGAGGCGGCCAATATGGAGAAGAGCCCGTCGTCCGACACCGCCCCCGCCGAGCTCGCCTACGGGCGCTACGTGTACATTCGCGTCACCGACACCGGGGTGGGCATGGACGACGAGACCCGGGCGCGCATCTTCGAGCCCTTCTTCACCACCAAGCCCAAAAACCAGGGCACCGGCCTGGGCCTGGCGACGGTGAGCAACCTCGTCGGGCAAAATGGAGGCCTCATCCGGGTGGACAGCCAGCTCGGCCGGGGCACGAGCTTCGAGTTGTATTTTCCGGAAGCTGAGCGCGATCACGACGACGCCGCCAGCACCACCCAGGACCCCAACCTCACCCCCGACCTGGGCGGCGAGACGATCCTGGTGGTCGACGACCAGACGGAGGTGCGCGAGCTCGTGCGACGCATCCTGGCGCCAGCCGGCTACACGGTGTTGTGCGCCGCCAGCGGCGATCAGGCGCTGGCGATGGCCCGGGACCACGACGATGCGATCGATCTGCTGCTGACCGACATCGTCATGCCCGGCATCGAGGGCCCCGAGCTCGCCGAGCGCCTGCGCGAGATGTACGGCCGGGTGGCCGTGCTGTACACCAGCGGCTTCGTCAAAGATCCCGAGACCCGCGACACGCTGCGCGAGCAAAACGCCTGGTTCATCGCCAAGCCCTTCTCCCCCAACACCCTCCTGATGAAGGTCCTGCAGGTGCTCGCGCTCAAGGGATAAGCGCGCTCATCGGTGACGGCCAACGATCGCATCGCGCACCTGATCGCGCAGATCGCGCAACTGACGGCTCAGACCGACTTTGTACACGTGGGGATTCTGGAAACGCTTATGCTCGGCGGGGAGCCGTCCGAGGCGCTCGCGCGCATACTCGGCCGATTCTCGGGCGCTCGGGCGGTCGACGAGCACCCGTCCGTCGCGCATCACCGGATGGAGCAAGGGCTCGGCGCTGTAGCCGGCGACGTCGACGTGCTTGTCGTCCTCGTAAGGATGGAACATCTCGCCGGGCGTGTCCTGGCCGGCGACGACGACGCAGTCGCCGTAGAACAGGCCGCGGTCGTCGCTCAGGCGCAGCACCTGCTTTTCGCCCGGAAAGTTCACTTTGACGCGGCTCTCCGACAGCTTGAGGCGCGGCGAGTCGTCGATCTGGGCGAGCTTGTACACCCCGTCGAGCGCGGGGCAGTCGTGGGAGGTCACCAGGCGGGTGCCCACGCCGAAGGTGTCGATGGGCGCGCCCTGCTCGAGCAGCGACTTGATGACGTGCTCGTCGAGCTGGTTGGAGGCGGCGATCTTGACATAGTCCAGCCCGGCCTCGTCGAGCATCTGGCGGGTGCGCTTGGCCAGCCAGGCCAGGTCCCCGCTGTCCAGTCGAATCCCCTGCAGGCGCTCGCCGCGCTGCTCCATTTCCTTGGCCACGGTGATCGCGTTGGGCACTCCGCTGTGCAGCGTGTCGTAGGTGTCCACGAGCAAGATGCACCTGTTCGGGAAGGAACGTGCGTAGCTGCGAAAGGCCTCCAGCTCGTCGCCGAAGCTCTGGATCCAGCTATGGGCCTGGGTGCCCGAGATCGCCAGGCCGTCGCGATACCCCGCCAGCACGTTCGACGTCGCGTCGCATCCGCCCACCACCGCCGCGCGGCTGACCTGCAGGCCGGCGTAGCCCTGGGCGCGGCGCAGCCCGAAGTCGATGATGGTGCGCTCGCCTCCCGCCGCGTGGCGCAGCCGCGATGCCTTGGTGGCGATCAGCGATTCGAAGTTGAGCACGTTGAGCAGCAGCGTCTCGACGATCTGCGCCTCGATAAGCCGCCCGCGCACCCGCACGACCGGCTCGAAGGGAAAGACCAGCTCGCCCTCGCGCGGGGCGAAGACCTCGGCGCGGAAGCCAAAATCGGCCAGATGGTCGACAAAATCGTCGGCGAAGCCCTGCTCGCGCAAATACGCCCGGCTGCCGTCGTCGAAGCGCATCGACTCGAGCAAGTCCAACGCATTGTGCAGGCCGGCAAAGACCACGTATCCGCCCTGACAGGGCACCTTGCGAAAGAAGTAGTCGAAACAGGCGTGCTGGTCGTGTTTGTCGGCGTGAAAATACCCCTGAGCCATCGTCAGCTCGTACAGATCGGTGTAGATCGCCGCGTGCGCGCCCAGGGGATTGCGTTCGCTGAGAGTTGTGGAGGCCATGGCGCTCGCTCCTCGGTTGAAGAGATCGTCGGGAAGCTAACGACCGGCGCGCGCACATCAAACCGGGGCGGAGGGCAATGAGGCAGCCACCTTCACGCAATTGTTACACGCCCGGGATGGGCAGCCCCCTGCCTGCGTGTTACACAGGCGGTGATTTGGTAGCATTCTTCCGAACTGTAGTGATTGCGCGGAGATGCCCGACAGCGGAGCGGACCATGGCTGAGACCATCCTCATCGTCGACGACGAGCAAGATCTGGTGAACACCCTCGAGTATAACCTCGAGCGCGAGGGCTACGAGACGCGAAGCGCCCTAAACGCCGCCGACGCGCTCGCGCTGGTCAAGCGCGAGCCGGTGCCCGACCTGGTCATCCTCGACCTGATGTTGCCGGATATGTCGGGCACGGAGGTGTGCCGCCAGATTCGCCACAACGCCGAGACCGCCCACATCCCGGTGATCATGCTGACGGCCAAGGGCGAGGAGATTGACCGGGTGGTCGGCTTCGAGGTGGGCGCAGACGACTATGTGGTCAAGCCGTTCAGCGTGCGCGAGCTCACCCTGCGCATCCGCGCGGTCTTGCGCCGCGCGCAGACCAGCGAGGAAGCCGAGGAGATCGGCGACGAGCTCGAATTTGGCATCGTGCGCGTCGACGTGCCCGGCCACCGGGTGTGGGTCGACGACGAGGAAGTGCGCCTGACCGCCCTGGAATTCAAGTTATTGACCACGTTCATGCGCCGCAAAGGCCGGGTGCAGACCCGCGAGGTGCTGTTGTCCGACGTCTGGGACATCAACGCCGACGTGATGACGCGCACCGTGGACACCCACGTCAAGCGGCTTCGCGAGAAGCTCGGCGCCGCCGGCGACTACGTCGAGACCATCCGCGGGGTGGGCTACCGGTTCAAATCCCGCCCCGATAAATAAGCCAATAAGTACAAGTACGCCAACAAGTACGCCAACGGACCCGTCGTGAAGCTGGGCATTCGCGCAAAATTGTTGCTGGTGTCGGTCGCGCTGTCGGCGACGGCCGGCGCATGCGTCCTGGCGGCGTCGAACAGACTGTTCGTCGCCGGGCTGGGCGCGGCGATCGTGTTGGTGGTGGGCCAATTGATGAGCTGGATGACCACCGAGTTGCTCACCCGGCGTTTCGGCAATCTGGTCAACGAGGTGCGCGCGACCTCGCGCGGCGACGCGTCCGCCGACTTCGAGGCCGGCTCGCGCGACCAGACCATGCGCCGCCTGGTGGGCTCGATGGCCGAGCTGTCCGACGAACTCAGCCATACCGTCGACGCGCTGGCGCGCGAACGTGACCGCTTTCAGGCCGTGCTCGAGAATATGACCGAGGCGGTCATCGCCGTCGACGCCGAGCGGCGCATCACCCTGGTCAACCGCGCGGCCATCGAGCTGTTGGAGCTGCACAGCGACCCGGTGGGCCGACCGGTCGTCGAGGTGCTGCGCGTCCCCGGCTTCCAGAAGGCGCTGGAAGCCGCCGAGCGCGGCCACCAGGCCAGCGAGGAATTCGAGATCACCGCCTCGCTGACCAAGCGCGTCCTCGCCCACGCCTCGCCCCGGCAAGAGTCGGTGGGCACGGTCGTAGTCATGCACGACGTCACCGAGCTTCGCCGCCTGGAGACCATGCGCCGCGACTTCGTGGCCAACGTCTCCCACGAGCTGCGCACCCCCGTGAGCATCATTCGGGCGACCGCCGAGACTCTCGACGAGGGCGCGATCGACGATCCCAAGCACGCCCGACGCTTTTTGGACGCGCTCATCCGCAACTCCGAGCGGCTGGGCCGGCTGATCAGCGATCTGTTGGATATCTCGCGCATCGAGGCCGGCGAGTATGCCCTGGAGACCAGCCCGGTCGATCTGCAGACCGCCGCCGCGCGCGCCATCGAGTCGGTCGCCTCCCACGCCGACGAGCGCGACATCACCCTCGAGCTCGACCTGGACGACGAGCTGTGCCTGGTCGCCGACGCCAACGCGCTCGACCAGGTGCTGCTCAACCTGGTGGGCAACGCCGTCAAATACACCCGCGGCGGCGGGCGGGTGGTCATTCGCGCCCGCTCGGCCGACGACCAGGTCGTCGTCGAGGTCGAAGACGACGGCCCCGGCATCCCCGCCCAGCAACGCGATCGCATCTTCGAGCGCTTCTACCGCGTCGACTTCGGCCGCTCGCGCGAGGTGGGCGGCACCGGCCTGGGCCTGTCCATCGTCAAGCACTTGGTCACCTCCATGGACGGCCAGGTGGGCTACAAACCCGCCACCCCTCGCGGCTCCATCTTTTGGTTCGTCCTCCCCGGTTGCTGAGCGGCTTCAAGCCTATTGTCACACAATTGTTACAGCCTTTCGCTGGGCTAGTTCCGTGACATTGGGGTATCGATCGCGCGACGTTTGGATACGTCCGGGTAACAAGTGAATGACAACCTGAGGTAATGATGTACTGGCGTTCCCGCGATGCACGTGCTTTGCTCCTCTTGCTGTGCCTTGTCATCGGGGTCGGCATCCTCGCCGTCAGCTCGCAGGCCCTCGCCCAGGACAATGCCGGCCACGACCACCATTTCTTCATTCAGAGCGACGACGGCAACTTCCGCATGGAGTTCGCCGGACGCTTGCAGACCCAGTACGAGCTGGCGTTCGACCACAGCGGCGAGGCGACCGACCTGGCGCTGAGCCGGTTCTACATCCGCCGGGCACGCCTGAAGCTCGAAGGCCACGTATTCTCGCCCAGGCTCACCTACGTCTTCCAGCCCGACTTCGGCAAAGGCGAGGTCGAGCTGCTCGACTACTTCCTCAACTATGCCTTGGTCCCCGACACCTTCGAGGCCAAGGTCGGCCAGATGCGCCTGCCGTTTTTGCGCCAGGAGATCACCTCCAGCGGCCATCTGCTGCTGGTGGATCGCTCGTTGGTAACCAAGGTCTTCGGCGAGGGCTATGACGTGGGCGTGGCCGTGCACGACCACTACACCAAGTCGCCCACCTTCGAGTGGGTCGCGGGCATCTACAACGGCACCGCCAGCAACCTCGGCGTGGTTCCCTACAAGGGCAGCGCCACCGAGCCGGAGATCTTTTTTCCCAGCGTGGTCGCCCGCGTCGCCTACAACTACGGGGGCATCGCCGGCTACTCCGAGGGCGACCTGCACCGCGGTGGCTTGGGGTTTTCGATCGGCGCCAGCGGCCTGGCCCAGTTGGGCATCGACCGCGACAACCAGTCGGCGCTCAAGACCACCGTCGACTATGTGGTCAAGGTGCACGGGTTTTCGTCGAGCGGCGCGTTCATGATCGCCAGCGCTCAGGACGGCCCGAGCTTGGTGGGCGACCAGACCCATATCGCCACCGGCTTCTACGCCCAGGCGGGCTACCTCATTGGAGAAATGATTCAACCGGCGTTGCGTTACAGCCTCGTCGACTTGACGGGCGACAACGTCACCGATCACGAGGCCTTGGGGGGGCTGAACGTGTACTTCCACGGCCATAACCTCAAGTGGCAGACCGACGCCGGTGCCCTCATCCACGAGACGCCCCAGCAGACCGACACGGAGTATCGCCTACGGACCCAGCTACAACTGGCCTATTGAGCCTGCCGCGCCCGCTGAATTGCGATTCAGCCCCTTTACAAAAGCGGGCATCTGATCGAAAAGCGGTGTGCGCAGCCCAAGGGTAATTCGACGACAAACCACATGGCGGCAAAAACGTCACGGCTTTGTCACTCAACCGACGTTTATTGCGTGTACCCTCAAGCTGACAAGATGTACCCAAACGGAGCATATCGATGAAGCTGAAGTCTCTGACAATCTTCCTCCTGGCCGCGGGGCTGGTCACAGCCACCGGCTGCAAGAACGACAACGCCAAGACCGGCAACGGTGATCAGGCGGCCAGCGCCAGCGACAATGGTGGGGCGGACGCCAAGATCATCAAGATCGACGGCTCCAGCACGGTCTATCCGATCACCCAGGCGGTGGCCGAGGAGTTTCAGAAGGGCACCGACGCCAAGGTCACCATCGGCCAGTCCGGCTCGGGCGGCGGCTTCAAGAAGTTCTGCCGCGGCGATACCGACATCTCCGACGCCTCGCGGCCGATCAAGCCCATCGAGGTCAAGAAGTGCAAGGCCAACGGCATCGAGTATATCGAGGTGCCCATCGCCTATGACGGCATCAGCGTGGTGGTCAACTCCAAGAACGACTGGGTCAAGGACATGACCACCGCCGAGCTCAAAAAGATTCTGGGAGCCGGCCGCCCAGGGCAAGATCACCAAGTGGAACCAGATCCGGCCGGACTGGCCCGACCACAAGCTCAACCTGAGCGGGCCGGGCACCGACTCGGGCACCTACGACTACTTCACCCACGCCATCGTCGGCCACGAGCACAGCAGCCGCGGCGACTACTCGCCGACGGCCCATGCCGACGTCATCGCCAAAGCGGTGTCCAACGACAAGTACGCGCTGGGCTTTTTGGGCTTCGCCTACTACGACCAGAACCGCGAGACCCTCAAGGCGGTGGGCATCAAGACCAGCCCGGACGCCAAGGCAGTGCTTCCGAGCACCGAGACCATCAAGACTGGCACCTACCAGCCGCTGTCTCGTCCGATCTTCATCTATATCAAGAAGAAGTCGATCGAGAACAAAAAGCCGGTGGCCGACTTCGTCAATTACTACCTGACCAAGAGCGCCCCGCTGATCAAGGACGTCGGCTACGTGCCGCTGCCCGAGAATGCCTACAAGCTCGACCAGAAGCGCGTCGCGGCGCGCACCACCGGGTCGGTCTTCGGCGGCGAGGGCTCCAAGATCGGGGTGACCGTCGAGCAGTTGCTCAGCGACGAGAAGCACGACGAGAAGGCCGCGCCGGCCGCCGGGGGTGACAACGCCGCCGGGGACAAGGCGGCCGACGACGCCAAGAAGGCCGCCGACGGGGCCAAAGACGGCGCCCAGAAGGCCGCCGACGGAGCCAAAGACGGCGCCGACAAAGCGGCCAAAGCCGACGCCAAGAAGGGAGCGGCCGAATGAACGACGAGCCCACCGCTCCGTCAGCGACTGAGGCCGCGGCCACCCACGCCGTTGGCCTGGGGAAGACCCGGGCCAGCGGCTGGAAAGAGCGGGCCATCGAGATGGCCCTGCTCGGCTGCGCCGCGCTGTCCATCCTGACTACGCTGGGCATCCTGGGAGTGCTCGTCAGCGAGACCATCGCCTTTTTCAAGGATGTCTCGTTTAGCCAGTACTTCGGCGACACCCAGTGGACCCCGTTGTTCATGGACAAGCACTTCGGGATCTGGGCGCTGGTCTCGGGCACGGTGCTCACCTCGGGCATCGCCATCGCCGTGGCCCTTCCCTTCGGGCTTCTGGCGGCGATCTACTTGAGCGAGTTCGCCTCCCCGCGCAATCGGCGCATCTTCAAGCCTGCTTTGGAGATCCTGGCGGGCGTGCCCACCATCGTCTACGGCTACTTCGCGCTGGTCTTTCTGACCCCGATGCTCCAGAAGATCATCCCCGGTCTGGGCGGGTTCAACTCCCTGAGCCCGGGGATCATCATGGGGATCATGATCATTCCGATGATCTCCTCGCTCAGTGAGGACGCCATCTACGCGGTGCCCGGCGGGCTGCGCGAGGCGGCCTACGGGCTGGGCGCCAACCGCCTGCAGACCATCTTTCGGGTGGTGTTGCCGGCGGCGCGCTCGGGGATCATCGCCGCGTTTACCCTGGCGGTCTCGCGGGCCATCGGCGAGACGATGATCGTGTCCATCGCCGCCGGTCAGCAGGCCCATTTGAGCTTCGACCCGCGCGTGCCCATCGAGACGATGACCGCCTACATCGTGCAGGTCAGCATGGGCGACGTGCCCAACGGCACCCTGGAGTACCGAACGATCTTTGTCGTGGGCGCCACGCTGTTCGCCATGACCTTCGTCATGAATATGATCAGCCAGCGCATGGCCCGACGGGCACGCATGTAACGCAGCCGCCGGCGGCCCCGCGGCCGGCGGCAAGTGAGTTTCACCATGGATCGAAAACAGCGCAGAAAAGGCGCCCTGGCCGAGAAGGCCTTCCAGTACCTGTGCCTGGCTGCGGTGCTCATCCCCCTGGCACTGCTGGTCGTGCTGGTCATCGACACGGGTATCGACGGGCTGCAACGGCTGGACTGGCACTTTCTGACCAGCTTTCCTTCGCGCAAGGCCGAACAAGCCGGCATCTATCCGGCCGTCGTCGGCAGCATCTTTCTGGTCGGGCTGACCGGCATCCTCGCCGTGCCCATCGGGGTGGCCGCTGCCGTCTACCTCGAGGAGTATTCCGACCGCGGCTGGCTCTCCAGTATCATCGAGGTCAACATCGCCAACCTCGCCGGGGTGCCCTCGGTCATCTATGGCCTGCTCGGCCTGGAGGTCTTCGTGCGCGCAGTCAGCATGGGCCAGAGCATCCTGGCCGGCGCGTGCACCATGGCGCTTCTGGTCCTGCCGATCATCATCATGGCCTCGCGCGAGGCCCTGCGCACCGTGCCCTACGAGCTGCGCGAGGCGTGCTACGGGCTGGGGTCGACGCGCTGGCAGGCCATCCGCCGGGTGGTGTTGCCGATGGCGCTTCCGGGCATTCTGACCGGCACGATCCTGTCCATCTCTCGCGCCATCGGTGAGACGGCCCCGCTGCTGGTCGTCGGGGCCCTGGCCTACGTGACCTTCTTGCCCAAGGGGCTGAAGTCGCCGTTTACGGTGCTGCCCATCCAGATCTACAACTGGGTGTCGCGCCCGCAGAAGGAATTTGTCATCAACGCCGCCGCCGGTATCGTGGTCCTGCTTACGGTCATGCTCCTGCTCAACGCCGGAGCGATCCTGTTGCGCAACAAGTTGCAGCAAAGGAACTGAGCTTCATGGAAGTGTCCAACCCCAAGATCAAAGCGAGCGACCTGTGCGCCTGGTTTGGCGACAAACAGGTCCTCTTCGACATCAACATCGCCATCCCCGAGCAGAGCGTCACCGCCATCATCGGCCCGTCGGGGTGCGGCAAGTCGACCTTCATTCGCACGCTCAACCGCATGCACGAGCTGGTGCCGATCGCGCGCATGGACGGGCGTATCCAGCTCGACGGCCACGACGTGTACGCGCCCAAGATCGACCCGGTGTTGCTGCGCCGCAAAGTGGGGATGGTCTTCCAAAAGCCCAACCCCTTCCCCAATATGTCGATCAAGGAGAACGTGCTCGCCGGCTTGAAGCTGACCGGCCAGCTCGACCGCGCCCGCGCCGACGAAATTTGCGAGCAGGCGCTCAAGGGCGCCGCCCTATGGGACGAGGTCCACGACCGCCTCGACGCCCCCGGCGCCGGGCTCTCCGGCGGCCAGCAGCAGCGCCTGTGCATCGCCCGCGCCCTGGCCGTCGAGCCGGAGGTGCTGTTGATGGACGAGCCCTGCTCGGCGCTCGACCCCGTGGCCACGGCCCGCGTCGAGGACCTCATCGCCGAGCTTCGCCGCGACTACACCATCGTCATCGTCACCCACTCCATGCAGCAGGCCGCCCGCGTCAGCCAGCAGACCGCGTTCTTCCTGATGGGCGAGCTCATCGAGTTCGACGACACCGACACGATGTTCACCCAGCCCGACGATCAGCGCACCGAGGATTATATCACCGGCAAGTTCGGGTGAGCCTTACCCCACCTCGAACACCGGCTTCAGATCAAACGCCACCTCGAAGAGGTGGCCTTTTTGTTTGGCCCCCAACATCGGCAACTCCGACGGCTCACTCTGGGTGAGCCGGAAGGTCGCCTGGCCGTCGGCGACGCTTACGTCGACCGATTCGACCGTCTGGGCATAGTGGGCGTCGAGGCCGTCGGCGATGCGCAGGATGCCGGCGAGCTTTTCGACGGCGTTGCGGTCGGCCTCGGCCAGCGACATGAACGTGGAGTGGCGTTTGGCGGGAAAGCTCTTGTCGTGGTGGCGCACCAGGGCGGCGACCATGGTCTTGAGCTTGCCGTCGAGGCCCTGCAACTGGGCGTTGAGGACCAGGTATTCGCCGTGTTTGTGGTGGCTCTGGCGGCTGACGGCGTAGCCGATGTCGTGCAGGATGGCGGAGAGTTCCAGGGCGAGGCGGTGCTCGCTTCCCAGGCCGTGCTGGGACTGGAGTTGGTCGAAGATGGAGGTCGCCAGCCGGCGCACGTACTCGGCGTGGACCTCGTCCTCCTGGAAGCGGCGCGCGTAGGTCCAGGCGGCGTCGAGCAGGCCGAAGCGACGAAACTCCTCGTCGGGCTCCTCGTCGCCGAATGTGCAGGCGGCGAGCTCCAACAACAGCCCTTCACGCACGCCCACGTCCGGCGCCAGCAGCTCGGTGAGGCCGGTATACTCGCCGACGGTGGCGAGCACGATGCCGGCGATGCCCACGACCTCGGCACGGTCGCGGCGCACCTGGTAGGCGGCCATGCGCTCCTGAATGTCCAGCTCGAGGATGTCCGGAAGCTTTTGGGCCAGCCGGTCGAGGTGCAGCGTGAGCTGGCCGTGGCATTTGGGGCCACCGACGATCTCGGCCAGCGCCTCGACGTTGCCGCCGCAGCCCACGGCGACGCCCTCGGGCTTGTCGCGGTCGGCAAAATAGCCGTCGAGCAGCGTGAGCACGTAGCGGCGCATCATCTGCGCCTCGTCGGGGCTGATGGTGCCGTCGATGCCGAACGTCTCCATCAGGCGCACGGTGCCGATGGGCAGGCTCACCGCGTCGACCACCCGGGCGTCGGCCAGGGTGATGATCTCGAGGCTGCCACCGCCGATGTCGACGATGAGGCCGGGCTCGGCCTCGCCGGCCAGCGCCTGCTGCACGGCGATGCGCGTCAGGCGCGCCTCTTCCTCGCCGCTGACCACGTCCAGGCGGATGTCGGCCTCGCGGCGTACCCGCTCGAGCAGCGTCTGGCGGTTGGCGGACTCGCGCGTGGCACTGGTGGCCACGGTGCGGTAGGCGTCGACCTCGTAGCGGTCGAACAGCTCACGGAAGTGCTGGAAGGCCTCGACGGCCTGGCCGAGCGTGCGCGGGCCGAAGCGCTTGCGGGTGAACACCTGGTGGCCCAGGCGCACCGGCCAGCGCTCCTTGTGCAGAGGGGTGAGTTGGCCGGGCCCGTCCGCCCGCGCGATGACCACGCGCACGGCGTTGGTGCCGGCGTCGACAGCGCCGATCGTTACCGGGTGATGCACGCCTACAGTCTCCACAGGTGAATCAGCTCTTCAGAGGGCTCGTAGTCGAGTTTGTCGATGCCCAGGTGGGCCCCGATTTGCTCGCGAAGCTGACGGTTGACCTTGCGCACCGACGCCTCCCCGTCGAGCTCGCGAAACGGCCACGTCTCCGAGAGCGTGTCGAATTCGCGGCGCATCATCTCCTGATACTCCACGAACGAGTCGTACAGGTTCTCCGACAGGTTCAGGTCGCCGCCGGCCTCCCAGAAGCTGATCGTCTGCGACTCATGGAAGATGCGCTCGAAGCTGACCTGCGGGGAGACGCGCAGCCGGAAGTTCAGGTCCGGGTCCATGGCCAGGTCGTATAAGTTCTCCAGGTAGTCGCGGTCGATGCCGCGCACCGCCGCGCGCGCCAGCAGCGTGAAGATGTAGCGGTCGGCCAAGACCACCAGACCCGCGCGCAGCGCCGGCAGGATGCGATTTTCGAGCTGGTCATAGAAGTCGGTGGCGTACAACAGCGCCAGGGTGCGCCGGCGCACCACGTTCTGGGCGAGCACGTCGTCGATGTCGCGCGCCAGCAGATACGAGCGCCTCAGCCCCATGGTCTGCACGGCGAAGCCGTTCCACTCCAGCCACTCGGTCAACAACTTGATCTGAGTGCTTCGCCCAGAGCCGTCGGGCCCCTCGACGACCACCAGCGTGCCGGTGAGATCCTCGGGGTCGACGTCGAGCAGGGTCGTCTGGAAGCGCTGCATGCGCAGGCTGGCCGACTGGCTGGCCTGGGCGGGCAGGTCGTCGACGCTGCGCGGCGTCTCGGTGTGCGATTCTTTCGAGTTGTGTTCGTCGCTCATGACTACTTCTGGGCAAAGCGTTCGAGATCAAGGCGCTCGGAGACGACGCGGCGCGTCTCTTCCTGGAGCACGTCGACGGGCTTGGTGGCGTCCATCAACACGAAGCCATCGGTGTCCACCATGGCGTCGTATTGCTGCTGGATCATGCCCTGGAAGAGGCGAAAGCTCTCCACCGGGTCCAGCGACAGGCCCATATCCATGCCCGCCTCGTGGTATTTGAGCTGGGGGCGCCCGCTCAAGATGCGCTTGAGGGAGACGTCCAGCGGGGCGCGATAATAAAAGGTAATGTCGGGCACCGGCGCGTAGTCGTAGACCTTGCGCACCCAGTCGACCGGGCAGCCGCGCGCGCCGTCACGCGCCAGCGCCGTGTAGATGTAGCGGTCGGCCAACACCAGATAGCCGGCCTTGAGCAGCGGCAAGATCTGGCGCTCGCAGCGGTCGGCGAAGTCGGCGGCGTGGATCAGGCTGAAGGTCACCGGGGTGAGCATGCGCTCCTGTTTGCCGCGCTTGGTCGCCGATTTGACCAGCGGCGAGGAGTTCCACTCGGTGAAGTGGATCTTGTAGCCGCCCAGCTCCAAAAAGCGCTTCAAGAGGTACAACTGGGTGCTCTTTCCGGAGCCGTCGATGCCTTCGACGACGATGAGTCGGCCGGGATAGGCATGCGGCCTGTCGTTGTGTACTGCGGACATGGCGAGCCTTGAGGAGGGTCGTTGCGCAATTGTCACCGAGCATCTTGTGGCCAAGTGACGTCCAGTTCAAGTAACATTGGCGCAACATCAGGCCTTCCCGGCCTTGCCGCGAGCGGCGCACGCATTTTTTTCGGGTTGATTGTGGAAACCATTTGAAACCTGCTTACTTTTCCGTAAGACTTAAAGTTCATCGTATGGCAGTGTACGCTCGTTGGGAACTTTTCGCGCTCATGGTGATGTTGTAAGGAGAGCAAGATCGCGCGCCCACGGCAGGGCGTGATGTCGAACCAAGTGCATGACCCCATAAGACGCCGGATGCCTCAGGCACAAAGGCGGCACTGCCTCGCACCCCGCGGCTCGATGACGAGCGCGGGCAACAATGGCAAACAAGGACGGAAGCCAACGCGAGGTTCCAAATGCAAGGTCGGATTCAAAGAATGAGCAGTCAGTTGAAGTCGCACAGCCATATTCACAAAGATTACGAGACCGAGCTCGACGACCTGCGCAAGCGGCTCTTGGAGATGGCTGGGCGCATCGAAGAGATGATCGCCAACTCCATGAAGTCGCTCATCGCGCGCGACGTCGATCTTGCCGAGCAGACCATCGCCAGCGATCATCGCGTCAACCGCGACGAGATGGAGATCGACGAGCTGTGCCTGGTCATCTTGGCCAAGCGCCAGCCCATGGCCGGCGACCTGCGCTTTATCACCATCGCCCTCAAGATGGTCACCGACATGGAGCGCATCGGCGACCTGGCGGTCAACATCTGCCAGCGCACCATCGACCTGAGCAGCCTGCCGGAGCTGGGGCCCTACCAGGACATCCCGGAGATGGCCGAGCACGTCAAGGCGATGATCAAGGATGCCATCGACGCCTTCGTCGACCGGGACGTGCCCAAGGCCCAGGAGGTCATCGAGCGCGACGACCACGTCGACGAGCTGTACCACAAGGTCAACCGCGAGCTCATCGAGATGATGCGCGAGGAGGACGACATCGTCCAGGCGGCCACCCACGTGCAGTCCATCGCCAAGCACCTCGAGCGCATGGCCGACCACACCACCAACATCGCCGAGCAGGTCATCTTCATGGTGCGCGGCAAGGATATCCGCCACCACAACAAGCTCGAGCTCGACTGATCGAGAGATCGAGAGAATCGAGTGAACTGCATGACGGCAACTGCAACGAGGCCGCCCGGGTGGGCGGCCTCGTTGCGCTCTGGCCTATTGTGGGAAACGGCTAGACTCACTCAATCGAGCATCGCCACGTGGGCGCGCGGCTGGACCGGGAAGACCACGACCACCGCGTACATCGTCCACGGGAACCCCTTCTTGGTGAACGGGGCGACGACCACCGCCACGGGCAGGTTCTTGGACTGCAACATCGCCTTGGGGAAGTCGATATCGTCGAGCGAGTGCGCCACGAACGCGTAGCCACGCACCGCCTTGTGGAAGTGGCGAGACGTCTCGTCCATCAGCCGATTGCGGGCCTCCACCACGCCCAACTTGCCCTGCTCGACCAGGCGCGACATGTTGCGCGCGTCGGCGCGCAGCTCGGGGACCTCCCGGGCCGCGTTGGAGCCGTAGGCGCGGCGCTGCTCGCTGAGCCGGTCGAGCACGCGCCGGGCACGCCGGTTGGGGTGCTCGTGGGGCACGAACGCATAGGAGGCGACGATGCCGCTGATGGCGTCGTCACGCTCGACGGCCCCCACGGCCACCTGGGAGCTCGACGGGTCCATCAGGGTGCGCCGGCCTCCGGGGGTCTCGAGCATCGTCTCCAGCAGTTCGGCGGGGTCGTGCGATCCCGCCCAGTTGCTGGAAACCTCGGCATCGATCACCGGCCCGTCGACGTCCCAGCCGGCCAGGATGCCCAGCGACAATTTATTGGTGAGCGCGACGTCATCGCCCTCGGAGGCGGCCAGGAATTGCTCGGCGACGCTCTGAATGGCCACCGACTGTCGCGCGGCGTGATCCAGCGGGTCGATCCCCGCCTCCTTGCGCACCTCGTTGAGCAGCGCGATGAACCGCGCCGGGTACTCCTTGGCGTCCACGGCGCCCTTGGAGTCGGCCAGGGGCTTGGGCTCGGGCTCGGATTTCGGTGTGGACGCGTCGGTCTTCTGTTCGTCGGACGTCGACTGGTCGCCGGCGGTGGTGGGCGAGCCCGCCGCGGCGTCCGCGTCGGCGTTAGTACCCACCTGGTTGCTCGCCGTCAGGCTCCCCTGCGTCGACGCCTGGTGGGCCTTCGCCCGGGCCAGCGCCCGGCGGGTCGCCGGCGAGCGATACACGTCGGCGAGTTGGCCGGCCGGCCACACCATCTGGTTGAGCACCGTGTGGGCCATGATGCTCCCCTTGGTGGCCGCCATCACCTGGAAGTAGGCCATGGCGTCGCGCGCCACGGTCGGGCAGGTGATCTTGAAGGCCGGCAGCGACACGCTGGGGTCGCTCTTGCAATTGGCGTAGCCGTAGTCACCCTGGTTGATGAGCGCCCCCACCCGTTCCATATGCGGCAAGAGCAGCCGACCTTGCAGCACGAACTGGCCGTCGGCGCCCGGGCGCATCGGCGTGGGCTGCAAGTCGACGAGTTTTTCGCCCTCCGTAAAGCCCACCACCACCGTGTTGTCGACCTTGCCAAACCACATGCCCACGTCGAGATGATGGTTGGTCTTCGCCAACATCTTCTCGACACTTTTGACCGCGCGCTTGGCCTGCCCGGCGATGTCCTTTTCGGTGCCGTTTTTGACGTAGTGGTAGCTCACCGTATTGCCGGCCGACTGCGCGCCACAGCGCGCGAAGATAAACCGGCGCAGGCTGGCGTTGGGAATCTTGTCCTGCTCCATGCCGAACCGGGCGATCTCTCGGGCCGCGCAGTTCATCGCCTGCGAATGCGCCAGCCGCTTATCCGCCGGGAGCGCGCCGTAAAACGCCTTCTCGACCTCGTTCTGCGGGGCATACTCCCGGTAGCCGATGGTGTCGGGAAACGGCCCGTGCAGCGTCCAGGTCTCGACAATGCCCACATCCGGCGGCTCGACGGCCTCGGTGGCCACCTTGTTGGCGGCGATCTTGGTGAGCTCTTTTTTCGACGGAAACGGGTTTTTGATGGTGAGCTTCTGGGGCGCGCCACAGGCGGCGCACAAGGCAGCCAGGACCGCGCCGAGGATAAGTGGTTTCGATGACATTTCCCCCTCCTTGTGGTGGGACGTTCGGATAATCTCGCGGCGTCGAGCGTAGCCCACACATGAGGCAAACGACAATGCGAATCCCCAATAAACTCGGCGATCAGTTCATGGTTGAACGCGCGCCCGGCCCCGTCTACTCTGACCGGCGCTGCCCACGTGCAGCGTTGCAATGCCTCCTGGGAAACGAGCTGCCATGGCCCCCATCGTCGAGCTTCGAGATGTCGAGAAGGACTACCCGCTGGGTAGCACGGTGGTGCGCGCGTTGAAGGGCGTGGCGCTGACGATCCAACGCGGCGAGTTCACCACCATCGCCGGCCCGTCGGGCAGCGGCAAGACGACCGCGCTCAACCTCATCGGCTGCATCGACGTGCCCACCCGCGGCCAGGTGCTCATCGACGGCCAGTCGACCTCGGAGCTCTCCGACGCCGAGCTGACCAAGCTCCGGCTGCACACCCTGGGGTTCATCTTCCAGAGCTTCAACCTCATCGACGTGCTCGACGTCTTCCACAACGTCGAGTTCCCCCTGCTCCTGCAGGGCGAGCTGGGCAAGGAGGAGCGCAAGCAACAGGTCGAACAGATGGTCGAGCGCGTGGGGCTGGGCGACCACCTTCGCCACCGGCCCAACGAGCTCAGCGGCGGCCAGCGCCAGCGCGTGGCCATCGCCCGCGCGCTGGTCACCCAGCCCAAGATCGTGCTCGCCGACGAGCCCACCGCCAACCTGGACTCGACCACCGGGCGCAACATCATCGACCTGATGCACGAGATCAACCAGTCGATGCAGACCACGTTCATCTTCTCGAGCCACGACCCCAAGATCATCGAGCGCGCCGAGCGCGTCATCGAGCTGGTCGACGGCAATATCAGCCACGACGAGCGCCGCGAGGCGGTGGCCGAAGAGGCCACGGTCTGAGCCAAACCGTGACCGAGGGTCACCGCTCGTCGAGACCCCCTCGAAAGTTGCACCGCACTCGCCGTCTCGCTAACATTCTCCCCATCCGATAGCTCACCCACCTACGGGGGATTGATGTTCGCGCGTCTTCGCCTCATCACCTTGCTGCTCTTCGTCACGCTCGCTGCCAGCGCCTGCGGGACGAACAGAGAGCACACCGCTGCGGCGACGAACGACCACGACGCATCGGACGGCGTTGGGGCGTCCGATGCCGGGCCCCGCGACGCCGTGGCTGATGCAAGCCCGGCCGCCACGACAACCTGCGGCGGACCGCATTTCGACGAGCAGTCCGCGGACGTTGGATATGCCCAGTGCTCGGGCGCTCCGGGCGAGTGGTACTGCGCGTGCGACGCCCCGGACGACGCCGCGCCGACACCGTCGGGCGAGCCACGGAGCACCGCCGACACATGTGAAGCAGCGCTCGACGACGCCTGTGGTCTTCAAAAAGCGGGGTATACCGACTGCGATAGCCTCCTCGGCCAATGCTATCCCGTTGTGGACGCCACTGGGCAATACGCGCCGGGAAAGTTTGGGTGTAAATGCGCCGGCGACACGCAACTGACCACCGTCGACGATGCCATCTGTGACGATGCCCTCGAGCACGCCTGCCGCAAGCCCTGCGATATCGACGGCAACCATTGTGACCCCGAAGGCAGCCCGAACATCTACGACTGTACTTGCGCCGACGGGCAGTCGCTGACGGTCGGCGCGACTACCTGCGACGTTGCAGCCGACCGGGCGTGCAATCCCGCCTACCGCTGTTCACAGAACGGGGACTCGTGCCAGCCCTCGGCCGGGCTCAATCAGTGGACCTGCACCTGCGACTCCTACTACCACGCCACGCGCACGGTTCAGGGCGTGATTACCTGTCAGAAGGCGATGGATGCAGCGTGTAACCCTACGGGGAGTCGGTGCAATGGCCGTTGGGGGTTTTGCGACAAGGTGGACGGCCCGGATTATTCGTTTACCTGTCAATGCCTCGACGGCACCACCATGACCGATACGGTCAATATCGACGACTGCTTGATCGACCTCGAGATCGCCTGCACACCGCCGGGGCAGGACTGCTCTCGATCGGGCTCCGACTATAAAGCGTTCTGCGCGAAGGCCACCCAACAAGGCCACGACGGCTTTGTGTGTGGATGCGACTACGATAGTTGCTCGGGATCTCCCAGATACGACACCTTCTACGTGACGGACTACTGTGAGGAAGCGCTCGCGCAAATCGTTTGCGCCAACCCTTGTTAGGGAACGACGAACTCCGCCCCACATTTGGAAAACCGATGTCTACAGACCGACGCCTCCTTGCCCTGCTGCTGTTCGCCACGCTCGTTGTCAGCGCCTGCGGGTTCGGTGGCGATCCCGAGCCGAGTTATCCGCCGCCCATCCACCTGGCCGCCGACGCCGGCGACGCGGATGCAGGCAACGGCGGGATCTCCGGCGCAAATAACGACTACCAGATCGGCTGCGGCGGCGCGCATTGGGACGCGACCGAGGGCGCCCCGTCCTATGCGCAGTGCACGGGGCAGCCGGGGGCGTGGTACTGCCAATGTGCCACGAGCACCTCGGACCAGCCCCCCACGACCGGCGAGCCGCAGAGCGACGCCGACACCTGTCCGGATGCGCTGCGCGATGCCTGCGGGGCCGAGCCGCCGTCCTACGACGATTGCGGCGACGCCCTGGGGCGCTGCCTGCCGGAGGTCGACGCCAGCGGGCAGGCGACCGGTACGTATCGGTGCCAATGCAGCGGCCAGGATCAGGCGACCGAGGCCGACGCGGCAAGCTGCCACGACGCGCTCGATCAGAGCTGCCGTACATCGTGCGACGTCGACGGCGCCCATTGCGACCCGGCTGACGTCAGCGATACCTACGATTGCACCTGCGCCGACGGCCAGTCGCTGACCGTCGGCGAGACGACCTGCGACGCCGCCGCCCACCTGGCCTGCGACGCGTCGTCACACTGCTCGTTCGACGGCGACTCCTGCCAGCCGTCGAGCGACTACATGCAGTGGACGTGCACCTGTTCGTCCTATTACGACGCCACCCGCACGGTGCGGGGCGACCGGTGCGTGCCGGCCATGGCGACGGCGTGCAACCCGAGTTCGGGCATCTGCAACGGGTGGGCGGGCTTTTGCGACGAGGTCCACGACCCCGAATTCGGCTACCAATGCCAATGCGTCGACGGCAGCACCGCCTTCGTGACGCCCGCCGACCTCGGCGGCCAAGACGACTGCTCGCTGGCTCTGGACAACGCCTGCCCGCCGGCCGACCCGCCCATGGATTGGCAATGCTCCAAGCAAGGCACCGGCTACAAATCGGTGTGCACCAAGGCCTACGGCCAGGAAGGCCAGACCGGCTACAACTGCGCCTGCCAGTACGCGTGCTCCAGCGGTGGTGGCGCCAGCGGCACCTTCGTGGCCGCCGACGACTGCGCCGACGCCCTCGGACAGGTCACCTGCAACAATCCCTGTTGAACCAATCCGCCCGGGGGCATAGTGTGGAGCCGGCGCACCGTTGGGGCAAAGCGGTGCATCCTACCCATCGACGCTGGCCCTCTGGGACGTACGTTCATGAGCAACTTCTTCGCCACATTCAGGCTGTTGGTGCTGACGGCTGCGCGCAGCGTGGTCAACCACCGCATGAAGAGCCTGATCGTGGGGTTTATCCTGGTCTTCGGCACCGCCCTTCTGGTGGTGGGCACCTCGCTGCTCGACAGCGTCGAGCGCTCCATGCGCAAGACCGTCACCGAGAGCCTGGCCGGCGACCTGCAGGTGTACTCGGCCGACGCCCAGGACAAGCTGGCGCTGTTCGGCACGGTCGCCTTCGGCGGCGACGACATCGGTCAGATCGACGACTTCTCGAAGGTGCGCAAGCCCATCGAAAAGCTCGACAACGTCAAGGCAGTGGTGCCCATGGGCATGACCCAGGCGCGGTTCGTGATGGGAAACCGCCTCGACGACGTCATCAGCGGGCTGCGCCAGGCGGTGGGCGCCGGCGACTGGGAGAAGGTCGACTCGCTGGGCGACCAACTTCGGGCCATGGCCGAGGAGCTCAAGGCCGAGAACCAGGCCCGCGCCAAGATCGCCAACGACCCCAAACGCTACGAGGACAACGTCACCGCGCTCGAGCGCGTGCTCGCCGACAGCTTCTGGAAGACCGACCTGCACCAGAACTCCCAGGATGCGCTGCTGTTCCTGGACACCAAGATCGCCCCGCTGGCCTCCGACGGGCGCATGATCTTTATGCGCGTGCTCGGCACCGACCCGCAGCGCTTCGCCAAGAATTTCGACCGCTTCGAGATCGCCGACGGCCAGATGATCCCGCCGGGCAAGCACGGGCTTTTGGTCAGCCACCGCACCTACGACAAGTGGCTCAAGAATAACGTCGCCCGCAACCTCGACAAGCTGCACGACGACATCCACGACGACGGGCGCACCATCGCCGACGACGAGTTGTTGCAAAACGCCGTCGACCTGCTCAAAAAACAGTATCGGCGGGTCATCTTCGGGCTGCCGCCCAAGAAGGTCGCCCAGATCGAGAAGCGGCTGCAGGCCTTCCTGGGCTCGAAGTCCGACGACATCAAGGAGCTGCTCACCCAGTTTTTGAGCCTGGATGACGCCAACTTCGACAAGCGCTACAAATTCTTCTACGACAAGCTCGCCCCGCTGATGCGCATGCACGAGTTCAAGGTGGGCGACACCGTCACCCTGCAGGCGATCACCAACCGCGGCTTTCCGCGCTCGGTCAACCTGAAGGTCTACGGCACCTTCGAGTTCAAGGGCATGGAGGACAGCGACCTCGCCGGGTCGGTCAACATCGTGGACATGCCCACCTTCCGCACGCTGTACGGCGCGATGAGTGAGGAGGCGCGCGCCGAGCTCAAACAGATCCGCAAGGAGGTCGGCGTCAAAGATGTGCGCCGCGACGAGGCCGAAGACGCCCTCTTCGGCGGCGACGACACCCTCGTCGAAGAGGACACCGCCGACGAGGCAAGCGACGACAAGCCCCTCCCCGCCTCCGCGCCAAGCCCCGCGCCGCAGGCGCCACGCCCCACGCCCCGCGCCGCAGGCGCCAAACCCGCCGCAGGCGCCAAACTCGTGCGCAAAGCAAACGCCGACACCTTCGACCCCGCCGAGCTCGACCGCGGCCTGGCGCGAAACGCCGCCATCATTCTCAACGACCCGACCAAGCTCGCCCACACCGAGGCCCAGATCAAAGCGCTGGCCAAGAGCCAGCACCTGGGCATCAAGGTGCTCGACTGGCAGCAGGCCGCCGGCATCGTCGGCCAATTCGTCATCGTCATCCGCCTGGTCTTGTTCATCGCCATCGGGATCATCTTTTTGGTGGCGCTGGTCATCATCAACAACTCCATGGTCATGGCCACCGTCGAGCGCACCAACGAGATCGGCACCATGCGCGCCATCGGCGCCCAGCGCTGGTACGTCATGACGTTGTTCTTGTTGGAGACGCTCATCCTGGGCTTGTCGGCGGGGCTCGCCGGCTGCGGGCTGGGCGCGCTGGTGGTGTTCTGGGCCGGCCATACGGGCATCCCGGCGACCACCGATTTCTTGCGCTTTCTATTCGCCGGCGACCGCCTCTACCCCACGTTGGGGGTGGACAATATTCTGTGGGCGTTTGGCGCCATCGTGGTGGTCAGCACGCTGTCGACGCTGTATCCGGCGCGGCTGGCCACGCGCATTCAACCCGTCGTAGCCATGGGCAAATAGCCAATCACCATGCGAATGCGAATGCTGCTCATCATCGCGGTGCGAAACCTGGTCAAAGCCGGCCGGCGCACCCTGCTCTTGTCGGTGGCCATCGCCAGCGTCACGCTCTTGCTGGTGCTGATGATGTCGCTGACCCAGGGCATCCGCACCAGCGTGGTGCGCTCGGCGACGGTGCTTCTGTCGGGGCATGTCAACGTCGCCGGCTTCTACAAGCCCACCCCCTCGGACGTCGATCCCATCGTGCTCGACGCCCCCAAGCTCAAAAAGCTCGTGCGCGACAATACCCCGGGCGTGACCAGCGTGGTCGACCGCACCCAGGGGTTTGCGCGCATCATCAGCCCGACGCACACCATCCAGTCGCTGATCATGGGCGTGGACATCGACGAGGAGACCGCCTTTAAGGACGTCATCCAGCTCGCCCCGGAGTCGGCCTACAAGGACGGCGGCTCCGAGACGATCAAGGGAGACCCCAGCCGGCTCAACGAGCCGGACACGATCTTGCTGTTCGCCAGCCAGGCCAAGCGGCTGGGCGTGGGCGTGGGCGACCCGCTGACCATCCGCGCGGAGACCTTCTCCGGGGTGGCCAACACCGCCGACGTCACCGTGGTCGCCATCGCCCAGGACGTGGGCTTGCTCAGCTCCTTTGCCGTCTTCGTGCCCAAAGAGACCCTGCGGGGGCTGTACCAGCTCAACGACACGACCACCGGCATGATCATGGCCTACATAAAGGATCCCGACGACGCACGCGCGGCGCTGGGCAAGCTTCGCCAGGCGCTCGACAAGAAGGGCTACAAGCTGCTCGACCATCAGCCTCAGCCGTTCTTCGCCAAATTCGAGCAGGTGCGCGGCGAGGACTGGACCGGCCAGAAGCTCGACCTGACGACCTGGCAGGACCAGATTTCGTTTCTCGATTTGATTATTACGGCGGTCAACACCGTCTCATTTTTCATCATCGCCGTGCTCGGCGTGATCATCGGGGTGGGCATGATCAACACCATGCTCATGTCGGTGCGCGAGCGCACCAGCGAGATCGGCACGATGCGCGCCATGGGCATGTCGCGCGGCCAGATTTTGTGGCTGTTCATGCTCGAAGCGATGATGCTGGGCCTGGGCGCGGCCACCACCGGGGGACTGGTGGGCGCGGGCATCGCCCTCGGGCTGAACGCCGCGCATATCCACATCCCCGTGGAGGCCGTCCAGGCGATCTTGCTCAGCGACACGCTGCACCTGGCGGTCGCGCCCACACAGCTTGTCGGCGCCATCGCCGCCATCACCGGGTTCAGCGCGCTCGCCGCGCTGTGGCCGTCGCTCAGGGCCGCGCGCATGCAGCCGGTGGATGCGATTCGGCATACGGATTGAGTTATATGGCTCTCTTGCTTTGCGCGGGGCGCCTCACAAGAAGCGGAAACTCCCCCAAAGGAGTCGTTCAAATGAAGCACATATATTTGCTCTTGCTACTCACTGCGCTCGTCCCCGCCTCCGCCTTCGCCCAGGACGGCGCCAAGAAGGCCGACAAGACCCTGTCCAAAACGCAGATGGTCGACCTCCTCAAAGAGATCGACCACCGCCAACACAGCACCGGCGACTACCAGGCCGACGTGTACATCGACCAGCGCGAGAAGGACAAAAGCGCGCTGCTGTACGAGGCGACCATCTACCGGCGCGACAAGGCCGACAAGATGGTCATCCTCTTCACCAAGCCAAGCACCGAGGCCGGCAAAGGGTATCTGCGCATCAACAAAAACCTGTTCATGTACGACCCCAACGTGGGCAAATGGGAGCGGCGCACCGAGCGCGAGCGCATCGGCGGCACCGGCGGCCAGCGGCGCGACTTCGACGAGTGGCGCCTGGCCGAGGACTTCGTGCCCACCTTCGAGGGCGTCGACAAGCTGGGCAAATTCAGCGTCTACCACCTCAAGCTCAAGGCCAAAAATAAGGACGACGTCGCCTACCCGGTGGTCGAACTGTGGATGGACGTCGACTCGCACAACGTGCTCAAGCAGCAGGAATTCGCCCTGTCCGGCCGGCTCATGCGCACCACCTATTATCCCAAGTGGCGCAAGATCCAGAGCAAGGCCAAAGGCGGCTTCGTCTACTTTCCCAAAGAGATCCGCATCTACGACGAGGTCGAGAAGGGAAATCGCACGATCATCTTGTTTCGCCACGTCAGCCTGAAGTCGCTGCCCGACAATATTTTCACGAAGGCGTGGCTCGAGAGTAAGAGTAGGTGAGGCAGGGGTCCAGGGGTCCAGGGGTCCAGGGGGGCCGGGGGTCCAGGGGGCCGGGGGGTTCAGGGGTCCGGGGTGCCCAAGCGCAGCCGAAGGCGAAGCGCGCCGCGCGCCGTTTGCGCGGCCTCTATAGCTGAGGGTTGCACGAGGCCTTAGCCGAGTGCCACCTTCAGACAAGATTCGGGCCATTCATCGATGTTGGACGCAGGTAGTAAGCGGTGAAACTCAAGAGTTGGTTGGTGTTTGTGGGGATTGCGTCGTTGTGGCCCGTGGCCGCCTCTGCCCAGCAGACCAAGAGCGTCGATCAGCGCGAGGAGGAGATGTTCGGCTCATCGGAGCCCGATACCACCGACCAGGCCTCCCAGCCGGACAAATCCGACCAGTCTGACCAGTCCGACGACGACAACGCCAAGAAAAAGCCCGCCCAGGACAGCGAGAGCGAGCGCGAAGCCGAGATGTTCGGCGGCGGGGACAGCTCGGACACCTCCTCCCAAACGCCCCCGCAGGGCACCGAGTCGCCCTCCTCGCTCGAACAGCAGATGGCCCAGCGGCTCGCCGCGCGCGAGCAGAAGGTGCTCACCTTGGGCGGCGGACTGTACAGCCAGTTCCAATACTCCATCCTCGGGGAGGGCCAACCCGAGGACTGGCCGCTGAGCCAGCCGAATTATCTGGACATCTACCTGGATTCGCGGCCCAACAAACGCCTGCGGGTATATGCGGACGGGCGGCTGACCTATACGCCGACCACCGACTCCCAGCAATTTGCCGCCTTCGGCCAGTCGACCGAGGCCACCCAGGCGCTGCTCGACGAGCTGTGGGTCAAATTCGACATCGGCCGCAAGGTCTTCGTGACCGCCGGGCGCCAGCACCTGCGTTGGGGCGTGGGCCGGTTCTGGTATCCCAACGACTTCCTGTACGACCAGCGCCGCGACCCCCTGGCCATCTTCGACGTGCGCACCGGCGTGGACATCGTCAAAGTGCATATCCCGGTGGAGTCGCTGGGCTGGAATTTCTACGCCGTCGCCAACCTCGACGGCGCCGACAGCATCGGCAACGTCGGCGGCGCGGCCCGCGCCGAATTCCTGGCGGGGTTGACCGAATTCGCCTTTTCGGCCGCCGCCAAGAAGGGCGACCCGCTGCAGCTCGGCTTCGACATCTCCACGGGCATCGGCTGGTTCGACCTGCGCGCGGCGGTGGCCGTGCTCCACGGGCTGAAGACGCCGTTTTTCCGCGGCGATTCCAATATCCAGGACTTCGACACCATCACGTTGCAGAATATCGCCGACCTGCAGATCCCCGAGAAATACTCCCGCGAAAACGACTGGATCCCCCGGGCGCTGGTCGGCGGCGAGGTCAGCATCCCCTACGGGGAGGACGACTCGATGTTCGTGGGCGCGGAGTATTTCTACAACGACGCCGGCTACTCCGACCCCAGTCTGTACACCTGGCTGGCGTTCAACGGCGTGTACCGCCCGCTGTACACCGGCAAGCACTACGCGGCGCTGTACTTCTTGGTGCCCTCGCCGGGCGACTGGAACGACACCAGCTTCTCGCTGGCCAACCTGGGCAACCTGAGCGACCGCTCGTTTTTGAGCCGCCTGGACTACAACGTCACCGTGCTCACCCACATGCGCGTCTTCGCCTACGCGTCGGTCGCCTGGGGAAACCACGGCGAGTTCACCCAGGGCTTCCACCTGCCGGCCATCTCCCAGGACGTCATCGACGCCGCTCAGGCCAGCGGCCAGTTCCAGGCGCCGTCCGGCGTCGACCTCAGCCAGGGCTTCGCCGGGGTGAGCGTCCCCGCCGCTCGCGCCACCGTCGGCGCGGGGTTGAGCCTCGACTTCTGAGACCTGCGAGTATTGCCATTTCCGGGCAGTTTTGCTACCTACACCGCATCTTTGTAGCTTTGCGTGTGCAATGACGGTGAGGGATTTATGTTTCGGCAGCGGCTCTTATTTCTTGTCTGTTTTGTTGGCTTTGGCGTCGCGCTTCCGGCGTGTGGTAGTGACTCGAGCGGCCAGCCGACCAAGAATCAATGTACCAGTAACTTCGACTGCGACTTCGGCCAAATCTGCAACGACAATCACGTCTGCGTAGACGACACTCGCACGGGCGTGGACACTGGTTCGGGCTTCCGGGACACCGGCACCACCCAGCAGGACACAGGCACCATCTCCCAAGACACCGGCACCACCCAGCAGGACACAGGCACCGTTTCCCAAGACACCGGCACCACCCAGCAGGACACCGGCACCGTTTCCCAAGACACCGGCACCACCCAGCAAGATACGGGCGTGGCCGACACCGGCGTCGCGGATACCGGCACCGCGGACACGGGCATGGCCGACTCCGGCACGACCGACACCGGCATGGCCGACTCCGGCACGACCGACTCCGGCACGACCGACGCGGGCTTGACCGACACGGGCTTGACCGACACGGGCGTCACCGCCGACACCGGCATGGCCGACTCCGGCACGACCGACACAGGTACCCCTGCCCCGTCGTTCTCCGGCTGCACGAGCGACGCCGACTGCGACGGCTACCAACGCTGTGACACCACCCTCGGCCGCTGCAGAGACACCCGCCCGACCTGCAACGTCGACTCGGATTGCGGCACGGGAAAGATCTGCTTCTCCGGCCGCTGTACGCTCGACTGCACCTCCAACAGCGTCGCCTGCCCGACCGGCTTGTCCTGCACCCAGATCACCAACGCCGGCGACTACGCCTGCTTGGCCGTGTGCGACGGCTTCCAGGCGAGCTCGAATCAGTGTGGCCCGGATACCCAATGCGTCCCCTATTACGGCGCAGATCTCGGTTTGTGCCGCGGCGTGGGAAGCAACGCCGTGGGCGATACCTGTCAGGATGATTTCTCCGCCGACGGCTGCCAGACCGGAAGCATCTGCCTGCAGCGGCGCGGCGCCAAGACCTGCCAGTCGCTGTGCGCCGCCTCCGGAACGCCTGGCTGCGGCACCGGCGAGTTCTGCGACGAGGTCTTCACGAACTCGACCGACGCGACCAAGAACGCCGGCGCCTGTTTCACCAACTGCGGCGGCTACGGAAGTACCGACGACACGCTGTGCGCCAGCGACGAGGGATGCCAGCCGGTGAGCAGCACCCAGGGCTACTGCGTACCCAACGGGACCGCCCAGGAGGGCGACACTTGCACCTTCGACGGCACGACCAATTGTCAGGCCGACCTGGTCTGCCTGCCCACGGGCACCGACGCCACCTCCAACAACCCGACGCAGGGCGTGTGCGCTTCGTACTGCGACCCCACCGCCTCCACGTGCAGCAGCGGCAAGAGCTGCTTCCAGGTCGGCAACGACGCCAACTTTGGCTACTGCGAGACGAGCTGCGACCCGGCTCAGGACGCTGCCTCCAACACCTGCACCAGCGGGCGGCCGCGCTGCCTGCCGAACACCGACCCGGCCTCGCCGCCGGCCGCCGGCGCCTGCGCCGCCGCCGGCGCGATCGCCGATGGTGGCTCCTGCCAGCTCAGCAATCCCCTGGCCTGCAGCGCCGACGACTTGTGCGTCGTCGCCAACGACGCCAACAACCCGCTGGGCGGCGGCAGCACCGGCAGCGGAAGCTGCACGCGCTATTGCATGGCCTTCGACTACGCCTCGACCACCTCGCGCTGTGGCAGCGGCGCGGTCTGCGCGCCGCGCTATTTCACCCTGGGCCTGGGCTTCTGCACCACCAACACCACGGCCACCCCCGGCAGCGCCGGCGATACGTGCACCTTCTCCGACGAGGGCAAGTGGTGCGACGACAACACCCTTTGCTACGACTGGTTCGGCGGGTTCAACCCCACCTGCCAGATTCCCTGCGACACCTCGCTGCCGGGCACCTGCCCGTCGGGTCAATCGTGTAGCTCGATTTCGTCGACGAGCACGCTGGGCATTTGTCAGTAACCCGACGCGTTGAGTACACTGGGCGCCCCGGACCTGTCGTCCGGCGGCGCCCTTTTTTTCGTCCAACGCCACCGACCCAACGATGTGCACCGTCATCCTTGCCCACCGCGTCTTTGACGACACCCCCATTTTGTTCGGCGCCAACCGCGACGAGCAGCTCGACCGGCCCTCACAGCCGCCGGCGCTGCGCGACGACGGCCCTCTGGCGACGCTCACCCCGCGCGATCTTCAGGCCGGCGGCACCTGGTTGGGCGTCAACGCCCGCGGCGTGCTCGTCGCCATCACCAACCGCTTCGGCCGGCCCGCCGACCGTTCACGGCGCTCGCGTGGCGAGCTCGTCGACCGCGCGCTGGCCCACGAGACCGCCGCGCAGGCCGCCGACGCCATCGCCGCGCTTGCCGCCGACGACTACAACGCGTTTCATCTATTGTGTGTGGATGAGCGCCAGGCGCTCCTGGTGTGGAGTGACGGCGCGCGGATGAGCCAGTCGCGCCTGCAGCCCGGTCTCACGGTCATCACCGAGCGAAGCCTGGGCGCGGCCGACAATCAGCGCAAGCAGCACGTGCTCTCGGAGTGTCGCGCCCTGCTCGAGGCCGGCCAGCTCGACGAGGCCCACCTCGCCGACGTGCTGCGCCGCCGCGACGACGGCTCCCTCGACGCCACCTGCGTCGACATCCCCGAGCTCGGCTACGGCACGCGCTCCTCGACAATCATGCGCCTGGGCGAGCGCCGCAGCTTGTTGCATTGCGAGGGCGCGCCATGCGCCCACGATTATGCCGATATGACGGAGCTGCTCGACGCGCTCTTCGAGGCCCGCTAGTCGCTTTTCAAGGCGTCACTTAACGGAAACTTTCAAGTCGGCGACACCCGCGACGACTCCGCGCTCGACGCCACCTCCAGGCCGACCGGCACGACGGCCTCGTCGCCGAGTTGGTCGCGAAAGTACGGGACGGTGCGCTCGAGCCCCTCTTCGAGGAGAATCTCGGGCCGCCAGCTCAACAGCTCCTGAGCCCGGCCGATGTCCGGGCGACGCCGCGCGGGGTCGTCCTTGGGCAGCGGGCAGAATTGAATGTCGATGCCGCCTCCGACCAGCTCGGAGATGACCTCGGCGAGGTCGAGAATGGTAAACTCCTCGGGGTTTCCCAGGTTGACCGGCAGGTGGTAGTCGACCTGCATCAACCGAAGCACGCCCTCGAGCAGGTCGTCGACGAATTGAAAGCTGCGCGTCTGGGTGCCGTCGCCGTACACCGTCAATGGCTTACCGGCCAGCGCCTGGCACAGGAAGTTGGAGATGACCCGGCCGTCATCCGGGGCCATGCGCGGCCCGTAGGTGTTGAAGATGCGAATGATGCGCGCCGAAATCCCCCGTTTTCTCTGGAAGGCGACGGTCAGCGCCTCGGCGTAGCGCTTGGACTCGTCGTACATGCTGCGCGGCCCTACGGGATTGACCCGCCCGACGTAAGACTCGACCTGCGGGTGAATCTCCGGGTCCCCGTAGACCTCGCTGGTGCTGGCCAAGAGGAATTGCGCGCCGTTTTGCTCGGCGAGGTTCAACAGATTGAGCGTGCCCTCGCCGTTGCAGCGCATGCACCGAATGGGCGCCTCCTGGTAGCGCGGCGGCGAGGCCGGACTGGCGAAATGCATCACCCAGTCGACCGCGGCCTCGATGTCGGGCAACTCCTCGACGGAGGCCTCCAGAAAGTGAAACCGCGTCTCCCGCTCCAGATGGGCGAGGTTCTCGAGGCGTCCGGTCAAAAAATTGTCGACTCCGATAACCTCCCATCCGTCGTCGATGAGGCGGTCGGCCAGGTGGCTGCCGACAAAACCGGCGACCCCCGTTAGGAGCACGCGCTCTTGGTCTGATCGGCGTGGCGATCGGCGTGCCATAAAGCTCCTCCGTGGTAAAAGTACTCCCCCAAATTTGCGACTCTCGACTGCGCTGGCAGCCGGGCTGCCAGATACTAACGCTCGTCCTCCGGTGACGGCGCGGGCTGGGCGCTGCCACCGTCGTTGAGGCGTCCGCGTGGATGGTGAGTGATACTTCGGTGGCGCGGCCCCACGGCCGCGGCCAGCTCGGCCGGATTGCGCAGCGACACCTGTTGGCGGTGGGTGTCGCTTCGGCACACATACATCTCATCGCCGGGTCGCGCGACGATGTCGAAGCCCACGTCGGCGAGCATCGCCTCGATGCAGGCGTGGTTGGGCACCCACCAGTTGGTGGGGTCGGCGTTGAACCGCCGGCGCACGAACGCCAACTTGGGCCAGCCGGGCTGGTCGAAGCGCTGGCGCTCGCTGATGGCGAAATCTTCGGGCTGCTCGACGACCTCGTCCTCGCCCATCGACAGCGACTGGAAGGCGAGCATGCGCTCGGTGCGCTCGGCGATGATGTCCATGGCCAACAGGGGGTAGCGCAGGTGGTAGAAGACGCCCATGAACAACACCAGATCGTAGGTGTCCGGCGAGCGGGCCAACTCGTAGACCTGCATCTGGCGAAAGCTGACCTTGTCGGCCATCCCCAGCTTGTCACAGGCCCAGTGGGCCTGGCGCAGGTAGTGGGGGTCCATGTCGATGCCGACGACCTCGGCGCCCAGACGCGCCAGCTCGAAGCAGTAAAACCCGGCATTGCACCCGATGTCCAACGCCCGCCAACCGGTCAGATCCTCGGGCAGCGAGTTGCGAAGCTGCTCCCATTTGAACGCCGGGAAGTCGCCCAGCGGATGGTTGGGAGCCGTCTGTACGCCGCCGGGGAGATGCAGGTTGTGGAACCAGGGTCCCAGCTCCAGCAGCTCCTCGGAGGCCTTGCCGGCGTCCCGATTGCCCCGTGATTGCAGCGTATCCATGGCGACCTCCTTGATTACCTCTTGGCTTGCATGGCCCGGGAGCCCGTGCCGGCGGTCTGTGCCTGCTCGACGTACTGCTCGAGCTGGACGACGCGGTGGGCGGGGGTGTGCTCGGCGAGCACCCTGTGGCGCGCGCGCTGCCCGATCTCTTGGCACTCCTCGTCGGTGATCTGCGTCAAATACTGGATGACCTCGTCGGCGGAGTCGGCCAACAGAGATCTCCTCGCCGGGCTCGAAGAGCGTGTCGATGCCCTCCCAGACGTCGCTGATGATGGGCGTGGCGCAGGCGGCCGCCTCGAAGAGGCGCACGCTTGGCGAGTAGCCAGCCGCGATCATGTCGTCGCGGGTCACGTTGAGGGTAAATCGCTGCCCGTTGTAGAAGTGGCGGTGCTCCGGCGGCGGGATATGGTCGACGCGGGCCACGTTCGCCGGCCAGTCGATCCCGCTGGGGTAGCTCGGCCCGGCGACCACGAAATTGCGCCCGCTCAGCCGCCTGGCCGGCTCATTGAGCATCGACTCCACCCGCGGCTGGCGGTCGTCGCTGTAGGTGCCCAGATACCCCATCAGCCACTTGTGGTCGGCCGGCTCGGGGTAGTACTCGGCCTTGTCGACCGCACAGTGAAACGCACGGGCCATCGGCGAGCCGTAGGTCTCCTCGAGTTTGTCGAGGGTGGGTCCCCCGGTAAACGAAAGATACATGTCGTACTCGCCGATGAGCTGCGGGTCGAGGTACTCGAAGTCCTGGCGGCGAAGCTTCGCCAGGGTCACCGGCGTGTCGATGTCATAAAAGGCGGTGACCCCGCGCGCCTGGTTCAACACAAACTTACCCACGTCGACCCCTTCGGGAACGTAGGAGCCCACGATCACCAGATCCGCCGAGCGGATCTCGGCCAGGAAACGCCGGCGCAGGTCCTCGAGATCGTCGTACAAAAACGTGCGCCCGTATGGCGGCTCGGCCAGGTCGCGGTGGGAAGCGTACCAGGGCACGTCGCGCTCCAAGAATACGGTGCGGTGGCCGCGCTCGTGCAGCCCGCGCATCAGCCCGCGGTAAGTGGCCGCGTGACCGTTGCCCCACGACGAGGTGATCGACAGGCCCAGGATCACGATCCGCAGTGACGAGTCGCTCAGCGTGTTGTTGTCGGTGTTGCTCATTCGTTCTCCCATTCAGCGCAACGGTATGCTGTTGAGGACGTCTTCGACCTGGCGCGCGCGGTGGGCGTAGGTATGCTCGGCGAGCACCCGCGCGAGCGCGGCCTGGCCGACGCGCCGGGCGCGCTCGGCGTCGAGCTCGCGCACCAACCGGGTGACGTCGGCCCCGTGGTCGGCCACCAGCACCTCGTTGCCGGGCTCCAAGAACATCTCGATGCCCTCCCAGGCGTCGGTGATCAGACACGCCCCCGCCCCGGCGGCCTCGAAAACGCGCGTCGCCGGCGAGAACCCGTAGCGCGCCATGGACTCGCGGCTGATGTTGAGCACGGCCCGCGCGCTGCAGTTAAACGCGTTGTGGTCGAGGGTGTACACGTGGCCGACGTAGTCGATGTTGTCGGGCATGGGCTTGTCGCCCCAGCCGCTGCCGCCGAGCACGAAGCGCCGCTCGGCAAGCTCGGCGGCGGGCTTGAAGAAAAACTCATCGACGCGCGCCTCCCGGTCGGGCAACCGGTTGCCCAGAAAAGCCAGGTCCGACTCGTAGCGCGGCCGCGCCGGCTCGGGGTGGTGGGTGGCGGGGTCGAGCGCGTTGTAGATGGGCACGCACATCCGCGCCCCGAAGCCCTCGTAGCCGTCGATGACCGGCTGGCCGCCCCCGTAGGTGAACACGGCGTCGTACTCGGCGACCAACGGGCGAAACGCATCCTCGGGGTCGTCGTGCATGCGGTCGAGGGTCGCCGGGGCGTCCACATCCCAGAACACCACCCGCGTCTGCGGGCTCTTCAGCCGCAGCACCTCGCGCTCGAGGTAGGCGTCGAATACCCCCACCCCGCTGGCCTTGACGACCAGGTCGGCCCCGCGAGCGCGCTCGAGCATGCGCTCGACCGGCGCGGTGCCGTCGTCGGCCTCGTAGACCACCACCGTCGCCCAGTCGGGGTCGGCGATGTCGCGGTGCTCCTGGCGTTGGTAGGCGTCGGGCTCGTAAAACGTCACCCGGTGGCCGCGCTCGGCGAGCGCGCGGATGATACCGCGGTAGTAGGTCGCCGCGCCGTTCCAATAGGCGCTGACCAGGCTGGAGCCGAAAAATGCGATGTCCATCACGCTCTCGTTTGGGTTCAGGTGTCGATTCCCAGCTCGCGACACACCCCCATCAATTCGTCGACGCGGTGGGCGCAGGTATGCCGCTTCAGGATCGTCTCGCGCCCGTTGGCGGCCAACTCGGCGGCCATGTCGTCGTCGTGAACCAATTGGCGCATGGTCTTTTGCATCTCCTTGCCGGTGCGCGCGACCAGGTGGTCGTGGCCGCGGCGAAACAGCCCCTCGGCGTCCTCCCACGGCGAGCACACCAGGGGGATACCGCAGGCCATCGCCTCGAAGGGTCGAATCGTGGGGATGCCCGGCAGCGACGTCACGTAGAAGCGCCGCGGCACGTGCACCGTAAACCGATGGCGGGCAAACGCCGCCGGCACCCGGAAGTTGGGCAGCCAGCCGCGGTAGCGAATGCCGGCGCGCTTCAGGCGGGCGACGGCCTCGTCGGGGTAGCGCACGCCGTGGACGGTGGCCCCCAGGTCGAGCTCCTCGATGGGCCGAAGCAAAAAGTCGAACAACTCGTCGGTGCGCTCGTCGTCACCCCAATTGCCGATCCAGACGACCTCGCCGTCGTGCTCCGGGCTCAACCGGGGCTCGAAGACGCGCACGTCGGCGGCCTCGTGCCACGTCCAGGCGTTGTCCGCCCAGCCGCGCTCGATGTAGATGTCGCGAATGACCTGGCCGAAGGCCAACACGCCGTCGTAGTGGCGCAGGTCGTAGTCGTGCATCTCGCGCGGCTTGCTCACCGAGCGATGGTGGGTGTCGTGGAACAGCAGCTTGAAGCGCTTGCTGGCGCGGCGGTACTCGCCGATGCGCGCGACCACGTCGTGGTCGTTCCACTCGTGGACGACGACCAGGTCGGCCCCGTCGAGGGCGCGGTCCAGGTCGAGGCGCGCCGGGTCGTAAAACGTGCTCTCCAGCCTCGGGTACGCCTGGTGAAACGCCTGGCGGGCCGGCTCGCCGTACTCCTCGAGCAGGTTGGTCAGGCTCCAGCCGTCGCGCGGCTCGTAGACCGAGACGTCGTGGCCGCGCTCGATGAGCTCGCTGACCACCCCGCGCAGAAAGTGGGCGTTGCCATGGTTCCAATCGGAGACCAGCGAGTGGTAGAACATCACGATACGCATCAGATTCGCCCTCGCCGTCGGGAGGTTTCGGCCTCGCCCGCCCAGGCCACGTCGGTCATCTCGCGGTACAGCTCCATGTAGCGGTCGACCATGGCCGCCGCCGACAGTTGCAGCCCGCGGGTGCGTGCCCGGTCGGCCAGCCACTGGCGGCGCGGGCTGTCGGCGATGAGCTTGTTGACCTCGGCGGCGAGGTGGGCGGGGTCGTCGGGGTCGACGAAGATGGCGCAGTCGCTCCAGAATCTCGCGCAGGCTGGCGATGTCGCCGAGCACCAGGGCGTTGCCCGCCAGCGCCGCCTCCAGGGCGGTCAGCCCGAAGGGCTCGTAGCGCGCCGGCAGCGCGTAGATCATCGTGCACGCGTACCAGCGGGCGAGCTGGTCGGGGTGCAGCCGCCCGAGCACCTCCACCGCGTCGAGCGCGACCGTGCCCCCGTCGGGGTGGGTCGGGCTGCCGGCGACGAACACCGGCCAGCGAATCTGGCGGGCGGCTTCGGTGACCGCGCGCACGTTTTTGGCCTCGTCCCACAGCCGCCCGGCGCTGAGCACTCCCGGCTGCTTGTCGCCGGGCTCGAAGCCCCGGGGGTCGCGCCCGTTGTAGATGACCCGGGTCTTGGACAACGGCCCGTAGTGGCGCTGCAGGGCCTGCATCATGGTGGCGCTGGGCGCGACGACCATGTCGGAGGCCTGCAGCGAGCTCTGCACCAGGTCGCGGTAGCGCCCCCATCCGTCGGGCGCGGGGTCGTCGTGGACGGCCTCGAACCACGACATCACGCAGGAGTGGCCCACGGTGAGCACCGGCGCGCGCCAGCCAAGCGCGCCCTGGGCGAGCGTATTGAGGTGGACGAGCTCGGGCCGGGTGCGCTCGGCGAGCGCCGTCAGCCAGCCCGCCGCCGCCGACAGATCGTCCCAGGGGTCGTCCATCCACTCCAGCGCGTACGGGCGGCTGTACAGCTCGAGCCCGTCGACGGCCTGCGCCTGAGCGTGCTGGCGCTCGGAGGGCTCGGCGCCCATGGCCGCCAGGGTGATCTCGACGCCGCGGGCGCACAGCCCCTGGGCGAGCTCCATGACGTAGGTCCACACGCCGCCGATGGTGTCGGCGGTCATCAGAATATGGCGAGGCCGCTCCAGATGGCTCATCGGGTTCCCTCCGAGCGCACGCTCGACAGTGGTGTGGAGTTGAGCGCCTCGATGGACGGGGCGCTGTGGGTACGCTTCTGGCGTCCACGGGCGGCCTCGAGCCAGTCGTACAGCCGGCGCACGCCGTCGCGCCGGCTCACGGTAGGCTGCCAGCCGGTCGCCTGGGAGAAGCGGGTGATGTCGGATACGTAAAATCGCTGGTCGCCGGGGCGCCACTCGTCGAAGTCGACCCGCGGCGCGCGCCCGTCGATGCGCTCGATGAGGTCGAGCAGCTCCAACAGGCTCATGGTGTTGTCCGGCCCCCCGCCGATATTGAACGCCTGGGCGCCCAGCTGGTCGATCTGGGCCTGGGCGAGCAAAAATGCGTCTACCAGGTCGTCGACGAACAGCACGTCGCGCACCTGCTTGCCGTCGCCGTAGATGGTGATGGGGGCATCGTCGAGCGCCGAGATCAAAAAGTGCGCCACCCAGCCCTGGTCCTCGGTGCCGCATTGGCGAGGCCCGTAGATGCAGCTCATGCGAAACACGCACGCTCGAAGGCCGAAGGTGCGCGCGTAATCGAGCACGTACTGGTCGGCCGCCCCCTTGGAGCATCCGTAGGGGCTGCACAGCTTCAGGTGGCGCTCCTCGCCGATGCCCGTCTGTCCGAGCTCGGCCTGCGCGGGCATATAACGGCTCGAGCGCTCCTCGAGCGCGACGTCCTCGAGGTTGCCGTAGACCTTGTTGGTCGAGGTAAACACCAGGCTTGGCCGGGCCTGACTGAGGCGGATCTCCTCGAGCAGGTTGAGCGTGCCACGGGCGTTGGCCGTAAAGTCGTCTTTGGGATCGACCAGGCTGGTGGTCACCGCCGTCTGTGCGGCGAAGTGAAATACCTGGCGGACCCCCTGCATGGCGTAGTGGACCGCGTGGGGGTCGCGCAGATCGGCCAGGACCACCCACAGGTGGTCTTGGTGCTGCTGCTTGAGCCAGCGCAGGTTGGCCTCGACGCCCGGCCGGCTCAGGTTGTCGAAGACGACCACGTCGCGCCCCTCGGCCAGCAGCCGGTGGGCGACGTTCGAGCCGATGAACCCGGCCCCGCCGGTGACCAGGGCGGCGTCCCGGGGCGCCGAGCGCGCGATGGTCGGCCATTTGGCGACCTCGCGCACCGCGCCCATGCCGCCGTCGGTGAGCAGGCGAAACAAAAGCTTGGGCCTGCCCCCGGCGCGCTTGAGCCCACAGTGGTACTCGCGCTCGTCGAGGTGAAAGCCCAGGATGGAGGCGCGCTCGGTGGGCAAGTCATACATGCCGTACCAGTAGACGCGCTCGGCGGGTGCGTCGAGCACGTCGCGAAAAACCTCCAACTGCTGGAAATCGCGCTGGTTGCGCGTCGAATAGCCCACCTCGGTGATCCACACGGGTAGCTCCAGCCCGTAGCGCTCCAGCACGCGGTTGACCTCGCCGATTTGCTCGGCCCAGCTCGTCCACCCCTTCTCCCAGGTCCCCGGAAAGCCGTGCACCCCGAGCACGTCGATATCCTCGAGCACGCCCAGCCCCACGATATGCTCCAGCCAGCCGGGATCGATGGGGCTCATCCCGCCCAGCACGGTCGTTTTTCCCTGCTGCTTGGCCCAATGGGCGGCCAGGATGATCATCTCGGCGAATTTGTTGTACTCCGGGTCGCGGCGAAAGTCCCACTCGGCGACGTTGTTGGGCTCGTTCCACAGCTCGACGTGCTCGAAGTGCCGGCCGTGTGCGTCGATCATCTGGCCGACGAAATCGGCGTAGGCTTTGAGCCGGCGAGGCGGTGAGGAGGTGCGCTCGACCTCGCCTTCGGAGGGCGGGGTGTACAGAAAACACGGCAACAACTCGAGGTCGTGGGCGTCGACTTGCTCGAACAGCCAGCTTATCCACTCGCCGCCGCCCTCGCGCATCCAATCCGCCCAGGAAATCCCGGTGCGCAAGCGCCTCACGCCCAGGCGCTGCATGTCGGCGAGCGTGCGCTCGACGAAGGCGTAGTCCTGGAAGTGAAACCACTCCAGGATGCCAAAGGGGCGACTGCTCGATGACGGGTCGTTGTCGGGTTGTTTATTCATACGCACTCCTGTGCCAGGACCACCATGGGTCCCGCTCATCTCGCCGTCCGGCGTCGCCGGGGACGGCCCGAGTCAGCGCCCCACGGTCAGCCCGCGCGCCGACAATTCCTCGTGAGCCCGCTCGACCAGGTCCACGGCCTTTTGGTCGGCCATCCACTCGGCCAGCTCCTTAAGGCCCTCCTCAAAGCCCACCTGGGGCTGGTAGCCCAGCCGCTGGCGCGCCCGGCTGATGTCCGCAAAGCAGTGGCGGATATCGCCCACCCGGTACTCCCCGGTGATCCGCGGCTGGATCTGTTCTTTGCCCATCGCCCGGCCCATCTGCTCGGCGACCTGGCGCACCGTAAACGAGCGACCACTGCCGATATTGAACACCTCGCCGACGGCCTCGTCGCGCTGCATGGCCAGCATGCAGGCGCGGGCTACGTCGGAGACATGTACGAAATCGCGCCGCTGCAGGCCGTCCTCGAAGATCAGCGGCGGCTTGTCGTTGAGGTAGCGCGCCCCGAAGATCGCCATCACCCCGGTGTAGGGGTTGGACAGCGCCTGGCGGGGCCCGTAGACGTTGAAGAAGCGCAGCGCACAGGCCTCGAAGTCGTAGGCGTCGCCCACCATCAGGCACATGCGCTCCTGGTCGTATTTGGACAGCGCGTACACCGACGCCAGCGCCGGCTGTTTGCTCTCCGGGGTGGCCACGGGTTCGAGCGCCTCGCCGCCGGCGTCGCCAGGCTCCCACTGGCCGCGCGCGAGCTGCTCGGGGGTGCGCGCCACGCTCTGGCGCACTTCGCCGTCGGCGCCGCGGTACAGCCCCTCGCCGTACAGGCTCATGCTCGAGGCCACCACCAGCCGCTCGACGGGCCGCTCGATGAGCGCCTCTAAGAGCACCGCCGTGCCCAGGTTGTTCACGGAGGTGTACTGTTCGATCTCGTACATGCTCTGGCCCACGCCCACCGCCGCGGCCAGGTGGAAGACCACGTCGATGTCCTCGAGCGCGCGGTGGACCGCATCGGTGTCGCGCACGTCCCCCTCGAGGAGGTCGACGCGCTCGTCCATATAGTCCGGGCGGCCGTCGCCGTGGACCTGCGGGCTGAAATTGTCCAGCGCACGCACGCGGTGGCCATCGGCGAGCAAGGCGTCGGCGAGGTGCGAGCCGATAAAGCCCGCCCCGCCGGTGATCAGGATATGTTTGGCCATAGATCTATGCCTGCGAACCTAGATAATTGAGTTATCCGGCCCTCCCACCACAGACATTTGACGAGCCTTCAGAGGCGGCAACGCGCGGCCGCCACCCCGGCTCCGATGCCAAGAGAGGTACAAACGCGAGCGGCTGCCCGCGCCATCGAACAGCACCACTTCAGTCCTTCGGCGCTGCTGCTGCTGCAACTTCGACTGTATTGATGGAACCTAAAGCGCCACTATGTTCCGTCAAGGAAGATGCTGGGTCAGAAGTCCTGTTCGATCGGGCGAAGGGTCACCTCGTTGCTCGCCAGGTGGGGCGGGCGCGCGGCGTCGAGCAGCCGCTCGACCACCGCCCGCCCGATGCCCGACGCCGCACCGGTCACCAACGCGCGCCTATTGGCGATGTCTCTGACGCTCAATCCTTGCTCGCCTCCCGTGCGGTCTCCTTGGTCACAAATTTGAAGAACCGGCTGGTCTCACCGCCCTTGATCTCCTCCTGGTAGAGCATGGCCAGATCTTCCTGTTCGAATTTGCGGAAGAACTCGTCCCACGAGATCACCTCGAGGTCGTCGTCCTGCCCGACGGTGGGAAACATGAACCGCAGCAGCCCGGCGGCCTCGCCGCGCGAGGTCGACTTGACCGTGGCCGGCTTGCCGCCGCGCTCCTCGGCCCACTCGCGGATTTCGTCGTGGTCGGTGGTCGCTTTCGTATCGTGGCTGGCCATAGTGGACCTCCCTTTTGTGGCGTTTTGTACGGCTTATGCGCACGTCAAAGGTAGGGAGGTCCGAGGGGGTATCAACACCGCCCCACAACTCCCCACGGCGGACGCCGAGAGCACCGAGCCCAGGCCCATTTCTTGGGCAGTCCTCGGTGTCCTCTGTGGTGAAAAATACCCTTCAAGCTCGCCCATACACCCGGTCGACCACCCGCGCCACGTCGACGACCTTGTCGATCTCGGCGTCGAAGCTCGGGTCGCGGCCGAGCTGCTCGGCCCAGGCGATGGCGGCACGCCCGCCCCAGGCGTCGGGCGGTTCGCACAGCGTCTCGGTGGCCGTGCCCTGGTAGCGCTCGGCGACGAAGTCGTAGAACGAGCCGTCGACGTTGCGCATCTTGGCGCCGCCCTCGGTGCCGTAAAACGCCGCCTCGATGACCGCGTCGCGCCCCGCCGACAGCCGCCAGGAGCAGGCGAGGTCGACCACGCCGGCGTCTCCCAGGTCGAGCGTGGCGGTGACGTAGTCCTCCACGGCCGGATTCTGGGGGTCGAGGCGCTCACCGCCGACCATGCAGCAGCCCTGCACGTCGATCACCTCCGGCCAATCCAGCGCCCACAAGCCCAGGTCGACCAGGTGGATGCCCAGGTCAATCAGACAGCCGCCGCCGGCGCGCTCGACGTCGTAAAACCAGTCCTTGTCGGGCCCGTAGGCGTTGTGGAACACCAGGTCGACGCCGAAGACGTCGCCGAGCTCGCCGCCGGCGACCAGCGGCCGGAATCTGCTGCATGGCCTGCGTATGCCGGTACGAGAAGTCGACGCCCAGCAGGCGGTCGACCTCGCGGGCGGCGGCGACCACCCGCTCGGTCTCCGGGGCGTGGCGGGCCAGCGGCTTCTGACAAAACACCGCCTTGTCGGCGTTGAGCGCTCGGATGGATTGCTCGGCGTGCATCGCGCTGGGCGTGGCGATCATCACCCCGTCCAGCTCCATGGCGAGCAATTCGTCGAGCGAGTCCACCACCCGCGCCTCGGGGGCGACCTCGCGGGCGTCGGCGAGCGCCTCGGCGTTCGAGTCGCACAGCCCGACGACCTCGCCGGCGCCGCTTTCGACCACCCGCTGCATGCGATGCCGGCCGATCCAGCCGACGCCGAGGCAGCCGATCTTTGGTTTGGAACTCATTGCTTATGCCTCCGTTCTGTCCCCGGAATGAATTCCGGGGCTATTTTTGGAACTGCTTTCTGATTGCCGCGCTGCTCGTTTCTCCGCTTTGCTTGCCGCGGATATCGACCACGGCGCGTTCTTGCTTCGCTGCCAGTATCCCCGGAATGAATTCCGGGGCTATTTTTGGAACTGCTTAGTTATTTCCGCGTTGCTCGTTTCTCCGCTTTGCTTGCCGCGGATATCGACCACCGCGCGATCGTGCTTCGCTGCAATTCTTCCGCCTTTCCCACCAATAGCCCCGGAATTCATTCCGGGGGCCGCGTTGCTCGTTTCTCCGCTTTGCTTGCCGCGGACGGTTTCCCCGGAATGAATTCCGGGGCTATTTTTGGAACTGCTTTGTTATTTCAGCGCTGCTCGTTTCTCCGCTTTGCTTTCCCGCGGACTTCGACCACGGCGCGACCGTGCTTCGCTGCAATTCTTCCGCCTTTCCCACCAATAGCCCCGGAATTCATTCCGGGGGCCGCGTCGCTCGTTTCTCCGCTTTGCTTTCCAGGGGTCCGGATCCAAGGCAGCTCATGGTCTCCGAGCAGGTCCAAGTTCTGGTGCCGGCTCTTCTGCTGGATGACGTACTCTTGGGTAAATCCGACCGCCTTCGGGCCCACAGAAAAGGCAGAGAACCCGACCTGCCACTCGAGTTTGGGCCCTTCTGCCACGTCGTCTTCCAGCAGCCGATTCCACGCGCGGGCTGACCTGGCCTTCAGGGTCTTGACGGTGTCGACGACGGAGCAAGCCGGGTTCCAGCTCAACAGTGCGTGCGTGTGGTTCCACGCCGAGTTGGTCGCCACGGGAACCATTCCCCTCTCGCGCGCAGCCGCTCGGATTTCCTCGTGCGCAGTCTTCTCCAAGGCGCCACGCAGCACGCGCTGTCGATCCTTCGTCGCCCAAATCAGGTGCATGTATATCTTCGTAAACCGATGCATTGGTGTGCCTCCTGCTCGAAAGAAAATGAACCGAGGAGCGTCGATGCCCCTCAATATGGTTTTCGGCAAAAGACCTCCAATCGTTGCGCGATCCGGCTTAATTCGTGCCCTGGCGGCCACTGAGCGGGGATTGCTCTGTTTGTCCCCCGGAATGAATTCCGGGGCTATTTTTGGAACTGCTTAGTTATTTCCGCGTTGCTCGTTTCTCCGCTTTGCTTGCCGCGGATATCGACCACTGATCGATCGTGCTTCGCTGCCAGCATCCCCGGAATGAATTCCGGGGCTATTTTTGGAACTGCTTAGTTATTTCCGCGTTGCTCGTTTCTCCGCTTTGCTTGCCGCGGATATCGACCACCGCGCGATCGTGCTTCGCTGCAATTCTTCCGCCTTTCCCACCAATAGCCCCGGAATTCATTCCGGGGGCCGCGTCGCTCGTTTCTCCGCTTTGCTTGCCGCGGACGGTTTCCCCGGAATGAATTCCGGGGCTATTTTTGGAACTGCTTAGTTATTTCCGCGTTGCTCGTTTCTCCGCTTTGCTTGCCGCGGATATCGACCACCGCGCGATCGTGCTTCGCTGCAATTCTTCCGCCTTTCCCACCAATAGCCCCGGAATTCATTCCGGGGGTCGCGTTGCTCGTTTCTCCGCTTTGCTTGCCGCGGACGGTATCCCCGGAATGAATTCCGGGGCTATTTTTGGAACTGCTTAGTTATTTCCGCGTTGCTCGTTTCTCCGCTTTGCTTTCCCGCGGACTTCGACCACGGCGCGACCGTGCTTCGCTGCAATTCTTCCGCCTTTCCCACCAATAGCCCCGGAATTCATTCCGGGGGTCGCGTTGCTCGTTTCTCCGCTTTGCTTGCCGCGGACGGTATCCCCGGAATGTATTCCGGGGCTATTTTTGGAACTGCTTAGTTATTTCCGCGTTGCTCGTTTCTCCGCTTTGCTTTCCCGCGGACTTCGACCACGGCGCGACCGTGCTTCGCTGCAATTCTTCCGCCTTTCCCACCAATAGCCCCGGAATTCATTCCGGGGGCCGCGTTGCTCGTTTCTCCGCTTTGCTTGCCGCGGACGGTTTCCCCGGAATGAATTCCGGGGCTATTTTTGGAACTGCTTAGTTATTTCCGCGTTGCTCGTTTCTCCGCTTTGCTTTCCGCGGATATCGACCACGGCGCGACCGTGCTTCGCTGCAATTCTTCCGCCTTTCCCAACAATAGCCCCGGAATTCATTCCGGGGTTACGAGCGCCTTCATGAAGCCGTCGGGCCGCTCGATGGCCGTCCTTAGCGCCTGGTCGATCTGCTCGAGCGAGAACTCGTGGGTGTACAGCGGCGTGGGGTCGAGCCGGCCGTCTTCGACAGCCCTGACGGCCTCGCGGATGCCGCGCACGTAGACCTCCTGATCGCGCTCGTGGGCGTTGATGACGTCCAGCCCGCGCCAATTCCACTGCTGCATATCCACCTGGCGGGCGCCATCCTGGTGGTAGCCGGCGATGACGAGCTTGCCGCGCACGCGGGTGAGTTCGCCGGCCAGGTCCAGCGGCCACTGCTTGCCCACACATTCGACGACACGGTCGCACAGCGCGCCCTCGGTCATCGTCTGGACGCGGTCGATGATCTGCTGGTGGTCCTCCATCGGGATGGTCTGCCAGGCGCCGAAGCGCTCGCCGAAGTCGCGCGAGGTCTGCCGCCGGCTGATCGCGATGACCCGGGCGCCGGCGTCGGCGGCCAGCCCGCAGATGAGCGAGCCCAGAAAGCCCACGCCAATGATGGCCACGGTGTGGCCCTTTCGGATGTCGGCGCGGCGAAAAACGTTCATCGCACAGCCCAGCGGCTCACCGGGAAACGCCACCGCGTCGAGCTCGTCCGGAAGCTTCACGCATGCCTTGGCGTCGGCGATATCGTGGGTCGCATAGGCGTGATAGGTCAGCGCCGCCACCCGGTCGCCCGGCGACAGGTCGTCGACGCCCTCGCCGACCTCCTCGACCACGCCCCAGCCCTCGTGGCCGGGCTGGCCGGCCTCGAAGGGATAGTCGAACCACTCCCGCCCCTCGAAGGGCGGGATATTCGACGCGCACACCCCGCAGCCCTGCAGGCGAAGGCGCACCTGCCCGGCCTTTGGCTCGGGCTTGGGGCGCTCCTCGAGTCGAAAATGTCCCGGCTCGACCAAAACGGCCGTCGTCATCGTCTCTGCTGCCATCGGTTCGCCTCCCACGTAGCTTCTTGTTCTCGTTGTGGGTGTTGAACGTTGGGCGCAGGCCTGAAGTGTCAAGTTGGAAAGAAGTGGCGCGGTCGATTATCGCGGAAACGCAATTGGCGCTGCCAGCACCTCATGGGGAATCCCCCACGCGTCGACCAGCGGCAGCGCCTGCTGGCGAACCTCCTGGCACAGCTCTTCATGCAGCCGGCGGATGGCGCGCGCCTTGGGCGGCTCGACGTAGCCGTGCTCGAGGTACCAGCCGATGTCGCGCTGCAGGTACTCCAGGGCGAAGAGGTCGCGCAAAAGCGCGAGCGTACGGCCCAGCGCGGGCTCGTCGACCTGGTCGACGCGCTCGGCGAAGCAATCGTAGACCAGCCGCTCGGCGTGGGCCCTGGACAACCTGAACAGGTGGGTCTGCACGTCGTTGAACGCGCTGAAGGCGTCGGCGCCGGCGTCCAGTCGGCGCTTGAGGCGCCGGGCGGCCGTGCCCAGCAGGTGGTCTTCGCGCGTTTGAAATAACTCGCGCTGCATGCCCGCGCTTCGCAGGTGGGCGCGGTCAGTGTCGCGGGTGACCAGCGGGTTGCGGTCCTGGACGGCCTCGGCTGCCTGCCCGGCGACAAAGCGCATCAGCGTAAACAGCGAGCCGTTCTCGAATTGCTGCTTGTAGTTGGTCAGCAGGCTTCGCGCGACCAGCATCATCAACACGGTGTTGTCGCCCTCGAAGGTCGCAAATACATCCACGTCCTTGCGAATCGCGCAGATTCGGTTGCGCGTGGCGTAGCCCATGCCCCCGCAGCACTCCCGGGCCTCCTGGACGGCCTCGATGGCGTTCCACGTGCTGAACGCCTTGATGGCCGCGGCCATCGCCTCGACCTCGCGGGTGTCGGCGTCGCCGCGGGTTTCGATGTAGCGGCGCCGCAGCGCCTGGGTGGCAAAGTGCAGCCCGTAGACCGTGGCGATGCGCGGCATCAGGCGCTTTTGGTGGGTGCGAAAGTTCAAGATCGGCTTTTCGGGCTCGCCGGCCGGCCCAAATTGGCGGCGCATCGCCCCGTAGCGCGTGGCGATGGCCAGCGCGGACTTGGTGGCGGTCAGCGCGGCGGCGCCCACGCTGATGCGCCCGGCCACCAGGGTTCCCAACATCGTAAAGAAGCGCTTGCCGGCGCTCGGGATGGGGCTGGTGTACGCGCCGTCGGCCGACACGCTCGCGTAGCGGTCGAGCAGGTTCTCGCGAGGGATGCGCACCTCGTCGAACCAGATGCGCCCGTTGTCCACCCCGTTTAGGCCCATCTTGTGGCCGCAATCTCCCAGGCGAACACCGTCGAGGGCGTCGCCCTGCTCGTCGCGAACCGGCACCAGGAAGGCGTGCACGCCGAAGTTGTCCTCGCCGATGATCAGTTGGGCGAAGACCGTCATCATCTGACCGTGGACCGCGCCGTTGCCGATCCACTCCTTGCGCGCGTGCTCGTCGGGCGTGTCGATGACGAACTCGTCGGTGTCCCGGTCGAAGGTCGCCGTCGTGCGGATATCGCGCACGTTGGAGCCATGGCCGAGCTCGGTCATGGCAAAGCCGCCGAGCAGCTCGAGGTCGGCGATGCGCTGCAGGTATTGGTCGTGGTGGCGCTTCGTGCCCAAAAACAAGATGCTGCCGCCGAACAGCCCGAATTGGACGCCGAATTTGACCACCAGGTTCAGGTCGAACATCCCCAGCGCCTCGAAGGTGGCCATGAATCGGCCCATCTGCGCGCCCACGTCGACGTTCTCCGACGGCGCGATCTGGCCCAGCCCGCCGGCCCCCAGAGCTTGCAACCACTCGAAGACCCGCTCGCGGTAGGCCTCCTTGGGCAGCTCCTCGACGTAGTCGAACGCCCCGCTGGACAGCAGCTCGCGCACGTTCTGCCAATTCGTCGCCCACTCGGCGTCGAGCAGCGTGGTCATCTGCTCGACGTCGAAGACCGGAGCGACCTCGTCGAAATGTTCCTTACCGCGCTCCTCCAGGCCGTGCATGAGCGCCCGGGAGGCATCCGCAGAGACCACGCCCAGGCCTTTCTCCAGGCCGAGCAGGGCCGTCTGGACGTTCTCGTCCAACCACTCGGGCTCCTCGCCGGGCCCTTCGAGTTTGGCGATCTCGACGCCCAACTCGGCCAACGAAAAGCGCTGGGTGCGCTCGAGCTTCTGCGCGCTCTGGCTGATCGCGCGTCCCAGCCGCGTCAACGCCGTGGGCGACGGCGGCGCGGCCGGGTCGAGCCACTCGTCGAGCGCTCGCTGAGCCGCCTCGTCGAGCCACTCCTGGGCGGCGGCCTGGCGCCGAACGCTGCGAATCTCCTCGTCGCTCAGGTCCCCGTCGGCCCAGGCGACGTACAACATGGGTGCGATCGGAAGCAGATGGTCGTGGCCGAGCAAGTCGGTCACGCTCGGTGCGCTGGTGGTAAGCGTCATGAGAGGTCCCATGGTCGAGGCGTTTGGTTGTATGCACGATCCATAGCGCCGACGGCGCCTGCGCTCAAGCATCGACAACGAACGCGCGATTGCCACCCACGTCGAAGTCAACCTTGGCTTGACGCCCAACGGTGCGCACACCTAATACGGCGGGGTTACGCGGGACCACTCGAGCAAAGGACGCAGATCATGAGCTGGCAAAAGGCATTCGCATCCGTCGAAGCACAACTCGCCAAGTTGCGCAATCGCGACATTCTGAGCGACCGGGACATCGCCGAGGCGATTCGCAGCGCGGCGTGGCGCCAGGACGTGCCCGCGACCCTGGCGGGCGACGAGGCCGCCGAGGCGCTGGTGTTTCGGCTGGCCTGGTGGCTGTTCGTGCGCGCGCCGTCGCTGGACGTGCGCTACTTTCTCATCGGCCCGATGAGCCTCGACCTGGCGGTGCGCGGCGAGCGCACGCTCGACGAGGTGATGGATGAGTTGCGCAGCGTCGAGGAGTCCGGCGGCGGCGACGAGGCCGACGTGCCCACCGACGTCGACTTTCTCGAGGAGCACCGGGCGACGTTTCAGAAACACGCCAGCCTGGTCGACGAGATCGACCAGCTCGACCGCGACGCGCTCACCGAGCCCATCGCCGAGTCCATGACCACCATCCTGGCCAACGAGGGCCAATTTCGAAAGCTGTACGCCGCGCTGACCGACCAGCTCGTCGAGGAGTTCGACGAGTTGGCGCGCTCGGGCGCCTTCGAGGACGTCATGCACGGCCACGCCCACGACCATACGCACGAGGACTACGAGGCGCTCGACAGCGCCGACGACTATGTCGCGCGCGCCGAGGAGCGCTTCGCCCACGGCGACCTGCACGGGGCGATCGACGACTGCAACGCCGCGCTCGAGCTCGACCCCGACCAGGTCGACGCCTACCTGCAGCGCGGGGTCGCCCGCGCGGCCCACGACGACATCCAGGACGCCATCGTCGACTTCGGCGAGGCTCTGCAGCGCGAGCCCGAAAACGTGGCCGCGCTCATCAACCGGGGGCTGGCCTACTACGGCACCGAGCAATTCGACGAAGCGCTGGTCGACTTCGACGACGCCGCCGATGCCGACCCCGAGGCCGCCGAGGTCTTCGCCAACCGCGGCATCGTGCGCGCGGCGCTGGGCGACGCCGATGGCGCCGTCGACGACTTTGACCAGGCCATCGAGCTCGACCCCGCCTCGGTCATCGCCTACACCAACCGCGCACTCGTCCACCGCTCCGAAGGCGACCTGCGCGAGGCCATCTTGGATTACCAGAAGGCCGTCGATCTCGACCCCAACTACGCCGAGGCGTGGTCGGCGCTGGGCTTTATCTTTTTGTCCACCGAGTATTTCGAGGAGGCCGTCGAGCACCTGTCGCGGGCCATCGAGCTGCAGCCGTTTGCCGGCGAGCACTACTACAACCGCGGCAACGCCTACGCCGGGCTCGAAGAGTTCGAGAAGGCCATCGAGGACTACACCAAGGCCATCGAACTCGACGAAGAGGACATCCAGTCCTACCTCAACCGCGGCCTGGCCCGGCTGAAGCGCCAGGACTTCAACGGCGCCATCGACGACTGGACGCGCGCCATCGACATCGATCCCTACGACCCCATGCCCTACGCCAAACGCGCCGGCGTGTGGAACCTGCTCGACCAACCCGCCGAGGCCGCCAACGACCTGCACCACGCCCTCGAGCTCGCCCCCGACGACTGGGAGTACAAGGACTTCGCCAACGATATGCTCGCCGACATCGTCGAGCAGATGGGCTACGACCCCTCCCAGATGGACTAACGACTAACCAGTCAGAGTCGAGCCGATGACCTCCCCCGCCCGCAGCGCAAAGCTCATGATGGTCACCTGGGGATTGACCCCCAACGACGTCGGCACGACGCTGCCGTCGACCACGTGCAGGTTGTCGGTGCCAAAGACACGGTAATCGAAGTCGACGACGGCCTCCTCGCGGCTTTTCCCCATGCGACAGGTCCCCAGCGGATGGGCGCCGAGTAGCCGAAAGTCGAACGGGGAGACGTCGGCGTCGACGAGCGCCTGGGCGTCAGCCCGGCTTCGCATGACCGGCCGTGGGCCCACGCCTGCGAAGACCTCGCTGGCGCCGGCATCCAGAAAGACCCGCGCCAAAAAGCCCGCGCCCTTCTTGAGCTTGCGGATACTCTCGTCGCTCAACTTATAGCCGATCAGCGGCTTGCCACCGGGGCCGCGGCGCACCCAGCCGTCGCCGCCGTCGCGGATCATGAAGCCGAACTGGCCGATCTGGTGGAAGTCGTCCATCCAGCGGGTGAGCTCGTCGCCCACCCACGGGGTCATCGCCGACATGATCTGGGGGTGCAAATAATAGCCCTCGTAGCGAATGCCGTCGTCCTCGTGGGCGTGGATGGCATAGCCCTGCGGGATAGCGTTCCACGGCTCGAGGTCCTCGTGCATGCGGGCAAAGAGGCCCATGCCCGGGTGGACTGACAGATTTTTTCCCAGCATGGGCAGCTTGATGCCGTTGTCGCGAAGCAATAGCGGCGTCAGAAGCGAGCCACACGCCAGGACGACCCGGTCGGCCATGATGCGAAGCGTTTTGACGTTGCCGGCGAGGTCGCGGCCGCGCGCCTGAACGCCGGCCGCCTTCGAGCCGTGCATCAAAATGCGCGTGACCGGCAGGCCGGTGTACAGCTCGGCGCCGGCTTTCAGCGCGGCGGGGATGTAGGAGACGTCGGTCGAGCGCTTGGCGCCCTCCGGGCATCCCAGGATGCACTCGCCGGCGCCCGGACAGCCGGGTGCGTTTCTGGGAAGCGGGCCGTGGCCATGGCCCAGGCCGTCGGCGCCGCGAGCGATGACCTCGGCGATGCGCCCCAGCGCCTCTTTGGTCCCCGGAGTGACCTGGAGCATCGCGTCCACCTCGTCGGACCAGCGATGGTAGTTCTCGGGGCGAAAATCATCGGGAAACCCCGCGCGGCGCCACTCGGCGAGCACGTGGTCGGGCGTGCGAAAGCAGGTGCCGGAGTTGATGGTGGTCGTGCCGCCGACCACCCTGCCCTGCGGGATGACCACGGGCGTGCCCACGCTGAAGTTCATCGCCTGGTAGCGGTACATCTGGTGGATGCGCTCCATCGGCGAGCCCACGAAGTCGTGGCGCTGCCGGTAGCGCCCCTCCTCGACGATGGCCACTGCCAAGCCCTTTTTGGCGAGCTCGTGGGCGACCGCCGCGCCGCCGGCGCCGGTGCCCACCACCACGACGTGGGCGCGAAGCTCGGTCGTCTCGCCCAGATCTTCGGGCTCGGCCACCCGGCGCAGATACCGCGGCGGGTCGTCGGCGCGAAGCTCGCGATGCGGCGGGTGCCCGATGGCCTGCAGATAGTCCGGCCGGGCGAAATGAGCCGCCTTGGGGATCATCGTGAGTAATTGGACGAGCAGGTGCGTCTGCAGGCCACGGGCGAGCAACCCGTCCGGGTCGGCCAATTGCGCGAGGAAGACGCGGCGCTGCGGGCCGTCGAGTGAAGCGAACCCACGCTGGCGAAGCACGACCGACAGGGTATCGAGCCAGCGCAGGCCCAGCCAGAAAGCCTTGCGCACATAGCCCGGCGCCTGGGCCAACTGGTGCTCCACGGCCTCGACCGTCAGCGCGTCGCCGCCGGGGACCCGCGCGCCCGGCGCAAAGACCGCCTCGACCAGCGCTTCGAGCAGCTCTCGCTGCGCCTGTGTTACCTCGGCGTCGTCTGCCTCACCAACCTTCTGTGGCGACACGCCGTACAACCCCCACGAGGCCACGAATTCGGGCAGATCTTGCAGATCGAAGGCAAAATCCCCTCGTGCTTGCTGCGCGCCGTCCTGCTCGAGCGTCATCGTCAGATGCGTCATCGAGTCCAATAGGTGCAGCAGGCTGACGTGCTTTTTGCCGTGGAGGCGAAACTCCTCCCAGTCGGCGTTCTGGAACGTGAGGTCGTAGGCGATGGTGCGCTCGCCCAGAACCGACATGCGCAGCGTGCCGTCGACCGCGGCGTATTCCGCCCACGGCGGCGCGTGCACCACCCCCGACACGCGCGCCTCGCCGGTGCCAAGCAGCTCGCCGAGCCGGCCGGCGTCTGCCTTGATCTCGAAGCTCGCCGGATGCGCCGCGCCGTCGGCGCCGCGAAGCGTCCCGCTCATAGTCTCGAAGAATGCAATGCTCATAGGCTGTCTCCCGTGGGTATGATTGTAACGCCACGGCGACAATATGCACACTGACTGACGAGTCAGTCAACAGCAATGACACGTTCCCCGGACTCAAGTCCGGGGATCGATGCGCCTACTTCAAGGTCACCTTCTTGACCTTGGGATAGACCACCTTCTTCTTTTTCATCACTCCCTTGATCACCGCGAACACCTCGTGGGCGCCGTTGGAGAGCTGCAGCATGACCTTCGGCCCTTTGCCGACCATCTTGCCGTCGACGAACACGGGGATCCCCTTGGGAGCTTTGACCGTCAGGCATCGGCAATGGCCGGCGAGTTTGTCCAGCGAGCTCAGAGCGACGTCGCTGCGGATGGCGAAGTTGACGCTGTTGGAGTCGGTGATGCCAGCGGTGACTACGCCGACGACGCGGCCCCTGCGGTCGAAGACAGGACCGCCGGAGGCACCCGGGTTGAGCGGGATCTGGGTCTGGAAGATGGGCCGCGAGGACTTCGACGGGTAGATATTGGAGACCATACCCTTGGTAAACGTCCAGATGCCGCCGACGCCGTGGCCCACCGAGCCCACCCAACTGCCCACGCGCAGGTCGTCGAAGCCGGAGATGTCCAGCGCCGGCGACGACTTCACCGGCACCTGCACCAGGGCCAGGTCGACCTTATTCTTGGCGCGCTCGACGACCCTGGCGGTGAGCTTGCGCCCGTCGTGCAGCACGACCGTGACCTTCTTGGCGTCGCCGACCACGTGGCGATTGGTCAGCGCCAGACCGTGGTCGTTGACGAAGAAGCCCGAGCCGAACGAGTCGCCCTTGGAGATGAAGATCACCGACGGGGCGACCTTCTCGAAGAGGTGTTGCTGGTAGGCCTCCATCGCCGCCAGCGGGTCGTCCCGGTGGGCCTTTGCCGACTGCGCGACGCTCGTGGAGGCCACCAGCGACAGGACCACGACGATCAGCCATGCCGTTCGCTTAGAATTCGAGGCGCAAGACACCGGCAGCTCCTCCGGGGGCGGCCCCGATTCCGAAGTTGAGTTTCATCGACTCCCCGGAAGGCTGGGGAAACGGCGAGTAGTCCTCGGGCAGGCCGAGCTTGTGTTTGAGCTTCTGATTGTGTTTGTCGGCCAGCTCACGCGCCTCGCTGGGGGTGACCGGCTGGACCTTGCTGGGGGAGATGACGATGCCGCCGATCATCAGCGCCGCCGACGCTCCGGTCACGATCATGGGCACGGTGGTACTGGCGTTGGCGTCGTAGCTACTGTCGATCCCCTCGACCAACCACCAGGTGCCGCCTCCGATCACGCCCAGCAATCCCACGCTCATCATCGTCCCCGCCCACACTTGCTGACTGTGGTTCGAGGCGTATTGCTCGGCGAGGTCGGGTCGATCCACCGCACGGTAGAATTCTTCGGAGGACAGCACCTTGCGGTACTTACCCTGGTAGGCGTTCGACCAATGGGCGACGATGCCGCCGTATTGGTTGACGCCGACCATATCCTGGAACCATACGAATCTCTTGGCGTACTCCTCGCGAGCCTTCTTCAACGCACGCGTGTTGGATTGGGTCACCTGGTTGACCGCGTCGGAGGCGTTGGAGGTCACGCCCCCGGCGACGCCCTCGAGCTGTTTGGCCTCGACCGCCTTGCCGGCCGTGCCGGTGATCGCCCAGACGACCTCGCCGGAGGCCTTGTCGTGGGTCGTGACCACCGCGGTGTCAGGCTTGCCCTGGCCGCCGGGAAACACCCGCACGACGGTGATCCGATCGACGGGCAACTTCTTGGCTTTGGCGACGATGGAGTCATCGTCGAGGCCCTTGACGTTGCCCAGCGCGCTGTCGTCCATCACCAGCGACGCCGAGCCCTTGCGAAGCGCGGCGGCCAAGCCCTTGGCGGCAGCCTCGACGGACTTGCCGCCGTTGCCGCCGGCGACGACCACGTACTTGAGCCCGTCCTTGGTCACGTAGGAGTTGACCGCGTCGGGCGCAAAGGTCGCCGTCCAATCCTGAGCGAAGGCGGAGGTGGCAAAGAGGGCGACGAGGAGAAATACACAGCAAGTTGCGAGACGGCGTACAGTCATGGTGTCATCTTTGAAATCGGGTTCAAATGTGAGAACGGCGCTTGATCTAGCACCGATTGAGGCGAACGCCAATGATCCCCGGACTCAAGTCCGGGGCTATTTTTGGAACTGCTTAACTATTTCCGGGTCGGCTTCTTGCGACGTGGTTGCTTTTCGTGAGTTCTCGAATCGGCGTCTCGTGCTGGTGCGCGGCTCCTTCCCCGGACTCAAGTCCGGGGCTATTTTTGGAACTGCTTAACTATTTCCGGGTCGGCTTCTTGCGACGTAGTTGCTTTCCGTGGCCTCGGAGACCCACCTCGCCGCAAAAAGCCCACCCTGAAGTTCTTACGCTGTTCCAAAAATAGCCCCGGAATTCATTCCGGGGGACGCGTCGCTTCCATCGACTCGCCCGGCGCCACGAGCATATGCGAGTGCACCTGCAGCCTCTCGCGGCGGCACACCGCGGAGTCGTCGGAGCACTTCTCCTGGATGAGGTGGGCCTTTTCGTCGTTTTTGAAGTCGTCGAAGGCCTGCTTGGCCTCGTCGACCCACTCTTTGGGCACGTCCAGGGCGCGAAGAGCCACGAGCTGGCTGCGCAAAAGCGCGTCGTCGCGCGGCTCGAATTTCAGGCCGCGCCGCGCCGACATCAGCGAGGCGATGGGCCGGCTCAGGCTTCCCTGCTGTTGGGCGAGCTTGCGCCAGATGCGGTCGTCGTCGACGAGCTTGGAGGCCTGCTCGAGCTCGTGGACGGCCTTCTTGAAGCGCCACACCCGGGCATAGGCCGCCGCCCGGCCGTAGTAGATGGCCGCCTTCTTCCCCACGAGCTTTTCGGCGGCGTCGAAGGTGGCGATGGCTTTGTCGAGGTTGGCCTGGCGGGCGTAGACCTGCGCCTGGCCCACCAACACGATGGCGCGGCGCAGGTCGCGCTGCTGCTTGTACATCGTGGTGTCTTTGTCGAGGGCGGCCAGCGCCCGCTCGAAGCTGTCGTGGGCCTCGGGCAGGCGCTCGGAGAGCTGCTTTTGCAGGGCGAGGCCGCGCTCGTACCAGCGCTGCCAGGCGGGCTTTTTGGGCAGCGTGTAGCCGTCGGGGCGAAGCGTGGCTTTGGCGACCTTCATGTCGATGATCGGCTGTTTGACGCAGGGATTGGCGCCCCGGCCCAGGTACTTTTTGCTCGCCGCGAAGAGCGCCTGGCCGCGTTTGGTCTCGAAGGCCTCGCAGTCCTGTTTGTGGGTCGCCAGGTTCATGCGCCGGTGGCGCAGCCGCACGCGCACCTGCACGGGGAATTTGACCGTCTCGAGCTTTTGGGGCACGTGCCACACATAGCGCACGACCGCGGCGTCGCGCGGGGCGATGGTGTGGTCATAGCCGGCGGCGCGAAAATGAGCCACCGAATGCGTCGGCTGCATGCCGGCCATCTTGTCGAGCAGGAGCACGCGGAAGCGGTGGGCGGTGGGGTCGTCGCCGGTGGTGGCCTCGGCGACGCCGGACTGCACGAGCGTGCGACCGGATGTGTCGCTGAGCACGACCTCGAGCCACGTGTCTTTGAGGTCGGGCACGCCGCTGGGGAAGCGGTGCCCCACCCCGGTGTTGCGCACGACCACGTCGAACCAGACCTTCTCGCCGCCGTGCAGCTCGAACGCGTCGGGCCGTGTGGGCTTGTCCTGCGAGCCGACGCCCACCGCGGCGATGTCGAGCGTGGCGGCGCTTTCGACCATCTTGCGCACCGCCTCGAGTTGCTTTTTCGAACCGATCATCTTGGCGAGCGCGCTGTGGCCGCCGGCGAAGCGGTGCGAGCTGTGGCCGTCGGGCCCCTCGGGCATGTGGCAGTTGACGCAGGTTTGCGCCTTTACGCCTTCGTCGAGGCGCGTCACCGGATTGTCGTTGAAGCGAGAGCGCCGCCAGGGCGCGTAGGCGTCGATGCCCTGCAGGTGGACGGCGTGGCCGGTGGCCTTGCTCAAAAACGCGCGGTGACAGGATACGCACAGCGCGTTCTCGTCGACCTTGGTGGTGGTCACCCGCTGGACGTGGGTGGCGATGCTCTGGGGGTCGTCGAAGTCGGGGATGGGGATCTTGGCAGTGGTCAGCGTATAGCTGGCGTTGCCGTCGTAGCGCGCGTCTTTGACCCCGTGGCACACCCCGCAGGTAATCCCCAAATGCGCCTCGCGCCGGTCGGGGGCGAAGCGGTCGGACAAGCCCTTGTCGAACATCAACACCGGGTCGTGACAGCCGTTGCAAAACCGGGCCTTCTCCTGGCCGGAGGCGTCGACGAATTTGTCCAGCGCGACCCGGTACAGCGGGTTGTTGAGCGAGGCGAAGTGGTGGACGCTGTCGCGCCACTGGGCCACCTCCTTGGGGTGGCATTGGGCGCATTTATCGACCTCGGTCAGGCTGGCCATATGGACCTTCTTGTCGGCCAGCCGGGCCAGCGACGGGCGAAACGCGCCGCCGCGGTCGGGCAGCATCGGCCCGTGGACCTCCTCGGGAGGTTTGGGCTTGTGCGCCACGGGCGCGTCGTCGTGGTGGCTGTGATGGACGCTCGGCTTATGGCCGGCGTTCGAATCACAGCCGCCGACGAAGACACCCGCGCCCGCCGCCACCACGAGCGCGGCGGCGGCGAGGCGGGTGAGGTTGGGGAGAAGCGTGGTCATTGATCGCGGCGTCGGCGAATGAAGATCAGTCCCAGGATTCCGAATATGGCCGCAAAGCCGGCCGGGATGGCCCCGTTGACGCCGCGCACGGTACAGGCAGCGTGGCTGTGCCCCGGCGCCGGGGTGATGCCCAACTCGGGCACGTTGACCACCACCATCTGGTCGAGCGGCTTACCGTCGAGGTCGCCGCTGGCCGGGGGCGCGTTGGCGCCGCCCTGGCTGGTGTTGGGGCTGGGGTTCGACATCACCGGCGGCTGGCTGCCGGGCTGGCCGGGAGGGCCGCCCCAGCGCCCGAAGTCGGGGTCGGCGCAGGCCACCGGGCCGGTCCAATAATGACGGATGATGTAGCGGCCCTGGAAGTTGTTGGTGCTCGACGGCTCCGCGCCGGTCTTCAGCGCGCCATTCTGGTCGTATCTCTCCCGGCCGCCCACGATGGGGTCGGCGGCGCGGAACATCAGGTCGGCGCCGATGTCGTGCTTGTCGTAGCGCGCGTGCAACCGGGTGATCGTCCATCCGTAGGTCGGCTGGCCGGGCATAACGTCGGCCCCCAGCGTCATATAGTCGTTGGCGTCGAGCGTCGGCCCCGGACACGGGTCGCACGAGGAGGCGTCCCACGAATACTCGGTGACCACCGCGCCCGGATGCTGGTTGACCGTCTCCTGGAAAAGCGTACGGTAGAAGGTACCGAAGTCATTACGCACGTCGTCGACCACCTCGATATTGGTGGGGATGGTCACGTTGTCGTAGTTCGCCACCTCGTAGCGCTGGTTTTGGCCCAGGGTATACACGATGAGGTCCTGGCGGCCCGCCGAGTTGATCAAGCCCAGCCGGATGGGCAGCTTGAAGTCGGGCGTGTCGTAGTGGAAGCGCAGCGGCGAGAGCACCGCCTGGCCGTTCTGGAAGGTGACCTTGTTGGGGTCGACCTTGGCGACGAAGAATTTGGAGCCCTGCTGGACGTAGGGGTCGAGGTAGGGCGCCGCCCCGTTGGGGATATTGTAGTCGTTGTCGTGTAGCCAGGTCTCCAGGCCGGTCGAATCGGTCGCGCTGAGCACGACCACGTTGTATTCGCCGACGGTGAACTGGGCCTCGACGTTGACGCTACCGTTATTCGAGCCGCTGGCGCCATCGGCGGCGGTGGGCGCGCCTCCACCCATCCCTGCGTCGTACTGCGGCGGGGGGGTGCACGGGTCCTGCTCCCAATACTCGACCAGGCGCGGGGCGGTGAGCTCGTCGATCTTGGCGAAGAGGTCGCGCGGCAGCGTCTTGACGTCGGTTTGCTGCAGCACCACCGGCACGGGTACGACCATGGCGAAGTCTTCGGTCGGCCCCTGGTAATTATTCTGAATGGACAGCACCGTGCGGTTGCCGTCGCGCATCATCACTGCCTGGGTAGCGTTGGCGAACAGGTCGGCCTGGCCGCCACCGACGTAAAATCCGCAGAACGCATCCGCCCGTTGGGGCATGGCGATGCTGGCCAATCCCACCAGCATCACCGCTGCGAACCATTTTGTCATCGAACGTAGTGTCATCGTCGTGGCCTCGGTTTTGGAAGAACCATCACATTGTATACTTGCCTTGGGACTAACCGCGAGCAAATTCCGGGCCACCAGCGGCAGAAGAAGCCCCAAACGGGCTCTGAGGGGGTCCCGAGACGGGTCGACGGTGCGTGGGTGTGGATCGGCGGGCCATTCCCCTCTCAGATTTTTGAGACGATCACGCAGATTTCACAGGAAGGGTTTTATGGAACCAGATACGTCGAGCGCGGCAGTCGAGACCACAGCCACATCCGCCGGCGGCTTCCTCGCCGATGTGCTACGCGGGCTAAGCCGGCGCCAAAAGTCGCTTCCCTGCAAGTACTTCTACGACGCGCGCGGCTCGGAGCTCTTCGAGCGTATCTGCACCCTCGACGAGTACTATCCCACGCGCACCGAATTGGGGATCATGGAAGATCGCGTCGCCCAGATGGCCCAATGCGTCGGCCCCAACGTGCGCCTGGTGGAATTGGGGGCGGGCAGCGGGCTGAAGACCCGGCTGTTATTGGAGGCGTTGGAGACCCCGGCGGCTTATCTGCCCGTCGAGATCTCCAAATCGGCGCTCGACGCCTGCGCGGCCTCCCTCGGCCAGGCCTTTCCCAAGCTGGAGCTCTTGCCGGTCTGCGCCGACTACACCCAGAGCGTCGAGCTGCCCCGGCCGACCACCAGCTTCGAGCACACCGCCGCGTATTTTCCGGGCTCGACCATCGGCAATTTTCGCCCGGACCAGGCCCGCCGGTTCATGGCGCGCATCGCCCACATGGTCGGCGACGGCGGCGGCCTGCTCATCGGGGTCGACCTGCAAAAGGACCGGGAGGTGCTCGAGGCGGCTTATAACGACCGGCGCGGGGTGACCGCGGCGTTCAACCTCAATATGCTCGAGCGCATCAACCGCGAGCTCGGCGCGGACTTCAACCTCGACGGCTTCTTCCACCGCGCGGTGTGGAACAACAACGAGGGACGCATCGAGATGCGCCTGGTCAGCTCGCGCGCCCAGACGGTCCACGTCGGCGGCGAATGCTTGAGCTTCAACGACGGTGAGTTCATCACCACGGAGTTCTCGTACAAATACACCGTGGACCGATTCGAGACGCTCGCCCAGGACGCCGGCTTCGAGGTGCGCCGCTTGTGGACGGATGATCAGTCGTGGTTTAGCGTGTGGTACTTGGAAGCAGCGTTGACCTAGACACCATCATGGCACACGACCGCCAACACAACTTCTGGGGCTGGGGCTGGGCGGATAAATTTCCCGACGCCGAGGGCCGCAACAACCTCGGCCAGCAGGTGGGCGCCATGCTCGGCTTCCAGGGCTTGGAGCTGCTCGAGCCGCCCGGGCTGGACGACGTCGAGCTTCGCGCGCCGCGCGTCGAACCGCCGGCGGCGCTCGCCGAGATCTGCTCGGCGGACAAGCGCCAGCGCGTCACCCACACCTACGGCAAAGCCTACCGCGACGTGGTGCGCGGGTTTCGCGCCGACTACCCCGCCCCGCCCGATTTCATAGCCCAGCCGACCCGCGCCGAGCACGTGCGCCAGGTGCTCGACTGGGCCAGCGACCAGCAGGTGGCGGTGGTGCCCTTTGGCGGCGGGACCAGCGTGGTCGGCGGCGTGGAGTGCGAGGTCGACGAGCGCTTTTCGGGGGTCGTCTCGCTGGATATGCGCGGCCTCGACCGGGTGCTCGAGGTCGACCCCATCAGCCGCGCCGCCCGCGTGCAGGCCGGCGCGACCGGCCCCCGCCTCGCCGAGCAGCTCCACGAGCATGGCCTGCAGCTTCGCCACTACCCGCAATCCTACGAATTTTCGACCTTCGGCGGCTGGATCGCCACGCGCGCCGGCGGCCACTACGCCACGCGCTACACCCACATCGACGACTTCATCGAGTCGGTGACGATGATCTCGCCGGCGGGCGACTTTCAGACGCGCCGCCTGCCGGCCTCCGGCGCCGGCCCCTCGCCCGACGCGCTGGTGCTCGGCTCGGAGGGCACGCTGGGCGTGATCACCGAGGCGTGGACCCGCGTACACCTGCGGCCGCGGTTTCGAAGCAAGGTCAGCGTGCATTTTGCCGACTTCGACGACGCGGTGCGCGCGGTGCGCGACATCGCCCAATCGGGCCTCGCCCCGGCCAACTGCCGCCTGCTCGACAGCCGCGAGGCGATGCTCAACGCGGTGGTCTTCGACGGCAGCAACGTCTTGCTGTTGGCCTTCGAGTCCCCCCGTGTGCCCACGCGCCCCGACCTCGAGCGGGCCGTCGAATTATGCCGCGACCACGGCGGCGAGCTCGCCGGCCCGCCCAGCCACACCGACGAGGAGGAGCGCGTCGCGGAGTCGGGGGCCGGCGGGCGCTGGCGAAGCTCGTTTTTCGAGGGGCCCTACCTGCAAAATACCATGGTCAGCCTGGGCGTCATCGCCGATACCTTCGAGACCGCGTGCACCTGGGACCGCTTCGAGGCGCTGCACCGACGCATCATCTCGGAGGTGCGCGCGGCCATGAAGCAGGTGTGCGGCGCGGGGTTTATCTCCTGCCGGTTCACCCACGTGTATGCGGACGGCCCGGCGCCCTATTACACCTTTTTGGCGCCCGCGACCGTGGGCAGCGAGCTCGAACAGTGGTCGCAGATCAAAGCCGCGGCCGCCGAGGCCATCGCACACGGCGGGGCGACGATCACCCACCACCACGCCGTGGGACGCACGCATAAACCGTGGTATGAACGCGAAGTTCCAGCGCTCTTTCGCCGGGGACTCGAGCAGCTCAAGGAATCCTTCGACCCGGCAGGCGTGTTGAACCCGGGCGTGTTGCTCTCTGAATAACTCGAAGCCCGAAGCGTCAGACTCACCACAACCGAGTTGCTCGTTTATCAGCTCCAGCCCCGCGACCATGATGACAAAGCCGTCCAAGCAGATCGTCTTGTTCCTCGCCGCCTTTGCGCTCGGCGCTGTGACCGTGCTCGCCGCGGGCATGCCCACCGCGCACGCCCAGACGCGTGGGTGGTCGCAGGGCAAGGCCACCGCCACGCCCACCGTCTCGGATATGATCCCGGCGATGAGCGGCGACGAGGCCTACACCGAGCGCTACGGCTTCGCCGTCGACCTCGACGGCGGCGGGCATATCGGCGTCGACTGGACCATCTCCAACCTGGGCTGGGGCGACGGCAAAGGCGCGGTCGCCGTGCGCGTGCACGTGCCCGGCCACAAGCACTACGAGATGAAAAAGGAGGTCGACCAGGGCGACTGGAGCTACTCCAAGAAGAAGTTCGACATCGACATCGCCAACACCCGGGTCTACGCCACCGGCAAGAAAAGCTTCGTGGTCACCCACAAGGGCGACGGCGTCAGCTTCCGGCTGCACTTCAAGAACACCACCCCCATGTGGAAGCCGGGCACTGGCAAGATCAAGGTCAAGGACGGCTACTACAAGTTCAACATGCTCGCCCCGCGCGCCGACGTAAAAGGCAAGGTGACCATGAACGGCAAGACCTTCGCGGTGCGCGGCACCAAGAAGGGCTACGCCGACCACGTGGCCACCAACGTCGCACCGTTCGACTTCGCGCTGCGCTTCTCGCGGTTTCGCACTTACAACAACGACCTGTTCGTGATGTGGCGCGAGGTCAAGCTCGACCCCGACTACGGCGGCCGCTCGTTCACCTGGGTAGTCGTGGGTTACAAGAACCAGATCGTCTTCTCCGACCCCGACGCCAAGATTCGCTTCGCCCGCGAGCGCAAAGACCCCAAGAGCGGCTACAGCTTTCCAATGGCCCTGCAGATCGACGGCAAGTCCGGAAACGACTCCGTCAAGCTGGTGCTTCACGGAAAGCGCTTCAAGCGCACCGACCTGCTGGCGAAATACGGCTCGGCGGCCAAGATGATCGCCTCGACGGTCAGCAACCCCTACCGCTACGACATCAAGTGCAAATACTCGCTGCAGCTCATCATTCAGGGGGCCAAGGCGACGGTGTCGGGGCGGTCTCACTACGTGATGGATTTTATCAACAAGTGAGTGATCGAGTGATCGAGTGATCGAGTGAACACCAATGCGCGCCGATTGACGAGGGTTCGACGATGTCAGCCATAACCGCGCCTGCAACTTGCGAAGAGTCCCAATCGGACACCATCAAACGTGCACACAGCGCAAAACCCTAGAAGGGTCGCCAGCAACCAAAACCTAAACGTAAACCTAAACCTAAACCTAAACCTAAACGTGAACCCAAACCGCCCCTCCTAGATTTTTCGAGCCTGATCTGGAAGACTCCGCATCTCACAACTGCGGAAACCAGGACAAAAAAGGAGGCCCAACGTGGCGACTATCGACTATACGACCGAAGTAGAGAGCATCACTGGCGAGGCGGGCACGCTCGAGCCCTATGAGGGCAAGGTGCTGCTCATCGTCAACACCGCCAGCGAGTGCGGGTTTACGCCGCAATTCGAGGGGCTCGAGAAGCTGTGGGAGGACTATCGGGAGCGCGGGTTGGTGGTGCTGGGCTTTCCGTGCAACCAATTCGGCGGCCAGGACCCGGGCACCAACGAGGAGATCGCCAGCTTCTGCAAGCTCAACTTCGGCGTGAGCTTTCCGATGCACGCGCGCATCGAGGTCAACGGCGGCAACACCCACCCGCTGTTCGAGCAGATCGAGAAAGGCGCGCCGGGCATCCTGGGGACCAAAAAGATCAAGTGGAACTTCACCAAGTTCCTCATCGGCCGCGACGGCGAGATTTTGGATCGCTTCGCGCCCAAGGATACGCCGGAGTCGATCCGCGGGGCGATCGAGAAGGCGCTATGATTTAGAGAAACCTCGGTAGCCACAACAATTTCGGGCCGCGGGGCTCTGGCCCGCCGCGGGCGCCTCTGGCCCCGCCTTGCGTGTTTCGACGCGGCCGACGCCGCGACACGTCCGGGGCCGCAGAGCGACCCCGGCGGTCGAGACGACCGCGCCCCATGCACATCCTCTACTCCAACCCGTCCAACCGCTCGCGCAGCACCTCCAAGCGCAGCGCGGCCGCGCCGCCCGGCGAGGTGCGCGCCTCGAGGCTCGCCTCGGGGGTGCGGTCGCCGAGCTGGTCGAATTCGTCGACCACCTGGCGGTAGGCCTGGCGAAAGGGCACGCCCTGTTTGGCCAGCTCGATGGCCCGGTCGGTGGCGTACAACTCCGGGTTGATGGCCTGGCGCATGCGCGCCTCATCGAATTGGAGTTCCCTCAAAAGTTCGGGGACCAGTGCGAGCGCATCCAGCCCACGCGAAAACGCGCGCAACACCGGCGGCTTGGTCGCCTGCAGGTCGCGCTGGTAGCCGCTGGGCAGCGACAAGATGCCTTGTAGCTCGGCCATCGCCCCCTGAACCACGCCATAGCTCGCCCGAAGCAGCTCCACGACGTCCGGGTTTCGCTTATTGGGCATGATCGACGAGCCGGTCGTGAACCGGTCGGGCAGGTCGACGAAGGCGAACTCCGCGGTGGTGAACAGGCTCAAATCCCACGCCATGCGGCGCACGTCCAGAAGCGCCTGGCCCAGCGCCATGAGCGCTTGAAGCTCGAATTTACCCCGGCTATTTTGCGCGTAGATGGGGCTCAATTGCATGCGCTCGAAGTCGAGCTCCTCGGTCACCCCGTCGCGGTCGAGCGGCAGGTTGACGCCGTACCCGGCGGCGGTGCCCAGCGGGTTGGTGTCCACCCATCGGCGCGTATCGAGCGCCAGGCGCGCGTCGTCGACGAACGCCTCGGCAAACGCCGCAAACCACATCCCCGTCGACGACGGCACGGCGCGCTGCAGGTGTGTGTAGCCCGGCATGGGCATGTCGTCTTTGGCCGCCCGCTCCAGGCACACCTCGGCGGCGCGCCGGGTATGCGCGGCGACCTCGGCGAGCGCGTCGCGAAGGTGCAGCCGCGCGGCGACGAGCACCTGGTCGTTTCGACTGCGCCCGGTGTGCACCTTCTTGCCCACATCGCCCAGCCTGCTCGTCAGGTAGGCCTCGATGGCCGAGTGACCATCCTCGTAGGTCTCGTCGAGCACAAACTCACCGGCCGTGTAGGCATCGGCGAGCTCGTCGAGCGTCGACACGAGCTGATTGCCCTCCTCCTCGCTCAACAGCCCGATGCGCACCAGCCCGCGCACATGCGCCTTCGACGCCCGAACGTCGTAGACGAATAACTGGCGGTCGAGCACGACATCCTCGCCGGCGCAAAACCGCATGATGCGCTCGTCGACGGTCGCCCCGCCCTTATCCCACAGTGGTTTGGTCATCTTCAGTCCTCGTCTAAACAGCAAACGGCGAACAGCATATTCACCGCAAAGGCGCAGAGCCGCGAAGGTACTGCCTTCTAAACATCTTTCTTTGCGTCTTCGCGCCTTTGCGGTGAAAAACGCCTTTCGCAGTCCTCTGTGTCCTCTGTGCCCTCTGTGGTGAAAAAAGACTTAACGGATACCCATGAGCTCGTCGAAGCCGCACGCCAGGTTGGCGTTCTGCAACGCTTGGGTGGCCGCGCCCTTGAGCAGGTTGTCCAGGGTGGCCACCAGCACCAAATGCTCGCCGGCGTCGTCGACGGTGATGCCGCCGATGCGCACCAGGTGCGAGCCGGCGTTGTCTTTGACCAGCGGGATGTCGTCGCACAGCTCGATGAGCGGCTCGTCGACGTAGCGCTCGGCGAAGGCCTCGCGCACCTGCGCGGCCGTCTTGGGGCGGCCGAGCTGCACCGAGAGGGTCAGCGTGATGCCGCGGAAGAACGGGGCGACGTGCGGGGTAAAGTAGACCTGGTGGCCGAGCTGGCGGGTGACCTCACGCTCGTGGGTATGCCCGGTCAGCTTGTAGGGCATCAGGTTGTCGGCGAGCTTCTCGGGGTCGTTTTTCGGCGAGGGCTTGGTCCCCGCGCCGCTGTAGCCGGAGACGCCGAAGACCTGCGGCGGCGCAATCGCCCAGTCGATGACCGGCTCCAAGCCGAGCTGCATGCCGGTGGCGTAGCAGCCGGGATTGGCGATGCGCTTGGCGCTCTTGATCGTGTCGCGAAACCGCTCGGGTTGGCCGTAGGTCCAGGCATCGTCGAAGCGATGGTCGGCGCTCAGGTCGATGACGACCGTGCCCGGGTTAACTCGCTCGATGGCGTCGATAAACGCCCCCGAAACCGCGTTGGGAAGCGCTAAAACGCAGACGTCGGCGCCCTTTTGGGCGACGTCGTCGGGCGAGAGTTCCTCGAAGCGCAGCCCGCCGTCGAACGCCTCCACGTGGTCGGCCAGCGGCTCGCCGGCCAGCTCTCGGGAGCTGACGAAGGCGAGCTCGAAGCCCTCGTGACCGGCCAACAGGCCGATGAGCTCGGCGCCGGTATAGCCGCGCGCCCCGACAATTCCGATCGTCTTCGTCATCCGTTACTCCTCAACGTCTCCGGCATCTGAAGCGCCATGTCGACGCATTGTTTCATCTCCTCGAAGTTGTCCATGCCGTACCAGAAGACGACCCAACGCCCCGAGCGATACGAGCCCTGCGCCTCGTCGAAATACCAGCCGTTGATGGGGTTTTCGACGCGCGAGCGCCAAAACAACTTGGGATTTTCCTGCTTCATGCGCAACCAGATCGAGCCGCCCAGGCCCTCGCCCTGGGCCTCTTCGGTCACCCCGATCTTGTCCAGGTAGGGGATGCCCTGCTCTTCGGTGAGGATGGCGGTCGCGCGGTAGGAGTCGGAGACGTAGACGCGGTAAAACGGCTTTTTGTCGAAGTAATCGTCGGTGAGCTCGCGCCCGAAGCACGAGGCGATGAGCCCGGCGATGCGCTCGCGGTCGATGCCCTCCAGGCCCTCGTGGCGCACGAGCTTCTCGCCGCGGCGCACGAGCGTCCCCGAGCCGCGGTGGGTGAACAGCTCTTTGGCCAGGTGCTCGGGGTTGGTGATCGAGACCGACGAGGACAGGGGAAGCTCGTCCAGAAGCGATTTAATCTGATCGACCTTCAGGCGCATGCCCCCTTCGACCCACTCCTGGGCCATCAGAAAGTCGAAGTCCTCGGCCAGGTTGACCGATGGAATGATGCGCCCGTAATTGTTCAGAAGCCCGCCGGTGCCCGTCAGAAACACGATCTTGAACGGCTCGATGCTCAGGGCGAGTTTGTTGGCGGCGACGTCGGCGTTGATGTTGAGCAGTTGGCCGCCGGGGGTCTCGCCCAGGCTCGACAGGATGGGCAGATGTCCCGAGCGGATGCTCGAGCGAATGGGGTCGAGGTCGACGCCCTCGACCTCGCCGACCAACCCGTAGCGCTGCTCATCGAGCAGCGAGGCCGAGAATACCCCATTGGGGATGGGCCGCGCGCGCGTGCCCATCTGCTCGAGGGCCTCGACCAGCCGCCAATTCTCGCGCTGGAAGACCTTGCGAGCGACCTCGAGCACCTCCGCAGAGGTCACGCGCATCCCGTCGACGCGGGTGGTGGCGATGCCCTCCTCTGCCAGCGCGTCATTGAGTTGCGCGCCGGCGCCGTGAATGACGATGGGGTACAGCCCCACGCGGTACAAAAAGCTGAGCGACGACACCAGGTTGTCGAGGTCGTCGCGCAAAATCGTGCCGCCGACCTTGACCACCGCGAAGCGGTGCGAGTCCACGCTGGAGAAGCGCTTGAGGTACTGCTCGACCTCGCGCCGGCTGCCGATATTGCTCAGCAGGCGCACGATCGTATTGCGTGTGTCTTCCATCTCTTGCGTCGTTGTGGGGCGTTCCGAATCGAAGCCGTACGGGCTATTGGAGCATCTTGGGTGGTTGGTTTTTGGTTCTTGGTTCTTGGTTTTTAGTTCTTGCTATCCGAGAGCATCAGCTCGATCTGCCGCTAGTGACGTCCGAATGGCATCGTGGCGACTATCGTGCGCTGAGCGCCAATCGGCAAGACCAACAACCAATAACCATGAACCAACGACCACGTTACAGGAGTAGGCGTCTATACGTCTCGGCCACCACGTTCAACTCCTGCAACGAGACCCATTCGCCCGCCGTATGCGCCTGAGCGATGTCGCCGGGACCGTAGACAAACGCGGTGAAGCCCGCCTCGGAGAATAGCGAAGCCTCGGTCCAAAAGTCGACCGGCTGGCCGACGACGACGCCGAGCTCGCCGGCGAGCTGGCGGGCGGCCTCGAGATCGGCGGGGTCGTCGGGCAGCGTGGGGCCGTAAAAGCCCGGCGCCCAGTCGACCTCGCAGCCCGTGGGCGCCAGCCCCTGGATATCCTCCATGACCGCCTCGGAGTCCTGGTTGGGAAGCGGGCGAAAGCCGAAGCGCACCGTCGCCGACGGCGCGATGATATTGGGCTTGATGCCGCCTTCGAACACGCCCAGGTTGAAGCGAAGCCCGCTCAGGCCGCGGTAGGCGGTCTGCTCGTTTCGCTCGGCGTACTCCAGGGCGGCCTGCGCCCAGCGCACGGCCTTGTGCACGGCGCTGTCGTCGAGCGCGCGACGCTCGGAGGCGTGGCCCGGCAGGCCGTAAAACGTGCCGGTACACGTCGAGATGCCCCGGTGCTCGAGCACCGCCTCGGCGCGGGTGGGCTCGGCGACGATGACCGCGTCGAAGTCGCGCCGGCGCTTCAAGAACTCCTTGACGCAGCGGCTCGAGCCGGCCTCCTCGTCGGAGGTGAACAGCAGCGCGACGTCACCGTCGCTCTGCTCCAGCGCGGCGAGCATGCACGCCGAGGCGCCCTTGATGTCGCAGGCGCCCAGGCCGACGGCGCGCTCGCCGTCGACGATGAGATCGAAGGGGTCGGTCTGCCACGCCTCCGAGGCGGGCACCGTGTCCACGTGGAAGTTGAACAAGAGGCGCGGCTCGCCGCGCACCGCCAGCAAGCTCTGGCAGCCCTCGCCGTGGTCCTCGAATTCGAGGTCGAAGGCGGCGAGTTCGCCGCGCAGGTAGCCCATCAGGCCACTTTCGGCGATGGCGCGCGGCGGGTTCTGCGTGTCGCAGGCCACCAATGCCTCGAGATGGCGCAGGGTACTTTGGAGGAGTTGGCTCATGTCACTCCGCGTCGAAATCATTGACCTCGGCCCACAGCGTCGAGCTCTGGCCGAAGAGTTTGATGAAGCCCTCGGCTTCGGCCACGCCCCAGTCGGCGCTCTGCGCGTACACCGCGTCCTTGCGCTTGAGGATATGCGCCGAGTCGACTTTGACCGCGTCGACGCGCCCGCCCCAGCTCTGCAGCGTAACCGTGCCGTTGACCTTGCGTTGGGAGCTTTCCAGGTAGGCCTCCAGGTCGGCCTTGAGCGGCTCGTAGAAGAAGCCCTCGTAGACCAGCTCGACCCATTTGTCGGCGACCATGGGCTTGAAGCGGTTCTGGTGCTTGGTGAGCACGGCCTCCTCGAGCGCGCGGTGGGCGGTCACCAGCGAGACGAGCCCGGGCGCCTCGAAGACGATGCGGCCCTTGAGGCCGATGGTGGTGTCGCCGGTGTACGGCTGGCGGCCCACGCCGTAGGCGCCGAAGCGCTCGTTGAGCGCGGCGAGCATCTCCGGGCCGCCCAGGCGCTCGCCGTCGAGCGCCACGGGCGCGCCTTGCTCGAAGGTCAGCTTGGCGGTCAGCGGCTCATCGGGCCACGCCGACGGGTGCGCCGTCAGCTTGTAGGTTTCCTCGCCGGGGATTTCCCACTCGTCGACCTCGGAGCCGGAGGTGGTCACCCCCAGCAGGTTCTCGTTGATGGTGTACACCGTGGTCTTTTTCCGTACCTCGAAGCCGCGCTCTTTGAGGTACTCCATCTCGAACTCACGCACGTTGTCGTGGTCGCGCTGGATCTCGCGAATGGGCGCCAGGATCTGGTAGTCGCCCAGCGCGCGCACGGTCAGGTCGAAGCGCACCTGGTCGTTGCCCATGCCGGTGCAGCCGTGGGCGAAGAATTTGGTGCCGCGCGCGTCGCATACCTCCAGCGACTTGCGCACGATGAGGTAACGGTCCGAGCACAAAAGCGGGTACTGGTTCTGGTAGAGCTGCCCGCCGCGCACCAGCGGCACGACCACCTCGTCCCAGATCTCCTGGCCGACCTCGGCCACCAGGTGCTCCTTGGCGCCCAGCGCATACGCGCGCTCCTCGATATACTGGCGCTCCTCGTCGTCGACGCCGCCGGTGTCCACGAACAACGTGATCACCTCATAACCCTGCTCCGTGAGCCACGGCACACAAAAGCTCGTGTCCAAACCACCCGAAAACGCCAGCACTACTTCTTTCGACATGTCCTTCTCTCGTTGCTTACGTGAATCAAGCCTTTTCAATCACCACAGAGGACACAGAGAGCACAGAGGAAAAACTTTTTTAAGCTGTCCTCTGTGGTGACTTGTGTGAATCAAACCTTTTCAATCACCACAGAGGACACAGAGAGCACAGAGGAAAACTTTTTTAAACTGTCCTCTGTGGTGACTTGTGTGAATCAAGCCTTTTCAATCACCACAGAGGACACAGAGAGCACAGAGGAAAAACTTTTTTAAGCTGTCCTCTGTGTCCTCTGTGACCTCTGTGGTGAACCTTTCCCTCAATCGTTTACCAGACCCGCCATGATAGCCTTCTGGACGTGCAGTCGGTTTTCTGCCTCGTCGATGGCCACCGAGATGTCCGAGTCGAGGATCTCGCCGGTGACCTTGACGTTTCGGCGCACCGGCAGGCAGTGGCTGAAGATGCCGTCGTTGGTCAGGGCCATCTTGTCGCGGTCGACGATGAAGTGCTCGTACTGGTCACGGATGGGCTTTTCGGCGTCCCAGTTGCCGAAATACGGCAGCGCGCCCCAGCTCTTGGCGTAGACGACGTCGGCGCCGGTGTAGGCCTCCTCGATGTCGTGGGTGACGGTGAGCTCCTGTCCGTTCTGGGCGCTGTACTCACGGGCGGCGTTCATGTAGCGCTCGTCGAGCAGGTAGTCCTCGGTGGGACACAACAGTGTGACGTCCATGCCGAATTTGGTGGCGATGAGCAGCGCGGAGTTGGCCACCGCCGTGTTCAGCGGCTTGGGGTGGTAGGTCCACGTGAGCACGAACTTCTTGCCGTCGGTCTCGCCGAGCTTCTCCTGCAGGGTCATCATATGGGCCATCTCCTGACAGGGATGGGTGATGGTCTCCATATTGATGACCGGCACGGTGGCGTACTCGGCGAACGCGCGGATGACGTGGTCGCGGCGATCCTGCTGCCAATTCTCGAATTTGGGGAACGCGCGCACGGCGATGAGGTCGCAGTAGCGCGACAGCACCCGCGCCGCCTCGATGACGTGCTCTTCGGCACCGGCGTCCATCTTGGCGCCCACCTCGAACTCCATGGGCCAGGCCCCCTTGCCCGGCTGGAGCACCACGGCGTGGCCGCCCAATTGGTGGGCGCCCACATCGAAGGAGGTGCGTGTGCGCAGCGACGGGTTAAAGAAGACCAGCGCGATGGTCTTGTCTTTGAGCAGCGGCTGGATGGGGTCGGCCTTGAGCGCCTTGGCGTGGTCCAAGAACGCCTGCAGCTCCTCGCGCGACCAGTCGAGGGTGGTAATAAAGTGTTTCACGGCAGTTTTCCACAGGGTTTTCAGTAGGATTCGTCGTCGCCACGAGCGCCAAGCGCCGTCCCGTCGCGACCGGAGGTCGCAATGTAGAGACGCCGCCGCGCCATGTCAACGACTGGGACCCTGCTGCCCTAATTCTGGATGTGGAACTCCACGGTGTGGTCGGTCTGCCGGTCGAAGGCGACGTCCTCGCACTGGGGATTGTGAACGGAGGCCCATCCGTCGTGCTGGTCGAGCTGGTCGGACCAGCAGAAGGTGGCGTGGAGCTGGTTGGTCGGCGGCACGGATTGGCGCTGGCACTGTTGGCCGGCGACCGTGTCGCGGACCACGATGGTGCCGTCCCAGGTATCCGAACGCACCTCGCCGGGGAGGACGTGCTGCGCGTCGCCCATGACCACCGGACACGACGGACACTCCTGCATGCATTGCTGGCCGGGATTTTGCTCGATCTCACTGCAGGCGCATACGCCGCAGGTCGCGCGCAGTGTGAAGTCCTGCGAGCCGTCGCCGACACTATACCACGAACCACCGCAGGGAATATCAGAGGTGGGCGTGCCCGGGTTGATGTACACGTCGTGGCCCGTGTCGTTGACCAGGCGGAAGGTGATGTCGTGGGGCGGGGGCGGCGGTACCGTCACGCGCACCGTCTGGCTGGGTTGGTCGAGGCTGACGTCGACGGACTGGCAGTGCGTACCGGTGATCTTGCGGGTGGTGTCGTCGAAGCCGGTGCCGTAGCAAAATTCGGCCTGCACCGTCTTTCCGGCCAGCGACTGGGGCTCCTCGCAGGCCATCTGCTGATTTTCCTGCTGGCGCTGGATCCAGGCATAGGCATCCCACTGAAATGTGCGCGACTGCCCGTCATCGAGCCGCGAACCGTCGGCGGTCGGGGCAGCACAACCTGCCATCTCGCAGATCGCGCACGGCTGGGCGTCGTCGCAATTGCATACGTCGCAGGTATCTCGGAGCTTGATGGAGGAATTGTGGTATTTGACGGTCAGCCAATCCTGACCGATTGGACCACATCCGAAGAGGCCCGAGACCTGGGGCGACGCATACACGGCGCGCCCGGAGTCATTCTGCAACTCGAAGTTGACCTGGTAGGAGTGGGCGTGTCCGCCGTCGGTGCCGGTGTCCACGCCTGTGTCAGGTTCGATATGCCCGCCGCCGTCGGCCCCAGCATCGGCGCCTGTATCGTTTCCAATCTTCCAGCCGCCGCCGGCACCGTTGGACTGGCCGCCACATGCGGCCAACGTGCACGCCGCCAGCGCGCCTATCACCAGTTTTGCAGTCATGTTCATTTTGGGCTCCATTTGCACTCACAAAGTCACAGGCGGAGATCACTTCAAGGATCGTACCAAGTCCTAAACCCTGCCCGCGCTGTGTCGTGCCGCCGGTCGGGCCTGCTCGCTCACCAGATTTCTGAGGACAATAAAGGGGGAGCATGTGAATTTCTGAGCCAGTCGACCACGGGGGCGCTACCCCGCCTATTAAGGCAATTAAGATTTGATTCGTGTGTAAGAAATCTCCCGTCGCCGTCGGCGGCTGATTTTCACGGCCTCTTCGCCGCCAATCCTCGACGATGCGCTGCATCGCCTGCGGTTGTCGGCTTCGAGCCCGCAAAAAATCAACTCGCCGAGGCTCGGTCCGACTTCTTACACACGAATCAAGATTTCCGTTTCGCGCATGGACCGCCAATCTCGATATCCGCGCTCACTCCTGCAGGAGCTTCGCCTCGATGGCATCGCGGTCGGGCTCGAAGAGATCGGCCAGCCATTGCAATTCGGGGCGGGAAAAATTGCGGCCGAACCGATGGTCGGCCTCGACGCCCAACACCTCGACGGTGGGAAAGCCTCGAATCCCGAGCGCCAGTCGCCCGGATCGCTGGATCTTGATGAGCTCGAAGCCCTGAAAGCTGACGATGGGGATCGTCTTGGTCCACGACCATCCGAACACGCTGTAGGTGAGCTGGAACTGCTCGGGGGTGAGCACGAGGCGCGTTTGGAGTTTGATGAGCGCCAGGGTGGCCGCAAAAATGGACAGACCCCCGACTATGGTGAGCGCGCCGATCACTTTGTTGTTGGCGAAGACGCCGATCAACAAAAGTGCCAGGCCCATGAACGAAAGTTCGACCAAACCAGAGGCGAGACGCCCGGGCAGGGTCACCTCCAGATATCCGGGCCGGCGCTCGATGGAAATGGCGGTACCCGAGGGAGTTCGGTATTTGCGGGGCAAGTCGTCGCTGGTCTGCGACCAGAGCACGGGCAACGTCTCGGTGGGCGACTCGAGCCGTTCGAGCGCCCGCGCGGCCGTCTCGGGGCGGTCGTCGGGCGACGGGGCGAGCAGCAGGTCGAGGAAGTCGGCGAACTCGTCGGAGACGTTGACGGCGTCTCGAAACCGCAAGCGCATGCGCTCGAAGGGAAGCTCGGTGGGCGGGCGGCGGGCGAGCAGAAAGACCAGCGTCGCGCCCAACGCGTACAGGTCGCTGGCCGGCCGGGCGCGCCCGGCGAGCTACTCGGTGGGCACATAGCCGGCCGTCCCGATGACCGTCGAGCCGCCGCCGGGTGACACGAACCGCCCCACGGCGCCGAAGTCCACCAGGTGCAGCCGGCCGTCTTCGCCTTGGATGATATTGGCGGGTTTAATGTCCCGGTGAATGACCGGAGGATCCTGGGTGTGCAGATAGGCGAGCACCTCGAGCAGCTCGCGTGCGATCTGCCGGGCGGCCTGCTCGTCGACGCGAAACCCGTCCTCGACAGCGCGTGCGAGGTCGCGACCGGCGACGTGCTCTTGGACGAGGTACAACCGCTGGGTGTCGCCGTCGTCCTCGACGAAGGCGTCGACCAGCGCTGGGATCGCCGCATGGTCCAGCCCCTCGAGCGCCGCTCATCGCATAGACGACCGTGGCGCCCAGGGCGTACAGGTCGCTGGCCGGCCGGGCGCGGCCCATCAACTGCTCGGGCGGCAGGAAACCGCTGGTGCCCACGATGGTGTCGCCGCCGACCGTCTGTTGGACGACCTCCTGGACGGCACCGAAGTCGACCAGGGCGAAGTCCGCAGAGTCGCGCACGATGATATTGGCCGGCTTGATATCGCGGTGGACCACCGGCGGGCTGTGGGAGTGCAGGTAGTCGAGGATGCCGAACAGGCTGTCGAGCAGCGCGCGGGCTTGCGCCTCGTCGAGCAGGTGGCCGGCCTCGATGCGCTCGCGCAGGGATTCGCCGGCGACGAACTCCTGGGCGAGCAAAAACCGCGTCGTGCCGTCGTCGTCCTCGACGCTGAACGCGTCCAGGTAGCGCGGGATGCCGGGGTGGTCCAGCGAGCCCAGCACCCTGCCCTCGCGCTCGAATAGCTCGATGGCCTTCCAGTCCTGGGCGCGCTTCAGGTCGAGCTCCTTAAGCGCGACCTCCTCGCCGGTCTCACCGTCGAGCGCTCGATAGGTGCGCGCCTGGGCACCGCGGCCGATGTCGGCGAGGACCCGGTAGCGCCCCGCGACCAACGGCGTCTTCGGTGGTGTGTCAGTGTCGGCGGACATGTTCGTGACTGCGCGCGTGAGGGTGACGCCTCGATTGTAGGGAGCCTGGACCGTACTTGTCGATTCACGTCGAGCAACATCGACAGGCGGCATCCTCGCGATTATGGTCGGGGGGCACCAAGAACTCTACCCAACCAGGGAGATCATCATGGACGTGCTGCGCACCCCCGACGAGCGCTTCGCCAATCTTTCCGGCTACCCGTTCGAGCCTCACTACGTCGAGGTCGACGACGGCGACGGCGGCGAGCTTCGCATCCACTACGTCGACGAGGGCGCTCGAGACACGCCACCAGTGCTGATGCTCCACGGCGAGCCCTCCTGGTCGTACCTGTACCGCAAGATGGTGCCCATCTTCGTCGAGGCGGGCTTTCGGGCGATCGCGCCGGACTTGCCGGGCTTTGGCCGCTCGGACAAGCCCACCGAGGAGATTGATTATACCTACCAGCGCTTCGTCGACTGGACGGGGCAATTTGTCGAGGCGCTGGACCTCGAGCACATCCACCTGGTCTGTCAGGATTGGGGCGGGCTCATCGGACTCCGGCTGGTCGCCGAGATGTCCGAGCGCTTCGATGGCGTGGTCGCGGCCAATACGTTTCTACCCACCGGCGACCACGACATGGGCGAAGCCTTCGAGCGCTGGCGGGACTTCTCGCAGAGCATCGGCGACATGGATACCGGCAAGATCATCGATCTCGGCACCGCCGGTGAGGTCTCCGAAGAGGTGCGCGAGGCGTACCGCGCGCCGTTTCCGGACACCTCCTACAAGGCCGGCGCGCGCGTGTTTCCCCGGCTGGTGCCCACCTCGCCCGACGACCCTGCGAGCGCCCCCAACCGGGCGGCCTGGGAGAAGCTTCGCCAATTCGACAAGCCCTTTCTGACCGCCTTTGGCGACTCCGACCCCATCACCCGCGGCGCCGACCGCGTGTTGCAAAAGCTGATTCCGGGGGCCAAAGGCCAGCCGCACACCACCATCGAGCACGCCGGCCACTTCATCCAGGAGGATCAAGGCGAGGAGCTCGCGCGCGTGGCGGTGGAGTTTTTTAGCCGATAGCAGCCCCCGCGCTCAATACACCACCCGCTCGCGAATGGCAGGATCCCCCATGGCCTTCCTGCGCGGGTCGGGGCGCTGCACCTTCAACCACGGGACGATGCCGTGCAGCAGCACGGCGGCGATCACCAACCCGACTGCCGATAGCCAAACCATCTTTTGCAGATAGCCGCGGTAGCGAAAGCCAACGACGAACAGTCCCACGCCCACCACCGCCATAATGACGCTCATCCAGAATAGCCAGCGTCCGAAGGCGCCTAAGTCGGCCGGGACTTCGAAGAAGACGGCAACGCCCAGCGTGAGCAGCACGACGAACGCTGGCCTCAGCAGCGCCTTTAGGGCCTTCCAGACAGTTACGCGGCGCCGGTTATCGTTGCTTTCCTGATCCGACATGGCTCCTCATTTCCCGGTGTTCGAGACTGCGTCCGCCTCCACGATGGCCTCGAGCTCGACGGTGGCGTCGCTGACCACGGCGCGCGGCATTTCCCAAATGCGGATGTTGGACTCACCCGCCCAATTGACCCCCATCGCGCTTGTCATCGCGGTAGGGACCCCTGGTGTCGTGCTCGGTGCTACACGTTCGCCGGCTCGAAGACGTCAATGAGCCAGAGCTTCTCTTTGCGCGACAACCCGTCGCCGAAGCGAACCTTGCGGTTGAACCCGGCGAAATCCCGGGTCGCCAGCGCCGGAAACGCGGGGCCGCCGCGACGGTGACGCTCGAGCTCCAACCCGCCGAAGCAGTCGATGATGACGGACTCCGACTTGGTCTTGCCGAAGACCTCGCGTTCGACCTCGAACTCTTCGGCCGTCAGCCGCACGCGCGTGGTGGTTGCGCAGCGCCGGTAATGCAGAAACCACATCACCAGCATGACGATCACCATGCCGGCCGCGAATAACGGGCGGGGATTCAAAAACGCCAGGCCGGCCGCCAGCACGGTAAAGCCAACGGGCATGATCAGGTGGAGCCCCCAGATGAAGTGCGGCGGGATGACCACCTCGAGCTTGTCGGCGGTGCGCGTGATCGTCATCTTGCTGCGCCGCGGCGGCCGGTAGCGCCCCGGCAAGTGTTCGGTGCTGCCGGACCAGCGCACCGGCAGCTTCGAGCCCACCGTGTCGAGCATGCCCTGGGCCTCGAAGACGCTCTGCGGGCGCTTTTTCGGGTTGGGGTCGAGGAGCTTTTCGAGGAACTCGGCGAAGCCGTCGGAGACGTTGACCGCCTGGCGAAACTGCACCCGCATATGCTCGACGGGCAGCTCCGAGGGCGGGCGGCGAGACAGCAAGAACACCAGCGTCGCCCCCAGCGCGTACAGGTCGCTGGCTGGTTGGGCGCGGCCCACGAGCTGCTCGTTGGGCACATAGCCGGCGCTGCCGACCACCGTCGAGCCGGTGCCGGCGGGCACAAACCGTCCCACCGCGCCGAAGTCGACCAGGTGCAGCCGCCCGTCGTCGCCGTGGATGATATTGGCCGGCTTGAGGTCGCGGTGAATGACCGGCGGGTCCTGCTGGTGCAGGTAGGCGAGGATGTCGAGCAGCTCACGGGTGAGCTGGCGCGCCTGGTCCTCGTCGACGCGAAAGCCCTGCTGGACGGCGCGGGCGAGGTTGGTGCCGAATACGTACTCCTGGACCATGCACAGCCGCAGCGTTTGGCGGCCGGGTCGCTCGTCGACGAACGAGTCGAGCACCTTCGGAATCGCCGGGTGGTCGAGGCTCTCGAGCACGGCGACCTCCCGCTCGAATAGCTCGACGGCCTTCCAGTCGGCGCTCTTTTGCACGTCGACCATTTTGACGACGACGAGCTCGCCGGTGGCGCGCACCCGCGCCAGGCGCGTGACGCTCTGGCCGCCGCCGAGCTCGTCGAGCAACTCGTAGGCGTCCAGACGTCCCGTGCGGTTCGGTGCGCTCGCCGCGATGCTAGCTGGTTGGTTCATCGGATCTCTCTCAACGTTGGAAGTCAGCGACGAAGGCGTCGACGACGTCGCGAAGCTTTGCGCAGGCCTGGCGCTGCAGCCCCTTGCCGAAGCGCTTTGCCTGGGAGCCTTCGACGATCATCAGCCCGCTCTCGTCATCGGAGCCGTCCATACCCACCGCCGCGATGTCGGCCAGCGACCCGCGCTTGGTCCAGTGCAGCGGCCCCCAGTGGTGGACGATCTGGTAGTCGGTGGGCGTAAACTCCACGGTGTGGCGCACCCACTCGAAGCGGCCGTCGATCGCGCGCGGCACCACGTTGATCAGCGGAAACACCACCACGCTAAAGCCAAGCAGCGCCGAGTGAAGCTTGATATAGCCCCAGGCGGCCGCCGCCGGGCCGCCCACAAAGAGCAACGCCGCCATAAAGATCAGCGGCGAGTACGGCGTGGTGCGTGGCTCGATGGTCACCGAGAGCTTGTCCGGCCCGCGCGTGTAGCGCACCAGGCCGTCCTGCAGGCTGGTGGCGCCCATCGCCGGCACGGGCAGGTCGGCGCCGCCAGCGGCTTCCATCGCGGTGTCGCCACGCTCCAGACGCGCGAGCGCCTCCGACGCGCTGGCGAGGCGGCTGTCGACGTCGGGGTCGATCAGCCGCTCGAGGAAGACCTGAAAGTGGCGCGAGCACTCGAGCAACCCGCGAACGTCCAGCCCGACGCCGCTCGAAGGTATGTCCACCGGGTGAATTCCGGTCATCGCATACACCACCGTCGCGCCCAACGCGTACAGGTCGCTGGCGGGTTGGGCGCGGCCCATGAGTTGCTCGGGCGGCAAAAAGCCGGCGGTGCCCACCACGGTGTCGCCGCCCACGCCGCCCTGGGTGATCTCCTGGACGGCGCCGAAGTCGACCAACGAGATGCCGCCGTCGGGGCGAAGGATGATATTGGCGGGCTTGATGTCGCGGTGGACCACCGGCGGGCTCAGCCCGTGCAGATACACCAGGATGTCCAGCACCCCGGCGAGCAACGCGCGGGCCTGGGGCTCGCCGAGCAGCCCCCCGGCCTCGATATGCTCGCGCAGCGACTGGCCGGCGACATACGCCTCCACCAGAAAGAAGCGCGTGCCCCCCTGGCCCTGGTCGACCGAAAAGCCATCCAGATAGCGCGGGATGCCCGGGTGGTTTAGCGAGCCGAGCACCCGGCCTTCGCGCTCGAACAGTTCGACGGCCTTCCAGTCGCCGGCGCGCGACAACGCGAGTTCTTTGAGCACGACCTGCCGACCGGTGGCGCGCTCGCGAGCCAGGTAGGTGCTGGCCTGGGCGCCGCGGCCGATATTTTGGACGACTTCGTAGCGTTGAGCCCCGGCGGCAACCGGCCTGTCGGGGGGGGCGGACGTCGTCATAAACGAACTCCGATGGGGGGTCGAATCCGGCAGAAAAACGCGCAACTACCTGCGCCGTGGACATATCCACGAACTATCAAGCAGTCGCCCCACATCGGAACTGAAAGTTTCTGAAAATCGCGCCCTTACCAGGCCGGACCGACCCCGGCGGGCTCGGCGGCCTGACTGGTGCGCACCGGCGCCGGGCGCACGTCCAGGAAGCACTGGCGGTGCCAGTCCGGGCAGTTGGCGACGTCGACATACACATCGACACGCCAGAACAACTCGTTGTCGGTGACCTTCACGCTGGGCGGCGCGTCCACGGGCAGCTCGGCGGCGCCGCCCAGCACCATGAGGTCACCGCCCTTGTCGGTCTGCTCGGTGAGCGGGAACTCCTGGCGAAACAGCGTGCGGGACTCGTTGGAGCGGTTCGTGCCCGAGCCGTAGGAGACGTCTTCCATGCAGATGAGGGTGGCCGTCGCGGCGTTGATCTTCTCGCGAGCGTGGGCGCTCAGATGAACCTCGACGGGAATTCGGGCGCCCACGAGCACCGGCTCGGCGGGCATGAACAACTCCACCGTGCCGAGGATGCGCCTGCTGACCCACTTGCGCACGGCCACGACGATGGCGCTCAGCGCGATGATGCCCACGATCACCCCGACGAGCCCGTACAGATAAGGCCCGCGCTGGGCGACGATCCCGCGGCTGAACAGCATCACCGAGCCGCCGGCAAAGATCAGGATCGACATGCCCAGCATGCAGCCCGCGCACCCGGTGGTGTCCTCGTTTGTCACGCGGGCGACCGTCGTCGCGCGGCTGTCGTTGTTGATGTAGGTCGCCGGGTCGGACTTCGGGCCCGGGCCGAGCAAAAAATCGGCCTCGGCGCTGGGGTCGATGGCCCAGGCCACGTCGACACGAGCGCGGGCGTACCAATCGATGTTCAGCAGATGACCGTGGTAGGTGTTCGGCCCGTTGGGAACGACCAGTTCGAACGGATAGCTGTAGTCGCTTCCCTCCGTCCAACTGCCCGCAAAGAGGCGATGCTCCTGCGGGGTCCCCTGCCGGTTGGTGCCCCGACCGTGGGTCTTCCACAGGCAGCCGACGAGCAGGGCCTTGCACTCGAAGTCCTGGTGGGCGCGCACGTGGGCCGTGCCGGTCAGGAGGTCGCCGGGGGTATAGACGCGGTCGGCCGCGCCGTCGAGTTCAATCCAGATGTCGCACTTGGACATGGCACGGCTCCTCGAGTCGTTGGAAGACTTCGTACAAATGGTGTTCGATGGCGCGCAGGTCGTCTCCGTGACGCGCGACAAGTTCGGCGACGGCCGGCGGGCTGACGCGCGGCAGCGGGCCGGGCGCGCGCCGCGCCCATTCCATGCGCCGCTCGATGATGCGCCGCAGGCGCGCGGCGTCGACCCCGCCCACGTGCACCGTCTCATAGGTCAGCCCGGCGCGCTCGAAGACGCCGGCGAGGTCGGCGTGGGTGCCCACCGCGAACGAGGCGTCGCGCCCGAAGATGCGCCGGCGCTGGCGACGGCTCAAAAACTGGGCCTCATCGATGAATAAGACAGACGCGGGCGGCGGGCGAAAGCCGCGCGGCTGCTCGGCCACACGCACATACGGCGCGTCGACAAAATGCTGTCTCAGCGCGTGCAGATGCGTGCTCTTTCCCCGGCCGCACTCGCCGATGAACTGAACGGCAAAGCCCGGCTGGCCCAGGCGCTCGACGAAGTGCTCGACGTCGACCACCGCCAGCGCGCCGCGCTCGTCTTGGGGCACTTCGCCGAAGGGATTTCGACGCAGGTTCAAATGGACAAACGGGAGCTGCACGGGCTCTCTCGACTCGGTGGGGCAATTTTTGGCGCGCGTGGGCCCATTGCGGTATTGATAGTTGATTCCACGAATCGACGTTGGCTATGCTCCCACCATATCTCGGACAGTCGGCGCGCGCCATAGGCGCACGTCGTCGTGGGACCACCTCAACGCAAGTCGCATCACCCCTGACAAGGAAGTAACGTGAACAAAGCACCGAAGAAGCGCACATTCGTCAGTATTCTCATCGTGCTCGTCGCTCTGCTGTACGCCTCGAGCGCATTCGCCCAGCACGCCGATCCGCGCACCCGCTCGCATCCCAACGAGTCGGCGCCGTCGACCACCGACGAGGTCGGCTACGGCAACTCCGCCAGCGCAGGCGCCTCCCAGATCGGGCGCACCCTGCGCACGGGCGTGGGCTTCGGGGCGGGCACGCTGACCTACGGGGTGAGCGGCAAGGTCTACCTGACCCAATCCGACGCCATCCAGGGCGTCGTGGGTGACTACTGGGGCTGGGGCATCGCCTTCGGTGCCGACTACGTGCGCCACGTCGCACAACTGTTCCAGGCGCCGGGACTCGGCGAGTTCTACGCCTACGTCGGCGGCGGCGGCAGCGCGTACCTGTACGACAACGTCAACTCGGCCACGCTGTTCGGGGTCTCGGCCATCGGCGGCGTCGCCTGGCACTTCGGCGCCATCCCCGTCGAGATCACCGCCGAGTGGCGCCCGACCTTCCTCATCGGCGACTACATCGGCGGATTCTACCCGGGCGGCGGCGGCGGGGCCATCCGCTGGTACTTCTAGTCCAGATCCAATGACCGAGCGACGGGCCACTGACACGCAGCGCGACTCGTGGCCGACGCGGCTGGCCGTATGGCTGACCGCGGCGGCCCCGGTCGCGCTGTATCTGGTGGCCATTCGCGGCTTCAAGACCCCCAATGGCACGCCCATCAACGCGCTTTATCTGCTGGCGACCTATGCGCTGTGCGGCGCGATCTGGTGGGCGCTGGCCATGCCCACGGTGCGCGACGAGGTGCGCCTGTGGGTGGGCGAGCCCGTCGACGGCGGGCGCCGCCCGAACCTGGCGCTTCGCTCCGTCGGCAATATCGTCGCCGGGGTGGCCCTGGTGGCGGCCGGCCGCTTCTTCAGCCTGGACGGCCCGTTTCTGTGGCCGGGATACCTGCAAGGCGCGCTGGGCGCCATGCTCCTGATGCTCGGGCTCACCCGGCGCCTGTGAGCAGCTTTTCACAGGCCGCCGGAGTCGGTTGTCGCAGGCTCCACGCACCGCGGCGCAAAAAATCGAGCGCTAAAAGGCGCAAGAGCGCTGTAATCCCCCCGAATTTCTGTTATTCTTGGATACCGACGCACGCTGGCCACGGCGGCGACCTCGCACCAACCGAATGACGATGTTGGAACCACCCAAAACGCACATGTCATTGCGTTCAACCTCCGAACAGCCCACCGAACAGGCATCCTCGCCGGTCGACGACTTCTTCGAGATGTCGCTGGACAACGCCTGCGTGGCCGGCTTCGACGGCTACTTCAGGCGGGTCAATCCATCGTGGACGCGCACGCTCGGCTGGAGCGAAGAGGAGCTGTTGGCCAAGCCGGTGGTGTGGTTCGCCCACCCCGACGATCGCGCCGATCTGCTCGCCTCGCGCCAACGGCTGGTGGACGGCCAGAACATGGGCCCGTTGGTCAACCGGTATCGGTGCAAGGACGGTAGCTACCGCTGGTTCGAGTGGCGCTCGTCGGCCGACCCCGACCGCGAGTTGGTCTACGCCGTCGCGCGCGACATCACCGAACAGAAGCATACCGAGAGGCGGCTCGAAGAGGCCCAGAAGCTCCAGAAGAAGCTGCAGCGCCAGCTAATCTTCGCCGACCGCATGGCCAGCGTAGGCACGCTGGCGGCGGGCGTCGCCCACGAGATCAACAACCCCCTGGCCTACGTGCGCGCCAACCTGCACATGATCATCGGCCGGCTCCAGAAGCTCCGCCCTGACAATGCCGGCGCCCCCTGGGAGGAACTCGACGAGCTGGTCCGGGATGCCAAAGAGGGAGCCGGGCGCATCGAGAAGATCGTGCGCGGGCTCAAGACCTTCTCGCGCACCGAGGAGCAGCGCTTTGACGTCGTCGACGTACGCGACGTCCTCGACGAATCCCTCGACATGACCGCCAACGAGCTACGCCACCGCGCCCGTCTGGTCAAAGACTACGGCGAGGTGCCCTCGGTCGAGGCCGACGAGGCGCGCCTCGAGCAGGTGTTCGTCAACCTGTTGGTCAACGCCGCCCAGGCCATCGCCGACGGCCGCGCCGCCGCCAACGAGGTGCGCGTGCGCACCGCCACCGACGCCGCCGGTCGCGCGGTGGTCGAGGTCAGTGACACCGGCTGCGGGATCGCGTCGGCCGACCTCAGCCACATCTTCGACCCCTTCTTCACCACCAAGCCGGTGGGTGTGGGCACCGGACTGGGGCTGTTCGTCTGCCACAACATCGTGACCGGCATGGGCGGCGAGATCTCGGTGACCAGCGCGGCGGGCCAGGGCACCACCTTCCGCATGGTGCTGCCACCGGTCGCCGACACCCGCCCGGACATCCCGGCCCGGGCGCCGCACGCCGGCGACACCACCGGCGCCGACCACATCACCGACGCCACCGACGTCGCCGTACTGGTGGTCGACGACGAGCCGGCCATCGGCCGCATCTTCCAGCGCATTCTGAGCGCCCACGACGTCACCACCGTGACCACCGCCACCGACGCGCTCGCCCTGCTCGACGCCGGCGAGCACTACCACATCATCTTCTCGGACCTGTTGATGCCCGAGATGTCCGGCATGGAGTTCTACGTCGAGCTCGCCGCCCGCCACCCGGCCACCGCCGCGCGCGTCGTGTTCATCTCCGGCGGCGCGTTCACCCCGAGCGCGCACACCTTCCTCGAGCGCGTCCCCAACGTCGTCCTCGACAAGCCTTTCGACCCCGCCGCCGTGCGCGACCTGGTCGCCCGCCACGCCGCCGCCAAGCGGTGAGCTCACCGACGTGGAAGAAGCTGGCCTGCCGGCCTGTTGGACCCCACGCCACACCGCCGCCAACCCGCCGCCCCCCTCTCCGAGGAAGACTTCCATGGTTGCCTGGCTGCACAGTTTGTCGTGGACCCTCGTCATCGTCGCCTGCCTGACCCTGGGCCTGGCGCCGTTCATGCCCCCGCATATCGTCGAGAAGATCGGCATGCTCGCCCGCGGCGAGCTCACCCGCCCCATCGACATCTTCGACCTCTTTATGCACGGCGCCCCCTGGCTGGTGCTGCTGGCCAAGGCCGGCGTCGAGCTCCTGGACAAGTAGGCGCGTCGCCTAATCACGAGCGCGGACTGGTGCCGTGAACCTGAACGTCTGATGATCCCACACATTTTTGCGGGACGCCCAGCGGAGCGGCCGCTTGCTGCCCGCGGAGCTCGCCGCGTTGTTTGCGGCGCCCGTGCAGCCCCGGTGCCTTTGCTGCTTTGCGCTGCGAGTTGTGCGAATGCGCTGGTTCGCACGGTTTCGAGATCATCGGTGGCCCTGCCCGTCAAACAGCGGTTCACGTGCACGTGCGCGTTCAGGTTCACGTCACAAATCGAGCCCCTGAGCCGGTTTGTGATCAATACACAGGCCTTGGCCCGTGGTTTGGCGTCGGGGTCCCGAACTCGGCATGGTCGTGATCGTCACGTTTCGCCCACATGGGCCATGGCGCGCACGGCCCATGTGGTTGTTGACCTCAAGACCCCGGGCCAAGGCCGCGGGGCTGCACGGGCGAGGGCTCCGCGGGCAGCAAGCAGCCGCTCCGCATCGACACCATGGCGACCCGCACATCGATACGTGGGACCCGCTCGGGGTGAAGGGGCTGTCGCAGACAAGGTGACACCTCGCCGCCTGCACGCTCCGCCTCGGCGGCTCATCCAGACCGTTCAAAAAAAATGCGCAACAACTGGCGGAGCGACTCGTCTTTGTCACTGAACGGGGGGAAGAGTACCCCAAACGCGAGTCATACGCCGGAGCATCGAACTGATGAATGTCGACCGAAAAGCACTGATCACCACGCTGGCCCTCATCACCATGACAGCCACGGGCTGCGGAACCGTGGGCACCACCGCCATCGTCGCCGGCACCCTCGTCGGCAGTGGCGCGTACGCCTTTTACGCAACTCGTGAGAATGCCCAACGGCGAGCGCAGCGCGAGCGTCAACGCGAAAAGATCCGAGTGAAGGCCAAGCAGCGCGAAGAGAAGCGCAGGCGGGAGCGCGCCGAGCAACAGCGCAAGCGCAAGGCCAAACAAGCCGGCATCAAGCGACGCGATGATCTGCTCGCCCAGCATGTCTTCGCCGAATCCTGCAAGTCGTTGAGCAAGCGACTCAAGGACGCCGTCATGCGCAAGGGCTACACGGTGATGTACAAGCAAGACGACAAATACGTCAGCGACTGGAAGTGGCACACCGACTATCGCAGCCGCTACCTGGTCACGCTTACGCGCAAAGGCAAAGGCTGCCAGATGGAGCCCACCATCGTCTACGTCTACAACGACTCCGGCGGCCGAACGGGCTCGGATTTCAAGCTGCAATACAGCCTGCTGGCCGCCACCGAGCCCAAGGCCGCCGAAAAGATCGACAAGCTTACCAAGCAGGCCACCGCCAAGGCCCTCGAGAAGCTCGAAAAAGAAGCCGACGAAAAGGAGAAAGACGACAACAAGAAACACGAGCCACGTGTCGTCCGATAACGCCAATTCGATGAACGCCTGACCATCACCCGACTTGTGGACATCCATCTTCGAAGTGAGAGTAGAGCAACGATGAAACGTACCACCATTCTTAGTCTGTGCTGCTTCGCCCTGTTGACCGTATCCGCCGGCTGCGCGCCCCTCATGCAGAGCTTCAACGGCCATAGCCGACAAGAAGACGCCGCCGCCAGGGCTCGGGCCAGACGCGCCCGCCTCGCCGCGCAGTGCGACGTCGAAGACGGCAAGGACCCGTTGTTGGTCGTCCCCTACGGGCGCTACAAGGGCACCGGCGACCACGGCGACGTCAAACTCGATCTCCACAAGGACCACACCTTCAGCCTGCTGTGGCACTCCTACTCTGGCGCCCAAGGTCAGTGGGCGGGTCACTACAAATGGGATAAGAGCGGCATCGGCGAGGTGCTGAAGATGTGTAGCGTACGCCGGATGGTCGCGGGGCGCGTGCAAAACGGCACCCAGACGCTCGTCAAGGCGGTGACCGGGGTCCAAAAAGACCGCCACAAATTCACCATCCAGGTCTCCCCGGTGGGCAACGTCGCCTTTGCTCCCAGATAAGACCACGTGGTCAGCGCCGCTTCGGCGGCAGATGCCCCGGCGGCCTTGCGAGGCCGAGACGCTATTGGGTAGAGTCGATCGTCCAACCGACACACACTGGAGGAGCTCGACTCATGACCTGCCAAGCCCCACGCGCCCTCGGCGCCATACTTGCCTGCTGTCTCGTCGCCGCGCAATTGAGCGCGTGCGCTTCGACCACGACGCCGTCGGCGGCCGCGGCGGACACGACGTCCGCGGCGAAGGCGACCGGCCCCCACGCCAACGCCGCGCCTGCGAATGCGCCGCCAAAGAAGGTCGACCCGCGCCTGACACGCGACGACATCGACAAGCTGGCCGGCCGGCTCACCGCCAAGATGCTCGCCTCCGACGTCCTGGCCAAGCTGAAGCCGGCCAAGGACCAGGGGCTGGTGTACGCGCCCACCGACAACGCGCTCACCCCGCCACAGAGCCCCTATGTGTCGATGCTGGACTCGAAGGTGCAAACCAAGCTCGTCAACACCTTTCCCAGCCGCTTCTTGGCCATCTCCGTCAGGCAAGATCTGTACAACGAGATCATGGACGCCCACGGCGGCGCCGACCGCCGCGCGGGCCTTTTGGAGTTCACCCGCAAGGTCAAGGCGGCCTACGTGTTCAGCGGCGAGTTGTCCGCAGCGCACCCGGACGCCAACAGCATCACCTACACCTTCGCCATGCACCTCATCGACGCCTCCAGCGGCGACGAGGCGGGCGCGTGGACGGCGGTGTTGACCAAGAAGTAACGGATGGCGTGCGAAAATTCAGGTCGAATTGGCGAGCGTGGGCGCGTGGAGTATGATGCGGGCTCACCGAGGCCCGAGGAGATGGCGATGACGCCCGAAGAACTGCAAGAGTGGCTCGAAGCGCATATCGACGAGATCTTCGCGTTCATGGACTACGAGCCGACCCTCAACTCCGAGGAGGAGTTCGTCGAGACGATGGGCTATTGGTTCGGCCGCGACGACTGGAACGAGCCCGGCTACCGATTCGTCCACCTGGGGATCGACGGGATGGGAAGCGAGTTCGTCGCCTGGATCCGACCGGGCGTCGACGGACCGGCGCCGGTAGTCTACTTCGGCTCGGAGGGCGGCCGCGGCGTGCTCGCCCGCTCGCCGAAGGACTGGGCGATGGTGCTCGCGCACGCGCCCGGCATCATCGAATATGCCTTCGGCGACGACCCCGCCCAGCTCGATGTCACGAGCAATTGGATGCTCGAAGACGACGACCCCGAGTTCGCCGAGACCGCCCGCCAAAAGCTCGCCTCCTACCGCGACGCGGTCATCGAGCGCTTCGGCGAGCTGCCCGACTTCGAGGCGCTGGCCAACGGGCTCGACGAGCTCAACGCCGAGTTTTGCGGGTGGGTCGATGGGGTCGGCGACGACTGATTGAGCCGGAGCGTGGTGCCCCAACTTACAACGCGTCCTGTTGCTGCTTTTTTTTGAGCTTGTCCTCCAATTTTTCGAGCTTGGTGCTGGTGTATTCGGCGACGAGACTGACGTCGAAATTGTTGCCACTGAGCACCAGATCGATTCGAGTGCCGGGCTGCTTCCAGGTGTCGTAGAACACGAGATGACCCGCGGCAACCGCCATGCCCCAATTGTCCGGATCGTCACGGTACAGGTTGTTTTTCCAGACGGCCTGGTGGTCGTCGGGCTTACCGTACTTCTTTGTCAACGCGGCCTTGAGCGTGGCGTAATCATCCAGGTACTGATTGTCGTTGACGTGCTTCTCGGTGATGGCGTACCGGGCGCGAACCAACTTGTCTTTGACAAAGACGTAAGCGATGGCCGTGTCGAGACCGACAACCGTGCCGCTGTAGGCGATGACTCGACCCTGCTCGAGGTCAGGCTTGCCCCCCTCGGCCTTCTCGACCTCCTTTTTGGACATCCCCCACCGGGTCTTTCGAAAACCGGCATTCTTCGTCGTTTTATCAGCGTCGGGCTTCTCCTTTGCGCCGTCAGCTTTCGCCGACGTCCCGCTATCGGCGGCTTCCGACTTCTGTTCGACGTACTGCCACGTGTGGTCCTTCTTCAGGATGACCTTGCGGCCGTTATCGAGCGTCACGGTCTGCTCAGCGAACGCAATCGAAGCAAGCGACATCACGATCACGACGACGGACAATTTGACGATGCGCTGCATAGGGTCCCCCTTTGGCGGAGTTGTCGAGGTTGTCGCAGCGAGGCTACCGCAGCCCGCCTCGCCGTGGCAACCCCATCATGGTCGCCATACGATCGTTAACGCACAAGAGCCTTCCGCCAGCTTGGGCAAAACTTGCTCACAAAAGTTCCAACTCTGCGCATATCCCGATTTTTCATCGAGTGGCAACCCGGACTAGGTCTCAAGCGCAATAAGTAGACCGAGATGAGCCTAGGCCCATGCATTGCGTTGAGGCTGGCGGAGTTGGGAGACATGCCATCGACTGAGGTACTCGATGCCAACGCCTGCTCACGAACCACCACGCGCGCCCGACGCTGTCGCAGCAAGGACAGCAGCCCCCCAAGCCTCGTTGATACGAAACGTGGTGGCGCACTTGTCCGTACGAGCCATTGTTGCGGAACATTTGTAAAGATCGTCGGCCAACGCATTCGCCTCCAATTTGGCGAATGCAAAGAGCAGGCGATCCTCGGTCATAGTGAGACTCACAAATCCCCAACCTTTGACGTATTCGGGGAAGCGAATCATGTAGCGCCCCTCGATGAAGTCCGGTAGCAACGCTCCCGCACATAGTGAGACACATTGCGCCCGGCCGCGTGGGGAAATATTAGGGGCAGTAAGTCTCGGCCATATTTGCTTCATCTGCTTAACGCTCATAGGAGGAGGGTACGCACATCGCCTCTCCTTGACGATATAAGCCTTCTGCCTTGACAAGACACCCTGACGTGCTGCGACGCGCGCGGACGGAGTCGACCATTGAGGCTCGACCACAAAGCCTTGACTACAGAAGGTCTTAAATTCCCAATCCGAGAAAATGTTGTCGCGCTGTTTCATGGTCAATTGGGGCGAAAAGCTCTTCTCCCGGAAGCGCAGGCGGAGCACCTGTTGACCTATGGTCGTTGTCGCGACGCAGTGCTTACCACCATGCATCTTCCAGCCTTTTGGAACTACGAGCGAAGCGCTGGCTTTCGCATCGCGATAAACCACGAAGTTTAGCGGAGCGCCGTTCAAATTGTAGGCGTTGACATAAGCGCGATACGCCGCCTGATCGTTTACTCCCGAGACGAGGCGCTTGAGAGATATGGACTTGACGGAACGAAAGACGCGACCAAAACACTTGACGCTATCCCCGCCCTTCCACTGCTTAGAGTAACGAAACAGGCGAGTGGATAACTTCGTGCCCAGGGCATTGAGTTTCGCCTTTTGCGACTCGAACGATTGCCACTTCAATTCGGAAACTGGAATTGCCCAGGTGATTTCATCGACACCTTCGTCGAGACCTCCGTCGGCAATGCCGATGACACGGGTCAGCTTATCGTCCGCAAAGATGGGAGCTCCGGACATCCCTGGAGTCAAGTGACCCTCAACGCTAATGACGGACTCCGACAATGACGGGCTGTTGCGTTCCCTCAGAACGTTGGTCTCGCCGCCATTGGGGATGAGACTATCCAACTCTACTAGCGCGTTTCGCCTTACCCGCAGGTTAGTCACCATTGGCTTGTTCAAACCAAAAGGATAACCTTTAACGTAAAAGCGAACTTTCCACGCATTTTTGGGCATCGTTCCAAACTTGACGTGCCTGAACTGATGCTTTTGGAGTTCGGATGAGCTGAGCAACGCAGCATCGTGTTTGATATCTACCGCAACGATTCTGACAGCAACCGCGTCTTTGCTTGCGGGGGACGCTACCGAAACGTCCTTGCATCCAACTACTCCGTGTAAGGCAGTTGCTATCACGGTGTGTCCGCGGCGCTGCATCGCAAACCCACTCAGAACGAGCGGATCGGTGGATGTACTACACTGCTGCGCCATGATCTGCACCACCGGCCCAGAAGGCTCGGCGGCCATGGGAAGCTCGCAAGGAAACATTGCGAAACATAATAAAACAAGCATACCCGCTAAGGCTTGACGCACAGCAACCTCCTGAGATCCTCATAGCAGTTGGACGACGCGCAGTTCTTGGCCATAGCCCGCACTGCGGCCGGGGCGCGTTTCCGAAACTCTACCGCCAATTGCTCGTCGTGCTCCCCTTTAGTTCTTGCACAAAGACTTCCGATGCCGTCAGCCATTAGCCCCGGCACACCAGACAAGCTGTCATCCTGAGCATGATATTTGGTTAGTGCGGCTGCTGAGTCATGAGATCGTCTTGCCGAGGTGTGTTGCTGTGTGGCACCAGATTCCACCGAGGGCCCGAAAATCGCATTGGTGCGGGCCCAGACACCTGCCGGCGCCCCTATTGCCATTCCAACTACCAGACATGCGAAGGGGATTGCCGAAATCTCCTTGAACTTGCTCTTGGGCTTGCTGTCGTCTCCCTCATCATCCTTCTTCAGACCCGAAAGCGCCGAAGCCAGCAAAGTGCAGCTCGCCAGTATCGCAGTGAGAATATCACGAACCATCGGAGTGACGGACAATCCCATGAGCCAACCAAATGCAAGACCGGCCACCACCAACGCGACATTGTTTTTCCACATCGAGATCCTCTCCAGACTACTCCGAGTCGGCGACTACAAATTGGGTTAACAATGAAGAAAATGACCGAAAAAACGCGCCACTATAGTGCCTGGTCTTCGAGAATTCGACGGAAAACACTTCTTGTATCAGATTCTTCACTTGCATGAGATTCAAGCTCTGTCGAACGCCCTGCAGCTAGCGCGTCAGGTGTATTGGCATCGTCGGACTCGAGTTGGGTGAAATTTGCGGAAGCGAGAACCTTGTTTGCGGGTTGCTTTTGCTGCGATGCGGTCGCCCACGCCATCACAAGAGCGGGTGCATTAATGCCAACTTGAACCGCGACAACAAGTTTCACGGGCCCGCTTCCAATTGTCCAAACCGATACAACTCCGGCGATGAGGACTTGAAGAACGAATCCAAACCAGAAAGTAAGGCGGCCATACCGCTTCGCCTTCTTATTGTCCCTGAATGCTGTTGCAATCCGAGCCAACTCGACGACTAGAACACCTGATGCACCAGCAAAAAACACCTGAACTGGCCCGACAACGTCATACATCATTTCCTCCCGAAATTTCGTGCAAACAATCGTGTAGTTCTTTCGATCAGTGAAACCTTCTTTTCGCCCCAAAATGTGGGAGGGCCCATCGACTTATCGGGTCGTATCATGCTAGCGAAGGCAGCCTCGTGCTTCATGAGTACGCGACCTTGCGCATCCGCCTTCGCGTGAGCAGCCAGTGCGCTGTCGTAAGACACAAGATTCTCAAGAACCAATTGCTCACAGAATATGGAATCAGCATGTGGAAAGCCGTCCTCCGCCAAATCGTCTCGAACGTGTTCTATGCACGTGAGCCACGACTGTGGCGAAACCGCCCAATAATCCATCCACTTATGGAAGCGCCACACCCTATACGCAGGCGTTGGATGACTACGCGCTCGAGCATCGCCCGCACCTCCAATCAGCTTTGCGCCTCGATCTGCTGCATCCAAAACAAAAAATAATAGCGTGACCGCATACGCATGAATCAAGTGAGCATGGTCGGGTCGTGTGACGCAAAACCCATAGCGACTCAACATCAGAGGACCATCATCAAAAGGATGAGACGCAGATAGATTCTTCCATTTTCGAACAAGGATCATCGATGCAGTATCATCAGCCTGAGCCTCCAAGAGCTGATGGGTCAGGGGCGAAATCCCCTCCGGCAGCCCGTTATCCTCGATACGATCGGCTGGCATTCCATACTTTGTAAGAAACTCAAGATGACCTCGGATCGCATGACCAAACTCATGAAGAAGTGCAAATTCTATTGCTTTTGCAAACACTTCATATGCCAACAACCTTCGCCAGTTGTCTTGTGGAAGTAAATGTCGAAACGCGCTCACCTCCAACGCCTGAAGAAGCGGTGCCTGAGCATTGTACACTTCTGCAGCACCATCACCAAACTTAGACTGATATGGATTCGGAAGGTGCGCTGAGGCGTTTGAGCCAGGCTGACTGAGCGTTATCGCCCCTAAGAAAAGTGGCACAATTAATGATAGCCCCACTGATATACGATAATCTCGATCATAAGTTCCGCTTACTCTAGCGAATAATCTACTATTCGTCTCAAATTCCAGTGATATCTGAAAGTCGCCACCGATCCCCAGGCTCATTTGTTTTAGACGAGCTGAAAGTACGCTTCTGATTGGATCGATAAACGACGCAGCATGAAGGTTTCGGGAACCTCTAGGAGCTTTTTGGCGTATTTCGGCTTCTGCAACGAAGGCTCTAACATGCCATTTCCGGCTCAGATCTCGGAGCTTCAAATCAACATTCTCAGCAAAATCAACATTCAACTTGGCCCAGTCTAAGCAGACCGATAAAGCTAATATCTCTGCAAGATACCGTTCATCATAATGTGCAGCCGTGAGCATCAAACCACCTAGTTCATCCACTTGCCGGCTCTGAAACACGGATCACGGTGCCCGAAAAAAGGACAGCTCTACTCGATGTACCGTCTCCAGCGGGGCGTGCTCACCCGCAATCCCTTCACTTCCAGAAAGCCACTCAACGTCACAATTCCCTTCCGCCGGACTGCAGAAACACCCGTGCGTCCTGCACGGTCGCGATGTGCTTGAAGTTGTTCAGAATCTGTCGCCTCTCCCCAGGACTCGAGGCTTCTTGAAGGTCGGCCTGCAGCGCTGAGTGGAGAAATCCCCACACGTTTCCTTCCTTCGGGAGCGGAGTTTCTTGTGGCGGCGCAAAACCTTCAGCTACTGACATCACCGCGGCTTTCTCGCCGCCGACAGAAGGCTGCTCTAGGTCGGCGACTGCCGCCTGGTAGGGACTTGTTGCTGGTCTCCATACATCGGTACGAGGACGGTCGAGCCGACATATCGGTAGAAGGCTGTTGGCCTCCCGGTCGCGTGCGGTCAGCCAATCCAGGCCCCAGAGATCTTCGATGGTGCGGAGAACAGACGTGTGGTCGTACACGCGTTGGGCGACCGTTCCCTTGGGGACGTAGGGCGAGACCACAACGGCCGGGACGCGAACCCCATATTGCTCGAATGTGAAGTTATGCTGCACGGCGCCGTCGTTCACCTGGCGGCGGTTCGGTTGCGGCGCCACTGGAGGCGGACAATGGTCGAAGAATCCGCCGTGCTCATCGTAGGTAATGACGAGCAGGCTACGCTCCCAAACTGGGGAGTTCACGATGGACGAGTAGACATATTTGATGAGAGCCTCGCCCGAGTGGACGCCATCCAATGGATGCTGCGAGTTCCCCCCTCGGTAGGTGCCCCCAAGGACATCGCCAAAGCTCGGCTCCAGGAAGGTGTAACCCTGTGGATAATCATCACGGATCACGTCCTCGCGGAACCTGCTGAGCGGCTCGGTGTCGGACTTGTTCACGCCCTTGATGGTGGTGACCTGACTGAACCAGTGGTCCCCGGTGTAGATCTTCCACCGCTTTGGCCCCAGGCAGTCAAAGATCGTCCCGTCGGAGAACTCGAAGCCGAACATGCTCCATTTGGCGACCTGCTCCCGGGTTGGGGAATGGTCCAGACCGCCCGAGGTACCGGCATGAAGGAAGTATCGGTTGGGCCAGGTAGGTCCCGGCATCGAGGAGAACCAGTTGTCACAGACCGCGAACTCCCTCGCCAATCTCGTCAAGACGGGAAGCTTGTCGGGCGCAAAGCAGCGCATCACGCTGTCTGGATTCTCGCCGCCGGCCTTTTGCATGAAGTTGTAGACAAACCCGCTGCAGCCAATATTGGGGTACGGACATTCCCGAATATACCTCTTGTGCGGGCCACATAGTTGGATCACGACATCTTCGAATTCGTGCTTCGGGTCCACCTGCATGGTGTTTTTCGCACGATCCGAGACCAGGTAGTCCTTGCCTTTGTATGAATTGAACTCCTCCCCCGTCAGGCCGCGCATGGCCACCTGATTCCCGTCTTCATCTGGCCCGCTTAGTGCGGCAAAGCCGAGCATGTGATCAAAGGAGCGGTTCTCCAGCATCAGCACAAAGACATTTGTTATTCGCTCGTCCGTCGACATGATCGACTTCCTCCCACTTACAGCGCTTCGGAGACCGACGGTTCACTTCAGCGCGTTGCATCTGACACGCTCTCTCGCCGCCTGAGCCGATCTCCGAACAACTCGTCCGCTCACCAATTGATCTCAAACGCCACTTTTCCGAAGGGATCTCCTGCCTCCGATCCGCCGGCGAACGTCAGCTTTTGATCGGGTGACAAGACCATTTCGAGGCCGCCCTGGAACGACAACGTGTCGTCCTCCGTGTCGAACTCGATCTCTGGCTGCAGGTTTGCTTGAAAGTCCCCCTTCTTGAACACCGTAAAGTCACCAGAACCTTTGATGACCGTATTGCCCTTGTCGTCAACGCTGACGCCCACACCCGACTCGATTCCCGGCGTAAATTTCACTCCAAGTTTGGCCCCGGCCGAACCCGTAAGGGTACCGCTCGCCTCCTTTCCCTCCGCCGTCACCTTGAGTTTGACTTCCGGCTTAGACATCTCGCTCCTCCAAGTTGAGTAAATGCAAGGGTACGCAGGCGTGAACGCCGCAGACACTGCCAGCAAAGACAGATGGGCGGTGATGCCGGTGCTACACGCCTGCTCGCAACGTAACGTGCGTCTTCTGGTCCCTAAGCTTCGTTAGCTGTAGAAACGACCCTACTCGAACTCGCAAGCTCGCGCAACAACAAAAAATGACAATTTATTGAATCACAGATTACCATCGGAGCGTAAACTAGCCGATGGGCTAAGCCTGGTGCGGGTACGAGGCGGTTGGGAGCTCTGCTGAGCGCGTCGGGCGTTGGCGGTGGGCGTTGTCGCGCGCGCGTGGTGGTGGGCTGGCCGCGGTCGCGGGCGGTATGCTAAGAGGCGCGCTGACCAGTCGACTTGATGTAGGAGAACTCCATGAAGATGCGTTACTTTTGGATTATTGTGTGCGCTTGCGCGCTGTTGGCCGTCGGGTGCGGGGACAACAATTCGAATACGAATAAGCGCGGCGCTCCGAGTACGACGAATACCGGGCAGAATACCAACAACGGCTCGGGGCCGTCGTGTCAGACGCGGGCGGATTGCAACGCCGACCAGGAATGTGTGGACGGGACGTGCCAGAATCACTGGCAGTGCGACACGGCACGCGAGGGCAGCAGCCCGTCGGGGGCGTGCGCGTGGGAGTGGCTCGGCTGCAACGGTAAGGATTACCGGGTGAGCTGCGGCTCGGTGGGCAGCGACATGGTCACGGTGCAGTGCGAGTGTTTCGTCAACGACGTGTCCACGGGGACGTTCTCGGCGGACGCGAGCAAAGTGTGCGAGATGAGCCAAGCGCACCGCGAGGCCAATGACAATTGCGGGTGGTTGGCGCCGCAGATCTTTTGAGACGGGCGGCAGGTTACCAGTCGGCTCAGTTGAGCGATTGGGGCATGGTGCCGCGGCGGTTGCTGCAGCTCGCCGCCGGCCACTCCTCGAAGTTGATGGGCACGCTGGGGTAGGTGCTGCTGGGCCACACCGCCGGGAAGGGATTGAAGTCGGCGGCGCAGCCCAGCCCGGAACGTCCGCACTCGCATTGGGCGACGCCGTGGTGGACCCGGTCGACCTGGAAGTGCAGGTGCACGCCGGTGGAGTGGCCGGTGGTGCCGGCGAGCGCCAGCGGCTGACCCTGGGAGACGTGGGCACCGCAGTGGATGCCGGTGCTCGCCGAGTCGTGCTTCAGGTGCATGTAAATCGCCTGGGTGCCGTCGCCGTGGTCGACGACGATCATGTTGACGTAGTGGCTGTAATACGACGACGCCCCGCCGCTGCTGCTGCTGAGCTTCATGTGGGTGATGGTCCCGGCGCGGGCGGCGCGCACGAGGAAGTGGTTGCCGTTGGCCCAGTCCCACGCCCATTTGGCGTTGCCGACGTGGTCGTTGCAGCAACTGTCGTTGCAGTCCTGGGTCAACTGCATGCTGATGCGGTGGCTCCACGGCAGCCGGTAGGAGTTGCCGCCGCGGCAGTAGTCATCCTGGCCCGACGGCGCCACCACACACCCATCGGCGCACGTCATCTTGCTCTGAATCGGCCCGGGGCCGGCGCACTCGTACAGCGTATCGGTGTCGCCGCCGGAGACCTTGTCGCCGCCACAATAATACCCGGTGCTTGCGTTGGCATCGCAGCTCGGGGGCTTGCAGTAATCGTCGTGGCCGGACGCGGCGATCTTGCAGCCGTTTTTGCACCGCTTCGCCGACTGGACGGGCCCGGGCCCATTGCATTCGTACAGCGTGTCGCGTCGGCCGTCGGAGACCTTGTCGCTGCCACAGTAATAGCCCGTGTGGGCGTCGGCGTCGCAGGTGGGCGACGGTGGCGGCGTGGTGTCTGGAGCCGTGGCGGCATCCCGGGCGGCGCCGCTGTCCTGGGCGACGCCGCTGTCCGGGGCCGGCGGAGCGGCGTCCTGGGCGGCGACGTCGCGCGTTAGCGCATCGTGCGCGTCGTACGCGACGCCCGCATCGTCGGCGTCCGGGGTAACGGCGGCGTCGACCCGGTGCGTCGTGCCCGTGGTCGTCGTCACGCCGTCGTCCACCTGACAGGCGGCGCCGGTCGCCAGCAAGACCAGGCAGGCACATAGCACCAGCGAGCGATTGAACAACGTCGTCGGGTAGTCCATGTGCCTACACTAGCGCACGTCGAGGCGAATTTCCACGACGTTATGCCCTCCTTCAACCGCACGCCCAGCCAAAGGCAAGCACGTGGGCATGGTTGGGGCAGCGGGTCAGGTGGCCGCAGCCGAGGTCGCCGAACATATGGGGCACGTTATCCTCCGAGTCGACCTGCAGCAGCAGTTCCATGCGCTCGCCGCACTCCGGGCAGTCGGGATACTCCACGCTCTGCACCCAATCGGGCCAGCCCCCCAGCTTATCGCCGCCGCGTGGGCGAGCATTGTCGGTGTCGTAATAGGCATCGAAGTCGAACTCGTCCTCGTCGATCTCGACGCCCAGATTCCAGGTCAGCTCCTCCCAGTTGGGGTAGTCCTCGACCGGCTCCCAGCCGGTGACGACGCGCTCGGGGAAGATGTCTTGGGGGCCGTGAGCAGCGTCGTTGGCCGGGCCGGTGGCGTCCGGAATATGCCGGGCGACGACGCTGTCGGCGAAGGGGAAAAACGCCTCGCAGTCGACCTCGCACAGCGGGTCGGAGCTCATGCAGTAGAAGAATTGGACCAGCCCAGACCCGTAGGCGGTGGGCACGCCCTCGGGCAGCTCGTCGAGGTTGAGCTGCGCGAACAGCTGCATGGGCTGCTCGCAGTTGGGGCATACCGGCCACTCCTCGCCTTCGGCCAGCCAGGGGCGCCCGCCGAACTTGGTGGCGGTCAGCGCGCCCTGCTCTTCTTTGGTCACCGGCATGAAGGCGGTGCGGGCGTGTTGGAGAATCTCGGCGGGGATCTGGAAGGTGTCATCGGACATGGTGGGCCTCTTCAGTCTCGGTGGTGATCGTGAACCAGAAAGTCGTGAACCAGAGAATCGTGAACCAGAAAAATGGTGTGGCAACGGTGGACCCATCCTAGCCGCACCGGTGCGCGGCGTCACGCGAATTCGTCGCGCCCGCGGAAGTGGACGTGAGCGCAGCCGACGCCCGGTGGCGCCGAAAGTGCCGGCGAACGCCCTGCGCGCCAGATCTTAACGAATCTTAAACTTCGCCCGCCGGCGTTGACCTGCGATTCGGCCCTACCTAAAGGATTGCCGTTCGAGCCGCACTCGCCTCGCGAGCCGCGGCCGCCTCCTCCTGGTCATATGGGTGCACCTGATGCAAATCCGCAAGACTTGCCTTTTCGGACTTCTGATCGCCGTCGTCGCCGGGTGCGGCGCGGATCATCATTCGGGGACGATTATCTCCACGGACGGCGGTATGGATGCAGGGTCGGCCGACACCACCCCGGACGTGGCGGTCAACCAGGCCGCGCCCAATCAGATTGCACTCACCATCCTGCAGGCGCGCCGGGGCAAACTCGACGGCCAGTGGTTGCCGCTGGAGTTGTCGATCAACATCGCCAATGGGGAGGGCGGCGCGCCGGTCTCGGTCAACCCATCGCTGTTTCAAGTTCAGACGACCGATGGGTTGTTGACGAGAGCAGAATCGCAAATTCCGCGCTTTGTCAGCGGCCCGCGATGCGAACCCACGACCTCCATCGCCGGCGGTCACTCGTATCGATGCGTGGTGTCGGTCGACCTACAGCCCCAGGCCGAGCCGGTGGAGTTGGATTATCAAACCCCGGGCGCGGTGACCGGCCAGGGAAGCGACCAGCGCACCGCCTCCGTGCCGATCACCCTCGAGGCGTGTCATACCTGCGGCCAAGATTGCACCTACCTGGATGTCGACGAAATGAATTGCGGCTCGTGCGGCAATGACCTCAGCAATCGGTCTGGACAGAGTTGTGTCGACGGGCATCGCCAATGCGACGACTCCAGCCTGACGCCCTGTGCCGAAGCCGATGGCACGGTGTGGTGCGTGGACCTGCAGTCAGACATCTCCAACTGCGGAGCCTGCGGCAATGAGGCGCCGGCAAATGGAGATTGCTCGAACGGCCAGCCGACCTGCGGGGCAAACTATACCCAATGCGGTTCGGTGTGTGTGGATCTGTCCAGCGATTTCGACAATTGCGGTGCGTGTGGCGCCGCCGTCGGCGCGCACCAGCGGTGTACCGACGGGCACCCGACGTGTAACGACGGTTTGACCATGTGTGGGTCGACCTGCGCCGATCTGCAAACCGACCCCGATCACTGCGGCGCGTGCGACGTGCAGGCGCCTACCGGCGGCTCGTGCAGCGTTGGCCAGCCGATTTGTCCGAGCCAACAGATCGACTGCAACGGTGAGTGCGTCCAGAAGTTATTCGACCGGCTCAACTGTGGTGGATGCGGCATCACCTGCGACAGCGGGCAGCAATGCATCGGCGGCGAGTGTATCTGAGCGTTATCGTTGGTGAACGAGCACGTTACTTCTGAGCAAGTAGCCCTCACCGTCGTTGACGAGAATCCCGCGCAGCCCCAGCGAGCGCAGCGTGGCGATGGCCACGTAGACGCGATTGGCGGCCGACTCGGCCAGGAGCGTCTCGTCGGGCCAGCCGGCCGCCACCAGGTCGTCGACGGTCAGCGAGGCCCCGGGCTCGTCGAGACGGTGTCGAACCAACGCCGCAAAGACGCGGCGCACAGCCCGGCGCCGAGAGATGTCGACGCGCTCGCCGCCGGGCGCGATGAACCAACACCAGAGGGCGTCGACTTCGAGTGTGCCGGCGCGCCCGCCTGCCGCGGCGCCCGCCGGGGGCGCGGGCTCGGACCTTCGGGGCGACGCGGCGCCGTCGCGCGCCCAAACGCCTTGGAGGCGCTGGGCGGCGGCCTTTTGGCTGGAATCGTCGGCGCGCTGCCGGACGAATTCGGCGACGGCATCCTGCACACGAAACTCGACGCCGTGGGCCCCGCGCCGCGCGCGCATCAAAGCCGCCGCGGTCAGCGCATCGAGGAGGTCGATCGTCCGTGTTCGATGCTGCGGGCGCACCACCGCGTCGACCGTCTGCTGGTCGAACCAGCCGGGAATCATCGCCCAATCACAAAGTGCGGCGCGCAGGGGCACCGACAGCCGTTGCCAGCGCCACTCGAGGAGCGCGACGAGGCCCACCGGCCAGTCCGAGGCGGAGCGCTTGTCGGTCAGGGCCGCCCCCAAGTCGTCGCGCAGCGCCTCGACTCCCCGCGCCGCCGCCTGCGCGGCGACGATCTCGATCGCCAGCGGCGCGGGACCGACTAAATTGACCACGGCCAATGCCGCCTCCCGCGCCGGCCCGTCGAGCGCAAACCCGCGCCGCTCGGTGGCGATCTGCGCCTCAAGAAGCGAGACGGCTGCGTCCACATCGAGGCACGGAAGTTCGACGACGCCGGCGTCACAACCGGCGAGCGGAGCGCGCGACAGGAGCAACCAGCGCGTGGATGAGGTTCGTTCGAGGAGGCGCTCGGCGACGGCGCCGCCGCCGGGGACGCGGTCGACCCCATCGACGATGACCAGCGCATCGCCCCGTGAGTCGAGCTCTTCGGCCAACCGTTCGACGGCGGCGTCGACGCCGACTTCGGGGGCGATGTCCACATCCAACGCGTTGCTCAGCAACGCCGGAATCGAATCCCCCCGCCAACGTATGCGGCGCCACGCTCCACACCGAGGATGACGCCCCGCTTTCGAGGCGCCGCCTGGCCAGGTAGTGCGCAACGCGGCTCTTTCCGACCCCGGCGTCGCCGACCAGGGCGAGCGCTCGGGTGCGCTCGAAGCGAGCGGTGAGGTCGTCCACGGCCGAGTCACGCCCGACAAGCGGCGCGCCGGCCGCGACCAGATTGGTCTGCAAGAAGCGGAACGCCGAGGGCTGCTCCGCGGTGCCGGCCTGCTCTGCCACCCGGTAGGCGTGCACACCCATGACGTCACCGCCCAGCGCGAGGCGACCGCGTCCGACGGGCTCGAAATCGCCGGGAAGAGCTGCCCGACCCGCGGGTCCGAGCTCCTCGTACGCGGCGTCCGAGACCACCGTCGACCCCGGGGAGGTGGCATCCATCAGATGCCTTAAGGTGGCCACCGAGCGGCTCCACCGGGGGTCGAAAGGCCGACCTGTGCCGGCCAAAATGAGGCCGCGATGGACGGCGACGGCCGACGATTCGAGCCTGGGACCGAGCGCGCGAGCGGTCCGCATCGCCTGGAGAACCGTGTCGAACCCCGCGACGATCCCCGGGCCTCGTGACCCATCGACAAACGCACAGCCAGCAGCCTCGAGCGCCTCGGCCACCCCATCAGCATCGTCGACGTCGGCCCCCCGAACGCCCAGAAGTGCGACCTCGTAAAACTCGCTCATGAGGAGGCCTCGCCGAGCGTGTTGGCCGCTCGTTCGACGGCCACCTCCGCATCCAGCGCGTAGCCGTGGGAGTCGCGCACGAGAAGATCGCGCAGGCCATGCTTACGCAAGAACGCGACCACCACGTACACCCGGTTGGCGGCTTGTTTGGCGTCGATCCGGTCCTCGGGCCAACCCGCTGCCGCCAAGGCGTCGACGTCGAGCCGTTCGCCGGGGGCGCGCAAACGCGCCTCGACGAGCGCGTCCAAAATCAACCGAGCGCTGTGACGCCGGGAAATGTCGACGCGCTGGCCATCGGGGGGCTCGAACCAGCGCGCTGCCGGTCCGACGAGCAACGGCAAGTCCTCGACGGCCTCCGTCACTTGCAACCACTTGCGCCCGACGAGTTCGGCCCCCATGACGACGCGGGTTTGCGGCGCGTCCTCGACCAGGGCGTCCAGCGCCTGCGCGACCTGGGCGGAGGTCACCTCTCCGTCGGCGGCGCGCACGAGCAGGCTGGCCAGGTCCAGCCAGGGCTGCATCATCTGGCGAACATCGTCGTCGAGCTCGGCCTCTACCCGCTGCAGATAATTGCGGGCGTGCGCGACCGTGGCTCGAGGCTGGCGCGGCGGAAACCCGGCGCCCGCGGCCGACGCCAACGCCGCAAATACCCAGGCGACGCCCGCGTATTGGCGCGAGCCCGTTTGCTGGTAGATGTCGCGAGCCTCTTCGGCGCGCTCGAAGGCGCGTGGATACTCGCCGCACAATAGCTCGATCTCACTCAAACTGTGCAACGCATGGGCCATGAACACCTGGAAGTGCTGGCGCCGCGCACGGCTAAGCAGCTCGTCAAGGTGTGCCCGCGCGTCCTCCAGGCGTCCCGACAGAATCAGCGCGTCGACCAGGCCGAGCAACGTCGCCAGCACCCGGCGCGGCGTGCCCAATTCCTCGGCCACCGCCAACGCGCGCCGGTCGAATTCGACGGCTCGCTCGTAGTCGTGGCGTAATCCGGCGAGGTAGGCCTGACGCGACAGCACGAGATAGTGAATCGACGGACGCTCCACCTGCTCGACCAGCGCGGCCGCCTGCGACGCCGCCTGTTCGGCGATCTCCAGCCGCCCCAAATTGGCCTCGAGAGCCAGGCGCAGACACCACAACGCGGTCTGCTCGAAGAGGTCTTGTGCCGCGGCGGCATGCCGCAGGCCCTGGTCGATGGCGTGGCGCGCCCGCTCGACATCGCCGAGATGCTCGTGAACCACGGCCAACAGCCGCCAGGCGCGGGCGCGAGCCCCAGCGCGCTCGTCCTCCGGCAGGGCCGGCATCAACCCCAGGCTGCGGTTGGTGTCGTCGAGCATGGCGTCGACGTCGTGAAAGCTTCGTCGCGCGCAGACGACTCGCTCCAACAACAATAGCGCCTCGAGCCTGACATCGCCGCATTGGCGTGCGCACTGGAGGGCGCGACCAAGAATTTGGTCGACGCGAAGCTCCGGTTCGCGATGATGGAAGTATGGACATAGGTCCAGCGCAAACTCGGCCCCCTGGCGGGGTTGATGGTCGAGAGCGAAGTCGAGCGCCGCGCGCAAATTGGCCGACGCGCGTTGGTAGCGTTGGCCGGCCTCGACCTCGTCCGCGCCCCGGCTGGCCTCATGCAGATCGGCGGCGAGTTCGGCGTACACCCCGGCGTGGCGCCGGCGAGCCTGCTGGAGCTGGTCTTCGGAAGCATGCGACCGCACGAAGTCGCCGACGACCTTGAAGACAGACACTTCATCCTCGCCATCGCCAGTCGAGTGACTTTGCAGCAGCGAGTAGCCCATCAGAGCGACGAGGTTGGCCTGGGCATCGGCCCCCAGCGCCCGGCTGACCATCTCGGTGCCAAACCGGCCGGCGAAGACCGCACATTGGATCATGACGCGCCGAGCGTCCTCGCCGAGTTGCTCCCAGGCCCAGCGCACCACCTGGGTGGCCACGTCGGTGGGGGTGTGGCCGAGCAGGTCGGGCAGTTGGTCGAGCAATTGAGCGGGGGTCCTCACGCGGCTGCGCGCGGCCACCAGAGTAATCGCCAGGGGAATGCGATCGAGCGCGTCCACCAGCGCGATGCAGGCCTCCAAGACCTGCTCGCTGTGCCCGCCGGGACTGCCCACGGCGTACGCGCGATCCGCGAAGAGCTCGACGGCCGCCGCCTGGTCCAGCGGCGGCATCTCGAGTTCGACCGCGCCGTCGACCTCGACGGAGCAGCGCGACCCGATGATCCAGGTGGCCTGCTCGACCCGTTCGACCAGCCGGGGCAGCCATCGAGCCAGCGACTCGCTCAGGTGTTCGGCGTTGTCGAGCATGACGACCGGCGAGGCATAGGCGGCGAGGCCGTGCGCGAGCAGGTCGGCATGATCGTCAGCAGTGTTCGATTCGCGCCCGCCCAGGCCCAGCGCCGCGGCGATGGCAATCAGCAAGCCGTCGTGGCCGCGTGCCTGAGCCAAGTCGACCAACCACACCGGCGTGTCCGGCTGGACCCGCCGATGGCGGCCAAATTGGCTGAGCAGCGTGGTCTTGCCGATGCCGCCCACGCCCTTGACGACGACGACCCGGTGTCGCGCACAGAGCGCGCCCAGACGCGCGAGCTCCTGGCGCCGGCCGAAGACCGGGTCCAGCCTCCCCGGCTGAGCCGCGTTGACGGTGGCCGCAGTTGGCATACGGGTCTCTGCCACCCGTTGACGAGTGGTGTGTGAAAGTGGCTCTGTCGAACGGCACCGACACTACATCATGGCCACAAGGACGACCAGCCAGCGGCCCCGGGGGTTTGGAGGCGGAGCCATGGTGTTGACAATAGGTCACGTGCCCTGCGCCGCGACGGCGTCGGGGTCAGCCGACCTCAAACCCGGGGAGACCATGACTGGCACCGCGCTGGTTCCAGCATACGTGCCGCCCGCGCCGGCCGACGAGGCCCAACGGCTGGCGGCGCTCGAGCGCTACGGGATTTTGGATACGCCGCCGGAGGAGGCCTTCGAGACCATCGTCGACCTGGCTTGCTCGATCTTCGAGGTGCCCGTCGCGCTGGTGACCTTCCTGGACGAGTCGCGCCAGTGGTTCAAGTCCAGGCGAGGCATCGTCGCCGAGTCCAGCGCGCGCCACGTGGCGCTGTGCGCCCAGACGATCCTGAGCGATGACGGGCTGGTGGCACCGTCGCTGCTCGAGGACGAGCGCTTCTTATTCAACCCGTTCGTGACCGGGGCGACCCACCTTCGGTTTTATGCGGGGGTGCCGCTGGTGGCGCCCGACGGGTGCCACGTCGGCTCGATCGGCGTCGCCGACATCGTGCCTCGCCACGACTTCGACGCGCGCAAGCACGCCATCCTGCGCGGGCTCGCCCACCTGGTGGTCGACGAACTGGAGCTTCGCCTGGCCCGGGCGCGCGTGCTGCTGGATAAGCGCGAGCTGGAGTTCGGCCTGACCAACGCGCAGATGGGGGTGTGGACCTGGGACCTGCAGACCGACCGCTTCGAGCTGCCGCCGACCCTGGCGACGATCTTTCGCGACGACGGCCTGCGCGCGCCGCCGGCCGAGGAGGCAACGCTGGCCGGGCTGTCGGCGATGGTCGTCGACCAGGACGCCCCGCGGGTGCGCCACCAATTCGAAAAGTTGCGCGACGCGCACGCCCCGCTGCACGCCATGTTCCGGCTGGACTGCCAGGGCCGGCCGCGCTGGGTGGAGGTGCACGCCGACTTCTCGCCCGATTCCGACACGCTGGTGGTGGGCACGGTGCGCGACGTCACCGAGCGCGAGGAGCTGCGCGCGCACATGCTCCAGCTCGACCGACTGCGCGCCCTGAGCACCCTGGGGGCGGGCATCGCCCACGAGATCAACAACCCCCTTTCGGTGGTCGCCACCAACCTGTATTTGATGGAGCGCTGGGTGGGCCAGGACGACCTCGCCCTGCAGTCCAAGCAGCGCGACTACGTCCACACGCTGGTGCGCCAGGCGCGGCGCGGCGCCGAGCGCATCAGCGCGGTGGTCGACGCCATGTTGCGCCTGAGCCGCGGCGAGGAGGCCCTCAACGTCAGCGTGGACATCTGCGAGCTGCTCGACAGCCTCGCCGAAGTGGTGCGCGGCCAACTGCCCGGCTACTGCGAGCTGGAGGTCAATTGCCAGGCGTTGCCGCCGGTGCGCGGCGGGGCCGGCCTGCTCGGCCAGGTCTTCGTCAACCTGCTCACCAACGCCATCGCCGCGGTCGAAGCCGTCGGCCCCGACAGCGGCGCCCATAACATCAGCGTGCGCGCGCGCCCCGGTGAGGCGGGCCGCGTGCGCGTGACGATTCGCGACACCGGCAGGGGCATCGCCCCCGACGACCTCGCCCGGGTGTTCGACCCCTTCTTTACGACCAAGGCCCCGGGCAAGGGCGTGGGATTGGGCCTGTCCATCACCCAGAGCCTGCTGCAGACGGTGGGCGCCGAGATCGCCATGCAGAGTACGTTGGGCAAGGGCACCACCGTCACGGTCACCCTGGCGACGGCGCCGCGGCTGAACCGGGAGCCGCCGGAGGGACGACCGTCGGCGCCGCGGTGAGCTGGAGCGCAGGCTGCCAGCCTGCATTGGGCTTGGCGCGGAAGCGCGGAGGCGTGGGCGCGAGTGCCCACGCCTCGGGGTGGGGCTAGGTGGTGGGGTCGACGACGCGGCCGACGAATAGCAGGCTGCCGGTCTGGTTGGCGCGGATGACGAAGACGAACGGCTTGTCGGCGGTAAACGGCACCGGCGGCGGGGGCACGGAGGTGCTTCCGGCGACGACGCCGGTGGCGGCGGCGGCCTCGGTGCCCTGCTCGTCGACGGAGACGAATGCCTTGTGGACGACGTCGGTGATGGCGAGGTCGCGTGTGCCGGTCATGCCGGAGAAGTCGGCGTCTTGGAAGGCGTGGGGCATGCCCATGTCCTTCAGAATCTGGGTGAGCGACAGGGGCACGGTGAACTCGAATTTGGGCAGCGTGAGCTGCACGTACTCGGAGCTCAGCGCGGCGACGGTGTCGTCGATGGTCGCCGGCGAGAAGGACTGCTCGAAGCCGGCGAGGTCGTCGGGCAAGAAGACCAACATGGAGACGTCGCCGCCGTCGTACGGCAGCTCCACGGCCTTGTAGCTTCCCATGTCGGCGTAGGCGAACTCCGAGGTCTGGTGCATCAGGTCGGCGGTGACCGTCGAGCCGTCGACGCGGTGGAAGTCGCCCGGGGCGGTGGCGTCTTCTTCGAACGCGTTTAACCAGGACGCCTTAAAGTAAATGGCGTTGGTCAGCACCATGCGGGTCGTGTCGGTGACCGAGCCCTGCGGCAGCAGCTTGGTGATGCGGTCGTGGGTCTGGTTGGCGACCCGGTCGTTGATGGTCTTGCGCGACGCCTCGGGGTTGCGCTGGAAGTCGAGCACGCGCAGCCCGGCGCCGTAATTCATCGCCAGGGTGTCCAGAAAGTCGGGCTCGAAGTGGTAGCCGCCCTGGCCCCAGATGGAGTTGGCCACGCTGAGCTGGAAGGGCTCGCTCTCCTGGTGGACGGGCGTCTGGCCCAGATCCATCAACTGCAGGTCGAGCCAGTCGTACGCCGGGTGCAGCCGGTCCTGAGGCAGGTCGTAGTGCATCACCTGGGCCATCTCGGTGGCGGTCTGCCCGTCGGCGCCGGCGTAGGCCATCGCCAGGGCCTCCGAGATACTAAACGGCGAGTAGAACAGGTTGCCGTCGGTGTCGGCGATGCGCTTGTACAGGTCGAGCGCGAAGGCGGTGTTGCCGTCGACCAGCGCGGTCTTGTCGGCGTCGTCGACCTGCGGGTCGGTGACGCGCTGCTTCTGCGAGCGCACTTCTTGCGCGCCGCTGGTCGGCGTGTCGCCCCCGTTGTTGCCGCCGCCGGCCGCGCCGCCGCAGGCAGCCGACGAGGCCGCCACGGCCAGCGCCAGCACCAGAGTCGTCAATTTGGGCATCGAGAATCGAGTCATGGTCGTGCTCCGGGTCGTGGTTTCCATCATTCATCAGTATGCGGCCCGGTAGACAGCATAATGCGTGCCAGGTGCCCGACCACCGGTGAGATACGCTCAGCCGCGTTGCAGGCCGCGACGACGATCCCTGGGGTGGAGTCGTGCCTCAGAGATCTGAGACCTCCACGTCACGAATGTCAGCCACTCCCGACCCTCTCGATGCGTGGGCATCTTGCGCATCTTGCTCTGGTAGGTTTTGTGGGACGCCCGCATCAAGACCGGCTATTCGCACGTCCACGTCGCCGACCACCTCGTCGCTCCGGGCAACACCATGAACCCGCTCAACCCCAAGCATTGCATTTTGGGCTCGACCGCCGGCGACTACGACTCCGACACCCTCGCTGGCGTCCAAGGATTCAACCGATCTATTCCTGGCCAACAACCTGCACGACAACGCCCACGGAGTGGCCGTGCGCCTCGATACGGCCGACGCCCTGCTGTACTCGAATTACAATAGCTACCGCAGCAAGGCGCGCGCCTGGCAGATCGACCAGAGTATGTGCTCGGTCGCCGGCGCCGCCGGTCACGCGGGGGCGCAGTCGCTCGAGATCGCGCCCCAAGTCGCCGAGGACGGCGGCGTCGCCACCGTGCAAAACCCAGGGAGCCCTGGACCTGGCCGCGCAGGGCCTGGGACCCTTCGCCTTCTGGCCCGACCGGATGATCTGGTCGGACGTCGACTACGACTTCGACACGTTCATGGCCACCAACCCCGATGTCGTCGCCACCGGCCACGGCCTCGAGCCGAGCAAGTTCGAGAACGGACAGCCCAATTGAACGCGCGCCACTTGCGCAATAAAAGCGCCCCGAGGCGCCGCAAGGCACTTGGCATGGGGACTGGAAGTGCTACACTGCCGCTCATTCGCCCTACATCATCACGGCAGGCGGGGACCCGCCGGCTGCCGGGGAGACCGAGCCTATGTTGTGTTCGAGTTGTCACGCCACGATCGACGGTTCACCGCAGACGTGCCCGGAGTGCGACGAACCCGTGCTGCTGGTCGAGCGCTACGCGCTTCAGGAGATATTGGGGCGCGGCGCGGCCGGGGTGACCTTTCGCGCGGTGGACCAGACGAGCGAGCAGGTCTGCGCCGTCAAGGAGATCGACGTCGGGCAGGTCGAGGACATCAAGACGCTCGAGCTTGTGGGCCGCGAAATCGAGGTGCTCCAGCGCCTCGACCACCCGGGCATCCCGCGCTACATCGACGATTTTACGGTCGACAACCCGGGGGCGGTGGCGATCTACCTGGTTCAGGAGTTCGTCGACGGTACGGTGCTCACCGAGGCCGGGGCGATGGACGAGGACGACGTGCTGGAATGCGTCGCCGAGTTGTGCGACATCCTGGCCTATCTGCACGGGTTGGAGCCGCCGGTCATCCATCGAGACATCAAGCCGTCGAATATCATGCGCCGGGCCGACGGCAGCCTGGCGCTGATCGACTTCGGGGCGGTGCGCCGCCGCGTGGTCGACGAGGCCGGCGGCAGCACCGTGGCGGGCACCTTCGGCTATATGGCCCCCGAGCAGTTGCGCGGCCAGGCCAGCCCGGCCAGCGACCTGTACGGGGTGGGGGCCACGGCGGTGGCGATACTATGCGGCGACGACGCCGCCGACCTCATCGACCCCCTGGACGCGACGGGCTGGCAACGCAAGGTCCACACCGACTTCGAGACCCTCTTGCTGATCCAGTCGATGCTCGAGCCGCGGGTGGCCGAGCGCGCGTCGTCGGCGACCGAGGTGGCCGACTTCGTCCCGTGGCGGCCGAATTTGCGGGGGTCAAAGAGCTGGCTGTGGGGCCTGGTGGCGGTCGCGGCCGTCTTCGGCTACCCGATTGCCGCCATGGTCAACTGGATGGCGACGCTCATCGCGACCGGGGCGCTGATCGTGGTGGGCATTCCGCTGGCGCTCTTCGCCCTGTCGCGCTACGCCAAGCGCGACCTGCCCTGGCAGGGGACGTTCTTCGACGACATGTGCAGCGACGCCAGCAGCCTCGACCAGGCCGTCTACACCGCCATGAGCCTGGCCGAAGAGGGATGCCCGGAGTACGTCGACTTCGAGGGAAGCATGTTAGCCGCGCCGACCATCGCCATCCGGGAGGAGCCGCCCGGGTGAGCTTGCGGCCGATGTACAGCGAGCTAAATAAGTGGTTGGCCAAGGCTCAGCAACTGGGCGTGCGCTCGCCGCAAAGCCGCCTGGACGTCCTCGACGAGGTCATCCCGGCGGTCCTTGCGACCAAGGCGCCCAAGGCGGTGGCGACCGCCCGGCGCTTACTTCGCCGCCGCGCCAATATTGCACGCAGCTTGGCGGCGAAGCGCTGAGACGTCAGCGACGCCGGCGGCGGTTGTTGTTGTTGCGGTTGCGCCCGCGCGAGCGGCGCCGCTGCTGGCGCGTGGGCACGGCCGCCGCGCAGTGGTAGGCGTGGGATTCGTCGGAGGGGATGGCCTGGCCGATGACCTTTTCGACCTCGCGCAGCTTCTTGGCCTCGGAGGTGTCGCAAAAGGAGATGGCGATGCCGTCTCGGCCGGCGCGCCCGGTGCGCCCGATGCGGTGGACGTAGCTCTCGGGGTCGTCGGGCAGGTCGAAGTTGAACACGTGGGTGATGTCGTCGACGTCGATGCCCCGAGAGGCGACGTCGGTGGCCACGAGCACGTCGTAGGTGCCGTCGCGGAAGCCGTCGAGGGCGCGCCGGCGGGTGTTCTGCGACTTGTTGCCGTGGATGGCGATGGCCGGAAAACCAGCCTTGTCCAGCCGCTTGGTCAGCCGGTTGGCCCCGTGCTTGGTGCGGGTGAACACGATGGCGCGCTCGACCTCGGGGTCGCCGAGCAGCTCGAGGATGAGCCGCTTTTTATCGGCCTTCTCGACGTACATGATGCGCTGGTCGATGGCCTCGACGGTGGGCTCCTCCGGGGCGATCTCGACGCGCACCGGCTGGTGCAGGATGCGGTTGGCCAGATCGACGATGCTGTCGGGCAGCGTCGCCGAGAACAGCAGGTTCTGGCGGCGCCGGGGCAACTCTTTGATGATCCGGCGAATGTCGTGGATGAACCCCATGTCGAGCATGCGGTCGGCCTCGTCGAGCACGAAGCACTCCACGTTGGACAGGTCGATGAAGCCGCGGCCGTGCAGGTCCAGAAAGCGCCCCGGGCAGGCGACGACGATGTCGACGCCCTTTTGCAGCGCGCGGATCTGGGGCTTGTCGCTGACCCCGCCGAAGATGACGGCGCTTTTGAGCGACAGATGGCGGCCGTAGGTCTCGAAGCTCTGGCGAATCTGGCTGGCGAGCTCGCGCGTCGGCGAGAGCACCACCGCGCGGATGGTGCGCCGGCCGCGCGGCTGGTTCTGGCTGAGGCGCTGGAGCACCGGCAGCGCAAACGCCGCCGTCTTGCCGGTGCCGGTCTGCGCGCAGCCGAGCATGTCGCGCCCCTCGAGCAGCGGCGGAATCGACTGGGCCTGGATGGGAGTGGGCGTGCGATAATTCTCAGCGGCTATCGCGCGCTGGAGCGGCTCGATGAGGTCGAGCTCCTGAAAATTCTTCAAAAAGACTACCGGGTGCGGTGAGCACCCGTCACTCGAGCGCTCGTAAAGGTGGTGCTTGCTAGCACGCCCGGCCATGGAAGTCCAAGGCGCACCGTGCAAACCGGCGGGCCGGGCGGTTCCTTCCATGATACTTCCAGCCGCGCGCCAACCGGTGTCGCCGCCAACCGGTCGTGGCTAAGTTGAAGGAGAGACATCTTGACGACCGTTCTCCCGACCCCCGGACCCGGCCATGACCGAGCTAGACCAACACACCGACGAATTCACCACCACCGAAGAGCACGTCTTCGCGCAAGTGCAGGCGTTCAAAGGCGAAGAGCCCGGCATGGTCGAGAAGTTCCAGGCGGGCATCAACCGGCGCCTGGAGGCCGTCGCCGACAAGATCGACGACACCCAAGCCGGCGACATCGCCGAGCAGGCGGTCGACGCCGTGCTCGACATCCTCCACGACCAGGCGACCTGGTCAGTGCGCCAAGAACATATCTTCGAGAACTTCCACGAGGAGGGCTACAGCGTCGACAGCCTCGAGGACATCGGCACCCTCGAGCTCGACGCCATCGAAGAGACCCTCGACCACCTGGAGCGAAAATACGGCTTTGCCGCCTTCACCGAAGGGGCGGTGGCCGGCTCGGCGGGGCTGCCCGGGGTGTTCGTGGACCTGCCGGCGATCGTGACCATCAGCCTGCGCGCCATCAACGAATACGCCACCTATTACGGCTTCGACGCCGGCGCCGACGAGGAGCGCCCGGTGGCGGTGCTCATCCTGGCGGCGGCGGCCAGCGTGGGCGAGTCGCGCCAGCAGCTCTTCGAGCGCATCGCGGCCTACACGCGCACCCTCGACAATCCCACGGTCGCCGAGGGCGAGGTGCCCGACCGGGTCATGAGCGACGTGGTCCAGCAACTCGTCACCCGGCTGGTGCGTGGCAAGGTCGCCGAATCACTGCCGTTGGTGGGCGCGCTGGTGGGCGGCGGGTTCAACCGGGCGTTCGTGCGCCATGTCTGCGAGACGGCGCGGCGGGTCTATGAGGAGCGTTGGTTGATGCGGCGGTATGGTGGCTGAGGCTTGGCGCCTGCGGCGCGGGGCGTGAGACCTGGCGCCTGCGGCGCGGGGCTTGCGCGGAGGCGCGGGCCTTGCGGGCGAGGTGTAAGGGGGACTATCATCCGGGGCAGCTACGTCACAAATGACCCTCGGTGAGCGCCGCGATGAGAGCTGTCCCCTGTCGTCTTTGCTCGATGTTCTGCATGGTATTGTGCGTGCTGCTCGCCGGCGCGCCCGCCAGCGCGCAGCAGCCCCCCGATCCGCACGCCCACTACGCCCAGCCGACACCGGACCAGCAGGAGCTGAACACCGACGCCGTCGAGGCGATGATCAAGGATAACTACGCTCGTGCAGCGGCGCTGCTGGAACAATCCAACCTCATCAGCGAGCTCAATGTCGCCTACCTGAATCTGGGGCGGGCCTACCAAAAGCTGGGAAAATGCGCCAAGGCGCGCGCCGCGCTCCACAAGGCGCTGACCGCCCCCAAGGTGGCCAAGCCCCGCCCGGAGATTGTCGCCAAAAAAGCCCACGCCTACCTCGACGAGCTCGACAAGACCTGCAAGGAAAAGGCGCCCGCCAAAGCCGACACGGCCGCCAAGCCGCCGTCGGGCGGCGAGCCGGCGGCCTCGGCAAACACGCCCAAGACGGCTAAAACACCGGCACCTGCGCCGCCCACGGCGCCTCTGCCGGCGGCCGAAACGCCCGGGTGGGCGTGGGGAGCCATCGCCGGCGGTGGGCTGGTGCTGGTGGGCGCGGGCGTCACCTATCTGTACAGCGCCGGGCTGAACTCCGACATTTTGGGCACGTCGAATTTCGACGCCAACCACGTCCACCACTCCCTGACCGAGGAGCAGGCGCGCAACAAGATGGACACGGTGGACACGCTCGACACCGTCGCGCTGGGCGCGGCCATCGTGGGCACGGCGGTCGTGGCGGTGGGCGTCTACGGACTCGTGAGCACGCCCGAAGAGGCACCGCCGGCGACCAGCTCGCTGGGGGTCGGTCCCACCCGTGATGGATGGCAAGTTCAGTGGCGCGCGTCGTTTTGAGGAGTGAATTGATGAAGTACCCGTATCTCGCACTCGCCGCCGTCCTGCTGGGCCTGCCGGCGTGCCATACCGACCTGAACGGGCACCTCTTTCGGTGCGCGTCCAACGCCGACTGCATCAACGGACACGTGTGCGCCACGGTCGCCCCCGACACCAAGGCGTGCGTCGTGCCCGGGTCGGTCGCCGACGTGGGGGCGGACGCCGACGCGGCGGACGGGCTCGATGGCGGCCGGGACACCTCCGCCGACGTCGATGCCTCGACCGCGGACGCCGCCGATGCCGGTGACACCGCCGACACTGGCCCAGTAACGCCCCCCGAGTGCCACCTGCTCGCCAACCTCCAGCAGGGCGACACCGGCGCGTTGGGCTGGGGCGAGTTCAGCCACGCCAACACCAACAACTACAAGGGTCTGGACGCGTCCAGCCCGCGCAATATCGGCCGGACGGCCGGCGGAACGCTGTTCGAGGTCCAGCTTTCGTCGGTCTCCATCCAGGACAAAGACGGCGCGTGGCGCATCTTCGACCGCACCAACAGCCCGCTGGTCCCGCCGCTGTTCGTCGGCACGGCCGACCCGGATGGCGGCCTGTGGGTGGCGGGCGCTTTCGGACTATACCACCTGACATGCGCCGGCAGTTGGTCGAGCGTAGCGCCGCCGGACAACTCCGATCAGTTGGGCGCGGTCAACGGCATGGCCATCGCCGCCGACGGCGACATGTGGCTGTCGCGGCCCAAGAAGAGCCTGCTTCGCTACAAAGACCACTCGTTTAGCGAGTTTAGCTTCGACGACCTGAACCTGGACCCCACCGTCGAAACCGTCTACGACGTGGCCATCGACCCCACCGACGACGTCGTGGCGGTGGGCTCGACCGCCGGGGTCATCCACGTGAGCCGCGTCGACCAGCCCAAGGTCCTCGACACGGCCAGCGCCCCGGGCAATGCCCATGTGGTGGCGTTGGACTACGCGTCGGACGGAACGCTGTGGGCGGCCACCAGCGATGGCGCGGCCGTCGACGATGGCTCGGGCTTGAAACTGCTGGGCGGAAGCGCCTCCGGCGCGGCCAGCGACGTCAGCGTGGTCACTTCGAGCCGAGGCTATTTCGCCGGCTCCACCATCGGCATCGTCGAAGACAAGGATGGACAAGTCACCCGGCTCGACGACCCGTCGCAGGTGCTCGACTTCGCGACGTTGGATGTCTTCGCCGATGCCGACAACATCTACGCCACCGGCCCGTGGACCTATAAGCTGGCGCATTACAACGGCGCCGAATGGAAAGCCGACCAACCCTACACCGACGGCCTGATGTCCAACGCCGTGCAGGTCATCGCGCCCGGCCCCAACGGCGGCGCGTGGATGGGCAGCACCGTCGGCGTGAGCTACCGGGACGCCGGTGGCACGTGGAACAACTTCGAGATGCCCAGTGATTTGCGCATCTTCCACCTGGTCACGGCGCTGACCGTGGTCTCGAAGACCGAGTTCTACCTGGGCAACGAACAAGGCGCGGTGCACTACAAGGACGGAACCTGGGACAAGGTCGGCGACCTCGCCGGCGCCCGGGTGGCCGGCATCGCCTATGCGGCGGGCGCGGTGTGGTTCGGCATCACCACCACCCCGTCGTCGAGCGCGCCGCTGTATGTGCACCGCAGCGACGGCTCCTGGGACAAGCCCACGGAGCCGCTGTCGGGCATCGGCGACTCGGTGACCACGATGACCATGGGAAGCGGCGACGCCACCATCGTGCTGGGCGCCAGCGGGCCGAACCTGGCCGGAGGCATTGGCGTGCGCGACCAGTCGGGCCAGTGGAGCACCTACACCACCGAAGAGATGGGCGTTCCCAAGGCGAAGGTCAACGACATCGCCGTCGACGCCACCGGCACGATTTACGTGGCCACCAGCGAGGGCATCGCCATCGGCTCGACCACCAGCGCGACCCCCTACGACACCTGGAAAACGCTCACACCGGCCGACCCGCAGGCCGTGCCCACGCCGCCCAAGGTCACCGACATCGCGTTGGCCGGCGGCCGCGTGTGGGTGCGTGTCCTCAAAGACGGCCCCTTATTTGGTGCGGTGGTGGGCTATTTCGAGCCCAGCGCCGGCAACGATTCGTACACTTGGCACCCGGTCCGAACGGGCTTCCAACGCCTGCTGTCCGACAACGTCAGCGACATCACCACGGTCGACCAGCAGGTGTGGTTCGCCCACCCCGATTCGGGCGTGTCCGTCGATACGAAGCCGGCTCAATAAGCCGGCCGGCACTCACGACAGGAAGTCCTGGACCAGCTCGGCGATGCGCTCGGGGTGCTCGAGGTGGACGTGGTGGCCCCCGTCGACCTCGACCAGGCGCATGCCGGCGACGGCGTCGACGCGGGCGCGCAGGCGCTCCATATCGGTCGGCCAGCCGTCGGTGGGGCGGATGAGCATCGACGGGCAGGTGACGCGGCGCAAAAACGCGAGCACCTGCTCTTCGGTCATGTACAGGCTGGAGGCGCCGCGAAGGTGCAGGTCGTAGCTAAAGCGCCACTGGCCGTCGTCGCGCTGCTCGAGGCCGCGATCGACCAGATAACGGGCGTTTTCAGGCGAGAGCCCGTGGACCTCGGCGACGGTCTGGGCGGCGTCGTCGGGGGTGGCGAACACGCGCGCAGACTTCTCGGACAGGATGCGCCGCTCCTCGATGGCCTTGGCGAGCTGGTCGGGCGCCTTGTCGGCGGGCGCGCTCCACGGGCCCAGCCCGTCGATGAGCACCATGCGCTCGATGCGCTCGGGGAAGGTCCCCGCCGCCAGGCTCGCCGAGGCGGCGCCCATGGAGTGGCATAGCAGCGAGAACGTCGGCCAGCCCAGCGCGTCGGCCACGTCGAAAAAGATCGGCACCCAGTCGATAAAATGGTAGGCGACGCCCGCCGGGCGGTGCTGCGATCGGCCGTGGCCGGGAAAGTCGAAGGCGACGAGGCGAAACCCGTCGAGCATCGGGGCCAGCCGATCGAAGGTGGCAGCGTTGTCCAGCCAGCCGTGCGCGCTCAACACGGGTTTAGCGTCGCGAGGGCCCCAAGATTTGACGGCGAGGGTAAGGCCGGGGATGACGATCTCGAGTTCACTGGCGCTCATAATGTCTCTGCTGCAGGGGTGGCGTCCGGCCCAGCTTAGCCCACGGCCCTTGCTTTTCGAAATGCTACCGTTAGGTTATATGTTAAATTCGCACCAGGGCTGCGTTTTGCCGTCCGGTGGTGACCAACCCGGTTCACGTACTTTGTGACTCGCAACGAAAGGAGCGCTTATCGGAAGAAGAGGAAGCAGACACAATCGCCGTCGCAATAGCGACGACCATCGCACCAACCAAGACATCCGCTACGACAATATCCGGCTGATCGACCCGGACGGGGAGCAGCTCGGCGTGGTCTCGTCCAAAGAAGCCTATATGAAAGCCAAGGACATGGGACTGGATCTGGTGGAGGTCGCCCCGAAGGCCAATCCGCCCGTCTGCCGGATCATGGACTACGGGAAGTACAAGTACCAGCAGTCCAAAAAAGAATCCAAAAAGACCGACAACGTCTCGCTCAAGACGGTGCGCATGCGCCCGAAGACCGACGACCACGACCTGCAGACCAAGATGAATCGCGCCCAGCGTTTCCTGGAGAAGGGCAATCAGGTGCGCTTCGTCATGCAGATGCGCGGTCGTGAGCGCCAGTACACCTCGCGCTGGGTGGACATGCTCAACGACGTCATCGGGGACCTCGAAGAGCAGATGGAGCGCGACATCAAGATGGTCGCCGCGCCCACCAGTCAGGGCTGGCAGATCAACGCCATCGTCGAACCCGCCTAATTAAAAGGTGGTCGTCCAACCGACTTGAACGCTAGGAGCCGGCGCCCGCAGGGCGACCGGCTTCTGCGTTTCTTGGCCGGAGCCGGACACCACCAGCCACAGGCCGGTGCCGGTGGTCACCGCCCCCACGCCATACAGGGTGGGCACCAGCCAGCCGGCGGTGTCCAGATTATCCTGCAGTTGAAGCTGGCGGGTGGGATTGGCGTGGTCGGCGCGAAGCGAGTCCAGCTCGCTCTGATCGTGGTGGCTGATCAGGTGGTAGGCGATGTTGCCGGCCAGGATGGCCGCGCCGGTGCCCACGAGCACCCAGCCGACGTTGGCCGACCGGCTGGGCGGCGCGCCGGTCTCGGCCCGGGCATGCACCAGGTTCATGCGCGCGGCCTTCAGCCGGGCGTGCACGCGCTTGTCGGTCTCCAGGTAGGCCACCCGCTTGATGATGGCCGCGGCCTGGTCGAGCTTGCCGGCGGCGATGTCGCGCTCGGCCTTCTCGAGTCGGCAGTGGCCCAGCACCGAGCGCGCCTCGATGCGGTCCTTGGTGTTCATCTCGTCGGCGAGCAGGAAGAACACCGCCGCCCGGCTGGCCTCCTTGCAGCGATCGGCCTTGAACCAGGCGATGGCGGCGTTTTTGCGCAAGATGGGGTCGGGCACGTAGTCGTGGGCCTTCTCGAATTTCTTGGCGGCCTCGACGAAGTCACCGGCGGCAAAGGCGTTGAAGCCGGCCTCGTTGAGCTCGAGCATCTTCTTTTCGGCCTGCGAGGTCGGCTTGTTGGCGCTCTTGGCCGGTCCGGCGTCGCTCTTCGAGGGTTGCGTCTTCGCAGCAACAGGCGTCTTCGCAGCGCCCGCCGTCTTCGCGGGCTCCGCCTTCGCAGAGTCAGTGTCGCGCGTCGAGGCTTGCTTGACGGGCGCCTTGCCGGGTGTCGTCTCGGCGCTGGCCGCCGTGGGCGCGAGGCTTGTGCCCCAAACCACCGCCGCGACGAGCAACCAGCTCGGCCAACGGGGCCGAGCGCGCTCGATGCGGCGAGCTGATGTCATGTGTGACTTCATAAGGTCGCTTCAGTAGGTCAGCTCGAGCTTTCTGGGGCGTTGGTACTCTTTCGTCCCCGCCTTATGAGCCGGCGCCCGATGCTTCGCGGGGCGCTGGTGGCGGCGCTGGCGGGTGTGCGACGGCGCGTCTTTCTTGGCGACGTCGTCGTCCTGGGCTTGCGGTGCTCCCGCGTCGGCCTGGTCGGTCTGCGCCTGGGCGGGATTGGGCTTGGAATCGTCCGCCTCGTCCGGCGCCGGCGACTCCGGCGCCGCGGTGTTGGCCAGCGTCTGAGACGGGGCGTCGTCGGCCACCGGCCGAGCCGCGTCCGCCGGCTTGGCGGGCGGGGGTTCGGGGGCGGAGAGCACGTGCCAGGTGACCACACCGACGGCGAGCATCACGGCTAAGAGCCCCGCCTCCAATAGTCGCCGCTGCGGCGGCCGCGCCGCGCCGCGCGCCGCCGCGTCGTCGACGTCTTCGCGCGGCGCTTTTTCGGCGTCCAGAGGCGCGACCATGGTGCCGAAGGCGCTGGCGCGGCTCAGCCCGTCGTCGCTGGCGTCGAGCGCGATGGTCTGGCGGGTGTCTTCATCGTCGACGGGAAGCGGGGTGTCGGCCTGCTCGTAGTCGGCCAGGGTCTCGGCGTAGGGCTCGGTCACCGGCACCGACACAGCCGACGGTCCGGGGCCATCAGCCTGCACAGCCTCGCGCTTGTAGCGATCGAGGCTCGCCATGGACAACTCTTGGCTGGGCTCGAAGGCCACATACGGGCGCAACGTCTCCAGAATCTCGGCCGGCGACTGCAGCCGGTGCTGGGGCTTTTTGGCCAGCAGCCGGTAGATCATCTCCTCGACCGCCTCGGGCGCCCGGCCCGACTTCATCGGGGGGATGGGGTCGTTGAGGTGCATGGAGAGCATCTGCTGGACGACGGGGGCGTGGAAGGGAAGCCGCCCCTCGATGAGCTCGAAGGCGAGCACGCCCAGCGCGTAGTAATCGCAGGCGGGCGTCAGATTCGAGCTCGCCGCGGCATTGCTCCGGGCTCATATACGCCGGCGTGCCGTTGAGCTCGCCGAAGTTGGTCAGCCGCGAGTCATTGAAGTCGCCCACGGGGGCGGACGCGCCGCCGCCAGCGTCGAGCAGCTCGGCCTGCGCGGCCTCCTCGCGGATGCGCGCCAAGCCGAAGTCCAGGACCTTGACGTTGCCGAAATGAGCGTCGTCGCCGCCCACGAGCATGATATTTTCGGGCTTGAGGTCGCGGTGCAAGATGCCGCGGTCGTGCGCGTGTTGGAGCGCGGTGGCGATCTGGTACAGCAGGTGGAAGACCTCCTCGACCGCCAGCCGCCCCCGGGCCATATGCTCGGCGAGGGTCTTGCCCTCGACGAACTCGGTGACCATATAAAAGCAGCCGAGCTCCTCGTCGGAGCCGAAGTCGAACAGCGTCAGGCAACTGCTGTGGCTGAGGCGGGCGACCGCCTTGGCCTCGCGCAAAAACCGCTCCTTGCCCAGCTCGCGGTCGCGCACCGACGGGTGCAGCAGCTTGATGGCCACCTTGCGGTCGACGGCGAGCTGGGTGCCGGCGTAGACCTTGCCGATGGCGCCCGCGCCGATCACCTCGTCGAGGCGATAGCGCTCGTCGAGCACGCGCCCCAGGTAGCCCCCGCTACCATTCGGCTCACCTTTGGAAGAAGTCGTCATCAGCTATTCGAGCTCCACACAGCGCGTCGCGACGCTCGGAGCCTGTTCGTCCACCACCTCGATGGAGGCACTCCAACAGACGCCGGGTTGTCCCCGCAATGCCTTTACACAAATAGGATCGGCCGTATGTCCAATTTATGCAACGGGCGTCGAAGAAAAAGAGGTGGAGGTCGAGATCTGGACCTCAGCGCCCCTGGACCCGGTTGATGCCGTTGAGCGCTGCCACACGGTAGGCTTCGGCCATCGTCGGGTAGTTGAACGTGGTGTCGGTAAAATAGCGGATGTCGTTGGCGCTGCCTTCCTGGCTCATGATCGCCTGGCCGATGTGCACGATCTCGGCGGCCTGGTAGCCGAAGCAGTGGATGCCCAGGATCTGGTAGGTCTCGCGGTGGAATAAGATCTTGAGCATGCCCACCGGGCAGTTGACGATCTGGGCGCGCGCCAGGCTGCGAAACAGCGCGTGGCCGACCTCATAGGGCACCTGCTGCTGGGTGAGCTCGCGCTCGGTGGGGCCGATGCTGCTGATCTCGGGGCTGGTGTAGATGCCGTTGGGAATGTGCTCGACCAGCCGGCGCCCGTGGTCGCCGCGCACCATATGGGTCGCCGCAAATCGGCCCTGGTCGTAGCTGGCGCTGGCCAGGCCGGGGAAGCCGACCACGTCGCCCACCGCGTAAATATGATCCACGCAGGTCTGGTAGTACTCGTTGACGTCGACCTGCTTGCGCGAGTTGCGCGTGCAGCCCACCGCCTCGAGGTTGAGCCCGTCGGTGTTGCCGGTGCGCCCCTGGGCCCACAGCAGGTAGTCGCTGCGCACTTTCTTGCCCGATTTCAGGTGCAATACCACGCAGTCGTCGCGCGCCTCGACGCGCTCGTATTGCTCGTGGTGGCGGATGATCGCCGCCCTGGTCGCGCAGGTGGTAGCTGAGCGCGTCGATGATCTCGTCGTCGAGAAACGACAGCAGGTTGTCGCGGGTGTTGACCAGGTCGAGCTTGCAGCCCAGGTTGCGAAAGATGGAGGCGTACTCGCAGCCGATAACCCCGGCGCCGTAGATGGTGATCGAGCCGGGGGTCTCCTCGAGTTGCAACACGCTGTTGGAGTCGACCACGCGCGGGTGGCTAAAGTCGATGTCGTCGGGCCGCCAGGGGCTGGTGCCCACGGCGATGATGAAGTGGTCGGCCGTTAACCGCTCCGTGGTCCCCTCGGCGCTGGTCACCTCCACAGTGTGCTCGTCGACGAACGAGGCGTAGCCGTCGACCAGGCGCACGTCGTTGCGCTCGTAAAACCCCCGGCGCATCTTGACCTGCTTGGAGACGACGTCCTTGGCCGCGCGCAACATGTCCGGGTATTCGATGTCCAGGTATTTGATGGCCGGCTGGAACAGCGGGTTGTTGCGGAATTCGTCGTAGCGCTGGATGGCGTGCCGCAGCACCTTGCTGGGGATGGTCCCCCAATGCACACAACCGCCGCCGATCTCCGACTCCAGGTCGACCATGGCGACATATTTGCCGTTTTTGGCGGCGGTCATGGCCGCGCCCTCTCCGGCGGGCCCGCTTCCGATGACGACGACGTCGTAATGTTTCACACTGCTCAGGGGGCGTAGGGGTGTTGATTTCGCTGCGCTCAGGGTATCCGAGACAAGACAAGTTGCAAAGATCTTGTCGTCGCTTTCAGAACGTGCGGCCTTCCAGGGCCTCGACCTTGGCGCGCCAGGCGGCCGGGATGGGCGCTTTGGCCTGGGAGGCGTAGTCGAACGAGACCACCAGGGCCTCGCCGATGGCCACCAGGCGGCCGAGCGTGTCGCTGGCGACGGCGTGCTCGACGGTGAAGCGGTCCTCGCCCATGGCGATGACCCGCGCGCCCACCGAGATGGTGTCCGGGAAGGTCAGCGGGGCGATGAATTTGCACGACGTCGACGCCAAGATCGGGCCCACCCCGCTGGGCATCCCGCTGACGCCGGTCACCCCGGCGGCCTCGAAGTAGGCGATGCGCGCGTCTTCGAAGTAGCGGAAGTAGCGCGTATTGTTGACGTGCTGGAAGGCGTCCATGTCGCCCCAGGCGATGGGGAACGTGGCGGTGACGGGGTAGTCGGCGAGGAGTTCTTCGAGTGTGTCGCTCATGCGTCTTGGGGGCTTGGGGCTTGGGGCTTGGCGCGCGGGTGGAGCGCAGACTGCTAGCCTGCATCGGCCGGGCGCGTGGGCTGGACGTCCAACCTCGGCGTAGCGTACTCATAGCAAAGACCGACCGTGAATTGGCAAGAGCAAATCATTAGATGACCCACCATTACTACCAAATCATCGTCGATCGCGACGCCACCGAGGCCGACACCGCGGCGCTGGCCGAGCGCGCGCTGGAGTGGCTGGCCGACGAGCAGATCGTCGAGGCGGCGCCCACCCCGAGCGTGCCGTCGGGGCTCGGACGGCGGCCCGCCGAGGCCTGGCAGTCGGCCATCGTCGAGATCGACGAGTATTTTCTGGAGTTGGACGTCAACGGCGTCGAGGCCGTCTGCGGGCGCCGGGTCTTCGACGCCGGCGACTTCGCCGTGCGCCCGTACTGCCCGCGCTGCAACAAACCCGGGGCCGCCGACGCCCGGTGGCGCACGGCCGTCGAGGCGTGGCGCGCCGGCGATGACGCGGCCACCCTCTCCTGCCCGCACTGCGGGGCGCACGCGCCCCTGGTCGACTGGCGCCACGACCCGCCCATCGGCTTTGGCAACCTGGGCGTGGTGTTCTGGAATTGGCCCTCGCTCAACCGCGAGTTCATCGAGCAACTCGCCCGCGTCCTCGGCCACCGCGTCGTGCTCGTCGAGGGTAAGACCAAGCGTTGACCGGTGGCTTCACGCCCCACGCGCCGCCAAAATCTGCCGCAAGTATTCGTGATGCTACGGGAATCTGCGACGGCAATCGGACGTTACCATTTCAAAACCGATTGATTAATGTCTTACGCGCACATATTATTTACGCAACAGCGGCGATGGCATGGGCAAAATCGATGCCTTCAAGATAGTCAAAGAAACGATTCGAGCGCCCTGGCGTGCGTGTCCTCGATGACTTGTCGCAAGAAGACGTGGAGCATATCCCTCACCTCTTCGTCCTTTCCTCGGCTCTGGCGTTGCCAGAGGTGGCATCGGTTGTGAAGGAAGCAAATCGGCGCAAGCACCTACGTGGACTATTCATCGAGCAGGATCACGATGCTCATTGGGTCACCACCATGCTTCATCGTGCCGATCTTCGAACGCTTCGCAACACCATTGTGCACCGCAATCCAGCCGTGTTTATCCGCATTCTCAACGCTTGGCGCATCGGTGCTCAAGACGAGCTCATCGCCGACGCAACGGTCCAGGGGAACCTGCTGATTGTGAAAAATTGTGCGCTCGACGATCTCGATGTCGGCGTTCGTAAGTTCAAGCCGTTTAGGAATGCCAGTCGAGCGGAATTACTCGATTTTGAAATCGCGGAGGACGGCGCGAATATCCATTGGCCGCAGTTGGATGTGCATCTCGATCTGGAAACCATACGAGTCGTGAACGACCCAAATCTGCAGGCAAAGCTTCGGGCCGAACGAATCGCTCACGACGAAGCGATGGGCGCTGCAATCAAGGCCCTGCGACAGCGCGAGGGACTGCGACAAGCAGACATCGCCGGGATCTCGGGGCGCCAAGTGCGGCGCATCGAGAAGGGTGAGACATCACCGCGCACCGACAGCCTTCGCCGGTTTGCAGAGGCCCACAGCCTATCTCTGAACGAGTACTTAAATGCCCTATCGCAGGAGATGAGGCGAATCCGCTCCGCAACTGACGATGGCCCCCATCATATGACCACGTGACCATCTACTTGGCCGGCACGGCCACGACGACGTCGTATTGGTTGCAGTCGAGAGACGAGCGGTTGTCGAGCACGAATTGGTCGGGGCACGGGGCGCCGGCGTCGTGGTCGATGGTGCCGTGGTAGGTGCGCGTCTCGATGCGCAGGTCATTGCCATTTTCGTGCGTGGCGACGCGCTCGGTCAGCGTGGCGTCACACGAATTGCGGTGCTGCGTGGTGTCGATGGTGCGCCCCGTCCACGAGTCGTTCTGTTTGGTGTCGAAGCTCATCGACGTGTTCACCGAACCATTGCAGGAGTCGGCGGCGGTGCACGCGTGGTACGAGAGCTTTTTGCCGTCGAAGGTAAGCTTGAAGAATGGATCGCCCTGGTCGTATTCGCGGCCCTCGCTGTCGCAGGAGTCGGAGTTGCGCGTATGCACCACGACCTCGTAGGTCTTGGCGAACGTGGACGTATTGCCGGAGTTGTCGCCGCAGCCGTAGGCGCCGGCCATCAGCGCGACACCCAGCGCAAGCGCGTGCATCTTGGGGTTGGTCATCATCATCGAGTCTCCATCAAAAATCTAAAGAGTCGGCCGCCCTCATTCGTATAGCGCCGTGCGCACCGAAGCATGCATGTCGGGCTGGAGCTTTGCAAACTCGGCCAAAAGTTCCTTGAGGTCGCGCCGGCGCGACTCCGGGAAGGTGTCGCACACCGGACAGGGCACCGTGGGGATGGCGTGCTCGGCGACCCAGGCTTCGACCTTTCGCTCCTCGACCAGGATCAGCGGCCGAATCGTGGTCACCGCACCGTCGGCGGTGGGCGTGGCCGCCTTGAGCGGCTCGAGGCGCCGGCCGTAAAACAGGTTCAAGAAGAACGTCTCCACGGCGTCGTCCAGGTGGTGGCCCAGCGCGAGTTTGTTGAAGCCGTGCTCGGCGCAAAACTCGTTGAGGATGCCCCGGCGCATGCGGCTGCACAGCGCGCACGGAATCTGGCCGGGCGCGAGCTGGGCCTGCACGACCGAGTGGGTGTCGCGGTCGATGACCCGGCAGTCCAAGCCCAACCGCGCCAGCGCCGCCTCGAAGCTCGCGCGATCAAAGCCGGGCTGGTTCTGGTCGAGGTGCACGGGCTGCATCTCGAAGTCCAGGTCGGCGTGGCGCGACAGCTCGGCGAGCGCCACCGCCAGCATCAACGAGTCCTTGCCACCCGACAGGCCCACGGCGATGCGGTCCCCCGGCTCGATGAGCCCGAAGTCGAGCACCGCCTGGCGCACGAGTTTGATGACCGCCTTGCTCGGCCCCACCCGCCCGAGCGCCTGCGTCGCCACCGCTACGTCCATTTCGTCTCCAATTCTCGCCCAAAACACGCTATCGTTGCCGCGCCGCATCATAATGGGTCTTTGATTGAATCACCACGCCTGTTTGGCCGTCACTTGCGTGCGCCCGAACTTACCCGTGTCGAGGATGACTGATGTTTGTCAAGCCGGCTCGCCTGCTGCACCTGATGTTGCTCGCCGTGATCTTCACGCCGGCCTGCTCGAAGTCCCCGACGCTCGACGCGCCCACTAAAGTGCTAACCGCCTACCGCGCGTTTCCCAGCACGACGGACGCCAAGACCGAGGCCAACCGCCCCCTGGACGTGACGATGACGCGTCCGACGGGCGCGGTCGGCTCGGTCTCGGCGATCACCGTGGCGTTCAACCACGGCATGGTCGAGCCGTCGATGGGCGAGAAGCCGGCGACCAAGCCCATCTTTCGAATCGAGCCGGCCGTCGACGGCGAGTTTCGCTGGATGGGCTCGCGCACGGCCGTATTCCACCCCGACAAGCCGCTTCCCAGCGCGATGCGCTTCCAGGTGACCGTGCCCGCGGGGACCAAGAGCCTCGACGGCCATGCGCTCGGGCGCGACCACACGTTCAAATTCCACACCCGCTTCCTGAAGATCTTTCGGGCGAGCCTGTCGCCCTACGACCGCAAGTTGCGGCCGGACTCGACCATCCAGCTCGAGTTGTCGCTGTCGGTCGAGCCTAGCGCTCTGCGCAAGGCGACCACGCTGACGCGCGACGGCAAGCCCGTGGACATCACCGTCGAGCGGGTCAAATCGTACGGCAACCTGTACTTCTACGGCATCAAGCCATCCGGCGGCTTTGCCTTCGGCTCGCGGTATGCGCTGAAAGTCAGCGGCGCGCTAAAGCCTCCGTCGGGCAATCTGACGTTGAGCGCGGGGCTCGAAGACACGCTCAAACATGCGTCGCCGAGAGCACGCAGACGCTACGAGCACGTCTACGCCGGCGGCGACTACCACGCCGAGTTCGACAGCTACGGCGACTTCACGGCCGTCGACGTCAAGTGCGGGGTCGAGATGTGCACGCGCGGCAATTATTGGCGGGTGAAGCTGAGCAACCCCGTCGACCCCAAGAGCGTCGACAAGTGCCTGTCGCTGCCAAAGGGTGTGCACGCGCAGAGCGTCGATGCCTATGGCACCGAGATCGACTTCGTTCCCGCTGGCGTCGAGGGCGGTCATCGCTACACGATTGGGCTTACGACCCAGTGCAAGGACATCTTCGGCAATCAGCTGTCCCGGGCGCGTCGTTTCACCGTCCAATTGGGTCACGACCGGCCGATGCTGATGCTCGACGGGGGCCTTCGCGTGCTCGAGTACGACGCGAAGAAGCCGGCGGCGGTACCGGTGACCGTCGAGAATACCCACCACACCCGCGCTCGGATGTACCGCGTGCCGGCCTCCCAGCTCGCCTATATGGTCGCGCATTTTCAAGCGGTCCAGGGTCCCGACGACAAGCCCCACGGCGGGGCGCTCGGCGAGCCGGTCATCCAGCACCTGGACGCCGGACGCATCGACGAGCGCAAGGTCCACGCGCTGAACCTGAGCCGTGCGCTCGGCAACGCGAAAACTGGCGCGGTTTACTTCGACGTGTACACGCCCGATCTGAAGACCCGTTGGGATAACGGCATGCGGCGTTCGCTGGTGGTCGTGACCGACCTGGGCATGACCATCAAGGAAGCCAGCGGCGGCGACCTGGTGTGGGTGACGCGGCTGTCGACGGGCAAACCGGTCGCCAACGCCACCGTCGATCTGTGGAACGCCGACAGCGAGAAGACGTGGACCGGCAAGACCAACTCCGACGGGCTGGTCGAGGCGCCCACCAGCCTCTTCGCCGGCGACCAGGGCAAGCCTGTCGCGCTCACCGCGACCGTGGGCGACGACACCACCGTCCTCGACCTTCAGGACTGGCAGGGCCGCGTGTCCGCGTACCGCTTCGGGTTTCCCTACGCGACGAGCCAGGGCCCGCTGCGCACACGAAACTTCATCTTCACCGACCGGGGCGTGTACCGCGCCGGCGAGACCGTCCACATCAAGGGCTATATGCGCCTGGAGAAAGACGGCGTGCTCCACAAGATGCCCGCCTCCGACGTCGACCTGTCCGTCAAGGACTCCCGGGGCAATATCGTCGCCCTCGACGACGCCGAGTTGACCGATCTCGGCGGTTTTTCGCTGGACGTCGACCTGCCCAAAGACGCTTCGTTGGGCACCTACACCATCACCGTCGAGCCCGACGAGCCAACGCTCGACGGCCACCTTCAGAAGGGCACGACCGGCAGCTTTCGCGTTGAGGCCTACCGGCCGCCGCGTTTCGAGACGCTGGTCGAGCCGACCCAAGACGAACTCGTCGTCGGCCACCACACCCGCGTCAAACTGCGCGGCCGCTACCTGTTCGGCGCGCCCATGCGCGGCGCCAAGGTCACGTGGACGGCGCGGCGCATGCGCACGCAATTCCAGCCGGCGAGCTTCAAGGACTTTAGCTTCGTCGGCGATAAGGGCGAGTACTGGTGGTATTACGACGCCTCCCACTCGCGCCAGATCGCCAGCGGATCGGGCAAGCTCGACGACGATGGCGAGCTCGACGCCAAGCTCGACATCCCCAAGAATGACGACTTCACCGGACCGCAGAGCGTGGAGGTGGAGGCGAGCGTGACCGACGTCGACCGCCAGACGCTGAGCGGGCGGGCGACCATTCGCGTTCACCCCGGCGAGTATTACGTGGGGGTTCGCCAGCCCAATTATCTGGTGGCTGCCAGCGACACCGTCGAGCCCAAGGCCATCGCCGTGGACTACGAGGGGCGGCCGCTGTCGGGCAAGCCCATCGAGCTCGAGGTACTCCGGCGCACCTGGAAGTCCGTGCAGAAAAAGGCCGCCGGCGGCGGCTATACCTGGGTGACCGAGCATACCGACGAGTCCGCCGGCAAGTGCACCTTCAAGAGCGCCAAGGCGCCCAGGGGCTGCAAGTTTACGATTCCCGGGCCCGGCTCGTACGTCGTCGAGGCGACCTCGACCGACGGACTGGGCAACGAGCTGTCCAGCATCACCCACTTTTACGCCTACGGCAAAGGCGACTATTGGTGGGGCCGACATGACGACGAGCGCATCGATCTGGTCGCCGACGCCAACCAGTACAAGGTGGGCGAGACCGCCAAGATCATGGTGCAATCGCCCTTCAAGAAGGCCAAGGCGCTGGTCACGGTCGAGCGCGAGTCGGTCATCGAGCGCTTCGTCACCGACATCGACGGGACCACCGGCGTCGTCGAGATTCCCGTGACCGAAAAGATGCAGCCCAACGCCTATGTGTCCGTCTCGCTGGTGCGCGGGCGCGTCCATGTCACCCACGCCCACCAAAAGCAGACCGGCACGTCCACCCCGGATCCCGGGCGCCCGGCGTTCAAGATCGGCTACGCGGAGTTGAAGGTCGACCACGCCGACAAAAAGCTCCACGTCGACCTCGAGCCCGACAGCCAGGAGTATCGACCGGGCGGGTTGGTGCGCACCAACATCGCGCTGACCGACGCCCACGGCAAACCGACCGCCGGCGAGGTCACCTTCATGGCCGTCGACCAGGGCGTGCTCAGCCTGACCGGCTACAAGACGCCCGATCCCACCCAGGCCTTTTATGCCGAGCGTCCGCTGGGGGTGAGCAACCGCGATTCGCGCCTCATGCTGACCACCCGCGCCGAGCTCGAGGCCGCCCAGAAGTCCATGGCCAATAAGGCCGGCACCGGCGGCGACGGCGGCAGCCTGGGCACGAGCTACCGCAACAAATTTGCCACCACGGCCGCGTTTCGCTCGACGGTCGAGGTCGGCGCCGACGGCAAGGCGACCGTGGAGTTCCACCTGCCCGACAACCTGACCTCCTATCGGCTCATGGCGGTGGCCGCGGCCGACCACGACCGCTTCGGCGCGGGCGAAAAACGCATCCGGGTCAACAAGCCCCTGATGGTGCGCCCCGCCCTTCCCCGCTTCGCCTCGACGGGCGACCATTTCGAGGCCCGTGCGGTCATCCAGGCGCTCGACAAGCGCGGCGGGCGGGTCAGCGTCACGGTGGACACCGACGGCCCGTTGGAGCTGACCGGCCAAAAGACCGCCGAGTTCACGCTGAAGCCCGGCGCCGCCAAAGAGGTCGCCTTCCCGGTGGTGGCCGGCCTTCCCGGCGACGCCAAGGTGCGCTTTCGCGTCGCCGGACAGGGAGACGTGAGCGGCAAAGACGCCGTCGAGGTCACACTGCCGGTCAAATACCCGTCGGCGAAAACCCAATACGTCGAGTCGGGCACGCTGACCATGGACGCGAGCTTCTCGCAGAGCGACCTGCGCCGGCGCATCGAGCTGCCCGAGGGCGTGCGCACCGACGTGGGCGGGCTGGAGGTCGACCTGTCCTCGAGCGCCGTCGGCGAGCTCATCCCCGGGCTGAATTACCTGGTGGATTACCCCTACGGCTGCGTCGAGCAGGTCACCGGACGCACGCTGCCGCTGGTGTCGATGCGCCAGACCATCGGCAAGCTCGGCTTGCCCGGGCTGCACGACAAGGACATCGCCCATTTCGCCCAGACGGGCCTGGACCGCCTCTTCGAGATGCAGACGCCCGACGGAGGCCTGGGTTATTGGCCAGGCGCTTCTCAGGCCCACCCGTGGGGCAGCGTCTATGGCGCGCTGGCGGCGGTGCGCGCCAAACACGAGGGCGGCTACCACATCGACGCCGACAAATACTCCAAGCTCATGGGCTATTTGAGCCATGTGCTGCGCGGCAACGTGCAGCTTCCGTCGTATTGGATGCGCGAGAAGGCATCACTTCTTCCCACCCAGGCCTTCGCCGCGTGGGTGCTCGCCGAGGCCGGCCAGCCCCAGCCGAGCTACCACACCCGGCTGTACAACCAGCGCCACGACCTGCCCGACTTCGCGCGGGCCTTTTTGGCGATGGCCATCGACGAGGCTGGCGACAGCCCGAAGTACCGCGACGCCTTGATGGACGACCTCGTCGACCAGGTCGTCGAGGAGAGCGACGGCACCGCGCACCTTCGCCGCGGGCCCGAGGGCAGCGCCTGGTGGCTGTACTGGGTGACGCCGACGCGCTCCGACGCGATCATGCTCATGGCGCTGCTCCGCATCCGGCCCAACAGTGCGCTCATCCCCAAGATCGCCCGCCACCTGTTGGAGAAGCGCTACCGTGGGCGTTGGCAAAACACCCAGGACACTGCCTTTTCGATCCTCGCGCTCAGCGAGTATTTCAAGCGCGAACAGGGCGTAAAGCCCGACTACGAGGCTCTGGTCGGCCTGGGCAAGACGCCCATGGCCCGCGAGTCGTTCCACAAGGCCGAGCTTCGCCCGCGGCGGATCTTCATCCCGATGGCCAAGCTCGCCGCCCACCAGGGCCAATTGCTGACCATCGCGCGCCGCGGGCCCGGTGGGCCGATGTACTACACGGCCAAGCTGAGCTACGTGAAGAAGAAGCCGCCCACGACCGCCTTCGACGGCGGCCTGCACCTGACGCGCCAATACGTCGCCGTCGACGGCAAACGCGCCGGCAAACCCATCGAGAAGGTGCGCCCGGGCCAGGTCATCAAGGTGCAACTGTCGCTGACGGTGCCCCAGCGCGGCGAATATGTCGCCGTCGAGGATCCGCTGCCGGCGGGCTTCGAGCCCATCAACACCAGCTTCGCGACCACCTCCTCGAAGCTCACCAAGGAGGCCTATTCCGCCAACGACGCCGACTGGCGCTACGCGTGGTGGTGGTATTATTGGCCAATGAGCTTCGAGCACACCGAGCAGCACGACGACAGGGTGTTGCTATTCGCCAATGAGGTCGATCCCGGCGTGTACCGCTACGCCTATCTGGCGCGCGCGACCACGCCGGGCACGTTTACCGCGCCAGCCGCGCGTGTCGAGCAGATGTACGAGCCGCTCATCTTCGGGCGCACCGACGCCGCCACCGTCACGATTCGATAAGCCGCGATGAAGACGCGCTCCAAAATCCTGCTGGCCGTCAGCGTCGCCGCCATCGTCGGGCTGTGGGCGTGGGTGTGGTACGTGCCCTTTCCCCACGAGCTGTTGAGCTACGACAACCTGTCGAGCACGCGCATCGTCGACCGCCACGGCCGCTCGCTGCGCGAGGTGCTCGGCGCCAAGGACGGCCGCGAGAGCTTGGCGGGCATCGACGCCATCTCCCAGCCGATGCTCGAGGCGACCGTCGAGGCCGAGGACCGCCGCTTCTGGAGCCACTCCGGGGTGGACGTCTTCGCCATCGCGCGGGCCGCCTGGCAGGACGTGACCAACCTGCGCGTGGTCAGTGGGGCGTCGACCATCACCCAGCAAGTGGTCAAGATGATCATGCACGGCAGCCGGTCGCGCACGCTGCCCAACAAGATTGAGGAGGCCGTGTGGGCCATCCGGCTCGACAAGCTCGTGCGCAAGCGCACCATCCTCGAGGAGTATCTCAATCGCGCGCCCTACGGAAATCAGCTCTTCGGGGTGCGCGCGGCGTCGCGCATGTACTTCGACAAGCCGCCCTCCCAGCTCACGCTCGCCGAAGCCGCGCTTCTGGCGGGCATTCCCCGCGCGCCCAGCCTGAACAACCCCTACGCCAACTTCGCCCGCGCCACGAAGGTCCAGCACCAGATCTTAAAGCTGATGCACCAGCGCGGCACCATCACCGACGACGAGTACGAGCGCGCCACGAGCGAAAAGCTCGTCATCAAAGGCCGGCGCGGCCGGGTCCTCGCCGCGCATTTTACCGACTATGTCGCCTCGCAATTGCCTCGGACGGACCGCCCGCAGAAGGTCGAGACCACCCTCGACCTCGACCTGCAAAAGAAGGTCGCCGGCATCGTGCGCTCGGAACTCGGCCGGCTGAAGAAGAAGAACCTGCACCAAGCGGCCGTGGTCGTGCTGGATACCCGCACCAGCGAAGTCCTGGCCTGGGTGGGCTCGCGCGACTATTGGGATACGACCTACGACGGTGCCAATGACGGCGTGCTCGCGCGCCGCCAGCCGGGCTCGGCGCTCAAGCCCTTCGTATACGGCATGTATTTGGAGCAAGGCGGCACCGCCGCCGACATGCTGCCGGACTTCCCGCAGCAATTCCCCGCCAAAGACGGGGTGTACATCCCCAAAAATTACGACCAGCGCTATCACGGCCCCATCAGCGTGCGCGAAGCCCTGGCCAGCTCGCTGAATATCCCGGCGGTGGTCGTCGCCCAGCGCGTGGGGGTCGACAAGATCCGCAAGAAGCTTCGCGAGCTCGGCTTCGACACCCTCGACGCCTCTGCCGACCACTACGGGCTGGGTATCGTGCTGGGAAACGGGGAGGTGCGGTTGGTCGACCTGGCCGGCGCGTACGCCACGTTGGGACGACTGGGGGTCGAAAAACCCGTGCGCGTCTTTCGCGGCGCGGCCCCCGACGCAGCAAAGACCGCCGATCCAAACGACGGCCGAGCGTACTCGGCGCAGACGTCCTATATCCTGCTGGACATCCTGAGCGACGACGCGGCCCGGGCGCGCGGCTTCGGGCGCTACAGCCCGCTGTATTTTCCCTATAAGGTCGCCGCCAAGACCGGCACCAGCGCGGGTTTTCGGGACAACTGGGCGGTGGGCGTCACCCCGGAGTACACCGTGGCGGTGTGGGCGGGCAATTTCGACGCCAAGCCCATGAATGGCTCCAGCGGGATCACCGGGGCGGCTCCGATCATGCGCCAGGTCATGCAGGCGCTGTACCCGAACGCGGCCAACGCCGCCGACGTGCCGTGGTACGAGCCGCCGACGGGCGTCGCGGAGCACGCCGTGTGCAACCTCAGCGGACGGCGACCCGGAGCGCACTGCCCGGCGACACACCTCGAACTCTTCGAGAAGGGAACGCTCGCCGACAAACCCTGCGACATGCATCAGGTGCGGCGCATCGATACCCGAAATGGCCTGCTCGCCGGGCCCCATTGCCCGGCGCGGTTCGTCGAACGACGCCCGTTTTTGAAGGTGCCCACGGCGTGGACCGAGTGGGCGCTCGAGCGCGGCGAGGCGCTGGTGCCCACGCGCTACTCGCCGCTGTGCCCGGCCGGCGCGGCCGCCGCGTCAGCGCCGCAGCACGCCGGGCCCATCATCACCCACCCGCGCCCCAACGACGCGTTTTTCATCGACCCCACCCTTCCCGCCGACCAACAACAGGTCGCCCTGCGCGCCCAGGGCCCGCGCAACGAGCCGCTGACGTGGTTCGTCGACGGCGAGCCGCTAACGACGGTGGACGCCCCCTTCGACGCCTTCTGGCCGCTCAGCCCGGGCGAGCACGTCATCGGCGTGGGGCACGGCGAGGCGGAGACGCGCGTGCGCATCACCGTTCATTGACCGAGCCGACCCTGAAAGGTGAACACTGCCGGCGACCTCGCCAATACACGGCACTGTCGCCCGGGCGTGGGCGGCGCTATACTGCGCCGAACTCACGTCTCCTGCGCGCCCAGCCCCAGCGACTATGCCAAGCCCATTCGCATCGCCTCGACTCGCCCTCTCCGGCCTCTTCGTGGGGCTTCTCTTGGCCGGTTGTGGCGCCTCGGCCGACAGCCCTCGGGGGATCGAAAAGGTGGCGGCGGTCGACGGCGACCTGGTGCCGCGCTACGAGCCCGACGGCGACGGGTTTTATCGGATGCCCTGGCCATCGGATTTTCGGGTGACCGACCAGGGAACGGTGGACGTGTCCGACATCCCCGGGGCCAACCGACCGTTCGTGGCCAAATACGTCGACATGCTGGCGACCATCCACGGCTTTTCGACGATGCCGGTGGCCTATATTCCGTTTACCGGCGACGTCGTGCCCGCCGACGACGCCCTTCCCAGCCCCAAGGCGTCCCTCGAGCCGGACTCGCCCATCCAACTCATCGACCTGAGCGACGAGGGTTGCGGCCAGCGCACCCCGGTGGAGACGGTCTACGACAAGGAGGGCGACGAGTATATCGACCCCAACACCTTGAAGATCGCGCCCATCCCGGGCTGGCCGCTTCGCCGCTCGCGCCCGTACGCCTTCATCGTGACCACCAAATTCGGCGGCAGCGGGCACGCCACCGCCCGCCCCCAGGCGTTCGCCGACTACCTCAACGGCGAGGGCGACGACCAGAAGCTCGACGACAGCTTCGAGCCGCTTCGAAAATGCCTGCCCAAGACGAATCTGAAGGCCAAGGACATCGCGCTCGCCACGGTATTTACGACCCAGGATCCCATCGCGGCGACGCGCAAGCTGCGCCAGAAGGTGTGGTCCAACGACGTGCCCATCAAGCCCATCTCCGACTGGTATCGGTGGCAAGCCAAGTCCACGTCGACCTACACCGTCTACCACGGCACGGCGCACTTCCCGATCTTCCAGAAGGGCCATCCGCCCTATTCGCAGGAGGGCGGCCTGGTGTTCAACAGCGCCGGCCGACCGGTCATCCAGCGCTGGGAGGACGTCCCCATCGCGGTCACCGTGCCCGTCGATCACCCCAATCCGCTCAAATTGTTGATCTGGGAGGACGGCACGGGGGCGTGGCTGGGCAGCCATATCGGCGACAAGCATATCGTCGGGGCACTCGACCACGGCTTCGCGGTGGCGACCTTCGTCCCCCAATTTCACCACGGGCGCGGCACCCATGACTACGATCCGGAGATGGACACGTTCAACTACACCAACCCCGTCTCCGGGCGCACGGTCTTCCGCCAGCAGATCGCCGAGACGAGCTACTTCATCCGGCTGCTCGAGGATCAACTGCCCAAGCTCCAGGGGATGCCGACGATCTCGACGTCGCGCATCTTCTACGGCGGCCACTCCCAGGGCGCGCTGGTGGGCGCGATGGTCGCCGGCGTCGAGCCGCGCATCGACACCTATATGCTCAGCGGGGTGGGCTCGTATCTGAGCGAGACGGTGATCTATCGCAAGGAACCCTTCGACGTGGCCGCGCTCGTCCAGAACCTGCTGGGCGTCCACCGCGCCATCGACCGCTTCCACCCCATCGTGCAGATGGCCCAACTGGGCGCCGACGTCATCGACCCACACAACTACGCGCGCTTTTGGAAGGGCTTCGACGGCCACGAACAGGGCTCCAACGTGTTCATCATCGACGGCAAGCTCGACCAGACCACCGCGACCATCTCCATGAACGCGCTGATGACGGTCGCCGACGTGCCGCCCGCCGGCACTCCCGGCTGGGATGTCGATCCCTACCAGCTTCGCGACCTGCAGCAATACGACCCACCGGTGGAGGCCAACCGCCAATCGCTCGACGGCCACGCGCTGACGTTCGGGGCGTTTTTGAGCCCCGACAACAACCACTTCACCCTGTACGACAACCCCAAGGCGACCAAGGCGGCCATCAATTTCTGGGCGACCGCGGCCGAGGGGCAGGCGGCGATCGATTTTTGATCGCGGGGTGGACCTCGTGCAGGGGAGAGGCCGTTTAGGTTTACGTTTAGGTTGACGTTTACGTTTAGGTTCTGTGGGCTTGACGACTCCAAACCTGAACCTGAACGTATGATCCCACACATTTTTGCGGGACGCCTAGCGGAGCGGCTGCTTGCTGCCCGCGGAGCACGCCGCGTTGTTTGCGGCGCCCGTGCAGCCCCGGTTCCTTGGCCTGGCTATTGATCACAAATTTGAATCTGGCTTTGCAAGGCAGGGGGACTTTCGACGTACATATGACGAGCGATGACCCTTCCGAGGGTGCGCCACCTCGAGCGCGCCTTTCGGCGCCTCGAGTGGGCTTACCCCCGGTCACGGTTTGGTTCTGCGCCCGACGAAGGCAGCTGCCAAACCGCCCTTGCGTCCAGCAGAGCTACCAGCCAGACGGTGACCGGGGGTAAGCGTAGCGGCTCGGGCCGAAAGGCCCGGCCGCGAGCGCACCCTCGGAAGCCACGGAAACCATTTGTGATCAATACACAGGCCAAGGCCGCGGGGCTGCACCGGCGAGGGCTCCGCGGGCAGCAAGCAGCCGCTCCGCATCACATCAATAGACAGGCCGAGGCGGCGAAGCTCCCCGCGGCTTCTATGGCAAAAATTTGAATTGCGTCGTTGATCTCAGTACATCTAAGTGTGTGGCCGCGAAAACGGTCGCTCACGGAAACATCAACGTCGCCGCGCATGAATACAGCCTCGCAACGCCTATTTGTTTTCCTGGTGGGGATGATGCTGTGTCTCGAGGTCGCTTGCGGCACGGACGTGAAAAGCAACGCCCCCAGCTACAACGGCATGGGCGGGACGAATAACGGCTCGACCCAGCACGACGCGTCGAGCAACGGCAGCGCCGATGCCGGCTCGAGTGTGCAGGATGCGTCCGGCAACAACGGCACGGGCGGTCGGGATGCGTCGGCGAGCTACGACACCTCCTCAGCGGTCGACGCGGCCGGCGACGCGACGCACACCAACAACACACCACGCCCCGACAGCGCCTCCCTCGGCGCGCCCTGCTCGGCCGACAGCGATTGCCCATCGGGGCAATGCGCCAGCGTCGGCGGGGCGCTGCGCGGGGTGTGCACCGTGGCGTGCGACGAGGATCACGCCTGTCCCAGCGGCTGGAGCTGCAAGTCGGTGTACTCCGGGGACGGCAAGTTCTGCTCCTGCGAGAGCTCTCCGGAGATCTGCGACGGGATCGACAACGACTGCGACGGCCTCGTCGATGAAGGCGACTCCAACAGCGGGCTGTGCGACGAGGACGCGCTGTGCCTGTCCAATCGCTGCGAATGCCCGTCGGGCTTCATGTGCGGCGATGAATGCGCCGACCTCTTTCGCGATGCCGACAATTGTGGAAGCTGCGGCAACCAATGCCAGGTGGCCTGCAGCGACTCGGCGTGCGTGCAGGTCACGCAGTTGTCGGTCGGCAGCGACCACGTCTGCGTAACCCTGAGCGACGGGCAGGTGCGTTGCGCCGGCGACAACGCCCACGGTCAACTCGGCAATGGCACCACCGCCTCGAGCGATCGCCCGGTGGACGCGCTGTGGATGAACCACGCCACCAAGGTCGTCGCCGCCGACCAGTTTAGCTGTGCGCTCACCGAGCCCGGCGGGGTCTACTGCTGGGGTGTCAACGCCCAGGGACAGGTCGCCGAGCCGCCGCTGACCGAGCGCCACCGGCCCACGCCGTGGCAGCAGATCAACGCCGCGGTCGACGTCGACGCCCAAAACTACACCGGCTGCGCGGTCACCGCCCCCGGTGGCGTGCGCTGCTGGGGCCCCCACGGCTACGCCATCCCGTCGTTGATCGACGGATTGACCAACGTCATCCAGGTCGCCGTGGGCGCCTACCACCGCTGTGCACTGCTCGCCGCCGGCCAGGTGGCCTGCTGGGGCAACAACGCCCAGGGACAATTGGGCGATGGCACCACCCACAGCCGTGAGGACATCGCGCTCATTGCCAGCCTCTCCGGCGCCGCCCAGGTGGTCGCCGGCGAGGAGCATACCTGCGTGCGCCTGAACTCCGGCCACGTCAAATGCTTCGGCAGCAACTCCGACGGCCAGCTCGGGGTGGACTCGGGCTCACCGCTGGGCGGGCTGACCACCCTGCTCACCCCCGGCACGGTCAGCGGGCTGAGCGGCGCGACCGACATCGCCGCCGGCGCCCACCACAGCTGCGCGGTGACCGGCGACCACAAGGTGTATTGTTGGGGCGCCAACGACAGCGGCCAGCTCGGCGACGGCACCACCACCGCCTCCAACACCCCCATCGAAGTTCACGGGCTGCCCGACGCCCAGGACGTCGACGCCGGCGGCCAGACGAGCTGCGCGCTGACCACCGCCGGCGAAGTGTACTGCTGGGGCGAGCGCTTCGGGGTCAATCCGCGACGCCTAGATTTTTGACCAGTTCGTCGACGCGCTCGGCGAGCGTGGGGGCATGCCCGCCGCGGGCCATGATGCACCACTGCACGATGCGCTGGCCGACGGGGATATGCTCGTAGCCGGCATCCGTCGCCACCCGCAGCACCGGCGGGGGCGCAAAACCGTAGGTGTCGGGCACGCACAGCGCCCACTGGGTGTTCAGGTGGTGCTCGGCCTGCAAGATGACGCCGACGAAGTCACACAACGCCTGGAACAACAGCGGGGGCATCCAGCGAAGCACGCCGGGTTTGTCCTGAACCAGGAAGAGCTCGAAGGCGTGTAAGCCGTCGCGGTTGGGGGCGACAGTGGTGTTGAAGTGCTGGCGAAAATAAGTGGCCATCAGCTTGGAGGGCCCCCCGGGCGTCTCGCCCCAGACCTCGCCGTCGAGCTGGGCGAGCATGGTGCGCTGGATCTCTTCGAGCCGGTTGGCGATGGACTCGTTGGGACGCGCGATCTCGGCGACGTAGACCTCGGCCGGGGAGGTGGGCGCGTCGATGCCCGCCGCGGCGGCCTCCTCGCGCCAGGCGGCCATGCGCTCGACGTATTCGTCGGCCACATAGTCGGTCGGCTCGAAGCCCAGCGCGTCGACCGCGTCTTTGCTGGCCTCGCCGAGGGTGTCGAAGACGAGCAGCCGAATCGCCCGAAAGTCGCGCTCGACGAGCGTGGCGGTGGGCGGCTGGGTGAACTCGGACAAAAACGTCACCTCCAACAGCCGCGACAATTGCTCGGCGAGCGCGTCGGCGCCCGGGTCGTACCAGCAGGCCATGGCCCACTCGCGATGCTCCTCGAGCTCGACGTCGAGCACGCGCCGGTGCACGGCATCGGCGGGCGCCTCGCCTCGCCCGGCGCCGCGCGTGCCCGGTCGGGTCAGCTCGGGAAGCAGGGAATCGAGCGGGCGGTCCTCGGAGATACGCCCTTGTGGGGGCCGGGCCCCATTTCCGTCGTCACCTTTCGAGCTCATCGGGTCTCCACTTCCTCGTTGACTGTTTGGTGCTGCTCGTCGTGGGCGGGCGCGACACCGGCCAGGCGACCGTCGACCAGCGCGACGACCAACCGCGAGATGAACGCGCGTTCGTGCGCGCTGTCCACGTGCGGGTGGGCCGCGCTCAGCTCGGCATAGACCGCCAGAAGTAACCACGCAAGTGCCGCGGCCGATGGCGCGTCGAACACGCGCCGAACCAGCGGGTGAGCGCGGTCGAGGCGCACCGTATCGGCGCCGTCCAGCCAACAGATGCCCGGCGGCGTCGCCCCCGCGCCCTCAGCCCATGCGACCGACAGCGCCGTCGGCGCCCCCGCCGGTCCCAGGCGATTGAGCCAGGTGGCCAGCACGGCGCACAGGTCCGCGCCCTGCGACCTGTGATCGTCGACACCGGCATCGCCGTCGACACCGGCCCGCGCGTCCACGGGCGGCTCGGCTGTCCAGGAGCGCAACGACTGTTCGACCCACTCGCGCACAAACGCGGGCGCGTCGTCGGCCAACTCGAAGAGTTCCACGCCGCCCGCTCCGTGCGCTGCACAAAACCTACGCACCAACCACATGCCTGAAACGGCGGTGTGGCGCGCGCTGGGAAAGAGCGGCAGATCCAGGATTCGACGGGCCACCGGGTGGGCGACCGTCCACACGACCCGCCCGTTGGGTTCGCGGCGCACGTCCAGGTGGCGCGCGGCGAAGTCGAGCAGGATGGACTGCGCGCGGCGGCGCCGCGAGGAGTCGGTGATACGCGCGGCCCGGGCGACCAGCCGCTCCAAGAGGCGTCGCCCGCGGGCGGAGACCAGCGCGGCGAGCTCCTCATCGTCGGCCAAGAGCGCCGCGTCGACGACCAGCCATCCGATGACCGGGTAGTCGCCGCCGATACCGGACGCCCGGCGCACCCGCCCGCTGATGCGCTCGATGAGCACGACCTGCACGTCGGGCGTCTCGCGCGCCGGCAACCCGAGCACGCCGTGGACCAGACGCTCGGCGACGGGCGCGTCGAGCAGAAAGTCGATCTCGTCTCGCGCCTCGTCACGCGCCCGACGCGCCTGCGGGCTGAGCGCGTGGATAAAGCGGCCGGCGAAGCTCACGGCGGTCTGGGCGACCAGATAGGCCAACGAGCGGTTGCGCCGGCCCATCGACACGGGCTGGTCGAGATCGGACGGCGACATCGGCGGCAGGTGGACGCGCAGGCGGTGGCCGGGAAGCAGCACCGGGATCGGCTCATTCCACACGACCCGGTCGCAGACGAGCACCTCCACCCACCGCTGGGCTTGTTCGGCGCTGAGTTCGGCCGGCTCGCCGCCGGCATACGCGTGGACGACCACGCGGCCGGTGTCGCCCAGCGTCTGCTCGACGCGGGCGCGACCGCGCGCCGAGACGCCCTGCTCGTGGCACAACGCCCGGGCGAACTCGTCCATCGGCACCGGGTCGATGCTCTCGGTCGCCAGATGCCACGGTCGCGCCAGCGGCGGCGCGGCCGGCCCGGTGAGCGCCTCGACGTCGCGCGGGCGCCCCAGCCGAGGCGCGATGAGCTCGCATGTCGAGCCCGCCAGCATCCGCAGCGTCTGCTGCTCGTCGGCCGAGGCCACCAAGATGGGCGCCTGGAGCGTCGCGCCGACCGCGCGGGCGGCGGCGAGCTTGTGGTCGTCATCGAGCGTGGCCGGCTCGACCACCACGATGCGCCGCGCCCCGTGGACGATGTCGACCAGGTCCGCCGGGTTGTAGCGCCGCCCGGCGAGGTTGCGAATGGCAAACGTCGCCGCCGTGCCGCCGCGCTTGAGCAGTTCGGCGTACGGGCGCAGCCGCGCCTCGAGTTCGTCGAACACCTCGTCGCGCACGATGCGCGCGTGGTCGGCGGTCTTGTTGAGCCGGTTGAAGTTGACCGCCCCCGACACCCCGGCCAGCGGCCCGCCGAAGCGCACGCGTTCGATTTTCACCCCCCAGGTCATCACGTCGAAGAACTTCTGCTGGCCCGCCGGCGGCTTCCACAGCCGGCCGTATAGGTCGGGCTCGTCGATCTCGACGAAGTCGCTCTCCCACGCCAATTGCTGCATGTAGGCGCTGTCCCAATCACTGACGAAGCGCCCGTTGAGCATCACCTGCACCTCGGGGGCGATGCACTTGTCGGTGAGCAATGCAACCTCGCGGTCGCCCAACTCCTGGCCGGGATCCGGGGGCAAGAGCGAGCGATACAGCCGCTCGGCGTGGATGAACACGCCGCTTAGCGGCGTCGTGACGTCGACCAACTGAGGGGCGGCCATCCCCGGGCGGACGAGCGCGCGAAACGTGCCCTCGACGGTGCCGTCACCGGCGGTAATCGTGATGGTCGCGGGGTGGAAATGCAGCATCGCGTTGACCCCGCGCGCCAACAACATCGTGTCGGCGCAGCCCGGCTCGTCCTCCGACAAGAATAGGAAGTCGAACAGCCGGCCGAGCTCGATGTCGTTGAACCCGCGCCCCTCCCAGCGAAACTTCAAGTCGTCGAGGTCGGCGCGCAGCCGAAATAGGTCGATGTCGATGAACCCGGCGTCGTTGGCGATCGCTGCTTGCACCAGCTCGAGCAGGTAGAACTGTGGGTTTTCCAGCGCGAAATGGCGCATCTTCTCGATGGCCCGCGCCCGGTCCACCGAAAAGGCGCCCCGCTGGCCTGCCCCCGCGCCGCCGCCCTTGCGGCGACGGCTGATTTGCGCGTCGATGTCGCTCATGGCTCCCGTCGCTACGCCAGCCCGAGCTCGCCCTTTTCGAGCGCGTCGCCCACGCTCAGTTGGAAGGCGAGCTCGTGGTCGTTGGTGACCGGCTCGAGCAGGGCGTTGATGTGACCGTAGGCGGCCAACAGGAGCCAGGCGATGGCCTGGGGGTCGCTGGCGCCGTGAGCCAGCGCGTGTTGGGCCAGCCAGTGGTGCTCGTTGATGACGAGGGCGGGCGGCTGGCCGGTGGTGTAGGCGAACGGGTCCTCGGGGTCCATCTCGCCGACGAGGTAGCGCACGCGGCCGTCGGGGATGTTCATGATGCCGTTTTCGTCGCTGACGTCGATGACGTACACGCGCACCTGGAAGTCCTCGGCGCTCACCGGACCGACTTGGGCCTGGGCGGCCTCACGGGGGTTGCCCACGAAGCTCATGACCAATTGCTCGGCGTGGTTGTCGGGGCGAAGCTCGCGCAGCAATCGCTCGATGGTCCGGGCGAGGCGGTGGCTGTCGAGCGGGGCGCCGCCGGCGGCGGCCGTGGGGGTGACGGCGTCGTATTGGGCGGACTCGGCGGCCGGGCGGGCGACGCTTCGCGGGTGCAGGTGGCGCGCCAGCCAGTCGCGCAACGCTCGCGGCACGCCGTCGCTCACCGCCAGGCGAGCCCCCGGCTCGAGCTGGCGGCGGCGGGTCTGCTCGACGCAAAATTGGTTGATCAAGCGCTGCGCGCTCACCGGGATGCCGCGGTCGGTGCCGAAGAGCGGCACGTCCAAAATGCGCTGGGCGAGCGCGTGGTTGACCTGGTGGTAGACCGTGCCGTCGGGGCGCATGGACAGGCGCAGGTGGTGGCCGGCGAAGTCGAGCAGGCGCGCCAGCACGCGCTCGTGCTCCTCGCTGCCGTCGAGCTCGGCCAGCCGGTCGACCAGCGATTGCAAGGTGTCGGAGCCGGCGCGCATCGCCACGCTGTAGATGCGAGCCCACTGCTGCTCGACGTCGCCCTCGGCCAGCCGGATCAGTCCGACCACACCGTACTCGATGGCCGGTTGGCGCAGCTGGAACACATGCTGGCTGTCCGCGGAGACCACCGCGATGGAGGGGTCGTCGACGGGCTCTTCGGGCAGGCCGATGCGACCGCTCAACGCGTCGACGTCGATGGCGGTGCTGGCGACGAAGGCGGTCGGCGGGGTGATCTCGACGTCGGCGGCCTCGGCGTCGCTCAGGTCGAAGTCGAACGCGCCGGCGAGCTCGCCGAACGGGCGCAGAAGGCCGAGCACCCAGGTATTCATCATCAGCGAGCGCGGTGGGCCGTCGTCGGTCTTCGGGGCCTGCGAGGCCGCACGCTCGGCCAGCCCGCAGACATCGCAGGAGCGCCCGTCGACCATCACGATCTTGCCGTGGGCGGCGAAGCCGGCGCGTACGTCGGCCAGGGAGACGGCGCGGCCGTCGCCGTCGACAAACAAGCCGATGGTCTCGACGCCGTAGCTCGGGAGGTCGGGCTGGCGCAGCGCGCGGTAGCAGGCGAAGTACTGCAGGTGGCGGACCGCCTGGCGGCGAAGCTCCTCGTCGTTGCCGCGCGTGCCCATGCCGGCGTAAAGCTGGATGAGCCGGCCGACCAGATGCTCGACCACGCTCTCGTCGAGCGGCTGGCCGGCGCCGGCCACGCTGCCCTCGACGAGCAACGGGTGGTCGGGGAAGTCGCGCAGCCCCAAGGCGACGTCGCGCACCATCCAGTCGCCCTCGTAGGTCTTGGCGACCACGTCGCGCTTGTCGACGCGCACGTAGGCACCCTCACCGACGACCTTGGTCACCAGGCGCTCGGTCTCCAGGTCCAGCGACAGGATGCGGCGGGTGTCCAGGCCGGCCAGGTCGGGCTCGACCTCGGGGACGACCCCGTAGACCAGCCCGCGGGTCTGCTCCATCAGCTCGGCCAGCCCGCGCATGCTCAGCGCGCGGCCGTCCAGGGTGGTGGCCACGGGCACGTCCAGCAGATCGAAGCTGGACTCGCCGCCGGCCGTGTCGGTGTTGACCAGCGAGAAGCGTAGATGCGGCCCGCCGTCGCCGTCGCTGCGAAGCCGGGTCACCGCGTCGCGCGCCAGCGCCGCCAGGGCCACGCGCGCGCCCGTCGAGCCCGGCTCGATGTCGAACTGCGCCAGGCTGTCGAGCGCGCGCCGCGCGGCCTGCTCGAGATCGCCGATGGCGAAGCGCGCGACCACCTCGGCGACCAGGCGCGCCAGCGACGTCTCCACGTGGGAGGAGACCGGCGCCAGCAATTCGCTGGGCGACACCGCGGGGACGTCGATGTCGAGTACGTGGCCGGGATAGGCGCTGGTGACCGCCCCCTGCCACGCGATGCGGTCGAGCGTTCGCACGCGCACCCACAGCTCGCGGTGCTGGCCTGCCTGGGTCCGGGCGACCTCCACGGGGGTGTAGATGGTGCCGCCGAGCTCCCCGCTACTTCCCAGCCGCTCGACATACCGCGCCTTTTGCTCCTCGCTCGCCGGCACGATCTCCTCGGCGACCAGCCGCTCGACGAGCTCGTCGACGGCGATGGGCGAGACCGGCACCGGGCCGATGATCCAGGGGCGCTGGGGTGCCTCGGCGGGCGCCTGGTTGAAAAACGCCAGCTCGTCGGGGCTGGTCAGGTTGGGCCGCAGCACGCGCACGTTGGGCCCGGCGAGGTTGCGAAGAAGCTGCATGTCGCCGCTGCCGACATTGAGCACCGGGGCGTCGAGCACGTGGCCGATCTGGGCGGCGCGCACCCCCATGGGTCCGTCGGGCTCGAGGCTGGGCGGCACCGCCACCGCGGTCTCGTGCTCCTGAAGTAAGTGGCGAAGCTCGCGCGGCTGGAGCAGGTCGCCGCCCATCGGCGAGATCTGGAAGACGGCCCGGTCGGTCAGCCCACTCTGGGCCTGCTGGGCGTAGGGCAACAGGCGCGCCCACATCTGCTCGAGGCGCTCGTCGCGCACGATGCCCGAGTGGTCGGCCGTCTTGTTGAGCCGGTCGAAGGCGACGATGCCCCCTAAGCGCACCCCCTCCATCAAGTCGTGCTCGATGGTCTGGATCCACGAGCCCCACGTCAGGATCTTGAACATCTGGTTGTGGATGCGCTGGGCGATGCCGATGGAGCCGTACAGGTCGCCCTCGTCGAAGGTGACGACGTTGCGAAAGCCGTACAGGGTGGGCGTGCGCACGCTGGAGTAGCCGAAGATGGGCTCGTCGTTGACCAAAATGGGCACCGGCGCGGCCAAACAGCGGTTCTCGATGGCCATGCACTCCGCCGGCCCGTAATTGGTCGGGTGCAGGTTACTCTTGCCGCGAAGCTTGGATCGCTTGAGCCCCTCGGCGCGCACGAACGTGCCCCGAAGCGCCTTGTCGGGCGTTCCCACGTCGACGGTATTCTCCGATTGCTTGATCTCGATGCGGGTGGTGCCGGCCATGGTGCCGTCGCCCGACTCGATGATGATGCGCGCCGGCTCCATGATCATCAGGGCGTTGACGCCCAGGGCGAGTTGGCGAATATCGCCGTGGGCGAAGTCGGACTTGGAGGCGAACAAAAAGTCGAACAGTTGGGCGAGCTCCTCCTGGGTAAACCCGCCGCCGACATACGACAGCCCGAAGGTGCGCTTGTCGATCTTCAGGTCGACGTGGGTTGCCTGGTTGGCCACCGCCGCCTGGATGAGCTCGAGCACGTAATAATGGGGGTCGGCCAACGCAAATTGGCGCATCTTTCGGATGGCGCGCTGGCGGGCGACCGTAAAGCGCTTGCGCTCTTTGAAGCCGCCGGGTTGGCGGCTGCGGGCGATGACTTCGTCGATATTCGACATAGCGTGTCTTGGCGCCTTCGGCGCGGGTCTTGGCGCCGCGAGGCGGCGCGCTCAGTACGAGTAGGTTCGTTTGGCGGTGGTCGTGGTGTCGTAGGTCTTGCCGCCGGGCAGCACGAGGCGGTCGTGGATGACGCGTTTGACCCGACGCACACGCAGGGTGTCCGGCTCGACCACCAGGTCCAGATCCGTGCGGCTGCTCATCGATCTGATTTCCGGTATAATCCGACGCAAACGGTCGGGCAGCGCCCCGCGCACGGTCGCACCGTAGCGACGCGCCGCCAGAGTCAATTGCTGCGCGTCGGGCACCGCGCTCAGGCGCAATCGCACGCACCGGCGCTCGTTGTCGCGCGGCGAGCAACGCACCAGTGCCGTGGCCATATAGTCGACGTTGATGGTCACTTTGGGCGCCCCGCGTTTAGTGGTGACGTAGGGGCCGGTGAAATGCGCGCTCTTCTTCTGGCCGATCTCGAGGCTCTGACCCGCCCAGAATTCGACGAACATCACCCACTCCCCTCGCAAATGTCCGCCCTGACTGTTGGCCTTGGCCAAAGCGCGCCCGAGTCGTTTGGCCAGCTTGCGCATCTGCGGGTTAGCCGATGACACCGCATTTCCCATCGACGCGTAGGCGGACTTGATGCCCTTGGTGCCTACGATGCCGGCCTTGGGACCGACGATGAGCGTCTGCTGGGAGTTTTTGCGTGTGCGATTATAGACCGCTTGAGCGCGCTTCGCTCGGGCGCGCGCCTGAGCGCTGTCATCGACCGGCAACACTCGGTAGTGTTGCTTGATGATATGAAGGCCGTCCCCCTGCTTGGAGTAGACCTCCTGCCAACCCAGAGCCATCCGACTTGTCTGACCCGCGCTGTGGGTCGAAAGGTGTGCCTCGACGTTGACGCTGCCGTTGTCGGGATAGTTAAACGCCAAGGTCACCGTCTTGCCGCGATCGGCGCCGCTGACCCTCGCCTCGTCCAGCGCGCCCTCGATGGGTTGGCTGGCAGACGAATCCGCCTCGGGGGCCGTGCCGACCAGTCCCTGGGGGCCGGGCTCAGGCTTGCTTTGTTTGTGGGGCCCCGAACAACCGGCGGCCATTGACACGACAACGATAAACAAAGCGAGCGGATACCGACTTCGACGATGAATCACGACATGTCCCCAATTGTGTACATTGTTTGATAGCTTCAAATATCTCTGGGACGCACGATCTGTCAGAGCTCCACGGAGGCGGCGATCAGGTCGACGTCGGCGTCGAGCAGGCGGTCTTCGGTCAACAGCAGGCTCTTGGCCAGGCAGTACGCGGCGATCTCGGGGTGGCCGGCGTGCAGCTCCAGCAGCTTTCGAAAGTGCGGGTGGTCGCGGTTGACGGCGGCCTCCGGGCGCATGGAGGCGCGCTCTTCGGCGACGCCGCGCGGCGGGCGCGCCATGACCGGGCCCAGCTCGCGGCCGAGCACGAAGAGCGGCGCGTCGTCGTCGGGCGCGCCCAGCTCGCAGGTGGTCAGCTTGCGGTAGCCGGCGTCGATGCGCTCGAGCAGCGCCGCGGCCGCGTCGACCAGGGGGCGGGCCTTTTCGGGAACGCTCGGGTCGACCACCACCGGCATGTAGACCTGCTCGGGGGCAGCCAGCGCCCCGTTGGTCTTGGTGGTCAGGTTGTGCCCCAAAAAACGGCGCACCCGGCCGACCAGGGTCGTCTCCACCCGGTAGGTCAGGTAGCGCCGGATCATGCGCCGCACCGGCTCGAGCGGGTGATCGTAGGTCGAGCTCGTCGGCGGGCGCCCGTACACGATGGGGATGCCCAGGCGCTGCAACTCGTCGGACAGCTCGGTGGGTCCGTCGGTCAACAGCACCCGCCCGTCGCGCTTCCAGGTCTCGTAGAGGCTGTCCAGCGAGGTCGTCGACCCGTCGAGCAGCCGCACAAGCGGGCGCTTGTCGATGCGACCGTATTGCTCGGCGGGCTCCAACTCCAGAAACGACATCCACTCGCCGTAGCGGTCGATCTCGGGCAGTCGCCACTCGGCCGTGTTGGCCAGCTCCTCGATGCTGGCCACCAGCTTGTCGAAGAGCTGCGTGTTGACCGCCTCTTCGAGCAGGACCATGGCCTTCTCGTAGTTGTCGTCGCGCATGACCGTCTCGCGGCTGAGCGTGTGCTCGAGGTAGCGCGACTTGATCTTGAAGCCGATGTGGCGAAATCGCCCGGCGCGAAAGCCGAGCACGTCCTCGCCGGCGCGCGTATGCGCCAGGGTCAGCCCGCGGTTGTAAAAGCCGTAGTCCGGACGGTGGTTGTAGGCGGCGACGATCTCGGTGCCCTGGTGCTCCACGCGCGTCAGACACGCGCCCTCGACCTCGAAGGGCTGGTTGATGGTGACCACATCGGAGAACCCGCCGTCGACCGGCGTGCGGTCCTCGAAGGTGACCTCGGTCTCCGAGTGGCTGCACCAGTGGCGCAGGTTTTTCTGGATACCGTCGACCAGCTCGGTGTAGCGGTGGACGTCCCCGCCCAAAAACAGCGTCATCTGAGTGCCTTCGACGGGCACGTCCAGCCGGGATTTGGAGAACGAGCGATCCTCGTGGAACAACACCTCCCAATACTCGCCGCCGCGGCCGGTCTGCACCAAAATCGCCTTGGGCTTGAGCGCGAACACCGACACGAAGCCGATGCCGAATTTGCCGATCTTGGTCAGATCTTCTTCTTTGCTCGACGCAAATAGGCGGGTGAACTGCTCGTCGATGATCTTCTCGTCCATCCCCTCGCCGTAGTCGTCGACGTGCAGGGCGACGGTGCCCTCGTGGCCCTCGCCAGGGATGTACTCGGTCCATACCTCCACGGTAGGGCTGCCGGCGTCGATGGCGTTTTGAACCAGCTCACGGAAGCAATCCAGCGGGGAGCTGAACTGGGTGACGAGGTTGTCGAGGACGCCGAGATCGTCGGTGTTGGTCATAAGGCTGGAACGCAGGCTGCTAGCCTGCAACGGGCTTGGCGCCTGCGGCGCGGGGCTTGAAGCGGATTAGCGGATTAGCGGAAGCTCGGAGCCTGCGCGGCGCGGACTGATTATTGTTGGCTCGAAGTATCGCACCCGCGGAGAAATTCGTAAACACCTCGCGTCGCCGATGGACCTATCCCCAGTTGGGCGACTGCGGTGGTGTGCAGAGCCTCCCGATCGGCTAAGCGCGCACCTCAGTCCTCCCCGGGGAGCTCGAACCACACCGTCGATAGGTCGATCCCAAGGTCGGGAAACAGCCCGATGGTGAGCATGTCATCGCCGGCGGCCGAACTCTCGATGACGTACCGACCGTGCTTGTCCAGGTGGAGGACCTCCACAAACTGCGCCTTCGGCTCGACGAAGAGCAGCCAGGCGGCGCCCGCCTTGGCGTACAGATCGCGCTTGCGGTGACGGTCGCGCTGTTCGGTCGAAGGAGACAGGACTTCGACGACCAGATCCGGCGCTCCCGTGATGCAGTGGCCGTCGAAGAGTTCGGCGAGTCGATCTTTGGCGACAAAGGTCAGGTCTGGTTGGACGACCGTATCCTGCGTGAGCACCACGTCGAACGGGGCGACGAATACCTCGCCGAGATCGTGTTCGGCGGCATGAGCATCGATAAACGTGCCCAGTCGGGTGATCGATCGCTGGTGGAAAATATTTGGGCTCGGAACCATGACGAGCTCCCCCTCGTAGACCTCGTAGCGCTGGTCGTCGTCGAGCTGCATATACTCGGCGACCGTCCAGTGATGCGGCTGGCTGATGTCGGGCGAAAAGCTCACAGCTCACCTCGTGCGTTGAATGGCGTCCCCAAAATCTCCCCCTCGCCAAGATAGCAACGCGACGAGGCCCCAGCAACGACTCGCCAGGTCACTCGCCCTCGCCGGTCAGGGCGGCCGCGGCGCGGCTGGCGTTGAGCTGGCGCACTAGCGACTCGACCTCGTGGCGGAATTTCTGCTCTTGCTCTTGTTCCTCGACGTCCTGGCGGAACTCGACGAAGTCGTCGACGAACTCCACGATCTGCTCGGCGCTGACCGGGCGGCACAGGTTGGCGATGATCGCACGCCGGCCGGAGGCGTCGGCCTGGAAGTACTCGTCGGGGTATTCGAAGTCCTGGATATAGCCGCGGATATTGTTGCAGATGGACTCGACGTTGCGCCCGGACAGGGCGTGCTCGACGCACAACTCGCCGATCTGCTGCCAGGTGGCGTCGTCGTCGGGCAGAAAGCCGGCGACGTCGCCCAGCATCAGCTCGCGCATCAAGGTGGCGTAGTGGGCGGGCTCGGTGGGCCCGTCGACGGTCATGGGGTTCTGGGCGATGCGGCTGACCGTGGCCTCGTCCATATGCAGGGTGTTGGCGTCGCAGATCAGAAACCACTTGCCGTCTTTGGGCAAAAGCGTGCCGTCGAAGACGCCGAAGACCGCCCCCAGGTTTTGCTTCTCCTCCATGCGCAGCCCCTGGCTGTCGCGCGAGGCAAACGCGGTGTCGATATCCGGCCAGTAGATGCCGCTGACGCCGTCGAAGCTGTAGATTTCCTCGCGGAAGATGCGCACCAGGTTCTGGGCGGAGGCGTTCTGGTAGCTCGACGCCCACTCCGTGCGGTGGAGGACGCGGAATTGAGCGGGCACGCCGCGCTCGCGGCAGTAATTCAGGAAATAATTACCCACGGCGTGGGCGGTGACCGTCTTGCCCGAGCCGGGCCGTCCCAGCCCGAAGAGCACGGGGTTGAGGCGCTTGGGGTTTTGGCCGGCGTCGAAGTCGAAGCCGGCGACGTCGCGGGCGAGCTTCATGCCGGCGGCGACGTACTCGTCGTTGCCGACGATGTCGTCGGGCCACACCGGCAAAAGGCCGGTCTCGGCGGCGATGGGCTCGGCGATCTCGAGGCCGTCGTAGGGGTAGCCGGCCACGCGCACCTCGCGGGCGCGAAGCGCGCTCAGCAGGGGCTTGAGCGAGCTCTGGGACACGTAGGTTAAGGTCGCCCGGCGAAGCAGCTCGAAGAACGCCGCCAGGGTCGCCGCCACCGCCTGGTCGGCGGGCACGCGCTGGCCGTCGGCGTCCTGCTGGGCCGACGGAGCCTTCATCTGCACGTAGGCGGCGCCGATGCGCAGCACGCGCTCGATCACCCCGATGGGCGGCCCGTCGTGGGCGAGCAGCTCGTCGAGCCCGTCCATCTCCAACGAGCCGTCGATGGACGGCTCGGCGACCCACTCGGCGACGCGGCGCTCGACGGCGTCGGCGCACACCGCGATCTGGAAGGCCGCCACCAACTGGCGCTGCTTGCGCCCCAGCTCGGCGACGGCGAACGACGACCCCGTGCTCATCTCGTCGAGGATCACCCCGCGCAGCGCCTCGGCGGCGGCCAGCGACAGGTCACACGCCTCCACCAGCCCCTCGAGCACGCCCAGCGCTGTGGACGTCTTGCCGAACGGGCCGGGGGCGAGCTTGTCGAATTGGCCGGGAAGCCCGGATGTGCGCACTGCCGCGACCACCGCCGAGCGGTCGAAGCCGCCGGCGGGCACGCTCACCGAGATCTGTTGCAGGTCGCTCATTCGCCTCTCGCTTGTTCGCCGCTGACGCCACGCTCCGGGGCCATGCGCTCGGCGGGCAGCACGCGCGGCAGCTCGGCCAGCGGGATGACGCCCTTCTGGACCAGCCACAGCGCGCTGTCGCGCATGGTGATCATGCCCGCGCCCAGCGCGGTCGCGCGGACCTCGTCGACCGGCAACCGGTGGGTGATGGCGCTGCGCACGGCCTTGTCGGTGCGCAAAAATTCGAGCACGGCGATCCGCCCGCGGGTGCCCCGTCCCCCGCACACCGAGCAGCCCCGGCCCCGGTAGACCTGGAAGTTGTCGGGCGCGCCGTGGGGGAAGAGCTCGGCCAGGATCTCGGGCTCGGCCGTGGCCTCCTCGCGACACGACGGGCAGACGCGCTTGGCCAGGCGCTGAGCGATGACGGCGAGCAGCTCGCTGGACACCGAGTTGGCCTGCATGCCCAGATCGAACAGGCGCTGGACGGCATCGACGGCGTCGTTGCTGTGCAGGGTGGACAGGACCAGGTGGCCCGTCTGGGAGGCGCGAATCGCCTCCATCGCCGTCTCGGCGTCGCGGATCTCGCCGACCAGAATGACATCGGGGTCCTCGCGCACGAAAGCGCGCATGGCGTGGGCGAAGGCAAAGCCGATTTCGGGTTTGACCTGGGTCTGCTGGATGCCGTGCATCGAATATTCGACGGGGTCCTCGACCGTGATGACCTTGCGCGAGGCGTCATGGGCGAGCACCTGCAGGCCGGCATACAGGGTGGTGGACTTGCCCGAGCCGGTGGGCCCGACGACCAGAATGAGGCCGCCGGGGCTGTCGAGCAGGCGCATGTACTGGCGCGCGATGTCCGGCGGGAAGCCCAGCTCCTCGATGGTCAGCACGTGCTCATCCTGGGGCAGCAGGCGCATGATGCCGTGCTCGCCGTACAGCGACGGTTGGGTCTGCACGCGCAGGTCGAAGGTCTTGTCGCCGGCGCGGCGCCGGAAGCGGCCGCCCTGGGGCAGGCGACGCTCGGCGATGTCCAGGCCGGCGTTGATCTTCAGGATGTTGATCAGCCCGCGAAGCTCCAGCCGGCTCAACTGATAGTGGGTGACGTCATGCAGCTCACCGTCGATGCGAAAGCGCACCCGCACCTTGTCGTCGTAGACCTCCAGGTGGATGTCGCTGGCGCGCTCGGCGACCGCGTCGAGCAGCATCGCCTCGAAGATGGCCACCATGCGCGCGTCCATGCCGTTGTCGGCGAGCAAGTCGCGATCGCGGGGGGTGTCGTCGTCGCCGGCCTCGGTGTCCGTGGCCATGGGGCCGAGCTCGGCGGCGGTCACGATGCGCTGGAAATCCGCCGGCGTAACCAGGTAGGTATCCACGTCGATAGCCCCCAGGGCGACGGCCAATCCGCTGAAGTTGCCCGCCGGGTCGGTGGTGGCCACGACCAGATGTGTGCCCTCACGGCACACGGGCACCACGTGGCTGTGCTTGAGGTAGGCGTGGGAGACCGCCTCGAACAGCGCGCGGTCGAGCTTGCGAAGCAGCACCTGCGCGGTCTCGAACTTCATGCCCCGCTGGACGGCCAGCGCGCGGTACAGCGCCGCCTCGTCGATGACCCCCTGGTCGATCAGCTCCTCGCCGAGCAACCGATGGTGCGCGACGGCCTCGCCGGCGCCCTTCTCGACTCTCTTGCGCTCGGCCAAGCCCATCTCGACCATGATGTCGCCGAGTTGGACGGCGTCCGAGCCAAAGCCGAGCGCCTCCTCGTTGAACATCTCGCCCTGTCGCGTCACCCGCAGCAGCTTGGTGTTGACGGCATCGCCGCCGAGCAGCGCGACCAGCCGGCCGCCGTCGGCCAGTTGTTCGTACAGCGGCGGGGGAACCTGCACGCCGGGCACCAGCAACAAGATGGCGTCGAACGGCGCCGCCTGGGCCAGGCCGGCCAAGCCGTCGCCCCAGTGCACGTGCACGTTGTCCAAGTGCATCTGGGCGAGCTTTTCGGCGGCGTGATCGGCGAGCACCTTGACCGACTCGATGGTGTGAACTTCGGCGGCGAGCTTGCCGAGGACGGCCGCCCGGTAGCCCACCCCGGTGCCGATCTCGAGGACGCGGTCGGCGGCGGCCAACCTCGCCGCGCGCACCAACGCCACGACCTGGGCTTCGGAGGGGCCGGGCAACGGGTCTCGCCCGGTCTCGCGTTGTTCGACGGGGTCGAGCGCGAACGCCTTGCGGGGCACCTGCTGGAAGACCCGGCGCAGAGCCGAGCCGCCCTCGTGGGGCAGCGCCTGTCGGTCGTCAGAAGTCGTGTTGGAAGTCGTCATATCGAAATCGGTCCGTAGATTCACGTGCGGGGGGAAGACCTTCGTCGACAACGTCAGTTTATCGGATAACTGACGTCGTACCACAACCTGTCATTTGGGGAGACCGCCATGGCGCGACGCACGTCTCCAATCGCCCTCCTCGCCATCATATTGGCCGTCGCCCTCGTCTCCGCCTGTGTGGGGCCCACCATGGCCGTCGCGCAGGAAGGGGGCTACGCAACCAACGTCGAGTTGACCTTCTCGAGCCTGCGCGTCGACAACCGCGGCGGCGCCCTCGCCGTGGACTACCGGCTGCGTGCCGGCGACTGGAACTGGGCGCAGAGCAACGACCTCGACCTGTGGCTGGCGGTGTACGCGCCCGTAGGCGGCAACTTCCAATTCCTGTACAGCATGCCTTTGAGCGCCTACGACGGGCGGGTCATCTTTCCCGACCGGCTCGCCTACTACGACTACCCGTATGTGGGGCTGTGCGTGGTGGCGGTGGGCGTCAACGACGAATACGAGCCGGGCTACGGCTACGTGTGCGACAACCCGGTGCGCGTCAACATTTACCAGCAGCGCGACGTGTACTGGACGGGCTCGTCGGTGAGCTTCATCCTCGGGTTCAACTACGGGCTGTATGCCTACCCGTGGTTTGCCCCGGCCTACGGGTTTTACTACCCGTCGTATTACTACCACGCACCGCCGTATCCCCATCACCGCCACTACCGACGCCCGCCGGTGCGCTACGTGCCGCGACCGCGCATCAATTACCGCCACGAGCGCGTCCACCCGCGCTACGTGCCGCGACGCCCGGTGCCCCGTGAGCGCGCGCCCTATCCCAACCGGCGGGTGCCGACGCGCCAGGTGCCTCGCCAGCGCGTGCCCGGCCGTCAGGTGCCTCGCCAGCGCGTGCCCGAGCATCGCCCGCCGGGGCGCGTCCAGCCGCCTCGCATCAACCCGGGCCGACAGTCGGTGCCACACCGCGCGCCCGGCGGCTCGCAGAATCCCACGGGTTCCGCAGCCGCGCACGGTGCCGCGGGCGGCACCCCGGCCCAACGTCGCCCCGCGACCGGCCGTGCCCCGCCATCCCGTCGGCCCCGGGATACCGCGCCAGAGCGTACCACGGGTGCATATCCCCACTCAGCGCAGCGTGCCCAGCGCACCGCGCAGCGTGCCTCATAGCGCACCGCGCAGCGTGCCCCACAGCGCACCGCGAAGCGTACCGCGCAGCGCGCCTCCCAGTGTGCCGCATGGTGTCCCGCACGGGGGCACCCCGCGGGGAGGGGGGCATCGATGAGGGCGCTGATGGACGCGCTCGGCGCTGCAAAACGTGCACGAGAACGTTCCCCTGGCGCAAAACTTTTCGCCCAAAACCGCTTGTCTCTTGCTGCCTAGTCTGGTGGAAGTGCGACGAACGTGCTAGCCTTAAATTAGCAACATTGCGTCAAAAAAACATTCACGGGCCGCTGCGCATCGTTCGCTCAGGGCTCGGTTGGAGCAGCCGCCCTTGGGGCGCTGCACCAGCGTTGGAGGATCAGTGTCGTCCCTCTTCTTGCTCCTCGAGTTTCTCGTCGTCTCGAGCGTGCTTCTGGGGTGTGCGCGTGTCGGGGTCACCCCGGTGGTCGTCGCGGTGGCGGCCATGCAATTCATCCAGGCAACTCTGGGGGCGAGCATCTACTGGCATTTCGGCCACGGGCTGCTGCTGAGCCCGGGCTCGTGCATCTTCTTCGCCAGCAACATCGCCGCTCTGCTGTATATCTATGCCTCGCGAGGGGCGGCGGCGGCGCGCAGCGTGTTCTACGCCATCGTGGGCTCGAACTTGCTCGTAGTCGTGCTCAGCGCGCTGATCTTCGCCCACATGCGGGCCGTCCCACCGGTCAACTTCCTGAACCTTCCTGCGCAGGTTTTCGACCACTCCCTGATGTCGGCGCTCACCGGCACGATCGTCCTCACGCTCACGCAATTGGTGGCGCTGACCCTTTTTACGCGCGTTCGCTCGAGCTGGCCGTCGGCGCCCCTGCCGGTGGCCATGAGCCTCGCGCTGGCCACCGCGCTGGCCTTCGACACGGTGGGCTACCTCGTGCCGCTGTTTTGGTCGGACCCGCACCTGACAAATCTGCTCCTCAGCGGGGTGGCCTCCAAGGCCACGGCCGGCGTCGCCTTTGGGGTTACCTGGGGGCTGTGGGGTCAGCGCCGCCACGGCAAGCGGCGCGCGGAATCGCTTCGCCACCTCTTCAAGGTGCTCATGTGGACCGATCGCGCGGAGTCCTTCCGCAGCGAGACCGCGGCGTTGTACCGCCAGACGCCCCCCGACTCGGCGGGCTCGGAGGCCTCACTGGCCGACGATCGGACGTGGTCCGAGCACCGGTTTCACACCTGGCTCAGCCAACTCCCCTTCGGGGTATGCGTCGTCGCCGAGGGAAAAATTCGACTGGCGAACACCAATTTTGTCGCCCAGACCAACGAGGCCTCGCTCGACGCCGTGCGCGGCAAGGCCATCGACCGGTACGTCGACGCCCGCGACATCCACAAGCTCGTCGAGCGCGCCGAGATTAACCACGATGACGGCTCGAGCAACGCCGCCGAGCACCAGTTGCACCGCGCCGACGGCACCACGCTCGCCGTCGAGTCGGTTCTGATGGAGATCGACTTCGAGGACCGGCCGGCGAAGTTGCTGATGGTACGAGACATCACCGAGAAGAAGCAGTTGCTCGATCAGGTCTCCCACGCCGACCGCCTCGCCGCCGTGGGGACGATGACGGCCACGGTCGCCCACGAGATCAACAACCCGCTGACCTTCGTGCTGTCCAACCAGTCCTATGTGTTGGAAGTGCTCGAGCGCCTGCAGGCCGACGCATCGCCGCCGCTGGCGCAATCGCTTCAGGATATCGCCGAGGCCGTCGCCGATGCGCGCGCCGGCGCCCAACGGATCCGCTCGGTGGTCAACGAGCTGCGAACCTTCGCGCGCACCGATCACCAGCCCACCGAGGCGGTGGACCTCGCCGAGGTCATCGACTCCAGCGTGAGCATGGCCATGGCCCAGATCAAGCAGCGCGCGCGCCTGGTCCGCCAGGTGGGCGAGCTGCCGCCGGTCGAGGCCAGCCCGCAACGGCTGGGCCAGGTCGTGCTCAACCTGCTCGTCAACGCCGCGCAGGCGATCGACGAGGGCGCCACCTCCGAAAACGAAGTGCGCGTCAGCGCGTCCACCGACGCCGAGCGCGTGGTGGTCCGCATCAGCGACACCGGCTGCGGGATCGCGCCGGAGGACCGAGCTCACATCATGGAGCCGTTTTACACGACCAAGCCCGCCGACCAGGGCACGGGTCTGGGGCTAGCGACGTGTAAGTCGATTATCGAGTCGTTTGGCGGGGATCTGGGCTTCGAATCGGCGGTGGGCGAGGGGTCGACCTTCTGGTTCAGCCTGCCGATATCCACGGCCACCGCCAGCGACGCCGATCAGCCTGCGGATCCGCCCGCGGCTGCGACACACCCGGGGGCGCGCATTCTCTTCGTCGATGACGAGGTGGTCCTGGGGCGGGCGTTCGCGCGGGTGATGGCCGATGATCGCGTCACCACCTGCCAAGCGGGCGCCGAGGCGCTGTCCCGCCTGGAGGGCGGCGCCGACTTCGACATCATCTTCTGTGATCTCATGATGCCGAATATGACGGGGATGCAACTGTACGAACGTCTCCTCGACACGCGCCCGGCCCTGGCCGAGCGCGTGGTCTTCGTCACCGGCAGCGCCTACACCGACTCGGCCACCGCCTTCCTGAAGAACGTCGACCGCCCCTGCCTCGACAAACCGTTCGACTGGGACGAAGTGCGCGCCCTGGTCGAGGCGTACCACGATTAGTTGTACTTGTGCCCGTTGACGACCACATAGCCCGAATGGGGCCACGATGACGAGGTGCCGTCGTGGGTCCAGTCGATCCCCTGCGTGTGGGCGCTGTCGTAGTAGTAGCGCCCCTGCACGTAGGCGTAATCGCCCACGCTGACCCACGGCCAGGACGGCGCGTTCATCTCGTCGAGGTTGGACACGATCTCGATGGTGTCGCCGGGGGCGACCTCCACGTAAAAATACCCGTGCAGCCCGCTGCTGGTATACCGCGAGTCGAGCACCCGGGTGACGTCACCGCACACGTCGACGAATTGGTCCTGGTAGAGGTTGCCGTTGGCGAAATCCTGCTGGTCGGCCAAGAATTGCGGGTCGTCGCAGGGCCACGAACCGGTGCCCGCGTCGGCCCCGGCGCCGCCCTGGGTGCCGGTATCCGAGCCGGTGCCGGTGTCGGCGGCTGGCGAGCCCCAGCGCACGTCGTCGACGCGCTGGTTGATGTAGCCCTGGTCCCAGCCATTTCCCTTGACGCCGAAGAACAGCCAGACGTCGCGGCCTGCAAACCGCGACAGGTCGAAGGTGCGTTGCTCCCAGCCGTGGGTCGTCGTCGCCTCCAAAAAGAGGTTGTCGAGCACGTCGCCGTGGGCGTCGAGCACGTCGGCCTCCTGATCGGCGTAGGTGGTATGGTGCTCGTTGGTGGCCTCGTCGACCCAGAAGGCCAGCGTCGCCTGGGTGGGCACGATGACGTGCAGGCATATGCCTGCGTAGCCGTCGACCTCCGGCGGAGAGGTGGTTCCGCTGAGCGCCGCGTGGCTACCGGTATGCGCCGTAGTGCGGATGCCGACGTGCGCGGCGCCACCACACGGCTGCCAGGGGGACAGCCTGCCGGCTTCGAAGCCACCGTTGACGATGTCCGACTGCGGCGTGCCCGGCTGCGATGGAAGCACGATGTGCGGCCCCGAGGCCGACGGCGACGACGCGTCGCCTGGCGAGGCGTCGTCCATCGCACCGACGTCGTGCGACCCGACATCGGCGCCGGACCGATGGGCCGACGAAACGCCGGCGCCGCCGTCGAAGGAGCCAGCCGGTGAGGACGCCCCCGAGGACGGCGCACATCCGCCCACACAAAGGGCGAGCGCGATGAAGCAAGCGGCAGAACGTGGTCTCATCAGCGATCCCACTGGCGTGTGCACATGGACAAGTGTGGCTGGCTCGGCCAACGACCATCGCACAGGCTAGCGCCTGCCCACCCGCCGCATCAAGGCGTGCGCCCCGGGGAGCCCGAAACTGACAGGATTGTAATCTTGGCGCTCAGGTGGCTCGATGAGTCACTGCGCATTCCAACGCTCGATTCGCCCGTCCGCTCGGCCCATGACGAGTGCATCGGCGCCCGCGAATGCCAGCGCGGTCACCGGCCCGTCGAGGCGGGCGACGTCGACGCGCCTGGCAAGCTCCGAATCGAGCATCACCACACGGCCGTGGTCGGCGAGGGCAACACGCCGCCCGTTCGGGCCGAGGGCGACGACCGTGGGGACGAACTCGCCGGTGAAGCTTCGCTGGCGGAGCATCTTCTGGTGGCCAACATCCCACACGATGAGTCTTACGCGCGCCGGGTCGTGCTGTGGCCATTTGGTGGCGACCAACGCGGCCAGCCTGGACCCATCCCGGCTCACCTCGACATCGAGCGCGCCCTTGGCGATGGGCATACGCCCGACGACCTTCCCGTCGCGGGCGCGCACCACGACGAGCTGGTCTGACGCGCCCGTGTCGTCCTCACCCACGAGGAGCGAGCCGTCGCGCGCCCCATCATGTCGCAGTCGAAGCCCCGCCGGCAGCGTGACCTCCTGGACCGAATGGCCGCGAGCGTCGACCAGAGTCCACTGGCCCCGTTCCTGGTCTCGTGGGAACAAAAAGCGCGGCTCCTCCCCGTTCCACACCGCCGCGGCGAGCGGGGCCTTGGGGGAGAGGCTGACGACGGGTTTTTCATGGCCCAGCGTCCAGGCGCGCACGGTGGGCGAACGGGACGCCTCCGAAAACGCGGCGCCACTGGTGGCAAATCGACGCTCCGACGCCGACACCGCTACCCGGTAGGCTCCGCCGGCGACAAATACCGCGTCGAGATGGCCGCTCGCCAGGCTCCACCGTCTCACGCCAGTATAGGCCTCGTCGGAGACCGACAGGAGCGCGCCGCGCTTGCCGAGCACCGTGAGCTGCTCGATGGGCTCGCCGCCGCCGGCGACCAACTGCTGTTGGGTGGCGGACTGGGCGTCAAAGATGCGCGCGAAGCCGTTGGCGTTGCCGCCGTTGTCGCCCAGCCGCGGCCACTGGCCGAACTCGGCGACGCGCTTGCCGTCCGGTGAAAAGGTCAACGCCGAGACCTGCCCGGCGGCGCAGGCCGTGCTGGACGCGACCGGGTCTCCACCACTGGGAGCACCGGGACAGGAGTCGAAGCGTGTGTCCTGCGCGCGCGCCGCCAGGTCGACGATCCGCGGCGGGCCGCTGGTCCGAGGGAAATACAAAAAGTGCAGATGCTTCGGGCGGCTCCAATCCACCTCGATGCGCGGCGGCGTCACGCGGTCGCGATCGGTCGCGCCACACCACTTGGCGAACTTCTCTCGGAGCGCCTGGCCAACCTTGCCGCCTCCACTGGCACGCACGTCCTTGCCGGCAGCGCACAGCTCGAGCGTGGCGGTGGTCTTTCCCGCGGCGAGGTCGATCACGCGCACCTGGCGCCCATACACTGCCAGATGGGACTCGTCCGGGCTGAACTCGACGTGGTCGATTTGGTCGACGGAGGCGGCCCACTGCTTTTTTGGCGTCGGAAGCGAATACACCGCGACCCGGTCGCCGGCGAACACGGCGAGCGCGCGCGCCGACGCCGACAGCACGACGTGTGCCGTGGACTTGCCGGAGACGCCCATGGCCGCGAGGTCAATCGCAGCGGTGCGCTTCTTCTTGCCCGTGTGAATGTCGTACCACTCCAACCGCACGCGATGCGCCGCGCTGGCATTCGCGACCACCGCGGCCACGATCGTGTCGCCGCCAGGAGTGATTCGGGTCATCTGGGTGCCGTGGGGGACGGCCACGTGCGCCAGGTGCTTTGCGCCGGACAGTTCGTAGACATCGACGTCGACGCGGCTCCCAGCCCCATCTGGAGACCCGGCTCGGCGGACATGCTGGACGAGCAGACGCCGGCTGGACGGGCCGATATCGATGGTCGCCGGCGGCCCACCGCCGACCTCGGCGAGTTCGTCATCCAGTCCGTTCCACACCATGCGGCCGCTTTGCACATCCCATACGTGCGGGCCATCGACCGTATAGCCGCCCTCGTAGTCCCAGTCGCTCAGGGTCACCAGCCAACGGCCGTCCGGCGAGAACTCCGCGCGCCCGGCCAGGGTGTTGGCGCTCAACGGCGGCTCGCCCAGCCGCCCGCCGGTCGCCCATTGGCGCTTCCACGTCGCCGGCAGGGCATTTGTCGCCCGCACAGGCTTGGCCTCGGCGGAGACCGGCGAGCGTGCCGGCGCCAGCACCTTGCGTTCGGCCTCGTTCGCCCCGGGCGACGACGCGGGATGATGCTCGCATCCCACGGCGAGGACTTGGGCGAGCACCACCCCCAGAATAGCGACAGGATATGTGCGTGTAGGGTCCACAAGCATGTCTCGGCAGGTCTGACGGAAACGAATGTGAGCAAAAAAGCTCTCGAGACACGACGCGATCGGCTAGCGGTCCACTCAGATCCCGTAGACGATATTCTTGGTGCCGCGGGCTTCGCAGAACTGGCGCATCTGGGCGACGAGCGCGCGCGGCACCACGAATTTGCGATCGCGGAAGGTGCGCACGCCCAGCTTCTCGCGCGCCTGCAGAAGCGTCTGGCGGGCCTCCGCGCTCATCCGGTCGCTCATCGAGGTTTCGATGGGATCGTTGTGGCGGTCTTCGGCGATGTCGTCGGCGACCATGTCCAGGGCGAACATGGCCACGAACGCATCCTCATGGCCGTCGAACAGCTCGGCCAGCGCCTCGGGAGCCTGCTCGCGGGCCAGATAGATGGGACCGACGGTGCCCTTGGCGACCCGCTCGACCCTCAGCCCGCCCAGCCCGGCGAGCTTGGCGAAGGTAAACTCGCTGTCCAGGGAGGTGAATTTGTAGATGAGCGACTGGAACTCCTCGGTGTGCTGGGCGGTCTCCTCGTCGAGGCGCACCACCTGCTGATTCCACACGCTGGCCGTCTGGGCCAGGTCGATGGAGTAGCGCACGAACAGCCCGCTGGCGTCGAGTTTGTCGAGCACGACGTGAAAGTAGGCGGTATTCTTCTCGTGCTCGACGCGCCGCAAGGCGACGTCCATCGTGCCCAGCGGGGCGAGCTCGCAGCCCTGGATCTGGGAGTAATACTGATGCTTTTTGAGCATCTTCTGGTGGATGGGCTCGTCGCTGTGGCGCGCCTTTTGCTCGAGCTCGCGCCGCGAGCCCAGCTTGTCGAGCTGCTCGTCGGCGATATGCACGTCGGTCTGCACCCGCGTCCACTCGCGGTAGGTGGGAAGGCCGCTGGCGAGGTTGACCTGCACGCCGCCGTACAACCCGCGATGAACCCTCGGGCTCATGCAGCGCACGTGAGCTTGGAGCTTGCGCGCGTCCGGATAGTACAAGTTGAGCCGAGCGCCGCGCAGGATGCGGTACACACGCTCGACGTACTGCTCCTCGGCCTCGCCTTCGAGCAACGTGGCCTTGATCGCCGCCCCCGGCAGCAGTTCCCGCTCGTCGACCATATCCTCCTCCGCGCCTCCGCGCCTTCACGCCTCCGCGCCACTCGAACACTCGATCACTCGATCACTCATTTGACGTGCATCTTCTCCAGATCCTCGATCGTCGCATGTTTGACGTCCTCGAGGGTGACCTCGTCGGCGGCCTGGTCGATCTTGTGGGACAACGCCGCGCTGACCGCGTGGGCGATCTCCATGTCGTCGTAGCCCTCGTTGATCGCCAGGTTGGCCTCGAGCACCTGCTCGGTCTCGGAGTCGTACAGGTGCAGGTCGTCGAGCATGGAGTCGACGTTCTGGCGAAAATACGCCTGGGTCTCGCTGACGAAGCGGGTGGTGTGGTTGATGGAGTCGGTCATCGCCTCCAGGGAATTGCGCAGCTCCAACATGACCACCGAGGCGTCGGCGGCGGCGCCGATGGCCTGGATCTGGCCGGCGATCAGGTCGAGCTTCTCGCTGGCGGCGGTCACGTACACGGTGATGTCGGTCTGCAGGTGGGCGATGGTCTCGGCGAGCTGGCGGGTGTTGTTCTGCAGCTTGGCCAGGCGCTCCTCGGCGGTGCTGTACAGCTTGAGCATGGTGGAGTGCTTGGCCAGCTCGCGCTTGGCCTTGTCCAGGTCGGCCTGGATTTGGCGGGCCTGCGCGCTGGAGGGCTCGGCGGCCATCAACTCGACGTCGAGCTTGTCGGCCAGGTGGGTCAACTCCAGCACGCGCGCCGCGGCGGTCTCCTCGTTTTGGGCGCTTTCGATGATTTTGCGGTTGAGACGATCGATCTCGTCGAACAGCCCGGACTTGGCCGCCTCGAGGCGATCGGCGAACTCGGCGGCCTCCTTGACCCGGCGCGAACTGAGTTCATATTGCTTGCGTAGAAGTTCCTCGATCGAACGCCGAGTGATGATCTGGTCGCCGAACCAGGGAAGCTTGGAGAGCATCTCACGCAGCCCGGTCATGAAGTCGCCGCGCTCGCGCTCGCGGCTCAGGTGCCGGGTGATATCCTTGAGCTTTTTGACCTCGTCGGTCAGCGCCTTTTGGATCTCGGCGTTGCGCTCGCGCAGATGAGACAGGGCCTCGACGTTGTGGTTTTGACGCCCTCGCTCCTGGCTGATGGTCGACTCGAGCGAGCGTACCGAGATGCCCTCGCCCGAATAGGAGACGTCGCGTTGCAGGATGTCCTGATGCGATTGGCTCATGCGCTGTGACCGGCCCTGCCGAAAGTGGTGTGGATGGCGAGGCCAACTTTACTGGCAGCCAAGCGCAGCCGTCAACGAGGGGTGGGTGGTCGAAAAATATCCATGGAACGGTTGACGTATGCCGTTTGTTGTGCTTTGCAGGGGGCCCATACGGAGACATCGCAGCTGTGCGCCTCCCGCGAGCAACCGCGGCGACGAGCATCGTCGACGGGGGATCACGCAACTTGCTTTGGAGTATCAATGGCGAACAAACAGTTGGACAACGTCGGCAATCTAGGCGACATCCTCAAACACGGTGCGCTGGTCAGGCTGGCCAAGCTGATGAGCACCAAGGCGATCAAAGCGCCACTTCTGTATTTCGACACCCACGCGTTCATGCTCAATGCGCCGTGGAACAACGAACTGAAGTGGAAGCAGGCCGTCAACCAGGAGCTCGCCCAGCATCCCTACTACAAGGACTACGTGCGCCTGGAGGCGGAGCGGCTGGACAAAGATCTGGCCTATCGCTGCTCGTCGGGGCTGGTCATCGACGTCATCAACGACATTCCCCACCGGGTCTACCTGGCCGAGAAGGACGAGGAGACGCGCCAGAAGCTCAAAGAGCAGGTCCACGCCGAGCCCATCCGCTGCGACGCGATCGTCGACTCGGCCGCCGAGCTGGCCACGATCGTGCCCCCCGGCGGCGACGACTTCGACTACGAGAAGACCGATGTGGCCGTCTTTGCCCTCATCGATCCCTTCGAGCTGGAGCACGCCGAGTGGGCGGAGATCTCCCAGGTCATCGCCGACTTTACCGCCGAGGATAGCTACGGCGTCATCCAGGTGTTCGACTACGATGCCGGCGCCGAGAGCAACCAGTGGCCCGAGCCGCCCACGAACTTTTATGGACCGGTGGCCACCCTCGACCGCGGCCCGTATCACAACGCCGTGTACGCCACGCGCACCATGCTCGGCCAGGTCCAGGAGACCCTCGATCTGCTGGGCTGGAAGATGTACGACGTCGAGGTGCGCGAGCCCGAGGAATGACGTAGGGTTGGAATCTGCATGACGTCTTATCAAGAGAGCGATGCCGCCAGCCGCCAGGATTCTGCCAAGGGGGCTCGCGGCTGCCTCATCCCGCTCATCGCCGCCACCATCGTGCTGGCGATCGCCGTGACGTTGTTCAGTTGGTTCGCCGTCGACGGCGACGACGCCGGCACGCCTGCCGCTCCCCCCGCCCGCCACTCGACCACCGGCGACACCGGTGATTAAGGCGGCGCGGGACGTGGTTCAGATCTTGACTTCCATCGACAATCCGAACTCGTAGCGCAGCGTGCTCGTCGACCAATGCTTGGAGAAGGCGACCCCGTCGACGTTGTCGTCGATGGCGAAAAGGAACAGGCTCTCGTAGCGCACGCCCAGGTCCGCCCGAAGCGACAGGCGGTCGTCGAGCTGCCACAAGCCGCCGACCTGCGGGGCGACGTTGTACCCCAGCCGCGGCGTGTCCCACACATTGACGCCCTGGTCTTTGAGGTCTTTGATGGCGTTGTGAAACTCGCCGTCGGGGCTGAGGATGGACGGGCCGAGCTGGGCGCCGAGGATGAGCGCCTTGTTGCCGCCGAAGTGCAGCAACCACTCCGCCTGCACGTACAGGTCGGTCAGTTGACCGAGCTCGTAGGGGTCGATCTGGTCATTGTTGCCGTTGGGCTGGTCGGGGATCTCCACGATGGAGTAGCTGCCGTAGTAGCGCAGGCCTCCACCCCAGCGGATATTCTCCGAGGAATTGCGCAGGTACCAGATTCCCGCCATCATCATATTGTGGGAGTCGTAGGAGTACGACTGGTCCTGCGACGGCGCGACATCTCGCTTCTCGGTGGCGGAGAGGTCACCGTCTTCGGTGTACACGCCGGCGCCCACGCCGACGAATTGTTGCGCCGAGGCTTGTTGCGCCGAGGCAATGGCGGGCACGGCCAGAATTACACAGACAACGAGAGCGAACAGACGTTGGTGATTGGTCATGACTCGTACGGCTCGATTCGTTTGATTGGTCTTGCCGTACTATAAACGTGACACGCTGATTGTGCATCCAGAGTTTTGAGAATTAATCGCGGTTGCACGTCCCGCTGGCCGAGCAGGAAAAGCCGGTGGGGCAATCGGTGTCCGACGAGCAGGTGTCCGCCGAGCAGCTCTGGGAGTTGTATTCGCCGTTGCGGTCGAGCAGCACGCCCTCGTCGGGTTCCTGGCCGTTTTTCAGACACCACAGCGAAATCTCGCCGACGGTGGGGTCGCCGTTGTCGTTCCAGTCGAGCTCGCCCGAGGCGCCTTGCAAGTTGATGGACTTGCCCTGCTTGCGAAGCTGCATGCCGTTTTGAGCGTCCTCCTGGGTCGCCAGAATCTCGTCACCGTCGGACAATTGGCCCATGCCCTTGGCGAGCTCGGGGCCGGTAAAACCGGTGCCGGCGGCGGCCAGGGCGATGGCGTACAGCGCGTCGTAGGCGTTGGCGACGTATTGGACGTTCTCGGCGTGGTGGTCGGGAAGGGAGTTGTACTTGGACTTGAACGCCTGCCAGGGCGCGTAGGTGGGGTCGCCGCCGCGCGGGGCGGTGCCCATGACGCGCCCCTCGAGCGCGTCCGATTCGGGCTTGCTGGCCTCGTCGGCGACCCGGCCGGCGTCGGCGAAGACGTACAGCGTGTCGCTTCCGGACAGGGCCTTGTCGAGCTGACGGGCGATCTGCCAGGACTCCGAGAAGCCCAGGATGACCACGATGTCGGGCGGGGTGCGCTGGGTGGAGACCTCGGCGACGACGCCCGAATAATCGGTGCCCTGGCCGGCGCTGGGGTTCTGGTAATTGCGCGTAAAGTAATGGTCCTCGTCGCCGTTGACGATGTCGCCGGGCAGATATTGGGGCAGCGTGTCGCGCAGTCCCTGGGCATACACGTCGTCGCGCCGGGCGAGAACGACCAGCTTGACCACCGCGCCGCTGCCCTTCTCCTGTTTTTTCTGGTCGATCAGATCCGAGACCAGCCGCCCCATCGCGAACGCCTGCAAGGCGTCGCTGGGAGTGGTGCGCCACACCAGGTCGTGATCGTCCAGGTTGGAGATGGGGATCGCCGTGGCCGACGGCGAGACCAACAGCACGTTGTTGGGGATGGCGTATTGGGTGGCGACGTCGACGGTCTGGCTGGAGAAATTCGGCCCGATGATGGCGTTGACGGCGGCCTTGTTGACCAGATGGTCGGCGGACTCGAGGGCGACGTCGTCTTTGCCCTGGGTGTCGCAGATGACCAGGCCAATCTTGTGGTCGTCGACCCCGCCGAGTTGGTTGAAGTCGGTCTGGCCCAGCTTGATGGCGTCGAGCAGGGCGCGGCCGTCGCCGCCCTCGTCTCCGCTCAGCGGCAGCATCACCCCGATATTGAACGATCCCGGGTCGGTCACCGGCCCCTCGCTCTGCGAGCACGGCCCGCTGTCGGTCTGGTCGAGCAGCGCCTTTCGCTCGCATAGGTGGTCGGCGGTGCACGTCCAGCCCCGCCCATATTTGGCGACACAGCCGGGCTCGGCCTGACATTCGTCGAGATCGACCAGAACGCTGCACGAGCTACACACAACAGCGGCGAGCGCGCCCACGATCGCGGCGGAAAAGAGACGATGGCGCAAAGACATGCAGACCTCGAAGACACGGCGGGGGGCAGGACCACGCGCTCATCATACGAGAAGAACTGCCCCAGACAAAGCCCCCTCGATTGACCGTCAGCGGCCATCTCGATACCATGGGGCCAAGCATCGCAGCAGCGACAACCTGACTTGTGTATTTGGAGCCATCCATGTCTCGCCTTTCCGGGCCACTGGCCGGGACAGGAGTGCGGCGCCTCGTGGGCATCCTCGCCCTGGGGGTTGCTGCAACTGTGCTGGCCGCGGGCTGCCAACAGCAGCCGCAGGATTTCGATCCCACCCACCCAGGCAAGGGCCCCGGCCAGATGGTCGGCAACGATGGGCCGATCACCGACGGGACGTTTACGGCCGTCGATGACACCCTGCCCCAGGCGCGCCCGGTCGACCTGCCCCAGGACGGCTCGCTGCCCGACTGCGATCAGGACTGCCAGGATTATTGCGCCGGGCTGGACCTGAAAAACCCGGTCGACCGCGGGCTGTGCCCCAGCCTGTGGGGCGTGGGCCTAAAGACCCAGCCCATCAACACCGATGAGGCCTGTCGGCGCCTATTCGCCGACATGATCGGGCGGTTTCCCACCGAAAAGGAGGTCGAGGATACCTGCAAGGGACGCTCGTGGGGCGACGTGGTCAACGACTTGATGAGCCGTGACAAGTTCGTCGAGCTCAACCAGCGCTTCTGGGCCGACCGGCTGCTGTACAACAACCAGGCGGTCAGCGTGGTGCGCATCTTCGACGCCGACGACCTGGTCGGCAAGCTATACCGCGGCGAGATCCCCTACGACGAATTCGCCGCGGTGATCAGCGCCCACCCGGTGCTCACGCGCCGGTATTCCACCCCCGGAGACCGCGCTGAGGCGCTGTTCTGGCTGTTGATGGGCCGCCCGCCGCTGGGAAGCGAGCGCAGCGACCTGGCCCGGTTGTACAAGCTGTGGCACAACGGCTACTACGACGACCCCAGCCTGGGCGCGCGCCTGCCGGATGCCTATATCGAGTACAACTGCGTCGACGACAATGGCAACATCGACCCGCAGACCAAGGGCGAGTGCACCAGTATCCTGTGGGGCTACCACGAGCTCATCCTCCAACCCGACCTTCGCGCCGAGGGCGACGACCACATCATGTGGAGCGGGCTGCTGCGCGCCAAAGAGTGGCAGAAGCTCGAGCTTCCGGGGCGCATCCTGTCGCACCAGCGCGAGTTCTGGGAGAAGGTCGTCGACGACGTCATCGAGCAGTACCTGGGCTACGATCTGGGCCGGCGCGTCCCCCAGGTGCGCCGGGAGTTGGTCGACTATATGCTGCAAAACAACGCCGACATCCGCAGCCTGCACTACGCGGTGGCGACCTCGGCGGCCTACCTGCAGTCGGCCCAGGTGCCCCAGACGCCCACCCAGATTCGCTGGACCTGGGGGCCGCTCAAGCAGGTCCACGCCGAGACCTGGCTCAACACCATCGAGCACACCACCGGCGAGAACCTGGGCGACTGTGACCACCGCATCCCCGAGCCCGACAACCTGCTGCGCTCCGATCGGCTGGGGGCGCAGGCGCTGATCAAGAACTCGCGGTGGCAATTCGACAAGGACGGCAACGTGCGCGACGACTACGCCAAGCTGGCGCGCAGCCTGGGGGGGTGTCCCAAAAACGACGTGGGCGGGCGGTTTCGCATCGTCAGCATCCTGACCACCGCCCAGCAGCTCAACTTCGTCAACCAGGTGTGCAACCCGTCGTTCTCCGCCGACCTGCACGGCGTCGATCCCGGGGAACTGCTGCCGGCCGGGGTCGACCCGGATACGGCGGTCGACGGCGACCTGGCCGCCAAGATCGTCAGCTACCAGACCAAGCGCTTCTTCAGCCGCAAAGCCACCAGCGACGAGATCGACCAGGCCCGCGAGCACGGCGCAGCCTGCGCCCGGCAGGTATGCACCGCCGAGGAGTTTGCCCGCCCGTCGTGCTTCGCGCTGCTGAGCAGTTCGGAAATGTTGTTTTACTGATTAGCCCCCGAGGACCTCGTCATGAGCGACGACTACAAAGATCCGTACGCCCAGTGCGACCCCGAGTCGCAGCCGAAAAAAGGCACCGACCGGCGCACCTTCCTCAAAGGCCTGAGCTTTGCCGCCGCCGGGTTGAGCCTGCCCATCGTGATGACCTCGCGAAACGCGGTGGCGTCGACCTCGGCGTTCGACTCGGTCAAGCACCTGCTGTACATCCGCATGGCCGGCGGGTTTCGGTTCACCACCGCCTTCAACGGCGACGTCCACGCCGAGTTCAACCCCTTCGGCACGGCCGACAACGTCGCCGGCGGGACCGAATGGGGCGTGGCCAAATTGCTGGCTAACGCCCCCTATTTGGACGGCGACGACGGCCAGCAGCGCCGCGAGCTGGGCATGAAGAGCGTGCCCGAGATCGCCAACCAGATCGCGGTCATCCCCTGCGTGGACCACGAGCCGTTCGCCGGGCGCGCCGACGGCAACCACGGCACCGGCCTGGAGCGCTTCCAGAAGGGCTATGTGGGCACGGGCACGAGCTTCTTTACGATGATCAACTACGGGCTTCGCCAGCGCTACGACGACGCGCGCACCAACGGCAAAATCATCCTGCCGGCGTTCTCGCTGGACGACTCCGGCATGGCGGTGGGCGCGGGCCAATACGCCGGCTACCGCCCGCCGGTGCTGCGCGGCGACGGGTTCGACAACTTCGGCTTCGACGCTGCCTCCACGCTGCCGGACTGGGCCCAGGACATGGCCAAGAAGAGCGACGAGCGCTTCCGCGACCGCATCCACCAGAGCGACCGCACGCCCATCGAGGCGTATATGCAGACCCGCGAGGCCACCAAGCAATACAGCGCCGTGTTCAACAGCGACGCCCTCAAGATCCGCAACGGCTCCGACGACAAGATCGACGGCATCAGCAACCGCGAGTTGGAGCTCATCTTCGGCGACAGCACCGCCGGACGCCGCGTGCGCCTGGCGCTGCGGCTGTTCCACTTCGGCAGCGCCGCCGTCTACCTCAACCAGGGCGGCTACGATTACCACTCCGGCGAAGAGGCGGCGCTTCCGGGCACGCTCGAGGAGCTCAACCGCATCATCAGCGGGCTGCCGGTGGCGCTCAAGATGATGCAACACCCCGACGGGGGCACCTACTGGGACCACACCCTGGTGGCCATGGGAAGCGAGTTCGGCCGTACCACCCACGGCAATAAGTTCAACTCCGCGCGCGGCAGCGACCACGGCGGCGACCTGGCCACCCGGTGGATGTCCATGCCGTTTATGGGCGGGCTCATCGACCAGGCCGGCAAAGGCGGGCGCAGCCTGGGCAGTTGCCGGACCACCGACCTGAAGGCTCAGGGCAAGGTGTACTCGTACCGCTCGGTGCTCAAGACATTGATGGACGCGCTGGGCTGCGACCACCAGGAGTTCTTCCCGGCCGACGCACCCTTCGAGGATTTGTTTGCTTGAGGCCGAAAGTCCCGCGCGAGGCAGTGGAGTTCCAAGGACAGCAACCACGATACCTATGAACACAACACGCAAGCTCATCTTGGTCGTATTGGCAGCGCTGCTTGTCGCTGCCTGCGGCCAACAGCCCACCGCCAAAGAAGTGCTGGGCTCGAAGATCGACTTTACGCCCGACCGGCCGTCGAGCGCGGGCGACAAGCAGGTCGAGGCGTACACCGGCGACGACCCCACCGTGCTCGAGGCCCAGGAGCGCTTTCACACCGGCCTGGACCTGCACAGCAAGGTCATCTACCGCACGTGCACCCCCAACGGCGGGGTCTGCCACAACCAAAAGGAGTATCCCGACCTGCACACGCCGGCGAACTTCTTTAGCACCGTGGGCGCGCCGTGCAACGTCCAGCCCGGCGAGTGGCAGGCGGTCTACGATCGCTGTGAGCGGCCCGGCGACCGGTTCAAATTCGCCGACGAGGACTTCCACGAGGTCGAGATCGGCTGGCTGGAGTACATCCCCGGCGACCCGGTCGACTACAGTGACGACAATATGCCCGACGCCGGCTCGGTGGGCCTGCATATCTACCTGCACGACCCCATCCCCACCGATCGCAAGGAGCTGTGGGGCACCGGGGAGTTCATCCGCACCTTCGTCAATGGCGGCAAGGTCCAGGATCTGGCGTTTGCCAACTTCCGCACCCACTGGTGGGTCCTCGACGGCGGCAAGCAGTTGATGGCCGAGGTGCGCGACTATCAGGTCGACCAGGTCAACGAGTTGATGTCGGTGGGCATCGTGCAGGGGGACATGAACCGCAACGGCACCTACGGCGCCCGCGAGGCGACGCCGGTGTCGCTGCTCACCCCCGGCCATCCCGAGAAGAGCTATATCATCGGCCGGCTGCGCGGGCATATGATGGGCGAGACGGTGCCCGGCTCGCGCATGCCCCTGGCCAACCAGCCGCTGTCCATCTCCGAGATGCTGGCGCTGTATTGCTTCGTCGAGGGGCTCGACCCCGACGCCAAAACCCCGCCCGACGGCACCGAGCCCATCGACTATAAGAATTGCTCGTACAGCGACGACCCCGAGAGCCTCAACCTGCTGGGCGAAGGGGTGACCTGGTCGGGGCGCGTCTCCCATATCCTGGAGGCCAACTGCGGCGGCTGCCACGGCGGCACCAGTCCGGCCGCCGGGCTCAACCTGATCGACGATCAGGCTTACACCACCTTGTTGGGAGCCTCGACCCAGAAGCCCGACGTGAACTTCATCGAGCCCGGCCAGCCCGACCAGAGCTACCTGTGGCTCAAGATCAACGCCGACGAGTCCATCGTGGGAAGCGCGATGCCCATCGACCCGCTCAACGGCCAGCGCACGCTGAGCGATTCGGAGTTGGCCGACATCAAGACGTGGATTGAAAACGGCGCGATGGACGAGTGACCCGCGCCGCCGGTGCTTACGCGGTGGGGCGGGCCGACGTGGACTCGTCGGGCGTCGGTTGGGTCTCGGTGTTGTCGCCGTCGGCGCTGCGCGCCTCGGCGGCGGTGGGGAGTTCGACGACGAAGCGCGCTCCGCCCCACTCGCTCTCGTCGGCGCGGATCTGGCCGTTGTGCTGCTTGACGATCTGCGAACACAACCACAGACCGATCCCCGTGCCCCCGATGCCCGAGCCGTCCTTGGTGGAGAAAAACGGCTCGAAGATGCGCTCGCGAAGTTGGGGGGCGATGCCGCCGCCGTTGTCGGCCACCGTGACCACCACCCGATCATCCCGACGCAACGCGCGTATCTTCACCCGGCCCTGCTCCGACTCCACGGCCGCCTCGTAGGCGTTGAGCACCAGGTTGACGAGCACCTGGACGAGGTTGCTGCGCGAGCCGATGACGAACAGGCCGGGGGCGGCGTCGAATTCGACGCGCACGTCGTTGCGGATCTTGGGCTCGACGATGCTCATCGCCTCGTCGACGGCTTCGGACAGGTCGAAGCAGGCCAGCTGCTGCTTGTCCTTGCCGGCATACCCGGACAGGTTCTCGGCGAGCTTGGCCAGGCGGTCGACCGAGCGGTCGGCGGCCTGCAGGTGGCGGGTCATGTCGCCCTCGCTGCGCGCGGCGGCCACCTGCAATTGCAGCTTGGCCACGGCGATGGCGTTGCGAATCTCGTGGGCAGTGCTGCCGGCGAGCATGCCCAGCGTGGCCAGCTTGTCGTAGTGCGCCAGGGTGCGCACTTGTTCGAGGCGCTCGCGATCTTCGCGGATCTTCAGCACCGCGAACACCACCGCCCCCAACACCAGGATGCCCAAGATCCCCGCCGTGGAGTACAGCAGGACACTGGCCCCATGGCGCACCTGCGGGGCGATCTCGGCGCGCGCGGCGGCGACGTTGACGTGCCAGCTCGTCGCCGGCACCGGCGCCTGCCCGGTGACCCAGCCGTCGGTGAATTTGGACGGATGCGACGTCCCCCCCTCCAGCAAGACGTTGCCGGCGCTGTCGACCAGGGCCACGTGAGACGTCTGCGCCTCGGTGAGTTGATGGAAGACGTCGCTGACCAACTTGTCCAACTCGACATCGGCGGCCAACACGTACCCATGCTCCATGGGCGCGGTCACCAGCACCGCGCCATGGTGCTTCAGGCACTGCCGACACAGCGAAAATCCATGGTCCACGTGCGCCTTCCAGGTTTGTTCGGCGTGGGCGCGGATATCCGCCGTCGTCGCCTTGGAGACGCGGGGGTCGACGGCGACCACCTCGCCGTCGGCGCGACGGATCATCAGGGTGACCCCCATCTTCGGGTCCGAGGAGTGGCCCACGTCGAGCAGCAAGCGGTTCAGCTTGGCGGGAGAATGGGCGTCGGCGACCGCGTCGTCATCGACCTGGGCCGCCGAGGTCGCCAGCCGAACTTCGAGGTCGGAGAGTCGCCCGGAGATGCGCGCCGCCGCCTGCTCGGCGAGCACGTTCTGCTGGGCCTTGAACAACTCCACGGTCTGGTCTTCGACGTGCTTGGGCCCGACCACCAGCAACACCGCCGTAAGGGCGACGCCAGCCAGCAGCAGCAGACCCATGATGACCGATAAGTTGCGCGTGGACATATGTTACTCCCAGAAGACGAGCGTGACGGCCGCCCGTAGTTAACAAGACGACTCGCCGCTCACCTATTCCCTCGCCAAACAGCCGCGCGTGTTGTGGACTGACGGCTCGGTGCACACATTGGTATAAGGCCCTTGTAACGCCACTGTAGGGCCATTTAAACGCCACCGCAAACGCAAAGCGTTTCTGATCTATGAGCCCCCTGCAGGCGGACATACTCGAGCGCAACCGCCGGCTGTACTACTTCGTCACGCCGCTGATCGAGCTCGCCGAGGCGTACTTCCACGCCGACATCTGCTGCCTGGAGCGCATCCCTGACGAGCCCGTGCTATTGGTGGGGAATCACAACGGCGGGGTGGTGGCGCCGGATATGTTCATCTTCTTGCGCCACTTCGCCGAGTACTGCCACTACGACGACGTGCCCGTGCCCATGGCGCACGACGCGCTGTTTCGGGTGCCGGGGGTGCGCCAATTCTTATGCAACGCCGGGGCGCTGCCGGCCTCGCGCGAGCACGCCATCGACGCACTTTGCGCCGGGCGCAAGGTGCTGGTCTATCCGGGAGGCGACTGGGAGACCCACCGTCCCAGCAGCGAGCGCGACAAGATCGACTTTGGCGGGCGCGTCGGCTTTATCAGGATCGCGCTGCGCGCGGGCGTGCCCATCGTGCCGGTGGTCGCCGCCGGCGCCCACGATGGCTGGTTCGTCATCACCCGCGGCGAGACCATCGCCCGGCGGCTGCGCCTCGACCGCATCTTCCGCATCAAGGTCTTTCCGATCGCGCTGGCGGCCCCGTTCGGCCTGGTCGTGGGCCCGGCGTCGGTGCATATCCCGCTGCCGAGCAGGATTCTGATCGAGGTGCTCGAGCCCATCCACATCCGCGGAGAGGCGGACAATCCCTACGACGTCGAGGAGGCCTACCGGCGCGTCACCGACACCATGCAGGCCGCGCTCACGCGCCTGGCCCACCGGCTGCGCGGGCGCTGACGCACGTCAAGGCCACTGTTGGACTGTCGCGCTCATCGGCCAGAAGCGAAGGCCCTGAGTGCATTGGGAGGCGGGTTCGACGAGCGCCGGGGCCAGTTGGACATCGTCGGGCCACTTGGACAGGGTCGAGTCGCCGGTGATCGTGCGCTGCGACTGGCCCTTGGCTACGCAGACCGTCGCCAGGCCGTACAGCTTCGGGCCGGTGCGCACGGGCACCCACACGGCCACCTGTTGAGGCGCGGGCGACGGCGTGCGCACCTCGAGGGCGGACGCGGAGGCGTCGAAGCGCGCCGTGGGAGGCTCCGCGAAGAGTTGCTTGCGGATGAGCGTGCCGGCGATCTGATGGCGGTAATCGAGGAATCGAGCCAGTTGGCTGGCAAAGTCGTCGACGTGGCTGGACATCTGGGGATCGGCGGCGGCGTCGTCGAGCACCCGGCGTTCCTTGGTGATGGCCTCGTCGATGTGGCCCAGGCGCTGCTTGCCGGTGGACATGCGCGCCAGCCGATAGTCCAGCGTCGCCAGGGTGTCTTCGAACTCCGTGCGCGGCTTCTGGTCGCCGATGGCCTTCAGAAGCGCCGTGCGCGCCTGTTCGATCTGCCACTTCTGGGCGTCGGGGTTGGTCGCGCCGACCATCCACGCGATCTGGTTGACCTGGGTAGCGGGCATGTCCGATTTGGCCGCCTCGGCCAACCGGCCGGCGAAGGCGCGTTCGGCGTCCTGAGGGTGGTCTCCCAGCGCATAGATCGCCCCCTCGCCCAGCCCGGCGATCACCAGCGCGGAGAGAAACCCGGCCAAGATCTTGACCGCGCGCGAGGCCAGGTGGTCGGGCTTGAGATCCTTCATCGGCGCGATCAGCGCGGCGGTGACCAGCGCGCCGCCGACCAGTCCGGTGATGTGGGCGGCGTAGTCGATGACCGGCACCACCACCGGCAGCCCGGAGTTGACCACGAAGATGAACACCCACCAGCCGATGGACTGGCGAAACAGCGGCGGGGGCAACTGGCGCCAGTAGCGCAGGTGCAACACCAAAAAAGCGCCCAGCAACCCGAAGATCGCCGTCGACGAACCCACCGACAGGATGCCCGGGCCCAACAGCCACGAGCCCACCGAGCCCGCCAGCGCCGAGATGATGTAGATGACCAGCAGGCGCCACGAGCCGAGCAACTTCTCGACGACCATGCCCAGAATATACAGGGCGACGCCGTTGAACAGGATGTGGATCCAGCCGCCGTGCAGAAAGTTGGCGGTGATCAATCGCCAGTATTGGCCGTGCTCGATGAGCGCGGGCACGTTGGCGCCCAGGCGGATGAGCCCGAGCTGCTGGCCACTGAGCGCGCCGGTAAATAGCTCGATGGCGAAATAGACCGCGATGAGCGCCAGCAGCCCCTTGGTCACAGGGATGGGCTTGGTGCTGGCCAGCCGGGCGAACTTCTCGCGCTGGCGCATACGCTCGAGCACCTGGTCGGCGTTGGGCAGGAGGCGGATACGCCGAAACAGCTCGTCGGAGAGCAGCCCGACGCCGTCGGGCCGGGCGAAGTCGGCGTCGGCATAACTGGGCGCCGCCGAGCCGGTGTCGATGATGACCGCGCGGCTGTCGTCGCTGCCGGCCATCATCAGCACGCCGTAGATGTCCTGGTAGGCCAGCTCGATGGTGCGCTTGGAGTTGACCGACGCGGGAAGCTCGACGTGGTCCTCGCCGAAGACGATCGCGCGCGGCTCGCGCGGCATGTCCCACCAGCGCCACAGCAGGTACAGCAGGAACATCAACGGGGGCGCGATCACCAAGGTGAGCATGCGCCAGGAGGCCATCGGGGCCTGGAGCACCGCCCAGATGTCCTGGCGAAACCAGAAGCCTGCCAGCAGCAACAGCCCCATCAAACGGGTCATGCCGCGCGTCCAAAACGACGGGGCGACCAACTCGAGGCGGTCGACACGCTGCGGCCAGCGCTGGTGGATGCGCTCGCCACCCTCCGGTCCTGGCTGGGCGGGTTGATCGTCGTTGTGGTCCATACTGCGCTGCCCTCGTGCGAGAGGAGATCTCGGGAGTCGAAACTAAGCGCAACCTCGCTCAGATGAAAGCCTCACCTCGGTGGTGTCGTCGCCGGCGATCGTGAAGACGACCGCGAACGCCGCTGGACACGGCTGGGGACGGTTTCATATACTGGGAGCCGTTGCCAAGCGAGAAGTGGGGAACGTGCCTGACGAGGTCCTTTTGACCCTCGTTGAATTTCTCTGCGATTCGATCTGACCGATCGGTGCATGCAGTACGCGCATCCAACCCGTGTCCCGCCCATGAGTATGTCCGACAAAGACGCGCCCGACCGCCCACCCGACGACTGCGCCAGCACCGCGCCGGCGGGTACTTTGCTCGTCGAGCCCTGCGGGCGGGTGCTGCGCGCCGATGGGCGCGCGGGCGAAATCTTCCAGCGAGACGTCGATGACCTGGTCGACCAAACGCTGGCCGATTTGCTGACCAACGACTGCCGGGAGGCGGCCGACGTCCACCTTGGGCGCGCCCACTCGGGCTCAGGCGTGGAGTCGTGCGAGCTGCAGGTGTCGACGCCGTCGGGCAGCACCGTCGACGTGCTCGTCCAGTGCCGCACCCTCGAGGAGGGCGTGCTGGCGATGAGCGTCAGCGACCTGACCGGCTGGCGCAACGTCGACCCGCGCACCCTGCTCTTCGAGGAGCAGCTTCGCCACGCCCAGAAGATGGAGGCGCTGGGGCGGCTGTCCAGCGGCATCGCCCACGACTTCAACAACCTGCTCACCCTCATCACCGGCTACAGCCGAGTGCTGTTGGACGACCTCGACGAGTCCGCGGCCCACCGGCGCCACCTTCAAAAGGTCCTCGACGCCAGCAACCAGGCCGCCGAGTTGGTCGCCCAGTTGCTCGCCTTCGGCCGCGACGACGGCCCGCGCGCGGCGGTGGTCAACCTCAACGACGCGCTGGTGGAGTTCGAGGCCATGCTCCAGCGCATCCTGGGCGAGAGCATCGAGTTCGTCGCCCTGCTCGAGCCCAGCTTGGCCAATATTCGCATCAACCCCAATCAGCTCAATCAGATCTTGATGAATCTGACGATCAACGCCCGCGACGCCATGCCCGACGGCGGGCGGCTGACCTTCGAGACCGGCGAATGCTTCCTGGGAGACGATCGCCGCGAGCCGCTGCGCTTTTTGGGCGAGGGGCTGTACGTCAAGCTGTCGGCCATCGACACCGGCTGCGGCATGGACGCCCGCACGGCCCAGCGCATCTTCGAGCCGTTCTTCACCACCAAGGACCTCGGCCAGGGCACGGGGTTGGGGCTGGCGACAACGCGCAGCATCGTGCACGAATACGGCGGTGAGATCCTGGTCGACACCGCCCCCGGCCAGGGCAGCCGGTTCGACCTGTACTTTCCCACCGCCGACAGCAGCATCGAGCGGCTGCGCGACGTCCACCCGTCCGCGCACGCCCCCGCCGACGGCGAGCATATCGTGCTGGTCGACGAGCACGACGAGGTGCGCACCATGCTCGCCGAGATCTTGCGCCAACGCGGCTACAGCATCAGCGACGCGCGCAGCGCCACCGACGCCATCGATCTGGTCGGCGACCCCTCCGTGGCCCTGGCGATCATCGACGTGGGCCTGCCCAAGCCCAGCATCGACGACCTGGTCGATTGGCTTCGCCGCGAAAGGCCGCAGCTGCCGATCCTGTTCTTGTCCGGCTACACGCCCCCCTCGGAGACCTCCGAGCCCGTCGAGCTGCTGCGCAAGCCGTTCACGCCCGCGGAGTTGACCACCAAAGTGCGCTGCCTTCTGGACGAGCACGGCTGAGGCCGGCTGGCTTTGACGCCTCCCTTCATCGTGGCCACCTTCCACAAGGAGGACGCGTCCAAGCCATGAGGGAGAGCGACGATGAACACCCGAACTGCAGCAACGGTGGCGGCCATGGGAATCGCGCTGGGGTGCTTTGGCAGCGCGTGTCACCGAAACCCGCGCCTCAAGCGCGGCCGACGCGACCTCGCCGCCAACGGGGCCGATGCTACGGCTGAGAAGACCACGTCGCCGGCCGGCGCCCAGGGAAGCGAGCTCGCCCGCGCCACCAGCGGGGCCACGGGCACCTGCGTGGACATCCTCGAGTCGTTCATGAAGTGCACCAGCCAGCAGAAGTTCCTCGACGCGATTTCCAAGGGCAGCACCATCGCCGGGGTGAGCCGCACCAACTTCATGAAGCGCGTCGACTTTTTGCGCGAACCCGGCGGCCGACGCCAGACCTGCCAGCAATTGCTCGACCCCAAACACCCCACCCCGTTTCAGAATCCTGCGACGCTCGAGCGACTCTCCAAGGCGACCGAGCACTACTGCGTGAACTTCGCCCACACGCTCGAGCAGACCCAGACCCTCGAGCCCATCGTCCACACCAACGTGCAGTGAGCCCGCGATCAGCGACCGGGCGGCTCATTTTCGCCGGGAGTTCCCGGCGGCAGGGGCGCGGGCACGCCGTTGGGGGCGTTGGGCTGGGCCTCCTGGGTGGGCGTCTGCGTCTTTTGACTGGGAGGCGCGGGGTTGGGTCCATCGAAGAGGCTCTGCACCCCAATCGAAAAGAAGGTGACCACCACGTAGACCCCCACCACTCCCAAAACGAGGATGCCGACGATCCACAGGATCTTGGTGGCGCTGGACTGGCGGCCTTCCTGTTCGGGGCGCTCGGCGAAGTCGCCTTCGGTGATGTTGGAGTATTTGTCTTCGGGATGCTCGTGGGGCGAGGTACTCATGATCTGCCCTCCACAATTCAAGGAGCCTGCGTGCCAAAAATAGGTGCACAACGGCCACGGTCTACCGATGCGCCCCCTCGCTCACCTCAACTGCCGCATGACCTGCTGGTAGCGGTCGCGGTCGAGCGCGGTGGGCGGATTGGACATCTGGCGAATCTCCTGCTGGGCCTGGGCGATGCGGTTCTGCGGCGAGGGGTGGCTCGACAGGAATTCGGGCGGCTGAGGGCCCTTTTGTTGACGCTCGAGAATCTGGAAGAAGCTGACGAACGCCTCGGGGTTGTAGCCCGCGCGGGCCATCAGCTTTAGGCCGACCTGGTCGGCGTCGGACTCCTGAGCGCGGCTGTAGTGCAGCAGGTAGCCCTGTTCGGCGACGCTGGCGACGAGCTGGGCGATGACGCCGGGGTTTTGACCCAGCGCGGCGCTGGCCAGCGCCTGCAGGCCGTATTGAGTGACCAACTGCTCGGCGACGTCGCGGTTGACGACGTGGCCGACCTCGTGGGCGAGCACGCCGGCCAGTTGGGCCTCGTTGTCGGCGGCTTTGAGCAGGCCGGTGTACACGTAGATGTCGCCGCCGGGCATGGTAAAGGCGTTGATCTGGTCGCCTTTGACCACCGTAAATGAGTAGTCGATGCCCTGGGGACGTCCGCCGATGGTGCGCACCACGCGCTGGCCCACCTGGTCGACGTATTGCTGGACCTGCGGGTCCTGCAGCGGCGGGTATTTTTGCAGCACCTGGCTGCGCATTTGCCGACCGAGTTGCTCCTCCTGACTGGGCGGCAGCACGGCATCGGCGGCCGCGCGGGTGACCTGCTCGCCGGCCGAGGTCGCGCAGCCCTGCGCCACCACGGCCATGGCGGCCACCAACACACCACTCCACACCCAACCCCGCCTGTGCCTCAATCCCATTTCACCGCTCCGCATGATTATTGTATACGTCCCCGTGACAAACTTAGACCGCTGCCCGGGGATGACCAGCCATGCCGACCCTTCGCGTCAACGACGTCGACATCTACTTCGAGGAGATGGGCCAGGGAGACCAGACCATCGTGTTTTCCCACGGCCTGCTGTGGAGCACCGAGCAGTGGCGCGCCCAGATGGAGCACTTTTGCCGGCACTACCGCTGCATCGCCTACGACCACCGCGGGCAGGGCCATAGCAGCGTGCCTCCCAGTCCGATGGTCGACATGGAAGTGCTGTACGACGACGCCGCCCGGCTCATCGAGGCGCTCGACGCCGGGCCCTGCCACTTCGTGGGGTTATCGATGGGCGGGTTTGTCGGCCTGCGTCTGGCGGCGCGGCGCCCGGAGTTGTTGCGCTCGCTGGCGTTGCTCAACACCACCGCCGCGCCCGAGGCCGCCGAACACATGCCCGACTACCGCAAGCTTCTGTGGGCGGCGCGCCTGGTCGGGCCGGGGCCCGTCGCCGACAAGGTCATGCCGATCATGTTCGGCGACACGTTCCTCGACGATCCCCACCGGCGCCAGCAACGCGCGTATTGGCGAGCGCAGCTTTGCCGAAACAAGCGCTCCGTCTACAAGGCCGTGCGTGGCGTGATCTACCGGCCGGGCGTCGAGCACGAGGCCACCCGCATCGACCTGCCTACCCTGGTCATTCGCGGCGGCGAGGACAAGGCCATTGGCCGCTCCAAGAGCGAAGAACTGTGCCGTCTCATCCCCCAGGCGACCATGGTCGCCCTCGCCCACAGCGGCCACACCTCCAGCGTGGAAGCCCCCGAGCAGGTCAACGCGGCGCTCGCCGAGCTGTTCGCACGCGCCCACTAGAGGGCTGTTCGCTGGACCGACGGCCTTGTGCGCACAGGTTTTGCTTGGCCCGGAGCGACGACGCCCGGCCAATCAGCGCCCCATCATCCCAGGAGGCTGCCGTGGCTTTGGACTACCATTACGGAACAATCGCGGGCCTCGAGTATCAGAGCCTGACCGAGATCTACGAGCGCAGTATCGACCGGTACGCGCCACGCCCCTTCTTTGGCCTCAAGCGTGAGGGGAACTACGCGTGGATGACCTACCGAGAGTTCGGCGAGCGTGTCGAGCGCTTCCGCGCCGTGCTCGCCTCGCTGGGGGTCGCCGCCGGCGACACCGTCGCCATCATCAGCGACAACCGCCCGGAGTGGGCCGTGGGCGCCTACGCCACCTACACCCTGGGCGCGCGCTGGTGCCCGATGTACGAGGCCCAGTCCGACAAGGATTGGAAGTACATCATCAACGACAGCGACGCCCACGTGGTCATCGTCGCCCATCACAACCTGCGCCTGCGCCTGCTGACGATGCGCGACCAGGGCGACATCGACGTCGAGCACATCATCCATCTGGACGGGCCCGAAGAGGGCCGCTTCGACACGCTGACCGAGGCCCAGGAACCCGACGTCGACGCCGTCGAGCCCGACCCGGACGATGTCTGCGGGTTGATCTACACCTCGGGGACCACCGGCGAGCCCAAGGGGGTGCTGCTGACCCACCGCAACATCGCCTCGAATGTCGAGGCCATCCACAGCTTCGACATCATTCAGCCCGACGACGTCAGCCTGTCGTTTTTGCCCTGGGCCCACTCCTTCGGCCAGACCGCCGAGTTGCACGGAATGTTCGCCATCGGGGCGTCGGTGGCGCTCGTCGAGAGCATCCCCAAGCTGAGCGACAACCTCCTGGAGGTCCGCCCCACCCTGCTGTTCAGCGTGCCGCGGGTCTTCCACAAGCTGTACGATGGCATCCACGCCCACCTCGAGGAGGAGAGCGCGTTCAAGCAGCGCCTCTTCGACAAGGCAATCGAAAACTCCGAGCGGCTTCGCCACGAGATGGAGACCGAGGGCGGGGCGTCGACGATGACCCGGCTGCTCAATCGGTTCTACGACCGGGTCATCTTCAGCAAGATCCGCGATCGCTTCGGCGGTCGGCTGCGCTACGCCATCAGCGGCGGCGCCAAGCTGCCGCCCCAGAATCGCTTACTTCATCGACGACGTCCACATCCGGGTGGCCGAGGGCTACGGTCTGACCGAGACCTCCCCGGTGGTCTCGGTCAACGTTCCCCACCCGGACAAGCCCGGCCCGCGCAAGATCGGCAGCGTCGGCAAACCGGTCGTCGACGTGGAGGTGCGCATCGAGCCGGTGGAGGCGCGCGAGGACAATCTCGGCGAGGTGTGCGTGCGCGGCCCCAACGTCATGAAGGGCTATTACAACAAGCCCGAGAAGACCAAGGAGGTGCTCGACGAGGATGGCTGGTTCCACACCGGTGACCTGGGCCGCCTCGACGAGGACGGCTACCTGTGGATCATGGGCCGCGCCAAAGAGGAGTTCAAGCTGTCCAACGGCAAATACGTCGCGCCCGGCCCGCTGGAGGAGAAGCTCAAGCTCAGCCCGTATGTCGACCAGGTCATGGTCGAGGGGCACGACCGCCCGTACAACATCGCCATCATCAACGTCGACCACGACGCGCTGGCGCGCTGGGCGAGCAAACACGACGTGCCCACCGATCATCTGGTCGAGGAGCGCGCGGTGCGCGAGCTCATCGAGGCGCAGGTCGACGAGCTGAGCGCCGAGTTCAAGGCCTACGAAAAGCCGCGCGAGCTGCTCATCGTCGACGACGAGTGGACCCCGGAAAACGGCGCGCTCACGCCCACCCTCAAGCTCAAGCGCCGGATGATCAGCGCGATGTACAAGGATCGCATCGAGAGCATCTACGGCGAGATCAACGGCGCCGACTGAGCCGATGCCTCAGGAAAGGCCGAGCAACTCCGGTAGCACGCGCTCGACACCCTCGGCGGCCTCGCCGGGGGTGGCGCCCAGCGCGATGACGTCGAGCTTGCCTCGCTTGGCCAGCGGGCCGCAATTGTAAAAGACGAAGCGGCCCTGACCGGACTGGGTGTCGAAGAGTTCGTCGCCCACCGCCTCGAGCACGTGCGTGAGGCTGGCGCCCGCGAGATCAGGGTGGACGTAGTCCTGGGCCACGTAGGCCGGGCGGGGGCCGTCGACCAGGCGGTCGACCAGGTGCATGGGCGTGCTGGTGCCGCCCCAGCGCCCGTTGCACTCGGTCATGCGGATGTCGAAGTCGCCTTGGGTGTCGCCGGTGACGATGAAGTCGAACGAGCAGCGCCCCACGTAGCCCAACTCCTGAAACACCGTCGCCATGACGAACGACGCCTCGGCCAGCGCGCGGTCGACGCGCTCGCCCAGGGTGGACGGGCGACTGCCCACGAAGACGCGCTCCGGGCCGCTCAGAATCTGCTGGTAGACCCCGTCGAGGCGCACCGGACCGGCGCCGCTGGGCGGAATCCACATCTGCGTGGAGGGGGACTCGTCGGTGTCGACCCACTCGACGACGAGCACGACCTCGCCGTCGGCCCATTCGGTGGTGCTCAGAAAGTCGCGCACCTGCCGGTCAATCTCGACGGGCTGGGCGCGCCGGATCATCGCCCCCTCGAAGACGATATTGCCCATCGCCGAGGCGCATCGGGTGCGCTTGAGGCCGACCAGGTGATGGCGCTCGGCCAGCTCGCGCAGCCGGCGCACCATTGCCTCCGGGGTGGTCTCCGGGTGGGTCTCCACATTCCAGGCGCCGTCGGCCACACGGTCGACCAGGCTCGCCAGGGTGCCCTTGTCGTTGGCGATCCACAGCACCGGCGGCGGCGGCCCGACGACGCGCGCTTGTACGCCGCGCTCGCCGAGCTTGTCGGCCAGCGTCCACACTGGCTCGATGGCCATATACGGGTGGATGACCAGGCCGCCGCGGGGCTTCGCCCAGGCGGCGATGCGCTCGATATTTTCGTCGTGGGCGCACGCTCGGGCGATGGCCATGGGCCCACCAACCGGTCGAGGCTGCAGAAAATCCGGCTCCCCCAGGGCGAGCTTGCCGCGGCAATAGGCCTCGTAGCCGTCGACCGGCGCGGTCACCGCCACGAACAGGTCCCCGGTCTGGGCGCGAACCCGCGCGCGGTGCTGGTACTCCTCGACGCCGGGGATATCGGCGACGAAGGGAATGCCAGAGACGTCCTCCAGGTGCAGCACCGGCCACGCGTCGCGCCCGCCGTGATGCTGCAACTCGGCGTAGGGCGCCAGCGCCTCGTCGAGGCCTCGCTCGGCGCGTATCTCACCGGCCAGCGAGCGCACCCGCTCGAGCGTCTCCGTGGACAAAACCGCGTCTACCAAAAGACCTTTCATGCGTACTTCCAGATGCTTACGACTTACTTGCCGACATGCGGCGCGTGAAACTCGAAGGGCGTGGTCAGAATTTTAACGTGGCCGTCGCTCGTCTGGGGAAACGTCCACGACTTGACGCGCCCGACGATGCAAGATTGTACGTCCCCATCGGAGATGGTCGACTTTATCACGTCGGCGTTGGCGACCTTGCCGTCGCCGGCGACCACCATACGCACCTGCACCTTGCCGCCAAAGTCGGGGTTGTGCAAAAGCCCCTTTTCGAAACAGGCGGTGATCTCGGAGTTATGCGAGGCGATGATATGCCGCGCGGCGGCTTGCGTGAGCACGGGCAGCAGCGGCACCTCGTGCTTTTTGGAGGCGCGATGGCGCTTGTGGGCGCTCTTGTCGGAGTGAGCGCCAGCCGCATGAACGTCGGCGGCGTGGTCACGCGCGGCCTGGTGCTGGGCCCCCGACGCCGCGGCCACCGCGCCGGCGACCGCACGGATGGCCGAGGGAACGACCTGCGGCGCGCGCGCCTTGGGAGGAGCGACCTCCCGGTGCGTCGACGGCGGCGTTTGCTTGGCGACCACATCCGTGGGTTTGGAGGCCGGCGGTGCGACCAGATACCACGCGGCGACGACGACGAGGACCGTCGCCATCGCAACCAGCGCCATGCGCCTCCCCGACGACGACGTCGAGGCCACGACCTCGTTGTCGGGCGCGCTCTCGTGGTCGGGCTCGGTGGCGTCGGTGGCGAGCTGTGTGACCCGGCTGGCTTCGCTGGACTCGAGCAAGGCGGTGCCGGCCGTCGCCAGGGTCGACTGGCCGCCGTCGGTCACCAGAATCGTCGAGCAAGAGGGTGCCCTCGGAGCCCTCGGCGAGCCTCGGCCTGGAGGGCACGGCGTCGAGCACGTCGGCAGGAAGCTCGTCGAGCTGGGCCTCGAGGGCCTCGCGCACCTCCAGCGCGTCGCCGAAGCGCTCGTCGGGGTCCTTCTCGAGCAGGCGCATGATGATCGCCTCGACGCCCTCGGGCACCGAGATGCCCGCGTGGCTGGGCGGCTCGGCCTCGCTGCTCACGTGGGCGAGCAGCGTCTTGAGCGGGGTCTCGGCGCAGAACGGTGGCCGTCCGGAGACCAGCTCGTAGAGAATGACGCCCACCGAATACAGGTCCGAGCGCGGGTCGACGTCGGCGCTCTGGCACTGCTCGGGGCTCATATAGGCGGGCGTGCCAAAGATCTGGCCGGTGCGCGTCACCGGCGTGTCCTTGGACTCCAGGTGCTTGGCGATGCCGAAGTCGAGCACCTTGATGAACAGCTCACCGCCGGGCACGTCGACCAAAAAGATATTGTCGGGCTTCAAGTCGCGGTGGACGATCTTGGCGCCGTGCGCCGCCGCCAGCGCCGAGCACAACTGCACGCCGATGGTCAACGCCTCGCGCAGCGACACACGCCGTTGGCGAAGCTCCTCGTGCAGCGAGCGCCCCTCGAGATACTCCATGGTCAGGTACAGCACGTGGTCGTCGCGGTCCTGGCCGAAGTCGTAGATCGTCACGCAATGAGGGTGATTGAGCGTGGAGGCGACGTTGGCCTCGCGAAAGAAGCGCTCCACATACTCCTGGGTGTCGGCCAGCGCCCCTCGGAGGGTCTTGATGGCCACCGGGCGCCCGACGCTGGTCTGCTGGCCGCGGTAGACCGCGCCCATGCCGCCCTCGCCGATCTTCTCTTCAACCAGCCAACGCCCGTCGAGCGCCCGGCCCAACAGCCGGTCCTCGGTGGCGTCCTCCACGTGGATGTGGCGCAGCGCGGTGTCGTCATCGGGACAGCGCTCCTGCTCGTCGTCATACCGCCCCAGACATGTCGGACAGATCTTCATGCTCACGCGCCCTTTTAAACCGACGATGTGCGAGATTGTCGACGATTCGTCTGGAAATGTCACGCGCGGCGCGGCTCACCTGGCAGCCTCGGCGGCCGGCCGGCGGTTGTTCCACCAGGCCACCGCCACCGTGCTTCCGATGATGAGCACGGCCCCCACGATGCTGTACACGGTGGGGTACTCGTCGAAGAAGAGCATCCCCCAGATGAAGGCGAAGACGACCTGCAGATAGCTCACGGCGGTGGCGCGGCCGGCCTTCTCCAGGTGCAGGCCGCGGGTCATGGTCACCTGGGCGATGAAGGTCACCACGCCCACGCCCAGCAGCACGGCCAACTCGGTCCACGTGGGCAGCACGGCGCTGGGCAGCGCGATGGGGATGGAGGCGGGCACCGAGATGAGCGGGAAGTAGAACACCACCGTGAGCTCGTGCTCGGTGGCGCGCAGCTTGCGCACGATCACGTAGGAGGTCGCCGAGATCACCGCCCCCACCAGCGCGATGCCCACCGCGACGGGGTCGAGGCGGCCGGCCCCGCCGAAGATGAACGAGGGCTGGGCCACCAGCACCACGCCGATGAGGCTGACGACCACCCCGACGACGTCGGCCACGTTGATGGACTCGGCCAGAAAGATCGCCGCCAAAATCCCGGTAAACACCGGGTTGGTGTACATAATGAGGGTGGCGTCGGCCAACGGCAGGTGGGTGACGCCGTAGTAAAAGCAACTGAGGGCCACGAAGCCGGTGCTGCCACGCACCACCAGCCACTTTTTGTCGTTGCCCAGCGCGCTGGCGCCGGCGCGGCGGATCATGGCGTAGGCGAAGCCGAGCACGAGCAGGCTTCGGAAGAAGACGATCTCCTGGCTGGGCAGACGCTGGCCGGCGACCTTGACCAGCAGCCCCATGATGCTGAAGAAGAACGAGCTGATCGCCATGTAGCGCAGCCCGGCGGAGATCAACGGCGACTTCGATTGTACGGAAGTGGAGTCCGGCATGGCCGGTGTCGTATATCCCATTTTGGCGCTGCGGTCGATGCTTGACGCGCTCGAACCCACCATTTAGTAAGGCGCCGACACCCACTGGGGCGCGCTCGAGGCGCCGTTTGCAGACCACTGGAGACAGACGCGATGGCTTCACAGGACCCCCTCGTTTCCATCATCATGGGCAGCCAGTCGGATTGGCCGACGATGCACCACGCGGCCGACGTCCTCGACGAGTTGGGCGTGCCCTACGAGAAGCGCATCATCTCGGCCCACCGCACCCCCGAGCGACTGGTCGACTTTGCCAAAGGCGCGCGCGGTCGCGGCCTGAAGGTGATCATCGCCGGCGCCGGCGGGGCCGCGCACCTGCCGGGAATGTGCGCCTCGATGACCCCGCTGCCCGTCTTCGGCGTGCCCGTCAAAAGCCGGGTGCTCAACGGCGTCGACAGCCTGCTGTCCATCGTGCAGATGCCGCGCGGCGTGCCGGTGGGTACATTGGCCATTGGACGCTCCGGCGCGGTCAACGCCGCCCTGCTGGCCGCGTCGGTCATCGCCCTGAGCGACGCCGGCGTCGCCGAGCGCCTCGACGCGTACCGCGCCAAACAAACGGCGGCCGTCGGCGATGAGCCCGTCGACAATGACTGAGCCGGGGCCAATGCAGGCTAGCAGCCTGCGCTCCAGCCCCGCGCCGCAGGCGCCAACACACACGAGGTGAACCGTGAGCACCGAACGCGAGCAGTCCCGGATCGTCGAGCCCGGCGGAACCATCGGCATGGTCGGCGGCGGCCAACTGGGGCGCATGACCGCGCTGGCCGCGGCGCCGCTGGGCCTGCGTGTCCACGTGTACACCCCCGAGGAGGATAGCCCCACCGCCCAGGTGTGTGCCCGCGCCACCGTGGCCGACTGGGACGACAAAGACGCGCTCGAGCGCTTCGCGCACTCCGTCGACGTGATCACCTACGAGTGGGAAAATATCCCGGTGGACACCCTGGAGTATCTCCAGCAATTCGGCCGGGTCTATCCCTCCCCCAACATCCTGCGCGTCGCCCAGGACCGGCTGGACGAGAAGCGCTTCGTCAACGACGCCGGCGTGCCCACCGCCGAGTTTGTCGAAGTCGAAAACTTCGAGGAGCTTCGCCCGGCCGTCGAGCGCATCGGCACGCCCTGCGTCATCAAATCGGCGCGCTTTGGCTACGACGGCAAGGGCCAGGCGACCATCACCGGGGAGGCCGACCTCGAGGAGGCCTGGCAGGCCATCGGCCAACGCCGGGCCATCGTCGAGGCCTTCGTCGACTATACCTGCGAGATGTCGGTGATCATCGCGCGCTCGCCGTCGGGCGAATTGGCGGTGTACGACCCCGTGCTCAACAACCACGTCCAGCATATTCTGGACACCACCGAGGCGCCCGCGCCGGTCGACCCGGATGTCTGCGAGCGCGCCGTCGAGATCGCGCGCACCCTGGCCGACGCCTTCCGCCTGGTGGGGGTGCTCGCCGTCGAGCTGTTCTTGACCGGCGATGGGCGCCTGTTGGTCAACGAGGTCGCGCCCCGGCCGCATAACTCCGGCCACTGGACCATCGACGCCTGCCACACCAGCCAGTTCGAGCAATTCGCCCGGGCGGTGTGCAACCTGCCGCTGGGCTCGCCAAGGCGCCACAGCGACGCGATCATGCAAAACCTCATCGGCCCCATCGGCCACCGCTGGCGCGACGCCCTCGACGACCCCGAGGCCAGCCTGCATATCTACGGCAAGAAGGAAGCCTACGCCGGGCGCAAGATGGGCCACGTCACTCGCCTCGAGCCCCTCTCCGAGGCCGAATTCGCCTATCTTCTGCCCTCGCCCGACGAGCGTTAAGATCCTTACTGGCAGCATTCTTGCACCCACCGTGGGACCGTTAACACTCAAACGCTCTCGCGGTGGAGAACATGCGACGAAAACTGGCGTGGATACTGGCGGCCCTGATGATGGTGCTGGCCGCCTGTGGATCGAACGACTCGGGAGGAAAGCCCAAGGGCGGCTTTGGCATCTCCGACGACACGGGCTTCGGCGCGGACGCCGGCGATGTGGCCGTCGACGTGTCCATCAACCCCGGCGCCGGCATCGGCCAGGGATGCACCGACGACAGTGACTGCGCCGACGGGCGCTGCATGACCGGCGACAATTTCCCCGGCGGCTACTGCACCACCACGGCGGCGTGCTCCGACGACTCCGACTGTCGCATCGGCACCTCCTGTCAGACCACCGCCGACGGCTCCATCTGTGGGGAGCGCTGCAGCAGTGATTCCGATTGCCGCAACGGCTACGCGTGCGAGAGCACCGACGCCAGCCCCTACCGCTCCTGCGTGGTTCACACCGCTCCCACCGGGGCGGTCGACGGCGAAGCCTGCGCCACCGACAATGATTGCCAGGGCGGCACGTGCATCCCCGACCCCCAGTGGCCCGGCGGCTACTGCACCACGCTGGACTGCCAGACCCAGGATGATTGCGCGCGCGGCGACCAGGACAACCGCTGCCTTCGCGCCGGACGGCGCAACCTGTGTGTGCGCATGTGCCAATCGCAGGCGGACTGCCGCGACGGCTATATGTGCCAGCAGGTCGGCGGCGGCCAGGGCGTGTGCGTGCCCGACGACCACGTGCCCGCCCACATCGACGACGTCGCCTCGTATCCCTTCGACATCACCTGCGGGCTCGCCTCGCAGAACGGCACGGTGTCCATCGACTACTCCATCGACCCGGATACAGTCGCCTATATGATCACCCCGTTTACCCGCGACAACCAGCGCCTGATGCCGACCAACGTGGACCTGCCCGACGGCTCGCAGATCTCGTTTGGCGGCCAGAACAACTTCCAGACGATCCCCGCGCAGCTCTTCGGGTTCATCAACCCCATCATCACCCCGGTGATCGACTCGTTCAACGACCAGCTCCAGAGCGGCGACCACACGCTGACGCTACGCACCGACTCCCAGGACGTGTGCTACTACCTGCTCCAGGAGAGCTCGTTTGGCACGACCCTCGACCTCAACATCTACCTGGTGGGCGTGCCCGGCATGGACGCCAGCACCGCCGCCGACGACCCGGACATGCAAAAGGTGCTTCAGGGTCTCGGCGCGATCTACGCCCAGGCGGGGGTGTCGGTCGGAGACGTTCACTACCTCGACATCACCGGCCAGGACGCCGACGCCTATCAGGTGGCTCGCAGCGAGTCCGACATCCAGAACCTGGTCGCCTTGTCCAAGCGCCCCGACGGCGACTACAACCGGGTGCTGAGCGCCAACATCTTCTTTATCCGCAGCATGCAGCTTGGCGGCGGAGGCGGCGCGGGCGCGGCCATCGGCATCTCCGAGGGCATCCCCGGCGCCGCCGGGTTGTACGGCACGCCCACCTCCGGGGTGGTGTTCACCTCCGAGTATATGGGCCAACAGGTCCAGCAGCGCGACGGCACCACGCTCGACGGCGACGACCTCACCTCGGTGGTCATGGCCCACGAGATCGGCCACTACCTGGGGCTGTTCCACACCAGCGAGCAGGGTGGCCAGGGCTACGACCCGATCGACGACACCCCGCAGTGCACCAGCGGGTTCCCCGACGGCTGCCCGGACCTCGACAACCTGATGTTTCCGCTGGCGGGCACCTCGCATACCAAGCTGAGCGACGGGCAGATTCACACGATCAAGGCGAATCCGCTGACCAAGGAGTGAACCGATGAAGACTCTCACAACGATTCTCGTCACGGCGCTGTTGCTCACGGTCGCCTCCACCGGCTTCGCCCAGCAGTCGAGCACTGTGGGGCCGACGACCGGCACGCACAGCGACACGACCGAGCCGGACAGCCCGGTGCCGTTCCCGTTCGACAAAAAGCAGCTCGCCCGCGCCAAGCTGCTGCTGTCGGGCTACCAGGGACTTCCGCCCAAAAAGACCTTCGAGCGTTCACTCGACCACCCCAAGCAGGTGTTGCTGGCGCTGGCGCTCGACAAGAAGGGCTTCGATCTGTACCGGCGCCGCGCCCTGTCGGCGCTGGGCTACTACGCCGACGCCCGCGTCGAGCGCATCTACGTGGACGTACTCGCCGATGCGAACACCCCCGAGGCGATTCGCCACCGGGTGATGTTCCTGCTCGCCGACCACTTCCCGGCCGACGCCCTCAGGCATCTGGCGCCGTACCTGCACGACAAGAACCTGCAGTACCGGCTCACGGCCATCGCCGCCATTCGCCGACTGCCCGGCGACGACGCCACCGCCGCGCTTCGCGACGCGCTGAAGACCGAGAAGAACCCCGTCGCCCGCAAGCGCCTCGCCCAATACACCCAGGTCGTGCGCTAGGAATCTCCTTTTAATCTGCCAGGCGTGCATACCATTCGGTGTGACTCTCACGAGCGTCCCATGACTCGAGTACGTGAGGCCCACCGATGGTATCGGTCTATCGGCAACGACCCCCCATTATTCAACCGTGGAGCAAGCGCGTCCCCCGGGTCGTCATCCTGGGCGCCGGATTCGCCGGCCTCAACGCGGTGCGACGGCTTCGCAAGGTCGACGTCGAGGTCTACGTCGTCGACCGCAACAACTACCACCTCTTCCAACCGCTGCTCTACCAGGTGGCCACCGCCGGGCTCGACCCCAGCGACATCTCCCAGCCGATCCGCGGCATCGTCGGCAAATACCTCAACACGCGCATCGTGATGGCCCAGGCCACGAGGATCGACCGGGAGCGCAAGACGGTCGTGCTGGATCGCGGCGAGCTCGCCTACGACTACTTGTTGGTCGCCACCGGCGCCGAGGTCAAGTACTTCGGCCCGCCCCACTGGCGCGACTACACCACACCGCTCAAGTCCATCGAGGATGCCGTGGCGCTGCGCCGCCAGATCCTGACGGCGTTCGAGTTGGCCGAAGAATCCAATGACGACGACGAGGTGTGCGAGTGGCTGACCTTCGTGATCATCGGCGCCGGCCCCACCGGCGTGGAGATGGCCGGGGCCATCCGCGAGATCGCCAACGAGGTCATGCGCCGCGACTTTCGCACCATCAACCCCGCCGACACGCGGGTGGTGCTCATCGACGCCCTTCCCCACATCCTGTCGAGCTACCCCGACGAGCTCTCCGAGAAGGCCAAGCGCGAATTGGAGAAGCGCGACGTCGAGGTGCTGGTCAACTCGCCGGTCGACGACATCGGCCCGGACTCGGTGACGGTGGGCGACCGGATCATCGCCACCCACACCGTCATCTGGGCCGCCGGCGTCAAGCCCAGCCCGCTGCTCGAATCCCTGGACACCGAGCTCGACAACACCGGGCGCGCCATCGTCGACGCCGACCTGTCGCTGCCCGGCTCCGATTGTGAGTTCGTCGTCGGCGACGCCGCCCACTTCACCCACGACGACGGCGAGCCGCTGCCCGGCCTTGCTCCCGTGGCCATCCAGCAGGGCAAACATTTCGCCGCAAATATCAAGCGCCACGTCGACGGCAAGGACTTCAAGCCGTTTCACTACGTCGACAAGGGGCAGATGTCGACCATCGGCCGCGCCGCCGCCGTCGTCGACCTGGACGTCATCCGCGCGGTAGGCTTCTTTGCCTGGATCTTGTGGCTCTTCGTCCACTTGATGTACCTCGTCGGCTTCAAAAACCGCGTGGTCGTACTCATCGAGTGGGCCTACTCCTACCTGGCGTTCAAGCGCGGCTCGCGCATCATCGTCGGCGGCGAGCGCCCCCCATCCCGGCAGCTCGAGTCCGAGCCGGAGCCACCGGCAGATTTGCCCGAAGGAGCGCAGGCGGCGCAGTGACGCGGGATCCGCGGCAACAGCGGAACCAGCGGGCTCCGCGGTATCCGCTGGTCACGGCAGCGCTGAGGGATGTAGCGGAGGCGGCGCGAAAGGCGCGGGAGATTGGGTGAAGCGCGGTAGCCGTGTCGGGCTTTGTGCGCGCACTCAACCCGCGGCCCACGTATAAGCAACGTACACAGCGCCGCCGCGATTCTTCCGCGGCCATCCGCGGCGCCTCCGCGGCATCCCTCAGCGTCACCGCGACCAGCGGCCCCCGCGCAACCAGCGGCCCCCGCGCAACCAGCGCAACCAGCGCAACCAGCGGCCCCCGCGCAACCAGCGCAACCAGCGCAAACATCGGAAATACGCGGTAGAAGTGCGAAATGCCGTTACACCAACGCAAGTGCTCGAAATAGTGGCAAATCTCTAGCTCACCACCGCCGAAATCAATCCCGTCAACGCCGCCGGAAACAGGCCCAGCCCCACCACCAGCACCGCCACGACGGCGGCGAAGGTGGCGCTCATCGGCGAGATGATGCCGGCGCGCTGGTCGGCATCGACGGGGGCGCGGCAGAACATCATCACGACGATGCGTAGGTAGTAGAACAGCCCGATGGCGCTGTTGATGACCACGAAGATCACCAACGCCCACATGGCGGTGGTGGCGCCGGCGTCGAGCACGTAGAACTTGGCCCAGAAGCCGGCGGTCAAGGGGATGCCCGCCAGCGACAGGAGCGCGGTGGTCAGCGCGGCGGCGAGGATGGGGTGGCGCCAGAACAGGCCTCGATAATCCTCGAGGTCGTCGGCCTCGCGCCCGTCGGCGGAGAGGGCGCAGACCGCGCCGAACGCGCCCAGCATGGTGAGCACGTAGGCCGACAGGTAGAAGGCCACGGCGCTGGCGCCGAAGCGCCCGCTGGCGATGATGGCGACGAGCAGATAGCCCAGGTGGGCGATGGACGAGTAGGCGAGCAGGCGCTTGATATTCGGCTGAAACAACGCCAACAGATTGCCCGCGAACATCGACGTCACCGAGATGCCCCACAGCGTCCAGAAGACCACGGGTTGGTCACCCAGGCCGACCAGCCAGTATAGTCGCAAAAGCAGCGCGGCCATGCCCGTCTTGGAGGCGGTGGCGATGAGCCCACTGGCCGGCGCGGGGGCGCCCTCGTAGACGTCGGGCGTCCACATATGAAACGGCACCACCGCCAGCTTGAAGCCGATGCCGGTGGTCATGAGCAACACCCCCGGCACCACCAGCTCGGGGTGCGGTTTCGTGGTGGCGAGCGCGGCCGCCATCGAGGCGAAGTCGAGCGTTCCCAGATCGGCGTAGATCAGCGCCATACCGAAGAGCAAAAACGCCGACGAGGTCGCCGCCAGAATCAGGTATTTGAGGCCGGCCTCCAGCCCGCGCCGGCGGACGGGCAGGTAGGCGATCAGCCCGAAGAGGGACACGCTCAACAGCTCGAGTCCGAGCCATAACGCGGCGAAGTGCACGCTCATCGCCAGCACGCTCGCGCCCAGGCAGGCCAGCAGCAACAGCACATAGAACTCCTCGCGCTGGCTGGGTTGGCGTTGCAAGTATTCGTAGGCCATCAAGCCCACGCCGAAGCCGGCGGCGAGGACTACGCCGATGAAGTAGTCGGCCAGCGGGTCGGCGCCGAGCAAGCTTTGGACGATGACGGCCCCCTGGGAGGCGGCCAGCGGCAGCGTGGCGCCGGCGACAATAAGCCCCAATAGGGTCAGGCCCGTCGCCCAGATATGGTTGCGGCGCACGGCGATGAGCAACATCACCAAGACGGCGGTGCCCGCCAAGATCAGCAGCGGCAGGATGCTTACGGCCTCGACAGCGCTCATGTGGCCCCTCCGGCCGCGATGGCGGCGTGGCTGACGATCGTTCGAATGGCGTGGCGAGTCACGCCGAGCACGGACTGCGGGTACAGCCCGATCCAGATGAGCGCGGCGATGAGCGCCGCGAAGACCAGCACCTCGCCGCCGGTCAGGTCGGGTAGGTCGGCGCGTTCGCTCGCGCGGCCGGGCTCGCCAAAGAAGATCCTCTGGATGAGCCACAGCGCGTAGACCACCGCCAGCACATGGCCTACCGCGGCGATGGAGGCCAGGGCCCAGTCGGCCTGAAACGCGCCCAGAAGCGATAAGAACTCGGCCATGAAGTTGCCCGTCCCGGGAAGCCCGATGGTAGCCATCGCCAGGACGAGGGCCACCGCGCCCATGCGCGGCATCTGCCGCCACAGACCGCCCATGTCGGCGAACTCACGGGTGTCCAGCCGGTCGTGCAGCAAGCCCACGACCATGAATAGCGCCCCGGTGCTCAGGCCGTGGCATACCGTCTCGAGCACGGCGCCCTGCAGGCCCACCTCGTTGAACGCGAACACCGCCAGGGCCACGAATCCCACGTGGCTCACGCTGGTGTAGGCGACCAGGCGCTTGGCGTTGGTCTGGCCGAAGGCCACCCACGCGCCGTAGATGATGCCGACGACGCCCAGGGTCATGCCCAGCGGGGCGAATTCGTGCGCCGCCTTCGGAAAGAGGGGCACGGCGAAACGAATCAGCCCGTACACGCCGGTGTCCAAAAGCGGCCCGGCCAGCACCACCGTGCCCGCGGTGGGCGCGTCGGAGTAGGCGTCGGGCAGCCACGTGTGCACCGGCACCAGCGGCATCTTGACGGCGAAGGCGGCGAAGAAGCCCAGAAACATCAGCATCTGCTCGCCCGCGCCCACAGGGGTGTTCAGCAGCGCGAAGTAGTCGAAGGTATACGCCCCGCCGGCGGCGTGGTGGGCGAGCGCGAGCCCCAGGATCGCCGCCAGCATCAACAGGCCGCTCAGTTGGGTGAAGATGAAGAATTTGATGGCCGCGTGCATGCGGTTGTCGTGGCCCCAGATGCCGATAATGAAGTACACCGGCACCAACATCACCTCCCAGAAGAAGTACAGCACGATGAGGTCCAGCGCGGCGAACACGCCCACCACTCCGCCCAACGCCCACAGCAGGTTGAAGTGAAAGAAGCCCACGTGGCGCTGAAGCGAACTCCACGACGACAGCACCGCCACGATGCCCAAAAACAACGACAGCGCCGTGAGCACCAGGCTCAGGCCGTCCAACCCCAGGTGAAAGGTGATGCCCAGTTGGGGCAGCCACTGCCACTGCACCTCGGTGACCATGCCGTCGCCGCCGGGCGGGTAGCCCCACAGCGAGATGCAGCCCAGCAGCCCCAGGGCGAGCGTGACCAGCGCCAGCCAACGCGCCGCGGTCGGCCAGATGCGCCCGACGCCCCAGCACAGCAAGCCGCCGCCGAGCAGCAAGATGAGCATGCCGAAGACCATCATCGCCACACCCCCCAGGCCAGGATGAACACGGTGCCGGCCACGATGGTCGCCGCGTACCAGCGAAGCCTGCCGGTCTGGGTCTCCGCGACGGCCAGGTGGGCCTGACGCGTGAGCCCGCCCACGCTCTCGTAAAATACGTCGATGGCGTCGCCTCGATTAACCCGGGCCAGCCACACATACGGAATGACGAAGAGGTGCTCGTAGACCCAATCGAAGCCCCAGCCCGCCGCCAAAAACACGTAGATGGGCGCCACGGCGATATAGTCGACGACCTCCTCGGTGGCCGCCGGCCACTTGGAGAACGCTGCCCACGCCACCGCGATGCTCGCCAGCGCCAGGGCCGCGGAAATGGCCTGAAAGAGCCCCGCGCCCGCCCCAGCCCAGGCGACCGGCGCCGGCGAGGGCAACGTGCGGGACAGGAAATTCGAGAAGAGATGGACGCCGACGATGTCGTCGGGCATCTCCACGAAGCCGCCGACCACAGACAGCGCTGCCAGCAGGACCAGCGGCACCGCCAACAGCACCTTCTTTGACGCGCCTTCCTCGGCGGACCGGCGCTCGTCGGGCTGGCCGCGCGGCTCGCCGAAGAAGACCCGGAAGACCACCCGAAAGATGTACAAACCGGTGATGAGGACCCCCGCCGCGCCCGCCGCCCACAGCCACGGGCCGCCGTAGGGCTCGCTCCAGGCGCGCCACAAGATGAGGTCCTTGCTGTAAAAGCCAGCGGTGACCAGCGGAAAGCCCACCAGCGCCAACGCGCCGATCAAAAACGACCAGAACGCCACCGGCAGGCGCTCTTTTAGCCCGCCCATCTCGAAGATATCGTGCTCGCCGTCCATCGCCGTGATGACCACGCCGGCGCTCAAGAATAGCAGCGACTTGAAGAAGGCGTGGGTCATCAAGTGGAAGATCGCCGCCGACCACGCGCCCACGCCCAGCGCCAGGAACATGTAGCCGATCTGGCTGATGGTGGAGTACGCCAACACCCGCTTGATGTCGCGCTGGGCGAGGGCGCTGGTGCCGGCGATGAGCAGGGTCAACGCCCCGACGACCGCCACCAGGGCGAGCACCGTGGGGGCGAGCTCGAAGACGACGTGCATGCGCGCGATCAGGTAGACGCCGGCGGTGACCATGGTGGCCGCGTGGATGAGCGCGCTGACCGGCGTGGGCGCGGCCATCGCGTCGGGCAGCCACACCTGCAGCGGGAGCTGGGCCGATTTTCCGACGGCGCCGCCAAAGAGCAGCGCGGCGGCCGCGACCGCCCCGGTCGAGTCCACCGTCCACGCCGTGGGCGCCACGGCCGCGATCTGCTGGATATCCAGCGTGCCCAACTGCCAGAACAGCACGAACAGGCCCACCGTCAGCGCGGCGTCGCCCACCCGGGTGACCACGAACGCCTTTCGGGCGGCGCGCCCGTTGGCCGGGTCGCGGTACCAGAAGCCGATGAGCAGGTAGCTGCACAGCCCCACGCCCTCCCAGCCCAGGTACAACAGCAGCAGGTTGTCGGCGAGCACGAGCACCAACATGGAGGCGACGAAGAGGTTGAGGTAGGCGAAATAGCGCGCGTAGCCATCGTCGTCGGCCATAAAGCGCGCCGAGTAGATGTGGATGAGGGCGCCGACGCCGGCGACCACCATGGCCATGACCGCCGACAGGCTGTCGAGCCGAAACCCGAGGGTCGCCCGGAAGCTGCCCGTGCTCACCCACGTCCACAGCGTCTGGTGCATCACCGAGTCGGCGGGCGCGCGGTTCATCAGGTCGATGCCCAGCACAAACGCGATGACTGCCGAGGCGACCACCGTGCCCACGCCCAGCGCCCCCACCACCGCCCGCGGCAGGTCGCGGCCCACCATGCCGAGCACTACGAAGCCCGCCAGCGGCAGCGCCCATGTCAGCCAGATGATCTCGTGCATGACCTACCCCCTCATGTCGCTGGCGGCGTCGGCGTCGACGGTGTCGCGGCGCCGGTAAAATCGCAGGATCAGCGCCAGCGCCACCGACACCTCGGCGGCGGCCGACGCCAACACGAATAGAAACATGACCTGGCCGTCGGGCTGGCCCCAGCGCGACGCCGCCATCACGAACGCCAGCCCGGCGGCGTTGAGCATGACCTCGAGCGACATGAGCATGAAGATGAAGTCGCGGCGCACCAACAGACCCACGACCCCCAACGAGAAGAGGATCGCCGCCAGGAGCAGTCCGGCTTGAATGGGCACGGTATTCACGAGCCACCTCCCGATTGTCTCGAGCCCGGGCGCTGGTGGCCCAGATGATACGCGGCGACGAGCCCGGCCATGAGCAGCGTGGAGGCGAGTTCGACGCCCACCAGATAGGACGTGTACAGCGTGTAGCCGACCCTCTCGGGGCCCACATAATGCCCCAGCGGCGGCCCGATGGCCGGCTGGAAGGCCAGGTAGCCGGTCTCCACGGCCAGAATCAGCCCCAGAAACGCCGGGCCCACCCACCCACGCCAATTCATCCACTGGCGCTCGCGTCGCTCGTCCTCCTCGCCGCGGTCGAGCAACATCACCGCGAAGACCACCAGCACCATGATGGCCCCGGCGTACACGATGACCTCCAGCGCCGCCACGAACGGCGCGCCGACCACGTAGAAGACGACCGACACGGCCAGCAACGACACCACCAGATACAAAAGCGCGTGGATGGCGTTGGGACGCGTGATCACCATGGCGGTGGCGGCGATGGCGATGGCCGCCGCGGTGTAAAAGAGAATGCTCATGGCATCAGGCTGTGGATGTCGACGGGCGGCTCTTCCTGGTCTCCCTGGCCCTTGTCGCGGCCCTCGAAGGAGATGCCCGCCTCGTCGTAGAAGTTGTAATCCGGGTATTTGCCCGGCCCGGCGATGAGAAGGTCTTCTTTTTCGTAGACCAGGCTGTCTCGCCGGTAGTCGGCATATTCGAAGTCCGGAATGAGCTGGATGGCGTACGTCGGGCACGCCTCCTCGCAAAACCCGCAGTTGATGCAGCGCGAGAAGTTGATGCGAAAAAACGCCGGGTAGCGCCGCCCCTCGGGCGTCTCGGTGGCCTGCAGCGCGATGCAATCGACCGGACAGGCCACCGCGCACAGATAGCAGGCCACACAGCGCTCCTCGCCCGTTGGGTCACGGGTGAGCACGATGCGCCCGCGATAGCGCGGCGACAGCTGTGGCTTTTCCTCCGGATACTCCACGGTCACGCTGCCGTGGAATAGGTGGCTGAACACTCGCCACAAGCCTTTGAGCAATCCGAACATGGTGTCGATCCTCGCTCGTGAAGCTTTTGGTTTGCGGCGTCAGCAACAGCGAACACGCAAGGCGGGGCCGGAGGCGCCCGCGGCGGGCCAGAGACCCGCGGCCCGGCGCCAAGCCGCGGCGCAGCCGCCACGCCTACTGCGACGCCAACATCAACGCCCCCGTCACCAGCAGATTGAGCAGCGCCAGCGGCAACATGACCTTCCACCCGTAGTCCATCAGTTGGTCGAAGCGCGGCCGGGGCAGCGTGGCGCGCAGCAGGATGAAGAAGCACACGAAGGCCATGGTCTTGATGAAGAACCACACGATCCCGGGCAGCCACGGGCCCAACCAGCCGCCCAAAAAGAACGTGGTGACCATCGCCGAGATCAGCACGATGCCCACGTACTCGCCGACGAAGAACATGCCGAATTTCATGGCCGAGTATTCGGCGTGGTAGCCGGCGACGAGCTCGCTTTCGGCCTCGGGCAGGTCGAACGGGATGCGGTGGATCTGGGCGACGCCGGCGGTCAGAAACACCACGAAGCCCACCGGCTGGTAGATGATGAACCACATCGACTTCTGGGCGAGCACGATGCCGCGCAAGTCGAAGGTGCCGGCGAACATGACCACGCCCATCAGCGACAGGCCCATGAACACCTCGTAGGAGAGCATCTGCGCGGCCGAGCGCAGTCCTCCCAAAAGCGAGAATTTGCTGTTGGAGGCCCACCCGGCGAGGACCACGCTGTAGACGCCGAGCGCGGCCATCCCCAGGAAGAACAGCACGCCGACGCTCAGGTTGGTGACTCCCACGTTGGGCGCGGCGGGCACGACCGCGAACGACAGCAGCGCCGTGGCCAGGATCACCGTCGGGGCGACCACGAAGACGCCGCGGTCGGCGAACGGCGGAATCCAGTCTTCCTTGGCGATGAGCTTGATGGCGTCGGCCATCGGTTGCATCAGCCCCAGCGGCCCTACGCGGTTGGGGCCTTTGCGGTCCTGGAAAGCGGCCAGCAGCCGGCGCTCGACCCAGATAAGCCCGGCGGCGAGGCTGAGCACGACCAGGAGCACCCCGAAGACGTTGAGGACGACGATGCCGTTGTCACGCATGACTGCCTCCCTCGACGCGCACCCACGCGGGCCAGTCGAACGCGGCGGTCTGCTCGGCCGCGGGCAGCCCCACGGACACGCCGACGCAGCCGCGCGGGATCGTCTCGTCGACCTGAACGGGCATCTCGAAGCGCACCTCGTCGGCCGCCAGCGTCACGACCTGCCCGGCGGTCAGTCCGAGGGAGGCGAGCGCCTCGGGTTGCAGGTAGACGCGCGGCTCGGCCACGCGCTGGGCGACGGCAGGTGCGCGCGCGCTCAGCGGCTCGCTGCCAAAGATGTGGTATCGCGGCACCGCCAAAAACGCGTCGTTGCGCGGCTCGAACGCCCGTGGAATGTCCCTGGAGTACGACGCCGCGGCGGGCGGCGCCCCGTCGAACAGCCGGTGTCCGCTGGGGCCGCCGGCGAGCTCGCCGGCGATCTCCTCCTGAAATTTATTGAGCGATTGCACCGAGTTCCACCCAGGCGCCCACACCCGGTCGACCAGGTCGGCGGGCGGCTGCAGGCGGGTGCCCTCCATCGAGAAGCTAAGCGGCGAGTCCTCGTCGATTGGCGGCGCCGGCTCGTGCACGCTCTGGTCGGCGTGCATGGCCGTGCGCCCGCTGTAGCGCGCCGATTGGCGGGGCACGCGCTGGCCGGCCAGGCGAAACTCGGCGCCGTGGGCGGCCCGGCGGATGCCGGCGAGCGCGGGAAACGCCTCGGCGATCTGGTCGACCACCGCGTCGAGGTGGTCCCAGCGCGACTGCTCGGCGCGCCCGGCGCGCACCATCGCCCCGGCCAGCCACCGCCAGCTCTCCCCGACGGGCCCGTCGGGCGTGCACACCCGAAAGAAGCGCTGCGCCCTGCCCTCGTTGCTCACCAGCGTACCCGAGCCCTCGGCGAAGGTGGCCGCCGGCAGCACCATGTCGGCCAGCCGATTGGTGGGGTTGGGCGAGTGGTCCAGGCAGATCAACCGGTCGAGCGCGTCGACGAAGGTGCGCACCTGCTCGGCGTCGACGCGGCGGTACAGGTCGTTTTCGACGACCAGCGCCGTCGTCTTCCGTTCGGCGTCCACCGCGTCGAAGGCCTGCGACAAGGGCTTGGCGCCGAGCATGAGCAGCCCCAGGCTGTTGCACTCACCGAGGGCGAGCGCCAGGCGCGCCTCGCCGCCGCGTCGCGCGAGCGCCCGCGCCACGCTGGCCGCCGCGTCCACGACCGCGGGCTCGCCGGTGTGCGTACCGCCGATGACCACGACGCGCTCCACGCTGCTCAGCGCGTCGGCGACGGCGCCGGCCCAGGCGCCCTCGGCGGCGTCGAGCCCGTCGACGCGCGGCGCCTCATCGTCGAGCGCGGCGGCCACCGCAAAGCCCAGCCGCGCGATATCGGCGGGCGCGGCGTGGAGCGCGTCGGTGGCGATGTCCTCGAGCTTGGTGCGCCCGGTCGTGGTCAGATACACCGGCCCGCGATCGTCCTGCATGGACTCGCGCACGGCCTTGGCGTTCCACGCCGGCGTGCCCTGCGCGACGGTCGTCTCGGTGGGCACGGTCTTGGCCGCCTGGCGCACCGCCAGCGCCAGGCGCGGTGCCGTGTTGGTCAGATCCTCGCCGAGCACGAGCACGGCCTGGGCCGAGGCGACGTCGTCCAGCGAGGCCGGCGGCGCCGGCGCCGCCTGCATGACCCGCAGCGCCGCCCGGGTGGTGCGAAAGTCGGCCTCGGACATGCCCGCATAAAAGCGCTCCGCCCCGACGACGCTTCGCAGCGCGAAGTTCGACTCCAGCGACGCCCGCGGCGATCCCACGCCGATGAGCGCGTACTCGCCGGCGGCGGCGGCGTCGACCAGCCCGGTCAGTCGCTGCATGGCGACCTCGCCGCCGACCTCCATGTCCTGGGCGCGGCTGCGGCGCCGTTGGCCGCTCCACTCACGAACGATCGGCTGGCGCACCCGGTCTTCGGCGTTGACGAACTCGTAGCCAAACCGGCCGCGATCGCAGATGAAGTAGCCGTTGACCTGTCGGTTGTAGCGGTTTCGCACGCGCCGCAGCGTCTCGTAGCGCTCCCCCGGGGTGATATTGCACCCCAGGCTGCACAGATGACACACCGACGGCGCCGTCTGAAGGTCCCACTTGCGCGTAAAATGCTGCTTGAAGGTCTTGTCAGTGAACACCCCCGTGGGACAGACCTCGACGAGGTTTCCGCTGAACTCGTTTTCGAGCACCCCGTCGGCCTCCCGGCCGAAGAAGGTGCGCCCGTTGAGCCCGAAGACGTCCAGGTCGCGCCCGTCGGCGTGGTCGCGATAAAACCGCACACAGCGGTAGCACTGGATGCAGCGATTCATCTCGTGGTGGATAAACGGGCCCAGGTCCTGATTGCGGTAAACGCGCTTCTTGAAGCGATAACGCCGGTAGTTATGCCCGCTCATCACCGTCATATCCTGCAGGTGGCACTCACCGCCCTCGTCACAGACCGGACAGTCGTGGGGATGATTGGTCATCAAAAATTCGATGGTGCTCGCGCGCATCTGCTCGGCCTGCGAGTCGGCCAGGGAGACGCGGGTGCCGTCTTTGGCCGGTGTCATGCAGGCCATGACGAGCTTGCCGCGCTCGTCATCCGCCCCCTTGAATTGCTTGACGGCGCACTGGCGGCACGCCCCCACCGAGCCCAGCGCCGGGTGCCAGCAGAAATACTCCAGGTCGTAGCCCAGCGACAGGCACGCCTGGAGGACGTTTTGGCCCGCGTCGACCTCATGCGCTTTGTCGTCCACGTAAATGGTGGGCATATTAAACACGCAATTTAACGATATAAACAGCGCCCCTCGTCGATGTGACGCTCGAAGTCCTCGCGAAAATGTGCCAGCGCGCTCTGCAGGGGTTCCATGGCCCCGGGGGCGAGCATGCAGTAGGTGCGCCCGGGCCCCATGTGCTGGGTGTGCGCCTCGAGCACCTCCAGGTCGGCAGGCTCGCCGTGGCCGCTCTCGATGGCGGCCAGCGTGCGCTCGGTCCACGGAAGCCCGTCGCGGCACGGAGTGCACCAGCCGCAGGACTCACGCGCGAAAAAGCGCTCCAGGTTGAGCACCATGCCCACCGGGCAAGTCTGGTCGTCGAGCACCACGATGGTGCCCGTGCCCAGCCGGCTTCCGGCCTCCATGACGCTGGCGTAGCCCATGGGCACGTCCAGGTGCTCCCGGGTCAGAAAATCGGTGGACGCCCCACCCGGCAGACATCCGCGAAACGCGAAGCCCGGGCGCATGCCCCCGGCGTGCTCCTCCAAGATCTCGCCGAGCGGCGTGCCCAGCGGCAGCTCCCACAGCCCCGGGCGGCACACCTTGCCGCTGGCGCCAAAGAGCTTGGTGCCGCCCTCGTCGTTGTGGCTCAGGTCTTTGAACCACTGGGCGCCGCGACGCACGATATGGGGCACGTTGGACAAGGTCTCGACGTTCTGCACGATGGTCGGCTGGCCCCACAGCCCGCTGGTCTGCGGGTACGGCGGCTTGGAGCGCGGGGTGGCGCGCTTTCCCTCGAGCGCGTTCAAAAGCCCGGTCTCCTCGCCGCACATATAGCGCCCGGCGCTGACGTGGATGCGCATCGTCAGGCTCCAGCCGCTTCCCAGGATATCGTCGCCCAGGTAGCCGGCCCGTTCGGCCTCGGCGATGGCCTGGCCAAGCAGGCGCTCGGCCTTCTTGTACGCCCAGCGCAAAAAGACGTAGGCCACGTCGGCCTGCAACGCCCAGGCGGCGATAATGAGCCCCTCGACGAGCTGGTGGGGGTTTCCCTCCAGCAGGTAGCGGTCCTTGAAGGTGCCCGGCTCCATCTCGTCGGCGTTGGCGACGACGTATTTGGGGTGCGGGGCGTCGTCGCCCATGGGCACGAAGCTCCACTTCTGCCCAGTGCCAAAGCCGGCGCCCCCGCGCCCCTTGAGGTTGGAGTCCTTGACCGCCTGCTGCACCTCGTCGGGGCTCATCTGGCCCACAGCCTTGCGCAGCCCCTGGTAGCCGCCCACGGCCTCGTAGCCAGCGAGGTCGAGCGGGCCGCGCGCCGGGTCGATATGCTCGGTCAACGGGCGATCCATGTTCTACTCCCCGCCACCGGCGCGGCCGTAGCCGGCAAGGATCGGCGCGATGGCCTCGGGCGTCAGGTCGTGATGGGTCTCCTCGTCGACCATCATCACCGGCGAGTGGTCGCAATCGCCCAGGCAGGCCATCGGCAACACGGTAAACTGGCCGTCGGCGCTGGTCTGGCCGAGCTCGATGCCCAGCTCGTCGCGCAGCGTCTGGCGAATCTCATCGTAGCCGGTCAGCCAGCAACTGACGCTGTCGCACAGCAAGATGACGTGCTCGCCGACCGGCTGGCGGTAGATCAGGCTGTAAAACGTCGCCAACGAGTCGACCTCCTGGGGCGTCATCTCCAGGTAGCCGGCCACGTCGGCGACGGCCTCGTCGCTGACCCAACCGCGGTGGCGCTGGACGACCTTGAGCGCGTCCACACACGCCCCCCGCGGCGTGGGATACTCGGCGACGTGGGCGTCGATGGCTTCTTGTTCTTGTTCGGTCAACATAGTTGTGTCAGCGAACTTAATCACCTCGGCTGTTCGTAAAACCCCTCCGGCTCGCAAATCGCGCGAGCCACCTCCTTTGGGAACAATCTCTTGAACTCAAGGGGTTTGCTTGGCTCCCGAGGGTGCGCTCACGGCCGGGCCTTGTGGCCCCAGCCGCTGCGCTTACCCCCGGTCACCGTCTGGCTTGTAGCTTCACTGAACCCATGGGCGATTTGGCAGGTGCCTTCGTCGGGCGCAGAACCAAGCCGTGACCGGGGGTAAGACCACTCGAGGCGCCGCAAGGCGCGCTCGAGGTGGCGCACCCTCGGGGGGGTCAACGTGGCCAAAAGTCCAATGAGACTCACCGATCCACGTCCGCCAACACAAAGTCGATGCTGCCCAAGATGGCCAACAAATCCGGCACCATATGCCCCCTCGCAATCTCAGGCACCATCTGAATATGGGGAAACGACGGCGTGCGAATGCGCGTGCGGTACGAGCGCGTGTCGCCGTCGCTGATCAGGTAGTAGCTGTTATTTCCCTTGGTCGCCTCGATGCGAAACGAGCCCTCACCGGCGGGGATCTTCGGGCCCCAACTGACGCTCACGAAATGGTCGATGAGCGTCTCGATATCCTTCATGGTCTGCTTTTTTCGCGGCGGCGTGGTCAGCGGGTGGTCGGATTTGTGGGGCCCGTCGGGCATGTGCTGGACGCATTGGGAGACGATGCGCAGGCTCTGGCGCATCTCGCCGACGCGCACCTGGGCGCGGGCGTAGCAGTCGCCGCCGGTGGCGGTGACCCCGTCGAAGTCGAAGCGGTCGTAGCCCGAATAGGGGCGCTCCTTGCGCCAATCCCACTCGAAGCCGGTCGCGCGCAGGTTCGGCCCGGTCACCCCCCAGTCGATGGCCGTGGCGGCGTCGAGCACGCCCACGCCGCGGGTGCGCCGCTTGAAGATGGGGTTGCCGAGCACGAGGTCGTCGTACTCGTCGAGGCGCCCGGGCAGGTAGTCGAGCAGGTCGACCACCGGCTCCTGCCACCCCTCGGGCAGGTCCTGAGCGACGCCGCCGATGCGAAACCAATTGGGGTGCATGCGCGCCCCGCAGATGGCCTCGATGATGTCGAAGACTTTTTCGCGGTCGGTGAACATGTAGAACACCGGCGACATCGCCCCGACGTCCTGGGCGAAGGTGCCGTAGTACACCAGGTGGCTGGCGATGCGGAACAGCTCGCACAGCATCACGCGGATGACCTGGACGCGCTCGGGCACCTCGATGCCGGCCAACTGCTCGACGGCGAGCACGTAGGCCATATTGTTGACCACCCCGCCCAGGTAATCGACCCGGTCGGTGTACGGGATGTAGGTATGCCAGCTCTGGCGCTCGCCCATCTTCTCGGCGCCGCGGTGGTGGAAGCCAATCTCGGGGACGACCGCGCGGATGTCCTCGCCGTCGAGCTGCAGCACGAAACGGATGACCCCGTGGGTGCCCGGGTGCTGGGGGCCGAGGTTCAAAAATAGAAAGTCGGCGTCGTCGCCCTGGCGGCTCAGCCCCCAGTGCTCGGGGTCGAAGACGAGCTGTTGTTGCTCGAGCTGCATGCGCTCGTCGTCCATGCGAAACGCGCCCAATTCGGTGGCGCGTGCCGGATGCTCGCGGCGCAGCGGGTGGCCCTTCCAGTAGCGCGGCAAGAGCAAGCGCTCCAGGTGGGGGTGGCCGTCGAACTCCACGCCGAACATGTCCCACACCTCGCGCTCGTACCAGTTGGCCGACGCCCACAGGTCGGTGATCGTCGGAAGGCTGGGCTCTTCGCCCAGCCGCGCGACTTTCAGGCGCACGTCGGCGTTTCGCTCGAAGGACAGCAGTTGGTAGACCACCGTGAAGTCCGACGGCGGTTGTCCGTCGCGGTGGCTGCGCTCGCGCTCGTCGATCGCGGTCAGGTCGTACAGCATGCGATAGGGCCGCTCGATGCCGCCTTTGAGGTAGGCGAGCACGTCTTTGAGGTGGGCGGCGTCCACCCACAGCGTGGGGATGGCGTCGCGGGTGGCCTGGGCGCGAAAGTCGACGTCGGGGAAGCGGCGCTGCAAGTCTTGTCGCACGTCGGTGGTCATGACGGCTGCCTCAGATGTGGTCGGGCGGCCGGTAGTGCTCGATGCGGGTGCGCTCGGCGCGCATCTGGTCGCGCATCGACGGCGGCTCGGCCTTGTAGACGCCCTGGGGGCCGAGCACCCAGCTCAGCGGGCGCTTCTCCTCGCCGATCGCGTCCTGCAGGAGGTTGAGCCCCTCCATGAACGCCTCCGGGCGCGGCGGGCAGCCGGGCACGTACACGTCCACCGGCAGAAATTGGTCGACCCCCTGCACGACGCTGTAGATGTCGTACATGCCCCCGGAGTTGGCGCACGAGCCCATGGAGATGACCCAACGCGGCTCCATCATCTGCTCGTACAGCCGCTTGATGATCGGGGCCATCTTGGCGAAGACGGTGCCGGCGATGACCATCAGGTCGGCCTCGCGGGGCGTGCCCCGGATGACCTCCGAGCCGAAGCGCGAGATGTCGTGCTTGCTGGTCAGGCTGGTGGCCATCTCGACGTAGCAGCACGACAGGCCGAAGTTGAACGGCCAGATGGAGTTTTTGCGCGACCAGGCCACCAGGTCCTGCAGGCGGGTAAACACCATCGAGTCGCTGACCGCCTCGGAGAGCGTTCCGCTCCCGCCGCTGTCGGCGGGTTGGGCGGGTTGGTCGGGCTGTGAGGTCCACCAGTACATGGAGTGATCGAGTGATTGAGTGATCGAGTAGGTCGCTGAGTCGCTGAGTCGCTGAGTCGCTGAGTCGATTACCAGTCGAGTCCGCCGACGCGCCACACGTAGACCAGCGCGGCCAGCAGCACGCCGATGAACACGCAGATGTCGGCGTAGCCCGCCCAGCCGAGCTGGCGCGCGCGTACCGCCCAACCGAACACGAACGCCGCCTCCAGGTCGAAAATGACGAAGAACATCGCCACCAGGTAGAACTTGGCCGAAAACCGCACGCGGGCGGTGCCCGTGGGGGCGATCCCCGACTCGTAGGCCTCATCGGTGGCCGCCTCCCGGTGGCGCTCGCCGACCACCCACGACAAAAACAGCATCCCGCCGACCACGGCCGCCACCGCCAGCAGGTACAAGCCCAGCGGCCAAAGCGCTTGACTGGCCATGGTGACCTCCTCCGACGATGCAGGTTCTTGAACAGACGATGGTTGCCCTAAAGAGCGTGGACGCCAACGCCCTCAGGTCAAACCGATTCCTTGGCACACCGCGTCATTGTGGGCTAGAGTGGAAATTGTGCTTATTCAATGTAGTAGCTTGGGTTCCCCACTGACGGGCCAAAAGCGATGGGTCAGCAAAACGTCAACAGCGAGACGAGCGAAGAAGAGCGCCGCCGGTTCATGCGCCAGTTGCTGCGCGACGTGCGCGCGCTCGAGCGCATGCTCGAGGACGGGCTGTTCGAGACCGGCACCCGGCGCATCGGCGCCGAGCAGGAGATGTTCCTGGTCGACGAGCAGGCCCGCCCGGCCAACCGCTCCCTGGAGGTGCTCGACGCGCTCGACGACCCGCGGTTTACCACCGAGCTGGGCCTGTTCAACATCGAGTTCAACGCCCGCCCGTCGGTCTTCGGCGGCCAGTGCCTGCGCGACCTCGAGGAGCAGTTGACCGAGGCGGTGCGCCGCGCCCGTCAGGCCGCCGGCACCGTGGGAGCGGACGTGGCCCTGGTCGGGATCCTGCCGACGATGAAGAAGTCCGACCTCGGCCTCGAGAACATGACCCCGCGGCCGCGCTACAAGGCGCTCAACGACTCGATGACCGCCCTTCGCGGCAAGGCCTACGACTTCCACATCAAGGGCATCGACGAGTTCATCGTCCAGCACGACAACGTCATGTTGGAGGCGTGCAACACCAGCTTCCAGGTCCACTTCCAGGTCGCCCCCGACGAGTTCGCCCAGTTGTACAATATCGCCCAGGCCGTCGCCGGCCCGGTGCTGGCGGTGGCGACCAACTCCCCGATGATCTTCGGCAAGCGGCTGTGGAAGGAGACGCGCATCGCCCTGTTCCAGCAGTCGGTGGACACGCGCTCCTCGGGCACCCATATGCGCGAGATGCAGCCGCGGGTCAGCTTTGGCAACAAGTGGATCGACGACTCCGTGCTCGAGATCTACCGCGACGACATCTCGCGGTTTCGCCTGCTGTTCAGCGGCGGCGATGCCGAAGACCCCTTCGAGGCCATCGAGCAGGGCCGCCCGCCCAAGCTGTCGGCGCTGCGCCTGCACACCGGCACGGTCTACCGGTGGAACCGCGCCTGCTACGGCATCTCGGAGGGCAAGCCGCACCTGCGCATCGAAAATCGGGTGCTCCCCTCGGGCCCCACGCCGGCCGACGAGGTCGCCAACGCCGCCTTCTGGTTCGGCCTGATGAGCGGCCTGGTGGGCGAATACGGCGACATCACCAAGCATATGCAGTTTTTGGAGGCCAAGAACAACTTCTTCTCGGCGGCGCGCTACGGACTGGCCGGCTCGATGACCTGGGTCGACGGCGAGCGCGAGCATACCCCCGACCTCATCCTGGACAAGTTGTTGCCCCTGGCCGAGACCGGCCTGCAGCGAGGCGGCGTCGACGGCGAGGACATCGAGCGCTACCTGGGCATCATCGAGCGGCGGGTGCGCGTCGAGCAGACCGGCGCCGACTGGATGCTCGACTCGTTCAACGCCATGGAGAAGACCCACAGCGTCGCCGAGCGGCTGACCGCGCTGACCCAGACGCTGGTTCAGCAGCAGCGCGCGGACACCCTGGGCCACGAGTGGCCGCTGGCCGAGACCTCTGAGCACGCCTCCTGGGAGGATCACTACCAGTTGGTCGGCCAGTACATGTCCACGGACCTGTTTACGGTCAACGAGGACGAGATCATCGACATGGTCGCCGCCGTCATGGAGTGGCAGCACGTGCGCCACGTGCCCGTCGAGGACAACGACCACCGCCTGGTCGGCCTGGTCACCCGGCGCGCCTTCTTGCGCCTTCTGGCCAAGGGTGTCACCTCGGAGGACGCCTCCATCCCGGTGCGCGACATCATGACCACCGACCTGGTCACGGTGAGCCCGGAGACCTCCACGCTCGATGCCATCCGTCTGATGCGCGAGCATCGCATCTCCTCACTGCCGGTCGTCGAGGACGAGCAATTGGTGGGCCTGGTCACCGAGCGCGACTTCATGAATATCGCCCGCGACCTGCTCGAGGAGCGGCTCTCGCCGCCCGACGACGAGCCGCGGCGCGGCGTCGAGACGCCCGAATCGGCGGCTCATGCCGAGTCCGGCGGCGCCGACGAAGCCGACCGCATGCAGGGCCATCGCGGGGGCGACGACGGCGACGCGCGCCTGACGCAGTAGTCTGAAAAAATCTGAAACGTCGCCCCAATCTTTTGAATCGGCCTCGCCCACTCGATACCGTCGACGCGTTCACAAACCCACGGGCGAGGCGACGGTATGAAGCGCGCAGCTATTGTGTGTATGGCGATCATCTGGATGTGTGGGGCCTGCCAGGGCGACACGCAACACGCGCACCAGGACATGCGAGACGGTGGGTCGACGACCCGCGATGCGGCGACGTCGGGCGACGCCGTTGGTGACGCCGACACGCCCCGTGACGTCGGCCAGGACGTGGCCGACGCGGGCATGTCCGACGCCGCCCAGAACGCGGGCGACACCCGCCGGGTCGACGGCATCAACTTCGACGGCCCCCGCCAGGCCGCGGCGCCGAGCACGGGCTCGAATTACGCGATGGACTTCCCCGACGACGCCGGCGCGGGTGACGCGGGCACCGGCGCGACCATCGGCTCGCCGTGCACCACCGGCAACGACTGTACTGCGCTCGGCCCCCACGCCGCCTGCTTTCACTCCGACAACGGCGGCTTTTGCACCATCGACTGCAACGACGACCCCGAAGGTCCCAGCGAATTGTGTCCGGACGGCTCCCTTTGCTTTTTTGGCCTGCGCCAAGACGGCGGCCGCCTGTGCCTGAAGTCGTGCTCGGCCCAGGCCGACTGTGATCCCGACAACACCGGGATGCAGTGCTCTGGCAGGCTCGGTCAAATGAATGTGGCGCCTATAGCCCAACCCGTCTGCCTTCCCTCCTGCACCACCAACGCCGACTGCAACACCGATCAATCTTCGATGTTGTGCGACCCCAACACGCAGCGATGCGAAAACGTCGATCAAGCGTTGGGAAGTGCCTGTACCTCCAACGACGACTGCAAAGTCCTGGGCGCCGGCGGCACCTGTCTGAAGGACTCGCGCAACCCCGACAGCGGCTACTGCACGGTGGCCTGCGATCCCAACGCCGACAATCCATGCCCGCTACCAGGGAATTATTCACCGATCTGTTTGTCGGACTACGCCAGCGACACCGACGGCGCCCCAGTCCCGGTGTGCATGCTGGGATGTTCCTCCGAGGACGACTGTCAGCAAGCTTCGACCAACACGTGCAATTACGTGCCCCCTCTCCACCGAGCGCTGTGCACCATCGCGTGTACCAGCGACGCCGACTGCATCGACGGCACCTGCAACACCGAGACTGGCGATTGCCAATCAGCGTATTGGTCGCCCAACTGCCACTCGAACTCCGAGTGTGAGGGGGACCTGTGCGTGGCCGACATGTGGAAAAAGGAGCACTTCAACTGCTCGCAGCGCTGCGACACCGACGCCGACTGCCCCACGGACAGCGTATGCGTGTCCGCGCCCGCCGCCATTGACGGCGCCGGCGTCCATTTTGTTCAGGATGGCAGCTCGGGCGGCTTTTGCGCTCCGTCGTGCACCACCGTCGGCGACGCCTGCGACGACCCGTCGGCTACCTGTATCGCGCCGAACGCTCATCCCAGCATCGACTTCCCCGCCAGCGGAAACGCGTCGAGCAATTTCTGTTGGCGGTGAACCTCAGGGGAGTTCGTCCGACGCCACGAATCCAAACACCCCATAACCCGTGACCGGGCCCGGGGCCTGCTGCTCGGCGGCGTCGGCCGACGTCGCGCGGGCCAGCGTCACGGCGCGCAGGCCGCGCTGTGCGGCCAGGCGTAGCAGCCCCCGAATCGCCACCCGACCGTGGCTGTGCTGGCGCCCGAGGGTTTCCGGCTCGAGCGCCTCGATGGCGGCCGCGGTCTGGTCGTCGAGCTCGGCGGCCTGGGCAGCGGTGACGTCATCGCTCAGATTCGCGCTGACGACCACGAGCGTTTTGGGGTCGTCGAGCAACGGCGCGAGCGCCTCGGCGACCTCCTCGTCGGTGGCGTCGCCGACCAACAGGGGCACCAACGCGACTTGCTCGCCGAGCGCGCGCCGCAAAAAGGGAAGCTGGACCTCCAGGCTGGCCTCGGGGTCGAAGGCGGGCTCGATGGCGCGCACCGACTCCCGGGCGACCAGCTCCTCGAGCGCCGCGCGCTCGGAGACGACCGGCCCCAGGGGCGTGTCGAAGCCGTCGTAGCCGGTCACGGCCAGGCCGCGAAACGGCACCAGGCGCGACGTGCCCACCAGCACCACCCGCTCGACGCCCTCGACAGGCTCGACTTGCGCCCAGCCGCGCGCCATCAGGGCGCCGGCAAAGTCGTAGTCGCCCTGGGGCACGATCAGCGCGCGCAACGCGACGTCGGCCTGCTCTCGCCGGCCGCGCGCCTGGTCGAGCAGCGCGTCCACGCGCTCGCCCAATTCGTCGGCGTCTTCAGGATAGAGCAGCCCGGCAAAGCGCGCCTTGCGCAGGTCGAGCTTCTCCTTGCCCCCGAATAGTCGTCCAAGAAGTCCCACGGTGCATCCTCGGGTGTGTTCAGCGCTTGCGGGCGAGCGTCAGGCCGTCGCCGATGGGCACCAGGCTGACGTCGACGCGCTCGTCGCCGTAGACATGCTCGTTGAACTGGCGAATCGCCCGGGTGCTCTCCTCCTGGTCCGACGGGTCGGCGACCCGGCCCGACCAGATGGTGTTGTCCACGGCGATGAGGCCGCCGGGGCGCAACAGCTCCAGGCATTTGTCGTAGTAGCCGACGTAATTTTCCTTGTCGGCGTCGATGTAGGCGAAGTCGAAGCTCGACGCCTGGCCGTCGGCGAGCAACTCGTCGAGGGTGCGAAGCGCCGGCTGGATATGCACCCGGATCTTGTCGGCGACGCCCGCGCGCTGCCAAAACTTGCGCCCGATGCCCACCCACTCCTCGCTGATGTCGCAGGCGACCAACTCGCCGTCGTCGGGGAGGGCCGAGGCCACGCACAGCGCGCTGTAGCCGGTAAACGTGCCCACCTCCAGGGTGCGCTTGGCGCCGATGAGCTTGACCAGAAGCTCCATCAGCGCGCCCTGCTCGGCCGAGGTCTGCATGGAGGCCTGGGGCATCTGGGCGGTCTGCTCGCGCAGCTCGCGCTTGAGGTCGGTGTCGCGCAGGGACACCGACAGCAGATAGTCGTGGAGGCGCTCGTCGAGTTGGAAGGTCTTGGCGGACATGGTCGGCTCCTTTGGGATTGAGATTGGTGCGTCCCGGGGAGTGTGGGACGGGACGTGCGCCTTTGCAAGACCAACACGGCCGTCTTTGAAACGCGCGGCCAAATCTGGTTCACTGCCTGTACCGAATGATTTATGCTGGGTGCTCCGGAACTGAATTAGGCAGGGAACCACAGATGACCACCATCCGACGACACTGGCTGACCGCTCTTTGCTGCGCGGGCGTGCTCGCCGCCGGCGTGAGCGCCAACGCCCCCACCGCCGATGCCTGCGGGGGCTTCTTTTGCAATACCACCCAGCCGGTCAACCAGGCCGCCGAGCGCATCATCTTTGCGGACAACGACGACAACACCGTCACGGCGGTCGTCCAGATCATGTACCAGGGCCCCAGCCAGCACTTTGCCTGGGTGCTGCCGGTGCCGGGCTCGCCGCAGGTCGACGTGTCCGCCACCCAGGCCTTCGACCGCCTGCAGCAGGTCACCAACCCGGTCTACCGGCTCAACACCACCGTCGAGGGCGACTGCAAGAGCGACGGCAAGTTGGCGTTCCCCACCGCCGGCGCCGACGCCTCGGCCGGGGCCAACAACGGCGCGCCCAACGAAGGCGTGCCCCCCGTCCAGGTGGTCAACAGCGGCCACGTCGGCCCCTACGACTACACCACGATTTCGGTGGACAACCACAGCGACGACCCCGCCCAGGCCGCCATCGACTGGCTGTCGACGAATAATTACGACGTCAGCGCGCTGGGCAAGCAGACGCTGCGCCCGTATCTGGAAGACGGCATGAACCTGCTGGCCTTCCGGCTGTCCAAGGACTCCGATTCGGGCGACATCCGGCCCATTCGGATCACCTACGACGCCGAGCTGCCCATGATCCCCATCAAGCTGACGGCCGTGGCCGCCAACGACGATATGGGGGTGTTGGTGTGGGTGCTCTCGCACCACCGGGCGGTGCCGGCCAATTACAAGGCGCTTCGCCTCGACGAGGCGGCCATCAACTGGCTCAACCCGGCCAATAACTACGGCGACGTGGTCACCCGGGCGGCCAACGAGGCCGACGGCCAGGGGTTCGTGACCGAGTTGGCCTGGCCGACCGACCAGCCCTTGCCCGCGCCCACCCAATTTGCCCAGTCAGTCAACCTGAGCGACGTGATCTTTACGCCCGACGAAGTCGACGCCTGGCAGGCCATCCAACATCAGGACTGGACCCACCGCGAGGGCGATTTGCTCCAGCGCGCGCTGGCGTTTCGCCAGCTCGACGGCTTCGTCGAGGTGGTCGACGCCACCGTGCCCCTGCCCGACGGCACCAGCGCCGAGCAGTTCGTGCAGGCCCCCTATCAGGCGTCCGGCCTGCTCGACCGAAGCGACATCGCCGACTTCGACCCCCAGTCGTTCATCCAGCAGTTGAAGATGCAGGTCATCGACCCCATCCAGAAGACCCAGGACCTCTTCGACACCCACGACTACCTGACCCGGCTGTACACCACGATGTCGGCCGCGGAGATGACCCTCGACCCCATGTTCGACTTCAACGCCGACCTGGGCGACGACTCCAACGTCCACGTCGCCGATCAGGTCATCGAGTGCGGCGACCAGGAGTACACCCGCGCCGAGGCGCCCTGGCACGTCGACCTTCCCCAGGGCGACAAGGTCTACGGCACGGGCAACGCCTGGCCGTTGGGCTCGGAGCTGCCGGCCACGCGCACCATCATCCAGGAGCACAACGCCGGCGAGGGCGACGTCGTCGAGGACCACTCCGCCAAGATCAGCGCGGCCGTCAAGGCCAATAACCAGCGCATCACCGACAAGGTCTCGAGCGGCTTTGGCTGCGCCGTCGCCGACCCGGCGAGCGCCAACCTGGCACGCAACCTCGCCCTGACACTGATGTTCGGGGCGTTCGGACTGTTGTTGGTGCGCCGACGCCGTTCCTGAGGCTTGGCGGCGCGGGGCTTGGCGCCGCGGGGCGGCGCGGCTCCCTTTACAGACGCGAGGGCCGGTCCTAGGTTCTCGTCCACGTGCTGATCCTACGCCCAAGAAGAGGAGCCTTGCCATGCGTGTTGGAATTCTCACCGGTGGGGGCGATTGCCCGGGCCTGAACGCGGTCATCCGCGCGGTGGCCAAGAGCCTGATGCTGCAGTGCGACGCCCAGGTCGTGGGGATCGAGGACGGCTTTTTGGGGCTCATCGAGCGGCGCACCCGCGAGCTCGGCTACATCGACGTCAGCGGCATCCTGGCGCGGGGGGGCACGATTTTGGGCACCCACAACAAGGCCAATCCGTTTTCGTATTTTGGCCGCGACGGCGCCGACGTCTCCGAGGAGGTCATGGCCTATTACGACGAGCTCGGCCTCGACGCGGTGGTCGCCCTGGGCGGCGACGGCACGATGTCCATCTGCCACCGGCTCCAGGAGATGGGCATGAATATCGTGGGGGTGCCCAAGACCATCGACAACGACATCGTGGCCACCGACCGCACCTTCGGCTTCGACACGGCCGTGTTCATCGCCACCGAGGCCATCGACCGGCTGCAGACCACGGGCCAGAGCCACCAGCGGGTGATGATCCTGGAGACCATGGGCCGCTACGCCGGCTGGATCGCGCTGCACGCGGGGATCGCCGGGGGCGCCGACGTCATCTTGCTGCCCGAGCTGGCGTTTTCGGTCGACGAGATCGCCCGGGTGTGCCTGGCGCGCGAAGACCGCCAGCGCTTCACGATCATCTGCGTGGCCGAGGGCGCCAAGAGCGCCGACGGCTCGATGATCGTCAAGGAGCGCATCGAGGACAGCCCCGACCCGCTGCGCCTGGGCGGCATCGCCAACTGGCTCAAGGAGCAGTTGCGCCCGCGCATCGACAGCGAAATCCGCACGGTCGTGCTCGGCCACGTCCAGCGCGGCGGCTCGCCCACTCCTTTCGACCGCATTCTGGCGACGAATTTCGGCACCATGGCCGCCTCCCTGGTCGCCAAGCAGCGCTTCGGGCGCATGGTCGCCCTGCAGGACCAGCACCTGACCAGCGTGCCCCTCGAGGAGGTCGCCAACCAGACACGCACGGTGCCCCACGACGCCATGAGCATCCTGGCCGCCTACTCGGTGGGCACCTCCTTCGGGGTGGCGGACATGGATCTGGACCCGTCGGATATCCCCGATCACAAACCCATCAGCTAAGCGGATTCACAAAACTCTTCTGGTTTCCGAGGCCCCCCATCGCCTCGCGCTGTGACTGCACGCGAGGCACTTCCCCAGAGGGAAAGAAGCATGCTGCGTGAAGCAAGTTGGTTGTTTTACGACGTGAACCATAAGCGCAAGGTCGCCTGGAGAGTCGCTCGTGGAGGGGAAAGGCCGTTTAGGTTTAGGTTCAGGCTTAGGTTTACGTTTACGGACAACTCCAAACCTAAACGTAAACGTAAACGTCAACCTAAACGGCTGTTCCGACGAATCTCCATGAATGCACAAAGAGCGTCAAAGTTGCCGGGCTGTGGGATTCCTGATAGGTTCGGTGCGCGGGTCTCGGCCCAGGTTTTCTCCGTCCTCCTAGCGAGCAAGCGACGTCCCCAATGGGAAGCGAGTTTCCCAAACCCGGCGAATTATTCGAGGATCGCTACCGTATCGAGTCGGTCATCGGACGCGGTGGTTTCGCCGAGATCTATCTGGCCGAGCAGGTGGATTTGAGCCGTCAGGTGGCGCTCAAAATCCTCAACCCCCGGCTGCGCAACGACGAGACACACGGGGCGGCCGTCGAGGAACGCTTTCGACGCGAGGCCAAGCTGGTCGCCGCGCTGCGCGACCCCCATACCATCACCATGCACGACTACGGGCACACCGACGACGGCCTGTTGTACATGGTCTTCGAGTATATCGACGGGCTCAGCCTCAGCGAATTGGTCCGCGAAGAGGGCCCCATCGCCCCGCGGCGGGTGGTCAAGATCTTGCGCCAATGCCTGATGAGCCTGCAGGAGGCCCACGCCCTCGGGGTGCTCCACCGCGACATCAAGCCGCCCAACATCATGCTCTACGAGCACGTGGGACGCCCCGACCAGGTCAAGGTGCTCGACTTCGGCATCGCCAAAAGTGTGCTGGGCACCGACGACGGCGCCACCGCCCACGACCTGACCCAGGCGGGCATGATCGTGGGCACACCGCGCTACATGGCCCCCGAGCAGTTGCGCGGCCAGGCGATGGGACCGTCGACGGATCTGTATAGCCTGGCGTTGGTCGTCTACGAGTTGTTGTGCGGCCACAAAGCCATCGTCGCCGACAGCGTGGTCAACATCATCACCGAGCAAGTCTCGGGCACGCCCATCAAGCTGCCCCCGGCGCTGGGACTGCCCTCGGACTTTGTGGGCGTCGTCAACACGATGCTGGCCAAGCAGCCGCAGCTGCGCTTTCAGAGCGCCGGAGAGGTCCTCGAAGCCCTCGACCGCGTCGACGAGAGCGCGCTGAGTGAGACCGCGCCCGACGAGCCCATCGAGGTGCCGGTCACCGGCCTGCCCGCCGGCGAGGCCCTGGGCAGTGTCGAGCGCCCGGTGCCCTCGGGAACGGTGACCGCCGTGCGTCCGGCGTCGGCCCGACGCACGTTCGTGGTGGCCGGCATCGCCGTGCTCGCCGCCGCCGCCGCCATCGCCTACGTGGTCATGGGCGGGCCGACGTTCAAGCCGTCGACGTCGAACTACTCGGCGTCGCCGGCGCCCAAAGCGGCCCCCGCGGCGGCGTCGAAAGGTGCCGCCCCGACGCCCACTGCGCCGAGCGCTGCCAACGCATCGGCCCACGAGCAGGCCGCGCCCGACGAGCCTGCCGCCCCGAGCGAGGAGGCCGCGCCCAACAAGGTGGACGCCCCGTCCCTGCCGAGCGCCGACGAGAAAGCTGCCGCCGAGCCCGCTCCGACCGAGGCCAAGACGACCCATCACGACACGGCGGCGCCCACCAAGTCTGCTGCGGCCAAGCCCGAGCCTGCGCCCACCAAGGCGCCGGCACCGAAGCCCAAGGTCACGAAACACACGGCCCGACACGACAAGCCCGCCAAGGCCAGCAAGTCCGCTGATGTCGCCGCCAAGCCGACCACGCACACCGACGCACACCGCACCGCCGCGAAGGCGAAACCCCCAAAGGCCCCCAAGGCGCCCGAGAAGACCAAGCCGGCGTCGACCTCCGGCGGCGATGACAACTCGGGATCGTCGTTTCCGGCCCTCGATGGTAATTTTTGATTTGGTACCCCGGCCAGGATGTCCGCGTTGAAGAATTTGTCCATCCGCCACACCTTGCTCCCCGTCGCGCTCGCGTGTGCCCTGGTGGCCGGCCTGCCCGCCACCGCCGCGGCTCAGTCGCACGGCTCGCACGCACGCTCCGGCCACAAGATCGACGCCAAGAAAGCCAGCAAGCATTTCACGCTGGGCGCCAAGCATTTTTACAAGAAGGAGTACGCCCAGGCGATCGTCGAGTTCCTGAAGGCCTACGAGTACAAGCCCGACCCGATGATCTTGTACAACCTGTCGCTGGCGCACGCGCGGCTGGGCAATTTCGCCGACGCCTACCACGCGGCCGTACGCGCCAGCCAGATGAAGGGCATGCCCGCCAAGATCGTGGTGAAAAACAACGCGCGTATCGCCGCCTGGGGACGCGCCGTCGAGGCCCAAAAGGTGGCCAAGAGGGTCGTGGAGGCCAAGGCACAGGCGCAAGCAAGGGCCAAGGAACAAGCCCAAGCCAAAGCCAAGGAACAAGCCCAAGCCAAGGTCAAGACCGAGCACGCCCGGCGCGCCTCGACATCCGCGCTGCCGGCCGACGCCGACTCGATCACGCCGGGAAGTTCGACCCACGACGCGCACTTGAACGCGCTGGGCTGGACGGGCGTGTGGGTGGGCGTGTTGGGCATGGGGCTGGCCGGCTACGCCGGCTATGTGGATATGTCGATGTCCGACGACCTCGCCGCCTACAAACGCGCGGCGCGCGACGGCGACCGCAGCGCCTACCAATCCTATAAGAGCGACCTCGACAGCCGACAGACCATCGGGCGCATCGCGCTGTACTCGGGGGTGGCCTGCGCGGCCATCGGCGTCACCATGCTCACCGTCGATCTGCTCGGCGACGACGCCGACACCCAGGTGTCCGTGGGCGCCACGCCGGCCCCGCGCGGCGCGTCGGTCCACCTGTCGCTGTCGTTCAAATAAACCGCACCGTTGGCACTGCTGCCACCGCCGAAGACACGATCACATGGGTATTAGATTTCCAGTCAAAACGTTCCTGCCGGCGCCGTCGCGGCTACGCCTCATCGTCTGCATGGCGGCGAGCCTGTTGCTGGGCGCGTGCAACCTGAACTTCGACCTGAATTCGGTCCAGCTCACCAACGGCGCGTCCGACACCGGCGCCGACGTCGATGCCAACATCTCGCTGGACACCGGCCCGGGCGACACCAGCCCGGCCGACGCCGCCGACACGAGCCTGGGCGACACCAGCCCGTCGGACACGGGCACGCCCGACGCCGACGCCGACGCCACCAACGTCGACGCCGACGCGACGCCGGACGTCTCGGTGCGAAGCTGCGCAGGCAATCTGGGCGCCATCCGCGGCACCTGCGATCCCAACCGGCCCAGCGACTGCAGCGCAACGCAGAGCTGCAGCCTGCGCGCGGTGCTGATCAACAACCAAATCGACCGCTTCGAGACGACCTGCGCCAACAACTCGGACTTCGGCACCGCCCAGCAGGGCGACTCGTGCACCTCGGTCAGCGATTGCGCCCCCGGGCTGTTCTGCGTCAACTGGCCGTCGCCGGACCCGCGCGGTCGCGTCTGCGCCAAACCCTGCGCGCTGCAAAGCGGCGCAGGCTGCGACGAGGCCACCGAGTACTGCACCAATCCCTTCTCCGACAAATTGAGCGGCATCGGCTTTTGCACCGCCCGATGCGACCCGTACACGGCCGACGCGTGCTCGGTCGGCCAGACCTGCACCCCCGACTACAACTATCCCGACGAGACCTGCCTGCCCAACTTCCGGTGTCTGTCCAACCTGCAGACGCCCACGAAGGCGGCCGGCGACACCTGCTCGCGCGCCAACCACGAGACCGACGGCTGCGCCGGTGGGCTGATCTGCGCGCCCCTGAGCGGCGGCGACACCTGCGTGCAGCCCTGCCACGACGTCTCGGACTGCGCGCCCAACGCCGAGTGTGTCGACCTCGACGGGTGGAACTTCAAATACTGCACCCCGTGAGATGCCATGTTCCAACTCCGCCCCCAACAGCAGACTTCCAGCGGCCTTCGTAAGCGCGCCGGCGCGGCCCTCGTCGACAATTTCTTTCGCGGCCTGAGCGTGCTCGGCCGGCTGGACCCGCGCAACGATCCCGCCCAACAGAATGTGCGCGTGGTGCGCGACCTGCCCTACCGCGCGGGCGCCGACGAGGCCCACCTGCTCGACGTCTTCGTGCCCACCGACACCGCCGGCCCGCGCCCGGTGGTGCTGTACGTGCACGGCGGCGGATTTCGCATCCTGAGCAAGGACACCCACTTTGGCATGGCCATGCAATTTGCCCGGCAAGGCTACCTGGTGTTCAACATCAACTACCGTCTGGCCCCCGACCACCCGTTTCCGGCGGCCATCGAGGATGCCTGCCATGCCTACCGATGGGTGGCCGAGAACGCCAAGGCCTTCGGCGGCGACCTCGACCGGCTGGTGCTCGCCGGGGAGTCCGCCGGGGGCAACCTCGTCAGCGCGCTGACCATCGCGGCGTGCTACGAGCGCGACGAGCCCTACGCGAAGGCCGTCTATGAGACGGGCGTGACCCCCCGGGTCACCGCCCCGGCCTGCGGCATGCTGCAGGTCAGCGGCATCGAGCGGTTCACCGCCCAGCAGCGCGTCAATTGGTTCGTCGCCGACCGCCTCGAGGAGGTCACCCACAATTACCTGGCCGGCCAAGCCGACGCGCTGGGCGACGAGATCGACCTGGCCGACCCGCTGGTCTTCTTCGAGCGCCAGCCCACCGCCCAGCGCGACCTGCCGGCGTTCTTTTTGCCGGTGGGCACCAAGGACATCCTGCTCGACGACACCCGGCGCATGGGCCAGGCGCTCGAGCAGATGGGCGTGCCCTACTGCACGTGTTACTATCCCGGCGAGATCCACGCCTTCCACGCCTTTGTTTGGCGCCCCCAGGCCCAAAAATGCTGGCGCCAGCAATTCGCCTTCATCGAAGAGTATTTGGGCTAAACAGACCGCCGTGCGTGCCACCGCCGGCGGAGCATCAATCGCCTTGAACCCGGCGGGCCGGTTCGCAGTTTATTGGCGCACGCGGTCCTAATCGACGAGGTTGTCATGCGCTTTCGCCTAGCAACGCTGTTCGTGACGCTGCTGTTCGCCACGGTCTGTGGTGGCTGCGCCACGTCCGCCCAGAAAAAGAACCCGGTCGACCGGGAGATGTCGCGCTACGGGCCCCCGCTGTGCACGCAGCAGGACGTCAGCCCCCTGAGCATGAGCATTCAGACCTGCGTGCAGAACTCGCTGCCCAACCAGCAGGGCTTCGGGCCCAACACCCTGCCCGACTACATGCAGATGCGGAATCCCTACGTGGTCACGGTGGTCAACACCCCCAAGGGCACGTTCTCCAACCCGCTGATGTGGAACGTGGAGATCTCGCGCAACGGTGAGGTCGTCGCCGAGCGCAAGTTCAGCGCCGCCGAGGCCGCCGTCCAAACCCAGCCCGAGGAGGGCAGCCGCGTCCAGATCCGCTCGGCGATCCCCCTGGGCGAGGGCGGCAAGCTCGAGCCGGGCACCTACGAGTTTCGCTACAGCACCCCGCAGGGCAAGGAGCTGGGCACCACCACCATCGAGGTCCCCGCCAAGGGCGAGACCCAGCAAAACAACGAGCAGAACACCGACCAAGACAACACGCCCCAGCAATAGGCTGGCTCAGCGCGGAGGGGCCACCACGCCCCTCCGCGCCCCTCGACGGCACGGAGGCCGTCGCTCCAAGAAAGGGCGCCACGCCGCGCCGCAGGCGCACCGCGCGCCACGCCTCACACCCGCCGCAGCGTAATGTGGGTGATCTCCGACGGCACCCCCAGGCGCAACGGCGGTCCCCAATAGCCCGTGCCCCGGCTGACGTAGATGCTCATGCCCTGGTAGTCGTGCAGCCCCTTGGTGAACGGGTGGGCCAGGCCCACCAGCAGGTTCCACGGCCAGAATTGGCCGCCGTGGGTATGCCCGGACAGTTGCAGATCCCAGCCGGCCTTGGCCGCCTCCCACACGCTCTTGGGCTGGTGGGCCATGAGCAGGCGAAAGGCGCCGTCGGGTGCCCCCGCGAGGGCCTTGTGCGGGTCGGTGGCGTGTGCCGGGATGTGCCGGGCGGCGTGGTAGTCGGTCACCCCGCCGACGACGAGCTTGGCGCCGTTGATGTCGAGCACGTCGTGGGCGTTGTTGAGCACGCGCAGCCCGCAGCGCTCGATCTCGTCGCACCAGGCGAGCGCATCCCAATAGTACTCGTGGTTTCCGGTGACGAAATAGACCCCGTGGGGGGCGCTGAGCTGGCGGATGGGCTGGATCTCCGGGCGCATATAGTCGACGTAGCCGTCGATCATGTCGCCGGTAAACGCGATGAGGTCGGGCTTCAGGGCGTTGACCCGGTCGACGACCGCCTGCAGGTAGTCGCGTTTGATGGTGGGGCCGACGTGGACGTCGGTGATCTGGACGATGCGAAACCCGTCGAGCCCCCTGGCGAGTCCCTTAACGGGCACGTCCACGTCGACGACGTCGGCGAGCTTGCGCGCCTGGTAGAACCCGTCGCCCGAGCCCAGCACCACCGCGCCCATCATTCCGGTATTCGCGGCGTTCAAGAATAGGTCGCGCCGGCCGGGGTCGGCCGGCGCATCGGCCTGGGCCGGCTGCGCGCTGCGCCCACCGGCGCGCGCGGCCGCCCACCGACCGGCGCCGACGACCAGCAGGATCACGTCGCGCAGCATCGCCAACACCCACAGGAGCACGAAGGCGCCCATCCCCACGTAGGCGACCCACTGGACCGCGCCCACCCCGGGCGCAGTGGGCACCGTGCGCCGAAGCCACAGCGCGGCGATGGTCGCGCAGAAATTCAGCGCCAACAGCCCCCACAACAGGCGAGTGCGCGACGCCCGGCGAATGTGGCGCCCGACGCTCCAGCCCACGTAGATATGCGCGGCGCTCCAGATGAGAATGGCAATCAGGATAAACATGGTCGACGTCAGAGTGAGGGAAGGGGCCGTCGATGTAAACAGGTGGACCCCGCCGATCTATGCCTGCATTTGCACCGCGTCGGGCAACATCGTATGCTTTCGGCAACAAAAAATACCAGTCCGACCCCAAGGGAGGCGAGCGGGCGGGCCGGCGCACGGGTCGCGCTCACGCCCACCGAAGTTGCCGGCACTGGCTTCGTGTCCAGATTAGCCAGCGTCCACCGGGGTTCCGGCTGCAGATGCCAAAGCGACTGAATGGTGATTCAGTTCTAACTTTACATCGCACGGGACCTTCGTGTATTTAATGCCAAGGGCGGGCTTTGACGCGGCGCGTCAATTTTGCGGGTCGCACAAGCAGAGCAGTTGTGCTCGCCTGGCACACGGATCGGTTGTTTTCCACTCATCTCGCTAATCGCCCCAATTGAGGAGCACGTTTCCAAAATGAGTGACACCACCCTTGAATTGCCGCAGGGCGTCCAGGTCACCGGCCCGGTGACCGAGGCGCACGCCGAGGTGCTGACCGCCGAGGCCCTCGACTTCGTCGCCACTCTCCATCGCCAATTCAACGCCCGCCGCCTGGAGCTTCTGGGCGAGCGCGAGGCGCGCGACAAGCGCCTGCAAAACGGCGAGCGCCCCGATTTCCTGGAGGCGACCCGCGAGGTACGCCAGGGAGATTGGCAGGTCAATCCCATCCCCGACGATCTGCAAAATCGCAACGTCGAGATCACCGGCCCGGTCGAGCGCAAGATGGTCATCAACGCGCTCAACTCCGGGGCGGACGTGTTCATGGCCGACTTCGAGGATTCGAACTCGCCGACCTGGGACAACAACGTGCTCGGCCAGCTCAACCTGCGCGACGCGGTGCGCGGCACCATCGAGTACGACCACCCCACCAAGGACAAGGTCTACCGGCTCAACGACGAGGTGGCTACGCTGTTGGTGCGCCCGCGCGGCTGGCACCTCAACGAGAAGCACGTCACCGTCGACGGCGAGCCCATCAGCGGGTCGCTCTTCGACTTCGGGCTGTATTTCTTCCACAACGCCCAGGCGCTGTTGGAGCGCCAAAGCGGCCCGTATTTCTACCTGCCCAAGCTGGAGAGCCACCGGGAAGCCCGGCTGTGGAACGACGTGTTCTGCCACGCCCAGGACGCGCTGGGCATCGATCGCGGCACCATCAAGGCGACGGTGCTCATCGAGAATATCCTGGCCGCCTTCGAGATGGACGAGATCCTCTACGAGATCAAAGAGCACGCCGCCGGGCTCAACGCCGGGCGGTGGGACTATATCTTCAGTGTCATCAAGAAGTTCCGCAATGACGAGGACTTCCTGCTGCCCGACCGCTCGCAGGTGACCATGGGGGTGGGCTTTATGAAGGCCTACGCCGAGCTTTTGGTCAAGACCTGCCATAAGCGCGGCGCCCACGCCATCGGGGGGATGGCGGCGTTCATCCCCAGCCGCAAGGACGAGGAGATCAACAAAAAGGCGTTCCGCAAGGTCAAAGAGGACAAGGAGCGCGAGGTCAGCCAGGGCTACGACGGCACCTGGGTGGCCCACCCCGACCTGGTGGCGGTGGCCCGTGAGCCCTTCGACAAAAAGCTCGAGGGCCGGCCCCATCAAAAAGAGGTGATGCGCGACGATGTCCAGGCCAGCGCCCAGGCGCTGCTGGACACCACCGTCGAGGGCGGCCAGATCACCGAGACGGGCCTGCGCCTCAACGTCAACGTGGGCATCCAGTACATCGCCTCCTGGCTGGGGGGCACCGGCGCGGCGGCGATCTACAACTTGATGGAGGACGCGGCCACCGCCGAGATCTCGCGCTCGCAGGTCTGGCAGTGGATCCACCACCCGCAGGCGCGCCTGAGCGACGGCCGGGAGGTCACCACCGAGCTGTACAAAGAAATCGTGCCCGAGGAGCTCGCCAAGATCCGCGAGCTGTGGGGCAAGTATTACGATGCCGAGCGCTTCGAGAAAGCTCGCGCCATCTTCGATCGGTTGAGCCTGGAAGACGAGTTTATCGGCTTCCTGACGCTCATCGCCTACGACGAGCTCGACTGAGCCCGTCGTGCCTACACGGCGATCCGAGAAGTACATGCACCTTCGGGTGCATGCTGACAACTCCGGCTGTGGTATGTCCGGAGGTTTGCCAATCACACAGGAGAAAGTGATGACGCATCAAGGAGCTTCCGCACAGGAACTCGAAGAGCAGTGGAAATCCAACCCGCGCTGGAAGGGGATCCAGCGGCCGTACGCCGGCGAGCAGGTGGTCAAGCTGCGCGGGTCGGTTCAAATCGAGCACACACTGGCCAAGCTCGGTGCCGAAAAATTGTGGCATCGATTCCAAAACGAGAGCCCCGTGCGCGCCCTGAGCGCCCTTACCGGTAACCAGGCTGTCCAGGAGGTCCAGGCGGGCCTGCAGGCGGTCTACGTCAGCGGCTGGCAGACAGCCGGCGACGCCAACACCGCCGGCGAGATGTACCCCGACCAGAGCCTGTATCCGGCCGACAGCGTGCCCAAGCTGGTCCAGCGCATCAACAGCGCCTTGCAGCGCTCCGACCAGATCCAGTCCATCGAGGGCAAGCCCGATGTCGACTGGTTCGCCCCCATCGTCGCCGACGCCGAGGCCGGCTTTGGCGGCAACCTCAACGCCTTCGAGTTGATGAAGGCGATGGTCGCCGCCGGCGCCGCCGGCGTGCACTTCGAGGACCAGCTCTCCTCGGCCAAGAAATGCGGGCATATGGGCGGCAAGGTGCTCGTGCCGGTCAGCGAGTTTCGCAAGAAGCTCGTGTCCGCGCGTCTGGGCGCCGACGTCAGCGGCACGTCCACCATCCTCATCGCGCGCACCGACGCCGAGGCGGCCACGCTGCTGACCAACGACGTCGACCCGCTCGACGAGCGCTTTTTGACCGGCGAGCGCACCGCCGAGGGCTTCTACCGCATCAACGGCGGTCTGGAGTATGCCATCGAGCGTGCCCGGGCCTACGCGCCCTTCGCCGACATGGTGTGGTGCGAGACCAAGACGCCGGATGTCGGCCAAGCCCGCGAGTTCGCCGAGGCCGTCCACGAGAAGTATCCCGGCAAGCTTCTGGCCTACAACTGCTCGCCGTCGTTCAACTGGAAGCGTCACCTCGACGACAAGACCATCCGCACCTTCCAGGAGCAACTCGGTGAGATGGGCTACGCGTTGCAGTTCGTGACGCTGTCGGGCTTCCACGCGCTCAACACCACCATGTTCGAGCTGGCGCTCGACTACAAAGAGCGCGGCATGGCTGCCTACTCCAAGCTGCAGCAAAAGGAGTTCGAGCTGGAGAAGTCGGACAACTACCGGGCCATCAAGCACCAGAGCTTCGTGGGCGCCGGCTACTTCGACGAGGTCCAGATGACGGTGACCGCCGGCGAAAGCGAGACGGTCGCCCTCAAGGGCTCCACTGAGGAGGAGCAGTTCAACTAAGGTTGAGTTGCCAAAAGGCTCAGTGACACGACCGAGAGGCTGGGAATTCTCGGTTCGAAAAACGCCCCCGCCAGCTTCGAGCCGGCGGGGGCTTTTTCGTGGGGCGCGCGCAACTGGTTGCGCAACAGGTTACAGATTCGTCGGGGCCTTCTTGGGGGCGGGCTTGGCCTTGGCGGCCTGTTTTCCGGAGTCGTCGTCGCCGGAAAAGAGCGTGCTCAGGTCGTCGGCGACGTTGGACGTCGAGCGCCGATACATCTCGACCGTACCGCGAGTGAAGTTCGAACGGGCGAAGTAACGCTCCTTGAGATTGGAGCTATTCTTGGCGCCCTTGTCGCCCTTCTTGGCGTCGGCCTGCACCGTGGCCTTGAGAAATTCGACGCGCACGGGCTTTTTGCCCTCGGCGTTGATCTGGGCGACGAAGACCGTCTGGAGATCGTCGGGCAACTTGTCCTTGGTCACGTAGTGCTGGGAGTGCAGCGCGAAGAATTTGTTGAGCCAGGTCTCGGCGGTCTGGTCGCGCTTGTGCGCGTCGCCGCGCGCCCAGTAGGCGGCGGCCGGGTCGTTGCGGTTGTGGTGTTTGAAAGTGACGTGCTTGTCGCCCGAGTGAAGGCCGATGCTGACGATCTCGTCGCGGTGTGCGTCGTACAGGTCGTGCTCCTTGATGCGATCGGGGTGGGCGAGCGGTGAGATCTGGCCGGAGCCCATCAGGTAGACCGACCCGGTGCGGGTATCACGCACGTAATAGTGGTGGCCACCATAGGTCTGGGAGCCCACGGCCAGCGAGTAGCTGTCGCCGCCGTCGAGCTTGATGGTGAGCGTGGCGGCGGGCTTGGCCAGCCCAAATTGGTCGAGCTTGCCGGGGTGGTCCAGCCGACGCGCCGCCTTCAGCGGGGCGAGCCGGTGGATGAGCGTCTCGCCCAGGTCGCCGGCCTTGAACTCCGAGAGCTTGGGCCCGTCGTCCTTCTTGGCGGACTTGACGCCGGCGAGCTTGCTCTTCGACCCCGCGTCTTTCGCCTTATCCTTGGTGGCCGGCTTCTTCCAGGAAACCCACACATATTTGCCGTAGCCGTCTTCCTTGGGCTCGAGGGTGACCTTCTCGCCGCCGGCCGTGTAGGTGACCTGGGTCACCTGGCCGGCGTCGATGGGCGCGATGACCACGCCCTCGTCAGCCTCGGCGCTGGGCTGGTGGGTCCAACTGAAATAGGCACCTATCAGGGCCAGCACGGTCAGGCCGGCGTATACGTAAACCGAGCGACTCATGCTTCACCTCCTTTCTTGCGCCACCAGATGCGCGTGGCACCGGCGCCGAGCAGCAATAGCGGAATGCCCAAAACCGTCACGTAGAACCACCACTGCTGGTCTTCCTTGCTGTGGCGGATGCGCACGTCCTTCTCCGACTCGATGGTTCCGGATTGGTCCTCGACGTGCACCAGCCAGTTGAGCGTGTCGTAGACGAATTGGCGGTTGCCCCGCGCCCGCATGCCGAAGTCGGAGATGAACGGGGCGTCGGCGACGACCATGGCGCGCCACTTTTTGTGGCTCTTCGTGGCGTCCTTGGCGTCGGCGCTTCCCTCGCTGGCGGCGGCCAGCGGGTATTTGCGCTCCTTCTCGCCGGCCTTGGGGTCGTACTCCAGGTTGCCGTTGGTGTCCGCCCACGCGTAGTGATGGGAGCGCACCGTGATGACGACATCGGCCTTAGATTTCTTGGCCTTCTGCAGATAGCCCGTCGCCGGGGTAAACAGCATCAGCGACGGCGTCGACTGCGAGAGCGCGGCCGTGGACGGGTGCGAGGAGAATTGGTCGGTGATGAGGTTGAGCTTGTCGGTCTTGTTGCGCATCACCGGGATGATGCCGCGCTCGGCGGCGAGCACCGACGGCTGCATCTTCACGCCCAGCTTGTGCAGCAGGTCGCCCAGCGGCGGGTCCGTCGACGCCAGCGGGTCGCGAGCGCGCAGGTCGCGCGGCAGCATGGCGATAAAGAGCGCTCCACCGCGGTCCAGGTAGGCCTTCAGCGCGTCGATCTCCGAGGGCATGAACGTCTGCTTGGGCCCCAGGATCATCACGGCGTCGGCGTCGTCGGGGATGTCCTTGGCCAGACCGTTGTCCGCCGACAGGTTGGCGGTGTCGAATTGGGCGGCGTCGAAGACCTGCTTGAGGATCTTCAAGCTCTCGGTGGGATCGTCCGACGAGCCGTCGAGCTGCATCTCGCCGTGGCCGACGGTCAGGTAGATCTTCAGGGTGCCCCGCCCGACCGCCAGCAGCGTCTTTCGCACCTGGTTATCGAGGTCGCGAAGCTTGTGGCGGGCGGCCAACTCCGTCGAGCCCAGGCGCAAGATCTTGGTGGTCGGCTTCTTGGCGTCGTCGTCGGACGGCAGCGGGCCGGCGGTAAAGGCAATCTGGCCGTTTTCGCGCACATGCAGCTTGCGGGCGAGCTCGGGCTCGCCGGCCTGATCGTGGTAGGTCACGTGCAGGTTGTCGCCCTCGAGGGCGTCGAAGTAGCCCTGCAGGTCCTGGCGAAGCGTGGAGTCGGGTTCGACGAACACGCGCACGTCCACCGGCTTGGTCAGAGATTTGACCACATTCTTGGTCGCCGAGCCGGCGCGAGCGGCGCGGAAATACGCGAGATCCCAGCTCTGACGATGGCGCGCGGCGATGTAGTTGACCGGAAAGACCAGCGCCACACCGAGTGCGACCGCCAGGCCGTGGCTGAGCGCGCGCTTGATGCGCTGGGGCGGTGCGACCACAGGCGAGGTCTCCACGGCCCGGTCGACGAGCATCAGCGGGACCGTGCCCAGCAGCCAGACGATGGGCCACAAGGCGCCCCAGATGCCCTGCCAGCGCTCGCGCCCCGTGGCCGTCCAGTTGAAGAATTGGACGACGCCGTCGGTCGACAGCACGTAGAACAACAGCGAGCCACTTCCCACGGCCTGCAGCGCCAGGGCGACGCGCTCGCCGTGGGCCAGCCCGTCGTTGTCGGCGTCTTCGAGCCGGCGCCAGCGCAGGATGAACGAGCCGATGAGGGCGGCGGCGCCGAGCAGATCGAGCACCCAGCGCGCCGCGACGATGTCGGCGACCAGGCGCTCGCCCACAAACACGAGGGCCATGCCGACCAGGTAGACAATGATGGCGAAGCTCATTTCCACCTCCTCAACGCCATGCGGCGCGTGGCGAGCATCAGAAAGACGAAGATCAGCGAGACGTAGTAGACCAGGCTGTCGGTGCCGATGCGCCCGGTCATGAAGCTCTTCTGGAAGTGGCGCTGGAACATCGCCATATACGAGAAGATGGCGTCGAAGGGCGGCGCGCTGATCTTGGCGATGAGCCAGGAGGTCAGCAAAAACACGGTGATCACCGAGGCGATGACCCCGGCGACGAGCTGTGAGCGCGTCAGCGTGGAGGCGAACGTGCCCACTGCGGCGATCGCCGCGCCCACCAGGATGAGCCCCAGATAACCGGCGGCGATGTGGCCGAAGGAGACCTTGCCGTTGACGAAGATCAGCGCCGGCATATAGGCGGTGAGCAGCGTCATCAGCACCACGATCGCCAGCGCCGAGACGAATTTACCGCCCACCACCTGCCAGTCACTCAGCGGCGAGGCGTCCAGCAGGGCCATCGTGCCCATCTGGCGCTCCTCGGCGATGAGGCGCATGGTCAAAAGAATGGTGGCCACCACGGTGGTGCCGAACGAGAAGTAGAAGAACTGCTCGAGCACCACCTCGCTGTATTTGGCGGTGTCACCGATGGCGAAGGCGTTGAATAACAGCCCGTCGATGACCAGGATCACCGCGATGACGGCGATCCCCCAGATGGAGTTGAAATAGCTGGCGAGCTCGCGCTTCGCCACGAGTAATAAGCCTCTCATACATCCTCCCTCAGCTTGCAGCTTTCTGTTCGGGATCGGCAGCGGTGACGCCGAGGAACATCTTCTCGAGCTCGTTTTCGACCTCGACCATGCGTCGAAGGCCCACACCGGCTTCGACGAGCGCACGGGCGAGATCCTCGCGCACGTCGCTTTGAAGCTCGACCTCGGCGCGCACCAGCGCGTCGGTGTCGTCGTCGATCTCCCAGTGCTCCAGGCCATCGAGGGCCGCGAAGACCTCTTCGACGACGCCGCGCTCGGCGCGCACCGACAGCGACAGCTTCGAGCGCGCCCCCAGCCTGGAGGCGAGCTCCTCTTCGCTGCCGTCGGCGGCGAGTTGGCCCTGGTGGAGCACCAGCAGCCGGTCGCAGGTCTGGGAGATCTCCGAGAGGATGTGCGAGCTGACGAGCACCGTGCAGTGCTTTTTGAGGCCCCGCAGGACCTTGCGCATCTCGACGATCTGGGCGGGGTCGAGCCCGCTGACCGGCTCGTCGAGGATGACGAGCTTGGGGTCGTGGATGATCGCCTGAGCGATGCCCACGCGCTTGCGATAGCCGTGCGACAGGGTGTCGATGACGGCGTCGGCTTTATGCTCGATGCCGCACAGCTCGAGCACCCCGGGCAGGCGCTTGTCGACCTCGGCGGTCGAGCAGCCCTTGACCTGGCCGCACCAGCGCAAGAAGTCGCGCACCCGCATCTCCGGATACAACGGCGGCGTCTCGGGCAAAAACCCGATGCGACGCCTGGCCGAATCCGGCGCGTCCACGGCGTCGACCCCGTCGACGGTTACGCTTCCCATGCTCGGAAGCAGCATCCCGGCCAGGATGCGCAGGAGAGTGGACTTGCCGGCCCCGTTGAGCCCCAACACACCGACAACTTGTTGCTTGTCGATGCGAAAGGAGACGTCACGTAAGGCGGGTGTCGTCCCGTAATAACGCGAAAGTCCTCGTACCTCGATCATCTCACCGCCTCAAGAAACAGCGAAAGAAAACGTCGATATCGAATAGATCGCGCTCGGCCCGACCGAATGACACGGTCGAGAATGTTCGGAAGCCTGAAGCTTCCCCTGGGCGTGTCTGGGTTTGAGGATGTGGAGCTTTCGCCGATTTATTCCAAAAAGACGAAAAAAGTGCGTTGAGGGGTGGTTTTTCAACGACATAACCGACCGCCCCGAGCTGGCCTAGGAGATTGCCCACTTCATCGGACACACCATCGACCAAGACGACCTCGTCGACGAGCTCCTCGACGCAGCGCGATCTGGACTGTAGATTCGCTACTGGCTACCGCGACGCGGTAGCATGCGGGAGTATCGTTGTAGCGGGATTGATGGAGCAACATCATGACATTTGACCTAGACACCAAACTTGGCATGGTGAAGGTGGCCACAATCGCAGGAGACCTTCCGCCTGATGCCTATTCCGGCTCCGAACATGGAGGCTGGGTAGGCATCGATACGGAGACGTCAGGGCTCGACTGGTCCGCCGACGAATTGGGGCTGGTCCAAGTATTCTTCCCCAGTCGCGCCACTGTCTATCTAATTCGACCGAGTGATGTCGTCCCCAACGGTCTTCTCGAATTGCTGGAGTCCGAGGCTTGGATCAAGGTTTTTCACTATGCCCTTTTCGATCTTCGATTCTTGGCGTCACGATGGAATTTGACGCCTCGAAACATTCGCTGCACGAAACTGGCCTCCAAATTGGTGGAACCGGAACGCGACAAGCACAGTCTGGCGGATCTGGTGCGCACAAATCTCGATGTCGAACTCTCGAAGTCCCGCTCGATACGCGTGTCTGAATGGACTTCTGACAAGTTGTCGCGAGAACAGCTTCAGTACGCAGCCCTCGATGCTGTCTACCTACCGGCGTTGTTCAAGCGACTCGAGGAGCGGTTGCACGAGGCGGAACTCCAAGACATTGCTCGCGAGTGTTTTTCCTTCATTCCAGCCCAGCTTAGAACAGACCTGATGGGAGTACATGACCTCTTCGGTTACTAGGCTGCGCGCGAAACCGTTTCGTCTCGCGACCATACCCGACGGATTTCTGCATGTGCTCATTCGCTATCTACAACCTCGACGACTTTCGACCGGTGGGTGAAGAGTCGATGGGTTCCAAAGCCCGTGATTGGCACCAAACCACTGCGAAATTGACAGACCTCGAAACCGGCAAGCGGTGGCTCTTCAAGGTCCCAGATCGGTTCCAAGGCGAGATCTGGTCTGAGAAGATCGCACAGGAGGTCGGCTCACTGATGGGATTGCCGATCGCACGTGTGGAGTTGGCCCAACAAGGTGCCGGAGACCAAAGGCAACGCGGCACAATATCCCTGAGCTTTGCCGATAGTCGCGACGGACTCAGCCTCGAACACGGCAACGAGTTGATGGAGAGGCAAGGTAAGGTGAAGCAGTATGTCTTGGACAAGGAAGATCAGGTGGGATTAGACGCCGTCTACGACTACCTGGACGTCAATAACGTCCAGGCCCCCATCGGAGCTGACAAGGATAAGTCGGCGAGCTTCTACTTCACGGGCTACCTCGTCTTGGACGCGCTGATTGGAAATGTCGACCGGCATCATCAAAATTGGGGTGTCGTTCGCACCTCGGGCGGTGATATTCACCTGGCACCCACGTTCGACCACGGCGCGTGTCTTGGTCGTGAGTTGCAAGAGAAGAAGAGGCTTAAGTACCTAGAATACAAACAGGTGGAGAGGTACGCCACGAACAACAAGGCCCACGCGAAGATCGCGCCACCGGGCGACAACGATCGTACTACGCCGTTTGGGCTGTTGGACTTCTTGCCTGATCTTGGTCAGGATCAAGCATTGTGCTTCTGGCTGGAACGCGCCCTTGGCGTCGACGCTAACAAATTGGAGCTACTTTTTGATCGAGTTCCAACCGAACTCGTGAGTTCTGGAGCACGTGAATTTGCACAGGCATTTACGAGTTTCACCCGAGACAAGCTCGGCAAGCTGCATCAGGACCGCTGCCAATGACACGACAACTCTACATCGCGTGGCAATCGCACGAATCGAGAACCTGGCATACAGTCGGACTTCTGACTTACAGCGAACAGAGCGGGTACGTATTTCAATACGTTCGAGGCGCCCTTGACGCTCAGAAGGAGGATGGCTTTTCCGGCATTTCGGCGTTCCCGAGCTTTGATGAGGTGTACCAGTCGGACCACCTGTTCTCGTTTTTCTCGAACAGGATCCTTTCGCCGAGCCGACCCGAGTACCAAGAACTCATCCGCCAGGTTGATTTACTGCCTGTGGGCGACACCGAGTCTCCCGACTACGTGTTTGACTTCCTGCGTCGAACTCGTGGTTGGCGCGCGACCGATTCCTTCGAGATGTTCTCGCCCGTTCAACAGTTCGAGGGAGGCTACCGCTGGGATTTCTTTACCCGAGGAGTGCGCCATATCGACGAGGCCCTCAAAGAGAAGTGGATCAACGAGGCGCCGCTCGAACCACTCCGACCCGTCCTTGACTGCCACAACGAGCACGACCCGACGGCAGTCATTATCATGGATCGCGGGCACCGACCGCTTGGATTCGTGCCGGGAAACTACTCTTCGACAATCTACGACATTGTCGAGCACGCAGACGATATCCAGCTCACCATCCTGCAGCACAACCGTGACGCACAGCTCGACGAAAAACGGTTCCTCCTAGAGATGAAAGCAAGCATGCCAACCGACTTCCATCTTCCGACATCATCCGAGCTCGAACCGCTCGTCGACATCGGTGAGAACGCGGCCTAGGAGACTGCGGGAAATCTCGTCTGAGAGCAGATTCGCTTGCCGAGACGCTAATGTACGAACTTTGCCTCAGCGATGTCGTTGCCGTTCGTCGCGGACCCAAAGGGAAGCAAATCGGCCGGGGGCTGCGCCAATTACCCGCCCTACCCCACCTTCACCACCACCTTGCCGAAGTGCTTGCCCGCCTTCATGTACTCCAGGGCCTGTTTGGCCTGGTCGAACTCGAAGACGCGGTCGACCAGCGGGCGCATCCGATTGGCCTCGATGGCGCGCACCATATTGTCGTGCATCTCGCGGCTGCCCACGAAGATGCCCTGCACGCGGATGTTGTGCATGAGGATGGGGATGATGCTCAGGTCCTCGACGGCGCCGCTCAACACGCCGATGACGCTGATCTGGCCGCCGTAGCGCACCGCGCTCATCGACTGTTGGAGGGTGCCGGCGCCGCCGACCTCGATGATGTGGTCGGCGCCGCGCCCGTCGGTGAGTTTGCGCACGGCTTTGCCCCACTTGGGCTCGGTCTTGTAGTTGATGCCGTGGGCGGCACCAAGCTCGGCGGCGCGGGCGAGCTTGTCGTCGGAGCTCGACGTGACGATGACCTCGGCGCCGAGCATGCGCGCGAATTGCAGCCCGAACATCGACACGCCCCCGGTGCCCTGGCAGACGACCACGTCGCCGGCTTTGACGTCGCCGTGCTCGGCGAGCGCGTTCCAGGCGGTCAGCCCGGCGCAGGGTAGCGTGGAGGCCTCCTCGAAGCTCAGGTGCTCGGGGATGCGCACCACCGCGTCGGCGTCGGCGACGACATATTCGGCCATGGCGCCGTCGAGGGGCCCGCCGAGCGTGCTCTTGAAGCGCTCACGGCTGGGCCGCCCGGCAATCCAATCCTGGGCAAAAATGGGCATGACTCGGTCGCCGAGCCCCACCCGCTCGACGCCCTCGCCGAGCTCGACGACCTCGCCGGCACCGTCGGAGAACGGAATCAGAGGCAAGGGCTGGCGAGGGTTGTAGGTGCCCTCGATCATCATCAAGTCACGGAAATTCGGCGAGGCCGCCTTGATGGCGACCTTGACCTGGCCGTGGCCGGGCGCGGGGTCGGGCAGCTCGACCCGGTTGAAGTTGTCGAGGCCGAACGCTTCTTGGACTTGGTAGGCTTTCATATTGTTGTTCTTGCCTCAATGTGTTGGTGTTTTTGGGTGCACGTCGGCTGGTTGCGAATCGAACACTATCAATAATCGACCCTTCCGTAGGTGCGCCTCCTCGAGTGCGCCCACGGCGCCTCGAGTGGGCTTACCCACGGTCACGGTCTGGTCATGCGCCCAATAGGGCTTCCCGCCAAACCGTCACCGGGGCTAAGCGTAGTGGTCCGGGCCCTCAGGCCCGACCAAGAGCGCACCCTCGGAAGGGCCGTCGCTCGTCAAACCTACATTTTCGACCTTAGACCATGAACAACGACGATTTTCGCCACTACGCCCACCAACTGGTCGACTGGATGGCCGAATACCTCAAGACCGACTTCGACGAGGACGCGCCCAACTTCCGCGACTGGGGCGTCCAGCTCGGCCCAGTGGGCCACCGACTGGTACGCTTCGGGGGGTGTACCTTCAGGTGGCGCCGGGTTCATAGCCCGTAAAATAGGTAGGCCAGGCCGTGGCCGGAGTCGCCGGAGAAGTCGGCGCGCGGCGCGGCGACGAACACCTCCGAGCGCCCGTCTCCGTCGAGGTCGCTGACGGCGTCGACCGACGCGCCGAACTGGCCGCCGCCGGTCTTCCCGTAGAACATGATCGGCGCCTGGCTCAACGTGAAGGCAGCGGGCATCCCTGCGCGCAGAGTGGCGAAATCCGACACCAGGCTCACCGCGCCGGTGTCGCCGTTGCCCGACGAGCTGTCGCGCGGCGCGCCCACGAGCAGGTCGGGCTTGTAGTCGCCGTCGATGTCGCCGTTGGCCGACAGGGCGCTGCCGGCCTCGGCATAGGCGCTGTCGCCCTGCAGCAGGAGCGCGTTGGCGCTCAGGTCGACGCTGGCGCCGCGCGCCGGGGCTGACGTCGTCCATCCAAAGACCACGTAGGCCGCGCCCGTCCGCGGAAGGACGGAGCCGTTTTGGCGAGGCGCACCGAGGGCCAAGTCATTGGCGCCGTCGCCGTCGAGATCACCGGTACCGCAGACCGCCGTCCCCAGCCGCGCGTCGGCGGGCGCGCCGACGAGACGCAGCCCTGCGCTCGCAAGCTGCAGGGTACCGGTGGGCGTGTTTCCGTTGGCAAAGCCGTAGACCAGGTAGGCCGTGCCCGCCCGGTTTAGCCCCTGCGGTGCTCCCACGACGAAGTCGTCGACCCCGTCACCGTTGACGTCGCCGGTCCCGGCGATCGCGGTGCCGGCCTCGCCGTTGTTGGCGCCGTCGAACTCCAAATCGCGCGCGTAGACGGCCATCGTCGGCGACAGCGAATGGCTTCCCCAGAAGACGGCGACCATCCCGGAGCTGCCGACGGCGCGGGGCGCGCCGACGGCGAAGTCGTCGATCCCGTCGTCGTTGACGTCGCCGATGCCGGCGACGGCGCTGCCAAAGTCACCCACTCCGTTGCCGTTGATTTGAACGTTGGCGCTGCTGAGAGGGAGATCGCCGGTCAGGGTGGCGCCGCCATAGAAGATATAAGCCCCGCCCGCTCCGTTATTTCCCTTGATGTTGCCGATGAGCAGGTCACCGACGCCGTCGCCGTTGACATCGCCGGCGTAGGCGGGGACGAGGCCGACACGGCTGTCGAAGTCGGGCGTTTCGGTCGAGAAGACGACCGGCATATTGACCGCGGACACGTCCGGGTTGCTGCCATCGAGCACGTAGACCGCCGCCTCGGCGCCGTTTCCCAGCGATGGCCCCGCGATGATCAAGTCGCTGACGCCGTCGCCGGTGACGTCGCCGCTGGTGACCCGCCAGTCCATCCCGCGGTTGTGAGAAAACAGCGGTCCAGCGTAGTAATCGTCGGCGTTCGCCGCAAATAGCTCGGGCTCACAGGCATCGCCGGTCTGGTCGGCGTCGCGGTCGGCCTGCTGGGGATTGGCGTGGTCGGGGCACGTGTCGTCGGAGTTGATCACGCCGTCGCCGTCGCGATCGGTGTCGCACGCATCACCGATGCCGTCGCCGTCGAGATCGGCCTGGTCGGGGTTGTCCTTGTCGGGACAATTGTCGGCGGTGTTGAGCACGCCGTCGCCGTCGCGGTCGTCGTCGCACACATCGCCGATGCCGTCGCTGTCGCGATCGGCCTGATCGGCGTTGGCCATGTCGGGGCAGTTGTCGTCGGTGTTGGCCTTGCCGTCGCCGTCGCGGTCGGAGTCGCACGCGTCCCCGGTGGAGTCGCCGTCAAGGTTGGCCTGGTCGGCGTTGGCCACCGTGGGGCAGTTATCGGAGGCGTCGGGGACGCCGTCGTTGTCGAAGTCGGGCAGGCATCCGCCCTGCCCGCAGGTGTCGGCGTTGGAGGCATCCTGCGCGTCGACACCGGTGTCGGTGCTGGCGGCATCGCTGGCATCGACGCCGGCGTCGAGGTTGGCGGCGTCGGCGTCCGCGGCGTCGGGGAGGCTCGTTGCATCGGGCGTGGCGTCCATGCCGGCGTCGGGCATGCTCGTCGTGTCGGTGGCAGCGTCGGCGGCGGTGTCCGTGCCGGCGTCGCTCGTCGCGTCCACCGAGGCGTCGGCCGCCGCCTGCGAAGTCAGCAGGCAGATGTGCTCGCCGAAGACGACGCCGCCGCTGGAGACGCACTCGTAGCCGGCCTTGCAGTCGGCGTTGGTCGAGCAGGCTTGGCCGCCCGAGTCGCTGCAGCCGGCGGCGAGGCTCGCCAGAAAGGCCAGCGCCGCCAAGGCGGACAGCGCGCGCAGCCCAGCACGCCGGGAGGTGCGAAGCGAGAGCAACGATGGGGTATCGTTCGGCCGTGTCACCATTTTACAATCCATGAAAGAAATAGGCTGCCCCTGCCCCGGTCTTGCTGCGGAACGTCGCCGATGGGGCAGCGATCAACACCTCGGCGCGCCCGTCTCCGTCGACGTCGGCGACGGCGTCGACCGAGAGGCCGAACATGGCATCCCTGTCGTCGCCGTAAAACGCCACCGGGGCCGACCCCAAATCGACGGTCGTGCCCGAGGCGCGCAAACTCGAAAAATCGGAGACCAGAAACACGGCCCCGGCGCGCGCGGGGCCCGAGCCGCTGGTGGTGGGTGCACCCACCAGCAAATCGAGCGCGCCATCGCCGTCGATATCCCCGCCGGCGGCGAGCGCGGCGCCGGCTGACGAGCCCTGGGGGCCCACCAATTGCAGCGCCGTGGCGTCCAGGTCCATCGACGAGCCGCGCGCGGGCATGCTCGCGCCCTGACCGAATACGACGTAGACCGCGCCCCCGTCGGAGACGCTCAGCGTGCTCATCTTCGGCGCCCCGATGGCAACGTCGTTGTGTCCGTCGCCGTCGAGGTCGCCCGCGCCGGCCACCGACGTGCCGATGAGCGCGTTGTTGTTCGAGCCGTTGGAGGTCACCTTCAACTCGACGCCGATATTGTCCAGGACCTGCGCGGCTGGGAGCGGCTGGCCCGGCGGATAGCCGTAGACGAGTTCGGCGGCGCCGATGCCGCCGTATTTGCCGGGGCTGCCCGCGACAAAGTCGTCGACGCCGTCGCCGTTGACGTCGCCGACGCCGGCCAGCGCGCTTCCCGCCTTGGCAAGATGCTGGCCGGCGAGGTGCATCGCGGCGTCCAGCGTCCTGAGATCCGACGGCAGCGACGGGCTGCCCAAGAAGACAGCGACGTTGCCATCGCCTCCCGACGCCTGCGGCTCACCGACGGCGAAATCATCGATCCCGTCGCCGTTGATATCCCCGATGCCCGCCACCGCCGTGCCCGCCCGGCTACTGCTGCCCTTGATGCTGACGCTGGCGTCGCTCATCGTCTTGGCGCGAATCACGTCTCGACCGCCGTAAAATAGGTAGGCGTCGCCGCTGCCGTTGTGTCCGCCCGGATTTCCCACCAACAAGTCGTCGATGCCGTCGTCGTTGACGTCGCCGACGACGGCGACCTTCAGGCCGAGGTAGGGGTCGAAATCGGTCGTCTCGATGGTCGTAATCGCGTCGTTAAACGTCATCTGGCCGCTTCCGAGGTTGCGACCATCGAAGACGTAGACCGCCACGCTGCCAGAGCTCCACCGGCTGCGGGGCCCGGAGATGATCAAATCGGCAGTCCCGTCGCCGGTGACATCGCCGCTGGCGACCCACCAGAGCACGTTGGTGGTGCTGAAGATGAACGGCTCCCCGAAGCTCACATCGGCGTTGCGGGCGTGCAGCTCGGGATCGCAGGCGTCGCCGATGTGATCGCCGTCGCGGTCGGCCTGCTGGGGATTGGCCCGCTCGGGACAGTTATCGGAGGCGTTGTCGACCCCGTCGCCGTCGCGGTCGTCGTCGCACGCGTCGCCGGTGCCGTCGGCGTCCTGGTCTTGTTGGAGGGGATTGGCCGCGTCCGGGCAATTGTCGTCGACGTTGTCGACCCCGTCGCCGTCCATGTCGTCGTCGCACACGTCGCCCTGGCCATCGCTGTCGATGTCGGACTGGTCGGCGTTGGCCGTGGCCGGGCAGTTGTCGTTGCCGTCGAGCACGCCGTCGCCGTCGGCGTCGTCCGAACAGGCGTCGCCGACCCCGTCGCCGTTGGCGTCTTCCTGGCCGGGGTTGTCGGTGCGTGGGCAATTGTCGTCGGTGTTGTCGACGCCGTCGCCGTCCAGGTCGGAGTCGCACACATCGCCGGTGGCGTCGCCGTCCTGATTGCTCTGGTCGGGGTTGGCGACCGTCGGGCAGTTGTCGACGTCGTCGGGAATCCCGTCGTTGTCGAAATCGGGGCAGCCCTGTTGGCTGCAGACATCGCCGGCGTCGGATGCCGGCGCGTCCGCCAGTCCGGCGTCGGCGTCGGTGGTCGTGGAGGCATCACCGGCGTCCGTGGAGGCGTCAACGGCGGTCGCGGCATCGGCATCGACGCCGGCGTCCATGCTCACGTCGGCGCCGCCGCGCGCCGAAAGCAAGCAGATGCGCGACCCGAAGAGCACGCCGCCGCTGGAGACACATTCGTAGCCGTCCTGGCAGTCGGCGCTGGTCGCACAGGCCTTTCCGCCGGGCGAGCTGCACCCGACGGCGCTCGCCAGCAGCAACACCGCCGCCAGCCCGGCCGCCTCGCGCCCCATTCGCAAACGATTGGACATCCCAGTCACTCCTCGCGTCAACGAAAACCGCCGACGTGTATTACCAATTCAACGAGCCCTGCACGGTGGGTCCACCGGCGCCCAGCCCGATGGACGCGTGAACGCTGGCGGCGTCGGGCTCGCTGTGCGAGTCGTAGACCCACAGGGCCACGCCGCCGGCAGCCAGGACCGCGCCGGCCGAGTACAATACGATGGTGCGCACCTGAGCGCTGTCGGCGTCGGACTTGAGCTGAGCGGCGCGCTTGCGATCGCCGGCATTATTGGCGGCGACGAACTCCTGGGCGCGCGACTGCGCCGAGTAATCCGAGACCACCCCGCCCACCAGCAGCGCGCCTCCGACGCCCATGGCGCCGTAGGCCGCATAGCGCTTCCACGGCGTCGGCTTGGCCGGCTCCACCCGATGCAGGGCGAGGTCGTTGGACAGCCCTTTGCCCGACGAGTGCGTGGCGCCGGGGGTCGGCTTGGGCTGTGCCTTGGCCTGTGCGGCAGCGGACGTCTCCTTGCGCAGCCGCACGTGCTTGTCGAACAGGTCGCCGGGCGCCAGGTCCACGTCGATGGACTGCTTGTGGTAGCCCAGGGCGGTGACCAGGAGTTTGAATTTCGCCGGTTTGATCTTGGCGTTAACCGGGCAGGTCAGCTCGTGAGAGCCGATATGCACGCGGGCATCGGCGGGTACGCAGGCGATGCGCAGCGTGGCGTGGGGCTTGCACTGGTCGCTCTTCTGGAGTTGGTCGACCACGGCCACGCGCAGCGCGTCCTCCAGGTGAGGCCGGGCGAGCACGTTGCGGTACAACTCGCGGGCCTTGTCGCACGCGCCGGTCTGCTCTCTGAGCTTGCCGATGTTGAAGGCGAGCTTGGGGTGATCGAGGATCTTTCGCGCCTTCTGGAACTCCGCGAGCGCCTTCCACAACTTGCCGTCCTCGCGAAGGTGCGAGCCCTCCTTGACCAGGTCCTTGAAGGTCTGCATTTGCTCCGCGGTGGGCCGCTGGGCGTGAGCCGGCGTGGGCCATGCGCCCAGCGCGAGCATCCCTACGACCAGAGAAACCAACCAACCGACGCGACTCTGGTGCCTCATACGCATATCACTTAGACCCGGGACTGCGACCTACAGGTATTTGTCCAAAAATTTGTCGACGTTCTCACCCTTCTTCGTGCCTTTCTTGTGGTGAGAGGCCCCGTCAGAGGAGTGCGAGGTGGATTTGTGATGCGCCGCCTGATGATGGGTCGGCGCGCTGTGCTTGGGCGCGTGCTTTTTGGCCGAGGCGGCCGGCTTTGGCTTGGCGACCAGGGTGACGTGTTGGGTCGTCTCGGAGGTCGGGCTCAGATCGAGCGTCGCGGCCTCGAAGCCGTCCTTCTCCACACGCACGTGCTCGGGGACGGCGTCGTGGGCGAAGCTCTTGGCAAAAGGGGTATGGCCCAGGAGCTTGTCGCCGGCGTAGACCGACGCGCCCGACGGCGAGCTGGCGAAGTCGAATTCGACCGGCGCGGGCGTCGGGGCGGGCGCGGGCTTGGAGTCCGGCGCCGGCTTGTCGGCGGCCGCTTGCTTGGGAGCGGTCGGCGTCGGTTCCTGCGCGGTTTTCGCGGCCGGCTCGGATTTGTCGTCCGGCGCGGGCTTGGCGGCCGGCTCTGGGCTTGCCGCCTGTTGCGGCTGGTCGGCCGGCGGCTTGGACGTCGACGACTGCGTGGCAAAATACGCCGCGGCGCCGCCCATTAGAGCGACGAGGACGACGCCCGCCAATATCGTCTTGCCGCGCCCCTTGCTCTTCGGCGCGGCCGCCTTCGGCGGTGCCGGCACGGGCACGGCGCCGGCATCCAGCGGCGAGGGCAGCGGGGTCACCAACGTCTTTTCGTTTTCCAGCCCGTCGAATTGAGCGGCCAGCCCCGCCGAGCCGTGCTCACCGGTTGGCGGCGTATGCTGAGCCTGGGGTAGCGCATTGCTGGAGTCGGCGAACGGCATCGACGGCAGCGAGCCCGACGGCGCGCGCGTCATCGGCGCGACCTGGGCGGCGTCGAGTCGCATATCGGCGGGCAGGCTGTCGGCGACGGCCGCCAGGGCCTGGTACATCGCGTCGGCGTCCGGGTAGCGCAGCCGGGGATCTTTTTGCGTGGCCGTCACGATGATCTGGCCCAACGGCGTCGCCGCCAACGCCGCCGGGACCTGAACCTGATGCTGCATCTGCATGATCAGCGTCTGAGCGGTCGACGACCCCTGAATAACGCGCTGGCCGGTGAGCATCTCCAACAAGATCAGCCCCACGGCGTAGATATCGGCCGGCTTATGCGCCGAGGCGTTGTGCAGATATTCCGGGGCCACATAGGCCGCCGTGCCACAGATCGAGCCCGTCGCCGTGACATCCGAGGCGGTGTCCTCCAGGGATTTGGCGATGCCGAAGTCGAGGATCTTGACCAGGTCTTCGCCGCGGCGGCTGGAGGTCAAAAACAGGTTGCTGGGCTTGAGATCGCGGTGCACGAAGTCTTGCTCGTGGGCCTCCCCCAGGCCATCGAGCACCTGGAGGGTCAGGTCGACCGCCCGGCCCACGGGCATCGGGCCGGTCTCGGCCAACTCCTCTTTGAGGTCTCGCCCCTCGAGCAGCTCCATGACCACGTAGACCAGCCCGTTTTCGGCCTCGCCGTAGTCATACAGACGGATGGTGTTGGGATGGTTGAGCAGTTGGGCCAGGCGCACCTCGCGCTCGAAGCGCACCCGCACTGACTCCTCCTGGGCGATATGGGGGTGCAACACCTTGATGGCCACGTCGCGGCCCATGCGCACGTGTTTGGCGCGCAAAATGACGCCCATACCGCCGGTCGCCAAAATGGCCGAGATTTCATAGCGCCCTTCGAGCGTATCGCCCACCCGAGGCATCTGAAATCGTTCGAGTTTTGTCGCTCCCGTGCTCATGGCGAGATCCCGTCCCAGTCAGCCTGGGCCAAGAGACAATCCGGCGATGTGACGCCGACACTGTTTTGTTACTGCTAAGAAACACCGAGAGAATAGCACAACGCCGAGCCGGCGGCCAATTGTCTTGGGGCGAGGATGTAGGATCGGTCCACTCGCAGCGTATAGCTGCAAATGAGCGCTTGCAGCACACTTTTGCGCAACGCCCAGCGGAGCGGCTGCTTGCTGCCGCTCCGCATCATATGTGTAGAAATGTGATCGATGGTTAGACATGCACGGCCACGGCAGCTCGAACGACCCCCCATTCGCCGTGCGGCGGTTATTTTCTTAAACCTCCAGATGCCCGCGCACCGACGAGGGCAGGATGCCCGCGCACCGATGGACAGATAACGAGCGGTCTCAATTATCCGACCACAAATCGCCCATGACGAAGCCCACGCCGATGGTCGCGGGCAGGCGCACCTTGAGCCCGGCGCCCACCCACCACAGGTTGCGCAGCTCGACGCGGCTGTAGGATCCCTCGACGAAAAAGCCCACCGTCGTCTCGCCCCAGGCGTAGCCGGTGCCGCAGACCACGGAGTCGTCGTCGCTGGACTCCCAGCGGGGGTCGTCGGGCTGGGAATCGCTCTGCTGGCAGCCCATGAAATCAGTGTCGGTAAAGGCGTAATTCTCCAGCGACAGTTGCAGGGTCACGCCGGGGTTGAACATCATTCCCGCGGAGCTCGGCAACAGGCCGTGCGCCTGGACGTGGACGCCCAGACGCGTCGGTCTGGGGGGATCACCCAGCCAGTCCAGCCAGTGGGAGACGTGCTTGGAGGTCAGGTAGGCGACCTCCAGATGCGGGCCGTGGACGAGCCCATGATCGGCGATGACCACGGCCTGATAGCCCACGCCGACATCCAGGTGGCGCTCGAGCAAGGAGGGGAAGAGTTGGAGGGGAAAGACGGTCGCGCGCAGCGGAATCGCCGCGCCCACGTCACTGTCGTCGTGGCGTCGGTTTTGCAGCACGGTCGGGCCCATCGCGGCCTCGAATTCCACCGGCGGCGTGGCCCAGGCAAAGGGGATGCACCCGGCACAGCAGGTGGCCAGCCACGCCAGCGCGAGCAGCCGCGCGAGGCGGTCAATCGAAGCCGGGAAACTTCTTGTCCAGCGGAAACGGCACCGGGTTGCCGTCGGCGACGTGGCCGACGTTCGTGTGGTGCTGGTTGTCCTTGGAGTTGCCCTCGTCATCGCCCGAGCTCGAGTCGTGTGTGATCTTGGAGATGTGCAGTGTGGCACAGTCGTCACACTGATGCACGCGCATCAACACGGGGGTGGCACGATCGAAATCGGGCCCCTGTTTGAGGGAGGGCTTGCTGTCATCGTTGTCCAGGCGCGCGCCATCGACCGACGCCGCGTGGGTGTAGGACGCCTGGGCCTCGGGAGCCTGGGCCTCGGGGCCCTCGTTCGGCACGCGGGCGTCCGCCGGCGAGTCCACCGGCGCAGCCATGTCACCGCAAGCCGTGCCCAGCAGGCACAGGCTCAGCGAAACGACGACGATACGAAGATATTGGCGCATGGTTTTGTCCGTTGTCACCACGCCGACCGGGCCGGCCAGTGCAGTATATCAGCCCTTGAGGCGTTGCTTAAGCGACGACAGCTCGCTGTCGGCGTTGATGATCTGGCTAAGCCGCGAGCGGTTCAGCTGCAGCAATTCGGCCGCCTGGGTAATGTTGCCATCGGTGCGCTCGAGGGCGGCGCGAATGCATTCGTGCTCCAGGCGGCGCTGTTGTTCGCGCAGCGAGGTCTGCCCCTCGAGAATTTCGTGGGCGATGGCCAGCACCCGAGACGACGGCAACACACCGGCGTCGAGGCCGTCGGCGGAGGCGCCGGGGCGAAGCCGGCGCGCGCGCGAAAACAGCTCGTGGTGCAGCGGCTGGGCGAAGTAGGCGTCGCGGAAAGCATCGGGCACCGACTCGGCACGCAGGTGCACCAGGCCGATGGCCTCGTCGAGCACGTCCACGGCGTCGTCGAGGCGTGCGGCCTCCTCGAAGAGCGTCGCCAAAAGCAACGCGGCGCGGCAACGCCCGTGATGGTAGCCAGCCTCGTCGAGCTGCTCGAACGCCTCGCGCGCCAATCGGCGAGCCTGCAAGGTGTGGCCGTCGCGGCCGGCGAGGTGGGCGCGTACCAGCCGGGCGAGCCCCTCGACGCGCGCCGAACCGGTGGCGTCCACCCGCGCCAGGAGGTCGCGCGCGTCATCGACCTCGTCGAGCTCCAGGTGGGCCAGCGCCGCCTGCAATTGCTCCTTGGGGCCGTGAAACGCCAGCGACTCGACGTCGGCGAAGCGCTCGCGAGCGCGCTGCATGATCCCCAACGCCTCGCGGTAGCGGCCCTGCTCGAAATAGATACCGGCGCGTGCGGCCGCGCCATAGGCGGCGATGCGAAGCGGACGCGGACCGTAGGGCTCGCGCTCCAGGTGGGCCAGCGCCTGCAGGGCGCGCTCGAGCGCCCCGACGTCCTGGTACAGCGTGGCCAGGTTGTAGGCCGCGGTGTAGTAGACCGCCGAATTGCCGGCACGCGACGCCGACTCCAGCGCCTCGGTGTAGGCTGGAAACGCCTCCTGGAAGCGCCCCTCCCCCTGATGGAGCATGCCCAGGTTGAGCAAGATCCCGCCGCGGTCGACCCCGACGACCTTGCTGGCCGAGGCGGCCGCTGCCTCCAGGTAGGCGGCCGCGGGCTGCAGCTCGCCAAGCTGCATGGCGACGATGCCCAGGTTCGCCTGGGCGCGGCAGCCGGCGGCCTGGGCGCGTGTCGCCTGGGCCAGGTCGCGCACTTGCTCGAAGTGGCGCCGCGCCGCCAGGTAATCCTGGGCGTAGATGGCGAGTTTCCCCAATAAGTTATGCGCCCGAAGCGACCACGCGCTTCGCGCGGCGTCGTCGAGCTCAGCATGCGTGTCGACGTCGGCGACGAGCTGGTCGGCCAGCTCGTGGGCGCTGCCGTGCTGCCCGCCTAGATAGGCCGCCTCGGCCAGGCCGAAGCGCGCGCGCAGCGCGTCGATGCCAGCCTCCTCCACCATCTGCAGCGCCCGCTCGAACCCGCGGCGCGCGGCGTCGTGCTCACCGGTGGTCAGGAATAGCTCCGCGCGAAGAAGCTCGACGTCTGCGGGCACCCGGGCGCCCCACTGCTCGGCGAGTTCCTCACAGCGCACCAGCGCCTGGCGGTGGTTGTCCTCGGCGCGCTCGACGTCGACCAACAGCCGCAGCACCGCGCGCGCCTGTTCGGTGTGGGCGTGGTTGGCCAGCACCGCCGTGCGGGCCTCCTCGAGCAACCAGCGCGCCCGGCCCGCTTCACCTTGATCGACCAGCCCACTGGCCACCTCGATGGCGCGCTCGACGTCGCGGCGGGTGCCGTCGGCGCGCAGCCGAAACCGGGCGCACGCCTCGTCGTCGCCCGCCGCACAAAATAGCTCGGCCAGGCGCCCGGTCAGCGCCTGGAGGCGTTGGGGCTCGAGGCGCTCGACCAATTTCTGCGAAAAGCTGGGCTCGTCGATGAGCAGGGAGAGGCGGGTGCCATCGACGCGCCGATGAATGAAGCCGCGATCGAGCAGCGCCTCGGCGGCGCCGGCATCGAGCCCGTCGGCGGGCACCGCCTGGCCGGCGACGGCCAGCAAGTCGAGCAGGTCGCGCTCGTCGCGCGCAAGCTGCTCGTAGCGGTGCAGCAACAGGTCCTCGACGTTGTCGGGCAGGTCGTCGAGCAGCGCGCGCAGCCGGGGCAGGCTTCCCCCGGTGGAGTGCACCAGCCGAGTGAGCACGTCCGCCTGGGCCAGGTAGGCGCGAAGCTCCGCCGGGGCGGTGGCCGCGGCGTCGACCGTCTCGAAGCCCAGCGCGCCGGTGTCGATGCCCACGCTGTCGGGCTCACCCACGAACACGACCGTGCCGCCGGTGCGCGCCCCGCCGTCCAACTGCGGCATCAGCTCGGGCGCCAGCGACGCGATGGGATCGGCGAAGATGCGCGACAGAAACGATCCCAGCCGATCGGCGGCGTCTTCGCCGAGAAAATCGGGGTGCAGCACCACCAGCGTCGCCGGAATCTGACGGGCCAGTAGCGTCCACAGCCGGGCAACGAGCTCGTCGCGCCCGGCGTGGGCGGGGGCATCGACGCCGGCCGGGCGTTCGCCGGCGAGGCGCGTGCGCCCAAAGAGGGTCTCGGCCAGGCGCACCGCCGGCGTCGACGGGGTCGCCTGGCGGCTGACCTGGGTGAAATACGACTCGGCCAACCGCTCGAGCACCGCCCCGCCCGGAGGGCCCTGGGCGGCGTCGAAGACCAGCAGAATGGTGCCGTCCTCCCGGTGCAGCTCGCGCAGCTTGTCAAAGCGCTCGCGCACCTGCGCGGGGTACATCCCGCGCACGACCCGCCCCTCGAGCCGATCGTGGTGGGCACGCCACCACTGCGGCGAAAAGTCCTCGGGGCCCGGCCCGGAGAGTGCTTGCGACTTGTCAGCAGACATGGTGCAGGCTCCTCAAACGAGAATGCAGATGTCGACGAAGGGACGATGCCCCACAGGGCACGATCGCAACGAAGACAGTACAAGCACTTCTTGCAAGAAATGATCCGTTAGGCGGCGCACACCGCCCCGCGACGCCGCCTCGCAGCGGTCCGGGCGGTTGCTCATCGCGCCGGCGTGGTTCTCTTTGAAGTAGAGGCCGCTGGAGTCCGACCAGACGCGACACCGCCAACGTTCGGGGGAACCGCGGGGTGCTCCCGGGGAGCACGGCCCACGGCCACAGGGGAAGCCACCATGACTCTTCGAATTTCTCTTTGGGTGCTCGCCGTGACGGCGGGGCTGCTGTTGGGGACCGTCGGCTGCCACGGCGACCCGGGCTGGGACAATCCCAATCGCCAGCGCCACCCGGCGCCGCCGGTGAACCACGATCAGGTCAAGAGCCTGGCGGAGCTCGAGCGCAGTTGGAAGGAGCAAGATACCCGTTCGGCCGCCCAGCGCCGGGCCGACGAGCAATTGGAGGCGAAGACGCGCCAGAAGTTGCACATCGACGAGTTCACCCGCGAGTCGCTGACCACGGCGATGGCCTACCTGGGCGACGCGCTGCGGGTGGGCCTGGCCGAGCTGGGCGAGCTCGCCCCCTCGCCACCGCCGAAGAAGGCCGTGGGCGGCGGGCCGCCAGCGAAGGCGGCGTCGCCCCCGAAACCGGCATCGAAACCGGCGTCGAAGCCGGCCTCCTTGGGCCCCGAGCCCTCCGGCGCCGGCCGCTCCCCTCATGGCCCCTCCCACGACGCCCAATCCGGCGACCGCCCGTCTCGGGATGGCCTGTCGCGTGGAGCAGGGACCGAGCCTGCCGCCCCGCCCAATGACCGTATGTAAGCGGGACTGCACGCCGTCTCGAACCAGGAGACCCAGCCGACATGGCGCTTCGGCTCATCGAAATGCGACTGGCCGGGGATCACTCCGCCGAGATCAGCGACGCCCTCGACGAGGTCCCCCACGTTGATCTGTGGAATATCATGGCGCCCGACGGCGACCAATTGTGGCATATCCTGGCGCGCGGCGAGCAGGTCGAGGCCCTGGTGGACGCCCTCGAAGAGCACTTCTCGAAGGAAGAAGGCTTTCGTCTGATCGTGTTCAATATCGAGGCGGTCATTCCCCGCCCGGAGGACGAGGAGGAACCGGAGCGGGAACGCGAACAAGCCAAGGAGCCTGAAGGGGACCAGCACAGCGCGCCCATCAATATCGAGGAGCTCTACGAGGACGTCACCCACGGCATGGAGCTCACCTGGGGGTACGCCGCGATGGTCGGGGCCTCGGCGGTGGTCGCGGCGGTGGGCGTGTTCCGCAACGACCTGGTCTTGCTCATCGGGGCGATGATCATCGCCCCGCTGCTCCACCCCAATATGGCGTTGTCGTTGGCGACGACGATGGCTGATCTCGATCTGGGCAAGCGCGCCCTGAAAGTGGGGGGATTGGGGGCGCTGGTGACGGTGCTGGTGGCGGTGGCCTTCGGGCTGCTGCTGCCCTTCAACCCCAGCCCGGCGATGGCCAGCCTGCGCACCACCGTGGGCCTGCTCGACGTGGCCGTGGCCGCCAGCGCCGGGGCGGCCGGGGCGCTGTCGTTTACCACGGTCAAGCCCAGCGGGATCGTCGGCGTGATGATCGCCGCCGCCCTGCTGCCGCCGCTGGTCAGCTTCGGCATGCTCATGGGCGCCGGTCACCTGCAGATGGCCGTGGCGCCTTTTCTGCTGGTGCTCGTCAACGTCATCTGCATCAACCTGTCCGGGGTGGTCACCTTCTTCGTCCAACGAATTCGCCCGCGAGCGCGTTGGGAAGAGGAGCGGGCCCGCCACGCGTTCCGCCGGGCGCTGGCCATCTGGCTGGGCCTATTGGGGGTGCTCGTCGCGCTGGGCTACTTCGCCGGCCACTATTGGACGATCCTTTTGTAACCGGGCGGCTCACGCCTTCAACAACTCGCCCAGCGGGCGAATATCGTCGACGTGCATGGCCACGGCCTTGATCGCCGCCAGGATGGGGATGGCCAAAAACATGCCGATGGCCCCCCACAACCAGCCCCAGAAGACCAGGGCGAGCATGACCGCCAGACTGTTGAGCTCGAGGTGGCGGCCCAGCACCACCGGAGTGATGAGGTTGCCCTCGATGCCGGTCAGCGTGGCGTAGATGAGCACCACCAAGAACACCGACTCGAAGGTGCCGAATTGGGTGTAGGCCACCAGCGCCGGAAAGATCGCCCCCACGACCGGACCGACGTAGGGCACGAAGTTGAACAGACCCGCCAAAATACCCAACAACAACACGTAGTTAAGCCCGTAAATCCAATAACAAAGCATCACCGCCAGGGCGAGCAGCGAGTTGGTGGCAAAGCGGTTGAATAGGTAGCGCTGCACGTCGCGGTTGACGTTCTGGAGCACCTCCAAGAGCATCTCGCGCCGGTGCGGCGTGGTGCCCATGATGTTGATGAGCTTGACGCGGATCGAGGGCGCCTCCACGAGCATGAAAAACAGCACGAAGATGCAGGTCAACGCCTGGGCCAAAAAGCCCAGCAGGCCGGACAGCCCGCCGGCGATATACGAGGAGGCGCGCACCCACAGCGCGCTGGTCTGCTCGAGCAGGGATTTGCCCGGGCTGGTCAGAAGCGGCGGGGCGCGCGTGCTCGGCGACGACAGGGGGTTGGTCGCCGGCGGGTCGGCGTCGGGCAGATCATCTTTGCCGCCCTTGGAGCGCCGGATCGGCTGCAGATAGGTCTCCACGCGCGACTGCAAGTCGACGAGTTCCTCGCGAAGCTCCTTGACGCTGTCGGCGATGCGGCCCTCGTAGCGGGCGAGGTCGGCGGCAAACGAACCCAATTGGTTGCCGATGAGGATCCCCGTGGACACCGTCAGCGCCACCGCCAATACGACCACGATCAGCGAGGCCACCCCCCGCGGCATATACACCTGGGTGCGCGGGATGCGCAGGCGCATCATCAACTTGACGAAGGGGTTGAGCACGTAGGCCAAAAACAGCGCCAGCACCACCGGGATGAGGATGACGCTGGCATAATTGAGCAGAGCGACGCCCATGCCGAAGGCCAACAGCAAGATGGCGCCGCGGATCACATGCACTTCGTGGAAAAACCGCAACTCGTCGCCCGGCGCGTCGGGCGTCGGCTGCGGGCTGTCCACTTCTCCACCCGCCATCGGCTCCATGCACTGCTCCAACGTCCCTCGAGGACCCAAACCACCGATCCTATGGTGGCATCCCGCGCCTTCAGAGGCAAAGAAATTCCGCGGTCGGCGGCGAGCTTAAACTTTACTCATGAACCACAATGGGCAAGAATATAGCGTGTTTACACGGTGGGGGTCCGACGCATCGCCCAAACCAGGTTAAAGCAGTGCCCCACGAATCATTCTGGAAGCAGTATCTCGACGCTGCGCCCGACGCCATCTTCATGGTGGATGAAGCAGGCCAGATTCAGTACGCCTCTGCCCAGGTCCACCGCCTGTTCGGCTACCACCCCGACGAGCTCGTCGGCCAATCGATCGAGGCGCTGCTGCCCGAAGAAGTCCACGCCGCCCACCGCCTGCACCGCCGCGAGTATATGCGCGCCCCCAGCGTGCGCCCGATGAGCCTGCGAAGCTCGCTGTTGGGCCAGCGCAAGGACGGCTCGAAATTTCCAGCCCACATCAGCTTGAGTCCCATTTTCGTCGACGGGGAGATCCACGTGCTCGCCTCGGTGCGCGACATCTCCGAGCTGGTCGAGGTGCAGCACAAACTGGAGCGCGCCGGCCGGCGATTGCAACGGCTCATCGAGGCGATGCCCGACGCGGTGGCCGTGCACCGCGAGGACCGCGTGATCTTCGTCAACCAATCCCTGGTCAATTACCTGGGCTACGACTCACGCGACGAGCTCGTGGGCATGCCCGTGCTGAATATCGTCTACCCGGACGACCGCGCCGAGGTCAGCGCGCGCATCGCCAAGATGCTCGAGACCGGCGAGAAGCAGCCCCCGCGCGAGGAGCGCTTCCTGCGCAAGGACGGCGGGATCATCAACGCCGAGGTACACGTGCAGCCCATTGACTTCGAGGGCGCCCCGGCGCTCGTGGTCATCGGGCGCGACACGACCCACAAGAAGGAATTGCTGGCCCGTGCGATGCAGATGGACCGCAAGCTGGCGGTGGGGACGCTGGCCAGCGGCGTGGCTCACGAGATCAACAACCCGCTGGCCTACGCCAAGGGAAACGTCGACTTTGCGCTGGCCATGCTGCGCGGCGCCGAGCAACGCGGCGAGCCGTTGTCGACGGACGAGATACACGAGCTGACCGAGGCGCTCGGCGACAGCGCGCAAGGGTTGGGGCGCATCGCCAGCGTGGTCAGCAACCTGGATACCTTTTCCGATCCCCCGGGCAACGAATGCGTGCCCACCAACCTCGAAGAAGTGCTCGAACGCACTCTCAGCCTGGTATTTCGCCAGGACACGGCCGCGTTGGTCGTGCGCGACCTGCACGGGGTGCCGGCCGTCAGTGCGCGGCGCGGCCAGCTGGCCGAAGTGCTCGTCAACCTGCTGACCAACGCGCTGCTGGCGGTCCAGACCGACCCCGGCGGCCCGGGCCAGGTGCGCGTGCGCACCAGCTACACCGACGGGAAAGTGTGGGTGGAGATCGACGACGACGGCCCGGGCATCCCCGCCGACGTCCTGCCGCACGTCTTCGACCCCTTCTTTAGCACCCGCACCACCGGCGAAGGCACCGGGCTGGGGCTGACGATCGCGCGCAATGCCATCGAGAGCATGGGCGGCAAGATCGAGCTGCAAAGCACCGCCGGCCAGGGCACGCGGGTGCGCTTCTGGCTTCCCAGCGTGGAGGCGCTGACGCGGCGCGGCGCGCACCCCTCGAGCTGATCTCACCGAATTGATCAAGCACGGAGCCGATGTCGTCGCCGCTCGGCGAGCACCTCGTCGAGGCGGTCGAAGGCGTCGGCGATGGCCTGGCGGATCTCGGCGCCGTGAAACAACCACCCGGTGGTGTGGCCACCGTCGATCCAGCGCAGCTCGGCGCCGCGCCAGTGGCGGTATAGCTGCATCGATTGGGAGGGGGGCACGAATTCGTCGTTGAGCGCCCCCACGATGATGGCGGCCTCCGGGGCCACCGGGCTGCCGTGCTCGCTGAGCGCCAGCGACGACAGAGTCTGGCGCATCATCATCTCGGCGCGCTCGGCGCTGCCGGCCTCGGCGGCCAACTGCTGCCAATCACAGATATCGCGCAGCGGACTCTCCACAAGCGGCGCCACGGCGGTGTCGCCGGCGGCGCAGGGGATGGCGGCGACCGGAAACGGCACCGTCTGGGCAGCGAACCCGGCGATAAAGCCGCCCATGCTGTAGCCGGTCACCCCCACGCGCTCGAATCCCTCGTCGCGCAGCCAGGCGAGCAAGGCGCGCGCCTCTTGGACGGTCGCCAGGTTCATCATCAACTGGTCGGTCATGCGCCGCAGTCGCGTCTGGTGCTGGCCGATCGGCCGGCGCGGCCCGTAATACGGATTCTGCAAGATGACCGCGCCGATGCCCTCGTCGAGCAGCGGCCCCGACAGCAGCCGGCGGCCCAGAAAGGTGGCGTCGCCGGTGCCGGCCAGGTGCACGCACACCGCCGGGCGCGGCGAGCGAAACGGCTCGGGCGGCAATAATAGTTGGAAATAGGCCGCCCGCGCCTCCGGGGGCAACGGCAGGTGGCGCGCCGGGGTGGTGAACCACCCTTCGAAGAGGTGGGAGCCGTCGAGGCGGCGCTTGCCGTCGATCCACTTGACCTCAATGCGAGGCGGCGGGCCGACCTGGCGGGCAGCGTCGACCAGCCACTCGAGCAGGTCGGAGTCGCCCCACCCCTCGTAGTACATCTTGGGGATGCTCGTGAGGTATGCGACGGCGCGATCTACCAGGCGATCGACGAGTTCCATGGAGAGTCCTTGGGCGAGTGCCGGCCGCCCTCACCGTAACATTCGTCGTGGGGTTGGTCGATGGGGCGGGCTCGCCCCCCGCCGGGGTGGAGGAACTCGCGGCCTGTTCGGCCCGCTGCCAACACACTGCCAACAGACTGCCAACACCTTGCTAATTTTTTGCTAACTTTTACTATATTCCCAGCAAATAAGCGATTATAGTACCGCCACGTCATGGAAGTCCCCGGGCAGTGTTTGATTGGGGGGAGGACGGCCCGTCCCTTACCCCGTTCAAATACGAGGCGATATATGTTTCCTTTTCGAGCCCGCGGCTTGCTTATCGGCGCCGTATTGACATGGGCCATGCTGTTGACGGCCTGTGGCAGCCAAGACAAATGCGCCGACGTCAGTTGTGAATTTGGCGTCTGCGACTCTGCGACCGGACAATGTTCGAACCCCAAAAGCTGCGCCGACACCTCCGAGTGTGCGCTGGGCTACGAGTGCAGCGACGGGGCGTGCGTGGCCAGCGCGGCCTGCTCGGCCGACGCCGACTGCGCGACCGGCGTGTGTACCGACGGCGCGTGTACCAACCCCAAATCGTGCACCTCCAATGAGCAGTGCGTCGCGCGCACCTACTGCGGCCCCGATGGCACCTGCGTGGCCGATCCCTGCAACGACTACACCTGCGATCGCGGCCAATGCGTGCGCGGCACCCAGACCTGCGAGAGCAAAGACTCGTGCACCGACGCCACCGAGGCCCAGGACTGCATCGACGGAGAGAAATGCCTCGACGGCGCCTGCATGGCCAAAGACGACTTTTGCGCGGCGCTGAATTGTGCGCGCGGCGTGTGCGACTTCGACCAGAAGACCTGCGTCAGCGCCACCGACTGCGGCGGCGACGACTCCAAATGCGTCGACGGCGAGTTCTGCAACTCGATGAACCAATGCGCCGAGGACCTGTGCGTGACCAACCACGTCGACTGCGCGAGCAGCGGCGGGGTGTGCCTGCCGTCGGTGGGCCAATGCCAGGACGCCACCGCGTGCACCGCCAACGATCAGTGCCTGGACGGCCACCTATGCGTCATCGCCGACGGCGAGTCCACCGGCACCTGTACCCCCAAGGATGCCGCCTGCGGCGATGGTCCGGGCGACGGCGGCTGCTACGGCAATCAGGTGTGCACCCAGGATAGCTCCACCCTGCAGACCAGTTGCACCGAGTCGGGCAGTTGCACCACGTCGCTGGATTGTACCGGCGATCGCCAATGTGGCGGCAGCACCTGCATGGCCCCGGCGGCGTGTCAAAACGACCGCATGGAGCCCAACGACACCGACACCGAGGCCACCTCCTTTGCCGACGTGGCGCTGGCCAACGGGCTGGACGCCTTCGTATGCAGCGGCGACACCGACTACTACGCCATCGACACTCGCAAGCTAACCGCCGATGCCACCCGCGGCACGTTGCGCGTGACCGTGGACTATGCGCCGCGCGACGTCGGCCTGGGAGGTGTGGACGTCGAGCTATTCGCCCCCGACGGCACCAGCGTGGACACCGCCACCAGCGGCACGCTGGGCATCGACGGGCAGGCCGAGGTCGATGCCACCCTCACCCTGGCCAACCAGGGCGTGTACCTCGTGCGCATCACCGATGCCGGCGACGTGAGCACCGCTGGAGTCTCCTACAGGCTGGCGGCGACGCTGCTGCCGGCGGACTCGGCCGACGCGTGTACCAACGCGACCACGATCTCGGCCCAGCAGACCCTCCAGGGAGACACCCGGACGGCGAGCAGCTACGCGATGGGCTCGACGTGCACCAGCCTGAGCAATAATGCCCACGAGGACATCTACACCTTCGACGTCAGCCAACCCAGCGCGGTGACGCTGACGGTCACCCCGGACACCGCCACCTCCGACCTGTCGGTGAGCGTGCGCCGGGCGTGTGAGCGCATCGACAGCGAGGTGAGCTGCAGCAACGCCACCACCGAGGGAGACGAGGTGCTGACCACCTTGCTCGACCCGGGCACCTACTACGCCATCGTCCAGGCGGCCGACGGGGCCAGCGACGCGGCCTACTCCATCAATCTGACGATGTCCCAGGCGACGTGCTCGCCGGGATCGAGCTACTGCTCGGACGCCGACACGGCCATGGAGTGCGACGCGCAGGGCTCGACCCTGAGCGAGCGCCAATGTGCCCAGGGCTGCAGCCCGCGCACGGGCACGTGCAACCGCGTCCCCGGCGACCGCTGCGTCGACCCGATTTCCCAATCCAGCTCGTTCAGCGCGACGATCACCTGGGCCGACTTCCGCAACGACTACACCGTCGCCGCGGGGGGCTGCGTGCCCGGAACCGACACCCAGACCGACGGGGCCGACGCGGTCTACGCCGTGCAGGTGCCCGCCGGCAGCGCGATGAGCGCCACGCTGACCTTCGCCGACGGCGAGCAGGGCGCGCTGTACGTCTTTAGCGATTGTCTGCAGCCCGGCTCCTCGTGCATCGCCGGGGCCAACGCCGACAGCGGCACCGACGAGACGGTCACCTGGAGCAACGATACGGGGGCGGACGCCACCGTCTATCTGGTCGCCGACAGCTCGGCGGCGAGCACCATGACCAGCGCCGGCCTGGAGGTGTCCATCGATCCGGTCATCTGCACGGGCGGCGACACCCAGTGCAGCGGCGACGATCTGCAGACCTGCAACGCGCTGGGCACGGCCTTCGACCTCACCCAGACGTGCACGTTTGGCTGCACGAGCGGGGCGTGCAATCCGCCGCCCAACCAGACCTGCGGGGGCGCCATCGCGCTGACCAGCGGCCAACCGGTCACCGGCACCATCGACGAATACGCCGACAGCCACAAATTCGCGCCGTCGAACACGAGCTGCATGGGCGACGCCGCGGCCGGTCCGGAGGCGGCCTACGTGGTCACCACGACCCAGGCCGACCAGGTGGTCGACGTCACCCTGGACGCCCCCTACGACGCGGTGCTGTACGCCACGCGAAGCTGTCTGCAAGACGACCTTCGCTGCTTCGCCGGCGTCGACGACACCACCTCGGGCAGCGAGCACCTGAGCTTCGTGGCGCCCGAGCCGGGCGACTACTACATCTACGCCGACAGCACCTCGTCGAGCGCCTCGGGCACGTTCACGATCACCGCGACGGTGACCACGCCCAGTTGCACGCCCGGGGAGGTCACCGGCTGCAGCGGCACCGACGTGCAGTACTGTGACGCCACGGGCACGCAGCAGACCTACACCTGCCCCAACGGCGATAGCTGCACCAACGGGGCCTGTCCCCAGCCCAGCGGCGACGTATGCGCCGACCCGATCGTGCTGCACGACGGGGATACGCTGACCGATTCGCTCAGCGGCACCAACTCGCTCGAGCTGCCCGCCGGCCGAAGCGGCCGCTGCGCGACCGACGGCGGCGACGCCACCGACGGCACCGAGAATATCTACCGGGTCGATTTGAACGCCGGCGACTTGCTGACGGTCGACTTTACGACCCAATCCTCGTACACCCACGCGTTCATCGCCGAGGATTGCGTGGCGCCGGCGGCTACGTGCATGCAGCAAACCCAGACCGGGGCCGACGGCACGTTGCAGTACTACGCGGACGCGGCGCGAAGCGTCTTCGTCATCGTGGACTCGACCTCGAGCAGCGACACCGGCCAGTACACCGTCTCGGCGAGCATCACCCAGGGCTCGGCGTGTGCGCCCGGCCAGGGACGCTGCACCGGAGCGGACACCCTGGAGGTGTGCAACCGCGACGGGTCGGCCTACCTGGCGTCGACCACCTGCAGCGCCGGATGCGCCGACGGGGCCTGCATCGCCGACCTGGGAACGGGCGGCTCGGGCACGTCCGATGCGTGTACGAACGCGCCCCATATCGGCGGCGGCCTGACCGTCTACGGTGATTTCGGTGCGCTGACCAACGACGTGGAGGTCTCCTCGAAGACGTGCACCGGCACCAGCTCGTCGACCAGCGGTGGCGACCTGGTGTATGCGGTCGACGTGCAGGCCAACGACGTGGTCACCGCCCGGATCATCAGCCAGGGCGGCGAGTCCCCGGTCGTCTACATCCTCGACGGTTGCTCCGACCCCGCAGCGAGCTGCCAGGCGGGCGCCTACGGGTCGTCGTCGGCGGATTATACGGCCGAAGCCCACTACCTGGCCGACGCAGCCAAGACCGTGTACGTGGTGGCCGACTCGACCTCCTCGAGTAACGACGAGTCGTTCTCGCTGCAGATCGACGTCTCGCCGGCCGATTGCACCACCCAGGGACAGACCAGTTGTGTGGACAGCACCACCGAGCAGGTCTGTGATCAGGGCCTGTGGGTCTCCCAGGCCTGCTACTACGGCACCTGCTCGGGCTCGTGCCCGGCGCCAACCAACGACGCCTGCGTGGACGCCACCTCGGTGCCCAACGATGGCCAGTTGCACACCTACCACGGGCTGTTGAGCGACTTCACCGACCAGATGGACTACAACGGCGCCAGTTGCGCGCCGTATAGCTTCTCGCACTCGTCGGGCCCGGACGCCGTGTACAGCGTCACCGCCAATGCCGGCGACATCATCCAGGCCGATTGGACGGCGCCCTACGCGGTGTTGTGGATCACCACCGACTGCGGCAACGCCACCTCGACATGCGTCGACTCCGACCACGTGTACAGTTCGGGGACGGCGTCGCTGACCTACAAGGCCAGCAGCGCCGGCACGTACTATATCGTGGCCGATTCCGACCCCTACTCGTCGACGGACTTGAGCAAGCCGTACACCCTCGACGTCCAGGTGCGCGCGCCGGAGTGTAGCCTCGGCCAGACCCAATGCGCCGACGCCAACACGCTGCAAACCTGCGATCCCCTGGGGCTGTGGGCCGACCAAACCTGCGCCTTCGGCTGCAACGCGGGCATGTGCAACGCGCCGCCCAACGACACCTGCTCGACGTCGACGGTGGTCCCCGCCGACGGCACCGCCCACGTGTACACCGCGCCCATCGACGCCTACACCAACAGCGCCGCGCTCAACGCGGCCTGTGGCAGCGTCGGGGCGACGACCTCCGACGGGCCGGACGCGCTGTATGCCGTCGACCTCAACCAGGGCGACGTGCTCCAGGTGAGCTGGGATGGCAGCTACGACTCGCTGTGGGTCGCCAACGACTGCGCGGACATCAACAACGCCTGCGTGGCTGGCTCGAACGGCGGCAATCCCGAGTCGCTGACCTACGTCGCCCCGGCCACCGGGCGCTACTATGTGGTCGGCGACTCCACCAGCTCCTCGGCCAGCGGCGACTCCACGATGACCATTCAGGCGGGACCGCCCGAATGCGATCCATCGGTGGACGCGCCCCAATGCGCCGCCGACGGCGTCACCCTGCAGTACTGCGGCACCTACGGGTTCTGGCACGACTACACCTGTCAGAGTTCCTGCTCGGCGGGGGCGTGCTCCCCGCACAGCGGCCAGGTCTGCGCCGACGCCATCCCCCTGGGCAACGGCGACTCCGACGTGCAGTCCTTCTCCGGCGTGCGGGCCATCGACATCGGCGGCGGCACCGTGGGGAGCTGCGACTTCGGCACCAGCGACCAGCCCACCGGCCCCGATCACATCTACGCCATCGACCTGCTGGCCAACCAGACCCTGACGGTGACCTACCAGACGGGGATCAACGCCAGCGGCTCGAGTTTTGGCGAGATGTATCTGCTCAACTCCTGCGGCGACGCCAACTCCTGTCTGGTCAACGCCTCCGGGGCGTACTCCGGCAGCACGACCATGACCTACCAGGCGCCCCAGAACGGCACCGTCTACCTGGTCGTCGCGCGTAGCCTGTCGACGAGCGACCCCAGCTACGACTACCAGATCGACATCTCCATCCAATGACCGACCCCGACGCCCACTTTGGTGAGCGGGCGTCGGAGGTCACGTCCACCGAAAAAAGCCCCGCCCATTTGTTTGGGCGGGGCTTTTTTTGGAAACGTGAAAGGTCTCTGTGACGGTACCTACGTGATGTCGCCTAACTCTCTTGGATTGACTGCATTTTTGCGGGACGCTGCGCATCAGCGAGGTGGCACACTCGCGGAGCCAAGCAGCTAGCGAACTCGTTGCGGGTAAACGGCCGATCACGATCACGATCACGGCTACGATCACGATCACGGGGTCGTCATGTCGGGCCGCGGTGCTCTGCGCCGCCGCGGGCGCCTCTGGCCCCGCCTTGCGTGTTCGGCGCCGGCACCGCTCCCAACACAGAGCGCAGCCAGTTTTGCTGCCTTCCCCTGCCGAGAGCGGGGCCTGAGCCCGCGAGAGGCCCACAGCCCGACTCTCATCGCATGACAATGCGCCTGGGCAGTCGCATTAGCAGCGTGACTGCTACTCCATCTGAAATTCAAGCGATTCGCATTTGTCGATGGCAGTACACTTCACCTTGCAGTGAAAGTTGGTACGGAGCTTCGCGCCAAAGCTGTTTTGGGCGTCGACGTGCGAATCGTAAACATACACTTGATTCTGCGCATCAACGCGCTTGGGAAACGTCCAGCCTTCGAACTCTGCGGAGGCCGGCGCCTTCAGGTTCGCCTTCACTAGCTCCTGGCAGTACACGCGCGCGGTGCTCGTGTAATTGGTGGGGCGTCAAGGACAGTTTGTCATACTGAGGATACGGCTCACTTTTGATGATATTGTAGCCGAGCACGCCCTTTGGTGGCTGTGGCGCTTGCGTTTTGGCTTGTTTGACCGGCTTTGCGTGGAGAGAAGGGTGGGAATCGCCACCCGTGGTGATGAACAAGCTCACGATGCACGATAGGGCAGCGCCGGCCAGCGCCAAGTAGAGAAAGCCTTTAATCAGCCCACCAAGACTGATCGTCGTGGGGCCGCTCTTAGAAGAATGAAATGGGGTTTTGGCTGCGGCGTAGCCGCAATGTGGGCACTGAGCAGCCTCGGTGGACACTTTGCCACCGCACTCTGGGCATTTTGTAAGGGCCATACGCCCCCTCGGCTAATTGGATGAGCGGTTGCTTGTTCGTAACTTAGACGGATGAACGAATCAGAACAAGACAAGAGCTGCGGCATGGGTGCGGTTCCCTAATCGGGGATCTGAGGATTGCGGCAACGCGCCGGACGTTTCGATGTCTGCTCGAGGCACGGCTCGAGTCCACGCTTCGAACCAGGGCGGCTCGCCGCCTCCAGCGCCCCTGTGGGCTCGACCCACGGGACGCAAAGATCGTCGGCTAAGCGCGGCGGCCCCCGCGGTCTGCGAAAAGCCCGCGCGCGCTGCCAAAGCGCGCGCACTGCCCCAACTGCCCCACCACCTGGGCTCCTCGAGCCCTCCCCCATGAAACCAACCAAGATGCACCTCGGCCGTGCCCTGGGTCGCCCGTCTTTCTCGCCGATGTGTGGCGGGGTGTGCGGGCATCGGACCGGGCCGATGGCGTTGTTTCGCTGCGACGGTTGCGCTTCCGTGGGGAGCCACTTTCTTGTCGGACGCTACGCTGGGTGAGACGCAGCGTCCTATCGGTGCCCCTCACTATGGTTTTCGGCAGAGGGGGCCGAATCGTTGCGTCCTTTCTTGGGCGATCGGCCGTCGAGCTGCGTCTGGGACGGATTTTGGGTAGCGAGTTGTGTTTGGGTGGCTGCTCTCGTAGCTGACGATCTGTTTCACCAGCGGCGCGAGGCCGCTGGGGTCTGTGGGTGCAATCCCGGATTTGCTAGCTGACGATCTGTTTCACCAGCGGCGCGAGGCCGCTGGGGTCTGTGGGTGCAATCCCGGATTTGCTAGCTGACGATCTGATTCACCAGCGGCGCGAGGCCGCTGGGGTCCGTGGGTGCTATCCCGGATTTGCTAGCTGACGATCTGTTTCACCAGCGGCGCGAGGCCGCTGGGGTCTGTGGGTGCTATCCCGGATTTGCTAGCTGACGATCTGTTTCACCAGCGGCGCGAGGCCGCTGGGGTCTCCCCGCCTCCAGAGCCACGTGCCTCCACGCCTCGAAGCCCCCGATTACGGAACCACGCCCCTGCGGCATTTGAGGCTGACTCGGTCAGATTGGCAGAACTCGACGCCTGGTGTTCGGGCCAGACGCCCGACAAGTTCTGAGGCGACCAACCCTCAGTACGACGACCCCCAAATCCGTATGCGGTTCCCTCAATAGCCCCCGGACTTCGAGTCCGGGGATTGACTGCATTTTTACGGAACGCTCGGCTTCGGCACTTTCGCATATCTGCGGAGCCAGACAGCTAGCGAACTCGTTGCGGGTAAACGGCCGATCACGATCACGGCTACGACTACGATCACGATCACGGACTCGTCGTGTTGCACCTTGCGTGTTGCGGTGCGGCTAAGGCCGCGACACGTTTCGGGGCCCCGGAGGGACCCCGGCGGTCGAGACGACCGCGCCCCGAGCCGTTGTCGCGAAAGGTCTCCGTGAGTGGACTCAAACGCGCAATCAAAAGATCGCGCCAAGACCGACCGTAAAGCCGCCGTCGCTCGTGGGGCCTGCCGAGGGCATGAGCACCGGGCCGGCCATCGCGCCGTCGTCGGCGCCGTGGCCGGAGGTCATCTCGTAGCCGATCATCGAGCCGGCCAGCGGCAGGATGGCCCCGGTGATCCACCCGACGCCGACGGCGGTGTCTTTGTCGATCTGCGCGGTCCCGTATACTGCGCCCACGGAGAGGGCGACGCCGGCGAGGCCGCCCAGATAGCTGCCGCCCAAGCTGCCGGTACCGTCGGCGTAATTACCACCCTTGTAGACGCCCAAGGGCATGGCGAGGTATCCGCCGGCGAGCGCGCCGAGCATCCCGTAGAACACCCAGCCAAAATTCGCGCCGTCACCCACCGAGAATCCGACGATCGACCCGGCCACCGTGCCCAGCATCGAACCGCCGGCTGCGGTCAGCACACCAAGCGCGCCCTCGGCAAAGTAGCGCGCGCCGTCGCTGGCTTTGTGTGACGAGGCCGCGGCCGGGGGCGTGACACGCTGGGCGGGCTGAGGCGTGGGCTGGCCGACGGCGCCGGGCTCGGCGAAGGCGGCGGCGGGCATGGCGAGTGCGACGATGACGAGAAGCGTGGTCAACAATTTCAACATCATTTCTCCGACGAGCAAACAGGCAATCAACCCAGTGTGAATAGGGGCACTATACCCTATAGCACGAGGCGTGCCAGTTTGTGCGACGGCGCCGACGGGCAGCGCGCGGCGTGCGCCGCGCGGCTGCCCCGGCTATCGATGTCGCGGCGTGGAGTACGCGCCCCCCACTTCCCGGGCCCTATTTCTCGGCGTCGAGCACCTCCAGGGTGGTCTTGAGGACCGCGTCGGGGTTGAGCGAGATGCTGTCGATGCCCTGCTCGACCAGAAAGCGCGCGAAATCGGGATAGTCGCTGGGCGCCTGGCCGCAGATGCCCACCTTGCGCCCGTGCTTGTGGGCGCGCTCGATGACCTCGCGCACCATCTCTTTGACGGCGTCGTCGCGCTCGTCGAAGAGGTGGGCGATGATCTCGGAGTCGCGATCGACCCCGAGGGTGAGCTGGGTCAGGTCGTTCGAGCCGATGGAGAAGCCGTCGAAGATCTCGGAGAACTTCTCGGCCAAGATGACGTTGCTGGGGATCTCGCACATGACGTAGACCTCCAGGCCGTTCTCGCCGCGCTGCAGGCCGTGCTCGGCCATGACCTGCTGGACGCGCTTGCCCTCCTCGACGGTGCGGCAAAACGGGACCATGATCTTGACGTTGCGAAGCCCCATCGTGTCGCGCACCTTTTTGAGCGCGCGGCACTCCAGGGCAAACGCGTCCTTGTAGCGCTCGTCGTAGTAGCGCGAGGCGCCGCGGAAGCCCAACATGGGGTTGTGCTCGACGGGCTCGTACAGCTCGCCGCCGACCAGCGCGGCGTATTCGTTGGATTTGAAGTCGCTCAGACGCACGATGACGTCGTTGGGGTAAAAGCCGGCGGCGATCATCGCCACGCCCTCGGCCAGCCGGTCGACGAAGAACTCGGCCTTGTCGTCGTAGCCCACCGTTCGCTGCTCGATGTCGGCGACGAGCTCGTCGTCGGCGAGCTCGTCGAAGTGCAGCAAGGCCAGCGGGTGGATGCCGATGTAGGAGTTGATGATGAACTCCTCGCGCGCCAGGCCGACCCCGTCGTTGGGGATGAACGATAGGCGGAAGGCCTCGGTGGGGTTGGCCACGTTCATCATGATCTTGGTCTTCGGCCGCTTCAACTCGCGCAGGTCGACGCGGTCGACCTCGAAGCCGACCTCGCCGGCGTACACCCGGCCCTCCTCGCCCTCGGCGCAGCTCACCGTGACGGTCTGCTCGTCGTCGAGGCGCTGGGTGCCGTCGACGGTGCCCACGATGGCGGGCACGCCCAGCTCCCGGCTGACGATGGCCGCGTGGGAGGTCCGCCCGCCGCGGTCGGTGATGATGGCGGCGGCCTTCTTCATGATCGGCTCCCAGTCCGGGTCGGTGGTGCTGGTCACCAGCACCGAACCCGGCCGAAAGTCCTCGAATCTCGTCGATGCTCTGGATGAGCTGGATGGTCCCGGTGGCGACCTTGCTGCCGATGGCCCGCCCGGTGGCCAACGGCTGGCCGGGCTTGTCGGTAAGCCGGTAGGTCTCGAGCACGTCGCGGCGCTTCTGCGACTGCACGGTCTCGGGGCGCGCCTGGACGATATACAGCTCGCCGGTGCGCCCGTCCTTGGCCCACTCGACGTCCATGGGCATCGGACGGCCGTATTTGTCGGTATAATGCTCCTCGATGATGCTCACCCAGCGCGCCACCGTCAGGATGTCCTCGTCGCTCAGCGCGTAGCGCTGGCGGTCGCGCTTGGGCACCGGCACCGGGTGGGTGCTGCGGGTGCCACCCTCGGCGTACACGAGCTTGAACTCCTTGCTTCCCAGGGTCTTCTCCAGGATCGGCTCGAAGCCCTCTTTGAGCGTCGGCTTGAACACGTAGTATTCGTCGGGGTTGACCGCCCCTTTGACCACGCTCTCGCCCAGCCCGTAGGAGGCGTTGATGAACACCGCGTCGCGAAAACCGGTCTCGGTGTCCAGCGAGAACGCCACCCCCGCCGAGGCCGAGATCCGAGCGCACCATCTGCTGGACGCCCACCGACAGGGCGACCTTGCTGTGGTCGAAGCCGCGGTCGACGCGGTACGAGATGGCTCGGTCGGTAAACAGCGACGCATAGCACAGCTTGCAGGTGTGCAACAAAGCGCCGTGGCCGCGCACATTCAGGTAGGACTCCTGCTGGCCGGCGAAGCTCGAGTCGGGCAGATCCTCGGCGGTCGCGCTGCTGCGCACGGCCACGTCCAGGTCGCCGCCCACGCCCGCACTGAGCCGGTCGTAGGCCTCGACGATGGCCCGTTGCAGATCGTCGGGGAATTCGGCGGCCGCGATCGCGTGGCGGATCTTCTGGCCGCGGCTTCGCAACTCGGCGATGTCCTGGGTGTCCAGCCCCTCGAGCAACTCGGCGATGCGCTTGTCGAGGCCGGTCTCCTTCAAGAAGTACCGGTAAGCCTGCGCGGTCACCGCGAACCCCGGCGGGATGTCCACCCCCCGAGGCACCAGCTCGCGGTACATCTCGCCGAGCGAGGCGTTCTTGCCGCCGACTTTAGGGACGTCTTCGATACCGATTTCTTCGAACCATCCAATGTACTTGTTCATGGCGTGTCGGGGGTCCAGGGGTCAGGGGGTTTAGGGTTTGGTTCACCACAGAGGTCACAGAGGTCACAGAGGTCTGTGATAAATGTCTTTCTCTGTGCTCTCTGTGTCCTCTGTGGTGAATTCATTGTCGTGTGTCGTCGCGCAGGGCTTCGTAGCCGCCGATGATGTCGAGCAGCTCCTCGGTGATGGCCGACTGGCGGGTGCGCCGGTAGTCGGCGCGCATCTCGTCGAGCAACTCCTCGACGTTTCGCTGGGCGGCCTGCATGGCGGCGAGCCTGCTGGCGTTCTCGCTGGCAAGAGAATCTGTGCACGCACGGTACAACCCGCCAAATAAATATTCTTGGACGAGCGCCGAAAATAGACGATCGCCGTCCATCGTAAACGTGGGAAGCTGGCGCGTCGGCCAGGCGTCGGCCTCCTCGTGGAGTCGCTCGAGCCAGCGGCGGTCGATGGGCAACAGGTGTCGCAGGGTCGGCGCGAACGGGCCCTGGTCGCCCGGGCGGTTGTACAGGACGAGGACCTGGTCGACGTCGTGTTGGCTGCGCCAGCGCGACAACTCCACCAGCAGGCCCGCCACCAGGTCGGTGACCGCGGCCACCGAGCCGGGCACGTCGAAGTGGGTGGCCGGCTCGACGCCGGCGTCCTCCAGGCGCACGCGCACCCGATGACCCACCGACAGCACCTGCAGCGGACGCTCGAGCGCGCCCTCCTCGGCGAGCGCCTCCATCCCAAAAGCCACCAGCCGCTCGTTGAACGCCCCGCACATGCCCTGGTCCGAGCCGATGGCGACCACGCCGGTGCGCTCGACGCGGGCGCGCACGGCCGTCTGGGCCAGCTCCGGGCGGCGAAACAGCAGGATGCGCAGGCCCATCTCCACGTTGTGCTCGTACTGGGCCAGCGACTCCACGGCGCGCTCGTATTGGTGGATGTTGACCGCCGCCATCGACTTCATCGTCTTGACGACCGACAGGAGGTCTTCGGCGCTTTCGATGCGATGGTGGAGGTGTTGGAGGTTCATGGGCTTGGGTCTTGGCGCCTGCGGCGCGGGGCCGGAGCGCAGGCTGCTAGCCTGCTTCGGGCCTGGTTTTGTTATTCGACCAACATTCTTGTCTCTTGGATCAGCAGCGATTTGTCCTCGTCGGATAGCTTCTCGCCGGCCTCGATGCGCCGGCATACTTTGGGAAGCCGGCCGGGGATCTCGTCGATGAGCTTGCGCGCAGCCGGCGAGACGGCGTCGACGGCGATCTTGTCGAATAGGCCTTCGTTGGCGGCCAGGAGCACGGCGACCTGGGCGCTGGCGCGCCGGGGCTCGTATTGGGGCTGCTTGAGCACCTCGCGCACGCGGCGGCCGTGCTCGAGGGTCTTGCGGGTCTCCTCGTCGAGGCGGGTGCCGAAGCGCGAAAAGGTCTCGAGCTCCTCGAATTGCGAGTAGGCCAGACGCAGCTCGCCGGCGACGGCGCGGTAGGCGGGCAGTTGGGTCTTTCCGCCCACCCGCGACACCGACCGGCCGACGTCGACCGCGGGCACCAGCGCCTTGTGGAAGAGCTTGGGCGACAGGTAAATCTGGCCGTCGGTGATCGAGATGAGGTTGGTGGGGATATACGCCGAGATATCCTCGGCCTCGGTCTCGATGATGGGCAGCGCGGTCAGCGAGCCGCCCCCGAACTCCTCGCGCAGATGAGTCGCCCGCTCGAGCAGCCGCGAGTGCACGTAGAAGATGTCGCCGGGGAACGCCTCGCGCCCCGGCGGGCGGCGCATCAGCAGCGAGATCTCGCGGTAGGCGCGGGCGTGCTGGGTCAGGTCGTCGTAGACCACCAGGACGTCGCGCCCGTCGTGCATCAGCCGCTCGGCCATGGACGTGGCCGCGTAGGGGGCGACGTATTGCAGCCCCGGGGGGTCTTCGGATTCGGCGACGACGACCATCGTGTAGTCGAGCGCGCCGCGCGAGCGCAGCTCGGCGATAACCTGGGCGACCGAGGCGTTGCGCTGGCCGATGGCGCAGTAGATGCACACCACGCCCTTGTCGTGCTGGTTGAGGATGGTGTCGACGGCCAGGGCGGTCTTGCCGGTCTGACGGTCGCCGACGATGAGCTCGCGCTGGCCGCGCCCGATGGGCACCATGGCGTCGACGGCCAACACGCCGGTCTGCAGGGGCGTGCTCACCGGCGCGCGCTGCAGGATCTCGGGGGCGGGTCGCTCGACGGGCAAAAACTCACCGGTGTAGACGCGCTCGCCGCCGTCGAGCGGCACGCCCAGCGGGTTGATCACCCGACCGATGAGCGCCTCGCCCACGGGCACCTCCAGCACCCGGCCGGTGCGCTCGACCTCGCTGCCGGCGCGGATGTCGGCGGCCTCGCCCAGAAGCACCACGCCGACTTCGTTCTCCTCCAGATTGAGCGCCAGTCCGACGGCGCCGCTGTCGAAGGTGACCATCTCCTCGTAGCCCACGCTGGGCAGGCCGCCCACCCGGACGATGCCCTGGTCGATGGAGCGCACCTCCCCGTACTCGCGCACGTGCAGGTCGGCCTCGTAGCGCTCGGCGGCGCGGTCGAGCCGGGCGAGCGTGTGGCGCAGCGCGCTGTCGAGCTCGTCGCGCGGTGTGTCGCCGGAGTGGGTCACCCTGCCCTCCTGTCGGAGCGTGCCTCGTCGGCAGACGACGCCTCGTCGGGCACAAAGCTGCGCACGTCATTCCACAATTCGTCCTCCAACCCGTCCAGGTAGCTGCCCAGGCTCCAGCCGAATTTGCGCCCGTCCAGGCGCAGCTCGATGCCCGCCAGCAGCGCCTCGTCGCGGCGAAAGGCGAGGTCGAGATCGCCCGGCAGGCACTCGCCGAGCACCTCGCCGAGGCGGGCGCGCTGGCCGGCGGTGGGCTCGAAGGCGGTGCGCACCTCGACGCGGCGTGGGCCGCCGTCGGCGGGCGACGCCAGCGCGCTTAACTCCTCACCGTCGACGCCGCGGATGCGCCCGACGAAGACCTCGACGGTGCGCTGCTCGAGGTCGGCGTCGGCGACGTCGGCGAGCACGTCGCGCAAAATCTCGAAGAGGCGGCGCTCGGCGCGCTCGCGAAACGCGCGCATCAACGTCGCCTGGTCGCGCTCGAGCGCCTCCAGCCACTCGCGCCGGGCGACGGCGACGTGCTCGCGGGCCTCGCTGAGCAGGCGCTTTCGCTCCTCGGCGAGCTCGCGCTCCAACTCGTCGAAGCGCGCGTCCTCGGTGCGCGCAAACGCCTCGCGCTCCTCGCGCAACTTTTGCGCCTCCTCGGCCGCCTCCTGCTCGCGCTGGCGCGCCTCCTTGAGCCGGCTGACCACCCGCTCCTCACGCGCATCCATCGCGCGGATGACCGGCCCGTATAAGAAGCGCTTGAGCAGCCACACCAGGACCACGAAGTTGAGGATCTGTGCTGCTACTGTGAACCAGTCGATCGTCATGCGCTTTCCCGCGTCTCAACCACCGTGGACGGCCGTCCAGAAGGGATTGGCGAAGATCAGAATCAGCGCCACCACCAGACAATAGATCGCCGTCGACTCCACCATCGCCAGGCCCACGAACAGCGTGCGCGTGATGGTGTTGGCCTCGTCGGGCTGCTGGGCGATGGAGCTCAGCGCCTGGGCGAGCGCGCGGGCTTCGCCAAACGCCGGGCCCAGCGAGCCGATGGCCATGGTCAATCCGGCGGTGGCGATGGACACCACTGCTACGATGCTCACGTCACTCATTGGAAGCGCCTCCGTTGGAGATGGGGGCCTCGTCGACCGGCGGCTGAGCCTGGGTCGCCGAGGCGATATAAACCGCCGCGAGTACCGCAAAGATGTATGCTTGAATCATGCCAGTGAGCAGGCCCAGCGCGTTCATCACCACCGGAAAGAACAGCGGCGCCAGGGCCACCAGGATGGCGACGATGAGCGTGCCGCTCATGATGTTGCCAAAGAGGCGCACCGCCAGGGCCACCGTGCGCGAAAAATCCCCGATGACGTTGAACGGCAGCATCAGGATCGACGGCTGGGCGTAGGCCTTCAGATACCCCCACACCCCGCGCTCGGCGATGCCGAACAGCGGCACCGCCACGAACACGCACAGCGCCAGGGCGGTGGTCGTCGACAGCGAGGCGGTCGGCGCCCGGTAAAACGGCACGATCAACAACAGGTTGCTCGTGGCGATATACAAGAAGAGCGTGCCCACAAATGGCAGGTAGCGCAGCCCCGAGCCGCGGGTGATGTCGCTTAGCTCGGTGCGGATCTGCGAGACGAGCACCTCCAGCACGTTCTGCCAGCGCGGGATACGGTCGCCGGTGGACAGCCGGCGCGTGATCGCCCACGACCCCACCACCAGGATGGCGCTGACCACCCAGCCGAACACGATGGTCGCGTTCAGGTGCATCGGCCCCCACTGCCAAAAGACCAAGCTGTCGGGTGTTAGCTCCATGACCGGCTCCCGGAAAAAACTGCGAACGACATCTTCACCGCAAAAGCGCAAAGTCGCAGAGAACTACTTCAATGGGTGGTCTGTCCTTTGCGTCTTCGCGCCTTTGCGGTTAATCCGCCGTTCGCCGTTGACGCTGCTCGTCGTTCGGCGTCGGCGAGACGTAGCGCGTCGCCGCGAAGCGCACGGCCAAAAAGGCCACCATCGCCGCGGCCAGCGCCGTCAGGCCGAGCTGCAACACGCCGTAAAAGCCGGCCAGCAAGAGGGCCGCTCGCCCAAAAAAGCTCAGGACGATGCGCCCGGCGGCGTGGTCGGCCTGGCGCATGTTGCGCACGGTCAGCCACAGCCCGCCGAAGTACAGCGCCCCCAGGGCGATCCCGGCCACAAATCCAAGCACAATCGGCATCATGGTTCGTTCCCTTGCCACGCGTGGTGGCCCGTCAGTCTTGTTTGCTCTCGCTGGAGACCCAATACCACGCGTTGAGACATCCCACGAAGATCCCCGCCAGCAGCATGGCCAGGGTCCAGGAGAAGCCGTCGTCGAGGCGGTTATCCAGCCAGATGCCCACCGCCAAAAAGACCAGCGTGGGCAGCGCCACCGCCCAGCCCACCAGCCCGAACATGCCCAGCCCGTACCACAGGCCGCGCTTGCGTGAGCGGCGGGCGTCGATCTTCTTTTCGACCTTCCTGCCGACCTCGTCGGGCAGCTCCGGTCGATTGGAAGCGTGTTGCTCGCCCATGGTCAGCCTCCTTTTTCGAGTTCGAGGAAGCGGCGCACGAAGCCGGCCTCGAGCTGGGCGGCGGCCGCGCGCGCCTGGCGCTCGTGCTCGTCGAGGGTGTGGTAGCTCTGGGTGACCGTGCGGTGGAGCGTCTCCAGATCGTCGTCGACAATCGCGCGGCGCACCGACACGCCCACCTCCTCGCCCACCTTGACCAGGATGCCGCGGTCGACCGCCGCGAAGATCTCGCGGCCGTCCTCGTCGACCCAGCTCAAAATCCCCGGCACCAGCGCGGCCACGAAGTCGACGTGGCGAGGCAACAGGCAAAACGAGCCGTTGGCCGCCTCGGCGATGACCTTCGAGGCCGGCGCGTCGACCAGCATCTGGTGGGGGAGCGCGATGCGCAGTCTCATCATGGCGCCACCTCGGCGGTCCCGGCCGCGTCGACGGCCTCGTCCACCGCGCCGATCATATACACGGCGCGCTCGGGTGCCTCGGCAAACTCGTCGGCCAGGATGCGCTCGCAGCCCTCCAGGGCTTGCTGAAGCGGCACGAAACGTCCGCCCAGGCCGGTGAATTGCTCGGTGGTGAAAAACGGCTGGGTCAGGAAGCGCTCCAGGCGCCGGGCGCGCGAGACGATGCGCCTGTCCTGCTGGGAGAGCTCCTCGAGGCCCAACATGGCGATGATATCCTTGAGCTCGTCGTACTCGGCGAGGGTCTTGCGAATCTGGCGAGCCACGCGGTAGTGGCGCTCGCCGACGATGTGGGGCGCGAGCATCTTGGAGGACGACTCCAGTGGGTCGACCGCGGGGTAGAACCCCTCGCTGGCGCGCTTGCGAGACAGCACGACGATGGAGGACAGGTGCGAGAAGGTGTGCACCACGGCCGGGTCAGTGAAGTCGTCGGCGGGCACGTACACCGCCTGCACCGAGGTGATCGCCCCGTGGGAGGTCGAGGTGATGCGCTCCTCGAGCTCGGCGAGCTCGGTGGCCAACGTCGGCTGATAGCCCACCCGCGAGGGCAGATGCCCGGCCAGCCCGCTGACCTCGGAGCCGGCCTGGATGAACCGAAAGATATTGTCGATGAGCAGCAGGACGTCGCGATTCTGGTCGTCGCGGAAATACTCGGCCATGGTCAGGGCGGCGTGGCCGACCCGAAAGCGCACCCCGGGGGGCGTGTCCATCTGCCCGAAGACCAGCGCGGTGTTGGCGAGCACGCCCGCCTGGCGCATCTCCCGGTAAATCTCCTCGGCCTCGCGGTTGCGCTCGCCGATGCCGCAAAACAGGCTGACCCCGGCGTGCTCGCTGGCGACGTTGTGGATGAGTTCGGTGATGAGCACGGTCTTGCCGACACCGGCGCCACCGAATAAGCCGGCTTTGCCGCCGCGCTCCAGGGGGGCGAGCACGTCGATGGCCTTGATGCCGGTCTCGAAGATCTCCGAGCGGGTGCGCTGCTCGGACAACGGCACGCGGGAGCGATAGATGGGGCGGTGCTCCAGCTCGTCGAGGGGGGCGCCGGCGTCGACCGGCTGGCCGAATACGTCGAACATGCGCCCGAGTACGCCCACTCCCACGGGCACCTCGATGGGGGCGCCGGTGGCGACCACGGGGGCGTGGCGGCGAAGCCCACCGGTGGGCCCCAGGGCGATGGCCCGCACGGTGTGGCCGTCCAGGTGCGAGAGCACCTCCAGGCGCACGCCTGGGTCGGGGGCCTCGAGCACCTCGCGTACGTCGGGCAGCCCGTGGGTGAAGTGGGCGTCGACGACGCTTCCGCGCACGCTGACTACCGTGCCGCGTGCGGGCGTTGGGGGCTCGAGGCTCATGCTCAGCTGCCGGAGGCGCGCGCGTGCGCCATCGCCGGGCGGGTCAACAAAAAGCCGGTGGCCGCCGCCGGGATCGCCGCCCAGCCGACCGTGGCCAGCACGTAGGCGCCCAGGCCCAGCGCGCCCAACTCGGCGGCACCGCTGGCGGCGCGCACGAACCGGCCCCACGGGCAGGAGATGTCGCGGGCCTGGGCCCACTGGCGCAGGCTGAAGTGAAGGGCACACAGGCCCACACCGACGAGAAAACCGAGCATGACCAGGTGAATGAGCATCATGGCTGAAACGCTGTGCAACAGGAAAGTGCGTGTGAAACGACGTTGGGTGCTCGACGCGGGCACGCGGCCCGGCCGGTCGGGTTGTTGTGCAAGTTAAGATCCAACCGCAGAATTTCTCGGGTATTGTGGACGCTGGCCGCGTGCGACGGCGAGCGCGGCGCCTGCGACGGGGACAAGCGGGCGCATAATTTGCGGCCGGGCGCATCCTCGCCGCAATTTATGCGCCCTGCCACCGCGGCGCGCTTAGTCGCCGTCGCCGTCTTTGCTCGGGCGCGTCGCGTCGCCCGACGGCGCCGGCTTGGTGGCGGCCGGCCCGCTCTTTTTGATCCACGCGTTGGCCGCGCCCTGCTTGTAGACCAGGTCGCCCCCGGCCTCGCCGGTCAGAAATGCCAGCACGGTGACCGCCACGGTGGCGGCAGTGGCCCCGGTCGCCACCCACCGCTTGCGGCCGTCCCCGGGGATGAACAGCGGCAGGGCCATCACCACCAAAACGCCGCCGGCGGTCCACACCAGCGCCTCGGCGCGCTCGGCGTGCTCGTGCAGCAGGTGCTCGTTGGGTAAAACGTCTTCGACGTGCTCTTCTTCCTCCTCGCCGACTTCCATGGCCCACCAGGCGGTGCCAAATAGGATCGCCTGCAGGACGACGGCGACCCACCAGGTGCGCGCCGGAAACCAGCCCCGCCACCACGACACCAGCAGTCCAAAGGAGATCGCGGGCATCAACACGGCCAACGCGATGGGAAAGTGAACGATCTTGGGGTGCATCGGCAGGTCAAACATCGGCGCTCCATAGGTTCAGTGATTCCAGTACTCCCAGAGGCGTTGCTTCAAACTTGGGTCCGATCGCCGCTCCGTCGGTGCAGCGGGGCGCCTCCATAACTTGTACGCCGATCGCGGTTGTTCCACCCGAACTCGTGTCTAAGATGCACTGTACTTGAAGAAGCTGTGTCGGCTTCGACGGTAGTGCTCCGACTCACCTCAACGCCATGTGGCGCCTGCGTGACCAGTCGGTTCGAAGTAGTCGCAAGCGGGCGACAATCCGCCAGTTGAACTACGTCGAAACGCCTGTTGTGCACGTGGCGGTGGACCGCAAGGCCCGCCATGTGTTGCGGCAGGCTCAACTGCCACATGTCGCAACTCTTTGAAAAAAGCGCCGATACCTACTTTAGGCTCGGTATCCTGGGCGCGTTTCTGCTCTTGCTCATTTTGTGGGCGGTTTCCACCTACGCGTGTCAACCGGGCTATATCAAGCGCAACGGCTGGACGAGCCCGCAACCGGTGCCGTTTAGCCACAAACACCACGTGGGCGGATTGGGCCTGGATTGTCGCTACTGTCACACCAGCGTGACCAACAGCGCCAATGCCGGCTTTCCGCCCACCCACACCTGCATGACCTGCCATTCACAGGTGTGGACGCACGCGCCGGTGCTCGAGCCGGTGCGCCAAAGCTACCGCCTGAACCGACCGTTGCACTGGAAGCGCATCTACAACCTGCCCGACTTTGTGATGTTTCGACATGACGTCCACGTGGCCAACGGGGTGGGCTGCGAGGATTGCCACGGGCGCATCGACAAGCAACCGCTGACCCGCCAGGCGGTCTCGCTGCAGATGCACTGGTGTCTGGACTGCCACCGCCACCCCGAGGAGTACCTGAGGCCGCGCAGCGAGGTGTTCACGATGGGGTGGAAGCCGCCGGACAACCGCGAGGCCCTGGGGCGCAAACTGGTCAAAAAATACGGCATTGATGAGGAGATTCTGACGGATTGTTCGACGTGTCACTACTGAGGATGGCGATAGATGAGTGATGACAAGCACAGTGTAGAGTCAATGCGCGCGCGGTTCTCGGCGGGCGACGACGACCACCTGTGGCAGACGCTCGAGGAGTTCGACTCGCCCGACAAGCTTCGCGAGTGGGCGGCCGATGAATTTGCGCCGGGCGCCTGCGAGTGGCCCGAGGGCGCCAGCCGGCGCCACTTCTTGAAGTTGATGGGGGCCTCGCTGGTCATGGCGGGCGCGGCCGGCTGCACCGGCTCGCCCCAGGGCGACATCGTGCCCTACGTCAAGGCCCCCGAGGACGTCGTCCCCGGCAAGCCGCTGTACTATGCCAGCGCCTTTATGGTCGACGGCTTTGCCAACGGCATCCTGGTGGAGAGCCATATGGGCCGGCCCACCAAGGTCGACGGCAACCCCCAGCATCCCACCAGCCGGGGGGCGGCGGACGCCTTCGCCCAGGCGTCGACCTGGGGGCTGTACGACCCGCAGCGCTCCCAGACGGTGCTCGAGCAGACCTCCGACGCCGGGCGCATCGAGCGCAAATGGGACGAGCTGGTCTACCGGCTGCAGGATCACTTGAACGCCCCGTCGACCAAGCAGGGAGCAGGCATACGTCTGCTGACCGAGACGGTGACCTCCCCGACGCTCGCCCACCAGATCGACGCCTTTTTGAAGCGCTACCCCAAGGCGAGCTGGCATCATTGGTCGCCGATCAACCGGGACAATATCCACGCGGGCATCCGACGCGCGTTCGGCCGGCCGTTGCACCCGCGCTACCGCTTCGACAAGGCCCAGGTGGTGCTGGCGGTGGACTCCGATTTTCTGCACCGCGGGCCCGGCCGGCTGATTTACGCGCGCCAGTGGGCCCAGCGGCGCACCGCCCGAAAGCCTCAGCCCACGATGAGCCGGATGTTTTCGCTGGAGGCGACCTTTACGGTCACCGGCTCGAAGGCCGACAACCGGCTGCGCATCGATCCGCGCCGCGTCGAGGGGTTTTTGCGCGCGCTGGCCGGACGCGTCGGGGTGAGCACTGCCAACGACGACTTCCAGCCCACCGACGACGAGAAGCACTGGCTGGACGTGCTCACCAAGGAATTGCTCAGCCACCGCGGCCAGTCGGTGGTCGTCCCCGGACTGCAGCAGCCGCCGGCGACCCACGCGTTGGCCCACGCCATCAACGTGCAGCTGGGCAACGTGGGCACCACCGTGGAGTTCACCGAGCCGGTGGCGGCCCAGCCGGAGCCCCAGCTCGACTCGCTGCGGCAACTGGCCACCGACATCAAACATGGCGAGGTCGACACGCTGGTCATCCTCGGGGGGAATCCCGTGTACAACGCCCCGGCGGATCTGAACTTCGGCGAGCTGCTCGACCAGGTGGGCATGAGCGTGCACCTGAGCCTGTATGACGACGAGACCAGCCAGCGCTGCCGGTGGCACGTGCCCCGGGTCCACCCGTTGGAGGCGTGGACCGACGCGCGCGCCAACGACGGCACCATCACCATCGTCCAGCCGCTGATCAACCCGCTGTACAACGGGCGCTCGGTCCACGAGGTGCTCGACGTGATGCTGGGGCACAGCCGGCCCGGCCACGCGATCTCTGATGGACCAGTGGCGCCAGCGCTTCGGCGCCAAGGACTTCGACCGGCTGTGGCGCGTGTCTGTGCGCGACGGGGTGGTCCCCGACAGCGCCTACGTGGGCACCAACGTGGTGCTCCAGCCCAACTTCGACACGCCCTCGGCCTCCCGACCCTCCGGCAAGTCCAGCGGCGACGAGCTCACCGTCATCTTCGCCCCCGATCCCAGCGTGTGGGACGGGCGCTTTTCCAACAACGGCCTGCTCCAGGAGTTGCCCAAGCCGCTGACCAGCCTGACCTGGGACAACGCCGCGCTGGTCTCGCCGAAGACCGCCGAGCGCCTCGACCTGAGCACCAGAGACGTGGTCAAGCTCGACTACCGGGGGCGCAGCGTGGAGGCGCCGGTGTGGGTGATGCCCGGCCACGCCGACGGATGCGTGACCCTGCGGCTGGGCTACGGCAAGACCGCCGGCGGCGAGCTCGGCCGGGACCAGGGCTTCGACGCCTACCGGCTGCGCACCTCCCAGGCGCTGTGGTTCGACGGGGGGCTTCGCCTGCACAAGACCGGCCGCACCTATCTGCTGGCGTCGACCCAGGGGAGCCACCGCATGCATGACCGGCCCATCGTCAAGCACGCCACCCTGGAGGAATTCGCCTCCAAGCAGCACCTGGGCAAGCCGGAGAAGCCCCAAAAATCGCTCTTCCCGACGTTCACCTACGACACCTACGCCTGGGCGATGAGCATCGACCAGACGCGGTGCATCGACTGCATGGCCTGCGTGGCCGCCTGCCAGGTGGAGAATAACGTGCCCATCGTGGGCAAGGAGCAGGTCGCCCGCGCCCGCGAGATGCACTGGCTGCGCGTGGACACCTATTACGAGGGCTCGCCGGACAACCCCACGGCCTATCACCAGCCGGTGCCGTGCATGCAATGCGAGAAGGCGCCCTGCGAGGTCGTCTGCCCGGTGGAGGCGACGACCCACAGCTCCGAGGGCATCAACGAGATGACCTACAACCGCTGCGTGGGCACGCGCTACTGCTCGAATAACTGTCCCTACAAGGTGCGCCGGTTCAATTTTCTGGACTACTCCCACGACGAGGAAGAGCACGGCGACGCCCAGGCGGTGCTGGACCTGCGCTACAACCCCGACGTGACCGTGCGCATGCAGGGGGTCATGGAGAAATGCACCTACTGCATCCAGCGCATCAACGCCGCGCGCGCCCAGGCCCAGACCCACGGGCGGCGCATCCGGGAGGGCGAGATCGAGACGGCCTGCCAGCAGACCTGCCCGACCGACGCGATCATCTTCGGCGACCAGAACAACCCCAACGCCAAGGTCGCCCGGCTCAAAAAGCAGCCCCACGACTACACGCTGCTCGAGGAGCTCAACACCCGGCCGCGCACCACCTACCTGGCCGCGGTGACCAATCCCAACCAGGCGTTGATTTCGAAGTCGAAACGCCACCACGAGGAGAAGGAATAGTCGATGGTCGACCCCTCGCCCGCCCAACCCGACACCGACGCGCCCGATAAGGTCCACCATCGGCCGGCCCCGCTGATGCCCGGGCAGAGCTATGCCAAGGTCAGCGAGGATTTCAAGCGGCTGACCGTCGACCGCCCCCCCGGCTGGGGGATGACCCCGGGCCTATTGCTGGGGATGGTGCTGATCAACCTGTTTTTGGTCACGCTCATCTACCTGTTCGCCGCCGGCATCGGCATCTTCGGCAACGAAAATACGGTGGCGTGGGCGTTTCCCATCATCAACTTCATCTGGTGGATCGGCATCGCCCATGCGGGCACGTTCATCTCGACGATCTTGATGCTGGTTCGCCAGGAGTGGCGCGCCTCCATCAACCGCTTCGCCGAGGCGATGACCTTGATGGCGGTGACCTGCGCGGGGTTGATGCCGCTGATCCACCTGGGGCGACCGTTTTTGTTCTATTGGCTGTTTCCCTACCCCAACACCATGGGGCTGTGGCCGCAGTGGCAAAGCCCGCTTATCTGGGACGTGTGGGCGGTGATGACCTATATGCTGGTCTCGCTTTTGTTCTGGTACCTGGCGGTCATCCCCGACGTGGCCACCATCCGCGACCGGGCGACGAACACCTTCGTCAAGAAGATATACGGTATCTTCGCGCTGGGTTGGCGCGGCTCGTCGCACCACTGGCAGCGGTTTCGCCAGGCCTACCTGCTCATCGGCGGCATCGCCGTGCCGCTGGTGCTATCGGTGCACTCCATCGTCGGCCTAGACCTGTCCGTCGGCATCACCCCCGGCTGGCACAGCACCGTCATCCCCCCGTATTTTCTGGCCGAGGCGTTCTTCTCGGGGTTTGCCACCGTGCTGATGCTGACCACGGTGCTTCGCCACTTCTACGGGCTGCACGAGTACGTCACCGACCGCCACCTGGAGAATTTGGCCAAGATCCTGCTGTTCACCGGGCTGGTGCTCAACTGGGCGTTTGTCCTCGACTACTTCACCGTGTGGTACAGCGGCAGCACCTACGAGATCACCGTGCTCATCCACCGCTTCGTGGGCCCCTACGCCCTGCCCCTTTGGATCAAGCTGTCCTGCTGCACGGGCGTGTTGCAACTGCTGTGGTTTCGAAGGATCCGGCGCAGCCCGGTGGCGCTGTTCATCATCGGGCTTTTGGTCAACGTGGGCATCTGGTGCGAGGCGTACGTGCTGGTGACCTCCAGCCTGAGCACGACCTTTTTGCCGTCGCGCTGGCACGTCTTCCGCTCGACGGTGTGGGATTGGATGGCCTTGCTGGGCAGCATGGGGCTCTTTGCGAGCATGTGGCTGCTGTTTACGCGCTACGTGCCCGTCAGCGTCATCTGGGAGATCCGCGAGCTCATCGAGAAGCAGGACGAGGGCAAGCTGGAGTACCAGGAGAAGCTGTCGACCAGCGACGGGGAGGTCGGCGGTGAGTGAGACGAGCGACATTCTGGGGCTGATGGCCGAATTCGACACCCCCGACAAGCTCACCGAGGCCGCCCGCCGGCTGACCGACGAGGGCTTCGAGGAGTTGGAGGCGTTTACGCCCTTCCCGGTCGAAAACCTCAACGACATCTTGGACAACCGCGCCCCCCTCATCCCCATCATCGTCTTCGTGGTGGGCATGGGGGCGGCGTCGCTGGCCTTCGCCATCCAGTATTGGTCGTGGTCCTGGGACTATCCCATCAACGTCGGCGGCCGGCCGATGTTCAGTTGGCCGGCGTACGTGCCGGTGACCTTCGAGGTGGGGGTGTTGTCGGCGGCATTCGCCGCCTTTTTCGGCATGCTCTTCTTGAACCGCCTGCCGCTGTACCACCACCCCACCTTCGAGGTGCCCGGCTTCGAGCGGGTGACCTCGGACCGCTTCTTCATGATGGTCGGCTGCGAGGACGAGTGCTTCGAGCGGGTCGACACACGCGAGCTTTTGCTCGAGCTGGACGCCCTGGCCGTCTCGGAGGTGCCATGCGAGTAGAAAAGGCCCTACCCGTCGTCTTCAAGGCCCTGACGGTCGCCTTCGTGCTCGGCGCGCCCATCGTGCTCATCGTGGCGATCTCGACCATTCCGGGCTGTCCGCGCATGCGCACCCAGCCCAAGCTCGACCCCTACGAGGAGAGCGACTTTTTCGCCGACCAAAGCTCGGCGCGCCACCCGCCGCGCGGCACCATCGCGCGCAGCCAGCGGGTGACCGACGCCGCTTTTTACTACGGGCGAAAAAAGCTGCCCCCGGTCTCGCAGGCCTCGGCGCCCATCGGCACCTCGGCCAATGAAAGGCCACGATCGGTCGAGGCCAAGGCGCCGCCGCAGAAGATGGCCGAGAAGAAAAAGACCTTCGTGAGCCACTTCCCCATCCCGATCACCCGCAAGACGCTGCTCGACGGGCGCACCAACTTCAACGTGTACTGCTCGCCGTGCCACGGCAAATCCGGCTACGGCGACGGCGTGGTCGTCCACCGGGGGTTCCCCTCGCCGCCGAGCTTCCACAAAAAAGAGCTTCGCGAGGCGCCGGTGGGCTACCTCTTCGACGTCATCTCCAACGGCTACGGGGTGATGTACAGCCACGGCGCCCGCCTGTCGCCCGAGCAGCGGTGGGAGGTCGTCGCCTATGTGCGCGCGCTGCAGTTGAGCCAGCACGCCCCCCGCCGGCTGCTCAGCCCCCGGGATCGTGCCCGTCTGAACAAGGAGAGCCCATGAGCGCGAGCGCCGACAATCGACCCGACGTCGACACGCTGGTGCGCCTGCTCGAGCTCGGCGGGCTGGGCCTGGGCCTGTTGGGGGGGGTGGGCGCGGTCATCGGCGCCATCGTCGACTACCAGACCTTCATCGAATCGTACGTCTTCGCCTTCTTCTTCTGGGTGGGCGTGCCGGTGGCGGCGCTGATGCTGCTGATGCTGCACCACCTGGTGCGCGGACGGTGGAGCGCCATCCTGCGCCGCCCGCTGGAGGCGGCCGTGGGCACCCTGCCGCTGTTCATCGCGCTATTTGTGCCCATCGCCGTCACCATTCCCCGAGCCTACCGCTGGGCCATCCCCCAGGTGGTCGCCCACAGCGACAAGCTGCAGCATAAGGTCGCCTACCTGAACGTGCCGTTCTTCCTGGTGCGCGCCGGCCTGTACTTTTTGGTGTGGTGCGGGCTGGGCTTTGCGCTGCGCTACTGGTCGCACCGCGAGGACGTCGAGGACGACCCCACCGGGTATCGGCCGATCTATAAATTCTTGAGCGCCGTCGGCGTCATCGGGGTGGTGCTGGCGGACACCTTCGCCATCATCGACTGGGCGCAGAGCCTCGAGCCGGAGTGGTTCTCTTCGATCTACCCGATGATGCTGGTCACCGAGCAGGTGCTGACGTGCATCATCCTCGTCAACCTGCTCGTGCTCTTGCTGCGCCGAAGTCGACAGCTGCACCGCTTCGTGACCCGCGACCGGCTCAACGACCTGGGCAACATGATGTTGGCCTTCGTGGGGCTGTGGGGCTACATGAACTTCATGCAGTTCATCATCATCTGGTCGGGCGACACCTCCGACCGGATCACCTGGTACGTCGCACGCTCGGCGGGCGGCTGGGGGTGGGTGGCGGCGTTCATCATCGTCTTCTTGCTGTTCCTCCCCCTCATCGGACTGTTCTTCCGCATCACCAAGCGCACCCCGTTGTTGCTGGCGGGCATATGCGCCTGGCTGCTGATGATGCGCTTCGTGGACAACTACTGGGTGATCATGCCGGCGTTTTCCCCGGGGCATTTCTGGCTGACCTGGCAGGCCTTCGCCAACTGGGCGGCCATCGGCGGGCTGTGGCTGTTCGCGCTGGGCTGGCTGCTGGGGCGCCGCCCGATCATGGCCCGCGGCTCCCTGGAGCTGTTCCCCGAGTGGCGCGACGAGCAGCGACAGGCGCGCCGAGGAGGCCAATCATGAGCGACTCCGAAGACAACGCCGACCTCGAGCCCGAACCGCCACCGCCGTCGGGCCGCGCCTACCACGAGGAGCGCGACGCCAACCCCAAGATCATCGTCTCGGTGGGCGCCAGCCTGCTGCTCTCGCTGGTGCTCATCGGCGTGATCGTCGGCGGGACGCGCTCGTGCTACTCGGAGGGCAAAAACATCCCCTCCCTGAAGCACGTCTTCGAACAGGTGCACCACCGGCGGCGCGTCCAGCCGGGCATCGAGATCCACCCGCGAGAGACCGTGCGCCGGGTCGAGGCGCAGAATCAGACGATCATCCACAACTATATGTGGCTGGGCTCCGACCACAAATTCGCCCAGATCCCCGTCGACCGGGCCATCGAGATCGCCCTGGACGCCGGGTTTCCCAAGGAGGCGCCCGAGGCCAGCGACGCCGGCTCGACGGACGCCAGCGGGCCCGCTCCCCAGTAAGCACCACGTAGACGGTATAAGGAGGTTTTTATGAGCATAGACACCATCCCCATTGGCAGGCCCCGCGGGCTCATCCCGGTGGTGACGGCCGCCGTTTTGCTGGGCCTCTGCGCCCCGGCGGCCGCCCAGCGCAACCACTACAGCCCCGCCGCCAAGTCTGGAAAGCTCGGCCAGACCAGCGTCGTCCAACGCCTCGACCACCAGGTGCCCGGCGGGCTGAAATTTCACACCACCGACGGCAAAGACGTCGCGCTGAGCGACTATTTTCAGGGCGACCGGCCCATTATTCTGGCGCTGGGCTACGTGCACTGCCCCAACCTGTGCACCCTGATCCACGAGAGCCTGGTCAAAAGCCTCAAGAAGGTGCCCCTGAAGCTCGGCGAGGACTTCCAGGTCTTGTCGGTGAGCATCGACCCCCACGAAGACGCCGACCTGATGCGCTCGGCGCGCCAGCGCTACCTGCAGTTGTACGGCGACGAGAGCGCCGGCAAGGGCTGGCACTCGTTGATGGGCGACAAGGCCAATATCGCCGCGCTCAACAAGGCGGTGGGCTTTACCTACGCCTACGACAAAAAGCGCCACCAATTCTCCCATCCCGGCGCCCTGGTCGTGCTCACCCCCAAGGGCAAGGTCTCCCGGTATTTTTACGGCATCAAATACGACCCCGGCGACCTCAAGCTCGGCCTGATCGACGCCAGCAACGGCACCATCGGCTCGCCGGTGGACAAGCTTCTGCTGCGCTGCTGCACGTACAACCCGGCCAACGGCAAGTACAGCGTGCAGATCATGAGCGTGGTGCGCATCGCCGGCATCGCCACCACCATCCTCATCGCCGCCGGGCTGTTTTTGGGCTTTCGGCGCAATCGCAACGACGAGGAGCGGGGCTGATATGTGGGACTTTCCGCTCTTTCCAGACGAAGCATCCACCGTCGCTCCCCAGGTCGACGCCCTGTATTTCGGCCTGTTGCTGCTGGCGGGGTTCTTCATCGTGCTCATCGGCTCGTTCGTCGTGTACTTCCTCATCAAATACCGGGCGGGCTCCGATGCCGACCGCAGCAATCCCCCGGAGAATAACTGGGTCATCGAGACCACGTGGATCGCCATCCCCACGCTGTTGGCGGTCATCTTCTTCTTTTGGGGCGCCAAGAAGTACTTCGAGATCGAGGACATGCCCCCCAACGCCGTGCAGGTGTTCGTGGTGGCCAAGCAATGGATGTGGAAATTCGAGCATCCCCAGGGCCAACGCGAGATCAACGAGTTGCACGTACCCGTCAACCGGCCGGTGCGCCTGAAGATGACCTCGCCGGACGTCATCCACAGCTTCTATGTGCCCGACTTTCGGGTCAAACAAGACGTGGTCCCCGGCCGCTACACCAATATCTGGTTCCAGGCGACGAAGGTGGGCACCTTCCGGCTGCGCTGCGCGGAGTATTGCGGCACCAATCACTCCAAGATGACCGGCAAGATCATCGTGATGAAGCAGGCCGACTACGACGCCTGGCTGTCGGCGCGCCAGACCAACGACACGCTGGTCGCCCAGGGCCGCAAGGTGTTCACCCGCGCCGGCTGCTCGGGATGCCACGCCCCAGACTCCCCGATGCGCGCCCCGACGCTGAGCGGGCTGTACGGCAGCCGGGTCACCCTCGACGGCGGCGGCAGCGTCATCGCCAACGACAAGTATATCCGCGACTCCATTTTCTTGCCCCGCCAGCAGGTCGTCGCCGGCTTCGCGCCGATCATGCCCTCGTTCCAGGGCCAACTGAGCGAATCCGACGTCTTCAACCTCATCGAATACATCAAGTCGCTCAGCGCCCCCGAGACCGACGACGAGGACAAGCAGCCGTTGGATTACAAGCCGCGCAACAACGAGCACATCACCGACCACCCGAACTGACACGGCGCACGGGCCGGGGGGCGAGCACACAACCGCGAACAACAACGAGCAGCAACCGGACAACCGATGGCGACCCAAACGAAACAACCCGACAGTTACCTGGCCAAAGAGATGACCATCTGGTCGTGGCTGACGACCACCGACCACAAGCGCATCGCCATCTTGTATTTGGTCTCGATCATCTTCTTTTTTGCCATCGGCGGCATCGCCGCCACGCTCATCCGCCTGGAGCTGATCACCCCGGCGGCCGACGTGGTCAAGGCCGACACCTACGACCGCCTATTCACCATCCACGGGGTGGTGATGGTGTGGTTTTTCCTGGTGCCGTCCATCCCCACCACGCTGGGAAACTTCCTGTTCCCGATCATGATCGGCGCCGAGGATATGGCCTTTCCCCGGCTCAACCTGGCCAGTTGGTATGTGTTTATGATCGGGGGCATCTTCACCATCGCCACGATGATCATGGGCGGGGTGGACACCGGCTGGACCTTCTACACGCCCTACAGCAGCGTGTACGCCAACTCGGCGGTCATCGCCATGGCCTGCGGGGTGTTCGTGGTGGGGTTTTCGTCGATCATGACCGGCATCAACCTGATCGTGACCGTGCATACGATGCGCGCGCCGGGGATGACCTGGCACCGCCTGCCGCTGTTCATCTGGGCGAATTACGCCACCGCCATCATCATGATCTTGGCCACGCCGGTGCTGTCGATCACCCTGGCGCTGGTGGCCCTCGAGCGCCTCTTCGGCTTCGGCATCTTCGACCCCTCGCTGGGCGGCGACCCCATCTTATTCCAGCATATGTTCTGGTTTTACAGCCACCCGGCGGTCTACATCATGATCTTGCCGGGCATGGGGGTCATCCCCGAGTTGCTGACCGCCTTCTCCCGGCGCACCATCTTCGGCTACAAGGCCATCGCCTACTCCAGCCTGGCCATCGCCGTGCTCGGCTTTCTGGTGTGGGGCCACCACATGTTCGTCAGCGGCCAGTCCATCTACGCCGGGATGATGTTCTCGTTTCTCAGCTATATGGTCGCCATCCCCTCGGCCATCAAGGTGTTCAACTGGACGTCGACCCTCTACAAGGGGCGCATCCACCTGCGCACCCCCATGTTATACGCGCTGGGCTTTTTGGGGCTGTTTACCATCGGCGGGCTGACGGGCCTGTTTCTGGCGGCGCTGGCCGTCGACGTCCACGTGCACGACACCTACTTCGTGGTCGCCCACTTCCACTACATCATGGTCGGGGGCATGGTCACCGCCTTTCTGGGCGGGCTGCACTTCTGGTGGCCCAAGATCACCGGGCGCATGTACCCGGAGTTGATGGGGAAGATCGCCGCGGTGACCATCTTCTTTGGCTTCAACCTGACATTCTTTCCTCAATTTCTGCTCGGCTACCTGGGCATGCCCCGGCGCTACCACACCTACGCCCCGCAGTTTCAGACCCTCAACGAGATGTCCACCCTGGGGGCGTCGATCCTGGCGGTGGGCTATCTGTTGCCCTTTTTGTACCTGCTGTGGTCGCTTCGCTGGGGTGAAAAGGCCCCCCAAAACCCCTGGAACGCCACCGGCCTGGAGTGGGAGGCCGCCGAGTCGCCCCCGGTGGAGAAGAACTTCGTGCACCCACCCGTGGTGACCAAACGACCCTACGACTATGCGGATCGGGGGGATATCGATGAGTGAATCGGTCACACAAAAGGCCGAGCAATTCGAGAGCCTCGAACACCAACACCACACGGCCACGCTGGGGATGTGGGTGTTCTTGACCAGCGAGCTGATGCTCTTCGGGGCGATGTTCCTGGGCTATACGGTCTACCGCATCTTCTACGGGGGCACCTTCGCCCATATGAGCCGCATGCTCATGCTGCCGTGGGGCACCATGGAGACCACGCTTTTGCTGAGCAGCAGCTTCACCATGTCGCTGGCCACCCACTCGGCGAAGACCGCGCGCATGAAACTGGCGCGCGTCTACCTGCTGGCGACGCTGTTTCTGGGCACGATCTTTCTCTTTTTCAAGGGCTTCGAGTGGTACCAGGAGTACACCGACCACCTGGTACCCTTTCCCTGGCTGCCCTTCGACTACACCGGGACGGACATCGGGGCGGCCAAGATTTTCATGAGCTTTTACTACGTGCTCACCGGCTTCCACCTGTTGCACCTGACCATCGGAGTGATCGTGGTCATCGCGCTGACCACCTCGGTCTTCCAGGGCAAGGTCACCGCTCAGAACCCCAACCGCATCGAGATGGTGGGCATGTACTGGCACACCATCGACATCGTGTGGACGTTCATCTTTCCCGTCTTCTATCTGGCGCTTCGTTGAACCATCAAGGACCCGAGCGATGAGCGAATCGAGCAAGCAGGCCGACGACGAGCCGCCCAAGGACACCGAGGGCAGCTACCGCGAGTTGGCCATGTGGTACGTGGTCATGCTGGCGATCATCTTTTTGAGCGTGGTCGTCGCCTACACCAATATCGGCGGCTTTACGATCATCGTGCTGTTGGCGCTGGCGGCCGCCAAGGCGATCATCACCGTGCTGTACTACATGGAGATACGCTACCGCGATCCTTTGGTGTGGATCTTCGCCTCGGCGGCCGTGATGTGGCTTATTTTGTTGTTCGGGCTGACGCTCTGCGACTACCTGACCCGCCACTGGGTCTTGTTGGAGCCCTAACACTACCACCAGGAAGGCCCGGGACCCCCACGGCCCCGGGCCTCTTTTGCGGCCTCAACGTCTCAGTAACCTCCCCGACTACTTCTCCATGTCGTAGTCATCGAAGTTGGGCGTGCGCCCGATGGGGCCCGACTGCCCCTGCTGATAGTTGGGGCACTGATCTTCCTGGCCGTTGTTGAACACGCGCACCAGACCGCCGATGTCGTAGTGGTCGATCTGGCCGATGAGCGCATACACCGTGCAGTTACCCAACAACGGGTTGTAGTCGATCTGCACGTCGTTTTGGACGAACTCGAGCCGGGGCATCACAAGACAGCGCAGGCTGACGTTGTGGATGACGCGCAGCGACTGGCCGATGTGGACCAATCGCGGCATGCGCAGCGCCTGCAGGCTCTTGTTGTAGCGGACGCGCACGCTGCCGATGGAGTGCTTGATGCGGTCCAGACGCACCTGGCGCAGCATGTCGTTGTTCTCGATGTCCATCAGCGCCCCCAACCACTCCAGCTTGGACAGGTTGGCCGTCTTCAGCGCGTCGTTGGCCTCGATGACCAGCATGTCGCCGATGACCTGAAGCCGGGGCAGACCGATGGTGCGCAATTGGGGGTTGTGGAAGATGTGCACGTTGGTGCCCACCGCCTCGAGCTTGGGCAAGCGCAGGCGGCGCAGGCCCCGGTTGCGCTCGACGACCAGGCCGTAGCCCACAAAGCGCAGGTTGCGAAGCCCGTCCAGGCTGGTCAGTCCGGTGTTGCGCCCGATGCTCACCCAGTCGGACACGAAGCGTAGGCCGCGGAAGGCGCTCAGATCGCCCAACCCGGCGCTGTTGCGGATATACAGGCCGCCGCGAATCGACACGCACCCGTTGCCGGCCATCTGCCGATAGCGCTGGACATCCTTGGAGTTGTGGATGACCACGTCGCCCTCGATGATGCGGCACTGCGAGGTTGCCGAGAAGTCCAACTGGCACTGGCCGCCGCCGTTGTTGCTGGCGTAGGGCCGCGCGCCGATGTCGTAGATGCCCACCTGGTCGACCAACCCCTGGATGACGCAGTTGGACAAGCTCACGTTGCCCACGAAGCTCAGACGGCTGCCGATGAAGTCCAACGACCCCATGTCGATGGCGGTCAATCGGTCGTTGAGCCGAAAGGTCAACGTGCTCTCGATGGACTTGAGCTTGGGCGCGCTGAACCGGCGAAGCTGGTTGTTGACCTCGATGAGCACAAAGCCGGAGTGGCGCTTCCACACCGGGAAGCTCGCTCGCTGCAGCTTCTCCATATGCTCGATGATGAAGTCGTCGCCCGTGTAGGTCAGGCTCGGGAAGACCACCTGTTTGAGCGGGCTGGTGGCGATGATGAACTGCGCGCCCACCGACTCCAGCGACTTCATATTCAACTGGGTCAGCCGGGTGTTGTCGAAGATGTGGAAGTTGCGCTCGACGTAGCGCAGCTTGGGAAGCCGCGCCGAGGCGAGCCGGTCGTTGCCCTCGACGACGAAGTCGGTGCCCACGTACTGCACGTTTTGAAGCCCGTTGAGGCTCTTCAGATCGCGGGTCTCACTGACGACGATCTCCTTGCTGACAAAGCGCAACCCCCGCAGTTGGTGCAGGTCGGTCAGCCCGCGCGTTTTCTGGACGAGCAGGCTTCCGTGGATGGACAGACATCCCGAGCCGGCATAGCGGTTGAGGTCGGCTTGGCTCTTGATGATTACGTCGTGGTTGATGACCCGGCAGGTCTGGTCGGGCTCGTAGCCCTTGGGCGGCGCCTGTGGACCACATTGCCCGCCGGTGGTGCCCTGCGTGCTCGCCTGGGCGGCCTGCGTGCTGTCCTGGGCCCCCGGGGCCGAGTCCGCTCCGATAGGTGTCGACGTCGCTTCGCTACATCCAGCCAGCGCGACCACACCCAAGAGTACAGTCATGCGACGAACAAAACGCATACGCATACGTCCCCCTCAAAAAATCCAAATGACGTTTCCGAGGCACCCGACCAAACCATTGATTCCACACGGGAATCCACACCCTAAACGACGTGATATTTCACTTCGGATTTTCGGTGGCCGGTGCCCCCATGCGAGACTGCCTGTGCTGTACTACCCATCGTATTCACTGTCCAAATCTGGCCAGCCCGCGCAAAGAACTGCCCGCAAATTTTCGAGCATCGCCGCACGCAAAAACGCGGCGAGATGTCGCGCATTCGACGATCTAAAAGTTACGTAAATATCTGAAAACTTGACACTTTACCGAGGTCCGCTTGCGCCGCGATCAGGCGGGCACGGCCGACAATTCTTTGTCGAGCTCGCCGGTCTGCACACGCCACAAGCGCGCGTACAGCCCGTCGGTGGCCACCAACTCCTCGTGGCGGCCTTGCTCGACGATCGACCCCTGGTCGAGCACGACAATGACGTCGGCATTTCGCACCGTAGACAGCCGGTGGGCGATGATCAGGGTGGTGCGGTCCTGGGTGACCTTGGCCAGCGAGCGCTGGATGGCCGCCTCGGTCTCGTTGTCGACCGCCGAGGTGGCCTCGTCGAAGATGAGGATGGGCGGGTCTTTGAGCAGCGTGCGCGCGATGGACACCCGCTGGCGCTGCCCCCCGCTCAGGGTCTCGCCGCGCTCGCCGACGACGGTGTCGTAGCCGTCGGGCAGTTGGGCGATGAACTCGTCGGCCTCGGCGGCGCGGGCGGCGGCTTCGACCTGCGCGTCGCTGGCCTCGAAGCTGCCGTAGGCGATATTCTCGCGCACGGTGCCGTGAAACAAGAATGTGCTCTGGCTGACCAGCCCGATCGCCCGGCGAAGGTCGGCCATGTCCAACTCGGCGATGTCCACCCCGTCGATGCTCACCCGGCCCGACTGCGGCTCGTAGAAGCGCAACAACAGGTTGACCAGCGTGGTCTTGCCCGAGCCCGTCGCCCCCACGATCCCCACCGTGGCGCCGGCGGGGATATCCAGGTCGAAGCCGCTCAAGATGGGCTCGCGCTGCGCGTAAGCGAAGGTGATCTCCTGGTAGTGGATGCGCCCGTCGATGTCCTCGACGTCCAGCGCCCGCTCGCCGTTGTCGATCTGGATGGGCGTCTCCAGCAGGTTCATCACCCGGTTGGTCGACGCCATCGCGCGCTGGAACAAATCGAAGGTCTCGCCCAGGCGGGTCAGCGGCCACAGAAGCCGCTGGGTCATGAACACCAGCACGCTGTAGATGCCCACCGCCAGTTCCCCGTCGAGCACGAGCTTGCCGCCGAAGACCAGCGTGGCCACAAACCCCATCACGATGACCATGCGGATGAGTGGGGAGAACGCCGAGCTGAGCATGATCGCCCGGCGGTTGGCCTGCCGGTAGGCTTCGCTCTCGGCGCCGATGCGCGCCTCCTCATAGCGCTCGGTCGTAAAGCTCTTGATGGTGGCGATGCCCGACAGGTTGTTGGCCAACTGCCCGTTGAGCAAGCCCACGCGCTCGCGCACCTCGGCGTAGCGCGGGGCCAGCAGATTCTGGAATTTGAACGACCCCCACAGGATGAACGGGATGGGCAGCATCGCCATCCACGCCACGCTGGGGGCGAGCACGAAGAAGGCGATGGAGACGACCACGGCGGTCGTCATCACCTTGATGAGGTCGTTGGCGCCCACGTCCAGGAAGCGCTCGAGCTGGTTGATGTCGTCGTTGAGGATCGACATCAGCCCGCCGCTGGACTGCTCGTGGAAGTAGGCCAGTTCGCAGCTCCTGGATGTGGTTGTAGGTGTCCAGGCGAAGCTCGTGCTGGATGGTCTGGGCGAGGTTGCGCCACAGCCAGGAGTGGGCGTATTGAAACGCCGACTCCAACGCCCACACGACCGTCGTCACCACCGCCAGCACCACCAACTGGTCGAAGGTATCGGTGATCCCCAGCCTGGAGATCATCGAGCCCTGCTTTTCGACGACGACGTCGACGGCGGCGCCGATGAGCACCGGCGGGGCCAGGTCGAAGATCTTGTTGAGGATCGACGACATCGCCGCCAGGATCACCTGGCGTCGCTGCTTCTCGGCGTAGGAGAATAGGCGCTTGAGGGGGTGCTTGTCGCTGTCGCTACTGTGAGACACGGGACTGCTGTTGCTGAGGGGGCTCCACCGCCGTTCATAGTGAACGCAGGCGTCCCCGATCGCAAGAAATTGGCGCCATTGCGCGACGACCGCCGTGTTTATCCTTGGAGATGAGTCGTAACCCTAGCGCTCGGCGACGTCATGAATGCCGACAAGCCCTCTTCCGAATTCGATCCCCGCCAGCTTCTGGCAGCGCCCGGAGACGCGCGTGGTCGGCGCGCTGCTGGTGCTCGTCGGCCTCATCTGGGCGTTTCTGGAGCTCGGCGAGGAGGTCGGCGAGAAGGAAACGCTCTCGTTCGACGACGCCATCTTGCTGTTCTTTCGCCGCGGGCCCCACCACGGCCACATCATCGGGCCGGACTGGATGAGGACGGTGGCCACCCAGGTTACCGCCCTGGGCAGCGCGCCGGTCATCGTGCTGTTGGTGCTCATCGTCATCGGCTACCTGGTGCTCAGCCGCCACGTCGTGCGCGCCGTGGAGGTCACCCTGGCGTCGTTTGGCGGGGCCCTCATCGGCCTGGGGCTCAAGGCCATCTACGTGCGCCCACGTCCCACGCTGGTGCCGCGGCTGGTGTCGGTGAGCAACTGGAGCTTCCCCAGCGGCCACTCCACCATCTCGGCGGTGGTCTACCTGACCCTGGGGGTGCTCATCGCGCGCTTTGCGACCACCCGTCGCCAACGCATCTACGCCATCTCGGTGGCCTGCCTGATCAGCTTTCTGGTGGGCTGGACGCGCATCGCCCTTGGGGTGCACTACCCCACCGACGTCCTCGCCGGGTGGACCGTGGGGCTGGCCTGGGCGTTGTTTAGCTGGCTGATCGTCAACGCGTGGGAAAATTGGAAGGCACGCGACATCGAGCAGCGTCGCGAAGAGGAAATGTACGAAGACACCGAGGCCGAAATCACCCACAGACCCCGCGAATCGCCGGGGGAGGAGGCGTCATGAGACAGGTCATCGTCAAGCAATGGTTCGAATCCGAAGGCGGCTACGGGCGCACGCCGCGCTATTCGCTGCACCCCGACGAGCAGGCGTGCCACAGCTTTGCGTCGGCCCACGAAACCGACCGGCTCCACCCGCAGGGGCAGACCTTTCGCGCCGAGGTCGACGACGCCGTGTTCGACCAGCTCGAGTCGTCTCGCGAGGGGATGTGGTTTCGCGGCAAGGTGCGCCGCGACGGCGCCGAGATCGACCTGGGCGCCACCGAGTGATCGGCGGGCCTGGCGCTAGGCGTCGGCGGAGTCGACGACCACGGGTAGGCGCACCTCGAAGAGGCTTCCGTGGCCCACCCCGCCGCTCTCGGCGCGCACCTGCCCGCCGTGCATGTCCACCAGCTGGTGCACCAGCGTCAGCCCCAGGCCCAATCCGCCCGGGCTTCGATCCAGGGCGCGGTCCGCCTGACGAAACATGTCGAAGACATGGGGCAACAACTCCGCGTCGATGCCCTGGCCCTCATCCTCGACGGTGATGATCAAGTCGGGGCCGGCGACGCGCGTAGACAGGCGAATCTCCCCCTCGGCGGGGGTGTACTTGCTGGCGTTGTGCAGCAGGTTGGCGATCACCTGCGTGATGCGCGACGCGTCCGCCTCGACGGTCACCCGCTCGCTGAGGTCGCTGTTCAGATGCTGGTGTTTTTGCTCGATCATCGGGGCGATGGATTCGACGGCCAGCTCGACGACGTCGTCGAGGGGGACGCGCTCGATGTCCAGCTCGATGCGCCCCCGGCTGATACGGGCGACGTCGAGCAGGTCGTCGACCAACGCGGTCAGTTGTTCGACCTGGCGTTCGATGAGCTTGGCCGCCCAGCGCACGCGCTCGTCGCTGATCCGGCCGTCTTGTTCCTGCAGCAGTTGGGCCACCGTCATCAGCGGCGCCAACGGGTTGCGCAACTCGTGGCCCAGCATCGCCAAGAACTCGTCTTTGAGCCGGCTCTCCTCGCGCAACTGGGCGGCCTGTTCGACGACCGTCTCGCGCGCGGTCACCATCTCGGTGACGTCCCAGCCGAACACGGCCACGCCCTCGACGCGGCCCATCAGGTCGTGCATGGGCAGGTAGGCCGTGGTCAAATAACGCCGCTGGGGCTCGCCGGTCTCGCGCTCGACGATCTCGAGCGGCCACTCCTCGGCCACCAACGGCGCGTCGGTTTCGTAGACGGTATCGAGCCGCTCGACGACCTCGGCGCCTACCGGCCCACCGATGACGTCGCACGCGCGCTTGCCGAGGATCTCGCGTTGGCCCAGCAACTCGTCGTGGGCGGGGTTGTTGAGCGTATAGACGTGCTCCGGGCCCTGCATCACCGCGATGTACGCGGGTGTGGCCATGAACAGCTCGTGGAGCTGCTGGCGCGAGCGCTCCTCGAAGAGGCGACGCGAACGGGCGAGCAATTCCAGGTAACCCGGCCACCCCGGCTCGGACTGCTCGTCGAGGCGGGTGAACATCTCCCCGCTGACGCGCTCCTGCTCGATGAACTCGGTGACCTCCTCGACGCGATGCAAGATGTGGGTGACCTGCCCGTCGTCGTCGAAGATGGGAAAATTTCGCGGGCTCCACCACCGTTCCTCGAACGCGCCGTCGCCGTTTGCCCGCGTGGGCGTGTCGTAGCGATAGGCCCCGATGCCGTCGCTCACCCCGCAGTCGCCGACCATCTTAAACGAGCGGCGCAATCGCTCGGTCTGGGTGGTCTCGGGCGCGTCGGGGTTGCGCGGAAAGACCTCGAAGAAGCCCCTCCCCACGATCGCCTCGTCGGTCAAGGCGACCCGGCGAAGATAGGCGTCGTTGGCCGCCACGACGGTATAACGTGGCGCATCTGCACGCAGCACCGCCACTGGGTCGGGGACCGCGCGAAAGAAGCGCTCGAATGATCTGTCGGAGGTGGCTGGCATAGACCTTCCTGGCTGCGTCGACCGGCGCCGCGGCTGCCCGGTGGAGCAGTCAACGCGCGGCGGCCTCGAGTACAGTGGAAATGGTATTGCGATCGACGGGCTTGACAAGGTGGAAGTCCAACCCCAGGCCCAACCCGCCCTGGGCGCGGTCGAGCGAGCGGCTCGACGCTCTCCAGCGCGGCCACCAGCACCGGCTCGAGCAAGCAGGGTCGACGGTCGAGCTTGTGGCGCGCCTCCACCAGGTCGGTGACGTCCCAGCCAAAGGCGGCCACCCCGTCGACATTTCCCTCCGGGTCGACGGTGGGCAGATAAATGAAGGTCACGTATTTGTGCAGCGCCACCGACCCATCGTCGGCGAGGAGGCGGAGCTCGGCCTCCTCGGAGGCATGCGGCTCGCCGCATTGATAGACGTGGTCGAGCATCTGGGCCTCGCCGCGCAGCCGCTCCAGCGAGGAAAAACCTCGAAGAGTCCCTTGCCGACCACGTCGGCGCGCGACAGTTGCGCGCTGGCGGCATAGCCCGCGCTGACGTCGAGGATCGTAAACCGCGGAGGGTCGGCGGCCAGAATCAAATACGACTCCGGAAGCACCTGGAAGAGGCGAATCAGGTCGCCTTTTGCAAGTGGATACTCATCCACTGTCCTGTCCTCGGTAAAGTCACTCGCTCCTGGCAGTCACCTGCGCGACCACCCTTTGAATGTCGGCCCGAGCCGCCAGTTTGACCAGAGGGTGGTCGAAGCCCGTCGGAAACGCCCGGCGTCGAACGCCCCCAAGCACAACGAGCGACTACAGCCCGACTAGGCGCTGACGGGGAGCGCCGGCACGAGCACGCTGTGGACTATTGTCAACAGCGTCTCTTGTACACCCCGGGATTGTCAAAGGTAAAATGCCGCGCGCAGCGTCGCGCTCAGTCTCGGCCCACAAGATCATCGAGCACCAGGTCGACCAGCCAGTGCAGGTGCTGGCGACGCTCTTCGAAGCCCTCGGCGCTGACGGGATCGCCGCCCCAGCCCGGCTCCAACGCCGGCGCGTAGATAAAGTAATTGACCACTGCCCCCGCGAAGGTCACGTACAGTTGGCGCGCGGCGCGCGGACCTTCGCTGGGTGCGATTTCGGAGAGCGCGTCCACGGTCCAGTTGAACAGCGGCGCCAGGGTATGCTTGACGAAGTCGAGCCGATCGCCGCCCCGACACAACAGCCCCTGGACGAGCTTGGAGTAGCGCGAATGCTCCTGCATAAACGCCCAGTAGTCCTCGACGAGCCGATGCATGCGCTCGCGCACGGTGCCCTCGGTGGCCATCGCGGCGCTGAGCGCCTTGCGATTGACCTCGTAGTAGTTGGACAGGACCGCCTCGAACAATTCTTCCTTGCTGCCGAAATAATAAAAGACGGAGGCCTTGTTGACCCCTGCGTGACGGGCCACGTCGCGAATGCTGACGCCGTCGTAGCCGAATTTGCAGAATAATTCGTCGGCTGCCTGAAAGATGCTTGTTCGGGTGTCGATGGTCTGTTCTGCCATGAGTTCGCTACCTCGGCCATTTGGACCTGAACACGGGGTGGAGGGGGAATTCCACTTCTTTGATCGTCTCAGGACAAATAAATTGCAAGCAAATTTCTGCTGGCTCAGCCCGCGACCGCTATAACGGACAGTGACGCCACCTTTGGGGGCCCCGCACGACCAAGCAGTACAAGTAGCAGTATCAGGAATAGCCATGAGCAGTACACGGCGCATTTCCGCCTTTCTTGTTGTCTTCCTATGTCTTCACTTCTTCCATCCTAGCCCGGCCGCCGCCCAGGAGCTGGTCCCCAAGGGACCGATGGCGCCGACCGGCGAGGCCGTCCCGGCGAGCCCGACGGCCAACTGGGCGCCCCAGTGGGGCCGGCCCGGCTGGTTCGACGCCGCCCTGGCGGCGGCCTTCGTGGGCGGAAGCCTGGGGATCAAATACGGCATCGGCCGGCCGACCACGCCCCGGTGGGTCGGCCCCACCGGCCCCGACCGCTGGATGCACGACGCCTTGCTACCATCGACGCGCGACGGCCAATTGCTGGCCGGCCGCGCCAGCGACGTGTTGCTGGTCTCCTCGATCGCCGCTCCTCTGATCTTGGGGCCGGGCATCGAGTGGTTGGCCCACGGCAAGTCCGAGACGGCCAAGCGACTGGCGCTCATCGATACCGAGGCGCTGACCTTCGCGCTGTTCTCCTCGACGGCCATCAAACATCTCGTCGGCCGCCAGCGCCCTCCCCTGGGCACCTGCTGGGGCAACAACAGCGGGCCGGAGTGCGACAAGCGCGACACCCTCAGCTTCCCCAGCGGCCACACCACCATGGCGTTTACCGGCGCCGGGCTGGTCTGCCTCAACGCCGAGGAACTCCACCCGCTGGGCGGCAACTGGGATAAGGTCGCCTGTTACTCGGCGCTGGGCGCAGCCACGGCCACCGGCGTGCTGCGCATGGTCTCCGACAGCCACTACCTGACCGACGTCGTCGCCGGCGCCGCCCTGGGCCTGGCCAGCGGCTATTTGCTGCCCAAATTCCTGTACTTCGGCTTCGGCGGCCACGGCGGCCTATTGGGCGACTACAACGCCACCGTCACGCCCACCGTGGGCGCGGTCAACGGGGTCAGCATGAGCATGTCCTGGTAGCGCACCACCCGGTTGTTGCGCGGCCGGGCGTGGCTAAGTTCGAGGGCACACGATGTTTTGTAAATGGTTGTGTGCCCTCGAATTGTGTGCGCGTCGTCGCAAGGAAGCGGTGTGCTTGATCATGGACGACAGCCGTTGATCGCGGTCCTGGTCGTAGGCCTGCTGCTTGTGGCAGCACCGCCCCCGCTGTGGGCCCAGTCGACCGGCGAAAATGAGTCCTCCGCCGCCCCCACCTCCGACAATGTGGGCACCGACCAGCCCGTGCCCATCCTGGATAATTTCACCGTCGGTGAGCTCGCCCTGACCGGCACGTTCGTCGTCGGCGCGGCCTTCATGGGCTACCTGGGCGACACGGTCTTCGGCATCCCCGACCCCAGCATGGGCCCGCCATCGCCGGGCAGCACCGACTGGGAAGTCGCCGTCGAGCTCAACCCCCACCCCGACCTCAAAGACCCGTTTTTGTGGAACGTCCCCAACCTGATCGGCGACCCGATTCTGGTCAGCGCTGCCGGCGCCTACTATGGCTTTGGCGCCGTGGGCACCTGGTTGACCGACGCCGAGTGGATCTGGGACACCCGCCACGAATTTTTGGCCTTCGCCGAGGCCATCGCCTGGTCGGAGTTCATCGTCCAGACCTCCAAATTCATCTTCGGGCGCGCCCGGCCCCGGGAGGTGCGCGCCTGCAATCCGCCCGACGACCCCTGCGGCCCCTATGACATTCCCCCGTCGCGCAACGTCGAGCCCAACGGCCAGGAAGGGCTGTCGTTTCCCGGCGGGCACACCGCCGCGTCGTCGGCGGCGATGAGCTTCATCTACCTGGATCTCTCCGACCACCTCGTCTTCCACACCCTGCGCCACGCCTCCGAGTCGACCCGCTTCTGGGTCGGCCGCGTCTTGCCGCTGGTGCCCACCTATGGATTTATCGCGCTGAGCTTCTACGAGCGGCTATACAGCCAGGAGCACTGGCTCTCCGACCAGGTCATCGGCGCCACCTTGGGCATCGCCGCCGGCAACTTCTTTTACCTGATCCACTTCGACGACACCGGCGCCCCCTTGCGCGACAACCGCGGCCACGACGGGCCCACCAGCTTTCTGTCGGACAATAAGCTAACGCCCATCGTCCTCCCCGGAGGAGCGATGGGCGCAGCCTGGTCGTTCACATGGTGAGCAGGGGTCGAGGGTCTTGGACCCCTGGACCCCTGGACCCCTGGACCCCCAGGTTCGCTCAGCGATTGGGCCTCAGATCTTTTTCGCAGTTAGCGCCCCCGCGTGGCTTGTCCCGCGGGACGCCTAGATCGGAGGCTAGCCAGAATCGGCTTTTCTCCCTCCCTCCGCGCGAGGCGCGCGCAGCGCGCCGAGTCGGTTGTTGGGCCCTCGGCCCTACATCGCAGAAGCTCGGAGTCACGGAGTCACGGAGGCTCGGAGGCTCGGAGGCTCGGAGGCTCGGAGGCTCGGAGGCTCGGAGGCACGCGAGTCCATGAAGCCACGAAAGAGCACATGGAGCGGCACTGAGACCACGGAGGAGGTGCGCACGGTATTGCTGAGGCGGTGGCAGCGTAGATAAGCGACCGCATTCTTCGGTGCCCCCAAGGCTGCTCCATGTGCTCGCTCCGTGTTTCCATGGATTCGGGGTCTTGGCGTCGCCATGCCTCCACGCCTCCACGCAGGTTCGCTCTGCGATTGGGCCTCAGATTCTTTTTCGCAGTTAGCGCCCCCGCGTGGCTTGTCCCGCGGGACGCCTAGATCGGAGGCTAGCCAGAATCGGCTTCTCCCCCTCCCTACAAGGCGCGCGCAGCGCGCCGAGCCGACGGCCGGCTCCGGCTTCCGGTCCCGGCTCCGGCATCCGGCCACGGCTCCGGCTTCCGGCCACGGCTCCGGCTTCCGGCCACGGCTCCGGCTTCCGGTCCCGGCTCCGGCTTCCGGTCCCGGCTCCGGCATCCGGTCCCGGCTCCGGCATCCGGCCACGGCTGAGGGATCGACCTACCGAACGACTTTTCATATCCTGATTCCCAAGAAAGAGTGACGGCGTCCCTGCGGGCAAACGCGGACGCCGTCGATGCCAATGTCCCTCCAAACCGAGGATGATATGGCAGCAATGAAGATACGCAGAAAAGCAACCACACCCAAGGGGTTTTTGCGCCGGGTCAAAGACGCTGGCTTTGAGCGAGTTGGCGACAAGCGAAAACAGGCCTGGGTCATCCACCCGCTGGCGACGCTTCTAAAGCTGGGCGTTCTGGCGCTTTCGAGCAACGCGCGCTCGACGCGGGCTGTCGAGCATCGAAGCGAGCAGCTTCGCCCGGAGGTCGCATCGAGCGGGTGGCCGCTTCGGATGAGAAGACCTCGGTGGGAAACCGCTACTTTGTCAGCTCCGAAGACGCTGATGAGCTTAGCGCCCAGGAAGCGCTCGAGCTCGCCAGGGCTCACTGGCGCTGTGCGAACCCCTGCTGGACATGGAGGCGTTTGACGCCTTCGACGACTGAGCCCGCAGTCGACGCCGTCACTCTTTCGAAAAGGCGTCCCGCCGCAGCGCACGCGCTGCCGCAAGCCAGACCTGGAAGGATCTGGCACCGAAAAAGGCGCCCGCCACCGTGGGGGAAAGGGGGTGATACGCTCGTTCGCGCGCCGCCAACCGCTCAAAGCTCCCAGATTGGCCGTGTAGCTACTGCGGCGGCGATCATTGATCGAACCTGCCTGGACCCCTGGACCCCTGCCTCTACTCAATCACCACTTTCTTGATATAATCGAGCTTCGGGAAATTCGCGTTCAGATACCCGTTACCATTCTTGCTCAGCAGCTCCTGGCTGGGGCCGCGCCCGTAGGGCATGCCGTCGCCATAGCCAGCGTACAGGCTGTCGACGACGTCCATCCCCTGGACCACCTTGCCCACCGGGGCGAACCCCTGTTTGTCCAGCGTGGAGTTGTCCTTGTAGTTGATGAACAGGTGGGTGGTGCGGCTGTTGGGCTTTTGCTGCTTGGCGAAGGTGACCATGCCGCGGGTGTTGGACTTTTTGACCGGATCGTCCTTGATGCCCGCGTTCTCCCAGGCGGCGGTGACCTTGGGGTTGGCGTGGATGCCGAATTGGGCCATGAACCCCTTGACCACCCGGAAGATGGCCATGCCATCGTAGAAGTGGTTCTCGATCAGGTTGTAGGCCCGGTCGGCGCCGTGGGGCGACCAGTCGCGGTGAAACTCGACGACGAACGCGCCCTTGGAGGTCACGAACTTCGCCTTGAACGTCTTGGGGGCCTTGTCGTCCAGCTCCGACGGGTGCAACAGCTTGGGGTTGATATCCGAGTCGGCGACCATCGGCAAATCGTCGGCCGTCGGGTCCGCCGGCGCTTCGGTCTTGTCGTCGGCCTTGGCGCTGGCCGCCGGCGCCTTGGCCGCCTCGTCGGCCTTGGCACCGTCGGTCTTGTCGGCGCTGGCCGCCGCCGTCTTGTCCGCCGCGGCGTTGGCGTCGGGTTTTTTGGCCTTGCGCTCACAACCCGACAGCGCCATCAGCGCCGCGAGCATCACCATCAACGTGGTCTTCTTCATGGGATTGCCTCTCGTGTGTCGGAAATTCCTCCGTTCGACGGGCGGATTATACGCCTCCGACACGCAGACACAACCGGCCTACTCCTCGTGGGTCTCGCTCAGCGGGCGCTCGCTGCCCGGGCGCCCGCCGGCCAGCGTATTTTCATCCTCGTCGACGGACTCGTGTCCGGTGGCGATATCGGTGTCGTGATGCGGCTCGGGCTGCGCGGCGATCGAGCCGGGCTGGCCCTCGACCGGACGCGACTCGCTGACCGGATGCTCGCTGCCGGGCTTGCCGCGCGACAGGGTGCGCTCCTTGGCCCGCGCCCGATGGTCGAAATTGGTCTGCGGCTCGCCGACCTGCTGGTGGGGGTTGACGAACACCTCTTGGAAGTCGTCGGGCAGGCGGCGCCGAAGCCGCTTGTTCAACGCGGCATCCAGCGCACGCGTCAGGGTCTGTCCGACCACCTGGGCCATCTCGCGGCCGCGCCCGGCGTGGGCGCCCTGGGCGGCGAAGCCGTTGAGCTCGCCAATTTTGGCGTAAAACGTGGCCAGGTCGTAATCCTGGTTGGGCGTGCGCGCGCACAGCGATTCGCGCAAATTGGCGGGCAACACCTCGGCCAGCGCCGCCCGGTCGCTGTCGACGAGCGCCTCGCCGAGCACCTCCAGCACGGCCCCGGTCACTCGCTCGGCCTCCTCGGCCGACTCGATGCCACCGCGGCGGCAAATACTGTCGAGAAACGTATCGTAGGTCATTTCCATGGTGCACCACCTCGTAAGCGCGGCGTGAACGTGTCTGTCAGTCCACACGTAAAATGTTGCCGCGCGCCCAAAAGGCAAATGGCGCAGGAATTTGGTGGTTGGGGTTTGGTCTCTATTTTTGACAGAGACATTGATCACGGCAAGGAGATCGACCATGCCCAACACCCTCTCCAGCGTGGACACCGCCTGGTACCGTCTGGACTCGCCGAGCGACCCCGCCGACATCGTGGGCGTGCTGATCTTCGACGGGCCGCTGGACTTCGAACGCCTGCTGGCGACCATCGAGGTGCGCTTTTTGCGCTACGAGCGCTTCCGCCAGCGCATCGACGACTCGGCGGTGGGCCGGCCGGTCTGGACGCCGGCCGAGGGCTTCGACGTGCGCGACCACGTGCGCCAGATCGAGCTGCCCGCCCCCGCCGACCGCGCGGTCCTGCAACAGACCACCAGCCGGCTCATGAGCGAGCCGCTGGACAAAAGCCGGCCGCTGTGGCGTCTGTTCCTGGCCAACAACTACGTCGACGAGCGCGGCCAGCGCTGCGGGGCGATCATCGCCCAACTGCACCACTGCATGGGCGACGGCTTCGCCCTGGCGCACGTGCTGCTGACCATCGCCGACCGCAACCCCGACGCTCCCTGGCCCACCGAGCAGGCGCACGCGTTGGTGCGCGCCGGCGACGACACGCAGGAGCATCACTGGCTGCGCGACGCGCTGGTCGAGCCGCTGCGCGACGTCCTCGCCCACCCCGCCCACGCCGGCGACCGCGCCCGCCAACTCGAGCACGTCACCGAGGCGCTGGGCCGGCTGGTGCTCATGCCCTTCGACCCGCCCACCCTGCTCAAGCGCGAGCCGATGGGCCGCCGGCGCGTCTCCTGGTCGCAGGCCATCGCCCTCGATCGCGTCAAGCATCTGGCCCACGACCTCCACGGCACGGTCAACGACGTGCTGATGGCCGCCGTCGCCGGCGCGTTTCGCCGCTACCTGGCCGACCACGACGACCTGGTCGGCGCCCACGACATCCGCGCGCTCGTCCCGGTCAACCTGCGCCCCACCACCCGCGTCGAGGAGATGGAGGACAAGCTGGGCAACCACTTCGGCCTGGTCTTCTTGCGCCTTCCCACCAGCGAGCCGTCAGCTGTGGGACGCTTCGCCAAGGTCAAGCAGTATATGGGCGAGCTCAAACAGAGCCCCGAGGCGATGATCGTCTTCGAGATCTTCAACCTCGCCGGCCATACCCCCGAGACTGTCGAACACGTCGTCGCCGACGTCCTCGCCAAGAAATCGTCGGTGGTCGTCACCAACGTGCCCGGCCCCCGCGAGCCGCTGTACCTGGGCGGGCGCAAGCTCAAAGACCTGATGTTCTGGGCCCCTCACCCCGCCCGGCTGGGAAGCAACGTGAGCATCATCAGCTACAACGGCGTGGTCCGCGTGGGCGTGCGCGGCGACGACAACGTGCTGCCCGACCCCGAGGCCATGGTCAGGTTGTTCGAGGAGGAATTGGAGGCGTTGGAAGACGCCCAGCAACATTGACTTCCTCCGACGCCGTCCCTACGTTGACCGGCGTCTTTATGTCGCCAGGGGTGCTGCCCATCGAAGGCAGCTGAGAAAACACCCTAAGAACCTGAACCAGCTAGTACTGGCGGAGGGAGCGCGACACACAAGATGCCGAGCTTCGGCTGGCAGCCGGCTCGCCATTTCGTGTTTCCTCCGCACATACAGTCCCTTTCGGAGGAATCATGACCGACGAATCCATCGGCTTCGACCACGCCTATCCCAACTCCAGCAAAGTGTACGCCAACGACCGGCTGCGCGTGCCGTTTCGCCAGATCAACCTGTCCGGCGGCGAAGAGCCGGTGCGCGTCTACGACACCAGCGGCCCGCAGGGCCACGACGTGCGCCAGGGGCTGCCGCCGAAGCGGCGCGACTGGATCGTCGAGCGCGGCGACGTCGAGGAGGCCGCCCGCCAGCACACCCCCGAGGAGGCCAAGACCCTCATCCCCGAGGGGCTCGAGCGCACCGCCCTTCGCGGAAACGGCCCGGTCACCCAGCTGCACTACGCCCGCAAGGGCATGATCACCTCGGAGATGGAGTTCATCGCCCTGCGCGAGGGCGTGGAGGCCGAATTCGTGCGCACCGAGGTCGCCGAGGGCCGCGCGATCATCCCCAGCAATATCAACCACCCGGAGAGCGAGCCGATGATCATCGGCCGTAACTTCCACGTCAAAGTCAACGCCAATATCGGCAACTCCGCGGTCACCTCCTCCATCGAGGAAGAGGTCGAAAAGCTCCAATGGGCGACGCTGTGGGGCGCGGACACGCTGATGGACCTGTCCACCGGCGACAATATCCACGCCACCCGCGAGTGGATCCTGCGCAACGCCCCCATCCCCATCGGCACCGTGCCCATCTACGAGGCGCTCGAGCGCGTGGGCGGCAAGCCCGAGGAGCTCAACTGGGAGGTCTTCCGTGACGTCATCGTGGAACAATGCGAGCAGGGCGTCGACTACTTCACCATCCACGCCGGCGTGCTGTTGCGGTTCATCCCGCTGACCCAGGACCGCATCACCGGCATCGTCTCGCGCGGCGGCTCCATCATCGCCAAGTGGTGCATGGCTCACCACCAGGAAAACTTCCTGTACACCCACTTCGAGGAGCTGTGCGAGATCATGGCCCGCTACGACGTCGCCTTCAGCCTGGGCGACGGGCTTCGCCCCGGCTCCATCGCCGACGCCAACGACGAGGCCCAATTCGCCGAGCTCAAGGTCCAGGGCGAGCTCAACCGCATCGCCTGGAAGCACGACGTGCAGGTGATGAACGAGGGCCCGGGCCACGTGCCCATGCACCTCATCAAGGAGAATATGGAAAAGCAGCTCGAGTGGTGTGACGAGGCGCCGTTCTACACCCTGGGGCCGCTGACCACCGACATCGCCCCCGGCTACGACCACATCACCAGCGCCATCGGCGCGGCCATGATCGGCTGGTACGGCACGGCGATGATCTGCTACGTCACCCCCAAAGAGCACCTGGGGCTGCCCGACAAGCAGGACGTCAAAGACGGGCTCATCGCCTACAAGATCGCCGCCCACGCCGCCGACCTGGCCAAGGGCCACCCCGGCGCCCAGAAGTGGGACGACGCGCTTTCGAAGGCGCGCTTCGAGTTCCGCTGGGAAGACCAGTTCAACCTGGCCCTCGACCCGGTCACCGCCCGCGAATATCACGACGAGACGCTGCCCGCCTCCGGGGCCAAGGTCGCCCACTTCTGCTCGATGTGCGGGCCGAAATTCTGCAGCATGAAGATCTCCGAGGAGATCCATCAATACGCCCAGGAACAGGGCGTCAGCGAGGACCAGGCCGTCGAGCAGGGCATGGAGCAGATGGCCGAGGAGTTCCGCGAGCAAGGCGGCGAGATCTACGTCGACGCCGGCGAGTAACAGGCAGAGGCATCCACGGAGGTGAGCCCCTCAGTTTGCCCGCGCGCCAAAACGCCCCGAGCGCGTGCGCGGATCCTCGTCGCGGATGGCCTCCAGGGTGCGCTTGGCCTCGAATTGGGTCAGCCAGTCGGGGTCGTCGAGCATCTCCTCGAATTGGGGCTCGAGCTGGGCGACCAGGGGCCCGAGCTTCTGGAAGGCGCGCAGCGCCGAGCGGCGCACCTCCGGGTGGTCGTCCTCCAGGGCACCCACCATGGTGGGAAGCTCCTCGAGGGCGGCCTCCTCCATATGTCCCAGCGCAAATAGGGCCGCCGCGCGCGTCGAGGCCTCCGGCGAGCGCGCCAGACCTGCCAGGTCGGGCACGGCCTGCGCGGCGCTCTTGCCGATCCAACCGATGGTCGAGGCCGCCTCCTGGCACACCGTCGGGGTGCTGTCGCCCAGGGCGACCTCCAGCGCCTTCATCGCCGGCTTGTAGCGCCGGTCGCCGTTGGCCAGAAGTGTGCCCAGGCACAGCGCCGCCGTCTGGCGCACGCGCGACGAGTCGTCGAATAGTGCCCGGGTCAGGCGCCCGCGGGTCTGCTCGGGCTGCGGCCCCACGGCGACGACGGCGTCGGCCACCGCCCGGCGCACCGCCTCGTTGCGGTCGCCGAAGCTGTCGAACAGCGTCTGCACCGCCCCCAGGGCGACCGGCCCCAGCAAGCCCAGCACGCGGGCGGCGTGCAGCCGGTCGGCGCTCTTTCCCTCCTCCAGATGATTGCAGATCGAGTCCAGCGCCTGCTCGGCGATGCGCCCCAATAGGTGGTCGGACTCGGTGGGCACGACCGACCCGTCGGCGCCGGCGGGCAGCGGGTCGACGATCCCTTCGACGACCCGATGCAACGCGGCGATGGCCGCCGCGCGCACCGTCGGGCTGTCATCGTCCAGCCGAACGATCACCGGGCCCAACGCGCCTCGGCCCAGCACGCCGGCCGCCGCTGCCACCGCCGCCGCGCGCACCCGAAAGTCGCGATGGCTCAGCGCGTCGCAGATGGCCGGCCCCGCCGGCTCACCCTCGCGGCCCAGCAGCGCCAGGTCGTCCAGCGCGCGCTGCAACGTGGCCACGTCCGGGCTTCGCTGCAGCGTCTGGGCCAGCCGCTGGGGGTCGCGGTGCAGCCGGCGCAACATGCGCATCACCCCCTGCCACTCGCTGCGCGTCATCTGCACGCCCATCTTGCCGGGCACGCTGGCAAACGGCCACCACCCCAACGCCGCGCTGCGCCGCTCGACGTGGTCCAGAATCGCATCGTGCAACCACTGCACGTTGACCCCGGGCCGCGCCGTCGTCTGCCCGCCGTCGTATTGCGGGCCGCCCTGGCGGTGGGCCGCCGTCAGATGGAATAGGTTATTGTAGCAGACCGGCGCCACCTCGCGCTCGTAAATCTCCTGCAACTCCCCGTCACTGTAGCGAGATTCCTTCAACACATGCGCGATTTCACAGAGCTTCTGCTCCCCCAGATCTGCATCGACGAATAGCGTCGCCAACGCCTCCCAGACCGGCGCCCTGCGCTCCAGGTCGAACATCACGCCCCCTGTCATTCCCCGTATCGCTCGTACTTCGGCTGGTTCCGTAATCCCCCTGTACGCAAATGTATCTCCGCATCCCATTCGAGCAACACCCAGCGCCCCGCAACACGGTGTCAGACACCATGTTGAGCGCATGAGCACTGCTTCCACTTAACACGGTGTCAGACACCATGTTGAGCGCATGAGCACTGCTTCCACTTAACACGGTGTCAGACACCATGTTGAGCGCATGAGCACTGCTTCAACTGGCCTGGCGATGCGGGCGGACGCGCCGAAGCGTGCGCAGCTTCTCGACGAACATCTGCAGCCACGGCTCGTCGTCGGCGCTTACCGCACAGTGGTAGCAATACCGAAGCGCCGTGCCCCGCGGCGCGCCGGTCTGATCGACGGCGACGGCACGGCGCTCGACCACCGTCACGCCCAGCCGACAGCGCTCGCGCACGCTGGAGACCAGCGCGACGACCTCGACCTGCTGGCCGATCTCGATGTCGTAGGCCCCCAACAGCGAAAAATTAGCCTCGCCCCATGCCTGCTTCCCTGCACGCAGATGGCGAAAAAAGTCCGTCTCGTCGGCAAACCGACAGATGACCGTACGCATGGGCACTCCTTGCCGTTCCGTGGCGTTGGTGCATGTCTTTGCGGTGCTCGTTCAGCCGCAGTATGGCGGGGATGGGTGGTTTGGCAATTTTTTGGTGGGGGAACTTCTTCCGCCCCGCGGTGTCCAACCCCACGAAGCCAACAAAACCCAACCGCCCCACGAGGACCCCATGCGCCCCACCCACGCCACGCACCTGCTCGCCGCCTGCGCCCTGGCCCTGAGCGCCTGCCAGGCCCACAAAGCCACGCCGACCAAACCCGCGCCTCCGGCCAAGATGGCCACGACGAAGCAGCCTGTCGCCGCTGCCAAACCCGAAAAACCCCAGCCCAAACCTCGGGAAGAAGCCAAGCCCACACCGGCCAAAGTCCCTGTGGATGGCGAACAGGCCGACAATGACCGCACGGCCAAGGCAAGCGCCACGACTCCAGACGCCCAACAGGGCGCCAAAAAGGGCACGAAAGAGCGCGCCAAGAAAGACGCTAGGAACCAACTCGCGCTGAAGACCATCAGCGTCGTCGCCGGCGGTAAATCCGCCGGCATGGGCCACGGCCACATCGGCACCGCCGGCCTGGCGTTGGGCGGCGAGGGCCGCGGCGGCGGTGGGATCACTGGGCATGCCTACGTCGCCCCCGCGAGGGTCAGCCGCGGCGCCGCCGTGACCGGCTCGTCCTACCGCGGCGCCGGATACGTCGACCGCGACGCGCGCGCCCAAAACTCCGAAGCCTACGCCAACTACGGCGTCAACCAGATGACGCCGACCAAAAAAGACGCCAAATCGACCTTCTCCATCGACGTCGACACCGGCTCGTATACCATCGCCCGACGCAAACTCAACGCCGGCGTGCTGCCGCCCAAATCGGCGGTGCGCGTCGAGGAGTTCGTCAACTACTTTCGCTACGACTACCCCGACCCCGACTCGGGCCCCTTCGGCGTGTACATGGAAGCTGCCCCCAGCCCCTTCAGCGCGGCCCAAGACACCAAAATCCTGCGCATCGGCGTGCAGGGAAAGCGCGTCACGCGCAGCCAGCGAAAGCCCGTGCACCTGACCTTTTTGGTCGACGTCTCCGGCTCGATGATGAGCCCCGACAAGCTCGGACTGGCTCAGAAGTCGCTGAAAATACTCACCAATAACCTTCACAAAGGCGACACCGTCGCCCTCGCCACCTACGCCGGGCGCGTGGCCAAGATCCTCGATCCTACCGGCATCAACAGGCGCGGGCGCATCCTCAACGCCATCGACAGCCTTCAGGCCGGCGGCTCTACCGCCATGAACGACGGCCTCGAGCTCGCCTACAAGCTCGCCCTGGCTGGCTTCAAACGCAACGAGGTCAACCGCGTCATCGTGTTGAGCGACGGCGACGCCAACGTCGGCCCGCACTCCCACCAGGACATCTTGAAGAGCATCAAACACTACGTCGACGAGGGCGTCACCCTGTCGACCATCGGCTTCGGGATGGGCAACTACAAGGACACCATGATGGAGCAGTTGGCCGACAAGGGAAACGGCAACTACTACTACATCGACACCAAAAAAGAGGCCCGCAAGGTCTTCGGCGACCAGCTCGACGGCACGCTTCAGGTCATCGCCAAGGACGTCAAAATCCAGGTCGAATTCGAGCCCAAAACGGTCAAAGCCTACCGGCTCATCGGCTACGAGAACCGCGACATCGCCGACAAGGACTTCCGCAACGATAAGGTCGACGCCGGCGAGATCGGCGCCGGCCACACCGTCACCGCGCTGTACGAGATCGAGCTGGCCGACGGCGCCGACGCCAAGGCGGCCAACAAGCTCGCCACCGTACGCATCCGCCACAAAAAGCCCGCCGCCGCCAAGGCCACCGAACAGGCCTTCGTGCTCACCCGCGCCGACCTGCACGCCAAGCTGCGCGACGCCAGCAAGGACTTCCAATTCGCCGCCGCCGTCGCCGGCTTCGCCGAGATCTTACGCGGCAGCAAATACGCCAAAAACCTTAGCTTCGACCTCATCGAGGAGGTCGCCAAGGGCGCGACCGCGGCCGGACAGACCGACCGCGAGGAGTTTTTGAAGTTGGTCAAAAAGGCGAAGGGCTTGAAGCGCGGGTGAGCTTGGCGCGCGAATGGAGCGCCAACCACGTTGCATCACTACTCGATCCCATACTTATTCACATACCGATACAGCGTCCGCACGCTCACCCCCAACGCCTCCGCCGCAGCGTCCTTCTCCCCGTCGGCCCGGCGCAGCGCCTCGACCACGTCGGGGCGCGTGGCCTTCGGCTTGCGGCCCGTACGCTTGGACTGCATCGCCTGCGCCGGGCGCGCCGCGCTGGCGCTGCCCACGGCGCCGGGCTCGCGAATGCGAAGCAGCGGCGCGACCTCGCGCTCGCCAATGGCCTCGCCGTCGGCCAGCGCGCAGGCCGCGCGCAGCGTGTTCTCCAGCTCGCGCACGTTGCCCTTCCAATGCGCCTGTGACAGAAGCCTCGCGGCCTCCGGCTCGAGCACGAAGTCGCGCCCGCCCCGCTCTTGGGAGATGCGGTCGACCAACGCCCGGGCGATCAGCGGGATGTCCTCGCGCCGCTCGCGCAGGGGCGGCACCTCGATGACAAACGCCGCCAGGCGGTAATACAGGTCCTCGCGGAATTTGCCCTCGTCGACCATCTCGGCCAGGTCGCGGTTGGTCGCGCACACCACGCGGACGTCGACCGGCTGGGCTTGCGTTTCGCCGACGCGGCGCACCTTGCGCTCCTGGAGCACGCGCAGCAGCTTGACCTGCATCGACAGCGGCATCTCGCCGACCTCGTCGAGAAAAATCGTGCCCCCGTCGGCGGCGAGGAACATGCCGTCGCGGCGGCCTTCGGCGCCGGTAAACGCGCCCTTGGCGTGGCCGAACATCTCCGACTCGAATAAGGACTCGCTCACCGCCCCGCAGTTAAACGCCACGAACGGGCCGTCCTTGCGCGGGCTGGCCTCGTGGACGGCCTCGGCGACGAGTTCCTTGCCCACCCCGGACTCGCCGAAGACGACCACGGGAATGTCGCTCTTGGCGACCCGGTCGACGTCGTGCAGCACGTCTTCCATGGCCTGCGAGACGAACGCGATGTCGGCAAAGCGCTCGCGCAGCCCCGTCGAGTTGCGCTGGCGCTCGACCTCCTCGCTCAACTCGTCGCAGCGCTCGCGCAGCTCGCCGAGCATGACCTCGCGCTCCTTCAAGAGCTCGTCGAGCTGCGCTTTGGCCTGCGCCAGCTCGGCGCGCTCGCTCTCCAGCTCGGCCAGCCGGCGCACGTTGGTGATCGCCAGGGCGAGCTGGTGGCCGAAGGCCTCCATCATGCGGGTGGCCTCGCCCTCGAAGATGCCCGGCTCGAAGCGGTGGTCGAGGTACAGCGCCCCCAGCAGCCCGCCGGAGTCGCGAATGGGCACGCACAAAACGCTGGTCAGGTTCAAGTCGACCACCGACAGCGCCGCCTCGAAGCGGTGGTCTTCCTGGGCGTTGATCGTCACCACGGTCTGGCCGGTGCTGGCGGCCTCCTCAGCCACCGTCAGGCTGACCTCCAGGTGCGGCTTGGGGATCGGCGAGCCCTTCAGGTCCCTGCTGGAGACCACCCGAAAATCGCCCACTCGGGCGCGCTCCGGTTGGCGAAGCAGGATAAAGCCGCGCTCGGCGCCGCTCAGGCTCAGGGCGATCTCGAGCGCCTTGGGCGCCAGGCGCTCGAGGCTGTCGCTGTGCAAGATAACCTCGTTGAGCGACAGCATCCGGTAGAAGCGCTCGATGAGCGCCTCGGCGCCGGCCGTCTGGCGCGCGCGCCGCCGGCTCTGCCAGATGCCCCGCGCGCTCTCGACCCGCCCGCGGCCGCCTCCGGACGGCTCGGGCTCCTGCTCGGCGATGGTCATCGGCGCCAGTTGGGCGAAAAAATCCTCCCGAAGCTCGCGCGTCAGCCCCATGGCGATGGCGTTTCGCGAGCGCTGTACGATGTCGGCGACCTCGGCCATCAGCTCGCTCAGCCCCTCGCGCTCGAGCAGCTCCCACAGATACGGGCTCTGGCGAAGCACCAGCTTGTGGTTACCCGCCTCGGCGGTCTGCAGCAGGCTTCGGCGAAATAACTCGGTGCCCGCCATCACCCCCACCGAGCCTCCCTCCTGCCACTGCAGCCTGGCGCGAAGCATGCCCTGGTAGCCCTCCAGGCCGGTCAGCTCGTGCTGCTCGATGAGGCTTCGCGCCTGGTCGACGAACTCCTGGGCGCGCGCATCGTCCATCAACAGACACGCCTCCGCGCTGTGCAGCAAGAGCTCGGCGCGCGAAAAATGCGACACCGGCAGCGACTCGTCCGACAGCGGCGCCTGGTAGCTCGAAAGCGCCTCGTCGGGGCGGCCCTCGGCCAGGCGGATTTCGCCTTCCATCGAGTAGCAAAGCACCAGCACCGAGCCCAGCGTATGCGCCCGGGCGACCTGCCAGGCCTGCTCGAGCGAGGCACGCGCCTCCGGCACACGCCCCAGCGCCTGCTCGATATTGGCCTGATTGGCGTATAGAAGCGCCCGCGTCGACGGGCGGGTCGTCGGCTGGGCGATGCGCGCGCCGCGGGCATAATACTCGCGGGCGATGCCCAGCCGGCCCTGGCGGTGGTAGGCGGTGCCCACGTTGAGCAGGTAGATGGGGAGCTCGGCGTCGAGCCCGGCGCCCTCGATGATCTCGAGCGCCCGCCGGTAGGCGTCGGTGGCCTCGTCGAGCCGGTCGTGGCGCGTCAGCCCCAACGCCCGGTAGGCGTGACACCTCGCGCGCAGCACCGGCGCGGCCTGGGCGCGCTCGAGCTCGGGCACCAACGCCTCCAGCGCGTCGATGTCCTCCCGCTCCCCGTAGATCGCCCCGGCGGCGTGGGCGATAAGCTCGAGGTGGGCGCGCTCGAGCACCCCGTCGGCGTCGTTGGCGGCGTCGTCGCGAAGCGCCAACGCCTCCTCGGCGAGCTCGCGCGCCCGGTCGAGCCGGCCCGACGACAACAGTAGCTGAGCCTGCCACAGCCGGCAGGTGACCCGCTTGGCGGCGTGCTCCGGCGCGCTCAGCCGCTCGGCCAGCGCCGCCAGCCTCGCCAGGCCGTCCTGGTGAGCGCCGCGGCTGTGGGCGAGGCGGGCGAACGCGACCGCCGCGGCCACTTCCATCGCGCGCGGCGACCCGTCGGCCGCCTCCAGCACGGCCACCACGGCCTCCTCGAGCCGCCCGGAGTGGCGCGGGTGGCTCACCGCCCGCAGGACCGCGTTGGTCCACGCCTCCAACACGTCGCACACCTCGCGCTCGGACAGCCGCCCGCGCAGCCCGTAGACCTCCCGGCAGCACTGCGCGGCTTCCGAGAACGCTCCCCGCTCGACCAGCCGCTCGTAGCGCGCCCGCCATTTGCCCACCGGGGTGGGCGCGCGGTGCACGCCGCTGTCGCGGATGACGATGGCGTCGGGCTCGAAAAACGCCCCCACCCGCTGGTTGATGAGCTGGACGAGACGGTCCGGGCGGCCCTGGGCGCGCTCGACGAGCTGTTTCCAATGGCCCCCGGCGATGTCGCGTACCTCCGTGCGCAGCGTGCTCGCCCGCCAACGCCCCCACGCCGACGGGTCGTCGGCCGGGGTGAGGACGACCACGTCGGCGTCGGTGTCCGCCGGGGTCGCTCCCAGCACGCTTCGAAGCCGCGGCTGGCGGCCGCGTCGGGCGCGCTCGAGCACGAAATTCCACCACTGGCGCACGTCCGGGCCGGCGGACTCGAACGCCTCCCACACCACCGTCAACCCGCCGCTGGGCAGCGCGTCGATGAGCGCGTCGGCGAAGACCTCGAAGGTGTGCAATTGGTCGCCGCGGCCGGCCTCCCGGCGAAGCCGCCCCCGAAGCGACCCGTCGCCGGTCACCGCCTCGACCAGCGCGTACGCCAACTCCCAGTGGCCGTGCTCCTCGCCGCCGGCCGCGGGCGCCTCGCCACGCAAGCGCCGACCCAACGACCCGTCGAGTTGGGCGCCGTGCAGCGTGACCACCTCGTCGCCGCCCAGCTCCAGGCGCCGGGCGAGCTGGTCGAGCACCGACGCGGCGAACAGCTTGCGGTCGCGGTCGACGACGACCACCGTGGCGACGCCGCCCTCCAGCGCCGCCTCGGCCGCGGCCACCGTCTGGTCGATGTCCTCGACCAGCGGGTGGACGGCCGGCAGGTCGACCACCGCCCCGGCCTCGACCAACGCGTCGATGATCGCCTGCAGCCCCGGGCGAAGCTCGGGCTCTTTGGCGAGCATGCGCGCCACCACCCCCGACAGCCGCCCGTCGAGCGCCGCCGGGATCTGCGGGCGCCGGTGGCGATGCGCCTGCGCCCAGCGCGACAGGCTGTCGGCCGTGATCGGCCAGCGCCCCCCGCTCGCCAGCCAGCACACCAGCGCGCCCAGCGCATACACGTCCCCGGCGACCGAGGCCGACGCCCCCTCCCAGCGCTCCGGGGCCATCGCCGGCGCGCTGCCGGCGACGTGGCCGCGGTCGTCGGCCGTCGTCTCCAACACGGGCACGTCGATCAGCCAGACCCGATCGTCGTCATCGACCACCACGTTGGCCGGCTGCAGATCCCCGTGCGCCCAGTCGCGCTCGTGCAGCTCGCGCAGCCGGTAGGCCACCGCCAACGCCAGCGCCGGCCAGCCCGGATGCGCCCCGTCGTCCGCCCGCGCCCCGGCGATCTCGGCCAGGGTCGTCCCCGCCACGAAGTCGCGCACCGCCACCAGCCAATCGCCGGCGTCGAGGCCCAACTGGCCGCGCTCGGCGTCCTCCACATACCGAAAATGCCGCCACGCCGGCACCCCCACGACCTCGCCGACCCGCGCGCTGGCCACCGCCGCCGCGCGAAGACGCCCGTCGGCGCCGACCACCCGCTCCGGAAGCCGCATCAGGCGCACCACCAGCGCCTGGCCGTCGGCGTCGCGCACCATCCAGCTTCGCTGGGTGGCCTGGGTGCTCAGGGCGGTGGCGTGTTCGAGAAGGTGCGGGAGGTTCATGGGGGGCGTCCTTGGTGATCGGTGTAAACCAGTCGGTGTAAACCGGGTGGTTGGTTCTCGAGGACCCCCATCGCCTCGCGCTGTGACTACGCGCGAGGCACTTCCCCAAGGGGAAGAAGCCCCTTCGCGTTTGCTACGTGGTTGGTTTTCGACGTGAACCAGAAGCGTAGCAGCATGGCGCAGGGCTGCTCACCCCTCGGGGGAGCTACCTCGCGCGTCGTTTTGCGCGAGGTTGAGGGGGGTCCCCGACAACCCACCACCTTCAAAATTACTGACAAAACAATCTGTCAAACCGTCAAAAATATTCTGACATTTCTGTCAGTTTTGTCAAACACCCGTCCGACACCACAACCTCATGATCGAAATAAATCGAGCTTTTTCAGCAAGTTACAAAATAGACAACCCACCCCACCCATCCCCTGGCACACCCCTTGCTCTATCCCAAGTCGACCGCGCAGCTCACCGCCGACCTGACGGGCGCTGCTCCGACAACGCTGACCTCGAATGACAGGAGAATGACGATGATGCGCTCCAATAATACCAGTGGACAATCGCTTATCTGGCTCGTGTGCATCGCGCTGTTGGCCATGGCCGCCGGCCCGGTCGGCTGCGGTGGGCAAACCAGCGACCAGCAGCAGACCGATGAGTTTCGTGCGGCCATGGTCTCCGAGCAGGACGTGACCATGACCTACGAGCAGTCGAATTCGCGCTCGAGCGGGTTGAACGGGCAGGTGAGCGGCATCGCCGCGCTGACCGCGGACACGGTCGTCAAGACGAACCTGTTTTTGGGCGGCCACATCGCCCTGATGCGGTTTATCGTGAGCCTGCCGCCGGCGGTCGTCGAGCCCGACCACCGGCAGTGGCAGGGTACCCACGACGGGTTGTTCATCCAGGTCGACGTCACCAAAAGCGACGCGCCCCGGGGCACGCGCTTCGACTACGCCATGAAGGCGCGCCCGGCCGACGACGACAGCGCGCCGATGCTGACCATCTTCGACGGGTTCGTGGTGCGCATCGAGACGCGCCCGAACTCCGACCACCAGGGCTGGGGCATCGTGCGCTACCACTTCGACAACTACGACACCCTCAGGCCCGACGCCCACGTCGGGGGCACCGCCCGGCTGGCCTTCCGGCGGGTCGGCCACGTGCGCCAGGTGCGCGTGCGCCTCATCGGCATCGAGACGCCCAACGACCCCCACTTTCCGGCGGCGGCCGCCTACGACTACGTGCTGCTGCCCGACCACGCCGGCCGGCTCAAGTGGTTCGCCCGCGCCGACTTCAACAAAGACGGCCAACAGCCCCTCGAGGACGTCGCCGTGCACGCCTTCTGGCGCAGCGACCTGAGCGGCGCCGGGGTGGGCTGGGCCAGCGGGGGCACCCTCGACGTCGACTACGTGCATGACGCCGAGTGCTGGAACACCCACCTGCAAAAGACCTACTCGCGGGTGAGCTCGCCCGACGGCGAACTCAACGACGGCGACCGGTCGAGCTGTGTGCACAACACCGACGACCTCGAGCCGCCGGCCTACCAGGACGACCTGCCCGACGAGGACCCGGCCATCCCCACCGCCCATCCCGACGAGCAGCAGTGACGCCAGGGGTCCGGGGGTCGAGGGGTCCGGGGGTCCAGGCGGACCTCCCGGGCTCCGGCGGCCCTCTGGCCCGGACCGGACAGATGCTATGATGAACCCCTGAACCCCTGAACCCCTGAACCCCTGAACCCCCCCGGACCCCCATGAACGCCGCCCCCACAGCCTGTGTGAGCCTCCTGGTCGCCCTGAGCGTCAGCGCCTGCGGCCCGCAGACCATCGAGCCGGTGCCGGACATCCCGGAGACGGTCTCCTACGACACCGTCAAGATCGACTACGGCGGCGAGGACGGCGTCGCCCAGGCCCAGCGGGGCGCGTTCGACGGGCCGGTGACCCTCGGCCAGAAGCTGGTGGGCGACCCCTCCACCATGGCCAAGTTGACCCGCGGGGTGGTCTTCGGGACCAACCGCACGATCTACAAGGTATTTGCGTTCATCGACGCGCTGACCAAGTTTCCGGCGCGCCACCCCAGCTCGACGCGCTGGATCTGGCAGGGTGAGCCCCAGGGCAACTACCTGTACTTCCAGATCGACGCCACCGATCACGACACCTTCCAGTACACCCTGCGCTGGGGCAACGACGCCCAGGACAACCGCACCGTGTTCACCGGCTGGTACCACCCGCTGGCCGACAACACCGCCCACACCGGCGCCCAGGACGGCGAGGGCCTGTTGCACCTGGACTTCGACGCGCTGCACGCCTACGACCCCACCGCCGCCCAGGGCCAGATGGCCATCGCCTTTCGCTCCCACCACGACGTGCGCCAGGTGCGCGTGGGCTTCGCCGAGTTCACCGACGGCACGGCCGAGCCGTTGAGCGCGATCTACCGCTACGTCGAGCTGCCCGGCGGGCGCGGCCGGCTGGTGTTCTTCGCCCACGGCGACTTCTCCAAAGACGGGCGGCCCTACGAATTCTTGAGCGTCGACGCCAACTGGCTGGCCGACCACCAGGGCCGGGTGGCCGCGCGCGTCCAGGGCGGCAGCGTCAGCCAGCCGGTCACCGTCGGGGAATGCTGGGACGCCGACCAGACCACCGTGTGGGCCCACAGCCAGCCCACCCTGCCCAACTACGACGGCGGCTCCCAGGACGCCTGCGCCCCGGCGCTGGGCGCCCTGTCGCTGGACGCGCCCACCTACGCCGCCCCCGACGGCGACCCCCAGGTGCCCGGCCCCCATCCCAGCGAATAGCGGGCCGGCAAAACGCACGGCTGTTGACGCCACCTTCCCAGCGTGCATCTTTATCCCACGAGGAACTCCAAGCACACGACAGCCACCGCCGCTGTTACTCCACTCGAACGGGAGCCTGAGATGAACGTCAGCAGCCTTTTGGATAGCGACATGCGCCAGCAAAACTACGACCAATTGCTCGACCGCCTGGGCCTGCAGCGCAAGGGCGCGGACAGCCACACCCTGGCGGCCATCGGGCTGTTCGGCCTGGGCATGGCCGTGGGGGTGTCGCTGGGGGTGCTCTTCGCCCCCCGGCGCGGCGAGGAGCTTCGCTCCCAGGCCGTCTCCAAGATCCCGGGCATGCGCCGGGATCTGCCCGCCCAGGAGCGCATCTACGAGCAGACCACCTGAGGGGAGTGATCGCCGCATGATCGGGCCGGACTCCCCGCGCGTCCGGCCCGGCGTGCTCATCCATGCTGCCCGATGATCCTGCCCGATGGTGTGTGGCAGGGCACCTGTCCGACGACTGCCATGCATCCACCTGTCCAGCGCTGTCTGGGAGTGTTGACCACCATCGCGACCCTGCTCGTGGCCCTGCCGGCGCGCGCCCAGGGGCCCCACAGCGTCGATTGCCGCTATGAGGTCCCCCACAGGCGCGATCCCGACGCCATGCTCGAGGGCGGCTTTTTGCCCAGCAGCGACATCTTTCGCCCGCTTCTGGCCGACCCCAAGGAGCCGCGCTTCGCCGCCAGCATCCAGCGGGTGCACTTCCAGCCCGGCCCGCTGGCCAGCCAGTCCACCGGCCAGGGGATCTGGGCGGGGGTGGTCAGCTTCGGCAGCATCCTGGGCATCTACGGCTGGCGAGGTCGCCACACCTGCAACGGCGTGCAGGTGGGCCTGCTGGGCGGGGTGTTCAGCCAGTTCAACCTCGACGCCACCTCCGCCCCCCTGATCAACGCCGACTACATCGTGGGCATCCCGGTGACCCTGCGCCACGACGGCTTGTCGGTGCGCGCCGACGTCCACCACCAGTCCAGCCACCTGGGCGACGAGTTCGTCCTGTTCAACCCCCAGGTCCACCGGCTGGACATGGGCTACGAGATCTTGGAGGCGATCGTCTCCTTCCAGGACACCTGGTGGCGGGTGTACGGCGGCGGCGGCTACATCCTGCACTCCCAGACCTACCACTTCGGGCGCTGGAAGCTGCAGGCCGGCGGGGAGCTGCGGGCGCGCTCCTGGCAGTTTCGGGTGGGCCAAAACGGGCTGGTCGAGCCCGTGCTGGGCGTCGACGCCACCTCGTTTTCCGAGCGCGACTGGGGGGTGACCGTCAGCGCCAAGGGCGGGCTGTCGGCCACGACCAGCTACAGCACCCGCCACATCCGCGCGCTGGTGGTGTTCATGACCGGGTTTTACCCCTTCGGCCAGTTCTTCGCCCGCGACCAGTGGACCAACGTGGGCCTGGAGGCCCAATTCGAGTACTGAGGCGGGCTACGAGCCGCCCGGGCCCGGCCGCTGCCGCCGGCGCACCCGCGACCACACGCCGTGCAGCCAGCGCCGCGCCTGCTCGACCAGCGCCCACCGGGCCTCCCCGGGGTCGAAGGTCGGGTGATCCGGGCGCCGCGGCGGCGCCTCCGGGCTGCGCGGGTGGCTCGACCGGCCTCGGTGCGATCCCGAACGGGTCATCGCATCCTCCTCCATGGGGTGACGGGTGTGGGTGGCTCTGCATCAAAGATAGACACCCCAGCCGGCCGACAACGCCTCGGGCGCCCCCGCCCCCCGGCAATCGCCGCCCCAGCCGCCCCCACCGCCGCTTTGGCGAGGGCTAAGTGTGCGCGCCGACACGATTTTTTGACTATCGGGGAAGGTCGGCCATGTCCGAGTCGTTGAACCCCTGAACACCGGCTCGATGCGCCTTGGGCCGACGGGGTCGAGCAAGCAGAACCCCGCCAGGCCGCAAGCACAAGGACGCGAGACGGTCGATGTTCGCTGGGGAGCGAACATCACACACGTGGCTGCGTCGTGCTCGGGGGAAACTGAGTCGTCCAGCCGTCCTTCATCAACACCAGAAGCAAGCAAGCAGAGAGGTAAGCATGACGACCGGTTCGGTTAAGTGGTTCAACAACGCAAAGGGTTACGGTTTCATCAATATCGAGGGGACCGACGAGGACATCTTCGTGCACTACAGCCAGATCGTCGAGGAGGGGTTCAAGACCCTCCAGGCCGACGAGACCGTCCAGTTCGAGCTGCACCGCGGCCCCAAGGGGCTCCACGCGGCGCATGTCGAGCGCACGACCAACAAGGTGTCCAAGCAGTAACCCATGACCTTTTGCGGCGAACCGGCCCGTCATTGAGCGCGGGTGGGTGAGCCGTCAATCACCGGGCCGGGGTCCTCCCCCGGCCCTTTTTTTTGAGTCCACGCCTTCACAAACCATTGAAATCCCTATACAATCGCCCCGAACTCCCCATCGGACATGGCGTCTGAATGGTCCTCGCCTGGTTGTACTTGTGTGGCGGTCGTATGCGGTTGTCTCTCCCTGTCGTTCCCCTCGCCCTGTTGGTCGTGCTCTGTGCTGTCCTGGTGGGGGCGGGCTGCGGCTCGGCCGCCCAGGACAACGCCCCCATCGCCACCGTGTTCAACCCCTGCTCCCCGCTGGTCATCGACACCCGCCCGGGGCTGGACGAGGCGGAGTCGGCCAGCGTCGACCAGGCCCTAAAGATGTGGAATGACGCCGCCCCCCTGGCGCTGACCCGCCAGCCGGTCGACGCCGCCCCCCACATCCCGGTCTCCTTCGTCAAGACCGCCCCGTTCGTGCGCGGCTATTACGACGATGCCAAGGGCACCGTGCTGGTCAACCGCGCCCTGACCGCCCACGCCAAGGCGATCATTTTGGCCCACGAGCTCGGCCACGCCTTCGGGTTGCACCACGTCTCGCGCGACACCCGCCACTCGGTGATGAACCCGGGCACGCCCGACATCGCCCCCACCGCCCGCGACGCCGAGGTGTTGATGGAGCACTGGCCCACCTGTGGCGCCGCCGCCTCCAATCCTTGACCTGTCCTGCCATAGCTTTACCTTTCTCACTGAAACCGCCGCAGGGGAAAAGCGGCGATGTGGAGAGACTTTCGACTCTTACGGCATCGACCGTTTAAGGGGGATCATTTGCAAGCAGTATCCGACATGACGTGCTGTCGCGCTCGCTAGTCAGCAGTTGTTCGTACTGGTGTTCGCGGATGGAGATCAGTTGGAGCCATCACCCGGGTGCACAGCGCTGCCCAGAGCATCTGTGTGCCTGCCGTGCCCTGGTGGTACGGCACGGGCGCTTCTAGCGGGCCCGACTCACCGCGCTCACCCCCCCACAAGACAGGGACGTCACCCAACTTTAAGAGTGTGCAAAGTCTCGTGAGCGAGCATGACACAGACCAAAGGAGTCACATCATGAAGAATTACAAGCTGTTGGGACTCGCAATCGTCGTAGGCTCGCTGTTGGCCGCCGGTCCGGCTGCCGCGCAGGACTACGGTCAGGATCAGAATCAGGACCAGAATCAGGTGGGCCAGGACCAGGATCAGGGGGATCAGGCCGAGGACAACAACTCCCAAGACCAGGTCACGGCGCCGGAGGACAACACCCCGGCAGTCGCCCAGCCCGAGGCCGTCTCCGAGCCCTATGAGCAGCCCACGCCGGTGGTCCAGAACAACCAGCCGGCGCTGACGACCCCCTTTGGCCTGGGCCTGACCATCGGTGGTGGCGTCAACGGGTTTACCGACGGCGACTTCAACAATTTCGTCAACGTCGGTGGCGGCTGGGAGGGTCGTCTGACCATCGGCACCCGCTCCATCGTCGGCCTGGAAGCCTCGTATGTGGGTACGGCCAACGGCATCGACAACAGCGTGCCCGGCGTGAGCAACAACGCCTATCTGCTGTCCAACGGTGTCGACGGTGCCATCCGCCTGAACCTGACCACCACGGCGGTGCGTCCGTTCATCCTGGCCGGGGCCGGCTGGAAGCACTATTCCATCCAGAATACCAACGTGAACACCTCGGCGCTGCAGAACTCCGACGATGTCGTCGAGTTCCCGCTGGGCGCCGGGCTCAACTTCACCTACGACCGGTTCATGGCCGACGTGCGCGGCGTGTTCAAGCCGTCGATCGACAACGAGATGTTCCGCTCGCAGATCAACAACGACGCCAACAAGCTGCATACCTGGCAGGCGAACGCGAACATCGGCTTTGAATTCTAATCCACACCCCGCCGGCCTGGCCGGCCACCGACACTGAACCGTGCGACGGGCGCACGACGCTGCTCGCGGCGTCTGTGCGCCCGTCGCATGTCGCACCACCCGAAAGCCTCGTCTGCCCCCCGAGGCGATGCTCGTGACCGTATGTCATTGCCGCCTAATGTGCCAAGGAGTCTGTTATGAAGGGTCATCATGTATTGGGGCTTGCCGTCGCCATCGCACTGGGACTGAGCACCGCGCCGCTGGCGGCCCAGCCGACTACCAGCGACCAGCCAGCCGACCAAACGCCGGCGGCGGCCAACCAACAGACGGCCACCCAGGCCGAGACGATCGACGAGCCGCACACCCAGGCGCCCCCGGCGCCGCCCGAGCGCCACACGCTGCTGCCCATCGGGCTGGGATTGTCGGTGGGCGGCGGCTTCGCCGGCTTTCTGAGCAGTGATTTCAACGATATCGTCAACCCCGGCGGCGGCTGGAACGCGCGCCTGCTGGTGGGCACCGACCACATGATCGGCGCCGAGTTCGGCTACGTGGGCACGGCCAACGACCTGCAGGAGCTGGGCCTCGACGAAAATGCCTACTTGCTGACCAATGGAGGGCACGTGGCCGTGCGCCTGAGCCTGTTGCCCATGTATTACGACTTTCGGCCCTACCTGCTGGCGGGGGCGGGTTGGAAGCATTATTCGGTGCAGCGCACCCGCCAGAACAGCTCGTCGCTGAACAGCTCCGACGACGTCCTCGAGATCCCGCTGGCCGGCGGCATCCACTACGACTATGCCCCGCTGTTCGCCGACCTGCGCGTGACCTTCGCCCCGGCCTTTGGCGAGGGCCTGGTCAAGGGACCGCTGGACAACCACGGTGACCTGAGCACCTGGGCGACCGACGCCAACGTCGGCTTCGAATTCTGAGTCGCGCCGGTGCTGCCCGAAAAAAAAGACCCGCTCAGCGTGATGCTGAGCGGGTCTTTTTGAAGCGATGAGACGCCGTCAGGCGGCGCCTTCAAAGCGCTTACTCGGCGTCGTTGAAGAACGTCGGCACGTCGTTGGCCGGCTTCTCGTCGCCTTTTTTGATCGACTGAATCTCCTGACGAGACTCGTGGAACGCTTTTTTGGCCTGCAGGAACGCCTTGCGCACGCGGGTAGCGGCGGCTTTGTTGGTGCCAGCGAAGGCCTGCTGGATGTCACCGTTCTCTTCGGCCTCTTTGAGCGTTTTCATCGCTGCAATGTACTCTTCGGCTGCCATTGTCATACCTCCAATTAGGCTGGGTTTGCGTGGTGGTCATTACACGAAAATGAAGAAATCTGCCAGCGTGTCATTGCACGATTTGCGCTTGATCTCAAGCGCGAATCAACATCGGCCTGACGACGCTGCGGCGGCGGTTCGCACGCCCGAACCAACCGTTCTACCCGTCGTGGGGATAACAGACATTGGCGGCGCAAAACAAGCCGTCACAACAGTCTGCGTCGGTGCTGCATGTCTCTGCCACCCTCCGACAACGCTCGGGAGGCGGCGGGGAGCATACCAGCGCCCCGTCCTGACCGGGCAGACACTCGCCACTACAACATTCTCCCCCCACACTGCAAGCCTCGGCGTCATGCCGGCACGGTTGGGGAGCCCAATAGGCGGCGATATTCATCGACGCGGTGTCCTGACCGGGCAGCCAATACCCCACCTCGCTGGGGTCCTGGCCGGGGGTGGGGTGCTTGGCGATGGCCGACACCCAGATCTGCTGGCGGCTCGATCCACGCGTGCCCACCTGGGCGTTGCCGTAATCACGCCGCGACAAGTAACTCAGCCAGAAATAGTCCTTGGTCTCGAACGGCGAGAACCTGGGCTGGAAGGTGTCGGTGGTGTTGGGGCCGCCGTTGGCCTTGTCCAGGCGCACCAGGTCGGTGCCGTCGCGGCGCATGAAATACAGCGCGTCCTGCATGGTCTCGCTGCGCGATCCGCTGCCATGGGCGAACGCCAGCCACTGCGAGTCCGGCGTCCACGTCGGGTAGCTGGCCGCCTGGCCGGCGGGCTGGGCGTTGGGCACGTCCGCGCCGGCACGGATGACGTGGGCGGCGCCGAAGCTGTCCTGGCCGGTCACCGGCACCACGGCGACGTCGCCGCGGGTATTGGCCCCACCCCAGGTGTCGATATTGGCGATGTAGGCCACCAGGCTGCCGTCGGGCGACCACGACGGCTGGGTGGCGCCCCCGCCCGGAAGCGTGCCCGCCTGGGGCTGGAGGATCTGGCCGCTGAACGGGTCCATCAGCGCCAGGTGGCTGGCGCCGCCGCCCTCGCCCTGGCTGACCATCAACCGGGAGTCGTCCGGGCTCCACGTCGAAAACCACCACCGCGGCCCACTAGTGCTCAGCGGAAATTCGGTGGGCACCGGATCCTGGGTGAGGTTTTTGGTCAGATCGAACACGTTGCCGATATTGTCGCCGCCGCCCAGCCGACCGACCATGTACCGCCCGCTATGCGACACCGAGTGACACCCCACGCAGCGGTTGCCGTCGGCGCCCGGCGGGGGATTGGGCATGAATTGCTCGCGGGTGGCTGTGCCGTCGTCGATGCGCACGATATGGCCGGCGGCGATGTCCCAGTAGTACACCGACCCGGAGATCGTACCGCGGGCAAAGCGAATCTCGACCGGCGGCGAGGTGACCAGATCGCCGGAGGCCGCCTCCAGTCGCGTCACCGCGATGCGCATCGGCTGATCCGGGTCGCTCTGGGCCATGGAGCGCCAGGCGTCGGCGTCGGCCAGCCAGTGGTTGCCAAAGCCCGCCCCGGTATCCTTGATGTAGGCGGTGACCTGGGCGCTGGGCTTGGTCAGCCGAATCTGAAACAGGTCGTCCTGGGCGCCGTTGATCCACTGGATGTCCGCCGGGTAGACGTTCTCGGGCATGAGCGCCCCGTCGAGCGGATAGACGACCTTGGCCGCCCGCGCGGGATCGTCGACCATGGTCCCCACGAAGCTCTGGGCGACGTCGTCGGCCACGCCGTCACCGCGGATCGTGCGCTCGATATGCACGGTGACCGTGGCAGTGGCCGGGTCCAGGTGGGCCTCGCCGTCGAGCGGCGTGGCCGTGATCGTCGCCTGACCGCCGACGATCCCGTTGGCGATGAACGCCCCGTCGGTCGGGCCGATATAGCCCACCCGCTCGGAGTCCAGGCTGTATTCGACCGAGCCGCCGTACCACCCGGTATGTCCGTCGGCGTAGGTGGCCTGGACGTGAAAGTCCTTCTCCGGGGTCGCCCCGTCGGCGGCGACGATGTCGGCCGTGGCCGGCACGACCTTTAACGAGGTGACCGTCGTCGACTGCGTGTCGTGCCCCCCGCCGCCGTCGTGCGGCGCGCACTGGCCGCCGTCACACCCACCGGCGTCGCCGTGCCCCGTCGTCGACACCGTCGTCTGCCCGCTCTGGCAGGCCACCACCGACACCATCACAAGCGCCGCAATCACACCAACGCGCCCTAGCTCCGTCCTCACCATCAGCTACTCCAATCCAAAAGAGCATATTTCCCGGATGGTGGGGACTATAGCAGATTGTGCGCCGGCGAAGCTATCCGTGCGTGGGCGCAGGTCTGTAATGCGGGAACTTCCAGGCGTGAAGGCACCTGGTTCTGGCGTCGGGGAGACCCCGTCAGCCTCGCGCCGCTGGTCAATCAGATCGTCAGCTAGCGGCGGCGGGGTTTGCCTCCCAAGGCCCCAGCGGCCTCGCGCCGCTGGTGAATCAGATCGTCAGCTACGAGCGCAGCCGACCAAACACAATTCGCCACCCAAAATCCGTCCCAGACGCCGCTCGACGGTCGATTGAGCAAGAAAGGACGCAACGATTCGACCCTTTTTGCCGAAAACCATAGAGAGGGGCACCGACTAGGACGCGGCGTCTCACCCAGCGTCGCGTCCGATGAAGAGGAGCTCCCACGGAAGCGCAACCGTCGCATCGAAACAACGCCATCGGCCCGGTCCGATACCCGCCCCCCGCCGACTATCGGCGGGAAGGACGGGCGACCCAGGGCACGGCCGAGGTGCGTCTTGGTTGGTTTCATGGGGGAGGGCTCGAGGAGCCCAGGTGGTGGGGCAGTTGGGGGCGGTGCGCGCTCCGGCAACGCGCGCGAGGCTTTCACAGGCGCCAGGCGCCGTCACCGGCCGTTGCACAGCAACCCGCGACGGGCATACGAGGCCAAATCGCCATTCCGCGCCCCGTGGCCGTGACCGTGACCGTGACCGTCAGTTGCACAGCAACCCGCGACGGGCACACGAGGCCAAATCGCCATTCCGCGCCCCGCGCCCCGTGGCCGTGACCGTGACCGTGACCGTCAGTTGCACAGCAACCCGCGACGGGCACACGAGGCCCAATCGCCATTCCGCACCCCGTGGCCGTGACCGTGACCGTGACCGTCAGTTGCACAGCAACCCGCGGCGGGCACACGAGGCCCAATCGCCATTCCACGCCCCGTGACCGTGACCGTGACCGTGACCGTCAGTTGCACAGCAACCCGCGACGGGCACACAAGGCCCAATCGCCATTCCACGCCCCGTGACCGTGACCGTGACCGTGACCGTCAGTTGCACAGCAACCCGCGACGGGCACACGAGGCCAAATCGCCATTCCGCGCCCCGCGCCCCGTGGCCGTGACCGTGACCGTGACCGTCAGTTGCACAGCAACCCGCGACGGGCATACGAGGCCCAATCGCCATTCCTCGCCCCGTGGCCGTGACCGTGACCGTGACCGTCAGTTGCACAGCAACCCGCTCGATCGAGGAACCCATCCCCAATTGGGCGAATGCGGTGGTGTACAGAGACCTCCGAAAGCGACCGCTTTGGCGGGAAAGGCCAACTGCGACTACGCCGAGCCCAGAGGAAGCCCTGGTTTGATGAGTGGACTCGACCCGTGCCTTCGTCAACTCGCCAGACGAATATGGCCGGTCTGCTGCTCGACCAGATAGGCGTAGTAGCCGCCCAGGGCCATCAGCTCGGCGTGGGTGCCGCTCTCGGAGATGCGCCCGTTGCGCAGCACCAGGATGCGGTCGGCGCGCACCACCGTGGACAGGCGGTGGGCGATGATGAACGCGGTGCGCTTGTCCAGCAGCTTGTCGAGCGCCTGCTGGATGAGCGCCTCGGATTCGGCGTCCAGCGCCGAGGTGGCCTCGTCGAGGATCATCACCGGCGGGTCTTTGATGAGCGCGCGGGCAATGGAGATGCGCTGGCGCTCGCCGGCCGACAGGCGGCTGCCGGCCTCGCCGACGACCGTGTCGTAGCCGTCGGGCTGGCTCATGATGAAGTCGTGGGCGTGGGCGGCCTTGGCGGCGGCGACGATCTGCTCGCGGGTGGCGCTGGGGCGCCCGTAGGCGATGTTGTTGGCGATGGAGTCGCGGAACAGCATCGAATCCTGCAGCACCATGCCCATCTGGTGGCGCACCTTGCGCTGGGCGAGGTCGCGAAGATCGTGGCCGTCGAGGCGAATGGCGCCGGTGTTGGGGTCGTAGAAGCGCTGCAGCAGGCTCATCATCGTGGTCTTGCCCGCCCCGCTGGGGCCCACCAACGCGATGGTCTCGCCGGGCTGGATGTGCAGGTCGATGCCCTCGAGCACCATCTTGCCGCCGTCTTCGTAGCCGAAGGAGACGTTGTCGAAGCTGATCTCGCCGCCGAGACGGCCGGGATCGATGGCGTCGGGGCTATCGGGTACGGGATCTTCGCCGTCGAGGATGCCGAAGACCTCGTCGACGGCGGCGGTGGCCTTGCGCACCGTCTCGTGTACCCCGGTCAGGCCCTGGACCGGGCCGAACAGGCCCTGGATATAGCCCATAAACGCCACCAGCGTGCCCACGGTGACCTCGCCCTGCAGCACCAGCCAGGCGCCGTAGCCGATGGCGGCGATGCGTGCGGTGGTGACCACCAGGTTGGAGACCGCGCCCACGCTGGTGTCGAAGCCCACCCCGCGCACGACCACGTCGTTGGCGTCGTCGACGTGGCTCAGGAAGCGGTCCTTCTCGCGCTCCTCCATGGCGAAGCTGCGCACCAGCGTCAGGCTGCGCAGCACCTCGTTGAACCGCCCGTAGATGCGCGCCCACTTGTCCAGAAGCGTGCGCTCGCGCTGCGTCTGAGTGGGCGCCGCCCACACCGAGATGGCCGCGGGGATGGGCACAAATAGGATCACCACCACGAACAAGCGCCAGTCCAGGTTGATCATGGCGATGGCGGCAAACACCAGGTAGGCGATGGCCGGCAAGACGTGGAACGAGATCTGGCTGACGGCGTTGACGAACCCGTCGATGCCCTTTTGCAGACGGGTGAGCACCGCCCCGGTGCCCTCGTCACTGCAAAATGTCGACGGCAGCCGCTGCAGGCTGTCGACCGACTCTTCGAGCAGGAAGTATTGCACGCCGATGCGCGTGCGCCAGGTCAGCCAGTTGCTAAAGCCGTGGACGACCTCGCTGAGCAGCGCGATGCCGATGAGCCCCGCCAGGCCGGACAGCACCCCGCCCAGGGACCCGTGGCCGTTGAGCTGGTCGAAGATATGCTTCATGACCAGCGGCTGGACGGCCCCCATAACCGCGCCGATGAGCGTGAGCACCAGAATCACGGCGATCTGTTTGCGTTGAGGACGCGCAAAGGACAGCGCGCGGCGAAGCCTCGACCAATGTTGCTCGAACTGCTTGGTACTACTCACGGTTTCGATGCTCCGTCGCTCGAACAACCACGCGGGCCCGCCGACCCTCGATCACCGAGTTGCCGACTCATTTCAAGCACTTACACCCCTTGCAAGCACAGCCCGCCGAATTCCACCATGTCGAATCACTCCTGCGGCCGCGCTATTCCACTGTGAGTAAAACTTTTCAGTCTCCCGACACCACCCACTTCAACAACAACCCCTTGAATTCTCTACACTTTTGGCAACTTTTGTGACGTCGGCACAGCCACACGCAGTGGCCTGAGTGTGCCCCGATAAAGCGACCACCACAGGAGAACACCATGAGGTATTTCAACAAATTAGCCGTCGTCGTCGCGCTGGCGACCGCGGGCGTGCTGGGGATGGCCATTCCCGGCGCAACGGCGGCCACCGGCGACCAGGGCGAGCGCGGCGAGGAGCGCAACGAGACCGAGCAGGCGGGCAACCAATGCTACGTCGTCAACCATAATATCGTGGTCAACAACCGCTCGGACCTGAATGTCTTTCGCCGCCACCGCTGCGTGCGCACCACCGGCAGCGTGTACGTGCGCAACGTCAACAATCTGCGCGACCTCGACCCGATGAGCTCCCTGACCCGGGTCGACGGGTTCGTCTCGGTGGCGCGCAACCAGGAGTTGCAGAACGTCAACGGGCTGCGCAACCTGCAGCGGGTGGGCAAGTCGTTGGTCATCGAGGGCAACCCCCAACTGAGCCAGGCGCAGGGATTGCGCTCGGTCCAGCGCGTCGACCAGAACCTGCATATCTTCAATAACCAGAGCCTGCGAACGATCGATCTGGGCAATCTACGCCGGGTGGGCGCGCAGTTCATCATCGCCGGCGACGACGCCCTGCAGCGCGTTCAGTTGGGTGATCTTCGCGCGGTGGGCGGCAAGTTCGAGGTCTCCAACAACCAGGTGCTGCGCACGCTGGGCGAAGGCGGACGGATCCGCCTCGTCGGCGGGGACCTGGTCATCGGGTATAACCCCAGGCTTCGCGACCTGGACGCGCTGCGCACGCTGCGCCGCGTCAACGGCAACCTGACCGTCCAGGGCAACGGCCAACTGCAAAATTTCCAATGGTTGAGCCAATTGAACCGCGTGGGCGGCAACTTCACCGTGACCAATAACCGGACGCTGTCCACCTGCGAGGCGCGCCGCCTGCTGGGCCAGGTGGGTCGCCGCGCCGTGGCCGGCGACGTCAATATCTCGGGCAACGCCGGGCCGTCGACCTGTCCGCAAGACAATCGCTGAGCCGACGATGACTCGAATGCGCCCGGCGCCGATCACTGGCACGCTTCTGGCAACGATCGCGACCTGCAAGCGCGGAATCGCCGACGATGGGACGACCCGCGCTAAGATTTTGCAGCCATCGCCCACGGCGCGCATCATTTGCGCGCCCTTCCCGGTCGATTCGAGTCATGGACGGCACCAAACGCACCGATTCCTCGAGGACTTTTCGCCACCGGCTGACGCTGGCCAGCCAACTGATCGTGCTCATCGCAGTGCTCTCGCTGGGGCCGCTGCTGGTGACCAATATCATCGGCTATGAACACACCAAGCGCCTCATCGAGCAACTCAACGAGCAGTCGCTGCACAACGCCTCCAGCGTGTCGGTGACCACGGCGATGGCGGCGCTGCAGGAGTTGACGCGCCGGGTTTTCTGGATTGGCTCGGGGTTTGTGCTGATGATCGTCGGCGTGATGATCGTGATGGTGCGCAAGACCGTCGAGCCGCTGCGCGACCTGGTGCGCGCCACCCGCGAGATGGGCCGCGGCCAGCTCGTCCAGCACGTCGACACCGGCGGCCCGCGCGAGGTCGCCGAACTCGGCGACGTGTTCAACGCCATGAGCGCGCACGTCGCCGAGCTGCACCGCACGCTGGAGGACCGCGTCGAGCAACGCACCGCCGAGTTGGCGCGCAACCAGGCGTTCTCCCAGCTTCTGTTCAACGCGTTGCACGAAAACCTGATCGTCATCGACGACGACCTGCGCATCATCGAAGCCAACGACGCTGCCCGCGCCACCTACGGCGAAGGATTGGTGGGCAAGCCCTGTTACGAGGTCTTCGAAGACGGCGGCGACTGCACGAGCTGCTCGGGCGCCGGGCGCTGTCCGGTGCGCATGGCCCTGGAGCGCGGCGAACCGGTCCAGGACGAACGCGTCCATATCAACGACCGACGCGCCGAGATCATGCTCACCCAGGCCTTTCCCCTGCCCACCCAACCCGGGGAGGACTCCCACCAGGTGCTCATGGTCACCCGGCCCATCAGTCAGGAAAAGCAGGAGCGCGCCGCCGAAGCCGCCGGCGAGAAGGTCTCGGCCTATGCGCTGATGGCCGCCAGCGTGGCCGACGAGATCGGCAACCCCCTGTCGTCGATCAGCGCCCAACTCCAACTGGTGCGCCGCAAAAACGACCCCGCGTTTACCCAGAAGGCGCTCACCGTCATCAAGGAGCAGGTCACGCGCATCAGCGCGCTGCTTCGCGACATCACCGCGTTTTCGAGCCGCCAGTCCAACCGCGCCACTCTGGTGTACTGGAATCAACTCGCCGAAGACGTCGTGCGCCTGCTCAAGCACGACCCTCGCGGCCGCTTCGCCGCCTTCGACCTCGACCTGGCCGACGAACTTCCCGCCGTCTTCGCCGACGCCGAGAGCAGCTTCCAGGTGCTGCTGGACCTGGGGCAAAACGCCCTCGACGCCATGGAAGGCCACGGCACGGTGTCCATCCGGACGCGCCTGGACGACAACGGCGACACGGTAGTGGTGCGTGTACACGACACCGGCCCGGGGGTTGCCCCCCAGGCGCAGTCGCATATCTTCGAGCCGTATTTCACCACCAAGAGCGGCACTTCCGAAAGCGGCCTGGGACTGTTCATCGGCCGGCGCATCGTCGAGCAGATGGGCGGCTCTCTGGACTACGAGCCCGTCGACGGCACGCAAGCCGGCGCGACCTTCGTGCTGCGCATGCCGGTGGCCACGCGGGCCCGTCTGCGTGCGCCCGACTCGGCGCTGCCCAGCCACACCAACGGCCTCGATGGGCGACCGCGGTGCGCGGACTGATCGGTGAGAGGGCTTCTAGCCCTCGGAAACTGGGCGGCAAGCCCTGACACCAACGGTTCTGCGACGGTCTCTGATTCGCGCACGTTCCGAGGAGCGAACACCGTTTGTGATCGAAGAAATTGTCGTGCTATGTTGGCCATATCGTAATGACATACCGATCAATCTTTCCTCATCCTCGGATCTGCCATGACTGCGCCCCCGACTCAGCAGCAAGCCCCGCAGGCCGCCACCGGCGACTCCACCGCCATGACGCGCTTCGCCGGCGATAAATTCTTGGCCCGCAAGAAGGTATTCTCGTTTCTGGGCAACAAATTTCACATCTACGCGCCCAGCGGCGACCTGCGCTTTTTCGTCAAGCAAAAGGCGTTCAAGCTCAAAGAAGCGATCACCGTGTATACCGACGAGTCGATGTCCACGCCGATTCTGACCATCCAGGCGCGCAGCGTGCTGGACTTTTCGGGGGCCTACGACGTGACCACGCCCTCCGGCGAGCACGTCGGTGTGCTCAAGCGCGAGGGGCTCAAGAGCATGTTGCGCGACGAGTGGACGGTGATGGACAGCGACAACAATCCCGTCGGCAAAATTCAAGAAGACTCCATGCTCGCCGCGATGCTGCGCCGCCTCTTCAGCAACCTGATCCCTCAGACCTTCAACGTCACCATCGGGGAACAACAGGTGGCGGTGTTCAAACAGCACTTCAACCCGTTTGTGGCCAAGTACGACATCGACTTTTCCCTGGACCAAAACGACGCCTTCGACCGGCGTCTGGGCATCGCCGCGGTGGTGCTGCTGCTGGCCATCGAAGGCCGCCAGTCGGAGTATTGATCGTCACGCGCGCTGACCGACGACACCCGCCCCAGCTCGAACGCTGCGGCGGGTGTTGTCATTTTGGGGCCGCGCGCGCTGCCGCCATGTGGCTTGTCGTCGCCAGCGCCCTCTGCCATGATGTGCCGCCAGTTGGCTTTCGAAACGCACCGCACGCCCTGAGGAGTACCACCATGGCCGATCAACTCGCCCTGCTGCAAAAGACCTGGGACAACCTCAAGAAACTGCCCAAGGGCGGCTTGCTTTTCGGACGGCTGGTGGGCCGTCTGGCTCCCTATACCGGCACCATCAAGCCGGAGGTCCTCCAACTCGAGCGCGGCCACGCTCGCGTGCGCATGCGCGACCGCAAGCAGGTGCGAAACCACCTCAATTCCATCCACGCCATCGCGCTGATGAACCTCGCCGAGGCGAGCTCGGGGCTGGCGTTTACCTACTCGCTGCCGCCCAAGACCCGCGCGATTTTGACCGGCCTGGAGATCGAATTTCTCAAGAAGGCGCGCGGCACGCTCATCGCCGAGTGTTTCTGCCCCATCCTGGAGTCCAACGAGCGCGGCGAGCACGTCATCGACGTCATCACCCGCGACGCCAACGGCGACGTCGTCACCAAGGCCCACGCCAAGTGGCTGGTGGGACCGCTGCGCTAACCGGCCACGCAAATCACTGCAACGAGACCACCCCGGGCTCGGCCAGGCGCACGGTCACCAGCGAGCGCTGGGCGTCGAAGCTCCAGCAATCGGTGCACTGCGCGCCCTCGCTCAACGTGGTCGACTGGCCCTGCCGGCTCACCTTCACCGAGGTGGGCCCGGAGGCGAAGCTCGTACCCGCCGCCTCCACCTCCAACGTGATCGTCTGGGGCGCGAACGCCACCCGCGAATCGACCTGGGTGTCGGGGGCATTGACCTCCACGGCGACGCTCGCCGGCTGACCGTCCTGGGCGACGACGTGAAGCCCGTTGAACAGCGACAGCGCGGCGGGCTGGTCGGCCAAAAACAGGTGCACCCGCGTCTCGTGGACGTCCTGATAGCTGACCGTGTTGGAGTCGGCCGCCGGCAACAACGTGTCGATGCCGTCGGCGGCCATGGGAACGACCGCGCCCCGGCGCACGTACACCGGGATGACGTCGAGCGGCGCCGCTCTGGTCAGCGTCGTCGGCCCGCTGGTGCGCTCCCCGGTCCAAAAATCGACCCAATCGCCCGCCGGCAAATAGACGTCGCGCTCGGTCGCCCCGGCGGTATGCACCGGCGCCACCAGCAGGTCGGGGCCGAACATGAATTCACCCTCGTGAGCCCTCGCCTGGGCGTCGTGCGGAAAGCTCAGCCATAGGCTTCGCACCAGCGGCCGGCCGGTCTGTTCGGCCTGGCGCAAGTAGTGGAAAATGTAGGGAAACAGCTTCATGCGCAGCTTGAAATATTTGCGCGTGACCTCCAGCGCCGTCTGCGAGTAGGTCGAGTCGGCCGTCCACGCCATGTGGCTATTCCCCCCGCCGCCCAGCTCCATCACGCCGTTGAACGTGCCGAAGGCGACCCAGCGCAGCAGCACCTCCTCGCTGGGCAGCCCGTTTCGGTACCCGCCGATGTCGGAGGCGAAGCACGGATACCCGCTCATGCCCAACGACTGATTGGCCATGATCGCCGAGGGCAGGCCGCCGACGTTCCACTTTTGCTGAAAATCCGACGGGCCGCGCGTATGCGGCGAAAAGTCGTTGTCCAGGTCGCCCGGCCAGATGCACGTATCCCACACCTGGTCGCCGGGCACGCCCGAGCGCGACACATGAAAGCTGGGCTCGCCGAGCGCGCGGTCGAACCCCTCGATGATCGCCTTGTGATACAGCGCCGAATACCACCCCTTCATCGTCTGGGAGGTCTGCCCGTTGTGAAACGTCAGCGGCAGCTTGGAGTTGAGCAGGTTGGCCTGGATATACTCGTCCCAGTCCATCTTGGTGCCCACCGCCCCCAGGTCGGTCACCCGCTGGAGCATCTGCTGGACGTCGGCGACGGCGTCGGGATTGCTAAAATCGATGAACGCGCCGGTGCCGCCGCCCCACGGGAAGGTGAACACCCCGCCGTGGCCGTTGCCCACCAGCCAGCCGTTGTCCTTGTACTTGTTGTACAGTTGGGCGCCCTCGTCACCGTTGTCGCCCACGTCGCTGGTGCCGGGCACGTCCATCTGCGGGCTGTGGTGCAGCAGTATGCGCTGGCCGAGCCGGTCCATCTCGGCAAACATCGCCGCCGGGTCGGGGAATTGATCGAGGTTGAAGCGCCAGTTGTGGTAGTACGACGACCACGGCCGATCGATCCACACCAGCGTCGAGGGGATGTCCATCTGGCGGGCGCGGTGGACGTCGTCCAAGAATTGCTGCTGGCTGTCGTTTTCGTTGCGCCACCACTGGGGCGCCAACGCCCAGAAGGGCACGTGCGCCGGCTTGCCGGCGATGTCGGTATACGTCTCGACCAGGTCCATGGGGTCATCGGACGCAAAGAAATGATAGGTGACGTCGCGCGAATTGTAGGTCACCCGCATCACGTCGTCGCGCCGGCTGCCCACCTCGAACGCCCCCGGATGGCGGTCCTCGACGTACAACGCATAGCCCGCCGTCGACATATAGAACGGGATGGGCACGTGGGCCTCGTTGGTCAACGACTCCGAATGCCCCTCGGCCTGCAACTGCATCGGGCGCAACGAGCCGCGCGCGTCCAGCGTATCGAAGAGCTCGCCGAGGCCATAAAAGCCCTCGCCGTCGGCGGCCGCCAGCGACAGCGACGTATGTACCCAATCGGGCTGATCGGGCCCGCTGACCTCGAAGATCACCGAATGCTCACCGGCCTCGAGGCGCAGCGTGAGCTCGGGGCCCGCGGCCCCGGAGGCGTCCTCGGTGGCGACCGTAAAGACGTAGCCCGCGGAGGTCTGCCGCGACGCCTCCACCCGGGCGGGCCGGTACCACACGCGGTGGTCTCCGTCGCCGTCGCTCCCAGGCAGGCGCGGGTAGTAGTAGCGACGCGCGCTGAACCCGTCGACGCGCGCCACCCCCAGGCCGGCAAACGAGAATCTGCTCACCTCCCGGAGTCCTCGTGAGCACGTCCCCGTTGGCGTCGCGAACCTGCAGCGAAAACGGCTCGAAGCCAACGACCACCGTGGCTCCGCCGGCGCTGACCTGCGCCGAGGTCAGCACCTCACCGGCGTCTGCATCCGCCCCGCCCCCATCGGCCGACGAGGCGTCGACGTCGGCGCCCACGTCGCCCGCCCCGGCATCGAGCGCATGCTCGTGGCTTGCGGAATCGCTGCACGCCGGCAGCAAACAGGCCATCAGCGCGAGCGCCGCGGCGGTGCAGACAGAATCGAAGACGAACCATTCGGGGCTCCGCGGGGACTTCTGGGTTCCACTTGATGCGGGTCTCATTCACAAAAGTGGACCCATCATAGGCCGCGGCCCCGGTCGATGGCTACCGTCCTTCCGTGGACATGCGAATCTGTTTTTCGATGGTCGCCGGCCGGGAGTTCGGCGCCGGGAAATTCCAGCGGCCCACGGCCTCGCGCACACAGTCGCCGACGGGCTTGCCGGAGGAGTTCTCGACCACCCGCACGCGGCGTGCGTAGCCCGAGGGCATCACCTGGAAGCGCAGCCGCAGCGTGCCGGAGGTCGCACGCTCGGCGAGCACGGCGCGCCGAAAACAGTCGACCACTTCGTCGGAGCGAGACTCGAAAGCCGCGTCGATCGCCCGGGGATCGACGTGTCCCGGCCCGGAGACCACGGCGCGCTCGGCCATCGACGCCCCCACGTCGACGTCCGTGCCGTCCTCGGCGCGCTTGTGCACCGGGGGTTTGGGATCGACCTGGACGTGCGAGTAATGAACCCACTGCTCGAGTTCGTACTCCGTGGGCTGCATGCACCCAGACATACCGACGCCCATCGCCACGATAAACAACACTCCGACAATCGCTCGACGCTGCATACCTCCCCCCTGCCGTCGAATGGTGGACAAACGTGCGGAGCCCCACAGACCAAACGCTCCGCCACTACTACCAACCCTAAACACCGCCAGGCGCCGGCGACGAGTTCGCCGGCAGTGAGCGCCCCCGTTGGGCTCGCCCCACGGGACGCCAAGATCGCCAGCTAAGCGCGGCGGTCTGCCCCCTCCAGCGCCCCCGTGGGCTCGTCCCACGGGACGCCAAGATCGCCGGCTAAGCGCGGCTCCCGGCCCCTCCAGCGCCCCCGTGGGCTCGTCCCACGGGACGCCAAGATCGCCGGCTAAGCGCGGCTCCCGCCCCCTCCAGCGCCCCCGTGGGCTCGCCCCACGGGACGCCAAGATCGCCGGCTAAGCGCGGCTCCCGCCCCCCGGGAAAGTCTCGCGCGCGCGTTGCCAGAGCGCGCGCACTACCCCCAACTGCCCCACCATCTGGGCTCCTCGAGCCCTCCCCCATGAAACCAACCAAGACGCACCTCGGCCGTGCCCTGGGTCGCCCGTCTTTCGCGCCGATGTGCGGCGGGGTATGCGGGCATCGGACCGGGCCGATGGCGTTTTTCGAGTCGACGGTTGCGCTTCCGTGGGGAGCCATCTTCTTATCGGAGGCGACGCTGGGTGAGACGCCGCGTCCTATCGGTGCCCCTCACTATGGTTTTCGGCAGAGAGGGCCGAATCGTTGCGTCCTTTCTTGGGAGATCGGCCATCGAGCGGAGTCTGGGCCCGATTTTTGATGGCGAGTTGTGTTTGGGTGACTGCCCTTAGCCGACGATCTCATTCACCGGCGGGATGAACCCGCCGGGGTCTCGCAGGGCAACACGCCCGCCCTTAGCTGACGATCTCATTCACCGGCGGGATGAACCCGCCGGGGTCTCGCAGGGCAACACGCCCGCCCTTAGCTGACGATCTCATTCACCGGCGGGATGAACCCGCCGGGGTCTCGCAGGGCAACACGCCCGCCCTTAGCCGACGATCTCATTCACCGGCGGGATGAACCCGCCGGGGTCTCGCAGGGCAACACGCCCGCCCTTAGCCGACGATCTCATTCACCGGCGGGATGAACCCGCCGGGGTCTCGCAGGGCAACACGCCCGCCCTTAGCCGACGATCTCATTCACCGGCGGGATGAACCCGCCGGGGTCTCGCAGGGCAACACGCCCGCCCTTAGCCGACGATCTCATTCACCGGCGGGATGAACCCGCCGGGGTATCGGGGGCCAAGATGCCCGCTCGTAGCTGACGATCTTGTTCACCGGCGGGTCCACCCGAGTCCAGAACCGCGCCCCAATGGCAACCCGAGTTGCCACACACCACCGCCAACCGGACACCACAGTTGCCAGCGACCATACTCCAGCGGTGCGCCCACGGGGGTGGGCCGTTGGCCCACCTTTTGCACGTATTCGGCCGCGAATATGTATGGACTTCTAATTTGACTGTCGAATGCAACGGATGGGAGGCATAGCGATGAGCCGGACCGACAAATTTTTGACGCTGGGCGCCAGCCTGATGGGCGTACTGCTACTGTTGAGCCTGCTGGCCTGCGGCGGTGGGAGTGACGGCACCACCGATCCGGGGACGCCGACCTCGTCGATGGACGCCTGCGGGGGCATCCAGGGGCTGACCTGCCAGCAGGCGGGCGAGGTGTGCATCTACGACCAGGCCCAGAACTGTGGGCGCTACGACCAGCAGGGAAGCTGCCAGTTGCCGCCGGAGGCGTGTACCCAGCAATATGAGCCGGTCTGCGGCTGCGACGGCCAGACCTACTCCAACGCCTGCGAAGCCCACGCGGCCGGCGTCTCGGTCGAGTCCCAGGGCGAGTGCCCGCAGACGGGCGGCCAGGATTGCGGCGGTTGGCTCGGCGACACCTGCGCGAGCGACGAGGTCTGCGTGTACGACAGCGCCGCCCAATGCGGTCGCGGCGACGCCAGCGGCACCTGCCAGCCCAAGCCGCAAGTCTGCCCGCAGATCTACGACCCGGTGTGCGGCTGTGACGGCCACACCTACCCCAACTCCTGCCACGCGCTGGCCGCCGGGGTCTCGGTCGACCACCAGGGAAGCTGCCAGGCGCCCGGAAGCTGCGCGAGCAACAGCGACTGCGCCTCCGACGAGTACTGCTCGTTCACTCAGGCCGCCCAATGCGGTCAGACCGACTCGGGTACGTGCACCGCGCGTACGGACGTGTGCCCTCAACTCTACGACCCGGTGTGCGGCTGCGACGGCCACACCTACTCCAACCAGTGCACCGCCGCGAGCTTTGGGGTCTCCGTGGCCCAAACCGGCGAGTGCAGCTCGGTTCAGTGAACCGACTCGGACGTCGGGCCGACTGCGCCATCGATAAATTGTTGGCGCAGTCGCTCCACCCTCGCCTCGTCAAACGGCTGCCCGAGCGTCGCCGCGGCGCGCTCGAGCAACAGCCGCTCCGAGCGGGGAACCTCGGCGTCGACCGCCGCGGCGACCTCCAAAGCCTCCATGATCAGCGCGCGTTGCTCGGGCGCCCTGGCCTGTGCCAGGCGCTCGAGCCAGGCGGTCTCATCGTCGACAAACCGGCACATCAGCCCGGCGCCCTTCCGCGGGCGGCGGTCCACCAACGCGCTCAACACGGCGGCCTCCTTGCGGCCCAACTGGGCGTCGGCCACGAACATATGCCAGATGCCCTCGACGATGACGTCGTAGAGGTGGTCGGGCGAGGCCTCCACGCGCTCCAACACCGGCTCGAATGCGTTCCACCACACCAGGTACTCGTCGATGAACTCGCCCATTTGACGAGTGACATGCCAGCTCGCCGTCGTGGACGTGACCACGTTGACGAAGGGGATGACGTTGCGAAGCACCCCGCCGGTGGACAGACGCGAGCCGATGGCGTCCGAGGCGCTCTCGGCCTCCACGCGCACCAGCCGGTCGACCAGGTCCGCCCCCAGATCGTCGGGATCGTCGCTCTGCTGCTCGGTACGGTAGGCCAGCGAGTACAGGCGCACGAGTTGCTCGGGTTTGGCGCTCGCAAAGGTGGTGCCGCGCAGGTCGGCCAGGTCGAAGGCCATGCGCATCTGCACCAGCGTGCGCACCAGCAGGTCGCCGACCACCGCCGCGCCGGCCATGGGCACGGCCACCACCGCCAGCGCGCCGCTCGATTCGGTGGTCAAGACGTTCGCCTCGGTGGTCAGGGCGGCGGCCGTGCCGCCGATGAGCGCCGCCTCGGCGCTGGCGCCCAAGATGGTGCGTCGGATCCGGCGGCGGCGCTGCTCGCGAGAGCTAAACTCTTCGCTCAGCGCGCGGTGGCGCACCTCGTGATGCTCCAGGTAGGCCAGCATCAAGTGATGAAACCAGCGCCCCGAGCGCAGCTCGGCCACGCCAATCTCGCGGCGCACGAAGCGGGCGATGTCACGCAGCCGCGCCAGGGTCGAGCGTGCGGTCGGCTCCGCCGATGGAATGCGGGCAGATGTGCTCACCGGGTCACCTCTCGTTGTCGACGTCGCTGTTCTCGATCGACCAACTCGCGGGCGGCCTGCTCGAGGCTGTCAGCGACCAGCATCGGCTCGGGAAAACACTCCAGATAGACCTGCTCGGGCGAGTCGATCCACACGGTATTGAGTCTGGCGTGCGCCGCCCCGGCGATGTCCCAGCCGTGGGCGGCCACCATCCACAGCGGCATCATCGCATCCTCCCAGGCCTCGGCATACACGTCCTTGTGGGGCTTGCTCACCCCCAGGTCGTCGCACGAGATCACCCGGTGGACGTTGACGCCGAGGCCGCTTTGATCGAGCAGCGTCTGCGTCCAATGCTCGCTCGAGTTGGTCAGCGCCAGCACCTTCCAGCCGTTGTCGATGAAGATCTGGCAGGCCTCGGCGGCCCCGTCGGTGGGCTGCAGGCGGTACAGGCTGTCGAAGGCGTGCTGCATCGCTGCCTCGTCGGCCTCGACGCCGAGCATCTCCAGCGTGCGCGGCAGCCCCGCGGCCAACACCTTGTCCATGGGCACATAGTGCTCGGACAAGGAGAGGCTGAAGTAGTCGCGCAGGCTCTGGGCGAACCACAAGTCGACCGTGCACTCGGGCGCGCCCAGCTCGGCGAGCTCACGCCGGGGCGCATCCAGCGAAAACAGCGTCCCGATGACGTCAAAGGCTACAGTGGCCATGATCATCCCCGTGGTCGATGGGTGCGCTCGCTGCGCACCGCGTACGTTGTTCAACTTAACCGCGCGCGGCGATCTCGAAACTCGGGGCCGGTGGTCCCCCAAAAGCGAATGCAATCTCCCCGACTCTATGCCAAGATGCCCCGGGTGAGGTTCAAACGACTGTTTTTGGGATCTGGAGGCTATCGAGATGAGTCCATCATCGCGGCGCACCTATGACCTCGTCTTGTGGGGGGCGACCGGCTTCGTCGGCCGGCTCGTCGCCGAGTATCTGGCCGGCGACGCCCGCGGCGAGGACGTCGACAAGCTGCGCTGGGCGATCGCCGGGCGCAGCCGCCCCAAGCTCGAGGCGCTTCGCGCCGAGCTCGCCGGCATCGACGACGAGCTGGCCGAGCTTCCCATCCTGGTCGGCGACAGCTTCGACCGGGCCAGCCTCGATGCCATCACCGAGCAGGCCCACGTGGTGTGCTCGACGGTGGGACCATACGCCAAATACGGCAACGAGCTGGTGGCCAGTTGCGTCGCCCACGGCACCGACTACTGCGACCTGACCGGCGAGCCCCAGTGGATCCGGCGCATGATCGACCGGCACCATAACGACGCGCGCGCGTCAGGCGCGCGCATCGTGCACTGCTGCGGCTTCGACTCCATCCCCAGCGACCTGGGCACGTTGATGCTCCAGGAGTTCGCGCTGTCCGAGTACGGCCGGCCCTGCGAGCAGGTCAAATTCTTCGTCAAGGGCGCTCGCGGGGGCATGAGCGGCGGCACGCTCGCCAGCATGAGCAACCTGATGGAGGAGGCCGCCAAGGACCGCGAGATCTTGCGCGTGGTCGGCCACCCCTACTCGCTCAACCCGCCCGACGAGCGCCACGGCCCCGACGGCTCCGTGCAGCAAGGCCCGCGCCACGACCCCGACATCGACGCCTGGACCGGCCCCTTCGTCATGGCCGCGGTCAACGAGAAGATCGTGCGCCGCAGCAACGCGCTTCTGGACTTTCGCTACGGACGCGACTTTCGCTACGGTGAGTCCATGCGCATCGGCAAGGGCGTCAAAGGCGCCATCGGCGCCGGCGGGTTTGCCGCCGGCATGGGTAGCTTCGCCGGGCTGATGGCCGTCAAGCCCACCCGCAAGCTGCTCGAAAAATTCGCCCTGCCCTCCCCCGGCGAGGGCCCCTCGCGCGACAAGATCGAGGGCGGCTACTTCGAGATCGAGCTGTTCGGCCGCGGCCGCACGGCCACCGACGAGCCCTTCGAACTGACCGGGCGCGTCCACGCCGACAAGGACCCCGGCTACGGCGCCACCGCCATCATGCTCGGCGAGTCGGCTCTGTGCCTGGCCTTCGACGACGCCCCCACCGACCTCGACGGCGGCGTGCTCACCCCCGCCTCGGCCATGGGCATGCGCCTGGTCGAGCGGTTGCGCGAAGCGGGGCTGATCTTTTCGGTACAACCGAAACAGACCGACTAGCATAGGAGACGACGACATGTCCGCAGGACACGGAAGCGGAAAGAGCTGGATCTACATGCTCGTGGGCGGCGGGGCCGCCGTCGGCGGCGGCATGGCCCTGCACCACGCCGAGGCCGGACCGGGCTGGCTGTACGGGTTGCTTTTGGCCGTCGGCGGGCTGGCGGTGGTGTTTGCCGCCTGCGAGGCGATGGTCAAATGCGTCGACGGCGCCAGCCGGCGCGCCGGCATGAGCGAGTTCGTCGGCGGCACCATGGCCGGGCTCGCCAGCAATATCCCCGAGCTGGTGATGATCGGGTTTATCGTGGCCACCGAGCCGCGTATCGCGTTTATCCTGACCGCGCTCACCCTGCACGTCGGCGCGCTTACGTTCGGCGGTTACAGCGCGCTGTTGCCGCGCGACGAGACCGGCCACGCCAGCATGCCGCGCCCGCTGGTGGAGCTGAGCACCGACCTGTATGCCTGCGCCGGGGTGCTGCTCTTTGCCACCGGCACGGTCATGATCATCTTGCAGGCGTTCGGCTCCTCGCAGACGACCACGCCGGCGCTCACGGCCGGGGATCTGTACGTGCTGGGCTTCTCGCTCATCGCTGTGGAGGTGGTCGCCGTGGTGCGGCTGGTGCGCCGCTTCTCCGTCGAGGAGGAGCCCGCCGGCGCCGACGGATCCACTGAAGTCGCCGACGAGGCACCCGACACTGAGCACGCCGCCGACGCCGAGCTTCCCAGCATCGGCAGCATCGTGTTTTTCGGCGTGGTGGGCGTGGCCGCCTCGGTGCTCGGCGGCCACGCGGTGGGCGAGTTCGCCGACCTGCTCGTCGGCCACCTGACCCACGAGGGCTACTCGGAGATGATCGGCGCGCTGGTCTTGAGCTTCTTCTCCTGCTCGAGCGTCTTCGTCATGATCGCCACCACCCACGTCAAGGGAAAGTACGACCTGGCCATCGCCAACGTCAGCGGCGCGGTCACCCAGGTGCCGTTCGTGGTCTGGCCGGTGGTCATGATCATGTACGCCGCCTTCGCCCAGACCGGCGTCATCCCCGAAATCCCCGGCGGCGGCGTGCTCCCCATCGACCTGGAGACCACCTCGGTGGTGCTGTTGGGCTTTCCGCCCATGCTCATCCTGTGGAAGTCCATCCAGGACGACGGCAAGGTCAACTGGGTGGAGACGGCGAGCATGCTCGCGCTGTTCGTGTGCATTTTGTATTTCCTGGGCGTGCATGGGTGATCGCGTTGCGTTTGCGCGTAGCGGTCGTCTCGCAGGATAGCCACGCGGCTGTTGGCGACTCGCTCCGTCTCGCGCAAACGCCGCGCATCGTCCGCCCTTCAATAGTAATTCCTTCAATAGACGGCGCTGCTCTCCTGCAGGGCGTCCTCTGAGCGATGCGACGGCCTTGCAGGGCTCACACTCCCGCTATTGACGTTGAATTACTATTTCAGGGCGGACGATCACACACGTTTGCGCGTGGCGGTCGTCTCGCAGAATAGCCACGCGATAACTTGCCAACACGCCCGCCATGCTTATTCGTTGCTGTTTGGCGCTCCCCAACAGAGGATAAGCAGTGAGCACCTCGCCAGAACAACCCGAACAGCGCACCGGCACCGTCGTGGGGGTGTGGGGCTCGGTGGTCGACGTGGAGTTCGACGACGGCCTGCCGCCTATCGACAACGCCCTGGAGGTCCAGTGGGACGGCCCGCTGCGGCTGGTCGTGGAGGTGCACCGCCACCTCGACGCCCACACGGTGCGCGCGGTGGCCTTGGGGCCGGCCTCCGGGCTTCGCCGCGGGGTGAGCGTGGTGGACACCGGCAAGGCGCTGGAGGTGCCGGTGGGTCCGAAGGTCGCCGGGCGCGTGCTCGACGTGCTCGGCCAGCCCATCGACCGCGGCGAGGCGCTGGGAGACGACGTGCCCCGCCGCTCCATCCACCGCGCCTCGCCGCCGCTCGCCGACGTCGAGGCGACCCGCGAGGTCTTCCACACCGGCATCAAGGCCATCGACCTGCTCGCCCCGCTGGCCACCGGCGGCAAGGCGGGCATGTTCGGCGGCGCGGGCGTGGGAAAGACCGTCGTGCTCATGGAGCTCATCCGCGCGGTGGTCGAGCATTATTCGGGCATCTCGGTCTTCGCCGGCATCGGCGAGCGCTCCCGGGAGGGCCACGAGCTCATCCAGGACTTGACCCGCTCGGAGGTGCTCGACAAGACGGCGCTGGTCTTCGCCCAGATGAACGAGCCGCCGGGAGCGCGTTGGCGCGCGGGGATGACCGCGCTGACCATCGCGGAGTATTTCCGCGACGAGCTCGACACCAACGTCTTGCTGCTCATCGACAATATCTTTCGCTTCGTGCAGGCCGGCGAGGAGGTCAGCGGGCTGCTGGGGCGGCTGCCCTCGCGAGTGGGTTACCAGCCTACGCTTCCCACCGAGCTGGCCGAGTTGCAGGAGCGCATCGCCTCGGTCGAGCAGGCCGCGATCACCTCGGTGCAGGCCGTCTACGTGCCCGCCGACGACTTCACCGACCCGGCCGTCGCCCACACATTCACGCACCTGGATGCCGCCATCGTGCTGTCGCGCGAGCTCGCCGCTCAGGGGCTGTACCCGGCCATCGACCCGCTGGAATCGAGCTCCGATCTGCTCGACCCGCAGGTCGTCGGCCAGCAGCATTACGACACCGCCGAGCAGGTCAAAGAGACCATCGCACACTACCGCGAGCTCCAGGAGATCATCGCGCTTCTGGGCAAAGAGGAGCTCAGCGCCGCCGACCGGCTGGCCGTCGACCGCGCCCGGCGCCTGATGCGCTTTTTGACCCAGCCCTTCAAGGTCACCGAGCGGTTTACGGGCTACGAGGGCCGAAGCGTCGCCCTGCAGGACACTATCGACGGCTGCCGGGCCATCCTCGACGGCCAAGGGGACGCGTGGGACGAGAGCGTCTTCTACATGGTCGGTACCTTCGAGGAGGCGCGCCAACACCACGAGCAGGCCCAACACGAGCCCGACACCGCGGCCGCGGAGGCCTCATGAGGCTGACGGTGACCACGCCGCTGGAGGTGCTCGTCGACGACGACGGGGTCGACTACGTGCGCGCCGAGGACGCCACCGGCTCGTTCGGCATCCAGCCCGGCCACGAGGACTTCGTGACCGTGCTGGGCATCTCCGTGCTGGTGTGGCGAAGCCAGGGCGCCGCGCATTACGCGGCCATCGGCTCGGGCGTGCTGCGTGTCGACGGCGGACAGGTCGTCCAGGTCGCCGCCCGGCGCGCGCTGGTCTCCGACGACCTTCACCACCTCGAAGAGCAGGTCCTCGAGGAGTACCGGCGCGCCAAAGACCGCGAGGACCGCGCTCGACGCCAGGCCAAGAGCCTGCAGGTCAACCTGATGCACCGGCTTCGCCGCTTCATCCGATCGGAGCGCCACGTGCCCGGCGGGCTCGCCGCCTCCACGCTTACCGGCTTCGATGAGCGCGGCACGGAGGAATGGTGAGCGGCGAGCGCGACGAGCACGACGAGCCTACTGAGGAGATGCGCCGCGCCGTCGAGACGCATCGCGAGCGCAAGGAGCGCTACGACCAACAGGCCGAGCACGGCTCGGTCGCCCAGATGATGGGCATGGCCGGCTCCATCGGCTGGCTCATCGTCGCGCCCATCTTGCTGGGGATCGTCATCGGGCGCATCCTCGACCGGCACTGGGCGCCGAATAGTATTTTTTGGACGGCCACGATGACTTTTTTGGGCGCAAGCCTGGGCTCGTATCTAGCCTGGCGGCGCATGATGCAGTCGAGAGCGCAGTAGAATGCACGAGTCTCCATTCCAGCTCCACCAGATCTTCTCCATCGGGCCGGTACGTATCAGCACGGTGGTGGTCACCACCTGGGTGATCATCGTGTGGCTGGGCCTATTTTGCTGGTGGGCGACCCGCCGCCTCGAGGAGCGCCCCGACCGCTTACAGGCGCTTCTGGAGTGGGTCGTCGAGACCATCGCCTCGCAAATTCGCGGCGTGGTCGAGCGCGACCCGCGCCCGTTTCTGCCGCTTTTGGGCACCCTGTTCATCTACCTGGTCGTCGCCAACCTCGCCGGCATCGTCCCCGGGGTGAGCTCGCCGACCGGCCATCTGGAGACCCCCGCCGCCCTGGGCGCGGTGGTGTTTTTGTCGGTGCAGTACTACGGTGTCAGTTCCCACGGGGTGCTGGGCTATCTGAGAAGCTTCTTGAAGCCCAACCCGCTGATGCTGCCCATCAACATCGTCTCGAGCATCACCCGCGTCTTCTCGTTGATGGTGCGCCTGTTCGGCAATATCGCCAGCCACGAGCTCATCATCGCCATCATCGTCAGCCTGGCGGGGCTTCTCGTGCCGCTGCCGCTGATGTTTTTGGGCGTGCTCATCGGGCTGGTGCAGGCCTATATTTTCACGATTCTGGCGACCGTGTTCGTGGGCGCGGCGGTCGGGGAGGGAGCGGTGTGATGCTCATGGCTGGGAGTCCAACAAAGGAACCAAAATGAATATCCAACAATGGAGCATCATCGGCGCCGCCGTCGCCGTCAGCATCGGGTCCATCGGCCCGGCGCTGGCCGAGGGCCGCGCCATCGCCGCCAGCATGGAGGCGATCGCGCGCCAGCCGGAGTCGGCGGACGTGCTCTCGCGCACGCTATTCGTCGGCCTGGCGATGGTCGAGACCATGGCCATCTACTGCCTGGTCATCGCCCTTTTGCTTCTGTACGCCAACCCGTACACGTGATGCAGAATGATGCAGATCTTTCGACTTACGCGCGCTCCGGGCCTCTCGTGACCGGATCGACATCCGAGGTGTTCTTGGTTGCTAGTTCGCGGTCTCTTGCGAAGTTGCGGGATCCGGCCACCCGGGACTCGTTGCCTGACGGACGGTTCTTGGTTGCTAGTTCACGGTCTCTTGCGAAGTTGCGGTATCCGGCCACCCGCGACTCGTTGCCTGACGGACGGTTCTTGGTTCTTGGTTCTTGGTTCTTGGTTCTTGCCGTCCGTGAGCTTCGATTCGCCCCCTCTTCTCGTGGTCCCCGCGAGCCACGGGAGGCGAAGTCGAGCAGCCACCCACAGCAAGCAACACCAAGAACCAAGAACCGCCACTCGAGTCGACCCCTTGCCGATTCCGCACCGCGCTCCATCACCGCAACGCCGTCACGAACCAGCAACCAAGAACCAAGAACCGCCACTCGAGTCGGCCCCGTGCCGATTCCGCACCGCGCTCCATCACCGCAACACCGTCACGAACCAGCAACCAAGAACCAAGAACCGCCACTCGAGTCGACCCCTTGCCGATTCCGCACCGTGCTCCATCACCGCAACGCCGTCACGAACCAGCAACCAAGAACCAAGAACCGCCACTCGAGTCGACCCCTTGCCGATTCCGCACCGCGCTCCATCACCGCAACGCCGTCACGAACCAGCAACCAAGAACCAAGAACCGCCACTCGAGTCGACCCCTTGCCGATTCCGCACCGCGCTCCATCACCGCAACGCCGTCACGAACCAGCAACCAGCTACTAACTTATGAACTTCGACTGGTGGACATTTGGCCTGCAGGCGGTCAACTTCCTGGTGCTGGTGTGGATCCTGCACCGGTTTTTGTACCGCCCCGTGCTCGCCCGGATCGACGCGCGCAAGGAGAAGATCTCCGCGGCGCTCGACGAGGCCGAACACAAAGCCCAGCAGGCCGACCAACTCGAGCAGGCGGCGACCCAGCAGCGCCGCGAGATCGAGCGAAGCCGCGACGCGGCGTTGTCTGAGGCGCACGCGCAGGCCGAGAAGGAGCGCGCCGCGCTCGTCGAGCAGGCTCACGACGAGGCCCGAAAGCTGCGCGACGAGATGCGCGCCGGCCTCGACGATGAGCGCGAGCAGGTCATCGACCACCTGCAGCGCCGCGCCGCCGAGCTCGCTATCGACCTGTCGCGGCGCCTGCTCGAGGAGGTCGACTGCGCCTCGGCGACCGACCAGATGCTCGCCCGGCTGCGCGGCGAGCTCGACGCGTTGAGCGACGAACAGCTCACGCTGATCCGACGGGCCGTCGACGAGACGCCCCACGCCACCGTGCGCAGCGCCCGCGCCCTCGACGATGCCACCAAAGCCGATTGGACCACCCGCATCGCCCAAGCGTGCCAGCACGAGGTCGACGTCGACTTCGTGGTCGACGACACGCTCATCGAGGGCGCTCAACTCGAGCTGCCCGGCGGCGCGGTGCTGGCCTATCACTGGAAGAACGTGCTCGCCCAGACCCTGTCGACGCTTCGCGACGAGGACGCCAAACCATGAGCAATATCGAGGATGATCTCGACCAGTGGTTTGGTCGCCAACGCGCCCGACTCGCCGAGCTGAAGTCCGAGCCCAGGCTCGACTTCGTCGGCCGCGTCGCCGACGTGGGCGACGGCGTGGCGGTGGTCCACGGGCTGCCCCATACCCGCCTCGACGAGCTGCTGTTCATGGAGGGCGGCACGCCGGCGCTGGCCGTCCAACTCGAGCGCAACCGCATCGGCTGCATGCTTTTGGGCCCGGCCGCCAGCGTGCATGCCGGCGACCTGGTGCGCGGCAGCGGCGAGGTCATCCAGGTGCCCGTGGGCCCGGAGATGCTCGGGCGGGTGGTCGACCCGCTGGGCCGCCCGCTCGACGCCGAGCCCGCCCCGCAGACCAAGCAAAGTTGGCACGTCGACCGGCCGGCGCCGTCGATCTTCGACCGCCAGGCCGTGCGCCAACCGCTGCAGACGGGCATCTTGTCCATCGACTCGATGATCCCGGTGGGCCGCGGCCAGCGCGAGCTCATCATCGGCGACCGCAAGACCGGCAAGACCACCATCGCCATCGACACGGTCATCAACCAGCGCGACACCGACGTGGTGTGCGTCTACGCGATCATCGGCCAGAAGGCGTCGACCACCCGGCGCATCATCGAGGCGATCCAGACCCACGGCGAGCCCAGCCGGGTGTGCTTCGTGGTCGGCCAGGCCGACGCCCCGCCGGCGATGCAGTGGCTGACGGCCTACTCGGCGTGCACCATCGCCGAGTATTTCCGCGACAACGGCCAGCACGCCCTTCTCATCCTCGACGATCTGACCAAACAGGCCGACATCTACCGGGAGCTGTCGCTGTTGCTTCGCCGCCCGCCGGGGCGCGAGGCCTACCCGGGCGACATCTTCTACATCCAGTCGCGCCTGCTCGAGCGCGCCGCCAAGCTCGACGACGACGCCGGCGCGGGGTCTCTGACCGCGCTGCCCATCGCCGAGACGCAAGCCGGCAATATCAGCGCGTATATCCCCACCAACCTGATTTCGATCACCGACGGCCAGATCTACCTGGACCCCGAGCTGTTCAACCGTGGCCAGAAGCCCGCCGTCGACATCGGCAGGAGCGTCTCGCGGGTGGGCGGCAAAACCCAGCTTGGGGCCATGCGCGAGCTGTCCAGCGATCTGCGCCTGCAATACACCCAATTTTTGGAGCTGGAGGCGTTTACGCGCTTCGGGGTCGAGGCCGACCCGCACACCCGCCAGCGCCTGGAGCGTGGCCGGCGCATCCGCGCGCTTCTGTCCCAGCCGCAATATCGCCCGCTTCGCACCGGCGTGCAGCTGGCCATGCTCATGGCGCTCGCCCAGGGACTGCTCGACGGCGTGCCCGTGGCGCGCATCGGCGAGTTTCGCGAGGCCTGCCGCGAGCGCCTGCCCGAGCGCTGTCCACAGACGCTCGAGCACATCGAGGCCACCGGCAAGCTGGACGACGCGGACCGCGACGCGCTGTTGGCGCCGCTTCGCGTCATCTGTGACAGGCTCTCCGGACACGACGAGGCCGACCATGCGCCAGGTTGAGCTTCGCGACAGCGTCCACCACATCGAGGAGCTCAGCCAGATCATCGGCGCGATGCGCTCGCTGGCGGCAGTGCGCATGCGCAAGGCGCGCGAGTCTATCGACGCCATCCGCCGCTACGCCGACGTCGTCGAGGCCGGCGTGCGCGACGCCATGGACGTGGCGCTGCCCGACACCGTCGCCGCCGCCGACCTGGTCGGCGACACCGGCACCCGTCATGTCGTGGTGCTGTGCTCTGAGCACGGCTTTTGCGGGCGCTTCAACGACGTCTTGCTCGACAGCCTCGAGCAGCAGGTGCGCCACGAGGGCGCCCACTTCGGCGTCGTGGGCACCCGCGGCATCCGCCTGGCCGAGGCGCGCGGGCTGAGCCTGGACTGGTCGGTCCCCATGGCCACGCACGCCGAAACGATCCCCGACATCGCCCGCGACATCGAGGCGGCCGCCTTCGGCCACTTCGCCCCCGGCGAGGTCGCCCGCCTGGAGGTGCTCTCGGCGAGCATCGAGCGCGGCACGATCGAGCCGACCTGGCAGACGCTCTTTCCCATCGACCTCACCGCCCTGGCCGGCAACGCCACCAACGACGCGCCGCCGCTGCACTACCTTCCCACCGAGCGCCTGCTCGACGAGCTGTTCACCGAATACGTCCTCGCCGACATCACCCGCGTGACCATGGAGTCGTTTCTGGCCGAAAACACCGCCCGGCTGCGCGCCATGGAGGCCGCCGAGGAGAATATCGACCGCCGCCTCGACGAGCTTCGCCACACGCTGGCCCAGCTTCGCCAACGCGAGATCACCGAGGAGCTGCTCGACATCGTCAACGGCGCCGAGGCCATGCAGCAGGGAGCCGAGCAAGATGACGACGCGGAGGCGTAAGGCAACAAAAAGCCCCGACCATCTCGAGGATGATCGGGGCTTGCATCAATGCCCAAAGGGCATCAATTATGCGCTACGCGCAGCCAGATCAGATCTGGACGACGTTGGCAGCTTTGGGACCTTTGGGGCCCATCTCGACGTCGAACTCGACGGCGGCGTCTTCGGCGATGGTTTTGAAGCCCTGCTGAGCCAGCGCGCTGAAGTGCAAGAAGACGTCTTCGCCTCCATCATTGCGCTCGATGAAGCCGTAGCCTTTGTCCTCGTTGAACCACTTCACTTTGCCTTGAATCTTCGACATACCTTTTCCTCGTTAACCGGTGCTTCTTCACATGAATCCGAGCGACGCTCGGAGGGCAAATTTCGAACACTCGAACCATCGAGCGCTCGGGTCTCTTGGATGCGCCAGCTTAAACTGGAACTGACCAATCTTGTTCAGGCAAATCTTTGGAGGAAACAAAGAAGGTGCTATGTTCCAACACTGCTGACGTGCGTGAAAAAACCGGAAAACCAGACAAACGCAGGCTTATCCTCAAGATGTCCAAACGGGTTGTACCCATTTACGGCCTATCTCTAGCAGGCCGTAACCTCGAAAGCAAACGGCGAAGGCCGATTATTCGCATTTGACATGAAAAAAATCATTATCATTATCGCCGCCGTCGTCATGGGACTGTCGGTCTTGCTGTACTTCGAGCTGCGCTCGCAGCGCCTGGAACAGGCCCGCGCGGTCGGCGGAAGCGCGATCATCGAGGGAACGCCGGTGGACGTGACCGCCCGGATCCAGGGGCGCATCCAGCGTATCGCGGTGCATGAGGGCGATCGTGTCAAGAAGGGTCAGACGGTCGTGGTGCTCGACTGCACCCAGCAAAAGGCCGCCCTGGATCAGGCGCAGGCGACGATCGAACGCGCCGACGCGGCGCTGCAAAGCGCCCAGCGCTCGGTGACCGTCGCTCAGAAGAGCGTCAGCCCGGTCGCCCAGCAGGCCCATTCGGCCAAGGCCGGGGTCGCCGCGGCCGAGGCCCAGTCACTGGCGCTCAAGGCCCAGTACCAGGATGCCAAGCAAAACGCCCAGCGCATGACCCGGCTGCAAAAGGCCGGAGTGGTCAGCTCCCAGCAGGCCGACGAGGCCAAGACCCGCGCCGCCAGCCTCGAGCAGCAGTGGTTGGCCGCCCAGAAGCAGCTCGCCGCCGCCAAGGCCCAGGCCCGCGCCGCCAGCGCCCAGACGGGCGCGTCCTCCTCGCAGGTCGGCGTGGTGCAGACCCAGGTTGACGCCGCCAAGGCCCAGATCCAGCAGGCCAAAGCCTCGCGCGAGCAGGCCCAGCAGATGGTCGACGAGTGCAGCCTGCAGGCCCCACGCAACGCCTACGTGCAGACGCGCAACTTCGAGCCCGGCGAGGTCGTCATGCCCGGCTCACCGGTGCTTTCGCTGGTCGATACCAGCACCGTCAAGGCCACCTTCTACGTCTCCAACGCCGACCTCGGCGAGGCCAAGCCCGGCCGCAAGGTCGAGGTCGTCGCCGACGCCTACCCCAAGAAGACCTTCCAGGGCCACATCGACCACGTCGCCGAGGAGGCCGAGTTTACCCCGCGCAACGTCCAGACCCGCCAGGACCGCCAGCGGCTGGTCTACGGCGTCGAGATCCGGGTGCCCAACCCCAAAGGGCTGCTGCGCCCGGGGATGCCCGTCCAGGTCACCCTTCCGGGCACGGGAAAGGATCAATGATGGAGCAAGCGAGCGCGTCCGCCAATGCAGCGTCGGCATCTTCGGCCGCCCTGGCCGGGCACGGATTGGTGCGCGCGTTCGACGACACGTTGGCCGTCGACCACCTCAGCGTCGAGATTCGCCCCGGGGAGTTGGTCGGCCTGGTCGGCCCCGACGGCGCCGGCAAGACCACCACCATCCGCCTGCTCGCCGGGCTGCTCGAGCCCGACGCCGGCGAGGTCGACGTGCTGGGAACCCCGCGCCATGACGGCGGCGCCGAGCTTCGCGAGGCCATCGGCTATATGCCCCAGCAGTACAGCCTGTATGGCGACTTGAGCATCCACGAAAACCTGGACTTCTTCGGCCGCCTGTTCGGATTGAGCCGCCGCGAGCTCGCCGAGCGCCAGCAGCGCCTGCTCGACATCACCCGCCTGGCGCCGTTCGTCGACCGGCGCGCCGACCAGCTCTCCGGCGGCATGTACAAAAAGCTCGCCCTGGCCTGCGCCCTGCTCCACCAGCCCGACATCCTCATCCTCGACGAGCCGTCGAACGGCGTCGACCCGGTCAGCCGGCGCGAGTTGTGGGACTTGCTCTACGAGTTCGTCGACGACGGCATGGCCGTGCTCTTGGCCACGCCGGATATGTCCGAGGCCGCGCGCTGCCACCGCGTGCTCCTGCTGCACGAGGGCTCGCGCCTGGCCGAGGGCGTCCCCGGCCAACTGGTCGAGGAGTTTCCCCACCCGGTCTACTTGCTGTGCACCGACCGGCGCGACGACGTCGAAGACCTGCTCCACGAGCGCGACGATGTCCTCGCCCTGTCGCCTCAGGGCGCCGACCTGCGCGTGGTCATCCGCCGGGGCGACGACGCCGCGTTTCAACGGTGGCTGGCCACCATCGAGCCCACCGTGGAGGTCGCGTCGGTGCGGCCCAATTTCGAAGACGTCTTTTTGGGGCTTCTGGCTACCGACGAGGCCCACGATGAGTGAGCACGTCATCGAGGTGGAGGGGCTGACGCGCAAATTCGGCGACTTTACCGCCGTCGACCACGTCGATTTTCACGTCGAGCGCGGCGAGATCTTCGGGTATTTGGGCGCCAACGGCGCCGGCAAGAGCACCACCATCCGCATGCTGTGCGCGCTGTTGGCGCCGACGTCCGGCAAGGCCGTCGTCGCCGGCCACGACGTCGAGCAGGACCCTCGCCGGGTCAAGCGCTCCATCGGCTATATGTCGCAGAAGTTCTCGCTGTACATGGACCTGACCGTCGAGGAGAACCTCGCCTTTTTTGCCGGCGCCTACGGGCTCAAAGGCGACCAGCGCGAGGCCGGCGTTGGCCGCGCGCTGGAGCTGAGCGGGCTGACCGAGCGGCGCGGCACGCTCACCCGCTCGCTTCCCGGCGGCATCCGCCAGCGCCTGGCGCTGGGCTCGGCGCTTTTGCACCAGCCGGAGCTGATCTTTCTGGACGAGCCCACCGCCGGGGTCGACCCGCGCTCGCGCCGCGAGTTCTGGCGGCTCATCCGCGTGCTCGCCCGCCAGGGAACGACGGTGTTCGTGACCACCCACCATCTCGACGAGGCCGAATACTGCCACCGCATCGGCCTGATGGTCGCCGGCCACCTCGTCGCCCTGGACACCCCCGAGGGGCTCAAGCGCGAGTATGTCCCCGAGACGGTCTATCAGGTCGACCCCGGCGCGCAGGGTCGCCGGCTTCGCGAGGCGCTTCGCCAGCACGACGACGTCAGCCAGGTCCACCCCTTCGGCAACCTGCTGCACGTATACGCCCGCGGCGGCCTCGAGGACCAACGCCGGTTTGCCACGCTGGTAGATTCGCTGACCGAGCTCGGCCCCCACCACGACTTCAATATTCGCGTCATCGAGCCCTCCCTGGAGGACGTGTTTTTGCGCCTGGCCTCCCAGGACCAAGCCGACGCCCCGTCCCGGGAGGCGTCATGAACCTCAAACGCTTCGTCACCCGCACGCTCGCCATGGTCCACAAGGAGGTCATGCACATCCAGCGCGACCGCCAGGTGTTGATCTTTGCGCTGGTGCTGCCGCTGATGCTGCTGTTGATCCTGGGTTTTGCGGTCTCCTTCGACGTCGAGCATATCCCGCTGGTGGTCGTCGACCAGCAGCATACGGCGGCGTCGCGCAAGCTCGCGCGCACGTTTACCGCCGGCGATCTCTTCCACCTGGTCGCCCGCACCGACGCGCGCGAGGTCGACGGGATCTTTCAAAGCGGCCTGGCCAAGGCCGCGCTGATCATTCCACCGGACTTCGACCGCCAGCTCGCCCGCGGCAAGACCGCCAAGGTCCAGCTTCTGCTCGACGGCACCGACAACAACACCGCCCAGGTCGCCCGCGGCTACGCCGACGCCATCATCTTCCAGGTCACCCGCGAGTTCTCCCAGGCGGACATCGCCCGCGAGCTTCCCCTCGAGGTGCGCCCGCGCACGCTGTTCAACCCCGCGCTGCGAAGCTCGGTCTTCTTGGTGCCCGGGCTCATCGCCGTCATCCTGGTGATCATCGCGGTGATGCTCACCGCCCTGGCGGTGGCCCGCGAGTACGAGCGCGGCTCGATGGAGCAGCTCTTTACGACCCCGGTGGGAAAGCTCGAGATCATCCTCGGAAAGCTCACCCCCTACTTCGTCATCGGGCTGGTCCAGGTGCTCATGGTCGTGACCGTGGGCGTCGCGCTGTTCCACGTGCCGGTGCACGGAAGCCTGGTGTTGCTGTTTTTCGTCTCCGCGGTCTTCCTTTTGGCCATGCTCATGCAGGGCCTGTTCATCAGCGTGATCACCCGCCAACAGATGCTCGCCAGCCAGGTCGCCGCCCTGAGCACGATGCTGCCGTCGATGCTGCTGTCGGGCTTTATCTTCCCGGTCGAGCAGATGCCCCTGCCCATTCGCATCATCGCCCATATTCTGCCGGCCAAATATTTTATCCACGCCCTTCGCGCCGTGCTGCTTCGCGGCAACGGGCTAAGCCTCATCGCCACCGACGTGCTGGCCATGGCCGGCTTCTTTTTGCTGATGCTCACGGCATCCGTCATTCGTTTTCAGCGAACCCTAGACTGAGGAACGGAGGCAGGCTGGCAGCCTGCGCTCCAAGCCCCGCGCAACTATGTTCACCGCCCTCATCGCCATGATTTCCAAGGAGTTTCGCCAGACCTTCCGCGACCGGCGGGTCATGACGGTGCTCTTCGCCGCGCCGATGATCCAGCTTCTGGTCTTCGGCTACGTGGTCAATATGGACGTCACCGAGGTGCCCACGGTGCTCGTCGACCAGGATCACAGCGCCGCGGCACGCGAATTTTTGGAGAATATGGTCGCCGGGGACAGCTTCAAAGACGAGGGCTTCGTCGACTCCGGCGCCCAGGCCGTGCGCCTGCTCGAGCGCGGCGAGGTGACCATGGCGGTGATCGTGCCCCGGGGGTTCTCCACGAAGTTGAAGCGCCACCAGACCGCCCAGGTGCAGGTGCTGGTCGACGGCGGTGACTCCAACCGCGCGATGGTCGCGCTGAACAACGCCCGAAGCTACATCACCCAGCGCGCGGTGAGCATGCTGCAACAACGCATGGCCAGCCTCAACGCCGTGCCCGGCGCGGGCATCGCGCGCATCGAGGCGGTGCCGCGGGTGTTTTACAACCCCGCCCTCAACAGCCAGATCTTCTACGTGCCCGGCGTCGCCGCAACGGTGCTCTTGGTCGTGGTCATCATCGTGACCGCCCTGGGGCTGGCGCGCGAGAAGGAATCGGGCACCCTCGAGCAGGTCATGGTCACGCCCATCTCACCGGCGGTGCTCATCGCCGGCAAGGTCATCCCCTACGCCATCATCGGGCTTATCGACCTGGCCCTGGTGCTCACCGGCGGCGCCTTCGTCTTCGACCTGCCGCTTCGCGGAAGCCTGCTTTTGACCTTCGGCTGCGGAGCGGTCTACATCCTCAACGTGCTCGGCCTGGGGCTGCTCATCAGCACGCTGGCCAAAAACCAGCAGCAGGCCTTCGTCAGCACCATGTTCGTCACCTTGCCGGGCATCTTGCTGTCCGGATTTCTCACCCCGGTCGAGAATATGCCCACCTGGATGCAGCCGATCACGCTGCTCAACCCGGTGTTCCACTTCATCTCCATCCTGCGCGCCGTGCTCATCAAGCAGGCCACGCTGGGCGACATCCTGCCCCATCTGGTGATGCTGTTGGGCATGGGCACGGCGATCTTCTTGCTCGCCGCGGTCTCGCTTCGGCGCAGTTTGACCTGATCACTCGACCGCTCGGCCCTGGCGCAACAATCCTCCGCGCGCCGTCGGCCACAGCAGGCAATTGGGCGCCGAGCCGGGCACCGTGAACATGTCCAGGCCGTGGTCGAAGGTCTGCACGAAGATGTCGAGCTGTCCATCGCCGTCCAGATCGCCAATGCCCGGCGCGGCGGGCGCGCCGTTTCCGTTGCCGTTCGAGCCCGGGTTGGGGAGCGGCACGTCGAAGAGCTCGTGGCCGTCGGCGGACAGGCCCACCAGGAATCCAGCGTGCTTGTCGGGCGCGCCGTAGGTGGCGAAGACGAGCTCGGGCTTTCCGTCCTGGTTCAGGTCGGCGACGGTGACCTCGGAGGCGTACATCACCGCCTGGCCGTGGGTGTAATTGTAGCTCCACAGCTTGTTGGCCTGGTGGTCGAAGGCGTAGATCTTGCCGTCGTTGAGCGGCGCGACGATCTCGGGCAGCCCGTCTCCGGTGATGTCGACGGTGGTGGGCGCGGGCACGCCCTTGGGCGGGTAGTAGCCGTCGACCTCGATGGGTTTGCCGCCGCGCGGCAGCTTCTCCCAACCGGCGAGCCGGCGCGCCGAGCGACTGCCGTCGCCGTACGCGCCCTCGAGCACCATCACCGCGTAGGCCTGGGTCTGGTAGGGCTGGTTTTTCTCGACATTGGGGATGCCCACGACCTCGTTTTTGCCGTCGCCGTCGACGTCGACCACGTTGGGCGGCGACGCCGTCCACTGCAACCACTCCGTCCAACTGACGTTGGGCCACTTACCGGTGTGATCGTGGTAGTGGTCGGACTCGACCTTGGGGTCGGCCCACCGAATGAACTGGCCCCAGGTCAGCCGATTGCCCTCGAAGTCGGACTGCGGGTTGGTGAACCAGGGGGAGGCGTCGATGGCCACCCCGTCGGGGTCGAAGGCCTGGATGGCGTGGTTGTCGTAGGTGGCGATGATCTCCAGATCGGCGTCGTCGTCGATATTGCCGATGCCCACGTTGAGCCCGTAGCAGCCGAAGCCCGAGTGGCCCATCCCGTTGCGGTCGGCGTCGTTGCCCGGCCCGCTCAGGTTGTTGTAGCGCGGCCAGGCCGGCGAGTGGCCGCCGATGGGCTGGAAGGTTGCGCCGGTGTGGTCGAAGACGAAGACCTGCGCGCCGCCGTCTTCGGTCGAGGCGGTCTGGGTCGTCGTCGCCACGATCTCGATGGTGCCGTCCCTGTCGAGGTCGCCGGCGGCCAGGCCGCGCACCTCCGGGGCGTTGCCCGCGGTGGTCGTATCCGCCGGAAAGCCGCTCTTGAGCTTCAACTGCCCGCCGCGCCACTCGTAGGCGATGACGTCCTTGCCGCGGCCCACCACGATGTCGGTGATGCCGTCACCCTCCAGATCGGCGATGACCTGGGGCGCGTACACCCGCCCTTCGCCCTCGGTGCCCTTCGCCAGCAGTTCGCCGTTGGAGTCGTAGACGTACAGGTCGTAATACGCCGCCACAAGCTCGTTGTTGCCGTCGCCGTCGAGATCGACGACGGCCGGACTGGCAAACCAGCTCGTCTGGCCGGGCAAGTTGCGCACAAACGTGGGCGTCTGCACCGGGCCGCTGCTCTGCCCCACCTCACAGGCCGGCGTCACGTCGATGCTGGCGCCACCGTTGTTGTTTGTCGCCGCCGCGCCGCCACCGCTGCCGGTACCGTGGCTGTCCGAGCAACCCGCCAGCAGCGCCAACGCGGCGAGGGCACACCACCAATTTCGACCACCCATCAAAGCCTCCTCACGACCATCTTTTGCACCCAGTGTGCCACAGACGCGATGTCGGTGCACATCGACCTCAACCAAGATGGCTCTGCGAGTTCGAACCTGATACCCTACCAGCGTTCATCTACGCTCCGAGCTCGAACACTCTCAAACGCTGGGGAGACATCCATGACGGTCGACAACCCATGGAAGCCAAAGGCAGCGAACACGTGTGCGACGCTCGCTGCCCTCCTGGTGATCATCGCGACCTCCATGGGTTGCTCGGGCGGCTCGTCGAACTCGCCCGCCACCTTTACCGCGCCCAATTCGTTCGACGAGCGGGCCGTGCTCATCTGCCCGTTCTACCTCGCATGCACGCCCAACGAGCCGGACCCCCTGACGGTCAGTGACTGCTTTCGAAAATTCGTCGACGACGACGATGCGACCTTTCTGGGCTACGAGCACGAGCGCGAGCAGCGCAAGCTGGTCGACTGCCTGTCGAACGCGACCACCTGCGCCGACTACGACCGGTGTATCGCCGGTGACAACCCGGCGACGTGCAGCGACGACGACCATTGTGAGGGCGACACGCTGGTCCAATGCGTCACACTGTCGGACGGAAGCTCCGCGCGGGTCGAAAAACACTGCGCCGACCAGGGTCTGACCTGCGTGGGCTCGTCCGCCGGTGGCGCTCACTGCGGTTTGGCCGACGCCGCTTGCCCGGACTCGGAGCTGAGCTGCTCGGGTGACTTTATGCTGACTTGCCCGCTGGACTACCAGGAGGTCCCCTTCGTGACCAACTGTGCCAGGCAGGGCCTGAGCTGCCAGAGCCCCGGGCTTTGCGCGCCGCCCAACGCCGCTTCGTGCAGCGGGGCCACATGCGACGGCGCCCGCGCGATTCACTGCCTCGACGGCACCCCGGCTGTGGCCGACTGCACCAAGCTCGACCCCGACTTTACGTGCATCCCGCAGGGCTCCGACGTCACCTGCGGGCTCCCCGAGTCCCAGCAGGAATGTGACAATCAGCCGCCGTATAGCAGTTGCAACGGCGACGTCGCTACCGTCTGCCACGACCACAAGCGCTTCCAGGTCGACTGCGCCAAGGTGGGCGCCAGCTGCATCGAAAACGACGTCGGCGCCACCTGCGCGATGGCGAACTGAGTCGTGTTCACTGCCTCACACCGGGCTTTTCATCGAGCGAGCGTGGAGTAAAGCGTGCGCCGACGCACAAAACTCATCATGTTCGCGACCCTGTTGCTCATCCTCGCCGTGTACTCGGGAAATGACCTGCTGCGCCTGGTCGAGTCCGACGCGCCCAGCCACAGCATGGGGACGACCGCTCACGGCCGGCTCACCAACGCCAAGCGCCTGCCCAGCAGCGGCGAGAACTTCGCGACCTACTCGCGCTTCGGCTCGCTGATCGGGCGCACCTGCGTCAACAGCCGGGTGCGCGACGCGGTGGTCGACGCCTACGCCGCGCTCGCCAAGGCACAGCCCGACACCCAGTTCACCTTCGGCGAAACCGGCTGGTGTTGGGGCGGCGGCCGTTTTCGCCCGCACCACACCCACCAAAACGGCCTGTCGGTCGACTTCTTCGTGCCCGTGCGTGACGCCCACGGGCGCCCCGCCAGTTTTCCGGCCTGGCCGTGGACCAAATTCGGCTACGGCGTCGAGTTCGACGCCTCCGGCAAAGCCCACGGGCTGCACATCGACTTCGACGCTATCGCCGACCACCTGCTCGCCCTCGACCACGCCGCGCACGCCCACGGCCTGCGGATTCGCCGCGTCATCTTCGCCCCCGAGCTTCGAAAAAAGCTCTTCCATGCCAAGCACGGCCATCAGGTGCGCCGTCGCCTGCATTTTATGAAGGGTCGCGCCTGGGTGCGCCACGACGAGCATTACCACGTGGACTTTGCGCCGTGAGCGGCGGCGCCTGCCGCCTCCAGCGCCCCTGCGGGCTCGCCCCGCGGGACGCCAAGATCGCCGGCTAAGCGCGGCGGTCGCTGCCTCCAGCGCCCCTGTGGGCTCGCCCCACAGGACGCCAAGATCGCCGGCTAAGCGCGGCGGCACCTGCCGCCCGGGAAAGCCTCGCGCGCGTTGCCAAAGCACACATACTGCCCCAACTGCCCACCATCTGGGCTCCTCGAGCCCGCCCCCATAAAACCAACCAAGACGTACCTCGGCCGTGCCCTGGGCCGCCCGACTTTCTCGCCGAGGTTCGGCGGGGTGAGCGGGCATCGGACCGGGCCGATGGCGTTTTATCGAGTCGACGGTTGCGCTTCCGTGGGGGTCACCTCTTCGTCGTACGCGACGCTGGGTGAGACGCCGTGTCCTATAAGATGCCCCTCTCTATGGTTTTCGGCAGAGAGGGCCGAATCGTTGCGTCTTTTTTTCGGGATCCGCTGCTGAGCGCAGTCTGGGACGGATCTTGGATGGTGAGTTGTGTTCGACGCCCCCGGTTACAGAACCGCGCCCGGTCGAGCTGCGCGGTCTTGATTTCACCCGTGCCATTTGTGAAGCTCGGCGACCGTGATGTGCAAAGAGGCGACCTCGGTCAAGCCACCGAAATTATCCGAATGTCCGTGAGACGTATGATGCTCGACTTTCCCCGACGCGCCCTCGCCTATCTCCTCGTGCTGGCCCTTCTGTTTGCCGCCGGCTGCGGAAGCGACAGCTCCAACAACGGGCAAAAGGCCGCCGATGCCAGCTCGCAGGTGGACGCCGGAAGCGACACGAGCACCGCCAGCGACGCCGGCCCCGGCGACTCGGGCCCCAGCGACTCGGGCCCCGCCACGGACTCCGGCCCCAGCGCCGACGCGGGCACTGACACCCAGGCGGACACCTCGGCGGGCCATAGCGTGCAGGAGAGCGAGCCCAACGACGGGGCGGCGGCCACCGATTTCGACGAGATCAACGTCGGCGACTTTGTCAGCGGCACGATCACTCAGGGCGATTCGGACATCTTCCACGTCCAGACGACCCCCGGCAAAGTCTACCGCGCCACCGTCATCCTGCCGCAAAACGGCTCGCCACTGCAGCCGCATTTGACCGTCTTCGATGACGGGCGCGGCAGCAATGGCCCCGCCAACGACTACGTCAAGATCGTACGCGGCGACCAACAGCCCCTCGAATTCTTGGCGATGGGTGAGGGCGGCTACTACGTGGCCGTGCGCGACGGGCGCAACGTCGACGACAGCAGCGCGAATGTTGGCGGGGCCGACTTCGCCTACCGACTGCACGTCGACGAGGTTCCCATCGCCGACGTGACCGCAGGCACGCTGAGCTTCCCGGCGACCCAGCACGGCACGCTTTCGAGCGCCGGCGCCATCGACCTGTACCAATTCGACGCCACCGAGGGCACCAATGTGACCGTGGACCTGACCGCCGCGGGCGATATGGACGGCCGCCTGATGGTGTTCGCCCCGTCGACCGGCTCGTGGATCGCGCGCAACGACAACCGCACGGCCTCCGACGTCAACCCCCTGCTCGACGCGCCGATGAGCGCCGGCGGCGGGCTGTTGCTGGTCGTCGAAAATATCACCGAGCAGACCACCTCGCTGGATTATCAGTTCGACGCAAGCGCGAAGTAATACGTGCGTTGCTCTCAGCCCCGGACCACATTTCTTTTTTGGATTAGATCCAATTGCTGCGCTCACCGTTCTCGTGAAGTGTCTCGTCCATTGTCACTAGCATTCACGAGGACCGTCCGATGAAGTATCTCGTACTATGTTTCGCCATCGCCGCCGCCGGTTGTTCGGTTCAGCAAGCCAGCCAGACCCCGGACCGCGCCGACGCCTCCACCGCGCCAACGCCGACTCGACACACCCGTGCGGCGGGCGCCGAGGCAACGTCGAGCGACGAGCCAATCCCTGTCGTTCTGTCGACCTCTGACAAGATCTCGCTGGGGCTTGCCAACCACCCCGTCGAGCAAGCTAGTCCCCGCGCGGTCGTCAAACTCGAGAAGTACTGCCAGCAAAAGGATCGCCCCGGGACCTGCCAGCAACTCATCGTCGCCGCAAATCCCGGCGACGAGATCATCACCATCGCCGGCCGCCGCTACGCGGTCCACGTCCGCCCGCCCGACAGCAAGCTCAACAAGCACCTGCAATCGAGCTTCGACGAGCTGTTCGCCTGCGTGCATGAGGCCGGCTTTGGCATGAGATACGGATACTTCCGCGTCAGCGCCGTCGTAGGCCCCGACGGCCCTGCCGACGTGATGGTCGCCCCCGTGCAACACGTCGGCTCAGATGTGCGCAAATGTGTCGCCGCCAAACTTCGCGCCGACAAAGCGCTGCGCGCGAGCCAGCCCAGGGTGGTGACGACAGAGGCGATGTTCTAGGAGACTGCGGCAGATGTCCACGCGGTGGTAAGGGTCGCGCGGTTGCACACCTGACTTCCATATGCACGGCCCTCGCACGACCGGCGCGCCCGTCGTATACTGGGTGCGTTAGTCGCCCATACTCCTCGAGGGAGGCCCTGTGCAGATCGTCATCTTCATCGCCATCATTGGAGTGGTCCTTGGCGTCAACTTCTGGGTCAAAAAGCGTCAGATCAACGCCTGGCAATCGGTCGCCTCCAAGCTCGGCCTCAACTTCATGAACTCCGGCCTCTTCGGCGAAACCGCCATCACCGGCTCGGTCGATGGCATCAACGTCAACGTGTCGATCGAGGTGGTGGGACATGGCAAGAACAAGCGTGTCTACACGTTGGTGGGCGCGCCGTTGAGGCACGTGCCCAGCGACATGGTCGTCTACGGCGAGGGATTTTTGCAGAAGATGGGCAAGATGTTCGGCGGCGAGGACGTGCAGGTCGGCGACAGCGAGATCGACGCCACCTTCATCATCAAGGGGCGGGCCGCCGATCGCATCGCTGACTTGCTGACCCAGCCCAGCGTCAAGCGGGCGCTGATCGTCGGGCACAAACGCTGTTCGTCGCTGCGCATCGAGGCCGCGCGGGCCCGCATTCGCGAGCGCGGCCGCTCGGGCAACGCCGACCAGTTGGAGCAGCGCATCCGCACCGTAATCGACACCGCCCGCGCCATCAACGAGGCCAGCAGTGCGCCCAAGCCCGCGCCGGCGCCCGAAGCCATCGCCGTCGACATCGACGCTCCGTTTGGGCGCCCGGACGACCCCACGGAGGCCGCGCCGGCGCATCCGGCCGCCGCGGACAATGACTGGTGGTAGCCGAGCCCGGCGCGCTCAACTCGCCTGCTCGACCTGCTCGGCCTTGGGCGCGATCTTGCTCATCGCGCGCTCGGCGAGCGCGGTGATCGTCAGCGAGGGGTTGACGCCCGGGTTGGCCGAGATGGCCGACCCGTCGATGACGTACAGCCCGTCGTAGCCATGTACGCGATGCTCGGCGTCGATGACGCCCTCCTCGGCGCTGCTGCCCATGCACGCGCCGCCCAGGATATGCGCGGTGCTCGGCGTGCCCATCAACGTCTCGGTCAAAAGCCCCATGGCCACGCCGCCGACCTTGTCGGCCCAGCGGCGCGCCAGGTCGGTGGCCTCTTCCATGAACGCCGACGGCGCCTTTTCGGGGTCGTCGAGCTTGGAGACCATCCCCTTTCGAAACCCCGTGTAGACGCTTCGGCCCAGCCGAAACGAGATCGTGCTCTCCAGGGTGCGCATGTACAACAGGATCTGGGTGTGACGCGCCCAGTCATTGGTCGTGAACGCCTTGATCCAGCGAAGCGGCTGGCGCGCGAAACCGGCCGCCGCCCCGGCCAGGCGGCTGAGCACGTTCTTTCCGGGCGCGTGCGGCAGGCCCAGTAGCCGGAAGAAACCCGAGCCCTTGCCGTAGCGCACCGGCTCGAGGTGGCTGTGCTCGTCGGTGTGCAAAATGGAGGTGATGGCCACCCCGCGAGTGATGTCTTCGTCGGCATCGGGCTGGATGATGCCCAAAAGCGCCTCGTTGTTGGTGCGCACCGAGTCGCCCACCCGCGGCGACAGGTTCGGCAGTGCGTCGGCGTCGGCGCGAAGCTGGAGCAACAGCGGCACCGTGCCCATGACCCCGCCCGCGAAGATGACGCGGTCGGCGGTAAACGTGCGCGAGGGCTTCGATTTGTCCAGCGACGGGCGGGTCTCGACGACGTAGCCGCCGCCGTCGCGCGGGCGCACGGCGGTGACCTCGGTCTCGGCCTCGATGGTCAGCCCGCGCCGCTCGGCCAGCCATAAGTAGTTGTGGTCGAGGGTATTTTTGGCGTTGTAGCGACACCCGGTCATGCACGCGCCGCACTCGATGCAGCCGGTGCGCGTGGGCCCCTCGCCGCCAAAGTAGGGGTCGTCGACCTCGACGCCGGGCTCGCCGAAGTACACCGCCACGGTGGTCTTGTCGAAGTGGTCGGCGCGCCCGATATCCTCGGCGATCTCCTCGAGGACGTCCTCGGCGGGGCTGCGATTGGGGTATTTCTCGGCGCCCAACATCCGCCGCGCCGTCTTGTAGTGAGGGCCGAGTTCCTTCTTCCAGTCCTCGGCCAGCTCCGACCAGGAATCGGCCTCAAAAAAGTCATCGCTGGGGATCGGCAGGGTGTTGGCGTACACCAACGAGCCGCCGCCCACGCCCACCCCGTGCATGACCGTGACGTGCTCGAGGAAGGTCATCCCGAACAGCCCTTTCATGCCCACTTCGGGCTTCCACAACCAGCGGCCCAACTCCCAGTTGGTCTTGGGGAAGTCGTCGGGTCCGAAGCGCCGGCCCTTCTCGATGGTCAGCACCTTGTAGCCCTTCTCGACCAGGCGAAGCGCCGAGACGCTGCCGCCAAAGCCCGAGCCGATGATGACCCAATCCCAGTGCTGCTCGTCTGTTGGCTTGTTGTCTTTTTGCATAGCGGTCTCTCGAGGTAATCAGCCACGGCACGTCCCGAAGTCGAGCGCAGTGTACACGGCCCTCGGGCGCGAACGAAGATCCAAACAAAGACACGCCGCTCGAGATTCGGCGCTGTGGCATTTTTCGCGCAAGACGACTAATCTACGGCTGCTCGTACCTTTGAACAACTCGGGAGCCCGTCGTGACGTCTCGCCTGCGCATAGTTGGACTTATCGCCGTTGCCGTTCTGGTCGCCTCGTGTGGCCCCGATGTCTCGTCCAACTGGATTGATCCGGTGCCGTTACCGCCCAGTGCACCGCGACTCGCCAACCAAAGTGGTGCGCCGCTGGTCAGCATCGTCATTCCCACCGAGCCGTCGCCGGGCCTCGAGACCGCCGGGCTGGATTTTTCGGTCGCCGTCCAGAAGATCACCGGCGCCGACAAAGCGCCGGACGTCGTCGAGGGGACCGCATCCGACGCCTCCACCACGTTGGTCGTCGAGGCCGACGTCGACACGGGCGCCACCGACACACTCGGCGAGCAGGGCTATCGGATTGAGCCCGATACCTTCGACAAAAAACACGTGGGCCTGCGCATCACCGGGGCGACCAAGACGGGCGCGATGTATGGCATCTACAAGCTCATCGGCGATATGGGAGTGCGCTATTTCCATCCCGAGCAGACGTTTTTCCCCAGCGATCCCAACGCCACCCTTCCCTGGGATTACGACGGCACGCCCGACAAGCCCAACTACAAGGTGCGCGGGTTTCACGAGCACACCCAGCACCCCATCATCGCCAGCGACTTTTACCTTCGCCCCACCGGCGAATTTCGCGATTACGCCTCCCACTACATTCGCTGGCTGGCGCGCAACCGCCAGAACTTCATGTCCTGGGAGATGCTCAAGACGGTCGACCTGGACACCTGGAGCCCGTATATCTCCGACATCATCAACGAGGCCCACGGCTATGGCATCCGGGTGGGCATCGTGGTCAGCTTCGTCGACGAGCAGCAAAATAGCTTCAAGATCATCCGCGACGACCGCTTCGACGCCGACGGCCAGCGACTCCCCGACGACCAACAGATCGAGCAGGTCCTGACGCGCCTGGCCGACCTGGGCATCGACTCGTTCACCTTCCAGATTGGAAGCTCCGAATTTACCAAACCGGCCGACGACGACGTGCTCGCCTGGCTGAACAAGGCGGCCGACGTGCTGGGCAAGCGCGACCTGTCCTACTACGCCTGGATCCACACCACCTGCGCCCTGAAGGCCGACGACGGCAGCCTCTTTTACCACCTGCCGCTGAAAGCCGACGCCAGCATGGGGGCGTGGGTGCATACGACCATGTTCTGGACGCTGGACAGCCCCGCGCCGGTGTACGGCTGCCAGGACTTCGGCCACCAGGTCGACTTCATCGACAAGGCCGCCGGCAAGCGCGAGCTTATCTACTTCCCCGAGACTGCCTGGTGGCTCGGCTTCGACAACAACGTTCCGCTGGCGCTGCCGCTTACCGGCTGGGCGCGCGCCTACGACATCCAGCAGGCCCTGGCCGACTATCACATCGACGGCCACGTCACCTTCACCTCCGGTCGCGAGTGGGACTATTGGATGTACGACCACTTCCTGACCCAGATCACCTGGGACAACGACTTTGGCTGGGATGACTATCTCGAATGGATCAAGCCGGTCTTCGGCGAGCACGGCGACGCCATCGTCGCCGCTCTGGAGCAGTGGACCGACCTGCAGAAGAAGAACTTCTTCGAGCAAAACCCGCTCATCTACTTCTACCTGGCCGGCGAGCTGCCCCAGGACGAGATCGGCCAGAACGCCGGCATCCTCGCCCGGCGTCCCAAGCTCGCCTTCCGCAAGGTGGCCATGTACGACCAGGCCGACTTCGACAAGTGGAAGCACGACGACTTCGAGATGCTCCAGCGCATGCGCGACGACTACCAGCAGATCTTGGACACTCTGCCCGAATCCGCCCCCAAAGACGGGGATCTGTCGTCGGTGTTGTACCACGAGGCCTACACGACGCTTCGGCTGTACGTGATGCGCATCGACCACGCGCTGGCGCTGTACTCCGGGGTGATCGAGGCCCGAAAGTGGGTGATCTCGACGACCAAGACCGACCAGGAGAAACAGGCAGCGCGCGACGCCGCCGAGGCCAAGCTCGACGAGGCGCGCGCCATCACCGAGCAGGTCAAACAGATCGTCGCCGAGATGGAGACCCACTACCGCTACCCGGTCGACTTGCTCGCCCGCGAGAAGCCCGAGTCACCGACGTCCTACCCGTTCGGCTACCTGTACCACACGCACACCGCGCTGTTCTGGGCACGCCGCGACGACCAGTTGGAGCTGCTCATCAACCAGGCATTCTCCGACCAGGACGACGACTGGACGCTGCAGCCCGACTACCTATTCGTGACCGACGGCGACCACGCCAAGCTGCTCGTGCCCGACAACCCGGTTGCCGCCCACGTCATCGAGGGATTCACCCCCCCGATGCTCTTCGGCCTGCAGGGTGACCTCTCCGCCAGCGGCGACGCCAAGCTCGTGGTCGCCCACGACTACAACCAGAACCTGTTGCCGGATACGGACACCGAGATCGACCTGCCCATCGACAAGTCCTCCCAGCCGTGGACGGCGACGACCGACCAATACACCCTGCATATCCGCGACTCCGCCGGGCAGACCATCGGCGACGGCCTTCTACTGTACGACCCGCTCTTCGAGCTGACCGTGGGCACCGACGCCGACAACCCCGACCTGCCCTCCCTCGACCAATGTGATCTGACCGGCCAGGTGAACACCGAACAGCTCATCGGCACCGTGATGAACGTCTCGGGCATCGACCACGACGGCGCCGAGTCGCTGCTGCGCTCGGTCTTCGACGTGCCCGACGGCGATCCCACCCCGGAGCGCGTCGAGATCAAGCTGCGGCTGACCTTCGAGCCGGCGGCAAACTAAACCCCAGGAGTCAGTAGTCCCAGCGATCGAGTGCATCGAGCACCAGCGGCGCGAACTCTGACTGCAGGATGTCGGCGCCGTCGGCGTAGGCGTCCAGGTAGGGTTGGCCGGTGTTGTGGCGGTAGGCGCCGGCGTCGAGCATGAATGCGTCCGAGAAGACCTTGGCGCCGGCGTTGTGGATGCGGTCGGACCAGTCGGCGATCTTGGTGTCGGGGATCTCGATGATCTCGGGGGTGCGGTCGAAGCGGGTGAGCGCGTCGTCGAGCGCGGCTTCACTGTCCGGGCGCACCTGGATATGCACCGACGGGTCGATGGCCCTCGCCTGCTCGGCGCGCGCCGGGTCGGAGACACTGATGAACACGTCGTCGAGCGCGTCGGCCTTCTTGATGGCCGCGACCACCAGGTCGACCCGGCTCGTCTTGGTGTCCAGGTCGACGAAAACCCGCCCGTGCACCAACGCCAACAGTTGCGCCAGCGTGGGGACCGTCTCACAGGAAAAGTCTCCGAAGTCGTCGGCCATGTCGGGCGAGCGCTTCAGGTGCAGGGCGGTGACCTGCGCCAGGGTCATCTCGGCGACCTTGCCGGTGCCGTCGGTCGTTCGGTCGACGGTGTCGTCGTGCATCAGCACGAGCTTGCCGTCGGCGGTATCGCGCACGTCGACCTCCACCCCGTCGACCCCCATCAGCAGGGCCGCGCGGATGGCCGACAGCGAATTCTCGGGGGCGATCACCCCGAGCAGGCCCCCCGCGCCGCGGTGGGCGACCACCATGGCGTCGTGACACTGCGGGTCGAGCACGCACGAGTGCGCCACCGTAGAGTGCGACTCGATGGTCTGGCCGGCCGCCCGGCAGTCGTAGGTCTCCGGCGGCGGCCCGGCGACGTGGGGAAGCCCCCGGCGCATCCCCGTGTCCGCCGTATCTACGGCAGCGTCCGCGACGTCCGTGCCCGCGTCCGCCAGCTCGCCGACGTCGAACTGGCCGCCGTCGCCGCCGCCGATATCGCTCCCGGCGTCCAACGCGCCATGGTGGGTGCCGCCTTGCGGCCCGCTCGACCCGCACGCCGCCACGCCGGCCAGCAACACCCCACACAAACAACTCACGACTATTCGCTTCGCCACAACCATCATCCAACTCCTCGTCGTCACCGGTCTCGATGGGAGCCTATCTACCAGATTCACGCCCGATTGGCACACAAGACAGCGCCACCGCGATTCTTCCGCGGCCATCCGCGGAACCAGCGGCGAGCATGGGCAGACCGGCCCAGGTTCGCTATCATCGCCTACGCTGCTGCGCGCTGGTCAACCGGGCCAACGCGTCGAGCTTGTTGGAGACGCACCATCCCGTCTTGGCCCACCGCCGCCATGAGCGACCAACCAGATAATCGACAACCGGACTCGCAGGCGCGCTGGCGCCCTTCGCGCCGCACGTTTCTGTGGCTGGGCGCCGGTGCGGCCGCCGGCGCCCTGCTGGTGGGACGCACCTGCTTTTACGACGCCGACGACTGGCACGGCCACGTCCTCGACGCGTGGGAGGCGAGCGTCGTGGCCGCGGCGGCCACCGCGATCATCCCCGATAAGCCGGGAGAACTCCCCAGCCCCGGCCCCACGGGCCTACAGGTCGCCCACAACCTCGACCATTTTCTGGTGGGCATGCCCCATGGGATGCTGCTGCAAATCCACGCGATGTTCGGCCTCATCGAGCACGGGACGATCCTCGACGGCTCGGTGCTGCGTTTTACCCGGTTGGACCCGCCGGCGCGCCTGGACTTCCTGCTGCGCCTTCGGGATATGGGCGGCAAGTTCGGCCAGGTGTTCAAGGGCATTCGCGACCTGACGCTGCTGGGCTGGTACGCCGATCCCCGCACCTGGAAGGCGGTCGGCTACGACGGCCCGCTCGTCGATCGTCCGGCCCCTGCGGCGCGCCCCAATCGCGCTCAGGCCGGCAATTACGGCCACCTGATGGCCAAACCCGGCCAGACGCCCCGAGGGACCCTGTGATCTACGACGCCTCCACCTTCGACCTGCCCACGCGCATCAAGGCCGACCTATGCATCGTCGGCTCGGGCGCCGGCGGTTCGGCGGCCGCGGCCATGGCGGCCGAGGCCGGCCTCGACGTCGTCGTGTTGGAGGCGGGCGCGTTCGTGCCGCCGTCGGTGATGAACCAGCGCGAAAAGGACATGCTCCCCGAGCTGCTCTACGCCAACGGCTCCCAGACCACCGCCGACCGCGGGTGCACCATCATCCAAGGCCGGGCGCTGGGCGGCTCGACCGTGCACAATATCAACCTGTGCAAGCGCATCCCCGGGCCAATTCTCGACGAGTGGCACCGGCGCCGGCGCCTCGACCACCTGCACCCCGACCAGTGGGACAAGCTCTACGCCGAGGTCGAAGAGCTCATCAGCGTCTCCAAGATTGCGCCGGCGCGTCGCAGCCGTCACAACCGTCTGTTGGAGAAGGGCGTCGAGAAGCTCGGCTGGCGCGGCGGCGGGCTGAGCCACAACCGCACCGGCTGCATCGGCAGCGGGTTTTGTGAGCTGGGCTGCGCCTACGACGCCAAGAACAACGCCGTCAAAGTCTTCGTGCCGCGCGCCGTCAAAGCCGGCGCCCAATTTCTGACCCATTGCCGGGCCATCGTCGTCAAACACGACGGCGGGCAGGTACGCGGGGTCCACGCCGCCGTCCTCGACCCACACACACGCCAGCCGCTGGGCACGGTGCGCATCGAAGCCCCTCGGGTGTGCCTGTCGGCCTCGGCGACCGGCACGCCTGCGCTGCTCCTTCGGTCCGACGTCCCCGATCCCTCCGGAGAGACCGGCAACCACCTGCATGTGCACCCGGCGCTGGTCGCCGCCGGCGAGTTCGACCAGCCGGTGCGCGCCTGGAAGGGGATTCCTCAATCCTACGAGTGCACCCAATTTTTGGACTTCGACGCCGCCCATCCCCCGGCGAGCGCCGACGCGGCGGCCAAGGCCCGCGCCGACCAACCCGGCCTGCGCACCTGGCTGATCACCGCGTTCGCCCATCCGGTGAGCACGGCCACGATGCTGCCCGGTTGGGGCCACGCCCACCGCCAACTCATGGAGCGCTACGACCACCTGGCGGTGTTTACCGGCATGATCCACGACCGCACCGCCGGGCGGGTGCGCCCCGACGGGGATCTGGGCGTGCAGATCGACTACTGGCCCAACCAGCACGACCGCCGCGAGCTCACCTTCGGGCTGGCCCGCGCCGCCGAGTTGCTCTTCGCCGCCGGCGCCAGGCGCGTCTTCGTACCCACCCGCCCCGTGCGCACCTTCGAACCCGGCGATTCGCTGGCTCCCCTGGAGACGCTACAGCTCGAGCCGGGGCTGATGGACATCACCGCCGTCCACCCGATGAGCTCGGTGCCCATGGGCGACGACCCCGACAAGGCCGCCGTGGACAGTCGCGGCAAGCACCACCACGTCGAGGGCCTATGGATCGCCGACGGCTCGCTGTTCCCCTCGTCCATCGGCGTCCCCCCGCAGTTGTCGATCTATTCGATGGGCCTGCACGTTGGCCGGGCGATCTCGCGCGACTCTACTGGGTGATTTCGCAGAACGACTTTCGTTTGGGCGCCCGCGCCTGATGTCTAGCTTCGTTGTGACACCGATCATTCAGGAAACGGAGAGGACACGATGAAAGAAAACGTCGGCACCACCGATCGCATCATTCGAAGCATCGCCGGCCCGGCGCTGTTCGTGACGGGCTACACCAAATGGGGCGGCAACAAGGGCAAGACCGGCGGTCTTGTGGCGATGTTTCTCGGGTTCGCTCTGATCGAGACGGCGATCACGCGGGTGTGCCCGCTCAACGAACTCGTGGGCCTGGATACCCGGGAGGAGCGGCTGCGCGAAAAGGACGCCGCCATCGAGATTGGCGTGGCCTGATCGGAGTCCACTCACACGCCGTCGCGCGGGTCGATCGGGCCGCGGTGGGGCTCGTCGAGCTGCGCGATCTCGTCGTCGGAGAACACGCGCGAGCGCGTCAAAAAGCGCATACCTTCGGGCGCCTCCAGCGAGAACCCGGCGCCGCGACCAGGTACGGCGTCCAGCGTCAGGTGGGTATGCTTCCATTTGTCGAATTGCTGGCCGCCGATGTACACCGGGCAGCCCTCGACCTCCCCCAGATACACGTCGCGCTGGCCGATCTTGAACTCGCCGCGCGGGTAGCACATGGGGGCGCTGCCGTCGCAGCAGCCACCGGATTGGTGGAAGAGCAACTCGCCGTGCTCTCGCTCGAGTTTTCGAATCAAGGCGCGCGCTTCGTCGGTCGCATCCACGCGCGAGACGTTGTCTGCCATGGGCTTCTCCACGTTCAGGAGGGTCGATGACGTCATGGAGATCTTTCGGTACTCGCCGCCTGTCTGGCTGCATCCGAAAGATCTCCATGTCAGCGATCAGAAGAAGCCCATCGGCTCTTCATCATAGCTGACCAGCAGGTTTTTGGTCTGCTGGTAGTGGTCGAGCATCATCTTGTGGGTCTCGCGCCCGATGCCCGACTGCTTGTAGCCGCCGAAGGCAGCATGCGCCGGGTACAGGTGGTAGGAGTTGATCCACACCCGACCCGCCTGGATGCGCCGGCCGGCGCGATACGCGGTGTTCTGGTCGCGGGTCCACACCCCGGCGCCCAGCCCGTAGAGGGTGTCGTTGGCGATCTTCATGGCGTCGTTGAAGTCCGTAAACGAGGCCACCGACAACACCGGCCCGAAGATCTCCTCCTGGAAGACACGCATCTCGTTTTGGCCCTCGAAGACCGTCGGCTCGACGTAAAAGCCGTCGGCGAGTTCGCCGGTCAGCTCGGCGCGCCGGCCGCCGGTGAGCACCTTGGCGCCCTCCTCGCGGCCGATCTTCAAATACGACATGATCTTTTCGAATTGGTCGCTCGAGGCCTGCGCACCCATCATCGTGTCGGTGTCCAGGGGGTTGCCGACCTTGACCTTCTCGACGCGCTCGATCGCCCGGTCCATGAACGCGTCGTACATCGACTTTTGCACCAGAGCGCGCGACGGGCAGGTGCACACCTCGCCCTGGTTGAGGGCGAACATCGTAAAGCCCTCCAGCGCCTTCTCCATGAACGCGTCGTCTTTAACCATGACGTCGTCGAAGAAGACGTTGGGCGACTTGCCGCCCAGCTCCAGGGTCACCGGAATGATATTCTCGGAGGCGTACTGCATGATCAGCCGGCCGGTGGTCGTCTCGCCGGTAAACGCGACCTTGGCGATGCGATCGCTGGAGGCCAGGGGCTTGCCGGCCTCGGTGCCAAAGCCGTTGACCACATTGACCACCCCGGGGGGCACCACGTCGGCGATGAGATCCATGAGCATCAACACCGTCGAGGGCGTCTGCTCGGCGGGCTTGAGCACCACGCAGTTGCCCGCCGCCAGCGCCGGCGCCATCTTCCAGGTGGCCATCAACAGCGGGAAGTTCCACGGGATGATCTGGCCGACCACCCCCAGGGGCTCCTTGACGTGGTAGGACACCGTATTGGCGTCCAGCTCGGCCATCGAGCCTTCCTGGGCGCGGATGCACCCGGCGAAGTAGCGGAAGTGGTCGACGGCCAGGGGCAGGTCGGCGTTGAGCGTCTCGCGCACGGCCTTGCCGTTCTCCCAGGTCTCGGCGACGGCCAGCATCTCGAGGTTGTCCTCGATGCGCTGGGCGATGGTGTTGAGCACCTGGGCGCGCTCGGCCACCGAGGTGCGCGCCCAGCGGTCTTTGGCCCCGTGCGCCGCCTTCAGCGCAAGGTCGACGTCCTTGTGGTTGGAGCGCGGGATCTCACAAAACGCCTGCCCGGTCACCGGGGTGATGTTGTCGAAATAGTTGCCGTCGACCGGCGGCACCCACTCACCGCCGATGAAGTTCTCGTAGCGCGATTTGAACTCGACGATGGAGCCGTCACTGTTGGGGAAGGCATACTTGGTCATGGGGGCAATCTCCGTCAGAAAAAGAAAGGAAGGCAGACCCGTGCCTCGGGCACGAATCCACGCTCGTCTGGGAGAACACGCCACCAACCAAATCCGCCGGCGCACAACCGGCGGGCGGACCAAGACGGCCTCGGCAACAAAAGCACTGCGCGATGTATTACTGCGGCGAGCAGACGTTAAACACGGCCTTGCGGGCGTCAAGGCCCTGGCGCCAACTCGCGCTCAGTCCTGTCGCCTACCAGTGGACATCGGAGGCTTCCTTGTTGAGCGTGACCTTGTCGACGGTGACCGTCTCGTCGCGGCGCAATTGCTGGCCGTCGAACGACATATTGACGCTCAAGCTGCCCACGCCGACGTTGATCTCGGCGCCGATCTGGATGGTCCGAACCGCGTCGGCGCCCTTGGCCTTGGCCACGCGCGTGGCCGAGGCGACCATCAACTCGACGGTCTCGTCGAGGCGGTGGGCAAACTCCTTGCCCAACTGCTCGCGCACGCCGACGGTCGCCTTGGCCACGCTCGCGCCTGCAGCTCCTGCCAGTCCTCCGGGACGATTGTTGGCATCGTCTTCCATGCTCATGTCCATCTCCTCGCACGGGAATGTCTGAATGCGTCGCGCCTCAGCATGCCCCACCCACCCGAGAAAATGAAGCCTCCCACATGGTGTCAGACACCATGACACCGGCTTGCCATGCCGGTCATCGACCCACGTATTCAAGCCCAGCACGACCCGCACGCTACGTGGCCAAGAAGGCAGCGGGTCATCGTGATCGTGGTGGTGATCGTGATCGGCTGTTCCGACGGCAAGGCGGTCGGTGTGAAAAGCTGGGCGGGATTGTCGGAGCTTCGCCGACGAAGGCACCACGTACCGCCGCCTGCTCGACGAGGTGCGCGCCCAACTCGCCTGCCAATGGCTGCCGGCGGTCGATATCGCCGAGGTCGCCGGTCGCCTGGATTACTCCAGCCCCCGCGCCTTCCGCCGCGCCTTCAAGCGCCAGACTGGCAAGAACCCCAGCGACTGGCGATAATCCTACGCCATGAGAGCAGTATGACGCCGTCGGACGCCAAGTCGCTGTTCGACGGCGCGCCCACCCTGTCCGTGTCCTTCAACCACTACCTCGACGCGTGGACGGTCGTGTATTGCCCACCGTTCGAGAACACGATCATGATGCGCACGGCGCCCAAACTCACCGGCCCGTGGTCGCACCCCATCGCCATTCACACCGCCCACCGCGGCGACGCCATCGGCGCCGACGATGCGGTTCACCACCCGGAGTTCGAAGAAGACGACGGCCGCGTCCAGCACATCACCTACTCGCGCCCCACCGACGCATAAGTTAGCCTTGTCTAATTTTCTATTTAGCCCTATACCACCATTAGACTTTGACCGATGCGAACATAATATCAAGCCTTAGCCAAACGACGACACGAGCAGCACCGATGAACGACGCGTCGCACAACTCACACCGCTCACTGGAGGACGTCCACGGCACCGTCGGGGTGCCCAAGACCAAGAGTGTCTTCAAGCGCATCCTCGCGGTGGCCGGGCCGGCCTATCTGGTCAGCGTGGGCTATATGGACCCGGGCAACTGGGCGACCGATCTGGCCGCCGGCGCCAAGTTCAATTACAGCCTGGTGTGGGTGCTGTTGATGTCCAACATCATGGCCGTGCTCCTGCAGAGCCTGTCGTCCCGACTGGGCGTGGTGCGCGGGCAGGACCTGGCCCAGGCGTGTCGCCAGGAGTACGGCCGCGGGGTCAACTTTGTGTTGTACATTCTGTGCGAGTTGGCCATCGCCGCCTGCGACCTGGCCGAGGTCATCGGCTCGGCCATCGCGCTGCAGTTGCTCTTCGGGCTGCCGCTGATCTGGGGGGTGATCATCACGGCCGCGGACACCTTCTTGCTGCTCTTTTTGAGCCACTTTGGCATCCGCAAGCTCGAGGCGTTCATCGTCAGCCTGATCAGCGTCATCGGGGTCAGCTTCCTGGTCGAGATCGTGCTGGCGCGCCCGGATTGGGGGGGCGTGCTCGGTGGCTTCGTCCCGGCGCTGCCGGGCCCCGGTGCGCTGTACATCGCCATCGGCATTTTGGGCGCGACGGTCATGCCGCACAACCTGTACCTGCACTCGGCGTTGGTGCAGAGCCGGGAGATCGGCCAGAGCACCGAGGAGAAGCGCGACTTCATCAAGCTCAACACCATCGACTCGGCGGTGGCGCTGAACCTGGCGTTCTTGGTCAACGCCGCCATTTTGGTGATGGCCGCGGCGGTGTTCTTTCGCAGCGGGCACAACGAGATCGCCGAGATCCAGGATGCCTACCGGCTGCTCGAGCCGCTGTTGGGCGCGTCCATCGCCCCGGTCGCCTTCGCTATCGCGCTGCTCGCAAGCGGGCAGAGCTCGACGATCACCGGCACCCTCGCCGGCCAGATTGTCATGGAAGGCTTTATGAACATCCGCATCCCGCCGTGGGTGCGCCGACTGATCACACGTCTGGCGGCGGTGATCCCGGCGGTGTTGACCATCATCTACTTCGGCGAGCGCGGCACCGGTGACCTGCTGATCTTGTCGCAGGTCGTCTTGTCGCTGCAATTGCCCTTCGCCGTCGTCCCGCTGATTCACTTCGTCTCCGACCGCCAACAGATGGAGACGCTGCACATCGGCACCAAGACCAAGGTGGTAGCGTGGCTCGTCGCCGCCATTATTTTGGCGCTCAACGTGTGGTTGGTCGCCGAAACGATCACTGAGTGGGCGGCCAAGGCCGGCCCCAATGCCTTCTGGGTCTACGCCACGGTCGTGCCCATGGTGGTCGCTCTGGGGCTGCTGATGGTCTACATCACCATCAAGCCGCTGCTCGCGCGCTGGGGCCTGGCGGCCGCCGCGGGTGGCAGACACGCCATTCACTCGCCCGCCGATCCCAGCCGGCTGCGCGCAGCCATCGATGCCGGCCCGCAGTTGGAGACGGTGGCCATTGCGCTGGATTTCTCCGGCCGCGAGGTCGACACCCTCGCCGAAACCGTGCGCCTGCTGGGGCCCCACCGACCGCAACTGCACCTGATGCACGTCACCGAGAGCCCGGCGGCGCGCGTGCTCGGCGGCGAATCCGCCGACAACGAGACCGAGGAAGATCTGCGCCAGCTCGAGGCCTACGCCGTCGAGCTTCGCAAGCAGGGCTTCGACGTCTCGGTCGCCCTGGGGCGCGGCAAGCGCGTCCAGGAGCTCGCGCGTATGGTCCACGAGGCCGAGGCCAACCTGGTCATCCTGGGCGGTCACGGCCACAAATTTCTCGGCGACCTCTTCTTCGGCTCCACCGCCGACGAGCTGCGCCACGAAGTGGGCGTGAGCGTGCTCGTTGTCGGCCACGAACGCGGCGCGTGAGCCGTGCTGGTCGTTTTCCCGTCGGCCCAGGGCTGCGAACAATTGCAATGAACGGCCCTCCCATCTATGATCTTGTGCCAAGCACGCTAAAACACAACACGATTTGTGTAAAAAGCCCGCGGGGCTGCGCTGGAGGACGGGATGCGATTGGACAGGTTTTTAGTGGCCTCACTGACGGCAGGGGTGAGCCTTGTCGTGATGGCGGCGCCAGCCGCGGCGGCGACGGTATCGGGAGCGATTACCGACTCGAGCGGCACGGGCCTGGCCAATATGGAGGTGCGCCTGTGGGAGCAAACCGACAAGGGCTACAAGATCGCCTACACCCAGGACTCGGCGGTGGGCGGCGGGTACTCGTTTAGCAACGTCGCCGAGGGCACCTACAAGCTGGATGCGCGCATGGCGCCCGGGGTGGGCGGCAACTACGGCGACACCTGGTACGATCAGGCGCCGCCGAGCTCCAACGGCGTCTTCGCCGCCGACGCCGACGTGCTCACCATCGCCCAGGGCGACACCCTCACGGGCATGGACATCGCCCTGCCGCTGACCGGCGGCTTCGACGGCCATATCGTCAACGGCAGCGGCACCAAACTTCCCGACATCGCCGTGCGCGCCGAATCGCGCGCCGACTACCGCTACAACCACGTCGACCTGACCGACGACGCCTCCTGCTGCGGCGGGGAGCGGCTGGGCTCGTTCTCCATGCGCGGGCTCATCTCCACGGCCAACGGCCACGACTACCGCATCCTGGCCTACGACTACCAGGGGCGCTACGAGATGCTGGTCGACAACGGCCCCTACGACGTCACCGACGCCACCGCGCCGGATATCGGCACCTTTACGCTCCAGCCGATGGCGTCCGATCCCCTCGAGCCCAACAACAGCCCCTCGGCGGGCACCGCCATCGGCAGCCTGCCGTACACCAGCAGCGGGGCGACGATCGCGCCGCGCGGCTCGGACGTGGACTGGTATTGCCTGAGCGTGCAGGACGGCGACCGCTTGTTGGCGCGGGTGGACACCACCGTCACCATCGAGGGCACCAACCGCCCCAACCCCTGGCTCGACCCCATCCTGTCGTTCTGGCCGGCCGACGGCTCCCAGGTCATCAAACAAAACGACGACGACCCCAACGCACAGACCCTGGAGAGCGCGCTGGACACGGGGCTGCTCAGCGCCGGGGACTACTGCTTTGCGGTGAGCACCTATGGTGACTCCGACTGGACGGGCGCCCAGCAGATCACCACCGGCCACTACGACTTCAGCGTCCAGATGGGCAATCGCGCGCCGAGCCTGTCGGTGACCTACCAGCAAAACCCGGTCCCTCAGGCGCCCCAGACGATCTCCACCGACGAGGGGACCGCACTCAGCTTCGACCTCAGCTATAGCGACCCCGACGGAGATGCGCTGACGCCCCAGGTCACCGCGACCGACAGCGCCGGCCAAACGGTGCAGGGCACGCTCACGCCGACCTCGGGCGGGGCGACCTACACCTGGACGCCCTCGCAGACCGCTGCCAACGGAAGCCCCTATCAGCTGAGCTTCGAGGTCAGCGACGGCGAGTTCACCAAGACGGTGACCACCAACGTCGAGGTCAGCGCGGTCAACCTGCCGCCGTCGACGCCGGTGCTGGACTCCCCGGTGGGTGGCGAGCACGTCGGCGTGACCGCCGTGCCCCTGACCGTGCAGAACAGCACCGACCCGGACGACGACCCGCTGACCTACGACTTCGAGATGCACGTGGGCGCCCCGGACAGCCAGCCCGAGCAGACGGGCAGCGCTCCGGAGGACAGCTCCGGCACGACCTCGTGGACGACCGCCGATCTCGACGAGAACGCGACCATCTCCTGGCGCGCCCGCGCCTTCGACGGCAATGCCCAGAACGGCTACAGCCCGTGGAGCGACTGGGAGACCTTCATGGTCGACACGGTCAATGAGGCGCCCAGTGTCCCCAAGATCCTCAAGCCGACCGCGGGCCAGGACCTCGTGGTCACCAAGCCGCGCATTTCGGCCAGCGCCCCCACCGACCCGGAGAACGACGCCGTCAGCGTAACCTTCGCGATCGCCGACGACGTGTACTTCCAGAACGTCCTCGCCTCGAGCACCCCGGTGCCGGTGACCTCGGCGTCGACCACGGTGGAGTGGACGACCGATCCCGCCCTGCACGACGGCGGGCGCTACTTCGTCCGCGCGCGTGCCATCGACGAGCGCGGCGCCGAGAGCGCGTGGTCCGACCCGGTGACCTTCATCATCGAGTCCATCGACCCGCCCAAGGCGCCCATGTTCCAGGGCGATCTGTCCGCGCAGTGCTCGACCGGCTACGTCTTTGACACCGCCCCCAGCTCGCTGACCGTCGACAACTACGACCACACCGGCGACACGGTCAGCTTCCAGTTGCAGATCTTCCCCTTCGGCAGCTCGCCAGAGTCGAACCTGCTGTACGACAAGACCGTCCCGCAGGCGCTGGGCGACCAGACCGAGATTCCGGTCGACCCCAGCATCTTCGAGGAAAACGGCCACTACTGGCTGCGCATCCGCACCATCCACGGCGAGCGCCAGACCGACTGGGTGGAGTGCCAGATCTTTTTGAACGCGGTCGATGACCCCGCCGACACGCTGCAGATCACCGCCCCCGACGACGGCCAGTCCTTCGACGCCGGCAACCCCGTCGAGGTCAAGATGACCAACCCGTACGACCCCGACCCCTTGGTCTCTCAACTCACTCTCGGCGTCTGCGTGAGCACGAAAAAAGACTACGCCGACTGCCCCGCCGACCTGAGCCAGTGGCCCACCGTCGACTACGACGGCCCCGGCGAGAGCAGCTACACCATCGACGACCTCTCCACGGGAGGCACCCGCTACGTGCGCGCCTGCGCCATCGACTCCGACGGCAACTGCGTCCAAGAAGACACCGTCTCCTTTGACGTCTCCGGCCCCGGCTCGACCAGCGGCCAACAGAAGGTCGCCGAGGCCGGCTGCGGGTGCAACGCCACCGCCGACGCCAGCGCGAGCTGGCTGGTGCTGCTGGGCGGCGTGCTTCTGCTCGGCTGGCGTCGACGCCGCGCCGAATAGAATCCCGGTCGACGCGCCCTCGTCATGGTGTCTGACACCATGTTCGGCGGCGCCTTTTTTCGGTGCGCGGGCATCTTGCCCTCGCCAATTTGACCGCCCTCGTCATGGTGTCTGACACCATGTTCGGCGGCGCCTTTTTTCGGTGCGCGGGCATCTTGCCCTCGCCAATTTGACCGCCCTCGTCATGGTGTCTGACACCATGACGGCGAATAGAACTCCGACCGCCGAACCCCTACCAGATCGCCACCAGAGGGCGATTTTCGAACTTTTTTCAAAAAAGTACGCAACGATTCGCCCTCCTCTGCCGAAAACCATAATAGAGGCTCTTGTCGCCTATGGTTCCGGTATCGAGGAGAACATATGCGTCCCATTCGGTCGTGCGCCACATCGTCGCCCATCCCGCCCACCTCGTTGCCCAAGAAGCGACGCTGGCCGTACGTCCTCGTCGGCTGCGGCTGCATCACCGTAAGCGTCGTGCTCCTGCTCATCCTCGGGATATTCGTGCTGGGCGCGGCGAACATCGATGACGCGAAGAGTTCGGCGGGGACGACCTTGCACCACCCAGGCAAGAAACGCGTGGCGCGCGCTCGCCAGGCCGCCGAGCGCTACCTGGACGCGCTCGAGCAAAACCAGACCACGCGCGCCTGGCAGATGACGTCGAGCGGGTTTCGCAAGGCGACGTCGCAACGCGTGTTTACCACGATCGCGAGTAACCTGCACAAGGTTGGCGCGGTGAAAAAGCGATACCTGACCAAAACCGAAGTCGACACCGTCAAGGCTTCCGATGGTCGCAAGCTCGGGGCCGATAAGTTCACCTACGAGTATCGCAACGGGCGGGAGCGACGAGTCTTCACCTGCCTGGTCCGCGTGCACGACCGTAAGGTGCTCGATGAACGGGACAACGACAACGGCGGAGACTTCGAAATCCTCGCGTTAAGGTGTCACCGGACCTACGTCACCTTCCGCAAGGCGTGGGGCGACAAACCGCGTGGCAAGCTCGCCAAATACGGCAGCTCGTTGACCGACATGACGAACAATGGTTGGCCCAGCTATCCGATGCCCCACTTCGACGCGGACGGAGCGGCCGGCCTCATCCGACAGCTCCGCTCGCTGCTCGTGCACCGCCATTACGCCAAGGCGGCGGGGATGATGAGCGCCAATAAAAAAGCGGGTTCGACCAAGCCCGACGACATGGCCAAATTCGTCAAATTACTGGGCCGATCAGCGCTCGAGCGAGCTAAGATCAAGGCCACCGAGGCACACGCCGCCAAGGCGTTGGACACCTGGCTGCGCAACGCGGTGGACATCGAGCACTATCCGGTCCGGCTGATCTTACCGCCGCGCCGCCACGTCGAGCGCACGCTCATCTTCGAGGTCCAGCGCCGATGGGACCACGGCAAACCCAAGGGCAAGCAGGCCGGAAGGTTCTACATCGAGAAGCTCACCCTCTCGACTCGAGTCGTTCATTAGCGCCCCCGAAGGCGGCAATCTCGACTTGTCTCGTCGGCGCTCGACGAGCCTGGACGCTCACAGCAGGGAACTCGCGGATATGGTTGTGCGTTGATATGCTAGCCTCGGAGCCACCGCAGCCCAACAAGAACGAGATTCCGCATATAAGCGACCAGACGATGAACGCCGAAGACCTCGCCGACGAACAAATCGAAGAGTACCGCCGAAAGCTTATCGAACTCCAAGGGGAGCTTACAGCTGCGCTGCACTCGACCGACGAGAGCTCCAAGACCGTCGCTCTCGACCAGGCGTCGGTCGGGCGCTTGTCGCGCATCGATGCCATCCAGCAGCAGCAGATGTCGAAGGCCTACCGCAGCCGCGTGCGCATTCGCCTGCAACAGGTCAAAGCCGCGCTCGCCGCCATCAAGCGCGGCGACTACGGCTATTGCAACGCCTGCGAGGAGCCCATCGCGCTCGAGCGTTTGGAGATCCGACCGGAGTCGCCCATCTGCGTGCAGTGCCAGTCCGAGCGCGAACGGTAGAGTCTCAATGCATCATGAATGAGTTCGACCCTCAAAACCGTCGATTTCATGCCCAACCACAGCAGAGTGACGCGCGTGGCGCGCAGGTTGTCCTCGCCATCGCCTGCGCCGCCCAGTTCATGGTTGTGCTCGACATCTCGGTGGTCAACGTGGCTTTGCCTTCGATCCAGGCCGCGCTGGCCTTGGATCGCACGGTACTGCAGTGGGTGGTCAACGCCTACGCCCTTGCCTTTGCAGGATTTCTGCTGTTGGGCGGGCGCCTCGCCGACATCTACGGCCGAAAGCGGGTGTTCATATTCGGGCTGGGGTTGTTTACGGCCTCGAGTCTCATCGGCGGGCTGGCCGCCGGGCCGGCGACCCTGATCGTCGCCCGCGCCATCCAAGGCATCGGCGCGGCGGTGCTCGCCCCGGCGACCCTGACGGTGGTAACGACGACCTTTGCGCAGGGCCCGCAACGTTCGCGAGCGCTGGCTATCTGGACTGGGGTGGGTTTGGCCGGAGGCACCGCTGGAAATGTGCTGGGCGGGGCGCTGATTCAATTCCTTTCCTGGCGCGCCATCCTGCTGATCAACGTGCCCATCGGCGCCGTCTGCGTCCTGCTGGCCGCGCGCTTCTTGATAGGGGAACGGTCCGGCCGCGACACGCACGCGCTGGATGTGCCCGGCGCCGCTCTGGCGACCGGCGGGTTGTTCGCGCTGACCTACGGCATTGGCCAACTCGACCGCATCGGTTACGGCGATCACACCACGCTTGGCGTACTGGCGTTTGCCGTTGCATCGCTGGTGGCGTTCGTCGCGGTGGAGGCGCGTCTGGCAACCTCGCCGCTGATCCCGCTGAGGCTCTTTCGGCTGCGCGCGGTCTCGGCGGGCAACCTAGTCATGATCGTGGCCGGCGCTTGCTTCATGCCGATGTGGTACTTTCTGTCGCTGTACATGCAAAATGTGCTCGGCTACAGCCCCCTGCAAACCGGGCTGGGCTTTTTGCCGCACACCCTCGTCACGATGATGGTGGGCATCGTCGCCGCGCCCCGGCTGATGCAAAAGGTCGACAGTCGCTTGCTTATCTTGCTCGCTGCTCTCATTGCCGCCGCCGGCTTTGGCTGGCAAAGCTGCGTCAGCGCACACAGCACCTACCTGACCGGGATCTTGGGACCGGGCATCGTCATCTCGACCGGGGCCGGGTTGCTCAACACTCCGGCGACTTCCATCGTGACGTCCGGCATCGCCAAGGCCGACGCCGGCGCGGCCTCCGGGCTGATGAACACCTCCAAGCAGGTCGGCGGCGCGCTCGGCTTGGCCGCCCTTGTCGCCGTCGCCGACGGCCATGCAGACGCTTCAGCTGCACTCGTCGTACCCTACAGCCGCGCATTCCTGACAATCGCCGCGCTCTCGGGGGCCGTTGCCCTTGCCAGTTTCATGTTGCCGCCGGGCCGGGTTGAGTGAGCCGCGCCGGCTCACCTGGGACGGAGCAGGCAGACCGACCACGGTTGATTGGCCGAGCCCCGGTTGCGAGAAGCCTCATTGCTTGGTCAGCTCGAATTGGGTGACCATCTCGTCGCCGTCATCGACCACGGTGGCGGTGGTACCATGGACGCAATACGGTGCCGCCGTCGGCAGCGGTGATATCCTTGGAGACGCTGACGGACTGGGTGGCGTTGCCGCCCCCGCTGCCCGAGCCGCCACAGGCGAGCGAGCCCACGGACAGCGAGCCCACCAACAGAAGAAGTAGTGCGTAGTTGCGAGCCATGGTGCGAATCCTCCAGGCGTCCCCCGCGAGCGCCCGGCGACCATCGGCGAGGCGTGCTGCTGGGTGAAATGACACCTGGAGTCTGACACCGTCAGGGGATCTCCGACAATCCCATGCCGATGCGAGGCGGCCTTACCAGCCAAAGCCGGTCAGTTGCTTGTCGAGCCGAAGACGCGGCTTGTAGGCATCGGCGTTAGCGCAGTGGGTGCGCCCGGTCTTCCACAAGCCGAAGTCGCCGCGGCGCTCCAGGGGAGCCTCGGTGCGCGACTCCAGCGGCGCGATGACGTAGTTGTACTGCGTCTGGTCGAAGCCCGGCTCGTAGCTCGACCAGTAGATGGGCACGTCGCGGTGCAGGAAGGTGTAGCCGCCGGTATACCACACCGGGCGGCCCTCGATGCGCAGACCGCACAGGTCGGCCTGGTCGTGAAGGTCGATGAGCAGTCGGTCGATGTCCTGGTCGAAGCGGGCCGTGCCGCGCACGTGCGGCAGCACGCGCAGAGCCCCGCGCCCGACGTCCTCGAGCGTGAGCCGCGGGAAGCTCACCCCAAACCAGCCCAGCAATGCGACCACAGCGAGCGCGCTCACCGCCGACAGGCGCCGGCCGCCCTCGTCGGGGGCGCGACGCGCGCCCACCTGCTCGACGCCCACCGCGCCCAGCGCGCACCACAGCGGCAAGACGGGGAACAGAAAGCGAAACTCCTTGTGGGGAATGAGCGCGAAGAGGCCCCCAAAGACCAGCACCATCGCCGCCAGCCCGCGGGCGCGCCGCCAGCCTACGAACGCCACGGCGAGCCAGGCCGCGCCCAGCGGTCCAAACGCGCGAAATAAGAGCGTCGCGTAATACCAGGGCGGCTGCGTGCCGTAGCGCGCGGACTTTCCGAGCACGACGTTGAAGTACAGGTAGGCGAGCGCCGAGTGAAAGGGAAAGCCCCACACGATCCAGTCGACCGCGCCGTAGACGAACGCCCCGGCCACAAATACCGCCAACGCCTCCGCCGCGTGTCGGCGCCGGCGCCTCGCGAGCAAGATGACCAGCAAAGCCACACAAAACAGCCCGTTTTGCAGGCGAAGCAGCGTCGCAAACGCCAGCAGCGCGTAGCCGCCGAGGCGCCCGCGCCGGCCGACATCGTCGGGCAACGCCCAGCGCATGCCCCACACGATCGCCGGCGCCGAGACCACCCCGGCGAGGGCGCGATGGCTCAAAAAGACGACTCCGGGCGCCAGCAAGAACACCGCGCAGCCCAGCGTCGCGGCGGCCTCGCCCGCCCCTTGCGAGCGCGCCAGGCGATAGACGCCGTAGCCGCCCAGGACGCTGGCCAGCGCGACCAGGCCATAGGTCAGCGTCACGTACACCGACGGCGTGTCCACGCCCAGCAGGTGCGTGAGCTCCATGGGCGCGGCCACCAGCCAGGCCAGCAGCGGAAAGCGCGCGCCCTCGACCCACTCCCAGGCGCGCAGCCCATAGCCGAACACCAGGCGGTGAGCGACCTCCATGGATTGGTAGATCTCGTCGGGGTGGTACAGGCTGCGGTCGACGAGCACCACCCAGATCCGGATCGCCAACGCGGCGGCCAGGACGGCGGCGAGCAAGCCGCGATCGCGCAATGTAGTGCGTACTTTCGTCAAAGAAGCAGCCTGCAGTACGTTCAGAACTTCACGTCTTCGTAGCGGTCGCGAAGCTCGCGCTTGAGGATCTTGCCGGCGGTGTTGCGCGGCAGGTCGTCGACGAACAACACCTTCTTGGGCACCTTGTAGCCGGCGAGGTTCTCGCGGGCGTGGGCGATGAGCTCGGGCTCGGTCGCCTCGCCGCCGTCGCGCAGCACCACCACGGCGGTGATCGCCTCGATCCACTTGTCGTGGGGCACACCGATGACGGCGACCTCGCTGACGGCGGGATGCTCGAAGAGCGCCTCTTCGACCTCGCGGCTGGCCACGACCACCCCGCCGGTGTTGATGACGTCCTTGAGCCGGTCGACGATATACAGGTAGCCCTCTTCGTCGACGTAGCCCACGTCGCCGGAGTGGAACCAGCCGCCGCGAAACGCCTCCTCGGTGCGCTCGGGCTTATCCCAATAGCCCACCAGAAGCTGCGGGGAGTGGTGGACGATTTCGCCGTGCTCGCCGGGGGCGACGTCGTTCATATGCTCGTCGACGACCCGCGTGGCCACCGTCAGGATCGGCCGGCCGGCCGACGAGGGGCGCTCGTCGTGCTCCTCGGGGCGAAGCACCGTGGCCAAAGGCGCGATCTCGGATTGGCCGTAACAATTGTACAGCCCCACGCCCGGCAGGCGCTCGCGAAGCTCGTGCAACACCGGCGTGGGCATGATCGAGGCGCCGTAATACGCCTTGGTCAGCGAGCTCAAATCGTGCTCGTCGAAGCCCGGGTCGCGAAGCAGGCTGATCCACACCGTCGGCGGGGCGAAAAACGAGGCGATGTCGTGCGCCTCGATCATCTCGAAGCACGTCGTCGGCTGGGGCGCGTCGATGAGCACGGTGGTCGCGCCCACCAGCAGCGCCGGCATCAAAAAGACGTGCATCTGGGCCGAGTGGTACAGCGGCAGCGCCGCCAGCCCGGGCTCGTCGGCCGTAAAGTCCAGCTCGATGATGCAGGCCATATACTCCGACAACAGCGCCCGGTGGGTCATCATCGCGCCTTTGGGGAGCGCGGTGGTCCCGGAGGTATACAGAAATTGGGCGACGGCGTTATCGTCGACGTCGACCTCGGGCGCGCTGGCGTCCACGTCGGAGGTGGCCACGCTGAGCACGTCGAAGCCCGGCCGCCGGGGCTCGTCGCTGCGAAAGCTGCCGCGAACCGCCAGGTCGAGCTCGGCGCAGGCCTTGTCGGCGGTGTCGGCGAGCTGGTCGTCGCAGACCACCCCGCGCACGCCGGACTGCGACAGGATATAGTGCAGCTCTTTGGGCCCCAGCGCGTAGTTGGCGGGCACATGCACGATACCGGCGCGCACGCACGCCAACCACAAGATGACATAGGCGTCGGAGTTCTTGCCGAAGGCGCCCAGCCGGTCACCGGGCTCGAGCCCGCTGTCCAAAAGTTTGCGCGCCACGCGGTTGGCGGCGGCGTCGAGGTCGGCAAAGCTCCAGGTGCGCTCGCCGTAGTGAAGCGCCACCTTGTCGCGATGCTTGCGCACCGAGCGAGTCAGCGCGTCGCCGATGGTGTTGCGCGTGGACGGGGCGTGCAGGTCAGATTGGGCTCGAAGCATGATATCTTCCTTGACGCGGGGAGCGGAGCAACGAAACAAAGAAGGCCTGACATCGGAACGCACCCAAGCTAACAAACTCGCCAGAGCGCGTCGACGCGGTCTGGACGAGATAACGACCCCAACGACCTGAAATCATCCGGAGACCGAGATGACCGACGAACTCGTCATCGTCGAGCGGGACGGCGACATCGCCACCGTTCGGCTCAATCGCCCGCACAAATACAACGCCATGAACCAGGCCCTGCTCGACGCCCTGCACCGGGCGATGGACGAGCTGGGCTTCGACGAGTCCATCCGCGCGGTGGTGCTCACCGGCGAGGGCCGCGCGTTTTGTGCCGGCGGCGACCTCAAGGCGATCAACGAAGCCGAACCCGACCAGCCCGGCCGCGCCTTTTGGCGCCTCGCCGGCCGCTTCCACGAGGCCGTCAAAGAGATCCGTTCGATGCCCAAGCCCACCATCGCCGCCATCAACGGCCCGGCGGCCGGCGGTGGATTCTCCCTGGCGCTGTCGTGCGACCTGCGCGTGATGGCCGAATCGGCGATCCTCAAGATCGGCTACATCGAAAACGGGCTGAGCATGGACGGCGGCGGCTCGTTCACCCTGCCGCGGCTGGTGGGCCTGGGCCGCGCGCTGGAGTTGGCGTTGTTGGACGAGAAGATCGACGCCGCCCGCGCGCTCGACCTGGGGCTGGTCAACCGCGTCGTCGCCGACGACGAACTCGCCGAGGCCACCAACGAGCTCGCCGACCGCCTCGCCGGCATGCCCACCGAGGCGCTGGGACGCGCCAAGCGGCTCCTCAACGCCTCCTTCGAGAACGGCCTGGAGGCCCAGTTGGAGATGGAGCGCCGCGAGATCAGCGCCGCCGGAAACTCCGAGGAAGGTCGCGAGGGCATGACCGCCTTCTTCGAGAAGCGCAAGCCCAACTACCGGTAGGCGAAACTTGTGAGCGTTTCGCGCATCGTAAGGCTGCCTCACCAGATAACTCGACCAGGAAGGAGATCATGAGCAACGATATTGTGTTGGGCGTGGCCAAGCTGGGGACTCCGTGGCAAACGGTGGACCCGTTCTTGTTTTGCATGCACCACGACGACCACTACCCGAAGGGCAACGACGAGATGGGCCCGCAGGCGTCCCTCGCCGGGCGCGCGCTGGGTCAGGACTTTTCGGGCAAGGACGGCTGGAGCATGTACCACGGGCAGGTCGTCCCCGGCTTCCCGCGCCACCCCCACCGCGGCTTCGAGACGATCACCATCGCCCGGCAGGGGTTTATCGACCACAGCGACTCGCTGGGCGCCAAGGCGCGTTTTGGCCAGGGCGACGTCCAGTGGATGACCGCCGGCAACGGCGTGGTCCACTCGGAGATGTTTCCGCTGGTCGACCGCGACCACCCCAACCCCACCGAGCTGTTCCAGATCTGGCTGAACCTGCCGCGCGAGGACAAGAAGAAGGACGCCTACTTCACGATGTTCTGGCACGAGGACATCCCCCACAAGACCTTCGAGGACGCGCAGGGCCGCGCCACCGATGTCACCGTGGTGGCCGGCAAACTCGACGACGTCGACCCACTCGCCCCGCCGCCGAGTTCGTGGGCGGCGCGCGACGACGCCGACATCGCAGTGTGGACCGTCAAGATGCAGCCCGGCGCGACCTGGACGATGCCGGCGGCCTCGCCCGAGACCAACCGCGTGCTGTACTTCTTCGCCGGCCACAGCTGCGAAGTCGCCGGCCAGACGGTCGAGCCCGGCCACGCCATCCAGGTGCGCGCCGACGCCGCCTGCCCTGTTCAAAACGGCGAGGCCGACGGCGAGTTTTTGCTCTTGCAGGGCCGCCCCATTGGCGAGCCCGTCGTCCAGCACGGCCCGTTCGTGATGAACGCCCCCGGCGAGATTCGCCAGACGATGCTCGACTACCAACGCACCGGCTTTGGCGGCTGGCCGTGGGACTCCGACGCCCCGGTGCACGCGCGTGACGCCGGCCGCTTCGCCGTCCACGTCGACGGGCGCGAAGAACGGCCGTAGGTTGGAGGCTCGGCAGTCACGGGCTGTTTCTGTGACAAACCGTGACTGCCGCTGCTGCCAACCGCATCGTATGGTGGTAGATGATCGTCTCATCCCCCGACGCCGGAGCCTGCGATGACCATCGACCGCCACCATCTCCTCGCCCAAATCAAGACCGCCCTCGAGCCCGATGAGGGCGCCCTGGCCATGTGGGAGGGCGGCTCGGCCGCCTTCGGCAAGGCCGACCAGTGGTCGGATGTCGACGTCGTGGTCGTCTGCGCGGACGACGCCGTCGACGCGGTGTTCGACACCGTCGAAGCCGCGCTCGGCGAGCTCTCACCAATCGATCTCGTGTGGCGAGTGCCGCAGCCGACCTGGCACGGCCACGGCCAACGCTTCTACAGGCTGAAAGACGCGCCCGACCACCTGCTGGTCGACCTGGTCGTGATGAAGCAAAGTGCCGACTACGCCCGTTTCTTGATCCCCGAGCGCCACGGCCGGCCGGTCGTCCAATTCGACAAGGCTGGCCTGGTCAGCGCCGCCCCGCTGGATACCGACGCCTGGCAGGTCAAGCTCGACGATGAGCTGGCCGACCTGAGGGTGCGCTTTCCCATGTTGCAATGCCTGGTTCGAAAGGAACTGCAGCGTGGCCGGCCCCTCGATGCGCTCAATTATTATTTTGGGTTGACGCTGACGCCGCTGTTGCGAGTCTTGGGCATGCGCTACCGCGCCTATCGCTATGATTTCGGCCGTCGCTACACCCGCGACGACTTTCCCGCCGCGGTCGCCGACGAGGTCGAGGCCCTGCACTTCGTCGCCGACGCCGACGACCTCGCGCAAAAGCACGAGCGGGCCGAAGAGCTATTTTGGCAGACTGTCGACGCTCTCAACCCAACGGAAGAACCATGAGTGAATTGCAGACGATCGACGATGATATCTGGATGGTCGAAGGCCCGAACGTGTCGTTTTACGGGTTTCCCTACCCCACGCGCATGGTGATCGTGCGCCTGGACGGCGGGCTGTGGGTGTGGTCGCCCATCGAGCTCGACGAGGAGCTCGAGGCGACCGTGCGTGGGCTCGGCGAGGTTCGTTGGGTCGTCTCGCCGAACAAGCTGCACCACCTGTTCATCCCCGACTGGCTGGAGGCCTTTGACGAGGCGGAGGCGTTCGCGCCCCCCGGGCTGGCCCAAAAGCGCGACGACATCGACTTCGCCGCCGAGCTGGGCGATGAGGCGCCCGCGGGCTGGGACGGCGTCATCGACCAGATCGTGTTCCGGGGAAGCTCGGTGATGCAGGAGGTGCTGTTCTTCCACCGCCCGTCGTCGACGTGCCTGGTGGGTGACCTCATCCAGCGCCAGGAACCCGAGCACTACAAGGGCTGGCAACGCGCGGTGATGAAGCTCGACGGCATGACCGGCCCCGACGGCTCCACGCCGCGCGAGTGGCGGGCGAGCTTTGTCCACCGCGACCAGGCCCGCGAGGCCCTGGACGCGGCGATGGCCTGGGAGCCGCGCCGGCTGATCATCGCCCACGGCGAGTGCGCCATGGAGAACGGCGCCGAGGTGCTGCACGACAACCTCGCCTGGGTGGCCAAGTCCTGGCCGGTATGACTGAAACGCCCGCTACTGTTTTGCGGGCGCGTCCGGCGTGGACGGCGCTTGTTTTGGGGCCACATCTTTTGGGGCCACATCCGGCGTGGACAACTCCACGGGCGCCAGGCCCATCTGCTCGCGGTAGTGCTCGTTGCCCGGGTCGTGCAACCCCCAGTACGGCAGCCGCGTGGTCTTCAGCAGCCGGAAATCGCTGCCGTCGGAGCGGTGCCAGTGCAAGATGCGGTGGGGCTGGGCCTTCTCGACGTCGTAGGTCACGGTGACGTCGCCGCCCTGGGTGAGCCACTTGGGCTTGGCGGGCTCGCCCTTTTTGGCGGGCGCGGAGATGGGGCTCGACGGTTTTTTGTCGACGTAGTGCAGCGTAAAGCGGGTGACCGGCTTGCCCTCGAACTCGGCGTCCTCGCGCTTAATGGTGGCGTCGACGGGCTTGGAGACGCGGTGCATCGAGCGGCGAAACCAAAGGCTGGGCACGAGCTTTCCGTGCCAGTCCTTACCCCCGGCAAACGGGCCCTGCAGCTCGCGCAACTGGATGAGCAGCGCGTCCTGGTACAGCGTCCCCGGCGGCGTCTCCACGATATCGCGCTTGTCGGCCTCGCCGTCGAAATACGAGTGCACCTCCCGAAGCGACTTGTTGGGCCCAGGCCACAATCCCATGAAGAAGTTGCCACACCACTCCTGGGTGGTCGCGGTGATCTTGACCGGCTGGAAGCGCGGCGTCCCCCAATCCTCGACCGGGGAGAACACGCTGGTGAGCACCGAGTAGGGATAGATGCCGGTCTGAAATTTGACGGAGTGATTGAGCTTCATCACCGGCACGCGCTCCGTTCCCTTGGCCGTGCCGTCCTTGACCCAGGTTTTGCGGTTCATCGTCTCGGTGACGTAGACCAGCGCCACGCGCACCGGGCGCAGGTGGCCGTAGCGCGAGATCTTGCCGCCGTAGCCGGACAGCTCGCCCTTGCCATCGCCCCAATGCTTCCAAAACGCGTCCGTCGCGCCCGCCTTCGGGTGCTCGGGCAGCTTGGCAAAGCGCCCGTAGATGTCGTTGGCCAGATCCGTGCCTGTCTTATCGGCGTGCTCGGCGGCCGGCGTCGACTGCGAGGCGCAGCTCGCGGACAACGCGGCACAGGCGGCGAGGACCAGCACGGAAGTTCGGGGCGATTCGAAACGGTTTGTGGAGGTCATGGGGTCCTCGGCTCTTGGGGCGTGTCTCGTGCTGCGACGAGACGATCGAACGACGATGAGCGACTCGAAGGTTACGCTCGTCGACGCCGTCAGCCAAGGAGACCGCGGGATTCAGGCATCAACGACCGGCGAAACGCGGGCCATGCCAGCGGCATCGTCGAGGCTTCGCGGCAAAGACGGCGGGAAAATCAGCCGCCGATGGCGACGGGAGATTTCTCACACACGACTCAAGATGTGGGTTGGATACTTCGTCCCCATTGGAGGAGGCGTGGCCGGGTCGAACCATCCAAGCTCCAGCGCCTCTCCATCCACCGCCTCGAGGGTGCCCCCGGAAACCTCGCAGGCGAAGACGACGACGCAGTACTCGACAAGGTCCCCATTGGGATAGGTCACGCGGTAGTCCGGCCCGCCAAAAACTCCCAAAACCCTCGCAGGCACCACTTCGAGGCCCGTCTCCTCGGCCACCTCGCGAACCACCGCCTGAGAGGGTGTTTCGCCAGGTTCGATGGCGCCGGCCGGCAGGCTCCATTTGCCGTCGGCGCTGTGGCGCATCATCAGCACGCGGCCTTCCCCATTGTGAATGACGGCGGCGACCGACGGCATCATCAACAGGTCGTGGCCGACCTTGTCGCGCAGGCGTTTGTAGTAGTCAGACATTCCCATCGGTGCCTCCGTCAGCACGTAGTTTGGCCAAGTCGTCGGCCCTGACATCGAGCTTGTCTCGAGCGGTAAAGTCAGGATGTGAGCCCCACTTGTCCAGCAGATAGCGCCGCCCGGCGACCTCTGCCTCGCCGTCTTCCCTCGCCTGGGCGCAAATCCCGTCGGCCCCATCGCCGTGGACCTGACGATAGTCGACCAAGATGGTCGGCACCCAACGTGTCCTGTCGGGGTAGCGAAGCGCGACTCGCAGGAAGAAGTCCCAGTCCTCGAGCCAGCGGCAGTTTTCGTCCCAACCGCCAACCGCCTCGGCGATCCCGCGACGATGCATGATGCAGTTGGCATCGGGGCCATGAAGCTGCCAGATATCGGCGCCCTTGTACTGTCGGCGAGGCTCGTCGAAGCACTCGATGACACGCCACTGGCCACTCGACTCACGCTCCCAGAAGGTGACGGCCGCGCCGCAATACCACAACATCTCGTCCGGACTTGCCTGCGCGGCGGCCAGCATCTGCTCGAGAAACTCGGCATTCCAGACGTTGTCGGAGTCCAAGTAAGCAATATATTCGCCGGCCGCACGTTGGAGGCCCAAATTGCGAGCGGCCGATGGACCATAGTTATCCGTTCGCATCGCCGTGATGCGCGGATCCCGAAATTCTTCGAGAAGCCGTTGCGTACAGTCGGTCGAACCGTCGTCGACGACGATAAGTTCCCATCGTTGCTCGGTCTGCGCGAGCAGGCCTTGGATAGCTCGCCACAGGACATAGGCGCGGTTGTACGTTGGCAATATGACGGAGACCTGGGGTTGCACGTTCAGTCCTTGTGCGCAGTGCTCAGAGAAGCTCGCAAACTGCTGAGGTTCGACACCAACCACTCCTTTTGTCCGGCAAACAAAGGCACGTCTCGGTGCAACCGGGTCCACCGGACCTCGAAGTCGTGTCCGTCGGCCCGTTGGATCCACGGCTCGGTGGGCCGAGCCCGCTCGACAAAGAGCACGAAGGTGCGCCGGATGCGATAGGCGAGGGCATCGGCAGGGACTTCCCCCTCCGTGCACGAGAGCAGCTTCGGCGGCGTGGCGCCAAAGTCGTATATCTCCTCGCAGATCTGGACCACGCCGCGCGCCTCGTCGCGGGCCATGACGCTGACCTGGTGGCCGCGCCGAAAGATGCCGGCGTGGCAGTCGATTGTTTCGTGCAGCACCGCGCCCACCGGTCCCAACTGGCTCACCTGCTCACCGAGGACAACACCACGACTGGTCACCTCGATGCCCGTCTCCTCCCGCACTTCGCGCTTGGCGGCCTCTACGGGAGCCTCCTCGGGCTCCACCGTGCCCGCGGGAAGTTGGATGCCTGCGGTGGGGTGCTTGAAGACGAGGAGGTGGTGCAGCTTCTGTCGCGTGACGACGAAGGCGGTGACTTTGCCTAGCTCGTTCATTTCACTCCTCTTCATACTTGGCGATGCGTCACAAACGTGGCGATGCGTCACAAATCGCCCGCCAGCTCCGCTGCGCTACGCAGGCGGCTACGGTTCGGGATGCCGCCCTTCGGGCTCCCGGCGATGCGGCAGGTCGAGAGCAGCGAGTCCTCGCACCCAAACGTCCAGACAACTCGCCACGAGCAACTCGGGACGTCGATGGAGCACGGCCCGCGGACAGCGAGCCCGAAGGGCGTTCGCGGAATTGTAGCCCCCTGCGAAATGGAGCGAAGCGGAATGTAGCTGGGGGACGCCATGGGAGTCGGCGCGCAATCACACCTTCCTTACGTGCGGGACTTCGTCTTCTCGACCGGCACAGCCTCCTCCTCGCGCTCGACATCGACGTTCATGTCCAACACGACGTCGTCCTCGCCGGCGAGTTGGGCCGGTGCGGGCGCGATATCGCCGGCGCGCGCCCGGTTGATGGCGCGGGCGAGCGCGTGCGGGTCGGGCGAGGCGATGACGAATTTGCGAAGCGCGCCCTTGGGCGTTCGGTAGTGCAGGCGAACGGCGCGACGCCTATCGCCGGGCATGTTGAACGCCCAGGTGCCGTCGAAGATGGAGTAGCGGATGCCGTAGCCGCCGTACTTGAAGATATTGTATTTGACGGGCTCGCAGCTCTTGATGGACGCCACGGGGATCTTTGGGCCAAACAGCCCGTACTGGACGTGCACCGTGTCGGGGCTGACGGCCACGCGAAGCGTGGATAACAGCGACCAGGTGAGCGCGATGATGCCCAACTGGAGCAGCGGCACCCAGATGGGGGCGCCGGGCACGAAGAACACCGCCACCGGCAGGAGCGAGACGAGCGCAAAGAATAGGTGGACGTACCAGGGGTAGGCGATCTTGTCGCGGTAGAAGACCTCCGGCCCGCCCATATAACGCGCTTCGTAGGCGTCGGGCTCTCGGCCCCCTGCGGTCACGGCTGGAAGCGCCTCGTCGGCGGGCGATGTCGTCTCTTTGGAATCATCACTCATAGGATACCTCGCCGCTATGGTGAGCCTCTGGGGCGCCGGGCGCAAGCGCCTTTGGTGCGCGCAGCCGAGCGCGGGCTCAGTCGGCCCCGAAGGCCGTCTGCCAGTCGAAGCTCAGGTGAGCGTTGAGGCCGGTCTCGTAGCGCACGCACTGGGCGAAGTAGTCCACGAAGGGGAAGACGCGAAAGCTGTCCTGCACCCATTCGAAGCCGTGGGCCTCGTAGAAGCGGCGCGCGGGGGCGTTTTCGCGCACCACCCAAAGCACGGCGCGCTCATAGCGCGGCGCCAGCCAGGACAGAGCCACCTCCATGAGCGCCGAGCCCACCCCGCGTCGCCAGGCGTGTGGGTCGACATAAATCGTGTAGATCTCGGCGACGGTGGCCGAGTCGTCGCGGGCGGGGCCGGCCTGGCAGAAGCCGGCGATGCGCCCGTCGACTTCGGCGACCAGCACCAGGTCCCGGGCGCGTCTGCGCGCGACCACCCAACTCCATTTGATCAGCGCGCGGCGCACCGACAGGCCGTCGAGCGTATGCGGCGGAAAGATGTCCGCGTAGGCGGCACGCCAGGCGCGCACGTCGACCTGGGCCAACTCGTCGATGTCGGCGCGCTGCGCCGTGCGCACGATGATGCGCGCCTCAGCGGTGAAGTTCGGGGTGGATGCCATCGGGCCCCTGAGATTGATGCACGACGCCTCGCGGACGTCTCCAGTAATCGCTCGACTGATCAACGGACGACGCGCCGGGAAGCTTCCACACAGCGCGTTGTCGCCGGCCAACACGGTGTCAGACACCATGACGAGCGCCCGCCAACACGGTGTCAGACACCATGACGAGCGCCTGTCAGGAGAATGGAAGCAGGCCGCGCAGCCGCGCCATCACGGTGGGGCGCGCCTCGCGCTCCCGCAGCCCGTCCTCGATGAGCGCCTCCAGCGCGCGTTGCACCGTCTCGGCGTGCGCCTGGCACACCGCGCGGCTCTTCGATGTCAACCGATGGCGCGCATCTGCCCGTTCCCAGTCGACTGGCGTCGCCGCGATGGGCTCGCCGAAGATGAAGGTAAACGGTACCGGGCGCGCGATCGGAAGAAACGCGGGTACGCGGTAGCTGGAGTCGCCCAGAAACCGCGCCGGCAAGAGCCCACTCTCGCTGAAGACGGGAAAGACGTCGTCCGGCCCGATCGCGGCCACCGGCACGATCGGCGCGCGCGCCCGAAGCGCCACGTACGCAAACCCCAGCCGCCCCTCCCACTGCAACTTGTAGCGCTGACTGCGCCCCTTGATGGAGTCGCGCGCCCCGCCCGGGTAGGACACCACCATCTCGCCGCGCTCCAACAGGTCGACGGCGTTGTCGCGGCTGCCCTCGACCGCGCCACAGCCGTGCAACAGCGAGCGCAGCCCGGGCACGTCGAACAGCGAGCGCAGCGCCATACCCCGGGGCACGCGCCCGGTCTCGCGGTACAGCTCGGTCAGCAACACGACGCTGTCGATGCCCAACAGCGCGTGGTTGCCCACGAGCAGAACGGGCCCGTCGTCGGGCACATTCTCCAGGCCCTGGAGGGTCACGTTGAAGTAGCGGCAGACCGGGTCGAGCAGACGCTGGGCCGCTCGAAGGAGATAGTCATTGGGGGTAATACCGGGAGGATTCATCGCGCAAGGTGGCTGAGATCATGAGGAAGCAGAACGCCCCCACCGGCCAAAGAAACGCCGGCGACGTTCCTTTCTTCCCGCGGGCTGCATCTAATGAGTCGAGCGCATCGGAGAGTCGGAGACGTCCTCCACGAGGATAGAACCTCGGCGCGAACAGCGAAAGTAGCCTACGAAGACAGGAGTTCGCGATGACCGTCACGCCCCACAGCGTCAGCCCCCTGCGCCGCCTGCAAGAAACGGTGATTCCACCGAGCATCGAGCGCGGCGTCAGCGAATTGGCCGTGCGCAGCCTGTTCGAGGGCGCGCGTCGCCTGGGCGTGGTCGAGCAGGCGCTCGACGGTCCCGCCCACGCCATCGAGGTGGTGCGCGACGTGCGCTACGGCAGCCACGACGCGCCCTACCACCTGTTGGACGTCTACCGCCCAGTCGTCGCCGGGCTGACGCCGGCGGTGCTGTACATCCACGGCGGTGGGTTTCGCATCCTGTCCAAGGACACCCACGGCGTCCTGGCGCGGCTGTTCGCGCATCGCGGCTACACGGTGTTCAACATCAACTACCGGCTGGCCCCCGAGCACCCCTTCCCCGCGGGTCTCCAGGACGCTGCCCGGGCCTATCGCTGGGTGGTCGACAACGCCGAGCGTTTCGGCGCCCACGCCGACCAGATCATTGTCAGCGGCGAGTCCTCGGGGGCGAATTTCGCCGCCGCGCTGGCGGTGATGGCGACGTATCGACGCCCGGAAGATTTTGCCAAAGAGGTGTTCGACACCGGGGTGGTGCCCGCGGCGGTGGTCCCCGCCTGTGGGTTCCTGCAGGTCTCCGACCCGCTTCGCCTCGCGCGGCGCAAGGCGCTGTCGAGCTTTGTGCGCGACCGCTTGCTCGAGGCGGCGCAGGCCTATCTTCCCCACGATTGGGCCGCGCCACCGACGCGCCCGACGCTCGCCGATCCGCTGCGCATCCTCGAAGAGCACACGCCCGAGCGGACGCTGCCGCCGTTCTTCGCCGCCGTGGGTACCCGCGACCCCCTGCTCGACGACACCCGCCGGCTGCACGCGGCCGTGCGCGGCCACGGCGGCTCGTGCCAGGCGCAGTACTACCCCGGCGAGGTCCACTCCTTCCACGCCTTTGTCTGGAGGAACAACGCCCGCGCCTACTGGCGCGAGTTGTTTGGGTTTTTGGACCAAACGCTGCCGCCGACGTTGTGGCAGGCCGCCGGGCAATGAATCCGTCGGGGCGACGGCGAACGACATCATTGTGCCCAGCCCATCAGTCGTGGCAGGCTTGGTCGGTGTTCTCTCACCGCCGAGTCTGCCGATGACGTTGTTTCGACGCTTGCTTCTCCCATCGATGTTCGCGCTGTGCGTGTGTGCGCAGGTGGCGTGCAGCGCCACTCCCGAGTCCCACACACAGCCCGACGCCGCGCTTGCTGGCCGCGACACTGGCGGCGACACTGGCGGCGACACCGGCGGTTCGGATGCCGGTAGCCCGGACGCGGCCAACGCCGACGCGGCTTCCCCCGACGCAAGCACGGCCGACGCCGGCGACCTGCCGCAGACGTGCGACGGCGAGTGCCGCCAACAGACGCTGAGCGTCACCTTCGGCGACACCACCGGCCCCATCAGCCGCGCGGTCTACGGGCTGACGGCGCCCGGGGCCTCCGACAGCGGTCAATGGGAGGTCTACATCGAGGCATTCGAGGGCGGCCCGGACGGCTGCCCCCAGCAGAACTCGGCGTCGCCGGACTGGACGCTCATCGTCAGCGGGCTGACCGCGCCCCTGGACGCGGCGGAGCGCACCAAGGCCGCCGACGGCCTCGCGGTGACCTTTCTGGACTTCGACGGGCGTTTCTTGGGCCAGCAGCCCTTCGCGCGGGCCACGGCGGCGTCGGCCACCGTCACCGCCGCCAATATCCACACCAACCTGGTCGCCAGTGGCACCCAGGACCCCGACGGCGTGGTCGCCCTGGACCTGCAGGCGAGCTTCGACGGCGGCGAGGTCTCCGGCCACCTGGTGGCCACCCACTGCGCGAGCATGGATCAGCAGAATTGAGCCGAAGGCGACACCGTGTCGCGCGTCGCGTCAGCCGCCAAATGCCTGGCCCAGCAAGACATGCCAGCACATGGGCATCATCAGCGCCCCGACCACCAGGCTCGCGGCGGCCATCGCCACGCGCAGCGGAGCGTTGGAGTTGAGATCCCTCGCGTCGTCCAACCTCGCGTCGTCCAACCTCCTCCACAGGCGCACTCCCCGCCACGCCACGATTAGGCTGAACGCCACCCAGGCCAACATGGCCGCGACCACCCAGCCGGTCCCGGCCCCGTCGACGGCGATGAAGCCCACGGCGACGGCGATGAACACATCGACCAGTGCGGGCAAGCCGCTGGCGAGCGCGGAGGCCAACACCGCCTGCTTGGTGCGAAGGGCGAGCTCGACGACCAGCGCGGCCATGCCGACGATCAACAAGGCGGGCGGTATCATCCCCCGCGCAAGCGTATCGGCCGCGACGTGGACCTCACCGCCCTCGCCAAAGATGGCCAATGTTCCGACGATGAGCGTACCCCAGCCAAGGATGCGCAGCACGAGCGAAATCTTCAAAATCCACCAGTCCAGCTTGTGTTCCATCGTCAGTCTCACGGTCAGAGGTCTCGGTGCCGTCTTCGCAGGCCATGAACTAAGCAGCTTTCGTGCCATCGCCTCGAGCCGCCGCCGTCACGCCCCCCAAACCGCGGACCTGGAGCATGAGCTCGCCGTAAAGCGGAGCAACAGCCTACCAAGGCTCGGGGCGCCGCGGCCTTCTGCGCGTACCGTCCATGCGCGCAAGTTCGCCGGCCCCGGAATATCCAGGCGTCGGTGTCGGTATCTGATTGACCCCGCGCTCCTACCGTAGTAGTGGGCGGCCTTCATTTTGGGAGAGATCAGAAGTGATTACGACATCGAACCTCATGGTAAATTTTGGCGGTGAGCCCCTCTTCGAGGAGGTCAACGTCAAATTCGTGCCCGGCAACTGCTACGGGCTCATCGGCGCGAACGGCGCGGGCAAATCGACCTTCTTGAAGGTGCTCAGCGGCGAGCTCGAGCCGTCGGCGGGCACGGTCGAGATTCCAGGCAACCTGCGCATCGCCAAGCTCGAGCAGGACCAGTTCAAGTTCGACGACATGGTCGTGCTCGACTGCGTGATGTTCGGCCACCCGCGCCTGTACAAAGTCCATAAGGAGCGCGAGGCGCTGTACGCCAAGCCCGACTTCAACGAGGAGGACGGCGCGCGCGCCGCCGACCTGGAGATGGAGTTCGCCGACATGAACGGCTATGAGGCCGAGTCGGAGGTGTCCATCTTGCTCAGCGGCCTGGGCGTGCCCGACGAGCTGCATTCCAAGCGCATGGGGGAGCTCGAGGCCGGCCATAAGGTACGCGTACTCCTAGCCCAGGCGCTGTTCGGCCAGCCGGATATCCTGCTTCTGGACGAGCCCACCAACCACCTGGACGTGCACACCGTGGCCTGGCTGGAGGATTATATCAGCCGGCTCAGGACCCTGGTCATCGTGGTCAGCCACGACCGTCACTTCCTGAATAACGTGTGCACCCACATCGCCGACATCGACTTTCGACGCGTGCAGATCTACGCGGGCAACTACGACTTCTGGGTGCAGGCCAGCGAGTTGGCGCTTCGGCAGCGCCGCGATGCCCAGAAGAAGGCCAGCGACAAGGCCAAAGAGCTCAAGGCGTTCATCGAGCGCTTCAGCAGCAACGCCTCGAAGGCCAAACAGGCGACCTCGCGCAAGAAGCTGCTCGACCAACTCACCCTCGACGACCTGCCCAACTCGACGCGCAAATACCCCCACATCGTGTTCAAGCCCGAGCGCGGCCACGGCCGGCTCATCCTGACCGTCGACAAGGTCAGCAAGACCATCGACGGCGAGCAGGTTCTCAAGGACGTGAGCTTCGCGCTGCAGCCGGGCGACCGCGTGGCCTTCGTCGGCCAGGACGGCCGGGCCAAGACCGCGCTGTTCGACATCCTCGCCGGGGTCACCGAGCCCGACAGCGGCAGCGTCGAGTGGGGCTCGACGATGACCACGGCGTACTTTCCGCGCGAGCACGAACCGTTCTTCGACGACGTCGACCTCAACCTCATCGACTGGCTGCGCCAATACTCCACCAACCACCACGAGGAGAACGTGCGCGCGTTCTTGGGCCAGATGCTGTTCAGCGGCGAGGACACCCTGAAGCCGGCCAAGGTTTTGTCGGGCGGCGAGCGCGTGCGCTGTATGCTCGCCCGGATGATGCAGGCGGGCGCCAACGCGCTCATCTTGGACGAGCCCACCAACCACCTCGACCTGGAGAGCATCACCGCGCTCAACACGGCCCTGCGCTCGGTCGAGGACGCCGTCATCTTGCTGTCGTCGCACGACCGCGAGTTGGTGGACACGGTGGCCAACCGCGTCATCGAGATCACCCCCAACGGGCTCATCGACCACCTGATGACCTTCGATCAGTACCTGACCAGCGAGCGTGTCATCGAGCAACGCCGCCAGATGTACGGCGCCGAGGTGGCGCTGTAACCCCCGCGTAGCGCCCTCGTCATGGTGTCTGACACCGTGTCGAGGGCGACACCACGATCGCCGCGTGACCCGCGCAGAATGCCGACGTCATGGTGTCTGACACCCTCACGTCTCCCCACTTTTTCGGTAGGTTCCGCGACTTCCGCGCCATCCCCGATCCGCGCCATCTCACTGCCTGTTCGTAGTCGGTGTCGTAGTCGTAGTCGTGGTCGTGATCGTGGTCGGTCGTTCGACTCGGACAGGCTCCAAGAAGCAATGCCACTGCGGTCGCCCCTGGCCGACGACCCGGCCCAGCTTGTCCCACCGACCGCGTTGCCGTCTGAACAGCCGATCACGAGGACACACTGCCCTCTCGGCGACTTAGCATGCGGGTCACGCTGGACTTGAAACGTGGGCAAATTGACCAAGACCTGATGCGGCCCGGGTGAGATGCGATCTCGTCGCGACGAGTACTGTCCTTTTTCGTGCTCGGTTAGGCGGTGACACTGCGTGGCGACTTGCGCCGACTGATGACCTCGATGTGGCGCAAAGGCTGGCAGAATCTAATCGAGCAGGCCAATGCCTGCTTCGCTCTTGGGTGTTTAGAAAGTGGGGAGACATGAATCTGACACAGTGATGGAGGGTAAATTGCACGAATTCACAACACTCGCGCATCAACGACGCCCAATTCCGGGGGCATGTTCGACACCACGTCAACGGAAACGCACCCAGGAGGACAATGATGCCGCGCTTGTTTCTACTACAACCCAGCGACCACCAACTGAGCGCGGTGATTGCTGCCGCTGCTTTTGCACTCGCCTCGCTGTTGTCAGCCGGGGCATCGGCCCATGAGCCAAAGCACCCTGACGAGTCGGGGCAGGCCTCGCAGCGCTCTCACAAGTCCAAGCCTCAGCGCTCTCACAAGTCCAAGCTGTGGGTGCAAACGATCTCCGACAAGCAGATCGTCGACGCCGCAAACAAAGGCATCGGAGATCTGTGGGCCGAAGTAATCCCCCATCTGAACACCGAGTCGCTCAAGCTCCAGCGCAAAGCGCGCCACGCCAAGCTTGATGTCACGCGACGCTCGCTGCATATTGCTGGAAGGCCCGCGCTGCTGATCTCGCTGGAAGCCGACGACCTCTCCGACGACCTCTCCAATATCTTTGCGGGGAAATGCTCAGTCGTTGTCGTCTTGACCAAACCTCCGGGCCAAGAGACGGCGAGCGTTCTCACCCACAAGACGTTGTGCTCGGCGGGGATAACCTCTGAAGAACTCGGAGACTCCATTGTCGCCCTCACACCCAAGATACCACTCATTTGGACGACGTGGCGTCAACAGGGGAGTCAGTCCGCGGAAATCGGCTACGACTTTTACCGCATCGACCACGGCCGCTTCGAGCGGGTCCTGGAATTGCGTGCCGAAGAGCCCCTCGGATACTTCAAGGAGGAGGCGTGTACCCACCCCATTTTCCGCGGAGTGCAATTGTTCTCATCTGGTGGTCACCAGCCAAAGGTCAAAGGACCGGACGGCAAACCCGCAGGCGTGGCCAATGCTCTGACGGCGACCTGGGTATGCCAAGACCCCTACAGCGCAAAGGTCGACAGTGTGCGTTCGCGCATCTGGACCTGGGACAATGGGAAGTTCAAGGACGCGACGCCAGAGAAGCTGAATACATTTCCGCTAATCATGGGCGGCACCGAAGAATAGAAGCCCTGCGGGCACAATCGTGGGTACGTTGGCCGCGCACTCATGCGCTGGCGGGTGCGCGGCAGGTCGATGACGCCGTCCGCAAGACCGCCGAGAGGTTCCTCGATGCCGCTACGAACAACCACGGCAAGCAGGCCTGGGCGATGACCAGCCCAGCGTTTCGCGCCAGCCACAGCAAGAGGTACTTCGTAGCCCTCTTGGTCGCGGGTCACCCAATAGCATAGCGACCGCGCGCAGGTATCCATCGCCTGCCGCCTGGTTCGCGCCGAGAACTGCACAATAGCGCAACATCTTTGCCGTCAGGACGGCAACTTCGGGAGTGATGATTGGAGGTGTGGGAGCAAAGCTCCGTACTTGATATTGGAAGCCAACGAGACTCAGCATGTACCGAAGTCACCCAACGATGGCCGCCTCTACGCGTCGAGCCCTGACGTTGCTTGTCGCCGTGGTCTGCGTGCTCGCCGCGACGATCGCTGCACACGCTGCCTCGCCTGCATCAACGCAAACGACTAAGTCGGCCAAGGCAGCCGCGACCTCTCGGAAAGCCAAGGAGAGCGCAACAGCAACACCAACGAAGGCCACCAAGGAGAAGGCGACAAAGCGCGCAAAACTCGCTGCCGTAACCCCGCCGTCAAAACCAACCAAGGCGCCCAAATCCCGGCCCGCGCAGCCCTGGTACAAGACCATCTCCGACCAACAGATTCTCGCAGCCACGCGCCGCAAGGTCGGCAACCTCGGCGATGCACTCATCGATTTGCCCAAAGATGCCAGCCCCGAGACGGTGCGCAAAGTTCACAACGCCCCTATCGACGTCGACAGGACGCATATGACCATTGGTCAGGCAGATGCTCTTCTGGTCAAGGTCCGGTCGTCGTTCGACTTGCTCGTGCCCCACCACTCATCGACGCTGGTAGCGGTGGTGACCAAGCCTGCCGGGAAACCGGCGACAGTCAGCGCGACGACCTACTTGTATCACACTCACCTCAGCAGCATGGACCGCGGTGACATCTACAAGCTTTCCGACACCCTCCCACTGGTAACGAAGGTTCAGGAATATTGGGATGGAAGCGCCAACCACGCCATCTATTGGTTCTACCGGGTCGACCGCGGCAAATTCGAACAGGTGTTGAAGGTCGAAACGGAGGAGCCACAGGGGTATGCAAAATCCACCGCGGATTGCACCGGGCCCTATTTTCGCTCCCTGGACATGTCCAGCTACATTGGCCGAGCCCCGGCGCCCAGGGGGCCGGACGGCAAGCCCGCGGGCGACGCCTACGCGTTGATGGCGACCTGGGTGTGCCAGGAGCCCTACGGCTCCAAGGTGACCTCGATACGCTCGCGCATCTGGACCTGGGCCGGGGATCACTACAGGGAAGCCACTCCCGAAAAGCTCAACACCTTTCCCGTGATCATGGGTGGCACTCTCGAAGAGCAATAGATGAGCGCGCCCCGTCTTCGACTCGCGTGGGTGGGCCACCACACGGTGCCCACCACACGGTGCCAGACACCGTGTGGTGGCCTTCTGAGGGCAATTTTCACCACTGCTCGCCATACGGGCGCAGGTCGAGCTGGAAGGTCCACGCCGATCGCGGCTGGTGGGCGACCGCCCACACGGACTGGGCGATGTCGTCGGGGGCGAGGAAGAAGTCGTCGGGCTTGTCGGGCATGCGCTCGCGGGTGCGCGGCAGGTCGATGACCCCGTCGACGACGTAGTAAAACACGTGGATATTCTGCGGGCCGAGCTCGCGGGCCAGGGATTCGGCGAGCAGGCGCTGGGCACCCTTGGCCTGGGCGAAGGCGGTGGTAAAGGGCTTGCCGCGAAGCGCCGCGGTCGCGCCAGTGATGCCGATGGTGCCCGCACCGCGCTCGAGCATGGCCGGCGCGAGCTTCTGGGCGCAGTGAAACAGCCCGAGGGTATTGACCCGCCAGCACATCTCCAGGCCGTCGGCGTCGACCTCCATGAGTTTTCCCCACACGCCGCTGCCGGCGTTGTACAGCAGCGTGTCGACCGGGCCGAGCTCGTCGGTGATGCGGTCGAAGGCCTCGTCGACGCTCGCGCGGTCGGTGGCGTCACACCCGTAGCAGCTCACCCCATCGATTCCGCCGACCAGGTCGTCGAGCTTGTCCTCGTGGCGCGCCAGCGCCGCCACCTGGTAGCCGCCTTCGGCGAATCGGCGCACCAGCGCCGCGCCGTTTCCCGGCCCCACGCCCACCACGGCACATACCTTCTGCTCACTCGTGTCAGTCATCTGCGTCTCCTCGTTGTCAGAGTATTTTCGCGACTCATCAATAACATAGCGCGGCGAGCCCGACAGCAAGCCCTCGTTGTCGTGACGGCCCATCGACGCAAGGAACGGCGTCGCTCCACTAGCGAATCCGAAACACCAGGCTCTGGCCGGCGTCGAGCTGCACCGGCGGCAGCGCGGTGGACACGGCGCCGAATTGCTCGACCGTGTCGAGTTGGTCGGGGTCGAGCTGGCCCGGGTCGAGTTGGGCGCCGTCGACGGCGACGTGCGCCGGCGCGCTCGCCGCGTCCCAGCGCAGCGCGACGGTGTAGGCGACGTCGGCGTGGGAGGTCAGCGTGACCGTGATCGCGTCGGCGTCGCGGCTCATATGCAGGTCGAAGCGCCCGTCGCCTGTGCGAAGTCCGGTGAGGCCCATCCGGGGCCATCCAGCGGGCAGGTGCGGGCGAAGCTCGAGGCGGTGGTCGGCGGCGTGGGGGCGAAAGCCAGTCAGGTAGTCCATCGCGGCGGCCAGGTTGATGCCGCCCTCCCAGGGGCGAAACTTGGCGGTGTAGTCGCCAATACGTCCGTCGGCGTTGTAGACCAGCTCCAGGCCGGTGTCCGTCGCTCGCTTCTGGTACTCCTGGTAGTTGCCGGTGGTGCTCGCCGCGACACCCAACTCGCGAAAAGCATCGGCCGCCTGAGGATGGCCGGCGGCGGTCAGCGCCGACAGCGTGTAGCCCGGGAGCATGCCCGTGTACACCCCGTCGGTGCCGCCGAGCATGGGGGCAAATCGCGCCGCCGTGGGGCTCTGGACGACGCCCGGGCGAAGACCGCTATGGTCGATCAGGCAGCCGAGCGCGTCGCGCGCCAGCGGCGCGTCCCCGTCTAGCCAGCCCGCCCAGGTGACCTTGAGCGCGACGTCCTCGAAGGGCGCCGGATAGGCCGTCATCTCGCTGCGGTCGAGAAAGGGGCTGATGCAGCCGTCGTCGAGCAGGTAGTGGTCGCGCACGGACTGCTCGACCTGGTCGCGGCGGGTGGTCGCCTCGGCCAGCGCCTGGTCGGCCTCGCTCGAGCCGATGGCCCCGGCCAACTCGGCGAAACGCGCGTAGGCGCCCAGCCATAACAGCGACGAGTTCGCCGACCAGGACTTCTCGCTGTGCGCATAATCCAAGGCCATGTCGAAGGCGCCGTTCATGGCCGCCCGGAAGGTCTCATCGCCGGTAAACGGCAGCAGGCCGTCCGGGCCGAACGCCTGCTCGAGCAGCGCGTAGCGCAGCAGGCCGAAGCGCTCGGTCGCCCGGCTCACATCGCCGGTATAGTCGTACTGCGCCCCGTACATCCACACCAGATAGCTGGGCGTCTCGGCGCCCTCGCGTCCGCTCAGCGGCGCCATATTGGCCCAGTCGGGCGGCGCCGGCAGATCGCTCAGGTCCAGGTCGGCGTCGTAGGAGTTGCCCAGCGAGCCATTCAGCCGAATCGCGCCGTACAGGTAGTCGAGCATGGAGGCGACCTTGTCGAAGGCGCCCACTGACAAAAAGCCCAGCGTCGGTCCGATGTTGTCGCGCGTCCAGGTGCGCGTGTACTGGGACATCGGGCACGACGCTCCCTGGGCGGACATCTGGACCTCCAGGGTCTGAATGAGCCCGTCGAGCAGGTCGGCGACCATAGGGTCGGGCACATCGAAGTGCACCAGCCCGTCGCGCCACGCGCGGTAACTCTGCCCGGTCTGGTCGAGCAGCGCACCGGCGTCGATGGCCGGCAGCGGTTTTGGCGAGGTGCCCTGCTGGGTGCAGAAGGCCAGGACCAATTGGCGCTCGGCGCCGGCGTCGATGGGACCCAGCGTCGCGTCGAGCTTCTTGGCGTGCGCGCTCACCGCCGTGGCACCGCCGTCGTCGGCAAAACCGGTGACCAAGGCGCGCTCACCCTCGACCTCGACGAGGCGGTCGGCGCCGACCGGGTCGGTGTGGTTGTGCGAGCGCACCGCCAACTGCACCGGCGCGCTCGGCTGGGCGGCGTTGTTGCGCACCAGCACCACGCGCACCATGCACCTCTTCGCAGCCCCGGCGCCGGCGCCGCGCGGGGCGAAGTCCACCGTGTCCAACTCCAGGTCGCCAGCCCGAGCGCGCGTGATCATCACCGGCGCGCTCAGGCTGCGCGTGGCCCATTGCTCGTCGAAGTCGGCCTTGGCCCCGTCGACGTCGAGATCGAGCCGATAGTCGCCGAAGAAGCAATCGCCGCGCTCGTAGGTCGGCCCCACCAGGCTGTGCAGCGTGTTCAGCGGGCGCGCATACCCGGTGAATCCGAAGACGTGGCCGTTTCCGGTCCCCAACGCCCCGACGTCGCCGGGCTTGTGGTGTTCGGGAGCCACCAGGTGCGTCGTCCAACGGCTGATGTGGGCAAATGCGCCCGGGTGCGCCTCGTAGAACGGCCCATGCAGCTCGAGCTGGTCGGGTTGAGGCCATAGGTCGATGCCGGCGATGCCGGCGTCCGAGGCGTCGGACACATCGGAAGCGTCGGCGTCCACGGACGTGGCGGCGTCGCCGGCGTCGACGCTGGATTCCCCGGTGCGCGCTGCCGAGCCGCTGCACGCGACCGCGCCTACGCTCATCGCCAGACCCACGGTCAACAGAAAGCGGCGACGACATCTCCAAACCAGCGAAAGATACATATTCGAGCTCGAGGCGCCCGGCGTTTGTCTTATAAGCGAAAGAAAAACTGCGGACCAAAGTCAAAATGAAAGAACCGCTTGTGTCCCTTGTAGGAAGGGCCGAGCATGGTGCTGAAGGGCCCGCGGCGCTCGAGCTCCTGGGCGAGCCGATGCAGAAACCGGCTGTGTTTGGCGGCAAAGCCCTTGTCGGCATCCCAGTCGTCGACCAGGCGAACCTTAAACGCCTTGCGGGCGCGCCCCTTCACCAGCCCCTTATACTTGCTGGCGGGCACGGCGTCGAAGTCGAAACCGGCCACGTCGATGGCCTGGCCGAAGGCGTGCTCGCTGAGTTTTTTCTTGTGGTGCCCGACCGTCTTGCAGGCGTACCCGCCGGCGTGCACGATGCGGTCGGGGGGCCGGCCGTACACCTCGATGGACACCTCGGCGACGATGGTCTCGAAGCGTATCAGGCGCTTGCGAAACCCGCGGGTGACCTTGATGGGCCGGTTGTACGGAATCCTCGAGCCGGCATACTCCACCAGGTCGACGTGCGGGCACTCGACCTCGCCGTGCACCTTCCTGGGGAGGTCGTTGAGCGGGAAGTCCTTCTTGCCGACCTCGCGGGCTCGCGCCCTGGCTTCGAGGTCGGCCACGCTCAGGTGTTTGTGCTTGGGCTGGGCGGCTTCACCGTGCGCACAGGAAAAGACCATCCCCATGCACGCCAGGCTCGCAAGACCGCTCACAAATCCTCGCTTTGGCAGGGCCATGGTCTCCTCGCGTACTCCAGTCGAACTAAACCAGGCGACTCGCACATAGTCTAACGGGCGCGGAGAACCGATCCAAATCGAGCCAGGATCGCGCCGTGATCGGCCCCAGAAGCCCTTCACACGGTGTCTGGCACCGTGTGCGCCAGCCGTGGGAGCGTTCGAAGCGTCGGTCTAGCTCCTTTGTTCGGACACCTGTGCGACCGCAGGCACCGTCTGAAACGTGTCGTCATCAATTGTGACGTACAGCTCGCCGTGGCTTCGCAGCACGGCCCACTTGTTGTTGCGTGATAGCCGCGCGCCCAGCGCGTCGATGAACGTGGGGTCGAGGGCCACCACGACGATGTCGTCGCCGCGGTAGATCTGCCCGGAGGCGAGGTCGTCCATCAAGGGCGTGGGGCTTTTGTGGGTGTACACGCGCAGCTCGTCGGTCTGTTTGGCGACCTTATGCAGGCGATCGGCCGAGGGTCGGCCGATCTCGATCCACAGCGCGACGCCGCCCATCGCGTTGGGCGCCGACAGCGGCGGGTCATCGGGCACGCATACGCCGCGACCAAACTCCAGGCCGTCGCGGTATTCGAGCGCCATGGCCAGCACACGGGTGACCATAAACGCGTCCGACTCCGAGGGGTGCTGGGCGACGCGCAGCTCCAGCGTCTCGTAGACGCCTCGGTCGACGTCGGACAGCTCCAGCTCGAAGCGAAACATGGTGGCAGTCAGTGCCATCGAAGTCCTCACAAAATGTGCATTACTGGCGGCAGTGACGACTGTACCAGCCCGGCGAGGGAACGGCCAACTGCGTGGAAGGCAAACGCCAGCGCACCTGTTATGCTCGTTGCCATGAGGAAGCCGACCGACATCGCGCGCTACCAGCCGTACTACTGCGAGGAGAATATCTGGCAATTTTGCCATCAGTGCGACGTCGACGAGCGCCGCAGTCTCCTTGTCGTGTTCATCTCCAACGCCCAGCGCACCTGCGCGCTGTGGTCACAACGCGCCGCGCGAACGCCCGACGAGCCCGTCCTCTGGGACTATCACGTGGTCGCCGTCGACACGTCGGCCCCCGCGCCGCTCGTGTGGGACCTGGACACCACCGTGGGCGCGCCGACCAGCTTCGATACGTGGTGGCACGCGACCTTTCCCTTCGAGGACGTCCTCCCCGCGCCATTCCAGCCACTGTTTCACCTGGTGGAGGCGGCGACCTACCTGGAGCGCTTCTCCTCGGACCGCTCCCACATGCGCCGCGACGACGGTTCGTGGCAGGCGCCGCCGCCCGACTGGGACCCGATTTTCGACGCCGACGAGGGCATGAACCTCCAGAAGTTCATCGACATGAACGACACTTCATTCGGCGAGGTGCTGACGCGCGGACAATTTCGACGGCGGTTCGCTCCGCAGGCCTGAACGCCTCTTTGCACCACCAGTGTCGGGATGTGCAGGCAGGAGCCGGTCGCCGAAAAGCGACGCTGTCGAACGCACACGGTGCCCGCCACACGGTGTCAGACACCGTGTGGAGGCCCTCTAAGGCGGTTTCGGCGTGGTTTGTGGTGTGGAAGAAGGCTACTCGGCAGCCGCGGGCTCGGTGGCCTGCGGCGCGATCGAGCGCCCCTGGCTCTGCTCGCGCTCCAGGCGCTCCAGGCGCATCGACTTGGTGCGGAAGCGCTTGAAGAACAAGCCCAGAACATACACCCGGACGATCATCCACCAGAAGCTCTTCTCGTTGAGCCGCGGGTCGATGTTGTGGGCGATCTTGGCGTGCTCGGCCGCCGCCTCGCTCCAGTGGATGCCCGGATGATCGTGGTGGACGGTGTGGAAGCCGTTGTTGAACAACAGGAAATTGAGCAACTTACCGGTGTAGTTTCGCGAGTGGTTCCACTTCGATTGTTCGTCGGCGTGCACGTGCTGCAGGCAATTGAAGATGAGCACGCTCGTCAGCCCCACCTGTTGGGGGATGACGATGTACAACAGCGCCTTTTGCCAGTTCCACCACAGCGCCACGCCCACGTACACGACCAGCACCGCATATTGGGAGATGCAGTACCAGAACCGCGACTTGCGCTTGCGCCACATGGTCTTGAGGTATTGGCCGATGGGCGCCTGCTGGAAGAAGCTGCTGATCGCCGGGTAGCTCAGCAGCGTGGCCAGGTTGTTTCGCTCGCTGACGCGATAGGTGATGGTGTAGTCCCCCTCGCGATTGTTGAACTTGTGGTGGTTCTTGTTGTGGGTGGGAATCCACGCGAACACCGGAAATCCGTAGAACAGCGTCAGCCAGTAGTCCTGCAAAACGTTCATCGCTTTGCTGGTCCACATCTGTTTGTGGTTGTGATTGTGGGCCATCACGGCCACGGTCACGGCCATGAAACAGGCGGCGATGAACAGCACGATGTTCAGGTGGGGGCGCGTCCAATTGACCACCAACAGGGCGGTAGTGATGACCATGAAGATGACGGTACGAAGGTCGGCTTTTTGTCGTAACAAGCGGTACTCCTCGGAACAACGTAGGACCTCGCCGCCCTCCCCTGGAGACGTCTTTAACTTGGCAGCTGCGACAACGGGTACCGCGAGGTCCGACGTACTCGTCGCTTGGTCGCCTCACGAGGGCGACTCGGTGCATGCAACCTAGCACAAGTAGGCCAGGATGAAACGGTGCCGTAGCATGCCGGGTTCGAGCGGGCGCCCACACGGTGTCAGACACCGTGTTGTCGGCTTGTAGAGCCGTTGCGAGCCGCATTGGCAATCGAGCGCGCACTGCGCTACCTTCTGTTCAATCACACTGAGAGGTCATCCATGCGCTCGCTTGTTATCGCACTTTTCGTCGCCCTGGCGACATGCACCTGGGGCTGTTCGGGAAATGATTCCAGCGCGCCGGCAACTGATGTCGGCCGCGACGCCACATCGAGCGCGGACGTTGGCTACGACTCGAACGCCGCAGAAGATGTCGGCTCTGGGGCAGATACGACCCCCGATGTGACTCGCCAAGACACGGGCCCCACCGACACCGCCTCGGCGGACACGGGCTACGCCGACACCACCTACCCGGATGTCGGCGCCGACGGCGGCTCGTCATGCGCCGCCACCCACCCGCACGTGGGCTGGACGGCCACCTTGAGCACCAACTACCACAACGTCGGCGGCACCGCCGAGATTGTCGACGATTGCACCATCCGCATCACCAATTTCACCTTCGAGGGCGCCGGCATCGACGTGCGCATCTACGGGGCGAAAAATGGTGACTGGGCCAACGGGTTCGCCATGACGGGCAACCTGGTGCGCAGCACGCCGTATGATGGCGAGACGCTCATCGCCACGGTTCCGGCCGGCCACACCCTCGACGACCTCGACGGCATCAGCGTGTGGTGCACCGACGTGGACGTCGACTTTGGCAGCGGGACGTTCTCTGCGCCGTGACCTCCGATCCACCCCCAATATGGCGCCCCTCAACATGGTGTCAGACACCATGACGAACCGCCCCCCAACACGGTGTCAGACACCATGACGAACCGCCTATAGTGCGGCTTTGCGGGCTCGCGTGGCCATGAACCCATCGTAATACGCGTCCGGAAAATCGCCCGAGCCCCAGGGGTCTTCGTAGAAGCCCACGATGGCCAAGCCGGCGTCGAGCTGCGCGCCGAGTTGCTCGGTGAGGGTGTGGCTGAACTCGACCGGGTCGCCGGCCTCGATGACGCGGGCGACGAAGGGGGCGCAGCACCCGATGCGCCTCGCGCCACACCGGGGCAATCTCGGCGACGAAACAATTGGACGTGGACGATGAGGTCGAAGGAGGCGTCGGCAAAGGCGCTCAAATCGCGCATATCCCCGCGCACGGTTCGCAGCGTCAGGCCCTCGCGCTTGGCGACCTCGCGGTCGCGCGCCAGTTGCGCGTCGGTGGCGTCGAAGACAGTGACGTGGGCGCCCGCAGCCGCCAGGATCGGTCCCTGCTGGCCGCCGCCGGAGGCCAAGCATAACACGTCGGCGCCGTCGAGCTCACCGAACCAATCCCGGGGCACAAACGTCTGGGGCGTCAGCAGAATATCGACCTCGCCGCGGCGCGCCCGGTCGACCTCCTCGGGGCTGGCGCCCACTGTCCAGCGGTTCCCCGCCTCGACCTGGCGATTCCACGCCTGGCGGTTGTACTCGTGGGAGTCGGCGACCTGGCGATGAGCGGCGGTCTCGTCGCCGGGCGCGATCACCAACTGGCCCTCCAGGCGCACGCCGCTGCGTCCTCCGGCGACCACGTCGACACCCACGCCGCCGAAGATGGCCGCCAGATCGTCGCCGGTGTCCAGCCCGGCGACGACGACCTGGTCTGCGAGCGAACCCTCGCGTGACGGCGCGTCCGGGCCCACATGGTGTCAGACACCGTGTGGAGGTCTTGCGGGGCCGATCCAGGAAGTCCCGACCGTCTCACGACAGCCGACGTCGCAGCGTAAACGCCGCCAGGGCATATAGACAAATCCCCAGTCCCGCCAGCGCCACCAGCTCCGGGGCGAGGTCGGCGAAGCCGGCGGCCTTGAGCAGGTTAGCGCGCAGAATGGTGACCATGTGGCGCACGGGGTTGAAGGCAGTCACCGGCCGCAGCCAGGCAGGCATATTGCTGATGGGAGACATGAATCCGGACAACAAGATCGCCGGCAGCGCGAAGAGAAACGCGCTCATAAACGCCTGCTGCTGATTGCGCACCAGCGCGGAGATAAGCAGGCCCAGGCCGAGCACGCACAGGATATAGAGCAGCCCGCCGGCGAACACGACGCCGAGATTGCCCCGCCAGGGCACGCCGAACACGACGCGCGCGGCCACCAGCACCATGGACAGGTCGAACACGCCGATGACCGCGTAGGGAACGGTCTTGCCCAAGATGAGCACCGAGGGGCGGATGGGCGTGACCAGGATCTGCTCGAGCGTGCCCGTCTCGCGCTCGCGGGCCAGGCCCATGGCGCTGACCTGCAGGATGACGATGAGCAGAAGCGTCGCCGCCACTCCGGGCACGTAGTACAGCTTGCTGTCGAGAGTGGGGTTGTAAAAGACGCGCGGCACGATATTGGTGCGCGGCACCGACAGCGCCCGGCCGCGCGCGGCCTGCAAGACGCCGATGCGCGCAAACGCCACCGACATCGCGCGCTTGGCGAAAAAGGCGCCCATGGCGTTCTGGGCGATCATCGCGCGATTGGAGTCCGCGCCGTCGACGAGCACCTGCACCGTGGTCGCCCGCCCACGGCCGAGGTCGGCGGCCCACCCGCGTGGGATGACCACGGCGACGACCGCGTCGCCGTCTTCCAGCCGGCGTTGGGCTCGCCGGGCGTCGCTCACCTGTGCCTCGAGGTCGAACGTGTCCCCCGCGACGATGTCGCGCGCCAGGCGACGGCTGACCGGCGTGTGGTCGAGGTCGGCGATGACCGTGGGCACGTGTCGCACCTGCAGGTTGACCGCGAACCCCAACACCGTCAGTTGCAGGATCGGCGCGACCAGCAAAATCGCGGTCAGGCGCCGGTCGCGCATCGTCTGGCGAGTCTCCTTGGCGATGACCGCCTTGAGCGCGTTGAGCGACTCCATCACACCCTCCTCTCGAAGCGCACCAGCGCGATCGCGAACATCACCACGAAGAAAACGGCCATCGCCGCGCAGTCGCCGGCGACGGCCTCGACACCGTTGCCGCGAAGCAGAATCGCGCGCAGCGCGTCCACGAAATGCTTGGCGGGAAATACCGTGGCGATCACGCGCAGCACCCCCGGCATATTCTGGACCGGAAAGATGAACCCCGACAAAAGCAGCGCCGGCAAGACCGTCGCGATGGTGGCGATCTGGCTGGCCACCGTCTGGCTCTTGGTCAGGATGCTCACCACCAACCCCTGGGCGAGCATGCCCAGCAGGAACAGAGACGCCACGGCAAAGACCAGCACCAAGCTGCCGTTGATGGGCACGTCGAACAGCACCACCCCGCAGGTCAGCACCAACAACACCTGGAGCAGCCCCAGGCCAAAATACGGTGCCAGCTTGCCCAAGATGATGTCCGAGCGCGCCACCGGCGTGGCGAAGAGCTGCTCCATCGAGCCGCGTTCGTATTCACGGGCAATGGTCAACGCGGTGAGCATCACCGCGATCATCGCCAGGATGACCACGATGAGCCCGGGCACGATGAACACCGAGCTCTCCATGTGGGGGTTGAACAGGGTGCGCGTGGCCACCGTGATCGGCGGGCGCGCCGAGCCGGTGACCTCGGCGAGCCGACGCTCGGCGGCGGCCAGCGCGATGGCGCGCCCGTACCCCATGGCCACGTTGGCCGAGTTGTTGTCCGAGCCGTCGAGCACGAGCTGGACGTCGGCCGCCTCGCCGCGCCCAAGCTCACGCTCGTAGCCGTGGGGGATGACCAGCGCGACGCGCGCCACGCCCCGGCGAAACGCCGGCTCGATGACCTTGGGATCGGCGCTATGCACCTGCTCGTCGAACGCGTCCGACGCCGTAAACCGGCGCACCAGCGCGCGGCTGGTGGCGGTGTGGTCCTGGTCGACCACCGCCAGCTTGACGTGCTCGACGTCAAACGAGATGGCATAGCCGAACAGCAGCACCAGCCCCAGCGGCATGCCCAGCGCGAACACCAGCACCTGCGGGTCGCGCAGGATGTGCATGACCTCTTTGAGCGCCATCGCGGCGGTTCGCTGCACGTGTTCGTTCATGGCGAGGCCTCCGGTGCGCCGGGCTTGGTGGGCGCCGTGAGCACCAAAAAGACGTCTTCCAGGGTGGGGGTCGTGGGCTCGATGAACACCGGCTCCGGCCAGGAGCGATCGAGCAGCTTACCGAGCGCGCCCGGCGCGGCCAGCCCGCCCTCCACGCGCACCCGCAGGCGCTCGCCGAAGACCTGCACGTCGACCACGCCCGGCTGGTCGACGAGCATCTGGCGAAGGGCGCGCTGATCACCCCGGCTACCCAGCGCATACATGGTCCCTGGCACCCACTGGCGCTTGAGCCCGGCCGGGGTGTCCAGGGCGACCAGCTCGCCGTCGACCATCAGGCCGACGCGGTGGCAAAACTCGGCCTCGTCGAGGTGATGGGTGGTCACGAACACGGTGGTCCCGCCGCGGGCGAGCCGGCGGATGAGCCGCCAGAAGTCACGCCGCGAGCGCGGGTCGACCCCGGCGGTGGGCTCGTCCAAAAAGATGAGTTCGGGCTGGTGCAACATGGCGCTGGCGAGCGCCAGGCGCTGGCGGATGCCGCCGGGGAGTTCGCCGGTCAGCGTGTCCTCGCGCCCGACCAGGTCGGCCTGCTCCAGCGCCGCCTGCACCCGCTCGCGCGCCGCGTCTCCGCCCAGCCCGTAGGCGCCGGCGAAAAACGTCAGGTTTTCGGCCACCGTCAGGTCCAGATACAGCGAGAAGCGCTGGGACATGTAGCCGATATGCTGTTTGACGTCGCGCGGGCGCTCGGCGACGTCGAAGCCGGCTACTTGGGCGGTGCCCGCCGTCGGCGCCAAAAGCCCGCACAGCATGCGGATGGTGGTGCTCTTGCCGGCGCCGTTGGCGCCCAGGTACCCGAAGATCTCGCCGCGGCCGACCTCGAAGCTCACCTGGTCGACGGCGGTAAACTCCCCGAAGGTGCGCGTGAGCTCGTCGACGCGGATCATCGGTGCCGCTGCAATCTTGGGCACGGCGCTCATGGGGCCTCCTCACCGGACGTCGCGTCGCGAGCAGCTGCCTCTTCGCCAGCAGATGCGGTGGCGAGTTGGGCCAAAAAGACATCCTCGAAGTCGGGACTGACGCGGTCGACGTGCACGCGCCGGCCGCGAAACCGGTCGATGACCGCGCGCACCTCGTCGAGCGCGCCCTGGCGCACGACCAGGCGCAGGCCGGCGGCGTGCGGCGAGACCGCCAGCACCGCCTCCACGCCCACCAGCCGCGTCTCCAGCTGGTCGCGCTCGTCGTCCTCAACGTAGATGACGTGGTGGTCGAAGTGGTCGACGAGCTCGGCGGGCGTCCCCTGGGCGAGCAGCCGGCCCTGGTGGATCAAGCCCACCCGGTGGCAGCGCGACGCCTCGTCCATATACGGCGTGGTCAAGATCACGGTCATGCCGTCGGAGACGAACTCGTGCAGCAGGTCCCAAAGCTCGCGCCGGCTGACCGGGTCGACGCCGTTGGTGGGCTCGTCGAGCAGCAAGATCTCCGGCTGGTGCAGCAGCGCGCAGCTAAGCGCGAGCTTCTTGTACATGCCCCCGGAGAGCGCGTCGGCGCGCCGGTCCTTGAAGCGTGTGAGCCGAGCGATATGCAGCAAGCGCTCACGGCGCTGGCGGATCTGCTGGGTGCTCAGCCCGAATAACCGACCGAAGAAGACCAGGTTCTCGTCGACGCTCAGATCGCCGTACAGGCTGTACTGCTGGGGCATGTAGCCGATGCGTCGGCGGGTGGCCTCACCCACCGGCTCGTCGAGCACCCGCGCCTGGCCGGCGTCGGCGTCCAAGAGCCCGGCGATCAGGCGCACGGTGGTCGTCTTACCGGCGCCGTCGGGGCCGACCAGTCCGAAGAGCTCACCGCGCGCGATCGAAAGCGACAAGCCGTCGACCGCCGCCACCCCGCCAAATGTGACGCGCGCCTCGCGCAGCGACACCGCGCTCGGCGCCGACGCTTCGGTCTGTGCCAGCGCGCTCATGGGGCCTCCGGGGCGCCGTGGACGCGGTGGACTTCGACGGGCATGCCCGGGCGAAGCTTCTGGTCGGCGTTGGCGATGGCGACGTCGACCGCATACACCAGCCGGGCTCGGTCGTCGCGGGTCTGCGTGTTGCTCGGGGTGAACTCGGCGTCGGTGGCGACGCGGGTGACGTGGCCCTCGAAGTTCGACTCGGGCATCGCGTCGGCGACCACGCCCACGCGGGTGCCGGGGTGGACCTGGTCGAGCTCGGCGTTGGCCACATAGTAGGTCGCCTTGACCGTGGAGATATCCACTACGGTCACCACGCGCTGACCAGGCATGACCACCTCCCCGGGCTCGACATAGCGGGTGCTCACATAGCCGGGCCCCGGCGCCACGATGCGGCAGTTGTCCACCGAACTGGTGGCCAGGTCGACGGCGGCTCGCGCGGCGTCGACCTGCGCCTGGGCGGCCGCGAGACGTTTGCGCGCCATATCCACCTGCGTCCGGGCCGTCTTGGCCTGCGCGCCCACCGCCTGCGCCGCGGCTCGCGCGGCCGTGGCCTGGGCCGTGAGCACGTCGAGTTGGCTGGCGTTGGCCTGGGCGCGCGTCTTGGTCTGGTCGAGGGCCTGGTCAGTCGTCCCGCCGCTTTTGTGCAGCGTGGCCATGCGCTTGGCGGCGCGCTCGGCGGCATCGCGTTGGATGCCCGCCGGCGTGAGGCTCGCCTTGGCGCCGCGGGCTTTCGCGCGGGCGGCCTGATACTGGTGGTGAGCAGCAGCGGCGCCATTTTGCGAAGCCGACACCGCGTCTTGTGCGACCGCAAGCTGCGACCTCGCGGCGGCCAGGTGGGCCCGGGCCTGCTCGAGATGCGCCTTGGGCTGGCGGCAGTCGAGCTCGGCGAGCAACTGGCCGCGCTGGACGCGGTCACCCTCGGCGACGTGCACCGACAGGACGCGCGCCGGGAGTTGGGCGGCGACGTCGACGCTCGTCCCCTCGATGGTGGCGCTGGCGCCGCCGGCGCCGTCGATGTCGGCCGCTTGGTGGCGCAGGCTCAGATACAGGACGACCGCCAGTGCCGCGGCCACGACGAAGAGTCCAACGAGTGCGCGCTTCATGGCGACTCCTCCTTTGCGGGTTGATTCGACCGTACGGAAATTCCCTCGGCGCGCAGCAAGTCGGCGTGGGCCAGCGCGGCGTCCAGGCGCGCGCGCACCTGGGCGAGGCGTGCCTGATCGACGGCCTGCTCGGCCTGTCGAACGTCGAGCCGGGTCGCCAGGCCGGCCTGGCGGCTGGCGTGGGCCGAGCGCAGGTAGATCTGGGCGGCGTCGAGTTGGGCGGTGGCGGCCGCCAGCGACGAGCGCGCGATGCGCAGCCCCGCGCGCGCCTCGCGCCGGCGGCTGTGCGCTTCGTCAGCCTTGGCGCGCCGGGCGTCGGCGAGCTGGGCGGCGCGGGCCTGCAACTCGTCGATCTGCGCGCTGCGACGCCCGCCGTCGAAGACGTCCCAGGTCAACTGCACGCCGGCGCTGCCGCTGAAGCCGGCCACGGTCTCGATGAAGGTGCGCGGATAGCCATAGCTCCCCTGCACGACCAGATCGACGGTGGGAAACCACCCCGAGCGCACCATGTCGACGCGGGCGGCCACGGCCTTTCGCCGAGCCTCGAGCGCCTCGATTTCCGGGGTCTGCGTCCGGTCGGCGACCGCCAGACTCATCGTCGAGTCCTGCAGGCTGTCGCGCAGCGTCACCGGGGCGTCGTCGTCCAGGCCCAACAGCACGCGCAGGCTGTCGATCGCCTGGGCTTTTCGCTGCAACGCCTCGGTCTTGCGCCGCTGCAGTTCGGCCACGCGCGTCTGGGCGCGAGCGACGTCGACGTCGTTGGCGAGGCCGGCCTTGCGGGCGTTGTGGGCGCGCTGGAGCGCGGCGCGCGCGGTCGCCAGAGACGCGTCGGTGACCTGGGCGGTGGCGTCGAAGAAGCTCGCGGTCAAGTAGGCGCGCCGCGCGGCCCAGGCGATGTCGACGGCGCGGGACGCCTGGTCGTCCTGGGCGGCCTGGCTGTCCAGACTGGCGGCGTCGACGCGCGAGGAGCGCGCCCCGAAGTCGAGCGCGCGCCAGGCGAGCTGAGCGGTTATCGACGCCGCCTGGGCGGTGCCCACGTCGTTGGTAAAACTCAGCGACTTGCTCTGACCGGGCGGGGTGATGCCGGTGTCCACGGACAGCTCGGGAACCGGCTGGATGAAGTGATAGCTGCCGAGAATGCGCAGCCGCGGCAGCCAGGCCGATCGCGCCTGCGACACGCGCGCGGTGGCGGCGCGCTTGGCGTCGGCGCTCGCCGCCACTGCCGGGCTGTGTGCGACAGCGCGGGCGGCTGCCTGTTCGAGGCCGAGCTCCTCGCCGAAGCCCGGCGACGAGGCCAGCGCCACCGTCAGGGCAGCGCTGGCGCTCATCAAGAAGAGTAATGTCGACGTTCTCCGGTGTGCCATGACGGCCCTCCATGCAACAGCGGTATGCTCGAGGCGCCAAAGTTAGTTGACGACAACCAACTAACCAAGAGATAGCGAGCACAAAAAGGACTGTCAAGTTAGTTTTTCTTCACCAACAAACTTTCCTCAGGGAGCGAGCATGCGAGCGTACAGTTCGGCGACGCCGTCGATATAATCGGCGCGGTCGCGTCCGCTGGGGTTAAAGCCCAGGGCGTATTGCAGCATGCTCTGCACGTGGATCGAGCCGAGCATGGCGGTCGCGCATACGCGAAAATCGACCTCGGCGGCCAGGCCGCGCCGGTGCATTTGCTCGAGCCACCGCGTCACCGTCTCGACGACGTAGACCGGCGGGGGGGTGTCGTAGCCGTCGCGAAGCAGCGACGTGGGCAGCGTGCTCCACTGGATGGCGAAGATGCGCTGGGCGATGCCCTCAAAGAAGACCGAGGCGGCCTGAGTCACGTCGCGCAACTGCTCGACCAGCGGACGCTCGTCGTCCTCGTCGGGCAAGTGCGCAACCCACTCGGGGCGCTCCGGCGGCTTGAGCGCGGCGAGCAGCAACTGCTCCTTGCCCCCGAAGCGTTTGAGTAGCGCCTGCGCCGAGACGCCTACCCTCTCGGCGATCTTGGCCGTCGAGACGTTTGGCCCGTACTCGGCGATGCAGGCGCGCGCTGCAGCGATGATCTCTTCGTCGGAGACTTGTCGGGGTCGTGCCATGATCAATGCGGTTGCAAAGCCAACGGAGTCGCTCGTTGTAATTAATTAGCACGGTCGTGGACCGGATGCGAATGCGCATGTCGTGAGGCGCGCCGCGCAGCCGCGGCCAACATGGTGTCAGACACCGTTACGAACGGCCGCCAACATGGTGTCAGACACCATTACGAACGCCCCCAAAAATGGCGCTCCCAACATGGTGTCAGACACCATTACGAACGGCCTATAATGCGGCTTTGCGCGCTCGTGAGCGGCCGTTCATCGGCCGGCGGTGCTGACCGCGGAACTCAGCAACCCGGTGGTGTCCACCGTCATGGTGGGCGCGGCGAACACCCGCGCCGAGGCCGTGGTGGGATCGCCCAAGTAGTTGCCCGTCAGCGTCAGGTCGCCGAAGGCGGCGACATCCATATTGCTCGCCGACGGGTCCCAGACCACCACGTCGCGCAACTTCACGGAGGGCATGACCGTACCGCCGGTATGGAGGTTCAAGAAGAGCGTGTCCGAGAACTGGTACTCCGGCGAGTAGCCGTAGCGCCGCTCCGTCCCGCCGGAGCCGTTGGGCACGTCCTGGTAAAAGCCGTCGCGGAGGTACGCCACCCCCGAGGCGCCTCCAACACGCATATCGACGCTGTTGCCGGTGTACTGTTCGTTGATGATGTCCCCATAAATAGCCAGGATGGACTGGTTGGCCGGGGTGGTCCAGGTGAATTGCTGCGAGTAGCCGCTGCTTATCGTGTAATCCTTCGTGACCGACACCGTCGAGATGCCCGCATCGGCGCCGTTGCCGGTGATGTTGTTGTTGGTCGGCGCCTTCCAGCCGCCGTTGCGGTAGGATCCCTCGATGAGCGCCCCCAGGTAGCGGTTCTGGCGCACGTTGTTGTACTCGAAGCTGCCGCCCAGACTGTAGATGTTGACGCGCAGGCCCACGGCGTTTCGCTCGAGATCGGATTGGGTCACGCTCAACGTCGACAGGACGGTGTCCTTGGACTGGGGGTCGTCGCTGACGTACAGCCCGTAGCCGTCGTTGTCGGACACGGTGCTTCGCGTCAGGCTGACGCTGGCCGTCTGGGAGGCATAACCGTTACCCACCGAGGTCACGCGCATGCCCTGCGCGTTGTCGGTGGCGGTGACGTTGAGCATCGAGATGCTGTCGTTGTCGTGGGCCTCGATGAGCAGGCCCAGTTGATTGCGCACCGCGGTGACATTGCTGATGGACATCGTGGCGCTGGTCCTCGAATCGTAATCGGTCGGGCAATCCCCCGGGTAGGCCGTGCTCCACCGACAGGCCATCGACAGACCCTGCTCGTTGCCGTCGAGGGTCAGGTTCTGCAGGTTCAGGTTGTTGCCGCGCCCGCGGAAACCGCGCACGTTGAAGCGCGCCACAACGTTGGCGATGGTCTGGTTGTCGACCGTCGAGCGGACGCCGTTTTCGGCGTACTCCACGAGGAGCCCCGACGACTGGAAGGTGCCCTGGTTTTCGATGCCCTCCCAGGTGCCCGCATGCTTCTGGGTGGCCTCGTAGGGGGTGAACAGCACCGGGTCGGCCGAGGTGCCGTTGACGTCGAGCGTGCCGTTGATGATCAGGGCGACGTCGCCGTAGGAGTCCGAGTCATCCTCGACGTGCAGCACCAACACGCGGGTGCCGGGGTCGATGGTCAGCGTCGCGCCGCTGGCCACGGTCACGTCGTTGGTCATGACGATCGTGCCCGACCAGGTGGTGTCGGTGCCGATATTGCCGGAGACGTATTGCAAGGTGCCCGTCAGATCGACGGTCTGAGTGGCGCTGGCCGTCTGTCCGTCGGCGTCGCGCACCTGCATCTTGACGGTGACGCTCGCCGAACTGGCGTAGGTGTGGCTGGCCGTCTTGGTCGTGCTCCAGGCGGTGTCCCAGGTGCCGTCGTTGGTCCAATCCCAGCGCACTTCCAGGGCCGAGCGTGGCGTCTGGTCGTCGCTGGAGGCGCTGGCGTCGACGATGGCCTTGGTCGACGACGACGGTGTCAGCGTAAACGCGGCGGTGGGCGGCTGCGAGTTGCCCGTGCCGCCGGGGTTCCCGGAGCTGGGCGGCGCGCCCGGCGTGGGCGTGCTCACGTCGACGAAATCGGTGGCGTTATCGTCGGTGTCCGAATAGCTGGCATCGCGCGCCAGGCTGTGGCCGGCGGCCACATCGGCCGCCGCACTGCCCTCACCGGCGAAGACATCGGAGCTTCCAAAGCTGCCGTAGCCCACCGCGTCGAGCACGGTGCTGCCAAATTTGAGTTGAATGCTGTCCGGCCCATTCTGGTAGTCGGCGTGGGCGTCGGTCATGTCGGCCGCGCCCAAGATGGCCGCCGACGCCGTCGGGTTGGCGACCACGAACAGGCCGTCGGCGCCGATGGTGCCGGCCAGTTGGATCTCGTTGTAGGTCGAGCCGCCGTTGCCGTTGATGCCCACCAGGCTCACCCCGGTCAGATCTGTGCCCGCGGGCCCGTGGATCTCGACGAAGGTGTCGTCGTCACTTCCCACCGCGTCGTAGACCACCTCGGAGATGACCAGCCCGGTCGGCGCGGGATTGCTCACGCAACTTCCGCTCTGGCAGCTCTGGCTGGCCGAGCAGTGCACCGTGGTCCCCCACTCCAGGCAACTGTCCGAGTCGAAGTTGCCGCAGGTGTGTGTAGAGCTGGCATCCACACACGCCGAGGCGCCGTCGGTGGAACACTCGTCGGTGCACGTCTGGGCGCAGGCGCCCGCGCTGCAGACCTGGCCGGCGCTGCAACTCTGGGCGGTGCCCCACTCCAGACAGCCGTCGTTGTTGTAGTCGTCGCACACCTCGAAGTCCGTGGTGCTTCCCGAGACACATTGGCGCGCACCGACCGTCGAACACCCGTCTGTGCAATTCAGCGTACAACTGCCACCACTGCACACCTGACTGCCGGTGCAGGCCACCGGATTGCTCCACTCCAGGCAACTGTCGGAGTCGTAGTTTCCACAGGTGATCACCCCGCCGGAGGGGTCGCAATCCTTGGCGCCGGCCACCGTGCACTCGTCGGAGCAGCTCTGGGCGCAATGACCATTCGAGCATACCTGACCGGAGGCGCACGGCACCGGGCTTCCCCATTCCAGGCAGCTGTCGGAGTCGTGATTGCCGCAGGTAACCACGCCGTCGCCGTCGCATTGGGTCGCCCCGGCGGTCGTGCACTCGTCGGTGCACGTCTGGGCGCAAAAGCCATTGGAGCAGGACTCGCCGCTGTTGCAGCTCACGGTGGTGCCCCACTCCAGGCAGCCGTCGCCGTCGAAGTCGTCGCAGGTCTGGTAGCCGTCGCCGTCACAGCGGCGCGCCTGGCTGCTGGAGCACTCGTCGGTACAGCTCGACTCGCAGCGCCCATTGACACAGAACTGGTCGGAGCAGTCGGTGGAATTGCCCCACTCCAGGCAGCTATCCTGGTCGAAGTTGCCGCATTCGACGACCGCGTTGCCGTCGCATTGCTTGGCGCCGGCGGTGGTGCACTCGTCGGTGCAGTCGATCGCGCAATGGCCACTCGAGCAGGTCTCACCATTGCCGCACGCCTGGGGCGCGCTCCATTCGAGGCAGCCGTCGTTGTTGGCGTCGACGCACTCGGAGACGCCGTCGCCGTCGCATTTCTTGGCGCCCATGACCGAGCAGCCCTGGTTGGGGCAGCTCATCTGGCAGTGTCCATCGTTGCAGGAGGCGCCTGTGGGGCAAGCCGTCGGCGCGCCCCAGACCAAACAGCCACCTTGCTTGACGCACTCGCGCACGCCATCCGTGCTACATTCGGACTGGCCGACGACGTCACACTCGTCCTGACATGTGCGGCCGGCGTCCGACGCGCCGCCATCGACACCCGTGTCTGCGTACGCGGCGTCGAGCGCGCCCCCGCCGTGCTGCCCCCCGCTGCCGGTATCCGAGCACGCGCTCAGCCCCAGCAGCGCGGTAAGCACCAACAACCAACAGAAACGCATACGACTCGAAGCTTTCATGGACTTTACCTCAGGGAAACTCGAACGCGCTGCCTTGAAAAGAGCAGGCTTAGCTGCATGTAGGCTCGATGCACGCGACCATAGCTCCCCGCACGGATGATTTCAACCGACCGGTCAACCCCAATCCTCACGCCCCTCAACACGGTGTCAGACACCATGACGAGCGCCCCCGCAACACGGTGTCAGACACCATAACGAACGCCCCCTCAACACGGTGTCAGACACCATGACGAGCGCCCCCTCAACACGGTGTCAGACACCATGACGAACGGTATCAGACACCATAACGAGCTCCCTCTCAACACGGTGTCAGACACCATGACGAGCGCCTCCTCAACACGGTGTCAGACACCATGACGAACGCCCCTTCAACACGGTGTCAGACACCATAACAAATCGCCTGGCGCGCGGGTTTGCGCATTCGCGTGGCGATGAATCAAGCTCACCATCGCAGTTCCGTTTGGGCGTTTTCGCGGACGAAAGCCTATTAAATTGACAAATCATATAGGTTTAGTATGATTTAATTTGTAACGACCAAATAACACCGCCTCGAAACGGGGCAGGCATTACCCAGGACGCACCGATGGACACGACAACCCAGATGAGCCCGGGCCGGGTCTGCTTGGTCGGCGCCGGCCCTGGCGACCCCGAGCTGCTGACGCTGCGGGCCAAGCGCCGACTCGAGCAAGCCGATGTGGTCTTCTTCGACAACCGCGCCAACCCGGCGATTTTGGACTTTTGCTCCCCGCAAGCACGCCGGGTCGACGTGGGCAAGATCCCCAGGGGCAAACGTACCTCCCAGGCGGTGATCAACGCTCTGCTGGCCAAGGAGGCGCGTCAGGGAAACCGGGTGGTGCGTCTCAAAGGCGGCGATCCCTTCGTGTTCGGACGCGGCGGCGAGGAGGCGATGTACCTGCGCGAGCGCGGCATCGCGGTCGAAGTTGTCCCAGGCATCTCCAGTTGCATCGGGGTGCCCGGGGCCGCGGGCATTCCGGTCACCCATCGGGGCGTGAGCACCCACTTTTCGGTCGTCACGGGCATGAGCGCCCAGCAAGACCAGGCCGCGCTCGCCCACACCTGGCGACAGCTCGCCGAGGCCGGCGGCACGCTGGTCTTTTTGATGGGGGTGTCGCGCCTGGCGGACATCGTCGAGGTGCTCGACGTCGGCGGCCTTGCACCCGCGACGCCAGCAGCGCTCGTCGAGGCGGGGACCACCGCCCACACGCGCGTCGTGGAGGCGACGCTCGCCACCATTGTCGCCAAGGCCGCCCGCACCCAGGTCCGCCCGCCGGCCACCCTCGTCGTCGGCGGGGTCGTCGGGCTTCGCCAATTTATCACGAACGCAACGCCCCACGCCGATGTGGACGTTCGCGCCAACGAGTTTTGACCTTCCGCGAGGAGACTGCGATGTCGAAGATCACCAAATTGAGATTGGGCGACGAGCCGACCTGGGAGCTTGTTTACAAGCGAAACAAGGTCGAGCGGCTCAAGGACGAGAAGTTCCCCATGGAGCTGGAGGCCGAGCTCGACGAGTTCGTCCAGCAAAACTACGAGGACATCCCCGAGGAGGACATCGTCCGGCTGTACTGGTTCGGGGTCGCCCACGACAAGCCCAAGGTGGGCACGTTCATGGTGCGCCTGAAAGTCCCCTGCGGCATCGTGAACACCGGCCAGCTTCGCGCGGTGGGGCGCATCTCCCAGCAGTACGGCGACAACTACGGCGAGCTGACCACCCGCATGGGCATCCAGTTGCACAAGGTGCGCCTGGCGCATCTGCCGCAGGTGTTTCGGGCCATCGAGGAGACCGGCCTGACCACCAAAGGCGCCGAGGGCGACACGGTGCGCAACATCACCGGCTGCCCGCTCACAGGGATCAACCCCGACGAGCTGTTCGACGTGCGCCCGGTCATCGACGAGGCCCACGCGTTCTTTGCCGGCAACCGCGACTACTCGGACCTGCCCCGAAAACTCAAATTTACCATCACGGGCTGCCCGCACCAGTGCAGCGGCCCGGAGTTTCACGGCGTGGCACTCTTGGCTGCCGTCAAGGATGGACGGGAGGGCTTCGCCGTGCGCGTGGGCGGCGGCCTGTCGTCGACGCCGCGCATGTCGCGCGACCTGGGCATCTTCGTACCCGTCGAGGACACCCTGTCGGTGCTGCGCGCGATCACCGACGCCTGGAAGGAGGACCTGCGCTACCGCATCAGCCGACCCAAGTCGCGCATCAAGTTCATGATGGACGACTACGGCCCCGAGGGCTTCCGCACGCTGGTCGAAGAGCGGGTGGGCAAGGCCTTCGACGACCACCAGGCCCCCGCGCCCACCCACGGCGACGCCGCCCACCTGGGCATCCACCCGCAGAAGCAAGCCGGCCTGTCGTATATCGGCTACTCGGTGCCCCAGGGCTGGGTCCAAGGCGACCAGTTGCGCCAGCTCGCCGACATCGTCGAGACAGTGCGCGGCGACGTACGCTTTACGCGCCACCAGAACTTCATCGTGGCCAACATCCCCGACGAGGAGGTCGACGACATCGTCGCCCAGATCAACGCCGTCGGCTTTTCGGCGACACGCAACCGTATCTTCGGCACCTCGGTGGCCTGCACCAGCCACAAATACTGCAACTACTCGGTGACCGAGACCAAGGGGAAGGCCCAGGAGATCCTAGAGACGCTCGACGAGCGCTTCGACGCCGAGGTCGAGGGCTTGAGCCTCTTTGTCGACGGCTGCCCGCACGCCTGCGCCCAGCACTGGGTGGGCAATATCGGGCTGCAGGGAACCACCGGGCGCGGCGATGATGGCGAGCCCATCGACGCCTACGATATCACCCTGCGTGGCGGGCTGGGCGTCGAGGCCGCCATCGGAAAGCCGCTGGTGCGCCGACTCCCCAGCGACGAGACCACTGAGGCCGTCGTGCGCCTGGTCGACGCATGGCTCGCGATGCGCCGCGAGGAGCGCACCGACGAAGATGACTTTGGCTTCCAGAACTTCTGCGACGCCCACACCGACGCCGAGCTCAAGGCCATCGCCTTGGACGAAGAGGTCGCCGAGGTCGAGGAGGAGACCCACGTCACCTTCCGCATCTCCGGGCCGCTCCTGAGCTTTACGGGCGGCGTCGACCACTTCGAGTCGCGCGTGAGTGTCGCGCGCACCGTGCGCCGCCTGGTCGAGGGGGTCACCCGTCGCTACAAGGCGCTGCAATCGCGACTCTTGACCGCCGACGGCCAGGTCATCTCGGACGTCAACCTGTACCTGAACGACGACGACATCCGCGAGTTCGACGGCCTGGACACAGCGCTGAAACCCGGCGACGAGGTCCTGGCGTTGCCCGCGTTATCGGGCGGCTGAAAGCTCGCCTATCTTCAAGGAAACCCGCAACCAACGCCGCACCGAGAGCTCAACAATGACCGCACAACCCATCTACTTCGACGACCTCGAGATTGGCGAACTCGCTATGGACCTGGACCACGAGCCCCCGCAGGAGGTGGTGCGCTGGGGCCTGGAGACCTTCGGCGAGCGCGTCGCCATCGTCACCTCCCTGCAGCTCGACAGCATGGCCATCTTGGACATGGCCTACCAGATCGACCCCCACGTGCGCGTGATGACGGTGGACACCGGGCGACTTCCGCCCGAGACGCTCGCCTTCCTCGACGAGGTGGGCGAGCACTACCCGCAGGCGCGCATCGAGGTGGTGCGCCCGGACGCACGCGAGGTCGAGCAGATGGTCGGCCGAAACGGCGAGGACCTGTTCTACGACTCGGTGGCCATGCGCTTTTTGTGCTGCCACATCCGTAAGGTGCGCCCGCTCATCGGTGCCCTCAAGAGGATCGACGGCTGGTTTACGGGGCTTCGCCGCGACCAGTGGGCTTCGCGGGCGGCGATCAAAAAGCTCGAGCTCGACCACGACCACGGCGGCATCGTCAAGCTCAACCCCCTGGCAGACTGGACCGAAGAAGAAGTGTGGGACTACGTCCACGAGCACGACGTGCCCGTCCACCCGCTATACGACAAAGGCTACGTGAGCATCGGCTGTGCCCCGTGCTCCCGGGCGCTGAAGCCCGGCGAGTCTAAGCGCGATGGGCGCTGGTGGTGGGAGGAAGGCGCGCCCAAAGAGTGCGGCATGAACTGCCCGCTGGAGACCGGGGGCTTCGAGCACGAGGCCAAGGTCATCATGGCCCGGGTCCACGAGGACGACGCCTCGGAGCCCGCGCCGGTCATCGCCGAGCTCAACTTCGCAGCCTCCGAGGGCGAACCCGACGCCGTCGAGGGCTGAGGTGCGCGCGAAGCCCGACACGGCCGTACTCCTCGCCGCGCACGGGAGCAGCGACGAGCCACGAAGTTTCGCCAGCGTGGACGCACACGCGGATCGGTTGCGCCAATTGGGCGTGTTCGGCAGCGTTCACGTGGGCTTTTTGCGGCAGAGTCCACCCTTGCGATCGGCCCTCGACGCCATCGACGAGTCCCAGATCGTGGTCGTCCCGATGTTAATGAGCGCCGGCTATTTTGCCGCGGGCGTCTTCCCGCGCGCGCTTGGTCTGGACGGGCCCCAGTTTGGCCAGATGCAGGCGGTTGGCGGGCACCGCGTGGCCTACACGCCGCCGCTGGGCACCCATCGAGGTATGGTCGACGTCGTCGCGGCCTGCGCTGACGATGCCTGCCGCGATTGCGACGCCGCCACCACCACCTTGATGGTCATCGGCCACGGCTCCACACGCCACCAACAATCCACCGACTCGGTGCACATGGTCACTGCCGGGCTACGTCGGCGAACGCCTTATGCCGCAGTGGTCGCAGCGTTCGTCGATGACTCGCCGTCAATCGCCGAGGTACTCTCCGGCGTCGCGTCCCCGCACCTCGTCGTCGTACCCTACTTCGTCGCCGATGGACCACACGTCACCCGGGACATCCCCACCGCCCTCGAAAGGGCTCCCAACCACCTGACAGTCCACCGCTGCCGTGCCGCCGGCACCCACCCCGGCGTAGACCTCCTCATTAGAGATCTCGCAGCTCTCGCCTGACCAAAACCGCCCCCCAAAAACGGTGTCAGACACCGTTGCGACCCAGCGCACATGCGCCTCAGCGCCCGATCGCCCGCCTTCCCCAACACCCCCCTTCGCAAAAAAACTTTGCCCGATCACGCAACGATTCGCCCCATTTTGCCGAAAACCATAATGAGAGGATTAACGATCACCTCGAACTTATGGAGCCACCCCAATGGGAAATCGACTGCGTCATTTCGAACCCGGTATCATCTATTTCATCACCATCCGCTGCCTGCAGCAGCGCTACTTCTTTCGCCCCGGCAAGGACGTCAACACCATCATCGCCAATGTGCTCGCCTATGCGGCCGACAAGTTCGACGTCGACATCTACGCGTTTGTGTTCATGTCCAACCACTTCCACCTGATGGTCAGCTCGCGCTCTTGCCAGATTCAGAAGTTCATGCAGCTCCTCGACACCGAGCTCGCCAAGCAACTAAACGCCCACTGGGGCCGCTCGGGCTCGTTCTTCGAGAGCCGCTACAAGTGCTCGCCCATCCTCGACGACGACGAGCTGTTGAACAAACTTCGCTACACGGTGTGCAACCCCTGCGAATCCAACCTGGTCGCCCATCCCAAGTTCTGGCCGGGGCTGTCCTCCTGGGAGCTCCACGAGTCGGCCAAGCCGCTTGTGGGACAACGCGTCAACAAAAAGGAGTACTGGCGGCTTCGCCGAAAAGACATCGACCACGCCGAGGCCGAGCGCCGCGCCATGGTCGACTACGAGCTCGAGATGGCCAAGCTGCCCATGTGGAAGGATTTGAGCGACGAGGCGTACAACCAAAAGGTCTTAGAGGAGCTTCGCGACCACGCCGAGCACCTGGCCGAGCACCGCAAAAGCGGGTGCGTGGGCGTCGATAAAATCCTCGAGCAGAACTGGTACGACCGCCCGCAGGACTCCGAAAGTTCTCCGTGTCCGCTGTGCCACACGACCGACCCGAAGCTTCGCGAGGAGTACACAACAGCGTATTGGGAGATCCGCGACCTCTACAAACAGGCCGCCGACAAGTGGAGGGACGGCAAGACCGACCTCGAATTTCCCAACGGCACCATCCCGCCGGGCCACCGCGAGTGCATCGGCGCGCACGAGCCGCGCGACGAAGACATCGCCTAAGCGCGATACCCGCCGGTCCGTACTACAACACGACGAAAAGCTCCGGACGCTCCCGACCTCGAGCGTTTGGATGCACCGGCATGTCTTACCCGCCCGTAGATTTCCGAGGTCGTCGGCGATCTGCCGCAGCTCGCATCCAACTCAGCCAAAATCCAGCGCTCGGGCGCGCACCCACGAACGAAAATAGAGCGCCAACGTTCCTCGCGACCGTGTTTGCAGGCACCCACCTGGCAGCAAACCCGCATACTTGCTGCGTTTCACGGTGTCTGACACTTTTTTTTCGGACACGACACCGTTTTTCGAGTGGACATCCTTACAGACTCGCGCTCCAGGCGGTGCAATTGTATAATCCGAGCACGCTCTCCAGGTGACCGCGGAACGACTATGAAAGATTCGAAACTGCTGCTGGTAGCGCTATTGCTGCTGGCGGCATGTAGTAATACTCCCGCCCACCGGAATGCCGGCGCCGATGATGCCGGCGCCGATGATGCCGGAACGTGCGCCTCGGCGAACTGCGACACGTTCGGCCACGATGCCGACCTCTCCACGGTTGGCGACGCGGACGCGTTCCTAGATGCCTGGGACCGGTCAGACGCCCACGCCGTCTCCGATGCCGGGGCGCAGGACCTTGATGGCTCGCCATCGTCGCCAGACGCTATGACCCACGATTCCGGCCCTGATGGCAGCGATGCGGGCGCGGACGGTCCCTGGCAGCCGGCTCCGGGGACGACGTGGCAGTGGCAACTCCAGGGCACCATCGATACCAGTGTCGACGCCCAGATGTACGACATCGACCTCTTCGACACCCCCCAGCACGTCATCGACACCCTGCACGCCGATGGCCGCGTCGTGATCTGTTATTTTTCGGCGGGGACCTACGAGGACTGGCGACCCGACAAGGACCGATTCAACGCCTCGGACTACGGTAACGCCCTGCCCGACTGGCCAGGCGAATACTGGCTGGACGTGCGCTCCCAGAACGTTCGAACCATCATGCAGAGCCGGCTCGACCTCGCCACCAGCAAGGACTGTGACGGCGTCGAACCCGACAATGTCGACGGCGTCACCAACAACCCGGGCTTCGACTTTACCCGCCAGGACCAGATCGATTACGACCGATTCTTGGCCACCCAGGCCCATGCCCGTGGGCTGTCCGTCGGCCTCAAAAACGCCTTGGAGTTCATCCCCGAGTTGCAGTCGGACTTCGACTGGGCCCTCAACGAGGAGTGCCTCTCCTACGATGAGTGCGATGCGCTCTTGCCGTTTATCCAGGCGGGGAAGGCGGTCTTTCACACCGAATATGTCGACGCCAAGTCAAACGGGCCGACGAAACGGGCTCAGGTCTGCGCGGCCAGCCCGGCCGGGTTTTCGACCCTCATCAAGACCTGGGATCTCGACGCCTGGCGGTTGACCTGCCCCTGAGCACAGCGCCGGCCGCTGTTGGCTCGCACACCCGCCTATCGTGCGCTTGTCACGGTGTCTGACACCATTTTCGCACCCGCCTATCGTGCGCTTGTCACGGTGTCTGACACCATTTCCGCACCCGCCTATCGTGCGCTTGTCACGGTGTCTGACACCATTTCTGTCGGTACGCTTCCGGTAACATTGCGTTTGCGCTATCGTCGATCGACTCCTCGGCCCCTGTTGTGACGCCGTATGCCCTCAGCCGCCTCCGATACCGCCGTTGTGCTGTTTGCTCGCGCCCCCGAGCGCGAAGCCAAACGGCTCGGGCTGGGTGTGCTCGCCGAGCGGCGCGTGCATGCCACGCTGGTCCAGCGCACCCTCGATCTGGTCACGGGCGTGCCCGACGCCGACGCCGTCGTCGCCCTCGACGGCGCTGTTGCCTGCGCGCAAGCGGCCCACGTCGTCCAACAGATCGGCCACTCCTTCGAGGAGCGCCTGCTGTACGTCCTGCGCCACACCCGGGCGCTGGGCTACCGGCGCATCGTGGTCGTCGGCACGGACACCCCGTCGATGAGCGTCGAGGACCTGCACGCCGCGGCGACCTCGGCTGAGGTCGTCGTGGGCCCGTCGACCGACGGCGGCATCTACCTGCTGGGCTTCGACGCCGACGACCTCGAGCTGCTCGACGGCCTGCCCTGGCAGACCGACGCCGTGTTGCGCAGCGTGTGCGCACGCTTCGGCCACACCGCGGTCACCTTGCTGGCGGCGAAGTCCGACGTGGACGATCCCCGCGACGCCTACCGCGCGCAGCGTCAACTCGCCCACCAGGTGCGCGCCGCCCTGGGCCTCGCCCTCGACAACCGCCCGGCGGGCGTCTGCTGGCGCTTACCCCACGCCCCTTCCATCCTCGAGCACCTGCACCTGGGGGATACCTCCGCCGCGCGCGCCCCGCCCCCATCGGCGTGACGGTTCCCTAATACTAACGGCTGAGTTTCTCGAATCAGGTGGATGCCCAGCCGCGTCTGGACTGGTGCGCATGCGCTGCGTCAATGCGGCAACCGCATCCATATGCAAGGTGTTCGAATGTCATCTACCATATTGTGGGTGGCGTTGGCGGTGTACGCCCTCGTCATGTTTGTGTTTTCACCGCGGGCCAAGAGCTTCGCGACCTTCTTCGCCGGCAAGAGCGACCAGGGCAAGTCGGTGGGCCTGGGCATGCTCGTCGGCTCCATCGTCATCTCCTGGCTGTTCGCCAAGTCCATCACCAACGCCGCGAACCTCGCCGGCACCTACGGCATCGTCGGCTCGGTGGCCTACGCCGGGTGGTACCTGTCCATTCCCGTGGCCGGCGTGGTCCTCTACGCCATTCGCAAGCGCCTTGGCGCCGGCTCCATCGGCGAATTCATCACCTCCAAATACGGCCGCGCGGCGACCCTGGCGTACACCCTGGTGGTGATGATTCGGCTGTTCAACGAGGTGTGGTCGAACTCGGCGGTGGTGGGGGCGTACTTCGGCCAGTCCGGCTCGGCGGCCTACTTCGGCGGGGCGCTTGCGTTTACCGCCATCACGCTGCTGTACAGCGTGCGCGGCGGGCTTCGAAGCTCGATTTTCACCGACGGCATCCAATTTCTGGTCGCCATCTTCTTGCTGGTGTTCATCCTGGCTCTGGTGGTGCCCACCTCGGGCGCCACCGCCATTCTCTCCAGCGGCCATTGGACCCTGGCCGGCGGGGTCGACCTGCTGCTGGTCGGCCTGTTGCAGTCGTTCAGCTACCCGTTTCACGACCCCGTGCTCACCGACCGCGGCTTCATTACCAATACCAAGACCATGCTCGTCGGCTATGTCATCGCCGGGGTGCTCGCCGCCGGGTTCATCGTCGTGTTCGGCTTCATCGGCGTGCATGGCCATCTGGCCGGCATCGACATCTCGCAGGACGCCCCCCTGGCCGTCGCCCGCTCGTTCGGCGTGGCCACACTGGCGACCATGAGCGTGATCATGATGGTCGCCGCCGGCTCCACCCTCGACTCCACGCTGTCCTCGTTCAGCAAGGCGTTCGTCGTCGACCTGGGCGCGCGCACCGAGACGGGCACCGCCACCCCGGTCATCGGCCGCTTGACCCGCTGGCTGGCCACCGCCGACACCCTGGTGGTGGGGCGGGCGACCATGGTGGTCACCGTCATCGTGGGGACGCTTCCACTCTTTGCCGGCGCCCACATCCTCAAAGCTACCACCGTCAGCGGCACGATGGTGCTCGGGCTCGCCCCCATCTTCTTGCTCTTCGCCTGGCAAAAGGCCGGCCGTTTCGCCTTTCACTGTGCTCTGTGGCCGGGCGTGGTGCTGGGCATCCTCTTTGCCGCCGGCGCGATCCCCGCGTCGTGGGCGCTGGGCGACGGCCACTACAAAATGCTGCTGGGCGTCAACGTCTGGGGCACCGCCATCGTCTTCGCCGGCTTTGTCGGCGGCGCGTTGCTCGACGCCGCCGGGTGAACACGGCGCGGGGATTGGCGGCTCGCGCGCTCAGGGCGCGAGCGTGCACACGAACCCGTCGCTGGCCGCCAGGTCGACCTCCAGCCCCTGATCGGGGCCCACGGTCACCTGCCGGGTCTGCACCGCATCGGGTGCCGCGCCCGACACGATGCACTGGCCCTGCAAGGTGGCGTCGCCCAAAAAGCCTTTGGGCATCTGGGCGGTGACCGCGCCGTCGTTGCCGTTGAGCCCACCGACGTACCAGGTCTGCCCGTGACGCCGGGCGAGCACGACGTGGCTCGACGGGTCGCCCTCGACCAGGCGCGTCTCGTCCCAGGTCACCGGCACCTGCTTCATGAACTGCTCGATGACCGGGTAGTCGGCAAAGACCTTACCGTAGCCCTCCTCGGTGCTGCCGTCGGCGCGGTCGGAGAAATGCTGCAGCCCGGACTCGAAGACCACCGACTCCGCCAGGCTGTGCGCGTAGGTGATGCCCGCCTTGTCCAGCGCCGCCTCGAAGGCCACCGGCGTATAGTCCATCGAGCCGACCACGTTTCGCGTAAACGCATAGATGACGTCGGTGGAGGCGTCGGGCATGTTGAAGCCCTGGTAGTATTCCGCGCCGCGCACGGCCTCCTGGGTCATCAGATTGGGGTAGGTGCGCTGCCAGCCGCGCGGCAGGGTGCATCCGTGGAAGTTGACCATCAGGTGGTGGTCGGCGGCGTCTTTCAAAATGCCGATATATTGCTGGATGCGGTCCTGCTTGTCGCTCTCGAAGAAGTCGACCTTGATGCCAGTGACGCCCCAGTCCTCGAGCTTCTGCATCTCGGCGCGGCGCACCTGGGGGTCGAGCATGCGGTCACGCGGCGTCTGGCTGGGCTGGGAGGTGTGCTCACCGCCGGAGTTGTACCACAAAAACAGGCCCACCCCGCGGCTGTCGGCGTCGGCGACCAGCGCCGGGATCTGGGTGGCCGGATCGGACCACTTGTCCCACTTGGCGTCGATGAGGTCGTACTCCCAGCCCATGCTCTGGGCGAATTGGATGTAGTCGCGCTGCAGCGCCGGGTCGCCGGTGCCCTGGGAGAACCACGACCAGGCAACCCGGCCGGGCTTGGCCCAGCTGGGGTCGTCGATGGTCGACGGGCGGCTCAGGTCGTCGACCAGCGTGGACTCGACCACGTCGGCCAGGTCCCCCACGATCATTACCCGCCACGGCGTCTGAAGCGGAAGCGTGCCCACCGGATCGACCTCGCCGACGCCCTGGCCCTCCTCCTCGGAGGGCAGGCGCACGCGGTAGACCCCGTCGACCGGCTTTTGGTGCAGGCGCGTGCCCGCATAATTGGCGTCCAGGTCGGCCTCGGTCACCATCAACCAGGTGCCCCCCTGCCCCAGCTCGAACAGCGCCGGGTACGCCCAGCCGCTATTCGGCGCCGGGTCACCCACGCTGACCTTCTTATAGCCGCCCTCATAGGTGCCGGCGAGCAGGCCGCCGAAGATGTCGTAGGGGGCCATCCAGCCGGTGGCGTCCTGCGGAATGGCAAACCCGGAGTCTTCGCCCACCACGGTGTAGGCACCGTCGCCCTCGACGCGGTAGCGGTAGGCCACGCCGTCGTCGTCGGCCCGGAAGATGATGTCGAGCGCCGCGCCGTCGGCGTCGACGAGGCGAAGCGTTCGGCGCACGCCCTCGTACTGGCGATGGTGGCGCTTGCCGACCTTCATCTCGTAGCTTCCGGAGACGTCCTCCGAACCCTGATCGACCACGCACACATCGGTGAGCCAGTGGTGCTGGTCGGTGTGCATGCCCAGCGGCGACCACCGCAGCACCGGCTCGCCGTCGCGCGTGAGCCGATAGTACAGCGCGGGCCCATCCGGGAAATCGGCCGTCCCGCCGAGGTCCTCGATGCCGAGCTCGACCTTGAGTCGCCCATTGGGTGAGGATACCGTCCACGGGCCCGCCTCACATGGGGGATGGGAGGCGTCCGCGGTGTCCGTGGCGTCGCCGCCCGCATCCACGCCCACGTCGAGCGCCGAGTGATGGGTGCCAGCCCCGGAGTCACGACATGCGCTGGTGACGACGCCCATCCCCAACGCGACCGCCATCGCCCCCATCCACCGATTCGTCCTGCACCCCACCCGTCGCTCCATCCCACACTCCCGGTAGCCGTCGAGAAACACCGCAATGGCTCAATTGTAGCGAGCTGGGGCCAACCCACAACCGCCATCCGCTGGACAAACGGGTCTTCGTGCCAAGCTTGCCGGTCCATCTTCTTGCAGACCACACGTCGGGCAATGGGCAATGATCGAGAACTTACGATGCCGCTGGCACGGTGGCTTTCGCGGGCGGGCGAGCGCCGGTGTGCTGGCGGTGCTGGTGCTTCTAGCCAGCGGCTGCGTGCCCGGGGGCGGAGGCATCCACACCCAGGAAGACCCGCACGCCGACGCCGTGCGCAACGTCGAGCTTCGCTTCTCGCTCGACGACAGCATCCGCGGCGACCTCGACCGGCCCGCCCACGGGATCGTACGCGGCAACCTGTACCGGACCGAGGACGTCGGCGCCTTTGGCCCGTCCGACAGCGCCGTGCCCCTGGCCAGCATCGACCCCACCGCCGTCGACCTGACTGACAAGCAGGTCAGCGAGGCGTACTGGCGAAGCAAGACCCTGCCGGCGGGCAAGGTGACCTTTTTGGGCTACGTGGACCTCGATCGCAGCGGCGGCGACGACCCCGACGACGGCGAACCGGTGACCTTGCCGGCGACCAACCGGTTTGAGCTGCGCCAGGACACCGCCCTTCTGCAGGTCACCATCTCGTTCGATTACGTCAAGGGAAGCCTGGGATTTTGAGCCCGCCGAGGACGCCTGCGCAACAACTTCCTTCCCGGCGGGCGCGGCGTGCTTATTTTGTAGGCTCGAACAATGACGAGGAGGAAGTAATGGTCATCCAATGTCCCAGCTGCGCCCAGAAGAACCGCATCCCCGCCAGCAAGGTCGACCAGACCGCCAAATGTGGCAATTGCCACCACGCCATCACCGCCACCGGTGCGCCCGTGCCCGTGGGTGCGTCGGCGTTTCAGGATCTGCTCGAGCACTCCCCGCTGCCGGTGGTGGTCGACTTCTGGGCACCGTGGTGCGGGCCGTGCCGCATGGCCGCGCCCGAGGTCGCCAAGCTCGCCGAGCGCTACGCCGGCAAGGTCGTCGTCGCCAAGCTCAACACCGAAGACCACCCTCAGATCGCCCAGCAGCAGGGCGTGCGCGGCATCCCCATGTTCGCCCTGTACAAAAACGGCGAGCGCGCGAGCACCCAGACCGGCTTTATGAGCGCCGACCAACTCGCCCGCGGCCTGGGCCTGTAGCCGATGGGCCGCGCGCCCTCACGCCATTGACTTGCCTCGATGCGATCACACCATACAATGCGCAGGCGATAGTCATGCGTGGTCGTGTTGGCTCGCCGACGTCGTGGACGTCGTCGAAGCCGCCAGCGCGCGCGATCCCTCGAGGAGTCAATTATGCCCATCGCCGTCGAGTTCTATTTCGACGACGCGTTTTGCGACCGGGTCGGTGAGATCTGGCAGCAGATGAGCGCGGCGGGGCTCGGCGAGTGGGTGCGCCAGATCGGCACCGAGCCGCACCTGAGCCTGGCGGTCTTCGACGACGACGTCGACCGCGACGCCCTGATGGAGGTGACCGGCCAATTTGCCCACGGCTTTCGCTCCCTCGAGCTCCGCTTCGCCAGCATCGGCGTGTTTCCCATTCAAGAAAACATCGTATTCCTCTCCCCCACGCCCACCGAGCACCTCCTGGACGTCCACCGCGCCTACCACACCCTGTTGGACCTCGCCGGGTTGTCCTGCCGCCCGTATTACGTGCCCGATGCGTGGGTGCCCCACTGCACCATCGGCGCCAAGCTCGATCCCGAGCAGGTAGGCCCGACCATCGAGCTCTGCCAGCGCCACTTCGACTTCCCGCCGGCCGTTTGCACGGCGCTGGGCATCGTGGAAGTGCCGCCGGTCGCCGAGCTCGCGCGCTGGGATCTACGTCCCCCCCGCCCATAAAGCGCCCGACAATATGCCCTTATGGGGTGGGCAGGCGCTTGAAGATGTAGATGTCGTTGCCGCCCGTCGCCGGGCGGGTGGTGGCGTCGTCGAATTGAATGCTGCCCTCGAAGGCGCCCGCGGCGATGATGTTGTCCGAGGGGTCGACGGCGACCAGGTGGGGCAGGGGCCCGTTGGTACGCTCGTCGCCGCCCAGATTTTGCGCCCACCGATAGCTGTTGGAGGTATCGTAGCTGGCCAGGAACAGGTCTCCGGAATCCCCCAGCAACGCCGCGGCGCCGCCCAGATTGGCATTCCCGCCAAAGACGCCCGACCACACGACATAGCCCTTGGAGCTGACGGCCACGCCGCGGCCGTCATCGCTGTCCTGGCTGCTGATGCTGCGCGCCCAGATCGGCTGCATCGTGTCGCCCTGGACGGCCAACAAGAAGGCGTCCCGGCTGCCGGTGTTGTTGTCCAGGGTTCGCTGCGGCGAGGTGGCGTAGACGAAGCTGGCGCTCTCGAAATGGCCGGTGACGTAGACCTTGGCCGGGGTCGTGGCGCTGACGGCGATGTCGTGGGCGAAGTCAATCTGGTCCCCGCCGTAGTGGCGCATGGCGTCGACGCTGCCATCGGGCTTGTACTTGGCCAGCAGCACGTCGTATACGCCGGCCGACGCCGGGGAATCCGTGGTGTTGCTAAACTGAATGCCCGAGGCATAGCTCGCCGCGACGTAGATATGATTGGCGGCGTCGACGGCGACCGAGGGCTGCTTGCCGCCGCAGTCATCGCAGGCCGGGCCGCCGAAGGTTTGAGCCCAAAGCGCGTCACCGGTGGTGCTGAATTTGGCCACGAAGGTGTCCGAGGAGCCGCTCGGGCCGGTGGTGGCGCCGACGTCGGCGCCGTTGCCAAAGCTGGTGCCCGTGGTCGCCGCGCCGACCACGACAACCTGGTCGTTGCCGTCGATACTCAGGTCGTCGCCGCTGTCGTAATTCGAGTTGTCACTGCCAAATCGCCGCGCGAAGCTCACGTCGCCGCCGGCGTCGAATTTGACCAGAAAAATGTCGCCGGCCCCGGCACTCTGCAGCGTCTCGCTGCCCACCGTCATGGTGTTGTGGAACATGCCCGTGACCCACACGGCGTGGTGGGAGTCCACGCCCACCCCGTAGGCGACGTCGCTGTCGGCGTAGGTCGCGCCGTCGTTGCCGAAAGACGTGCTCCACACGACCGAGCCGTCGGGGGCGTATTTGACGACGAACGCGTCGGTGCCCCCGTTGCTCGTAAGCGTCTCGCCATTTCCCACCGAGATGGTGTCGCGAAACGCCCCGACGGCGTAGACATTGCCCTGGTCATCGGTCGTCAGCGCCTCGATGGAGTCCCGTTGGGAGCTGCCCGTCGCCTGGTGCCACAGGATCTTGCAGCGCAGCAACGAGGCGCAATCGCTGTCGTCGCAGTCGACGGCGTTGTCACAATCGTTGTCCAGCCGGTCGCCGCACTGCGTGGGCTGCTCGCTGGCCGCCGTGGGTTGGCAGGTGGGCGCGTCCGGGGTCGCGTCCCGGACATCGGCACCGGTGTCTGACGCGGGCGCATCCGGGGTGGCGTCGTGGGTGACATCACCGGCATCGGCGACCGGCGAGGTGTCGGGATCGGACGCGGCATCGGCGACGTCGGCGACGTCGGCATCGACGGGATTGCTATCGTCGCCGGCATCGGCGGGCTGCTCGGCCTGACATACGCCTATTCCGTCGGCGTGGGGCACGCACGCCCAGCCCGGCAGACAGTCGGACGCGCTGTCGCAGTGGAAACGATGTGTGCGCACGCCCAGGTCGGGCTGGCAGCCCACCAGGACGAGCAGCGCCGCGGCGAGCGTCGGGCGAACGATCCGAAAGAATATAGAACTCACACAAGCCTCGGGAATCACGATGGGTTCTCGGGGGTCAGCCGTTGGATGGCGAACGGGTTAGAAGTGGGTCGTCCAGCTGACGTGCACGCCGGCGGATTGGCCCACCGGCACATCGACGGCGACCGAGCTGGGCCGCTCGTCGTCGCCGCCGACCAGCAGATAGGTGCCCGCACCGGCGGCCACGCCCGCGGCGATTGCCATGCTCAGCGAGACGGTCTGCAGCGTGCCGACCGTGTCCTGGTCTTGCTGCGCCTCGACCTGGGTGACGTCAGTGTTGACGCCGCCGTCGTAGGTCGTGACCTGCTGCTCGAGCGAGTGGGCTTTCAAGAAGAGGGCCAGCGCGCCGCCGGCCAACACCGCCCCCGAACCCACCGCGATCCATCCCCAGGTGCGCTGGCTGGAGGAGGCGGCGCCGGCGTCGGCGGGTGGCGTGGCCACGGTTGTGCGTTTGGCACCTGTAGGCGGCGCCTGTGGTGTGGTCTCGGCAGGCGTGGTCTCGGCAGACGTGCTCTCGGCCGGCGCCGCCGCCGTCTTCGCACCCGATTTGGCGGGGGCCTCGCCCGCCTCGCACTGCGTGTCGAGCTCGTTCAAATACTTGTGGGCGCGTTGGTCGACCAGCTCGGGGCCGGGATTGTCGACCACCGGCGCCGTCAGCGCCGCCTCGAGCGCCTGGCGCGCCTTCTGGCAATTGCCCAACTTCTGGTACGCCCGCCCGAGGTTCAGGTAGGCGATATTGGACTTGCCGGTCATCAGGTACTGCTCGAGCAAGGCCACCGCCCGCGCGTGCTTGCCGCGCACCAGCGCCTCGACCGCCTGGTCATTGAGCTGGGCCTGCTCGGCGGTGGGATGAGCGTGGGCCCGCGGTGACTGCGCGAAGACCGGCGCGCCCGCCGCGGCCACCAGGGTGAAGGTGGCCCAAATTACCGTCCATCGAGTCATTTGCCGCAGATCCATGCACTCCACGCTGTGTTTGCACAAGCCACCCCACATTGACAGTGGGCTGCTCTTCAAGGCGTCGTCGGTTGAAGGGCGATCGAGTGTACCGGACCGCCCCCGCCGAGGACAACCGCCGGTCCACACTCAGGCCTGCGCCACTCGAGCACGGGCGTCGTGTGCGCCGCGGTGCGCCTGCACGTGGTCGCGGATGGCGCTGGCCGCCCACAGCTTCTCGTCCTTGGTCATCTCTTTGCCGTAGCGATGCTCGTCACCGGCGGCGCGGATCACGAAATAGTAGTACGTGCGCGTTCGCCGGTAGCCGTTGGAGTCGCTCGATGTGGAGGTGCTCCAGGTGATATCGACAGCTTCGACGTCGTCCAGCGGGATGACCTTGGTGCGCTCGCGCCCGAAGACGCGCTCCCGGTGGATGATGGCATCGGCGGTGAGCTCGAACTCCTCGATTCCCCCGGCGGTGAGGGCGGCCTTGTAGGCGACGACGAGGCCGACGACCGAAAACGACGACACCATGATCCAGCCGAAGGTGACGTTGCCCGTCATCCTGCCGGTGGCCAGCAAAAAGCCAAACAAGCCCATCAGCGCGTAGATGAGGACGACGGCAAAAATCGAGCCCATCGCCCCGCTGATCCCCTGGGGCTGGCGGTGCAATACGCGGGCGGCGTCGCGCTGGGTGTCCGTCCAGAAGCCCGGCGGGACCTCGTAGCTCTGACCGTCGAAGAAGCCCTGCGCCCACCCGAGCTTCTGGTCGGCGATCTGCCGGGCGGTGGACGCCATGCTCTCGAGGGCGTTTCCCAAGAACCCGCCGACCTGGGCGCCGCCCTGGTTGGGCGCGTGGGTCAGCGGGGCCGGCGCCTTGGCAGCGCTCGGGGCGGGGCGAACAACGGAGCTCTCGGCGGTCGCCGCGGCGGGGATCTCCCCGATGCGTCGAAGCGCCGCCAGAGCGTCGCCGGCCGTCTGGTAGCGGTCCTCGACGTGCGGCTCGACCAGCGTGTCGAGGAAGGCCTGCAGGCCCGGCGAGACCGCGATATCCCCGTGGAACTGCAGCTTCATCTGCAGCACGTCGATGTCGGCGGGGTGTTTGTGGCTGAGCAGGTGGATGGCGGTCGCCCCCACGGCGTACAGATCGGTGGCGGGCACGGCCCGGCCCATCAACTGCTCCAGCGGCATATAGCCCGAGGTGCCCACCACCGTCGAGCCGCCGGAGGCGTCGGCGAGCACGGTGCGCGCCGCGCCAAAATCGACCAGCGCCACCGACCCGTCGGCGCGGCGGATGATGTTGGCCGGCTTGATGTCGCGGTGGATGATGGGCGGGTCCAGCGAGTGGATGTAGCCCAGAATCTCGAGCAGCTCGCCGATGAGCTCGATGACCTGGGCTTCGGTCAGCCGCAGGCCCTCGTCCATGGCTCGGGCCAGGTCGACGCCCTCCTCGTACTCTTGGACCAACACGAGCCGGCTGGAGTCGCCGCTGTTCAGGTGGAAGGAGTCGACGTACGACGGGATCGCCGGGTGGTCGAGCGCCTCGAGCGCCCGCCCCTCGCGCTCGAACAGCTCGACGGCTTTCCAGTCGTCGAGGCGCTCGATGCGAAGTTCCTTGACCACGACCGTCTGGCCGGTCTGACGGTCGTGGGCCCGACGGGTGATGCCCTGGCCGCCCTGGCCGATGACCTCGCCGAGCTCGTAGCGCTCGGCGATGAGCTCGACGTCGAGCGCGTCGGGCGCAGCGATCTTGCCGGCGCGCTGAAATTCGGTCTGCACCTCGGCGGTCACGATGCGGTAGACCTCCTCCCACTCGGCCTCGTCGACCAGCCCGTCGCCGTTGAAATCGTAGCGCATGCGCCGCTGGGGGTCGCGGCGAATGGCCTGGACACGGCGGTCGACCTCGGCGCGCAGTTCGTCATTCATCGGGCCCTCCTCCACGAACGTAGGTCATGTACTCGGTGACGATCTCGTCGAGCCAATCGAGCTCGCCCTCGTCATCATGCATGCCCACCTGGATGAAGCGATGCTGGGTGAGGATCGTGCTGCCGAAGGCCGCCGTCTCGCCCTCCTGGTCGGTAAAGATCAATCCCGGTTTGCCGGGTTTGGCCAGCTTGGCTGCCTCCATGGTGCGCCGGCCTTTGGTCAGGGACCGACCGCCATCCAACGAGTCGACGCGGATGCGGTGGACGTGGGGCAAGTAGAGCTGGTCGACCGCGAAGGTGTGTGTATCGACCGCCGGTTCGCCCAGACGCTTGTGCTCGATTTTTTCGAGGGTCAGCGTGTGCGGCGTCATCTCCAGGCGCTCCGAGACCGGCCGCAGATACCCCATTCCCTTGACGATGAGATAGATGCCTGCGGGGAGCGTCAGCACCAGCAAGCAGCCACCGGACAACGCGCCGATGATGATGGCCAGCACCATCACGATGACCGGCACCCACCAATTGCGCGCGGGCGGCTCGATGGGGCCGACCTCGACGAGCAGGCGCTCGGGCTCGACGGTGACGATGCTCAACGGCGGGCGCGGCGGGTTGCGCTCGATCTCGGCGATCGCCTGCGCGGTGGCCTCCCAGGCGACCATGGCGCTGCCGGAAGGCACCTGCGACTGCACGGGCGCGGCGTCGGCGGGATCGCGCATCACCGCGAGCACGGCGGCGCTGTCGGCCAGGCGGTTTTCGACGGCCGGCTCGAGCATGCGGTCGAGCAGATGGACGAATCGCTCGGAGGCGTCGATCACCTCGTGGAACTGCAGCTTCATGCGCACCAGGTCGAGGTCGGCCGGGTCCACGCCGGTCATGGCGTAGACGATGGTGGCCCCCAGCGCGTAGATATCGCTGGCGGGCGTCGCCCGTCCCATGAGCTGCTCGGGGGGCATGAAACCGGTCGTGCCCACCACGGTCGATCCTCCCACGGTCTCGGGCAACACGGTCTGTACGGCGCCAAAATCGACCAGCGCGTGGGTTCCGTCGGGACGCACGATGATATTCGACGGCTTGATGTCTCGGTGGACCACCGGCGGGTTGAGCGTCTGCATATAGTCCAGGATGGAGAGCATCTCGCGCAGAAACTCGCGCGCGGCGGCCTCGTCCATCAGCTCACCGGTGTCGATCTGCTCGGACAGGGGCGTGCCGTCGATGTATTGTTGGACCAGGTAGAACCGGTCGCTGCCATCGGGCTGGCGTTCGTGAAACGAGTCCACATACGACGGGATGCCGGGGTGGGCGAGGGACTCGAGCGCGCGAGCTTCGCGCTCGAATAGCTCGACGGCCTTCCACTCGTCGACCAGCTTCAAGTCGAGCTCCTTGATGGCGACTCGGGCGCCGGTGTGGGCGTCGTCGGCCAGCGCGAGAGTTCCCTGGGTCCCCCGGCCCAACTCCCGCACCACGGTGTAACGCTCGTGAAGCCGCCGCGTCTGTGCGTGTTCGCTGGTGTCGTCCGTCTCGTGCATCGAGGAAGGCCCCCGTCATTCCGGCTGCAAGGTCAATGAAATCGGCACCATCAGAGTCTGCAATGGTCCCGACAGATGTTCAACCCCGGAATCCTGGCGCGGTTAGTGGCCGAGCCCGGCGTCCTCTGGTACCTTGGGGACTGTTGCTCACAATTCAAATCTGGAAATTGACCGCCGGAACACCATGCTTGCCCGCACCGCACACCCCGTTCGCGCCACCTTATGGCGCCTCGCCCTATTGAGCCTCGTCGTCGCCCTCGCTGCCTGTAGCGACAACACGACGTCCAGCGGTTCGAGCTGCCCGCAGGGCACGCACCAGAACCCGATCACCGGCGCATGCCAGACCACCGGGCGCACCGGGCCCGACCCGGGCGGCCGCGACGGCGGCCTGTCCGACGCGTCCACCCAGCCCGACGCCGCCGGCCCCCACGACACGGGCACCTCGCCGACGAGCGACGCCGGCACCGGCCCGTCCGACGCCGCCAGCGACGCCGGCACCTCCGGCGCCGACACGTCGACGACGGCGTGTCAGGGCATCGAGCGGCGCTGCCACAACGGCAACGTCGAGACCTGCCACAACGGGCAGTTCCAGGTCACCGCCCAATGCACCAGCCATGAGATATGCTCGCGGGGCAACTGCATTCCCAACGGCACCTCCTGTCAGCCCGGCGAGAGCCAGTGCGTCTCGGCGACCGCCTACAAGGTGTGCGCCTCCGACGGCCAATCCTTCAACACGCCGGTCAGTTGCCCCCAGGGCCAGCAATGCCAGGGGGGCCAATGCGTCGACACCTCCGGGTGCGCCGGCCTGCTCAACGAGAAGTCCAACCTGGGCTGCCAATACGTCAGCATGCGCCTCAACCAGGCCAACGGCCTGCGCACCCTGCCGCATACGGTGGTGGTGTCCAACCCGGGCACCCAGGCGGCCACGGTGCACGTGACCAGCCCGGGCATCACCAGCTTGAACATCCCCGATCAGACCATCCAGCCCCAGCAAAGCGCGATCATCAATTTTCCGACCTCGCCGATGATCAGCCAGCCGGGGCTGTCCGACAAGATCTACTTTCTGACGACCAGTCGCCCGGTCATCGCCACCCAATTCGCCCCGCTGAACAACCCCGGTGTGGGAAGCGAGACCAGCGACGCGTCGCTGCTGCTGCCGACCAACGCGCTGGGCAACGAGTACGTCGTGCTCGACTGGCCCGGCCCTCCGGGGCTGGGGAGCTTCCAGCCGGCGGGCACCTATATCGACGTGGTGGCCACCAAGGACAACACCACCATCCAGGTCTCCGGCCCCCGGGCGCTGTCGGCGGGCTCGGCGGGAAGCATGGCCGCCAACAGCTCGCAGACCTTTACCATCCCCAAAGACCAGGTGCTCCACCTGGCCGAAAACGGCGGCATGGCCAGCACCAACACCGACGTCTCCGGCACGGTGATCACCTCCAACCAGCCCGTCGCCGTGTTCACCGGGGCGACCATCGTCGACATCCCCGACCACCCGGTCGCCTCCAACCCGCCGGCGGGATGCGCGGCCAAGGGGGCCACGTGCACCCACAACGCTGATTGCTGCACGGGCATCTGCGGCTACGATAACCAGTCGAGCAGTTCGTCGGGCAACGCGACCTGTCTGGACACCCTGATGGCCGGCGACCACCTCGAGCAGCAACTCTTCCCCACCGACACCTGGGGCACCTCGTATGTGGCCACGCCGTTTTATAAGCGCGGCGTCAACGACTTCGTGATCTACAAAGTCACCGCCGCCCACGACAACACCACCATCACCCTGGACCCGCCGGTCGACGGCAACTCCACCCTGACGCTGAACCGCGGCGAGGTGAAGATGCTGTACACCCCCGACGCCTTCGAGATGGACGCCAGCAACGCCATCATGGTCGCGCAATTCATGATCGGCGGCTCCATCTCGACGTCGGGCAACGGGGACCCGGCCTTCTTACTGCCCCCGGCCGTCGAGCAATTCCGCGACAGCTACGTCTTCTTGGTCCCCGACCAATATGCGTTGAACTTCGTCACCCTCATCGCCCCCACGGGCATGGACGTCACCCTCGACGGCAACACCATCCCGGCGTCGTCGTTCACCCCGGTGGGCGGCCAGAGCAACTGGTCGTACAAGCTCATCGACTCGCTGTCGGGCGGCGTGCATACCGCCAACGCCAGCCAGCCCTTCGGCGTGGTCGTCCACGGCATGGACAGCTACATCAGCTACGCGTTTGCCGGGGGGATCATCCTGCCCAACTGAGCGGGGCGAGGTGCCTACTACTACAACGTCATTTTCGACGTAAGCGCCCTCGGCGAGACCACGGGACCGAGGCCAAGGCTCAGACGACGAGGCGATGCGGTTGAGCATCGTCGAGGAGGATGAACGCAGGCGTCGGTTCTGTGGGCCGACGAGGTGCCGCGTGGAAAGTGACGTTGTAGTACTACCAGACCCCGCCGCCCTCGTCGGGCTGGGCGGCCGGGGATTGCTTGCGCGCCTGAGCCAGTGTCTTCTGGCACAGCCGCAACAATTGATCGGCGTCGCTGCGCGCGCGCTCGAGCTTCTGAGACAGCGCCAAGTCCCATAGACTCGAGTCGAAAATGCCGTTCATAAAATCCAGCGTCGCGTCCATATCATCGATGAGCTGCGGTACTTCGCCGAAGTCCTCGCCCAACAGGTAGCTGGCGTCGCCCACCAGCGTCTGAGCCTCGGTGAATAGCCGGTAGGCGTCGAGCATGCGCTGGTTTCTGTCTTGATGGCCGTTGCTGTCATCATGGCCCGAGTGGATTCGGTTCTCACGAAGAGCGGCGTCGACCTCGCCCTGGCCCGAGGTTAGCAACGTGACCGCCTCTTCGAGTTTGTCGACGGCCCGTTGGTGGCGCTCTCGAGGAGGTAGCCCATCGAAGCCGGCGCGCTTCTGACGATCGCGATACTCCGCAAACCCGGCCCCTCCCTCGTAGCCGCACATATTGCAGCGGTAGACGTGCTCGGCCAAAAAGGTCAGGTCGGTGCTGTCACAGGCCACGCACACATCGTCGGCGATTTCGGAGCGAAGCGCGCGGTTGGTCAGAAAGCGCTGAATCAGATCGAAGAAGTCCACTTAGCCTCCCTTCCTTGTTGACTTGGTTTGGGAACGGTACACATTGTGCGCCGAATCGACGGTGGCGTGGGACGTGCAACTCCCCCGTACCACCTCGGTATCATCACAACAAAAGACGCTCTAAGCAAAGGGAAGAACGATGAAATACGCCACACTCGGACGCACCGGCCTTTACGTCTCCCAGATCTGTCTGGGCACGATGACCTTCGGAGGCAAGGACTTCTGGAAGGTCATCGGCACCCAGGGCCAGGACGTCGTCGACCGCATCGTGGGCCGCGCGCTCGACGCCGGGGTCAACTTCATCGACACGGCCAACGTGTACTCCTTCGGCGAGAGTGAGCGCCTGCTCGGCAACGCCCTGGAGGGCCGGCGCGACCAAGTCGTGCTCGCCACCAAGGTGCGCGGACGCATGGCCCCGGGTCCCAACCAGGTGGGCCTGTCGCGCAAGCATATCTTCGAGCAGGTCGAGGAGAGCCTGCGCCGGCTCAAGACCGACTACATCGACCTGTACCAGATCCACGGCTTTGACCCGGTCACCCCGCTCGACGAGACCGTGCGCGCCCTCGACGATCTGGTGCGCTCGGGCAAGGTGCGCTACGTGGGGGCGAGCAACCTGGCCGCCTGGCAATTGATGAAGGCGCTGGGCATCCAGGACTACGAGCGCCTGGCGCGCTTCGAGTCGCTGCAGGCCTACTACACCATCGCCGGGCGCGACCTCGAGCGCGAGGTCATCCCGCTGCTCCAAGACCAGCAGGTCGGCCTGATGGTGTGGAGCCCGCTGGCCGGCGGGCTGCTCTCGGGCAAGTTCTCCCGCGACGGCGAGGGCCCGGCGGACGCGCGCCGCTCGAACTTCGACTTCCCGCCGGTCCACCGCGAGCTCGCCTTCGACATCATCGACGTGATGCGCCCCATGGCCGAGGAGCGCGACATCTCGGTCGCCCGCCTGGCCCTTGCCTGGCTGCTCCACCAGGACGCGGTCACCAGCGTGATCATCGGGGCCAAGAAGATGGAGCACCTCGAGGACAACCTGGCCGCCATTGACGTCGAGCTGACCGACGACGAACTCGCCCGCCTCGACGAGGCCAGCAAGCTTCCCGACGAATACCCCCAGTGGATGCTCTCCTGGCAGGCCCAGGGCCGCGGGCCGGGCGAGCGACGCCCGGGACGCGACGGCGACGACGACTAAGCCAGCCTCGCCGGCACGCCGGCGCTCGACGCTCCCCAGTCGAGCGCCGGCCATCTCACCCTTAGGAGAACCAAAATGGGCGGCCCCCGCCCTTGCGAAAACCGCATTGACACGCTCATAGACGTGCTTTTTAAGTTGCCGCTGCGCGACGAGGTGTCGATGATCCGTTATCAGCAAACAGGTAAGGGTACTGCTCAATAGCAATGGCCGTTCCCTGGACAATGCTTCGCTGGATGAATGAGTCGCTGCAGTAGCGTGGCAGCCTCATCGACGCGACTGGCGACGAAGCAATTCACCGCCATCGAGTCCGAACCATCCCATCCGATCACACCAGCGAGGCCTCCTGTGACGACACTTCGAGGAACCAACGATATCGGACTTCGAGTAAAGTGGCGGTACGAGTTTGTGCGCCACGGCGAAGTGAAGCATACGCTGCCGGACACCGTCTTCCTGAGTGTCGGCAATTCACTAGAGGCAGGCGTTCTCGACTACCACCAGGACGGCCGGTTGGCAGGCAGCGCGGCCAAGCTCGTCTTGCGCCGACCGGACTTGGTGTACGATCACTTGCTCGGCCGCTGGTTGGACCACTACCGAAGTGGGGCAAACTTTGCCGGTCGGATATGGGAGCCCATCATCGTCACACACGAGGCCCCCGACTTCGACGGAATCGTCGCCGCGTACCTCATTACGAAGTTGATTAAGAACGGAGGCTTTCCAGTCTGGGCCGAGTCGCTGGCCGAGTATGCCGCGTTGGTGCATCAAGGGCGCTACCGAATTAGCCTCAGCAAACCTCATACCTACAAGAATCCAGTTCATTTGGCAGTCCTGGCTGACCAGCACCTCAACGCCGCCACGCCCGACGGCCGCGCGCGCATGAGGACAGGCTTTCGATTGCTACAGGCAGAAATCAAGGCGTTGTTCGACGACCAGGGGACAGTCCGCAACAACACGACCCGCACGCGTTGTGGTGCAAAAGAGGTGTGGCTGACCGAACACGAAAAAATTGGCTGGAGAAACGACTCCCAATTCAGCAAGCTCAAGCGTCACCTCGATGAAGACATTGTGCGCTGGATCACCGAAGTCTTCCAGATCGACGACTCACCCCATCAGCGCTTCGAGCTTGTCAAGTTGCCCGTCAAGAACGCGCGATCTTCGAGTGAACACGTCGAAGTATGGGCCCGGGTGCTGACCCGGCCGAGCAATTGCTGTTTGTTCGAGTACTGGTCACGGGTTCCGCTGCCCATGCCCGGCCAATCGGAGCCTTGTGAAACGCCCCTGTTGATTACCCCACGCCATACCGGGGAGCGAAGCCTGAGCGGCGTCGCCCCCCAAGCTCAGCACGAGTCCGAAGCATACTACCCGCTGGTCTTCATCACATTGGATCCGACTTGGCACGATCACGGCAAAGCGCCTACGCTGCGTGGTCTTGGAAGAGCGCTGGAGCGCGAGGAGCATCGCTGGCGAGACAAGCGTGGGCCCGGAGGCGACGAGCGCACAGGCCCTCCACGCTTCGTCGACGATTGTTGTCGCCATGACGACCCATGGTACGACGGTCGAGGTCACGACTACACAGTGGTCGATGTGCCGCGAGGCAACGGAACCTGGATTCCCTATGAGCGAGTCTGGCAACTTGCAACCCATCCCGAACAGTGGCGCAGACAAGTCAGCGGGCGTCTCACGATTCTCCGAACCCAAGTGAACCCCACCACCGGCGACTCGCCATCGAAGGGTAGCGCCCCACAGGAACTGTCACCCCACTTCTCTGGCGTCCTAAGGAGGTTCTTCGACAAGGCGTGCGTCGAGGAGGTCGACAGAACGGAGCAAGAGCCACAGGACGCGAGGCAACGACTAGCCTACGCGCCGGAAACGACAAGGATAGAGCCCCAGGAAGCACGTCGATGGGTCTGGTACGACGGGGCGATTCCTGTCGCTGTTACCGAGTGCGGATACACCTTCGATTGCTGGGACGTCGTTAGCCTCGGTCGACAAATCCGACGCTTACTCCAGGAGTCGTGCCATATTGTACTGTCCATCACCCCCATGTCGGAGAAGATGAGACAGGACGAACTGGTCGACCTCCTATACAAGAATCCCCTGCCCGAGGAGGCCATGAACGAACACCTCGCCGGTCCCTTCGTGGTCAACTCGCACGCGTTTCTCACCCTGGAAAAGTCGAACCACGATGACCTGGTCGTGGCTCGACGCCACCTCGCCGTCCTCCACGGAAGTATGACGGTGTTTCAGAGCGACGTGCTGGAAGAGACGACCAAAACGAAAACCATGCAGCGTGATAAGACCGGTCGTCTCGCCGACCGGCTGAAACGCTTCGGGGCGACATATCAGAATCGTGCCGTGTCCAACTTCCCGCCGTTGCAGGAGGCGTGGAACCGAGCGGCGGAGCGCCTCCAACTACCGGAGATGTTCGACAAACTCGTCAACGATACGTCGTGGCTCGACGACCTTCGGCTGCGTATGGCGCAGGAACGCACAGGATTAGTCCTCGCCATCCTCGCGGCCCTCCAGGTGCCCATTGTGCTGTACACAATCGACAGCACCCAGGATAATCCCAACTGGCTGACAATATACAAGGCCCCGTTGTCAGCGACGATATTCGCCGTCTTTCTCTTTGCTTACCTCTTGTTCAGGCTGGCTCCGTTCACGGGCAAAACCAAGCCCCAGCCTGAAACTGAGGTGCCCGATCGACCGAAAGACGTACCAACCTCCAAACAGAAAGAGAGCCGCGGCGACGCCCTGGGGGCGACGCCGATGACGGCCAATCCGGCCTCGGGCTAACACCGGCTGAAGACGATCGGTCGACTCACTGGGGCTCCTGGTTGTCCAGCTCGCGCAGCACGCTCTCCAGGTTCTGCTCGACGAAGGTAATCTCCGGGGATCGCTCGAGGGCGGCGCGAAAGGCGCGGGCGGCCACCTCCCACTCGCCGAGCTGCTGGGCCGCGAATCCCTGGTTGTACAGCAGCGCCCACGCGTCGGGGTCGATGGCCAGGCCGCGCTCGGCGTAGGCCTTCGCCTCGGCGTATTGGCCCATATCGCAGCCGCGCTGGGCGAGGTCCTCGTAGTACTTGGCATCCTCGTGCCACTTCCAGCCGCGCTCGGCGCGAAATCGCTCGATGTCGGCGTCGTCCAAGAGGAGCACGAAACCCATGGACCCCATGTCGTCGTGAAACGACACGTATTCCCAGCCGTCGAGCTCTGGAAGGGAGTTAATGGCGGTGAGGAAGGAGTCGCAAAAGACATCGCCGTCGCCCTTGAATTCAACGGCGTGGGCGCGGTCTCCCAGCGAGAATTCGACGGTCATCCAACCGTAGCGCTCCCCGTGGACCTCGATGGACGTGGGCGCGAACCTGCCGCGGGAGATCGCCGCCAGCTGGCCAAGCGCCGCCGCGTACATTGGCTCGTCGGTGCGAGCGCCCAACGTCAGGGGATCTTCGATGAACCAGACCCGATCGGTGTCGAAGCTGAGCACCTCCACGTCGTACAGCGGGTCACCGGCGGTGGGCAGGCCGAAGAAGGCGTCTTGCGCTTCGCGACGAATGCGCGCGGCGATCTCCTCAACCGAGGCGTCTTCCTGGCTGGCCCAAAACCCATGCTCTCGAAAGTAGGCGACGGTGTCTTCAATTGTTTCCATGGACCATCTCCGGGGGCGGCAGCGCTTTGAGTCTCAAGCATCTGCACCAGGGGCTATTCGGGTTGTAGCTCGCCGCCGAGCCACCAGCCGGTGAAGGCAGGTTCGTCGCCGAGCAGTCCGGCCGCCTCGACATACTCGCGCCCATCAGTCGTCGTCGGGGTCCAGGCACGTCTGCACAGAATTCTCGCGCGTGAGCGTCTGGTGGACCGGGCAGCGGTTGGCGATCTCGACCAGACGCTTTCGCTGGGCGTCGTCGAGGTCGCCGTCGACGCGGATGCGCCGGGTGATCTGGTCGATCTTGCCGCCGGCTTGCTCACACTTTTCGCAGGCGCCGGCGTGGATCTTCTCGTGCTCCAGGCGCACCTGGATGCGCTCGACGGGCCAGCCCTTGTGCTCGGCATACATGCGCAGCGTCATCGAGGTGCACGCGCCCAGGGCGGCGGCCAGCAGGTCGTAGGGGTCGGGGCCAGCGCCATTGCCGCCGACCTCGACGGGCTCGTCGGCATAGAAGTGGTGGTGGCCGACGATGACGTGGTTGAGGAATTTGCCCTCGCCGGTCTCGGCAACGAGCACCTCTTCGGGGCTCGGCTCCGGGAGCTTGGCGCGCTGCTCGTCGGTCAACTCGCGCCGATACTGCACGTAGCGCGTCGACCAGGTCGCGATCATCTCGGCGACGTACTGCGCGTCGCGTTCGTTGGTCAGCAGGTGGTCGGCCCCGTCGAGGGTCACGAAGCTCTTGGGGTGGCGGGCAGCCTCAAAGATCAACCGGGCGTTGTCCACCCCCACGATCTTGTCGGTGGGGCTGTGGAAGATGAGCAGCGAGCGGCGAAGCGCGCGGATGCTTCGCTCCATCTCGACGCTGCGAATGTCATCGAGGAAGTCGCGCGCGACCGTGAACTGCCGCCCGCCAATATGGACCTCGGTGGAGTCCTCGTCGTCGAGCCGGGAGAGTTCGGCGGCAAAGATCTGCTCGACATGCGTGGGATCGAACGGCGCGCCGATGGTGCATACCGCCTTGGCCTCGGGGATCTGGCCCGCCGCCTGCAGCACGGCCGTGCCCCCCAGGCTATGCCCGACCAAAATGGATGGGGCCTGGAATTCCCGGCGCATAAAGTCGGCGGCGGCCACCAGGTCGTCGACGTTCGACGAGAAGTTCGTGTTGGCAAACTCCCCGCCGCTGTGGCCCAACCCGGTGAAGTCGAAGCGCAACAGCGCGATGCCCTTGTCGGCCAGGTGCCGGCTGATCTGGGTGGCCGCGAAGATCTCCTTCGAGCAGGTAAAGCAATGCGCGAACAGCGCGCATGCCTCCGGCTCGCCCTCGGGCATGTCCAGGCGCGCGGCCAGGGTGGCGCCGTGGGCGCCCTCGAAGCTGACTTTCTTGCTGTGTACAGGCATAAGCTTACCTTCTCAGTCGAGGGCGTCGCCCGGTTCCCAGCGCGCCAGGCCGATGGCGTCGCAATACATGCGCGGCAGCGGGCCGTCGCACGGCTCGACGAACATCTCGACGACCACGCCCACCCGGGCGTCGAAGAGGTGGCCGCCTTGGACCTGAAAGTCCGGCCCGGAGATGGCCACGTGGGCATGCAAGAACGGCTCGCCGTCGAGCAGGCTGATATTGCCCTCCAGCGACACCAACTCGTAGATGCCCTCGAACGTGCGGTGCAAATACTCGCGGTCGTCGAGCTCGTAGCAGCCCAGCTCCGGGTTCTCCAGCGCCCCGATGGCGCTGATGCGTGCCGCCTGGATGCCGAGCTCGGCCGCCAGTGACTCGATCGTGTCACGCAGCGTCTCACCGCGCTCGAGGCTGACGATGACACGCCCGTCGTCTTCTGTGGTCCATTTCATGGAATCTCCTGTGCAGCGAATAGGGGTCCCCCGAACAAATAGTCGCCACCGGCGGCGGCGTCCAGCCCGGACCGTTGCGCAGGGTCGCACCTTGCGCGAGCCGGCCATGTATTCTAGGAATCGTGCCAAAGCCAAATTGTTTAGGATCCGAATGATTGCGCCGCAAGCCCGATGCCATTGCCATCGGATGCCGGGGTAGGGCCGATGACCAACCATGAGAACAACAACTGTCGGAATGCGCCGAGCCGCGAGGTCGCCATCGAGCAGGCCCTGTACGATTCCGAGGAGAAGTACCGCTCGCTGTTCAACTCCATCGACGAAGGTTTTTGCATCGTCGAGGTCAAATTCGACGGCGACACGCCGGTCGACTACCGCTTTCTGGAGTATAATCGTGCCTTCGAGGCCCAGACCGGGCTGATCGATGCCCAGGGGCGCTGGATGCGCGAGCTCGCCCCCGACCACGAGCAGCATTGGTTCGAGCTGTACGGCAGTGTGGCGCGCACCGGCGAGTCGATCCGTTTTCAGAACGCCGCCAAAGCGCTGGGCCGCTACTACGATGTCAACGCCTTTCGTGTCGGCCTCCCCGAGCAGCGGCGTGTGGCCATTTTGTTCAAGGATATCACCGAGCGCAAACTCGCCCAGGACCAACTTCGCGAGGCCAACCGTCGCAAAGACGAGTACCTGGCCATGCTCGGCCACGAGTTGCGCAACCCCCTGGCCGCCATCCAGCACGCCAGCGAATTGATCGAGTGCGACGGCGACGATGCGTCGATCCGAGCCATGGCTGCCGAGGTCCTCAAACGTCAGTCCCACCACATGGCCCGCCTGGTCGACGGACTCCTGGAGGTCTCGCGCATCGTGCGCGGAAAGCTCGGCGTCGAGCCGGTCACGCTCGACCTGAGGGAGGTCGTCGATGACGCCCTCGTCGACCGCAGCCACGAGTTCGCCGACGCCGGAGTCGAGCTCGTCAAGGACGTGCCCGACGAGCCCGTTTGGGCCCGGGTCAATCCCGTGCGCATCGCTCAGGTGCTGGGCAATCTCATCGGCAACAGCGTCAAATTCACCCCCATGGCCGGCACAATCAATGTCGCCCTGTACGCCCGGAATGGCCAGGCGCACATCGCCGTGCGCGACACCGGCGGGGGCATCGCGCCCGACGAGCTCGAGCATATCTTCGAGCCGTTTTTTCAGCACGCGCAGGAGATCGACCGCGGCGGCGGCGGCCTCGGCCTCGGCCTCGCCGTCGCCAAGGGCCTGGTCGAGTTGCACAGCGGCACCATCGAGGCGCACAGCGCCGGCGCCGGCCAAGGCGCCGAGTTCATCATTCGCCTGCCCCTATCGGCGCCGCCCGCACCGGCGCGCCCCCCGGAAGCCAGCGCCGAACGAAAGACGCGACACATCCTCCTCATCGAGGACAACCAGGACGTGGCCCACATGCTGCGCCTGGTTCTGCAGAGTCAGGGCCACCAGGTCACCGTCGTCCCCAGCGGCGCCCGCGGCCTCGAGGCACTGCGCGGCGGGGGCACCGACATCGTGTTGTGCGACATCGGCCTGCCGCATATGAGTGGCTACGACTTCGCCCGCATGGTGCGCGCCGACGAGACCCTGCGTGAGCTTCCACTGGTTGCCGTGACCGGTTACGGCGAGTCCGACGCCCGCAGGCGCAGCGCCCAGGCCGGCTTCGACGCCCACCTGACCAAACCGGTCGATTTCGATGACCTGAACGACGTCCTCAGCCGGCTGTAATTCAACGTCATTTAAGGCCGCTGCCCAATCCCGTCCCCTGACCAGCCACGCTGACGCTTTGCGCGCAGCTCACCGTTGAAATTAGCAGCGCTTTCATACACCATGGCAGCTGTTCCGATTCAGGTATGACACGCCGCACCGGTGTCGTGTTGTCATGAGGTAGGCTCTGCGCGGGCAGGGTGAGGGTGTTGGACCGTGCGCAGGAAGGAAGGCCAAAGGGTGGCGATGCGCATCGCCGGCGGCTACGCGCTGGTGGCGACCTTGTGGATCACGTTTTCCGACTACGCCGTGCAGGCGCTGCCCGAGCCCGTCCAGACCGCCAAAGGCCTGCTCTTCGTGGCCGCCACGTCCGTCTTTTTGTTCTGGTATTTGCGCCGCCAAAACCGGCGTCTGCTACGTCGCCAGCAGATGTATGCCGACGCCGAAGCATTGGGCAAATTAGGCCATTGGAGGCTCGAAGTTCCCACCAACGAGCTCATCTGGTCACGCCAGATCTACCGCCTGCTCGAGTTGAACCCCGAAGAGTTTCATGTCGCCAAGGACGCCTTCGATGCCTTCGTGCATCCCGACGATCTCGAGGAACTCGAAGCCAAGCGCCGAGCATCGCTGCAAGGGGAGCGCTTCGACCACCGGTTTCGGGTGATCACGGCCAGCGGGCAACAGCGCTGGGTCCACGAGCGGGCCGAGACCCGATTCCACCGCGGCCAGCCCATCGAATTCAGCGGCACGATTCAAGACATCACCGACGAAGTGCTCGCCGAGCAGCGCCGCGAGCGTCAGGCCGCCGAGATTCGCTCGCTGGCCCAGCGCATGACGGTCGCCCAGGAACAGGAGCGCCGGCGCATCGCGCGCGAAGTCCACGACGAGCTCGGCCAGGCGCTGACCGGCCTGCTCTTTGGGCTGGAATCGCTCAAGACGCGGCTGGCCGGCAATCAGGCCTCGACCATCGAGGCCCTCAAAGACGAGGTGTCCTCGACCATCGACGTGGTTCACCGCATCAACGCGGCGCTGCGCCCGCCCCTGCTCGATCAATTTGGCCTGGAGGCCGCCCTCGAGGAGCAGGGACGCCAATTCGAGCAGCGTTTTGGCATCGGGTGTTCGGTGAGCCACCACACCGACGAGCCGCTCGAGTTACCCGAGGGCGCCGCCATCCAACTGTTCCGTATCGTCCAGGAGGCGCTGACCAACGTTGCTCGTCATTCGGAGGCGAGCAATGTGCAGGTCGTCTTGGAGCACGACGACCGTGCCCTGCGAGTGCAGATAAGCGACAACGGACACGGGTTTGCTCTCCACACGGCCGAGTCCTCGTATGGGATCCGCGGCATGCGCGAGCGCGCCGAGCTCATCGAGGGTCGCTTCGAGCTGGCCTCGGACGAGCGTGGCACGCGCGTGACCGTGGACCTTCCTTCACTGCCGGGAGACGAGCATGAACGTTCTCATCGCCGATGACCATCCGGTAGTGCGCAAAGGAATGCGTGGCATCCTCGACGAGATGGACCTGGTCGACGTCGTCGTCGAAGTCGAGACCCATCGCCAGATCCTCGACCAGGTGCGCCGCCAGGACTTCGCCCTGGTGGTCATGGACCTCGACATGCCCGACGGCGACGCGTTGAATACGCTCGCCCAACTCGCCGCCTATGCCCCCGACTTGCCGGTGCTGGTGGTCAGCGTGCACCCCGAGGACTCCTACGCGCTGCGTGTGCTCAAGGCGGGAGCCAGTGGCTACCTGCAAAAGGCCGCCGCCATCGATGATCTCTCGGCGGCGGTGCGCCGCATTCACAACGGCGGCAAGTACGTCAGTCCCCAGCTCGCCGAGCGCATGCTCGGAGTCATGCAGGGCGAGGACCTCGCCCCCCACTCGGCGCTCTCCGACCGTGAAATGCAGGTGCTTCTCGCCTTGGCCGAGGGTGCGTCGGTGTCCGAGATCGGCGCCGACCTCAACCTGAGCCCCAAGACGATCAGCACCTACCGCGCCCGGTTGTTCGAGAAGCTCGAGCTCGACAGCGTCGCCGACGTAGTGCGCTACGCCCTCGAACACGACCTCATCGACTGAGCGCTCGTCGGCCCCGGCCGCGCGTGTTGTAGGAGTTCTCCTACACCAGAAAACGCCCTCCACCGACTGATCAGCCGCCGCGCTGCTCAGTATGCTCGATGAAGTCAATGCGGGCTCACTCCGTGGAGGGCGCTCATCGATACCGCACTCATCATCCATCCCAACAAGTCCGTTGCTCGTTGGCTGGCCGAGTGGCTCTCGGCCACCTATGGGGCGCAGACGACCATCTGTGAGGACCCGGGCCGGGTGTTGGAAGCGATCGCGTCGACCGAACCCGGCTTCATCTTACTCGATGCCGGGTTCCCCCAGCGCACCTCCCGCGTTTTATTGAAGACGATCACGCATGAGGCCGGCGCGGGCCAGTCCCTCCCGGTCATCGTGCTCGATCTTCGCAGGAGTCCGTCGAGCTGCGCTCTGTGGGTCCAGGAGGGCGCCTGTGCGTGCGCCGACTTCGAGACCCTGGCGGAGGTGCTGGCGGCGCAGGGGCTGGCGAACGGCTCCCGGTAGGAGTCGGCCTACACGAACATCGGACGCACCGCACTGACGTACGCAGGCTTCACTGACAGACACCGACCGACGAGCGACCTAGGCTAGAATTATCGGCCGCCTGTTGGACGAGGAGATGATATGTCGGGTCTCGAGGCTTCAGACACAACGCCCTGCCCCACCTGCCCAACGCGCTGGCGCTCCTGCGTCGCGCGAGTGGTGATCGACGGCGCGGGGATCATTCAGTCGCACAACGACCGGTTTGCGTCGATCGTCGACGCCCCTGGGATGCGATTCAACGCTCATTCATTCGTGCTGGCGGTCTCCCGACGCCTGGGGTGTCAGCCCCTGGTCGACCTGCTCGAGCAGCTCTCCGAGCCGCACTCCCCGCCCACGCGCTGCATCAAGATCAGCGACGCCCGGGCTGCTCAGCCGACGTATGTCAGCGGGATGCGCGAGGCGGACGGCTCTTTCACCCTCCACATGGTCTCGCACAACGCCATCGTGACCGCCAGCCAGCACTTTCAGGACGTCATGCTGGGTACCGACGAGCCGGTGTGCGTGTCGAGCCTGGACGGGCGGATCCTATACGCCAATCAGTCCCTCATCGAGCTGTTGGGGGTGGCGGATCTGGCCTGGCGTCGCCTGGCCGACCTGGTGCAGCCCGCGGATCGTCCACAAGCGCTCACGACGCTCGAACGCTTGCGCGACGATGACGACGCCGCGCACCTTCGCCACCGCTTTCGCCGACCCGACGGGCAGGAGACGTGGGTCGAATGGCGCTTTTTGAGACGCCCTTTGGATGGTTTCTTGTGTGCGCGGGTCGTGGATATCACCGAACAGATTCGCGCCGAGCAGGCTCGAAGCATCCAGCAGCGCAACGAGCTGGTGGCCCAGGTTTCCGCGGGCGTGGCTCATGATTTCAAAAATGCGCTGGCGGTTATCCGCAGCTTCGCCCAGCTCATCGAACGGCAGGCCGCGGAGGGCTCCCAAACCCAGTCCGACGTGCGCGAGATCCTCTCGGCGACCGGCCACGCCTGTGATATCGCCGAGAAACTCGTGGCTGTCGGGCGCGAAGCCAATTACCACCCCGAGATGCTGGTCCCGCAACGTCTCGTGCGCGACTGCCTGGGCCTGATCGCCGCCCTCGCGCCGCCCTCAGTGGAGGTCGAGGTCGACCTTCGCTGCACCCGGCGCGTCGACGTCGACCCGGCGAGCCTCCAGCGGGTGCTCTACAACCTCGCCATCAATGCCTGCGACGCAATGCCCGACGGCGGCTGCTTGACCATCGCCACGCGTGACTGCCGACTCGACGCCCAACAGCACTGCCCGCTGCCCCCGGGCAATTATGTCGAATTGTCGGTCCGCGACGAGGGCACGGGCATTCCGGTGGAACTGCGCGAGTCCATCTTCCGCCACTACTTCACCACCAAGAGCGCCCACGGCGGCACCGGGCTGGGTCTGGCGGTAAGCAGGGGCCTGGCTGAGCAAATGGGAGGGGCGCTGCTGGTCGACTCCGCAGACGGCGTCGGCTCGTGCTTTCGCCTCCTCATTCCCGCTGCTGATACAGACGCCGCCTCATCGGCCGACGAGTCCCCCGAGAGTTCCGATTCCTTCCCGGCGACGACGACGCCGACTTAACCCGCCTCTACTATCATTCCCGAGCCGGTCGTCGTTTTACCGGCTCGATTCCCCCAGTCTTCCCCTTCAAAACCAGGGGCCGGCGTCGCCGAGCTTCACTTCCCGCCGACGCCGGTCCCTGGCCCCAACCTGCCCCTTCACCGCGACTCCTCACGACGCTCGGACCGCGCCGGTGGCGACTTCGTTGCGCGACAGCAGGCCACTGATCAAGAAAATGAGTCCCACAAGGCCGGGAAGGATTACCGCCAGACCAGCGAACTTCAACGGATACAACGCCATCCTCTCGCCGTGCTGGCGAAACATCTCCGCGATTTTGGGTGTAGCAGCAGTCTTGAGCACCGCGTCCGTCGACTGCATTCCGGCGTGCCAGCCCAAGACGCCCGTGACCAACAGCAGCACACACGGGGCGAGGACGACCGCCGCACAGACGAGGCGCCAAAGACGTGGTCTCGACGAGCCTAACAACGTCAACACGAAACCGAGCGCACCGACAAATAAGACCGGATAGGTAATCAGCGTCTCGGCCAAGATCAGATACATCCAAACACCATTGGCGCGAAATATGTCCGCGACCGACAAAGCACTCATGGCTTCCCTCCCTCAGCAAACTTGTTCGAGTTGTGCGATCAGTTTACTTCGCCCGCCATGAAAAGCACAAGGGCGGGCTCGCCGCTTCGACCTGGGGCCGGCAGGCGTGCGAATTTCTCGCTGACTGCTTGCAGGCGCCGTCGGTGCGTGGATAATGGCGCTTCCTAGAATTGCTCGGAGTTGTTCATGCGCTACCTGGTCCTGCTCACCGTCTTGCTCGCCTCGTTGCTCTCCGTCTCCTGCGGAAGCGACTCCTCGACGAACACGACCGCCGATGCCGGCATCACCGATGCCGCGAGCGATGTAAGCGTGGCTGATGGTGGCGCACAACCCGGCGATGCCGGCGGGCAGGATGGCGGCCAGGTCGACGCCGGTCAGGCTGATTCTGGTCAAGCTGGTTCTGGTCAAGCGGATTCTGGCCAAGCGGATTCTGGCGCCGCCGACGCGAGCCCCACCGACGCCGGCCAGCCGGATGCTAGCCAACTCGACACCGGCACCCCGGACGCCGGCGGCACCTCCTACGCCGGCCGCCCCATCGGCCAATGCACCGCCGACTCGGATTGCCCCTCCGGCCAGATGGGCTCGAGCTGCTCGGAGGAGCTGCCCGGCGGCGCCTGCATGGGCTGCGGCTCCGACAGCGATTGCCCCTCGGGGGCGAGCTGCTCGAGCTTCGGCGCCTGCATCGCCGACTGCGCCGACGACAGCGACTGCGCCCCCGGCCTCCAATGCACCAGCGGGGGGCGCTGCGCGGCGATGGCCTGCGTCAACGGTCGATGCCCGGTGGCGCTGTTTGGCTGCAGCGACTCCGGGCGCTGCGCGCGCATCGACTGCTCCAGCGACGCCAGCGTGTGCCCTGCGGGCACGACCTGCACCGGCGGCTGGTGCATCGAGGACCGCGCGCTGCCTTGATTTGCGCCGTGGAGCCCGAACATCGGCGTTCCCCCCTCCTAAAAAGGAGTATTACTAGGCGTTTCCTTCGCTGGTACGAATAGGCTGGTTCAGTGTGCGTGTAACGCGTCAAGACAAGTTCGAAGACGGAGATGAAGGTGTTCGAGAAACCACGTTATAAGTTGTTGGTACGCACAAGTGTCGTACTGCTGTTTGGGCTGGTCGGCTGGGGGTGTGGAGGCGACAGCGCGAATTCCAAAAAGCCGGTCCACTATGACTGTCAGCAAGGCACGTGGGACCACGACGGCGATCCCACGACCGAGTGCGTCGCCTGGACGACCTGTGCGGCCGGCCAATATGTCGATCAGGCAGGCACGGCCACCAGCGACCGCACCTGCGCTGATTGCCCCGACGGCACCTTCAGCACCTCTGAGAACGCCGACTCCTGCTCCGCCTGGACCACCTGTGCCGCCGGCGAGTACGTCGACCAGGCCGGCAGCGCCACCGCAGACCAGACCTGCGCGTCCTGCGCCGACGGTACCTTCAGCACTTCCGAGAACGCCGACTCCTGCTCCGCCTGGACCACCTGTGTGGCCGGCGAGTACGTCGACCAGGCCGGCACGGCGACCGCCGACCGGTCCTGTGCGTCCTGCGCCGACGGCACCTTCAGCGCCTCCGAGAACGCCGACTCCTGCTCCGCCTGGACCACCTGCCCGGCCGGGCAGTACGTCGACCAGGCTGGCACGGCGACCGCCGACCGCACCTGCGCTGCCTGCGCGTCGGGCACGTATTCGGATGCCGAAAACGCCGACTCCTGCACCGACTGGACGACTTGCGCCCCCGGGGAGTACGTCTCGACGGACGGCACCGCGACCAGCGACCGGGAGTGCAGCCCCTGCGCCGACGGCACCCAGAGCCTGACCGACAACGCCAGCCAGTGCCAGCCCATCGAGGCGTGTGCGGCGGGGACGGTGCAAACCGCCCCGGCCACGAGCTCGGCGCCGGCGACCTGCGAGGCGTGTGAAGCCGGTACGTTCTGCGCCGGCGGCGACGCCCCCAAGGTGGCCTGCGCTCAGGGCACCTGGGACGACGACGCCAACTCCGCCAGCGCGTGCGTGCCCTGGACCGAGTGCGTCGCCGGCCAGTACGTCTCGAGCGCCGGGGACGCCACCACCGACCAGACCTGCTCGGCCTGCGCCCAGGGCACCTACACCGATCAGCCCAACGCCGCCTCCTGCACCCCGTGGAGCGACTGCAGCGCCGGGGAGTATGTCAGCGCGGAGGGCACCGCCACCAGCGATCGCGTGTGCACCACCTGCGCCGACGGCTACACCACGACCACCAATGCCGCCTCCTGCACCGCCTGGACGACCTGCGGCGACAACCAGTACGTCTCGGTGGCCGGCACCACCACCGCCGACCGCCAATGCATAGCGTGTGGCACCGGCGAGACGAGCACGGGCCCCAACGCCGCCTACTGCAGAGTGATCCCCACGATCGGCCTGTCCGCGGGCACCTACCACGCCTGCGCCATCCGCAGCACCAGCGTGACCACCAGCCCCAACGTGACCTGCTGGGGCTACGACTCGAACAGGCAGGTCTCGGGCACCCCCAACGTAACCTTCGCGACCGTCTCGGCGGGGGCCTACTTCAACTGCGGCATTCGCAGCAGCGACAAGAACCTGCAGTGCTGGGGCAGGTATTTCCGAGGCGAGATCACCAACAAGCCCTCGGGGACCTTCAAGTCGGTCTCGCTGGGGCCGTTCTATGGCTGTGCCATCCGCACCAACGGCCAACTCGCCTGCTGGGGAGATAACACCGACGGGCAGGTTTCCGGGGCGCCTACCACCGGGACCTTCCTTGCGGTCGCCTCTGGAAGCCATCAGGCGTGCGCCATCAGGAGCAACCACACCCTCGTTTGCTGGGGCGACAACTCCCAGGGGCAGGTGAGCAACGTCCCCTCGGGAGCGTTCTCGGAGGTGGCGACTGGCTACAAGCACGTATGCGCCATCAAGAGCAGCGACCACTCCGTCGTTTGCTGGGGCGACACTGGGTTTGGCGAACGCAACGGGCTTCCCACCACGGGGGCGTACACCTCGCTGACCGCCAAGGTCGACGGCTCGCACACCTGCGCCATTCGAAGCAGCGACCACAAGGTCGTCTGCTGGGGGTTCGACAACAGCGGGCAGGTCTCGGGCGCGCCCAGCGGTGTCGCCTTCGACGACGTCTCCGCCGGGTTCAGGTTCACCTGCGGCATCGGGAACGGCGCCATCGTCTGCTGGGGCGACGACACCTACGGCCAGGTCTCCAACGCGCCCTGACAAGCGACGACCCCGACGCCGGCGCCGCCCTGTCCCCGGCGTCGGCGATGATGTCGGGCGTGCGCTATAAAACGACGCGCGAGTAGCCCAACCCGCATGCCCTCGGCGTGAGGGCACAAGCCGGCCTCCGCGATAGGCTGTCTATTGCTCACAAATCCACAGATGGATTTGGGTGCATTGGTCGACGAGGATGTGACGAGCGGTGACCCTTCCGAGGGTGCGCCCCTCGAGGGCGCCTCGCGGCGCCTCGAGTAAGCTTACCCTCGGTCACGGTATGGCTGATAGCTCTCTCGGAGGTATGACCAAACCGTGACCGCGGGTAAGCGCAGCGGCCCGGGACCCCTGGGCCCGGGCCGTGAGCGCACCCTCGGCAGGGGCTGAAGGCAATTGTGATCAATTGACAGGCGATGGGAGGGGTTTCCAGATGCTACCGAAGAGCCCGGAGTCGACGGACTCCGGGCTATTTGTTGACTTGACTTGCGACACCTAATCGCCTAATTACGATAGACGATTAAACGTCCTCCGCGGAGAGACCCATGAGTCACTCATCCAAGAACTGCTGCCCGCCACCGGCGACCTCCGAGGACGTCACCGACGCCGAGGGCTTCGACGAAGCGCAGTTCGCCGCCTACGCCAAGGCGCTGGGGCATCCGGCGCGCGTGGCCATCATGCAATTCCTGATGGAGAAGAACGCCTGCATCTGCGGCGAGATCGTCGACGAGCTGCCGCTGGCGCAGTCGACGGTCTCCCAGCACCTCAAGCAGCTCAAGCGCGCCGGCCTCATCCGCGGCGAGGTCGACGGCCCCCGGGTCTGCTACTGCGTCGAGCCAGCGGCCATCGAGCGGTTCAAGTCGCTCGTCGACCTCTTTGTCTCTCCGAGCGAGCAAACACAATGAGCGCAGACTTCAACAACGAAGCGCACGAGGATCGCCTCGAGGGCGCCAACAAGGACCTGGGCTTCTTCGAGCGTTACCTGACGATCTGGGTCGCGCTGTGCATCGCCGCGGGCGTCGCGCTGGGCCAACTGGTTCCGTTCGTGCCCAACGTGCTCGGCCAGATGACCTACGCCCAGGTCAACCTGCCCATCGCGTTACTCATCTGGGTGATGATCTTTCCGATGATGCTCCAGATCGACTTCAAGAGCGTCGCCGGTGTGCGCGAGGAGCCCAAGGGCCTGACGATTACCCTGGTGGCGAACTGGTTGATCAAGCCGTTTTCGATGTTCGCCATCGCCTGGTTCTTCTTTACGGTCGTCTTCAAGTCGTTCATCGCACCCGATCTGCAGCGCCAGTACCTGGCCGGGGCGGTCCTGCTGGGAGCCGCGCCGTGCACGGCGATGGTGTTCGTGTGGAGTTACCTGACCAAAGGTGACGCGGCGTACACGCTGGTGCAGGTCGCCATCAACGACCTGATCATGCTGTTCGCGTTCGCCCCCATCGTCATCTTCCTGTTGGGCATCGGCGACATCATCGTGCCCTGGCAGACGGTGTTGCTCTCGGTGGTGCTGTACGTGGTCATCCCGCTGGCCGCCGGCTATGTGACGCGCACGTACCTCATCAACAAGAAGGGCAAGAAGTGGTTCGACGAGGCCTTTCTGCCCAAGTTCGGGCCGGTCACCATGATCGGACTGCTGGCCACGCTGGTGCTGCTGTTCTCCTTTCAGGGCGAGGTCATCCTCGACAACCCCGCGCACATCGTCCTGATCGCCGTGCCGTTGATCTTGCAGACGTTTTTCATCTTCAGCATCACCTATGTCGGCGCGAAGCTCTGGGGCGTGCGCCACTGCATCGCTGCGCCGGCGGCGCTCATCGGCGCGAGCAACTTCTTCGAGCTGGCCGTGGCCGCCGCCATCGTCTTGTTCGGCATCCACTCGGGCGCCGCGCTGGTCACCGTGGTCGGCGTGCTGGTCGAGGTGCCCTTGATGCTCGCCCTGGTACGCATCGCCAACGCCACACGCGAGCATTTTCCGGTGTAGCATCCCTCAACCCGAGACGAGCAACATCATGAAAAGCATCTTGTTTCTATGCGTCGCCAACTCCGCCCGCAGCCAGATGGCCGAGGGCCTGGCGCGCGACATCTTCGGCGACGACGTACGCGTGCAGTCGGCGGGCTCGAGCCCGTCCAAGGTCAACCCCTGGGCCGTCGAGGTGATGGCCGAGCTGGGCATCGACATCAGCGAGCACGAGTCGACCTCAGTCGACGACGTCGCTCCCGCGTCGGTCGACACCGTGGTCACGCTGTGCGCCGAGGAGGTCTGCCCGGCGTTTCTGTCCGACGCCAAGCGCTATCACTGGCCCATCAACGACCCCGACACCGACGCCGAGCTCGACGACGACCAGATGCGCGAGCGCTTTCGCCAGGCGCGCGACAAGATCAAGATGCGCCTCGAGATCCTCGCCGCTCTCCAAGACCGGCCCGGGAGCCCGGAGCCGACCGAGTTTCACGGCAGCATCCGCGTGCCCGACCTGCCCGCGGCGGCCCGATTCTACAGTTGGTTGCTCGACGTCGAGCCCAAGGCGTGGACGCACCGCTACGTGACGTTCGTCAGCGAGAAGCTGCGCACGAATTTTGTGATCCTGGTCGACGACGGCAAGACGCTGCACCACGACACGCTGTATCACCTGGGCATCAGCGTGGCCGACAAGGACGCCGTCGTCGACGCCTACCACCGCGCCCGCGAAGCCGACTTCCACGTCGAGAAGCCCCCGCGCACCACCTGGCGAGGCACGCCCCTGCACGAGCTGTGGCTCAAAGATCCCGGCGGCAACCTCATCGAGATCTACGCGCGGCTGACCGACGCCGAGCTCGCCGAGATGCCCGAGGACAAGGAGCCGGTGTTCTTGGCAGGCGGGCCTGGGACGACGGCACATAGGATTCACGAATAAGGCGACCAACCGCGCTTCGACCCGTGACCGTGACCGTGACCGTGACCGGCTGTTTCTCTGCACGTGTGGCCGCTACGCTGCCGCCTCCATAGTGGACGGCGGCCAACCATATTGACCAATCGAGCGAATGGTGCGTACAAGAACGCATGGACTGGCGAGCCACAAGCTTCGACTGGAATCGGGCGCGGGCCTTCTTGGTCACCGCCGAGGAGGGATCGTTCTCGGCGGCTGCGCGCGCGCTGGGCGTCGCCCAGCCCACGGTGGGACGGCAGGTCGCCGCCCTCGAAGACGAGCTGGGCGTGGCGCTGATCGAGCGCGTGCCGCGCGGCGTCGAACTCACGCCCACCGGGCTGGAGTTGGTCGAGCATATCCGCGCGATGAACGAGGCGGCCGCGCGCGTCTCCCGGGTCGCCGCCGGCCAGTCGCTGTCGCTTGAGGGAAAGGTCTCTATCACCGCCAGCGAGGTGATCTCTGCGCATATCCTGCCGCCCATCGTACGGGCCATCCGCGAGGACTATCCCGGCATCGAGCTCGACCTGGTCGCCTCCAATCGACCCAGCGATCTTCGCCAGCGCGAGGCGGACATCGCCGTGCGCAGCTTCCAACCGCGCGATCCCGAGCTGGTCGCCCGCAAGATCCGCGACGACCACGCCCGACTATACGCCAGCCCAGACTACCTTGAGAACCTGGGCCATCCGACGGCGCCCGAGGACCTCTCGGACGCTCAAATCCTCGGATTCGACCGCACGAACGCGCTGATGGACGGCCTCAACGCCCTCGGCATGAACCTGACGCCGAGCAACTTCGCCATCGTGACCGAGAGCCACCTGGTCCAGTGGGAGCTTTGCAAACAAGGAGCGGGCATCTGCTTGATGATGGAGCGGATCGGCGAGGCCGAGCCGCAGGTGCAGCGGGTGCTGCCAGACCTGCCCCCGCTGCCCGTGCCCATGTGGCTGACCAGCCACCGAGAGGTGCGCACGAGCCGGCGGGTGCGGGTGGTCTTCGACCTACTGGTCGAGCGACTGCGCGCCGACTGAGTGTGCTGCCACGGGCAGCTTCCACCCGCGCACGAGCAACCAGAACATGAACAGCACCTCACCGACGAAGGTGAACGTTCCCACGCCGAGCGCGTAGTCCGGGCTGAGCAACGTGCCCAGACCGTCCACCACGTAGCCCATTCCGGCGACGACCAGAAGCGCCCCGAAGATCCGGGAGATGAACGGCGCGCGCCACACCAACACACCCACCACACCCAGGTGGACGCCAAACACCACCAGCGCGACCTGCCACCCCTGCTGGAAGCTGTCGAGCAGGAACACGGTCTGGCGCGCGTCCACCGGCGCCGCGCGCAACGCGCCGAACAGATCCGTGCCCGCCACCGCGAACATCACCGCATAGACCAAACGCAGCCACGCCCCCAGCCGCGACAGGCTTTGGTGCACACCGCGCAGCAGCGCGTCGAGCCCCCACGCGACCACCACGTCCAACAGCGCCACCACCAGCACGCCCACAGCCCCCAGCCGAAACAGGCTCGCCGACTCCACCAGGTTGGCGGCGGTCGCCGCCGGGTCGCCCGCCACGGTCAGCTTGCCGATGACCCCGAAGATGCACATCGGCGCGAGCACCGTCATCGCCAACAGCCCAAACCCCGAGACCAGCGCCGCCGAGTGCAGCCCGGTCTCGCCAACGGCGCTCTTGGGCGCTGCTTGGCTCGCACCACCACTCGTCGAAGTCGCATCGTCCAACATGCCCGCGGCCCTTTTCGTCATTGCCAAATCTGTCATGGGTATGCTCCTCACAAAGAGTCAGATCGTTAGTAGGGTCTCTTTCACCCAACATCCTCAATCTATCCCTGCGATGACGTTTGGAACATTACCACCAAGCGCATACCAACCATGCATTATCGCATACACACGCCGCTTCGACGCCGCAAAACGACGCAGCGAGCGGCGTCCTGCCACCCCTCCCCGCCTCGGGGAGGTGGCGGCGCAGCGCAGCGTAGCCGTCGGAGGGGGCCACGGACCGCAACACCTGCTCGGAAACGAGGCTGGCCGACACCTCGACGGCTTGAAGACGCACAAAACCTCGCCAGGCCCGGCAGGCGAAAGCTCGAGTTCGTCGACAAGTTGTAGGTGATAATCGTTGGGCTCGCGCATCCATTCACTCCCCGGCTATCAACCAGGCCAATCGCCCAACGAGCTTCGTCGCCTCAGCCCCCAGCCCACTGACAAAATCGCCTGGCGAGGCGTTCTCAAATGAAAACACCTGTCCTTGGGCATCACTCCCGACCACGTGAGACTCAACAGACATGTCGAGGCTGCGAGCATACGCCGCGGCAGAAACACCCTCAACCGCGCGCTGCTTGGAGGGAAAGAAATCTTCCACAAAGTCGACACTCAGCCACTGTTGGAACCAAGACTCCAAAGAAGGCGCGACAAAGATCAGCGTGACCGCCGACGCGCGACCGAGCTCCAACCACAACACCGCGCCATGCTCGACGGACAATACGAGCCCGCCGTTAGTGTCGAAGGCATCGAGGTACAGCCAGTCCGTGTCGAGTCGGGTGGCGATGGGAGGAGCGCCGAAGGTCGTCACGTCTGTCGCAGGCCGCCCGTCGGCGCCAAGCGGTGGCGGGTAGATGGCGAGCCAGGTGTACGGCGGCCCGTCGTCCTGCGCGCATAGCGCGAGGCTCCGGCAGCACCGCGCAAAGCGTTGAATATTGGGATGGTACCCCTGATAGGCCCACTCTTCGGATGAGTCAGCCGCCGCCTCCACGACCACCCCGGCGACGCGCCCGGTGCGGCTCGACCACTGTCGACGGCGAAGCTCCTGGAAGACGTCCTTGTTCACGCCTCACCGTTCTCGTCACTCGTCGTCTCTAGCTGGACGAACGTACCCTCGATGAACGCGCGAATCTCGGACATCTGCGGGCTGGCCAGGCGCTGGCCGACCATCGCAATCCCGTAGACGACGGCGATGGCCGCCAGGCAGACGCCGGCGACGACGAACCCGGTCAGCGGCTGGTCCAACGACCACTGACTGAGGCCGATCATCACCCCCACAGCGGCCGCGATCCCCAGCACGGTGTAAGCGGCCAAGAACATCGTCCACACCCCGACGTTGGGCCCGAAGCGGCCGTCGAGATGAGCGACGCCCTCGCCGTCCTCGATGAGCAGGTTGAGGTAGGGGGACCAGAAGTGGTGGCGCTCCTTGGGGATGGTCAGCTCGACCTGGTGCTCGTGAAAGTGGGTGACGTACGGACAGTCGCCGGCTTCCTTGCAGTCGCGCAGCCGTTGCATGACCTCGTCGGGGCTGAGGTCGAGGCGGCGGCGAAAGCGCGGTCGCATGCGCAGGAAGCGTATGCGGTATTCCCAGTGTTGATCGGACATCGGTCCTGGCCTCATCGATGTTCGCGAGCTGTTGAAGTCGTACCCCCTATTGTCGTCGGCGCCACGCCCGAGCGCAAGTCCGGCACAGGCACGAAACTGTCAGAATCTAGCGGTCTCTCATGCCCTTCCCATCGAGGATCTTCTGCACGTACCGTTCGACCCGAGCCCGACGCGTCTTGGCCTGCTTGGCGCCAGAAAAATACAGGATGTACTCCCGTTGGCGTCCGGGGGTCAGCGCCTCGAACGCGGTCTTCAAGGCCGGGTCGTCGTCGAGCCTCTCCTGGAGCTCCTTGGGCACGGGCTCGGGCGTCCGGTCGACCTGCACTTCCAGGCCCGCCTTCTCGGCTTCGATGGCCTCGTCGATATAGGCCTTCAGGACGGGCTCCATCTCGACGACCTGGCCGACGGCGGTGAACGGAATCCGACGGCCCACCCGCGAGTTGGGCCCGGGCTTCTCCAGCACCCCCGCGGGGTCCTCCAGCAGGGCCCCCTTGAAGAACATGAGCGCGCAGGAATCCTTGAACCCCTGGATGATGGCCACGTTGCTGTCCTCGAAGCCGTAGCAGGGTTTGCCCCACTTCAGTTCTTCGGTCAGGCCACAGTCGAGGGCGATCCGCCTCAACTCCCGGGACACGTCCTCCCACTTCTTGGCTTTGGTGAGATACTCATCAACCTCGGGATTCATATTACTCATCGGTCGGTCTCCTGGGAGTCAGTCCCAACAACCATCTCAAAATAAGGCCTCACGGGAGCCGTCCGAGCAGGTCGACGAGCTTGCCGCCCATCATCTTCCAACCGTAACGCGCTCCAGAGCGGTTCTTCTTCTGGTCCACCGTAAAGCCCGAATGCACCAGGGACAGCAGCGTGCCCGACGCCGTGGGTGTGAGCGTAAACGTCACGACGGTGTCGAGGTCGCCCACGACCCACGACCAGCGCAGCCGTCGATGCTCCTCGATCTCGAGCAACCGGCAGTTGACGGTGCCGTCCCAACCGGGCTGGGGTGGCGCCTGAAAGGTGAACGCCGCCCCCGGTTTTGCGTCGAGCTCGCGCTCGACCAGGGGCAAGAGCCACTGCTCGAGCAGGTCCGGCTCCGTGAGCGCGCGCCACACCTTCTCAGGCGCGTGGGGCAAGTCGAATTCGAACGAAAGGGCGGCAGCTTCTTGCGAATTGGGCGTATCTTCGGTCATTCGTCCATGTCCCCGAGCAGTTGTTCCAGTTTGTCGATGTGCTCCGTCCAAAAGGCGCGATAATGCGCGATCCAGTCGATGAGCGGTTCCAACCCACGCGGCTCCACACGGTAGTAGACGCAGCGCCCCTCGCGCCGACCGTTCACCAACCCGGCGTCTTTCAACGCCGAGAGGTGCTGCGAGACCGCCGGCTGTGAGATCTCGAAGCGCGCCGTGAGGTCCTTGACCGCCGCTTCACCACGAGTCAGCGACTCGAAAATCGCCCGGCGGCTCGGGTCCGCCAGCGCCCGAAAGACCTTGTCTTCAACTGTGTTCGCGTTTTGCATATCAAACATATAAGCCAACACTTATACATTGTCAACGACCACCGTGCGAAAGGGGTGCGGTTCCCTGATCGGGGATCTGAGGATCGCGGCAACGCGCCGGGCGTTTCGATGTCTGCTCGAGGCACGGCTCGAGTCCACGCTTCAAACCAGGGCGCCTCGCCGCCTCCAGCGCCCCTGTGGGCTCGCCCCACAGGACGCAAAGATCGCAAGCTAAGCCAGGCGCCTCGCCGCCTCCAGCGCCCCTGTGGGCTCGCCCCACAGGACGCAAAGATCGCAAGCTAAGCCAGGCGCCTCGCCGCCTCCAGCGCCCCTGTGGGCTCGCCCCACAGGACGCAAAGATCGCAAGCTAAGCGCGGCGGCACCCGCGGTCCGCGAAAGGCCCGCGCGCGCGGCCAAAGCGCGCGCACTGCCCCAACTGCCCCGCCATCCTGGGCTCCTCGAGCCCTCCCCCATGAAACCAACCAAGACGCACCTCGGCCGTGCCCTGGGTCGCCCGTCTTTCTCGCCGATGTGAGGCGGGGTGTGCGGGCATCGGACCGGGCCGATGGCGTTGTTTCGCTGCGACGGTTGCGCTTCCGTGGGGGCCACCTTGTTCGACGGCGCGACGCTGGGTGAGACGCCGCGTCCTAGTCGGTGCCCCTCTCTATGGTTTTCGGCAAAAAGGTCGAATCGTTGCGTCCTTTCTTGGTCGATCGGCCGTCGAGCGGCGTCTGGGACGGATTTTGGATGGCGAGTTGTGTTTGGGCAGCCGCTCTCGTAGCAGACGATCTGATTCACCCGCGGGATGAACCCGCGGGGGTCTTGCGGGGCACACGCCGCCGCCCTTAGCTGACGATCTGATTCACCAGCGGCGCGAGGCCGCTGGGGTCTCCCCGCCTCCAGAGCCACGTGCCTCCACACCTCGAAGCCCCCGATTACGGAACCACGCCCGTGCGAAAGCCCATGCCACCGGAACGAAGCCGCCGACACCAGTTGACCCGCGAGCGGCAAGCCCCTAGCGTGGACGCCAATGAACTGAACGAGGTGTTGGATATGAACAAAGTCAGACGGGTCGGGCTGTGTGCCGCGTCGGCCGTGTGCGCACTACTACTCAGCGGGTGCAACTTCTCGACTCCGGCGTTGGCCACGCCGGATGCCGGGGCGGACGCGTCGATCGTCGGTCCGCTGGACGCATCGTTATCCGGTGATGTGGGCGCGCCCGAAGACGCCGCATCGGACACGGCGGTGGATACCGGGCGCGGCGGCGGCAGCGGGGATGGGGGTGGGAGCGACAGCGGCGGGACGGGGTTCGCCGACGTCGGGACGGCCGATGCCGGCTCGCCGGACACGGCCACTACGCCCCCCGATCCGCCGGCGCAATACGAAGCGGATTTGACCTACGCAACCGCCAATATCGGGCGCGACTACAACACGAAGGCTGACGTACAGGCCGTCTTCGACCGCGTCGGCGACGTGCTCGGGCCCCGTCCCCGTCCCAAATTTATCGGTTGGCAAGAGATCGGTGAAGCCGACCCCTGTGGCAGCACGTGCGAGATCGACGCCATCCACAACCGCTTCAAATCCCAGTGGGGGTGGACCACCTTCCGGCCCCGAGCGACGCGTCCAGATGGACACCGCGAACTCGTCAAGGAGCCGATCACCTCCAAGGGCGTCAACTCCAATATATCCGCCCGAGCCGTGTTCGCCTCTCCTGGCTGGGCCCACGTAAGCCCCACCCGATTCGTCACCGTCGCCCACTACGGGCCGCGCAATCTGTCGGTCGTCAACACTCACCTGATCGCCGGGGCCTGGTCGTGCAAGTCCCAGGTCGCCAAGCGGCGCGACTACTGGCGAAGAGGCTGGCGCGTGCTCAAGGCCGAAGTCGCCAAGGAACACGACCACGGCTACAACGTCATCGTCACCGGCGATCTCAACCGCCCCCGACAACAGAATAATTGCAACCCGGCCTGGGACCCCACGTCGCTGCATCCACGCGCCAAGATCATCGCGGGGGCGGGCATCGACTATGTCTTTGCGGTGCCCGCCGCCGGCTACGACTTCGCCGTGTCCCACCGCGCCGACGGCACCGCGAAGCGAGGCACCATTCGGTTGGGCATCGACGGCCACAAGGCCCACTGGGTGGGCGGTCGCTTCCTGCATCGATAGGCGTGCAGGCGCGACCTGACGGGCGGCGGGGTCGCCAACGTCAGCTCACATGCGCCAGAGCGGCCTCGTAGTCGGGCTCGTGGCCGATCTCGGCAACCTGCTCGGTGTAGACGACGTTGCCGTCGGCGTCGAGCACGACGACCGCCCGCGAGCACAGCCCGCGCATGGGGCCGTCGGCGATCTCCACGCCCCACTCGGTGGCGAAGTCGCTGCGGAAGGTGGACATGCTGGAGACGTCTTCGAGCCCCTCGGCCCCGCAGAAGCGCTTGTGGGCGAACGGCAGGTCGGCCGACACGCACAGCACGGCCACGCGGTCCATCGAGCCGGCGCGCTCGTTGAACGCGCGCACCGACGCCTGACACACGCCGGTGTCGACGCTCGGGAAGATGTTCAGCACGATGAAGTCGGCGTCGACGTCCTCGAGGGTCACATCTTGCAGGTCGGTATTCGTCAACGTGAGCTCCGGCGCCGCCGCTCCCACCTCGGGAAGATCGCCCACGGTGTGCATTTCTTCGCCGCCCAATGTAATCGTCGCCATATCCATTCTCCTTGAATCAAATGTACAGTCAGTACCAATCGGTCTGACCTGTGTGCCAGACACCGGCCGTTGAATCAATGCTACCTCGGTGTGGGCTGCCAAAGATCTGAGCCCAATCACTGAGCGAACCCGAGGCGGGGGCGCCGCCCATGATTTGAGTTCGGCCAAACCGCGCCCATGTTCGTACGCGCTTCCCCCCAGAATGGAGACGACATGAATATCGGCATCATAGGCGCAGGAAATATCGGCGGCACGCTAACGCGACGGCTCACCGCGCTGGGCCACAACGTACGCGTGGCCAATTCGCGCAGCCCGGACACGCTCAGCGAGCTGGCCGAGGAGACCGGCGCGACCCCGGTGTGGGCCGCAAACGCGGTCGACGACGTGGATCTGGTCGTGGTGACCATCCCGGAGGCGCGCGTGCCCGACCTGCCCGACGATCTGTTCCACAGCGTCCCCGACGACGTGCCCGTCGTGGACACCGGCAACTACTACCCGCGCGAGCGCGACGGGCGCATCCAGCCCATCGAGGAGGGCATGGCCGAGAGCCGCTGGGTCGAGCGCCAGCTCGGCCGGCGGGTCGTCAAGGCGTTCAACAATATCTACGCCGACCACCTGATGAACAAAGGCAAGCCCAAGGGAGGCCCCGAGCGCATCGCGCTGCCGGTGGCCAGCGACGACGACGAGGACAAAGCCGTGGTCATGCAGTTGATCGACGAGCTTGGGTTCGACCCCATCGACGCCGGCGGCATCGACGAGTCCTGGCGCCAGCAGCCCGGCACCCCGGTCTACACCGCCGACCTCGACGCCGACGGCGTGCGCCAGGCGCTGGACGCCGCCAGCCGGGAGCGCCCCGCGCGGTTTCGCGCCACCGGCAGCAGCCCGGGCACCTTCCAGAGTCCGGCCTGATCAGTCGTCGAAGGTGCAACTTTGTCGCCACTCGACGACCTCGTCGAGCTCGCCGTCGACGCGGTGGCTCCCGGTGGCGTCGCCGTCGCGCGTCTCGCGTAACGTGCGCCCCGAAGGACCGTAGGTCCAGGTGACCACTTCGACGGGTGGGTTCTCGAGGGGCGGCTGCGCGTCGGTCGCCATATACCGCTCGCGACGCACCTTCCGACCGTCGGCGTCGTATGTCCAGACGAGCACGACATCGGGCTGGCCGTCGACCGGTGCCAGGTCGTGCTCCTCGCGCACCTTATCGTCGGCGCCGTCGTAGGCGAAGGTGTCGACCTCGTCAGGCTCGGCGGTGGGCCCGTGGCGACGAATCTCGAGTCGATCGACGACCCGGCCGTCGTAGGTCCACGCGTAAATCTCGTCGGGCTCGCCGTCGGGCGGGCTATCACTGACGCCCAGGCCGTCACGCTCCCGGCGAACCTTGCGCCCCTGCGGGTCGTAGCCCCACGTGCCCTCCAGGTCGATGGTCCCATCGGCCGGATAGTTGAACGTCACCGAACCGTCGGCGGCAAATAGGGCTCCATCCTGGGTATAATGCGCCGGACGGCCGGCGTCGTCGTAACGCCAGGTCTGAATTTCGTCAGGGCTCTGCGCCGTCCCCACGTGGTCGCCGTCGATGCGCGTCACCCGCCCCGCATCGTCATAGGTGTAGCGCAAGATCCAATTCGTATGCCCGTCGCGGGGCCCGTACGGGTCGTGGTCGGCCCGCGTCCAGACCAAACGATCATCGGCGTCGTAGCCGTAGATCAGCACGGCCTCGACGTCGCCGTCGTCGCCGAAGTCGTGCGCCTCACGCCAACAATAGGCCGCCTGATTCGAAAAATCCTCGGGCGGCGGCGGACTCCCGCACGCGCTCGCCCCCATCGCCATCCACACCACGGCGATCGCCAGGCCGTCTTCGATGCGCATTCATTCTCCCTCGTTACGCGGTTCTTTGGATCCATTTGGACGAGGGTAACACCGGTGCGCGCCCCTACCAAGCCGTGTGCCACTCCTGGCATCTGCGAGAACTTGCGGGTCTCCCATTCCTTTCCCCTCGAGCCGGCCCAACCAACAGAGAGCGCTAACGAACGTGTTCCAGGAAATCGGGCCTACGCTCGTTTGTGAGCGCGATTTCTGTCCTTCTGGAAGAAGTTTTTTCATTTTTTACGCAACGATTTGGCCCTCACTGCCGAAAACCATAGTAGAGGGTTTCAATTGACTACCTGCCGATGAGGCATCCCGGAGGGAAAACCATGACCGACAAGATTTCAGGATCCCGTTCGTCGGATATCTACTCCACGAGCAGCAGCGAAGCGCAGGACGCAGCGCCGACGGGCAAAGCCAAGAAAGACATCGCGGATGCCTCCGCGTCGCCAACTCTCGAACCACCAGGCGATACGTGGGAGGACGCCCCCGAGGATGAGAGTTGGAGCGACTTCCTGGGCTCGGCAACCAAGGACATCGAAGACCAAGCGCAGGGCCTGGTCGATGACGCCGGCGACGCCATTGACCAGGTGAGCCACGACGCTGCCGACGTGGTCGATACCGTGGAGTCGGCCGCCGGCCGAGCCGTCGACAAGCTGCGAGGTGACATCGACGCAAAGGCCGATGAAATCGAGCAAGACGCGGCCACCGCATTCGAAAATGCCAAGAATGCCTGCAAGGCTGCTCTCGCCGGCGCCAAGGCCAGCGTCGAAGCCGGTATCCGCGATACCGTCGCCGACGCCGAACGCCTGGGCAATGACGCCGAGCGCCTGGGCAATGCCGTGGCCGACGGCAGTCTCATCGACCACGCCGTCGGCGTGGGCGCCAAATCGGCAATCGAGACACGTCTCGCCCTCGAAAAGTACGAAGGGGGCAACAGCTTTATGGCCGCGGAGAGCCCCGAACAGCTCGAGGCGCACTTCCAGCAACTCGAGCCCGGCAAATCCCGGACGTTCAGCCTGGCTCACAGCGGCGAACTCGGCGAAGAAGGCGAAGAAGGCGAAGAAGGCAAAGGAGGCAAAGGAGGCAAAGGCGAAGCTGGGGGGCTCGCGAGCGTCTCGCCAGAGCTCGAGGTGAGCGGAGAGATTGAACTATCGCGACCCGCGGACGATCCCGAGACCTACGAAATCGCCTACAAATTGGAAGGCGGTGCCAGCCTATCCTCGGAGTACGGACCTACCGGCGGCTACAAGCGCAGCTCGGAGGTCAAGCTGCACTTCGCCAACGCCAATGACGCCCATGCGGCGCTGGCCGCGATCAAGAACGGAACGACCCCGGGCGAGTTAGCCGACCAGTTTCAAGACGCCCTCGACGACCAGAGCACCAAAGACGGCATCACGCTTGGACTCAAGACCGAAGTTGGCGGATCTCCCAAGGTTAGCGACCTACCCATCGTTGGCGACATGTTCAGCAAGCTGCCCCTCCTCGACATGTTTGAAACCTCGCCCGGACAAATGGGCGCCAGCGCCAGCGCCACCTTCACCGACGGCGAGGGCAAACGTGTCATCGACGGAAAGCTCTTCCGCACCGAGACCCAGTCCCACAACCTCCAGTGGGGTTACGATGCGTCTCTGCTCGGGAACGCCGTAAAAGCGCTCGCCAAAGACAAGGCGGCTGACCCCGCCACCAGGAAGCTTCTGGAAGCCGCCGAGGGGCTGTCCCACCGCTCCGGGGGCGTTGCCACCGTCACTCGGCTGACACCGGCGGATGCCCCCGCGGGAGCGCCGCCTTCGGGCATCGACGTCAGCCATCGACAGACGGCCACCTGGGGTGACGAGACCGTCGAGTTCACCCAGAGCACCAAATACCGCCATCTCGACAAGCTCGCCAAGATTTTGTCGCCGAGTATGAGCACCGAAGAACTCGCCACGCAGCTCGCGAAGGGCAACGGCCACGGCATCAGTCGCGACTACATCGTCGATGCAATCATCCAGCACAACCTGCAAAATGGCACCAATTACAATCCCGCCGACTTCCTGACAGTGACCATCGACGCCGAGACGATCGCCCATCAGGAAGTTGACGGCGCCCCCTATACCGAGCAAGCCGCCGCGACCCGCGAATTGCACTGCACCATCTACGGCGACCGCAGCCACGACTTCGCCGGGCCGTTATTCGGGGATGTACTGAACGACCAATTCTACAAGGACGTACTCCCCGAGTTGACCGATTCGCGCCTCGAGCAGCAGACAGCTCGTCTCCAGGACCTCGTCGAGCTGCGTCTGGATGTATGAGGCCTCAATGTCGTTGGCTGTGCGCCGGCCGCGTCGCCGCATGCGCGGTCGACAAGCGCATCGCGACCCCGCCATCGGGGGCTCGCTGTTCGACGCGGATGAGGTGTGGCGGCCCATAGCCGCAGACAAACGTCTGGCGCAGCGTTTGGTGGGCCTGCGCGGTGTCCAGTTGGACAAATCGCACGGTGCCGGTGCGGCATAGGTCGTCGAGCGGGGCGGGGAGCGCGGGCAACGCGAACACGTGTCCCAGAGCGCGATCCGCGTGCACTTGCAATAGGCCCGCCTTCGTATCCAGGGACATCCCGATGGAGTCGTCCTCGTCGGCGGCATCGTTCGTGGGTGACGCGCCGGCCCCGGGCGGCGCGTCACCGCGGATCGAGCACGGCAGACCTGCGCGCGCAAGCCGCCTTGCCACGTCGTCCGTGGAGTCGCCGGGACCGTTTTGAAGGCTTGCGGCGATGTCGAGCCGGTAGAACGTGCCGCCGCGACTGGCGCAGGCCAGCCCCAGCACGCTGTACGCGCTGGTGGCGTTGGACACGTCGAGCTTCCAGATCGCACCCGCCGGCACGCGGCGCACCAGCGTCCACGAAATCGACACCGGCCGATGGTTCTCGAGCTCGAGCGTAAAACGCCGCGATTGCCCGGCGCGTCGAGGTTTGGGCAGCGCTCGGTTTCGGAAGAGTTGGTGCAGGACGACAAAACTCGTCGTGCGTTGGAGCGCGAGCTGGAGCTCTTGGACGGTGGCCCGAACGCCCGCCACCATCAGCGCGCCGACCGCCTGGACACCGGCCACCGCAAAATTGATACCGGTGCCCAACCCCCGAAGCACGTAATAGCCGACGTTGACGGCCAGGGCCTCTGTCATCGTCGGGTAGGCGGACAGGTGGGGAGTCGGCAGGAGAATGTGGACGCCGCTCGACGGCACGGCCACCTTGACGGGCTTGCGCCGACCGGGCGGCACAGCGCCGACAACGCCGGCCAGGCCCGACGCGGCGTGCTTCTTTGCCGTCGGAGCCGGGGTGGCCTGCTGCTCACCGGCAGAAGTTGGGGGGATGCGCCCCTGGGCCGGGGTGGCGCAGCCCACCGCACAACACGCGCCCATCACGACGGCGAGCAGCGCGATCAAACGCAAAGATCCACGCCGGTCATCTACCGGGGTGACCCCATCGTTGATGTCGGTGTGGGCGTCCATGGCGAGAACGACACCAAGATTCGAGTCGCGATGCAAGCACTTTCGACGCCGCACGCCGGCCAACCCCTCGACCCAGGTTCGCTCAGCGATTGGGCCTCAGATCTTTTTCGCAGTTAGCGCCCCCGCGTGGCTTGTCCCGCGGGACGCCTAGATCGGAGGCTAGCCAGAATCGGCTTTTCTCCCTCCCTCCCCTCCGCGCGAGGCGCGCGCAGCGCGCCGAGTCGGTTATTGGGCCCTCGGCCCGACATCGCAGAAGCTCGGAGGCTCGGAGGCTCGGAGGCTCGGAGGCTCGGAGGCACGCGAGTCCATGAAGCCACGAAAGAGCACATGGAGCGGCACTGAGACCACGGAGGAGGTGCGCACGGTATTGCTGAGGCGGTGGCAGCGTAGATAAGCGACCGCATTCTTCGGTGCCCCCAAGGCTGCTCCATGTTTCCATGGATTCGGGGTCTTGGCGTCTCCATGCCTCCACGCCTCCACGCAGGTTCGCTCTGCGATTGGGCCTCAGATTCTTTTTCTCAATTAGCGCCCCCGCGTGGCTTGTCCCGCGGGACGCCTGAGATCGGAGGCTAGCCAGAATCGGCTTCTCCCCCTCCCTACAAGGCGCGCGCAGCGCGCCGAGCCGACGGCCGGCTCCGGCTTCCGGCTCCGGCTTCCGGCCACGGCTCCGGCATCCGGTCCCGGCTCCGGCATCCGGTCCCGGCTCCGGCATCCGGCCACGGCTCCGGCTTCCGGTCCCGGCTCCGGTCCCAGCTCCGGCATCCGGCCACGCTTCTAAAGCTGGGCGTTCTGGCGCTTTCGAGCAACGCGCGCTCGACGCGGGCTGTCGAGCATCGAAGCGAGCAGCTTCGCCCACGGCGATTGGTGGCTCAAACCGACATGGGAAATGGTCATCGAGCACACACTCTTGGTGCTGTGCGAACCCCTGCTGGACATGGAGGCGTTTGACGCCTTCGACGACTGAGCCCGCAGTCGACGCCGTCACTCTTTCGAAAAGGCGTCCCGCCGCAGCGCACGCGCTGCCGCAAGCCAGACCTGGAAGGATCTGGCACCGAAAAAGGCGCCCGCCACCGTGGGGGAAAGGGGGTGATACGCTCGTTCGCGCGCCGCCAACCGCTCAAAGCTCCCAGATTGGCCGTGTAGCTACTGCGGCGGCGATCATTGATCGAACCTGCCCCTCGACCGCGCCCCTGGACGACCGGCTTTGACCGCCCCACCCGCGGTGTTCTACAGTGCGCCGTATATCCTTCAAAAACCGCGGTAGAACCGCCACATCCAGAGGCCATCATGGACGTCCAAGGCAAGACCGTCGTACTCACCGGCAAGTTCGAGCAATTCACCCGCAAGGAAGCTCAGACGGCGCTCGAGGAGCTCGGCGCCACGTGCGGCAAGAGCGTCACCAAGACGACCGACATTTTATTTGCCGGCGCGCGGGCGGGCTCGAAGGTCTCCAAGGCGACGCGCTACGGCATCCCCGTGCACGGCGAAGACGAGCTGATGGCGCTGTTGGTGGGTGATCCCGACGAGAAAGCCACCTTCGACGCCGGGGCCGACGACCTCGCCGCGGCCGTCGCGGCGTTCGACTGGAAGGAGGCCACCGATGCCGACGTGGAGGCGCTCATCGGCGTGATGCGGGCCCGGCCCTCGGCCATCGAGGACGCCCGGCCGGCCATTGAAGCGTTGTACAACGCGAAGCGCGCCGGACTGACGCGTGCCCGGCTGCGTCACAACTTCCCCCATCAGAACCAACTGGCCGCCTGGGCGATGTCTCACGACGGGCGCTATTTTGCCACCGGTGCCTGGGTGGGCGACGACTACGACGCTGGCGGCGATGTGGCCATCTGGGAGGTGGCCACCGGCGATTGCGTCAACGTCCGGGAGTATATCGACGGCGGGGTGGGCTGGCCCGACGAACGCGGTTGCATCCAGTGGAGCCCCAACGACAAGCGAGTGGGTCTGTCGTTTGCGACCAACGGCGTGGGTTGGTTCGAGCCCTTCGAATTTGGCGGCGACGTGCCCAACTACGCCTTCGTCACCGAGGGCTGGGATACACCGCCGAAGTGGTGCTGGGCGCCGGACAACAACCGCGTATTTATTTCCTGCTGGGGCCGCGGCTCGAATCTGTGCGGGTGCATCGTCGCCCCGTCGCCGCACAACCCCTCGCCGGTGCCCATGAACTCGTTTGACGAGGACGCCGTGGACGAGGAGCTCCAAGATCTGGGCCCGGTCGTCTGGACGGCCGACGACGTCATCGCCGGGGTGGATCGATGGAGCACCGCCTACGCCATCGACGCAACCACCCGCGAGCTGTTGTGGCATCGCTCGGTGCCCGAGGGCGCGGCCCTCAGCCCCGACGGCCGCTTCATCGCCTTTTGCGACAAGCGCGTTAGCCTATTGGACACGGCCACCGGGGATACGGTGGACATCCTCGAGGCCGAGGCGGGCGGACAGTTGTACTGGTCGCCGGGCGCCGAGCGCCTCGCACAGGTGCGCGAGGAGGGGATCTTCGTGTGGCGCGGCTCCGAGCTGGAGACCCACATCGAGGTGGACGCCTCCGGCACGCCCGACTACTCCACCCCCGATCTGAGCCGCTTCGCGTGGCACGCCGACGCCGAGCGCTTTGCCTGTCTGACCCACGACGGCGAGCTGCAGGTGTGGCGCGTGGGCGAATCGCCGGCAATGCTCAGCAACGTCCCCGTCGAGGACGTCTCCGGCGTATTCTTCGGCGAGGCCGTCGTCGCCGCCGGCTCCGAGCGGCTGACATTCATCAACGCCGCCACCGGCGAGGTCTTCGCCGACCACCGGCTATTCGAGTTTCCCACCGAGGACCCGGTGCCAACGGTGCTCGACAAATTTCCCGACGGAGACACCTGGGGCTATGCGTCCTCGGGCTACCATGACCACCATTACGTCGTCGCCTCGCACGAGCCCGACGCCACGATTCAATTGGCCATCGATGGCCGTTTCAGCGTGCCCTTCGAGTGGGCCGGGTTCGAACGTTTCGACGACCTGTACGACGCGGTCGCCGCCTACCCCGACGACTTCCCCGAAGAGGTCCGCGAGCAATATGCCGAGCGCCCCGAGCCCGGCGCCACGCCCGTGCGAAAGGCCCCCTTCCCCGTCGAGAACGAGCATGGGGTCGACGACGTGATCGCGTTGCTGCTGGAGACGCGGCGAGCCAATCGGCCCTACTCCAGCGGCGAGTACCTCGGCGAGGTCGCCGTGTACCTGATCCGCCATCAGCGCTACGACGCGGCCGTCGAGCTGCTCGACGAGCTCGTCGGCCTGGGCGAGCAGTACGACCCCGGCTGTGTGGCCCACGCCGCCTGTTATCTGGCCCGCGCCGACGAGACCGATGCCGCCCGCCCCCTGCTCGACGCCGCCGCCGAGCGCGCCGGTGACCAGGTAAGCGTTTGGGCGTGGATCGGCGCCGGCGAGCAACTGTGCGGCGATGACGACCAGGGCTGGTTGCAACGCGCCGCGGAGGCCGACATCCCCTCCTACGAACAGCGCAGCTTTGGCGCCCTCGCCGCCGCCCAGGCCATGTTGGGCCGCTGGCAGGATGCCTTCGCCACCATCGAGCGCGCCGGCGGAGGCATGTGGTGGCACGACCTGGCCGAGACGGCCGACCTGGTGTGCGAACAACGAGACTTGGACCTGCTGGAGGACTTTCTAAAAAGGATGTCCGCCTGCGGTCAAACCAACCTATTCGAGCTGCTCGACCGCGTCGTCGCCGCCTGCCAGGAGGCCGGCGAGCCCGACCGCGCCTGGCAGCTCACGGAGTATTTCGAGGGGCTCTCGGTCGACGATGCGCGCGCGACCATCGCCGCCAATGTGTTCGACACCGAGGGAGCCGAGGCGCTGCGCAAGCTGCTCGCCCCCGCCATCGCCGAGGCCATCCGCGAGGGTTGGACCACCGCTCGCGCACGGCTGTTGGCGCTGTGGGCCCGCCACGATGCCGAGGCCGTCGCCCCGCACGTCGAAAGCCTGCTCGAAGACATCAACCTCACCGGCATGACTCAGCAGGCGCTGGTCAGTTTCCTGGCCTCTCTGGCGACCATCCTTCCCAAAATCGGCGCCGACAAGGGGCTGCAGACCCTCTTCGAGGCCGCCGGCGAACACGCGCCGTGGACCGCGCTGCTCGAGGCCATCACCCCCGATCACCCCCTGTGGAACCAGGCGTTGGAGCATGCACGCGCCTCGCAGAACACCGCCCTCATTGGCGCGGTGGCCGACTACCCCGAGGTCTTCGACGAGGTGGTCGACGAGCTCGTCGCGGCCGCCGGACGTGACCGCTACGAACTCGAAGGACTCGTCAAGGCCGTGGCCGACGCCGGCGACCTCGACAGGGCCAACGCCATCCGCATGCGCCTGCCCCAAAGCCAGCGCCAGAGCCTGACCAATGCCCTGGGACGCGCTGCTTTCGAGAACGGCCACCTCTCCGCCGGGCTGGCCATGCTCTCGCAACTATCCCCGGGCCAGGGCACGAACGGCCGAGAATTCGAGGCCCTTCGGGCGCTGGTCTTCCCCCTGGGCGACGGCGTGCCCCGCGTAAGCTCGGTGATGTAGGTCGCCTTCAAGGTCGTCAGCCGGCCGTGCGGGGCCGCGCGAGCACGAAGCGATAGTGGTCGTAGATTTCGCTTGCCAGCTCGGGTCGGTACGCATCCGACGGGGTCTCCGACACGACCTCGAGCTTGGCGTGCGCGAGCAGCGCCGCCGGGTCGTCGTGACCGAAGACGAAGGGCTCACCCATGACGGCCATGCCGTCGAGGAAGGGGCGGATCGCCGGGTTCTCGGTCTCTCCCGAACCCACGACCTCCGACACCAGGTCGAACCACAGGCGGCTGTCCGGGTGCCGGCCGGCGAGCTCACCCAAGCGCGCGAGGATCTCGTGCGCCACGTCGTCCTCGAAGTACATGGAGCAGCCCTCGTAGACGATGAAGACGGGGCGGCTCACGTCGAAGCCGGTGCGATTCAAGAGCACGTCGGTCGGACTTTCGCACAGCAGGTTGATGGGAACCGTGGTTCGGTCGACCGTCGGCAGGTCGGCGGCGGCGATCACGCGCTCGCGTTCGGCGACCATCTCCGGCAGGTCGAGCTCGTAGTAGTGCACGTCGGGAAACTGGGAGACGAACCGGTGGGGGCGGAAGTCCAACCCCGCCCCGACAAGCACGACCTGATCCACGCCGGCCTCGAGCGCCTGGCACAGGCTGTCGTCGGCGCTTCGGGTGCGGGCGGCCACCATATGGGCGAGCTCGGGGAGCAGCTCGAGAAACCGATCGCCCAGCAGTTGGCCATGCTTGCCTGCAGCGACGTGAGAATAGGGGTCGCGGTACAGCGGCGCCGCCGCGTCGTTCTCCCGGGCACGTACGTTTGCGATAAGCCGCGCCGACGCCTTGAGCATGTGCTGGTGCATCACGCCACTGGGCTTGCCGGCCTCGCGCGGGGCGATGTAGTCCGCATGGCGCAGGTAGTAGACGAAATTGCCTTCAGCGACGAGCTCGTCGCGCTCGGTCAGAAATTGCACCTGCAGCGGCAGGAGGGTGGGCTTGCCGGCCCAAAAGCGCGAGCGGATCATCTCGTACTGCTCACGCGGCACCTGGGCGCGCACGGTCAGGTCGCTGCTCGACGGCGCGTGGTAGGTCATGTCGAACTTGGCCAGCCACAGGCAGGCGCGGTCGCCTCCGTAGATGGGGTGAATCCCGACCAGCGGCACCCCGCGAAGCACGCTGCCGAGGGCGCAGCCACCGGTGTAGTCCCCGGCCAGGGCCATGATGGTCGCCTGGTGGGTGCCGTGCTGATTGGTCGTGGCGACGTTGAGGGGCAACAGCATCTCTGCCAGCCCGTCCTGCACGGCGGTGAAGGATAGGCCCGCCCGCTCGCAGGCGGGCACGGCCCGATGCAACAGGCCGGTGACGAGTTTCTCCTCGTAGTGGGCCCGATAGTGCTCCTCGAAGCTGACGGCGCCGGGCTCCTTGGAGGCGGACGTGGTGGATCGCTCGGTGACCTGTATCCCCCTGGAAACGGGGTTGACGACGTTGTGCGTATCGCTCATTGGCTGGACGGCCTCTTCAGTATCATGGGGCGACTTTGCCCACGGACTGGATGGATAAAATCCGAACATAGGCCGGCATCAACACAGCGTCAATCGTGGGGTTCCCAGGAGACCGAGACGCAAAAAACCCGCCCAGATGGTTCTCTGAGCGGGTCTCTTTCACATCGGGACGACAGGCTCACGGCTATCCTTTTGGTCCGCCCCACCCAAGGCTGAGCAAAAAGGCGCTGTCGACGTTGGCTTGAACGTCGTGGCGTAGCCCCTCGCCCATCGCGAGCACGCGTCCCGCCGGCAGCGTCACTTCACGCTGTGGGAGCTTCAGGACGATCTCCCCGGCGAGGGCTTGCACGGTCGCCGTCGTATCGGCCTGGTGCTCGTTCATGCGGTTTCCCGCCTTCATGACGACCAGCACCACGCGCAGCTTCTCGGTCGAAATCAAGGTGCGCGCGGTGCGCCCTTCGCGCTCATAGGGTTCGAGCGAGCGTAGCTCCTCGATTTTCTCGTCGAGATCGAACACCACGCCGTCTTCGGGCGACTGCAGACTGGACATACGGACCTCCTTGATTCGCGTTCAGAAAAGCTTGGACATCATCAACAACTCGGCTCGAGACCGACGGTGTACGTACTGGCCAATGCGCCTGTCAAGGAGTAAACTCTATATCGAAAGCGTTTATTCGCGAGAACCATGCCTTTCCGCTCTTCACAGCCAACTCACCTCGGAGCACGCCATGACTGACATCCTCGACAACATCGACATCCACGTCGAGTGCCACCAGTGCGACACCTCCTTCGATATCTCTGCTGGCGTCATCGCCCAGAGCCACGACCTTCTCGACGGGGGGTGTCCGGGAACCGACTACGAGTGCCCGGCCTCGCTGTTCGCCACACTGGTCGACCGCGACGCGTTGCGCCGCCTCGCCGACGCCTGGTGCGCCGTCGAAGCCAGCGTGCGCGATTCGGTCGGCGCCGTGAGTCTGGAGGCCCAACCCCATGTCGAGCGCGTGCTGGAGGCCGCCGACAAAGAAGGCGCCACCTCGACCCAATGCCGCGCCCATCCGGGCAACGCCACGTTGATCATCCGCTCGTCGGACGCTTAGGTCTCCAGATCGAGATGGCATGCGGCCCTTACTTCACTGGTTTGGGTCGAGAACCTGCGTCGCATGAATCTGGAACCTGAACGAGTGGTGAATGCGTCCTATCCCTCGGACTCCCCGATTACCTTCTGCTGACTCGAACGGAGCGATTGATGTGTTCAATGAGGTTGGTCATATGGGGGATGTGCGTCGCCGGCGCAGTGAGCTGCGCTTCGCCGCAAGCCGTAGTCGAACCCCAACAGGCAGCGACGAGCAAATCAGCCGTCACACCCAAGACTGCCACGCCCGAGGGTTCCTGGGTCGCCGAGCGCGTCGCCGAAGCACGCGAGCGGCTGTCGAAGTCGGAGGCAGGCAAGCTCTTGTGGCGCTCGATCGAATTCCATGGCGGCCTGGCACGCTGGTACTCGAATGGCCCCCTGTACTTTCGCTTCACCTATAAGCCGCTGAATGGACACCCCACGCGCGACACCTACCAGACCGTGGACACCTGGTCGGCGCGGGCTCGCCACCGACTCGCCGATGACACCAGCGTCGAGTTCGGCTGGGACGGCGAGAAGGCGTGGGTCTCGCCGGCCCACGCTGAGCCGATGAAGCATCCGAGATTTTGGTCGCTGACTCCCTATTATTTCGTCGCCATGCCCTTCGTGCTGGCCGACCCCGGTGTGCATCTGAAAAAGCTGGGCAGCGCCCAGTTGCATGGCCGGCCTCACGACGTACTTAAGGCGACCTTCGGTGCTGATGTGGGCGACTCACCCGGTGACTACTACATTATCTACCTCGACGCGCAGACCGGCCGCTTCGCAGGGTTGCGTTACGTCGTCTCCTATCCCGGATTTTTCCCCAACGGAGGGCACTCGCCCGAGCACCTGATGGTCTACCGCGGCGAGCAGACAACGGATGGGATTACGTTCGCCAAAGGGATGTCGACGTACACATTCGACGCCGCGGCGAACAAACGCGGCGAGCATATCACCGAGGTGTCGGTGACGGACATCGGGTTTCGACCGGACACGCCGGATGCCTATTTCGACGTGCCGGAGAATGCCAGGGTCATCGAGGGATACTGAGCCGTCTACCGGCCCACCGCCAACACCCAGCGCAAGGCTTGACGCGGCGATGAGCATGTCAAACTCGAGCGTTTAGAGCCAACCCCGTAGGGTTGCGTACACCTGGCGGTCGCATAGCACGCCGAGGTGGGAGGTGTTGCGCGCGATGAACTGATGCGAGGCGGGAAACTCCAGGTTCAGCCGCGGATCGTCATGGCGCCCCAGCGCGCTGTCGACCGAGACGAGCCCATCGCCCACAAGCTGTTCGGCGAGGACATTCGCCGATGCGTTGAGGGTCGCGGCCACGGCGTAGCACTCGACGCCCTGGGGCAGCGGCAGCGGGCAACGCCTGTCCGGCGCGAGTTCGAAGCGCTCGTGTCCCTCCCAGTCCTGGTGCACACAGTTGCCGTACCGGAGATCGGTGACCCCGGCGCTGCGGATCTTGCCCAGGCGCGCGATCGGGACGGTGTAGGGGTTGATCTGGAGGATTTGGTCGACCCAGTTGCCCGCGCGCTCGAGCAACGCGCCGTGGTGAGGCGTCGCCATAAACACGAGCTTCTTCAAACGCTTGCGCCATCCGCATCCGAGATCGTCCGCGTAATAACAGCCGCTCCGGGCGACGAGCCCCCCCATGCTATGGGCGAGGATGGTCAACTCGGTGACCTCGGGCAGCGCCGTCGCAAAGCGCTCCAGAAGGTCGGCCAGCTCGGCGCCATTCTGCGAGATATGCCGCCCCGAGTTGTAGCGCAGATACAGCGGGACATAGCCAAATTCTGCGGCGAGGCACGCGCCGTGGTCGTGGCCCTTTCGGTTCCACTGCAGGTCGTTGCTACTCGAGCCGTGAACCAGCAACAGGACACGCCCGCCCGCCTGGTCAATCGCGTCGCGCAACGCGGGCTGCTCGGCCGACACCGCCTGGCCGTTCTGACGAAGCTGCATCGGGATGGCCAACGGGTTGTTGGAGTCGGCGAGGTAGTCGCCGATCACCCCGTTGAGCGCCGCCAACAGCGTCTCGCGCCCCTCGGAGGAAGGCTCGGCTTCGAGGCGCGATTCCAACAAGCCGAGCGCAGCGTCCAGGCCCACCCCTGCCAGGGCAGTGACCGCCCGAATATTCGAGTAGACCAGGCCGGTAAAGCCGGTGGTGCGCTCGCGCTGGCCCCCCGCCAAAAGCCCGCCGAAGGTGGTGATCGTGCGATGCATCGCCTCGACCACGTCGATGAGCGCCACCACCGCGTCCACGGTCAACTGGCCCACACCGCGAAGCTGGCCGTTGGTATCGCCCGGTCCACGCCGGTTATTGGAATCGGAGGTCATCACTCGCTCCTGGCACTGCTCGAGAAGGCCACATCACCGTCGAGGCACGGCGACCACCGCACCTGACGCCACGATCGAAGCTTAACGCCACAGACCGAACAGCCACGAGGGCATTTGGCGCTTGCGTTCTCGTCGAGCACCTGTTATGACTCGGCTCGTGGCGGGCACAACTCGCCGCAACATCTTGAGGAAAGCCTGCCTTTTACCTGGTATTCGTTTTTTTCATGCACGTCTGCACTGCAGGAACGTAATACCTTCCTTCCTTCGTCGATTTGCCTGAACGAGATTAGTCTCAGTTCGAGCTGGTGCTCCGAGAGACGAGCGCTCGATGGTTCGAGTGTTCGACCTTTGCCCTCCGGGCGTGCCGGGACTGCGCCAACGTGCGCGGCGGCAGCGCGGAGATTCATGTACAGCAGCATCTAGCTTAAGGAAAAGAGTATGTCGAAGATTCAAGGCACAGTGAAGTGGTTCAACGAGGACAAAGGCTACGGCTTCATCGAGCGCAATGATGGAGGCGACGACGTCTTCTTGCACTTCAATGCGCTCGCGCAGACCGGCTTCAAGACGATCGCCGAATCGGCCAGCGTCGAGTTCGACGTGGAGATGGGCCCCAAAGGCCCCAAAGCCGCCAACGTGGTCCAGCTCTGAGCCACGCGCGCAGCTTGACGTGATGCCCCGGCGCAGCCGACGGCATCACGCGAAAGCCCCGGCCATCCCAAGTGGTGGCCGGGGCTTTTTTTGTCTGGAACGACCTCTTGATACCAATCACAGGGTCGATCGCCCAGCTCGTCGCGCAGCCGACTCGCAACGTCGTATCCGCTCATCTCCGCCACCCCGAGATGGCTCTCGCGGGTGGGGTCCAGGTGCAGCACGACGATGAACGCCATGCGCGTGTCGGGCGACAGATGAGCGAGCAACTCCGAGCAGGCGTCGAGCCCTCCGTCAGAGGCCCCAATTGGCGCCCCCCCTCCTCGCCGCATCTCTGAGGACGGGCCCGTCGACGCCCTTCGTGATGGGATCTGCTGGACAACGCCCCGGCGGTTCGAGCACGCGAAAAGCCCCGCCGTCTCCTATGAGCCGGCGGGGCTTTTCGTACCCACCTTCTACCGACCGTCTAACGGTCAGCCAAAGATAGTATAACGTCAAACTGTCATCGCGCTCAGGTCTGAATCACGTTGACAGCCTTGGGACCTTTCGGACCAGGCTCGACGTCGAACTCGACGGCGGCGCCTTCGGCGATGGTCTTGAAGCCCGTCTGCGCGAGCGCGCTGAAGTGCAAGAAGACGTCGTCGCCTCCATCATTGCGCTCGATAAAGCCGTAGCCTTTGTCTTCGTTGAACCACTTCACTGTGCCTTGAATCTTCGACATGCTTTTTCCTCGTGTACTCGATGCTTCGAGATGTAATTTCCCCGACCCCGCCGCAGTAAACGCGAGTTCGGAGGACAATTTTCGGATACTCGAACCTATCGAGCACCCGTCTCTTGGAGGCGCCAGCTCACATTGGAACTGACCAATCTTGTTCAGGCAAATCTACGAAGGCAGGAAAGTACTGCGTTCCGACACAACTGACGTGCGTGACAATAACCGGGAACCAACAAAAAGGTGGGTTTTCCTCGAGATGTCTGCGGCGAGCTTGTCCCGCCGACCAGCGACCGTTACCAGATGCTCGACGACAAAGCAAACGTCGAGCAACAATTATTCAACCATTTCTTGAACGCTCGCCTCCCACAACCGCGAAGGCTCGGTCTAAAGCCCAAAGATCAATACGACGCCCGCACGCTCTGCGAAGACATCTACTGCGGAGGCGATGCCGAGAACGCCATCCGCGAGCCGGGGTCGGAAACGCCCACATCGGGAACGCCTTGACCGCCTGTACCGCTTCCGCAGGCCGAAAAGGTGATCGCCAGGGCGAGACACGCCAGCCATCGCAGCCGGACGCGGGAGTTCGGCGTCTATGGTAGCGTTCGATTCTCCATGATTGAATACGCTCCTTAGCGAAGAAAGTCCTCGGCGAGGCGAGCAAAACGCTCGCCGATCAGCTCGTGGGTGTGGGCGTCCGGGTGTAGCTCGTCGACCAACGGACGTGCGGCGTAGTCGTCCTCTCCGTACATCTCGCGCCCGTCCAGGTAGTGCAGGTTGGGGTCGTCGACCGCGCGCTGCTCGACGACTCGGGCGAGCTGCTCGCGGATGACGTTCAAGGTGAGCTTGCCCGCCGCCACCTGGGCAGGATCTCCGGCAGCTGCAAAACGAACCTCGCCGCGGGCGAAGGCTTCGGTGTCGGGCACACACGGGCCGGGCACGTCCTCGTGGATGCGACAGAACAGCGACGAGATGACCAGCAGCGGCGTGTCTGGATGGCCGTCGCGGATGGTGTCCAGAAAGCCGTGCACCGCCGGCGTGAACGCTCGCAATCGCATCAGGTCCGCGTTGACCACGTTGATGCCGATCTTGACGCTGATACGGTCGGCGGGCGCATTGCGCATGGCTCGCGCGGTGAACGGATCGAGGAGCGCGCCGCCGCCAAAGCCGAGGTTGATCAACTCCACGCCGGCGATGGCCGCAGCGAGTGCAGGCCACGTGGTGCTCGGACTCGCCGCGTTGGAGCCCTGGCTGATCGAACTGCCATGATGCAGCCACACCGGGCGGCCGTTATCGGGAAGCGGCTCGACCGGCGCATCCGTGCGAAGCGCGATGAGCTCGGTGGTCTCGTCCCACGGCAGCCAGATCTCGACATCCTTGGGCCGGTCGTCGAGCCCCGCGAAGCGGGCGGTTCCGGCCGGTCCGGGCGTCGTCTGGAAGCCCCCGCTTGCCATGTCGATGGTCAGCGTGTTGCCGCCGCTTACCGTCGTCTGCGCGGCGAGACGGCCGTCGACAAGCAGGTCGTAGACCCCGTCGGGCCGAGGGGGAGCGCCGGGATAGACCCGCTTGGTCGGCCGTGTGTCCAGCTCGATGGTGGTCGCGCGCGTTCGAAAGGCCACGCGAACCCCGGACGACTGGGACTCGGCCATTCGGAGTTGGTCGTCGACGATCTGTCGGCGCGCATGCCGCGGAAGCCGATGGGGCAAAAGGCCGTCTTCGGTCGGTTCCAGGTCCAGGGCCCCTCGCACGAACTCTTCGGTGATTCGTGTTTCGAACATAGGTCGCTCAGCTCTCCGGTGGCGGGTCAGTCGTCGAAGTCCAGGTCGTCGTCGACCTCGGCGAGGGCTTCGTCCTCTTCAATCTGCTGCATCTCGAGGAGCAGAATATCGGGGTCGACCTTGTGGTGGGGGATGTCGAACTTGCCGGTGAGCTCGGTGTCTTCACGGAGCTCGCCGGCTTCGTACAGCTCCCACATCTCATAGCCGTAGCGCAGCTCGTGGGGCGGCCGGCCAAACCGAAGGGCGTCGGTGATATTGGCGACGTCACGCAACAGAATTTTGCGCGCGTGTTGGTTTCGCGCGGCGGCGAACGACTGGGGAAAGTCGATGATGACCGGGCCGTCGTCGTCGACCAGCACGTTGTACACCGACAGGTCGGCGTGCACAACGTCGGCGCAAAGCATCTTGACGACCTCAGCCAAGATCTCGTCGCACAACGCCAGCCCACGCTCCTTGTCCAGCGGGCAATCGGCGACGCGCGGCGCCGGCTGGCCGTCGGGTCCCTGCACACACTCCATGATGAGCACGCCGTCGACGAAGTCGTACGGCCGGGGCACACGCACCCCGGCGGCGTGCAGCTTCCTGATCATATCCGCCTCCGCCGAGTTCCATGCCGCCTCCTCCTGCTCTCGCCCGTAGCGGCTGCGCTTGTTGCGCGCCCGCCGGTCGCGCGAGTTACGCACCTTGCGCCCCTCGGTATATTTTGATCGGTTGCGAAACGAGCGCGTCTGGGTGCTCTTGTAGACCTTGGCTGCCCGAAGCTGCCCGCCGGCCTCAACCAGGTAGACTTGCGCCTCCTTGCCGCTTAGAAGCGGCCGCACGACCCGTTCGATGATCCCGTATTCGATGAGCGGCACCAGCCGCGGTGGCATCCGCATAACACTCCTGGAGTTTGCCCGGAACATCGCGTGCGCCACAGAGCGCCTCGCCGAGTTCCTTTGATCTCCGCCCACTTACACGATTTGAGCCACACACGCCACCGCAAACAGGGCTATCAAGGCGCCGCAAACCGCGCGGCGCGCGCTCGCGGGGCTCGCTTGTCCAGGGCTGGAAGCCCTGGCTCCGAGGTGGGCTGACGCCGAAAATATTGGCAACGCAAAAAAGACCGCCCAGACGATCGTCTGAGCGGGTTTCGTTTCAAGTTGGGGCACCCGGATTTGAACCCGCCCGGCTTCGAGAACCTCTCCAAAGAGGAACAGATCGAATACGTTCAAGAGCTGTGGAACACGATCGCAGCCGATCAAGAGGACGTGCCCGTGCCGCAGTGGCACCTCGAGATTCTGCGGCAGCGGGCGGCGACGCTGGACGAGGATGGCACGACCGCCTGGGAGGACGTCAAAGACCGCTTGGAGAACCGGTCGCGTGGCTGAGGAACTGCACGTCGAGTTCGATTCGCGCGCAGTTCGGCACGTCGAGGCCGCCGTCGAGTGGTATGACGGCCAGGGCGTAGGCCTCGTGCAGAACCCCAACCGCCTCCACACGCGTATCTATCTAAAATCGCTCGTCCTCCAAGGCCGGTGACACCTCTTGGTTGGCTACACGCGAGCACCGACAAGCCGACCGTAATGGTGAGGCATGATGATGAGCGGCCTTGTGACCTTTTCTTGCAAGCGTGCCCTGCAGGGCTATGGTACGCCTGAGTGCCTTCCCGCTCTCAGAGAACGGCTTTCTTCAGGTGTACAATTATGACTTTCCCAAAATTTGCTTCGCCGATGGCTTCGGCGCCTCGCTTGATGGTGTTGTTGGTCGCGTTGGCCTTGGCCTCCGCCGGGTGTGGTGGCAAAGATGCGCCAAGCCACAACAGCACGACGAGCAGCGATGCTGGAATCGATACCCGCGACGCAGCAACCGACACCGGAAACGACATCCCCGATGCGGCAACCGACGCCGGCGGCATGACCGGCGACGCGGAAACGGACAGCCCAGATACGGGGTGTGCCGATTCCGATCACGATGGTGTGTGCGACAGCGACGATACATGCGCATTGGGCGATGACACGGTCGATAACGACGGTGATGGGACGCCCGATGCCTGCGACACGTGCCCGCAAGACGACCCCGACGACAGCGACGGTGACGGTGTCTGCGATTCCGCAGACGTCTGCAAGGGAGACGACGCCACCGGGGACAGCGACGGCGACGGCGTCTGCGATAGCGACGATATTTGCGCGTCGGGCGACGATACGGTCGACAGCGACGCTGATGGGACGCCAGATGCCTGCGACACGTGCCCGCAGGACGACCCCGACGACAGCGACGGTGACGGTGTCTGCGATTCCGCAGACGTCTGTCAGGGAGACGACACCAGCGGAGACAGCGACGGCGACGGACTCTGTGACGACATCGATTCTTGTTTTGGAACCGGCACGACCGACGCCGATTCCAACGGTCTGTGCGACAGTACCCAGGATGCAAATTGTCAATCCGCCCAGTACTGCATCCGAGGTGTCGCTACCTTCGATCCTAATATCTCGTCCGACCCGGCATTGGCCGGAAAGACCGTTGCATTCTGGATTTCCTTTGATGGCACCACTCGCGACGCGTGCTCGACCGACCAATCGCGCTTTATCAATACTTCGACGCGTTCGTTCTCCTTCGAAAGCTCCGATTCCAACGTGGAAAGCCACCTGCAAACGATCGCGAGCACGTGGACGGAGGCATGGATGCATTTATATGTCTATAACGGCGAGCGCAAAGCAGACTTCAATGCGGACAACTCCAACGATACCAGCGCTGCGCGACTGGGGTTGTCGCTTCGAAACATGAATGGGCTGAGCCTCGACTCGTCGAATTGTCCTGTGGTGGAAAGTGCAGTCGCGGGAGCAATGTCGACGATGAGCATTCGAGACTCACAAACTGGAGGGTTTAACCAGGCCGACCTAAGCGCTGATTTTGTGGCTCCGTGAGCAATTACCCAGCGCCAATGCGGCCGACGCGCATTCGAATCAACTGCGCCGGCCCCGACCGAGGTTCCCAGTATGCTGCACACGCCTTTCAAGATGAGCTTAGACGGGCTGGTGCCATCGTCAGCACGAGCACCTACCTGACGTGACCTTGCGGCGGGTCACGCCAACTGATCGTGAACCGCGGCGCGCAGAAATGCAGCCTCCTCGGCATCGGGAGTTTCGGCGTCATCGTTGAACGCCACCCCCTGCTCGCTCAAGAACACGAGCGCATACAAGCCCGTGTAGAACTCGCTGCGCGCCCGGTCCTCGTCGTCGGCTCCCAGCTCGTCGAGCAGGCATTCAAGGTACTCGGCGTCATACCCGGCGTTCAACAACGCCATACGTGTGAGCCCGACCCACATCATCCGGTCGCCGTAGCAAAGCTCGTCGACGTCGACGATACCCGTCAGGCTCCCCTGGTGGACGAGCACATTCTTGGTCGTCAGGTCGTCGAGAAACGGGATCGGCCGCACCTCTCGCAGCGCCGGGCGGAGCCCGTCGAGGCGACGATGGACAAGTTCAACCTCCTCCGTGGCGTCGAGGCCGGTCTCGGCGAGCCAGCCCAGGCTTCGCTGGACAAGCCCGTCGACGACTTCGTCCCCTCGGGCAAACGGAGCTGGTTCGCCAGCAACGTGCGTGTACCCGAAGCCCTCACCCTCGCCGAGTTCGGCGACCTTCTGCTGGATCTGCACGACCTCGCGAGCCAACGCCGCCTTCTGAGGCCGTGACAATTCGGCGTAGACCGCGCCGATATCCCGCCCGTCCAAGTGCTCTACGGCCATCCACGGCAGCCGCGCCTCGGCGTCGCCGCCGAGCACCCGCGCCACGGGAATGCCACGCTCGGCGAGCATGCGACCGTTGGCGATGCCTCCGGCGATGAAGTCGCGGTTGTCGGGCTGGGCGACGCGCAGCACAAAGACGCGGCCCGAGGCCGTCTCGCAGCGGTAGACCCAGTGGCAAAGGCCCGTGGGATAGCGGGCGAGTTCGGCGACGTCCTCCTCGGCGAAGTCGCGGGCGATGCGCAGGGCATCCGTTCGTGTCGGTGTGGATTCTTGTTCGGTCATCTCACCTCCAACCGCCAAGTGCTCTTCAATAGTCGCCACCACCGCATCGATATTCTGCCTCACCTGCGCCGCGCTGACGCGCAGTACCTCGACATTGTACCGCTCTTGCAGGTGCGCGTCTCGACGCTCGTCGCTCTGCACATGCGTCCCAAACCGATGTTGCTCCCCGTCGATCTCGACGACGAACTTCTCACCCGCCGCATAGAAGTCGACGATGAAGGGCTTCAGGACGTGCCGGAGACATCAAGGTGCCACCCACCTCAAAACGGAAGTAATCTGAATGACTTGCCCGCATGTGGGGCGGCGCAATGTAAGCACCTGCAATGCCTCAATCTACGAAGTCGGCAATCCCCTCGAGGTCTCGTCGGGCGGTAGGCGCGAATAGCAGGCGCCTCACTCTCGCTCCTCGTCTGCCTGGAGGCCGGCGAGGAGTTCAGAGAATACTTGATCTGCGTCGAGTGCTTTCCCGTGGTCGAGTTCGACAATGCCCTCATCGACCGCCTGACGAAGTAACTCAAGCTTTGCTTCGCGCTCGCGGAACTCGTTTTCGAGCAGACGAATGCCCGCACGTACCGCTTCGCTCGCCGATCGGTACCGCCCGTCTGCCACTTGATCGGCGATGAATTTCTCGAGTTCGGGCGTCAGCGAAACGTTCATGGAATTACCTTTGGTGAGAGAATCGTCACTCATTTGAGTGTTACGCACGGGGCAAGCTGATGTCAATCTTTGTTATTAGCGAAGGAAATCCTGGGTGAGGGTCGCCCCACCCGACCACGCACCAATGGGACGACACGAGACGCTACGATTCGCCCACGTCGCCCACTCGAGCCATGCGATGGCTAATCAACTCTCTCAGGGCACGTTGGTCTGGTTGTTGGTGTTGTCGCCCCAACAAACGGCAGATCCATTGGATTTGAGGGCGCAGGCGTGCTGGAAGCCCGCGCTCACCTCGACAAAGTCGTTGCTCGAGGGAGGGGAGGCCTGGCCTTTGGTGTCAGATCCCCAGCAGGTGATGGAACCGTTGGATTTGAGCGCGCAGGCGAACCGGTAGCCCGGGCTGACCTGGACGAAGTCGTTGCCCGCCGGGGGGGAGATATTATTGCCCCAGCAAGCGAGGGAGCCATCGGATTTAAGAGCGCAGGAGGTGTAATTACCGGTGGCCACTTGGACAAAGTCATTGCCGGAGGGAGGGGAGGCCTGGCCTCTGGTGTTAGAGCCCCAGCAGGTGATGGAACCGTCGGATTTAAGAGCGCAGGATTGATCGTAACCTACGCGTACTTGCTCGAAGTTGGTGCCGGAGGGAGGAGAGGACTCGCCGTTGCCGTCATAGCCCCAGCAGGTGATGGAGCCGTCGGTTTTGAGAGCGCAGGAGTGCAAATAGCCCGCACCCACCTCGACAAAGTCATTGCCGGTGGGAGGGGTGGACTGGCCGTAGATGTTATAGCCCCAGCAAGCAAGCGAGCCATCGGATTTAAGGGCGCAGTTCGAATAAAAGCCCGCGTCGACCTGGACGAAGTCGGTGCCGGAGGGAGGGGGGAACTGGCCGTCGCCGTTCGTGCCCCAACAGGCAAGGGACCCGTCCGTTTGGACCATACAGGAGTGGTTGGCTCCTGCTGTAATCCGGGTTTTACCCATCACGAAGATGTTGAAATCGGTGGTGGTCGTCGTCGTGCCGTCGTCGACGGCGATCTCGATTTTAGCCGAGCCCGTGGCGGTGGTGGCCAAGACTTCGATGGTGCGATTCGCCCCGGCTCCAACCAGGGTGATATTGCCGGGGGGAATCACCGCCGTACCGAGCGACGAGGCGCTGACCGACAGATCGGTGATGGGGGTGTCAATATCGTCGATAGTAAAGCTTAGCTGGCCGGTGGATTGCTCGGTGGCGACGAAGGTGTTGGCGATCGCGGTGATGGTCGGGGGATCGTTTACCGGCGTGACGTTGACATCGAAGGAAGTGCTGGTCGTGGAGTTGCCGTCGTCGACGGTGATGGTGATGCTGGCGGTGCCGCTTTCATTGGCCACCGGAGCAATCTCGATGGTGCGGTCAGTGCCCGAGCCTTCAAGCGTGATATTGGCGTTGGGCACAAGGGTGGTGTCGCTCGACGAGACCGTAACGACCAATGAATCGGCGACGGCCTCTGCGTCACCGATACTAAATGAGAGGGCGCCGGTGGTCGTATCCTCGTCGATGGTCTGGTCGGCGATGTCCGAGATCGTCGGAGCCAGGTCGGGCGTCCCCGAGTCGGCATCTGCGCCTGTGTCGGCGTCATCGCCCGTGTCGGCGTCATCGCCTGTGTCGGCGTCAACGCCCGAGTCGGCGTCAACGCCCGAGTCGGCGTCAACGCCGGTGTCTGGTTCCCCACCGTCATCGGCCTGTCCGGTGTCAAACCCGCCGGTATCGGTTTGTTCCGGCGCGGTGTCATTGCCATTACAAGCGCCGACGAGCATGCAAAGAGACAGGACTGCTAAATACTTACGCGACATCGAGGGGGACTCCATATATTAAGTGTAGTTTAGCGGTTACATCAGCGGAAATGTAGGAGGTCAGCGCACAAAAACAGGCGGCGCGAAAAACGCGTCGACGACGCCTGTCCCATGGTTATCGTTTGAGGTGCTCATGCCAAAAACGAAGACCAGGACAAGGAGGTCCACGATGCGTCTTCCCAAGCCGCCTGCTGCTACCATCATCGATACGGCCGCCCCGTTCGACAAGTTCTTTTCCGAAACTCGCTACCAGTATTTCTTGGCGTTCATAACCACCATCTGCTGCCACGAAAAGGTGCTGCCACGAAAAGGTGCCACCCACCTCTAAAAAGAGCGATTTCCGCTCGATACACGCCTGGAGGTGGGAGTTTTTCGGCGTCCCTGCGCAGCTAATTCCCATGGGTGTCGGCCGGTGCAAGAGACTCTCAATCACCATTGGATCCAAGGCGACCATCGGGTGCCGCGCCGAGTGTCTTCCAACGAGGCATCTGTAGCCCAGGGTGACCGGAGCGTAGCGGAGGAAACCCTGGGTGAGGGTCGCCCCACTCGACCACGCACCAATGGGACGACACGAGACGCTACGATTCGCCCACGACGCCCGTTCGGGCGACAAGAGACGCTACGATTCGCCCACGACGCCCATTCGAGCCATGCGATTCGCCCGCGACGCCCGTTCGGGCGACACGAGGCGCTACGACCTGCCCCCCATAGCCATACCTTGGATGATTCGCGACGCAAAAAACCCGCCAACCTGTTGAGATTAGCGGGTTTCTTTGAAGTCGGGGCGCCCGGATTTGAACCGAGGACCTCTTGCTCCCGAAGCAAGCGCGCTACCAAGCTGCGCTACGCCCCGATTTGTGGGTCCCGAACGGGCCGTGAGAGGCATTGCGTGCGGATTCTCAGCGACCAACGGGACCGGCTTTATACGTTCGTTCAACAGGACTGTCAAGGTTGAAATTCCGCCCTGCGAGCGAGGCCGCCGTCCGCTGTGGGGCGTTGGCCAGTCCCCGGTGGTGGCTAACTTCGGACGCATCGGCGCTTCTGGCCTCGCCCGGCGCTTTGGCCGAGGCAGCGGAAGCATCCTCCGGCAGCGGCCCGACTGGGTATCTCCAGCGATGCCGGCGTTCTGCCCCATCTCTTGGTCGACAGGGAAGACCCATGTCCGTTCAGCAAAACAAGTCGCTCGTTCGACGCATCCTCGACTTTCCCAACACCGGCGACCTGTCGCAGGTCGACGAGTTGATCCACAAGAATTTCGTCTACCACTCGTCGGCCGGCGACGAGTACCACGGTCCCGACGGCTTCCGGCGCCTGATCACGACCTATCGCCAGGCGTTCCCCGATCTGGAAATGATCGGCGAGGACCTCATCGCGGAGGGAGACGAGGTCGCCGTGCTGATAACGTGTCGAGGCACCCACCGCGGGGCGCTGAGGGAGATTGCGCCGACGCAGCAGAAGGTGGAATTTCCGGTCTTCTCGCGGGCCAAATTCCAGGACGGCAAGCTGGTGGATCTGTACGAGGTCTTCGACAACCTCGCGATCTTGCAGCAACTAGGCGTCATCGAGACACAAGGCGAGCGCCCGTCTATCGGGGTGCCCCCGTCGCCCGAGGAGAGGCCGCAGCCGCGCGTCTGACCTCGGCGTCGGCGCGACCGCCCTCCAAGCAAGGCAGCGCCTCCATCCCCGGACTGAAGTCCGGGGCTACTTTTGGAACAACTTAAAAATTTCAGGGCTGCCTGTTTGCGGCGAGGCTGGTTTTCGAGGCCACGGATAGCGAGGGCTGCCTCCATCCCCGGAGTGAACTCCGGGGCTATTTTTGGAAAAACTTAGAGATTTCAGGGCTGCTTGTTTGCGGCGAGGCGGCTCTCCGAGGCCACGGAAGCCAAAGGCGTCACAAATAGCCGACCCGGAAGTATCTATGCAGTTCCAACAATAGCCCCGGACTTCAGTCCGGGGGACGGCGTCGCGACTCGCCAAGACAGGTCAATTCGCCAGTCCACGAAAAGCAACGGCGTCACAAATAGCCGAGCCGGAAGTATCGATGCAGTTCCAATAATAGCCCCGGACTTCAGTCCGGGGGACGCGTCCCGCATTGAACTCCGGGCCCATTTCTGGAACAACGCAAAGACTTCCGGGCCGCATGTCTGCGGCGAGGTGGGTTTTCGAGGTGGACATGACAGACATCGCCGACAGACAACTCGTCACCAAGACCGGCTTGATGGGCGACCTGGGCGCGCTGGGCGTCGAGCCGGGCATGGCGCTCATCGTCCACAGCTCGCTGAGCAGCCTCGGCTGGGTGTGCGGCGGGCCGCAGGCGGTCATCGAAGCGCTCCAGGAGGTCCTCGGGCCGCACGGCACGCTGGTGATGCCCACGCATACCTCTCAGCTGACCGACCCGGCCGGCTGGCAGAATCCGCCGGTGCCGGAAGGTTGGTGGGAGCCGATTCGCCGGGAGATGCCCGCCTACGACCCCGCGCTGACGACCACGCTCGGCATGGGCGCCATTCCCGAGGCGTTTCGCAAAGCCCGGGGCGTGCGCCGAAGCGACCACCCGCAACTGTCGTTCGCCGCCTGGGGCGCCCATCGCGACCGGGTCGTCGGCCACCACCGCCTCGAAGACAGCATGGGCGAGCGCTCGCCGCTTGCGCGCCTGTACGATGTCGGCGGTCACGTGCTCTTGCTCGGCGTCGGCCACGCCAACAACACCTCGCTGCACCTCGCCGAATACCGCTGGTCGGGCGCGTCGAGCCGGCGCACCACCTTCCGAAACCCGGTGATGGTCGACGGCCAACGCCGGTGGGTAGACTACCAGGATATCGACCACGACGAAGACGACTTCGAGGCCATCGGCGCCGCCTTCGAGCAGGCCCACGAGGCGCGCGTCGGCCGCGTGGGCAAGGCGGAGGCGCGTCTGGTGTCGCAGTCGAAGCTCGTCGACTTCGCGGTGGAGTGGATGGAGACACATCGGACTTGAGGGCCCGATTCCGCCAGATGCAACCGGCGTCGAACTTCACTCGCTGCGATCAGCAAGGCCAGTGGAGGGCGGTAGGTTTCGACGAAAGCTCGCCATGCAGCCTCGCTTCGCATAGCATTCGCCACTGCGTTGCGGCTGCGGCGTCGCGACGCACATGCCCCCCGAGACCTCTGACGCTCACACATCGAGATGCAACTGCCCCAACTTTACAACCAACACGGCGCACCCCACGAGCGTTACGTGGTCGTGGGCACCTCCGGCTCGGGCAAGAGCACGCTCGCCGACAAGCTCGCCTGGCACGCGAGCAGACGGCACGTCGAGCTGGACGCGCTGTTCTGGCTGGCCGACTGGCAGCAGCGGCCGACCGAGGAGTTTCGCGCGCTGGCCGCCGAGGCGACCGCCCGGCGGCGGTGGGTGGTCGACGGCAACTACTCGGTGACGCGCGACGTGGTGTGGCCACGCGCCCAGGCGATCGTGTGGCTGGACCTGCCCTTTCGGGTCGTCATGGCCCAGGTCCTGCGGCGCACCCTGCAGCGCTGGCTGACGGGCCGCGAGCTGTGGAGCGGCAACCAGGAGTCGTTTCGCCGGGCCTTCTTGAGCCGCGACTCGATCCTCTGGTGGGCAGCGACGACGTGGCGCAAGAAACGACGGGTGTACTCGACGCTGCTCTACGAGCCCGAGTGGGCGCACCTGGACATCTTTCGCGTCCGCTCGGCCGACCTCGCCCAGGTCGAGGTGCGTCGGGGGCACTGACGCCGCGACGTTACTCCGACTCGACCAACGTGGGTCGGACTTCGACGGTCTGCTCGCTGAGCCGCTCGGCCTGGGTGAACTCGGGCTCGGGCTCGGCGGGGCTGGCGGCCACGACTCGGTACAGCGCGGCGCCGAGCACGCCCCCAATGATCGGGGCCACCCAGAACAGCCACAGTTGGCCGATGGCCCAGCCGCCGGCGAAGAAGGCCACGCCCGTGCTGCGCGCGGGGTTGATGGAGGCGTTGGTCACCGGAATGCCCACCAGCACCGCCAGCGTCAGCCCCACGCCGATGGCCACCGGCGCCAGCTCTTTGGGGGCGCGCTCGTCGGTCGCGCCCATGATGATCAACAGGAACATCATCGTGAGCACGACCTCGGCGACCAGCCCCGACAGCAGCGAGTAGCCGCCGGGGGAGTGCGCGCCGTAGCCGTTGGCGGCGAAGCCGTCGGCCACGGAGAACTGGGGCGCGCCGCTGGCGATGACAAACAGCACCGCCCCGGCGATGACCGCGCCGACTAGCTGGGCGCCGATGTAGGGGGCGACGTCGCGCCCGTCGAACCGACGCCCGACCCACAGGCCGATGGACACCGCGGGGTTGAGGTGACATCCGGAGACGTGACCGATGGCAAAGGCCATGGTCATCACCGTCAGGCCGAAGGCCAGCGCTACGCCGAGCCAGCCGATGCCGACCTCCGGAAACGCGGCCGCCAACACGGCGCTACCGCAGCCTCCGAACACCAGCCAAAACGTGCCGACGAGTTCCGCCCCGAGCCGCTTGGGCAAGGAATTGGTCATGATGACGCTCCTCGGTTTGCGTATGGGGGACTGGCAGTGCCAGGGGTCGGGGCACCGAGCGCCCGGTCGCGCCGGGAGAGTTGGCGCCGTCAGAGCCGATCATGGGAACCGATGAGCGATCAGCAACCCATTGTTTGTGCGTGCGATATCACGGCCGCCGGGGCTCCGCTCCGCTCGCCTCCTCAGACGCTCCGAGATCCGATGCTCGGAAGTCAGAGTGTAGATCATCGCCCGTCGGTCGACTCGCTGTGAGACGCACGCACTCACGCCCTGCCCGGTGACCCGGACGGGGCGTTTCGCGTTTCTTGGCGGCCTCTTCGGAACACCGGGCACTGATGACCCGAGGAGGATGGAAATGTTGGACAGAGAAGATCACAGACACATCGCCCACCGCATGGAGCTGCTGCACCTGCAGGACGAGGCGCCCGGGATGGTGTTTTGGCATCCGCGCGGCTTCGAATTGTACCGGCAACTCGAGGAGGCCGCTCGGCGGCGCATGCGCGCCGACGGGTACCAGGAGGTGCGCTCGCCGCAGCTTCTGCGCCACGCCATCTGGCGGGCCAGCGGGCACCTGGACCACTTCGCCGATAATATGTTCGTGGTCGACGAGGAGGGCCGCGAGGCGGCGCTCAAGCCGGTGAGCTGCCCGGGCCACGTCCAGATCGCCGGGCAGATGCTGGAGTCCTACCGCGACCTGCCGCTTCGGCTGGGCGAGTTCGGGCTGGTGCACCGCAACGAGCGCAGCGGCTCGCTGCACGGGTTCTTCCGGCTGCGCCAGTTCACCCAAGACGACGGCCACATCTTCTGCGAGCCCGACGATGTGGTCGGCGAGGTCGCCCGGTTCTGCGCCGGGCTGGTGGAGTTCTACGCGGCCTTCGGCGTCGACGACTACGAGGTGGCGCTGTCGCTTCGCCCCGACGACCGCTTCGGCGACGACGCGCGCTGGGACCGCGCGGAAGCCGCGCTGGCCGAGGCGCTCGGACGCGAGCACATCCCGTTCGAGGAGCACCCCGGCGAGGGCGCGTTCTACGGGCCGAAGATCGAGTTCTTATTGCCCGACCACGCCGGCCGGCTGTGGCAGTGCGGCACCATCCAGCTCGACTTCTTCATGCCCGAGCGCTTCGACCTGAGCTACGCCGGGCCCGACGACGAGCCGCGGCGCCCGGCGATGCTCCATCGGGCGCTATACGGCAGCCTGGAGCGGTTCATGGGGAGCGTCCGCGGGCCCGACGGCCAGCACAGCTCGCCGCTTGGCGAGGCCATCGCCGAGCTGGCGCAGGCAGCGAAGCCGCCGGTGTGAGCGGACTCGACGCGCTCGCGCGGCGTTCGGATTCGAGCGCCGCGCGGGCGACCTACCCACCCACACGCGGCCGACCTGACCGAGATTGGCGCTCGACAATTCACACCGCACGGTGGAAGTTGATTCTCCCCCGACCGAGCGACAGCGAGATGATCTTGACGGACTGGTTGTTTTTCGGCCCCCCCAAGAATACCGGGAGACTATTTCGAGCGATGGGAAGATCTCCAGGCCGCAAAATTAGCCACTGCTCGCCACGAGTGGGGCTTCTGAATGCTAACAAGATGGCACTGCTGCTGTGTTTGACGCTCAATATGGCCTGTGACACGGTACCCGGCATGGCAAAGCGCGACGAATACGTCTGTTCCCCGATGGCCGGCCATCTGGTACGCGCCGACGGCACGCCCGTGGTCGACACCGAGATCCGGCGCGAATGGAGCTGGCGCGGCAAACGTGGCCAGGACACCGCGCGGACCGAGGCCGACGGCCGCTTTTCGTTTGGCGGCGTCCTCGCCAGGCGCGGTTTCTTTGGTCACCTTCCGGCCGAAGAGGCGGTCTCGCAAAAATTCTACGCCGAGCTTGCCGACGGGCCCTTCGAATTCCTGTACATCCCCGGCTCCGGCCTCGAGCTCAATTGGGAGACCGCCGGGCAGCCGTTCGAGCTGCGCTGCGTCGTCGGGGTCGAGCCCGGACCAGACGGTTTTCATTGGGGAACGTGTACGCTGCTGCCTTGAGCGCTCAACCCGCCTGTTGGCGCGCCAGCGTGGCGTCGGCCTCGCCCGCGCCGGCGTCGGCGGCCTTGTGGTGGAGGGTCTCGCGCATGCGCACGGCGACGACCAGCCCGGAGGCCGCCGTCAGCCCGGCGATGAGCCCCATCGCCCAGCTCGGCCCCAGGCTGTCGGCGACCACGCCGGCGACCAGCGCGCCGGCGGCGTAGCCCGAGTCGCGCCACAGCCGGTAGATCCCCACCGACGAGGCGCGCCAGCTCGGGTGGGCGACGTCGCCAATCGCCGCCAAAAGCGTCGGATACACCATCGCGGTGCCCGCCCCCATCAGCACGGCGCCGACGGCAAAGCCCCAGAACTGGCCGGACACCGCCGTCAGCCCGATGCCCACCGCCTGGGTCCACATGCCCACCACGATGAGCCATTTGCGCCCGATCTTATCCGACCAGGCCCCCGTAAATAGCTGCCCGACACCCCACACGCCCGGGTAGATCGCCGCCAACCACCCGATTTGCTCGAGGTTCATGCCCGCGGCGGCGAAGAACAGGGGAAATAGCCCCCAGGCCAGCCCGTCGTTGAGGTTGTTGACGAAGCCCGCCTGACTGGTCGACGACAGGTCCGGGTCGGAAAAGCTCGTGCGGGTGAACACTTCCTTTTGGCTCAGCCCCTTGCGGTCGGCGAGGTGGTCGGCGTGGTTTTGGGCCTCGAACTCGGCAAAGTGCTTGGTCTCGCGCACCAGCGCGACCGACAACAGCGTGCCCAGCCCGGCGAAGACCACGCCCAGGTAAAATGGCTCGGGGCGAAGCCCCCAGTTGGCGGCCACCCAGCCGGTGGCCAGCGCGGCGGCGGCGACGGCGAAGTAGCCTGCGAACTCGTTGAGGCCCATGGCCAGGCCGCGGTTTTTAGGCCCGGCCAGGTCGATCTTCATGATCACCGTGGTCGACCAGGTCAGCCCCTGGCTGGCGCCCAAGAGCACGTTGGCGAACACAATCCAGCCCCACGAGGGCGCCCACATCAACAAAAACGGCACCGGCAGGGCCACCAGCCAGCCGCCGATGAGCACCGACCGTCGCCCGAAGCGGTCACCGAGGCGCCCCGCGAAGTAGTTGGTCGACGCCTTGACCAGGCCGAACACCGCGATGAACGACAAGATCGCCGTGCGCGCGACCATGTGGAAGTCGGTCTCGGCGATCGACGGCAGGATGCTTCGCTCCATGCCCACCATCCCGCCGACGAACGCGTTGACCAGGATGAGCAGGCTGAACTGGGCGAGGTTTTCTCGAATGCCCAGCCGGATCGGCGGGCTGCTGGCGTTGCTCGAAGTCATATCATTTTCCTGTTGCGTGCATTCCAGGCACAACACGCCAATGCGCCGCTTACAGGCGTGACGCACGAGTTACCCTAGCACTGCATCAGCACCGAAGATGGCGTCGAACGTGGGACGCACGACGCGCCGCTTGGCGGGGACGATGAGCTCGAGCGCCTGGTCGAGGGTGACCCAGCGGTGGCCGTCGAACTCGGGTTGGTGATGGAAGTCGAGGCGGAAGTCCGCGTCGGTGCCCTCGAAGGCGAGCACGAACAGCGTTTGCTCCTGGCCGACGAAGCCCTGCCAGGGTTTGACGAATTCGTAGCGCACCGCCGGACCACGCCCGACGAGGCGACACACCGATCGGGGGCTGACCAGCCCGAGCTCCTCGGCGATCTCACGCCACATCGCCTCTTCGAGCGACTCGCCCACTTGCACCCCGCCCTGAGGAAATTGCCAGGGATAGTCGCGCCCGTCGACGCTGTGACACATCAGGACGAGGCCGTCGTTGCGGCGCAACACGGCTCCAACGTTGGGGCGATAGCTACTCATGGCGACTTCTTGCTGAGAGTGCGTGGGCTCGAAGCATAATCTTACGCGTTCGGGATCACAAACACGCCAGCCTCGCCGGTTATTGCAAAGAAGAGAGCCGGTGGCACCTGACTCCGGGCGCCACCGGCTTTACTGGAAGACATCTGGCGAGTGTGGGGGAAGGCCAGAAGGGGCAGGATGTGGGGTGTGTCTGAAGGCCGCGCCGTCTGATACGGAGCCGGCGGCCCGGCCAATTCGTCCAACGAGCGCGACCCTAATGAGTGGGCCGGGCGAGGGAAACTCACAGATCCTCACAGTCAGCACGCCACGGCCAAAATGGTGGCAGACCGGCGCGCCGGGCTCTGAGCGTAGTGACCGATGAATTGTGCCACCAGAGCTGATACGGTGGGCGGCGGCGGGCGCAGCGCAGTTATCACGCCACCACCAGAAAAAGCATTCGCCCGCCGATCGGTGCACGGGAGCTAATCACATGGGGCAAAAAACGCAGGGACAAGTCGAGGCCGCCATCACCACGGCGTTGACCCAATTCGAGCGCGACCACCTGGGCCGAGGTCCCAAGCAAGCGCGCACGTTCATCTTGAACGACCTCGTCCTGGTACGTCTGACGGGCATTCTCAGCCCGGCCGAACATCAGCTCAGCCAGGAGTCCGACGGGGTCGAGTTGATCAAGCAGATGCGCTCGCGGCTCATCGAAAATGCCAGCGAAGCCCTGGCCGCGATCATCGCCGACATCACCGACGCCACGGTGGTGAGCATGCACACCGATATCAGCACCCGCACCGGCGAGCGCGTGTTTATTTTTGCACTCGATCGCGACCTCGAAGCATCTCTAATGGGAGCGGACTGATACTTCATCGCCCGGTCTTGCGCCTCGGGCGCAGACCGTGCTACCGCTCGAATAAGCTCGGGGTGAGGCGGCGCCGCCGCGCGGCGATGCCAGGCCACGAGCGACCAATAGATAAGGCACACGAGCCAGGCACACGCTCCTCAGTGGAGCGGGTGACTCGAAAGTAGGCCGATATGCGACGAAGCATCGTCGTATGTCGGCCTTTTTTGTTTTCCCGAAATCCATGGAGTCGACGATGACCCACTTTGCTGACAGCCCCACTGCCCCGCCCACCCAGGCAGCCGACACGACCTCGACCGGCGACGCGCCCGTGACCACCCGCGTGACCGTGGCCCGCGGAGACGGCATCGGCCCGGAGATCATGGAGGCGACGCTGCGCATCCTCGACGCCGCCGGCGCCCCGCTGAGCTACGACACCGTCGAGGTGGGAAGGCGCGTCTACGAGCAGGGCCACACCTCGGGCATCTCCCCGCAGGCGTGGGAGACCATCCGGCGCAACCCGGTCTTCCTCAAGGCCCCCATCACCACCCCGCTGGGCGGCGGGTACAAAAGCCTCAACGTCACCATCCGCAAGTCCCTCAACCTCTTTGCCAGCGTGCGCCCCACCAAGTCGTACGTGCCGTTCGTGCGCTCGGCGCACTCCGATATCGACCTGGTGATCATTCGGGAGAATGAGGAGGATTTGTACGCCGGCATCGAGCACCAGCAGACCCCCGAGGTCACCCAGGTGCTCAAGTTGATCACCCGCCCGGGCACCGAGCGCATCGTGCGCTATGCCTTCGATTATGCCCGCGCCCACGGCCGCCGCCGGGTGACGTGCATGACGAAGGACAACATCATGAAGCACACCGACGGGCTGTTCCACCGGGTCTTCGAGGAGATCGCCGCCGAATATCCCGACATCGACAGCGACCATCAAATCATCGACATCGGCGCCGCCCGCGTGGCCGCTCAACCCGAGCAATTCGACGTGATCGTGACCGAAAACCTGTACGGCGACATCCTGTCGGACATCGCCTCGCAGGTCGCCGGTTCGGTGGGTCTGGCCGGCTCGGCCAATATCGGCCCGCACGTGTCCATGTTCGAGGCGGTGCACGGCTCGGCGCCCGACATCGCCGGCCAGGGCATCGCCAACCCCTCCGGGCTGCTCAACGGCGCGGTGCAGATGCTGGTGCACCTGGGCCACAGCGCGCTGGCCCAGACGATCAAGAACGCCTGGCTATGCACCCTGGAAAGCGGCATCCACACCGCCGACATCTACCGTCCGGAGACCAGCACCCGTCAGGTGGGCACCGAGGCCTTCGCCGACGCCGTCATCGAGCGCCTCGGCGAGCGCCCCACGCGCCTGGCTTCGGCCCATTACGGCAGCGGACGCGTCGACATCGCCCCCTGCCCGCCGGTCGAAGCGCACAAGGAGTTGGTGGGCATCGACGTGTTCATCGACTGGACCGACACCGGTTGCGACCCCGAGGTGATTGGCCGCGGACTGCAGCAGGCCGCGCCCGAGCAGTGGCGCCTCAAGATGATCACCAACCGCGGCGTCAAGGTCTTCCCCGGCGGGCTGCCGGAGACCTTCCACACCGACCACTGGCGCTGTCGCTTCTTGCCCGTCGACGGCGGCGCGACCACCTTCGAGCACGTGCTCGACCTGCTGCAGCGGCTGTACAGCAGCGGGTGGGACGTCATCAAGACCGAGCACCTGTACACCTTCGACGGGCGCCGGGCGTACTCGCTGGGCCAGGGGGAGTGAGGCCACGCAGCGACGGCCTCGAGCGCGCGCCCGCTGGACGCTGTCCCTATTGCAATCCCTGAGCGCGCACGCCCTCCGGCGAACCGGCCGCGTCGGGGAATGACGACACGTCCAAATATGCTACAATGGGCGCGTCAACGTTCATCGCAGACGCTTGTTTCGATAATCTAAATAACTCGTGCGGCGTTACGGCCCTCGTGGTCGGCGGCACCGCCAAGGAAGTCAGTACATGAGTTTGGGACTGTGGATTCTCGCTGGAATCGGCGCCTTTGTGGTGCTCGTTGCCCTGTACGACCTCGTTCAAAAGAAGCACTCCATCCTGCGAAATTTCCCGGTCGTCGGGCATCTTCGCTACATTCTGGAGTCCATCGGCCCGGAGCTTCGCCAGTATATCGTGACCGACAACGACTCCGAGCGCCCGTTCAACCGCGACGAGCGCCGCTGGGTGTACGCGTCGGCCAAAAACGAGAACAACTACTTTGGGTTCGGCTCGGACAACAGCATCGACATCCTGCCCAACTACCTGGTCATCAAGCACGCCGCCTTTCCCTTCCCCGAGCCCGAAGAAGCACACACCCCCAAGGAGTTGCCCCATATCCCCTGCGGCAAGGTCTGGGGGGCGGCCCGCGGGCGCAAGAAGGCGTTTCGCCCGGACACCAACGTGTATATCTCGGCGATGAGCTTCGGCTCGTTGAGCGCGGCGGCCATCGAGGCGCTCAACCGCGGCGCGGCCATCGCCGGCTGCCTGCACAACACCGGCGAGGGCTCCATCTCGCCGTATCACGACAGCGGCGGCGACCTCATCTGGCAGATCGGCACCGGCTATTTCGGCTGCCGCGACCAAAACGGGCGCTTCGACATGGAGAAGCTGCTCGAAAACGTGGCCCGCTACCCGGTGCGCGCCCTGGAGCTCAAGCTCAGCCAGGGCGCCAAGCCCGGCCACGGCGGCGTGCTCCCCGGCGAGAAGGTCACCCCCGAGATCGCCAAGATCCGCGGCATCCCGGTGGGCAAGGACTGCCTGAGCCCGGCCGGCCACTCCTCGTTCTCCAACACCGACGAGCTCTTGGACTTCGTCGAGATGCTCGCCGATGCCACCGGCCTGCCGGTGGGCATCAAGTCGGCGGTCGGCGAGATGGCCTTCTGGGACGAGCTCGCCGAGCTGATGGAAAGCGGCGAGCGCGGCGTGGACTTCATCACCATCGACGGCGGCGAGGGCGGCACCGGCGCCGCCCCGCTGGCGTTTGCCGACCACGTCGCCTACCCCTTTAAGACCGGCTTTCCGCGGGTGTACCGCAAATTCGCCCGCCGCGGGCTGACCGACAAGATCGTGTTCAACGGCTCCGGCAAGTTGGGCTTTCCCCAGTCGGCTTTGTTCGCCTACGCCATGGGCTGCGACATGGTCGCGGTGGCCCGCGAGGCGATGCTCTCCATCGGCTGCATCCAGGCCCAACGCTGCCACACCGGCCACTGCCCGGCGGGCATCGCCACCCAGAATAAATGGCTGATGCGCGGGCTCGACCCCACGCTCAAATCGGCGCGCTTTGCCAACTACGTGGCCACACTGCAATCGGAGATCATGGACCTGACCCGCGCCTGCGGCCTGCCCCACCCGTCGCTGGTCACGCTGGACCACTTCGATGTGCTCGACGAGAACTTCAGCTCCCACTCGGCGCGCGATCTGTTCGGCTACGAGACCGACTGGGGCCTGCCCCCGGCCGACGAACAGCAGCGCCTGTGGCGCGAGGCCAAGGCCGAGCCCGAGGGCCTGGCCGAGCAGAGCGCGGCCGAATAATCGCGCTCAGCACGAATAAAAACTCATAAGTTCCAGTTGAGGCAACAGGAACGCTTGCCGAATGGTAGCATTACGAGCGATAATCAACCGGGTGTATTTTCATCGATCTCAGCTCTAACGATACGTCTGTGACAACCGGTCGACTCAAGTGGCTGATGGGGGCGCTCATCGCGCTCGCCGCGCTGACCGCGATCTGGGGAGGGTGGTACGGATCTAGCCGCATCGAAGATGTCGCCGACGACCTGGTGGTCGGCGAGCAGTCGCGGGTGGCCGCCGAGGCCGCCGACGCGCTGGCGGCGCGGCTCGACGAAATCGGCGACCGCATCGAAAACCCGTTGATCTTGGACGGTTCCGGCTTGATGAGCGCGCGCACTCCCGAGGCGCTGCAGGCCGGCATCGACCGTCTGGCCCGCTCGACCAATTCCGACGAGCCGGGCGTCTTTTACTTCGTCTACGACAACGAGGGGCGTGTGCTGGCGGTCGACCACACCCTGTCCCCCGAGCGCCGCGCGCGCTTCCTCGCCCACCGGCACCGCCCCCATCCGGCGAGCGGGGAAGTCGGCGTGTGCGACGATTGCCTGCGCGCGATGCACTCGGTGACGGTGCATTCCCCGCTGCGCGCCTCATTGTCGATTGGCGCCGATATCGACGTGGCCAAGTTTGCGCGCCCCACCCTGCGCTCGCTGGTCTCCGGGGTTCCCGTGGTCGCGCGCCTGGTCGACGCCGACGGCTCGCCCATCCTGGAGGTGCGCGATCCCCACGAGGCCCACGCCTCCAGAGGCGATCGAAAGACGGCGACGGCCCCGATCGGCGGCACTCCCTGGAAGTTGAGCGTGCAGACCCCGGTGGCCGGCGTCGCGCCCGAGGTGGGCCACGACGCCCACATGCTGGTGATCTTATCGGTCGCCTTTCTGGCGCTGATCGCGCTGATGAGCTACGTGCTGGTGGTGTTGGACCGACGCACGGCCGCCCGTGAGTTGGAACAGGTCACTCGCTTCGCCCATCAGAGTCGGCTGGCCACCCTGGGGATGCTGTCGGCCAGCGTCAGCCACGAGATCCGCAATTACCTGACCGTGGCCAAGTCCATGGTCGAGCTCGCCCGCCGGCAGGTCACCGGCACCGCCGCCGAGGATCTCGACGACGCCACCCAGGCGTTGGACCGGCTGGCGGACCTGTCCGACGACCTGCGCTCGTTCTCGCGTGCTGGCGACGCCTCGTCGCGGCCGTTTTCGCTGTCCGCGGCGGTCGAGGACGCCGTCACCATCACCGGCCCCAAGCTCAAGCACGGCCCACCGGTCCAGCTACACCTGGCCGGCGAGCCCCAGGTGGTGGGCTCCAGGCGCAACATCACCCAGGTGGTGGTCAACTTGCTGCTCAACGCCGCCGACGCGATGAGCGAGACCAAAGGCACGATCGACGTCGAGGTCGACGAGCGCGACGACCAGGCCTTCGTCTGTGTTCGCGACCACGGCCCGGGCATTCCCGACGAAGTAATGCCCCACCTCTTCGACGCCTTCGTCACCACCAAGGGCGACGAGGGCACCGGCCTGGGCCTGTGGCTCTCCCAGCAGATTGTGCGCGAGCACGACGGCGACATCGACGCCCACAACACCGACGAAGGCGCCTCCTTTTGCGTCTACCTGCCCCTCGAGCACGCTGCCGCGACGGCCTGACCCAGGTTCGCTCAGCGATTGGGCCTCAGATCTTTTTCGCAGTTAGCGCCCCCGCGTGGCTTGTCCCGCGGGACGCCTAGATCAGAGGCTAGCCAGAATCGGCTTCTCCCCCTCCCTACAAGGCGCGCGCAGCGCGCCGAGCCGACGGCCGGCTCCGGCTTCCGGTCCCGGCTCCGGCATCCGGCCACGGCTCCGGCTTCCGGCCACGGCTCCGGCTTCCGGCCACGGCTCCGGCTTCCGGTCCCGGCTCCGGCTTCCGGTCCCGGCTCCGGCATCCGGTCCCGGCTCCGGCATCCGGCCACGGCTGAGGGATCGACCTACCGAACGACTTTTCATATCCTGATTCCCAAGAAAGAGTGACGGCGTCCCTGCGGGCAAACGCGGACGCCGTCGATGCCAATGTCCCTCCAAACCGAGGATGATATGGCAGCAATGAAGATACGCAGAAAAGCAACCACACCCAAGGGGTTTTTGCGCCGGGTCAAAGACGCTGGCTTTGAGCGAGTTGGCGACAAGCGAAAACAGGCCTGGGTCATCCACCCGCTGGCGACGCTTCTAAAGCTGGGCGTTCTGGCGCTTTCGAGCAACGCGCGCTCGACGCGGGCTGTCGAGCATCGAAGCGAGCAGCTTCGCCCGGAGGTCGCATCGAGCGGGTGGCCGCTTCGGATGAGAAGACCTCGGTGGGAAACCGCTACTTTGTCAGCTCCGAAGACGCTGATGAGCTTAGCGCCCAGGAAGCGCTCGAGCTCGCCAGGGCTCACTGGCGCTGTGCGAACCCCTGCTGGACATGGAGGCGTTTGACGCCTTCGACGACTGAGCCCGCAGTCGACGCCGTCACTCTTTCGAAAAGGCGTCCCGCCGCAGCGCACGCGCTGCCGCAAGCCAGACCTGGAAGGATCTGGCACCGAAAAAGGCGCCCGCCACCGTGGGGGAAAGGGGGTGATACGCTCGTTCGCGCGCCGCCAACCGCTCAAAGCTCCCAGATTGGCCGTGTAGCTACTGCGGCGGCGATCATTGATCGAACCTGCGGCCTGACCAGGCCGACTCCCTTTCGATTTGCATTTGTCGGGCCTCGCAGGCATTGTCTGTGCACTTTCAACAACATGACCACGCCTTCGATGGAGCCCTGCGATGACCGAGCAGCCCGAGTTTGGCGCCCTTAGCCCCGACGATCTCGAGACGCTGGTGCGCAAGATCAAAAAAGCGCGCGACAGCTACGCCAAGATGGACGAGATGGACAACTACGTGGACTGGGGCCAGCGCAAGCCGCTGCTGTGGCACCTGACCCGCACGGGCATCCTGGACACCTGGAACGAGCCGGAGTTGTGGACCGAGCTCGTCGAGGGCATCGAGCACGCAAGCGCCGAGGACGTCGCCGCGTTCCTTTCCAAAGTCGAGACCTACGACCGTGTGCCCGAGCCCGGGGAGACCTCCGACGAGGGAGCCTCCGACGCGTATGACGAGGATGAGTACTACGACGACGAGTACTACGAGGACGACTACTACGATGGCTACTACGAGGACGATTCCGCGCCGTCGTTCGAGTCGCAGCGGCTGGTCGCCTTTTGGCCGGCGGCGCTCGACGACCTGGCCATGCTCGCCTACGCCGACGACCCGTCGCCCTTCGACGAACATTGGGAGTCGTTTGCCGAACCCGTCCAACAGGGATTGAAGCTCGTGCGCCACCGTTTCGGCGACCTCGGCGCCGGCGAGTTGCCCGAGGGCATCATCGAGGCGCTGGCCACCGAGCACGTCGACAACAACGGGCTTCCCTGGTCGGTGTTCGTGCCGGGCGACGACGGGCTCGTGCGCGTCGAAATCGGCAGCCAGCAGACGCCCAAAGAGGAGTTCGACGCGTTCATCGAGCGCTTCGGGAGCCTGGAGGACTGGAAGCAGGCCGTGCTCGAGCACGCCCTGGCCATCGATTATATCCCCGGCTTCGACCGCGTGATCGACGCCTTCGCCGTGGCCAACCTCGACCAGCTCACCGAGCTTCTGGCGGGCATCAGCCTGTACGAGTCAGCCACCCGTCAGCTCTACGACATCCTCCTCGACCAGCGCGACGACTCCCCTGAGGAGCTCGTGCAGGTGGCGCGCGCGCTTCACGACGAGCATAACGAGAAGAGCACGGCCGAGATCTGCGCCGCGGTGGCGATCTTGAAATGCAAGCGCGCCGACAAGCCGGTGGCCGAGGGGGTCGAGACCCTGCTCACCCTGAGTTCGCCGGGGGTGGCCATCACCCGCGACGCCTACAGCATGCTCGGACCGGTGGTCGAGGCGCTTCGCTACCTTCCCGAGGAGCGCGCGGTCGACCACCTGATCGAACTGCTCGAAGGCGAGTACACCAGCAGCTACGCCTACGCCGGGCTGCAGGCCTGGCCCCGAGACGAGCGCCTGCTCGACACCGCCTTCGCCCAGGCCATCAGGCCGACCCAGTCGGACTACGCCAATTTCGCCAGCATGAACCCCATCGCCAACGGGCTGGCGCTCATCGGCCCGAGCGTGCTTCCCCGCCTCGCCAGGGCCCACGACGAGGCCAGCAACGACCTTTTGCGCGAGGGCTACCGACGCGCCATCATCTACATCCTCGCCGACCTCGCCGACGCCGGCGAGCCGCTCCCCGACGGCTACGATCGCTTCGTCGACTACGTCGCCTGGCGAAAGGAGCAGCTCGACGGGCATAATTTCGGCCACTATGTGGTCGGCGACCTCAACAAAGTCGTCGCCGCCGTGGACGACGCGCGCGCCGAGGCGCTGGTGCTGCCCCAACTCGACACGAAGCAGCCGCGGTGGGCGCGCGCGCTCGAAGCTGTCAAGCTCCACCCCATCGAGGCCCTGCTCGAGCGGGCCTTCGCCCTCATCGCCGAGCACGGCGTGCCCGCCGCCGAAGACGGGTTCAACTGGTTCGAGAATATGCTCCGCGAGGTCGGCGAGCCGGCCGGCGCCCTGGTGGGCCAGGCGCTGGCCTCCTCCGACTCCGCCGAGCTGCACAACAGCGTCAGGCGCGTCCTCGGCGAGCCCGCCTACGAGCAGATGCTCGCCGCGGCCGGCGCCGAGTCCGCCGCCGACAAGACCCACGCCGACAAGATCGCCCGGCTGTCCAAGGCCTACTTCAACGCCCACTCCGACGCCAAACGCACGACCATCTACGTGCTCGAGCGCCTCGACGACGCTGGCGCCGACACCGACCTCAACCGCATCGGCGGCCGCCCCTTCGGCGTCGACGCCGACACCTGGCCGTGCAAAGACGACGACGCCGACCAACCTATGGAGCATATGTTCACCCTGGACATGAACAGCGTGCCTCAGCTTCAAAGCCGCGTGGGCGACGACGTGCGCGCCGTCGCGCTGTACGTCTACCAGCCCGACTACAACGAGGCGTGGACCCCGTACAACAGCGACACCACGGTGATGATGCTCACCGAGGACGACCTCTCCGACGGCCCGTTCGACGGGGAACTTCCCACCGGCGACGACTCGCCAAGGGCGTTCAGCGTCCAGGCGGTCGAGGTCCCCGTCGAGGCCTTCGTCGAGATGGGCTGGGACGAGGAGCGCGACGCGGATCTCGAGGCCATCCGCAACGCCGTCTACCGCTGCCGCGCCTACGTCGGCGGCGAGGCCATCTGGCTGCAGTCCGACGAGTCGGCCGGCTTCAACTTCCTGATGCAGTTCGACGAGGGGTTCGTGCACATGAACCTGGGCGACTGTGGGGTGATGTACGTCTACCCGGACACCGCCTTTTGGCAGTGCTATTGAACCGGGCGGGCCACGTTCGGGGCCGCAGAGCGACCCCGGCGGCGCTGAGCGCCGCGCCCCGGGCCAGCGCGGGCTCCGCCCCGCCGTGAGGCCTCCCGGCCTCACCTTGCGTGTCCACGCCTGTTGCCCATCAGCTCAGAACCCACAATTCCAAAACCCGTCCCGATGGGCCTCAAACCACCTCCGAAGCTCATCCTTATCGAATTTCGAATCGTGGATACTCGAGAACTCCCAGTCCCACGGCTCGTCAACCAAGCCCGCACGGACCGGATTGAACCAGATATACCGCTGGACATTGAAGTCGTGCAATTCATTGCGCACGTAACGGTCAAAAGTCCCCGAAAGCCAGACCGGCGCCTCGACGTCGTCACAGGCTCTCACAATTTCGTGCGCCGTAAATGACTTGATCTCACCGGCAATACGTGTGGGCTTCTTGCGCCCGTGGTCGTAGGAGACGTGCGCGTGGTTCGGCATGATAACCCAGTCCACAAGGTCATATTTGCGACCGTCACACCACAGGATGCTATCGCGCACGATCTCGGCGACCTCTGGGCGCTGAAGAATGCATGAGCCGCGTCCCTCATCAAGGAACCGCTCGAGCAGCCGATTGCGTTCGGCGCCATTGTCGGCCATTGCCAAGGCGCGCTTCAGTACTGGAATGGGCAGCGAATCGTACAACCTCAGCGTGATCGTCTGACGCCGGTCAGCGTGAATATGGGGCAAGTAGCCCCGCGAGTAGTTCTGCTCATCTATCTGCGTCATCGTTCCTTCCCGGTTTGAATTTACGGTAGGACGCGTGTGCGCCTCTACTATGGTTATCGGAAGGAACTACCGGATCGTTGCGTAGATCGTGTCGCTAGAGACTCCTCGGGCGGTTTTCTCTGTTGGAGGATGGCGTGCAGACGAAGTGAAGGGACCTCTTTCGACGCCGCGCCCCACACACGTTCGGGGCCGCTGAGCGACCCCGGCGGCGCCGAGCGCCGCGCCCCGGGCCGCGCGGGCTCCGCCCCGCCGTGAGGCCTCCGCCCTCACCTTGCGTGTCCGCGCCCCGGGCCAGCGCAAGATCTTCGCCGCGATCGCAAAGTTTTCGTCCCCCACCCTCCTCCAGCGCCCACCGACGCGGCGTGGCACGGATGCTGCAGGCATCCAGGGCGACAACAAGCTGCCCTGGCATGCCCCGGAGGACATTGATGGACACGCAGGCTCCCGTTCGTATCGAATATTTCTCAGACGTGCTGTGCGTCTGGGCGTACGCCTCGCAGATTCGCCTCGACGAACTGCTCAGCCATTTCGGCGACCAGGTCGCCGTCAGCTACCATTTTCTACCCCTATTTGCGTTTGCGGCCGACCGCATCGGCGAGCGCTGGAAGGACCGCGGCGGCTACGCGGCCTACGGCGAGCATGTGCGCGAGGTGTGCGAGCGCTTTCCGCACGCCGAGGTGCATCCGCGGGTGTGGGACCAGACTGCGCCGCGCTCGTCAGCCAGCGCCCACCATTTTTTGAAGGCCGTGCAGCTTTTGGAGCACAAGGGATTGGTCGACGGGCGCCGGCGGGCGAAGTTCGGCGGGCGCACCCTCTTCGAGGAGGCGATGTGGCGGGTGCGCACCGCCTTTTTCCGCGACTCGCGCGACATCTCCACGTTGGACTGCCAGATGAAGATCGCCGCCGAGCTCGACCTGCCCAAGCCTGCCCTGACCGAGTTGATGACCAACGGGGAGGCGATGGCGGGCATCTTCCACGACATCGAGCTTCGCGATCGCTTCGGCGTACGTGGCAGCCCCACCTACGTGCTCAACGAGGGGCGCCAACTGCTATACGGCAACGTCGGCTATCGGGTCATCGAGGCCAATGTCGAGGAGATCTTGCGCCGCCCGGAGCACGAAGCGACCTGGTGCTAGCGGTCGAAGAACGCGGCGTTCTTGGCGATGTAGCCTTCCCACTCGTCGGGGACGTCCCACTCTTCGAAGATCGCCTCCACCGGGCACTCCGGCTCGCAGGCGCCGCAGTCGATGCAGATCAGCGGGTCGATATACAGTTGGACGTCGGCCAGGCGCGCCTTGTCTCCGTCGAGCTTGATGCGGTCGATCTCGTCGACCGACAGCGGCCCGTGGATACAGTCGACCGGGCAGACCTCGACGCACGAGGTGTCGCATACGCCCAAACAGGGCTGGGTAATCACGAAGGCCATGACAGACTCCTATTGAGGCGGCGCCGACGCGCCCGCGCCGCCCCAGGTGGGGGCATTGGCGAAGTCGGCCACGGGAAACCAGAACGACACCACGTAGAACAGCGCCCAGGCGAAGATGAAGATGGCCAAGATCCACAACCACGTGGGGATGGGGGTGGGCGACTCGGCGCGGGTGGGCTCCCAGTCCTCGCGCCCGGCGCCGCTGAAGGCGTGGATCATCACCGAGACCTCGCCCTGAACCAATTCGCCGTCGGCCAGCCCGTCGACGGCGATGGCCGGGCCGTTGCGCACGCGAAACGGGATCTCGCGCACGCCCACGGTGCCGTCTTCGTCGGCCGCCTCCACGCGCAGCCGGTGCTCGCCGTCGGGCAGGTCGCGGGTGTCGATCTGCAGCTTTCCGGGCGGGCGGTAGCGCGCCAGGGGCGCGTCGGCGTCGTCCAAGAACACCTCCACCCAGCACGGCTCGTCGACGGTGTCATCGCTCATCTCGGCCTCCCGCGTCGCGCAGGATGCGACGCTTGATATGGTCCTGGTTGCCCTCACCGGGCCACAGCAGGTAGCGCACGCTGAGCACCAGCGCCACGGCGACGATGACCACCGACAGCGCCACGACCGCCCAGTCGCCCACCCCCGGCGAATAGTGCTCGAGGCGCGTGTGGGCGGCGCTACTCTGCGCCCAGCTCGTCGTGGTCGTGTCCGCCGACGCTCGGTCCTGGGTCGCGTCATTCATGGCTGCCTCCCTGGCCGGCCTCGACGGCCGCGCGCACCTTGGCGACCTGAGCGGCGGTCACGGTGGGGGCGTGGTTGCCCCAACTGGTGCGCTCGTGGTTGACGATGGCGGCGAGGTCGGCGTCGCTCAGCGAGTCGGCGAACGAGGGCATCGCCGCCGCGTAGCTCACCCCGCCGATCTTCTTGCCGTGCAGCCCGGTGAGCACCGTGCGCACGTGCTGGGTGGGGTCCTTGGCGGTGACCACCGGGTCGGCGGCCAGCGGCGGGAAGGTCGCCGGCAGGCCCTTCCCGTCGGCCTGATGACAACTGGCGCAGGTCGAGGCGAATAGCTTGGCCCCACGGTCGGAGGCGTTCGCGCCGCCACCGGCCGACGCGGCGCCCTTGTGGCCGGAGTGTCGGCCGGCCTGGCCGGGAAGCGGCGCCTGCTTGCGGCTGAGCAGGTAGGCGACCAGGTCCCGTGCGCGGGCGGTGGCCACGACCTTCTTGCCCGCCGGGGCATACCCCGGGGGCACGGGCACGACCCGTTGGTCCTTACCGGGATGGTCGACCTCCTCGAACAGCCAGGGAAACTGGGGCATGACCGAGTCCTTGACCACCGCGCGCGGGTTGTACAGATGGATCAGATTCCAGGTGCGGCTGGGCTGGCGCTTGCCGATATTGGACAGGTCCGGGCCGGTGCGCTCGGAACCGAGCACCGCCGGGGTCTGCTCCCACACACTCGGCCGATGCAGCCGGGCGTAGTCGCCGGGCACCGACGGGCGGCCAAACACCTCGTCGGAGCTCACCGGGCGCACCTGCTGGGTGTGACAATACGGGCAGCCCTCCGAGATGTAGACCTGTTGGCCGCGTCGGGCCTGGGCGCTCAACGGATGGCTGGTGGGCAAGGGCTGGTTGTGCTCCTGGGTCCACAGCGCCGGGCCCACGGCCACGGCCAGACTCAGCAGCAAGAACACTCCCCAGGCCGCGCCGAACAGGGCGCGCGCGTTGTGATGGAGATCAAACATGAGCGGCCTCCTCGCCGGCCTGGGGCCGGCCAGCCCGGGTCATCGCCCACAGGTTGTAGGCAAAGACCAGGTGGGACACGAACATCAGCGTTCCCCCCACCGCGCGCCACACCCAGTAGGGCGCCATGGTGCGCACCGAGGCGATGAACGGGGCGCCGCTGACCCAGCTCGCCCCCTGCAGCGTGCCCCCCACCGTCATCGACACCCCGTAGATGGCCAGGCCCACGAACGCCAGCCAGAAGTGCACCCCCACGGCCAATTGCGGCGGCTCGCGCCCGGTCATGCGCGGCACCAGCCCGTAGATGCCTCCCCAGATCAAAAAGCCCACAAACCCGTACATGGTCAGGTGGGAGTGGCCGACGGTGAAGTTGGTAAAATGCCAGTACAGGTTGGCGGTGCGCAGCGCCTCCGCCGAGCCCTGCAGCGAGCCCAGCGCGTAGTAAAAGATGCCCGTGGCCACGAACGGCAGCGCGTAGCTTCGCCGGATGGCCCCCCAATGGCCGCGCGCGGTCAGCGCGAAGTTGGCCGTGCCCGCGACCACCGGGATGATCATGCCGATGCTGAACACGATCGCCACCGTCTGCAGCCACCACGGGATGGGGCTGAACACGAAGTGGTGCGAGCCGATCATCGTGTAGAACAGCAGTTGGGTGACGAACGCCAGCGCCCCCAGCGAATACGAATAGATGGGCGTGTTGAGCAGGCGGGGCACCAGGTAATAGGCCAGCCCCAGCACCATCGGCGTAAACCACATGCCCACGCCCTGGTGCATGTAGTAGCCCTGCACGATGGTCTGGCCCAGCCCGCGCTGGTAGCCGGGCAGGTAGGCGATGGTCGCCAGGGTCGTCGTCCACAACAGCGCCGCCAAAATCCACCAGTTGGAGATGTAGATCTCGCGGGTCTGGCGCGCCTCGATGGTGCGGTACAGGTTGACGGCGGTGAGCACCAACGCCGCGGCGAATAAGGCCATCACCGGCCAGATATACTCGCGGTATTCCTGGGCGCCGTTGTTGATCCCGGCCAACAGACAGGTGTCGCCGGCAATCACGCACAGGTTGATCAACGCCAGCGCCGCCCAGCCCAATCGGTAGCTGTACAGGCGCGCCCGCGAGGTCTTGGCGACCACGTAATGGGCCAGGCCGAGCATGCCCAGCGAGCTCCACCCCCAGAAGACCGTGTTGGTGTGCACCGGGCGCAGCCGGCCGAACGACAGCCAGGGCGCCTGGGAGACGTCCGGCCAGATGAGCGCGGCCCCCAAAAACTCGCCGATGGACGTGCCCACCACCAACCAGACGGCGGCGCAGGCGAGGTAGGCGGTGACCAGGCGCGTCAGGCGGGGGTCGACGCCGGCGGACTCGTCCACCCGAGTCTTGTTCACGGTCAACGCGCGGCGCGCCTGTTGGACCCGTCCCGTTGCGGGGGCTGTGGTGTCCATGATCGCTCTCCTGACAAACTGAGGTAATGGCACATAGTAGGCCGGCACGTCGCCCGCTCGAGCGCGCCGCACCGGCCGGCGATCACACCCGCGTCAGGCGCACGCGCCACAGTTGCGGGCCCTGCTCGAGGTACTCCCACTGGAGTTGGTCGGGCCGCTCGGCCTGGAATTGGTAGCGCAGCGGCACCGGGTCGTGGTCGTTGACCAGCACGAAGGACTCGCCGGGGGCGAGGGCGTCGAAGGTCTGGAAGATGGTGGGGTGTTTTTGGCGCGGCTCGATGGTGCGCACGTCTAGCTCTTGAACGGTGGACATGGTCGTTCTCCTACGAGGAAAGGGTCGAGACCCGTGACAAAAATCGGCAGCCAACGGTATATTGACTGCCGTCCGGGCGAATAAATCGCCTTGACGAGCCCTTTTTAGGGCGTACCCTTGGTGAGAGTCAAGGGTAAACTCTTCGGTCAACGAGTTTACTACCCAGACCCGGCTCGTCAAGCCGGGACGCGCCCCCGATGGAGGCCACCGTCTCATGAAAAACTTCCTCAATCTGCTCTCCCCCTCGCGCATGGACCTGGTCCAATTCGTCAAGCGCCGCGGCCAGGTCACCGTCGAGGACGCCATGCACGGGCTGGGCCTGGCCGAGACGACCATCCGCCAGCACTTCGACCGCCTGGAGGAGAAGGGGCTGTTGGGCCACGAATCGGTCGCCCGCGGGCCCGGCCGGCCCACCTCGGTCTACCACCTGACCGAGGCCGGCCGACGCCTCTACCCCAGCCAGGACGGCCAACTGCTCGGCGAGATGGTCGAATTCTTGATGCGCGAGGGCTACCCGGGCCTGATCGACCAATTCTACCACGAGACCTGGAGCCAGCGCCGCGAGCGGTTGAACGCGCTGATAGACGAGGCCCAGGCGGACACCCTCGAGGAGCGCGTGGCGGTGATCGCCGAGTTTCTGGAGGCCGAGGGGTTCTTTCCCGAGGTCGAGCACGACGGCGAGCGGGTGACCATCCGCGAGTGCAACTGCCCGTTCGCCGAGGGCGTGCGCGCCACGCGCCTGCCCTGCCGCCTGGAGGCGCAGTTGCTCGAGCAGGTGCTCGGCCGCGAGTTGTCGCGGGTCGGCTACATGCCCGACGGCCAGTCTGCCTGCGTGTACGAATTCGACCTGGACGACGAGGCCGACGCAAGTTAACTCTTTAGCTGACGAGTTTACGGACGAACCGCGATGAATATTCTGGATATGCTACATCGGGCCCGCACCGCCGACGCCGAGCACGAAGCCGCCGAGGCACACGCCGTCGATTTGGACGGCGTCGACCTCGACCACGTGCCCGTGCTCGCCGACGCGGACAACGCCGCGCTGCTCGACGCCCTGCGCCAGGTCATCGACCCGGAGCTGGGCATCAATATCGTCGACCTGGGGTTGGTGTACGCGCTGGCGCCGCGTGACGGCGGCGTCGACGTGGTGCTGACCATGACCACCCCGGCCTGCCCGTTGTCGGCGCTGATCGAAGACCAGGTCAAAGACGCCTTGCGCGCGGCCGACGCCGACCTCACCCAGGTGCGCGTGGCCATCGTCTTCGAGCCGCCCTGGCAGCCGTCGATGATGTCCGACGCCGCCCGCGCCCAACTGGGCGGCTAAGCGCCCCCTTCCTCCAATCCCGGTCGTACCATGAACGCCCCGCCCCGCCGCTCGCTCACCCGCATCACCGGCACCCAGCGCCTAGTCGCCGCGGTGAGCTTTGCGGGCGCGGCCGCCGCGCTGGCGAGCGCCGTCGTCGGCGGCCTGGGGCGCATGGGCGTTCCCGTGGGGCCGCACACCGCCCCGCTGGTGCGCGAGCACGGCCCGTTGATGGTGGGCGCGTTCTTCGGCACGGTGATCGCCCTGGAGCGCGCCGTGGCGCTTCGCCGGCTGTGGGCCTTCGCCGCGCCGGTGGCCTCGCTGGCGGCCGGTATCGCGCTGGTGGCGGCGCCGGCCAGCCCGGCCGGACCGGCGCTGTTGGCGGTGGCGGGCGTGGCGCTCGTGGCCGTCTTCGGCACGCTTCTTCGGGCGCGCTACGAGCCGTTTACCCTGGCCATGAGCATCGGCGCCGTGGCCTGGGCGGGCGGCAACATCTTGCTCGCCGCCGGCTCTCCCATCTCCAACGTCGTCCCCTGGTGGGCGGCCTTTTTGGCTCTGACCATCGCCGGCGAACGCCTGGAGCTGTCGCGCTTTCGCCAGGCGGTCGTGGGCCGGTCCAACACCACCTTCTTCTGGGCGAGCTTCGCCGCCGGCGCCGCCGCCCTGGTCATCTCGACCATCGCCTTCGACGCGGGCGTGCGCCTGCTGGGCGCGGCCATGGTCGTGCTCGCCGGCTGGCTCGCCCGACACGACGTCGCCCGGGCGACCATCCGCATCCCCGGCCCCAGCCGGTATATGGCCGCCGCACTATTTGCCGGCTACGCCTGGTTGGCCATCGGCGGGGCGCTGGCGATCTTCTTCGGCGGCCAGCACGCCGGGCTGTACTACGACGCCATGTGGCACGCGGTCTTCGTGGGCTTCGTCTTCTCGATGGTCTTCGCCCACGCCCAGGTGATCATCCCGGCGCTGACCGGGGTGCGCCTGCAGCACGGGCTGCGCTTCTATTTGCCGCTCGCGGTGCTCCACGGCGCCACGGCGCTGCGCGTGGCCGGCGACCTGAGCGCCCACGGCGCCCTGCGCCGCGCTGGGGGCATCGGCGACGCGCTCGCGTTGCTGCTCTTTGCCCTGGTCGCCGTCTCCAGCGTGCGCCGCCGGCGCTGAGCCTTCACACCCGCGGCCGCTCCACCGGCGCCTGCGGCGGCGGCGGTGGCGGGGCCATCATCGCCATCAACTCGTCTTGGTCCGGTCCCACGAACGGCGTCGCCGTGCGCGCCGCGGCGATGTGAGAGAGCAGGTCGCGGGTCTGTCCGCGCGCCGGCGGCAGGTGCGAGCTCAACACCAGATCGGCCTGCAGGTCGTCGAGCACGGCGAGCGTGGTGTCGAGCAGGCGCTCTTCGGTCAGGTGCATCCACGGCGAGTCGATGGTCGTCCACAACACCATGCCGTCGCGCAACGCCCGGGGCGCGACCGCGCCGGCGTCCTCGACCGCCTCGTCGAGCAGCGCGCCGAAGCTATCCGCGCTGAACAGCGTGCACGTCTTCTCGTCGAAAAACCCGGTCGTCTCCGGGGCATCGAACGAGGCCGGGCGCAACGCGCGCAGCCGGCGGTCGCCCACATCGAGGCTCTGGCCGGGGTTGATCAGGTAGACCCGGTCGTTGGTGCGGCCCAACAGCCCCAGCTTGGCCATCCCCACAAAGCTCGTGACCACCCGCGCCTGGGGCGCCTCGGCGAGCACGCGCTCGTAGCTTCCCATATGGTCGGGGTCCGGGTGGGTCAGCCATAGCCAGCGCAGCCGGTGCGGCTCGATGACCTGGCGCAGGCTGTCCATGAATTCGTCGGTGATCGCGGCCATGCCCGTGTCGACGAGCACGGGCTCGTCGGCCTCGATGACGAACGCGTTGACCGCCAGAATGCCAAAGCCGGGCACCGGCAAAAACGACGGCAGGATCGTCGTCTGCGGCGCCACCTCCTGGGCGGAAGCGATGAATGGCTCGTACATGATTGTCCTCGCGGGTTGGGGGCTGGTCGAGCCCGTTGACAGCCCGAAGATAGGCACCCACGTCTATTGCAAAATTTCGCGCGACCTTCTACATTAGGACACGAGGTGGCACTCATCTAAATGACTGAATTTCATCGAAGTTTCGGCTTGGACGTCGCGGCCCTGTTGCGTCGATGCCCGGCCGGCGCTGCGTCTGTTTGGAGGGCTCATCGCCCCGTCGTACTGCCCGCCTCTGCTGTCATTGTTGCGTGTTTGTGTGACCCCCAGTCGACAACCCGAAAACCGCAACCCGAGTAGTCCTCGCGCGGCGTGATGCGAGCGCCGCGAGACAGCAGTGAGAAGACGCGCCATGACGGTGGAAGTCTCGAGCAAGGATGCATCGAACGCCGAAGTCGCCCCCACATCGCCTGCCGACCACGAGGCGTCGGCCACGCCCGGACCAAAGCCCCCCGAAGAGCAGCCCCCCGAGGAGCAGCAAGACACCAGCGCCCAGACCTGGCGGCGGGTGCGCCGCGTCCTCGCCTGGTCGCTGGCGCTGGCGTTTGTGGGCGGCGTGGGCTGGGCGGCCTACCACGAGCTGACGACCTCGCAGTGGCAGGCGTCGATCTTTTCGGGCATCGCCACCCAAGCGCAGTACCACGTGGCCGACGGCCCCAGCCCGTCGATTCGCTTTCCCGACCACGGGCCGTTCGACGAGCGGCTGGGCTACGTGCAACTGCCCAAGATCATCGCCCGGCTGACCCGTCAGGGCTTTTCGGTGACTCGCCAGGCCCGGTTGAGCCCGGAGAGCCTGGACATCCTGGCGCACGGGCTGTTTCTCCCGTACGACCCGGACTTGACCGCCGGGCTGCAGATCTCGGATGCGCGCAAGCGCCCCATCCACCGGTCGGCCTATCCCCAGCGGGTGTACCGGCGCTTCGGGGACATCCCGGCGCTGGTCGTCGAGGCGCTGTTGCACATCGAAAACCGCTCGCTGCTCGACCCCGAGGCGCCCCGATTCAACCCCGCCCTGGAGTGGAAGCGCTTCGGTCACGCCGTCGGCGAGGTGGCCTGGCACGAGGTGGGCGGCGACGTCGACCCCGACGGGGCGAGCACGCTGGCGACCCAGATCGAAAAGTACCGCCACTCCCCGGGTGGCCAGACCACGGACTACGACGAGAAGCTTCGCCAGATGCTGTCGGCGTCGCTGCAAGCCTACCACCACGGCGAGCGCACCCTGGGCACCCAGCGCCAGATCGTGCTGACCTACGTCAACTCGGTGCCGCTGTCGGCGGTGGTGGGCTTCGGCGAGGTGCTGGGCATCGGCGACGGGCTCTACGCCTGGTACGGCGAGGACTTCGCCCACGCCACCAAGCTGCTGCGGGCGGCCAGCCGCGGGCAGACCGACCCCAACGCGCCGCACGCCGTCGCACAGGCGCGGGTGTTTCGACGGGTGTTGAGCCTCTTCGTCGCCCAGCGCCGCCCGAGCTATTACCTGGTCGACCCGCAGGGCCGAAAGACCCTCGACCAGATGACCGACTTCTACCTGCGCGACCTCGCCCGCGGGGGCATCATCAGCCCGGGATTTCGCGACCTGGCGCTGGCGACGCCGACCGGCCCGTGGCGCGACCGCGTCGACGACGATGACGGGCCGTTTTGGACCCACAAGCTCGCCCACTCGCTGCGCGTGGGATTGTTGGCGCTGACCGGCGCGCCCTCACTATATGCGCTCGATCGCTACGACCTGAGGGTTCAGAGCACCATCGACGAGCACGTCCAGCAAAGCGTGGAGACGACCCTGCAGCGGCTCAAGGCCAAGGATTTCGTCGCCCAGAACGGCCTGGACAAATACCGCCTACTCGACCGCGGCGATCCCAAGAAGGTGGTCTACAGCTTCACGCTCTACGAGCGCACCCCCGACGCCAACAAGCTGCGCGTCGAGGCGGACACCCTCGACGAGCCGTTCAACATCAACGAGGGCATGAAGCTCAACCTGGGCTCGACGGCCAAGCTGCGCACCCTGACAAGTTACCTGGACGCCATCGCCACGCTGCACAAGGAGCTGTCGAACAAGTCCCCCGCCGAGCTCGTCAAGCTCGACGTGCACTGGTCGAACCACCTGAAGCGCTGGGCGGTCGAGCTACCTGCGCAAGCATACCGGGGCCGACCGTGACCTGTACGACATGCTGCAGGCGGCCATGCAGCGGCGCTACTCGGCCAACCCGCGCGAGCGCTTCTTTACCGGCGGGGGTATCCAGCATTTTTCCAACTTCAGCTACAAATACAACAACACCTCGCCGACGGTGCGCGTGGCCCTGGAGCACTCCATCAACCTGGTGTTCATCCGCATGATGCGCGACCTGGTGCGGTTTTACATGTTTCGCCAGGACGGGGTGGACAGCAAGATTCTGACCGACGCCAACGACCCGCGCCGCCACCGCTATCTGCAGCGCTTCGCCGACTACGAGGGTAAGGTCTTCCTGCACGACTTTTACCGCAAATACAAAGACGACGAGCCCCGCCAGCGCCTGGTGCGCTTCCTGGCCGGGCGCCACTGGACGCCCAAGCGCTTCGTGACCGCCTACCGCGCCATTCGCCCGACCGCGGACGTGTACACCGTGCGCGCGCTACTGGGCCAGCAATTCGGCCATCCCTTCGAGCTCGACGCGGTGCGCGAGATGTACGACGCCTACGGCCCGGCGCATTTCGACCTCAACGACCAGGGCTACGTGAGCCACGTCCACCCACTGGAGCTGTGGTTGATGGGCTACCTGCACCACCATCCGCAGGCGAGTTGGCAGCAGGTGCGCGACGCCGGCGCGGGCGTGCGCCAGACGGTGTACGCGTGGCTGTTCGACACCAGCCGCAAGTCCGCCCAGGACCAGCGCATCCGCATCATGATGGAGCAAGACGCCTTCGAGCCCATCCACAAGGAGTGGCAAAAGCTGGGCTATCCCTTCGAGGAGTTGGTGCCGTCGTACGCCACGGCCATCGGCAGCTCGTCGGACCGCCCGCAGGCGCTGGCCACGCTGATGGGGATTATCGTCAACGGCGGGCTTCGCCTGCCGGCGGTGCGCTACGAGGCGCTGCACTTCGCGCTGGGCACGCCCTACGAGACCCACCTTCGGCGCGTGCCCGCCGAGCCCGAGCGGGTCCTGCCCGCGGCGGTGGCGCGCACGCTTCGCCAGGCGCTGACCGGCGTGGTCGAGCGCGGCACCGCCCACCGGCTCAATGGCTACGACCTGAACGTCAACGGCCAGCGCCTGGTCGCCGGCGGCAAGACCGGCACCGGCGACAACCGCTACGAGATCACCGACCGCCACGGGCGCATCCTCAAATCCATCGCCCGAAACCGCACGGCGACGTTCGTCTTCTACCTCGGCCAGCGCTTCTTCGGCGCGCTCACCGCGTATGTGCCCGGCCAGCAGGCCGACAAATACGACTTTACCAGCGGGCTGGCCGTGTCCGTGCTGGGCATGCTCATGCCCAAGCTGCGCCCCTTGTGGAAGCATCCCACCGGCGAGACCAGCCTGTCGGTGCTCGACCCGACGCCTGTTTTGCGCTGATTGACCGGCTCCGACACAGCGATGTAAGCTCTCTCCAAGCCAATCGCCCAACAGTGACTGAGCTCACCTCAACAATGTGGGGAACCGCTTGGTCGGGCGCGGGCCTCAGGGCCCATCCCGATTCATTAGACGTCGCGACACGCCTTCGTTATGGCCAATCTCATTGAGTATTTCATCCCCGACGACTTTGTCGACGACACCGGCATCGAGCGCAAACGCGCGCGCATCGCTGTCAAGACCACCTATACCGTCGTGTTCTGGGCGGTGCTGGCGGCAGCGATCTCCGGCTCGGGCGGCTCCATTCATTCGGCCATCGCGCTGGTCGTGTGCGCGGCGACGGTGGCCACGGCGCCGTTCGTGCTGCGCTCGACGGGCAAGCTGAATGTCGCCGGCCACCTGATCGTCACGCCGGTCTACGTGCTGTTATTTTGGCTGATTCACGGCAATGGCGGATTGGAAGCCCCGGCGATCGTCTGGCCGGTGATGGTCCCGCTATTGGCGACCCTCTTCCAGGGAAAACGTGCCGCCAAAGTCTGGCTATTCGTGGTCGTGGCGAGCTGGCTGGCCGTGCTCGGTGCCACGCTCGCCGGCTATCACTTCCCCACGGTGCTGCCCCCCAAGGTCGCGGTCATTCAACGCGGGATCAGCCTGGTGGGGGTGGGCGTGACCGCCTTCATCGTGTTGCGCCTCAAGGATAACCTGCAGCTGTGGTTGACCGAGGAGCTGCGCCAGAAAGAAACGGAGACGCGCGCGGTGCTCGAGACCGCGCCCGACGGCATCGTCACCATCGACACCGAGGGCACCGTGCTGACGGCCAACGCGGCCGCCGCGCGTATCTTCGCGCGCGACACCGACGAGATGCTCGGCCATCATATTCGCGAGTTGGTCAGTTCGCTGGACACTGCCAATCTCGCCGACGCCGTCGAGGCGCCCGTCTTTGGCCAGACCCTCGAGCATACCGGTCGGCGCGGCGACGAGGAGACCTTCCCGAACCGAGATCGCTTTCGGCACGCTCGAGGGGCGCACGGTCCTGGTGCTGCGGGACATCACCGACCGCAAGCAGGCCAAACAAGAGGTGCGCGACGCTCGCGACGCCGCCGTCCAGGCCAACCAGGCCAAGAGCGCCTTCTTGGCCAATATGAGCCACGAGCTGCGTACTCCGCTCAACGCGGTGATCGGCTATTCAGAGATGATCCGAGAGGAGATCGAGTTCATGGTCGACGACGGGGTCGCCGGCGCCCAGGCGGCGCTTGAATTTGTCCCCGATCTCGACCGCATCCGCACCGCCGGCGCACATTTGCTGGCGCTGATCAACGATATCCTCGACCTGTCCAAGATCGAAGCCGGCAAGATGAATATGCACGTCGAGATGTTCGACGTCGCCGAATTGGTCGAGGATATCCGCACCACGATCACCCCGTTGGCCCTCAAGAACAACAACACCTTGAACGTCGAGGTAAGCGACGAGCTGCGCTACATGAACTCCGACGCCACCAAAGTGCGTCAGATCTTGTTCAACCTGCTGAGCAACGCCTGCAAATTCACCAAGGACGGCACGATCGCCTTGCGCGTGATGCCCGACGAGACCTACGACCAGGTCGTCTGTGAGATCACCGACACCGGGGTGGGCATGAACTCCGAGCAGCTCGACAAGATCTTCGAGGCGTTCACCCAGGCGGACTCGTCGACCACCCGCAAATTCGGCGGCACGGGACTGGGGCTGACCATCACCAAGCACTATTGCTCGTTGCTCGACGGTAACATCGACGTCGCGTCGACGCCCGGCGAGGGCAGCTCGTTTACGGTGCGCTTGGCCACCAACGTCCACGCCAACGACGAGCCCGGCGCCGAGCAGGGCCGCACCGGCCCCCAGGAGTCGACGAACTCGACCACGAACGGTCAGACCGTGCTGGTCATCGACGACGACTCCACCATGCGCGATTTGATTCGCCGCTTGCTCGAACGCGAGGGGTTCACCGTGGCTACGGCCGCCAGCGGTTCCGAGGGCATGTTGCTCGCCGAGCAACTCCACCCGGCCGCCATCACCCTCGATGTGATGATGCCCTCGATGGACGGCTGGACGCTGCTCTCCAAGCTCAAGGAGCGCCCCGACCTCGCCGACATCCCCGTGACCATGGTCACCATGGTCGATGACAGCGCGCGTGGCTACGCGCTGGGGGCCGAGCACTATATGGTCAAGCCCATCGATCGCCAGCAACTCGTCGACATCCTCAACGCCTGCCGGCCCACGAGCGCCGAGGTGAAAGATGCCGAGCCCACGGAGGCGACCTCGGCGAGCTAACGATGGAAACACGGAGCGAGCACATGGAGCAGCCTGGAGGGCACCGAAGTGCTCGTGAACGACCTCCTGAGTTGATTTGTGATCAATAGACAGCACGCGGGACGGGTGCGGTTCCCTAATCGGGGATCTGAGGATTGCGGCAACGCGCCGGAGGTTTCGATGTCTGCTCGAGGCACGGCTCGAGTCCACGCTTCGAACCAGGGCGGCTCGCCGCCTCCAGCGCCCCTGTGGGCTCGACCCACAGGACGCAAAGATCGCACGCTAAGCGGGGCGGCCCCCGCGGTCTGCGAAAAGCCCGCGCGTACTGCCAAAGCGCGCGCACTGCCCCAACTGCCCCGCCACCTGGGCTCCTCGAGCCCTCCCCCATGAAACCAACCAAGACGCACCTCGGCCGTGCCCTGGGTCGCCCGTCTTTCTCGCCGATGTGCGGCGGGGTGTGCGGGCATCGGACCGGGCCGATGGCGTTGTTTCGCTGCGACGGTTGCGCTTCCGTGGGGAGCCACTTTCTTGTCGGACGCTACGCTGGGTGAGACGCCGCGTCCTATCGGTGCCCCTCTCTATGGTTTTCGGCAGAGAGGGCCGGATCGTTGCGTCCTTTCTTGGGCGATCGGCCGTCGAGCGGCGTCTGGGACGGATTTTGAGTAGCGAGTTGTGTTTGGGTGGCTGCTCTCGTAGCTGACGATCTGTTTCACCACCGGCGCGAGGCAGCTGGGGTCTCCCCGCCTCCAGAGCCACGTGCCTCCACGCCTCGAAGCCCCCGATTACGGAACCACGCTCACGCGGGACAAGCCACGCGGGGACGCTAACTGCGAAAAAGATCCGAGCCTCAATCATTGAGCGAGCCTGGCCGAATCCGAAGGTTCGAGCGAGGCCCGGTTGCGTTATCTCGCGGGTGCGCTTAGTCTCATGTTGCGGTTTAAACCGCATCTTCAAAAAAAATTGGCTGACTATTATCTGGGAGGATCGTGTGTTGAAGCTTGTCGAATCAGCGTCTGCTGCTCGGTGGTGTTATATCGCTCTGGCTGGAGCTCTGCTCTTCTCAGGATGTGGCGAAGCGCCTTTGTCTCAGCCCCAAGGTTCACAGGACCATGTCCAAACAGCGTCGGCGGCCCTGGCGCGGGCGTCGCGCAGCGCCGACGGCGCCTACCATCGCCGCACACTCACCGACGGGGCGACCTTGCACGCCACCAACGGGGTGCGCATCGGCCCGAACGGCGACCTGTATGTCGCCAGTGATCTGGGGCGAAACATCAGCGTGGTCAATCCGCGATCTGGAAAGATCATCGATCAAATCGGCCCCGAGCGAGGCGTCGAGTCGCCCGACGACCTGGCCTTCGGCCCCGACGGCTCGCTGTATTGGACGGCATTTTTGACCGGGGAGGTCGCTCGGCTGCGGCCGGACGGGGTCACCGAGACCGTCGCGCAGCTGGCTCCCGGGGTCAACAGCATCGCCTTCTCGCCCGACGGACGCCTGTTCGTGACCCGCGTTTTTCTGGGCGACGAGCTCTACGAGCTCGACCCCGACGGGATCGACCCGCCGCGGCTCGTCGCCTCGGGGCTGGGCGGCCTCAACGGCATGGACTTCGGCCCCGACGGCAACCTGTACGGGCCGCTGTGGTTCGCTCACTCGGTGGCACGCGTCGACGTCAATACCGGCGCGGTCACCCCGGTGCTCACCGGCCTGCAGGTCCCCTCGGCGCTCAAATTCGACGACAATGGCACGATGTACGTGGTCGACCAGAAGGCCGGCCAGATCTTGACCTACGACCTGAACTCCGGCGACCGCCGCGTGTTCGCCGATCTGGGCGCCGAGGGCGCCGACAACCTGGCGATCGACCACCGCAGCCACGTCTTCGTGACCAACGCTCACGACGGCTGGTTGCGCGAGGTCTTCCCCAACGGGCATGCCCGCCGGTTGCTCGACGAGGGACTGACCGCGCCGGGCGGCGTGGCCGTGGTCAACTACGACGGCCACGATTCGGTCTTCGTCGCCGACGTGCTGTCGATGAAGGCGTTCAATCCGCGCAACGGCCACCAGACCCTCGAGGCCCATTCGGTCATCGGCGTCTCGGCACTGGCCACGCCCATCACCGCCAGCGCCGACGACGGGCGGGTGCTGACGAGCTCGTGGTTCGCCAACGTCGTCCAGGAGTGGGACCCGACCAGCGAAACCGTCGTCGAGAGCTACTCGGACTTCGCCGTGCCCCTCAACGCCGTACGCTACCAGGGTGACCTGGTCGTCGCCGAGCTGGGGACCCACCGCGTCGTGCGCCGCCCGGCGGGTACGACCACCAAAGAAACGCTCGCCCAGGTGCCCGTGCCCACCGGCCTCGCCACCGACGGGGACTCCCTGTGGGTTGCCGACTGGGCGACCGGACGGGTGATGCGCATCGCTCAGGGCGGACAGGCCCTGGCGGCCCCGCAAGTCGTCGCCCAGGGGCTGTCCTACCCCGAGGGCATGACCCTCGACACCGACGGCACCTTGCTGGTCGTGGAGACCGGCACCGGCCAACTCACCCGCATCGACCCGGCGACCGGTGAGACCAGCGTCGTCGAAGATGGCCTCGAGGTCGGACTGCAAGGGCCGCCGACCATGCCGCCGACTTATGTCTTCAATGGTGTCGACGTCGACGACGATGGCAATATCTACGTCAGCCTCGACGTGAAAAATACCATCGAAAAGCTCTCGCCACGGCGCTGCCACCACGGCCATCACGGCCACCATTGAGCCGCCTTCCAACGGGCCCCGGGCGACGCCAAGCGGCGCGTCCGGGGCCGCTCACTCGGCCTGCGGCAGGAGCACGGTGAATTGGCTGCCGTGACCGGGGCCGTCGCTGGCGGCGCAGATGGTGCCGCCGTGCAGCTCGACGAGCTGACGGACCACCGTCAGCCCGATGCCCAGCCCGCCCTTCTCGCGTGCCAACCCCTGGTGGGCCTGGGTGAACAGGTCGAAGACCTCGTCGAGGGTGGCCGGGTTCATGCCGTGGCCGTTGTCGCGCACGACGACGCGGGCGTGCTCACCATCGCGGGCGGCCTCGACCCAGATCGTGCCGCCGGGGTCGGTGTATTTGGCGGCGTTGGTCAAAAGGTTGACCAGGATCTGCTCGATACGCACCGGGTCGGCGTCGATCATCAACGGGGCGTCGTCGATGCACACCTCGACCCGATGGTCGTAGCGCGCCACATGGGGCTCGGCCGCGGCCAGCGCCGCCCTCACCGCCTCGGCCAGGTTCAGGCGCTCGGGGCGAAGCTCGATCTTGCCGCGGGTGATGCGCGAGACGTCCAACAGGTCGTCGACGATGCGCACCAGCGACTGCACTTGCCGGTTCATCGCCTCCAGAGGCCTCCGAACGGTGCCGTCGGGGCACTTCAATTCCAAAATCTCCAGGCCGGTGACGATCGGCGCCAGCGGGTTGCGCAATTCGTGGCCGAGCATCGCCAAGAATTCATCCTTTCGGCGCTCTCGGTCGCGCAAGTGCGCGCGCTCGTGCGCCTGGGCGATCGCCGTGGAGAGCTGGCTGGCCACCAACTCCAGGAAGTCGCGATAGGCGTCGTCCCACCTCAGGTGGTCGTTGATGCCAGCCACGAGCACGAACTGCGCCGTGCCCGCCGGGGCATGGGGTAATGACATGACCAGCGCCTGGCTAGCGATGGGCCTGGGGTCGATGTCCGCGCCGGCGTCCGCCTCCACCGGCGGGTCGAGTTCGATGCACCGGGCCTCCTCCCCGGCCAGCACCTGCTCGATGGGCCAGCGCGAGGCGGCGTCGTCCACCGAGATGTGGTTGGAGACCACCGCGTCGAGCGCATCCACCCTCGACGGGCCGACCAGACGGGCGCTCCCCTCAGCGTTGTCCACCCGGTAGACCAGCGAGAAGGGCACGTCCGACGGCGAGCTGTTCAGCAAGTCCGCCGCCATCGCGCAGGCGTGCTCGACACTGTCCGCCCCGTTGGTGCGATGGGCCAGCCGGCGCAGCAGCTCCATGCGACGCATCCCCAGCACCTCCTGCGTGGCCTCGCTGACCACGCCCAACACCCCGACGACCGACGAGCCGTCGTAGATGGGGCTGGTCGAATAGGTAAAATAGGCTTCCTCGCAAAAATCGTCCCGCTCGAGCACATGCAGCCGGCGTTGCTGCCAATACGACTCGCCGCGCTCCAGAGCTGCCGCGAACATCGGCTCGATCTCGTGCCAGATCTCCGGCCAGACCTCGGCGTAGGGCCGGCCCAGAGCCGAGGGATGTCTGCTACCCAAGATGTCGCGGTAGCTATCGTTGTACAGCATAACGTAGCGCGGCCCCCACAAGATGAGCATGGGGAAGCGCGAATTGAGGCAGGTATTCACCGCGCCGAGCATGGCCGGTGACCACTGGTCGATGGGTCCGAGGGAAGTGTTTGTCCACTCCAGCGAGCGAACGAGTTCGCCCATCTCACCGCCGCCACAAACGGCGGCGCCTCCCTTCGTGGGATGTTTCGCGTGCATGGGTCTAGTTGGCCGGCTCGAGAGCAGCGAGGATAGCGTCGATCCGGGGCGGCTTGACCAGGTGAGCGTCGAAGCCGGCGGCGGCCGACTTCTGGCGATCTTCGCGCTGACCAAAGCCGGTCAGGGCCACCAGACGCAGCACGGGCTGCTCGCGGTCTCGGAGGCGGCGGGCCAACTCATAACCGCTCATCCCGGGCAGCCCCAGGTCGAGGATGGCCACATCGGGCAGCCATTCGTCGACGATCTCCAAAGCGCCTACGCCTTCGCAGGCGGTGCGCACGTCATAGCCGTGCTGAGCGAGCACGTTGCTCAGCAACCAACAGGAGTCCTCGTTGTCGTCGACCAGCAAGACGCGCAGCGCCGAGCGCTGGGCGTCGGGTCGGCTGGGGGGAGTGTCGTGGACGCGCGCGTTGTCGCTCAGGGGCAAGCGTATGTGGAATTCGCTTCCGTGGCCGGGCCCGTCGCTCATCGCCTCGATCGTGCCGCCGTGCATCTCGACCAGGCTGCGCACGACCGTCAAGCCGATGCCCAACCCGCCCTGCCCACGCGCGATGTCCTGATGGGCCTGCGTGAACAACTCGAAGATCTCCTCGAGCATCTGCTCAGTCATCCCGTGGCCGTTGTCACGCACCACGACGCGCGCGTGGTCGGCATCGCCGTGCACCCGCACGTGAATCTGGCCGCCGCGCTCGGTGTATTTGGCGGCATTGGTCAACAGATTGACCAAGATCTGCTCCAGGCGCACTGGATCTCCCATCACCATCAGCGGGGCTTGCTCCACCTGCACATTCACCTCGTGGTCAAAGCGGGCGATATACGTCTCGACGGTGTCCAGGGCGCCTCGAACGGCCTCGGCGACGTCGACCAGCTCGGGGCGCAGGGTGATCTTGCCGCGGGTGATGCGCGAGACGTCCAGCAGATCGTCGACGATGCGTTCCAGCGCAGTGACCTGCCGATCCATCGCCGCGACCGGCGCGCTGACCTTGCCCTCGGGGCATTGCAGTTTGATGATCTCCAGGCCGGTCACGATCGGCGCCAGCGGGTTGCGAAGCTCGTGGCCGAGCATGGCCAAAAACTCGTCCTTTTTGCGCTCGCTCTCGCGCAGCCGCTCGTTGACCTGCTCGGAGTGCTGGCGCGCGCGCACCTGGTCGGTGACGTCGTGACAAAACGCCATGACCCGCTCGATGTGCCCGTCGGGCTCGCGAAGCGGCGCGTATATAAATGTCCAGTGGGTGTCCTCGACCTCGCCGTCTCCCGTGCGGTCGAGGCGCAGAAGGGCCTCGGAGTCGATATGGGCCTCGCCGGTGCGCATGACTTTGCGTAACAGGTCGTCGAAGCCCTGTCCCTCGAACTCCGGAAGGGCCTCGAGCACCGTCTTGCCGAGCAGCTCGCGGCCGCCGACGACCTGGCGATACATGGGATTGGCCATTTCAAAGACCAGCTCCTCGCCGCGCAGCACACAGATGGGCTCGGGCGCCTGCATGAACAGGCCATACAGCTCGTCGGCCAGCCGCTGGGCCTGCTCGCGCTCCCGGGCGCTGGCGATGGCGTTGCCGACCTGACCGCCGACCAACTCCAGAAAGTGGCGGTAGGCATCGTCGAAACAGAGGTGTTCGGCCAGCCCCGCCACCAGCACGATATCGCGGCGAGCGCTGACCGAGTACACCAGCGGCAAGACCATCCCGCGCGCCGGGCGGCCCTCGTCGCCGGGCCGCGAGGACGGTGCCCCCTCGACCACGGCCGGTTCACCCGTGCGCAGCACCTGCATGATCGGCCATGGAGCACCGTCACCGGCCTCGACGCTCGCCGGCGCCCACCCCTCGGGGGCATCGCCGTGGGAGGCGATCAGCGACGCCTGCTCGCGGTCCATATCCAGTCGGTAGAACAGCGAAAACGGCACGTCCGTCGCTTCCTCAGCCAACGCGTCGGCGGCCGCGTTGCATGCATCGAGCGCCGACGGCGCATCCGCGCTTGCTTGGGCCAGGCGCCGAAGCGTCTCCAAACGTCGCTCGCTGAGCACCTGCCCGGTCGTCTCGGTCACCACGCCGACCGCCCCGCCCACTCGTGCGCCATCCAACAGCGGGCTGATCGAAAAGGTAAAATAGGCCTCCTCGACAAAGCCGCGGCGCTGGATCATCAACTTGACGTTTTCCCGCCAACTTGTTTGAGCCTCGTTGACCGCCGCGGTGTACATCGGAGCCATTTGGTCCCAGATCTCCGGCCAGATCTGCGGATACGACTGGCCCAGCGCGCGCGGGTGCTTGTCGCCCAAGATGGCCCGGTAGCCGTCATTGTAGATGGCCACGCGCTGCGGCCCCCACACCACCACCATCGGAAACGCGGAGTTCAGGCAATTGTTGACCACCGTCAGCAAGGAGAGGGACCACGACGCGATCGGGCCGAGGGGGGTCGACGCCCAGTCCAGTGCGCGGACCAGGTCCCCCATCTGACCGCCGCCACGGATGAGCTGATCGGATGACGATGACTTCGTCTCGGACATATGTCCTCCCGGAGAAATGCGCGGACCTGTCGTCGGTCGTACGCCAACTCGAGTCTGTACACTTCGAGAAACACTGCGTACCGGACCTTAACGCAGCGGAGGACGATTCCATTTCCGACAAGCCTCAGGAGACGCCCGGGACGAGATTCCGTGTTTCTCCCAACGCGCCGCTCATCCGCTACTCCGCTCCACGCCCCGCGCCGCAGGCGCCACGCCCCGCGCCGCAGGCGCCAAGCTCACCCACGCCCCGGCAGAAGGGCCGCCAACAGCGCTTTGAGCCCGTCAATCTCGTCGAGAAATTCGAGGACGCGGTCGCCATAGCGGTCGACCATCTGAAGCATCCAATCGGCGTCTTCATTTTGCGCGATGGTCTCCAGGTCGGGCTCGGCGGCGTTGGGGCCGTACAGCTCTTCCATGACCTTGCGCACACTCAACTTGACCGCCGAGCGCACCGGGATCTTGGCCATCATGCCGTACATCGCCGCCTCGCCCTCGCCGGAGAGCTCCGGGTGCTGGCGCACGTGGTCGACGGCCGCCTCGAGGTCGGCGATGAACTCGTCGATGACCGGCTTGTTGTGGGCGTTGACGGTCATGTGCAGGCTCGCCGGCTTTTGTTGGCGGTCGAACGCCCAGCCGCGCTCCTGGAGTTGGTCGGCCAGCGCGTAGGTGTCCACTTCGGGGTCGCGCGAGCGCCAGGCGACCACGGTGGCGTGCTTGCTGCCCAAGATCTCGACCTCGTCGATGGCCTCCAGGCGGCCGACCAGCTCGTTTTTGGCCTCGAGCGCCCCCTCGGCGAGCTTCATGTAGCCGTCCTCGCCCAGGCTCTTCATCGCCGCCCAGGCCGCCGCGATCGCCCCGCCGGGGCGGGTGCCGGCGGCGGTCGGCGAGATGTAGATGCCCCCGGGGAACTCGGTCTCCACGAAGAATTGGTGGCGCAAATAGCTCATGTCCTTGTACAGCACCACCGAGGCACCCTTGGCGGCGTAGCCGTATTTGTGTACGTCGGCGGACATCGACGTCACCCCGGGCACGCGGAAGTCGAAGGTGGGAAGCTCGCAGCCGAGCTTGTCGGGCCCGAGCTTTTCGAGCCACGGCAGGATGAACCCGCCGAAGCAGGCATCGACGTGGAAGGGAATGTCATGGCGCCGGGCGATCTGGGCGATGTCCTCGATGGGGTCGATCATCCCGTGGGGGTATTGCGGCGCGCTGGCGGCGATGAGCATGGTGCGCGGGCCGACGGCCTTCTCCAGCAGGTCGACACGCACCCGAAAGTCGTCGCCCACGGGCACGTAGCGCATCTTGCAACCAAAATAGTGGGCGGCCTTGGAGAACGCCGGGTGGATGGTCTGCGGGGCGACGATCTCGGGGCGAAGCGGCCACTTCTTGAGGAAACCGGCTCGGTCACGCGCCGCCTTGACCGCCATCAGGATGGACTCGGTGCCCCCGGAGGTCATCGTGCCCACCACGTTGGCGTCGCCGTGGAGCATGTCGGCGGTCATGCGCACCACCTCGGCCTCCATGCGCTTGAGGCTCTTGAACGCCATCGGGTTGAGCCCGTTGGCGCTCATAAACGTGGTGTAGGCCTCCTTGAGCAGGTCGTAGTGCTCGTCGCCGGCGTAATAGACCAGCGCCCAGGTGCGCCCCTTCTTCCAGTCGACGTCGCCGTCGCGAAACCCGCGCATGGTCTCGAGCAGTTCGTCGTTGTCGATACCTTGTCTGGGAATGCTCACCGTGTCCGCCATGGGCCTCTCCGAGGTTAAATTTTGGTACATGCGGCCCCTACTCTGGTCGAATCGACGCGGGTTTGCAAGGTCAACTTGACCGATCGGTTAGGATGGGTGGGAGGGCGTTTGCGGCGTGGTTGGTTGTTGGAGACCCCAACAACCCATGCCTCACACCACAGTTGCTCCACAACCACCCGCCACGTACTCTCGACCCCACAGCGCTCACGCCTTCAGTCGAGGTTTACGTTGTTCAGACGCGCACAACCAGGCATCGCCACGTTGCTGCTCGGCGCCTTGCTACTGGCGAGCCCTTGCGCCGTCGCGGACCAGCCGGCCAATAAGTCGAACCCAGAGCAGTGGCACGTCCACGCCGCCTTCTCGCTGCGCGCGGTACCCATCGGCACCCAGGTCGCCGCCGCCGCCGGGCGGCGCTGGCGGCTGTTCGACTCGGACTCGCTGCTGCTCAAGGGCACCTACGTCGAGGCCGGCCTGACCACCAGTGACTCCCCGTCGTATTTCTGGGGCGGGGGCTATGTGGAGGCGGTCCCCCTGGCCATCCTGCAGGTGCGCGTCGCCGCCCAGTGGATGGGCTACTACGGCACGTTCGGCTACCTGGACCTGCCCGACGATCCCGACAACCCCGACTGGAGCCTGGACGCCCTCGACGGGGCCGCCTCGGCCGGCCAGCCGGCCACGGGGCTTCTGCTGGACGCGACCGCCACGCTGCGCGCCAAGGTGGGCAACGTCGTGGCGATGGTACCCGCCCAATTCTCCTACGTGGACATGAACGTCGACCAGCCCTACTTCGAGTCGACCTTCGACTTTCTGATGGCGCCCACCGAGCAGATGTGGGCGCTACGCCCCATGCTCGGCTACGTCTTCGTGATGAAGCCGTGGCATACCTGGGTGCTCGCCGGGCTGCGCTGGGAGCACGCCCAGACCGTACACACCGCGCTGTCGCGCGACATGCCCTCGGTCCTCGCTCTTTGGAAGCTTCCCGGCGCGCTCGCCGGCGGCACCATCCAGCTCGCCACCGTCGGCGGCTACTGGCTCGACCACCCCAACCGCCAGGGCACCTTCTACCTCGCCGGCCAATTGAGCGTCGACTGGACGTATTGACCGGGACCGCTCACTTGCGCGCCAGCCCCAGCACCGCCGGCAGAAGCCCGGCGGCGAAGACGACGCTCCATTCGCGGGGGGTGGGCGGGGTGACGCTGAGCAACTCGGCGAGCGGGCGGATGTACACGGCGGCCAGCAAAAGCAGCATGCACAGCACCAGCGCGCCCCACACCCAGGGGTTTCGGCTGATGTCGTTGACCAGCCGGTGGGCGCCGCGGCCGCGCATGTTGAAGACGTGCCACAACTGGGCGAGCGCCAGGGTCAAAAAGGACATGGTCACGGCGGTGGCGGGGCTGGCGGCGAACTCGTCGAGGGCGAGCAGGTAGACGCCCAGGACGATGACGGTGATGACGGTGCCCCAGCCGAAGATGCGCCCCCAGTCGCGCCCGGTGATCACCGGCGTTTGGGGGTCGCGCGGCGCACGGGCGAGCAGGTTGCGCTCGCCCTCGCCCAGCCCCAGCGCCAGCGCGGGGAAGACGTCGGTGACCAGGTTCAAAAATAAGATCTGCAACGGCGTGATCGGCAGGGGGACGTGCGAGAAGAATAGCGAGGCGATGGCGACCACGAACAATTCGCTGATATTGCACGACAGCAGGTAGACGACGAATTTGCGGATATTCTCGAAGATGACCCGCCCCTGCTCGATGGCCACCACGATGGTGGCAAAGGAGTCGTCCTGGAGGACCATATCGCTGGCCTCGCGTGCGACCTGGGTGCCGCGCTGGCCCATGGCGATGCCGATGTCGGCGCGGGTCAGCGCGGGGGCGTCGTTGACGCCGTCGCCGGTCATCGCCACCACGGCGCCGCCGCTTTTGTGCAGCTCGACCAGGTCGAGCTTTTGCTCGGGGCTTACCCGCGCATACACCGGGCTTTCGAGCAGGCGGGCGCGGGCGGCGTCGTCGGTGTCGTGTTGGCGAAGCTCGGCGCCGGTCATCGCCGCCGACTGCGCGTCGGCCATGCCCAGCTCGCGGGCGATATGCAGGGCCGTGGCCGGGTGGTCGCCGGTGATCATGACCACGCGAATCCCCGCCTGTTGGCAGGCGTCGAGCGCAGCGCGCACGTCGGCGCGCGGCGGGTCGACAAAGCCCACCAAGCCCACGAAGACGAGCTCCTCGTAGGGCGCGGCCGCGTCGCTGTCGACCCATTTTTCGGCCAGGGCAAGCACGCGAAGCCCGCTTGCGGCGAGCTCCTCGCCGCGCGCGAGCCACTGCTGGCGCGCCGCCTCGGAGAGGGCCTCGGATGAACCCTGCGGCGTCATCACCCGGGTCGACGCCGTCAAGATGGCCTCGGGCGCGCCCTTGGCGGCCACGCGCACGCGGCCGTCGTGCTGGCGATGGAACGTCGCCATCATCTTGACGCCGGCGTCGAACGGCTCTTCACGCGTCTCCGGACACGCGTCGAGCAGCTCGGCGCGGCTCACCCCGGCGGCGCGGGCGACGTCGAGCAGGCTCACCTCCACCGGGTCGCCCACCCACGCCGACTGCGGGTCGCGCTCGTCGGCGCGCTGCGCGCCGTTGCACAGCACGCCGATCTCGAGCGCCGCGCGCAGGCAGCGATCGCCGTCGAGCGCCACGCGCTGGCCCTCGTGTTGAAACCGAGCCTCACCGGCGTCGACCTCGACGCTCGGCGAGGAGCACGGGGTGGCGTAGGCGGCCACGGTCATGCGGTTTTCGGTCAGCGTGCCCGTCTTGTCGGTCAGGATGACGCTGGTCGAGCCCAGCGTCTCGACCGCACCCAGATTGCGCACCAAGGCGTGTCGACGGCTCATGCGCCACATGCCCCGCGCCAGGGCGATGGTCGCCACGATGGGAAGCCCCTCCGGGATGGTCGCCACGGCCAGGGCGATGGCCGTCTCGATGACGTCGAGGGTGGGTTTTTGCTGGACCAAGCCGATGACGGCGATGAGCCCGGCGAGCACCAGACACACCCACAGAAGCTTGCGGGCGAGCACGTCCAGGCGCTTCTCCAGGGGCGTGTCGCCCTGCTGGGCCTGCTGGACGAGCTCGGTGATCCGGCCCAATTCGGTGGCCATGCCCGTGGCGGTGACCACCGCGACGGCCTCGCCGCGGGTCACGGCCGTGCCCTTGAACAGCATATTGGTGCGGTCGGCTAATTCGGTGTCGGCGGCCACGGCCTGCGCCGACTTGTCGACGGGCACGGACTCGCCGGTGAGCACGGCCTCGCCGACCTGCAGGTTCTGATCGTCGACGATGCGCATATCGGCGCTGACCACGTCGCCGGCCTGCACTTCGACGATGTCGCCGGGCACGAGCTCGCGCGCGGCCACCATCGCCTCGCCGCCGTCGCGGCACACCCGGGCGACGTTCTGGGCCATCGAGCGAAGCGCCTCCATCGAGCGCACCGCGCGCAGCTCCATGAAAAACCCCAGCGCCGCGTTGATGGCGATGACCGCGGCGATGGACACCGCCTCGACGAACTCGCCGAAGCTAAATGCCGCCAGCGCCGCGACGACCAACAGCAACACCACCAGGCTCTGGAATTGGCCGACGAAGATCAGCCAGGCGCTCCTGGGTTTGGCGGTCTCCAGGATATTGGGGCCGATGTCGGCCAGGCGTCGGCGCACCTCGTCGGCGGCGAGGCCGCGGGCGGCGTCGACGTCGAGCGACTCGAGCACCTCCGTGGGCGGGCTCGACCATGGTTGTTCGAGTCGGTCCAACGCTCTCTCCGGTCGTTACTACGTGTGGGCCGGCGCAAAGGTAGACGCGCCCCGCCCGATTGGCCACCTCCGGGACCAAGGCACTGTCTATTGATCACATTTTGCTGAAGCGCCTCGCCCCGTGAACGTGCACGTGCTCGTGAACGTGAACCGCAGTTTAGCTGCAATGAGATCGTTTGCTGCTTTGCTCTGCGAGTTGTGCGAATTCGCTGGTATGCGCGGTTTCGAGATCATCGGTGTCCCTGCCCGTCAAACAGCGGTTCACGTGCACGTGCGCGTTCAGGTTCACGTCACAAACAGACCTCCTGAGCCGATTTGTGACCAATTGGCCCCGGACACGGGGGGACTGTCATTTGCGCGAATAATCCAATACGCTCGACGCGGCCACTGACTCGCGATCTGCGCCGCGCGCGGGGGTCACCCGAACTCAACCACTCCTACGCCGAAACCCGGAGTCTTGGCTTCGCCAGACCAGCGTCTGTCGATTTGTCCTCAATCCATGTAGCGCTGCTACCTGTCAATCGGCCAAATCAACATCCATCTGGTCTGACTTTGCCAATTTATCCGGTTTCCGAAATAGGAGTGCTTTAGCAAAACGATCCGAGGTTTCCCATGAGCTCCACGCTGAACAACGCCCACTCCTTGTTGGTCTCGGTTGCCCGCGGCGGCCGTGGCCTGGCGGTCACGCCGTACTGTTTGGAAAACCCGCCGCGGCCGGCCGCGCCCCTCGAGCTGTACCAATTCGAGGCGTGCCCGTTTTGCCGCAAGGTGCGCGAGGTCATGAGCGAGCTTGACCTGGCCTATATCTCGCGCTCATGCGCCCACGGCGCCGGCCCGAACCGTCAGCTCGTGCGCGAGCGCGGCGGGCGTGAGCAGTTTCCGTTTCTGATCGACCCCAACACCGGCGCCGAGATGTTCGAATCCGAGGACATCATCGACTACCTGGTGGACACCTACGGCGGCGGGCGAAGCGCGCTGGGCAAGCTCGCCTCGCCGATCAACACGGTGACCTCGGCGCTGGCCGGCGTCTTGCGCCCGCGCGGCGGCCGGGTGCGCCGGGGCGTACATCGCGACGCCCAACCCGAGCAGTTGCTCGAGCTGTACAATTTCGAGGCCTCCCCATACTGCCGCAAGGTGCGCGAGACCCTCGACGAGCTCGAGCTGGACGTGCTGGTGCACAACGTGGCCAAGAAAAGCAAGCGCCGCCCCGAGCTCGTCGCCCGCGGCGGCACCATGATGGTCCCGTATCTGCTCGACCCCAATACCGGCACCGAGATGTACGAATCCGACGACATCGTGGCCTATTTGGAGCAGACCTACAGGGCGTAAAGCGCGCTCACACCTCGCGGAGTTCGGTCTCCCCCTCGGCGCGCTCGGGCTTGAACACGTTGATGGGGATGCGCAGGTAGCGCACCTGGTTTTGGTGCGGCTCGGGCAATTTGCCGGCGTCGACGTTGACCTGCACGCTCTGGAAGAGCAGCTTGGGCGCGTCGAGGGTGGCGTCGCGCTCGGTGCGGAACTTGACGAATTCCTCGCGGGAGCGCCCCTCGGGAAGCTGGACGTTGCTGGCCTTCTGCTCGGCGATGGTGGTCTCCCACTTCACCTCGCGCCCGCCGGGCTGGTAGTCGTGGCCGACGAATACGCGGGTGTCGTCGGGCAGCTCGTAGAGCTTTTGAATGGAATCGTACAGGTCCTCGGCGCTGCCGCCGGGGAAGTCGCAGCGGCCCGTGCCCATGTCGGGCATGAACATCGCGTCGCCGGTGAACACGGCGTCGTCGATCTTGTAGGTCGAGCACGCCGGGGTGTGGCCCGGGGTAAAGATGGTGTCCACGGCGATGCTGCCGGCCTGCAGGGTCTCGCCCTCATCGAGGAGCACGTCGAATTGACGCGCGTCGGTGGGGAAGTCCTCGGGCAGGTCGAAGACGTCCTTGAAGACTTTCTGCACCTCGGTGATGCGCTTGCCGATGCCCACCCTGGCCTGGGGGAACGCCTCCTTGACGATCTGGGAGCCGGACAGGTGGTCGGCGTGGGCGTGGGTCTCCAGGATGTAGTGCAGGTTCAGCTCTTTGCCCTTGACGAAGTCGATGACCGCCTCGGCCGACTCCGTCCAGGTCTTGGACGCCTTGGGGTCGTAGTCGAGGACGGGGTCGATGACCACGGCATCACGGGTGTCCGGGTCCCACACGACATAGGTGAACGTGAAGGTGCGCGGGTCGAAGAACGCTTTGATTTCCATAGTTTGGTCTCCAGATCTGTGCTCACGAGAAACGTAGCCTGTGTGTCAGACGACAACGTCTTATTAGGGTTTTGTGCTCGTTTCGTGGGTCCTCGTGTCCTGTCAGCGGGTGGGACGACCCTCGTCGTTCCACTTGAGCATGCCGCCGGCCATGGAGGCCACGCGCTGGAAGCCGCGCTGCTCGAGGGCCTGGGCGGCACGCCCGGAGCGCCCGCCGCTGCGACAAAGCACGACGATCTTCTCGTCGGTGTCCCAGCTCGATGCGGCCGCCAGCAGCCGGTCGAGGGGCACGTGCTCGATGCCCTCGATATGGCTCAGCGGGCCGTGCAACTCCGCGTGCTGGCGCACGTCGACGACGCGAACCTCGTCGAAGTGCTCGGCGACCCAGGCCGTTTCCACCTCGGGTACACCACCACGGTAGGTAATTTCGGCCCATTGTACACGATGTCCTGTGCGTTCGAACATAGTCTTGCTCCGTTGAAGGCAGGTGCTCTGGGTTAAAGCGCTAGTCGTTGGTGGAGGATTGGTTGGCCGATACTCGAATTTGCGCGCCCACGAGCTCCGGGTTTTGCTCGGGCTCGGACGCCTCCTCCGATCGACTGAGTACGGCTTTGTCGAAAAGCGAAAACAGCAACATGCCACCGATCATGGCGGCGACGAACACCAGCGAGCGGCTGGTCAGGGTGGCCGCCGAGGTCACCGCCGGGCCCGGACAATAGCCAGCCAAGCCCCAACCCACGCCGAACAGCGCACCGCCGGCGACCAGGCGCCACTGGAAATCGCTGCGGGTGGGCAGGTGAAAGCGGACGTGCAGCAGCGGGCGCTTGCGCTTGACGATGAAGCGATACAGCACGCTGTAGGTGAGCACCGCGCCGCCCATCACGAACGCCAGGCTGGGGTCCCAGTTGCCCGCAAAGTCCAGAAAGCCGATGACCTTGCCCGGCTGGGTCATCCCACCGACGACCAAGCCGGCGGCGAAGAGAAGGCCCGAGACAAAGGAGATGACGTTTTTCACAGCACACCTCCCAGCAGATGGTTGACCACGAAGACGGTGACGGCGCCGGCGCCCATAAACGACACGGTGGCCACCAGCGAGCGCGCCGAGAAGCGCGACAGGCCACACACTCCGTGGCCGCTGGTGCAGCCGTTGCCCAGCCGCGTGCCGAAGCCGACGAGCACGCCGGCGGCGATGAGCGCGACCCACGAGCGGTCGACGGTGACCTGGAACATCGCCGGCACCAGCGCGGCGAGCACCGCGCCGCCGGCGACCAGGCCGCCGACGAAGGCGGCGCGCCAGGCGAAATCACCCTCGCTGGGTTGAATCACACCGCGAACGATGCCGCTGATGCCTGCGATGCGCCCGTTGAACAGCAACATCATCGCTGCCGACAGGCCAATGAGGATGCCTCCAATGGCAGAGGCAAAGGGCGTAAAGTTCTGCATAAAAGTTGCTCTCCCGTGTTTCGTTCGATGTCAGAGTCGATTGTACCCGTCGCGCGGCCTACAATTGGCCGAACTGGCGCTTGGCCCAGGCGATGAGTCGCTCGAACGCCTCCAGCGAGCACTCATACTCCACGGCCAGCAGGGCGCCGTCGCACACGGCCCCCATGGCGGGCAGCTCGGTGACGCCGAACCAATGAGCGGTGTCCCGAGCCACCTGCGGGTCGAGCACGGCCAGGCTCCACGCCCCGGGCAGCCGAACCTGCGTGCTCAGCTCTCGTGCACGCTGGACGACGGGGGCGCCGGCGCCACAGAACAGCACGAGGGTCACCTCGTCGCCGTGGCCCGGCATCAGAAAGGACGCATCCTCGTCGCTGGTGATGCGCCGCATGGGAATGGGCTGTTTGTTCATGGTTGTCTGCGCTATATCCTTGGTGTTGCGGTCGCCGCGTGCCGCATCCATACGGTCCGGCGACATGGCTCGATGAGCCCGGGTTGGGTAGACTGCACACGGCGTGCCAACTTTGGTCGCCGTCGGCCTCGCCGGCCCCAAAACGTCGCAAATGCTTACGCTATGCGGGTGCGACGCCACCCGGCCCGAGGGATATGTCGGCGAGCGCGACCGCGTTGGTGTCGCGCGATGTTGCGAATCGTTTGAACAATCTGAAACAACAAGAAGGGCCGATGTCCTCGCCGTGTGCCCCCCGAACAGAAGCCGAATTGCTCGAGCGCGCCGACCGTCTGGCCGGGCGCACGCTCGGGGAGTTGGCGACCAAGCATGGTTGGGAGGTGCCCGACGATTTTCGCCACGCCAAGGGGTGGGTGGGCCGGCTCATCGAGCAGTGTCTGGGGGCGAGCGCGGGCAACCGTCCGGTGCCCGATTTCGAGGCGATCGGCGTGGAGCTCAAGACGCTGCCCATCGGCGCCGACGGGCTGCCGCGCGAGACGACCTACGTGTGCCGGGTGCCGCTGGCGAAGATCGAAGAGGTGACCTGGCCGACCTCGCGCGTCTTCGACAAGCTCGCCCGCGTGCTGTGGGTGCCGGTAGCCGCGGCGGCCGACATTCCGGTGCACGCCCGACCGGTGGGCCAGGCCCTGCTGTGGTCGCCCTCCGACGGCCTCGGCGAGGCCCTTCGGCGCGACTGGCAGGAGCATACCGACGCCATCCGCCGGGGATTTATCGACGAGATCAGCGCCGCGGACGGACGCTACCTGCAAATTCGGCCCAAGGCCGCCCACTCCGGCAAGCTGACCTGGGCGCCCGGGCGCGACGGGGGGTCGGTGCTCACGCTTCCACGCGGCTATTACCTGCGCCGCGAGTTCACCACCGCCATCCTGCGGGCGCATTACGCCGGATGACCGGGCGGCGGTCGACAAAAAAACTGCCGCCCGACGACCTGAGAAGGCGCCGGGCGGCTCGGTAGCAAGCACGCCATGTGGTGGTGAGGCGGAACCGGGGTTATTCAGCGGGACTGTGCCCCGACTGGCGGTATTCGCCGCGGTAGTCGCTGCCGCGATACTCGCGGCCGCGATATTCCTGCTCCTCGGACTCCCCCCCATACAGGGTGGTGATGAGCTCACCGCCCACGGCCAAGCCGCTGAGCAGCAAGCCGCCGCCAAGCCCCAGCACGGCGATCAGGTTGAGCGTCAATTGCGCTCCGATACCCACCAGCGACAAGATCCCCAGCGTGGCAGCGCCCAGGCCGGCCACCAGTTGCATGGCCGCGGCCCCTTTGACCGATTCGGCGGCCACACGCTGCTTGTGCATGGGCGCCCCCGAGGCCTCGATGACCACGTTGCTCAGGCGCTTGGTCGCCCCCGAGCCAAAGGCCATCGCCCCACCGAGCACGATGATGCCGATGGAGTTCAGGGTAAAGGGGAGCACCCCCACCAACGACAAAATACCCAGCGCCACACCGGCCGCGCCGCCGACGGTCTCGGCGGAGATGCCGCCTCCGGTCTCGGCCAGGTTGGTGCGCGCGTGTCTGCCTCCTGTCGAGCTGAGCACGTCGCGATATTTCGCCGCGATACTGCCCCCGGCAAACATCAGCCCAGCGCCAACCGCGATGATGGAGATGGCCACAAACCAGATGGGCAACACCCCGGCCAGGCCGAGGATGCCCAGCGTGACCGCGCCGGCCCCGGCAATGACCTCGATGGTGGACCCACCGGTGATGATCTCAGCGGTCTCTTTGTCGAGACCGTCGCCTTCTCGATACGTTCGATGATAGGTTTCGTGTCTACGTTCCTCCCTTTCGGAGGGCATCATGCCTTCTCCCATCGGAGTTCCAGCGGTACTCATGGTTTCCTCCTCACGTGAGATTGTATGTGCAATCTCGACTCTCGAGATCGTCAAACGAATCTCGCTACGCAGTGGAATGTGCGAATCTAAGACGCTCGCAAAAAACGGAAAGATTACAACCCTTTCCCCCACTCCTAGTCAGAGAATAGACGCACAGCGCACCGGGGCAAACTGCACGACGGGGGTCTGGCCGGCCGCCGCGCGGCGCCAGCGCCCATGCGCCCGCGGCAGCGCCACGAGCCGCGATCGCCACAGCGTCTTTACCTCCTTGGCTCAGTGACGTAGGCTCACAGAACCAACATGAGGTTCGGCCGGCCCGGGAACCGCCTCGTGCGGCACGTGGGGGTGGTCGCCACCAGCGCACGCACTCCCGACTTGGCGCCCAACCGGCGCCCCCGGCCCCCGGGCTCCCCACGACTGACGCAGCAACCATGGCCAACGACATCGACCGCATTCTCGATCACCAATGGACGGGCCAGGACGAGGCCGTTCGGTTTGTCTCCCACTGTTACGATCGCCAGGCGCTGATGGCCGCGCTGATCAGCTACGCGCGTGAGTTCATGACCCACCGCGTCTTGCTGCGCGTCAAGGCCGACGCCTTCCGCCCGTTCGTGCTGCAGGACTGGCCCGAGCACGTCGACATCGAGGCGAAGACCCCGCGGCTGCGCAAATTGGAGCTGCCGGCGGCGGTCAGCGCCCAGGTCAAAAAGGCGCTGGCCGAGGGGTACCCGGTGGCCGGCCAACCGGCCGACTTCGGCCTGGAGCGGGTGCTGCAATTTTTGGGCGAGGAGGTCGACGAGGAGATGTTGTGCGAGCCGGTCACCGTCGGGCCGACCACCGAGTGGGTGCTCATCGGCAAGCCCATCCGCATCGACCCCAACTCGCCGACGTTTTCGACCGACGCGATCACCCTGAAATTCTTCGAGCTCGAAGAGCTGTGTGATCGCGTGGGCACCCAGTACCAGCGCATCCGCCAACTGTCCAAGCGCGGCAAGCTGCCCGCCAAAGACAAGCTCATCCCCGACTTCGACGCCGTCGACCCCTCGCTGGCGGGGCTGGGCGAGGTCAGCCAGAGCCTCGAGCCCATCGAGGTCAACCGGCGCACCCAGCGACGCATCCAGGCCGACGCCGCCGACTTCTCGGCCGACCGCTTCCTGGCCGGCGAAGACGCCTTCTCCGGCCAGCCCGCCCCCTTGGCGTCGGCCCAGGTGGACGAGCCCGACGACCAGACCGGCGTCGAGGACGTCGTCGGGGTGACCACGGGCACCTTCCAGGTGATGGTCGACCCGCGATCGATGGCCGAGGTCAACTATAACCAGAGCTACTCCGACGCCGACGAGATGCCCGCGCTGGCCGACATCGAGCACACCGGAGCCATCCAACTGGACACCTCCGTGCTCAACGAGGCCAAGAAGGCCTACCACAAGGCCATCGAGCGCGAAGAGACCCAGAAGCGCCGCGAGCGCGACTTCGAGCAGAGCTCGCGCCAGGCCCCACGGCCCGCCGATCGCCCGATCACCCCGCAGGAGAAGACCAACGTGCGCAAGGCGATCGCGCTGATGGACTCCAACAACCGCGAGCAGGCCTTCAAGGCGGCCAATTACGTGGCCGGCTTCGGCGAGCGCGCCGTCAAGACCCTGGGGCGGCTGTTTCCCGGCCGGCTGTTCATCGACCGCTACCAGTACCAGCTTCGCGACATGCCCGGCGTCGAGCGCCACGGCCCGGTGTTGTACGCGCTGGCGGCCCTGGGTGAACCGGCCCTGAAGGTCGCCCGCCACTACATCGAGGATTCGAGCAACGATCTTCGGTTTTACGCCACCTATCTGTATACCCGGCTGCCCGCCGGCGACGACCTGGAGTTCGTGTACCCGCGCATCTTCGACCGCGACCGCCAGACCCGCGGCGTCGCCCAGCAGGTGGTCGCCGGGCTGCGCGAGGCGGCCAATTTCGAATACCTGGTCCAGCAGCGGCTGCGCGAGGAGCTTCGCCATCCCCAGGACGAGTTCCGCCAGCTCATCGCCATCGAGATGCTCGGGCGCTGCCGGGACATCGACGTCATCGACGACCTCATCGACATCCTGAAGTTCAAGTCCGGGCGCATCAAACAGATCGCCCACGAGGCGCTGCGCCACATCGGCCTGCAGGATTTCTCGGCCGCGGCGATCAGTTGGGAGCAGTGGTGGCGCAACCAGCGCCCCGACTACAAAGACCAGTGGTTGGTGGCGGCGCTGGACTCCGAATCCGAGGAGATCCGCACGATGGCCTGGCACGAGGTCAACCGCCTGGAGGGTATCAACCTGGACTACCACCCCAACTACCCTCGCGCCCAACGCCAGCAGGCCAAGCAGGATTTAGCCGTCTGGCTGGGCGTCCACCACGATGTATGAAGTGATCGAGTGATCGAGTGATCGAGTGATCGAGACGTAACCCCTGACTCAACCCCCACCGGGAGAACCATGCTGGAATTGATTGGCTACGGAGCACGCCTTGTCCTCAACCACCCCGCGCAACTGGGCCGGCTGGCGCCCGAGCAAGCCCCCGCCCCCGACACCGCCATCTGGGCGCAACCGGGGGGGACGCGCAAGGTGCTCGTCGCGCCGGGCACGACGTCGCAAAGCGGCGAGTTCGCGCGGACCAAGCTCGAAGAAGACGGATTGGAAGGCTGGGTGCTCCAACAGGCCGACGACGGCACGCGTGTGGTGCTCGGCGGCGCCCAGGAGCTGGGCGACCTCGGCGAGGTCCACGCCGGCCCGACGACCCGCCGCTGGGAGATCGCCAGCTCCAAGGGCTTTGCCGGTGAGTGGCTCGACGGCTACAACCTGTTGACCACCGACGAGGACACCACCTGGCCCTTCGAGCTCATCGGCTTCGACGGCTCCATGCTGTACGTGCGCGGGCCCATGCCCGCCGACCGGGTGCCGGCGGCCCAAGATCTGGCCGTGGGCGACCAGCGGCTGGTGCGCGAGGAGTCCGCCGGCGACACCCCCTTCGTCGAGCTCGCCTACGATCTCGAGGGCCAGGAGTGGCGGCTGAGCTACCACTTCAAAAAACTCAACGACCAGGCCACCGCCGCGGTGTGCTGTCAGGCACCGGCGGCGATCGCCGCCAAGGCCCAGGCCAAAGCGAAGGCCTTTGCCCAGTCGCTGCGCCTGGTCGAGTAACGCTCACCGCACCATCGCCGCGCTGACCACCTCGGCGCCGGCCTCGACCATCTCGGCGACCGATGTTTCGACGTCGCCGGGGTGGGCGAGCACCGCCCGACAGGCGTCGACCACCAGCACGGTCTCGAAGCCCTCCCGACACCCGTCGAGCACCGTCCACTTCACGCAATAGTCGGTGGCGATCCCGGCCACGTAGATCGTCTCGACCTGCTGCTCGCGCAGGTAGCTCGCCAGCCCCGTGGCGCGCTTGTGGGCGTTGTCGTAAAACCCGCTGTAGCTGTCGTAGCGCGGGTCGGTCGCCCCCTTGAAAAATTGCACGATGTCGGCGCTGTCCAACTCGTCGACCAGCTCGGCGCCGGGGGTGTCCTGCACGCAGTGGTCGGGCCACAAGATCTGCTCGATGCCCTCGGCCTCGACCACGTCGCCGACCTCCTTGCCGGCATGGTTGGACGCGAAGCTGACGTGGTCGGGCGGATGCCAGTCCTGGGTGGCCACCACCAGGTCGAACTTGCCGATCAACTCGTTGATGATGGGGATGACGTCGTAGCCACCGGCGACGGGCAGCGCCCCGTCGGGCATGAAGTCGTTCTGGATGTCGACGACGATGAGCGCGCGTTTGGGCATGGGTAGGTCTCCGGACATGGCAACTTCACGAACAACGCCGGCGCACTTGCCCGGCGTCTGGACTTGCGGCAGTATAAGCGCGACCATTTCACCGTCCAACCTCGCCCGATTTCCACATACGAAACTGCGATTGGGGGCAGCGACCGAATATGAAGCGAACCTCTCAGCTGGTCAGCGCGTTCGCGCTTCTCTGTCTTGTCGGCGGCTGCTCACAGCCCGACACAGACGCTCATCCAGAAGCCACGGCCGATGTGCAACTGCAGCCCGACATCGGAGTCGACGCGCCCGACACCGCGCCCGACGCCGCGCCTCAGCCGGTGCGCGTGCAGCCCGACCCGTTGCGCTTGGCCGTCGGAAACCAGGTCCACGTGCGTGTACGTGTGGGAAGCCAATCGGTCGACCTCGACCAAGTCACCCTCCAAACCACGCCCGCTGGGATCGCGGATATCAGCGCCGATGGAGCGCTGCTGGGAGTGTCCGCGGGAAGCTTCGACCTGGTCGTGGGCGTGGACGGGCGCGAGGTCAGCGTCCCCGGGGAGATCGTCGAGCCCAGGTGGACCGACCTGGCCGTCTACGACAACCTGACCTGTGCCCTGGATGCGCAGGGACAAATCTACTGTGCCGGCGCGATCGAGTTTAGCGACACCTTCAAGGGGAATTACCGCCGCAGCTTTGGCGAGTTGCACGCGCTGGTCGCCCCGCAGCATTTCAACGCGCTGGCGGTCAACGGCATCGCGGTGTGCGCCCTGGACCAACAGGGCCAAATCTGGTGCCGCGGACAGCGTTGGGAGCCGAGCACTGACGGCGGGGATACCTATGACAACGACTTCAAGCCGGTCGAGCCAGCCGGCGCCGTGCGATTCACCCAGATCGTCGCCGGCGACGCCCACTTTTGTGCGTTGAGCGACCAGGGGCGCGTGTATTGCTGGGGCCTTAATGGCGACGAACAGCTCGGCGATGACGATTTCAACCTCCAGCGGATCCGTGCGGTCGATCTGCCGAGCGGGATCACCTCGCTGGCGGCTGGCGATGGGCATAACTGCGCGCTCGGCCCGAATCGACGAGCGTATTGCTGGGGGAACAACGACGGCGGCCAATTGGGCACCGGCAATCGGTATGGCCCGGAACTCCCGGCGCCCACGGTCTTCGACGATCGCTTCGACCAGCTCGCCGCCGGTCGCAATCACACCTGTGGGATGCGCGACGGCAAGGTGTATTGCTGGGGGCTCAACCAAGAGTACCAGCTCGGCTTCGACCGCCGCGCGCACGACCCGTACTTCCAGTTTGACCCGAAGGCCGCGGGCACCCTGAACATCACCAAGATCGTTGCCGCGCGCCAGTCGACCTGCGCGCTCAACAAGTGGGGCCAGGTCGTGTGCTGGGGTGACAACATCCAGGACGAACTGGGCGGCGAGCCCACCGAGGCCCAAACGCCCGCCAGAGCCTCGCAGATCCGCTTTGCCGACATCGCCTTGTCGGGCACGCACGCCTGTGGGCTGACCCTCGACGGGCAGATGCGCTGTTGGGGAATGGACCGTTGCGGCGCGCTGGCTGTCGGACGCCAGGTCAGCTTTGCTACACCCCAGTTGGTCGACGCCCAGGGCGGTACATTGGCCGCCGGCGGCAAACACACCTGTCGCGTCGCCGATGGAACCCTGTCGTGCTGGGGCGACAACTACCAATTCCAATTCGGTGACGGCTCGTTGAGGTCGGCCGGCGCGCCGCGCGTCCTCAGCACCGGCTGGAGCGATGTTGCCGCCGGCGCCACCGTCAGCTGCGGCCTCAAAGACGACGCGGCATATTGCTGGGGAATCGGCTATGATTGGGAGCTGGGCACGCGCCAACAATACGACGGCTCCTCCTCTCCCAACAAAGTCCTCGGTGTGCACGCCGGGGCCACGGATATCGAGGCGACCGGGCGCTCGGTGCTGGTGCGCTATCCAGCTCCAGCAAGGCCGCTATTATGGGGCGGTGGGGTGCACACGACAACGCCGCTCTCGGCGCTCATCCCCGGCGCCGATGCCACCCAGAACCAATTTTTCGACCTGATCGCGGCGAGTCCGGGCAGCTTCCACGGCTGCGGCCTGCGCGAGGAGACGCAAGACCCTCCTCTGCAATACCCTGCCGGTCACGTGCACTGCTGGGGCGACGACCCTGCGCTGCTGGGCGATCCCAGCTATGGACGACGCGTCTTCGACGCGGTGCCGGTGGCCAGTGACAAGATGTTCCACGCGGTCGCTGCGGGCGCGCGCCACACGTGTGCGCTGAGCGTCGACGGCGAGCTCTTCTGTTGGGGAGAGCTCTTTGCCGACCAGGGCCTACTCGATACACCCACCCAGGTGACGACCGACGCCGCCCTGCAGACCCTCGCCGGCGGCGGCGGGCATTTCGGCTGCGGGCTAACTGGCGACGGCAAAGCCTATTGTTGGGGGCGAAACACCAGCGGCACCCTGGGTGACGGCACCTTCACCGATCGCGACGAGCCGGTGGCCTTGGCCGGAGCCATCCAGTTTCGCACCCTCGCCCTGGGCGCCAACCACGCCTGCGGCGTCGCCGTCGACGACAAGGTGTACTGCTGGGGAGACAATAGCGTGGGTCAATTGGGGATCGGCGCGCAACTATACTACCAGACGCCCCAGCAGGTCGTGGTGTCGCAGGAGCCCATGTAGGCGTCACCCCACCAGCGCCAACAGGCGCTCGGTGTGGGCGATCTGGCGGGCGTTGCCGCGCGCGTTGCGGATCGCGAGCGCCTGTTTCAGATCGGCCCGGGCCTGCTCAGTGCGTCCCATTCGGGCCAGGCAGCGCGCGCGCAGCTCCAGGGCGAAGTCGCGGTAGACCGCCAAGGGGTCGTCGCCCGAGCGGGTCACCAGCCGGTGGAGCTGGTCGAGGGCCTGGTCGTGGCGGCCCAGCTCGAAGGTGATCTCGGCGGCGTCGAGCTCGGCCAAAAAGACCGCCTTGGGCCGGCCGAGCTTCTCCCAAATCTCGACGGCCTCGTCTTTGAGCGGCAGGGCCGCCTCGGCCTCATCTGCCAACATGTGGTGATCGGCCAGTCGGCTGAGCTCGCGGCCCAGGTGGCTGAGGTTGGCCTCAGTGGGCTCGTGGGCGGCGAGTTGGCGCATCTTTCGCACCGTGCGCTGCTCCTGGTCGACAGCCTCGATGAGCCGTTTGGGGTGGTCGGCCCGCCGGCGAAGGTCATCAGCGATGTGGATGGTGATTTGCATGGTAATGGGGGCTCAGCGGCGTCTTCCGGAGGTTTGGCGAAAAAGTTTCGTTTCTTGGAATAATTTCGAAAAACCTCCACATACAACAGCCTGAAGTCTACGGACCAGCGCAAACCGGCACGAACTGGCCCTGTTTAATCGCAAACCAGTGCGGCGTGTGATGCTTTCTTGGAGGAATCGATGAGCAGCGACCCGAAGCCTTCGGGCGACGACTATTCGATCGTGGTCGACGGTCTGACCAAGACCTATGGCAACTTCAAAGCCCTCGACAAGGTCAGCTTCGCCATCCAACCCGGCGAGATCGTCGGTTTTCTGGGGCCCAACGGCGCCGGCAAGACCACGACCATGAAGATATTAACCTGCTTCATGGCGGCCACCGAGGGCGACGCCAGGGTCGCCGGCCTCGACGTGCATACCCACTCCCAGCACGTGCGCCAGCGGGTGGGCTACCTGCCCGAGAACGTGCCGCTGTACGACGAGATGATCGTCTTCGACTACCTGCGCTTCATCGCCGAAGTGCGCGGGGTGGCCGGCAGCGAGCGCAAAAAGCGCATCGACGACGTCGTCGAGCGCACCGGCCTGCAGGGCGTCATCCACAAGGAAATCTACGAGCTGTCCAAGGGCTACCGCCAGCGCGTGGGCCTGGCCCAGGCGATCATCCACCAGCCCGACGTGCTCATCTTGGACGAGCCCACCACCGGGCTGGATCCCAACCAGATCATCGAGATCCGCGACGTGATCACCGAGATCGGCAAGGAGAAGACGATCATCTTCTCGACGCACATCATGCAGGAGGTCACGGCGGTGTGCGACCGGATCATCATCATCAACCGCGGCAAGATCGTCGCCGACGGCACCCTCGATGACCTCGAGGAGGCCGTCGCCGAGACCGAGCCCGGCCTGCTGGTGGAGTACGCCGGCGAGGCCGACGCCGACGAGCTTCGCCAGATGCTCGCCGACCTGCCCGGCGCCGACGCCGTCACCCACGTGCCCCGGCGCCCCGGCCACCTGGCCTACCGTATCGAGACGGCCGAGGAGGACTCGGTGCGCAGTTGGCTGCTCAAAGAAGAGGCCGACCACGACCACGGGCTGGTGTCGCTGACGCGGGCGGAGCCGACCCTGGAGGACATCTTCCGGGTGTACACCGCCGGGGCCACCGAGGAGAGCCGCAAAGCTTCGTGAAGTGATCGAGTGATCGAGTGATCGAGTGTTTGAGCGGAGGCTCGGAGGCTCGAAGATTCGGAGAAAAGGCATGAAAAATATCGGGTTCATTCTCAAGCGCGAGTTGAGCACGTACTTCAACTCGGTGGTCGCCTACATCGTGGTGATCCTGTTTTTGATCATCACCGGCGCGCTGTTCTGGCTCAACTACTTCCAGGACGTCAACGTGCTGTCGCTGCGAAGCTTCTTCTCGCAGGCGCCGCTGTTTCTGGCGTTCTTCGCCCCGGCGATCACCATGGGCTTATTCGCCGAGGAGAAGCGCTCGGGCACCCTGGAGTTGCTCATGACCATGCCGGTCAGCGACTTCGAGATCGTCATGGGCAAGTTCTTGGCGGCGGTCTCGCTGCTGGCGGTGGTGTTCGCGGTGACCTTGGTCTACCCGCTGAGCCTGTCGCGGCTGGGCAACCTGGACTGGTGGGCGGTGGCCGCCGGCTACGTCGGCCTGCTGCTGTTGGGGGCGTCGTACTCGGCCATCGGGCTGATGGCGTCGAGCTGGACCAAAGACCAGGTGGTCGCCATTTTGGTGGCGTTCTCGCTGTGCTTCTTCCTGTACCTGATCGACCAACTGGTCGGCCAGCCCACCGGCGTGACCGCCCAGATCATCCAGTACCTGTCGACCAGCTTCCACTTCGACAATATCGCCCGCGGCGTCGTCGACAGCCGAGACGTCGTCTACTTCCTGTCCATCATCGGGGTGTGCCTGGTGGTGGCGCAGTCGAGTATCGCGGCGCGTCGTTGGTGACCGATTGTTCGAGTGATCGAGTGATCGAGTGATCGAGGGAACTGCTTTAACGGCATAACGGCGAACGGCCGGCTCTCGAGCTCTCAATGTCTCAATCCCTCGCCTGTGAGGAGATTCAGAAATGTCCGAAAAAGTTAGCAAAAAACGCAAACTCATCAGCGGCGCCAACGCCGTGGTCGTCATCATAGCGACCATCGGCATCGCCATCGCGCTGAACGCCATCTCCAGCCAGGTGTTCGCCCGCGCTGACATGACCGCCAACAATATCTACACGCTGTCGGACGCCAGCAAAAAGGCGGTGCACGACCTCAGCGAGCCGGTCCACGTCAAGGCGTTCATCTCCCCAGACCTGCCCGCGCCGCTGCAAAACCTCTCCCAGGCGGTCGCCGACACCCTCGACGAATACGCCGCCGCCAGCGGGGGCAAGCTGACCTACGAGATCATCTCGCCGTCGGACGACGCCAAGATCGAGGACGACGCCAAGAGCGTCGGGTGCAAGAAGGTCGCCGTGGGCCAGCACTCCAAAGACGAGGTCAGCGTGCGCGCGGTGTACAAATGCGTGGCGTTTACCCAGGGCGACAACCTCGAGGTGGTCAAAAACCTCAAGGCCTCGCCCAACGGCTCGCTGGCGGCCTTCGAGTACGACTTCACCAAGGCCCTGCTCAACCTGGAGAAGCCCGACCCGCGCAAGGTGGGCTTCGTGGCCGGCTTTGGCGGGCCGGCCTCCAGCCCGCAATTCGTCGGCCAGGTCCAGCAGGTCTTCAGCCAGATGTACGGCAAGCTCATCCAGGCGACGACCGTGGATCTGTCCGGCGACAAGCCCACCATCCCCGACGACGTGCACGCCCTGGTCATCCTCAACCCCGAGCAAAAATTCTCCGACGAGGCCATCTTCGCCGTCGACCAATTCATCCAGCGCGGCGGAAGCGTGGGCTGGTACCAGTCGGCCACCGGGGTCAACCGGCGCCTGCAGCAGCAGATGATGCGCCAGATGCCCGGGCGGCGCCCCCCGGACATCCGCACCAAGCTCGACCCCGGGCTGAGCAAGGTGTTCAAGGCCTACGGGCTCGACCTGCGCCAGGACATGGTCCTCGACCCCGACAAGGGCGTGACCTCGCTGGCCGTGACCCAGCAGGGCCTGGCCCAGTTGACCGAGCCGGCGACCTTCCTGATGCAGGACATCGACCAGACCCTGCCGTTTACCCGCAATATGACCGCCCTGGCGATCCCCGCCCCGGCGACCATCCAGGTGCAGTCGTGGACCAAGGAAAACGACGACATCAAGGTCCACAAGATCGTCCAGACCGACGACACCGCCCTTCGCCGGCCCAACCCGCCGACGAGCTTCGACTACGAGACGCTCAGCAAGCGCGACCCCTCCGAGGAGCAGGGCAAGTGGACGGTGGCCGCCGCCGTCGAGGGCGACGTGCCCAGCTACTACGACAAAAACCCGCTGCCCAAAGGGCATAAGGAGAGCGAGCTCGCCAAGCAGGCCGCCCCGGCGCGCGTGCTGGTGGTGGGAAGCGGCGACTTCTTCCAGCCCATGCGCTCGGTGGGCTACAACGAGAAGCTCGCCAGCCTGGGCGGCCAATTTTTGGTCAGCAGCATCGAGTGGCTCGTCCAGGATACGGCGCTGACCCAGATCCGCTCGAAGTCCATGCCCCGGCTTCTGGGCGACGTGCCCACCGAGACCAAGCACGCCCTGCAATTCGTCAACATCGCCGCGGTGCCCGCCTGCTTCGCGCTCATCGGCGTGTTCATGATGATGCGCCGACGGCGTCGCAAGGAGTCGCTGGAGCGCAAGGACAGCTAAGGTCAATTCACCACGGCGGTCACAGAGGCCACAGCGGGCGGATTGGTCCCGCTGGTGCCTCGGTGGCCGCCGTAGGGCTCATGAGTTTCGATTCGAGTGAACGAGGTTTGCCGTGAAGAAAAGTGCGTGGATCACAATCGGGCTGCTGGTGGTGCTGGTGGGGGTGTTTTTCGCCGTGCGCCGCACGCCCCAAAAGACCATCCACACGCCCCTGACCATCCACAAGGTCGCCGACTTGAGCCGCGTGGAGATCGTGCCGGCCAAGTCCGCCCAAGCTGGCGCCACCAAGGATGGCCCCAAGGACGGAGCCGCCCAGGCGCCCAAGTTGGTGGTCTTCGAGAAAAAAGACGACGGCTGGTGGCTGACCCGTCCGCTGAAGAGCAAGGTCAGCGAGTCGACCGCGCGCACCCTCGGCGACCTCTTCGCCAAAAAGGTGCGCACCGACGACCTGGACTTCAGCGCCAAGAAGGCCAAGGACTACGGGCTCGACGACGACTCGGTGGTCAAGGTCTCGGCCTACGGCAAGAGCAAGGATAGCCCGGCGCTGGAATTGGAGGTCGGCAAAGAGATCTCCATCCCCCAGACCCACGTGCAGCGCACCTACATCAGAAAGCCGGGCAAGGATAAGATCTACCGGGCCCAGATGGCCCTGGGCCGGTTCGTGCGCAAGCCCGTCTCGGCGTATCGCTCCCGCGAGATCGCCAAGCTCGACGAGGACGCCATCACCGACGTGACCATCGCCGAGAGCGCGGCCGCGGCCACCAAAAAAGCCGAGGCCCGGCCCGCCCAGACCATTCACCTGCACAAAGACGGCGACGACTGGAAGATGGTCGAGCCCAAGCTCGACGCCGCCAAAGACGGCAAGCTGTCCAAGCCCAAGGTCGCCTCGCTGGTGCGCAGCCTGGCCCACCTTCGCGCCAACGGCTTCGCCGACGGCACGTCTGGCGCCGACGCCGGGTTCGAGCCCGCCCGGGCGACGCTGACCATCAAGGCCGGCGACAAGACCCATACGCTGGTGCTGGGCACGCCCGCGGACAAGAAGAACTACGTTCAATTTGACGGCGGCACCGTTTATACATTACCCAACTATTCGGCGAATCGACTCGTCCCCACGATCGACAAGCTGATGCAGAAAGAGAAGAAGAAGCCCCAAAAGACCGCCAAAAAATAGGGCCCTAGCGCCATGAAACTCGGCTTCGTGATGGACCCCATCGCGTCGGTCGACATCGACGCCGACACGACCTTCGCCTTCATGCTCGCCGCCCAGGAGCGCGGCCACGAGATCTACTATTTGACGATGGAAGATCTGGCCGCCGAGGGCGACGAGGCCTGGGGCGTGATGCGCCGCTGCCAGGTGCGACGCGTCCAGGACGACCACGTCGAGCTGGACGCACCGCAATACGAGCCACTGCACGTGCTCGACGCGGTGTTCATGCGCAAAGACCCGCCCTTCGACGTCGCCTACCTGCACGCCGCCCACATGCTCGAGCTGGCCGAGGAGAAGGGCTGCTTCGTCATCAACAAGCCCAACGGACTGCGCGCGGCCAACGAGAAGCTGTACGCCCTGCACTTCGCCGACCTCATCCCCGACACCCTGGTCACCCGCAGCGCCCAGCGCATCCACAACTTTTTGGACGACCACGCCGGCCGCTGCATCATCAAGCCCATCGACGGCCACGGCGGTGAGGGGATCTTCGTGCTCGAGCGCGGCGACAAAAACCTCAACGCCCTCATCGAGGTAGCCACCGACCACGAGCGCCAGAAGGTCATCTGCCAGAGCTACATCCCCGAGATCCGCCAGGGCGACAAGCGCATCCTGATGCTCGACGGCCGCCCCCAGGGGGCGATCTTGCGCGTGCCCGCCGAGACCGAGCACCGCGGCAACATCCACGTCGGCGGCACCGTCGAAAAGGTCGAGCTGACCGAGCGCGACCTCGAAATCTGCCAGACCGTCGGCGAGCGCCTGCGCCAAGACGGCATCTGGTTCGCCGGCATCGACGTCATCGGCGCCTACCTGACCGAGGTCAACGTGACCAGCCCCACGGGCATCCAGGAGATGAGCCGGCTCAATGAGGTCGACGGGGCCGGTGAGGTGATCGCCTTTATCGAGCAGCAGATTTAGCTGAACAATCCCTTCTTGGGCTGCACCGACTCGCGCACCTTGCGGTCGGCGCGCAGCACCTCGATATAATCCACCGGCCCCTCCCACTCGCGGGTGACGTTTTGGACCCGCGGTGAAAGCGCGCGCACGCGGCTGATGAGCCGGTCCAAAAACCCCGGCGGCAGCGCGCGCGGCGGCTCGGTGTGCTCCCAGGCCTCGGCGAGGCGGTCGAGTACGGCCATGTCGACGTGGCGTCTGCGGGCGAGGTCCTGCAGGCTGTTGGCCAGCTCGACCAAGCCGTAGTCGTCGCGCTCGATCATCTCGGCGGCCACGCGCACCAGCCCGTCGGCGGCGATCACCTCGTCGGCGTACAGCACCACGGCGGCCTGGAAGTAGTTGATGATGGGCACCAGCCGGGGCCCGAACACCCAGAAGCGCCCGGGGGCCGTGCGCCGGTCGAGGTGGATGAAGATGCGCCCGACGTTGTCGTCGGTGCGGGTGTTGGCAAAATGGCTCAGGATGGCCTCGGCGCTGGAGTCGTAGACCTCCGCCTCGTCGAGGATGGCCACCAATTGCTCCTGATCGACCGTGCCGGCGCACAAGTCGGCGTATAGCGAGTAGATGAACGCGTCTTGCTCGGCGTCGTCGCCAAAGAGGGTCTCCGGGGCCAGCGGCGCCATCGCGCGCAGCCTGAGCAGGGCGTCGAGCTTGTAGCCCACCTGCCCGCGCACCGCCCGAAAGCGCCCGGTTAATATATTGCGCAGGGTGGGCTTGAGGATGAACGCATCCGGGCGGATGCCGTCGATCTCGAATTTGCGCTCCAGGGTGTTGCGCATCTGCGAGGGGCTGCCGGAGATGAACGTCACCAGCGCGCGGCTGTCGTCGGCGTCGCGGGTCAGCTCGCGCAGCAGCGCCACCGCCCCGGGCACGTTGACCTTCTCCTCGGGCTTTTGCAGGGCGGTGCGGATCAGGTCGCGCACGGTGTCGAAGTCGGTGCGCAGGTAGGTCTTGTCCAGATCCCAGCGAAAGATATGGCGCACGCGCAGTTGACTGTCCGCCTCTTGTGATTCGACGTCACTCACCGTGGCTCGACCTCCGCCGGGTCCGTGTCCGTGTGCGCCTCGCCGCTGGCCGGCTGGGCGAGCGCCTCGGCGAGCACGCGCGGTAGGTCGGCGCGCACATTCTTGATGGCAAGTTTGATGGCGTTCTCGATGGCCACGTGCTCCGAGCGCGGGTGGGCCAGGATCATCACCCGGTCGATCCCCAACAGCGGCGCGCCGCCGTACTCCTCGAAGTCGGTCAGTTGTTTGAGCCGGCTCAAGCCCTCGGACAGCAACCGCAGGCCCATGCGCCAGGCAAAGCGCTGGCGGTAGGCCGCCCGCGCCAGCTCGAAGGCCGCCTCGCTGACCCCCTCCAAGATCTTGATAGTCACGTCGCCCACAAACCCCTCGCAGACGATGACGTCGACCAGCCCCCGCGGGATGTCCTGGCCCTCGATATTGCCGTAAAAATGCACCCCCGGATGCTCGCGCAACTGCTCGTAGGCCTGACGCACCGGCTCGATGCCCAGAGTGGACTCGCGCGAGTTCGACAACAGCGCCACCCGCGGGCGCGGGTTGCTGCTGACGATGCGCGCATACGCCGATCCCATCACCGCGAAGGTCACCAGGTCGTGGGCGTCGGCGCGAAGCGAAGCGCCCACGTCCAACAACAGGCTGAACGGGTCTTGGGCCTCCCCGCGCTCGCGGGGCGTGGGGTACACCGAGGCGAGCGCCGCACGGTGCACCCCCGGCAGCAGGTCGAAGCGCTCGACGGCGGTGAGCACGGCGGCGCCGGGGTTTCCGGCGGTGACCACGGCGTCGGCCTGTCCCTCGACGCACAGCCGGCAGGCCTCGGCGATCGAGGAGTCCGGTTTGTCGCGCGCCGCGCTGCGGGCGGGCTCGGCCATCTCCACCCGCGTGGGCGCGTGGCAGATGTGAATGCGCTCGGGGTTGTGGCGGGTGCCCAGCAAGATCTCGGTGAGCTCGGCCTCGTCGCCGACCAACGAAAAATACACCGGCCGCTCGGCCTCGTCGCCCATACTCATGCGGGCGACCGCCTCGACGACCGCGCTGGGGGCGTGGTAGCCGCCCATGGCGTCGACGGCGATGGTGATCGGCGCGGCGGGGGCGTCGGCGACTTGTTTTGACGGCGAATCGGACATAGTGGGCGCAATTTATCACCGCCGACTCTGAGGGTCAAAGTAGGGCTGGAGCGCAGGCTGCCAGCCTGCATCGGGCTTGGAGCGGAGCAGCGGAGGCTTCGTGGTGGCCGGGGATCGGGTGTTGGGCTATGCTAGGGCGGTGATGTGCCGTCCCCGCCATATTTTGCTCGTTGCTGCGCTATCGTTGGTCGTGGTCGCCTGCAGCGACTCGACGTCGTCGAGTAGTCACAAGCGCGATCCCGTCGCCGAATTTCAGCCCACCAAAGAGACGCTCGGATTCGACTGCCATCCCCAAGATCTGGGGACCTCCGACGAGTACGGGGAACTGTACGCCTTCGACTTTTCGCTGAGCGATCGGGCGGCGAGCTTTTTGATGAGCCCGGTGGTCGCCAACGGCTCGGTGGTGCCCAAGACGCTCGAGACCGCCGACACCACCCTCGATCTGCGCGGCGACTACCGCTACCACAACGCGCGCATGGCCGACCTCGGCCACCTCACCGACCTGAGCGGGGTGGGCACGTTCGGGCAGGTGAACTTCGACTGGCCGATTCTGGTGCCCTACGCGCCCCAATTTGCCGACTACGTCCAGCCCGGCGGGCATTACCGACTGACGGTGTCGGCCAGTCTGGCCGCGCCGTGTCTGTACGTGCTCGAGGGCCACGGGGGCACGACGCTCGACCTCAATATCTACCTGGTGGGCGCCGGCGGGCGCACCGCGGCCACGGCGCCCGACGATCCCGATCTGGCCAAGGTCCTCGATCGCGTCGACCAGATCTACGGGCAGGTGAACGTCCACCTGGGCAAAGTGCGCTACTTCGACGTGCCCAAAAAGGTGCGCGACACCTACCGGGTGGTGCGCTCCCAGCAGGACGTCTACAAGCTGACCGCGTACGGGCGCCCGCCCGACGACACCCTCGACGGCCACCTATCGGTGGATCTGTTTCTAGTCGACGACATGCGCTTTCAGGGCAGCGACGTGCTGGGGATCTCGGCGGGGCTGCCGGGCGCCGCCGGCCTGCACGGCAACCCGCGCGAGGGGCTGGTCTTCCAGACCGCCGATCTGGGCATGGACGACGACTACGTCGCCCACATCCTCGCCCACGAGGTGGGCCATTTTCTGGGACTTCGTCACACCACCGAGGTGGTCATGGGCACCAGCGCCGAGGCCAAGGTGGACGCGATGATGGGCGCCAGCGATCCCATCGAGGACACCCCGGTGTGCGACGACATCCAGCATACGGCCTACGACTGCCCCGACGCCGACAACCTGATGTTCCCCGCGGCGCCGCGCCCGGGCACCCACGTCGATCCCCAGCTCACCGCCGGCCAGGGAGCGGTGTTTCAGGCCAATCCTGTTGTCAAACCTTAGGAAACGACCCCGCCCCACTCGAAATTTGCTAACAAAGTGTCAAATAAGTGCCAAAAGGGCTTGACTCATAGGCGACAGGCTCTATACTCGCTCTTGGCTCTCGGAGGACGGTCGACATGCAATCCCCCCAGGCCGTTAGTCAAGTACATGTCCTATGACTACGTATACGTCCTCTGAGAGCCCTTTTTAGCTTTTCGAAACCGCCCGCTTCGGGCGGTTTTTTTTTGCGCCTCCCTTCGCGTTCCGCGTGCTCGGCACTCCCCCACGCGCACTCATTCACCCGATCATTTACCCATTTCAACCCCGCCTCGCGTAGAATTTCCGCCGCTCATCTGGTATCCAAGATGGTCGCATACGCACTAACCATCTGCGAACCATCATGAAACATATTCTCAACGGACTGCGCGCGGGGGTCATCGCCGCGCTGGCGCTCACTCTGTGGAGCTTTCTGGGCGCGAGCGCGGCGATGGACAAGGCCAGCGAAGCGACCGGGTTTTACTATATCCTGACGGCGTTCGGCCTGTTGGGTCTGCCCCAGGTGATCTTCGGGGCGATCTTGGGCGCGCTGACGGCAGGCTGGGCGGCGCTTCTGGGCGAGGGATTTCGCCAGAAGTTGCGCACGCCGGCCACCGATCGGCGCACGGCGGCGATCCTGCTGACGGCCCCGGTGCTCGCCGTGGTGGTCGGCGCGGGGGTGGGCGCGTTGCACGTGGCCGTGACCGCCAAATTCGTGCGCACCAGCTTCCAGGCGCTGGGGCTGACGCTGGGCGCCGGCGCGCTATGCGCGGGCATCCTGGCGGCCTCGCCGCTGGTCTACGGGGCGTTTGGCGCCGTGCTGGGGCGCATCTTTCCCGACCCGGACGATGAGAAGGCCAACCCGCGCGCGACCCTGACGGTGCTGGGCGTGTACGCTCTCGGCGTCATCGGCGCGGTGATCTTCGGCTACCAATACGCCGCCGGGCTGGACGTGTGGGACACCGGGCTGTTGCGCATGGGCGTGGCCGCCGCCGTGCTCACCCCGGTGCTGTTCGTGGCGATGCTTCGCATCGAGATCAACCGCATCGCCTGGCGGGTGGGGATTCCCGTGGCCGGGGCGATCGCGGTGGTGGTGTGCTTTTTTGGCGCCTTCGACTGGGCGAGCATCTCGGCGCCGATGCGACGGGCCACGACCCGCGAATCCGAGCTGGTGGCCGCGACCGCGCGCGCTCTCAAGCCCCTGGCCGACCACGACGGCGACGGGTATGCCTCGGGGCTGGGCGGCATCGACTGCGACGACACCAACCCCCACATCTATCCCGGCGCGCAGGAAAAACCCGGCAACGGCATCGACGAGGACTGCTCGGGCGCCGACGCGCCCCCGCCGGGCGCCGAGGACAGCCAGGCCTACAAGATCGTCCACCTGGGCATCGACTCGGCGCGCACCGCCGCGGCCAAAAAGGCCGCCAATATCCCCGACCCGCCCAAAAACCTGGTGTTCATCCTGGTGGACACGCTGCGCGCCGACCACGTGCACTTCTACGGCTACAAGCGCCATACCACCCCCAATATCGACAAGGTCGCCCAGGACTCGTCGGTGTTCATGCACACCTACGCCGCCGGGCCGCATACCCCGCGAAGCATCCCGATGATCTTCTTTGGGCGCTATCCCAGCCGCACCAAGTGGCGCCACCCCCACTACAACTACCCGATCATCTTGCCGGAGAACCTGGGGCTATTCGAAGTGCTGAACCAGCACGGCTGGTACAATATCGGCGAGAGCAGCCACCACTACTTCTCCAAGGAGCAGGGCATTCGCCAGGGCTTCGACGACTGGGACAACTCCGGGGCGGGCACCATCGCCGAGTCCAACGACGACACCGCCTCGCCGCGCATCTGGAAGAAGGTCTCCCCGGAGATCGACAAGCTCGCCCAGCGCTGGAAGACCAAAAAGAAGCCGTTCGCCCTGTTCATCCACCTGTTCGAGCCCCACGCGCGCTGGATCAGCCACAAGGGCTTCGAGTTCAAAGGCGGCCCGCACACCGTGCGCCAGCATCACGTCAACGACTACGACTCCGAGGTCGCCTTCGCCGACTCGTATGTCGGGCGCATCGTCGACAAGCTCAAGGCCACCGGGCTGTACGATAACGCGGTGTTCGTGCTGACCGCCGACCACGGCGAGGGCTTCGACGAGCACGGCTATTACTTCCACGGCCAGACGCTGTACAACGAGGTGCTGCACGTGCCGCTGATCATCCACGTGCCCGGCTGGCACAGCCGCAAGATCGACGGCTCGGTCAGCCTGCTGGACATCGCCCCCACCCTGCTCGAGCTGTTCAACGTCTCCATTCCGTCGGTCTTCGAGGGCCGCAGCCTCGTCGAGACCATGCTCGGCCACTCCAAGGTGCCCGACCGGCCAATCTTCTCGGAGCTGCTGCCCTACACCAACTGGAAGGAGAAGCACGAGGCCATCATCAAGGGCCACAAGGTCTTCATGATGGACCTGACCAACGGCGTCAATGAGCTATACGACCTGGCCAAGGACCCCGGTGAGAAGCACAACCTGGTCAGCAAGAAGAAGAAGTTGGCCAAGCGGCTCAAAAAACGCCTGTACAAGTTCATGCAGGGTAAGTGAGCCGGCTTACAATTGATTCCCACAACCCAAAAAGCTACAAATAGGCGTCACGTTCCAACGACTTTCTTTTGCAAGACCGACGCCGATGTCCCTACGCTTAGCCGCTGCACGCTTCCTCGCCATCTCGACCGTGTTCGCCGCCGTGGGCCTGCTGGGCGGCTGTGCCCAGGACCAGGCCAACGGCAACCTCGGCCCCGCCGCGGTGACGATCACGTCTCCCCAGGCCGGCGACTACGTGAACAAGTCGCGCATCCACGTCAAGGGCACCGCCGACAATGCTGACAAGGTCAGCGTCAACGGCCAGGAGACCGACGTGGTCGACGGGCAGTGGGAGGTGCTCGTGGACTTCGACGAGGGGCCGGTCACGGCCACGGCGACCGCGCGAGACACCTCGACGTCGGTCGACTTTACGGTCGACACCATCGCCCCCAAGATCACGCTGACCAGCCCCAAACGCGGCGAGTTTCTCGACGACAGCCAGCCCGCCCAGTTGACCTTCGAGGGCAGCGCGACCGACGAGGGGAGCGGGCTGATCGAGCTGTCCATGAGCGGCGCGGCCGTCGACTACGACGAGCAGGGCCACTTCTCGCACGACGTCCCGCTGGACAACGGCTACAACGAATTCGAGCTCAAGGCGGTCGACAAGGCCGGCAACGAATCGACCACCCTGCGCGGGGCGATCTACGGCCCGGTGGCCGATCCCACCTCCGAGATCGACTCGGCGGCCGAGGTCCTGGTCAGCCCGGACGCCCTGAACACCGCCACCAGCGTGCTCGAGTCGCTGCTGACCCCCGAGCGGGTGACCCAATTCGTCCAGACGAGCCTGGCGGACAACCAAAGTATCGCCGTCAACACCGTGTCCTTCGACTCGCTGAGCGTGGAGCTGACCCCACATTCGCGCGACGGCGGGCACGACACGGGCTATTTGATGATGAAGGTCGACGTCGCCAACCTGGTCATCGACGGCACGGCCACCATCGGCAGCAGTGACTATCCGACCACGATCACCATCGACCAGGCCACGGTGAGCACGGAGGTGTCCATCGCCGCCAGCGACGCCGGCGGGCTGGACATCTCCTTTGGCAACAAGACCCTCGACGTCGCCGAGCAGGACCTGCACTTTAGCTTCGACGGGATGACCGAGCAGGACCTGACGCAGAGCCAGCGCGACACGCTGCGAAGCGTGGCGCTGAGCGTGGCCAAGGCGGCGTTCTCCGAGCTTCTGAGCGACCAGCTCGTCAACCAGCTCTACGATCCCGGCGTGCTCCACCGCACCGTCGAGCTGTTGGGGCGCACCCTGGAGTTCCAATTGTACGTGCGCAAGGTGCGCATCACCTCCGAGGGCGTCTACCTGAACACCTCGCTAGCCATCGTGTCGCCGCGCTTCGAGGGCGTGCCCGAGGCGCCCGGGGCGCTGAATTTGCCCCTGGGCCAGCGCACCACCCCCACGATCTCGGGGGATATGATGTTTACGACCCAGCGCACCGCCATCAACCGCATCCTGCACGGCGCCTGGCGAAGCGGCCTGCTCAACCTGGACCTGCAGGGCTCGGATTTCGCCGGCATCGAGCTGCCCGTCAAGCTCAACGCCTCGGCGCTGGCGCTGCTGCTCGACCCGCGCATCGCCGACCTGGACACCAACACCACCCCGGCGGGCCTGAAGCTGCGCCCGCTGCTGCCGCCGGTGGCCTCGCTGGCGCCCAAGAGCGCCGACGGCGCCACCGACAAGGACATCGGCATCCGCCTGGGCGAGCTCATGGTCGACCTGCAACTGCTGCCGGACAACGGCCAGCCCATCGACCTGGCCACCGTCGCGCTCTTCTTGAACATCACCGCCCACTTCGAGGCCCGCGACGGCCAGCTCGCCTTGAGCCTCGACGCCAAGGCGCGCGCCGACGTCGACGACGAGCCCACCCTGGATTTGGATGATCAGAAGGTCGAGTCGATGTTCGCCAACCTCATCAAGCTGGCCACCCAGATGATCGGCGACAAGATGAAGCTGAGCTCGGCGGCCAACCTGCAGTGGCTGACCATCGACAATCCCCAGGCCGAAGTGCACGGGGTCGACCACGACCAGTTGAGCGTCGCGGTCGACCTGACGGCGAACCCCGATGGGGTTCAGCAGTAACCGTGCTCACCCGTGCATCAACTTCTTGGCCTTCTCCACCAGGCCGATGAACTCCTCGCGGTCGGCCTGGCCGGCGACGGTGCCGCCCTTGGCGATCTCCTCGACCAGGTCCAGGCTCAGATGCTTGGCGTAGGGGCTGCCGCGCATGATCTCGGCGAAGCCGGCCACGGCGGTGGCGAATTGGAAGTCCTTGCTGGCCTGGTGCACCGAGTCGCGCAGGTCGTTGCGCGTCAGCAAAAACGACTGCTCCTTGGCGTGGGCGCCCTGGGGCTCCTTGTGGCGGATGCGCACCGTGGCCAGCTTGTTGACCTTCTTGTCGGTCAGCACCAGCTCGTACAGCGCGGTCACCGTATGCCCGGCGCCGATCTCACCGGCGTCGACCTTGTCGTTGCGGAAATCCTTGTCGGCGATGTCGCGGTTCTCGTAGCCGATGAGCCGGTAGGATTTGACCGCGTCGGGCTCGAACTCGACCTGGATTTTGACGTCCTTGGCGATGACCTGCAGCGTGCCGTCGAGCTGATCGCCGAAGACCTTGCGCGCCTCCTTTTCGGTGTCGATGTAGTAGTAGTTGCCGTTTCCCTTGTCGGCCAACTGCTCCATCATGGTGTCTTTGTAATTGCCCATGCCGAAGCCGATGGTCGACAGGGTGACGCCCTCGTCGACGTAGGAGTGGATCTGTTTGAGGATGTCCTGGTGCGAGTGCGGGCCGACGTTGGCGTCGCCGTCGGTGAGCACCAGCACGCGGTTGACGTCGTCGCGCTTGTAATTGGTCAGCGCGAGCTTGTAGGCGAGCTTCAGGCCGTCGTTCATCGCCGTCGAGCCGCCGGCGCGCAGGCTCTTGATGGCGTTGATGATGCGTCCGCGGTCTTGAAGCCCGGTGGGGTCGAGGATCTTGGCCACCCGCCCGGCGTAGGTGGCAATCGCCACGGTGTCGCCCTTATGCAGGTTGTTGGTCAAGATCTCCAACGACTTCTGGGCCAGGCCGAGCTTGTCGGGGCTCTGCATCGAGCCGGAGACGTCGACCAAAAACGTCAGGTGCACCGGCTTTCGGCTGCTTCGGGTCACCCGTTTTCCCTGCACGCCGATGCGCAAGATCTTGCGGTTCTTCGCCGCGCTGAACGGGCTGGGCGCCGCCTCCATGAACACGCCGAAGGGGCCCGAGTCCGGGTCGGGATAGTCGTAGCGGAAGTAATTGACGAATTCCTCGACGCGCACCGACGCCTGCGGCGGGATCTGCCCGGTGTTGAGCTTGCGCCGCGCGATCGTATACGAGCCGGTGTCGACGTCGATGGAGAAGGTGGACTTGGCGTCCTTGGTGGTCTGGGTCATCTGATTGACGCCGTAGTTGGCATAGTCCTCGGTGCCCTGCGCGTCGCGATTGCCGAGCACGGCGCCGCCCTCGGCGCCGTTAGTCGCGGCGTTCGACGTGCGATAGATCTGGATCGCCTCGCTCTTCTTCCTGGGGCGGCGGTGATGCATGTGGCGACGGAGGTTGTGATGCGCGGGCGTTCTCTGGGCGCTCTGAGTCCGGTCGGCGCGCGTCGCAGTCGCCGCCGGTTTGGCTTCGCTCTGGGCGAGCGGCGCCGCTTGCGGCAGGTCGGCCTGGGCCGTCTCCTCGCGCGCCGGCCTCGCCGCCGGCGCCACCTTGGCGCTCGACTCGGAGGTCGGTGAGTCGTAGTCGATCTGTGCGCTCACCGCCGTGTTGGCCCGGTTGTATTTCTCCTGGGCCTGCTCGTGCATGCAGCCGGCCATCAGGGTCACGGCCATCGCGATCGTTGCGCTTCGGGTGGTCAGTCGTCGAACCTTCATGGTATCGCCTCCTCGTTGGCGTGCGTCGTCAGGACGTCTCGTGTGTTCTGCTCGTCGATGTGAATTGTCGCGATGGCCATCGCTGTTCTCGTTACGAAGCATTCACACGCAGCCAACTGGAAAACGATCTAAATTTTTTTCGAAACCCGCTCGCCGTGCCGCCATGAGCCCGCTCCTTCGCGTCGACAATCTGTCGTGGGCACCGCCCGGGCAGGATGCGCCTCTATTTGCCGGTGTCACCTTCGAGGTCGACGCCGGCGAGCGCGCGGTGCTGCGCGGTGCGTCGGGGGCGGGAAAGTCGACCCTGCTGCGCTGCATCGCCGGGCTCGAGCCACGCCGCAGCGGCGCGGTGTGGTGGCGCGGCGACCAGCTCGGCCCGGAGACGATGCGCCGGTTTCGAAACCGCGCCGTCTACGTCCACCAACGCCCCAGCGCCATCGCCGAGACGGTCGGCGAGAACCTCGCCTTCGCCCGGCAGATGGCCGCGCAATTCGGCCACGCCGACCATTCGCTCGACCCCGAGGCCCAGCGCGAGATGTTCGTGCGCCTGGGGCTGGCCGACATCGGCCTGGAGCGACGCTTCGACGAGCTGTCCATCGGCGAGCAGCAGCGGGTGTGCCTGGTGCGCGCGCTGACCGGCCAGCCGGACATGCTATTGCTCGATGAACCCACCTCCGCGCTCGATCCCGAGCGGGTCGAGCAGATCGAGGACTTGTTGATGGGCTACGTCGACGAGGCCGCCGACAGGCGCGCCTACCTGTGGGTGAGCCACCACCCCGCCGAGATCGAGCGCGTGGCCAGCCGCGTCCTCGACATCGGACAGTGGACCGGAGGTGGGTCGTGAACCAGGCGATCGCTCTCACTCCCTGGGATCTGGGGCTGGCCGCGCTGCTTCTGATCATCCCGGCGGCGATCAGCATCGGGCTGAAGCTCGGGCTGGAGAAGCGCCTGGCCCTGGGGGCAGTGCGCACCGTGGTGCAACTGACCCTGATCGGCTTTGTGCTCGAGTGGGTCTTCGCCCTCGACCGGTGGTACTACGTCGTGCCGGTGCTGTTGGTGATGTTCGTGGCGGCGGCGCGCGCGGCCATTCAGCGCTCGGAGCGGCGCTTTCCGGGCGCGTATGTGGCCGCGTTCGCCTCGCTGGTGCTGGCGACGTCGCTGACGGCGTTTAGCGTCACCGAGGTCGTCATCGGCGTGCACCCCTGGTACTCGCCGCGCTACGTCATCCCGCTCATCGGGATGATGCTGGGCAACGGGCTGACCGGCATCAGCCTGGCGCTCGACCGCCTGCTCAACGATCTGGTCGCCCAGCGCCGCTCGGTGGAGGCGCGCCTGGCGCTGGGGGCGTCGACCTGGCAAGCCGTCCAGCCGTGGATGCGCCAGGCGGTGCGCAACGGCATGATTCCGATCATCAACTCCATGATGATCGTCGGGCTGGTCAGCCTGCCGGGCATGATGACCGGCCAGATCTTGGCCGGCGCCTCTCCCATCAACGCCGTCGCCTACCAGATCCTCATCATGTTCATGATCGCCACCAACACCGGGCTGGGCGTGATCGTCTTGTGTCTGTTGTGCTATCGGGTGGTCGTCGATCCCGAGCAACGCGTGCGCTGGGAGAAGATTGTGCGCCGTTGAGGTCGACGTGGTTGGGTAATGGTTTGTAGACGTGTGAAGGTAGCGCTCGGCCAAAAGCGCCTCGCGCAACCCTCACCCATATAGGCCGCGTTGGACGACACGCGGCGCGCTACGCCGTGCGGCTCCGCTTGGACGGCGCCAAAGCGTGCATGGTCGATATTCGACCAAGGCGCCGTTGTTCCGGCGCCGCGCCGAGCGTTTTTTTTGCTCGGCCTTTTTCACTGGTGGTTGACCGAGGCGTAGCCGAAGGTCTACCTCCAGATGGCGTCGCGAGCCTTCAAAAACCGCCGTTCCCTCGACAACGAGTTCGCTCATGCAATTGCGCAACCCCACCTTCGATACGCCCCCTCAGATCCCCGGCCCCACCCCGCGCCTGGGCATCCTGGCCAGCGGCAGCGGCACGAACTTCGACGCCATCGCCACCGCCATCGACGAGGGCGTGCTCGACGCCGACATCGCCTGCATGGTGTGCAATTGCCCGGGAGCGGGCGCCTTCGAGGTCGCCCAGCGCCACGGGGTAACCGCCGAGTTGGTCGACCACCGCGAGTTTTCCTCGCGCAAGGCCTTCGACGCGCGCGTGCTGGAGGTGATGGACGGCCACGGCGTCCAGTGGGCGATCATGGCCGGCTGGATGCGGCTGGTGACCCCGGAGTTCATCGAACACTTCGGCACGCGCATGCTCAACATCCACCCCAGCCTGCTGCCCAGCTTCAAGGGCCTGCACGCCGTCGAGCAAGCCCTCGAGGCGGGCGTCAAGATCACCGGCGTGAGCGTGCACCGCGTCGTCCCCGAGGTCGACAGCGGGCCCATCGTCGCCCAGGCGGCCGTGCCCGTCCTGCCCGACGATACCCCGGCGACGTTGCACGCGCGCATCCAGGTCCAGGAGCATTTCATCTACCCGCGCGCCATCGCCCTGGCCGTCGCCCAATCACGTGCCTAGCGCCCCCACGCTTGGCAACCGCTTGCTTCTTCTCGATTTATTCATGAAACTGATCGCGTTGCACTTAATTTGTCTGCGATGAACGCCCCGGTGTCTAACTGATCCAGCCGGCGTTTCTTCGAGGGTGTGCATGACAACGCAGATCCCCGGCTACGACCGCTTCGAGACGCTCTACGAGAGTGCACGTACGGTCGTGTATCGGGCCCACAACCCGCAAAAGGGCCGCACCGAGATCTTGAAGGTGCTCAACGACCCGCATCCCACTGCTCAGATGCTGATGCGGTATCGGCACGAGTACGACATCACCCGCCAGTTGCACGGCGTGGGGATTACCGAGGTGCGGGAGATGCACCACCGCGGACGCCGGGTGATGCTCGTCTTCGCCGACGTCGGGGGGACGGCGCTCGCCAAGGTGCTCGAGCGGCGCCACTTCGACCTCGAGGAGTTTCTGGTCATCGCCATCGCCGCCACCGAGGCGCTGGGGCGCGTGCACGCCCAGGGGGTCATCCACAAAGACCTCAACCCGTCGAATATCGTGTGGAATGAGGAGACCGGCGAGGTCGAGATCATCGACTTTGGCATCGCCACCTCCCAGGCGCGCGAGTGGAGCGTGCAGCCGGCACTGCAGGAATCGGTGGGCACCTTGCGGTATATGTCCCCCGAGCAGACCGGGCGCACCGGGCGGCGCCTGGACTACCGCAGCGATCTATTCTCGCTGGGGGCGACTCTCTACGAGCTGCTCACCGGGCGGCCGGCGTGCGACGGCCACGACGAGCTCGACATCTTCCACTGCCTGCTCGCTCGCCAACCGGCCCCGCCCCACGAGGTGCGCGCCGACGTGCCCCGGGCGGTCTCACGCGTCATCATGCGGCTGCTGGCCAAGACCGCCGAGGAGCGCTATCAGGGCGCCCCGGGCCTGCAGCGAGACCTGCAACATTGCCTCGAGGAGCTGCGCCGCCAGGGCACGGTCGAGCCGTTTGTGCTCGGCGAGTACGACGTGCGCCCGACGCTGCAGGTCTCCCAGCAGCTCTACGGGCGCACCTCGCAGATGAACACCGTGCTCGCCGACATGGACGCGGCGCGCAATGGCGAACGTGTCCTGACCCTCTTGGCCGGCCGCGCCGGGGTGGGCAAGTCGGCGCTGGTGCGCGAGCTGCAGCGCGCCATCGTCGCCACCCGTGGGCGTTTTGGCAGCGCCAAATTCGACCAGGGCCGGCGCGACCAGCCCTACTCGGCCTTCGCCGAGGCCTTCGCCCGGCTAATCAACCAGTTGCTCGCCCTGCCCGACGACGAGATCGAGCGCTGGCGCCAGCGCCTGCACGAGGCGGTGGAGGCCAACGGACGCCTGCTGCTCGACATCGTCCCCGGGTTGGACGCGCTGCTGGACGCCCCCCCGCAGATGCCGGCGATGGAACCCGACGAGGCGCGCCACCGCCTGGGACGAGCCGTGCGCAACTTCGTCTCCCTCTTCTGCGAACCCGACCGCCCGCTGGTGCTCTTCGTCGACGATCTCCAGTGGGCCGATCCGGCCTCGCTGGAGTTGCTCGGCGCCCTGCTCGCCGACCCCATGCTGCAGTACCTTCACATCATCGGCGCCTACCGCGACGACGAGGTCGGCCCGGCTCACCCGCTGCGCGTGGCGATCGCGGCCATGCGCGAGAACGGCGCCTCGGTCGACCAAGTACACCTGCGCCCGCTCGAGCCCGAGCATGTCACCCAGCTCGTCGCCGACACCCTGCAGCGCCCGGCCGAGGAGGTCCGCCGCCTGGCCACGTTGGCCTACGAGAAGACCTCCGGCAACCCCTACTTCCTCAATCGCTTCCTGGAGCACCTCGACGCGCGCGGCCTGCTGTGGTTCGACGTCGACCAGGGCGGCTGGGAGTGGGACCTGGAGGCGATCGCCGAGCAGGCGATGACCGACAACGTGGTCGATCTGCTCATCACGCGGCTGCGCGAGCTGCCCGAGGACACCCAGCAGGCCCTGCAGATGGCGGGCCTGCTGGGCTCGCGCTTCCAACTCGAGACGCTGGCCACCGTCTGCCAACAGTCCCCGGTAGGCATGTACGAGGCGCTCGAGCCGGCGCTGACGGCGGATATTCTGCTTCGGCACTCGCCGCCGGAGCTGTTCGACCCGCGCGATATCGAGGGGCCGACGGTGGTGCGCCAGCTCGGCTTTCCCCACGACCGTGTCCAGGAGGCCGCCGCCCAGTTGATGGACGCCGACGAGCGCCCCGCGGCCCATCTGAAGGTCGGCCGCTTGCTCGACCACCACCGGCGCGACAGCGGCAATCCCACGCTACTCTTCGACGTCGTCGGCCACCTTATCGCCGCCCGCGCGCTGCTCGACACCGACGAGCGCGTGCACCTGGCCCGCTTGATCGTCGAGGCGTCGCAGCGGGCGATGAGCTCGCTGGCCTACACCTCCGCGGCCGACCTGCTGCAGGTCGCCCAGGAGTTGCTCCCCACAGAGATCTGGCAGCAAGACCCCGACCTCGCCTTCCAGGTGGGCCGCTTGCTGGGCGACGCGGAGTCGGCACTGGGCCGCTTCGAACAGGCCGAGCGGCGACTTGGTGAGCTGCTCGACCACGTCGACGACCCCATCAAACGCGCCGAGGTCTATCGCATCCTGGTTCGCCAGGACACCCACCGCTCACGGTATCAACGCGCCTGCGAACACGCCTGCGCCGGGCTGGGCGACCTGGGCGTCGACCTTCCCATCGATGACCTGGACAAGGCTCTCGACGAGCATATGCGCCGCGTCCAGCAGCGGCTGGGCGATCGGGAGATCACCGCCATCGTCGACGTTCCCCGTCGTGACGACCCCGCCCGGGAGGCCGCTCTGCGACTGCTGGGGACGTTTCAGGCCGCCGCCGGGCTGCGCGACCAGCGCCTGCTGGTGCTCGCCGGCCTGGTGGCCATCGAGATCAGCCTGGACATCGGGGTGCGCTCGGACACCGTCTTGGCGGTCGCGGTGTACGGGGTGGCGCTGGTGCGCACCGGCCAGTTCGCCCGAGCCGACGCCGCCGCCCAACTGTCGGTCGATCTGGCGCGGCGCTTCGACGACGACTTTGCGTTCGCCCATGCCGGCCTCATCGACGGCGGCATGGTCACCTTGTGGACGCGCCCGCTCGACGAAAGCATCGCCGTGCTCGCCGACGCCCACCGCGCCGGGATGCGCTCGGGCAACCTGCAATTTGCCGGCTACGCCCTGGCCATCGGCCTCTTCCAACGCTTCTGCCGCAGCACGCCCCTGGGCGACCTTGGCGAGGCCCTCACGCAGGGATTGGCGCTGGGCCTGCGCACCAACAACCGGGTGGTCATCGACCAATGTCGGGCCATCGAGCGCATGGTCGAGCACCTGCGCGGCCGCCTCGATGACCAGGGCTTCGTCGACGGCGACGCCCCCGACTGGAGCGAGGCGTTGCTCGAGGAGTTTCGCGGCTTCCACGACGACGCCATGGAGCTCAGCCTGATGGGGGCGCGCGGCATCTTCCACTACCTGTACGGGCGCCCCGAGCAGGCCCTGGGCGACCTGGGCGAGGTCGACGCGCGCCGCGCGGCGATGCTCAATACCGTCGACGTCGCCCGGTGCAGCTTCTACAAGGCCCTCGCCCACCTGTCCTGCGCCCGTCAGGCCCGGGGAGCCGAGCGCCAGACCCATCTCACCCACGCCGACGAGCTGCGCGCGCGCTTCCAGCGCTGGGCGGCGAGCTGCCCGTTCAACTTCGAGCATTTGGCGGTGATCCTCGACGCCGAACGCGCCTGGCTCGACGCTCGTCCGTTCGAGGCCGCCGAGCTGTACGATCGCGGCATCGAGCTGGCCCGCGAGCGCCAATTCACCGAGATGGACGCGCTGGCCAACGAGCGCGCCACGCGCTTCTGGCTCGCCCACCACAAGCCGCGGTTTGCCCAGATTTACCTGCAGGAGGCGCGCTACGCCTACCGCCTGTGGGGAGCGTCCGCCAAGGTCGCCCACCTCGAGGCGACGTTCGCGGAGTTGCAACCGCCGTCGACGCCCGCGGAGGGCGAGGCGACCCCCTCCGGGCCCATGGGTCGCGAGATCGACATCGCCAGCGTGCTCGAAGCCGCCGAGTCGATCACCCGCCCCATCGAGTTCGACGCCTTGCTGACTACCTTGATGAAGGTGGTCATCGCCAACGCCGGCGCCGAGCGCGGCGCGTTCTTCTTGCGCCGCGACAAGTACATGGAGCTCGTCGTCGAGGGCGACGCCGACTGCACGCCGCGGCTGGTCGATCCGGCCGTGCGCTTGTCGGATTGGGAGGGCGGCGCGCGCGCGGCGGTGCGCTACGCCCTGCGCACACGCCAGCCGCTGGTGGTCGGCCGGGCGCTCGACGACGAGCGCTTCCGCCACGACCGCTACGTGACTGCCCACCAGGTTCGCGCCCTGCTGTGCCTGCCGGTCCAGGAGGTCGGCGAACTGGTGGGGGTGTTGTACCTGGAAAATGACCTGACCGACGACGCCTTTACCAAAGACCGCCTGCGCGTGCTCACCATCCTGGTGGGCCACATCGCCGCCTCGCTGAGCAAGGCCCGGCTGTACGACACCGTACGCCAGGAAAAGGAGCGCTTCCGCCAGCTCGCCGAACATATCCACGAGGTGTTCTGGCTGATGGACTGGCCCAGCAAAAAGATCGTCTACGTCAGCCCGGCCTACCCGACCACCTGGGGGCGCCCCCAGCCGCACCTGCCCATCCCGGTCGACCAATGGCTGGAGGCCGTCGTCGCCGACGAGCGCACGCACGTCGCCGAGGCGATCGACCAGCAGGCCGCCCAGGGCACCTACGACCTGGTCTATCCCATCGAGCGCCCGTCGGGCTCGCGGCGCTGGATTCGCGACCGCGGCTTTCCCATCCGCTCGCCCAGCGGCGAGGTCTACCGCATCGCCGGCGTCGCCGAGGACATCACCCGGCGCCACGAGGTCCAGCAGCTCAAAAACGAGTTCATCTCGGTGGTCAGCCACGAGCTGCGCACCCCGCTGACGCCGATCAAGGGCATCTTCGAGATCCTGTCGCGCTCCGAGGAATTGGCCAAGTCGCCGGCCCACAAGAAAATGGTCGAGCTGGGCCTGCGCAACAGCCAGCGCCTGCTCGCGCTGATCGACGACCTGCTCGACATCCAACGGCTCTCGCTGACCAAGATCACCTTCGAAAACGAAGTCGTCGACCTGGCCGACGTGGTCACCGAGGCCGTCCAGATCAACGAACCGCTGGGCCACGCCAAGCAGATCGGCTTCGACCTGCACATCACCGACGCCGGCCTGAAGGCCAACCTCGACCGTCAGCGCTTCATCCAGGTGCTCACCAACCTGATGTCCAACGCCGTCAAATTCTCGACGCCCCGCACCACCGTGCAGATCACCCTCGAGCGCCACGGCCACATCGCCCGCCTGTCGGTGACCGACCACGGCCCCGGCATCCCCGAGGGCGCGCGCGACCGCATCTTCGACAAATTCGTGCAGGCCGACTCCTCGATGACCCGCAAATACGGCGGCGCCGGGCTGGGCCTGGCCATCTCCCAGACCATCGTCGAGCGGTTGGGCGGCCGAGATCTACTTCGAGACCGAGGTCGACCAGGGAACGACGTTCTACGTGGAATTGCCGCTGGTCGAGGAGGACGAGGTCAATTGAGCCGCTGCATCGATGATCGGTGGCGTGCGCATCACGGTTCGTAGCCCAGATTCGACGCCAACCATCGCTCGATGTCGGCGACGTCCATCCCCTTGCGCTCGGCGTAGTCTTCGACCTGGTCGCGGTCGATGAGGCCGACGTTGAAGTAGCGCGCCTTGGGGTGCGAGATATACCAGCCGGAGACCGAGCCGCCCGGGTGCATCGCGAAGTGGTCGGTCAGCTCGATGTCGGCGTTTTCATAGACGTCGAGAAGCTGCCACAACTTGGCTTTCTCGGTGTGGTCGGGGCAGGCGGGGTAGCCGGGCGCGGGGCGGATGCCGCGGTATTTCTCGGCGATGAGCTCCTCGTTGGAGAGCGCTTCGTCGGTGCCGTAGCCCAGCGCGTGGCGGGCCTGGGCGTGCAGGTATTCGGCGAAGGCCTCGGCGAGGCGGTCGGCGAGGACCTTGGCCATGATCTTGTTGTAGTCGTCGTGCTCGGCCTCGAAGCGTGCGACCAGCTCGTCGACGCCCAGCCCGCCGGTGACGGCGAAGGCGCCGACGTAGTCGTCGAGGCCGGTGTCGACCGGGGCGACGTAGTCGGCCAGGCACATGTCGTGTTGGCCGCCGCGCGGCTTTCGCTGCTGGCGCAGCATGCACAGCCGCTCGAGCACCTCGGTGCGCGTGTCGCCGGTGTACAAAAGGATGTCGTCGCCGTCGGCGTTGGCCGGGAAAAAGCCGTAGACGCCGTTGGCCTGCAGCCACTCGTTTTCGATGATATCAGCGAGCATGCGCTTCGCGTTGTCGAACAGCTCTCGAGCCGCCTCGCCGTAGTCGTCGTGCTCGAGGATCGCCGGGTAGGGGTGGCGAAGCTCCCAGGAGAAGAAAAACGGCGTCCAGTCGATATAGTCGACGAGCTTGTCCAGCGGCAGGTTTCGCACCGGCCGAACGCCCAAAAACTCGGGCCTGGCGAGGTCTTCTGGGCGCCAGTCGATGTCGACGCGGTGTTGGCGCGCGTCTTCGAGCGAGACGAGCTCGCGGCCGCCGCGGCCGGCGTGCAACTGGCGGTCGCGCTCCTGGAAGGCCTCGTTTTCCTGGACGAACGCCTCGCGCTTGGCCGGGTTCAAAAGCGAGCCGACCACGTTGGTCACCCGGGAGGCATCCTGGACGTGGACGACGGGCTGGGCGTAGGCGGGCGCGATTTTGACGGCCGTGTGGCGCCGGCTGGTGGTCGCACCGCCGATGAGAAGCGGCAGGTCCATCTCCAGGCGCTCCATCTCGCGGGCGACGTGGACCATCTCGTCCAGGGACGGCGTAATCAGCCCGCTCAGGCCCACGAAATCGGCGTCTTCGTCGACCGCGGTCTGCAAGATCTTGTCGGCGGGGACCATCACGCCCAGGTCGACCACGCGGTAGTTATTGCAGCCGAGCACCACGCCCACGATATTCTTGCCGATGTCGTGCACGTCGCCCTTGACGGTAGCCATGACGATGGTACCGGCGTCGCCGACTTTCCCCCCGCTCTCTTCCTCCATGTAGGGCAGCAGGTGGGCGACGGCCTTCTTCATCGCCCGCGCGCTCTTGACGACCTGGGGGAGGAACATTTTGCCGGCACCGAACAGGTCGCCGACGACGTTCATCCCCGACATCAGCGGGCCCTCGATGACGTCGAGCGGGCGGTCGAGCTTCTGTCGCGCCTCCTCGACGTCCTCCACGATGAATTTGTCGACGCCGTGGACCAGGGCGTGGCGAAGCCGCTCCTCGACGCTGCCGTCTCGCCACTCGAGCACCTCGGTGCGGTCGGTGGTCTGGCCCTTGAACTTCTCGGCGTATTCGATGAGCCGGTCGGTGGCGTCGTCGCGCCGGTCGAACAGCACGTCCTCGACGCGCTCCAACAGCTCGGGCTCGACGTCGTCGTACACGGTGAGCTGGCCGGCGTTGACGATGCCGGTGTCCAGGCCCGCCTCGATGGCGTGGTACAAAAACGCCGCGTGGATGGCCTCGCGCACGATGTTATTGCCCCGAAACGAGAACGACACGTTGCTCACCCCGCCGGTGGTCTTGGTCTCCGGGAACAACTCCTTGATGCGGCGCACCGCCTCGATGAAGTGGATGCCGTAGCGGTTGTGCTCGGCCATGCCCGTAGCGATGGTCAGGATATTGGGGTCGAAGAGGATGTCGTGGGGGTCGAAGCCGCACTCCTCGGTCAGGATGCGGTAGGTGCGCCTGGCGATGGCCACACGCCGCTCGACGTCGGTCGCCTGACCCTCTTCGTCGAAGCCCATCACCACCACCGCGGCGCCGAATTGGCGCACCCTTCGGGCCTGCGCCTTGAAGGCCTCCTCGCCCTCTTTGAGGCTGATGGAGTTGACGATGGCCTTGCCCTGCACGCATTTGAGGCCCGCCTCGATGACCGAGAACTTCGAGCTGTCGATCATGATGGGCACGCGGGCGATGTCGGGCTCGGTGGCGATGATGTTGAGGAAGGTCTCCATGACCTCCTCGGAGTCCAAAAGCCCCTCGTCCATATTGATGTCGATGATGTTGGCGCCGCCCTCGACCTGCCCGCGGGCGATGGCCACGGCCTCCTCGACCTCCCCGTTTTTGATGAGCCTTTTGAACCGGCGCGAGCCGCTGACGTTGGTGCGCTCGCCGATCATGATGAAGTTCGAATCCGGCCGGATGACCAGCGGCTCGAGGCCCGCGTAGCGGGTGTACGGGATGGGCTCGGGCACCTCGCGCGGGGGAAACTCGGCGGCGATCTCGGCGAACGCGGCGATGTGATCGGGGGTCGTGCCGCAGCAGCCGCCGACCAGGTTGACCCAGCCCTCGGCCAGGTAGTCGCGAAGCACCGCCGCCATCTCCTTCGGGCCCTCGTCATACTCGCCAAATTCGTTGGGGAGCCCGGCGTTGGGATAACACGAGGTGTAGGTCGAGGCGATGGCGCTCAGCGCCTCCATATGCGGGCGCATCTCCTTGGGCCCCAGCGAGCAGTTCAAGCCCACCAGAAGCGGCTGAGCGTACTCCACCGACGTCCAAAACGCCTCGATGGTCTGCCCGGACAGCGTGCGCCCGCTCTGGTCGGTGATCGTCACCGAGATGATCAGCGGAATGTCGGTTTGCTTCTCGGCGAGCACGTCCTGGACGGCGACGATGGCCGCCTTGGCGTTGAGCGTGTCGAAGATGGTCTCGATGAGCAGCAGATCGACGCCGCCGTCGACCAGGCCGCGCACTTGTTCCGCATACGCCTCGACCAGCTCGTCGAAGCTAATCGCCCGAAACGTCGGGTCGGTCACGTCCGGCGACAGCGACAACGTCTTGTTCGTCGGCCCGATGGAGCCGGCGACGAACCGGGGCTTGTCGGGCGTCTCACTTGTGATCGTGTCGGCCGCGCGCCGGGCAATCTTGGCGGCCTCGACGTTCATCTCGTAGACCAGGTCCTCGACGCCATAGTCGGCCATCGACACCCGCTGCGCGCTGAACGTATTAGTCTCGACGATGTCGGCCCCCGCGCGCAGATACTCGAGGTGAATCCCCTCGATGACGTCCGGGCGCGTGAGCACGAGCAGGTCGTTGTTTCCCTTTAGATCCTGCGGATGATCCGCGAAGCGCTCGCCGCGAAAGTCGGCCTCGCCCAGCTCGTGGCGCTGGATCATGGTGCCCATCGCCCCGTCGAGCACGAGGATGCGTTGGTCGAGGAGATGTTGGATGTCGTTCGTCTTGGTCATCGCGGGCCTGTCCTATGCGGGGCGCGGGTTGGATGCGCGGCTCGCGCGTGAATATGGTCGATTCGCGGGTAGGAGTCCAGTCGTGGGTTTGGGAGACGGGCGTTCGGGTAGTTTGTGCCGTTCAAGCGTAGCGCGCCAAGCGTCGTTTGCTTGGCCTCTTTAGGTGAGGGTTGCGCGCGGCGCTTTTGGCCGCACGCTACCTTCACACACATCCACAAACCACCCGTCCGATGCGTCACCCCGGCAACGATGGGCCCCTGAAATTTTACCAATCGCGCCACCCCGATCGTAAGCAACGACAAGCCTGGGGAATTGCACCGAACGACCGTCCTCCGAAGAGCACCATGCGCCCACTCAGTACCGCCGTCTTCGCCCTCATCACCGCCCTCGCCGGCTTCGCGGCGAGCGGCTGCATCGACATGAACCACGCCGACGCGTGCACCAGCGACGGCCAGTGCCGTTTCGGGCGGGTCTGCAATCTGCTCACGGGCGAGTGCGTCGACCCGTCGCACTCGCAGCGACCGGTCGCCGAGCGACCTGATGGCGGCGCGGCGCCATGAGGGTTGCGCGCGGCGCCTTTGGCCCACGCGCTACCTTTACACGTCGCTCCATGGACGAGCGCGTTCGCTCAGCCAAACGGGCTGGCGGCGTCGTCGGTGTAGTAGGGGTTGTGGCCGGAGTCGTGGTCGGTCACGTCGATGATCTCGTTGATGTCCTCGCCGAAGTGCTGGCGCAGGATGCGCTCGATGCCCTGCTTGAGGGTGGCGGTCGAGGCGGCGCAACCCTGGCAGCCGCCGCTCATCTGGATGTACAGGTTCTTCTCGAAGTAGTCGACCAGGGCGATCTCGCCGCCGTGGCCGGCGATGGTGGGGTTGATCTCTTCTTTGATCACTTTCTGAATTTGACGGCGCATTTGCTACCTCTGCGTTCAATTGGAGTCGTCAGGCGTGTTGTTAACGGCTGGCCCTTACGGGCCATTCCGTAGTTTGGCCGGCTCACCTGCATCCAACTAAGATCAAACCGCTCGGTATTGCAACAGCCGCCTCCGGGCGAAAGCCGCGGAGCTATCTTTGGAACTGCAGAGTAGCAACCCCCAAATGCTTACGCCGTTCCCCAAATAGCCCCGGAATCTATTCCGGGGACTTGCTGGCCAGGAAGGCGCGCGCGTCCTTCGACACATACGCCTTGTAGCGCACGCAGCGCTCGATGCTCTCGACGGCCTGGCTCAGGTTGCGTTTCATGCCGGGGACCTGGTGGGACTGGTCGCCGAAGAAGGTCTGGACCTCGTCCTTGCGCTTCTCCGAGCAGAACGACGAGCCCATCCAGGGGAAGCCGCTGGCGCTCTTCTTGCCGACCTTGCCCAGAATGGCGTCGTAGTTTTTGCGCAGCCAATCCCAGGTCGCCGCGCGCGTCTCGGGCTTGTGCAGGGTGGGCCCGACGAGCGTCCAGGCGTCCTGCGAGCGCACCGCGTCGGTCAGAAGCAGCCCCGCCGAGGCCACGGCGAGCTTGGGATTGCGGAAACTTCCCAGCGCGTGGATGGTCGCCACCCGGGCGGCCGGCGTGGGAGCCTTGGCGATGGCCGCCTTCATGGCCTTCCACAGCACCTTGTCGCCGTGCCAGGCGGCGATGGGCAGCGCCATTTTTACCTGGGCGAGCGGCACGGAGGTCGGGTCGTCGAGGTATTTGTGGGTGACGTCGAGCGCCTTCTTTTGCAGCGCGGCGTCCTGCGCCAGGTCGGCGGCGGCCGTGATGACCTTGGGGCGCAGCAGGCCGTCCTCGGCGGGCTCGCCCTTCTTGGCCGCAAAGCCCAGCCGCTTGGCCTGGGGCAAGATGACCTTCTTCGCCCAGGCGGTGAACGCCGCGCGGTTGGAGTCGTCGACGGCCATCTCCTCGATATTGTACAGCGCGTCGACCACCTGGCCGACGATGACGCGGTGGGTTTCGGCCGACATCGCCTCGACGAGCTTCAGGTAATCACCAAACGACAGCGCGTGCGCCTCCACTAGCGCCTGGGCGTTGGGCAACAGGGCCACCTTTTCGGGCATCGTCAGCGCGTCGCGGTGCTCGGTGGCCAGCGCCACGAGTTGATCGCCGGGGAGCTTCCAGTGGTAGTAGCCCGCCTGGTCGGCGTTGGGATAGATGAACGCCGGGCAGGACTTCGTCGAAAGCGTCACCGTCTGCTCGGGCTTGTCGATGACCTGGCAGGTGCGCTGGGCCTTGCCGTCGACCTCGTATTTGACGCACACCGGCACGTGCCACGGTTTTCCCTGCTTGGCCGTGCTCTTCCACGGCAAGTAGCGCGATTGCGCGATATGCAGCGTGGTCTTGCCGTCCTTGCAACTCGAGGACACGTCCACCAGAGGCGTTCCCGGCTGGTCCAAGAATCGCTGCATGGTCTCACTGACCGGTTTGCCGCTTACTTTGTCCCAGGAGGCGAGCAGCTCGTCGGTGGTGCCGTTTCCATAGGCGTGCGCCTTCAGGTAGGAGCTGACGCCCTTGCGAAAGGCGTCTTTGCCCATCCACGCCTCGAACATCTGCAGCACCGCGCGCCCTTTGCTGTAGGTGATGCCGTCGAAGGCGTTCATCACATCGCCGCCGTCGTGGATGGGCTGGCGGATGGCGCGGGCGTCGGCCAGCGCGTCGCCGCTCATCACTCCGAGCGAGCTTCGCACCGCGTCGATGCGCGAGCCGAGTTGGGGAGCAATCTCGGCCATGGTGCGCGTGGCCATCCACGTGGCGAACGCCTCATTGAGCCAGATGTCGTTCCACCACCTGGGCGTGACGTAGTCGCCGAACCACATATGGGCGAATTCGTGGGCCATCACGCTCTGGACACCGTAGCGGTCCGAGGGCGTCGCGTCGCTCGGGTCGAGCAGGAGCAGGCGCTCGCGGAAGGTCACCAGCCCCACGTTTTCCATCGCCCCGGCGGCGAAGTTGGGCACCGCCACCACGTCGAGCTTGGAGAAGGGAAATTTGATGCCAAAGTAGTCCTGCTCGGCTTTTAGGATGACCCCGGCGCGCTCGAGCGCGTATGTGGCGAGCTTGGACTTTCCTTTGGTGGTCACCGCCCGAAGCGGCACGCCCGGCACGGCGTCTTTGGAGGCCTTGACCACCTCGAGCGGGCCGGTGGCGAAGGCGACCAGATACGACGGCAGAGGCTTCGTCGTGGCGAAGTAAAAGGTGCGCTGTCCGTCGTGGCGAGTGACGCGCTTTGCCCGGGTGTTGGCGAAGGCCTTTTGCTCACCGGGCACCGTGATCTGCAGGTCGTAGGGCGTCTTGAAGCGAGGCTCGTCGAACGACGGAAACGCCTCGCGCGCGCTCAGCGGCTCGAATTGGGTGAACGCGTACCAGTCGCCGCCGTCCTCGACGCGATACAGGCCGTGGGGCTTCTGGTCGAGGGGAGCGTCGTACTGGAAGGTCAGCAAGACCTTGCCCGGTCCCAAGGGCTTGGAAAACACCATGGTGATCCCGCCATTTTTGCCCTCGACCACGCGGGCGCCGACCTTGGTCTCGCCCACGCTCGCCCACACCTTCTTGTAGGTCAGCCCCTCGCCGTGCAGATCCACGTGGTCGGTCTTCTCGGCGAGTTCGACCTGAATGTCGGCCAGGCCCGAGAAGGTGTCCTTGGCCGGGTCGATGTCCAGCGCCAGGTGGTAATGCTTGGGCACGACCTTGTCCGACAACCGCTGATTGCCGTCGAAGCCCTCGACGGCCTTCGCGGTCGTCTGGGTGTCGGCGACCTTCTCGCCGGCGGTGGGCGTGGCGCAGGCAGCGGCGAACGAGAGCAAAGCAACGGGCAATAGGAGGCGTTTCATGGCAGGCACGGCGTCTGGGAGAGCGAAATTTCAGGGGCCGCTTGGCTGTATACCTTTACAGGCCGGATTTGGAAACGGGTCGTTCGCCGAGATTAGTCCGGGGCTTGTTGCGACGCCTTGCTTCTTGTAGGCCTGCTATTGAGGTGGAACTATTCTTTCCGGGCGGACGAGCAGACACGTTTGCGCGAAGCGATGCTCTTGCCGATTCGCCACGGTGCTTTCGCCCAAACATCCTCTTCGCGCAAACTGACAGACACGTTTGCGCGAAGTATTGCTTTGCCACGGTGCTTTCGCCCAAACATCGTCTTCGCGCAAACGTCACGAGCCGTCCGCCCTTCAATAGTAACTACTCAAATAGCTGGCGCATCGATTCCTGCAAGGCATCGCAAAACACAATCACGATGTACAACCACCCAAACACCAACCCCCTGAGCGTCGCGCCGATGATGCGGCGCACCGACCGTCACTTCCGCTACTTGCTGCGGCTGTTGACCAAGCGCACGTTGTTGTACAGCGAGATGCGCCACACCCGCGAGGTGCTCGACTCTGACCGCGAGCGCGCCCTGGCGTACTCGCCGGCCGAGCACCCGCTGTCGCTGCAGCTCGGCGGCGACGACCCCGCCCAGATGGCCGAGTGCGCGCGCATCGCCCAGGACTGGGGCTACGACGAGGTCAACATCAACGTGGGCTGCCCCAGCGAACGGGTGCAGTCGGGCAACTTCGGCGTGTGCCTGATGGGCCAGCCCGACGTGGTCGCGCGCTGCGTCGAGGCCATGCGCCAGGCGGTCGACATCCCCGTCACCGTCAAGCACCGCATCGGCTTCGACCACCAGGACCGCTACGAGGATATGGCCAACTTCGTGCGCACGGTACGCGAGGCCGGCTGCGAGCGCTTCACGGTGCACGCGCGCAAGGCCTGGCTCAAAGGACTGAGCCCCAAGGAAAACCGCAATGTGCCGCCGCTTCGCTACGAGGACGTCTACCGGCTCAAAGAGGAGTTTCCGGAGCTATTCGTCGAGATCAACGGCGGCATTCACACGCTCGACGAGGCGGCCGAGCATCTCGACAAGGTCGACGCGGTGATGATCGGGCGGGCGGCCTACGACACGCCCTATATCTTCGCCGACGCCGACCGGCGCATCTACGGCGAGGAGTACGAGCCGCCCACGCGCCACGAGGTCGTCGAGGCGATGCTGCCGTACGTCGAAGAGCGCCTCGCCGCCGGCGACAAGCTGTCCTACATCACCACGCATCTGCTCAGCCTCTTCGCCTACCAGCCCGGCGCGCGGCGCTGGCGTCGCCACATCAGCGAGCACGCCCACCGCGACGACGCCGGCGCGGAGGTCCTCGAGCAGGCGTTGGCGATGGTGCCACGCCCCAAGAAACGACGCACCACAGAGGTCACAGAGTGCACAGAGGTCATCTAGATTTGTTTTCCTCCGTGTCCTCTGTGTCCTCTGTGGTGAACCAGAGGTTTGTTCGATGAACTTTCGAGGCACATTCAAGCGGCCGGCCGTCATGTGGACGGCGCTGGCGTTCATGCTGCTGATGGCGGCGCTGTTCGTGCCCGTCAAATGGGTGGAGACCGTCCAGTCGGTCGTGGGCGAGCCCGCGCCCGCCGTCGACGCGTTCACCCCCGCGGTCGCCCGGGTAGACAAGGCGCTGGCCGCCGGCGAGGCGCCCGGCGTCGGCCAGAAGAAGCTCGTCGAGTTCACCCCGCACCTGCAGGTGCGCCGGCTGATGAACGCCGGCCCGCTGACTCACGAGGAGGTCCGAAAGGCCACCAAGATGCTGCGCGAATTCGACGCCGAGATCGCCTCTCAGAAGCTCGCCGGCTCGCGCGAGGCCGTGCGCCACGAGCGCAACCGCCGCCTCGCCAAGGCCTTCCCCCGCCTGGACGCACAAAAGCTCGCTCGAGAGCTGTCGAAATTACGTGGGGAACTCGGCAAAGTTGGCCTTGCAGGCTTGTGACGCCTTCCGAGGGTAGGCGCTTCGCGCAACCCTCGGCTACAAAGGCCGCGCCAACAGCGCGCGGCGCGGCGCCTTACAACGACGCCTTGAGCGCTACGTCATTGCCCAAATCTACGGACTGCCACATTGGCCTTTCAAGCGCAGCCGCAGGCGAAGCGCGCCAAGCGTTTTCCAGCTTGGCCTTTGTAGCTGAGGGTTGGCACGAGGCCTTGGCCGAGTGCCACCTTCAGGCGCTCAAAAAAAAGCCCGACTCGCAAAGGCGAGCCGGGCTTTCTGCTAGCTGCTAGACGCCGAGCTTAGTTCGGGATGGACGGTCCCGCTTTGACCAGCTCGTCGCTGGCATAGTCGGTGTACTGCTCGAAGTTGTCCTGGAAGAGGTGGACGAGCTTCTTGGCCGTCTTGTGGAATTCCTTCTCGTTGGGCCAGGTCTGCTGGGGCTGGAGCACCTCGTTGGGCACCTGCGGGCACTGGGTGGGCACGGCCAGGCCGAAGTACGGGTCGGAGACCGTCTCGACGTCGGCCAGCTCACCGGCGTGAATCGCGTCGATGATCGCGCGGGTGTGCGGCAGGTTGATGCGGTGTCCGGTGCCGTAGGCGCCGCCGGTCCAGCCGGTGTTGACCAGCCAGGCCTTGGCGTTGTGCTTGCGCATCTTCTCGGCGAGCAGCTCGGCGTATTTGGTCGGCGGCCACACCAGGAAGGCGGCGCCGAAGCAGGCCGAGAACGTCGCCTGCGGCTCGTCGATGCCCACCTCGGTGCCGGCGACCTTGGCGGTGTAGCCGCTGATGAAGTGGTACATCGCCTGCTCGGGGGTCAGCTTGCTGACCGGCGGCAGGATGCCGAAGGCGTCGCAGGTCAAAAAGATGATGTTGTCCGGATGCCCCGTCACGCAGGGGATTTTGGCGTTGCGCACTTTGTAAATCGGGTACGAGGTGCGCGTATTCTTGGTGATGGAGTCGTCGGTGAAGTCGACCGCACGGGTGTCGGAGTCGTAGACCACGTTCTCGAGCACCGACTCGAAGCCGATGGTCTCGTAGATGAGCGGCTCGGCTTCCGCGCTCAGGTTGATGGTCTTGGCGTAGCAGCCGCCCTCGATGTTGAACACCCCGCTGTCCGTCCAGCAATGCTCGTCGTCGCCGATGAGCAGGCGGTTGGGGTCGCTCGACAGGGTGGTCTTGCCGGTGCCCGACAGCCCGAAGAACAGGGAGACGTCGTGCTTGCTGGGGCCCTCGTTGCACGAGCAGTGCATCGACAGCACGTCCTGTTTGGGCATCAGGTAGTGCATGAGCGTGAAGATGCCCTTTTTCATCTCCCCGGCGTATTGGGTGCCCAGGATGACCATCTCGCCGGCCTCGATGTTCAAGTCGATGCTGGCGTCGGAGGTCATCCCCTCGGTATGGGGGTTGGCCGGGAATTTGCCGGCGTTGATGATGGTGAAGTCGGGCTCACCGAAGCTGTCGAGCTCCTCTTCGGTCGGCCGGCGCAGCATGTTGCGCATGAACAAGGCGTGGTAGGCGCGCGTGGTGATGATGCGCACCTTCAGCGAGTAGTCGTCGTCCCAGCCGGCGTAGCCGTCGAGCACGTACAGTTGGTCGTGGGTGTTCAGGTAGTCGATGGCGCGCTGGCGGTTGATCTCCCAGACCTCCGGCTCCAGCGGGATGTTGATATCGCCCCACCACACGTCGTCCTGGCTCTGCGGATTCTTGATGATCCGCTTGTCCTTGGGGGTCCGCCCGGTCTTCTCGCCGGAGTACGCCATCAGCGCGCCGTGCTCCGAGATCGCCGTGCCCTTCTCGTTGCGAAGGGCCTCCTCGTACAACCTCGCCGGGGGGGCATTGCGCAGGATATTCTCGACAGTGATGCCGTGTTTGTCTTTCAGCCTGAGGTCGCTCATCGTTACCTTTTCCTTGTTCGAGTTGGCGGCTGCTCGTGCAGGGAACCTATAACCCCGATTTACGGCTGGTCAAGGTTCGTAACCCGGTCCCCATCGCTCTGTTGAGGAACCACTAACAGGTGGTCAAAAGCCTTGCAAGGAACAGTCATTGAGTGATCGATCACTCGATCACTCGATCCCGTACTTCTCCAGTTTGTAGTACAGCGCGCTGGTCTTGATCCCCAACAGGCGCGCGGTCTCGGTCTTGACGCCGTCGGCCTTGTCGAAGGCGCGCAGGATGAGCTGCTTTTCGAGATCTTCGAGGATCTCGGGAAGGCTGCGGTCCCCCTGGGGGATCTCCAGCATATTCTCGTTGGACATGCCCGTGATCGCCGCGGGCAGGTCGGCCAGGTGGATCTTGTCGCCCTCGGCGAAGACCAGGGCGTGCTCGATGACGTTCTCCAGCTCGCGCACGTTGCCCGGCCACTGATAGGTGCGCAGCGCCTGCATGGCGTCGGCGGCCAGCCCATCGACCTGGCTGCGGGTGCGCCCGGCGAGCTTGGCGAGGAAGTGCTCGACCAACAGCTCGACGTCACCGGGGCGCTCGCGAAGCGGGGGAAGGGTGATCGGGATGATGTGCAGCCGGTAGAACAGATCTTCGCGAAATTTGCCCTCTTCGACCTGCTCTTTGAGGTCCTTGTTGGTGGCGGTGATCACGCGCACGTCCACCTCGATGGTCTCCTCGCCGCCGACGCGCTCGAAGCTGCGCTCCTGGAGCACGCGCAGCAGCTTGAGCTGGATGGTCGGGCTGACATCGCCGATCTCGTCGAGAAAGATCGTGCCGCCGTCGGCCAACTCGAAGCGGCCCAGCCGGCGCTTGTGCGCCCCGGTAAACGCGCCCTTCTCGTGGCCGAACAGCTCCGACTCGAGCAGGGTCTCGGCCAAGGCCGAGCAGTTGACGCGCACGAACGGGCCGTCTTTGCGTGTCGACGCCTCGTGGATCGCTCGGGCGACGAGCTCCTTGCCGGTGCCCGACTCCCCGTAGACGTACACCGTGCTGTCGGTGGGGGCGACCTTGCCGATCATCTTGAACACGTCTTTCATCGCCTGGGAGTCACCGACAATCTCGGAGGCGTCGAACTGACCGGCGTCGCGGCGAAGCATCTCGTTTTCGCTGCTCAGCCGCTCGGTCTCCTTGCGCGAGGCCTGCACCTCCAGCGCCTTTTTGATCTTGGTGCGCAGCAGATCCGGCGGAAACGGCTTGGGGATGAAGTCGAAGGCGCCCTTTTGCATCGCCTCGACGGCCTTCTCGATGCTGCCAAAGGCGGTCACAATCATGACCAGCGCGTCTGGCTGGGCCTCGAGCACCTCGGCGAGCACCTGCATGCCGCCGACCTCGTCCATCTTCAGGTCGGTGACCACCAGGTCGGGCCTCTTGGCGGCGAACGCCTCCAGGCCCAGCCGGCCGTTTCGGGCGGCGGTGGCCTCGTGGCCCATGCGCTGGACCACCTGGGTAATGCCCTCGCGCAGGGTGTCGTTGTCTTCGATGATGAGGATATGGGCCATGGTTGGGTCCTGGAGCACAGGCTGGCAGCCTGCATCAGCAATAAGCGCTAGCCTAGCCATCCCTTGGGGATGTGCGAGGCCACCGGCTCGATGGCCGGGTCGAATGGGATGAGGATGCGAATGGTCGTGCCGTCGCCGACGCCGCTGTCGATGTCCATGGTACCACCATGGCGCTCGACGATCTGTTGCGTCAACGCCAATCCCAGGCCGCTTCCCTTCTCCTTGGTGGTGAAAAAGGGCGTGAGAATATCGTCGAGCTTGTCGGCGGGAATGCCCGGGCCGTCGTCGCGCACGCAGATCTGGCGGTGCTCGGCGTCGGGGGCGGTGACTTCGACGGTGATGGCGCCCTGGGCGTCGCAGGCCTGGTAGGCGTTGCGCACCAGGTTGATGAGCGCGCGGCGAAGCTTCTCGCGGTCGGCGGTCAGCTCGACGCCCTCGACGACATCGACGGCGAGCGTGCATCCGGCCGCGTCGACCTCGCCGGCGAGCAGGCCGCGGACCTCGTCGCCGAAGTCGGCGGCCGAGAAGCGCTCGACCTCCAGGGGCAGGTGGCGTGCGAACGCCAGGAAGTCTTTGACGACCTTTTCCAGATAGCTCAACTCGCGGTTGATCTTGTCGAGCTTGTCGAGCTTCTGGCGGGTGGCCTCGGTGTCGGGCTCGTCGTCGAGATCTTCGCGCAACAGCCCGCAGAATAGCTCCATGCCCCCCAGGGGGTTTCGCACCTCGTGGGCGATGCCCGACAGCATCATCTGCATCTGGCGGTCCCGGCTCAGGATACTCCGGCGCATCTCCTCGAAGGAGGCGGCCAGAAAGTCGATCTCGTCGCCGTCGGTCTTGGCGTGGGGGTCGTCGACCACCGGCTCGTCGAAGTGGCCCTCGCCCAGCCGGCTGGCGGCGTCGACCAGCCGGTTGACCGGGCGAACCAGCGCGCGCGCAAACAGCGTGCCCGCCAGGATCACCAGCAGCAGCCCCACCGCCCCGAGCACGGTGAGCACGCTGGCGAAATTGCGCAGCAGATCGAAGTATTCGGCGCTGGCCTCCACACCGACCACCGCGACGACCTTGCCGTCCTGGGTGATGGGGGCGTAGCCGGTCTTATAGAAGGCGCCGTGCTCGTCTTTGAACAGCACGCTGGTCGCCGGGGCGCCGGCCTGGAAGGTGTGCTGGAGCTCGACGCGGTCGGTCTCGACCTCGAAGAGCTGCTGGCCAAAGGTGATGTCGTCGCGCGTGTCCACCAGGCTGTGCAGGTCGCGGTCGAACAGGAACACCCGACGCACCCCGGTGCGCTTTCGGGTGCTCTCGAGCTTGTCGCGAAGCCGCTGCAGCACCCGGTGCTTGGAGGGATCCAATCGGGCGATCTGGGCCGCCTCGATGCTCTCGGAGAGATCGGCCGACAGCGTCTGGCAGATCGACACCAGCCGCTTGCCCAGTTCGTCCTCCAGGCCCTGGCGGGCGGCGAAATAGGCCAGAAAGCCGTTGACCAACACGATCAGCAAGGTGGGGAGCAAAAACACCCCGATCACCTTATTGCGCAGCGATGTGCGAAACAGCTTCATGCGGCCAACCACGTCCCGGAGGCGGTGCGTCCCACGTTCGGAGATCGAGCCTACCAACACCGCGAGCCCATTCCCAGCCCGCGACCCCTGACAAATTGACACTGTGCGGCCGCAAGGCTAGACTCGACCCCGGCTCCTTATGCTTAAAAAGTGACGTCACCGAATGGCCTCGTCGGACGAAAACCCGGCCGCAACTGCAGACGCGCTCTCCGACGGCACCGAAACATCCGACGGCGAGGGCGCCGAGAAGGCGGCGACCAACAAGCCCAAGAAGACCTTGATCGGCCTCGGTAAGCTGCGCGAGTCGCTCAAGAAGGCCTCTTCGGGCTCGAAGAGCACCGCTCTGCGCATTCCCAAGCCGCCCGGCAAGGGCGACAAGGGCGGGTCGACGGGCCTGCCGCGCCCGCCGGGGCGTCCCCAAAAGGATGACGAGGACCGACCGCGCAAGACCTTGGCGCTATCCGAGGACGACTCGCCGGAGGCGTCGAGCGTCGGGCCCGAGGACGAGCCGACCACCGATCGCGTCGACGACGTGCCCGCCGACGCCTTGGATCCGGACACCGACCGCATCCCCGCTGACCTCATCGACGACGACGATCTCGGCCCGACCACCGACCGGGTCGACGATCCCGACACCGAGCGCATCCCCGTCGACCTCGTCGACGACGAGATCGACGGCCACACCGACCGGATGAGCTCCAATGAGCTCAGCAATGTCCCGGGGCTGGCCGGGGGCGCCCCCGGTGCGGGCGACAGCTCGTTGCTGGACGATGTGAAGCTGGACGACGCTGAGCAGATCGACGAGCCGGTGGAAGCCGAAGCGACCATGCTCACCGAGAGCCCCTTCGAGCAGAGCGCGTCGGGTTTTGGCGCCGAGCCCGCCTCCGGCGCGGAGGAGTTCGAGGGCGAGGCGACCATGATCACCGACTCGCCGCTGGACGCGGCGGGGCCGGCGGGCGACGCCGATCTGGATTTCGGCGCCGAAGAAGCCACCATGATCACCGACTCGCCGCTGGCCGACGAGCAGATCGACGACGATGACTTCGACGGGGTCGCCAAGACCACCGTGTCGCTGCACGGCGCGCCCATCCCCGGCGCCGACCAGCCGTCGACCCCGCAGACCCATCGCACCAACCCCAATCCGCCCACGCCCGAGCATCGGCCGCGAAACAGCGCGCCGTCGCCCAACGTCCAGGTCGACGCGCAACTCATCGAGGACTCCGACGCCTCCGACGACGACTTCCACGCCGAGAAGACCGAGGTCTTCGACAGCCCCTATGAAAACGAGGCCCTGGTCGCCCGCCTGAGCGTGCTCAGCGGGCCGGCGGCCGGCCAGGAGTTCCTGCTCAACAAGCAGCGCAACACCATCGGGCGCGGCAAGAACAACACCATCATCGTCTCCGACCTGGCGATGAGCCGCCAGCACCTCGAGGTCGCCCAGGACAGCGATCAGACCTACATGCTCATCGACCTGCAGTCGGCCAACGGCACCCGGCTCAACAACACCTCCATCGTGGAGGCCGAGCTGTTTCACGGCGATCGCATCGAGGCCGGCAAGACCGAATTTCAATTCGTCATCCCCGGCAATCGCCCGCAGGCGCGCTCGCGCAACCGCCACATCGTGCCCAAGCGCGAGGCCAGCAAGGGCCCGGCCAACCGCACGATGGTGCGCCAGATGGGCATGGGCGCCGCGCCCGCCGACGAGACCACCGACAAGATTTTGACCTACGTCATCGTCGGCGCCGGCGTGCTGAGCATCTTCCTCATCGGCGCCGCCGCCTACCTGTACCTGCACGATTCCAGTGGGCCCAAGCCCAAAGCGGCGGCGACCTCGGTGGAGAACCCCGCCGCCCAGAAGCTGTATTTGCAGGGGGTCGACCGGGTCAAAGACCGCAGTTGGGAGAAGGCGCGGGCCCTGTTCAAAAAGGTCGCCAAGACCGATCCCAAATTCCCCGGGGTGTCGGCCCAGCTCGAGCGTGTCGACCGCGAGGAGAAGGCCCAGAGCACGCTGGCCAAGGCCAAGAGTCTGCTCGAACAGGACAACGACGAGCAGGCCGCCAAGCTCGCCGCGACGATCTCCAACGAGAGCGTCTACTACGAGGACGCCCAGCAACTGGTGCGAAAGACCCGCCAGCGCCGCATCGCCCGGCTGTACCAGAAAGCCCAACAGGCGGTGACCGACGAGAAGACCGACGAGGCCAAAAAATACCTGGCGGCCATCCTCGACGAGGTCCCCAACCACAAGGGGGCGCTGGAGTTGCAAAAGACCCTGGCCGAGAGCGCCGAGGAGAAGGAAAAGGCCCGCGAACAGCTCGCTGCCGCCGCCTCCCACGACCACGAGTCATCGTCCCACGCGCACGCCTCCAGCCACCACGACGACTCCGACTGGCTCTTTAGCGACAAGCCTGCCAAGCACCACGCGGCCTCCTCGACGACCATCGACTTCACCCGCGGGTTCTCGCTGTACAAGGCCGCCAAATTCCACGAGGCGTCGTCGTATTTCCGCAAAGCCGCCGCCGGGGGCAGTGGTCCGCTGGCCAGCCGCGCGCGCACGACGGCGAGCAATATCGATCGCTTCGCCTCCGCCTACAAACGGGGCACCCGCGCGCTGGACGCCGGGGTGTGGAAGACGGCCATCGATGGGCTCGAAGACGCCAAGCGCGCCGATCGCAGCGTGGCACGCACCGGCTATTTCGCCTCCAAGATCAACGGCAAGCTGGCCACCGCCTTCGCCAAGCTCGGCCTGGGCGAGTTCGGCCGGGGCAAATACGCCCGCGCCTACCAGAATTACAGCAAGGGGCACCGCTACGATCGGTCGAACTCCGCGCTCAACGAGCTGCGCCGCAGGCTGTCCATCAAGGCGCGCTCGCTGTACATCCAGGCGGCCAACAAGCGCAAAACCGACCCCAAGAAGGCCGCCGCGCTGTGCCGTGAGATCACCTCGATGGTCCCAGCGAGCCACTCCATGCACCAGAAAGCCAAGAAGATGCTCTCGGAGCTGTAGTTGTCTGCTCGACGTCAGAGCACAACGAGGCGACCCACAGGGCCGCCTCGGTCTGCCAGATAGATTGTGCGGCCCGTCGGGCTTACTCGCCGCTGCGCTTGGACAGGACCTTGCGCACCTTGAACTCCAGCTCGTCGAAGTCGAACGGCTTGTCGATGTAGTCGTCGGCGCCAAACAGCGGGGAGGTCAGCTCGTTGTTGGTCGGCCCGATGGCCGTGAGCATGATGATCCCCACCTTGTGGAAGGTCTCGTCGCGCTGGCGCACGTATTTGCAGATCTCCCAGCCGCTCAGCTCGGGCATCATCACATCGAGGATGACCAGGTTGGGCCGGTGGACGATGATGCTCTCCAGCGCCTCGGCGCCGTCGGCGCTCTCGATGAGGTCACAGTCCATCGTCTCGAAATGAGCGCGCAAAATCTTGCGAATCTCGGCGTCGTCGTCGGCCAGCAAAATCAGCGGGCGCTCCCGGTCGTCGGGCTCGCCGTACTGCGAGGTCGTGTTTTCCAGGGCTTCCCGGATGTCGATGTCGGACTCTTCTCGATTGCCCATGCAATGCTCCACAAAAAATAGCGCGGTGCGGCCGCGGAATCGAAACGACTTCATTCAAGCGCAGGTTAGGTCTGGCGACGAAGAAGTGTCAAGTTGACAGCGCCGAGCCGGCTTCACTACCCTCACTGGCGAACCACTCCACGAGTTATCCGAGATGGCCGCAGTCATAAAACGCATCTTGGTCGCGCTCCTCGTCGTCGGGATCGCCGGCTGCAACCTGACGCTCGATGTCGCCAACTACCCCTATCAGGGAGCGGGCGCGCGGGATGCCGGGCCGCTGGATGCGCGCGCCGACGTGGCCGACACCGCCGAGCTGGACGCCGCCGCCGACACGGCCGACGCGACGGAGGCCACCGACGCCTCTGATGACGCGACCTCGGGCGGCAAGCCCTATTTGATCTTTACGGAGCTGATGCCCGACACCTCCGCGCCCCCCGGCGAGAGCGTCGAGTATGGTGAATACGTCGAGGTCAAGAATGTGGGCACGGCCCCCGCGGACCCGCGGCGCATCATTATCCGGCTGGCCGGCTCCAACCGGCGCATCCAAGTCAACCCGTTTCCGATCACCGAGGAGGGCCAACGCGCCCTCGCCGCGCTGCGCCCGATCGCGCCCGGCCACTATTTCGTGTTCGTGCGCCAGGACTCCGACTATTATAAGCTGACGGCCAACCTCAAGCAGGGCGCCTTTTACGAGTACGGGCGCTGGTCGGATGCGGTGCCGCTGTCGAACGCCTCGCGCCGACTGGTGCTGGCCTACCGCGACTCGGAGTTTCACATAGTCATCCACGACACCGTGGAGTGGTCGGCGCACAGCCTCATCGATCCCGAGGGGCAATCGGACGCGACGCTGCCAGTGCGCGAAGACGTCGCCTGGGGGCTGGAAGCAGACTTCGAAGACGACTACGCCAACAACGACCCCGCCCATTGGTGCTACCACGTCGATGCGCTGCCCGGCAGCCCCATCAAGGCCTCACCGGGCGCGCCCACCCCGTCGGATTGCACACGCCCATAAACGGGCGACGCGCCGCCGAGGGCCCGCTTACTTCATCTGCTTGCGGATCTGCTCGACGACCTCGCTGTACGAGGTGTTCTGGACGACCTTGGTCATCAGATCGGTGTACTTCTCCACCAGGTCGGTGCGTCCCTCGGAGCGATAGTGCTCGAGGATCTCGTGCAGGCGCACGTAGGTGCGCTCGCTGTTGACGAAGTACTCGGCGGCCAAAATCGTCGCCTGGATACCCGCACGGCTGACCGACGGGGCGCGCGCCTCGAACATGAATTCGCGGTGCTCGCTGTTGAGGATGCCCACCCGGGCGACGGCCTCGGCCTTGGTGGCCACATCCGGGCTGTCGTCGCCGCTGATGAGGCCCTCGATGGAAAACTCCGAGAAGCGGATCGACTTCAGCGACGGATAGTCGCCGGCCATGCGCTGCTTGAGCCCGTCGAACAGCGCGTCGATGACGCCGACGCCGCCGCCGTTGACCTCGAAGGCATCATCCTTCTGGTCGGACAGCCGACACACGATCTCGACCGTTCCCTGGTCGAGGTTCTCGTTGAGGGTATAGCTGTGAACGGTCAGGTGCAGGTAATCCTCCTGGAGGATCTCCTTCATCAGACCGATCATGTTGTTTTGCTTCTCATTCATAACGCGTTGTCCCCTTGGGTACTGAACCGATCGCCCAACCGTCTCGCCAGTGCACAACGGGCGTGTTTGATCGGCGGATCTTGCTGACGCTGCTGAGTGATTGCGCTACACTGGTCCTGTAATCAAACATCTACGCGAACCATCGTAGTTAAACATTGGAGAGCAGAATGGTCGGCGGCCCCCACTCCCCTAACGATGCAACTGATTTGCACGCATCGCAAGAGCCGAGCGCAAGACAAGACGCGCTCGTGCGCGAGGGATCCACCTTTATGACCGACCCGGAGGCCGAAAAATTCTGCCAAACCTTCGCCGACGGCCTGGAGAGCGGCATCGGCTACTCGCGCATCCTGGACATCTTAGGGCGCCAGGGGTTCGACAAAAAGACGATCACGCGCCTGCGCTCGGCGCTGCTGGAGCACGGCGATCTGCTCGGCGAGGCGCTGGCCCGCTACGGGATCCTCGATCCGGCGGCGCGCAAGCTGATCCTGGTAGCCGACGAGCAGGGGGTGCTCCCCCAGACCTTCAAGCACCTGGGGACCATCTACGGCAAGCGCTACAAGCGCAAGCGCGAGTTCGCCGTGGCCATGGTCGAGCCGCTCATCCTCATCGCCCTGGGGCTGATCGTCTTTCGCAACATCATCGGCCACGACATCGTCAAGCTGGCCTTCTCCAATAATCTGCACGAACAGCTCAAACACATCCTGATCTCGTCGGGCCTGGAGTCGTGCATCTTCGGGCTGGTGTGCTTCGTGGGCTTTTTTACCTGGTTCAACCTGCCGGTCGACTTCGCCCCGCGCGACCTCTTCGGGCGCATCTGGCTGCGCATGCCCGTGTTGAGCGATCCCGGCAAGCTGTTCGCCGTGTCGCTGTTTTGCCGCTACCTCGCCCAGGCCATCGACAGCGGCATGACCGTCTACCAGGGCCTGGAGTTGGCCGCCGAGGCCTCCAACCACCCCGGCATCCTCGGCGGCTACAAAAAGGCCCAGGCGGCCATCGAAGACGGCTATTCGCTGGCCCAGGCGCTGTATTCGGTGCGCCTGTTGCCCGCCGAAGTGCTCGAGAACGTCGACATCGGCGAGGAGTCCGGCCGCCTGGACGAACGCCTCGAGTTTCTCTCCAAGCGCTACGAGGAGAAAAGCGTCGAGGCGTTTCGAAACCGCATGAATGCCTACACCTGGATAGTGCGCTACGGCATCATCGTGTTGGTGGTCTCACTGATCTTCATCTCCATCTCCAAGATGCACATCTTCCGCTTCTGAGCAGTAGAAGCATCGGGCATCGCGGCAAGATCTGCGTGAAGCCACGTCGTCACTTGCCGTTGACGTTGATCATGCGGATGGCGCGAATGGCCGAATCGTCGCCGGTGATCTTGCGCGCCTCGTCGACCAGCGCGGCGAGCTGGTCGTTGTTCAGCGGGCGGTCGACGGCGGCGACGTCGTAGGCGAAGCCGTAGCGCGGGAAGTCGCGGTGGCGCGACTGCAAGTTGCTCAGCCCGGCCTCGTAGATGCAATCGTCGATGGCCTTCTTGGTGCCGCGCACGTCGCTGTGCACGACCGTCAAGATGACGTCGGGATTCTCGGCCTCCACCCCGATGATGTTGCCCGGGGCGAACACCGTGTCGCGCACGGTGCCGTAGCAGTCGAACAACTGGGTGGTCGTCGCCTTATGCTTGGCGATGCGCGGCTGGGCCTCCTGGGTGGCCGCGCCGATATGCGGCGTGGTGAAGATATGCTCGTGCTCGGCGTAGGGGTTGTGCCAGGGGTCCTGCTTGTTGCCCGGCTCCTCGGGGAACACGTCGACCATCGCGTAGTGGATGACGTTGTCGTTGACCGCGCGGATGAGATCGTCGGGCTCGTACAAAAAGCCGCGCGAGGCGTTGACGAATAGCCGCGGGCTATTCTCCGGGCGATGCTTGCCCAACTGGGAGAAGTGCTCCTCGTAGTTGAGCAGCCCCTCGTTGGAGTGGCCGCGGTGGTCCTCGGCGCTGACGTGGACGGTGACGATGTCGCCGCTGCGAAACGCCTCGGCGATGCTGTCGACCGGCTTCCACCCCAGGGTGCTGCCCACCTCGCGGGCGACCTCGTTGGAGTCGTAGAACACCACGTCCATGTGGAAGGCCTCGGCCATCTGGGCGATCTGCTTGCCGATATTGCCCAGCCCCACGATCGCCAGGGTCTTGCCGCGAAGCTCGTAGCGCTCCACGTTATTCTTGGTCCACTCGTGGCGGTTGCTATGCTCCACCGAGTGGTAGATGCGCCGGGCCATGGTGATCATCTCACCGAAGACCATCTCGACGACCGACCAGCCGTTGCTGATGGGGTCGTTCATCACCAGCACGCCCTCACGGGCGCAGGCCTTTTTGTCGACGGAGTCGTCGCCGATGCAGCACAGCATGATCGCGGCCAGGTTCTCGGAGGCCTGCAGCACGCGCTCGTTGACGATGAATCGACTGCGTTTGTACAGCAGGTCGTGCTGGCCCTCCTTTAGGATCTCGACGACCTCGTCCTCGTCCTGGGTCTCGCGCCGGTCGGGCTCGATGCCCTGGGCGCGCAAATAGTCGTCGAGCGACGGGTCGGGGTGCTCGAGGATGAGCGCCTTTTTGAACTTGCCGTTGAGATAACGAACTCCATCAATTTTTGGCATATCTACTACCTGGGTGGGGTCTGAGTGACCACTTGTCTCGAATCGTCACGTGCTTCAAAGCACCACGCGCTCCACATATTCCCCGAACACCCCGCGCAGGGTGTCGGCGATCTCGCCGAGGGTGACCTTGTGCTTCACCGCGTGCAGGATATGGGGCATCAGGTTGTCGCTGCCGCGCGCGGCCTGCTCGAGGGCGGCGCGGGCCCGGTCGACCTCGTCCATCGCCCGCGAGGCCTTGAAGGCGCGCAGCCGCTCGATCTGGCTGCTTTCGACCTGCTCGTCGACCCGCAGCAGAATCGTCGGGGGGCTGGTAGTCGGTCTGAAAGCGGTTGACGCCGACGATGACGTCCTCGCCGCGCTCCTGGCGAAGCTGCGCCTGGTAGGCGGCCTCCTGGATCTCGGACTGCTGGAAGCCCTGCTCGATGGCCGCCACCGCCCCGCCCAGGTCATCGATGCGTTGGATGTAGTCGATGGCCTTTTGCTCGATGCTGTCGGTGAGCGCCTCCACGGCGTAGCTTCCCGCCAGGGGGTCGACGAAGTCGGCCACCCCGGACTCGAAGCCGACGACCTGCTGGGTGCGCAGCGCCAGGCGAACGGCGTCCTCGTTGGGCAGGCTCAACGCCTCGTCCCACGAGTTGGTGTGCAGCGACTGGGTGCCGCCCAACACCGACGCCAACGCCTGCAGGGCCACGCGCACCACGTTGACCTTGGGCTGCTGGGCGGTCAGCGTCGAGCCGGCCGTCTGGCTGTGGAAGCGCAGCCGCATGGAGCGCTCGTTGTTCGCGCCGAAGCGCTCCTTGACGATGCGCGCCCACAACCGGCGAGCGGCCCGGAATTTGGCGACCTCTTCCAAAAAATTGTTGTGCACGTTGAAGAAAAACGACAGCCGGCCGGCGAAGTTGTCGATGTCCAGCCCTTGGTCCAGCGCCGCCTCCACGTAGGCGATGCCGTTGGCCAGGGTAAACCCGACCTCCTGCGCGGCGGTGCTGCCGGCCTCGCGGATGTGGTAGCCCGAGATGCTGATGGTGTTCCAGCGGGGCACCTCGTCGCGGCAAAACCCGAAGATGTCGGTGATGATGCGCATCGACGGGCGCGGCGGATAGATGTAGGTCCCCCGGGCGATATACTCCTTGAGCAGGTCGTTCTGGATGGTGCCGCGAAGCTTGCCGGCCTCCACGCCCTGCCCCTCGGCCACCGCGATGTACAGCGCCAGCAGGATCGACGCCGTCGAGTTGATGGTCATCGACGTCGACACCTTGTCCAGCGGGATCTGGTCGAACAGGGTCTCCATGTCGGCGATGGAGTCGATGGCCACGCCCACCTTGCCGACCTCACCCTGGGCGCGCGGCGAATCGGAGTCGAAGCCCATCTGGGTGGGCAGATCGAAGGCGACCGACAGCCCCGTGGTGCCCTGGTCGAGCAGGTAGCGGTAGCGCTCGTTGGACTCGGCGGCCGTGCCAAACCCGGCGTACTGGCGCATCGTCCACAGCCGGCCGCGGTACATCGTCGGCTGGATGCCCCGGGTAAACGGGTACTGGCCGGGAAAACCCAGGTCGCGCTCGTAGTCCAACTCGGCGGTGTCTTGCGGCCCGTACAGCAGGTCGACGGGCTCGCCGTCGGAGAGGTTGAACTCCTCTTTGCGCACCCCGTATTTGTCGAGGATGGGCTGGAGGCAGTCTTCTTCCCACTGCTTCTTGGCCTGGGCGATTTCGTCGAGGAGGGCGTCTTTTTGGTCGGTCATTTGCGGGCCATGCCACTGAGTCTTTTTTTGGAATCATCTACCGATCCGCCACGATGCCCCCCGGCACCTGCAATGCCTACACCGGCGTACTCACCCCTCGATACTCACCAATACATCGCCAATCTCGACCGCGTCGCCCTCGGCGACGTGGATGGTGGCGATGGTGCCGGTGATGTGGGCCTTGAGGTCGTTCTCCATCTTCATGGCTTCCACGATGATGACGCACTCGCCTTGCTCGACCTCGTCGCCCTCGGCGCAGGACAGCGCCACGACCTTGCCGGCCATGGGGCTGACCAGGTCGGGACCGCCGGCGCCACGCGCGCCCACGCCGGCCACGCGCATGCGTTTTTGGCGCTCGTTGAGCACGTTGACTCGGTGGGTCTCCTTGCGAAGCTGGACGACGTAGCCGTCGAGGCCGTCGCGCACGTCGGTGTCGTAGCTCTTGCCGTCGACGAGCATCTGAAGCCGGCCGGCCTCGGGGGCGTAGGCGTCGACGACGAGCTCGTCGCCGTCGGGGGTGACCACGCGATAGCGCCCGTCCTCGAGGGTCTCGACCTCGTAGCAGCGCGCCTCGTCTTCGTCTCCGTTGGTGATGAAATATGCGGGCATCTCAGTACCTCCTCAAAGCGCGAAACCGACCGAGTTGTTTCCAGGACGAGCCGTTGGTCGTCGAGCGCGGGCCGGCCTCGGCGCCGCCGCCGGCCTCGGCGACGGCCTCGTCGCGGCGATGGGCGGCGACGACGGCGGCCAGCTCGGCCTGCGCGCCAAAATGCTGGGCGGGCTTCTCGCGCCCGGCCATCATGCGCGGGACGAACTCGGTGTCGTAGGTGCCCTCGACGAAGTCGGGGTGCTGGAGCACCTCGTCGTGGAAGGCGATATTGGTGGTGATGCCGCTGACGGTGTACTCGCTGAGCGCCCGGCGCATCCGGCCGATGGCGCTCTGGCGGTCCTCGGCCCACACCACCAGCTTGGAGATCATCGGGTCGTAGTGCACCGGCACCGTCGCCCCGGAGTACACCCCGCTGTCCTCGCGCACCCCGGGGCCGTCGGCCGTGCTCATATAGGTGATCGGCCCGGGCGCCGGCATGAAGTTATTCTCCGGGTCCTCGGCGTAGATGCGGCACTCGATGGCGTGGCCGCGCCGGTTCAGCTCGTCCTGGGTGAACGGAAGCTTGGCCCCGTCGGCGATGAGCACCTGCCAGCGCACCAGGTCCAGCCCGGTGATCGCCTCGGTGATGGGGTGCTCGACCTGCAGGCGCGTGTTCATCTCCAGAAAGTAGAAGTTCTGGTCGACGTCGAGCAAGAACTCCACCGTGCCCGCGCCGATATAGTCGACGGCCTGGGCGGCCTTGACGGCGACCTCGCCCATCTTCTGGCGCGTGGCGTCCTCCAAGACCGGACAGGGCGTCTCCTCGATGATCTTCTGGTGGCGCCGCTGCACCGAACAGTCGCGCTCGAAGAGGTGCACGCAGTGGCCGTGGCCGTCGGCCAGCACCTGGATCTCGACGTGTTTGGGGTTGACGACGTATTTTTCGACATAGACGTCGCCGTTGCCAAAGGCGCTCAGGGCCTCACGACGCGCGCCCTCGAACGAGGCGACGAAGTCCTCGGCGCTGTCCACCCGGCGCATGCCCTTGCCGCCACCGCCGGCGGCCGCCTTGACGAGCACCGGAAAGCCCATGTCCTGGGCGACCTTCAAGGCCTCCTCGGCGTCCTCGATGGCCGCCTTGGTGCCCGGCACCAGGGGCACGCCCGCCTTCTGCATGAGCGTGCGCGCCCGGGTCTTCTCGCCCATCGCCTCGATGGCGTAGGGCTCGGGGCCGATGAACACCACCCCGGCCTCTTTGCAGGCGGCCGAGAACTCGGCGTTCTCGCTCAAAAACCCGTACCCCGGGTGGATGGCCTCGGCGCCGCTTTTCTTGGCGACCTCCAAGATCTTGTCGATGCGAAGGTAGCTCTCGTTGCTGGAAGCGGGCCCTACGCAGTAGGCCTCGTCGGCCATGCGCACGTGCTTGGCCTGGCGGTCGGCCTCCGAGAAGACCGCCACCGACTCGATGCCCATCTCCCGCAGCGAGCGCATCACCCTGACGGCGATCTCGCCCCGGTTGGCGACCAGTACTTTGTTGAACATGATGAACTCCGCAAAAATTACCGTTCTTTCCGCCGCGACGTTAGCAGAGTCCCGTGGGAGCGACAACCGCAACAAAAAACCGGGCGTCCCCACCATCTGGGGGCGCCCGGCTCAATGCTCGCGACCAGTTGGGCCTGGTCAACTCAGTCGTCTTGTTCTTGCAGCTTGTGGATGATCATACGCTTGGCCTCGACGTCGACGGTGGCGCCGTCGAACACCCCTTCGAGCTTCTCGGTGGCGGTGAACTTCTCGACGAGGAACTTCTCCAGGTTGGCCAGCTTGGCCAGCGCTTCCTCGTTGGCCCCCAGACCAAATTTGGGCTCGTACTCGTCGTCTTCGGCCAGACCGTGGCGCATCCGCACGACCCTCTCCTCTTCGGGCGTGAGCACGTCCATGTCCTCGCCACCACGTCGGGCCTTCTGGGTGACGGTCACAGTGCCGGTACTGCGCAGTTCTTTCTCGTCAGTCAATGTAATTCCTCCACGGTCTCGACGCCGCATCCACCGCGGCTCGGCTCATCAGTCATCAGTTATCGTGCAAAACGACGATTGCCATCGAACTCATCTACAGCAGTTATAAGACTACGGGCCGACACCTGCAAATTTTTGCCAAAGTTTTCTTGAACTACGTGGTATCCTTCAACTTGCGTACTATCTTGATACCAAACCACACCACGATCGCAACGCCCAGCCCGAGATAGACCACCTTGGTGTAGCGGTGCACCCAGGCGGCCAGCGCGTCGATGTTGTAGCCCACCAGGTAGCCCACCCCCAGAAGGGCCGCGTTCCACAGCGCCGCGCTCAACGCCGCAAACGCCAACACTCGCCACAACACCAGGCGCGCCAGGCCCGCCGCCAAAAAGAACACCGCCCGAAACGCCGGGACGAACCGGTTGATCGCGATATAGGCGCTGCCGTGGCGCTCGAAGCGATGGATGAGCTTGTCGACCCTGGGGCGCACCTTCTCGCGGTCGAGGAAGCGGTGGACCCAGGTATTCTTATGCTGATTGCGCGCCACCCAGTCGCCCACCCACCAGTTGAACGCCGCCCCGATGACGCTGCCCACGGTCACCGCCAAGAACACCCCCGGCAGCGGCCAGTGCGCCGTGGGGATGAGCACCGCCCCCACGATCGTCACCGTGTCGCCGGGAAAGGGCGGAAAGATATACTCGATCAGCGCGCTGAGCAGCAGAAGCAACAAGCCCCACCAGACAGCCTGTCCGGAGAGATAGGCAAAGATGCTGTGCAGGTCATAGGGCACGGCGGGGGTCCGGGGGTCCAGGGGTTCGGCAGTCCGAGCGCGGAGCAGCGGAGCCGCTGAGTCGAGTTCGGGTCCGCCCCCGCACTATAACCGCGGCGGTGTTGCAGTTGAAGTCACGCAGTTGTAGTTACGCAGTTGCAGTTGCAGTTCCTGGACCCCCGGACCCCTGGACCCCCAATGCCTGACCTCGTAAACAAATATCTGACGCAATACTCGGGCATCCTCGACACCCGCGCCTGCCTGATCGCGCGCGAGGCGATCGCCGACAGCTACGAGCTCATCGCCGAGCACCTCGACGAGGGGCTGTGGCTGGTGGCGGCGGACGCGCATACCTGGGAGGCGGCCGGTAAGCAGACCGCGGCGATGCTCGAGGCGGCCGGCCAGCCCTGGGAGCGCTTCGAGGTGCCTATGCCCGCCGAGGGCGACCCGGTGTGCAGCGACGCGCTCATCGACAGCTTCCGCCAGGCCCTGGTCGACACCGGGGCGGTCAGCGGGCTCGCGGTGGGAAGCGGCACCATCAACGACATGGTCAAGATGGGCTGTCACCTGGTCGACCTACCCATGGCGGTCATCGGCACCGCCCCGAGCATGAACGGGTATAATTCGGCCATCGCCGCGGTGCTCTCCGATGGGGTCAAGACGACCAACCCGTGCACCGCGCCGCGGGTGGTCATCGCCGACCTCGACGTCATGGCCGAGGCGCCCTACCGCATGATCGCCAGCGGGCTGGGCGACCTGATGAGCAAGCCGGTGTCCAACTCCGATTGGCGCCTGTCGGCGCGTCTCAACGGCACCCACCACTCGCCGGAGGCCATGCAGATCATCGAGCACGGCGCGCGCGCCCTCGACGGGGTGGCCGAGAAGCTGCCCGCCCGCGACCGCGAGGCCACCCGGGGGCTCATCGAGTCGCTGATGCTCTCGGGCATCGCCATGAGCGTGGCGGGCTCGTCGAGCCCGGCGTCGGGCGGCGAGCACCTGATCAGCCACTTCATCGACATGACGGCCTACGCCTTCGACCAGCCCCACGACCTGCACGGCTGCCAGGTGGGCGTGGGCACGCTGACGACGGCCCTGTTGTACGAGAAGTTGCAGGCCCTCGACCCGTCGACTGTCGACGTGGACGCGCGCGTTGCCGCGCTGCCCGCGTGGGACGACTACGAGGCCACCTTGCGCGAGCGCTTCGGCAAGCTATTCGACGCGGTGGTCAAGCACGCCCGGCCGGGCTACCCCAGCGCCGAGGAGCTTCGCCGCCGACTCACCCAACTGGTCGACGAGTGGGATCTGGTCATGGAAGAAGTGCGCGCGACGCTTCGCACCGAAGCGTCGCTTGAGGAGGAGCTGCGCGCGGCCCATTGCCCGGTGCGCTTCGCCGAACTCGGCGTCGACAAAGACCGCGCCCGCCGGGCGATCGTGCACGCCAAAGACATCCGCAATCGCTACACGATCCTGCACCTGGCCTGGGAGCTGGGCGTGCTCGAGGAGTGGGCCGACGAGGCGTTGGAGCTGTTGTACGCCTAGAAATACGCGGTGTACACGTAGTAGCCAATGCCAGCCATGCAGCCGCCGCCGAGGAGCATCGCGGCGACGACGATACCGATGATGAGCCCGGTCTTGCTCTTCTTTTCGGCGGGCGCCGCGCCGGTATCGATCTCCTGCTGGCCGAAACCGCCCTGGGCCGGCGGCGCGTTAGCCTCCGGGCCGGGACCGAAGCGGTCGGCGGGCTCGTTGGCCGTGACCAGGCTGCCGAGATTGTCTTGAGGCTCGTCGACGCTGTCGAAGCCGTCGGGGTTGGTGGGGCCGAAGGAATCGTCGAACGAGTCGTCGAAAGCGTCCTGCCCGCTGAAGCCCGTCCCATCGGCGGCCAGCTCGGGCTCGGCCGGCTCGGCGGCCGCCGCCTCAGCCTGCGGCGCCTCGTCGGGAAGCGAGGCGCTGGACAGGTCGATACGCTCGGTCTTAGCCAGTCCGGCGCCGTCGTCAGCGTCGGCGGCCGGCGCCTTTTGACCCGGCTTGGGAATCTTCAGGCCGCTGGAGGTCGACGGCTTGGCCCCACCACCCTGGCCGGGTTTGGGAAGCTTCATGCCTCCGCCGCCGCCACCGGGCCCCGACTGTTTGGCTTCTTTGGCCTGCTCGACGGCTTTTTTGAGCTCGTCACCGTCGAGCGCGGCCATGCCGAACATGGTCTTTTTCTTCTGCTTGCGCGACTCGATCTTTTGCCCACAGAAACCGCAGTGGGCGGAATCGTCAGCGATCTCTTTGCCGCAACTCGGACAGTTGATCATACGGCGTCTCCGAAAAGCCGGGAACTAGAAACCAGCACGTGCCATTGACGGGCTCCAAACTACGCAACCTTGGCGACCAACGTCAACCAGATCGGCAACATGTGCCCAACCCAGTGCGTCGCCAAGCTTTTGTGGCGATTCCCTGGACAGCAGCCCAGCTCAACTCCCCAGATCTGCCTTGCCAAACCGGTGGGGCAGCAAGTCGTCGAGGGTCGTGAACTCGCGCGCCCCGCTGGCGCTGGCCATCAGGATGGGCAGGTCGTCGGCGAACTCCGAGAGCACCTGGCGGCAGATGCCGCAGGGGGCGGCGGCCGGCTCCAGGTCGGTGACCACGGCCAGCGCCTTGGCGCGGCGCCCGCCGTGAGCGACGGCGGTGCCGATGGCGTTGCGCTCGGCGCAGACGGTCGCGCCGATGGAGGCGTTTTCGACGTTGCAGCCGGTGTAGATCTCCCCGGACTCCATGAGCAGCGCCGCGCCCACCGGGAAGTTCGAGTACGGGGCGTAGGCCTGCTCGCGCACGTCGCGCGCCGCCTCGAACAGCGCCTCCCAGGTCTCGGCGTCGATGCCGGCGAAATTGTCGTCGTCGGTGGTGTCCATCACAGCAGCTCCACGGTCTTGCACACCAGGGAGGTGAACTTCTCGCGCACCCGGGCGGCGACCTCTTTGACCTCGGCGTGGTCGAGCTTCTCGGCGCCCAGGCCGGCGGCCAGGTTGGTGATGCAACTGATGCCGCCCACGTTCATGCCGCCGTGATTGGCGATGATGACCTCGGGCACGGTGGACATGCCCACGGCGTCGCCGCCCAGGGTCTGGACCATGCGGATCTCGGCGGGTGTCTCGTAGCTGGGCCCGGCCATGCCCGCGTACACGCCCTGCTTGAGCTCGTAGCCCAGCGCCTCGGCGGCATCGAGGATGGTCTGGCGCACCTCCGGATCGTAGGCGTAGCTCATGTCTGGAAAGCGCGGGCCGAAGCGCTCGTCGTTGGCCCCGCGCAGCGGGTTGACCCCGGTCAGGTTGAGGTGGTCGGTGATGGCCATCAGGTCGCCGGGCACGTACTCCGGATTGGAGCCGCCCGCCGAGTTGGTCACCAACAGCGTCTCGATGCCCATCAGCCCGAACACGCGCACCGGGAAGGTCAACTCCTCGAGCGACCATCCCTCGTAATAATGCACCCGCCCCTGCATGGCGATAACCGGCTTGTCGGCGAGCTTACCGTAGACCAGCTTGCCGGCGTGGCCCTCGACCGCCGATACCGGAAAGCCCGGTACCTCGCGGTAGTCCATGGAGATAGCCTCGTCGAATTGCTCGCACAGGGCGCCCAGCCCGCTTCCCAAGATCAGCGCGACCTCGGGCACGGTGGGGATGCGATCTTCGAGCCACTGCACGGTGCTCTGGACGCGATCGTAAAGAGGGACGTCGTAGTCGGTCATGGTTGGTTACCTAAAGTTGTGGTTGCTCAGATCAAGATGCCGGCGATCGTGCCGGTCATAAACGCCGCCAACGTGCCGCCGATCATCGCCTTCATGGCGATCTGGGCGAGGTCGTGCTTGCGGCTGGGGGCGATGCCGCCGATGCCGCCGAGCTGGATGCCGATGGAGCCGAAGTTGGCAAAGCCGCACAGCGCGTAGGTGGCGATGATCACCGAGCGCCCGCTCAGGTGGATGGTGGGATCCTTGAGCATCGCCGACAGGTGACCGTAGGCGACGAGCTCGTTGACCACCATCTTCTCGCCGAGCAACTGGCCGATGAGGAAGCAGTCCTTGGTGGGCACGCCCATCACCCAGGCGAACGGCCAGAAGATATAGCCGAAGACCTTTTTGAGGGTGATCATCGGCGCCACCCACCCGTGGGGCGCCCCGGAGACCTTGCCCATGGTGTCGATGCAGCCGACCACGGCCTTGTCTTTGACCGACTCCAGCGCGCAGCCGTGGGGGATGGCCAGGTGTTTGGCCTGGTAGAAGTCGACCAGCGCGGAAAGCTGGTGCTTGTCCCAGATCAGGCTGGGCAGGCTGAGCAGGTAGTCGATGAGGGCGATGAGCGCCAAGAACGCCAGCAGCATGCCGGCGACGTTGAGCGCGAGTTTCAGCCCTTCGGCGGCGCCGCGGCTGGCGGCGTCGAGGACGTTGGCGTCGATCTTCTCGTCGACCATCTCCACGCTGCCGGCCGTCTCGGGCTCGCCGACCTCCGGGAAGATGATCTTGGCGATGACCAGGGCGGCCGGCGCACTCATGACGCTGGCGGCCATCAGGTGGCCGGCGATGTCCGGAAAGGTCGATTGGAGCATGCCCACGTAAATGGCCATGACCCCGCCGGCGACGGTGGCAAACCCACCGGTCATCACGACCATGAGCTCCGAGCGGGTCATCTTGTCGACGTAGGGGGCGACCACCAGCGGGGCCTCGGTCTGGCCCACGAAGATATTCGCCGTCGCCGACAAGGTCTCCGCCCCGGAGGTGCCCATGACCTTCTGCATGGCCAGGGCCATGTAGTAGACGATCTTTTGCATGATCCCCAGGTGGTAGAGGATCGTCATCAGCGAGCTAAAGAAGATGATCGTGGGCAGCACCGAGAACACGAAGTTGATCAGACCGGGCTCCCAATTATTGGTCACGAAGCTCTGGAACAAAAAGGAGCTCCCCACCGAGGTAAATTGCAGCAATTTCTCGACGGCGTCGGTGGCCACCTCGAAGATCCAGCGGCCCCCGGGCACCTTGAGGATGACCAGGCCGAAGGCCAACTGCAGGCCCACGCCCCAGCCGACCAGCTTCCAATTGATGCGCTTGCGGTCGTCGGACATCAGCCAGGCGACCATCACCAGCACGAAGATGCCAAAGAAGCTGATCGCCCGGCTGAAGAAGCTGCCCGAGCTCGACGAGGTCAGCGAGGCGATTGTGTTTTGAGCGGCGTCGGCGTCGGCGATGTCCCCGGCGCGCTTGGCCAGATGCTTGGCAGCACCGGCGGCGACCTGGTGGGTCTCGCGGCTGACCAGCTTCATCATCAACATCTCGTTGTGATTGCGCTGGGCGGTCGCGGCCTTGCGTTGCAGGGCCTTCGTACTCGCCGCCGTGGCCGCGTCGGCCACCTTGGCCTGCGCCGCCTGCTGGGTGGCCTGGGCGTTGGGCTGCTGGGCCATCCCGTCGCGGCTCATGCCGATAATCGTCCCCGTGACGATGATAAAACCGCAAACTACAAAGCTTATCCAGGCGAGCGCGCGGAAGATGCGCTTGGAAAGAGGCCTAAACCGCTGATTCATCGTATGTTCTCCAACATGCTGTAGATCGTCAGCATGTTGTAGCTCTGGCGGGGCGTTCGCACAAGGCGGGAGGGGCACCCTCCCCAGATTGTGGGGAGGGTGTTGATCGGTGGGATCAGTTGCCGCAATGCTGGGCGCTGGCCACCGTGATGGTGTTGTTGGACTCGTTGCACTCGTTTTCGGTGCTGTCGCCCGTGCCGTTGTCGTCGTCGACCACGGCGATGATGTCGTAATCACCCACGCCCGGAAGCGTCACCGTCGCGTCGACGCGCTCGGATTCGCCGGGTTCGAGCGGAAGCTGGGTCTGTCCCTCGCCCAGGTAGGTGCGGTTGCCGTTGGCGTCGACCGCGTAGAAGCTCACCGGCAGGCCCGAGCCCACGCGCACCGCGCCTTGGTTGCTCACCCACACCTGCACGCTGACCGTGCAATTCTCGGCGGTGGCGTTGGGCTGCTCGCCGATCAGGTCGGGGGCGGCCTGCGGGGGGATCGTGGTCAGGGCGTTGAGCCGGTAGGTGTTGGATACATACCAGTTATCCAACTCCTGGCTGGGGATGGAGCCGTCCTCGTTGACGTTGGTCACGTGGTAGGTGTGCTCGTTCCAGATGCGCCGGGTGGCCACCCAGTTGTCGTTGGCGTCGCCAAAGACCTTGATGCCGGCGCTGTTCTGGCCGATGCAGGCGAGCTTGTCGCCGCACTCGAAGTTGTTGCTGCCCACCACGATCTCGGCGGCGCCGTCGTTGTCCACGTCGGCGATGATCGGGTTCTCGGTGCCGGTAAACGAGGAGTTGGGCTGCTTGAACAGCACCTGGCCGGTGGCGCCGTCGAACACCCACAGGTACAGCTCGCCGTTGTACACAACCTCGGCTTTGCCGTCGCCCTGGAAGTCGAACAGGCTCGAGCCGGTGATGCTGCTGGAGACGTCCTGGGTGGGCATCGCCCACATCTTGACCGAGTCGAACGACGGGGTCGGCGGATTGGTGCTGTCGAAGGTGCTGGCGTCGACGTCGAGGGCCACATATTCGTTGCTGCCAGCGACGCCGATCTCCAGGTCGGGGCTGTTGGAGGTGCTGTTGCCGTCGAAGTCGGCGATGGTCGGCGGGCCGATATGGCCGCCGTAGCTGCTGCCGTCATAGGCCTTGATGCTCACCGGCCCCCACACCACCTTGCCGGTCTCGCCATCCTGGATGCGCACGGTGCCGTTGGCCGAGACGACCACCTCGGGGTTGAGATCGCCGTTGAAGTCCGCCAGCGCCACATAGCCGTCGGGCAGGCTGGGGTCGGCCTCCCAGAAGATCTGGCCGTCGTCGGTGTAGGCGGTCGTGCCGGTGACCAACTCCATGGTGTACTGACCGGTGCTCGCGTCACGCACGGCGTCGAGGTCGGCCACGGCGCTGAGCATGCCGCCGTAGAAGTGGCTGCTGCCCAACCAGTTGATGCCCTGGCCGGGCTCGCCGTTGAACCCGCTGGCGGTGGTGCCGTCGTAGACCAACTGCCCGCTGCTGTCGAAGACGGTCGCCCCGGCGATGATCTCCGGGTCGCCCAGCCCGTCCATATTGGCGATCTCGGGGCCGCCGTACCACAGCTTGAACTGGCTGGGGATCTGCACCCCGCTGGTGTCGGTCGCCGAGGTCACCCACAGGGGGGTGCCGTCGTGGTCGATGGCCACCAGCCCGCCCGTCTCGCTCTGGTCGTGCCACAGCCCGGCAACGACCTCGACGTTGCCGTCGCCGTCGATGTCGCCCACGGCCACGCTGGCCGCCGGGGCGATGCCCAGGCGTTCGAGATCGGGCGAGCCGCCGGCGGTGTACTTCGACGAGATCGCCGACAAGTGGGCGAGCTCGTTGTAGCCCACGCTCCACAAAAGCCCGGAGCCGTCGCCGGAGGCCGCGCGCAGCACGCCGTACTGCAATTGGTCCCAGGTGCCGCTGGCGCGGTTGGTGTTGAAGGTGGTGAAGATGATGTCGGGGATGTCGTGCTCGTCGATGACCCCGTCGCCGTTGTCGTCGTTGAGGTTGGCCACCACCGGGGTCATCATCACCTGGTCGCGATCGGGGTAGGGATCGGAGCTGGTGATCGCCAGGCTCCACTCCAGGTTGGGGGTAAACGGGCCGGCCGGCGGGGCGTACGAGCAGGTGCTGTCGAAGTTGCCGCCCTGGCGCCGGGTGGTGTCCGGGTCGCACAGGTCGCCCTGGCCATCCTGGTCGATGTCGGCCTGATCAGGGTTGGCCACGCGGGTGCAGTTGTCGTCGCAGCCGCTGGTCTGGCCGTCCTGGCAGGGGTGGTCGGTGGCGCTGCCGCTACCGTCGCCGTCGTCGAGGATGCCGTCGCCGTCGGTGTCGTCGTCGCACATATCCCCGATGCCGTCGCCGTCCAGATCCTTCTGGTTGGGGTTGGCGACATCCGGGCAATTGTCGACGTCGTCGGTAAAGCCGTCGCCGTCGTCGTCGTCACACACGTCCCCTTTGCCGTCGTTGTCGCGGTCTTCCTGGTTGGGGTTGACCTTGGTGGGGCAGTTGTCCTGGTCGTCGAGCACCCCGTCGCCGTCGTCGTCGGGGTCGCAGGCATCGCCCACGCCGTTGTTGTCGGTGTCGATCTGGCCGGGGTTGGGCGTCTGCGGGCAGTTGTCCTCGGTGTCGGCGATGCCGTCGCCGTCGGCGTCGATGTCGGGGTCGCAGGCGTCGCCGATGCCGTCGTTGTCGGTGTCGGTCTGGTTGGGGTTGAAGTCGTCCGGGCAGTTGTCCTGGCTGTCCTCGATGCCGTCGCCGTCGCGGTCGTCGATGCCGGTGCCGTTGTTGGTCCCGGTGCCGTTGTTGGTGCCCGTGCCGTTATTGGTGCCGTTGGAATCGTCGCAGGCGTCGCCGATGCCGTCGCCGTCGGTGTCGGCCTGATCGGGGTTGGCCACGTCCGGGCAGTTGTCGACGTTGTCGAGCGCGCCGTCGCCGTCGGAGTCCGCCGCGCACACGCCGCTCACGCAGGTCAGCCCGTCTTGGCAATCGGCGCTCTTCTGACACGCCCCGCCCAACTTCGCACCGTTTCCGCTGGTCGTGTCCGACCCGCAGCCGACTCCCACCATTCCCATCGCGCTCACCAGCGCGACCGCTGCCGTCCATTTCCAACGCTTCATGACCTGCTCTCTCGGATAGATTTCGCCGTAAGTTCAGAAACTTTCTGATCAGTTCTGACTGAGACCTTAGCAATATGCAACTCTCTTAATGAAAGCAGGCATGCATTGCAAGCGGGCGAGCATCTGTGCTGTCGGGGGCCATTTCGTCGCCCGACGACGCGCGAAATTTGCGCCGCCGCTCCCACCTCGTGTATGATACCCAACACATCGGATATGGTGCCCGGTTTGCCGCCGCGAGGCTTCGTGCGCACAAGCCGCGCCTCTTTTTTGGACTGCCAGACGAGATCGCAATTTATGAGACCGCGCTCGATTGTCGTAGCTGTGAGCTTTTTTCTGTTGGTGGTTTCCGGGTGCACGAGATCCGTGGCCGTGAAGACGGCCAACCAGCCAGGCGATGCTGGCGACGCCGTCGATACGACCGGCGCCGCCGACAGCGGGGGCGTTGGTGACGTCGGCGATGCGACGGCCGACGCCGGCGCCGATGCCCCCGAGGATGCAGGCAGCGGTCACGACGCCGCCGTGCAGTGCCAATCCGACGACGATTGCACCGCCGGCGCTCACCAGGTGGCCACCTGTGACAACGGCACGTGCAGCGTCGCCTGCGCCACGGGCTATGGCGATTGCGACGACGATCCCACGACCTGCGAGACGGACCTGACCTCCGACGTCGACCACTGTGGCCAATGCGACACGACGTGCACCTCCGACTCGACGAATTACGCGCCGATCTGCGCCGACAGCTCCTGTGGGACGGACGCGTCGACCTGTATCGACGGCTTTCGCGACGCCAACGCCGACACGAGCGACGGCTGCGAATGCCAGGTCGCCAGCGAGCAGGATGTGCCCGACGGCGTCGACGACAACTGCGACGGCGTCGACGGGGTCATCACCGATGCCTACGGCGAGTCGCCCAACGTGGTCTTTGTCGACCCCGACGGCGGCGACGACGCCAACGACGGGCTGACGCCCCAACAGCCGGTCCAGACGTTGACCAAGGCGTTGGACATCGCCGACCGCAAGTCGCGACCGTACGTGCTCGCCGCCAAGGGCACCTACGACGAGGCGGTCACGCTGGTCAGCGGCGTGAGCATCTACGGCGGCTATGACCCCGCCGATTGGAGCCGCGACGCGACCAACAACACCACCGTCATCGCCCCGGGCATCGATCAATTCGATGCCAGCACCACCGACTACAAGACGGTGGTGGCTCGGGAGATCACCGAGGCGACCGTCGTCGACGGGGTGACCATCGACGGGGTCGACGCCTCCGGCTCGTCCAACCCCGGCGCGTCGAGCTATGCGGTGTGGACCGACCACGCCGACAAGTTGACCATTCAGAACTCGCGCATCGAGGGCGGCAAGGGCGCCCCCGGCGCCGCCGGACAACCGGGCACCGATGGTGCCGACCGCACGTGCAGCGCCGACGGCGGCGTCGGTGGCGTGGCGGACGCGTCCCAGAGACCCTGCACCACGGCCAGCTACGACGGCCAACCCAACACCGCCGGGGGCGATGGCGCCCACAAGTCCGTTGCCAACAGGCTGGGCATCGGCGGCAAGGGCGGCACCAATCACTGCGGGTCGTTTACGAGCGCCACGGGCGCCGGCGACGCGGACAGCGGCACCGTGGGCACCCCCGGGACCCCGGGCGACGATGGCGTGGCGCCGACGAACAATATCGGAAGCCTGGACGCCAACGGCGAGTGGATCCTGGGCGCGGGCACGGCGCCGACCGACGGCACCGACGGTGGCGGCGGTGGCGGCGGCGGGGCCGGCGGCAACTACGAGCGAGGCGGCCTGTGCAACGGCGGCCATTGCTTCTTTGCCGGCGGAAACGGCGGCGCCGGTGGCGACGGCGGCTGCGGCGGCACGGCGGCGAGCAACGGCGGGCACGGCGGCGGGGCCTTTGGCGTGGTCGTGACGACGGGCTCGGTGAGTATCACCGACTCGACCATCGTCCTCGGCACCGGCGGCACCGGCGGCGACGGCGGCGACGCCGGCCAGGGCGACTCCGGCAAGGCCTTTGGTTCTGGGGTGGCGGGCGACTCCGCCAAAGCCGGCAAGGGCGGCGACGGCGGCTTCGGCGGCACCGGCGGCAACGGGGGCGGCGGCGCGGGCGGCTGCGGCGGCGCCTCCATGGGCGTAGTCATCGCCCCGGGCGCCCAGGCCGACCTGGACTCGGCGTCGGTGACCATCCGCACGTCGAGCACGACGCCCGCCCCCGCCGGCCACGGCGGCACCGGCCGCGACGGCACCACCGTGGCGAGCACCTGCACCGGCGCGGCGGAAGCGACCCACGATTTCAACTGAGAGGGTCCAAAATTTGACCGTCGATACGGCCCTTTCTATGATAAACGACCAAATGGATACTGTGTCCCTCTTTGCGCGATGCGACGTCATGTAAAGGGGACACCGCTTTTGAACTTCCAACGAGAACGCAACATCATGGACACACGCCCGCTCGCAGTGGTTCTGAGCCTCCTTTTGTGCACACTTGGCGGCTGTATTTCCAAGGATTTTCCATCCGGGGGCAAACACTCCTTGGCGAGCGACGCGGGCGACGCCGCCGACACGGTCGACGCCGGCGGCGACGCGACCGCCTCCGACGCCTCCCCCGGCGACGCGCAGGGCGATGTCGCCGACGCCGGGGCGGACGCGTCCTGGGAGTGCGCCTCCAACAACGATTGCACCCCCGGCGACAATCAGAGCGCCACCTGCGACACCACCACGCATATCTGCACCTTCGAGTGCAACTCGGGCTTTGGCGACTGCGACTCGCAGCCGGGCTGCGAGACCAATCTCACCAGCTCCATCGACCACTGCGGCGCCTGCGACACCGTGTGTGCGCCCGACCAACAGAACCACGCCCCCACGTGCACCGCGCAGGGCTGTGACGTCGATACGGCGACCTGCGCCGAGGGCTATCGCGACGCCAACGCCGACGCAGGCGACGGCTGCGAATGCCAGGTTAACAGCGAGCAGGATGTGCCCGACGGCGTCGACGACAACTGCGACGGCGTCGACGGGGTCATCACCGACGCCTACGGCGAGGCCCCCAACGTGGTCTTTGTCGACCCCGACGGCGGCGATAACGCCAACGACGGGCTGACGCCCCAACAGCCGGTCAAGACCCTGACCAAGGCGCTGGACGTCGCCGACCGCAAGTCGCGCCCGTACGTGCTCGCCGCCAAGGGTACCTACGACGAGGACGTCACGCTGGTCAGCGGCGTGAGCATCTACGGCGGCTACGACCCCGCCGATTGGAGCCGCGATGCGACCAACAACGCAACCATCATCGCGCCGGGCGTCGATCAATTCGACGCGAGCACCACCGACTACAAGTCAGTGGTCGCTCGGGATATCACCGAGGCGACTGTCCTCGACGGGGTGACCATCGACGGGGTCGACGCCTCCGGCTCGTCCAACCCCGGCGCGTCGAGCTATGCGGTGTGGACCGACCATGCCGACAAGTTGACCATTCAGAACTCGCGCATCGAGGGGGGCCAAGGCGCCCCCGGCGCCGCCGGACACCCGGGCACCAATGGCGCCGACCGCACGTGCAATGCCACTGGCGGTGCAGGTGGAATCGCCGATCCGGCCCAGAAGCCCTGCACCACGTCCAGCTACGATGGCCAACGCAACAGTCCCGGTGGCGATGGCGCCCACAAGTCCGTGGCCAACAGGCTGGGTATCGGTGGCCAGGGAGGCAAGAAACTACTGCGGCAGTGCGACGGACTCGACAGGCGCCGACAGCGCCGACAATGGCACCGTGGGCACCTCGGGCGGCGACGGCGCCGACGGCGCGGCGCCCACGATCAGTATCGGAAGCCTGGATGCCAACGGCGACTGGACGCTGGGCGCGGGCACACCGCCCACCGACGGCGCCGACGGCGGCGGCGGTGGTGGCGGTGGCGCCGGTGGCAACTACGAGCGCCCCGGTCTGTGCAGCGGAGCAATCTGCTTCTTTGCCGGCGGAAACGGTGGCAAGGGCGGCGAAGGCGGCTGCGGCGGCACGGCGGCGACCAACGGCGGGCCCGGCGGCGGGGCGTTTGGCGTGGTCGTGACGACGGGCTCGGTGAGCGTCACCGATTCGACCATCGTCCTCGGCACCGGCGGCAAGGGCGGCGAAGGCGGCGACGCCGGTCAGGGCGACTCCGGCAAGGCCTTTGATTCTGGGGTGGCGGGCGACTCCGCCAAATCCGGTCGGGGCGGCGACGGCGGCTTCGGCGGCAATGGCGGCAATGGCGGCGGCGGCGCGGGCGGTTGCGGCGGCGCCTCCATGGGCGTGGTCATCGCCTCGGGCGCGCAGGCCGATGTGAACTCGTCGTCGGTGACCATCCGGGCGTCGAATACGACGCCGGCTCCCGCCGGCCACGGCGGCACCGGCCACGACGGCACCACCGTGGCGAGCAACTGCACCGGCGCCGTGGAGGCGACCCATGATTTCAACTGAGACGGTGTAACCTCGGGGCCTACCAGCCGGCCATGGGGCTGGCCTTGGCGTCGCCCAGCCACTCGGAGTCGGGCTCCTCGCTCTTGTCGCGCGCCGGGCCGTGGGTAAAGCCGAACAGGCGCTGGCCGAAGTTCTGCCCCACCAGTTCGAGCTTCTTCTGGGCGACCCCGCGCACCTGACGGGCGTCGCTGATGGCACCGGCGACGATGAGGTCGGTGTAGGTGATCGTCTGTCCGACGGTGGCGTCGGTCAGCGCCCCGCACAACGCCTCGCGCGGGGTATAGGCGAGCTTTCGCCGGTAGTCGTACATGCCCAGGCACATCTGCGACCAACTGTGGGCGCTGTACATGCCCGTCGGGGCGACGTCGGTGGGCGCGCAGCCGTCGGACTCGACCAGCGGCACGAAGGCCGCCGGCACCAACCGGCGCGACGGCGCGCTGTAATGAACGCGACAGCCCAGTTGCACGACCCAATCCTGCACCGCCGATTGTAATGTACCGAAGCGCTTGCCGCCGCCGTCCTTGTCGCTGGTCGGCTGGACGTTGTCGGGAGCGGGCAGCGACAGGTTGCGCCAGCGTTGGCGGCGGCGCTCGAGCAACTCCGAGGCCAGCGGCACGCTGGGAAACGCCGCCCCCACCAGCGCCCGATAGTCGTAGGCCGCCTCGCGCACCGGCACCCGGTCGGGCTGGTCGAGCAGCTTCGCAAACGTCTTCTCCCCGCCCAATTGGGTCACGCAGCACTGGCGCACCTTGGCCGAGTCGGCCCCCACCGCACACGACATCAACCGATAGGTCGGATCCAGGTGGGCCAACTCGAGGGCGCGCCGGGCGTTATAGGCGGTCTGACACGCGTTGCTCGTGCCCTCCATCAGGTCGGCCATCCATCGCTGGCCCAGCGTCGAGGCGATGAGCTCGTGGCGCGGCACCAGCTCGACCTTGCGCCGGTAGAACGGATTGTCGCGCTGGGAGGGGATCCGGCGGGGGCTCGTGGGCGTGCCGGGCGGCGCGGCGCTTCTGGATCACCTCGGTGGACTGTTCCAGACACTGGAAGGCGACCTGCGGGCGGGCGTACAGCGTGGACACCAACCGGCCGGGAATGGCCCCGTCGCCTTCGGTGAGCACCTCGAAACAGGCGTGCGCGGCGATGTCGTCGTCGGGATCGGCCAGCGCGGCCTGGGCGCGAGCCCTCTGGTCGTGGCCAAACAGCGCGAACGCGCCCTCGCGCACCACGTCGAGGTTCCACAGGCTCATCGCCAGCGTGGCGCCGATCAGAAAGACGATCTGCCAGAACGCCGCCTCCGAGAACATCTCCTCGAGCACCTTGCGCCCGTCGAAGTGGCGTTTGAGCGCCGCCCACCCCGCGGGCGGCTCGGCCGGCGCATCCGGCACCGGCGGCTTGGGGGCGGCGTCGCTCACGTGGGCTCCGTATCGGGAACAACGATGTCGGACACCGTGGCGTCGGCCTTGGCGGGCTCGCCACGCTTGGCGCCGCGCCGGGGGCTGGTGGCGACGTCGTCGAGAATCGTCGGTGACGGTCTTGGCGGACACCGTGCGCTGCAGCGTCTCGTCGGCCTCGGCCCGTGGCGCCACCGCAGTTTGCATCGTCTCGTCGGCCTCGGCCTTGGCGGGCACCGCGGTTTGCATCGTCTCGTCGGCCTCGGCCCGCGGCGGGCTCGGGCGCTGGGTGGTCTCCTCGTCCGGCACGTTGAGCAGCGCCGCGTTGAGCGGCGGCGCGTGCCGGCGCACGTCGATGATCTGGCTGGCCACGGCGATGGCGTGCTCGCGCTCCTCGCGTGAAAGGGCGCTCTCGGCAAACGACGGCACCACAATCTCGCCGCCGGTCATGTCGGCCTCGGTCTCCGGGCGCAGACCGCCGTGGCCGACGTCGACGATGAGGGTGGGCTGGAAATTCGCCGCCAGGTTCAAGCCCGAGGCGGGATCGGTCTGTTCGTCGACCTCGGCGAAGACGGTGGGGACCTCGGCGTTCTCGAAGTCGCCGTCGGCGGCAGGGATGGCCAGCTTGACCGCCTCGCGCTTGTCCTGGCGGCGCTGCTTGCGCTCCTGCGGCACACTGCGCCCGCGGATATGCGGCGGGACCCACTCGGTGGTCGAGGTCATCCCGTCGCCGCCACGTCGCCTGGGGCGCGCGACCGGCTCGGGCTCCTCCTCGTCGTCGGGCTCGGGCCAGTACATCTGGCGCACGGTGACGCCGAAGCGGTAGACCACGAACAGCAAGATCACGCCCAGCATGCCGATCATCGGCATATAGGGCGCCGCCCACGCCTCCACCAGGTAGGCCAGGACCACCGCCACCCCCACGAGCAGCCACAGCCACTCGATGGCCACGATGACCTTCTTGTTGCGAATGGAGAGCATCTTCATGCAGTCACGGCGCGTCGCGCGGGGGTGGTCGAACAACTGCCCCACAGGATACGCGGTGGCGCCCCCAGCGGCAACCGCGGCCGAAGCCCTCACTTCGGCGCGTCGTCGAATTGGTAGATCACCGGCTTGTAGCTGGGATCGCGCGTACAGCTCGTTCGACCGGTGGCGAACAACGTGTGCGCGCCGCGACGTGCCACCGCCGCCCACCCGGAGTGCATCTTGTGGTCGGCGATGGCGTAATTGTACATCGTGGCCGCCGCGGGGGGGTTGCCCTGGTGATAAAACGGCACGTCGCGGTGAAAATAGGTATACCCGCCGGCCTTGACCGCCCAGCGGTCGGCCAAAAACAGCCCGCAGATATCCGGGCGCGAGGCCGCCGCCACCAGCAGGCGGTCGAGGTTGCCGGGGTGGTCGAACGCGCTCGTCGACGGGTCGACGTGCAGCGTGTGGGCCTCGCCGAGTTGGCCGAAGGTCAGCCCGTCGACGCGGCGCACGCCCACGGCCGCGACCCCGATGAGCGCGGCCGCGGCCAGCGCGCCGATCGCCGCGGCGCGCCCGGAGCGGGCGTCGTCGACGCGGTCGACCAACGCCTGCACGCCCACCGCGCTCAGCGCCGCCAACAGCGGCAGGCCCCCCATCACGAAGCGCAATTCCTTGTGGGGAAAGAACCAGTGGGCGACGAAAAACCCCATCGCGCAGCCCAGCAAAAGCCGCGCGCGCCGCCAGGCGAGCCACGGAAGGACCAGCAAGAGCGCGCCGCCCGGGCCCATCGACTGCCAGAAGACCCGCGGGTAAAACACCAGCGAGTCGGCGCCGTAGTAGGAGGTCGCGCCATCGAGCAAGAGGTTAAAGCGCAGGTACGCGCCGGCGGATTTGAAGGGAAGGCCCCACGTCACCCAGTCGACGAGCCCGTAGACCAGCGCCCACGCCACCAATACCCGCATGGCGAGCTGGTAGCGCTGCTTCTGGCCGGTCAGCCGCCACGTGCCCACGACGATGCCGGCAAAGAGCGCGTTTTGCAGGCGCAACAGCACGGCGATCCCCAGCAAGCTCATGCCCAGGATCATTGCGCGACGCCCGCGCGCCCGGTCGACGTCGGCCCGAAGTGAAAACGCCAGGCCGAAGACCACGAACGGCGTGCTCAAGATCTCGCTAAACGGCCGATAGCCCAGATAAATCGCCGCCGGGTTGCACACGAAGAGCGCCACGGCGCCGAACGCCGCCCACCGCGATGCCCGGTGCTGGCGGGCGAGCAGGTAGGCGCCGGCGGCACCGAGCGAGTACAGGCACGCGGTGAACACGCGCACCGCCGGGACGTAGGTCGCCGGCGAATCCCAGCCCACCTGGCGAGCGATGGCCAACACCGCGGCGAGCACGCCCGGCAGGGTCCAATTCCTCGCCCCGATATCCCACTCCCAGGCGTGAAGCCCAAAGCCGTACACCAGGCGATGGGCGGGCTCGACGGCCTGATAGATCTCGTCGGGATGAAAAAAGCCGTCGCCCGACAGCGCCCAATGTGCGCGGATCGCCAACGCCACGACGCCCAACAGCACCGCCAGGGCGGTGTCCACGGGTTTCCACGGCTCTCGGGCCCACGTGCCCTGCATGACGTCCTCGTTACTGGCGCTGGTCTCGCGCCGAGTCTAGCGCAATCGTGCGGCCGGACGACAGCGCCAAAAAAGAGCGTGAATTTTATCGAAGCGGACTGTTCGCTGCCGCGCGGTGTCTATCTTTGTGGCAGACTCCTCTTCTTCCAGTCCACCGCAAACGACCCCGAGGCCTCCGTGAAGATTGCCTTCGTCCACAACTTGCAGCGCGGCCCGTCCGTCGATCAGGCGGAGTTCGACTCCGCCCAGACCATCGCCGCGATCACCCACGCCCTGGAGCGGCTGGGCCACGAGGTCGTGGGCGTGGAGGTCAGCCGCCCGCTCGACCAGGTCGTCGACGAGCTTGGGCGCCTGCAGCCCGACCTGGTGTTCAACACCGCCGAAGGCTTCAGCGGACGCAGCCGCGAGGCGGTCTTCCCGATGGTCTTCGAGCAGTTGGGGCTGGCGTATACGGGCTCGGATAGCTTCGTGTGCACGACGACGCTGGACAAACGGCTGACCAAGCTGTTGGTGGGCTCGGTGGGGGTGCCCACGCCGGCGGCGGTGCTCGTCGAGCGCGCCGGCGACCCGCTGGCCGAGGGGCTTCGCTTCCCGGTGATCATCAAACCGAACTTCGAGGGGAGTTCCAAGGGCATCGATCGCAACTCGGTGGTGGACTCGCCGCCAGCCCTGCGGCGCCGTGTCGCCGCCATGCTCGAGCAATTTCCCAGCGGGGTGCTCGTCGAGGAGTTCATCGTCGGCCAGGACGTGGTGGTACCGTTTGTCGAGGGCGTCCACCCGGAGACCGGCGGCGTGTTGCCCGCGGCGCAGTATCACGTCCACGGCTCGCAGCCCTACCCGCCGGGCTATGAGGTCTACGACTACGACCTCAAGCACGAGGCGTGCGACGCCGTCGAGGTGCAGGTGCCCGCCCGCCTGCCCCACAGGGTGCGCCGGGCGCTTCGGGACTACTCCCGGCGCACCGTCGACGTGCTCGGGGTGCGTGACCTGGGCCGGCTGGACTTTCGGGTCGCCCCCGACGGGGGGGTGTACTTCCTGGAGATCAACGCGCTGCCCAGCCTGGAGCCGGGGGCGAGCATCTATGCGTCGGCGGCGCAGGTGGGCCTGGAGACGATGGACGCGGTGCTCGCCGCCATCGTGCGCAGCGCGTGCGCCCGCCAGGGACTCGAGGCCGCGGGGCGCCGCGCGCGGCCGCGGCCGCGGCCCACGAGGCGCGTCGGGTTGGTCTACAACCTCAAGCGCACGACGCCGTCGGAGGACGACGACGCCGAGGCCGAGTTTGACTCCGCCAAGACCATCGCCGCGTTGAGCGAGGCCATCGGCCACCATGGCTTCGAGGTCGTCGGCCTGGAGGCCACGCCCGAGCTTCCCGAGCGGCTGGGCCGCGCCCAGATCGACCTCGCCTTCAACATCGCCGAGGGCTACGGCGGGCGTGGCCGGGAGGCGGCGGTGCCGGCGCTGCTCGAGTTGCACGGCATCGAGTACACCGGCTCGGACGCCACCGCCATGGCGCTGACGCTGGACAAGGCCATCGCCAAGCGGCTGGTCGCCCAGGCGGGCGTGGCCACGCCGCGCTTTGTCGCGCTTCGCGCCGGCGACGAGGAGTTGCCCGAGGAGATGCGCTACCCGGTCATCGTCAAGCCGCTGGCCGAGGGCACCTCCAAGGGCATCGGCCAGGCGAGCGTGTGTTTGGACGCCGACGAGGCGCGCGAGCGCGCCGCCGAGATCATCGCGCGCTACCCGACTGGCGCGCTGGTCGAGGAATACTTGAGCGGCCGCGAATTCACGGTGGGGCTATTGGGCGAGCACCACCCGCGCGCCCTGGCGCCCATGGAGGTGGTGTTCACCGGCGACGACGCCTGGCCGGTGTATAGCTACTCGCACAAGATCGACGCCGATGGGTCGGTGCGCTTCGAGGTGCCCGCGAGGGTGGAGCCGGCGCTTCGCCAGTGGTTGGAGACGGTGGCCCGGCGGGCCTTCGAGGTGCTCGGCTGTCGGGACTTCGCCCGGGTCGACCTGCGCCTCGACGACAGCGGCGAGCCCCACTTCATCGAGTGCAACCCTCTGCCCGGGCTGTGCCCGGGGTGGTCGGATCTGTGCGTCATCGCCCAGGCCGACGGCATGAACTACCACGAGCTTATCGGCGAGATCCTCGCCCCGGCGCTGGCCCGCCTGGAGCGAGGGCGGCCGGGCATTTCTCCTTTCGTCATCGGTCAAGCACCATGGAACCACGCCGTACGACACGCCGCCGACTGAGAGATCTCGGCATCGCCATCGGGGATTTTTCGCCGGGGCCGCTCGACGCCATCACCGACGTCGCCGGCGTCGGCGTCGGCCACAAGACGCTGATCAGCGGTGGGCCCGACGACCTCGCCACCGGTGTGGTGCGCACGGGCGTCACCGCCATCGTTCCGCGACCGGGCAATCTGTTCATGGAGCGCGTGGTCGGCGGCGCGTTTGTGCTCAACGGCGCCGGCGAACTCAGCGGATTGTTGCAGGTGCTCGAGTGGGGGCTTATTGAGACGCCCATCCTGCTGACCAACACCCTGTCGGTGGGCGTGGTCGCCCAGGGAGCCGTCCAGTACTTGTTGGAGCGCCACCCGGACATCCGAAACGAGCACGACGTGCTCATCCCGCTGGTCGGCGAGTGTGACGACTCGTTTCTGAACGACATCGCCGGCCCCCACGTGCGGGTCGAGCACGTCTACGAGGCGTTGGACAACGCCCACGGCGGGCCCGTCGAGGAGGGCGCCGTGGGCGCCGGCACGGGCATGGTTTCCTTCGACCTCAAGGGTGGCATCGGCACGGCCTCGCGGCGTGTGCCCGAGGGCGGCGACGAGTATACGGTGGGCATCCTGGTGCTCAACAACTTCGGGCGCATCCGCGACCTGCGCGTCGACGGCGTGCCCGTCGGCCGCGAGCTCGAGCCCTGGCTGACCGGCCTCGAGAAGCGCCAGAAGCCTGCACGGAAGCATCATCTGCGTCCTCGCCACCGACGCCCCTTTGGGCACCCACCAGCTCAACCGCCTGTGCAAGCGCGTCGCCCTCGGGCTCGGCCGCGCGGGCTCCTACGCCGCCCATGGCTCGGGCGAACTCATCGTCGCCTTCTCCACCGCCAACACCATGCCGCGGTCAAGCGCGCCGCGCCTGCTGCACTTTACTCAGTTGTCCAACCAATGGATGGACCCCCTGTACCAGGCCGCCATCGAGTGCACCGAAGAGGCCGTGCTCAACTCGCTGTGTATGGCCGAGGAGGTGGTGGGCGTCGACGAGCACACGGCGAGAGCGTTGCCGTTGGAGAAGGTAGAGGAAATCTTCGGAGCGTATCGAGGAAAGTGACGAGCGCCCTGCCATATCACCAAACAAATCACCACCCCACCCCGCCGCCCCCCAGAAAACGGTGTCAGACACCGTCACGACCCAGCATCCATGCGCCTCAGCGCCCGATCGCCCTCCTCCCCCAACACCCCCCTTCGCAAAAAAACTTGGCCCGATCACGCAACGATTCGCCCCTTTTTGCCGAAAACCATAATGAGAGGACGAACGATCACCTCGAACTTATGGAGCCACCCCAATGGGAAATCGACTGCGTCATTTCGAACCCGGTATCATCTATTTCATCACCATCCGCTGCCTGCAGCAGCGCTACTTCTTTCGCCCCGGCAAGGACGTCAACACCATCATCGCCAACGTGCTCGCCTACGCCGCCGACCAGCATGACGTCGATATTTATGCGTTTGTGTTCATGTCCAACCACTTCCACCTGATGGTCGGCTCGCACTCCTGCCAGATTCAGAAGTTCATGCAGCTCCTCGACACCGAGCTCGCCAAGCAACTAAACGCCCACTGGGGCCGCTCGGGCTCGTTCTTCGAGAGTCGCTACAAGTGCTCGCCGATCCTCGACGACGACGAGCTGTTGAACAAACTTCGCTACACGGTGTGCAACCCCTGCGAATCCAACCTGGTCGCCCACCCCAAGTTCTGGCCGGGGCTGTCCTCCTGGGAGCTCCACGAGTCGGCCAAGCCGCTTGTGGGACAACGCGTCAACAAAAAGGAGTACTGGCGGCTTCGCCGAAAAGACATCGACCACGCCGAGGCCGAGCGCCGCGCCATGGTCGACTACGAGCTCGAGATGGCCAAGCTGCCCATGTGGAAGGATTTGAGCGACGAGGCGTACAACCAAAAGGTCTTAGAGGAGCTTCGCGACCACGCCGAGCACCTGGCCGAGCACCGCAAAAGCGGGTGCGTGGGCGTCGATAAAATCCTCGAGCAGAACTGGTACGACCGCCCGCAGGACTCCGAAAGCTCTCCGTGTCCGCTGTGCCACACGACCGACCCGAAGCTTCGCGAGGAGTACACAACAGCGTATTGGGAGATCCGCGACCTCTACAAACAGGCCGCCGACAAGTGGAGGGACGGCAAGACCGACCTCGAATTTCCCAACGGCACCATCCCGCCGGGCCACCGCGAGTGCGTCGGCGCGCCCGAGCCGCGCGACGAAGACCTCGCCTAAGGCGCGGTACCCGCCGTAGCACAACATGATGAACATGCGGACGCTTCGTTCTCTACAGGGGTCCAAGCGCACACGTACGCCTTACTCGTGCCTCTCGTACCCGCTGCGCCGATACGTCCCCCCAAAATCGAGCTCGATTCCGGCTCAATCGCCCTGAAATGAATGCCCCTGCCAACAGCGGTCGCGTGGAAGCGGCCCACGCAGGCGTTTCGCACATCCACCATCGCCCGCAAAACCGCATATTTACTACCCATCACGGTGTCTGACACCGATTTCCTGAATACCTAATCACGGTGTCTGACACCCTTGTTGTGGGGGAGGGGGCGTGCGGGTGTTGTTATTGGAACAATTGGCGCGCCAGCGAGCCGAAGATGGACTGACTGGCGAGCGAGGCGCGCCGGCTCATATACGGCTGCGGCTGGCCTCGTTTGGGGTACGGCGGCACGGGGCCGAAGTCGGTCTCGCCGCCGTAGATGAGGGGAGATCGCGACTTCTGGGCATCCTGGCGCGCGAGCGTCAGGCTGGTCTGCAGGATGTCGCTGGCCTCGCCGATCGTGTTCTCGACCGACGCTTGCACCAGAGAGTGGCAGATAGCTCGGCGCGGCGGGAGGCTTTGGGCGCGTCCGTCGCTGTACATCCCGGAGCACAGCTCGCTCCAACTCTGAGAGTCGTAGAAGTCCTGCCACACCGACTTCCCCGGCGAGCAGTCCGGCGACTCGATGAGCGGCTGGAAGGAGCGCACGACGGCGCGTCGCGTGGGATCTTGGAAGTGAACGCGGCAGCCCAACTCGACGACCCAATCCTGCTCGCGCACCGCATCAGCGCGCGTGTCCGCCACCGGCGTGCCGGCCCGCTTGGCCGCGCCAAACGCCGTGGCGACGGCTGTCTGGACATGGTCCTTCGCCGCACCCGCCGGTTGCTTGATGGCCTCGTTCGCCGCCGCCACAGCCTTTTGGATGCCCGTTTTTGCCTCGGGGTCGGGCCTGGTCGCCTCCGTCTTGGCGTCGTCGGCTTTCTCGGCGACCGCCTTCGCCTTATCGGACGCCTCGCTCAAGAAGGTCGCCTTTACCAGGCTCTGCAGATCCCGCGCGGCCGTGCGCACGGGCACCGCCTCGGGCTGGTCGAGCAATGACGCGAATTTCTTCTCGCCGCCCAAGGCCCCGATGCAGCACTGGCGCACCTTGTCCGACGAGGTCATCACCGCACAGCGCAGCAGCGGGTAATTGGCCTCGTTACCCGCGAAAGTCAGCGCCTTGCGCGCGCTGGCGGCGCGGTCGCAGGCGCGACCTTCGTCCTTGTCGATATTGGCCATCCAGCGCTTGGCCAAACGCACCGCCAGCAGTTGCCGCCAGGAGACGATGGTCACCTTCACGCGACGGGTCGCGTCACGCACCGCCGCCGGCTTGGTGCGCTTATGCTGTTGCTGATTCGCCGGCTCGAATTTGTTCAGGCAGCGCATCGCCACGTCCGGGCGCCGGTAGAGCAGATCGACCGACGCGGGAGAAAGCTCGCTCTCCGGGCGACTCAGCAGGTGTTGGCAGGCGTTGACGGCCACGTCGGCGTTGGAATCGTGCAGCGCCGACTCGAGCTGGACCAGGCGCAGCGGCCCCAGGTTGTCGACCACCCACAGGCGCATCTTGGGAAGCCGCCACAGACCAGCCACCACGCATGCCGCGATGACGATGGACAGCGGAATGACCCGGGTGATGACCACCGGCGACGCTTGCGCCCCGGGGTCGGCAGGACCGGTCGTCCCGCCCGACTCCGGCCGCCGTACAGACTGACCCTCGTGCCCGCTCAAGGTGACTCCTCGGTGTGCGCACGGCCCGGGGCCGGCGACGGGCGCTCCGCCGAGGCGTCGCTGGACGACGCCGCTGGCTGGCCCGGCGTGGCACCCTGACGAACCAGGTCGCGCAGCTTGAAGGACATCGTGCTCTCGGCAAACAGCGGAATGCTATTCTCGTCGCCGTTTTGCAGGTCCGCCTCGGTCTCCGGGCGCAGATCGTCGAGGCTGAGAAATTCGGTGGCGTCCTCCGACGGCGCGCCCAACGTCAGCGATTGGCTGTCCTCGACCACCGCGCTCGCCGGATCGACGCGCGCCGGCGCCGCCGCGTCCTGCTCGACGTCGGCCTTGCCCTCGACGTGCGCCCGGCTGAGCCGACGCAGATCGCCGATCGCGGAGACGACCGCGTAGAGCACAAAGGCCACACCAGCGCTGCCCATCCAGATCAGCGGGGCGTTGGGCGACGCCCACACCTCCGCCATATAGGCGAAGCCGGCGGACACGGCCGTTCCCACCACCACAAGCTCGCTGATCAGTGTGACTCTGGAGTCGTTCACAATCTTGCTCGGGTCCAGCGAATGTTCGAGACGCGTGCACTAACGATACGCGGACACCCGCCGCTCGGCAACCGCAACTTCGTCCAGCACCAAGCCTCCGCGCTCGTCACCCTCCCGGGAGCTAACCGGTCGGTCAATTACTGTCAATCTACATTGAAAACCCGGCTACCGAGGTGTACACTTGGCCCATCGTCACTCTGAATCAACCGCCGATGCGGGCCCGGCCTGAGCCGGACGTATACGACGGCACAACGGTACTCATGGGATCGAGATCACACAGCCGCGCTCTGCCTCGTCAGGTATTGGCGCGATGGGCGATCAAGCTCGTCGGACACTGCGCAGCCAGCGCCGTGGTGGGCGCCGTTGTGCTCGCACTCTTCGTCGACCACGCAAGCGTGGTGCGTCTGATGGAGGCGCTGCACAACGCCCAGTTTCGCGCGGCCTCGTGGCGTCCCCTGGCGCTGCATCTGGGGCTGTCGGTGTGCCTGTGGCTGCTGGTCTACCTGGTGGGCTCCTACCTGAGCGACGTCTACCGCGAGAAGCGCCCACCGCACCTGGTGCGCCTGGTGAGCGCGACCCGCGCCAGCGTCATGACCGAGACCGTCATCGCCCTGCCGGTGATCTTGATGCTGGTCTTCGGCATCGCCCAATTGAGCATCAACAATATGGCCGGCATCTTCACCAACCTGGCCACCTTCGAGGCCGCGCGCAGCGCGTGGCTGTGGGAGCGCGAGCCGTGCGACAGCATCGAATGCGACGCCGCCGAACGCGCGCGCATCCAGGCCGCCGCCGTGCTCACCCCGGTGGTGCCCGGGGGCCTGCGCATCGAGAATGCCAGCCTCACCCAGGCCGCCCAGGAGATGCGCGGCATCCTGGTCGGCGCCCAGCTGCCCCAGTTGACCGACGACATGGGCCACCGGGGCATCGAGACGGCCAACCACGTGATGATGGGCACGCGCCGCGAGGACGGCTCGCTCATCGAGGGGCTGGATATCAGCTCCTTTGCCACGCGCACCGTGCGCAAATTTACCTTCGCCTACCTGGCGACGCACGTGACCATTTCGTACCCCACGCCGTCGACGATGCGCGTCAAATTGGTCTACCGCCACCACAACGCCATGCCGTTTGTCGGCCACATCTTCGGGGTGGCCGGCGAGGTCGGCGGCCGGCGCGGCTACTATACGGACATCAAACGCATCTTCGAGATCAAGCGGCTGCCGCGGCCCAACCGCCACCCGCTGATCGGCTCGCACAGTCCCCGGCTGTACTAGATAGCTCATCGAGGTCTTGGCATGCGCATTGGGCGCGACATCCTGCAAGATTTTCATCGCGACCAGGGCGGCGCGATCATGATCTTGGCGCTGGTCGCGCTGCTGATCTTGCTGATGCTGGGCATGACCATGTACGACGCCGGCGACGCCGCCCACACCAAGATCCAGACCCAGGCGGCCGCGGACTCGGCGGCGTTTAGCCAGGCGGCGATCAAGGCGCGCTCGATGAATATGCTGGCCTACGCCAACATCGCCAAGCGCTCCATCTGGGGCATCCACAGCCTGTATCCGTCGTATTTGAAGTCGATGCACCGCTGGATCTCGTCGACCATCAACTCCAACTGCCAGCCCTGCGCCGACTCCGACCCTGAATCCAACGCCTGTAAGCTGTGCCGGGCGGCCAAGCGCGAGCGCCACCGCTGGATCGACGCCACCTGCGAGGACCGCTCCTCGGTCGACTCCGACCAGTATCGCTCCTCGTGCACCACCGGCGACCCCAACTCCTGGGGCACGTTTCGCCACCTGTCGGGGCGCGACTACAGCCGGGCGCTGACCTGGAATAAGGACCACACGCGCATCGTCGACGACGACCTCGACTGGGCCGACCCCACCTACATCCGCACCCATCACTTCGGGGCCAAGTCCAGCACCCCGCCCAACCTCTTCGAAGCCTACGTCGCCCGGGACGTGCGCGCCCTGGACAATTACCAGCGCTACATCTTCGGGCTGACGCCCTGGTGGGGGTGGACCGAGCAGTTGGTGCGCGCGGTGCGCGACGGGGCGACGATGTCGGGCAGTTGGCCGGCGCCGGTGGGTGCCTTCCCGCTGAGCCTGGGCTCGATGGTCAACAACATCATCCAGCGCTTCCGCGGGCTGTTCGGCGGCGCCAATGGAGTGGCCTCGCCAAATTTCACCCTGTATGCCGACTCCCTGCCGGTGTACCCGGGCCACGTGGGCACCATGCAGCACTACCTGGCCAACGCCGTGGGCAACTCCGGGGTGCGCAGCTGCCTGCTGAGCATCCTGCAGGGCGGAAGCTGCACCCAGCATATCGACCCCTTCTTGCTCGAGCACCTGGCCAACGCCCTGGTGTTCTGGCTCAAGTCCGACGGCGTGGCCGCCGGCGAGTACAACAATTTGAACACCGTGCAGGGCATGGCCGCCACCGTGGGCATCCACTTCAACGCGGTGTTCCACGACTTCATCAACACCGGGCTTCCCTACACCCAGAACTCCTTCGAGAACATCCTGGGCAGCGACAAGATCGTCGCCGAGCCCTGGCTGGTGCGCCCGGCGAAGACCGCCTCGCACTGGCGGCTGAGCACCTCCAACATCGTGCTCACCTACAAGACCCACTACGGGGTGTTCGACAAGGACCGCGGGCGCAAGAAACTCGGGTTCATGAAGCAGGACTACCGCGACAACTCCCTCAAAGGGCTGGCCGCGCGCGCCCAACTCTACGGCACCCCATCGACGCCGGTGGTCGTCGGCGACGACTACGTCAGCCAGGAGTTGACCTACAACGCCTCCGGGCAGTGGGCGATGGCGCGCGCCGAGATCTTCTTCAAGCACGGCGGCAGCCCCGACCTGTGGCACCCGTCGTGGTCGTCGCGGCTGCGCCCGCTGGCCATCGGCGACGAATACAGCGAGGCCGACTATTCGCTCAACAGCGTCTATCACGACGCCGTCCCCGGCTTCGCGCTGGCCGCGGCGATGGGGATCACCAATCTGTCCGACCTGTTCACCGCCCTGAGCGACCTGGCGTTCATGGAAAAGGCGACCCTGTCGATGGGTCCGTCGACCATTCAGGGGGTGTCCAAATGAGCGTGATGCGCTGGCTGTCCGACTTCCACGCCGATGCGGCGGGCACCACTCTGACCGAGCTGCTGATCACCCTGCCGGCGTTCATCGCCGTATTCGCCGGGATCACCAGCCTGGGCAAGCTGCAGCGCCAGGCCATCGTCAGCGAGGAGAAGGCCTACAAGAAGACGTTCAACAAGGCGCTGGACGTCCAGGGGCTCGACGTCGGCCAGGGGCTCACCGGGCTTTTGCAGGGCTCGACCGGCGCGGTGCATATGTCCCCGGCGACCGCCGCCGCCGACGCCATCGTGCAGGTTGAGACCTATCAGCCGCGCCAAAAGGGCTTGTTTCGCGGGGCCATCAAGCTGGCCGAGCACACCACCTACAGCTTCGACGGGCTGGCCTTGAGCGGCCACCTCGGCGAGTCCTACTCGCGGGTGCGCCCGCTGCGCTTGATGGGGGTGGGCTTTCTGGGGGTCAACGACGCCATCACCCCCAACCCCGAAGATCTCTTCGGCCAGTCCTACCTGGCGCGCGATCTGCTGTACGACGGCCCCAACGCCAACTTCGACGAGGCCGGCTTCAGCCTCGACAGCCCGCTGCAGGCGCTGTACGGGCTGGTCAACGGGGCGATCACGATGACCGGCGCGCGCGGCGCGCTGGCGGCGAATTTGCGCTACGGCACGGTCACCGGGGTGCAGACCGACAACGTGAATATCGGGCCGTTCAACGTCGACTACCGCATGCACTACACCGTGTCGGTGCCCACCTACCTGGGCGGCGACCCCTGGTTCGACGAGATGCGCACGATGATCATCACCCGCTTTACCATGGCCAACCCCCATTATGCGGTCTACAACCGCTCGTTTGGCTTTACCGGCCAGCCGCGCTTTGCCGCCTCCAGCGGGCCCATCGACGTGCCCACGCCCGCCGACATCCCGCTGACGATGCCGCTCAATTACAACGCCAATACGCTGCCTTGAATGGAGGACGATGTGTCTGGACTGTCGCTTCGCCACACGCTGACCGCGCTGCTCAAGATCGCCGCCGCCGCGCTGGTGATCGTGGGCATCGCCGTGGCGGTGGTGGTGACCGGGCCCGACGGCAAGGTCGCCGACAGCCAGGCGGACATCTACGACCTGGGGCTGGGCTTTGGCCGCCCGGGCATCCAGAAGCGCTTTGGCAAGGCCCTCGAGCAGCTCGGCCACGACAAGCCCCAGGCCTACGACCTGGACGGCAATACCATCTACTTCTCGGTCAACTACGTCGACGCCCGCCCCCGCGAGGTCATGCGCCGCTACCAGGAGGAGTTCACCCTGCAGGGCGTCAACGACCGCGCCTACGACGATCTCGACCCCGACCAGGCCGACGAGCGCCTGTTCACCGCCCTGTCCGGCGGGGTCGTCCCCCAGGTGATCTCCGACGACTACATCACCATGGGGGGCATGACCATGAACGGGCGGGCGACCACCCCCGAAGAGGTCATCGAGCAGTACAACCCCACCTACGACGAATCTCAGATGTTTCGCGGCCACCGCTGGGTCGAGATGTTCTGGGAGCCGGCGCGCCACAAGACCACGGTGCTGGCCTCGTGGAGCGACGACCACTTCGACTACGCCAAGATGGTGCCCGGCAAGGCCAACAAGGGCCTGAGCGTCGACCGCGACGTGCCCGCCTGCCCCGGGTGCACCCGGGTCAACCGCATGCGCGACCTCGACCACAAACGCCTGTACAGCTCCAATATTTTCGTGAGCACCGATTCGCCCAAGCAACTGCTGCAGTTTTACCACCGCGCCATGAGCGCGCGGGGCTGGAAGCGGCGCCGCTCGAACGCGCCGCTGCACCAGGTCCAGCAGATGGTCGGCTTTGCCGGCAACCAGACCTCGGTGCTGTCGTTCCACCGCCCCGACCCCGACGACAAGCGCATCTTGACGATTGTGATTTTCCCGATGGGACATGGCCAGACGGCAGTGCACACGAGCGTGTCGCGCAACCCGCACCTGGCCTCTGATGATGAGTGAGATGATGACTACGAACTGGCTGTCGCGCAAACTCGGTCGCCCGCTGGCTTCCCCCCGACTGCACGCCGGGCTCATCCTGGCGTGTGCGTTCAGCCTGCTGGCCAGCGCTTGCGGCTCGGCCACCGACTCGGGGCCCCAGCCGCCGGCGGACCACGCCGCCCAACAGACCCCGGCGCCGACCGACCAGGCGCCCACCCCGGACCCGGGTCCGCGCTATTTCCCGGCGCCCTCCGGCCGGTTCTTCGACGGCGACGACATCGTGGCGGTCAACCCGGATGTGTCCAAGCGCAAGCCGATGATCCTCAAGGACAACGTCTACTGGCTGGACGACGCCGACGCCCACAGCCTGATCAGCTACAGCTTGGACAAGCTGGTCTTTCCGCTCAAGGGCCATCGCAAACTGCTGGGGTACAAGCCGGGCATGATCGTGGCCAACAAATTCGCCATGATCCGCCACTACATCAAGGCGGTCCACGTCGAGAACGACCGCATCATCTGGGACACCCGGCCGGCCAAGATGGGCGAGGTCGTCAAGGAAGGTAACTTCTACATCGACATCAAGCCTGGCGCCGAGGTCCCCCTGGGCTTCGACGCCCTCGACCCCTACCTATACGCCTCGCCTAAAGAAGAGCTCGACGACATCCGCAAGCACCTGAACTCGCGGCTGGTGCGCCTCAACATCAAGAGTTTGCGCGACCAGGAGCGGTTCATGTCCAAGCAGATGCTGGCGGCGCCGGACTCCTCGGGCTCCTCGGAGTACCGCACGCGCACCCAGGCGCTGACCTGCAGCTTCCCTGACGCCGGCGGCAACGACCTGTACAACTGCGACAAATACATCCGCCAGAACCCGGGCGACTACATGCCCAACGGCAGCGACCACAGCCAGTGCATCACGGCGGGCAACTGGAAATACGAGCCCACCTGCAAAAACGACATCACCCGCCACCGCTACGCCTATATGCCCGACCCCAACAACCCCGACGACCCCAACGCCGGGTGCATCGCGGCGGGCCACACCAAAAACGACGCCAACGGCGACCCGATCTGCATCTGTGACGGGCTCAGCCCCCAGGACTGCATCGCTCAGCAATGCGACCAGATCTGCGAGTGCGACACCGGCACCGTCGACGACTGCTCCTTCCATGTGTGCAAGGACAAATGCGGCTACGACAAGCAGTCGTCCACCCAGGAATCCGGCGGCAGCAGCTCCAGCGACGGCATGGGCGGCAGCCTGTCGTTTTGCCTGAACACCGACACCAACCCCAACGACCCCAACCGCTGCCCGGGCACGATCCCCATCAAGATCGACAAGGGCTACCAGCTCGGCCCCAACGTGCTCAACCTGACGCTCAAGCCCATCTTCATGGCCACGGTGGGCATCAAGGCGAGCTTCGACTTCGACATCTCCTGCTGCATCGACATCGACGCCGTCGCCAAGATCGGGGTGTACGGCGGGGTGGGCTACGGGCTCAACGCGGCCATCAACGTGGCCAACGTCGGCGCCAGCGGCGGCGACGACATGACCAAATACTGGAGCGACATCACCGGCAGCCCCCTGGCCCACATCCCGGTGTGGATCCTCGATCTGCAGCTCGACCCGTATATCCGCATGCAATTCCACGGCGAGGGCGGCCTGGGCGGCCAACTGGCCTACGAGTACTACGACGAGCACTGGTTTTACGCCTGCGTGTGGTTCGGCACCTCCAACGGCGCCGAGTTCAAGGTCGACGACCCCGACGCCGGCTCGACGATCACCCGCTGTAATCTGCCCAACCACTCGCGCGACGCCAGCGTCAACGGCTTTTTGAACAACGGCTTCAACGCCGAGGTCGGCCTGGGCGTCTCTCTGGCGCTGGGCCTGGAGCTCAACTTGTACGGGCGCCACCGCACGGGGGTGTGGTTCGAGCCCATCCGCGCCCTGGCCGACCTGAACGCCTCGCTTCGGGCCCCGCGGTGCAGTTGGGACTACTACATCCGCTTCGGCGCGCTGTTCGGCATCGGCGTCGACCTGGGGATCATCAGCTTCCGCAAGGAGTGGACGTGGATCTGGCAATTCTTGCCGGCGATCTTCGGGGAGGGCGAATTCACCGGGGGCATCTGGAAGGACATCTTTGGCTGCGGGCTCTACGACACCGTCGAGCCGTACACCGGCGACCACGTCGAATGTCCCGTCGGGCCGGCCGGAGACCAGCAATGCACCGACGATCTCGGCGCCCCCGCGCGCTGTTTTGTGCGCGAGTGCGTCAAGACCGGCCCGGTGCGCGTCTCCCTGGGGTGGTATACCCCGGGGGCGGACCTGGATCTGTACGTGCGCGACGCCAACGGCACCACCTTCAGCGCGAATAACTCCTATCCCGGCGACTTCACCCGCCATAGCTGCGGCGGGGCGTGCGGCACCCAGCCGAGCTCGGCGCGCTTCATCGAAAACGCGGTCATCGCCCACCCGATCAACGGGGAGTACCAGATCTGGGTGGTGATGACGCCCAACTCCACGGTCACCCAGCCGGTGCCGTTTACCATCGAAGTCGAGACCGGCGACACGCGCCAGACCTTCTCGGGCACCGTCGACCCCAATAACAGCTACTCGTCGCCCACGGTCTTCACCGTGCCCGTGAGCAATTGAGGAGCTGAGCCATGGATGATGTGATGAATAGACTGCGAGGATACCTCGACCCGCGCGCACTGCTCGTCGCCGGGCTGGTCGTCGGCGCCGGCATGCTCGCCGGCTGCCAGCAGGCGATGGCGCCGACGGGGCCGGCGGGACCGGCCACGACGGCCCAGCATGCGCTGATCGATCCCCCGGTGGCCGATGACGTCGAGTTGGCCGATCACGTCTACTGGTTGGACGTCGGCCGGGTGCACCGGCTGACGCTGGACGCGGACACGATGACCTTCGCGGCCCCCGTGCCCGGCGACGTCGCCGGGCTGCACCGCGGCGATATCCTGGTCTCCTCGGCGGGCGCGGGGTTCTGGCGCGCCATCGAGTCCATCGAGCGCACGCCGGACGCGCTCATCCTGCACACCCGCGAGGCCCAGCTCGGCGAGGTCGTCAAAAACGGCTCCTTCAGCTACGAATGGACCCCGGAGGACCACGCCGACGACGAGACGTCCCAGACCCGCGCGTCGGCCCTGGCCACCTGCCTGCTGTGTCCCCACAAGATTCTAAGGCCCAACAGCGCCGAGGGCCTGGGCACCCTGGAATTGTCGACCGACATGGGGAACTCCGCGCGCGCCGACGTCTCCAACGCCAATCTCAGCGTGGACACGCTGCGCGGCGGGGTGTCCTTCCGCCCGGCGGTGCGCCTGAAATTCGACGTCTTCGGCAACGTCGTCTTCCACCGCAGCTTCCAGGTCTCCGGCTTTGCCACCGCCGACGCCCTGTGGGACGTCAACGCCCAGGGAGCGTCGAGCCTGCGCAAGGGGCGCCGCCTGCTGCCGGGTGCGTGGGACCCCAACGCCCAGCCCGGCGGCCTGCAGGTCATGCGCCAGTCGCTCGCCAGCGACCCGCCGGTGTCGCTGAGTTTCCAGTTGGTCGGGCGCACGTTCACTATCAATCCCGACATTCGCCTGCTGTACGACGTCAGCGCCACCGCCGCCGGCGACGCCCAATTTGGCCTGCACGGCAGCGGGTACGTGCTGGCGGGCTACGACTGCCGGTTCAACCTGTGCAAAGCGCTGCAACCGGCCGCCGCGCTGACCCCGTTTACCGCCCAGGAAATCCACCAATACGGCTCCGGCGAGCCCAATATCAACTTTCGCGCGGCGCTGCGGGTGGGCGTCAAACTCCTCGACCAGGGCGGCGCCGACGGCGGCGCGACGCCGCTGAGCCTGAACTTCGAGTCCCATGCCGAGGTCACCCCTCCGTTTTGTCCGTACAACGCCACCAGCACGGTCAGCGGGGAGTCGACATTCTCCGGCCAGGAGTTCAGCAGCTACAGCCGCAAGCTGTTCGACGTCTACCAGATCTTTACCGGCGAGCATCAATGCGGGGTGATCAATGGCGACACCGATGACGCCAGCGACCTGCCCTGCGTGGCCGACGGGGATTGTCAGGAAGGCGAGATCTGCATGCTCGGCAGCAACCACTGCGCCGAGGAACACCCGCTGATGGTCACCCTCAAGTGGAGCCAGGACGTCGACCTGGATCTGCGCGTGGAGACGCCTTCCGGGGAGATGCTCAGCGCGGACACGCCGATCATCTCCAATGGCCAGCTCACCCATCTGTCTTCGGGCGGCACCAACTGCGATTCCTGTGTCGGCCAATGCACCGGCGGCGTGGCCGTCGACTGTCCCAACACCACACCCACCGACGGGACCTGCCCGGACGTGTGCGAGTACCACCACGACTCTGGAAGCTGCCAGGGGCACACCTTCAAGTTGTGCAAAAACCTCGACGCCGACGCCCGGCTGTGCTCGGCCGTCGACGGCTGCAAGACGTTGTTTCTCGACGACAAACTCCACCATGGGATCAGAAGGTGCATCGGGTTCCATCGCCAGTCGTGCGACATCTTCGACACCCAGTCGATGTGCGAGAACAACCGGGGCTGCACCTGGCAGGCCTCGTCCAACGAGTGGTGTGACGGGGCGACCGTGCAGTGTTCGGACCTCGACCAGACCGCCTGCACCGACAACACGGCGTGCACCTGGCAGTCGGCCCAGGGCGAGATCCCCCCGTATATCGAGCACGCCGCCCTGGACGTCCACCCCCAGAACCAGACCTTCCGCATCTGGGTGGTCAACGTCAGCGGCACCCAGGACGAGACCGTCGACTACGAGCTGTTCTTCCGCGCCCAGGGCCACCAACCGTTCCAGATGCAGGGGCATTTCGAGCCCCAGGCGGACTCGCAGAGCGTGTTCTTTGACTATACCTTTGCCCCGCCGTCCAATTAGACCCGTTGTATCCGATGTCACCCGGCGGGCGCCGCGCGCGCCCGTCACTGTCCACGCAGCCCCGAGCCATCCGTGTCATACTCATCGCCCATGCCGTCACCGCGCCGCACCTGGATCATCGCTGCCGCCCTGGCCTTTAGCTGTGGATGTTCCCAGAATAACGATGCCTTCAAAAACGCCACCGCGCCGCCCGATGGCGGCCTGGATGCGGTAAACTCCGACGCCAGCGTCGACGCCGGCGTCGACACCCACGCGGCCATCGACCCCACCCTGGCGGACACCCAACAGAAGCTGGTCAACGCCGAGTGCCAACTCATGTCGCGTTGCTGCACGGCCGATGAGCTGCGCAACGTCTTCGGCGTCGACGGGGTCAACGCCGATTGCACCGACTTTCAGTCGGCGGTGCCCACCACCATCCATCTGGGCAACCTGACCAACTCCATCGAGGCCGGGCGCATCAAATTCGACCCGGACATGGCCCAGTTGTGCCACGACGCCTACCTGTCCCAGGACTGCGCCGATTGGACGACGCTGAGCCCCGCGCAGACCACGCTGACCGGATGTATGGAGATGCTCGTGCCCCAGGTGGAGGCCGACGGGCAGTGCAAATTCGACTACGAGTGCATCGACGGCTACTGCAAACAGCCCCAGGATGGGGGGGATTTCGGCACGTGCACGCCCTACGCCGGGGCCGACGAGCCGTGCTTTGGGGCCAACTGCGCCGAGGGCTTTTACTGCGATGAATTCGCCGACGCCTGCATCGCCCAGAAGGACGTCGGCGCCGCCTGCCTGGACGACGGGGAGTGCAAGTCCGGCCACTGCGTCAGCGACGCCGATGGCAATATGACCTGCGGAGTCCCCTCGCCGCTGTGCACCTCCAGCATCGACGCCGGTCAGTGATGCTCGCCCCCGCCGGTCGGCGGGGGCGGCTCAGAAGCCTTATTAGTGGGGGAAATTACCCAGGTTCAGGGTAAACTCCTGGTGGTTCTTCTCGGGCTTGACGTCCTGGGCGACGGGCACGCCCCAGGGACCGGTGGTGTCGTCTCCGACGTAGATGTCGAAGGTACCGCTGGGTTTGCAGTAGATGACCTGGTTGTTGGCGTCGCGCCCGCCCTGGTTCAACGCGAATCCCTGCCGATAGATATGCAGCTTGTCGCCGGGAATCAGCGGCTTCTCGAAGGTCACGATCAGGTTGTGTTGGAATGAGCCGACCGAGTTCTCCCAGTCCGACCACGAACACTGGTTGAAGTCCACGGAGTCCATGCCATATACCGACCCCGACACGATGTTCGTGGCCTTGATATGCTCTGGATTGGGCCCGTTGCCACGGGTCACGTAGATGGCGTCGATCTCGATGCCAGGCGGGTCTCGCCGCTGCCCCAGCACGGTCGTGCCCCCGTAGTCGGCGTCCTTGGCGGCCAGCCGGATGGCGCTGGCGCTGACGTTATTGCAGATATTGCCGCCGTCCCACGACAGGCAGGCTGCGCGCATGTCCAGATTGAACAGGTTCTGCTGGGCTCGGCGCAGGTGTCGAACATCGTCCACTCGTGGTCCCAATCCCACACGCCCAGGTCGGCCAGCGCCTTGACGCCCAGCGTGGCGCCGAGTTTGGCGTACGGGGTACACACGCCCTGGGAGTTGCCCGTGCCCGTGTCGACGTTGCCGCCGGCTTCCACGCCGGCCTCGGCTTTGCCGCCGACATTGACCTCCAGGCCGGCCGCGCCCAAAAACGCCGCCTTGAGCCCCACCTTCAGCTCCAAGCTGGTCGAGACCTTGCCGCGCAGATGGACCTCCGGCGAGGGAATTTCGGTGGAGTTGCTGTCCGGATGATCGATCTTGTAGAAGTTGCCGCGCGCGTCCGCCGGCCACACGACCCCGAAGCCAAAATCAAACCCCACGCGCGGCCCGTGCGGGGCGTGTGACCAATCGATGTCACCGCTCATATCAAAGTCGAAGGCGGGCTTGAGCCCGGCGGTAAGCTGCAGCGTAATGCCCGTTTCGCCCAGCGGAATCGGCATCGACTCGAAGAGCGGAAACTCCTTGGAGATGTCGATCTGCTGGTTGGCGCCGAACTTGAAGTCCTTGAGCTCCAGGCTGGTGCCCCCGGACATCTCCAGGTCCATATAGGCGATGCTGCCGGCGCAGTCGGCCTTCCAACCGACCACCTCGTCCTGGCTCATATGGCACAACTGGGCGACCTGATCGATGCCGCGGTCGAAGTAGCGCGTGATGCAGGTGCATTCCTGAGCATGAGAGTTGCGAAACAGGCTGTGGATGGTGCCGACCAACGACAGGTGGTAGATGTTGAAGTGCAGTGTCGGCTGCGCCTCGACGTAGGCCCCCCACTGGGCGCTGAGGTTGCTGGAGACCTGCTTGACGTCGGGATCTTCGGCGGGCTCATTGCACATGCCCTCGTGGGCCATCTGACTGCTGGGTTGGCCGGGACAGTGGACCCCGGGATCGTGGCAGCGCTCGAAGCCCGCGCCACTGGCTTTGGCGCAAAGGCCGAAGCGAACCTTACCCGGCGTCGCCACACTGAAGTTGATGTTGTCGACGGCCGCGTGCAACTCCTGTTGACGGGTTCGCTGGTCGAGGGCATCGGGGGGCACGGCCACCTCGTAGGAGCGGTGGCGAACGTCCAGATTCAGGTGGGCCTTCAAATACAGGTCGGTCAACCCGGCGTCGGTGGTCTGGAAAACCACGGCGTCATCGGTGACGGCGACGTCCTGGACCCTACGCAAGAAGGCGTGGGTGGGGTCGGGCACCGGTGCCCAAAGCAGGTCATTTTTGGCCCACTTGGCCATGTAGTCGTACTTGGGCCGCGGCCAGCTCACCCGATCGGGCTCGAGAATGGCGTCCTCGGCGACGTCGCTGCTGAGCTTGTGAGCCCAGGGGACGACGATCTCCTTTTGCTGGTCGTACCACTGCTTCATGCTCAACTTGGGAGCGACCACCGGTGCCGATCCCGCGATGGTGCCCGCCTTGGAGGCCGCCGAGCTCCCCTGCTTCGCCTTGCTGGCCGGCAGCGTGCTGAAGAATTGATCGCCGCCGCAGCTCGCCAGCAGCATCAACGCCACCAGCGGCAGGGCGACGCGTATCGACCATCGGGTGGTGCAGCGCGACTCGGTATCCCATTCAGCCATCGCACGCCTCTCCAGTTCATTCATCGGGGGTATTCAATCTCATATGTATGCTGCTCATTGGTCGACGCCGACATCTTCTTTGGGGCCGGCGTCTTCACGGGACACGATGAACACCTCCGTCAGCGCGGCGTCGCGCGTGTGGAAGGTGATCGTCGTCTGCGTCGTCTCGATGAAGAGCACCCGGCGCAAAAAGGCCGCCGACGGATCGGAGACCGGCGCCCACAAAATGTCCTGCTCCTGCCAGTCGGTCATATAGTCGTAGTCCGGCAGCGGCCAACTCACCGTATCGTCGGTGAGGGTCGCCGCCTGGGCGGTCGTCAGATCCAGCTTGTGGACCCACGGCGCGATGACCTCGTCGCCCTGGGCGTCCCACCAGGCGGCGTTGCTCATCGCATCGCTGGCCACATCACCGGCGTCGCCCACATCGCCGCGCATGGTCACGTCGCCGGCATCGCCGACCGCGGCGTCGCGCACCGGAAAGGTGCGCATCAGACGCCAGTCGCTGCACCCGCCCAGAAGCACCGCCGCCAGCACCAGCCAGGCGCCTGTCGCGCGGCGCGCGTTGAACCGTTCGGTCAGCCACTTTTTCGTGACACTCATAGGTCGCTTCGAGAGCGGAAACAGAGATGGTGCTTCAATACTCTTAGCATAGCTAGAAGTTACAAATTCTTCAACGCTATGCACCCCCGTTTTGGCGGGATAAAGGAGGCCGTCGAAATCACCGGGGCTGCAGGCCTCGACCCGCACAGGGCGTGAACACGCCGCGGCTGGCCTCGGTGGGTCGTCCCAAAAGATTGATACCCCACAGTAATCGCAGTATCGTGGCGGCGTTCGCGTTGGATTTTTGCGACGGCCGGTCGGCCGGTCAACCTTTGGGAGCTGTGATGAATACGTTGAAGCGCGCCCTGTTCTCGTTGTTGATCTTGTCGCTCGTCGCCATCGGCACGGCCTGCGCAGACCAGGCGGCCTCGTCGTCGGGCCCGCACTATAATACGTCCGACACGTCGGGTGCCTCGGACGCGTCGAATAGTTACGACGCCGGTACGGACGCCGCGGCCGATGCGGACGCCGACGCAGGCCAGGATACCGCCAGCGCCGACGCCGGCCAGGACGTCGCCCCCGATGTGCCGCCGCTTGCCGGCATTGGCGAGCCGTGCACGGCCGACGACGAGTGCGCGTCGGGTCAGTGCCACAGCTTCGGGGACCAGTCGGTGTGCACCGAGGCATGTCAGGACACCTGCGCGACCGACGCCATGGCCTGCTTCGACGGCCTGTGCACCCCCGACACCTACTGCCACGACCCCAACGGCGACGGCTACGGCGAGGGCCCGGGCTGTGTGGGCACGGTCTGCGACGCGTGCGCTCCCACGGGCGGACAATGTGACCAGGCCAACGACGGCACCTTTAGCTGCTCTTGTCGCGACGGCTATAGCGGCGACGGCTACCAATGCACCGACGTCGACGAATGTGCCGACGCCTCGCTGAACAATTGCGACGCCAACGCCACCTGCACCAACACCGACGGCGGGTTTACCTGCGCCTGCAACTCCGGCTTTAGCGGCGACGGCACCGCCTGCACCGACGTCGACGAATGCGCCGACGCCTCGCTGAACAATTGCGACGCCAACGCCACCTGCACCAACACCCCGGGAAGCTTTACCTGCACGTGCCCGGCAGCGATGTACGGCGACGGCACCTCCTGCAGCTACCCGACGTCGTGCAAGGACGCGCTCGACCAGGGCGTGGGCACGACCGACGGGGTGTACACCATCGACCCCGACGGCGCCGGCGCCAACGCCCCCTTCGACGTCTACTGCGATATGACCACCGACGGCGGCGGCTGGACGCGCATCGCCCGGCTGTACGCCGGCGGCCGCACGATCGACTCCATCTACCGGGGCACGCGCTTCTTCCAGACCGCCTGGATCCAGCAGACGTCGACCAACCAGGTCACCACCAACGACCAGGTGCTGCTCGACGGGACCACCTACGGCATGCTCGACGCCAGCAGCCTGCTGCCCGGCGCCGCCGACGTGCGTTACTCCTGCGACGACACCACGCGCAACCTGCAAGGCGACGTCATCTGGACGCCCACCCAGACGCAGTGGAACGACCTGACGGCCTCGCTGACCTACGCCGCGACCCCCAGCCCGATGCGCATGTCCAAAAATGGCGGCGCCTACGCCTCGGTCGACGCCTACCCCACCGCCAGCAACGACCCCTTCTGGGGAAGCTGGCATATCTGCGGCGGCGGCGTGCATCCCACCGGCGGCTTCCAGATCGGGGTGTGTGACAACGGCCCCACCCAGGTCGACTCCAACATCACCGACGCCAACCAGGTGGCCATCGGCTACCACACCGGATTTGCCGGGCTGCGCCTGGAGTGCACCGCGGACACGCCCGCCGACTCCAGCCTGATCGACGGCACCTGGCAGGCGTGGGTGCGCTAGGAGGCATGCCCGGCGTCCAAGTCACAACCTGCCACTCCTCCCCGCTCCAGGGGAGGTGGCGGCCCCAGACGCCCTCCTTACGGTGCCAGACACCATGTTTTGGCCCCCAAAGACAGGTCATATCAGCCGACCAAGTACGGCGAGAGCACCCCGCTTCGCGTGCCCTGGAGGACAGAGAACAGACGCTCTTGGAGGTCGGTGGCCACCGCGATGGACTCGACGGCACCGGAGCGCCGCTCACGATACACCGGCGCCACGAGCCGGCCGCTGTCGGCGTCAGCGCAGCACCGCCCGCGCAGCCCGTCAACGTCGGCGCTGGCCAGGGCCTCGGCCAGCGCCTCGGCACGGCCGCCGCGCGGCCCGGAGGCAGCCAACGCTCCCGAAAGCCACGTATGCGCCTCACCGCCCAGGAGAGCGAAGGCATCTGGCCGGTCGCCCACGGCCCGCCGATAGGCGCGCTCGAACTCCTTGGATCGAGCGCTGCCCCTGACCGGTGACCACCCCGTGAATCGCTCATTTGGGCGCGCCTGGGCTGCAAAGAACGACCCGCCCACCAGCGGCACGCGCGACAGCGTGTCGTGGCGCCGGAAGGCGCCCGCAAAGGCGACCGCCTCCTCGCCGGACATCAATCCGTAGACCGCCTTCGGGCGGTGCGCGGCGATGGCCTCCAGGGCCTCATCGAGTGTGCGTGGCGCCGACGGCGGGTTGGTGAACTCCAGGATGGGGGCGGCGTCTGTGGCCTCTTCGAATCCCCGGCAAAACGCAAATGTCTCGTCGTAGCCCGCCTCTTTGGTGGCCGCGGCGATGACCACCGGTGTGCCATGCCGGCGGGCGAGGTGGCGGCCGGCGGCGTAGCTCGCCTCCCACGCGCCCAGCGATGCGACGTACAACCAGGGACACTCGGCGGCTTCGGCGCTCATCAACTCCGCGCCGGCGGTGGCCACCACCAGGGGCGTCTTCGTGCGCCGCAACACCTCCAACAGCGGGTCGGCGGCCCGCGCGTTCATCAGCGCGACGACCGCATCGAGATTGTGCGCCTCGATCTGGGCGTCCAAGGCCGACGCCGATGGTCGCAGGCCCTCGAAGTCGCTGACCACCAACCGCATCGGCGCGCCGTCGGCCGACTGCACGCGCCGCGCGACCGTCAAACCGGCCGCAAAGCGCTCGCCGACGGTGCTGTCCTGGGGCACATAGACCCCCACCGAGGTCACGTCGTCGTCGAGGCCAGTGCACCCGGCCAGATTGGGCCCGATGATCAGCGCCCCGCCAACGACCACCCCCATCCCTTGCAAAAACTCACGTCGGTGCATTCGGTTGTCCATGTCTTCCTCATTTGTGGAACGACAGCGCCGCCGGCCCGGTGTACGCGCCTACGTCCTCAGTAGCGCGACGGGAAAATCCCCGTCACACAAATGATGTAATTGAGCGCCAGATACGGCTGCATATTGTTGTGGGCGTGTCCGAGCCCCGCCCCCCCGACCGTGATTTGGGCGGCCCCGGCATCCATTGCCACCAGGTTGTTGGCGGGCGCGTACAGGTCCGCCTCCCCGCTGGTCGCCGGCACGTTTCCGTCGGGGGCGACGTCGCTGGCCTGGTCGGTGGTGGCGAACAACTGGAGTTGGGACGGGTGGGTGTGGCCCGGCATCTCGTCGGTGGTCAGCGTGTGGCTCTCAGCGCCGCCTTTGTCCCCCGGCCAACGACGCGTCAAGCCCGGACCAGAACCAACGCCCAGCGGGACGCGCCCGCTAAGATCGGGCAGCCCAAACGTAGTACGACCGTCGCCCCCATACGTCGTCCCGATGATGGAAAACAAGGCCGTGTTCTGGGTGATAGCCAGCAACTGACCCTGGCAAAGCTCCCAGTTTCGCGGGGCAAAGCCGCCGGCGAATAAGATGATCTGTCCGATATAGCCGTCCATATGCTTGGCTCCTAGATGAGAGAATGCTGCCAGTCAGCTGGCCGTCAGGGGTAAAGGCGCAATACGAAAATGTCCTGATCGGGGCCGGCGTCGACGTCGCCGACCACCACGATCATGCCGTCGGATTGAAGGGCCACCGCCCGGGCGTCGCTGTCCTCGCCGGGGGTGACGTCGACCAATTTGGTGCCCGACTGCCCGAAGCTGCCGTCGAGGGTCCCGTCGGCATTCAGGCGTATGATCACGGCTTGGTAGGTCGTGCCGATCTGGGCGCGCCCGACCACCAGGATCTTGCCGTCGGCCTGCACCGCTACGCCATAGGCGTCGTCGAAGCCGCCGGAGACGTCGTGGGTCAGCAAACCGTCTCCGGCAAAACTGGTGTCGAGCGTGCCGTCGGTCTTGTAGCGCGCGACCAGCAGGTCGCGCCCGCCGCCGGCGACGTCGGAGTTACCCACCGCCACTAGCCTTCCCTGGGCGTCGACGGCGGTGGCCGCAATCTCCTCGGAGGACATACCGGAGGCGGTCGCGTCGGTCAGCGTGGTGCCGGCGTTGCCCCACCCGTTATTGGTCGCGCCGTTCGCGCTCAGGCTGAGCAGCGCGGCGGCGTCGTCGAAGCCCTGCTCGTGGTAGCCGGAGACGACCAGCGCACCGGAATCGAGCACGCTCATCGCGCGGGCGTGCAACGTCGCCGCCCCGAAGACACGATAGCCGTCGGTGTCAAAGCCGGTGTCCAGCCCGCCGGCGGCGGTGTAGCGCGCCGCAATCATCTGGCGGCCGCTGGTGCGCGAGGAAAACCCATCGCCGCTGACCACCAATGCACCACCGGCGAGCATCTCGACGCCCCGGTAGCTTCCACTGGTCACGATGCTGTCGGCGCGTCGCCCGTCGGTGTCGAAGCTGGTGTCGAGGCTTCCGTCGGCGCCATACTTCGCCAGCGCCGGCTGCTGGCCGCCGTTGTAGGCGCCCCCGGCGAGTACAAACGCCCCGGTCGAAGCGTCGGCGGCCATGGCGAAGGCGCGGTCGGCGCCGCCGTTAAAGTCGGTGGCCGTCCACCCCGCGCTGCCAAAACCGGCATCCAGGTTGCCCGCACTGTCGAAGCGGGCGGCCAAAAAGTCGTAGTCGCCGCCGGCGGCTCGGGTGAACCCGCCGATTAGAATGGGGTCGGCGCCGGACACCAGCGCCAATGCGCGCACCGCGTCGCGCCCGCCGCGAAACGACACCACCGTGAGCCCCCCGGTGCCAAAACTCGGGTCCAGGTTGCCGGGATCGTTGGGACAATTGGTGCCGGAACTCGGGTCGGCCCAGCCACAGCCGCATACGCCGGGTTGCGTCTTGGCGGGATCGTCGGGGCATTGGTCGACGCAATCGGCGGTGCCGTCGCCGTCGGTGTCCGTCTCGGCGACCCCGCAGCCGCAGGTGCCGGGCGCGGTCTTGGCGGCATCCGTTGGGCACTGATCGTTGCAGTCCAGCACGCCGTCGCCGTCGCTGTCCTGGTCAGCTACCCCGCACCCGCAGGTACCGGGGGCTACCTTGTCGGCGTCCTGCGCACACTCGTCGCACCCGTCGGGCGTGCCGTCACCGTCGGTGTCCACCGCGTCGTCGTAGCCCGCACAGCGGTCGACGGCGTTGCACACCCCATCCTGATCGTCGTCGGCGCAACTGGTATCGGCGTCGGTGGCGTCGGCATCGACGCCAAAAGCGTCCATCGCATCGCCGCCGGCGTCGACCGCCGAGGCGTTGGCGTCGCGGCCGATGTCGGTCGCGACGTCGGTGCCCCCCGTCGATCCATCGAGACTATGGGCGTCGGTGTCCGCCGCGTCGCTGCCCCCGGCGTCGTGGCGCAGATGAGCCACCGAGTTATCCTCGGTGCATCCCGACGCCAGGGCCATGACCACACAGGCCACGCCAATAGCGGCGAGCCGACGGAGGCTGGCTAAATCACTCGTAATTCTCACAATTCGACCTCGCACGGCTCGCAAGCAGAAGGTGCGGCTTTCGCGGGAAGCATGCGCCTCGGCGAGGGCGGCGTCAATTGGGGATTGGGTGATTGAAATCCCTTGCTTTTTGGTCGGGCCCCTCCGCCTGCCGGCACAAAAAAGGCCCCCGACAGCCTAAACCGTCGGGGGCCTTCGTCTCACGCGAGCAACGCTTTACTGCTCGTTACCCATCCGGCGAAGCACCATGTGGAGGATGCCACCGTTGCGGTAGTAGTCGAGCTCGGCGGGAGTGTCGATGCGGCAGTCCACGCAGAACTCCTTGGTCTCGCCACTGTTCGGGTCGGTGGCTTTGACCCACACCTCCGACATCGGCTCGAGGTTGTCGTCGACGTCGATGTCGAAGACCTCGTGGCCGGTCAGTCCCAGCGACTCGTGGGTGTCGCCGTCCTGGAACTGCAGGGGCAACACGCCCATGCCGATCAGGTTGGAGCGGTGGATGCGCTCGTAGCTCTTGGCGATGACCGCCTTGACGCCCAGCAGGAAGGTGCCCTTGGCCGCCCAGTCGCGGCTCGAGCCCATGCCGTAGTTGATGCCGCCCAAGACCACCGTGGGGATGCGGTGCTTCATGTACTTGACGGCGGCGTCGTAGATGAAGCACTGCTCGCCGTTTTTGGGCGAGTAGTCCGACACGTAGTTGAGTTCGGGCGGGTTTTCGGCCTCTTCCTCCGGTCCCAGATAGGTGGTGTAGCCACCTTCGGTGCCCGGGGCGAGCTGGTTTTTGAGGCGCACGTTGCCGAACGTGCCGCGGGTCATGACCTGGTCGTTGCCGCGACGCGAGCCGTAGGAGTTGAACATCGCCGGCTCGACGCCCTTGGCGATGAGGTAGCGGCCCGCGGGGCTGTTCTTGGGAATCACGCCCGCCGGGCTGATGTGATCGGTGGTGGTGTTGTCGCCGACCTTGGCCAGGCAGCGCGCGCCCTCGATCCCCTTGATCTCGGGGACGTCCAGGCCCATGTCCACGAAGAACGGCGGCTCCTGGATGTAGGTCGACTCGTCCTTCCAGTCGTAGACCTTGCCGGTGGGCGCCTCCAGCTCTTGCCACTCTTTGGGGCCCTCGTAGACCTGGGCGTACTTCTCCTTGAAGTCGTCGCGGGTGACGAACTCGTTCATCATGTCCCGGATCTCCTGGTTGGACGGCCAGACGTCTTTCAAGAAGACGTCGTTGCCGTCCTTATCCTGGCCGATCGGGTCGTTGTACATGTCGATGTCGACCGTACCGGCGATGGAGTAGGCCACCACCAACGGCGGCGAGGCCAAAAAGTTGCCCTTGGTGTAGGGGCTGACGCGCCCCTCGAAGTTGCGGTTACCGGAGAGCACCGAGCAGGCGACCAGGTCCTCGTCGAGGATGGCCTTCTCGACTGGCTCGGGCAGCGGCCCGGAGTTGCCGATGCAGGTCGTGCAGCCGTAGCCGACGGTGAAAAAGCCCACGTCCTCGAGGTCCTTGGTCAGGTCGGCCTCGTCGAGGTACTTGGTGACCACGCGCGAGCCGGGCGCCAGCGAGGTCTTGACCCAGGGCTTGGCCTTCAAGCCCAGCGCCTTGGCCTTGCGGGCGACCAGGCCGGCGCCGATCATCACCGCCGGGTTGCTGGTGTTGGTGCACGAGGTGATCGCGGCGATGACGATGTCGCCGTCGGTCAAATCGAAGGTGTTGCCGCGGAACTCCACGTCCTTGGCGGTGGTCTTGTTGGGCTTGCCGAAGGTCTTCTCGCAGTGCATGCGGAAGGTGCCCTGCAGCTCGCTCATGATCACGCGCTCGTGCGGGTTTTTCGGACCCGCCAGGCTGGGCTCGACCTCGCCCAGATCGAGGGTGAGCTTGGAGCCGTACTCAATCTCGTAGTCGTCGTTTCGCCAGAAGCCGTTGAGCTTGGTGTATTTCTCGACCAGGTCGATCTGGTCCTCGTCGCGCCCGGTCAGGTGCATGTAGTCCAGCGTCTTCTGGTCGATGGGGAAGTAGCCCATCGTGGCGCCGTACTCCGGGGACATATTGGCGATGGTCGCCCGGTCGGCCAGCGTCAGACTGGCCAGCCCCGGCCCGTGGAACTCGACGAATTTGCCGACCACGCCGTGGCGGCGAAGCATCTGGGTGACCGTCAACACCAGGTCGGTGGCGGTGGTGCCCTCTTTGAGCTCACCGGTCAGCTCGAAGCCGACCACCTCGGGGATGAGCATGAAGATCGGCTGGCCGAGCATGCACGCCTCGGCCTCGATGCCGCCCACGCCCCAGCCGGTCACGCCCAGCCCGTTGATCATGGTGGTGTGCGAGTCCGTGCCCACCAGCGAATCGGGGAAGGCGACCTGCTCTCCGTCCTGCTCGGCGCTGAGCACGCCGCTGGCCAAATACTCCAGGTTGACCTGGTGGACGATGCCCGTCTCCGGGGGCACCACCGAGAAGTTCGAGAACGCCTGCTGGCCCCACTTGAGGAACTCGTAGCGCTCCTTGTTGCGCTCAAACTCCTTCTCGGTGTTGATCTGGAAGCTGTTGGCGTTGCCGAACTCGTCGACCTGCACCGAGTGGTCGATGACCAGGTCGGCGCGGCTCAGCGGGTTGACCCGGGAGGTGTCCTTGCCCCAGCGGTCCATCGCGCTGCGGCAGGCGGCCAAATCGACCACCGCCGGCACGCCGGTGAAGTCCTGCAGGACCACGCGGCCGGGGTTGAACGGCACCTCCTGCTCGCCGACGTCCTTGGCGTTGTAGCCCGCCAGCGCCTTGACGTGCTCCTCGGTGACCACCCGGCCATCGAGGTTGCGCAGACACGACTCCAACAACACCTTGATGGAGTAGGGAAGCTTGTCGATCTCACCCAGGCCAGCCTCCTCGAGCGCCTTGAGGTTGTACGCGGTGTACGTCCCCTTGTCGCATTCGAAGGTGGTCTTGGCGTTCCACGGATTCTTGACGTCGGTCATGGTTTCCTCGTGTGTGGCGGCCAGGTTAGTGCAATCAGAAACTCGAATCGGATTGGACTATAGGAACGGGTCGGGCATAATGTAAATTGATTGATTTTATTTTGGTGATAGATCTCTTTTATGGACCTCAACCAACTGCACACCTTCCTCGCCGTGGCCCGGGAGGGGCATATGACCCGCGCCGCGCGCCAACTCCACCTGACGCAGCCGGCCGTGAGCGCGCAGATCAGCAAGCTCGAGGACGACCTGGGCCACCGGCTCTTCGACCGCACGCCCAAGGGCATGATGCTGACCGAGGCCGGCGAGCTGTTTCGCGACTACGCCGAGGCCTCGCTGGCCCAACTGGACAACGGCCGGCTGGCCCTCGACCAACTCGCGGGCCTGGAGAAGGGATCGCTGACCATCGGCGGGGGCGCGACCGCCACGACCTACCTGCTGCCCAGGCTGCTGGGTCGGTTCCACGCCGACAACCCGGGGATTCGCTTCTTCGTGCGCGAGCAGTCCAGCCAGCAGTCCGTCGAGGACGTGCTCTCCGGCGAGCTCGACCTGGGGATCGTCACGCTCCCCATCAAGCTGGCGTCGGGGTCGTCGACGGCGTCGAGCAAGCTCGAGGTCGAGCCGTGGGTCGAAGACGAGCTTCGCCTGATCGTACCGCCCAATCACCCGGCCAGCGACCAGGCGAGCTTCGCCTGGCCGGATCTGGCCGGCCAACCGCTGGTGCTCTTCGAGGCCGGCTCGGCGGTGCGCGACATCATCGACCGACGCATCAGCGAGGCGCAGATCGACGTCGACATCGTCATGGAGCTTCGCTCCATCGAGTCCATCAAACAGATGGTCGCCCAGGGCATCGGCTCGGGCTTCGTCAGCCAATTTGCCCTGGGCGCCGAGCAAACAGGGTTGCGCTGCGTCGACAACCCCATCGCGCGACGCCTGGCAGCCATTTACGCCAGCGACCGCACCCAGAGCGCAGCGACGCGCGCCTTCTTAGCGATGATGCGCGCCTGAGCGTGCCGGTGGAATTGACGCAGAAAAACGAGTGTTATAAGCCGAAAGTGTCACTACACAATTCATGAACTGTCGAACCGCAGGATGTTTGCGATGCGCACGAAGCTATTTGAATGTCCGCGTTTGGGTACACGCACCGTGCTTCGTTGGCTGGTCGCCGCCGCGGCGGCGCTGCTGGGAGTGGGCCTATACGCCCCGACGGCGAGCGCACAGGCCTCTCCGGCCGATAGCGCGAGGGCGAAGGTGACGCAACACAGCACGTCCGGCGCCAGCGACCACAAAGCCAGCGACCACAAAGCCAGCGTGGCTGACAAAGACGACGAAGGCTCCCACGGCAAGGGCAAGCCCACGGTCAAGATCGCCCACGAAAGGGTCGAACTCCCCGAGCCGATCTACTTCGACACCGCCAAGGCGACGATCAACAAGCACAGCTTCCCCATGCTCCGCCAGGTCGCCGCGCTGCTCGCGGCCCACCCCGAGATCACCAAGGTGCGCGTCGAGGCGCACACCGACTCGCCCGGCAAGGCCTCCGTGAACCGCAAGCGCTCTCAGGCGCGCGCCCAGGCGGTGGTCGACTTCCTGGTCGACCACGGAGTCGCCCGCGACCGCCTGGTGGCTCGTGGCTACGGTGAGAGTGAGCCCATCGCGGATAACGCCACCGCCCCGGGGCGGGCAAGAAACCGGCGGATGGTGCTCACGATCCTGGGCATCAAGAAGACGACCAAGAAGACGACCAAATAATCGGTCGCCTCCGGTAAATTTCCCCCATGTACGGTCAAGCCCCGCGGGATTGCTCCCGACGGGGCTTTTCTCCCTCTGCGGACTGGCCGATTGCTGCCCGCGGAGCGCTCACCGATTCGCGCCCATGCTTCTTTTAGAAGTGGCATTTAAATCGTGATAGAATTAACGCAAAACATCGAATAGTAGACGCCGCTGTTACGGTAAAATTGGCTGTAAAGTTGGCCGTCCATTCTCCGGGATAATTGTGATGGGTATGAAGTCGGTTGGAAATCCGCGTTGGGATGCATGCACTGCGCTTCGTTGGTTGGTCGCCGCCGGGGCCGCGCTGCTCGGCTTGGGCGTGCAGGCCCAGTCGGCGAGCGCCCAGACCTTCCCGCCGGACAGCTCCTGGGTGGAGGTGACTCAGAGCGGCGGCTCCATCGTCGAGCCGCTGGGCGACGCCCAGGGCTCGCGCGACGCCATCGGCGACGCCAGCAACCCGGCGGTCTACGTCTACAGCGACAGCAGCTACCTGTATTTTCGCATGCGCGTCGACGACTCGCCCGAGCGAAGCGGCGGCGGGTTGCGTCCGTTCGGTTGGGCGGTGGAGTTCGACACCGACGGCAACCTGGACAACTACGAAATCCTGACCATGGTCGACGGGATCTCCAACCCCGACCAGGTCACCCTGCAGCAGAACACCTCCCAGAAGAATATCGGCGATCCCAGCGACAAGTCCGAAGTCCAGGTCGCTAGCTACCCCATCAGCACCCACGCGCGGGTGGTCACCGCGGCCTCGACGTTCAACGGCACGCCCGACTATTTCATCGACTGGGCCGTCGACAAGGCCGACCTGGCCACGCTGGGGGTGACCGACACCACCACCATCCGGCTGATCTACGGCACCTCCAGCAACGCCCAGTCGATCAACGGGGATCTGGTGGCCCCCTCCGGGGTGACCACCCTGGCCGGGGCCGCCGGCGACCCAGTGAGCTGCGACGCCACCGGCTGCTACGTGTGCATCGATCAGGACGGGGACGGCCTGACGAGCTGTCAGGAGGCGGCGCTGGGCACCAGCGACGCCCTCGCCGACACCGACGGTGACGGCATCGACGACTTCACCGAGACCGACGGGGGCACGGCGGTCGACACCGACGGCGACGGCACCATCGACGCGCTGGACACCGACTCCGACGCCGACGGCGTGCTCGACGCCAACGAGGGCACCACCGACACCGACGGCGACAACATCGGCGATTGGCGAGATCCCGACGACGACGGCGACGGCATCGACACCGCCACCGAGCTGGGCGACTCGACCGCCCTGGGCAATAGCGACGTCGACGGCGACGGCACTCCCAACTACCTGGACACCGACTCCGACGCCGACGGCGCCACGGACGCCACCGAGGGACGCGGCGACGTCGACGGCGACGGCATCCTCAACTACCTGGACGCCGACGACACCGACGGCCCCCTGGCCGACCCCGACGGCGACGGGCTGACCAACGCCCAGGAGTCCACCCAAGGCACCGACCCCAACAACCCGGACACCGACGGCGACGGGCTGACCGACGGCCAAGAGGTCAACACCACCAATACCGACCCCAACAAGGCCGACACTGACGGCGATGGGCTGACCGACGGCCAAGAGGTCAACACCACCAATACCGACCCCAACAAGGCCGACTCCGACGGCGACGGGCTGACCGACGGCGACGAGGTCAACACCTACAACACCGATCCCAACAAGGCCGACACCGACAACGGTGGCGTCTCCGACGGCACCGAGGTGTTGACCAACGGCACCGATCCCCTGGACGGCTCGGACGACACGCCCCCCGTCGACACCGACGGCGACGGGCTGTCCGACACCCAGGAAGCCACGCTGGGCACCGATCCCAACAACCCCGACACCGACGGCGACGGCCTCTCCGACGGCGACGAGGTCAACACCTACAGCACTGATCCCACGGTCGCGGACTCCGATGGGGATGGCCTCTCCGACGGCGACGAGGTCAACACCTACAGCACCGACCCCACCGTCAGCGACTCCGACGGCGACGGCCTGAGCGACGGCGCCGAGGTCAACACCTACAGCACCGATCCCAACGTCGCCGACTCAGACGGCGACGGGCTGACCGACGGCGACGAGGTCAACACCTACAACACCGACCCCAACAAAGCCGACACCGACGGCGGCGGGGTCTCCGACGGCGCCGAGGTCTCCGCGGGCACCAATCCCCTGCAGGGCGACGATGACAGCCAGACCACCGACACCGACGGCGACGGGTTGACCGACGACCAGGAGGTCGCCCTGGGCACCGATCCCACCGTCAGCGACACCGACGGCGACGGCATCCCCGACGGCGACGAGGTCAACACCGTGGGCACCGACCCCACCAAGGCCGACAGCGACGGCGACGGGCTGTCCGACGGCAACGAGGTCGACCTGGGCACCGACCCCACCGTCAGCGACACCGACGGCGATGGCATCGACGACGGCACCGAGGTCGCCCTGGGCACCGACCCGCTGGCGACCGACAGCGACGGCGACGGCATCGACGACAAGATCGAGACCGACGGCGGCCAGGCCATCGACACCGACGGCGACGGCACCATCGACGCGCTGGACACCGACAGCGACGACGACACCATCACCGACGCCACCGAGACCACCGACGACGCCGACGGCGACGGCACGCCCAACTACCGCGACACCGACAGCGACGCCGACGGGCTGAGCGACAGCGACGAGGCCGGCGACGCCGATCTGGACACCCCGCCGGTGGACACCGACGGTGACGGCACGCCCGACTACCTGGACGCCGACAGCGACGCCGACGGGATCCCCGACAGCCAGGAGGGCGCGGGCGACGACGACCATAACGGCGTTCCCAACTACCTCGACCCCAACGACAACTCCTCGCAGGCCTACTACGAGGTCTCCGGGGGCTGCTCGAGCGCCGGGGACTCGGCGCCGGTGTCTGGCGGGCTGATGCTGTTGATGGTCTTGGGCGCGCTCGTGTTGGTGCGCCGGCGGCGCAAACTGGCGCTGGCCGGGGCGGTGCTCGTCGCCGCCAGCGCGGTCGCCGCTCCCGCCCACGCCCAGCAATTGTCGACCTCATTTCAGGTCGACCAATTCGAGCCCATGTACTCCCAATACGACAACACGCTGAACCTCGCCGGCTCGGGGGTGCTGCCGCACCTGGCCCCGTCGGCGAGCCTGTTCATCCACTTCGCCGACGACCCGCTGGTGCTAAAAAAAAAGCTCGACGGCCAGACCACCCTGGCCAGCCGCGTCGTCGACAGCCAGTTAATGGGCGAGCTCGGCCTGGGCCTGGGTCTATTCGACCGCGCTGACATCGGCGTGGTCTTGCCCGTGGCGCTGTACCAGGGAAGCCAGGGGGCCAAGCAAGCCGGCGGCCCGGCCGGCATCGACGCCTTCGGGCTGGCGGACTTGCGCATCATCCCCAAGGTGCGCCTGCTCGACCCCGACGACTTCGCCGGGGTAGGCATCTCGCTCATCGCCCCCATCTATGTGCCCATCGGTGACACCCACGCGTTTTTGTCCGACGGTTCGGTGCGCGTCGAGCCGCGCCTGTCCATCGACTACCGTATCCATGGCTCGATGAAGGTCATCGCCAACGCCGCCTACCAGGTGCGCCCGCACCACCAGAATCCTCAACCACGTCGTCGACAACGCCGTGCGCTGGGGCCTGGGCTTCCAGGCGCCGGTGGCCGACCAGTGGCTCGACGCCGTGGGCACCGTCTTTGGCAGCTATACTCTGGCCGACGGGCGCAACCCCCAAAACCTCCAGCAGACCGTCGACAACGTCACCGGCCGGCCCGTCGAGCTGCTCGCCGGCCTCAAGGCCGACCTCGCCCACTTCGGGCTGCCCGACGGCTTGAGCGCCCAGTTCGGCGGCGGCCCCGGGCTGAGCAGCAGCGTGGGCTCGCCGGATTTTCGCCTCTTCGCCTCCCTGGACTACGTGATGTTGCCCCACAAGCCCGCCCTCCCCGTCGACTCCGACGGTGACGGGCTCGTCGACACCAAAGACCAGTGCCCCCACCAGGCCGAGGACATCGACCACTTCCAAGATGACGACGGCTGCCCCGACCCCGACAACGACAACGATGGCATCGCCGACGCCAACGACAAGTGTCCCATGAAGGCCGAGGACGTCGACGGCTTCCAGGACAAGGACGGCTGCCCCGACCTGGACAACGACAATGACCACGTGGCCGACACCGAGGACAAATGCCCCAACACCGCCGGACTTGCCGAAAAGGAAGGCTGCCCGGACAACGACCCCGACCGCGACGGCATCCCCAGCGCCGACGACCTGTGCCCCGAGCAGCCCGAGGACAAGGACGGCTACCAGGATGACGACGGCTGCCCCGACCTGGACAACGACAAAGACGGCATCCTCGACGCCGATGACAAATGCCCGATGAAGGCCGAGGTCATCAACGGCGTCGACGACGAGGACGGCTGCCCGGACAAGGGCAAGTCCAAGGTCAAGGTCACCCGCGAGAAGATCGAGATCTTGGACCGCGTCTACTTCGACACTGCCCGCGCGACCATCCAAAAGCGCAGCTACGACGTGCTCAACCAGGTGGCCGCCACCCTCAAGGCCCACCCGGAGGTGACCAAACTTCGCGTCGAGGGCCACACCGACAGCCGCGGCGGCGCCGCCATGAACCAGAAGCTCTCCCAGGAGCGCGCCGATGCCGTCGTCGACTATATGGTCGACCGCGGCATCGACCGCGACCGCCTGGTCGCCAAGGGCTTCGGCGAGTCGCAGCCCATCGCCGACAACGGAACGGCCAAAGGCCGCGCCAAAAACCGGCGCGTCGAATTCATGATCATCGACACCGCCAAAACCGAGGTCCAGCCGGCCAAATAACCGGCCGAACGCTCGAATCCAAAAAAGCCCCCGGCGCTATCCCCGCCGGGGGCTTTTTTGTTGGTCGTCTGCGAAGTGGAGCAGAAGTCACATCGGCACTATTTCGCGGTCTTGGCGGCGGGGGGAGCGTCGTCCGCGGCCTTCTTGTCAGCGGCCTTCTTATCGGGGGCCTTTGCGTCGGCAGCCTTCTTCGAAGCCGCCTTGTCGTCCTTGGCCTTCTCGTCCTTGGCTTTGTCGTCCTTGGCCTGATCGCCGGACTCTTTCGAGTCGGGAGCGGCCTTGTCGGACGTACCGCCTTCGGGCTGTTCGGCGGGCTTCTTCGTCGGCTGTTCGGCCGGTTTGTCCGCGGGCTTCTGCGCCGGGGCTGCCTTCTTGTCTTCCTGCTTGTCCTTCTTTTCGACCGGGCAGCCCTGATTGGCCGCGTCGCCGGGTTTCATCGCGCAGCAATCTTGGAGGTCGGGCACCCCGTCGGCGTCGTTGTCGACGTCGGGACAGCCGTCTTCATCCTGGAAACCGTCGAGGTCTTCGGCTTCCTCGGGGCATTTGTCATCGGTATCGCGAATCCCGTCCTTGTCGATATCCTGTTGCAGGTCGGCGTAGCGAAGGCCCACGAAGCCGCGAAATTCGGTCGCCCCCAACCCGCCGACCAGCCCGCCACCGGCGCCGGCGAAGATGGAAAAGCCGCGCCGGGTGATCACCTTGGCGCCCAGCAGGCCTTCCATGGGGCTCTCGGCCTTGCTCCCGAACGGGCTGCTCACCAGCGCGTGGCCGTACAGCTCGCCGTCGAGGCGCAGCAGCCCCTTGAGCAGCGTGGCCTCCGCGCCCACCCCGTACTCGAAGCGGTCGCCCACCTTGACGTTGCGAACCGTGGTGTCCTGCAGGATGCGCAGGCCCAGGTTGGCCGCAAAAGTGACGTTCTGGTACTGATAATCGGCGATCACCTTCGGGGCGACCGTCACGCTATTGCTGCCGACCAGCGCCTCCTGGCGGCCCGTCGGGAAGGTCATATCCAGCGCACCGCTCAACCCCACCGGGTAATTGTCGTGCGACAGGATGAGCACCTTGGGCCGGATGGCCACATCGCCCACCACCCCGTTTTGGATGGAGGTATCCTTGAAGTCGCTGTCGTCGACCAGGTAGACCGGCACTTCCATGTCGATCTCGCCGCGGTTCAAGATGCCCACGCCCGCCATCAGATGCATGGCCAACTGCTGGTCGACATAGCCCTGGTCGGCGCCGCCGCCGGCCGGCTGCAACACCAATGGCCGACTGCCGTAGTTGAGCACCAACGCGCCCGTCGGCTCCAGATGACCGAGCACCGGCGAGGTCTCCACCGAGAAGATGGAGTAGGGACCCACCGCTGGATGGAAGAGCTGGAGATCGAATTGCGGCTCGTCCTGGGCGAACGCCCCGGTCGACACCAACACACCCACCATCAACGCCAAGACTGCCACGGTTGCACGCGCCCGCGCCGAGCGACACAAGCCCACGCCATTACTCGCCATCGTACTACTCCACAGCTAACAGATTTCCAGATCGACAGCTCACTGCCATCGTCCTCGCAAAGTCGCTGCACAAATATGAAGCACGACGAGACAAAATCCAAATAGATCGTTGACCTTTCCCGCGCCGCGAAATATCCCACGCCCCCAACGACTCCATATCTTGACAGCGCCGCCGGGCTTGCCTATAAACCGCTTCCCGATCGCGCATCGGCCCACATGCGCCAACGTAGCTCAGTTGGTAGAGCAGCTCACTCGTAATGAGCAGGTCACCGGTTCGAGTCCGGTCGTTGGCTTTTACAAAAAATCCCCGCGCGGGCCTGACGCCCGCGCGGGGATTTTTGTGCGTGGCTGCGCCGACCAACCTTCTCACCGGACTCCGCGTCAAGCATACGCATAGCGCAATTGCGCGGAGGCCGCGTCGTCCGCGACTACCTCCAAGGGCGGCTCGTCATCCTGCCGCCCGAACTCCGAGACCTCATGGAGACGTCTGGCGAATATCTCGCGTGGGCTGTGCGGCTCGCCATCGAAACGATTCCATAGCTCGTCGGGGAGGATCTCGAGGATGCGTGCGCGCAGCACAATTTCCGTACTCCGATGCATACCCGTTGGCCGCGCGCCTTTACTCTCCCAGTTCATCACCGTCGGGTGCGTACCCACCGCGCACAACTCGGCAAACTCCTGGAGCGTGCACTCCATAAAATGCCGAACAAAGCGCACCTCGTCGCCGGTCAACGGCGTGGGTTTATGCGCCAACGCCCACAAAACCACGTGCTGCAGATCGTTCCAGTTGATGTCCGGCTCCCACTCACCGCGAAACTTGCGCATGGGCACATTACGTAGCCGTACTGGAAAGCCCAGGCTCTCAACGACCAACTCTTCTTCGACACGATGTTCCATGACAGTACTCCTGCTCACTCATCTAGGTCGAGATCGATTACCGTGATGACGACCACCTGCTCGGCCTCGTCGAACGAGACGATCACCCGTACAGAACGGTCCTCATACGTCTGGCTTCGTATTGCGTAGTTCCAGGTCTGAAATACTTCGTCGAAGCTGTCCTTCCTCTTCTCGTGCCACCCAGTCCGCAACACATGAAGGGCCTCTGGCAGCGTTACCCCCCGTTGCTTCATCCGCTGGTCGGCATGCAAGGTGACCCGATATTTTGCTTCGTCAACGCAGGCACGAACGCGTTGCAGCAGATCGTCGATTTTGTCCGGGCGGCCCACGAGTCTCCTCGTTCGATTCAACAACAATTGTAAACCATTTACATTCCAAAGCAACGGTAGCTCACTCGTAATGAGCAGGTCACCGGTTCGAGTCCGGTCGTTGGCTTTTACAAAAAATCCCCGCGCGGGCCTGACGCCCGCGCGGGGATTATTGTTTACCCGATTTGTGTACCCGACAAGCACCCGATGAACGGTGGCCCACAACGGCTGCCCCCCCGTGGAGCGTCATGCCCATGGCATGGAGCGATCGTTACTTCGGTGCGTGGGATGGGCGCGTTGGTGTGAGGTTGGGGATTGCCGCAGCCCGAAAGTAGAGGTCGCGCAGCCGCGCCAGGTCGTGATCGTCGGGATGGCTCGCCACGCGCTGGTCGAACATGTAGGCGAGCGCGCTGCGTGCCCGGGCGTGCCACAGCAGCACAGCCCTGGCGACAGTGAACGCCACGTTCTTGCTCACCCGCTCGATGACGAGCTGGGAGGCCCAAGTGTTGGCCAAACTCACGGTGTCCTTGAACTTGGCGTCGTTTTCGACCTTAACGTACAGTTGCGAGTCGCCAATCTGCAGGACGTACTCTCCAGGCCAAAGCCCCACGCCGTCGTAAACGACCTGGTTCGTGCCCATGCCGCGCCACACGACCTTGTCGTTGGACGTGTCGCGAATGACCACTTCCTGCTCGCCACAATGGTTGCAGCGCCAACGGATCACGGGGCCCTTTCCCTTTCGTGCTCCGAGGCCCGAACCCGTCCAAGAACGTCCGTCGTCGAGCACATGCAGCGTCAAATGGCGTGTGTGTGGCTCGGGCACCGGTCGGATCAAGCGCACCTGCGCGGCCGAGGCACTGGCCTTGCCCGACGCATCGTGCGCCGCGCCCCTGCGGGTTCCACTATGCCGAGCGATGTCGGACAGGACACTGATCAGCTCGGTATCGCCACGACTTGGCACGGGTTCGGTAGGTTGGAGTTCATCCGGCACGACGGTGCGAGGGCCATGAATCGCGATGGCGCGCTCTTTGACCAGAACCACCGCCAGCGCATGGGGCCCGACCTTGAGCTTGGCCCCTCTGGGCACCACCGAGGGCGCGCTCGGCTTTGAAGACCCCTTTCCCGCGACGACCTCGTGCACATCGCCGCGAGTGTAGGCGAGCAAGGCAGCCACGTAGCGGTCCTTGCGAGGGGTGGCACACTGCGCCTCGCCGCCCGAGACGGTGCAACGCTGGCCCTTCGGACAGGGGGAGGTCCATCGAACGCCTGCGCCACTCTCGTGGTTCCAAAGCTTACACTGGGTGAGTGTGTGCGCGTCCTTACAACGCGGCTCCGTCGGCGCCGCCGCCGTGCACTTGCTGACGACCTGGCCGACACACATCGCGCGTTTGCCGTGCTCGACACACCGATCCGTTGGTGCCCGGCAGGGCCGCTCATGCCACGACACGATGCCGAAGAGATCGACGAACCAGTCGCCGACGCCACCGGACTCGTCGTAAAAACAGTACTGCACCGCCGAGCCATCGGCCGAACATCGTTGGTCGTGCACCTGCGACGGCCCACAGCTCTGCGAGCGCGAGTCACCGCAGCTCGGCTGATTGCAACAGCAGCCGGCGATTGCACAAATCGCCAGCAGGGTCGCGCTCCGCCGCAGGCCGGCTGTCAATCGAGTGGCTCGATTGCAATGCGCCATGCCATCCTTCCCAGGTGTACGTATCAAGCGTTGCAATCAGTGTGGAGGTGTGGTGGCTCAACGCAAGCCACCGGGTTGACAAGCTACCCCAGTCTTTGACCCTGGCCTGTCGGCACCGCCAATCCGTGATTGGTCTCACACCTCGTCCCACCCCTTCTTGACATTCTTGTCCACCCAGCGGTCGATATGCTCCTGCAGGGCGGCCGGGGTGGGGGCGACGCGCATGTCGGTCTTCAGGGGGTCTTTTCGGCCCGACGAGTAGTCGGTGAAAAAGACCACGTACGGCGCCCAATCGTCGCTAACGTCGGCCTTGTTGGTGGCGAAGGCGACGTATTTGCGCACGCCCACGGCCCCGCCGCGCAGGTCTTTGCGGAAGGCGCGCCGCTCCAGGATCGTCGACTCGGGAAGCTCGGCGTGGTGGGCGGCGGCGTCGCGCCCATCGAAGGGCACGTATTGATAGACCTGGTCGAGGCCCACACACTGAGCGTCGACCTGCTTGTCGTCGCGCTCGCGCAGCAAAATGGGGTGGAGCATGCTGACGAAGGGCAGCGGCTCGAGCGGGCGAAAGCCCACCTCGGGGTCGTACTCCAGGGCCATGCGGCGCACGTCGTTAGCGCGCGCGTCCGTGCCCACCAGGTCGCTGACCTTGATCTCGACGACGACCTCGGGGCGCACGAACCGGCACAGGGTGCCCTCGCGGTTGGCCATGCGAAACTCGCTGTCGACCTCCATCTGCGAGAGGCGCTCGTACCACTGGACGCGCTCGCCGTCCTGGAAGCCGTTGCCGACCGTGCCCAGGAGTTGGTAGCTGCCGTCGTCGCGCAGAAGCGCCACGGTCAGCTCGCGCACCTGCGATTGGCCGTCCTCGATGCGCTCGCCGAAGGCGACGACCACCGCGTCCAGCGTCAGCCGAGGCTTGACCTTGTAAGTGATATTGCTGTCCGTGCGGACGACGATGCCCTCGTATTTACCCGACGACACCCACTCTTGGTAGCGCGTCTGCGCCTCGCCGCGATCGCCGCGCACGGTGGTGATCACCGCGCAGCGCCGCCCGCCGTCGAAGAGCTCCTCGAGGCGCTCGAGGCGCTCGCCATAGCCGCTGTACTGCCACTCTTTTTTCGCCTCGCCGGTGCCCTCGCTGAGCAGGTCGAAGGCGCGAAACCCGAGCGTGGGCGCCAACTCGTCATCGTGCAGCGCGGTCGCCACGTGGCCCACCCGCGGGCGCGAATCGCCCTCGGGCGGCAAGGCGAACAGCTCGCCGGGCACCACGATGTCGTCGACCCCGTCGAGCAGCTTGGCGGCCTCCTCGGCCACCGGGATGCCCTCGACGACGCGGCCGTTGTAGGCACACAGCGCCACGTGGCCGGCGCGCTTGACCAAAAACCACAGCTCCCCGTCGATCTTGGTGCTGATGAACAGGTCGTCGCCGTCGGGCAAAAAGCGCTTGATGCTCTCCGGGAAGACCACCCGGTAGCGCTTGGCCACGCGTTTTTTGTAGTCGAGCAACTGCTTTTGAAGGTCGGCATCGGCCAAAGCCCCGCGCGGCGCACGGCGCCCATCGGCGTACGCCGTCCACTCGTTGGCCAAGCCGGTCTGTTGGGTCGCGACAGTCATCAGCTCTCCTCCTCGTTGTCCGTCACGCTCTTGATCTCCAGGTTGGACAGGTGCAGCAAAAGCAAATAGCTGTCCCCGTCGACGCGCCCCTCCAAAAAGCCGCGATACGGCGAGCCGTTGGTCTGGAAGATCAGCGGGGCGGCGCCCTTTTTGCCCGAGCCGACCAGGAGCATCTTGCCGGACTCGTCGAGCGTCTTGGCGATATTGTGCAGAAAGTCGAAGGTCAGCCCGTTGACGTGGCGCAGCCGAAGCTTTCGCACCAGCGCGAAACGGCGCACGACCACCTCGATGGGAAAAAGCTTGCCGGTCCACGGCAGCGGGTCGTCCTCGCCGACGGTCGCCTCGACGTCGACCAGCTCGTCGCGGCTGAGCTCGTTGCCGTCGGGGTCGGTCTGCACCAGCAGCGTGCGCGCGCTGTGCAGGATCGAGCCGTCGCCGCCGATCCAGACGCGATCGGCCTGCCCGACGCGCCGGCCGGCCTGCTCGAAGTCAATCTCCGGGTCACCGCTGGCCAGCGCTTCGCCCAGTTGCTCCGCGTCCCCGAAGCGCTCGAGCAGGGCCTCGAAGGTCTGCTTCTCGGTCGATTTGATGAACCGCTCGGAGGCCACGGCGACGCCGCCGGGGCCGATGTAGCCGTGGCTCGCGGCACGGCGCGGCGGCTCCATCTCGACCTGCGCGTCGCGGCCGCGCTCGTCGGCTAAACTGATGCTTCGTTTTGCCATTGGTTGTTCACCTTTGGAAAATCGTTGATATTCGTTTCGTTCACGCCTTCATGAATCGTGGTCGCCTTTCGCAACTGTTCTTGGTTCTTGGTTCTTGGTTCTTGGTTCTTGGTTCTGGTTCGCCGTCCGCCGGGATTTGCTCAATCCGCCGATTTGATGGCCGCCGTGCTCCACAAAGCGTCGCATGACCCGGTGATGGCGCATGGCAAAAACCAAAAACCAAGAACACGCCAAACAAGCAGCGGCTATTCGAGACGCCCGCTCGCCGCGACTGCCAACAGATCCACGAAAAGCCAACTAAGAACCAAGAACACGCCCACTAACAGCGGCTAGCCGAGACGCCCGTTCGCCCCGACGACCAACAAATCCACAAAAGGCCACTCAAAAGCTAAAGTCGAGGTCGTCGGCGAAGGGATCGTCGAGGTCGTCGTCCTCGTCGTCGGCGACGTCGTCGACCTCTTCGGGGCGCAGGTAGTCGAACTCGGAGGGCTCGCCGATGAGGGCGAAATAGCCGTCGTCGTTACTGAGCAAAAATGCCGGGGAGTCGTCGAAGCCCGAGCGGTAGTTGAAGCGCGTCTCGTAGATCTCGCCGCGGTCGAGCGCCGCCTTGAGCTCCTCGCCGAGGTTGTCGGGCAACAGCTCGTACAGCGCCGTGGTCACGTGATCGAGCACCCGGCGCGGGTCGACCGGGCCTTCCAGCGGCTGCTCGACGCCCAGCGTCGACGGCACCGACGCAAGGGGCACACCGTCGGCATCGACGGCCACCCGATCGGAGCGCTCGCAGACATTGAGCTCCTCGTCGACGTACAGATACGCCATCGACCCCGACGGCAGCAGCGCGCTGCCATCGCGGGTCAAATACGCGCTCTCGCACTCGGCGCCGTCCTGGTCGACGACCACTGCCTTTTTCTTTCCGTAGAGCTTCTCACGACGCACGCTCGTGATCGCGAATTCGCTGACCTCGCCGCCGAGGTTGACGACAATCGTTCGTGCCATATTGGCCCTCCTGTTCTGGAACAGGCGCAATATGTCACGAATTACGATTGTGCGTCAAAGGAGCCTTCGGGTCTTTGCGCCCAAAACGAAGCGCCACCAAACCGATGAGCACCAACAGCATGCTCAGGGCGTTGGACGGCGCCGCCGTGCTCGAGCAGCCGCAGCCCGAGTCGTTGGCCGAGGTGAGCTTTTGTGTGGGACAGCCGTCGTCGGTCTGCGCCGCCTGCAGCGGGCAGGCGTCGTCGGCGTTGGCCACGCCGTCCTGGTCGATGTCGTCGTCGCACGCATCGCCCTTGCCGTCCTGGTCGGTGTCCACCTGGTCGGTGTTGGCCGCCATCGGGCAGTTGTCGTCGGTGTCGGCGATGGTGTCGTTGTCGTCATCGGCGTCGCATACGTCGCCCTTGTGGTCGCCGTCATTGTCGAACTGGTCGGGGTTTTTGACCATCGGGCAGTTGTCGTCCACGTCCAGCGCCCCGTCGCCGTCGGTGTCGTCCTCGCAAACATCTCCCACGCCGTCTTGGTCGGTGTCGGTTTGGTCGGCGTTTTGGACCAGCACGCAGTTGTCCTGGCCGTCTTCGACGCCGTCGTCGTCGCTGTCGGTATCGCGGAAGTTCGGGGTGCCATCGCCATCGGTGTCCAGGGGGACGCTCGCCGTGGCGTCAGCGTTCAACTTATCGGGATCCGGGGTGCCGTCGCCGTCGACGTCGACGGGTACATTCCTCGCGTCGAAGCCGGACTCGTCGGCGTCCGAGACACCGTCGCCATCCGAATCGTCGTCCAGGGCGTCGATGGTGCCGTCACCGTCGGTGTCCACGCCGGTCTGGGCGTCGTCGCCAAACTCGTCGCCGTCGCTGATGTGGTCGCCGTCGGTGTCGGCCATCGTCGGGTCGAGCCCGTTGGCCTCCTCGACGTCGTCGGCCACGCCGTCGCCGTCGGTGTCGTCGTCGCACACGTCGCCGCGGCCGTCGTGGTCGAGGTCGGCCTGGTCGGCGTTTTGGACGAGTCGGCAGTTATCCTGGTCGTCGTCGATGCCATCGTCGTCGCTGTCGGTGTCCAGATAGTCGGGCGTGCCATCGCCATCGGTGTCCACCGGCGGCGTCGCCAGGTCGTCGTCGCCGGCCTCGTCGGCGTCCGAGATGCCGTCGCCGTCGGCGTCGTCGTCCAGCGCATCGATGGTGCCGTCACCGTCGGTGTCCGCCGGGTTTTGCAGATCGCTTCCGACCTCGTCGACATCGGCGATGCCGTCGCCGTCGCTGTCGCCGGTGCCGGGGTCGAGGCCCAGCTCGCGCTCCCGGGTATCCGGTAGGCCGTCGGCGTCATCGTCGACAAAGCTCACCTCGACGGTGATGGCGCGCTCGTCGCCGAGCTCGCCATCGCTCACCGACAGGGTGAGCTGGTAGGTGCCAGCGTCCTGCCAGGTCGGCGTCCACGACACGTTCTGGTTGGTCGCATCGACGCTTGCGCCCTGAGGAAGACCGGTGACCTCAAAGCTCAACGTATCGGCGTCGACGTCAGTGGCCGCCAGGGTCACCGACAGGGTGTCCCCCTCGACGACGCTCAGCGTCGCGTGGTCGGCGGGCGTGGGGTCGACGAAGACAGGCGCGTCGTTGACCGGCGTGACCGTCACTGTGACGGTGGCAGTGTCCGTGCCGCCGTTGCCGTCGTCGACCTGGTAGTCGAAGCTATCCGAGCCGTTGTAGTCAGCGTCGGGGGCGTAGGTGATCGTGCCGTCGGTGTTGACCGTGGCGCTGCCGTGGCCCGGGGGCGTCGCCATGCTCACCGTCAACGTGTCGCCATCGGCGTCGGTGTCGTTGGCGAGCACGTCGACGCTGGTCGACGCGTCCTCGGCGACCGTGGCGGTGTCTGCGCCCGCCGCGGGCGGCGTATTCTCCAAAAAGATGTAGGCCGACCCCGAGTTGGTGCCGGTGTCGGCGTCGCCCCAAGCGCCCACCACGGCCGTTCCGCTGCTGAAGGAAACCGAAGCGCCAAAGAAGGCGTTGGCCGCCGCGTCGCTGGCGGTCAGCTTTTTGATTTGCCCCCAGTTGTCGCTTCCTCCCTCGTCTTGCCCAAAGACATAGGCCGCTCCTCTGACGCTCGACTCTTCTTTCGCGCCGATGACGGCGAGCTTGCCGTCGATGGCCACCGATGACCCAAATTGGTCGCCCGTCGCCCGGTCGCTGGCGGTCAGCTTCTTGATCTGCCCCCAGTTGTCGCTTCCTCCCTCGTCTCGCCCAAAGACATAGGCCGCTCCCCTCGTGCCATCGGCGTACACGGAGCCGACCACGACGACATCGCCGATGACGGCGACCGACCTTCCAAAGGAATCGAAGCTACCCGCGTCGCTGGCTAAGCGCTTTTTGACCTGCCCCCAGTTGTCGCTTCCTCCCTGGTTTCGCTCAAAGATGTACACCGCACCCTCGGGAAAACCGCCTACCCTCACGGCAGTTGCGCCGACCACGACAACATCGCCGCTGACGGCGACCGAATAGCCGAACTGGTCGCCGAACGCCGCGTCGCCGGCGGTGAGCTTTTTGACCTCACCCCAGTTGTCGCTTCCTCCCTGGTTTCGCGCGAACACGTAGGCTGAGCCCGAGTGGTGGCCGGCGTCGCTGTTGCCAAATGCGCCCACGACGACCGTGTCGCCATCGATGGCAACGCTGAAACCAAACTGGTCACCAGAGGCCGCGTCGCTGGCCACGAGCTCTTTGACCTCACCCCAGTTGTCGCTTCCTCCCTCATCTCGCGCGAACACATAGACCGCGCCGGAGGCATTGTTAGGAGCGCCGACGACAGCCACCTCGCCGCTGATCGCGACCGCATAGCCGAATTGGTCGCTGGACGAGGCATCGCTGGCCACGAGTTTTTTGACCTCGCCCCAGTTCTCCCTTCCGCCCTGGTCTCGCTCGTAAATATAGGCCGAGCCCGAATCAGTGCCGGCGTCGTCATTGCGATTGGCCCCGACGATGGCCACGTCGCCGCTGACGGCGACCGAGGTGCCGAATTGGTCGTGGGAGGCCGCGTCGCTGGCTTTGAGTTCGACGCGTTGCAACCACGGATCGACCACCAGCGGGTAGGCCGCCTCGTGATCGTCGACCACGATGGCGACGCGGCGGCCGTGGACGTCGAACCAGGCGGGCACATGGCGGCCGTGGGCGTCGGTCACGTCTAGGCCGGCGTAGCGCAGCACCTGTTGGCCGGCTCGACTTTGCATGATGACCGTATCGTCGCTGGCCTTGGTCGCGCGCAGATCCCCGTCGATGGCAATGTCGAGCTCGAGCGGGCCATCACCCACCGGGCGTTTGGCGATGTCGAAGCCCTGCTCGAGGCCGCGCGCTCCGTTCTCGTACCACTCGGTCAACCCCTCGCGGCGGTATTCGACGCGCGTCGCCACGCTCGCCGGTGCGACCGGCGCTGCTGTCTGCTTGGCGCCGCCCCGGCCGATCCCGGCAAACCCAAGAGCCAGGGACCATCCATGCACTCGATTGGCCTCCCGGGCCGGCACCACGTGCACGCCCCGGGCACCGAAATAACCTCGCAATCTCTGGCGCGCGTTCGCCGCGACCAGCGCGTGGTCCAGCCCCACAATGGGCGTGGTCTTGGCCCGCGAGATGGCGTAGCTCGACACCTTGGTGTGTGGCTGATGCTGCGTCGGCGCTTGCTCGGTGCACGAGGCGACGGCCAATAGGGACATGAGGGCGAGGCTGCTCGACCAGCGCAGGTGAATCGACATGCCGCAGATGGTCATTCGTCATACTCCATTGGATATAGCCACACATTCCTGCGCCGATGGCACAGTCAGCATTCGCGCCGCCACTCAGCAGCGCCAGTCAAAATCAGCCCTCGCCGCGTTTCTTTCGATAGACCTGGTACATGATCTCGTAGATGACCTCGTCGGCGGGCGTGGTCCCCAGCTCGGCGGAGGTCTCGCGGCGGAAGCCGTCGATGAGGTCGCGCACCGGCTTTTTGTAGTCCTCGTCGATGGTCCAGAAGATCGCCGTCAGCCGGGAGACGTCGCCGTGGGGCTGCATCGTATAGCCGACGACCTTGTCGAGGTCCTGGCCGCGGCCGCGCCGGTCGAGGTCGTCGACGAAACCGGCGACGCGCTCGCGGAAGCGCTCGGTCACCGGGTGGTCGCTATACTCCCACTCGGTCTTGTCGGTCTGCGGGAGGGCTTTGGCCGAGAATTTGGCCGCCTCCAGGCCGGCGCCCACCCGGTAGCGGATGTGAATGCGCACCGGCTGCTCGGCCTCGACATCGACGTCCTCGCGCAACGGCACGACGATGGAGTGCATCGCCGCCGGGCCTGCAGCCTGCACGACCCCATCGGCGAGTTCGCACAGCGTCGAAAGCCGCAGCGCGCTCATGCGTCCGGCGAGCAGCGGCTTGACGATGATCGTGTCGTCGATCTCCTCGGGGATCACCGCCTTGGCGGTCAGATCGGTCGTGATGAAATGCTTGGACTCGCTCAACACCGGCACGGGCTCGCCGGGCTGGCTGTGGCGGGCGACCCGCAGCGGCATGCCGGCCACGCTGGTGGGGGCGGCCGCCCCTTCGAACACATGGGCGAGGCGCTGGGGCACCAGTTGGCCCTGCTTTTTGAGCACGTTTTGGCGGATATTGGCCAACACCGCGGCGTCGTCTCCTTCGATAAACCACGTCGCGCCCACGCTGGTCACAGCCACGTCGACATGCTCGTCGAGGGCGACGCTGGTGGGAGGTTCGGCGACCAGCGTGACCTTCTTGCCCAGGTCGAGCGCCAACAGCCCCTTTTCGATGCTGTCGACCAGCGCGGGATCGTCCTCGACGATCACCACGCGCTGGGCGCGCTCGTAGGCATCGGCCACCAGCGTCGCTGCCTGCCATCCCACCAGCGCCACGCTGGGTTGGGACACGCCACATTTGTCCAACGCCACCGTCAGCGCCCGCTGCATCGCGCGGCGGCGGTGTGGATCGAACGCCGCCGAAAACTGCGCGCCGGCCGTCTTGCCAACCATCCCCTTCGCTTCCATCGTGACCTCTCCGTCCATTGTCAAAATTTTGCCCTCCACAGTTAGCAACTCCCCGATCCGGTGTAAACAGCATGGGGGCCCGCGCAGCCAACCCCTGAACCCCCGAACCCCTGAACCCCTGAACCCCCGCCTTTCATTTGCATTCCACGGCCGTCCGGGTAACATGCTCCCCATCGAATGGCCCTGTATGTGGAAGGAGTAGACCCGATGACCCGCACTGCACACCGCCGCCTGCTGCCCATTTTCCTGATGATCCTGGCCGTGGCCAGCCTGGGCTTGGCCGCCTGTCAGGCCGCCATGAAGACCAAGCAGGGCGCGCTGGGAGAGTTTTGCAACAATCGGGATTCCGACTGTCGCCCGGGGATGATCTGCCAGGATTCGGTGTGCGTGCTGGCCAACCCGCAGATCACCGACGCCTGTCAGCAGGTCTGCGACAAGATTAACAACTGCGCCCTCGCCGAGCGCACCAACTGCATCAACGACTGCACCAACGAGATCGAGAATTGGGGCGACTCGGTCATCAACACCTTCTCGCAGTGCGTGGTCAGCGACCTGACCTGCTCGGAGCTGGGCTCGACGGCCAACGACGCCGCCCAGACCTGCTACGACCGCCTGCCCCTCGACGAGCAACGCGTGCAGCGCTGCCGCGACTTCGTCAACCAGATCGAGAGCTGCCGCCCCAACGCGGACACCTCCTCGTTCCAGTCCGACTGCATCTACCGGGCGCGCACCGCCAGCGCCGACACCTGGTCGAAGACCGACCAGTGTGCCGACGCCGCGCAGTTTGGCGACTGCGAGCAGACCGTCAGTTGCGTCAACGACGTCTTCCAAATCCCCACCGACCAACAGTTTTAGCACACGGGGCGCTCAGTCGATCGCATCCTCGACGGCGGCGACGGCCTTGCGGGTACGCGGGTCGTCGGACATCGTCTTGATGGTCGACAGCCGATTTTTCAGGGGCGTGACCCGCTCGAAGGAGCGCCGGCCGGCGAGGTCGGCGACATGCTCGAGGGTCTGGCGCACCACCCGCTCGTCGGGGTGATCGAGCATGCGGATGAGCAGGTCTTCGTCGTCGGGCCAATCCCAACCTTCCTTTCGAAATTCCGAGACCGCCGTGGCGAATGCACGAAACCCGTCGGCCTTGCGCAACTTGTCGACCGCCGCCCGATGCTCGGCCTCGGGGGTGCCCTCCTCGGGCTCCAGGCCTTTCATCATCTGCTGGAAACGCTCGGGCACGTGGCCGCCGGACTTGAACAATTTGTCCAGGTCTTTCTTGTACTTGGCCGACGAGCGTTTGTCGCCCGACGAACGGGGCTTACGGTCCCGTTCGGTGTGTCGGCTGCTGTCTTTTTGACGGTCGATCTCTCGCCAACTCTTTTTTCTACGTTCGTCGTCGCTCATGAGCTGCATCTCTGGTGGTAAGGAATGCCTTGGTGGTTCACGACGTCTGAGAATGTCGTGCGTCGGGGCTGCGCGTCAACGGGCACCGCGAAATTTCGCGCCCGCCCTCCAACCGTGCTATGAGTAGTCTATGAGCCCCGGTCAATCCCGCATCCTCATTTTGCTGGCGATCGTCGGCGTCGCCTACCTGGTCACCCACCTGGCGCTGGAGCGCATCGCCAAGCGCTACGGCTTTGTCACGGGGGTGGAGTATATCGTGCTGGGCGCGATCCTGGGACCGGTGCTGGGCGTGCTCGACGCCGACACCGTCAGCGCGCTGACCCCGGCGGTGGTGCTGGGCACGGGGTCTCTGGGCCTTTTGGCCGGGCTGCACGTCGACCTCGACGCCTTCGGCGAGCTGCAGATCCGCGCGCTCAAAAGCGCGCTTCCCACCGCCCTGATCACCCTGGTGAGCGTGGTGGGCGTGACCACGGCCATTCTGTACTGGGTGTGGACCCCGGCGGGCGTCGCCCGCGTGATGCCGCTGGTGTTGTGCATGGGCACCATCGCCATGGTCGCCGACACCAGCCCCTTGCGGGCCATGGCCGCCTTTTTGGGCGCCCAGGGCACCGCCGCGGACTTTGGCGTGCATGTCGCCCGGTTTTGCTCGTCGTTGGCCATCGTGGCCTTCGGGCTGATCTTTTGCTTCTACAACACCACCGCCGTTCCCTTCGACGTCGCGCCGTCGTTGGTCTGGCTGGTGTGGTTCGCCATCCACCTGTTGTTGGGCGGGGTGCTCGGGTTGATCTTTGCGACCTTTCTGCGCCGCGATTTCTCCGACGACAAGATCATCACCGTGATCATCGGGATGGTCATCTTCACCAGCGGCTTTGCCTACTACCTGCAATTGTCGCCCATCTTCGTCAACTTCATCCTCGGCGTGGTGCTCATCAATATCGGCCGCCACGCCGACCACGTCGAGTCGCGGCTGATGGCGATTCGCCGCCCGCTGTACATCGTGCTGTTTTTCTTCGCCGGCGCCGCCTGGACCCTGCACGCCCCGCTGTGGGGCTACGCGCTGGTGCTCGGCTACCTGGTGCTGCGCCGCGTGGGCCGACTGTTGGGAGGCGTCGCCGCCACCCGCGCCCTGTCCATTCGCTCGTACGGGGCGGGCTTGAGCCGCGCGCTCCTGGCCCCGGGGGCGTTGAGCGTGGCCATGTTGCTGAACTTCGACCACGTCTTCAACAGCCCCGAGCACGTGCGCGCTCTCTTCGGCCACACCCTGACGCCCGCCCAGGTCGACGCCTACATGGGCTACATCGACGTGCTGTACAACGGGCTGCTCACCGCCATCGTATTCGCCGAAATCTTCGCCTATCCGATGACCCGCGGCTGGCTCATCGATGTGGCCGACGTCGCCCCGCCCGAGCAGCGCACCACCCCGTCTCGCGCCGATGAGGTGAGCTGATGTGGCAGGTCATTACCATCATCACTCTGTTGCTGCTGATGGTCGCGCGGCAATTCTTCGGGCTGCACGGCGGTGCGGTGGGCGGGCTCGACCCCAACAGCCTGGCGGCGACCGGATTCATCATCCTGGCCGCCTTCACCATGGGCGAGCTGTTCAAGCGCCTGAAGATGCCCGCGCTTCTGGGCTATATCGCCGCCGGGATCGTCTTCGGGCCGGACCTCTCCCAGTTGGTCTTCGGCACCACCGAAAACGCCATCTTCGGGCGCGACGTCATCTCGAACCTGGCGCTAATCAACGTGCTGACCATCGGGGTCATCGGCACCATGGGAGGCGGCGAGCTCAAGCTCGCCGAGCTCAAGACCCAGGGGCGCACCATCCTCACGGTCATCGCCCTGGCCTTCTTGGCCGTGGTGCCGCTGTCGGCGGCGACGGTGCTGGCGCTGAGCAATTTCGCCCCCGACCTCATCCCTTTCTTGCAGGGCACGGCGGTGTCCACCCGTATGGCGGTGGCGCTGCTCTTCGGGGTATTCGGCTTCGCCATGAGCCCGGCCGCCACCCTGGCGATCATCCAGGAGACGCGCGCCAAGGGCCCCTTTACCTCGCTGACGCTGGGCGTGGTCATCGTGGCCGACCTGGTGCTCGTGGCCGGCTTCTTGCTGGTCTTCGAGTTCGCCCAACTGCTCACCGGCCCCGGCGGCATCACCGGCCCGGCGATCCACCACCTGCTGGTCGACATCGGCCTGGAGTTCGGCTGGGCGCTGGTCATCGGCGTGGTCACCGGAGCGCTGTTCATCGTGTACCTGCGCTTCGTCGGCCGCGAGATGCTCCTATTTACCGTGGGCATCATCTTCGCGGCTGCCGCCGTCGCCGACATGGTCGGCGCCGAGAAATTGCTGGCCTTTCTGACCGCCGGCTTCGTGGTCCAGAACTTCTCGAAGCACGGCCACGACATGATCGATGCCCTCGAGAAGATCAGCCTGCCGGTCTTCGTCATCTATTTTATGACCCAGGCCGCCCAGCTCGACCTGGCGGCCGTGGCCATGTTCTTGCCCCTGGCGGTCATCCTGACGGTGGTCCGGGGGCTGGGGCTGTTCGGCAGCGTCAAGATGGCCACCCGGCTGCGCAACTCCCCCGAGTACATCGACAGCAACCTGTGGATGGCCTTCTTCTCGCGCGGCGGCGTCGACATCGTGCTCGCCGGGGTGGTCGCCACCGACATCACCGGCTGGGGCGAGCAGTTCAAGGCGGTGATCATGGCCACGGTGGTCATCCACATCATCGCCGGGCCCGCCATCCTCAAGTGGGTCTTCGAGCGCGTCGGGGAGACCGAAGAGGCGCGCAAAGCGGGAAGCGCCGAGGTCGCCGAGCTCGACCGCATCGTGGGCGTCGAGCACGAGCCGGTCTACGAGCCCCTCGAGCGCCCGGAGTTCCCCGACGCCCGTCTGGACGCGCGCCTCGAGGAGGTCAGCGACGCGCTCACCGGCTGCTACCAGAGCTGCCTCATCGAGCAGATCGAGCACCACGGCCAGCGTCTGCGCCACATGGTCGAGCGCATCTCCACGGTGCGCGAGGAGTCGGTCGACGACCTGCTCAAGCTGCTCGAGCCCGCCGAGGGCGCCGACGCCGCCGCCGCCGACGCGCTGGCGCGCCGCGTCCAGCGCCTGCACACCGAATTTCGCCAGGCCATCCAGCCCCAGATCGAGCTGCTCGAGCACCTCGAGCCCTTGCCGGTCACCCCCCAGAGCACCGACGACCTGCTCGAGCGGGTGCGCGGGCTGGTCGACTTCGAGGAGCACTATCGGGTGCGTATGGAGCCCTGGCTGCTCGAGCCCGCCGACGCCGAGCGCCGGGGCATGGCGTTGGTCAAGGCCGTGCGCCGTTTTCGGCGTGCCTACGGGCGCGGCGGCCACCGCACGGTGCCGCTGGGGCGGCTGTGGCGGTTTTATTTGGAGCTGTCGCTTCCGGCCTACCTGGCCAGCGCCGTGTCGGCGAGCGCCGCCCAGGACGAGGCATTCTGGCACCACCTCGGCGTCCATCTGCACAGCATCGACGAGTTCTTCGACCAGGCGGCGCATACCCTGCGCGGCGAGGCCGACGACACCGACGAGCCGCCGGCGTCGAACCCCGCCCGGGCGGCGCTCGAGCAGGCCCGCCAGCACCGCGAGGAGTTGGACGAGGAGGCCTCGGAGCTCGACTCGCGCCTGGCGGTGTTCATCCGCACCCTGCGCGAGCGCTTCAGCTTCAGCATCGAGCGCGCCTACGGCGACTTCATCGAGGGGGTCACCCGCGCGGGCACCATCGAATTGCCGGCGTTTCGCTACCGAGCCTCGGGCCGCTACGACGAGGCCCACCGCGCCGAGGCGCGGCTGCGAAGCCGCCTGGAGCGCGAGGCGAGCCTGGTGGAGGGCTACCGGGGCTGGATTGTGCTCGACCACCAACTCCTGTTGTTTCTGGCCTGGTTCGACACCTACCAGCAACGGGTGCTGGCCACCCTGGACTCGCGCTTCGGCGAGGGCGCTATCCGCCAGATGCGCCAGCTCGAGAGCCGCTGCAAGGAGCGCCCCAGCGCGCTGGCCTCCGACGGGGGCGCCGAGGGGCACACGATCACCCCCGACTGGTCGAATTGGTTCGCCGAACAGATCGATCCCGCGCTGGACAACGCCCGCACGGCCCTGGACCACGCGCTGACCGACTTCGGCCAGGGTATCATCACCCGCCGCCTGATGGACGTGTTGGAGGCGCGCGTGGCGCGCTTCTCCGAGCAGGTGCGTCTGCTGGTCCACGACCCGGTGGCCTCCGTCGAGCAGGTCGGAGAGGTCGACACGGTCCTGGTGCCGCTTCGCGCCTGGTTCTTCTCCAAATTGTTGCGCGAGACCGCCCTTCGCCTCGTCGAGTTCAACGAGCGCGCCGAGCGCATCCTGCGCCGCTCGCTGGTGGGACTGGGGGAGGTGCGCCAGATCTTGGACAGCGCCCTGGTCGCCAGCCAACAGGAGTTTCGCGACCAGGGCGACCTGTCACAGGCCAACGAGGTCGCCGAGCACGGGCTGCAGGACGCCGCCGCGCAGGCCGACGAGCTCGTCTCGCAGATGCGCACCGACGCCGACGAGATGCGCCATTGGGTCATCGAGGAGTCGTGGCGTGTGGTCCACGAATCCACCTCGCCCTTCCTGGAGCACCGCATCCTGCAGGTCGTCGATGAATTGCGGCGCACCGCCCAGGAGAGCCTCGCCCAGCGCAGCGTGCGCCCGCTCATCAGCCGGCTGCAGTCGACCTACCGCCGCTTTTCCCCCGTGGTCGAGCAGGTGCGCGTCGACCTCGGCGAGCGCCTCCAGGGACGCGCCCCGGTCGCCGACAAGGCTCAGGTGCGCGCGCGCCTGATGCACGTCGAGCATCGCCAGAACCAGGGCACGCCGGCGGTCTACCGACGCCTGTTCTCGCCGGTGCCCGTGGATATCCCCGACTTTTACGTCGAGCGCCCGGCCCTCGAGCGCGAGTGCCTGGACGCCGTCGATCAGCTGGCATAATGGGCGCACGACCTCGCTCCTCATCAGCGGCGACCGTGGCATGGGCAAACGCACCCTGGTCCACCACGTGCTGCCGGCGCGCCTGTTCAGCACCTACCACGAGCTCGACGACGAGCAGCTCCAGACGGTGCGCATCGACGAGCAGGTCGAGACCGAACGGGAGCTGTGCGAGTCCCTCGCCTCGCTGGTCGAGGGCGCCTATCCGCGCACGTTGAATGAGCTGGCCCGCCGGCTCCACGCCGCCGAGCGCCGCCAGATCGTCTTCGTCGAAAACGGCGACAAGATTTACTCGCGCACCCGCGAGGGCCTGGCGCTGTGCGAGCGCTTTTTGGCCATGGTCGAGCGCACCTCAGACACCATGTTGTGGATCGTGTTGATGAGCCGGCCGGCGGCCGATCTGCTGGATATGGCGATTGGGCTCAGCGATTATTTCACCCACGCCTTGCGCGTCGAGCCGCTCGACCGCGACGGCATCGAGCAGATGGTGCTGGCGCGCCACGAGGTCAGCGGCTTCGAGCTGAGCTTTCGCAAGCCCCAGATCCGACATCTCGACCGGCTACGCCACCCGCTGCACAGCTCCGAGGCACTGCGCCACCCGCGCGACGAGTACTTCGACCGCCTGGCGCACCTCAGCGGCGGCAATCCGCTGCTGGCGCTGTTGTACTGGCTGGAGACCACCGAACTGGCCGCCCGGGACAACACGCACATCATCGTCGACGCCCTGCCCGCCCACGAGATCGCCCTGGCCGACCGGCTCTCCATCCAGCAATTGCTGGTGCTGGCGACCCTGGTGCAGCATACCGCCCTGAGCGCGCCGCGCCTGAGCCGCATCTTGCGCGTGGACCTCGACGAGGTCAAAACCGAGCTCAACCACCTGCGCCGGCTGGGCTTTGTGGAGTTCGTCGCCAGCACCACGACCTACCACCTGCGCCCGTTCCCCGGGGCGGTGCTCCCCCGGGAGCTGCGGGCGCGCAATTTGGTGTAAGGAAGCTCGCTGCTGAGCCACGGGTTGGGGTTGCGCGTGCACGTTCCATCCCCTATGTTAGTGCCCACTAACAACGCGTCAATTTTCTCAATACACTGTGACGTATGATCCTCCGACTGTCTGCCTGTATTCTCATGAGTATCGCTGTCTTCTCGCCCGCGCTGGCGTCGGCCCAAACGTCGACCCACCCGCAGGACGCGTCGGTGACGCCGGCGCCGGATGTCGAGGCAGCGCCCCCGGCGCAGCACTCCAAGGGCGCACGCTTAGCCGCTGAGGGCGGCGTGGGGCTGGCCTTGACGCTGGGGTCGGGCGTCGGCGGTGCATTTGTCGGCGCCCTCGGTGGAGAACTCGTCGCACCGACGGATCCCGTCGAGGAAGATATCGGCCAGGGTGCCATGATCGGCGCGCTCGTCGGCGGCGGCCTCGGCCCAGCCTTCGCCACGCCGGCGGGCGTGTACATGGGTGGACATTGGATGGGCGGCCGGGGCACCTACACGACCGCACTCCTCGGCTCGATCGTCGGTACCGTCGTGGGCTATGGAGGAGGACTGCTGCTCAGCCAGCCCACCGGGAGCATCGGGCCGCTGCTGATTTTGGGGACGGTCGGGCCCATCGCCGGTTCGATGATCGGCTACGAGATGAGTCTTCCCGGACCCGGTGAGCGGCAAGCGTCGGCCGGCGGAGCGGCGATCCAGCCGTGGGTGAGCGTCTCTCCTACCGGCGGGCGCGCTGCCGTGGGCTTCCGCGCCGCCTTTTGAGCCCTCAAAACACCTTGGCCACCGAGAACGAGAACTGGCCGTTGACCGACTGGCTCTGGCGCCAGCCAAACGAGTAATAGGCGTCGGCCTGGAAGTTATCGAGGAAGAGCACGTGCACGCCGGGGCCGATGGAGGCGAAGAAGTTCAGGTACTGGTTACGGCTGGAGCGGTCGACCAGGCCGACCACCGCGGCGCCGCCGGAGGCGCTGACCTTCAGGATGTCGCGGTACAGCGACAGGCGAAACTCCAGGCCCATCTGCCCCATATTGCGGGCGAATTTCTCCGGGCCGGCCACCGCCCGCAGGATGGGCGAGGCGATGGGTTCTTCGTCTTGCCATTGGGCGCCGGAGCCGGTCACGGAGGTGCCACGCACCCGCCAAAACAAGTCCTGATAGCCAAATTCCCACACGTGGCGGTAGTCGAGTTCGCCGCGGCGCACCATCCCCTGGGCGACCTGAAACAGCTCGAATTCGAGGTCGAGCCGGTTGTATTTGTCACGGCGCAGCCCGTTGGTATGGGTCATCCAGTCAAGTTGCAGCCGCCCCAGCGGGTATTGGCGGGTGCCGGGCTGGACGTAGTCGGGGGTGCGGGCGGTGGTTTGCAGGCCGAATAGGTTCTCGTAGCCGTAGCCCACGCCGGCGGCGAAGCGGAGGTGGTCGTTCGGCTGGATTCCCACGCTGGCTACCGCGCTCAGCCGCAGCTCGTAGTAGGCGTCGAGCCCGAGGCTGTCGCGCTGGAAGTTGTCCAGTCGGCCGCGCAGGCTCAGCGTCGGGCGCAGCAGGCGCTCCTGGAAGGTCGGCGCCGCCCAATACAGCTCGGACTGCGCGTGGGTGAGCAGCTTGTCGCGCAGGCCCGCCACCTCGACGGACAGGCGGTAACGGTCGTCGCGGAACCAGAGTCCGCCGCGGGCCCAACTGGCGTACGGCTCCAAGCCGTAGGGCAGCAGGTAGCGCACGCCGTAGTCCAGGTCGTCGCCGTTGGGGTCGGCGTCGACCTTGATGCGCAGCGCGTAGCGCCCGCGCGACTCGCGCCAGATATCGCCGGCGCCGTCGTCGTCCTTGAGGGCGGAGACGAAATCCTCCAACTGGATGACGGTCGTGGGTTTGGGCTCGAGCACCACCAACTGGGCGTGCATGGGGCCGACGGCGTATTTCTTCTGCAGCCGGGCCAACTCCTCGTGGACGCGCTGGCGGTTGTAGACGTTGCCGGGAAGGCGCAGATCCAGTTGGAAACGAAGCGCCTGGCTGGCACCCACGCCGGTAAAGAAGATCTTGTCGAGGCGGCCCTCGTCGACGAAGACGTACAGCTCGCCGTCGGCGGCCAGGGCGCGCACGCGGGCGAGGTCGTAGCCGGTCTGGCGAAAGAAGCTCTGCAGGCGCATCTCGGCGCGGCGGGCCATCTCGGGGGTGGCCGGTCCCGTGGCGGGAAGGGCCATGATCCAGGCGAGCACCGAGTCGAGCAACACGCGGTTGCCCCGGATATGCACCCGCAGTCGCCCGGCGGCGCTGTGGGCGGGCGGCGTCGAGGCCGGGGTGCTCGGCGGCGGGCTGCCCGCGGCGGCGGGTGTGCTGCAGACGAGCACGCTCGAACACACCGCGAGGATGGGCAACCACCAACACATGACTGCGGGGAGGAACTGCATCTATGACGTCTCAAATGTGGCGAAGCGACGAGTTTGGGTTATAGTCGTGTTGCAGGACGGTAAGCTAAGCGCCGCCTGCACCGACGTCACGTTGTCCCCCGGCAAGTCTTATGAATCCGACACCTCCGTCGACTGTCAGCCCGGTCACGCCGACGATCTTTGCCGCCTGGTGGGTCGTGGGCATGGTCGTCCTCGCCGCGGCCGTGAGCTGGACGCTGGGCCGGCTGTTGGATCTGCCCGGCCTGCACCGGTTTCGTCGCTGGCTGGCGCTGGGGCGCGTGCTGTTGTGGAGCTTCGTGGCCTTCGACGTCGTCTTCGCGCTGGGCCACGCCGTCACCGAGCACTGGCTGGTGTTGGGCGTGGTGGTGGTGGCCATCGCGGCGTTGGCCGGGCTGGACTGGTTGCGCAACGTCGTCGCCGGCCTGGCGCTGGCGTTCGAGGACCGCTTCCGGCCGGGCGACCTGGTGCGCCACCGGGACGTCGAGGGTGAGCTCGTCCACTTTGGCACGCGCGCCGTCACGCTGCGCTCGCGTGAGGGCACGCTGCACCACGTTCCCAACCAGCGCTTCGTGCGCGAATCGCTCACCCACCTGGAGACCGAGGGCAAGGCCGCCTGCGACATCCTGGTCGCGCTGCCCAGGGGGGTCTCGCCGGATCGCGCGCTGCGCCTAGCCGAGCAGGCCGCCTTTCTGACGCCGCTGGCCTCCCCGCACCACCGCCCGCAGGCGTTCCTGGACGTCGACGCCGACGACGGGGACACAGGCGTGCGCCTGCACATCCGCGGCTACCCCTTCGACCCCGCCTACCGCGACCACTACCGCAGCGACGTCGTCGCCCGCGTGCACAGCCTGCTGCGCACCGAGCGCGCCATCGAGAGCACCTCTCGCTGAACCACCCGCCCAGCCACGAACAGATCCCGCCCCCACCCCGCCGCCCCCAGAAAACGGTGTCAGACACCGTCACAACCCAGCATTCGTGCGCCTCAGCGCCCGATCGCCCGCCTTACGTCAACACCCCCTTCGCAAAAAAACTTTGCCCGATCACGCAACGATTCGCCCCTTTTTGCCGAAAACCATAATGAGAGGATTAACGATCACCTCGAACCTATGGAGCCACCCCAATGGGAAATCGACTGCGTCATTTCGAACCCGGTATCATCTATTTCATCACCATCCGCTGCCTGCAGCAGCGCTACTTCTTTCGCCCCGGCAAGGACGTCAACACCATCATCGCCAACGTGCTCGCCTACGCCGCCGACCAGCATGACGTCGATATCTACGCGTTTGTGTTCATGTCCAACCACTTCCACCTGATGGTCGGCTCGCACTCCTGCCAGATTCAGAAGTTCATGCAGCTCCTCGACACCGAGCTCGCCAAGCAACTAAACGCCCACTGGGGCCGCTCGGGCTCGTTCTTCGAGAGCCGCTACAAGTGCTCGCCGATCCTCGACGACGACGAGCTGTTGAACAAACTTCGCTACACGGTATGTAACCCCTGCGAGTCCAACCTGGTCGCCCATCCCAAGTTCTGGCCGGGGCTGTCCTCCTGGGACCTCCACGAGTCGGCAACGCCGCTTGTGGGACAGCGCGTCAACAAAAAGGAGTACTGGCGGCTTCGCCGAAAAGACGTTGAACACGCCGAGGCCGAGCGCCGCGCCATGGTCGAGTACGAACTCGAGATGGCCAAGCTTCCCATGTGGAAGGATTTGAGCGACGAAGAGTACAACCACAAGGTCTTAGAGGAGCTTCGAGGCCACGCCGAGTACCTGGCCGACCACCGAGATGGCGGGTGCGTGGGGGTCGAAAAGATTCTTAGCCAGAACTGGTACGACCGCCCGAAAGACTCCGAAAGCTCTCCGTGTCCGCTGTGCCACACGACCGACCCGAAGCTTCGCGAGGAGTACACAACAGCGTATTGGGAGATCCGCGACCTCTACAAACAGGCCGCCGACAAGTGGAGGGACGGTAAGACCGACCTCGAATTTCCCAACGGCACCATCCCGCCGGGCCACCGCGAGTGCGTCGGCGCGCCCGAGCCGCGCGACGAAGACCTCGCCTAAGGCGCGGTACCCGCCGTAGCACAACATGATGAACATGCGGACGCTTCGTTCTCTACAGGGGTCCAAGCGCACACGTACGCCTTACTCGTGCCTCTCGTACCCGCTGCGCCGATACGTCCCCCCAAAATCGAGCTCGATTCCGGCTCAATCGCCCTGATATGAGCGTCCCCGCCGACAGCGATCGCGCGTAAGCGGCCCACGCAGGCGTTTCGCACATCCGCCATCGCCCGCAGAACCGCATATTTGCTACCTATCACGGTGTCTGACACCGATTCTTCCGATTTTTGGGCACCGATTCTTGGATTTGAGTTTACGGCCGTGCGCAGGTCGAGATCGTCGTGGTTCCGCCGTTGGGCTTGGGCACCGTGGTGTTGGCCGAACATGACGTCAGCGGGTTGCTGGTTGTGCCAATGCAGTCGGTGTCGCTGACGCACAGTGCGGTGCAATTCTTGGTGACCGTCGAGCAGCGATTGCCCTGCGAGGTGCTGCGGCACACTTGGCCGCTGGGACAATCGGTGTTGCTCGCGCATGTCTGCGAGGTCGGCGAGTAGGTGTTCAGGCACAGCCCCGTGCCGCAGTCGCCGCCGCCGGTGCAGGTGTCGCCGATGGCCCCCGCCCCCACCGGGTTCCAGCACACCTGGTCGATCTGGTTGTTGATCTTATCGGCGTTGATGGTGCACACGCGGCTGCCGCCGCAGTCAGCGTTGTGGGTACAGGAGGTGTTGCAGACTCCGATGGTCGTGCGCGGCCCACCGTTGTCCGGGAAGTCGTAGGTCGTGCACGCCTGGTTGGCGCCGCAGTCGGCGTCGGTGCTACACACCGCCGTGCACTCGCTGGCGAAGCCCAAACACAGTAGCTCGTGACAGTCGGTGTTCTTCGAACAGGTGCCGCCCAGTTGGGCTCCCCCGCTTTGCGGGAATTGGCAGTAGGGCACCCGGTCGTTGCCCACGTAGCGCAGTTGACTGCACACGCGCACGCCGTCGGTGCAATCCGACGTCGACGAGCACGTCTGGTCGGGCAGGGTCTCGCAGACCTGGAAGCTGCCGCTCACGCCGCCGTTGCTCACCGTGGTGCTGTGGCACAACTGGCCGTACGCACACTGGTTGGTCGCCGTACACGGCGCGGCGCATTGGCCGTTGAGGCAGATCTGGCTGGCGCAGTCGGTGTTCTGCACGCACGCCGTGCCCGTCCCTTTGCCGCCGGTGCTGGGAATACACACCGACTCCAGCCCGGTGCCAGACACCGTGGGGACGATGGCGCACGAGGTGCCCGGCACGCAGTCGCTGACCTGCGAGCACGCCGGCGGGTTCGACGGCACGCACAGCGTCGCCGTCGTGTTCGTCTGCGGGATGGTCGTGCTGCGACACTCGTAGCCGGCCACCGTGCAATCGGCGTTGGAGCTACACCCCACGGTGCAGATGTCACGGAAGCGCCCCGGGTAGCACAGGTTCGAGCTGCACGCCGAGTTCGACGAGCACACCTGCCCGAGCCCGCCGCCGCCGGCGTTGGGCGTCGCACAGTACAGCCCCGCGCTGGCGCTACTCGAATCGACGTAGCAGACGTCCGCCCCCGAGCAATCCGAGTTCGCCACGCAGTCGGTCGGCGGGATGCACAACCGGGCGGTCGCGCTGACCGACCCGCCCAGATCTACCGCGGTATTCTCGCAGCTATAGTGCTGGCCGCTCGGGCAATCCTGGCCGGTCGCGCACGGGCCCACACACTGCCCGTTGAGGCACAGGTTTTGCGCACAATCACTGTCGGTGTTGCAGGACGCCCCCATCTCGGCGCCGCCGGCGTTCGGCGTATTGCACCCGAAGTTGATCGTCGACGTCATCTTGTTGGCCACGCAGCGCTGGCCGGCCGTGGTACAGGCGGCGTCCGAGCTGCATGCGTCCGGCACGAAGCACACGTCGAAATCGCCCGTCAGCCCGTTCTTCTGGACGGTCTTACTCCCACACACCTGCACGCCGCTGCACTGCGAGGTGTCCGAGCACGGCGCGGCGCAAAAGCCCTGCTGGCAATCCAGGCTGGCACAATCCAGGTCCGTCGAGCACGCCACACCGGAGTCCTGGCCGCCGAAGTCGGGCACGCACGCCGTCTGTAGTGCGCTGCCGCCGGCGTCGGCGACGATGGCGCAGCGCGTGCCACTGGCACAATCGGCGTCCGAGCTGCACGCCGGCGGGTCCGACGGCACGCAGATCCCGGCGCTCAACCCGGTGCCAGACACCGTGACGGTCTTACATTCGTAGCCGGCGACGTTGCAGTCGGTGTTGTCCGCGCAGGCCTCGGCGCAGTAGTCGAAAAATCGCCCCGGATAGCACAGGTTCATGGCGCAGTCCGACCCGTCCGAGCACAACGCGCCCAGCTGCGCCCCCCCGGTGTTGGGCCCCAGGCAGACCAGGTCGGCCGGCGTGGCGCTCGAGCGCAAATAACACACCTGGCCGAGTCGGCAGGCCGCGTCGCGGTCGCAGGGCACCGGCGGCCGACAGATCTGGGAGCTGTCGGTGTTGCCCCCGCCAAGGTCGACCGCGGTCACCTCGCAGCTCGCATCGGCCACCGCGCAGTCGTTGGCGCCGGTGCACGCCTCGGTGCACGTGCCGTCGAAACAGAAATGATGCGTGCATTCCGAGTCATCGGTGCACGCCTCCCCGGGATTGGCGGTGGTGCCGCCGGCGGGCAACCCGCACTGCCAGACCACGTCGGTGGCGGTGCGCGAGGCCATGCACAACTCCGGGGCCGTGCACTCGCTGTCGGCCAGGCAGGATTGGGCCGGCCGCGGCACACACACCTGGGTGTCCGCGCCATTGACCGTGTGCTGGTCGCAGATGTGAGTCATGTCGTTGCCGCAGTCGGCCGGCCGAGCGCACGGTCGGGTGCACTCACCGTCGAGACACAAATTCGAGCGACAGTCGCCGTCGACGCTGCAGGCGTCGCCCAATTGCCCGGCGCCGGTGGGCGCCGCGCAGCTCCACGTCACCCCGCTGCCGCTGGCGCCGCGGGTAGCCACACACGCCTGCGGGTCCACGCAGGCATCGTTGGAGTCACACGGGACCTGCTCGTCGACGCACACGTCGACCGGATGGCCGTTGACCTGGCGAGAAGCACAGGTCTGGCCGGAGGGACAGTCCGACTCGCCGCCGCAGGGCGCCGCGCAGCTTCCCTCCAGGCAGATCCCGGAGGCGCAATCCGCGCCCGCCGTACAGGCGTCGCCCGGCGCGCCCGGGCCCACCGGGTCGGCGCACACCAACGCGCCCGTGGCCATGTCGAACGTGCACACCTGGGGGGCGGTGCAATCGCCGTCGCTCGTACACGCCCGCGGCCCCGTGTCGTGCGGGACATCGGGCGCGGCGTCGGCCACGTCGCTGCGCGCGTCCGCCGTATACGCGTCGGCCACCGTACACGTCCCCTCCACGCAGCTTTGACCGTCGCCACAGTCGCCGTCGGCGGTGCACTCCGGCTTGCTGGCGCGGGGCATGTTGACCAGGGAATCTCCTGAACACGCGCTTCCCAGCGTGACAGCCAGGCCCATCAGAACGGTCAGGAGCAGGTATCGCGGGGCACGTACTATTTGGGGGGCGCTCTTCACAGCGAATCCTTTGGGTGCACAACGTCAAAAAATGCTCGGGGGCAACACTCGGCCATCCGCTTAGTCGGAGCCTCGTTGCACATCGCCCTGCTCGATGACGAACTCGACGCGACGGTTGACGTCGCGGGCTTCCTCGGTCTTGGCGTCGACCAACGGCCGCGAGCTGCCGTAGCCCTTGGCGTCCAGCCGGTCGGGACTGATGCCCTGTTTGATCAGGTAGGCCTTGACCGAGTTGGCGCGATCCAACGACAGCTTCTGGTTGTAATCCTCGTCGCCGCGGTCGTCGGTATGTCCCTCGATGCGCACGCGCTTGATGCGCGGGTACTTCTTCAAGATCGCGGCCACGTCATTGAGCACGGCGTAGGACTTGTCCTTGATCTCGGCGCTGTCCAGGGCAAAGAAGATGCGGTCCTTGATGACGATCTTCTTGGAGTCGGCGCGCACATAGGCGCGCGTCTTGTCCTGGTCGGGACAGCCGTCGTCGTCCTTATAGCCGTTGAGGGTCTCGGCCTCGTTGGGGCATTTGTCGACCGCGTCGGCCAACCCATCGCCGTCGTTATCACCGTCGGGGCAGCCGTCGTCGTCGCGCCAGCCATCGCGGTCTTCGGGCTCGGCCGGGCATTTGTCGACCGCGTCGGCGACCCCGTCGCCGTCGGTGTCGCCCTTGGTGTCGTCGGTATCGTCGGTGTCCGCCACCGTCGACGCGGGGGTGTCGTGGCCGAGATCGGCCAGCCCCACCGACAATCCGGCGACCACCATCATCGCATCCCCGTTGAGCGAGACATCGCTGGGCTTGTCGACGATCTGGCCGTAGCGCACAAACGGCCCCCAGCGAACCTTGTCGTGCTTGAAGGCAAAGCCCGCCGACAGGTCGAAGACAAACCGGTTGAACGCTCCCGTATGGGCAAGCCCGCCGTGCGCGTCGACATACGGCGTGCCCAACGCCAGATGCGGCGCGGGCACCAGGCGCAGGCCCGCCCCGAACAAAAAGGCGGTTCCGGGATTGCCGTTGGTCTTGCTCGGAAAGCCAATCCAGCCGCCCTCGAGGTCCAGCCCCAGGCGCATCTGGTGGGCGACGCCGAAGCTCACGCCCCCCTTGAAGTTCAGCGCGCCGCCCACCGGCTTGTAAAACTGACTCTGCGGCTTGCCCAATAGAAACGCCGCGCCCGGCTCTACGCTCAGATGAATCGGAAAATCCGAGCCGTGCTTCGGGCTGACCCCCGATTGAATCGGCGACGACTCCTGCGCGCTGGCCGGCACACCCACCAGCGCCACAAGCACCGCCGCGGCCGCCATCACACCCGGCCGAACGTGTCTCGCAAACGACATAAGGTCTCGATAACCAATGGGGAAAACGAACGAATCGTAGTTTATGAGTGACATCATTTCCGACTATACTACGATCGCCCACTTCCACACAAAGAACCTCTCGCGCCTGTCACCCATCGTCTCTCGCTCCCTTGACAGCCTCGCCCCTTGCGTCTTGTATAGAAGACGGCTTGCAAGCCTCTTAAACCGACCACAAGACGAGGCCCGCGATGGGAAAACTCACCCCACCGATCAACCTGCCCGGCTGGATCGAGGAGAATCGCCACCTGCTCAAACCGCCGGTGGGCAATAAGAAGATCTGGGAAGACACCAACTTCGACATCTTCATCGTCGGCGGCCCCAACGCCCGCAAGGACTACCACATCAACCAGAGCGAGGAGTTCTTCTGGATGATCGAGGGCGACATGGTCCTCAAGGTGGTTGAAGACGGCGATTTTCGCGACGTCGACATCCGCGAAGGCGAGATTTTCCTGCTGCCCGCGGGCGTGCCCCACTCCCCGCAGCGCAAGGCCGACACGGTCGGCCTGGTCATCGAGCACAAACGCCCCGAGGGCGTCGAGGACCAGCTTCGCTGGTACTGCGAAAGCTGCGGCGAGGTCCTCCACGAGGACTCGTTTTACCTGGTCGACATCGTCGGCCAACTCAAGAAGGCCATCGAGGACTTCTGGGCCGACGACGACAAACGCACCTGCGCGAACTGCGGCGCTCGCCTCGAGCCGGCCTGAGACTGGACCGCAGGAAAAGACACACAGCGAACGGCGGATTAACCGCAAAGACGCGGAGACGCAAAGAAGACAAAAGAATTATCCATATCTTTGCTTTGGGTCTTCGCGCCCTGACGGTGAAAACGCACTTCGCAGTTAGCACAGTTTCTGGACCCCCGAACCCCTGACCCCCGGACCCCTGTTCAGCCGTGAAAATCGACATCCACGCCCATATTCTGCCCCGTCAGTGGCCCGACTTGCGCGAGCGCTACGGCTACGGCGGCTTCATTCGTCTGGAGCATACCGGCACGGGCTGTGCCAAGATGATGAAGGACGACGAATTCTTCCGCGCCGTCGAGCCCGACTTGTGGGATCCGAAGGTGCGCGTCGAGGAGTGCGACGCCCACGGGGTCGACGTCCAGGTGCTCTCCACGGTGCCGGTGATGTTCAGCTACTGGGCCAAGCCGGCCGACACCCACGATCTGTCCAAGATCCTCAACGACCACATCGCCGAGTGCTGCACCCAGTACCCCAAGCGGTTCATGGGCCTGGGCACGGTGCCCATGCAGGCGCCCAAGCGCGCCGCCCAGGAGCTCGAGCGCTGCATCGACGACCTCGATCTGGTGGGCGTGGAGGTCGGCACCCATATCGGCGATTGGAACCTCGACGACCCCGAGCTCGACCCGTTTTGGGAGGCCGCCAACGACCTCAACGCCGCCGTCTTCGTCCACCCGTGGGATATGATGGGCTTCGACGAGCTGCCGCGCTTCTGGCTGCCCTGGCTGGTGAGCATGCCCGCGGAGACCAGCCGCGCGATCTGCTCGTTGATGATGGGCGGGGTGCTCGAAAAATACCCCAATATTCGCTTCGCCTTCGCCCACGGCGGCGGCGAATTCCCGGCGACCCTCGGGCGCATCCAGCACGGCTTCAACGTGCGCCCCGACCTGTGCCAGACCCACACCCAGACGGCGCCCACCGACCTGGTCGAGCGCATCTACATCGACTCTCTGGTCCACGATCCCCGCGCGCTGGAGTTCGTCGTCGACGTCATCGGTCACGAGCGCATCGCCCTGGGCACCGACTACCCGTTCCCGCTGGGCGAGCTCGACCCCGGCCAGCTCATCGAGTCGGTCGATTTCCTGACGGCCGAGGTCAAAGAACGCATGCTCAGCGGCACGGCGCTGGAGTGGGCCGGCCGCGAACGCGCCGCCTTCGAGACCGACGCCAGCAGGAGCCATTCGCAGTCCATCGGCTTCGAGATCGCCGAGCATGCCTGCGGCGCACACAAGACGCCCGCCCAATGAGCGCTTCGTTCGAGCTTCGATTCGAGGTCGATGGCCGAGGCTACCGCGCGGACCTGAACACGGCGCAAAGCCTGGCCATCGGCCTCGACTTCCGGGGCCCCCAACCCAACGCCTTCTACCTCGAGCCCGCGCGTGCCGCGGCCGTCGAGGCCGGCAACTTCGTCGGCGACACCCGCCGCGGCGGAAGCGCCAACTGCGCCGATGTGCACTTGAACCCCCATGGAAACGGCACCCACACCGAGTGCGTCGGCCACATCGTCGACGAGCCCATCTCCGTCGGCGAGCTCGCCGTCGCGCCGCTGGTGCCGGCGGTGGTGCTGAGCGTCGCGCCCGTGACCCTCGACGACGCCGGCGAGGCCTACGACGGCAGGTGCGAACCAACCGACCAGGTACTCACCCGCCGGGCGCTCGCCGAGGCATTCTCGACGATGCCGAGCGGGTTTTGCCAGGCCGTCGTCATCCGCACGCTCCCCAACTCGACGGACAAGCTCACCCGCACCTACAGCGGCCACAACCCGCCCTACCCCACCCGCGAGGCCATCGAGTGGCTGCTCGAGGTGGGTTGCGAGCATGTGGTGCTCGATCTGCCGTCGCTCGACCGCGAGGACGACGGCGGCACGCTCCCGAACCACCACCGATTCTTCGGCGTGCCCGCTGGCCAGACGACGCTCGGCGACGGCGCGCCCAGCCGGCACACCGTCACCGAGATGGCGTATGTGGACGACGAGATTGAAGACGGGCCGGGCTTGTTGAGCGTGCAGCTACCGCGGTTTGCGCTGGACGCGGCGCCGAGCCGGCCGGTGTGGGTGACGGTGTCACGTCGGAAATAGTTGCCCATGCCAAACATAATATCCCCGCTCATGACAATTGTTGTCGACGACGTCGTCGTGCCCAGAGGGTGGTTTGTGGGCGTGTGTGAAGGTAGCACGCGGCCAAAGGCGCCGCGCGCTACCCTCACCTACATAGGCCGAGCGAACAACGCTCGGCGCGCTACGCCTTGCGGCTCCGCTTGAACTACGCGAGGTGCAACGTTGTACAAGGCGCCGCCGTCGAGGCGCCGCGCCGCGCGCGGTATGCGCGGCCTATGTAGGTGAGGGTTGGCGCGAAGCGCCTACCTTCACGTGCCCACGCCAAACATAATATCCCCGCTCATGACAATTGTTGTCGACGACGTCGTCGTGCCCAGAGGGTGGTTTGTGGGCGTGTGTGAAGGTAGCACGCGGCCAAAGGCGCCGCGCGCTACCCTCACCTACATAGGCCGAGCGAACAACGCTCGGCGCGCTACGCCTTACGGCTCCGCTTGAACTACGCGAGGTGCAACGTTGTACAAGGCGCCGCCGTCGAGGCGCCGCGCCGCGCGCGGTATGCGCGGCCTATGTAGGTGAGGGTTGGCGCGAAGCGCCTACCTTCACGTGCCCACGCCAAACATAATATCCCCGCTCATGACAATTGTTGTCGACGTCGTCGTCGTGCCCAGAGGGTGGTTTGTGGGCGTGTGTGAAGGTAGCACGCGGCCAAAGGCGCCGCGCGCTACCCTCACCTACATAGGCCGAGCGAACAACGCTCGGCGCGCTACGCCTTGCGGCTCCGCTTGAACTACGCGAGGTGCAACGTTGTACAAGGCGCCGCCGTCGAGGCGCCGCGCCGCGCGCGGTATGCGCGGCCTATGTAGGTGAGGGTTGGCGCGAAGCGCCTACCTTCACGTGCCCACGCCAAACATAATATCCCCGCTCATGACAATTGTTGTCGACGTCGTCGTCGTGCCCAGAGGGTGGTTTGTGGGCGTGTGTGAAGGTAGCACGCGGCCAAAGGCGCCGCGCGCTACCCTCACCTACATAGGCCGAGCGAACAACGCTCGGCGCGCTACGCCTTGCGGCTCCGCTTGAACTACGCGAGGTGCAACGTTGTACAAGGCGCCGCCGTCGAGGCGCCGCGCCGCGCGCGGTATGCGCGGCCTATGTAGGTGAGGGTTGGCGCGAAGCGCCTACCTTCACGTGCCCACGCCAAACATAATATCCCCGCTCATGACAATTGTTGTCGACGACGTCGTCGTGCCCAGAGGGTGGTTTGTGGGCGTGTGTGAAGGTAGCACGCGCCCTTGCCGATCCTCGTCCTCCTCAAGTATGACCAACCAGCCAAGATGACCCACACAGCCAGATAGACCCATGACGCACCCAACCGACCTCGCCTACGCCCAGAAGCTCGACCACGAGGACCCGCTTCGCGAGTATCGCGACCAGTTTCTGTTCCCGACGCAGCAAAACGGCGAGCCGTTCGTCTACCTGTGCGGCAACTCGCTGGGCCTGCAGCCCAAGGGCGTGCGCGCCGACGTCGAGCAGGAGCTCGAGGATTGGGCGGACTTGGGCGTGGAGGGGCATTTTGACGGGCGCGACCCGTGGTACGCCTACCACGAGAAGTTCGGCGAGCTGCTCGCCCCGGTGGTCGGCGGCCAGCCCCACGAAATCGTGGTCATGAACTCGCTGACCACCAACCTGCACCTGATGATGGTGTCGTTCTACCGGCCGACCCAGCAGCGCTACAAAATCCTGATGGAGGCCGGCGCCTTTCCGTCGGATCACTACGCGGTCGACAGCCAGGCGAAGTTCCACGGCTTCGACCCCAAAGACGCGGTCACCAAGCTCGAGCCGCGCGCCGGAGAAGAGACGCTTCGCGACGAGGACGTCCTCGATGCCATCGCGGACGCTGGCGACGAGCTCGCGCTGGTGATGATTGGCGGGGTCAATTATTACACCGGCCAGGTCTTCGATCTGGAGGCGATCACCGCCGCCGGCCACGACGCCGGAGCCCTGGTCGGCTTCGACCTGGCCCACGCCGCCGGCAACGTGCCGCTAAAGCTGCACGATTGGGGCGTCGATTTTGCGGTGTGGTGCTCCTACAAATACCTCAACGCCGGGCCGGGCGCGACGGGTGCGTGCTTCGTGCACGACCGCTGGGCCCAGGCGCCCGATCTGCCACGCTTTGCCGGCTGGTGGGGCTACGAGCCGCAGACGCGCTTCGAGATGAAGCCCGAGTTCAAGCCGATGCGCGGCGCCGGCGGCTGGCAATTGTCCAACGCGCCGGTGTTTTCGATGGCGCCGCTCAAGGCGTCGCTGCGCCTATTCCATCAGGCGGGCATGGACGCACTTCGCCAAAAGGCGCTCGGCCTGAGCACATATCTGCTCGAGCTCATCGACCAGATGCCCGCCGGCAGCTTCGAGGTGATCACGCCACGCGCTGACAAAAGCCGTGGCAGCCAGGTCTCCCTGAAAGCCCGCGGCGACGGCCGCAAACTCTTCGAAGCACTCCAAGCCGGCGGGGTCATCTGCGACTGGCGCGAGCCCAACGTCATCCGGCTCGCCCCCGTGCCGATGTACAATTCCTACGTCGACGTCTGGAAATTCTGTGACATTCTGCGCCGCACACTGGAAGGGTAGCGCGGTGGAAAAAATCGCGGCGCGCTTGCTGCTGTGGGTTAGCTGCCGTGGGTGGCGGGTCAGTCGATCCGTTGGGCGCGATAGCGCTGTCGCCACTGCCCCAAGGCGACCTGGTATAAGATCTGAAAACTCTCCGTACGCCCCGACATCTCCAGATCTTCCAGCGCGACCAACGCGGACAAATCGTCGGTCAATGACAAGGCCACCAACGCCTTCTGGCGCTGGCCGGGCATCGTCGGGGTCGTGTCGATCAGCGAGACCAGCTCGGGCACGCTGTACAGCCCGACCCAGCGCTCGACCTTGTCGGCCAGCCACTGGTAGCGCTCCCGCTCGCGAATGAGTTGCAAAAACTCGTCGCCAGACATTCCGGCCGCGGCCAATATACAGGCGGCAGACTCGGTGGACGTCGGGACTTGCATGAGCTCCATGGCTTGACAGTCATGCGCGTGTTGTTCCATGGCAATTGCCTCGGCTTGCGCAAAACGTCGCGTCGAATGTGTGTCGTGATGACTTCAATATGAATTTTATTCTCTTGCGGTTTTCGATCAAGCCGCTGAGCCATAAATGATTGTTAAATCCGGGAGCCGGCAACTTCGGCAACAGCGAACTGCGCTTTCACCGCAAAGGCGCGAAGACGCAAAGGAAGGATGATTTTCTTGTCTTCTTTGCGTCTGTGCGTCTTTGCGGTTCGTTCGCCATTTGTCGTTCCCAAGTTGGTTAGTACTACAACGTCATTTTCGACGTGAGCGCCCTCGGCGAGACCACGGGACCGAGGCCAAGGCTCAGACGACGAGGCGATGCGGCTGAGCATCGTCGAGGAGGATGAACGAAGGCGTCGGTTCTGTGGGCCGACGAGGTGCCGCGTGGAAAGTGACGTTGTAGTATTAGGGCGTCGCCAAAGCACTGGGGCGTGAGCGGCGAAATAGGGTCCAGGCGATCGCCGCCCACAAGCCGGTGCGCAGGCTCATGGCCATGACCGTTCGCATCTCGTAGGCGCCTCCCTGGGCGATGTGGACGCCCAGCGCGACGAAGACGATCGCCGAAGTAGTCGCGATAAGAGCCGCAATCCAGCGCGCGTGGGCGTGGCCGAGCGCTATTCCCACCCCGGCGAGGATATAGGCAAACCCGGCGCTGAAGTTGAACCACAGCACGAAAGGCACGTAGTCGCCCGCCGCCTGGCGCGCTTCCTCGCCACCAAACAGCACGGTGCCGCCGGCTTTCAATGTGACCAGCCCGAACAACACCGCCACCGCAGCCAACGCGTAGCGGGTGATCTGCTTATTCTTAGCTTCCTCTTCCATATGCGGTCCTCCTGTGCACCCGGCCCGGCACAAGCGAACATTTGTTGCCTTACTGTAGCAGCGGATAAGTTGTTAGCAAACAACAAACTCACCACCACCGGGTGGCAGCCAAGGACCAGGCGACCCGAGAACTGCTCGTTTTCACCGCGAAGCACGCCAAGTACGTCCGTTCTATTGGCTTTCCTCTGCGTTCCCGGAGCCCCTGCGGTGAAGACGCCGTTCGCCGTTCCCGGTGAATCCGAACCGCACTAAGTTACCAGGACCCCGTGTTCTCCATTGACGCCCACGGCTCCTGGGGCGCGAGGGGCTCGCCTTTTTGCAGCAGCTCGACGGAGATGTCGTCGGGTGACTTCACGAAGGCCATGTAGCCGTCGCGCGGCGGGCGGTTGATGGTCACGCCGCCGTCTTGGAGGCGCTGGCAGACCTCGTAGATATCGTCGACCTGGAAGGCCAGGTGGCCGAAGTTGCGCGCGTTGCCGTAGGTGTCGGGCACGTCCCAGTTGTAGGTCAACTCAATCTGGCCGCCGTCGTCGCCGGGCGCCTGCAGGAAGATGAGCGTGTAGCGGCCCTTCTCATGGTCGCGCCGGCGGACCTCCTCGAGGCCGAGCAGGTCGCAGTAAAAGTGCAGCGACGCATCCACGTCGCGGATGCGCACCATGCTGTGCAAGAATTTCATAACGCTTCCATTCAATTCGAAAGTACAGACAACAAGGCCCTGGAGTCGGTCGTGCGGCTCCAGGGCAATGCGCGACGTGTCGTTGAAACTACCGCGAGCTCGGGTCCGGCGTCAGGCGCAGGTAGGGGCGAAGCTCCTCGACGTTGTCGAAGCGCTTCCTGGCCTCCTCGGTGCTGATCGACGGCTTGACGACCACGCGGTCGCCCTTCTTCCAGTCGACCGGCGTGGCGATGTCGTACTCATCGCTGACCTGCAAGGCGTCGAGCACGCGCAAGATCTCGTCGAAGTTGCGGCCGATCGCCGGCGGGTAGGTCAGCGTCAGACGGATCTTCTTGTCGGGGTCGATGATGAACACCGAGCGCACCGTCGCCGTGGCGTCGGCCTTGGGGTGGATCATGTCGTACATCTCGGCGATCTTGCGGTCGGGATCGGCGATGATGGGATAATCCATCTTGGTGTGCTGGGTGTCCTCCACATCCTTGACCCACTCGCGGTGGTCCTCGATGGGGTCGACCGACAGCACGATGCGCTTGGCGTTGCGCTTGTTGAACTCCTCGCTCAGCGTCGCCGCCCGCCCGATCTCGGTGGTGCATACGGGGGTAAAGTCGGCCGGGTGCGAGAAGAACACCACCCACGAATCACCTCCCCACTCGTGGAAGTCGATCTCGCCCTCGGTGGTCATCGCCTTGAAATTCGGTGCTTCGTCGCCCAATCGTAGCGTCATATCGGCATCCTCAGTCTCGTAGAAATGTATCGCGGCCATACAGCACATCTGCCGCGGCTGCCTTTTCCGTCAGTTTTCATTTAAACACGCTCGCCGACCTGTCCAGCCAGCGCGCCCGAAAAGTTTCTAGCGCTCCAGAACCATCGACAGGCCCAGCCCGCCGGCGGCGCACATGGTCAGAAGCCCAAGGTTGACGTCGCGGCGCTGCATCTCGCCGGCGAGCTGCATGATCATGCGCGCGCCGGTGGCGCCGAAGGGGTGGCCGATGGGAATGGAGCCACCGTGGACGTTGAAGGTGTCCATGTCGACCTCGCCGATGGCCTCGTCGAGGCCGGCGTCCTTGCTCAGCTTGTCAGAGGCCCACACCTTCAGGTTGGCGAGCACCTGGGCGGCGAAGGCCTCGTGCATCTCGACCAGGTCCATGTCCTTCAAGCTCACCCCGCCGCGGGCGAACGCCTTGGGCGTGGCAAACGTCGGGCCCATGAGCATGGGCTGCTCGAATAGGTCGATGCCCACGCTGGCGTGCGCGCGGATGTAGGCCATGGGTTCGTAGCCCAGCTCTTTGGCGCGGCTCTCACGCATCAGCAGCAGCGCCGAGGCGCCGTCGGTCAGCGGCGAGGCGTTGGCGGCGGTGATGGTGCCGTGCTTGCGGTCGAAGACCGGCTTGAGGCCGGCCATCTTCTCGACGCTGGTGTCCGGGCGCACCAGGTTGTCGCGCTTGACCGGGTTGTCCATATGCTCGCCGGTGTACACGGTGATGACCTCCGGGAAGTAGCCCTTCTCGTAGGCCTCCGCCGCCCGGTGGTGAGTCAACTCGGCGTATTCGTCCTGCTCGCGGCGGCCGATGCTGTATTTCTTGGCCATGACCTCGGCGGAGTCGCCCATGCGCTCCTGGGTGGTGGGCTCGGCGATGTCGGGTACGTCGGGCAAGAAGTCCCTGGCCTCCACGCCGCCGAAGGCGCGCAGCAGCTCGACCGGCGAGCCCGCCTTGGAGGCCTCGTTGAGCGCGTGAGTCAGCGGCAGGCTGACACGCGCCTGGGCAGCGCTCATCGACTCCACCCCGCCCACGATGGCCACGTCGGCCGCCCCGGTGAGCAGATCACCGCAGGCGTTGACCGCCGCCAGCGCGCTGGAGGCGCAGTACATCTGCACGGTGTTCGCGGGGATGGTATTGGGAAGCGGGGTGCGCAGCACCACCTCGCGGGCGACGTTGGGCCCGTTCATCGGCGAGGAGACACACCCCATGATCACCTCGTCGATGAGCTGGGGGTCGATCTCGGAGCGGTTGACCAGCTCGGTGATCGCCGCGCGCGCCAGATCGGCCTCGTTGAGGTGCTTGTAGTCGGTCCACGCCTTGGCAAAGGGGGTGCGCGTGCCGGCGATGATCGCCACGCGGTCCTCGCCGCCCAGCGGAGTGTGGATGCCTTTCTTTTCGTTCTTCGCGGTCTTGGAAACCATGTCTATCCTCGAATGGCAGATGTCGGCGATTCGAAATCTCGATCTCTCGATCTCTCGATCACTCAGCCGTAGAAGTTTTCGTTTTTCTCGGCCTTCTCGACGATGATGTCGGCGGGCTTTAGGCGGTCGCCGAATTGCTCGGCGAGCCGGTACATCTGCCCGGCGACGTTGGGCAGGCCCACCGAGTCGGCGTAGCGCAAGATCCCGCCGCGAAACGGCGGGAAGCCCAGCCCGAAGATGACCCCGATGTCGACGTCGCGCGGGTGCTCGACGATGCCCTCCTGCAGGCAGTAGGCGCACTCGTTGAGCATGGCCAACCAGCAGCGCTGCTGGATGGTCTCGGCGTCGACGTCCTTGCGCTCGCGCCCGCCGGGCAGCAGATCGTAGACCGTCTCGTCGACCTCGTGGGGGTTGGCCGGGTAGTCGTAGAAGCCCTTGTTGTTCTTGCGGCCCTTGCGCCCGTCGGCGGCCACGGCCTTGAGCGCGGTGGGGGCGTCCCAGCGCTGCGAGAAGGCGTCCTGCAGGGTCTTGGCCGCCTTCAGGGCCACGTCCATGCCCACCTCGTCGACCAGCTTCATCGGGCCGACCGGGAAACCCCACTGTTTCATGGCACGGTCGATATCCTCGATGCGCGCGCCCTCCTGCAGAATCCAGCCGGCCTCGTTGATGTAGGCGCCGATGACCCGGCTGGTGAAAAAGCCGGGCCCGTCGTTGACCACGATGCAGGTCTTGCCCATGGCGCGGCCGACCTCGAGCGCCGTGGCCACCGCCTTGCTGGAGGTGTCCTCGTGGCGGATGATCTCCAGAAGCGGCATCTTGTGCACCGGGCTGAAGAAGTGCATGCCCAGGACCATCTCGGGGTTTTTGGAGGCCTTGGCCAACTCGGTGATGGGAATGGTGGAGGTATTGCTGGCGATGACGGCGTCGTCGTGGGTGTGCGCTTCGACGTCTTGGATGACCTGTTTTTTGAGGTCGACGTCCTCGAAGACCGCCTCGATGATCAGGTCGGCCTGACCAAAACCGCTGTAGGCGGTGGTGCCGCTGATGCGCCCGACCATCACGTCACCCATGGGGGCAGAGATCTTCTTGCGCTTGACCAGCTTGTCGATGAGCCCCTTGGTGTAGTTGAGCCCCCAGGCCAGCCCCTCGTCGTTGACGTCTTTGAGGCGCACCTCGTAGCCGTTGTAGGCGGCGACCTGGGCGATGCCCGCGCCCATCAAGCCGGCGCCGAGCACGCCGATCTTGTCGACCGGGTAGGCCTTGGTATTCCACGGGAAGGGCTTGGCCTTGTCGACCTCCTGCTTCATGAAGAACAGGTTGATGAGGTTTTTGGCCACGTCCCCTTTGACCAGCTCGCTGAACGCCTGGGCCTCGGCGGCGATGCCGGCCTCGAAGCCGTCGCGAAACCCGATCTCGATGACGTCGATGGCCCGAAACGGCGCCGGGTAATGCTCGCCGGCCTGTTTGCGGGCGGCCTCGCGGGCCTGGTTGAAGATGAGCTTTCGCGCGGGAGTCTTGGCCGCCAGGTTGACCATCTCGCCGGGGTGGGAAAACACGTCGGCGATCGTGGCCTTGGGCCGGCGCTGCCAGTCGCCCTTGGCGTACAGCTCGCGCGCCTTGTCGGCGGCGACGTCCAGCAGGATGCCCGGGTGGACGACGTCATCGACCAGGCCGATCTTCTTGGCCTTGTTGGCGTCGACCTGCTTGCCGGTCAGCACCATATTGAGCCCGGTCTGAAGCCCCACCAGCCGCGGCAGCCGCTGGGTGCCGCCCAGCCCCGGGATGACGCCCAATTGCACCTCCGGCAAGCCCAGCTTGGTGCGCTCGCTGTTGGAGGCGATGCGCGCGTGGCAGGCCATCGCCAGCTCCAGACCGCCGCCCAGGCAATTGCCGTCGACGGCCGCGACCACCGGCACCGCCAGGCGCTCGACGCGATTCATCAGCTCGTGGCCGCGCTCGATCATCGGGCGGATGTCCTCGGGCTTTTGGGCCAGCTCCTGCAATTCGTTGATGTCGAAGCCGACCACGAAGTTGCCCACTTTGCCGCTGTGGATGACCACCCCCTCGATCGCCGGGGTCTGGCCGAGCTCGTCGAGGATCTCCTCGAAGCGCCGGGTCATCGGGGTCGACAGCGTGTTGACGCTCTGTTCGGCCACGTCGATGCAGACGTAGGCGATGGCGTCTTCGACGCGTAGCGTGGCGTATTCTTGCTGCTGGTCTTGACTCATCCTCACCCTCGTCGGTTGAAATTTTATGCGGCGCGGGGCGTAGTGAAGCAGTTATGACGCAGTGCGTCAAACGCTACTTCGGACGGCAGAAAAAAAACCCGCGCTGCCGATTCGGCGCGCGGGTCAACTTAAACGCAACGTCGCGAAGGCAAGAGATCTACAGCAAATGCCCCGACTTTTTGCGCTTGGTCTCCAGGTAGCGCACGTTGTGGGGGTTGGGCAGGATCTTCAGCGGCCGGCGCTCGGTGATGACGGTGCCCTCGGCCTCCAGGCCGTCGACCTTGCGCGGGTTGTTGGTGATCAGGGCGATGCTCTCGACACCCAGGATACGCAGCATCTCGGCGGCGACGCTGTAGTCGCGCATGTCGTCGTCGAAGCCCAGGTGCAGGTTGGCCTCGACGGTGTCCATGCCCTCGTCTTGCAGGCTGTAGGCCTTGATCTTATTGGCCAGGCCGATACCCCGGCCCTCCTGGCGCATGTACAGGATCAGACCCAGCTCGGAGTCGGCCAACAACTCCAGCGCGCGGTCGAGCTGCTCGCCGCAGTCGCATTTGAGGCTGCCGAAGACGTCGCCGGTCAGACACTCCGAATGCAGCCGCGTGGGCACCGCCTCCTGGCCGGCGACGTCGCCGCGCACGATGGCGATATGCTCCTTGAAGTCGCGGTTGTTGACGAACGCAATGATGCGAAATTTGCCGTATTTGGTGGGCAAATTCGCTTCGGCATATTTTTCGACGACCAGGCCGTCGGCTTCTTCGAGCCGGGCGCGGTCGGTTTCACTCAATTCGACATAGGCCGCCGAGAGAGGGCTCTGCATCACTGTACTCCACTTGCGTCGAAAACCTCACGGGCACCACCCACTCGGGCTACCGCCGCATTTTATCACATCATCATGCGGGCGCCACGAGCGGCCAAGGCCGCCATACTTCCTTTGGATCCAACAAGACCAACGCGCGGTTGCTCAGCGGGATTCCGACAGCGGCGCCGATGCCGGCCCACATTAGCCGGTCTTCGGCGCGCGTCAACCCATGCTTTGGCCGCCGCTCGATGTTGAGATGCAAAAAGGACGCTGGAAGTTTCGTCGCCATGCCCCCGGCGCCGGTGCGCCGGGGGTCGTCGTGCACCGGCGGGTGGTCACATCGCCATCTGACGAGGCACCGCCGACTGCTGGGCGACGCGCTCGCTGAACAGGCGCGCGGCGGTGATGGTGCCCTTCATCGCCTCGACCACCACCGGCACCATGTCGGTGCGATGGCCGTTGAGCGCGGCAAAGTAATGGTGGCGATCGTTGGCGTGGATGACCGCCGGCGGGTAGAAGTTCTTGGTCAGGATGTAGTTCATCATCAACCGACCGACGATGCCGGTGCGCTCGTCGAACGGGAAGACGCGCATGAACTCCCAGTGGGCGATGGCCGCCGCCCTGATCGGGTGCATGCGGCAAAGCTCGTCTTCCCACTCCTCCATGAAGCGGTGGAAATAGTACGAGATGCTCGCCGAGGGCACCACGTCGAGGTGGTAGACCCCCGGGCTGGTGTTGCGCTTGCGGTAGCGCCCGGCGGCCTCGTCGTCGGCGTCGCACATGCTGCGGTGCAGCTGTTTGATCCACTCCAGGGACAGCTCCACCCCGTCGGCGGCGTCGGCCTCCAACTGGTGGATGCAGCCCTTCATGCGCCGCAGCGACTTGTGGATGAGCCCGTCGCAGTAGTTGCGGCACGGGCGACGGCTCAGAGCGCGGGTGATATCCGACTCCGAGAGCACCACCCCTTCGAGCATGTGGTCATGGTACAGCCACGACTGGATCAGCCGCTCGTCGAATTGACGACGCACGTCAGTCGGAAGCGCAGTATAATCGGTACGCGCCTGATCGATTTCGAGGTAGGTCAGCGACATTTCAAGCCTCCTGTGCGAGTTTGGAGGCTTTCCCGTTCCCCAACGATCCAGCGCACTCCCAAACTTGCAGCAGAAGCTGCCCGAGTTGTCACTAACCACCAGTGTAGCGAGTGACGAGACGCGTTTCAAAGACTTTTTTGCCGGCGGTCGCGGCGCACAAAGGGCGTGATCGACAGGCGAGGTTATGGCACAATGGATATGAGCCGACCCACGTCGACAATATGGCAACGATGATACCACTCAAACCGTCGAAGTTTCTCATTCTTCTCGGCTTGGTCCCGGTGATGTTCGCGACACCAGACGCGGCCGCCGGGCCTCCCGCCGCCAGCCAACGCCTCGCCCGTTGCGACCACTATATGGAGGCCTACGCGCGCAGCTCGGCGCGCAAGCTCGAGCGCGCGCTGGCCGGCCAGCGCTACAAATTCGAGGCGCTCGCCCACACGTCCAGCGTGACGGTGGCGGGAAAGAACAAGGCCAAGCACCGCTTCGATCTGCTGGTGGAAAAAGATGGCACCGCCGCCGGGGTGGTCGACCACGCGCGCACCTTCCGGCGCAGCTACGCCCTGGCGTCCACCGACCACGGCCCGGTCATCGCCAGCCACCGGTGGCCCACCCGCCACGCCATCGCCTCGGGCGCGACCTGCAAGCCGGTCTCGTCGACGATCGCCTATCCCAAGGTCCCCGTGGCCGCGGTCGACGTCGAACCGTTCAAGCTATGGGGGCTGCGCGTGATGTGGCATCTGCCCAAGGACGTCCCGGCGGCGGTCGTCCACACACGCCCGATGGCGGCGCTGCGCCAGGTGATTCGCCACGACCTCGACGGCCAGACGGTCCATGCTCGACACACCAAGACCAACCCTCACTCACACGCGGAGACCCCGTGAAGTTTGCTGGAACTCGTGTTGTTTTTGTGACGCTGTTACTCACCGCCCTGTTTTTCGCGACGCCGGCGTTTGCCCAGCGCGCACGCTCGTCGAACTCCTTTGGCCTGGGCATCGGCGCGGCCACCATCGCCGCCGGTCTGTCGTTCAAGACCCAGACCAGCCGCGGCTTTGCCTTCCAGGGCGTCGTGGGCACGTGGCGCGGCCACGGGCGCCACTGGCGCTTCGGGGGCAACTCGCTGGGGCTGGGGGCTGATTTCCTATACGAGATGCCCTCGTTCGCCCGCGGCCGAATCGTGTCGGTGGCCTGGAACTACGGGCTGGGCGTGGGCGTCGGCCTGGACAATTGGGACGGGGCGTTGCTGGGAGGCACGGGCGTGTTGGGCCTGGAGTTCGACTTCGTGGCCGCCCCCTTCGACTTCGTCCTCGAATACCGCCCGGGGCTGTACTTTACCGACGGCTTTTTGGGCGTCGAACCCATCGACGCGACCGCCCATCTGCGAATATGGTTTTGAGCGCGCGGACGCCCGCCTTGGCCAGGCACACCTCATAACCTATAGGCGGGGTTGGCCAACTCGGTTTAATGGTCTCCCACGAAGGTCGTCGCATGATCCTGATTCATCGCCCACGATTTGGCTTGGTGGCGATTGTGCTGTGCAGCCTTGTGTTTGCCCGGCCCGCCTCGGCCCAACAGACGCACCCGCCGGGCTCATTTGGCATTGGTGTCGGTACGGCGACGATTGCGGGTGGGCTGTCCCTGAAGCTGCCCATCAGCCGGGGGGTTGCCTTCCAGGGGGTCGTCGGCATTTGGCGCGACTACGGGCACGACTGGCGCTACGGGCACGACTCCATGGCGCTGGGCGTCGACCTGCTATACGACATGCCCCTGCTCCTGCGCAGCTATGTATGCTCCCTGGGGTGGAACTTTGGGCTGGGCGTGGGCGCAGGTGTCGAGACGGCGACCAATGCGCTCGTCGGCGGCGCCGGAACCACGGCGGTGCTCGGCCTGGCGCTCAACTTCGTCCCCATCCCAATCGATCTGGTGCTGGAGTACCGCCCAGGACTCTACGTCATCGCCGGTGCTTCGGCGGCCAACCCGCTCGACTTCAGCGCCCACATGCGGTTTTGGTTTTGAGCGCGTGTACCCGACCCATCAGCGCTTCTTGAGGTGGTTGAGCGCGCGGGCGAGCTTTCGGCAGGCGGAGAAGTAGGCCGACGCCGCCGTCTCGACCACCTCGACCAACACGCCCGTCTCCTCGTCCTGGGGAGGCGTGGGCGGGCTGGCCGGGCGCTCGTCGCGAGCACTTTGGGACGTCTGTGTCATCGTATTTACCCTTGGATTCGTGTGTAAGAAATCTCCCGTCGCCGTCGGCGGCTGATTTTCACGGCCTCTTCGCCGCCAAGCCTCGACGATGCGCTGCATCGCCTGCGGTTGTCGGCTTCGAGCCCGCAAAAATCAACTCGCCGAGGCTCGGTCCGGCCTCTTACACACGAATCACCCTTGCGAAAGTTTGCGCGAACTGAAAACTTGCGCACACGATTGTAGCACCTGAGATGGCGCGGCAACACCATAACTACAACTCTCCGACGAGCACAGAAGATGACCGACGACAAAGTACTTCTGAAGGAAGTCGACGACGACGGGCTGTGCACCCTCACCCTGAACCGCCCGCAGGCGATGAACTCGCTGGACGGCGAGCTGGTCGACGCGCTGTGGCAGACCTTCTACGAGATGCGCCACGACGACGCGGTGCGCGTGGTGATCTTGACCGGCGCGGGCGATCGGGCGTTTTGCGCGGGCGCCGACCTCAAGGAGCGCTCCCAGATGAGCGAGGCGCAGGTGCGCCGGCGCATCGACGACTACCGCGGCGCCTTTGGTGCCATCGACACGCTCCCCAAGCCGGTCATCTGCGCGGTCAACGGCTACGCCTTCGGCGGTGGCCTGGAGGTGGCCCTGGCCTGCGACATCCGCGTGGTCGCCAAGGAGACCAAGGTGGGGCTGACCGAGGCGCGCCTGGGCATCATCCCCGGCGCCGGCGGCACCCAGCGCCTGCCGCGGCTGGTGGGGGCGTCCAAGGCCAAAGAGCTTATCTTTACCGGCGCCCGTCTGACCGGCGAGGAGGCCGAGGCCATCGGCCTGGCCAACTACGCGGTGCCTCGCGCCGAGCTGATGGACAAGGCCAAAGAGCTCGGGCGCGCCATGCTCGACTCGGCACCCATCGCGCTGGCCCAGGCGAAGATCGCCATCGACGCGGGCATGCAGGCCGACCTGGCCACGGGTCTGGAGATCGAGTCCCGGGCGTATGCGGTGACCATTCCCACCGAGGACCGCCAGGAGGGACTGGCGGCTTTTCGAGAGAAGCGAAAGCCGCGATTTGTTGGGAAGTGATCGAGTGATTGAGTGATCGAGTGATCGAGTGAACTGCAACTGCTTAACTGCAACTGCTTAACTGCGTAACTGCGAACTGCGTAACTGCTTTGGATGTGGATATGACGACCGATAAGACTGATGAGATGTCGGAGCTCGACCGGGAATTGGTGGAGCGACGCGACGAAATCGAGAAAGGCGGCAAGCCGAAATACCACGAGCGCAACGCGGAGCGCGGCAAGTTGTTCGTGCGCGAGCGCCTCGAGCTTTTGTTCGACGACGGGCTGGTCGTCGAGGACGGTCGGTGGGCGAACGTGCTCGCCGGGGATCTTCCCGCCGACGGCGTGGTCACCGGCATCGGGCGCATCAACGGGCGACGCGTGGCGGTGATGGCCAATGACTCGACGGTCAAGGCCGGCTCGTGGGGCTGGCGCACGGTCGAGAAGATCATCCGCATCCAGGAAAAGGCCGAGAGGCTGCGCATCCCGCTTCTGTACCTGGTGGACTCGGCGGGGGCGCGCATCACCGACCAGCTCGAGATGTTCCCGGGCCGGCGCGGGGCGGGCAAGATCTTTTACAACCAGGTGCGCCTGTCGGGCTACGTGCCCCAGATCTGCCTGCTGTTCGGCCCGTCGGCCGCCGGCGGCGCCTACATCCCGGCGTTTTGCGACGTGGTCGTCATGGTCGACGGCAACGCCTCGATGTACCTGGGCTCGCCGCGCATGGCCGAGATGGTCATCGGCGAGAAGGTCACCCTCGAGGAGATGGGCGGGGCGAAGATGCACTGCTCGGTCAGCGGCTGCGGCGACGTGCTCGTCAAGACCGAACAGGAGGCGCTCGCCTGGGCGCGCGACTACCTGGAGTTCTTCCCGTCGAACTGCAAGCAGATGCCCCCGGTGCGTGAGGCGATGGTGCCCCAGGAGCAAAAGAAGAGCCTCGACGACCTCATCCCGGTCAACCAGAACAAGGCCTTCGACATCAAGAAGGTCATCAAGCACCTGGTCGACGATTCCGAATTCATCGAGATCAAGGCCAAATTCGCCCGCGAGCTGGTCACCTGCCTGGCGCGCATCGGCGGCCAGCCGGTGGGCATCATCGCCAGCCAGCCCAAGTACAAGGGCGGCGTGCTGTTCGTGGATTCGGCCGACAAGGGCACCCGCTTCATCGACCTGTGCGACGCCTTCAACATCCCGCTGATCTTCATGGCCGACGTGCCCGGCTTCATGATCGGCACGCGCGTCGAAAAACAGGGCATCATCCGCCACGGCGCCAAGATGATCTCGGCGGTCAGCCAGGCCAGCGTCCCCAAATTCTCGGTGATTCTGCGCAAGGCCTACGGCGCCGGGCTGTACGCGATGTGCGGGCCGGGCTTCGAGCCCGACGCCACCCTGGCGCTGCCCGAGGCGATGATCGCGGTGATGGGCCCCGAGGCGGCGGTCAACGCGGTATACGCCCGCAAGATCCAGGCGCTGCCCGAAGACGAGCGGCCGGCCTACGTCCAGAAGCTTCGCGACGAATACGAGAAAGACATCGACATCTACCGGCTCGCCAGCGAGCTCATCGTCGACGAGGTTCTTCCCAAGGCCGAACTTCGCGACGAGCTCATCGCGCGACTGGAACTGTCGGGCTCCAAGCAGGTAGACTGGCCAGACAAGAAACACAGCGTGCGCCCGGTATGATTGAGGGCTCGAGCACTTTAAGACGTTTTTTTCAGTACGTAATTTGAAAAATTGACCCGACTAGTTTACCGTAGCGTCGGGTCGACAGCGGTCGACACCGCAAAACCGACAACCTGTGAAGTTAAAGGGGCGCAGCGACATTGACTCGCTGCGCCCCTTTTGAAGTTGAGGGGCGCAGCGACATTGACTCGCTGCGCCCCTTTTGAAGTTGAGGGGCGCAGCGACATTGACTCGCTGCGCCCCTTTTGAAGTTGAGGGGCACAGCGACATTGACTCGCTGCGCCCCTTTTGAAGTTGAGGGGCACAGCGACATTGACTCGCTGCGCCCCTTTTGAAGTTGAGGGGCACAGCGACATTGACTCGCTGCGCCCCTTTTTTGTCTTTTTTCTCGTCTGAAGAGTTGGAGTTCTATTTTATGAGTCGTTTGTTATTCGGTCTCAAGCTCGAGAACGCCTTGGTCGCGGTACTCGTCGCGTGTGCGATGGCACTGTCGGCCTGTGGCAGTGACAATCCCTGCGACGGCGTCAGTTGCGACTTCGGCGTATGCGATTCCTCGAGCGGTCAGTGTAAGAACGAAAATTATTGTGAAACCGACCAGGGCTGCTTGCCCGGCTATCAGTGCACGCTCGACCACGCCTGCGAGGCCGTCAGCGAGTGCAGCGCCGACAGCGACTGCGGCGCTGGGGTCTGCAAGGGTGGCGTATGCGTCAACCCCAAGAGCTGCCAGTCCAACGATGACTGCCTGGCGCGGACCTATTGCGGACCGAAAAACAAGTGCATCCCCGATCCCTGCAACGACGTGAGCTGCCAGCGCGGCGTGTGCGCCCGCGGCACCGACAAATGCGTGTCGGCTGACTCGTGCACGCCCGAAACCGAGCAGCTCGACTGCGTCGCCGGCGAGAAATGCGCCGAGGGCGCCTGCAAGCCGGCGGAGACCTTCTGCGACGACATCACCTGCGATCGCGGCGTGTGTAGCTTCGAGGCCGGCGGGTGCGGCAACGCCGACAACTGCGACGGCGATGATGCCAAATGCGCCGACGGCTACTTCTGCAACGACCAGAACACCTGCCAAGAAGACCTGTGCGCCCGCGACAACGTCGACTGCGGGGGCAACGGCGTGTGCATTCCCGCCGCCGGCGAGTGCCAGAACGCCACGAGCTGCCAGAGCAACGACGACTGCCTGGCCAACCACCTGTGCGTCGAGGGTACCTGCCGGCTGGCGTCGGTCGCCTGCGGCGAAGGCGCCGGCGACGGCGGCTGCCCGGGCAATCAGACCTGCGAATACGACGAGAGCGCCCAGACGGCGAGTTGCGCCGAACCCGACGTGTGCCAGACCTCGCTGGACTGCACCGGCGACCGCCAGTGCGGCGGGCGCGGCTGCCTCGATCCGGTCGCCTGCACCGACGACTTCTTCGAGCCCAACAACACCGACGCCAACATCACCAGCTTCATCGACCAGGCCACCGCTCACACCCTGAGCGCCTCGCTGTGTGGCGCGGACACCGACCTGTTCACGGTCAAGCCCAGCGACCTGTTGGGCGAGAGCAACCCGAGCACCCTGCCCACCGGCACGATGGTCGTGGAAGTCGACGTCGCCCAACACGACATCGGCCTTGGCGAGGTCAAGCTCGTGGTCAAGAAGGACGGCTCGGAGGTCGACCACGCCAGCACCGGTGCGCTGAGCGCCGACGGCAAGGCCCGCCTCGAGATTCCCATCGGGGCCACCAACCAGGGCGCGTACACCGTCGAGGTTTCCGCCGGCGACGACCTCAACACCGCGGGCGTGCGCTATGCGCTGTCGATCAACCTGCTCGACGACGCCTCGGTCAACGCCTGCGCTAACGCGGTGCCGGCGCTGCTCAACCAGCGCCTGTCGGGGACGACCGACACGGCCACCAGCAACACGCTGGGCTCGTCGTGCACCTCGCCGAGCAACCCATCGAACGAAGTCATCTACCAATTCGACGTACCCAACCCCGCCGAGGTCACCATCAAGCTGACCCCGGAGTTGAGCGACTCGAACTTCTCGATGAGCCTGCGCAAAGCCTGCGAGCAGGCAGCCACGGAGCAGGCTTGCGCCGACGCCGGCGGCGACGGGGAGACCGAGACGCTGACCAGGGTGCTCGACGCGGGCACCTGGTACCTGATCGTCCAGGCGCCCGATGGCGCCACCGGCGGCGCCTTCCAACTGCTCATCCAGTCGCTCAACACCTTCTGCGCCCCGTCCGACGACTTCTGCTCGGACGCCGACACGGCCAATGTCTGCTCGAGCGGCGGCGGTCGGTTCGTGGCCCAGCAGTGCGCCAATGGCTGCAACCCGACGACCGGGCACTGCGTGCCGTTGACCGGCGACACCTGCAACGATTCGCCCGTCATCGACAGCGACGTCAGCCAGCAAATCGACCTGCTGCAGGTCAACAACGACTATAGCGCCGCCGGCGCCGGCTGTGTGGCCGGAGAGAGCACCAACTCCGCGGGTCCCGATGAGACCTACCAGGTCAACGTTCCGGCCCAGACCTCGGTGAGCGCCAGCGCGACCTTCAGCAACGAAGTCGCCGGCTCGGTCTACTTCGTCGAGGACTGCGCCGACACCGCCAATACCTGCGCGGCGGGTGGGGCCACCGACGACAATCATGTCGCCGAGGCCGCCTTCGACAACGACACCGACCAGGCCAAGACCGTCTTCCTGATCGTCGACAGCGCCGCCAACCAGCATTACGGCGACGTCCAGTTGGACGTGAGCTTCAACGACATCAAGTGTACGCCCGACAACTTGCGCTGCTCACCCGACGATCCCAACGTGCTTCAGGCCTGCAACGAGCACGGCACCGAGTACGTGACCTCGGCCCAGTGCGATCTGGGTTGTTCCAACGCCGCCTGCATCGGCGATACCTGCGATATGGCCATGGATGTGACCGCCCAGGCCAAGCAGCCGGGAGGAGCCACCCTCACCGGTGGATGGGACAGCTTCACCAATACGGCTGACATCGACAACACCGCCGACAGCGGATGCGGAGGGGCCTGGCAAAGCAGCGGCCCCGAGGTCTTCTTCGCCGTCACCGTCGCCGCGGGCGACACCATCGAAGCTTCGTGGGAGGCTGGAGGTGACGGGGTCATCTGGATCGCAAACGATTGCACCAACATCCCCAATAGTTGCCTCGACGGCCACGACGGCGGCAATCCCGAAACTCTGCAATATACCGCCACGACGGCGGGGACTTACTACGTGGTCGGCGATGCCTACTCCTCGACCCCGTCCTCGGACTTCTCGATGCAGATCCGCGTGCTGCAGAGCTGCGATCCCTCGACGTCGGCCCCCACATGCGTGGCCGGTGGGGTGCAGTTCTGTAGTGCGGACGGCGTGCTTAGGACCAACACGTGTGGCGGCAGTGGCAGTTGCACCAATGCCGTGTGCGACACCCAGGATGCCGCAACCTGCTTTGGCGCCGAGAACCTAACCACCCAGGCACGCCAATCGGGAGGCGCCTCGGTCTCCAATGACTGGAGTACGCTGACCAATGATGACGGCAGCGGCGGGGTGTGTTCGTTGTCGACAGACCATGTCGATGGCACCGATACGTTTTACCAATTCGACCTGAACGCCGGCGAGATTCTGACGGCCTCGCTGGATACGGGCAAATCATCGGTGTGGGGCACGCTGGCGTTGACGACCAGTTGCACCGGCTCGGCTACGTGCTTGGCCAGTGTCGACAACGCGGACGAGAATGGCTCCATCACGTACTATTCGCCCACCGACCAGACGGTGTTCCTGCGCGTGGATAACGATAGCCCCGGCGCCAGCAGCACCTACACACTCGATGCTTCCATCGAGCAGGCCGACTGCGATCCGGCGAATTACCCGGGCACCTGCTCAGCCGGTCAACTCCAGCTATGCGACCCCAGCGGTCAATACGTCTATCACAACTGTGCCTTCGGGTGCGGTGGCGGGGCCAGCTGTGGCGATCCCGCGTGCACCAACCCGCCGGATGTGACACCCCAAGCCAGCCTCGACTCGGGCTTCAGCTTCAGTGGCGTGTGGGGCGACTATTCCAACGATATCACCGGCGACGGTGGCGGCGGGCCCTACGGCTGCAGCAACATCGATGCGCCCGATACCGAAGGCCAAGATCTCGTCTACTCCGTCGACCTGACCGACGGGCAGACGCTGGTCGCTACGCTGGATAATCCCGATCATCCGTCCAGCTGGAACGCCCAACCCACCGTGGCGATCGTGGCCAGCTGTGGCACCCTCTCGGAGTCGGTCTGTAAAGCTGGTGCCACCAACACCGATGGTGCCGCCAAGGCGATCTACCACGCCACCCGATCGGAGACGGTGTTCGTCATCTTCGACCACGCCGGCACCTCGGCGGATGCCTCCGCTGATCGGTTCGCCGGACACATTTCGCTGGAGCAGAGTTGCGATAGCACCAGCTATTCGTCGGTGTGCTCTACCAGCTCGGCCATCACGAGCTGTGGCAGTGACGGCTACGTCGTCAATGTCAATTGCTCGGGCAGCACCTGCTCGTCGGCGGCCTGTGGCGCTCAAACCAACGACACCTGTCCCGATGCCGTCGACGTCACTGCCAGCGGAACGTACGTCGGCTCGTTCGACGACATCAGCGACAACTACGATTGCAATGGTACGGGTGATGGTGGCGACGCGGCGTACGCGGTCACGTTGAGCGCCGGCCAGACGCTTTCGGCCACGCTCACCGGGTCGGCCGATACGGTGCTGTCATTGGGAACCTCCTGCGATGCAAACTCGTTGACGTGTACCCAACACTCCGACTCCGGAACCAGTGGCGATCCCGAAACGGTGACATATACCGCGAGTAGCGACGAAACCGTCTATCTCATCGCCGACGGCTACTGGTCGTCCGCTTCAGGCGACTACACCTTGGATATTTCTATCCACTGATGAGGCGCCGTTACTGACCGACCTCGAGCCCCGCCCGGTTTTGCCGGGCGGGGCTTCTTTGTGGGCGCAGATGAATCCGTTGGGGAGGATTGATTCCCGAGACGTTCATCGCCGACAATCTCGGAGCACCCTGCTCATTAGCCCGTCACTCGGTCGACCGCATGTATCGTATGCGATCCCTCATTTTTCCCCACACGCTCGGCGTCGTGCTCCTGGCAGGCGCTACCTTTCTAGCGGCGTGTGGACTCGACCCGGCGCCGCGGTGCGCCGACGCCGCGTGCGGGTTGACGCCCGACGTGGGTGACGTCGACGCCGACGCTGGCGATACCGGCGTGCCCGATGCGCGCGACGCCGCGACGGACCCGGACGCCGCTCCCGCAGACGACGCCGATTCGGGCACCGACGCCGGGGACGTGCGGCCGTCGGCGAGCTGTGATGCCGATGCCGAGGATTGTGGGGCATCGCCCACCGGTGACGCCGGCCCGGACGCTCCCGCGGCGACGATCGTGTGCCCGCCCGGCGAGATGCGCTGCGACGCCGATGGGCGCACGCTCGAGCAGTGCAGCGCCTCGGGCACACAGTGGGATTTTTACCGAACGTGCAGCGACGCGTTTCGCTGCAGCGATGGCGCGTGCGTGGCCGACTCGTGCGCGGGGGCCCTCGACGTGACCGCCCAGGCGGCGCAGCCCGGCGGATATACGCTGACGGCGCCGTGGGTCGACTACGACAACGACATCGCCGGTCACGGCTGCGGGCTGGGGAACGCCAATACGGCGGGCTCCGAGCTGATTTTTTCGGTCACGCTCAGCGCCGGCCAGGTGCTGCGCGGCCGGCTGCGCTCGTCGGGCACCGACGCCGATCCCGCGCTCGCGCTCATGCCGACGTGCACCGACGTCGACGACACCTGCCTGGCCGGCGCGACCGGCAGCGACGCGCCTGCCGAGCTGACCTACAAGGCGCCGCGCGACGAGACCGTCTTTGTGATGGTCGAGTCCGACGACCCCTCCACCCACGCGACCTTCGACCTGCAGATCGCGATCTTGGCGGGTTGTGACGTCGCGACCTACGCCCCCATCTGTGCGGGCTCGGCGGTCGAGTATTGCCGCCCGCCGGGCTACGTCGCGACCTACGCCTGCGCCGGCGGATGCACCGACGGCGCCTGCGGGACCAAGCGGGCCAACTGGTGCTTCGACGCCCCCGACCTGACGACGGATGCCCACCGCACGGGCGGCGCCACCGTCGACATCGACTGGGCGTCGGCGCGGCATACCAACGACATGTTCGCCGACGGCACCTGCGGGCTTGCCGACTACCGCCTCGACGGCGGCGATGCCTATTACCGCGTCGACATGCAGGCCGGCGAGGTGCTCGAGGCCACCCTGGACAACGGCCAGGGCGCCGACCAGCCGGCGCTGGTGATCACGGGGGCGTGCGAGCAGCCCGAGACCGCCTGCCTTGCCTCGCAGACCGCCTCTCCCAGCGCCTCGGTGCGCTACCTCGCTCACACCGACCAGACCGTCTATCTGGTCGCCGACAACGACAACCAGACCGGCTCGACGGATACCTTTCACCTGAACGCGACGCTCACGCGGGCGACGTGCCTTCCATGGGCGGCCGCCCCGCGGTGTGCGGACTCGTCGACGCTCGAATTCTGTGGAAAGACCGGTAGTTGGGTGCCGTATAGTTGCGCCTGCCACTACGGCCACTGCGTGCCGCGCAGCGGCCAGATCTGCAATGACGCCATCATGCTGCATGACGGCGACTCCGACGTAGAGACCTTCTCGGGCGTGCGCGCCATCGAGGTGCCCGCCGGCAGCGTCGGCCAGTGCAACTTTGGCCCCACGGGGACGCCGACAGGGCCCGATCACATCTACGCCATCGACCTATTCGCCGGCCAGACGTTGACCGTGACCTACCAGACGGGCGTCAACGTCCGAGCTACCAACTATGGTGTGATGTATCTGCTGGGCGACTGCTTCGACATGAGCTCGTGCCTGGTCAATGGCGGGGCGTACTCGAGCAACACGCCGGGCACGCTCACCTACACCGCCAGCCAGGATGGCACGGTGTATCTGGTGGTGGCGAACGTGCTCACCGCGCCGACGACGGGCTACGACTATCAGATCGACGTATCCATTCAGTAGCGAGCCGGCTCAATTCTCGCAGGCGTCACTCTGGCGATATTGGTAGTAGCGCGAGGAGATGTCGATGTCGGTGGTGGATTCGAGCCAGGTCGACGTGGCCAGCACCTGGTCGAGATCGACGCCGGTGGCGACGTCCATGGTCTCGAAGAGGTGGATGAGATCTTCGCTTCCCAGGTTGCCGGCCGCGCCCGGCGCGTACGGGCAGCCGCCTGTGCCGCCCACGGCGCAGTCGAATTGGCGCATGCCCACCTGCCAGGCCACATAGGCGTTGACCAGGCCGGTGCCCTGGGTGTCGTGCAGGTGCAGGGCGACGCGCTCGGGGCCGAAGGCCTCGAGGGCGCGGCGACAATCGCGCTCGACCTGCGGGGGGATGCCCGCACCGATGGTGTCGCCCAGGGAGACCAGATCGGCGCCAAAGCCCAGAAGCTTGTCGGCGATGTCCATGACCCGGTCGAAGTCGACTTCGCCCTCGAAGGGACACCCGAAGACCGTGGAGATATAGGCGCGCACCTCGCAGCCCTCGGCGACGGCCGTGGCGATGGACTCCTCCAGGTCGGCCAGGCTCTGGGCGATGGATCGGTTGAGGTTGCTCTGGTTGTGCGACTCCGACGAGGACATAAACGTTGCCACGTGGTCCACGCCCGCTTGAAGCGCGCGCTCCAGGCCGCGCTGATTGGGCACCAGCGCCCAGTAGCGCACCCCGTCGACGCGCTCGAGGCGCCGGGCGACCTCGTCGGTGTCGGCCATCTGCGGCACCCACTTGGGGTGGACGAAGCTGCCGATCTCGATGTCGGTATTGCCGGCGCGTACCAGCCGCTCGATCAGCTCGAGCTTCTGGTCGACCGACAGCAGGGCGTCCTCGTTTTGCAGGCCGTCGCGCGGGCCCACCTCGAAAATACGCGCGGTATTGGCGTCCACGTCATCTCCGTTGATTCAGTACAAGAAGGGTGGTCCCCTTACCTGTAAAGTTATTCACTCGGAGATCGGCGTGTCAACTGCGCATGTCACCACGAGTCGTCGATATCGCCGGTTGAATGGTCGTCAGCGCCGCTCAATGGTTCGAGGCGCGGGAGGCTCCCGCGCCTCCGGTGATGGTTTACATGCCCGTGTCGGGCCCGACATCGGCGGCCGCATCGACGCCGGTGTCTGCGCCGATATCGACGCCGGTGTCTTGCGCCGTGGGCGCATCCTGGCCGACATCACACCTCGGACAGCCCGTATCGGGGCCGACGTCGCCCACGCCGACGTCGCCCACGCCGATGTCGCTCACGCCAATATCGCCCGCGCCCACATCGCCGACATCCACGCCCACGTCCACGCCCACATCGCGCCTGGTGGGCTGATTATTGTTGTTGTCGCCACACCCCATCGTTAGCAGCGAGGCCAGCGCTATCGTTGCAACACAGACACACCATTTTCTCAGTGAAGTCATCCATCAGCTCCGTCATTTCAAGTGTAAGAAGTCCCCGAGCCTGCTGCCTCGGCGCGGCCCGCGCACAGTCTACCCCCGGGCACACGACCGACGACTCGGACTTGCGTTTGTCAAACCACCCACTGCTGTTCAGACGACATGCCCTGACCGTAGGCACCGCCACCGGCGCGTCAAGGAGGACCGCCCGCCGGTAAGTTGGGACGGCGGGGCTGAAAAAACCTGAAAATCATCGTCGCGCGGTGGCCCGTCCCTACCTCGGCGCCCTACACTGGCCCGGCTGTGGGGCATATTGCCGCACGGAGTCGTCTATGCTTCTGTGCACCGAGGCCGACATGAGTATCGAAGGTAAGCGCTTCGCCCTCGCCGGGCGCCTGTCCGGGTTCACTCACTCCGAGTTGCAGACCCGTCTAGAAAGGCTGGGCGCGCGGGTCACCTCCGCGGTCGGAGCCCAGACCGATTATGTGGTCGCCGGGGCCAAGGCCGGCGCCAAGCGCCAGCAGGCGGTCGACCGCGGCGTCGCCGTCATCGACCTCGACGACCTGCTGCGGTTGATGGACCAGGCGCAGACGCCCGCCGACGGGGCCGCGCCCGCGGCCGGCGAGGCGCGCTTTCCGCGACGGGAACGACCCCAGCGCGACGGCACCTACCGCGAATGCTACGGCGGGGGGTATCGGGTGCGCGTGCAGGGCGAGCTCGACGCCGGCAAGCGGGTGGGCACCTGGCGGTGGTACTATCCAGACGGACAGCTTCAACTCGAGATCGACTACGTCAACGGCTCCAAGCACGGCGCCGAGCGCAAGTGGTACGACAACGGAAAGCTGGCCTACGAGGGAGCATATGCCGACGGACACCGCGTCGGCGCGTGGGTGTTCTATTACAAGAACGGCAAGCTCAAGGAGCAGTGCAACTACGATTCTGCCGGCAAGCTTCACGGCGAGCTCGCCGTGTACAAGGGCAACGGCGAGCTGAAGTACCGCGGGGGCTACCTGCACGGCGACAAGCACGGCGACTGGGAGGGGAACTGGAATGACCGCACACGCTTCGCCACCGAGAAAGGCCACTACGAGCGAGGCCAGTCCCACGGCGAGTTTCTCGGCTGGTACGAAAACGGCCAACTGGCCTGCCGCAGACAGCTCTTCCACGGGGACCGCCACGGCGAGTTGGTCGAATACTACGAAGACGGCAGCCCCAAGTTGGAGGAGCATTGGAGATATAATCGCCCGGTCGGCGAGCGGCGAAGCTGGGACCCCGAGGGCAACGAGACCGTCGAGCACTTCATCGACGGGGTGCCCAAAGAGGTCGCCGAGGACACCGCCCTGATGGAGCGAACGGCCAAGAAGTTGGCCAAGGCGTCCGACGCCTACGCGATGGAAAAGGTGCTCCGCAAGGCCGTCGACCGAACGTACGCCAACGCATTTTTCGTGCACCTGGTGCGCGCGGGCCTGCTCGACCCGTCCACGGATCCCAACCTGTTGGCTCTACTCGAGAATCGCGACGATGTACTGACGGCCAGCGACGTCATCTCCGTGATCAAGAAACTGCCGTTCAAGCAAAACTCCATCACTCACGTGCCACATTGGCCGATCGAGCTGGACAAGCTGACGATGCGCATCTATCCACGCGAGCCCGAGGTTTTTCGCGAGGCGCTCGACCGTCTACCCAAGGCCGGCAAGTTGGGCGTTGCGTCGGTGATGGCGCGCCTGGGCGAGGATGTCTCGGGGCTGATCGACGATCCTACCGACCTTCTGGCCAACCAACATGCCCGCCGGCAGATCTTGAGCATCCTGTGGCCCCATCCCGGCTACCCGAAGTTCAGGGATACCCACGACAAGAACGGCCCTACGGCTTGGTTCACCGAGTTTTTGGAGCGCTTCGCCGACGCCGATCGCTGGCCGAGCGCCCTGCTGGAAGCGCTGCTCAAAACCGGGCGCAAGCCCATCCAGTCCAATGGGGAACTCCGGCCCGCTTTCGAGGTCGCCAGCCCCGAGCAGATGGCACAGTTGGCCGGCCGGATGAAAGGCGGGTTGAAACAAGTGCTGTTGCAGTGGCGAGACGACTCCGCCCAGGAGGCCACCGACATAGCGATGGCCCTCAAGGACGAGCGAGCCCGCGCCGAAGCCGCGGCCTGCGCCGCCATCAAATGGGGCGAGGCCAATTCGAACGATACCGGAGAGCCGGTGCCCGATCGACTCGTCCAGGCGATGCAGCCCAAGTACGGCAGCTTCCCTCGCGCTGCCCGAGCACTTTCGCAGACCCAGCTTCGCAGCCTCATCGAACCAGATCTGGAAAGCTTTCCCAAGTCGGGGGCGTATCTGTACCTGGTCGACGACCGGGAGCTGTGGCGCCGCTACTTCGAGCAGTTGGCCGAAGACGACTACTTCGTCGAAAAGATGCCCGCCCAACTGGCCACCCTGCCCCAAGGCGCGCTTCCGATCATGGCCGACGTCTTCGAGCAGGCCAAGGAGCACGTCCAGACGGGCATCTATGCCACGATCACTCACCTGCTGGGGCGGGCGGGCGAGCGCGGCGAGACCTGGGATGAGCGGTGGGACGAGTTTATCCGCTTCGATCCGGTTCTCAACAAGTACCACTACGACTCTGCGCCGTTCCAAAGAGTGCTCTCGCACCTGCCCACTGAGCGCGCCGCGGCGGTGCTTCGCCGCGAGATGGGCCGGGCGCGAAGCTTCGCCCGCGCGTTTCGCTGCCTGCCGTGCGTCCTCGACCAAGAGGTGGCCGAATATGGGTTCACCCGGCTGGTCGAGCGCGAGTCGAAGCTGTCCAAAGACGATCTCGAACAGGTCCAGGCGGGATTAAAGGAGTTTCCCAACGTGCGCCCATGGATCAAGTGGGCCATGCGCGAGGGCGCGGGCAGCTTCCTGAGGCCCACCTTCAACGAGGTGCTCGGCTCCAAAGCCGTCGACCAGCTCGAGCGCGAGGTGAAAGCCGGCGGCGCCGAGGTCGCCGAAGCACTCGATCTCATCGGCCGGATCGACCGTCTGGCCAAGGACGCGGGCGGCGGCGATCACACGATCTACGTGCTGCGCGAGCAGTACGCAAAGCCCGACGACGCCGGCTACAACCAGATCGGCGGGATGCCCCCGGGCATCGACGTCGAGCGCTGGCCGACCTTCGACGACCAGCCCATGGTCCACCTATTCACCCTGGACGTGGACACCATGCCGGCGATGCGCGGCGTGCTCGGCGACCAGGTGCGCACCGTGTCGGTGTTTTGCCACAACCCCGAGCTCAACGAGGCCACCTCGCCGGGCAACGCCTGGACGGCGGTGGTCACCAGCACCGATGAAGAGATCAGCGGCCAGCCGATCGCGCGGCCCAAGGGAGTCGCGGGCGGCCGGCCCCGCTATTTCGAGCCGGTGGCCGTCGAGGTAAGCCCCCGGGTCTGGAAAGACGACCCCGAAGACCGGCTGCGCAACGCCATCTTCCAGGCCCACGCCCGCGTGCTCGGCGAGCCCATCGCCATCCAGGAAGACATCCACATGGACAACCTGCTCGTGCAGTTCGACGAGCGCTTCGTCGACATCAACCTGGGCGACAGCGGGGTGATGTACGTCTTCGAGGACACCGCCTTCTGGCAGTGTTATTGAGCCGTTCACCGTGATCTTCGGCACCGAGACCCACATGAGCATCGAGAATAAGAGTTTTGTTCTGGCCGGCCGCTTTTCCGGCTTTTCCCAGGCCGATTTGACCCAGCGAGTGCAGCGGCTGGGCGGGCGCGTGACCGCGTCGATCAGCTCTAAGACCGACTGCGTCGTCGTGGGCTCGAACCCCGGCACCAGGCGCCAAGACGCCGCCGACCGTGGCATCGAGGTGATCGATCTCGACGAGCTGCTGCGCCGGATGCAGCAAGCCGAGTTGAGCGACGGGGGGCAGCCCCTTGCCGAGGCGGCGGACCCGCGGCGATTTCCTCGCCTCGAAAAGCCCCAGCGCGACGGCACCTACCGCGAGTGCTACGGCGGGGGGTATCGGGTGCGCGTGCAGGGCGAGCTCGACGCTGGCAAGCGCGTGGGCACCTGGCGGTGGTATCACCCCAGCGGGCAACTCGAGGCGCAGATCGACTATGTCGACGGCGTCAAACAGGGCGCCGAGCAACACTGGTACGACAACGGCAGGCTCGAGTCCGAGGGCCACAACCTCGACGACCACCGCGTCGGCCCGTGGGCGTTTTATTACAAGAACGGCAAGCTCGAGCAGCGCTGCAATTACGACGACGACGGCCAATTGCACGGCGAGCAGGCCGTCTTCAAGGGCAACGGCGAGCTGATCTACCGCGGCGGCTACTTACACGGCGCCAAACACGGCCCCTGGCAGGGCTGCTGGGTGGAGTGGAAGCCCTACGCCACCGAGGAAGGCAGCTTCGAGTACGACCAGCGGCGCGGCGTGTTCGAGGGCTGGTACAAAAATGGCCAGCTCGCCTACCGCACCCATTACGGCGCGGTCGACGGCGAGGTCGAGGACGTCGAATTTTACGAAGACGGCAGCCCCAAGCTGAGGGCGCGCCGCGTGGACGGTTGGCTGGTCGAGCGTCGCCGCTGGGACGCCGACGGCAACGAAACGGTCGAATCCTTCGACCATGGCGACCTGGTCGAGCGCCGCCGCCGAGACGCCGATGGCAACGAGACGGTCGAAGCCTTTGTCGACGGGCTGCCCAAGGCATGGGTCGACGACACCGCCCGGATGAAGCGAATCGCCAAAAAGGTGTCCAAGAAGTCCGGCGACTACGGCATGCGACAGGTGCTCGAGAAGGAGTTCGGGCGGGGCGATGCCAAACGCGTTTTCGTGCACATGATGCGCACTGGGCTGCTCGATGTGACCGCCGATCCCAATCTCTTGGCGCTTGTCGAATGGGCCCACCAAAACGTCGAGACCGACGACCTCCTCGAGTTGATCCGGCGACTTCCATTCGACCACCATACCCCGACCTTTTTGGCCGACTGGCCGCGCGAGCTCGACCTGCTGACGCTGCGCCTGTACGAGCGCGATCCCACGGCGTTTCGCGACGCGTTCGACGAACTTCCGACACAGGGGAAATGGGGCGTCGCGGCGGCCATGGCGCGCCTTGGCGAAGACGTCCACGGGCTGATCGACGATCCCACCGAGGCGTTGGCCTCGTACCACGCCCGCCAACCAATCCTGGACGTCGCGTGGCCGACCTCCGATGGCCCGAAACGCCGAGACGCCCACGACGCAAACGGGCACACCGCCAGCTTCGAGGAGTTCTTGGAGCGCTTCGCCGACCGCAAACGCTGGCCCAAGGCCCTGTTGGAGGCGCTGCTCGAAAGCGAGCGCAGCTCCATCCACTCGAACGGTCGCTACCGCCCTGCCCTCGAGGCCGCCAGCCCCGAGCAACTGGTCCAACTCGCCCCGATATTGAACGACGGACTGATGACGGTGCTTCTGGAGTGGCGAGACGACGATGCCCAGACGCTGACCGACATCGCCATGGCGCTCGACGATCGCAAGGCCCGCGCCCACGCCGTGGCCAGCGCCATCATCAAGTGGGGCGACGCCGGCAAGCCCATCGCCGACGAGCTCGTCGAGGCGTTCGACCTGGTCTATGGCCCCTATCCGCGAGCCATCGCGGCGCTGCCGAAAATCCAGCGCCGCCGGCTCATCGAAGCGGATATGGCCACCTCCTACCCCAAAGTCGGCGCCTACCTGCACCTGGTCGACGACGCCCAGTTGTGGCGGCGCTACTTCGAGCAGGCGGTCCAGAAGGACTACCTGCCGCATAAGCCCGAAGATTTGGCGCGCCTGCCCACGGAGGCGCTGCCGATCGTGGCCGAGGCAGCCGAGCAGGCCGACGGCGAGGTGCAAGACACCCTGCGCGCCACCATCGTACGCCTGCTCGAACGGGCGGCGGACCGCGGCGAGACGTGGGAGGACCGGTGGGACGACTACATCCGCTTCGACACGACGCTGCGCCGCAACCGCTTCGAGGCTGAACCATTCCAAAAGGTGCTATCCGCACTACCCGCCGACCGCGCGGTCGGCGTGCTCCGGCGTGAGTTGGGCCGCGAGTCGACCTTCGCGCGGGCGTTTTCCTGCCTGCCGTGCGTCCTCGACCAAGAATTGGCCGAGGACGCCTTTGGTCGACTGGTCGAACGCGAGTCGACGCTCGCCCAGGAGGACTACGCCCCCATCCAGGCCGGACTCCAGGGGTTCCCCAACGTGGGTCCGTGGATCAAGTGGCTGCTGCGCGAGGGCGCGGGCAACTTCCTCGAGCCCACCTTTGGCAAGGTGCTGGGCGCCAAGGCCGTCGAGCAGCTCCAGCGCGAGGTCAAAGCCAGCGGCGCCGAGGTCGCCGAGGCGCTCGATGAGATCGGCCGGCTGGTCCACATGGCCGAGGCCGAGGGCCCCGGCGATCACACCATCTACGTGCTGCGCACACACTACGCCAAACCCGAGCAGGCCGGCCTCAACCAGATCGGCGGGATGCCCCCGGGCATCGGCGTCGAGCGCTGGCCGGCGTTCGACGACCAGCCCATGGTCCACCTATTCACCCTGGACGTCGACACCATGCCGGCGATGCGCTCGGCGCTCGGCGACGATGTGCGCACCGTGTCGGTGTTTTGCCACGAACCGGAGGCCAACGAGGCCACCTCGCCGGGCAACGCCTGGACGGCGGTGATCACCAGCACCGACGAGGAGATCCGCCGCCAGCCGATCGCCCGTCCCAAAGGAGTCGCGACGGGCCGGCCGCGCTATTTCGAGCCGGTGGCCGTCGAGGTAAGCCCTCGGGTCTGGCAAGACGATCCCGAAGACCGGCTGCGCAACGCCATCTTTCAGGCCCACGCCCGCGTGCTCGGCGAGCCCATTGCCATCCAGGAAGACATCCCCATGGATAACCTGCTGGTGCAATTCGACGCGCGCTTCGTCGACATCAACCTGGGCGACAGCGGGGTAATGTACGTTTTCGAAGACACCGCCTTCTGGCAATGCTACTGAGAGCGGCCCCTGTGCGCCCTCTCTGCCAGGCCTGCCTCGCGCCCCAGGGCGCCGTGGTTGACATTTTGGCGGGTGGATCCTTATTCTGCCTTAACCTGCGCGGGCCCCCGAAGCACCCGTCTCGTCACTGCGCGCACCACATCACGAGGTCCATCCGTGGCATCCGACGCAAAACCCATCATCCACCGAGGGGTGGCCCTGATGGTCTGTGAGAACGAAGCGATCCTCCAGGAGACGATGGTCTCCATCGACACCTCTGAGCTGGACATCCAACACATCGGCGCGCGGGCCATCGTGGCGCCGGCCTACCAGCTCGAGCCTATCCGTCAGGCGCTGCGCGAGCGCGGCACCTTTCCCAAAGTTGTCGGCGACATCGTCACCGCCGAGGATCTCGAAGAAGAGACGTCTGTGGAGCCCAAGGACTCCGAGGACAGCCACGAGCAGGAGGAGTCGGAGTGAGAGGTCAGCGTACAGACAGATCGCGTGGCTCGAGCGGCGGACCGCTGAAGACCGGCGAACTCGCCGCCCTATTCGAGCGGGGCTATAGCCTGTCCTCCAAGCGCTTCCTCGCCGACTGTTGGGGCCTGGCGCCCGAGAGCGAGGAGGCGGTCGTGGCCGCGCGGGTCAACGACCCCGCCGTGGTCGACGAACGCCTGGCGAAGGTCGACAAATTGCAGCGGGTGATCTTGAGCCAGGTCGCCGCCAGCGGTGGACGCATGCGCGGGGAGAACCTGCGCCGCGACCTGTTGCTGCGCGGCTTCGGCGATACCGATCAGTTGCTGCGCGAGTTGGTCGAAAGCTCGATGTTGATCCCGCTGCCCAACCCCGGCGAGAGCGAGCTGGACATCGAGGGTTTGCTGGACACCGACTCCTTTTTGCAGCGCGACCTGGCCGTGCCCGTGCCCATGAAGGAAGCCCTGGGTGAGGAGGCCGAGCACCTTGGCCCGGAGGCGCTGGAGGCGTGGTCGGGCGACATCCGTCCCACGCGCACCACCAGCATCGAGGCGCTCGAGCTCAACCTGTTGCACTTCGCCTCGCTGCTCCAGCAGGAGACGCTGCGGCTCAACATCGACGGCACGCCCAACCGGCGAAGCCTGGCGCGCTTTGGCCGCGGGATCACCTTCCCCGGCCAGGCCGGCGAGGCCGCCGACGGCCTCGATCTCAACGACGCCGTCCAGCTCGACTACCTGACCTTTTTGCTGGCGTTGAGCCTGGAGCTGGACTTCGTCGAAAAGCGCGAGCGCTCCATCGCCGGGCGGGTCGAGCCCGTCGAGGCGTTCTTCTGCGCGGACATCGGCCAGCGCCACCGCATGCTGTCGAGCGCATTTCGCGGGCTCAAATACTGGAGCGAGGTCGAGAGCCTGTCGATGACCCGCGCCGGCGGGCCGGCCGACTCCGAAGAGCATTTCTCCCAATTCGAGGCCACCGGCGAGCCGCTCATCGGCGCGCGGGGCTACGTGTTGTCGGTGCTCAAACGCGCCCGCCTGGGCCAGTGGACGCCGGTCAACGCCATCATCGACCTGTGCGCCCAGCTCGACAAAAGCTACCTGCCGCGCGCGCTGAGCAAGGTCGAGCCGCCCGTCGAGCCGCGCCGTTATATCGAGGCGGTGCTGCGCCGCGGGCTGATCTGGCTGGGAGTCATCGAATTTGGCACCAGCGACAACGACGTTGAAATGCTGCGGGTCACCCCGCGCGGCGCGGCGCTTTTGGGCATGAAGATCGAGCGCGAAGCCGAGCAGGCCGACGGGCCGCCCACCGGCGAGTGCATGGTCGTCCAGCCCAACTTCGAGGTGATGCTGTTCTTGGATCCCGCCCCCCTGCGGGTGGTCTATCGACTCTATCAGATCGGCCAGCGCGCCAAGCTCTCCGAGCGGGTGGCCAACTTCAAGCTCACCGCCGAGAGCGTCCAGCGCGGCCTGGGCATGGGACTGGACGCCGACAAGGTGGTCGACACCCTCAACGAGTTTAGCCACGCCCCCGTGCCCGACACCGTCGCCTTCCAGATCCGCGACTGGGAGCGGGTGCACCGCAAGCTGCAGCTCTTCGCCAACGGCGTGCTCATCCGCCACCCCGACCCCGACAAGCTCGACCTGCTGCTCGGCCAACTGCGCCACGAGCAGCGCGGCCAGGACTTCGAGTCCATCCGGCTGGGGCCGGAGTCGGCGTTCTTGCCCGACGGCAACCCCGCCGGCCTCGAGCGCCTGGTCGACCAGCAAGACGGCGTGCTCATCGACTACCTGGGCACCATCCCGCCGAGCCTGTACTTCGTGGACATGCTCGAGGTGATGATCGACCCGCTGGAGACCGACATCGTCACCCTGAGCGAGCTCGCCAAAATTGGCGAGCAGCTCGAGGACAGCACGCCGCGCTCGCGCTTCTACAAGCTGCAGGTCGGCAGGATCGCCCAGCGCTGGGACGACAATCCGCTGGGCCATGTCGTCGAGTTTTTGGACGCCCGCACCGACGGCGGCTTGCCCCGGCCCAGGCGCTTCGGCTGCGAAGCCTGCTCGACAAGCCCCTACAGGTCGCCGTGTCTAGCGGCGTGACCGTCATCGTGCTCGAGAGCCCGGACATCGCCGACCGCTTCGCCCAGGTCCCCGAGTGCGAACCCATCATCGAGCGCCGTCTGGGCGACGTGGCCTTCGCCATCAAGAAGGGACATGAGGAAGAGCTCGACGAGCTGCTCGAGGAGTTGGGGATCGAGCGGACCGAGTAAAGCGGCTGACAGCTCTTAGTTATTTGCTCATTTCGACGGCGCTGCTATTCTGCTCGGCGACTACTGCGCCGTCGTCCCATGACCACCGACCTCAAAGCCCCCTGGTACAAGCAACTGCACTGGCAGATCTTCATCGGTCTGCTGTTGGCGTTGATCTATGGGCTGGTGGTGCGCCAGGTGGTCGACGTGCCCCGGATCTCGGCGGTGTCGGCGACGTCGGCGAGCGCGGCGGTTCATGACGCGGTGGCCCGCGCGACCGCGCGCGCCGCGGCCGTCGACCGGCTGGATAGCTTTCGCGCCCCGTTTTCGTTTGTGGGCGGGCTGTTCATCCGACTGCTCAAGCTGATCATCGTCCCGCTCATCCTGACCAGCGTGGTCACCGGCATCCAGAGCCTCAAGGAACCCCGAGAGCTCGGGCGGGTGGGGTTGATCACCGTCGCCTACTACCTGCTGACCACCCTGGCGGCGGTCTGCGTGGGCATCCTGGTGGTCAACGTGCTGCGCCCGGGCATGGACCTGCACTTGAGCGTGGGCGGGCACCCGGAGCTGACGCCCACGCCGCTCAGCCAGGTGTTTATGGGGATCGTGCCCAAGAATATCTTCGCGGCGATGGCCGCCGGGGACATGCTGCCGACGATCTTCGTGGCCATCTTGACCGGCCTGGCCATTCTGGTCGCCGGCGAGCGCGCCTCGCTGATTCGCACGCTCTTCGAGCAGGCCAATACGCTGGTGTTGATGGTCACCGACTGGATCATGGCCACCGCGCCGGTGGGCGTGGCGGCGTTGTTCGTCAGCACCCTGCTCGACCCCAAGCTGGTAGATCTGGCCGAGTTTTTCCGCGACATGGGCGTGTATATGGCGTCGGTGTTGGGGGGCTTGAGCATCCACGCGTTTATCGTGTTGCCGCTGGTGCTGCTGTTGGTCGCGCGCACCAAGCCGCTGGAGTACATCAAGGCGTTGGCGCCGTCGCTGCTCACGGCGTTTTCGACCGCGTCGAGTTCGGCGACCTTGCCGATCACCCTGGAGAGCGTGACCGAGCGCGCCGGGGTCAGCCGCAAGGCCGCCGACTTCGTGCTGCCGCTGGGCGCGACCATCAATATGGACGGCACGGCGCTGTACGAGGCGGTCGCCGCCGTGTTCATCGCCAACGCGCTTGGCTTCCACCTGACCTTTGCCCACCAGGTCACCATCGTGCTGACCGCGACGCTGGCGGCCATCGGCGCCGCCGGCGTACCCAGCGCCGGCCTGGTCACCATGATCATCGTGCTCGACAGCGTGGGGCTGCCGGGCACGGGCTACGCGCTGGTGGTCGCCGTCGACCGCATCCTGGATATGTGCCGCACCACGGTCAATGTGTGGGGAGACAGCGTCGGCGCGGCTGTCGTCGGGCGCTACCTGCCCGATAGCGACGCCCACGCCTCCAACCCACCCGCGGGATGATCGATCCGACTGCCAGCGAGCTGCACATGCCCACCGCCCGGCGCGGGCGGGCAGCGTCGAGAGCCCTGAGCGCGGCGGTGTGCGTGGGGCTGTTGGCCGTCGGATTGGCCGCGCTGTACCTGGTGCGCACGCCCATGGTCACCGGGCAGCTCGTCGCCGGGCGGCTGGCCGCGCTGGCGCGGCGCCACCACATCAACTTGAAGGTGGGAAGCTACCGCCCGCACGGCCTTGTGGGAGTGCGCTTCGAGCAGGTCCAGGTGAGCGCGCGCCACGGGGCGTTTCTGGTGCAGGCGGACCTCGACCACGTCGACGTGACCCCCTCGCTCGGCAACCTGGTGTCGACGCACCAACTTCAACCCTCCGCCGTTGCCATCCACGGCGGCCAGGTCCTGATCACCCGCCTCACCACCCCATCCGCTCATCCGCTCATCCGCTCCAAAGGCGCCAAGTCCCGCGCCAAAGGCGCCACGCCCCGCGCCAAAGGCGCCAAACCCCGCGCCAAAGGCGCCACGCCCATGGTCGCCTCACTGCACGACGTGTCGGTCATGATACGCCCCGACCCGCTTCCGGGGATGACCCGCCCGCTGGTGTTGCACCGAGCGGCCTTCGAGATTGGCAGCGTCGGGCGGCGCTCGGTGACGTTTCGAAGCGGCTACGGGGTCTTCCCCGACGGCACCGCCTTCGCCGCCCACCCCGTCGCGGGCAGCTCGCCGGCGGCCTACGTCATCGAGCCGCAGGGCCCGACGCGCCTGGACGAATGGGTGGACATGCCCGTGCCGGTCAAAGCCTCGGTCGACACCATCCGCATTTGCCCGGACTGCGCCCCGGCGACCATCGAGCTCGAGCGCGTACGGGTGGGCGGCGTGCGCCAGATGATCGCCCGCAGCCAGAAGCTGTCGCTGTCGACCGGCGGCCAAGAGGTGCGCGTCGACCTCGCCCCGGTCACGCTGCGCCGCGCCGAGCATCCCGTGCCCTACTCCCTGCACAACTTCGAGGCGGTCTACGACGCCGAGGCCAAGACGACGATCGTGCAGGGCGACGTCGACGACGGCCACAAGGGCCAGGCGTCGTTCGCCTCCAACTGGTCGGACCAGTGGGGCGTCCTGGAGACCAATATCCAGCTCCACGGCTTCCATACGACCAAGCTGTGGCCGTTGGTGGGGCTGGGTGCGCACGTCGACGGGGGCATGCACTCCGGAAAGATCGACGCCTCGTACGAGCCCCGGCTCGACTTGATCGAGTTCTCCCTGGATATGGACACCCGCGACCTGAGCCTGGCGCTGCCCGTGGTCACCGCGGATCCGCTCGACTTCGCCCACCTCGGGCTCAAGCTCGACGCCACCTTCCAGCCGCGCGCGCGGACCCTGAGCATCTCGAGCGGCGAGGCGTTTTTGGGCGACGCCGGCCCGGTGCACTTCGGCGGCTATGCCATCGACGCCGGCAGCGGCCTGGTGTTCGACACCTTCGCGCGCGCCCACCACCTGCACCCGCAGAGGCTGCGCGACGGGGTGCCTCCGACGCTCGCCAAGATCGCCCGCGGCACGCAGTTCAGCGGGGAGTTCGGCTTCGACATCACCAGCGCCGGCAACACCGCCTTCCCCGACAGCATCTCGCTGGGCGTCGACTTCACCGGCCATGTCGACGTCGGCGGCGACTCCAGCTACGCCGACGTGCTCGCGCTGGCCTCCGACGGCCCCCCGTCCATCGACCTGCCCGGCACCCTCGCCCAGAAGGTGGCCACCGACGAGTGGGTCGCCTACGACAGCCTGCCCAAAGACGTCCCCCTGGTGCTCACCGCCGCCGAGGACGCCAAATTCTTCAAGCACGACGGCTTCGACTGGAGCGGGCTTCGCCGCGCGCTGGTCTACGACGTCAAGGAGGGCGGCATCGAGCGTGGCGGCAGCACCCTTAGCCAGCAACTGTCCAAAAACCTGTTCCTGGACACCGACCGCACCCTGGCCCGCAAGCTTCAGGAGGCCTACGTCACCTGGCGCCTGGAGTCCGAGCTGAGCAAGAAGCGCATCCTCGAGTTGTACATGAATATGGTCCAGTGGGGCCCCAACATTCAGGGCCTCAGGCAGGCCGCCCGGCGCTACTTCCACACCGAGCCCGAGCACCTCACCATCGCCGAGACCTGCCTGCTAGCGGCCGTGCTGCCGGGGCCGTCGCTGTACGGCGAGCCGGTGCTGTCGGGGTATTTGCCCTCCTCGCGCATCGAGAAGATCGCGCATATCCTGAACAACCTGCGCTTTTTGCACATCATCACCCGCCACCAATACAGCGACATCTACGCCCACGCCCTGCAGGGCGACGTCGGGCCCCTGGAGCTGACCGTGTGCGACGACGACGGCAAGGCGCCCGATGGGGCGCCGCGGTGTCCGTGATTTGATGGTTGGGGAGATTCGTTGGTGGGGGGATTCGTTGGTGGGGGTTGAGGGTGGTTTGGGGGTTCATTGTTGTGGGTTGAGGGTGGTTTGGGGGCATGTGAAGGTGGGCGCTCCGCGCCAACCCTCACCTATAGAGGCCGCGCATACGGCGCGCGGCGCGGCGCCTAAACGGCGGCGCCTTGAACGACGTCGCGATTCGTGCCGTTCGAGCGTAGCGCGACCTTGAACGACGTTGCGATTCGTGCCGTTCAAGCGTAGCGCGCCGAGCGTCGTTTGCTCGGCCTCTTTGGGTGAGGGTTGCGCGCGGCGCCTTTGGCCGCGCGCTACCTTCACGCGTCCACAAGCCACCCAACTGGCGCGACGAACGAACCAAATGGCGCCTTCGACCACGCCCACCAATTTCACGCGCTCTGGCTACGATTCGCTCGAGTCGTCATCATCCGCATCCCGCTCCTCCCTCCACTCAAAGTCGTCGATGATCGTGCCACGATGGTGGTGCTCCTTTTGGCTATCCACGTAGTCGATCAAGGTCTGCATGGCGAACGGGTTGGCAGTGAACGCGCCAAAGCTCTTCTGCCATTTGAACGAGCGGAAACGTTGGAGGTTGCGGCGCACGGCCTTGGCCGAGTCGCGCTTGACGTCGCGAACGACGTCCGAGACGGCCAGCGTCGGCGGAATCCCGACGACCGTGTGGACGTGGTCCTCCACGCCGCCCAGCGTTACGACATGACAGTCTTGGAGACGGAACTGCCGACAGATGATCGGGTAGAGGAACTCCTCGAGTTCTTGATCGATCCAGGGCCTGCGTCCCTTAGTCGCGTAGATGACGTGATACATCAATCGTGTATATGCCATGATCTGCTCCTTGCTGTGGTGATTGGGATCCAGCCTCATGCTGGACCCGCCACTATGGTTTTCGGCAAGGAGTGGCAAATCGTTGCGTCATTTCTTGCGAGGAGTCGAGCCTACAACCCCGTAACTCGTTGGCATAGCGATCGAATTAGCCCGGTGAGAAAATTCGATATTGGTGCGGTCTTCTGTTTGGGGTGGGCATGTGAAGGTGGCGCTCCGCGCCAACCCTCACCTATAGAGGCCGCGCATACGGCGCGCGGCGCGGCGCCTCGAACGACGTTGCGATTCGTGCCGTTCAAGCGTAGCGCGCCGAGCGTCGTTTGCTCGGCCTCTTTGGGTGAGGGTTGCGCGCGGCGCCTTTGGCCGCGCGCTACCTTCACGCGTCCACAAACCACCCATCCCGCACGCCCCGCCTCCACAAACCACCCATCCCCCACGCCCCAAAACTACCCACGTCGCGTGCGCAGCCGCACGCGCACCAACAGCTCGCTCAACTGCGTGGCGACCTCGGTGGAGGCGACCTCGCGTAGCTCGCTTTGCTCGTGCTCCTGTTGGAGGCGCGCGCGCAGCTCCTCGACGGGTGGGCGGTGGCGGGCGACGCTGGCCGCGTCGAGCTGCATCTTCTCGGTGCCGGCCTGCTTGGCCTCGATGAGGTCGAAGAGCTCGGGGTAGGCGTACTCGTGGGCGAGGCGCCCGAGGTCGGTCTCGACGCGGCCGGTTCGCATCAGGTGGATGCCGCTGAGGTAGCCGCGGTAGGCATATAGCAGCGCCTTGAGGCGCCGGTTTTCGACGAACGCCTGCCAGCGCGCCTTGCCGAAGCCCAGGTAGTGGTGGGCGTGGTGGCGGGTGATGCACTGGGCGGCGAGGTGGCGGAGTTCGTCGAAGTCGTCGTCGGCGTAGATGACGTGGCGGGCGAAGACCTGCTCGAGGACCATGGCGTTTTTGGCGAGCATCAGGCGCATGAATTTGGCCAGATCGTGGGTGACCACGTCGATCTCGCGCGCGTCGGTGTCGTACATCGCGTCGACGGTCTCATCGGGCTCGTCCAGCCCGACGACCTCCTCGAGCGGGAGCACGTGGGCGCCGCGCAGGTCGTAGTCGCTGTCGCCGGAGGCAAAGCCGTACATATGTGCGCCGCTCAGGACGGCGAAAAATACCGGATAGCGATGCGCGTCGACCTCACGTCGTAGCCACGCAAAATCAGTCGAACGTTCGACCATGGGGATTTGCCTCGCTCGTTGGTGAGTCCCACCCGTCGACCGCCCAGCGGCGCGCCTCGACCAGGTAGTCGTTGGCGCGCGCGTAGTCCGGCCGCTCGGGCAATTGTGTCGCTTCGAAGACCGCGTCGAAGCGCTCGTGCAGCTCCAGGCGCCAGGCGTTGACCTCCTCCCAGACGACCGCGCCGTCCTTGATCGCCAGCAGGCGCTCTCGCCAATCGGCGACGTCGACGGGCACGAAGCCCTCTTCGAGGATCGTAATCCCGGACAGCAGCAGGCGAACCAGGTGCATGGCGTGCTTGGGGTCGATCTCGCCGGTGTTTTGCAGGCGGCGGTCGAGCTTCTTGAACTGCGAGAGCACGTAGCGGTTATAGGTCTGGTAGACGAGCTTCGACAAGAAGATCTCGCGCATGTCCAAGAGCTTCTGGGCCAGCGGATGGACGTACTCGACGACGGGAGTGTACAGGCACTCCAGGATGTTGGGGTTGGCCTTGAGGGCGAGCTTCAAAAACTTCTGCAGCTCCCAGTAGACCTCGTCGGTGGCCTTGTCCTCGAGCTCGCCGGGTACGCCGTACAGCGACCAGTGCAGCCGGGCCGGCGGCAGGTAGATGCCGCGCCGGTCGACGTCGGAGTCGGCGTGGGCCAGGCCGTAGGCCCGCGAGCCGACGATGCACCGGTAGATGACGGTGTCGCGCAGCACGTCCTCGCCTTCGGGGTGCTCGGCGAGCTCCCAGTCGGGCCGGTGGAAGTGGCTCAAGATGGCCACGGCGTCGCGCGCGACGCTGGCCTCGGCGCCATCGGTGAAGCGGATGCGGTACTGGCCGCCGGGCACGTGGGGGTTGCGCACGACCTGGGCGACGGCGCCCCGGGGGCGCTCGCGGGGGCCGGCCTTGGTGGGCGTTTGCAGCACGACCTTGGTGCCCACGGGCAGGATTTGCTCCGGGTCTTGCATGGTGGCCTCACCCGCCCACGCAGGTGCCCACCAGGCCGTCGCCGCCGCTGCAGGTGGCGTTGCCGCAGCAGTCGCTGGAGTCGCGACATTGCTCGCCGACCGGCCGGCACAGCGTGCCGCAGGAGCCGTCGAGGCAGCTCCCGCTGCAGCATTCGCCGTCGGCCGAGCAGCTATTGCCGGTGGCGGCGCAGCCCGGACAGTTGACGGTGACCGCCAGGACCGTGCCGTCGGCGGCGGCGTTTTGCAGCTTGTCGCACCAGGAGCCGTGCACGCCCAGCGCGTGGGTGGCGGCGTCGTAGGTAAAGCCGTCGTCGGCGCTCTGGGGCACCGACTGGCCGTCGATCTCCACGCTGACCAGGTCCTGGCTGGCCGGGGCGGGGTCGAGCGTCTGGGTGCAACTGATCACGTTATTCGAGATATTGCGGATGGCGTCGGCCAGATCCTGGGTGCCGTTGGCCGAGTAGAAGCGGTGGGCGCCCGGGGCGTCGGTGCCGCCGGCCTCGGCCAGCGCGTCGAGCTTGTCGGGGTGGGCCTGGGAGTGAAAGCCCACCACGAAGATGGGCACGCCCTGGCCGGCCAGGTTGCGCGCCTCGTCCAGGTACGGATGCTGGTCCTCGCAGACGGTGGGATCGCCGTCGGTGATGACCACCAGCGCTTTTTTGCGCTGGTCGTCGTGGGCGTCGCCGTCCTCGCTGAGCAGGTGGCGCTGGCCGACCTGGTAGATGGCCTCGCCGGTGGGCGTGCCGCCGGCGGCCTGCAGGCCGGCCCAGGCGTCCTTGAGCTCGGCGGCGGTATGCGTCCCCGTCGAGATCAGGTCGTTGACCCCACAGCCGGCGCTGGGAAACGGGTACGCCCCCACGCCCAGACGCACCCGGTCGGCGAGCGCGTCGGCGACCGCGTCCAGCCCCGCTTTCGCCTGCGCCATCGGCTGGTCGTGCATCGACTGCGAGCGGTCGACCAACAGGTAGACGTTGGGCTGGTAGACCTCTTTGTAGATGACCACCGGCTGGCAGGTGCCGTCGCCATTGCCATTGTTGACCACCGTGCCGCTGTCGGCGCCGCTGGACGAGCCGCCGTCTCCACCGCTCGTCGAGCCGGCGTCGCCCGTGCTGTTATTCGTCCCGCCGTCGGTCGCTGTGCCGTTGTTGGCGCCGCCGTTGTTCGATTGATTGTGGCGCGAACCGCTGGTGGAGTCGCCCGAACAGGCCGCAAGGCTCAGGGCTGCGCACGCCATCAACAGGATCGGCAAGGTCGTTGTACACACCCGCATGGTGGTCTCGCTGTGGGGAAAACCGTCGACGATGTTCATTCTACGCGACAGGCTGCCGAAGGCCAAATCGCTCTTCGACCGCCCGCAAAAAGTCCTCCAGAACCGCGAAGCGGTCCAACAGGTCGACCTCGTCGGGGTGCTGGAACTCCGGATGCCACTGCACGCCCATCGCCCAGCGGTCGTCGCGCGCGAGGCGCACCGCTTCGACGACGCCGTCTTGGTCGGCGCGCGCCTCGACGACGAGCCCCTCGCCGAGGTCTTTGATGGCCTGGTGGTGCACGCTGTTGACCAGGCCGGCCTCGGCGCCGAAGACCTCGCGCAGCCGGCCGCCGGGCTCGAGGCAGACCGGGTGGTAATTCTTCTCGTAGACGCGGCGATCGGTGTGGGTCAGCGCGTGGTCGACCTGAGAGGGAATGTCCTGGTACAGGGTGCCGCCCAGCGCCACGTTGAGGATTTGGTGGCCGCGGCAGATGCCCAACAGCGGCTTATCGAGGGCCAGGCAGGCCTCGACGAGGGCGATCTCGTAGGCGTCGCGCACCGCGTCGCCCGGCCACGTGTCGGCCATGTCGGGCTCGCCGTAGGTCTCGGGGGCGACGTCGACGCCGCCCTGCAAGACCACGCCGTCGAGGCCGGCGACCAGCTCGGCGAGGTCGACGGCGACCGGCGCGTCGTCGGGGGCGAACGGGATGACGTAGGGGCAAACGCCCGCCTCCATCAACCAGGTGACCATCGACTGCTCGACGTACAGCAGCGGTCGCCCGTTGTAGATCCGCCGCTCGGCGTCGGCGTGAAGCACCGACGCCGACACGCCGATGCGCGCCCTCTTCGCACCCATGGAGCCGTCCTCGACCGACAGGTCTCAGTACAATTTTCGGATGTCGATGCCCGAGTAATAATGCGTCAGGATCTCTTTGAACGACTTGCCCCGCGAGGCCATGCCGGTCGCGCCGGTCTGACACATGCCCACGCCGTGGCCAAAGCCGGCGCCGCGGAAGCTAAAGCGGGTGATATTTCCGTGGGCGTCGGTCTGGTACTTCATCAAAAATAGCCCGCTTTTGAGCCCGCCAAAGAGCCGGCGCACGTTGAGCTCGCGCTCGATGACGGCGCTTGCCTTGGTGCCGGTGAGCTTCAGGCGGATGACCCGGCCGCTGACCCCGCGGCTGGTGACCTTGGCCTTGCGAAGCGTTCCCAGGGCGTAGCCGTGCTTGGACAGCCACGTCTGGACCTGGTCGGCCGAGGCCGAGTCGGTCCACCGGTAGTATTTGGTGCTGCCCACCGGCGCGTTCTTGCTGTTGGCGGGCATGTCGCTGTTCAAGAAGTCGTCGATCTCCGAGGCGCTGATGCCGTCGCGAAATTCCTTGGGCACGGTGCCGCTGGGGGCGTCGGCCTTGCCGCGAAGGTAGGGGCGCGCCTCGACGTCCCACACGTTGTCGTTATTCTCGGTAAACCCGCCGGCGTTGGAGCTGTAGACCGCCTCGATGATCTGGTTGCCGTAGAACATGACCTGGCCACGGGTGGCCTGGACGGCCTCGGTGGAGCGGGAGTCTTCGGCGCCCACCCCCCGGTAGACCTGGTCGAAGACGTCGGCGCGCTGCATGAACGGGTCGGCGAGGTTGCGCACGCCGATGGCGGCGAAGATCTCGTTGCGCGCGGCGACCGCCTGGGCGCGAAGCGCCGCCTGCGGGGCGCTGGCGTAGATCTCGGAGGGGACCACCCCGCGCAGCAGGCGCTCGGCGCCCAGGCTGACCATGGCGACGAGCTTGCCGTTTTTGTCGGGCGCGAAGATGAGCTTGCCCAGGTACGTGCGCGTCTCGGTGCCCGGGCGGTAGTCCTTTTTGATGCCGGGCACCTTGTAGCGAATCTTTTCGTCGTGGCCCTTCTGGGGGGAGACCCACAAGACGCTGGGGTTTTTGATGGCGACGTCAATCCCCTGGCCCGTAAGCGAGATAGTGCCCGACGGGTAGCGGGTCACCTCGCTGTGGATGCGCCCGACGATGCCGTATTTGGCCTCCAACTTGCGTTTGAGCTTGTGGGCCTTGCCCAGGTCGCCGGTGCCGCCCACGGCCACCAACACCTGGCGCGAGTCGAAGACCTTGCCGCGGATGCCAAACAGCCCGCCGACCTCGAAGCTCTCGGGCAGGTAGCCGCGGCGGGTCCACTCCTGCTCGACCTGGGCGACGCGTTTTTGGCGGGCGACCGGCAGGCTGTCGACCACCACCCAATGCTTGTAGGCGCCCGGACGCGCGTGGGAGATGGTCACCGTATACGTCTTGCCGCCGGGCAGGTCGACCTCCGGGCCGCCCTCGCCCTGGGGGAGCACACGGATGGCCTCCGACGGGGTAAACTCGACCTTGTCGGCGCCCTGTTTGATGGCCACCCGAATGATCGGGTCACCGTCGGGGGTGAAGTTGAGCTGGGGGGCGTACAAAATGGCCAGACGGTCGGCGGCGGTCAGCTCGCGCTGCTGGGCCGCGGCGGGCGCGGCGAACACGCAGGTGACGAGCACGACCAGCGCCGCCCATATCGCGCGGCGCGCGGATCGCCCAGCTACAGAGTCGGGGTACATCATCATTCGGAGGGCAACGAGAGTAAGTGGGCCTACCAGTTGACCAGCGCGGACACCCCGCGCGGCGACACGCCCAGATCCCACTGGCGCGCATCGGCCTGGTCGGCCTCGGAATCTTGGTAGTGATCGACGATGAGCCAGATGCTGCCGGCGACCACGCTGACCGTGCCTACGCCCAACAGCACCCGGTGGCTGAGCTCGTAGCTCTTGCCGGTATCGACGATGTCGGCGCGCTTGCTCAGGTAGGCGTCGCGGCTCATCGTATAGCGCTTGGCGTCGTGGGCGGCGAGGTCGTCCTCGGTGCTCTTCATCATGTAGGCCATCGCCCCGCTTCCGGCCAGCGCCACGCAGCCCACCCCTACCGCGCTCCACGCGCCCCAATTGGGCCCGTCGGCGTAGTCGACCTGCGGGGGGGCCGTCTCCGAGAACGCCGTGTGCGCGGGGCTGGTCCGGGGCGGATGCGCCGACGTGGTGGCGTCGGTGCCCGCCTGCTCGCCGGTCGCCGAGGGCTCGGCGTGGGCGACGGACGGCTCGGGCGCCTTTTGAAGCGGCGCCCACAGCCGAATGTCGGCGCCGTCGGTCAGTTCGATGCTGACTTTCCAGGGCGTGTAGCCGTCGTGGAAGACCTCGATATCGTAGGTCGCCGGGGGCAGGCCTTTGCGCTCCAGCGGCGCGGTGCCGATCATCGTGCCGTTGACGCGAATCTTGGCGCCCTCGACGTTCGAGCCAATCTGCAGGCGCGTGCCCTTCTGGGCCTTCTTGACCTCGAACATCGACTCAATCTGCTTGCGAAAGGCGACGACGGGGTCCTTCTTATTGACCAAGGTGCGCACCAGCCGGCGCTCGACCTTGCCGGTGTCGGCGTCGAAGATCTTGATGGTCACCCGGTGGGCCTGCGCGACCTTCTCGACCGTGCCATAGATGAGCACGCGTGCGTCGAGTTGTTGGGCCGCCTGCTTCAAACACGACGGGCTGTCGGTGCTGCAACCGAGCACGACGGCGATCTCGGAGAGATTGACCGGCGACTGGTTGACGATGTCGTACGAGGCGTATTGCTGGGCTTCATTGCGCAGCACGGAGGTCAACGTCGCCAATAACTTGGCGTCGACGCCCTTGCCCTCGAGGTTGAGCACGGCCACGTTAATCTGGTCGTTGTCGGCTTGCGCACGTGCTGTGGGCACGGCCACCACCAGCGCGACCACGCCGGCGAGCAGCAGGTGCATGAGTGAGGCTGCGGGGTTGTTCATCGTTGCTGCCGGAAATGCGGGCACGTTAGGAAACGTGCTCGGAGTATACGAGTCCGGCGCAGGGAAGTAAAGATTTGCCCGCTCGGTCAGCCGCCTACTGCATCGTCCACTTGCCGTAGGGTCGGCCCCAGTTGGAGCGGTAATGCTTGTTGTGCAGCGGGCTTCCCTTGGGCGGGGTGTAGGGTACGCCCCAACGCGCGCCCGGGGCGAGCAGCTTGCCATCGGCGGTGCGGTCGAGCACGGGCGCGCCGTATGTATGCTTGGGCGCGTGGTGCTCGTTGGCCGCCTCGGCCTTGTGAGCGGCGGCCTTCTTGGGGGCGTGTGCGTCGGCTTTGGCACCGCCGTGGGCCTTGGGGGACTCGTCGGCGGGGATGTAGATGACGTAGGTGAGCTTGCCGAAGCCCAAAAACTTCAACGACGGCATATAGTCGCGCAGCCCCACGAAGCGCACCCGGCCACCGGGCTCGAGCAGCTCGTAGTCGGTCAGCCGGCTCTTGAAGAAGTCGACCAACTCCTTGTGAGGCATGTCGGTGGTGACCCGGTAGCGCTCGCCGTGCTTGCCGATGCCGATGACGCTGGGCGGCAAGGGCAGCCCGAAGATCTCGCGGCGCTTGGCCATCGCGCTCGTCCCCTTCTTGGCCGCTTTTTGGGGGTGGTTGGCCGCCTTCTTGGCAGCGTGTTTGGAGGCCGGCGGCGGCTGGTGTTTGCTGCCGCAGCCCCCGCATCCGCTGGCGATGCCCATCGAGAGCATCGCCAGCAGGAGAACGCTGCGAAAGACGACGTGACGCGCGTGCATATTCGACAAGATCGATTCCATCTTCATCAGTTGTCGATGACCGCCCAGCTCAGCGGAATATGCTGGCTCTGCAGGGTGTCCAGGTTGCGCTCGATGCTGGTCAGCCCGCCGGCCCCGCCGGAGGTCGAGCCCACGTTCTTGTTGCCCATGGTATCGGCGGGGGCGCTGGTCTGGGCGACCAGGGTGGGGGTGCGTTGACCGGAGCCGGACATCCCGCCGTTGGTCATGGTGGGATCGAGCGAGCACGACGGCCCCAGAGTCACCGTCAGGCCGCGCACGACCACCGACTGGCTCAAGTTGCTCGTATTCTGGGGCTCGTAATACCACATGCCGTCGTTGTGATCGCTGTTGACGCCCTCATGGTAGGCGACGTTGGGGTTGTTGGTCGGGTCGAGCGCGCCTTCGGGCTTGCGCAGCAGGGTCATGGCGTTGGTGGCGGACTTGTCGACCTTGCCCTCGAACTTCATGCCGTAGATGCGCGACCAGCCGGGCTCGCATTTGGCCGCGGCCGGCTCGACGTAGGTGGTGAAATACACCGACCGGTTGAACACCACCGGCGCACCGGTCAGCTTCTCGGCAAGCCCGCCGGTGGGCTTTCCGTGGCCGTCGTAGGTAGGCTCGTCGAACTCGACGTGCCACAGGTATTTGGCATCCGCGGTTGCCGTGGCCACGTTGCTGGTGTTGAGGCTGGTAGAGATATGCTCCTGCAGGGCGACCATCAACTGCTTTTGCTGTCCGGCGTTGAGGTCGCCGCGCTCGCCCAGCCCGTAGAACACAAGCAAGTCGCCGTCGGTCAGCTTCGTGCCGGTGGCCAGGGCGGGCTTATACGAGGCCGGCCCATAGCGATTGGCGTCGGGAATGATGGAGTCCCATTTGGGATCGGCGGGGTCGAAGAACAACTGCACCTTCCATTCGGCGGGGTCGTCGCTGGACATGTCGATGCGGAACAGCCGACCCTGGTCGTCGCCCACGAAGCCACGGGTGACCAGGCTGCCGGGGAAGGCGTCGTACAACGCCGGCGAGCCCACCACCGCGTTCTCGAAGCGGTGTTGGGGCTGGGCGCTGTCGTTGGGGTCGGTGTAGCTGACGAAGCGGCGCAGCAACGAGCCGGTCTGCAGGTCGACCACGTAGATGGCGTGGCCGACGCGCGCGGTGCGGTCACAATCCGGGCCATACTCGCCGTACTCCCCGCCGGAGAACACCGCCACCGGGCGGCGGATGCGGGGGTTGTCGGTGGCGTTGGGGTCGATCTTGTACTTGACGGCGACCGTGCCGATGGCGGCCTCGCTGACGCTTTTGCCCATGAAGGGCTGCTTCCAATAATAGTCGTTGTGCGTGGAGTCCTTGCTGCACTGGTGGATGAAGTGCGGATCCTTGGTATCGCCGAGCACGTCCGAGTTTTTCGGATACACCAGGTCGGGGTTGATCGCGGCGAGCTTGGCGACCTCGCCGCGCTCCCAGTCGGAGTCGAACTCCCACAGCGGCACCGGGTCGGGTGTCTTGGGCTGGACCGAGGCGCGCCCGGTCTTGCCGCCGGCGCGGGTGACATCCATGGCGAAGTATCCCGAGCCGGCCAGCCCCATGCCCTCGACCAACACCGTGCGCCACTGGTTGTCCGAGGCGCTGGTGTTGCAGACATTATCGGTGCCGCAATTGTACCGACAGGCCTGCTTATTCTGGTTGTAGTTGGGGTTGGGGTTGCACAGGCGCACGTCCTTGACCACGGGGGTGCCGTCCATCAGGTAGGCGTGCTTGTCCTCGGTGCCGGACAGGTCGTTGTGCAGCATCTGGGGCAGATAGGCCCACGCCTCGCGCTGGTCGTGCATCGAGCCGTTGGTCTCGTGGCCCGTGCCGCCGGCGTTGGACGGCTTGGTGGCCTGTGCGCTTCTTGATGTGGTTTTGCAGCGCGTCGGTGGGGTTGATTTCCCCGGAGTACACCGCGTGCAGCAGGCCGTCGGTGGTCGCAAAGAACAACATGCTCGGCCGGTCCTGGTACTTGGCCTTGAAGGCGCGGTAGCTGTCGATGGGCAGGTCGAGCTGGGGCGGCTCCACGGCCACCGGCGAGGAGTTGAGGATCGCCCCCAACCCCCGTCCACGCTTGAGGATGTCGCGGGCGCGCACCTGGTTGATCAACTGGTCGAGCTCGTCGTCGTCCTGCACCTGGAAGTAGTCGTCCAGCGTCACCGAACTCACCGAGTTGTTGATGTCGGTGATCGCGTCGTTGAGGGTCGGCCGCTCGACGGGGATGCGCCCGTCGACCAGGCCGATGGGCACCGCCCCCAGGTACGATCCGCCGAACTCGTCGACCCCGCCGGTCTGTCGCTCGAGGTCCATGCCGAACATGAACCGCGTGCCCGAGGTGTCCAGCGTCTTGGCCTCGCGGGTGTCGTAATCGAAGGAGTTGGGGGTGGCAAAGGAGGTAAAGATACGCCGGCGATCGCCGCCGACGTCGCCGTTGGAGGACACCGTGCCCACCTGATTGTCGACCTCCTCGTTGAGCGCCAACACCGAGTTGGCCACGTTGGGGTTGGTCGAGCATAGCCGCGTCGTGCGGTACAGCAAACCGCTCCAATAGGGGCTGTCCTGGTTGACCTTGACGCCCGAGAACACGCGGTACTGCCCGCCCTGGGTGGCGTAGCTGTTGGTGTCGTCGAGCCGGTTGACGAAGGTCGGCCGGGTGCGCGAGGCCACGCCGCTTCCCAGGATGGAGTTGAACAGCCGCTGCATGACCTGGGCGACGGTGCGTGGGTCGTTGCGCGTCAGGACCACCGCCGGATAGTAGCACTGCTGGGTGGTCCCGTCCGGGGCCACGTACATGTATTTATCCGAGCGAATATTCTCCATGTAGTCGCCCTCGCGCTTGTCCAGGCACACCTTGTGGTTGCCATTGGCGTCCAGGTCGTTGGGGTCACAGCACTTGCCGGTGTTGGGATCGGGATGCTGGCAGTGGGTGGGCTTGAGGTCGTCCAGGTAATAGCCCGCACAGGTATGCCCCTCGAAGGCCATCTCGGCGAGCTTCCAGATCGCGCGCTGCTCGTTGTCGTTGGTGGCATCGTTGGCCTGGCCGACCTGCATGCCGAAGACGTCGACGCGCGGGTTGAAGCGCAGCGCCGCGTCCGAGTTCCAACTGGTGCTGGCCAGGTAGGTATTCGCCCCGCTGGCGCGCAGGTTGCCGTTGTCGTAGCGCTGGTCGTACACGAAGTTGTGGATGGCATCCTCGGTCGACGGATACGGATACTCGTCCTTGTTGTAGTTGAACGCCGAGCCGGAGTCCTCGATATTGCCGACCACGTTGATGCCGTTGCCGGCCTCGGGCTCGGGATAGCCGTCGGTCATGATGACCACGTGTTTGGGGCGACACTCCTTGTAGGGGTCTTCGATGAGCGGGTTCTCGTGATCCTTGGACTCGCCTTTGGCGCCCTTGGCGAAGAACTCGTGGATGTCGTACATCGCGGCGGCCAACGGGGTCGCCTTGGCGATGGGCTGGCGGCCCAACGTCAGGTGGTGCTTCATGTATTTTTTGAGGTCCTTGGTGAAGCTCGCGGCGATCCCCACCGTATCCAGCAGGAAGTTTCGGTTTTTGACATCCTCGATGTTGATGCCCTTGCCGCCTTCGCTCAGGTAGCCCGCGTCCACCAGGGCCAACTGCACGAGGTTGGACAGCTCGCCGGCGATGGACGCGGACATGTCCAGGTTCATCGGCGAGATCATCTGGTAGACGCCCAGGTTGTAATTGTACTTCTGGGGCTCGGTGATCGGGTCGGCCGACGAGTCGCCCTGGCCCTCGGTGAGCCCGTCGAAGCTCGGGTCCTTGTCCATCGCGTCGTTGAGGTCGTGGGCATCATCGGCGTTCCACCCGTGAACCGGGTCCTTGGTGGAGTTCTTGTAACCGTCGAACATCGCCAGGGCGAAGATGGCGTTGCCGCCCACCGCGTCCATCAGCCCGTTGGCGCGCTGGCCGTCGAAGATCTCCTGAAAATGCGGGTGGGCGTCGGTGTAGTCGGGATATTTCTCGAACTTGTCACTGCCGTCGCACACCGCGCCGTTCTGCGACGAGGAGAAGCGCTGACGAGGCACGTACCAGCAGCCGGGGCCGTCGGTCTTGGGGTTGAGGTTGTCGATGGAGGCCGTGCCCAGGTGGCGCATGACCATATCGCCGGTGAGCACCTCCTTGAGGGTGACGTGGCGCGGCTGGCTGGAGTCATGGAGCCGCGGCGCCTGGAAGCCGGTGATGGGGTCGTTATCGGCGCGCATCTTCGCCAGGCGCGCGGCCATCGCCGGGTCGTCGGTGTACAGCTTGGTCCACTTGGAATTGGGCGTCCACGCCGGGCGCTCGTATTTGTCGCACGCCGGCGCCCAGATCATGCACGGCCCGTAGTGATCGGACTCGGTGGCGTTGGGCAACAATTTCTTGCCCGACTTCCACTCGTCGTAATACGAGTCAGTGCCGTCGACGTGAAAATGCGGGAACTCGTCATCGCCCTCGTCGGTCCACTCCATGCTGCTGGAGGTATCCATCAAGATCATGATGTAGGGCTTCTGTCCCCCCGAGGTCACGTCTTGAGCGTGAGCCGACGGGACATGGACGACAAACGCGCCCACCGCGGCCACAAGGGCCACGGCGAGGGGGCGAAGGAGGCGGTATGCGCTGGCTTGGGTGTTCATTGAAGCCCTCGTTCGATCCATACCAGAAATAGGTGCACAGCTAAGTGGGGCATTGGCGGGCCACGACGGGCGCTCAGTGCGCACCACATTCAATGGGTCCGATCAGTGTCTCGATGCCGTTGCGCTTCTCGGCCATCATCCCCGCGCCCTTCCAGGTGCGGTTGGGCTGGCCCACCAGCGCCCGGCTGGCGATGGTGACCTTCTTGAAGCAATATTTGTCGCCGTAGCCCGGCGCCGGCGGCCCGTCCATGGGGTCGCGAAAGATCACGGCAAATTGGGTGCTGGGCTCGCTGGCCTCGAAGGAGGCGTGGCCGCTATCGTTGAGCAGCCCCGATTCGTCGGCGGTGGAGGTCAGAGCCTCGAATTGGTCGGTGCTGCCGCTTCCGCCGGACTGCTGGGTCAGCAGCACATAGCCGCCCAGCTCTTCCTGGGCCTTCTGGCTGGCCGTCGACGAGGCGTGACTGCTGACGTTATTTTCGTTCGACGACTCCATCATCGACCAGAAGCTGGCCGCGTCGGTCGAGGCATCGGCGGTGGCGTACTCGGCGGCGGCCTCGGAGAAGTGGTCGGCCTGGGTGCGCACCCGATAGGCCCCCGACTGGTGCAGGCTGCGCGAGATGTCGCGCATGGCCACCATCCCCAGCCCGCTGAGCACCAACAGGATGAGCATGGTCAACACCAGCGCGCTTCCCCGCCGGCGGGCCAACCACCGGCTGCCGTCTGTCCACGAGTGTTTCATAGCAGGGCTCACTTACAGGTTATGCATGGAGAAGTTGGTCAGTTCGATGTCGGTCTGCACGGTGACCACGCGGGCGGCGCCGGGGGCGTCGGGGTTCATGTTGAAGTAGCGAAGGGGCTTGGCCGCGTCGACCTCGCCGGCCTCGTTCATGAACAGGCCGTTGGGATCGTCGGGGGCGTCCTTGCGCTCGTGCTCGGTGCGCACCGACAAGCGCACATGGGCCATGCGGGCGCGTCCGAAGTCGGGGTTGGTCGGGTCCATGCAGTCGTGGGCGGTATCGCTGACGCCCAGGGGGTTGGCCCAGCGGGCCTGCCAATCGGTGTTCTGGACGTTGCCGGAGGCGTCGGCGCAGTCGAACCACACCTGGAAGTCGACCACCCGGTCGACGAGCACGATCTTCTCGCGGTCGGTCCCTCCGCCGTCGGCGTGCGTGAGGGCGCTGAGCGAGCCGTTGCTGCCCTTTAACTCCCCGGTGGAGGCGTCGACCGCGATCGTGGCCGACCCCTTGCCGCCGTTGGCCATCAGGGCCTCGGCGAGCTTGCCGGCGTTGAGGCGCTCGCGCACCAGTCGGTAATTGACCGGATTCTCCGGGTCCGCCTCGACGTGGTACCAGTAGGCGTCGACCAGCGCGGCGTCGTAGCGGATATCCTGGTCGCCGCTGCTGCTGCGATCGATGCCGTAGGGGATCTGGCCGTCGCCGGCGCTGTTGCGCACGGCCATCGGCTGGGTCAGATCAAAGTTGATCCCACCGATGGACAACGCCCCGCTGCCCTTCTCGAAGTTGGGCACGTCCGCGCCGCTGATGCCGCTAAACTGAAGCTTGCCCTGCCGGTCCATCACCCGCAGCACGCGGTTTTGCATGTCCTGGGCCACGACCTCGTCCGCCCCGGTCCCGGCGGCGAAGTCGGTCTTGACCGAGCCGGGCACATTGATGGCGGTGTAGAACGGGTCATTGACCAGCAGCTTGTTCAACGAGCGCGGCGTGGCAGGGATCCACGCGCCCGTCAGGCGGCCGGTGCCGGTGCCGAATTTGAGGTTGGCGATCTCGAAGGACTGGGGATAGTCCAGCGCCCCCATCACGATGAACCCGTCGAAGCTGACAAACGGGGTGCCCCCGGTGATGATGCCATTGCCCGGAGCGGCCTGGTTCTTGACCGCCTTGGTGGGCGTGTGGGCCTTCTGGACGTCGGCGCTCATCGGCGTGCGGTCGTTTTGCCAGCCGCTGTAGCTGGCCACCCCGGCGACCAGCAGCTTGGAGTTGGCGTCGACGTTTTTGGGCTGCACGTTGGGATCCGTCAGCGAGTCGGGGCTGGCGAAGGCGCCGGCGGTGCGCAGGTCCCCGCTGATGCGCTCGATGCCGAACCGGGCGCGCTCCAGGGTATTGGCCAGACTGTCGGCCTCGACCAGCGAGTCCGACGTCGTGCCAAACAGCGCGAAGATCACCGTCATCACCAGCCCCAACAGGGCGATGGCGACCATCAACTCCACCAGGGTAAAGCCCCGGCGGGAGCGGCGGGAGCGGCTCGTCTCGTCTCGATGCATCATCTCAACCATCGCTAGATCCCCTGCTCGGGAAGGTAGCCGCGCCGGGTAATCTCGGTGCCGAAGTACTCCACCCGATACCCATCTTGCTGAATCGAATTATTGTCGGTGGGCTCCCGCCCGGGCACGAGCTTGTCCTTGATGGAGGCGAGCAACGTGTCACAGTCGGCGTCGGGAATCTGCTTGTTGGGCCCGGGGTAGACCACCGCGATATGGACCTGGAAGATGTCCTTGGTGGTGTGCTTGGTGCTGGTAAAGTAGTGGCCCCGGGCATACGCGCAGTAGCGCGCGTTGCCGTAGGTGGTCAGCCGGGTGTCCACCGGCGCGCTGAACAGCGATACCCACGTCCAATCGGTGCTCACCGAGGCGAGCAGCGGAGAGGACTTGAACGACGAATTGGCGTAGGTGGCGTTGACCACGGTGGCGGCGATCGTCTTTTTGCGCCACTGCTGGGAGTCGACACGCATGACGTTGATGACCCGCCGGGCCACGTCAGCCGCCGTGGTGTTGTCCTTGGAGGCCATCGCCCCGCCCAGGGCGGTGAACTGGATGGACAGCGCCGCCATGATGCCGATGGCCAAGATCAACATCGCCACCAACAGTTCGACCAGCGTAAATCCGCCCGCCGACGCCTCCGGCCCGCCCTCAACGCGTTGCTGTGTGTGCTCGTTCATCATTGTTCGGTGCTCACCGTACCGTCATAAGAGAGGTAAATGGCGAAGAAATTGGCCACGTCGCGCCCGTCCTTCTGCTTTTCTCGATCGTCGGGCTTGGTGATCGCGTCGACACACTTAACCAGGTTCGGCCCGCTGCCATACACCGGGTTGGTGTTGTCGGTCTTGGTCTTGGCGCTGATGAAGATGCGCGCGTTGACCGCGTCGCAGCCGTAGGCGGCGTCCGACGACAGCGGCAGGCCGCCCTCGTCGACCACCCGCCCACTGGGATCGAAGCAAAACGTGCGCGCATGCCCGGCGGCCGGCGCCGGGTCGATGCCGTGGATGATCATATCGGGCGCTTCCTTGGCGAAGTCGACCTTGTAGACCGACTTGCGCGTCATCCACTTGGCCTGGGCACAGGTGCGCGCAAAGCAGTTGGGGTCGGTGGTGACCTTCATCTCGTCGTCGGTGGCCGCCGTACACCCGTCCTTGCCGCGGTTGTCGGTCACGAACAATTCCACCGTCCCGCCGCTGGCCGCGCTGGCGTTGTGGTCGGAGACCTTGGCCAGGACCACCTCGCCGCGGCTCATGGCCTCGTTATGAGCCAGCTGTAAGGTGTTCGCCACCCTGCGCGCCGCGCCGCGGCCGGCCGAGCGGCGCACGAATTTGTGCACGCTCGGGGCCAGAAACGCCGCCAGAATGGCGATGATCGCCACCACGATCATCATCTCAGTCAGGGTGAAGCCCTGTCGCAGCCAGTCGGGCCGGGTTGTGCGCACCTGTCTTCTCATCGGAATTCAGCCGTCGTCGCTAGAGCCGTAGATGGACGCGTTAAACCTAAAGCAAGAACCGCACCAACCGTGATCGCAACGCCAACGCCCTGGCGTCGCGCCGGGAGCGCGGCGAGCTATGAAATCTTTTCATAGTGATGAACTCATTTCGGAGCACCCGCGCCAACGGGGGTTGGGGTTGATGATCGAGTGAGGTACAACCGAGGCGCCGCTGATGTCGGTGTTCGTCTGCTGGAGTCCGCTGCCGTGTCGCCTTGCCGAGTGCCATTCTACCACACCCACCGCGTCCTGGGACGTCGGCTGGGAGCGTGTGTGACGATGCTGGTCGTGTTGTGCGTGGCCGGCCCACCGGCGCGGGCGGCCAATTACCGCATCCGCTCGATCACCCTGGGCCGGGCGACCCAGTATGTTCGCTCCGATCATAGCGTCGACGCCCCGCGGGTGTTCACCCAGGGGCTGAGCCTGTGGGGCTACGACCTGCTGGGCACCAAGACCGGCTCGCTCAACGCCCACGTCGAGCTGCGCTACACCACCGACTTTTCGCTGGTCCGCCCCCAGCGCGACAACCCCTATTTCGCCGACCAGTGGAACCAGCTCCTGCTCGATCTGGCGTACCTGGATTGGCGGCCCTACGAGGATCTGCGCCTTCGACTGGGGCGCCAGTGGAGCGTCAACTCGCTGGGAGCGCGCGACTTCGACGGCGTGCTGGTGCGGCTGACGCCCCGGCTGGATGCGGGCGTGCGCGCCCACCTGGAGGTCTACGGCGGCCACGATGTGGAGACGGCCTTCGGCCCGTGGGCGTCGGCGCAGTTCGACGTGCAGGGGCTGCCCCCCGACGACAGCGTCGACCCCACGGCGCTGCAGGGCACCCATCTGATCGCCGGGGCCGGCGCGGGGTTGCGGTTTGGCCGTGAGGCCAGCCTCGATTCTGAACTGGCGCAAGCGCTTTACGGTGGGGGCGAGTCCGGCCTTCGACGGCGCGACCACGCGGGTGGGAAGCGAGCGCTTCGGCGCGGCCGCCTCGGCGTCGTTCATGCGCCGGTTGGTCGCCTCGGCCTATGGCTCGTACCACGCCCAGCTCGGCACCATCGACCGCGCCGGCGCCCAGCTCGCCTGGCAACCCGGCGCCGACCAGGCGGTGCTCAGCGCCGGGGTGGAGGACCGGCTGCCCTGGTTCGACAGCTCGAGCATCTTCAACCTCTTCGGCGCCCGCGCCTACCAGGGAGCGTATGCGGTCTACCAGCAGCCGCTGGACTCGCTCCACACCGACGTCGAGCTGCGCACCTGGGGGCGCTACTACCACGGCGACGACAACGCCATGGGGCCAAGCGCCCTCGACGCCGGAGTGCACGCCGCCGACGAGCGCGCCCTGGGCGGCGCCGTCAGCCACCGCAGCCGGCTGCGCGTGTGGCACAAACCGGTGGTGTGGCGCTCCCTGGTGAGCTATCAGGCCAGCCTCGACCGCGGCACCGACCAATTCCTGGCCGATACCCGGGTGCGCGTGCCCGTGTGGCAGCGCGACCTATTCGTGTCCGGGAGGGGCTTGTTCCTGGCGGCGCTGACCGACAATGCGCGCTTCGATCCCGGCGGCGTCGCCGCCACAGGCGTGCTGGGGGTGGACGTGCCCATCTCGACTTTGGGAACGCTGAGCGCCGTGGTGGAGACCACCGCCGGCAGCTTCTATCCCGTCAACACCAGCGTCTATGCAACTTTTGCACTGGAGCATTGGCCGTGAGACGAGCCCGCTCACAACCTCGTAGCCGACTGCGCCGGGGGCGACGCCTGCGGCGCCGGCGCCTGCGGGCGCTGGGCGCGGGCATGATCGTGGTGCTGCTGGCCGCGGTGTCCAGCTATTGCAGCACGCCCCACGACGTGCCCGACCGGCCCGCCGGCCCCAGCCAGGCGGCCCACTACCGGTCGCTGGCCGACGACGATGCCGGCGCCCGGGCCCCGACGCGGCTTCGCCCGGCCAATCACACCGTCGATTGGCTGGCGCGCCACGGCGCGGTCGCCCGCGCCAACGCCGACAACTGCATGCAATGCCACCAGGAAGAGGACTGCCAGTCCTGCCACACCGAAAATCTGGCCAAACCCTTCGCCGTCCACCCGCCCAACTACGAGATCATCCACGCCACCGACGCGCGCCTCAACCAGGCCAACTGCAGCGATTGCCACAACGTGAACACCTTCTGCGCCTCGTGCCATGCGCGCACCCGGGTCAGCGCCACCGCCCCCGACCGGCCGCCGGCGCGCGAGCAATTCCACCCGGCGAATTGGCTGGACAGCAACAACCCCAACAACCACGGCGTGGTCGCCCGGCGCAACATCATCGAATGCGCGAGCTGTCACCAGGAGCAGGACTGCATCCGCTGCCACGCCGGCATCGACCCCCATCCGCCGGAGTTTCGCATGAATTGTCGTCGGTGGTTGGACGCAAATCCCCAGCCGTGCGCCAAATGCCACGGGGATCTGCAGAAATTGAAGGGGATGTGTATGTGAGTGGGGGGCGGGGCGGCGCACCGGCCGCCCCAGGATGGTCGATGTGGCCGAAAGCTCAGTCCTTCTTGAGCTTATCGCCCAACAAATCGCCCAACGTCCCGAACCCGCCACCGCTGTCATCGGTGAAGCTGCGCGACCCGGCAGACTGCGAGGGCTGCGACTTCTGGCTCTTTTCGGGGCGGGCGGTCTGTTGGATGTCGCCGGCGGCCTTTTCGGTCAGGGCCATCTTGCGCGCCGCCGAGTCCACGTTGAGCACGCGGACGGTCGCCTCCGAACCCACCGCGTATTTGCGGTGCGGGGTGACGCCGCTGGGTAGCTCCATCTCGCTGCGCGGGATGAGCGCGGTGATGCCGGAGTCCAGGCGCACGAACGCGCCGAAGTCCTCGACATTCTCGACGGTGCCGGTGACCTCGGAGCCGGTGGGATAGCGCTCGGCGGCGCTGTCCCACGGGTCGCCCTCGACGCCCTTCATGCTCAGGCTGATGCGCTGGCGGGCCATGTCGATGTCCTGAATCTCGACCATGATGCGATCGCCCGGCGAGACCACGTCGCGCGGGTGCTTGACGTGCTCCTTCCAGCTCATCTCGGAGACGTGCACCAGCCCGTCGACGCCCGGCGAGATCTCGACGAACGCGCCGAACGGCGCCAGACGCACCACCTCGCCCTCGACGTGCTGGCCGACGGAGAACTTCTTGTTGACCTCGTCCCAGGGGTTGCCCTCGGTGGCCTTGCGCGACAGCCCGATGCGCAGATCGCCGTTTCGCTGCTGCTCGATGTTGAGGATCTTGACCTCGACAGTGTCCCCTTCGCTGACCACGTCTTTGGGCTTGTCGAAGTAGCCGTGGGCGAGCTCGGAGACGTGCACCAGCCCCTCGACGCCGCCGATGTCGACGAACGCGCCGAAGTCGACCACGCGGGTGACCTTGCCGGTGACAACCGCGCCCTCTTTGAGGCTCTCGAGGGTCTCCTGGCGACGGGCGGCCTGCTCCTCTTCGAGCAGGGCGCTGCGGCTGACGACGACGTTGCGCCCGCCCTCGTCGACCTTCTCGACGCGGAAGCGGTAGGTCGCGCCCACGTGAACCTGGGGTTCCTCGGTGTAGCCCAGCTCGATCTGGCTGATCGGGCAGAACGCGCGCACCCCGGCGATCTCGACCTCGTAGCCGCCCTTATTGGTGTCGACCACCCGGCCCTGGATGGGCACGCCGGTGGCATGGGCCTGCTCGATGGCCTCCATGGCGCCCTCGCGCCCGCCGAGCTTCTTGCCCAGGCGGATCTCGTCGGCGCTGGTGGACAGCACGTAGAACTCCAGCTCGTCGCCGGGGGCGACCTCGAGCTCGCCCTCCTCGCTCTGGTAGTCCTCGCGGTTGGCCACGCCCTCGATCTTGGAGCTGCCGATCTCGACGAAGACGAACTTCTCGCCCACCGTGATCACCGTGCCCTTGATGCGGTCGCCGGGGGCAATCTCGGCCTGCTTGGGCGCGGCGGTCGCGCCGGCCTCGCCGGCCAACAACGCCTCGAAATCCGCCGTGGTCACGTCGGGCTCCGGGCGCGACTGCACCTCGAGCTTCGGCTTGGACTGCGCCCGGGGCTTGGGCGGCTGCTGGCCGTTGCCTTTCTGGCCTTTGCCCTTGGACTTCTGGCCGTCGCCCTTGGCGGGCTTTTTGGTCATGTCCACCGCCCGCCGACGCGGCCGCTTATCGGCGGTGGCCTCGTCGGCGTTGGGCGCCTCCGGCTTCTCGAGGTCGTCGGTCGCACGCGCCACGCGCACCTTGCTGCCCGCTTTGTGCTCGACGGTGTACTTGCCCTCGGCGTCGGACGACTCTTCGGCCGCCTGCTCCTCGGAGGGCTTCTCCTCGACGATCTCTTCGATGATCTGGACGCGCTTGCGCACGGTGGGCTGATCGTCGCTCTTCTTCGACTGTTTGTCCGACATGATGCCTGATTCGGTGAGGAAACCTGTTTGATCTGTGCCGGTACGCGGCACCGAAACGGTGTTTTGGACGGAGAAGTGTTAGCGCAGCGGCCTGCTGGCTGCAAGCCTGCCTCAAAAGATCGCATAACAACGCCGCAACATTCCTCTCCACGGTTGCCGTCGCCCGCCTCACGACCTATCACAGAGTCACGTTCGCCGTTCGCCGTTGCCGTTCGCAGTTGCAGTCAGCAGTTGCAGTTGCAGTTTACTCGATCACTCGATCACTCAATCACTCGATCACTCCCACCATGATCCGCCTACGAAAATTATGGAGCGACGCTCGCTCGAGCCTGTGGTTTCGACCCATGCTGTGGTCGCTGGCGCTGATGGCGGCGGCGGTGACCGCCACCTACATCGACCGCAGCTACGACCTGCGCACGCAGATCGACCACCTGCCCTGGTTTTTGTTCATGGGCACCCGCGCGGCGCGCGACATGCTCAACGCCATCGCCGTGAGCATGCTCACGGTCACGTCGCTGGCGTTCTCGCTGATGATGGTCGCCGTGGTCCAGACCGCCAACGCCTACTCGCCGCGCATCCTGCGCGAGTTCTTGGCGGACTCGACCAATCAGAACGTGCTGGGCATCCTGGTGGGTACCTTTTTGTACAGCCTGATCGGGCTGCGCAGCATCAGCGCCTATCACAGCCAACAAATCGCGCCCGTGCTGATGACCAACGGGGCCTTGCTGCTGGCCATCGCCTCGACCGGCGGGCTGGTGCGCCTCATCGACAACGTCTCGCGCTCCATCAAGGTCGAAGACGTCATCCGGCGGATCGTGTGGGCGGCGCGTAACGAGGTCGAGCATGACTTCTTCGAGCCCGTCGGCCATGCCTGCCCCGCCGAGGTCCACCCCGAGCAATATCCCGCCCACGGCTCGACGAGCATCGTCAGCCACCAGACCGGCTACATCCAACTGATCGACGCCCGCGCGCTGTTCGAGCTGGCCTGTCGGCACAACCTGCTGGTGCGCTTCCACAAGACCGTGGGCGACTTCGTCATCTCGAACACGCGCATCATGGACGTGTGGGGCGAGGTCGACGACGATCTTCACGAGGAGCTAATCGACGCCATCGCGCTGGGCCCGGAGCGAACGCTCTTGCAGGACCGGCGTTTCGCGGTGCGCCAGTTGGTCGACGTGGCGCTTCGCGCCCTGTCGCCGGCGGTCAACGACCCCACCACCGCCATCGACACCATGAACGCCATCGCCGACATCCTGGCGCGCATGGCCGAGGAGGGCCTGGAGGTCGCCAGCCGCTGCGACGAGGACATGAAGCTTCGCCTGATCTTTCCCACCTACGGCTTCGCCGATTTGCTCGAGCTGGCCTTCGGCCAGATCCTGTACTACGGCGGCGACGACCGCGTCGTGCTCGCCCACGTGCTCGACATCTGCTCGCAGCTCCACGAGATGGCCCCCGACGACGAGGTCGAGGCGAGCATCGCCCACTATATCGACTCGCGCCACTTGGAGGAGCGGGTGCGCCAGGCGTGGCTGCCGAATTAGGCAGCGATCGAGTGATCGAGTGATCGAGTACAGCGGAGGCGTGGCGTGGAGGCCGGCAGTCGGCGTTTTGCTGGAATGTATGGGCGGGCTCGTCTAGTTTCAGAGCACGCGCTCCTTCTTGTACGGTTTCTATGACCGAATCTGCCAAACATACCGCCGTCGACCAGCCTGTTGGGGACACCGAGGCCGATGCCCAGCCGTGGAGTCGCTGGTACGGCCTGCCGATCTTGTTCTGGTCGCTGCTCATCAGCCTGGCGCTGCACGGGCTGGGGGCGGCGCCGTTGCTGATCTGGAAATTCGCCCCCACGCCCCAGGGGATCGACGCCAAGTGGGTCCAGCAATTCGACGATCTAGAGGGTATCGGCCACGGCATGACCAACGAGGGCCGTTGGGCGAACCTGGACGACATTACGAAGCCGGACCAAAAGCCCCCGCCCCCGAAAAAGCCCGAGCCCGAGACACACAAGGCGAAGCCCGTGGCTGCGGCGGCGGAAAAGAAGCCCAAGCCCAAGCCCAAAGCGAAGCCCAAGCCCAAAGCGAAGCCCAAGCCCAAGCCCAAGCCCAAAGCGAAGCCCAAGCCCCGCGCCGCAGGCGCCAAGGCCCGCGCCGCAGGCGCAAAGCCCGTCTTCCAGAAGGGCAAACCGCTTCCGGGCGTCGACCGCGCCGGGCCGTCGAATATCCCCAACCTCAAGAATTACGGGCCGGGCAACGCCCGGATGACCGCGCTGATCCGCCTCGACCGCATCCGCGGCACGCTCTACGAGGAGGGCGTGCGCAATATCATGCGCGCGGTGCCCGACTACCGCATCCTGGCCTACCGCACCGGCTTCGACCCGGTCGATGATATCGACTCGTTCTTCATGGCCACGGCCAAGCCCCAGTATATCCAGTCGACCTTTTTGGCGGTGCGCCACCACAAGACGCAAAAGCAGATCAAGAAGGTCCTCGACCGCCGCTTTCGCAAACCCGTGCCCTGGAAGAAGAAGGGCGATTACGAGGTGCGCCGGCTGGTGCCCAAAGACAGCGGCTACTGGGACCCGCGCGAGGTCATGCTCGCCCGGCCGGGCCTGACCATCGTGGGCAAGGACAAGTGGCTCGACCAGATCGCCAAGAATATCCCCAAGGACTCGCCACTTCGCGCCGGCGTCAAGCCGTCGGACTCCGACGACGTGTCCCACGCTACCCTGCTCGACGGGCTCGCCCAGATCGAGCGCGCCGCCAGCGACAAGAACACGCTGGTGCTGATGAGCGCGCAGGGCCTGGTCTACTACATCCCCGGGCTCGGCAAGCTCGCCTTCGAGGGGGTGCGCGTCAAAGTCAGCAACCCGAAATCACCCACCCTGGACGTAGATCTGAAGTTCGCCGACGCCGACAAGGCCGCCAAATTCGCCCGGGCGTGTCCGGCGCTTCGCGCACGGCTCAAAAAGGCGATGGGGCTGACCGGGGGATTCGCCGCCTTCGCCACCAACGCCATGGGCCTGGGCAATATCGTCGACAAGCTGCACTGCCGGGCCGACAAGGACTACGTCAACGTCCACGCGGTCTACACCGCCCAACAGGTGCGCACCATCGCCAACTTCGCCGCCCCGTTCATGCCCCACCCGACCGCGCTCAACGAGCTGCCGCCCCCGCCGCCCCGGCCCAAGCCCAAGACCACGGAAGGTAGGCGCTCGGCTACGCCTCACGCCAACCCTCCGCCACAAAAGCCGAGCGAAAAACACTCGGCGCGGCCCCAAAAAACGGGGCCTTGAACAGCATCTCCAAGCGCAGCCGAAGGCGGAGCGCGCCTCGCGTCTTTTGCGAGGCCTCTGTAGGTGGTGGTTGGCGCCTCGGCCTTGGCCGAGCGCCTACCTCCACAACCACGGTCGCGTCTAGCAAGGCGCACGTTTCTCGAACAAACGCCCATCCATAAAAAAACGGCGCCCCAAAAGAGGCGCCGTTCATTCAAACATCCATCCAGTTCAATTCATCCAGTCTTCCGCGTCAGTCGGCCTGCTGGGTCTCGTCGGCGACGAGCAGGCGCATGCGCGCCCGTTGCAGCGACTCGCGGTACAGCTCGAGGAGGTCTTCCTCGCCTTCTTCGATCTCGACCTTGGCCTCCAGACGGGTGATCTCGGCCTCGGCGGTGGTGATCTCTTCCTGGGCGTGGGCGATGTCGATCTCGTTGACGCCCTCGCATCCCTGCGTGATGACGCTGACCTTGTCGTCGAGGACCTCGGCGAAGCCCTTGTCGACGAAGAAATGACGCTCTTCGCCGCGGTCGCGGATGATCATCTCGCCGATGTTCAGCCCCGTGAGCATCGGAAGGTGGCCGGGCAGGATGCCGACCTGGCCAACCGAGCCGGGCAGGACGACCTCGTCGACCTGCTCGGAGAGCACCGCCTTTTCGGGGGTGACGACTTCGACTGTGATTTGTTCAGCCATAGCTTTCTCTCGAGGGATCCAGGAACTGCGTTTTTCACCGCAAAGGCGCGAAGAACTGTGCTTTAGCTGCTGCTTGCTTCGCGTCTTGGCGTCTTTGCGGTTAATTCGCCGTTCGCTGTTGCTGTTCTATGCCTTCCGAGCAGCGATTATTCGGACGCCAGCTCTTCGGCGCGCTTCTTGACGTCGTCGAGGGTGCCCTGCAGGTAGAACGCCTGCTCGGGCAGGTCGTCGACCTCGCCGTTCAACAGCGCCTTGAAGCCGGCGATGGTGTCTTCGAGCTTGACGTACTTACCGGGCATGCCGGTGAACTGCTCGGCGACGTGGAACGGCTGGCTCAGGAAGCGCTGGATCTTACGAGCGCGCTCGACGGTCTTTTTGTCGTCGGGAGACAACTCGTCCATACCCAGGATGGCGATGATGTCCTGCAGCTCTTTGTAGCGCTGCAGGGTCTCCTGGACGCGACGGGCGACGTCGTAATGCTCCTGGCCGACGACCTCGGGGGCCAGAATCGTCGAGGACGAATCCAGCGGGTCGATGGCCGGGTAGATGCCCAGGGAGGCCAGCGCACGCGACAACACGGTGGTGGCGTCCAGGTGAGCAAAGGTCGTCGCCGGGGCCGGGTCGGTGAGGTCGTCAGCGGGCACATACACCGCCTGGACCGAGGTGATCGAGCCCTTCTGGGTGGTCGTGATGCGCTCCTGCAGGTCACCCATCTCGGTGGACAGCGTGGGCTGGTAACCGACCGCGGACGGGATACGTCCCAGCAGCGCGGAAACCTCCGAGCCGGCCTGGGTGAACCGGAAGATATTGTCGATGAACAGCAGCACGTCCTGGCCTTCCTCGTCGCGGAAGTACTCCGCGATGGTCAGCGCGGACAGGGCCACGCGGGCGCGGGCGCCGGGCGGCTCGTTCATCTGACCGAAGGTCAGGGCCACCTTGGAGTTGTCCCAGTCGCCATTGGGGGCCAGAACGCCGGCCTCCATCATCTCGAAGTACAGGTCGTTGCCCTCGCGGGTGCGCTCACCGACGCCGCCGAACACCGAGAAACCACCGTGCTCGAGGGCGATGTTGTTGATGAGCTCCTGGATGAGCACGGTCTTGCCGACGCCGGCACCGCCGAACAGGCCGACCTTACCACCACGAGCGTAGGGAGCGAGCAGGTCGATGACCTTAATGCCCGTCTCGAACGCCTCGGTGGCCACCGCCTGGTCCTCGAAGGACGGGGACTTGCGGTGGATGGGCCAGCGCTGGGTGGCCTCGGTCTCTTTGATCTCTTTGACGTTGGTCTTCGAGATCTGCTTCTCCTCGATCTCGTCGAGGGTGTCGTGGGTGGTCCCGCGCACCTTGATGGTGTAGGCGGTGTCGCTCTCACCCTCGAGGGTGCCGCGCACCGTGGTGCCGTCATTGAGCTCGAAGATGCGCACGCCGTCGACCGGGTCGCCGGTGACATTGAGGATGCGCCCGAGCACCTCACGGCCCACCGGCACCGTGATGGTGTCGCCGGTGTTTTTGACCTTGGTGCCGCGGGTCAACCCGTCGGTCGAGTCCATGGCGATGGTGCGCACCACGCCCTCGCCGAGGTGCAGCGCGACCTCGAGCACCAGGTTCCACTCTTTGTCGCCCAACAGCGGGTTGCTCACCTTGAGGGCCGTCAGAATCGGCGGCACGGACTCGGCGGGGAAGGCCACGTCCACGACGGGACCCATGACCTGGCGAATCTCGCCAAATTTGGCGCCTTCCTGAACCCCTTTGGCCTCGGGCCCTTGGGTCGATGCGGCTTCGGTGGTCATTGTTCTTCTCCTGAATCTATTGCGTGACTGCGTTAATTTCGTTGGTCGGGCGCTGGATCAGCCTTTGAGGGACTCCGCCCCGCTGACGATCTCGCAAATCTCTTTGGTGATATAGGCCTGCCGGGCGCGGTTGTACTCCAGGGTCAACCGCGAGATCATGTCGTCGGCGTTGCTCGTGGCGCTGTCCATGGCGGTCATGCGCGCGCTCCACTCGGCGGCGTAGGACTCCAGCAAGGCGTGCAGAAACTGCACCTCCACGTACGCCGGCAGCGTGTGGGCGAGCAACTCGTGCTCGTTGGGCTCGAAGATATACTCCGAGGCTCCCGGCTCGTCGGACTCGTCGACCTCGTCGGCTTCCTCGGTGGCGAACGCCTCGGCGCTCAGCGGCAGAATCGGCTCGACGCGGCTCTCGTACTGAATGGCCGAGATAAACTCGTTGTAGGCCACATAGATCTCGTCGTAGCCGCCCGCGGTGAACTGCTGGATGGCATGGCGAGCCAGCACCTGCGCTTCCTCGTAGCCCGGCGCCTCGATGAGGTCGGCGAAGTGCTCCTCGGAGGTGCGCTTGGTGCGCCGGAAATAGTTGTTGGCCTTGCGCCCGGCGGTGACCACGGCCACCTGCTCGCCGGCGAGCTCCTCGTCGGCGATAAAATGCTCGATCTGGCGAAACAGGTTCGCGTTGAACCCGCCGCACAGCCCGCGGTCGCTGGAGATGACATAGATCAGCACTCGATCGACCAGCTCACGCTGCTCGAGCAGCGGGTGCGAGCCCTCTTCGGCGCGCTCGACCAAGTTGCCGATCACCTGGCGCATTTTGCTGGCGTAGGGCCGCGCCGCCTTGACGCTCTCCTGAGCGCGGCTGAGCTTGGCGGCCGCCACCATCTTCATGGCGCGGGTGATCTTCTGGGTGTTCTTGATCGAGTTGATCCGCGTCTTGATGTCTTTCAGGCTAGGCATATCGAACGCCTTCTCGTTGCATAAACTGCGAAGATTGACGGGGCGACGCGCCGTGGCGCCGCCCTCCAACCCGGATCATTACTCCGCGGCCGCTGTCTGCTTGGAGGCCATGAAGTTCTCGGTGTACTCGTCGAGCAGCTCCAGGGCGTCGGCGGTGACGTCGGACTGCGCCTCGGTGCGGATCTTCTTGCCGAATTTGCCGTCGCCCTCGATCTTGTCCCAGATCTCCGGGTCTTTGCTCTCGGCGAAGTCGTACAGCCCGGCCTCGTACTCCTTGAGGTCGCCCACGTCGAGCTTCATCAGGTAGCCGGCGTTGGCCGAGAAGATGATCAGGATCTGCTTGGCGACGCGCAGCGGGGCGTACTGCTTCTGCTTGAGGATCTCGACCAGGCGCTCACCCTTGGCGAGCTGCTTCTGAGTGGTCTCGTCGAGGTCGCTGGCGAACTGGGAGAACGCCTCCAGCTCGCGGAACTGGGCCAGGTCGAGCTTGAGGGTACCGGCGACGTTTTTCATCGCCTTGATCTGAGCCGAACCACCGACGCGGCTAACTGAGATACCGACGTTGATCGCCGGGCGCACGCCGGCGTTGAACAGGTCGGTCTCCAAAAAGATCTGACCGTCGGTAATCGAGATGACGTTGGTCGGGATATACGCGGAGACGTCGCCGGCCTGGGTCTCGATGATGGGCAGCGCGGTCAGACTACCGGCGCCCTCCTCGTCGCTCATCTTGGCGGCGCGCTCGAGCAGGCGGCTGTGGATGTAGAACACGTCGCCGGGGTAGGCCTCGCGCCCGGGCGGGCGGCGAAGCAGCAGCGACAACTGGCGGTAAGCCACGGCCTGCTTGGACAGGTCATCATAGATGATCAGGGCGTGCTGGCCGTTGTCGCGGAAGTACTCGCCCATGGCGACGCCGGCATAGGGCGCCAAAAACTGCAGCGGGGCGGGGTCGGAGGCGCCGGCGTTGACCACCGTGGTGTACTCCAGCGCGCCGTGCTGGCGCAGCCGGTCGACCACCTGGGCGACCGTCGACTCCTTCTGGCCCACCGCGACGTAGATGCACTTAACGTCGAGGCCCTTCTGGTTGATGATCGTGTCGACGGCCACCGCGGTCTTGCCGGTCTGGCGGTCGCCAATGATCAGCTCGCGCTGACCGCGGCCGATCGGCACCATCGAGTCGATGGCTTTCAGGCCGGTCTGCAGCGGCTCGTGGACCGACTTACGCTCGATGATGCCGGGGGCCTTGACCTCGGCGCGGCGACGCTCTTGGGCGTCCAGGGGACCCTTGCCGTCGATGGGCTGGCCCAGCGGGTTGACCACGCGGCCCAGCAGCTCGGGGCCCACGGGCACGTCGGTGATGCGCCCGGTGCGCTTGACCTCGTCGCCCTCGACGACGGCGGTGCCATCGCCCAAAAGCGCGGCGCCGACGTTGTCCTCCTCGAGGTTGAGGACCATGCCGAAGACGGCGTTGGGGAACTCCAACAGCTCGCCGGCCTGGGCCGACTCCAGCCCGTAGATGCGGGCGATGCCGTCACCGACCGAGATGACCGTGCCGGTCTCCTCGACCTCGACGCGCTTGTCGTAGTTCGCGATCTGGTCCTTAATGATGGAACTGATCTCTTCGATATTGATGTCCATCTCTTTTCCCTAACTCTTGGGGGTCGCCGTCGGCAAACCCGCTTAATCTATGTCGACTTGACTCTCAAATGTCGTCTGGGCTGGCCAGGCTTAGACCTCGGCCAAAATGCTGTCGCGCAGCCGCTCGATCTGGCTTTTGACCGACCCGTCGTAGACCATGCTGCCGATGCGGGTGACCGCCCCGCCCAGCAGGGATTCGTCGATGTCGGCCTCCAACAGCACGTTCTTGCCGGTGATCTCACCCAGGGCGCGCTTGATGTGGGCGCGTTGGGCGTCGTCGAGGGCCACGGCGCTGGTCAACCGGGCGCGCACGTTGCCGGCGCGCTGGTCGGCCATGCGGCCGAACGCGCTGGCGATCTGCGGCATGACCCGGAAGCGGTCGTTGTCCAGCAGCAGCAGCGCGAAGTTGATGACCATCTGATCCCACCCGCGCTTCTGGGCGATGGCGCGCACGATGGCGTGGCGCTCCTCCAGGCTGATGCTGGGGTTGAGCAGCGCCGTGCGAAAGGGCTTGCTCTGCGTATAGATCGCGGCCAACTCGTCGAGCTGGTCGCGCAATTTCTCGTAGCTATTGTGCTCGACGCCGATGTCCATCATCGCCTGAGCATATCGTCTTGCTACCGGTTCGCCGGCCATGGGGCTTACTCCTTGAGGGCGGGCCTTTCGGGGCGGGCCGCCGTCGCTTGGTTAGGCGGCACGCTCGGATTCGTCGCTTTCTTCCAGGGCGGACAACTCGCTGACGTAGTCGTCGACCAGGGCCTTTTGCTTGGCCGCGTCCAGCTTGCCGCGGGCGATGGTCTCGGCCATGCCCACGGCCATGTCGACGACCTGACGCTCCAGGTTGGCGATCGCCTTTTTGACCTCTTGATCGATGGTCACTTCGGCGTCGGCGCGCATCTTGTCGACCTGACGCTTGGCGTCCTCGACGATGCGCTTTTTCTCGCGCTCCCCCTGCTCGTGGTATTCTTCGAGCAGCTGTTTGCGCTCATCTTCCAGCGCGTCCAGCCGGGCGGTGTACTCCTCGAGGCGGGCCTCGGCTTCCTCGCGCAGACGACGCGCCTCGTCGAGATCCTTGATGAGCCGCTCGCGGCGGTTTTTGAAGAACTCGGAGATCGGGCGGGCGGCGAATTTATACAGCAGCCCGAAAAAGATCAGGAAGTTGATCAGGCTGGTGATCCACACCGCCCACGGGAAGCTGTGGACCTGGCCGGCCTCTTCGGCCGCGAACGCCGGCTCGACAAATAGCAGCACGGCGACGGCGACCAGCACGCCTACTTTAACGGAATTGGGGGCTCGGAATTTCATCGTGTCAGCCTCTCGGGAACTCGCGTTCGTTACGACGTGGGCGGGCACGCCTTTGGTCAGCCAGGCAAAATACGGGCGACGATGGCATCGGCCAGCGTCTCGGCGCGCTGCTCGATGTCCGAGCGTGCCGAGTCCACCTTGGCCTGGATGCTGGCGCGCTCTTCTTGGAGCTTGCCCTGGATCTCTTCGCGGACCTCTTGGACCAGGTCGTTTTGCTCCTGGAGTCCCTGGTTGCGCAGGGACTCGCGCACGTCCTGGGCGTCACGGCGAGCCTGACGCATCTTCTCTTCGTATTCCTCGATGATCCGACCCGCGCGCGTTTCCATCTCTCCGGCTTCCTCGCGCGCGCCCTCCACACCATCCTGGCGAGCGTCGACCGCCTTTAAGTAGGGGCGAAACAGCACGAAGTGCAGGAAGATGAGCACGAACCAAAACAGCACCATCTGCACGATGATGGTCCCATCGACGTCGATGGCAACCGCCACCACGGGCGCGATATGACTGGAGGCCAACAGGGCCATGGTGTTGAACATCACGGGCTCTCGGTATGAGAAAATCGACCAAGATGCAGCGTTTGCGCGCGTTTTCCGAGCAGGGCTGTGCACCCCCGAAAGAACGCGCGGCGGAACTAACACGGCGTCTTTATGGGTGTCAAGCTTTAGAGTCGCGCGATCGGGCGGGTCAATTCGGACGCATGGGAAGCTTTCCAGCGCGGTCGCCGCGCAGCCGCCACGACCGTTCGCAACGCACGGGACGACGGACCTACTTGCATCCGACGATCAAACCACCCGCAAGCGCGCAAATTCCCACCCAAACCCAATGTGTTATGTGGTCCCGCATGGCTCTTTGATGTGAGGACGCACCCGCGGGTTGGCTCCGCGAGAGGCAGCGCCGGGCGGCTAAAAGCGGAGGGTCGCCGCCACCCGCGCCCCGTGGGGCGACAACCCGACCACCCACGCCGTGGTGGCGGGCTCTTCGTGAGCCGCCAGCCGGTATCCCCCCCACCCAGCGATCCCCAGCCCGACGGCCAGGCCCGTCGCCGACAGGGCATAGACCGTGTTCAGTTGGGTCTTGGCCGAACCGAATTCATCGGCGTTGGCGAAGTGAACCGCGGGCACTCCCTCGCATTCCCCGGGGGCGGTTTGGGCGGTAGAATCGGGGGAACATCGAAGCTCGTCGGCGCGTCCCATGGCCGCGTACAAACCCCAGCCGCTCAGCGCCGTCAGCGCCACGCCTCCCGAGACCATCGACCAAGATACCCAATCGATGTGCGCGGGCAGCGACGCCGCGCTTGAATCGGTCCCGTCCGTCGATTCGCCCCCGCGGTAGTCCATCATCACCCGGCTGAGCATATGGCTCACGGTGCTCTTGTCGGCGCGATCGCTCCACTCGGCGGCCCCATCGGCGCGAACGTGAACCAACACCACCGAATCCGGCGCCTTGTCGGCGTCGGCGTCGGCCACGCCCAGAACCCGCGGGACTTTCGCCCAAAAGGAGAGCATCTCCAGATAATGCTCGGCGAGCTTGCGGTGGCGGAAGCCCGCGTTGGGCATCTGATAATCCAGCGGGTTCTGAGGGGCGATGGGGACCACTTGTGTTCGCCCCTTGTGGGCTTCGACACGCCACAGCGGCGCCTCGCCGCTGCCGCACTCCATGGTCACGAAATACGGCTCGCCGGCCGCCACCGCGAAGGCGTGCTCGTCGACCACCGTGCCGTTGACCTGCGCCTGGCAGCCGTCGCCGGCGATCATCTGAATCTGCAGTCGCGCCCTGGCCTTGGCCATCTCCTCGCGCTGAGACTTCAGCAACTGAGCAACCGGCGGCGGCACCGAGTTTGCCCGGGCATTAAAGCCGGGAAACGTCTGCACCAGCGCCCGCGCGAGTCGGCGCGCGTCGTCCATGCGGTGCAAATTGCGATAGGCGCGGATCATGACCAGGCCCGCCTCGAAGACCTGCCGGGCGAAATCCGGGCGTCGCGCCAAGATCTCCGGATACGCCATGCCCAGGTTGAACGCCGGCGTCAGGATTTTGAGGGCGTCGTCATTGCCCTTGTAGAAGAACTTCTCGATGCCATCGCCGATGCGCGTGGTCAGCCCGACGAATTGCGCCGACACCCGCGCCGGCGGGCGCGGCACCAGCCGCGAGGCCATCAGCCGACGCAGCCGCTCCTCGCCGATGACCTCGTAGCCATCGGCGTCCAGCAGACTCAACAGCGTCTGCATCACCGATCCCGACCGCGCGCCCTCGCCCAGCGCGACCACCGCCACCCGGCGTTTGGCCGCCGGCGCCGACTCGCTGGTCGCCGCCGCATCGGGCTGCGCATCCGGCGCCGGGGCTTGCTGGGCAAACCCGCGCGCCGGAGTCACGAGGGCGACGGCGAACAGAAAAGCGGCGACTAACGCGCTGTCGTTCCATTGCTGCATCGTCACAATGCCCTCCTTGGACTCGAAACGGCCCGCACGGCGTCAGACCGCCGGGATGCCTTCAATCACGGAAAATCTTCCCATGTGGAATCACCGAGCTCCTTCGCTTTTCGAGGCCGCCCACGGCCTCGCGCCTTGCGACCTCGTAAAGCAACCACTTTGCTTCACGCCGCGGGCTTCTTCCCCTCGGGGAAGTGCCTCGCGCGCAGTCACAGCGCGAGGCGATGGGGGTCCTCGAACACCAAAGAACGACTGCGAAAACACCCGAGTAGAATCACGGAGTTCCTTGCGAAAAGTTCGGGCGCCGCGACAAGGTCGGGCCGCGGGTCTCCGGCCCGCCGCGGGCGTCTCCGACCCCGCCTCGCGTGTTCCCGCGCGGCTGGAGCCGCGACACGTTCGGGGCCCCGGAGGGACCCCGGCGGTCGAGACGACCGCGCCCCGCACTGTTTTCGCGAACACGCTCCGTGCATCAATTCAGCTTCCCCCACCACAATAGTCGGTGTTGCCCGGCGCGCTACCGCAGCTGGTGCTACCAGGGCATTGGGTGGACAGGTCGCACGAATACGTACAGCGATTTGAAGCAAGCCCCACCTGCTCGCAGCGCGCGTCATCCGTGCCGCTAAGGCCACACTCGCCGTCCGAACTACAGGTCTTACTCGCCTTGAGATCCAAAACCGCCGCGCAGGTGGTCAATGATTCCGCTATCCCGCAGTAGTCTTCAGCGGCCGCCCCGGACAGGCTCATCCGATTGATCGCCGAGTAGTAGGGCTGGTTACACCCCGTCGAAGCAATCTTCAGGCAATACCCATCGGGCAAGTCCGTGCCCTGAAACTTCATCGGGATGCATCGGTGGTCCTGGACGCATTCGCTGTCGGCCTTGCACGGCTCGCAGGTGCCTACGCTGTGCACCGGCGTTTGTGTGCAGGTGTTGGTCGCCGGGTCGCAGGAGTTTCCAGCGCACGCGCTCTCGTCGTCGACGGTGCACGCCACGCATACCCCGCTCGCCGCGCTGGTGTCGCACAGCGTCGTCCCGCTCAGGTGGCTGCAGTCGTCGTTGGTGGTGCAGGCCGTGCAGGTATTCGTCGCGGTGTCGCATAGCGAGGCCGACGGGTCGGTGCAGTCGGCGTTGGTCTTGCACTCGACGCAGGTGTTGTCGTCGGCGCACACTCCGTCGGTGCAGTCGCCGTCGCTCAAACACTCCACGCAGGTGTTCGCGTCGGTGTCGCACACCCCGCCCGAGCAGTCGGCGTCGACCAGGCACTCCACACAGGCGTTCGCGTCGGTGTCGCATACCCCGTCGGTGCAGTCCCCGTCGCCCGCGCACTCCACGCACGTATGGTCGTCGGCGCACACCCCTTGCGCGCACTGGCCATCGTCGGTGCACGCCACGCACTCGCCGCTGGTCTCGTCGCAATACGGCGTCGGCGCCGCACACGCGCCCCCGCAGGGCCTCACGTCCGGGCTCGCATCCACGCCCGTATCCACAGCCACATCGCCCGACGAGCCGCCGTCGGTGGCGTCGGTGGCGGCTGCGTCGACCTGCGTCTGATAACTGGTGCCCTGATCGAAGCACGCGCTTAGACAGATGCTCGACAGAAACAACAGCGATATCGCTCTGACAACTCGCATCACAGCCCCCCGCCGCAATAGTCGGTGTTGCCGGGCGCGCTGCCGCAGTTGGTGCCGACTGTGCACTGACTACTTTGACCGCACGAATACGTGCAGCGATTTGAAGCAAGCCCCACCTGCTCGCAGCGCCCGTCATCCGTGCCGCTAAGGCCACAGTCGCCGTCCGAACTACAGGTCTTACTCGCCTTGAGATCCAAAACCGCCGCGCAGGTGGTCAATGATTCCGCTATCCCGCAGTAGTCTTCAGCGGCCGCCCCGGACAGGCTCATCCGATTGATCGCCGAGTAGTAGGGCTGGTTACACCCCGTCGAAGCAATCTTCAGGCAATACCCATCGGGCAAGTCCGTGCCCTGAAACTTCATCGGGATGCATCGGTGGTCCTGGACGCATTCGCTGTCGGCCTTGCACGGCTCGCAGGTGCCTACGCTGTGCACCGGCGTTTGTGTGCAGGTGTTGGTCGCCGGGTCGCAGGAGTTTCCAGCGCACGCGCTCTCGTCGTCGACGGTGCACTCCACGCATACCCCGCTGGCGGCGCTGGTGTCGCACAGCGTCGTCCCGCTCAGGTGGCTGCAGTCGTCGTTGGTGGTGCAGGCCGTGCAGGTATTCGTGACGGTGTCGCATAGCGAGGCCGACGGGTCGGTGCAGTCGGCGTTGGTCTTGCATTCGACGCAGGTGTTGTCGTCGGCGCACACTCTGTCGGTGCAGTCGCCGTCGCTCAAACACTCCACGCAGGTGTTCGCGTCGGTGTCGCACACCCCGCCCGAGCAGTCGGCGTCGACCAGGCACTCCACGCAGGCGTTCGCGTCGGTGTCGCATACCCCGTCGGTGCAGTCCCCATCGCCCACGCACTCCACGCACGTATGGTCGTCGGCGCACACCCCTTGCGCGCACTGGCCATCGTCGGTGCACGCCACGCACTCGCCGCTGGTCTCGTCGCAATACGGCGTCGGCGCCGCACACGCGCCTCCGCAGGGCCCCACGTCCGGGCTCGCATCCACGCCCGCATCCACAGCCACGTCGCCCGGCGAGCCGCCGTCGGTGGCGCCGGTGGCGGCCGCGTCGACCTGCGTCTGATAACTGGTGCCCTGATCGAAGCACGCGGTTACACATATGCTCGACAGGAACAACAGCGATATCGCTCTGACAACTCGCATCACAGCCCCCCACCACAATAGTCGGTACCGACCGAGGCATCACCGCACGCGCGAGTAGACGGGCACTCATCCGAAGTCGAGCACGAATACGTGCAGCGGTTAGAAGCAAGTCCCACCTGCTCGCAGCGCCCGTCATCCGTGCCGCTAAGGCCGCAGTCATCACTTGAGCTACAGCTCTTGCCCGCCTTGAGATCCAACACCGCCGCGCAGGTGGTCAATGATTCCGCTATCCCGCAGTAGTCTTCAGCGGCCACCCCGGACAGGCTCACCCGATTGATCGCCGAGTAGTAGGGCTGGTTACACCCCGTCGAAGCAATCTTCAGGCAATACCCATCGGGCAAGTCCGTGCCCTGAAACTTCATCGGGATGCATCGGTGGTCCTGGACGCATTCGCTGTCGGCCTTGCACGGCTCGCAAGTGCCCACGCTGTGCACGGGGGTGTGCGTGCAGGTGTTGGTCGCCGGGTCGCAGGAGTTTCCAGCGCACGCGCTCTCGTCGTCGACGGTGCACGCCACGCATACCCCGCTGGCGGCGCTGGTGTCGCACAGCGTCGTCCCGCTCAGGTGGCTGCAGTCGTCGTTGGTGGTGCAGGCCGTGCAGGTATTCGTGACGGTGTCGCATAGCGAGGCCGACGGGTCGGTGCAGTCGGCGTTGGTCTTGCATTCGACGCAGGTGTTGTCGTCGGCGCACACTCTGTCGGTGCAGTCGCCGTCGCTCAAACACTCCACGCAGGTGTTCGCGTCGGTGTCGCACACCCCGCCCGAGCAGTCGGCGTCGACCAGGCACTCCACGCAGGCGTTCGCGTCGGTGTCGCATACCCCGTCGGTGCAGTCCCCATCGCCCACGCACTCCACGCACGTATGGTCGTCGGCGCACACCCCTTGCGCGCACTGGCCATCGTCGGTGCACGCCACGCACTCGCCGCTGGTCTCGTCGCAATACGGCGTCGGCGCCGCGCACGCGCCCCCGCAGGGCCCCACGTCCGGGCTCGCATCCACGCCCGTATCCACGGCCACGTCGCCCGGCGACCCGCCGTCGGTGGCTACATCGGCACCGGCGTCGTCAGCCGGAGTATTCGTCTGCGGGTATTCGGGTTTGGAGCTGCAAGCGACGGTGAGCAGCACCGCGGACAACAGCATCAGGCCTGGCACAGAAAGCACTTTCATTTCAGTCGCTCCATTTCTCAATCACTCGATCACTCGATCACTCGATCACTGTCAAAAATGCCAGCTCAACTGCACCTGCATGCCCCCTTCGGGCCGTGGTCCCACGTCCCATGCCACCGATCGCGAGGCGGAAGGCGCCGGGGTCTCGCTGGCGGGAAACAGCAGCCGATAGGCCCCGTAGCCCGCGGCGACGGCGCCCACGGCGAGCAGCGATCCCCCGAGGATGCGATAGGTATCGACCCGACCCATTCGACGGTCGAATTGGGCGCGGGAGAGCTGCGCGGGCGCGTCGACGCCGGCGCAGTCGGTGCGTTGGCTGTCGGGATAGATCCCCGAGCAGCGAACTTCGGTGAGGTCCGATTCAGCGAGCAGAAGAAGAGTGACTCCGCCCCCTGCAGCGACTGCGCCAGAGCCGATCAAGGTCCATGCGATGTAGTCTGGCCCCTCTGATCTAGCCGTCGACGCATGGTCGGTCAAGTCGTCGTCGGTCGACGCGCGGGCCTCCTCGAGTCTCTGCTCAAGCGCGGTGAGGTCGCCCACCCCGGGCTGGCCGGCGAGCTTCTTTCGACGCTTTTTGAGCAGGCGAAGCGCCCGGTCCGTGTCGCCCATGGCCTCGAGGACGAGGATGCGCTGGTAGATGTAGCGCGGTTTGTGGTCCTTGTAGATCGCCAGATCCAACAGGTCGAGGGCGCGCTGGTAGTGGTGATGCTCGAACGCAACCACCGAATCCTCGTAGATCTGTTGTGGAGTCTTGGTCGGCGGCTGCGCCTGGGCCGTCGGTAGCACGGCGAGCCAGACCAGCGTCGTCACCAACGATACGAGCAACAATCGATTCATCACGTCGATCCTCGGGTGTGGCGTGGTTGTGTTGTCCTCCCATTATGGTTTTCGGCAGAAACCGCCGAATCGTTGCGTACTTTTTTGGCGACGACGACTCGAAGAGCGCCCGGAACGACCACTAACCCCCTGATATTAAATTCCTTTTTGGGATACCAGCAAAACGAAGAAAATTTTAAAGACGGGCTCGATTTCTGTTTGATCGCGCGGGCACTTATCCAAAGGTGCGCGGAATCATCGGTCTACTTCTTGACCCTGCCGGGAGGTTGCGCCATGTTATTGGGCGTTTGTGGCGGCGGCCCCACGACGCGCCGCCGAGTGTTTGTTGAAATACGACGATTTTTCATCTCCCATCGGCAGGCATCGAGGCCACCAGGCCATGAATCAACGCGCGCCAGCCATTCCCGAGCACATCGCCGCCGGAAATAGTCGGAACCATCCCTTGTTTATGAGTCGCCCGCTCGCCTCGCGTGCGGGCGTTGTCCTGTGGACGAGATGGGACGAGAAATCCAAGCGCCAAATCCAGTAATTGTTCGACTCCGCTATCACCAAAGAGAACAAAGGCCGTGAGCAATCAACCTTCGGACAAGACCGAGTTTACAGGCGACAACCTGTCGTACATCGAGCAGCTTTACGCGCAGTATCTGGACGACCCGTCGTCGGTCGATCCCAGTTGGAAGCCGCTGTTCGAGGAGTATCTGGGAGAGCGCGCCGCCGCCAAGCAGCGCCCGTCGTTCAAGCCGCGCACTATTTTCCGCTCGGGCAGCGTGACCACCAACGGCCACGGCGCTAACGGCGATGCCGTCTACGTCGACAAGGTCCACAACACCACCGTGGGCACGCCCGAGCGCACCGAGGGCTTCGCCGCCCGCGTGGAAGCGCTTGTGCGCGCGTACCGGTTGCACGGCCACCTGATCGCCGACATCGATCCCCTGGAGCGCCCCCGACCGCCGGCGCCCCCGGAGCTCGACCCGGCCAGCTACGGCTTTTCCAGCGGTGACATGGACACGCCAGTGCGCTGTGAGCCGCTGTTCGGGGCCAACGAGACCACGACCCTGCGTCAGGTCAAAGAGCGCCTCGAGCAGTTGTACTGCCGCAGCATCGCCGTGGAGTACCAGGACATGCCGGTGACCCGGTCGCGCTCGTGGCTTCGCGAGCAGATCGAGAAGCAGGGCTATGCCGGCATCGACGGCCCCGAGGAGAAGGTTCGCATCCTGCAGCGGCTGGTGGAGGCGGACTCCTTCGAGTCGTTCCTGCACAAAAAATACGTCGGCGCCAAGCGCTTCTCGGTGACCGGCGGCGACGCGCTCATTCCCATGCTCGACGCCGGGCTAAACGAGCTGGGCGACCTGGGGGCCGAGGAGATCATCTTCGGCATGGCCCACCGCGGCCGGCTCAGCGTGCTGCACACGATCATGGGCAAGCCCGCCGACGCCATGCTCTCGGAGTTCGAGCGCAGCCCGGCGCCCCAGGAGTTCATCGGCTCGAGCGACGTCAAATACCATATGGGTTACTCGAGCGACTTCCAGACCCGCTCGGGCAAGAAGCTGCACCTATCGCTGACGTTCAACCCCAGCCACCTGGAGTTCGTCAACCCGGTGGTGCTCGGGCGCACCCGCGCCAAGCAGCACCGCCGCGGGCTGCCCAAGTCGCGCGAGCAGATCGTGCCCGTGCTGATGCACGGCGACGCCGCCTTTGCCGGCCAGGGCATCGTCACCGAGACGCTCAACCTGTCGCAGCTCGAAGCGTACTCGGTGGGCGGGACGATCCACATCGTCATCAACAACCAGATCGGCTTTACCACCGAGCCCAAGCAAGGCCGGTCGACGACCTACGCGACCGACGTCGCCAAGATGCTCACCGCGCCCATCTTCCACGTCAACGGCGACGATCCGGAGGCGTGCGTGCGCGTCATGAAGCTGGCGACGCGCTACCGTCAGATGTTCGGCGAGGACGTGGTCATCGACCTGGTGTGCTACCGCGAATACGGCCACAACGAGGGCGACGAGCCGCGCTACACCCAGCCGGTGATGTACCAGCGCATCGACGAGCTTCCCCCGGTACGCGTCGTGTACACCAACCAGCTCATCGGTGAGGGCGTCATCGACCAGGACGGCGCCGACCAGATGTTCGACGAGCGCACCGGGATGTATGCCAAGGTCTTCGAGGAGGTGCACACCTCCCCCAAGAAGAAGAGCGTGGACACGATGAACGGGCTTTGGTCGCCCTACGAGGGGGGCGACGTCGACGCCGCCGTCGACGTGGACACCGCCGTCGATCGCGAGCGCCTCGAGCAACTGGGCACCCAACTCGCCGAGGTCCCCGACGACTTCACCCCCCATCGCACCCTGCGCCGTCTGCTCAAGACCCGCCAGGAGATGGCAAGCGGTGAGAAGCCGCTGGACTGGGGCATGGGCGAGGCGCTGGCGTTTGCCTCGCTGGTGTGCGACGGCGTCAGCGTGCGCATGAGCGGCCAGGACGCCGTGCGCGGCACGTTCAGCCACCGCCACGCGGCGATCTTCGACTCCGACACCGGCCTGGACTACTGGCCCACTCGTCACCTCGACTGCGAGGAGCGCGGGGGGTTCGAGGTCTACAACAGCCTGTTGTCCGAGGCCGCCGTGGTCGGCTTCGAGTACGGCTACAGCCTCGACTACCCGGACGCGCTGACCATGTGGGAGGCCCAATTTGGCGACTTCGCCAACGGCGCCCAGGTGATCATGGACCAGTTCATCAGCTCGGGTGAGGACAAGTGGAAGCGGCTGAGCGGTCTGGTCATGCTGCTGCCCCACGGCTACGAGGGCCAGGGGCCGGAGCACTCCAGCGCGCGTCTGGAGCGCTACCTGCAACTATGCGCCGAAGACAATATGTTCGTGTGCAACCTGACCAACCCGGGGCAGTACTTCCACCTGCTGCGCCGCCACATGTTGCGCTCGATCCGCAAGCCGCTCATCGTGATGACGCCCAAGAGCTTGCTGCGCCACCGCGACGCCATCTCCACCCTCGACGATCTCAGCCAGGGAAGCTTCCAGCGGATCATCGGCGAGACCTCCGAGAAGGTCGATGCCGACAAGGTCAAGCGCGTGCTTCTATGCTCGGGCAAGGTCTATTACGACCTGCTCGACTACCGCGAGGAGCACGAGCACTTCGACACCGCCATCGTGCGCGTCGAGCAGCTCTACCCGCTTCGCGAGGCGCCCCTCAAAGAGGCGCTCGAGCAATTCCCCAACCGCGAGGAGATCTTCTGGGTCCAGGAAGAGCCCAAGAATATGGGCGCCTGGAGCTACGTCTTCCCGCGCCTGCTCGAGGTGCTCGGCTACGAGAACGCGCCCACCTACGTGGGCCGCGAAGCCAGCGCCAGCCCGGCGACCGGCTCGCACGAGGCCCACGATCTGGAGCAGCAGACGCTGGTGCGCCAGGCGTTCGAGGGGTGATTGGGATGTGGTTGGCGTGATTGGTTATTCAGGCCCCCTCTACCGCGAGCTGTACGGCGCGCGAGTCGGAGGGGGTCCCCAATAACCGACCACCTTGCTTTCCGTCGAACCGCAATCGCCCCGCCCCACCGCCTATCCACAGGTTCGCTCAGCGATTGGGCCTCAGATCTTTTTCGCAGTTAGCGCCCCCGCGTGGCTTGTCCCGCGGGACGCCTAGATCGGAGGCTAGCAGCCTGCGGCATAAGTCGAGGATTTCGGCATACAGTCGCAGCATGATCGCAGTTTTATCAGGCGATTGTCCATCGAACAGACGCGCAACAGCGGGCTCGGAGTGTGCTCAGCGTCGGCGCAGGACTTCCATGGGCCGTTGCGGGTAAATGCCACGTATACAGCGGTACCTTAAGCCGGCATTCGTGCTGTTAGCCTGGTACGCTCCCCCTGACTTTCGGATGGGCTTTTGCCGTTTATGCCGCCGAAGCGAAGACGTCGTGCGCCACGTCCTTGTCGGCGAGCCGACGCGCCAGAAGCGTCAGGTTATTGACCATCACGATGATGTACGCCTGCAGTTCGGCCGAGCCCAATCCCCACGCCATCGCCTTTCGGGCGCCGCGGCGCACGGCTTCGTTGATCAGGCGCTCGCCCTGGCTGCGCTTCTTGTACTGCCGTTTTGTCTCGGGCTTTTCCCACTGGGCCCGTCGCTCGCGTAGTTGCTCTTCGAGCGGGTGGAATCGTATCCGTGGATTACCTGTGTCTTTGACGGCCTTGCACTTGGCGATAAATGGGCAATCGACGCAGCCGTCTTTCGGCCAGATAAACCTGGGGGCTCTGCGCCCGTTGATGGCTGGCTTCACATACCTTATATCGTCGCTGATCTGGCCGTTGGGGCAGATACTTATGCCCCTTTGAAGGTCGATGTCGAAGGCGGCCTTGCCCAGCGCAGCGCTTTCCTCGCCGCCAGCAGGCGGCGGGGCGATAATCTCGACACCGCACAGGCGTTGTGCATCGACGCAAAGCGCGACCGAGCCGTAGGCTGTATCGCCCAAGACCACCTCGATCGACGCGCACAGCTGCTTGGCGCGCCGTATTAGCCGAAGGGCCGGTGTGCGGTCATGAAAGTTTCCAGGGGTAACCGCCAGCGACACGATCAGCCCGCTGATGGCATCGCCCAAAACGTGCAGCTTGAATCCGTTGAACCTCCTCGAATTGCTCTTTCGACCGTGGCGCGCCTGCGGGTCTTCCAGACTCAAGAGCCTGCCGGTGGCGACTCTTTCGGCCACTGTCAGATTGCCCTCGGGCGTTGCCTCCAGATTCTGCTCGACGACCGTCATCAGATGGCGGCAAAGCTTCAAAATCTTCTTTCGCTTGCCACGCCGGCACGTCTGGATGCCTCTGCGCACCTTGTCAACCAGGTCGACCGCCCTGTTGGCAAGCTGAGTGATGAGCTCGTTCTGGGCATCTTTGTCCTTCCAGTCGATACCGAACGCGCCCTTGATGCTCGGGGCAAGGACGAAGTCGACATCCCAGTGCCGGGCGAGCTTCTCGAAGCTTTGACGTGTGCCATCGGCCCACAGACGCGTCAACTTCTGGATGCCCTCGCCCACAAGACGCACGGTGTCGGTGACGGCGCCATAACACCACATCGGAGTGGAGTCGTTGACCCAGATGGTCTCGTCTTTGAGCACGCCGGCCTTCTGGGCAAGTCGGACGATGTGCTCGTGAAACAGCACAAATCGCGGCACATTGGCCTCGGGGTGGCGCTGGCGCAAGAACTTCTCGAAGTCGCGCACCGTTTTCTCGTCGGGCGGCTCGACGTCGCAATTGACCCCCATCGCTGCGCGCCACTTCAGGTCAGTGCGAGCGCGCCGACACGACCCGCGCCGCGACACCCCGGTTTCACCAAAGCGAAGCAAGACAAGCGTCATGAGCACATCGGCCGGCCAAGCCTTGCGGCCCAAGCGACTCTCGCCGCGCCATCCCCTGAAAAGCCATCGTGGAAAGAGCCGCGAGCGATATCGAGCCAGAAGCCAGGCAAGGCTGCCCTCATCGAGCAAAGATGGACACACGAATTCGGGGCTAAAAAACGACTCTTGATTCAGTGAGCGCAACGCCATCGAACACTCCGTTTAGTGCCGCTTGCCCCGCCGCGTTCATTCAAGCATAGTCGCATTTGACAGCCTTGGGGCGTGCGTGTTTCTTCTTAGGCATCGACACCCCAAAAAGATCAGGTCGCACCAAGGCTGTCAACCTCTTAACTTCCCGCGAAATCTACACAAACCCCACCAATCCGCTAAGTGATCGAATTTGCTCTGGATTTGAATTTCTCCGCAGGCTGCTAGCCAGAATCGGCTTTTCTCCCTCCCTCCGTGCGAGGCGCGCGCAGCGCGCCGAGTCGGTTGTTGGGCCCTCGGCCCTACATCGCAGAAGCTCGGAGTCACGGAGGCTCGGAGGCTCGGACGCTCGGAGGCTCGGAGGCTCGGAGGCACGCGAGTCCATGAAGCCACGAAAGAGCACATGGAGCGGCGCTGAGACCACGGAGGAGGTGCGCACGGTATTGCTGAGGCGGTGGCAGCGTAGATAAGCGACCGCATTCTTCGGTGCCCCCAAGGCTGCTCGCTCCGTGTTTCCATGGATTCGGGGTCTTGGCGTCGCCATGCCTCCACGCCTCCACGCAGGTTCGCTCTGCGATTGGGCCTCAGATCTTTTTCGCAGTTAGCGCCCCCGCGTGGCTTGTCCCGCGGGACGCCTAGATCGGAGGCTAGCCAGAATCGGCTTCTCCCCCTCCCTACAAGGCGCGCGCAGCGCGCCGAGGGCCGGCCACGGCTCCGGTCCCGGCCACGGCTCCGGCATCCGGCCACGGCTCCGGCATCCGGCCACGGCTCCGGCATCCGGTCCCGGCTCCGGCATCCGGTCCCGGCTCCGGCATCCGGCCACGGCTGAGGGATCGACCTACCGAACGACTTTTCATATCCTGATCCCCAAGAAAGAGTGACGGCGTCCCTGCGGGCAAACGCGGACGCCGTCGATGCCAATGTCCCTCCAAACCGAGGATGATATGGCAGCAATGAAGATACGCAGAAAAGCAACCACACCCAAGGGGTTTTTGCGGCTGCGGCAAGCCAGACCTGGAAGGATCTGGCACCGAAAAAGGCGCCCGCCACCGTGGGGGAAAGGAGGTGATACGCTCGTTCGCGCGCCGCCAACCGCTCAAAGCTCCCAGATTGGCCGTGTAGCTACTGCGGCGGCGATCATTGATCGAACCTGCGCCTATCCAAAATCCTCCCCTAATAAGACTTGAAACCTAGCAGCAAGCGCGTAGACTGCCGGTTGTCCGCGCGGGGGTACCCCCAGAGCAGCGTCGCCGCGGTCTCAAAATAGTGTGCTTATCTTGCTAGCTGTAATTGCCGGTGCGCCACCGCACCGCGACCTAAAGAGGCAACTCCATGAGCGTTACCGTCGAGGTCCCGTCGCTGGGAGAATCGGTCACCGAGGGCTATGTCGCCGAGTGGAAGAAGAACGAGGGCGACTTCATCGCCGAGGACGAGGTCCTCGTCGAGCTGGAGACCGACAAGATCACCATCACGGTGCCCGCGCCGGTCTCCGGCACGATCACCGCGCTGAAGGCCGGCATCGACGACGCCGTCGCCGTCGGTGAGGTCATCGCCGAGATTCGAGCCCGGTGAAGCGCCCGCGGGCGCCGGCGAGGCCGACAAGGCCGCCGACACCGGTGAGGAGGCGAGCAGCGAGCCCGCCTCGACCAGCGAGACCGCCCCGGCGAGCGCCCCCGACGGCTACAGCCCGGCGGTCAGCCGCCTGCTGGCCGAGAACGACCTCGACCCGGCCAAGATCACCGGCAGCGGCCCCGATGGCCGCCTGCTCAAAGGCGACGTGCTCGCCTACCTGGAAAAAGGCGCCGCCGCCCAGACCCAGCCCTCCAAGGCTGGCGTGGAGGTCAAGCGCCCGGCCGTGCCCGAGGTGCACGCCGAGCAGCGCGAAGAGCGCGTCAAGATGAGCCGGCTTCGCCAGACCATCGCCAAGCGGCTGGTCGAGGCGCAGCAAAACGCGGCCATGCTCACCACCTTCCAGGAAGCCGACATGAGCGGCGTCATGGAGCTGCGCGCCAAGTACAAGCAAAAGTTCATCGACAAATACGACGTCAAGCTCGGCTTCATGAGCTTCTTCGTCAAAGCGGCCGTCGAGGCGCTCAAGGAATATCCGGCGGTCAACGCCGAGATCGACGGCAACGAGATGGTCTACAAGAACTACTACAATATCGGCGTGGCCGTCGGCGGCGGCGAGAAGGGCCTGGTCGTGCCGGTCATCCGCAACGCCGACCAGCTCAGCTTCGCCGAGGTCGAGCTGACCATCAACGACCTGGTGCGCAAGGTGCAGGCCAACTCCCTGACCATGGATGACCTGCAGGGCGGCACCTTCTCGATCACCAACGGCGGCATCTACGGCTCGATGCTGTCCACGCCCATCCTCAACCCGCCCCAGAGCGGCATTTTGGGCATGCACAATATCGTCGAGCGCCCCGTGGCGGTCGACGGCAAGGTCGAGATTCGCCCGGTGATGTACCTGGCGCTGAGTTACGACCACCGCATCATCGACGGTCGCGAGGCGGTGTCGTTCCTCAAGCGCCTCAAAGAGCTCATCGAGAATCCAGAGCGTATTCTTCTGGAAATCTAAAAGGTTAAAAAAATGTACGATCTCGTAGTGATTGGATCGGGCCCTGGCGGCTACGTGGCCGCCATTCGCGCCGCTCAGCTCGGCATGAACGTGGCCTGCGTGGAGAAGTACGACACCTTCGGGGGCACCTGCCTCAACGTGGGCTGCATCCCGTCGAAGGCGCTGCTGGAGTCCAGCGAGAAATACGCCGAGGTGCGCCACGAATTCGCCGACCACGGCATCGAGGTGGGCGACGTCGGCCTCGACCTCGACAAGATGCAGCAGCGCAAGCGCAAGGTCGTCGAGTCGTCGTATAACGGCGTCAAATTCCTGTTCGGCAAGAACAAGATCGACGGCATCCACGGCCTGGCGACCATCAAGGATAAGAACACCGTCGAGGTGGCCCTCAACGAAGGGGGCACCAAGACCCTGGAGACCCAGAAGATCCTCATCGCCACCGGCTCAAAGCCCTCGGCGCTTCCGGGCATCGAGTATGACGACGAATATATCGTCGACTCGACCTGGGCGCTGGAATTTGGCGAGGTGCCCGAGCACCTCATCGTCATCGGCGCCGGCGTTATCGGCCTGGAGATGGGCTCGGTGTGGAATCGACTCGGCGGCGAGGTCACCATCGTCGAGTACCTGCCCGAGATCTTGGGCGGGCGCGCCGACAAAGAGGTGATGAAGAAAGGCAAGCGCATCTTCGAGAAGCAGGGCCTCAACTTCGTGATGAACGCGATGGTCACCGGCGCCGAGGTCAACGACGGCCGGGTCGAGGTGACCTACCAGCCCCGCGACGGCGACGACGAGACCCAGACCCTGACCGGTGACCGCCTGCTGGTCGCCGTGGGGCGCTCGCCGTACACCGAGGGCCTGGGCCTGGAGAATATCGGTCTGGAGACCGACAAGCGCGGCTTTATCCACGTCGACGAGAATTACGCGACCAGCGTCGAGGGCGTCTACGCCATCGGCGACGTCATTCCCGGCCCCATGCTCGCGCACCTGGCCGAGGAAGAAGGCGTGGTGTGCGTCGAGCGCATGAACGGCGTCGCCTCGCACGTCATGTACGAGGCGGTGCCCGACGTGGTCTACACCCACCCGGAGATCGCCAGCGTCGGCAAGACGATGGCCGAGCTCGACGAAGAAGGCGTGGAGTACAAGACCGGCAAGTTCATGTTCAGCGCCAACGGGCGCGCCCGGGCGATCAACCAGACCGAGGGCTTCGTCAAGGTCGTCGCCGACGCCAAGACCGACCGAATCCTCGGCGCCCATATCCTCGGCCCGCAGGCCGGCGACCTCATCGCCGAGCTGGCCGTGGCCATGGAGCTTTGGGCGAGTTCGGAGGACGTCGCGCGCAGCTCACACGCCCACCCCAGCCTCGCCGAGGCCGTCAAAGAGGCGTGTCTGGGTGTCGAGGGGCGCGTGCTCAACTCCTGATCCGGGCACCTTGCCCCGGACGCTAACGCAATAAAAAACGCCACTCTCCAGCGCCGAGCCGGAGAGTGGCGTCTTTTGCGTTTAGCTCGTCGGGCTCACGGCGAGGCGAATACGTGCACCTCGGTGCGCCCGTTTTTGATGGGATAAGCGACCACGGTCAAAAACTGGCCGCCCTTGGCAAACGAGGAGAGCTTGCCGTCGGTCGGAGGGATGACGCCGCGCTGCTTCAGCAGCCGCGTCACCCGCGAGGATTTGGCGAGCTTCCAGCCGCGGTGGCGCAGCGCGCGGTCGTAAAAGTCGGCCACCTGTTGGACGTTCTGACGGCTCACGAAGACGTTGGTGGAGTAGCCGTCTTCCTTGCCCTCCCCGGCAAAGCGCATCCGCCGGCGACAACCCAGGCACACCGGCACGCTCGGGTCGACGCCCAGGTCGGAGCGCTTGGCGTCGGGCGCAAACTTGCGCATGTCGAGCTTGTCGTCGCTCCACACCGCCGCGATGGTGGTCTTGGAGTCTCCCGGATTGCGCCAGGCCTCCACGTAGCGCATCTGACCGACGGTCGCCGGCAGCGACTGGCGGCCCTTGATCATCTCCAGCGCAAAATCGAGCGCGCCCTTGGCCTTCTTCTTGGAGATGGCGCCGGCCATGGCCACGTGGTTGGGCGCGACGTTGATGGGCACCAGCCCGCCGGTGAAGAAGTCGTCGGCCCGCTCGAAGTGGGCCACAGCGGCTTTGGTGCGCGCTTGTTTTTTCTGCCCCGCGGGTGCATCGGCCATCGACTGAGTGATGGACTTGGGGATGCGGGTGTGGACATGCTTGTTGATGCCCTTGTCGACGAGCTGATGCTGGAACGACGACAGGAATTGCAGCGGGGTCAGCTTGGTCGAACCCATCGAGTAGTAAACGGAGTTGCCGTTCCAATCGTAGGCGCGCGGCTTCTCCAGGCCCCAATCGCGCAGCATCGTCATGAACTTCTGGTTCTTGGACAACGGCGCGAAGGTATTCAGGGCCAAGATGTGGGCGTCGGCCTTCTCGACGTCGCCTTTGGGCGAGTCGAAGGTGACGAAACACCAGGCGATGGCGCAGATGAGCGCGCCGCTCAAGGCGAGCTTGAGTCCCCCGACGATCAGTGTTCGCAGCGACATTTTCATGCGGGAACCTCGCTCGTTAGCAGCCATTTTTGTACTTGGCACAATAACTGGTACACCACGACGGCGGATTGTCACCCTGGCATTTCTTGCGCTTCTTCTTTTCCTTGTCGACCTTGTCGCCCTTCTGGCCGTTGATCTGGTCGGACGGCGAGCCCGGGGTGTCACGTTTGTAGCCGCCGGAGTTCTTCCATTCGGATTTTCCGAAGTTCATCATCACGCTGTAGTTCTTCTCGCCCTCGGCGACCAGACGGGCCAGGATGAACGGGCCGAAGCGCGCTTCCTTGCCCTTGAGCGGCGACGGGGCCACCAGGAGGTTGGCGTGAGCGTGGGCGGTGACCTGCTGGCCAAAGATCAGGCTGATTTTCTGGTCGGGCGGGTGCGCATAGACTTCGCCGTAGCGGTCGCCGGCGCCCAGGGCCGCCAGCGCACCCGAGCCGCTGAGGGCGTTGCCGGCGAAGCCGATGATCGTGGAGTACAACCCGTTGCCCGTCTTCCAATCGCTGTTGGCGGCGCCGTCGTAGACGATCTTGTGGGGGTAGGGGCTACCGCCATCCAACACGTCGTCGGGGTCGTAGTACACGTCGGGGACGTCGGCGCCGGGCACGACCTTCAAGGGCAAGACGCGCTCGTAGGATTCGCCCCAACTTCCGTCGACGGCCAGGCCGGTCGACATGACCAGGCCGTTGGCCCCGTCGGCGACCTTGTGGGGGTTGCCGCCGGTCCCCGCCAGCGCGAATGACGTCGCCGAGGCGGTCCCACCGGCCTCGACCGGGAACATATGCGCCTGTTTCTTGCCGGTGCTGGCGGCGAAGACCTCGTTCCACACGATGCGCTGGGCCTCCATCTTCTGACCGGTGGTGTTCTGACCGAGCTTGCCGAAGTTGATCAGCCCGCCCATCATGATGATCCAGATGGGCAAGGTGATGACGAACTCGGTCAGCGTCGCAGCGCTGCGGTCGCGGTGGAACGCCCCGAGGGTGCGTGCGGCGAAGCTATGACAAGCCTGGAGCACGTTCATTTGGCCATCCCCTCCATATTGCTGTCGGTGAAGCCCTGGGTGGCCAACACCACCCGGGCCAGGTCGGAGATCGCCGACTTGAGGTCGAAATTACCCGAGCTCAACTCGTCGATCGCCAGCCCCGCGGCCATGATCGGCAGCACGTCGATGAGCGTCTGGCCCAGCGAGGTGCCGTTGCTGGACCATTCGCCGGGGAAGGCCACCGGGCGAAGCCGCGCCGACCACGACGGATGCCACAGGTCGGGGGCGCCGTTTTGATAGGAAATCTCGGACTTCGACATCGCCCAGTAGCCCGACGAGCGGTACACGTACTGGCTCAGCGGAATAGCATAGGAGTAGTCGCGGTCGATGAAGTTGTATTTGTCGCGCTCCTTGCCCATCAGCTCGGGGTGGGGCTGGTAGGCGTAGGTCAAATTGGAGGTGTCGGTCACCCACTTGGCCGCCCCGCTCGAGCCGGAGTATTTGGGGATGCGCCACGGCCGGGCGACCTCGCCGTAGATGGCCATCTGCGCCGGACAGGTCAGCGCCAGGTTGCCCAGCGCCATCGCCCCGGTGATCGGGTAGATGAGCAGGGTCTTCCAGTTTTTGGTCATCTGCGAGTGGCTCTTGAGCAGGTAGTCGGCCTCGTGGACGACGAAGTCCAGGTCGGAGTAGACCCGCTTGCACAAATCGCCCAAAAAGCTACCGCCGCTGGGGGTGCGCTCGACGGGCAAGGAGTCGACCATCCCCGAGGTCGACAGGTTCAGCCCGGGGATGGAGATGCCGGCGTCGATGGTGGTAAACGAGTTGGGCGGAACCGGGAAGCTGGCGGTGATCGCCGCGCCGTTGCGCATGCCGCGCTGGATGCCCTCAGCGTAGGCCCACCACGGGGTCATGTCGGCCAGGTAGCTCTGGTAGTTGTCCAGCGCCGTGATGTCGTCTTTGAAGTACCCACCGTTTAATTTAGCCGCAAAGACCCCCCCATCGGGGGCCTCCTTGAGCATGATCTTGCCTATTTCTATCGCAAATTCGGTGATCTTCTCGCAGATCTCCGATAACCCCCCCGCCGCAAAGAAGTCGGCCACCCAGCAGGCCACTGCCAGGGCCACGGTGGCGGCGAGCAGCTCGGTGTAGCTGGCCCACAGGGCCTCGTAGAACGAGGTCATACCCAGGGTGACGCGCTTGGCGACGTTGGCGAAGGCCATCATGTTCATCGAACGCGCCTCCACGGCCGCCTCACTCCAGGCGGCGGCGTCGGCGGCGGTCTGCACGTCGATCTTGTCGCGCGCGGCCTCGCCGGTGTCGAGCACCACCAGCGAGAGCATGAAGATGACCAACAGGGCGGCCATCACCAACAGGATCACCGCGCCGCTGTTGTCCGTGTGAAACCGTAACAAGCGTTCTTGTAGAGAAGTCAGCATCGTCATCCACTCTCAACAAAATGGCCGGCGCCCGGGCAATGGCCGCCGGCAAGCATTCTCAGAATTTGAACGCACCCACATCACCGAGCGATCCTCCATTGGAGGAGCCCTTCTTGCCTTTGAAGCTGCCGTCGGGCAGCGACCCGTTGGCCGAATACGGTTGCTGGCGAAACGTATACTCGCGCTTGATCGTCAGGAAATAGCCCAGCCGCCAGCCCACCTTCTTGAACTTGCCGAAGACGTGGTTGGCCACCGGCATGACCTCGTGGAGCTGGTAGGTCAGTTTGACGCCCACGCGCTTATTCTTCTGGGTGATCTTGACCGAGGTGGCCTCATAGGCGTGGGTAAATTTGAGCAACGAGCGTCGCAAGAAGCTCGAGGTGCCCAGGGCCGTGGTCAACGATAGATTATTGCGGGTGGCGAGCTTGGGGCTGACCGAGCCCACCGTCGCCAACAGACTGCCGGCGCCTCCCAGCGCGCCGCCCATGGGGACCTGACCGGCGGCCAGGGCAAAGCGGGTCTTCTTAAAGGCGTCGGAGCCCGTCGGGTTGGACAGGTACGCTCCCGGGGCCACCGGGGTCATCACCTCGGCGGCGGCGATGCGGGCGCGATCCTTGACCTCTTTGTCGGTCATCTTGTGGCTGACGCGCTGGACGCCGACCTCGGGCTTCCAAAGCCAGGCAGCGCGGGCCGCCTGATACACGGCCACGTTGGCCAGAATCCCGCCCATATTATTGACCGCCAGTTGGGCCATGCCGAAGGTCAGAAACAGAAACAGCGGCAAGACGATCAGCGTCTCGGCCATCACGCTGCCGCGACGCCCCAGCGCGCGCACCAACTTGGGACGGGGGCGGCGCCACAACTGAAAGACGATGACCACCAGCGCCCACAAACAGGCCGACAGGCCCATATGCAGCGCGAACGCCGGCAAGGAGCGCTCCATCAATTGCGGCACGGTGGCGTGAGCGCGGATCAATGCCTCGAGGGTGGCCACCGGAAAGACGACCAGGGCCATGAGGATCGCCACGCACACCACGGCGACGGCGTGAGCCACGCCCATCCAAAGCCACGCCCAGGCATTGGCCGTCGCCGGCTTGTTTGGCGCGTCACTAGCACCCTTCATCTGCCATCCTCCATTCAGAGGTCATCGGTGGCCACGTCGTGCAGCGAGTCATTCGTTGCCGACCTTATCGAGCTTCCCCATCACCGCGTTAGTAGCCTTCTTACCGTACTTTTGCGTAAGAGCGCCGCGATTGACGACAGCATCGGGATCGAAGTGCCCGGTGGCCATCGTCTTGTTGAGCTGATCTTGTGCCTGACCAATAGTAGTATTGCGGCCCAGGCTTCCACAGTCAAATGCGGACCCCTTCATTTTCATGAAGTGGCGGTCGTTGAGCAGCTCGTCGGCGCCGGGAATCTGAGCCAGCATATAGGCCGCACAGTCGGGTCGCTTGGGCAAAACGCCGCTATCTTTTCCATAAATGTCGGTCAGGGTCATCGACCGGATATCCTCGGCATTCTGCTCGTCCGAGGTGGGCTTTTTGCCCGCGCCCACGGGCGTCGCGGACACGATCGCCGCCGAGTGGTGCAGGCTGTAGGTGGCGATCGCCGAGTCCACGATCTGGCTGGCGTCGTCGACCGCTTCGGCCACCACCGGCGGGTGAATCGCCGAGCAGACCGCGTCAGGCGACGCTTTGGCATCGATTTTGTCGTGCAGATCCGCACACACCACCCGCCAGGGCAACGACTCGAAGTCTTCGCCGCGCGCCTGCTTGCTCCAGCCGCACGCGGTCGCCGAGGTCATCGCCCCCAGACAACGCCGGGCGGTGCTCTGGGCGCGCGGGTGGGCCCCGTCGGCCATCTCGCAGGCCAGGCCCCACATCCAACGCCGGTTGGACGCCGTGGCCCACGACGCCCCGGGCCGATGGGCCTTGGTGAAGAAGACGCGCTGCGCCAGCGGCAGCAGCAGACGATTGGCGGTGTCGGCGGCGACCGACTTGGGCGGCCCGATGACCTGGGCGAGCGACGGGGCCTCGCCCAGCGCCGTCGCACAGCAGCTACGCGCGCCGTCGGTGGGCGCGCCCAGGGCGCATTCGACCAGGGTGAGCCGACCGGCGGCTTTCTTGAGGCTGGCCAGGCGCTGGGCGACCTGGCAGGCCTGCTGGTCGTCCAGCGGGTTGGCGCTGCTCATCAAACGGTCGGCCAGGCTGCGCTTGGTGCGCCACATCAACTCGGTGGCCGCCGGCAGGCCTGCTTTGGCCGCCGGGCGCAGACAGGCCTGGTCGAGCTTCGACGAGCGCGCCAGCGCCTGCTGCAGCGCGGGATCGCTGGCCGCATGCGGGCTCGCCAACATCGCCTGGCACGCCGAGGCGCGCACCGACGGGCTGGGGTCGCCGGTGACCGCGTCGATCAACTGCACGTCCATATCGACGGCGACTTCCACAGCGAATGCGCGCACCGGAGCGAGCAGCCACAGCGCGCTGACCAGCGCCCCGGCGACCAGCGGGGCGATCTGCATGGCGATCGAACGCGTGTCGGCGCCCGCGGGTTGTTGGAGTTGGCCGGGCGCCTGCTCGTCGGGCTGGCGACGCAGGTAGACCCCGTAGCCCACCAGGCCCGCCGCGCCCACGGCGTAGACCACCAACGGCAGGTAGGGCACTGCCCATGTTTGCACTGCCCACATCAGGCACCCCAGGGCTAAGCACCCTGCACCCAATATGGAAAGCCAAGCTTCGTGAAGAAGCTCGCGCATGAGACGTCTCCTGGCTATCGGCGAGATCAAGAAAGGTACGCGGTCACACTAGCAACAAAAGTGCAGGAATTCCACTGCACGCGAATTGGCCGCGTCGTCATCCATCAGGAGATCTCTGCACAACTGAACTTAGCGATTGCCGAGGAGCTCGTCGCGGGCTTCGCCGCCGGTGCGGATGACCAGGTCGCGAAGCTTTTGCTCGAGGTCGACCCAGGCGTCGAAGACGTGCTCGGGCACATCGTACTCGCGCAGCACGTCCTGGAGGATCTGGTGGCGCCGGTCGAAGTGGCCCACGAGGATGGGGTGTTGTTGGTGGGCGCGGCGGATGGGTTTGCCGGTGTACTCGACGTGCTCGTTTCCCAGGCGGGCGCGCACATACTGGACCTGATTGTCGACGATCTCGTCGAAGTCGGTGTCGGCGAACATAAAGCCGATCATGATGTCGTCGAAGACGCGCCGGTAGAACTCGCGCATCATCTCTTGCAAGCGCGCAAGTCCGCCGACTTCTTCGCTTAGGCTCCAAGTGGGCTCGTCTGACATAGCGTCCTGGGACATGCACTAGCCGATGCGACCGGTCGACAGCAGCGATTCGTAAACCAGCAGGCGCACCGAATCATTCTCGATGGACTTGAGCACCGTCTCGGTGGGCTGCTCCTCGACGGTCTGCAGGGTGACCTCGATGTCGCCGCACCACACGCACGGCCCGTCGTCGAACACCTCGACGACGCGCACGCGCACCGGGGTGTCCTGGAAGGTGTTGCGCAGCGCGGCCAGCGGGATATACAGCATGACACGGTCGACGTCCTCGGGGCGGGGCACGACCACGTCGAAGGTCGGCACCATGCGCAGCTCCGAGTCCCGAGGATCTTGGAAGGGGTCGAAGATGATCGCCGAGCCGAGCACGTGGCGGATCTCGGTGCACAGGGTGGCAAACGCCTCGCGCTCGTCCCACTTCTTCCACGCCTGAAAGCGGCGCGCCCAGACCTCCTTGGCCTCACCAAAAAAGCCGCCATACGATGAGCGCAGCACCTGCAAGACGCGCTGGCGGCTGGCGCGATCGAGGTTGTCGAATTGGGCGAGCATCGACTGGTGGGTGGCGTTCATCGCCCGCTTGAGAAGCTCGCTGTAATTGTCCGGCAGGCTATGCTCGCCGGCGACGACCTGCACCTGCAGCTCGCTGTCGGGCACGTCGACCTGCAGCGCCGGCTCGTCGCTGTCGACGCCGACGATAAAATCCTCGATCTGGGTCGATGGGCGCTTCTCCTCGAGCGTGCGGCGCAGGCCGACCAGCAGGTCGCGCAACGCGTTGCGCTCGCGCATGCTCCACGACAGAAGTGGCGAGGACCACGGCAGGCTGTCGGGCTCGCACATCCCCATGGTGTGGACCGGCGAGCCCAACACCGAGACGCTGGGCGTGCCGCGCCGGCCCGGGGTAAACGCGAGCACGCGCTGCTCCTCGCGGAACAACTCGTCCCACGCGCTGGACAGCTCGCCGAACGCCTCCCAGCGCTCCAGCGTGGGTGAAAGCGCCCCGCTGCCCTCGTCGACGATATTGGCGAGGGTGCGCAGCGCCCGCTCGACGTCGACGTGGCTGCCCTGGGTGCGCAACTGTTGGGCGGCGTGGCGCAGAAAGGACTGCGGCGACAGGTCCAGACTCTCCCAGCACAGCTCGACGAGCATGGCGGGATCGGGCGAGTCGTCAAAGTCCTCGACGGCGACCTCGATCTCCTCGATCGCCCCCTTCATGAACGACGCGCGCTCGACGGTCGCCCAATCCGGCCAGCCGCGCTTGGCCCGCGACAGCTTGCTGGTAAAGTCGTCCTTGCCGCTGAGCAGCAAAAAGACACTGTCGCCGAAGCGTTCGGCGAATTCGGTCAGGCGCTCCTCGAACAGGCGCATGCGCTGCTCGACGACCGCGGGCACCTGGGTGAGCTGGGCGCGGTCGGCGTCGAGCTGGCGCGCCGCCTTGTTGGCCAGGCTCTTGAGCTGGCGATCGTCGCGGCACTGCAGCACCAGGCCCACGCCCACCGGCGAGATGCCCAAGATCTCGGCGACCGGGCGCTGGAACGCCATTAGGATTTCGGCGTCGTCGACCGTTTCGATGAGCTTTTTGTGCAGCCGAATGACCGGGGGGTTGGCGTTCAGGTCGGTCCACACCGGCACCGGACGCCCGCCGTCGTTGAGGCTGTCGTCGACGTCGACGCCGCTGAGCGCGCGGACCAGCGCGTCCATGCGACGGCGCTGATCGTTGACCGAGATGTCCTCCTCGGCCAACAACACTAAAAACGCATCGAGATGGGTGGTCAGCAGCTCCCGAACCAGACGACTGATTCTGAGCTCGATCGGTTCACTCACAGAGACTCTCCTCGTGATGGGCTCGCCGGCCAATGATGGCCGTCACACTAACATAGGAAGCGAACCCGCGCGAAAGTTGGAGATCAGTGTTTATCGAATGCAAAGTTTCTCAAAAGCTATCTTACGCGGGAGACGCCGCGGAGTGAAGGGGATTGAAGAGATGAATCGACGGCCAGCGCCAATGCAGCGCTGCGCGCAGCTCGACGTCGTCGACCGCGTGACCCTGAATGCCGGTGGGATTGACACTGATGGCGAGGATCTGGGCCGGGCAGGCCGCGCGGATCTGCCAGGTGCGCGCCAGCCGTCGCACCAGCGCCGCCCGCGCCTGCAGCACGGTCCCGTCGGGCACCAGGAGCACCCGCGACGAGCCCGCCACGCCCAGTAGATGCTCGATGACGCTGTCGCTGACGAGGCCGGGCACGGCCAGACCGAGCACCCGATCGGTGAACGGCGACGTGGACCCGGCAAGTTGGCGCAGCCCGACGAGCGCGCTTCGCGCCGGCAGCGCCACGGGCTCGACGCCGGGACCACCGAGCAGACAGCGATCCTCGGCGATCGCCTGGTCGATCAGCGCGCGTTGCCAGCCGGCCTCGACAGGCGCCAGGGAGAGGCGATCGATCAGCGCGGTGGTGGCGTCGCAGATCGCCTCGACGTCGCCGCCGAGCACGGCGCCAGTGGACACGATGACCGCGTCGGCCAGCCCGCCTCTGGCCGCCACCGTGCGCCCGTAGGCGCCGTCGACCAGCACGAGGTCGACCCCGTGCGCCTCCAGGGCGCCGGCCGCCCGCTCCAGATCGCCGCCGTGGCGCATGCCCGCGAGCACCACCGACCCTGCCTCGATCACGCGCCCACAGACGACCTCGCCGAGCGGCGTCGAAAAGCCCAACGAGGCGACATATTCGATGCGCGCCGACGACTTGCGCAGCGCGTCGCGCGCGGTGACTACCCACTGGTCGCGCTGGACGTGAATCGGGGGTTTGCGCGTGCCGATGAGCAAGTCGGAGCTCTCCCCGTCGATGCCCACCGACACCAGCCCCACGGTGCGCCCGTCACATACCCCGCAGCCGAGCAGGTAGTTGAGCGTGGTCGTCTTGCCGCAGTTCTTGGCCACGCCCACCAGCGCCACACACCCCACCCCGTCGAATATGTCCGTCGGCAACAAGTCCATAGTGTGTCTATTTCACCACAGAGGACACAGAGGGCACAGAGGGAAGGTTGTCAAAAACCTCTGTGCCCTCTGTGCCCTCTGTGGTCAATCTCTAGCGTCGTTCGAAGCGATCAGTCCTCGTCGGGCTTGTCGCTTCCCTGGTGGCCGAGCTTGACGGCCTGGTCGAGGCGCGGGTGGTTGTTCTGGAAGTCACGGCGAAGCTTGGCGCCGCCGTCTTCCATGGCGTCCAGCGCCTGCAGCGAGCGGGTGAGCGCGTGGATGGCCGCGAGCACGTCGGAGGTATTTCCCGTCTCCGAGATGGTGTGCATGTTGCGGATGGGGAAGCCGATGGAGGTCGCCGCGCAGTCGATGGCCGCGAGCACGCCGGCCATGCCGTCGGTGCCGGTGTCACGGCCACACACGTCGCGCTGCATGGGGATGCCGTGCTCCTTGGCGGTCGTCTCGATGACCCGGTTGAGCTGCTCGCTGGCGATCGAGCCCACCGACATCGTAAAGCCCTTGCCCATCTCCAGCGGGTTGAACCGGCGGTCGCCGATACCCGGCGCGGCCACGTAGTCGTGGTTGACGTCGACGGCGATGATGGCGTCGGGCTTCATCTCCCCAGCGAGCACGCGGCTGCCGAAGCGGCCAATCTCCTCGTAGCTGGCCGCGGCGAACATGCAACGCACGTTGTCGGTACCGCCGGCCTCGGCGATGAGGCGGGCGGTCTCGGCGGCCACGAAGCAGCCCAGACCGTTGTCCAGATACGACCCGTAAAAAGTGTCGGGGCTGAAGCCGTGCTTGATCGGGCGGTTCAAGATGATCGAGTCGCCCGAGCGAACGCCCAGGTTCTCGATCTGCTGCTTTTTGTCGTCCCCGTGGATCTGCAACTCCAGGTAAAGCTGCTCTTTTTTGATGCCCTTGTCGCCGCTGCGAAGGGCGGCGTCGGCGAAGTGGATGGCGCCCAGGGCCTCGACCGTGCCGCCCTCGATGATGCGGTAGCGGCCGGGGTTTTCGGGGTCCTCGCTGAACAGCTTGACCTCGTGGCCGATCAGCGTCATCGGCAAAAACGAGTCGCTGTCGATCCAGATCTTGCCGTCCTCGCCGATGCTGCGCACCTGCATGCGGATCTTGTCGGCGTGGCCGATGATCATCACCGAGAACATGTCGTCACGGCCCGGATGGGTGTCCAACACCACGCCGGCGTGGCCCTTGAACTGCTGGACCTTCCAGCCATCCTTGGCGAACGACTCGAAGTACGGCTTGAGCACGCCGTAGGTCATCGCTCCCTCCAACCCCACCGGGCTGGGCGCGGCCAGGATGTCGCGCATCAGGGAGAATTGGTCCTCGGGCATCGGCTCATTCCACGGCTTCTTTGCATCACTCATGCGATTACTCTATGTGAAGATTTCGCTAATTTTGAACGCTTTTAAGCTACGTTCGCTCACTGCCGAGGAATATACCACGCGGAACGTGGAGGTAAAGGCGGGCGAGGTAACAACTGGTAACAGCGCCGCTTACAAGCTGCGCGCCACCTTGCCCAGCCGCGCCAGGACGTCCGCATCGGTATAGTCGACGTCTTTGCTCAGCCGGTGGCCGATGAATTGGGCGGCCGAGGCGGCGTCGACCTCGTCGTCGACGTCGAGTTGGGCGCGCTCCCACAGGCGAACCGCCGCGTAGAACGCCCAGGCGAGCTGGTCCATCTGCGGGCGCATGGCCAGGGTGGCCGAGCCCATGTCCATCTGGGCGACCTTCTGGAGCGCCTCCATGGACTGGCCCAGCGCCGCGCGCACCGCGGCGACCAGGTCGGCGTCGTCGTCGCGGCAGTCCTCGAGCAACCCATCGAGGTAGCCGAAGAAGCCCTGGTGGACGCCGTATTTTTGCATGTCGCGCATCACCTGCATCTGCAAGGTGTTGTGGGTGCCCTCCCAGTTCTCGGTGACGATGGAGTCGCGAAGCATGCGCGGCAGCACCGAGAACGACTCGATGGCGCCGTTGCCGCCGAGCACTTCGATCCCGTCGACGGCGGCGTAGCGCGCCGACTTGGCGGTGCGCACCTTATTGAGGTTGAGCGCCATGCGGAAGAATTGCTGCTCGGTCTCGCTGGCCTGCCCTTGGTCGATGCGATCTTGGAGCCAGGCCAGGTGCATCGTGCCCGACACACAGGCGTCGATCTCGGCTTTGACGTTGGCCAGGGTCTCCTGGATGAGCGGGTAGTTGATGATCGGCTGGTCGAAGGCCACCCGGTGCTCGGCGTAGGTCTGCGCGGTGACGTAGGCGCGCCGCGCCAGGCCCATGCAGGCGGCGGCGTTGAACAGCCGGCTGGTGTTGATGACCAGGCGCATCATATTTTTGAAGCCGTCTTTGGGCGCGCCCATATGATAGGCGATCGCGCCGCGGAAATCGGTCTCCCCGGAGGCCATCGAGCGGGTGCCGATCTTGTCCTTGAGCCGGCGCACGGTGAAGTTGTTGACCGTGCCGTCGTCGAGCCGACGGGGCACGAAGAACAGCCCCAACCCGCGCGTGCCGCCGGCGACGGGCTCGCCGTTGTCGTCTTCGAGGCGCGCGGTCATCAAGAAGACGTCGGCGTCGATATTCGAGCAGAACCACTTCTCGCCCCAGACGCGGTAGCTGCCGTCGGGCTGGCGCACCGCGCGGCTGGCGTTGCGGCCGACGTCGCTGCCGCCCTGGACCTCGGTCAAAAACTGCGCGCCCTCCAGGTGCTTGTCGTAGTCACGGTTCAAGAAGCCGGGAAGATACTTCTCGCGGATGTCGTCGGGGGCGATCTCCTGGAGCACGCGGATGACGCCGGCGGTGCACGCCGCCGGGCAGTTGTGGCCGGCCTCACCGTTGTAGCTGGACACGTAAAACCGGCTGATCACCCCGGCCGCGTTGGGCTGATGAGCGTAGGCCGACATGATCCCCGAGCCGTAAATATACTTGCCGGCCTCGTGATAGGTGGGGTGGTGGTCGACCTGCTCGATGCGCTCGCCGATGCCGGTGTAGCGCTCCAATTGGGGCAGGTTCTGGTGCAGGTTATTCTTGCGCACCAGCTCGTCGACCGGGCCGGCGACCTCGGCGCCGAAGCGCTCCAGATCCTCGACGACATCGCCGAGCGGCTCGCTTTTGACGTACAGCGGCAAGACGCGCACAAAGTGAGTATCAGCCGTGTAGGCGTTCTCCGGCTGGGATGCCTCCCATGCCTGCAGGTCGCCTCGCCCCTTGGCCTGCCCTGGTTGGACGGCGTCCGGGTTGGGTTCGGTGAGCGCGTGCGAGAGGTTCGACTCGGAGCTTTGCTTGTTCATGGTCGGTGTCCGGTTGGGGTCGTTGGCGGCCCGGCTGAATATCAATTCACTAACGTGGCTATGGTACTCACTGGCGCCGGTTATGCAACGTGTGGGTGGCGATGAGGCTTCCGAGGTTGCGGTCTGGCGCCAAAAACCCATCCCCCTTTGAACGAAACCCCAATCCGTGCAAAGTAGCGAAAGCGGACCCCTGGACCCCTGGACCCCTGGACCCCTGGACCCCTGGACCCCTAAAAATGCACCTCACCTTCAAAGTTCCCGCCGAGCACCACCCCAAGACGCTCGCCCAGCTGCTGCGCCGGGCGTGGCCCGACGCCACCGAGGCGCAGATCGCCCGGGCGTTTGACGACAAGCACGTGCGCGTCAACGAGCGGCTGTCGCGCAATCCCGACAAGGTGCCCTCCCCGGACGAGGAGGTCGTCGCCGAGGTTGGCCCCGGCGAGGAGCCCTTCGGACTACCCGAGGCTGCGGAATTGGCGCGCGGCGAGGGCTGGGTGGTGGTCGAAAAACCGGTGGGCATGCCCGGCGCGCTCGATCGCGACGACCCGATGAACGCGATCTTATTTCTGGCCGATACGCTGGGGCTGGACCGGGACACGTTCACGCCGGTGTGGTCGATGCCCGCCGAGGGCGGCGGTCCGTGGCTGTTCGGCGACGATCCCGAGCGCGCCCACGCGCTGCTCGATGCCTGGGCGGGCGGCGAGCTCATGATCACCTGGGTGGTGCTGGTGCCCACGCCCGAGCGGCCTCAGGGGCGCCTGCACGGCGCCGGTGGCATCCCCATCGACTACAGCGCCACTCAGATCCGCGAGGGCATCGCCGAATTGCAGCTCACGCCCATGCCCCAATCCGGCGAGTTCGACACGCCCCCCGACCCCGCCGGGTTGGTGCTCGACGCGCTCGCTGCCCAAGACATGCCGGTGCTGGGTGACGCTCACCGCGGCGGCTATATGGTCGACGGCGGGCTTCGCCTACGCGTCACCGCGCTGTACCGGGCGGGCAGCGACCTCGCCCATAGTTGGAATCCCGACGGGGATTGGTGGCCGAGCGACCCGGTGGTGATCGTGCCCGAGGAGCCCGAGGAAGCCGAAGCAGCCCCCGAGGCCGCGGCGCGCCCCGGCGATCTCGTCCAGTTGCTCGTCTCCGACAAGACCATCGAGGTGCTCACCCGCCAGCACCACCCCTGGGTGCTCGCCGACCGGCACACCGGCGATCGGGCGCATCTGGCGCCGGGCACGCCCGTCCAGCTCGTGGGCACCCGCGGCAGCTTCGGGCCCACCGCGCTCATCGAGGGCACCGGCAAGCTCGCCGCCCGGGTGTGGAGCGCCGAGCGCGAGGCCGCGCAATATTTCGACGAGGAGGTCGACCTGCGCGTCGACGAGGCGTTCGCGCGCCGAAGCGAGCTCACCCGCAACACCCAGCACACCGACCTGTTTCGGCTCGTCCACAGCGAGGCCGACGGCCTGCCCGGCCTGCAGCTCGATCGGGTGGGCCCGCTGCTGCGCGCGACGCTGGTGGGCGCCACGGCGTTCGGCTTCCGCGAGCGGGTCTACGAAAATATCCTCGATTTCGACCCGGAGATGATGATCTTGGAGGTCGAGCACCTGCGCGATATCCGCACCGAGGAGATGCCCGAGGCGCGCATCATCGCCCCCGGCGCCGGCTACGTGCGCCCCGGCGAGCGCGTCATCGGGGTGGAGGACGACCTCAAATTTTGGTGTGAGCCGTGGGAGGGGATCGACGTGGGCTTTTTCGCCGACCAGCGCGACAACCGCCGCCGCGCCCGCCAGCTCGCCCAGAGCGGCCAGAAGTGGCTCAACCTATTCTGCCACACCGGCGCCTACACCGTGGCGCTGTGCAACGAGGGTTGCGAGGTGGTCAGCGTAGATCTGTCGCGACGCTACCTGGATTGGCTGGAGGAAAACCTGGAGCTCAACCACCTGTCGCAGGCGCTCAACACCTCGGTCGCCGACGACGCGCGCACCTATGTCAACGCCACCGATGAGACCTTCGACGGCATGATCGTCGACCCGCCCACCGCCGCCAGCGGCGCCGGCGGGTTCTGGTCGGTCAAGAAGGACTACGAAGACCTGCTCGTCGCCTGCTTCGAGCGCCTCGCCGACGGCGGCCACATGTTGGTATGCCGCAACGAAAAGCGCCCGTCGGACAAGCTCGACAAGCTCGTGCGCCGCGCCGCCAAGCGCGCCGGACGCGCGCTGTCGCGCGTCGACGACGCCCCGCCCGCCTTCGATTATCCCACGCTGGCGGGATTTCCCGAGGGCGACTCCTTCGAAGGCGTGTGGGCGAGCGTCGAATGATCACCGCCCGAACTCGGCGAGCGCGTCGACCAACTCCGCCTCGAGCGTGCGCACGAGCTCGGCGGCGGGCATCGGGCGGGCCATCGGTGCGCCCTGCCCGCTCCACAACGACATATAGTCGGTCTGGCCGCTGGCTTTCGCCGCCGAGCGCATCGGACGCGTCCACGTGTTGAGGATCGGGTAGGCCGGCAGCCGGTCGGCGAGCGGGGCCATGCGCTCGATGAACGCGTTGTTGATGCCGCGGGCCTCACGGCCCGAGAAGCTGGCCGTCAGGGTCGTGTCGTCGTCTCGGGCGTGCGTGATGGCGTCCTTCCACTCCTGTGACGCCCCGCTCTCGTCGCTGACCAGAAAGGCGGTGCCCAACGCCGCAGCCGCCGCCCCGGCGGCGATACTCGCCAGGATGCCGCGCCCGTTCATGATGCCACCGGCGGCGACCAGCGGGCACCGCACACGCTCGGCGGCCGCGCTCACCAAAGGGAGCAGATCGACACGCGAAGCGAAGCGGGTATCGGCCAGACCGCCGCGGTGGCCTCCCGCGGCGCTCCCCTGCAACAACACGCCGTCGCAGCCCGAATCGACCACGGCGTCGACCTCGGCCAGCGTATTGGCCGTGGCGTAGAACACCGCGCCGGCGCGGTGCAACTGGTCGATCTGGGCAGCCGTGGGAAGGCCGAAGGTAAAGCTCACCACCGGCACGCCGTGCTCACAGAGCACCTCGATCTGCTGGGGAACGCGGTCGGTATAGTCGAACTCGCGGCTGAAGCTCGCCCCGACGTCGGCGGCGGCATCCTCGAGGATCGCGTCGACCTCCGAGCGCGGCGGCGGTGCCCCGGGATCGGAGACCACCATGACGTTGACGTGCACGGCGCGTTGAGTCAGCGACCCCAGCCGCGTCAGATAGGCATCGAGGTCGTCGGGCTCCATATAGCCCGCGCCGACCGAACCCAGCGCGCCGTCGTTGCATACCGCGGCGACGAGCTCCGGCGAGGTCGGCCCTCCGGCCATCGGCGCCTGCACGATAGGAACCGACAAGTCGAGCGCAGCGCAAAACTCCCGGCTACGCGTAGGTAGAGCACTGAGATCCATCGAGTCCCTCCTGGGGATACAATCAACTGATCGTGCGACGGTTAGCCCACCAGCGCGGGCAGGCCGAACCAGACGAACGCGGCCATCAGCAGGTAGGCCAGGCGCACCCAGGTCAGCCAGCGCTGGATGCGCGCGCGGCGCTGGGCCTCGTCGGTGGGCGCCGGCTCGTCGCTCTTGGCCATGCGGCGGGTGTGGCGCGGCAGGATGAGCGCCGAGCCAATCAACAGCCCGCCCAACACCAGGGGTTGATCTTGGAGCGAGCGTGTCAATACGGCGCTCGTGCTGAGAATGATAAATAGGGCGTACAGCACCACACTGGTGATGATGCGGCCGTACAGCAGGCGGCGTTCTCGTTGGTCTTGGGTCATCTCGTACTCGGAGCTGGGGACTGCGTGCCGGGTCGACGCATCCATTAACAAATAACGGCTGGTCATGTTTCCCGACAAAATGTATGGGCAACTTAGGTTTACCCGCCTCGCAACGCAAATAACGAACTGCCGGACGTCGTGGGCCCACGGCGCTTTCGGGACGTAACAAGCGGAGTTGACAATGAGTAAGCGAGTTTCACTGATCCGCGGCGACGGCATCGGCCCCGAGATCATGGAGGCGACCATGCGCGTCGTGGGCGCGCTGGACGTCGACATCGAATGGGACGAAGTCCAGGCGGGCTCCGGGGCCTTCGAGGCGCTGGGCACCCCGCTGCCGACCGAGACCCTGGAGAGCATCGCCCAGACCGGGGTGGCCCTCAAAGGACCGCTGGAGACGCCCATCGGCGCCGGATTTCGCAGCGTCAACGTGGCCATCCGCAAGCACTTTGACCTGTACGCCAATGTGCGCCCCTCGCGCGCCATTCCGGGGGTCAACACCCGCTTTAGCGACCTCGACCTCGACCTGGTGGTCATCCGCGAGAACACCGAGGGCGCCTACATCGGCATCGAGCACTCCATCCCGCCCAACCGCCAGGCGGCGGAGTCGATCATGCTGATCACCCGCTACGGCTCCGAGCGCATCTGCGAGTTCGCCTTCGAGTACGCCCGACGCCACAACCGCAAGAAAGTCACGCTCATCCACAAGGCCAACATCCTCAAGGAGACCAGCGGGCTGTTTTTGGAGGTCGGCCGTTCGGTGGCCAACCGCTACGACGACATCGACTACGACGAGGTCATCGTCGACGCGATGTGCATGAAGCTGGTGACCACGCCGCAGCATTACGACGTGATCGTGACCACCAACCTTTTCGGCGACATCCTCTCCGACCTGACCAGCGGGCTGGTCGGCGGGCTGGGCGTGACCCCGGGGTCGAATATCGGCAAGGACTGCGCGATGTTCGAGGCCGTCCACGGCACCGCCCCGGACATCGCCGGCAAGGGCATCGCCAACCCCACCGCGCTGATGCTGGCCGCGGGCATGATGCTCAAGCACCTGAACCACGACGCTCAGGCCGACCGCCTGCGCACCGCCGTGCGCACGGTCCTGGGCCGCGGCGAGCACGTCACCGCCGACATGGGCGGCGAGGCGAGCACCACGGAGTTTACCGACGCGGTGTTGCGGGAGTTGGCTCGTTAATTCAACGCCACGAGCTTGCTGCCATCGCAGCTACAATATTGGGCGTGGCCGCTATGCTCGGTGCCGCAGGTCTCGCAAACCTTGCGGCGCGGGCCGAAGCCGTGGGCGGGAAATTCGGTCACGCGCACGTTGACCAGCGGGGTGAGCAACTCCCCGTCGTCGGGGCAGAAGGCCTTGCCCGGCGGGCCGAAGTTGCGACACTTCGGGCAGACCATCATGGGGATCGTGGGGGCGATCTTGGTGGAGTCGGAGGCGTCGATCTCGATCAACTCGCCGCCGTCGTGGGGACATAGCGCGTCGTCGGTCTGCCCCTCCCATCCGCAGTCCTCACAGGCCTTGAAGGTGGGCGCCTGGCGAGCGCGCTCGCGGGTGTCCTGCATCAGCGGCAGCCCGTCGTGGTAGCAAAAGCTGATGCCGGGCTCGTAGCGCCGATCGCAGCCCGTGCACACCAGGCGCTCGAGGGACTGCTCGGTGCGCCGCGCCGGTTTGGCGCGGGACCGCTCGGGCACGCGCAGAAGCGTCGCCGAGTCGTACGGGCACACCACCAGCGTCGACGGGAACAAACGCGAGCATTTCGGGCACATCGACTGCGACGACGATTGCTCCGGGGCAAAGTCCACCCGCGAGCTTGCGTGCGCTTCCACGGTGGTCTCGCCGCCAGGGGCGCTCTTGTCGGCCTTGGCTTGCACGCGACGGCCGGAGTCCTGGACCAGCGAGGTCACCCCGACGAGTTGGGCGCCGCGAAAATCGGCGCTGCTGGGGTCGTCGTAGCCGCGACGGCGCCGCCGGCGAAGCCGGATCAGCAAAAAGACGCCGATCATGCCGGCGCCCAACACCCCCGACGTCCCCAGCAGGATAAAGCCCAGATGCCGGCGCTCTGAGGCGCTCAGCGTGGCCTGGGCGGCCGCTTTATGCGTCGACGGGTTGGCCGCGCCCGCGCCGTGCTCGGCGCTGGGCTCCTCGGCCATCACGCTGGCCGACAAACCCAGCCCACACAACAGGCTACACGCGGCGATCGCCGCCTTGCGCCATCCCAACCGCCCGAATACCTGGCTCGCTCGCCCATTTTTCATGAAATCGTCCTGCCCGAGTGCCACACCCACAGTATAGCGTCAGTCGATCGACGAATCGAGAACCGAGGAGCTGTGCCGGTAGACTAGCGCGCCAGCCCGGCGAGGTTGGCGCCATACGGTGCTTTGACCACTCCCTTCTCGGTAACAATGGCGGTGATCAACGTATTCGGCGTGACGTCGAACGCCGGGTGGGCCACCCGTACGCCCTCGGGCGCGATCGCGCGCTCGCCGACGTGGGTGACCTCCCGGGCGCTGCGCTGCTCGATGGGGATCGCCTCGCCGGTTTCGGTGTCGAAGTCGATGGTCGACACCGGCGCGGCCACGTAGAACGGAATGCCGTGATGGTGGCACAGCACCGCCAACGAATAGGTGCCGATCTTGTTGGCGATGTCGCCGTTGGCCACCACCCTATCGGTGCCCACGATGACCGCGTCGACCTGGCCGGCGTGCATGAAGTAGCCGGCCATGCTGTCGGTGATGAGCGTGCACGGGATCTCGTCTTTCATGCACTCCCAGGCGGTCAGCCGCGCGCCCTGCAGGTAGGGGCGGGTCTCGTCGACCCACACCTGCTCGAGCTTTCCGGCGGCGTGGGCCGCCCGAATGATCCCCAGCGCGGTGCCGTAGCCGCCGGTGGCCAGCCCGCCGGTATTGCAGTGAGTGAGCACGCGCGCACCCTCCGGCAGAAGCTCGGCGCCCAGCCGGCCCATCTCCAGGTTATTCGCCCGGTCCTCGGCGAAGATCGCCTGCGCCTCCGAAAACAGCCGCTCGACGAGCACCTCGGCGTCGAGCTCGGCGCTGTGCGCCACGGTCTTCTTCATGCGCTCGAGCGCCCAGAATAGGTTGACCGCCGTGGGCCGCGTCTTCGACAGGTGATCGTAGACCTCGTCGAGATCCGCCCCGCGCTCGCGCGCCGCCAGCGCCACCCCGAACGCCGCGGCGATGCCGATGGCCGGCGCGCCGCGGATGACCATATGACGGATACCGTCGGCGACCTCGGTATAGGTCGACATATCCAGCCACAGCTCCTCGCCCGGCAGCTTTCGCTGGTCGAGCATTTGGAGGTGGCCGTCATGTGGGGTTCCCACCCAGCGTACGGGGGCGACTGCGGTTTTCATATATGCCTCGCTTGGGAGAGATCGAGTGTTCGAGTGATCGCTCCTCCGCTGCCGTTCACTCGATCACTCGATCACTCGATCACTGGATCACTCCGAAAGTTTTTCGCGCAGGAGTTGGTTGGCCAATTGGGGATTGGCCTGGCCACGCGTCGCGCGCATCACCTGGCCGACGAACCAGCCGACGAGGTTGGTATTTCCGTCACGGTACTGCTGAACCTGGTCGGGGTTGTCGGCGATGATGCCGTCGATGACCTCGCCGAGGGCGCCCTCGTCGGAGATCTGTTTCAACCCCTTTTGCTCGACGATTTCTTCCGGATCGGCGCCGGATTTGAGCATCTCTTCGAAGACCTTCTTGGCGATCTTGCCGCTGATGACGTCCTCGTCGATCAGGCGCACGAGCTTGCCGAGTTCGGGCGGGCGCACGGCCACCGATTCGATGGTCGTTTGGCTGTCCAGCCGGCCCAAGAGCTCGTTGATCACCCAGTTGGCCACGCCCTTGGGGTTGTCGGCGTAGGCGCCCACGGCCTCCTCGAAATAATCGGAGAGTTGGCGGTCGTCGGTGAGCACGCCGGCATCGTAGGCGCTCAGCTCGAAGTCGGCCTGGTAGCGCTCGCGGCGGGCGGCGGGAAGCTCGGGCAACGACTGGCGCACCCGCTCGAGCCACGCGTCGTCGAGCTCGAGCGCCGGCAGGTCGGGATCGGGGAAATAGCGATAATCGTGCGACTCCTCCTTAGAGCGCATCGCAAACGTCTCGCCCTTGTCGGGGTTGTACAGCCGGGTCTCCTGGACGACCTCGCCGCCGCCTTCGACCACGGCGATCTGGCGGTCGATCTCGAAGTTGATGGCGTCCTTGATGAACTTGAAGGAGTTGATGTTCTTGAGCTCGGTACGCGTGCCCAGCTCCTCCTGGCCGACCGGACGCACGGAGACATTCGAGTCACAGCGAAACGAGCCCTCCTGCATATTGCCGTCGGAGATGCCCAGATAGACCACGATATTGCGCAGTTCTTTCAAGTAGGCGACCGCCTCGTCGGTCGAGCGCAGGTCCGGAGCGCTGACAATCTCGATGAGGGGCACGCCCGCCCGGTTCAGATCCACCAGGCTGTACGGCCGGCCCTCGACGTGGCTGGACTTACCGGCGTCTTCCTCCATGTGGATGCGCACGATGCCGATGCGCTTGGTGTCGGCGTCCTCGTCGACCTGGATATCCAGGTGCCCGTGCTCGCAGATGGGGTACTCGAATTGGCTGATCTGGTAGCCCTTGGGCAGGTCGGGATAAAAGTAGTTCTTGCGCGCGAACTGGCTCCACGGGCGCACCTCGCAGCCCAGCGCAAACCCCGCCTTCATCGCATACTCCACCGCCCGGCGGTTGAGCACCGGCAGCACGCCCGGAAGCCCCAGGTCGACCGCGGCGACCTGCGTATTGGGATCGGCGCCGTAGGTCGCCGACGCCGAGCTGAAGATCTTGGAGTCGGTCTGCAACTGGACGTGGACCTCCAGCCCAATGACAACCTCGTACTTGTCACGCGCATTCGTCATAGCTTCATCTCGAAAAAGACAACTCACCACAGAGGTCACAGAGGCCACAGAGGGAAAATCAAACCAGCTTCTCTGTGTCCTCGGTGCCCTCTGTGGTGAAAAATCTGGTTATCCCTCGACCTGCGCGCCAACGCGCAGCATGGTCTCTTCGTCGAAGGCCGGCGCCAACACCTGCACGACAGCTTCATCTCGAAAAAGACAACTCACCACAGAGGTCACAGTGGCCACAGAGGGAAAATCAAACCAGCTTCTCTGTGTCCTCGGTGCCCTCTGTGGTGAAAAATCTGGTTATCCCTCGACCTGCGCGCCAACGCGCAGCATGGTCTCTTCGTCGAAGGCCGGCGCCAACACCTGCACGACAGCTTCATCTCGAAAAAGACAACTCACCACAGAGGTCACAGTGGCCACAGAGGGAAAATCAAACCAGCTTCTCTGTGTCCTCGGTGCCCTCTGTGGTGAAAAATCTGGTTATCCCTCGACCTGCGCGCCAACGCGCAGCATGGTCTCTTCGTCGAAGGCCGGCGCCAACACCTGCAGGCCGACCGGAAGTCCGGCGTCGGTCGCGCCGCACGGCACGCTCATGCCGGGCAGCCCGGCGAGGTTGGCCGAGATCGTAAAGATGTCCTCGAGGTACATCTGCAAGGGGTTGTCGCGCTTTTCGCCCAGATGAAACGCCGGGGTGGGCGCCACCGGGGCGACCAGCGCGTCGACCTGCTCGAAGACCTCGTCGAAGTCGGCCTTGATCAGCGTTCGCACCTGCTGGGCCTTGCCGTAATACTGGTCGTAATAGCCCGCCGACAGCACGTAGGTCCCCAGCATGATGCGCCGTTTGACCTCGTCGCCAAACCCCTGGGCGCGCGTCTTCTGGTACATGTCGACCAGGTCCTCGCCGTCGGCGCGAAATCCGTAGCGTGTGCCATCGTAGCGCGCCAGGTTGCTCGACGCTTCCGCCGTGGCGATGAGGTAGTAGGTGGCCACGGCATATTCGGTATGCGGCAGCGACACCTCGACGAGCTCGGCGCCCTTGTCGGCGAGGCCGTCGATGGCCGCGCGCACCCGCTCGGCCACCTGCTCGTCCATGCCCACCTCGGCGTCGAAATACTCCTTCGGGATGCCGATCTTCAGCCCCTCGACGCCGGCGCCGACGGCCTCGCGCAAGGCCGGCACCTCGCGCCGGGCGCTGGTGGCGTCGCGCGCATCGAAGCCGCAGATGACCTCGAGCATGCGCGCGGCGTCGTCGACCGAGCGGGTCATCGGCCCAATCTGGTCGAGGCTGGAGGCGAACGCGATCAACCCGAAGCGGCTCACCCGCCCGTAGGTCGGCTTGACGCCGACGACCCCGCAGTGGCTCGCCGGCTGGCGGATGCTGCCGCCGGTGTCGCTTCCCAGCGCCGCCTGGCACAGGTTGGCCGCCACGGCCACCGCCGAGCCGCCCGACGAGCCGCCGGGCACACGCTCGGGGTCGTGGGGGTTTTTCGCCGCGCCGAAATGCGACGTCTCGTTCGACGAGCCCATCGCGAATTCGTCGAGGTTGGTCTTGCCCACGACGATAGCGCCGGCGGCCTCGAGCTTTTCGACCACGGTCGCATCATACGGCGAGTCGAACTCGGCGAGCATGCGGCTCGCCGCGGTCGTAGGCCCGCCGCGGACGCAGATATTGTCCTTGATGGCCACGGGCACGCCCGCCAGCGGGCCCAGATCGTCGCCATTCTGGCGCGCCTGGTCGACCGCGCGCGCCTTCTCGAGCAGCGCGTCGCGCTCGCCGACAGTGATAAACGCGTTGAGATCTGCGGCCGCCTCGATGGCGTCGAGCACCTCGCCGACAGCATCCTGCGCGGTGGCCTCGCCGGCCTCATAGGCGGCGAGCAATTCGGAGATGGTCAGTTCGTTCAAAGACATACGCTTTAGCCCTCCACGACTTTCGGCACCCGGAATTGCCCGTCTTCGCTGTCGGGCGCGTTGTTCAACACGTCCTCGTGGCTCAACCGCTGCTCGACGGCGTCCTCGCGAAGCCGCGACTCCAGCGCCACCGCGTGCGTGGTCGGCTCGACCCCCTCGACGTCCAGCTCGGCGAGCTTGTCGACGTAGTCGAGAATGGAGCTCAAATCTTCGCGGTAACGCTCGACCTCGTCGTCGCTCAATTCGACGCGCGCCAGACGGGCAATATGCAGGACTTGTTCACGTGAGATAGCCATATTGGGGCCTCGGGCTCAGATATCCGATACGCCGTGGTCATACCACCGACCGACCACAAAATCGACCCGGACCTTCCGCACCAAGCAAGGGCGCCACGCCCCAAGTCCCGCGCCGCAGGCGCCACGCCACGCCGCGCCTACTTCTTGCGGAACAGCCGCATAAACGGCTCCAAGCGAAGCTTCGATCTCGCCGAGCCCCCCACGATATGCCAGCTCAGGGCCCACCAGAACAGCCCCAGGGCGATGATCGCCATGATAATGCCGATGACCAGGGTCACCGACACCCCGTAGACCTGGGTGTCGTAGCCGCGAAGCACCAGCGCCGAGGCCACCGCCAGGCCGGCGGCGATGATCCCCAAAAAGATGCGCGTACCCAGGGTGTTGAGGAAGGTGCCGATCTCGTCGATGGACTCGTTTTTGATGGTGATGGTGAGGTTGCCGCCCTCCAGATCCATCAAGATCTGGTCCATCTGCTGGGGGATCTGCTGGACGAAGCCCGAAAACCCCATCGCCGAGTTCATCATGCCCTGCAGCACCTTGCGCGCCGAGAAACGCCGCGCGGCGAGCTGCTTGGCGTAGGGCATCCCCTTTTTCATGATGTCCAGGTCGGGGACGAGCTCGCGCATGATCCCCTCGATGGTCATCGCCGCCTTGGTCAACACCGCGTAGTTGGTGTTGATGCGGATGCGGTGTTTCTGGGCGGCGTTCATCGTCTCCTGGACGAACTCGCCGACCTCGATGTCGCCCAGATTCATCGCCAGGTACTTGTCGCGAATGCGGGTGATGTCGGCCTTGAACTCGCGCAGGTTGACCCGTCCGATGGGATAGCCCATGCGCAGCAGCGTGCGCGAGACGCCGTCGACGTCGCCGGTGAGCGTGGTCAAGATCAGGTCGATGAGGTCGTCCTGCTGGCTCTCGCTGAGCCGGCCCACCAGCCCGAAGTCGATGAACACCAGGGTGTCGTCGTCGCGCACCATGATGTTGCCCGGGTGGGGATCGCCGTGGAAAAACCCGTCGTACAACACCATCTTGACCATCGAGTCGAGCAGCGTGTCCAGCACGCGCTCGGCGCGCTCGGAGCCACTCTCGATGCTGGAGAGTTTGTCGGCGTCGATAAACTCCATGGTCAGGATTTCGGAGGTGGTGCACTCGTGCATCACCTCGGGCACCGCCACCTTGTCGACGTCGGAGAAGTTCTCGCCGAATTCCTCAATATTTTGAGCTTCTTGGAGGAAATCGAGCTCGTTCAAAATGGCGCGCTCGAACTCACGCACGATCGCCGTGGGCGTGTACAGCTCGACCTCCTGGATGGTCGCCTCCAGGAAGCGCGCCAGGTAGTACAGGATGTCGAGGTCGCTGCGGATCTTGGCCTGAATATCGGGCCGCTGGACCTTGACGACGACGTCGGTGCCGTCTTTGAGCTTGGCGCGGTGCGCCTGGCCGATGCTGGCGGCAGCCAACGGCTTTTCTTGGAACTCGGCGAAGAGCTCGTCGAGGGTGCCGTCGAGGTTGGACTCGACCTGCTCGCGCACCTCCTCGAAGCCCAGCGGCGGCACCCGATCCTGCAGGTGTTTGAGCTCCTCGATGAACTCGGGCGGCAGGATGTCCGGGCGCGTCGACAACACCTGGCCGAGCTTGACGAAGGTCGGCCCCAGGTCTTCGAGCACGTTGCGAAAGCGCACCGCCGCCTCGCTGTGGTCCTCGCCGAGCAGCGCCTCGTCCTGGCCCTCGAACTCGGCGACCGCCCCATCAGAGTCGCGCACGAAGCGGCCCAGCCCGGCGCGGCGCGCCACTGCCGAGAAGCCGTGACGCGACAGCACGCCGCTGATCTGGCGCAATCGCCGAATATCCTGGACGGCCGTTTTGACTGGAGAAACCATAAGTGTCGTCGCCTGCATACATCGCGAGCGCCCGGGGCGGGCACCCTCACATTGACCAATAACACGCCAGCCAGAAGATCGTTCCGCACGGTAGCATGTGGGGACGTGGGCGCAAAGATTGTGGCGCCTTCGGCGCGGCTTGGGGCCTTCGGGCGCGGGGCGTGGGGCGTGGCGCCTGCGGCGTGGGGCGTGGCGCCTGCGGCGTGGCTTGGGGCCTTCGGCCCGAGGCTTGGGGCGTGGGGCGTGGCGCCTGCGGCGCGGCTTGGGGCCCTGCTTGGAGCGACGGCCTCCGTGCCGTCGTGGGGCCTATTTCAGCAGGCCGGCGACTTGTCGTTTGGACTTGGCCGATCGGACGTGGACACCGCCGAAGAGCACGGTGCCCTCGAGGCGGATCGTGTGGCGAGTGGGGACGGAGGCGTCGGCGCCTTGTTGTTTGCCACGTCCGCAGGTGGACACGCCGCCGAAGATGGCGCTGGCGTGGTTGTCGACGCGCATGCCCGGGGCGAGTTGGATGTCGACGCCGCCAAAGAGCACGCTCAGGCGAATGACGGTGGTGCCGCCATCGGGAAGCTCGGCGTCGCGAAAGTCCAGTGTGATGCCGCCGAAGACATTCTGGACCTCGAGGACGCGGGGGACCACCCAGTGGCCGGCGCGCTCCGAGCCGCCAAAAATCGCGCGCAGCGTCTCGTGGTCTTTGCCGGCGGTGAGGGCCTGGTCGACGGGCGCGCTCTGCGACGTGGGCTCTGCCGAGGCCAGCACGCTCGCCTGCCCGGGCAAATCGTCGACCAGCACCTGTAGGGCCTGCGACGTCTCGGCAGCGTTGGCGAGTTCGAGGCGCTCGTCGAGCTCCTCGTCGGTGACATAGCCGGCCACGTAGGCCTGCTGGAGCGCTTTCTCGGTGCGCTCGCGCTGTTGGTCCAGGTGGTATCGTAATGGACGCGGTGCCTGCACTTTTTGACTCATAACAGTCGTCTCCCGAGCACTCCGCCGGCTCGCCTCTCGCCTATCATACACTCAGGCCCCCATGGAATACCAAACACCGGCGACGGTGATGTAACCCCTGCCCCTCCCGGCCCCCTCGACCCCTGCCCCTCCTGCACCCCTGGACTCCTGGACCCCTCGACCCCCGCCTATAGTTGACAATCAATCCCCCCCGACTGAAAATGACGCACGCATCTGCGCGTAAATGCACTTATCGGATTTTTCGCAGAACGAAGCGTTCGTATGAAACTCACGCTGGCACGACCGGAACATGCCGAACACGTCGCCGACTTTTATCAGGCGATCCACGGCCCGGACTTTCCTCACCAGGAAATGTTTTCGAGCCAGACCGTCGAGCGTCTGCTTCGTGACGGCGAGTTGGCCGTGGTCATCGCCTCGCAGAGCCGGCGAATCATCGGCTGTGGCATTGGCTTTCCGCAGAGCTGGAACCAATCGTTGGAGATCGGCACGCTGTCGGTCGATAGCGTCCCCCAGCGCGGCGAGGTCGGCAAGGCGCTGTTCGAGGCGCTGAGGCGGCTGGGCTTCAAGAGCTACGGGCTGGTGTATTTTCGGGCGAGCACCGAGGCGACCTTCAAGCGGGCGCGCAAGATCGGCGCGACCACCTGGGGCTTTCGCCCGGCGCCGGGCTCACGGGAGTTGGACAACGCCGAGTTGGTGCTCGGCTTCTTCAACCCCGAGTCGAGCACGCCGCGCGTGCATCCTCCGGACAACGCCATCACCCGGCTTCCCTTCGCCGCGCGCATCGTCAACGCGCTGCCCAACGCCGACAAGCATATGGCCTATCCGCGCGCCTACCCGGTCGGGGAGCCGCGGGGCACGGGCATGCCGGTCATCTCCGGGCAGGTGTGGCCGACGTACCACTCCAAGGGCAACTACGTGTCCATCGAGAGCTCGGCGGGGCGCTACCCCATCGAGATCATCCGCGAGTTCACCAGCAAGGTGCGCAAAAAAGGCGTCACCGACATCCGGCTGACCCTGCCGGTCAACCACGAGCAGGCGTTCATCGACCTGCTCGACTTCGGCTTCCAGCCGGTCGCCTACCTTCCCGGCTGGTACCTGCGCGCCTCGCACCGCTTCGACTGCGTCCAGCTCGTCGCCGGCCTTCCCGCCAAGGTTCGCTCGACGAGCGCCTTCATGGAGCGCGCCGCCGCCAAGATCATGGACGGCATGCGCCTGAGCTGAGAATCACCGACAAATTGCAATCTCGGCGCGCCGGCGTCACAATGGTGGTCCTGTAACTGCCGCACTCTGGAGGCCTTCTGGTGGATGATCCCGGCATATTGGCGCGCGCCGTGCACACGCTCGGGGCCGCGGTGTGCCTGTTGACGCTGCTCGCCGGGGCCGGGGGGTGCCGCTTTGGGGCGCTGCCGGCGCCCGGAAGCAGCCGCAACCCCCTGAGCGACGACGCCGGCCCGGATGTGCCCGCCGCGCACAAGTGTGTGCCGAACACGAGCAGTTGCGAGAATGGCCAGGTCAAGGAATGCAGCGACGACGGCATGACGGTGACCTACCGGGACTGCCTCCCCGCCGAGGCCTGCGTGCAGGGCGCTTGCCGCCCCATCCCCAAGGATTGCCAGGCGACCGCCCAGGGCGAACGCGGCGAGTTCAGCATCTCCGCCTCGCGGCTGGTCTTCGAGACCCGCGACGACCTCAAGTCGAGCTCCGATTCGCTGGACATCACCAACTGCAGCGACGCGCCCATCACCATCAAATCGCTGACCATCCAGCAGGCCAACTCACGCGGTCAAAGCGACACCCTTCCGGCGATGTTCGAGCTGGAGAAGCCCTCTCCCATTCTGTTGACGATCCCGCCGGGCGGCGTGCAGTCGGTGGGTGTTCGCTATCAGCCCCAATTCGCCTTCTCGCGCGAAGCGGCGAAGCTTCAGGTCGGACTTATCGCCTCTCATTACCGTCGCTTCGACGTCGCCCTGGTGCCCAAGACCTATTGTGTGACGGTGACCCCCAGCCTGGATCTGGGGCTGGTCGAAGACAACGCGGCGCGCTGGATCGTGGTGCAGAACTGCGGCACCGAGCCGGTCACCCTTGAAAATATTCACGCCGAGCCGGCGCAACCCCAGGCCACGCAGCACGCCGAATTCGATCTGAGCGTGCCCCACCCGCTGCCAGTCCTCGCGCCCAGCGCCCACCTCCGAATTCCGTTCGAGGTACACGGGCTGTCTGCGGGTCCGTTCGACCAAAAGGTGCTCGTCGGCATCGCCGAGGCGCCCAAATTTCCCTCGCCGACCGTCTCCTCGACGATCAGCGGGCGCATCGCCGCCGGCACCTGCCATCGAGGCGTGCTGGCCGCGCCCACCGTGTGGACGGACCGGCTTGCGCCCATGTCGCAGTGGCGCATTCCCACGATCCAGGTGGGCGAGAAGGTGCATATCCAGCTTCCGCAGGCCGCGGCCCCCGACGACCAACGCCTGGTCCGGCTGCACGCGCCGGCAGGGAGCCGAAGCGTGCTGAACAACGCCGCGGCGGGGGCGTCGCTCGACGACCTGACGCTGACGCCCGACGTCGCCGGGCGCTATCGCGTGGAACTCAACGCCATCGACGCCCAGGGCGAGGCCCTGTGCGAGGCGCCCCAGCTCACCCTCGACGCGATGCCGTCCAACGACCTGTACGTCGATCTGGAGTGGTATACCCACGGTGATGCCATCCCCGACGACGTGGGCTATGGGCGGGGGGCCGACCTCAACCTGCACGTGGCCGCCACCGAGAAGCTGACCGACCCGCCGCAGTGGGCCGACCCGGTCTTCGATTGCTTTGGCTACGGGGTGATGCCCCTTCCCGAGACCAACAACGACGCGCTGCGCTCCAAGCCTTTCGGCTGCCGCAGCCCCGACGGCCAGGAGCACGCCACCATCCGGTCGCTGAGCGTCAGCGGCGCCCACCACGAGATCATCACGGTGGACGACGCCGGCGATGACTTTTACCACATCGGGGTGAAAGCCTTCAGCATGTACGACTTTCCCCAGGTCACCGCCCGGCTGACGATCTACGCGCACGGCCGCCCCGTCGACCAGATCGTGCTGCCCAGCGATTGGTGGGACGGCGAGTCCGTGCCCGACGATGTCGACAGCCTGTCCACCCGCGAGTTGCACGCCAACGACGTGTGGATCTACGGAATTTGGGACGCCTCTCGAAATAAGCTATACGTCTACCCGCCGCGATATTATCCATTCTTCCCGCAACCTTGAAGCAATGGATGTATCGCCCAACTGATGATGGATACGACTATGCCACTTTTTGATCGCCTCGCCGCTCCCACACTCATGGTCTGCGTGTGCGTGGCGCTGAGCGCTGGGTGCGGCGACTGTCAGGGCCAGACCTCGACCACCGGTCACCTGGGCGACGCCGACGCTGATAGCGGCTGGTGTGTCAGCGGCGTATGCGCCGACGGGGGCACCGATGGCGGGGCGGCGCACGACGCCTCCGACACCACCGTCACCGACACCGGCGCCGACGCCGCCCAATGTGCCCCGGAGCACCAATGTGCCAGCCAATGCTGCACCGAGGGGCAATTGTGTTTGCGCGACTCCTGCGTGGAGCCGGGCGCCGACTGCACCAACAATCGCGACTGCGACAACGGCCAGATCTGCGAGCCCACGCTGGCCAAGTGCATCCCCGACCCCGGGGTGCAATGCGAGTGGCGCCCGCCCACCGAGGTCTTCGACCCCAAGGTCACCGTGGCCTGGCACGACGACGCCAACACCCCGGCGCCGGCGTATAACCAGGTGATGATGACCCCGGCGGTCATCGACATCAACGACGACGGCTCGCCGGATATCGTGTTCTCGACGTTCAAGGGCAGCAATTACAACGGCGAGAGCGTGCTGCGCGCCATCGACGGGCAGACCTACCAGCCGATCTTCGATCTGACCGACGCCGACAAGCGCGTCAGCGGCTCGGCGTCGCTGGCCATCGGGGATATCGACGCCGACGGGCGCAATGAGATCGTCGCCGTCCAGCCCGGCGGCGCCGGACTGATCGCCTTCGACGACTACACCAGCAACTGGGCGGTCAAGTGGAAGACGGACACCTTCCCGCTGGCGTGGGACGGGGCGGACCTGGTCGATCTGGACGCCGACGGGCGCGTCGAGGTCGTCGCCGCCAACCGGGTCTACGACGGGGTCAGCGGCCAGCTCGACTGCATCGCCTCGGGCATCAGCGCCGGGGCGGTCAACTCTACGGCCGTCGACCTCGACGGCGACGGCCAACAAGAGGTCGTCGCCGCCGACGGCGCCTTCAAATTCGTGCCCGACGGCCAGGGCGGCCACAGCTGCCCGGCGATGTGGACCTATTCGGGCGGCGGCGGCGGCTTTCCGGCGGTGGGCGACTTCGGCACCTTTACCAACGGACAGAAGGCCTACGGCCAGCTCGACGGCGTGCCCGAGGTGGTCACCACCTCGGGCCAGCAGATCTACCTGAACAACGGGCAGACCGGGGCCAATATCTGGACGGTCACCCTTCCCAGCAGCGGCCACCCGTATTACTCGCAGACCCAATGCGCCTCGGCCAGCGGCGTCGGCCCGCCCACCATCGCCGACTTCGACGGCGACGGCGCCCCCGAGGTCGCCGCCGCCGGCGCCTGCTTCTACGTGGTCTACGACACCGACGGCTCGATCTTGTGGAAGCACCCCTCCCAGGACTTCTCCAGCCGGATCACCGGCTCGAGCGTGTTCGACTTCCAGGGCGACGGCAAGGCCGAGGTGGTCTACGCCGACGAGTGCTTCATCCGGGTCTACGACGGCGCGGGCAACGGCGACGGCACCACCAACGTCCTGTTCAAGCGCGCCCACACCTCCGGGACCACCCGCGAGCTGCCGGTGGTGGTCGACGTCGACAACGACTACCACGCCGAGATCGTGCTCATCAGCAACGACTACTCCGGGGTGGGCGCCAACTGCGCGGCCAAGTGGCCCGAGTTCAACTCCCTGGGCGGCGAAGAGCGCGGCATCCTGGTCATCGACGACGCCCAGAACCGGTGGGTGTCCACCCGCCCGGTGTGGAACCAATACGCCTACCACGTCACCAACGTATGCGACGGGATCGACGACCAGTTATGCGCCGGCCGTCCCAACAAGGCCGGGGCCATCCCCATCGGCCAGAAGGACAACTGGAAGATCGACTACCTGAACAACTTCCGGCAGAACTCGCAGGGCGAGGGGCTGTTCAACGCCCCCGACCTGCAGATCACCAACATCAAGACCGAGTGCGACGGCCAGGGCCTGCGCCTGCACCTGACGGTGGCCAACCGGGGCACCCGCGGGGTACGCGCCGGGGTCAATGTGGCCGTGTGGGTGACGATCAACGGCGCCGAGCAGTACCTGACCACCCTGACCACCACCAAAGACCTGCCCCCGGGGGCCAGCGAGACGCTGGAGTACAACTGGACCGACGCCCCCGACCCCGCCGGCCAGACGATCTCGATCCGCGCCGTCGCCGACAGCGACGAGCAGGGCAACCAGCAGCATAACGAGTGCCACGAGGACAACAACGAGACCACCAACGACGCCACCTGCGCCTGCAAGGACGACTCCGATTGTGACCCCGCCGAGTACTGCAGCACCGGCGGCCAATGCCTGCCCTTCGGCGGCTGAGAAGCGAAAAAAAGCCCCCGGCACCGCAACGTGCCGGGGGCTCGTCCAACCTTGCTGGGTCAACCACCATCACTGCGGATGGACGTTGACCGCCTTGGGTCCTTTGGGGCCATCCTCGATCTCGAACTGAACTTCACGTTCGTCCTCGATTGTCTTGAACCCGGGGACCTGCAACGACGAATAATGGAAGAAGACGTCTTCCCCATCGTCGCGGGAGATAAACCCGTAGCCTTTCTCCTCGCTGAACCATTTGACCTTACCGCGATACGTCTGAGTCATGATGCCGTCTCCTGAAATGATGCCTACGATGCCTTGAACAGTTCGGACCCTCGCACCTCGAGGACCACACGCGTCGAGCAGACACGCCCCAATCACCCATACCTAGCACCGCGACGAGCGCGCCTTGGCCGTATCCTGGCCCCGGATCAAGACCATCCTGGGACGCGAAGCCGCACTCGAAGTGACAGCAAATATGTGTGCCTGGTTACTTAGACTTTACCGACCCAACCGAAAAACGGCAAGGGGGTGTTCGAGCAGACACGCCCCCTGCCAAGGTTCGCTCAGCGATTGGGCCTCAGATCTTTTTCGCGGTTAGCGCCCCCGCGTGGCTTGTCCCGCGGGACGCCTAGATCGGATGCTAGCAGCCTGCGGCATAAGTCGAGGATTTCGGCATACAGTCGCAGCATGATCGCAGTTTTATCAGGCGATTGTCCATCGAACAGACGCGCAACAGCGGGCTCGGAGTGTGCTCAGCGTCGGCGCAGGACTTCCATGGGCCGTTGCGGGTAAATGCCACGTATACAGCGGTACCTTAAGCCGGCATTCGTGCTGTTGGCCTGGTACGCTCCCCCTGACTTTCGGATGGGCTTTTGCCGTTTATGCCGCCGAAGCGAAGACGTCGTGCGCCACGTCCTTGTCGGCGAGCCGACGCGCCAGAAGCGTCAGGTTATTGACCATCACGATGATGTACGCCTGCAGTTCGGCCGAGCCCAATCCCCACGCCATCGCCTTTCGGGCGCCGCGGCGCACGGCTTCGTTGATCAGGCGCTCGCCCTGGCTGCGCTTCTTGTACTGCCGTTTTGTCTCGGGCTTTTCCCACTGGGCCCGTCGCTCGCGTAGTTGCTCTTCGAGCGGGTGGAATCGTATCCGTGGATTACCTGTGTCTTTGACGGCCTTGCACTTGGCGATAAATGGGCAATCGACGCAGCCGTCTTTCGGCCAGATAAACCTGGGGGCTCTGCGCCCGTTGATGGCTGGCTTCACATACCTTATATCGTCGCTGATCTGGCCGTTGGGGCAGATACTTATGCCCCTTTGAAGGTCGATGTCGAAGGCGGCCTTGCCCAGCGCAGCGCTTTCCTCGCCGCCAGCAGGCGGCGGGGCGATAATCTCGACACCGCACAGGCGTTGTGCATCGACGCAAAGCGCGACCGAGCCGTAGGCTGTATCGCCCAAGACCACCTCGATCGACGCGCACAGCTGCTTGGCGCGCCGTATCAGCCGAAGGGCCGGTGTGCGGTCATGAAAGTTTCCAGGGGTAACCGCCAGCGACACGATCAGCCCGCTGATGGCATCGCCCAAAACGTGCAGCTTGAATCCGTTGAACCTCCTCGAATTGCTCTTTCGACCATGGCGCGCCTGCGGGTCCTCCAGACTCAAGAGCCTGCCGGTGGCGACTCTTTCGGCCACTGTCAGATTGCCCTCGGGCGTTGCCTCCAGATTCTGCTCGACGACCGTCATCAGATGGCGGCAAAGCTTCAGAATCTTCTTTCGCTTGCCACGCCGGCACGTCTGGATGCCTCTGCGCACCTTGTCAACCAGGTCGACCGCCCTGTTGGCAAGCTGAGTGATGAGCTCGTTCTGGGCATCTTTGTCCTTCCAGTCGATACCGAACGCGCCCTTGATGCTCGGGGCAAGGACGAAGTCGACATCCCAGTGCCGGGCGAGCTTCTCGAAGCTTTGACGTGTGCCGTCGGCCCACAGACGCGTCAACTTCTGGATGCCCTCGCCCACAAGACGCACGGTGTCGGTGACGGCGCCATAACACCACATCGGAGTGGAGTCGTTGACCCAGATGGTCTCGTCTTTGAGCACACCGGCCTTCTGGGCAAGTCGGACGATGTGCTCGTGAAACAGCACAAATCGCGGCACATTGGCCTCGGGGTGGCGCTGGCGCAAGAACTTCTCGAAGTCGCGCACCGTTTTCTCGTCGGGCGGCTCGACGTCGCAATTGACCCCCATCGCTGCGCGCCACTTCAGGTCAGTGCGAGCGCGCCGACACGACCCGCGCCGCGACACCCCGGTTTCACCAAAGCGAAGCAAGACAAGCGTCATGAGCACATCGGCCGGCCAAGCCTTGCGGCCCAAGCGACTCTCGCCGCGCCATCCCCTGAAAAGCCATCGTGGAAAGAGCCGCGAGCGATATCGAGCCAGAAGCCAGGCAAGGCTGCCCTCATCGAGCAAAGATGGACACACGAATTCGGGGCTAAAAAACGACTCTTGATTCAGTGAGCGCAACGCCATCGAACACTCCGTTTAGTGCCGCTTGCCCCGCCGCGTTCATTCAAGCATAGTCGCATTTGACAGCCTTGGGGCGTGCGTGTTTCTTCTTAGGCTTCGACACCCCAAAAAGATCAGGTCGCACCAAGGCTGTCAACCTCTTAACTTCCCGCGAAATCTACACAAACCCCACCAATCCGCTAAGTGATCGAATTTGCTCTGGATTTGAATTTCTCCGCAGGCTGCTAGCCAGAATCGGCTTTTCTCCCTCCCTCCGCGCGAGGCGCGCGCAGCGCGCCGAGTCGGTTGTTGGGCCCTCGGCCCGACATCGCAGAAGCTCGGAGTCACGGAGTCACGGAGGCTCGGAGGCACGCGAGTCCATGAAGCCACGAAAGAGCACATGGAGCGGCACTGAGACCACGGAGGAGGTGCGCACGGTATTGCTGAGGCGGTGGCAGCGTAGATAAGCGACCGCATTCTTCGGTGCCCCCAAGGCTGCTCCATGTGCTCGCTCCGTGTTTCCATGAATTCGGGGTCTTGGCGTCTCCATGCCTCCACGCCTCCACGCAGGTTCGCTCTGCGATTGGGCCACAGATCTTTTTCGCGGTTAGCGCCCCCGCGTGGCTTGTCCCGCGGGACGCCTAGATCGGATGCTAGCAGCCTGCGGAGAAATTCAAATCCAGAGCAAATTCGATCACTTAGCGGATTGGTGGGGTTTGTGTAGATTTCGCGGGAAGTTAAGAGGTTGACAGCCTTGGTGCGACCTGATCTTTTTGGGGTGTCGATGCCTAAGAAGAAACACGCACGCCCCAAGGCTGTCAAATGCGACTATGCTTGAATGAACGCGGCGGGGCAAGCGGCACTAAACGGAGTGTTCGATGGCGTTGCGCTCACTGAATCAAGAGTCGTTTTTTAGCCCCGAATTCGTGTGTCCATCTTTGCTCGATGAGGGCAGCCTTGCCTGGCTTCTGGCTCGATATCGCTCGCGGCTCTTTCCACGATGGCTTTTCAGGGGATGGCGCGGCGAGAGTCGCTTGGGCCGCAAGGCTTGGCCGGCCGATGTGCTCATGACGCTTGTCTTGCTTCGCTTTGGTGAAACCGGGGTGTCGCGGCGCGGGTCGTGTCGGCGCGCTCGCACTGACCTGAAGTGGCGCGCAGCGATGGGGGTCAATTGCGACGTCGAGCCGCCCGACGAGAAAACGGTGCGCGACTTCGAGAAGTTCTTGCGCCAGCGCCACCCCGAGGCCAATGTGCCGCGATTTGTGCTGTTTCACGAGCACATCGTCCGACTTGCCCAGAAGGCCGGCGTGCTCAAAGACGAGACCATCTGGGTCAACGACTCCACTCCGATGTGGTGTTACGGCGCCGTCACCGACACCGTGCGTCTTGTGGGCGAGGGCATCCAGAAGTTGACGCGTCTGTGGGCCGATGGCACACGTCAAAGCTTCGAGAAGCTCGCCCGGCACTGGGATGTCGACTTCGTCCTTGCCCCGAGCATCAAGGGCGCGTTCGGTATCGACTGGAAGGACAAAGATGCCCAGAACGAGCTCATCACTCAGCTTGCCAACAGGGCGGTCGACCTGGTTGACAAGGTGCGCAGAGGCATCCAGACGTGCCGGCGTGGCAAGCGAAAGAAGATTCTGAAGCTTTGCCGCCATCTGATGACGGTCGTCGAGCAGAATCTGGAGGCAACGCCCGAGGGCAATCTGACAGTGGCCGAAAGAGTCGCCACCGGCAGGCTCTTGAGTCTGGAGGACCCGCAGGCGCGCCACGGTCGAAAGAGCAATTCGAGGAGGTTCAACGGATTCAAGCTGCACGTTTTGGGCGATGCCATCAGCGGGCTGATCGTGTCGCTGGCGGTTACCCCTGGAAACTTTCATGACCGCACACCGGCCCTTCGGCTGATACGGCGCGCCAAGCAGCTGTGCGCGTCGATCGAGGTGGTCTTGGGCGATACAGCCTACGGCTCGGTCGCGCTTTGCGTCGATGCACAACGTCTGTGCGGTGTCGAGATTATCGCCCCGCCGCCTGCTGGCGGCGAGGAAAGCGCTGCGCTGGGCAAGGCCGCCTTCGACATCGACCTTCAAAGGGGCATAAGTATCTGCCCCAACGGCCAGATCAGCGACGATATAAGGTATGTGAAGCCAGCCATCAACGGGCGCAGAGCCCCCAGGTTTATCTGGCCGAAAGACGGCTGCGTCGATTGCCCATTTATCGCCAAGTGCAAGGCCGTCAAAGACACAGGTAATCCACGGATACGATTCCACCCGCTCGAAGAGCAACTACGCGAGCGACGGGCCCAGTGGGAAAAGCCCGAGACAAAACGGCAGTACAAGAAGCGCAGCCAGGGCGAGCGCCTGATCAACGAAGCCGTGCGCCGCGGCGCCCGAAAGGCGATGGCGTGGGGATTGGGCTCGGCCGAACTGCAGGCGTACATCATCGTGATGGTCAATAACCTGACGCTTCTGGCGCGTCGGCTCGCCGACAAGGACGTGGCGCACGACGTCTTCGCTTCGGCGGCATAAACGGCAAAAGCCCATCCGAAAGTCAGGGGGAGCGTACCAGGCCAACAGCACGAATGCCGGCTTAAGGTACCGCTGTATACGTGGCATTTACCCGCAACGGCCCATGGAAGTCCTGCGCCGACGCTGAGCACACTCCGAGCCCGCTGTTGCGCGTCTGTTCGATGGACAATCGCCTGATAAAACTGCGATCATGCTGCGACTGTATGCCGAAATCCTCGACTTATGCCGCAGGCTGCTAGCCAGAATCGGCTTTTCTCCCTCCCTACAAGGCGCGCGCAGCGCGCCGAGCCGACGCCCGGCTCCGGCTTCCGGCCACGGCTCCGGCATCCGGTCCCGGCTCCGGCCACGGCTCCGGCTCCGGCCACGGCTCCGGCTCCGGCTCCGGTCCCGGCTCCGGTCCCGGCTCCGGCTCCGGCTTCCGGCCACGGCTCCGGCTTCCGGCCACGGCTCCGGCATCCGGTCCCGGCATCCGGTCCCGGCTCCGGCCACGGCTCCGGCTCCGGCCACGGCTCCGGCTCCGGCTCCGGTCCCGGCTCCGGTCCCGGCTCCGGCTCCGGCTTCCGGCCACGGCTCCGGCTTCCGGCCACGGCTCCGGCATCCGGTCCCGGCTCCGGCATCCGGCCACGGCTGAGGGATCGACCTACCGAACGACTTTTCATATCCTGATCCCCAAGAAAGAGTGACGGCGTCCCTGCGGGCAAACGCGGACGCCGTCGATGCCAATGTCCCTCCAAACCGAGGATGATATGGCAGCAATGAAGATACGCAGAAAAGCAACCACACCCAAGGGGTTTTTGCGCCGGGTCAAAGACGCTGGCTTTGAGCGAGTTGGCGATAAGCGAAAGCAGGCCTGGGCGTTTGACGCCTTCGACGACTGAGCCCGCAGTCGACGCCGTCACTCTTTCGAAAAGACGACCCGCCGCAGCGCACGCGCTGCGGCAAGCCAGACCTGGAAGGATCTGGCACCGAAAAAAGCGCCCGCCACCGTGGGGGAAAGGGGGTGATACGCTCGATCGCGCGCCGCCAACCGCTCAAAGCTCCCAGATTGGCCGTGTAGCTACTGCGGCGAACGCCCTGGACCGAACATCCCGACGGGGTGCTCGTCGTGTGATGGTGTGATTTCAGACATTTTCAGTTTCCGACGGCTCGGAGTAAGAGTAACAATGGCCTTTTAGTGATCGTGCGGACCAGCGTGTCTGCTGTCCGCGTTTCCAACCAAAGCGGGGTGCCGATATGAAGGTCGATGGAACCTGGTTCATTCACTACATCGCATTTGACGAGTCCGAAGAGGGATACGAGCCCACGGGGAAGACCGCGGAGTGGAACGTGCGCGTCGACGCCGACGGCACGCTCACGCTCGACGGGTTCAAGGCCCCCGCCGACACCGGCCGCTGGAACGTCGACGACGACACCTTCCAGGCCGACATCGACGGCGCCACCCTCGAGGTGCTGGGCATGGAGTTGATGTCTGATGAAGTCCGCGAATTGGGACTTCATTTCGACAACGACGACGTCACTTATCTGCTCCACAAAGTCGAACAAGCCCCCGAATTGCCCAATTTGTTGGTGGCCTATGGCGATTTCCGCCACGTGACCCGCGACGAGCCCGAGGGAGGCTGGCAGCACTTCTTCAACAAGAGCTTGGACGCTGCGGCCTACGCCGGCGCGGTCTTCCCCGAGCGCAACGTGGTCATGCCCGGCGTCAACGGTGAGGCACAGACCTTCTTCGTCGGCTTCGAGTTGCCCTGGAAGCACGAGTTGAGCAACGAGGACGTCAACTGCCGCGCGGTCAATATCTCGACAATCGCCGACCACGTCGGGCTCAATTGGATTCATCTCGACGACGCGGCCTACGACCTCGGCGAGGCCACGCCGGCGCCGTTCGAGGACGCCGACGCATCGAGCGCGCCTCAGCTATGGATGCTCGCCGAGCAGCCGCGTTCGGCAACGCTGTTGTTCGGCTCGGTCGTCTATGAGCCCGCCCACAGCGACGACCCGGATGTGCAGGTCTACCAATTCCGAGACAAGTGGGTGGCGGGCGTGCCCGTGGCCGAACTCGACGGCGAAGACCACCGCCGCCTGGTCGTCCCGGGCAACGGACGGATCGATGTGAACCACCTGCTCGAATTTTTGGAAGATCGGAGCCCGCTGCAGGAGAAGGTCAACGCCTGCCTGACCACCCCGCGCCCCACCGAGGGCTACCTGTGGAAGGAAAAGTGGTGGCTGATCCTCGTGGAGCCGACGTCCTAAAACCGCCCGTTCACCCCTAGCGTGGGGATGATCGGCAGGCCCGGCACCGGCGCCGACTTGCGGTAGTTGTAGTTGTAGTCGGTGCCTTCCTCGTTGGTGGCGTTGTAGACGTTGAGCACGTCGACGTAGGCGCCGATGATGAAGGTGTCGTAGATGAACTTCTTGTCGATGCGCAGGTCGAGCTGGTGGAAGGTGCCGTGGCGCGCCGACAGCTCGCTGCCGTACACCGGCCGGTAGTGGTCCTGGTCGGCGTCCCACACCGAGCCGACCACCGGTGTGTATGGCGAGCCGCTGACCAGGCGAAAACGCGAGGAGATGTCGATGTTGTACGGCAGGTTGTAGCCGGCGACCAGCGTCAGGATGTGGGTCTGGTCGTAGCGAAACGGCGCGTACAGCTTTTTGACCGGATCCCAGCGCTCCGCCCGGCTCAAGGTGTAGGCCAGCCAGCCGAAGAAGCGGTGCTGGGGGTAGTGGCGCAGCAAGACCTCCAGCCCGTAGGCGCGCCCTTTGCCGGAGTTGTCGTATTTGACGAGCTGGGCGTTGCCGTTGCTGTCGGTGCGCACGTCCGAGGTCGAGGTCACGATGTCGGACATATCCCGGTAGAACAGCGTGCTGTCGAGCTCCAGGTAGTCGAGGATGCGCCACTCGCTTCCCACCGCGTAGTGCATCGCCTTCTCGAAGGTAATGTCGGGGTTGCCGAAGGCGCGGTCGGACTCGTTGGGCAGCGGCGGCTGGGTAAATAGCCCCACCCCGCCCTTGAGGGTGACGTCGTCGGAGACCTTCCAGCGCGTCGCCAGCCTCGGCGAGATGGAGGTGCGCCCGATGGCACCGTAGTAGTCCAGGCGCAGGCCGGGGATGAGCTTGAGCGACTCGACCGGCTTGTACTCGCCCTCCAGATAAAACCCCGGCTGCATGACCGGGCGCGACTCGTCGGCGACGAAGCCGTTCTGGGAGAGAACCGGATCTTCGGTGTCGCCGCGGGCGCTTCCACCCCCGCGGCCCCCGGTATTGCGCGGCACCTGCAACTGGTATTTGACGTTGCCGAATTGCAGGTCGGCGCCCAACTGCAGGTGCAGGTTCTTGGCCGCCTGAATCTGCAGGTCTTCACGCACCTGGCTCTGGTAGTAGTCGGCGTAAAAATACAGGTTTTCGGCGGCGTCGAAGCCCACGCGGTTGAGCCCGAAGGAGGCGAAAAGGGTGTTCTTGATGGGCTCGCCGTGGGGCGTCCACTCCCAGCGCAATTGGCCGCGGTGGAAGAGCTGGTCGAAGGAGACGCCGGTGACCTGCACGTTGGCGTTGCCGCGCGGGGTGCTGCTGTCGAAGAGGGTGGCGAGCTGGTCGTCGGAGCCGTATAGGAACGCCTCGACCTTGTTCTCGTGGCTGGGCCGCCAGGTCAACCACCCCTGGTAGTCGTAGTAGCGCGGCGAGACGGTGACCTGCTTGGTCAGCTCCGCCGGGGCGAAGATCGGCAGGAGCGTGTCGATGTAGCTGCGCCGCGCCGACAGCGCGAAGCTCACCGTGTCGCTGACCGGCCCCTCGAATTGGGCGGTGGCGTCGATGAGGTCGACCTCGGCGAAGCCGTGGAAGCGGTCCTGGCGCGGCGAGCGCGTGCGTAAGGCGACGATGCCGCCGGTGGCCCGGCCGTAGTAGGCGCTGAAGTTTCCGGGGTAGAAGTCGACCCCCTGGAGCATCTCGGAGCTGACGACCGCCGGGCCACCCAGAAAGTGGAAGACCAGCGGGATGGAGTCGCCCTGCAAGAAGACCTTGGTGTCCTGGGGGGCGGCGCCGCGCACGATGAGGTTGCCGCTGACGTACGACGGGCGCGCCACGCCGGGCAGGTTTTGGACCACGCGCACCACGTCGCCGCCGGTGCCGGGCACGCGGCGAAGCTCCTTGAGGTCGATGCGCTCACGGTTGACCGCGCGCTGCTCGCGGCGGGTGGTCGTCTTGACGGTGTACTCGTCGTAATACTCGGCGCGCAGGTAATAGGTGCCGTTGGTGACCTCGTCTTCGACGACCTTCTCGGTGGAGTTGAACGGCTCGTAGCCGTCGGCCTCGAAGACCAGCCGGTAGGTGCCGGGGTCGAGGCCGCGGAAGGCGAATTTGGCGTCGGAGTCGGTGAACGTCTTGCGCAGCTCTTTTCCCTTCTTGGGCTCGAGCAGGCGCACCTCCACGCCGGGCAGCGGCTTTCGCGTGCCCGCCTCGCGCACCTCGCCGCGCAGGTTGATGGGCGACTTGCTGAAGCGGTAGGTCACCTCGACGGTCTCGCCCGAGCCCAGCTTGACCTGCTCGTCTCGGTCCTTGTAGCCCGGCTGGCGAAGCTCGACGCGGTACATCCCCGGGGGCACGTCGCTAAAGGTAAACGAGCCGTCGTCCTCGGTCGTCATCGACGCCGACGGCGCCGGGTCGTAGTCCTTGCCGACGTATTGGATGGTGATTTTCGCGCCGGCCAACGGCTGGTTGTTGTCGACGTCGACGAGCTTTCCCTTGAAGGTCGCCGGCATCGCCGGCAGGGAGAAGTCGATCGTAAAATCCAGGGTCACCGGCGCCGGCTGGTTGTTGACCTCGGCCGGGGTAAATACGAACTGCTTGGCCGCGGCCACCGCCGCCTCGTCGAGCCCGTAGCCCAGGCCTTTCAGGACCTCGACCTTGGTGACCTTACCGGTCGCCGAGATGGTCAAGCGCAGCTTGATCGGCCCCTCGATGCGGTTTTTGACGGCCTCGTCGGTATACTCGGCCTGCGCTTGCTTGATGAGCTTGGGCGCCTTGGTCAGCCGCACGTTTTGCTGCTGGCCGTCCGATTTCTGGTCGCCGCCCTGCTGCGCGAACGCCGCCGTCGGGGCCCCCAGCACGACCAACATCAAAATCCAGCTCAATCGCTTCATCAGTCCCATTCCGATTCTCCGCGCATCCGCACATCCGCGCATCCGCGCATCCGCTGCCGTTCACTCGATCACTCGATCACTCAATCACTCGATCACTCCCAACCCACCACCCGCACGGTACGCTCGACGAAATCCTGGCCCAGCCGTCCGTCACGCACCACCGACCACAGATGCACGTCGCACCCGTCGCCGATGCCGTCGCCGTTGGAGTCGGCCTGGTCGGGGTTGGCGATCGGCGGGCAGTTATCGGCGCCGTTGGCGACTCCGTCACCGTCGAAGTCGCTCTTGGAGGCGTCGTAGGCGACTTGAAAACCGGTCTCGCTGGCCTTGTCCAGGGTGTTGGTGCCGTCGACGAACAGCCCTTGGCTTTCGCCCACGTCGCCCGCCGAGGTAAACCAGCGAAACTCGAAGACTTCGGACTCCGGCGGCAGCAGCTTTTTGCCCGAGCCCTGCGGCGCCGGCGGCCGCCAGGTCTCCACGCTGGCGGGGTCGACCTCGGCGTGGATCTTGAATTTGACGTTGGCCACGATGGGCGTGGCCTCGTCGGCGGGGATCGAGTACCAGGCGAGATCGTCGGTGCCGTTTTGCCCGTCGAGGTTGGCCGTCCAGGAGAGCTGGTCGCGCACCTTGTCGAGCGCGGCCGTGTCCGCCGGCTGGATGGCGATGCCGGTGACGTCGGGGTTGGCGTTGGTCTGGGTGTCCGGCGAGGTCACCAGCAGCACGCTCTTCTTGGCGATGATCTCGTCGTGGGGAGTCTTGGCGACCAGCCGCACCGACACCTGCAAGCCGGCGTCGCAGTCCTGCACGGGCAACTGCTGGGCGAGCGGCGAGTCCTTGGCGGCCTTGGCCACCATGGCGATGATCGCCTGGCAAAACCCGTGGATCATCGCCTCGTTGCCCGGGTAGGCGAAGTCGACCGTCGGGCCGGTGCCCACGTCGAAGAAGTCCGGCGGCAGCGTCGGCGCCTGGCCGCCGGGGGCCTGCGAGGCGATCATCTGGTTGATCTGGTCGACGTCGACCGGGCACTGGTAGCGATTTTGGGCCGAGACGCTAAACGGGCACCACGTCCAGGTGTAGGTGACGTTGTCGTCGTTGGGATCGTAGGTCGCCACGCTCAGCGTGGACGTCTGCCCCTGGCCGAGCACGACCGGGTCGGCTTTGAGCGCCAGGATGCGGAATTTGTTGACCTTCCAGTACGGCGAGAACGTCGGCCCGCAGGCGACCACGCCGAGCACTATGAGCCCCAGCGCCATCAAGACCTGCAGGATCCGAGGATCCCGCCACCGCAAACGTGCCATCCACGCACACACGCGCCGCCTCATCATTGCATCCTCAGACACAAAAAGTGGTGAGCATCTCAACCGACGGCACCATCATGCATGACCGTTAGGTCAATCGCCAGCGGTCTTTTTGGTAAGATGCACCGTCGCCCACCACAGGAACGCGCAGATGAGCACGAGCGCGCCGCCGGTGACCAAAAGGTCGCCGATGGGGGCGGCCTCCTGGGTGGTCTGAGCGGCCTCGGGATACAGCGCCGGCAGCACCACCGCGTTGGCAGTGTTCAGCGAGGCGTGGGCGAGAATGGAGGGAATGATGCTGCCGGTTCGGATGGTCAGGTGGGCCAGAAACATGCCCACCAGCGCCAGCCCCACAAAGGAGACCGGATTGACGTGAAACGCCGAGAACATCAGGCCGTTGACGATGACGGCCGTGGCCACGCTCTCCTGTTTTCGCTGCTCCTGCAGAATGGTGCCGCGAAACAGCGACTCCTCGCAGATGGGCGCGGCCACGCATACCCCGATGACGCCCAGCACCCAGTCGAGGCCGTGGGCGTTGACGATGAGCTTGGAGATCTCCTTGGAGTACGCCTCGGCCATCTTCTGCAGCGCCGGGCTGAGCTCGACGAAGAGGCTGGCCAGGATATTGGCCAAAAACCCCAGGGCCACCGCCGTGGCCAGGGCGACGACGAGCCCAGCCGGCGAGATCTTGGGGCGCAGGCTCGGCCACTTGGCGGCCGCGTCCCCCAGCGCCAGGCGCCACAGCACCGCCGCCCCCAGGATCCCGACGATCTCGGTGACGATGGTGGACAGGTGGAAACCCAACGGCTTCAGGAACGCGATGCCTACGATGTTGAAGAACAAAAAACTCGAGAAAAACAACAGGTAGGCGCCGCCGTTGCTATCTCGGAAACTGTCGCGAAAAGAAGACACGTCGAGCCTCGGCCAAGTTGGGTCACACGCTGGATGTAAGCGCGTTGCAGGCCGAATTCAAGCCTCGATCGCCCGGCGACGCCACCCGGCGAGGCCGATCAGCATGCCGGCCAAAAGTGCCAACCAATGCGCCTGGGGCCGTCCGGCCAGCGTGCACCCACACCCGGCGCTGTGGTCGGCCGTCGTGCCGCCGCCGTGCGGGGCGCCGCTCGAGCCCAGGTTTCCGCCCAAACTCCCTCCGTCCGAGCCCGCGTCGGAGGGGCCGGCGTCGCCGGTCAGCGCCGAGGTCGAGCCGGCGTCGGTGCGCGTGGTGCCGCTGCCGGCGTCGGCGGCGTGGTCGGGGGCGTGGTAGTCCTCGGCCGGGCAGCCCTGGTCGTTGGCGAAGCAGTCGATGGCCGTCTGGACCATCTCGCTGATGGGTCCGTGGCTCGCCAGCGCCCACACCGACGCGGTCGACCCGATGGTCAGCACCCGCCCGCCGCCGCGGTGGCGGTAGTAGATGATCGACCCGGCGCGGGTGTCGGCGGTCACATCCAGGTTTTGCTCCTGGGAGGGCTCCATCTCGCCGGCGTTGACCTTCTCGATCTCGTCGCAGTCGGGACGGTAGTGCATGTTGCGCCGGTGGTCGGCGTACTCCGGGTGGGGAAAGTCGACGCCGGTGGCCAGTACCTGGACGCTGGTGCCCGGCGCCAGCCCCGGCGGGGGGCGCTCGGGGTCGTAGGTGTCGGCCTCGTGGCCCACGGTGTAGATGCCGTCGTAGGGGCTGTCGCCGACGAGATCGCCGTCGTGGACATCGTCGGGCCACAACCAACTGTCGCTATGTTCGACCTCCCAGCGCCCGTAGTTGTTGGGGTGGCCGCCGGTCTGGATGTCGAAGAGCGTGCCCGGCATCAAGGTCGGCGAGTGGATGTCGTCGTGGCAATATTCGATGAGCTCCCACAGCCCGCTCAACTCCTCGCTGATGGCGCATACCCGGTCGTTGTATCCCTTGGAGGTCGCGCGCACGAAGGTCGGCCACTTGCGCGTCTCCTGGATGATGTGGTCGCCGGTCTGGGCGATATTCCAGTAGATATTGTTGCCGCTCATGAAGATGAAGCTTCCCCCGGCGTCGGCGAACGCGCGGATATTGTCGAGCATGGCCCGCGTCCAATATTCGGTGTGGCCGTGGAAGAAGATCATCTTGTAGTCCGCGGCCTTGATGCGCCCGTCGTCCAGGTCCCAGTCGGTGTACAGGTCGTATTTGATGCCCTGGTTCTCCAGCCAGGTGACCATGACCCGGCTGAGCATCGCGCGCAGGTTGAACCCGTAGCCGGTGCCGGTGTCCACGCTGGTGTTGAAATTGGGCCGGTGCCATCCCTGGAACAGCGCGTGGGAGACCCCGTCGCCCATATATTGGTAGGCGGAGTTGTTGCCGCTTCGCGTGGTCCAGTCGTGCTTGGGCGTGCGCCGGCGGTGGGCGAAGACATCCTGGTCGTCGGAGGGGCCGCGAAAGTTATAGCCCGGCCAGGCGTTGTAGGCGTTCCAGGTGTTCACGGGCACCACCACGGCGATGCGCGCGTCGGTGGGCTGGTGGGGGCGCACCACGATGGCCACCTGCAGCGCCGGCCAGCGCACCAGCGTAAAGTCGGGGTCGGGCGACTGGATGGAGTACAGCCCGCTGGTGGCGTCGTCGGGGATCTTGAGGGTCGCGGTGACGTTCCAATGGGCGTCGACCAATTGATCGTGGTTGAGCCGAAGGGCCAGGCCGGGGTTGTGCACGCCCACCATGCGCGGGGCGCCGTGGTTGACGATCCGCACGTGGTGGTGGCGGTGGGAGGCGTCGGTGATGCTGCCGTAGTGGTCCTCGAAGCCCAGGTATAGGTCGACGTCGCCGGCGGCCGGGGCGGGGTCGTCTTCGGCCTGGCCGCGCTGGCGGCGCTGGTCGATCTCGGTGGCGCTCAGCGCCCGCGGCCACACCGCCCACGAGTCGATGCGCCCGTCGATCACCCCGGTCAGGTCGCCGGGGGCGTCGGGGCCGCCGCCGATGCGAAGCGGGGCGCCGGCCTTCTCGACCTTGCCGGCGGCCGAGGCCGAGCCCACCTGCTGGCCGTCCAGGTACAGCCGCAGCGTCGCGCCGTCGTAACTCAACGCCATATGGTGCCAGATGTCGATGTCGAGCATGGTGTCGTCGACGATCTGCGCCGAGGCGCGCGACCCGTCGCTGCTGGCAAACCAGCCCGCCAGATGGCCGTCCTCGGTCACGTAGATGCCCGCGCCGTGGTGCATGTCGCCCTGGCCGACGACCACCGAGGTGTCTCCGCCCACCAGCGTGGGATACCACCAGCCCTCCAGGGTAAACGCGCCGCGCCCGCTCAGGTCGAGGTCGTCGATCTGGACGAACGAGCCCACCCGCACCGGCTGCGGCGAGACGCTGACCGTGGGGGTGTGGGCGACCTCGTGGGGATTCTTGCCGTGGCGGATCATCTGAAAGGCGAGCGACTCGACCTTGGGCGCCGACGCATAAATCTTGACCGTCTCGCCGGGCTCGTAGACCGCCTTGTCGGTGTACATGCCGTGGACCTGCGCCTGCGCCGTCGCCGCCCCCCAGCACATCGCCACTTGCACGGCCACCATAATGCCCAACGTCCCCAATAATTTGCGCGACATTTGCCCTCCGAATGATGTAGGCCAGCTCGCCGCAGTGCCATGTCGACAGCACACGACGCCCGGCGCCGGGGTACGGCGGCCGCCGCAACCTGCGTACACCTCGGGCGGTTTCCCCAGAAAATTGTGATACGGATTTATTGCGAATTGTGCTTGAAGAGCAATGTACGACCCCGCCGGCAGATATCAACCGGCTGGCTCGCCAATCGGGTCGGTTTGGGCTAAGCTTCGCCCCGACTCGGCTGCGCTCGTCGCCCTGATGTTGCTACCCCTGAATCAACGCTAATATGTCCGACTTCGTCCACCTGCACGTCCACACCCAGTACAGCCTGCTCGACGGGGCCATCAAGCTGCCCGACCTGATGGAGCGCGTCCAAGGTCTGGGCATGGACGCCGTCGCCATGACCGACCACGGCAATATGTACGGGGCGGTCGACTTCCAGAAGGCCGCCCAAAAGGCCGGCGTCAAGCCGATCATCGGCTGCGACATGTACCTGACCAAGGAAAACTACGCGGAGTCGACCGACCCCAAGAGCTTCCACCTGACGGTCATCGCCAAAAACGAGGTGGGTTATAAAAACCTGATGTACCTCAACTCGATGGCGTGGATGCACGGGTTTCACGAGCGCACCGGCGTGCCGCGCATCGACCGCGAGCTTCTGGCCGAGCGCAAAGAGGGCCTCATCTGCCTGTCGGGCGACCTCGGTGGCGAGATCAACCAGGCGCTTCTGCGCGGCGACGTCGACCAGGCGCGTGAGATCGCCCGGGCCTACGCCGAGATCTTCGACGAGGATCACTTCTACCTCGAGATCATGGACAACGCCTTTCCCGAGCAGCAGAAGTGCAACGACGCGCTCATCGAGCTGTCCGGGGAGCTGGGCATCCCGCTGGTGGCGACCAACGACTGCCACTATTTGAACCAGGACGACGCCCGCGCCCACGCGGTGCTGATGGCCATCCAGTTGCAAAAGACCGTCGACCTCGAGCACCTGATGGACCACGGGGTCGACCAACTGTACGTGCGCAGCCCCGAGGAGATGCGCCAGGCGTTTAGCCACGTGCCCGAGGCCTGCGACAACACCGTCAAGATCGCCCAGATGTGCGACCTGACGATCCCGCTGGGCGAGATCTTTTTGCCCCAATACGACGTGCCCGCCGCGTTCGCCGAGGAGCGCGGGCTGACCGACGACAAGGAGATCATCCACGAGTACTTCGAGCACGTCGCCCGCGAGGGCCTGGAGCGGCGCTTCGCCGAGTTCGACGCCCTGGGAAAAGACTACGACAAGCAGGAGTACTACGAGCGCATCGAAGAGGAGATCGGGATCATCCGCCAGATGGACTTCCCGGGCTACTTTCTCATCGTGTGGGACTTCATTCGCTGGGCCAAAGAACAGGGCATTCCCGTGGGCCCGGGCCGCGGCTCGGGCGCCGGCAGTCTGGTGGCCTACTCGCTGAAGATCACCGACCTGGACCCGCTTCCCTACGACCTGCTCTTCGAGCGGTTTTTGAACCCCGAGCGCGTGTCCATGCCCGACTTCGACATCGACTTTTGCATGAACCGTCGCGGCGAGGTCATCCAATACGTCACCGAGAAATACGGCGAGAACAACGTCGGCCAGATCATCACTTACGGCCAGCTCAAGGCCAAGGCGTGCATCCGCGACGTCGCCCGGGCGCTGAACTTCAGCTACGGCGAGGCCGATAAGATCGCCAAGCTCGTGCCCGACGAGCTGGGCATCACCCTGCAGGGCGCACTCGAGCAGGAGCCCAAACTGCGCGAGCTGCGCGACGAGGACCCCCGCGTCGACGCGCTGTTCGAGATCGCCCTGTCCCTGGAGAATTTGAACCGCCAGGCGGGCATGCACGCCGCCGGCGTGGTCATCTCCGAAAAGCCCCTGTGGGAGTACGTGCCCGTCACCCGGGGCTCGGACGGCGAGAAGGTCACCCAATTCGCCAAGGAGGAGGTCGAGGAAGCCGGGCTGGTCAAATTCGACTTTTTGGGGCTCAAGACGCTGACCGTGCTGGAGACGGCGGTCGCGCTGATCAACGCCCAGCTCAAAGCCACCGGCGAAGGCGAGTTCGACCTCGACGCCATCCCCCTGGACGACCCGCCGGTCTTCGAGCTCATCTGCGCCGGCGACACCACCGGCGTCTTCCAGCTAGAATCTTCGGGCTTCCAGGAGCTTTTGAAAAAGCTCAAACCCAGCACATTCGAGGACATTGTCGCTTCGGTCGCCCTGTACCGCCCCGGCCCCCTGGGCACCGGCATGGTCGACGACTTCATCGAGCGCAAGCACGGGCGCAAGAAGATCGAGTACCCCCACCCCTGGCTCGAGGACGTGCTCAAGCCCACCTACGGCGTCATGGTCTATCAGGAGCAGGTCATGCAGACCGCCCGGACCATCGCCGGCTACTCGCTCGGGCAGGCCGATATTCTGCGCCGGAGTATGGGCAAGAAGAAGATGAAGGTCATGGAGCAGCAGAAGAAGATCTTCATCGAGGGGGCGGTCGACAAAGAGGTCGATGCTAGTAAAGCCGAAGAGATCTTCGATCTCATGGCATATTTTGCGGGTTATGGGTTCAATAAATCTCATAGTGCCGCGTATGCTCTGATCACCTACCAGACGGCCTACCTCAAAGCGCATTATCCGGTGGAGTTCATGGCGGCGTTGATGACCAACGACCGCGACAACACCGACAAGATCGTGCGGTTCATCAACGAGGCCAAGGAGATGGGCATCGAGGTGTTGCCGCCCGATGTCAACGAGTCCCGGCTGGACTTCTCGGTCTCCGACGGCAAGATTCGCTTCGGGCTGGCGGCCATCAAGGGCGTGGGCGGCGGCGTGGTGGAGTCGATCATCCAAACGCGCGACGAGGGCGGGCCGTTCGAGAGCCTGTACGATTTCTGTGGGCGCGTCGACCACGGAAGCATCAACAAGCGAACCATCGAGGCGCTGGTGCGAAGCGGGGCGTTCGACTCGATCAGCCCCGGCGAGGGGGAGTCGCGGTTCATCGGCGACATCTGCAAGAGCCGCGCGCAGATGTTCGAGGCCATCGAGATGGCCGTCAGCCGCGGCCAGCAGCAGCAGCACGACGCGGCGGTGGGCCAGTCGAGCCTGTTCGGCATGATGACCGAGGCGGCCAAAGAGGAGGTCCTCGAGGACACCTACCCGGACGCCGCCCCCTGGCCGGACCGCGAGCTGCTGCAAAACGAGAAGGACCTGCTCGGCTTCTACGTCACCGGCCACCCGCTGGACCGCTTCGACGGCGAGCTGGGGCTGTACGGGGTGACGCCCACCGAGAAGATCACCGCCGGCAAGGAGGTCCAGCACCGCGACGACGTCGCCGTGGCCGGCGTGGTCACCGAGTACCGCGAGCGCTCGCTCAAAAGCGGTAACGGGCGCATGGCCTTTTTGCAGCTCGAGGACAAGACCGGCCACGTCGAGGTGCTGGTGTTCAGCCGCACGTTCGCCGAGTACGAGGAGCCGCTCAAAAGTGGCGAGCCCATTTTGGTGCGCGGCCAGGTCCAGGAAGAAGGCGAAGGCGATGCGCGCAGTTGGAAAGTGCGCGCCGACTCCATCGAGCGCCTCATCGACTGCCGCCGAGAGCGCGTCAACCGGCTATGCGTCGACCTCGACGTCGATGACTGCAAACACGGCCGGCTTCGCCAGCTCGAGCGCCTCTTCGGCCAATTCCGCGGCGAGACGCCCGCCAGCCTGGTATTCACGATGGAAAACGACGACGGCCGCGGCAAGATCAAGCTCGACCTGCCCGGCCAATTCGCCGTCGACCCCTCCGACGAGCTGATGATGTCGCTCGACCGGCTGTTTCGCAAACGGGTGGGCCGGTTTCAATAGCGCACTTCGAGAGACCCGCGCTCCGTGCTTATGACCACCGACGACTACGCCGTTCCCATCGGAGAGCAACTGCTTCGCTCGGGCGAAGCCTCGCTGGCCTTTACTCGGGCGTTGACCGCGCACCTCGTGGGCGGGCCGACCCGCGTCGTCGATGGAACGCTGTACCTGACCAGCGCGACGCTTGCGTTCCGGACCGACCCCAACCTGGAGATTGCCCAACACCTCACCGCCGAGCTGAGCGCCATCGACCGTCCGCGCGTCGAGCGGGCGTGGCTGTGGGGGCTGATTCCCCGCGGAAAGCGCCTGGTGGTCGACTTTGACATGCACAACCGTCAATTCACGCTGCGCTTTTCGGTCGCGGACCCCGCCGAATGGGCCGGCGCCATCGGCCAGGCCCTCGAGGATCTCGACGAGCGGTCGGCGCCGAGCGACCGGCTCGATCAGGCGCTGGCCGACGGCGTCTCCCAGCGGGCTCGTTATGTCACCACGCTTCTGGAGCTGAGCTTTCCGCAAGCGGTCTGGCATGTGGAAGACGACACTGCTCTGGAGAGCATCCTGGTGGCAGTGCTCGGCCAATTAGGCGCCGCCGACTATCTGCCGGGGCCGGACTTCTACCGCCGCCTCGTCGAGGAAGTGGCCGTCGACGACGAATTCGAGCCCGAGGACTACGACCCGCAAGAATACCTCGCGCGCCGCAAACAGATCGTCGGCTTGATGCGCCGACTCAACGACGCCCTTCCCCCCGAGTGCGACCGGCGTTTCTATCAATTTGCCGAAGATCTCCCGGGATGGGAGTTCGACGAGCCCGTGTGGTTATATCTCACCGAAGAACAGCGCGAGCGATTGCTGGAACTGGATATCGTTCATGCGGTTGGCGCGTAAACTCGAGCGCGCTCAAAACGCCTTGGCGGTCAGCGAAGCGACGGCGCCCACGCGCGTGACCATCTTGCCGGGCTCAACGGTGCCCGTGCCGGTCAGTCCGGGATCGAAGCGGTCGGAATGCTCGCCCCACGCCTGCATGCTGAGCACGAGGCGGTCGCCCAATTGGCGAGAGACGTCGAGCTGGGCGCGGCCCATCAAGAAGTGGTGGCCCAGCCCGGGGATGGTGTCCAGGGCGGCGGGCTCGACGGCGGTGCGTGTGGCGGTCACGCCGACGGTCTTGGCCTCGAGCGACCAGCGCTGACTGAGGGGAAGGGCGGCGCTTAGCTGGAGCTTCCAGCCGTCGTCGGCGGCAAAGCCGCTGGGGCCGGTGCGCGCGAAGGTGCCCGCGGCGATACGGTAGGTCAGCGCGTCGAACACCCGCCAGATGCGCTGGCGCGCCCGCGCCAGGCGCGGCAGACCCTCGTGATTCGAAAAGCTGAGCGTCAGCGCCCCGGGAAACGCGACCGTCGTGTCACTGAAGGAGCTGCTGTCCAGCGTGGCCGGAAACAGCAGCCTCATGCCCAGCGACAGCCCGAAGCTGTGGCGGCCGTCGTCAAAGGAGATGCCCTCCATCTCCGCCAGCCAGACGCTGCCCGCCGAGGGACTCTGCACGTTGTCGGTGCGTCCGTGGAGCGACGGCGTGGCAAACACGGCACCATCGAACGCCAGGAAGCGGCCGACGAACGACGAGTAGGAGTGGGCGACCCGGACGCGAAAGGGAGTCAGCTCGTAGTTGAAGTCCAGGTTGTCCCACATCGATGAGCCGGGACCGTTGATCAGCTCGCGACCGAATACCAAGAGCTGGCCGAACTCGGCACGCGTGCCGTCGCCGCTGTCGTAGCGAATCCCGAACGGGATCTCGAACCCCCAACCCAGCGAGCTCAGGTGGCGCTCGGGACGCCAGTAGGCGTCGTCGAAGTCGGCCGCGCGCTGATAGTCGGCCTGTTCGAGCAGGTCGAGAAAGCCGCTTTGAAGCCGCACCCACTGCTCACCCTGGATCAGGTTTGGAAGCGAACTTGCCATCTGCCCGTCACACGCCAGGCAGCCGCGCAAATGCCCGCTGGCGGACAGGCCGCCTTCGACGCCCCAGCGCGTGCCGAAGATGGGCCACAGGGACCACTGCCCGAGCTCGCCTAAGGAGAGCTGGCTGGTCTTGGCCCACGCCCAGAAATCGGAGGCCACCTGCACGCCCAGCGCGCCGGTGACGCCGTTGCCCATGGAGTCGTTCGATCCGCTGCTCGCCGCCGACGCCGCCGCAAACCCCTCCAGGCCGGCGCTCGCCTGGTGGTCGGTCAGTCCGACCCCGGGCACCGGCGGGCTCTGCGCCTGCGCACTCGCCGATGCCAGCATCACGACCATGGCGCATAGGCTCGCTGCGGCTCCAATCCTGCCTTGTCTCGTCGGTGCGTCGTCGCTCATCATCGCCTCTTGATTGGCATCGTTTGTCCTCGACTATAGCAAGGCTCATTCCAACCGTCGTGCCCCGCTCGAGCGCCCGGTAGAGAGTGAGTGCGCCGGCGCGCGCGTGCTCCATAATCGCCCAGAATATACTCCACCGGCCGCACTTGACCGGCCCCGTGGCCGCTGTTAGCTTGCCCGACATCGTCTGAACATTTGTTCAAACCTCGACCAAACGGAGCCACCATGGAAGCACGCGTTTCTCTGATCACGCTGGGGGTGCGCGACCTCGAGCGCGCCCTGACCTTTTACGCCGACGGGCTGGGCCTGCCGCTCGACGGCGAGCGCGACGAGGTCGAGGGCATCGCCTTTTTCAGGCTCAATCCCCTGTTGCGACTGGCGCTCTTTGGCTGGGATGACCTCGCCGAAGATATGGGCGTGGACGCTCAAGGCCAGGGATTTCGGGGGATCACGCTGGCCCATAACGTGCGCACCAAAGAGCAGGTCGACGCGGTGATCGACCAGGCCCGCCAGGCGGGCGCCGAGGTCATCAAGGAAGCCCAGGACGTCTTCTGGGGCGGCTATTCGGGGTATTTTCGCGACCCCGACGGGCATGTGTGGGAGGTGGCCTGGAACCCGTACGGGCCGCTGGTCGCCGGTGAGTCCGAGCCCGCCTGAGCGGCCGGGGTCCCTTGCCCGCGAAATATTTTCCGCCTACAACTTGCTTCCAGCCACTGCTTTTGGGGCCGTGGGCCCCACAATATTACCCGCAGTCCGAGCATTAAAGATGATGCCATCGACGTCCCGTTCGACCGCGGCGCTGCTCGCCGCCCTGCTCGCCTCGACCACCGTAAGCTGTGCCAACTCGCACCCGACGCCCGACACGAAGGTGGTCGCGGCGGCGAAGGCGAGCGCGCACGCCGACCACAAGAAGAAGGACGACGCCGAGGCCAAGGCCGACGCGAAGCTGCCCAAGATCTCCATCCCGTACGAGAAGTTCGTGCTCGATAACGGGCTGACCGTGCTCGTCCACGAGGACCACAAGCTGCCGGTGGTGGCAGTCAACGTGTGGTACCACGTTGGCTCCAAGGACGAGCACGCCGGCAAGACCGGCTTCGCCCACCTCTTCGAGCACCTGATGTTCCAGGGCTCGGAGAACTTCAAGGGTGAGTACTTCGAGCCGCTCGAGAAGGTCGGCGCCACCGACATGAACGGGACGACCAACAGCGACCGCACCAACTACTTCGAGACCGTGCCCACCAGCGGGCTGGACGTGGCCCTGTGGATGGAGTCCGACCGCATGGGCCACCTGGCCGGGGCCATCTCCCAGCCGCTGCTCGACGAGCAGCGCGGGGTGGTCGAAAACGAGAAGCGCCAGGGCGAAAACCGCGCCTACGGCAAGGCCTGGCACCTGATTCCACCCAACACCTACCCCAAAGGCCACCCGTATTCTTGGCCGGTCATCGGCAGCATGGACGATCTGGAGGCGGCCTCGCTCAAAGACGTCAAGACCTGGTTCAAGGACTATTATGGCGCCTCCAACGCCGTGCTCGTGCTCGCCGGCGACATCACCGTCGACCAGGCCAAACAGAAGGTCCAGAAGTACTTCGGCGATATCGCCCCGGGTAAGGCCGTCAACCACCGCGGCCCGTGGGTGGCCAAGCTGACCGAGCGCCGGGAGTTGACCACCTACGACCAGGTGCCCCAGGCGCGGGCGATGTACGTGTACAACGTGCCCCAATACGGCACGGACACCTGCGAGTACCTGCGCCTGGCCGCCCGCCTGCTGGCCACGGGCAAGAACTCGCGGCTGTACAAGCGGCTGGTCTACAAGGACCAGATCGCCACCGACGTGAGCGCCTGGCTCGACGACGGCGAGATCGGCTCACAGCTCGTGATCGTCGCCGACGCGCGCCCGGGCGTGCCCTTGAGCAAGGTCGAGAAGGCGCTCGACGACGAAGTCTCGCGCTTTGCCAAAGACGGCCCCACCGCCGACGAGCTCGAGCGGGTCAAGATGCGCTACTTCGCCAAGACACTGTCGTCCTTGCAGCGCGTGGGCGGCTTTGGCGGCAAGAGCGCGGTGCTGGCGCGCGCGCAGACCCTTCTGGGCGACGCCGGCGACTTCCAGCAGCTCATGGACGTCGACCGCACGGCCACGACCGCCCAGATCCAGCAGGCCGCCCACGACTGGCTGGCCGGCGGGGTGTTCGTGATGCAGGTGCTGCCCAACCCCAATTACCACGCCACCAAGGAAAAAGGCGCCGACCGCAGCCACGTCCCCGAGCCGGGCAAAGCCCCCAAGCTCGACCTGCCCAACCTCGAGCACGCCCAGCTGTCCAACGGCGTGCACGTGGTCCTCGCCCAGCGCCACGACGTGCCCATGGTGCGCCTGGAGGTGCTCGCCAAGGGCGGGTTCAGCACCGACCCGCGCGACAAGCTCGGCCTGGCGAGCCTGGCGATGGACGTGCTCGACGAGGGCACCGACAAATACAGCTCGCTTGAGCTCTCCGCCCAGCTCGACAAGCTCGGCGCCACCCTCGACAGCGGCGCCAGCCTGGCCAACGACCACATCGTCATGAGCACGCTGAAGACCTCGTTGTCGCCCAGCCTGGACTTGTTGAGCGAGGTGGTCTTGCACCCGGCGTTTTCCAAAAAGGAGATAGAGCGGCGCCGCGAGCAGCACCTCGACCGAATCAAGCAGGAGAAGGCGCGGCCCATCAAGCGCGCGCTTCGCCTGCTCGGCCCGCTGGTCTACGGCGACGCCTATCCTTACGGAGTGCCCCTGACCGGCTCGGGCACGGCCGACGCCGTCAAGGCGCTCACCCGCGACGACCTGGTCGAGTTCCACAAGCAGGCGCTTCGCCCGGACAACACGACCATCGTGGTGGTGGGCGACACGACCATGAAAGAGATCAAGCCCCTGCTCGAGAAGCGTTTCGGCGAGTGGCAGGCCGACAACACCAAGGCCAAGGCGCGTGCCTCCAAGCTCGCCAGCCACCACAAGGTGCGCGTCATCCTCATCGACAAGCCCGGCGCCGGCCAGTCGCTCATCTTCACCGGCAGCGTGGTGCCCGAGCGCCAAAAGATCAACGAGATCGCCCTGGAGACGATGAACGACGTCATCGGCGGGGTGTTCAGCTCGCGGCTCAACATGAACCTGCGCGAGGACAAGCACTGGTCGTACGGCGCGCGCTCGTTCGTGTACAAGACCCCCGGCAAGCAGCTCTTCGCCACCTACACCAGTGTGCAGGCCGACAAGACCACCGAGTCGATGAAGGAGATCAAAAAAGAGATCGACGGCTACGTCGGCGCCCGTCCGATCACCGCCCAAGAGCTCGCCCGCACCAAGCAAAACCGCAGTCGCAAGTTGCCCGGCCAAAACGAGACCATCGGCCGGCTGATGGGCCACGTCGCCGAGGTCGTCAAGTACGGGCTTCCCGACGACTACTGGGACACCTACTCCGACAAGCTGCAAGGGCTGACCCTCGAGCAGGTGCGCCAGGCGGCCCACCAGGCCATCCATCCCAAGACGCTGACCTGGATCGTCATCGGCGACCTGAACCGCATCGAGAAGAAGGTGCGCGCCCTGAAGTTTGGCGAGGTGACCGTGCTCGACCAGAACGGCCAGCCGGTCAAATAAGGGGCCTTTCCTGGACGACGCCGCCGGCGGCGTCGTCCAGGTTATTGGCCCAATTCTTCTTTGAGCTTCTGCGACTGGTAGCGCGCGATCGAGGACTTGGGGCCGGAGGGAAACCGGCTCAGGTAGTCCTGATAGGCTTTGAGGGCGGCGCTCTGGTTGCCCATGTCGCGCTGGGCCTTGCCCAGCCCGATGTAGGCGTCGCCGTAGGAGGAATTGTAGCTCAACGCCTTCTCGAATTGGGCGGCCGCCGCCGACGGACTGCCCATCGCCAGAAGCGACCATCCCAGACCAGTGATCGCCTCGACGTTGTCGCGCTCGAGGTCCAACACCTTGTGAAATTTGGCGCGTGCCCGCCGGGGTCGCCCGCTCTCCAGGTAGTGCGTGGCCTTGGAGAGGATGCGATCGGGGTCGGGGTGTTCCGCCTCTTTTTTGGCCGCCTCGGCGGCGTCGTCGACACCTTTGGCCACGGGAGGCTGTGCGGCGGCGAGCGCCGAGCTGAATTCGTCGACGTTGGCCTTCTCGGCGGCTTTTAGGGCGCTGCTCACCGCCGCCTGGACGCGCTCGGCGGGCGGAGTTCCCGGCGCTTTTTTGGGCGCCTCTTTCGGCGCCGACTTCTTCTTTTTGGCGGTGAGGTTGACCACGGCGTCTTTGGACTCTCGGTTCAACACCTGGTCGATGAGGTCGGGCCGGGTCAAGTACACCGCCGCCCCGCCACCACCGAGGACCAGGACCACGACCAACAGGACCACCGGCCATCGGCTCGATGAGCCCGGGTCGTAGTCGATGGAGTGATACTGCCCGCTCCTCTCGACCTCCCCCAGAGGGGCGTCGCCGAAGCTCCAGGCGTCGTCCTCCTCGGCGGGTTCGCCGCCGCCAAAGGCGCCTTGCTGCAATCGCACCTGGGGGTGTCCGGAGGCGCCCCCGCTCGACGGCGCCGGCGGCGCCGGCTGGGGCGACGAACCCTGCGAGCGCCGGTGCGACGGCGGCTCGGTGGGCGCCGGCGCCGGCTCGGCGCGCGGTGGCGCGGTGACCTGGGGATTAGGCCCGGTGCCGCGCGTCGAGGGCGACGGCTGCGGACCGGTCTCGTTGAGGCCGAATTGGCGGGAGGTCGGGACCTTGGAGCGGTGCTGCGGGCCGGTTGGGCTGGAGGCCGGCGGGCTCGACGACGCTGGGCCCGACTGGGGCGGCGCCGTCGGCGAGGGCGAGGGCGATGACGACGCCGCCGGTGGCGCCGACGGGGCCGGCTGGGGTGCCGAGCCCGTCGAGGCCCGCGCGTCGGCGGCCTGCTTCTCGGCGGCATGCGAGGCGCTGATGCTCGAGATGCTCTCGACGGCCTGGAAGATCGGCATGAACTCGCCGATGCCACCTAGCCTCGTCCACTTCTTGCCGGTGCGCGAGACGTCGTCGTCCTTGGCGATCTTGCCCTGCAAGATCCACTGGTGCAGCTCGTCGAAGCTCGAAAAGTACAGGATGTCGCCGCTGGTCGCGCTTCGCACCATCCACCGGCGCTGGTTTTCCTGGATGAGCGCGGCGTGCGTCTGGAGGCGAAAGACGTGCTCACACTGGCTGCACTTGAGCGTCGCGGCCCCGCCGCGAAGCTGGCGCGCATCAATTTCATACAGCGTGTCGCACTGTGGACATCGGACGTCCATGAATGTGTTCCAGCATTAGGTCCACAGCGACCCGTCCGCACCCGGAGGGCAGCCGACGGAAGCCAAAGGAGCGTCAGTTGTTGCTGGCTTCCTTACCAGCCTTGTCGTCGCCGCCGCCCTGGCCGGCCTTAAGCTCGGCCGCCTTCTTCTTGGCCGCGTCCGACTCCTCTTGCTGACCCATCTTGGCGTAGACCTCGCTGAGCATCTCATAGACCTCCGCCCGCTTGGGCTGGAGCAGCTTGGCGTTTTTGAGCTTCTCGCTGGCCGACTGCAGCCGGTTGTTGTTCATGGCCCGCTGGGCGTCGCGCAGCAGGCGATCGACCTCTTTGGTGATCTTGGGGTCGGGCCCGTCGGGTGCCTTTTCCGACGCCCCCTTGTCGCCGCCCTGTTGGGCCGCGGCGGGCTGGGTCTGCGGCTGCGTCTGGGCCTGCTGGGCGGGCTGTTTGCCCAGGACCAGGCCCTTGAGGTCGTAGATGCCGGTCAATTGGACGGCGAGGCCGGCGGCGACCAAAAAGAGCACCACGAAAATGCCCCACAGTAGCCCGGAGTTCTGCGCGTCACGAGACGGGGGCCGAAACTCCTGGGGTTTGATCTTCTTGCCGGCGGCCGGGGCCGACTTGGGCAGGTTGGCCGATGGTGAGGCCGGCGGCGCCTGTGGGGTCAGCGGGCCACCGGGCATGCCCGCGGCCGCCGGGCCTCGCTGGGCGCCCGCGCCCTGCGAGGCCGCCGCGGCGCCGGCGTTGGCCGGGGCATACGACGGAATCTGCTGCGAGGTCGACGCGGCGCTGCCGATCTGGGGCCAGGCGTCCAGGGCGTGAAACGTGTCGCCGTCTCCCGACAGCTCGTAGCCGTCGAGATCCTCGCGATTGGACAGCCAATTTTTCAGGCTCTTAGTGTCCGGAAACTCGTAGGTCAGCCCGAAGTTGGTCTTGAGCTTCCAGGGACCGTCGTGCTCCGGATTGGGCCCGCCAGCGGGCGGCTGGGCGGGCTGCGCTGCCGGCGCGGATGTCTGGGCGGGCTGGGCCGGCTGCGACGGCGGCACTGACGGTTGGGCCGGCTGGGCCGGCTGTGATTGCGAGGACTGCGTGGGCTGCGACGGCGGCACCGACGGTTGAGCCGGCTGCGCGGGCTGCGACGCCGGCACCGACGGTTGAGCCGCTTGTCCCGTGCTGCCCGCATCCAACCCCAGGTTTCCGAGCATATCTCCCGACACCACTTCCGTGGCGGCGACGTCCTCGGGCCCGGCGTCACCGAACGGGTTTTTCATCTCCACGGTGCCGTCGTCGGCGAGATTGCCCCCGCGGGAGTTGAGGAAGTCGGGGATGGAGTCCCCCGACATCACCTCGGTGGCCTGGCCGGCTTCCTCGCCGGCGGCACCGGCCCCGCCGCCCTGCTGCATCTGGCTGACCAGTTGCTGCAAGTCCGGCCGGAACGCCACGGAGGTCTTGTCCTCGAGATCATCGGACGCACCGCCCCCCTGCACCGGAGCCTGCTCCTCGGGATAGACGATGAACTTGTGCTGACACGACGGGCAGGTGATCTTGCCGCCGGAGGCAGGTACGTTCGCGTCGTTTACGCGGTACCGCGATCCGCAACTGGGACACTGAACAATCATTCCGAGAGTTGCTCCGTGATGGGCTTTGAATCAAAGGCGCTCGCCAAAGCGGGATCACTCCGCGCAACCGGCCGCTCGAGCAGGGCCGGCACACCGCACTGGCTTCGGAAGCAATCGCTGGCATTAAAGCACACGTAAAAGGGGCGCGCAAGAGATCGCCCCCCGTCACAGGATGTGCTGAAGACGACGAGATGTCTAGTTTTTATGGGTTTTCAGCGCCGCCGGGCTGGCGCTACCATGAGCGCCGAGTCGCGTTGCTCAAACCGAGACGAGCCCCTATGAATCGCGCGCTGACATGGAGCCGACGCGGGTGTCTGCGCCTGCGTCGGCTAACTCCGGCCGACCTGCCCGGCCTGAACTGGGCCGGCGGGCTCGACAACCGACGATTGCGCCTGCTCGAACCCCTTGCGCCGCCCGAACAGGCCGCGTCGCTCGTCGCGGCCTTTCCCAGCCTCCAACACGCCGTCGAGCTGGACAGCCGCCTCGTGGGCGCCGTGCTCGCTCGGCCGGCGCAGAGCGTCGAGGAGGTCACCCACCCGTGGACCCAGCGCGATCCCCTCGTCGGCCAGCAGCCGGCGTCGAGCGCCTCGCCCGTGTTGTTCGGGTGCGGGGCGCTGTGGCTGGACGCGCTGAACGCTCGCCAGATCGCCGACACGCTGCGTCTCGCTCGCCAGGCGCTCGTCCAGCAGCTCGGCTGGCCGGCGACCGTCAGCGTGGTTCCGGCCGCCGGCTGGGCGCGTTGGCGCGCGCAGATGAGCGCCGACGCCTACGTCCAGCAGGTCCACGCCGGGCTGCACGACAACCGGCTGAGCGTGTTTTTGAAGCGCGGCTATGCCATGCGCGGATTCTGGCACGACGAACACGACGTCCACGTGGTGATGGTCTGGGAGAATCGGCCTCGGTAGGTGCAATCATTCGGCCAAGAACGGCCAAAAGCCCGCCTTCCAGAGGGAAGCGGGCTTTGGCCTCATCAACTCGGCATCACGTTCAGCCGCCGATGGCCTGCTGGAGCAGCCCAGCAGCGTCGATCTGCGTGGTGATCAGAATGGTGATGACGAAAGCGTAGATGACCAGCGACTCGATGAGCGCCAGACCCAGAATCAGCGGGGTGAGCAGCTTACCGCTGGCGCCGGGGTTGCGCCCGATGCCCTCGAGGGCCGCCGCCGCCGCACGACCCTGGCCGAGCGCGCCACCGAAGGCCGCCAGGCCGATGCCGCCGCCCGCGCCGATGGCGAACATGCCGAACATCGTGAAGATGTTGTCAGCCGCACCGGCCGCCGCCGCGCCGGGCTGCTGGGCGAACGCCGCCGAGCTCCACAGGGCCAGAAGGGCAAAGGTGCCGGCGAACACGATAAGGTTCTTCTTGGAAAGCTTCTTGGACAGCATAAGAGATTCCTCCTGATCGGGCGCAGCCTACTTTTGGTTGGCTCGTCGGCCGCTGCGCTCTCAATGATGTGATGAACGGCTCTCACTCCGTTGATGATTGTTGCTACCTAAATCTGGCGACCCGCTTCTTAATGCCCTTCGTGCGATACTGCAAGGGAGATGTAAATGGTCGACAGCATGCAAAACACCAGCGTCTGAATCACAGCCACCAGCAGCCCCAGCACCAAAAACGGCACCGGCAGCAAAAAGGGCACGTGTGGCAGGCCCAGGGCGTGCATGATGCCCCCGGCGAGGTTGCCAAAGCTGCCGACGACCATGTGGTCGCCGGTCATATTACCGGTGAGACGAATGGACAGGCTGATTGGCCGGAAGACATGGCCGATGAGTTCGATGACCAGCATCAGCGGGGCGATCACCCAGATGGGCCCCAAAAAGTGTTTCAAATAGGCGGGGCCGTGCTCGCGGAAACCGGCGATATTATACAACACGAACACCGAAATGGACGCGGCCAGGTTGGTATTGAGGTTGTCGGTCGGCGGCGCCAGCCCCGGAATTAGCCCCATCAGGTTGCCGATGAGGATGTACACCGCCAGGGCGGCGATCAACGGGAAGTACCGACGGGCGTTCTCGGCGCCCATCATGTCGGTCATCATCCCCAGCACCCCGTCGAAGATGACCTCGAAGAAGTTGCGCACCGTCAGGTGGCCCTCGGGGATCATCGCCTGTTCCTTATCGGCGTATTTGCGCCGGGCGATGAGCGCCAGGACCACGATGATCGCCACGACCACCCCGGTCAAAATAATATGCTCGATGCCCACATGCCCGTTGGGGTTGAGCAGGGGGTGCCCGAAGGTCTTGGAGAAGTCTTTCTCCCCGATGCCGGGCGCAAAGAGATCGACAAGCGTGTAATCTGCCATGGTTCTACAAACTCTCGGTGTCGCCTTCCGCGTTGGCTGACTGCTCGCTGAGAAGCTGCGGAATCAGCTTCCACACGATCGCCAGCAGGAAGGTGCTGTACCCAATGACGTAGCCGTAGACGTTGGCGCCGACGATGACGATGAAGACAAACGTCAGCGCAAAAAGGAGGAACAGTTTGAGCACCAACAACACGGACCATACCGCGCCGCTGGTGCGCCCTTCGGCGCCGGCCTGCAGCATCTTGCGGCTCACCCAGCCGACCACGCGAAGGTTGAACGCGCTGACCATGGTGCCCAGCAGAATCGAGCCGGCAAAATGCGCCGACATCAACCACCATCCCAGCGCCGCAAATACGGCGCCGACGATGAGCGTTCGCCAGAACAGTCCGTCGACAAAATTTGTCTCGAGCGAGGTCATAATCGGCGGCTCTGTCACTCCATAAAGTTTTTTGCCACGCGGTAGATGTGCCACAACGCGCCCAACAGGCCCAGCAGCACACAGGTCACCGCGCCCCAGGGGCCGGTGCCGAGCTTGTGGTCGATGAACGCCCCGACGACATAGCCGCCGACGATGAAGCCCACAAACTCGAATCCCAGGGCTCCGAAGATCCCTGCGACATACCACGGTGAGCGCTCGGCAGGGGACTCGGCCGTAGCCGAGGATGCCTTCTGGGGCTCGTCGTTCTTCGAGTCCGTCACGGCGTCAACTCCCTGCGAGCAGGCTTACCAGGGCCGATCTCGGGCCCCGTTTCGGGGCGACCGGCCTCGCGGCGGCGATTGACTAACATAGGGGTGCAAGGGCGTCAACTTGGTAGTTGGCCGCCGTTTTGGTTACTGACCGTCGACCTCGCTGACCGTGGCCAGCGAGGTGGAGAGGCGGTGCGGATAGCTGCAGCCTCCGCACCAACCAACCGCCCACCCAGCCTCGAGATTCCAAGCGCGTTACTCTTCCTCGCCGGCGTCATCGGCCGCGTCGGCCGCGTCGGCCTCGTCGGCCTCGTCGGCCGCGTCGGTCGCCTCCAGGTCGTCGACGGCCTCGGCATCGGGCGCGTCGACCCCGTCGAGCAACTCGTCGTCCTCGTCGTCGGTCTCGGCCAGGCGCGCCATGCTCACCACCATCTCGTCCTTGTCGGTGACCATGACCTTGACCCCCTGGGTGTTGCGCCCGTAGGTCGAGATCTCGCCGACACGGGTGCGCAAGATCTGGCCGTGGTCGGTGATGAGCATCAACTGGTCGTCGTCGCTGACCAGGCGGATGCCCACCAGCTTGCCGTTGCGATCGTTGACCTTCATGGTGATCACTCCTTTGCCACCGCGCGACTGCTGGGGGTACTCGTCGAGCACCGTGCGCTTGCCGTAGCCGTTTTCGGTGATCGCCAGGATGGTCAGCTCGATCTCGCTCTCCCTGGGCAAGACCTCCATGCCCACCAGCTCGTCGTCGCCCTTGAAGCGCATGCCGATGACGCCGGTGGCCGTGCGGCCCATGGGGCGAGCGTCGGCCTCGTGGAAGCGGATGGACTGGCCGTTTTTGCTGGCCATGAAGATCTCGTCGTCGCCCTCGCTCAGGCGCACCGACACCAGTTCGTCGCCCTCCTTGATATTCAGGGCGATGATGCCTCCGGAGTGCACGTTCTGGTAGGCGACCAGCTCGGTCTTCTTAATGATCCCGTTGCGGGTGGCGAAGACCACGAATTTGTCATCGAAGAAATCGTCGGCCGACAGAATCGTCTGGACGATCTCCCCGTCGGACAACGGCAACAGGTTGGCGACGTGGCTGCCCTTGGTGGTGCGCGAGCCCAGCGGCAACTCGTGGGTGCGCAGCAAGTACAGCTTTCCGACCGACGTAAAGATCAGAATATTGGTGTGCGTCGAGGCCACGAACATGTCGGTGACGAAATCCTCGTCCTTGGTGCCCATGCCGCGCTTGCCTCGCCCGCCGCGGCGCTGGGCGCGGTATTCGTCGAGCGGGGTGCGCTTGATGTAGCCCTGGTGGCTCAGGGTGACCACCATATCCTCTTCGGCGATGAGATCCTCGAGCGACAGCTCGCTGACATCGTACAAGATCTCGGTGCGCCGCTCGTCGCTGTATTTGTCGCGCACCTCGACGAGCTCGTCTTTGATGACGCCCATCATCTTGACCTCGTCGGCCAGCAGGCTCTGGAGGTAGGCGATGGTCTCGCGCACCTGGGCCAACTCCTCCAAGATCTTGTCGCGCTCCAGGCCCGTGAGCTTCTGCAGGCGCATGCGCAAGATGGCGTCGGCCTGGCGCTCGCTCAGCCCGAAGCGCTCCATGAGGCCCGCGCGCGCCTCGTTGGGCGAGGCGCTGGCGCGAATCAGCGCGATGACCTCGTCGAGGTTGTCCAGGGCGATCTTCAAGCCCTCGAGGATGTGGGCGCGGTCTTCGGCCTTGCCCAGATCGTGGATGGTGCGCCGGGTGACCACGTCGCGACGGAAGTCGATGAAGTGGTTGAGCACCTCCTTGAGGCTCATCACCTGGGGCTGGCCGTTGACGATGGCCAGCATGATGATGCCAAACGACGACTGCATCTGGGTCGTCTTATACAGGTTGTTGAGCACGATCTCGGGCAGGACGTCGCGGCGCAGCTCGATGACCACGCGCATGCCTTTGCGGTCGGACTCGTCGCGGATGTCGGTGATGCCGTCGATCTTTTTATCGCGCACCAACTGGGCGATCTTTTCGATGAGCCGGGCCTTGTTGACCTGGTAGGGAAGCTCGGTGATCGCCAGGGCGGACTTGCCGGACTTCTCGTTGGTCTCGATGTCCACCCGGGCGCGCATGCGGATGATGCCGCGGCCGGTGGAGTAGGCCTCCTGGATGCCCTCGGCGCCGTAGATGTAGCCGGCGGTGGGGAAATCCGGCCCCGGCACGATCTGCATCAGATCGCCCACGCCCAGATCGGGGTTGTCGATGAGCGCCACGGTGGCGTCGACCACCTCGGTCAGGTTGTGCGGGGGGATGTTGGTCGACATCCCCACGGCGATGCCCGACGAGCCGTTGACCAACAGGTTGGGCACGCGTGTGGGCAACACCGACGGCTCCTGCTCGTTGCCGTCGTAGTTGGGCACCCAGTCGACGGTGTCCTTGTCGATGTCGGCCAGCAACTCCTCGGTCACCCGGGCCATGCGCACCTCGGTGTAGCGCATGGCCGCGGCCGGGTCGCCGTCGACGCTGCCGAAGTTGCCCTGGCCGTCGACCAGGGGCACGCGCATGTTGAAATCCTGGGCCATGCGCACCAGGGCATCGTAGACCGCCGAGTCCCCGTGGGGGTGGTACTTACCGATGACATCGCCGACGACGCGCGCCGACTTCTTGTAAGCGACGTTCCACCGGTTTCCCAGCTCGTGCTGGGAGTACAGAATGCGCCGATGGACCGGTTTGAGCCCGTCGCGCACGTCCGGCAGGGCACGCCCGATGATCACGCTCATCGCATAATCGAGGTAGGAGTGACGAATCTCGTCCTCGATATTGACTGGGATGACGTTGGCCGACTCGTCTGCCATGAGAAGCTCTCCGTACTGAGAGAGATAGCGCGCATGGGCCGCGGGGGCCGATGCGCACGGAAAAATAGAACCTGACTGGACTCATTCACCTGGGCTCGCGCGCGCGCCCACCCCACCACCTGGCAGGCATGAAGCGGCGCATTCGCGTCGAGAGCGCGGCGAGGCTATCAATAACGATCCCCACGGGCAAGCGCGTCAAACAATTGTGGGGCGCTCTGAAACCTTGGGGAGCAACCAGACATCTAAGAATTGGGGAATTCCGCGTCGACCGGGGCGTTGCCCCTTACTCGCGGGTTCGTCGTCGGCGCCGCTGCCGCCGGCGGATGGAAGGCGTTGGCCTTGTCCGGCCGATCATCATGGTTAGCTTCACTCTAGATTTCGACCGGGTCGCGGGCCTCGCACCTTTTCTAACCATCGGCCACCGGGTGCCATTCCACGGGAGTCGGTAGCGCGCACACTCCGGACGAGGAATCTCGATCCCGCGCCTACAGCGCGGTGATCGCCGCCGCCGGCTACCCGGTTGGCCGCGGGCCGGGTGGAAATTTGCACTTATTTTGAAACCTGTGCACTTAGAATGTTTCTAAAGACTGAACACGGCGACCTTTTCGGACGTCGACTCGGTGCTCAGCGAGACGATGTCTGTCGAAGATAGATCGAACGAGGAGTCAACATGATCAAGCTCAATCAGTTCAACCGAGAGCTGGGCGACGATGCCGAAGGCTCGAAGATGCACGTCTTCCAGGAGACAGCCATGGTCCACCTGGACGAGCTGTACGCCACCGCCCTTCGCTATACCAAAAATGAAAAAGACGCCGAGGATCTGGTCCAGGAGACCTTCCTCAAGGCCTACAACAACTGGGATCGCTTCGAGCAGGGCACCAATTGCCGGGCGTGGCTGTTCACGATCCTGACCAACACCTTCATCAACAAATACCGGCGCAAGAAAAAGGAGCGCGAGATCCTCAACGCCGATGATCTTCGCCCCATCGAGCAGTATTTCTTCAACCGGGAGAAGACAAACTTCTACGACAACCCCGAGCGCGAGACCCTGCACAAGGCGTTTAGCAAGGACGTCAAAGAGGCGCTCGAGTCGCTGTCCGAGGAGTTTCGCATGGTCGTGGTCTTGGCCGACCTCAACGACTTCTCCTACAAGGAGATTGCCCACATCCTGGGGTGTCCGGTGGGCACGGTGATGAGCCGGCTGTTCCGCGGGCGCAAGATGATGCGCCAGGCGCTGGTCGACACGGCCTACGAGCGCGGCATCATCCGCGACCGCGAGCCCTTCCTATACGACGACTCCAACCGCACGCGCCGTTCGGTGCGCAAACAGAAGCTCAAGGAGCGTCGGGAGGACAAGGAAGTCGCCTGACCCAGATGGGGAAGCAGAGCCGGCTCACTCACCTCGTGATGAGCCGGCGGCGAGCGAGGCGACGCCCACCGGCGTCGCCTCGTCTAGTTCTTGGGCCAGCGAGTGCGCCGCCAGGGCTCGCCAGCGCTGGGCCTTGGAGTTCTGGGCGCGCCGGTCCTGGGCGATCTCGGCGACGAAGACCTCGACCAACGCCGGGTCGAATTGGGTGCCGGCGAACGCCTGGATCTCACGGACGGCCACGTCGTGGGGCAGCGCGCGCCGGTAGGCGCGGTGGGAGGTCATCGCGTCGTAAGTGTCGGCCACCGCCAGGATGCGCGCCATCAACGGGATATCCTCGCCGCTCAGCCCCAGCGGGTATCCCTTGCCGTCCCAGCGCTCGTGGTGGTGGTACACCCCGGGGATGAGGTCGTGCATATACTCGATGGGCTCGAGCATCCACTTGCCCCGGGTGGTGTGGCTTTTGAACATCTCGTATTCCGACTCGGTCAGCGGCTCGGCCTTGTTGAGGTCCTCGAAGCGGATGCCCAACTTGCCGATGTCGTGCACCAGGGCCGCGTCGCCGATGCGGTCGACCTGAGCGGGCGTCATCTCCAGCCCCTCGGCGATCATGCGCGCGTAGCGGCTGACCCGCTCGGAGTGCCCCCGCGTGTACGGATCCTTATCCTCCAACAAATTGGCGAACGCCTGCACCGTCTGCTGGAGGACGTCCTTGAGGTGGACGTTTTCGGCCTGGAGGTGGCGCTGCTCGACCAACTTGGTGAGATTGGAGTCGCTCATGTGCTCAAATGTAGCACATAGGTAGGAAATTCGTCAATTCTTGGGGAAACGGGCCTTGTTGAGGCTGAACGGCCGGGCACGACTACGACTACGACTACGGCTACGACCGGCGACGGCGCAACAGTGTTGCCACGACGCCCCAAACACCTGTACACCAGAGCAAACAAGATACCCCACGTGGTCGACGATCCGATGAAGAATCTCCATATTTTTACCGCTGCTCTGCTCGCCGGGCTCCTGGTGGGTCCGGCGCTGGCACACGCGCAACAGCCGCCGGAGGCCCGGCAACCCGAGGCGCAGCCGACGGCCGCCCAGCCGCCGCTGCACCTGATGTACCGCATCTGGGGAGATATGGCCGACACCCCGGGCTTCGGCGACGCGTCGTCCACCCGGGACATGGCCCTTCGCCAGTATATCCGCGGGCGCATCGACCTGCAGGGCGAGAAGCTGGGCTTCCACACCTCCTTCGACCTGTTGGCCGGCCAGATCGCCGGGGACGCCGCCCCGGCGGTGCCCGCGCGGGTGGAGACGGGCACGCGGCCCAGCCGAAACCTGCTGGACACCGAGCGGCTGGTCGACCCCCGGGAGTTCTACGGGCAGTGGCTCACCCCGGCGGGCCAGCTTCGCGGCGGCCTGCAGCTCAGCCAGTGGGGCCTGGGGATTTTGGCCAACGGCGGCAGCACCGCCAACGAGGGGCTGTTCAACCAGAACTTCGGCGGGGACCGCGTGTTGCGCGCCGTCTTCGCCACCGCCCCGCTGCGCCCGCTTTCCAAAAGCGGCTTCGCCCACGACTTCTACCTGGCCGTGGGCGGCGACCTCGTCTGGCGCGACGAAGAGGCCGACCTGCTCGCCGGCGACCAGGCCTACGAGGGCATGGCGGCGGCGCTGTATCGCACCGAGCCCACCAAGGGCGGCGCCTACGTGGTCTACCGCAACCAGACCGACCGCAACGGCGATTTTCTGCGCATCTGGGCATTCGACCTGTACGCCGACCACCACTTCAAGGTGAAGGATTTCAGCTTCCGCGCCGCCGGCGAGGGGGCGTTTTTGACCGGGCATACCGACCGCACGCTCACCCAGGTGGCCGACCCCGTGGGGGTGCGCGGGCTGGGCGCGGCGGCCGAGCTGGGCGCGCGCTACGAGCCCCTCGACCTCGGCCTGCGGCTTCGCACCGGCTATGCCACCGGCGACGCCAACGCCGACGACAATACGCTGTACCGCTTCCGCTTCGACCCCAACTACTCGGTGGGCCTGGTGCTCTTCGACCACTATCTGCCGGCGGTCACCCGCGCCAGCGTCCAGTCCATCCACGACCCCTCCCTGACCGCCCGCGCCCCCAAAGGCGTCAACGGGCTGATCAACGACGGGGGCATCGAAAACGCCCTGTATGTGAGTCCACGGCTGGTGTGGGGCCGCGAAGACGGCCTGTTGGCCGGCGTCAGCTACCTGTGGGCCCAGGCCGCCCAGCCGGTGTACGACCCGTACAACAGCTTCCGCAACGGCGGCAGCCCCACGGGCATCAACGGGCGCAAACCCGCCTCCAAGGACCTGGGCATGGAGGTCGACGCCGCCGTGCGCTACCGATTCCAGCCCGTCGACACACTTACCCTGGAATTGAAAGGCGAATACGGTATCTTCTTTCCCGGCGAGGCCTTCGCCGACGCCTCCGGCGATGTCGGCGGCTCGCAGAGCCTCGGCCGAGTGCGCATGGGCGTGCTCTGGTAGACATGACCCGGGATCGCTTGCATCTTGACTGATTCGACGCGCACATTCTGGAAACCCCACAAGCTCGACCGCCTCGACTGGGCGCTGGTCGCGCTGGTGACCCTGGGCAGCTTCTGGCTGCTGATGGCCACCCTGGACATGGGGTTTACCCGCGACGAGAGCTTCTACTTCCACGCCGCCTACCAGTATATCGGCTGGTTCGAGGAGTTGTGGAAGAATATCCACGCCGGCCACATGGCGGCGAGCTTCACCAAGGCCAATATCGACAAGCACTGGAGCTACAATCCAGAGCACGCGATGTTGGTCAAGACGCTATTCGCGCTGAGCTACAAGCTGTTCGCCGACAAGCTGCACTGGCTGAGCCACTCCGAGGCGATGCGCCTGCCGGGCGCGGCGTTCGGGGCGCTGGCGGTGGGCTGCACCTACCTATTCGGCCGGCAGACCTTCGGGCGATTGGCCGGCTTGGTCGCCGCCGGAGCGTTGATCTTCCAGCCGCGCTACTTCTTCCACGCTCACCTGACCTGCTTCGACGTGCCCGTGACCGCCCTGTGGGTCATGGTCATCTACGCCTACTGGCGAAGCTACGAGAGCAAGGGCTGGGCGCTCGCCACCGGCATCCTATGGGGCCTTGCGCTGTCGTCGAAGCTCAACGCCTTTTTCTTGCCGCCGGTGCTCGGATTGCACTGGTTTATGCTGCACTGGCGCGACTTCGGCCTGGAGCGCGACGAGGCGGGCACGCGCCTTCGCCTGCCGCAGGTGCCCTGGGCGTTCGTGGCCATGGCGGTGTTCGGGCCGATCTTGTTTTACGCGCTGTGGCCGACCCACTGGTTCGACACCTGGAACCGCATCCGCTGGTACATCAACTTCCACCTCAAGCACGTCCACTACTTCGTGTGGTACTTCGGCCAGCGGCTCGACAAGCCGCCGTTTCCGATGTCCTTTCCGTGGGTGATGACCGCGGTGACGGTGCCGGCGACCATCTTACTGGCGTTCCTGCTGGGCATCGGCGAGGCCGTGCGTGAGTGGCGCCTGATCGCCTGGAGCCGCCAGTGGGTCGACGCGCTTCGCCAGCGCCGCCTGCCCGCCACCCGAAGCGCCGAGGCCGGCTTCGATCCCCGGGGCACCGGGCTGTTGCTGGCGATCAACTTCGTGTTTCCCATCGCCCTGATCGGCATGCCCGACACGCCCATCTTCGGCGGCACCAAACACTGGATGCCGGCGATGCCGTTTCTGGCGATCATCGCCGGCGCCGGGGTCACCATGGCCACCCGCAAGGCCATCGAGGCGCTCGCCGAATTCAAGGACAGCACCGGCCGCCCGGCGGCGCGCTGGGCCGTGGCCACTGCCCTGACACTGGCCGTGCTGGGCCCGGCGGCCTACGCGACCTGGTACAATCATCCCTTCGGCACCAGCTACTACAACGAGCTCATCGGCTCGTATCGCGGCGCCGCCGACGCGGGCATGATGCGCCAGTTCTGGGGCTACGCCGCCCGCCAGGGCCTGCCCTGGCTGAACGAGCACGCCCCCAAACACGCCCGCGTGTGGACCCACAACACCACCGGCTACGCCTGGACGGTCTACAAGCGCGACGGCTTGGTGCGCAAAGATCTGCGAAGCACCGGCCCGCGCGGCAGCCAATACGGCTTGTTCCACCACCAACGCGCCTTTCGCTGGGAGCTCACACGGCTATGGAAGGCCTATGGCACCAAAGCGCCGGCGCACGTGGTCGGCATCGACGGGGTGGCGTTGCTGAGCGTGTACGAAAAACCAAAAAAATAGATCCCTGACCCGACGTCTCCGTTCAACCAACCTGCAAGCTGGTTCAACCGAACGGAGACCCGATGAAGACCCCAACCCGACTGACCGCCCTCGCTCTGCTCATGACCCTCGCCCTGGCCGGCTGCAGCGCCAAGCAAGCGCCGCCGCCCCAGGCGCGCGCCGCGGCCACCAGCGCTTCCGGGGGCAACGTGGCCATCACCGGCGCCGCCGGCGCCCAGACGGCCTACCTCGACGGGCGCAAGCTCGAGCGCGACGCCTGGATGAACCTGGAGGTCGACGACGAGGACGACATCGCCCCCACCCTCGCCCGCGCCCGCAAGCTCGCCCAGGCGGCCAACGGCTACGTGCAGAACGAGACGTCCGACTCGTTGACCATGATGGTGCCCACCGAGGGCACCGACCACATCCTCGACCAGCTCGCCAAATTGGGTGAGGTCACCAAGCGCCAGGTCCACGTCGTCGACGTCACCTCGAACTACGTCGACCTGAAGATCCGCATCGACAACCTCAAGAAGACCCGGCTTCGCCTCCAGCAGCTCGTCGCCCAGAGCGCCAAGGTCCAGGACGTGCTCGCCGTCGAAAAAGAGCTCGCCCGCGTGACCACCGAGCTCGAGCGCCTCGAGGGCCAGATGCGCACCATGAACCGCCAGACGACCTACGGTCGCATCAGCCTCAACGTCGACGAGGAGGTCACCCCGGGCCCGCTGGGATGGGTGTTTTACGGGGGCTATAAGGCCGTCAAATGGCTGTTCGTGTGGGACTGAAGTCACTAGACATAGTGCCCCTACGCCCCTATGATTCGGCGCGTTGCCGTACAAACCGACCGACTGGTCGCTCCCCTTGCTGCCCCCCGAAGGAACGTGCCATGAGTAGGATTGTCTCCCAGATCGTCGATCTCGTGACCGCCGAAGACATCGACATGGACGCGCTGGAGGCGGCCTTCGACGAGGCCACCCACGACCAGCGCGTGCAGGCCATTCGCGAGTTCACCCCCAAGATCCAGCGCCGCCTCTTCGAGGCCGCCGAGGGGCGCGCGGTGAGCATCGAGCAGATCGTGCCCGCCGGGCGCGGCGAGCTCGAGGAGGTCATCCACGAGGGTCAAAATACGCTGCCGGCGTTTCGCAAGTTCCAGAAGCGCTTCTGCCGACCCAGCAGCGACCAGCGCCAGTCCGATCGCGAGGTCCTGTGGGGCTACAACCACCAGACGATGGCCCCGTTTACCGGGCCGGGCTATTTCGTGGCCTACGAGGATGAGGACAGCGGCGAGGTGTGGATCGACTACCGCGAGTTGCCCACCGAGCGGCCCGACGCGTGGCCGAAGATCGTCGACAACAAGGCTCGCCTGGGCCGCTTCGTCTACCACGGCATGGTCGACCGCCTGCGGCGCGTCTCCCAGCACTGCACCATCGGGCGCGCCTACAAGGGCAAGCCGATGAGCGCCTGGTTCGTGCTCGTGCGCAAAGACTAGCCCACAACCGAATCACCACAGAGGACACCGAGGGCACCGAGGACACAGCAACTGCGAAAAGCGTGTTTCACCGCAAAGGCGCCAAGACGCAAAGGCAAGACTTAAACATGCCGTTCTTCGCGCCTTGGCGACTTTGCGGTTAAAATGCCGTTCGCCGTTCGTCTGGGTCCTCGGTGCCCTCGGTGATGAATCAGCCGTTCGGCTTTACTTCACGTTCTCGGGGTGCAGCTCGATCTTCTTCTTGTTGTGCAGCTCGCTCAGCAGGCCCTGCAGGGCTTTCTGGACGCGCTGGTTGCGCAGCTTATTCTCGAGCTCGGGCTTGATCTTATCGTAGGGGATGGTCGTAGCCTCACGCTCGTCGACCTTCTTGACGATATGCCAGCCGAATTGGGTGCGCACCGGCTGGGAGACCTCGCCTTTTTTGAGCTTGAACGCCGCGTCTTCGAAGGCGGGGACCATGCTTCCGCGGGCAAACCAGCCCAGGTCGCCGCCGCGGCTCTTGGAGGGGCCGTCGGAGTTTTCCTTGGCCAGCTCGGCGAAGTCGGCGCCCTTGGCGACGGCCTTTTTGCGGATGGCCTCGGCCTTCTTCTTGGCCTCGGCCCACGCCTTCTCATCGGCGTCGGGCTTAACGCGCACCAGGATGTGGCGCGCGTGGATCTGCGCGGGGCGTTTGAACTTGTCGGTGTGCTGGTCGTAGAAGTCCTTGACCTCCTGGTCGGTCGGGTACTTCATGCCGCGCTGGTTCAGCAACTTCTCGATGGCCAGCGACTCACGCACCGACTGACGGAACTCGTCTTTGCTGATGCCCATCTTGGCGACCAGGTCGTCCAGCGAGCCCATCTTGCCGTCGAGCTTCTTGTTGGCCACGTCGAATTGGGCGCGGATTCTCTTTGATGCGCGCGGCCAATTTCTCGTCGCTGACCTTGATGTGGGCCTCTTTGACGGCCCGGTCGATGAGCTCCTTATCGACGATCTTTTTGATGATCTGGCCTTTGACCTGCCCCAACAACTGCACCGGGAACTGGCCGGACTCGGCGATCTTCTTCATCTCGGTGTTAAAGCGCTCGGCGGGAATGGGCTTGCCGTCGATGTCGGCGATGGGCCCCTCGGCGTGGGGGATCTTGGCCTTCTTAGTCGACTGGCTCGCCTGGGCATCGGCGTCCTGGTCGCCCTTGGCGGCGCTGTCCGAGCCGGACTTGGCGTCCTGCTGGGTCGACTTATAGGCGATCTTGTTTCCCTGGCTGTGATCGGGGATCTTCGGCGACGACGACGAGCAAGCCGCCACGCCAGCGACCGACAGGGACAGGGCGATAACGATGAGTTTGAACCGGGTGATCATGAAGTTGAACTCCGAAGGGGTGTCCTTGCGATAGGTACGAGAGTCACGAATATGCGATGGGTAGCACCATCCGGCGGTGCTTACAACTAACTACACATGGGATCTATTCGCGCCCATTGCCCCTCGAGCACTTCCATGGACTCCCGCGCTCCTCCGCTCCTCCGCTGCCGTTGACTCGATCACTCGATCACTCAATCACTCGATCACTCCATTGAAGTACGTACGGATGTCCTCGGCGGTCTTGTCGCCCACCCCGTCGACGCCGGCGAGCTGGGCGACGGTGGCGTCCTTGATCTTTTTGAGGCTGCCAAAGTGTTTGAGCAGCGCCTTGCGCGTCTTGGGACCCACGCCGGGCACGTCCTCCAGGCTCGAGCGCAGGGTCTGCTTGCGGCGAAGCTTTTTGTGAAAGGTGATCGCGAAGCGGTGCGCCTCGTCACGCACCCGCTCGAGCAGGTACATCTCGGCGCTGTTCTGCTTGAGGATGATGGGGTTTTTGCGCCCGGGCACGAACACCCGCTCGGGGCTGGAGGTGACCTCCGGGTCCTGAAAGCCCACCTTGTCGTTTCTGGCCTTGGCCAGGGCAATGAGGTCGATGTCGTGGATGCCCAGGTCCTCGAAGACCGTCTCCGCCTGGCGCAACTGGCCCTTGCCGCCGTCGATGACCACCAGATCGGGGGCGTCGGCGCCCTCTTCGACGACCTTCTGGAAGCGGCGCATGAGCATCTCGCGCATGCTGGCGAAGTCGTCCTGGGAGTCCACCGAGCGCATCTTGTACTGGCGGTACTCGCTCTTGTCGGGCCGGCCGCCGATGAAGGTCACCTGCGAGCCGACGATCTGTTTGCCCTGCATATTGGAGATGTCGTAGCACTCGATGCGCTCGGGATAATTGCGCAGGTTGAGCCGGCCGGCCAACTTGTCGAGCAGGTCCTGGGCGCGGTCCTCCTTGTCGTGCTCGTCCTCGAAGGAGTGCTTGGCGTTGGTCATCGCCGTGTCCACCAGCGCCTTCTTCTGGCCGCGCTGGGGCACCTGCACGTACACCCGACGCCCGGCCATCTCGCCAAAGAGCTCCTCGAAGCTTGCCACCTCGCTGGGGTCGAGCTCCATGGGCAGCAGAATCTCCTGGGGCAGGTCGCTGCCCGAGCTATAATACAGGTTCAAAAAGCTCGACAGCACCTCGGCGTCGGGAAACTCCTGGTCCTTGTAGCTAAACGAGCGCGCGCCCTCCAATTTGCCGTCGCGGATGAACAAGACCTGCAGGGTCAGCCGGTCGCCCTCGCGGTAGAACCCGAAGGCGTCGCGGTCGACGTGCTTGGTGGTCACGGCCACCTGCTGCTCGAGCACCTTGCTGATCGCCTGGATCTGGTCGCGATAGTGCGCCGCCAGCTCGAACTCGAGCTCCTCGCTCGCCTGCATCATGGAGGTGTGCAGGTTGTCCACCAGCTCGTCGCCGCGCCCCTCCAAAAACATCACCGCGTCGCGCACATGGCCCATATACTCGTCGCGGTCCAGGTCGAAGACGCACGGGCCCGGGCAGCGCTTGATCTGGTATTGCAGACATGGCCGGCTGCGGTTGTTGAGCACGCTGTCCGGGCAGGTGCGCAGCCGAAAATGCTTGTTGAGCACCCTGAGCGTGCGCCGAATGGCGCTGGCCGAGTGGTACGGCCCGAAGTATTTGGCGCCGTCTTTCTTCTGCTTTCGCACCACCTCCACGCGCGGCCAGGGGTGGTCCATATTGATGCGCAGCGACAGGAAGTTCTTGTCGTCCTTGAGCTGGACGTTGTAGCGCGGCTTATGCTCCTTGATGAGCGTGTTCTCGAGGATGATCGCCTCTTTCTCGTTGGCCGTGACGATATACTCGATGTCGCCGAGTACGTACGGCAGCCGGGCGACGAACGCGCGCGTGTCGCCGGAGGCTCGAAAGTAGCTGCGCACCCTGTTTTTGAGGTCTTTGGCCTTGCCGATATACACGATCTTGCCGCGGCGATCGCGCATCAAATAACAGCCCGGCTCGTGCGGCACGACCTCGATTTTGGCTTCGTAATCGAACTTCTTCATAGGTCTTTTCGGTGGGGAACCGTCGGGCGATGTAACGCATAGCACGATTGCATCATTTCGGCATTCGTGGGGTGATTCGTCGACGTGGCGGCCATGCATGAATCGTGGCGCTCTGTGGAGGTAGGCGCTTGGCTACGCCGCGCGCCAACCACCACCTACAGAGGCGCCCTTGACGGCGGGCGCGCGGCGCCGAACAGCGGCGCCTTGGCACAACTCGATGTTCGAGCGTAGCCGGAGGCGAAGCGCGCCCAGCGCCGTTTGCTTGGCCTCTGTAGCGGAGGGTTGGCACGAGGCCTGTGGCCGCGTGCCTACCTTCCGTGGCCGTGACATGCCCAAATCGTTGATTCAAGATCACACACTACTTCTGCCCACTTGTGTGTTAGAGGGTGGCGCGAGTTCGACTCATCCCCACGCAACCCGGCAGTACCGTGACCGACAACTCCTTCAAATCCCTCGGCCTCTCGCAAGACTGGCTCGCTAACCTCGACCACCTCGGCTACGCCGAGATGACGCCCATTCAGGCGGCGGCGCTGCCGGCGCTGTTCGACGGGCGCGACGTCCTGGGACATGCGAGCACGGGCACGGGCAAGACGGCCGCCTTCGGCCTGCCGCTGCTGGCGCGCATCACGCCGGCCAGCCAACTTCCCGGCGCGCTGGTGTTGTGCCCCACCCGTGAGCTCGCCGATCAGGTCGCCGAGGAGATCCGCCGGCTGGCCTGGGCGCTTCCGAACACCAACGTGGTCACCATCTGCGGCGGCCGGCCCATCAAGCACCAGTTGAGCGCGCTGGAAAACGGCGTCGACGTCGTCGTGGGCACGCCCGGGCGCGTGCTCGACCATATCGAGCGCAACACGCTGAATCTGTCGACGGTTCACATGCTCGTCATCGACGAGGCCGACCGCATGCTCGACATGGGCTTTGTCGACGACGTCGCCAAGATCGTCGAGGCGACACCTGCCAGCCGCCAAACGGTGATGATGTCGGCGACGCTGCCTGACGAGGTGCGCCAGGTGAGCGGGCGCCTCCAGAAAGACGCGGCGTTCATTTCGGTGGTCGACGATGAGGAGGCCCCCGACATCACCCAGGTGCTCTACGAGACCGGCGAGCTGACGCGCCTGGACGCGCTGCACCGGCTACTCGGCCACCACCGCCCGGCCTCGGCGATCATCTTCTGCAACACGCGCGCGACCTGCGAGGAGGTCGTCGTGGCGCTTCGCGAGGCGGGCCATTCGGCCCAGACGATCCACGGCGGCCTCGAGCAGCGCGAGCGCGACGACGTCCTCCAGATGTTCAGCAACGGCAGCCTGCGCCTGCTCATCGCCACCAACGTGGCCGCGCGCGGCATCGACATCGACGCGCTCGACGCGGTCATCAACTACGAGCTTCCCTGGGAGACCGACGTCTACGTCCACCGCATCGGGCGCACCGCCCGCGCCGGCGGCGAAGGGCGGGCGTTTAGCATCATCGACTCCAAAAAGCGCAGCCACCTGGCCGAATACGACCCCGACCTGGCCAAGGTCGAGCCCATCGCGGCCGACACGCTTGCGGCCGACTTCGCCGCCCCCGAGCCCGCCAACTACACGACCATCGCCATCAAGGGCGGCCGCAAGGACAAGCTTCGCCCCGGCGACATCGTCGGCGCGCTCACCAAAGACGTCGGCCTGCCCGGCCACGCCATCGGCGACATCACCATTCGCGACCGCATCGCCTTCGTCGCCGTCGAGCGCCCCCTGGCCAAACGGGCGCTCCACGGCATCAAGCACGGCCAAATCAAGGGGCGCAGCTTCGGCGCGTTTTTTGTGCGGTAGTGGCGGACCCCTGGCCCTCCAGCGCCCCTGTGGGCTCGCCCCACAGGACGCAAAGATCGTCGGCTAGGCGGGGCGGCTCGCCGCCTCCAGCGCCCCTGTGGGCTCGCCCCACAGGACGCAAAGATCGTCGGCTAGCGGGGCGGCTCGCCGCCTCCAGCGCCCCTGTGGGCTCGCCCCACAGGACGCAAAGATCGTCGGCTAGCGGGGAGGCACCCGCGGTCTGGGAAAAACCCGCGCGCGCGTTGCCACGGCGCGCGCACTGCCCCCAACTGCCCCACCACCTGGGCTCCTCGAGCCCTCCCCCATGAAACCAACCAAGACACACCTCGGCCGTGCCCTGGGTCGCCCGTCTTTCTCGCCGATGTGCGGCGGGGTGTGCGGGCATCGGACCGGGCCGATGGCGTTGTTTCGCTGCGACGGTTGCGCTTCCGTGGGGGCACCTTGTTCGACGGCGCGACGCTGGGTGAGACGCCGCATCCTGTTCGATGCCCCTCTCTATGGTTTTCGGCAAAAAGGCCGAATCGTTGCGTCCTTTCTTGGCCGATCGGCCGTCGAGCGCCGTCTGGGACGGATTTTGGTTGGCGAGTTGTGTTTGGGTGGCTGCTCTCGTAGCTGACGATCTGATTCACCAGCGGCGCGAGGCCGCTGGGGTCTGTGGGTGCATTCCCGGATTTGCTAGCTGACGATCTGATTCACCAGCGGCGCGAGGCCGCTGGGGTCTTGCAGGGCAACCTTAGCTGACGATCTGATTCACCAGCGGCGCGAGGCCGCTGGGGTCTCCCTGCCTCCAGAGCCACGTGCCTCCACCCCTCGAAGCCCCCGATTACAGAACCACGCCCCTGGACTCCTGGACCCCTAGACCCCTGGACTCCTGTTTGATATGTGTCCACGCGTCGCATCGACACGTAACAACCCCACTCACCTCAAGGACACACCATGACTAAGCCAGTTCGCGTTGCAGTCACCGGCGCCGCCGGTTCGATCGGCTACTCCCTCCTGTTCCGCATCGCCGCCGGCGAGATGCTCGGGCCGGATCAGCCCGTCATCTTGCAGCTCGTCGAGATCCCGCCGGCGATGGACGCCCTCAAGGGTGTGGTCATGGAGCTCGAGGATTGCGCCTTCCCGCTCGTCGAGCAGATCATCACCGCCGACAACCCCAACGACGGGTTCAAGGACGCCAATATCTGCATGCTGGTGGGCGGCAAGCCGCGCGGGCCGGGCATGGTGCGCGCCGACCTGGTCGAGGCCAACGGCCCGATCTTCGTCGGTCAGGGCCAGGCCATCAACGACCACGCCGCCGATGACGTGCGCGTGATGGTCGTGGGCAACCCCTGCAACACCAACTGCCTGATCGCCATGAGCAACGCCCCGGACGTGCCCAACGAGCGCTTCACGGCGATGACCCGCCTGGACCAGAACCGCTCCAAGGGTCAGTTGGCCAAGAAGGCCGGCGTGAGCGTCAAAGACATCACCAATATGGGCATCTTTGGCAACCACTCCAACACGATGTTCCCCAACTTCTTCGACGCCAAGATCAACGGCAAGCCCGTGCCCGAGGTCATCGGCGACGACGCGTGGCTCAAAGACGAGTTCATCAGCACCATCCAGGGCCGTGGCAAGGCGATCATCAACGCCCGCGGCGCCTCCTCGGCCGCCAGCGCCGCCAACGCCGCTCTCGAGCACGTGCGTAGCTGGTTCACCGAGACCCCCGAGGGCGACTGGGTGTCCATGGCCGTGGCGTCGGACGGCTCCTACGGCATCGAGGAAGGCCTGATCTTCTCGTTCCCCGTGCGCTGCGACGGCCACGGCAACTACGAGATCGTCCAGGGCCTCGAGCTCAACGATTTCGCCAAAGAGAAGATCGAGACCACCAAGAAGCAGCTGTTGGAAGAGCGTGAGATCGTGAAGGACCTGTTGAAGTAACGGGTTTTTCCGAGACGACCACTTGTCTCGGAATCACACGGCACCCTCGGTCACGGTTTGGCTAGACGCTCGACCGAGCTACCAACCAGACCGTAACCGGGGGTAAGCGTAACGGCTCGGGCCCCCGGGCCCGACCGTGAGCGCACCCTCGGAAGGGTCAGCGCTCGTCACGCCGCCAAAGAAGCCCCCCGCCCACACCCAGCAACACCACCCACAACAATCCGCCGGGCGCCTGCTGCCCGCCGGCCGCCGAACACGACGACGACGTCGTCGCCGAATGCGTGCGCGTCGTCGGTGTGCGCGGATCGCCGTGCGCGCTGCCAGCGTCCGCGCCGGTATCACCACCGGCGCCCGCGTCGGGTGTTCCACCCGCATCCCCCGCATCTCCCGTGTGACCGGACGCGCCGGCATCGGCGCCCACGCTGCCGGCGTCGGGCGTCGCGCTGTCGACGCGCGTCAGGCGCACCGCGTCAGCGATGATCTTCAGGTGGTCGCTCAGCGCCTCGCCGGTGTTGTCGTAGACGGCCACGAATTGGTCGGCGCCGGCAGCGAAGTCGAACTCGCCGAGGCTTCGCCAGCCGTCGCCGGCGCCAAAATCGAGGCGGACCTCATCTTCCTGGCCGTCGTGGCGCACGCCGTAGCGCGCCTTGTGGGCCTGCGCGTAGTCGCTGACCGTGAACACCTCGACCTTGTAAGTGCCCGCCTGGTCGAGCTGGATATGCCACTGCGCCCAATTGCCCGGGTCGGCGTTGTCCCAGGCGTACGTCCAGTGCAGGTCGCCGTCGTGGCCGGTGTCGGTGACGTAGCGCCAGGACGCAGGCGGGCCGTGCAGCTCGAAGCAGGGGTCGGTGTCGTCGATGGTGCCGCCCCCGGCGCCCAGCGCCGAACACGACGCCTGCGGGATGCCCATCAGGCGCTGGTAGGAGTCGATGAGCGACATATACGGCGGCACGTAGCTGTCGCCCACCCCGGCGACGTTCTGGTGCAGGTCGTAGTGCAGGTGAATGGTGGTGGGCGTATTGCCCATATTGTTGGACACGCGCCCCAGCCGGTCGCCCTTGGCGACGTGGTCGCCCTCGCTGACCACGATGCTGGACACCTCCATATGCAGGTAGCGGTGCCGGGTCACCCCGTTGTCCGCCTGCAGATATACCGTGTAGGTGCCGATGTGGGTGATCGTGCCCGCCTCGGCGGCCACGGCCCAATGCTTATTCTTCTCGCAGGTCGACGGGCGGATATCCTGGCCCTGGTGGCCGGTGCCCCCGGGGCACATGGGTACGTCCCACGAGCGCGTCTCGCAGAAATTGTCCCACCACGGATACGAGTAATTCTCGGAGTCGCACTGCCCGCCGCCGGGCCCGTTATTTCCCCCGTGGCCCCACACCTGCGAGTTGGCGTAGGCCGGGCCCTTCTCCAGGGGAAAGCGCATATTGGGCACGTAGATGCGTGTATCGGGCCGGCCCTGCCCGCTCCCCGGCGTCAACTCGCCCGGGGGATTGTAGGTAAAGGCGGCGAACGCCGGCGCGGCCACCATCGTCAGCGCCGCGGCGGCGAGTATCGTGATCGTGCGCTTGGGGCTCATCGCTGACCTCCCCGGTTGGCCACGGCCAGCGAGTTGGCCAGCGCGACGGCAAAGTCGTCTTGGGTGCAGCGCGCATCGGTCGTCGGCCGGGCGCACTCCACGTCGATATCATAGGCCGCCCCGAAAGCGTTGAACGTCAGCGTGACGATACCGTCGGTGCGGGTGATGCGAAAATCGTTCTTCAACTCGGGGTGGCGTTTGGGCAGCTCGAGCTCGGGGATGACCGTCTCGAGGTTGGTCCCGCTGACATATACCGAGTAGCCGTCGGCGTGTAGTGAGGCGGCGTACCAATGCGGCCCGCTGGTGATCGTCGCCTTTCGAAAGAGCGCGGGCTTTTGGGGCACCAGCGCGGGCAGCGGGGCGTGCTCGAGGCGTGCGCGCGCCTCGGCGTCGAGCGCCAACGTCGCCACGTCGATCTGCGGGTATTTGGCGGCCTCGCTCCAGTCGATGGGATGGACGCGGCGGCGCGCCGGCTGGGCCTGCTCCTTGAGGGCGCGTTCGCGCTGCAGGTCGAATTGGGCGGGGGCGGACGACTCGAGTGGGCGCGTGCGCGTCGTTGACGGGCTGGGCGCCTGCTCCTGGGCGCAGCCAGCCAGCGCCAGCGCGGCGGCCACGGCCAGCCAAAAGGCCGAAGATTTCATGGGATCTCTCGTTGGTATTAGACGTCGAGCAACGTTGAAATTGTAGGGCAACCGGTGCGATCTGTCACCGGCCACTCAGCTCATCGAGGACTGCTCGGCGGCCCGAAGCTTCTCCAACACCTCCAGATCGCGGCGGGCCTGCGGGTGACCGGGTTTGATCTCGAGCACGCGCTTATACGCGTCGATGGCCGCGGGCAGGTCCCGGCGAAGCTTGGCGGTGTCGGCCTGCTTGACGAACATCTCCAGGGCGGCCTTCTTCTCGAAGGTGCCGACCAACTCGTCGCGGTAACTCGCGCGGCGGCTCCGGTCGGACAGCAACGCGTGGGCCTCCTCGAGCGCCTCGCGCAGCTCGGCGACCATGGCCCGGTCCGCGTCACTCAGGCCGTCGGGCAGCTCCTCGTCGCTCAAGCTGTGGGTGCGCTCCACATAGGCCTCCTCGATCTCCTCGTCGTAGGCGGTCCAATGCACCCCGAGCACCTCGAAGGAGTCCTGGGCCCCCAGCCGGGCGCGCATGCGGGCGAGTTGCTCGACGAATTTGGTGCGTTGGCGGGTCCAGGGGTTGACCTCTTCGAGGGCGACCAACTCCAATTGGCGCCAGCACTCCAGCAGCATCAACGTCTCCTGCTCGCCGAGCTGGGCGATGCGCAGCACCTCGCTCAGGGGCCGCCTGGTGTCGAGCACCACCTCCAGCAAGCGCCGCTCCTTCTGGCGCAACTCGAGGTCGGCGAGCGCACAGCGTGGCGGCTTGGCGCGCGACAACAGGTGGGCCTGGAAGAAGGTGCGCCGCTCGGCGAACCACGCGTTGTCGGCGTTGGCCAGTTGGTCGCGCAGGCGGCGAAAGACGTGGTAGACCAGCGGGCTTCGCGGCGTGCGAAAACGCCGGTCGAGCGACTCCACCCGGTACAACGAGGCGCGCCCGGTCTGGCACTTCCACAGCACGCCCAGCAGAAAGCGTGCGCGGGTCTTGAGCGCCACGCCCATCTGGGAGTACGTCAGGATGCCGAGCTCGACGAGCGCCTCGGCGATGGCGATCCCGTGGCGCTGGGCGTGCGCACGGGCGCGGTCGATGTCGGCGGCGTCGAGCTTGCCGGCGGCGACCAGCAGGCTGGCCAGCGCCTCGTGCTCGACCCGCGGGTAGATCTCGACGTCGACCACCTGGGCGTCCTCGAGCACGATCTGGGCGCGACGCGCGCCGAATTCGACGTCGAGCACGCCCATCCCTTGGTGGTCGAGCAGCTCGCACAGGATGCTGGCAAACGCCGTCTGCGAGAGCATCCAACTTCGCTTCGGCCGCCCGGTGAGCTCGATGGGCGCGCCGGCGCTCGCCTTCGTGCGCCTCGCCGCGGCGGGTCGGCCGGCCGCGCCGCCCACGACCTCGCCGGCGGCCGTCGGTGCCGCGCTGGCCTGCCCCGCGCTGGCCTGCGCGGCACGAACGAGCACCCTGCGCTGGGCGGCCGCCGCGGCGCGCATCTGGTCGGGCATGGCCGCCAGACTCTCCGCGATGGGTCCTTCGGGCGGGGTCAACTGGAAGGCCACGCCCTCCGGGGTCGTCTGAATCACCCGCCCGCCCAGCGTCACCGACGCCTCGACGAGCGTGGCGCATACCTTGACGAGCACGTCGGCCAGCGGCGGCAAGTCGCGCTCCACCGGCAGACAGACCCCGCCGACGTTCAGGTAGCCGTCGAGATCGCGCTCCAGTGCCATGGCCGTCGAATAGGTCACCACCAGGGTGTACGGCTCCGCCTGCCCGCGCACCCGCACCGTCGGATGCAACGAGCCCTGGGCGAGATCATGGTGGAACTCACCGAGCACATCGGCAAAATCGCTGGTCTGAAGACCCGCCGAATACTTGCGGATGAGCTGGGAGAGCTCGCGTTTGAACTGCTGCTGCGAACCGCCGTCGTCGGCTCCCATAAGTCGTGCCCCGCACTCAGTTTCCAAGCACTCCTTTAAGCAACTATAAATCCACGCGTTTTGCAACCCTCAATAGGCACCTCGAATCATACTGAACCGAGGGGCGCGGGCGGGGTGACCTCGGCGCGCTTGGTTGCAAGGCCCCTGCGCGTAGACTATCGTCCGCGCGCCGTGTGGCACGTGGTTTGAGCACAGACGAGCCGTCGTGGAATTACTCCTGAGCATTGTGGCGCTGGCAGCGGGACCGCTGCTTTTTCCGGTGGCCAAGCGCCACCCCAGGCTGCTGTGCGGCATGGACGGCTTCGTGCTGGTGGCCATCGCCGGGCTCAGCCTGTTCCACCTGCTGCCGGTGGCCATCGACCACGCCGGCTACACTGCCCTTCTGACGGCGGTGGCGGGACTGCTCGGCCCGTTTATCTTCGGCCGGCGCCTCGCCCACGGCGGCCAGCGCCAGGTACACAACGCCTTTATCCTGGTCGCCGTCGGCGGGCTCGCCGTCCACGCCATGATCGACGGGGCGGCGCTGTTCCAGGGCACCCACGAGACCGCCGAGCATATCCGGCTGGGCGGCATGGTCGCCGCCGTGCTCATCCACCGCGTGCCCATGTCGCTGCTGGTGTGGTGGTCGCTTCGCCCACGCATGGGAACGCGGGTGGCGGCTAGCTCGCTGGGCGCGCTGGCGCTGGCCACGGGCGCGGGCTATGTGCTCGGCGGCACCATCCAGTTTACCCCGGTGCTCATGGGCCACCTGATCGCCTTCGTCGCCGGCAGCCTGATCCATGTCGTCGCCCACGACACCGCCAGCGAACTCATCCCCCGCCACTGCCACGACGCCTGGCACGCCACCTACTCGGCCATCGGCGGCACCATCGCCGCGCTGGGGCTGTTTTACTTCGGCCATATGCACCGCTTCGAGCCCGCCTGGGCGCGGTTTTCGAGCCTCTTCGTCCATACCGCGCCGGCGCTGCTCATCGGCTTTACGCTGGGCGGATTGATGGAGGCGGGCTTTGGCAAGGCCGTGCTGGAAAAGCTTCGCGGCCAGACGCGCCTGACCAGCGCCCTGCGCGGGGTGTTTTTGGGAACGCCCATCCCCATCTGCTCATGCGGCGTGGAGACGGTCTACCGCGCGCTGAGCAAGCGCGGCGTGCCCATCGCCGCCACGCTGGCGTTCTTGCTGGCCGCGCCCGGTATGACCATGAACTCGATGGCGCTGTCGGTCGAGGTGTTGGGAGTCAAGCTGACGCTCGCGCGCCTGCTCATGGCCGCGCTGGTCGCCTTGGTGGTCGCGGTGGTGGCGTCCTACGTGGCCGACCATGACGACGCCGAGGAGCACCACCACCTCGAGTTGGGTCTCTCCGACGACCCCACGCTGGCGCGGCGCGCGGCCGAATCGCTCAAGCAGGGCTGGGTCGAGCAGATCGACCACGCCGCCCCCTGGATCGTGGTCGGCTTCGCCATGGTGGCCATTCTGTGGCCCGCCCTCCAGGGCGGCTGGCTGACCGGGCTCGCCCCGTCGATGCAGGTCATCGTTCTGGCGGTGGGCGCCACCCCGTTTTACCTGAACGCCTCGGCGATGACCGCCGTGGCCGCCGCGCTGGCGGCCAGTGGGGTCACCAACGGCGCCGTGCTCGCCATGCTGGTGTTGAGCCCCTCGTTGAGCCTCGCATCACTGAAGCTCGTCGGACAACTCCACGGCAAGCACACCCGCTGGCTGGTGCTGGGCACCGGGCTGGGCCTTACCATCGCGCTGGGCATCGGCTTCGACGCCGTCATGCCCACAATCCTGGTGCCGTTACCGACGGCGGGCTTTGCCCCCGGCCACACCGCCGTCGAGTACACCGCCGCCGCGCTTCTGACCGCGCTGTTCCTGCTGTCGTATTTCCGCATGGGCCCGCGCGGCATGCTCGGCCAGCTCTTACCCGCCGGCCACCACCACATGCACGACCACGGCCACTCCCACGACGAGCACACCCACGGCGAGCATGGACATCACGAGCATTGAAGGACTTCGCATAGATCTTTTGGTTTTCGAGGGCTAGAAGCCCTCTCACCGATGGCGCGTCAGGCCTCTTGCGACAGCCTCGAGACCGTACGCACGAAGCGGATGTGGTTCAGCCAAGCGGCGGGCGCTCGGCGTTGCCACGCGCGGCCTCGCCCACATCGCGCCCCTCGCGGGCGGCCACCGCCCGCCGAATCGCCTCCCTTGGCGAGGTGCGCGGCAGCGAACAGATGTCGTACAGACGCTCGTTTTGCACGAAGAGGTCGGTCGTCAGGCCCTCGCTCAGAAGCGCGGATGAGGCTGTAGGGAAGCTCGCTGATGGCCGCGATCCAGGCCGCGCCGATCGAGCGCGGCGCCCAGGGCACCTCCAAAAGCTCGAGGTCGCGCCCGGAGTAGTCGGCGTACATGGCGATGAGGTCGCGGTAGCTGACCCGCTCCGTCGAGCCCACCTCGAAGGTCTCTTCGGCGGTGTCGTCGCGATGCGACAGACAGCAGACCAACGCCTCGACCACGTCATCGACGAAGGCCGGCTGGGTGGCGTTGTGGAATTCGGGGACCACCAGGAGGGTGTCCATGGTCTTGGTCAGCGCGTCGAGCATCACGCAGCCGGCGCTGCCGTCGCCGATGATGAACCCGGCGCGCAGCACCGTCAGGGCCACGTCGCTCTCGGCCAAAATGCGCTCGACCTCCCGGCGGCTCTTCAGGTGCGCGGAGCCCTCGCCGGGGGGCTTGAGTCCGCTCAGGTAGATGGTCTGGCGCACCCCGGCGGCCTCGGCGCAACGCGCGAAGTTGCGCGCGGCGCGCTTGTCGCGCTCGACGAAGTCGCGGTCCTGGCCGACGCCTCCCTCCATCGAGTGCACCAGATAGAACGCGGCGTCGACCCCGACAAACGCGTCTTGAAGGCCGGCCGGGTCGAGCAGGTCGGCTTTGACGAAGTCGAGCCGCTCGTGGGGAGGAAAGTCAGCCGCGCGCGGCTGGCGGCTCACCGCGCGCACGTGGTGCCCCTCGGCGAGCAGCCTGGGCTGCAGATGATGGCCGATAAAACCGGTCGCGCCGGTCAACAGGATGGTCTCAGGCATCAAATCCCCCGATCTGGGGCCAGGAGATGAGTCGATACGCCACGGTCATCTCTGAGATGCACGACGCCGCCTCACGGGTTCAGCGAAGCGACCCTCAATCACTCAATCACTCGATCACTTCACGTCCATGTCGGCCAACTTCGGCAGCAACGCCTTGCAGGCCACGCGCAACCGCTCGAGCCCATCGGCCTCGATGGCAAACGTGCGCTCGTTCATGTACAGGTCGCGGTTGATCTCGATCTGGATGGCGTGCACGTCGTCGCCCGGCCGCCCGTAATGGCGCGTGATGAACCCGCCCTTGTAGGGCTGGTTGGTCTTGACCGAAAACGACAGGTCGCGGAAATGCTCCTCGACGGTCCAGGTGACGGTGACGTCGCACGATTGGCCGTTGGCGTTGCCGGGCACGATGTCGGCGCGGCGCCGGCCGGGATCGGTGTGGCCGCGCCGGCCCATCGACGGCATGGAGTGGCCGTCGACCAGGATGCAGTAGCCAAACTGCTTGCGCACCCGCTCGATCTCTTGGGCCAACGCTTTGTGGTAGGGGTGATAGAAGGTGGACAGCCGCTTTTGGAAGGCCGCCTTGGACATGGGCGCGGCCATCACGGGCACACCGCTGGTGGTGTTGCGCCACACCACGCCGCGGTCTTGATAATAACCAGGCCGGTGCACGCGCTCGCCGCCGCGCACCGTCTCCGGGGAGATGTCGTCGGCCGCCCGGTTCAGGTCGACCACGTAGCGCGACACCTCCGAGACCATCAGGGTCGCCCCCAGCCCGGGTGCATCTCGCCAGATCTGGTCGACGTACAGGTCGAGGTCCCGCTTGAGCACACGACGCCCCACGACCATCTCCTCTCGGACATCATCGGGGATCCACTCGCCGGCGTGCGGCACGTCGACGACCACCGGCAACAGTTGCTCGGCCGGACGCTCGATACGGAAATACGACTCAGGCATGACGCTAAACTCTTCCCTCACAGCCCTGGTAGCAGCGTGTACTGCAGATACTCGTTGCATACCATAATTAACGCGTGTTGAATATAGATTATTACGCTATCGACACCCCGACATTCCCGTCACCGAGGAGGAGGACTTGTGGAAAATCCGACCACGCGACCCCGGAATCAATTCCGGGGCTATTGGTGGAAAAGGCGGATAAATTGCCGCGTTGCTCGTTTGCTCCTCTTTTCCTTTCCCCGGACTGCAGCCACGCTTCGTTCGCGCTTCGCTGCCGTCCCCGGAATCAATTCCGGGGCTATTGGTGGAAAAGGCGGATAAATTGCCGCGTTGCTCGTTTGCTCCTCTTTTCCTTTCCCCGGACTGCAACCACGCTTCTGTCGAGCTTCGCGTCAATCCTTACGCTGTTCCAAAAATAGCCCCGGAATTCATTCCGGGGATGACAAAGCCACGCGGATCTCCTCCAACACATACGCCTCCGTCTCCGCCACCTCGGCCTGTTCGAGCGCGGCGCGCGCCTCGGCGCCGCCGATTCGGCCCAGCGCCCAGGCGATATGCCCGCGCACCAGGGGCTCGTCCTCGTCGCCGAGCAGCCGGCGGGCGAGCAGCTCGACGTCGGCCGGCCCGCCGGTGTTGCCGATGACCACGGCGGCGTTGCGCTTGAGGCCGCGCAACTTGGCGCGCTTCATCGCCGACTTGCTAAAGTAGGCTTTGTAGTCCTCGATATCGAAACACACGAGCTGCTGGGGCGTAAGCTCCCGGTAGGCGTCGCGCGTCTGAAAGCTGGGGTCGTCGCTCGGCTGGGCCTTCGAATTCCACGGGCATACCGCCTGGCAGATGTCGCAGCCAAAGACATGGTCGCCCACCAGCGGGCGCAGCCGGCGCGGGATGGGCCCGCGCAGCTCGATGGTCAAATACGAGATGCACCGGCGCGCGTCGATGACCCCCGGGCTGATGATCGCGTCGGTGGGACAGGCGTCCATGCACCGCGAGCACGTCCCGCAGCGGTCGGGCACGAGCTCGTCGGTGGGCTCCAGATCCAGGTCGACGAGCACCTCGGCGATGAAGCAAAACGAGCCGATCTCCGGGTTGATGAGCATGGCGTTTTTGCCCACCCATCCAAGCCCTGCCAGCGCGGCGAGGTCGCGCTCGAGAAGCGGAGCGGTGTCGGTCGCCGGGCGGGTGGCCACGTCGGCGCCGCTCTCGGCGTGGATGAACGCCGCCAGCTCGCGCATGCGCTCCCAGAGCGTGCCATGGTAGTCGTCACCGTGGGCATAGCGCGCGATGCGCAGGCCCCCGGCGAGCTTGTCGGCCTCGCGGTAGTAATTCTTGAGCAGCACCACGCAGCTTTTGGTGCCCTCCTCCATCTTGGCCGGGTCCACCCGCAGATCGTGGTAGCGATCCAGGTAGTTCATCTCGCCGTGGCGCCCCTCTTTGAGCCACTCCAGGTATTGCTCGGCGTGCTGCAGCCGGCGCGCCGGCACGATGGCGGCGCGGTCGAAGCCGAGTTCGCGGGCGCGTTGTAGGATTTTGTCGGCTAATGACATTTCGTGGGTGTTCTGTTTGTTTACGCCTTGCAGATGCTGGAACGCCTTCAATCCTAATTCCACCTCAATAGCAGACGCCTCGACTCCTGCAAGGACCGCGACTCGTTGACGATCTGCCGTCGCCAAGCTACCAAATAAGCGTTCACTCACGTCGTTCCAATCACGTCGAAACTCCCATGAACAAACCGCAGTCCCCATTCGACCGCTTCGCCGGCACCGACTCCTACATCACCAGCCCCGAGCTGCGCGACGTGGTCAACGTCAGCATCGCCCTGGAAAAGCCGCTGCTGATCCGCGGCGAGCCCGGCACCGGCAAGACGCTGTTGGCGCACGCCGTGGCCCAGGACCTGGGCATGCCGCTGTTTCGCTGGCATATCAAGTCGACGACCAAGGCCCAGGAGGGCCTGTACGTCTACGACACCGTCCAGCGGCTCAACGACAGCCGCTTCGGCGACGGCGATGTGAGCGACATCGAGCAGTACATCAAGCTGGGGGCGCTTGGGAAGGCGTTTGCGAGCGAGGAGCGCGCGGTGTTGCTCATCGATGAAATCGACAAGGCAGACATGGAATTTCCCAACGATCTGCTCCACGAGCTCGACCAGATGAGCTTCGACATCGCCGAGACCCAGCGCACCGTCGCCGCCAACCAGCGCCCGGTGGTCATCATCACCTCCAACGCCGAAAAGGAGCTCCCGGACGCCTTTTTGCGCCGCTGCATCTTCCACTATATCGACTTTCCCGACCCCGACCTGATGGCCGAGATCGTCGAGGTCCACCACCCCGGCCTCGACCGCGAGCTTCTGGGCCAATGCCTGCAGAAGTTCTACTGGCTTCGCCGCCAGCCGGAGGTGCGCAAAAAACCGTCGACCAGCGAGCTCATCGACTGGATCGGCGCCTTGATGCGCGCGGGCATGAGCGCCGAGGCCATCAAAGAGGAGCTGCCCTTTATGGGGGTCTTGCTCAAGCGTGAGGAAGATCTGGCGCAGTTTTAACCTTCCAGCACAACGCCTTAGAACTCACCACAGAGGCCACAGAGAGCACAGAGGACTACTCTTATTTGTTTTTTCCTCTGTGCCTTCTGTGACCTCTGTGGTGAAAATTCTGGACCCCCGGCCCCCCATGTTCATCAACTTCTTTTACCATCTACGCGCCCGCGGCCTGCCCTTGAGCACCACGGAGTTCCTCGCCCTGCTCGACGCCCTCGCACAGGGCCTGTCGCGCCAGAGCCTGGAGCATTTCTACGTGGTCGCCCGCAGCATCCTGGTCAAGCGCCCCGAGCACTACGACATCTACGACCAGGCATTTGCCGAGTTCTTCAAGGACGCCGAGTTCGACCCGGCGCTCTTGGCGGGGCTGCACGACGAGCTGATGAAGTGGTTGCAAAACCCCAAGGCCCCGCCGCAGCTTTCCCCCGAGGAGCTCGCCAAGCTCAAAGAGATGGGCCTCGACGAGCTCAGAGAAGCGTTCGAAAAGCGGCTCAAGGAGCAGGACGAGCGCCACGACGGCGGCAGCCACTGGATCGGCACCGGCGGCACCAGCCCGTTTGGCCACGGCGGCAAAAACCCGGCGGGCGTGCGCGTAGGCGGCTCCGGCGGAAACCGAAGCGCGGTGCAGATCGCCAGCGAGCGTCGCTTCAAAAACCTGCGCAAGGACCTCACCCTGGACGTGCGCGACATCGGCATGGCCCTGCGCCGGCTGCGCCAACTCACGCGCGAGGGCAGCCAGGAGGCCCTCGATCTGCAGGCGACCATCGACCAGACCGCCCGAAACGCCGGCTATATCGAGCTGGTATTTCGCCCGCCGCGCGAAAATAACGTCAAGCTGCTCTTGCTGTGCGACGTGGGCGGCTCCATGACCCCGTACACCCGGCTGACCAGCCGGCTGTTTTCAGCCGCCCACCAGGCCAGCCACTTCAAGAGCTTCCAGAGCTATTACTTCCACAACTGCCCCTACGAGACGCTGTTCACCGACATGGAGCAGTCCGAGGGCAAGCCCACCGAAGAGGTGTTCCGAAACCTCGACAAGACGTGGCGCTGCATCGTGGTGGGCGACGCCGCCATGGCCCCCACCGAGCTGACCGCCGAGGGCGGCTCGGTCGACTACTGGCACTACAACGACAAGCCCGGCCTCTACTATTTGCGCAAACTCGAAGAGATCGTGCCGCGCACGGTGTGGATCAACCCCGACAAGCCCGCGTGGTGGGGGAGCTGGTCGACCAAGACCATCCAGAAGATCTTCGAGATGTATCCGTTTACGATGCAGGGTCTGGAAGACGCGGTCGACGAGTTGCGCCGGCGGGGGTAGTTGACGTTGCCAGCGGGTGTGCGACATTGATCCTTACGAAAACTCATCGCCACCACCGCAAGAGCTTCGTCGATGTCCACGTCGACCCGCCGCGCCCTCGCCATTCTTGCCGTCAGCCTCCTGTACCCCGCGACCGCCCACGCCATGGCCTGGACCCAGCCGGCGGGCAAGGGCTACGCCAAGATGTGGCTGCGCGGCATCTTTGGAAACCACGCCTTCAAAGCTGACGGTTCCATCGTGCCAGTGGCGGGCTACCAGGACGTCTCCGTGCGCTACTACGTGGAGCTGGGCCTGACCGACAAGCTCACCGCCGTGACCTGGGGCACGCCGGCGGGTTGGTCGCGCTACGACCACACCAACCTCGGCTATGTGGGCCCGCTGGCCGTGGGGCTGCGCCGCGGCTTCTTCGACGGCCGCTTCCGCATGGCCGTCGAGGCCCAATACGGCTACACCCCCGACATCGGCGAGGAGAATATCGCCAAGCTGGGCACCGGGGTGAGCTATCTGCCGCAGGTGCGCACGCAATTTGCCGTCGGCGAGCTTCAGGCGGGCTACAGCTTCGACTGGGGGTGGGCGGTGGCCAGCGGCGGGCTTCGCTGGAACAGCCGGGTGGGCGTCGACTCGGTCGCTCAGGGCTTCGTGCAGGTGGGCTGGCAGCTGACCGAGACCGTGTCGGCCAACGTTCACGCCGTCGCCTACGAGCCGTTCGGCCCGGTCGAGGACACCAACGTCGCCGGCACCGGCCAGACGCGCTATGTGGGCGTGGGGCTGGCGGCGAGCTGGTGGGTGAGCCCGGGATGGGGATTATCGGCAGGGGTCGAAGGCGCGCCGTATGCGCAGTCCAACGCGGCGACCCCGTCGTTTACGCTGGGGGTGGAGTCGAGGTTTTGAGGGAGGCCCAGCGAAACGCCTTGCAGAAGCCGTCGCTCCAACGACGGTCGCAAACGATTGGAGCGACGGCTCAGCCACAAACCGGTCAACCTCAATACGTGATGTCCAGGCTCCACTTATTGAGCGTGCCTTCGTCGTATTGGTGGTCGTCCCACACGTCCAACTTCCAGGTGCCCTTGGCGTCCAGGCCGTTGAAGTCGTCGACCACGAAGGTCTTCTTGAGGTCGTTGTCCGACGAGTCGCCCGACTCGGCCAGGATGACCACGTCGCCGCCGGGATGCTCGAGGACCACGTTGAGGTCGCCGTTGTACGGGTGAGTGATGTCCACGGTGACCGACAACGCCGAGATGGTACCGGCGTCGGGCACCTCGATGGTGCTGACGATGCCGTCGGGGTCGTTGTCCGGGATGGCCGTGGCGTCGGTGTTCGAGTAGGACTTCGACTCGTTGGTCGGCTGGCAGGCCGGCTGGTCGGCGCAGGCGGCGTCCTGGCAGTCGGTCTGGCCGTTGCCGTCGTTGTCCTTGCCGTCGCCGCACACCTCGTCGGGGGTGTGCAGCACGGGCATGTCGGCGCCGGTGGCGTGGCCGTACTCCTGGACGTACTTCATGGAGATGAACCCGTAGCCGTCGCCGTAGGGGTTGTCGCGCCCGAAGCTGCCCGTGCCCCAGCTATTCTTGAAGATCCAGAAGCCCTTCTCCATGACCGGCTTGCCATCGGCGTCGACCATGGGATTGCCGTCTTTGTCCATGCGCTGGACCTCGAGGGTGTCGTCCCAGCCCACCAGCAACACCGAGTGGCCCTCGCGCTCCTCGAGGCTCTTCTGCTTGTCGGTGTCGTTGGGGTACATCACGTACCCCTTGTGGTAGTAGTCGCGGTTGATGGGAAGCTTGGACGCGCCGTGGTTCCACGCCTGGTAAAAGAAGGTCACGCCCACCACGACCGCCTCTTCGTGCTCGGTCATATACGCCTTGATGTCGTCGGGGCGCGTGGAGATCCACCGGCTGGGCGGCAGCTTGAATTTGGGCGCCGACTCCGCCTCCGCGGGCGGCTCGCCGCCGGTGAAGCAGCGAATCGGCTTGTTGTCCTCGCCGCAGGCGGGATCGTCGGACGCGCTCCACGCATACCGGTTGTACGGCCAGACGTCCTCTTCGACGATGCCGTATTTGTTGATCGCCTCGATGTTCGACGCCGCCGTCGACCCGCTGGTGTGGGGAAACGAGCCCACCTCATTTTTGACCGCCCACTGCAAATACTGCTCGGAGAAGTCCGGATTCTTGTAGGTCCCCTCCTTGATGTACAGGTGCTCCATGAGCGCCACGGTCGAAAAGATCGAGCAGATCCCGCGATGACCCTGGTCGCGAATCGGCGACTGTAGGGCCACCAGATCGCTGTATTTGGGCGGATAGACCGCGTCAGCCTTGCCCTCGGCGGGCAATTGACTGTTGTCGGGCGCCCCGGCGAGCAGCGTGTCCGCCGAGGTCAGCGGCGGCGCGGCTCGGTCGGCGGCGCCTCCGGCGTTGGATTGGTCGGCCGCGCACCCCGCGAGCAGGAGCGCGAGGCTGAGGGCGGCAAAGGGCAGACGTCTGTCGAGGGCCATCGATTCTCCGCGAGAAAGTAGGTCCGGTCTTGTGTTGTCATTCAACTGTACTCAGACCTTCGTATCTACCCTGCTCTTGCGGAATTTGTCAAAGATGGGGTGCCGAACAGCGTCGAGGTCGACCCTGACCGGTCTCGTTCCTATACTTTGACAGGACATGTGGCGGCGCATAAAGTTTCTATCAACCCCTTCTTCTAACCGCCGCGGGGCTGTCGACCGACAGCGGTGAGGCTCTGCAGACCGTGCGCACAGCATTCGACATACTAGTCGTGGGCGATGTGCCGGAAGCCCTGCGGCTGCCAGGCCACGAGATGCTTCCCGAACTGCGCATCCGTCGCGCTGCGCACGGCGAAGATCTGCTAGACCTGCTGGAGACCGCGTCGCCAGACATGGTGGTCACCACCGCCGACGCCGGCGGCGTCGACCTGGTGCGCCAGCTCAAAAGCCGCTGGCGGTTTATGCCGGTGGTGATGGTCGCCGACCCCGAACAAGCCGACGAAGTGCTGCGGGCCCACGAAGTCGGCCTCGATGAAAAGCTCATCCGCTGCAGCGAAGCCGATCACACCGTCGATCTGCTCGCCCTGACGGTGTTACGCTGCCTGGAGTATTTCACCCCCGGTTCGTATTCGTCGGCGCCGGGCATGGAGGTGGCGCTACACCACGCCGTGTACGCCAACGTCACTGAATCAGTGCTCGTCGTGGGCCCCCGCGGGCGGGTCGTCTACTTCAATCGCGCGGCCAATGACATTAGCCGTGAGCTGTCGGGGGTGGGGCTGCGGGTAGGCCAGCCCACCGAGGAGTATCTGTCCGGCGACCTCTCCAACGAGCGCAGTGAGCGCATCCGACGCAACCTCGCCCGCGCCTTCGAAGGCCACCGCACCGTGGTTCGCGAGGAGATGGAAGACACCTCGGCGAGACCGCAATTCCGCGAGTACACCTACGCCCCCGTGCGCGACCACCAGGGGGGCATCATCGCCGCCTCCATCACCAGCCGTGACATCGGCGAGGTTCGCATCATCGAGGAGAAGCTCGAGGAGAGCGAGGCGCGCTTCTGGCAGTTCTTCGAGAACTTGCCCGTGGGCGTCTCCATCGTCTCCCCCGACGGCACCTGGAGCCAGGTCAATCCCGGAATGCAGGAGATCCTGGGCTACTCGCGAGACGAGCTCGTCGGCAAAAGCCCCGTCGACTTCACTCACCCCGACGATGTCGAAGCCACCAACCACACGCTCCAGGAGCTCTTCGAGGGCCACCGTGGGGTGATCCGGCTGCAAAAGCGCCTGTTTCACAAAGATGGCCACACCATCTGGTGCGATATCACCGGCATCGGCGTGCGCGCCAACCATGGGCCCGTGGACTACGTGCTGGGCATCGTCTCCGACATCACCCTTCGCCGCTACCTCGAGGAGCAGCTCCAGGACACCGAGAAGATGCGCATGGTCGGCCAACTGGCCGGCGGCATCGCCCACGATTTCAACAATTTGCTGACGATCATCACCAGCTACACCCATCACGTGCTGACCACGCTGGGAGAGCAATCGTCGACGGCATTCGCCCTCAACAAGGTCATGAACGCCGCCCAGCGCGGCTCGTCCCTGACCGACCAGTTGCTGGCCTTTAGCCGGCGTCAGCTCAGCCAGCCGACCTCGGTCGACCTCAACCTGGTCATCGAGGAGGTGCGCGAGATGCTCGAGCGGGTGCTCCACCCCTACGTCGAACTCGATGTGGTCGACCAATGCGCGTCGACCCCGGTGTGGATCGACCGCGGCCAACTCGACCAGGTGATCTTCAACCTGGTGATGAACGCCCGCGACGCCATGCCCGCGGGAGGCACGCTCACCATCGAGCTGGACCGTCTGGAACTCTCCCAGCCTCGCCGGGGACGACTCGAAGAGGTCGCGCCGGGCTCCTACGGCGTGCTCGTGGTCCGTGACACCGGCGGCGGAATCGCTCCGGATGTCATCGACCACATCTTCGAGCCGTTTTTCACCACCAAGGACGTCGGCCAGGGCACCGGGCTGGGCCTGGCGTCGACCTGGGGCATCGTCAAGCAGGCCCGCGGGTATATCGAGCTGGAGACGACCGTCGGTGAAGGCACGACCTTTACGATTTATCTGCCCCGCTCGGAGACCGCGCCCGTGGAGCCGCCCTCGCCCGGCCCCGGACCCGTCGTCGAGCCCGGCTCCCGGGCGACCGTGCTGCTGGTCGAAGACGACGTGGACGTGCGCGAGGCGCTTCGGCGCTTCCTCGACCGACGTGGCTTCCAGGTGCTGGAGGCGTCCTCGGGCGCCGAGGCGCTGGAGTGCGCGCAAGAATACCCCGACATCATCGATATCTTGCTCAGCGACGTGGTCATGCCGGGCATGAGCGGCCAAGAACTCGCCGATGCTCTGCACGCCGAACGACCGGACACCTGCATTTTCTTGATGTCCGCCTATCCGGGCGCCCTCGTCGACGAGGGCGAGCGCACCTGGCCGGTGCTCGCCAAACCGCTGGACCTCGAGGAGTTGGGCCGGCTGCTGCACGACGCGCTCAAGACGTAACACTCGCCCAAAAACGCGCTTGTCCTCGCCAGGCGCGCGTTTCATGATGGCGCCGACGCATTCGTCTCACATCCTCCCGGCCGCACATGCCCGACCCGCACCATCCCGCCGGCGACTCCGGTCGCCGTGAGCCGTCTACTTTCCCCCGACGCCGCGTCTTCGCCGGACTCTTCGTCGCCACCACCGCCAGCATGCTGGGCATGGGCATGGTCGTGCCCATCCTGCCGCTATATGCCAAACACATGCACGCCTCGGGCACCGTCGTCGGGTTGATCCTGGCCGGGTTTGCGCTGTCGCGCGGGGTGTTCGCCCCGCTGATGGGTAATATCAGCGACCGCTATGGGCGCCGCCGCGTGCTCGTGGTCGGCCTGGTGCTCGACACTCTGTTCTCGGCGGCCTACGTCTTCGCCGGCACGCCCCTGGTGCTGCTGGGCGTGCGCCTGATGCAGGGCCTGTCGTCGGTGATGGTCACGCCCATCGCGCAGGCCTACGCCGGGGATTTGAGCCCCGAGGGCCGCGAGGGCGAGTATATGAACCTATTCTACATCTCGCTCTTTGGCGGGATGGCCATCGGGCCATACCTGGGCGGCTGGCTCTCCGACGCGTACTCCCTTCAGGCGCCCTTTTGGGGCATGGCCGGGGCCGGCGCGCTGGCGCTGGCGCTCATCTTGCTGTTGGTCCCGCGCGCCGAGCCCCCGGAGCTCTCCGCGCAGGCCGGCGGCGAGGAAAAACCCGGCGTGCGCGAGTCGTTCAGCCGTGTGATCCAAGACCGCCCCATGCGCGGCATCCTGACCTACATCGCCTCACGCGGCTTTTACCGCTGGGGGTTCAACGCCTTTTTCCCCATCTTCGCCGTCCACCAACTCGACCTGAGCCGCACCAGCGTGGGCATGCTCCTATCCGGCTACATGCTCGCCGGGGGGATCATGCAGTGGCCGATGGGCCGGCTGTCGGACACCTTCAGCGACTACCGCGACCACTTCATCTTGTGGGGAGGCACGGTCACCGCGCTGCTCATGTTCGTGCTGCCCCGCTCGCACAACGCCTGGGTGGTCGGCGGGCTGGTCGTCTTGATGGGCCTTCTGAGCGCCGTCGCCCGCGCGGCGGCCGTGGCCATCCGCACCGAGCGCGGCCGCACCTTCGGCATGGGCGCGGTCACCGGCGCCTTTACCACCTCCATGAGCCTGGGCCAGGTGCTCGGCCCCATCTGCTTCGGCGTGCTCGTCGACTATTTCGACGTGCAGGTGTCGTTTTATCTGGGCGGGGTCGTCGGGCTGCTGGGGGCGTGGTCGGCGTACGCGTTTTTGCGCAATAATGGTGGGAAGTCTGCGCAATAATGGTGGGAAGTAGGGAAAGACGCGCGGCGCGGGTGGTTTGTGGACGCGTGAAGGTAGCGTTCGGCCAAAAGGCGCCTCACGCAACCCTCACCCACAGAGGCCGCGCGGAAAGCGCGCGGCGCGGCGCCGGACCACGGCGCCTTAGTTGACACGCCCTCGTCCGGCAATTCGAGCCGTTTGAGCGGAGCCGAAGGCGTAGCGCGCCAAGCGTCGTTCGCTTGGCCTTTGTAGCTGAGGGTTGGCGCCACGCGCCTACCTTCAGGCGCTACACGTCGATTTCGGGATCTTTCTGGAAGGTCAGGCGCCGCCACACCTTGGCGAGCACGCTTCGGCGCGTGCCCAGCAGCGTCTCCAGCAGCATCATCATCGTGATGGCGAAGAGGATCGGCGGCCAGATATTCTTGCGCCGCTCGTTGGTGGGGGTGTTGGCGGCGGCGCCGGGCTCGCCCGGCTTGGCGGCGGCCTTGGTCCACGGGTCGAGCGCGTCAGGGCCGAGAGGGGCGAGTTGGGACTCGGCGGGGCTGGCGTTGACGGCGAAGGCGAGCGCGTCCAGGCGATTTCGCGGATGGCTGGCATCGCTCTCGACTTTGTCGGTGTCCGCCCACACCTGGTAAAACCCGGTCTTGGCGGGCGTAAAGCCGACGGTGCCGTCGGCGGGCTCGAGCACCAGGCGTGTCTTTTTGGGGCCGTGGATGATCGCGCGCTCGTCGACCAGCCCGCTGACCTCCAGGGAGACGCGCTTGCCGACCACCGGGCGCTCCTTGCCCGCCGAGGTCGCCCTGCGCGCCAGGTATTGGACGGTGCGCTGCATCAGCGGCAAAAACACCGTGCGCACCGGCAGGTCGGTCCACTCGCGGTCGACGCTGGTCGTCAGCAGCATCACCCGCCCGTCGCCCACCTTGCGCTCGATGAGCGCGGGGGCGTTGTCCTTGTAGGAGAGCACCTCGCGCGACTTGTTGGCCTGGGTGGGCTCGAGCAGCATATAGCTGTACACCGCCACCGACTGCAGCGTGGCGCCCCCGGGCATGTCGAAGATGCGAAAGATGGGATGGGTGCGGTCGCCGGGGCCGAACTTGGTGATCTTGACGGGGGCGTCGGGATCGTCGCGCTTGGCCAACTGCTTCATGCCGCGAAGCGGCTTGGGCAACAGCCCGCCCATGGTCTTGTTCCACGAGTCCGCGTCGACCTGGTCGCCCATGGTCACAAATAGTCCGCCGCCACCGTCGACGAAGTGCTCGAGTTTGCTGGCCTCGCTGGGGCTGACGCTGGTCACGTTGGCCAGCACGACCACGTCGAAGCCGTCGAGCTTGCGCTTGGGAAGGCCCTCGCCGGTGGTCATCTCCGGCACGATCGTGCTCTTGGAGGCCATGCCCGGGTTGAGCGCGCGCGACAAGAAGAACAGCTCGTCGGCGTAGGGCACGCTGCTGGGCTCGCCGTTGACCAGCAGCACGTGGATGCGCTCCTTGAGGTCGACGGCGAAATAATAGTGATTGTCGGTGTCGAGCTTGTCCCCGTCGACCAGATCGACCTCGCCCTGGCGCACGCCGGTGCCCTGGAAGCGGTGGCTGAAGGTGTATGTCGAGCTCTTCTTGGCGGGCACGTCCACCAGCCCGGTGGCGATGTCCTGGCCGTCGATCTTCAGGCGCAACTGCACGCCCTTTTGGTCCTGGGCGCCCCAGTTTTTGACCGTGGCGGTGATCTTCCACTCCCCGCCCTTGGCGCTTTGCTCCTGCTTGTAATCCACCTTGGTCACGCCCAGGTTCGCGGGCACGCCGTCGGGATCGTCGCGCACGGAGACCCGCCGAAGCTCGTAGGGCACCTTGGACTGCGGGTGCGGGTGGGCGGGGAAGCCGCCGCGGGCGAAGTCACTGATGACGACGATGCGCTTGCTGGGAAGCTGCGAGGCGCTCAGCAGGTCCTTGGCGGCGACCACCGCCTTGGACAGGTCCGTGGACTGCTCGGTCGGCGCGAGCTTGTTGAAGGCGTCGTCGACCTTGCTGTGATTGCTGGAAAAATGGGTCACCGGCCCGTCGAGGTCGCTGGTGGTGATCAGGGCGGCTTCGTCCCACGGGCGAAGCTTGCCCATCTGGTCGTCGAAGCGCGCCTTGGCGTTGTCCCACCAGTCGCCGTAGTGCATCGAGGCGCTGTCATCGACCACGAAGACCACCGCCGTGGGCAGCCGCTCGCTGGCGGTCACGCCCTGCTCGCTGAGCACGTAGGGCTTGGCCAGCGCGAACGCCAGCGCCGCCACCACCGCCACTCTCAGGCTGAGCAGCAGCCACTGGCGCACCTTGATGCTGCGCGCCTCCTTTTTGTTGGACTCCATCAGCAGGCGCAGCGCCGGAAACGCCTGGCGGGTGGCCTTGCGTCGGTTGATCAGGTGGATGGCGATGGGGATGCCCATCGCCAGCAACCCGGCCAAAAATAGGGGCTCGAGAAAACTCACAGCCGCCCCCTCAAAAACGTCAGGCAGGTCTGCTCGATGGGCTGGGTGGTGGGGAAGCGGAAATACTCCACGTTGGCCACCTCGCAGTGCTTCTGGACCTGGTCCATATGCTCGCGGATGCGGCGCAGGTACGTCTCGCGCAGGTCGTCGGCGTCGACCAACAGCTCGCCCTCACCCTCCAGGCCCTCGAAGAGCATCATGCCCTCGTAGGGAAGGGTGACCTCGGCGGGGTCGACCACGTGGAACGCGGCCACGTCCAGGCGCCGGTGGCGAAGCACCTTGAGCAGGGTGAGCGCCTCGCTGTCGGCGTCCAAGAAGTCGCTGAACAAGAACACCACGCTGCGGCGGCTGGCGCGCTCGGCGATGGTGCGCAGCGCGTCCTCCAGGTCGGTCGCCCCGGCGCCGGGCTGGTTGTCCAGCAGGTAAAAGATGTCGTCGAGGTGGCTTCGGCGCGCGCTCGCCGGCAAGAAGCGCCGCTCGTCGGCGTTGAAGCTGAGCGCCCCCACCGCGTCGCCCTGGCGCAGCAGCAGGTGCGACAGCGCCGCGGCCACATACGACACGTAGTCGAGCTTGCTGACCGGGGCGTCCTCGCTCTTGAAGTTCATCGACCCGGAGCCGTCGATGACCATATAGGCGCGCAGGTTGGTCTCGTCCTCGTACTGCTTGACGTAGTACTTGTCGCTCTTGGCGTAGACCTTCCAGTCGATGTGGCGGATCTCGTGGCCCGGCGAGTACTCCACGTACTCGGCAAATTCCACCGACCCGCCGTGGTGCGGCGAGCGGTGCAGACCGGCCAAGATCCCCTCGACGAGGGTGCGCGCCTTGACCTGCATGGTCCCCAACTCGTCTAAGACGGCCGGGTCCAGATAGTGTTGTCGCAATGAGTCGGTCATACGCTCAGCTTTCGTCCAGCAGACGCGCGATGATGTCGTCGGTCGTCAGCCCCTGCGCCTCGGCCTGGAAATTCGCCAGGATGCGGTGGCGCAAGATCGGCGGGGCCAACGCGCGCACATCCTCGTTGCTCACCGTCAGCCGGCCGTCGAGGATGGCCCGGGCCTTGCCGCCCAACACCAGGTATTGGCTGGCGCGCGGGCCGGCGCCCCAGCCGATGTACTGCTTGATATAGTCGGGCGCGCTGGGGTCGTCGGGGCGGGTCTTGCGCACCAACTCGACCGCGTAGCGCACCACCTCGTCGCTCACGGGCACCTGCAGCACCAGATTTTGCAGCTCCAGGATGCGCTTGGCGTCGAGCACCGGCTCGATCTCGGCCTTGTAGCTCGACGTAGTCTTGCGCACGATGAGCACCTCGTCGTCGGCGTCGGGATAGTCCACCGTCAGGTGAAACATGAACCGGTCGAGCTGGGCCTCCGGAAGCGGGTAGGTGCCCTCCTGCTCGATGGGGTTCTGGGTGGCGAAGACCTGGAAGGGCAAGTCGAGCTCATAGGTCGTGCCCCCGGCGCTGACCTCGTATTCCTGCATCGCCTGCAACAGCGCCGCCTGGGTCTTGGGCGGGGTACGGTTGATCTCGTCGGCCAGCAACAGGTTGCTGAACACCGGCCCCTTGAGGAATTTGAAGAAGCGCTTGCCGGTGGCGTGGTCCTCTTCGAGGATGTCCGTGCCGGTGATGTCGGCGGGCATCAAGTCGGGGGTGAACTGGATGCGGTTGAACTCCAGATCGAGCACCTCCGCCAACGTGGCGATCAGCGAGGTCTTGGCCAACCCGGGCACGCCCATCAGCAGACAGTGACCGCGGGCGAACAGCGCCACCAGCAGGTGCTCGATGAGCTCACTCTGCCCGAAGATGCGCTTGCGCACCTGCTCCAAGATGGCGTCGCGCGCCTGGGCAATCTGGTCGACGTTTTCCAGAAGCTCCTCGTCGGGGCTGCTGTCGGTGTTGAGCGTTGTGGGGTCGGTGGTCATTTGGGTCCTTACTCGGATCCCCGGAATGAATTCCGGGGCTATTTTTGGAACTGCTTTTCTATTTCCGCGACGATCCCCGGAATGAATTCCGGGGCTATTTTTGGAACTGCTTTTCTATTTCCGGGTTGCTTCTTTGCTTCGTCTTTGGTCTCCGGAAATCAACCACGGTTGTTCGAGCTTCGCTGCAATTCTTCCGCCTTTCCCTTCAATAGCCCCGGAATTCATTCCGGGGGCCGTTCTTCGAACTGCTCTTCTATTTCCGCGACGATCCCCGGAATGAATTCCGGGGCTATTTTTGGAACTGCTTTTCTATTTCCGGGTTGCTTCTTTGCTTCCTTTTTAGTTTCCGGACATCAACCACGGTTGTTCGAGACGATCCCCGGAATGAATTCCGGGGCTATTTTTGGAACTGCTTTTCTATTTCCGGGTTGCTTCTTTGCTTCGTCTTTGGTCTCCGGAAATCAATGACGGTTGTTCGAGCTTCGCTGCAATTCTTCCGCCTTTCCCTTCAATAGCCCCGGAATTCATTCCGGGGACTCCCTACTCTACCAACTTCTCGAATTTCCTAAACTTCTCGGCCATCTTCGCGTTGCCCAGCTTGTCGTACGCCTCGGCGAGTTTGTCAAAGACGTCCGGGTCGAACGGGTTGAGCCGCGCCGCCTCGCGCAGGTAGTCGCGCGCGTCGTCGTAGTGGCCTAACGCGAGGGCAGCGTGTCCCATTTCGATCCAGGACTGAACGTAGCTCGGATAGGTGTCGCGCACCGGCTGGAGCACCTTTAGAGCCTGCTTGGCCTTGTCGACCTTTAAAAGGCACTGCGCCTGGCGCGTCTGCAACACCGGGTTATCGTGGCCCAGAAGGTGGGCGGCCTTTTTGTACTCCACCAGGGCCGCGCCCGGCCGCTTTCTGGCCTGGAGCATCTCGCCCAGGTGGATGTGGTCGCGCGCCTGGGGCTGGTCGACCTCGAGGTCATTTTTGGACTTGTCCTCGTCCTTGAACACCAGCTTGTCCTTATAGCCGTCGGTGTCGGGCACGTGGGCCATCTTGCGCGTCTCGAGGTAGGCCATCCACTTCTTCTCGAAGACCCCGAACGGCTCGCCGATGGTCTTGGCGAAGGCGGTCTTGGGGTCGGGCTGAGAGTTGATATTGTCCAACAGCTTTTTGAAGGGGTGGTCGGGCACCTGCTGCTGCAGGTACTCCATGACCGTGTACACCTCGGCGAAGGCCACCGCCGCGTCCTCCTGGCTGGGCAACAGCGCCATCGACGGGTGCATCTGTTTGAAGGTGATGAGCTTGCCGGACTTGATCCGCTTGGCCAGCAGGCTCTCCGAGGACGGCGGCAGCCGGTGGGCGTCGGGCCCGCGCCAGCGCCGCTCCAAAAACTTCGCCAGCCCCTCGTGCATCCAGATGGGCACGCGGTTGTGGGTCTTGGAGTTGATGACGAAGTGGGTGAACTCGTGGACCACCGTATCCACCCAGGGGTAGCCGCGCAAAAGCGCCTTGGGGCTGGTGATCATCAGCCGGTTGTACTTGCACAGCGCGATGGTGCCGGAGGTGCGAATCTGCTTTTCGGTCAGCGACGACACCTTCGCCAGAGTGGCCGTGCGCGGGTAGACCTCCACCCGGATGGGCGTGGCCGGGTGGTAGCCGAGTTCGTCGCCGATGACGTCGTAGGCGCGATCCAGCGCCTCGCCGGCAAAGGGCACCAGCACCTCGTCTTTGCCCGGGTGCACGTAGATCTCGAAGCGCCCCTTGGGCGAGGTGTACTTGACGTAGTCCTTGGTGACGTCGCGGGTGGCCTGAATCAGGTCGCGTAGCTGCTTCCAGCGCCCGGTGGGCGTGCCGTTGGTCATCGCCTGATCCAGCAGGCCCAGCGCCTCCTTGTAGTGCCCCTTGAAGAAGTCGTAGCGCGCCTGCACATACAACAGCGCCGGGGTGCTGCCGTCGGCCTTCAGGCGCGCGTCCAGCGCCTTTTTGGCCTGGGCCAACTGCCAGGTGGACACCAGCTCGTTGATCTGCTCGTCGCTCTGGGCGAACGCCGAGGTGGACAGGCCCATGACCAGCCCGCAGGCGACAAGCGCGCAGACGACCAATTGTCGGGGGGTGGCTGTCACGGTCACTCCATGATCGACTTGTAGTAGCGCTTGATCTCGGACTGGTAGCCGTCGAGCTTCTCCTGCTTCATGGCGTCCATGACGTCCTTGCGAAGCTGCTTGCCGGCGCGTTGGTTGTCCTTGCCGGGGATCTTGACCTTCTGCTGGCGCACGCCCTGGCCGCCGGCTTGCTGCTGCTGGCGGCGCTGCTTCTGGACGGCCTGGCGCATCTTCTGCTTGAGCTTGCCCAACTGGTCGAGCGCCTGGCGCTCGGAGTCCAGCGCGCGCTGGGTGTGGCGCTTGCCCAGGCTGCCGGCGGCGTCGTCCATGGCCTGCTGGGACTTCTGCATCGCCGGGCCGAGCTGCTGCTTGAGCACCGGGAAGCGCTTGGAGGCCTCGCCGATCTTCTGGCCGAGCTTCTGGGCCTGCTTGGAGATGCGCTGCTGGCGCTGACCCAACTGCTGCATGCGCTGCTGATCCATCTTGCCCAGCTTTTGCTGTGCCTGGTCCATGACCTTTTGGAGGTCGTCGACCATCTGCTGGCCGCGCTTCTCGACGCCCTGGTTGGCCTTCTCGAGCTGGTCGAGGCGCTTGTTCTGCTCGTTCGACTCGCTGTAGCGCCGCGACAGATCCAGGCGAAAGCGCAGCCGGCGGCTGGACTGCAGCGCCTTGCGCGCCCGGTCGAGGCTCTGGGCGATGTCCTTGTCTTTGAGCATCTTTTCGAGCTTGTCGAGCTGGCGGCGCGTCTCGGCGATGCCGTCCTGGTGGGGCTGCTCGTTGGCCTGCTGGGCCATCTTATCGAGCGCCTTCTTTTGCTGGTCGACCTTCTTCAACATCTTTTTGGTGAATTGGTCGAGCATCTTGTCGACCTCCTGGCGCCGCTTCTCGCTCATCTGTTTGTTGAGCTTGGCGGTGTCCTGCTCGAGCTGCTTTTCGGCCTGCTGGACGTCGTTGGCCTGGTCCATCAGCTTGCTGACCTTCTTGTCCAGCTCGCTCAACCCCTTGGGCTGGGCCTTGGCGAATTGCTGGTCCATATCCTGGGTGAGCGAGTCCAGGTTCGTCTCCATATTGTCCAGCGCCTTCAGAGCCCCGTCGACGTCGTCCTGCTTGAGCATCTTCTCGATCTGCTGGAGGCTGTCGGCCATCTTGTAGGTCTTGGACTCGAGCTGCTTCTGTTTGAGCGCGTCCATATTCAGGTGCTCCTTGGGCAGCTTTTGCAACTGCATGCGCATGCGCCGAAGCAGCTCGTTCATGCGCTGGCGCAGCCGCTGGACGTCGCGCAAAATCGCCTTTTTGAGCGCGGGGTCCTTGGTCTTCTTGTATTTTTCGAGCAGTCGTTTGAGCCGCTCTTTGAGCTCCTTGATGTCCTTGGCGGTGGCCTTGATGGCCTCCATCTTCTCGCTGCGCAACAGCTCCTCGAAGCGCAGCAGGCCGCGCTCGAGCACGCTCTCGGCGTGGCCGGCGTAGTCGGCCACCGGCTGGGCGCGGTCGATGGTGAGCATCTTCTGGTCGGCGGCCTCGGCGGCCGAGGCCATGACCTTCTTGCCGCCCTTGTGCAGCTTGGCGAGCTCCTGGTGCAGCGCGCTGAACAGGGTATAGTCGCGCTGGACCATCAACGGGTCGTCGTCCAGCCGGCCGACCAGGGCCTTCATCGCCGCGATGATCTTCTCCTGGCGCGGCTGCAGGGCCTGCAGCTTGCGAAACCGGGCCATCAACTGGTCGGGCGGGGTGGACACCTGCACGGTCTGCTTCCAGGTGTCGTCCTTGTCGACGGAGCGCTGGCCCATGGGGTTTTCCAGGTAGTCGGCCAGCAGGCTCAACAGCTGCTCCAACAGCTTTTGCTGGTCGGCGATATTCTCCAGGTGCTTGTCCTCGGGGCTGGCCACCCGCAGCACGACCGGCCGGCTTCGGCCCACCCCCGGGCCCGTCATCGTGTTGTTGTCGACGGCCTCGACGTACAAGATGACCACGTCTTTGGGGTGCAGCCCCAGCGGACGCAGGTCGAATTTGAACCCGCCGCTGGTCTCCCGGGGCGTATTTTGCAGCTCGGGCAAGTCGAGCTTCTGGCGGTCGGCGTTTTTCTCGTCGCCGGCGAAGTACCACACCCGCGACACCGAGGTGAGGCCGAAGTCGTCGGAGACGTCGAATTTGACGTCGAGCACGTCGTCGGGGCTGACCTCGACCTCTCCGGTTTGCGAGGTCAGCGTCACGCTGGGCTTTTTGTCGGGCTCGAGCTTGATCTTGCGCTCGGTGCCGTCCTCGACGACGGTGCCGTCGGCGAGGGTGGCGCGGAAGTGATACGTGCCCGCTTTAAGGGCGACGAACGAGCCGCGAAGCGTCGGGCGCAGCCCGTCGTCCTGCGGCTCCATGACCACCGATTGGGTGCCGTCGGCGGTCTTGATGACCATCTCGATCTGCTTGGCGTTGGGGATGAGCGACTGCGCCTCGATGGCCACCTCGGTGCCCACCATGGTGTCGACATACCCGGTCGAAAACGCGTCCACCTTGCGCCCCAGCCCGGTGTAGGCGGGGTTGGTGTAGTAGATGTACAGGTTGCCCACGATGGGCTGCTCGCCGACGTGCTGGGCCACCACGCGCTTGGCGTTGGCGAACGGCGAGCGCAGGATCTCGAGCGACCAACCGGCGTCGACCAGCAGCGGCACGATCAACAGCACCAGACACCCGGCCAGAGACATCGCCGGGGCGACCAGCTCACGGCGCGGCAGCAGGTGGGCCAGATGCCCGTGCTCGCACATCTCGTGGACCCGCCGCACGGTGCGCCGCACGTGGGCGCGCGCCATGGGGGCGCTGAAGTCGAGGCCGGCGTCGTCGTCGAGCAGGGCCTCGGCGAACTCCAGGGCGGCCACCAGGTCGTTTCGAAACGCGTGGTGGTGGCGCTGCAGCAACACGGCCACCTGCTCGACGTCGTCCTTGCCGACCACGAAGCCAAACCAGGCGACGATGGCCCCCACCGTCGCCGCCGCCGCGCCGATGATCAGCACCCACCCGGTGACCACGGGCACGAAGCTGGGGACCAGCGCCCCCACCAACAGCGCGCTCAGGACCACCGCCCCCAGCGTCACCGCGTACCACAGCAGCCCCTCGAAAAAGATCGGCCGCCGCCAGGCCCGCCCGGTCTTGCCCAGGATCGTACGCAGAGCGCGCAGATCTTGGGCGAGGCTCTTGTCGCTTGCTTGTTTGGAGTCTTCTGCCATTACGGCGATTGCTCGGGGGTTTGGTTTGGCTTAGCCAATTTCTCCAACACCGCCAACCTACTGATTTAGTCCGACATTATTCCCTATTCCAGATACGACAGCGGCCCGCTCTCCAGGCTGGAGGCGTCCCAGCCGGGCTCCTGGCGAAGCTGGGCCTGCGGATAGGTGCAGTACAGCCCGGCCAGAAGCGCCGACGGGCGGTGGTTGCCCGACTTTTTGATGCCGCCAAACGGCAGCCGGCTCGACGCCCCGCAGGTCGAGCGGTTGAGGTTGAGGATGCCCGAGCGCAGCCGATAGGACAGATCGTCGAAGCGCTGTTCGTCGGCGGTGAACACGCTCATCGCCAGGCCGTATTCGGTGGCGTTGGCCACGCGCACGGCGTCGTCGTCGTTGTCGACCAGGTAGACGACGATGTCCGGGCCGAATAGCTCGCGGCCCTGGTGCGAGCCGGTGGCGTCGACGGACTTGGCCAGCCAGACCGACGGCTTGACGAAGTAGCCGTCGAGGTCGGCGCGCGCCCGCCCACCTTCTAGTAGCGGGGTGAGCCGGCCGTCCTCGTTGTCGTCCTGGGCCTGCAGGAATTTCTCGTAGCCCGACCGCGTGGCCAACGCGCCCATGAAGGGCTCCTCGTCGAGGGCGTCGCCCACGGTCACCCGCGTGGACAGGTCGCGCAGGCAGTCGATGAACTCGTCGGCGACCTGGCTGCGCACGACCACCCGGCTGGTGGCGCTGCAGCGCTGGCCGGTGGTCAGATATGCCGCCAGGGCGATCTCGTGGACCGCCTGCATCATGTCGGCGTCGTCGAGCACCACCGAGGTATTCTTGCCGCCCATCTCCAGGGCCAAAAGCTTCCAGTAGTGGTCCTCGGTCGCCCGCTTGATGCGCAGGCCGGTCTCCCAGGAGCCGGTGAACAGCACCCCGTTGACCCCGCGGTGGCCGGCCAGGTGCGCCCCCACCTCGCCGGCGCCCTGCACCAGGTTGATCACCCCGTCGGGGAAACCCGCCTGCTGAGCGCATTCGAAGTAGATCTGCATGCACCCCGGGGTGACCTCCGAGGGCTTGACCACCACGGTGTTGCCGTTGGCCAGCCCCGGAATGATATGCCCGTTGGGAAGATGCAGCGGGAAGTTGAACGGGCCGAGCACCCCCAGCACGCCCAGCGGGCGGTGGCGGAAGCGCCCGCCGGCCAACCCCTCGGGGTGGACCTCTTTGGTCAGCTCCAGCCCCGGCCCGGTCATGATGTCGATCTTGGCCGTCAGCGCCCCCGCCTCGGTGCGCGCCTCCCACAGCGGCTTTCCGACCTCGCGCGCGATCGTGCGGGCGATGTCCTCTTTGCGCGCCGCCAGTGCCTCCTTGAAGCGCTTCAGGTGCTCGATACGCCCCTCGAACCCCAGCCGATCCCAGGCCGGAAGCGCCGCCTTGGCCGCCCGCACCGCCTCGTCGACGGCCTCCGTCGACCACGGCGCCTGAAAGACCGTCTCCGACGTGCGGCACGGATTCTCGCGCACCACCTCACCTTGCGGCGCCTTCACAGCGCGCCATTCACCCGCGATGAAATTGCCCTTGTAGTCCATGACCCTCTCTCCACAATCGCCGTCACGCACCTGCCGTCCCGCAGTCACGCAGTTGCCGTTTCGCAGTTCACTCGATCACTCGATCACTCGATCACTTAAAGATCACGTATTGTTTCAAGAAGTCCAACACCGCCCCAAAGAAATGCTCGATCGTCGCCGAGCGCCGCCAGCCGTGCCCCTCTTCCTCGTAGACTTGGTAGGTGTGCGCCACGCCCCGCGCTCGCAGTGTCTCCACGATGGCGTCGGCCTGGTTCTTGGGAACGACCTTGTCCTGGGCGCCCTGGAAGACGGCCACCGGATCTTCGATGCGCTCGGCGTTGAACAGCGGGGAGCGCTCCCGGAAGACGTCGCTCGCCTCGGGCAGCACGCCGACGAGCATGTCGTTGTAGTGTGATTCAAATTTGTGCGTCTCCATCGCCAAGGCAAATAGATTGGAGATGCCGTACATCGAGATCCCGGCGGCAAAGGTGCCCGGATGGGTCACCAACGACTGCAACACGGTGTAGCCGCCGGCGCTTCCGCCCATGACCACGATGCGCTCGGGGTCGGCCAGGCCCTCTTTGGCCAAAAAGTGGGCCGCGCTGACGGCGTCCTCGACGTCGAATACGCCCCATTGGCCGCGCAGGGCGTCGCGATACTCGCGCCCGTAGCCGGTGCTTCCGCGGTAGTTGACGTCGAGCACCGCAAACCCGCGGGAGGCGAAAAATTGGTTGCCCGCCTCGAAGCGTGCCATGCGCTGGGAGGTGGGCCCGCCGTGGACCATGATGATCGCCGGGGGCTTTCCCTTGGAGTCGAAGCGCGGGTTGGTGGGCGGATAGTAATTGCCGAAGACCTCGATGGCCTCGCCGGCACTGCTCGCCTTCCAACTGACCGGCTCCATGGCGGCGAGCTCGTCGGGGGCGAGGCGCTCGGCCGACGAGCGACGGGCGACCTGCACGCCCTGCTCCGGGCTCCAGGTGACCACCCGCGCCGGAACGCGGCTCGACGAGGCGATGGCGGCCACCGTAGCGTCGTCCGAGACGGCGAGCTGTGTGAAATAGGTGTACTCCGACAGGCCGTCGACCGTGGCGAAGCCCTCGTCGAGGGTCACGTCGAGCAGATCCATCTCGCCGGCGCGGTTGGCCAGCGCGTACAGCCCGGAGCTGTCGGGCTTCCAGCCGAAGCTGCGCACGCCCTGCACCCAGGCCGGCCCGCCGACCTCGAAGTCGCCTTCGGTCAATTGCACGGTCTCGCCGCTGTTCAAGTCGAGGGCGTACAGGTGCCACCAGCCGTCGCGATCGCTGATATAGGCCAGGTAGCGCCCGTCGGGCGAGAACGCCGGCTGCATCACCGAGGTGGACTCGTCGCCCACCACGTGCTCGGTGCCGATGACGAACAGGCCGTTTTCGCCGGCCTTGAGCGTGCCCACGTGCAGCTCGGTGCCGTCCCAGGGCATATTCGGGTGGTCCCAGGCGACCCACGCCAGCCGGCGCGAGTCCGGCGACCACGCCGGCTGCATGTAGAAGTCCGCCCCGCTCACCAGCTTGGTCGGCCACTGATCGCCGGCGCTGTCCACCGCGGCGAGCACGTCGTTGGCGCCGTCGGTGTGCACGTAGACCACCCAATCACCGTCGGGCGAGACCGCCGGCGAGGCCACCCGCCCGTGCGACGGCGTCAGCGCGCGCGGCTTACCCGCGTCCAGGCCCACCCGGTATAGCCGGCCGTCGTTGGCCGCGAAGAACGCGCTTTGGCCGTGCACGCAAAACTCCCCGCCGCCGTAGCCCACCCCGCCGGACACGCTCAACTCGCGGGTCAGGTCCTGGGAGGCCTGGTCGACCTGGGCGACCAGCACACCCTGGCCGTCGCGCGACTCCAGCCACACCAATGTGCCGTCGTCGGCAAAACCGACGTCTTTGAGGCCGAGGTTGCCGGCCATATCCTTGGCCGACAGGTTGCTCGACCACAGTCCATAGGGTTGTGTTTTCGTCATTTGTTCGTGGTTTTTGGGACTTGGTAGTTGGTTCGCACGCCAACTTAGACAATATGGGGCGAAATTGGAAATTCTGATCAAAAAAGGGAGGCCAGACGGCCTCCCTTCGGTGCTCCTAGCGCTTCTCGTTCAGCGCATCACGCCGTCTCGATGAGCCCGACGTTGCCGTCGTGGCGCTTGTAGACGATGTTGATATTCTTGCTGTCGGCGTTGGTGAACACGTAGAACTCGCGGTCGCTCAACAGGTCGAGTTGCATGACCGCCTCCTCGAGCGACATCGGGTGTGCCTGGTACTCCTGGTTGCGCAGCACCTTGACGGTGGTGCCCCCGTTGACCTCGACGACACGCTCGCCGCCGTCGGCGGCCGCCTCGTCGCTGGCCTCGCTGGGGGCGGGGTACAGCTCGTAATCCTCGGCAAACTCCTCCTCGAACTCCGACTCCTCGAACATGCCCGGGCCGTCGAGCGGCGAGACCACGCCCATGCGGAACATACGCGAGTGGCCGTTGCGCTCGGACTGGTGGTCCTTGAGCCGATCTTTGTGGCGGCGAAGCTGGCGCTCGATCTTCTCGAGGGCCAGATCGATCGAGCTGTACATATCCTCGCTGCGTTCCTTGCCTTTGACGGTGAAATTCTTGATGTGCAGGGTGAAGTCGGCGATATGCCAGTGCTTTTCAACGCTCATCACCACAGTGGCATCGACCTTCCCCTGCACGTACTTGTCACAGGCGCGCTCGAGCTTGCTCTCAGCGTAATCGCGCAGCGAGGCAGACGATTCCATGTGCCGAAAAGAGACATTGGCATTCATTGCGGACTCCTAATTGTCGGGAGGTGAAATTGTAAGCGGTCATACATACGCATGCGTTGCGCCACGTAGTCGGTACGAACCCGTGCGACCCTCGGTATGCCAAGAGGCGGCGAGATGCCCGAAGTCGTCACAGTTCTGTAACCAAAAGCATACCGTGATCTCATCCCGAAAACCAAGCATTAAAATACTTGTTTTCGCTTCGAGCTCGACAAAATGCCCATCATCTCGCGGTATTTGGCCACGGTGCGCCGGGCGATGTCGATATTCTGATCTTCGGCGAGCTTCTTGGCGATCTTGGAGTCGGACAGGGGCTTTTTGGGGTCTTCGTCGGCGATGATCTCGCGGATCTTGGCCTTGACGGCCTCGCTGGCGAGGTCGTCGCCGCCGTGCTTGGTGATGCCGGAGTTGAAGAAGAATTTCAGCTCGAAGACCCCGCGGGGGGTATGCACGTATTTGTTGGTGGTCACGCGGCTGACGGTGGACTCGTGCATGTCGATGTCGTCGGCGACGTCCTTGAGGACCAGGGGCTTGAGGTGCTCGATGCCCTTGTCGAAGAAGTCCTTCTGGAATTTGATGATGCTCTCGGTGACCTTGATGATCGTCGACTGGCGCTGGTGGATGCTGCGGATGAGCCACATCGCCCCGCGCAGCTTGTCCTGGATGTAGTCGCGCACCTCGTCTTTTTCGCCCTCCTCTTTCTTCTGGGAGAGCATCTTTTTGTAATAATTGCTCACCTTGAGCTTGGGCAGCCCGTCCTCGTTGAGCGAGCACACATACTCGCCGTCCATCTCGAAGATGTACACGTCCGGGGTGATGTAGCGGCCCTCCTCCTGGCTGTACAGCCGGCCGGGCTTGGGCTCGAAGGTGGCGATGAGGCGAGCGGCGCGGATGACCTCGTCGTTGTCGACCTCCAGGGCGCGCGCGATCTTGGCGACGCTCTTGCGCTCCAGGTCGGACAGGTGGTGGTCGATGATCTCGTGGACGGTGTCGTCGTCGGGCACCAGCCGGTCGGCCTGGATGGCCAGGCACTCCTTCAAGTCGCGGGCGGCCACGCCCACCGGGTCGAACTCCTGGATGACGCTCAACACCTCCTCGACGTGCTCCTCGGTGGCGTCGGCGTCGGCGGCCAGGTCGGCCACGGTCATGTCGCGCAGATAGCCGGTCTCGTCGAGGTTGCCAATGATCAGCGCGCCGATATGCTGCTGGGCGTCGTCGAGCGCGGACAGCCGAAGCTGGGTCATCAGGTGGTCGACCAGGGACTCGCTGGTCGACAGGGTCTCCTCGTAGCCGGGCAGGTCGCTGCTGCTCAGGCCCCGGTAGGAGTTGGTGGGAAGCGAGTTGCCGTCGTATTTATTGAGGTATTCCTCCCAGTCGACCTTGTCCATGTCGGACTCGTCGGCCTTGACCTCCTCGACCTTGTCGGACTTCTCCTTCTCCTCGATGCCGTGCTCTTGGACGTAGAGCGACTCGGCCTCGTAGGGATCTTGCTGCTCCTCGAGCACCGGGTTTTCGCACATCTCCTGGCGCACCATGGTGATGAGCTCCATGCGCGACAGCTGCAGGAGTTTGATCGCCTGCTGCAACTGCGGGGTCATGCGCAGTTGCTGGGTCTGCTTGAGTTGTGCTCTGAGTCCCATTTCCATGGTCACAAACTCCTTAGCCTTAGCGTTCTTCGCGCTGGAGCGTGTCCTGCTTCAACGAGCCGGAGCGCCACGCTCATGTTACAAGTTGGACGTCTCGCTATTCCCGTGGGCGCTGTCCCACATGCCACAATCGCACGTGCGCCCCATCCAGGTCGACCTCGATCCTGTGGGCGCGCAGCCGCCAGCCGTCGCCGACGACGCTGGGGCGGGCGTGGGCGCCGATCAAGCTCCACGACCGACGCGGCGCCAATCCCAGCGCCTGGTCGGCCATGACATACAGATCATCGGGGCCACCGAGGCGCACATGGCCGCGGGCCCACATCCAGCGCACCGGGCCGTCGGGGCCCGCCTGAAGGGCCACGTCGAGCCGGTCGGTGGCCAGCGCCCAGGCGCCGTGGGCCGCGGGTTGGACCCGCCGGGCGCGCACCTCGTCGAAGCGAAGCCCCGTGGGCGTCGCCTCGGCCGTGCGCGCAAAAATCTGCCAGCCGCCCATCTCTACCAACACCGGCCCCGGCGCCGACGTGCGGCGTGGCCCCGGTTCGGCCGCCCGTACCGGCGAAGACGCGCTCACAAACGCCGCAATCACCACCAGCGCGGCGAGCTGGCCGATCACCTTCATGCGACGAGCCTGACACAAATGTCGCAGTCCTCGGCTCATGGGTGTGACGTCTTGTCACGAGTGACACGCCTTTCGCCGTCAAAATGGGACGCTCGACTCATCGAATAACCACTCCAAATCCAGCACTGGAGCCTTCAAGCCGGGGATTTGACGCGATTTTTTGATGTCATAATCCGACCGAAGGTTTCATTTGGCTTCCATCTTGCAAGGAGTATACGTCAGGTACTCATCCGAGGCAAGTCTACAGCCCATTTCTGGTACAAGTCTTGCTTGCGTGTACCTCGCGAAGGTGAAGAAAAATCAATATTTTCTGGAGTAAAGGAGAGCCCATGCGCACCCGATCACTATTTATGACGCTCGTACTTTCGTTGGCCGTCGGCGCCGTCGCCTGCGGCGGCAACGACAACACCCCGGCCCAAAAGAAAAACCAGGACGCCGGCACCGACGCCATGGCCGACGCCGGCACCGACGGCGGTGGCGGAACCACCGACGGCGGCACCACTGATGGCGGCGGCGGCAACGCCGATACCGGCACCCAGGACACCGGCACCCAAGATACCGGCACCACGAGCGCCAACACGATCACGGCCGACGACCAGGCCCTGGCCGCCGCCGACTCCAATAAGGTGACCATCGCCTCGGCGCATGTGGAGAGCGACGGCTTCGTGGTCATCCACGCCGACGACGGCAGCGGCCATCCCGGCGACGTCATCGGCAGCCACCTCATCCAGGCCGGCGACAACTCCGACGTGGTCGTCACCCTCGATCGCAACGTCAAAAATGGCGAGACCCTCTACGCCATGTTGCACGGCGACACCAACAGCAACGGCACCTACGACTTCGTGGGCGCGGGCGACGAGGACGGCCCGCTGACCGACGACAACGGCGATCCCATCACCGACGCGTTCACCGTCAACCTGCCGTCGGTGTCGGTCAGCGACAACACGCTGAGCGACCTGTCCACCCAGGTCAGCGTCCACTCGGCCTACTCCGACGGCGCCGGCTTCGTGGTCATCCACGAAAACGACTGCTCGAACTTCGGCGACGTCATCGGCCACGCCGCGCTGAGCGACGGCGCCAACGCCGACGTCACCGTCACCCTCGATCGCCCCGCGACCGACGGCGAGACGCTGTGCGCGATGCTGCACACCGACACCGGCACCGCCGGCGACTACGAATTCGACGGCACCGCCGGCTCCGAGGACGCCCCCGTCAAGCTCGCCGACGACACCATCGTCATGCACAGCTTCAAGGTCAGCCTCGACGGCGACGTGCCCGCGGTGCGCATCACCATCAGCGCCAACGGCACCCAGTCCTACCAGGTCGACTCGGTCAAGCCCGACATGTACGACAACGGGCTGTCCAGCGCCGGCGGCAACCCCACCCTCCAGTTCAACAAGGACTGGCGCTACGAGATCGACAACACCGTCAAGAGCGCCCATCCGTTCGAGTTCATCAAACAAGGGCTCGCGGGAACCCCCGACACCGTCCAACTCTCCCAGAAAGACGGCGTCGACGGCGCCTACGAGAGCAATACCTCGATCAACTGGGTCGAAGACGGCGACAACGTCCGCTTTACTATCGCCGGTGGCGCGTGGTCCACGGGAATGGTCGCACCGCAAATCAACGGCTATCGCTGCGCCGTGCACACCCAGACGATGCGCGGGGACATCACCGCGCAGTGAGCGCGCTTAACAGCTAGGGGCTCGGGGAAGCAGTAGGAGGGCGCCGTCCATCGGGGGACGGCGCCCTCTTTTGATTGAGTGATCGAGTGATCGAGTGATCGAGTGACCGAGTTGTGGCCGAGATGCGCGTGTTGGGCCGGGCCGCGGAGCGACCCCGGCGGCCGAGGACGGCCGCGCCCCGGTCGACGCTGCCGCCCACGCTTTGGAGCGACGCCGTCCCTGGCGTCGAATTGGGCCGCCACGCGGCCCACGACGGCGCGGAGGCCGTCGCTCCAAAGGCGCTCACTTCAGCGACTTGCCGAGCAATCGATCGCGGAATTGCTCGAAGAGGCCGTCGCGGATGCGCCAGTTGCCCTCGAAGGGATGGTCGATGTCGTCGATGATCAGAAAGATCAGCGACAGCGCGAAGGCGACGATGCCCTTGAGGGCCACGCCGAGGGCAAGCGAGCCGTACGGAACGAGGGTGAAGACCCCGATGACCACCGCCGACAACAAGACGATCAGAAACCGCAGCAAGGCCGGCAACTGATCGCGGCTCGCCGCCAGCCGCTGTGTGCGGTGGGTGGTCAACTTGCCAAACAGGGCGACGAGCTGCTCGAGCGCGACGTCGTCGGAGGCGTTGATCGGCTCGATCTTATGGATCGCGGCGAGCAGGTCGTACAGCTCGGCGGAGGTGTCCATGTCGAGCGGGTCCCGGGAGCCCATCCAACTCCACTCCACGCTGATGACCGACTCGACGTAGGCGAGCAAGCGCGCGCGGATGCCGTCGACGATCTCGGGGTCGACGTCCAGCAGGGTCAGGACGTCGCGCATATCCTGAAGGGTGTTGATCTCGGCGCCGATGTGGCGCTTCAGTTCGCCGAAATTGCCCAGGACTTCGACCAGCACAAAGCCGGATACGATCCCGTAGATCATCCCAAACACGGCGAAGAACGAGCGGAGCTCGCCGACGGCCACCGTCGGGCCGAGCTTCGCGTGGCTCAAATAGCCGAGCACGAGGCCGATCAATGTGGGGATGGCGGCTTTTGCGTAGAACTTCATCGGGTCGAAAACCTTACCGTTGATCACAAATGACTTCTGCCCCTCCCGAGGGTGCGCTCACGGCCGGGGCGGAGCCGAAACCGTGACCGTGACCGTAACCGTGACCGGAGCCGGAGCCGGAACCGTGACCGGAGCCGGAACCGTGACCGGAACCGGAACCGGAGCCGGAACCGTGACCGGAGCCGTGACCGGAGCCGGAACCGTGACGGGCCGCGCCCCGCTCATGACCCATACGCGTAGCGAATCCCCATCGCAACCAAATTTGCCGATGCGTCGTACTGGCCAGGGAAGGCCTCGCCGGTGGCCTTGGCGCCCAAAAAGAACACGTGGCCGTAGGCCACATCCACCGTCATGCCGTCGAGCACGTTATAGCCGGCGCCGATGGTGGGAACGAGGCGGTGGCCGTCGGGGAGCGACGGGGACAGCGTGCTCGACGGCGAGGGGGTGGCGTCGAAGGCGAGCCCGGCGCGCAGCGCCAGGCCGTCGACCAGGCCGCGTTGCTCCCAGCCGGCGCGCACGGTCAGCGAATTCGACCAGTTGCGCGGCTCGCTGACGTCGGGGGTGGCGTCGTCCTTGAAGTCGATGGCGAACGTCTGGAAGGTCGACCACGCCCAGTAGGTCACGTCCAGCGAGCCGGTGGCGTTGGGCAGCCGCCAGGCGGCGCCCACGGCGATGCGGTCGGGCAGCGTGATGTCGGTGGTGACCGGCTGGTCGTGGGCCTGCTGTTGCAGCTCGATGGGCACGTCCTGAAAGTCGGCCTGGCCCGAAAAGCCCAGGTGGACGCGCGATCGGTAGCTTAGGCCCAACGACAGGCGGCGCGTCGGCCGGTACATCACGGCGAGCTGGCCGCCCAGGCCGGTGGCGTCACCGGCCAGGTGGACCTTCGCCTCGGAGTCGACGGCGTCGATGTGGCGGTCGTATTGGACCACCGAGCGCTCCAGGCGCGGGCCGGCGGCGACGGCGAGCTTGTCGATGGGCCGCCACACGAAGCTGGCGGCGACCTCGTAGACGCGCAGGTCGATGGCGGTGACCTCGAAGCGCCCCCTCCAGCCCTGCGGCCACTTGAGCCCGGCGCCGAAGGGCACGTCGAAGGACACACCGGCGGCGAAGTCGCCGAAACGGTAGCCGGCGTGGACGTACGGAGGGGTCTGCGCGCCGATCGTGGCGGCGGTGCGCGCGCCGCCGTCGGGCTGGACGTGGGTGATCGAGGGCATCACCGCCGAGGCGCCCACCGACAGGCTCAGGCTGTCGTCAAAGCCCCATGCCGCCGGGTTATAGTAGCCAGCCTCGCCGATGTCGGCGCGCGCCGTCGCCGCCCCGCCCACGCCCAGCGCCTGCGCCCCCTGCTCGCCGACCGCAAACCCGGCGGCGTGCGCCGGAGCGTTGCCGATGAACGTGGCCGCCACCAAAACGGTGAAAAACGCCGTTCGCTGTCGTGTCGTGTTATGTGGCTTCACGGAGATCCTTCGGTTTCCGCAGTGTGTTGGCCTTTCGTTTACGCAAAGCTTTACGGCGTGTTCTTGGTTCTTGGTTCTTGGTAGTTGCTATTCGACGGCGCCTGGCTTTTCCACCCTCAGCGCGCGTCGGAGGCCACAATAAGAACAACTGAGCAGCCCACGACACACTGCAAGAACCAAGAACCAAGAACCAAGAACACCGGGGAAATCCGCCAGGCTACAAGACGCCCGTGCCCCACAAAGGCCGAAAGCTCTCCGTGATTGTACTTACCGTCCATTGAAAAACTCGATCATTTCGTTGCGCGCTTTGCGACCCTCGCTGCTGGTGGGGTCGAATAAGAAGCCGTGGTTGGACACCGCCGGGTGGTACACCGAGATGTCCAGACCCATGCGGTCGGCGAGCTTGTGGGTGGACACGTTGGGCACCACCGCGTCGTTCTTGGCCATCTGGATGAGCACGCGCTTTCGGGGCGCAGTCTTTTGCTGGCCGTCGACGGGATCGACGTAGGTCACCGGGTTGATGGTGGCGTGCTGGGCGATGTTGAGCGGGTCGACGGGGTCGAGCAGCCAGCGCACCATATTCTCGAATTGGAAGTATTTGTCGCTGCCGCGCTGCACGCCGCGGGCGGCCAGGGCCTGGTTGAACACGGTGCGGAAGGTGTCCGAATTTTCGATCAGCGTCAGGTAGTCGGCGCCGGGCACGTTGAGCACGAAGGTCTTGATGGTGGGCTCGATGGCCGCCAGATCGGCGCCGACGATGCCGCCCAGGCTCATGCCCAGGTAGACGACGTCCTGGCCGTCGAGCTTGTAGCCGCCGGTGTTGGCGAACCAGTCGGCGTTGCGGATGACCCGCAGGCCCTGCTCGAGGTCGATGACCGCCTGGGCGAAGTGGTCGCGGGTGCCCACGAGGTTGTCGATCTCGACGAAGGCAAAGCCGGTCGACGTGGGATAGTCGACGTCGACGAAGGGCACGTGAAACGAGGTCAACTGGCCGGGCGAGCCGTCGGATTCGATGCACTGGCCGACGTCGTTGCAGGTCGCGTCGCCCACGCAGTCGGTGTCCTTGAGGCAGACCGCGCGCTTGCCGTGGTAGGGAAGGTCCAGGCAAAACGCCGCGTAGCCGGCTTTGGCGAGCTTGTTGGCGATGAGGTAGACGAGCTCGCGGCTGGTCATCAATCCGTGGCCGAAGAGCACCACCGGCATGGGCTTGTCCTTCTTGGCGCCGGCCGGAATCGTGAGCACGAAGGACACCGGCGTCTCCTCGCCGTGGCCGTCGGGATAAAACCGGCGGGTGTGCGGGTCGAGGTGGCTGTAGGTGTACATCTGGCCGGTCACCACCGTCTTGACCAGCGGCATCGCCACGAACAGTCCGCGCTCGAGCGGGCTGGCGACGCGCACGTTTTCGATGTCGGTGCGCACGTCCTTTTTGTACAGCTCGGCGCGCCGGGCCAACTGGCGCTTGATGGCCGACACGGTGTGGAAGGGAACGGCCGCGGCGAGCGTGGAGCGCGCGACTCCTTCGCCGGCGAGCTTGTCGAGCACGGGTTTGGCGAGCTTTCGCACCGGCTCGAGCATCTGGGCGGTGGCATCGTCGACGACCGACACCTGGGAGGTCCCGCCGTCGGTCAGCGGCGCCTTCGATCGCAAAAGCGCGCCCAGCGGCTGGGCGTGCAGCGGTTGGCCGCCCACGCCGGTGAGCTTGTCGGTGACCACGTAGACGTAGTCGGCGTCGGAGGCCAGCGTGAGCCGCGGGCGGATCCAGAAGGTCTTGCCGTCGTCGAGCACCCCGTGTTCCAGGTCGGTGATCTCCTCGAGCGAGCCGTCCTCATGCTTGCGAAATAGCCGGATGGCCCCGTCGCGCTCGACCGAATCGGGGTCGATCGCCCGCGTGCTCTGCAGCACCAGGGCCCCGGAGTCGGCGAACCCGTCGTAGGTCGACAGCACCGCTTTTACGTCCTGGACCTCGGCCGGGTCGTCGTCGGCGATGGGCAGGTCGACCTTGCCGGTCGTCGGGTCGATGAGCAGTTGGTTGGGCAGCGGGATGCGCTGGGTGTCGGGGTCGAACCACACCGCCGGCTGGGTGGTCGTGCTAAACGAGCCCAGCACGGCGAGCTGGTCGCGCGAAAACCCGCGCATGTCGGCGGCCATGTCGATGAGCGGGGCGTAGGCCTGCTGGACCTGGCGAAGCTTCTGGGCGGTCTGCTCGCGCTCGGCGCGCGTGGCGCCGGGCATGGCGGCCGGGTGCTCGTCGAGCGGCGACTTGGAGCGCACCAGATAGAATCCCGGGTCGGCGATGACCTCCTCGCCGTGGGCACCGGCGAGCCCGCCCTCGTAGCCACGAATCCCGAAGACATAGGTGTGGTCGGGCAAAAACTCGGCGTCCTGCCCGCCGGTGGGCGTCGCCGTAATGGTGTCTGACACCGTGTCGAAGGCCATCGCCAGATCGAGCTGGTGGCCAGTCTGGGCGTCGATGGCGAAGAACGCTCCCGGTAGCTGCGAGGCCTGCACCGCCCCGGACATCGGCAGCTTCATCGTCGAGGCCAGCGGGTAGCCGTCCAGCGAGTTTAGATAAGCGGTAAACTCCCGGTCGGCCGCCGGCGCGTTGGGGTCGACCGGCAGCGCCAACTTGCCCGTCTGCGCATCGCGCACCAGGTCGGTGGGCGTGGGAAGCTCGCCGGTGGAGGGGTCCCACTTCGCCCGCACGACGTTGGGCGCGGGCTCCATCGGGGTCTTGGGCGCGCAGCCGGCCAGCGCGCAGGCGACTACCACACAGGGGATGCAAAGGCGTCGCATGAGAACACCTCGAGGTGATTGATCAGTCAGTGGGAGCACAACCTACACAACGGGCGCGCCTGCTGGCAAGACGTGCCGAAATGACACCGCACCGGCGCGTGTTGTCTACATCGAACGCCCATTGATCGCCGACAACGCGCCGTGTAGGGTGTCGGCATCGAACGAGCTAATCAGGAAGACGGCCAGGAGTCTACAAGATGGGCAAGCGTTGGAAACCTCTCGAGAAGTACTCGTCGTGGCGTAAGATTTCGGTAGGCATGTGGAAGACGCCGGCGGATCCGACCATTTATGGCTACGAGACCGTCGACGTCAGCAAGCTGGTGCCCTACCTCGAGGAGGTCTCCCGCATCAGCGGCACGAAGGTGGGCGTGGCGGCGTTCGTGGCGGCGATCACCGCCAAGGTCTTCGAGTTGTATCCGGACCTGAACGTGATGATGGTCAACAAGAAGGTCCAGCAACGCAAGACCGTCGACATCTTCTGCCAGGTGGCCGTGGGCAACGAGAAGGCCAGCCAGGCGGACCTGAGCGGGGTCAAGTTGACCGGCGCTGACAAGATGGACCTGGTCGAGATCGCCAAACGGCTGAGCTCGCGCGCCAGTGACGTGCGCAACGGCCAGGACGCCGAGATGGAGAAGACCAAGTCCATGGTCGACGTCGTGCCGGCGTGGATGATGGGCGGGGTGCTCAAGCTGGTCGACTTTCTGACCTACAACGTGCCCTTCGACCTGGACAAATTGGGCGTGCGCAGCGACCCGTTCGGCGTGGCCATGGTCACCTCGGTGGGCCAGTTCAACATCAAGCAGGGCTTCGCCCCGCTGGTGCCCCTGAGCCGGGTGCCGCTGGTGGTGCTGCCCGGCGTGGTTCACAAGGCGCCCATCGTCACCGAGGACGGCAAGGTGGAGGCGCGCGACGCCATCAAATGCTCGTGCACCTTCGACCACCGCGTCTTCGACGGCTATCAGATCGGCCACATCGTCGACGTGATCCGCGCCGGGCTGATGGAGCCGACCAAATACTTCCCCGAGCCGGAGTATTGGGCCAAGCCCGGCGAGGAGAGCGCGCAGCAGCCGCGCCCGGAAGACCGCGAGGCCAAACCGGCGCCGGCCGAGTGAGCCTCATCGCCCTTTGAGCGCTCTCTTGGAGCGACGGCCTTCGTACCGTCGCTCCAATTCAGGCGAACACCAGGTGTTCGGGATGCAATTTCGTTTCTATTTGCCAGCGCTTTTGCTCGCGCTGATTCTCTCCGCGTGTTCGTCGGACACGGGCAGCAAGCCCGGCGGCACCAACAACTCGCTGAGCGACGTCGCTACCCCTGACGCCACCGACGCCTCCGGCGGCGCGTGCACCCCCGGCGAGGCCCAGTGCACCTCGCTCGCCTCCCACAAAATTTGCAGAGACGACGGCAGCGGCTGGCGCGACGAGATCTGCGCCGCCAACACGCGCTGTGACGCGGACAGCGGCAAATGCGTCGATCCCGTCTGCGATCCCGGAAAATTCGAGGGCTGCACCGACGGCGGCTTGCAGAAGGTGTGCAACCAGAGCGGCACGAAGGTCGTCGAGCAGCAATGCCCCGGCGGTAAGCCGTGCACCGACGGCCAATGCGAGGCCCCGGAGTGCACGCCCGGGCTGGTGCGCTGCATCGACCGCCACCACCTGGAGGTGTGCAACGACGCCGGGGCGTTCGTGCCCGGCCAGCCCTGCCCCACCGGCACCGAATGCTACAACGGCAGTTGCGAGAACCTGTGCGAGCTCAACAAGAAAGTGTCCAGCTACATGGGCTGCGAGTATTGGTCGGTCGACCTGGACAACTACGAGGACGCGCTGAGCCAGCCGCACGCCATCGTGGTGACCAACCCCAACGCCGAGAGCGACGCCCACATCACGCTGACGGCGGGCTTCACCAATAACGAGCTCACCCAGGCGCCCGACGGCACGCCCTACGACCTGGACATCCCGCCCGACGAGGCGCGCATCTACTCCATCCCCACCGGCTACGACCACTCGGGCACGCGCATCCTGACCAATAAGGCGATCCGGCTGGTGAGCAGCGTGCCGGTCATCGCCTACCAGTTCAACCCGCTCAACAACGTCGACGTCTACTCCAACGACGGCACCCTGCTCATCCCCACCAATACGGTGGGCACCAACTATCGGGCGCTGAGCTGGTATTACCGCGGCGGCGGAGCGCGCATCCGCGGCTTCGTCACCATCGTCAACTCCTATGGCAACCCCAACCGGGTGCGGGTGACGCCGTCGGCCCAGGTCATCGCCGGGCCGGGCATCGACACCATCGAGGCCGGCGAGACGCGCGTCTTCGACCTCGCTCCGGGCCAGTCGATCAACCTGGAGACCTCCGGCGCCGAGCTGGACGCGGCCATCGACCACGGCTGCCTGGCCAGCCGCGAGGGGCCGCCCCAAAACGTCTCGCCGTGCCCCGACCTGACGGGCACCAAGATCGTCGCCGACAACCCCGTCACCGTCTTCGGCGGCCACCAATGCGCCAACGTCGTCAAGGGCATCGACCGCTGCGATCATATCGAGTCGATCATGCTGCCGATCTCGGAGTGGGGTAAGAGCTACGTGGGCTCGAAGTTCAGCCCCCGCGCCGACGGGATCACCCGCGAGCCGGACGTCTGGCGGGTCATCGCCGCCGAAGACGGCACCGTCATCCAGACCGACCCGCCCATCCCCAACATCAACGGGATCACGATCGACGCCGGCGAGTGGCGCCAATTCGAGGCCAACGACAACTACGCCAACTTCCAGCTCGTGGCCAACAAGCCGGTGATGCTCGCCCAATATATGGTCGGCTCGAATTGGACGGGCATCCCGCTGGAATGCGACCAGGGGATCGACGCCAACAGCCCCACCGGCATCGGCGACCCGGCGATGTCAGTGGCCGTGCCCACCGACCAATTCCGCAAAGACTACATCGTGCTCACCCCCGACAACTACGCCGAGGACTACATCAACCTCATCGTCCCCGCCGGCCACGACGTCAAACTCGACGGCCAGACCGTCGCCGCCGACCAGTGGACCACCGTCGGCCAGCGCGGCAACTTCGACATCGCGCAACTAAGCGTCCCAGACGGCTTCCACCACCTGAGCGCCGACGTCCCCTTCGGTGTCGTAAGCTACGGATACGATTGCCACGTCTCCTATGCATACCCGGGCGGGCTCAACTTGGAGACGCTGGTTCAACGACCGTAAAAGCAAAAACGTGCGCCATGCCACCCATCCCCGAGGCGGGGAGGGGTGGCGAGACGTGAGTGCTTGCTAGAACGGGATGTCGTCGTCATCGAACGACTGATCGTAGTCGCTCTCGACCTGCGGGCGGCTCTGGTTGAAGTTGCCGCCGCCGCCGCCACCGCCGCCATAATTGCCACCGCCGCCGCCGTTGCCGCCGGACAGGAAGGTGACGTTCTGGGCGACGATCTCGGTGGTGTAGCGCTTGTTGCCGTCGTTGTCCTGCCACTCGTTGGTCTGAATGCGACCCTCGACGTAGACCTGACGGCCCTTGCTCAAATACTTCGCGCAGTTCTCGGCGGTGTTGCCGAAGACGACCACGCGGTGCCACTCGGTGCGCTCCTGAGACTGGCCGCTCTTGTCGGTCCAGCGCTCGTTGGTGGCGATGCGCAGGTTGGCCACGGGCGTGCCCGACTGGGTGTAGCGTACCTCCGGGTCGGCGCCCAGATTTCCGATGATGATCGCTTTATTGACGCTGCTCATTGTGTGTGTCTCCTTTTCATCCTGCGGCACCTTTGCCCGCAGGTCGAAGTCCATGTGACGCGAGTTATCTTAGCGTGGTTATCTGGTATTGCAAGAACCACTGAACAAGTGTTTCGTATTCACACGATCAATTCTCCGATCGTCGAGAGCGCGCGGCGCATCCACGCTGCAACAACGCCCTCATATATGTTATCGGCAAAAAGTGCCAATTCGTTGCGTCATTTTCTCAATTATTCCGGTACAACCGTGTTAGCACAACAGCAGGCCGCGATATAGCGAAGAAATTTCTTCGCTTGTCTGTTTCCTCGAGCGGTGCTCTGTTCACCACAGAGGGCACAGAGAACACAGAGGGAACGGCAAATGCGAACTACTTTTTTCACCGCAAAGGCGCAGAGGCGCAAAGAACGGCGCTTTGAAGTTGTTTCCTTCGCGTCTTCGCGCCTCTGCGGTGAAACACGCCGTTCGCTGTTCCGCTGCGGCAACAGCAACTACGGCGAACTACTTCTTTCACCGCAAAGCCGCAGAGGCGCAAAGTACAGCTTTCTTAACGTTGTTTCCTTCGCGTCTTCGCGCCTTTGCGGTGAAACACGCCGTTCGCTGTTCCTCTGTGACCTCTGTGACCTCTGTGGTTAATCTGAACCCCTAAACCCCCGAACCCCCGGACCCCTGCCCCATGTCCTTCCTCGACAAAATCACCGACCGCGTGGGCGGCTTTTTCGACGAGGTTTTTCTGCCCGAAGACGTCGCCCTGGCGTTGCATCGGGCCTCGGAGGCCATCGAGCGCGAGGATTACGAGGGCGCACTGCGCATCTTGTACCGCACGCACGCCGAGCATCCGTCGTTTCACCGCACGCATCACCTGATCGGGCTGAGCCTGTTCCACCAGCAGGAGTACGAGCAGGCGCTGTCGGCCTTCGAGCGGGCGATCGACCAGCGCGAGGAGCCCGTCAGCCACCTGTATGCGGGGCTCGCGGCCGAGCAGATCGGACGGCTTCACGACGCGCAACTGCATTTTCGCCGCGGCCGGGAGTTGGCCGGGGATTCGGAGGTTAGCTTCGACTTGCTCTTCGGGTTGGGGCGGGTATATGCGGCGCAGGGCCGCGCCGACAAGGCGGTGCGCGAGCTCAAAAAGGCGGTCAAGCTCAAGCCCGACGACGCCGACGCGGCTGTGACGCTCGCGCGGGCGCTCATCGAACGGTCCAAGCTCGACCCGGATAAGCTCGACGATGCCCGCCAGGTGCTTCGCGGCTCGGCGGCGCGCTCCGCGGGGCCGGTGGCGCTGGTCTTGCGCGGCCAGCTCGAGGAGGCAAGCGATCGCTCGCGCGCGGCGCAGAAGTCCTACGAGGAGGTGCTGGAGACCGAGCCCAACAACCTGGACGCGCTCGTCGGCGCGGCGCGGGCGAGCCTCGAGCTCGGCGAGCACCCAGCGGCCAACGAATACCTGCTGCGCGCGCTGGACACCGCCGAAGACGGCCAGCTCGCCGAGATCCACACCCTGCTGGGGCGGGCCAACGAGAGCATCGCCAACCGCGAGCGCGCTCTGCAATGCTACCAGACGGCGCTGGAATTCGACCGCCAGCGCGTCGGCGCGCGTCTGGGCGCGGGGCGCTTGCTTCTGTCGGCCTCGCGGCCCGACCTGGCGCGCGAGCACTTCCAGGCGGTGCTGGACACCGCCTCGGTCGAGCCGGCCGCGCGCCGCGAGGCGCTGGTGGGCCTATCGCGGGTGTGCCTGGACGGTGGCGACGTGGCCGGTGCGCGCCGGCTGATCGACGAGGTGCTCCAGCAGGCAGAGGCGCCCGCGCCGGGCGAATTGCACCTGCTCGGCCAGATCGCGCTGGCCGCCGGCGACGCCGCCGAGGCCGTGGTGGCCTTCGAAGAGGCGGTGCGCGCCGCCGGCGACACGCCGCCGGCCGCCCTCGAGCGCGACCTGCGCGAGGCGCTCGACGAGCTCACCTTCGCCTGGTCGCTCCCCGAGGCGCTCGACGACTCCACCGACGTGGTCGACGCACTCCACCAGCTCCGCGACTTCATCGCCGCCGACCCGCGCATCGACCAGTTCTCCGCGCGCATCCAGCAGATGCTCGCCGCGCTCAACGCGCCGCTGTCGATCGCTATCGTCGGCGAGTTTAATGCCGGCAAGTCCACCCTATTAAACGCGTTAATCGGCGAGGAAGTCGTCCCCATGGGCGTGCTCCCGACGACGGCGCATACCTGCTTCATCCAATACGGGCCGAGGAAGGCCGCCCGCGTGGTGCGCCGCGACGGCGACGTCAGCGAGGTCAACCTCGCCGAGGCCAAGCGCCAGATGAAGACCGACGCCGAGGAGATCGACCACCTCGAATTTTTGTACCCGCACCCTGATCTGCGCTCCGTGGAGTTCTGGGATACGCCCGGCTTCAACGCCCTGCAGGACTCCCACGAGGAGACGGCCACGCGGGCTCTGTCGGACGCCGAGGCGATCTTGTGGGTGCTCGACGCCAACCAGGCGCTCTCCCAGACCGAATTCGAGCTCATCGAGGGCATCCCCGACGGCCGCGAGCGCCTGTTGGTGCTTCTGAACAAGGTCGACCGGCTCGGCCCCGCCGGCGAGCGCGACGACGCGGTCGCCGAGCTCGTCGAGTACGTCGAATCCAACGCCGCCGCTCACATTGCCGGCTGCTTTCCGATGAGCGCCCTGGAGGCGCTGGGTGCGCGCACCGACCAGAACGAAGGCGAAACCGAGGCCGACTCGGCGCTCCAAGACAGCGGCTTCCAGCCGTTTCGAGAGTTTTTGGAGTCGCGCATCATCGAGCGAAGTGGGCGCATCAAGACGCTCGACGCCCGTCGGCAATTGCGCGATCTGGTCGACGAGCTCACCGCCTTCCAGACCGAGCTCGTCGACAAATACGACGCCCTCGCCGAGCAGGCCGGCGAGCTGGAAAGCTGGCTCGACGAGCAGCGCGGCTCCGAGCCCGAAAAGCGCGCTCACGAGGAGGCGCGCACCCTCGAGGACCGCTTCGACTTCGTGCTCACCGGCATCGAGCGCGAGGTGCGCGAGGCCATCAAGTCGCGCGGCACCTGGCTGACGCGCAAGGTCTTGAGCGAGGAGGACAAGGCGTTCATTCTCGACCTGCTCACCGAGCGCCTCGACGACGTCCTCGGCCGCTCACGCCAGAGCGTGCTCGCCGACGTCGACGCCATCGAGAGCACGGTCGCCCAGCGCATCGGCCCCATCGTCCAGCAACTGCCGCTGAGCGACGCCCGCGCGCTCAACCGACGCCTGGAGGGCTTTTTCAACGAGGCGCGCATGCTCGAGATGCTCCTCGAAGAGCGCGTCTACGGCCAACTGCGCGCCCGCGCCACCGGCCAGATCGAGGCCGCCGGGCGCAGCGCCCTCGAGGAGATCCGCAACAGCAGCGAGGAAGACGGCGCCTCGTGGCGCACCGCGCTTCGCCGGCTTCTTCCGGATACGCGCTCCCAGCTCAGCCAGGAGCTCGCCCGCTGGTACACGGAATTTTTCCTAGCGGCGTGCCGCTTTTCCGATAGGGTGCAACGGGATCTGCACCTCCTGAAATTGGAGGCCGAACACCACTTTGACGTCTCGGCGGTCGCCGAGCTGTTACGGTAAGGAAGCGATTGTCATCGCCGCTACCTCACGGGCAACGCTGCTCCGGGACTCCCTCCAACTCGACTAACCCGTCCGCATCTTCCAGCGGAATAGAGTCGCGTAGATAAACCATGTAGATTTGCCCGTTCGTATCTTTGAGTGGCAAATACCGATACGACCAGAAGTCTCCGTACGTACCGCTGCGATAGTCCCTGCGATATTTGCGAAGGATTTCAACGGACGCGTTAGAGACTTCGAAGCCTTGCCCGTAACACATATGCCTCGCCTCCGCATATGAAGTCGCATTGGATTCGATGTCGAGCCCGGAGGGTGCGGGCTGAACAGGGTAGGAGCGATCTTGGTCGAGCCACTCTTGCGGCATTTCGACGGCGACAACCCGTAGCGGCCCATTAACGCTCGTGCCCTGCTCCGCCAAAGTTCGAATCCATGAGCGAACGTTCGATTCAATCCTTCTTCGCCGCTTGCTTCCACAATCTCCCTCACATTGGAACGCGGCAGTGGGTATCCAAAAGGTTTCTGTCGACATGTCGAATGTACCCCGTTGAACGAACGTCTGTTTGTTCCACTGATGCCACTCGCCAACGTGCAAATCAGTCTTCAGATCCTGCTCTTGCTGTGCCGAAAGTGTCCCCGTGACAACATCCTCCCAAATATCGTCTGAGCTTTCGTAGTCTTTGCGGGGGAATACCCAATAGCGACAAGTACCGTCTAAGTATAGAAAATCATAACCATTTTCAGCCATCACCTGTTCACCTGGCGTGATCCTTCCGATCGGAGCTTGCACACGGTACGCCAGTCGCAAGCCGTTGCTTCCGTCGCAAAGCTCAACATCCCGAGTGTCGCTCGTACTTGCAGCACTCCCACACGCGGCCATTAGAAGGGTGCAGGATGCAAGAAACCCAACAAGTTTGCCATAACCCACTTTGCTCATTTCGTCTCCAATCTTCGACTTAGCTCAAGTCGGTGGGAGCCGAGCGCGTTAGATGCGCTCAGCTCCCACATTTGACAGATGGGTTCAATCACCTACAGGGGAGCAGTTCCAACCCCATTCACTGCTTGTATCGTCGCCTGTTCTCGCTTCGAAATGCCTCCGAAAATCCCGAGCGGACCTGCCATCGCGGTCACATATATAGTCGTAGGGATAGCCGGCACACCACGGCTCGTTCTTATCCCCATTTCCTTTACCGGCCGGGAAGGTGTTGATGGTGTCCAAGAACTCGTAATAAGGCTCGTTGATACCGGTGTCGCCGTGGCTGTCGTAGAGGTCTCGCAGGTAGCGATCCACAGAAATGGGATAGCGACTTTCGTTCGTAGCGCAGCTGCCACTCCAGCCAGGACTCGACTCGATATTGAAAATACCGGTGGAACATGACGTTGCCGGAGCTATGCAGGTATATGGCTCGGGTGCCGATGGGAAATAAAGCGCCCCATCACCATAGAAAGTCGCCAGTCCTTCTTCGAACTGTGAAGTGGACCCCATTGTCTAGACCACAAATCGTCAATTCATAAGTGGCTTGTCGAGTTGCCACTTGGGTGATTCTGAGCGGAAGAACATCGCCGGCGTTTCATAGCCGAGCGACTGGTGAGGTCGCCCGAAGTTGTAGAAGTCGATGTACTCGCCGATCGACCTGATCGCAGTGGGGACGTCCTCGTAGTCCTTGAGATAGACCTCCTCGTACTTGAGGCTTCGCCAGAAGCGTTCGATCCAGACGTTGTCGACGGCCCGGCCCCTGCCGTCCATGCTGATCTGGGTGCCGCGCGCTGCGAGCACACTGGTGAACCTGGGACTGGTGAACTGCGCTCCCTGGTCGGTGTTGAAGATCTCGGGCGTGCTGTGTCTGAGGGCCTTCTCGAGCGCACCGACACAGAAGGTGACGTCCATCGAGTTGGAAACCTCCCAGCTGACGATGAAGCGCGAGAACCAGTCCATGACCGCCACCAGGTAGATGAAGCCCTGAGCCATCGGGATGTAGGTGATGTCGGAGCTCAACACCTGCCAGGGGCGCGCCGCGACGACGTTGCGCAACAGATACGGGTAGATCTTGTGCTCGGGATGGCGCTGGGTGGTCTTCGGCTTGGGATAGACCGCCTCGATGCCCATCTTGCGCATCAAACGCTGGACTCGCTTTCGGTTGAGCGACACCTCGAGCTGTCGTCGAAGCATCCGGGTCATGCGCCTCGAGCCCATAAACGGGTGCTTCAAGTAGAGCTCGTCAATCTGGCGCATCAGCATCAGGTTGAACTCGGTCTCCTGAGCCGGCTCGTAGTAGTACGACGAGCGGTTCAGGCCCACCAGTTCGCACTGGCGGCGAATGCTCAACTCGGGATGGTTTGGCTCGATCATCTGGCGGCGCTCCTCAACCGAGTGCATCATGCTTTTTTTTTAGCCAGTCCAGCTCGACCTTGAGCCGGCCAATCTCCTCGTAGAGCGACGACAGCAGCTCTTCGTAGCGGCGACGCTCATCAGCTGCGCTGGTCCCGAAGACGTCCTCCAGCGAGTCCTTTGCCGCCTTCTTCCACGTACTGACCTGGTTGGGATGTAGGTCATACTCGCCAGCGATTTCGCCCAGCGTCTTGTGCTCCTTGAGGGCTTCGAGCGCGACCTTCGCCTTGAACTGCTTGGTGAAATTTCGTCTCTTGCGTCTTGCCACTGCTGACTCCGATTTTCGGTTCTGGTCCAATTATAGCACTGGTCCAGAAATCGGGGTCCACTATACTGCGCAGCGCCCCATTCGGCTGTGTCAAGACTCCACACGCCCTTCGTGCCGGTGTTTGGATAGTTGTAGTCCTCACCGATCTTGAAATTCTGATTTTCGCTCGCAACATATGAGGCGATATGCCCCATCTCGTGCATGATACGTCCCTGCGGGGCGTATGCTGATGATGCCGAATCAATGGTGATTTGGTTGGCCGCCCCATCTGCACAACTGGTTTTGCAGTTGCCGCCATTGGTGGAAAATGCTCGAATTTCCACATTGTCAAAATACGCATACATTCGATTGGATGAAGATAACGCATAGTACCACATCCGCCAGGCACCGTTATATAGGTTACGGATCGCGTTCGGCGACGAAGAGCTCCCCCAATAGCCCGTACCAAGTTCCTGTGGGGAGGTTTGCGTGGTGCCCGCCTGAAGTGAAAAATTACTGGTCCGGAAGCCGTAGCGTACTTCATCTGGTGTGACAATTGTGAAGCGCCCGTCCTTTTGAGCAGGTCCAGTCCAGGTAGCTTGTCTCCGCAGTAGTGTTGGTCCACTGCATCGTCACGTAACCGTTGGCGTCGGTTACACCTTGGCCAATCGCAGTGCCCGAGGTCGTGAAAAGGCCTACTTTGACGTGGGACACCGGGAGATAATGGTCGAAGTCGGACTCCAAATACTTCGCTCCCGTGCAATTGCGGGAGGTGGGACAGAAGTTCCCCTGGTGATTGTAGTACATAAATCGCGCGTGGATGTATCCGGTAACGGCAAACGCAGTCGAGCCGGACAGGCTAATCAGAAAGAAAGCCACTGCAGCGAGGTGTTTCGAAAGTTTCACGAGATTCATCGCAGCACCCCCACATTCGCCCGAGACTCACCAAAATACGTCCCGCTATCAACCACATACAACTTACCATTCTCAACCTGGAGGTACTCCTCCAACTCGTGAGTTGCCGCTTGATTCCCGTTCTTGGCCGCAACGTGGACACGCAGCATGTAGAAGCCGTCGTTCAGCTTGGACGGCGTGTCGATGGTGAAGTTGTGGTCAGTTCCAGAGGCCATGGCCTGGGTGGGCATGATCGAAGGAGCAGTGACCTCCGCCCCAGTGTCGTCGACGAATTCTACCCCATATACCACTGATGCTTCGCTTCGGAAGTTATTGTGGAGGCTGAGCGTAAGGGTGAGGCGCTCGCCGTTAGGGCAATTCGTGATGAAGGAGGGTTCAATCGAGGCATGCAGCGGACTTTTCATCCCCCCAGCGCACAACGAATGGCTGAGATGCGAATGGCGCGTACGCTTGAAGCTCGCGCCTCGAAATCGTGGGGTTATGCGGGTGGTCGCATTAGGCGCTGCAAATGTCGCTCCCCCCCGGAACCAATAGAAAACCAACGACCGCGAATATGACCGCGGTCAAACAAACCTTCGCACCTTGCGTCATTAGAACATCCTCGACTTGGCCAGCAAAGCGAACCACGCGTCCCCCCGATAGACCGACCTCAAAATATCGAGTGCGCGATAGACAACAGGAAATGCTGTGAAACAATCCGATTTATTTTTCGGATGCCACCCCTGTGTCTGGGCAGATGTGTGGTTGATGCTAGAGAGTTCTTCAAGCCATCTCAACAAACGACGCGCGCATCTTCGCAGCCGTGCAGGTGCTCGCCCGCTGGTACACGGAATTTTTCCTTGCGGCGTGCCGCTTTTCCGATAGGGTGCAACGGGATCTGCACCTCCTGAAATTGGAGGCCGAACACCACTTTGACGTCTCGGCGGTCGCCGAGCTAGTCCACGATTGAACCGATGGGTTCGAAGACAGTTCTGACATCCGTATTGGCATTGGCGCTCGCCGCCGCCCTGGTGGCCTGCGACAGTGACAAGTCCAACGAGAGCACCGCGTCCGACGCGGCGCTGGACAGCTCCGCGTCGGCGAAGGACGCCAACACCAAGTCCGACGCCACAGCGACCGCTACGCCGGCCAACACGCAGCCAAAGCGCGCCCGCGCCACCTCTCCGAGCGGGGCGACCATGCGCGAGGAGCCCCCGCTGGATGTCTCCAAGTACCTGACCAAGAAGGACGTTCAATCGCTGACGCGCGGGGCGGTCGTCTCCGAGCACCTCGAGGGCAAAGCGCCCTCGCCGACTTACAACGCCATCCACCTACACCCGGGCGGGCGCGACTTCTACGGCGCCGGCTTGCAGGTGTGGAAGCTCGACGACGCCAAAGACGCCCAAAAGCGCGTCCAGAGCCTGCGCAAGCAGTACCTCGCCGTCAAAGCCGCCCCCAAAGACGCCCCCGTCACAGGCAACCGCGCCTTCGTCGCTGACCGCGGCGGCATCAAGTCCTACGTCTTCGCCGTCAAGACCGACAACGGCCAGAGCTACGTCACCGCGGTGAGCTGCGGCGAGCAATTTTGCAAGAAGGGATGGGACGAGGTGTTCGGGTTGGCCAAGAAGGTGGAAGGGCGCCTGGAGAAGTAGGCGGAGTTGTAGGCTTAGCCTTCCGTGAACCCTCTCCGGCTCGCGCTGTTGCGCATGAAAGAGACTTGGAGCGCGGGCGGGCGAGGCCGCAATGGCCGAGGTCGGCGGGGGTGTGGTTTACCCCCGCGACGGAGGCCATCACACGCAAACGCTGGAGTCGGGCTTCGCCGCGAGGCTTGAAAAGCAGCCTCGGCGACGGCGCCCGATGCGGGCGAGGCCGCCCGCGCTCCCGGTAGCCAACATCATGCCTGGATCTTCGAAATATCGGCCACCTTCAAGAATAGCCCGCGCAGCTCATCCAACAGCGCGATGCGGTTGTTGCGCAGCGCCTCGTCGTCGGCCATGACCATGACGTTGTCGAAGAAGTCGTCGACCGGGGCTTTGAGCGCGATGAGCGCCTTGCAGGCGCGGCGCCAGTCGCGCTTATCGAGGGCGGCGTCGACCTCGTCGATGGCGTCGTGCCAGGCGGCGTGCAGGGCGCGCTCGGCGTCGTCGGCGAAGAGCTCGGGGTTGACCGTTTCGGCCAGCTCGGCCTGCGCTTGTTTGGTACCCTCATCCGCCTGCTTGCGCAGGATGTTGACCACGCGCTTGAAGCCGATGGCCAAAGGCTCGAAGTCCGGCTCCGAGCGAAGCTCGGCCAGCGCGTCGACGCGGTTGCGCACGCTCAACACGTCGTCTTTGCTGGCGGCGAGCACGGCGTCGACGACGTCGGTGGGGTATTCGTCGGCGAGTTGGTATTTGAGGCGGGTGGCCGCAAAGTCCAGAAGTTCGGCGACGAGCTCGGCCTTGTCCTTCTCCAACACGCCCGGGCTGAGCGCGCCGTAGGCGGCGATGGACAGCTCGAAGAGTTTGGAGAGCGGCACGCTCAGCTCGCGCTCCTGCAGGATGCGGATCACACCCAGGGCGGCGCGGCGAAGCGCGTACGGATCGGACGTGCTCGTGGGGATGAGGTCGATGCCGAACGTTCCCACCAGCGCGTCGATCTTCTCGGCGAGCGCCACCGCGGCGCCGGCGCCGCTCTGGGGGACGTCGTCATCGGCGCCTTTGGGCAAATATTGCTCGTAGATGGCGCGGGCGACGTCGGCGTCCTCGTCGTCGGCGAGCGCGTATTCGCGGCCCATCACACCTTGTAAGTCCGGGAATTCGCCGACCATGTCGGTGACGAGGTCGGCCTTGCTGAGCAAACCAGCGCGCTTGGCGGCGCGGTGCAGGTGCTCGTCGAAGCCCAGCGCCTCGGCGATGTCGCCGGCCAGCCGGCTCATGCGCTCGCTGCGGTCTTTCATCGAGCCCAATTTCTTGAGCCAGACCACGTCGGTGAGCTTGTCGACGCGGGCGTCGAGGGCGGTCTTCAAGTCCTTTTCCCAGAAGAAGCGCGCGTCATCGAGCCGCGCTTTGAGCACGCGCAGGTTGCCGTCGTAGACCTGCTCGGGCGTGGTCACCGGGGTGTTGTAGATGACCCCGCACACCGAGATGAGCGACTCGCCACTTTCGTCGGCGATGCTGAAGTAGCGCTGGTGCGAGCGCATCGAGGAGGTCAAGACCTCGTCGGGAAGCTCGAGGTATTCGTCGCCGAATTTGATGGCGATGGCGTGGGGCTCTTCCACCAGGAAGGTGACCTCGTCGACGAGCTCGGGATCTTCGACGAGCGTGCCGCCGATATCGTCGGCGATGGCCTGCAGTCCCTCGACGATCTGCTGCCGGCGATCCTCGGGGTCGACGACGACGTGGGCGTTGGAGAGCCCGTCGAGGTAGCTGTCGATGTCGGTGACCTCGAAGGCCTCCGGCGCCGCGAAGCGGTGCCCGCGGGTGATATTCGAGCTGTCCACGCCCGCAAAGCTCACCGGCACAATCTGGCCGTCGGCCACGGCCAGAATCCAGCGCACGGGGCGGGCGAAGCGCTCGGTGCGCTCGGCCCAGCGCATGGACTTGGGGAAGTGCAGCTTGGCGATGATGTCGTCGAGCACCTGGGGCAACAGCTCCGTGGTGGGCGCGCCCGCCTCGAAGACCTTGGCCGCCAGATACTCACCCTTGTCGGTGTCGACCGTGTACAGGTCGGCGACGTCGACGCCCTGCCCGCGCGCAAAGCCGATGGCCGCCTTGGTGGGCTCGCCATCCCGAAACGCGATCTTGGCCGGCGGGCCGGTGCGCTCCTCCTCGAGGTCGGTCTGCTTGTCGGCCAACCCGTCGACCAGAAGCGTCAGCCGCCGGGGCGTCGCCAGGGTGCGCAGGCTATCGAAGCCGACACGCAGCTCCTCGGCGCGCTCGCGAAACATCGCCTCGATTTGCTCGAGAGCCGGCTCGCAGAAGCGAGCGGGGAGTTCTTCTACGCCTATTTCGAATACTAGTTGCATAGCTCAATCTCCCTCTTCAACAGCCAGAAGCTTCTCGGCCTCGTCGCGAGGCAACAGCGGGTATCCCAGCTCTTTGCGCTGCTCCACGTAACCCTTCGCCACCAGGCGAGCGAGCGTGCGGATACGTCGGATATATTTCTGGCGCTCGGTGACGCTGATGGCGCCGCGGGCGTCCAGGATGTTGAAGGCGTGGCTGGCCTTCATGATGTAGTCGTAGGCCGGCAAGATCAGCCCGTGGTGCATCAGGCGTTTGGCCTCTTCTTCGAATTGGTCGAACCAGTCGAAGTGCAGCTCGTTGTCGGCCTGCTCGAAGTGGAAGGTGCTGAATTCGACCTCTTCCTGGTGGCGGATCTGGCCGTAGCTGACCCCGGGGGCCCACTCCAGGTCGTAGACGCTGTCGACGCCTTGCAGGAACATGGCGATGCGCTCGAGCCCGTAGGTGATCTCGGCGGGGATCGGGTGCAGCTCGATGCCGCCGACCTGCTGGAAGTAGGTAAATTGGGTGGCCTCCATGCCGTCGATCCACACCTCCCAACCCAGGCCCCAGGCGCCCAGGGTGGGCTGCTCCCAGTCGTCCTCGACCAGGCGCAGGTCGTGCTCCATCTTGTCGATGCCGATGGCCGCCAGGCTCTCCCAGTACAGGTCGAGCACGTTGTCGGGGCTGGGCTTCAAGAGCACCTGAAACTGGAAGTAGGCGCCCATGCGGTTGGGGTTCTCGCCGTAGCGCCCGTCGGTGGGCCGACGACACGGCTCGACGTAGGCGACCTTCCACGGCTCCGGGCCCAGGGCGCGCAAAAACGTCGCCTGGTTGTAGGTGCCGGCGCCCTTCTCGACGTCCCACGGCTGCTGCAACACGCAGCCCTGGTCGGCCCAGAACTTCTGCAAAGTGAGGATCAGGTCTTGGAAAAGCATGGTGGTCAGGGGTCCAGGGGTTTGGGGGTCCGGGGGTTCGGGGGTCCGGGATTCGCCGAAGCCTTATAACGCTTGTGGGGGTGGGCGACAAGTTGGACGAGCGGGACGAATGAGCCGGGCGCGACGTGTGCCATTTCCTGGGCGATATTGCTGGTCAACCCCCGGGGCCTGCGATATAGTCGCGCACAGTTTCGACGAACTTTATTGGGAGCGCCCGGCGCTCCACGTCAGGTGACTGGGAGAACCAAATTGGTCGCGCGCAAGCGAATCGGAATCGTATCGCTGCTGGGAATTGTGCTGAGCGCGTGTCTGGTGGTGGCTGCTCCGTCGGTGGCTCACGCCGAGGATCGCGGTCAGACCGGCAAATTCGAGGAGGGCGGGCGCAGCTATTCGTCGGTCGTCGTCCAGAACCGCCGGTTCAACCCGGACCACGAATTCACGCTATTTTTGGGGCTGCTCCCGCTGGACGCCTTCACCAAGGGGATGACCCTGGGCGGGGCGTATACGCTGCACTTCAACGAGCTGTTGGCCTGGGAAGTCCTGCAGTTCGACTACTCGTTTCACTACAACACCAGCTTAAAATCGGATCTCAAGGCGCTGGACGTCGGCCCGACGCCCTTCGAGGTGTTGAACTACTATGCGACCAGCAACCTGATGTTCAAGCCGGTGTATTGGAAGGGGTCGCTTTTGAACACGGGGTTGATCCGCGGCGAGCTGTACGGCGTCGTCGGCGGCGCCTTCGGCTCGTATACCCGCAGCAACCGCGGCGGGGTCGACGTGGGCGGAGGCGTGCGCCTGTTCAACAGCCAACTGCTCTCGTTCCGCTTCGACCTGCGCTACTTCATGTTTTTCAATGACACCATTCTCTCCAATTTTTCGTTCGAAGACGAACTCGCCATCAACCTGGGCGCGTCGCTTTCTTTTTGAGCGAGGCCTGCGCAGGCTCCCGGCCGTGATGCTGGCGGCGGCGATCGCCGTCGGGCCAGCGATGGGTTGTGGAGCGGCCAAGTTGAGCAACGACCCCGACAAGGTGTACTCGTCGGCGGTGCGCCTCGCTCTGGCCGACGATCACGCGCAGGCGGCGCGCGCGGCCTACCACTATATGAAGAGCACCACGCCGGATAACGCGCGTTACGACCGCGCGCAGAAGCTTCTGGCCGACAGCCTCGACCGGATGGGGCTGCACTACGCCGCCTCGCTATTCTACCTGGACATCGCCCAGAGCCGGCGCGACGTGCGCCTGGTCGACGGGGCCATCCGCGCCCTGGAAGCGATCACCGAGCGCGACGGCTACGACGACAACACGGTGATGCGCGGCTTTCTGGCCAGCGCCGAGATCACCGGCCTGGCGCCCAAGGAGCGCGCGTTCGTGGCCTACGAGCAGGGCCTGGACAGCCTCAAAAAAGGCCTGATGGACTGGGCGGACGCCCGGTTTGCGGCCATCCCCAAAGACAGCCCCTACCGGCTGCGCGCCCAATACGCCCGCGCCATCCAGACCCTGGCGAGCTATAAGCTGGACGAGACCGACAAGGAGCTGCGCGAGCTTCTCAAAGCGGACAATCTGCCCGACGAACTGGGCGTCAAGATCCACCGCACGCTGGCGCGCATCGCCTTCGAGAAAAAGGACTACAAGGGGGCGCTGGCCGAGTACGACAAGATCCGCGACACGGCCACCGACGACCCCAAGCTTTTGCTGGAGATGGCCTGGTCGCATTACTACCTGGGCGACTACCAGCGCGCGCTGGGCCTTCTGGTGGCGCTGGACGCGCCCGCCTACCGCGGGCTGATCGCCCCGGAGCGCTACCTTTTGGAGGCGCTGGCGCTCAAGCAACTATGCCAATTCGAGCCCGCGCGCATGGCCGCCGCCAGGCTTCGCGCCCGCCACGGCCAGGCCATCGCCGACCTGTACAAGGGCATCCCGCTGGAGAATTCCAAGGCCATCCGACGGGCCGCGCGCCGGCGCGAGTCCGGCCGCCAGGTCGCCCAATTCCGCCGCCATATGCGCCACGAGGCCGCCATCTTCGACGAAAAGCGCGAGGCCTTCGGCCCCGAGCTGGCCCATCGCCTCGACCAGCTCTACGCCCACGGCCTCAAGGAGGCCAAACGCCGCGAGGACGACGAGCTGTACGACGAGATGCGCTCGGTCTCCGAGGAGCTGCTCAACGCCCAGGAAGGCGTGCGCCTGGTGCTCCACGAGCTGGCCGTCTCGGTGCTTCGCGGCCGCCAGCGCGAGGACAAACCGCCGGTGCGCGCCCAGGTCAACATCCCGGTGGGCGGCGATACCGTGTTCTACAACTTCGACGGTGAGTTCTGGACCGACGAGATCGACGATCTCGTGGTGCCGCTGGAGGATCGATGCGTCGAATAACCCAAATGCGCGCCCCCCTGATGCGCCTGTTGGTGGCCGTCATGCTCGTGTGTGTGTCGGCGTCATGCGCGACGACCGGCAAGCTCGAGGAGCCGCGCGATCCGCCCCGGGTCGAGAAGCTGCGCCTGCAGATCACCAAGGTGCGCAATGCCATCGACGCCACCCGCCGGGCCATCGCCCGCTCGCGGGGGGCGAACTTCTTGCCCGAGCTGTACGTGCGCCTGGCCGAGCTGCTGAGCGAAGAGGCCAAATACCACTACCAGCTCGCCCGGGAGCGTGAGCAGCGCAAAGACCGCTCGATGACCGTGCCGCAGGTGCGCCTGCTCAAAGAGGACGCCATCGGCCTGTACCAGCGCGTGCTGCGCGAGTATCCGCACACCCACCTGGCCGCGCGCGTGCTGTTCAACATCGGCCAGGAACAGCGCGAGCTGGGCAACTTCGACAAGATGAAGACGGCGATGCGCCGGGTGATCAACGAGCATCCGGAGAGCCCGCTTCGCTACGACGCCCTGCTGGTGATGGGCGACTACCACTTCGACAAGCGCGAGTTCAAAACCGCCGACGCCTATTACGACCAGATCGTCAAAGGCCACCTCAACCGCCACACCGGCCTGGCCTACTACAAGCGCGCCTGGATCCGGGTCAACGAGGGCGACTGCAAGTCGGCGCTCGACCAATTCGAAGGCGCCCTGGACACCTCCGAGAAGTGGGAGAAACACAAGGCCAAGCTCAATGAGAGCGCCGAGGGCGCCGCGCGCAAGAAAAGCGAGGAGGCGGGCACCCAGCAGGATATCGACGTGCGCCGCGAGGCGCTGGTCGACCTGACCTACTGCTACAGCCGCGAGCGCAAGGTCGACGGGGCGCTGGACTACCTCCGAAAGCACGCCTACAACCGCGCCACCTACATCGCCGCGGTCGACCGGCTGGCCAGCCGCTACCGGCTGATGAACAAATACGACGGGGCGGTGGCCGCCTCGCGCGAGTTGCTGCGGCTGGGCTCGGCCAACGACGTGCGCCTGGACGACGCGCGCACCTTCTACACCGCGCTCAAACAACAGAAGAAATTCGCCCAGATCGGCGACGACATCGCCCTGATCACCCACGTGCTCACCCGCTACTACGGGCGCAGCAACGTCACCCCCGACAAGCGCAAGCGCCTGGAGAAGGAATTCGAGGCCTACGTGCGCGACCTGGCCACCACCGCCCAGGAGTCGCTCGACAAGCACAAGCACAGCAAGTCGCACGCCCACCGGGCGCTGGCAACGACCCTGGCCCACGGCTACGAGCGCTACCTGAGCACGTTTCCGACCTCCCCGCACATCCCCGCGATGCTGCTCAACCTGGCGGACGTCGAAAACGAGGCCGGCAATCCCTTCCAGGCCGGCCGGCGCGCCGCCGAAGCCGCCCAACTTTTGACCAAGCCCAAGGCGCGCGAGAACGCGCTTTATGACGCGCTGGTCGACTTCCAGGACTCGCTGGACAACACCTCCGACCCCAGCAAATTTCGGCGGGTGACCGCGCGGGCCACGCTTCGGCTGGTGGGCTCGCAACTGCTCGACTACAAGCTGGCGCCGGACAAGGAGCGCCGGGTCAAATTCGCCATGGCGCAGACCTACTACGACGAGGGGCGCTACAATCAGGCCATCGACCGGCTGACGGCGGTGGCCTACGAATTTCCCAAGACCAAGGAGGCCGACGCGGCCATCCAACTGGTGTTGGACAGCTACAATACCCTCAACGACTACGACGGGCTGATGTACGCCAGCCGGCGCTTTCTGGGGCCGGCGAGCCCGGCGACCGCCTCGAACGAGGCCGACATCAAAAAGACGTTGGCCGCCGCCGAGCAGCGAAAGCTCGACGAGCTGTCGCTGGCCGCGGCCGGCGAAGACGGCGGGGATCTGAGCACGCTGACGCGCTTTGCCGCCCAGAACCCACACACCGACGTGGGTGAGCGCGCGCTGGTCAACGCCTTCGTCGCCGCCCGCGCCGTGGGCGATACCGACAAGGTCTACGAGATGGCCGACAAGCTCGCCAAGAGCTACCCCAACAGCAAACAATTGCCGGGCATCTACAACAGCCTGGCCCAGACGGCGACCACGCGCTTCGAATTCGACCGCGCCATCGACTATTTGCGCCGCGCCGCCAAGGTCAACGAGGGCCAGCGGGCGCGCATCCTGGCCGCCGCCGCCGAAATTCAGGCCGAGCTGGGCCGCGCCTCGCAGGCCGAGTCCACCTACAAGGCCGCCATTGAGCAGTCCAAGGGCCCCACGCGCGGGGTGGCGCTGGCCGGGCTGGCCAGCCTGATGGAGAAGTACAAGACCGCCAACGACATGGTCCAGACGCTGGCTCAGTACAAGGACAACCCCAACCCGGACTTCCAGGCGCGCCTGGGGCTGGCCTACCTCGCCACCGGCGACACCGACGACGCCGAGACCGCCTTCAACGCCGTGCTCGCCGACGAGGCCTCGGCGAGCATCGAGGCGCTGGCGCGCGCCCACTACGGCATGGCCGAGTTGATGGGGCACACGCTGGAGAAATACCCCACGCCCAGCGACCTGAACATGGTCCAGGAGTTCGTGGCGCTGGTCGAGCTGACCCAGCAGAGCTACCTGAAGGCCGCCCGCCAGGGCGACCCGGCGGTGACCGCCGCGGCCCTGAGCCGGCTGTCCATCGCCTCGTCGAAGGCCGCCGACAAGTTGCTGAACATCCAACTGCCCGCCGAGCTGTCCGCCTCCGACAAAAAGCAGATCATGCAGGCGATGAAGGCGCGCGCCAAGGCGCTTCGCGGCTCGGCCAAGGACGCCTTCGACGCCTGCGGCCAGCAGGCCTTCAACTCCTATAACTTCACGCCGGTGGTGCGCAAATGCCTGCTCGGCGAGAAGCTCGAGCAGGTCATGATCCCGCTCGACAAGGTCAAGGGCGGCTCGTCGAGCTCGCCCAAGGGCTTCGACCAGCTTCGCCAGGAGCTGTCCAAGAACCCCGAGGACGTCGACCGGCTGCAGTCACTCGGCGAGCAATTCCTGCAGAAGGGCTACCAGCACGCCGCGCGCCTGGTCTTCCAGAAGGCCATCCAGGCTGGCGGCGGCCCGGCCCTGTACAACGATTTGGGCCAGGCCGACGAGGCCGTCGGCGACATCACCGGCGCCCTGCAGGCCTACGCCAACTCCGCCGAGGCCGGCTTCGCGCCGGCGCAGCAAAACCTGTCGAAGCTTCTGGCCGGCCAGGGGCTGTCCCAGGCGGCCAGCGAGCTCAAGAAGCGTTTCAAAGCCGCCAGCGGCGAAGTCGAACAGTCGGGGTCGTGATGAGGCGACGAGACATCAATCCAACCAGCGAGATCGGCGTGGTCGCAAAGCTCTTTCGCATCTGTCTGCTCGCCGCCGCACTCCTCGCCGCCGGCTGCGCCGGCCAGTCGGTCGCGCCCATCGACATCCACAACCCGATCATCTCGGCGCAGTCGCGCCGCTTCGTCGCCGACGCCCAGGACGCGGTCTCCATCGCCAAAAACGGCGTCAACGAGGCCGACCACGCCCTCGCCGAGGTCAAGGCGCGCCGCCGGCGGATTCTGTCGGCCAAGGATTGGAAGAAGCTGCCCCAGAGCAGCGTCGACGCCTACAAGGGGCTGTTGGACGCCCGCGTCCACCTCGCCGAGCTGCGCGTCACCCGCGCCAAAGCCGAGCTGAGCCTCGCCCACGCCAAGCTCACCCAGGTCTACGCCGAAACCGCCGTGCGCCACGACCTGGAGACCTACGACATGAAGCCCATCCGCAAACGCGTCGACAGGCGCCTCGCCAAGGTCCGCGCCGCCAAGCAGGCCATCAACGCCTACCTGCCCACCATCGACAAGGCCTCGAGGGCCTGGTGGAAGAGCTACCAGGCGCTGCTCGAGAGCAAAAAACACCCGGACGTCTTCTTCGCCATCGCCTCGGACAAGCGCGAGAGCCCGTTTCATATCGAAAAGCCGGAGACGTCGAAGAAGGCGAAGAAAGGCAAGAAGGCGAAGAAGGCCGCGAACGCTGAGAAGTAGCGGAAGAGGCACGCGCAAACGTGGCTGATCGTCCGCCCTTCAATCGTAATTCTACTTCAATAGCTGGCGTGGGTTTTCTGCAAGGCCGTCGCTCGGCCCGGGGTTCCCGGACGCTAACTACTTACAAAGGCTGTCGTCCTTCTCACCCGCCTTCACGGTCACCGGCGAGGTGCACTCGACGGTGCCTTTGTCCTTGCCGTTGGCGATGACGCGGGCGCAGACCGGCACGACCAGCGTGGGATAGTCGATGGCGTTGGATTGGACGACCAGGGCGATCTGGTCGGACTCGCCGTCGGCGTTGGGGTCCTGGCGGTCGTAGGTCAGGCGCACGCCGAAGTCCTTGCCGGGCGCGACGGTCGCCGGGAGGTCCTGGCCCTCGACCTCGAGGGTGAATTGGTCGACGTCGGAGCCGTCGTCCTTGGTGCCCACCAGGCAGGCCTTCTCGATCTTCAAATCCGAACCGCCGGGGTTTTGCAGCAACAGCGTCCACTCGTAGGGAGTGCGCACGTTGCCGGTGGGGTCGGGGTCGTGGTTTCCGGTGGGATACATCTCGCCGAAGGAGGCCGGCGACTGGTGGGGCAAGATCTTGGGGCCGCCCACGCTGCTCGCGCTGTCGCCACACCCAGCGGCGGCGAGGGCGAGGACGAGCAGGCTACCGACACATTTTTTGGCGTCCAACGACGGTCCGTCACACAGCATCACATACCTCTCGAAAACAACAATTCAGCGCTGCTGGAAGATAAATGGATACGCGATCTCGACTTCGCCGCCCTTGGGGTGCGGGAACTTCATCTTCTTGATCACGTGCAGTACGCAGTTCGAGACCTTCGCGTCGCCCAGCGTGCTCGATCGCTGGCGAGCGCTGCGCACCCGACCGTTGGTCTTGATCGTCCAGGTAAACACGACCTTGCCGGACAAGCTGGGCTTGTCGAGCAGGCGAGTCTCGTAGCACCCCTGGATGCGGCCCATGTAGCGGTTGATGGCCTTGAAGACGTCCGAGCGCGACAGCGAGCCCTGCACCTTGGTGAGGGCGTGGATGCTGCTGACCTTGCCGCGCACGTGCCCGCTGGTGTGTTTGCGCTTGGACAGCTTGCCGACCTTCTTGCCGATGCGCTTGCCGCCGAGCTTGCCGAGCTCGCCGCCGCCCCCCAGGGCCATGTTGACCTTGTTGCCCTTGAGGCTGGCGATGGTGCCGCCGATCTTGAAGCCACCCGACGAGCCGTGGGGCTTTTTGACGGCGTCGATATTGCTGACGACCTCCTTGACGGAGGTGCCCTCGCCGGGGTTGGGCGACTTGAGCATCTCGAGCACCTTGCTGGTGTCGGAGGCGTTGCCCGCCGGGCCGTGCGAGTGCGAGCGGACCTTGTCGTGGACGCGCTTGGCCAGCCAATCCTTGATGCTCTTGGGGATCTTGACCTTTTGCTCGGCCGGGTCCGCCGGCTTGGGCGTGGGTCGCGTGGGCGGAAGCGGCTTGGTCGGTTTGGGCTTGGGCGGCTTCTTCTCGGGCTTTTTGATCTTGTCGAGCTTGCCCTCGGCGAAGATCTCGTCCTGCTTGGGCTTCTGGTCGATGGTCATGCGCACGCCGACGGCCTCGATGCCGAGCACGCCCAGCAGCGCGGCGCCGTGGGCGACCAGCGCCACGGCCAGGGCGAGCGCGTAGATGACGACGCGCTCGCGGGTGAATTGCCGGCTGTTGCGCATGGGCGCGAGCGGCGGGCGAAACACCCGGATACGGTAGCGAAGCCCGCCTTTGCGGAGCTCGCATTGGTCGCCCGATCGCAGCGCGATGGGCCCATCGGCGGGCAGATCACGGCGGGTATCGCCGTCGTTTTTGCGCCGCACCCAGCCGTCGACGCTGTCGCGCAGGGTGATCGTGCCACCCTGGCGGCCGAGCTTGGCGGTAAACGGCGCCGACTTTTCGCGGTAGCGCCGCTTCCAGCCCTGCAGGGTCTCGATGGCCAGCGCGCGCCCGTCGACGTAGCGCACGATCTCCATGACCAGGTGCTGGTCGCGGTCGTCGCGTGAGGGAAGCCGCGTCTGGGGCGCATCGAGGATCTCGTCGAGATCGAACGGCGACTCGAACTCCTCGTCGCCGTCGTCGTCGTCCTCGTCGAACTGACCGAACGCCTCGCTCCAGTCGAGATCGTCGAAGCCTGGCCCCAGGCTGACCGACGGATGCACCGGCTGGCGCGCCTCGTCCCGCGGCGGGTCGACGGGCTCTTGGGAACCAGGCGTTGCATCGCGATGGTCGGTTTGGGCCGGCTGGGCCTGCGCCGAGGGTTTGGGCTCGCGCACGACGCTCTCGGTGGGCTCGTCGACCTCCTCGGCCTCCGAAAAACCGCCCAAAAACGGCGCACGCGGCTCCGGCTCCGGTTGGCGCTCGGGCGCCGGTCGCGGCTGGGTGACGTCCTGGTCGACGGTGGGATCGCCGCTGCTGAGCGGCAAGCCAACCTCGGTGCCGTGACGAGGCTTCTTGGGCTCCTTGGTGCGAAACGCCTGCGTCGGGTCGTCGAGCAGAATGCTCTCGCCGCTGACATCCAGGCGCGCGTCCATCTCGGCGGTCGCGCGCTCGTCGTCCTGGGACGCGCCGCCCGGCCGGCCGCCCATCATCGTGCTGCGCGGCTCCAACTCGTTGGTGGCCGTGGCCTCCGCCCAGATCTCGTCGGGCACCTGGGTCAGCAGCGTATCTTCTGGATCGCCGTCGTCGAGCGGACCGGCGGCGTGTACCTGGGTGGGCTCGTCGTCGGCCTGCAGCGCCGAGCGCGGCTGGGTGGCGTCCTGGGAGGTCGTGTCGCCGAGGATGACGTCGGTGACGGTGGCCTCGCCGACCTGGCCGGTCGAGGTGGGCGTGCGCGTGGTCTCCTGTTCGAGCTCGCGCACCAGATAGGCCGCGCGGCGAAAATCGCCGGCACGCTCGGCCTCGTCGACCTCTCGCCAGCGGCTGGCCCGGCTGGCGAAGCGGCGGCTGAGCATGGCGCCCAGGCGCATGGACTGGTCGGCGACGTTGGGCAGTTGGAGGATGCCCTCCAACGCCCCCAGAAATTCTCCGTAGTCGGCGAACCGACGCTCCGGACGCTTGGCCAGGGCGCGCTGCACGATGGGATCGAGGCGCGATGGCACCGCGCCGTTGACGATCGAGGGACGCGGCACGTCCTCCTCGCACACCGCGCGCATGACCTCGTAGGGCCCGGAGCGATCGAAGAGGCGCTGGCCGCACAAAAGCTCCCACAGGATGACGCCCAGGGCGAACATGTCGGTGCGCGCGTCGGGCTCGCCGCCCTTGAACTGCTCGGGGGCGCAATATTGCAGGTTGCTGCCACCCAGGCCGCCGCGCGCTCGCGCCACGCCCCGGTGGATGGCGGCGGTGCCGTGGCCGATGAGCTTGGTGCGCCCGTCGTAGCCCAGAAGTAGGCTGCGCGGGGTGAGGTGGCCGTGGATGAGCGGGTGGCCGGCGCTGCTGGTCCTGCGCCGCGCGAAGTCCAGCGCGGCGGCCGCCTCGGCGATCACCCGCGCGGTCAACGCCAGCGGGATGTCCTGGCCCTGACCGGCAAACGAGCGCCACACGAAGTCGATGGGTTCGCCGCGCACGAAGTCCAGCGCCACATAATAACCGTCGTCGCGCTCGAAGAGGTCGCGCGCCGTCGCCAGCGACTGATGGGTGAGCGTGGCCGCGCGCTGGGTCTCCTGAAACGCCGCGCGCAGCAAGGCGCCGTCGTCGCTGACCGCGCGCGGGATGCGCTCGATGAGCACCAGATGACGCCGCCCGTCCGGCTCGGTGGCGCACGCCAGCCACGCCTCCAGCTCGCCGTCGGAGGCGAGCGAAGTAAGTGGCTCGTATTGGGTGGTGCTAAACTGGCTCATCGCGCTCTATTGGCCTGCACGAGTCACTGCGAATCGGATTCTTTTTTCTGGGCGTCGTCGAATTTCTTGGCCCATCGTCTGCCGAGCTCGGAGTCGACGGTGCCATGCAAAAAGCTCTTGCGCTTGCTGATCAGCGACGGCAGCGGGCGCTGGGCACGCTCGAACAAAAACACCGCCCCCGAGCCCGCCGCCTCACCGCGAATGAGCCGGGCGTCGAACTCCATACGGTTGCCGCGCCGAAGCGACGGCCCCTTTTGCTGAGTGGCGTCCTGGTCGGCGCCGTCCGCCTGGTCCGCGCTCTTGCTCTGGTCGTCGCTGCTGCTACTGCTGTCGGCGTCTTTCTTCGCCTGTTTTTTGGCCTCGGCGGCTTTCTTCTTGTTGTGCTTGGCCCACGCCGGACTCGCCAGCGCCATCACCAGCCCCACCACCACAAGGCCCCACACCCGCGACAATCGCACCTTTCGCAATCTCATACGCAGTCCGCCGTTGCCATCACGCAGTTTGCCGTTGCTGTTCCGCAGTTCGCCGTTGCCATTTCGCAGTTCACTCGATCACTCGATCACTCGATCACTTTTTCATCGTCGCCAACCGGTACTTCGAAAACCCCGCCAACGATGCCGAGCGCAGCACCAGGTACAGCGTGTCGTAGTCCTGGCGTTTATCCGCCTGCACCAAGATGATCGCTTCCATCTTGGGGTCTTTCTTCTGCTTCTCCAGAAAGTCCTGGAAATTCTTCTTCAATTGAGTGACCAGCGCCGGGATCTGCCCCTCGTCGTAGTATTTCTGGGCGGGTCGCTTGTCGAACGACACGACCGTCTTGTGCTCCACCGAGATCCCAGTGGGGGTGATGTCCACCTCGACGGCGGGCTTGAAGACCGAGCGCGACGTCGACTCGGGCAATTTGATCTGGTCGTTGAGCTTGAACTTGTGATCCTCGGCTTGGAAGCTGACGATCAGAAAGATCAAGATGATCGTGAACATGTCCAGCAAGGACGTCAGCATCAACGCCGGCGGCTTTTTGGGCTTGATGAGCTTGCTCTTCATTGGCCCGCGCCTCCTTGCGCGTCGTCTGCAGGAGCCTGACCGGACTTGTCTTCGACCAGCTTGGAGAAGACGGTCACCGGGAAGAGCTCCTTGTAAATCTTCTTGCCGGTCTTCTTATCGGTGCCCGCCTGGAACTCACGAGTCTTGTCGAGCACCTTGACCAGTTGCTGGTACTTGAAATGCCCGTCGGGCAGCACGACCAGGGTGGTGCTCTCCGGGTATTTTTCCTTGATGGTCCGAAGGTGGTCCTGCAGTTGCTTGACGGGGAGCTTGCCGTCTTTGACCGGCCATTCGGCGGCCAGATCGTCGAGCTCTTTGGGCGTCAGGCTAGTGCTGGAGAACGTCAGCGTGAAGCGATCGGGCTTGAGCACCAGCGAGGCCGACACCGTCTTGGGTGTCTTGGGGACGTCGGACTCGCCGGGGGTATGGCTGGGCGTGGAGGTCGGAATGACCGCGATATGAAAGAACGCCGCCCCCATCAGTAGAAAGGGAATCAGAACCATAAAGAGGTTCATGACGGGGATGAGGTTGAGATCTTCGACCTCGTCCGTGGCCTTGCGCCATTCATCGAACACGTCGTTGGTCCTTCAGCCAGAAAGTCTAGTGCGGGGCTCCTGGAAACGTCGACGCGGGCTCAACTGGCCGCGCGCGAGGAGGACTCGACCGACCCGTCGGGCTGGGAGCCCGGCGCGCGCAGCTCGCGCACCACGCCGGTCAGCGCGACCAGCAGCGAGGTCGCCCCGCTCTCAGTCTCCATGAGCACCGCCTCCATGCGCTTGGAGAGCACATGGTGGAAGAACAAAAGCGGCACCGCCACGCTGATCCCGAACGCGGTGGTATACATCGCCTCCGAGATACCGGCGGCCAGCGCCGTCTGGCGCGCCGCCGCCGAGGCCGCCGCGACCGAACTAAACGCGGCGATCAGGCCGAAGATGGTGCCCAACAGCCCCAGTAGAGTGGCGATGTTGGCCATCAGGCCCATGACGGCCACGCGCTTTTGGACGTCGGGCAGCGCGGCGAGCATCTCGTTTTCCATGGCGCGCTCGATCTCTTGCTCGCGCCGGTTGGCCCGCAGAAGGCCCGCCTTCATCACGTTGACCAGCGGGTGCTTCGAGGAGATCTCACACATATCCAGCGCTTCCCGGAAGCGGCGGTTCTCGACGTGATTGATCACCTTCTGGATGAACGCCCGCGCGTTGAGCCCGCGCTGGATGAACAGCCCGTAGCAACGCTCCAAAAACATCATGACGCCGATGATGGATACGCCCAAAATGACGTACATCATCCAGCCGCCGGCCTTCAGGTATTCTAAGATGACATCCACGCGATTCCCTCGGGGTTGAGTGGGGGTTCACCGGTGCGCCGATGCTACCAGAGGTAGGACTTGTGCGACAAGTTCGATGGACAAGCCCCACCGGTGGCTTATTGCGACAGCCGCGGGCGCACGAATTCGTCGTCCTTGACGCCGATGACCGCGTCGTCGGGCACGCGCAACGTCGGCGGGCGAAACACCACCGGGATCTGCGCCATGCGAAACGGCCCGGGCTCGTCGAGGCGGTCGGGGGCGGCGGTGTTGAAGTAGATCAGAATATTATTCATGCCCGCCGAGGTGCCGTCATCGAGCTGCTTGGTGCCCACCAGCTTGATGTTGCGCACGGTATAATCGATGCAGTGGCGGTCCTCGAAGATCACCCGAATATTCTCGTCTTTGGGGTCCTCGGGCAGCAGCGACGGCTCGATGCGCACGGTGATGGTGCGCTGCTGGTCGGCGGGCAGTCCCGCCGAGCGCACCGAGTCGAGCTCGTAGTCGCCGGCCTTGTCGATGGTCACCGCCGGGCCGGGGGCGGGGTCGTCGGCGTCCTGCCAACTCAGGGTGGGCCCGGCCGGGTCGAAGTGCATCTTGCCCACCCCGGCGGTGGTGCCGTCGCTGACCTTCAGGATATGCACGCCCGTAATGAAACGCGGCCGCTCGGCCGACAACGTGCGCATCTGGCCCAGGTCGTCGATCTCGTAGCGATACCCAAACGACAGGTGCGCCCGCGCGTCCGTGCTGCGCGGGTCGGAGTGCTGCAAGATCTCGTCGCCGTTGGTCACCCCGTCGCCGTCGGTGTCCAACTGGGCGTCCCGGCTCAGATAATCGGTGCCCGACTCCACCTCCAGGCGATCGGGCAGCCCGTCGCCGTCGGTGTCGATGAGCGTGGGGTCAGTGCCCAGAAGCGCCTCGTCGCAATCGGTCAATCCGTCGAGGTCGGTGTCCTTATCCTTGGGCTGGATCGAGCGGCAGGCGCTGGGGTCGTCGTCGCTGAGCACGTCGAATTGGACGAGCTGCTCGACCAGGTCGGTCACCCCGTCGCCGTCGGTGTCGGGGTTGGTGGGCGACGAGCCCAGAAGCTCCTCTTGCTTGTCGCTCAAGCCGTCGGCGTCGGAGTCCGCCTGCGGGCCGTCGGGGCCCGGAAGCGCGTTCAAGTTGGCGGCCAACAGAAGCTTGGGCCGCATATGGGTGCGCGTGCCCAGCAGGCCGACCGAGTCGATGTCGAAGCCGTCGGCCTTGTTAAAGCGCTTGAAGGTGCCGCCGCCGGCGAAGGCCATCGACTCCATGGCGCTCTGGACCTGGTCGTTGACGCCGTCATCGTCGGAGGCCGCCAGTTGGATGGCGTGAAAGCGCAACCCGGCGGCGCCGCGATCGACGGCGAGTTGGCGCAAATCGGCGACCGCCTGGGCGTCGAGTTGGGTCTCGCAGGCCGGCGACGGGTCGGGGTTGTCGTCGATGCACTCGAGGCGGTCGTCGTCGCAGCAGTCGTGGCCCACCGCCATGGGCTGCTGGGGCCCGGCGTTGACCATCAGGATCATATACTCGGTCACCAGGCGCTCGCCCTTGGGGGTGGCGGCGAGGTCGCCCTCGATGAGGGTGCGCGCGCTGCGCAAAGCCTCGCGGTAGTCGCGGCATTGGTCGTTGTCGAGGCAGGGCTGGGCCAGCGTCGTGCGGGTGACCGCGTTGAACAATTCGCCCGGGTTTCGGGTAAACGCCCCCTCGTTGGGGGCGAGTTTTTTGGGCCGCCCGCCGTAGCCGATGACGGCGACCTGGACGTCGCGCCGGCTCAAGGTCGCCCGGATGAAATCGCCGAGCACGCTCGTGCGCACCGACGCGGGATCGTAGCTCGAAAACAGCGGGCCGGCGGCCCGGTCGACCATCAACACGACGCGCAACGGAAAATCGGCGTGGGCGGGATCTTGGGTGCACACACGCCCGGAGACCGCCAGGCGGTCGGATTGCTTGGGCTGCTTGCTCGGGCTGTACAGGTTGGCGTTGGTACACGCGGCCGCGACCACGGCGACGGCCGCGAGCAACACCGCGCACCCCGCACGCCTGCCCCACTGTCGGCGGGTCCGGCTCATTGGTTCCCTCCGGTGTTGGCGTCGCCGGCATCACCGACATCGCCCGCGTCGCCCACGCCCACGTCCTCGGCCGGGCACAGATAGGCGAAGGGATTGGGCACGCTCGTGCCCGCGTCGCCCACGTCACCGGCGTCGGCGGGAGTGCCGGCATCCACGGCCACGGCGACATCGGCGTCGCCCGCATCACCCACGTCCGGCTCCGGCGCCGGGCGCTCGGAGGGGCATCGGCTCACGGCCTTGGCCGCCAGGGCGACGAGCTCGCAGCTTCCCTCCACGCAGGTCTCGCCGTCGCCGCAGCGCACGCCCATGCAGGACTTGGTCAGCGAGACGGTCGCCTGCTCATTTCCTCCGCTCAACTGGGTGCGAAGCTCGCTGGTCATCACCGGGGCGTCGTCCTTGAGGCCCTCGACGGAGACGAAGACGTCGCCGCTGACCGCGGCGAAGTCGATCTTTTGGGGCAATCGGAACAGCCGCGGTCCCGGACACGTCCACAACTCGCGAACACCCTGGCGCAGCACCTGGCCATTTTTGTCGCGGATCTCCACGCGCACCGCCTCGATATCCTGGGGCACCTGTAAGTCGCCGCATAACTTGACGGTGGTCTTGGCCTGGTCCGACGAACAGGCCGTCACGCACAGCACGACGGCGGTGACCAAACCGGCAAAAAGAAGAGTGCGTTGGACGAGCAAGACAGACCTTCGAACGCCTGACGAAGTGGAGTGATCGAACGCGGCGATACTAGCAAACCTCGGCGCCGGACGCGAGACTCTGCGGGCGATGGTGGCCGATCGCGGCACATGCTGTTATTTTGGCATCCTACGGCAGTCCAAAAACTGAACCAACGGTCGTCAAGATGAGCGAGACTTCCACCAATGAGCGTATTCTTCTGGTCGGCGCCGGCGCCGTCGGCCTGTCCTATGGCTATCACCTGCGGCGCGGCGGCGCCGAAGTTGGCTTTTTGGTCAAGGAGAAATACCGCGACGAGGCCGAGGCCGGCTACACGCTGCATCGCCACCGCCTGCTTCGCCGCCCCACGTCGTTTCGCTTCGAGGATTTCGAGGTCTACACCGACTACGACGCGGTCGGCGAGCACCACTGGGATCAGGTCTGGCTTTGCGTCTCGGGCACCGCGATTCGCGGGGAGTGGCTCGGCGAGCTATGCGCACACATCGGCGACGCCACCCTGGTGTCGCTGCAACCGGGGGTCAAAGGACAGCGCTTCGTCGAGAGCGCCTACGACCCGGCCAAGGTGGTCTACGGTGTGATCACGCTCATCGCCTACCAATCGCCCTTGCCCGGCGAGGACCTCGCCACGGGGGTGGCCTACCTGTTGCCGCCGATGGCGCCGATCGTCTTCAGCGGCCAGCCCGAGCGCGCCGCGCCGGTGGCACACGCGCTCGCCCGCGGCGGCTGTCCGGCCAAGATCGACCCCGACGCCCCGTTGATGGCCGCCTTCGGCTCGGCGGTGATGATCCCGGCCATCGCCGGCCTGGAGGTCGCCGGCTGGTCGCTGGAGCGCTTTCGGCGCACGCCCGCCCTGGAGATCTCGACGGCGGCGGCCAAGGAGGCGCTCAGCGTCATGGGCCTGTACCACTTCGCCAAGGTGCCCTGGGGCGTGCGCACGCTGCGCCGCCCAGAGCTCTTGGGTCTGGGGCTGAGCGTGGCGCCGGCGCTGTTGCCCTTCGACCTGGAAGTCTACCTCCAATACCACTTCACCAAGGTCGGCGATCAGACCCGCCAGCTCGTCGACGACTGGATCAGCCTGGGCGAGGCTCAGGGAAACCCGACGCGCGCGCTTCGCGTGCTGCGCCGGCTGCTGCGCGGGCGCACCCCGGAGGTCGTCAAATTCCCGTCGTCCAAGGCCGAGGCGATGCGCGGTTGAGTGCATTCACGCAGACCTTTCATCAATGCACTACCCGAGGTATGCCGATGCGTGTCCGCCTGTCGAGTCTGTCGGTCGCAATCGCCCTGATCTGCGTGTCCAGCACCGCCTTCGCCGGTGAGTATGTGTGGCTGGAGGGCGAAGACGCCACCCCGACGACCTTCAACCGCCACGGCTGGTACACCTCGACCAATATCCAGGGCGATTTGCTCTCGCCGGGCGTGCCCGGCGGCGCGTCGGGCGATTGGCTGGCGCATTTTTCCAACGCCGGCGACTCCGCCGAGGCGAGCTGGGACTTTTCGGTCAACGAGGGCGGCACCTACACCGTGTGGGTGCGCTGCAATCCGTTTAAGACCAGCCAGCGCTGGGCGCTCGACGGCAACGACTGGCAACCGATGGCCCTGGACGACGTGCGCGGCGAGCGCGACCTGGTCGACCCGGGCATCGACATTCGCTTCATCGGCTGGGTGAAGGTAGGCCCGGTCGATCTGGATCCGGGCCAGCACACCTTCAAGATCGGCGTCGACGCCTTCGAGGGCAAAGCTCACGCCGGGATCGACGCCCTCGTCGTCGAGAATATGGGCTGGGCGCCGGCCGGGACGCAGAAATCCGACGCTACCGCCGGCGACACGCCGGCCGCCGACCAGTGGTTTGCGCTGGTTCCGCGTGACGAGACGCCCAGCGAGACGTCGATCATCGACATGAGCGGGCTGCACGACCGGCCCGCCGGGGTCCACGGGGCCGTGCAGCGCGACGGCGACAAGCTTGCCTTCGCCGACGGCACGCCGGTCAAATTCTGGGGCCTCAACGCCCGCATGGCGTCCACCCCCGAGCTCCAAGAGCAGCAGGCGAGCTTCTATGCCAAATACGGCGTCAATCTGGTGCGTCAGCATCCCGTCGAAGGCGTACTCGGCCTGCTCCAGACCGACCCGACCACCGGCGAGCGCCACTTCGATGCGGACAAGCTCGACAAATGGGACCGCTGGTTTGCCACGCTCGAGGAGCACGGCATCTACATGCAGTGGTCGCTGTTCTACCCGCACGTGATCACCCCCGACGACGGCTATCCCGCCGACCTGTACGCCGAGCTTCCCGACCGCGGCGCGGGCAAGTCGACCTCGGGCTTTGTGACCATCGAGCCGGCGCTGCAGGACGCCGAATGGGAGTGGGCCAAGCGCCTGCTCGACCACGTCAACCCCTACACCGGCAAGCGCTACGCCGACGATCCCGCGCTGGCGGTCATCGAGACGCGCAACGAGGACAGCATCTTCTGGCATGCCCCGCTCAACGATCTGGCCGCCGGCCAGAAATACCCGCTGCACACCGCCCGGCTGCAACGAAAGTGGATGGAGTGGGTGGCCGCGCATTACGCCGACGACGACGCCCTCGCCCAGGCCTGGGGCGACGGGATGCTGCCGGGCGACTCGGTGAGCAATCCCACCATGAAGATCTACGCCGCCTGGGAGATGGCCGCCGATGGGCCCAACGGCGCGCCTCAGAAGGGCCGAAAGCGCATGGGCGACTTCATTCGCTTCCTGGCCGAGACCCAGCGCGCCGGCTACGAGCACCGCCTGCAGCGGCTGCGCGACATCGGCTTCAAGGGTTTGACGGTGAGCACGGCCTGGAAGGCCGGCGGGCCGGCGGCCGGGGCGGCCAACCTGTGGACGGACGACGCCATGGATATGATCGACCGCCACAGCTACTTCGGCGGCGGCGCCGGCGGCCACCAGATCGCCGAGGGCGCGGTCAATAACGAGTCTCACCTGGGCCAGCCCGGCAAAGGCATTTTGGGGGCGGGCTTCTTCCAGGTCGCCGACAAGCCGTTCATGCTCAGCGAGTGGACCCAGAAGCCGCCGAACCAGTGGAAGGCCGAGGCCGCCCCACTATTCGCATTTTACGGCATGGGCCTGCAGGGCTGGGACGCCTCGCTTCACTTTGCCGGCTCGAAGGTACGCATGGGCAGCGGCTGGCCGAGCATGAGCTCGTATGCTACCGAGACGCCGGCGTATCTGGGCCAATTCCCGGCCCTGGTCTTCGCCATCGAGCACGGCCACATCACCGAGGCGCCGGTCGCGGCGCTCCGCCATCTCTCCCCGGCGCAGGTCTTCTCGGGGGTGGATCCTTGGACCCAGCCGCTGGCCGACGGCGGCTGGCCCGGCGACGATAATCTGCAAACACCGCCGGAGGTGATGGCCATCGGACGGGTGGCGACGGCGTTTTCCGACGGCAGCGCCGCCTCGCAGCGGGCCGATTGGACCCAATATTGGGACAAGGACGCCCAGACCATCGAGAGCATGACCGGCGAGCTCGTCTGGGATTATGGAAAGCGGGTGGTCGAGGTCAAGACGCCCAAAACGCAGGCGGTCATCGGCTTTGCGGGCGGCCAGAGTTGGCACCTGCCGGGGGTGACGGCCACGATCGAGACGCCCTTCGTCAGCCTGATCTTTACCCCGCTCGATGACCGCGACCTCGACAAGTCGGTCGACATCCTGATCACCGCCCTGGCGCGCGACAAACAGACCGGGGCCAAATACAACGCCGATGGCACCAAACTCCTGGAGGCCGGCGGGCCGCCGCTATTGCTCGAGCCGGTGCAGGCGACCCTCGACTTTGGCGGCGCGCCGATCGTCTCGGCGGTCGCGGTCGACCACACCGGCGTTCCCACCGACCAGTCCGTGGAGCGCGACGGCAACACCATCCACATCGACGGGCGGTATGCGACCTACTACTACGAGGTCAAACGCGCCGGGAGCTACCCGGAGCCCGCCCCGGATGCGGGAACGTCTGGCGGCGACACGGGCGTGGGCCGCAGCGGCGCGGACGCGGGCTCGCCGGATGCGGGCGAGGTGACGTCGGGGCACAAACAAGCGCAGGAGGGCTGTGGATGCACCGAAACGCCGGGCGCGCCCGGCGCCTCGTGGCTGCTGCTACTGGTGCTGGTCGGCTGGCGGCGGCGTCGCGCCCGTTAATTAAGCGCATTCACGAAGGTCTTTCGCATTTTGCCGCTGGCGGGTCTTGCGGGACGTGATTGGTTTACGGGGTGTTCTTGGTGGTTGGTTTTTGGTTCTTGCAGTGCGTCGTCACCTGCCTGCTGGATGTCTCTCCTGTGGCATCCGGAAAGCGAAATAGGTGGATCGAGCGAACGTCCATGAGCAACAAAACCAAAAACAAAAAACCAATAACACCGCAGAAGACGGCCAGGTCACAAGACGCCCAACTGCCACAGAAGCCGAAAGAACTCCGTGATTCTACTCAAGCGTGGACTCACGAACGTTTTTCGTGAAACTACCTACTTAGTCATTCGACTCGCCGAACGTCGCCGGGTCGCACGCCTGGAAGTCGCCGGTGCCGTCGGGGATGCGGCACCAGGAGGTCTCGGCGCTCTGGTCGGGCCAGTCGGCCGTGTCCACGAGGTTGTCGTCGGCGTCGAAGAGGCGCACGGCGTCGTCTTTGCCCAGCCCGAAGGTGTGATCCTGGTCTTTGACCAGCACCATGTACTCGCCGGCGGCGATGGTGGTGCCGCTGTCGAACTCGAAGCGGTGGTCGGCGGGCTCGCCGGTGGCGGGATCGTAGGCGTCGTCGACGACGTACCAGCCGGAGAGGTCGATCGGGGTGCTGGACGTGTTGAGCAGCTCGATCTTGTCGTCGCCGTTGGAGGTCACCTCATTGATGACCACGCCTCCTGCGTCGGCCGGGGCGTCAACGGCCGCGTCGCCGGCTGCGTCGGCGCCGACGTCGACGGCGGTCGACGAACTATCCTCGACCTTTGCGCCGCTGCAGGCGCCGGCCAAAGAAACGCTCGAAAGACAAACGGCGAGCAAGATCATGGCGAGTTTGGACTGCTTCATGGGGAGGGCTCCGTGGTGTTCGAAGTGAGGAGGCCGCGCGCCTCGACCGTGGCGAAGACGGCGTCGACGTTGGCCGCGGCGGGCGCGCCGGGCACCGGCCCGGCGTTGTCGCCGAACGCGCGGTGGCGATAGCCCACGTACAACCGAAGGCGGCGAGCCTCTGGCAGCGCCGCCCGGGGCAACAGATCGGTGAAGACGCCCACATACAGGCTGTCGACGTTGGATGAATCGGTGTCGAGATCGGTGGTCAGGTGGTCGAAGCGCCCGAAGATGTTGAGCCAGTGGCTCACGGCGGCGACGTTGGCCCACGCGCCGAAGACGTCGGCGTCTCGGCTTCCGCGGCCCAGATACCCGAAGGCGCGCTCGTATTCGACGCCCGCCCCCAGCCGGGGGTGGCGAAACGTGACGGCGGCCATGGCGCGGTGGTTGCGGCGCTGGCCCAGGCCCTGCGAGCCGTCGCGCCAGCCGGCGTGCAGCCCGAGCACGCCCTCGCCGCCCCAAAAATGCACCGTCAGCGGGCGCACGTCCAAGACGATGGTGGTGTTCTTGCCGGAGTTGAGTTCGACTTGATTGCGCCCCTCGCCGTTGGTCAGGGAGATGCGAAGTTGGGCCAAGCCGTCCCAGGCGCTGTAGCCAGCCGAGGCGCCGAGGTCGCTGGTGTCGAACATCCGGCTGCTCTCGGCGGCCAGCGGACTCACCCCGCGAAGCTCGTAGCCGGCCTCCACCGACTCGATCCAAAGCTCCGGGATGAGGCCGGCACGAAGCTGCGCCACGCCGGGCCCCAGCTTGGGCGTCGCGCTGGCAAAGCCGTATTTGAAGCGCGCGACGATCGAGTTCTGGTCGATACCGAACAGGCTGTCGGGCCCCGCCGAGCGCACGGCCTCGACGCCGATGTCGAAGCCCGCCCACTTCTGCCACGCGAAGACCACGTCGAGCTGGGCGCGCTCGAGGCGAAATTCGTTGAAATTCTGGGCGTCGCTAAAGTCCTGGTCGTAGGAACTAAAGAGCTGGCCATAGGTCGTCAGGCGCGCATCGTGGGCGGTGCTGGCGTGGGCGTCGGCCGCCTTGGAGCCGGCGAAGGCCGGCGTCGCGTTGACCGCCACGGCCACGGCAAAGACGGATGTGAGCAACAGGCGTCGGTACGTCACTGCACTACTCTCGTTGGGCCTGCGCCCAGCAATGGTCCCTGGGAATCGAGCAGGTCGTTGAACGTCGCGAAGTCGCGCATGACCTGATCGGTGTAGGCGTCGGCGAAGCGGGTCGTCTCGTCGACGAAGTCTTGCTCGCGGCCGTGCAACTGCTCGGCGATGGCGGCGAGGGCGTCGCCGCCGTCGCGGCGCGGCGCCCGGGCGTGGCTGCGCGCGAGCAGCGCGCCTGTCAGCCGGGCGAGCGCGACCAGGTCGGCCGGCTGCCAGTCGCCTTTGGACAGGCCTTTGGCGAAGTCGTCGACCCCCAGCCCCTTTTGGTATTTGGTGCGCTCGCGCACCTTGAAGCTCTCGGCGCCGATGGCCGCCCAGCCCAAAAGCGGGTCTTCCTGGTCGTCGAGCTGCATGGTGCGCTGGGCGTAGACGGCGCGCTGGGAGTTATTGGCAAATTGGCGCGACGGAAACGCCGCCAGGTCGGGGATGGCGGGGGTGTCGCGGGTCTCCTTGACCTCGAGCAACCGGTCATCGTCGGGCGACGCGCTCGGCCCTTCGACCAGGACGTAAAACCGCATCAGGGCATAGCTCGCCACACCGCCGCCCAGACGTCGAGCTATCCCCTTGATCTTAAAATAGTTTTCAAGACCCTGCGAATAAACAAGCGTGACGGGATATTGGGCCAAAAGACCCTCGATCATGCGCCGCTGGCGCGCGGGCACCGCGACCATCTCGTCGTTGATGACCCCATCGACCTGCGGGGGGTCGACTACGCCAAAATACAGATGCCGCGCGCCGTTTTCCACGCGCGTATAATCCTGCAGCGCTTCGCGCTTGTCGCCGTCTTTTCGCGCGCGCTTGGCGAGGTCGGCAACGATGGGCCCGGCGTGGTCGGGATCGATGCGAAGCGGGGCTTGCCCATCGGCGAGCTCGTCGATCTCGTCGACGTAGCCCTGGGCGACCGCTTTGATGAGGGCGGTGCGCGCGTCGAGCCCGTCGACGGTTTGCTCCAGAAGCGTCGGCCCGATGGTCTCGGCGGCCACACCCCAGCCGACGGCGAGGCGGCGCACGTCGAAGTGAAACGGCCCGTAGCGCGCGCCCTCGAAGTCGTTGAACTCCACGTCCATGCGCCCGTCGGCGCCCAAAAACGTCCCGATATTTTCTGGGTGGGGATCGCCCACCAGCAGCACGGCGGAGGCGGGAGCCGAGGCAAACGCGGTGCGCGCATACGGGACACCAGCGTCGGTCAGGTCCCGATAAAACTGCGCGCTGGTGCCCCGAAAAAAGTAATACGGCGAGGAGGCCATCTTGGCGAATTTGCCGCGCATCAACGCCGGGTCGCGCGCGATGATCGCCTGGTTGTCCTCCACCAGCGTGGTCTGCAACCAGCCGGCACGATCAGACGGCGCTCCTTCGCCGGAACATGCGCCCAGCAGCGCGACGACGAGCCCCAGTGCGACTATGCGAAAAGACGGCTTCATATGTGCACTTCATACAACATCAATGGCGCACACCATAGCGCGTCGAACCGGCGTCGCAACCACGAAATGGCAGTTGTTGCAGGGACGTCACGTCCGCTAGCGCTTCAACCGCTGCAACGCCTCGAGATCCAGCCCCAGCTTGGTAAACTGCTCGACGCGGTCCCAATAGAACCGCTGCTCGACAACCTTGCCGTTGTCGTAGCGCGAGGTGGTCACCCCATCGAGGCTCATCTTCTTGCCCGTGGGGTCGATCCCCATCAGCGGGCCGTTATGAGTGCCCTCGAAGGTCCACTCCAGCGCCGCCGAATTGCCGTCCTGATAATACCCGTTCTGGGTGACGTGCAGGTCGGGGAAGGCTTCGCGATAGATGCCCATGAACTGCTTGAAGCCGTCCTTGCCCCGAAATTTGGCGCCGGGAACGATGATCGTGACGTCGTCGGCGAAGTAGTCGTCGATGAGACTCACGTCCCCGTTATTCCACACGTCCTCGCGGATGCGTTTGTCGATCTCCTGAAGTTTGGCGTCGACCATGATGCTACCCTCCTTGCCGCGGCTCGAGCGAGCCCGGCAGGCGATTGGGCGAAGCGGCGGGGCGGCTCCCGCGACGGCGTCAGCCGCTGCTTCGCGCTGAGTTGACTTGGGAAACTGCTGTGAGGGACAGCGAACCGCCGAGTCGAAGTTAAGAACCAAAACCGGCGCTTCTGCAACAACACGAGATTAGAACGTCTGGCGTGCTTGTCGGCTTTGGGCTACCCTTGCGCGCGCAAACTCCGAACTCCCACCGTGAGGCAGTATCCATGACGGTCGAGCAGACGATTCCTGTGGTAAATTTGGAAGACTACACCAGCGACGACGCCGAGGTGCGCGCAGCCTTCGTTCAGACCTTTGGGGAGGGGCTGAACGACCTGGGGTTCGTGGCCGTCGAGGGCCACGGCGTGCCCCAGGAGCTCATCGATCGCAGCTACGCGCTCTTCGAGCGCTACTTCGCGCTCGACGACGAGACCAAGCGCAAATACGAGCGTCCGGACAGCGGCCGCCAGCGCGGGTACACGCCCTTCGGATTGGAGCACGCCAAGGACAGCGCCAAGCCCGACCTCAAGGAGTTCTGGCACGTGGGACGCGAGCTCGACCCGGAGAGCCCGCTGGCCGAGCGCATGGCGCCCAATGTGTGGCCCGAGGAACTACCCGAGTTTCGCGACACCGCCCTGGCGCTGTACGACGCGCTGGAGACCAGCGCGCTCAAGATGCTGGCGGCCATCTCGGAGTACCTCGACCAGCCCAGCGACTTCATTCCCGCCAAGGCCCACCAGGGCAATAGCGTCATTCGCATCATCCACTACCCGGTGTGCGACGGGTTCGACGAGCCCGGCGCCATGCGCGCGGCCGCCCACGAGGACATCAACCTGATCACGCTGCTGCCGGCGGCGACCGACTCGGGCCTGGAGATCTTGACGCGCGACGGCCAGTGGCTGGCGGTGCCGTCGCTGCCGGGCCAGCTCATCGTGGACACCGGCGACATGATGAAGCGGCTGACCAACGACGTCATCCCGGCGACCACCCACCGCGTGGTCAACCCCCAGGGTGAGCCCAAAGAGCGCTACTCGATGCCGTTTTTCGTCCACCCCCACCCCGATGCCAGCCTGGAGGTCATCGCCGAGTGCGTGCCCGCCGGCGAGGCGCCCAAATATGCGCCCACCACCGCCGACGAATATCTCCAGGAGCGCCTGCGCGAGATCGGGGTGGCCTGAGCGGCCTACAGATCGCACTCGAGCACGAAGGGATCGAAGACCGAGCCGATCAACAGCATATTTTGGTAAACCGCGCCGACGGACGAGCCCGAGATGGGGTTGCCGACGTTGGCGTAGGCTTTCTCGACGTGCCAGCGCCCGGCGTGGTCACGGGCGAGGGTGACGACCTCCGAGGGCGAGCGCGCGTCGGCATCGGCGGCGTTCTCGACGAAGGCGACCAGATTGGGATGAGCGGCGATCCACAAAACACCGTCGCCGTCGATGGCGATATTGTCCGGCGCCGCGTCCATCTCGACGGTCTGCTCGAGACGAAGCGCGTTCGTCACCGGGTCGCGCGCAAAGATGCGCACCCGCTTGGCCGTGGTCTCGGCCAGGTAGAACTCGCTGCCATCGGCGCTGACATTGACCCCGTTGGCGTATTGGGCGCCCTGGTAGACCGGGCGAAACGACGATCCGTCATAGAACACGACGCTGGCGCTGGCCAACTGCAGCAAATCTTCGAGGGCCCGGCCGATCTTGGTCGGGCTGGAATGGTCGTTGGAGACGTAAAACTGCTCGGGGCCCACCCCGACGACGTCGTTGGGTGAGATCAGCGCCGGTCCGGCGACCGAGCGGCGGTGATGCAGCGCGCCCGCCTCGTCGAGGTCGAAGATTTCGACGTAGTTCGGCCCCGTCATGCCGCCGCGGTGGTTGACCACGAACAAGCGGCGGCGCCCCTCGGGTCCCTCATACAGGCTCAGCCCGTGGGGGTGGAATGGAAACGCTAGCTCTGGGGTAATGTCGACCGGCTGGCCGATCCCGTCGGTCGCCGCCAGCCGATAGATGTGGCCGTTGCGCTCGAGGTGGCGCCGATCCTGGGCAGCCACATAGGCGGCCTGAGCGTCGGGGTCCCACTGGATGTCCTCGCCGCCGCTGATGCCGGCGATCTTATGACAGTCGCCTTGCGCGGTGGACTCCACGTCGACGAACGCGCCCGCCGTGATCAGCCGCCACGCAACAAGCGCCCCTAATACGAGCAGGGTCAGTGTTGCGGCAATAAGCCATTTGAGTCGTGCGTTCATAGCTTGCATTCGATGGTGTAGTGGGAAACGGCCCCGGTCTCTACTCTAAGTATGTGCACACAAACACTTTTTGACGCACTCAGGCGACAATAGGAATGGCCGAAACCCATGGTCGGTTGTGGCATCGAAACATGATTCGTGTGTAAGAAGTCGGACCGAGCCTCGGCGAGTTGATTTTTTTGCGGGATCGAAGCCGACAACCGCAGGCGATGCAGCGCTTCGTCGAGGATTGGCGGTGAAGAGGCCGTGAAAATCAGCCGCCGACGGCGACGGGAGATTTCTTACACACGAATCAAACATATGGCCCAGGGCGATTTACAAGCCGTCGTAGCAGAGCGATAAGGCCTGTTCTCACAATGAGGGTAGCATTTTTGCGGCCCTCAATGTCGACGACCATCGTCCGATGGCCGCCTCATTCGGTAGATTCCATTGAGTGGCGCATTATGCACTGGAACGGTGACTTTCACGAGCTCCCCAAGGAGCTGGTCGACGCACTGAGCAAGCGGCTGCACTTTGGGCGAGATGGCGTCCAGCGGCTGGCCCACTTTCCGGGTTGGCAAAACAGCCGCACGCTGCGGTTGGTGACCTATAGCATCGTTGTGGGGGCGCTGGGAGCTGGGGCGGCGCAGGTGTTCAGTCACCTGCTCGACTGGGTCCAAGCCTTTCTGTTGCACGGCATCGCCCACTACGACGGCGCCAAGTCCGTCATCGGGCGCCACGGCCCCGAGATCGCGCTGACCGGGCTGTGGTGGATTCCGGTGGTCACCACCCTGGGTGGCTTGCTCACCGGCCTGATCATCACACGCTACCCCGATTGCCGAAACAGCGGCACCGACGACGTCATCAAGTCGTTCCACCACCTGGGCGGCTCGCTGCCCAACCACATTCCGTTTTTCAAGACCATCGCCTCGGCGCTGACCATGGGATCGGGCGGCTCGGCCGGCCGCGAGGGCCCGGTCGCCCACGTGACCTCGGCGATGAGCTCGATGCTATCGCGCACGCTGCGCCTGCCGCCCTCCGACCGACGCATCCTGGTGCTGTGTGGCGTGGCCGCTGGCCTCAGTGCCAGCTTCCACAGCCCCCTGGGTGCGGCCATCTTGTCGGTGGAGTTGGTCTACTCGATGATCGACTTCGAGGTCGACGCGCTGGTCTACGCGATCATCGCCTCGTCGGTGGCCTACGCGCTCAACGGGCTGGTCGAGGGCTGGCAGCCCCTGCTGCAGGTCCAGCCGGGCCTGGCGTTGAACGGCGCGCTCGATCTGGTGTGGTACTCCGGGCTGGGCGTGGTCGCCGGCCTGCTCGGCCCGCTGCTCCCCAGCCTGCTGTATCGCATCGAGGAGACCTTCGACGAGTGGCCCATGCCCATGTTCCTGCAGCCGGCTCTGGGCGGGCTGCTGGTCGGGCTGATCGCGCTGTTTTTGCCCGAGGTTTTGGGCGGGGGCTACGAGTGGATGCAGCGGGCCATCGACGGGCGCTTACCGCTGGTGCTGATGGCCGCGCTGGTGGTGTTCAAGATCGTGGCCACCGCCCTGACGGTGGGCTCGGGCGGCTCGGGCGGCAAATTCGCCCCGTCGATGTTTATCGGCTGCATGCTGGGCGCCTCGATGGCCTCCGGCGTCCACCTTCTGTTTCCCAACGTTTCCAGCGAACCCCAGCTCGCCGCCATGGCCGTGGTGGGCATGGGCGCGTATTTCTCGGCGGCCGGGCGCACGCCCATCGCCACCCTGATCTTTACCGCCGAGCTCACCGGTGGCTACGGATTGCTGGTGCCCACGATGCTGGCCAGCGTGACCGCGTTTTTGGTCGCCAACAGCATCGAGCAGCGCTTCAAGCCGCGCTTCCCGCACCTGTACCTCGAGCAGGTGCCCACCCGCCTGCATTCGCCGACCCACCAGGCCGAGTACATCCACGGCGTGCTGCAGTTGATGAGCGCCGAGCCGCTGCCGGCGGCCAACGGCCAGATGATGCGCTGGAACCAGCTCGGCCCGATGATCCGCAGCGGCAAACCCATCCCCGTGGGCCCCGACGGCCAGTACCTATTCGGCGTGCGCGTGCCCGAAGATGGCCCCTCGGAGGGCAAGCGCATCTCCGAGGTCCCGTTCGCCAAGGCCGACATCCTCATCGCCTCCATTCTACGCGGCGGCCACAACGTCACTCCCCACGGGGACACCGTCTTGCAGGCCGGCGACATCCTATTGGTCATCTGTCACCACGACGCCATCAAGACGCTGGAGAACTTCACCGAGCTGCTGAACGTGGGCAGCGACGACATCGACGTGGGCGCCGAGGTCGACCTCGCCGAGGAGTTCGACGTCGACGAGGCGCTGGAGATGAAAGAGCAGATGGAGGAAGAAATCGTCGAGGAGGAGGCGGCCGCTCCCCCGGACGAGGCCGCCGCCGAGGAGCCCCCGCAAGGGCCCGCCGACGGCGACGGTCGCGAGCGCGACGTCGGTTAGCCGGTGCGCTCGCGCTCCAGCGCGGGCGCCAGGTAACTCACCGCCAGCAGAGCGGCGCCGAAGCCTAAGAATACCAGCACCCGCCAGATGGTCTCGGCGCCGGCCATATCCACCACCAGCAGCTTACCCACGGCCAGAACCACCGTGCTCAGGCCCAGGTACTCCAGATGGCGCGAGCCGCGCCACATGCCCGCCGTGACCTGCCCGATGGCGTAGACGCCCCACAGCGCGGTGCCCAAAATGCCACCGTTGGGCGCCAGCGACGCCTGATCGACTAAAAAGAGCAGCAACAGACCGTGGACGAAATAGCGGTACATGGTGCGCATCGGCCGGCCGGGCACCAGAAACGACACCACCAGCAGCGAGCCGAGGATGCCCACTGTGCGGACGGCGTCCGCGTTGACGAAGGCCGTCGAGGCTTGCGGCGCGCCCTGCAACAGCACGAAGAACATCCACATCGCCGCGCCCAGGGCGAGCAGATGAGCCCCCAGCGTCAGGATCGGCTGGCGCAAGCGACGGCCGGCGAGCGCCAGGGCCACCGCCTCCACCGCGAACGCCACCGGCCAATTATCGTAGCTGTAGAAGTCGCCCAGGGCGAACGTCAGCAGCAAGGCGGCGGCCGCGCTCACATTCGCGCTATACGACTTGGCCCCCACCGCCTCGAGGCGGAAGGCGGCGATGAAATATGCCGCCGCGAGCACCACGTAGGTCACATCCCAGGTCGCGGCGGACAGGTGCCACAACGAGCGCGACAGCGCCAGAGCGATGGCCGGTGAGGCAATGGTCAACAGGTGGACGAGCACGATTTCGCCGTCCGAGGGCACGTGCTCCTCGCCGCGCGCCGTCGCCTGGCGATACTCCAGCGCGCTTCGCACCAGCGGCAGCAGACCGGTCACCGCGAAGACGACCACGATGCCCAATTGAACGACCAGCTCGGTGCCAAACGACAAATCGCCACCGGCGAATACTGCAATGCCCGCCAAGATCCAGCCTCCCAAGGCCAACAAGGACAGCAGGCTCTTCCAGCCGCGCATCAGATAGATCGCGGCCATGCCGCTGACGAGCAGGGCGTTGTAGATGCTCAGGCCGGCCACGTTCGCCGTGCCCGTGGTCAACAATAGCGGAGTGGCGAAGCCACCGATGGCGCCCACGATCGCCAGCGCGGCGTCGCCCTGGCCCACGGCCATCACGAACGTCGCCATCGTCACCGCCGACATCCCGGCAAAGGCCACCGGTTGAGGGATCAGCTCGTAGACCTGAAAAGCGGCAAAGAGGGACAGGTAGAAAGCAGCGCTGCTGCCGCCCATCAAGATCTGAGACAAGCGGCGGCGCGTGCGGCGCGCGCGCCAGCCGGCTCCGCCCAGCACGGCGCCGACCGTGCATCCCAGGGCCACCTTGATCGGCGGGGTGAGCAGCCCCATCTCCACCGACAATTTGTACAAGAAGGCCAGCCCCAGCAGCAGCAGGCCGATGCCGATCTTGTCGAGCCAATTTTCCACGGCGAAGCCCGTCGACGCGCTGGCGCCTTCGTCGACCTGCCCCGGCTCCTCGACCTGCGCCGGCTGTTCAACCTGCGCCGGCTGTTCAACTTGCGCCGGCTGTTCAACTTGCGCCGGCTCGTCGACCTGCTCTGGCTCGTCGACCTGCGGCAATTCGTCGGCCTGCTGTGGCTCGTCGACCTGCGCCGGCTCGTCGACCTGGCCGCCGCCTGGCGCTTCCAGCGCGACAAAAGCGCTCGCGGCCGATGCGTCGTCGCCGATAGGCAAACGCAATTCGCCCAACCGGCGCTCGATGCGATGTAGACTCGACTCGATCGCGTCTAGATGAAGCTCGAGCCGATTCATTTTATCCTTGGTTTCGCTCATGCGTCTCCTCCGGGGAAGCTCTACTCCACTTTCGGATGGTCTCTTCGCCCCAGTAGGCCGGACACCACATCATGGGCGTCTTCATGGCCACCGAGGGGCGTTTCCGGAGGTACGATGTGCAAAGGGTGGGCCAGTCAGTCCGCGCGCGGTTTCAAGCCGTAGGCCGCCAGACGACCAAGCTGCCCAAGGCGGCGATGAGGGGCACGACGAGCCACAGAAGATCCCACGCCGACAATCCCAGCCGATCGACGACGGAGGCGTCGGCCATCACCGTGTCGGCGTAGGCCCTGGCCACGGCGCGTTTGCTGGATGGGCTCATATGCTCCAGGCGCGACGAGACCGTCGCCTGCGTGTCGAGGAGATCGCGGCTGAGCGCGGGGCTCGGCGGCAATCGGCCGGCGCGGTTTTTACGGTAGGCGACAACACGCGGATCGACCTCGCCGTGGTCGACCATGTCGGCATAGATGGCCTGGGAGAGCAGACGGGGCTGGGAGATGATCACGTCGGCGGGCGACGCCAGGCTCGCCCGAGCGATGAGGGCGGCGGCGACCAGAGCCGTCACGACCGCGCCGACAACCAGCGCGCGCGCCATCGCACGCGGCTGTGAGGCAGCCCGGTCTGTCATGGCTCGACTCCTTTCCCGTTGACTTAAGTCCAGCGCGAGATCTTCTCCATCACCGCGTCGACGCGTTCGGCGTTCTCGAGGCGCTGCCATTGCTGGACGGCGAGGGTATAGACGGAGACCGCGTCGCGAAATTGGCCCCCGTCGCGCAGGTGGTCGGCGGCAAACTCGAGCAACTCCGCCAGGTCGCGCTCACAGGCGTCCGTCTCGCTCAAAAACGCCTCGATCGGCTCCAGGTGCTCGTTGACCGCGTCCCACAGCTTCTGCGCGCTCGCGCAGGCGACCAGCCCGGCGCGCGCAACGACCTGGAACATGCGCCGCCCGGACGCCTCGAAGACGTTGGCCGCAAAGGTAAAAAGCCGCTCGGCCTCCCGAAACCGGCCGCGCTGCAACATGATGCTGGCGAGGTTCGTCTGCGCAACGCCGGTCGAGTAGCCGATATTCTCTTGGAGTTCGAGGCATTCTCGGTAGATATCCTCGGCCTTTTCGAGATTACCCAACGAACGATGTGCTTCGGCCATCGCCTCGAGCACGGTCGCGAGCGCCGGCAAATTTCCGATCTTTCGAAACCGATCGACGGCCAACTCGATACAATGAAGCGCGTCGTCCCATTTTTGCTGAAAGAAGGCGATGCGAAAACGCATATGATAATTATTGGCAATTCCGCGCTCGTCATCTAGCTCGCGAGCCAGGGCCATGTCTCGATCGAGGAGAGCGTTGGCTTCTTCAAAATCGCCCAAGCGCGTCAGCCCGTGAATTACTACGGCCATGGCGTCGCGCAGATCGACGGAATCCTCGCTGTTTTGGAGTCGCCGATACGCTTGGCGAAGGTAATTTGCCGCGTCGCGGTCGCCCATCCACTGGGAGGCGAGCCCTAATCGCGCGAGCGCTTGGATCTCGATTTCCTGCCAGCCGAAAGTCTCGGCCGATTCCAACGCGCGCTTTAGCCAACGCGATGCTTCCCGCGGCTGGCGATTGTTGAGATACGTATGAGCACGCTCCACCCATGCTCGGCCCCAACGCGGGTCTTCATCCGAGGCCGGTAGGTCGCGCAGACACTGAAGATGTGCCGACAAGAGCTGTTGCGCCGCCAGGTATTCGCCGTGACGACGACGCCCTCGAGCACCGAGCATCAAGGGCTCGAGGGCGCGAACGTACTCGTGTGCGCTCATGGCGTAGCGACCGAAGCGCTCGGCTACACGCGGCTGGCTCATCTCGTAGAGGGTCTCGACGAGCCTCGCACATTGGCGTCGTTGAGCAATCCAGCGTCCATGATCACGCGCCACCCGTTCGATGCTCTCGCGTAGAATGGCATGGGCGAACGACCATCCATTCTCGGTGCGCCTGGCCATGCGTTGCTCGATGAGCGTGGCCGCGAGGGACTCGTCGAGGCGCACGCCTGCCAGATCACAAACGCCCTCCCACTCCTCGGTGCGCACATCCTGGCCGAGCGCCGCGGCCAATTCGAGCGCGTCCCGCGCGTCCTGGCCGTGATCTTCGAGCAGCGCCTCGATGCGCTGCGCCCACACGTCGTGGAGGTGGTCGGGGATGGTCGGCTCGACGCCCTCACGCAGCACGAAGCCCTGTTCACCGCCCTCGAGCACGCCGCGATCGACCCAGTCGCCGATGAGCTCGACGGCGAAGAGCGGGTTTCCCGCGGTGCGTCGGACCACTTCGCGGGCGAGGTCGCCCTCGAGCAGCAGCAGTTCATGCACTAGGCGCTCGTGTTGGACCTGGCCCAGCGGCTCGATGAGCGCCTCGTCGACGCCCTTCATCTCGGCGAGCGCCGCGAGGAGCGCGCGTTCGTCCTCCCGATCGGCGAGGGCATCCTCCGTCACCGACAGGATCGCCAACAGCGGTCCGCCACTTGCCGCCGGCGAGCGGCTCAGGAATTGGGCGAACTCGATGGCGTCACTGCCCCACTGGACGTCGTCGAGCCAGATGACCACCGGCCGCGTCTGCGCCACCCGGCTGAGATAGCGGCGGATGAGCCCGTAGCGCTGGGTCGGCGAGGCGATCTGGACCGCCGCCGACTCGGCGTTTTGCTCGAGCGCCGGGCGCACGATCCGCGTCATCGTCTGCCACTCGTGGGGATCGTCGAGGCCGACCTCGGCCATCGCTTTGCGCACGATCGTCTCCGCCTCCTGATCGCTGCATCCGATGGTGCGAAAATGTCGGCCGAGCATCATCGCCAATCCGTCGCCCGGGCCCCCGTCGACGCTATGAGTGGCCCGCAAGATGGTCGCCGCGCCCAGCTCCTTGAGCCGCTGGGTAAACCACTCCACCAGGCGGCTCTTGCCGGCCCCCTGGTTGCCCCGAAGCACCAGCACCTGGCTATCCTTGGACTCCTCGGCCATCCGCAGCATGCGCCACATCTGGTCGAGCTCGTCCTCGCGGCCGACCAGCGGGATGGCGCGCAACCGATACAGGCCCAGGCCGGTGCCCACGATGCGCATCGGCATCGGTTCGATGCTCGGCGGTGGCCAGGAGTCGGGGAGGTCGGCCAGCGGCGAGCCGCTCCGTTGCGCGGGCGGCCGGGCGTGCCGACGAGTCCCCTCGAGCAGCGGGTCGAGCACCGGCGTGAGGCACGCAAATTCGTAGGTCACAACGTTGGGAGGCGTCGAATCCGGCAACCCCTCGTCGGGGATGGCGACCAGAGCGCGCGCGGCGTCGGCCGCCGATTGGAAGCGATCGGTGACGTCACGCTCGAGCATCCGGTCGAGCCACCCCTGAAACCCCGGCGGCACCGGTACCACCGGATCGATCCGCGGGTGGCTGGGCCGGAAGTGCTGCTGGTAGATATTGACCAGGTCCGAGCCCTCGTACAGCTCGTGCCCGCTCAACAACTCGTAGGCCACACACCCCAGCGAATACAGGTCCGACCAGGGCCCGTGCGTGCGCCAGGGCTGGTTGATCTGCTCCGGCGCCATATATCGCGGCGTGCCCACGCAATGCGCCGTGGGCGACCCGCCCTCGACAGCGAAGGAAATGCCGAAGTCGGCCAACTTGGGCACCAGCCGTCCGCCCGAGCGCGCGATGAGGATATTTTCGGGCTTGATGTCCCTGTGAATCACGCCGGCGGCGTGGGCGTGGGCCAGGGCGTCGAGCAGGGTGAGCAAGATCGCCTTGGCCTGCTGCCAATGCAGGCGCCCGGCGAGGTCGCGCAGCGTACCTCGCTGGGTGAGCTCCATGACGAAGTAGGGCGTCCCCTGGCGAAATTCGTCGCCGCGAAGCAGCTCGATATCATCGTCGACATCGCCGTAGTCGAAGACCATGACGATGCCCGGGTGGTTGAGGGCGGCGACGGCCTGAACCTCATTGCGCAGCCGACGGCGGGTGCGCGCGTCGACCATGCCCGAGCCGGTCACCACCTTGATGGCCACGGGTACGCGCTGCTCGATATGCATGCCCGACAGCACGATGCCCATGCCGCCGCGCCCGATGACGTCGTGGACCTCGAACGGGCCCAGCGTCTCGTGCACCAGTGAGGATCCCGTCGCCAACCCCCGCGGCATCTCGACGTGATCGAAGGTAGAAAGATTCGGCCGACGCCGGTGGTCCGGCGTCGGCGGAATCGGGTTACTGGGGGTTTTGTCGCTCACATCTATACATCCTAGATCGCGATGCCGTCGATGATACAGCTCGAAGGCACCGCCCCGTCGGCCCCGGCCAGCGGCACCTCCATATTATGCGAGATCACCGAGCCGTGCATGCACACGCCGTCGATGGGCTCATTATGACCAGTCTGGTCGAAGTAGCGGTCGGTTTCAATGATCAACGCCGGCGTGGCGCCGTTCGAGGTCGACGTCTGGCGGGCCAGATCGACCGAGCGCGACGTCTCGATGTACTGGTCGCGGTTCGACCCGAATTTACCATCGCGTTGGTAGGTGCGCACGCCACATCCCTTGCTCACGCAGAAGTTCTGGCGCACCGTCCCCTCCCCGTTGACCTTCAGCTCGTACATACGCGTCCGGATGCGATAGATGCCCAGATCGGTGCGACCGGGATCGAGATCGGCGACCCTGACCTGGGTGCACGAACGCGCCTTGACGCTGGTGGAGCCGTTGGTGTTGCCGTTGATGTAGCACTCGTCGCCGTCGCGGTCGTTGTTGATACGGTACAGCGGCGGGACGTAGGAATCGGGCGAGCCGAAGATCGTGGGCAAGTCGTAGGTGGTGCCGCCAATGGTGATCCGCCCGTTGGGGTCGGTGATCACGTCCAGCAGGAAGTGGTTGAACCCGGTGATCGCCTGGCCATCGAACACCGGCGTCGAGTAGCCGAGTTGGACGTAGTCGAAGTTGAACAAGCGCTGGTGATTGGGATCGGGAGGCACACCGGTGAGCTCGGCGATGTAATTTTGAAGCTGGTCGATGCTGCTGAACGTGCCATTGGTCTGGGGGATGAGCCCGCCGCCGTTGAACGTGCGCAGGTCGACCGTGACCTTATAGCGGCCGGTGTTGGAATCGTAGGTGGTGGTGATGAAGTCCCCTGTGGGCACGGTCGTCGGGTCGTCGAAGCGCACCAGTTGATTGGTCATCGCCCAGGTGCAGCGCTCATCGGAGGGCAGCCCGCTGGTGGGACAGTTACAGCCGTAGGGATCGGTATTGGGATCGCAGGTGGTGATGTCGTTGGGGTTGGTCATGGCGGTGGCGTTGAACGCCATCGTCCCCAGCGCGTTGGGATCGGGCGAGCTCGTCGCGTCGATGATCATGCCGTGCGGATGGGACTCCACCGAATCGATCCACAGTCCGTCCGAGCGCATCAGATCGGCGCGGTAAATATACAGGTAGCGCCCGTCGGCAACCGGCGTAGATGTTCCCACACTGCTGCCAAGAGCGGTGGCCGCGTTGGCCGTGGTGGGCGCGCTGCCATCCCAGTCGGCGCGCACGTGCGCCGGAGAGTGTACGGCGGTCTGGCCGGAGGCCACGACCCCGAGCGACTCACAGGTATCGGCGTTGATGACCTCCCACTGCCAGTCCAGATGGAATTGGAACTGCCCGCTCAACTCGCCGGGCAGCGCCCACGGGTAGTTGTCGGCCACGAAGTAGGTGCCGTCGTGGAAGCCGTCGCCGTTGGGCGAAAACATCGTGTGGTCGGTGGCGACGTTGGTCAACTCGAGGATGCCGTTTTCGCCCATCACGCGCGCCTGACCCAGCCGCACCCGCGAGCTCCGCACCTCGACCTGAGCTCCGGACAGCCACGCGCCGGCGACCCGGAGTCGGTGGCTCCCGGCGTCCAGCTCGAGCTTGTATTCCTTGTCTCCGTTGGTCAACCGGTGGGGCCGGACGATCTTGCCGTCGACCAGGATGGGCAGGTCGAAGCGGGAGTGATGGTCGACGTTGATGCAGACCCGGCTCTTGGCGTCCAAGTTGAAGCTGGTGGCCGATCCCCGGCCGTGATGGCCGATGCCGCGCCCTCCCAGCGTCTGCGACAACACCACGTCGCCCGACTGGCAGGGGTCGTAGGCGAACCGCGCCGGCGAAGGCAGTACGTCGTCGTACCCGCATACGGTATTGGACTCGGTGAGCGAGCCTTGCTGGCCGGCCATCGGTGTGTCCGAGGGCGCGGGCGAGTCAGTCAGCGAACAACCAGCCAGTGAAATTGTTGCAAGAATCACTGTACCGATCAGGGCGAATCGACCATTCTTTCCGATGACATTCCTCATGCCTACCTCACTTCGCCGCCCACTGCCCCGGAAACTCCGGGCTCATCGACGCGACGTCACACAACATCCCGACGAACAGGCGCCTGTACCAATGACAACCGAACCTACCGATATCGCCCCGCGAAGTCGCTCGCGCACGTCTGGAAAAACATGCACGACGTTCGACGCGCCCCGACGTTGGTCGAGCCCGAGCGAGCACCACAGATATTTTTTCGAGAGCGAATTTCTCTAAGACCTAGTATACCAATTTCACCCGCAGCCTACAAAGCCATCCGTCTAAAACGATCATTAAGAAAAAGGGGAGACGACGCATCGTTGAAATGCGTCGCCTCCCCTTGTCGCTCAAAGGAATCGTCAACCGCGCGTCTATTGTCGCGCGCTACTGATCCGCGCCCCCCTGGTTCTGTCCAGGACTCTGAACGGGGGTGTTCGGCTGGCCGTCGGGCGCTTGCGGGCCGCTAGTTTCCGGCCCGCCACCGGTGGGTTGGTTGAACTTGATCTTGTTGACCAGTTGATTCCAGTTTTTGCGCGCCTTCGCGAGACTCTGGTCGACCTGCTTCTTGGTCTGGTTATATTGCGATTGCCCCTGCTGGCCGAGTTGCTGCAGGTTCTTCTGCGCCGAGGAGACCTGAGTCCTCAGATTTTTATACGCCTTTTTCTCGGTGGAGTTGAGGTTGTCGACGTTGATCTGATTGAGATAGCTGTCAATCGTGCCCACGGTGCCCCAGGCCGTGCGCTCGAAGTTGTCGCGCGCCGCCACAATGTCCTGCTGGACCTTGGGGCTGAAGATGACCGCCGAGGTGGGAATCCCCAACTGATCGGCCACGTCGCTGCGCGTCGTGTCCATCGTCTGCTGCTGACCCTGGGCGTTCTGCCCTTGCGCCGGCGGGCCGGCCTGTTGTTGGTTTTGCACCGTCGGCTGGCCGCCCTGCTGGGCACCGGCGCCCTGCTGCGGGCCCTGGCCCTGCTGCTGCTCTCCTTGGGTTCCCTGGTTGGCCCGCTTCTGACAACCGACGCTCGCACCTGCCAGCATGACGGCCGCCAACAGAACGATCATACGCTTCACGATAGTGCCCATCCTGACCTCCCCGCTCCTACCACGTGAAAAACCGTTGCGTTACAACCACATACACTGTGAAGAAAAACGCAGCGGTCAGAAGTCAACTACCTGAAGAGGAAGGAACGCCGGGACACCTCGCATAGATCACGGGCAATGAGCAACCAGGCGCGCCTCGACCTGGGTGGCACGGTGCTCCTCGCCGAGGCGCCGCCATTGCTGGGCAGCGAGCCTCGTGGCGCGGCGGGCGAGCGCGGCGCGGCCAGCGCCGACCATTTTGTCCGCGGCGACCTCGAGCACCTCGGCGATGTCACGCTCGGCGCGCTGACTCTTAGACAAGATTTCCTCGACCACGCTCAGGTGCTCATCAACAATGCCCCATTCGTGCTGATGCGCCGCACACGCCACCAGCCCAGACTTGGCCAGCGCGTGATACAGCCGGCGTCCTGTGCGCCGGAATCCATCGGACGCCGTAGCATAGAGCAGGTCTGCCTCCTGTGCGCGGTCCTCGTCGAGCAAGATGGCAGCGAGATTCGCGCGTGAAATCGATGAATCCCGCCCCACACGGTCCAGCATTGCGATACATTTTCGAAAGAGCTTTTCGGCCCGGGAGAGGTACCCCGTCACCCGGTAAATTTCCGCCTCGTACTCCAGACAATCGGCGACGAGGGCCCAATTATCCTCCCACAGAAACACCTGCTTGGCCTGCTCACAGTAATCGAGCGCGGCCGCCCAATCCCGCCGGAAGAAGTGGACACGCACGAATTTGAGCAACAGTTGGCCCCTGAGATCGCTGTCCGAACGTGCTCTCGCTTCGTCGAGGCCCTGGATGATGAGCCGTTCGGCCTCGTCGAATTCACCCAACGAGGTCAATGCATGTGGGGCCACCAAGAACAGTCCGCGCATTCTGCGCTCAGGCGGGAGTTCTTCGAGGAGGGCACATCCCTCATGGATCAACTCAGCAGCACCGGGGACTGACATCCACAGCCGACACGCCCCTAATAGCAGCACGGATTGCGCACGAAGCTCGGTCCAGGCGTATTCTCGAGCAGCAGTCGCCACTCGCTCGATAAGTTCGGCCGCGACTCCCATATCGCGTGCGCTTACACGAGCCTCGGCGAGTTTGAACCAAACCATGCCCCACCATACGTCGGATGATGGGACCTCGAGCGCCTCAAGACACTGCTCGTACTCGATGGCGAAACGCCCACTGCTGCGGAGATCTCCGCTCAATTGATGCGCCGAGACTGCCCGCCACAGCGGCTCGAGGGCGCGTTCGTACTCGCCGGCGTCCATGACGTAGTGGCCGAACCGGCCGGCCGGGGCCGGCTGCTCGAGATCGTAGAGCTGCTCGATGGCCGCCGCGCAGCAGCTCATATGGGCCTGCCAGCGCCCGGCCTCGCGCGCCAGGCGGGCCAGGCTCTCGCGCAAGATCGCGTGGACGAACACCCACCCGCGATCGGTGCGCCGGGCGAAGCCGCGGGCGATGATCTCGTCGACCAGGCGCTCGTCGATCTCCACGCTCGCCAGCGCGCACACCGTCGACCATTCCCGGGCGTCGACCTGCAGGCCGAGGGCCGCGGCCAGCTCCAGCGCCAGGCGCGCCTGGGGCGAGAAATCCTCGACCAGCGCCTCCAGCCGACGCACCCACACCTGATGCAGTCGGTCGGGGATGACCGCACGCACGCCGTCCCGGAGCACAAACCCGCGCTCCCCCACCGCCAGCATGTCTTGCTCGACCCAGTCGCCGACAAGCTCGACGGCAAATAAGGGGTTACCGGCCGTCTTCCAGGCGACCTGCCGGGCGAGGTCCCCGTCGAGCGGGAGCAACTGGGTGACGAGCCGCTCGTGGTCCACGGGAGCGATGAGGTCGACGCTCAGCGCCTCGACGACTTCCTGGGCCTCGAGCGCCTCGACCAGGCGCCGCTCGGCGGCCATGTCGGCCAGGGTGTCGTCGGTGACCGCGGCCACGATGAGCACCGAGCCGGCCTGCTCGGGCCAGCGCGTGGCCATGAACTTGACGAACTCCAAGGCGTCGGTGTCGAAGTGGGCGTCGTCGATCCACACGACCACCGGCCGCTGTCGGGCGAGCGCGATCAGGTACCGGCGGATTGCCGCCCAACGCTGGGCGGCAGCGTCTGGGGGCACCGCCCTGTCCGGCGGGTTTACCAGGCGCTTCAACACCTGAGCGTCGTGGGCGTCGAGCACGCCGGCTTCTGAGGCGGGCTCGGCCTCGGCACCGCGGGCCACTATGTGGTCCTCATGCAATCCCCCCAGGTGGCGAGTGAGCATCGCCGAGAGCGCCTCGCCGGGGCCGCTGTGGCGGCTACAGGTGGTCTGGAGCACGGTCGCCGCTCCCAACTGGGCCAGCCGGCGGGTGAATCCCTCCAACAGACGCGACTTGCCGCATCCCTGATCGCCGTGGACGACCACCACCTCGGCGCGCCCCTGCTGGCTGACGCGTCGCAATGCCTGCCACAGCACCTCGAGCTCGTCCTGTCGGCCCACCAGGGGCACCTCGCGCAGGCGATACAGGCTCAAGCCGGCCCCGATAAACCGCGCGGGACGGGTGATCTCGGCGGGTTCGGGCCACTCCAGCGGCAGCGCGCCGGCCTCGGGCGTGCGCAGGATGGGCTCGAGCATCGGAGTCACCCACGCCCGCGTGCCCGGCCCGACGGCGCGCGGTTCGATGGCCGCCAGCGCGCGCGCCGCGTCCGCGGCCGTCTGGAACCGCGCCGACGGCTCGGGCGCCACCATCCCATCCAACCACTGCTGGAATCCGTCGGGAACCTCGGCGTACCGGTCGACCCGGGGCAGCGGCGCGCCGGTTTGCTGCTTGTACAGCTTGCTGACGTTCATGCCTTTGAACAGCGGCTTGCCGGTGACCATCTCGAAGGCGACACAGCCCAGCGAATACAGATCCGACCACGGCCCGTGGGTATGCCAGGGCTTGTTGATCTGCTCGGGCGGCATGTAGCCGGGCGTTCCCACGAACTGGCTGGACTCGTCGGCGCGCTCAAGAGAGTGCGCCAGCCCGAAGTCGGCCAGCTTGGCAATGATCTGCCCCTGCCAGGCGTCCAGCAAGATATTCTGGGGCTTGATGTCGCGGTGTATCACGCCCACCGCATGTGCGTGGGCCAGCGCGTCCAGCAGGGTCAGCAGGTAGGACTGGACGCGCGCAAAGCTCATCTGGCCGATCTGCTCGCGCAGCGTGCCGTGGCGGGCAAACTCCATGACGTAATACGGCGCCCCGGGGCTCAGGGCGTCGTCGCCGACGTCCTCCACTGACGTGGGCACCTCGCCGTAGTCGAAAATGGTGATGATGCCCGGATGGTCGAGCGCCGCGACGGCCTGGACTTCCCGGCGAAACCACGCCCGCGCGCTCGGCCGCCGGCGCCGCGGCGAGGTGATCACCTTGACGGCCACCTCGATCTGTTGGCGGAGGTGGATCGCGCTGTAGATGACACCCGTGCCCCCCCTTCCGATGGTGTCGCGAATCGCGAAAGGTCCTAATTTGATCTGATCCAACCGTCTCACCCACATCCGAGCGCACCAATGCCATGCTAATCTAGCGCACCCCCGCGCTGAAATAAAAGCGGGTTGTGACGCGCCAACGAGCCCGCGGCGCGCCAGCGTCGGTCGATCCGGCAAGCCATCGCGCAAAGATCGGGTGGCAAAATACAAGCAGGGTGCTATGTATCTGGCGCTCGAATGAACCGCTGCTCAGGAGCCGACGATGTGCGACGATTTTGGATTCAACGAGTACCAGAAACTCGCCGGACGCACGGCGAAATACCCCGGCCGTGACGAGGACATGGTGGCGCCCTACCCGGCGCTGGGCCTGGCCGGGGAGGCCGGCGAAGTGTGCGAACATATCAAGAAATCCATCCGCGACGATGGTGGCCAGATCAGCGCGCGGCGCCGTGAGGCACTCAAAAAGGAGCTGGGCGATGTGCTGTGGTACGTCGCCGCCGTCGCCTACGAGCTCGACCTGGAGTTGAGCGACGTGGCCCGCACCAACATCGCCAAGCTGGCCGACCGTCAGGCGCGCGGGGTCATCCATGGCGAGGGCGACAACCGCTGAGGCATGGGCGCGCCGCCGAACGTGTACTTTGGACTCGAATTGCAGTCGAAAACCACGTAACGTGGTCGGCATACCAATGTGGACAGTGTCCGTCGCACCCTTCGAGGGCGTCGCGCCGCTGTAGATGTGAGAATGACATGACCAACGCAGTACGAAAATGGCGCCGGTCGCTGACCGCCCACTACGACTACTCCCCGTGGCATCGACTCCTGGAAATCGTGGCGATCGCCGCAACCGTCGCGTTATTTTCGGTGCTGTCCTGGCGGATCATGGTGGACGTGTGGCTGGCGCTGGACTGGCTGGCCGCCAGCGCCCTGGTGGGCTCCGGCTTGGTGGGCTATATGGCCGCCGATCTGGTCTCCGGGACCGTCCATTGGCTGGCCGATCGCTTCGGGACCCCCGACACGCCGGTGCTGGGCGAGGCGTTTATCCGCCCGTTTCGCGAGCACCACGACTTTCCGACCGACATCACCCACCACGACTTCGTGGAGGTCAACGGCAACAACTCGCTGGTGCTGTTGATGTTCTTGCTGCCGGCCTACTCGGTGTTGCCCGAGGAGTTGTCCCCGGCGTGGGTGTGCTTTGGCGGGTTCTCGATGGCGTTTCCCGCGGCGATCTTCATGACCAACCAATTCCACAAGTGGGCGCATACCAAAGAGCCGCCGGCGCCGGTGGTCTGGATGCAGGCGCGCGGGCTTATCCTGTCCAAGCAGGCCCACGACCGTCACCACACCCCGCCCCACGACAGCGACTATTGTATCACCAGCGGTTGGCTCAACCCGCTGCTCGACCGCCTGGACGTCTTCGCTCGGTGTGAGCGACTGTTCAAACGTCCTGCGCCGCCCACGGCCAATGGCAAAGGCGCCGACGCCTCGGTGTAGGGGGGTCGGCCCGCCAGAGACAAACGGGCGACGCCGGCGGCGTCGCCCGTTTGTCTCTGGCGGGCCGTCCAAGCCGGTCACGGCGTGGTGGCGTAACCCCAGCGCGCCATCATCAGCGACGGAATGCCGTGCCCACGGCGTACAAGTCGCCGTTGGCCCCCCCGAATCGGTATCAGACACCATCATGAGCCGCCCCCAAAAATCGGTGTCAGACACCGTAATAGCCCGGGCCCCCCCGAATCGGTATCAGACACCATCATGAGCCGCCCCCAAAAATCGGTGTCAGACACCGTAATAGCCCGCTCCCATGCGGTCCTGCGACCGATCTCGGACGTGGAAGTGTCTAGCGCGCGAGGCTTACACGCGATTTTCGTCAGCGAGGAAGCGCTCGAATGGTGGATTGGGGTCGAGTTGGGTGCGAATTCGGGCAGATCGCCAACGATGCAGTTGAGCCGCGGGCGGCCAAAACATACCGGTGCATCTAAACGCTGCCTAAATGGGAGTGTTCGGCCTTTCTCGTCGTGTTGTGGTACGGACTGGCGGGTATCGCGCTTAGGCGTTGGCTTTGTCGCGCGGCTCGGGCGCGCCGATGCACTCGCGGTGGCCCGGCGGGATGGTGCCGTTGGGAAATTCGAGGTCGGTCTTGCCGTCCCTCCACTTGTCGGCGGCCTGCTTGTAGAGGTCGCGGACCTCCCAATACGCTGTTGTGTACTCCTCGCGAAGCTTCGGGTCGGTCGTATGGCACAGCGGACACGGAGAGCGTTCGGAGTCCTGCGGGCGGTCGTACCAGTTCTGCTCGAGGATTTTCTCGACCCCCACGCACCCGCCATCTCGGTGGTCGGCCAGGTACTCGGCGTGGCCTCGAAGCTCCTCTAAAACCTTTTGGTTGTACGCCTCGTCGCTCAAATCCTTCCACATGGGAAGCTTGGCCATCTCGAGCTCGTAGTCGACCATGGCGCGGCGCTCGGCCTCGGCGTGGTCGACGTCTTTTCGGCGAAGCCGCCAGTACTCTTTCTTGTTGACGCGCTGTCCCACAAGCGGCTTTGCGCTCTCGTGGAGCTCCCAGGAGGACAGCCCCGGCCAGAACTTGGGATGGGCGACCAGGTTGGACTCGCAGGGGTTACACACCGTGTAGCGAAGTTTGTTCAACAGCTCGTCGTCGTCGAGGATCGGCGAGCACTTGTAGCGACTCTCGAAGAACGAGCCCGAGCGGCCCCAGTGGGCGTTTAGTTGCTTGGCGAGCTCGGTGTCGAGGAGCTGCATGAACTTCTGAATCTGGCAGGAGTGCGAGCCGACCATCAGGTGGAAGTGGTTGGACATGAACACAAACGCATAAATATCGACGTCATGCTGGTCGGCGGCGTAGGCGAGCACGTTGGCGATGATGGTGTTGACGTCCTTGCCGGGGCGAAAGAAGTAGCGCTGCTGCAGGCAGCGGATGGTGATGAAATAGATGATACCGGGTTCGAAATGACGCAGTCGATTTCCCATTGGGGTGGCTCCATAAGTTCGAGGTGATCGTTCGTCCTCTCATTATGGTTTTCGGCAAAAAGGGGCGAATCGTTGCGTGATCGGGCCAAGTTTTTTTGCGAAGGGGGGTGTTGGGGAAGGAGGGCGATCGGGCGCTGAGGCGCATGTACGCTGGGTCGTAACGGTGTCTGACACCGTTTTGGGGGGCGGCGGGGTGGGGTGGCGAGTTTGTTTGTGGCTGTAGGCAATTTGACAGAAACGTAAATCTCGTTTACAAAATAAATCATGTTTACAGAATCAAGAGAACGGAGCGACAAGACACCGCGGGAGCGTCGCCGAGCCAGGCGGATTCTCGCCATTCGTTCGGCGGCACTCGAGCTTTTGGTCGCGGAAGGACTCGACGGATTCAGCGTGCAGAAGTTGGCCGACCGCGTCGACCTGACGCCGGGGGCGCTCTACCGCTATTTTGACTCGCGCGACGAGATTCTCATCAGCGTTCAGTTGGACGTGCTCGAGGTGTTCGGCGCCTACCTTCGCCGCATCCTCGGGCGGCTCGCAGACGCGCCGCCGCTCGTGCGCATCACCACGCTGTGCAGGGCGTACATGGCCCTCGACGACCTCCAGCCGCAACGCTTTCGGCTCATCGGGCGGCTGGTCTCCGACCCCGATCCCCTGTTCTCCGACGAGGCCGCGCGCCCCGCCATGATGAAGACCCTCGAGTTGTTGGGGTTGCTGGCCGGGGTCATCACCGAGGCCCAGACCGCCGGGAGTCTTGGCGGCGGCGACGCCCTAAAGCGGGCTGTTCTCGCCTGGTCGAGCATTCAGGGCGTCGTCGAGCGCCGCAAGCTCACCCGTATGGCCCCGGCCTCCCTCGACGCCTCGCAGCTTGCTGACGAACTGCTCCGAACACTGCTGGTCGGCTGGGGAGCGGCCGAGAACGCCGCCCGCGACGCCGTCGCGCCCCCCGCCGACGCAACGCTCTTCGAAACAGTCATCCAGGAGATCGACCCATGAGCCTGATCATCGCGTTTCTGCTGGGCGCGCTCGCGTGGACGCTGACCGAATACATTCTCCATCGCGGCTTCGGCCATCGCGGCGGCTCGCGCAATCCATTCACCGTCGAACACCTCGCCCACCACGCCGATGTGAGCTACTTTGCGCCCACCCGCAAGAAGGTGCTCGCGGCGGCACTCATCGCCATCACCGCCGGCCCGGTGCTGTATTTGCTGTTGGCAACCGCCGGCATCGCAGCCACCCTGGGCTACCTCGTCATGTACGCCGGCTACGAGATCGTCCATCGCCAGCTTCACGTCTCGGCCGGCCGCACCCGCTACGGACGCTGGGCGCGTCGTCACCACCTCTACCACCACTACTCTCGGCCCCGCCTCAATCACGGCGTCACCACGCCCATCTGGGATTTCGTCTTCCGCACGCTGGAGGTCCCCGACATCGTCCGAGTCCCGCGTCGCAACGCCCTGCCGTGGATGCTGGACGCCGACGGCGAGTTGTACGACACCCTAACCGACGACTTCGTGCTCGTCGGGCGCGGCGACTCCCGAGCCAAGCGCGCCTCGAAGCCAGCCTAATAGCCTCTGAGCGGCGATTCTGTCGCCCGCCGGGCCCCTCGAACCTGGTAGATCGCCCGCAAGTCGAACCGCACCGAACATCCCCCTACGTCCCCCCGGCAGCCGGCTGGGGCTTAACTTCTCCGCAAAGCGCCGTAGCTTTGGCGGCATCAGCATCGCCTTGCCCTTCCCGCACCGGCTACCCTCAGGAGATGGCACATGGCCGCGATGATTTCGACGCCGAACGTACCCATTTGGAGCGAGTCCCAACTTCGTGACATGGCCCACCAGAGCGGCCGCAGCGCTCAGTCGCGCTGCTGGGCGCTCGACCGACTGCGACACATGCTCGGCGCCGCGGACGTCGCCCCCCTCGCGGTCGACCTGCTCGCCGACGCCGAGCGCCACGTCGCCGACTGCGCGCTGACCATGCTCGGCGACGCCGCTGGACCGCACTGCGCTGGCCCCGTCGAGGCGTTCTGCCAGCGCGACGACCTGCCCGCCTGGGCGCGCCCATTTGCCACGGTATTGCTGGCCATGTGCGGCGACCCGCAGGCCCAACGCGATGCCTTCGACACCGAGGGCGCGCCCGCCTACTTCGAGCAATGGGCCACCCACGATCCGGCCGGCTTCGCCCACGCGGCCGCCGAGCACTGGCACGCCGCCCTCGACCGCGACACAGACGCCCTCATCGCCTGCACCACCGCCGCCCAGCCGCCCCTCGCCAGGCCCCTGCTGCACGCCATCGACCAGCTCGACACCGCCGACCCCGCCCGCGAGGACCTGCTGGTGCGCACCGTCGGGCGCGCCGGCTTCGGCCTGACCGACCTCGCCGCGGACATGCCCCTCGAATGGCACCCGCGCGAGGCCCACGACTTCGACTCCCGCGTCGACACCGCGACCATCGAGGCCCGCATTGACGCCCTGTCCGAGCACATCCAACATGGTGTCTGGCACCATGTTGCCGCCCACTGCCTCGACACCATCGCCGCCGTCGCCGACATGGGCGCCGCCGACCTGGACGTGCCCCCGCTGCGCTGGGCCTTCGCCCTCGCCGACGCCCTGCGCGACGATCCCGCGCTCATCGCCGACGACTACGAGCGCGCCCGCCTGGCCTTCGCCCTGCAGGAAGCCGTGCTGCTCGACTTCGACATCGAAGCCACCCTCCAGGCGCGCCCCGAGCTGACCGACGCCCTGGCCCTGTACGGCTGGTCGGTCGGCGCCCAGCGCGACCGCCTCGAAGAGGTCATCGCCCAGCGCTGGACGGGCTCCCAGAACCACCACACCACGATCGCGCGCTGGCTCGACGACCTTCAGGACGAGTTCGAGTGGCTCGACGCCCTCGAGCTCGCCGCCCGCCTGCCCGGCTACGAGGTCGGCCCCTGCCTCATGGCCCTGGTCGACCAGGTGGTCGACGACGGCGCCGGCTACGACCTCGACTGGGCCGCCGACGCCCTGCTGGCCGTGCTCAACGAGCAACCTCACATCATCGCCGAACACCCCGACCGCCTGCTGCTCGACCACCCCGTTGTGGCCGACTGCGCCCTCGAAGCGCTGGCCACCCAGCCGTGGCGCTGGGCCAGCGACCTCATCTTGGAGCGCTTCGAGCCCCTGGTGGCCCACGACGAACATGAGGTGCTCTGGGAGACCCTGGCCGACCTCGCCGACCCGCGAAGCCTCGACCACCTCGTCGACCAATGGCGCCCCGGCGAGCTGCGCCTGGCCCACGCCGCCGCCTTCGTCGCCGACGTCTGCGGCCGCCTCGACGAACTGCCCGCCGCTCTGCGCGCCGACCTTCGCGAGCTGTCCGCCCGCCAGGCCCGCTACGACAAGCGCCTCACGGCAATGATCGACGGGGACGACCGCCTCGCGGGGGCGCTTCCCGACGCGCAGCCCATCGAGCTGGCGCTGACCTGCACCCAGTGCCGCAAGACCTCCTGCTTCGCGTTCGACGAGCTGTACTTCGACCCCGACCACCAGGTCGACCTGCGCGCGCCCTTCGACGCGATCATCCCCGACCGCGTGGTCCACTGCCCCAACTGCGGCGCGCGCGACCGCTACCGCGCCACCGACCGCGCCAACCACCGCGTCGGCACCATGCTCGCCGCGCTCGTCGCCGCCCCGCGCTGGCCCGAAGGCGCGCCGCTGCAGATCTGGCACCCGGAGTTGTGGGACGGCACGAGCTTTCGGCGCCCCTGGGAGGCAATCGTGCGCCTGGAAATCCAGGCCAAAGAGAAGCCCAACCGCCCCGAGCCGTGGCGCCGCCTCGGCCACCTATGCACCCGATTTCACGCCGACGCCCGGGCCATCGACGCCTACGAACACGCTGACCGCCTCGACGGCCGCGGCGTGCCCGACCCCGAGCATCTGCGCGAGGTCGGCATTCCCACCGCTGCACTCGGCCCCGACGAGGCCCGCCAACTCCTCGACGAGCACCGCCCGGACCTGCGCGCCCCCACGTCCGACGACGAGGGCGCCAGCGGCTGGCCCATCCATCAATGCCTGGTCTCGCGCGGCTGGCGCGAGGTCGAGGGACTGGCCTCCGTCGTCATCAGTCGCCAGATGCCCGACGGCCGCCTGGCGACCGCGGCATTCCTGGTCGACCTGGGCTGCCGGGGCGTACGCACAGGTCATCTACGCCGACCATCTCAACGCCCACCACTACGGCGAGCTCATCGGCCAGGTCGCCGGGCTGCACGGCGAACTCGAGCCGTGCTCGCCCGAATTGGCCGCGCGCATCCTGGACGCGGCCGTGCGCTTCGCCCTGGCACTGGGATTTTTCCCACCCGACGAATACTTCGCCGCCCGGCCCATGCTCGCCGGCGTCGACCCCGAGGCTGCCGACGACGACATTCCCGTCGGCGACGACGGACTGCCGCTGTACGTCGGCGACCCCGACGCCTCCAATCCCACCATCGAGCGGCTCTATCGGCGCACCGGCCCGGACGGGTTTGCTTCGTTGTAAGTGATTAGCGAATGCTCGGTGGGGGGCGCATGCGGTCGCGCCGACGGACGCCGGCGCGACCACGCACGCTGCGATCAGCCTTCCTGGGCGGCCTCGGCCTCGATCTCGATCACGACCTTCTTGCCCACGAGCCAGCCGCCGGTCTCCAGCGCCTGGTTCCACGTCAAGCCGAACTCCTCGCGGTCGAGCTCACCGCGCAGGCTGTAGCCCACCGAGTAGCTGTCCCCGAAGGGATTTTTGGCCGGCCCGAGCTGCTCGCCGGTCAGCGTGATCGGATGGGTCTCGCCGCGCACCGTCAGGTTGCCGTCGATCTCGACGTGGCCGTCGCCGCCGCTGCGAAACGCGGTGCTCTCGAAGTCGATCGTCGGGTACTCCTCGGCGTGGAAGAAGTCCTCCGAGCGCAGGTGCCCGTCGCGGTCCTCGTTGTTGGTGTCGATGCTGTCGACCTCGATGGTGGCGCGCACCTTCGAGCCCTCCAGGTTCTCCGGATCAATATCGATGTCGGCGTTGAAGCTTTTGAACTCGCCGCGCACCTTGCTGATCATCATGTGGCGTACGGCAAAACCAACTTTCGTATGCGAATTATCGAGTTTCCAGCTCATCGTGTACCTCGGGTCTGCAGAGAAAGTGTCAACCATGCCGGCGCTGTCCGCCGGAGACGCTCTAACATTAGGCCGCTGGAGCCATCTGAGAAGCGTGCATGGCGAAACGCATCGTTCTCATGCAGAAACGGCGTACTTTCCGGGGCATAACTCGCAAGCCGCCGCCCAGGGATCGTCGGCCGCGCGCACCCGCTCGAGGGTAAACGGCAGCAACAACTCGGTGGCAAATTCCGGGGGCGTCGGGTCGACCACGAGCTGGCGAAGCAGGCGCGCGGCGACCGGATACCAGCGCGCCGCTTCGCCGTCCCAGGCGACCTGCACGCGCTTGGTCGGGGTCTGTCGCCCCTGGCGGATGAAGTCCAACTCCTCGTCGAGGATGGCGTCGAAGGTGTCAATCGCGACCCGCCCGTGGAACACCTCCGCCCACAACTCCCAGCGCGAGCGCTCGGTGGTCGCCAGATCGTCCATGATGCGCACGAACACCTGCTCACCGCGGGCGTTCTCCATCGTCGCCGGCAGCGCCACGCAGCCATTGCCGCCCAGCCAGTCGGCCAGGTATTGCACCGCCTGGAACACGTTGTAGCGCACCTCCTCGGGGTCGTCGTTGGCGATGACATCCGAGGTCTCCACGTTGGCGGCGAGCACCCCGCGTAGGTACAGCGGGTCGTCCTCGGCCAGCCCGGCGACGTCGTCGCCGAAGACGAAGTCGGCCAGCCGCTCGCGCTCCAGCGGGTCGGGCACCAGCGCCTCGATGAGCCGATGGAGCACGTCGTCGTCGGGGTCGCGCTTCCAGCGCCCAAACGCCTCCACCAACGCGATCCCCGTGCGCACAAAATCCGGGTGCGCCACCCAGAAGCCGTCCAGCCCGCGCTTGAGCTGGGTGACCACGTCCTTGATGTAGCCGACCATGCTCACCTCGAAGGACTTGCGATTGCCCCCCTCGTAGAGCACGCCGTACATGCCGCCGATGGAGATCGCCCCGCAGGGCTCGAGCGCGCGCGCCAAGATCTCGTGCGACTCCTTGATATGGTTGATGACGATATTGGGGTCGGCCTTGACCGGGATGCGATAACGCGGGTCGTGGCGAAACAAGCGCGCCGTCGACGCCGAGAAGTCATGCCAGCCCAGGCTGCCGCCCAGAAAATAGGGATGCAACGCCTCGGCGATCTCGCGGATGCGAAAGATCGCCCGCGGGTTTTCGAAGACGATGAACAGGCGCACGCTGCCGGGCGCGTACGCGGCAAAGCGCTCGTGGAGCATGGCCTCGGCTTCGCCGATCATCGCCGCCAGGTAGGCGGCCTCTTCCTCGTTCTCCAGCTTGGGCACGTAGAACACCAGCGCCTCCGGGTGGCGCCAGTTGTGGAAGAGGTGCAGCGCGAAGTCGACCAGATGCAGCGGCAGCGGATCGCCATCGAGCAGGTGGTTGCCGTCGGGCAGCGCCAGCCCGGGAATGCGCTTGATGGGCTTGGACAGCTTGTCGTCGGCCAACGCGTAGGTCTTTTGGCGCGCCTCGTCGACAAAACGAAGCGTGCCGTCGAAGCAGCCGGTGAGGTTCTCGCAGGCGCGCAAAAAGTTGCGCATGATCGGCGTCTTGGAGTCCTCGTTGTCGGCCCCCCATCGGGGCACGGCGCCGGACTCCTCGACGAGCTCGAAGACCAGCGCGGGCTCGTCGGCCAGGCGCCGGTGCCAGGCGTTCATCGCGTTGATGGACATCTTGGCGGTATCCGGCGGCCCGAATAGCGTGACCTGAATGCCCTGCAGAAACGCGGGCACGTCCACCGGTGTCATGTCCCCGTCGACCACGCGCGCCTCGGCTGGCCGCGGGCCGACGACCACCCGCCCGTCGGCGTCAGTTCGCCCAATGGGCGTCTCGTACTCCGCCGACAGATAATCGCGCGAGGCGTTGCGCTCGACGCTGTCGGCGACCACCTCGTCGATGAACGCACGGTCGCGCGTGCGCTGCTCGAGCACCGCCCGAAGGTGTGCGCGTGTGCGCCGGTACAGCTCGCAGACGAACGCGAGCGCCTCGTCGGTCTCGATGGCGCCGAACTCCTCGCGAAGTCCGGCCGCCATCGTCAGTCCGGGAACCGCGTCCACGGGCTCGCCCCGGCGAGCGACCTCCTCGAGCAGAGTGGCCGGCAAAAACTCGAGGTACGATGGGATGTCATAAGTGGCCATAATTGCCTCGTCATGCGTGTCCGGCGACACCATAGCATCTGGCGCCCAATTGGCCACCTCGCAGGTGGGCAGCGCGAGAATCGTCGTAGACCAAACCGGGATTTCGTGTACACTTTAAAGAGCCTTCCAGCGCTCATTTTCGAGGCCGTAACCCACCGTGAAATCAACGTTGATGCGCGCCGCGCGCACCCTGTCCCACTCGCTCCTCGTCGGCGGCGTGCTGGCCTTCTCGGTGGACGCGTCTGCCCATTCCCCGTACCAGAACCGGCCCCAGGTCGTCCTCCAACTCGACCACCAGGATGCCCGCTTCGGCACGACCGTGCGCCGCCTGGGCGATGTCAACGGCGACGGCTACGAAGACGTCGCCGTCGGCGCGCCCTGGTACTCCGACACCCAGCGCGAAGAGGGCGTCGTCGCCGTGTATTATGGCTCATCCAACGGCCTGTCGAGCACGCCCGACTGGATCGGCCACGACGCGATGGGCTGGGCGCACTCCGGCTGGAGCATCGCCGGCGGCGACGTCAACGCCGACGGCTTCGACGACCTGGTCATCGGTGCGCCCCATGCCCAGATCGACGGCAAGGCCAATTCCGGGTCGATCTACGTCTATTTTGGCTCGCCCAACGGGCTGGAGACGACGTACGCATGGACCTACAGCAGCAACGCGCAGTCCTGGTTCGGCGCCTCGGTGGCGGTGCTCCACCATCCCTCCGGCGCCGCCGGCGAGGTCGCCGTGGGCGCGCCCATGGACTTCGACAGCGCCGGCCAGACCTGCCTGTTCACCGACCCCGCCCACGCGCCCACCAGCGCCTCGGTCGTCTGCGTCGAGGGCAGCCACGCGGGAGCGCGCCTGGGCCAATGGGTGGCCAGCGTCGACGACCTCGACGCCGATGGCCGCGCCCGTCTGGCCTATGCCGACGGGTGGGGCACGATGTTCTTCACCGACGACGCCGCCCACCCCACCGCCTGGCCGGCGGCCAACGGGCTGACGCTGTCGGGTCTGGCACGCTGGGCGGGCGCCCATCCGTCGACCGCCAATGTGCGCGAGACCCCCGGCGGTCCCCCCGTGCCCTGGCCATTGGCCTGCCGTTGGCCAGCGCCGACGCCCAGACCTCCGACGCCGGCAAGGTCGCCATCTTTGGGCTGACGTCCAACGGCTTTGCCGAGCAAACCGCGGCCTTCGTCGGCCCGACGGCCGGCGCCTATGCCGGCACGGACGTGGCCAGCCTTGGCGACGCCGACGACGACGGCTGCCCGGACCTCGCCGTGGGTGCCCCGGGCGACAACGGCCCCGGCGCCGCCGGCGGCGCCGTCTACGTCGTCGACGGCCTGGACTGCGACGCCGACGGCCAACCCGCCTCGCCGAGCTGGCGCATGGTCGCGCCGAGCGCCGGCGATCACTTCGGCCAAGCCATCGCCGCCGCCGACGTCAACGGGGACGGCCACCGCGACCTCATCGTCGGCGCCCCCGGAGCCCAGGACGGCGAGCCCGGCGAGGGCGTGGCCTTCGTCTACCTGTGGACCGGCGGCGACGCCTGCTCGGTCGTCCACTGCGCCGCCGACCAGACCTGCTACCTGGGCACGTGCTATCCGGCGTGCTCCGACGCCGCCGATTGTGCGGACACCACCGACGCCTGCTACGCCGGTCGGTGCGCCCAAAGCGCCTGCGACGACGTCGTCTGCGCCGTCGACGAGGTGTGCTTCGAGGGCACGTGCTTCCCGTCCTGCTCCGACGACGCCGACTGCACCAACCCCCAGGCATCCTGCTACGACGGGCGCTGCGCCTCGGATATGTGCGACGGCGTCCAATGCCCGCTTCACCAGGTGTGCTACCGAAGCGTGTGCTATCCGGACTGCGACCGCAAAGACGACTGCACGCGCAAGGAGACCTGTTATCGCGGTCGCTGCGCGCCCCGCGACTGCGACTACGTCATCTGCGCGCCCGACGAAGCCTGCTACCGCGGCGGCTGCTTTCCGGCGTGTTCCGAAGACGCCGAATGCTTGCAGGCCAATACCTGCAAGGACGAGGCGGCCTGCGTGCCCGACGACGACCCGCTGCTTCGCGCCGACGACTCCCAACCACCGCGTCAGGGCTCGGGCTGTGATCTGGGAACCTCCGGCGCGGGCTCGGCCCTGGCGGGCCTGCTGGTACTTTTGGCGCTGGGCTGGTCGCGGCGTCGGCGCCACCGCCCTTGAACCAACGGGAAGGTGGACTATCTTGTAGATAGCCCATTGGGTCGACTACCACCGCCGGCATCTCACCATGACGACCTCCAACGACAATCATCGCATCGACGTCGTCGACGTCAGCTTCCCCGACGACGTCGACGTCGACGTCCAGGCCATTCGCCACCGCCTGGGCCTGTCCCAGCGCGAATTCGCCCGCGCCTACGGCTTCTCCATTCACACGCTGCGCAAGTGGGAGCAGGGCGTGCGCCGCCCGGAAAAGCCCACCCGCCTGCTGCTCATGCTCATCGACGAGATGCCCGAGGAGGTCAACCGGCGCCTCGAGCAGGTCAGCAAATCCTAGCAAACCGCCCGTCCGCATTTCACCAGTGGAAATTGGTGGCTCGATGCGCCAGAATGAGGCCCAAATGGCTCCCTGGCTCATGGAGAAATGCGCGATGCGTCCTCATTTAAAACCTCTATTGCTGATCTGCTGTGCTCTCACCCTGACCCTTTCGGCCTGTGGCAGCGACACGGCCGCGACGGGCTCGGGCTCGCATGACAGCGGGACGACCGATGCCGCGGCGGCCGACGCCGGGGACACCACCCTTGCTCAGGATACCTCGACGGCGACGGACACCGGGGCTGCCGACTCCGGCGCTGCCGACTCCGGCGCTGCCGACTCCGGGGCCGCTGACACCGGGGCCGCTGACACCGGCACGGCCGACACCGGGGCCGCTGACACCGGCACGGCCGACATCGGCCTCGATGTGGGCGCGGCGACCGACACGGGGATGGACGCCGCCGACGTCTCGGCCGACGTGGGCGTGGACACTGCCGCCGACACCGGTCTTCTCGACACGGGCACCGCCGACACGGGCACCGCCGACACCGGCATGGCCGACACCGGCACGACCGCCTCGACCTGCGGCGACGGCACCTACGAGCCGCCCGCCGAGCAATGCGACGACGGCAACGCCTGCAGCAACGACGGGTGCGTGGCCAGCCAATGCGTGCGCGAGCAGTCGACGGTGCTGACCAGCCTGCAACTCGGCGGCAATGGCGTGGGCTTCGACCTCGACAACGCCGACGGCGACAACGACATCCACACCGGCGTCGACAACGCCCTGGGATCCAATAGCCTGCTCGCCAACCAGCTCAACTCCACGCTGAACACGTCGATCAACGACGGCTCCATCCTCGAGCTGATCACCCTGACCTCGCTCGACGACTTTGCCAACGATCCCGACGTGACCATGTCGCTGTACGGCGGCGTCGACCCGTCGTGCCCTCCGAGCCCGTCGCCGGTGCCGTGGACCGATCCCAACAACGCCCCGGTCGACCTGTACAGCGACGCCGACACCTTCAATATGTGCCAGCCGCCGGTGCTCATCGACGACTCCAACGACGCTCAAAACGGCGTCGCCAACGGCACGCTGCACATGCACGCCGACTCGCTGGCTATCCCGGCGGCCTCGCTGGGCAACCTGGCCCTGGCCAACGCCACCATGGAGGCGCACGTCGACAACGACGGCACCGACGTCACCAAGCTGTCCAGCGGCGTCATGGGCGGCATCCTGCCGGCCAAATTGCTCTACCAGATCGACACCTCCGGCACGATCATCGGCTCGAACTGCCCGACGGCGCTGCACGCGGTGCTCGGCCTCATCGGTCAGCCCGACCAGGACGTCGACGGCGGCGGCATCGACACGATCGACTTTTCGGCCGGCTCCTTGCCGTGCATTGCCAGCCCGGTCACCATCAACGGCTGCTACGACGACGGCGGCACCTACATCGCCGGGGCGGCTTGCGCCAACGACCCCCGCATCGGCGACGGCTACTCGGTGGGGCTGACCTTCGAGGCGCTGCAGACCCACGTGGTCAGCCAGGTCTCCGGGCAGAATTACTGCCCGTAATCCCGCCTATTCTTGTCTCTGGCCCCCCGGCGACCCCGCGTCGCCGGGGGCTTTTCTTTAAATCCCTTCCGGCTTACTCTCGTTCACATGGCTGACATACCGAAGACGGGCCAAGCGTCGGGCTCGTCCGAGTCTTCTTTCCATGAACGAGAATCGCGATGTCACTACGCCGCCTCGCCGGATTCGTGTGTGCCCTGCTGCTTTGCTGGGGCGTGGCCGCGCCCGCAGCCGCCCAGACTCGAAGCCTTCGCTCGGTCGACGACACCATCCCCGCTCCGCTGCGACCGTGGGTGAGCTGGGCGATGTACGACCAGCCCGACCTGGCCTGCCCCCAGGTCGACGGGACCGACACCAAGCGCGTGTGCGTGTGGCCGGGCTCGCTGACGGTCGAGGCCAACGCCAAGGGAGCGTCGTTTGCGATGCAGGTGTGGCTCGCGCGCGACGATGACGTGGTGCTGCCCGGCGACGACACGTTGTGGCCCCAGGACGTCCACGCCGACGGCGGGGCCGCGGTCATCGGCCAGACAGACAATCACCCGCGCGTGCACCTGGCGGCCGGCGCCCACCGCCTCACCGGGACGTTTCAATGGACGAGCGTCCCCCAGGTATTGCCCACCCCGGCGAGCACCGGGCGCATTGGTTTGACCGTCGGCGGCACGCGCGTCGAGCACCCGCGCCTGGACGCCGATGGGCGCCTGTGGTTGCAGGGCGGCGCCGGCCTGGACGCGCGAGACGAAGCCGACAGCATCCACGCGTCGATCTACCGGCGCGTCGAGGACGGCTCGCCGCTCAAAGTGACCACCCAGCTCGAGCTCAACGTCTCCGGCAAGGCCCGCGAGATCGATCTCGGTCACGTGCTCCTCGCCCACAGCCGGCCGACCTCGGTGGAGAGCCCCCTGCCCGTCAAAATCACGCCCGACGGCGGCGTGTCGGTGTACGGCCGCCCCGGCACCCACCGGGTCACCATCGCCGCCCTGCTCACCCAGAAGACCGACACGATCACCGCGCCCGCGCCAGGCCCGGACTTCTACGATCCTCAGGAGGTGTGGGTGTGGATCCCCGACGAGACGCTGCGCTCGGTGGAGCTAAGCGGGCTGCAGGCCGTGGACCCGGCGCGCACCTCGCTGCCCAAGGCGTGGCACGGCCACACGACCTTTTTGGCCAAACCCAACGCCAGCCTCAAGCTCGCGGTCAGCCGCCGCGGGGTGACGCCGTCGCCCAACACCATCGGCCTTCGCCGGCAGATGTGGCTCGACCTCGACGGCGACGGCTACACCATCCGCGACCATCTAACGGGCACGCTCGACCGCGGCTGGCGGCTGGACTATGCCGGGCCGGCCGAGCTGGGCCACGTCCTCGACCAGGCCAACAAGCAGGACGTGCTCATCACCAAAAACCCGACCACCAAACACAGCGGCGTCGAGCTCCGCCACGCCAACCTGGACGTGACCGCCGACCTTCGCCGCGAGGCCGCCTCGGCCACCCTGCCGGCGGTGGGCTGGGACCACGACGTGCAGAACCTGTCGGCGGTGCTCAACCTGCCCCCGGGGTGGACGCTTCTTGCGACCAGCGGCGTCGACCAGGTCGACGGCACCTGGGTGGACTCCTGGACACTGTGGGACTTCTTTTTCGTGCTGATGGTCGCGCTGAGTATCGGCAAATTGCTGGGCTGGCGGTGGACGCCCCTGGCCATCGTCGCGCTTGTGTTGAGCCACGGCCACGCCGACGCGCCCATGTGGGTGTGGCTGCACCTGGTCGCCGCCCTGGCGCTGTTGCGCGCGCTGCCCGACGGGTGGTGGCGAAAGGGCGTCTACCTGTACCGGTTGGTCGCGCTGTTGGTGCTCTTCGGGCTGCTCGCCCCCTTCGCCTACGACCAGATTCGCGCCGGTCTGCACCCCCAGGTCAGCCCTGACGCCTTCCGCACCCGCACCGCTCACAACACCTCGTTGCCCACTCCGGTGGCCTACGAGCGCGCCATGGCGCCGGCTCCCATGAAAGACGAGGTCGCCGCCAACGCTGCCGTGAGGCAACAGGCGAAGGCCTGGAAGAAAAAGCAGGACAAGGCCGTCGGCATGCTCACGCGTCCCAGCAGCCTGTCCTACGCGAGCAGCGATCTCGACCTGCAGCAGGTCGACCCCAAGGCGGTGGTCCAGACCGGCCCCGGCCTGCCCAACTGGTCGTGGAACTCCTGGCAGTTGCGCTGGTCGGGCCCGGTGCACAAAGAGCATCAGATGCACCTGTGGCTGGTCTCGCCGCTGGTCAACCGCCTGCTGGCCTTTCTTCGGGTGGCGCTGCTGATCATCTTGAGCCTGCTGGTCCTCGATCGTCGGCATATGCGCTGGAATAAGGACGACGATGACGATACGCCCGCCCGTGGCGGGACGTTCTGGAGCCACCTCACCCAGGCGGGCGTCGCGATGCTCGCCGCCGGCTTCGTGCTCGGCGCGAGTTCGCATGCCTTCGCCCAGACAGCCCCCGAGGCGACGCCGCCATCGCCCTCTCCACAGGTACTGCAGACGCTCAAACAGCGCCTCGTCGCCGCCCATAAGTGCGACGGCGTGTGCGTGGTGGTCAGCCGCGCCGACATCACCGCCAACGGCTCCACGCTGCGCATGCGCGCCGAGGTGCATGCCCAAAAGGACGCCGGCTGGTACCTGCCCGGCCCGGCCGCCGACCTCCAGATCGAGTCGGTGCGCCTCGACGGCGCCGCCACCGATCAACTTCGCCGAGAAGCCTCCGGGCTGACCGCGGTGCACGTCCCGGCCGGCCGCCACATCGTCGATTTCGAGGGGCGCCTGGCCAACCGCAACGTGGTCACCGTGCAGTTCGACGCCACCACGCGCCCCAAATTGGTGAGTTTTTCGAGCGACGACTGGAGCGTCGACGGCATCAGCCCCACCGGCGTGCCCGACAACTCGCTGCAGTTGACCCGCACCGAATCCGCCGCCTCGCCGGGCGCTGACGGTCCCCAGCAGGCCGCCGAGCTTCCGCCCTGGTACCAGGTCCACCGCCTGGTCGGCCTGGGCCTTCCCTGGAAGGTGCGCACCACCGTGACCCGCCAGGACGCCACGCGCCCCCAACTGGTCAAGCTGCCGCTGTTGGCCGGCGAGAAGGTCGTCACCGACGGCTTGCGCGTCGAAGACAACCAGGTGCTGGTCGACTTCCCCCGCGGCCAGTCCACGGTGACCTACACCAGCCATCTGCCGATCACGAAGCACCTCGTGCTCACCGCCGCGCACGACCAGCCGTGGTCGGAGACCTGGACGGTGGAGTGCAGCCGCATCTGGCGCTGCGCCTTCTCCAAGCTTCCCCCGACGAAGCTCGTCGGCGAGGACCAGGTCTTTCGGCCCACCTGGAAGCCGTGGCCCGGCGAGACGCTGTCCATCGACGTGCGGCGCCCGGCCGGCGCCGAGGGACAATCCTCCACCGTGGAGAGCGTCGACTACGACGTCACCCCCGGCCAGCGCCTGCTCGAGGCGACGCTGACGCTGCAGATCAACGCGTCTCAGGGCGGCTGGCAGAACCTGACGCTGCCGGCCGGCGCCGAGTTACAAAAGGTCACCATCGACAATGCCGAGCGAAGCCTTCGCCTGGACAAGCGCAAGCTCGCCGTGCCCATTCGCCCCGGCGAGCATACCTACGTGGTCACCTGGCAGCAGCCCTGGCAGCGAAGCTGGGTCGAGCGCGTCCCCCAGGTCGACCTGGGCGGCCCCGCCGCCAACGTCGCCGTGCGCGTCCACCGCGGCTACGACCGCTGGCTGCTGCGGGTGACCGGGCCGGCGTGGGGGCCGGCGATCTTGTTCTGGGGCCACCTGGTCATCTTGCTGATCATCGCGGTGCTGCTCAGCCAACTGCGCGGCCTTCCCCTCAAGCTGCACGAGTGGATGCTGCTGGTCATCGGCATGTCCCAGCTTCCCTTCCTGGCGTTGATCCCGGTGGCGGCATGGTTCGTCGTGGTCGAGCTTCGCCGCAACAACCCGCCGAAGGATTGGTGGAGGTTCGACCTCGCCCAGCTCGGCGTCATCGCGTTGACGATCGCCGCCGCTATCACCCTCTTTGCCGCCGTGCATACCAACCTGCTCGTCCACATCGACATGCAGGTCCAGGGCGCGCAGTCGTCGAATCACCTGCTGCGCTGGTACGTCGACCGCAGCGGCGCCAAGCTGCCCACGCCGGCCATCGTGTCGGCGCCGGTGCTGGTGTGGCGGGTGCTGATGTTGTTGTGGGCGTTCTGGCTGGTCAGCCGTCTGCTCAAATGGGTGCCGTGGGGCTGGCGCGCGTTCGCCACCGGCGGGCTGTGGCGCCGGCGCAACCACGCCGACGCCAAGGTCGACGCCCCGCCGCAGACCAACGGCACCGTCGATCCCATCGACGAGGCCGATGGCGACGTGAGCACCGAATCGGCGCCCAAGTCCGACGACTCGCAGGCCGACGACTCGCAGGCCGACGACTCGCAGGCCGATGACTCGCAGGCCGATGACGAGGAGTAATCGCCCCGATCAGTTGGGCAGGTCGCCGCGGAAGTCCTCGTACCAGTACTCGTCGACGCGGCGCTCGCCGTCGGGGCCGCGGGCGACCTCGGACTTGCGCAGCTCGACGCGGCGGATCTTGCCGGAGACGGTCTTGGGCAGCTCGCCGAATTCGAGGCGCCGGATGCGCTTGTAGCCGGACAGCTCGCTGCGGATCTTGGCAAAGATGCTGCGGGCGACCTCTTCGCCGGCCTCGAAGTCGACCTTGAGGGTCACGTAGGCCTTGGGCACCTCGCCGCGGGTGGGATGGGGGCTGGGCACCACCGCCGCCTCGGCGACGGCCTCGTGGCGGATGATGAAGCTCTCCAGCTCGAAGGGGCTGATGCGGTAGCCCGAGCTCTTGAACACGTCGTCGGCGCGACCCACGTAAGTGATGTAGCCGTCCTCGTCGCGCTCGGCGACGTCGCCGGTCAGATAATAATCGCCGCCGAGCTTCGCCTCGGTGCTCTTCTCATCGCCGTAGTAGCCGGCCATCAGGCCCACGGGGGCGGGCTTGAGCCGAATGGCGATCTGGCCCTCGCCGGCGCCGTCGATGGGCTCGCCGTCGACGTTCAAGATCGCGATCTCATAGCCCGGAAGCGGCCGGCCCATCGAGCCCTCCTTGATCGGCTGGCCGGGGCTGTTGGCGACCTGGGCGGTCGTCTCGGTCTGCCCGTAGCCGTCGCGCGGGCGAAGCCCCCAGGCGGCGTCGATGGCGTCGATGACCTTGGGGTTGAGCGGCTCGCCGGCGCTGACAATCTCGCGAAGCGACATGTCGTAGTCGTCCAGCTCCTGCTGGATGAACAGGCGCCACACCGTCGGCGGCGCGCAGATGGAGGTGACCCCGCACTCGGCGATGGTCTGAAGCGCCCACTCGGGGTCGAAGCGCTCGTAGTTCAGATACATCACCGTCGCCCCGGCGTTCCAGGGGGCGAACAAGCTGCTCCAGGCGTGCTTCGCCCAGCCCGCCGAGCTGATATTCAGGTGGCGATCGCCCGGCTGCAAGCCCACCCAATACATCGTCGACAGGTGCCCCACCGGGTAGCTCTGGTGGGTGTGCATCACCAGCTTGGGCGCGGCGGTCGTGCCCGAGGTAAAGTACAGGAGCACCGGGTCGTCGGCCCCGGTGGTCGCGTCCGCCTCGTAGACCTCGTCGGCCTTCGCCGACGCCGCGAACGGCTGCCAGCCGTCGGCCTGGCCGCCCACGCTGATGCGGGTGTGGTCGTCGAGCAGCTCGCTGAACTTCGCGGTCTCCTCGTGCCAGGCGATGACATGGCTCACCGCGCCGCGCTCGAGCCGGTCGTTGAGGTCGCGCTCGCTGAGCAGCACCGTCGCCGGAATGGTCACCGCCCCGAGCTTCATCAGCCCGAGCATCGACTCCCACAGTTCGACGACGTTGGGCAGCATCAACAACACCCGGTCGCCACGCTCGACGCCCTGCTCGCGCAGGAAATTGGCCACCCGATTCGATCGCCGCCGCATCTGATCGAACGTCACCTTATGCTCGGTCCCGTCGCGGTCCACGCCCCACAGAGCGAGGTCGTCGTTGCCCTCGGCCATCGCGTCGAACCAGTCGAGCGCCCAGTTGAACGTGTCCAACTCGGGCCACCGAAACTCTCGATAAGCGGTGTCGTAATCGGTGCGGTGGTCCAACAAGAACCGGCGAGCTTGCGCAAACGGATGATCGTCGAGCATGGCGACTACTCCTGGTGGTGAGGGGAAACCTATTTGTTCTTCATTGGTTGTTCGTCATGGGTTTGTCGCGCGACAAAGCTCACCACCGCCTCGACATCGTCAAGGCCGCTCGTCCACCCCACTCTTCTGCACGCCGGTCTCCGGGTCGTCGTACATCGCCTTTTCGAAGGCGTTTTCCCGGGAGCGAGCGATGAGCTTGTAGACCCCGTAGCCGATGGCAAGCCATAGATAGATGCTCATGCCCAGCAGCCACACGTTGCGCACATGGAATTGCTTGATGAGCAAGAACGAGGTGGCGAAGTAGCCCACCAGCCCGATGCCGAGGGTCACCGCGCCCATCAGCGCCGGTGAGCCGTACATGCTTTTCTTTTCAATGCGAACCAGAACGCCGACGACGATGATCACTCCAATATATTCGAGCATGACCTTCTCCTTTGTTTGATATTCCGGCGGCACCTGGTGCCGCAACGATTCACTTCTCGGCGACCTTGCCTATGGTGTGGAGGGCGGCGGACTTGGCACCTTCCTCGATCGCCTTTCGGGCGAGCGATTTCTCGGCCTCCTCGGCGCCCGTGACCATGCCTTTGACTGGCTCGGCCGCCCCGAGCACCATACCGGCGACAGCCATCCCCACGGCGAGATTGCGGTTGTAACGCGCGTCTTCGACCGTCTCGTCGTCGGTCATGCCGATCGAGACTTTGCGGCCGTCTGGCATCACCAACTCCTTTTGGTTGGCCAACTCGGCGAGGTCGACGTTGTCCATCGCCACCATCACTTCGGGCGCGGATTCCGCGCCTTCGGTCGCACCAACGGCAGCCAGGGCGGCCGGGCCGGCGAGTCCTCCAGTCACGACGGTCAACCCCACGGCAGTGACGGTGGAAATCCCAATCTTGAGCACGTCGCTTATTGTCTCGTCGGTCTCGACATCCTCGGTGACCTGCTCGACGACTTCCTTGACGGGGCCGTCCTCGCCGCCGTCCATCTCGGTCAGCACCTTGTCTCGCAGAAGCTTGAAGTTGGGATCGAGCAGCACTTTCTCGTTGATTGAGCCCTCCTGGACCTGGTTTTCCAACGACTGGAGGCCATCGAGCTTGTCGTCGAGTTGGTCCTGGAGGGTCTCGTCGGCGAAGTCGTATTCGTTGCCGAATTCGAGCATGCCCTCGCGGTCGGGGCCGGCCGCCCCGTCGCGCAACGCCGCGATGGCGGCGGGATTGCCGTGCGCCTTGGCGAGCACGCCAGCGATGTCGTTGGCGGCGTCCTTGTCCAGTCCGAAGGCGTGCAGACGCGCTGACAACTTGCCCTTGTCACCCTCGAGTTGGGCCAGTTGGGCCAGAAACGCGCGACGCGACGTCTTCGACGAGTTGATAGCCTTGTACGGCTCGCTGGCCTTGCGCACGATGGCGCCGACGCGGTCGGCGAGGCGGTGCTCGAAGCCGTCGACGACGTGTTGCTGCATCTCGTCGACCAAGCTGTCGGCGGCCTTGTCGATATGCTCTTGGCGCTCGGTCTTGTTGTCGCCGGGAATATCGCTTCGATCTTCGAGATGCTCGGCTACGAACTTGCGCACCTCGGCCGGGTCTTTGGCGAACTGTGCCAACGCCCTGGGATCGCTCTGGGCCAGCTCGGCGACCGCCCGGTCGATGGGGCCGAAGGCGTGGGCGTTGTCGGCGCTGTGCTCGATCTCGTCGAAGTCGATCGACGAATCCTCGAGGATCGAGGATAGCTTCGAGCCCACCGGGCCAGAGCTTTTTGCGGCGACTTCGCCGGTGGCATGCGCCGCCTGCAGATCGAGCACGGACATCGAGCGACCTTTGGGGGGCGCCGAAGCAGCGCTCTTGCCAGTGTCCCCTCCCGTCATCTGCGTCATAAAGTCTTCGGAGCCGTCGGGTGTCTGGTCCCAGCAGTCCTTCGAAAAGAAGTTGGGATCAACCCCGTCGCCCTCGTCGCTCTTCTGAGCGGCAGAGGTGGCGTCGGTCGGCGTCGACTCGACCTCCATATCGTCCGCCACCATTGGCTGTGTACCACTGCCCGAATCAATACGTGTGCCATCCATGATGCCCTCATAGTTTTCCGGTATTTGCTGAGACGGTTCTCGACAGGGCAGCCGCGATCGCACAGCCGACTGCATCGAAGGATGCCCACACTCTGGTTTTCGGCAGAGTCGGGCCAATCGTTGCGTACTTTTTTGGCGCGACGAGAAGATCCCCCATGTTTTCAATCACTTGAATTTTCGAGAAAGCGCGATTCTCTGTTCGAGATCGCCTCACCGATACCCGGCGGCCTGCAGGTTGAACAGCCGGGCGTAGGTGCCCCCGAGCTCCATCAAGTGCTCGTGGGTGCCCAGCTCCGCGATCTCGCCGCGCTGCAATACGGCGATGCGGTCGGCCATGCGCACCGTGGAGAAGCGGTGGCTGATGAGGATGGCGATCTGGTCGGTGGTCAGCGCCTTGATGCGCTCGAAGACTTCCGCCTCGGCCTGGGCGTCCATCGCCGAGGTGGGCTCGTCGAACACCAGGATGTCCGAGCCGCGACGCATGAACGCGCGCGCCAGGGCGATCTTTTGCCACTGGCCGCCGGACAGCTCGCGGCCGTCCTTGAACCAGCGGCCCAGTTGAGTGTGGTAGCCGTCGCTCATCTTCTCGATGAACGGGGCGGCCATGCCGCGCTCGGCGGCGTGCTCCCAGCGCGACTCGTCCTCGAAGTGGTCGACGTCGCCCACCCCGATATTCTCGCCGACCTTGAATTGGTAGGTCACGAAGTCCTGGAAGATCACCCCGATGCGCCGGTGCAGGTGCTCGCGGTCCCACTCCCGAAGGTCGGTGCCGTCGAGCAGGATGCGCCCGCGCGACGGTGCATACAGCCGCGTCAGAAGCTTGATGAGGGTGGTCTTTCCGGAGCCATTTTCGCCCACCAGGGCGAGCTTCTGGCCCGCCGGAAGATGCAGGCTGACACCGCGAATGGCGTGGTCGTCCTGGCCGGGATAGGCAAACCAGACGTCCTCGAAGCGAATCCCGTCGCCCGGGTCGTCGCCCTCGGTTACGCCGCCTTCGGCCGCGGGCACGGGCTCGTCGAGCAGCTCGTACAACGTCGACAAATACAGGTTGTCCTCGTACATGCCGCCCACCGAGTTGAGGCTGGCCGACACCGCCGACTGACCTTGCTTGAACAGCATCAGATACATGGTCATGTCGCCCAGGCTGATCTGGCCGTCGATGGTCGCCACGACCACCCACACGTACGCCCCGTAAAACGCCGCCGTGCTGATCAGCCCCAGCGCAAAGCCCCACCCGCCGCGGCGAAGCGTCAGGCTGCGGTCCTCGCCGTACACCAGCTCGAAGATCGCCCGGTAGCGCTTCAGAAGCGTCGGCCCCAACCCCAGGAGTTTGACCTCCTTGGCGTAGTCCTCGCGGGCGAGCACCGTCTCCAGGTACATCTGCTTTCGCGACTCCGGCGAGCGCCAGCGAAACAGCCGAAACGCCTCGCCCGAAAAGCGCGTTTCCACCAAGAACGCCGGCAGGCCCGCCGCTACAAGAATGACCACCGCCCAGGCCGAAAACGTCCACAGAAGCGCCGCCGCGCCGATGAGCGTGATGGCGTTTTGAACAAGCGCAAACGTGCGGTTGACCAGGCTCAACGGCCGCGAGGAGGCCTCGCGGCGCGCTCGCGTGAGCTTGTCGTAAAATTCGCTGTCCTCGAATTGGGTGAGCTCGAGGGTGAGCGCCTTCTCCAAGATCAGCACGTTGACCCGGTGGCCGAGCTGCGCGCGCAGAAGCGACTGACACACCGTCAGCCCGCGCTGGGCCGCGGCCATCAGCACCACCAGCGTCGCCTCGGCGCCCACGTACCAGTAGGCGAGGTGGCGCGCCGAGGCTGCCCCGCTCTTCGAGGCGTGGACCACCTGGTCGACGATGAGCTTGCCCACATACGCGATCGCCGAGGGCAGCACACCTGCGACCAGCGTGAGCACCGCCAGCATCACCGTCAGCCGCCAACTCGTCGACCACACCAGCTTCAGCGCATGCCCGCTGTACTTGAACACGCCCAGGTAGCGGTCATAGAGGCTTACGTTGGGGTCGGGTTTGGAGTCGTAGCGATGATGGGGCATAGAGCGTGCGCCGTGGGTCAGACAACAGAACAATCGTCAGGGTAACCCACAGCCGGCGCCGGTTCATCCTGCGCGTGAGAATTCTGTACCTTCGGACAGGTTCTGCGATGCAAGCGCTGGAGCAGTCGGCGGGCGGAGACCAAAGGCATCAGGAACGCTGGGAGCGATCGTCGGCTGTCTCAGCGTCGAGCGCTTCGACGGCGGCCTTGGCCTCGGCCAGCCCCACGCCATGAATCAGACGGTAGACCCGGATGGCCAGCACCTTGCGATCCTCGGCGACCAGGCGACGCACGTCGTCCATGGTCTCCTCGCCGCGCGCCGGCAGCACGCCCTGGCTGCGAAGCCGGCTCTCGCGCAGGCGCGAAAACCCCATCGAGATAGCGAGCAGAACGGCCAGGACGATGATGATGTAGACAATCATGGCGAAGCCTCGACAACATTGGGAGCAGAGCAAACACGATGGTCGCGTCACGAACCCGAGCAATTTATGCGCTCCGCCCGGCCTCCCGCCGGCGAATGGGCTTTGAAACTAATCGTCGTCTCCCGGACTGGTATCGGAGCGGACCATGTCCTCGGGTTCGAAGTCGATGAAACCCCGTACGTACATCTGTTGGGGAGTCAAAGCCGCGCGTGCAAACCATATCATCGACACGACGAACGCCAAGATATGGCCTACACCGGCGAGGATAAATGCAACGAAAGAAACCGAAGGGACCAGCGCACGGCCGGCAAACGGCAGCGCCACCCCAACTAACCAGAGGCCGAGCCCGTCAAAAGCGTGCCTTTTGACGTGGACGTTGCCGTAGAAAAAACAGCGCACGAAGCTGGCCAGGGCGGCCAACAAAATGATTCCGCTAAACAAGAGAACACATGGCATGGTCGGTGCGACTCCCCACCTATTGGTTGCAGAGCAGTAACCAGCAGTGTGCCAGAAAGGCCTCGCCCAACGCAACTCGCCAACCAAGATCGGGTGTGATCGGCGTTGATCGGTAGACCTCATGTTTATGCAGCTCGACGGCGTTCATTTTCCCATGCCCAGAAATCGTCCCACCAGCCGTTGGCGCGCAGAGTTCGCAAAGCGCACATTGGATTGAGATTCTGTTCTTTCCAGCACGCGCCGGGCTTTTTTAGTCGGCCCTGCGGCACGGTCTTATGCGCGCTCTCGACTTCGCCAGAGCCGATCGGCCAGTCCTTGTCTTCGTAGGCCTGGTAGTCGACGCAGTTGTAGAAGCGTCTCAGGTGCTTGATGAGTCGACCCAACCGCTCGTAGGCGCTCGCCTCTTGCGAATCATCTGCGAGCTCGGCGACCACCTCTTCCATCTGAGTGTGACGGTCCTGGTTCTGGGCAAGTACTTGGTCGACGTGCCCCTTATGAATCGTATCCATGACCGCGTCGACCCAGGTATCGATGGGTATGTCGAGTGCGTCCACGTCGCTCAGCAGTTGGGCGCACTCGTGCACATGACTCTTTAGGTGCGGGCGATCGAGAATGAATTGGAGGTGGGGAAACCACATCTCCAGCGCCTCCTTGAGGCCGATGCCGCCATCGCCGGGCGCGATAACCTGCGTTTCAAAGCCTAACCCGTGCTCGCAGGCGGCTGCAAAGAGTTGTTGGGCAAGCTCCTCCCAGCTTCCTCGTCTGCACACGTAGGTTGGCTCGACCTGACCTGGTCGACGTGCCAGCCCCGTACGCACTTCCTTCCACTGCTCGAGCCTGACGATCTTGTCGTCCTCGACCTCCTCAAGACGAGCTAACTGCTCCTCATCCTCGCACTTTTTGCGCGCCTCTTTGGCCGTCATCAGCTCTCCGCAGCGAATGTGGCATCCATCCGCCTCCACGAGCATCTCCTGGGCGGGCTTCCGCGTGGCAGTTGGCTGCTGATAGGCCTTCTGGCTCTGAGCGAATCGCTGTTCGATGTAGGCCTGTGCCGCCTCGGCGACGTCCATCGTCCGGCTCCTGACGGTGGTCCGGCCCATATGCCAGCCGTAATGCTCGAAGAAGCGGTCGGTGCTCTTCTGATAGGAGTTTTCGGCTCCAAAGTCGCTCACCGCCCGGTCGACCGCGTCGCTGTAGCGCTCGCCCTCGACGCCCAGATGCTCGCGCATCGGACGGGTCGACTCGCCGGTTTCTGCGTTGCGCAAGTATGCAGACTCGAGCTGGATGGGCCCATAGATCGTCTTGAAGGTCACTGTCGGCCGGCGCTCGACCGTCATTCCTTTTCGCTTGGCTTCTTCGATGAGCACCGCGCCGATGATGGTGAATAGCCGAATCATCATTCGCCCTCCGACCTCAAAGAGCACCTGCCTGACCTTGGCGTCGAGTTGTCGGCCTTCCTCGATCAGGTCGTCGAGGTCTTCGAGCATCGCGTCGACCAAAATTTCGCTGGCATTCTCGATAGCCTTCCCATACTTTTTTTCGTCCATGGCAATGTCCTCGGGTTTTGAGCACTTCGGTGACTCACGACAATTAGCACCGAGGATGTTGCCATTTTTTCTTGCGCAAGAAAACCCTGCCGTTGCCCGCGCGGGGCGACGTGTGCCCGTGAACGTGAACGTGCACGTGGCCGTGAACCGCAGTTTCACCTGCTTGGCTTCCGCCGGAAACGACACCGCTCCGAGCGCTCGACACTGCTCGACTCGCAGACCTACGCCCCATCGACCATTTTTGCAGTCAAACAGCCGTTCACGTGCACGTGCACGGCCACGTTCACGGGCATCATCGACCTCGATTGCCGCTTGGGCTCACAGCGAGTCCACCAACGGACGATGATCACACCCACCAAGATCCGTCCCAGGCTGCGCTCAGCGGCGGATCCCGAAAAAAGACGCATCGATTCGCCCCTCTCTGCCGAAAACCATAGAGAGGGGCACCGTCTAGGACGCGGCGTCTCACCCAGCGTCGCGCGCCTTGGCCATGCCCGACTTTGACGTCAATGCTGCGAGACGCACTCGAGCTTGCCGCCGTCGCCAGCGTAGCATACGCCCAATTGGCCGCCGCCCAGTTGGCATTGCTGACCGACGGTTTTGCAGGTCGTCGCGGGCTGCGAGCCGGGCTGGTTGCCGGGACAGCCGGCCACGCCCACGGCGATGAGAAGGGCCAAGCACAGGTATTTCATGGGGGAAACTCGTCGATGCGGGTCAAATACGGTTTGCGCGTCGGCGACGCAGGAAACGGTCATGGCCATGCTCATCACTTGCCGTCGTTTTTGCCACGGCCCGTGCGGCTCTCCAGCAACTCGAAGAAGCGCGCGGCGTGCAGGCCGTCGGCCAGCGCGTGGTGGGCGGACAGTTGGACGGACACGCTGGCGCCGGCGTCTCCGCGCACGACCTTACCCCAGGCGACGCGCGGGATGCCGTCGGACCAATCGCCGGCGAGCGCGTGGGTGACCGAGGTAAAGTCCAGCCACGGTAGGCTGGTGACGTAGACCAGATCGTCGCGCGCGTCTTCTTCCAGGGCGAGGTCCAGACGGCCGCGCTGGCCCTTGGCGGCGCGGGTGACGTCGGCCAGAAACGCGCCCCGATCGGGGCAAAAGTCAGTGTAGCAGAAGTTAAAATGCTCGTCGTCGACCAACACGGTGTACGACGGGTGCACCGTGTCGTGCTCGACGACCTCGTCGCCGCGGATGCGCTGGCGAAGCTGGGGCACCTCGTTGACCGCGCTCATCACCTCGAAGAGCAAGGCGCCGAAGAGCGACTCCTGGTCGCGCCGCGCCCGCTCGACCAGCCCGGTGACGTCGACGCGCGCGCACACCTCGAAGATGGGCATGGCGTAGTCGCGAAAGTGGTGGAAATGGCTTCGGCGGGTCCACGTCGACAAATCGACGGTCTTTGGGTTTGTCATGGTTGGCCCTGGGGCATGTGGTTCCAGCGCTCGCGCACCGCCTCGAGCACGCCCTTCCGAAGCCAGGCGTGGCCGTCGTCGGCGTCCCAGCGCTCGTGCCATAGGATGGCGGCGTCGACCCGGGGCACGGCCAAAGGCGTGGGTCGGGCGACCAGGTCCCAGCGCGCGACGGCGTCCGCGGCGAGCATATGCGGCGCGGTGAAAATGAGGTCGCTGGCGGCGACGGCCGGCGGGCCCAGCAAAAACTGGGGCACGGTCAGCCCCACGCGCCGGCGCGCCCCCGCCTGCTCGAGGGCGAGGTCGACCAGCGACGGGCTCGCGTCTCCGGAGACGACCATGACGTGCGGGTAGCGCACCCACGCGTCGACGTCAAAGGGGCCGTCGAGCGCAGGGTGGCCGCGGCGCATCAGGCAATACCAGTCGACGGCGCCGACGCGGCGCTGGCGAATGCGGGTGGTCGCCTTCTCGGGGATGGGCGCGACGACCACGTCGAAGCGGCCGGTCTCCAGCGCCTGTTCCATGTCCACGCCGTAATAGGTGTCGACCTCCAGGCTCGCCTGCGGGGCCTCGGCGACCATCCAGCCCAACAAGTCGGTAAAGAAGTTCGCCAACAAGTCCGGGCAGCCCAGCCTAAAGGTGCGCGTCGTCGCCGCCGGCTCGAAGACGCGCTCGGCGGCCAGCACCGACTCGACCTGGCGCAGCGCGCGCTCCAGGGGGACGCGCAGCGCCTGGGCCTTGGGCGTGGGCTTCATGCCGCCGCGCCCAGACACCAACAAGGGGTCGTCGAATAGCTCGCGCAGCCTCGCCAGCGCGTGGCTGGCCGCCGGCTGCGAGCGCCCCAGCCGCTCGGCGGCCCGGGTGACGTTTTGCTCCTGGAGCAACGCCTCCAGGGTCACCAGCAAGTTGAGGTCGATGTCGCGCAAATCAATCTCATGCATACAATTATCATGCGCATTTATTTCACGAATGCAACGGCCGTCTGTACGGTTGCCCACGTCACTGGCCAAACCCCACGTTGAGGAGCAGACACCATGAGCAACAACGAACACACCACCGTCGTCGTCACCGGCGCCTCGGGCTTTCTGGGCTCGCAGATCGTCAAAGAGTTGCTCGACCACGGCTACACCGTGCGCGGCACCGTCCGACAGCCGGAAAACTCCGCCAAATATGCGTTTCTCGACCGCCTGGCGGGCGCCGACGAGCGGCTGACGTTGTGGAAAGGCGAGTTGTTGACGCCGGGCTCGTTCGACGAGGCCGTCGCCGGCGCCGACTACGTCATCCACACGGCCAGCCCCTACGCCCTCGACCCCGACGACGCCCAGCGCGACCTGGTCGACCCGGCCGTGCAGGGCACGACCAACGTGTTGGAGGCCTGCGCGCGATCGGGCAGCGTGCGCCGCGTGGTGGTGACCTCGTCGATGGCGGCGGTCACCGACGCGCCCGAGCCCGACCACGTGCTCACCGAGCGCGACTGGAACGAGCAGTCGTCGCTGACGCGCAACCCCTACTTTTTCTCCAAGGTGATGGCCGAAAAGCAGGCCTGGAAGCTCGCCGAGACGGCGCCCTACGAGCTGGTGGTGATCAACCCGTTTATGATCATCGGCCCGTCCATCGCCACGTCGCTGAACACCTCCAACAAGATCTTCGCCGATCTCCTCTCCGGCGAATATCCGGCGATCATGCGCCTGACGCTGGGGCTGGTCGACGTGCGCGACGTCGCCGCCGCCCATCGGCTGGCGATCGAATCGGAGACGGCCGCCGGGCGCAATCTATGCGTGGAGCACACCATCGACATGGCCGAGATCGTCGCGTTACTTCGCGCCCACGGCTACGCCGATTATCGGCTCCCCAGGCTCAACCTGGCCTGCAGGGCCGGCGACCTCGCCATCAAGGCCCTGTCGATCTTCGAGGACGCCGGCACGCGCTCGTACCTGCGCACCAACCTGGGGCGCCGGCCACGCTTCGACAACGCCAAGATCAAGCGCGACCTCGGCGTGGAGTTTCGCGACCTGGAGACGACCATCCTGGAGACGGTCGACGACCTCATCGAATGGGGGCATGTGGCCTGATGCTCACTCACGGATCGCGTCGACGCGCACCCGGGCGCCGCCCGACGGGGCGATGGTGACCATGCGGCGCACCGGGCGCGCCGGGCGCTCGTCGACCAGGCGCAGGTCCACGCGCGAGACGATGCGCGCGGCCAACACCGCCAGCTCGTACATCGCCAGGTGCATGCCCAGACACCGGCGCACCCCGCCGCCAAAGGGCATATATTCGTTGTGGGCGAAGTCGCGCTCCAGGAAGCGCTCGGGACGAAACTCGCCGGGCGCCGGGTAGAGGTCCTCGCGCTGGTGCAGCAGGTAGATCACCGGGGCGACCGTCACCCCGGCGGGCAGCTCGTAGCCGCCAAGCTCGACCGGCGCCTGCAACTGACGGGCGACCACGGGCACCACCGGGTGGATGCGCAGCGCCTCGCACACGACCGCCTCCAGGTAGGGAAGCGCGGCGACCTGCTCGGGCGCGGCGTCGGCGGGTAGCCCGGCCAACTCGTCGCGCAGCCGCCGGTGGACCTCGGGATGAGACAGCACCCAGTAGACCACCCAGGCCAGGGAGGTGGCCGTGGTCTCGTGACCGGTCGCCAGCAGGGTGACGAGCTCGTCGCGCAGCTCGTCGTCGCTCATCGGCCGGCCGTCGTCATGCTCGGCCTCCATGAGCAGGCTCATGATGTCGCCGCCGCGCCGGCCCGAGGCGCGCCGGTCGGCGATCTCGGCGCGGATGAGCTCATCCATGCGCTGCAACTGCTCTTGGAGTTGTTGCCAGGAGGCCGACGCGCCGATCTGCTCGCCGAATTGACCGATGAGCGCGATGTTGAAGTGACGGTGGCCCAAAATGGCGTCGAAGCACTCGTGCAGCGCCCGGTGGCGCTTCTGATCGGCGTCCAGCCCGAAGACCAGCCGGTCGATCAGGGCCAGCGCCACCCGCTGGCCCTCCTCGCGCATGCTCAGGGTGTCGCCCTCGGCCCACGCGTCGATGAGCTCGTCGGCGACCGCGGCGATCTGCGCGCCGTAGCCGTGGATCTGACGCCGCGAGAAATGCGGCATCAGCAGGCGGCGCTCACGCCGGTGCGCCTCGGCCTCCAACAGCAGCAACGAATGCCGCCCCAAGAAGGGCTCGAGCAGCGTGTTCGCCCCGCGGTACACGGCGGGATCGCCGACCAGCACCTGATGGATATGCTCCGGGTGGGACAGCAGCACGTACTGGCCGTGTTCGCGAAAGTCGATGGTGAACACATCCCCCAACTCGTCGCGACACTGGGCCAAAAAGTCATACGGGTGCGTCATCCACGCCAGCGTCTGGGCTCGCGCGGACACCGACGGCGACGGTGGCATCGTCATCGAAACTCCTCAACTTGAAAGAAGACACGCATTTTTTGCGCGATGCATTATAGCCTAACCGAAGACTGCAAATTATGCAAATTACACATGTCACCCCGCCCACAACCGAACAACAAAAGCCGACACTTAACATTATTTATTCATGTTACAATCACCATAAATATATGCTGTAACATTATTCACACTTTTCCCATTACGTCGCAATACCGCGCTATACCTTACCCATCGAATCCAACGCGCGATCTCTGGCAACGGCACAGACAACCCACCCTGCGCCCCGGCCACCCATGATCTAGCGTCAAATGTCGCTGATATTAATAATCCATAAAAATCATAATCAAATCATTTCAGTTGTTTTTGTTTGAAAAACTAGACACACCCCTTTAAGGTTGTTGACAGCGAAACGCATAATGACAAAGCGAGGACCGAGGTAGAGGGACATCCGTCCCCGTATCTGTCCCCCGAGCTGTAGGCGAGGTCAGTGATGTTGGATGTAATGGCAATGGTGTGTCGCGCGATTCGGGCGGCTGCCCCTGGTGAACTCCCCGAGCAAATCCGCCCCGAACACTCCTTTTTGGAAGATCTTGGCTTCGACTCCCTGACGCTGTCGGTGCTCACCCTCGAGCTGGAAGACGAGCTGGGCCGCCCGGTGCTGCTCAACCAGTGGGTGGAGCACGCGGCGAGTCCGTCGGCGCTGACGGTGGCGTCGCTGCGTGATTACGTGGCGGGGGTCGCGGCGTGAACACATGGCAGACGCTGGACATCGAGCGCGGCGACGACGACGTGGTGTGGGTACGCTTGGACACCCCGTCGAGCCAGGTCAACATCCTGACCGGCCAGGTCGTCCAGGACATCCACGGGTGCCTGGAGAGCCTGCGCGGCACCGGGGTGCGCGCGCTGGTCTTCGCCAGCGCCAAGCCGCGCAGCTTCATCAACGGCGCCCAGCTCATGCTGGCGAGCGCGGTGCAAGAGGCGGAGAGCATCTTCGCGCTGACCGAGCCGCTTCGGCGCACCTACCGGGCGGTGGCCGACTTCGAGGCGCCCACCATCGCGGCAGTGCACGGCTCGTGCTTTGGCTGCGGGGTGGAGTTCTCACTATGCTTTGACTACCGCATCGCCGCCGACGGGGCGAACACCACCTTCTACATGACGGAGGTGGCCGACTATCTGGACAGCCCCGCCTTCGGCAGCACTCAACGCCTGCCGCGGCTCATCGGCCTGCAGGGCGCGATCAACTTTCTGCTGTGGGGCCACCGCTTCTGGGGGGCGCACGCCGCCCGGGCGGGATTGATCGACGAGGTGGCCGACGCCACCAGCTTCCAGAGCGACGTCGACGCCTTCGTCGAACGGGTGCTCGCCGGCGGCGTCGAGCCGCGCGAGCGAGTGCGTGACTCCGAGGCAGCCATCGCCGACATCGTCGAGGCCACCCGCGCCCACATCCGGCGCCTGCCCGAGGCCTATCAGCCGGTCTTCGACGGCTGCGTGGAGTTGATGGTGCGCTCGGCGACCAAGGCCGGGCCGCTCGAACAGGCCGACTTCGACGCCGAGACACGCCTGGCCGGCCAGACGCTGGTGGAGCCGGCGGCCCAGGCGGCGCGCTCGTTTCTGTACCTTCGCCAGCTCGCCGAGCGCGTGTGGGTGCGCCGCTTGCCCCAGACGCGCCAGCTCAGCGTCATCGCCCCGCCGCGTGACGCACAGGTCGCCCCCTTCGTCGACGAGCTCCGCCGTCGGCGCTTGCCCGGCGTCGAGTTTACCGGTCCCGAGCAAACCGCGCCGGCCGGCCACGTGCGCATCTGGATGGTGGGCGCGGACACGCCCGCCACTCAGCGCGTCCACCCGCCCAACCGCGTGGCGGTCCACGCCGGACCCGCCGGCACCACGCCGCATTGGAGCGCGCCGGTCATCGCGTACCGGCCGTTCTCCCACGTGGGCATCGACCGCTGCGAGACACGGGTGCCGTCGACGGGCACACGCCCGCTGATCGAGCTCGCCCTGAAGTCGCGGGAAGCGCCGCTGGTGGCGACGTTGGTGGAGTGGCTCGACGCCGCCGGCTTTACCGTGGTCGTCTCGATGCCCAACGACAGCTTCGTCGCCGACGATTTTTTCGCCGCGTTCGTCGCACCGCTGGTCGCCTTTGTCGCCACCGGCGGGGCCCCCGGTGAGGTCCACGGCGCGCTGTCGCGCTTTGGCTTCGTGCCCTCGCCGTTGGAGTGGCTCGAGCCCGAGGCCGACCACGCGGCCCTGATCGCCCAGATCGAACGACGCCTGCCCGACGCGCTCCAAGCCGGAGCGGCGCACGCGCTCGCCGCGCTGCTCGGCGCCCACGCCGGTGACGACGATGTCGTCGAGCACCCACGCCTGATCGACGCCGTGCTCGTCGGCCTGCTCGCCCAGGCCCGCCGCACCTTGCGCGAGGGCGAGCTTCGCCACCCGTCGCTCGTCGACGTGGTCTGCCGCGAGCTGCTGGCCTTCCCGGTGGGGCTGGCCAGCCTGGGCCAATATGCCACCGTCGAGCGCATGCGCGCGGCCCTCGAGTACGCCCCAACGCTGGGCGCCTGGGTGGCCGACGCGGACCTGCGCGAGGTGGGTGCCTACGTCGAGGAAGGGCGAAATTTCTACATCTAATCCGCCAGCGATGGTCATCAGGAGAGCCCCATGAAATCCGCACGACAGCCGACCGACGACGGCGACGAGATCGTCTGGCGACGCGACGACGACTGGAAAGAACGCGTCCCCGAGCGCATCTGGCAAAACCTGCCCGACCCCGGGCTGAGCCTGCCGGCGATCTTCGCCCAGCGCGCCCAGGACACCCCGCAGGCGGTCGCCTTGAATTGCGTGCGCCCGGCCGGCCGCGACTTCGAGGTCGAGCCGATCACCTTCGAGCGGCTGCGCCGGGCGGTCGGCCGCGCCGCCAGCGTGCTGGACGCGCGCGGCGTCGCCCCGGGCGACCGGGTGGTGCTGTCGTTAGACGGCATCGAGTCGTTCGTCGCCTTCTTCCTGGGCGCGATGGGCCTGGGCGCCATCCCGGTGCCGCTTCCGCCGGTGACCGAACTGCGCATGCCCGAGGCGTTCATCGAGCGCATCGAGGCGGTGTGCCGCGACTGCCGGCCACGGGTGCTGGTGGGCGATCTGCCCGACAAGTGGTCGCAGCTCGACCTCGACGGGGGCATCGTCGAGATCTTCGTCGACGCCGACGCCCTGGACGCGTCTGGCGGCGCGGCCGGCGGCGAGGTCGAGCTGGACTTCGCCCGCGACCTGAGCGAGGCCGCCTACCTGCAGTACACCTCCGGGAGCACCGGCCACCCCAAGGGCGTGGTCGTCACCCACGGCAACGCCGTGGCCAACCTGCGCGCGAGCACGCTCGGGGGTCATTTCTGCCCGGAGGACCGCTCGTTTTCCTGGCTGCCGCTGTTCCACGACATGGGCCTGATCGGCGGGCCGCTGCTGGGCCTATTCGTCGGGTTTGCGCCCTACTTGATGCGCCCCACCGACTTCATCACCCGGCCGGATAGTTGGCTTCGCGGGGTCCAGGAGTTTCGCGCCACCTTCATCGTGGCGCCCAACTTTGCCTACGCGGTCGCCGCCCGCAAGCTGCCCGACCGGCTGGTCGAGGGGCTGGATCTGTCGTCGGTGCGCCTGGCGTTCAACGGCGCCGAGCCCATCGACCACCGCACCGTCAAGGCGTTTTTGGAGCGCTTCGCGCCCTGCGGCTTCGACCCGCAGGCGTTCTTCCCGGTGTACGGTCTGGCCGAGGCGACCCTGTCGGTGGCGTTTCCCTCCCCCGGCGAGGACGTGCGCTACGACAGCGTCGACCGGCCTACCCTGGCCGGCGACAGTCGCGCCGAGCCGGCGCCCTTGGAGATGCCCGACACCGCCACCTTCGTGGGCGTGGGGCGCATCGTGCCCGAGCACACCCTGGTGGTGCGCGATCTGGAGACGGACACCCCGCTGGGCGAGCGCTACGTCGGCGAGATCTGCGTGCGCGGCCCGTCGATCTCGCCGCGCTACTGGGCGAACGGGCGCGACGACGCCGACCGCGTCGAGCTGCGCACCGGGGATATGGGCTATGTGGCCGACGGCCAGCTTTACGTGGTCGACCGCATCAAGGATTTGATCATCGTCGCCGGCCAGAACTACGCCCCCAGCGACATCGAGCGCCACGTCGGCCGCCTGCCGGGCACGCGCAAGGGCCGGGTGGTGGCGTTGACCGAGCGCGACACCGACCTGGGCACCGAGCGCCTCGTGCTGGTGTGCGAGGCCTCGGCCAACTACCTGGGCCCGTTCGACGAGGTCGTCGGCGAGGTTCGCCGGGTGGTCAAGCGCCACTTCGGCCTGACCGTCGCCGCGGTGCACCTGGTGCCCCCGGGGAGCATCCCCAAGACCTCCAGCGGCAAGATCAAGCGCCAGGCCACCCGCCGCCGCCTCGAGGCGGGCAGCTTCGAGTCCATGCTCGAGCCGTCGGTGCGCGTGCGCGAGACCATGCGCCACCTGCAAAAGACCGGCGTGCGCGCCGCCGCCCGCTGGATGGGTTGGCTGCGCGAGCGCTCCCCTATTGGCTGACGACTTACCCCCGACGAATTGCCTCTCAACCACCAAGCTGTACGAATGACCATGAGCCAAACGACCTCCTCTCGGAACCAAGACAACGTCCTCGACGTCCTCACCGCCCGGTTCATCCCGGCGAGCATCGCCTCCGGCACCGACGCGGCGTTTCGCGCCAAAGTGGTGGTGGTGTTCGCGCTGGCCCTGGCCGTGTGGGGGCCGGTGTACGCGGTGGTGATGTACGCCCTGGGGGCCGGCCCCGCCGCGCCCATTGCCGTGATCGGCTGCGCGCTGCTGGTGCTGGCCAGCCTCGTCATGCTGCGCCGCGGCATCTCCTTTGGCATCATCGGCAACTGGCTGTCGTTCAACGTCTACTGGATCATGTTATTCGTCGCCGTGGTCAGCCATATGGGAAGCCCGCCCTTTTTGTGGCTGGCGGTGGTGCCCATGCTGGCGGTCCTCATCGCAGGGGTTCGCTCGGGGGTGGTCTGGCTGGTGGTCGTCACCGCCAGCGCCGTCGCCTACTACGTCTCCCGGCTCACCGGCGGCACCACGGCGACGGCGCTGGACGCGCGCCACCATACCTTCTTCGAGCTGACCGTACTGGTGGGCCTGTACGTGCTGGTGCTGTCGCTGACGCTGGCCTACGAGTCGCTCAAGGAGTGGGCCATCGGCCAGATTCGCACCCGCGAAGCGCACACCAACGCCCTGGTACAAACAGCCGCCGACGGCATCCTGACGATCGCGCCCAACGGGCGCATTCACGCGCTCAACCACGCGGCGGTGGACCTGTTCGGCTTTCGCCGCGAAGACGTGCTCGAAGCGCCCTTCTCGATGCTCGTGCCCGACATCACCCAGCCGCCTCCGTCGACCCTCAGCGAGGACGACGAGGTCGATGAGGAGGCCGGGCTATTCGCCCCGACGCCCGCCGACGAGGCGGGCTCGTCGACCGGCGGCATCGACGCCTGGCAGGGAAGCGGCCGGCAGACCCACGGGCGCACCCGCGACGGCAGCGAGGTGCCCGTGGAGATGTCCATCAGCCGCATCGAAGGCGAGGAGATCGCCAACGACCAGGGCTACGTGGCCATCGTGCGCGACATCACCGAGCGCAAGAAGGCCGAGCTCGCCCTCGAGCAGGCGCGCGACGAAGCGGTGCGCGCCAACGAGGCCAAGAGCGCCTTTCTGGCCAATATCAGCCACGAGCTGCGCACCCCGCTCAACGCCATCATCGGCTACAGCGAGCTCATCTACGAGGACCTCGAGATCGACGGGCATAACGCCTACCTGCCCGACCTCAAAAAGATCGGCATCGCCGGCCAGCACCTGCTCAGCCTGATCAACGACATCCTGGACCTGTCCAAGATCGAGGCCGGCAAGATGGAGCTGTACCTGGAGACCATCGACCTGCCCGGGTTGCTCAACGACGTGGCCGCGACCATCGAGCCGGTCGTCGCCAAGAACAACAACAGCTTTCTGGTCGACATCGACCAGGCGCCCAAGCGCATGCACGTCGACATCACCAAGCTGCGCCAGTTGCTGTTCAACCTGTTGTCCAACGCCGCCAAATTCACCGAGAACGCCTCGGTGCGCCTGCACGCCTACGCCGAGACCGTCGACGGCCAGGAGATGTGCGTCTTCGAGGTCATCGACCGCGGCATCGGCATCCCCCCGGAGAAGCTCGACCGGCTGTTCCAGGCGTTTACCCAGGCCGACGAGTCCACCACCCGCCAATACGGCGGCACCGGGCTGGGGCTGACGATCACCAAGCATTTTGCCGAGATGATGGGCGGCTCCATCGAGGTCGAGAGCACCGAGGGCAAGGGGTCGACCTTTCGCATCCACCTGCCGGTCAACGCCGACACCGCCCGCCCGGCACCGGCCGACCTGGGCGCCGACGCCATCGCCGAGCAGGGCAACGAGGCGCTGGTCAACGACCCCGACGCCCCGGAAGTCCTGGTCATCGACGACGATCCCACGGTGCACGCGTTGATGAAGCGCTTTTTGAACCGCGAGGGCTACGCCATTCGCTCGGCGTCCAGCGGCGAGGAGGGCATCCGGCTGGCGCGCACCGAGAAACCCAGCGCCATCACCCTGGACGTGATGATGCCCGAGATGGACGGCTGGACGGTGCTGTCCAAGCTCAAGGGCGACGAGCTCACCGCCTCCATCCCGGTCATCTTGCTGACCATCGTGAGCAACAAGAATATGGGCTACGCGCTGGGGGCCTCGGAGTACCTGGTCAAGCCCGTCGACCGCGCCCGCTTGTCGGACGTGCTCGCCGAATTTACCGGCACCGACGGCTCCGGGCGGGTGCTCGTCGTCGAAGATGACGACCACGCCCGCGACATGCTCCAGCGCACGGTGGCGCGCCAGGGGTTGACCGTCGACGCCGTCTCCGACGGCAGCCTGGCCATCGACTACCTCGGCGAGCACGAGGCGCCGGACCTGATCTTGCTCGACCTGATGATGCCCCACATGGACGGCTTCGAGGTGCTCGAGCGCATGCGCGCCCATGACGACTGGAGCGCCATCCCGGTGGTCGTGGTCACCGCCGCCGAGCTGACCGCCGAGGAGCGCGCCCGCCTCAACAGCCAGGTCAACCAGATCTTGGGCAAGGGGTCCTACACCACCGACGACCTGTTGAGCGAGGTGCGCCGCGCCGTGCGCCAGCGCGCCGCCCAAAAGGCCGCCGCCGCTCAGCCCGCCTCGGTGGACTGAGTCGTCCGCCGCCCCGTCGCGCCCATTCGAAAGGACCGAGACCACGTCATGACCAAGATTTTGCTGGTGGAAGACAACGAGATGAACCGCGACATGCTCGCGCGCCGGCTGATGCGCCGCGGCTACGAGGTCACCATCGCCGTCGACGGCGAGCAGGCCCTCGACAAGATCGCCCACGCCCCGCCGGACCTGGTGCTCATGGATATGAGCCTGCCGGTGATGGACGGCTGGGAGGCGACGCGCCGGCTGCGCAAAAGCCCGATCACCGCCGACCTGCCCGTCGTCGCGCTCACCGCCCACGCCCTGGAGAGCGACCGCGAGAAGGCGCTGGCCGCGGGGTGCAACGCCTTCGAGACCAAGCCGGTGCAGATCAAAAGCCTGCTGGCGACCATCGAGCGCTTGCTGGGCGAGTGACCGGCGCCGCGCTTAGTCGCCCACGCCCTCGAGCAGCGCGCCGAGGACAAGCTCCTCCGGCCGCGCTCGGCGTATGTGGGGGCGATTGTGTGATTGCGACGTCGACGATCGAGGCGTGTGGGCAAGGCGGCCCTGTCATCAAGGGGCGTGTGGGCAGGTCGACCCTCACCACGGGCCTAGGCCCGAGGCTCGTAAAATACGACCACGTCGAGGCGTGCGGGCCGAGGCCACGCACGCCAAGAGCGCCACGGGTGATTTGTGGGGTCGGTCGATGATGAGACCGTGTGTCGGTGGGTTGTGGGATCGCACGGGCGGCCCGGATCGATTATTCGGGCGGGCACGGTGTCGTATCAGCGAACGCCCCCGCCCACGCGATCCCCCAAACTGCGGACACGGATGGCCGGTCAACGCCCCCAAAACCGTCGACCACCTACTTGGCGTGCACGGCCTTGGCCTGCACGCCTCGACATGGCTGTTCTTTACGAGCCTCGGGCCTTGGCCCGTGGATAGGGCCGACGTGGCAACCACGCACGACCCGCCTGTGGTTGGGGTCAACGTTGCAACCACGCACGACCCGCCCGTGGTTGGGGTAAACGTGGCAACCACGCACAGCCATCCCGTGGTTGGGGCCGACGTGGCAACCACGCCCTCCTCACATCGTCGTTGCCAACTCGAATTCCCGCCGGGCTTTGCGGCCGCGGTGAATGTCCTTCTGCTCTGCGATGTACTTCGACAGTTCGGGAACCCTCTCCTTATCGACGCTGAAGATTCCACCACCACGCTGCCAGCAGAAGGAGGCTTCCTCGTCGCGTTCGGCGAGATGTTGCTTCCACTCCTGAGTAATGCGCGACTTTATCTGTTTCACGGCGTCGCCGAAGGCGATTGTCGTGTTCCACTCTATTAACGAGTGCGTGTGATCCCACGCCGAATTCACAGCGACCGTACGTAAAGCCAGATCGTCCGCGATCTCATCGATCCGGCGGTGAATGAAGTCTTCGAGCTCTCCCTTGATGATGGGGTTTCGCCCTTTGGTGCCCCAAATCAGGTGAATGTAGATTTGCCGTAATGAGCGAGCCATATGTGCCTCCTCGATGGTTATCGTTGAGCCCTCATTGTGGTTTTCGGCAAAACCGCTCGATTCGTTGCGTATTTTGTCGAATTTCGGGCCTTGAGGCAGTTTTGGCGGGGGTTGCTCTGTTTCGGGGGTGACCATATCGAGAACAGCGTTTGGGCAGGTTGACCCTCACCACGGGCCTAGGCCCGAGGCTCGTAAAATACCACCACGTCGAGGCGTGCGGGCCAAGGCCACGCACGCCAAGAGCGCCACGGGTGATTTGTGGGGTCGGTCGATGATGAGGCTGTGTGTCGGTGGGTTGTGGGATCGCGTTGGCGCCGACGGACCGATCATTCGGGCGGACTGGTGTCGAATCAGCGAACGCCCCCGCCCATGCGATCCCCCAAACCACCGACACGGATGGCCGGTCAACGCCCCCTGATTTGGGCAGGTCGACCCTCACCACGGGCCTAGGCCCGAGGCTCGTAAAATACGACCACGTCGAGGCGTGCGGGCCGAGGCCACGCACGCCAAGAGCGCCACGGGTGATTTGTGGGGTCGGTCGATGATGAGGCTGTGTGTCGGTGGGTTGTGGGATCGCACGGGCGGCCCGGATCGATTATTCGGGCGGGCACGGTGTCGTATCAGCGAACGCCCCCGCCCACGCGATCCCCCAAACTGCCGACACGGATGGCCGGTCAACGCCCCCAAAACCGTCGACCACCTACTTGGCGTGCACGGCCTTGGCCTGCACGCCTCGACATGGCTGTTCTTTACGAGCCTCGGGCCTTGGCCCGTGGATAGGGCCGACGTTGCAACCACGCACGGCCATGCCCAACCACGCCCCGATGCCCCGTGACATAGGTCACGCGATCAACGCGGCTCGGCGGGCCAATCGACCGTGGCCATGCGCTCGCCGCCGTCGCCGCCGGGCACGCGCACGTCGGTGGGGTTCGACCAGCGGGCGAACCACTGGGCGCGGCCCTCGTCGCGGGTGACCAGGCAGCTCGGCCGGGTGAGCAGGCGCGCCAGTTGCACGGGGGTGAGCAGGGAGCGAAAGGGCTCGCCGGCCAGGCCGGCAAAAAAGCCAACGATCCTCTGGGTGATGCCCGGCGTCTGGTAGGTCGCCAGCAGGCGGCTGCCGGGCGCGGAGCGCTGGTCGACGATGTCCATCGTGGCCGCGATCGCCGGCTCCTCCAGGTACATGATCACGCCCTCCCACACCCAGATCGTCGGGCGCGTGGGGTCGTGGCCGGCGGCGTCGAGGGCGTCGGCCAGCGAGTCGCGCTCGAAGTTGACCGTGACGAAACGCACCTCCCGGGCGCGGGGGGCGAGGATGTCGACACGGCTTTGCTTGTAGCGCTGGGTGGCGGGGTGGTCGACCTCGAAGACGGTCACGTCGGCGAGCTCGTCCATGCGCCAGGCGCGCGAGTCCAGCCCGGCGCCCAGGACGACGAGCTGGTCGACCCCGTCGACGACCGCTCGGATGCCCTCGTCGATGGCCACCGTGCGCAGTGCCATATAGTGGCCGCGCACCTGCTGAATGGCCTCGCGCATGGACTGGGGCTTGCCCGTTGGCGAGGGGCTCGGCGGGCGCTGGTCGGCGGGCAATAGCAGGCGCGCGATGGGGTCGGAGAAGCCGCGCACCGAGCCGGTCTCGTCGGCGTAGGCGCGCGCGCTGGCCACGTAGGCGGCGGTGGTGCTGGGCTTGTCGTCTTTCATGGGGGTACTCCTCGGTGGGCGGGCGCGCGCTCAGCGCTTCTTGGAGCGCCGCGAGCGCCGCGCGCTCTCCTCCTGGCGGCGCTGGTGCACCTCGAGCTCGTTTTGCAGCTTGTGCCAGCTCGCCAGGCGCTCGGCGCTGAGCTCGCCGTCGTCCAGCGCGTCCTGCACGGCGCATCCGGGCTCGGCTTGGTGACGACAATCGCGGAAGCGACAGTCGATCGCAAGCTCCTCGATATCCTCGAAGGCATCGCTTTCGGCCTCGTCGTCGGCCCACAACTGGAATTCGCGCATGCCCGGGGTGTCGATGAGCACGCCGTGTCCGCCGGGGATGAGCAGAAGTTGGCGGGTGGTGGTGGTGTGGCGGCCCTTGGCGTCGTCCTCGCGGATGCCGCTGGTGGCCTGAACCTCGTCGCCCACCAGGCGGTTGACGATGGTGGACTTGCCCACCCCCGACGAGCCCACGAAGACGACGGTCTGGCCGCGCTGCATCCACGGGTGCAGCTCGTCGACCGAACCCTGAAGCGCCGACAGACTGGCCACCGGTGCGCCGTTGGCGCTCTGTCGCGCCGCTCGGACAAAGGATTGGGGGTCGTCGGCCAGGTCGAGCTTGTTGAGCACGATCACCGGCTGGGCCCCGGCGGCGCGGATGGCCATCAGGTAGCGCTCCAGACGGCGCGGCGCGAACTCCTCGTTCATGGAGGTGACCACGAAGACGATGTCGACGTTGGTGGCGATGACCTGCTCCTCGGTCACCTGGCCGGCGGCCTGGCGCACAAACCGGGTGCGCCGCTCGTAGACGTCGACGATGGTCTTGAGGTTGCCGGCGTCGGCGCGCACCACCACCCAGTCGCCCACCGCGGGCAGGTCCTGCGGGGTCTCGGCGCGGTAGCGAAGCCCGCCGCCGAGGCGCACGCGCAACTGTTCGGCGCCGGCACAGAGCACGTCGTACTCCTGGCCGTCGTGGCGGGACACGCGGGCGGCGAACACGTCGTTTCCAAATTGTTTTATGAGCGGCTGGGAAGCAAAAAACCCGTCCCAGCCGAGGTCTTCGAGTTCGATCATGGCGGCTTGGCTTAGCGATTGCCGTTCGGGTTGTCCAGCGCTAAACAAACGTCTCCCCGGCGGCACTCCCGAGCGGGTCAAATGGGGTCGTCCTTGCTTTGCTTTTTGAGCTTTTCGATGCGCTCTCGCTCTTGCTGGCGGCGCTTGGCTTTCTGCGCGCGTTGTCGTTCTTCTTGCTTGGTGGCGAGCGCGTCGAGCACTTTTTTATGCTCCGCGCAGGTCTGGGTCAGCGTGACCTTCGACGTCCGCATCCCCACCACGTCCTGGAAGGAGACCTTCAACGCCAACACCGCGCCATCATCCGTGCGCCACGACCAGGAGCCGTCCAGGTTACTAAACTGTCCAAACCCGGGCTCCTCCTCAATGCCCTTACCGTCGGTGGGCACGCCGTAGCGTTTGGCGAGTTGTTGGGCGAGCGCCTTGGCGTAGGATTTGGTCTCGATCTCGGAGCCGATGTCCTGGGCCGTGCATTTGATCTTGGACAGGCCCCCGTCGACGAAAAACGACAGAATCACACGACGCTTTTTCGCCCAGCAACGCCATATCCCCCTGGAGCACCGGCCCGGGGGCGTCGGCGGAGCCGAACGGATGGCCCGGCCAGCCCACGGAGACCGTCGGATGAGGTTCCTCGGTGGCTTTGGCCAGCTCGGGGCGAGCCTGTTTGACCGCGTCGACGGTCATGCCAAAGGCGAGGTGTGTCTTGAAGGGCACGCTCAATGCCTTGCAATCGTTGCCCTTGCAGGCATCCAGCGCCAACGGCTGGGCGGCGGCCGCCTCGACAGGTGCCGCCTGGGCGACCGAAGGCGAGTTCGAGCTGCCGCTGAGGAACATCAGGCTGATCCCGACCACACCGACGAACGCCGCGGCGACACCCACCCACACCGAGTTGGTGTTGCGGAGATCCTGAACTCGAATCGTCCAGGCGTTCGAGCCCGTCGTCCTCGTCCTGCCAAGAGGCGGGCACCGACGACACCGTCATCGCCCGATCGGGCGCGGGCGCCGGGGCCGGGCTGGGACCGTCGTTGGAGCGGATCTCGAGCGTGGGCGGCTCCAGCACGCGGCGAATCGCCCGGCGCGCGGCCTGGGCATCAGCCGGGCGGTCGTCGGGCTCGGACTCGAGCAACGAGGCCAGCAGGTCGCCGAGGCGCTCGGAGACGTCGACGCGCTCGCGCCAATGCAGCCGGTGGTCGGAGCCGGCAAACTCGGTGGGGTCACAATGCGCCAGCAGGGCCAGGCCCAGCGCGCCGAGCGCGTACAGGTCGGTCTGGCGCGACGCCTTTCCCCAGTGCTGCTCGGGGGCCATATAGCCGAACGTGCCCACGATGGTGCTGCCGCCGACGGCGCCGTCGGCGCTGGACTTGACCGAGCCGAAGTCCACCAGCACCAGCGCGTCCGCCGAGGTACGCATGACGTTGGCGGGCTTGATATCCCGGTGAACCACCGGCGGGCGAAGCTCCTGCAAATAGCACAGGATGGCGGCGAGTTCGTCCAAGAATCTCGAGCACCTCGGACTCGGTGTAGCGCCGGTGCTCCATCTCGGCTTCCAGCGACTCGCCGTCGACGAATTCCTGGACCAGGTACAGCGACAGATGCTTGCCGGATTGGACGGTAAAGTCGTCGACGTAAGAGGGAATGCCCGGGTGGTCGAGCTGCTTGAGCACGTCCGCCTCGCGGCGAAACAGCTTGTCCATCTCGAAGGACTGCATCGTGCGGTAGGACAACTCCTTGATGGCCACGACGAGCCCGTCGTCGATCCGCGTCGCCCGGTAGGTCAGCCCGGAGGCGCCCTGGCCGATGAGCGCCTCGAGGCGGTAGCGCCCGTCGAGCAGCGGGTCGTCGCCGCAGGCCGAACACGTCTCGCTCGACTCGGTCTGCTCCCCACACGCTGCGCATACTATTTCCATGACGGCTCTTTCGTTTCCGGTCTCGGTACCGTAGACAGGATAGCGCCCCCGCCGACGAGCGCAAAGGACGCCGCGCCACCTCGGCGGCGGAATGACGCGGCGATCGCATACGTCTTTTGCAATGCAAGCAATCCGCGCCTTCGCGAAGGAAGATATTATGAAAATTCAAATCTGGTCCGATGTCGTCTGCCCGTGGTGTTATATCGGCAAGCGGCGCATGGAGAAGGCGCTCGAGCAATTCGACGAGGACGTCGAGCTGGAGTGGCGAAGCTTCGAGCTCGACCCGCACGCCCAGGGGCCGTCGGAGAAGCCCCTCGACGAGGCCCTGGCGGCCAAATACGGCATCGGCGTCGAGCGCGCCCGTCAAATGCTCGCCCAGATGACCCAGACGGCCGAAAGCGAGGGCCTGGACTTCGACTTCGCCAACGCCAAGGGCGGCAACACCCTGGACGCCCACCGCGTGCTGCACCTGGCCAAGAAGCACGGCCTGCAGGCAGCGATGAAAGAGCGCCTCATGCGCGCCTACTTCACCGAGGGCCGCCCCATCGCCGAGCGCGACGAGCTCGCCGAGCTGGCCGGCGAGGTGGGGCTGGACGCCGGCGAGGTGCGCGCGATGCTGGAGAGCAACGAGCTGGTCGACGAGGTACGCGCCGACGAGGCCAAGGCCCGCGAGATCGGGGTGAGCGGCGTGCCCTTCTTCTTCATCGACGAGAAATTCGGCATCCCCGGCGCCCAGCCGGCCGACACCCTGCTCGACCTGTTGGAGCGCGTGCGCGCCAAGACTCGCGCCGAGGCCGCCGCCGGGCCCAACTGCGACGACGGCTCCTGCGACGTTGCTCCTTGATCCGCTTATTTTCACCACAGAGGTCACAGAGGCCACAGAGGCTAACTTTCTTGGCTTTCCTCTGTGCTCTCTGTGCCCTCTGTGGTGCCCCCTTCTTTCGGTGGATTAATGACGCGTACAATCGAGATGTCCGCGGCGGGACGCATCGAGCTTCCGGCCCGGCTCCGCCGCGATGTTTTTCACCACAGAGGTCACAGAGGCCACAGAGGCTAACTTTCTTGGCTTTCCTCTGTGCTCTCTGTGTCCTCTGTGGTGCCCCCTTCTTTCGGTGGATTAATGACGCGTACGATTGAGATGTCCGCGGCGGGACGCATCGAACTGCCGGCCCGGCTTCGCCGCGAGCTCGGGCTCGACGGCGCGTGTGCGTTCGAGGTCGACGTGCGCGACGGCGCGCTCGTGCTCACGCCGGTCGCGGCGGCCGAGGCTTCCGACGCGCCCGAGCTGACCGCCGAGATGTGCCTCGACGAGCTGCACGCCTGGCGCACCTCGCGCAACCCCGGCTCGCGCGCCCAACTGCGCACGGCGCGGAACGCCTGCGCCGCCTTCGTCGCGCTCGCCGATGACGATGTCGTCGGCGAGGTGCTCCCCTACGCGGCGGCCATCTTCGAGCACACCGGTTATCTCAAAGACTACCGCAACCTCGCGCGCTTCGCGCGCCTGGCCGGCCAGCTCGACGTCCTCGACACCGTCGACGACGTCGTGCGCCGCGAGCTGCCGGATATGTGGATCAAACGCGCGCTTAAGCAGGGCCAGCTCGACCGCGCCGTCGAATGCTGGTTCGAGCACGAAGACCACCCCCGCGCCCGGCTATGCGCCGACCCGCTCGTGCGCGCCTGCGGCGTCGAGCAGGTCGAGCTGGTCATCTCCTGTCGCATGAGCATCGTCAACTACCGCATCGGGCGCAAAAAGCGGCGCCACTACCGGCGCGCCTGCGCCGAGTTGCGCAAACTGCGCGACGAGCTCGAGCAGGCCGGCGCCGGCGAGTACTGGCAGTACGTCCTCGACGACGTGCGCGGCGAACACGCCGGCCTGCCGGCGCTGATGGACGAGCTGGACAAGGCGGGATTTTAGCCTGGACGGACGAACCCCGAGCGGGCTGCCTCCACGCGCTCGCGCGCGGCGCAGCCGTGGATGTGGTCGTTGACGACCCCCATCGCCTGCATGAACGAATAGGCGGTCGTCGGGCCGACGAAGCGGAACCCGCGCTTTTTGAGCTCGCGCGCCAGGCGCTTGGAGGTGGGTGTGGTCGCCGGCCGGCTGTCGGGGGTGATGCGCCCGGGGCGCTCGTCTTCGGGCGGCTCGAACTGCCACACGTAATTCGCCAGGGAGCCGAATTCGGCGATGACCTCCAGCGCACGCTGGGCGTTGTTGATGGCCGCCTCGATCTTCTGGCGGTGGCGCACGATGCCGGCGTCGGCGAGCAGACGCTCGACGTCGGCGTCGCCGAAAGCGGCCACGCGCTCGATCTCGAAGCCCGCGAACGCCCGCCGAAAGTTCTCGCGCTTGCGCAAGATCGTCAGCCAGCTCAACCCCGCCTGGAACCCCTCCAGGCACAGCTTCTCGAACAGCCGCCGGTCCTCGGCGACGGGAAAGCCCCATTCGGTGTCGTGATAGGCGCGGTACAGCTCGTCGCCGGCGCACCACGCGCAGCGGTGGACGCCGTCGGCGCCGACGGCGATGCCTGGTTGGGTGTCGGTCATGGGTAAGGCTCCTTGGGTGTTTTCACTTCGAGGTCCTCATTGCGATTCACGTCAAATTGTTACGCACCAGTCTGATGGCATATCTACGAATCAGCCGCCACCGCCAAATTCGACGCCGTTAGTTGAGTGACTTTGCGTTACTTCTTTGGTTTTCGAGGACCCCCATCGCCTCGCGCTGTGACTGCGCGCGAGGCACTTCCCCAGCGGGGAAGAAGCCTGCTGCGTGAAGCAGAGTGGTTGCTTTACGACGTGAAACAGAAGCGTAGCAAGTTGGCGATGGGCTTCTCCCCCCCCGGGGGAGATGCGTCGCGCGCCGTACAGCGCGAGGCAGTGGGGGGTCCTCGAAAACCAAGAGATTATGCGAAGTCACCATGGCTGCTCCTCTGGAACCTGGAAGGTGCCTCAAAACTCGTACGACGCCGCCAGGCCGCCGGCGTCGTACATCGGTCCGCCCTTCCCACGACTCCGGGGTGTGCTATGCTGGCGTTTTCCCACAGCCGTCCCGAGACCCCATGCACCCCAACGAGCAGTTGATCACCGATTTTTACGAGGCGTTCGCCCGTGGCGATGCCGACACCATGGCCGCGTCGTACGGGGATGCCGCGCGCTTTTCCGACCCTGTCTTTCGCGATCTGGACGCCGGCGGGGTGCGCGCAATGTGGCGCATGCTGACCTCCAACGCGGCGGACCTACGCCTGGAGTTCTCGCACGTCAGCGCCGACGACCGCGCCGGTCAGGCCCATTGGGAGGCGTGGTACACGTTCTCGGCGACCGGTCGGAAGGTGCACAACGTCATCGACGCGCGCTTCGAGTTTGGCGACGGGAAGATCGTGCGTCACACGGATGTATTCGACTTCTGGCGGTGGAGCCGTCAGGCGCTCGGGCCGGTGGGGCTGGTATTGGGCTGGACGCCGTTGGTGCAAAAAAGGGTCCGTTCGCAGGCCACGAGCCAGCTCCAAAAATGGCGCCAGGCCAACGAGTAGCTTACCCGTTCACCACCTCCAGGCCGCCCAGCTCAAGCCCCAGATGCGCCGCGAATTCCTGGGCCTCGCGCTCGACCTCGTCTCTTAGAGAGGCGCGCCACCCGCCGAGCGGGGTGACCTCTACGTCGACCTCGTGGGTGCGCTTATTATGCGACCACGTGGCCACGATCTGGCCCTCGGCGATGATCGTGGGGGCGACGGCGGCGGCCTTCTTCCACACCAACGGCTCCTCGTCGGCGTCGGGCAAGATCCAGCGCTTGTCCTTGTGGGTCATCAGCATGGTGTCGTAGCCCGGGAGCATGCGCGCCGGCCAGTCGTCGCCCACCTGCGAGGGCGTGCGGCGAAGCTCGTCGGCGTCGCGGGCGAGCGCGACCAATCCCTTCTTGCCGTCGCATTTACAGGCGACGAGTTCACCGTCGAGGAGCTTCATCCACTTGCGGCAATCGCCCACACACGCGCCGACATAGTGGGCGACGTCGCGCGGGTGTGCCGGGCCGAATACGGACAGGTAGCGCCGCGTGATCTCGGCGGCGGCCTCCTCGGGCGAGGCCTCCACCGGCTCGACATGGCCCAGGTGCAGGTCGCGGTGGGCGTAGGCCTGTTCGCGCCCCGCTTTGCCCGCGAAGACGATGTGGCCGTCCATGGCCAGCCGCCACACCAGCCGGGTGGCGGCGAAGCGGCGCGGGTTGCGCCCGGCGCCTTGGTGGTCTTCGAGCTCGGCGACATACTCGTCGGAGATGATGTCGAAGAGGTCCGAGCGCGTCAGCGTCGTGTCGGCCTGGGCAAAGAACTGGCGCGCGCGCTCGACCTCCGCCTCGGAGGGCATGCCGCCGCGCCGCCCGGAGATGACCCAGGCGGGCCGTGCGGCGATGATCGTCGGCCACAGGTCGGCCGAGTATATATGCAGCGTGTCGCGCTGGCCCCAGGTGCGCACCAGCGCGTGCTCGTCGAGCAACGCCCGGCTGACTTGGTCGGCGTCGGGCCGCCCGGCGGTGCGCAGGCTCAGCGCGTGCAGCGCGCACGTTTCCACCTGGGCCTGCGCCCCCACGATATCCCGCGCGCAGCTCGCCAGGTCGGGCGCGCCCGGACCGGCGAGATGGGAGCGCCGCGCGCGGAAATAGCGAACCGATTCCGGAGTGACGTCGATGCTTTTCGTCATACGAGTATCTTTGCTTAGGACAGCACACCATCATCGGCGCGCGCCAACTCGACAACTGAACAAATGTTCAACCAACCTAGAGAATCACGGCACGCCTGTCAACGCCGTCGGCAAGAGTAGCCGGATGGGCGAGGCTTGCCATTCGAGCATTCCGGGTTAGGTTGCCGTTGCTTCAGAACTATTGGTCGTCCCTGTTTACCACCGGAGCATCGCATGAAGGCTCACGAAATCCACCTCGTCCGCTACCCCAAAGGCGAGCCCTCGCTCGAGGACTTCGAACTCGTCGACGTCGACCTGCCCGAGGTCGGCGATGGCGAGGTTCGCCTGGAGACGCTCGCTTTCTCGCTGGACCCGTATATGCGCGGACGCATGAGCGGCCGGCGCACCTACGTCGACCCCTATCCGCTGCACGACAGCCTGTCGGGCGGCGCGGTCTCGCGTGTGGTCGAGAGCCACCATGAAGACGTGCCCGAGGGAAGCCTGGTGCTCAGCCAGCACGGCTGGCGCGACGCGGCCGTGGCCAGCGGCGACGAGGTGCGGGTGCTGCCGGAGATCGACGCCTCGCCCACGCTCTTTTTGGGCGCCATCGGCATGACCGGCTTTACCGCCTGGGTGGGGCTTCGACGCATCCTCGAATTGCAGCTCGACCAGACGCTTTACGTCTCGGCGGCGGCCGGCGCGGTGGGCTCGATGGTCGGCCAGCTCGCCAAACATTGGGGCGCGACGGTCATCGGCTCGGCGGGAAGCGACGCCAAGGTCGAGCGCCTCGGCGAGCTCGGCTTCGACGCCGCGTTCAACTACAAAACCGAGGCGCCGATGAAGGCGTTGGGCCGCCTGGCGCCCGGGGGCATCGACGCCTACTTCGACAACGTCGGCGGTGATGCTCTCGAGGCTGCCCTGGCCCACCTCAACGTGCATGGGCGGGCGGCCATCTGCGGCATGATCTCCATCTACAATGCCACCGAGCCGCCCCCCGGCCCGCGCACCATGAGCAATATCGTCAGCCGCCGCCTGACGCTTCAGGGCTTTTTGGTCGGCGACCACTGGGACGACTTCAACGCCTTTGCCGAGGAGGTCACCCCGCTGGTGCTCGACGGCACCATCGCCGCCGAGGAGACCATTCGCCGCGGCCTCGACGAGGCGCCCCAGGCGTTTCTGGACGTGCTTCGCGGCAACAAAGAAGGCAAGATGGTCGTGCGCATTCGCGACTGATCGAACTGCAACACACACCACGCAGCGAAAGGAGTCCCATGCCACACCTCGTCGAAGGGCCGCAGATCATCACCGCCGCGGGCAACAAGCCCAAGCGCATCGAGGAATTCGCCGGGCGGGTGACCACCGACGACGCCCAGGTTAGCGTCGCCCGCATGACCTCGCCGGCGGGCTGGCAGGAGCCCGGCCAGCGCCCGGACTTCCAGGAGATCATCGTTGTGTTGGAGGGAATGGTGCGCGTGGAGCACGAGGACGGCGTCCTCGAGGTCCACGCCGGCCAGGCGGTCGTCACCGCCCCCGGCGAGTGGGTGCGCTACAGCACCCCCGACGGCGCTCAGTACATCGCCGTATGCACGCCGGCGTTCTCCCCGGACACCGTCCACCGCGACGACGAGTAGCGCGCCCGGTCCGCTCAGGCCGGCTGGTTGGAGTCGACGATCTTTTGATCATCTCGGCGTCCAGGCCGACCTTCTCGGCGGCCTTCTCGTAATCGCCGCCGGCCTCGGCTACGGCGGCTTCGATCTGGGACTTCAAGTCCCCGCCGCCGCCGATGGCGCCCAGGGCCATGGTCTGCTTTTGCTGGGAGGCCTGCACGTCTTTTTTGCCGGTGAGCGCCTGGTCCTGGAAGTTGCCCGCGCGGCGGTAGACGAAGATGGTGTCGCCGATGGCGATCTCGTCACCATCACCCAATGGGCGAGGAGTGTCGGCCTCGAGCAGCTCACCGTTGACGCGGGTGCCGTTGGAGCTGTTCATGTCCTTGATCTGCAGCCCGCTGGCGGAGCCGACAAATTGGGCGTGCACCTTGGAGGCGTTCTCGTCGCTGATCTGGATGAGGTTTCCCAGCCCGCGTCCGATGGTAGCCGTGCGGGTTCCCACGTGGAACGTCTTGCCTTGAACGCCCGCCGATTGGCCCACCAACCAGTTGATGCGCTGGCCACTCGCCGGCCGCGCGCGCCCGCCGGCCGGGCTCGTGGTGGAGCGGCTCTCCCAGGAGTCCCCGCCGCTCGAGCGGCTGCGCAGAAACATGATGACGAAGACCACGGCCAATACGATCACCACGGCCACCAACGCGACGCCTACATTCATCGTCCAACTTCCTTATCAGTTTCAACTGTGCCGAATCAGCCGGATGATACCCACGGGGATGGCCGGAAGGCAAAAAATTTGGATATTTCCGTTGTCTGATTCACGCGTCCGATAAGGCGTCCGGTAAGGCGGCTCGTGCGCTCAGTGGCGGTGCATCTCGCGGATCTTGCGCCGCTCCTCGGCGGCCTGCCAGCGCTTTTGCTCCTCGTCGCCCTCGGGCTCGAAGTGGGGCACGGGCATGGTGTGGCCCTCGTCGTTCATCGCCACCATCACGAAGAAGCAGGACATGACGTGGCGCTTGGCGCGGGTGCGGTGGTTCTCGGCGACCACGCGAATGCCCACCTCCATCGAGCTGCGACCCACCCAGTTGATGCAGGCCTTGAAGGTGACGAGTTCGCCGACGTACACCGGCGCGCGAAACAGCGCGTCGTCGAGCATCAACGTGACCACGTAGTGGCCGCTGTAGCGCGCCGCGCAACTGTAGGCGACCTCGTCGAGCAGCTTGAGCAGCGCGCCGCCGTGGACTTTGCCCGAGAAGTTGACCATATCCGGGGTCATCAGCACGGTCATCTCCAGGCGGCGGGGTCCATGTTCCACATCAGTCGACATCGATCTTACTCCGGTGGGGTGGTGTTGGTGGTGGCGAGTTGGGCGCCGACGCGCTCGGCGGCGGGCGCATCGCCCAGACGAAGGTACTGCGCGCGGGCCAGCCGAAGCGCGCGTTGGGCGCGCGCGGCGTCGCCGTGCTGGTGAGCGTGGCGAGCGGCCGTCTCGGCCAACAAGGGCACGTCGCGCGCGAAGCGTTGCCCGTCGGGCCACGCGTCGGTCTCGGGGCTTGGAAAAAAGGTGTCTATCAGCGAATCGAAGGTGGCGTGGTCGCCGCAGCCGGCGGCGGCGGCCAGCCGGACCATGTCGGCAAAGCCGGCGCGGTTTTGCACTCCCAGCGCGGCGAAGAGCGCAGCCGCCCGCGCCAGGCAGGCGCCCGCGTCGCCGAACTGGCCCAGCGAGACCTGGACCATCGCCTGGTTGAGCGAGGCGGTGGCCACGTTCATCTGTCGTCCCAGCGAGCGGGCCAGGCGCTCGTAGTCCCGGTAGTGACGAAGCGCCTCGGCCTCGAAGCCGCCGAAGCGAGCGGCTTCGCCCAGGATGTTGTGCGCCTGGGCTTCCAGCCAGCGGTAGCCCTGCTGGCGGGCGGGCTCGAGCAACTCGCGGGCGTAGCGCGCCGCCTCCTCGTAGGCGCCGTGCTCGATCGCCACCGCCGACAAACCGTAGCAGGCGAGCAACGCCAGCCAGCGGCGCCCGGCGGCCTGGGCGGTCGCGCGCATGTGGCCAAAGCCCGCCTCGGCCTCGGCGGCGTTGCCCGCGAAGAGCTGCGACCAGGCGACCTGTTCGTAGGCCTTGGCGAGCCAATAGTCGTCGCCATGCTGCCGGGCGACGTCCACGGCCTGGGACGCGCGGTCGATGGCCTCGTCCATCGCGCCCTGGCGCTGAGCGCACAGCGACAGGACCACCAGCACGTTGGCCAGTACGGCGCCACGGCCGTCGCGCGCGGCGAGCTCGCGCGTGGCGAGGGCGCGGGCTTGGGCCTGGTCGACCTGCCCGCTGGTCAGCAGCACGTCGCTCAGACGCGCGTCGTTGACCAACCGGCGAAGGTCGTCCGCAGGCAAGGCGAGCTGGTCGATGAGGCGGGCGCGCCGCTCCAAGATCTCGCGGCGCGCGGCGAGGTCACCGCCCTGAACCGCCCGCTCGTAGGCGCCCAGAAGCGGCGCCAGGGCGCGCTCGGCCTCGCCGGCCTTCTCCCAGTGGTCGGCCTGGCGAAGCCAGGTGCGCCGGCCGCCGTCGTCTTGCAGTTGCGCCAGCGACCGGGCGCATAGGCGGTGGTGCGCCTGGAGGCGTCCCGCCTGGTCGGCCTGGCGCAGGATGCTGTCGACGAGCAAGCCGTAGGCAAACGCCCACCCGTCGTTCATATGGGTGGCCAGCCCCCGCGAGACCAGGCGTTCGACCAGGCGCTCGGGAAGCTCGAGGCCGGCGCCGGCGCACACCGCCGCCCACTCCTCGTCGCGCACGTGGCGTCCGAGCACCGCGGCGAGCTCGATGGCGCGGCGAACGCCGGCGCGCTCGTCGGGGCGCCAGGAGGCCACCAACCGATCGAATCGTCCAGACCACAGCGCGAAGACGTCGTCGGGCATGACCTCGTCGAGCGCGACGTCGAGGCAAAATCCGGACGGGCCCATGCGCAGTTGGCGGCGCTCGATGAGGTGGCCCAGTAGTTGGACGGCGAACATGGGGTTGCCCTCGGTGCGCCGGGCGATCTGGTCCGCCAGGGAAGGCTCCAGGGGCAGCGCCTTCGCGACGAGTTCGCGGTGGTCCTCCGCCCCCAGACGGTCGAGTTCGAGCCAGGCGCAGACGTCCAGTCGCGCGAACGTGCGGAGGCGCGCGGCGAGCACCGGATTCTCGGCGAGCTCGTCGGCGCGAAGAGTGGCCACGAATAAGGCGTTCGCCGGGGGTTCGGTGGACTCGAGCATGAACTCCAGCGCGTCGACCGTGGCGCGTCCCCACTGCAGATCGTCGAGGATGACCAACGCCGGCCGGTGCACTGTCAGGCGGCGAAACAGCCGCTGGATGAGCGCGTGGCGCTGCATCGCGCTTCGAAAGCGGTACGGCGGCCCGTCGACGGTGTCGGCATCGTCGGCGGTGGGCTCGAGCAGCTCGGTCAGCGCGCGCGCGTCGTGCTCGCGCACCGTGTCGCCCTCGCCCCACGAGGGCAGCATCTCCAGCAGGTGCTCGTGCAGTTGGGCGCGGCCCAGCTTCCAGGTGCGAAACGCCCGGCGCACCAGGCCGGGGATGCCGTCGAGCTCGGCGCCCGCCCCCGCACTGTGCAGCACCGCGAACTTCTGGGCGGCGCCCACCTCGCTGGCGCGCGTGGCCACCCAGTCGACCAGGCTGCTCGCGCCGGCGCCGGGCGCCCCGCTGATGAACAGCACGCGCGTGCCGCCGTCGTCAGCGACGCGGCGAAGCGCGGCCCACAGGGCGTCGCGAGCGGCCTCGCGGTCGACGTAGGGAAGCTCGCGCAGCCCGAACAGCCCCAGCCCCGCGCCCACGAGCAAATCCGGGCGGCGATGGGCGCGCTCGCGCCGCCACGAGGCGGGTACGTCCAGACGAGGCAGCGCGACGGGCTCGGGAGCAGGTGGCTGGCGACCGACGGCCGCGATGGCGGGGCCGGCGACCGGCGTTTCGATGAAGCCCGCCGACGAGTTCCGGACGACCTCGCGCACCGTGGGCGCGTCGTGCGAGCCCCACTCGCGCCACGCCTGCAGGGTGTGCATGAGCGGGCGCGTCTCGAACTCCAATTTGGCCGAGCCGGCGAACTCGACGTCGGCGGCCAGCTTCCAGCTCATCGGCTCGTCGGGCTCGGGCAGGGCCGCCAGCGCCTCGGCGGCGTGGCGAAACCGCGCGTCGATAGGAATGGACATCGCCCGGCGTATCCAGGCCTCGACGCCGTGGGGCACCGAAAACGTCGGCGCGACCTCGGGCCGCGCGTCGTTGACGTGTTTGAAGGCCAGGCGCACCCGATTGCGCCCGCTAAACGGCGGGCGTCCGCACACCAGCTCGTAGGCGATGCAGCCCACCGCGTACAAATCGGTCCAGGGCCCGAAGGTGCGCCATTTTCCCAGCACCTGCTCGGGAGCCATAAACGCCGGCGTGCCCGACGGCTGGGACAGCTCGTCGAGGGGGCGGGCGTGCTCGTCGGACAGCGCGTGGGCCAGGCCGAAATCGGCCAGCTTGATGCGCACCCGCTCGGTGTCCCCGAAGATGAGAATATTGCCCGGTTTGAGGTCGCGGTGAATGACGCCCCGGGCGTGGGCGTGCGCCAGAGCGTCGAGCACCGAGCGCAAAATGGCGTAGGCGCTCGCCCAGCTATCGATGGGCAACAGCTCGCGCACCGAGCCGTGCTCGGCGAGCTCCATGACCAGGTAGGGGCTGCCCGGCAAGAGCTTGCCGCGCGATCCCGCCGCCTCGCCCACGCTCACCGTGCCGTAGTCGAAGAGGTAGACGATGCCCGGGTGGTCCAGGGCAGCGTGGGACTGCACCTCGTGCTCGAAACGCAGGCGCTCCTCGAGACCGCCGGGGCCCTTGATGAGCTTGACCGCCGCGGGCACCTGCTGGTGGCGGTGGCGGCCACGCCACACCTCGCCCATGCCGCCGTGGCCCAGAGGCTCGATCAGGTCGAAGACCCCCAGGCGTATCGGCGCAGCATTTGGCCCGGTGTTCTCGTCGCTCATTGCACGTCGTGAAGGTGATTCGAATCAAAGTTGGGTCGGCGGGCTACACAGTCGGCAGTGTAGCCCAAACCGGCGCCGACTGGAACTTCGCCAGTCTCCTCCACGAAGCGCGGGATCGCCTCAGCCGTGGTCGATGCCGGTGCCCAGCACCTCCAAAAAGTCCGCCAGCCAGCGCTGGTGGGCCGGCCAGGCAGGCGCGGTGACCAGGTTGCCGTCGCGCACCGACTCGTGGGCGGGCACGTCGACGTACTCGGCGCCGGCGATCTTCATCTCCGGGCCGCAGGCCGGATAGGCCGTCAGCCGCTTGCCCTCGACGACGCCCGCCGCCGACAGGATCTGCAGGCCGTGGCAGATCGCCGCCACCGGCTTGTCCTCCTCGAAGAAATGACGGGTCATCTGCAGCACCCGGTCGTTCAAACGCAGGTACTCCGGCGCGCGCCCGCCGGGCACGACCAGCGCGTCGTAGTCGGCGGGGTCGACCTCGTCGAAGTTGGCGTTGAGCGCGAAGTTATGCCCGCGCTTCTCGCTGTAGGTCTGGTCGCCCTCGAAGTCGTGCACCGCCGTGGCCACGGTGTCGGCGTCGGTCTTGTCCGGGCACACCGCGTGGACCGTATGCCCGACCATCTGCAGCGCCTGAAACGGCACCATGATCTCGTAGTCCTCGCCGAAATCACCCACGATCATCAAAATCTTTTTGCCAGCCATCTTAGCCTCCGCGGTAGGTCAAATTATTGAGGGGGAGCGTCCAACTCCGCCGCGAGGCGGATATAAGCACGTGTGCGCAGAGGTCAAATTTCGGGGTCGGCCGAGTCAGCGAGGCGCCCGCCGTAGCCGTGACCGTCTGATGTCCCACACATTTTTGCGGAACGCCCAGCGGAGCGGCTGCTTGCTGCCGCTCCGCATCACATGTGTAGAAATGTGATCGATGGTTAGCCGTGGCGGCCATAGCGCCCGCCTGGTCCGTGCGGCGTTGCGTCCCCAGCGCATCCCTACTACCGTGCGCACGAGCTGACCCAACAACCAACCGAGCCAACCAAGGAGGAACCCCATGGACTACCGAAATCTCGGCCACAGCGGCCTGAAAGTCTCTCCCCTTTGCCTGGGCGGCATGACCTTCGGCGAGGCCGACGAGTCGTCGATGATGCACGGGATGAGCAGCACCGAGGCGGAGGCCCACGAGATCATCGACCGCGCGGTCGACAGCGGCATCAACTTCATCGACACGGCCGACGTCTACGGCCAGGACGGGCTGAGCGAGCGGGTGCTGGGCAAGTGGTTCCAAAAGACCGGCCGGCGCGACGAGGTCGTGTTGGCCACCAAGTTTCGCTTTCGCATGAGCGAGGGCCCCAACGGCACCGGCGCGTCGCGCCGGCGCATCATGCAGACCTGCGAGGCGTCCCTGAAGCGGCTGCAGACCGACTACATCGACCTGTACCAGATCCACATGCAGGACATGGACACGCCCGAGGAGGAGACGCTGCGCGCGCTCGACGACCTCGTGCGCTCGGGCAAGGTGCGCTACATCGGCTGCAGCAACTACGCGGCCTACCGGCTGGTCAACAGCCTGTGGACCAGCCGCGAGCAGCGCCTGGAGCGCTTCGTCAGCCTGCAGGCGCAGTACAGCCTCGTCGAGCGCAACCTCGAGCGCGAGCACGTGCCGCTGTGCCGGGAGTTCGGGCTGGGGATCTTGCCGTGGTCGCCGCTGGCCGGCGGCTTTTTGACCGGCAAGTACCGCCGCGATGAAGAGCCGCCCGAGGAGAGCCGGCTGGCCCAGATGCGCGAGCGGTGGGATTCGATGGCCACCGAGCGCAACTGGAACGTGGTCACCACGCTGCGCGAAATCGCCGAGGAGGTCGACGCCACCCCGGCGCAGGTCGCCCTCAACTGGCTTATGCACCGCCCGCAGGTCACCTCGGTGATCTTCGGGGCGCGCAAGATGTACCAGCTCGAAGACAACCTCGCCGCCGCCGAGTTGGAGCTTCCCGCCCAGGCTCACCAGCGGCTGACCAAGGTCAGCGACCTGGACTTTGGCTATCCCTACAACTTCCTGGCCCGTGTGCAGGGCCGTTGGTAGGGCGCATTGCCGGGGGGGAGCCGGCGGCGGTAGCCCAAACTGTACCTGTTGCAGTATGATTGGATGTCTGCTGACCGAGATGCAATGGAGACACCATGCTTCGCCGCTGCGCACCCCTCGTCGGATTGCTCATCGCGTGCCTGCTCGTGCTCACCGCCTCGACGGGGTTTGCCGCCGACTGGGACCACTTTCCCGAGCTCGAACCCCACCAGCACGTGGCCATCAAGCGGCGCTTCGACGGCCCGCTGTACCGCGACCTGAAGAATTGCTACCGGCGCTTCGACTCGCGGGTGGGCGCCGACTATTACGGCGCGATGGTCGACGTGACCGCCGAAAACGGCAGCCACTCGCGCAAATACTCCGACGCCGGCCCCTATGCCGCCGCGCTGTACAAGGCCTGGAAGCAGGCCGGCAAGCTCCACGGCGACGACGACATCGTCATCGTGCTGGGGCTTCGAAACCGCTCCATCGCCATCCACCCGGGGCCGAAGTGGCAGAAGCTGGGCTTCGAGGGCAAGGTCATCGATGACACCATCGACGCCTCGCACTTCTACAAGCTTCGCCGCCGGCGAAATTACGTCGACGCGATGTGTACGCTGGCCAACGCCGTCGACCTGCGCCTGGCCAGCCTGCAGCAGCAGATGAAAGAGCGCGTCGCCCGCCTGGCCAAGCGGCTGCCCGCGCTCGACCAGAAGCTGACCGCCCTGACCAACCGGGTCGACGATCGCTTCGACGGCGACCATCCCTACGGCGACAAATTGCTGGCCCGGCTGGCCGCGGCGCGCACCAAGCTCGACGAGGCCAAGGCCCATATGAAGGACAAGCCGCGCCACGCGGTGCACCTGGCCGACCAGGTCGAGGCCGTCCTGCAGCCGGTGCGCTCCGATCTGGAGACCTTCAACGCGGATATGGCGCGGCTGGACACCCTCGAGAAGGACCTGACCACCCTCGAGGCCAAGATCAAAAAGCGCCCCGACGTCGGCTGGAAAGATCCCCAGGCGGCGCTGGTCAAGCTGGCGGAGTGCAAGGCGCTGGCCAAGAAGATCCGCCAGGACTACGACGGCAAGCCCTGGCAGGTGCGCGACTGCCAGCGCAAGGCCGAGATCGACCTGGGCCGCGCCGACGTGCGCTACGCCTACCTGCACACGATCCTGCCGACGTTGGCCACCGTGCTGGTGATCGCGCTGCTCATCGCGTTCGTGCTCGCCCGCATCTTTCGGCGCCGGCGCGCCCTGCGCGCGCTGCAACCGGAGTTGGCCGAGTGGCGCCGGCGCATCGACCATGCATCCAAGCGCCTCGACGCGATCGTCAAGCAATGCCCGGCCTACTTCGCCCCGGGTCGCCGTCCGTGGCGCGGCGAGAGCGCCGAGGTCGACCAGAAGGTGGCCCAGGCGGTCGAGCGCATGTCGCGGCTGTTGGCGCTGGCGCGTGGTCGGTTGTCCGAGGCCGAGGCGTTGCGCCAAAAGTCGCACCCCCTCGATCCCAAACGCCTCGAGAAGGCGCTGCTCGCGCTGCGCGAGGCCGTGCCCGACACAGCCCATCTGGGCCCGGCGAGCGAGCTGCTGGGGGATCTGGACGACGCCTATCTGGCGGCGCGCGAGCACCTCGACGAGGTCAGCGACATCCACCGGCGCCTGGCCGAGCAGGCATCCACGGCCAACGAGGCGGCCACCCGCGCCACGCGCGGCGCCGAGCAGCGCCGCCAGCTCGGCCTGCCCGCCGAGCACCTCACCGCGCCGCTGCAGGCGGCGATGGACGCCTGGAATCAGGCCCAGCGCCTCTCGGCGAGCGACCCCAAGCGGGCCGCGGCCATCCTCGAGCGCGCCGGCGCCCAGCTCGACGACATCGCCACGCGCGCCGCCACCGGCAACGAGGCCGTGCGCCGCGTGCAGGGGCCGCTGGCCGAGCTCGGCGAAGAGTTGAACCAGACGACGCGCAAGCTGCGCTTTGCGCGCCTGGACACCGACAAGCTGAGCTTCGACCCCGAACGCGAATTGGACGCCGCCAAGCGCCAGGCCGTACACGTCGTCGAGCTGGTCGCCGACGCCGACGAAGACGCCGCCGGCGCCGAAGTCGACGCCTTGCAGACCGCGCTCGACCGGCTGGCGGCGCGCCTCGAGGTGGTCGCCCTGGCCCGCGACGGCGTCCCCCAGCGCCTCGAGCAACTGACCGCGCGCAGCAAAGCCCTCAAGGAGCGGCTCATCGAGATGCGCTACAACCTGCGCTCGTTGACCTCGGACGGCGACGCCGATGCCTTCGCCCTGGAGGCCACCCGCCTGGGCCAGTACCACGCGCGCCTCAACCGCCTGTCCAAGCTCGTCGCCAACGCCAAAAAAGACCACGCCGCCGGGCGCTACCTGCTGGCCAATGAGCGCGTCGACGCCCTCGAGCGCCTCTTCGCCGACGCCGAGTCCCTGCTCGGCGATCTGCAAGGCATCGAGCAGACGGTCGACGAGGCCCGCGGCCAGTGCCGCCACATCGTGCACAGCTGCGAGCCCATCCTTCGCGAGCTGCAGGCGCGGGCCAAGAAGGCGGGCATCGACCCCGCGCTTCGCAAGCTCGTCGCCGAGCAGGCGGTGAGCTTTCAGATGCTGCGCGACCAGGTCGGCGCCGATCAGGCCAGTTGGTTGGACGCGCGCGACGAGCTGACCTCGCTGCAACAGGTGGTCGCGTTCGTCGACGAGGAGGTCGGCGCCGACCTCGACGCCTACGACCAAGCCCGTGAGCTCGCCGCCGAGCTCGGCGCCGAGCTCGGCGCGCTGGCGGCGACCACAGCCGAGGCGCGCGACATCATCGGACGCGCGCGCCAGATGCTCACCGACTGGAACGCCCAGCTCGACGAGGGCACCGGCGGCGGGCGCGCCCTGCTGCGCACCGGGCGCGCGGTCGAAAAGACCTGCGCCCGCGCCGCCGACGCCGCCACCGGCCACACGCCGCTCGCCATCGTCGTCGCCTCCCAACTCGCCTACGCTCACCAGCGCTACGCCGAGATCCACGACGTCGACTACGGCTACGGCATCCACGCCGACTGCAGCCACGTCGACGACGAGTTCGACGCCGCCGACGCCGCCCTCCAAGCCGGCGACCACGCCCGCGCCCTGGCGCTGTCGGAGAGCGTCCTCGAGCAGCTCGACCTCGAAGACGCCCGCGCCGACGCCGAGGCCGAGCGCGCCTACCGCAAGGTGCGCGTCCAGGTCATGACCCACCAGGTCGCGCGCCCCGACTTCGCCGGCGCCGTCGACCTGGGAAGTCCGTCCTCCTGGGCGGAGTCCGTGGCGACCTTAGATCAACACAGCAAAGCAGCCACAACACATTGAAAACAAACATTTATTCTCAACACGCGAGGTAGCATCGATCGCCTCCTTTGCTCTATGATGGTGTGTCGCCCGACCCGTTGTAGATGCACTGGAGTTAAGTACGATGATTCGCCGCCCGGCCCCCCTCGCCGCATTCCTCGCCCTGTTGATGCTGTTGCTCGTCTCGCCGTCGGCCTTCGCCGCCGACTGGGACACCTTTCCCGACCTGGCGCCTCACGAACACGTGGCCATCAAGCGGCGCTTCGACGGGCCGCGCTACGACGAGCTGCGAAGCTGCTATCGCAACTTCGAGTCGCGCGTGGGCGCCCACTATTTCGGCGCGATGGTCGACGTGACCTCCCCGACGGGTAGTCACTCGCGCCGAGACTCCGACGCCGAGCCCTACGCCGCCGCGCTGTACAAGACGTGGGGCGACGCCCATCGGCTGGATCCCGACGACGACATCCTGGTGGTGTTCGGGCTGAAAAACCGGGCCGTGGCGATCTATCCGGGCGCCAAATGGCGCAAGCTCGGCTTCGAGGGCGACATCATCGACCAGACCATCGCCAGCTCGCTCTTCGAGCGGTATCGCAGCCGCGCGCACTATGTCGACGCGATGTGCTCGCTGGTCTCCGACGTCGATCTGCGCCTCGCGGAGCTTCGCCGCGAGATGAAGGCTCGGGTCGCCGGGCTCAAACAGCGCCTGCCCGAGCTGGACAAGAGGCTCGGGGCGCTCTCCAAGCGGGTCGATCAGGGCTTCGAGGGAAAGCCCCCCTTCGGCGAGGACTTGCTGTCGCGCCTGGCGGCCGCGCGCATCCGCCTCGACGACGCCAAGGCCCACGTCAAAACCAAGCCCAAGCTGGCCGTCCGATTGGCCGACAAGGTCGAGGCCGTCCTCCAACCGGTGCGCACTCAGCTCGAGCACTTCAACCAGACGATGGCGCGGCTGGACACGGTCGACAAGGACATCGCCACGCTCGAATCCACCATCGCCCGGCGCCCCGACCGGGATTGGAACGGCCCGACCCAGGCGCTGGCGATGCTCGCCACGTGCAAGCAGATGTCGGCCAAGATTCGCAAGACGTTCGAGGGCGACCCGGCGGCGGTACGCCAATGCGAGCAGAAAGCGCGCGTGCACCTTGCCCGCGCCGACGTCCACTACTTCTATTTGCGCACGGTGCTGCCGCTGGTGCTGCTCGCCCTTTTGGCGCTGTTGGCGGCCGTGTTCGTCGTGTCGAGGCGCCTGCGCCGGCGGCGAGCCCGTCGACAACTGGACGCCGATCTCGCGCGGTGGCGCCGCTGCATCGCCGACGCCGCCGAGCGGCTGGACATGATGGTGCGCGAGTTTGCGACCTACTTCGACCCCGACCGCGAGTGTTGGCAGGGGGAGAGCGCCGAGGTCGAGACCCACGCGGCGAAGACCGCGGGCTACGCCTCGAAGCTGTTGGACGAGGCGCGTGAACTCCTCGACCAGGCGCAGGCGCTGCGCGACGCCGCCGGCCGGCTGGACGCCGCGCGCCTGGAAAAGGCGCTGCGCCTGTTGCGCGACACCCCGGTGAACACCGGCGGGCAGGCGAGCGAGTTGCTCGACGAACTCGCCGCCGCCATCGAAGCCGGCCAGGGAGTCCCTGGCGCGCGTCGACGAGGCACGCCAGCGCCTGGTCGAGCAGGCCGGGCCCGCCAACGAGGCCGCCGCCCGCGCGATCGACGGCTTCGAGCGCCGGCGCGAGTTGGGCCTATCGGCCGCCCACCTCGCCGAACCGCTGGACACCGGGCTGGACGTGTGGAATCAGGCCCGCCGGCTGGCCTCGACCGATCCGGTGCGCGCCAGCGTCGTCTACGAGGTCGCCGCCGGCCTGCTCGCGGAGGTCGCCGAGCGCGCCCAGTTGGGCAACACCGTCGTCGAGCACGTCCAGGGCCCGCTCGCCCAGCGCGGCGACGCGCTCACCCAGCGGCTGCGCCAATTTCAATTCGCGCGCGTCGATCTCGATCGGCTGAGCTTCGACCCCAAGGAGGAGCTCGACCTGGCCAAGAGCCGCGCCGTGCGCGTCGTCGAGCTGGTCGACCAGGCGCGCGAGGTGGTGGCGAAGGACGCCCTGGACGCCCTGAAAGCCGACGTCGACGCGCTGGCCACGCGCATGGACGTGGTCGCCGAGGCGCGCGAGGGCGTGCCCCAGCGCATCGACAAGCTCACCGAGCGCAGCAAGGCGCTCAAGGGCGAGTTGCTCCAGCGGCGCTACGCGCTTCGATTGCTCACGCCGGCCAACAACGGCGAGGCCTTCCAGCACGAGTCCAACTTGCTGGGCAAATACCACGCGCGCATCAACCACCTGACCAAGCTCCTCGCCCGGCCCCAGGAGCACTTCGACCAGGGTCGCTACTACCTGGCCAGCAAGGCCGTGGGCGCCATCGAAGCCCTGTTCGACGCCGCCCGAGCGCTGGTCGACGAGCTCGCCGACATCGAGCAGAAGGTCGAGCATGCCCGCGCCCAATGCCGCGAGCTCATCGACGTATGCCAGCCGCAGCTGCGCGAGCTGCAGGCGCTGATGAAACAGGGCGGCGTCGACCCGGCGATGAATCCGCTGGTGGCCGAGCAAGCGGTGTCCTTCCAGATGCTTCGCGACGGCGTCGGCGCCGAGCAGGTCAACTGGCTGCGGGCGCGCGACGAGCTGCAGGTGCTGCTCGATCTGGTGGCGTTTCTGCGCGCCGAGGCCGACGCCGACCTCAACTCGCCAGGCGGCCTCTCCGAGGCCACGCGCGCCTATCGCGAGGCCCGCGTCGAGGCGATGGCGAGCCAGATGGGCAGCCCTCACTTCGTCACGTCGACGACGCTGGGCATCTCCTCGTCGTGGGCCGATTCGGTGGCGACGCTCGACGAGGCCGCCCAGATATAAGGTGTTCGGCCATGGCTAGCTGCCGATCTGTGCGTCCCGCGGGACAAACGGCGCGGGGGCGCTAACTGCGAAAAAGATCTGAGGCCCAATCACTGAGCGAATCGGGTGGGAACCCAGGGGCACGGGGAATGTGCTGGAACCGCGTTTCGGCGGCTGGTATGCTGACTTCCAATCCCCGAAAAATTTTACCTGGGAAGCTCGAAATATGCGTCGAATAAGTCAGCTGGTCGTGGTCGCCCTGGTCATGATCGTATGCGCGACGGCGTCTGCCGAAGGTGCGGACGACACCGGCGGACGGGTGAGCATCGCGATGGGCTATCCCGCGCTGCTCGGATTTGGAGGGGGCTACAAATTTGACAACGGCACCGAGGTGCTCCTCCACGGCAGCATGCTGGCGGCGATGGGGTTCGTCACCAGCGGCGAACTCACCGTCTCGCAGGATCTGCTCGGCGGCCACCGCGGCTCGCTTTATGCGGGCGCGTCCGGCGCGGTCATGTACTTGTATCTTCCGGCCATCGACTGCTACGGCCCGGAGCCGTGCTACGACCAAATCGAGACCTATTTGTTGACCGGGGTGCGCGCCGGCGGTCGGCTGCGCGTCGCCGACGACTACCTTTTTGGCGGAGGCACCCTGCTCGCCCTGGAAGCCGGCCCGCAACTGGGCGTCTGTCTCGGCGACTGCGCCGGCGGCCTGCGCTTGGGGTTGGCCGTCGAACTTCGGGTGGTCTTCCCCTTCGGGTCATCGCGCTGATGGAGCCGCGGGGCACGTGGCCGCCGGCTCCGCCTCGCGGGGTCCAGCGCGGCGTGCGAAATAGGCGCTGAGCAAGAGCCATCCCAACACCACGTTGGCGGCTCCGGCAAAGGGCGGGCGCCCTCCTCAGGAGGCTTCGGCTCGGACGCTGGTGGCCGCCACGGGCTCGGGCTCGGGGGCGGCGCGCCGGCCGGGTTCGACCAGCAAGGGCATCTCGATGATCCAGTCCGGGCAGGCATGAAGGTCCAGGTGGACCCGCAGGCCCCAGGCCACGCTCTTGTCGGGGAGGTACAGGCTGGGGGTGGCGTCCTCGGGCACGGTGATCTTGGTCGCCAGATGCACCGACTCGTGGCGGTGGATGACGTGGTCGACGGTGCCCTCGACGGTGGTGGTCTGCGAGAAGAGCTGCTTGTCGTAGCCCATCCCGTCGCTGGCGTTGGTCGGCGCCCACACGTGCTCGGCGGCGTGCAGCTCGATGGTGGCGGCGTTGAGCCGCAGATTCTTGCGCGGCGAGCAGGTCACCACCACGTCGAAGGTCTCGCCGGGGCGCAACGACTCCGATGCCAGCTCCACGTGCACCTGACCGACGACGGTCTCGGCCATGCGCGAGCGGATGGAAGCGTAGAGCATCCATCCCCCCAACAGCACGATCGCCAGGGTGAATAACGCGCAATACGGCGAGCCGCCCGACACCAGGATCGCGACGGTGCCGCCGCCGCCGAGCACGGCGAAGAGCAAGCCGCCCCACAGGTTGCTCTCCGGGGCCTTGTCTTTGGCGAAGGTCTGCCGGTCGCGCTCGTCGAGGGAGCCGGGCACGTACTCCCCGTCGAAGGGCGCGGGCACCACCTGGAAGGTGCGCTCCATGCGCAACTCGTCGCCGTCGGCCCAGTGGACGACCACCGCCAAAAACCAGGTCACCCCCAGCGCGTCGCCCTTGTAGCTGCACGGGCCGGCGGGGATGTCCAGCGAAAACGGATAGCTATAGTGGCCGCCGGCCTCCCAGCGCCCCGCCTGCAGCGACGAGTCGGTATGCCCGTCTTCGATGGCATCGCCCTGCCCGTTGGTATGCCAGAAGGCGTCGAAGTCGATGCCCGCAAATTCGAGGTCCTGATGCGCCTGGACTTCCAAGGTGCCGGAGATGGGTTGGCCGACACCAAAACGCCCGTGCGGGGCGTCCCAGCGAACGGACATCGTAAACAAGTGTGAGTGCATGACGTCAGTCGAGTGCAGGAGTCGAGCGAGCACCCTAGCAGGGAGCCTGTCGCGGTACCAGTCGCGCCCAGACGACCTCGACTCACCAGGCAGGAGACACTACCAAAGAGATCGCCAAGCAGTGTAAGCACAGCCTGCGGGTTTTGCAAAAAAGCCCGCCCGCGCTCGGTCGACACAAACCATCGTGTGGAACCAGGCTGGGGTACGTCCGGCAATTATTTCGCGTCGAATGTTGACACCCGTCCGCCGCAGAGCGAGTCTGCCCCTCAGTCTCGTGACAATTTATTTTTCTGGCGGATCCTTCCGCGCCTTTTCTGTGTCTGCATGACCTGGGGACAAGCGTATGCGTAGTCGTAAGCCGTTTCTTGTTGTACTCGCCTTAGCCTCACTGACCGCCGTCGGATGCGGCAACGATAGCAGTAGTCACAGCTCGGTGACCAACTGCAGCGACCAGGTCCCCTGCGCCGACGGGTACGTATGCGTCGACGACCCCACGCTGGGTCAAAAGGTGTGCGTGGCCGGCGAGGGCGACGCCGGCGACGCCACGGTGAACACGGCCGACGCCGGCGACACCGGCTCGGATACGACGACTACGCCCGCGGACACCGGCGCCGACACCGCCGCGTGTACCCCGACCAACGGGGGCGTCGAGATCTGCGATGGGCTGGACAATAACTGCGACGACTCCATCGACGAGAACCTCTCCCAGGATTGCTACACCGGCCCCGACGGCACCAAGGGCGTGGGGCTGTGCGCCGCGGGCGCCCAGGCCTGCACCGACGGCGCCTGGGCGGAGTGCTCCGGGGAGGTCACCCCCTCCGTCGAAGTCTGCGGCAACTCCAAAGACGAGGATTGCGACGGCGCCAGCGACGACTGGTGCGCCGCCTCCTACATCGGCACCCCCAGCACCCCCGGCGACAACCTGTCCGGCAAAGACTGGGCGTGGGGCGTGACCACTGACAAGGACGGCAACGTCTACGTCACCGGCTACATCGCCAAGCTGCACGGCAGCGACACCAGCCTCACCGGCTTCGACGTCTTCCTGACCAAATATGACGCCACCGGCCAGAAGCAATGGGCCCGCGACTTCGGCAGCGCCGGCGACGACGAGGGTCAGGGCGTGACCACCGACTCGGAGGGCAACGTCTACGTGACCGGCTGGACCCAAAACGGCATCTTCGGCGACACCACCAGCGGCGGCTACGACATCTTCGTGGTGCGCTACTCCCCCGAGGGCACCCGCAAGTGGTACAAGCTGCTGGGCGGCTCCGGCGACGACAAGGGCACCGGCATCGCTTCCGACGGGCTCGGCGGCATCTACGTCAGCGGCTACACCGATGGCGACATCGACGGCCAGACCAACAACGGCGCCCACGACGCCGTGCTCGCCAAATTTAACGCCACCACCAGCGAGGTGACCAAGGTCACGCTGCTGGGCACGGACAAGGAAGACGCCGGCGAGGCGGTCGCCACCGACGCCTCCGGCAAACCCTACCTGGCCGGCTGGACCGAGGGCGAGCTGGGCGGCCAGACCAGCAACGGCGGGCGCGACGCCTTCGTGGCCCAATACGACACCGACGGGGCGACCAACGAGTGGGTCAAACTGGTGGGCAGCGACCAGACCGACCAGGCCACCGACGTCGCCGTCGACAGCGCCGGTGGCGTCTACGTCAGCGGACGCAGCAAGGGCGACCTCGGCGGGGCCCACGGCTCGGGCACCGACGACGACGGCTTCGTGGCCAAGGTCACCGGCAGCTCGCCGTGGACCACCAAAATCGCCTCGACCGACGTGGTCGGCCCCGAGTGGGTCGAGTCGGTGGCGGTCAACAGCACGGGCACCGTGTTTGCCGGCGGCTGGACCAAAGGCCAATTCGACGGCGTGACCCGCCTGGGCACTCGCGACGGCTTCGTGGCCCTGCTCGACAGCGCCGATGGCTCGGTGAGCACCATCAAGCTCGAGGGCAGCAGCGACTCCACCAGCGTCTACTCCGTCGCCGATGACCACCACGGCAGCGTGTATATGTGCGGGGTGACCAAAGACGACATCATCGGAGCGGGCGGGCGCCCGGGCGGCTACACCGACGCCTGGGTCGACGAGCTGCACTGATCTGGCGCTGACCCGACCCACCAGGCCCCGGCAGGCGCACCGCCTGCCGGGGCTTGTCACCGAACCACCGAGAACACACCATGTCGAGCTTTCCACGAACCACCTGTGTGTTGCTCAGCGCGTGCCTGCTGGGCGGCGGCGTCCTCGCCGGTTGCTCCGGCGACACCACCCAGGACCAAGCGACCATCGTCGACCTGCCGGCCGCGTCGCCCGAGGCCTGCGACGTCGCCCCGCCGGCCGACGCCCCTCTGCTCAGCCTGCCGTCGACCGGCGAGGACGAGACCTACCTGGTCCCGGGCGCGGGCGACGCCTCGGCGGTGGCGCTGGATTATGCCACCGTCCCCCAGCCGGCGGTCGACTATGTGGGCGTGCAGTTCGAGCACGACCCGTCGGCCGACGCCAACCCCGGGTTTAGCGTCGACGAGCGCTGCCCGACGCAGTTGGCCCTCGACAAGCTGCGCGTCGACGACGAGCAGGTCATCTTGGCCGAGGTCAGCGCCGGCCAGAAAGACGGCGCCCAACGCCATGGCCGGCTGATGCTGTCGACCGGCTCGGCCAATCTGGCCGTGGACACCGACGCCGACCCCGGCGACCTGCAGGCGGGCGGCTGGTATCTCGTCTTCGAGCCGATGGCTGGCCCGGCGCGGCTGGCCATCTGGCCGGTGGTCGACGGGCAGTTGGACCTGACCGACGTGCCCAAGATCCCGGGGACGATCGCCCTGGTGCGCACCGACGCCTTGTCGGTCGACACCGACCGGCACGCCGTGTACGCCGCCGGCGGCTTCGCCGGGGCCTGGCGCACCACCGCCGGCACCAGCCGCATCTGGGGCGGCAGCTTTTCGGCCGACCCCGCCCAACACACCGTGCACCTGCATCCCTGGGTGGACGACGACCGACCCCAGCAGCGCGCGGCGCTGGCCGACGACACCGCCCTCGACCAGACCGGCTGGTGGTGGCTGAGCACCCCTGCGCTCGACGCCCACGCCGACCTGCAAATTGCCTGCGGCCACCCGCTGCGGGTGAGCGCGCCGGGCTTCGTGCAGGCCGACATCACCTGGATGGGCGAGGTGCAAACGCTCGCCCCCGGCGACTCCACCGAGCTCGACGCGTGCACCGGCGACACTCCCGGCGTGCTCAGCGTCCACGCCATATCCTTGGGCTCGCGCAGCGCCTCGGTGCTGGTGGGCCTGGCCGAGCAAAATTAACAACGTTGAGAACTGACCATCTGTGGGAGACTCGCCCATGACACAGCGCACGACGCGATGGATTCTGTCGATATTTCTGCTGGCCAGCCTCGTCGCCGGTTGCTCGGATAACACCGCCGCGCCCGTCAAGCCCAAGGACGGCCAGGCCAAGGTGGTCGCCAGCTACGAGAGCGTGGTGTTCGCGCCGCCGGGCGGCCTCAAGCGCCTCGACGATCCCATCTCGCCCAAGAAGACTCAGCAGATGCGCCAGGACTTCGACTGGGCGTCGACCCAGGACCTCGAGGTCCACGACAGCGACGGCAACCCGGCGATCTACTATGCGATGATCTACGTGCATAATCGCCAGGAGCTCGACCTGGTCGACCGGCTGGCGTGGTACCACAGCTCGTTGCCGATCTTTCACAGCGAGCAGGCCGAGCGCTGGGGTGGCAAGACCGGGGTGTTCGGCTTCGACGGCGACGGCCAGGGCGTGTTCGTGTTCACCATGCTCGCCGGCGGGGTGTACAACGAGCTGCGCAAGGCCGCGCTGGCCGGCAAGCCCGCCTTCGCGGCGGTGATCTTGCGCGACGTGCCCGAGGATATCGGCTCGGGAAGCGGGCCCATCCCCTACGACACGCTCGCCAAGCACGGCATCCTGCAGGCGATCTTTGGGACCCACGCCTCCGCCGACCAGCAGCAGGCCGGGCTGCACAAGCGCTCCCAGAAGCTCATCGCCGAGGCGGTGCGCGGGGCGGCCAACGCCGCCGTCGACCTGTTCGACGAGGGCCGGCGCGCGGCCACCGAGGTCGTCCGCTTCTTCGCGGGCACGGCCCGCTTTTTGATCCACATTCACATCGACGACATCGACCCGTTGTTCCGCTCGGCCGACCAGCCCGAGATGTGGAGCTCGTGGCGAAACGCCCCCATCAAGCTGACCGGGGCGATGCTGCGCCTGCAAGACGATGCTCTTTTGAGCGACGAACCCCTCGACGACACGGGCACGGCGCTGATCCACACCACCCAAGACCTGCGCCTGCACCTGTGCATCGCCGCCAAAAACCCGGCGGGATTCATCAGCGAGCACGTCGTGCCGATGATCGTGTGCCACTTCGCCACCGGCCATGACTTCGCCGGCCATCGCGACATCACCATGACGGCACACAACGGGGAGGTCACCGAGTTGACCTTCCACCTGACCCATTACGCGTTCAACATCCTGGCCCAGTTGACCGACTCGCGCGACTACGTGCGCCAGGTCTTCGGCCGCACGCAGCGGCGCGCCTACGTGCTGGTGGGCCCGTTTGCCAATATCATCGGCCAGCACAACGGCGGGCTCGCCGCCACCATCTGTGCGGGGGCTCCCAGTCCGCTGCGCGACATGGTGGAGGGCACCGTGGGACTCGCGGGCGGCCTGGCCGCGGCGTTGACCCCGCTGGCGTCGGCGCCGGTGAGCTTACCCGGCCTCGACATCGCCGCCATCGGCGTGGCCGCGCTGATCAACACGATATTGTCCAACGACATCATCTTTCCAGGGGCGGGCAACACCCACACCGCCGCGAACGCACCGCGCTCGCGCGGCGTGCCCACCCACGAATACGGCCACTTCACCATGTGCGAGATGATCCGCCACATCACCCCGGTCACGTTGAGCACGGCCATGGCGGATATCATCCGGGCGACCCTCGACGGGGGCCAAGACAACCCCGACAACGGCGAGCTGGTCTTCGCCGAGGCGTTCGCCGACTTCTTTGCCTACAACGTCGTCGCCGGCACCAACTACTTCAATACGGCGGTCAGCGGCGGCCACACCGGCTTTTCGAGCCGCGACGTGTACTACTGCAACGCCGACCGCGCCGATCCCACCCAGTGCCTGGAGGACAACCTCGGGGGCCAACATCAGCAGGCGGACCCGGGCGACTTCGCCGACGAGTTCCACCGGCGCGTGGGCGTGACGGCCTCGGTGCTGTACGACGCCTTCGACGGGGCCACCGCCGGGCCCGGCGAGGTGCCCCCGGCGATGGACACCGGCTGGCATAACGTGGCCACCAGTGGACCGGCGAAGCTGGCCGGCTCGACGCGCGGCCCCTACAACAGCGGCGACGAAGCCATCGCCCTGCCCGGCTCGGCCCTGTACCAGATGTACGGCACGTGGGCGGCGGCGCCCAACTTCGTCTTCTCCCGGCGCTCCATTTACGACGCTCTGGCGCGGGTGATGCTCGCCCACGGCTACACCGCCGAGCAGATCTGCACGCTCTTCGCCCTGCACCAGCCCGAGGGCCACTGCCACGAGCTGCTGAGCGACGGCGTGCTCGACCGGGCGGATATCCCGCCGCGCGCGCCGGTGATGCTCACCGCACACCTCTTCGATGGCGCGCGGATCAACGACGTGCGCTTCACCTGGCGCGACAGCTCGGTAGACGCCACCGGGTTCCGCTGGCACCTCGAGGGCGACGACGGCGATAGCCGCGACGGCACCATGGACTGGAGCGCGACGCCCGAGAAGGTGTTCTCGCACCTGCACTCCAACGTGCGCTATCGTTTCCAGGTGTGGACGGTCAACGGGCCGGTGGAGGCCGGGCCGACCACCGCCGAGGTGGTCACCTACGCCGACCCCACCACCATCACCGACACCACCGAGCTTCCCGCCGGCGTCGAGCTGGGCTGGCAGGACAGCGGGGCCAGCCAATACGCCGTCGAAATCGGCGTGGCGTCGGCGGTCAGCGCCGGCGACCCCAACGCCTGGCACGAAGTCCAGGTGGTCGACACCACCTCCACGCGGCTGCACGGGCTGCAGGGTGACGTCCATTACGTCGCCCGGGTATGGGCGCTCAACGAAGACGGCGTGCGCAGCACGGCGTCCAACGAAGTCGACTTCACCCCGGCGCGCCCCACTTTCATCTACGTAACTCCCTCCGGCGACGACGCCAATCCCGGCACGCAGGCGCTGCCCTATGCGACCATCGGCCGGGCGTTGCAGGCGGCCAACGCCCAGGTCGCCGCCCAGATCGTCGTCGCCCCGGGCACCTACACCGAGACGGCAGCGCTGCGCGTCACCGGCGACGTCCAGCTGCGCAGTTCCACGAGCGGGAGCAGGCCCACCATCCAGATCAACGCCATGACGGACACGACCACCTCGTGCTCCGCCGGCGAGTTCAACGCCGATCAGCGACCGGCGCGCGCCGCGCTGGCGTTGACGCCCGGCGGCCACCTGACGATCAACAACGTCCACCTGTCGGCCAGCGACGACGCCGCCGACGCCCAGAGCGCCTGCCGCGCGCTGATCGCCTCGGAGGGCAACAGCCTCACCCTCGACCACACCGTTCTGAACTGGACGGACAACCCCCTGAGCGGCGCCAGTTGCGCCTCGCTCGTCCAGGTGCGCAACGCCGGCACCGTCACCCTGCAAGGGGCCGATCTCGACGACTATATCGCCACCGCCGACACCTCGGCACCCAGCAACCAGGTCGAAACCGCCGCCCTATGCGTGCAGGACACGGCCAGCGTCGGGCTGACCGACACTCACCTGCGCACCAGGTACAACGTTCCCCGCGACACCCACGACGGCGGGCTGCATCGGATGGTCGCGGCCGCCTTCGACGGGATCGACCGGGTGCGCGCCAGTCGCTCGCTCTTCGAGACGCTGGACCTGCCCAACAAGCCTCAGAGCTGGTATCGCACCGGGGCGATCACCGGGCTGTACGCCCGGGCCAACGACGAGATCTTCATCGACAACTCCATCGCCGCCACCACCTCCGGCGGCGACGTCAACCGTGGCCTTGATCTGGGCTCGGCGGACGGCTCCGGGGGCGCCGACGTCTACCTGTACTTCGTCACCGCCGACGTCGGCGACGATAATAACGACCAGGTCAACAACCTCGACGGCCACACCAGCTCGGCGTTGCGCCTGAGCGGAACCATCAACCACCTGGAGTTGTACGACTCGTTGCTGAGCAACCTGTCGGGCAACGCCCCGCACTCCCAGACGCGCACCGGGGTGGACATGCTGGACATGGACACCCCGCTTTGCGCCATTCGCGCCGAGGGCAATGTGGTCAGCGTCACCGACGTGGGCTCGCGCGCCGTCTCCGTGGTGTGGGGCACCGGGGAGTTCGACGCGGCGACCACCGAAATCGACATCTCCAGCGATTGGATGCCCGGCACATGCACGGCGCCGCGGCGCATCGGCCACAATATCGTGCTGTACGATCCCGCCACCGACAGCGCGACCGACAACGACAACTGGGTTGTCAACCTAAACTCCGACAGTGCGCCAGCGCCCTACCACTTCTTCGGAGGCACCCAGCAGGGCTCCTACCAGCGCGTGGCCACCCAGGGCATCTCGCTGACGAGCATGCCCAAGGGTCCTCAGGTCGGCGTGGGCTACGGGGCCACGGCATCGCGCACCGGCTCGCCCCTGCAGGCAGGGGCCTGGCCGGCCCACTGAGCCCAGGAATGCCCGACGCGGTGGCATCTTGAATATTCGCGCTGATCTTCGGTACACTGGAGGCGTACCCAACCGCACATCACAATTGATTACGCCGAAGTATGGCGCCGAGGAGCCATGCCTGCCAGTGACCAACGCGTCGTCATCGAGACCCAGACAGCCCACAAAGCGGGCACAGTCATCGCCGCGCTGGGCTGGGGATCGATCCTCTTCATCGCCGGCCTGCTGGGCTACTATATGCAACTGACCAGCGCCCGGCCGGTGTCCCTGCGGGGGGTGGCGCTGAGCTCGGCGATGCTCGGGCTGGGCACGATGGCGCTGATCACCCTGTGGACGGGCAAGCGCGTCATCATCGACCGGGAGCTCGGCGAGGTGCGGGTGCGCTACACGTTGTTGGGCGTGGGGCTGTGGTGGCATCGGCTGCGCCTCGACGGCATCAGCGCGGTGGCCATCGGCCCGGAGATCCCCAACGACGCCTTCGACGGCGAATTGCTGGGCCGCCGGGGGTTTACCTCCACCGAGGAACAATACGTGGTCGCGCTGGAGACCGACGGCGAAGACCTGCCCGTCTCCCTGTCCAACGACCTGCCCGAGGCCCGCGCGCACGCCGCCTCTCTGGCCCACGCCCTCGGCGTCATGATGATCGACACCACCAGCGAGCAGGTCGTCCACACCCAGCCCCACGAGCTCGCCAAGTAAGCCCGACTAGCTAGCGTCACCTTCGAGTAACGTTGACAATTTGGCGAGGTCGACTAGGGTACGGCGCACTTTCTGGACTATCCAACGGGTGTCAAAAATGAAACGAAGTCTACCAGTCATTCTTGCGATTGGATGTCTCATCGGCTGTGGCGGCGCCACCTCCGACTCGAGCGCCGCGACCAGCGTCGACCGCACCCACAAAGGGCCCGAGGACAACGCGCCGGGAGCCGACGGTAAAGCCGATCTGTTCTTCGCCCCCACCGAGCACGGCACCTTGTCGTTCGCCGAGCTCAACGACGCCACCATCAAGGACCACGCGCTGTTCCACGCCTGGGACTTTACGCTGAGCGACGACGCCACGGTGATCCTGACCACCCATACGACCAAGGTGCTGGACACGGTCGCCTACCTGTATCGGCGCGATCCGGGCACCTCGTCGTGGGGGCATTATATCGCCAAGAACGACGACTATATGAGGACCGTCGAGTCGCGGGTCGCCAAAGATCTGCCCGCCGGGGAGTACCGCTTGCTGGTCAAGCCGTATAAGTCGGAGGCTCGGGGCTCGTTTAGCGTCTCCGGAGAGTGCCGCGGCACGGGCTGCCCCACCGAGGCGCAGCAAAGCCAGTCGCAGCCGCCCTACACCACCGAGCGGCTGCTGTCCGACGAAGAGCGTCAGGCGACGCTCAAAGCCATCGAGGATATCTGCGGCGATACGTTTTGTGCCGGCGACCTCAACTACCATATGGAAGGGCTGAGCTGCGACGGCTGGGGCCAGTGCGTGCTGAAGTACCGCGGCCAGATGTACGGCGAGCCGTCGTCGTTTACAGCCGAGACCCTCACCGCCCACACCGACGCCGAGCGCACCTCCGACGGAGACATCGCCAACGGCAGCTACATCGGCCACCTCGACGAGGTGCAAACCCTCGACGACGGCAACTGGATGTACATGCACTGCCAGCTCGACGGCGGCTACCTGACCGAAGAGAGCGTGGTCGGCGATCCGCTACTGCCGTCGTATAACGAGCAGTTCTTCTCCGATTTCATGGAGTGCGTCTCGGGCAACGAGGCCCTGCTTCGTGACTGGGCCGCCAGCGCCTCGCGCTGAGCGCCGTCTGGTAGGCGCCGGTGTCCAGCATGAACGGGCTATTTTTGGGAAAGGCGGATTAATTGCCGCGTTGCTCGTTTGCTCCTCCTTTCCTTTCCCCGGACCGCAGCCACTCTTCGTTCGAGCTTCGCTGCAATCCTTACGCTGTTCCCCAAATAGCCCCGGAATTCATTCCGGGCGGCGCGGCCTTACTCCCAATGGCCCTCGGGGGTGCCGTCGAAGTGCTTCTCGAGGCCCGCCCAACAATCGGTGTAGTTCTCCTGGAGCGTCTCCAGGCTGGCGCCGTAGTCGGTGAGCTGCTGGGGAAGGCGCGTCTCGAACATGAACGCCATCGTGCCGGCGAGCTTCTGGGGGCCGAGGTCGGCGCTCGACGCCTTCTCGAAGGCGTCGGCGTCGGGCCCGTGGGCCAGCATCATATTGTGCAGGCTCATCCCGCCGGGCACGAACCCCTCTTCCTTGGCGTCGTACTGCCCGTAGATCAGCCCCATGAACTCCGACATGATATTGCGGTGGTACCACGGCGGGCGGAAGGTGTTCTCGCCGACCAGCCAACGGTCCGGGAAGATGACGAAGTCGATATTGGCCGTGCCCGCCTCGCCCGACGGGGCGGTGAGCACCGTAAAGATCGACGGGTCCGGGTGGTCGAAGAGGATCGCGCCCACCGGTGAGTAGTCGCGCAGGTCGTATTTGTAAGGCGTGTAGTTGCCGTGCCAGGCGACCACATCCAGCGGCGAGTGCCCGATGGCGGTGGTGTAGTGGCGCCCGCACCACTTCAAGTAGATGGTGCTGTCGGTCTCATCGTCCTCGAAATAGGCCACGGGGGTCTTGAAGTCGCGGGCGTTGGCCAGGCAATTGGCCCCGATGGGGCCGCGCTCGGGCAGGGTGAATTTGGCGCCGTAATTCTCGCACAAATACCCGCGCGCCGGCCCGTCGACCAGCTCCACGCGAAACACCATGCCGCGCGGCACCACGGCGATCTCGCCGGGGCCGACCTCCATGACGCCCATCTCGGTGGCCAGCCGAATCGAGCCGTGCTCGGGCACGAACATCAGCTCGCCGTCGGCATTGAGCACGTATTGGTGCTCCATGGACTCGTTGGCCAGGTAGACATGCGAGGCCATGCCCGTCTGGCCGACGACGTCCCCGGCGGTGGTGATGGTGCGCACGCCGTCGTAAAAGTGGGTGGGCTCGTCGGGCATGGGCACCGGATCCCAGCGGCGCTGGCCGATGGGAAGCTCGCCCTCGTGCAGCGTCGGGGCGCTGCGCCACAACGCCTGGGTATACGGCTCGTAGCGGCCCATATGGCGCACCGACGGGCGGATCCGGTACAGCCAGGAGCGCTCGTTGGTGCTGCGCGGCGCGGTAAACGGCGAGCCCGACAATTGCTCGGCGTACAGCCCGTAGGCGCAGCGCTGCGGGGAGTTTCGCCCCTGGGGCAGCGCGCCGGGAAGCGACTCGGTCTCGAAGTCATTGCCGAATCCAGTCATATACTCCAACGTCATCGCACTACTCCTCAATTGTTTTGGTTGGGGTGGCCGATCCTTTTGTAGCGCACTCGTTCACATGATGCCATCTCAGCGAAAAAACATCTCCGGCATCGACGCCTCGGGCTCGTGGACCGCCGTGTACAGCTCCTTGGGAGCCGAAAACTCGAGGTAGATCTGCAGCTCGTCCATGAACGTCGGCAGCACCTTGGCGATGTCGTCGAGCATCAAGCCCGCTTCCGACAGGCGTTCGACGATGGCCATGCGAAGGTCGACCTCGTCGTTGCCGAAGGGGTCGATGAGGTAGGCGGCCAGCAAATCCCCCACGGCATGCGCCAGGGTGTACAGTGCCTCGGGGGTGGGCTGGTGGCCGGCGGGGACCGCCGCCTGCAACGCCTCCAGGAGCGCAAAGCTCAGCGTGCTCATCTCCAACGCGACGACATCCTGGCCGGTGGGCTTTTCGACGTTGCCGAAGAAGCGCGCGCGCATCTCGCCGCGCACCGCCGGGTCTTCGGCGAGGTCGACGACGCTGTCGGGCATGTCGTAGCCGGGGTACGGCTCGTCGGGCACCTGCAGCGTGCGCTCGACCATCACCCGCATCAGCGGGCTTTCGGCGCAGGCCTGCGAGGTCTGGTGGGCCAGCGAGGCGAAGTCCGCGCTGCGCTCCTCCTCGCCGCCCAGCGCGTGCCACCGCGCCATATGCTCGGCCATGGCCACCACGCGCTCGACCGTCTCCGGCAGGGCACACACTCCCACGAGCGCCTGGGCGTACCAGGCCTCGTCGGGCTCGTCGTCCTCCGGGGCGGGCACGTCGGCCTGGGCGAACTCGGCGATGTCGAAAAACCAGGAGTCGTGGCGGGGGTGGTCGAGCAACTCCCAGGTGCGCTCGAGATCGACCTCGGCGCCCGGCGCCGCCGGCGCGGCCAACGCGCCGGGGTCGGCGGGCAACCGACTGATGCGCCAGGCGAGGTCGTCGAATTCGGCGGGGATGCCCCCGCGCTGGTTGGCCTGGGCGAAGCAGTCGTTGCACAGCGCCACCACGGCGGGCAGCGACAACTCCAACAGGTCGGCGCCGGCCTCGGCGCGCATGGCCTCGCGGATCTGGTCGATCTCGTCGCGGTCCTCGAAGCGGGCGGCGAAGCCGTCGCGCAGCTCGCCGGTGGCCCGGAACAACAGGTTGATGACCGCCAACGAGCCGTCGGTGCGCTCGCGGCACACGAAGACGGGAAAGCCGCCCGCGCCGTCGCACGAGCCCAACAGCCCGAAGCCCTGGATGCTGGACACCTGCTCGATGCCGGCGGTGCGCAGCTTGAGCGACTGGCGGCGCAGCTCGCGCTCGATGTCGGCGTCGGTGGCCTGGGCGGCCGCGTACTCGAGCAGCTCGGCGTCGGCGGCGACCGCGTCGTCGACGATGGCCTCGCCCACCGTGGGCCACAGAAGCTCGAAGTCCGCCTCGTCGAACACCGCCCGATAGGCCAGCGCCGCCTGCAGGCCGATCTGGCGACGCTGCACGTCGACAAAGTCGAACATTTCAGCGCGCTCGTCGGGCGGGCTGGCCATCAAAAAATCGGCGTATTGCAAGAAGATGTCCGGCTCGTCCTCGGCATACGCCAACAGTGTGCCCAGGCTGGCGGCGAGCATCTGACTCATGTCCTCGCCGACGTACTCGGCGAGCTGCTCGACATCGACGCTCTCGTCGGCCGACAGCGCCATGAACGCGAATTGGCGTAGCTCGGCGTCGACCTCGGCGTCGGTGACCAGCGCGCGCAACCGCGCCTGCTCATCCCCCACGCCCAGCGCTCCGAAGATCGACATCATCCAGCCGAAGTCTTCCGAGGACAGCTCCCCGCGCTCGACGCGGTCGACCAACTCGGCGCGCAACGCCTCCTGGTCGACCTGCTCGACGCGGTGCAGCAGCTCCGCCTCGCTGGTCGGGGGGAAGTCTAACAGCGTGTCGACAAAAGCAGCGATGGTTTGAGTCACGAGTCCGCTCCGTGCAATCTGCGACGATGATGGATACGTCCCTGCGCATAGGTGCTTCGCGCAGCTACGTCAATCTTGGACGCCACCGCCCGCCGGTAAAATAGACACGAGTTGGGCCTTTCCCGCCCATACGGTCGATTTAGAGCGGTCCTCCAAACAGGCGCATCCGTGCTCCCCCGTGTCCGTGGCCGTGACCGTGACCGGCCTTTCCCGCCCATACGGTCGATTTGGAGCGGTCCTCCAAACCAGCGCATCCGTGCTACCCCGTGGCCGTGGCCGTGACCGTGACCGGCCTTTCCCGCCCATACGGTCGATTTAGAGCGGTCCTCCAAACCAGCGCATCCGTGCTACCCCGTGGCCATGGCCGTGACCGTGACCGGCCTTTCCCGCCCATACGGTCGATTTAGAGCGGTCCTCCAAACCAGCGCATCCGTGCTACCCCGTGGCCATGGCCGTGACCGTGACCGGCCTTTCCCGCCCATACGATCGACGTGGAACCATCCTCGAAACTATCGCATTCGCTCATTCGCGCCCACCACACCCACATGCCCCACCCGGTGTCGTAGGTCAGTTGCTCGCCGAACAGCAGGCTGCGCACCTGGGCGTGGATGCCGCGCTCAAGGCGCGCCCAGACAAAACGGCACATGGCTGTTGAGGATGGGCAGTTGTGTGCTGTCCTGGAGTTGCATCGCCAGGGTGTACATGCCCGGATAGGCGACGTTGAGGTGGACGGCCACGCCCAGATAATGGGTCTGGTCGTCGCCGCAGGGGATGTTGGCGGGGATCACCACGTCGGTGAGCTTGTCGGTCTCGTTCCACGCGTCGCTGGAGGGCACGTCCAGCGCCATCGTGGCCTTGCCGCATTGGAGGTCGCAGCCGGGGTCGTCGTAGGACACGAGCACGTAGTAGGTCGACGAGGTCGACGCCGCGCCGAAGTCCTCGATGATCTCGCCGTCGCGCGCCAGGGTGGCCGCGCCCACCGCCGCCGAGCTCGACCCGCCGGGCTGTTGGTCCTGGCACGTCGACGAATCCAGGCTGTCGGCGGGGATGACCTCGAGGTGGCCGTCGGCGGCCTGGTTCAAGAAGGCCAGGTCGATGGCGGCGACCGGGTCGGCCGGCTTGTCCGGCGCGGGCGCCGGGCAGCTAGGCCCGCCGTTGCCGCCGGCGTCGCTATCGGTCGTAGCGACGTCGGCCGTGCCGGCATCGCCGGCGTCGTCGCCCCCGGCGTGCAGCCCCGTACCATGCAGCGTGGACTGGCCGCCGCACCCCCACAACAACAGCGCCGACACCAGCACTATCCCACCGGTGCGGCTCCCAATAGACGTCTCGTGGCGCATATGACTCTCTGATATCGACCGGACTGGCATCTCGATGCTGTCATGGTAGCGCGTCGGACCTCCCGAGACAATGTGACCGGCGCCGACGGCGGGCGGGAATTAATGCGCCCATTCACTTCTTAATCGGCGTCACCATTTGATCGCGTCCATATGTGTGCGACATTTGTTGAAGACGTACCTACAAGCCCGTCTACCCCACCCGCGACGTGCGCAGCCTGTCCGTTCAGGAGGACCGAGTGACACAGGATGACCGCCACGAACACTCATTTCTGAGCGGCAACGGCCCCGTCGCCCAGCGCCTGCGAGCGCACGATTGGAGCACGTCCGAGCTGGGGCCGCCGAGTCAGTGGTCGCCGCAGATGCGCGCGGCGGTCGACGAGGTGCTGGGCGTCCTTTGCTCCGGCATCGAGGACGACTTCATGGGCCACGAGGCCCTGCTGTCGCTCGCCGAGGAGTCCAGCCGGGCGTGGGAGGCGCGGTTTCGGGCCATGGCCGACATCGCCCCGGCGATGCTGTGGATCGCCGACAATCACACCCGCACCACCTTCTTGAGCCGGGGGTGGTACGACTTCACTGGCCAGACCGAGGCGCACGCGCTAGGCATGGGGTGGGCGCAGGCGGTCCACCCTGACGACCGCGACGGCGCCATCGCCCAATATTTCGAGGCTGTCGAGCGCCACGAGCCCTTTACCCTGGACATGCGCGTGCGCCGCCACGACGGCGAGTATCGTTGGGTGCTCGACAGCGGCCGGCCGCGCTTCGACGAGGACGGCCAGTGGCTGGGCTATATCGGCTCGGTCATCGACGTCGACCAGCGCAAGAAGACCGAGCAGGCGCTGCGGCAGGCCAACCAACGAAAGACCCACTTCATGGCCCTGCTTTCCCACGAGCTTCGCAATCCTCTGGCGCCGATCAGGCTCAGCCTGGACCTGCTCGACGAGGTCGACCCCGACGCCCCGGCCGCGCTTCAGGCGCGCGCGATCATCGAGCGTCAGGTCGACCAGCTCGCCGAGCTGGTCGACGATCTGCTGGACGTGACCCGCGTGGCCAGCGGCAAGATCGAGCTGGAGCGCGAGCGCGTCGACCTCGGCCAACTGCTCTACGATACCGTCGAGGATCACCGCCCGCTGTTCGTGGCCAAAGATGTGGGGCTGGAGCTGGCGCCGATCGACGAGACGCTGGTCGTCGACGTCGACTACAGCCGCATGCGCCAGGTGGTCGGCAACCTGTTGCAAAACGCCGCCAAGTTCACCAAGCCCGGGGGTGCGGCGACGGTGCGGGCGACCGCTGTTGAGGGAGGCAGCGATGGGGCGCGCCAGGCCGAAATTCGCGTCACCGACACCGGCCTGGGCATGACCCCGCAGACCCTGGCCAGCCTCTTCGAGCCCTTCGTCCAGGCGGATACCTCCCTGGAACACGCCGGCGGGGGGCTGGGGCTGGGCCTGGCGCTGGTCAAGGGGCTCGTCGAGCAGCACGGCGGCCAGGTCAGCGTGACCAGCGCCGGGCTGGGCCACGGCGCCGAATTCGTCGTGCGGCTGCCCCTGGCCGAGCACGCCGAGCACGCCGCCTCCGAGGTGTCCGCCGAGGTCGACGGCACGGCGCGCCGCGTGCTGATCATCGACGACAATGCCGACCTGGCCGAGGCCCTGGCGACGATGCTCGAGATGCGCGGCCACCGGGTCATCGTCGCCGAGGACGGCCGCCAAGGCATCGAGAAGGCGCGCGCCTTCGCGCCCGAGGTCGTCTTCTGCGACATCGGCCTTCCCGGCCTCGACGGCTACGAGGTCGCCCGGGCGCTTCGACGCATCCCCGAGCTGCGCTCGACCGTGCTGGTCGCCCTGAGCGGCTACGCCGCCGACGAGGATATCGACGAGTCCCACGAGGCCGGCTTCGACCTGCACATCGCCAAGCCGCCCCGGCTTCCCGCCCTGGAGGCGGCCATCGCCACGGCGCCGCGCGCCTAATACTACAACGTCATTTTCGACGTGAGCGCCCTCGGCGAGACCACGGGACCGAGGCCAAGGCTCAGACGACGAGGCGATGCGGTTGAGCATCGTCGAGGAGGATGAACGCAGGCGTCGGTTCCGTGGGCCGACGAGGTGCCGCGTGGAAAGTGACGTTGTAGTACTAAGTGGGTTCACGCAGATCTTTCGCTTTTTGTCGCTGGTGCGTCTCGCGGCAAATGACTGCTTTACGGCGCGTTCTTGGTGGTTGGTTCTTGGTTTTGCAGGGCATCGTGAATTGCCCTCGTGTCCCTTCTGTGGCATCCGGCAGGCGATACGGGTGGTTAGAGCGATCATCCACGAGCAGCAAGAACCAAGAACCAAGAACCAAGAACCCTGTGTAAACCCGCCAGGTCGCAACACGCCCGGCCCCCACGGAAGCCGAAAGATCTCTGTGAATCCAGTTAGGTGTTACAAGGCTTGCCGTTGTCACCGCCGGTCCGACCACGTACGCTAGAGGCCGTGTACTCCTCGCCACGGGCCTCCAGCGATGCGCAAGGCAATCAAGATCATCGCACGAGTGATCAAGGCGTCGTGGTACGCGCTGATCGTGGCCACGCCGCTGTTGGGCGTGTGGCTGGCGTCGTCGCTGGCCGCCTACCTCAACGGGCCGCTGTGGGCGGCGTGTCTGGCGGGGGTGCTGGCGTTTCCGGGGCTGCCGCTGACGTGGGAGCTCGTCGGGCGGGTGCGCTACCGCCAAAAGGTCGAGCGGCTTCGCGCCGCCGGCGAGCAGGCCCGCGGGCGCTGGCTGACCGCCGGCGACCGGTTCATCCTGCGGACCCTGGCCATCAACCTGGTCTTTCTGGGGGTGCTCGGCGGGCTGTTTCCCCAGGATAGCTTCACCGCCCTGTCCACCCGTGGCGACTGGATGCTGACCGGCCACGACGAGCCGTGGGCCGCGCACACCCGCACGGTGCTCTTCGGCGCCGCCGGCGGCCTGGAGTGGCTGTACAACGCCACCCGTGACAACCCCTACGAAAAGTGGGCGGACACCGACCACCACAAGCCGGTGCCCCGACCGGTGCCCGGGCGCGTCGAACAGAAGGATACGTCGGTCGCCAAGGACGACCACGCCGCCAAGACGATGCCTGTCGCCGATAAGCCTGGCGCCGACAAGTCTGTCGCCCACGACACCGCGTCCACCCGAACCAGGCGCCCGGGCGAGCCACCGTCCTGGCCCATGCCCGACCACCTCCACCCGCTGGTCGCCCACATGCCGGCGAGTGCCGAGACCAGCCCCGAGGCCGTCGCCCAGTACATCGCCCAGCGCGAGCACGACCCGTACCTTCGCGTCAAGGCGCTGTACGACTACGTCGCCGACCGCGTGCGCTACGACGTCGCCGCCCTGCAGGCCGGCGACTATCCGCCCCAGGACCCCCAGACGGTGTTTCGCACCCACAAGGCGGTGTGCGCCGGCTACTCCAAATTGCTCCAGAAGATGGCCAAGTCCATCGGCATCGACATGGTCTACGTCGTGGGCGTCTCGCGCGACCAGACCGGCAGCGTCGCCGGCGGCGGCCACGCCTGGAACGCCGTCGAGATCGAGGGCAAGTGGTACCTGATCGACGCGACCTGGGGTGCGGGCACCGTCGACGGAGGCGCGTTCCACAAGCGCTACACCACCGACTATCTATTCACGCCTCCGAAGGTCTTCGGGGTCGACCACTTCCCGGACGACGCGCGCTGGCAGTTGCGCGGCCAGCCGCTGACCCGCGGTGCGTTCGTGCGCCAGCCGATGCTGCGCGCCGGGTTCTTCGAGCGCGGCTACGAGCTCATCAGCCCCAAACGCTCGCAGGTCAGCGTCGACGACGTCGCCCGCATCGACGTGCGCCGGCCGGCCGGCCAGGACCTCATCGCCTCGCTCTTTCCCGCCGACGGCGGCAAGCCCACCCGCTGCCGGGTCACCGGGCGCGACCCCGCCTCCATCCGCTGCAAGATCGCCCACCCGGGAAGCTTCGAGGTGCGCATGTTCAGCAGCACCCACCGCGTGGGCATCCACCCATTCATCGGCAAGATCGCGGTGAACTCGCGGTTTTGACCCTCGCGCCCGGCTCACCGCAACGCCAGGTCCGGCCGGTCGGTGATCAGCCCGTCCACGCCGAACTCGGCGAGCGCGAGCATGGCGTCGAGCTCGTTGACGGGCCAGGGAACGACCTTAAGGCCGGCGTCGTGCGCCCGGGCGATGAGCTCTGCGTCCAAAAAGGCGTAGTGCGGCGACCAGGTGCCGACGCCCCAGCCGCGCACCTGCTCGAGGTCGAGCGACGGCCCTTTTTCGAGGACGGCGAGCGCGAGCGACGGGTCCAGCGCGGCCACGGCGCGCACGCTGCGGGTATCGAAGCTCTGGACGATGACCCGGGCCTGCAGCCCATGCGCTCGCACCAGGTCGACGACCCCGGTCTCGAGCAGCCCGGCGTGGGCGCCGTCGAAGCCGTCGCCGATATACTCGGGGTGGTCGGGGTCGCGTTTGATCTCGATATTAAACCGCACGCGGCTGGCAACGCCGCGCTGGCTCGCCGACTTTTGCTCGCTGTTGGCGTAGGCGTCGACGAAGTCGAAGAGCTCGGCGAGCGTCACCAGGCCGTAGCCTGCGCCGGCCAGGCTCGTGGGGCCGCGTTCCTTGCCGGGGAACTCCTTGGCGTTGGGGATGCCGTCGCACTGATAGGCGCGAAGCTCGTCGACGGTCCGGTGGCGCAGCCAAAGCTTGGGGGCGCCTTCGGCAAGCCCCGCGGGGTCGGGCGCGGCCGGCTGCGCGCTCGCCAGGCGACACTTTGCGGGCACAAGGTACGGATCGTGCCACACGACGACTTGGTCGTCGGCCGACAGATGAACGTCCAACTCCAGGGTGTCGACCCCCAGGTCCAACGCCGCTTCGAACGACGGCAGAGTATTCTCGGGCTTGAGGCCGCCGGCGCCGCGGTGGCCCTCGATGTCGACGCTTACCAGCGCGGGGCGGCGCCTGGGCGGGTGGGTCGGGGTGTTGTTGTCGATGGGACACATGGTCTTTGGCCTCCGCGGTGCAAAGAAAGGGCTTGAAATAATTTAGAACCCTTCTTAATTACATGCATCCTAGACACGGGTCCCGTGACTCGTGTCACCGACGGATCGACAAGCTGTAATGCGCTAATTAAACGTGAGGAATCCCATGACGATTGTAGGCCAGCAGGCACCCGAGTGGAAGGCGAACGCGTACGTGCGCGGCGAGGCGAAGGCCGTGTCGAGCGCGGACTTCGACGGTCAGTGGTACGTGTTGTACTGGTACCCGGCCGACTTCACCTTCATCTGCCCCACCGAGATCCGCGAGTTCGAAGAGCTGCGCGAGGATTTCGAGGACGACGGGGTGGCGCTGCTCGGCTGCAGCACCGACTCGTTCTTCAGCCACAAGAACTGGTTCGAAGAGACCGACACCTTCAAAAACGGCATCAGCCACCCGGTGCTCGCCGACACCAACCACTCGGTGAGCAAGGCCTTTGGCGTGTACGAGGAAGAGAACGGCATCGCCTTCCGCGCCACGGTCATCGTCGACCCCGAGGGCCGCATCCGCTCGCTGGCGGTCAACGACATCGACCGCGACGGCGCCGGCGTGGGCCGCAGCGCCCGCGAGGTGCTGCGCACCGTCCAGGCGCTTCAGTCCGGCGGGCTGTGCGGCGCCGAGTGGAGCCCCGGCGAAGAGTTCGTCGAAGCCAAATAAGTAAGTTTGCAGGGCGTGCGACCGCCGGCCGACCGGCCGGCGGTCGCGCACGTCTCGCTCGTCCGTTCCCAGCAACGGCACACGTACCAGGACGAAACCATGGCGACATTCGAAGAAGTTGGACGCGAGAATTGGGAAGAGTTCATCAACTCGCCCAAGGCAGTGCTCATGCTCGGCAAATCCGACTGCCAGGCCTGCCAGGCCTTCGCCGAGGAGCTCAACGCCTACTGCACGAGCTGCAACGACTGGGAGAACGTGCGCTTCGGCAAGCTGATCATCAACCAGCCCGGTCTGGCCGGCTTCAAAAAGCAGAGCCCCTGGCTGGCCAAGGTCACCGACCTGCCCTACACGGTGCTGTACACCGAGGGCGAGATCGTCAAGAAGTTCATGGGCGGCGGCATCGACCGGCTGACCAACCGCATGGAGCGGGTCTTCCGCGACGACGACTAACCCCCCGGCCGTCTTACGGCTTTAGGTGGCCGTGGACCGCCAGCCACACACACGGCGGCTGGCGCGTGGTCCGCACCACCCGATGGCGGCGATGCGCGGCGATGAACACCGCGTCGCCCGCCGCCAGCTCGGTGCTCCGGCCGTCCTCCCACTGCAGCGTCGCCTCCCCCTGGAGCAGCACCACCCACTCGTCCATCGCCTGGTCGTACCACTGCCCCTCGGGCGTGGTATGCCCATGAGAGATGATGCGCTCGATGCGCAGATCGTCGCCGCCGGCGAGCGTCTCGAAGAACTCGTCGTCGCCCGGCAACTCGGCGGGAATGTCGAATAGATTTTGCATTGCGTGATCCGTCGGGTGTCGATTAGTGCCCAAGTCCATAATTGTCGACCAGCGAGGGTAATGCGCGATGACTGAATTTGACTCCAAGCAGGCCGCACGAGACTGGGTGTGGGAGCAACTTACCGCCCAGCGTCAGGCTCGATTTCCATTCCCGGTCGTCGGGCGCATCCCCAATTTTGCCGGCGCCGAGCAGGCGGCCGAGCGTCTCCTCGACCACCCGATCTTCGCCGGCGTCGAGCACATCAAATGTAACCCAGACTCGCCGCAGAAACCGCTTCGACGCATGGCCCTCGAGCGCGGCATCACCGTGTATGTGCCCACGCCGCGCCTCAAGGGCGGGTTTATGCGCTTCGATCCCCGGAAAATCCCCGGGACAAGTATCGCGAAGCGTCGGCGCTGAGCAAATGGGCGGCGTGGAAAGAAGACGTCTCCCTGGCGGACATGCCCCAACTCGACCTCATCGTGACCGGATGGTGGACTCGGTCCGGCAGGCCCTTGAATAAGAGAGCGGCCGCGCCGTCCTAACCAACGACCGAGTAGCGCGACTGACCACGAACTGACACGATTTGGAGATGCACCGATGAATGCGACGCGACTGGCCCGATGGACTCCGTTGGCGGTGGCTTTTCTGTTGGCGCTGGCGCTCTGCCCGGCGAGCGCGTGGGCCGCACATGGTCATCGAGTCGTCGAATTCGAGAAGCTCGGCGGCCGGATCCACCGCGGCCAGCTCGAGCTTCGCTACGCCATCGACCGCCACGACTGGCGCCGTCTCAAACGCAAGCACGTCGCGCCCACGCTCAACCTGTGGGTCGCCGCGCCCGGCAGCAACAAGGCGCATTTTGCGTACAGCCAGCACGTGCGCTCGCGTAAGGGAAGCTTCACCTACCCCAAGAGCGTGACGCTGCGACATGGCAACATCGTCGAAGTCGAATTGGTCGGCTACGAAAAGGACTATCGCATCGAAAAGGTCACCTTCCGCAAGCAGACGCGCGCGTGGATCAACTTCACCGTGCGCCACCACAAGTTGATCCCGGGGGTCCACCGCCGCCAGGATCAGGGCGACCAGAATCAGGGCGACCAGAATCAGGGCGACCAGGAGCAGGCCGACCAGACCCCACCGGTCGACCCCCACTGGCGCGTCGACGTGATCAACGCCTGCAAAAGAGCGGTGTACTCCAGCAAGGTCGACGAGTGCGTCGCCGACGCCACGAAGCTCGCCCCCCGGCGGGCGGCAGGCACGGTGGCGGCCTGCGCCAGCGCCTTCGGCTCGGCCTCCTACATTCACAAATGCCTGGTCGCCGCCCGGCATCAGACCTTCGAGCCGGCCAAGACGATCGAGGCGTGCAAGCACACCTTCGGCTCGTACTCCTACATCATCCAATGCATGGACACGGCCAAGTCTTATAAGACCGAGCCGAGCCCGGCCATCACGGCGTGCGCCCACTCCTTCGGCTCCTACCCGCACATGATCCAGTGCATGAGCAGCGCGGCCACCTTTACCACCCCGCCCGCGCCGGTCGTCGACGCCTGCGGCCACGCCACCGCCAGCTACAGCCACCGACACGCCTGCCTGGACACCGCCCGCGGCCTGGGCAGCTCGGCGGTCGACCTCATCAAGGCCTGTCGAGGCGCCCGCGTCACCCAATGCCTCGAGAGCGCTCGCCGATAGCGCGGCCCACCAAATACTCGCCACTTCGATCCTGCGAGGCGACCACTGGTGCAGAAACCCCACGTCGCCCACGGGGGTGGGACCCCGCCTATTTACACAATTAAGATTAACGGCCGCAGATCGCCAAGTGGTCGATCTTCGAGGCCACGATCCGCCCGCCCCCCTCACTCGAGGCCACGAATCACCCACCACTGCCTAACTCGAGGCCACGATTCGCCCGCCACCGCCTCGCCCGATGCCTTTAATCGCCTTTAATCTTAGATGTGTTAATAGGCCGGCTCCCACGCCGGTGGTCGAGGTTCCAAACCCTGGACGATGGTCGATTCATGAGTCTCGTTGCCCATGGAGCCTGGGGCGCACCCGCTGGCCGGCCGCGCTCGTGCCGGTCGCATCGCCCACCGAACTCCGGGTCAGGCCGGCCGTGCCGAAGTCGAGGTCCTCGGCCTGCGCCCGGGTCTGGATGAGGCGCCCAAAGCCGTCGGAGTACTCCACCGACTGGATCGTCTCGTTCGCGTCGGCCCCGCTGGGAATGTCGGTGTCCTGGACGTGGTAGACCCGCTGCTCGGTCGTCACCGAGACCGGCTCGCCGCGCTCGGCGAAGGCCAGCAGGTCGTAGGTCCGGCGTGTGCCCGGTGTGGTGAGCGTGTCGCCCACCGTCTCGGTCGTCTTGCCCATGACCGCCTGCTTGTCCACCAGCCCCAGCGGCGTGTAGGCGAGCTGGACGCGGCTGTCGTTGACGTCGGTCACTTCCACCGGCCACGGCGGCGAGTCGGCGGCGAGCTAGGCGGGCGGGCCGTCCTCGCCGGTGGGATAAGCCTCGACGAGGGTGTCGTCGGTCAGGAAGAGCTTTTCGCTTCTGACGGCGGCGCCATACGTGCCGAGCTGTCCCTTCGAAAGCCCGTCGAAGGCTGCGCCGTCGTAGTAGGTGATGGCGTGGCCCTGGATAGTCTTGGCAACTGAGCCGTCTTCGACCAAGCTACTCTTTGGCTTTCCCCCAGCAAACCAGTTTACCTTTCAAAGTGATTCCACAGGTCGACAGCCCAGCAGCATCGACCGCGACGAATCGACTTGACGGTGGAGTTGCTTGCCCAAAATCATTTCTACCCCAGCATCTCACCCGACCATTCGACTGAAGTGCGCATGAATGAGAATGGCCACTGGTGACCGAGACAAATTTTCCCCTCGGTGGCTTTGTTTGGCCAAAATCGATAATGAAATCCCGGGTGAGATTTCCGTCAGCGCTAGTCGTCGCGTCAGCCCCCCAACACATCAACTCATGGTCTAGCGTGAGACCACAGCTATGGGCATCTCCCGCAGATATCTCGGCGAACCGGACATTTGAAGGAGGGTCGAACTGGCCGACATTGCCGACGGGTTCTATCGCGACTCCCAACTTTTCCCGACCTAGGCTGCTGAGATTCCAACACTTGACCAGTTGAGTACTTCTTTCGATGCCACAAATATGATCACCGCCAACCGCGATGTGAGAAAGTTCGTGAGGAGTGTCAAAGGAAATCGACTCACCGCTCAGTGAAGATCCACAGAAAACGCCTCCCCCCTTTTTGGCCAAACAGACCAGCGAGGCCGTGCCAATGTCTATGTCGGCGACGTGAAAGCGTCTCATCGCCTTTGAAACATCAGGCCATGTTGGATCGCCAACACACCTTGCTTCGCCCCCGTGTTTGACATAGCAAGCCAACCCAGGACCGGCTTCTAGGTCTTCGATTTCGGCGCCCACGTGAAACGACAAGCGTTGCAGTGATGACTGACTGTCAAACCCATCAAGGTTCCCGCGTGGGCAATCAACCACCCCGTCACGAGGTCGATAGGTACAGACGAGTCCCGTTGAGACACTGAGATTGCGATCACCTCGGTGGTCGTCGACACTCTTGCGAGTATTTGATCTGCACGACATTACCGCGGCGCCGAGGACGAGCGCGGCGGCCCCCCATCCACCCACCGCACTGCGGAGAATCTGACCGCTTTCACTGTCCATGTTTCGATCTTCTTGCATCGGTGTCAGCGCCGCCTTTGATCGTTACAGCGGCATTCATGCGCTCTTTCGGGGTTGACAAATCCACCTTGACTAGCAGGCCCGCCTGTTGATCGTATCGATAGTAGGCCAAACCCAGTTCATGCGCGAGCGTGAGCTCTGCGTACTCGCGCTTCGCTTCATGGCGCAACGGCATGTCAGCGAGCGAGTTCACGATACTCCTCTTTGCCGCACTCGCCAGAGCCTCCAACTCGACGAGCAGGCAATCGAGGTCGACTTTCGGGGCTGGCCGTAGGTGTCGTGGTACTCCGACCAGCTAAACGTGGTCGCGGGGCCGTCGCCGCGGTCCCAGTTGGTGGTGCGTTGGGCGACCGAGTACGCAAAGAAGATGCCGTGCTCCTCGCCCGACATGGCCTCGCCGGTCAGGTCGCGAAACGAGTGGATCGCCTCGGTGACCACGAAGGGTTTGTCCTGGCGCGCCGAGCCGTCCAGGGCGTACGCCTCGCTTCGAAGCTTGCGGCCGCGAAGCGCGCGCAGCGCCTCGCGGCGCATGTCGATGTCCGTGATGGCGTCGAGCTTCTCCTGGAGGGTCTGGCCGGGCGTGCCGGGGTCGTCGGTGTCGCCGCGGTAGGCCCAGTCGCCGAGGAGATGGTTGGGATGATTGGCGGTGTCGGCGTGCGCCCAGAACTCGGCGCTGAAGTCGGGTACCGTCCAGTCGCCGGCGTCGTCCCACACACCTCCCAACATGAACCAGTGGCGTGTCTCCATGGGCGGGGAGAACTCCTCGGTGGACACTGTCTGGACGGAGGCGCCGGGGTGCAGCCCGTCGGCGGTGTAGTCGGCGAAGGTCTCCGAGTCGCGCTGCACCACCCGGGCGAAGCCGCGAAACTCACGTTCTTCCCCGTCCCAGTAGCCGTGGTGGTACTCGTATTCGGTGGTGAGTTTTCCCTGGGAGATCTGATCGATGACCTCGACGCGCCACACGGTCTGGACGGGAAACGGCAGTGGCGTTTTCCAGCGGGTGTCCGGGTCTTTGTCGTCGTCGAGGTAGTAGTCGGTCGACGGGCGGTAGGCGACCCGGGTGACGGCGCCCATGTGGTTGTCCATCTCGGTGAGCACGTACGGCTTCTGGCCGCCGGTGAGGTCCAGAAAATACATGTGGGCGCGGCCGGGCTGTGTGGCGTCGCGGCTCCACAGGATGCCCGGCGAGCCGGTGCCCTTGAGGTCGATCAGGCGCACGGCGTCCTGGTCGGTCATGCGCGGGGTGCCCTGGATGGCGATGGGCTGTGAGAAGCCGTTGCCGGACTGGTTCATCCAGATGGTCACCGACCCGTCGTCGATGAAGATGAGGTCGGCGGCACCGTCGCCGTCGACGTCGCCCAGGAGGACGTGCTCGGGCCGGTAGCCCCACGGAAAGCGCGGGGCGTGTTCCATGTGCACCTTGGCGCCGAAGCGCCCGTAGCCCAGGTTTGGCCAGTAGTCGATGCTCCCGGAGTGCACGAGCACGATGTCCTGCAGACCGTCGCCGGTCATGTCGGCGGTGCGCACGCGCGGGTCCGAAAAGCCCACGTCGGGGAAGTCCTCCAGTTGGCTCCTGGAGATTTGTCGCGGGCTCTTGTCGATCTGGCCAGGCGGCTTGTCGTTGTCCCAGGCCTGGTCGGGGTCGCGGTCGTTGAAGTAGCACTCCAACGAGGTGCCCGTGCGCAGCGCGTCGGTGAGCCCGTCGCCGGTCAGGTCGATGAGCTTGACCTCCGGGTCGGCGAAGCTCACCGACGGAGCTTGTTGGTAGGGGACGAAGCCCTGCTCGTCCCAGTGGCCGTCGAACTCCAGCGGGAAGTAGCCCTCGAGGTTGGGCCGGGAGACGAGCAGGTCAGCGCGGCCGTTGCCGTCGGCGTCGATAAATTGGACGCCCGGCTCGGCCAGGCTCAAACCCATTGGGCTATTCTTCATGGGGCGCGGCCAATCGAAGGTGCCGTCGCCGCGATTGCGCCAGTAGCGGATGGTCTGGCCATCCATCTGGACCAGGTCCGGTAGGCCGTTCCCGAATAGATCGACCGTCTCCAGCGTGGGGTGTCCCAGAGAGACCGTGGGCAGATGGTCGCCGTCGATGGCCTCGAAGCGGCGTCCGGTGGGGTCGAAGTCGTTGTAGCCGAACTCCAGCGGCGGCAGCTCCTGGCTGGCGGCGCCGTCGCGGCCCTCGACGACCACGCTTTTCAAGATGGACAGGCGGTTGGTGAGCGTCGCCGGGTCGGCGTACTCCAGGTGGTAGGTGCGGATGATGCCGTCGGGTCCGGCGACGTCGTTCGAGCGCACGTCGATCTGCTTGCAGCGCCGGGTGGTGCGCACCTCGAAGCCCTGCCGGTAGGTCGAGAACGGGTCGATCGGCTTGTCGGGATCGTCGTCCTCGAGGCGCTCCTGCCAGATGAAGTCGACGTCCACCAGAAAGTCCGGGTTCGCCGAGTCGCCGTGGTCGACGTACTCGATCTTGTCCAGATAGAGCTGCGCGTAACGGTGGGGCCCGTCGTCGCCGAGGTCCTTGGTGTAGGTGGTGCCGAAGAGCTTGCCCCCTCTGGAGAGCCGCGAAGACAAGCTCTTCGACGACACACCAGCCTCGCATCTTCGCACCGGCTCCTTGCCGGTCGCATCAACCGTGCAGCAGATGTCCAAACAAACGATGCAACAACACAGTTTAGTCGAGCGGCCAAATCTGCTTCTGGAGCTCAAGCAATGTTCGATTGGTGACCGTTGGCACGTCGAAACTGTTTCTTTCCACGTGCATCACGAATTCCGGCGAAAGGAGAAGGTGATGGTTGCGCACGTAATGAGCGGCATCGAGCCTCCAAAGCCAGACTCCATCAGTCATTGGTGATGCACCACCCGAAATCTTGTGTGCGGCGTTGAAAACGCACGTTTCAACCCCCATCACACCGAGGATGAGATGAGCGTTTTCAAGATAGTCAGCGAGCAGAGCCTCATTCGCATAATGCTGCAAGGCAGACTGCGGGCGCATCTTCAGCAGCTCTTCTTTGTGCGACTCCAAACCACCGAAGTGGGCTAATGATGGCAATGGCACTAGGTTATGCATTTGGTTCTCCTTCTACTTGATCGGACAAAAGAGTTGGGGAACATCTGGCATCTCAGTCCAGAGAACGCCGGCGGCGTCGAGCGCCGTTTTCACGTGCACTGCGGTCACAGATACTCCGAGTTCGTTTGCAAGCTTTTGAGCAGGCCCCAGCGCTCCATAGCAGGTCACAAGGCGTATATCTTGCCCGTAAAATGCTGGATTTCGCGAAACCGCATCCGCGATCTGCTTGGTATGGGTCGGAAGATCGTTCGTGAAAAACATGAAGCTACCATCAGTGACCGGACCGCCGTGCACAATTACATCAAAGCTATCGGTAGCCGCCTTGCTATACTTGAAGTTCGCTTTCACTACAGCATCATCGCCAACAGCCGTCGCCGTCGCATGGTGGTGGACTGTAGCACCATTTGCAACGAAGTCTTCCCCGCCTTCCTTTCCGGCGTCGCTTGAGAGGGTCTTGACTGAATCCTGCCCGAGCTTCTGCTCCGCCTTTTCTGCGACCTCGTCCCCTCCATCCTTGAGCAGCTTCTCTATGAGAAGCTTGCCTCCCTTCTTCGCCACAATATCCGTCCCCAGGGACAGAACGTCCAGCATATCATCGGCTTGAATAACGCTCGGCGTGATCCCCGTTTGAGCATTCCAGGTGCCGGCGTAGTTGCCTTTGGTCGTGATGAAGTCGTTGTATTCCGAGCCCTTTTCGTGCTGGTAGAAGCCCATGATTTTTACGGTATCGCCGCTCATGTCCAGGATGGGGATCATGTCTTTGGGCATGCCCAGTTTTCGCTGGAGTTTGCCGACGGCAAGACTGATCCGGGCCTTGTCGGCGCTACTAAGCTCCGGCTTGCCGGATTGGCAGTGGTCGACGTGTATCTTGACACCGGTGTCCACCCGAGGAACGTCTCCGACACTCTGCGGCCCCGAAATATACTTCCGCCTCGGAACCTGTGTACCCGAAGGGTCAGATAGGCAAATGGGGTTGCCTCGCACATACGCATACAAGTTCGGCCCATCGACCATCCCCAAGGGATCGGGCGCCGTCCACCTGGCCGTCCACGGCGCGTAATAGCGCGCCCCATGGTAGTTGAGGCTCGATTCCTCATCGCGCTCCTTGCCGGTAAACCGGTAGCGCTTCTTGGCAAACGAGCCGAACGACGACTCGCCGTAGGGGCGGTACTCCTCACGGTTGTAGAAGGCGCCGGTGCCATCGACGACCACGGCGCTCGACTGCAGGTGGTCGCCCAGGTGGTACTGGGTGGCCGGGGGGTTGCTGCCGTCGAGCTCGCTTCCAAGGCGGCGGGTGGCGACGCGTTTGGCGTCGTCCATGACGTGCAGCACGTTGTTTTCGGGCGGCGTCCCGCTGCCGTCGATCTCCACGTGGTGCTCGAAAATGCCGTCGATGTAGACGGTGTGCACGGGGTTGGCGCCGGACTTGCTTACGACCTTTTGGACGCGTTGGCCGCCGGAGTTGTAGGTGTAGTGGGCGAAGACGGTGGCCTGGCTGCCGGCGACCTGGTTTCGAAAGGCGCGCATCCGGCCAGCGAAGTCCCACTCGTGGTGGCGCTCGGTGTTCTCCTGAATGAGGTTTCCGCCGGCGTCGTAGGTGTGGGTGTAGGTCGTGGAGCCGACGGTCATGCCGGTGAGGCGGTTGGACGTCGACTCGATGCCGTAGGAGCGGGTCCACGAGGAGACGGTGTCCGAGTCCTGGACGTAGTCGTGGCGAAGCTCGGTGAGGCTTCCGACGGCGTCGTAGGTGTAGGATTCCTTGTAGGGGCGAGCCTGGGTGTAGTCGGTGCAGCCGGGTTGGTCCTGCCAGGGCACGTTCGGGTTTTGCTTGCACTCTCGTCCCGTGGCGCCGGTCAGCCGGTACAGCGGGTCGTATTCGAACAGGCGCTCGAGGCTCGACTGGGTGAAACTTCCCCAGGCCTGCGGGTCGAGCTGGCCGAAGACGTTGGTGTCTAGGCCCGCCTCATCGCTTGGCGGCGTCGTGCTCGCGTCGTTGACGGTCGACAGGATGTTTCCGACGGCGTCGTAGGTGTAGCGCACGTCGTGGAAGATGTCCGCCGGTTGCGCTGCTGAAGGTATCGCCGGCTCGGGTGTAGTTCTCCGAGCGAAGCCGTGTGAGCCGGAAGGTCTTTTGGTCGTAGGCGTAGCGGGTCATTACGCCGTTTCCGAGCGCGGCCAGAATGCGCTGACCCTTGGGGTTGTAGGCGATGTGCTCGACGTAGGTGTCGCGGCGAGTTCGACCGACTTTAGCGCTCCGGCGCGGTTGTAGGTGGGGACGAGGAGCTTTTGCTCGTTGTCGGTGTCCCGGGGGTAGAAGACCTGGCGCGGGCGGCCCAGGGCGTCAAGATTTATGCCTTTGTGTTCATGTCCAACCACTTCCATCTGCTGTTGAGCGCGCCCGGTCTCAACCTGGGCCTGTTCATGTGCCAATTCCAGGTCCGGTTGGCCGCCGAACTCAACAATCTGCATGGTCGCGAGGGCTTTTTGTGAGGGACGGTATCGCTGCGAGCATGTCCTGGACGACGATGCCATGACCGATGTTAGTGATCCTCAACAACCCGGTTCAGGCGTTGCTGATGCGCCACCCTGAGCGGTGGCCCGGGGTGAGTTCCTGGGACGCTCATATGGGCAACGGTACGTTCACGGGCCGCTACGTCCTCAAAAAGGAGCTTCGGGCGATGCGCAAGGCCACCAAAAACCCCGACCTGACCCGAAAGCAGGCGCGCGAGCACAAAGCGTACACCGTCGAGTTGGCCAGGCTTCCGGCCTTCGCCGACCTCGACGGGCTGGCAGCTGGCTGCGCTTGCTCAAGATCGGTGCGCAGGTCTAGGTCACCGCGCGCCGGGTATGGCTGCGCATGGCATCGGGATGCCCATTGCAACAGCAATTCCAGGCTGTCTTGCGCAAGATCACCGGTCACTGAGCACCGCCACGAAGTCGACAAACTGGACAAAGGCGCCGAAAACGAGGCCGCGGTGTACCCTGCGCATCACCGCGCGCCGTTTGAGCGGCTCGGCAGCCACGAAAAACGGCCGTCAGCAGCCAAAGTCGGCTCGCTGACGACCGCATCTCTCGACCAACCGACCACCGCAGGCTCAAACCGCATGTTCAATTGCGATTTCCAACCTTGGTGAAAAGTAAGGGTTAGTCATCAACACTGGGGTTTCTATCAAGAAAGACCAGTTTCTCGCGCCCAAATATTCCATAAACAGACCACACACGTTCTTTGGTCCACACCGTCACATTCCCGACAGAATCAACTCGCATGGACTCAAAACAATCGTGAGGGTGTGCTTTACTTAAGAAATCCCACGTCACAACATAACGCCGACCCCGATTCTCGCCTTCATCAAAGCCCGCGTTGCTCTCATATCGGTCTAGACCCGCAACATCGAGTCGCTTTTCTTGTGAGAAAAGCTCCCCTGAATCTGAAGGACATATCGCGAAGTCTTTCCAGTCTTGGTACAGCGTCATAGCTTCCTCCTCCGCTAGTGTGGAACCACTCCGACACGATAACTGTCTGGCACAAAGTACTTAAAAACTCGTTCCTCCAATCCTGGATCGCCCTTAGGAAGTTTCTTAAACACCGACGTTGGGACATCATAAACCACAGTATGAGTTCCGTACATCTTGGCGGCACTCTTGGACGTCGATGTTGATACTCCGTATTCTGACCCCGCCCTCCCGTGGAAGGCATGTTCGTGTGCATATGCTTCGTCCAGGAATCCGTCGGCTCCGCCTCCCGGGGGAATCTCCGACCCGTCTCGAAATGCCCTGGCTACTTGCTGCACGTCCGGTTTGGGCGTACCTCGGTAAATCCGCTTTGTACCGGGCTTTGCCGCTGGTACATCATCAAATGATTGATATACTTTTGGGCCAACATCTTCAACGACTTCCTGTTCTACCTTGGCCTCGGCCTTTTTTGCGGCACGGTCGGCAAGATATTGGGCAAGCCTCTCGCCGATGTTCTTTGCTCCAGCCAGTCCCGCGTCCGCCCCTGCCTTTGCCAGCTCGATTGCGGGCTTCTTGGCTATGGCAAAAACTAGAAGAAGGTCGTCTGCTTGGATGGCGCTCTCTTCGATGCCCGTTCGAGCGTTCCACGTGCCAGCGTATCTGCCTTTGGTCGTGATAAAATCCTTGTACTCGGAGCCTTCTTCGCGGTGATAGAAGCCCATGATCTTGACTGTATCTCCGGTCATGTCCAAGATCGGCTTCATTTCCCTGGACATCCCCAACTTGCGCTCAAGTTTGCCAGCCACCAAGCTGACGCGAACCCTGTCGCTCGCACTCAGTGCCGGCTTGCCGGATTGGCAGTGGTCGACGTGTATCTTGACGCCGGTGTCCACCCGAGGAACGTCTCCAACATTCTGCGGCCCCGAGATAAACTTTCGCTTCTTGGGAACCTGTGTACCCGAAGGGTCCGAAAGGCAAATGGGATTCCCACTCACATACGCATACAAGTTCGGCCCATCGACCATCCCCATGGGATCGGTCGCCGTCCACCGCGCCGTCCACGACGCGTAGTAACGCGCGCCGTGGTAGTACAGGCTACTCTCCTCATCGCGCTCCTTGCCCGTAAACCGGTAGCGCTTTTTCGCAAACGAACCGAACGACGACTCGCCGTAGGGCCGGTACTCCTCGCGGTTGTAGAAGGTGCCGCCGTAATCGACGACCACGGCGCTCGACTGCAGGTGGTCGCCCAGGTGGAAGAGGACCGCCGGCGGCGAGGAGCCGTCGAGCTCGGGGCCAAGCCGGCGGGTGGCCACCCGCTTGGTGTCGTCCATGACGTGCATGACGTTGTTCTCGGCCAGGGGCGTCGTGTAGTCGCTGGTGTCGAGCTCCTGGTGGTGCTCGAAGACGCCGTCGAGGTAGACCGAGTGCACGGGGTTGCCGCTCGACTTGCACACGACCTTCTGCACCCGCTGGCCGCCGGCGTCATAGGTGTAGTGGGCGAAGACGGTGGCCTGGCTACCGCTCGTCTGGTTTCGAAACGCGCGCATCCGCCCGGCCCAGTCCCACTCGTGGTGGCGCTCGGTGTTCTCGTCGAGGAGGTTTCCGCTCGCGTCGTAGGTGTACGCGCGGGTGGTGTCGGCCGAGGTCATCGAGGTCAGTCGGTTGGAGGTCGCCTCGACGGTGTAGTCGCGCACCCACTGTTGCCCGGCGCCGTAGTTGTGCGTGAGATGGGTGAGGCTTCCGACGGCGTCGTAGGTGTAGGTCTCGGTGTAGGCGCGCGTCTGGGTGGGGTCGTTGGCGTTGCCGCCGTTTGGCATGTACTCCCAGGGCTGGGCCGGATCGGCGGCGTATTCGCGCCCGGTCGCCTGCGTCAGGCGATAGAGCGCGTCGTAGTCAAAGGTGCGGCTCAAGCTGCTCGCCCCGCCGACGCCCACGTCGGCCCCGGCGCTGTCGGTCTGCACGATGTTGCCGACCGCGTCGTAGCTGTACTTGATGTCCTGCAGCGGCGTCGTGCCGTCGGGGCTGTAGGTGTCGGCGCTCGGGGTGGTGTAGCCCTCGCTTCGCAGCCGGGTGAGCCGAAAGGTCGTCTCGTCGTAGGCATAGCGGGTCATCACCCCGTTGGCCAATACGGCGAGCGTGCGCTGACCCCGGGCGTTGTAGGCGATGTGGTCGACGTACGCCCAGCCGCCGAAGGCGACCGACTGCAGCGCCCCTGCCTTGTTGTAGGTCGGCAACAGGCTCTTGCGGTAGCCGTCGACATCCGTGGGGTACATCACGCGCTTGGCGCGGTTGAGGGCGTCATAGCTCGTATCGGTCCGGTAGTAGGTGTCGTCGAGCAGGGCAGCTTTCTTGCTGGCGATCGACTCACCGCTCGCCAGCGTCCAGTCGACCCGGAAGGTGTCGACGACGTAGCCGTTGGCCGAGCTGGCGGCCTGGTAGGCCTCGACCATGAGCTGTGGCTTGATGACCTGCTTGGTCTTGGTGAGGGGGTTTCCCTTGAAGTCATAGGCGCTCAGGAGCACAACCCCAGACTCGTCCCAGTGCTCCACGGGGCGGCCGACCTGGTTGTTCGTCTTCGGATCTGGCCCCCCGGGGTCGTCGCCGTAGAAGACCCGCTCGACCAGGCGCACCGCCTCGCCGCTCGCGTCCCGGCCCCAGCTCTTCTTGGGACGAAGCAGGGTGTCGACCGTCTTGAGCGTCAGCCCCCCGCGCGCATCCCGGGCCTCGATGGGCGTGCCCGCGGCATCGAAGACCGCCCGCGAGATGCCGGCGTCGATGCTCTCAGTGCGAAGCACCCGGTTGGCCAAGTCGTAGACCTGGGTGGCCGCCGGCGTCGTGTGCACCGGGTCGGTGACGGTGAGGACGTTTCCGCGGATGTCGTAGGTCGTCGTCGTGGTGTACCAGTCTTGCGAATCGGCGCTATTTCGCACCGTCGCCGAGACGACGCGGCCCAGACGCAGTCCGCACTTCGATCCTGCGAGTCGACCATTGGTCCAGTAACCCCACGCCGCCCACGGGGGTGGGACCCCGCCTATTTACACAAATAAGATTGACGTCCACGCATCGCGACGTGGTCGATCTTCGAGGCCACGACTCGCCCGCCACCGTCTCACTCGAGGCCACGAATCACCCAGGGAATGTCGGTGTCCTGGACCTGGTAGACCCGCTGCTCGGTCGTCACCGAGACCGGCTCGCCGCGCTCGGCGAAGGCCAAAAGGTCGTAGGTCCGGCGCGTGCCCGGTGTGGTGAGCGTGTCACCCACGGTCTCGGTCGTCTTGCCCATGACCGCTTTCTTGTCCACCAGCCCCAGCGGCGTGTAGGCGACCTGGACGCGGTTGTCGTTGACGTCGGTGACCTCCACGGGCTTGAAGATGCGGTAGTCGTAGCTCGCTTTTCTCGTGAGCGTGGCGCTGTCCACCTGGATGGGAAGCAGGTCGTAGGTGCCGTAGGTGATCGAGGTGACCTGGTCGACGGGGTTTTTGGTCTCGACGACGAGTCCTCGCGAGCCCGTGCCAGCCTGGAAGTCGTACTTCGTGCGGCTCGATTCGGCGTAGAAATAGCCGGTGGCGGAGTCGTAGCGGTAGCCGGCGCGGCCGCTCAGGGCGTCGATGCGGCTTTGGAAGTCGGACGGATACTCGGCCGGCCACGACGGCGAGTCGGCGGCGAGGTAGGCGGGTGGGCCGCCCTCGCCGGTGGGATACGCTTCGGCGAGGATGTCGTCGGTCAGGACGAGCTTCTCGCTTCTGACGGCGGCGCCGTAGGTGCCGATCTGTCCCTTCGAAAGCCCGTCGAACGCCGCGCCGTCGTAGTAGAAGCATCTCGTCGACGTTTTTCAGCGCCAGGCCACCCCTGGCGTCGCGCGCCTCGATGGGCACGCCGGCGGCGTCGAAGACGGCAGTGGAGGTGCCGGCGTCGATGCTCTCGCTTCTGAGCACCCGGTTGGCCAGGTCGTAGACCTGCGTGGCCGCGGCGGTGGCATGCACCGGGTCACAAACCTCGAGGACGTTTCCGCGGATGTCGTAGGTCGTCGTGGTCGTGTACCACTTGTCTTAGTCGGTCGCGTCGTTTCTCACCGTCGCCGACACGACGCGTCCAAGCGCGTCGAACACCGCACTTGCCGGCGTGTCCCAGTGTGACTGGGCCCCGCCGACGATGCCGACACGTTGGTCGTTGTCATCGAGCTCGTAGTCGTAATCGTTGGCGTCGTAGCTATAGCGCTCCCAGGGCGTGGGCTCGTAGCTCTCCGGCGTGGACAAGTCAGGCGTATCGATGGTGCCGGGCACGCCGAAGACGACGAGCTCGTGGGCGCCGTTCGGGTGCACCGTCTTGTACTGGCGGCCGCGGGCGTCGTAGAACAGCTCGATCGACTGACCGGTGGGGCCGCTCGGGTCCTGGGAGACGTCGTCGAAGTCCCAGCCTTCGGCGAAGAAAGGCTCCCACTTCTGATGGTGCGCACCGACATCGGGCTGAGGCTGCCTCGTGCGCTGGCGACTCGACGCCCAGAAGCAGCCTCGCACGGCTGCGCTGGCGCAGGGAACCTCGGCGAGATCAATTCGACAAGGAGATTGACGAATTGAACCGCCGAGGTTGTTACGGCGCACAGCCTGGGCTGCAAGATCCGCAGCCAATCAGATTATTGGGCTTCGACTGGCGGATTTCGATCAACGACGACGAGCTTTTCGATGCCGCCCCCACCACTTATGCACCAAACATGATTATTCGACCACACGGTAACCGCACCGGTCGATTCTACTCGCATCATTTCAAACTCGTCGTCGGGAAAACTCCCCATCAGATGCTCTCTGGTCACAATCAGGCATTCATCTGTCTCAATCGGGGGTTCATCTTCACAAAGCACGCACCTTGCATACCGTTTGCCAGCGACGTCCAGCCGCTGTTCGAGCGTCCAAATTACACCGGAACGCTCAGGACAAATGAGAAAGTCGTGCCACTCTTGAAAGATTGTCATTTGTTAACCACTCCTACGCGAAACTGTTCCGGGACGAAGTATTTGAAGACATATTCACCCTGGGAGTACTCTCCTACGGGCAATTGCTTGAATACAGACGTTGGGACATCATATACGACCGTGTGACTTCCATAGCGTTCGGCAACTTCTGATCGAATTGTTGTAGAAACGCCGTTTTCGTGTCCCAAAGGCATTTGACTATGGAGTTGGCCCTCTGCCGGACTCAAGAAACCTTGATCACCGCCGCCTGGTGGCAAGTCATCAGGATTGCTTCGAAAATTCCGACTAACCTGTTTTACGTTGGGATCACTCGTACCTCGGTACATCCGCTTTGTACCGGGCTTTGCCGCTGGTACATCATCAAATGATTGATATACTTTTGGGCCAACATCTTCAACGACTTCCTGTTCTACCTTGGCCTCGGCCTTTTTTGCGGCACGGTCGGCAAGATATTGGGCAAGCCTCTCGCCGATGTTCTTTGCTCCAGCCAGTCCCGCGTCCGCCCCTGCCTTTGCCAGCTCGATTGCGGGCTTCTTGGCTATGGCAAAAACTAGAAGAAGGTCGTCTGCTTGGATGGCGCTCTCTTCGATGCCCGTTCGAGCGTTCCACGTGCCAGCGTATCTGCCTTTGGTCGTGATAAAATCCTTGTACTCGGAGCCTTCTTCGCGGTGATAGAAGCCCATGATCTTGACTGTATCTCCGGTCATGTCCAAGATCGGCTTCATTTCCCTGGACATCCCCAACTTGCGCTCAAGTTTGCCAGCCGCCAAGCTGACGCGAACCCTGTCGCTCGCACTCAGTGCCGGCTTGCCGGATTGGCAGTGGTTG